>NZ_CM178175.1:0-3485000 GCF_058382295.1 Chryseobacterium sp. TQ-BC-N36
ATGGATGACAATTTAATGATGATATGGCAGAAATGCCTTCAGTTTATGCGTGATAACCTGAACGCAGCTGAAGACAATTCTGACCTTAAAAAACTTGAAAAATCTTTCGATATGTTATTCGATAAGGTTCAGCCGCTTTCATTAGTAGCGAATAACCTTACGCTGATCGTACCGAGCGATTTTTACAAGGAATATATAGAGGACAATTACCTGTCCTTACTTTCTGCTGCCCTGAAGAAAAATATTGGAAAAGGAGTGAAATTATGGTATTCTGTAATGGAAAACAGACCGAAAGGGGAAGAAAAGCCAGTTACCATGAACATCAAGGGACAAAGCGTTCCCACTCCGAAAACACAGGAAACAATGCCACAAGGATTCTCTGCTAATATTGTAAATCCTTTTGTAGTTCCTGGAATAAGAAAAGTAAATATAGATTCTAACCTGAAGCCTGACTATTCATTTGATAGTTATGTAGAGGGGGAAAGCAATAAATTTGCAGCGACTGTAGCCAGATCCATAGCAAAGAGACCCGGAGCAACAGCTTTCAACCCGTTATTTTTATATGGAGGGTATGGAGTTGGAAAAACCCACTTAGGACAGGCTGTAGGGCTTGAAGTAAAAAATCAGTTTCCGGATAAAGTAGTTCTTTATTTATCATCTGAAAAATTTATCCAGCAGTTCATCTCTGCAGCCAAAGCACACAAGCAGACTGAATTTGCCAATTTCTACCAGATGGTAGATGTATTAATCATTGATGATATCCAGTTCTTATCAGGAAAATCAGCGACTCAGGACAGCTTCTTCCATATTTTTGATCACCTGCATCAGAACGGAAAGCAGATTATCCTGACGTCAGATAAAGCGCCTGCAGATATTATGGATATCCAGGACAGAATTGTTTCCCGTTTCAAATGGGGACTTTCTGCAGAAATTAAATCTCCGGACCTGTCTACAAGAAGACAGATCATTGAAGATAAACTAAGCAGAGATGGAATTGTTCTTCCGGGAGATATGCTGGACTTCCTTGCTGCTGAAGCAAAAACAAACGTAAGAGAACTGATCGGGGTGATCAACTCGGTGATCGCTTACTCTACAGTATATAAGAGAGATCTTAGCCTGGAATTACTGAAAGAAACCATCAACAGAATTGCTGCCAACCAGAAAAAAGTTATCAATATTCCTTATATCCAGGAAGTAGTTTGTGACTATTTTGGAATCAAAAAAGAACAGCTGCTTTCAAAAACAAGAAAAAGAGAGATCGCATTACCAAGACAGCTGGCAATGTACTTCTCCAAAGAATTTACCAATTCTACATTTACTAAAATCGGTGAAGAAATGGGAGGGAAAGATCACTCGACGGTAATGTATGCTTGTGATACCATCAAAGACGTATCAAAAATTGATAAAGAAATCAAGAAATACGTCAAAGACCTTACTGAAAGAATCAAACAATAAATAGTGTTAAGCTGAAAAATAAATTGAAATGAAGGATAGTTTTATTCTTCATTTTTTATTTAGTTTTGTCGTGACAAAAGATCCTTTTTAAATAGTGAGCATATGAAAATACTAATGGTTTGTCTGGGAAATATATGCAGAAGTCCTCTGGCAGAAGGAATTATGAAAACAAAAATACCGGATCATTATAGGGTAGATTCAGCAGGAACCATTTCAATGCATGAAGGAGAGCATCCTGATAAAAGAGCCATTAAAACTGCTGCCAATCATCATATTGATATATCTCAACAAAGATCAAGGCCTATTACAAGGAGAGATTTTGAAATCTTTGATAAGATTTACTGCATGGATATTGACGTGTTTGAAGATGTCGTTTCTAGAACTAAAAATGAAGGAGAGCGTCAGAAAGTATCTTTGTTTTTAGAAGCATTGGGAGATCATCAAAATGCTGAGGTCCCGGATCCATATTGGGGAGACATGAAAGATTTTGAAAACGTCTTTCAGCTTTTGGATAAAGGGTGCAATGCTATTAAGAACAATATTCTAAAATATGAATCATGAAAAAACTGCTGTTATTGCTTTTATTAAGCTTTAATTTTTCTTTCTCCCAAACTAAAGATGAAACAGAGATCCGTAAAGTAATGGATGACTTTATGGGATGCATTAAATCCAGAGACGAAGCCAGGTATCTTTCTTTATTCCAGGAGCCTGTACTGTGGACCGGAATTTACAAAGACAGAACGCAGGCTAAGCGTCTGGAGAAAAATCCTAAAGCAGATTACTACTTTGCAGACGACTATAAAGCTTTCATCAAAAGCTTTAAAGATGATAAATCTGAAGAAAAATTTGATAACATTAAGATCATAGAAGACGGATCAATTGCTTCTGCTAATTTTGATTACAGCTTTTGGTATGATGGCAAAATGGAAAACTGGGGAAAGGAGATCTGGACACTGATGAAGATCAACGGAACCTGGAAAATCACCTCGGTTACCTTCTCTATGGATCCGACCAAATATTTCCCACAACCTTCACTTAACGAAAGAACTAAAAAATAATACAATGCTTTTTTTACTCCCTGCTTACTTATCAGAAAATACTTCTATCAACCACTTTTCACCTGTCCTGAAGGACTATATCATGCAGACTGACTACTTCTTTGTAGAAAATGAAAAAACAGCGAGAAAGGTTGTTAAATTTTTTGCTCCTGAAAAAAAGCAGGCTGATCTGAAGTTATTTCTGCTGGATAAATACACAGAAAATGCAGATATTAAAGAAGCTCAGGAACTGATGCTGAAAGGGCAGGACTTCGGACTGCTGTCAGAAGCCGGGCTGCCTTGTATTGCAGATCCCGGAAACCTGATCGTAAAATGGTGTCACGAGAAAAATATCAGAGTGATCCCGATATCTGGGCCATCATCTATTATCCTGGCTTTGATTTCCAGTGGTTTCAACGGGCAGGAATTTACTTTCCATGGCTATCTTCCCATAGATAAAGGAGAGAAAAAGAAACAGATTATGAATCTTGAAAGCCTTGTTCAGAAAACAGGATATTCACAGATTTTCATGGAAACACCTTACCGGAATAATCAGCTTTTTGAAGATTTGTGCAAATTTTTGTCACCAAATACCAGGCTTTGTATTGCAGCCAATATCAACGATCCGGAACATGAGTTTATCAGGACGAAAACAATTAAAGACTGGCAGAAACAGAAACCGGAACTTCATAAAATTCCTGCAGTATTTGTACTGGGGAAATAGGAGGTATAGGAAAAATATAAATTATTCCTTATCCTTTCGTTATTCACAATTGGATCTTTTTATATTAAAAAAATATTTAACAGCTATTAACGCAGCTGTTGCATTATTCTTGATTTTCAATACAGAACTGGAAACAGTATAAATTGTTGATAATGCAGTAAAAATCCGGGCATCGAAGATGCCCGGATTTTTAATAAATTAATTTTGAACTTTTTTCTTTGATTTCCATTTTCTCCAAAGAAAAACGATCATAGGAATGATCAAAAAGAATGGCCATAGTGAAACGATTCCCAGCAGGAAGCTCACAAAACTGTTCCATCCTTCCGTCAGAGAATCTATAAACCGGCTTCCGAAGCCAATTTTAGAGGTGGCCGAACTTCTCACTTTCTCTTTATATAGGCTTAAATTCAGAGTGCTGTAATTCACCCTGTCATCAATGAAGCGAAGCCTGCCTTCAGCAATGTCTATCTCATCTTCCAGCTCACGGATATTTTCCTGAATTTCCAGCATATCTTTTGTGGTAGCAGCACTTTTGAGCATATTACGGTACTTTTCAAGATAGATTTTTTTGTTGGCCAGCTTTATGGCTACATCAGTATATTCCTCTGTGACATCATTGGAGGAAATATTTTTAGACAAAACAGATCCTACACCATCCGAAAAAGAATTGATCAGTGCATCAAAATTTTTATGAGGTACACGAATGATCAAAGTAAGGTTATCATCCATATCCGTATTTTGAAATTCTTCTTTCTGGATATAAGCATTATTTTTTCTGATGATCTCATTGACCTGATTTTGTGCTTTCTTAATATCACCTACCTGAATCTTCATATCACCGTTTTTGATGATTTTTTTAGAAATCGTATCCGTTTTCTTAGATGTATAGACTTCTTTATTGGAATCATTTTCATCGGAGGCTGTTTTCTCAGAAATAAGAGGTGCCGGGGAAGATAATGCTGTAATTTTGTCTTCAGGAACAACTTCCATCAGATCAGCTTTTGCTTCATATTTATTATTGCCGGATTTACTGCAGTTGATAAGCAGAATGCAGGATAAAAGGAGAATAATATTTTTCATAGACTTAGTTTCTGATGATATCATCAAAAATTGTGCTTAAAAATTGATCATACTGTAAATGGGTCAGAATTCAGAACAAAAGCTTTTAAAACCGATTGGAAAAATTGCTGAAACTGTAAATTATTTCTATTTTTAATTCATGAAAAAAAGTCTTTTAGCATTCGCATTTTTTCCATTTCTGATGTACGCGCAGGAAGTTCCAAAACTTACAGATGAGATGGCAATGAAGTTATCTGATAAGCCTCTTCACTGTATCAACCAGGAATATCCTAATAAAACTGCACATATTATCAATAATGCAGGTGAAGTTCCTTTAACGCCTAAAGATCTTCACCCCAGCTTTTATGGCTGTTTTGATTGGCATAGCTCTGTTCATGGGCATTGGATGCTGACAAGACTTTTGAAAACAAAACCTAATCTGTCTAGTGCCAAAGAAATTGAAAAAATTCTGGATGAATCATTTCAAAAAGAAAAGCTGCAGACAGAAGCAGATTACTTTACAAAATATCAGTTAACCGGAACCTTTGAAAGAACCTATGGCTGGGCTTGGATTTTAAAGTTGGATGAAGAATTGACCAACTGGGACCACCCGAAAGCCAAAATATGGCATCAGAACCTGAAACCACTTACGGATCAGATCCTGAAGTCCTGGAAAACATATCTTCCAAAGCAAACTTATCCCAACAGGACCGGAGTTCATCCGAATACCGCTTTTGCCATGGCTTTCGCTATAGATTGGGCAAGAGCCAATAAAGATAAAGAGTTTGAAAATCAGCTGATGGAAAAAGCAAAGTACTTTTTCTTAAAAGATCAGAAAACACCTGCCTATCTGGAGCCGGATGGCTCGGATTTCTTTTCCCCGAGTCTGGAAATTGCAGATCTGATGCGAAGAGTGCTTCCTCAAAAAGAATTTGTACAGTGGCTGAACGCTTTCTATGAAAAAAGGAGTCTGGAAAATATTGAAAAAATCCCGGTGGTAAGTGACTTGAGTGATTACCAAACGGTTCATCTGGTAGGATTATCATTTTCCAAAGCATGGTGTATGAAAGGAATTTCAAATGCTCTGCCTGCTAATCATCCATTAAAAAAGACTTTCAGAAAAACAGCAGATGTATTTCTTGCTAACGGATTACCGCTGCTTTTCCAGGGGAATTATGGAGGAGACCATTGGCTGGCAAGTTTTGCAGTATATGCCCTGGAAGATTAGTATCTGACTCCTGTTTTTTTAAGAATAAACCCTAAAAGCCATATTGGTCCTATCAGAAGGAACTGGATATCTTTGAGGAAAGAAGGTTTTTTCCCTTCAATTTTGTGACCTATAAACTGGAAAATCCAGGTAACAACAAATACAGAAAGATAAATGATCCATGACTGTTTCCCTGAACTGATATTGGCAAGGTAAATAAAATGTTCCATGACAAGCATTACAATTAGCATTATCATTGCGATCAAAAAAGAAAGTCTTATATAGAAGAATGTAATCAGAATCATCACAATAAGGCTTATGATACTGATACATCCGAAATAGGAAGCACAAAAATGAGGAGCCGGAACCAGAGACACAAAGCCCAGGATGGTCCAGAAAATCAGAGGGACACAAATCCAGTGAATGAACTTGTTGGTGGCATTTCTATGGCTTTTACTGTATTCGGCAAATAATAGATCAACCTTTCTCATATTGACAGGAAATTGGATTGGCGCTAAAATAATAAAATTTTGTAATCACTGGTAAGATTGCTTACATTTGTCTTATGTCTGCCTTAGAAAAGTTCGGAGTTGATATTTTTACGGAACACAACATTTTCGAGCGAATAGCTGTTGGTAAGCCTTTTCGTCCTGATAATCCTGCTTTTATTTTTATTAAATCCGGAACAATAAAACTGCGTCAGCATTTCAGTGATCTGGAAGTTTCTGCCAATATGTTTATGGTAACTGACCCACAGACTATCTATGAAGTGGTGGGAGTGACTGATGATTTTCAGTCGAGAATGGTTTCTTATAAAAGGGAATTTATTTCGGCGCTGTCATTGAAATTTAACCGCCTGATTACGTATCGGTATTTCCGGCAGCAGATGAATAAAGGAGTCCCTTTTCCTGAGGATGAAATGGAAGTGGTCTGGAAAAGTGTCAATTTTCTGAAGTATATTCTGGATTCTGAGACCGATATGCTTTATAAGAAAGAGATGGTGGAACACCTTTTCTCTGTTTTCTGCTATCAGATGGCGGGAATCATCTCAAAAGAAGACAACAGTTCCATGAGTCAGATGTCCAGACAGGAGGAAATTGTATTTGTATTTCTTACGGACCTTGCCGAGCATCACCTTACAGAAAGAACCGTTGAGTTTTATGCCGAACGGCAGTCAATTACAACCAGACATCTTTCTTCCGTGGTAAAGGCCATCACGGGTAAATCTGCAAGTCAGATCATTGCTTTAATTGTGATCAATGAGGCTAAAGTTCTCTTAAACTCTTCCAATAAACCGGTTTCGGAGGTTTCATCTATCCTCGGATTCAGTGATCAATACTCATTTTCTCACTTTTTTAAGAAGCATCTGGAAGTAAGTCCTACGCAGTACAGACATCAGTTTGAAAACTGAAATCTTACATTTGAACATCTTTTTCCAAAAATCAAACATTTGATTGATTTTGTTGTTGACCTAACTTTGCATCTGTAAAACAAGGTAAAATGACAAAGAAAATAAAAACAGCACTATCTTTTCTGATAGCAGCTTTTCCTGCGCTGTTTTTTTCACAGCAGATCAGGCAGATGACCGCAGGTGAGGTGGCGGACCTTGCTGTTCATAATCATCAGCAGCTCAAAGTTTCTGCCCAGAACATTGATATTGCAAAGCAAAATACAAGTGTTGTTAAGCTTCAGAAACTTCCCACAATCACTGCCTCTACAAGTCAGTTCTATTTAGGAGATGCAGTAGCAATTGATAAAGATTTTTCAAATTCCACTAAAATTCCGATGCCGCATTACGGGAGTTCATATGCGGTTCAGGCAACACAGCTGATTTTTAAAGGGGGATTGGTGAATAAGTCTATTGAAATGGCGGGACTTCGGGAGCAGCTTTCCGAGCTTGATCTGGAGAAAAATAAGCAGGACGTTAAATTTTTGGTGATTTCCAATTATCTGGATGTTTATAAAATTATCAACCAGGAAGAGGTATTTCAGAATAACAAAAAACTGGCTCAGGAACGTCTTAAAAATATCCAGAAGTTCTATCAGCAGGGCATGGTAACCAGGAATGAGGTGATTCGCGGGGAATTGGCCATCAAAAATCTTGACCAGGGAATTTTAACCCTTTCAAACAATAAAAAAATCCTTAATTATAATTTAAGTATTGCTCTGGGTTTATCCTCAGACACCGAAATTATTCCAACAGAAAGTTTAGAGAACAAAGAATCGGGAATAGGTATAGATTATTATATGAATCTTGCCCATGAGAGCAATCCGGTACTGAAATCGGCTCAAAAAAATATTGCGGTGGCAGATAAGAATATCGAGATCATCAAAACGGATAATGCCCCTACCGTTGCGGGGTTCGGTGGATATACGCTGCAAAGACCGATCACAACAAGAAATCCTGTTTTGGATATGTATTCAGGAGGCTGGCAGACCGGAGTTTCTTTAAGCTATAATATAGATGCCCTTTATAAAACAAAAGAAAAAGTGAAATTAGGAGTGCTGCAAAAGAATCAGGCGAATGATGCGATGACTCTGGTACAGCAGAATGTGGATATGGGAGTGAATGCAGCTTATACAAAATATCAGGAAGCCATTCAGCAGGCAGACATTCTGAATGACTCCAAAAGACTGGCGGAAGAAAACTATAAGATTACAGAAGCCAAATACCTGAACCAATTGGCTGTACAGGCAGAAATGATTGATGCACAGAACCAGAAACTACAGTCGGAGCTTGATTATGCCAATGCTGAAATCAATGTTTTGTATCAGTATTACAACCTTTTGAAATCTACAGGAACACTTTAATTTAAAACTGAAAATCAACACAATGGAAAACAAGGAACAAACCACTCAAAATACAACACCACATCCGGCAACATCTGCTGCAGAAAATAAGAAAAAGAAAAATAAAACCAATAAGATCAGAGCGATTATTTCCAATATCGTCGTTTTTCTGGTGATCGGTTTCGGATTATTCTGGTTAATTCGTGAATATTTCCATATCGGAAACAAAACTTATACGGAAGCGGCGCAGGTAGAGGAATTTATCAATCCTATCAATACAAGGGTTTCGGCCTACATCAAAGAAATTAAGTTTATTGAACATCAGCATGTAAAAAAGGGAGATACGCTGGTCATACTGGATGATCGTGAAATTCTTACCCAGCTGGGACAGGCAGAAGCAGCTTATCAGAATGCGATGGCTCAAAAAACAGCTACAAGTTCTTCTGTGAATACAGTTTCCAACAATATCAACGTCATGCAGTCTAATATTGCAGGGGCAAAAGCAAGATTGTGGAATGCAGAGCAGAATTTAAACCGATACAAAAATCTTTTGGCTGCCGAAGCTGTAACCAGACAACAGTATGATCAGGTAAAAACAGAATATGATGCACAAAAGGCTGCTTATGAAACCTTAGTAAATCAAAAGCAGTCTGCAAATCTTTCTACAACCGAGGTGAAAAGCAGACTGGGAATTAATGATGCTGAAATTAAAAGAACGAAATCAGCTCTGGATATGGCGAAAATTAATCTTTCATATACAGTAATTACCGCACCTTACGATGGAGTAATGGGTAGAAGAACTATTTCTGAAGGACAATTGATCCAGCCTGGACAACAGGTTGCCACCATCGTACTGAATGGCCAGAAATGGGTAACAGCCAACTTCCTGGAAAGCCAGATGCCGAATATCAAAGTAGGAGAAAAAATTTCCATGACAGCAGATGCTTTAGGCGGGAAGAAATTCGAAGGCGTAGTAACAGCTGTTTCTGCTGCTACCGGTTCACGATATTCAAGTGTGCCTACAGATAATTCTACCGGAAACTTTATTAAAGTACAGCAGAGAATACCTGTAAGAATAGAGTTTACAGCTTCCAACAAAAAAGAAGATCTGGATAAACTGAGCGCCGGAATGAATATGAATGTGAATATTAATAAAGACTAAAAGAAGGAAGATATCGGATTCCAGACAATATGTGTAAGGAAAGCTTAGGTTGAATGTTGGAAGTCTGCCATCTGATATCTGAAATCTATTACCTAAAAAATCATGTACAACAAAGGATTATATAGTGACTGGGTGCCGAAACCCGTACAGCTGCTGCTGATTGTATTACTGCTTGCTGTGGTAATGCCTATTGGTGGGGTATATACTGGGAATATCAGTTCTCTGGTAAGCGGTACCGGTGCCATGACAGAATATTTTATGTGGGCAAACTACGCTACAACCATCGGGATGGGAGCCTGTATGCCTGTTGTTCTCAGAATCAAAATGAGATTCAAAGTAAGAGACAAGATGGTTTTGCTTCTGGTGCTTTTAGGACTGCTCAGTTATGTGAACGGGACTACCTTACAACCAATGATCTTCATATTTACTTCTTTAATGATAGGCTTTATGAAGATGATGGTCACCATAGAGCTGTTTCTGCCATTAATGGTGATGATTGGAAACCGCGGTGTATTTTATGGCGCTTTCTATACGTTTGTTCTTGTCATGAATCAAGTGGCTACGTATTATGCTGCAGAGTTCGCTCTTCTTTATAACTGGCAGCAGTTTTACCTGTTCACGGCAGTTTTATGTTTTATTTTAGCTTTGATACACTGGATTTTTATGCATAACAAATATTTTGCGTTAAAAGTTCCCCTTCATTATATCGATTGGTTAAGTATTTTGCTTTTCATTTCAACTTTTATGTTTTCGGCTTATGTTTATTCATTTGGAAGACAGCAGGATTGGTTCAACTCAAAGAATATCATGAATACAAGTATTGCAGCTTTTGTCAGTTTTGCACTGCTTTCCATCCGTCAGTTAACCTTAAAACGGCCATACCTTTCATTCAAAATTTTTACAAAGAATAATGTGCAGCACGGATTATTTATGCTTTTCTGGCTGGGAATGTTTTTAGGAACTGCTTCTATTCAGAATACTTTTGCGGTAGGCGTATTGGGGTATGACCAATTAACCAATACCAGGTTGAGTTTATTGATGATTCCCGGAATTATCCTGGCTGGAGTTCTGGCAATTTTCTGGTTCAAAAAAGAAAAACCATTGAAAATGTATATTTTTTCCGGTTTTGCGGCCATGGTTGGATATGCTATTATCATGTATTTTTCTATGGTACTGGAGTTCAGTTATGACAACTGGTACCTGCCGATGTTCTTAAAAGGCTACGGAATGTGTTCACTGTTTATTTCCGTATGGTTTTATACGCTGGATAAGCTTGAAATGGATGAAATGCTGGCAGCTATCGGACTTGTTCTGGTTTGGAGAACTTTCCTCGCTGTAGGAATCTTTTCAACCCTGTACTCTTGGTTTCAGTACCGTTTTCAGGTAACAGCAATTGGAGATCTTGCTGTTTATATGGACGGAATGACGGTTACTCCTCAGAATGTAGCCGCCAATATGAAAGCCATTCAGCTTAATGCTATTATCATAGCCACCAAAAAGATATTCGGGTATATTATTTTGATAGGGTTGGGAGTATTGATGTATGTTGCTACCCATCATTTTGGCGCAAAACGTTTCCAGTATTTCAGATTTGTGAGAGTTCTTGGCGGTAAATCTGTTATTGCAAGAAGGAGACTTCGTGAAAGAAAAAAATTATTGGAAGAAATAAAAGATGCAGCTGGCCCTGCAGTATAAAAGATAACCTTGTTTTTCACCGTAAAATCCTGGTCCTTGGTTGGGCTGGGATTTTACAATTGCAGCAGGGAGCCGGAGGCTGGAATTGGCAAGTGATGAAAGACGCTTTATCGCCTTTGTATATCTTTATCTCAAAAGAAGTTATATGAATTACAGATCATCATTAACTTCCAGCTCCCTTTTTCCTGTCTATAGCTTTTTATAAAAGGTGAAAAATTTCATAGTTTCTTATTTTTATTCTTTCTAAATAAGAATTATCTTTGCGGCATTATAAAACGTTGAATAGAAATAATGAAAAAGCAGTATGCGTTCATAGGTCTTTTAGCTTCTGGATTCTTATTTTCCCAGACCGTTAAAGATTCTATAGCCTCTAAAGGTATTGATGATGTGGTAATCGTAGCTTCCAGAAAACCTACAAAAATCTCTGAAGTTCCTGGAACAGTTTGGGTGGTGCAGAAAGAAAAGATTCAGGAACAGGCCAAAAGCGGAGTTCCTATCAAAGAAATGCTGTCAATACTGATTCCCTCGATGGATATTGGCCCGCAGGGAAGAACCAATTATGGACAGAATATGAGAGGGCGTTCAGCTCTTGTGATGATTGACGGAGTTTCTCTGAACAGTATCCGCGCTATAAGCCGCCAGCTGGATGCCATTGATCCTTTTAATATCGAAAGAATTGAAGTGCTTTCAGGAGCGAGTTCAATTTATGGAGGTAACGCTACCGGTGGGATTATCAATATTATTACAAAGACCCCTTCCAAAAAAGGAATCAGTGGTGAAACAGAATTGGGGGTACGTACAGGATTTATGGGAAAAGATGACCATGATTTCCGTGCTGCCCAATCTATCGCGGCAAAAGGAGATAAGTTCTTCGGAAGACTGGGAGTAGCCTATCAGCAGAATGGAGGGGTATACGGAGCAGATCAGAAGCAGCTTTTTACAGATATTACACAAACAGACCTTCAGTATAACCAGTCTATAGACATCCTTGCCACAGGAGGATATCAGTTTAACAATAAACATAAAATAACAGCCTCCGTTCAGTATTACAATTCTAAATTTAACGGTGACAGGAGTTTATTTCTTGGCCAAAACCTGAGTGCTTTCACTGCAAAAAATGCTTCATTGCTCGAAATGAGAGATGGTTTCTCATCCGATAAAAATGTAGGAACAGAGCGTTATATGGCAACGGTAGCTTATAACGGGAACGGAATTTTAGGCGGACAGGATTTATATGTACAATTGGCAACCCGAGGTGAAAAATTAGGATTCTATCCATTTCCGGGGAATGTTACTTTACAGACAGGAAAAATCCCTTACATGTCCTCTTCACAGCAGGATACTTACTATTCCGGAATTAAAGCTTTATTGTCCAAATCATGGCGTGGACTGAATGTAACCTATGGAGCAGACTTTGATTTTGAAAAATTTGAAGGAGCGCAGTCCGTTTATGATATTACGAAAACCATGGCCAGTGGAGGTTTAGTTAATGAAACAAAATACAGTCTGGGAAGATATCCTACCAATCATTCACAGAGTTATGCAGGATATGTTCAGGCTAAATACAACATTCTTCCAAAACTACAGTTGAATGCAGGAATCCGTTATCAGCATATCAATGTAAAAATGGATGATTTTGTAGGTTCAGAACAGCAAACACAGGTTGCCATGGGCTATGGAAGTTCAGCATCTGCAATTCCGGGTGGTGAAAGTTCTTATAATGTAACATTGGCCAATGCCGGATTGTTATACAAATTCAATGAGCAGCATCAGGTCTGGGGAACCTTTTCCCAGGGAGCAAGTTTGGCAGATCCAGCTAAATTTTATGGAATTGGACAATATAAACTGGTGGGGACAAACTGGGATGTCGTATCCAGTATCAATGTAAAGGAACAGCCTTTACAGGCTATCAAAACGAATCAGTTTGAGGTAGGATATCGTGTCAACAGAGGTGGTTTAAGAGCGCAGGTTGCCGGGTTCCTGAGTAATTCTGACAAAACCGTTGCCGTAGATAAAAAGACCTTCCAGATCCTTGTCAATGATTTGAAATTAAGGAATATGGGAATTGAAGCTGAGGTTTCTTATTCCTTAAATAATGGAGTGTATTTTGGGGCAAGCGGACTTTTGATCAAGTCTGAGGTAGATAATAAGGGAGAGTGGCAGAAACAGGAGATTTACAATGCTTCTCCTTCAAAACTGGTAACCTATATCGGGTATAATATTCAGAACTGGTCATTCAGATTCCAGTCTTTGCAGAACTTCAAACAGAAAGACGAGCTTAATAATGTGGTGGAAGGCTATAATACTTCCGATTTGATGATAGGTTACAGATTCCATTTTGGAAAATTCAATTTAGGAATCCAGAATATATTTAATACAGATTATCAGACGATATGGAGCAAACGTTCCCAGGTTCTTTATTCTACTTACGGACTTCCGGAATTGTTTAATTATAAAGGAAGAGGAAGAACATTCAATCTTTCTTACACTTTTGAATTTTAAAAAATAAGATGAAGGTAAAAATGCCTTGATCTGAAAACATATTGTATTTCAAATCCGGTTTCTGAATCAATCGGAAACCGGATTTTAACTTTAAAAAATCAGTTATGGCTAAAATTTCAACAGGGCAGATTGTTGCCGAAGTCACCAGAAAAGAATACATTACTGACCATTTTATCAGAGTGTATTTGTACTCACCGGAAGTTCATTTGTTCAAAAATACGATTGTGGGAGATAATAATAAGATCGCAGTTCCTCCGGCTGGTTTGAATGAAATTCATTTCCCTACGCTGGATGAAAATCATCAATGGGTGTATCCGCCTAAAGAAGTCGCTCCATCCATCAGAACTTATACCCACAGAGGAATTGACCTGGAAAAAAATGAACTGATCATCGATTTTGTAGACCATGGAGATGGCGGTCCTGCTTCCAGATGGGTAAGAGAAGCTGAAGCAGGTTCAAAGCTTGGTGTGATGATGCGTCTGGAAGGAAAGGAATTGTATCCGGCGGCTGATTGGTATTTGCTGGCCGGTGATGCTACTGCCATTCCGGTGATCAGCGCTATTCTGGAAACACTTCCTGAAACAGCAAAAGGAATCTGTATTATTGAAGTTCATGGAAAAGAAGACGAACAGCTGCTTGAAACCAAAGCACAGATTGATTTTAAGTGGCTGCACAATGCGCAACCTCAGGTCAGCAGTGAAATTGCCCATGCGGTAAAAAGCATTGAGATCCCTGAAACTTCAAAATTCGGTTACGTTGCCTGTGAGTTTTCAAGTGTAAAAGAAATCCGTACCTATCTGAGAAAAGAGAAAAACTGGACTTCCCAGGAACTATATGCTTATTCTTACTGGAAAGCAGGTGTAGCAGAGAACGAATCTCAGGCGGACAGACATAAGGAGAAGGAATCTATGGAGTAGAAAGCAGGGGTTTTGAGTTTGAGAGTTTGAGAGTTTGAGGGTTTGAGAGTTCAAGGTTCAAGGTTCAAGGTTTAAAGTTGTAAGTACACCACACCTCTTACCCCGAAACCCGCACCTCGCAAACCCGTAACATTCAACCAAAAACTTTGAACTTTGAACACTGAACTATTATCTTTGCACTATGAAAGATTTAATGGGCAGAGCGATCTGGGATTATTATCATAATGAAAATCCTGAAGATCTGCAGACTGAAACGTCAATTTCCGAGCTGGATGAGCTTCCGGTGGATTACTTATTCAGAGATTTTGAAGAAATGAATGATATAGAGCAGAAAGCATTGCATTTATCCGAAGGAAAGGTTCTGGATATTGGTGCAGGGGCCGGTTCTCATTCGTTGTACCTTCAGAATGAAAAAAATCTTGATGTGACTGCATTGGATATTTCACCCAAATCTGTTGAGGTTTGTAAGTTGAGGGGAATTAAAAAAGCGGTTTGTGAAAATATGCTTGATTTTTCCAGCGAAACATTTGATACGATCTTATTGCTGATGAACGGTACCGGGGTTTTTGAAAGCCTGGCAAAAATTGATACCTATCTTCAGAAGCTGCATACTTTATTAAACGACGAAGGACAGATCCTGATCGACAGTACAGATATCCTTTATATGTTTGACCGTGATAAAGATGGTGGAGTATACATTCCTGCAGGTGGCTATTACGGAGAACTGGATTATGTGGTTCATTATAAAGGAGAATCCGAAGAACCGATTACCTGGCTGTATCTTGACTTTAATACTTTGAAGAATGCTGCCACAAATAATGGTTTTAAAATAGAAAGAGTTTTGAAGGATGAAGATTCTTACCTTGCAAAGCTGATCAAGAAATAATTACGACAACAAGTCATTGCCAGCTGAAAGCGGAGCAATCTCAACAAATAGTACATTGTCATTCTGTGAATAGGATGGCAACTTTTGTTTTTTCGTACTTCTTCTAGCCCCGATAGAAACGGTTACCCCACAGCATGCGGTTGGCTCTTTGACAGGGGCGAGGAGTAAAAGTGGATAGCGGGAACAAGCTCCTAATTATTGTCTGAATATATTGATAACCCTTGCCAGCGGATAAAATGAAAACCACTCCTGAAAATAAAAATACATAACAACTGCAGTTCCGGCACATAAGAGCACAGGGAAAATATAAGATTCCGCGCGATAAGGAAGTTTTTTCGGAGTGGCTAAAACACTGATGACAAGTAAACCTAAAGCTCCTATGGCAACGACTCCAATTTCGGGACTGTATCTGGAAGTGGTACCAAAGTCAAAATGGGAAAGCAGAACATATCTTTGAAACATAAAAACAAGAAAACCAAAAGCCAATGTAAAAATGGCAGGAAAGAATTTCTTGAGTTTGATTAAATTAAGCGTGAGCAGAATAGCCCCGGGAATCGTACTGAAGAGAACACTGCTGACAAAAATAGTCATTCGTGAATAAAGCCTGACGGCCTCCGGATCTTCTGTAATATGGTCTTTCCAGGTTTCTACCTCTTCTGAACGTTTTGCTTCCTCTTCTTCTTCTTTATGCTGAATCAATTGCTTAACGGCTGTTTTTTCCATTTCACTGAAAACACGGCCTCTTTCTTCCAGAATTTCAAAAGCTGCCTGAACGGCCTCCGGAACAAAGCGGTTGCCTTCTTTTAAATATCCCTCTAGTTCCTGATTGGAAAGTCTTCTTAAAAGATTTTTATTGACCATAAGCTGTCTATAAAAGAAAGGCTGCTTCTCGTGAAACAGCCTGTTATCTTTATAAGGATTTTAATTATCCGATCTCGATACCGTTCTCAACATTGCTGTCATCCGGTGTTACGAAAGATAATTTTCCGTCTGGTTTTGTTGTCAATAATAACATTCCCTGAGACTCAATTCCTCTGATTTTTCTTGGGGCAAGGTTCAGAAGGATCATTACCTGCTTACCGATCACCTCTTCAGGTGTGAAACTTTCCGCAATCCCGGAAACAACAGTTCTTACATCTACTCCTGTATCTACAGTAAGTTTTAGTAATTTATCTGCTTTTTCTACTTTTTCAGCTTCAATAATGGTTGCTGTTCTAAGATCTATTTTAGTAAAGTCATCAAACGTGATCTCCTCTTTCATTGGGTTTGCGTTAGGGTTTGTTTTTTTATTGTTTTGTTTTGTGTTTTCCAGCTTTTGGATCTGAGCTTCTATGACATCGTCTGAAATCTGAGAGAATAAAATTGGAGCATTAGCCATGATTGGATGACCTGCTTCAATTAATACTTTTGAGTTTTCAATTTCAGTCCATCCTTTTTGCTCAACATTAAAAATTTCATATAGCTTTTGAGCTGTAAAAGGCAAGAATGGTTCAGCTAAATTTGCTAGAGCAACTGAAATCTGAGCTCCAATAAATAATGTATTCTTGGTTTTCTCAAGATCATTTTTAACAGTTTTCCAAGGTTCTTCATTCTGCAAATATTGGTTTCCAAATCTTGCAAGATTCATGAATGCTGTTAAAGCATTTCTGAATTCATAATTTTCAAGGAAATTTCTAATTTCAACAGCTCTTTTACTGATTTCTTCTAATTCAGGAGCATTGACATCTCCTACTGGAACTTTCCCTTCAAAATTTTTATTAATTAGTACAGCAACACGATTGATGAAGTTACCAAAAATGTTAGCTAATTCAGAATTATTCTTAGTCTGGAAATCTTTCCATGTAAAGTTATTATCCTTTGTTTCCGGAGCAGATGAAAGAAGTGCATATCTTAAAACATCCTGCTGCCCAGGGAAATCTTCCACATATTCATGAGCCCATACTGCCCAGTTTCTTGACGTTGAGATTTTATCATTCTCAAGGTTCAGGAATTCAAAAGCAGGAACATTAGCCGGCATGATGTAATCACCGTGCGCCTTCATCATTGAAGGGAAAATAATACAGTGGAATACAATATTATCCTTTCCGATAAAGTGTACCAGGTCACTGTCTTCACTCTGCCAGTAATCTTTCCAGTCTTTTCCGTTTTTCTCTGCCCACTCTTTGGTGAAAGAGATATACCCGATAGGAGCATCAAACCACACATATAGTACTTTTCCTTCAGCATTCGGAAGCGGAACCGGAACACCCCAGTTCAGGTCTCTGGTCATGGCACGAGGCTTAAGACCGTCATTCAGCCATGATTTAACCTGTCCGTATACGTTAGGTTTCCAGTCATCTTTATGGCCTTCAATGATCCATTCGTTTAAGAAATCTTCATATTCATTTAATGGGAGATACCAGTTTTTCGTTTCTTTTAGGATAGGAACATTTCCGCTAAGCATTGATTTCGGATTGATCAGCTCAGAAGGGGAAAGGGTAGTACCGCATTTCTCACACTGGTCTCCGTAAGCATTTTCATTACCACAGTTAGGGCATGTTCCTACAATATAGCGGTCAGCAAGGAATTCTCCTGCCTGTTCATCAAAATACTGCTCAGAAACTTCCTCTGTGAATTTTCCTTTTTCATATAAAACCTTAAAGAAATCCTGGCTGGTTTCATAATGTTTTTTAGACGTGGTTCTTGAATATTCATCAAATGAAATTCCAAGGTCAGAAAAAGACTTTTTGATGATTTCGTGATATTTGTCAACGATATCCTGAGGAGTTACTCCTTCTTTTTTAGCTCTTATGGTAATAGGAATGCCGTGCTCATCCGAACCACAGATAAACGCTACATCTTTTCCTAATCTTCTCTGAAATCTTGCGTAAACATCCGCAGGAATATAAACACCTGCCAAATGTCCTATATGAACCGGTCCGTTTGCATAAGGCAAAGCTGCCGTAATCATCTTTCTGTTTGACATTTATAGTAAAGTTTTAACTGCAAAGATAAGGAATATCTGTTGAATACCGCTATTGGAGGTATTATTATGATGCAGAATGCGGTTTTCAGAGGCTGAACATGAAATAAAGTTAAACAATTGTTTAACATTTTGTTAATTTAAAATAAATATTATGCAAAGCATAAGACGTTGTAAAATATTGGGCTTTAAAAAACTAACTAAAATGGGTTTCGTAATATACATAATTTTAACTAAAATTATATTAAATTTATAATAATTCTAATTTTTTTTTAAATTGCGAGTCTGGCTCTAGGCTAAAATAAGACTGAAAAACGAAACTATAAAAAAATAAGATTGTGAAGAATTTTACAACAGTATTAAAAATCGCGCCCGCTTTTTTACTGGCCAGTACAGTAATACATGCGCAGAAAAAGGACTCTCTTCCTCAGGAGAAAAAGATTGATGAGGTTGTACTGATCGGGTATGGAAAGCAGAAAAAATCTGATCTTACCGGTTCTATAACTTCTGTCACGGCTAAAGACTTCAACGGAGGAGCAACTTCTGCAGGGCAACTGATCCAGGGTAAAACGCCAGGGGTACAGATTACCAATAACAGTGGAGCCCCGGGATCCGGAACAAAAATAAGAATCAGAGGTACCTCTTCTTTAAGTGGAGAAAATTCTCCTTTGATTGTAATTGACGGAGTTCCTCAGGATTTTGTTGGAATGAATGGAGTTTCTGACCCGTTATCATTAATCAACCCAAATGATATTGAAACGTTTGATATCCTGAAAGATGCTTCTGCTACTGCTATCTATGGTAACAGGGCTTCTAATGGTGTTATTCTTATTACAACCAAGAAAGGAACAGCAGGAAAGTTCAAAGTGAACTTCTCAACCGTTACCTCGGTATCTACTAAAATGGGAAAGGTAGACGTATTGAATGCTCAGGAATTTAGAGATTTTGTTAATACATACGCACCTGCTGGTTATAAAACGAAACTTGGGAATGCCAATACTGACTGGCAGGATCAAATTTACCAAGCGGCATGGGGAACCGATAATAATGTAGCTCTTTCCGGAGGTATTAAAGGATTACCATACCGTTTATCATTAGGATATAATGAACAGAACGGTATTGTAAAATCAAATTCTTTCAGAAGAACTTCTGTGGGGTTGAACTTAAATCCTAAATTCTTTGACAATCATTTATCAGTGAATGTAAATGCAAAAGGGACATTTACAGATAATAGGTTTGTAGATGGTGGGGTTATCAAGGCAGCTACTTATTTTGATCCTACACAACCGGTATATTCGGGGAACTCTAACTATGGAGGCTATTATGAATGGCTGGATTCCGGATCTGCAACAGGTTATAATGTAAATGCCAATTCCAATCCACTTGGGATGATCAATGGGGTAAGAGATGTGTCTTCCGTTTTAAGAGGATTGGGAAATATTCAGTTAGATTATAAGTTTCATTTTCTTCCAGACCTTCATTTCAATGTAAATGCGGGGTATGACTATACAAAAAGTGACGGACACAAGTTTAAAGATGCTCGTCTGAGACCAGGTTTCGAAGATAAAGGAAGTTCAAATTTCTATTCTATGGAAAAGAAAAATAAACTTTTGGAAACCTACTTTAATTATGTGAAAAACATCAGTGCTATTAATACTGGTGTGGATATTACTGCAGGGTATTCTTATCAGGATTTCAATATTTATCTTCCAGGAGCTATCACCTATAGAGGAACAGGAATTAACTCGCAGGATTTAGACTTCAAAACTCAAAATACATTGATTTCATTTTATGGAAGAGCTATTTTTACCATAGCTAATAAATATGTTATTTCAGGATCGGTTCGTAAAGATGGATCTTCGAGATTCTTCAACGGGACCAGAGATAATGTATGGGGAGTTTTCCCGGGAGTTTCCTTAGCATGGAAGCTTAACGAAGAAAATTTCATCAAAAATATATCCTCTATCAGTACATTAAAGCTAAGAGCAGGATGGGGTAAAACTGGTCAGCAGGAATTACCAGCACTTAATGGTAACAAACCTAATAATTATCCTGCTTTTGCAGCGTATAATCCAAGTTATCAGGGAGCGGGCTATCAGTTCGGAAATGAATTCTATTTTATGTTCAGACCTGCTAACTATAATCCAAATCTTACCTGGGAAACAACGACTACTAAAAACTTAGGATTGGATTTCGGCTTTAATAAAAATCGAATTACAGGATCAATAGATATTTTCAGAAAAGATACTAAAGACCTTCTTGTATATGCTGATGAACCTGCAGGAGGTTTAAGTAATGCAAGCTGGCAAAATGTTGGAGATATGAAAAATGAAGGGATTGAAGGAAGTATTACTGTAATTCCGGTTAAAAATCAAAATACAACCTGGGAAGTAAGTTTTAATGCTACTCATTACAAGCCGGTGATTACTAAGCTTAAAGACAGAGCTGATGAATCATTCAATATGGAAGTGGGTGGTATTGAAGGAGGTTCAGGAAACAGGATTCAGGCTCATGCCGTAGGATATGCACCAAATTCATTCTGGGTGTATCAACAAGTATATGATACCAATGGAAAGCCAGTTGACGGAGCTTATGTAGACAGAAACGGAGATGGGATAATCAATACAAAAGATATGTATTATTATAAATCCACAACACCTGATGCCATTTTAGGTTTCTCTACAAAAGTATCTCATAAAAACTGGGATTTTGCCTTGAGTGCAAGAGCTGTCTTGGGGAATTATGTATATAATAATGCTGCTTCAAATAGTTCACTGCAATCTGCATCTACAAATGAATACCTACAGAATGTATTCTTTACAGCACCACAGTATAAATTCGCAGTTCCTCAATACAAATCTGATATTTATGTTGAGAATGCTTCATTCCTGAGACTGGATAATATTAATGTCGGATACAATTTCGGAGAAGTTTTTTCTAAAGGAAGTAATCTGAAAATATATGCGATGGCACAAAATGTTTTTGTGATCACTAAATACTCTGGAGTAGATCCTGAAGTTTTTGGCGGAATAGATAACGGTTACTATCAAATGCCTAGGATTTACTCTCTAGGTTTTAACTTCCAATTTTAAATAAGAATTCAATGAAACTAAATAGAATTAAACTAAAAAATATAGTATTGCCTCTTTCTGCAGTATTTTTATTGACAGCAACTTCTTGTGTGAAAGATCTTGAAAGAGAACCTATCACAGACGTTACTTCAGCCAGTATTTATAAAGATTTTGCCAATTACAAAAATGTTCTGGCAAAACTTTACGGAGGGCTTGCTATGGGTGGCCAGGTAAGTGGAGACGGTGATCAGCCGGATAGTGATATTAATGGTATCAACGGTGGATTCTCCCAGTATACCAGATTGATGTATAACCTGAACGTAGTGACCACTGATGAAGCAGTGATTGGATGGAATGACGGTAACCTTCACACACTTCACAAAATGACGTGGGATGCTTCCAACGAATTTATTGCCGCTATGTATTACAGAATATATACGGAAATTGCTTTTTGTAATGAGTTTTTGAGAAATGTGACAGATGAAAAATTAGCTTCCAATAATATTACAGGAGACAACCTCACTCAGGCTAAGTTAATGAGAGCAGAAGCTCGTTTTCTAAGAGCGCAGTCTTATTATCATGCGATCGATATGTTTGGGAATGTCCCTTTTGTAGATGAATCATACTTGCCAGGTTCTATCAATCCGCCACAGAGGATAGAAAGAAAAGCATTATTCAATTATATAGAATCCGAATTACTTGCTGTAGCAGGGGAATTGAAAGATCCTAAAACCAATGAATACGGAAGAGCAGATAAAGCGGCTGCATGGTCCTTATTGGCAAAATTATATTTGAATGCAGAAGTATATACAGGAACACAGAGAAATACAGATTGTATAACTTACTGTAATAAAGTGATTGCAGCAGGGTATTCTTTAAAGCCGAAATATGATGGTTTGTTCCTTGCGGATAATAACATCAATAACCCGGAGCAGATTTTAAGTGTAAACTTTGATGGAATCAATACACAAACCAATGGAGGGACTACTTTCCTTGTTCATGCTGCAATAGGTGGAGATATGAAAGCGGCTGATTTTGGAGTGAATGGCGGATGGAGTGGGTTAAGAACTACAAAAGCCTTTGTAGGACTGTTTCCAACCAATGGAAGTGATAAAAGAGGAAGATTCTTTACCTCAGGACAGAATTTAGAAATTAATGATTTAGGATCATTCACAGATGGTTATGCTTTTATTAAATTTAAAAATGTTAAAAGTAATGGATCTGCTGGTGCCCATACCAACTGGGTTGAGGCTGATATCCCGTTATACCGTTTAGCTGATATCTATCTGATGTATGCGGAAGCCGTATTGAGAGGAGGTGCCGGAGGTAATCAGGCGACGGCAATCGGTTATATCAATCAGCTGAGAGAACGTGCCTATGAAAATACAAGTGGGAATGTAACCTCTATCAATCTGAATTTTATTTTAGATGAAAGAGCCAGAGAATTATCCTGGGAAATGACAAGAAGAAGTGATCTTATCCGTTTCAATAAATTTACTACAGGAGATTATCTATGGCCATGGAAAGGTAATGTGAAAGATGGTAAAGCTGTGGAAAGTTACAGAAACCTTTTCCCGATTCCAGCGAAAGATATCGTAGCCAACCCTAACCTGGTTCAGAATCCTGGATATTAATTTAAAATCCTGTTAAAAATGAAAAAATTATTCAAAATATTAGCCTTGGTTTTTACCGGACTTTTAGTTTTTTCTTGTGAAAAAGATGAAGATCAAGCGGTTATCAATGAGACGTCTGCCGGCAAAATATCTGCTGATAAAAGTTCGGTGGTCCTTAATGAGCTTAATGCCAATGATGCCGTGATCACTTTTACATGGACAAAACCAACCTTTAATATTGCAGTCGTTCCTACGCAAAAAGTAGAATTCGGCATTAAAGGAGATGGTTTCAAAAAAAGCGCTGCTATTGACTTTTCCAATGATATGACTTCAGGTGTTGTTACGCATGCAGCAATGAATGCAGCAATGTTTTCTATTGGAGCAGTACCGGATGTTGTGAATGATATTGAGGTAAGATTGAAAACTTCTGTAGGATCAGCAGCTTTTTATTCTAATGTTGTAGCTATTAAAGTAACACCTTATACTCCAAATCCAGATTTGGTTTATCCTAAGATCAATGTTCCCGGCAGCTATGCTGGAGCAGCTGGCTATGCCAACTGGACTCCGGCCAACTCGCCGAATTTGTTCTCTCCTGGAAAGAATGATGAATACAGAGGGTTTATCTGGATCAATACTGTTGCTGGGGTTGAAGATGGAAAATATAAATTTGCGATCAACCAGGACTGGCCAGGAAATAAAGGTGATGATGGAACCAAAACAGGAAAATTAAAAGCTGATGGAGATAATATAAAAGCGCCAGCTGCAGGAACGTATTATATTAAGGTGAATTGGGCTGCAAACACTTACTCATCAGTTATTGCAAACTTCGGCGTTATCGGGGATGCAACACCTACAGGTTGGGGATCAGATACGGATTTTGTATATAATCCTGCAACCAAAACGTTTGTGATCAGTTCAATTGCATTATCCAGTACCGGAGTATTTAAATTCAGAGCCAATGATGATTGGGCCATGAAGTTCCAGCCAAAAGATGCAGATCAGACTTTGGTTTCAGGGACAGGTGTTCAATCTTATTTAAGTTCAGAAGGAACTGTTACAGGAGACCCTGCATACAAAGTTTCACAGGCAGGTAATTATAAAATTGAACTGGATCTGCACAATTCAGCATATTACAAATTAACCGTTACTAAATTGTAAAATAAAATTAAAAATAAAGCAAAGTGCTGCTTTACTGCAGCACTTTATTTTTTAAGTTAATAAATAGTCATTATGAAGAAAATTACAGTTGGAGCGCTTTTGCTCTCAATGATGTTTACAGGTGTGAAAGCCCAATCTTTAAAATCTCCGGACGGGAAGTTCGAAATGAACTTTCAGTTGAAGGAAGGAGTACCTTACTACAACCTGAAATACAATGGTGCGGTAGTGGTGGAAGATTCTAAATTGGGATTGAGATTATTTAAAGACACAGCTATAAAGTTCGCTTCCGAGATCGCTAAACCGGAAGATGCAAAATACGATCTGAATAACGGTTTTGCAAAGACAGATGAAAAAAGAGAATCCAAAAATGAAACCTGGCAGCCGGTTTTAGGAGAAAAGAAAAATTATATCAATCATTACAACGAACTGGCGGTTACCCTGAATCAGGCTTCTACAGACAGAAGTATTGTGGTAAAGTTCAGATTGTTTAATGATGGGCTTGGATTCCGTTATGAATTCCCACAGCAAAAGAACCTTAATTATTTTGTGATCAGAGAAGAAGATTCTGAAATCGATTTCCCTACCGATATGAAGGCATGGTGGATCGTGGCAGATTATGACTCTCAGGAATATCAGTATCAGGAAACCAAAGTATCTGAAATTCCTTCAAAATGGGATAAAGCATACGATGCAAATGCCTCTCAGTCATTGGTGAAAAATGCTGTTCAGTCTCCGTTGATGCTTAAAAAAGAAGGAAAAGAGCCTTTGTATATCAATGTGGCAGAAGCTGCGGTATTGGATTATCCGGCCTCACATCTTGAGGTAGATGCCCAGAATTATAAATTCAAAACGCATTTGACTGCTGACAGACAGGGAGCGAAAGGATATATTCAGACTCCTTCGGTGACTCCGTGGAGAACCATTATTGTAGCGCCGAAAGCAGAACAGGTGATGGATTCCAAAATGATCTTTAACCTGAATGAGCCTACAAAATATACAGATACTTCTTACATTCACCCTACAAAATATATGGGAGTATGGTGGGAGATGATCATCGGAAAATCTCAATGGGCATATTCTACAGCAGAAAATGTACATTTAGGTAAAACAGATTTTACGAAGCTGACGCCCAACGGAAAACATGCAGCCAATAATACAAAAGTAAAAGAATACATTGATTTTGCTGCAGAAAACGGATTCCAGGGATTATTGATTGAAGGTTGGAACATCGGTTGGGAAGACTGGTTCGGGCACTCCAAAGAATTTGTTTTCGATTTCATTACCCCTTATCCGGATTTTGATATCAAAATGCTGAATGAATATGCACATTCAAAGGGAATTAAGCTGATCATGCACCATGAAACTTCTGGTTCTGCAACAAACTATGAGAGATGGGCAGACAAAGCTTTCCAGACAATGAAAAAATATGGATATGATGCCGTAAAAACCGGATATGTAGGAGATATTATTCCGAGAGGAGAACATCATTATTCTCAATGGACAATTAACCATTACTATAGAATTGCAGAAAAAGCAAATGACTACAAAATCATGGTTAATTCCCACGAATCTGTGCGCCCTACAGGAGAAAGCCGTACTTATCCTAACTATATTTCCGCAGAAGCAGCCCGTGGAACGGAATATGAAGCATTTGGAGGTAATAAACCTGACCACCAGACAGTTCTTCCTTTCACAAGATGGATGGGAGGATCCATGGACTATACCCCAGGAATTTTCCAGACGAAACTTGACTATTATTTCCCTGGAGATAAGCGTTTTGTAAAAACTACTCTGGCGAAGCAGCTTGCTCTTTATGTAACAATGTACATGCCGCTTCAGATGGCTGCAGATCTGCCTGAAAACTATAAAAAGCATATGGATGCATTCCAGTTTATCAAGGATGTTTCAGCAGATTGGGATGATACAAAGATCTTATCTGCGGAGCCGGGAGACTATGTGATCACAGCAAGAAAAGCAAAAGGAACTGAAAATTGGTTTGTGGGAGGGATTACCGATGAAAACAAACGTGAGTATACAGTAGATTTCTCGTTTCTGGATAAAGGAAAAAAATACGAAGCAACGATCTATGAAGATGGAAAAGATGCTGATTATATTGATAATCCTCAAAGCTATAACATCTATAAAAAAGAGATTACAAGCAAGTCAAAAATTAATTTTAAAATGGTAAGAAGCGGTGGTTTTGCAGTTTCTATCAAGCCAATAAAATAATTTTTAACGATACACTAAAGTGCCCCGGTTCAAGTTTTTCAAAAACCGGGGTATTTTTTTACAGCTACTTATCCTCCGCATGCTGAATGAATTGGGGATATTGGTTCTCAGATTCTGCTGCCGGCTCGTTTACTTGAACTGGAACTTTGTTCTTTTTCTTTTCCTTATATTCTTTCTGATACTGTTTTACCGTTTTTCCGGTCCCATCATGCCTCCATCCCGGAGAATAGAAAAGATATTTCAATCGGGTTTTAAAAGAAAGCCCAGGCTGTCTGAGATCTTTTCCTATTCTTCTCCATTCATAGAATAGGGTAGTTGCAGGATCTTTTGACTCCATTTTAGGATAAATGCCATATTTTACAGGAACTTCAGGATCTTCTTTTTCAAATGTTCCGAAGATTTTATCCCAGATAATCAGGCCCATTCCCATATTGCGGTCCAGGTATTTGATATTGCAGGCATGATGTACCCTGTGATGGGAAGGCGTAACCAGAATGTATTCTAAAAATCCCATACTCTTAATCGATTGGGTGTGTACAAAGGTACCATAGATCTGAATAGAAGAATAAGCCACCAGAATATGCCATGGATGAAAGCCCATGAATGCTAATGGAGAAAAAAACAGGTATCGGTATAATGGCTGAAATACAGGGCTTCTGAATCCTGTACTGATATTGAAATAATCAGAATTATGATGCGTAATATGTACCGCCCAGAAAACACGGGAGTGATGATCCACATAATGATGAACATAATAGGCAAAATCCTGGGCCAGGAATACTGCAATCCAATACCATATTCCCTCCTGCCAGTCGAAAAGACGATGCTGGTAAAAAAACATCATAACAAATAAAGAGAAACCTTTCATGATGATGTCTAATCCATAATTAAGCAAGGCGAAAAGTACATTTGTTGCAACATCTTTAGTCTCATAGATTTTTTCCTTATTAAAGTGGCTGTAACCCATTTCCAGGAAAATAATTGCAGCAAACACAGGAATTGTCCATGTGTAAACAACATCTGGTCCCTCTGTTTTGAACATATTGCTGAAATCAAACATTTTTTCTGTAAAGCTAAAGATAAATAAAATTGAAAATCAACTTTTCACATGAATTTTTTGTAAAAAAAATAATTATTCTTTGTAAAATTCGGAATAAGAATATTTCATTCTGAAATTCTGAACGAATGAGGATCAAAAAAGAGACTTTCCACTACATTTTTAAATGTATATATGAAAATTTAATGCTAAATTGAACACTAATATGAAGACAATATTTGCAGCATTCGCTCTTTCCATAGCTTCTGCCGCTTTTTCCCAGAAAAACCTGGAAAGAGTAGAGCCGGCTTTCTGGTGGAAAGGGATGAAAAATCCTGAACTTCAGATTCTTGTTTATGGAAAAGAAGTTGCCAATAATGAGATTACACTATCAGATGGAATACACATCAAGGACATTCAGAAAGTGGATAATCCCAATTATGTTTTTATTACGGTCAATACCAATGAAATAAACATTCCGAAGTTCATCATCAATATTAAAAAAGGTAAAAAGAACCTCGGCTCATACACGTATGAATTGAAGCAAAGAAATCCGGGATCAGCCAACCGTGAGTCTTTTACCTCAAAAGACTTTATGTATCTGATCATGCCTGACCGCTTTGCCAATGGTGATGAGAAGAATGATTCAAAACCGGAACTGACAGAAAAAGCAGATCGCAGCCTGCCCAATGGAAGGCATGGCGGAGACCTTCAGGGAATCATCAGCCATCTTGATTATATTCAGAATCTGGGAGCTACTGCTGTCTGGCTCACTCCTGTGAATGAGGACAACGAAAAAGTGTACTCCTATCACGGCTATGCCCAGACCGATCTGTATAAAATAGATGCCCGCTTCGGAACCAATGAAGATTATAAAAAGTTATCTCAGGAACTGAACAAACGAAATATGAAGCTGGTGATGGATTATGTAACCAATCATTGGGGAGGTTCACACTGGATGATCAAAGATCTTCCTTCAAAAGACTGGATTCATTGGTTTGATGAAGGTGAAAAAGGATTCAAACGTTCCAATTATAAAACGACAACGCAATTTGATACCAATGCCTCTGATATTGATAAAAAATATGCATTGAACGGATGGTTTGATACGACAATGCCCGACATTAATCAGAAAAATCCGCTGGTTTTGAAATATCTGACACAAAATGCAATCTGGTGGATCGAATATGCCGAATTGGGAGGATTTCGGGTAGATACTTATCCTTACAATGATAAAGATGCTATGGCAAAATGGGCTAAAGCAATTACGGATGAATACCCGAAATTCAATATTGTTGGAGAAACCTGGCTTTATACAGCAGCGCAAATTGCCGCCTGGCAGAAAAATTCGAAAATAGGAGAAATAGAAGGCTATAATTCAAACTTACCATCGGTGATGGATTTTATGTTGTTTGGAAATATGTCTAAGGCTCTTAAAGAAAAAGAAAGCTGGGATAAAGGAATGATCAGAATTTACGATTCCTTTACCAGTGATTTCCTTTATCCGGATATTAATAACACTTTAGTGTTTTTTGAAAATCATGATACTGAAAGATGGAATGAAATCTTTAATGCCAACCCTGACGCTTATAAAATAGGACTTACCCTGATCTCAACAGTAAGAGGGATTCCTCAGATTTATTACGGATCAGAAATAGGAATGAGGGGAGATAAAAAAACAGGAGGTGATGCTGATATCCGCAGGGATTTTCCGGGAGGCTGGATGTCCGATCAACAAAATGCATTTAATCCATCCACGCAAACTCCGGAGCAGAAAGAATTCTTCCGGTTTACTCAGAAATTATTGAACTGGAGAAAAGGGAAGGAAGTGATTCATAACGGGAAAACTAAAAATTTCATTCCCAAGGATGGCGTTTTTGTGTATTTCAGATATAATGAAAAAGAAAGTGTAATGGTGGTGATCAACAATAATGAAAAAGAACAGACGATAGACTTGAAACGGTTTGCAGAATCACTTAATGGATTTACAAAAGGAAAAGAAATTATTTCAGAAAAAGAAATTTTATTACAAAACAGCATGAATATTCCTGCAAAAACCCCGTTGATTATTGAACTGGAAAAATAATTATTACATATGAAAAAACTAACGACTGCTTATACATTCATCCTTTTTTTACTGGGATTCTCCTTATTGGAAGCACAGTCGAAGACCGGATTTGAAAAAGAGAAATCAGAAATCATGGTCATGCTTGATGCCTTCAATGCAGCTGCTGCAAAAGCGGATTACAATGCCTATTTTAATCTCTTTGCGGATGAGTCTACCTTCATTGGAACAGATGCTACTGAAATCTGGAATAAAAAAGCATTTATGGTATGGGCAAAACCTTATTTTGATAAAAAGAAAACCTGGAATTTTAAAGCACTGAAAAGAAATATTTACTTCAGTAAAGATGGAAAACTGGCGTGGTTCGATGAATTACTGGATACCCAGATGAAAATTTGCAGAGGTTCAGGTGTATTAGAAAAAATCAACGGAAACTGGAAGGTAAAGCAATATGTACTTTCCATGACAGTTCCGAATGAAGTGGTGGATAAAGTAGTTCCTGAAAAAGCACCTATCGAGGATGTATTAATTCAAAAGCTGAAATCATAATGGCAGAAATGTTAGGAAAATATGGTGCGGGCCCGTTTGGAAGAAGAAAAAAGCCGGATTTATCCATCCTTCAGATTATCAATATGAGTATGGGATTTTTGGGAATCCAGATGGCGTTCGGGTTACAAAATGGGAACGCAAGCCGTATTCTGGGTAATTTAGGAGCAGATGTACATGAATTATCATGGTTCTGGCTGGTGGCACCTGTTACAGGGTTGATTATTCAGCCCATTATCGGACATATGGGAGACAATACATGGAGCCCGTTAGGAAGACGAAAGCCTTATTTCCTGATTGGAGCTGTTTTGTGTGCAATAGGATTAGTTTTACTTCCTAATGCCGCTTCCGTCACTCAGATGTTTGCGGCCAACGCCCTTTTATTAGCAGTAATATTTCTTGCAATGATGGATGCTTCGGTGAATATTGCAATGGAACCTTTCAGGGCTTTGGTAGGGGACATGCTCCCTAAACATCAGGGAACAATAGGGTTCTCGGTACAAACCATTTTAATTGGAATTGGGGCAGTACTGGGTTCATATTTACCGGACTGGTTAACAAAAATGGGGATTTCCAATGAAGCTCCGGCAGGATTTGTAGCAGATAATGTCATTTACTCCTTTTATATTGGTGCAGGACTACTGATCATATCAATTCTGTATACCATCATGACCACCAGAGAGTATTCACCACAGGAATTTGCTGATTTTGAAGATGGAAAAGAAACTGAAAAACAGGAGTCTAAGTTTTCAGATATTTTCAAAGACTTTGCTGCAATCCCTTCGCAGATGAAAAAGCTGGGAATTGTTCAGTTCTTTTCATGGTTTGCCTTATTTACCATGTGGGTATTTACTACCAGTGCTCTGGCAACCCATCATTTTGGTCTTTCTCCGGAGGATACCCATTCCAAAGCATTTAATGATGCAGGCGACCTTACCGGAAAGCTTTTTGGAATGTATAATCTTTGGGCAATCCCGTTTGCATTTCTGTTGACTCCAATTGCTAAACTGATCGGTAAAAAGCAGACTCATGCTTTGGCTTTATTGTGCGGAGGGCTGGGACTTGTTTCAATGTATTTCATTAAAGATGTAAGCAATCTGTGGATCTCAATGATCGGACTGGGTTTTGCCTGGGCGAGTATTCTGGCTATGCCTTATGCTATGCTTATTGAGGTAATTCCACAGAGAAAAATGGGGGTTTATATGGGAATATTCAACTTCTTTATTGTAATTCCGCAGATCATCAATGGTCTGTTTGGGGGTCCTGTTGTAAGCGGTATTTTCGGAAAACAGGCTATGGATTATGTTGTGGTAGGAGGAGTTTGTATGCTTATTGGAGCTGTAGTGACTATGATTTTTATTAAATCTGAAGAGGAAACGCCTAAGGAAATTGAAGAGGAAATCAAACAGGTTCACTTTTAAAAAATTATCTGTTTTGAATTTAAATACCAATAGAGCGGGCTTTAGCCCGCTTTTTTTGATATCTAGATCAATCGGTTTTAGTCCAATTTTAAATTTCAAGTTTAAAATTTAGTTTTCAAAAATCCTTTATCGGAAAAATAGATCATTTTACTCACTTGCCGTTCTGCTTTTATCAATTATTTATATAATCAATTGAAATTTAACATTTTGTTAAGCTCTCTCTGCTTTTTTAATCTCTAACTTAGATATACCAAATTGTAAACAATGTACGATATCATCATTATTGGAACCGGAGCAGGAGGTTCAACGATGGCCTATAAACTGGCTGACAGCGGAAAAAAAATATTGATTTTAGAAAGAGGGGATTATGTTCCAGTGGAGAAAGAAAATTGGAATTCTGAAGAAGTTTTTGAGAAAAACAGGTATACAACTACAGACCTCTGGCTGGATAAAAACGGGAAAAGCTTTCGGCCGGGAATGCATTATAATGTAGGTGGAAATACCAAGTTTTATGGAGCCGCCTTATTTCGGTTAAGAGAGGAAGACTTTAAAGAAATAAAACATTATGGAGGGGTATCACCTGCATGGCCTATTCAGTATGAAGATTTAAAAGAGTACTATCTGGAGGCTGAACAGCTTTTTAACGTCCATGGAAAAAGAGGTGCAGATCCTACTGAGCCTTTCGATTCCGAACCTTATCCGAACCCACCGCTACCTCACGAACCGAGAATCCAGGAAATTTTTGATGAACTGAAAGATTATGGTTTGAATCCTTTTGAGCTGCCCATCGGCGTAAACTTTACCCCTCATACAACAGCTAATGCTCCTTATACACTGGATCGTTTTGATGGTTTCCCTGATGCTTCAGAAAGAAAAAGTGATGCTCATCTTTGTGCCCTGTCAAAAGCACTTGAATATCCCAATGTTGAGCTGATGACCCATTCAAAAGTTATAAAACTAAATACAGACAGCTCAGGAAGAAAAATAAATGAGGTTATTATAGAACAGGATGGAGAGATAAAAACAGTAACTTCTGATATCATAATTCTTTCTGCCGGCGCCATCAATTCTGCTGCAATTCTGCTGCAGAGTAAAAATGAACATTTTCCAAACGGACTTGCCAATACTTCAGATCAGGTGGGACGTAATTATATGTTTCATCAGAATACAGCATTGATAGCCCTTTATACTGAACCTAATCCTACAAAATTTGGGAAAACATTTGGTATTAACGATTTTTATCATGCAACGGCTAAGTATGAGTTCCCTTTAGGACATATACAGATGCTTGGAAAATCAGATGAACATCAGATTAAGGCAGATAGTCCGATTGCCGCACCGGGATTTACTTTTGAGCTAATGGCTAAACACGCTGTTGACTTCTGGCTGACTTCAGAAGATCTGCCAGATCCTGAAAACAGAGTAACAGTAGAAAACGGTCAGATTAAGATCAGCTATACGGACAATAATCAGAAAGGACACGAATTTCTTAAATCAGAATTAATAAAAGCGTTAAAAGCATCAGGGAAGTTTGAAAGCTTTCTGTTCAAAGGTTATTATTTTAGTAAAGGAATGGATATTGCTTCCCCTGCTCATCAAAACGGAACAACAAAAATGGGACTGGACCCGAAAAACTCAGTAGTGGATGTTAATTGTAAAGCGCATGACCTTGAAAACCTGTATATCGTAGACGGAGGTTTTTTTGTTTCAAGTGGAGCCGTAAATCCGGCACTTACCATTATAGCAATGGCTTTAAGAGTGGGAGAATACCTTAAAAATACTCTATTGAAATAAAAGATGAACAACAGAAAAACTATTATAGCTGTTGTCTACTTGCTTGCCTTTCTGGCCGGGGTTAATTTTGTGATTTTTCCGGCACTGGGAACAGCTTTTACAGATCCCTCTTTGTTTGCGTTATCTTCCTCACAGTTTGGGAACCTGTTTATTCCTCAGGTACTATGTATCATCGTGGCATGTCTGGGAGCACCGATTTTGGTTAATAAATGGGGACCCCAAATAATTCTTTCGTTGGGAGTTCTGCTGATGCTTGTTTCTACAGGTTCTCTATGGGTGCTGCATTATTTTCTTGTTGAAAAAAAACTGTTGTTTTCTGTATTAATGGTGTTGGTGGCTTTTACAGGAACAGGTTTCGGACTTTCCATTACCACACTGAATCCACTGGCAGCAAGTTTATTTGAAAAAGGAAATACCAATGCGATTTTAATTCTTCAGTTTCTGGTAGGATTAGGTACGTCCACCTCTCCACTGATGATGAATCTTCTAGGAGATGTCGGAAACTGGATGTATCTTCCCGGAAGTATATTTGTTGTTATAAGCTTGGTGTTGATTGTTTTTTTATTTTTTAAAATTGAAAAAGGGTCATTTTTTAAACTTCCTGATCATGTGAGAATTCCTGAAAAACTGTGGGTGTTTTTCATTGCAATTATTTTGTATGGCTGTGTAGAAGGAACTTTCGGGAGCTTTGGAGGAATTATCTTAAAAAGTAAAGGGCTGGATAATAGCGAAGCCAGCATTGGCCTGTCTCTCTTTTGGGCAGGGATTGCTTTGAACCGCCTTCTGTTTGGGGTATTTTCAAAAATATTTGATCTTTCCTTATTCTTTCTCTATGCTCCTGTTGCAGTGGGAATAATGATTATTTTACTGTTGGTTTATCCTCATGTCCATCTCCTGTTATTCATGATGCTGATGATTGGTTTTTGTATGGGAAGCATATTTCCTGGTTCAATTGGCTGGGGAACAGTAGAATTTCCTGCCTATTCTGTTTTAGTTTCAGGATTTCTGATGGCAGCCAATCAAATAGGGACCGGTATTGTAACGAATGTTTTGGGAAGTTTTTCTGGTTATATTAATGAAGTTTTACAAATTCTGACAGTTTTAATGATGATAATCTGTGGTCTGTTTTTTTATCTTAAAAGAAATTCGAAGATTAAAGATGCTTTCTAATCAACCGTGTCAAGGTTTTAAACCTTGACACGGTTGATTAGAAGAGTGGGAATTTATTCATTTTATTCCCAATTTCCTTTCTTAACCTACATCAACTGTTTAAACACCCATATGCCGTACATTTGTACTATAAATAATCACAGAAAATGAAAACAGTATATCATAAAGCAGATTCAAGAGGCCATGCCAACCACGGATGGTTAAATTCTTACCATACATTCAGTTTTGCCAACTATCAGAACAGAGAAAGAACACACTTTGGTGTTTTAAGAGTATTAAACGATGATACCGTTTCTCAGGGAATGGGCTTCGGAACACACCCGCACAGGGATATGGAAATTATCTCTATTCCCCTGGAAGGAGATCTTGAGCATAAAGATTCAATGGGAACTACAGCGGTGATCAGAAAAGGGGAAATTCAGGTCATGAGCGCCGGAACCGGTGTTATGCACAGCGAATACAATAAAAATAAGGATGAAGAAGTAAAATTTCTGCAGATTTGGGTTTTCCCCAGAGAACTGGATGTAGAGCCAAGATACGACCAGAAAAGTATTAAAGAGGGTGAAAAGATCAATGGATTTCAGCAGATTTTATCTCCTGATAAAAATGATGACGGAGTTTGGATTCATCAGGATGCATGGTTTAATCTAGGTAACTTTAAAAAAGGAAATGGGAAAAATTATATGCTTCATAAAAAAGGAAACGGGGTTTATGCATTTGTTTTAAAAGGAAGTGTAAAAATTGGAGACCGTGTTCTGAATGAAAGAGACGGACTGGGAATCTGGGATACTCAGAGCTTTAATATTGAGGCGGTAGAAGACACAGAAGTATTATTAATGGAAGTCCCAATGGAATTACCGGCTTATCTTAAATAAAAAACTAAATTTGTAATCTTAAAAATAAACCTCACATATGAAAATTTTAGCAATAGCAGGAAGTAACTCAGAAGTATCAATGAACAAGCAGTTGGTAGCATATGCTTCAACATTATTTGAAAACGCAGAAACTGAAGTAATTGATTTAAACCCTTTCGAAATGCCTATCTACAAACATGAAAGAGAGCTGGCTAACGGTGTTCCTCAGGAAGCCCATGATTTTGCAGCAAAAATTGATGGAGCTGATGTATTATTGGTGTCTTTGGGAGAGCACAACGGAACGTATTCTACAGCATTCAAAAATGTGTTCGACTGGGTATCCAGAATTAAAGACAGAACGGTTTGGAATGAAGTACCGATGCTATTGATGTCTACATCTCCGGGAGGTAGAGGTGGAGCGGGAGTTTTGGAAGCTGCATCAAAGCGTTTCCCTTTCCATGGTGGAAATGTGGTGGAAACTTTTTCCCTTCCATTCTTTAATGACAACTTTGATAAAGCTGCTCAAAAAATTTCCAATGATGAGAAAGACAGTGAATTAAAGGAAAAAATTAAGAAGATTGCAGCCATTGAAACGATCCTTGAAAAATAGAATTTGAATATTCATTTAAAATTACTATTTTTGCAAAAAGAAAAGAGATGAAAATTCAGACCTCCTATAAACAATGTTTTTCTCATAAAGGGAAAATTGTGGGCTCTGAAATTCTGAGATAAAATAACGGCCGATAATCTGAAAAGATTGTCGGCTTTTTTGTTTTCTAAAATCAAGTATAAAAGTAATTATTAAAATAAAATGTATCAATATACTAATGTACCAGTTTACCAATTCTCCGGTTTCCAAAGTGAAGCTATTGTTACATTGCTAAACTGATATATTGTTACATTATTAAATTATTAAACATGAGCAACACTTACAAATCAGCAGGAGTAGACAAAGAAGAAGGATACAAAACGGTTGACAAGATCAAAAAGGCGGTCGGTGAAACCCACAATTCTAATGTACTGAATCATTTGGGAAGTTTTGGTGCTTTCTATGAAATCGGTGGATATAAAAATCCGGTTCTTGTATCAGGAACAGATGGAGTAGGGACCAAGCTGAAAGTAGCTTTAGATACTAAAAAGTATGATTCTATCGGTATAGATTGCTTCGCAATGTGTGCCAATGATATTCTTTGTCACGGTGCAAGACCTTTGTTCTTCTTAGATTATCTGGCTTGCGGAAAGCTTGATTCGGAAATCGCTGCAGAAATTGTTTTAGGAATGGTGGAAGCTTGTAAGGATAACAATTGTGCACTGATCGGTGGAGAAACTGCTGAAATGCCAGGAATGTACCAGCCGGGAGACTATGATGTTGCAGGATTCTGCGTAGGAATCGTAGAAAAGGATCAGATCATTGATGGGTCCAAGATTAAAGCTGGAAACAAAATTATTGCATTACCAAGCTCAGGATTCCATTCAAACGGATTCTCTTTGGTAAGAAAAGTATTCCCGAACTTTGAAGAAGAGTTTGAAGGGAAACCTTTATATGAAACACTTTTAGTTCCTACAAGATTATACTATAAAGATATCCATAAAGTATTGGAAGAAGTGAAAGTAGAAGGAATTGCTCACATCACAGGGGGCGGTCTTTATGAAAACGTTCCAAGAATTATTCCTGAAGGACTTTGTGCTTCTATTGACGGTTCAAAAATCAGAATTCCAAGTGTAATGCTTGAGCTTGAGAAGAGAGGTGGTGTGGCACGTGAGGAAATGTACGGAACATTCAATATGGGTGTTGGGATGATCATCGTTGTAGATGCTGAACATGCTGAAAAAGTATTACACCTTTTGGATGATGCCTATGAAATTGGCGAAATCACTGAAGGTGCAGAGAAAATCAATTTATCACTATAATAATATAACAATGTAACAATGTAACAATATACCGATGTACCAATTAAAATCATTGTTATATTGTTAGACTGCTACATTGTTACATTCAAAATATGAAGAACATCGTTGTACTCGTCTCCGGTTCAGGAACAAATCTGCAGAGGATCATTGATGCTATTGACTCAGGAGAAATCCGGAATGCAAAAGTAACTCTGGTGGTCGCTGACAGGGAATGTTTCGGATTGGAAAGAGCAAAAAATCACAATATAGAAAATATACTCATTCCAAGAGGAAAGAATTTCAGCAGCGAATTGGCTAAAGTGATTCCACAAGATACAGATCTGATCGTATTGGCAGGATTCTTATCCATTTTAAAACCGGAATTCTGCGAAAACTGGAATGGTAAAATAATCAATATTCATCCCGCATTGCTTCCGAAGTTCGGAGGAAAGGGAATGTGGGGGATGAACGTTCATAATGCAGTCATTGAAGCGAAAGAAGTAGAGAGTGGGGCAACAGTACATTTTGTAACGCCGGGTATTGATGAGGGAGAGGCTATTCTTCAGAAGTCTTTTGAAGTAACAGCAGAAGATACCCCTGAAACACTGGCGCAGAAAGTTCACCAGATTGAATATGAAATATTTCCGGAAGCGATCAATAAGGTCCTGGGAAATTAATAAATATAACAATGTATCAGTGTACCAATTTACCAATGTTGAAGGTATTGTTACATTGCTAGACTGCTACATTGCTGCATTATCAAAAAATCTAAGTAAAAAATAAAAGTAAGTTCGGAGGTGAAAGACCCGAATACAGTTTGAAATAGCTGTAAAAAGTAAAAAATTGAAAGTAAAATGAGTAAAAAGAGAGTTTTAATCAGTGTTTCTGACAAAAGTGGGTTAATTGATTTCGCACAGTTTTTGGAAGCTCAGAATTATGAGTTGATCTCTACAGGAGGAACGTTCAAACATTTGAAAGACGCTGGTTTAAATCCTATTCAGATTGATGAGGTAACCAATTTTCCTGAAATGCTGGATGGAAGAGTGAAGACTTTACATCCGAAAGTTCACGGAGGACTGCTGGCTGTCCGTAACAACGAAGAGCACATGAAAACCGTTCAGGAGCACGGAATTGGTCTGATAGACATGGTGATCGTAAATCTTTATCCTTTCTTTGAAAATGTAAACAAAGATATTTCTTTGCATGAGAAAGTAGAATTTATCGACATTGGTGGTCCGTCAATGCTTCGTTCTGCCGCTAAAAACTTTGATTCTGTAACGGTAATCACTGATGTTGATGACTATGCGGCAGTAAAAATTGAAATGGAACAAAACGGTGATACTTATATTGAAACCCGTAAAAAGCTTGCAGGAAAGGTATTTAACCTTACTTCTGCCTATGATGCAGCCATTTCAAGAATGCTTTTGGATGAAGAATATCCTACTTATCTGAATGCTTCTTACAAAAAAGTTGCTGACTTAAGATATGGTGAGAATCCTCATCAGACAGCAGCTTATTATGTTTCTACTTTCGAGAATGGAGCTATGAAAGACTTCGAACAGCTTGGTGGTAAAGAACTTTCTTTCAACAATCTTCGTGATATGGACCTTTGCTGGAAAGTAGTTACCGAGTTTAAGGAAGAAATGGCTTGTTGCGCTGTAAAACATTCTACTCCTTGTGGCGTGGCGATCGGAACTTCAGCACTGGAAACTTACCAGAAAACATTCGAATGTGATCCGGTTTCCATCTTTGGCGGAATTGTTGCAATGAACTATAAAATTGATGCAGCAACAGCTGAAGAACTAAACAAAACATTCCTTGAAATTGTAATGGCGCCTGAGTTTGATGAAGAAGCCCTTGAAATTTTAAGAAAAAAGAAAAACCTGAGAATCATCAAAATCGTTAACCCTGTTTCTGATAAACAGACCTGGGTGAAAGTAGACGGAGGTATCCTTGTACAGGATAATGATCTTCACTTCTCAGACGATATCAAAGTCGTTACTCAGGTACAGCCTACAGAAGAGCAGAAAAAAGCTTTACTTTTCTCTCAGAGAGTGGTAAAATACGTAAAGTCAAATGCAATTGTGGTTTCCAACGGAATTCAGGCATTCGGTATCGGCGGTGGACAGGTTAACAGAATCTGGGCGACTCAGCAGGCTATCGAAAGAGCTAAAGAAAAATTCTCCGGAGATCTGGTATTGGCTTCAGATGCATTTTTCCCTTTCCGTGATGTGGTAGATTTCTGTGCTCAGGAAGGTATCAAGGCCATTATTCAGCCAGGTGGAAGTGTAAAAGATCAGGACAGTATAGAAGCTGCTAACGAGCATGGTATACCAATGATGTTTACTGGGGTGAGACACTTTTTCCACTAATTAAAATAGAATTAAAAAATAATTAGGGATTGTATTTTTAGCATTCAAAATTATATATTTGTAAAATAAGACTAGATAATAAATAAAGTATGAGAATATTAATCATAGGTGAAGGCGGTAGAGAATCTGCTTTAGCGGCAAAGCTTCAGAATGACCCAAGAATTTCTAAAATGTTTTTTGCCAACGGGAATGCTACTACCGATGTAATAGGGAAAAATGTTCATTTATCAGAAATCAAAGAACTTAGAGATTTCGCTATTAAAGAAAAGATTGATCTTACAATCGTAGGTCCTGAGGCTCCTCTTGTAGCAGGTATCAAGGACGAGTTTAAAAAGCACGATCTTAAGGTTTTCGGTCCTACTCAAAAAGTAGCAAGCCTTGAAGGAAGTAAAGCTTTCTCTAAGAAATTTATGCAGACCTATGATATCAAGACAGCTAAAGCTGTGGTATTTGATTCATATAATGAAGCGATAGAATATGTAAAGACACAGCAATATCCTTTAGTGATCAAAGCAAGCGGTTTGGCTGGTGGTAAAGGTGTTGTTATTTGTGATACCCTTGAAGAAGCTGAAGCTACAATTCATGATTTTATGATCAGAAGAATTTATGGAGATGCCGGTATCCGTTTAGTTATTGAAGAATATTTACAAGGTTTTGAAGCGTCTATCATTGCATTCTCTAATGGTGAAAAACTATTCCCGTGTGTAGCTGCAAAAGACTATAAGAAAGCAGGAAACGGAGATACAGGACCAAATACAGGGGGTATGGGTTCGGTAGCTCCAAGTCCGGAATTTACTCAGGAACATTATGCAGACTTCGAGAAAAATATCTTGGAACCTACCCTTAAAGGTCTTAAAGCTGAAGGGTTCGGATTTAAAGGAATCATTTTCTTCGGATTAATGGTTACAAAAAACGGAGCGTACCTTCTTGAATATAACATGAGATTCGGAGATCCTGAAACACAGGTATTGATGGCACTGATGGAAAATAATCTTCTGGATGTGATCCAGGATTGTATGGAAGGAAAAGACATCGAGCTTAAATTCAAAGGCGAAAAAGCTGTTTGTCTTGTAATGTGCTCAGGAGGATATCCGAGAAATATCGAAACAGGTTTCGAGATCACAGGAGAAGATAAAATGAAGCACAGTAAGCTACTTTATGCTGGAGCAATCAGTAAGGGTGACAAAGTGGTTTCCAATGGCGGTAGAGTACTGAACATTGTAGCTACAGGAACTACTTATGAAGATGCCCGCAAAAAAGTGTACGAAGATGCATCTCATGTACATTTCGATTACGGCTTCTACAGAGATGACATCGGAAAATTTTAATAAAAATCACGAAAAAAGATTTGGAGTCATTCCAAGTCTTTTTTTGTAAAACAGTTAATAATTATAAGTTAGAAGCTAGAGGTTAGATGTGAGTTGGATAAAGGTTAATTTGGAGTGATCTCCAAGCCATCAGTCATAAGCGAGCCGCCATAAGCTCTATCATTTATCAATCATCATTTATCAATTATCAAAAATGAACAACGGTATTATTATTTTAGATTTCGGATCCCAGTACAACCAGCTTATCGGAAGAAGAATCCGTGAGATGGGAGTATATTCTGAGATCTTACCTTACAATACACCATTACAAGATATTTTAGCAAAACAGCCAAAAGGGATTATCCTTTCTGGCGGACCAAGCTCTGTAAATGCAGAAAATGCTCACCTGGTTCAGAAAGAATTATACGAGCAGGGAGTTCCTGTGTTGGGAATCTGTTATGGAATGCAGATGACTGCCCATCTTTTGGGAGGAAAAGTAAACAAAGGTGAAAAAGGAGAATATGGTAAAGCAAATCTGGAGATTGTAAAAGAAAGCTCTTTATTGAAAGGAGTTACTCAAAACTCTGTAGTTTGGATGAGCCACTTTGATGAAGTAGGAGAATTGCCTGCAGGTTTTGAATTAAATGCAAAATCAGGGGTCATTGCTTCTATCTCCAATGAAGATAAGAAAATCTTCTGTGTTCAGTTCCACCCGGAAGTTTCTCATACTGAGGAAGGAGCAAAAATGCTTGAAAATTTCGTCTTCGGAATCTGTAACTCAGAGAAAAACTGGAAACTGACCAACTATATAGAAAAAACAGTAGAGGAAATCCGTGAGAAAGTAGGAGACAACAAAGTGATCCTTGGGCTTTCAGGTGGTGTAGACTCTTCTGTAGCAGCTGTTTTGATCCATAAAGCCATCGGCGACCAGTTGACCTGTATTTTCGTAGATACAGGATTGTTGAGAAAAGATGAAGGAAAGAAAGTAATGGATCAGTATGGAGAGCATTTCCATATGAACATTAAAATGGTAGATGCTAAAGAAAGGTTTCTTTCAAAACTGGCAGGAGTAGATGATCCGGAAGCAAAGAGAAAAATCATCGGAAACGAATTTATCCATGTTTTTGATGAAGAATCTCATAAAATTGAAGGCGCTAAATTCCTGGCTCAGGGTACCATCTATCCTGACGTTATTGAAAGCCAGTCTGTCAACGGGCCATCTGCAGTGATTAAGTCTCACCACAACGTAGGGGGACTTCCTGAAGATATGGAATTCGAATTATTAGAGCCATTGAGAGAACTTTTCAAAGATGAAGTAAGAAGGGTAGGAGAAGAATTGGGAATTCCTCATCATTTAGTATACAGACACCCTTTCCCAGGGCCTGGATTAGGAATCAGAGTATTGGGAGCTGTAGATGCTGAGAAAGTGAGAATCCTTCAGGAAGCTGATGATATTTTCATTGAAGAGCTATATAAAAATGACCTTTACGAAAAAGTATCTCAGGCATTCGTAGTGCTTCTTCCTGTAAAATCTGTAGGGGTAATGGGTGACGAAAGAACTTACGAATACACCGCTGTAGTTCGTTCTGCCAACACCATCGACTTCATGACAGCAACTTGGAGCAGACTTCCTTATGAGTTCCTTGATACCGTTTCCAGCAGAATCATCAACGAGGTAAGAGGAATCAACAGAGTAGCTTACGATATTTCAAGCAAACCGCCTGCGACCATTGAGTGGGAATAATCTTTGACTTGAATTTAAAATATAAATCCTGCCCGTTTGGGCGGGATTTTTTATTAAAACTGTTTTAATGAAAAAACAATGAGGATAAGATTGATAATAATCAATAAAGAATATACCATCTTGAATAGTATATGCTTATGGAAAATAAGATAATTTAGTAACGTTGCTCCTACTAAATAAAAGTAAATGAAGCTTTTGGTGTTGTGAATATTTATTTCAGATTCTGAAAACAAGTTTAAATTGTGCGAGATATTGGTCGTAGAATCAGGATAAAAAAATCGTAAAATAAAAATAATTGTGATACTTATAGCTGAGGTTAATGCATATGGCTTCATTGATAAAATAAAGTTGTAATAAAATTATAGATTAGCTAGAAGGCTTTTATATTAGTTCTTTCAAAAATTGAGTATAACTCTTAATTTACATTATAAAAATAAAAATCCTCAGCAGAAAAAGCAGTTAAGTTTTCCATATATTCAAAATAAGAATTATAAATATAAGAATTTATTAATAAGTATTGGTTAAATATGGTATCAACAATAATATATTCTACATTATTAAATGTATAGAGAAAATTTTTTACTTGTAAAACATATTTACTTTCAATAAATATCAAAGGATAATTTAAACAGATATATCCGATTGTTTTATTTTTCAGACTCAGGACAGCAATTTTTTCTGTATCGATTTCTATATCAATGTCGTAATGAGATGAAAGGAGCTCTATTACGGAGGTGAAAGCAGAATGTTTCCAGTTGTTATTTGAATCAATTGCTTTTCGTATGATTGGGGTGATATCCACTGTTAAATTTTATATAAATGGTTGGAAAGTGCTTTCCTGTAAGGATTTAAATCAAATATTTTCCCTAAATTTAAGTAAAATTACATCAAATGCAAATAGAAACAAGAAACCTGACCCTTCAGGATTATGATGAGCTGGCAGAAACGATGAAAAGGGCCTACCCACAGATGTCGGAATCTATATGGTCCAAAAAAAGTATCGATAAACTCACAAAAATATTTCCCAATGGACAAATCTGTATTACTGTAGATGGAAAACTGGCGGCAGTGGCACTTTCCATTATTGTCAATTATGAAGAATTCGGGGATGATCATACCTACAGCGATATTACAGGAAATTATACCTTCAATACCCATTCTTCAACAGGGAATGTTCTGTACGGAATAGAAGTCTTTGTAGATCCTGACTTCCGGGAGTTGCGCCTTGGAAGAAGGCTTTATGACGCCCGAAAAGAACTCTGCGAATTGTTAAACTTAAAATCAATTATTCTTGGAGGAAGAATTCCGAGCTATCATAAATACAGTCACGAACTTTCTCCCAGGGAATATATACGGAAAGTGAGAGATAAGGAGATCTATGATCCGGTATTGTCTTTCCAGCTTTCCAATAACTTTTTACCCATCAGGGTTTTGAAAAAATATCTTCCCGAAGATGAAGCTTCCAGAGAAAATGCCGTGCTTTTACAATGGAATAATATCTATTACAGCAAAAGACCGAATACGATGCAGGACAGCATTATACGGCTTGGGCTCGTTCAATGGCAGATGAGGCATTTTAAAGATATAGAGGCTTTTTATGAACAGGTAGAATTTTTTGTCAATGTGATGGGGGATTACAAATCGGATTTTGTGCTGTTTCCGGAACTTTTCAATACTCCTCTACTGGCTCCGTTTAATAATCTTTCGGAGAGGGACAGTATGATAGAGCTGGCGAAACTTACTGAACAGATTAAGAATAAAGTTTCCGAACTGGCTATCAGTTACAATGTCAATATTATCTCCGGAAGTATGCCTGTTTTTGAAAATAATGAACTCTACAACGTCAGTTACCTTCTTCACCGTGATGGCCGTATGGATGAATATAGAAAAATTCATATTACTCCGAATGAAAAAAGGTACTATGGGATGAAAGGAGGAAATGAAATAAAAGTTTTTGATACCGACTGCGGAAAAATAGGTCTTGTGATCTGTTATGATGTTGAATTCCCGGAACTGCCCAGAATTTTAGCTGACCAGGGAATGAAAATTCTGTTTGTTCCTTACCTTACAGATACTCAGAATGCTTACATGAGAGTACGCCACTGTGCTGCCGCAAGAGCTATAGAAAATGAATGTTATGTAGCGATTGCAGGTTGTGTAGGAAATCTTCCTAAGGTAAACAATATGGATATTCAGTTCGGGCAGGCTGCCGTATTTACCCCTTCCGATTTTGCCTTTCCATCCAATGCGGTGAAAGGAGAAGCAACTCCCAATACAGAAATGACCCTGATTGTAGACGTAGACCTGAATCTGTTAAAAGATCTCCATCACAACGGTTCTGTACAGGTGATGAAAGACCGCCGGAAAGATCTGTATGAAACCTATCTTAAATAACAAAACAGAATGCTGATGCATTCTGTTTTTATTTACCTAAAATTTTTTTTAATACATTAAACATACTGAGGGCAAACTACCGCAGGACAGATCAGTCTTGGGCATCTTGGTCTTCCGTCAGTAGGGCAGCACTCGTTAGAGCAGTTTGGAATAGTAATGCCACTAAGACCGCTTCCTGCGATCCCTTTTAATTGCTCTCTTGAAAGTTTGTTGTTACGTAAATTTTTCATGTTCTAATACTTTTAGTTTGTTTTATTGTACCTTGTAAATATATTAAATTTTATGAGAAATGATATTTTTTTCTTATTATGAATATTTTTAATTCTTTAAAATTTGATTATGTATTGTTATTTTTAATTTTTGACCTCCTGACATTTGGCTTTAGAAATAACATCATCAATGCTGTCATTCCCCAGCTGTTTGCTCTTTATAAAACTTTTGCAGGCTTTTTCCTGCTGTCCTGTAGATAATAAAACTTCTCCCTGATAATATAGAACAAGAGGATTATTCGGATTATATTCCAGTGCCTTTTCAAAATCCTGCAATGCAGCATCATTCTTTCTTAATAAGGCATACGCCATTCCTCTGTGTTCATAACCTTTTTCTGATTTTTGAACCGCTAATGAAGTGCTGAGATCTTCAACGGCTTCAGCATATTTGTCCATACGCATTTTAACATAACCCCGGTTCAGATACCCTCTGTAATTTTTTGGTTGTTTTTGTACAGAGATATCAGCATCGGCAAGAGCTTCACTATACATCCCGAGTTCAGCTTTAGCAGCTCCTCTTTCACCATATAATCTATAATCATCAGGCATTCTTTCCAATGCAATAGTATAACTTTCAACAGCCTTGGCAAACTGATTGGTTAATGAATAATACTTACCGTAAAAAGTATAAACCATTTTATTTTTAGGATCTAATTCCAGAACTTTATCAAAATCTGCCCTGCACTTTTCAGCATCATATAAATAGAGATAAGACATCCCTCTGTATAAATAAGAATCAGAAATATTTTCTCTGGTATCGATCGCTTTGTTAAAGTAATATATGGCTTTTTGAAAATTTTGATTGTCGTACTCTTTGTACCTTTGGCTATAGTTGGATTGTCCCGAAAGAATGCAGAAGGTAAGAATCGAGAACAATAAAGTAAAAGTTTTTTTCATAAGTAATGGTAGTTAGTTTTAAGTTCCCTAATTTAATAAAAATAGGAACAGTTTTTGGAGTAAATTGCACCTACTATTGATACACTATGTTTGACAAGCAGCAAAGAAAACTGAAGAGATCCGCAAAACTGATTTCCGTATTGAGTAAATATGGATTCAAAGATCTTCTGGCGAGAATGAACGGAGGGAATAAGCAGGAGGACGTTTCAGGCAATTCAGATGAAATTATTTCAAAAGGAACCGTTTATGAAAGAATAAGACTGGCTCTTGAAGAGCTGGGACCTACCTTTGTAAAGCTCGGCCAGACATTCAGCAACAGGGAAGACTTGCTGCCACCGGAACTTATTCAGGAACTGCAGAAACTTCAGGACAAAGTGGAAACAGTAGATATGGATGTAGAAGAAGCACTGGAAAGTGAGTTTAATATTTCTGTGAAAGATTACTTCCTTGAAGTTCAGAAAAAGCCTTTAGCAACAGCTTCCATTGCACAGGTGTATAAAGCGGTTTTACTGGACGGCAGTCCGGTGATTCTAAAATTAAGAAAACCTGACGTGCAGTCAGTGATTGAGGATGATTTACTGTTAATCAAAGATATTGAAAAACTGATATCCACTTATTCGGAAATAGGAGAGAAACTTAATCTGAAACAGGCTATTTCTACGTTTGAAAAATCATTGCTTGAAGAAGTTTCTCTGATCAATGAAAGAAATAATATCCAGCAGTTCCGTCTTAATTTTAAGAATAATAAAGAGACCTATGTTCCAAAAGTCTATGAAGAATTTTCCAACAACAATATTCTCTGTATGGAATTCATAGATGGGATAAAAGTTACGGATAAATCAGTTCTTCTGGAGAATGGTATTGATCCTGTAAAGGTTTCTGAAGTAGGATTAAGGCTTTTTGTTTCTCAGATTTTGGATTACGGATTCTTTCATGCTGATCCTCATGCCGGAAATATCTTAGTGAAAAAAGATGGCAAAATCGTTTTCATTGATTTTGGAGCAGTAGGGAAAATTCAGCCCAATGATAAAGAAATTCTGGAAAACCTTATCGTAAGTTTTGTTGCCAAAAATTCCCATAAAATAGTCCGCTATCTTAAGAAAATGGCAGTCAGCTATGAAATTCCTGATGAACGCAGGTTCGAAAATGATGTGGAGGATATCCTGAATTTTGTTCACAGTTCATCATTACAGGATATCAATGTGCAGGTGATCCTCAACAAGATGAAGGATATTCTGAAAGACAACAGGCTTTATATGCCAGATTATTTCTATCTTTTATTTAAAGGAATAAGCCTGATAGAAGGGGTAGGAAGAAATATCAATCCTGATCTGGATATTGTGAAAAGTCTGCATCCTTATACCAAAAAGATTTTCACCAAAAAAATCAAACCAAAGAATCTTTTAAAAACAGGGATGGACCGGATGATGAATTTTACGGATAATGTAGATGAAATTCCAAAAGAACTCCGTTCTGTACTCCAAAAGCTTGATGAAAATAAATTTACGGTTTCCAGTGAGATCAAAAATATAGAGAAGACCAATCAGCTTATTAAATCCAGTGTAATTAATCTGATTCTGGCTATGGTTTTAGGAGCGAATATTATTGCAACGGCTATAGTTTTTACTTCAGAATCCGGCCCGAGAATTGGAGAACTGTCTCTGGTAGCAGTTTTAGGCTTTATTTTTTCAGTAATTTTAGTTTTAATACTTTTGTTGCGGGTTACAAGAAAGTAAGCTCAAACTTTAAAGTAAACTCTATAAATATTGCACCCGTAACCCGAAAATCATCCGTCAAATTCCATATCTGAAAACCACGACCACAATGAAAGCACTTATTATAACTGCATTTACATTATTGAGTTCCTTTTGTACGGCTCAGGAAAATAGCGAAGAGAAACTTCAGGGAGACTTTGACGGAAACGGAACAAAAGAATATGCCTATACAAAAGTCAGCGACTGTGGTGAGGAATGTGAAGGAAAATGTGAAACTACTATCTATTTCAGCGATAAAAATATCCCTTCTATAACGGTTACCCCTGCAAACCAGGGGAGCCTGTATAATGTAGGTGATCTTAATGGTGATGGGAAAGAAGAGATTGGATTTTACCCGAATTGGTGTACCAGCTGCTGGCATCCGTTCTATGTATATACTTTCAGTAAAACAGGCTGGAAACCATTATTACCGTCTATTTCAACTCATTGTAACCAGTGGGAAGAAGATAAATTTCCTATTAAAAAAGATCCTAAAAAGAAAGGCTATGTCATTATTACCTCAAGCAAATGGATAGATGATGATATTAAAATTATCAGTGAAAGTGTTAAGGTGAATTGAGTAAAATAGCTGGATGGATGCTGCGAGAGGAAAGAAATAACTTTGAATAATCATCAGTTGTTTAACCAATAAATTCAAAAACTTAAACAGGGCAGCTGATAATCTTCCGGCTTCCGGCCTTCTGCTTCTATACTAAAAAATTAAATACCTATCTTTGCAAAATGGAAAAACTCACTTTTGCAGATTTTGACCTGCCGGTTAAAATTCTTGATGTTTTAGCGGATTTGGAATTATTTGAACCTACCCCGATTCAGGAAAAGAGCTTAAAACCTATTCTTTCAGGAAGAGATGTAATGGGAATTGCACAGACCGGAACCGGAAAAACACTAGCATATCTTTTACCCGTTCTTAAAACATGGAAATACAGCAAGACAGGAAATCCAACTGTTTTGGTGCTGGTTCCTACCAGAGAACTGGTAGTACAGGTAACTGAAATTCTTGAGAAACTGACAGAAAATATTACGGCAAGAGTAATCGGAGTTTATGGTGGAAAAAATATCAATACTCAGAAATTGCTGTTCAATGACGGATGTGATATCCTGGTAGGAACTCCGGGAAGAGTGATGGACCTTTCCATAGATAACGCAATTTCTTTGAAAGAAGTTCAGAAGCTGATCATTGACGAGTTTGACGAAATGCTTAACTTAGGTTTCAGACCACAGCTTAGCCATATTTTTGAAATGATGAAAGAGAAGAGGCAGAACATTCTTTTCTCAGCAACCATGACAGAAGCAGTAGATGAAATGCTGGACGTATATTTTGCCAGTCCGATAGAAATTTCATTGGCTAAATCAGGAACACCACTTGAAAAAATTGAACAGATTGGTTATAAAGTAGAAAACTTCAATACTAAAATCAACTTGCTTGAACATTTGTTGAAGACAGATACAGATATGTCTAAGGTGCTGATCTTTAACAATAATAAGAAACATGCTGATCTGCTTTTCACTAAGATTGATGAGCTGTTCCCTGAACAGTTTGATGTGATTCACTCTAATAAATCGCAGAACTACAGGCTGAAAGCGATGAAAAGATTTGAAAATGAAGAGATCAGAGGTTTGATTACCACAGATGTAATGGCGAGAGGTCTTGACATTTCAAATATTACCCATGTTATCAATTTTGAGACACCTGATATTCCTGAGCAGTATATCCACAGGATAGGTAGAACGGGTAGAGCGGATAAAGAAGGAAAAGCTTTGGTTTTTGTTACCAAAAAAGAAGAACCTCTGATTCTTGATATTGAACTGTTAATGGATAAGGAATTGAAATTTAATGATTTCCCGGAAGGCGTTAAAATCAATCCTAATAAAATAGCTTCCGAAAAAAACGAAGTGGTGATGAAAAATCCTGTACAGGTAAAACTGAACGAAGGAGGAGGAGCATTCCACGAGAAGAAAGCTAAAAATACAAAAGAAAACTGGGGAGGACCTTCTAAAAGAAAAGCACCCAAAAAGTTCGGAGCAAACAGAGCCCAGCAGAAAGCAAAATCAAAATCAAAAAGAAAGAAATAAAATAAAAACGATTCCCGCAAAGGAATCGTTTTTATTTTTGAAGTCGTTTAAACTTATTTGAATTTAAATATTCTAATAAATTTAAACAATTTTTAATCAAATTGAATATTGTTATTCTTCAAGATTTCTTTAAACTTGTCAGTTTTACCTTCTTCTTTCATACTTTTGTAAATATAGCCTATCATTTTTTCAGCATCTGATCGGTAAGGCGATTTCTGTTCAGAATAAATCCTGTATGCTTTACAAATATTATCAAGACCTTTCTCATTATTCTTCAGGTGGGTAAAATAAACTTGTCCCATTCCATAATAAACTTCCGGATCGCCGGGATACATTTTGTCAAAATCCCCATATGCATCAATTGCTTTTTGATATTCTTTTTTATAGACATAAGTGATGGCTATATTCTGTAAAGGCATTTTGCCTTTAGGGTCAATAGCTAAAGACTGTTTATAAGCATTAAGAGCTTTATCATATTCTTCAACTCTCCTGTAGCAGATTCCCAGGTTGTCCCATGCATAAATGAATTTCGGATCAATCTTTACAGCCTGTTCATAGTTCTGGATTGCTTCTTTCCAGTTTTCCTGTTTGGATGCGTCAATGGCTTTCTGGTATAAATCAAGTGCTGTATTATTCTTTGAGAACTTGTCATAACTGGTTTCTGAAGTTGTAGTAGCTCTCTTTACGCTCTCACAGTTTTGCATCAGATAGCGCTCAAGTTCATTATAGCTTTCTTTATACTGCTGTGAATTTTTATTGGTATTAAATGTCAGATTGATCTGCTTTTTCCCGTTTACTTCAGGTGCGTTTTCAGATTGTTTTTCTGCTCCTTTCAAAAGTGTTGAAATTTGAAGAGCACCTGTGTATTTATCAATACATCCATGAACATCTTTAATGATATCTTCCTTCTTTCTGTTAGATAAAGCAATGGAATCAGTACACTTACATGCGTTTTCTGAAAGTTCCCGAAGAACTGTTTTTTCATTGGGCTTCTCCTGAGAAAATGAAAAAGAATAGAGTAAAACAGAAAATAAAATGGTTATTGTTTTTTTTATCATAGGTTTTAGTTTATTTCAGGTAAGGAGTAATCACTTTCGTCCAGATCTTGTATCCTTCCGGCTTAAAGTGAAGCATATCTTCCACAAAAATATCTTTTCTTACATTCCCGTTAGCATCTTCCATTGCTTTAGTAACATCAATGAATTCAGCATTAGGTTCTTTTTTCATAAAAGCTTCAATCTTTTTATTGGCGATTTTCATCTGTGGCCAGATCACTTCTCTGCTCGGCGAGTATTTCATTGAGATATAACCTACTTCAATATCAGGAAATCTTTCACGTATTTTTTTGTAGAAAGCTTTGTACCGGCTCACTGCTACTTTTGCTTTTAGCTGATGATTGTCAGCAAAATCATTTTCTCCACAGTAGATAATTATCTGTTTGGGCTGATATGGAGCCAGGAGATCATTGGCAAAATAATTGAGGTCCGTAAGCCTGGAACCTCCAAATCCTCTGTTGATAATTGTTTTATCAGGAAAATAATCTGCAATATCAGTCCATCTGGTAAATGATGAGCTTCCGATGAACAGGATAGCATCTTTGGGTGGTGGATTTTGCTGGTCCTGTTTTTTAAACGCCTGGATGTCCTGCCAATACATGGGTTTCTTTTCCTGTGAAAAGACAATCGTACAATACAGCAATAGAAATGCTGATAGAATCTTCTTCATTATATTCAGTTTTAAATTCAGATATAAAAATAATAAAAAACTCCCGGTTTAACGGGAGTATATGATTTATCTTTTGTAAGTAACATAAGGAATGTCCGGAATCTTATCTCCGTCCATATCAAAAATTCCTGATTGCTGAGCAAGTTTTAAATCCTTGCCTGTCAGAATATCTACTCTGTAATTAACTGAGGCATCATCTCCAAGTTTAATTCCAATAATTTTTGAATCAGCATCGTAAGTATATCTTCCTTCGTTTTTCACTGTAGGAGTACAGTTTGCTCCTTCTCCTGTATATGCTGTATAGCTTACGTAATAATCCGTTCTTAAGAAAAGAGTATTTTTAGCAGCACATGCTGTTAACGTTTCAGTATAAAGCACTGTTTTATTATCTTTCCCAGAGATCACTTCTCTTTTAACCTCTTTCCAATCTCCCTTCATGATATCCATATCGTAAGCTTCAAGATTGTCATCTTTACAAGAGGTAAGCGCAATGGCAGAAAAGGCAAATAAAAGTAGCTGTTTTTTCATTTTCACAAATTTAAGAATATGCTAAAATATAAATAAATTTGAAATATTTATAATGAAATAACGAATTTTTAAACAAATGTTTGTAAATTAAATAATTTTATGAATGCTGTGATACGAGATACGAGTTTTGGGTTATATATTTTCAACTTGAAAATAAATATAAACACATTCATCCGAATCTCAGAATAACGTAGCTCAAACCTCAAACCCCGTACCCAGAAACATGCATCCTGAGTCCATTAATAACTCATCTCTACAATCTTATAAGCATCCTGAGGAGTCAGTTTTTTGTATTCTCCAAGTCCAAGCCAGTTTCTTTCTGTAAAAGCTTTTTCAACTTTTTCTGCAGTGCCTTTAAAATCTTCTGTATATTCAGAAAGTTTGGTTTTAATGTGAAGACTGTGGAAGAATTCCTCCAGTTTTTTGATACCCAATTCTGCTTTTTCCTCTACACTTCCGTCTTTAATTCCCCAGACTCTTTCTGCGTACTGGGCCAGTTTCCCCTTTTTATCTTCAAAATTGTAGCGGTAGTGGGATGGAGCAATAATGGCCAGCGTTCTTGCATGGTCAATACCAAAATAAGCTGTCAGCTCGTGGCCCATGGCGTGTACTGCCCAGTCTGTAATCACTCCTTTCTGGATCAGTCCGTTCAGGGCCATTGTACAGCACCACATAAAGTTTCCGGCAGCATCATAGCTGAAATCATCAGCCAATACTTTAGGAGCCGTTTCCTGAAGGCTGATCAGAATGCTTTCTGCAATTCTTTCCTGAAGGTCGGCAGAAGAAGGAGCAGTCATATACTGTTCCAGAACATGGGTGTAAGCATCCGTAATTCCATTCACGATTTGATTTTTTGGAATAGATCTGATTACTTCAGGATCCAGCACAGAAAACTGAGGGAAAAGTCCCGGCCCTCCTGATGAAAGTTTTTCATGTGTTTCTCTTCTTGAGATTACATATCCGGAGTTCATCTCAGAACCGGTTGCAGGAAGTGTTAAAATACTTCCGAATGGCATTCCTTCCCCTTCAAAAGTTCGTACCGATTTTCTGAGGATATCCCAAGGCTCACCATCGTAATAGGCTGCTGCAGAAAGGAATTTCGTTCCGTCAATCACAGAACCACCGCCTACCGCAAGAAGATAAGTGATGTTTTTTTCTTTGATAAAGTTTAAGGCATTCAGCAATACTTCATACTCAGGATTGGCAGGTACTCCGCCAAACTCATACAGCACATGATCTTTCAAAGCCTCTTTTACCTGGTCATACACCCCATTGTTTTTGATACTTCCGCCACCATAAATCATTAATATTTTGGCATCTTTAGGGATTTCTTTGGAAATTTTGGTGATTTCACCTTTTCCGAAAAGTATTTTTGTTGGGTTTTTAAACTCGAAATTAAGCATTGTTCTAAATTTATTTTATTCCAAATTTACGGAATGAAAAAGGAAAAATGAGTTAATGAAATTTTAAAATTGCTATTACTCAATTTTATGAAAGCTATGATGCTGTCTGCCTATTAAACAGTTGATAGAAGATAGGCTTTTGCTCTCTTAATAAATCCCTCTTTATCTTTTTTTATCTCTTCAAGGAGCTTTTTCCTGTCATCAGGAATGGTGAGATACTGGTCTCCCCAAAGATTGATTTCAACGATCACAGGAATAAGATCGACTCCCTTTTGTGTCAGAAAATAAAAACTTTTCAGTTTGCTGTCAGGATGGTCTTTTTTATCAATAATCCCGTGATCCAGCAGATTCTGAAGTCTTGACGCCAGAATATTTGTTGCTATTTTTTCATCAGCCTTCAGAAAATCACCATACGTGCATTCCTTTTTCAGCATAAGATCTCTTATGATGAGCAGAGACCATTTATCTCCCCAGATTTCGAGAGAACAGCTGATCGGGCAGCCGGATCTTTTTTTACTCATATTGTTAATTTTAAAATAATACTTGCAAAATGAAAGTGTTTGTTTTAATTTTGCTTTTATTTTGCAAGTAAATTTAATCATAAAAAATTAATACATCAAATGGATCATTATGATATTGCCGTAATCGGCTCAGGACCTGGTGGATATGTGGCCGCTATAAGAAGTGCACAGCTGGGATATAAAACAGTAATCATAGAAAAATATGATACATTGGGAGGAACATGTACCAATGTGGGGTGTATTCCGACTAAGGCCTTACTGGATAGTACCCATCATTATGCAGAAGCACAGCAAAAATTTAATGAACATGGCATCAGGCTGGACAAAATAGAGCTTGATTTTAAGCAGATGTACAGGAGAAAAGCAGATGTCGTTTCAAAAAATACGGGAGGTCTCGACTTTTTAATGAATAAAAATAAAATTACGAGGCTTAAAGGAACAGCAAGCTTTATCAATAATTCCACGATAAAAATTATCAGCGATTCTGAAGTAAAAGAGATTACTGCACAGCATTCCATCATTGCAACAGGTTCAAAGCCATCAAGCATTCCGGGGGTGAAAATTGATAAGCAGAGAATTATCACTTCTACAGAAGCATTGTCTTTACAGGAGAAGCCTGAATCTATGGTAATTATCGGCGGTGGAGTAATCGGTGTGGAAATGGCGTCTATTTTCAACCGTATCGGAACGAAAGTGACCATTCTGGAATATGCAGATCACCTGATTGCGGCTATGGATCATGAGCTTGGGAAAAGTCTGCAGAAAATTCTTAAAAAAGAAGGAATAGATATCCGTCTTAACCAGGGCGTTTATAAAACAGAAAATATAGGCTCTGCTGCTAAAGTCTTTTTTAAAGATCAAAATGGAACAGAAGGCGAGCTGGAGGCAGATTATGTATTGATAGCAGTAGGAAGAAGCCCTTATGTGAAAGGTCTTGGGCTTGAAAATACAGATGTAGCGCTTGATGAAAGAGGCTTTATTAAAGTGAATGAAAAAAAACAGACTTCAGCATCCAATATCTATGCTATTGGCGATGTGATCGGCGGCGCAATGCTGGCGCACAAAGCGGAAGAAGAAGGAGTTTTTGTCGTTGAAACCATTAATGGACAAAAGCGCCATATTCATTATAACCGTATTCCTTCAGTAGTATATACCTGGCCGGAAGTGGCCTCTGTAGGATATACCGAAGAATACCTCAAGAAAAATAATATTGCCTATAATGTCGGGAAATTTCCGTTTTCTGCCAGTGCAAGAGCCCGGGCTTCAATGGATATGGATGGCTTTGCCAAAGTTTTGGTAGATCCGAAATATGGAGAAGTATTGGGAGTTCATATTATTGGTGCCAGAGCGGCTGATCTGATTGCACAGGGTGTTATTGCCCAGGAATATGAAGTGACCGCAGAAGATATGTTCCGTATTTCCTATGCCCATCCAACCTATTCGGAAACGCTTAAAGAAGCTTATCTGATAGCGTCGGGACAGGGAGCTGTCAATATATAAAATTTATACATCAGAAAATAAACCATTAAGATCAATAAAGGCAATAAGAATAATTAAGATGCATCTTTGATGAAGAATAAGGTAGCGCTCAACAAATAATTTTAGCTGTTTCTCTTAACTACTCTTATCCCCTTAAAAAATCTTAATGGTTTAAAATGAGATCATCAATTTTATCTCAGATAAAATCTCGGTATTTTTCAAAAGGGTCAGTTACAAAGAAGAACAGTTTTCATCTTTTGCGTAAACTCCATTGCTTTTTGCCTCCAGTTTTCCGGTTTTTCTGTTGATTTTAATCCAGAAAGATTCTTTTACCGCCGGGCAGCCTTTGGACTGCATCAGATACATTAAGATATGATGGTCCTCAATTTTATAGGATCCGGTAAAACGGTTGCCAGTATCTACCGAATAGCCATATGTTTTTGCCAGTAAAATAGCTTCAGGAAGATTGTCTACTGTCCCTATAAAGTCTCTTAACTGCTGTTCACTTGAAAAATAAACCGGTTTTTCATTTTTGCATGCCAGAATGTATGAAAAACAATTGTTACCCATACATTTCTGGAAAAAGCCTCTTTCCGGAACCGGCTCATTGATGGTCATAAAGTCAGGAGCCTGACTCTCATAAATAACTGCTTTTTCATAATCGGAATCATTGCTGAGCACCCGCCAATAAGCGTAAGCTTTATCCGGTACAATGAACGGATAGAGTAGTTCTATATTATCCAGGATTTCCGGGATTTTTTTGAAATCAGCAGGAACAGCTTTCTGACCGAAAATCAAACCGCATGATAACAATAAAGTCAGAAATACTACTTTCATTCTGTTGTTTTTTTACAAATTTAACAAAGCCAGGATTTATTGCAAAACGATCTTATAATATCCTTTTTCATCAGTGACATCAATATTTATACCTGTAAAAGTTAATTTATTGATTTGATATCCGTCACAACCTCCTTTAAATTCTGATGATTGTATTGAAAAATCAAAGGTTTTGATATCAGAATAAAATGTATATTTTTTTGTTCCATTATAAGCCCCTACATTTTCCAGAATAACCTTATTGTCCGATGTTTTGGTTAGCTGTACATTCATATTGTTTTCATCCTGAACCGAATAATTGGTCAGTGTCCCGTTGGCAATAAGATTTTCATTGTTGGAATTTACAAACTCAAAAAGAATAGGCAGCGGCGGATTGTAACAATCTTTTTCACAGGAGATGAACAGAAGTGTTATAAGTAAGAAAATAAATGTTTTTTTCATGGTTTATGGATGGTATAAAGAGTAAAATTAATTATTAATATTTGGTAATCAAAATTATAGTACACCAGAATTATTAAAACGGTCTCTAAATATTTTCAAAACCTGTGAAAGGTAGTAATCTGTGATATCAAAATCATCAATGTTAATTTCTATCTTTTCATTATTGTGAAAAAAGTATATGTTATCTTTTTCTAAGAATTAAAGTGAAAATTAGTGTTATTTTTTGCACTTTGGTCTCAATTTTTGTCATTTGTCAATCCAACTCATTTGAAAATCGCTTACATTTGTTATTATGATACACGACCAACGCGCAGAAAAATTCAGGCAGATCGTGGAAAATAAATTCCAGATCTATAATTCATTATTTATGAGCCTGCCTTATGATAAAATGACGAATATCGGAATGCTGCTTCCGTTTCTTTATGAAGAAAGCAGAACCGGCTATGAAGCAGGAAAAACTCCTGAAAATATCGTCGAAGAATTTTTTAAGAACCATACAGACCTTCATACTGAAGAGCAGAAACTGGAACTGCTTTTCAAAATTATTCAGTATATAGAAAGACAGGTAGTATTGTTTGACAGTATTGAAGATGCGGCTTTTCCCAACCTTCATTCTGAAAGTGACAACGGTACCGTAACCAACCTTTTTGAGCGTTCTTTGCAGGATCATAAAATTGAAAAAGTGCGGGAAAAACTGAAAGATTTCAGTGTAAAAGTTGTGTTTACGGCACACCCTACCCAGTTTTATCCAAGCTCAGTACAGAGAATTATTCAGGACTTACGAGGAGCAATTACCCATGACTCTGTTACACAGATTGATATGCTTCTTCAGCAGTTGGGAAAAACCCCTTTTGTCAATAAAGAAAAACCCACCCCGATAGATGAAGCTTTAAGTATTATTTCTTATCTGAGATATGTTTACTACGATACCATTGGTGAACTGTTTACGAAGATCAAAAAAACTTTCGGAAACGGACATTTTCACCTTCATGAAGATATTATTCAGCTCGGCTTCTGGCCTGGCGGAGACAGAGACGGAAATCCTTTTGTAACAGCAGAGGTAACAAAAAGAGTAGCGGAAGAACTTCGTTCAGCGATTCTGAAATCCTATTACAGCCATTTGAAATTTATCAGAAGGAGATTAAGTTTCAGAGGTGTTTCGGAAGTCTTAACGCAATTAAGCGAGGAGCTGTACGCTGCTATTTTTGACGGAAAGAACATTACAGCCAATGATATTTTAAAGAAGGCTGATGAGGCGGAAAAAATATTGGTCAATGAACATAATTCTTTGTTTTTAGACCTTTTGGTTAATTTCAGGGATCGTGTGATGATTTTCGGAACTCACTTTGCAACATTGGATATCCGCCAGGACAGCAGGATTCATCAGAAGGTTATTGATGAGGTTTTTGAAAAGGTATACGGAAGTGAAGATGCTGATTATGATCAGAAATTCAATAAGCTCATTCAGATTTCACAAAAAGTAAATCCTGAAGATTTTGAAGATATTGTGAAAGATACTTTATTAACCGTTTCACAGATTACAGACATTCAGAATCTGAACGGACTGAGAGGAATGAACCGATATATTATCTCCAATTCGGATGCTGTGAAAGATGTCATGAATGTTTATGCATTCTTTAAGATATGCGGTTATAAAGATGAAGATATCAATATGGATATTGTTCCTTTATTTGAAACCATGGAAGGTCTTGCCAATGCTGAGCAGGTGATGAATGAACTCTATCAGAATCCTGTTTATAAAAAACATCTTCAAAAACGGGGAAATCAGCAGACGATTATGCTTGGATTCTCGGATGGAACCAAAGATGGAGGATATTTAAAAGCCAACTGGGAAATTTATAAGGCCAAAGAAGTATTGACAAAACTTTCTGAGCAGAATAATATTAAAGTGGTATTCTTTGACGGCAGAGGCGGACCTCCGGCAAGAGGAGGAGGAAAGACCCATGATTTCTATGCTTCTCAGGGAAAAACAATTGCCAATAATAAGATTGAACTGACCATCCAGGGCCAAACCATTACCAGTATTTTTGGAAACAAAGAACAGGCAAAGTATAACTTTGAACAGCTTCTCACCGCAGGGGTTGAAAATGATGTATTCAAAAATGCCAAAAAAGAACTTACAGAAAAGGAGAGAGCCTTAATTATAGAACTGGCGGATATCAGTTATGGGAAATATTCTGATCTGAAAGCACACCCTATGTTTGTTCCGTACCTTCAGGAGATGAGTACTCTTGAATATTATGGGAAAACGAATATCGGAAGCCGCCCTTCGAAAAGAGGAAATGGAAGTGAACTGAAATTTGAAGATCTGAGGGCTATTCCATTTGTAGGTTCATGGTCACAGCTGAAGCAGAATGTGCCTGGTTTCTTCGGCTTCGGATATGCCATGCAAAAGATGAAAGAGCAAGGTAGATTTGAAGAAGTAAGGGAACTTTACAAAGGATCGGATTTCTTTAAAACTTTAGTTTTGAATTCGATGATGAGTATGAACAAATCTTATTTTCCTTTGACTTATTATATTAAAAATAACCCTAAGTTCGGAGCATTCTGGAATGTCCTTTTTGATGAATATGAGCTTTCAAGAGATATTATGCTGGAGCTTACAGGATTCAAAATGCTTCAGGAAGAAGATCCGCTGTCCAGAAAATCAGTGAAGATCCGTGAAAAAATCGTGCTTCCATTGCTGAGTATCCAGCAGTACGCTTTAATGAAAATTCAGAAAGGGGAAGGAAATAAAGAAGCTTATGAAAAGCTTGTAACGCGTTCACTATTCGGAAATATTAATGCCAGTAGAAACTCTGCATAAATTATTAAGAAATTTTTGTACATATCGTACAATATTATATCAATAGGAATGGGCTTTAGCCCATTCTTTTTTTATCAGTCAATCCTTCGGCTTCAGCCAAAACATAGGATATGCAGTTTGAGAATAATATCTTCCGCACATTCAACAAAACCTGTTGAATGTGCGGAAGACAAAATAGTTATTCCTTCAAGAATTTTTCATAGAAGACCTTATCCTTCACCTGAATCTTCAGATAATACGTTCCTTTTGCAAAATCCTCCACTTTTATGGATTTCTGCCTGTTGCTTGTTCTGATCAGCCTTCCCAGGTTATCATAGATTTCTAAAGACAGAATTTCCTGCTCTGATGCAATATTGAGGATACTTTTAACTGGATTGGGAAATATGGAGAGCTTTTCCTTTTTTACCATTTCGGAAGTATTCAGAACAAGGTTGTATAAGCTTCCGAAATTAAGGATACCGTAACCTGTCTGATCTGAATGTGAGGGGTAAAGTGATGCGGTTTGTCTTAATTTTGTTCTCATCTGTTCTCTATCCATTGTTGGAAATGCCTGAATAAGACATGCTACACCGCCTGCGGCTATGGGGGTGGCAATAGATGTACCATTCACTGTTAAAGTAGCATTGTCGTAAACGGTTGTGGTTCCGGTTCCCTGGGTACTTCCGTCTGGCTTTACTACCCCGAGAGCATTCGGCCCGAAAGAAGAAAATCCGGATGCATTTCCGGCAGCGTCTACAGAGCCTATGGAGAATACTTTTGCATTATCAGAAGGTGTCAAAAGATAATGCCATGGCTGCTGCCCTGAATTGCCTGCGGCAGCAAGAACAAAAATTCCTTTTTCAGCAGCAATACCAGCACCTCTGGCAATAAAAGAAGTATTTCCGTTCATATTGGCATAGGTATAGTTGTAACGGCTGTCGTCAAAAACATTGTATCCCAATGATGAGGTAATAATTTCGACACCTTTTCTGTCTGCTTCTTCAGCGGCTTCAATCCAATATAATTCCTCTTCAGGAATTTCTACAGTGGCATTTTCACTGCGGTAAAGGTAGAAATCTGCATCAGGTGCTGCGCCTACAAAAGTGTCTTGCAGGTACCCTCCGATTGTCCCTAAAACAACAGTGCCATGTGTGCTGAGAGTCGTATTGTAGATATCTCCGGTTTTGGTCACAAAATCGTAGGCTGCTTTGATATGGTTGCCGGTCCATAATCTTGAAAAAGCAGTTCCTGTATTCACTGTAGGAAATCCTGCGTCAATCACTGCAATGGAAATCCCCGTTCCGGTATATCCGGCCAGATGAAGCGGTCGTATATTAACCTGATCAATTTGTGCTGCACCGGAACCATAATTAAAGTTGGTGAGTGTTTTATTGATACTTGTGTCATCTTTCCATTTTCCGGGTGCTGTTTTCAATACCGGTGAATTGTTTCGGGCAAAGCTCTCAACTGATAACACATAAGATTGAGCCTGCAGCAAAATTTTCTGTGCAGGAGTGGCATTTACGGCAGCTCCGTTAAGCCATTTTGAATAATCTGTAACGGTAAATCCTAAATTTTGCAGGTTCTGAATATAAGACTGTTCAATGGGAGCATCCTGATCATTAAGTGGTATTCCCAGCATAGTCCGTCTGTTGAGTGATTTCTGACTGAGTTCTGAGAGTGGATTTGCATAAAATGCAGCCTTATTCGGCTTATCTGTGAAGTGCACAAAAACAAGCTCTGTCTGTGCAGAAGCAGTAAGATAACCTGTTAGGAAACAAAAGAGTAAAAGTTTTTTCATAAAATTTATTTGTATAAAGATAAAAACAAAATCAATAAAATTTTTGATAGGATTTTAAATTCCTTATTTTTACAGAAATATTTATTTATATGAAAAAAATTCAGATGGTCGACTTGCAGAGTCAGTATTACAAAATAAAGAATGATGTAGACAATGCAGTTTTGAATGTAATGGATTCTGCGGCATTTATCAACGGTCCTGAAGTAAAGTCTTTCCAGAATGAATTGGAGTCTTATTTAGATGTAAAACACGTGATTCCATGTGCCAATGGTACAGATGCACTACAGATTGCCCTGATGGCTTTGGATCTGAAAGAAGGAGACGAAATTATTACAGCTGATTTTACTTTTGCTGCAACAGTGGAAGTTATTCACCTGCTTAAGTTAAAATCTGTACTGGTAGATGTAGATTATGATACATTTACAATTTCTACGGATCAGATTAAAAAAGCAATTACCCCAAGAACAAAAGCAATTATCCCGGTACATATTTTCGGACAGTGTGCCAATATGGAGGAAATTTTAAAAATTGCTGAGGAGCACAATTTATATGTCATTGAAGACAATGCCCAGGCAATCGGTTCAGAATATACATTCTCTGACGGAACGGTAAAACAGGCCGGAACGATGTCTACTGTTGGAACAACTTCTTTTTTCCCTTCCAAAAACCTTGGATGCTACGGGGATGGAGGAGCTATTTTTACCAATAATGATGAGCTGGCTCACCGTTTAAGAGGAATTGTAAACCACGGTATGTACGAAAGATATTACCATGATGAGGTAGGTGTAAACTCTCGTCTGGACAGCATTCAGGCTGCGGTTTTAAGAAAGAAACTTCCTCACCTTGATTCCTACAACGAAGCAAGAAGAAGAGCTGCAGACTTTTATGATGAAGCATTTTCAGGACATCCGAATATCCTTACTCCTAAAAGAGCCGAAAATTCTACCCATGTATTCCACCAGTATACCTTAAGAATCCTGAACGGAAAACGTAACGAACTTCAGAAATTTTTGGCAGAAAAAGAAATTCCAGCAATGATCTATTATCCGGTGGCACTGAGAAAGCAAAAAGCATACTTCCAGGAAAGCAATCCGGCAGACTTTGTAAATACCGATAAACTTTTGGATCAGGTAATTTCTTTACCCATGCATACGGAATTAGACGAAGAGCAGCTGAAGTATATTACGGATGCTGTGCTTGAGTTTATGGGATAATGAAAAGAAAGATATTTAAATATAAGCTGGTATACTACTTAGCGGTAATCACCAGCTTACTACTTTTTATAATATCAGCATTTTGGATTCTTGAAATATTTAATGACTTTAGCCTGTTTAAAACATTACTTATTATTATTTCGTTAGTTATTAATTCATTTGCATTTGTCAATCTGATTGAAAAATATGATAAAGCTATTTTGTTTCTGAATCTCAGTTTATTATTATCCATAATTGTTTTAGGTTATCCTTTATTGTTTGGATTTTTAAACGGATATTATGTTTTGGAACATTTTACTTTTAGATTTTTACTCATATTCATATTGTGTTTATTGATTGTAAATGTTTTTAAGGTGAAAAAAATTGACGGAGTATATGAAATAGAACAAATAGGAAAAAGCGAAGATTAAAAAATAAAAATGGCAATACTTGTTACCGGAGGACTTGGATATATTGGTTCTCACACTGTGGTAGAACTTATCAATAATGGCTTTGAAGTGGTTATTGTTGATGATTTATCCAATACGGAGAGGTTTATTTTAAATAATATTGAGGAAATTGCAGGAGTAAAGCCTGCTTTTTATCCTTTTGATCTGAGAAGAAAAGAACTTCTTAATCAGGTTTTTGATGCTCATCAGATTGACGGATGTATCAATTTTGCAGCTTCTAAAGCCGTAGGAGAGAGCCAGGTAATACCTGTGGATTATTATGAAAATAATTTATTTTCTTTGATTAATATTCTTCAGGAATTTAAAGAAAGAAAGATTTCAAACTTTATTTTCAGCTCGTCATGTACCGTGTACGGGCAGGCAGATGTAATGCCAATTGATGAGAATACTCCTTTAAAAATGCCTGAAAGTGTATATGGGAAAACAAAACAAATGGGAGAGGAGATCCTGATTGATTTTGCAAAAGCCTATAAAAGTAAAATATCGTTATTGAGATATTTCAATCCAATTGGGGCACATCCCTCTGCGAAAATTGGCGAATTGCCAATCGGAATTCCCAATAATCTGGTACCTTATGTAATGCAGACCGCTTCAGGAGTGCGTGAGAAATTAAATGTATGGGGAGATGATTATCCTACAGAAGACGGAACAGCTGTGCGTGATTATATCTATGTTGTAGACCTGGCAAAAGCGCATGTTGCAGCATTGAAAAAACTGATAGAAGATTCTTCAGCAGAAACAGTGATTGATATTTATAACCTTGGAACAGGAAAAGGATCATCCGTACTGGAAGTGGTTAAAGCATTTGAAAAGGCCAATAATGTAGAAGTTCCTTATCAGATCTGTGCCAGAAGAGAGGGGGATATTACTATAGCCTACGCCAACCCTGAAAAAGCAGAGAAAGAACTTAACTGGAAGTCTGAAACGTCCCTGGAAGAGTCTTTGAGAACGGTTTGGGAATGGCAGAAATATTTAAGCAGCAGAAATTCATAGAAATCAAATATTAAAAAATATTTGATTATTTGATTATCACATGAAATAATAATTTAAAAGATCATAAAACAAATTACAAAACATCTTCCCTGAAAATTCCCTAAGAACATTTATTTCAGTGAAGTTTTAATTTAGAAATTAATATGAAGACACAGAGAATAGGTATTACATTTTCGTCATTTGACTTATTGCATGCAGGGCACATTAAAATGCTTGAAGAAGCTAAAACCGTATGTGACTATTTAATTGTTGGGCTTCAGATCGATCCATCTCACGATCGTCCCAACAAAAATAAGCCAAGCCAGACTATCGTTGAAAGATATATTCAGCTGAAAGCAGTGAATGCTGTGGATGAGATCATTCCTTATTATACAGAAGAAGATCTGTTGGATATTTTAAAATCTTTTGTGATTGATGTAAGAATCATAGGAGATGATTATATGGACAAAGACTTTACCGGCAAACAATACTGTGAAGAAAAGGGTATTGAGATCTTTTACAACAAAAGAGATCACAGATTTTCTACCAGTGATCTTAGAAGAAGAATCTATGAAGCGGAAAAAGAAAAAGATGCAAAAAAAGAACCTGTAAAGTAATTTTCTAACAAATAATTTAAAAATTACACGCGATAAAAAACAGTTGTAGAGAAAACTCTTTACAACTGTTTTTTATTTTACAGGCCGGTTTATAGCGGATATGTTCTCTAAAATTTTTCTATTTAAAATCTTTTTCAACAAAGTTGATGAAGTCAAAAAACATTTCTTTCCAATGGTTTATTTTGGTTCCGTCTTCTTTTATTTCTTCAAAATTATGATTGCAGTTCAGATAGACCTTACTTTTCAGATTTGTTTTTCTATGACGGATAAATTCTGCAGTAATTAAATCGCTGGTTTCTACAGGAACCTTATCATCATGGCTTCCAATAGTGATGAAGATAGGAATTTTCAATTTCAGAAGATTTTCTACAGGAGGTTCATTTATAGCAACATTCCATTTGTAGGTATCGCCATTAAAATAATCTTTTACCGAGTCAGGGTTCTGATACACCTGATTATATCCCCTCATCAATTCATCAATTTTATCCTGGGCCTGGCTGGCACTTAATTTTCCTTCCTGCATTTGTCTTCTGGTAAAAAGTATGTCATTAAATATCTGAGGTGTCGCATTCCCTGCTGAAAAACAAATATGAGTAATATTTTTATTGAGAGCTGCCAGTTTTGCTACCACATCACTACCTTCAGAATGGCCGAGCACAGCGATTATTTTAGCATTGGGATAAATTTTTTTCTTTATGAAATTAACAACCTTATTGGCAACTTCAGCTCTGTCTGACACATTGTTCCTGCGAATAAATGTAGAGGAGGGTGTATAGCTATTTAATGTTTTTGAGTAATAAGGCAGTCCGACTTTCTGTATATAAACGAATGCATAATCTTTTGGAAACTCTGCCATTAATTTTTTGGGATAGTTATTATAACAGCAGGGTTCTGTATCATCACCATTTACCATAGGTAAATCACCACTTCCCTGCAGATAGATAAATAATTTCTCCTTTGGTAAATTATCTGCAGTATGGATGTAAAAACGTACCGTATCCCCTTTATCAGGAATAATATATTCTTTCAATTTTTGTTTGTCAGGCGTCTGTGCTAAGGTAAAGATCGGAAAGGATAGCAGTAGTATTGGCAGAATTCTTTGAAATAGGTTCATAGGTTATTGTAGTTTAAAAAATATTTTTATATTTTATGAGGTAAATATAAAAGTTTTTAACCTTATTATCAGTTATTTATATTCTTGTTTCGTAATTTTTGCCATTGAAATGCAAATGGACATTAATAAAAAAATCCCGAAAATATTTTCGGGATTTTTTAGCTGTATTACATTCTGTTACATTGGACCGCCCTGTTGGTCGTCGCCCGTTGCATTGGAATTGATATCCTTTTTCTTTTTAGGCTGGTCAATTTTTTCTCCCTGCTTAAATCTATAAGTAAATGACAGGGCAAACTGTCTTGGCTGCCATTGCATATAACTATCTCTGGTGTAGTTAGGACCATATGCTGTAGACCTCATAGATCTTGTATTGAAAATATCCTGAATATTAAAACTGATGGTTCCGTTTCCGTTCCATATTGTTTTTGAGGCTCCAAAATTAAGTGCATACATATCTCTTCTGTCTATACTTGCCGTTTTTTGACCTCCTCTGTAGAATCCTTGAAGCTGGAAGTTCAGAGTTTTATCGATTTTGAACGTAGAAGTAAGCCTTGCTCTTGTGGAAAATCCACTTCCTTCAAAAGGCGCCGGTTTTTCCATGATTTCAGGATCAAAATAAACTCCAGTTGTTTTATATCCGAATAAGTCTACATTTCCTAAGAATTTAAGCCATTTTGTAGCATCCCAGTTGAAGTTAAGATCCAATCCGTAACGATCATCAGTTCCCAAGTTAATTGGCTTGGTATGGAAAGCAACCAAAGTCTGTGGATTTCCATTGGCATCAGTATAGGCAACATTTTCATCATATACCAACATTTTTACATCATCAGTGGTATGCCTGTAATAAATTGTAGGATTGATGGTAAAATTCTTTTTAGAAATACTGTACCCAATCTCATAAGAATCTACATAAGAGGGATTCAGATCAATGTTTCCGTCAAAAAGATTCTGATTATCATTATAATTTGGATTCGGGATTAAAAAGAAAGAACGAGGCCGGTCTATCCTTCTTGAATAGTTCACTAAAAACTGATTGTCCTTTGCAATTTCATAACTTAAAAATACACTTGGGAAAAGGTTGTTGTAAGTTTTAGATTTATTTACAGCAGTACCCTCACGGTTTAGATAATCAACATCTACTTTTGATAATTCGTCTCTAAGCCCGATCTGATAGCCTAACTTTCCTATTTTACTTTTAAACTGAAGATAAAATGCATTAAACATTTCTTTGTAATTTGCATTGTAGGTGTATTTATCAAGATACACCAATGCAGGGTTTAATGCTGGTCTTTGTCTCACATCATTGCTATAATCATTGTCGTTATGATCCAGTCTGTAACCAGCTTCGATTTTGGAGTTTTCCCCGATAGGAAGCTCGTAGTCGGCTTTAGCAATAATAGATTTATTAAGTGTACTCTGATTGACAAGGTCCTGAAGCTGGAAAATACCGTTTGTCGTATCATTGATGTCATTATCATTGTTGGAACGGTTTCTCTGTAAGCTTAGTGAAACAGATAAATTCTGGCCATTATCATCAAATTTATGATCTAAACCAAAATCTCCCTGAAATGCAAGATTATTTCCTGTTCCAATACTGGCTCTCTGTCTGAAAATATTTCCTCCGCTGAAAGGATAGTCAAAATAGTTAATATTTCCTGTGTTGTCGCTGTCAAAGGTTCTTACGGTACCGGATGCATTTACAGATGTTTTATCAGAAATATCATAAGTCAGACCTCCGGTAGCATTGTAGTTGTCATTTTTATTTTTGCTGATGGACTCATTATGGGTTTCTTTGTTGATCCCGCTGTTGAACCAGGCGTCATTTCTGTTTGTATTTTTAGACTCTCTGTAGCCGCCACCGCCGTTTAGGAACCATGTGAATTTACCCTTTCTCCAGCTTAAATTGGTATTTAGAGAAGTTTGTGGAAGGTATCCTAACGTTCCTGTAACACTTCCGTTAAAACCTGTTTTTTTATTCTTTTTTAAAATAATATTTAAAATACCGGCAGTTCCGCTGGCTTCAAACTTAGAAGAAGGATTCGTAATAACCTCGATCCTATCGATCTGATCAGCAGGAATACTTTGCAGTGCATTTGCACCATCGTCAATCCCAAGCAGGGCAGAAGGCTTCCCATTGATCAGGAACTTTACATTGGAACTTCCTCTCATGGATACTGTTCCGTCTGTATCTACAGAAACTGAAGGAACATTAGTTAAAACATCCTGAAGGGTTCCTCCTTTACTTACAATATCCTGTGAAGGATCATATGTCTTTTTATCAAGCTCTACTTTATAGGGTTTGGTAGCGGATGCGGTAATAACAACTCCCTGTATTTCCTTCGTCTTACCATCAACAGTAGAGGTAGGTTCAGCTTCAATAGATAATGCCCCGATATTTCCTGTTGCTGCTATATTTTTGTTGACAACACTTTTTTTGTAATCAATAGCTTCTACTGTGATTTCATAGTCACCAGGCATAAGCTGAAGCTTATACTGTCCCTTTTCATCAGTCAGAGCAGCATCACTTAGCGTTTTGTTGGCTTTATTGGTGAAAGTTACAGAGGCATAGGGAACCGGTTGGTTTTTTTTGTTGACAATAGTTCCTGAAATTCCTGCTTTCTCCTGTGCAAAAGCCATTGCAGCTGCTGAAAGTACCAACGTAAGTCCTAGCGTTTTTCGGGTGAAAATATTGACAATTTCTGTCTTATTCTTCATAGGTTATTTTTTTGTATAAGATCGTGAAAGAATAACCCTTAATATTTTGAATATCCATATCAATTTGATTATCAGAATATTATGGTTGCGTTTATTGTTTTTCTAACTGTATAAATTTTAGGTGCTTTCTAAGCTTATTTTATATTTTTTGAGTTGAGCCAGTCCTGATAAGCCTTTGCATTTACAGCATGCTCTTCAGCGCTTGCTGTAAACTTATGGTATCCAAACCTTGCCGGGTCAGCACACATAAAAATATAATTGTTGTTTTCAGCATTTAAAACAGCATCTATTGAATTCTTATCCACTACACAGATAGGTCCCGGAGGAATACCTGCATTAGCATACGTGTTATAAGGTGATGGTGTTGACAAATGCTTATATAATACCCTTTTTATGGGTTCTTTAAAATTCGTCTGTTTATTGATTGCATAGATCACCGTAGGATCAGACTGAAGCTTCATTCCCTTTCTGTAACGGTTTAAATATAATCCGGCAATCGTTTTCATTTCATCTTTTTTTCCTCCGGATTCTTTATAGACAATAGAAGCCAGGGCATAAATCTGATCTCTTGTAAGACCGGATTGCTGTTCTTTATTTTTTCTTTCACTTGTCCAGAAGTCATTATACTGATCTTCAAACTTGGCAAAAAATTCTCTCGGACTTACAGTCCAGAAAAAATTATAAGTGTCAATGAAAAAATATTTTTTTAAGTCTTCAACATTTTTATAGCCTTTCTCCTGTGCAACGGCGTCGAGATCATTTACAAAATGCAGTGAGTCAATTTCCGTTTTTTTAGTAACCTTACCGATCATTTGGTACATGTCTCCAAAATCACCAATTCTGTAAGAGTTGGCCGTCTGGTTACCTGCTTTAATCATATTGACAAGGTTCTTGTTTCCAGTTCCGCTTAGGATATGGTAACGCCCAGCTTTAAAGTTGGTAGCAAGACCTTTTTCCTTAGCTACAGCTTCAAAAGATTCCCTGTCTTTGATATAAGGAGCAATAGAATCCAGGATCTGCTTAAAACCTGCTCTGTGAGGAATCAGTACATAGCCTTCTTTTTCTACGTTGTTTCCTAAATATTTATTATAAAATCTCAAACCAAAAAATCCTGCTACTACAAAAACAAGCAGAATGATAATGAGAATAGCTTTTTTCATTCTTATCAATATTGATTAAAAGTTTTTTGTTTTTAAAGAAGATCAGTTTTACCTCTAAAAACTTGCTTTGCAGGACCTTCCAGCCATATATTCTGGAATGCATCACCGCTTTTTTCAGCATATACTTTAAGGTTTCCGCCTAAAGTTTTAACTTTTACAGAGGTTAGATTATGTTTTTGCAGAAAAGTTAAAGCAGAAGCTGTAACTCCTGTACCACAACTGTAAGTTTCGTCCTCAACGCCTCGTTCATAGGTTCTTACGAAAATTTCATTATCAGAAATTTTTTCCACAAAGTTCACATTGATTCCTTTTTCTTTATAAGTTTCAGAATTTCTGATACCATATCCTTCGTCATAAACGTTATAATCTTTCAGATTTTCTACATATTTTACATAATGAGGAGAACCGGTATTCAGAACAAAGTCGTTTCCGTCATGTGAGACTGTGTCTACATTGATCATTTTTAGTTTAATGATTCCGTTGTGAATTTCAGCTTCATGTTCACCATCTGTAGCGGTGAATCTGCACTTATCTTCAAAAATGTCCAGAAAAAATGCAAAAGCTACAAGGCATCTTCCTCCGTTTCCGCACATGGTACTTTCTCCTCCGTCAGAATTGTAGTACACCATTTTGAAATCATAATTGGGATCATTTTCCAATAGAATAAGTCCGTCAGCACCTATTCCGAAACGTCTGTCGCATAGTTTTTCAATAATATCCTTATCTTTAGTAAATTGCAGATCTCGGTTATCTACCATTACAAAATCATTCCCTGTTCCCTGATATTTATAAAATTCCATATTATCTTGTCTAAAATAAAGTAGCAAAATTAATATATTTAAAATGAAAAACGAACAGTGTTAGCTGTTCGTTTCCTTATTTATAATCGTTTTATCTAAAGCCGCCTCCGCTGCTCTGCTGTCTGTTTGAGCTGCTGCTTTGGCTGCCTGAGCTGTTTCTGAATCCGCCTCCTGAAGATTCTGACCTGCTGCTGCTCTCAGAATTTCTGAATCCACCACTGTTTTGGTTTCTGAATCCGCTGTTATTCTGGCTTCCCTGATTGTTCTGGTATCCGCTGCTTTGATTTCTGAATCCGCCACTGTTCTGGTTTCTGAATCCACTGTTGTTTTGGTTATTCTGATTTCCCTGGTTGTTCTGATAGCCATTGTTCTGGTTTCTGAATCCGCCATTATTATTTCTGTTGCCATTATTATTGAAACCGCCGCCATTATTATAAGATCCGTTACTATTGGTAGTACGGGTATTCTGGAATCCGTTCTCAGGTCTTTGTGATGTTACCGTAGATCTTCTTTCCACATACACTTTTCTTCTGGAGTTATTATAATTGTAGTAATAATAAGGAACTCCATTATCATAGTAGTAATTAACGTTGTTTCTGTAATAATAGCCGTCATTGCCCCAATATCCACCGCTTCCGTAATATCCGGAAGGTGCATAGTAGTAACCGTTGTTATAATAGGGATCTCCGTAATAACCTCCGTTATTGCTGCCGTATCCGTCGGTATATGCTAAACAAGATGTTAAACTGGCAATAGCAAAAATACTGACTGCTATTTTAAATAAATTTTTCATGACTTTATTGTACTTTTTTCTTTAAAACTTTTTTTCCAATTGACGTATCCTAAGATAGCCATTATAGTAAATACCAAATATTGAACCGAAGTGATTCCAAGTCCCTTAAAAATCATCATAGGCATGCAAATAAAATCTCCGATGATCCAGAAAATCCAGTTCTCAATGCGCTGTTTGGCCATCAACCACATTCCTACTAAAAATATTGAAGTGGTAAAAACATCCATCCAGTTTGCCCAGTCCAGATGATATAATCCTAAACTGGTTCCTTCCATGGAGAATTTATTATCAATATAAGGTTTGTAATAATAAATAAGAGTAACGAGAGCAAGACTCAGAATAAAAAGTACAGTGGCATAAATCCATTCTTTTCGTGTAGCCCATGTGACATCGACATGAATATGATCTTTAGAATTTCTGGCCCATAGTATCCATCCGTAGACACTCATTACGGTATAATATACATTGATCAGACAATCACCCAGTAACCCGAAGTTGAAGAGTATATAAACATAGATGAGTGTAGAAATAATGCCGGTAGGGTATACCCATATATTTTTTTTGATTGAAAAATATACACTCAGCATTCCGAAAACGGCTCCCGAAGCTTCCAGTATAATCTGCAAAGCATTATAGCTCTCATAAGGCTTTATGAAAAGATCATATAAATTCATGTGATCAAAAATAAAGAAAATTTAACACTTTCAGAAATACTATAACGAAGGTGCTGATCAGATTTTTAGAGCCTTTAATGTAAAATAAATGATGAAATTTTAACGATTAACGTGAGAGTTTATAAATTTTTTATATTTTCGTAAATCCTTAATAAATAAAAAAACATGTCGAAAATTTGGGTTAAAAAGCCACTAAGTGCCTATGAGGCAGATATGAAGAAAAGTGAGCTGAAAAAAGTCCTTGGAAAATGGAGTTTAACAGCTATTGGAGTGGGTGCTATCATCGGTGGTGGAATCTTCGTTCTTACCGGAACGGGAGCCTATTATCATGCAGGACCAGCACTTGCAATTTCCTTTATTATAGCAGGGATCGCCTGCGTTTTTGCTGCATTATGCTATGCAGAGTTTGCCTCCATTATACCTGTAGAAGGTTCAGCTTATGCTTACGCGTATGGAACTGTTGGAGAAATTTTTGCATGGGCCATGGGATGGTGTCTCATCCTTGAGTATGCCATGGCAAGTATGGCGGTTTCCGTGAGTTGGTCCGGATATTTTAACAAATTTTTGAAAATTTTTAATATTCATTTGCCTGCATATTTAACGTCAGATCCGGCAAGTTATACCGGAGAAGGGTTTTCTATGAACCTGCCTGCATTCATTCTCGTTCTTTTAATTACTGCATTATTGGTAAAAGGAACTAAAGAAGCTGCTGGAGCCAATAACCTGATCGTTTTAATGAAGACTTCAGCCGTTATCTTTGTAATTATAGCAGGGGTCTATATTATTTTTTCCAATACTGATCTTTATAATGCTGTAGATGGGGTTAAAAACTGGAAACCTTTTATTCCGGATCCGATCAAGATTAAAAATTCTGAAGGCGATATGGTCTCTGCATATGGGATTAAAGGAATCATTTCCGGAGCAGCAGCTATTTTCTTTGCCTATATTGGTTTTGACGCTGTTTCTACACAGGCAGGAGAGGCTATTAATCCTAAAAAAGATGTGCCTTTCGCCATCATCGCTTCATTATTGATCTGTACAGCTTTATATATCTGTGTGTCTCTTGTGTTAACAGGAATGATGCATTACACAGACTTCAACCCGGAAGGGAAATATCCGGATGCCATTAAAGCTCCTGTAGCTTATGCTTTTGAAATTGCAGGAAAACACTGGGCCAGTAATATTGTAACAATTGCTGCTACTGTAGGATTGATTTCCGTAGTAATGGTAATGATGATGGGACAGTCAAGAATCTTCATCGGAATGGCAAAAGACGGATTGATTCCTAAATTCTTCGGACAGCTTCACCCAAAAACAAAAACGCCTTACAAAGGAATTATTTTGCTGGGAATCGTAGTAGCATTTGTAGCTGCGTTTACTCCAATTTCTACACTGGCAGATATGACAAGTTTCGGGACCCTGTTTGCATTTACTCTGGTGTGTATCGCCGTTTGGATAATGAGAAAAAAAGAACCTAATCTGATAAGACCTTTTAAGGTGCCTGCTTATAAGATTGTAGTAGCATTAGGAGTAATTATCAATCTGTATTTGATCTTCAACTTAAGTGCTCATGCATTGGAACTTTCTGCAGTATGGCTGTTCTTTGGAGGTTTGGTGTATTTCCTTTACGGAAAATCAAACAGTAAACTTAACAATCCTGAAAAATATCAGAATCAAGATTAATCATATAAACCGCTTCGGCGGTTTTTTTTGTTTTAAAAATAGTATATGAAAAAAACTTTCACCATTTTATTTCTGTCCTTAGGACTTACCGCGTTTTCCCAACAGGTGGAAAGCCTTGAAACGATTCTTAATGATAAAATCAGCATCAGAGCTCTGGAGCTATATAACAATAAGGTCTGGTACAGTGGTACAGATTCCAAATTCGGGTTTGTAGATCTTAAAGATTATAAAAACCAGAAGCAGATAAGACTGTCTGAAGAGAAACTTGAATTCAGGACCTTGGGACAGGATAAAATTTCTTTTTATGCCATTAATATAGTAAGTCCCGGCCGTTTTTTTAAAATCAACAAGCATGATTTAAAATCCGAAATAGTTTTTACGGATACCACCAAAACAGCTTTCTATGATGCCCTACATTTTGTTAATGATAAACTGGCCTACACATTTAGTGATGCAGATAAGGATAACATTCTGAAAATGGCAGTATACAGGAATGGAAAATGGAGCATGTTTAAGAATAATCTAAAATTAAACGAAGGGGAAGCTGCCTTTGCTGCAAGTAATACCAATATATCATCAGCTAAGAAATATCTGTGGATCGCCACAGGAGGAAAAGCTTCAAGAATTTTGAGAATGACTCTGAAAGATGAAAAGTTTGAAGTTTTCAATACTCCTTTTGTACAGGGAGAATCTTCTCAGGGAATGTATTCCATTGATTTTTATGATGACCGTTTCGGAATTGCAGCAGGAGGAGATTATACCAAACAGGACGCTAATATTAATAATATTGCAACTACAAATGATGGAGGTGAGACCTGGCAGATTCAGGCTTCAGGGCAGAATGCGGGGTATACCACCTGTGTGAAAATAAAGCCGGGATCAAAAGGAAAAGAAATCATTGCTGTAGGGGACCAACATATCAGCTATTCCTCAGATTTTGGTAAAACATGGAAGAAGATTTCAGAAGAAAAAGGTTTCTTTGTCTGCCAATGGATTGATAGCAATAGGGTGGTTCTTGCAGGAAATAGTAAAATTGCGGTAATGAAATTAAAATTTTAAATATCAGGAATAGAATTTATCACTATTGGTCAAAAGCCTGATCAAACGTATTTAGACTCATTATAAAATAGAACCTAATATAATTCATAGGTTAAAATTCATAACTAATGGTTAATTTTGTAAGATGAAATTTAATGATGTTTCAATTTCATGCCCTTATAAAATTTTAATTTTCAAATGAATTCTTTAATAGATAAGTATAATATTCCAGGACCGCGTTACACTTCTTATCCTACTGTTCCGTACTGGGATGAATCAACATTTTCACCGGAAAAATGGAAAGAAACTGTCATCAGGTCTTTTGATGAGAGTAATGCAGCGGAGGGAATTTCTATTTATATCCATTTGCCTTTCTGTGAGGCATTGTGTACGTTCTGTGCCTGTCATAAGCGTATTACAAAGCAGCACAGTGTTGAAGTTCCTTATCTTGAAAGTGTTTTAAAAGAATGGAAACTGTATCTTGATCTTTTCAGCGAAAGACCAAAACTGAAAGAATTACACCTGGGAGGAGGAACACCCACGTTTTTTTCTCCCGAGAATCTGAGAACATTGCTGGAAGGAATTTTCTCAACGGTAGATATCGCAGAACACCCTGAGTTTTCTTTTGAAGGACATCCCAATAATACAACAAAAGAACATCTTCAGACTTTATATGATTTTGGTTTCAGAAGAGTAAGCTTTGGTGTTCAGGATTATGATCCTAAGGTTCAGAAAGCGATTAACAGAATACAGCCTTTTGAAAATGTAAAAAATGTTACTGAATGGGCAAAGGAAATCGGATACAGAGGAATCAGCCATGATTTGGTTTTCGGATTGCCCCACCAGAACTGGGAAGCAATGGAACATACCATCAGAAAAACAATGGAACTGAAACCGGACAGATTAGCTTTCTATTCTTATGCACACGTTCCATGGGTGAAGGGAGTAGGACAGAGAGGTTTTGATGAAAATGACCTGCCAAGCGGTGAAGAAAAACGCCGTTTGTATGAAGATGGGAAGAAGCTTCTTCAGGATTTAGGATATATTGAAGTAGGAATGGATCACTTCTCTCTTGAGCATGATGATCTTTACCAGTCTTTGATTCATAAAAAACTTCACAGAAATTTCATGGGATATACTTCCAGTAAAACCCAGCTGATGGTAGGCCTTGGGATGTCTGCAATATCAGATTCATGGTATGCTTTTGCCCAGAATGTGAAAACAGTGGAAGAATACCAGAAAATGGTTGAAGAAGGTGAAATTCCTGTTGTAAAAGGACATGTTCTGAGTGATGAAGATCTGACAGTAAGAAGACATATTCTCAATCTGATGTGCCAGCTTGAAACCACTTTTGATATAAACAACTCTTTCCCGGAGCTTGAAAATGCGCTGGAAATGCTGAAAGAGATGGAAAATGACGGGCTGGTTGAAATCCACGGAACAGAAGTCAGAATTACGGAAGCAGGTAGAGCATTTACAAGAAACGTAGCCATGGTTTTTGACCTGAGAATGATGAGAAATAAACCCGAAACGAGGATTTTCTCCATGACAATATAATAAAAGCGGTTCAGAGATGAACCGCTTTTTTATTGCCCTTTGATCTTTTTTATTTAAATACAATGTCTGCAAAGATTTTATAATGTTTGATTGATCTTTATGTTCGCAAAGTCTCTGTATTGAGCAGGATTTTTTCTGAGTGAAAAACCCTGGCGATCTTTTTCATAGAATTTTAAAAATCTTAGCGTTTCGTTTGTGTTTACAGCCAGCTGTTGCTATTTGATAACCAATTTCTGACTATAAGATTTCAATGTTCCAGATTTAAGATTGATAAAATATACTCCGGCAGGAATTCCTGAAATATTGATTCCTGTTCCATTAGAGATTTTATCTGCTGTCAATACTTTTCTTCCTTCGGAATTTATAATCTCCAAAGTAGCTTTTTCATCTTTGATTCCCTCAATAAAAATTTCTTTAGAAGCTGGATTAGGATAAACTTTTATAGTTCCTAAGGTATTATTTTCCTGAGTTGCTAAAGTTCCTGTGGTGATTTTGAAAATCTTTCCGCTGTTCACGGCTGCCACATATAACTCTTTCTGATTATCCTGCCCGAAAGTGGAAAAATTATTTCCGGAATAAGGAGTCGTCCATGTGATGGTATTATTGCTGTCAAGAATCCCGATCTGCGTAGAGCAGTAATCTGCAAAGAAATATTTTCCCTGCAGTGTAGGATACTGAGTTCCCCGGTACACATACCCTCCTGTAATAGAGCATTTCCCTCCGGAATGATCGTATACCGCAACAGGGAAGGTCATGGTGGACTGTGCGGCACATCCTGCCGTATTGTAGGCATTATTACCCTCATAACAACGCCAGCCATAGTTTAAGCCAGCCTGTGTAATAGGCATTTTATTGATTTCTTCTATAGCTCCCTGTCCGACATCTGCAATCATAGCATTACCTGTTGTCAGGTCGAAAGAAAACTTCCATGCATTTCTGAGCCCATAAGCCCAGATTTCGTCTGCACCGTCTACCCCTGCTCCTGCAAAAGGATTATCTGGAGGGATATTATAGGGACCGGTAGCATCTACATCTATTCTCAGCATCTTTCCCAGTAATGAATTTTTGTTTTGGGCATTATTATTCGGATCCCCGCCGCTTCCTCCGTCTCCTGTGATGATCCAGAGCTTTCCGTCCGGAGCAAAATGAATGCTTCCTCCATTGTGATTGTCGAAAGGTTTCGGAATACTCAGAAGGATTTTCTCAGAATTGGGATCCGCAACATTGGGATCTGCTGTACTTACACTGTATCTCGCGACAGTAACATTTCCGGCTGTATTGTTATAATACACAAAAAAATACCCATTAGTAGAGTACTGTGGATGAAATGCGAGACCAAGAAGACCTCTTTCACCGCCAAAAATAATTTTTGAACTTATATTCAGGAATTGAGTGGAGTTAACAGTCCCATTAGGCTGAATAATTTTAATGATACCGTTCTGCTGAACAACAAAAAGACGGCTGTCATTGGCATTCGTAATCTCTACAGGATTGGTTAGTCCCGTGACAAATTCTTCCAAATTAATACTTTGAGAATTAACAATTAAGGAAGAAAAAATACTGATGCTAAAAAGTAATTTTTTCATAATATTTTGAGAGTTAGTGTGTTGAGAAATAGTATGAAAATTTTATACCAATCATATTTTGAAGACTTCATTATGATAGCATGGAAAAATTGTTAAATCTTAAATCGAAATCACAATACCAATATATCTGGAAATAAACCATTTCTGTTGTTAAAAATTCATAAAATACAAGAAAATCATTATATTTGCCGACTTAATTTAACGTAGTTATAATAAAATGCAAGGAAAAGGACTTATTACAATTGTCGCTATTGTACTAGGGTTGATTTGCTTAAACGAGCTATTACCAACATGGTACGCCAGCAAAATTGAAAAGCAGGCGACTGCTATTGCAGGAGACAATCCGGAGAAGTATCAGAAAGAAATCGCAAGACTTTCTAAAGATACTTTGAACTTAGGATTCACAAAACTTTATTACACTAAAGCCAAAGACAAGGAAATGAAACTTGGTCTTGACCTTAAAGGAGGGATCAACGTTCTTTTGGAAATCAACCAAAGGGATCTTGTGAATGATTTAACCAATTATTCTACAAACCCTATTCTTATAGAGGCTTTAAACAAAACTGATGAAGCACAGAAGAATTCTACTAAACCTTACATCGACAACTTCTTTGAGCAGTTTGATGTAGTGAACAAAGCTAAAGGTGCAAACCTTAAGTTGGCAGATCCGGAAATCTTCGGAAATACAACCCTTACTGAAGTGAAATACAATACTCCTGATGAGCAGGTAAAAAGTATTGTTAAAAGAAAAATTGATGCTTCTGTAGGAACAGCTTTTGAGGTGATCAGAACGAGAATTGACAAGCTGGGAGCTATCCAGCCCAACGTTCAGAGAGTACCTGGTACAGCTAGAATTTCTGTGGAAATGCCTGGTATGAAGGACATTGATAAAGTGAAAAAAATGCTTCAGACCTCTGCAAAACTTCAGTTCTGGGAAGTACAGCAGGTTCCTGAAATTGCACCTTATTTCCAGACTTTAACAACTATGGTTGCTGCAAAAGGAGATTCTATGGGAGTGGCAAAGAATGTCAACTTTATGAACCTTTTACAGCTTGACAAATTAAGAAGTAATGGGGTTGCCAGCGTAAAATTATCTGATACAGCAGTTGTAAACAAAATCTTAAACAGCAAAGTAGCTCAGTCTTTACGTCCGGCTAACATTAAATATACACAGTTCATGTGGGGTTACAAACCTGAGGCTACTGATGCTGAAAGCTTGGTATTGTATGCGATCAGAGGTAACATCAATCAAAAAGCTCCGGTAGATGGTGCTGTTGAAACTGCGAATATCGGCTACGATGAACTAAGCAGAGTAGTGGTAGACATGCAGATGGACTCTAAAGGAGCAAAAGAATGGAAAACATTAACGGAGAAAAACGTTGGAAAACCAGTTGCAGTAACTCTTGATAACAGAGTATATACTGCTCCGAACGTTGTCGGTGCTATTCCTAACGGTAGAACTCAGATCTCTGGTAACTTCTCTCAGGAAGAAGCTAAAGAACTGGTAGACGTGTTAGGTGCCGGTAAATTGCCTGCAGGTGCAAAAGTAGTTCAGGCTACGGTTGTAGGTCCGTCTTTAGGACAGGAGGCTATTGATTCAGGTTTAATGTCATTCCTGATTGCATTTGCGATCATCATCGTTTATATCATTTTCTACTACGGTGGTGCTGGTGTGTATGCAGTAATTGCAATGGTGATCAACTTATTCTACATTTTCGGTATTATGGATTCGGGAGACTTTACGCTTACGCTTCCAGGTATCGCGGGTATCGTTCTTACGATGGCAGTAGCAGTCGATACGAACGTTATTATTTACGAGAGAACCAAAGAAGAATTATTTGCAGGGAAAAGTATTCTTGAAGCTTATAAAGATGGTTTCAAACATGCATTGAATGCTATTATTGACGGTCACACTACGACTTTCCTGACGGCGGTTGTATTGTTCTTCTTCGGAACAGGACCTATCAAAGGTTTCGCATTAACGCTGATGATCGGTATTGCAATGACATTATTTACATCAGTATTGCTTTCAAGAGTAATGATCTTCTCAAGATTAAATAAAGGAAAAGGTCTTTCTGTATGGACTCCGGCAACAAAGAATCTATTCAGAAATACCTGGATCGATTTCATCGGAAAGAGAAAATATGCCTACATCATTTCTGCTGTTCTTACAGTAGTATGTATCATTTCAATTGCAACACACGGCTTCAAGTATGGGATTGATTTTACCGGTGGTAGAAACTATGTGGTAAGATTTGACAAAGATGTAAAAGCTGAAGATGTTGAAGAAAAATTAGTGGCATTATTCAAAACGGAAGACGGAAAAAACTCTTCTGTAGAAGCTAAAACTTTCGGAAACAATAAACAATTAAAGATTTCTACAGATTACCTTATCCAGGATGAATCTTTAAAAGCTGACCAGATTATCGAACAAAAATTATTTGAAGGATTAAAATCACAGTTACCGGCAGGTACAACCTTGAAGGATTTCAAATCTGCTGATAAAGACCACGCAGGAATTATTTCTTCTGAGAAGGTAGGTCCTTCGGTTGCTGATGATATCCAGACTCACGGTATTTATGCGGTATTGGCTGCATTGGCTATGATCTTCATCTATATCCTTGTAAGATTCAGAAAATGGCAGTTCTCTCTTGGAGCAGTTGCTGCTCTATTCCACGATGCGGTAATTATCTTAGGAGCATATTCACTGCTTCACAAATATATGCCGTTCAACATGGAGATCAATCAGGATTTCATTGCTGCAATCCTTACAGTATTGGGTTACTCAATCAACGATACGGTAATCATCTTCGACAGAATCAGAGAATACCTGAGAGAGAAAAAATCTTTAACATTGGCAGGTCTTTTTGATGATTCTATCTCAAGTACACTGGGTAGAACATTCAACACCTCATTCACTACAATTCTGGTTATCCTTGCGATCTTCATTTTCGGTGGAGATAACCTGAGAGGGTTTATGTTTGCCATGTTAATCGGTATTGGATTCGGTACTTACTCATCCATCTTTATTGCGTCTGCAATTGCTTATGATTTCCTTAAAACCGGAAAAGAAGAAGAGGTACACGGAAGATCTACTTCTGCGAAAGAAGAACTTGCTTCAAAGTAATACAAACTACAATAAATTAGTAAAGACCGTTTCGCAAGAAGCGGTCTTTTTTTAGTATTTATATTAACAATTCATTATTTAGAATCATTATTTTTCAGATTTGATTAATTTTGCACCATCATGGAAAATTCAAAGAAAAAAGCAGCCATAGGCTTCATATTTATTACTTTACTGATCGATATTACGGGGTGGGGAATCATCATTCCTGTTGTTCCCAAATTGATTGAGGAGCTTATTCATGCAGATATTAGTGAAGCCGCAAAATATGGAGGCTGGCTGGGATTTGCCTATGCATTTACACAGTTTATATTCTCTCCGCTTGTCGGTAACCTGAGTGATAAATATGGACGGAGGCCTATTATCCTGATTTCTCTTTTCGGGTTTGCCATAGATTATATTTTCCTTGCACTGGCTCCCACAATCTGGTGGCTGTTTCTGGGAAGGATTATTGCCGGAATTACCGGTGCAAGTGTGACCACTGCCAGTGCCTATATTGCCGATATTTCCACTGATGAAGACAGAGCTAAAAATTTTGGACTGATAGGAGCGGCATTTGGGCTCGGATTTATCATTGGTCCTGTTCTGGGAGGTGTTCTGGGGCATTACGGTGCCAGAGTTCCTTTCTATGCTGCTGCAGGTTTGTGTCTTCTTAATTTCCTTTACGGCTATTTCATACTTCCTGAAAGTTTAGATAAAGATAAAAGAAGAGAATTCGACTGGAAACGTGCCAATCCTATAGGTTCGTTTAAGTTTTTAGGGAAACATCCTGAGATTTCCGGACTGATCGTTTCACTGATCTTAATTTATATTGCAGGTCATGCTGTACAGAGTAACTGGAGCTTCTTTACGATGTATAAATTCAGCTGGACGGAAAGAATGGTAGGAATCTCCTTAGGAGTAGTCGGTTTATTGGTTGGTCTTGTACAGGGAGGTCTTATCAGATGGACGACTCCAAGACTTGGAGAGCAGAAAAGCATCTATTATGGATTAGCTTTTTATGCGGTTGGAATGTTCTTATTTGCTTTTGCATCTGAGGGCTGGATGATGTTTGTCTTTCTGATTCCATATTGCCTGGGAGGAATTTGCGGGCCGGCTTTACAGTCTGTCATTACGAAAAGTGTCCCTTCGAATGAGCAGGGAGAACTTCAGGGTGCATTGACGAGCTTAATGAGTGCTACTTCCATCATCGGGCCTCCTATGATGACGAACCTGTTTTATTTTTTCACGCATGATGAAGCGCCTTTCAAGTTTTCAGGAGCACCGTTTTTCCTGGCATTTATCTTAATGGCAATCAGTGTCGTGATTACCTACTCAGCTTTTAAGAAAAAAAATAAAGATTTAATTGATATGACATCAGAAAAAGATTTTTGGAAAGAATAGATGTTTTTCTATTCTGAAAATACAGATCATTTCAGGATGTCAATCTATCAATAATTATATTGGATCAGTTTTGTGTATTTTTGAAACAAGAAAAAACAAATTATGAATACATCAGACCTGGAAAAATATTTTGAGCGGATTCATTTCTCGGGTGTTCCGGAGGTGAATATGGAAACATTGAGAAAAATTCATCAGCTTCATCCTAAATATATTCCTTTTGAAAACATAGACCCTTACACAGGAAAAGTGCCTTCTTTGAATGTGGATGATGTATTTAAAAAACTGGTTGTGGAATCAAGAGGAGGATATTGCTATGAACAAAACCTGCTTTTAAGTGAGGTCTTAAAATATCTGGGATTCAATGTAAGGCTCCAGTTGGGGAGGGTGGTATGGGGAAGGCAGGAAGACAGTGTTGCCCCGCAGACTCATCTGTTGCTTATTGTTGACTTTGAAGAAAAGAAATATATTGTCGACTGCGGATTCGGGACGGCTACCCTTACGACTCCTCTGCTTTTACATGAAGAACAGCAGCAGACAACTCCGAATGGTATTTTTAAAGTTTCCCAAAAAGAAGACGTTTATACGCTTTGGATGTGGAAAGATCAATGGCTTCCGGTGTACCGATTTGTACGTGAACATGTGGAACCTGCTGATCTTGAAATTTCCAACTGGTATCTGTCTACCCATCCTGGTTCACATTTTAAAAATAAGCTGATTCTTTCAAAAGTAGATGAAAATGCCCGGTATACCTATACGGATCATGTGCTGAATATCCGGTCTGATGATGGGGCAAAAGAATCTATAGCGATAGGAAATGATATACAGCTGTATGAAATACTGATCAATACTTTCGGACTACGGGAAAATGCAGTAGAAGCCTTAAAGTCAAAAAACAAAAATTGATAGAATATTAATTCTGTCTTTAAAATATAAAGCCGGCAAGTTCAGAGAACTTGCCGGCTTTTACACTGATTTTTACGAAAATTATGGATAGAGGGATTTTGTCCCGTTGCTCACGATATTACTGCCCAGTCCTGAGAATGACACTGAGAAATTACTGGAATTGAAGCTTAAAGAACCGGTAGGTGTACAAAGCCCCAGTGCGTAACGGCACTGTCCGTAGGCTCCCGTTTTCTTTATAATCTTACTCTCGCTTTTTGCCTTTCCTAAGCTGATATATCCCCAGTCATTAACATCTGCATTAGACACAGTTGCACCGGAGTAATAAATGGTAATCTGATAGCCCATTTCACCTCTCTTGGATCCCCACAGCCAATTTGCTGTCCACCATTGTTTATACCATGTAGAAACGACTCTTGCAGCCTGATTGTTGCTGGATGCTTCAGAATTCCCACGGATGTCCATCATCACCAGACCTCCGAAGATATTGTCCCAGATAATTCCGGAATCACTGTAAAAACACAATGTTTTAAATGTTCCGTTTTTACTGTTCCAGGTTATTTCCATAACATTTGTACCTGACTTGACCTCTTCGGAGATGGCTTCTTTTAATCCCTGACGGGCGATTGTAAGGTCATCCCCGCGATAAAGATCCCCGATTTTTCCGACCTTTACTGAAGAAGGCTCCATGATATTCCCGGAGGCAATAAACTGGTCTTTATCAGAAATGATGTTTTGAGCAAGCTCAAGGCCTTTCTGGGTTGTGATTTTTCCCAGTGCAGCCACTCCTGTAATCTGTAAATCATTTTTCAGATATGCTTCAAGATTTTTTCCGGATTCATTCAGTTGAAACTGTACCGCTTCAGGAATAATTTGAGAGGGAAGAGGAGCTAGTTCTTTTTTCAGGTCATCGGTGTTTACCTTTGCCTGAACTGTTTCCTGCTGGTTGATCTCGTTGTTTTCACTCTGGCAGCTGTTAAGTGCCAATACCGATAAAACGGCGAAAACCTTAAAAGTAGTCACTAGTTTTTTCATAATAAATATTTTGGTTGTGCTACGTAAATATAGTAATTTATACTATAATTCTCATTGTTTTGAATTAAATATTTATTAATTAATAAGTGAAAGAGAATATAGGCTATGCAGAGGTATTGCGATAGAACTCTTCAGCATAATCAGTCATACTCAATTTCTTAACCTCAAACCTGAAACCCTGAACTTTGCATCATGAAATATTTTATAAAATCTTAAAATTTGTTTAAATTTTTAGTTTACAGTCAATAAATGCAATAATCTTTCGTAATTTTACCCCATGGAATTAAGCATTGGAGAAATGGCACTCATTGCCATTGCAATCGTTGTATTATTCGGTCCGGATAAGCTGCCTCAGATTGCGCGTGACTTAGGTGCAGGCGTTAGAAAAATGCGTGGAGCAGTGGAAGATATCAAAACTGAAATTATGAAGGAAACAGATAATCCTGTTTCTGAAATTAAACGTGAAATTGAAAAGGTAAAAGATGCTGCCAAAGATTTCAATCCTGTAAATGATATCAAGAAAGATATTCTTACAGAGCCCGGTACTATTGCTTCTGATGAAACTCCAAAGCCAAAACCTGCGGATGATGAAACTTACGAAGGACCTGTAAGCAGATAATCATGGAGGAAATCATTCAGGAAGATAAAAAGGTATTTCTTTACCTTAATAATTTGGGCGATTCGTCTTTCGATCAGTTTTGGATGATGATTTCAAGTACCTGGATCTGGGTACCTCTTTACATCATATTTCTTTATTTTTTATATAAAAATTACCAGCTAAGGTCGTTGGTTTTTATCCTGTTGTTTTTAGCTATCGGAGCAACGGTTTCTGATCAGTTGGCAAGTGTTTTCAAATATGGTGTGGCAAGGCTAAGACCCTGTCATGATCCTACATTGGAGCATCATATGAGAATTGTAAAATGTGGCGGACAGTTTGGGTTTTATTCTGCTCATGCTTCCAATACTTTCTTTTTAGCCTCTTTTTTAAGTATTTTATTAAAAAAGAAACTTAAATGGTTTCCATATGCTATATTTGTATGGGCTCTGGTAGTTTCCTACAGCCGCATATATTTAGGAGTGCATTTCCCGATAGATATTTTGGTGGGGGCGTTTGTTGGATCTTTATTGGGAGTGATATTTGGTGCACTCGCCAAAAAAGTGATCAACAAACAAGCAATAACCTCATGAAAAAAACTTTATTATTTATAATTTCCCTCAGCTTCTCTCTTAATTTCCATGCCCAGGATAAGAAACTGGCAGAAGATTGTTTTAAAAAAGCTGACTATAAGTGTGCTGAAGAACAGTATTTAAAACTGGCAGAGAAAGAGCAGATCCAAAAATTCCAGTCAGAATATTACGACTATCTTGGAACGTCTCAGAGAAGGCAGGGGAAGGCTACCCAGGCTTTCAGATCTTATGAATCTGCTTTAAAAGCCAATCCTATGTCGGTTTCTGTGTATGTAAATTTGTCATCACTGTACAGCCAGAAAGGAAATAAGGCAAAGGCTCTGGAATATGTTGAAAAAGGGCTCAAAGTAAATCCTGAAACTCCTGATTTATATCTTACACGGTCCAAAATCTACGACAGCCAGGGGAAAACAGATCTTGCGATCAAAGATCTTAATCAGATTCTTACTTTTGCACCCGATAATATTTTCGCTAAAACCGGACTGGCTAATCTGAAGAAAAATAATGGAGATCTTGACGGAGCCTTAAAGGATTATAACCAGCTTATTTCTGAAAAACCTGAATCACTGCTTTATAATGGCCGTGCAGATGTATATTTTAAAATGAAAAAATATAAAGAAGCACTGGCAGATGCCAATAAAGCCATCTCTATAGATCCAAAATTTGCCCAGTCTTATGTGAGCAAGTCTATGATTCTGTTTGAAGCTTCCAAGCTGAAGGAAGCCTGCGAAAATCTCGATAAAGCGGTAGCTTTGGGATACGAAAAAGCAGTGCTGACAGCTTTTTATGCTAAATGTGTAAAAAAGTAATTGAAAATTAATTCTTCCAAATCATTCAATAAACCAACCAAAGCAATAACCGTATAACGGTTAAATAAGAATAAAGAGATAGAAAGATGTTGAATATTGTTCTTGTAGAGCCCGAAATACCTAATAATACAGGAAATATCGGAAGATTGTGTGTAGGAACCGAAAGCAGATTGCACCTTATTCATCCATTTGGATTTATAATTAATGATAAAAACCTGAAACGTTCCGGATTGGATTATTGGGTACATCTTGATGTTTCTGAATATGCGGATGTAGAAGAATGGATTAAAAATATTCCCGACATGTCACGTGTTTTTTTAATGAGTTCGCATGCTGAAAAATCTTATCTGGAAACTGATTTTCAGGATGGAGACTGGCTGGTTTTCGGAAAGGAGAGTGCAGGATTAAGTAGAGAGGTTTTAAGCCGTTTTGAAAATCATCTGACAATTCCTATGTCGAAACTTATCAGGAGTTTTAATATTGCTAATTCTGTTGCCTTTGTAGTAGGTGAAGCAAAAAGACAGATCAGCCTGAAATAATAATTCTGAATCCTCAACGCTCAAAGGAATAGAACGTTACTTTTGAAGCTACTTTTTTTGTCTTAATCGTTATGATAAGGTTTTCCCTGCAGAATCTGATCAGCACGGTAAAGCTGCTCAACAATGAACAGGCGGATCATTTGGTGGGTAAAGGTCATTTTGGATAAAGACATTTTTTCATTGGCTCTGCTGTACATATCCTCTGAAAAGCCGTATGCACCACCGATGAGTATATGTACTTTTTTGACTGATGAATTCATCCATGTATCTATTTTCTGTGAAAATTCCCGGCTGGTCAGCTGTTTTCCTTTTTCATCAAGGAGTACCACCAGATCATTTTTATCGAAATGGTTTAGAAACAATTTTGCTTCTTCTTTTTTGAGAAGTTTGGGTGACAGATTTTTCGCATTTTTAACATCCGGTATTTCAGTAATTTCAAAATTCCAGTGTTTGGGAAGGCGGTTCAGATAATAATTGATTAAAGAGGTAATTTCCTTATCATCTGTTTTACCGATACAAAGTAAGCTGATTCGCATTGTAAGAAGTTTCAGATGCAAAGATAGGACTTCAGGGAGTAAATTTCAAAGTTTTGGGTTCAATGTTGCTGGTTTAAGTTATTATTCCTTAATTCCGGCTATCTGATTCCTGCTGCCTATTACCTTTTATCTTTTCCCTATTTAATTTAATTCCCCTACATTTGTAAAAAGACAAGCAGATAGATGAGTATAAAGGTTCCAAAATTTATTTTGAAGATTCAGGAGTTTTTTGACAACATTCATATTCCTGTTTTGGGAATATCGCTTTGGCAGATGTTTCAGATCTATATTTCAGGGATTTTTAAAGGAAAGATAGGAAGAAAAGCAGCGGCTATTTCATGGAGCTTTACGATAAGTCTGTTTCCGTTTATTCTGTTCCTGCTTTCGGTCTTACCGTATATGCCGCATTATGCGAAACTGCAGTTCTATATTTTTGAAGTATTAATGCATAATGTTTTTCCATCCAACATGGAAGGAGATATACGGGGATATATTGAGGCCAATATTGTTCCCAATATGAAAGGCATCAGTAATCTGACCATTGTGCTGGCACTGCTTTTTGCAACCAACGGAACGTTTTCCCTGATCAACGGATTCAATGAAAATTCTGATGAAAAACTCAGTGATGTGAAAGAATTCATTCTTTCGTTTTTTATTACAATAGGCTTTATTACTATTGTATTCCTGGCACTTTTTGGAGTGTATTATGCAGAAGTCGTATTAAAACCTTTTACGCCGGCTTATGATATTTCATGGCTGGTGAATAATCTCTCCAAAATTATTGGATTTGTCTCTTTTCCGCTTTTTTACTTTATCCTTTTAACCTTATTTTACTGGTTGGGAACTGTAAAGATTACAAGATTCAGGCAGGCGGTTCCGGGAGCTATTCTGACCACCGTATTGTTTGTGGTCACTACTTATATTTTCGCTATTTATGTGAAGGATATTGCAAGGTATAACGTGCTATACGGATCTATTGGAAGCATGATCCTGCTGATGGTGTGGGTAAATGTGAATGTCTATCTCCTTCTGTTTGGGAATGAACTGAATATGGCGATCCGAAAACTCAGAATAGAAAAGCTGCTGTCTGATGAGATTCAGAAAGAAGCTATACAATATCACGGCCAGATTAAAGAACCTGACTTCGAGAGTGATGAAGAGCACAAAAGAAAGATGGAGGACCGGAAAAAAGATTAATTCTCTTCCAGTTCCGGGTTTTCTTTTGAGCTTAAGCTTAGTATAATAAATCCGGCAACTGCAGCGATGAAGGAAGCTATTAAAATGGCAAATTTAGCCTCATCCTGAATCTGTATTTCGTCTTTGAAAGAAAGCAGGGCAATAAAGATTGACATTGTAAATCCGATTCCGGCCAATAATCCTACACCCATCATCTGCAGCCAGGTACTGTTCTGAGGCAGAGAGCTGAGTTTTAATTTAATGGCAATCAATGAGAATAAATTAATCCCAAGCAGCTTGCCTAATACTAAACCACAAATAATGCCCAATCCCAGGGTGCTTGTAGCTCCGGCAACCATTTCATTGGAAAAAGTGATATTCGTATTCGTTAAAGCAAATATGGGCATAATCAGAAAGCTTACCGGAATATGAAGCCGGTGCTCCAGTTTTTCCAGCGGCGAAATCTCAACATTGGAAGCATTGGTAGGAATTGAAAAGGCCAGTAAAACACCTGCTATGGTAGCGTGAATTCCGGAATGATGAAGGAAGTACCATAGAAAGAGTCCCGGAATAATGTAAAATACAGTCTTGGTTACTTTTAGGAAGTTTAAGATAAAAAGTAAAGCCGTTACCCCAAAAGACAGGAGAAGATAGCTCCAGTGAATTTGTTCTGTATAAAAAACTGCAATTACAAGAATAGCTCCCAGATCATCTACAATAGCCAATGCTGCTAAAAATATTTTGATAGAATTCGGAATCTTTTTACCCAACATTGAAATGATAGCCAGGGAGAAAGCAATATCGGTTGCCATAGGAATTCCCCAGCCATTGCTGTATTCTGTCCCTGTATTGAAAATGCTGTAGATTACGGCTGGAACGAGCATTCCGCCTACGGCAGCAAAAATAGGAAGGGAAGCGTTCTTAAAAGATGAAAGCTCACCTTCTACAAGTTCACGCTTTATTTCAAGACCTACCAGAAGGAAGAATATGGCCATCAGTCCGTCATTGATCCAGATGCTGACAGGATATTCCAACCCAAAAAGATGAGTGCCCACTTCTTTGTCTAAAAAATGCTGAAATCCTTCTGCTAAAGTTGAGTTGGCAATAAGCAATGAAATCAGCACACAGAAAATAAGAATAATTCCTGAAGACTGACTGTTACTGAAAAATTTTTTAAAATAAAGAGTTAAATTCATGCTATGATTGTAGTCGTCTCACTCTGGAAACTCCATTAATACTTTTAAGTTTTTTAAAGGTTTCCTCTAACTGACCTTTATTTTTGACTTCCAGATTGATATTTCCTGTAAAAACGCCGTTGTTGGATTCAATAGACATACTTTTCATATCCATTCCCATACTTCCGCTGATGACCGTCGTGATATCGTTGATCATCCCCATTCTGTCCAGTCCTTCAATCTCAATTTTTACTCTGTTTTTGAAGCTTTCGGCATTCACCCATTTGGCAGGAATAACACGGTAATCATACTGTGCTCTGAGATTGATGGCATTCGGGCAGTTGTCACTGTGTACCTTGATTCCATCTGAAATGGTGATGAATCCGAAAATTTTGTCTCCCGGAATTACGGTACAGCATTTTGCATAGCTGTAGTTAAGTTTTTCCTCATCTTTTCCAAAGACAATCATATCAAGGTTTTCCTCTTTCTGTTCCTCAAAATGCTGGCTTTTATTAGGCGATTTTCTGAATCTTGAAAGTAAGTTGTTGAATACATTTTTACTTTCTATATATCTTCTCAGGCTGCTGACATCCAGTTCGTTGCTTTGGAATTTAAGGAAGAGTTCCTGAGATGATTTTAAATTGAAAAATTTCTGAAGCTTGTTAATTTCTTCATCGTTGAAATTGATTTTCGCATGACGGAGCTTTCGCTGCAGAATTTCTTTTCCTTCTTCTACCAGTTGATTTTTCTGAGAATTCAGGTAACTTTTGATTTTGGACTTGGCTTTTGAAGTTACCACAAATTCCAGCCAGTCAGATTTTGGCTTCTGATTCTGAGAAGAAAGGATATCCACCTGATCTCCGTTTTGAAGGATGTAAGAAATAGGGACCAACTTTCCATTGATTTTGGCTCCTAAGCATTTCATTCCCAGGTCCGAGTGGACAGAGAAAGCGAAATCAAGAGCTGTAGCATTGGTCGGAAGGATTTTAATCTCTCCTTTTGGTGTAAAGACAAATACCTCTTTGGAATACAGGTTAAGTTTAATGTTATCCAGAAGTTCTGAAGTGGAAAGGTTTTGCTGTTGCTCCAGTACTTCACGGATTTCGGTTACCCATTTTTCAAAGTTTCTGTCATCAGAACTTTGTTTATAACCTTCTTTGTATTTGTAGTGGGCGGCCACCCCTTTTTCAGCGATTTCGTCCATCCTTTCTGAACGGATCTGTACTTCAATCCATTTTTTATCAGGGCCTAAAACGGTTAGGTGAAGACTTTCATATCCTGTAGAACGGGGTTGTGTAATCCAGTCACGCATTCTTGAAGGGTTACTGTGATAAACATCCGTAACGATAGAATAGATCTTCCAGGCCAGGAATTTTTCATTTTTGGCATCCGATTTATAAATAATCCTGATGGCATAGTTGTCAAAAACTTCTTCAAAGGAAACGCCCTGCTTCAGCATTTTTCTGTAAATAGAAGAGATGGCTTTTGCACGGCCTTTGATTTTAAAGTTTAGGCCTTCTTCATGAAGTCTTTCGGATACTTCTTTCTTGAATTCTTCAATATACCTTTCACGGCTTTCTTTGGCCAATTCCAATTTTTCCGTGATTTCGTTATATACTTCGGGATTATTGTATTTTAAAGAAAGATCTTCCAGCTCGGATTTGATGTTGTACAATCCAAGACGGTGGGCCATCGGAGCATAGATATACACCGTTTCTGAAGCGATTTTTTTCTGTTTGTCCGGAGCCATGCTTTCCAGGGTCCGCATGTTGTGGAGGCGGTCTGCAATTTTGATCAGGATCACTCTGAAATCTTCGGATAAGGTTAATAACAGTTTTCTGTAGTTTTCAGACTGAACAGAGATATTCTGATGGTTCATGATGGATATCTTGGTGAGTCCATTCACGATATTGGCAATCTTTTCCCCGAATATTTTTTTCAGATCTTCATAGGTATAGTCAGAATCTTCAATTACATCATGCAACAGTGCACAGGCAATAGAAGTAGCTCCCAGACCAATTTCTGTCGCTACGATTTTAGCAACAGCAATAGGGTGGTAGATGTAAGGCTCTCCGGATTTTCTCCTTTGATCCTTGTGGGCATCCAGCGCAATATCGAATGCCTTTCGGATGAGTTTGTTGTTTTCCTCATCCAGTGTTCTGTATGTGTTAGAAATCAGGTCCTTATATCTTGCGAGGATCTCCTTATTCTCTTGTTCTAAATCGTAACTCATTTGTGCACATGCCTATAATTAGACGAAAATACGAAATTTTTTAGTTTTTTCAAACATAAAAGATCCGCAGAATACACTGCGGATCTCCGGTTATCAAGTTTTTATATGATTAGAATTTTACTTCAGAATTCATCCCGTCGCTTGATGTTTTGATCTTAATATCAGGACTGTTGTGAATTTCTGCTCTGTTTCTTGCGTCGATATACTTTTTAATCGTGTCATAATTCGTTTCGCTGACGTTCATATTTTCAAATAAGTATGATTTCAGGGCTGCATTCTGAATAAATACATTCCGTGCAAGATCAATCTGGTTATTATCTTTTACTGTAACACTTGCCAGGTATTGAGGATTGTTAGAATCACTATTAAGGTATATAATGTAATCTTCATTTTCAAATCCCGAATTTTCCAGATCACTCTCTAATTTCTTGTAGTCGCTGTGATGCTCAAATAGTCCAGCTAGTATATTTGACATAGTTAATTGGTTTAAAGTTATGACTAAAGTTAGTAATTATTTTCCGATTATCATTGTATTTAAAGCAATAAAATTTGTTAATTAACATTCTGTTTGCAATAGAGTAGAGCAATGTTTAAAAATAATTATTGAACGGGTGTTTAATTTTAGTGATTGGATAATACCTGTCTTTTGAGAACTTTTCGTCTCTTTAGTTTTGTTTTCCATTTGAAAATAGAAAGTTACAAGCAAAAAACCTTGCAAGTTGCGAGGTTTTCTTAATTACAGACACTAGCGAGACGCTCGCGCTAGCGGGGAGGAAGACTATGGTAATATAAGTCTATATTTATTTTGATTCTTTAAACGATAAACATATATTTTGTTTGTATTCTTTGTCGAATCAAGTTCAACTTTTATTGGGATCTTTTTTACATAATCAATCCCATCATCATATTCTACAACTTTTTTAATTGGATGGTTGATAACGAAAATATATTCATCTTTTGCGTTAAGTTTATTATTTGATAAAAAACTAATACCAATATTTTTTAAATCATAATCAGATATTATATATCCAAAACTCTCATTAAAATATGAATTTTTAAAAAGAGAATCATTAAAAACTTTATAATTATACTCACCTGTAAATTCTGTTTCTACTTTCTTTTCTTTATTAACAAAATAAAAAATTAAGAGCGTTAGCAGCAGAAAAAATATTCCTAAGATTATTTTTTTATTCATGAGTGAAATTTTTAAGGATAAGCTTTAAAGTTTCCGGATGGGAGATTAGTGGGTTTTTGATCTTTCTTTAAATATTGCCAACCCCCTCCATAATACCATTGAGTAGTTGCCTGATCTGAACTATTAAAATTAACTTTTAAATTTGTTCCTCTAACTTGGCCGACTCCCCCGCTACCGCACGAATCCTTTAGTTAGTGTGGTTTAGTTTAAAACTATAGATCAAACTATCAGATTGAATTCCTAAAAATTTTTGTTTTCTTATATTTTAACAGAAGCTCTTTATTATTCTGAATTACTATATCAACATCACACACGATAGATATTGATTTGACAGTATAAGTTCCAAACGAATGATTCGTGCGACAGCAAGTGCATTGAAGATATCGACAAGCTTGATCCTGCAACAAAAGAATATCTGTTCTTTCTCATTGGTAATATTATACAAAATTTTAAAACTAAACAAGCAAAAAAAACTCACAAAATGCGAGGTTTTTTATCTGTCTGCCACACGATCCAATCGTGCGGTAGCGGGGCAATCGTGCGGTAGCGAGGGGAACTCCACAAACAAGCTGAACTTATAAAATCAGTTCCTGGAATCGGGGAACAGACATGCCTCTATTTCATCATTGCTACAAAGGGTTTTACAGCATTTAAAAACTGGAGAAAATTCTGGGGTAGCTCCTTTTCAATACTCCTCGGGTTCAAGTATAAAAGGAAGAACAAAAGTCAATCATCTTGCAGATAAAAAAATGAAATCTTTACTACAAATGTGTGCATTGACAGCTATTAAATATGACATTCAAATAAAAGAATACTATTACAAAAAGAAATAAGAAGGTAAAAATCCTATGCTTATTTTAGATAATATTAGATGCAAACTTATAAGCAGGGTATTCGCCGTAATAGAAAGACAAACTCCTTATATTAATACTTATAAATTTGCATCTTAAATTTTAACAATTTTTATTTGCTTAGTGTCATAGAATGCGCAGCGGGGGATTAATCAATTATTCTGATAAGCTCTCCTAAGTACAGTTTTTTATTACTCAAATTATAATTTGAAGGAACATTTAATAAATATTCTTTTTTATTTTTTAAGTTTCCTCTTCTCAAAACTATGCCTGTATTTTCTATTCCATTATAATTCTTAATAAAATCAGATACAGGAAGACTATCTTTATCAACAACATACAATGTGTCATTAGTATGGATATCTTTTACAATATAAAAATTTGATTGCTTTTTATCTTTTGCTGGATAATAGTACAATAGTTCAATATAAATATTTTTTTGGGGTTCAGTCAAATTTGAAAAAAATATTTTTTTTTCAGTTAAAGTATCTTTTTCTTTACAAGAAAAAGCAATTAAAAATAGTGTTAAAATTATGTTTTTCATTTTTCAAGTCTAGGTTCAATTTTTCTATTATTTAATTTACCAGTCTTATATAACCTATACATTCTATTTATTTGATGTACATTCAAACCAGTCGGTTTTCGTATAGCTCCTTGTATCATAAAATTACTTTTAAGTGTTGAAGATGTTTCAGATAAATCAAACAGAGTTTCCCTTGTTGCCATGGCTGGGTGTTGTAATCCACCCGTATGCCCTATTTCATGTGGTAATGTTTTGCTATTCCTTCCACTCATTAAATCATCTACATATTTCTCATTTACATAAATTTCTTTTCCATTCATAGCTCTTCCTACAACATCTGTCTTTTTGTCTTTATAAACATCGAATTCTTTAGAGGAAGAATCTTTTATTTCAATTAGTGTATCCATACTTTTAAGATCTTCTTTATCATCTATAGTTCTAATGTTTATATTTGCAGAAACTGTATTATCTATTTTATTAAAAATGGCTTCGGTTTGTGACTGTACAGCACTAGCAAACTTTTTCATATCGCCGCTACCGCACGAATCCTTTAGTGTGGTTTAGTTTAAAACTATAGATCAAACTATCAGATTGAATTCCTAAAAATTTTTGTTTTCTTATATTTTAACAGAAGCTCTTTATTATTCTGAATTACTATATCAACATCACACACGATAGATATTGATTTGACAGTATAAGTTCCAAACGAATGATTCGTGCGACAGCAAGGGCATTGAAGATATCGACAAGCTTGATCCTGCAACAAAAGCATATCTGTTCTTTCTCGTTGGTAATATTATACAAAATTTTAAAACTAAACAAGCAAAAAAACTCGCAAAATGCGAGGTTTTTTATCTGTCTGCCACACGATCCAATCGTGCGGTAGCGGGGGGATGACCAAACTGTTATTTCAAAATTACTGGATTTAGCAGCCAGGTATCCTACAAGAGGATTTGAAACCTATTATGGTAAGATTCGTTTGGAAGGTTTGCTTTGGAACAGAAAAAGAGTGCTTCGTGTTTATCGGAATATGAACTTGAAACTAAGGGTTAAACGTAAAGCTCGTATTCCAAGTCGTATAAAAGAGAAATTGATCGTTCCGGGCAAAGTCAATGAGACATGGTCAATTGATTTTATGAGTGATGCTTTGTCTAATGGCCGGAGGTTTCGGGTATTGAATGTCATTGATGATTACAATAGAGAATCATTGATCAACGAAGCGTTCTATTCAATTCCAGGCATCAGGTTAGTGCAAAAGCTAAAGGAATTAATCATATACAGACCTAAATCCAAGCGCATAAGAACCGATAACGGCCCGGAATTTCTTTCCAATGTCTTTGTGGACTTCTGTAAAGTTAATGATATTGAACTGCAGTATATACAGCCTGGAAAGCCTGCACAAAATGCATACATTGAACGTTTAAATCGTACATTCAGAGAAGATGTTTTAGATGCTTATCTATTTACATCTTTGATAGAGGTAAATGCAATTGCTTATGAGTGGCAGATTGATTATAATAGTAATCATCCACATAAATCTTTGAATGGACTTAGCCCTTGGTTATATGCTAAGAATATTTAATCTATTAGAAGATATTTTATATTTATCAACAGTTTGAAAAAGGGGAAGTCTTCAGTGTCACTTTTGAAAGCTTCTATGCTTTATTAGAAATACAAAACCCACCGCAATTGCGATGGGTTGTTTGGCTATTAGTCAGATCATCATCTGTACTTATTTAAGAATCTCATTGAGACATCATAACATTATTTAGGGTTAAAAAGATGAACAACTTCTTTTGTTTCTTTCTCTGCTAAAACAGGGGGATCAAATATTACATCTCGAATAATTTTCTTTTTAATCGTATCAAAAAGCATTTCACCTTTTATATATTGACTTTTATTATCATGAGTAAATGTATATACAGCATATGGCTCTCCTGTTTTACTGTAAAAAATCCAAGGCCCCCTTTTTAAGTATAAATTTTTACCTTTATAAAAATCTATTTCTCCCTCACTTGCAATTTTTCCATTATTAAAATAGATTGTTGAAGTAAAATGGTTGGGTGCTTTATGTAAATAGGAGTAGCTACTTATCTTTTTATTTGGATAATATTTATAAATTTTAATTACAGTACCATTATGATAAATATACTTACTATCTAATTTAGCATTCTTATCAAATACTTCTGAACTTACTAATCTTCCTTTACTGAATGTCGCTTTTGTATTAGTCTCATTCGTTTTAATCCATTCAACATAATTTTCTTTTTTACAAGACTGTAGCAAAAGAACAATTATCCCAATCGTAAAACCTAAGTTCTTCATATTATTTTTGTTTAGACTTTATTACACTATCAACTTTTGCCTTTACATATGGATTTGAAATTTCGTCATAATTATTTCCTGTATGCCAGTTTTGATATATATTTCCTGTTTTTGGTACTTTAAATTTCATAATAGAATCTTTATCATCAAGTGGTACTGTAGCATTAATAATTGTATCTTTATTGACAGGTTGCACCTTTCCTCCTAAAAATGTATATGCTAAATCTCCTAATGCCATTATATCGACCCTGTAAGCCATAAGATCTTTCCAGTCATTTCCTCTGCTTAAACTATTAACTATTCCTCCCATAAAACCATCCAAGCTTACAATTTTATCAATATCTCCTCTAAAGAAAGGATTAGTATAGTTTAAAGGACCAGCACCTCCTAAATTTGTATAAAAGTTACCACCTTCATTTCCTAAATGAGAAAGATATCTGGTAAGATCAAAAGCACCTTGACCTTTTATATACATTCCTCCAGGTGTTGTTGTCGCTCCATAGGATGTCTTACCGTTTGCATCAGTATAAGTTCCATCTGCATTTAAGGTATACTTCACATCACCTGTAGTCTGATCTGTAACCTCACCTGTTTCTGCAACACCATATACACTCGCATAACCTGCATCCAATGCTTCTTGTACAGTACTGATATTAGCATTGTATATTAAATTATGTTGATCTCCTATAACCTGATGTATCCATCCTAATCCTTCTCTACCGTCAGGATCTATAAAATTAACAGGGTTACTAAAGGCATAATTATATGGGCTATGCCTTCTCATCTTCTCTGCCAGCGGATCCACCACACCCCATCTACCCATATCCGGCATATAAAATCTTGCTCCATAATCATACATTCCCGTCTCCTGTAATTCCTTCCCATTGTACTTGTAATTATAAGGCACACCTGCAAAAGGAGCCGGTACAACAGGTCCGTTCTGGTGTTTTAACCCAAAAGGATAATAGCTGTTGGCATCAATAACCTCCAGTGCAGTACCATTATTCTTATAGCTCACTCTTATATTTCCTAAATGATCCGTGTAATTGTAAATATACTTATTTTCAGTAAAATCATAATACCCTTCTGAGGTGGGTACAAATTTCAATACCGGAACGGTGTAAAGAGATGCTGACGTATCATAGGCATGCCTGTTATCATACTGGAAACCGTCTAGATAATTGGTTTCTATGGATCCGTTCATACTATATGTTTTAGATACTTTCGTGCCATCTGCCCTGTAGGTGTAGCTGGTGTTGGAAATACCTATCAACCCTTCGTTAACTGAAATATAACTAGGCAGATTCAGATAATTATAACTGATATTCATTTTCTTATCAGGATGATCCGTTATATTCCCATTAAGGTTATAGCCCATGGTTCCCTGCAAAGCATTATATCCTGAACTGTTGTTAATAACACCAGGAGGAAGGGTGATTCTGTCCAGGGTATTACTTTTGTCCCCATTCTGATAGTTATAGACCAGATCATCGATCTTCTCTGCAGTCGTTCCCCCGGAAACAGGCCATGAAAATCTTTTTAAGGTTTTAATGTTTCCATTGAGGTCATAAGTAAGCTCTTCATTAAAGTAATTATTCTGGGCTACAGAAGAATTGGGCTCGGAATACACTCCTTTTAACATCCTGTTTAAAGGGTCATACTGATAATTGTATCTTTTCAAACCCTCTGCACTGGAAATATTCCAATCAATCTCTGTGATATTTCCATTAAAACTTCCTGATGAAGTATTGGTATACACAGGATTGTTATACTTCATTTCATATCCAAATAATTTCCCGTTCAGGTTGGCAGGATCATTGATCCTGGTCATCCAGCCGCGGATATTGTATTTATAATCTACAGCCTGTAATGGGGATGCAGCAGCTGTTCCTCCTACTTTTTTAGATTCCAGCTGGGAAATTTCATTGTATTTATTTTGAGCAAGGTATTCAACAGGATTATTACCAACCTGGTGGGTATGGGTCAGCAGCCTGTTCTGGGAATCATAAGTGAACTTTTCCACAATGACCTTTTCAGGATCTGAACCCAATCTTCTGTGGTAGGTATTTGTTTGAAGGACAACCCCGGCAAAATCAAGCTTATTGTTGATCACGGTGTAGCCTCCCAGATAATTGTTACTTCTTGAGCCAATGTTTCTTCCTTTGGTATCATACCAGATAAAGTTCTTTGTCCATCTGTCATCTTCTATATTTTTGATATAGGAAGCGGTAAGCATTCCCTTGGTGGTTTGGGCATTAGCGGGGTTATCCGTAAGAAGGGGCTGGGCAAATACATTGGTCACCGCAGAGGAGCCTGTAGGATAGGTGTCATAATAATTGACAGTCAGTAATTTAGTAACAGAACCCGGATAGCTGGTAGAACCACTGTCATAATACACTCCCAGTCCACTGTTTGTGAATCCCACCGTAGCAGATCTGGCTACATTGTTGCTGCCTTTAGCATCTGCCAACACCTGCTCTGCCGCTCTTCCTGCGGCACTGTATACCTGGGAGCTGGTATATATTCCCGTATAAGCTGTTCTTCCGAACTGGTCATACTTGGTAAACAGCCACTGTTTTAAAGCTCCTATGACAGCATCCTGGGTCATGATCAGCCTGTCCTGCCTGTCATATACCATGTATTCCCAGGCTTTACCGGGAAGTTTCTTTTCAACCAGACGTCCTCTTGCGTCATAGCGGTACTGGTAGCAAAGGGCATTAAGCAGATCATCTGTCAGGCTCTGATTAGCAGCCTTGGGAGGAAGAACAAAAGCCAGCTGGTTATATTCATTATATACATAATAGGTGTCTGCGTATTCCGTATCTGAAATCATTTTCCTTACCAAAATAGTCTGTCCCTGTCCGTTTTTATATTCATAGGTCCTGTTCCCGTCTTCATCTGTGACCATATTCCTGTAAAGCTGATTGGCACTGCTATATGCAGATACGGTTAACGTCGTTTTTGTAGCTCCGTTTTCCCATATTGTTGTAGGAACAAACTTGTAGGCATCATTTCCTATATTGGCTGCATATTCAAACTTAACAGGTTTATTACTCCAGTCATTCCCCACCTGGATCTGCTGCTGAATCCTGTCCAGAGGAGAGTTCTCAAGGATCTTTTCTGAATAGATCTTTTCCGGACCATAGGGAGTACCTGCTGTATTGCTCAAAGGATTAGGAATAATGGCACCATTTAAAGTGTTCCCCTGGGGAACAGGAAGGTAATCTTTCACCTGCCTTCCAAACTGGTCATACTCGATATGGGTCACTACATCACGTCCCAGAGGTGATGCTTTTACATTGACGATTTGCTTAGGTCTTCCCAACCCGTCAAAATACTGAACTGTTTCAGAGGTTTTTGTAGGCGTAGTTCCATTGTAGTCAAGATAGGTTTTGGTCTGAACATAATTTTCTGTGGTAGAAGCCTGCCCAAATACAAGGTTGGACAGAAGCAGGGCTCCTGCCGGAATTAATAATTTTTTCATCGGTTTTTAGTTTTTATAGTTGTATTTCATTTCCTTCAGCACTTTGCCATCCACGTCAATCACTTTTTCAAGTCGGTTAGCCGAATCATAAATATAGCTTTCCCTGATTCCTGATGGTGGAGTGATGCTTCTTACTCCTACTAAAGGGTCATAGGTGTAGGTAGTGATCTGATAAGCGGATAATGCAGTATTAGCTCTGAAGGTATTCAATGCTGATAAAAATGAAGTTTCATCATTGTTTACACCTGCTGATGCATCTGTATTGGATGCGGCCACAATAGAGTCAATGAATGACTGCTGGATATCTGTTAATTTCGCTCCTTCTATTTTGGCAATAGGTTGGGTCAGGTTATAGCCCCAGATGATTACTGTGGAAATACCGTCTTTTGTAGTGTATTGTTGAAGATTTCCTTGGGAATCATATTGGTCATACACAATATCTGTAGATGGAATATCCTGAAGATCATAAGATAGCCCCGAACTTGGAAACAGATTAGTAGCATTATCATATTTAGTTTCTACACGAGATAGTGTTTTACCATTGAAAGTTTCTTTTTTCTCTAATAGATATTTATAAATATTTTTATCCAATAATTTGTTCAATAACTTAGTTTGTGGATAGGAATAATAAGTTTCATACACCCCTCTTTCTGTAGTTTCTTTAGTATAATCTACATTGAAGTCAAACTTATTTATCTGTGTTTCATTTAACGAAGTGACAAATCTATTTTGAGGATAGTAAAGTGTATTTGAAATTTTATGATTTCGGACGTATATAGGATTGAGTTTTAAATATCCTCCAGGCTGCTCTACCATGATAGGCGTGGCAGATAAAGTTTGCGTAGTATATTCATGACTTTCTGAAGCTACAATTTGATTAGCTGAGTCAAACATTTCTTTCTTTTTTAACAATCCTCTGTTATTAATATCTTCCATATAATCCAGATTATCCGGATAACTGTTAATCATAGAGGGGTTTATATCATCCATGCCAAGGAAAGTATATTTAGTATATCCTCCATCACGATCTACTTCTTTCACATTTTTATAGATGATATTTCTGTTGAGTTCATATCCTCCATACATTGTTATAAAATCCGAGCTTTTTTTAAAACTATTGAACAGAGAAGGTACACCACTGGAACCATTGATATCCGAAAACTTCTCATAGTAATAGGTTTTAGAATTAGAAGGCTTGACTGAAATTTCAGTATCAAAATATTCTATACTTTTAATTCTTACCCCATATTTACTTACATAGCTTTGAGGATACTCTGCCTCTGTTCCTTCTGAAACAGATAAAGATCCAACACCAGTCGTGTTTCCCGAAATCGTAATGGTATGTTGACCTTCCAACACTTCGGGCATATATATTCTTCCATAACCATCAGCAGTCTGCATTACTGTTTGGCCATCTACGAAGAAGGTAATATTGGGAATTGCTTCAGGATCAAGCAAAGGATTGGGATCATAACCATTGACCTGAAAACAAAAAACAAGTGCCCTGTAATTATATTGAGGATTTCCCGTTGGTGTTATATTAAAAGCGTAAGTATTGTTAATTTTTGTATCAAAACTGAAAGAAGTAATAGGCTTAAAATAATAAGACTCTTTACCGCTTATATATCCTGTTCCCGACATCCAGGATGGCATTTCAAATTGATTGGACTCAAAATTAAATTTAACATAGCCTTTAGTAGGCAAGATCATTTTTGACAAACTTCCAATGGCAGAATATTTTGGATTATCAATCCATTCTCTGACAGGTTCAGGATCATTAGGACATACATCAAACCCAAAATTAGGTGATGGTCCATAATTTCTGTCAGTTCCTGTTGTATTATAAACAAATGATCGGGATTCAATTTCATTTCCCTGGCTATTTTTCTTAGTGATCTTATCGAGCGTTGTTGTATTATAAGTCACAGTATTACCGAACTCGTATTTATAATAAGCAAAACCTCCATATTCCAAATCAAGCTGTTGTACAAGTCTGTTTTGTGTGTCTTTTAATTCTACTTTTTTGACACGGTAACAATCTGCCATATTAGTAGTATTGGACATATACCTATTCTCTGGAAAATAATCATATTCAATATTAATTACTCCATAATCTTTAGAAATGATTTTTTTAGGTTTATAATCCATCATAGCGAGTTGATATTCTGAGTAAGGATATTCTGCATATTCAATTGTAACAAGCTCTTGATTCTGAGCATCCAATACTTTTGTTAAATAATAAGCCCCTGGGTGAACCTCATGGTAATGGTTTTCTATAGCTAGAACTTTTTTATTAAAAAAATACTGATTACCATATTCATCAGTGATTTTAAAATCTAAAATATCATAGAATTTATTGGTTGAGTTAGTAAATTCGATTTTTTCCTTTGAAGTTCCTAAATTCTTAACAGTAATAGTACTACCACTTTTTATGAAAACAAACTTACCAGACATTCCAAATGCATTAAAATAAAATACATCATCGAACTGAAACAAATCCATATTCATAAGGGGGTTATTCGCCGTTTTTTCATCCAATGCTCCAATTGTAACTTTAGAAATAGCATTATTAACATTCATCAGGCTCCATCCTAAACCAACATCTGAAGATTTTTGAAATCGTGCAGAATTTTTAACGTGATAAGACATTCCCAAACTAATATTCACATTCTTATTTCTTGTGGGTAGGTCAAAAACAGGCACATCTATTTTAGGAGTACCGGTTGAAATATCGATAGGTGTATCAATATATGTAGACAGATACGAAAGTGTAGGTATTGGCTTATTGAATTCAGTAGGATTACTTTGTGCTTTTAGGCATATACAAAATGCCAACAAAAGAAAAATAAAGTGTTTTGTCATTGTGTTTTTATTTCTTGATTAATTTAGCATTCGCTGTTTTATTCGCATCTGTTTTTATCACAACAACGTAAGCTCCCTGAATCAGTGCCTGTGTATTAATCTTTGTCACCGTATTCTTTGTTTTAATACTTTGAAGCTGTCTTCCGCTCATATCATACAACAGAATATCTGCATCCTTAAAATCAAAGCCAATTTCTACATAAGCATAATCAGAAACAGGATTCGGATAGATTTTGATATCGTATTTCTCAATTAACTGGTCAACCTGTTTATCTCCCAGCTTTACAATCTTCCAGTTTTCTTTTCCAAGCTCTTCTGCGCTGGTTCCGGCCAGTATAATAGAACCGTCTCTGTTGAGTTTCAAATCTGAAAGCCTTTCTTCCTTCTTTCTGGATTCTCCTTTCACGTGCTTTCTCCACTGTTCATTTCCATCCTGATCAAGATAGAGCATCCAGAACGTTTCATCGTCGGTTTCTACTCTTCCCTCAGACTGAGTATAACCTCCCAATAAAATTCCTTTGGAAGATTTGTCATCTGCTGAATGAAGAACACTCATTCCCATCAGAATATCACGGTTTTTGAAATTGTAAGATTTCTGCCACTGTTCATCGCCTCTGTCATTTAAAGAAATTAACCATAGGTCCGTTCCTTCTTCTAATCCTACCGTTTTATTTCCTGATCTTTCTGATCTGGATTCTCCACCGATAATGAATCCGGTTGAGGTTAATGCAAGAGTTCTCAAATGATCATCACCTTTTCCTCCGAAGTTCTTTTCCCATTCCACTTTTCCTGTTTTATCCAGCTTTACGATCCAGTAATCGCCTTCGCCAAAGTTGTCGCTTTGTTTTTGTACCGTTGTCAGATGTCGGGTGTCGGATGTATTTTGAGGACTTTGTACATTATACATTTTACTTTGTACAGCTGAACTTCTTGAATATATTCCTAGTAAAGCTCCTCCGTCTTTTGTTGGAATCATCTTCTCCACCTCATCCAATCCTTTTCCACCTAAAATAAGCTGTGAAAGTTCTTTTCCGTCTTTGTCCAGTTTTGTGATGAAGACATCCTTAGAACCGTAGCCTTTTGCAGCGTTTTGTATGTTACCCGCGACAAAGAATCCCAAATCGGTAGTCTGGATAACCGCTCTGGCTTCTTCATCAGAAGAGCTGCCTAAGGTTTTCTGCCATAATTCATCTCCAAACTCATTGATCCTGATCAGCCAGATATCAGATCCTCCTTTGGAATCCTCTTTTTTATCCAGCCCTTTCCCTGAATAAGAAGTGCCTGCTAAAAGAAATCCTCCATCCTGTGTGGTAACTGTAGCTGATAAATAATCATGATTTTGTCCTGAGAAATATTTTTCCCAGATTTCTTCTCCCTGCTGGTTCAGCTTGACCAGATGAAAATCATAACCGTTGTTCTGCTTACTTCCAGCCTCCAGTTTTCCGCTTCCTGACTGTATCGAACTTCCTGTAATTAGGTATTGCTGATCGATGGTTGTGGTAACCTGGCTCAGGAAATCCTGGGTGGAGGATCTGATGTCTTTCTGCCACACCACTTCCTGGGCAGATACTCCCGGAATCATGCACAAAGTAAGTGCACTGAGATAAAACTTTCTCATTCAATGTTGTTTTTTGAGTTCGTAATTAGTTTTTTGAAACTTTGCAAATTTAACACTTTTTAAGAAGCGAAACTCACGTTAATGCGATTTAATATAAATCATACTATACATTATTTGATTATATTCATATTATAATGATTTTGTCTGGTTCTGATGCAAAATTATCTAAACACGGCGACAAAAGTTGTCGTGTTTTTTGAAAACTAAATAAAGTATGAAAAAACAAAAGCCCCGGAAATAAACTTCCAGGGCCTCACTATTGGTTAAATAATGATTAATTTAAATTCTTTCATTTTTAATTTCCTCTACAATTTCAGGATTCAAAAGAGTAGTGATGTCACCGAAATTACTGAAGTCACCTTCTGCAATTTTTCTCAGGATTCTACGCATAATCTTTCCGGAGCGCGTTTTAGGAAGTCCTGAAACAAACTGTATCTTATCCAGTTTGGCAATTGGGCCAATCTGATCTGAAATAAGCTGGTTAATTTCTTTTTTCAGGTTTTCCTTATCACGGCTTTCCCCGGTTTCTTTAAGCATTACATATCCGTAAAGTGCATTTCCTTTGATATCGTGAGGATAACCGACAATAGCGGATTCTGCAACGGCAGGGTGCTGGTTGATGCTGTCTTCAATAGGTGCCGTTCCAAGGTTATGCCCTGAAACAATGATTACATCATCTACACGGCCTGTAATTCTATAATAACCAACTTCATCCCTTAATGCGCCGTCTCCCGTAAAATATTTTCCCGGGAAGGCTGTGAAGTAGGTTTCTTTATATCGTTGATGGTCTCCCCAGATCGTTCTGGCAATTCCCGGCCATGGAAAACGGATGCAAAGATTTCCGGTTACCTGGTTGCCTGTAATTTCATTTCGTTTATCATCCATCAGAACAGGCTGTACACCCGGTAATGGGAGGGTGGCATAGGTAGGTTTTGTTGGCGTTACAAAAGGAAGTGGGGAAATCATAATTCCTCCTGTTTCTGTCTGCCACCAGGTGTCTACAATCGGGCATTTTTTTCTTCCTACATGATCATTGAACCAATGCCATGCTTCGTCATTGATAGGTTCACCCACAGAACCGATTACTTTAAGGGAACTGAGATCATGCTTATCTACCCATTCTGCACTTTCTTTTGCCAAAGATCGGATGGCAGTAGGAGCAGTATAAAACTGAGTGATCTTATGCTTTTCAATCACTTCCCAGAAACGGTCCGGTTCAGGATATGTAGGGACGCCTTCAAAAATTACTGTCGTTGCACCATTCAATAAAGGCCCGTAAAGGATATAAGAATGTCCGGTGATCCATCCGATATCTGCAGTACACCAATAAATATCATTTTCCTTGTAATTAAAGACATTTTTGAAAGTATAAGCGGTGTATACCATATAGCCGGCGCAGGTATGAAGCATTCCTTTTGGTTTTCCTGTAGATCCTGAAGTGTACAGAATAAAAAGCGGATCCTCAGAATCCATAATCACAGTGACGAAATCAGGAGAGGCTTTCTCATATAGATCAGCCATCCAGTGATCTCTTCCTTCTTTCATTTTGATTTCGTTGTGGGTTCTTTTTACCACAAGGACACTTTCAACAGTGGGGGTCTTTTCCAATGCATCATCCACTATACTTTTCAGATCCAATACCTTGTTTCCTCTATAGCTTCCGTCTGAAGTAATGACCATTTTTGCTCCGCAGTCATTTACTCTGGAAGCGACAGCTGAAGCTGAGAACCCTGCGAAGATAACCGAATGTACAGCACCCAGTTTTGCGCACGCAAGCATCGTAATGGCAAGTTCAGGAATCATAGGAAGGTAAATGCAGACTCTGTCTCCCTTTTCAATGCCCATATCACGAAGCACATTGGCTGTTTTATTGACACGTGTATAGAGTTCATTATAGGAAATATGTTGTGCCTCTTCCTTCGGATCATTGGGCTCCCAGATGATAGCCGTTTTATCTCCTCTTATCGCCAGGTGCCTGTCGATACAGTTTTTGGTAATATTGAGTTTCGCGTTTTTGAACCAGGTAATTTTAGCTTCATTCATATCGTACTTAACAACCTTGCTCCATCGTTGGTACCACACGAAATTCTGATCTGCTACCTTATCCCAGAATTTTTTCGGGTTTTTGATAGATTTTTTATAATCTTCAAAATATTGTGGTAAATCTTCTATTAAGTAATTTCTCATATCCCTTTCGTTTTTTGAAATTTGAATTTATTATATTTTAAATTTATGTTTAATTTCCCGTTTAAGCCTTATATTCCTTGATTTTTTCCTGAATTTCATCAATGATTTTCTCATCATCAATGGTTGATGGAATCTGAAAATCTTTTTCGTCCAGTAAAGTCCTGATCAGTTTTCTTAAAATCTTTCCGGATCTTGTTTTAGGTAAACGTTTGACAACCATTACATTTTTTAGAAAAGCTACTGCTCCGATTTTGTTGCGGACCATCTGGATAATATCTTTTTCAATGTCTTCTTCAGGAATAGTGGAGCCATTCTTCAAAACAACTGTCGCAAAAGGAACCTGTCCCTTGAGGTCATCATCAATACCTACCACAGCGCATTCGGCAACATCAGGATGAGAAGAAACAATTTCCTCCATTTCAGAGGTGGAAAGCCTGTGTCCTGCCACGTTGATCACGTCATCCACTCTTCCTGTAATAAAGATATAGCCGTCCTCATCCTGTATGGCACCGTCTCCTGAGAAATAGTAGCCTTTGTACTGAGAAAGGTAGCTGCTTTCAAAACGGTCATAGTCTTTCCAGATTCCAAGCATAGCACCGGGTGGGAGAGGAAGTTTGATCACAAGGTAACCTTCATGGTGAGGATCCAGTTCAAAGCCATTTTCGTCAAAGATTTTAATATCATATCCTGGAACAGGCTTTCCGGCAGATGCCCTTTTGATCTGATAGCTTTCATCATAAGTCAGCAATCCAAGCATAGGCCATCCGGATTCTGTCTGCCACCAATGATCTATTGCCGGAACGCCAATATGTTCTGCAAACCAGTCCAAAGTGGCTACATCACACCTTTCACCAGCCATAAACTGTTTTCTGAAGTGGGTTAAATCGTATTTTTTTACCAGTTCTCCGCTGGGATCTTCTTTTTTAATAGCTCTGATAGCAGTGGGTGCCGTAAACATCACCGAAACTTTATATTCTGAGATGACTCTCCAGAAAGTTCCGGCATCAGGAGTCATGATGGGTTTACCTTCGAAAATGATCGTTGTGTTTCTGTTGATTAATGGTCCGTACACCGAAAAACTGTGTCCTACAGCCCAACCAAAGTCTGAAGCTGCCCAGTAGGTTTCTCCCGGCTCAACCCCATAGACATAAGTCATTGAGAACTGTAGTGCAGTGGCATATCCTCCGGTATCGCGAACAATGCCCTTGGGTTTACCGGTTGTTCCTGAGGTGTAAAGCAGATACAGCGGATGGGTTGATTCTAAAGAAATACAGTCTGCCGGAGCTGATTTCTCTACCAGTTCTTCATAATCTATCAGTCCGTCAAACATTTCATTCTGATTGTCGACCAGCTTCCTGTTGTATACAATAATGTTGTCCACTTTATCCTGTGCCAGTTCAATGGCTTTTTCTACCAGTGGCAGATAAGGTATTCTTTTGGCAATTTCCACACCGGCTGTAGCGGTGATTAAAACTTTAGGTTTACAGTCATCAATTCTTACCACAAGCTCATGGGGAGCAAAACCTCCAAAAACTACATTATGAATGACGCCAATTCTCGCACACGCAAGCATAGCGAAGAGAGTCTGCGGAATCATGGGCATATAAATAACGGCCGTATCTCCTTTTTTTAATCCTAAAGAAATTAGGCCTCCCGCCAGTTTTGCTATTTCCTCTTTGGCCTGACTGAAAGTATAGGTTTTCTTTTGATTGGTTACAGGTGAATCATAAACAATGGCAACCTGATCTCCGAAACCGTCCTCAATATGTTTGTCAATGCATAAATAACACATATTGAGTTTTCCGTCAGCAAACCATTGTGAATAATCATTTTCATCTTTGGAAAGAATCTTTCCGGGAAATTCAAACCATTGTATTTTTCCGGCCTGTTCTTTCCAGAAATCTTCTTTATTTTCTATGCTTTGTTTAAATAAGTTATCTATATTCATATCATTAGTTGTGTTTAGGTTTTTTATCCTTGTCAAAGTTTTAAACCTTGACAAGGATATGTAGTCATGTCATTGCGAGCGGAGGCGAAGCAGTCTCTTAAAACATTTCCTCAATCTGCTGGATCAGTTTCTTGATCGAATAGGGTTTTGTGACATAGGCATCAGCGCCCATTTCCAATCCTTTTTCAATATCTCTGGGATTGTTTTTGGCACTCAGAAAGATGACTTTGGTGTCTTTCAGCTTTTCATCCTGTCGGATAATATCCAGAGTGCTGTACCCATCAAGGTTAGGCATCATGATATCAAGAAGAATGACATCAGGAACCATTGTTTTCAGAAAGTCGAGGACTTCTGTTCCGTCACGGGCAATATAGACATCATATCCGTTTTTCTTAAAGCTGTATTCCAGCGACATTAAAATTTTGTGCTCGTCATCCGCAATGATTATCTTTCTCATAAAAGGGTTTTAATGATGTTCAACTTCATTTATAATCTCTTTTTTAGTTGTTTTGGGTAAGCTTATGGTGAATGTTACGCCTAATCCACTGTTTTCAGCTTTTATACTTCCTCCGTGTGCCTGTACTATTTTTTTTGAAATAGCCAGTCCTAATCCACTTCCTGTAGGCTTTAAAATATTTTGATTTTTCGACTGATAAAACTTGTCAAAAATCATTTCCAGATCCTCTTCGGGAATGTGTTTCCCGGTATTGAAAATATTAATGATCAGCTGACCGTCTTTTTCAGATAATTTGGTTTGTATGGTGCCCTGTTCATCTGTAAATTTTAAAGCATTTCCCCAGATATTCTGGAACAGTTGAATCATTCTGGCTTCATCGTACTCAAATATAAACTGATTCAGAAGATTAACTTCACTTAAATGAATATTTTTCTGCTGTATCATGTGAAGAAGAGGATTGAGTGCTTTTTTATAGGTTTCAATAATATTATTTTCCTGAATGTGTAAAGAGATTTCACCATGCTCTAATTTGTCCAGATAAAGAATATCGTTGATGATTTCACTCAATCTGTCAGATTCTGTAATGATGTTGTTTAAAAATTCCTGTTTAATGTCAAAGGGAATATCATCGTCATCCGCTAAAATTTCTCCTGCAGAACGGATGGCTGTAATCGGAGTTCTCAGCTCGTGCGCAACAGAATCCAGGAAGTCATCTTTTTGACGGTCTTTGATGATAAGGCTTTCGTTAGCGGTTCTCAAATCATCGGAAAGTTTCTGAAGTTCTTCAGACTGTTCCGTAAGTTTCTTGTTCAAACTGATATTTTCCTGAGATTCTTCAAGGATATTCAATACTTCTTTTAAGGATATTTTATCTTCTTTGGTAACGCCTTCAATCAATATTTTTGCTGAAGCAGTACCGATTCTTCCTGCTAAAAGGTTTTCTGAAAATTTGATGAATCTTGAATCAGCAGTCTCCGTATTGGAATCGATATTATATTTTAAATTAAAGATTCTTAAGGCCTGTTCCGTTTTGTTTTTACCTAAAAACCGTTCAAGAATATTCTGAATGTCTGAAATATAAGCTGTCCCGCGCCAGATAAAGGCATTTTCATGATTCTGAATATATTTATCAATATCCACGTAGAGTTCAGCAAAGTTTCTTTCGCGGTAATTTCCTTTTGAGCTTACGGAAATAATAGTAAACAAGCCTGTATTTACCAGCATTGACCAGAAAAATATCTGTGGAATTCTTCCTAAATAAGGAATCGTGAAAAAGCCGAAAGCATTATACATGTCTCTCAGCACTCCTTTGAATTCCTGGTTGTACGAAAAATAATACTGAGGAATAATCAGTCCGAAATAACATATTATTAATCCGGCTATAAGTCCTGTAACAGCGCCTTTATAACTGCCTCTTCTCCAGAATAAAGCTCCGAAGAATGCAGGAGCCAATTGTGCAATCACTACAAATGAGATCAATCCTACGGAGTCCAGTGAAGTTTTCAGAATGAAATATTTATAGAAAGCAAAAGCCATGATGATCAAGGCAAAAATGCTGAATTTTCTGATATTGGTGATACTTCTGGTATTTTGTTCCTCGTTTTCAGATTTTAGTTTTCCCAGCAATCCATAAGGGATGATGAGGTTGTTGGAAAGCATGATAGAGAGGGTAATAGCCGAAATAATAATCATAGAAATACACGAGCTCAATCCTCCAAGAAATACAAAGACAGTAATTAAGGTATTGTCAAAGTGCTGAGGAATCAGAATGGAGTAGAACTCAGGATTTACTTTTTGTCCGTCAAAAATCAGTCTGCCACCCCAGGCAATGGGAAAAATAAATACAGTGAAGATCAAAAGATAAAGAGGGAAGAACCAAATGGCTGTTCTGATGTGTTTCTCCTGTCGGTTTTCAACAATGGCCGTATGAAACTGTCTTGGCAGGATACAGATCGCCGTGGCAGAAATCATACAGAGAATCATCCAGTTTATAGCACCTTCAATCCCGTTGAAGGTATTTTTTTCTTTGAAATCTTCGAATTTACTGGCTTTCTCATAAATGTCTGAGAATCCATCAAAAACATAATAAATGACAAAAAATCCCAGAATAATAATGAAAAATAGCTTTAAAAAACTTTCCAGCGCGATTGCCGAGATAATTCCCAGCCTTTTTTCAGAAGCATCCACATATCGGGTTCCGTAATAAGAAGAAAATAAAGCAATTAAAATCACAACAAAAGTTGAATTATCTGTAAGGATATCTTTTGACATAGGTGTTTCCGTTACCAGATGGAAGGTTTCAGAAATCGCTTTGATCTGCAGTCCGATGTAAGGAACAATTGCCAGAAGACAGACCACCGTGATGATGGCACTCAGGCTTCTGCTATTACCATATCTTAATGAAATAAAATCGGCAAGACTGCTTATTTTGTTGACTCTTGAAATTCTTACGATCCTTGTATTAATGTAGATCCATGCCGGAATGATCATAATAGGACCAATATAGATCGGAAGATAATTTAATCCGCTTGTTGCAGCAACGCCTATGCTTCCATAATACGTCCAGGCAGTACAATAAACGGCAAGAGACAAAGCATAAATATAAGGGTTGTTGATCCAGATCTTACTTCTTTTCTTCTCTGCTAAATAAGCCACTAAGAACAGAAGTGCCAGATAAAACAAAACCACAAAAAATAAGGCGAAGCTACTCATCATATCTTTTTACAATTACAAAAGAAATGATAATAGAGATCATCCATACCGCGAACAGGTAGATCAGGATCATGGGATAGCCGGAAATCTCTCTTTCACTGTTAAAAAGCAATGAAATAGGAATACTGAAAGCTATCATGAGTCCTACACTCAGTATGATTAGTTTTTGTTCATGTCTCTTTTTCATAACTGTTTTAGTTCCTTACCGAAGCATATAGCTTCTTCGCGTCCGATGTAAATTCCGTAATTTTCAATGACCTTATATTCATTTTTCAGATAAAATTTCACGGCATTGTCATTTTTTTTACGGGTTTCCAGATAGATGTATTTATAGTCAAATTGTTTTGCTGCCGTTTCTAATGCTGAGAGGATCTTTCCGCCTAGTCCTATGTTTTTTTCCAGGGAGAACATGCGTTTAATTTCACATATTTCTGGTGAAAGGGGGCGAAAGCCTCCGCAGCCTATGGCTTTTTCATCACTTACAGCAATGAGAAACAAAGCTTTCTCCTGAGTAAAGTCGTCAAGGTTTGCACTTTTGCTTCCACTCTCACCAGAGATTGTAGTAAGAGAAGTATTTAATCTGTGGATGAGATCAATAACTCTTTTATCTTCAGAGGGATGAGGAATTGCTTTAATCGTGATGTCCATTTTTTATAATTGATAACAGATAATTGATGAATGTATCACCCACCAATTATCTGTTTTATTGTTTTTAAATTTTATCGTCAGAATATTCTCCTGTTAACGCATAATATCCGAAAACTGCCATTCCGCCAGAGATAATCGGCATCAATACAAAAAGTATGATGATGCCAAAAACAAGATCTTCCTGTTTTCCAGATGCTATTTTAGGAATTCCCAATACTGTAATTCCGAAATACCCTACAATCACCGCAACGGCGATCCAGAGAATACCTAATATTTTTTTTAGTCCGTTCATTTTAGTAGTTTTAAAATTAATAAAAATTTGAGTGATTCAGTGCTTAATCGTGAAGATTGTTGTTCTTATTTTTAAGATAAAATAATCCGATGATGAGACATACTGTAGCCACTCCGATCGGATACCATAATCCTTCAAGGTACCATGTCGCGTGTCCCGCTTCTTTTCCGGTGGTTACCAGATATGTTGCTACTGCTGGTAAAAGACCTCCGAAAACTCCATTTCCGATATGATAAGGTAATGACATTGAGGTGTAGCGGATTCTCACAGGGAACATTTCTACTAGAAAAGCAGCAATAGGTCCGTATACCATGGTTACAAATATCACCTGGGTGAACACAAGAAAGATCAGGTACCATTTGGTGTTGTCACTTAATTTCAAGCTTTGGGAAACTTTGGGTTCTTCAGCTTTTCCGTCTTTCATGACAACTCCTGCAGGGGACCAGTGAACAATACTGTCTTTTTTAATCAGAGTTCCATCTGTATAAAGTGTTTCTTTATGGAAAGTAACCAGGCTGTCTGTTGCAATATCATTGTGAATTTTTGCTGTTCTTTTTTCAGTAATTCCATTAGCGGCAACAGTTTTACTCTCAAGGCTCACACTTTTGAACATGCTGTCATAAATAGGCCTGTACGCTAAAATGGCAACCAGCATTCCGGTCATCATCACTGCTTTTCTTCCGATTTTATCAGACAGCCACCCGAAAAAGACAAAGAAAGGTGTTCCTAAAAATAAAGCAGTAGCCATCAGTGAATCTACCTGAGCAGATTCTACATTCATCACCTTTTGAAGGAAGCTCATGGCGTAGAACTGCCCTGTGTACCAGATTACCCCTTGCCCCATAGCAGCCCCGAATAAAGCTAGCAGTACAAATTTGAAGTTGTATTTATTTCCAAAGCTTTCCTTTAATGGATTTTTAGAAGTTTTTCCCTCGCTTTTAGCTTTCGCAAAAAGCGGTGACTCTTTCATATTTTTTCTGATGATATAGGATACAGCAACCATCAGAATAGAGATCCAGAAAGGAACTCTCCATCCCCAGGTATCAAACTCTTCTGCAGACAATGTGGTCTTGGTAATTAAAATAACAATCAGTGAAATGAACAGCCCTGCAGTAGCAGTAGTCTGAATCCAGGAAGTCCAGTACCCCCGGCGGTGAGGTTGCGCGTATTCTGCAACATAAGTGGCAGCTCCTCCGTATTCACCTCCCAGAGCAAGTCCCTGAAGTAATCTTAAAATTAAAACTAAAACCGGTGCCAGGAATCCAATGGTTTCATAGCTTGGAATACATCCGATAAGAAAAGTGGAAAAACCCATGATCAGAAGTGTTACAAGGAAAGTGTATTTTCTTCCGATAAGGTCTCCAAGCCTTCCGAAAAATAAAGCCCCAAAAGGTCTTACAACAAATCCGGCAGCAAAAGTTGCCAGAGTAGATAAAAATGCCGCAGTAGGATTGTCTGCAGGGAAAAATTTGGTCGCTAAGACAACGGCAAGACTTCCGAAAATGTAAAAGTCATACCATTCTATTAATGTCCCGAGGGAAGAGGCGGTGATCACACTCCAGATGGTGCGGTTTTTCTGCCTGTCGGTCATATTTTCGTAGCTTTCGTGATGATTTTCGCTCATATTGATTAGTTTTTGATGTTAGTGGAATAGGATATTAATTTGAATTTTTAACCGTTACGGGTTTTTAGGTTGGTTTGATTTTTATAGGTAAATCTGGAACTGTACAATGAATTCCCCTTTTGAAGAAGGACTTTCCGTAGGGCTGGTATACACTGGCCTTGTTGAATATTGTGTTGTTATTTTCGCATGATGTCCATCTATAAACCAGTTGGCTCCCACATCAAACTGGGATGATGATTTATCAAAAGCCTCAAAGTTTTTGTGAGTATATGCCGCAAAAGGCTGTATTCTGATCTTTGGCTTTTCTGCCTGACTTGGTAAGAGTAAACCTGCCTGTGCGTAGATGATATTACCTGTTCCGATAGTCGGCTGCAGATTTCCAGGCCCTGCGATGGCTTTATTCCCGATGAAATTCGGATCAGATGCTGCGATATTCATGGTTCCCAGGTTTCTTACATAGTTAGGACCGAAATTATAGTTATAATATCCGGCATAGGCAGAAACAGCCATTTTGTTTTTTGCATCTCCCAAAGGAATATCTGCGAAGGCATCAACTGCAAAAAGCGTTATATCGTGTTTTTCAATATTTGAATTTACGGAAGTTCTCGTACCGTCAGCCTGGTGATAAAAACCGGCGCCTACATTAAATACTTTCTTTGTCCCCAGATAAGATCCCACTTTGAAAGGCAGAGTATTGGATTCTTCATCCAGAAACTGGTATTCGACATATCCCGCCTTTGAAAAACTGGGATTTCCGTTGTTGTCTACGGCTACGGCTTTCGAAGGGTCTGTCACATTCACAGGAACGAGATCCGTAGCAAATGGTTTATTTAAGCTAAAGCGGTATTCGAGTTTTCCATATTTTCCTTTCGCAAACATTCCCAGCTGCCTTGCAAACTGATCGGAATTATCAATTAATGGCCACGAAAAAACGGGAGAATCCAATGTGAGGAAATTAAGTGTAGATGCCATGGTCATGCGCGAAAGTCCCATATAGTAATGAAGTCCTGCCCCTAAAGATAAACTGAATTTTCCCGCTTCTCCAGGTAAAATAACTGCATATTCGTTCCAGGCGTCATGGAAAAACAGCTGGGTTTTTTTTCCGTTTCCGTATCCTCCTGTTCCGGAAGTGCCCGAAGCTCCGCCATTAATGAAAGTTTGGTTATTGATTCCAAAGTGCAGGAGAATCATGTATCTTTTAGAGATCTGTGCATAGGTGAGAGCACGTAATCGCCTGTTTCCTATACTCCAGGAGTTGTCTGTAGGTTCACCGCCCACCATACTTCCGGGATTCATGGAAGTATTTCTTAACCAAAGCTGGTCCCATAAAATAAATCTGACAAATTTATCACCATCCTGGTTAAGGTTGATTTTTAAGCCACTGCCGTAATCAGGAGAACCCTGTGAGTATACAGAACTGCTGATTAAAGCTACTCCAATAAATGTAAGTAATTTCTTCATAAATTATCAATTTTTGGCGTTATTTTTTGTGAATGCCAAATTGTAATTAATAATTTGTTTATGAAAATTTAATATATATTAATGGTAATGATATAGCTCTGGTATAAATGATGTGTTAAATATATTATGTGTCAGTTTGTTATCTCTTAATCTGATGCTTCAGTTTTTTACTTATTTCTTAAACCTTTCCCACTTGATCAGCATATATTTATCCGCGAACTGAGTAATAATAATCCCGGAATTTTTAATATTTTCTTCCTGTGCTATATAATCGATCAGCTCATGCTGCTTTAATATTTTATAAACAGGATGGAATTCGGAATGAGGTGGCCTTGTAATATTGTATTTTTTAATCCATGAACTTATAGTAACATGAGAAACCCCGATGATTCTTTCGATTTCGCGGTAGCTTAAGCCTTCAAGGTAAAGCTGAAGAGCTTTGGTGACATAGTAGTCATCAATTTGTTTCCCCAGTTTTTTAACGGTAAAATAATAGTTGCAGTCTTTGCAGTGGAAACGTTGTTTCTCATTGATGATGCCGCTTTTTACTACTTTGGTACTCTTGCATTTGGGACAGGTATTTTCCATAGCTATATTATTTTAGCAAATATATAATAAATTAGCAAATGTATAATTTTATTTAAAGATAATTTTACCTGTTTAAAATTTTAAAACAAAAAAAATATCTTTTTTATTTGGATATAAAAGAAATTATATTTTAAATTTGCCAAAAAATTTAGATAAATAAATGGAAATAGAAATTTCCTCATGCGAACATCTAGTGTATGTGAGTGAAATACAGCAGGAAATGTATGATTCTGCACAGCGTAGAGGAACGGGAATCGCAAAACGTTCCATAGAATATTTGAGCAAGAAGATTTCAGAGGGCAATGCTGTGGTAGCCACTGAAAACGGGGAGTGGGTAGGTTTCTGTTATATAGAGACCTGGTCACACGGGAAGTTTGTGGCCAATTCGGGACTGATTGTGTCGCCGAAATTCAGGAACGGAGGAGTAGCGACTCAGATCAAGCAGAAAGTTTTCCAGTTATCTAGAGATAAATATCCTGATGCGAAAGTATTTGGATTAACAACAGGTTTGGCAGTAATGAAAATCAATAGTGATTTAGGATATAAGCCGGTCATCTATTCTGAACTGACTCAGGATGAGGAATTCTGGAATGGCTGCAAAAACTGTGTGAACTACGAGATCTTGATGATGAAGGAGCGCAAAAACTGTTTATGTACAGCCATGCTGTTTGTTCCTGACAATATAAAAAAGAATGAGGCGGTAAAAAATGATCAGCCTGAAAATAAATATAATGAATTGAGCCAGACAGATTTTACATATTCTGTACAGAATCCTGCTGGAGAATTCAATGCGGCAATTAATAAAAATAAAAAGAATCCAGATGAAAAAGAAAGTCATCTTAGCGTTTAGCGGAGGTTTAGATACTTCCTACTGTGCTAAATATCTTAGTGAAACACTAGGGTATGATGTGTATGCAGTTACTGTAAATACCGGAGGTTTTTCAAAAGAAGAGGAAAAAGAATTGGAAAGAAAAGCCTTAAACCTTGGGGTAAAAGAATACAGGTGTGTAGACGCTCAGGAAGATTATTACAATTCATGTGTGAAATATCTGATTTTCGGGAATGTATTGAAGAATAATACCTATCCTCTTTCTGTAAGTGCTGAGCGTACCATTCAGGCGCAGGAGATTGCAAAATATGCTATTGAAGTACAGGCTGATGCCATTGCTCATGGAAGTACGGGAGCAGGAAATGACCAGGTTCGTTTTGACCTGATCTTTCAGGTGATGTGTCCGAATATCGAAATCATTACGCCTATCCGTGATATGGCTTTGTCGCGTGAAGAAGAGATTGAGTTTTTGAAGGAACATGGATATGAAATGGAATTCCAGAAAGCACAATATTCAGTAAATAAAGGGCTTTGGGGAACTTCCGTAGGAGGTAAAGAAACACTAACTTCAAGAAATTATCTGCCGGAAGAAGCTTTTCCGTCACAAATAAAAGAAACCGAGCCTTCAGAACTGGAGATCGAATTTAAAAAAGGTGAAGTAGTAGGAGTAAATGGAGAAAGTTTTGAACATTCCGTATATGCTATTCAAAAAATAGAAGAACTGGCTTCAGCGTACGGAATCGGGCGTGATATCCACGTGGGAGATACCATTGTTGGAATCAAAGGACGGGTAGGATTTGAAGCAGCGGCAGCATCGGTGATCATCAAAGCGCATCATTTATTAGAGAAACATACACTTTCAAAATATCAGCAAATGATGAAGTCCCAGTTATCCGACTGGTATGGAAACTGGCTTCATGAGGCTCTTTTCTTAGATCCTGTCATGAGAAATATTGAGTCTTTTCTGACCGATTCTCAGAAAACAGTAAGCGGGAAAGTATTTGTAACCCTTCATCCCTACAGATTTATTCTTAATGGAATTGAGTCTGATCATGACCTGATGTCCGATCAATTCGGAAGTTATGGTGAGGCCAACAGAGCATGGTCGGGAGAGGATGTGAAAGGATATACAAAGATTGTAAGCAATTCCTTAAATATATACCACCAGATTAACCAGAATATCAACTAGTTCCGAAGGGACGATTTAATGAAAGGCAGAACAAAATTCTGTCAGAATCAAAATGAAGAAAACAGTAGGAATTATTGGAGCCAACGGTTATACAGGAAGTGAGCTGATACGCTTACTGGCTTTTCATCCCCATGTGACATTGAGTTTTTTATATAGTCGTTCGAATTCGGGAACAAGCATTTCTGATCTGTACCCGGATTTAACGACGGTCTGTGAAATGGTTTTAACAGATAAACCTGAAGATGTAGATATTCTTTTTCTGTGTCTGCCTCATAAAGAAAGTCAAAACTGGTTAACGCAGAATCCTGCTAAAGAGGAAACGCTGGTGATTGATCTTGGAAACGATTTCCGTTTAGAAGGAAATTTCGGAAACAGAGATTTTATCTACGGATTACCGGAAATCAATAAAAAACAACTGATGGGGGCTAAAAGTATTGCCAACCCGGGATGTTTTGCAACAGCAATTCAATTGGCCTTATTGCCATTGGCAGAAAAAGGAATGTTAAATGAGATTTTTACCACAGGGATTACAGGTTCTACAGGAGCCGGACAGTCCTTGCAGGCAACGACTCATTTTACCTGGAGAAATGATAATGTATCAGCCTATAAAACATTAACTCATCAGCATATAGATGAGATTTTGCAGCAGCTGGTTTCATTCAATAATAAAGAAGTAAACCTGAATTTTGTTCCATGGAGAGGAGATTTTGCAAGAGGAATTTTTACAAGTTCCACCATGAAGACGGATTTGGAGCTGGAGGAAATAGAACAGATGTATCAGGATTTTTATGCGGAGGAGCCTTTCGTTACCATAAGTAGGAAGGCGGTTGATTTAAAGCAGGTTGTCAATACTAATCGCTGTGTGATTCAGATCGAAAAGAGTGGAAATGTTGCCGTTGTTCACTCAGCGATTGACAATTTGTTGAAAGGTGCTTCGGGACAGGCCGTTCAGAATATGAATCTGGCCATGAACTGGGACGAAAATGCGGGACTGAACCTGAAACCGATAGCATTCTAAGGTACAAGTAAAATGTACGGGAACGCAAAATCTCGAATCCCGTATCATTAAACATTTATCAATTATCATTTATAAAAAGACATGAATTTATTCAACGTATATCCATTATTCAACATCAATCCGGTAAAGGCTCAGGGATCATTTCTTTGGGATGATAAAGGAGAAAAATATCTTGATTTCTACGGAGGTCATGCAGTAATCTCTATTGGCCATAATCATCCGTATTATCAGAATAAGCTGAAAGATCAGCTGGAAAAAATATCTTTTTATTCCAATTCTGTTCAGAATGAATTGCAGACTGAGCTGGCAGAAAAGCTGGGTAAGCTTTCAGGATATGAAGATTATAACCTTTTCTTATGTAATTCGGGAGCTGAAGCCAATGAAAACGCTTTAAAACTGGCTTCATTTCATAACGGGAAAAGCAAAGTGCTGTATTTTTCAGGCTCATTCCATGGAAGAACTTCTGCAGCGGTTTCGGTAACAGATAATCCGAAAATTGTAGCTCCGGTTAATTTTTCCGAAAGATTTATCAAATCAGAATGGAATGATATAAAGCAGCTTGAAGAAACTTTCGAACTTCATGGAAATGAAATTTCTTCTGTGATCATCGAAGGAATTCAGGGAGTAGGAGGAATTATGATTCCGACACCCGAATTTTTATCTAAAATCAAAGAGCTGTGTGAAAAATATGATGCTGTTCTTATTTTGGATGAGGTGCAGTCCGGATACGGAAGAAGCGGATATTTCTTTGCGCATCAGGAATTTGGTGTAGAAGCAGATATCATTACTACAGCAAAAGGAATGGGGAATGGATTTCCAGTAGGCGGAGTTTTGATCCATCCTAAATTTCAGGCAAGCAACGGTTTGCTGGGAACCACATTTGGAGGAAATCACCTTGCCTGCGCTGCTTCCATTGCTGTGCTGGATGTGATGAAAGATGAAAATCTTATCGAAAATGCTCAGGAAATGGGTGAGTATATTGAAAATGAAATTAAAGATTTACCACATATTAAATCGATCCGAAGGAAAGGATTGATGATCGGAATAGAACTTGACAGGGACTGTTCAGAAGTAAGGAAAGAATTACTGTTCGGTCATCATATTTTCACCGGAAACTCTAATGATAAAACAGTGTTGAGGATTCTTCCGGCACTTAATATCAAAAAAGAGGAAACGGATCTTTTCATCAATGCTTTGAAAGCAGTGCTTGGAAATATTTAAAAGGCAAAATGACGAAATAGCAAAAAGATTAAAAAGCTTTAACGCTGCGTTTGTCATTCTGATTGTAACGAAGTGAAATGAAGAATCTCTTAAAATATAATAATGCAAGATTCTTTCTTCGTCAGAATGACAAAAACAAATGTCAATTGCTGAGTGAAACGCCCTTGTGAACGAAAAAAGGATCGGTGAAAAGCTTTGCGCCCTTGCGTTAAAACTCTCAAAAATGTGTAAACACAATCTTTAAAATCAATTCAAAATGAAGAAATTTACCTCTGTAAGTGATGTGGAAAACTTACAGGAAATTATAAAAAAAGCTTTAGAAATAAAAGCAAATCCCCTTACCGAAACAGAAAAAGGAAAGGGAAAAACAATCGGGCTTGTATTTTTAAATTCAAGTTTAAGAACCCGTCTGAGCAGTCAGATTGCCGCTCAGAATCTTGGGTTGAATGTATTGACATTAAATGCAGCCCAGGAAGCCTGGAACCTTGAATTTGCTGACGGAGCCGTTATGAACGGTGATACCGTAGAGCACATCAAAGATGCCATTGAAGTGTTGAATCAATATTGTGATATCATTGCGGTGCGTTGTTTTGCAGGAATGAAAAGCAAAGAGGATGATGTGAATGAAAGTATCTTAAGCCAGTTTGAGAAGCATGCAAATGTGCCTGTGATTTCTCTGGAATCAGCTACGCGCCACCCGCTGCAAAGTCTGGCGGACTGCATCACGATTACAGAAAACTGGAAAAAAGATCACAAGCCGAAAGTGGTATTAACATGGGCGCCGCACATCAAACCTATCGCGCACGCTGTTGGAAACTCTTTCGCCGAGTGGATGCAGGAAATGGATGTTGAGTTGGTTATTGCCAATCCCGAAGGGTATGATTTAGATAAAAACTTTACCAAAGATGTAAAGGTAATCCATGATCAGGATGAAGCTTTGAAAGATGCAGACTTTATTTATGTAAAAAACTGGTCTTCTTTTGATGATTATGCTGCAATGCCGGAAGTAAAAGGCGAGTGGATGCTTACCAACGAGAAACTAGCCGGTACCAATAATGCAAAAGTGATGCACTGCCTTCCGGTTCGTCGTAATGTGGAACTGAGCGATGAGGTAATGGATGGAGAGCATTCTATCATTTATCAGCAGGCTAAAAACCGTATTTTCTCTGCACAGGCGGTGTTCAGTGAAATTTTAGATGAATTGAAAGCTTAAAAATAATCCTTGTCAAGGTTCAAAAAACCTTGACAAGGATAGGAAATAGCAAGGATCTCAAAAACGATTACAATGAAAGAAAAGTTATACATCATAAAAATTGGCGGAGCTTTAATTGACGATGAGGAATTATTAACTCAATTTCTAGAGCAATTTTCTGAAATTCAGGAAAAGAAAATCCTTGTACATGGTGGAGGTAAATTGGCGACAACACTTGCTGACAAACTGGGAATCGAGCAGAAAATGATCAATGGAAGAAGGATTACGGATAAAGAAACTCTGGATATTGTAACGATGGTGTATGCGGGAGGGATCAATAAAAATATTGTTGAAAAGCTGCAGCAGAAAAAATGCAATGCCATAGGCTTTTCCGGAGCAGACGGAAATCTGATCAAAGCTAAGAAAAGAGAACATCCTGAAATAGACTTTGGATTTGTGGGAGATATTACCAAGAAAAGTGTAAACAGGAAGCTGGTTTCAAAACTTATCAAGATGGATCTTGTTCCTGTGTTTTCTGCCATTACCCACGACAGAAAAGGAAATCTTTTCAATACCAATGCAGACACGATTGCCTCAGTGATTGCACAGTCGCTCTCTGAGAAATATGAAGTTGAATTGCTGTATTGCTTTGATAAAGAAGGTGTTTTAGAGAATGTCAACGATCCGGAATCTGTGATCAAAAGTGTAAATGAGGAAGAATTCACAGTATTAAAAGAAGAAGGAAAACTTCACAAAGGGATTTTACCCAAACTTGAAAATGCTCTCGGAGCGATAAAGAATAATGTAAATAAAGTGTTTCTGATCAAAGAAACAGAACTGAAAAACCATATAGAAAATCATCATGCAGGAACTGAAATCTGTTTATAATAAAGAAGAACTGTTGAATAACGCAGTTGGATTGCTTAAGAATTTGATTGAAATTCCTTCATTCAGTAAAGATGAATTCAATACGTCGGTAGAGATTGAGAATTTTTTCAAAAAACACCAGATTCCTACAAAGCGTTTTAAAAATAATATCTGGGCGGTGAACAAGCACTTTGATGTATTCAAGCCCTCTGTTTTGCTGAATACCCATCACGATACAGTGAAACCCAATAAAGCTTACACGCTTGATCCGTTTGTACCTATTGAGAAAGAGGGTAAACTGTTCGGATTGGGAAGCAATGATGCCGGAGCTTCTCTGGTTGCTATGGCGCAGGTTTTTTTACATTTTTATGATAAAGAAGATTTAAAATATAATTTAGTTATTGCTTTGACGGCCGAGGAGGAGATTTCAGGATTTGATGGAATCGAAGCCTTATTTCCGCAGCTACCCAACGTAGAGCTTGCCATTGTAGGAGAACCCACGCAGATGAACCTGGCGATTGCAGAAAAAGGACTTCTTGTGATTGATGGAGAAATGAAAGGAACTCCTTCTCATGCCGCTCATCCTAATGATGATAACTCAATTGTAAAATGTATGCAGGATCTGCAGAATATTCTTTCCTTTAAATTTCCAAAGGTTTCAGAATACCTGGGAGAAGTTAAAGTTACCTTATCAGGAATTCATGCAGGAGTACAGCATAATGTTGTTCCGGAATCGTGCAATTTTACACTGGATGTGAGGGTGACAGATGAATACTCCAATCAGGAAGCATTTGAAATCATTCAGTCTCAGATGAAATCTACACTGACGGCAAGATCTTTCAGACTCAATTCTTCAAAGATCGAAATGGATCACCCGTTTGTAAAAGCTGGAATTGAAATCGGAAGGACCACTTACGGATCACCTACCTCTTCAGATCAGGCAATTATACCATGCACATCAGTGAAGTTGGGGCCTGGAGACAGTAGGCGCTCCCATACTGCGGATGAATTTATCTATATCCATGAAATAGAAGAAGGAATAGAAATCTACATCAGCATTTTAGAAAAAGTGTTATAAAAAGAGAATTTAGTAACTAGAAACTAAAAGTTAGTAAAAAGGGCCACATAAAGGCTATAACTAATTTCTAACATCTAATTTTCTAACCTCTAAAATATATGTTTTGACTCCGTCCGGCAGGCGCTAGAAGTTTAGTTTTTAATAAGATTTATGCAAAAAAGAAAATTAGAAATGAAAACTTTACATAAGGAAATGTTTTTTTATAGTTAATAGTAATAAGGATTGCCTTGCCGGGCATGTCAAAACCAACAAATATTTAAATCAAATATTATCATGAAAAAAATATGGCAGAAGGATGACCTTGCCACCAATATATTAGTCAATAACTTTACAGTCGGTAAAGATCTTGACTTTGACGAACGTTTAGCCAAGTATGATGTTAAAGGTTCTATGGCCCATTGCAAAATGCTGGCAGAAACCGGGATTATCGCTCAGGAAGAATCAGAACAGATGTTATCTGTTTTAAACAGTATTTTATATAAAATTGAAGAAGGTAGTTTTGAAATTGATAAGGATGCTGAGGATATCCATTCTCAGGTAGAAGCTATTCTTATAGAAGAATTAGGAGATACGGGAAAGAAAATCCATACTGCGAGATCAAGAAATGACCAGGTTTTACTGGATATAAAATTGTATTTGCTGGATGAAATCCGTGAGATTACAGTGCTTATTGACGAATTTTTCCAGATTTTAATTCAACTGGCGGATCAGCATAAAAACATTCTGCTTCCTGGGTACACCCACTTGCAGATTGCGATGCCTTCATCATTCGGATTGTGGTTTGGTGCTTATGCCGAAGCCCTTTTGGATGATGTGGAAATGCTGTTTTCAGTAAAAAATATTATTAATAAAAACCCATTGGGATCGGCAGCAGGATATGGATCGTCTTTTCCGATCAATCGTGAAAGCACAACATATAACCTGGGCTTCCAGTCAATGAATTATAACTCGGTATATGCGCAGATGACCAGAGGTAAGTCAGAAAAGATGCTGTCTATGGCGATGGCTACTTTGGCAGGAACACTTGGAAAGTTTGCTTACGATGTATGTCTGTATCTGAGCCAGAATTTCGATTTTATCAGCTTTCCAAAGGAATTTACTACAGGAAGCAGCATTATGCCTCACAAAAAGAATCCGGACATTTTTGAGCTGGTTCGTGCACGGTGCAACAGAATTCAGTCTCTTCCAAACGAACTGATCCTTTTAACAAGCAATCTGCCTTCAGGGTATCACAGAGATGTGCAGCTGACAAAGGAAATTCTTTTCCCTGCGATAGATTCTTTAAAGGAGTGTCTTGAGATTTTAAGCTATACCTTACCGAATATTCAGGTAAAGGATGGAATTCTGGAGGATGAGAAATACAAATACCTTTTCAGTGTGGAAAAGATCAATGAGGAGGTGAAAAATGGAAGTTCATTCCGGGATGCTTATGTAAAAGTAGGGCAGGAGATTGAAAACAATGAGTTTGAATTTGAACCCGGAAACCTTGAACATACCCACCAGGGAAGTATTGGAAATCTTTGTCTGGACAAAATAGAATATCAGTTCAATAAACTGAAAAATAAATTATTGGGTTAGAATCTAAGCCATTAGGGTTATCAGAAACTTAAGCAAAAATCAGTGGAATTTCTAAATTATTTTAGCCTGCTGTCTTTTCGTTGTGGAAACCTTAATCTTATAAATCTTATCTGCTTAAGTGACCTTAATGGTTTGATTTTATTCCGCTCTTTGAATTTGATGATTGATCTTTAAACTGACTATGGTTGGAAATTGAAAGTAAATCTGCTGCATAAAATTTTATCGGATATAAAATCTTTGCGCCTTAAAGCATAAAGTTAATAAATTTCTTTTGCGTCTTCTAACAAAATAGTAGAAATGAAAAGTGTTGGCATACACAAAGGCGCAAGGAATTGTATAATAGATATTACCTTTAAGACGCAAGAAAATCAAAGATTTTCAGTAATTGAAATAGGAATGAATAATGAGTTTAAAATAAAAGGGATTATTCCAGATCAATTTTGAATTTGGTAGATTTTTTTACCTCGTGAAGCACAATGGAACTGTGGTACTGCCCGATATTGGGAATGTTTGAAATAACATTAACAGCGAATTCGTTATAAGAATTGATGTCCTTGGCAATAATCTTCAGCATATAGTCATACTCTCCGGAAAGACTGATGATTTCCTGTACTTCATCATATTTCCCGATATGGTTTTCAAAAGTTTCCAATACTTTCTTGGATTGTTCCTTGAGACGAACATTACAGTAGACCACGATATTTAAACCCAGTTTTTCACGGTTTAAAAGCCCGACATACTTCTGAATGATCCCCTGTTTCTCCAATTGTTTGATTCGCTCATACGTAGGAGTGAAGGTAAGACCTATCTTTTCGGAAATTTCTTTAACCGATAGTGTAGAGTCTTCCTGAATAATGCTGAGAATCATTTTGTCTTTTAAATCCATAGAATATATTTGAGTGTTAACAAAAATATTAATTTTAAATGAGAATAAGCAAATACTAAAGTTTTAAATTTATTTTAAACATAATTTTTGTAGGTTCATAAAATTGTTGTATCTTTGCACCTAATGAATAAAAAAGCATTTATATCATTAGATTTACCGGGCGAAAGCGCCCTTTACGATATTTATTGTTATTAAGCGAAGATAGTTGTCTTCGCTTTTTTTTATGCCAAAAAATAAGAATTATGTTTACGATTACAGAACTAAGCACCGAGAGAATCAACAGTATACTGACAGAAGCAATGGCTTTTGCCAATGGTAAAACTGCTAAAATTGAAGGAGAAGTTTTTTGCTCAAACCTTTTCTTCGAAGACAGCACAAGAACAAAAACAAGTTTTGATCTTGCAGAAAGAAAACTGGGGCTTCAGGTAGTTCCTTTTGATGCATCACACAGTTCGGTAAACAAAGGAGAAAGTCTTTATGATACTGTAAAGACCATTGAAAGCATAGGAGTAAACCTTGTAGTGATCCGCGATAAAAAAGACAGATACTTCGAGGAACTGAAAAATATTAATATTCCGGTGATCAACGGAGGAGACGGAACTGGAAACCATCCTTCACAATGCATGCTGGATCTGCTGACCATCTATCAGGAATTCGGAAAGTTTGAAGGGCTGAAAGTAGGAATTGTAGGGGATGTAAAACACAGCCGCGTAGCCAACTCAAATGCAGAGGCACTGAGAAGATTGGGTGCTAAAGTTTACTTCTCAGGACCGGAACAATGGTTTGACGAAGGATCCCTGATCAACGGAACTTATATGTCAGTGGACGAACTGATTGGTGAAGTGGATGTTCTGATGCTGTTGAGAATACAACATGAAAGACATGATTCTGCAATGAGTTTCACCGCTTCGGAATACCATAAGAGATATGGGTTGACTAAAGAAAGAGAACATGCGATGAAAAAAGAAGCCATCATCATGCACCCGGCTCCAATCAACAGAGGAGTAGAGATAGATTCCGACCTTGTAGAATGCGGAAGATCAAGAGTCTTCAAACAGATGCAAAACGGAGTATTCGCCAGAATGGCGATTTTGAAAGATGCGCTGGAAAGCAAAGGATATACCTTTAAGTAATTGTAAGAAGTAAAATGTACAAAGTACAATGTAAAGTAAAATGTAAAGAATACATTATAGATTTTACAGATGATATTGTACAAAAGAAAAATAATAGAAAATCTAATTTTTAAAAATGAAGAAAAAATTAATACTGGAGTCCGGTGAAGTGTTTCATGGAGAAGGTTTCGGAGCTGAATTGGAAACTGCAGGAGAAGTAGTTTTCAATACCGGAATGACAGGGTATCAGGAATTGATTTCTGATCCGTCGTATTGCGGTCAGATAGTTTGTATGACCTATCCGCTTATCGGAAATTATGGTATTAACCGTGATGATTATGAAAGTATTGAGCCGGCAATCAAAGGGCTTATCGTAAAAGAACTTTGCGATCTTCCTTCCAATTTCCGTACTCAGATTACTTTAGATGAATTATTTAAAAAGAAAAACCTTTCAGGAATTTCAGGAATTGACACCAGAAGGCTGACAAGAGTTCTTCGTAACCATGGAGTGGTAAAAGGAAAAATTGTAAACGCTGATGCAGATGAAGCTGCAGTAGCTTCTGAACTGAAAACAACAGTTTTCCCAACCAATCAGGTAGAAGAGGTTTCTACAAAAACACCTTACGCTAACCCAAACAGAGGTTTCAAAGTGGTATTGGTAGATTTCGGTGCCAAACTGGGAATTATCAGAGAATTATCTCAAAGAAACTGTGATATCATTGTAGTTTCTCAGGATACCACAGCAGAAGAAATCCTGTTGATGGATCCGGACGGAATTATGTTGTCAAACGGTCCTGGTGATCCGGAAGATGTACCGCATGCTTTAGATATGATCAGAGGATTGTTAGGAAAAGTTCCAATCTTCGGAATCTGCTTAGGTCACCAGTTAATTGGTCTTGCCTGCGGAGCGAAAACGTTCAAACTGAAATTCGGACATAGAGGAGGAAACCACCCGGTATTGGATTTAGAGAAAAATACAGTAGCCATTACTTCTCAAAACCACGGATATGCGGTAGATCAGGAAAGTTTAAAAGGAACAGACCTTATCGAAACGCACATCGCATTGAACGACAGAACAAACGAAGGGCTAAAACACAAAATCCACCCTTGCTTCTCAGTTCAGTACCACCCTGAAGCGAGCCCGGGTCCTGAGGATGCAAACTACCTGTTTGATGAGTTTATCGATTTAATGTACCAATTTAAAAATGTACCAGTTTAACAATAATTAAAATGATCAATTTCGAAAACAATCCTTTAATTGAAAAGACTGTTAAGTTCTCATTAGACATTATAGAGTACTGTGAATTATTGGAAAGTAAAAAGAAATTTATTATTGCTAAACAATTATTACGTTCCGGAACAAGTATTGGAGCAAATTCTTTTGAAGCACAAAATCCATACAGTAAAAAAGATTTTGTGAATAAAATCAAAATTGCGGCTAAAGAGCTTGAAGAAACAAAATATTGGTTATATCTGTGTAAACACTCTCAAAGTTATCCATTTAATGAAAATTTGGAAGCACAGATTATAGAAATTGGAAAGATTATTTATAAAATTTTAAGCACAAGTTTATCAAATGAAAACGGACAGTAACATTGTTACACTGTTAGATTGATAAATTGTTACATTTTAAACCCCTATGAAAAGAAACGATATAAAAACAATTTTAGTAATCGGTTCAGGACCTATCATCATCGGTCAGGCAGCTGAATTTGATTACGCAGGAACGCAGGCTTGTCTGTCTCTGAAAGAAGAAGGCTACAAGGTAATTTTGATCAACTCAAACCCTGCAACGATCATGACGGATGTGGAAATCGCAGATAAAGTATATATTGAGCCGATTTCATTACAGTTTGTAAGCCACATCATCAGAAAAGAGCGCCCGGATGCATTATTACCGACGCTGGGAGGCCAGACAGGTCTGAACATGGCCGTAGAATTGGAGAAATCAGGAATTCTTGAAGAGTGCAAAGTAGAAGTATTGGGAACAAAGCTTTCTGCGATCAACAGAGCAGAAGACAGAGACCTTTTCCGTGAGCTGATGAGAGAACTGAACGAACCGGTGCCGGAATCTGATATCGTAAATACAGTAGAAGGAGCCCTTGCTTTTGCGGATGAAATCGGTTATCCTGTAATTGTTCGTCCTGCCTTTACAATGGGAGGAACAGGAGGTGGTATCGCTTCCACAGAAACTGAATTGAAAGAAATTGCTGAACTGGGATTAAAGCACAGCCCGGTTACACAGTGTCTTATTGAAAAATCAATCGCAGGTTTCAAAGAAATAGAATATGAAGTAATGCGTGATGCAAACGACAACGCCATTGTGGTTTGTAACATGGAAAATATAGATCCGGTAGGAGTTCACACAGGAGACTCTATCGTAGTAGCACCTTCTCAGACGCTTTCAGACAGAGAGTATCAGTTACTGAGAAACGCTTCATTGAAAATCATCAGAGCCTTAGGAATTGAAGGTGGATGTAACGTACAGTTAGCTTTAGATCCGCACTCATTCAACTATTATATCATTGAGGTAAATCCTAGAGTTTCCCGTTCATCGGCACTGGCAAGTAAGGCAACAGGATATCCGATTGCAAAGATTGCTGCAAAGATTGCTGTAGGATTAACGCTGGATGAAATCATGAACCCGGTAACAGGAAAAACTTACGCATGTTTTGAGCCTGCTCTTGACTATGTGGTAACAAAATTCCCAAGATTCCCATTCGATAAATTTGAAACGGCAGACAGAAGACTTTCCACCCAGATGAAAGCAACCGGTGAAGTAATGGCGATCGGAAGAAACCTTGAAGAATCTTTACAGAAAGCCATCCGTTCATTAGAAACAGGAATCAAGCATTTAGGATTAAAAACAAAGCAGGCTCAGGCACTTACTGCTGAAGAAATCGAAAGAAGAATCAGAGTGTGTGATGATGAGAGATTATTCATCATCGGGGATGCTTTAAGAAGAGGATACGACTGGGAACAGATCGTAGAATGGAGCAAGATTGACAAGTTCTTTATCTGGAAGCTTAAAAAGCTGGTTGATTTTGAAAAAGTAATCGCTGCCAACAAATTTGATAAAGAAACACTAACTGAAGCCAAGAGATTAGGTTTTGCAGATATCAATATTGCTGTTCTTTGGGAGGTAACAGAGCGTGAAGTCTTCAACTTCAGAAAAGAAAACGGTGTAATGCCGGTTTACAAAATGGTAGATACCTGCGCCGCTGAATTTGAAAGTGAAACCCCTTATTTCTACGGAACATACGAAGAAGAAAACGAAAGTGTAGTTTCTGACAAAGAAAAGATTGTTGTACTGGGTTCCGGACCAATCAGAATCGGACAGGGAGTTGAGTTTGACTACGCAACTGTTCACTCAGTATGGGCAATCAAAGAAATGGGGTATGAAGCGATTATCATCAACAACAACCCTGAAACAGTTTCTACAGACTTCTCAATCTCTGATAAACTATACTTCGAGCCACTTACTGAAGAAGATGTAATGAACATCATCGAGCTTGAAAAACCAAAAGGAGTAGTGGTACAGTTCGGAGGACAAACTGCGATCAACCTTGCAGATAAATTAGCCTCTCACGGAGTACAGATCCTGGGAACTTCCCTGGAAGATCTTGATAGAGCTGAAAACAGAGATAAATTTGAAAAAGCACTTCAGGAGCTTGGAATTCCTCAGCCAAAAGGAAGAACTTCAACTTCTAAAGAAGAAGCTATAAAAATTGCCAACGAAATCGGTTACCCGGTATTGGTGCGTCCAAGCTACGTTCTTGGAGGTAGAGCAATGGAAATTGTATACGCAGAATCAGAACTGGCTCATTATATGGAGCACGCTGTAGATGCGAGCCCTGAACACCCTGTTTTGGTAGACAAGTACATGGTAGGAAAAGAAATCGAAGTAGATGCCATCTGCGACGGTGAAACAGTGGTGATCCCTGGAATCATGGAGCATATCGAAAGAGCAGGAGTTCACTCCGGAGACTCTATCGCAGTATATCCGCCACAGAACATCTCTCAGAGTGAAATCGATACCTTGGTGGATTACACGAAGAGACTGGCAAAAGGACTGAATGTTATCGGATTGATGAATATCCAGTATGTTCTTTTTGAAGGGAATGTTTATGTAATCGAAGTCAACCCTCGTTCTTCAAGAACAGTTCCTTTCTTATCTAAAATTACGGATGTTCCTATGGCTAACCTTGCAACAAAGGCAATCTTAGGACAAAAGCTGAAAGACTTAGGTTACGAAAACGGATTGGTTCCAAACAAAGAAGGAGTTTTTGTAAAAGTGCCGGTATTCTCATTCTCTAAACTAACAAAAGTTGATATCTCCCTAGGGCCGGAAATGAAGTCTACAGGAGAAGTTATGGGGAAAGATACAACCCTTGAAAAAGCATTATACAAAGGATTGGTAGCAGCAGGAAGAAAAGTTCCTATGCACGGTTCTATCCTGTTCACAGTAGCAGATAAGCACAAAGAAGAAGCGGCAGCGCTTGCAGCAAGATTCCATGAAGTAGGATTCAGAATCTGGGCTACGGAAGGGACTGCGAAGTTCTTTGAAGAAAAAGGAATCCCTTGCAAGATCGGATACAAAATAGGAGAGGAAAATGTAAATCTTATCGACCTGATTCAGAAAGGAAAAGTTCAGTATGTTGTGAATACCACTACAAAAGGTAAACAGGCAGAAAGAGACGGATTCCAGATCAGAAGAATGAGTGTGGAAAACGGTGTTCCTTGTTTAACTTCAATGGATACGGTAGAAGCAATTCTAAAAGTAATCGAAAGCATGAGCTTCAAAATGGAGACCATGTAATTTTCGAACAGAAATAAATACTTAAATTCCGCAAGTTTTCTTGCGGAATTTTTTTATCATTTAATCTAAACACAGAGGATTCTGTTTATTTTTGCAAAAAACCATGTAAGCTAAAATTATATGAATGCAATTTTTAAAGGTATTTTGAGTGCTGTTTTTGTGCTCGTATTTTGCGGATGTTCAATCCCAACAGACTTTTATATTCAGAATTTAACAGAAACAAAAAAAACAGTAAAAGTTCATTATACAAAAAGAACCTTAGCTGAATTGGCAGAAGACTCATTTGGTACATTTAGTTTCAATTATGAGAATGAAATTGTAAATCCAAGTGTTTTCAAAAAAAATAAAAATTTAAAGTCCCTTGAAAAAAAAGTTGATAGTTCCGGAATAACGATAGAAATTGCACCTCATTCAACCGTACGAATTGAGAAAACCCATAATTATATGTGGGACTGGAATATTCTTGGTGTTGATATTGATAACCAGAATTACAATATAAATAAAATCAAAGAAAAGGCAGAAAAAGTTAAAGATGATTATATTTTTAAAATTGAATAAATGAACCAATAGTCAATAATTTATATACCAGAAAACAGACATTGGTAAAGGGATACTATATGAATTCTATTAAAAGAACTGTAGATCTGTATAAAATCGATAATTTAGGATCAGTAAATATATCCTAATTAAAAAATATAATGTCTTTATCAATCGCATTATGAAAAAAATAGCACTATACTCCATACTGTTTATCGGTTTATTATCCTGTAGTAACCATCCGGACTCTATTGAAAGTTCTTCAGCTTCTCAGGATGATAAGATCTTCATTGAAAATCTAAATATTCAAACCAGTTCTTTTACTGAGATTGATAGTACAGGGATTCTGATGTTCCCATTACAAATGGGGCAGAACCCAAGAAAGGATGGTGGCTATTCTTACAAAGAAATGCCTGATAACGGATATTGGAACATTGTTTTTCTCAATTCAAATACGAATGAGTATCATTTGCTCACCGAAAATAAAGTTTTGATTCTTAATTATGATTATAAATATAAGGCTGAAGAAGGGGTGAATTTTTCCCAGAAAACAGATCATATTTTTTATAATATAAGAAGTCAGGACTATAATAAAGATAAGATTATCAATGAAAAAGATCCTGTTTATCTGTTTGTTACTGACAAGCTCGGTAAGAATTTAAGACGGATTTCGCCGGCAAATTATAACCTAAATAATTGGAAGTATATTCGATCCTCCAATAAAGTTATTATGACAGCTACAAAAGATACTAACAACAATAATGAATTTGATGATAAGGATGAGATCTCAACTTTTGAAATTATTTTAGATCAATCCGAAACCCCAAAAGAAGTATTTCAGGCAGATATGAAAAATAAACTGAAGAAACTTTATGATAGAGATTGGAAAAGAATAAAGTAATAAGCAGTTTATATCATTTGTAAAATTAACTATGAATTAAAAGTTACCTCAAATAGAGAACGATGGCGTCTTAATAGTAAATGATAAAATAAAATTGATTCCGGGCTATTGCTGAAAATGCGCAATTTATTATTTACTGATTTCCGGACTTGATATCTGTTCTGATACTCTTGACATAAGTGCTTGGGGATACTCCCATAATTTTTTTAAAATTTCGGTTAAAACTGGTTTTGGAATTAAAGCCACATTCAAAAGCCAGTGATAACAAGGTGTACTGTTTGCTTTCAGGATGTGATAATAATTGTTTGAAAGCTTCTATTCTGAGTGTATTGACAAAATCATAAAAGTTTTTGCCTTCTTTCGAATTAATAATCTGAGAAAGGATTCCTGGAGAGATATTCATCATTCTGGCAAGATCTCCCAAAGTAAGTTCAGGATCTTTATAGCATTCATGCTCTTTCATCAAGTCTATTAATTTTGCCTGAATTTCAGAGGCTTTATCTTCACTTATCTTTGTCTTTTCATACTTGGTATAATCGGATTCCTCTGCAGAAATTCTCATTTTTTCGGGTTGGGAAGCTATTTCCAGGTCTATCGGAAGAATCACTTCGTGCGGTGGTAACGGGCTGGAGAAAACTCCTGTCTGATGAATCCCAAAGTATCCGATAAAGAAAATAAATAATGCCACGGCAACATACAGAACCTGTACTGATTGTAAAAAAATCACGACAATCCAGATTATAGCCATTCCTGAAATCAGATAACGCATCCAGTTAAGGGTAATTTTATCTGTATTGGAGAATTGTCCTACAATATTCTGTTGATGCTTTTTCAGGAGTATAAGAGAGAATATCACGTACACCACACCGGAAACCATAATAGCTGTAACCATTCCCAGAAACAGAGGTTTAAAGGCTGATAATGCAGAGATACTCGAATGTATTTCCGGTAATATAAAGGCTAATATGACTGCTGATAATACCGCAGGAATAAAATGAAGTAAATAATGCCAGTTGTAGCACTGTTGGTCACTTAGAAATAAAATGTACAGATATAAGAAAGGACCGTGCAGAAAGGGCAGTGGCATTTCCCAACCCATAAAGGCAGAAGTTTTATGGATTAGCCCGCAAGCATAGCATGCAATAAAAACCAGATGCACCAAAGCAAAAAAGAGCCAAATGCATAAAATCTTGTCTGCAGTGGTTTTTCTCCGTTTACTGATCAATAGTATAAAAAGAAACAGCGAGATTGAAATTCCAGCTACGTAAATGAGTTGCCAGCTTGTTGCCATTATGATATAATAATCAAAAAAGTAAAAATAGCAAATAATAAGTCTGTATTCATCTTTTTTGTTAAGGAGGATTCATCTTCTGAAGTATTATCTTTTATCGGTATAGTTTAATACCTATTCCCATTTCTACATAGACCAGATTGCTTAAGGTGCCCTGAGGATAATAACGAATAGGACTTAGTGGAAAATAAAGCCTGGTATCAAATGTGTATCTTTTTTTTCCTAATGAGAATTCGTACATCAGACCATAATCAGCTACAGTACTTTGAGTGCGGACCGTTATCTTATCCAGATCCGGATTTTCCATAGTTTCTTTAAAGGCGATATGTTTAATGCCTCCGAGTGCAAACAGACTGTGTCTTGATTTTTCTTTTTTTCCGTATAAAGAATAGCCCATTCCCAGCTTGTGTGAAAATGTATAATTATAATTAATTTTGATAAATTCAGGACTGTTTCCGGTGAGTAGAAAACTGATCACGGAATGTGAGACTATTAAAAATCTCTGATTCACCGGATAAAAAATCGCTACAGATAGTGTAGGTTTCATAGGGGTTCCTGTTGCCCCTACAGCTGGTTTTACCTCAATAACAGCATTCTGCCTGGTAGAATCCTGCGCTTGTGCATAGGAAACAAGGGTAAAAATAAAAATGAATAACAGACGCATATAAAATATTAAAGTTGTTGAAAATAAAAAGAGATTGCTTTTTTAAGGTTGGTTTTTTTGGAGCCAAGGTGATCCAGCCCGTTAGCGATAGTATAATGGTGGGAGAATCCTTTATAATACTGGCCAAGGATGTGTCGGAATGATTCTATAGGAGGAAGCATTCCCCCTTCTTCAATCCCGCCTGCAGCTAGAAAGAATCTACCATTTCGGGTCTGATTGGCAATTCTGTTTTTTTTTTCATTGCTGAGAACAATTTGATTTCCTATCCAAAGCGAAGGACTTAAGCAAAGATAATTACCAAAAAGATCAGGATAATTGGTGAAGCAGTGTACTCCGAATAACCCACCTGCAGAATGCCCCAGAATTGTCCGGTCTTCCCTTAAATTAGCTGCATGAAAGTTCTTTTCCAATTGAGGAATCAATTCTTCATGAATTACCTTTACAAATTCATCAGCACGACCTTTTCCTTTTTTGAAGGGAACAGGAAGATAATCATCCAGTCGGTCATTACCCCAACCGATTCCTACAACCAGAATATCATTTCGATGGAAGTTTTCAGATTGCTTTTGAACTTCCCGTGCTACAAAATCAAAATCCCATTTTGAGTCCAGAACATAAATGGTTTTATATTTTTTTGCTGAAGTATAACCTTGAGGTAATGCCACTTTTATAGGATAATTACTTCCGTTGACAGCAGAACTGAGCGTAAATTCTCTTACAAGTTCTTGATCAAATTCGTTCTCCCGGCATGCTGTTAAAAGCGATAATACGCTTAATAAAATAATATAATATCTGCTCATGTCTTTTGATTTTCAATTGTTTAAATATCATAACGATGAGGCAAAAATACAGATGCCGGCTATACAAAGCGCTTCATCCTATAAGGTGGTCGTTATTTTAATCCATTGATAATCAGTTAAATGATATTTTATTGATTATCATTTAAAAGAAATATCCTGAATAAGATTATGTATCCCTGGTTTCATTAAAAATCAGAGATACTAAATCATTGAATGAATTTCCGGTACCCATAATTTTATAATTCCTATATCATTTTATTAAAAGATCTTTAGAAAAAAATGGATTTTAATTTAGGTTACTTTTTTGCCGAATTATTTATAAATTAGAGCGTTAAAATTCAGGCCGTTATTACTATTTGAAAAACTAATAAAAATTCACCAAACCAAAATATAGCCATGGCAGAATATTACGCAAAATCAAAGAATTCTTTATCCTTTGAAATCACCAAAGAAAGCCAGATCATAGGCAGGCTTATTTATGAAAGCTGGTTTAAGTTTAATGCTGAGGTTGAAATTGCCAACCGTTTTTATCTCGTTGAGCCCAAAGGTTTCTGGGGAACCACTATTGAACTTAAAGACAATGAAAAAGTACTCCTGAAATTTCGCATGAACTGGAACGGTGAAATTGTGATACAGACTTATTTTGACAGTGTAAAAGAAGGTTTTCTTTTTAAGCACCGCGGAATCTTCAAAGAATCGTTTGTTTTTACCGATCAGCAGGGTAATGAACTTTTTGTAATGAAACCGCATCTCAAATGGAGCTCCATGAACTATGAATATCAGATTACCACAACAGAAAAATTCGAAATGTACCCGGCCAAAGAGATATTACTGATCAATGCATTGCACTGTGCCAATTATTATATGTCAATGATTGCTTCAGCAGTTGTATAATTGATTAACACTATGAAAATACATATATAGGTTTGCTGTTAATCTGTTGATAATGTATTTTCATAATGTATGGTAAGTTCAGAACCGCATTTTTACCATTTGTTTTTATCCCTTATTTAATGTCTGTTATCACAATTGATCGGAAAATCCTTCTCCTTTTTATCTAAAAAACTGATGGAAGGACAGCCAAAAGACTGTGCAATGAATCCGAAAATAACAGGAGGTTTTCCTTTAAAAAGATAGCCTGTATATTGGAATATATTAGCTTCATCAGCATCTATTCCATAAAGAGGAAGGAATTCCCCACCATCACTTTCTGCAAGGCTGAATGTTTTTTCAGCAATCTTTTCCTGATGATCATTAATGACCGCAAGTCTGCGTTCCACAGTATTTCCTTCTTCAAGATAATCCTGCAGATAATAGGTCATGTTTTCATACTTCGCCTGGTAGGTATTTCCCTGAGTAAGTTTTGAATGGCTAAAGTATTTTTTTGAAACATCAGTACCGGCTTTTTGCCATTTTACAGCCTTCATTTTATTCGCTACGAAAGGATTTTTATTTCCAAAATAAGCGATAGCATTGATGTACCGGTCGTACTCTGTTGTTTTTTGGTGAGTGGCTACCTGGAACCCCATCATATAAGAATCCGGATCTAAATCTTCACTATCTGAATAAGGGCTTAAATAGGCCACCGCCTTTAATTGGCTTACCGGCATTCTCTGAAGTTTATTAGACCAATACTCATAAATATAAAGTGAATCATTTTCTGTAAGATGAATCCCGTTGAGCAGTTTTTTCCTGCTGGAAGCATCCAGCTCAAAATGCTGGAGTTCTTCATAAGTCATCTGCTTATGGTTTTTTATAATGCTTTCAGGAACAGGCTGAACTCCTTTATAAATATCCGAGACCGAAATAAAAATATCGATATCAGAATCTTTTTCAGCTGATGAAATGACAGAGAGATTAAAAATATTGAAATCCGAGTAATCTATTTTCTCTTCTGCTTTTGTCGTTTTTATAGTGTCATTGGTGATTTTTGTTTCTGTGGCAGCTGTTTTTTTCTCTTCTTTCTTGCAGCTTACAATAGCCATTGGTAGAAGTAAAAGAGCAACAGCCGTTTTGGGTTTCATAATTTTTTTTAACATTAAAGTGTTTATCATTTTCTAATTCATTTTGTAATAAGGTTCTGAAAAATATTTGCTGGGTCTGATGTAAGCCGTTTTCCTGTCGGTATCAAATATCCATATAAACCTACGGAGCATATCAGCACCGAGATAGCTTACATTTTGTGTTTTCAGCTCTCCTGAAAAGAATCCCACGGTAACATCTTTGAATACATTCTCTCCCAATTTAAAATAAGGGAGAACGGCCTGTTTGGTAGTTAAAGTTTTACCTTCAGAATTTTTCAGTGTTTTTTCTCCGGTTATTTTTAATATTTTATCAAGATGCTTTTCTTCTGCAAATTTATTACTATACAGAATCGCTCCGGAAAACCCGGATTGCAGTACAAAATAAGCTTCCTGCTGCTGTTTTCCATCAATAACATTATCTGCAGCAAGATAAAATCCGTCATGATCTAAGATAATACCGATGGGTTGGTAGCCACTCACATCCGGCATAGCATCATATATCATAAACTGATTGTTGTCATAATCAATTTTAAAGGCTTTGCCCTCAAAAATTCCGGTTCCGATCTTTCCGTCAGCTTCATGTCCGGTTAACTGATTGTCAAAAAAACGTGCATTTTTTTGTGTGATTTTTCCGATCTCAACTGTATTATGGTCGCTGAGTTCTTCCTTGTTGAAAATAATATGATCAGCTTTCCTTTTTCGTTCGGGGGAAAGCGAATAATCCTTCATCGCAATCTGAAACATCAGATCCAGAGAATCTTTTTTGTTGACAAGGGTTTTCACAATGATATTATTGTGTTTTGTAATCCGGAAAGGGATAGTCTGCTGCGCTTTCATTCCAAAAAATCCAGATGAAAGCAGTATAAAAAAGACTGTTCTTTTGAGCATTATGAGTGATTAGTGTTTTAAAAACTTTAAAATTACCCATTATCTTTGGAAAAGCAAATAATAAAATGAAATGGTTGAAAAATTGCTTCAAAGCGGAATCCACTGGGAAAAGAAAGAATTCAGACGGAATGAGTTCCTGAAAATCTCAAGAAGTACAGACACCACTATTTATTTTATTGAAAGCGGAAGCGTGCGGATCTTTATGATGGATGAAAATGAGGAAAGGATTATTCGTTTTGGATATACCGGAAATATTATTGTCAGTCTGGATTCCTTTTTATTGGGTAAGCCTTCGGATCTTTATATTCAGGCGATTAAAAAGACAATGGTAAAAACAGCCTCAAAAAAAGATTTTTACGAGTTTATACAATCAGACGAAGAACATATGAAGTTCTGGATGAATATTCTGGAAGATCTCGTATTACAACAGCTGGAAAGAGAGAAAGATCTGCTCATCAATGCTCCCGGACAGCGCTTTGAAAGAGTTCTGAAAAGAAGTCCGAAGCTGTTTCAGGAAGTTCCCAATAAATATATTGCCAATTATCTGAGGATGTCGCCGGAAACTTTATCCAGACTCAAAAAATCTTGAGTTCAGTCAAGATTTAAGAATTATCTGATCAAGATATTTGCATAAAAAACGTAATGAAAATCTCAACCTCAGAATTATTGGATGAATTAAAAAACAGGACAAAAGAGCATTTAGAATTTGCTGCAATGCTTTCTCTAAAACCGGAAGATGATCTCAATTTCAGAATTTCAGAAGACAGCTGGAGTGCATTGGAATGTCTGGAACATCTCAACCGATATGGAGATTTCTATATTCCTGAAATCAATCGAATGATTTCTTCGGCCGGAAGGTCTTATCAACCATATTTTAAACCTGGAATTCTTGGGAATTATTTTGCCAAAAGCATGCTTCCTAAAGAGAAACTGAATACAATGAAAACACTTAAAGCCATGAATCCTATCCACAGTAGTCTGGATAAAAGTGTAGTGAATACATTCATAAAACAACAGGAAAAGATGCTTGAGTTGTTGGAAGAAGCCCAGCATGTTGATCTGGAAAAGATAAAAACAGGTATAAGTATTTCAAAACTGATCAAACTGAAACTGGGAGATACCTTCCGTTTTGTTATTTACCATAATTCAAGGCATATTGAACAGATAAAAAGAATTTTAACGAAACAAAAAGAAGAAACAATCTCCCAAAAAGCTTAATTTTAAGCTGATGGAAACTATATCTCAAAAAAACATATCCACCCCGCTGGGAGAAATGATTGCCTGTGCTGTAGATCAGGGAATCTGCCTGCTTGAATTTACAGACCGTAAGAATATGGATAAGCAGTTAAAAGCCCTGTCAAAGGTTTTGAAAGCAGAAGTCGTAGAAAAAGAACATCCTCATTTTGTACAGCTGGAGGAAGAACTGAAAGAATATTTTGAAGGAAAAAGAAGCCATTTTGAAGTTCCGTTGTTTACCACGGGAACAGCGTTTCAGGAAAAAGTATGGCAGCTTTTGCGTGAGATTCCAATGGGAGAAATACGAACCTACAAACAACAATCAGAACTATTGGGAAATCCCAGGGCGATACGTGCTGTAGGAACAGCGAACGGAATCAATAAAATTGCGATTTTAATTCCCTGCCACCGTGTAATAGGTTCTAACGGGGAATTGGTAGGCTATGCCGGAGGAATCTGGAGAAAGCAGAAGCTGCTGGAACTTGAAAAAGCCATCTTATTTTAGAAGATTATTGAAAAAATAGATGTTCATTTTTCGGTTGTATAGCACTCGATAATCTTTCTACTTTTGAATAAAAAAATTATGAGCAGTTTTAAACAGTTACATCATGGTGAAGAGCCATTGCTTTTGGGTAATGTATGGAATGTAGAAAGTGCAAGAGTATACGAAAAACTAGGGTATAAAGCATTAGCAACCTCAAGTTCGGCAGTTGCATTGAGTTTGGGATATGAGGACGGGGAGCAGATGAGCTTCGAAGAATACTTTTATATTATCAAAAGGATTAAAGCTTCAGTTTCAACTCCTCTTTCTGTAGATCTGGAATCCGGGTATGGCAGTGACATTGATACCATTGTCTCCAATATTCTGAAACTGATTGAAATCGGAGTATCGGGAATTAATATTGAAGATAGTTATGTGACAGGCAGGACAAGAAAACTGATGGACAGAAATGTCTTCCATGAAAAGCTTAAAGATATTTTTATCAAATTAGGAGAGAACAGAGATAAAATATTTATCAATGTGCGTACAGATCCTTTTTTACTGAAGATGGAGAACGCGCTGGAAGAAACCCTGGAGAGAATTAAACTCTTTGAAGAACTTAAAGCTGATTGTGTTTTCGTTCCGGGAATGACTTCTGAAAATGCTATCAGAACCATTACAGAAGCTACTTATCTTCCCGTGAATGTGATGTGCCTTCCTGATTTGCCGGATTTTGACACGCTTAAAAAATCAGGTGTTAAAAGGATTACTTCAGGTGCTTTTATGTACAGACATATATACAGAGAGCTGGAGAAAGCGGGACAGACGATTACAGATGAAAAAAGTTTTTCAAAGCTTTTTATTTAATCATGGAACTTACAGAAAAAATCATGTACGAGGCATCTTATATGAAAGATGTTTCATTTGAAGGGATATTCTGGATGGGGGTAAAAACCACGGGAATATTCTGCAGACCCACTTGTACGGCCAGGAAACCCAAATTTGAAAATGTAGAGTTTTTTTCCAGTACCAAAGATGCAATACTGAAAGGCTACCGTCCCTGCAAGGTATGCAGACCCCTTGAAAATCTCAATGCCACCCCACCATACATTAAAAAACTGCTTAAAGAAATTGCGGATAATCCGATATTGAAAATCAGAGATTATGACCTTGTGAAAAGAGGAATGGAACCGGCGGCTATTCGCAGATGGTTTCTGAAACATCATGGAATAACTTTTCATGCTTTTCAGAGAATGTCAAAGCTCAATACAGCATTTAAAAAACTTCAGCAGGGAGAATCGGTTACAGAGGTTGCCTTTGACATGGGATATGAAAGTCTGAGCGGCTTTAATGAGAGCTTTAAAAATATTTTTGGAGCATCACCTAAGAATAATACTATGGAAAAGATCATTGATCTGAAGAGAATAGAAACCATGCTGGGAACCATGATAGCCTGTGCTGATGAAAACGGAATCTGCCTGCTGGAGTTTTCAGACAGAAAATCACTTCCGACAGAGCTGAAAAGTATCTCGGAATATTTTAAAGCAAATATTATACAAGGTGAAAATCCTCATTTTGATACCCTGGAAAAACAGCTTTCTGAATATTTCGAAGGAAAAAGGACCGTATTTACAGTTTCTCTTTCTCCTGTAGGAACAGCTTTTCAGAAAGAAGTCTGGAACATTTTGCAGGAGATTCCCTACGGCACAACCATGAGTTATCAGGAACAGGCTGATATCCTGGGAAGTCCTGAATCTGTGAGAGCAGTAGCCAATGCAAATGGTTTAAATAAAATATCCATTATAATACCATGTCACCGTGTGATTGGCAGTAACGGTCATCTAACCGGATATGGCGGAGGAATCTGGAGGAAACAAAAATTACTGGAGCTGGAAAAGGCTATTTTGTTTTAATATCTAAAGCCATAACGTTATAGAATAATATCGGTAAAGTGAAAATTATTGGAACAGGGGAAAGCTATTTTGTTTTGATTTTTGTAATTTTAAACAAAAATTTACACGTGAAAAATTTAATAATAGCAGTTTGCATTTCAGTTTCAGCATTCAGTTTTGCGCAGGATTATTCTGTGCCGGCGGCAAGTCCGCGTCAGAGAGTAGAGCAGCAGTTTTCTATGTCTAAGATCACCATTGATTATGGAAGACCGGGAGTGAAAGGGCGTAAAATCTTCGGAGAACTGGTTCCTTATGGCCAGGTTTGGAGAGCTGGAGCAAACTCTTCTACAAAAATTACTTTCGGACAGGCCGTTAGTTTCGGAGGGAAGATAGTTCCTGCGGGGACATATGGACTATTCATCGTTCCTGCAGAAAAAGAGTGGAAAGTAATTCTGAACAAAGACTTCCAGCAATGGGGTGCTTATACTTACGATCCGAAACAGGACGTAGTAGACGTTACGGTACCGGTAAATACATTGGCAGACAAGCAGGAATGGTTTGAAATAACCCTGAATCCCACAGACGAAAACTCTGGAAACCTGGTGATCAAATGGGATATGGCTCAGGCAGAAGTTCCTTTGAAACCATCAAAATTAGACACTGTAATCAAGATTTCTGACAAACTGAAAGAAATCAAGAAAATAGAATCAGATTCTGCTAAAAAAAGCTAAACAATGAATTTTTCTGTTCAGCCTGTTTTAGAGAATGAAGAATTTCAATTAATCCCCTTACAGCAAGGGGATTTTGAATCTTTATATGAGGTGGCTTCCGATCCTAAAGTCTGGGAACAGCACCCGAATAAGGACCGTTATAAGAAAGAGGTTTTTGAAAACTTTTTTAAAGGAGCTATGGAGAGCAAAGGAGCTTTCAAAATTATTGAGAAAGCGACCGGAGATGTATTGGGAAGCACCCGTTATTATGATTTTGATGAAAAAGACAGCCATATTTTTATCGGGTATACTTTTTATGGAACAAAGTCATGGGGAAAAGGAATCAATCCGCAGGTTAAAAAGCTGATGCTGGATTATATCTTTCAGTTTGTAGATAAAGTTCATTTCCATGTCGGAAAAGAGAATTTCCGTTCTCAAAAGGCTTTGGAGAGACTTGGCGGTCAAAAAATAGCTGAAGAAGAAGTCGCTTATTTTGCGGAACCTACAAGAACCAATTTTGTTTATGAAATCAAAAAAGAAGACTGGATATGAAAAAATATAAAATCCAACAATCTCCATTTATAGTGCCTACCACAGATGGAAAACTGATTGAAGAGCACTGGGGAAATTCTACCGGAAACTCCAATGTTTCGATCGCTCATATGGTCGCTCCTCCTGATTGGAGTGAGCCTCATCAGACACCCGAATTTGATGAATTTACATATATCATTTCCGGGAAAAAGCAATTTGAAATCGACGGTGAGATCGTTACACTGGAAAAAGGTCAGAGTATTCTTATTGAAAAAGGAGCGAGAATCCGTTACAGTAACCCATTTTCAGAACCCTGCGAATATCTTGCGGTCTGTCTTCCTGCATTTTCTATGGAGCTGGTGCACAGGGAAGAGGAAGGAGTGGACTAAGAATCGGTTGAAAAATATATAAAAGCAAATCTACACCCCAGTAGATTTGCTTTTTTCTTACCATACATTATTATTTCATTCTTTTAATAATTCGAAGAAACTCATCTTTTTTTCTCTGAGATACCTGTAAAGAAGTTTCATCACTCATGATGATATAACCACCACGGCCGCGGATGTATTTTTCAACATGCTGAAGGTTAATAAGGTGCTGATGATGAATACGGACAAAACCCTGATCTTTCAGTGTTTCTTCAAAGTAGGCCAAGGTATGGGATATCATCATTTTTTTTCCTCCTTTGAAAAAGATGGAAGTATAATTATCATCAGCCTGGAGACGTACAATATCCATCGTATGAACATATACAAGACCCTCAAGAGTAGGAAGTGCAATTTTGGTCTGTTCAGCCGGAGTTTTAATATGCTGAAGCAGGGCTGATAATTGTTGTATTTTGTTTTTGTCCTCCAAAAGTTTGGCTACCCTGTTGACCGTAATGATGAGCTCATGGATCACAATAGGCTTGAGAAGATAATCTACTGCATGATGTTTAAATGCCTGTACAGCATACTGATCATAAGCTGTAACAAATACTGTATAAAAATGAATATCAGATATCTTTTCAAATAGTTTAAAGCCGTTTTCAACAGGCATATTGACATCCAGAAAGACCAGTTCAGGTGAGAGCTCTCTGATGGCTTCAGCAGCTTCGTTTACAGATCCTGCTTCTCCAACGATTTCAACATCGGGGCAATATTTAGATAAGAATCGGAGAAGCGTTTCACGGGATTCCTGTTCATCATCTACAACAATAGATCTTATTCTGCTCATAGAAAGGGTGTGTTTTTAATGGTTATTCTGACTATGGTACCCTGTATTGCAGGGTTTACCTTTTTTTTATCAGTGATTTCTGTCGAAATAGATGTTCCATAGAGTTCATTGATGGCAGAAATCCTTCCTGAGGTAATTTTCAGCCCCATAGATTTATAATCGTCCGGCCTGCTGTCAAACTCACGGGCTTTTTCAAATCCCACTCCGTTATCTTCCACAATGCAAATGATAGAGTCTTCACTCCTGCTGCAGAATATTCTGAGAATTCCTCCTGTTTTCAAATGTCTCAAGCCATGGCTGATCGAATTTTCAGTATAGGTCTGAAGAAGCATAGTAGGAATTTTTATTTGTTCTAATCCCGGTTCTACAGAAATCTCATAGGTAAAATGATTTTTAAAACGCATTTGCTCCAGCTCGATATATGTTTTCAGCATGCCCATTTCTTTTTCTATGGTATTCCAATGTTCTTTGGAGTGGGTGAGGGTCTTTCGTATCAGGTCTGAAAAAGCGGCCATATAATAATTGGCGTTTAATTCATCTTCTTTTCCATAATAATTCTGGATGGCATTCAGAACATTGAAAATAAAATGAGGATTGATCTGAGCGCGGAGCGCCTGCATTTCCAGTTCGGCGATCATCTTTTTTCTCTCGGTTTTCTCAGCCTCTTTTTTGCGGATAATATTGATGCGATGTCTGTATATTATGATGATAAAAACCAGCAATAGCAGAAATATTCCTCCTATAAACCAAAGTTCTTCCCAAAATGGAGGCTTTACAACAATGGCAAGCACAGCGGGAGCTTTATTCCAGATATTATTTTTTCCGGAAGCCCAGATCTTCAGATGGTAATTACCGGGTCTCAGAGCTCCGAGGGTTAATGTGCTTTCTTCTGTAATCACCGTATCATTCTCCGCTCCGGACAGAAGATATTTGTATTTAATATCCTTTTCATCCAGATAAGAAATAGCAGTATAGGAGATTTGAGCATTATTCTGGTTGTATTTGAGACTGATCTGCTTTGGATAATAGACAATACTGTCTTTAAAAACGGCTTTCAGAAAATACACTTTGTAAGGCTGACTTTTACTGACCTGATCCTGATCGATCATAATAATTCCATTCGATGTGGCAAGAAAAGCCTTTCCTTCCCCGAATGTAATGTTATTGATCATATGACTTGGAACTCCGTCAGCTGCCGAAAAGTGATAAATAGAGTAGTGCATCCGGTCATCAAAAGTGATCCTTGATAGACCTTTGTCCGTATTAACCCATAATCTTTCCTTCTCGTCTACATAAGCTTTTTCGCAGATATTACTGATGAGCCCATTGGTCTTATTTAGCTTAATTATTTTCTGGCCATCACGAATAAAAATACCATCAGAATGAGTACTGATAACAAGTTTGCCTTTCAGGAAATTCAGCGACGTTATCCGGTTCTTGCCTAAAGATGGATCGTGAATGAACTTTTTTAAAGTTGAATTATAATAAAATAAACCCTGTACTGTCCCTAGCCAGTAGATTCCTTTTTCGTCAATAGCGGTTGCCGGAGCAGCTATGGTGGTGGTCGTCAGTTCCGGCAGTTTGGTAAATTTCTTTTCTTCGAGATCATAAATAAGCTGATTCCTTTTTTCATTGCTGGTTTGACTTACCAGTACAGTGTTATTTCTGATAGATGCTGATTTTTGAGAAAATTCCAGAAGTTTTGTGTATTGATTTCCGGTCAGGTTGCATTGGTATAAACCTTTGTCTGTTCCGACAAAAAATGCATCATTATCAATAGGTAAAAAATACCGTAGTCTGTTCCATTGTCCATCACCCAGTGTATATAAAGGTTTGAAGCTGTTTTTATCCCTGATCATAATAGCACTGTTGCTATATCCTGCCAAAAGTTTTCCTCCCGGCAAATATTTTACAGTGAGAACATTATTATCTATAAGCCCGTCAGCTGTTGTATATACAAGGGTTTTATTGGCTGGCTGCATATAGACCCCTTCATTGGTTGGATACCAGCTATTACCCTGTTTGTCTATGAAACTGCTGTAGCTTACAATGCCTTTCATTGTAGTATAATGCAGATTTTGACCTGCCGGTCCATCAGCATCATATTCCAGAATTCCACTTGTTGTACAGCTCCATATTTTACCATTTTTACCTATCGTAAGATCAAGAATGTTGCTGGGCATTTCAATTTTTTTGACTACCGGTTTATTTCCCTTAAATATAACATCATACAAGATATTAAGATACCTTGTATAAAGATGACCTTTGAAATAGAAACATGTTCTTACCGCTTTTTCTTTGAATGTATGAATGGTTGTTGATCCCGGATAATTCTTCCTTATGATTCTCTTTTCTGAAACATAGTAATCTTTCCCCTGATCAGAAAAATGTAAGTAAGGAGATTGTGCAGTGCTGTCTTTGGGGTTGGAAATGCTATTTTTACCTATTATATATTTCTTATGCTGATCAGAATAAAGATCCCATCTTGGAACAATATCATAAAAGCTGATTCTTCTTTTTTCCAGGAGACGGCACAGTTTATCATTCTGTGCAGAATATACTTTCCCATTATAAATATAGGTTGGGCTTCCGTTATAGGTGCTTACCCATAATCTCTGCCAGGAATCCTCCCACGCCCGAAAAGTTTCATTATCCGGAAGACCATGATTACTGGTAATGGTCTCAAAATGATGCCCGTCAAATCTGGAAATGCCCCAGCTGGTACAGAACCAGATAAATCCTTTGCTGTCCTGATACACGGAGTATACCGTATTACTGGGCAGTCCGTCACTTAAACTATAATGACGAAGTTGCGGCTTCTGACTGTACATCAGGAGGCTATGAAGCAACAGGAATAATATGAGACGGTAATGATACATAGTTTTCAGGCTAATATAGAAAAATCTCCAGAATGAGAAATACCTCGATGTGTCATATTTACAGCTCTTTTTCTCATTAAAAAGATCAAAATACTCGTTTAGGTTTATATCCTGCTCACTTGCTCATTAGTCCTTTTTTTTCCATTAAAAAATAGACAACTTGTACCTGTTTATCGGTAACGGCGTCCCGTGATAATAAAGAACGCCATCACAAAAATATTATCTTATGAAAAAAACTTTAACAGAGATCTTGAGATCATCAGAATCATTTTTAGGAGGAAAAAAAATTGCTCTTCTCATTATAGTAGCTGTATTTTGCAGTACAGTTTTAAATGCACAGTTTGTTCCTGTTAATCCCTCAGGTACAACCGTACATGTAAAGAGAGAGGACCAATCTCCAGTGCCATTACCCAACGCTCCCGGATATGTTCCCTCTCCGGTATCATTGGAGTTTAAGACAGGTTCAATAGTAGAAGTCAGAAATTTCCCCGCAGGTCAGATAACTACTCAAAATTTTTTACTTCCGGATGTCTTTACAACTATAGGAAGTCCACCTGTAATACGTACTTTTAAAGTTTCCTTTTCTAATCCAGGATTAACAAGCAGATATTATCCAATTCCAATGGCAGTTGGAGGGGCTACAACCATTATTCCAGGATGCTGGTCACCTGAAATGGACCCCGGATTATTTCATTATGGAGGACCTAATACCATTAATAATCCTGCCGCAAGCTATGGGTATGGCGTAACACTTACCCGCAAATCTACTACGGATTATCTTCTCCAATGTACCAAATTTCTTTGTGCTATTTGCGATATTAACCCATGCTCTTCTATAACTTCAACTTTTAATAAAAGTTCAGTTGGGCAGAACAAGGCTAAACTTTATCCAAATCCAAGCAACGGATTATCAGAACTATTATATACTGCTTCAGGAAAAGAGACTATTACGGTAATCGTTGCAGATATTGCAGGCAGAACAGTATACGGATATAAAACGGATATTGAAGCCGGAGCAGCTAAACTGCCTGTAGATATTCAAACCTCAGTATCAGGAACCTATTATGTCAACTGGAGTTCCAGTAACGGAAACTCAGGCTCATTACAGTTGATCAAGAAATAAAGATGTACCGGTAAAAACTAATATTGATGAAAAGGCGCGCTCTGGTGCGCTTTTGTGATTTATAAGCTTGAAAACCTGATGAATAATATATTTGAAGAAATATTTACTCCAATTGATACCGTTTGCTTTTGAATTATTTTGTAAGTTCGCGGACTTAAAAAAATGAACTAATTAAAATCTATGAAAAACAAATTATCAATTGTATTCATGCTCGGAATCGCGCTTTCTACCACTTCATGTGCAACCATTTTTACAGGAACTCAGGATGCGATAGCTTTTTCTTCAAGTCCTGAAGGCGCAAAAGTGTTTCACAAAGGAATAGAAAAGTGTACAACCCCTTGCACCACTAAAATCCCAAGAGCTTTGGGGAAGCAGGTGGTTACATTTGAAAAAGAAGGATTTGAGAAGCAGGAAGTAAAGCTGACAAAAACTTTTAATGCCGTGACTTTACTGAATATTATTCTGGGAGGAGCAATAGGAGTAGGAATTGATGCAGCAACAGGTTCTCTTACCAAATATTCTCCAAAAAAATATGATGTTGAGCTTCAGGCTAAACCGTAATTAAGCTAACAGTATAAAAGTAAAAAGGCAAATTCATCAACTGATGAATTTGCCTTTTTTATGTTTATTTCAAAATTTCTTTCAGGAAGAGCAGCATATGATTCCATGCTCTTTTAGCCATTACTGCATTATAATCCGGTGATTTCGGATCTGTAAAGGTGTGTTTTGAATGGGCGTAGGTAATAATCTGCCAGTCGGCATTTCCTTCATTCATCTCTTTGATGAGATTATTGTAATCATCAGGAGTTACGCTTTTATCATCAGCCGGATTTTCAACCAGGATTTTAGCGGTTAAGGCTTCATTTTTTCTGCTTTGGTCTTTGGCCAGACTTCCGTGAATGGAAACCACACCGGCAACAGGTAAATGTCCTCTTGCAGATTCCAGAGCCCCGGTACCTCCGAAACAATATCCGATGACAGCTACCTTGTCAGAAATAGCTCCGTTTTTCTTCAGCTGCTCCAATGCCAACGATATCCTTTTCTGATATTCCTGATAATTCTGTTTGTAATATCCGGAAGTTTTAGCAGCAGATTCATTGTCTGCAGGAATTTTTCCCTCACCATAAATATCAGCAATAAAAGCAATATAGCCTTGCTTTTCAAGTTCAATAGCTGCTGTTTTAGCTTCTTCGTCAATACCTTTCCAGGCTGGAAGAATCAGAACTCCCGGAAGTTTTTTTCCAGCATTGGAGGTAATGAGGCCATTTAATTTCTGTGAACCGTCCTGGTAGGAAACAGGTTTAAGTTTTTGACTGAAAAGGGATCCAGAAGCCATAATCATTGCGGTTAATAAGATGGAACGTATCATATTTTGTAATTTATATTCATATAAGCTACACTAATCCTTTTTCACCAATACACAGCATAACAATTGTTGTGATTCGTGTAGAAGTTTGTGATATTAGTGTCTAGAAAAACCTTATCGAAATTAATAAAAATAACTCAGAAAGAATATGAATAGAATATTATTTAAATTCTTTTTTTAATCCTGTTCTTATCTCAGTTTGGTCTGTAAAACTGATACTGCCCTTCTTCATAATAGGCATTGATATGCTGAAGTCCATTGGTCAGGATGATTTCCTTTGCTCCGATAATAGAATTATACCTGGCAGTCTGTTCAAATGTTTTTTCCGTTAATTTTATTTGTGGAGCCTTGCATTCAATCAGAATGATAGGTTCTGTTTTTTCAGTGATAAGAAGGTCTATACGTTTGGTAAGACCGTTCAGAATGATTTTTTTTTCAGTAATCAGGGCTGATGTAGAATACGATTTTACAGTCAGGTAATAATGAATCCAGTGCTGTCTGACCCATTCCTCAGGAGTGAGCAGAAGATAAGTTTTGCGAACCAAATCATAAATAAAAAACTTATCTTTGTCTTTCTTGAATTTAAAATCAAAAGTTTCCTGAAAATTCAGTTTTGGAAGTTCCATTAATAAGATGAAAGAATTAGATTTAATCCTCAAAAATATTAAAAATAAAGAAGTTTTACCGATTTATTTTTTCCACGGAGAAGAACCCTACTTTATTGATGTTGCAGTAAAAGCCCTTGAACACAACTTTTTGGAAGAAGATGAAAAAGCTTTCAACCAAACGGTTACTTACGGAAAAGATACTACCTATCAGGAAGTCCTTTCTCTGGCAAGACAGTTTCCGATGATGGGAGATAAGCAGGTGATTATCGTGAAAGAAGCTCAGGATTTAAGATTCAATGAAGAGGAAAACAGAATTCTGGAATCATATGTAGACAATCCGGTACCTTCTACAGTACTGGTTTTCGCACACAAACACAAGAAGCTGGACAGCAGAAAGAAGGCTGCCAAAGCTCTGGATAAAGCTAAAATGCTTTTTCTGAGCGAATCTGTAAAGGAAAATAATCTGCCCAAATGGATTTCGGATGAATGTGTAAAGCTTAAAATCAATACTGCTCCCAACATTTCCCATCTTCTGGCAGAATATCTTGGAAACGATCTGTCCAGAATTGCCAATGAGCTGAACAAGCTGAAGATGATCCTTAAAGAAGGAGAAATTCTTGACGGTACCATTGTTGAAAATCATATTGGAATCAGTAAGGAGTATAATATCTTTGAACTTCAGAAGGCTCTCGGGACAAAAAATGCCAATGCAGCTTTTAAAATTGCCCATTTCATGGGAAAAAACCCGAAGAATAATCCCTTTGTCATGATGCTGGCAAGTCTTTACAATTATTTTTCAAATGTGATTATCTATCAGACCATGGCAGGTCAGTCGCCGCAGACAGTTGCCTCGCAAATGGGCGTAAATCCTTATTTTATCAAAGATTATGCTGAAAGTGCCAGACTTTATCCCTTAAAACATGCTACAAGAGTGATTTCCATTTTACGCGAATTCGATATGAAAGGAAAAGGGCTGGGGGCAGTGAATATGGTAGAAGCCGAACTGATCATAGAACTTGTGTACAAGATCATCAATGTAGATAAGATTAAGATGAAAGTGTAGTGAGGGAGATGATAGATGATAGACGGAGAGATAATAGATAAAGAACAGGTGTTTTTAAACCCGTACCCTGTATTGACTCTTGGCTCCAGCATCTTGTAGTCTTCATTGACAATCCGCATATCTGATATTGACAAGTATCATTAAAATAACTTTAAAAAGAAATTAAAAATTCCGAAATTAGCGGTCTTAATTCAAATTAAATCTTTTCGAACAAAGCAAATTATGGAGCAAAACATTTTAGATTGTGTGATCGTTGGATCTGGGCCTTCTGGTTTCACAGCTGCTATCTATGCAGCAAGAGCAGACTTAAAACCTGAACTGTATACAGGTTTGGAGCCGGGCGGACAATTAACAACCACTACTGAAGTGGATAACTTTCCAGGGTATCCAGCCGGGATTACAGGTCCTGAAATGATGATGGATCTGCAAAAACAGGCAGAAAGATTTGATACCAAAGTTCATTACGAAATGATCACTAAAGCTGAATTCGCTAAAGAAGTAGGCGGTGTTCACAAATTATATGCAGGAAACAAAGAGATCCTTGCCAAAACAGTAATCATCTCTACAGGAGCTACAGCAAAATATTTAGGTCTAGAAGATGAGAAAAAATATGCAGGGGGAGGTGTTTCTGCCTGTGCTACATGTGACGGATTCTTTTACAGAGGAAAAGACGTGGTGGTAGTAGGAGCAGGAGATACAGCAGCAGAAGAGGCTACTTATCTTGCAAAACTTTGTAAGAAAGTGACTCTCTTGGTGAGAAAAGACGTTTTCAGAGCCTCAAAAGCAATGGTTCACAGGGTAGAAAGCACTCCGAATATTGAAGTGAAATTTCATCATGAATTAATCGGAATTGAAGGGGAAAACAGCCTGGTAGAAAGAGCGGTAATTATCAATAACCAGACTCAGGAGAAGTCTACTGTAGACGTTGAAGGAATCTTCATCGCCATTGGCCACAAACCGAATACGGATATCTTTGCAGGTCAGGTGGATCTTGATGAAAACGGATATATTGTTACTGAAAAAGGTTCTTCAAGAACGAATCTTCCGGGCGTATTTGCTGCCGGGGATGTTCAGGACCACATCTACAGACAGGCTATTACCGCTGCTGGAAGCGGATGTATGGCTGCTATGGATGCAGAGAAATATTTAGCTGAACTACACTAATATTATTCAGTTTATATAATATAAAGCGTGCCCCGTGGGTGCGCTTTTTCGTTTTACTTATGTCTGCGCATTTATTTTGCTTGAGAATCGCAAAGGCGCAGTTTTACGTTTTATGCTTTATTTTAAGACGCAAGAAAATTGAAGATTTTCAGCAGATGATAATACTGTTTTCACAGATCACACAGGTTTTTATCAGTATCTGCAAAATCAGCGTGAAATGGAATAAATTTCACAATAATTTTTTGGGTATAAAATCTTTGTGCCTTATAAGAAGTCCTTTTAACATCACTTTTGCCATTATGTTTTCCAATAAAAAATCTCCATATTAAGTCTCTAATGAAAAAATAATAAAATCTCTAATGAAAACATTAATATATTTGTGAAACTGCAAACGATCATACTTTGCATCTCATTATATGTAAACTGAAAAAACGAATCAAAAATGAAAAGAGTAACCGCTATCGGAGGCATCTTCTTTAAGTGTAAAGACCCGGAACAAGTAAACGAGTGGTACAAAACCCACCTTGGGCTGCCCACCAGTCCATACGGTGCTAAATTCGACTGGAAAGACGCAGATTCCAATAAAAAAGGATATACGCTGTGGAGCCCTTTTAAAGAGTCTACCCAATACTTTGAGCCCTCATCCAAAGAATTCATGATCAATTATCATGTAGAAAATATTGAAGCACTGGTAGAGGAGCTGAAAAAAGAAGGTGTAACGGTTTTGGATGAGGTGACTTCGTATGAATATGGGAAATTTGTACACATCCTGGATCCGGAGGGAAACAAAATCGAATTATTTGAGCCGGCAGGAGAGTAATTTCTACACTGTCATTCTGACGAAAGGAGAATCTTACTCAGGTTTGAGATTTTTCTTTCGTCAGAGTGACCGTTTTACTTCATTATTGTCTTTAATCCAGAATATAGATCTTTTTATCTTTAAGATTAAATCCCAGTTTTTTACCAAGCCAGTTGATGCTTGTTTTACCTTCATAGATAAGACCTTCTACAAAAAAAACGGCAGGGTTTTCAACGGTGGCAAAAGAGGTGGAAATGGAACCAATATTTCCCTTATAAAACTTGGTTATTAGATCAGGGTTAAATTCACTTTTATTTTCAATTACCTGGAGGTTCTCTTTTTTGATATCCAGTGTTTTCATCAGGCGTTCACTCAACCAGAAAGAATCTTTACCGGATCCGGAATCGAGGAGAACATTAATCCTGTATTTGTTATTCAGAAGCACATATGTTGTAATATCCAGAGACTGGTCAGCATTGGTTGACAGCTGGATATCCATCACTTTCTTACTGTTCAGTTTCTCTTTGGGAAAAATAAGCTCATTGGTAGTATAATCTATGATGAACTCAGTGTCATAAAGCATTGGAAGGGAAATTAACCCGTCAATTCCTTTAATTTCCATATCGTGGGTAGAATACCAGATATTTTTAAACTTTTTACCGTTAAAAATAATCTCCTTTGATTTGAACAGGGGAATGGTCATCTTTTCTCCTGTGGCCCTGAAGGCAGTCAGATAATTATAGGTTTCTTTGGCTCCCAGTTCTTTGGAAAAGTTTCCAAGAAAAAGATTGATTCCTCCTCCCGTATCAAAAATAAAATTTCCTTTTTTACCATCCACTTCAGCGCCAACTACAAGATGGCCGGAAGGAAGAACAGACATGGGCGTTTTTTGACAAAAAGCCATAAAGGAGAAAATTAGCGAGACGGTAATAGCAGTGTTTTTAGTGAAAGATTGAGTAAACATCTGAAAAATAGTATTATTAGTTTTAAATGCCACAAATATAGTCTATTCTGATGACTGATTGATTATAGCTTTTAGACAGGGACTTATGGTATCCTTTTATATTTATCAGTCCGTATCTCTTCCTGAAATATCTTTATACTTAAAGTAAAATTCCTAAATTTAGGGCCTAATCAAAAAGAATATGGAAAGAAAAATCATAAAAATTAACCATGTTACAGGAACTTATATTATTGAGGTTCCCGATGGAACTCTTAATGACATGAAGACCCAATTGGACAAATGCCTTAATGATGAACAGGCCGCTATTGTGGTGAAGGGTAAAGATGGAGATCAGTTTGTATATCCGTCAGATCTTTTAAAAAACAGCTTCATTGCCATCATAGACCGGGAACAGGGTATGAGTTCCTCAAAATAATTCCCTTGATTTCTAGTCTATTATTAATTTTCGTTAAAATTTGTGTAAGAAAAGTTTTGCGGAAACTAAAAATCGCTCTATATTTGCACCACTGAAAACAACGGTATAGCCGGAGTTTAGGGAGAGTTGGCAGAGTGGTCGATTGCGGCAGTCTTGAAAACTGTTGACTGTAACAGGTCCGGGGGTTCGAATCCCTCACTCTCCGCCAGTTGGGAAACCAAAATAAGCTAAAACGCTGTAAAAATCAATGTTTACAGCGTTTTTTGTTTTGCGCTAGTATCAAAGAAAATCAAAAAAGGTCACGATTTATATGACCTATTTCGTGTTCCATTAAAAAAACACAAAAATGAGTCACGATCCGGTGCAAATGTCTTGTAATTCATTTGGCTTCTTTACAAAAATTATTCTACTTAAAAACTTCAAAGTGATTCAAATATAATCAATCTTCTCACAAGAGATTGATGGATAATCTATTATAAACCTGCGTAATTTAAATACAGGTTAGCTGGAAGCCTTCGCAAAATGTGCACAGGTCAGCTTAAAAGCGGCTCAAAATTAAGCACTCGACACTTACCCTGCGTAAAAAAATTGAACCGGATATTTAAATGCGTGCTCAAAATTTGAGCAACCTAATTTCTGAAGTGTATCCAAATAAAGTAAAGCGGCTCAAAAATATTACCATAACACACTTGCCTGGTTCAAAAAATAAGCCGTTGATCCCTAACCCGGCGCAGAATTTAAGCCGTGTAGTGTCGATGCGGCTCAAAAATTGAGCAACCCTGAAGTCTTTGTTTTTCTGCTTTTTTTCTTTTAAAAAATAATTAATGCAACTGGTTAATAATCAATAAAATGTAGTTTCATTTCAGAGCTCTGAAAAAAATAGCGGTATAAGTAGCAAGATGTGTCTTTGTATATACAAACTTTTCAAGTTTTATATCTAAAACTCTCTTGCCTTTTTTGCAAAAAGGGAAAAAGACTTCGGAACTCGTCTTTTTTCTTGTAAACCATCTAGTAGATTCCAATTTATTCTTTTTTAATCTCCAAAAGATTCCTGCATCATCCAGATTGTTCTTATTTAGCCCACACCCCTCTAACACTATTGTTTTGAATGTTTTAATGCTACAAATTTGTAGAAGAAAAAACTAAGTCAAAAACAAAAATGAAGTAGTTATGATCGTAAACCTAATCACCAAAGAAGACCTTCAGGAATTCAAAACCGAATTGCTGGAAGACCTACAAAACCTGTTTCAAATCAAGATTTCCCAGCAGAAATTATGGCTTCGTTCGTCAGAGGTCAAAGCGCTTCTGAAAATCTCCTCTGGAACATTGCAAAACCTTCGTATTAATGGAACTCTGTCTTATACTCGTGTCGGTGGGACATTATATTACAATTACAAAGACATCGAAGATATGCTGAAAAAGAAACAATGATATTTCACAACAACGAAACCAAATTATGAATTATATCAAACACCTCACAGCTTTCTATGAAAAGGTGGCTCAGGATCATACGCTTAATCCATCACACATCAGTCTCTATTTAGCCTTATTCCAGTTCTGGAATTTCAGCCGTTTCCGAAACCCGGTCAGTATTTCCCGCGATGAAGTGATGCGCATCAGTAAAATCCGTTCAAAAGCCACCTACCATAAATGCCTGAAGAATGCAGATTCTTCAGGTTATATTGATTATCAGCCGTCTTATAATCCGTTTCAGGGGAGTCAGGTGGTGATGTTGGATTTTGGTGAGGAGTTGAAGGTTGGTGTTAAACAGCAAATAAGAAAAGTAAAATGATTTTTTCACAACAGCCATTTTATTGCACATAGACTGTTTTTATCTCTAAAGTTATAATTACTAAAGAAAAAGATTGATGATAATATATCTTCTTAAAGTATGATTTGATTGTTTTGTATACAAGTGAATAATTAATAGTTCGAAAAATTTATTGTTTTTGATTAATAAGCAAATTCATATAAAAAAATAATATATTTGTATTAAACCATTGAAAACTATTAAAATGCAACAAAATCAATCATATATTAATTCAAATACTAATTGATTTAGAATTGGAATATTTGAAGAGCAAAATATTCTAGCTAAGTTTGATAGCATTTTGTTTATTTACTAATATGCATTTAGCATTGAAGATTTCATTATTCTAGTTTTCATCACGTTTTCCATATACTAAATAAAATTTTTTATAAAAATTGTAAAGATATATGGTACTTTAATGCGTGCGGTTTTCCGTAAATGCTAGATAAAATAAATATTTAATTTAACAGCTTCAATAAATGAAGTTGAAACTTAATTGATAATATGTCAACTGAAGAGAAATTAACTCAAAAATACAAGTCTAAACTTGGTAAGCTTTTCGTAGGAAATTCGCTTGAATTATTAGCAAATGATAAAAAATTACGCAAATTAAAGGGAAAGGTAAATCTGATAATTACCTCGCCGCCTTTTCCATTAAATAATAAAAAGCAATATGGAAATGAAAAAGGAGAAGAATATAAGGAATGGTTTACAAAGTTAGCACCAATATTTTCTGACCTTTTGGCTGATGATGGCTCATTGGTTATAGAAATTGGAAATGCTTGGGAGCCTGAGAGACCAGTTCAATCTTTATTGCATTTAGAATGCCTTTTAGGAATGGTAAAACATCCTAAGGCTGAGTTAAGATTAATTCAGGAATTTATTTGCTACAATCCCTCGAAACTTCCTTCACCAGCACAATGGGTAACTGTAAATAGATTACGAACGGTGGATAGTTATACACACGTTTGGTGGATTGCTAAAAACGATTTCCCTAAAGCCGATAATAGCAAAGTTTTACGTCCCTATAGTAAAAGTATGGAACAGCTACTGAAACGACAATCCTATAATTCAGGTAAACGACCATCAGAACATCAAATAAGTGAGACAGGATTTCTAAAAGATAATGGCGGTAGTATTTCCCATAACTTTTTTGAAATGGAAGCTTTAGATGAAAAACGAGACGTAAGGTTACCCCATAGTGTATTGAGTTTTTCAAATACTAGTTCTAATAGCTATTTTCTAAAAACTTGTAGAGAGAATGGAATTACGCCACACCCAGCTCGTATGTCTGGTGGACTGGTAAATTTCTTTATCCAATTTTTAACGGATGAAGAAGATTTAGTACTTGATCCATTTTCTGGAAGTAATACAACAGGATATTGTGCAGAAAAATTGAACCGTAAATGGATATCATTTGAAATTAAAGAAGATTACATTAAACAAGCTATCATAAGGTTTAGTGATCCCGAATTAAAATCACCGCTTAAATAAACTGTAACCATGAAAACTGTAGATAAAATAAAACAACTTGCATCTGTAGACCCTTTAAAAGTGGGAAAACAGACCGAACTTTTTGTTGGCCATCCTTTTTCGCTTGACTATAATAAAGCTAATATCCTTGTTTGTGATGCTGATAAGGAAAGAGTTAAGGGAATAGCACAAGGAACTTTTTTACTTGCATTTTATGATAATGAAGAAACTGTTGAAGAAGCAATTCTTCTAAGAGCTTTGGCACCGGCTAAATTACCTACAGATAGTGTTATGATTAGCTCTATGATAGAGTATTATAAAGACAATTTACCCACCTCTGGTAAAAGTTCTAAATTGGATGATTTCACACGTTATGAGTTTAGTTTTTCAGGACTTGAATGTCGGGTGTTAGGAACATTCTATAGAAATGGAACCAATGTAGAATTTGGTGCGGACTTAGAAAATTTTTATTCTGCTCACCATTACAGTGTTTATAAAGTCAATAAAGATGTACTAGGCTATATTGTTAACCAAAGGGATTCTCCAGACATTATTCCCGGCAATGATAATGAGTTTTCTATTGGGCATGTGCGATATAGTTCCAGTCTCAGGTTTCAAAGCAAAAATGAAGAAGAAAAGGCAGAAGTATATATTCACCCAGCTGATCTCCTTGGCAAAAGAACAGCTCTTTTTGGAATGACCAGAACTGGTAAGTCTAATACCGTTAAAAAGGTTATAGAAGCGACTACTGAAATATCTTCAAATGCGATAACTCAACTAAATGCAACAAATAAAATAGAAGAAAATTTAAAAGCTTTTGATGAGAAGGGAGCACCAAAAAATCCAGTAGGTCAAATTATTTTTGATATAAATGGAGAATATGCTAATGCAAATATGCAAGATGAGGGAACTGCAATATTTGAAATGTATAAAGACAAAGTAAGTAGATACAGTGTTCTTGAAAAAGATGATTTTCTAGTTATGAAAATAAACTTTTATAACGAAATAGAAAATGGTTTTGAAATGATATCAAGTTATTTTAGAGCAACAGGAAACACAACAGGCTATTTGGAGAATTTTCTATCAGTAGACTTGTCAAAACCTTCTGAATATGATGGTTTTAATGGGGTTTCTGTTCGTTTTGACAGAATAATGGCTGCTTATAAATGCTGTTTATATAGAGCTGGCTTTCCACTACCTAAAGAGAAAACTATTAAGTTCAAAGGAGCTTCTGATATTAATGATAAAATAAAGCTTAATAATATAATTGACCCAAGTAAAGGAATTTCTTATGACGATGCTTGTTTATGGTTTGATTGGGTTTGGGAAAATTATGATAAAGATGACTTCTTCATTAATTACAGGAAAAAAGAAGGAAAGGATTGGGCTGAAGAAGATTTAAAGAGCTTATTGGCAATGTTATCTGGCTATAGATCTCCTGGTAAGAAAAACAAAGTTTATGGTTATAAATCTCTTAATAGAAGAGATTTGCTTGATCTTCATACAAAAGACAATGACTCTTCTTTTGAAGAAGATATAACCAAATTATTGAGAGATGGTAAAATTGTAATTGTCGATCTTTCACAGGGGAATCCGGAAGTTCAAAAAATTTTTACTGAAAAAATATGTAGTACAATCTTCTTTAATTCAATGAATCGATTTATCGATAATGAAGCTAACAATTTTATCCAATTCTATTTCGAAGAAGCTCATAATCTATTCCCTAAAAAAGATGATAAAGATTTAAGTCAGATATATAATAGAATTGCCAAAGAAGGAGCAAAACTAAATCTGGGAATGATTTACGCTACGCAGGAAGTGAGTTCAATAAGTTCCAATATTTTAAAGAACACCCAAAATTGGTTCATTGCTCATTTGAACAATGAAGATGAAATAAAGGAACTAAGAAAATATTATGACTTCGACGATTTTGCCGATGCATTAATTCGTTTTAGTGCAAAGAACGATAAAGGTTTTGTGAGGATGAAGACCTATTCTAATCCTTTCATTGTACCGGTACAGATTGACAAATTTTCAGTAGAAACTTCTACCAAATAAGTATTATGGCATACAGTAGCAGAACAGGTAAACGTCCTGATGAATTAGCCAGTAAATCATCTCATTCATTTATAATAAATGATGAAGAGGTTCGATCTTTTTTGGAAAATTGCGAATATCCTAAATCTGCTGAAGAAGTAGAGTTGGATAAATCTCTTATCATCAAAGTTCAATATCCCGATGAGAATCCAATTGAACATATTATAGCAATGGACGGTGGTTACGCTACTATTCCGGTAAAGAAAACATTTCCTTCTTCATTGATAACATTTTTTCAATTTGGAGAGATCTTTCTAAATACCGAAGATTTAAATAACATTTCCGAAATGCCATTTATTTCTAGGGAATCAATGTCCGCACTTAAAGACTTAGAAAGAAGCAAATTAGTACTTCCAACAAAAAACGTTTCATATAATAGCAATATCACTTTAACTCATTCCGTTCGCCGAACAATTTATGAATACTTTAGAAAGAAAGGAGATGAAAAGAATAATTTACTTTCTACAACACATTGGCTAATTTTTAACTTGTTTGACCAACCTGTTGATAGTTTTAACCTAACCACTTGTCCGCATTGTGAAGAAAAAAATCAAGATATTTTACGTGTAAATTTCAACAGCAAATACACGACTAACTGCCCGGAATGTAATGGAATATTATATCTGACAGACTGTTTCAGATTGCATGAAGTGATTGATGATGAACTCGGAGCTGGTAGTATCCTTGGCTATTTGGTTAATTTAATCGAACAGATAAACATTATACATACTATCAAGTATATCAAAGAAACACAGCCAAAATTACTGGATAAATTTTTCTTTATTAAAGATGGACCTCTGGCATTTTTTGGACAAACAGCCAATATGCATAAACACGTTCGGAAATTATGTAATTACTTATTTAGTAATCATAACTTATTTTTAGCAGGTTTAGAAAAATCAGGGGCATTTGTAGAACATGCAGATGAAATCAAAAACCTATTAGAACCAGGAGAAGCTTTATTGCTTAACAATAAACACATTTACACTTATATTTTACCAGGACCTTCTGATAACCCAGAACCATACGCACATACTTCATATTATAGTTCGAAGATTATTTTTAAGTCAAGGGATGAAAGAATATATGTTATTACACTTCCTGTTGAAAATGAAAACATAGTACTGAATCCACAAAAGACTGATTTTAAAAATCTGGATACAATACTTTGGAACATAGAAAAGCTAAGATGTGATATGTATGATAATTCAATTGTACCAGTCGCTTTAGCCAATAAGCTCATTTCACTATCTAGCCACCCGAGTTCAAGTATTCTAGAAAAATTTGCTAAAAAACATACAAAATGATTTACGTAGAAAGAAATATCATTCCTGTGCCAGAAGTCTTTTATTCAAAGGAAGTCGAAATAGCAAAAAAAAGACTGGAAGAGTTCTATTTAAAATCAAAAGAAAGCAGATCTCAGCAAAAATACTCACAACCCTTTGAAAAAGGATTAAGAGATAAATTCCTTGAAGCACTACGAGAAGTATTTAAAGAGAAATGTGCTTATTGTGAATCACCTATATCATTAAATAGAGCTCAATCTGAATATGATCATTTCCGTCCTAAAGGAGGAGCCAGAGGATGGGACAAGGAATTCTCAACTGATCATTATTGGTGGTTAACTTATGACTGGAATAATATTTACTTAAGTTGTTCCCACTGTAATCAATATAAATCAACATGGTTCCCAGTTGATGGGCAAAGAATACCATTAAACACACCTTACAAAGAAGTCATATATAATGAAAAGGCTCTGTTAATAGATCCATGTATAGATAGACCTGAAGAACATTTAATTTTTAATGAACAAGGAGGAATCGAAGCAATTTCTTCTAAGGGCACTATCACCATAGAAATACTAAAGCTAGATCGTTCTGAATTGGTGAATGCAAGGCTAGAAGTTTTAAAAGAACTTTATGGAGAATGGGAATTACTTTTGAAATTATTGAGAAAAGAAGAATCAAATCGAACTGATATTAAAAAGTTGTATAATTCTTGGCAATATAAATACACTAATCATTCTGGAGAATCGTATTTGGGAATACAACGATTTATGCTCTCTAAATGGTTAGGAAATAGACCTGAGATACAAGAATATTTTTCAACTATCAATGGTCAAGAAACCAAAAATCAAGAAATTATATTAACTCAGGATTTCTCATCTTCTAACACAGAAACTTTTAAAGAAACTGAAAAATATAATATTGAACAATCTATAAATTCAATAAAGCATATATATGTTGAAAAAATAGAATTAAAAAACTTTAAGTGCTTCTCTTCTTTAGAATTAGAATTTAATCATAATTCTGATTCTCCTATTAAAAATGAACCTTGGTTATTGTTTCTAGGCGAAAATGGAGTGGGAAAAAGTTCATTGTTAAAGGCTTTTGTTATTGGACTTACAGGTCAAGAGTATATAACAGATTTAGGTATAAAAGGTGATCATCTGTTAAAACATGGTTCTAAAAAAGGATTTATTAAAATACATTTGGTTGGGGGACAAAAACCTATTGAAGTCAATTTCAATAAGAAAGAAATTAAAACATCTTTATTCCAGCCTATAATTAATATCGTAGCCTATAATTCCATTAGACTGAAACCTAAAATCGGGAAAATGGTTCCGGAGAAAATAGAATTTTACGGAGCTAAGGCAAAAAATCTTTTTGATTATACCTTCTCTCTTGTCGATGCAGATAATTGGTTGGCAAACCTTCCAAAGGAAATTTTTGATCGCGCAGCAATTACTTTAAAAGACTTAATCTTATTAGAACAGGAAGATACAATTAGTATCAAGAATGATTTGGTAATTGTAAAAAGAGGAAATGACACATTTTTCATTGATGAATTAAGTGATGGCTATAAATCAGTATTTTATTTAGCAGTAGATATTATGGCAACCTTAGCAGGCGAAAATGTAACATTTGATTTGGCAGAAGGAATGGTACTCATTGATGAAATCGGTACTCATTTGCATCCACGTTGGCGAATGGAAGTTGTTACACGTTTAAGAAAAGCTTTTCCTAAAATTCGTTTTGTAGTAACAACACATGAACCACTTTGTCTGAGAGGACTAAGAGCTGGAGAAACTGTTGTGTTGACCAAAAATCAGGAGAATGAAGTAATAGCATTGACGGAGTTACCTGACCCAAGTGAATTACGGGTAGATCAGATATTGACTTCTGATTTTTTTGGATTAAAAAGTACTATAGACCCAGAAACAGAAAAGCTTTTTGATGAATATTACACCATTCTAGCTTTGGAAGAAAAGAACAGAAGCGAAGAACAAAAAAATCGTCTTTTAGATCTGAGTCATATTATTCCCCGGATAAAACACTTGGGAGATACAGAACGTGAAGAGCTTACATATTATGTGATTGATGAATTACTAGCTCGCAAAACAAGAGAACAGGGACCAAAAATCAAAGAGGAATTAAAAGCAGAGGCTCTGAAGCGGGTTGAGAGTATATGGAAAACATTGGACAATAAAAAATAGATCATTATGATAAAAATTGATAGATCTCAAGTGCCAAAACCATCTGCATTAGATAAAAAAAATAGAGAGGGTAAAACGGAAACAGAAAGAGCTATTGAATATTACACTTCCCCCACTTTTGACGGAACGACTAATTTTGAATTTAAAATATATTCCGATTCTGAGGTAAAAGAAGCTTTAATAAATTTATTCAAAGAGAAGTGTGCCTATTGTGAAAGTACATTTCTGCATGTTTACTCCGGAGATGTTGAGCATTTTCGCCCTAAAGGAGAAATTGAAGAAGCGAATCCACATAAGAAACCCGGTTATTATTGGTTAGCTGCAGATTGGGATAATTTATTGTTGTCTTGCAGAAACTGTAATCAAAAGCTGTCCCATTCCTTGTACGGAATAAGAAACAAAAAGACAATGGGGAAAATGAACCAATTTCCTCTGTCAGATGCTACGAAATATGTACGTAAGCACGATAATATTAATGGAATTGCAGATGAAGAACCATATAGACTTCTACTAAATCCATGTATCGATAATCCCGAAGATCATTTAGAATACGGTGATGAAGGCGTTATTCGTCCTAAAAAAGATGCGGATGGAAACGAAAGTATCAAGGCTAAAAAATCAATAGACGTTTATGTTTTACAAAGAATGTATCTTGTCCAATCTCGGGAAAAGAAACTTATTGAGATACAGGCACAAATACAGAGAGTGAAAGAGGCTACAGAAAATTATAATGATATTATTGGATCTCCAGACACAACAAAGAAATTTTACTTTGAACGAATCTTAAAAAGAGAGATAGAGGGATTAAAAAAGTTTTTAAATCCAAAAGAAGAGTATGTTGGCATGGCAAGACAAGTAGTCGGAGAGTTTCTAAGAGTAAATTTTGGTATTGCTATATAATTATGAACTGGGTAAAAGAAAATAGGGAAAAATTAGAACAGTCAAACTACGTTCTGAAAGCAGACACTACTTCAAATTATTGGTTCGGAATATCACAAAATAAGCTTGATAACTATAGAACTCAATTTGGTTCGAACTTTAATATTATATTATTTGGTAGTGAAGACGATGAAGGAGACTTTTATATCCTACCATTCTCAGCAATACAGGATCTTTTAACAGAGAAAAATTTGTATTTGCTTGAAGGAAAACGACAAAGATGGGTTGGAGATATTCGAAATCATATACTAAGAATAAGAAATTCTAACATTGAAAGGAATATTTCTGAATTTTTTAGTTTACCTCTGATAGATTATAGTAAACCTATTTTACAAAAAGATAATTTAAATGACTATGCAATAGAAAACGCGAAAAGAGAAATACAAATAAGAATCAAGCAATCAACTTTCCGAAAAAAGGTGTTAGAAAATTTTAACTATAAATGTTGTTTAACAGGAGTTACTGAAAATGAGTTATTAGTAGCAAGCCATATTATTCCTTGGTCAACTAAAATTGATACAAGATTATCACCTCATACTTGTCTTTGTCTTTCTACGTTATACGATAGTTTATTTGACAAAGGATATTTTACACTTAGTGAAAAGTATGAAGTAATCATTGCTTCAAAATTAGATAAATTGAGTTTACAAACTAAAAATTGGTTGAATGAGATTTCTGGAAAAACGATTTCACTTCCTTTAAATTACGAGATAAGTACAGTTGCGCTTGAATTTCAGAGAAAAAGTTTTTATTAAGTAAAAAATAATCTGTTTAAAATCATTAATCAATATCCTTCAAAAAGAATCATGAACCTAACTGGAAAAGTAGTAATAACTTTTAATGACATCTTTCCTAATAAGGAACCGAAAACAATAAATGAATATCTCGATGGCATTGATAAAGATCTCTTATTAAAGTTTGGCACTTTTCTTCTAGGATTCTCACAAAATTCTAAATACGAAAATCCTTTAGAGTTTTTAAAGATGTACTTTTCTCAGGAAAACCAAGAATTTTTCCATAAAGTACTTTCAGGTTTAGATCAGTTTATAAAACAAACGAAATGGGAAATAGACAGTTATTCTTTTCCTTATGTAGCAAGTAGTCTGTCTTTCTTTGAGAATGCTTTCGATAAAGAGTATGGAATAACTAAAAACTATACACATCAGGAAATTGAGATACGGTTTTTTAAAGCTTATTTGTTATTCAATAAATTCCATACTACCGAAAGAACACTTATTTTAAATAATAGCTTAGAATATTTGAAAGAAGATGCTTCAAAATATGCAACTGCCTATTGTTTAAGATTATTCTTGAATAATTCAGATTTAGTAAACTATGATGTCAAAAAAGTTTTTACAACTCAGGTATTAAGAGCGATATCATTTTTCGAATTCTTAGAATCAAGAAATGATACTAAAGAATTATTAAAGGAATTTTACAAAGAATATGATATTTCCAACTATCAGGAATACATAAAAAGATTATTACCCTTACAGATTGCTGTCCTGAAAAAAGAAAAAGAGGCTCATACCGATATCAATATCACTCAAAATGAAGGTAAAGAATCAAGTATATCCTTTCTTAATAAATTTTCAATTAAAGAATCTGAATTACTTAAAGATTTTGATTTCAGAAATATCAGATCAGCTCCCATGTACAGGTTTGATAAAAATACTTTTAGATTGATATCTCCATTGTTTGTACTTGAGTTAATTGGAAATGGTTTGTATTTTAAATTTAAACATATCAATGACAGACTTCCTAAGGAGAAAAAAGTAAAAGATTTATATGGATTAAAAACCTATGATTTTTCTGAAAAATATATTCTGCATAAAATTTTAAAAGAATATTTTGGTAAGAGATATTTTCAAAAAAATGGAGATGAACTGGATGCACAATATGACGGTGCACCTGATTATTATGTTCGAAATGGAAAGAAAATATTTTTATTTGAATCCAAGGACATTTTAATAAATGCTATAGCTAAACAATCATCTGATTTCAGAGAAATTGAGAAAGAACTGTTTATTAAACTATATAAAAATGAAGAAGGTAAACCAAAGGCTGTCTTACAGTTTATAAATAATATTCGAAAAATACTTTCTAAAAAACTAGAATTTGATTCTAACTATAGTACTAAAAATGTAATTGTATACCCTATATTGATTTTACCCTATAGAATATTTAATACTGTAGGACTAAATAAGTGGATTAATTTTTGGTTTCAGAAAGAATTAGATAAATTGGAAAAAGAAGGATTCAATATTTCCAATATAAAACCTTTAATCCTTATTGATATAGATACATTGATCTTTCATAAAGATGTTTTTGCTGGTCGTAAACTATCCTTAGAAGAAGTATTGAATGAATATGGTAATGATTATATCAACTTCACTGTAAAGGGAAAAAAATACAGAAGCGAAGAAGATGTTCTACAAGCTTCAAAAAATTCATTTATACCTTTCGGACATTATCTGGATAACAAGCTTGATTTGAAAAAATTAAGAGAAGTTCCAAAAGAACTTATGGAAAAAACTTATGGTCTGTTTGATAAATAGAAATTTTAATACTTAGATGGATGTATTACAAAAACAGAGAAAAAATAGAAAGAATTCGGAACATAATAAAACCTTTCGAAATAGATATAAATCATACCAAAAATGATAAAGCTCTACACGCAGATATAAATTGGAATGCCTCAATCTTTTTTGCTAAAATCTTAATTAAAGTATTAATCCCAAGAAATTATTGCTCAAAAGAGGAAGTTGAAAAATTCTTTAAAAAATATAAAACTGAAAACAATGCCTCTATTGATATAGATTCATTATTTAATAAATTTTGGCTTCGTGAGATATTAGGAATAATACATATTCCCGATGCTGTTAGAAAAGTAATTTATGATTTTGAAAAAAATCAATCCCATAAAGAGGAATTGCTCTTTGTTAGAGAAGTAAATAAAACTTACCAAACAAAGGCAATAAATAAAACAGAATATCAAAAATTTATAACACAATACAAAATAGACAATAATGTCAATTTAGATGAAGAATGGCTTAGTACCAATTGGATAAAAACAAGTAAAAAGTCAGAAGATGATATAGATGTTGGAAATATTATTTACTATTCAGTTTTATTAGATAATTGGAATGAGTTTGAATTTCTTTACAAATTGAAAAAAAACAAACTGGAATATAACAATAAAGGTTTAGAAGTATCAAAGAAAAATTTTAATACTATACATACTGCACATAAATCATATTTTATAAAAGCTCCTAGTATTGATGATTTAAAAGAACAGAGAATTATTAAGGAGATTGATAACAAATATTATATTAATTTCTACAATTGTAAAGTGTCATATTGGGATACTTTATGTGATAAGATAGGTGGATTTATCTGGGAAGATTTAATAGGTGATGATAAAATTTCTGATGACAAAGAGAGAGTCATAATATTTGTAAAAAAGATGCTTTATTGGGAAAATAGTTGGTCTGATTTTTACAAACATATTACCAAAGAATCTAAAAATCGGTTTATAAAATCAGCATTAGAACTAATTCTTGAAGAACAAGATATTAACGGAGTAGAAAGCGAGTTCTTTAAATCTTATATAGATGAAAGTATTGGCTCTAGGTATGCCTTTCAAGGAGGTATAAACCTAGTTGAAGAAGCTCTGAAACCCTCAACTAATTATTATGAATTATATGAACAGATGTGTTTTCTTTCAAAAAAACATCAGGGAAATTTATTCCATGTTCAGGAAGTTCGTAACGATTTAGCATTCTTAATTAAAACAATTGTTTGTTGCGACACCCCTTTTTCTAATACAGAGAGTAACGATTCGGAAAAAAATACACCTTATCCCTTAATAAAATCTCTTTTAAAAAATAGCTTGAGCAAACCTTATTTACTATGGGAAACCTGCCATTTTTTAATTCAGGATAAACCTACTATAATTCCATATTTAATGGAAGTACCATACTTTTCCTCTTTGGCTTTTAGTCTAGTTGATAAAGTAAAAATAGAAAGTTCAATAGGAAAAATTGACAGGGATATAAAACTTAAGCTCATTGAAGATAGTATAAAATTAAGTTTAGATTCCATACTTTCAAGTCAAAAAAATATAAATCAAGAAATTACACTTTTCATATTTCAATGTTATAAAGAAATAAATAAGGATAAATACCAATCATTATCAAATATTAGAAGAGAAGAAGATGCATACGAAATTAGAGAATATCAAAAGAAAAAAGAACGACTACTAATTTCAATTATTGAAGATTGTTGCGTCAATGGATTTGATACATATAGTTCTTCATCTGAATTCTTGTTACCAAAAATAATTCCTGAGCTTATTGAAATATTCAAAAACTATGAAGAACCCATTCTATATTTAAATGGTACTATTCAATTTCCAATTTTAGCATTAGATGGTTTAAGTTGGCTATCAAAATGTATCATTTACAGTAAATATGAAAAACAATTTCAGGATATTGAAGATATTCGCGAAATGTTATCTGACTGTTTTAAAAAGATTTATTTAAATAAAATTGAACAAAACTCTGTTCAAAAAAAAGATTACCCATCAAATACTATTATACAAGGCTTACCTAGCTGGGCAGAAAGAAATGAAAGGCTAAATCTTATAGACTGGATTTATCCAATAGCTTTATTAAATGATACGGAAAAGCTAAAAGAACTCTTATCCCCTAGAATTAAATTAAAAAAAGCTGAGGACGAATATGATGAAGAAAATAGATTTAATGCGAGTAAAATTCGTACTCATTTGTTTGTATTACTTAATGTTCTAAAAAGAATAACTACTAATAAAGCAGAATATTTTCTGATATATGATAAGCTAAAAGATGTCAAAATCAGTATTGAGCAAAATATACTTGATTTACTAAAACAGTATGCAGTAGCTGGTAAACCTTCAAAAATAGATATTCTAAGCTCATCATTTGAGCAGAAGATGTTTAGAGCTTCAAAAGAAGAGGAATTATTACCTCAAGTAGCACAAGCAATTAATTGGTTTGATGATAAAAGTAAGGTAATCGCTGTTTTAATAGATACGAGTGATTTATTACGTTTATTAATTATTTTAGATTGGATAACCTCAGAAGGAATTAAAAAAGAAATAATTGAAAGAATTAAAAAGGCAAAACTTATTGATTTTTTCAAATCTCAAAACTGGATACCGGAAATTGAATTGACATTATCAAAATTGTCTCATTATAAAGAATTAATTGAACAGACAGAAGAAGCATTGGATTATTGGGAGAAAAATATAGCTTCTAAACGTAATGAAATAAAATATGAGCAAGCTTCATTTGTTGTTCGCTTAATGTTAGCGTACAATCAAAAAGATATAAATCAAATCAGCAAGTTAGAGGAGCCTGGGCAAAATGCATTTGAAGTCAGAGGTTTCAAGCCTTATCATTATAAACAGTTTTTTATTGGATTAATTCATTTTGAAGATAAATCGAAAGAAGCTTATGAGATATTTGATAAGCTTTATAATCAATTTAAAGAAATTTCTTCTGTATGCATTAATCGTTTTGCAGCCAAAATTAATTGGGCAACAAAAAATGATGATATTACTATTAAAAATAAATTACTAAAGGAATCTTTAGAAGAATGGGGAGATGCAAGAAAGAGTCTTGCTGCACAATCAATAGAGTCAATAATAGACAAAGTATGGGTAAATAAATTGACTGTTTATTATCACTTAAAAAACATTAATGAGTTTGAACAATTATTTATAAACTTGCCAGATCCTTATCAAATGATGGAAGAAGTTTCTAAAATGAGAATAGAATTATTCTTGGAGCAAACAAAACAACAGGAAGCTATTTATTATTTAAACAAAGTTAAAGAATATCATAAATTTTCTGATGGCAGTAATCCTGATTTTATAAGTGAGTTATCATCTTTAGTTGATGATAAAAGCAATATTGAAATTTTAAAAGTAAGTTACAATGAGATTTTCTCTAAAAAACCGCAAACACTAATTAAAATTTTCCCAGAAAAATTAAATGGACAAATTGATATTGGAAAGTTTATTACCAAGGAATTTGCGATAGCAATAAATAAGGCTTTAGATAAAATATTAACAATTGATGAGATTAAAAATGAAGATAAATACAATGATTTAGTACAAGTTTCTTTAGAGTCCAGATTTAGTGTGTTTGGTTGGATTGTCAAAGACCAAACCCGAGGAGCATTTTCAGGAAAAGGGATAAACCCGGGAGAAAGAGATATTGTAATTCAAAACAGTAATAGTGAAGCCATATTAGTATGTGAAGCATTTATATATCGTGATATAAAAACTACACAATCACATTTAAAGAAATTATTTAATTACCACCATCAAAAAGAGAATCTTATAATACTTATTTATGATTTGGGATTACCGTCTAATTTTGAAAACAAATGGGGAAAGTATTTGAAAGAGACATTGGCAAAATTAAGTTATCCAAAAGATTTTGAAATTGCCCCCTCCAAAACCAAAGATTTAACTGACGATTTCAACTATAAAGCATCTGCAATTAAAATTGGAGTTACACATCACGGGAAAAACACAACTATTCATCATTTGATGATTAATTTGAAATATAAGGTATAGCCAATTTAAAAACTTTTATATTGGTTTAAGAGAGTAATATCGTAGCCATTAATATTGTAATTGCATCGTGAAAATTCTTGGAAGTAAGCCTAAGAATGAGTTTTGAATCTTTTTCATAGTATTCAATCCGATGGTTCCGCAAAAATATTAAACAGAAGCCAAAGATAATTCGCTTCCTGAGGCGCCCGGCTAAATTCTGTCAAGGTCAAGTCCTCTGGATTTTCAGAAAAACTTTTTCCGTATAAAATCTACGGAAAAACTTTTTCTGAAAAACCTTGGCAGAATGTCACGCTCATTTTCAAAAGGCTTTCTTTTTTTCTTCGTTTTCTTTTAGAAACATTTTCAACTGAGAAATTTCAGGCGAAAGAGAAGGATTAAATTTTTGATTTGAACTTTAAAAACTTGTTCAAATTTTGGTCTTTTTACTTGCAGATTTGAGCAGAAATTTTTAGTTTTACTACGTAAAATTTATATTAGTATTTTACCGCTTTTTTGCAAATGTCCTATTTAAGGCCATTCACAGAGATGCAACAGCGAAAATCTTATCCATAAAGCGATGAGAAATGGGTACAAAATCCCTCACTCTCCGCAGAAAGGTACAAATCTTTGATTTGTACCTTTTTTATTTTACGACCTCCAATTATAGGGGATCAGGTGCAAAAGTTGGGGGTTAGTACAAAATCTATACTTTTTATTGAACCGACAGGTCATTTTTTAATCGCAAAGAAAAATGATTCAAATGTTTTATTTTAGAAAGCTAAGAAGTACGACTTTGTCGCTTAAGAAGCTTAATGGATATGTATTAGCTTAGAAAGAATCATTGAAATTGATTTCATGCTTTGCTCCCTTGAAAATATGAGATAAGAGGCTAAAAACTTTGCGTTAGTTTAAATTCCATAAATACAATATTCCCCAGTTTTTGAGACTGATCCGCAAAAAGTCACCTCCTCGGATGCCAGTGATGAAACTGCCTCGTACTGCGTTTACTTGTCTTTTTTTAAATTATACAGCTGAAATAAGTTCATATTTTCTTATTGCATATGGAGCAGTGAAAATAAAAAATCCCTAAATTTAAGACTATAAAATATAAGGTTTATTCCCATCATTTTTTTCCTACACAATGCAACAACCAATCAGAAAAACAACCTAGTGATTATATGACAGAAATATTTGATAATATCAGGAAGTTTTACCGGTTTTTAGCACCACAGGAAAGCCTTTCTCCACATATCGAGTTTTTTTCTGAAACTGATCTTGTTTTCGCCAGATCATTTATCCAGGATGAACGTTTCACGGTTAAACTTTTTCCGAGTTTTACTCCCACCATCTGGCTTAATCTGGGAAGTCCCTACCAGCTCTGCAACGGAAAACATATGCATCAGATCAATGAAAATGGTGATGTTTTGGTTCTGCGCAGCGAAACAATTGAAAGGCAGAATGCCCCAACCGATAATATCTTCACCATTAAATTTCTACCGGGTGGTTTTGAAGCCATATTCGGTATCAGTCAGACCAGAATCGCCAGCGATGTCATAATGCTTGACGAACTGATTCCCAAGCGTGTCATCAACAAGATCAAACAGGCACCCGATTTTGAAACGCGGGTGCAGCTTTGGGAACATTACCTATTGGAAAGAAAAGCTAAAAGCCCCGGAAGCCATTACCTATCGATGGTCCAAAGGAGTATCGGCTGTTTTTTGGATACGGAAATGGGCCTTTCAACTGCTCAGCTGGCAGATTGTGTTTGTATGAGTGAAAAAACGCTCAACAGGTATTTCCATAAAGTGGTGGGCACCGGCCCAAAGAATTATTTCGTCATCTTAAGAGCACGTACTGCACTTACCCAGTTTCTCAGCGACCGCGGTAGCTTTTTACCGACAGACTATGGCTACTATGATATGAGCCATTTTTACAGGAGCGCGGTACTGTTTACCGGAACAAGGTTGGCCGACCTTAAGTGATTTTGTCTGTTTTTTACCTTTTGAGGTCAAAATTGATATGGTAGTTTTGTATAAAATCAAGAAACATGAAAATTTATACATTGCTGGCTTTATCGTTTCTCTTTTTTAGTTCAAATGTTTTTTCACAATCTTACACTCCAAAAATAGAACCCTACGGATGTAAAATCAAGGTAGAAAATGGTGTAGTGGCAAAATGCGGTTATCTGGTAGTACCGGAAAGCAGAGCAAGACCTACAAAAAACCTGATCAAAATCCCCTTTATTTTTGTAAGGAGAAAGAATCAGGACTCCATTAAAAATATTTCCCTATATACCACAGGCGGTCCGGGATATAGTACTACACTGGGGATTAGCAAGATCGGACCGAACTCAGGCTTTTTAAGATATGGCGGTTTTATCGCTTTCGATCAGCGCGGTACCAAGCTGGCTGTCCCTTCACTAGAGTGTCCTGAAGTGGAGGAAGCCATTAAACGTTCGTATAGGGAAAACCTTCCCAAAGACAGCTTGGTAAAGCTCGCGGTAACATCAGCACGGAAACGTTTCACGGCAAAAGGCATCGATCTTTCAGCATACAATACCACGGAAAGCGCTGCGGATATCAGCGATCTTAAAAAAGCCTTAAAAATCGAATCCATGATGCTGGTCGGCATTTCTTATAGTGGTGGATTAATGCTTACTGTTGCTAAAAACCATCCCGAAGGTATAAAGGCACTTATACTGAATTCGCCCCTTCCCAGTTTTGTAAATTATGAAGAGCATGGACTGATCAATATGAACGAAGCTTTAAATCAGGTAATTGGTAATGTGGATGCCGATTCAACAAAAACCATATATAAAGATCTTAAGTCGCGTTTCCATGATTATTTCACCAAAATTTCCTCCAAACGTTTTACTGCACGCTATCTTCCCAAAGGAAGTAGCGATAGTATCAAAATCAGCTATGGGAAAGCCGAGCTGCTAGATGCCATTTTCGGAAAAATGGAGAATGGAACAGTTCAAACAGTGCCATCTGTAGTGAATGATATTATCAATGGCAAACATCAGCCGTATATCACCGAAGTTATGGATGGTATATTTTCTGGCGATCTGAACCGAACACTGGGCATGCGTTATTCGGTATATTGTTCGGAACAGATTGCTTATTCAGATCCCAAACTGATTGCCAAGCAGGATGAGATCCTTCCTTGGCTTGCCGGTTACCCTTTTAATAACGTCAATAAAGAAATCTGCGATTGCTGGAAGGTTAATCCCCAGCCCCAATCGATAAAAACACCTGTTTATTCGAATATCCCGGCACTGATATCAGCAGGTGATGCCGATCCGTTTTGTAGGCCCTTTTATAATACGCTTATTAAAAGATATATGCCCAACGCGCAGCTTCTTATTATCCACAACCGGGCACACGGGGCGGGCTTTGGTAACAGCAATGCTGATTATCTTGATGAATTCTTAGCCGATCCGTACAAAAAACTGGTTTCAAAAAGTACTGATGTAAAGATTGAATAGCTCTGTATCAGATTAATGTTCGGATGAATGAGTAATGAAAAGAAAAATCTACCAGAAAATCCGGGCGAAGTGCAAAGTTGTGGGCTAATCTGAGAAAAAACTACTGCCAACTACTTGTTTCTGTTTCTGGAGATTGTCTTACAAGGCTTTACGGTGATTAAGCTTCTTGTAAGCTTGTTGGTTCGTCAATAGTTTATTAACCTTTTTAAGTGCCCACACATAGGTAATTACGGTTTACTTTTCTTCAGACAGCGATAATTTTAATAAAAATTGAACATTTATATTTACCAAAAAGATTGACATTTTATAAATCGTATATTTTGAAAATATAATTGGACTTTTTGTAACAATTTATTATTGATCTGTTTATTATTTTGTAATAATCTTGATTATCTTTGTGTCAGTACAAAAGCAATTCACTGAAATGGAAGATGTTAATCTTTGGTTAGACCAACCAAAAAAAGGATAAACAAGAATTAATTTCAAAGATTTTTATATAAAATTATTGAATATGTTGTCTTGAAATTATTTCAAGGCAATACTTGTTTAATTCATTTATCAAAGCTTTCGATAGCTTATCATTAACTTCACCAACAGATAGAATGAATACAATTTTGTGGATTATACAGGGACTTCTGTCTCTATTTTTTATCATGCCAGGTTATGGAAAAATTACAGGCAGTAAAAACACACACGTCGAGAACGGGCATCTAAAACCTGACAGCTCTATAATACCAATCCGGATATTAGGTTTTCTTGAATTATTGGGCTGTTTTGGAATCATATTTCCTTGGCTTTTCGGTATTTTGCCAATTTTGATACCGATGGCAGCGACAGGCTTTTGTTTGACCATGCTGGCAGGTATTTTTGTTCATATCCAAAAAAAAGAATACGAAATGCTTCCCATGTTGATTATCGTTTTTATTCTGTCAGCAATAGTCGCATATTTCAGATATTAAATCTATCTTTTAATAGGAATAATATTACAAAATTCAGCAATTTTAAAAAGCCTCTCATTCTTTTGAGAGGCTCATTTATTCCAATGTCGCATAACTTTTTGATGCTCTGCCTGTACACTTTAGCAGAGGTTTGTGAAAGAGTAGTAGTTTTTTAAGATGAAAATAGAGATGATTGATCCGACATAAGTGATTTTACCTAAATTTGTAACGGATTTTTTGATTATCTATGGCGGATAAAAGAGCGCAGGCCTATATTCCTTGGCTTGATACAATCAGCGATTTTTTCGATACCTTCAGGATCGGTAAAGCAGATAATAATTTTTTTACCATTATGCGGGTGGAAGACCAGGCAAAAGGCAAATTATTGTTCATGCCGTTGTTCCGGGGTAATTTTTTCCGGCTTTTGATCTGTAGAACGCCTGGACTTCGATTTCTGCTTCCGGATGAAACCGTCAATACTTCAGCGAACAGTATTTATTTCGCATACCCCGGCAAAATAGAAAGCTGGCAGCGGGTGGAAACTATCTATGGTTACCTCCTCTGTTTTACCCCTGAATTTGCAGAAATAGATCCTTTAAAACCCAAGTTTGAAAAGGATTATCCTTTTTTCTTGAACGGAGCAAATTCAATCCTGAAATTGTCACAGGAAGATATGGATGCTATAGGATGCACCGCCGAAAAGTTGCTCGGCGAAATGACATCAGGCAACGAGGACAATTTTGAAATGATACAGTCTTTGTTAAAAGTGTTGCTTATCCAGATCCGCCGTCTGTATTATAAGGATAAAGAGGTGAAAACAGCTTTTCAGTTGAAGCAGGCTTCGTTGATGGTCAGATTCAGAAGAGTGCTGGATACTTACGCTGTTGATGCTCCAAATAAAAGGAGAGAAGAAAAGCCAACAGTGAGAACCATTGCAGATGAACTGAACCTTACCCCTAGCCATTTAAACTTTTTAGTTAAAAAATATACAGGACACACAGCCTTATACCATATCAATGAAAAAATATTGCTGGAAGCAAAAAGCCTGTTGACACATACTGATCTACAGGTGTCGGAAATAGCAGATTTGCTTAAGTTTACTGAAGCAGCTTATTTCAACCGTTTTTTCAAGAAAATGACAGGCATAACTCCCACAGCATACCGGGGAGATGCTCTTCAACTCATTCGTAGCCCGCTTGACAGCCAAAATCGATAAAAAATCCAATAATTGCCTGAATATGGACAAGCCTTGTGCTGTTTAAGTTCTTGAAATTTGTACGATCAAACAAATAAGAATGAACGAAATTAATACAAGCGACACAACAGGCACGCAAGTATCCATGCTGGCTGTCTATATTCTATCTCTGGCTACTTTTATTGTCTTTTTTCAAGGATTCATGGTTGCACCATTGCTGCCTTTGTTATCAGAACAGTTCGGTACCAGCGCCCGGCATGTGAGTTTTATTGAACCAGCCTATCTGCTCGGTTATGGATTGTTCACACTGGTGTATGCGCCTCTAAGTGACCGCTTTGGCAGATTCCGGATAGTGGCTTTCTGCCTGATCATATTTTCCCTGCTCACGTTGCTGACCGCTTTTGTCAGAGGGGTCGACCAGATGATTTTTCTTCGGTTACTGACGGGCATCGGTGCAGCCGGTATTGCTCCTACAACCATTAGCTGGATCAGTGATGGCTATCCGTACGAAAAGCGGGGGCATGCACTGGGGATCTTCTTTGGCAACATGGCCGGAGGTACTGCCTTTGGTTCCAGTGCAGGGGCCTTAATTACATCAGTGATAGGTTGGCAATGGCTTTTTATAGGTGTTGCAGGCGTCGCCCTGCTTATTTTTTTCCTCATACTGATGTATCAGAAAAACATATTCAAGGAAGGAGGGGAATTAGCGGAAAGCAATGATAATATTTTGCTGTCCTTTCATGGTATACTGTCAAGCAGAAGGGCAAGGCGTACCTATTTTTATGTCTTGCTTAACGGGATGTTCCATGGTGGTATTTTCGCCTGGCTTGCCTATTTTTTCTATAAAAATTATAGTTTGAATGAGTTTCAGATTGGGTTAGCCTTATTGGGTTATGGAATTCCCGGGTTATTATTGGGGCCATTGCTGGGCAGACTTGCCGATCGTTACGGAAGAAGCAGGATAATACCTTTAGGTCTATTCCTGGGAAGCATCACTGTATTGCTGCTCAGCCAGAATTTGAGTCTTACTGCATCCTGTATTATAGTGGCATTGCTTTCTCTGGGATTTGATCTGTCCCATCCTTTATTTGCTGCTATAATTACTACATTCAGTTCCCGAAAAGGTGCTGCAACAGGCCTCTTCGCATTTTTTCTTTTTTCAGGCTATGGCCTGGGAAGCCTCGGATTGAGCCTGATCATCAATGTTGGTCTGGAAAGGGCATTCCAGTTATATGGTGCAGGCGTTCTGATTGCGGCAGTTTTTTCTGTATTTGTCTTCAGGAATGAGAGGTAATATTGACTCTATAGATGAACAAGATAATACTTGTAAAAATAAAATAGGTTAATCAATGTGATATCTGACTGAATAATACATCTTAAAACTCAAGTGTCTATAAAAAATTACAGATTGAACCTGCCCCATTCATTTAATAACCAAAGGAAAAGATAAGAAAATGTAGGATTCAAATTAAACAGGATATACCTAAAAGTGGATCCTGACAGCCCGCCAATCAGAAGAACAAAAAGAAACAAAGCAGAAGTGCTGAGATTTTGTACTGATAATACGGCTTCATGAATGTTGAAATGATGTAAGCTGATACTTTTTATTTTAGTTTAAATTCAGAAGGTCTCATATTAGTCAGTTGCTGAAAATTATTGCTAAATGCAGATATATTGGAATAGCCGACTTCATAAGCTATTTCGGTAATATTCAGATCAGTATCTTTGATTAATTCCATAGCTCTGATAATCCTCAGCATTTTTAAATATTGAATAAAAGTAATGTGAAGTTTCGTTTGGAATAATCTTGTCAAACTTCTCACACTCATCCCAAATTGCTGCGCAATAGTGTCTAAGCTGAGGTCCTCTCTTAAGCGATTTCTGACATGATCGATAATGGCATTGAGCCGTTGGTCATCTGTTGTAGGAAGTTGAATAGAAAATTTTTTTAGGTTTTCTTTTGATAGCACATTCCGCAGCGTTGTTAAAAACTCAAATTCCCAGGACCCTTTATAATAATCTCCTTGCCATTTTTCACTGAATGAAAGCATTTCTGAAAGAAGCTTACTCACAGGATAAATACCTAGTTCATCATAAAAACCACTCACTCCATCACTTGGGAAATAGAGATTGATAATATACAAATCTTGTGTGTTAAACATCAGGTTATGAGGATAATTCTTAGGTATCCAGATATAATGATTAGACGGAATATAGAAATCTTTCTCATTAGTTTGCAAGTAAGCAATACCACCATAAACCAATAACAGCTGCGCTTTGTCATGCTGATGTGAAGGCAAGCGCTGTTCTGTCTGCTGTCGTATCACCAGGATAGATTCAGGATTTTGATCAACAATGTTTATTAATTGGTTAAAAATTTCCATTTGGCCAAATATAGCAAATATTAGGCTAATTATATAAAAAGAAGACATTGTACGTTGGATAATTTTGCTGTGTAAATAATAGTAAATCATTATGAAACAGAAAAAGATGTGCTTTCACCAAGAACCTGAAATTCAAAATAAAGATTCTAATACATCATCCCATTTGATAAAAAATATTAAGGCAATAAATGCCTGTTGGCCTGCTTATGCCTATCATACTGTTTTTATACCGGGAACCGATTTAACCTTTGCCTTCGATGCATTAAAAGAGGCGGTCAAAAAATGGCTAATACCGAGTAATAAAAATATAAATCATTTAAAAAATAATGAAAAAATATAGTTCAATCTCGATTTTGGTCATAGGGTGGGTGCTGTTTGCACCATCCCTCCATGCTCAGAATACAGAAAATGTCCAAGCATTAAGTTTGGAACAGATATGGAAAATCGCTGAAGCGAATAATCACCAGCTGAAACTTTCTGATTTAAATCTTCAAAAAGCTAGTTTAGAGGTACTTGAAGCAAAGGATCGCTTGTTACCTGAGATTTCGGTAGGTGGGGATATAAAACTCAATTCCAGATTTTTGATTTATGATAATGGTTTATTCGCATCACCTCAGGATGTACCTGTAAAAGGCTATGGATACGGACTGGGATACAGCTTAAATTTCAGTCTTTTTAATGGAGGCAGAGAGAGAAGAAATATCGCCATGAAAAAAGAAGAAGAGATACAGAAACAATATGAAGCTGAACTCCAAAATCAGAGTATAAAATATAATGTGGCAGCTGCATATTTTGAGTTATATAAATTTCTGCATTTCCATGATTTTCTTGAAGCAGAAATTGATACAGAAAAAAAACAGCTGACCCTGATAGAAAGCCTGTATAAAAACGGTACTGTGCTTAAGAGTGATGTGCTGAGAATCTCTGTAAAATTATCTCAGCTGGAACTTAGTTTTTCTGATATTGAAAAAAAGATAGAAATTGCCAGACAGCGGCTTAATATTCTAATGGGGCGTGAAGCTAAAAATGAATTAACCATCAATTATCAGGATATTGTTAAAACAGGTGCCATCACAGATACAGTTTACAGCGACTATATAGATATCGCACTCCATCAGTCTCCTGAGTATAAAATGGTCAATAGTGAAATTAAATGGAACGAATTGAACATCAGACAGATTAAAGCCACAAGATTTCCCAAAATATCGCTGTACTCCAATTACAATTATACCTATCCGCAGATCTCGTTCTATCCATATTCGAATGACCTGTGGGGATTTGGTCAAACAGGAATTAAAGCACAGTTTTCTATTGACAATCTCTACAAGAGTAAACATTCAATAGCCCGTGCCCAGGTTATAAGCCATCAGGTAAAAGAAAAAGCTGAAATGAAGAAAGATGAAATTTACCTGCAGGTAAAAGAAGCTTATCTGCAGCAGCAACAAGCTTTGGAAAGTGTTGAAACAGCCGCAAAAATTATAGCAAAAAACACCGAAACGGTTCGGGTTATCAGAAGTAGTTATCTGAATCAGGAATCTCTTCTGACTGATCTTCTGGAGGCTGAAAATAATTTATTGGAAGCCAGATTCAATTTAACAGCTGCACAAACAAACGTAAAACTCACAAAGATCAGATTGCTGGCGATCGTAGGAATTCTTTAATACAACATTATGAACAAGAATAAGACAGATAAAATCATTATAATCCTTACCAAATGGTTCGGAATCACATTATTGGCAGGAATTATTATTTGGGGAGCAGCCTGTTTCTTAGAAAGACTGGATTATGAACAGACTAATGACGCACAGGTGGATGCCTATTTGTCCCCCGTCAATGCAAAAGTGGGCGGATATATCAGTAAAGTATGTTATAAAGACAATCAGCAGGTTAAAAAAGGAGATACGCTTGTGGTGATTGAGCTGGGTGAATATGGGCTGAAAAAAGACGCTGCGTCAGCAGAACTCATGAGTTCGCATGCCAAATTACCTATCCTGGCGGTGAATGAAGAAACGCAAATTAAAAATATTGAGGTTATAAAGGCACAGTTGGCAGGTGCTGAAGCGAGATTGAATCAGCAGCAAAAAGAATTTGGCCGTTATAAAAATCTACTGGCTGATGAATCCACCACACAACAGAAATTTGATAATGTGAGTACTTCTTTATCAATCACGCAATCTGATTATGATCAGGCAAAAGCTTCTTTACAGGTAGCTGAATCCAAACTAAATGACTTCAGTGCACAACGCAAAGCAATACAGGCAGAAATAAAGCTCAAAGAAACACTTCTTCAAAGACAGGAATTAGACATTCGATATACCATTGTCACAGCACCTTTTGATGGGCAAATTGGTAAAAAGACCATTCAGGAAGGGCAACTGGTCCAGGCAGGTCAAACATTGGCATTTATACTGAACAGAGCCGAGGAAAAATGGGTAACGGCAAATTTTAAGGAAACACAGGTTGCAGGCTTTCAGATCAGGCAAGCGGTATCTGTCGAGGTCGATGCTTTTCCGCATGAAAAATTTAATGGTATTATTGAATCACTTTCACCTACCACAGGTTCACGCTATTCTTTGCTTCCTCCTGATAATGCCACAGGCAATTTCGTCAAAATCATCCAACGCATTCCTGTTCGGATCAAACTGACGGATCAGCCTGCCAAATTATCGAAACTTTCAGCAGGAATGAACGCAAATGTTTATGTTTTAAAAAATTAAAAAATGCAAACCTATAAAATACCTGTTTTCAAACCATGGGTGTCCGAATGGATGGCAAGATCGGTAATATTTGCCATTCTGATGACTAGCCTGTTTAGCTTCGCTTTTTATGGCAGTCCGGTAGCAGCGATGGGCTTTTACGGCATACAGCCTGCTGATGTACAATATGGTATGGTGGTTATCTATGGCTCAACTGTAGCTTTCTTGGCACTTGACTCCCGTATTGTAAAGTATTTTGAACCCAGAAAATATTTACTGATAGCACTGGGGATCAATGCGCTGAGTTCAACACTGTGTTTTCATTTTAAAGATTGGACATTGTTTGTTATTTGCCAGTTTTTGCAAGGAATTACTTGTGCATTAATGTCAGGTATCGTGTTACAGCTCATTTTCCCAAGGCTGGATTCTGTACGTGCCCGTGTCATTGCTTATAGTCTTCTTTATGGCAGTATACAGATTGCTGTGCCGTTTTACACCATCTATACCAGTGTAGTAATTCATTTCTCAGATTTTAATTGGCTATTCTACGGACACAATAACCTACTCATTATCCTTACCTCTGTTGTGTTGCTTACGATGAACAGTAAGGCCCGATTTACCAAAAAAATTCCGCTCTATCAGGTGGACTGGATAGGCTATCTGTTTTATGTATCGTTTATCTTAATATTAGGATACATTCTTGTCTATGGAAGACCATTGGGCTGGTTTGGCAGTCCGTCGATACTTATTCTAAGCTTAGGTAACTTACTCATTCTCTCTCTCTTTATTATTAGAGAACTGAAACTTAAAAGACCATTAATCAACTTGCAGATTTTTAAAGCAGAGAATTTTGCTATTGGCCTTTTACTTCTTTTTACCTTTTACCTTTTCAAGGGAAGTACGGGACTTGCCTACGGCTATCTTGAGGTGATTTTAGGAAATGATCCACTGAGTACGATTCCAATATGGAGTGCCGTAATAACAGGAACAGTTTTGGGCATGTTTGTTACCTCACGCTTTATTTTGATTGGGTATAACCTGATAAGAATTATTATTGTTGGTTTTGCGATTATGGCGGTGTATTATGCCTATATGATACTATTCGTTTCCATACAGGGAGAAACAAATGATTTCATTCTGCCCCTGTTTATCTATGGTGTGGCAACAGGAGTATTATTTGTTCCGATTGTTTCATTTACAATCTCATCAGTGCCCCCTAAAATTGCAATAAATGCATCACTTATTGGAATATTCGCAAGGTTTACAGGGTTTACGGCTAGCCTGGCTCTTAATAATGAACTTCAGTTATTTGCGAAATCAGCAGTTAGGGAAAAAATCCGGGAAACGCTAACGGAAATCAACCCTCAATTGCCAGTTACTTTACTGGATATCCAAAATCAATATATGAAATCAGGCAGTGATGCATACGCCTCAAAATCAATGTCAACTGGCTATTTTAATCAAATGGTAGGACACCAGATCTTGGCTCGTGCCACCCGAGATTACTACGATTTGATGTTAATAGGTGTAATTTCTGTAATCATTATTTTACTCCTGCTACCCCGAATTCAAAAAGTTGTTCTGAAATTGAGGAAGACAAATATTCCTTATTAAAATTTATTATGTCAGGAAATACCGTATAGAAGTTTAATTCATATAGAAATTGCCATGTATTGATATATTTTAGAAACGTAATCGCTATACTTATGGACCATGGTTTTCATCCGTACTTTTGATATTACCAATATGGAGGCTTTTTAATCTTTCGTTTTCTTACAATTTCTTGTTCATGGACGTATCTACATTTGTCTCAGAAAGAACGTAAAAATCTGTCATCATGAAATGTTTATACAAAGAGTATCTGTCAGAAAATAAAAATATCCGTGTTGAAGAAGGTATGATCATCATTCCAGACATTAGTGGTTATACTGACTTTGTCAACAGCATATGCATTGAAGCAGGTCGTTATATCACCAGAGAGCTGCTTTCTGCAATTCTGCAAGCCAATACAATAGGGATGAAAGTCTCAGAAATTGAAGGTGACGCAATATTATTTTACAAATTTTGTAAAAAGCCTTCTGTACAGAAAATCTTAAAACTGTATGAAACAATGCTAAGAAGTTTTACGGTCAGACTTAAAGAAATAGAAGCTGTAATTGGGCATGAGCTTGGGCTGTCATTAAAGTTGGTAGCGCATTATGGGACTTTCTCAGAGTATACTATTGGTGCTTTTAAAAAACTTTATGGGGAACCGGTTGTTAAAGCACATACTCTTTTGAAAAATAATATAAAAAGCAAGACTTATATCCTGATGACCTATGATATGATCTGTAAAGAATCAGACGAAAAAGAAAAAGAATATTTTTTTGTCAATTATCAAGTAAATAACAATTTTATAACAACCATAAAAAATAAAACAAATGAAACAAACAGCAAAAACAACATTCGACCCATCAGTTTACAATCCGGTATTGTTCAAAAGCTATAAGGTAATTAAAAAATTAATTAAATATGGTTTTTACATTACTTTAATTTATTTTGCCTGCGAAGGTTTTATGGCCTGGGATTAATTTCTCATAAATGTAACTGACCGCCATTGATGGGAAAATCCATTAATGGTTTTTATTATTAATTGGCATTGTAAAATTTTAAATACATTTGTTTAGACTAAGAATCTATTTCAAAACCAGAAATATGGAAGGTTATAATAATTACAGAATATCTGCTCCTACAGAATTTAAAGAGGTTTTTTCGCATTTTTATTATGCAGAAAACAGATCAGAAGAATCTGTAGAAAAGACACTTTTACCTTCATATCAGACCATGATGATTTTCAGTTTTGGTCATCCTGCATCGTTTATTTCTAACAATAAAGAAAGCATTGAAGTTGAAAAATGTATCGTACTGGGGCCCATAAAACATGCTTTTAACTATATTCTGCCAAAAGGAGCAGAGATTCTGGTTTGCAATTTTAAAGATGATGCTTTCTTCAGGTTTTTCGGAAATACAGATTTTACAAAGGGTTTAGCCATACATCCTGATGAGTTGATTCATCAGAATTGTTTTACAATGCTATGGTCCGAATTGAAAAAGATAAGTTCCAATGAAGACCGGGTTCAGGCTCTGCTGGATTTCTGCCGGCCTTATTTACGGGATCGTAATGGTATCGCAGAACAAATAGCTGCATTTGACCGTACGACCTTCAGCCCGATCAAAGAAATTTCCAGAAAAAATAAGCTATCCGAAAGATCACTGCAGACGAATCATAAAAAACATTTTGGCTATACCTCAAAAGAAATTCACCGATATCAGCGTTTTTTAAAAGCAATTCAGATAATCCAGACCACTTCCTGTCAACATATTAAAATAGATTGGTTTGATGTCATCAGCCAATGTGGTTATTATGATCAAAGCCAACTTATTAAAGATTTTAAATATTATATTGATCTCAGTCCTTCAAAATATCTGAAATTCCAGGAATCTATATGTGATCCTAAGAATTAACCGGACCTTCATCACTTTTATAACACCATCTCATTATATGCTGATCAGGCACTAGGATGGGTTGAGTTTATCCATATTGTTTTCCTCATAAAAATATGTAAAAGAAGACTTCGTTTTCTTACAATTTTAAATCCTGCAATACACTGAATTTTGAAGGAATAAAAAACAGTTTTTATGAAACATACAAATCTTCTCCTAACAGGAGCAACGGGAAGTGTAGGTACACAACTTGTTAAGAAATTGGTTAATATGAATGTCTCTTTCAGAGCACTCGTCCGAAGCAATGATCAGGGAGATCTGATGGCTGATTTGCCACAGGCTGAAATAGCTCTTGGTGATCTGTCGGATAGCCGTAGCCTTGCTCATGCATTACAGGGAATTGAAAAAGCATTTTTGCTTACCAACTCATCGGAATATGCTGAAGAACTTCAGCTTAATTTTATTAATGCTGCCCAAAAAGCAGGGGTAAAGCATATTGTGAAATTATCTCAGCTGGCTGCAGACCAGGCTTCTCCGGTACGTTTTCTCAGATATCATGCCGCTGTTGAAGAAAGAATCAGAGAGTCGGGAATGGATTATACATTTTTACGCCCGAATTTGTTTATGCAGGGGCTTATAACGTTTGGGCATTCTGTCAGATATGAAAGACAATTTTATGGCTCACTGGGTAATGCCGCTGTCAGTGCTGTTGATATTCGTGATATTGCAGGAGTGGCAGCAAAAGTATTAACAGAGAATGGGCATGAAAACAAAATCTATAATATAACCGGAAATAAGTCTCTCACTCATTTTCAAATGGCCGAAGTACTTTCCAGAGTATTGGAAGCCGAAATTACCTATGTTGATTTAAATTCTGAACAAATGCGTGAAGCATTAACGGTTGCCGGGTTTCCGGAATGGCAGGTAGAGGGGCTGATCGAAGATTATGCTCATTATGCAAAAGGAGAGGCCGCTGAAATCTTTAATACAGTTCACGAGATAACGGGAAAACCGGCAATTCAATTCGAACAGTTTGTTCATGATCACTTAGAGTTTTTCAAATAGTTTAATCATCCTAAAAATAATATATAATGAAAAAGTTCGTTTACAGTTTTCTTTTAATCGCAGGAATACTTACGGTAATCATTATCTGTCTGGAAGTTTTCACTTCATACGCTGTGACAGAATCTATCAATAAAAATGCTCCTGTAAAAACCTATCAGGAAATTACAATAAATGCTCCTGCACAAAAAGTTTATCAGATGATGAGTGATATAGGTCATTGGAAGGATTGGCACAGTGATGTTGAAGATCCTAAGCTAAATGGTCCATTCAAAAAAGGCAGCTCTTTTGATTGGAAAAGTGGTGGGTTAACCATTCATTCTACCTTGCATACCGTAGTGCCAGGACATACAATAGGTTGGTCAGGTAAAGCTTTCGGGGCTTTTGCAATCCATAATTGGTCATTCATAGAACACGATGGCAGAACAACAGTAAAAGTCGAAGAAAGTATGGAAGGCTGGCTGGTATCACTGCTAAGCAGTACATTTCAGAAAGGCCTGGAAAATTCATTGCAGATCTGGCTGAAGAATCTTAAAGCTAAAGCCGAAAAATAGGTTTTAATTAATTTCCGGAAAATCTTTCGTTTGCTTTTTACACTGTGGCTGATAAAATTTCCTGTCATTGGTGGCCAAGATTGCCATTCACGAATGGATGGTAAAAAAACATTTAAAAATAGATGTTTATGGTGGCGCAGTTTTCTTTTTGGCTACAACAAACTAACTTTCGACTACATCAGGACAGTTAAATCAGTGCAACTTTGCTTCAACAAAAAATAGTAATGCAATGAAAGTATTTGTAACAGGAGCATCGGGTTTTAATGGCTCCGCAGTTGTAAAAGAATTAATAGGTGCCGGACACCAGGTCGTTGGTCTGGCCCGTTCGGAAAAATCGGCAAAAATCATTCATTATTTAGGCGCTGAAGTACTGAAAGGCAACCTTGAGGATACTGAAATACTGAAACAAGGTGCTGCTGATTCGGATGGTATCATTCACTGTGGGTTTAACCACGACTTTATGAAAGGTGGGGCAACTACATTTTCAGAGGCAGCAGTAACAGACAAAAATGCGATCATTACAATGGGGGAAATGTTTGCAGGCACAGACAAAACTATGGTAGTTACTGCCGGGATGCTGGGGCTGCCTTCTATCAATGGTTTTATAACCGAAGAGAGTATTGCAGAAAATTCCCTCAGATCATCGGAAGCAACTGCATTGGCATTGGCAGAAAAAGGCGTCAATACCTCTGTTGTCAGGCTGGCACCTTCAGTTCATGATAAAGGAGATGAAGGCTTTATTCCTTTTATGATCCATCAGGCGCGCAAAAACGGAGTTTCAGCCTATCCGGATAAAGGAAAAAACCGTTGGGTAGGTGTACATCGTCTGGATGCTGCCAGAGCTTTCCGTTTGGCTTTAGAAAAAGGTCATAAAGGGGGAGTATATAATGTGGTTGACCAGGACGGCATTGAAATGAAAACCATAGCTGCCTGTATTGCGGATAACCTTAACCTTCCGGTTGTCTCTGTTTCCGGTGAAGAACTTCAGAAACACTTTGAGTGGATGAGCCATTTTATCACAATGGATTGTCCTGTGAGTAATGTTAAAACACAGGAAATGCTGGGCTGGAAACCTTTGCATATCGGGCTTCTGGAAGATATGAAGCAGCATTATTTTGAGAAGACAGGTACACAAAGTATATAAAATAAAAGTATATTTCACATGAAAAAAATATTTATAACAGGCGCCAATCAGGGAATTGGTTTTGAAACCGCCAGACAATTGGCCGCACTTGGTCATTATGTTTATCTGGGAAGCCGCAGCCTTTTAAATGGAATAGAAGCACAGGAAAAACTAAACAGGGCTGGCTTTCATAATGTAGAATGTATTGAAATAGATGTTACAGACATTCATTCCATACAGTCTGCAAAACAGACACTGGAGTCCAAAACACAGCAGCTGGATGTGCTGATCAACAATGCGGGTATTGCCGGCGAGCAGCCACAGAACATATCTACAGGCAGCATCAGCAATCTTAGAAATGTCTTTGAAACTAATTTTTTCGGAGCTGTACAGACTACCCAATTGTTCATCGACCTGCTAAAAAAATCGGAGGGACCAAGAATAATTAATGTGTCAAGTCCTTTGGGTTCCCTTTCTCTACAAAGCGATTCCCAAAACCCCAATTTCAGGACGTATGATGCGTACAGCGCCTCTAAAACGGCTCTCAATGCTTTTACCGTTCTGCTCTCAAAAGAATTTGAGGAAACGGATTTTAAAATAATCAGTGTAGAACCTGGATATACGGCATCAAATCTTAACCGGTATCAAGGTACCCAGACCCCTGAACAGGCGGCAGGTATCATTGTAAAATTTGTAACTTTACAGGACATACCAACAGGTAAATTTTTCGACAGGAACGGGAATGAATTAGGCTGGTAATGCAAACCGTCTGTAAATCAGTTTTTAATTTTAAACTATGGAAAAGCGTCAGATCCAAAGGATAAAAACCATTAGCGAATTTCACAGGCTGAGGGGATTGCCCAAACCTGATCATCCTCTGATCAGTGTGGTCGATTATTCGGCAATTAAAAGACCTTCAGATATTGATGAAGTCAGTATGGTACTTGATTTTTATATGATTTCCCAGAAAAAAGGAATTGGTGGGAAAATGTATTACGGGCAGCAGGAATTTGATTTTGATGAGGGAGTGATGGCATTTATAGAACCTAACCAGGTTTTCAGGATACAGACTGATCCTGCTTCTACCGAAAAACGTTCGGGCTGGATGTTGCTGGTTCATCCTGATTTTTTATGGAATACACCGCTGGCCAAAACAATTAAACGGTATGATTATTTTGACTATTCGGTCAATGAAGCATTGTTTCTTTCGGAAAAGGAACAAAAAACGCTTGACGGCATCATTGATAATATTCAGCAGGAATACCATACCAATATAGACCAGTTCAGCAAGCAGATTATTATTTCACAGATTGAGAGCCTTCTCAATTATTCGGAACGTTTTTACAACCGCCAGTTCATTACAAGAGAAAAGGGCAATCATCAGATTTTAGCCCTTTTGGAGGACCTGCTTACAGACTATTTTGACGGGGATGATTTAGCCATAAAAGGATTGCCAACGGTTCAGTATATTGCAGATACCTTACATATTTCGCCAAAATATCTGAGTGGTTTGCTTAAAACACTGACCGGGCAAAGCACACAACAGCATATACACGACAAACTCATCAGCAAAGCGAAGGAAAAGCTTTCCACCACCAGTTTGTCCGTCAGTGAAATTGCCTATGAGCTGGGTTTTGAACATTCACAGTCATTCAGTAAACTGTTTAAGACCAAAACAGAGATGTCGCCATTAGAATTCAGGGCTTCTTTTAATTGAGAATGGATTGTACAATATTCGCTCAATATTTATTCAATTCCATAGAGCATTTTAACTTGCTTTTTCGTTTTTTCGTCAGCTAGCTTAAATCCGAATCCATCACCCTGACTTCCAAAGACCTGGTAACCGTACTTAAGTCCATAAAACCGATCAATAAGCATTTTCAAAGGACCTACTTCTATTTCTTTGTCAACAACCGCCTGTTTAATAACAGGTAAATATTTTTCCATCATTTCAACGTTAGAATGTTGTACAACAGCCCACATAACATTTTCAAATTCCTTGCCTACTAAACTTCTTCCTATATATGTTTTGTGTTTTTTGTAGAGGGTATCAATGATTGATTGGTTTTCTGTGTCTAAAAGCTGTTGTTTGCTTTGCAACTTTAAGTTTCGGTACTTCTGGTCATTGATATTAACAGTATACATTTTTTCAACCAGGGGAAAATCCAGGTTATTAGATTGGCAGTACTTTACAATATCAAATTTTTCAGCGGTAGGATTGGATTTGCATTGAAGTAGCTGCTGGTCATAATCTTTTCGTATAATAGTGTATTTAGGATTAGTTTTAATTGAATTTTCAAAAGATAAAATATATTCGCAACTTCCTTTGGTATCAACAAATTTTCTAAATGCAACGTCAATATTTTCTTTTGTTTCTTTCAAACTGAGAAAAGCATTTAGGATATTAAAATAGTCTGCCAGATTAAAGTTTTCGGTTTTATTTTTTACAGCACTCCTTGTTTCTTCTAAAATCATAATGCCATAATTATAATCTTTATCCGAAACATTCTGATTTTTCTTTGGGTGATAATTGAGGACCTGGTTTTCAAAGTTTTCTTTTGTAAATCCGGAAGATACTTCTTGCGAATTGCAGGAAGTAAAACCCAGGATGCAGAATATAATAGTTATTAATTTTTTCATTTGGAGCTTTTAATATTTGTCTAAGTTAGGATTTTCGGACAACTTTATTTCGTTTATTCTGAGAACAGAGTTAAATTTTTTTATAAGTAGTGGTCATGACAAAAGAATAGTATAGAACTGAATATGAAGCTCTGACAAAAAAAATGAAATTTTGGCAGTATTTATGAAAAAAATTCACTTTTCAAAATTTGGTATTTTTTTTGAATTTTACTGATTAACAGCTGGCCAGCTGAAGTTTAAATAATAAATTGTTTAACTTTAAAAGAGCATTATTATGAATCTTATTAAAAGAAATTGGAGTAACGTACCAACGGTTCCTAATCTTTTCGATGATTTTTTTAATCGCGAATTTTTTAACTGGGGAAACAATAATTATTCATCAACAAGTACCACAGTTCCTTCAGTGAACATTAAAGAAAATGCCGATGCGTACGAGGTACAGGTAGCTGCTCCGGGTATGGAGAAGAATGACTTCGAAATTAAGCTTGATGGAAATCTCCTGACGATCTCATCATCCAAAAAGGATAATAACGAAACAAAAGGAGAAAACTTCACCCGGAGAGAATTTAGTTATCAATCGTTCCGGAGAAGTTTTGAATTGCCAAAAGATGTTGTAGATCAGGATAATATTCAGGCAAAATATGAAAATGGATTATTGAAACTGACTATTCCCAAGAAGGAGGAAGTAAAGCAAAAACCACCTAGGTTAATTGAAATAACATAAGAGTGCAGCCCAATGCACCGCTGAAAATAAGCCCCATAGCGGGGCTTATTTTATCCTCAGAAGAATTTTCTGGATGACTGATCGGAGCCCGACAGGTTTGGGTATCAGAACATTCGAATGTGTAAATTCAGATGCGCTGTAAGGGGATTTTCTCCTTAAAAGTTATTCTTCGTAAATAAATCATGGTAAATTTTTAACAGCTAATGCTATAATACAGGAAATATGCTTTGGACAGTATGTATTTTGTGTATGACAACGCTGGGATTGATGATTTTGCTCAAAAAGCTGAATCAGCCCTATCTTATTGCCTATCTTATTGCGGGTATACTGCTTGGTCCGTATGTTCTGAAACTTTTTACCAAGCCGGAAGAAATAGAGGTTGTTGGGGAAATAGGCATATTGCTTCTTATGTTTTTCATAGGAATGGAAATTAATATTCCCAATAAAAAAAGTTTAATTATCAAACCATTATTGGCACAGGGAATCAAAATACTTCTCAGTTTTGTTTTTGCCTGGTTCATAGGGTACCTTCTTAAGCTTGATTATAAAAGTATTGTTCTTATCGGAATGCTGTTCACATTTAACAGTACCGCTGTGGTTGTAGAGTTTTTAAAGAAGCATGGAACAATACATACAGCATTCGGGATTGTTATCCTGAATATTTTACTGTTGCAGGATCTTCTTCTTGCCCCTGCGCTAACAGTATTAAAATTTTGGAATGGTGATGAATTCAGGTACTGGGATTTTATTCTGCCTCTGGCTGCCTGTGCAGGCATTTTCTTTATATTCAGAAAGATCAGGCATCTCAGGGAAATTAAAACATCCTATGCTTTTATAGAAAATGATCACGATTTACAGGTATTCACCGGACTTTTTATCTGTTTGGGATTTGGGCTGCTTGCAGAAGTAATTGGGATGAGTGCTGCATTAGGAAGTTTTATAGCCGGAGTGATAGTAGGGAAAATGAAAGCTTTTCATTGGCTTGAACATTCATTGATGCCTTTTAAAGTGTTTTTTGTTTCTCTTTTCTTTGTATCCATTGGACTTCGGATGGATATTCCATATGTATTATCAAATTATAGACTTATTGTTTTAGGTACTTTGGTGGTATTGATCAGTAACAGTGTTATGTCTTCTGTTTTCTTTCGGGTGCTGAACTTTAAATGGAGAGACAGTCTGTATGGAGGTGCACTGCTTTCACAGACAGGAGAATTTGGAATTCTTGCGTTATCCATTGCTTATAAAACACATATTGTAGAGTATGAACTTTATAAAGCAGGACTGGGGATTACGTGTCTTTCTCTGCTGTTTTCCACAGTATGGATAAGTATTGGAACGATTTTCAAATGGCGTAAGAATGGCAATGTTATTTCTGAATCCTGAATATAATCCGGATTTCTGATTAATCCGCCTGTCATGCATTACTTTAGCAATATTGCAGGCAGGATGGGAACGAGATGCAGATCAATTCCTTTTTTTCATTAAGATTATTATTCAGGCAGAAGCTTTTGCCAAAATCACCTCCGTATATTGCGAAGCATTGTTTCGGGCAGATGTGGTGTTGATCTTGCTTTTTTTGAAATTTACAAAGGAAAGAGGTTGCATTTATTGAATTGTATAATCCCTGGTATCCACTTCAGACAGCCGGAAGTAACCCAAAGGTGCGTTGGAAGAATGGGTCAGATTAATAATGTTTCCGTTAACAGAAGTAGGAGTTGTAGAAAACGGGCCGCTTTCTGAGCCGGAGGCATTCAGTATTTTTCGGAAATAATCATAATATCTTTTGGAAACAGCAATTAACTTAATATTGATAACATCCCCTGCAGCCAGGTCTTTATCAGAATAATAGATCGGATTCAATCCACCGTTGTTATTTTCATCATCTTTTACCTTATACTGAGGAAATGCAATATGTGGGTTTTTGTTGCTGAAAACATAGTAGTTTTTTTCATTGATATTATCCTGATAATAGTAGGTGATTTCAATTTCGTCACCCGATATTCCACCATTATTGTTTTGGATAATATTATCTTCTATTTCAGGTGCACCGGTTAATGTTTCTGTGGCTCTGTAGGTCTCTCCGTTTAAACTGATTGTTAATCTATAGCTTTCCCCAACTACCGGCAGGAAGTTATTGCAGATATATTCTCCGGTTCCTGGATCTTCAACAAAATTAAAAGCCATATCCGCTGAATTGGTAATGACTATATTGGCTCCTGAGACACTTGGGAAATCTGAATTATAATATCCTGTGGTTGTGGAAAGCTTTATTTTCTGCCGGTTTCCGGATGTGTTTTTTATCCAGTCAATGGATGCATCTATTACCAGTCTGGGTTCTGCTGTCTCAAGGTCTACATCAATTACTTTTTCACAGGCAATAAGCAATAATCCCATTGCGATCAGTATATATATTCTTATTGTTTTCATTGTACTGGTAAGAATTTTTAGAATTTAAAATTATAAGTAACACTTGGGATAATCCCGAAAATAGATATCTGCCTTGCCTCACTGATTCCGGTATCCGGATTCTGGCCAAAATTAACGGCTGCAGCATTGTTTCTTCCATAAACATTATAAATACTGAATACCCATTCTCCTTTCCACTTTCTTATTTTATCAGGTTTCGGGGTATAGGTTGCAGATAAATCCAAATGATGGTAAGCAGGGATCGAATTTCTGTTTCTTTCTCCATAGTTGGCTATTGTGATACCCTGATACTGGTATTTTCCATTGGGATAGGTGGCTGCTTTTCCTGTCTGATAGGTAAAAATTCCTCCAAAGCTCCATTTTTTTGAGAGCTGATAAGCAGCTGTCAGTGAGAAGTTATGCGTTTTATCGTAATTAGCACGATACCACTGACCGTTATTGATTCCTGGTTCGTCTGCATTTCTGCCGGGGGTTCTTTGTTCTGCACGGGATAGAGTATAGGAAAGCCAGCCTGTTAATCTGCCTGAATTTTTTTTAGTCATAATTTCCAGGCCATAGGCTCTTCCTTCACCATTCAGCATCACCTGTTCAATAGCTTTATGGGCAATAAGCTCTGCACCGTCAATATAATCGGCTTTATTTTTTATCTTTTTATAAAAAGTTTCCACTTCCAGAGAATAGTTTCCGTTATTGAAATTCCGGAAATATCCCAATGCTACCTGATCCAGAATCTGAGGCTTCAGATAGCTGTCGCTGGGTGCCCAGATGTCCAGCGGGGAAACAGAAGCGGTATTGGAGATGAGGTGAACATACTGTGCCATGCGGTTATAGCTGGCTTTAAATGATTGATTGTCATCTAAAGCATAAGATATCCCCAAACGCGGCTCCAGATTTCCAAAGCCGATAATTTTTTTATTTTTTCCGTAACTGATACTGCCTGTAGGGGTTCCCTCTTCATAAATCTGCATTTCCTGATTGTAAACAACAGCTTCATTATGGGTATAAGTATTGACCTGCTGTGCCCCTAAACGCATAAAATTACTGTATCTTAAGCCGTAATTGACAGACAGGTGATCTGAAAATTTTTGTTCAGCATTAATATAAATGGCATTTTCCATTGCATTTTTTTTCGCGATCTGGTCTGGCTTTATTGTTGAATTCTCTCCAAAGGGGGCAATGGTACCGGGATTGAACTGGTAATAAATAGAGTTCAGTCCGTAATTCAGACTCAACTTGTCAGACAGATAATGTTTGAAGTCGTATTTAAAATTATAATTTTTGATGTTTGATTTCCAGTCGATTCCTGCGAACTTTATCTGTAATCCATAATTGTAATCGCTGTAAATGACTGACGCATTGGAAAATAATTTATCAGAAAATATATGATTCCATCTTAAATTAAGAAGCGTATTGCCATAATCGTTCATGAAGCTGTTATTGAAGCTCATATCGTCTTTCCCAAAATATCCGGATACATAAAGGCTGTTTTTAGTATTCAGCTTAAAATTCAGCTTTGCATTTAAATCATAGAAGTAAGCTGAGTTAGGTTTTTTGGCCAATTTCATAAAAAGATGGGCGTAGGAGGCCCTGCCTGCTATTACGAAAGAACTTTTTTCTTTGACAACAGGACCTTCTATCAGCAACCTGCTGGAAACAGCTCCAATACCTCCTGTAGCATGATATTCTTTATTATTTCCTTCTTTCTGATAAATATCCAGAACCGAAGAGATACGGCCGCCATAATTGGAAGGAATTCCCCCCTTATACAGTTTCAGGTCTTTGATGACATCAGCGTTGAAAACAGAGAAGAATCCAAACAGATGGGAGGTGTTATAAACAATTGCTTCATCAAGAAGAACAAGATTGCCATCTACAGAACCGCCTCTTACATTGAATCCTGAGGACCCTTCCTGCGCATTGGCAACTCCCGGAAGCTGCAGGATGGACTTCAGAATATCCACTTCACCCATTACTGCAGGCATTTTTCTGATCGTTGCGATGGACAGTTTGTTGACGCTCATTTCCGGAGTTCTGATATTGTTTTTTGTACTGTTCCCTTTTAATATCACTTCTCCTATTGATTTTGTACGGCTGCTTTCCGTTAGGGTAAAATTTCTCTGCATATTTTCTGTTATGGAAATTTTCTCTTCAGTTATATCAAAATCAGGGTAATTGATCACCACTGTATAATCACCTTTAGGAAGGCTGATAGAGTAGAAGCCATAGGAATTGGTAACCGCTGTTATATTGGCTCCAGGAACTGAAATAGTGGCCCCGATAAGTGTTTCATTATTTGATCTGCTGGCAATGATCCCGCTGAGTGTCACTTTTTCCTGTCCAAAAGCTGCTGCTGAAATCATCACAAAAAGTGAAAGGCATGATTTGTTCTTCATTAGGATCCCGTTAATTATAAATCTTGAGCGAAAGTATTGTTTTGAAAAGTCCGGAATTCAGGTAATTATACCAAAGTGTTTGATTATTATATGAAAGGATGTTTTTAAAAGATCAAAATTCAATGTGTTTTTTTTATAACTTTTAGAAATTGAATGACAGTATTGAATTTTTTGTATACAAAAGATATGCTTTCGTATAAAATGTCATCTGCCTCTGCTGTATGATTTAATTTTGTAATATATTATTGTTAAAACAATGAGCCAAAATCTAGATAATCAGTTCAAGGATGAAAATTGGATATTTCAGTTTTTTGTTTCCGCCAGATACAGAATCATCAGGCATTTAATTCTGTTTCTTTTTATAAGTGTTGTATTGTATAACAGCAGACCGGAAATTACAGAACCAACCCCCGTTTTAATGCTGGTCATATTGTTGTTTTACTGTAATATGTATATTCTGGTGCCGAGGCTTTTATTTAAAAATAAATATATATGGTACTGCCTGGCTGTCATTACAATTCTTGCAGCCATTGTTATTTCAGCAAAAGTATTGCTGGCATATTTTGGACGTTCAACTTCTGATGATCTGAATATCCTGCTTTTTTCAACCCTTATCTTGGTTCTCTTTGCTGCTTCTGCTTCAATAAAATTATTTCAGAAATGGATGTTGGATAAGCAGCTGATTTTTGAGCTTGAAAGATCCAGAACATCTGCTGAACTTGAGCAGCTGAAAAACCAGATCAATCCCCATTTTCTTTTCAATATGCTTAATAATGCCAATGTTCTTACTAAAAAAGACCCTGAAAGGGCATCACAGGTTTTATTGAGATTAAGTGACCTGCTGCGGTATCAGTTATATGACAGTACCAGAGAAAAGGTCCTGCTGACATCAGACATCCATTTTTTGGAAGATTTTCTGAACCTGGAAAAGATCAGACGGGATACCTTTAATTTTATCCTTTCCAAGGAAGGTAATATAAGTGGTGTACTGGTTCCCCCTTTATTATTTATTTCGTTTGTTGAAAACGCTGTAAAACACAATAATGATTCAGCAAGATCATCGTACGTAAATGTTTTTTTTGAAGTGAAAGATGATGAATTGATTTTTCAGTGCATCAATTCAAAACCACAGCATAAAGCGGTCCCTTATTCCGGAGGGTTAGGCCTGGCTAATATTAAACGGAGACTTGAATTATTATTTCCATTAAGCCATTCATTAAAAATTATAAATGATGTTGAATCCTTTACTGTCTATTTATCCATTAAATTATGAATTGCATTATTGTAACCCAGGATTTTCTGATAGAAAAAAGCATCAGAAAACTCGTTCTGGAATCGGATTACCTGCATCTGCTGTCTGCCTTTCAGGCATTTGATAAAGCATCAGCATATATGGCAGACCACTGTATTGATATTCTGTTTTTCGACATTCAGATGTATGATTTTGGCAGTATTGAATTTATTTATACCATTCCTGAAGATACTTTTGTCATCTTTGTTCCCCAACCTGATCCATTTATCAATAGTGCCATCAATGAAAAACCTTTCTCAAACCTGATCATGAAACGCTTCAAAAAAGGACTGGATGAAGCAAGGTTTTTTCTCAGCCTTGGTAAGAAAGAAAAATATAACAGATCATCTGATTACTTTATTATTTAGAGAAAGTGCAATGAGAAAATATTAATTTTATATCTGTAAATCCTGAAATATGAAATGTATAATTGTAGATGATGAACCCCTGGCAAGAGAAGCCATTAATATGCTTATAGATGAAACCGAGGACCTGCATCTGCTGGGTACATTTAATGGCGCTGAACCTGCCGGGATCTTTTTAAAAGATAATCCCAATACGGTAGACCTTGTTTTTCTGGACATTCAGATGCCCGGTATCAACGGTATTGAATTTTCAAATTCTATTCCGAAAGAAACTCTGATGGTGTTCACCACTGCGTTTTCTGAATTTGCGGTAGACAGCTATGAGGTGGATGCGGTGGATTATCTTATAAAACCCATAAGGCTGGAACGTTTTCAAAAAGCGGTAGAAAAGGCAAGGAGCTACTCCAAATTAGTGAAAATAGATCACAGTTTTTCCAATATAGAGACCAGTACAGATGATTATCTGTTTGTCCGGGCGGAACGGAAAATGTTTAAACTTCATTTTAAAGATATTCTTTTTATCCAGGGTTTAAAAGACTATGTGATTTTGCATACAGAGAACCAAAAAATCATTACGGCAATGAACATTAAAACAATTCAGGAACAGCTGCCGAAAAACATTTTTGTAAGAGTGAGCAAATCATATATCGTTAATTCCTTACACATAAACTCTTTAGATAATAATACCATTTACATTAAGGAAAGTGAAATTCCTATTGGAAATATATACAGGGATTATTTCTTTAAAGAATTTGTCACCAAAAAGATGCTGGGCAGATCTTAATATAGGTAAAATTACTAACGGAATTATGGATGTTCAGCAATGAAAAATCTGATAGCACAATTATTTATATAAATCCTTTTCTATAAAATTATTAAATCGTTTCAGAAACTCTTTTGCACGTGTTTCTTTGTTCCTGATTAACTCTTGTTTGGTCAGGGGATTTCCGGTATTTGAATCAAATAATATTGTTTCTGACATTCCGGAAGAACTGTGCATGAGTTTGATATTTTTAGCAGGATCTTGTAAGTATTCATTCCAAAGCTTGTTGAATTTTTCCTTTGTCAGGAGAATTTCTGCCGTTTTTGCATCTATAAGTGAAAAGCCGTCTTTGAGTTTCATACTCCCGGCCAGATTGAAAATATGAGTTCCTTCTTCATCTTCGATCTGTAAAATCAGGCCGGGCAAACCACAAAATTTATAAGGTCCGTCCTGGATCTGAATTTCATTGGTAAACCAGGCAATCCAGTTTCTGCCGCCAAAATGTGTAGTCGCTTTCTGAGCTTTAAAAACTTCAATGCTTTTTGTTTCAGGTAGAATTGTCCAATTTATTTTATCCGGTTCCTTTACTGCAACATTGCTGGCGTTCAGTGAGGTATGATATATTGTTTCTAAACCTGGGTATGTTTTGGATACCCGAAAATTGACTTTGGGATGTTTGATCTTCCTGAAATCAATGTTGACGGAATTTGAAGCCTTTCCTTTTTCAACTTCAGCATTGAGAAGAGAGTCCCGCGTAATCAGCAATGCACTGTAAAAATAGGAGCCTTCTTTGGTGATATCAAGATTCATTATTTCCTTTTCTGCTTTATCCTTGTTTAAGGTATCCATCTTAAATGAATATTCGTAGACAAATCTTTGATTTTGAGAAAACAAAATTCCTGAGATCAACAGGAACAGTGTGATGATGATTTTCATTTTTAAAATTAACAAGTGGTTATTAATATCGTTCAAATATAACAATGTTTCTGAAACAGACCGTCTGGATATCTGTAAAACTAACTCAATAAACGGCAACTTCAAAACGTTACCGGTAAAATAAAATCAACAAAAAAGCCTTGGATCGAATGTTCAAGGCTTTATGTTATCTCTGGGTGCTTTCGTTTTACATACAAGATTATCGTGATTTTTATTATTCAATCCACAAGTACCCCACAGAATAAGTTTTGGCTTTTCCTGCGACAATCACTCTTTCATTTTTGTTTTCACAATAGAGTTGGCCGCCTCTTTCGGACAGCTGGCGTGCAAAAAGCTTATCTTTTCCTAATCTTGATGACCAGAACGGGATGAGTGAGCAGTGTGCAGAGCCGGTTACAGGATCTTCAAGAATGGAAGACTGCGGTGTAAAGTATCTTGAAACAAAATCACTGTCTGTACCTGCTGAGGTCACCACAACACCGCCTGGATCCAGATTGATAAGATCAAAAATTGATCTTTCAATTTTGATGTTTCTTATATCTTCTTCAGAATCATATACCAAAACGTAGTCTCTTGCTTTGAACACCTCTTTAGGCTGTATATTCAGTGATCTGATTATTGTATCCGGGAGTAAGGAGATTTCAGGCATTCTGGATGGGAAATCCATATAATAAACCCCATCTTTTACATCAACGGTTAATGCACCACTTTTTGTATCAAAAATGATCCTGTTATTCTTATAGTTTAAAATGGATGCCAGGCAATGAGCTGTAGCCAGGGTAGCATGCCCGCACAAGTCCATTTCTATTTCAGGGGTAAACCATCTCAGCTGAATAGTATCACTTCCATTATCAATAAAGAAAGCCGTTTCTGCCACGGCATTTTCACGGGCTATTTTTAACAGCATTTCATCGGGTAACCAATTTTTTAAGGGAACGACACATGCCGGATTTCCATGGAAAATTTCTTCTGTAAACGCATCTACCTGATATAATTCTAACTTCATGTTTTATAAAAATTTTGGTCTGTTGGGTATAAAGATACTCTATTTCTGAATGGAATACTAAGATCATCAGTATTCCGGAAAAATATTTTCACAGTCAGCTAAAAGATCAGATTCATTTATGTCTTTTGTATACAAATAAATCATGATTTTTTTCTTATTCATCTTGTAATAATTTTTCCACACCAATGTAGCTGTTTTCTTTCAGGTGTTTTTTTTAATAAGACTTTGGAAAATTTAGCTTTGTAATATTAAAAAAAGGGAACAATGAAAAAATATTTCTATCATTTCTTCATGTTAAGTCTTTCAGAAATACAGATTACTGCAGTTTCCAATCTGTATACAGAACCCGAAACAATTCTTGATCTGACCATTACTACAGCAGATAATAACTGAAATGACAAATGCTTCCCCGGGACTTTTACTTTATTAAACTCATAATTATATAATAATGTTTAAAAACTTTACTAAATTATCAGTAGCCGCAGCTTTGCTTTCATATAGCATTGTGTCTGCACAAAGTGTAGGAATCAATACCGCACAACCCGGATCAACACTGGATGTTAACGGTTCTTTGGCAGCAAAATACACCGCAGTGACAGCTGCAGCATATGCGATGACTTCCGGTGATTTTCATATCTCATATAACGGAACCTCCAATGCTGTTTTTACTTTGCCAACTGCTATATCTGGTACAGGTAACTTCAGTGGCCGTATGTATACGATCAAGAATAATACAGCTTTTACGGTAACGGTAAATCCTGCAGCCTCAGAGACAATCGATGGTAATGCCAGTGTTACGGTAGGTCCTAATCAAAGCCTGCAGCTGATCAGTACCGGTCTTACAGGAGCTGCAGCTACATGGGATATATCAGGAAATAATTCGTCCGGCAGCACTGGTGTAACGGCAAGTAACGGACTTAGTACCACTGGTAATGATGTGAGGCTTGGAGGCACACTTTTACAAAATACCGCAATTGATTATGCTGATAAAGCATTATATTTCAGAAGCAATGTTGACGGAGCTGGTCTTACCTCGATCAGTAACCTGAGCTCCGGCACCAATGCCTCTGCACTTTTAAGGCTTACCAATGACGCAGGAAGTTCCATGGATATGTTTCTTAATTCCTCTACCAAAACCACTGATGGAGGAGCCAATGGAGGAACGATAAACAATATTGCGGGAGCCCTTACTATAGCAGGAAATAATAATGCGGCCCAATTTAAGCTCAGTCAGGCCAACGGTGGTGATTATCTTTTTAACGCTGACAGAAAACTGAATTTCAACGGAGATGGGGATATTACAGCCTTTGGAGCGGCAGGTAATGCCGTTAATGCTTATAATGGTCTTCTTACGCTGAGAGGTAACAGCAACAGTTCTTCATTTGCAAAGGTAACGGTAGGAAGTACCGGCTTCAGATACTATTATGGAGATAATGTCAATAGTAAGACGGATATTGACGGGAACGGAGATATTAATATGAACAGACCTGAAGTAGCCGGAGTAGGAGGAAATAAAGTTGCAGCTACAAAAGGGCATCTTGATCTAAGCGGATATAATACGCTGAACGGTTCTGTTACCCAGGTCTATCTTGGAGCTGAAGGATTTAAATACAGCTATAACGGCAGTACCAAAGTGATCATTGACGGAAACGGACAGGTAAGTGCCGCAGGAGGTTTTGTAAATACTTCAGATATGCGTCTGAAAACCCAGATTAAAGATATCGGATATGGGCTCAGTACTATCATGGCATTGCAGCCTAAGCAATATGAACTGTCAGCCAATAATCAGATTAAAGATGGAAAACCTGCTGTAAACCCAAGTCAGAAAACGCAGCATAAAATCGGATTCCTGGCACAGGATCTTTATAAAGTAGTTCCTGAAGCAGTCTATAAACCGAAAGATGATACAAAAGAAGCCTGGGCGGTTGATTATTCCGCGCTTGTCCCTGCGCTGACCAAAGCTATCCAGGACCAGCAGGCTGAAATAGAGCAGCAAAAAGCTAAGATTAAAAAGCTGGAAACAGAAATGGAAGCCATCAAAAAGAAACTGGGAATGTAAATTAATTACATTAATGCTGAAATTATTATTTTACTGATTCGATTCTAAGAACACGTCATATTCCTATTTGAAAGAGAAGGAGTTGAGTGAAAACAGCCCTCTGTTTTTATTTAAAACAATTCCGGACGTTTTGAATTTTAGATTTTTTCCGATATGTTGCAAAAAGCCTGCAGACAGCAGGCTTTTTTCTGGCTTTACAAATAATCTTATTTCAGATTTTCCTTAAAAAAAGCTTCCAGCTTATCGAAAGGAATAATATCTGTTTTATCGTAAAGGTCTACATGTACAGCGTCGGGAATGATCATTAACTCCTTAGGGTCGGCCGCCATTTTGTAAGCATCCTCACTGAAATACCGTGAATGGGCTTTTTCTCCTGCAATAATCAGTACCGGACGGGGAGAGATTTCTTTGATATAAGTAAGCAATGGCATATTCATAAAAGAGAGTGCATTGGTTGCATTCCAGGAGCCGGCTGAGTTCAAAGAACGTTCGTGAAATCCTCTCGGAGTACGGTAGTAATCAAAGTAATCCTTTACAAACTGAGGCTCATTTCCTTTCAGCTTTTCAGCATTCAGCCTTGGTCCGGGCTGAAATGTTCCCTTTTCTGCATCTTTCCAGCGCTGTTCGCCAAGTTGTTCTAACAATTGTGTACGTTGTTCCGGAGTAACTGCATCGTAATAGCCTTTCGCCATTACCCGTGACATATCATACATACTGGTTGTAGCGACTGCTTTTACACGTTTGTCAATTGCGGCAGCATTTAATGCAAAACCTCCGAATCCACATATTCCGATAATTCCTATACGACTTCTGTCTACATGGTTCTGTAATCCCAGAAAGTCTACCGCAGCACTGAAGTCTTCTGTATTGATATCGGGAGATGCCACACTTCTCGGTTCCCCTCCGCTTTCTCCGGTATAAGATGGATCAAATGCCAGTACAATAAATCCACGTTCTGCCATCTGGTTGGCATACAGACCGGATGACTGCTCTTTCACAGCTCCAAAAGGCCCGCTTATGGCAATTGCTGCTAGACCTCTATTTTGAACAGGGGATGCAGGACTGTAAAGATCGCCGGTAAGCAGTATCCCGTAACGATTTTTAAAATGTACTTTTTTACGGGTAACTTTGTCACTCAATATAAAAGTATAGTGTTCTTTTGCTTCTGTATTTTTCATTTTCGTTTCATTTTGCTGTGCATAGGATTTTCCTGTGAACAACAGTACAAGAGCTGTTAAAATTGTCCATTTTTTCATGGTAATGTTTTTCTTTAAATAGGTTTGATGATTTTTGCAGGTACTCCTCCTGCAATGACATTGTCCGGAATATCTTTATTAACAACAGCTCCGGCGGCTATTATTGCATTTTCACCTATAGTAACTCCTGGCAGAATGGTTGCATTGGTTCCAATCCAGACATTCTTTTTAATATGAATTGCTCCGGGAGCAAGTGAATGACGGCTGTCTGAAGAAATGGGATGTCCTTCAGAGAGTAAATTTACTTTGGGAGCAATCAAAACATCATCTTCTATGGTAATGCCTCCCAGATCCAGAAATGTGCAGCCAGAATTGATGAATACATTTTTACCGATTTTTGTATTCCTTCCGTAGTTGATAGAGAACGGAGTAAAGATGGTGGTGCTTTCTTCGATACTTTTACCGGTGATCTGACTCAGAAGTTCCCTGATTTCTGCCGGGTCAGAAGAATTGTTCATCCTGATCAGTAATTTCTTTGTTTCAAGAGAGACTTCAAACATTCTGAAGGACTGAGGATCATTTGCAGGGATTGTTTCCCCTTTTCTGAGCCGTTCAAAAATATCCTGTGTTTTCATTATCATTTATTTACAGGACAAAATTAAAGAGCGAGCCTCACAGTAATATTACTGCGAGGCTCAAATAACTTTTCTCAGAAGCTCAGGTTAAATTTCTGTTGGTGGAAATCCGTATTGTTTTTTGAATGCTGTGGAAAAGTGTGATGGATTTTTAAATCCAACCTCTACATAGACATCCTGTACTTTCATGCCTTCGTTTTTCAGTTTGAAATAGGCCGCTTCCAGACGTTTTCTGATCAGCCATTTTTGTGGACTCAGATCACTGATCTTTTGAAAATCGCGCTTGAATGTGGCAAGACTGCGGCCGGTATAGGAAGCAATCTGTTCCATGGTAAGATCATCCATATAATTTTCATTCATGAATTCCATAATATCAATTTTCCACGGCTCTGTAAAATCGAACAAAATAGGAAAGAAGATCTCTGAATGATTGAGCAAAGCGTAAATTCCCTCCTGTAATTTAAGATGAACAACCCCTTCTGAAGGTTTTGTATTTTCATCAAAATAAGGGGTAAGTGACTGAAAAAGGCTTGTAATATCGGCACGAGAGTCTATTTTAAAAACATTTTCTTCAGAAAAAGGAACTTTCTGAGGCAGATCCGATTTATTCAGTTTATTATAAAAATCCCGGAGTAATGTACGGTTAAAGGTAAGAGAAATTCCTTTGTAGAGTTCATCTCCTTTACTGTTTTTATACATCATCAGACGGTGGTTCCGCCGGATAAAAGCGCATTCTCCCGGGGTTATGGTTGTTTTGGTATTTCGGTCCTCAATGACCTGCTCTCCTGAGTACAAATAGAGCAGTACATGTTCTGGGGTCGCATGAATGCATTTTTCACTATAATCCGAAAAGCAGGAAAAAAATATTCCTGAGTAATTTATGGTTTTTAATTGGTCAGTCTGTTCCATCTTATGCCAAAAAATTATGGGTCTGTAAAGACAAAGTTAATCATTACATGCTTAGCTCTCTTTTCTTTACGGCTCAATATAGCTTTCTTAGAAGCTCACCAACTGACAATCTGCGGATTATTTAAAGGTGACAATTGTTTCTTGTTTTTACCCTTGATTGAAATTCATTATATTGGCAATTCCAAAAGTATTTAATAAGCATTTTTTGATTTCTGTTCAATAGATGCAGTAATTGATCTTCAGTGATAAAAATTAACCACAAAGAATCTGACTATGAAGCGGACTTTTCTTACAGCTTTCTTTTTCTTTATTGCCCTGAGTGCCAAAGGGCAAAAACAGGCTGTCTCCCCTGATACAATTGCTCTTTTTTTCGATGAACTTGCAACAGCTTCCAGCAGGAATGCCGGACTTTGGAACAAAGATTTATATGGTCCTGTAATTTTAATTGATCCGAAAACCAGAGAATTTTTTGCCAACGAACCCGATTCAGAGGGAATTCTGAAACGGAACGGGAAGATCTATTCAGGTGTTTTGCCTGCTTCTATCAATATTGCGAATACGGCAGTCAATTGGGGTGGAAAAAGATGGGCGATGATCATGCTGCCTCTTTCTCAGGATAAAGAAAGCAGGATTAACCTTTTGGCACATGAGTCATTTCACAGCATTCAGCCTGCATTAGGATTTACATTGAACAATGCGGAAAATAATCACCTTGACCAGAAAGAAGGCAGGATATATCTGCGCCTTGAACTTGAAGCATTGAAGCAGGCAGTCAGCTCAACCTCACAAAAAGAAATGAAGCAGCATCTGACCAGTGCATTGACCTTTAGGAAGTACAGGAACATGCTTTATAAAAATTCTGAAACTGCAGAAAATCTGCTGGAACTGAATGAAGGAATTGCTGAGTTCACCGGCCTTATCGTGAGCGGAAGAAATAATGAGCAGACAAGGTCGTCTCTTTTGAATGGAATAAATGATTTTATGAAAAATCCAACATTTGTCCGTTCATTTGCTTATTATACAACACCTGTTTATGGGTATTTGCTGTACAAAAAAGATAAGGACTGGAATAAAAGGATTGATGGGAAAACAGACCTCACCGGTTATTTCATTAAAGCATTTAATGTAATAATTCCGTCTGATCTGAAAAAAGCAGCTGGAAACCTGGCGGATCGTTATAATGGTAAGTCAATTACAGAAGAAGAAACAGAAAGAGAAGAAAAAACCAGAAGACTCATTGCGGAATATAAACTGAAATTCATTCAGCAGCCTCATTTTGAAATCAAATTTGAAAAAATGAATGTCTCCTTTGATCCAAGAAATATTGTACCGATAGAAGATAAAGGAACGGTATATCCCAACATCCGGGTGACGGATTTATGGGGGATTCTGACTGTTGAAAACGGAGCATTAATGAGTCCGAACTGGGATAAAATTTCCATATCTAATCCAGTGAAAACAGAAAATAAAAAAATATCCGGAGACGGCTGGATTCTTGAGCTGGCAGATGGCTATACAATAAGTAAAGATGAAAGCAGCGGAAATTACAGGCTGGTCAAAAATTAATATCATTGATCATAAAAAGCTTCATTATTTCAGTGAAGCTTTTTATCATAATGAATTAAGAGTACCATTTCTTTTTCATGAACAGACTGGCTTTTACAAGCAATATTAAAACCGGAACCTCTACCAAAGGCCCGATCACTCCTACAAAAGCCTGCGATGAATGAATACCGAAGACTGAGATCGCAACCGCAATGGCCAGTTCAAAATTGTTTCCTGTTGCTGTAAAGGCAATGGATGTATTTTGATCATACGGAATATGTAAAGACCTGTTGATAAAAAAGCTCACAAAAAACATCAGCACAAAATAGATAATAAGAGGAATTGCAACTTTTGCCACATCCATAGGTAATTCAAGTATTTTATTTCCTTTAAGGCTAAACATCAGTATGATCGTAAATAGGAGAGCATAAAGGGTAACAGGAGAAACTGCAGGTACAAATTTTCTGTTATACCATACAGCTCCTTTTGTTTTTATCAGGATATAACGGCCCAGGAAGCCTGCCAAAAACGGAATCCCCAGGTAGATCAATACACTTTCGCTAATATCTTTTACAGATATATTTATTGTAAAGCTGATTAAACCTAACTGATGGGGAAGAACATTCATGAACAGCCATACCATAAAGCTGTAAGTAAATACCTGGAAAATACTGTTTAATGCAACCAGCAAAGCAGCATATTCTCTGTTGCCTTTGGCAAGGTCGTTCCATACAAGTACCATAGCGATGCATCTTGCCAGTCCAATTAATATAAGCCCTGCCATATAATCCGGCTCATCTCTTAAAAAGAGGATGGCCAGACAGAACATCAGAAGAGGCCCTATGATCCAGTTGAGAAATAAAGAGACCCCAATTGCTTTTTTATCCCTGAATACAAGAGGCAGGAGAGAGTAGTCAACCTTAGCCAATGGCGGGTACATCATAAGGATAAGGCCAATTGCCAATGGAATATTGGTTGTCCCTAAAGACTGCGATTGAATCATATCAGGAATAGAAGGAAAGAAATAACCTAAAGCAATCCCTACGCCCATTGCCAGAAAGATCCATAGTGTAAGATAACGATCAAGAAACTTTAATTTGGGCTGCATGATTATTTTTTGATTTTTGAAAAGACATAGAACATTTCTTCAGCGATCTGTAAGCTTCTTTCAGCATAGACCACTGCTTGGTCTGGAGTATCATCTGAAATTTTCGGATCTTCAAATGTAATGGGGATTCTTTTTTCAGCACCGGGGATAAACGGGCATCCGCCGTCTGCCTGTGAGCAGGTCATGATAGCAGCAAATCCGGAGACAGGATTGAAAGGACTGTCGTATTTTTTGGAAAAGCCTATAATGGAGAGATCATTATCACCGGATTTTATGGCATAGATCGGATTATCTGTATCTGCAATACTGAAAACTGTAAATCCCTGGTCAGTTAAAGTTTCTGCAATTTTAGGGAATAAAGCCGTTGTTTCTGTTCCCCCTGAGTAGCAGTGTACTCCTGGAATTGTAAAGTAAGTGGCCGCTGTCTGGGCCCAAACTTGTGCCAGATGGCTGCGGCGGGAATTGTGGGTACAGATAAAATTCAGGTTGATTACTTTGCCTTCATTCACTTTTTGCTGTATAAAATCTACCAATGGTTTCAGAACTTCTTTCCTTTCAGTGCCTATGTTTTTCCATTGCAGAGCGTGGACTGTATCTAATAATTCTTGATGCATAACAGTATACTGATATTAACAGCAGCCCGAAGAAGGGTTGCATGATGAAGAGGTTACGGATAGCTCAGACAGGTTTTTCTTCTGTTTTTCGGAAGGAATTCCACAAGCTTCCTGAGCAAGACAGGCTGTAGTTTTATTTTTCAGCACGAAATTTTTCCCATTAAATCCTAAGTCATATTTACCAATGGTTTCTCCCTGATATTCTACCTCAATTTCCGAATCTTCTATTCCTAACTTCTCTTCCGAAAGCTGTATAATATGAAGCAGTTTCCCCGGCTTCAGGCGATGTTCAAAGTCATCAGCATTCCATAACTGAAAGCTGATCACTTTCTCATTTCGGATTACTCCTCCGCAGTCAATAAATTTTTTTATGATCTGGCCTACTTCCGTTACATGGAAGTGTTCGGGTACAAAAGAGCCGTTTTCCAACTGAAATTCAACATTTTCCAGCTTGGGCAGAATTTCTTTGATTTCTGATAATTTCATAATGAATTAATTTTGTTGAGATTAAACGTATGAATTTAAATAATTATATATTGCAATATTACGATGTTGAATGACAAAAAAATGCCTTAACAGCATTGTTTGATAGTGATATCCTGATTGAAAAACAGGTTGAATTCGTTTTGAAATTGTTTCCATGTATTTTCATTGATACAGTAGCATACAGACTTTCCTTCAATTGACCCCTTGATGATGTCAATATTCTTCAATTCTTTTAAATGTTGTGAGATGGTAGCCTGTGCCAGGCCAAGCTCTTCAACCAGATCATTACAAATGCATGCTTTTTGGTGGATGATATACTGTAAAATGGCTATTCTGGCAGGATGTCCCAAAACCTTAAGAAGAGAAGCCAACCTGTTTTGTTCTTCTGTGTAAATCTCGGTTTTTGTAACTCCCATTATTTTAATTTTAATATTGCAATATTACGATATTAAATTTATAAATCAATGAAAAATTGTATTAATATCTGGGATTTATATTTAATGGTTTGAAAATCAATTGTTAAAATAATAAAGCAAAAGAGTACAGTGAACTTTTTATTCTTCAAAATAACAATCAGGGCTTCCCCAATTTGTATGGATAATTTAAATATCTTTGAGATATAGAATATGATATGACACCTCCGTTGCTGTTTTTTTCTACCGGTTACTTTATCTATATAGGCAGTGCCATTGATACTGCTGTTCATGATCATCATGCCATACAGATTGCCATAAGCATTGATGATGAAATAGAAGTGATTTCATCCGGATCGGTTATTAAGAACAGATCTGTTATTATCAGTTCTGATGAACCTCATGAATGCAGAACGGGAGAGCAAACATTTCTATTGATCAATATTGATCCTGAAAGCAAAATAGGCAATGGCCTTAAAAAGATATATCTGACCGGTCAAAGGATAGCAGTTCTGCCGGAAGCTATTGTAAAAGAATTATTAAAAGATATAATTCCGATGCTTTCTGATGATGAATCTGCAGAGCCTATTTTTAACCAGACACTGCAGTTTCTTCATGAACTTTCCAGTACAACAGGAAATAATAGCATGGATGAAAGGATCATAAGACTTCTGGAAATCCTTAAGCAGAAATGGGATGAGCCGTTAAAGATTGAAGATTTATCTGCTTTGATTTTTCTTTCTCCGGGAAGACTCATTCATCTGTTTACAGAGCAGGTGGGTATTCCTATCAGGAAGTATATGCTGTGGGCAAAACTTTTAATGGCAGTTCAGCACCTTACAGAGGGTAATAATATGACAGATGCTGCTCTTGAAGCAGGTTTCTCCGATGCCCCACACTTCAACCGGACGTTTAAAAGAATGTTCGGACAGACTCCTTCGATTTTATTGAAGAATAGCCAGATCATACAAGCTTATATAAAATAGCTGTGACATCTTTGTATCCATAAACCATTCTATTATGTATGCAATAAATCATGCAGCAACAGCTTTGCTGATAAAGAAAAACGCCCCTCAATTGCCATTACTTCCATTATTGATCTCCGTACAGCTTTTGGAAGTATTTTGGGTATTTTTTAATTACTTTGGCTGGGAACATTTCTCAATTTCCGGGGGTAGAGTACATCTCGACTTTCTACCTTATTCACATTCTGTTTTTTCTGGAATTGTAGCTGCTTTACTTTCATTTTGTCTCATTAACTGGGGGGATAAAAACAGAAAGCTTGCTATAGCCTTTGCGATTGGTGTTCTATCTCATGTTATTATTGATATGATATTCCATGAAAAGGATATTCAGTTATCACCATTCTCTGCCCAACCTGTTTTAGGGCTTGGAATTCTTGAGTATCCGATCCTTAATTTTATGATTGAACTGGCTTATGGAATATTTTGCTGGTGGTATTTTAAGGGAAGTAAAGCATTGCTTTGGGTAATTATTATATTTAATGTCATTGATCTGCCGATGATGCTGGCAAAAGGTGATACATTGAAACCTTTTGTAGATTATCCGTTTATTCTGCCAACGGTTATACTCTTTCAGATTCTGATCACCTGGTATTTTGTTTATCGTTATGCAGCCCCTAAAGTAAAATATGAATCTGTTGTAGGGGAAGGTTAAATGACTGAAACATAATAAAAAAGATGAAGCCAAAAAAGGCTCCATCTTTTATCTGTTATTATGGTAAACTGATCTTTTTACCCTGTTCAGGAAAGATATAATGTATCTTTAAAGGATTGTTTTGTAATAATTCTTTTTTGATCAGTTCAGGATTATCTCCTGTTGGTTTTCTATGGGTAACCACAATGTTGAGGTTCTCAAGATTATTTTGTCCGGTCTTTTCTTTCAGTTTACTCAGCTCCTCAATTAACAGGTTAGGAGTAAGATGTCCGAACAGCAGATGTTCCGGCTGGCTGTTAGGGAAAGAAACTTCAATTAATATGGTATTTAACTGTCTTTTTTTAACCAGGGGAGCTATTGTCTTCCACAGATTCTCAAGACGGTCGGATTTTTCAATACGGTCAGCGCCTGTATCTCCTAGGTAAAGCAGATAGTGATCGTCTCTTCTGACCAGTGCAGCACTGCTTTTGTAAGGATTCACATGGCTCAGTTCATAGCCTGTTATAAAAAATGGTGTTTTAGGTGCCGGGATCTCTGCTCCTTCCTGAAGCTCATTGTAATGATATTTTCCAAGGATGGGTTTCTGACCCTGATCTGCAAAATTGATCCAGGTATCTGTGATAAAATAATGATTTTGCAAAATCCGGATCACCGGAGCTATAGCGAAAATATCTTTTTTAGAATCAGCAGGTGAGTTGATGATAAGGCCTGACAGATGATCAAGATGACCGTGTGATATAAAATATCCTTTTATCTGATCTTTGAGTACGGTTTCTGCTGTTCCGTCAAGACTTTTCAATTGAATCGCTTTTCGAATTCCCGCGTTGACGGTACCTGCATCAAGGCATAAAAATGCATTGTCCTTTGGGGCACCCACTAAATAAGCGGATAAATTATCTTCCTGCTCCCCACCATATATTCCTAAGGGAATCACATCAAAATTTTGTGCCTGACAGACAATATTCAGAAGAAGGGCAAATAAAGAAACTGCTGTTTTTTTCATAATACTTAAACTGGAAAACCATCTTTTATGAGATGGACACGGCAAATTTACATTATTTTCAGTGACTGGCATTCTCTATGAATAAAACCTGCTGAAAATCAGCAGGCTTTCTTTTTTACTGAGGCTGTTGCTGGGTCACACAATGTACCATCCCGCCATTGGCAAATAAATTACGACAGTCTATACCCACCACCTGTTTGCCGGGATACAGCTGCTGGATGATATTGTTGGCAACCGCATCATTCGGGTCGTTATAATTGGGAACCAATACACGGTTATTCGCAATATAATAATTGATATAAGAAGCACGCCCTACATTCTTTCCGTATGTGGTAATCACATCATTTCTGGTTAAAGGAACCTTTACAAACTGATAAGGAGAACCGTTTTTCGCGGTAGCATCATACAGTTTATCAATATCTCCATCCGGTACCTGCCAGTAAGCCAGATCATCAGGACTCATCGTGATAATGGTGGAAGAACTGGCAAACCGGGCAAAACCATCAATGTGCATATCTGTAATATCAAGACCGGCTTTTCCATTCAGCCAGATAAATTTAGTCACCCCTAAATTTTTAGTAAATATAGCTTCTGCCTGCTGTTGGGTCATTCCGGGATTCCGGTTGTTATTCAGGATAGAACTTTTACAAGCCATTAATACTCCGTTTCCGTCAATTTCTACACTTCCGCCTTCATTGATCATCACAGAGTTAAGATTGATTTTCGGAATATTGGTATCGGCTGCTATTTTAGAAGGTATTAGGTTGCATTTGCTGTAATCGGCTTTGTTTCCCCAGCCGTTAAATCCCCAGTCCTGAATGAATAACTGTCCATTCTGATCTTTTACATAGATAGGACCATTATCTCTTACCCAGAAGTCATCGGTCTGGTAAAGTTTAAAATTAATATTAGTAAGGGAAACACCGGCACTGTTTAATAGTCCCGTAATTCGATTTTTTTCTGTTCCGTCATAGGCAATGATATGAACCTTTTCACTTTGTACAAGTTCTTTGGTCATCGCTACCCAGGTGGCATCCAGTCTGTTGCGGTAAGTCACTCCATACTGATACTGATGAGGCCATTGAAGCCAGGTTCCTTCATGTGGGGCTGACTCCTCAGGCATTTTGTAAACAGCTGTTTCCGGATTTACAGTGCCCGGAATTTCTGCAAGTTCTGCTGCAGAACATGAAAGTAAAAGAAGAGGTAATAACGGGAACATGATTTTCTTTTTTTGCATAACTGATCTATTTTTAACAGGGCAAAATTAGATCGATTGTTTTTTTTAAAGTTGTCCTAAATTGACAACTTACTTCAAAGGTAATAAAATATAGGTCAGCTGTTCCTCTTGATTTTCTGCATGTTCGGAATATCTTTCGTATTTTTCTATAATGGGAGTGTGTGAAAATTCAAGCCCCGAATGAAAGATCCAGCGGGAATAGATTTTGGTGTAGGTCTCATCTATTGTTTCATAACTGCCCGGATGAGTAAAGCGGGCATATTGACCACCCAATATAATTTTTGAAGGAAGTTTTTTATTCACAGACTGGACGGAAGAACATGCATCATAACGGCAGTTGATTTCAGTTTTGATTAAGGGTTCATCTGCTATGACTCCAAAATATTCTGTCCCGGAATCAGGAAATTCATTCTCCATAAACTTTTCCCACAGAACTTCAATTTCCTCGTTGTTGTAGTAGGTATTGATGCTCTGATAGTATACCGGTAGAGGTTTAAGATATACAATTTCAGGTTCCAGCAATACATCCGATGTAATCGGAATGATCTCGTGTCCACAAAGAAGCTCTTCCTTATTTTGTCTTGCAGCTTTGGGAGAAATTCCGAAATGTTGTTTGAAAGCTTTTGAAAAGGAAGCGATATTGGCAAAACCTACTTCAATTGCAATGGTTGTAAGATTTTCCTGGGTATACAAAATCCGTTTATAAGCATTTTCTACTTTTAATCTTTGCTGGAAAGCGCCAATGGTTTCTCCGCAGCTATACTTAAAAATGCGCTGGATATTCCGGTAAGAATAATGGGAGAGATCTTCAAGTTCCTTTACAGATACGGGCTGATCGTAATTCTTTTCCAGGAAACTGATAACTCTGTAAATGCAATTCAGGCTGTCTTCCATAGCTTTGATTTTTTCAGAAATAAATTACAAATAAAAGAAATAAAAAATGTCTCGGCATTATTGTATTTTAGCTTATAATAATGGACAGATTCAATGAATCTTATTATTTTAAAACAAAAATAACCAGGAAGTGTGAAACAAACCAGAGGAAAACATTTATCAGAATTAACGGATCAGGAACTGTTTGAGAAGAAGAAAACTCTTGAAGCGAATGTTATCGTCAATGCAATAATGGTAGGCCTATTAGCGGGTATTGGCATATATAGCACCATAACCAAAGGCATCGGATTGATGACTTTTTTACCATGGATTCTTGCTCTTTGGACGGTGAGCAGCTGGAATAAAAATAGAAAGGCACTGAAAAGAGAACTAGGTGTCAGAAATTTGAAATAAATACAATAACAGGATGGTCCATTTTTAACTGTAAAAAGCCTTCAGGTCGAATCTGAAGGCTTTTTTCTTATCGTTTTTGCCCGTTATGTCAGTTGCGTAAGAACTGTCCGATCCCCGGAGAATCAAAAGTGAAGGCATTCTGGTTTTCAGACTTATCAATTTTATTACTGATGGTCAGTGCCCATAACACCAGTTCTTTACAGAAATTCTGGTCTTCAGCACTCAATTCGGAAGTATTTTCCTCAACAACCGTTACCAAAGGTTCTATCTTATTAAGTTTAGCATAGAATGCTTCGTCCGTGTCATTATAATGAAGTTCTAAATGATTTTTATTGAACCATCTGATCAGATCGGTATATGGTGTTTTGATTCCTTCTTTTTCCAGTTTGGAAATGCGGGGGAATATGCTTTCAAATTGAGTCATTACTGCTTTATCGATCAGCATTTTGGCTACATAATCCGCACCTTCCTGTTCTCCCTCATATACCAGTTCAATTTTTCCTGTGATAGAAGGGATGATCGACATAAAGTCAATCAGGCGGACAGTGGTTTTCTCTTCGCCGGATTCAATCAGGCGTAATTTGGCTGCTGCGATTAAATTTTCCATAGCACTGATCGTAAGACGGGCACTTACACCGCTTTTTGCATCTACGTATTCACTGATACGGGCTGCAAAAGCAACTTCTTCCAAAAGATCTTTCGCCAGGTCAGGAATTTGTATCTGGGCTTTATCTTCAGCAGAAATCAGAGCTTCCTGTTCTGTAATCTGCCGAGCAAGGGCTATTGTTTTTGGATAATGGGTGAAAATCTGTGACCCGATTCTGTCTTTCAACGGGGTTACAATACTTCCTCTGTTGGTATAATCTTCAGGATTGGCAGTAAATACAAACTGGATGTCAAGAGGCATTCTGAGCTGGAATCCACGGATCTGAATATCTCCTTCCTGTAAAATATTAAACAAGGAAACCTGAATTCTTGCCTGTAAATCCGGCAATTCGTTTAAAACAAAAATAGAGCGGTTGGCACGCGGAATCATTCCGTAATGTAAAACACGTTCATCGGAATACGGCAGCTTTAATGTCGCTGCTTTGATAGGGTCTATGTCACCAATTAAATCTGCAACATTCACATCCGGAGTGGCCAGTTTTTCATAGAAACGTTGAGAGCGGTGTACCCAGGAAACCGGAGTATCATCACCCAGTTCCTCAATAAGGTCTTTAGCATATTTTGAAATGGGATGAAATGGACTGTCATTAATTTCTGATCCTTTTACAACGGGCATGTATTCATCAAGGAGGTTGACCATACTTCTTGCAATTCTTGTTTTTGCCTGGCCGCGCAGCCCAAGTAAATTGATATGGTGGCCGGCAAGAATAGCTTTTTTGAGTTGTGGGACAACGGTGTCTTCATAGCCCCAAAGTCCTTCAAATACAGGTTTTTTAGCTTTAATTCTGGCAATTAAGTTGGCCTGAATTTCCTCATTAATCGTTTTATGGGTGTAACCGGAGTCCTTTAATTCTTTGAGTGTAATATCGTTTTTCATTGTCTTGTAATACTAATTATCTGGTAAGATTTGTATGTTGAACGCTTTTCTTTATATTCTTCTTATTCTGTTTTTTTCGTAATCTTCAAAAATCATTTGCCCTAAACCGGATAGTCCTGTCAGGAAGGCTTTTCCTTTATTCTGAGCCGTAAATTCTTCTACAAACTGACGCAGGTAAGGATCCTGGGCAATCATAAAGGTGGTAATCGGAATTTTGAGTTTTCTCGCCTGTGCCGCTCTGTTAAGACATTGGTTAACGATCCTTTCGTCCAATCCAAAACTGTTCATATAAAACTCACCACTGGGCAGCTGAATACAGCTGGGCTTTCCGTCGGTGATCATGAAAATCTGCTTATTGGTATTTCTTTTTCTGCGGAGAATATCCATGGCCAGCTCCAGTCCTGCTACTGTGTTGGTATGATAAGGTCCTACTTTCAGGTAGGGAAGGTCTTTGATCTTGATCGGCCAGGCTTCATTTCCAAACACTATAATATCGATGGAATCTTTCGGATATTTCCGTTTAATCATTTCCACAAGAGCCATGGCTACTTTTTTGGCCGGGGTAATGCGGTCTTCTCCATATAAAATCATAGAGTGGCTGATGTCAATCATCAGAACAGTACTCATCTGTGCCTTATGTTTGGTTTCCTCTACGATGAGGTCTTCTTCTGTCAGCCGGAGATCTGAGATTCCGCTATTGATCTGAGCATTTTTTAAACTTTCAGTCATATTCACTGCTGCCAGATCATCTCCATATTGGTAGGAACGGTTTTCGCCATCACGTTCATCCCCGATTCCTGTTTTATTGGTGCGGTGATTTCCGGCTCCGTTTTTCTTCAGCTTTCCGAAAATCTGATCAAGGGCATATTCACGAAGAGCAGCTTCAAGTTTAGGGGTTAATATATTTTTACCTTTTCCGCTTCCTGTATTTCCTTCTTCCGGATCTTCTTCTCTGATATAGCCCCTTTTTTTCAAATCTTCTTCAAAATCCTGAAGGGTGTATTCGTCACTGAAAATATCATATTCCTGATCAAGCATATCAAGCCACTCAAAGGCTTCCTCAATATCCCCGGAGGTGTGGGTAAGCAAATCTTTGAAAACATCAAATACCCGGTCAAAATGTGATAATTCCTCCGGCACATGTTTGCTGAATATAAAGCCTCTCTGAGGATTAAAATTTTTATCTGTCATGAGATGATAAAGCTGTTTTGCTGTTATTTTGTTTTTGAATATCCCAGATGACTCAATGAATTCTCTGAACTATTCTTTCATTCGTTTCAAACTGAAAAGTTAGGAAAATATCATTTCAAGATTCTCTTAGAAAAATAGAAAATACTAATGATGGTGATATAGATAAGAATATAATCAGCGTTAGTAGCTGAAAGAGATTTTAATCTGTTATTTACAAGCCAATAAAACAGTCAATTACCTTAATTGCAGGCTTTACAATTTTAAATCTATTTTTAAAGATTTGATTATTAGATTGTTTTCGATGGGGTAGTATGAAAAAAGCAAAGCCCCGGATATCCGGAGCTTTGTTTATCATTATCTTACTGTTTTTATGATTACCAGCCTAAATAATAGTCGGGATCCAGCCAGTAAGGCCAGTCTAGTTTAAAATGAGTCTGAAGCATTTTTTCAGCTTCACAGAAGGCTCCTTCCACCCAGCCCTGCTGATCAGAATAGGCTTCACCAATAATATGAATCTGTTCCTCAACCAAAGGTTTCCTCATATAAGGCATGACGTCCTTTACGGAAAAACCTGCTTTCCATGCATGATATCCGGCTCCGTAAGGATCATCTGTCCAGTCCCTGAAATAGGTTACATAAGGTTCCGGAATGTCTACACCATGTAATTCCCTGAGCTGGTTCATCAATTCATTGACCATGAATTCTGTAGCCTGAACATCATCAAACTTATGCAGTTCCTCCAATGATGCAGATTTAGCAGCTCTTACCTTAAACAGGACTTTGTCATCAGAAAGAGCTTTCCAGAATGTTTCCGTTTCCATATCACCATAGCTTCCCAGCAACATTGAATTGTTGTTCTCCGGATCAGTTCCGAAATAATAACACTGCCTCATAGGCAAATCCGTAATAGAATGCCCGGAATCTATTCCAAGATCTTTCCACCAGGGACGTTCGAAGCCCATCAGAATTTTAAAGGCCGGTTCCATAATAACAGAGCGGATATTGTCATTGAGTTCCTGGCCGTTAAAGATAAAAGTATTCTGATCAAGAAGCTCCAGTGATTTTCTCGGCATACCCAATACGATGGCATTGGCATAGACTTTCCATTGGGTATTGCTTCTGATATTCAGGAAAGTCAGTTCATAGGAGTGGGTATGGATCAGAGGGTGGTCTTTGGTGAAAGTTATCAGTTTATTTTCAGACCAGATGCGTGCTCCTTCATGTTCCATATAGGTATTCGCTACGGCATAGGCAATGCTGTCATAGCCCTCTTCAATGGTTTTATAGGTGGTATCAGCTGAAAAATCTCCTACCATATAAGGAAATGCTTCTGCAGAGTTCCAGTTAATAGTATTGGAATAATATCCTCCGGCATTTGCTAAGAACTCATACCCTTCCTGAGAAACCTGGTCTTTGATTAAGTTCCAGAAACCGATATCGTTTACTTTACGTTGATCATAAGGAGACCCCGGGAAATTATACATCAGCCTTGGTTTTATGGCATCCCAGTCCCGGCTGGTCAGTTTGAAAGTATAATCATAACCATTGGGGTCTGCAATAATTAATTCTTTATAGGTTTCGGCTACCCAGGGATCTGCCATTAAAACATTATAGATAATTTTATTGAACAGCTGATCTGAACTGAAACCCTCATCTTCTTTATTCAGGTAATAGCGGGTGATCAGTTTTTTATCCTGTTTCTGATCCTCTGTCCAGGCATTCTGTTGGAATCGTTCTTTTCTGAGATACATGAAGAGCTTTTCCGGATCACCCATATGGAATGGGATTGGAGTCATCTTATCTTTCAGAACAGGAGTTCTTTTATTTAAATCCTTTTCTTTAAGGGGATATCCTTCTATCAAGGTGGTTACAATTTCCTGAGAAGTCAGATAACGCATTCCCCCGAGTTCACCCCAGAAATTCATTCCTGGCATGATTACAGATTCCAGTCTCCCGCCCAACCTGTCACTCATATCGAAGATCTGTACCTCATGACCTTTATATGTATTGTCTGTTACCAGTCGAAAAGCAGTGTATAATCCGGAAGTTCCGGCTCCGATAATGGCTACTTCTACTTTCAGGTCAGGCTGCATTCCCGGGTACAGTGGTGTATTTTTATTAACGTTTTCTTGATTCATGGTTTTATAATTTTAAAGTGCTAAGAAATATTTATATCCTAACCGGAATGGGGTAATGTCAAAATCGGTATGTCCGTCCAATGCAAGATCAGACATGATTTTACCTAAAAAAGGGGTGAATTTCGCAGCCCATCCGGTGGCGTAGACCACAATGTTTTTATGATTGGGAACATAAGACGGAGCAAAATCAATCAGCAGTTCTTTATTCGGGATTGTACTCAAAGCGATAAGGCATGTTGAGGTATATTCCGGAATAATGCTTAGTCCGGTCATATGATTTTGTATCCATTCGGAGGTATAAGCCAGTTCCTTAGGGTTAGGAATTAACGTTCTGTCGCTTGGTTCCTCCAAAGGTTTGATAACAAAATCAGGTGCTACACGGATGTATTCAGGATGGTCCCACTCAACTGAAGGGAAACCGTAGAATTGATTGCCGTTTTCTTCGCTTGAATTCTGAAATACAAACCATGTAGGATATTGTATATCAGGATCTGTCTTTTTAAAATAAGCGGAAGACATATTCCAGTAGGTGGCTTCTATTTTAAAATCAAGTAGGTTGATAACGCTGTTGATATAAGGTCCGGGAATGATCGCCAGTTTTTTGGCAATATAAATTCCATTGGGAGTGGTAAGCTCAAAAAGATCGCCGTTTTGTTTGATCTCCAGTACGGGAGAATCTTCTCTAAGTTCAACAGTTTCTTCTTTCCGGCAAAGGCCTAGCAGTGTTTCTATGGTTGCTTTGAAGTTGATACTGGCACCATCCGGCTGAAACAGCCCTGTATAATTATCCGGCAGATTTTTAAAATGATACTGATCTTCAATTTCCCTTGAAGTCAGCGTGGTATAGGGAACTCCTAATGCTTTAAGTGCTTTTTCTGCTTCAGCAATATTTCCTTCGGTAGAATGTACTTCAGGATCACCAAACCAAAGTGTTCCTACTTTATCAAGCAGTTGGGTGTCTGTCTTTTTCTGCAGCTCCTCCCAATAAGGCTCTGCATCCAAAGCCATTTGTACCATATATTCATCCGGATAAGGAATCCGGAACTGGCGTGATACTCCCGCAGAACTGCCCAGCTGGTTGACAAAAGTATATTGTTCCAGTACTAAAGTTCTGGCCTGGCGCTGGCCGAGATGGTAAGCTGTAGCCAGACCTATTGCTCCTCCGCCAATGACGATTACGTCATAGTTTTCTGTAATCATAGGTTATTGTTTTACTTTTTATAATCGTATTGAGCGGATACAGGAAAAGTAAAGAGATCAATATGAAAGAATATACCGTCATTAATGATCTTTGACAATCTCTGAATCCTATTCTTTACCACAGATTAGGTATAGACATGAATCTGCCGGTACATATGAATATTCTGATTTTCCATTGAATATTGCCAGTATTAATAAGCATTTCAAAGTAACAAAGAAGAGGGTATATGTTCTTAGAGTGTAAATTACCAATTGTGGTATTGAGTAGAAATACTGAATGGCAAAAGGGACTCTTTGAGAGGAGGAGTACTGGTCTTTCAGAATGGTATAATAATTGAGATGCTGCTTGCAGTTTTTTACAACTGTCTGATCATCAATAATTGTTATATGCAATAAAATAGACAGATACAGAATATTTTACGGACAGCAGTTTTTTACAATTGCTCTAAAAAAATAGATTTACGTGAATGAAACTTAAAATTTACAGGGTGTTTTGATAGTAAAAAGAATCCAATTTTATCGGTTTTTATTAAATATTCATTATTATAAGAAGACAAAAATTACTTTAACTTTGCCAATTGGATGATATACCCCTATTATGAAATTGTTTAAAATAATGGTATATTGTTGAAGGCTAATATCTAATGGACTTATGCAGTCAGGAAATTAATTTAACTGATAAACGAATATGAAATATAAATTCTTAAATTTTAAATTGAGAAAACTTGTTCATTACTCATTGATCCTTTGTATTTTGCTGATACAGGTCATTATTGCCATATTTTTTTATAACGAATTTGTCAACGGTAAGAAGCTTAAGTTTATTAAAGATCAGCTGGAGGAAAGCCGCGCACTGGGAGGGTTGACCGATAACTCCAGGAAAGATTTTCTGGATGCTCAGGAACATCTTCAGAAATATATGGCAACCCAGGATAATAAGGAACTGCAGTTATATTTCCAGTCGTTAAGAAAACTTAAAATCAATTTTGATAAAATTGGTGAATATGAAAACACAAGTCCCAGACTGAAAAAGACCTTGGCTCTTCATAGCCAGGATATGGTGAAGACAGCAAAGCTGAAAACATTAATAGATTCAGTGTACCAGACTTCACTCAATCCTCCTGCAAAAATTGAAGATAAGCAGTATGAACCTGCCAAATATAAAAATGATTTTGAAGATTTCAAGATCCAAACCCGCACCTATGCAGATACCGTTAAAAAGAAAGGCTTTTTCGGGCGTTTAAAAGATGCTGTAACAGGAAAGGTAGATGTTCAAAAGGAAAGTACTGTGATTACGATGACCAACAACAAAACACTGGATCTCTCTCAGGTAAAATCCAAAATGGACAATACTTTGAAGTCTATGGATAAGCATTATGCTGCTGAAGTAAGGAAAGTACAGCTGCTTGCTGCTCAAAATCAGAAAAATAATTTACAGTTTTACAGCAATTTCAGTAAGCTGCTGGTGTACAGCAACGGCCTGATAGAAGTGTACGAAAATGCAATCAGGGATTTTAAGTCTCAACTGGAAAAAGAGTATAATGATCAGAGTTCAAATAACAACAGAATAAGAACCTATCTGGTATTGGGGTTGATGGTTCTGATGTTTATCGTATCCATTCTGATCATGTATTTTACAAGGATGGCGTTTATCTATGAGCAAAAGCTTGATGCCGCAAATAAAGAAATTAAAAAGAACCTTAATTTTAAGAACAGGATTCTGGGAATGCTGAGTCATGATCTTAGGTCTCCTCTAAAAATCATTAATATTTTCATCGACAAGATCCACAGAACGACTCAGGATGAAACGATAAAGGATTATCTTAAATCTATCAAGTTTACCAACAGTACTCTGCTTCTGCAGTCTAACCAGATTCTGGAGTATACCAAAAATGAGAATGCTGAAAAAGAGCTTATCCAATCGGTTTTCAATCTTAAAGATGAGATCGGTTCTATTGTAAAGGTAATTACCCCTTATCTGGAAACCAGAAACAACAGGTTTGTGGTAACAGACAGAATTCCTGAAAATGTTTTGGTATATTCAGATAATATCAGAATCAACCAGATTTTTATGAATATTCTCGGAAATGCCAACAAGTTTACAGAAAACGGACAGATCGATCTTGTGATGTCCACAGAGCCGTTGGGAGATCATACAATTGCCCTGGTTACTTCTGTGACAGATACCGGAGTAGGAATATCAGAATCTGATCTGGGTAAAATTTTTGATCCTTATTATCAGGGAATGGTCTCTGATGAAGTAGATAATCTCGGTGCCGGACTTGGCCTTAATCTGGTTAAAGAGATCGTAGAGCTTTTCGATGGGGATATATCGGTTGAGAGTAAACTGCATAAAGGAACGAAAGTGACATTCAGGATCAATTTAAATCGTAATCATAATGGAAACACCAATGCAAAATAAAGAGATCATATTTCTGCTGGCTGACGATCACAGTATTGTACGCCAGGGAATGGAAATTGTTATCAGCGATATTGCTCCCCACGCTAAAATTTATCAGACTTCATCCTTACACCAGGTTTTGGAGCTGATCGAATCAAAAGGGGTGGAAATAGCCGTTATTGATGCCCACTTCCCGGATGGAAACAGCCTGCACATCTTACCACAGATGAAAAGCATCAATCCTGCCATTAAAATATTGATTTTTACGGGGCTTGAAGAAGAACTGCATGGTCTTAAATTTATCAAAGCAGGAGCCAATGGCTACCTGAGTAAATTGAGTGAAGAGGAAGAGGTGAGGGAAGCCATTACCACCTTTATCGAGAAGGGAGAATATTTTTCTGATGTATTGAGAAACTTATTGGTACAGTTTGTATATAACCCTGATCTTATAAGTCCTCTCAGCAGTTTAACCAAAAGGGAACTTCAGATTGCTGAGCTCTATGCCGAAGGATTCGGAAACCTGGAAATTTCAAACAGTCTGAATATCAAACAGAATACAGTAAGCACAATCAAAAAAAATATTTTTGAAAAACTAAAGATCGAAAATATGGTTGAACTTGTTGATCTTATCAAAACCCATCATAAACTTTAGTTTTTTGGATTTTTCGCTTCATATTCTATTTTATCGATAAATATCTATAACGTGATCGATATGTATCGATGGGGTTTATAGGGAATATTATTTTATAATGTTGTTCCTTTGTACTGTGAGATTTAAGTAATGAAAAAGTACATGAGAAATACTTTGAATGATTAAAGTTTCATACACAAAAACAACAAATGATTATAGCTATTCAAATAATAAACAATAGTTATAAAAGAGCACAAATGATGAAAATCAATTAAAAACACTGATGAAATTAAAAGAAGTGTATGAATAACCTTAGGCGGGCCTTTTAAAAAAACCAAATGATAAAAAAAACACAAATACACATAATGAGGTTCGGTTGATAGGTTACAGTACAAACAAAAAGGAGGCAGAAAGCCTCCTTTTTGTTTGGCAGCATTTATTCAACATACTGATGAATATGATTATAAAGGAATTTCTTAGGGTTATCTCTGGTAATCAGTTCCAGCTCATGATCTGTCAGTCTTCCTGCTGTATCTGCCCACATCTGTTTGTCACTTTTCTGGCTGCGTACTACGTAAAAATCGCTGCCATACAGAATGCGGTCACTGATTCGGCTGTCTTTTTTCAGAAGTGATTTCAAAAGAGGAAATATATTTTCATCATGCAGGATATAGCTGATGTCAGCATATACATTAGGATGTTGCAGCATCAGGCTGTAGATGATAGCAAACCATGAATTATGGCGCCATGAGTTTTCAAGAGCTGTAGGAATAAAATTAATCCCTTTTCCCACAGGATTGGTAAAGCCGTTTTCAGAAAGGTATCTGTCACGTTCCATATATTTTGCCCATTCATCTTCACCTCCGAAATGCCCGAAACAGATTTTTAGTGCATCAAGATTTTTAGCAAGTGGCTGATCTCTTCCCGCATAGCCGAAGAGGGCATATAAAGAATCATCATGATAATATTCAAGAAGCTGTTTCAGATAATCTTTATTCAACAGGCAAAGGTAGTTGAGAGGATGGGTGAAATTCGTAGAAAAATCACTGTTGCTCAGCTCATACAGCTTTAGGGGTTCCCTTTTGCCCTTTTCTCCGGTTGACTGCGTAAATACAGGATGACTGTTCCATTCTTTCTTTTTGCTGCCCCGGTAATAGATAGTTCCTCTGATACAATGATTAAGTACCGGTACCTGATTCTCACAGGCCCATAACATCAAAGGCAGAATATCCCTGTCAAACGGATAATACCCAAGGGCAGGGTAGGTTTTAATTCCTCTGAACCTTTCATGAATAATACAGTTTTTGATCTCATCAAAATAAGCCGGATTGTCCTTTATTCTTCTGGGATCAGCAAATACAAAAGGAAGGCATGTCCGGGGTTTCTTCCTTCTCAGGTTTTTAAGTTCTTCAAGCTGCAGAGGATAACTGAATTTGGCGGTGCCACCATCCATATAATCCATATCCATGGGAAGAACTACAAAACGGGAATCTGCAGGATATTGCTTCTCCAGCATTCTGAATATGGTCATTTGACTTTTATGAAAGGCAAAACGGCCTATGCTGATATAACGCTTCAGATAGGCTTTTGTTTCAGGACCGGGAAGAATGCGCAGGATCTGAAACAGGCATTTTGCAATGAATATAATAAGCTGCCTGCCCGATTTGATCAGTAGGAATAAAGCTGAAACAATCAGAATTCTTAAAAAAATATATTGTGGAGCAGGAAGCAGATAAATATTCTGCATCAAATGATTCAGTGAACTGATATATTCAAACCAGCCCTCATTGTTATATTTCCCCTCAAAATAGCCGAAAAAAAGAATCAGCAGCGTATCCAGAGTAAGTACAACTGCAATAGGAACAGTGATAAAAGGAATTTTCTGAAGGAACCATCTGATATGAAAACGGAAATTCTCCAAAACCTTATAAGGACGTCTATACTGCCACTTCGTGGGAACCCGGTAATACCATCTGAAAAAGCTGATAATAAGTCTTATCGTGAGAATATGCTCAAGACCAAACGGCAGAAGTTTTTTACCAAGAAACTGAGGAATATGATCTCCTGTAAAAGTATGGGTATGACAATTGATGAATGGATTTCTCTTTTTGTCTGGGGCCGGTGGATCTGGTGTAGTTTTCATGAACAGATGAGGGATTAGTTTTGCTTCTAATTTACAAACAAATTATCATATGCGGACCCTCATATTTTGAAATGGAGAAATCATGAAATAAATTAAGTTTGCTTTTAACGATCAGAATTTACCTCTTGTTTTTTATCAAATGATAAACAGAAGTTGCCTTCTATACCTTAGTTTTGTATCCAAAAAGATGTCAGGAGAAAAAGATTTAGCTGTATTGATTCAAAATATGGAACCGGTATTGAATATCGGAGAATATGTGTTTTGTACCGTTCAGAATCTGGGAGAAATACCGGATATAGAAAAGATTCTGTTTTTATTCAGGGAGCATGAAGCTGTTACCATTGTGTTAGAAAGAACCATAGCTGATGAATGGAGTTTTGCTTACAGTTACATTTCTTCCTGGATCACTCTGAATATTCACTCCTCCCTGGAAGCAGTAGGACTTACGGCTGCTTTTGCCAATGCTCTGAAACAGGGAAATATCAGCTGTAATGTAGTGGCTGCATATTTTCATGATCATATTTTTATCGCCAGAGAAGATGCTGAGAAAGCACTGAAAACCCTTATTGCATTAAAATCAGGAAAAAGGGTTTAAAATTATTTTTTAAAACTTTACACTTTTAATTTTCACCTTCTCAAATGTCTAATTGAATCCTTAAAATGTCCTGTTGGTAAAGCTTTTGAGTGTTCTGCCTGTTTTTGTGTTTTATGTTTGCACCATAATCATACAAAAATAAACTACAATGAAAACAATCAGAAAAATCTCAGCCGTAAGCTTATTGTGTTTAACTCTTTTTACCGTAGTGACCATGTCCTGCACTGAAGAAAATGAACCTCCCACGGTCCAGGAGGTACAAAACAGAAACCACCAGACAGCCAAAACCCAATTCATAACTGTTAAAGGAAATGCTATTGCGTACCGTGTTTTAGGAAAAGAAGATGGCATTCCATTAGTGTTGCTGCCAGGTCTTGGAGGTTCCATGGATGACTGGGATCCTGCCGTAACGGATGGATTGTCAAAAAAATATAAAGTCATCATTTTTGACAATAAAGGAGTAGCTTCCTCAAAAGGAACAACTCCTAATACAGTGCAGATTATGGCTGATGATGCCGTAGACTTTATCAAAGCACTGAATTTGAGCAAAGTGAATATTATGGGGTTTTCTATGGGAGGGTTTATTGCACAGAGAATTGTACTGACTTATCCATCGCTGATCAATAAAGTGATTTTAACCGGAACAGGACCGCAAGGAGCAATCGGATTGTCCAATTTGCCTAATATTGTGGCTGGAACAGCAGGATTAAGCCCTGAAGCTTCATTTTTGAAATTTGGATTTACAGAATCTGCTCAAAGTATTGCAGAAGGAAAAGCTTCTTTTGCAAGAATCCAGCTGCGTACCACAGACAGAGACCTGCCGTTAAGTGATACTGCTTCCAACGCACAATTTACTGCAGTACTGAGCTGGGCTCAACCCAACCCTGATGCGCTTACAGAAATAGAAAAGATCAAAAATCCTGTACTGATTGTTCATGGTGAAAATGATCTTCCGGTATCTGTTCAGAATGCTAAAAATATGGCTCAGCATTTAGATCATGCAGAACTGGTTGTATTTCCGGATTCCGGACATGCTTCTTTTTACCAGTACCATGATACATTTGTAAGCAAAGCCATTGAATTTCTGGCGAAATAAGACAGACTTTTAACAATTAGGACAAAAACCTCGCTGCTTGGTCAGTGAGGTTTTATTTTTGATCATTAAGTTGTTTAAATTTTACAAAACCACAAAAGTTTTCATTTGAAAATACTTCAGTTCACCTAAGTAAGTTTAAAATGATTCCGAGGAAAAGTTCACACACGATGAAAAATCAAGGGTTTTATAAGATTTAGAGTACCTATGATGCATAAAGCTTGGTTCTAAAAAGTTTAAGTGGTTAAACTTTAGCTGAATTTTTTCAAAGCTTCCTCACTTACAGGAGTAAAAAAGTTAATCATATTTCCATCCGGATCACAGAACAGGAGAGACCTGTTTCCCCATGGCATCGTTGTCGGCTCCTGGATAATTTCAGACGCTATAGCTTTTATTCTTTCATATTCTTTATCTACATTGTCAACCATAAATTCAATAATGGTTGATTTTGTACCTGTGAAGTCTGTCAGGTCTTCTGAGAACATCTTCATCGTCCGGGTACTTCCGATTGCAATTGTAACGGAACCGGCAGAAAGTTCAGCGAAGTCTTCAGTATACCATCGGCTCGTCACTCCAATGGCCTGTTCATAAAATTCTACTGCTGCTTTGATGTTTTTGCTGATGAGTCTTAGTGAGGTAAGTTTCATAAGAGTATTTATTTGTTAAACAATTTTAACAAAGGTAACAGATACTTATGACAACAGGCTGTCAGCAGATGCGGACTGTAATTATTTTTAATTAAATTTGATTGCACCAAAATAGTAACCTATGAAAATCAAAGTATTACTTTTTATTTTCCTTTTCCTAAGCCATACCTTTTATGGCTGCAGTATGTTTAAAATGACCCACAAAGGAAAGACGATTGTTGGAAATAATGAAGACTGGGTGAGCCCGAACGCTGAGATCTGGTTTGAGCCGAAAATACAGGATCAATATGGGGTAGCTTATGTTGGGTTTATCAATCGGTTTCCTCAGGGAGCAATGAATGAAGCAGGGTTGGTTTTTGATGGATTTGCCACTCCTGAAATACCTGTCCCCAAACAGGAAGGAAAAATTCAGAAACCTGTGCGGGATATTGTACACTATGTGATGGGCAATTTTAGTACTGTTCAGCAGGTAAAAGAGTATCTGTCTACGATAGATATGAGCTTTCTGACTTCCAGTGTGATGATGTTTGTAGATAAAACAGGAGCATATTTACTTGTAGAAGGAGGAGCTTTAGTGTTGGGGAATCAGGAATACTATATTCAGTCAAATTTTAATCCCACTAAAAATACAGTGGAAGAGGATAAGAAAAAGCTGGACTATTATATGAAAGGAGTTAATTTTCTGAAAACCAATCAACCCAATGGAACTGCTGCTTTTTGTTCATCCGTAATGGATCAGATGCATGTGAAAGATACACAGTATACCAATATTTATAATTTGAACAAAGGAACGATACAACTTTTCCTTCATCATGATTTCTCTAATTCGGTCGAAATTAAGCTTGAAAAGGAATTGGAAAAAGGAGTACACTCTTATATGATGGCAGATCTTTTTCCAGCTTCTTCAGAAGGCGTAATATTTTATAAAAAATATAATGATGCTGACAATCCGGAGGGCTATCTTAAAGATATCTGGGCAAAAGAAACAGCTGGCAAAACCAAAGAAGAAATTGAGAAATACAAATCTACCTCCGGATTGGCATGGCTCAGCAATTATATAGGATATGAATGGATGAGGGACAAGAAGCAAGTACCTGCAGCGGTCAAGATCTTTACTTTTGCTACAGAAATTTATCCTGAAAATGCCAATTTATTCGACAGTTTGGGAGAGGCTTACTGGAACGCAAAAGATTATAAATCAGCTATTGTCAACTATGGTAAATCACTATCGCTTAATCCTGAAAATCTGGATGCGATTGATAGGCTTGTGAAAATAAAACAGGAGGTAGAAAAGGCTGGAAATAAGAATTAATAAAAATTAGCAATATGAATTAACCGTTTAAAATTGATGATCTGTATTTTTCTCCCTTCAGATCTGATCAGTTTTTCCTGCTTAAAATCATTGATAATGCGGGCTAAAGTCTCTCTGGCAGTTCCTACCATATTGGCAAGATCCACACGGGAGAGAGAAATGAATACATCTTGGTCGGAAGCATCATTTGATTTATACTTATCATGAAGGATCAGCAAACTGAGCGCAACCCTTTCTCGCACTGTACGATGAGATAAAACGGCGATAAGATTGGCCATTACACTGAATTCATGACTTAAAGACTTTAGCAGCAGCCTTGAAAGCACAGATGACTGGCTCAGAATATCCAGAAAACTGTCTTTAGAAATAAATGAAATAACAGAATTCTCCAGTGTTGAAGTGGTGTCTCCATACGATTCATTACTCAGAATGGCAGAGTATCCGAAAAACTCACCGGAACTGTAAATATAAATAATCTGTTCTCTTCCGTCATTATCAACCTTGTATTTCTTTATTTTTCCTTCATTTAGGTAGTAAACGCCGTTGGGTTTGGTCCCGTAAGTAAACACGGGTTCATTTTTACGGTAGTTTTTGGTTTTCATAGCGCCTGTAAGCAGATTTTTATCATACTCAGGGAGTTCGTCAAAAAGATACTGATTATTAAAAATAAATTTTGAGATCATAATTTTTTATACAGACTATTGAATCCGGGCTCGGTTTTTAACTTAAATCACATTTTAAACAGACCTACATCACAAGTTTTTTTTCCTGAACGAATTACTTTTACAAAAGTAATGAAATTGATTCTGAAATAAGAATCAGAGCATTTCAGAGGGATCTAAGGATGCTATTGCAGATCTTTCATTGATTACTAAACACAGTAGGATTTTACGTTAAGGGATATTGTAAACCTACAAGAACACTGGATAAATATTTAAGCGGACATGTTTTTCACAGTTTGACACTGACATTTCTAATTATTTTTTTTTACTTATTTATTTTATCCAGCTGTTTTTTTTAAAAGTAATGCATAGGCTTTACAGAGATTAAAAATGTTCAGGCACAGAGGGAAAAACAGAACTTATTTTCACAATCTTAAACTGGCATCAGCACTTTCATTTGTTGCCGGGATTGTGAATATTGTGGGAGTATTGTCTGTGAAAGTTCTTACTACTAATATAACAGGACATTTTGCTTTCTTTTCTGAGAAAGTTCTTCTGGATGACTACGGCGGTGCTCTTACTTATTTTGTTTTCATTCTATGTTTTCTGGGAGGAGCGTTCTGTTCAAGCTTTATGGTTGAATTTTCTTCCGGACGGAGGATGTTCCGTCCGCATCTTATTCCTTTAGTCACCGAAATTCTGCTTTTGGGTTTTGTAGGGATATCAGGAGAAGAATCATTAAAAATCTCAGTATCTCCTTATACAGTTGCCGGTATTTTACTTTTTGCAATGGGAGTTCAGAATTCACTGGTGACAAGAGTATCACAGTCTGTCGTGAGAACGACTCACCTTACGGGGCTGTTTACTGATCTGGGAATAGAACTTTCAAAACTGTTTTTCAAGGAAAGAAAAAATGAACAGAGTCAGCTTAGGAAGAATATCGCTCTGAAACTGGTGATTATTGCCTGCTTTTTTTCAGGATGTATCATTGGTGGTTTTAGCTATAGCATGATTCGTTTAAAAACACTGATACTAACTGCAGGCCTGCTGTTCTGTGTGATCCGGTATGATAAACTTCTCTACAGGTATTATGCCCTGAAAAGGAAGTTGAGATAAAGCTGAAAATAAAAAAGGATATTCCGGAAATTGGAATATCCTTTTTTTTAATTATGGTGTAACAGGCTGAATTACAAAAGTCTTTGTTTCTGTGGTATGAGCCGAAAAATATCCCAATGCCCCGTTGCTGATATTACTTGGAGGGTTGGTTGGGGTAACGGTTCCGCCATTGCCGCCAGAAATCTGAAGTAAAGCGCTGTAATAGGTAAATATATTGGTATCGATACATTGCATTTCTACATGGATCTTGTCTCCTGCCACTACTTCATGGTCCCTGCCTTTATTATCGTCATTAGGAAGAATCAGGGGCTGCTGGTTGGGTAATCCGTTATTTACATTGTCTGAAAAGGTATTCATATATTTTTTAGTAAGATCATTGATTGTAAAACTAAAAAGATAACGGTTCCCTAATGGCGTTGGATCTGTGAAAAGAGGCAGAAGGGTATAGGTAGTCTTATCACCAAATTTGAAGGAGCTCTGCTGCAGTCCTTCAAAATAAACCTCTTCAGGCATTTTACTCTCTGCAGTATATTGTTTTCCTTCAGCCTGTACTTTCAGGGTATAAGTTCTTCCGGGGGTTCCCAAAAAAGTAGTGGTTTGGTACATTCCGCTTCCTGCATAATGAAGAATTTCGGTCTGTCCCGTATTATCGCTTAAAATAACCTGGGCTCCTGTAACGGCCGGATATTGATTAGGTTCTGAAAAACCGACTGATTTTGTAATTTTTACGGTATAAGGACCAGACTGGTTGGTTACATTCCCTTCAATGACAATATTTCCGCTCTGGTCATTCAGATCCAGATCGATCTCCTTTTCACAAGAGCTTAATATAAAGACAGATAATATGATATAAAATGTATTTTTCATGATTTAGAATTTGAAATTATAAGTGATGTTAGGTACCCATCGGAATAAAGAAGTCTGCACAGCGCGTGTTGTTCCGGGACGGTCAGGATTGTCTTCAAAGTTAATGGTATAGGCATTTTCACGGCCATACAGGTTATAAATACCGAAGGTCCAGGACCCACGGAAACGTTTATTGGAACTGGGTTCATAGGTGGCACTTAAATCCATCCTGTGATAAGCCGGCATTCTGTCTGCATTTCTGTTGCTGTATTGGAAGACGGTCTGTCCGTTCAGCTCATATTTTCCGGTAGGGAAGGTCACTGCATTTCCTGTGCTGTACACAAACAATCCCGAGAAAGTCCATTTGGGGTTAAGCTGATAAGTGGCAACAATGGAAAGATCATGAGTCTTATCCATTCTGGCATTATACCATTCATTGTTATTGATTCCGTTGATCTTTCTTTCCGTTTTAGAAAGAGTATAGGAGATCCACCCTGTAAGCTTTCCACTTTTCTTTTTGGCAATAAGTTCCAGGCCATAGGCTCTTCCTTTTCCAAACAAGAGCTCACTTTCTACATCGGCTCCGGTGTCAAAGCCAATCTGGGCTCCGTTTTTGAAGTCGATCTGATTTTTCATGTCTTTATAGTAAACTTCAGCATTCACTTCATAATTATTATTCTTGAAATTCCTGCTATAGCCAAGGCTGATCTGATCCGCAATTTCCGGTTTTACCGTATAGCTGCTTCCAATCCACTGATCGGTAGGGTTTCCACTGTTGCTGTTGCTCAGGAGGTGAAGATTCTGGGTATTTCTGGAATATCCCCCTTTCACACTGCTGACTTCATTGATCCGGTAATTGGCGCTGATACGCGGTTCAAGATTCACATAGGTTTTCCCGAATTTTCCCTTCTCTAAGAATTTACTGTCGGTAAGCACCCCATTCTCATAGGTATTGAATGTGTCACCTCCCAATACACTGAACATAGAAAGTCTTGCTCCATAATTGATGGTCAGTTTTTCCGTTGCCTTATAATCATCATTGATGTAAACCGCATTTTCCCACGAATATCTCGGGTTTCTTACAAAACTGCTCACTGTAGTACCGGAAGCACTGCTCGGGGTAAGTGTATGATAAATAGACTGCAGACCGAATTTTACAGAGTGTTTGTTTCCTGCAAACCAGGTAAAGTCCTGCTTAAGGTTCCAGTCACGGATTTTTGAATTTAAATCAAATACGGTATCATCATTTTTCAGACTGATTTTATAATCGTAATTGCTGTAGATGAAAGATGTATTGGAAAACAATTTACTGCTGATAATACTGTTCCATCTCAATGTTGCTGTAGTATTTCCCCAGTCTGTATTGAAAGTATCTCCCAGCCCCAAAACATCTCTTCCGAAATATCCGGAAAGGTAAATACGGTTGTTTTCATTGATCTGGTAGTTGGCCTTCAGGTTAAGATCATAAAAGTACAGCTTATTGTCTTTATAGTCTTTACTGGTCTTAAGGAACAAATCTGCATAGGTTCTTCTTCCTGAAACAATGAATGAAGATTTTTCTTTCTGGATAGGACCTTCTACACTCAGTCTGCTGCTGATCAGGCCGATTCCTCCGTTGACATTATAATCTTTATTGTTTCCGTCTTTCATTTTGACATCGAGTACGGAGGACAGTCGGCCTCCATATTGGGCAGGGCTGTTTCCTTTAATAATGCTGGCATCTTTCAGGGCATCACTGTTGAAGGTGCTGAAAAAGCCAAGAAGGTGAGAGGCATTGTAAACAGGCGCTTCATCCAGTAATATCAGGTTTTGGTCGGTAGCACCGCCTCTTACACTGAATCCGCTGCTTCCTTCACCATTACTTTTAATACCTGGGAGAAGCTGTATGGTTTTCATAACATCCTTTTCTCCAAAAAGGACAGGAAGTTTTTCTATATTTTTAATATTTAATGTCTCTGCTCCCATTTGAGCAGATGTTAGGTTTTTATCCTTTTTTATAGCGGTTACAACTACTTCGTCTATGGCTTTTGTAACTTCTTCCTGCGGAACAAGAGGAAGGTCAAGCTTTATATTCTGATCTACTTTGATCTGCTGTTCAAAATCTTTGTATCCGGGATTTGAAATAATGATGGTATAGTTGCCTTCAGGCAGTGAAAGTGAATAGAAGCCATACTCATTGGCAACCACGTTGATGGAAGGGGCTTCACTTACTTTTACAGAAACTCCGATGAGCAGTTCTCCGTTTTTTTTGTCTTTCACGGTTCCGCTTACGGAATAGGTTTGCTGGGCCATGGCCACCGTGCTGAAGCAGAGTGCAGCAGTGGCAGCGGTAATTTTTAAAAAGGATGTTTGCATTAGTTTATTTTAAAGTAGTAGATCTCCTGTATATGAATTAATGTTTTGGTGATGCACGATTAGTTGAATGAATATGGGGGTTCGTTACATGTAAAGGTTTAATTATGAAATAAATCCATTGAAAAACAAGGTTTGCAGAAAATGTAAAAGCAAGGATACAATAAGATTGTTACATAAAAGGTAATATTATGCAGTGTATATTGATTTTTATGTTTACTTTTCACTGGTTATGTTAAAAATTATATTATCAACGGGATTTAGATGGATTTTATTACTGTTTGCTGTGAAAGTTCCCGCTTAATGGTATTTAAGCCCAGGAATTAACTTTCTACTTTATAAACCATTCTTATGGATTTCTGATCAAAATATTAGTCTTATATTGGACGGGAATTAAGTGGAAGAATATGGAAAGTCTGAAAATTTGGCTAAAGAAAAATGGTTCTGCTACAGTACTTACAGTGTTGTTTATTGTCATATTGGTGAATAAAGATGCAAAGGCATGGCTGATGAGACAGGTTGCTTCCACCGGAATTCTCAATTCCACTATATCAGCATCAAAAGAAACACAAGAGATCTCAACAAAAGCTTCCTACGCTGGTTTTATATTGAAAAATGAAGATGGAACTATTATAGACCGTTCTGCTTTACAGAATAAAGTCATCTTCATTAACTTTTGGGCCTCATGGTGCCCACCCTGCAGGGCAGAATTTCCGTCTGTCCAGAAATTGTATGATCGGTACAAAAACAATCCGGATATGATATTTCTTACGGTGAATCTTGATGATAATGTTGCTTCAGGAAAATCTTATTTAAAGGAAAAAGGCTTCACAGTTCCTTTTATCATTCCGGCTGGCAATATTCCGGGTGTGCTTTACAGTGGATCATTACCTACAACTGTTGTATTGGATAAAAAAGGAGAAATCCGTTTGCATCATAAAGGACTTGCCGATTACAGTAAAGATTCATTTTATAGACAGATTGAAGAACTGCTGAAAGAAAAGCCTTAATTTAATTTAATGATGACATTCTTTAGGCTATATGCTCCTGCAGAAATAGAAACTGAAATTCTGAGAGAAAAATAATTCTACAGAATTTCCCAAAGGCCATAATATTTCCTTTCTCTGAAAGATTCAGGGCTATAAGCAACAGAAATGTCTCGCTGAAAAAAGAGTACTTTTACAAAATAAGAAATTGAACATGCATGACCAGTTAAGGACTCATATCGAAAAAATACTCCCCCTAAATGATGATGAATTTGAATTCATATCATCCTGTTTTACGCATAAGAAATATAAAAAACATCAGTTTCTGGTACAGGAAGGAGAAACAGTTTCCTATAATTATTTCGTTCTGAAAGGCCTTCTGAAGCTGGTTTACTCTGATGAAACCGGAAAAGAGCACATTGTCGGATTTGCCATGGAAGATTGGTGGGAAACAGATTTTCCGGCTTACTATCTGGAAACTTTGGCGACAATGTCACTGGAATGCATAGAAGATACAGAGGTATTGTGCCTTAATCTTGGCGATTATAAAAGACTCTGTACCCAACTTCCAAAACTGGAACATTTCTTTCTTGAAAAAGCCTATAGGGGATTCATTTCTGCCCAGCAACGTACCATTTCCATGATGACCGTCGGAATAAAGGAACGATATGAACAGCTTTTGGAAAAATATCCCTCCCTTGTTCAGAGGGTTCCGAAGGCTCTCCTGGCAGCTTACTTAGGGGTTTCAAGAGAAACGCTGAGCCGTTTGCCTCTGTAAATATTGATAAAGCTCACAGCATAATCGTGATCTAGGTCACGGAAATTTACAGTATCTGTTATGCAATTTTGTCCTGTAACCTATAACAAATTCAAGACAATGGAAAAAAGAACAGTCAACCCATGGAAATGGCAGGATGGAAGAAGTTATTCTCAGGCTGTAGAAGTTAAAAATGTTGAAAGTACTTTATACTGCTCCGGACAGGCAGCGGTTGATCCTGACGGGACCTCCAGTAATAAAGATATGAAATCTCAGCTGGAACAGGCTATTGCCAATCTGGAAGAAGTAATCACCTCATCAGGATATGAATGTGAAGGTATTGTCAGATTAAATATCTATACAACTTCAGCAGAAGAACTCTGGCCTTATTTTCCTGTTCTTCAGGAATGGATTGCCAGGCACAGCATCCGTCAGGCATTAACAATGCTGGAAGTAAAAGGTTTATTTGAAACGTTAAAAATTGAACTGGAGGCAACCGTGGTCAAATAGATTATCATTGAAAATTAAAAGAAACCTTCTTATATATTAAGGAGGTTTTTTTTGTCTTGTTAGAAAATATTATCTGAAAGATTGATGAATCTGATTTTTTCAAAAAGTTTAAAAAATTCTTTTTTTTCAAAAAAAATACAGGTTTTATATAAGAATAACAATCTTATGAATATAAATAAAAATTTCTAAATAGCTATTCATTATATAATCTGTGAATAAAATGCTGATAATGAAAATTGAGTTCATTGAAAAATTAACAATTATTTTTTATGAAATCTAGTTCCCTTTTGTGTGAAATTTATTATATTTGTTTTAATATAAAGTGATTATTTAAGTCAAATATTTAATTTTATCGTAATAATCTTAGCTTTATGTTTCAAAAATCATTTTAATATTAATCGAAAATTATTTATTATGAAACGTAAACTCATCTATTTTTTATTTCTTTTAACAGGAAATTGTATTTTCGTGAGTGCTCAGGTAGGTATTCAGACTTCCAATCCACAGGGCGTTTTCAATATTGATGCAGCCAAAGACAATCCGGCTACAGGAACACCTTCAGCGGTACAACAGGCCAATGATGTAGCTGTTACTGCCGCTGGAAACATGGGAATCGGTACTACTGTTCCTACGAATAAGCTTCATATCAATGGAACCGACCCGTTGCGGGTACAGGGGCTTTCTGCAGGAAATACCACTACAGATCCTCTGCTGGTAGTGGATGCGACTGGTGTTGTTAAAAGTATCGGTACATTAGGCGCTTTATCTATTCCAAATCCTGCGGTTTTCAGGCTGGAAACTGCACAGGCCAATTTCTTGCAGGCACAAGGTGCAGGCGGATCACAGGTAGTCCCTATGTCTGTGGTTAAAAATACCATTCCCGGCATGAGCTTTAACGCAGGAACAAGTACTATTACATTTCCTGCAGGAACTTATCAGATGACTTTTGTGTATGAAGCAACTCATAATGTAACAGGATGTACTATCAGCTCATATTTTATAGATTTCCCTCTTAACACAGGTTCTACCCGAATTCACAGTACGGCTTCACACTCAGAAGGAGCCCTTTCCAATCACGGAGGTACCATAACCTATGCTACCACTGTTCCAGCCAACAGAACATGGACGATAACTCTTGGAAGAGGCCAATCCGGTAACTGTGGAGGAGCAGGAATGAGTCTGGCTGCAACCTCAACCCAATTACTTGTTTTCCGTATCGGAGATTAATTCCTTTATAGTTCCCATATCAGGCATTATTCTTTCAGCAAAAATTCTAATAACACAAATACTGAAACACCGGCTTACGCTGGTGTTTACTGTTGTATGAAATAGTGCCTGTTGTACATTAATGATCCTTAAAATAAAGATTCCTTATATTTATACAGATAATCAATACTCATTACAAGGATGAATATTCAACTTTTTTCAAAAAATGCTTTAGTAGGCGGAGCCACTCAGGGAATTGGAGCAGGAATTGCCATAGAACTTGCAAAATGCGGAGCCAGTGTAACCGTAATGTCACGCAATGAAGAAAAACTGAAAGCCTTTGTTTCTTCACTGCCGGTAAACAATCCGGAACAGGAACATGAATATCTGGTGGCTGACTTTTCAGACTTTGAAAATTATAAAAAAATTATAACAGGATATTTTAACGACCATTCGGTAGACATTCTTGTTAATAATACAAACGGTCCGGAGCCGGGTTTAGCACTTGATAAAACCCCGGATGATTATCAGAAAGCATTTGATCTTCTTTTTAAAACGGTTTGCGAAACAACTTTATTGGCTTTACCTCATATGATCCGACAGAAAAATGGCCGCATTATCAATGTTTCATCTTTGTCAGTAAAAGAACCGATCGGGAATCTGGCATTGTCCAATTCGATCCGTTCTGCAGTAATCGCTTGGGCAAAAACTCTTTCCAATGAGATTGCACAGCATAATATCACAGTAAATAATGTTTTAACAGGATATTTCGATACTGAAAGAATTCAGAAGCTGGTGGCCCATGAAGCCCTGCAAACCGGTGTTTCTGCAGAAGAAATAAAAAAAGCAAGAGAAAATAAGATTCCCATGAAAAGATTCGGACAGCCGGAAGAATATGGTCATCTTGTAGCTTTTCTGGCCTCAGAATATTCAAATTATCTTACCGGAACAAGCATTCCTTTGGATGGAGGATTGAATAATACCTATTAAAAACAGCTATTTAAGAATTCAATAAATTTCTTAACCACAGAAAAGTTCACATGAGGCTTGGTTCAGAAAAAGCTTAAGGTTTAAAACTTTTGTACCTTTTGTGGTTTTAAAAATAAACAAGGTCCATGTAATAAACCCTTTTCCCCAGTTGTCGTATCTATATTGGAAAATATAATATGAGAAACTGGTCTTTTAAAAAATGGAACACTGTAGTAGGGTGGTTCCTTTTCGCTGTTGCGCTTATCACTTATCTTTCTACAATAGAACATTCTTTAAGCTTTTGGGATTGTGGAGAATATATCTCTTCGGCTGTGAAACTAGAGGTAACCCATGCTCCGGGGGCTGCTTTATTTCAGATTGTAGGGGCGGTAGCGAGTATTTTTGCTTTGGGAAACTCAGAACATTATTCTATTGTGATCAATGCCATGTCTGCGCTGTTCAGTGCATTTACCATTCTGTTTCTGTTCTGGACAATTACTCATTTTTTAAGACGCCTTTTACATAAAGATTATGAAGAAATTACAAGACATCAGGAGATCTCTGTTCTTTTTGCCGGAGTCATCGGGGCTTTATGTTTTACCTTTTCAGATACCTTCTGGTTTTCAGCAGTAGAAGGTGAGGTGTATGCAATGGCTTCTCTGTTTATTGCATTGTTAGTTTGGCTGATCACCAAATGGGAGAATGAATCTAAAGCTGCTGACAGCGAAAGATGGATTATCCTTATTTTCTTCATCATAGGGCTCTCTGTGGGAGTACATATGATGTGTATGCTGGCTATTCCGGCTATTTGTCTGGTGTATTATGCCAGAAATTATACCTTTTCCTGGAAAAATTTCATCATAGCCAATCTGATTACTCTGGGAATTCTTGCATTTGTATTCAAGATTATTTTTCCTCTGATTATGACCCTATTCGGAAAGCTTGAAATTTTCTTTGTGAATGGTTTAGGGTTTCCTTTTCATTCAGGAACAATTGCTGCGTTTGTTCTCATGACCTTAGTAAGTTATCTTCTGATTAAGTATGCCAGGAAAACCAAAAAGAAGGTATATCAAACTGTAGTTTTATCCCTTGTTTACATGATCATTGGTTTCTCCTGCTGGCTGGTCATTCCCATCAGGGCTAATGCCAATCCCCCGATGAATCTTAATGATCCGGATACCGCCATCGGAATGAGAGATTATTATAACAGGGTGCAATATGGTGACTGGCCTACCATTTACGGTCAGAATTACACTGCATTTCTGGACAAAAACGGGTTGGAAAAAGATGAAGACGGAAGTTACAAAAGAGAGATCACCGGAGATATTTATGAAAAAGATGAAAAAACCGGAACCTACAGAAAGACCGGTGAAAGATTCAACTATGTTTTTAATAAATCCCATATAAGTTTCATGCCAAGGATGTTCAACGAGGACAAAGAGGTAATGGCTAATTATATTTCTTTGTACGGAGCTCCTGATTTTACTTTCAATTATGATAATGAAGACGTGGCAGACAATCCTGAAGCGCACCGTATTTTTGATGAACTGAGAGCAAAATATGAAGGCGATTCTATCACCGCAGAAGACTATCTGAAAGTACAACCGTATGATCTGATCAAGGTACAGCGTCCTTCCTTTATCAAGAATATGGATTATTTCATTTCTTTCCAGAACGGATATTACTTTGTCAGATATCTGCTATGGAATTTTGTTGGAAGACAGAACGATCTTCAGGGGCACATGGAAAATACCAATGGAAACTGGATATCAGGCTTTTCTTTCATTGATAATGGCTTACTGGGGGATCAGGACCATATGCCTGCCCAATTTAAAAATGAAAGCACCGTGAAATTTTTCTTTCTTCCATTGATTTTAGGTTTGATTGGATTCTTTTTCCAGCTTAACAGGGATTTCGGACGGTTTTATGCGATTCTTTCACTGTTTATTCTGACCAGTGTGGGAATTGTTTTCTATACCGGAGTAAAACCTTTTGAAGTAAGGGAAAGAGACTATGCAATGGTGGGTTCATTCTATGCTTTTGCCGTCTGGATAGGTCTGGGAGCAGGGGCAGTACTTTGGCTGGTTCAGTCTAAAGTTAAATCCAGTGCAGCAACTATTGTTCTGGGAGTAGTACTGTTAGGAATACCCTTTATGATGGGGTTTCAGAACTATACTCCGCACGACAGAAGCAAAAAAACAGCAGCCCGTGATTATGCCTATTCATTGTTACGTTCGCTGCCCAAAGACGATATTATTTTCATTTATGGTGATAATGATACCTTTCCGGTATGGGCCATTCAGGAAACGGAAAGATTCAGGGATGATGTAAAAACGGTCAACTTTACACTTTTAGCTACCCCATGGAACATTGACCAGGTGAAGAGAAGAACCTATCATGCAAAAGGAATTCCCGGTGAATTAACACATGAAGAATACAGAGATGGTGTAAATGACCAGGTGTTTCTGATGAAAAAAGAAGATTGGGAAGGACTTTTCCAAATGCTGAAAGAGCAGGGAGCACCGGATACTACTTTTCAGGATTTCAGGAAATACCTGACTCAGGATTCTCTGACACTCAAAGAGGCCATTAAATTCCTTAAACTAAAATCATCCGAAAAAGACGAATTACTGAAGATGTATTTCGGAGAAAAGCAATATGAAAAGTACAATATTCTTCCGGTGAGTAAATTTATTCTGCCCGTCAATAAAGGAAATGCTGTCAAAGCAGGAATTATTACTCAGAGTGACCTTCCTGATGCAGTGGATCAGATTATGATTAATTATGAAGCTAAAACCCTTTATAAAAGCAACCTGATGATGCTGGATATGCTTGCGAATTTTGATTGGAAACGCCCTGTAAATTTCTCGTCAGGCGGAATGTATGACAGTGAAAATATTTTTTATCTCGATGAATATCTGCAGTTTGACGGCTTCAGTTACAGATTGGTGCCTATCCATACTCCTCAGAGTCCCGGTGGAGATAAAGGAAGAGTAGAAGCCAGCTCTCTTTACCAGATAGTAAAAAACTTCAGATGGGGGAATTTCAAAGACCAGAGTATTTATTATGATGAAACGGCTACGTCAAATATTTTAGGCTACAGAATGTCTGTGAGCAGAGCTGTATCTGCACTCGTTCTGAACGGACAAAAAGCAAAAGCGCTGGAATTAATTGATCTTGCGACAAAAGAAATTCCTGTAGAGAAATACAATGAACCGCGTTCATCAAGCGCTATGGTTACCGGATATATTGTTGCAGGGCAGGAGCAAAAAGGACTTCAGCTGGCGGAAATGCTCAAAAAAGGAATATTTGAAGAATACGACTATTATCAGAATCTTCCCCCTTCATTTAAAGCACTGGCCAAAAGGCAGATGAGGTCAAAGCCGATGGAATATGCACTCGTTGTTTCAGCCGTTACAGAAGCGTACAAAACGCTGGGACAGGATGAGAAAGCACATGCATATATTCTGAGATCATTGGAGCCTGTTGACAAAAAGTTCAATGTTTTTATAAAAGGACTCCAGCTGATGGGGAAAGAGAAAGCGGTGAAGGAATCTGAAAATGTCCGTCAGATCGCTCCTTTTTATCAGTATTTATTCAATGTTATGGAACCTTTTGATTCCTCTTATTCCAGGAAAAAGGAAAATGAGATAACCAATGCAATGATAAAAGTGACGCAGTAAATAATAAGCGAAAAGCCTTTAAATCATTTGTTTAAGGGCTTTTTTATTGAATCCAGTGTTGTTTAATCGGTAAGGCTCCGGATGACTTTATTGCTCTTTCTCAAATCGGAAGGTCTGGATTGGGTGAACTCATGAAAGGTATCGCTAAAAGCACTGATAGAACTGTAGCCAACATCATCGGCTATCTCGTTGATGGGTTTATCAGTATTTAAAAGCAGTTCAATCGCTTTGATAATTCTTAATGTTTTCAGATACTGTAAAAAAGAAATGTCCATATCTGCCTTGAACAGGCGTGACAAAGTGCGTTCACTCAAACCAAATTTACTGCTTACATGAGCCAGGGTAAGTTTTTCCCCGATATTCCATTCCAGATAAGATACAATTTTCATCATCTGCTTATTGTGAGTAGCCGGGAGGATAATCGGTAATGGCTGATTGTGGGTTTTGGGAAGTATTTTTTTTAACGCTACCAGAAATTCGAAGTTTTCGTCTTTTATGGTAACATGTTTCTCATCCCATATTTCAGTATATTTTATCATCTGGATCAACAGTTCAGATGCCGGATATATTCCCAGTCTGCTGTAAAAGGGATCTGAAACATCATCATAGGCATAAAAATAAAGGGAACGCAGTACCGTTGCAGTATGCCCGATTTCTAAAATATGCTCCATTCCCTGTGGAATCCAAAAGAAGTGCCTGGCCGGTACTACATAGGTTCTGTTATCGATAGTGATATAGGCAATACCGCCTTCTACATAACTCAGCTGTCCTTTTGTGTGTTTGTGAAAGGGAATCAGTTTTTCCGATTTTTCATGCATGACAAATACACTTTTATCATCTTTATCAATGTCCGGAAGCGCAGCAATTAATCCCATAAAAAATACAATATCAATGAAAGTGCAAATATAAACCATTTGGCCGGAATCATGTAAAAGTTGACTATTTTAGATAAAAATAATCTCAGGATTGCCAATAAATTTGCAGAGCAATAATTCAAAAATTCAAATGAAAATTTATGTCGCCGGACTGCTGATACTGGGAATTTCCTACACCATATCGGCCCAGACAGGCAGTCCAACCAAGGATACCCTACGACTCTCCTTAAAAGATGCTTGGCAGAGAGCTGAAGAAAACAGCCGTCATATCAGAATCAATACCATCAACGCAGACATTGCTGAAGCCGAAGTAAAAGATGCCAAAAGAGAGCGTCTTCCGGAAATAGAGATCAAAGGGTCAGCCGAAAAGGCTTCCAACATTCCCATTTATGAGAACGGAATCTTTTCCAAACCCACCCAGCATGAAGTCATCCATACGCTGTACAGGGCCGGAGCAGATTTTTACCTGAATATTTACAACGGGAACAAGCTGAATCTTAAAATTAAGGAAAGCCAGACCCTTCAGAAAATTAAGGACATCCTGAAAGAACAGTCGGTTTCTGATATTCATTATAAAACAGCTGCACTTTATCTGGAGTTGCAGAAAACATTAATCTTCAGAAATCTTATTAAGCAGGATATTGAAGATCAGAAAACCCAGCTGAAAGAAATACAGGCGCTTTATAAAAACGGAGTGGTTTTAAAAAGTGATGTTTTAAGGATTGAACTTGAGCTTTCAAAAAGGAAAATGGCTTTGGTGACTATAGAAAATGATATTCTCATCGCTACACAAAAGCTGAATATTATTCTTGGAATTCCAGATGACCAGATTGTTATTCCGGAAGCACCATCTGACCAGTGGAATGAGAATACTTCTTATCATGAGTATTTGAAAATGGCGCTGGATCATTCTTTTGACTACCACGTCTCTGAGCAGCAGACCGCATTAAGTGTAATTAAACTGAAGCAGGTAAAAGCCAATGTAAGACCTAAAGTCGGGATGTATGGTGAATTCTATTACGCCAATCCACAGATTTTCCTGTATCCTTACAATCCTTATTGGTATTCGTTGGGAATAGTGGGAATAAAAGCTTCGTTTTCCATCTCTTCCCTGTATCATAATACGCAAAAGGTAAAAGCCGCCCGGCTGGAGTTTGAAAAAGAAGAGGAGGCGCATAAAGATACAGAGGATAAAGTAAGACAGCAGGTAAAGGAAGCCTATCTGAGATATCAGGAAGCTCTGGAACAGATCAAAGTGGCGGAAGCCAATGTAGCCCAGGCAAAGGAAAATGCACGAATCATCAAAAATACTTACTTCAGCCAGACTTCCCTTATTACAGAACTTTTGGATGCAGATATACAGCTTCTTCAGACAAAATTTGAACTTGAAGCAGCAAAGATTATGGCACAGAACAATTATTATTTACTACAAAACATCACAGGCATTTTATAATACAATGAAAAAAAAATATACCCCAACAGACCGAATGATCACGAAGATCACAGGATGGATTTCTGTTGTAATCGTTGCCGCACTTGCTGTCTGGGGCGGTTTTACCTTAAAGAATTATTATGCATATGAACAGACCAACGATGCCCAGGTTCAGGAATATGTAAACCCTGTAATTTCGAGAGCCGGAGGATTCATTGTCGCAGTGAAATTTGAGGAAAATCAGGAGGTAAAGAAAGGCGATACCCTTTTAATCATAGATAACCGTGAATATATCCTGCAGGAAAAGCAAACTCAAGCCGCTCTTCAGAAGGCCCGGGCTCAGCTGAAAGTATTGGAAAGTACTACAGGTACCACAGAAAAGGAAGCCGCTGCAGCAATGGCTCAGATAGATGCCAATAAAGCAAAGGTTTGGAAACAACAGCTTGATTATAACCGGTATAAGAAGCTGTATGATGAAGAATCTGCTACCAGACAGCGATTGGAAGATGTGAAAGCAACCCTGGATGTGAATGAAAGTGATTATAAATCGTCACAGGATAATTATGCAGCTTCGGTATCTAAGATCAATGATATTAAAGCAGAAAAAACGGTTGTTCTTGCGGAAATTGCCAGACTTGAAGCATTGCTGGACCGTCACAAGCTGGATGTAAGTTATACAGCCGTTACTGCAGCCTATGACGGAAGAATGGGAAGAAGGACTGTTGAAGTAGGGCAGATGATTGATGCAGGAGAAACACTCGCATTTATCGTCAATAATGAAACCGATAAATGGGTAGTGGCCAATTATAAAGAAACACAGATAAGGGATATGCATATCGGAGATCATGTGAAGATTGTTGCAGATTCCTATCCTGATAGAGAATTCAAAGGAACCATTATTTCACTATCCCCTGCGACAGGATCAAGTTTTTCCTTGCTTCCTCCGGATAATTCCACAGGGAATTATGTGAAAATTGTACAGCGTATTCCTGTGAGAATCAGAGTGGACGGGCAAAGAAAAGATATCGATATTCTGAAAGTGGGAATGAATGTAAATGTATATGCCAATAAAAAGCATTCCAATGGCTAAAAGACAGATGCCTTACTTCAAAAAATGGGCTCCGGAATGGCTGGTTAAGATCATCCTTTTTTCAATGACCCTTCCGGGAATTATTATCTTTTTTCTTCCGCTGTCCAATGTGAACGCAGCAGCAGGATATTACGGATGTGAGCCGGCTGATATTCAGTTTTCAGTGGCATTATTTTATGCCGGATATGTAGGATTTTACAGTCTGGAAAGAAGATTTTTCAGTTTCCTGGCTGCGAAAGAATATTTTCTTCTTTTTACCACACTGCAAATATTAGCCTGCCTGATATGCTATCTGACCCGGGAGATTTACATTCTGTTTCCGGTGCGTTTCATACAGGGAATGTTGTTTGCAGGAAATGTGAATCTCTCACTGACGCTTATTTTTACAAGATTGAGCAGTGAAAGAGCGAGGGAGATCAGCTTTTCAGTATTCTTCGGAATTCTGATTTGTGCTTTGCCTTTTAATAACCTGATCACTGCAGATCTCATTGATTCCTATAATTTTAATATTGTATATAAAACGGCCATATTCTCATACCTTCCGGGACTTGTTTTCCTGACACTTACCATGAGCAATTACAGAACCCATGCAAGGTTTCACTTGTATAAACTTGACTGGCAAAGCTTTGGGTTATTCAGTGTTATGCTTGTACTTATTGGATATATAACCATTTTTGGACAGGAATATTATTGGCTGGAAGATAGCCGGATTCTGGGAAGTGCCATTGCAATTGTTGTGCTCGCAGGTATTTCAGTATTTCGTCAGCAAGCGATTAAAAGACCTTATATCGATCTGAAGGTTTTCAGATACAGGAACTTTAAAGTAGGTCTGCTGATCCTCTTTGTGATGTATATCTGCCGGTTTGCCTCAGGAATTACAAACAGCTATTTTTCAACAGAGCTGCATCTGGATCCATTTTACATGTCTTATATTAATATTTTCAACCTTGCAGGATTGGTTATTGGAGTCATTGTCGCATGCTGTATGGTTTTGCAGAAGAAAAATATACGGTATATCTGGGGGGCGGGATTTTTGGTGCTGCTTATCTTCCATGGGGTAATGTATTATTCTTTTGATGTTCAGGCCGATGAGTTTAATTATTATATCCCATTATTCATTCAGGGACTGGGGGTAGGACTGATCATGGTTCCGACGGTTATATTTATTATTTCTTCTGTTCCTGCTGCCATTGGCCCTTCAGCTGCTGCAACAGCCCTGGCAATACGATACCTCGGATTTTGTATCAGCATCGCCCTGATCAATTTTTTTGAACTGTTTGAGAAAAGTCGTCACTATAATGCATTTCAGGATCATTTAAGTGCTGTGGATCCGGCTGTTAAAAGTTTTCTTCATGAGCAGACCGCTAAACTTATTTCAAAAGGAATGCCTGAAGATAAAGCGGTAAAAGCGGCCAATAAGCTGCTGGTAGGCAGAATGAATGTTCAGGATCATGTCCGCTTTGCAATGGACTATTATGAAATAATGGTGTGGCTTCTTGCTGCGTCACTGTTATTGATTTTTCTTTTCCCTTACCTGAACCGTACCGCCCTTTACTTAAAGTCCCGCAGACTTTCACCTGCGTAAGGAAATGGTTTAACAAAAAGTATAGCTTGTCGGCTAATTTTATAGTAGAGTGCTGAGACTGTCTGAGAGGACAGTCTCTTTGTTTTGATAAAGAATAGATGACCACTTCTGGCCGGAATTGTATGTTTTTTGTCATTGCAGACAAAATCCTTTCTCTCTACATTTGTACTCATATAGAACGAGAGATGAAGAAAGAATGGCAAACAGGAATGAAAAATATAGTACTCTTAGCATTGCCGGAGGTACAGCTGCTTGATATTGCCGGACCATGGGATGTCTTTACATCTGCAAACCGTTTTCTGAGTGACAAACAGGATTTTGGGTATCATGTTTATCTGGTTTCCGGAACTTCGGAAAAGGTAATATATTCCGGTTCAGGAATGCCTTTATCATGCAGCCATACTATTTATAATATTGATTTCCCCATAGATACTTTACTTGTGGCAGGGACTGCATTGAGTGTGCTGGATGAGATCAGTCCCGATATTTATCATTACCTTCAAAATATTGCTCCGGAGGTGAGACGAATGGGGTCTGTCTGTGTTGGGGCGTTTGTCCTTGCCAAAGCAGGGCTGTTGGATGGTAAACAGGTCACTACTCATTGGAAGTTTGCGGATGCTTTACAGAAATCTTATCCAAAACTGGATGTGAATGTTAATCCTTTCTTTATCCGTGACAAGCCGATTTATACTTCAGGAGGTGTTTCTTCAGGGATGGATCTTGCATTGGCTCTGCTGGAAGAAGATTTTGGGAAACCTCTGGCAGTGGAAGTTGCCCGTCATCTTGTTCTGCATTTAAAAAGATCGGGAGTACAGTCTCAGTTTGGAAATGCATTACCGGAATATGAAATGATGTCTCCTTTCACAAAGAACGTCTGTGATCTGTTGAAAGATAAGCTTGGTAAAGCCATTACGGTGGAGTATATGGCAGAGTCCCTGAACATGAGTGTCCGTAATTTTTCCAGGGTATTTGTAAAAGAATCAGGAATGACACCCGGTAGATTTCTTGAAAAAATGAGGCTCGATCAGGCTATGAATATGTTGGAATATACTGATATGAGTATTGATATGATAGCTGATAAATGTGGATTTGGTCATGCTGTTTCTCTTCGCCGTCTGTTTCTTAAACATATTTCTCTTTCTCCGGCACAATACCGGAAAGCATTCAAAACGACAGAATAATAGTTTTTTCTTATTGATTTTAAATAAAACTGATGATCATTAATTGTCAGCAGGGAAGACTTATATCATCATCTGAAAAATAATCATCTTAAATATAAAATTATGAAGCACGTACAAAACAGTAAGACAATGAATGTTGCATTTTTAATCTATGACCAGGTTGAAGCTCTTGATTTAAATGGTCCTTTAGATGTTTTTGTTAAAGCCAATGTAATACAACCTGGCAGTTATCATTGTTTTACTGTCGGAAAAACAAAAGATCCGGTTTATATGGAAGCGAATACAATGGCTCTTATTCCCACTTATGATATCCATACATGCCCTCAGCCGGATATGATTGTTGTTCCGGGGGCCAATCCTGAATTCATTATGAAATATATTCAGGACAGGGATTTTCAGGAAACTGTCCTGAAATGGATTAAAACCCATTATGATGCCGGGACCGTTGTATTTACGGTATGTACAGGAAGTATGTTGCTCACCGGAACAGGCATGCTTACGGATTGTGTTATCACTACACATCATATGCTGTTGGATGCTTTAGAGCAACATAATCAGGAAGCTGATGTGGTCAGGAATGTACGGTATGTTGACCAGGGGCAGTTGATAACTACCGCAGGAATTACAGCTGGGATTGATGCCGCTCTTTACCTTGTTGGAAAGCATCTTGGGCAGAAAACTGCTGATACGGTGATAGAGCTTTTTGAATATCAGAATGCCAAATCTGAAAATTGAGTGTAAAAAATAGACGGATTTGAAAATTTCGCCGATCGGAGATCGGCGAAATTTATTTTTTTAGATGATGGATATTTTCGTTACTGGCGAAAACTGAATAGTTTAATACAAAGAGGTATAAAACCTAATGATATAGCAATATAAACCGCTACCCGGATAAAATTAAGGGTTTTCCAAAGTGATATTCTGCTTATTATTTCTGCTGAAACAGTAGGTGCTGTTGCAAGATTTTGGAATTGAATAATATTGGGTGCGAAAAATATTAAAGTCCAGACTCTTACCGCTGCATGAATGACAAATAAAACCAAAAGCCAGTTTCTTACCGGATCAATTTTCCAGCAGAAAATAATAGCAAGAATGAATGCTATTTCATGTAAAGAATGAAGTATGATCCAGAAAAACTTCAGGCTTAATCCTTCTCCGTCCAGAAGAAATCTGAAGGTATAGGGTGGGGAAGAAGACCATTTGGGAACAAATAGTAAAGTCTCGAAAATCTGAGCACCATTCATAAGAAAATAAAGCAGTGTGGTAATGCAAAGCCAGATTTCTGCGCGGGTTATATAAGGGGCAGTTAAATTTTCCATGGTTTTATATTTATGGGTTGTTGTTTAAATGATCAGCCGTTTCTTTCATCAGTACAGTTGCTGCTCTGAAATAACGCTCAATGGTTTCTATTTCCTTTTTGGAAAAAGTAGAGATTAAACTAACTGTTTTTTGCTGCAGCTCATCGAAAATAGGACCCAGTAATTTTATGCTGTTCTCAACATTCGGGATAATGATTACTTTTCTTCGGTCTTCCTTGATGAACTGTCTTTTAAGAAGATTCTTTTTCTCCAGGCGGTCTATCAATCCGGTTACAGCACCGGTGGTGAGACCTGTCAGCTTAGAAATTTCACCTGCGGTAATCGATTCATATTGCAGAATGAGTCCCAGATATTTATGATCAGTACTGGAAAGTCCTGCTTTTCTGGCAATGGCCTCGTGCATGAAAATACTGGCATCGGAATAGGCTCTGCTCGCATCTCTGAAGTTTTGGACATTGTATTTAGTCATTAATTTGCTTATTTAGTAATTATCTTAGTTACTAAGATATGATTTGTTTTTTATTCTGCCAAACATTTTCATTACTCTAAACGACACTTTATTTGTTAACTATGATTATTACTGAAAAAATTCAATAAAAAAATAAATAACGTAATTGATTTATAAACAGATGTTTGACTTTTTTGAGTTGAAATTTATTACAAAAAAGCGCCGGAAAATTTGGAATTAAGGAGGGTTTTCCTATCTTTGCAGTCCCTTAAACAAAGGGATTTACTTGAAAAAGTAAGCGGCCGACTCGGTAGCTCAGCTGGTAGAGCAATACACTTTTAATGTATGGGTCCTGGGTTCGAATCCCAGCCGGGTCACTGAAAGAGACAACTCAATAGTTGTCTCTTTTTTTATGAGTATACATGATTTTTTTTCATCATGTTAATGATGGCTGAATTTTTAAGCTATCTGTCCTAAAGCGTGTAATATTGGGGAAAAGATTTAATACTGTCTTTAATTATTTTAGAGTAACTATTTACTGCTTTTTAAATTTTCATACTTAATCTCAGCCTCTTTATCCAGTGGTTCTCTCTTTAAATAGATTTTCAAAAATTCAAGGGCTTTTTCCTTTTGATGAGATAATCTATAAGCTTCGCTCAGGTTGTAATAAGGTGTGGCAGAATCAGGAAACTGAGCAGTAGACAGCTGAAACAGATCAATTGCCTGAATATATTTTTTTTCGAAGAGGAACTTTTGCCCGTATCTTTCTATTAAATTCTCTTTAAGGATATATTTTTTGTGTGAATCAGCTTCTAACTTTTTTATTCCGGCAGAAAGACCATTTTTTTCCACTGTTCGGATAACATCTTTTGTATAGAAAAAGTTATCTGTTGCATTTGTACTTCCGGTTAATTGCTTTTTAATGAGATTGGAAACTTCCCAATAATTTTCAACTTCTCCGTTTGTTAAAATTACAACAGTATAGCCAGACTCCGGGAAAATCATCAGTTCATTTGCTATTCCGAAATGTCCGCCTGTATGTCCAAGCATTCTTTGACCGTTTAAAAAACTCTCAACAATACCATAAGCGTAAGAACCTTCTTTATATTTCACTTTACCAGTGGAATACAGCTGTGTAAATTCTTTCTTCAGTAATGTGTTTTGTTGAAGAGCCATGGAAAATCTCAACAGGTCCTCTGCTGTCGAATATCCTCCACCTGCTGGCGTGCCTGTGGTTACATTGCTATACATATTGTTTTTCCAATGCCCTGGTTTTTCCAATAACATTGTATATCCTATTGCCATATTCGGGATTGCCTCTTCCAAATCATAAGAATCTGTATCCTTCATTTTTGCGGGTTCGAAAATGTAAGTTTTTACATAATCGGAATAACTTAATCCAGAAACTTTTTCAATGATCAGTCCTAAAACCATGTATCCCGAATTGCTGTATTGAAAACCTTTCCCAGGAGAAAATAGTAATTCCTGATGTGCGTAAAGCGGCAAATAATCGCTAGCTGTTTTAAACTTTTCTTTCGCTAGTTTGTCGTGTTCGGCCCAAAAGTTTCCCATTCCGGAAGTATGTGTCAATAATTGATGGATGGTAACGGAATCGGCTACTAGTTTATTGGGGAATTCAAATAGATATTTACCAACTCTGTCATTTAGCGAAATCTTTCCCTTTTCTACCAATTGCATAATGGCTAAACCCGTAAACATTTTATTCATAGAAGCCAAATTAAATTTGGTATTTACTTTATTGGGAATTTTGTCGGCTATATTAGCGTATCCGAAGGCTTTCTTATAGATCGTTTTATCACCTTTGGCAATCAAAACAACACCATTAAAGTAATTCTCTTTATCAAGGATATGCAGTTGTTTTCTTATGAAAGACAGGTTAACTGATTGTCCAAAAGTTAATGTTCCCCAAAGTATAAATAGTAATCTTACCAGAAAGTATCTATTATAAAAAAAAATATAGTGGTTGTTCATTATTTCCTTTTTCTTTTTGTCGTAATTATTGAACAGTCATTATCTAATTTTGCCAATCAACCAATTGTTATATCCATGCGACTATAAATTTTTTTAGCTCATGCAGAATTGCAGTAGCTGCAAATTCTTTAGTTGATAAATACAAAATTATAGATACAGATACCTTGAACATTGTATGAATGTAAACCATTAAACAAAAAGCCAGAGCATATCTTTTGAAACATTAATATTTTTGAAAAATACGGTAGGAACAACCCCCGTTAGCGCTTTGAATTCCCTGTTAAAATGGGGCTGGTCAAAAAATAAATTTTCGTGCGATAAAGAAATGAATTTTTCATTGGTTTGAAGAGAAGAGGTAACTTGTCTGAAGCGATGTATTCTTTTATACAGAGATGGAGACTTTCCTGTATATTTAAAAAATATCCTATGGAGATATTGCCTGGATATACCCATTGATCCAGCAATATCATTTAATTTCCATCCTTCTTCAACTTTTTGCAGTATGTTTCGAATTGTTTCGAGTTTCGGAGTACAAAGTTTGGAGATAAGATAATTTTCTAACATATTGGCCTGTTCATCTTTGTTATTTATTTTCAATAGATCTTGAATTTTAGTCTGGTAATCAGGGTACGGTTTGAAATTCTCCAAATGGTCCCTAGTTGATGATAAAGACAGTTTAGGGAAAAAATGAAAAATTGCAAGGGGTTTGAAATATATTGTAAGTTCATTTCTAGGTTCCTCGTAAGTAACGTTAACGGGCTTGGAAATGTTATAGAATAGAAATGAATCGATCCTTTTAATGGTTGATCTCATTATTGTGATTTTGTCTTTTTCAGGAATTAACTCTGTGTCCTGACAAATCGTTGCAAGGCAGAAATTACTGGGAAATGTCCAATATTGATTTGATTTTAGGGTATCAAGCTCAGAAATAAAATAAAACCCCTCAATATATTGGCTTAATAGATCTGATTTTGGTTTATAAAAAGTGATACTCATATAATTTTCATTTTTTTAGAGGACTTTAATATCCTCCTACTTAGTCTGTCATTGCGGAAGCCTTTCATTCTGCATGGCAGAATTTAATACGCACTTATATTACAAAAAATATTTTTAGATCAATTATCTATCTTAAAATAAAGAAAATTTCTCTTTAATTGATATAATTGAGATTAACAAAAAGATATCAGAGAATGACGAAAAAAAATAACATTCAACCAAAAATAATGTTCCTACAGTAAATCTGATATTCTTAAAATTTTAGACTTTCAGAAAAAGAGCCAGTTAAACAATTCAGCTGGCGATTTAAATTCAGCAGGAATGCTGGTAAATGGAAGAAAATATTTTTAGTGTGACTACAGTAAGCTGTAAAAATTTTGAACGTGCTTTGGTGTGCCCAGCGGGGTATAAAATAAAAAGGACCAGAAAGATTTCCGGTCCTTTTATAATAAAATACTTACTTTTTGGGATTCAGATTTTTCCAATCACTGCTTGTCCAATAACGTGTGTCATCAATATTATATTTTTTTTCACCTTTATAGCCTGGCTCAGATGCTCTTTTCTTAAAAAAATAATTTTTTATTTCTTTTGAAATATGTTCACGATCATATGAGTTAGTATAATTGGGGCCAACCCATTTAAGGGCAAAAGAATCCTGTATTCTTTGTCCTATATAGCAGGTTGCATCATAATACCATTGATAGCTCTTTTCCGACTTTAATTGTTTTTTTACCAGATTTTTAGTGATTACAAAAAATGATATTCTATTGAAGTCTGAACTATACATAATCGTGTCAATAATGATTTGTGTGGAATTATCATACTCCCCGGAATGAAAAGATTCTCTATGCTCTTCAATAAGACGGTGCATCTGACTAACTAATTTCAGGCTGTCTGATGCATACTTTTGGGACGTTGCCTGAGTTCCGGATTTGTATTTCTCCGGTGTATTCCTGAAAAGCCTAAAATCATACCCACTGATGTAAACAATATAAATAATAAGCGCTAAAAGAATAGCTCCGATAATAATTATTTTTTTGTTTTTTTTCATAGACTAATCATTAATGGTTACAATCTGTACATTCCCAGGAACTTCCGTTCCATTCGTAGGTTCCTTCCTGCAATTTACTGATATCTTTGAAAAATGTATCAATAAAATGGTCTGTACTTGATCCTGTATTGATATAAGTATCTTTATCACTTATTCCTTTTTCTTTTTCATTGGCAAGAAAACCGAATCCGGTAATATTCCAGGTATCTTCGTGGATAAACTGTTGGGTTTTAATATTAGGATCCACCTCCAGGCTTCCGGCCTGGAAAGGATCGAAATCTGCCACAAGAGTTATTTTAATCTGTTTCTGCATCTCTGCTGGAAGTGTAGAAACATATTCTTTTAATGCTTTCACATACCCTTTCCCATAAGCTCCACCCATACTATGGGTAACCACTTTAATCGTTTCTATGATCTCTCCGGTACTTGAGTCTCTTTCGAGGTTTTTAATTATTTCTGCAGCATCTTTTTTACCTTGGTCAAAACCTGTATTGATCCTGTTTTCAACGGATATATTTACATTTTTTGCAGCGAAAAATGTATTGCTCCAACCTCCAAGTCCCCCATCTCTGTAGATGGCATTGTAATCATTCAAATGTCGCATTGTAGCCATATCAAAACGTTTATAGAGTGGGAGAGGTGCTCCTCCTTCTCCTATGCTAAGATGTCCTATCAGGGTACCACTTGTCCAGTAATCAGGAGTACCGCCGTTACCACTGTGCTGTCCGTTAATAAAAATAACTAAATTTCCATCCGGGTCCACGGCATTTACAGGAGTATTATTGGCATAGCTGTAAGGAGATTTGCTTAAATACAGCTCTCCTTTGCCATCGGCTGAGCCCCATCTTCCCAGTTCAGGCATGTACATTCTTGCTCCGTAATCATACATTTTAGTGTCTGTCTGAAATTCTTTTCCATTATATTTATACTGATATGAAGCTGTTGCTGACAATCCGGAGCTGTTTTCATTGTACTTCAACCCAAAAGGATAGTAATTATTTTCTTCTAGGACTTCTATATTGCTACCGTTATGAAAATAACTTAACCTTACATTTCCTAAATGGTCTGTATAGTTATAGATATATTTATTTCTTACAAAATCATAATATCCTTCCGAAGTTGGAAAAAACTGTAATGCCGTTATAAAATTACCTGTTTTGTTTTTAAAGGTTTGATATTGAAAGCCATCCAGGTAATCTGTTGTTTTTGGGGTTAACTCATTGGCACCACCGAGCGGATCTGATATTGCCTGGTTATATATTTTTTTCACTTTTACTCCATCGGCCCTGTAGAGGTAAGCAGAATTTTCGGGAATTAAGCCTGTCGGGGTTGATAATTGTCTTGTGAAAACCAATGAGGAAGGGAGATTGAGATGGTTATAATTAATCTTTTTAATTTCCTTATCCAGCTGGCTGGTCATATTGGCATTTCCATCATAGCTGATGATATTTCCACCGCCGGGGTATCCGGAGAAATTTTGTGAAGCATCATTTACTGAAATCAGTTTATTTCCGTAATAATTAAGATTCAGATCGTCGATGTACTCGCTGGTGGCTTGATCGGATTCGTTTCCTGTTCTCATCAAAGAAGTGATATTTCCGTTAAGATCATAGGCAGCCTCCTCTGCGAATGTATATTTCATAGGAATTGTAGTATCCGGCTCAAGATAAAGACCTGAGACCAGTCTGTTTAAATTATCATACCGGTAATAATATCGTTTTAAAATACCGTCATTTGCCGTTTTCCAGCTTATATCCGTAATATCGCCATTGTATTTGGCTTTGGAATAAGAACTGGTATGGGGATCATGATATTTGATTTCGTATCCAAACAGCTTCCCACTGAGATTTCCGGGGTCATTGATTTTAGTAAGCCATCCTCTGATATTATAAGTGTAATTGATATTCTGCAGATTATTACCTACCTTTTTACTGGTTATCTGTGAAAGTTCGTTATAGGTATTGTCGGCCAACAGTTCGGGAGCATTTCCATCTACCTGGTGATAATGTTTTTTCAATCTGTTTTGAGAATCATATTCGAAGGTTTCAGCAATTACTTTTTCTGTATCAGCTGCAAGTCTTTTATGCTTAATGACTGTTTTTTGCAAAGCTCCTGCAAAATCCAGTTTAGATTCTGTTCTTGTATAACCCAGTAAGTGGTTAATAGAATGTACAGCGATAAGTCTTCCTCTGAAATCGAAATAAGAATAATTTTTGGTCCAGTTATCATCCTCAATATTTTTTATCAGATTCATTACTGCAAGTCCTTTAGTACTTTTCCCATCTGTGCTAATATTATCCGTTAAAACAGGCTGCTCCTGAATATTGGGAAGGAAAGACGGGTTGAAGCTATATTGTGGATAAGTATCATAATATCTTACACTGAGAAGTTTGGTAATGGAGGAAGGGTAGGTTGAAGAGCTATTATCATAATACACACCCATCCCGCTGTTGGTAAAGCTTACGGAAGCTGTTCTCAGTGTATTATTGCTTCCTTTGGCATTTACATTGGTCTGCTCTGCAACTCTTCCTGTTCTGCCATAACTTTGTGGACTTGTGTAGATACCGGTATAAGCAACTCTTCCCAACTGATCATATTTTGTAAACATCCACTGTTTCAGGGCACCAAGATTCGCATCCTGTGTCATTACCAAACGGTCTTGCATATCATAAATCTGGTATTCCCAGCCTTTTCCCGGGAGCTTTTTCTCTACCAAACGGTTTCTGCCATCATAATTATACTGATAACATAGTTCACTTAATAAATCATCGGTTAAACTATCTCCGGGGTTTGCCTCATAAGTATTAAAGAACTCATAGACTGCCTTAGGAGGAATAATTAAAACAAGCTGATTATATTCATTATAAACATAATAAGTATCTGCATTTTCTGTATCACTTATTACTTTTCTTGTCAGAATCAGTTGTTCCTGCCCATTTTTGAATTCAATGGTTTTGTTTCCGTCTTCATCTATGGTCATGTTTTTATACAATTGATGGGTACCGAAATCATTTAAGCTCCAGATCACACTGGATACAGCAGTATTACCGGACCAGGCAGTAGTGGCAGTGAACTTTCTTACCTTATCATTTACCGAGTTTGTCTGATATTCAAATTTTACAGGTTTACCCTGCCATGCAGTCCCTATCTGTTTTTTTTCTAAAATTCTGTCTAAAGGCGAGCTTTCCAATAACTTCTCTGTAAAAGCCTTTTCTCCGGTATATATACTGGTGGGATCTCCCACGGGAAAATCTGTAAGGCCCTGCGCCTGTTGATATATCGCTCCATTAGTTGTGGAAGCTTGCGGCACTGCGAGATATTCTCTTGTCTGCCGTCCCAGTGCGTCATAAACAACAGGAGTGACCATATCTTTTCCTGAAGGAGAAGCTTTTACATTGACAATTTGTTTAGATCTTCCCAATCCGTCAATATATTCCACAGTCTCCTGAATTTTGGGCGATTGCCCGGCAGGGTAGTCGAGATATGTTTTTGTCTGGATATAATTTTCCGTATTAGTGACTTGTCCGTATGCAAGTCCTGCTAGAAGTATGGCACCTGCAGGTATTATATTTTTTCTCATAATTTGAATCTGGTTATTATTGTTTGTAATTGTATTGGTATTCTTTCGAGATTTTGTAGGCATAGTTACCGTTGCTGTCTTTTTCCATGACTTTTACTTCTTTAAGCCTGTTGGTGTAAGGGTCGTAGATATATTTTTCTCTTACACCGGACGGCGAAGTGATGGAAGTAACACCTACCAGCGGATCATAGGTATAAGTGGTGATCTGGTATCCGGATACTGCCGGGTTCTTTCTGAAGTTGTCCAATGCGGTCAGAAGAGTTTCTTCTGAAGCAGCATCTACATCAGCATTGGATTTCTGGCATATTTCCAGGTTATCGTAGCCCGAAGCATTAACTCCAAGTCCCGGAAGACTCAAAAAAACCGTATAATCCAGTCCTTCAATCTTTGCAATGGGCTGTGTTTTATTATATCCGTATAACAAGGTTACCGGAACACCGAACTTTGTAGTGTACTGCAATAAATTTCCCTTATTGTCATACTGGTCATATTTAATCTCTTCAGTCCATTCATTATCGGGAATCAGTGCATTCATATTTGTTTTGGAGATCCCCGAAGGAAACAGCTTCTCATGATGCCACCACACTTTGCTGAATCCATAGTAAGTTCTTGCAATTATTTTATCATTTTTATATTCTTCCGTTTTCACAGGAATTCCAATCATATAATTTTGCAGGAAATCTCCGGTATATGAATAGGTGAAATCTTTTCGGTCTGTGGTTGCATCACTGTATTTGTTCTCAACAGATTTAAGGTTGTTATATCCGTTGATATCATAATATTTAAATGTAGTTTCCTGAGTTAATTTTCCACCGTCCTCTAAAATTGTTGTTTCACTTTTCTTGTAATTATTATACCACCTGTTGGGGAATATGTATTTTCCTACTGCATATGCGTTCAGGTTATCTGTATAATAGGCTGTTCCAAAATGATTTACAGGAATATAATCACGATTGATTACATAGTTATTGATAAACTGGTAATCTTTATAGTCATAACCCCAACGGGAAAACCGTTTAACACCATACAGACTGTTGGATATTTCTCCTTCATATTGATCTGACATTAAGTTGGCAAACCAAAAGTATTCGCTGTTAGGAGAATAGGAATTGAGTTCACCCAGTAAAGGCTGGGTAAACCAATCTTCCGTAGTGATATATTTTTTTATTTTAAACCTTTTGCCATTGGTAACTTCCGTTACATCACTGTAGCTGATGAAGTCTCCCTGAAATCTGTTGATATCGTATATTTTGTTCGAATTGATTTTCATATACCGATCAATATAGAAAGAGCCATAAGGACCTCCACCTCCGCAATTGGTATCCTGTCCTGCATCATATACAGATGAAACATGCCCTCCAAATTCATCATTCAAAGAAAATAAAGAGGAAATAGCTCCAAAAGTGATGTTGTTATTGATGGAGTCATATTCTGCTATAGCATATTTATATTCTTTTGTGATCATATCACCGGTATTGCTCAAGAGCTCTATTCTTTTTGTTCTTACCCCATAGAATTCGGATTCTACAGGAGTATTAGAATCCTTAATTACGGTATTGGGCTCATACAGAATGTTCTCTGTTCCGCCAGTAGGGTACTGAATTGATGCCATAAGTCCATATGTAGATTGAGGAAAGTGTGGGCTTCGGTCACTGGAAGGAATTCCGGGAATTGGCCAACCTTCAAGAGGAGAATTAACTACCGTGAAAATAGGCAGAGCTTTCTGGACATATTCGGTAGGAAGAAAGCTGCTGCCCACAGTACCGTTATAAATTCCGGCAAGATCCTGAGTATATGAAAACCTTGCGGGTAGCTGAGGTAAATTGTTATAGGTGAAAGTATATTTCTGGTCTAGGTTTTTTCCGATGGAAACCTTATTGAGAAAGTATCTTACGGAATATCCCCAGTTATTATAAGCTGCTCCATTGTTGTTTCCAAATTTCTGATAATCAAATTTAATTTTATTAACGATGACATTTCCCGGATTTTTAATTTCTATATGATCCAGAAGTTTTTCAGTCATGATATCTTCACGATCCGTATACAGGTAGTCAACCGTAAAATCCTGCGAAGAAACCTTAGTAAGGTATTTGGTATCAAAGATTTTATATCTTGTGCAGGTGTTGGGTGCAAACAGGTATTTTAACTGATGGTTCCAGCATGGTGCATCTCCAGCATAAGTTTTGTTTTTTATGGTGATGGTTTCGCTTTTATCTTCCGTATAATAATTACTGATGCTTCCGTATGTAAAGTTAATAATATTGGAAGCGTTGATATCTTCAATTTTAGTCAGAAACCAAGCTGTTTTCTGCTTAGGCAACGGAGCTATTTCATCATTACACTGGGTATCATAGGTCGTATATTCTATCGTATTATTGTTCCCGAAATAATATCTGTTACCATTTTTCAGGGTGATTGTAAAGCTTGAATAGCCGCTTCCTACTTCTATTTTCAGTTTTTCCGAGTAATTAATTTGAAGAACCTGACCGTTTACAATCACAAAGCTTCCGGTTAAACCGAAAATATTATAATGAAAGATATCCGATTCTCCGTCTCTGCCTGCTGTATTATTGTTTTCCAGAGCATCAGCAGTTTCCTTGATTACCAGATATTGGTCTAAAGTATAGCTGCCTCCCTCTAATCCTGTAACTTTGGAGCCGGCATATTCATCCGGTTGTCCTCTTACTGTTCTGTATATAGCTGAAGTAAAATTGTCACTCCATAACAGTCCCGTTCTTGCTCCCCAGTCATTTATCTTTAAACCATTACTTGAATAGGAAAGTCCAATATTGTAATTTAGCTCTCCGGATTTCAGGCTGGCAAGGTCTATTGAAGTATTATATTTTCCTTTGTTATCCACACCGGATTTGTCACCATATTTCCCCAAAGAAGCAACTGTGGCAGTCGGGGTTATTGCTTTGTCTACTGTAACATTGGAAAGACTGGTTTGGGCATAATGAATTTGCAATCCTATACAAAATAACAGAACTGAATAAATAGGTTTATTCATGATTTTTAGTTTCTATAATTTATGGTTTATAATTGTATTGGTACTCTTTTGAATTTTTGTATATATAATTTCCATTACTGTCTTTTTCCATCTGTTTTGTTTCTTTAAGACGGTTGGTCACAGGGTCGTAAATGTACTTTTCTGTTATGCCGGACGGCGAAGTGATCGAGGTCACACCTACAAGTGGATCATAAGTATAAGTCGTGATCGGATAACCTGAAACAGCAGGATTTTTTCTGAAATTATTTAATGCAGTCAGAAGAGTTTCTTCTGAAGCAGCATCTACATCGGCATTGGATTTCTGGCATATTTCCAGGTTATCATAGCCCGAAGCATTGACTCCGAGAGATGAGAAGCTTAAAAAAACAGTATAATCTAATCCTTCGATCTTTGCAATAGGCAGTGTTTTATTGTACCCGTATAACAAGGTTACCGGAACGCCGAACTTTGTGGTGTACTGCAATAAATTTCCCTTATTGTCATACTGGTCAAATTTGATTCCGTCGGTCCATTCATTATCGGGAATCAGTGCGTTCAGATTTGTTTTGCTGATTCCTGAAGGAAATATTTTTTCATGATGCCACCATACTTTGCTATATCTGTAATAGGTTCTTCCGGTAATTTTATCGTTTTTAAATTCCTCGGTTTTCACAGGGATTCCTACCATGTAATTTTGTAAGAAATCTCCTGTATATGAGTAAAATAAATCTTTTCTGTCTGTAGTCGTATCACTGTATTTATTGGCAACTGATTTAAGATTATTGTACCCGGTGATATCATAATAGCTGAATTCGGTTTCTTTTGCTATTTTTTCTCCGTCATCCAGGATGGTGGTTTCTGTTGTTTTTGTTTTATTAAACCATTGGCCAAGTAAAAGATATTTAGCAACTGAATAGGCTTTAAGATTTTCGTCAATGTAGGCTATGTTATTCGAAAACTCGTTCATAGGCACATAATCTCTGTTGATCGTATAATTATCAACTATTTTATATATTCGGTACTGATAATCATTCACAAGATATTTCTTCACCAGATAACCGTTATTTATTGTGCCAAAATAGTTGGCAAAATTGAGATTACTATTCCATCTCAGATTACTTAAAGGATAAAATAAGGAATGATATCCTACAAGATCAATCGCTGTATTTTCTTCCCAGACACTATAAAAATTAGAAGTATATGAGCTCTGATTCAGTACCTCGGTTACATTTTCATAAGCAATAAAATCCCCGTAAATATTATTATCATATTTGCTGTAAGAGTTTATTTTATAAAAATTGAATATTGCCTGTCTGATATAGCTGACACCTGGACCACCACTTGAAGAGGCGCAATTAAAAATAATACCGTCAACGGGAGTTGTAAGAAATCCTCCAAATTCATCATTATACATTTCCACTGCATTGAAATAACGGGATGATGGCTTATTTTCAGAAACCAGTTTGTTTACATTATTAAATTTAAACTTGTCGTAAATATAATTTTTTACAACTGGCTGGGTACCGTTTCCATCCAGAGTGATTGTTTTTGTTCTTACACCATAATAAGGAAGAATAAGATTGCTTATGGTATCTTTTATGATTTTATTCTCTTCATATTCAATTGATTCCGTTCCTTTTGTTGGAAATGTTATTTTTTTTAATAAACCGTATTGGGAATGTGGAAATGATGCGGTTCTGTCTCCATACGGAATGGAAGGCATAAATGATCCTCCGGCCAATAAAGGATAGAGCTTTTGAACAAACTCTCCCGGTAAAAGACTGGTGTTGTTTTTACCATTATAGAAACCCATTAAATCAATACTATTACTGAAACGTCTTGGAAGAAGTTCGGGATTATTATATTGAAACTGATAAGAAACATCGGAATTCATGCCGGTTTTAACTTCTTTAAGAAAATACCTGATCTGAATTCCTTCCTGATGAACCGGTACACTTAAATTGCTCCCGTATTTGTCATAGCTGAATTTTATTTTATTAACGACGCTTCCGAATGTATTTTTGATATCAATATGATCTAAAAGCTTTTCATTACCGATATCTTCTCTGTTATTGTAATAAAAATCTATGGTAAAATCATCGGATGTTATTTTTGTAAGTACTTTAGTTTCAAAAATTTTACTTCTTGTACAGTAAAAGGTTTCCATGATCTGAGGCACGGGAGGTACAGGATTTCCCCAGGGATCTACACAGTATTCATCTCCCGGATAAGCTTTATTTTTTACTAAAAAAGATTCATTATAATCATCTACATGTTGTGAACTAATGGTAGCGTATTGAAAGTTGATGGTTTTTGTATCCATACTTTCAATCTTTGTAAGAAACCATGCACTTGTTGTTTGCAAAGGAGTTGCATATTCTTCCCGGCATAGGGTATTATAGGCTGTTTTTTCCAGCATTTCGTTTTGTCCGTAAGAGTATTTTGTACCATCATCTGTTGTAATGGTAAAACTGCTTAGGGAAGCTCCTGCTTCTATTTTTATTTTTTTGTTGTAGTTGAGTTGAATTACTTCGCCATTTACAATAATAAAGCTACCGGACAATCCAAAAATATTGTAATAAAAAATATCGGATTCTCCGTCTTTTCCAGAGGTATAGCCACTGCTGCTGGATTCATACATGTTTCTGATGGTCTTGTATTCTTCAAGGCTAAAGCCTCCGCCACTTCCCAGTTCATTTACTTTTTGACTGGAGCCATCTGCTATTCCCCGGACTACCCTGTAAATAACAGATGTAAAGTTATCACTCCACAATAAACCAAGTCTTCCACCCCAGTCATTTAGTTTGAGGCCATTACTGGAATACTGCAGATTCATGCTATAACTTAGGTTACCTGTTTTTAAGTTAACCAAACTGATATTCTGGTTGTATTTTCCTTTGTTGTCTACAGAAGAACTGTTACCATATTTTCCAAGTGAATATACTGAAGCAGTCGGAGTGAGGGCATTATCAATATCGACACTATGCAAATTATAGTTCTGGGCAAAAAAATCAGCCTGTCCGGTTATTAGTATGATAACGGGTATAATTATTAGGAAAAACTTCTTCATCACCTTATTTCTTTATAAGTTTAGCATTCGCTGTTTTATTCGCATCTGTTTTTATCACAACAACGTAAGCTCCCTGAATCAGTGCCTGTGTATTAATCTTTGTCACCGTATTCTTTGTTTTAATACTTTGAAGCTGTCTTCCGCTCATATCATACAACAGAATATCTGCATCCTTAAAATCAAAGCCAATTTCTACATAAGCATAATCAGAAACAGGATTCGGATAGATTTTGATATCGTATTTCTCAATTAACTGGTCAACCTGTTTATCTCCCAGCTTTACAATCTTCCAGTTTTCTTTTCCAAGCTCTTCTGCGCTGGTTCCGGCCAGTATAATAGAACCGTCTCTGTTGAGTTTCAAATCTGAAAGCCTTTCTTCCTTCTTTCTGGATTCTCCTTTCACGTGCTTTCTCCACTGTTCATTTCCATCCTGATCAAGATAGAGCATCCAGAACGTTTCATCGTCGGTTTCTACTCTTCCCTCAGACTGAGTATAACCTCCCAATAAAATTCCTTTGGAAGATTTGTCATCTGCTGAATGAAGAACACTCATTCCCATCAGAATATCACGGTTTTTGAAATTGTAAGATTTCTGCCACTGTTCATCGCCTCTGTCATTTAAAGAAATTAACCATAGGTCCGTTCCTTCTTCTAATCCTACCGTTTTATTTCCTGATCTTTCTGATCTGGATTCTCCACCGATAATGAATCCGGTTGAGGTTAATGCAAGAGTTCTCAAATGATCATCACCTTTTCCTCCGAAGTTCTTTTCCCATTCCACTTTTCCGTTTTTATCCAGCTTTACGATCCAGTAATCGCCTTCGCCAAAGTTGTCGCTTTGTTTTTGTACCGTTGTCAGATGTCGGGTGTCGGATGTATTTTGAGGACTTTGTACAGCTGAACTCCTTGAATACATTCCTAGTAAAGCTCCTCCGTCTTTTGTTGGAATCATCTTCTCCACCTCATCCAATCCTTTTCCACCCAAAATAAGCTGTGAAAGTTCTTTTCCGTCTTTGTCCAGTTTTGTAATCAAGACATCCTTGGAGCCGTAGCCTTTTGAAGAACCCTGTATATTTCCGGCCACAAAGAATCCTAAATCTGTAGTCTGGATAACCGCTCTGGCTTCTTCATCAGAAGAGCTGCCTAAGGTTTTCTGCCATAATTCATCTCCAAACTCATTGATTCTAATGAGCCAGATATCAGATCCTCCTTTGGAATCCTCTTTTTTATCCAGCCCTTTGCCTGAATAAGAAGTGCCAGCCAAAAGAAATCCGCCATCCTGTGTGGTGACTGTAGCTGATAAATAATCATGATTTTGTCCTGAGAAATATTTTTCCCAGATTTCTTCTCCCTGCTGGTTCAGCTTGACCAGATGAAAATCATAACCGTTGTTCTGCTTACTTCCAGCCTCCAGCTTTCCGCTTCCTGACTGTATAGAACTTCCTGTAATTAGGTATTGCTGATCAATGGTTGTTGTAACCTGGCTCAGGAAATCCTGGGTGGAGGATTTGATGTCTTTCTGCCATACCACTTCCTGAGCAGACATATTAAAGACTATGCATAGAAATGCACTTCCGAAGAGTTTTTGCATGTGTTAGTAGTTTATATTTATCGGTATCGAAAATATTGGAATATTTTGTATTTTGTAATAACAGAATATTACATTAATAATAATAGATCCTTTAGTTGTGATAATTATGATCAAATACAACCACTTTTGAATAATATTTAAAGAAGAGACTTTTATTGAGTTGGAAAAGTGTTCTTTTTCATACATTAATATCTCTCCAAAAAAGCGTGTTTAGATAATTGGCTTATTTATAAATAGATGATTTTGAATGCGATATGCATCTTCAAGAGCACTTGGTTTTCGTAAATCTTGCAATAGCGAGTTCGAGTTTTGTGCCAGTGAGGTCAATCTAAAGGAAACGTGGTAGTTATTGCAAACTTGATTCAACAAAACCAAAAAAATAATAAAAGGGCGCTATTGATTTATAGCCGCCCTTAATTTCATAAATAAATACCTGAACTATTTTAGGAAATCTGCTTCGAGATATTCAGGATTGGGATATTTGTAAAACCCTTCGCCTGTGGAAACTCCCAATTTACCCTTATCTATGTATTCCTCCTTAAGCCTTTTGGCAGCCTGATGCAGCAGCGGGTCATTCATTGTTGTTGCTAGGGTGCTGATAATATTATAAGCTGTATTAAGTCCGGCAATGTCTGCAAATACAAATGGTGCAAAATTCGAACTTGTCCCAATAATCCAGGTTTTATCAATCGTCTTGTAATCGGCCACCTCGCCACTCCATAATTTCAGCGCCGCTGTTACCCACGGTACAATCAGAGAATTGGTGATATATCCGGGCTGTTCCTTATGCAATGGCAACGCTACCATTCCAATAGATTTGGAAAATGCAACCACTGTGTCGAATGTCTCTGCGGATGTCTCCGGATGCCCCATGATCTCGGCCGTATTGCGGGACCAGATCTCATTGGCAAAATGTAATGCAAGGAATTTTTCCGGCCGGCCTGTTTCTGCGGCAAACTGACTGGGTAGCAAAGTAGACGTATTCGTTGCAAAAATGGTTTTTTCTGGTGCTAGGTCAGCCAATTTTTTGTAAAATTCAATTTTGATTTCGGGAATTTCGGGGACAGCTTCTATCAGCAAATCTGAATCTTTTACACTTTCTGCCAGATCTGAAGTGTAACTTAAGTTGGCCAATGTGGTATCTATCTGCTGTTGTGTAGCATTTATATCCGCTTTGTAGCGTTCTGCCAAATTTTGAAATTTTGCTTTTGCTTTTTCTAAAACTTCATCGCTGATGTCATAAACGGACACTTTAAATCCGTGGAATGCAGTTTGAAAGGCAATTTGATAACCTAAAACGCCACTTCCTGCAACTGTTACATTTTTAATGCTCATAATTAAAAAATTTTATTGTTAATACTATTTTCTAGGTCAATCATTATCGATTTAATTTCGATTTTTTGAATTAATGATGAAGCGTAAAGATTGGTCGTGTGTAATGTAGGCAACAGACCAGTTGAACCAGGTTTTAATACGGTTGCGGTAATTGATAAACGACATCAGGTGGATAAATATCCACAAAAGCCAGGCAAAATTGCCGTTGAAATGCGTTTTGTTAGAAATATCGACAACGGCTTTATTCCTTCCCACAATAGCCATTGAACCTTTATCGTTGTACAGAAATGCAGTTAAGAGGTTATGGTTTATGGCTGCACACAGATTGCAGGCAAGTCTTTTCCCTTGTTGAATGGCAACCTGCGCCAACTGCGGATGTCCGTCAGGAAAACCAGGATCGGTCTGCTGTAGGGAGATATCGCCAATAGCATAAATATTTTGGAATCCCCGAACGCAATTGTATTGGTCAACCAAAAGCCGTTTTCCTCTACCATAACAATTTTCAGGAATGCCAGAAAATTGTTGTCCGGTAACACCTGCTGCCCAAATAAGATTTTGTGTGTTGATGACTGAGCCGTCTTTAAACGAAACTTGTTTACCGTCAAAATCTGTTACCTGCGTGTTCAGCTTTACTGTCACTCCCAGGTCAAGCAATGACGTGTAAGTATATTGCTGAGATTTTTCGCTCATCGGCGATAGCAAGGCACTGGCACCGTCCACCAAAAATAGATTGTTTTCCTCTATTAAATGCGAGAGCTCAGGATATTCTTTTGTAATGATACTGTGTTTCATGTCTGCCAGCATTCCTGCTACTTCCACACCTGTCGGACCTCCGCCGGCAATGACAATAGACAACAATTCCTTTCGCTTCTGCTCATCTTGGCTTCTTGAGGCCTCTTCCATTCGTTGCAATAAAAGATTGCGCATATTAAGCGCGTCCTCCAGTGTTTTCATCGGAATGGCATTGTTGATGACATTTTCCATCCCGAAGTAATTGGACACTGTGCCTGTGGCAAAGACAAGGTAATCGTAAGATAGTTCGCCTGTGGACAGAATTACTTTATTTTTATCGGGATTTACTTCCTGAAATTCGCCTAGCCAAAAATGAACATTCTGGTGTTTTCTGACCAATTTCCTAAACGGATAACTTATGGACGAAGGTTCAAGAAAGCCGGTGGCGACCTGGTAGATAAGAGGCGGAAAGAAATTGTAATTGTTCTTGTCCACCAGAGTAACAACAAATTCATCTTGATCAGCCAGTGAACGCATTAGGTTGATCCCTGCAAACCCACCACCTATGATGACGATTTGTTTTTTATTTTTAACTGACATAGGATTTAATTTAAGAGCCCCTGTATTCTATATATAGGTACTTGTGATAATTTTTCTGTTTATAGTATGAAATTCCTTTACTGCGAAAATCATCATTTGTCACTGTGGCACTTAAGGCGTTGGTTAACGCGATCTGCTGTATATCATTTTCATTTTCATTTATTTTTTGCCCTGAACATTTTGGGAGACATTTTCATTTTCTTTTTAAAGAATTTACCAAAGAAAGACTGGTCGCTGAAATTAAGTTCTTCTGCGATCTGGGTGATAGAAAGATTAGAATTCAAGAGGAGATCACGCGCTTCAATAATGACCGAATTGGTAATAATGGTACGGGTAGATTCACCAGAGGCTTCTTTTACGATTCGTGTCAGATAGCTAGGAGTCACAAACAGCTTCTCGGCATAAAACTCAACAGCTCTCTCTTTTTTGGAATGTTCGGAAAGCAGGATAAGAAACTGATTGATAAGATCCTTCTTTCTTGATGTTTTAGAATCAATGGTCCTCGTGTCATTGTAGCGGTATATTATCATCAGTTCAAGGAGCAGCGCATTAAAATAATGATTGATGATATCTTTTGAATAATAATTTTCCTGCTCATCCGCCAGACTGATCTTATCAAGCAGGAACCTTATGGTTTCCCTTTCATTAATGCCGGGATGCAAGATCGGGGTATTTCTTTCGGAAAAGAAGATGACCTCATTAATATAGTGCATATGGCGAATATTTTTTTGAACAAAAGAATCGCTGAAGACAATACCTCTTGCCCTGATGTAAGAATCTTTGTGGGCTGGATGAATAATTGAGTTGGGTGTAAAAATAACAATATCATCTTTTTTGACGATTATTTCTTCAAGATTAATCTGTATTTTACCTTCTCCTTCCACAACCAGCATAATGGCGCAATTATCTGTTCTGAAAGGATATTTGTAAGAATTTTCATCCAGGTCATGAGATTCCCGGATGATGAAAAAATCATTGTTGTTTTTTTGAAAATCACCATTTTTGTCAATCATTTTAAACAGATCGTGGAGATTATGAAAAACAATATCTTTATGAGTCATAGCTTTTAATATGAACGTTAGTAAAGTTAATAAATAAGCCAAAGGATTATGCTGTAAACTGGAAAATTCATCATACAGTTGATTTTCCCAATTTCATATTTACTTTAAAAATAAATTTATAATCTTTTCAGCTCGATGATGATAGAAAGATGATGACAATACAATATCTGATCTTTTCCTGAAAAAGTCAGCAGAGATATGGAAACCTGAAACCATGGAAACAAGATCGATAAGGAACAATAAGGGATTGTTGTAGCTTGTTCTTCCTTCACAGATACAAACTGAGATCTCGGGTATCATTTCAGTGAGCGGGAAAAATAACTTCTGCCCGAACTCTGAGTATTCATCACTCTGTGTAATAATATAAATATCCAGATAGGGATATTTTTTGCTTTTCTCAGTATTGAAATCAATATATCTTTCCAGTTTCTCCTTTAGAGAGAGCTCTTTAATATCATTCCAGGCGGGTGCGGGAAATTCATTGATGATCTCCCCAATGGCGATGTTAACAAGATTGGCTTTCGTACGGAAATAATAATGTATTGCTGTCCTGTCCATACCCGCGCTTTGTGCGATATGTTGTGTTGTGGCAGAGAACCTGCCTTTCACGAAAAGCAGATATTTGGTAATTTCCTTTATTTTTTCTTCAGTATTCAAAATTTTTGTTGGTGGAGTATTCATTATCTGGATATAATATGTTCTGACCTCATTTTCGAACTGTTTCTTTCCAAAATAGAGAATTCCGTTTCATACAATTCAAATACAGGTTTAAGCTCATTTTCCGAAAATAAAGTTTCAGAAGATACACTCAAAAGTCTAAAATTGTTGTCGAGATACTCACATTCACAGTTGGGAATTGTTTCCAGGATATCTTCCCTAAGCCAGAAAGCATCTATAATTTTTTTGAATTTTGTTTCAAAAAGTACATTGTTTTTCATTTCTATTTTTTATCTGTTCAACGATTATGGTAAGATCTTCGGGAGTATCGCTTACAATTTTTTTTACCACCAACAAATACCATAGTCCGGCCAAAAATCCCGAAACAGAAGTAATAATGGTTATTTTCAATCCATCTTTTGTTTCTTCCATTGTGTATTTTCTGTACAGTTTGGCTCCGGCAAGCCGGATTCGGAATGTGAAGTTTTCATAAGGTATAAATTCCTCAACAACACCTCTCGCTGTAAGAAAATTACGGTGTTTAAGTACAAATGAGCTTAGTTTGCCGACTTTAGTTTCCCTGTTTTCTGAGCGTTCAATGTTGAAATCCCATTTATTCCAGTGGTCAATATCTGTAATCAGTTCCCAAACTTCTTTTTTACCAATCAGATTACTGGTCACAGATACGGCCCGGCGTTTCATTTATTTCTTCCATATTGGTTAATAATGCAAATTTCCGTAGTGAAATGGTAATAAAAAAGGTCTGAATTCGGTGTAAACTGGTCAAAATCTGAACAAATAATGATCTCTAGAATTATCCTTATATAAGAGATGAGATGCTTTTGCAACAGTTATTATTTTCAAAGGAGGGGCTTTAGCGCAATTTGTTTTTTAAATAGCAGCGGATGTGCTACCCTTACTACGATTTGTGAAAAGGAAGTAACATTATACGCAACCCTTGGAGTACTAAAAAACGCAGTCAGCAGATTTTACAAATGATAAAAATATGCAAAGGTCTTTGTATAGTGTAAAATGGTTTGTGTCAATAAGATCGGCATTATTAAGCTATTGTTTTATGTAGAATAATCGTTTCGTTTTAGACCAATATCAGACAAAAACAGACCTTTTATCATGTATTTCCTTACCTCAAATTTGCAGGGTGAACCAATTTACAATTGAATTCTCTTTAACGGTAAAAATTTATTTTATGATAGTCAAAAGAACGAAAAGTCTTTTTTTATTAGGAAGCCTGCTGATGCTTTCATCATGTGGAGGAAAAGAACAAGCTACGGTCAAAGCAGACCCTATAAAGGTAGGTATACAAAAAATAGAGGTAGTTTCCCAACCTGAAACATTCTCTTACAGTGGAAATATTCTGGCAGACAACAGCGTGAACATTGGTTTCGGAGTTTCCGGTCGTGTTACCGCAGTATATGTTCAGGAGGGGCAGAGGGTCTCCAAAGGTCAGCTTTTAGCGGCCATTGAAACCAATACCTATCAGAACGCCCTGGCTGTTGCCGGCGCAGGGATGGATCAGGCCCAGGATAATTTCAACCGACTTAACCAGCTTTATCTTAAAAAAAGCTTACCGGAAAGGGATTATATCGCTGCAAAAGTAGCGTTGGCACAGTCTAAAGCCAATCGGGATATTGCCATGAAGAACCTGAGAGATACAAAGCTTTATGCATCGTTTTCAGGGATCGTCTCCCAAAAGCTTACCGAAGCCGGCGCTGCGGCAGCACCCGGAGTTCCGGCATTTACTATCGTGAGGACCGATAAAATATATGCGACTGCATCCATCACGGAGAATGAGATCAGCGCTTTGAAAATAGGAACTCCTGCAGAGGTTTCCATTCCAAGTCTCAACCGTACAATCCACGGAAATATTACGATTATCAATCCTCAGGCAGATGACAATTCCAGAACCTATACGGTAAAGATACGTCTCGACAATCCCGGAGGCCAGATCCTTCCGGGGATGATCACAGATATCAACATCAATACAGGTAAAAGCAAAGATGCCATTATCCTTCCTGCTCAGGCAGTACTCAAAGACCCGGACGGTTCAAGCTATGTGTATACCGTAAAATCTGCTAAGAATGGTACCACTGCCTTTAAAAAGCGAGTAGAAATGCAAAATATGGCAGGTGCAAGCGATGTAGTTATTAAAAGCGGGCTGGCTCCCAATGATCAGGTAGTTATTTCCGGGCAGACACGGCTGGAAGATGGCCAGCCTGTTAAATTTTAATTCAAAAGAAATAAAAAAATGACGAAGAAAAAAGTGCATTTTCTGGAGGCTGCGATGAAATACAAGCAGGTAGTGATCGTGATGGTAGTCCTGTTGATGGTAATGGGGATCAATTCCCTGATGAATATGCCCCGAAGCGAAAATCCACGGATCGAGATTCCGACTGCTGCTGTATATGCATTTTATCCCGGAGCTGATGAGCACCAGGTAGAGGAGGAAGTGGCAAAAAAAATAGAACAGTATCTCTTCTCCTTTGAAGAGATCAAAAAGAAAAAAGTCAAAGCTGAAGTGAAAGAAGGACAGGTATTTTTCACTGTGGAAATGAATACTGATGTCAAAGACCGAAAGAAATTCTGGCACACGCTTCAGCTTGATATGGATGCGAATCTCCGTCCAAAGCTTCCTGCCGGAGTTGTCGGACCGTTTATCAACAGTAATTTTGCCAATGTAACGGCAATGATCATTTCTGTATCTTCCAAAGAAAGAACATATGCTGAGATCGAAAGATATGTTGATAAGCTGGAAGATGGTCTGAAGGTAATACCTACGGTTTCCAAGATCAACCGATCCGGAGGTCAGAAACAACAGATCTACATTAAGATCAATGACCAGAAACTACAGCAGTACGGTTTTGGAATTAATACACTGGTCAGCGCCATACAGCAACAGAATGTAACGGGATACAATGGGGAAATATCCGGAGGTTCCAATGCCATCATCCCGGTCTTTACCAACAGCCGATATAAAAATATATCCGATATTGCTGAGCAGATCGTCTACACCACGCCGGCAGGCGATGTTGTAAGGCTGAAAGATGTGGCTGACCTTGAAAGACGTTTTGAAGAACCTTCTTCATTGGTAAGGGTAGGAGATGAAAAGGCCATGGTACTTACCGTTGACATGCAGCCTGGAAACAATATCGTAGCCTTCGGGAAGGAAGTGGAGAAAAAGATTGAATACATTCAGAAAGATTTCCCACCGGATATTCATATGAAGACGATTGTGAATCAGCCGGAAGCGGTTGGGGAAAGTATCAGTCATTTCATGGTGGAGTTTGCTATGGCAATAGGTTCTGTGGTGCTGGTGGTGATGTTACTGCTTCCTGTACGGGTAGCCGGTGTGGCTTCTGCAGCAGCACCTATCTCTATCATCATTACGTTTGGGCTCATGCAGATCGTGGGTCTGGAGCTTCACCAGGTAACCCTTGCAGCCCTGATCATCGTCCTCGGAATGGTGGTGGATAATGCCATAGTGGTCGTCGATAACTATATCGAAAAGCTGGATGAAGGCATTACCCCATGGACAGCAGCATGGCAGGCTGCCCAGCAGCTGTCGCTCCCAATATTTACAGCAACAATGGCTATTATATTTGCATTTGCTCCATTAGCTTTATTTATGGATGGTATTGCAAAAGATTTTATGTTTTCACTCCCGATTACGGTAGCTATTGCATTGATTACCTCAATGCTGGTCGCGCTGTTCCTTACGCCATACACCTGTTATGTATTCATTAAAAAAGGATTGAAGCATAAAGTAAGTGACAGGCCTCCGAAAAAAAATATGCTGGACCATCTTCAGACCGTTTTTGATAATGGGGTTGGATTAGCATTTAAATGGCCTAAAACAACAATGTTTATTGGTGTGCTGTCTATTGTTAGTGCTCTCTTTATTGCTACCAAAGTAGATCCGGAGTTTTTCCCGCTCACTGAACGGAATCAGTTCAATATGGAAGTCTGGATGCCTAACGGAACTTCTTTGGAGAAAACGGAAGCTAAGGTAAAAGAACTTGAAAAGATCCTTAAAAAAGACAATCGGGTAGTGGATATCACCAGCTTTGTAGGAATGAGTTCACCGCGATTCCATACTTCCTATGCGCCGGAATCTCCAAAAAAATATTTTGCACAGGTTTTCATTACGACAATCAGTAACGATGCATCTAATGAAATGGTGAAAGAATATCTGGGAAAACTGAAGAACTTTATACCTGATGGCTACATTAAGTTGAAGCAGCTCAGCTTCCAGGAGGGTTCACCTATTGACATCCGTGTGGTAAGTGATAATGAAGCCGATCAGCGGAAAGTAGCCCTTGAGGTGAAAAAGATCCTTGAGAACACTCCGGGAACCAACAATGTGCGTCTTGGCAGTGAGTATGATTATATGGGTGTAAAGCTGAATGTGGATGATGTAAAGGCCAATCGTCTTGGCATTACCAATCAGGCCATCACCCAGACCCTTGGGGCCGGACTGAAAGGATATTCCGTTTCTACCTTATGGGAAGGTGATAAGCCGGTTGATATCTTTTTAAGATATGATTCTATCAGCAGAAAAGATATGGATGCCCTGGAAAATCTACATATACAGTCATATTTCGGTGGAAAGATTCCGCTGAAGGAAGTAGCAACATTACAACCGGAATGGCATACCGGTGTCATTTTAAGGAGGAATGGTATCAAATACACCAGTGTATTGGCAGAAGCGCAGCTTGGCCCTAAGCCTTCAAAAATCCTCAAAGAGGCCCAACCAAAAATTGAAGCACTTGCGCTCCCGGTAGGAACGACCATTCAATATGGAGGAGATGCGGAATCAACGTTGGAAAATACACCAGGAATGATGCTTTCACTTTCTGTGAGCCTTATCCTGATCTTCCTTACGCTGCTGTTTCAGTTCAAAAATCTGGGTAAAGCCCTCATCATCCTCTGTACTTTCCTTCTGAGCCTTTTCGGGGCCTTCTTCGGACTTTTCATTACCGGAAATCCATTGGGAATGACAGGTTTTATGGGAATCATCAGCTTGATAGGTATCGTGGTAAGAAACGGAATCATTCTGGTAGATTATGCCGATGAGCTTATCAGGGAACATGGATATAAACACAAGGCTGCGGCTATGGCGGCTGCCAAACGAAGAATGCGTCCTATATTCCTTACATCCGCTGCGGCGGCCGTAGGTGTAGTTCCGATGATCCTTGGTAAATCCCCGATGTGGGCACCGCTGGGAAGTGTGCTGGCTTTCGGGCTGATCTTCTCCATGATCTTTACTCTTTTCATTGTTCCGGTGATGTATTACAAGCTTTTAAAAGATCCGGTACCTAAAGATGAAACACCTGAAGATCAATCGGACGACGAGGTTATTTTATACAAACCCAAACCTCATCACTAATAATGATAATATCAATTTTTTAACCGGTTGCTCTGCGTTGATTCCTTGTTATAAACTCATTTGTTTAGTGTTGCAGGGCAACCTTTATGTAAAAAAAATGAAAATAATATACGATACAATATCAAAAATAGTCCTGGTGCTGTTGTTTACAGCGTCAATAGGTGCTCAGGCCCAGGAACGTATAGTTTCTGTGGAGGAAGTCAAAGATCTGGCATTAGAGAATAATAAAAAGATCAAAAAAGCACAACAGAATATAGAAGCTGCCAAGGCTGCCAGAACGGCTGCAGAAGCAGGTGGGAAACCTATCGTGGACGGAAGTGTGGGAGGATATTATTTCTCGAAACCGCTTTCGAACCTGATACCGGAAGTACTGGGGAGTGCCAATGTGAATGTTACCCAGGTTCTATATGCCGGAGGGAAGGTAGAAACCGGGAAAAAGCTTTCTTCAACAGCAGTAGATCTGCAGATGGCGCAGAAGGACCTTACCAAAGAAGAGGTAAAACTCTCTGTGGAAACCATGTACTGGCAGATTGTAAATGCCAAGGAGAAAATAGCGCTGGCAAAAGAATACATCAAACTTCTGAATCAGCTCCATACCAATGTAAAGAATTCTTTTGATGCAGGGCTGACGTATAAAAATGATCTGTTGAAAGTGGAAGTTCAGCAGAACGAGGCGCAGCTCAATCTGAAGCGTGCGGAAGATGGTCTTAGCATCGCCAAACTAAACCTTGCCCAGATTGCAGGACTTCCCAATTCCGATTTTGATGTGGAAGATGCTGTAAACGGCAGTTTCACTGGTGTTTTGGCCGACAGTCAGCTAAAACCGACGAACAGGCCAGAACTGTTTATTCTTGCCAAGGCAGTAGAAATAAATGAACTTCAGGAAAAACTGCTGGATGGAGACAGAAAACCTACGGTAGCTCTTTCGGGAATAGGCTTTTCCAGTTTTGGTAAAAATGTTAATCCTATCGATAGGAAAAATAATATGCAGGGATTTGTGGGAATGCTGTCTGTAAACATTCCGATTTATGACTGGGGAGCAAGAAAAGAAAAAGTAAAAGAACAGGAGTATAAAACCAATGCTCAAAAGCTTGAAATGGAAGAGACGAAGGAGCTTCTGGTGCTGGAATTACAGAATGCCGTGATGCAGCTCAACCAATCTGTTAAACGCATCGAGCTTGCTGAAAAATCTCTTGTTCAGGCCACGGAAAATCTCAGACTGAACCAGGACAGATATGACGCAGGAACCGTTGTAGCAGAAGAAGTATTGAAAGCCCAGGTTCTCTGGCAGGAAGCGAAATCGGAGATTCTTGATGCCAAGGCAGAATATAAGATCAATGAAGCTAAGTATAAAAAAACTTCAGGGATCAATGGTGAGCATTAAGTGTTTTTAGAAAAAAAGAGAGCCCTTTTCCTTTGCCATAAAAATAACATGTACCGCTGACATCACACAGAAGGGCGAAGCATTCAAAAAATGCTTCGCCCTTCTTTTTTTAGCTTTTTTTCTTATTTTAGCCAATAGAGGGGTGAGGTAGTCCGTTTGGTGGCATGCCCTGAAAAACAGCAGCCGGTTGATTTTGCCTGATTTTAAGGGAACGTCATTGGTTTTTGTAAATAAAATTTTTATTATGGAATTACTGGAATACTTACAAAAAGCAGCAGGTCTTTCAACCGAAAAGGCACAGATCGTTGAAGAGTTTTTTGAATATATAGAATTACCAAAAGGGTACCAGTTATTGAGTGAAGGTAAGCAGTCAAAGAAAATATTTTATGTTGAAAAAGGGATGATGCGTTTATATTACCTTAAAGACGGCAAGGATATTACACACGATTTTTTTGATGAAACTAAATTTTATGCTCCCATTGAAAACATATTTTTACATCAGCCATATCCATATTATCTTGAAATGTTGGAAAACGGAATAATCCGAACAGCGGATTTTATGAAAGTTGAAAAAATTATAGATACTGACACTACGCTGCAACGGTTTTCCAGACATGTTCTGGTTAGCACCATTAAACGTCTTGCCGAACAGCTTTATTCGATCCAGTTTCAATCGGCACAAGAACGTTACCAGCTATTAATCAAAAGGCATCCCAATATTCTTCTTCGTTCATCACTTGGACATATTGCATCCTATCTGGGGATTACCCAATCTACCTTAAGTGTAATCAGAGGGGAAAAGTCAAAATAGTTTTTTACGACGTCGTCATTTTTTTAGATATCGAAAAAATTCCTCCAAAAATGTTGCGCAACTTTGCTGTATAAAAGCAAGGTAATGCAAGAAGATAAAGTAAATGATTACAAAGCATATGATATCATAGTATGCGGTTTAGGCCCTGTTGGGTTGCTTACCTGCAACACATTAGGTTTGCGTGGATATCAGGTTTTAGGTGTTGACAGATTTGAAAAAGCGTTTAGTTTCCCGAGAGCCATTCATATGGATGAAGAAATTGTTCGTATAGTGCAGTCTGTAGGCTTACTTGATGAATTGTTGCCACAGTTGAAGCCTTCAGGCGGTTTAGAACTGACTGATGAAAAATTCAATGTGCTGTTTCGTGCTAAAAGCGTTTTTCCGGGAGGCTTTTCTTCTGATCATTTTTTATTTCTGCAACCCGAACTGGAAACTATTTTACGCAATGGTTGCAAACGCTTTCCCAATGTCAATCTTGTTTATAAGGGCATTACTGATTTCGAACAAAGCAATGACGGGATAACCGTTTTTTCAAATACCGAAAGATTGGCATCTGCAAAATACATGATCGCTTGCGATGGTGCCAACAGTTTTACCCGAAATAAATTAGGTATTAACCGGGAAGATTTAAGATTTGATAAAGACATTTTGAAAATAGATGCGTTGGAAGTAGTCCCCACGCCGGATCAATATAATACTGTTCAAAAAATATGCAGCCATAAGAAACCCTGGGTAAGGATGAATGGTATAAGCAACCACAAGCGCTGGGAATTGAATTATACAAATGGTCTGAGCAAAGAAGAAATCCAGAAGCCCGAAAAAATCAAACAGCTTTTGTCTGAAATAGGTGCGGATACCGGCAACCTGCTAATCCAGCATGGGGTGTTATATTCTGTGAAAAGTGTTTTGGCAAAAGAGTGGCAGCGTGGAAACATCATTTTGGCTGGTGATGCTGCACACACCACACCGCCTTACACCGGGCAGGGTATGGCAGCAGGTTTCAGGGATGTAATGAACTTCACCTGGAAATTGGATGCTGTTCTCCAAAAGCAGTGGCCTGATTCCATCCTCAAAACCTATCAAACGGAACGATATCCACATGTAAAGTTTAATATCCGATTGACAATTCTGGTAGGCTGGATCTTTACAACACGGCTTTGGATGGTGTTGAAAGTGCTGTCAAAAATCCCATTGATCAAAGGCTGGCTGCTCAATTTTCATTTGCCAAAAAATCCGCTGGGAAATGGGTTCTGGGGTACAGGAAAAGCGAAGCGTTATCTGTTTCCGCAAGTGAAAATTGACCCAAACAGATATTCCGATATGCTTTTATCGAATGAATGGACATTGGTATCAATCGGTAAAAGCAGAGCGCCACATATTGCTGGCCTCTGCGAAAAATTAAAATTGAAATATGTAGTATTTGACACCGAACCTTATGCTGAAGAGTTACGGAAATGGGCGGAAAGAAAAGCTTATTATTTCATTGTCCGTCCCGATCTGTATGTATTCTCATCAGGTAACAGTGCTGAAAAACTGTGCAGGGAATTTCAACTAAAAATGAAAAATATATCATCAGCACCAACAAAAAAGATATGATAACTTCAATCACATACAGCATTGCTTTCATTTTTGGTTTGGCAATGATCAGCAAGTTGATGGGCAAATCAAAGCCGACTTTTCAAAAGGCAGGTTACAGTACAGCATCCATGTATATTGTCGCTGTTTTACAAGCCATTCTTACAGCAGGTTTATTTACGCAATACTACGCTTTGTGCTCGGCTATTGGTTTGTTGCTTATTATGGCAGGTGTCTTTTATACCTTAATCAAAATAAAAGAAACCTGGCAGAGCTATATATTGGCTGTTTTGGTCACGGTTTTATTGGTTGCATTAGTCAGCTTATCAGTAATTAAACAGATTAATAAAATATGAATATAGCAAACAGAAAAGATGTCCAGGATTTTGAGCAGAAGCCATTACCTGATTTGCCAGACAGCACTTACGAAGCGGTTGCCCGAAGTGCTACGAAATATCCGAATCGTGTTGCATTAAAGTTTTTCCTGCAGGGCACTAAGTTCAAACATTCGGCAGAGTGGACATACAAAGAGATACTCAAAAAAATTAATGCTACAGCCAATATGTTCCGTGATTTAGGCATTCGAGATACCGATGTTGTTTCCTACATTTTACCTAATTCTCCCGAAACCGTTTTTACACTTTTTGGCGCAGAAACCGCAGGCATTGTGAATGCTGTAAATCCGTTGTTGCAACCCTCGCAAATGGCGGAGATTATGAATGCAGCAGGTACAAAAGTTTTGGTTACGCTGTCACCATTCCCTAAAACCGATATTTGGGAAAAAGTATCGGGCATTTTTGCTGATGTACCCACTTTACAGACAGTTATCACCGTAAATCTTGCCCGATATCTAGATTTCATTCCAAAAATAGCTGTACAGCTCACAGTCAAAAAGCCCAGAACATCGCATAACATCCGCCTTTTGGATTTTCACAAAACGGTAAGCCAGTATCCGGAAGATCATCTTTCTTTTCAGCGTACCTTTTCACCCGATACTATTGCTTCTTACTTTCATACAGGGGGTACAACAGGTAAACCGAAAATAGCACAGCACACCCACCGCAATGAAATTGCCAATGCATGGTCGCTTATGAATTGGGCTGATTTAACCGGCTACAAAACACTGCTTTGTGGTTTACCGTGGTTTCATGTTAATGGCGTTATTGTTACAGGCATCGCGCCGCTTTTGAGTGGTGGCTGCATTTTGTTGGCAACACCGTCAGGCTATCGGGGTGAAGGCGTTATCAAAAACTTTTGGAAAATTGTAGAGCATTACAAGATTTCCTTTTTCAGTTCCGTGCCTACTGTCCTGCAGATGATACTGGAGACACCAAGGGAGAGGGAAGACATTCGCAGCCTGGAGTATGCTTTGTGCGGTGCGGCTCCTTTGCCGGTTAAATTGTTCAACGACTTTGAAGCAAGTACCGGAGTAAAGATCATAGAGGGCTACGGGTTCACAGAAGGTGCCTGTGCTAATTCTGCCAATCCTGCTTTCGGTAAGCGCAAAGTAGGGTCTATTGGTCTGGCGTTGCCACACCACCAAATGAAAATTGTGGTTTTGGAGGAAAAAACAGGACAATATATGCGTGATGCCGAAACAGATGAAATCGGGATCATTGTCTGCAAAGGCATCAACATTTTCCCCGGTTACAAAGAAGCCCGGCATAATGAAAATATATGGATTAATGACGGAAATGATGTTTGGTATAATACAGGTGACACAGGCAAACAAGACGCAGATGGCTATTTTTGGATAACAGGCCGTAAAAAAGAGCTGATCATTCGTGGCGGGCACAACATTGACCCAAAAGCCATTGAAGAGCCATTGTCGCAACATCCGGCTGTTGCAATGGCAGCAGCTATCGGCAGTCCCGATAAGCGGGTGGGCGAAATGCCTGTTGCCTTTGTGCAGCTCAAACCCAATCAGCAGGTTTCAGAAGAAGAACTGAGAACTTTTGCACAGGAAAACATTGCCGAAAAAGCAGCAATACCAAAAGAAATTTTTATTGTAGAAGTCATTCCGCTTACCGCGGTAGGTAAAATTTTCAAGCCCGGGCTTACACAAATTGAAATAAAAAGGGTGTTCAGCAATGAATTGAAATCTATCAGCGAAATCGAAAACTTTGAAATTAATGTAGACCAGACACCTCAATGGGGTATGGTGGCATACATTACCACAACAGGAAAAAATCCTGGTATCATTGCCGAAAAGGTAAAGGATGCATTAGGAAATTACACGGTTAAATATCAATTAAAGTAAATGGTTATGGGAATATCAATCGTAAAATACAAAAAAAATGGCAACACCCTGTGGGGGGGTCTATCTGGCGAAAAAATTTCGCAACTTGTTCTTCAACCTCCTAATTTGATGGCAATCATAGAGGCACCACAGACTTATCTGATTGACAAAAATTTGGAAAAGGAAACATTTGATTTTCAACAAGTAGAAATCCTTGCACCGGTTTCGGGTCCATTGCGGGTGCTGTGCCAGGGCGTAAATTATGCTTCTCACCGCAAAGAATCAGGCTTGAGCAGCCAATCAAGCGGCAATGTACTGTTTACAAAAGATTCAAGTTCCATTACCGGAGCTTTCAGCCCCGTGATCCGTCCCAAAGACTGCCAATGTCTGGATTATGAAGTAGAGCTGGGTTTAATCATCAGGAAAGATATTACTCAACCTGTAAAAATTACCGAAGCCAACTTACATGAGTACATTGCGGGCCTTGTGCTGGCCAATGATTTTTCAGCAAGAGACCTGCAATACAAAGATGATTATGCACAATGGTATAAAGGCAAGAGTTGCCGGACCTTATTGCCTTTGGGGCCTGTTTTTTATCTGCTGGACAAAGAAGAGTTCAATTACCTGAACAATCTTACTATTCAGCTTTGGGTCAACGATCAGCTTCGGCAGGAAGCCAATACTTCTCAGCTTATTTTCAAACCCGCCGAAACGCTGACCGAAATTTCAGAATTTCAAGACTTGTCCGCAGGTGATCTGCTTTTGACAGGCACGCCGGGAGGAGTTGTGATAAAAGCTCCAGGCAAGTTTCTGCAGGGGATTGCAACGTGGCTGCTGAGCAATGAAAAAAAAGTAAATGTGCTCCGTAAAAAGAAAGCTGATTATCTGCAAGACAATGATATTGTAAAAACAAAGATCTATTCGGCTGATGGGAAAATTGATTTAGGTACGCAACTCAACAAAATTATTTCTTATGGTTTCTAAATTACAGCACCATGTTTTTTATGTAGAAGATCTGAAGCGTTCAAAAGATTTCTACATGCAGTTATTCGACCTGCAATTTTCAGCACTCAATCATCCTGACAGCAGTGCCGCAATGAAAATATCAAAACAGGAAATGCATTTCTTCAGTTTCGGGTTTTACCACCACGACATTTGCATGGTTAAGCACCATAAATTAAAAATGGATAACCATTCTATGTTACATTATTCAATGGTAGTGCAGGATAAAAACGGTTTTGAAAAAATAAAGCAACAGGCTGAAGCCATGAGCATTCCATTACGGCAAGGGAGGATGTTGAAATCGGCACAAATGCAGCCTGATTGGCTGGCGTTCTGTTTTCAGGATCCTGACAGACATTGGATAGAAATTTTATGGAAACCTTAAATACAAAGAAGATGAGACAAAATACATACATACCGCCCAATGTTATTTCACCATTTAAGCAAAAGATCTCGTTTTTGCTGCGCAAAAAATGGATAAGAGAATTAGTGTTGTTGCCAGGCACTGTTACCGGCAAAAGGTTTTCTAATAAAACCGCCGATTACGGAGTGTTTAAACCATCATTGATTTCGCATTTAGACCAGCTTTCAATATATGTGCAAAGTATTGAGGATAGCCGGAAATGGTATAGTGACCTTGTGGGATTAAGCACAAGCCGGATAACTGAAACAGAACCGCATCCATTCAAAGAAGGATATACTATCCGATGCTGTTATATGAGTGCTGACGAACATGAAGAATGCCTGGTGCTGATTGAGGAAAGGAATGGGCAGGGGGAAATTACCATTCCTTCGGGAATGAGCTTTTTTCATTTTGCGTTTGAAGTAAGTGGAAACCGCTTGGAAGATGTGAAAAATTTTGAAAAACAAGCCAGGGAAAAAGGGTATATACCTAATTACGGAACTGTAACCCACAACGATAAACCGCCCATGGGAGATGGTGAAACAGGGGGTAACACTGCTGTTTATTTCTATGATCCTGACTGGAATAATGTAGAGTTCTGCGGAACGATGGATACGATTGAGAATTATAAAAGGAAAAAATAATTTTCAGCCAAAAGTGTTTTTTTAGATATCTAAAAGAGATGCAGGAAATAAAGATTGATCTTTGTGTCATCAATTAACTTAAAAAAAAATAAAAAATGAAAAAACTTATTGTATTGGTATTCTCCATGTTTTTTGCCGCCCTATCTTTTGCCCAAACTGCAAAAGATGATTTTACAGGAAAATGGAAAACTGAAGATGGCGTTACCATCACTACTTCCAATAACAACGGGAAAATTTCAGGTTTGGATCCCAAAGGCCGTCCTACGCTCTATAATGTACGCTTTGAAAAAAAGGAATGGAAGGGAAATGTAGAAAATCATGAGACAGGACAGAAAGGAAACTGTGAAATTTATCTGGAAGGGAAAAAGCTGAAAGTTGTAGCACACAAAGGTATTTTTTCAAAAACCATGTATTGGGTAAAACAGTAAACACTAAAATCATTTATTTTAATTAAATTTATATATCTCTAATTCAATGGGTATGAACATCAAACAACTCACACAGGATGCAGCATTAAAGCTGAAATTGTATTTAGCTACACTTGGTGAACCCTTAGAAAAATCACACGACGTGGTTACCGATGCCGATGCCGGGCTACGCAGTGGCAACCTTTCGGAATTGACTATTATCACTGACCTAAAACCCGAAGGAGCAAGAAACCTTAAGTTGATATTTGAAACATTAAAAGGCAATCTTACGGGAGCTAAAAAAGTGGGTACACTGCACGATATGCGTTTTGTATTTTTAGAAAATGACACCAAGCTGCTTTTCTGTACTTGCTATGACGGTGATTGGGATACCTATATCAATGACTTTGCCACCAAAATACCGGAGATGATGGATTTGATTTTTGGAAATATTGAAGGATGGCCCGGTATTAAGTCGCCCACAGTAAAAGAATTTATACTCAGCAAACAAATTACAGCTTCTGCCTGGTTTGTAAGTCACCCTAACCTTACCGTTGCCGATATTACAAGATTAGAAAAGATTGGTGACGGTCTGAATAAACTTTTGGAATTATAAGTTTCAAAAAAAATGCAATGAAGTCAGAATATATTTTGTTTTCGGAAGAAGCGCAGATTAATGGGAAAGAACGGAAAGAACCCAGAATGCTGAAAGAACTTTTTTGGGTAAAATTTTACATGCATTAAGCAATAGTGTCGCTTTGGGGTCAAATATTTAACATCAGTAACAAATCATAATCAACAATAAAAAAATAGAATTGTATGAGGAAAATAATTTCATTTATGCATATATCGCTTGACGGTTTTGTAGCAGGACCGAACGGAGAAATGAACTGGATTAACGTTGATGAAGAAATTTTTGATCATGTTGGCGAACGGATAAGCAAGACAGACACTGCATTGTATGGACGAGTTACTTATCAGATGATGGAGGCTTACTGGCCAAACGCAGGAGATAAGCCGAACGCATCCCAACACGACATCCACCACTCAAAGTGGTATAACAAGGCTCACAAAATTGTTTTATCAAAAACATTGAATGATGCAGGTTTGACAAATACAACGATTATCAGTGATGACCTTTCCAACGAAATCAATAAAATAAAGCAAGGGGCAGGGAGTGAGATCCTGATTTTCGGTAGCCCGACAGCAACACATTCACTTATTCAACAGAATTTAATTGACGGCTACTGGTTGTTTGTTAATCCAATTATTCTTGGACAGGGCATTCCATTGTTTATAGACATCAAAGACAAAATAAATTTAAAACTCCTGGCTACCCGGCAATTTACTTCCGGGGTAACCGAACTTAATTACACCCTTTTAAAGAAATAATCTAAGATGAAAAAGAAAATAGAACAAGCAGACAGAACCCATCCAGCTTTTAAAAATAAAAATGCTGATCCTTTTTACGACATCGTAATGGAAGGTTTGGCAGACGAAGTTGACGGAGAACATTTTTGGGATGCCGTTGCGGAAGATGCGGTGTTTGAATTTCTATACAATTTTGAAGGATTTCCCAACAGGCTTGAAGGGCGTAAAGTTTATATGGACTGGTTCAGTGGATATGGTAATATCCTGCATTCTGCTGATGGTCTGCGCGTGTATAAATCTGCAAACCCAGCTAATGTAATTATTTTGGAGTATGCGGTACACGGTAATGTTCCTTCAACAAAAAAAGAATACCACAACCGCTTTTGTTCAATCATAACGATTAAAGACAGAAAAATAATTCATTGGCGCGATTATATGGACTCCCTTGCAGTAGTGCTTTCAAGTTCGCGTGATTAACAGTAAGCTGCCAAAGCACCATCTATAGCATTGTATTGGTGTCATGTCGGTGGACATTAAATGTAACTTCTTTATCACCAATGCTTCAACATTAATAATTAATAGTCTTATGTTCTTAAAAAAAATATTCAAACGGACTGCCGAAAAAATAGACTTGAAGGATATTCAAGCTATTATATTGCGTGACAGACCATTACCTTATCATGGTGTCAATGTTTTTTTGGAAATTCTGGATACTGTTTCCGCTAAGGCATTTTTGAAAGAAATAGTTCCTTATGTTACCAGTGCAAAAAATTGGTGGGATAATGATGATGCCTGGCTTGCAATTGCCTTTACCTATGAGGGATTAAAGAAGCTTGAACTTCCGCAGTCTACCATTGAAAGCTTTCCGGAAGCCTTTAAAAAAGGAATGGCTGCCCACAGCGAAAAACTGATGGATATTAATGAAAACGCTCCAGGAAAGTGGGATTCCGTTTTTAAAGCAGCTAATAACCATATTGCCGTTTCGATCGTTGCAAAGAATATGGATGACCTGAACTCCAAAAAAGCACTTGCCCTTCAGGTATTGGAAAAATACCCAGGTGTTAAATTGTGCTTTCAAGCCGATTTTGATACTCCTATAGAAGGTAATTTCAATCATTTTGGTTTTCGTGATGGGATCAGTAATCCTGAAATTGAAGGCAGCGGGGCAGAGCAATTAAATTCAAAAGAACGCCCCATAAAGGCGGGGGAATTTATTTTGGGATATACTAACGAAGCTGGCAATCATTATCCTATGCCACAACCCACTGAGTTAGCCAGGAATGGGACATTTGTCATTTTTAGAAAATATCACAGTCATGTTGCAGCTTTCAATAAATATCTCAGCGAACAGGCAAAATCGAAAGATGAGCAGGACCTGCTGGCTGCTAAAATGATAGGCAGGTGGCGGAGCGGAGCCCCATTAAATATGTGCCCGTTTAAAGATAATGCCGAATTAGGGGCTGATGCTACAAAAAATAATGATTTTGATTTCAGTAATGACCAAAATGGTAAGGTCGTACCTTACTCAAGCCACATGCGCCGCATGAATCCACGTAACAGTAAAATGGCAGTAATGTCGGATGTAAACCTGCACCGCATTATACGAAAAGGCGTAGGATATGGGCCTGCACTACCCAATGGCAGTATTAAGGATGATGGCAAAGAACGAGGGCTTTATTTTATAGCGTTTAGTGCAAAAGCTATGGAGACCCTTGAGTTTTTACAAAAAGAATGGGTGAACAACGGGAATTTTGTCAGCCTCAAAAATGAAAGGGATCCTATGATAGGACTCAACGAAGGCAAAGGAACTTTTACGATGCCCGACAATCCTTTACCAAAGCGCTTTATTGGAATGCCGACTTTCAATACATTAAAGGGAGGCATGTACCTTTTTATGCCAGGAATCAACGCTGTAAAGTGGATCAGTGAAATATAGGAATTACGATTTTTATCACGTCTACAGGATTGGCATTAGTCTCCACTAACAGGGTGTAATAATCTGATCTACAAAACATTTTTTGTCATCAGATATCAAATATGCCGGGGCATATTTTCAGCTATTTCTTTTATGGTGAAAACAGTGGTCCGCCAAAAAAATTCAAAGTGTTTTCTAATCGTTTCTGTTGGAAAGTTTTCAATGTTTACGGTCAGCTGTGTTTGTCTATCAACGGATGTCAGAATAAATTCAATAACAGTATAGTTTTGTTTTTTGTCTACAAGTTTCGACACAGAACTGAGATGGCTGAAGCTTAATCTTTTTTCTTTGTCATATTGAAGTATAATTCCTTTATTTTCAAAATTGACATGATGAAATCCACGAATTAAAATGGGTGAATTAACTTTCCAGTCAGTCTGCACTTCTATATTCATTTCAGGATCGCCTAACCATTCTGACATTAATCTAGTGTCGGTCAAAGTCGTCCACAGCTTTGAAGGGCTGGAATTGATTTTAACTGATATGGAAAGTTGGTCTGCCATTTTGTAATGTTTTATGATGTTGTTTTATTGTTGTGGGAGATCTTCCATTACAATAACCAATTTATTGGTATAACAAAGCTACATGAAATTTCTATACATGGCTAACCTGGAAATATCTTTTGTATCGGTATCCTGTAATAGTTTTGAAAATATTTTTTTAGATGCCATCAATAGGTTTTTCCTTACATTTTAAAGAAAGACGTTCGTGCTGGTACTAACGGGTGTAAATAAAAAATAGATTATTACTGAATCATCCGTATTTTGTTTGTGACCGGGATGCACTGCTCATTTTTACATGAATTGAAACTCAAAAATTATAGCAGCTGAAACAGTACGGAAATTTTTTGTCTCTGATTTCGTAAAAGTTAGCATTATTAAGGTGGTGAAATGCCTTAAAAGTATTGTAAATAAAGAAAAAGTTTCTATCTTTGCAGTCCCTTAAACAAAGGGATTTACTTGAAAAAGTAAGCGGCCGACTCGGTAGCTCAGCTGGTAGAGCAATACACTTTTAATGTATGGGTCCTGGGTTCGAATCCCAGCCGGGTCACTTAAGGAGATAACTGTTAAAGTTGTCTCTTTTTTTATTTCTTAAAAGCTGAACAGAATTTTCTAAAAAGATGTTGTGTAGAGCAAGCTGTTTATTTTCAAGTCGTATTATTATCCCTTTTTGGTTTTGATTGCTTTTTAAATGAAGCTAGGGTTTTATCTCTTATTGATCGTCGAAATATGGGGTTGTGCTGAAACGGTGAGAGGCAGAACGGGAGATAAGTGGGTAAGTTTTTCTTTTTATATTTGCTATATTTTGAATACCAGTAAGATATAAAGCCTATGATTATAAATAGAAAAACCTTAGCTTATCAACTTATTTTAATAATTGTGCTGGTGGTATCAAGCATAAGTTTAAGCTATTCTCAGGAGCCGCTTCCAGTTAGGAATCAGATTAGTAAAGTATTCCATTCAAAAGTTTTAAATGAGGAACGTCAGTTTTGGATTTATCTTCCGGAAGGTTATGATAGAGGAGAAAAGCTTTATCCGGTAATTTATCTTTTGGATCCCGACCAAAACTTTGCCTATGTTACCGAAATGGAAAGATTTCTTTCTGATCGATATCGTATGCCTAAATCTATTGTTGTAGGAATAGTTAATACGGATAGGGTGCGTGATTTTACTCCGGTCCACTCCATGACCTTTCATGGAAAGTTTGACAATAGTTTGCGTAATACTGGCGGCGCAGAAAAGTTTTTAAGTTTCTTGAAGCAGGAGGCTATTCCTTTCATTGAATCTAATTTCAGAACAGTACCTTATCGTACACTGGAAGGACATTCCCTTGGAGGCCTGTTTTCACTGTACTGTAAGAAAGAGAGGCCTGAGTTATTCCAATCATATATTATCATCAGCCCAGCCATTTATGACGGAAATACTGCAATTTTAAAGCAATTTCGCGGAGCATTACAAAAGAATGGGAATCATACTAGTTATTTATATCTTTCCATTGGTGACGAGCCTGATGGCCTTGCTCCTGTTAAAACATTGCATGAGAGCCTGAAAAAATATGCAGATAAGAACTTGATTTGGTATTTTAAACAATATTCTGGTGAGGATCATTTCTCCGTAGGGTATCAGAGTATGTACGATGGATTAAAATTTATATATTCAAAATGGTACCTGAATCCCCGGGATGCTTCAATGGTGAAATCATATGAGGATATCAGAAATCATTTTGATGCTCTTTCGCGACAATATGGTTATCAGATCATTCCAGATGAAGATCTCGTTAATGAGAGTGGATACCAAAGGCTAAATAACAACGATTTTGTTAATGCTATCGAAATTTTCGCAGAGAATGTAAAAAATAATCCAAAGTCTGCAAATGCTTACGACAGTCTTGGAGAAGCATTTATGAAAAATGGGAATAAACATAACGCGATTGAAAATTATGAGAAATCAATAAAGTTAGATCCGGACAATCAGAATGCAATGTATATTTTGCAGGAGCTTAAAAAATAGTTTTTAGGAGTTAAAAGACAACCTCATTTCTATTGAAAATGATCTGGTCATAATAAAATATTTATTATGTTGCTGTCAGAGCAAGGTAAAGTATTTGATAAAAATTCAAGGAGTTCTTTTCTTTTCAAATAACAAATCATATGATTTTTCTTATTGGAGATTCAAGGTCTATCGTCCTGTCCACTATGAATGGCGATCTGTATGAAAACAGTAATCATTGGATTACTAAATCCACAATACCACTGAAGAGAAGTATTAATATGATGTTTAAATTACTTCTTGACATTTTATCTTTAATCCTAATAAATATCTGAATATATCAATAGTCCATAAAAAGTGGTTTTAATGAATAATAACTCTTGCTTTGCCATGGATATTTAAACTGTTTAATCAACGAATGGTGTCTATTTTTGAAGTTTTTATTTCAATATGGATTATAAATCACATTTTTTGTGATATTTTTAATGCGTGAGAGGGCAACCTGTACAAAAAATACTCTCAAACAAAGAACAGAGATCATAAAATTAATAGAACAAGAATCTAAAAGATAAATTATGAAAATACTTAATGGAATGATTTCTTTTTTATTATTTGCTTTTATCGGATGTACAAGTGTTACTACGTCTGAAAAGTATGGTGTCGAGGCGGAAATTGTTGATAATGTGAGATCTAAAGTGCTAATTGAAAAATTTAACGCATATGATAAAAATAAATCATTTTTGACTTTTACATCCGAATTCGATAATTTTATAACGGTTAAAAACGGAGATAGTTTAATTATTAATAAAAGAGGTAAAACCGCACCGATGCTTGGGTTTACAGCTGCCTGCATAATTGTAAACAATAAAGATGTTGTGATTACTATCGATAACAAACAAGATATAAAACTGAATAAGGAACAATTACCAAAATATAAGTTTATCTATATAGGAAAAGATAAAAAGCGCTATACAGTTGAATATACAAACTTAGCCAAGTCTTTTTTGTAATTATATTGGAGACCGATTGCTTATCATTGTACATAATCTCAAAAAATAGTAAAAGCAGTCTTTAAGAACTGCTTTTTGATGTTTATTAAATTTAAAAATGAGAAATGCAATCAAAGTAAAATCAGAGATGATATCTAATTTTATCTATGGTTACTAAACCTGAAATCCAGCTTATATAAAATTCTTTTTTTTAGGTAACGCTTGTTTTAAAACTCTATTTTAGATAAGTATGATTGAATAAGCCTGACAGCTTTGAACATTTCATGTTGATTGAATGTATCGGACGACCCTGATATACCAATGGCTGCGACCAGACGCATTCCTTCGAATATAGGAACAGCAATACAATTTTGTCCCTTTTTGAACTGCTCAGTTTCAATAGCAAAACCATTCTGCTGAATGAATGCTATTTTTTCATTTAATAACCTTAGATCTTCCTTTGAGCAGTTTTCTCCTGATACCATCTTTTTTAAATGCATAGAATACGTGATAAAAATATTTCCCAATGCAGAATTTTTGAGATGCGTATCTTTACCTGGCTCCAGAGAAATTTTAACATTACGATCAGGCTCACAGATAAGTTCGTGACATATTGAACTTCCTTTCTGAACTGTTAAATAAGAGGTCTCTCCCGTTTTTTCAGTTATTTTTTTCAGAATAGGGCGGAAATATTGCTTTAATTTAAAAACATCTGCAGATGGGGGGATTAGATTCTTAATATTAGAATTAATCCTATATCTTGGTGTTCCATCATTTTTTTCCATGTATCCCAGTTCAGTAAACGTTTTAAAAAAGCTATGAACCGTGTTTTTCTTCATATCCAGTGAATTGGCTACATCCTGAAGACGAACATCATTTCCATTTTGAGCAACATATTCCAAGATTAATAACGCTTTTCTTACAGATTCTATCATTTTTTATTATTTACGTATTAAAATACCTAAGTATCATTTATCAATTACTTTCTTTATTTTTTTATGAGAGAGAAAAGATAGTAAACTATGTTTTCCAGATCCATACTCTATGAGGGTATACAACATAATAATATAATATACATTTATTTCATATCCATTGTTTGCCGCGGAAAAGCCATTCCCCAGGTGGGCTGTAAAAATAGCAGTCAGCATTACAAAAATTAAAATAATGGACGTACTTCTTGTAAATATACCTAATATAAGGAAAACTGACCCAATCAGCTCTATACATCCTGACAACCATGTATTAACAACTGGAAATGGAATGCCGATACTTTCAAACCACATGGCATTGGACGGAGCATCTAATATTTTCATAAAACCGGCATTATAGAAACCATATCCGACAATTAGCCTTATTAATAGTAATGAAACACCCTTCATCGTTTCTTTTATTTTAAAATTTTCTAGTATCATTTTTTATTTTTTAATCATTATTAATTTCGAATTCTGAATAACACATTATTATTACTGTTCCTATTAAACAGGTTACAGTGTTTGTCATTTATTTTCTAAAACTGAAATAATAGCTTCTGCTACAAGTCTTCCAGATGCCGGATTTTGTCCTGTGATCAGTTTTCCATCAATTACTATATGAGATTTCCAGGGAGCTGCAGAACTGTATTTAGCTCCTCTTTCTATTAACGCTGTCTCTAAAAAAAAGGGAGTGTCTGTCTGATAATCTTTTTCTTCCTGGTTGCTAAGACAAGTCAGGTATTTTCCTTTTATCAGATATTCGTTATTGCTTAACTTGATATTGAGCAAGCAAATGGGGCCGTTGCATATTAATCCAATTACAACTCCTTTTTCATACATATTGAGTAAAAAATTCTGCAGTTTCCTATTATTTATCATGTGAGCAAGCCCTCCCGGAATATAAACAGCACTATAATTTTCTACATTGATTTCTTCGAGAGAAAATGTTTTCTTATAATACCCTCCATTGAGAAAACTAATATCAAGCAGATCGTTTGTTCTACTGATTCTGGATGGACTTTGTTCCTGGCTTACCGCAAAGTCAACTGAATATTTATTTTTTATAAAAATAAAATAAGGACGAAATGTTTCAGTGAGAAAACTTCCTAAAGAATTGTTACAGGGAATAACAAATAAAATCTTTCTTTTCATAATACCATTACTTTTTTTGACAAATTTTAGTAATTGCAGGTTGTTTCTCAAGTATTTGGAAGTAAAGGCTTTAAAAGTTCTGAACAAAAGAACTTTTAAACAATTTCTGATATTATTCTGCAGATTGGCATATTGAATACTGCAGATCAACCGGCAAATAAAAAATCTGGATTTTCACAATTATTGAAAATCCAGATTTAACTATTGATAGCAAGATAATCCCAGTTACAGAACCTTCATGATTATTTTAATGCAGATTTATGAATGAGGATCTTTGCTTTAGTAATCTGTGTCAGCTGGACAATAGTAGTCGCGCCAAGTATTTCCATAATGGATAAATTAATGCCCATTTTAGATTGAATGGCTACAACTAATTCAACTGACATTATAGAATCAAATCCAAGATCTGTTAATTTGGTATCGGGAGTTAAAACATCTTTATTCCCTCCGGTAATCTCAGCAATTAAATCCTTGATCCCTTCTATCATAGTATCATCCCATTTTGTCTCTTCCATGGTAAAAAGATGACGTACAAAAGGAGATGAAGATTCGTGCTGTTGTTTATCAAGCAAGCCGCTTAATCTTTTCCAGGAACCCGGAAGTGAGTCTGTCATTGTATTCCAGTCTACATCGATAATGCCAATATGATTTTGGAAATTCTTTAGAGCATCACCCATGATGTTGAGTCCGAATACCGGAGATATAAGTTTAAAACCAATATTATTCAAATGTGTCTGTGCCATTTTTGTTCTTGCTACCATACCTGTTTCGGCAATAGCCCCCCAGCTGATGCTGGTTGCCGGCAATCCCTGTCTTATTCTGTCTAATGCAAGTCCATCTAAAAAGGAGTTGGCTGTAACGTAAGCCAGCTGTCCCGGATTACCTGTGTAGCTTAATCCGGATGAATAGCATACAAAAAACTTTAACGGGATATCTTTGGTTTGCTCATGGAGGTATAATGCACCTTGTGCTTTAGGCAGAAATACCTTGTCAAAAACAGCTGGGGTAATTGTTTCCACAAGACAGTCTTCAAGTACAGCTGCTGCATGAATAATACCAATCAAATGCAGATCTTTCTCAGCAGAAAAACGTACAGCACTTTTAACAGAATATTCATCGGTAACATCTAATTGAAGCGGATAAACTCTACAGCCGTAGGATTCTATTTTTTCCTGGATCGTTTTTTCCTCATGAGCGATCTGGCCTTTTCTGCTCGCCAGTATCAGATGTTTCACCCCTTGTTCTGCAAACCATAGTGCAGTTCTCAGTCCAAAACCACTACAACCTCCGGTGATTAAAACACTTTCATCTTCCTTAAAGCTTAAGCTTTCTTTTACTTCAGGAACGGTTTCAAGTGTCTGGTCTGTAAAATCGATGACTGCTTTTCCGGAATAAGTCCCGGAAGCTAATTTTTTAAATGCTTCCCTGCTCTGTCCTGCCATAAAAACCTCATAGGGAAGTGGTGGCAATTGTTTTTCAGAATAAGCCTGAAGGAAGTTGTCAAAAGAATCCCGAAAACGAAGAGGTGATATGAGGAAACTTTTATCAAGATCGAAAGCAATAAACTGTATACTTTTGTTGAAGGGAAGAAGTGATAATTTATAATTGCTTGTAATGTCCTGTTTGCCTATTTCTATAAACCTTCCTGAAGTACGGATAAGACGTAAGCTTCTGTGTAAAGCAGGGCCAGCCAGTGAATTTAATACCATATCAACCCCTTCTCCATTAGTATCCTTTAATATTTCGTCATAAAAATTTAGTGATCTTGAATCATACAGGTGTTCAATGCCCATTTTTTTCAATAGCGCTCTTTTTTCATCAGTACCCGCAGTTGCAAATACTTTTGCCCCCTTACTTAATGCTATATTGCAAGCGGCCAATCCTACACCGCCTGCGGCTGCATGAATAAGGATACGTTCTCCTTTTTGTAAATGTCCGAGTTCAATCAATGTAATCCAGGCAGTAAGGTAAACCAGGAAAGTTGAACTTTCCTGAAAAGAAATGTGGTCAGGCAACTTGTGTACAAAATCACGGTGTACATTAATATGGGTTCTCAAACCATTACCGTTGAAATAAACTCTATCCCCAACTTTAAATTCAGTAACGGATGAATGTAACCGGGTGATAATACCAGCGCCTTCCATTCCAAAATGAGTTCCGAAGAGGGTATTTTCCAGCGCTGATTCATTTAATAGTCCCATTGCCTTCATAGCGTCTTTAAAATTAAGGGAAGATGCAGCGACTTCGATTTGTACTTCGTGGATGCCGGGGTTTTCAATTTCTATGTTTCTGAAAACCAGACTGTCAATTTTGCCTTTTTGTAATATATCGAAACTGAACGCCTGACCGGGCTTCTTCTTTGCTGCGCTTTTGGCTCTTTGCGGAAAAGAAACATCATCCAAAACCAATTTACCCTGATTCCATCCGGACTGTGTATAAATCAGTTCTTCTTCTTCAAATGAACTTTGTAAAAGTGTCTGTAATTCATTTTCATTCAGCGGACTTTGTATATCGATTGTTTTTAATTGTATATCAGGAGTCTCAATAGCAACTACTCTGGCAAAACCGGCCAGTGCTGTGTGATGGGGATTTATTTTCTCCACTACAGGAACCGTTTCATCAGCAAGACCATATTGTACCAATAGCAATAAACGCTTCAGATGTTTCTTTACACCCTGATGTTGCAGTAATCTAATCAGTTGATGGTAATCAGCTGAGGAATCAGTCTCACTATTTTTTTCCCCGCCAGATGCCAGATATAATAGCTGAAATTCTTTATTTTCTATTGAATCTAATTCACTGATCAGGACAAACTCAACAGGAAATGCGGGAGGAAAAGAAAGACTGTTAAATACCGAATAATCACCGGTAACCAATAAGGGGATATTCACAAAATCATTATTCCCACTAAGCTGATATGGAGCAAAACTATATTTGTAGATCCAGTTTTGCTGTTGGCTGATCTCACTGCTGACCTGAGCCTTTTTACAGAACAAACCCTGAATGTCAGCCAATATGTTTCCGTTTTGGTCGAGCAACTGTAAATTTCCTGAAAGATTATTTATATTTTCTTCAGTGATCTGTGCTATACAATAGACGGTAGAAGGCAAAGGAGCAAACACCTTAATGCTATCAATTTTGACGGGTAAATAGGTTTTACCTGGATGAGTATTGGCTGAAAGTAATAAAAGAGACTGAAATGCTCCATCCAGAATCGTAGGATGTAAAATAGACTGTGTATCTGATGTTTCTGTTGTTGTATTTTGTAAAACAGAAAAAATCTCATTGCCATTAAAAAATGAATAAGATGAAATCGTTTGAAAAGCTGCCTGATAATTTAATCCAATCGATGCAAAATAATTATAAGCGTCAGTTTTACTGAAGACATCAGGAAATAGGAGTAATGCATAAATGTCTTTGGCAGGTAAAGGAACAAATTTGTCCGAAGCCCATGCAATCCCTTTTGAATGAACGGTCCAGTTATCATTGATTTTAGATGAAATAGAATAAGCCCCGTCAGAATTTAGCGCTGTAAAAAGCTCTGGAAATTCTCCCTCTCTAAAAGATAAAGGCGAGATGAATTCTATAAATTCAATAATGAATGTTCCTGAGTTTGACTTAGTGGATAGTACAGATAATATACTTTCTATATAGCCGGCTCCCGGAAAAATAATGCTGTTTCCGATCTGGTGGTCTTTGAGGTAGGATAGTGCCGGCCTGTTGACCTGTGTTTTCCAACAAATATCGGGACCTTCCAGTTTTTCTTGCAAAAAAGGATTTGGATTATTCTCACCAGTTAAGTAATTACTGATTTCAGCAGCTTGTGTCCAGCAATATTCTTTATCCCAGGCATAAGCAGGTAATCTGATCACCTGAGCTTTAAGCCCGGAATTTAACTCTACTTTAATACCAGCACCTATCAGTCCTTCTATATTGGTATTGATGGAAGCATTTTCTTCTGTGTGACGTTTTAAGGTGTAAAAAGTATTTACCCTTGTCCCTTTATCTGCGGCAATTTCTCTGATAGAACCGCTTAACACCGGATGAGGGCCAATTTCCATAAAATTGGTATATCCTTGCTGAATAAGCTTTCCAAGAGCCTGACTGAAAAATACCTCATACCGTATATTCATCCACCAGTAATCAGTATTATGGATCACTGAGTCTACAAGTTCGGCAGTTACAGTGGAGTATAATGGGATTGTAGGTAAAGTGGGCTTTACAAAGGAAAATGCTTCCATAGATTCCTCTTTCAATTCTTCAGCCTGTGAAGAATGGTAAGCAACTTCTACCCGTACAAATTTTGAGAAAACACCATCAATGGTGAGCTTTCTGTCGAGTAGGCTTAAGTCATTTTCAGTGCCGGCAATCGTTAGAGACTGAGGAGAATTAATGGTTGCTATTTCCAGATCAGGAAATGACTGCAGATAATACGTAGCCTTCTCAAAGCTTAGTCCTACGGACAGCAAGGTACCTTTCCCTGCTATTTTTTGAAGGATTCTCCCTCTTTGATACACCATGCGGACTCCGTCTTCCAATGTTATCGCTTTAGCAACCACTGCAGCAGCAACTTCTCCTACGCTATGCCCAATTATTGCATCCGGATGAACTCCTTTCGATGCCAGCATCTCGCTTAACCCTATTTGTATAAAAAAATTAGCAGGTTGAGCCAAATTGTTTTTTGTAATCTGAGATAGGGCCTCTGGCTTTTGCATTTCAGCAAGCAGTGAATAACCGGCAACAGCACTGTAAAGAGCGTCACATTTGTCCAGAGTATCTCTAAATATAGTATTCTCATTGTACAGCTCTTTTCCCATATCATACCACTGGGGACCCATGCCTGTAAATACCCATACCAATCTTTGGTCATTGGTTGCAGATGCTTTAGGGTATTCCTCTTTCTGTAATTTTAGTTCCAGAGCATATATTAATTCCTCCTGGGTTTCAGCTTCCAGTAACCAGGCAAACTCGTGTATGGTTTTTCTCCGGGTTAAGGTATATGCTAAATTACTTAAGGATATATCCTTCTTATCTTCAAGGAATTGTAACAAATTAGAGGCATTTTCTTTCAGTGATTTTAATGATTTTCCTGAAATAACAAATTGATATGGCTGAGGTTGTTCTTTAGGAACAGGAGCAGAGATGGGATCGAACCCTGATAAAATGGCGTGACCGTTTGTTCCTCCATAACCAAAAGAATTGACAGCAGCATAAGCAGGCCGCGTTTTTGAATACCAGCTGTCTCCTTGTAGCGGAATATTGATGTTGAGCTGCTCAAAAGGTATATTGGTGGCCAGGGGCCCAAGATTCATATGAGGTAAAATTTCTTTGTTTTTCAGTACCAATGCAGCTTTTATAATTCCGGCAATACCAGAAGCCGCTTCTGTATGTCCGATATTTATTTTTACAGAACCGACAGGCAGGGGTGCTGTTCTATCTTTGCCATATATACTGCCTAAAGCTCCCAGTTCAATTGGGTCACCTGCTTTTGTGCCGGTACCGTGAGCCTCTATATAATCAATGGAAGCTGGAGAGATATTACCTGCCTTAAGAGCGTCTTTAATAACATTGATTTGAGCTTCCTGATTGGGAAGGGAGATCCCTTCTGTCCTTCCGTCCTGGTTAATTGCAGTGCTTTCAATTACAGCATAAATAATATCATTGTCTTCTATAGCTTTATCCAGCTCTTTTAATACGATCATACCGGCACCTTCACCTCTTCCATACCCGTCAGCCTGTTCGAAAAAAGCCTTGGAGCGGCCATCTTTAGCCAGATATTTTCCTTTGCTCATCAATATGCTGGCCACCGGATTGATCATTATATTGACTCCTCCTGCAATGGCAAGTTCAGTTTCATTATTTTTAATAGCCTGACAAGCCAGATGAACAGCTACCATAGATGAAGAACAGGCTGTATCAACGCTAAAGGAAGGGCCCATCAGGTCGAAAGTGTGGGATAGCCTGTTAGAAAGTAAGGTAGCTGTACCGGCCGTAGGTGTATGCGTGTTGATGTATCTCAAGGTGTCACCTGAAGTCCGTAACAATAAATTGTCCAGCATAAATCCTCCAATAAAAACTCCGGTTTTTGTTTTTTTGAGCATATGAATATCAAGCCCAGCATCGTCAAATGCTTCATATGCTATTTCAAGCAAAAGTTTTTGCTGAGGATCAAGTGTCATACTTTCCCTGGCAGAAATGCCAAAAAAATTATAATCAAAGTCATAAATACTTTCTTTCAAAAATGCCCCCCGTTTGGTATACATTTTTCCCGGGGCATCTTCATTTTGATCATAGAATTTGTCCAAATTCCATCTGTCTGCCGGAACATCAGTTACAGCATCTTTGCAGTTTTTCAACTGATTCCAGAAACTTTCAGCATTGTTCATATTTCCGGCATATCGGCAACCAATTCCAATAATGGCAATTTTTTTTTGTTTCATATCTTATTTTAAATGATTAGGGTAAGTTTCTTCTTTAAAATAGTCTAAAGTGATCTGAATTCATTTTCGTAAGCAAACGCATATAAATCCTTCAGTCCTTTTTCAACATCTATATCAGGAATATCTGTCATGATTTCTTTGAGTGTACTTGTATCAAACTGATGAACAGGTAAGGTTAAATAATAAGACAGTATGGGAGCCATTACTTCATAATACTGCTTTTCTGCTTCCGTCATCGTTTCCCGTAAGGGAGGGTGTTCTGCCAACTCACATTTTACTCCTGTATAACTGCAGATGGATTGAAGTAAATAGGCAACAGAGACCTGACGCTGGCTCACTGCATTCAGTTGGTCAATGGCATCGTTTTCAAATGCACGGATTATTGTTTTGGCTACATAATCAACAGGGACAATATTCATAGTGCCGGTAGGATTTGATTCAATTCTGAATGTTTCCCCTCTGTGAATAATGTCTGTTGAAGAGCATGCTAACAGAAACTTACCTAATAAGTAAAATACATTAAACTCAGGTGTGTAATATAATGGCTCATCGAGCATGCGTCCGCATATAGTGGAAGGCCTTATGATCTGCCATTTCTTTTCTTGCTGCTGGCAATACTGTATAAGCTCCTGTTCCATTTTTATTTTGAACTCTTCATAAGGAATCCTGTGGGATAATATTGGCTTCAGTACCGGATGGTTATTGGCATCAAATGAAATATACTGATCATAGACCACAGGATCATAATGGCCTATTGAGAAAGTGGTACTGATAAAAATAAACTTATATAGATTGGGAGAACACCATTCCAGTAAATGTTTGGAGGCTAAATAATTATTGACAAATATTTTTTCATGAGCGGTGGAAGTGTTGGATAAGTCGGTTTCTGCAGCGGCATGAATTACATAGATATTGTCATAGCTCTCCAGGGTGGTGAAGTGTGTGTTATTCAGGGCCTCAATGTCTGATTCAATTGATATAACATACTGTAACAGTTCATTTTCAGTATAATTATTTAAATATGCTGGTCTGAAACGATGCCTCACAATAGATCGTAATCGTTCATACGCAGTCTGCCCTGCCTTGGGTCTTATAACAACAATCAGTGTGCCCTTTTTTTTATTATTTGCATATTCATGCAGGAGTTCATAGAAGATATGTCTTCCCAATATTCCCGTTATTCCAGTAAGTAAAATATTTGTTTTTTTCATAGGAAAAAGTTCTTCATTAAGAATTATCTCAATGATTAGTGAAAATGAATTCTGTTTGTGAATATTCGTAAAATTATAGGTTCATATTGGAAATGATGATGTATGAATCCCAAAAGATCAAAACATATATTATATATGTCTGGTTTATATTTTTTGAATGTTTTTTACTGGTGTATGATAAAATTAACCAAAGTTCTTTTTTTAGTTAAAGCTTTTTGAGACTCTTTTTTTGTACTGTTGTGATTGTGATTTAGAAAATTAATGAATGCAATGCCTTGTTAGATAGATATATAGTTCAGTTAAAATCTCAGGATATTGATTGGAAAACTGACACTGAAAGATCTTAAAAGCACTCACGATCGTCTTTGTGAACAGAAAAAGAGCTGATTCTCAATTTTAATTACACTGTAATATGTCTCTAATTAAACTTTAATTTTGCTCTTAACTGTTACTAATATTTGAGTAATAGTTTTGCACTATGAAATAAAAGGAGTTTTAAGAATTCTTTTTATCTACAATTAATTCATGGATTTTGAAATAAAACGAATTGGATTGACAAGTTTACAGGAGATCCGGAATAGATAAAGTCTTCATCAGGCGTTCTTGCGAACCTGTAGTACTTGAAAGAGCAGATAAATACTCAACAGTTTCAGACCCAGGACCTTTATATCAGAGATCCCGTATCCTGTACAGAAATTTAAAAAAATGTAACCTTACTATACTGTTGTTATCATTTTTAGAGAATTTCTCGACTTGCCTTTTAAACCATTTATCTAAAAAACTGACAATATGAAAAGATGGCCATCCTTTCTTCAGTATCACTATTAAAATAAGCGATTATGCACAAGAGTATCAGTACAAAATTATTTTTATTACTTATAACAACGTATAGCTCATTCCTTTTATCACAGGTAGGAATAAATACGCAATCACCCAACAAAATGTCGACATTGGATATTGTCTCGAAAAATAACGATACCGGAATACTGATTCCAAGATTAACAGAGAACCAGAGAAATAAGATGTCTCCCGGAATCAAGGAAAATAGTTTATTAATATTTAATACGGATGAAAACTGTTACAATTACTGGAACAGTACAGAAAATGAATGGAAAAGCCTTTGTGGTAAACAGGGGAAAGCTGTTTTCACAATGGATTGTACACAGATAGAAAGTAAAGGTAAATATACTACCGGTAAAGAACTTACTGCTTCTGATTTTCTCCGGATGAAAATAACTGTTACGAAACCAGGGTATTATCATATAACAGCTAAAACTGCCAATAGTAATGGATACAGCTTCCAGTTGGAAGGAGAGGTATTGGAGACAGGAACCTTCACCATAGAGGTTCCAGGCTATGGAACTCCAATCAATGCAACCCCTTCAGGAGGAGCTGGGGATCAGATTTTAATTTATAATTATGAACAGCTAGTTTGTGATACCTTAAAAATTTCAGTTGAGGATTCCACCATTATTCCTGAATTTACAATCAATTGCTCAGGCACAACAATCAATGGTGAATATATAGCTGATAAAGAGCTTACAGCAGGAAATACTATTGCATTAAATATAACATCACCAGCTACAGCAGCAGGAGCACAGTATGAAATTTCTACACCTTTAGTAAATGGGTATTCTTTTAGTGCCAAAGGAGTATTATCCGGGGGAATACAGCAGGTCATTTTAATAGGAACAGGAAAGCCTGTAATCAATGGAAATGATGCATTTGTATTAACCACCAACAGTTCATTGGGAAAAAACAGCTGCAGTAACAGTCCTATCCATGTAAAAGTTGCCGCAAGAAAAATGAAAATTATCGGACTTTCTGACAATAATAATAATTTATACAACATTGCAAGACCCGATAACCTTCTTAATAAAGTTCTGGGCGGTAGTAATTATTTTGGCAACAATCAGTCTGCAACATATCCTGTCAATGGCTTTGAATTTTTGCTGCTTACTGGCTTAAATGCTTCACAACAGTCACAGTTTACAACATTCAATCCTGATATTGTATTGGTTCAGTTTAATTATATAGCATACACCAGTGAGGAAAGGCAGTTTTTAGCAGATTATGTAGCGAAGGGGGGAGTGCTTATTTATTCCTCAGATGGAGATGCAGCTGCTTCACCAAGGAACAGAGCAGCCAGAGATTTGGCGCGATTAATTTTTAACGATAATCTGATGGAGGTTACTGATAATGATAACAGCATCGTTATTGATAGAATTCAGGATACGAACAATATGATCACCAATGGTCCATTTATGAATCTCACAGGGAAAGCCCTGGGAAGAGATTCCGGCTGGAATTTCAGATTTACAATCGCGGGATTCCCATTTGATAAAGCGAATGTTATTGCATATGATGGTGTGGATGATAGCAGCATTAGAGCATTTGTTGGTAAAGATAATGGTTTTGCTTTTTTTGGTGATGGAGGTCCTTTTGTTGCTAACGAAGGAGTTCAGCCCTACAACTGGCCTGCCAAATTTAGAACGACTAATGGAGTTACTGTTGCCATTCCGAATACTTACGGACAGGTGGTAACATATAACTCACACCTTTTTCTCAATTTAATGGCATGGGCAATCAACTATGCTCAGAAGAAAAGGCCCTAATATCATTTTTTGGAATTTGAGAAAAGATAAAATTTATTTTATACAGGTAGAAAGAAACCATTTTAAAGATAGAGTTTTTGATTAAAAACACTTTTATTCACTTGAGCGTGGTTTTGAGTATGTAAATACTGCAGATAACGCAAAAGATGTTTATATCTTTGAAACCTATTGTAAGAATATCAAAGAGCAGATATTAAGATTTAAAAACAATGAGATGTAAAACTTCCATATCTACGCTTCAGATTACCATTCATTATTTTCTCAAAAAAACATCATTTAAATTTAAAACTCAAAAAACTTATGAAAAAATTATTATTGCTAATTATATTAATCGCTATCTTTTTCCAAAATGGAAAAGGCCTAACTGCTCAGCGTACTAATCGAGATTCGATCGGAAATCAGCATAATCCGCAAAAAAAATCAGCTGCTATAAAATTTATTAAAAACAAACCCATTACAAATAAAAAAGAGATCATAAGGACTGTAGATGCTTCTCAGATTCCTTTTATCTTACAAGAAGATCTTATAAAAGAGGGACAGTGTTTAAGACTGAGGATAACCAATTATACCCAACCTCATTTTAAAGTGAAATTATTTACAAAAAAAGGGAAGGGGTTTAATGTACGTATTAATATGGTAACATTATGTGATGGAAGCAGCGAAGGTCCTTTACCAAATGAATTTTCTTGCGATGTAAAGTGCAAAGGGGATATTTTGGTACATACTTCATGGAGCAATATGGCTGAGGGAAAAAGAACAGGTCGCTTTTTTATAAAAGTAGAATAAGTTTTTAATACATGATAAATTATAACACAATTAATACAGCTTATTAGTATGACTGCAGATAACGCAAAGGATGTTTATATTTTTGAAACTGCTTGTGAGAAAATCAAAGCGGTAGATGTAATATTCAAAAAACAATCAATTAACTAAATTTAAAATTCAAAAAAATACTTGTTTATGAAAAAGTCGTTATTATTGATTCCATTATTAATGATCTGTTGTCAAAAAGAAAAAAATATAATTACGCAGCGTGCTAATGGAGATTCAACCGGAAATCAAAACAAACCGCAAAAAGAATCAGTTGCTATAAAAGTTATAGAAAACGAACCTGTCACAAATAAAGATGAGATCATTAGGACAGTAGATGCATCCCAAATTCCCTTTATTTTAAATGAAAATTTTACGAAAGATTGGCAGTCGTTAAGTCTGAAGATAACCAATTATAATAGGCCTTCTATTAAAGTGAATCTTATAAACAAAAATCATATTAACTTACGTTTTGCAGCGATAAAGTTACCGGATGGAAGCGATGATGGTCCTTTACCAGATGAAATATCTTTTAATACCAAAGGTAAAGGAGAGGTTTGGTTATTTTTTTCAGGAAATACTATGGCTGAGGGGGAATCAACAGGTAATTTTTCCGTAAAAGTGGAATAAATGCTAATAAATGATAAATTATCACACAATTAATACAGCTTATTAGTATGACTGCAGATAAAAACACATAGTAGATTATAAAAATTCATGGGAAAGGGCAAATCATTTTATGATTTGTCCTTTTTGTATTTGGATTAATTTATTAGAATTCCTTTGAAACCCATCTTAAAACTTATAATCCGGAAAATGTTGAACTTTACCCATTGCCTAATTCCTGATTGTATTTGTAACAAATTCTATTCCAGACAGTCTTATTATATATACAACAACTTTTTTATAGCAGAACTTCCTGCACAAACAGCCTGAAAACTTTAAAAAACTGATTGTATAAAGAAAAAATAAAATCCTTATCTGAATGTTACATTTTTGCAAAATATGCATCTTATTTCATGATAAGCATGATAAATTATGTATATTTATAACACATATTAGGGAAAAATATTAAAATAGCAGTAGAAAATTATCAACATATTTAATTAAATATGCGTAGGTAGATATAGGGAAAAGTAGTGCTGATGGGAAAAATTATATTGATCATTTTTAAGAATACAAACACACCGTTGACCAGCATAAAGAAAATGATATCCTCTGTAATCTCCATAGGGTTATGTTGGAGCATGCTTTCATGCGGACCTGATTTCAGGGATAAAGAAAGAGCAGATTTTGACGTTTCTTTATTGACCCAAAGTTCACAGTTGCAGCTTTCCGGTGAATATGAAGCGCTTATCCGGCTCAATATAGAATATCTGAAAAAAGCTGCCAGGATGAAATATACAGCAGGAAAAGGTCTATGCTATCTGAATATGGCTGACGTAAATATTTCGGCAGGCAATTATGAAAAAGCCCGTTTTTTCTTTAATAAAGCAGAGAAAGATCTGGTAAAATCAGGAAATATGTTTCATAAAGCGACATTCTATGACGATTATAGCCTGTATTATTCTCATCTTAAAATAAATGATAAGGCGATAGAATGTAATGATAAAGCATTTTATTACTTAAAACAGGCCAAAAAGACAACACTGACTCAAAAACTTCTTCCAAGACTTTATATCAATAAAGGGATTTATTATGCCTGGAAAGGGTGGTCTGGAACTTCTTTAAAATGTTTCATCAAAGCAAATTCACTTGAAAATTCTGCCTACAGCAACTGCATGGTGGCACAATACTATCTGTTTATCCACAAACCTGATTCTGCTGCAATATATATCGCCAGATCAGATGAAAAAATGCTGAGCCAGAAAACGACCGACGTAGAATCACTGTGGGTGTATTATACAATGGGCTATTATTACAATGAAATAAATAATAGTGAACAGGCTGAGAAGTGCCTTAAAAAAGCTCTGGAAATTAATATTAGGACAAGGCGTACCTATTCTTCACATATAAAAGAAGTTTACAAAGCACTTGCTGATGTGTATAAGAAAAAGAATGACGGAGGTAAGGCTTATTTCTATCTTAAAAAATATATGGAAGAAGAGGGAAGATTTGATGCGGCAAGATTTGCTGCTATGAATAAAGCTACCGAGGATTTTATTTCAGAAGTGAAGCAGGAATCAGACTGGCATAAAAATGATCTTCCATTATTTATCGCTCTGTCAATTACTGTGCTTACTGTTTCAGGAGTATATGTCCGGAAAGTAATCCATGTACAGAGACAGAAAAAGAACCGCTTAAAAAAACAGACAGAAGATCTAAAAAACCATGTACATACAAAACAGCGGGAAGAAGTCATTGAACTTGCCAGAAGCAATGATTCTGCTTTTTTATTGAAGTTCAAAGAGTTATATCCTGATTTTGTAAAAGCACTTCTGGATATCAACCCTGATCTTGAAAATTCAGAACTGAGCTTCTGTGCTATGTTGAAACTGCGTTTTTCAGCCAAGGAAATTGCAGATTTCACTTTTGTACAGCACAGATCTGTTCAGCAGAAAAAATACAGAATCAGGAAGCGACTGAATATTCCCGGAGAAACAGATATTTATGAGTTTTTTGAAAATCTGCCCCAATAAAGAAAATCATCACAATAAAAGCTGTCAGATCCTGTTTTATGGAAAGGTTATTGCTGATTTCATAAACCAGCCAATGAAAAGTTTGCATTAAACCCTAAATATCATCCTAAAATAAGTATAAAAAAATCCAGCTTAAATAGAGAAACATATGATCCGTATTTTTCTTTCTGTTTTACTTATCATTTTAATGTCGTGTCATTCCAGTTCCAGGAAAGAGACTGAAAAGAATTTTGATATTTCCCTGCTGAAAAAGAACGAAAAATTCAGGCTTGCCGGAGAATATGATTCTTTGATTAACCTCAATAAAAGCTATTATAAAAAGGCTGATAAGATGAATTATTCAGATGGAAAAGCCCTTTGCTATATTAATCTGGCAGAGCTTAATATTTCACTGGAAAACTATCAGAAATCCCAGGTCCTTTTTGATAATGCCAAAGATATCCTTGACGATTCTGAAGATCCCATACATAAAGCCAGGTTTTATAATGTTTATGCGCGTTTCAATTTTGAGCTCCGAAGAGTAGATAAAGCTTTTGAATATAACAATGAGGCGATGCGTTCCATACAAAAGGTCAGTTCTTCTGAGCTTAAAAATGACCTTCTTTTCAGTATATATTTCAGGCAGGCAATTTATTTTGTCAGGAAAAAAGAATATGAAAAAGCGCTGTTTTTTTTTAACAAAGCAAACAAGCTGGATAATACGGGCTTAATGGATTGTGCCATAAGTGATTATATTTACATGCATAAAAATAAAGACTCAGCGTATAAATATGTAACTCTGGCATATAATAAAGCGAACAGAAGTGGTAAGGCAGATGGAATTGCATTATATGCCAATACAATTATGGGAGAATATTATATAACCTATAAACAATATGATAAGGCTGAGGAGGCGCTGAAGAAAGCATTGGAAATCAATGAAAAAACCAAACGTATCTATGCCTATTATGGTAAGTATATTTATAATGACCTCAGGACGTTATATGAGCGTACAGGAGATAAAGAAAAGGCTTATTTTTATTTGAAAGCCTATACTGATGCTTATTATAAAACCAATACATCTTTGCTGGCAACAATTAATCAGGATATGGAATCCTTTATTGAAGAAACCCGGAAGGATGCTGATCATCATAAAGGCAGGATATACTGGATAATTTCCCTGTCATTTACAGGACTTTGTCTGCTGGGAGGATATGCCTGGAGAATTATCAGGGTACTGAGAAAAAGAAAAAAAGTTCTTGCCATGGAAGCTGAAAGCCTTAAAATAAGAATGAATGATAACAAGCAGGAAGAGATTATAGAGCTTGGTAAGAAAAATGATCCTGAATTTCTGAATCGTTTTAAGGAAGTTTATCCTGATTTTATAGAGCAGCTTTTAACCATTAATCCTGCACTTGAAAGTTCCGAACTGATTTTTTGTGCAATGCTGAAACTCCATTTTACTTCCAAAGAAATTGCAAGTTATACTTTGGTGCAACACAGAACTGTTCAGCAGAAAAAATACAGGCTCAGGAAAAAATTAAATATTCCGGGAGAAACAGATCTTTATTATTTTTTCGATACCTTATAATAATTCAAAAAAAAACTGTCTGATTCATCACATCAGACAGCACTCGAAATATTCTCTTTTCACCACTTGTATTTTTTTTGTGGTCTCAGCGTCAAATATGAAAAATTTTAATGTAAACATAAAAAATCACGGTACTACACGGATACTACACCGGGTATTTTAAGATTTAAATGCTTGATAGTTAGTGTTTTGTGTTTTTGACTGTTTTTTACATTTTATTGTTGAAAAAGTAGAGTAATTGTCTTAATCCTAACACTTTTTATCCCGTATTTTAATCATTGCCATTTAGAAGTATTTTCTTATGTGATTTTTTTACCTCCTTTTTCAATGTTTAAAAAGGAGCATTAACTTGAGCTGGTTCTACAATTGAGAGCAATAAAACTTTATTTATAATTTATTGAAAATCAATATTTTGAAGCAGTGCTGTATCCGTGTAGTATCTTCTTTTTTTGTTTTTTATGAGAAATAAATAAGCTTTGTAGTGAGTTTTGTTGAGGATTTAATATGATATCTGCTTTTTTGTTGAATTTGTAGTAAAAGTTTCTTTTCGTCTTTACTATACTGGTTATTTTTTTGATGGAAAGCTTAAACATACTATCCAAAATAATTTTAAATATACCTATGAAAAAAAGAATTTTATTCGTTTGTGCGTTAGCATCATGCTTTACGGTTTTCAATGCTCAGAGATGGGAAACGGTCTCTAAAAAAACTTCACAGATCCGAAATGGGGTAGAAGTTCAGTATTCCTACAGAGTAGACCTGAAGTCCCTTAGAGAAATGCTTAAAAATGCAGAAGAAACAGGGAAAGATGCAAGACCGGTTATTATTTCTTTACCCACTGTAGAAGGAAAGATTGAAAAATTTGCCGTATATAGCAATCCGGTAATTGAGAAATCCCTGGCAGACAAATATCAGTTAGGGTCTTATGTGGGAATTGGAGTGGATGATTCTTCCAAGTATTTAAGATTCAGTACTTCTCCTGCTGATATGCAGTCTATGATCATCAAAGATGGTGTTTTTCAGTTTATAGAACCTATAAGTGCTGATAGACAGACCTATGGAGTTTTCTATAAAACAAAGAATGACGGAGAGCATGGATTTAAATGTGATACAGGGGAACATGATTTTAAGGATATTAATAAGCTGGTAGCGAATGGTAAAAAAATGCTTTCCGGAGTCGGAATTACCAGCAGACCTACCAATACAAAATACAGAGATTTCAGAATGGCATTATCCGTTACCGGGGAATACAGCCAGTATCAGCTGACAGCTGCAGGAACTCCGGCCAATGCCAGTGACGATGTTAAGAAAGGTGTTGTTCTGGCCGCCATGAATAATACCATGACCCGTATCAACGGAGTTTTTGAGCGTGACTTTGGAGCTCATCTGACCGTTCAGAATCTTCCTCAGATCATCTATCTTGATCCGGCAACAGATCCTTACACAGGTAATTTAAACCTTCAATTACAGCAAACCCTTACTTCTGCCGTAGGAAATGCCAATTATGATATCGGACATGTTCTTAATCAGAATGCGGAAAGGAGCGGTAATGCCGGAGGAATTGGAATTGTCTGCACAGATCCGGCCAATAATACAGATATACAAAAAGGTTCTGCCTATACACAGGGACCTGTACCTACAGGTGAAGTGTTTGATTTTACAGCAGCCCATGAGATGGGACATCAGCTGGGAGCCAATCATACATTCTCAAATACTTCTGTCACAGATGCCAATAAGGGAGCCAATGTGGAACCCGGAGGAGGAACAACCATTATGGGATATGCAGGGATTACCTATGATAATGTACAGGCCAACGCAGATGGATATTTTCATTATAAATCAATTGATCAGGTTTTGACCAACTTAGAAAACAAGCTTAATTGCGGAGTATCCCAGGATATCAATAATAATACAGCTCCGGCGATCAATCCGCTGTCAGCATACAATATCCCTAAAGGAACCGCTTATTATCTTGAAGCTTCTGCTACGGATGCTGAAAATGATCCTGTGAATTATACCTGGGAACAGAATGACAGTACAGATGAATTTTCTACGATTTCCGGAGACAGCGGATGGGGATACAATCCAAAAGGAGCCTTAGCCAGATCTGTTCCCGGAACACCCAATGGCAGAAGATATTTTCCGAAGCTGGAGAGCGTGATGAATGGAGTACTCACAGATAAACAGGGCTGGGAAACGGTATCATATATCCCCAGAACATTAAATTATGCTGTAACGGCTAGAGATCAGAATGCTCAACGTCCGATGGTTTCCAGCTCAACTACTACAGTGACAGTCGGAAACGACGGTCCGTTCAAATTCAATGGGCTTACTGCAGCTTCAGTACTGTATAATGATGCGGTAAATACAATCTATTGGGATGTTGCCAATACGAATGCTGCCTCTTATAATGTAGCCAGCGTAAAAATTGATTATACTTCTGATAACGGCGCTAACTGGACAAATCTTGTGGCAGCAACTCCTAATACAGGAAGCTATAGTATACAAATGCCCGGTAATATAAACGGAGCTGTAAAATTAAGAATCTCAGCTGTAGGTAACATTTTCTATGCCGTCTCTCCTGCCATTACTGTGGGTACTGCACCCGCGTCTTCTGCTTCAGCACCTACAGGGCTATCCACTATAGATACTGAAGTTTTTAAGACAACAGCAAGGGTTTCATGGAACAGTGTTCCTGGAGCTGCCTATTCTGTTAATTACAGAAAAGCAGGGACTGCAAACTGGTCTAATGCTGTAAGTCAGGCAAATTCTGTAGTCCTGGATAATTTAGAAGACGAAACAAACTATGAAGTACAGGTTGCAGCAGTAGTAAATTCTGTTGCAGGAGCATTTTCTAATAATTATACATTTAAAACAAAAGGATTAAAAACTGGGATCGATTACTGTTTTTTAAATTCGGGTTCGCCTTATGTAGGAGCGATCTTAAAGCTTACGGTGGCTAATATTGATTACAGTGATCTTACCGCTAGATCTTATAAGGACTTGAGTGAAGATGCTACTAAAATTATTAATTTGACACAGGGAAGCACCTACACTGTTGCCCCTAGAGTAGGAAACCTGCTGCAAAACGGACTTCCGGTTAATCTGTCTGCATGGATCGATTATAACAGGAATGGAGTATTTGAAGCTACCGAAAGAGTGGGACAGACTTCCGCAACAATAAATGCAGGAAATGTGGGATTGAGCAGTTTTAATTTTACAGTGCCGGCAACTGCCTATTCAGGAGATAAAACATTAAGGATGAGAGTGGTTTGTAAATTTGCAACCAGTTCTCTGAACAGTGTGTGTGGTGAACTGGCAAGCCAGGCTGGCGGTATTATGGACCTTCCGGTGAAGATTACTGCCAATACCCTTGCCGTGAGGGAAACAGCAGACACAAAATCATCAGAAATATCTGTTTACCCTAACCCCGCAGACACATTTGTAGAAGTGAAAAACTTTAAAGGTAAAGGAGATTACAAAATTTACAGCGCAGACGGAAGACTTGTCCAGGAGGGTAGAGTTGAAGAAAAAATCAATGTTGCTTCCCTGGTAAAAGGTGTCTATGTGATCACCATAAAAGATGATAAAAACACGTATAATACCAAACTGATCAAAAAATAAAATATAAATGAATCTCCGCATCAGGATCTAAAACGGGGAGAAATAAATTATTTCAGGAGGGAAAAGGGCTGTCTTCGCTAGAAGGCAGCCTTTGTTATGATGAATTTAATGGCCATTAAAAAAATCAAGCATGGTTGTTAATGAGTTTTCAGAATGCATCCGCTCTCCATTCTCAAGGGATTCCTGTGTGGCAATGGCAGCTCTCTTGCGCATCTTTTGTTCATAATCTGCAATGGCTTCCTGTAAAGTTTCATAGTTTTTATCCGTTAAATGTTCGCTCAACTCCAGAGCATCAAGCATAGCCATATTAGCCCCTTCTCCTGCAAACGGAGGCATTACATGGGCTGCATCACCAATCAGAGTCAGATTGGATTGAGTTTCCCAGGTCTGATCAAAAGGCATATAGTAAATCAGGCGTGGAATAAAAGGAGTGACTGCATTTTCAAATAATTCCTCCCAGACAGGGCTCCATTCAGAATATTCTGTTTTAAACCATGCCAGCATCTGGAGATTATCAGAAAAATCAAGACCGCTGCTGGCAGGCCAGTTTTCATCGGCTTTAAAGCTTGCATAAAATCCAAGATCTCCGTTACCTTTCTGACCAAGCAAAATATTTTGGGTATTTCCGAAGGCCATTATTTTTCCGCCTTTGACCAGAGCATCAATCTGAGGAGCATTTTCTTTTGAAACATTTCCTTCCAGCATGATCACTCCTGAATACACAGGTTGAATATCTGTAAGATAAGGCCGGATTTTAGAATTGGCTCCGTCTCCGGCAATGACAAGGTCGGCATACGCAGTAGTTCCATTTTTGAAATGCAGCAACCAGCCTTCGTTTTGACGTTCCATAGAGAGAAAGTGACTGTCCCAGATCACTGTTTCAGGTTGCAGGGAGTCCAGCAGCATGTTTCTTAAGGGGCCACGGTCTATTTCCGGACGGAAATGCTCATGTCCAAAATCTTCTGCCGGTTTTGTTTCATGATCATTAAAGAATATTTGAGCCTTCTCATTCATGATCAGTGTTCTGTCTGCTCCGGGACGGAATGTTTTCTTGAATATTTCCAATAATTCGGCCTTACGGATGGCTGCCAGTCCTGAGTCTTCATGCATGTCGAGAGGAGAGCCCTGAACCCTTGCATATTTATTAAGATCTCTTTCATATACTTTTACGTCAGCTCCTTTCAGCTGTAAAAGTCTTGCCAGTGTAAGTCCTGCGGGGCCTCCACCAACGATTGCTATTGATTTATTGTCTATCAGCATTGTTAATTTAAATTTTACAATGCAAATTTATTTTCCTTTCAATACGGATAATAGTATAAATCGGTCGTTTTTATTCCTTGATAATTCTTTTGGGGCAACTCCGGAAAATTTCTTTACCTCTTTGATGAAATGATTCTGGTCGGTGTAGTTGAGTTCAGGGAAAAGTCTTCCCTGTGCGATATGCTCCAATGATGTTCTGAAACGTAAAATAGTAGAGTAGGCTTTTAACGATAATCCTAGCTGTCTGGTACAGTAACGGTTGATCTGTCTGCTGCTCCAGCCTGTTTTATCAGAAAGATCCTGCACGTTTATTTCACCTTTTGAGACATAGACCATTTCAAAAAGTCTGCGTTTTCTTTCATCTACTTTCGCAGGAAGCAGTTCTTTTATTTTTTGGGTTGCTTTGGTACAGCAATGACTGAAATTCTTTATATCCTCAGCTTTAAAATCCCAGAAATCATGAGAAAGTTCTTTTCCAATATTTAATAAATCAGCGATACTGGTATTCAAAATATATTCAACTGCAAGAGGCTTAAAACTTACCACAAAAGCAATTGTACGGGGGGCAATATACCTTTGTTCAGGATAAGTTTCTAAGCCAAGAAGGGTAACATGAAAAGGTTCCGAAGCTGATTGTGAAAAAAAGAGATCAATTCTTCCGTCAGGAATAATAACCACTTCTTTAGTTTCATCCGAAAGGTTCTGAAATGTTCCCAGATTTTCCACAAAATCAGCGATTTCTTTGTCGGGTTCGATGAAGTTATAATAGAAGTCGTTATCCATATTAAACATGATCTTTTTTAAAAAAGAAAATTACAAAATTACCCTCTGACTTATAAAAAAAATTAAGGGTTTACTGCAATGGCTTATAAATGCTATTTTTGTTCTGACAGATTTTAAAAGTAAATAGGCGACAGCCTTTATTCTATGGACAAAACATCACTTAATACATATTTTCATTCTTTATTCACTATCAGAAAAGAAATTGTTGAAAATATCACAGAAAAATTCAGCCGTTTTGAACTAAAAGCAAATACCGTTCTGCTGGATAAAAATGTGATCAGTACCCAGACTTATTTTCTGGAAAAAGGGTATGTCCGCTCCTATATTCTAAACGAAGATAATGAGGAAATTACGACGAATATCTATACAGCTCCCTGCTTTGTTAATGATTTTCTGTCTTTTTTCAGACAACAGCCTACTAAAGAAATTTATCAGACCGTGACGGATTGTGTTTTCTGGGAAACCGGACTGGAGAATGTACAGCATAATTTCCATAATATTCCTGAATTCAGAGAGTTTAGCAGGCTTCTTTTTGTCCTCAATTATTATCATATCCATAACAGGCTGATAGAAATGGCAAGTCAGAAGGCCTCCACTAGATATTCCAACCTGATGAAAAAAGATCCCGATATTTTCCAACATGTTCCTTTGAAGGTCATAGCTTCTTATCTGGGAGTTAAGGACAGTTCATTAAGCCGGATCAGAAGAGATATTCATAAGCTGTAATTTCTTTTCATTTGTCAAGTGATACTTCCGCTGTTATCACTGATATTTGTTGAAAAATAATTTCATGAACAAAAAGCATATTGTTGTTGTAGGTTTGGGTGGCGTAGGCGGATATTTTGGTTTTAAAATAAACCAGACCAATGAAATTTCAGGAAAATATAATATTTCCTTTGTTGCCCGTGGAGAAACTTATGAAAAAGTAAAACAAAACGGACTGACGTTGTTATCTCCTGAGCATTCCAATCCGAAGACTCACCCCGATGCTATATTGCAGAACATCAGTGATATCAAAAATCCTGACCTGGTGTTGATCTGTGTGAAGGAATATGATCTTGAAAATGTCTGCAGGCAGTTGTTGCCGGTCATCAGTGAAGAAACCATATTGCTTCCCATGATGAACGGAGCAGATATCTACGACAGGATACGTACTGTAATTCCGGACCATACCGTTCTTCCAACCTGTGTTTACGTGGCTTCCCATATTAAGGAAAGAGGAACTGTAGAGCATAAAGGAAACCCGGGAAAAATTATTGTGGGAAGGGATCCTGAACATTTTTCTGTCCCTGTGGAATGGATTTCGGAACTCTTGAATGAAAGTAAAATAGAGTTTGATTTTAAAGATAATTCATTAAAAGATATCTGGACAAAATTCATATTCATTGCAAGTTTTGGACTGGTTACAGCTCGACATAATTCTTCAATGGGAGCTGTATGTACTGATGAACAGCAGAAGAAGGAAGCTGCCGGAATTATGAAAGAAATAAAACTGATTGCTGTTAAAAAAGGTATTGATCTTCAGGATGATATTATGGAGAAGACATTCGAAAAAGCCTCTACCTTTCCTTTTGACACTCCAACTTCCCTCCAGCTTGATATCAATTCAGGAAAAAAGGAAAATGAACTGGAGCTGTTTGCCGGTGCTGTGCTGAAATATGGTTCTGAAACAGGTATTGATACTCCTTTCACTCAGAAAATCTACACTGAGATTAAAGCCAAATAAGTTTTGGCTAAAGCCGAAAGAAAAAGAAATATAAGAAGGCGGGTTAAAACCCGCCTCTTTTGAAATTAAATATAAAATATTGAAATTTTTGACAATTTCAGAGTTTAATCATACTATCAGAACTCCCGGTCCCGGTCTGTAATAATTCTGAATTTTGTTTTAAAAAAAGTATCTGCTTCAGTATTAAATTCATCAGTGTACACCACTAAAGTACTGTGCCCTGAGTTGGGTAATATCCATAAATTAGCTTTAGGAATGTTCCGGAAAATTTCCAGGGTATGTTCAGGTCTGATCACATCATAATCTCCTCCGATAACAAGGACGGGGGCTTTAATGCTGTGGAGTGCCATGGGATCTATATTCGGTTGCTCACTTAATAATCTTTTATATTTTAGGACCATATAATCCAGATCCGTTTTATCTTTCTTCTGGGCAAACAGTTCTTTAAATTTTAAGTAATTACTGCTTACTCTTTTGAATACATCAGCTTGTACCGCGGTGGAATCCGGCCTTAAGTTCGCTCCTGTAATGATCAGTTTTTTTACCTTTTCAGGGTGCCTCATGCTCAGCAAAAGCCCATTGATGGCACCATCACTCCAGCCTATGACAAATGCTGAATCAATTTTCATTTTCTGAAGCAGCGCAGCGTAATCATCCGACATCATTTCATAGGTAAGTGCATCTCCTTTATCAACAGACTTTCCATGTGCTCTGCTGTCAGCGACAATCACCTTATATTTTTTGGAAAAATAAGGGATCTGTTTAGAAAAATCAACAATGGATCCTCCGTTTCCGTGGATGAGAAGCAAAGGCTGTCCCTGGCCATAGGTCTCGCAATACATTTTGATTCCATTGACATCATAATATTTACCGGCTTTTGAATTATTTCCATATGAGGAACTTTCTAAAAGCCGGGTGTATTCTTTTTTGATCTTTGGAACATCCGTCTGAGCGGATATTAAAGCCGACAGTAAGGCAAGAAAAAATAATATCGGTTTCATAGTAATAGGGGCGTTGTTTAAGTGACTGATATTCTGTTTCTCAATAAGTAGAAACTGCTGGCTTCCTGTTACAAAAATATTGGGACAATCTTCAGGCGCTGTGCATGAATTTCTGCCGCTCCAATAATACTTCTTCCGTTTCACGATGATCAGGATCATCCACACAGCAGTCTACAGGGCATACCGCCTTGCATTGTGGCTCTTCATGAAAGCCTTTACATTCAGTACATTTTCCGGAAACGATATAATAGACTTCATCCGAAACTGCTTCGTTATATGCATCAGCATCAGCTTCTGTACCATCCGGGAATTTGATATGTCCTGAAAGCTTTGTCTTATCTTTCCAGCGCCAGTCAATGGCTCCTTCATAAATGGCTGAATTGGGGCATTCAGGTTCACAGGCTCCACAATTGATACAGGCATCTGTTATTTTTATAGCCATATCACGAGTTTTAGGGGTTTAAAAAAGGGATTTCTTCAGAATGAACGGGTCGGAAATCCCTTCAACTTAATTACAGCAGTTCAACACTGTTCTTTTGAAATAGCAGCATAAAGTGTGCTAGGTTTTATTTTTTAAATCATTAATTTCCAATAAAATACTGTCTGTCTGACTATAAGATGAATCAGGCGCCTTAATCTGTAGATTTATTGAGATTTTCTATTTTTTTAGAGGTTGCAATGCTGATAAGCTGATCAAACTTACCGGAATATAATGCTGAAATTTCGGTTGGATGATCAGCGGTAAATAATGATGATCTGACAACAGGTACACTGAATGGTATTGGCCAGGCACGCAATGACTTGGCAATAGCATCCATGGTATTGATTCCCTGCATAGCCTGAAGACCGTCGGCCCAGCATACCAACCCTACCATTTTATCAGTAAGATAAGGTTCATACCTGTTGGCAGTCACTTCAAGCCAATCCAGACAGTTTTTCATCACTCCCGGAATACTCCCATGATAAAGAGGAGCCAGCCATATATGCAGATCGGCATCAGTAAACATCTGGACCATGCGTTCTACTGCCAAAGGAGTTTTGGTAAGGGTGACATCGAATAAAGGGATTCCTGAATCTGCAAGGGTAAAGATATCAGTCTGAAACCCCAACATTTTCAGCCGCTCTGAAAAATAATCCGAAATCAGTCCTGAAGTGGATAAAGCTCTTCTTTCCAATGATCCGTTGAATATAATTGCTTTCATTTTTTATTGTTTAAAAATTACTTTAGGTAATCCTATTTCACCATACATCAATGTTTTAACCAAAGGTTTCAGAAGTCCGGCGGCTAGTAAATACAGTGAAGGATCATAATTGGCATTGGCCCGGACAACAACTTTCTGATTTCTATACTGTTTCAGATCGGCATAGATGAGACGGCGTTTCCAGAGATCGAGCAGAATGGTTTCTGCATTGTTTAAATCTACATAAGAAGCGTATGGAGAAAGTTTTTCCATGATCATCATGTATGCCCAGGGCGGAATGATAGCATCCGTAGAGCAGATAATTCCTACTGCTTTTTCATCATAGACAGAAAAATCCACCCCAGCAATGGATTCTTTAAATTCTTTCTCCTTGACAATCATTCCCATGAAAAGATGATCTTTAATATCCAGTACTACAATTTCCGTGGTCGGTTTGTAATCTGCAAGGTCAAGAGCAATAATGCCTGAAGCCTTTGCTTTATTGATAAAAATTTCCTCAGTCATAGCTTATTTATAAATCCATGTTAATTATCTTATTTTTGATAATGCCTCTTCATATTTTTTTTCAACAGCAGACCAGTTCAGTACAGACCAGAAGGCATCCAGATAATCTGCACGTTTATTCTGATAATTCAGATAATAAGCATGTTCCCATACATCTATTCCTAGAATTGGAAAACCTCTGTTCATTGAAAGGATGTCCATCATCGGGTTATCCTGGTTAGAGGTCGAACTGACTGCCAGAGATCCGTTGAATTTTACACAGAGCCAAACCCATCCTGAACCAAACTGAGCCAAACCCGTTTTTTTCATTTCTGCTTTGAGGTTTTCAATGCTTCCAAAAGTGGCTGTTATATCGTCATGAAGTATACCTGTGGGATTCAGTTTAGGCTGTGGAGACAGAGTTTCCCAGAATAAAGAGTGGTTATAGTGCCCACCTCCGTTATTTCTTACAGAAGGACTGTATTCACTTACCCTTTGCAGCAACGAATCAAGATCAGCATTAGTTTCATTGCTTTGTTCCAAAGCTGTATTCAGATTATCTACATAAGCCTGGTGATGCTTCTGGTGATGAATGGTCATTGTTTCTTTATCTATAAAAGGAACCAGGGCATCATAAGCATAAGGTAACTGTGGTAATGTAAATGGTTGCATCGTATTTATTTTTTTTTGATTAATGTATCACAAAGGTAAAAATATATTTAAATAAAACAACTATTATGTTGTTTTATTCGTTGAGTGAATGATGAAGGTAATATCTTGTGAATCTATTGTTTAAGTTTTGTATTTTAAGATTATAGAAAATGACTATCTTTGTTGTTGGAAAATAAAACAACCTAAATATTGTCAAATGAAGAAGCCGGCTGCAGATCGAATTCTGATGTTCTTAAAGATGAGAGGGGAAGCTACTTCGCTTCTTATCGCAGAAGAATTATCGATCACCAAAGAAGGAGCAAGAAAACACCTGCTGAATCTTGCCGGAGACGGATTGATCAGGTCTTCCGTAAAGAGTGAGGGTGTAGGACGCCCGTCTACTTATTATACCCTAACTGAAAAAGGATGGGGTCAGTTTCCTGATACCCATGCAGATGTAACGGTTCAGCTTCTGAAATCTGTGAAAAATCTTTTAGGGGAAAATGCTTTGGATTTACTGATCAGTGACAGAGAAAAAAATACTCACGAGCGATATGAAAAAGTTTTGTCCAGGACAAAATCTCTTGAGCAGCGTCTGGACTCTCTTGCAAAAGTCCGCAGTGAAGAAGGTTATATGGCAGAATGGAAAAAAGAGGGCAAGGAGTATTTTCTGATTGAAAACCATTGCCCGATATGCGCTGCTGCTGCAGAATGCCAGGGTTTCTGCCGTGCCGAGCTGTCTAATTTCCAATCCCTGATAGGAAAAGATTACAAAGTCGAAAGAATAGACCATATCATTTCCGGGGGACAGCGCTGTGTTTATAAAATCAGTCAATGATTACCATTTATAACTTATCATAATTTATCATACAGAAAATGGCTTTGAAAGCAGTAATATTTGACATGGACGGTGTGCTGATAGATTCAGAAAAATTTTGGACTCAGGCAGAACTGGACGTCTTTTCATCCTATGGTGTGCAGGTTACAGAAGATCTTGCGGCACAGACTAAATATATGACGACTCAGGAAGTAACAGAATTCTGGTATGAAAGATTTCCATGGGAAAATTTTGATGCATCCGATTTGGAAAATAAAGTGGTGACAAGAGTCATTGAAATGATACAAAACCAGGATTGTACAATGTCCGGTGTAGAGGAATTTATCAAAAATCTTAAAAATAAAGACTACAAAATAGGATTGGCGACAAACGCTCCTTTACGTGTGGCCCATGCCGTTCTTGAAAAGCTTCAGGTTTATGATCTGTTTGATACGATCCATTCTTCAGAATTTGAAACTCAGGGAAAACCTCATCCTGCCGTTTACCTTACTTCTGCAAAAAACCTTGGTGTTTTTCCCGAACATTGCATTGCCATTGAAGACAGTCATTCAGGGTTGAAAGCAGCCAAAGCAGCAGGAATGCAAACCATTATTTTTACCAATAATAATGAAAGCATAGACTCAGATCTTGCCGACTTTAAAATACTGGATTTTAACAGGACTTTACCTGCGGTGTTTAGTGGAGAATAAAAGGTGGGGTGGTGAATGGTGAAAAGTGAATCCGCTTCGCTGTGAATTTTACTGGGTATTATAAAAACTGACGATGGACTGCGCAGCCAATTGACGATACCCCACACCTCAATATCTCGTCAAAATCTCCATCAGAAACAGGATAGAAACCAGTTTTTTAGATGACTGATACTCAGGATTCAGCTGTTCGCGGATTTCTCCCAAAGCTTTGCTTAATTTATTACTTACTGTCTTGTTGCTGATTCCCAAAGCTTCTGCAGTTTCATTCACTGACATATTTTTTCGGATTCTCAAATCGTAGACCTGCTGTTCCGTTGAAGGAAGCTGGGAAACTACTTCATCAATCATAGATAACAAAGCAGAAATCTCGTTTTCTTCAAGGATTTCAAAATAATCCGTGTCTGCCGTATCAATTTCATGTGGAATATCAAACTCGTCAATGCTCAATATGGGAGGGGCCTTTTTATGGCTGTTATAAAAATCAATAATACGATAGTGAAGATGGCGGAGAAGGTAGCCTTTTGCACTTTCAGAATCGTCAGTCTGTATGGTATCGGTATGCTCAAGAAGCTTCACCCAAAGGTTCTGGAGGATTTCTTCAGTGATTTCTTTATCCCGGGTCCGAACAAAAACAAAGCTATATAGACTATCCCAATATCGGTCATACAGCAGCATAAATGCAGGACGGTCGCCTGATTTTATTTTCTTTAATAATGTATAGTCTGTTGGGCTCATATTCTGTTACAAAATTACCTAAAGGAAAATTAACTTTTTGTGAACTTTGGGGATGTTAAGATTAAATATTTCTGAAAAAAGAGGCATAAATGAGATGTTAATGTTGAGTAAATGTGAAAAAGAGCGAAAATTATTAACAATTGGGTTGTAATGTGAATATAACATTAAGAATGTCCCGGGGAAGTTTTTCATTTTCACTGTCTTATAGATAGAAGTATCTGTGAATACGATGAAAGACTCTATGAAAAAACGTTTGACTTATAAAAATATTGAATCCTTTGTTTTCAGACTTTGGGAACGGGAAGTTTCGGAAGATCCGGTTTCTGAAAAAGAAAATGAACTTTTAAAACAATGGAAAATTCATGCTGAAAAAGAGCTGGATGCTGTTCATAGGAAAGCATCCAGAGAAAGGGTTTTATCCGGATTGGAACATTATTTTTCTCCAACAGATATTATTTCGGTTTCATCTGCAAAAAACTTAAAAACACATCTATTATATAAAATTGCTGCGGTTATTATTCTGCTTTTGTCCTTGGGAGGAATTTTCACCTATACCATGTTCATCAGGCCTGATGTGTATCTGGCCAAATCGGGAAACCGTATCGTTCATCTTGAAGATGGATCTGTCGTTACCCTTTTACCGGGAGCTGAACTAACCGTAGCGAAATCATTTCCTGCAGACACCAGAGTGGTGGATTTAAAAGGAGATGCCATATTCTCCGTGGCAAAATCCAAAGTTCATCCTTTCATTGTTCATGCGGATGGCTTCAGTACCAAAGTATTGGGAACCGTATTTAAAATTTCCCAATCTGGCAAGAAAAAAGCGGTTGATCTTTATGAAGGGAAGGTGGCTGTATCTTCTCCGGGAGTTCCGGTTTCTTTCCTTACACCCAATCAGAAATGGACCAATTTCGGGATTGCCCATACGACAGCCGTTATTTCATTGAAACCAGTAAAAAAATCAATAGACAAAGTATCTGCAATATTGTCTTTAAGCTTTAATGATGTTCCTTTAAAAGAAGTAGCGGCAGTTCTGGAGAGCAGTTATAATACCAAAGTATTGTATCCTAAGGAAGCTGAAGACAAAAAGATCACGGCAGACTTTACCGGAGGAACAGTCGGTGAAAATATTGAATCACTGGCCTTCATCCTTGGACTGGAAGTACAGAAAAAAGAAAACACCTATATCCTGAAGAAATAATTTACTATTAAAAAAATTAAATAATCATAATCAAGAGAACACTTTAAGTATGAAAAGTTTGAAATGTGGGATTACCATAGCAGCCTTATTTTTTACTGTAGCCGCAGAAGCTCAGGAGCTGATTCAGAAAGTGACATTTTCTGTACCAGCCAACAGACCGTTGATTGAAGTTTTGGAAGAATTTGCCGGAAAAACGGGAATGAGACTGGCTTATTCCAAAGTAGACATTAAAGAGCTGAGGGTAAAAGGGGTGAAATGTGAAAATACTTCTGTTAATAACTGTCTGAAGGATATTACCAATGGCCTTCCAGTTGTATACCGTCTGCATGGTGATCTTATTTCGATAAAATATGAAAGTTCTAATATTTCTGTACCGGGAAACGGACGTATTTCCGGTAAAATAGTAGATGAGGTAGGGAATCCCATTACCGGAGCTGAGGTTAGTATCGCTCAGAAAACAGCTGTAACAGATAATAATGGGGATTTTACGATAGATCTTCCTTCAGGAATTTATAGCCTGACGATAAAAGCTACCAAATACAATACGCTTAGAGTTCAAAAATTATCGGTTATCAATAACGAAACCAATTCTGTTTCATTTGCTTTAAACAAAGCGTCTGATAAAATTACAGACATCAAAGAAGTTGTGATTACCGCAGCCCGCAGAGCAGATACCCAGGCAGGACTTCTTGCCCAGCAGAAGAAAGCGGCTCAGATGAGCGATGGTATCTCAGCGGAACAGATTTCCAAAACTCCGGATAGCGATGTGGGAGGAACTCTGAAAAGGGTAACAGGAATTACTACTATTGATAATAAATATGTGGTCGTAAGATCTATGGGAGAACGCTGGAATACCGCAGCCATGGATGGAATAAACCTGCCAAGTACGGAAGCCTACAATCAGAACTTTTCATTTGATATCATTCCCACCGCTATGGTGGAAAGCGTGGTGGTAAGTAAATCCGCAACACCTGATATGAATGCCAGCTTCGCAGGAGGGTATGTGGAAGTGAGAACTAAGGATATTCCCAACGAAAATTTTACAACGGTAACAATGGGAACTTCTTATAATGACCAGTCAGCTTTCAAAGAATTTCTGACCCGTAAACGGGGAAAGTACGATTATTTCGGGTATGATGACGGGACAAGGGATTTTCCTAAAGGGCTTGAGCCGATGAACTGGACAGATCCCAGGTTTTTTGAGCAGTCCAGACAGTTTACGAATGACAATTTCAGCACCTATAAAACCAGAGGTGATATGGGATCTAATATACAGTTGGCATTAGGAAGGACCTACGCTCTTAAAAACAATAATAAATGGGGATTTGCCGGAGCATTTGTCATCAGAAATGAACAGAATAAACTGGACATTGACCACACCGGGAGAGGAAACTGGCTGGATACAACGGGAATGCCTGATGGAAACGGACAGATTCCATTCTATAATTTCAAAAACAGCGGAGCTTCCTACAACTATAATTCTACGCTGGCAGGGATGTTGAATTTTGGATTTCAATTTGGAAAAAACAGAATCTCATTCCGTAATTCCTATACCCATATTTTTGACAATACCCTCACAAGAGTAACCGGATGGAATGAATACTCAACTGGCAGCGGGATGGCAGCCAATGCAGAATTAGCCTATAATTACTTTTATAATGGAATTATCCCCAATAATGATCCGGCACAGATCAAAAACTTAGACAGACCTTATACCGATAATACCAATTACCCGATTTTTCAGACCCTTTTACAAAATAAACTGGAAGGAAGCCATAAAATAGGAAATACAGAGATCAGCTGGTTTGCAGCCCGCACAGGAGTGGCTTCCGATACCAAAGATTATACCCAGTATATTACCAGGTATGATTTTATAGGAAATGAAATTCTGACTTTTCATAAAATCTACAATTCCGGAGCAGATTTTTACAGAGGATATATTGAAAACAAAGAAACGGATTACAATTATGGCGCTTCTGTCAAGTGGGATATGGACGCAGGAAGTTTTAAAAATACCATTAAAGCCGGGTATGCCGGAGCTATAAAAAACAATACCAACCAACAGCAGAAGTTTTTTCTTCGTGTTGACGAAAACCGGGACGTTCCGAATAGCGAGAAGAACTATTTGACGATGTATGGTTCTCTTGCTGAATGGTTTAATGGCTCCCATTATGTTCCGGGTGGTATTGGTTGGGAAACCCGAGGACTGTATAAAAATGATAAGTATGAAGGAAAAGTTAATCAGCATGCCGTCTTTGTGATGTTTGATAACCGTTGGAAAAAACTAAGGTTAGTCTGGGGACTTCGTGCAGAATATTTTAAGTATGATATGATTTCCCAGCAGCTGGATCCTTCCGATTCCAAATACATTATGAGAGCAGCTATAGATGATCAACCATGGCAATGGATGCCTTCTGCAAATTTTACATACAGCCCTACCAATAAAATTAATCTGAGGCTTGCCTACAACAAATCTGTCATCCGTCCTCAATTCAATGAAAGAACAGGTTTGCCATACTTTGACCCTATTGCCAATGGATTGATTTATAATACAGAACTGAGCTCATCAGTCATCAATAATTATGATTTCAAGTTTGAATGGTTTCCCGGATTGGGTGAGATATTTTCAGCAGGACTGTATTACAAAAACATTGACAGACCTATTGAACGTGAAGGTCATATTTCCAGTGAAGGAAACCTTTTTCTCTACAACGGTAATTCAAAAAATGCCAGGCTGATAGGAGTAGAGGCAGAGGTAAGAAAAAGTTTAGGCTTTATAGCAGACGGAACTTTTCTGGAAAAGCTTTTCATAAGCGGAAACTTTACGTATAACCATACCAAAGTAGTAGCATTTAAAGACCTGTATAAAACCGGTGATAATGATGAAACCTATGAAGTGAAAAGGCCCCTTTACGGACAGACTCCTTATGCTTACAACCTTGGACTTATCTATGATGGAAGCCGGTTAGGTATGAGCTTTTTATATAACGCAAAAGGAGATCAGTACATCACCGTTGGGTATGCCTACAAAGGAGAGGAAATCCAGCGTCCTTATGCAGTGGCAGACGCTCAGATCTCTTATAAATTCCTTCGCAACAGAAATTTTGAAGTGAAATTTAATGTAAGAAATCTCTTCAACAGAGTGAAAGAATATTATAATAATTTCAACTCTTACCTGGCCGCAAAAGACGGAGGAGGAAGTAATGTAGGTACAGAAAGAGAAGCGTGGGACCTTCTTCCGGGAGCAACAGACAGGTATGATAAAAATATAGATAAAATTATGTTTCGGGCTTATAGCGGAAGAATGTTCAGCCTGAGTGTCAATTATACTTTTTGAAAGAAGTATAGCAACAATATAGAAAGATATCTTCATTATAGAAGCGTACAGGTTTCGGGTACCTGATCAAAAACTGAAAAATACTGATGATGCGCACACCAGTACAGTTCTGAATAAACCGAACGTTAACCGCTTTTCCCAGGCATTAACGGATTTAATGGGGCTCCCGCAATGCAGTTCCTCCTGCAGCGATGGGATGAACACCAAAAAACAAATCGAAGGAATAGAGAGGAAGATATTCCTGAATAGTAAAAAACTGATCTGGTATAAAAAACAATACGACCGGATTGTACTAAAAATTATAACAATGAAAAGACTAACTCTAATTGCAGTGGCAGCATTATCTCTTACAGCTTGTCAACACGATCAACTGGCAGATTCATCATCTCCATTCGAAATGAAATCTACTTCTGCTGAGTACCTTACAGCTTCGGCTCTTCCGGTAACCAGCGTAAGCGGCGCTATTACTACCAATACTACATGGAGTGGTGTAGTTGAATTAGATGGAGTTGTAACCGTAAAAGATGGTGCTACCTTAACAATCCAGCCGGGTACATTCATTAAAGCTAAGCCAAACACCAGCAATACGGCTACAGGAGTTTTGGTAATTGCTAAAACAGGAAAAATCAATGCAGCAGGTACAGAAGCTCAGCCTATTATTTTCACCAGCTACAAATTGTTGGATGGAAACGAAGATACAACTGCTGCTCCTGGTGACTTCGGAGGGGTTATTATTTTAGGGGATGCTCCTACCAATACGCCTTTCACAAAAACAATTGAAGGATTATCCGGTCCTGATTTCTATTACGGAGGTACCAATCCTTCTCATAACGGGGGAACCTTGAAATATGTACGTATTGAATTTGCAGGATATGATCTTTTAGCTCCGAATTCAGGAAACGAAATCAACGGTCTTACGTTAGGAGGAGTAGGAAACGGAACTACTCTGGATCATATTCAGGTATCTTTCGGGAAAGATGATTCTTTTGAATTCTTCGGAGGTACTGTAAACGCTTCCAACCTTGTTTCTTTTGCAGCGGATGATGATAACTTCGATTTCGATAACGGATATACAGGAACGATCACTTGTGCATTGGCACTGGCAGATTACAATTCTACGCACAGTCTTAGCGGATCAAGCCCTGATTCTAACGGTATCGAGCTTGACAACAACGCCGACGGTTCTTCTACCTCATTGCTGACCCATCCGGTGATCAACAATCTTACCATCATCGGAGCAAAAAACTCAAATAAAGGTGCTTTGTATGAAAATGGTATCCACATCAGAAGACACGGAAGATTAACACTAAATAACGCCGTGGTTACAGGATATCCTGTAGGAATCAAAGTAGAAGGTACAGGTTCTGAACTTTCTTCAGCTTCAGCATACAACACCATTCAGATCCATGGATTTACTACTTCAGTTACGGGTACAGGAACATCAGGAATTCCTGCAGCTAATCTGTTAACAGGTACTCCTGCAGCACTGTGGGGGATGAGTCAGCCATTCTTCAACGAAGGAAGCTGGAATGTATCTCCAAGAAACTGTGGAAACTTCCAGGGAATTTGGACAAAATACAATTTCACGATTGTAGAATAACAAAAAACTTCAAAAAGCAGGGAACAGCATATGCTGATTCCTTGCTTTTACTTCAAAAATCTTAATCATCAGCATTATGAAAAAAATAATTTTATCATCTGTTCTGTTTTTATCTCATCTGGCTGCAGCGCAGTCTCTGGTGTGGGGAAGTTCTTTTGACACTCCTGCTGATCTTCAGGGATGGACCTTCCATGATCTGAACAATAATGGCAACGGATGGGTGCAGGGACAAAATATCTATCACAACGGAACATCGTTAACCTATGGAACGGCAGGTGTTCTCCGCCATTCGATCAGTTTGGTTCCAACCGGAAATGCTACAGGATTTGCAACGGAAAATGACTGGATTATTTCTCCTCAGATAGATCTTACAAATGTTTCAGGAACTGTTACTTTAGCAGCTTATATCGGAAGACAGAGAACTACCCATGTTCTTGTTGCCAGGGATCTTTTTATTTATGTAAGCACACCACAGAAAGAAGTTCCTGCATTATCAGACTTTCAGGCAATGACCGTGGATGCCAATGGGAATGATATTCCAAGTGCTTATAAAATACAGGTAGGAGATTCTGCCAATCCATTTCCGGCAGATCTTAACGAGTTTGTAGAATCTCTTGTAGACCTTTCTGCTTTTGCAGGGAAGAAAATCTATATCGGAATGTGGGCCAACAGAAAAGCAAGCGGAAATAATATCCAGAACATTAATATTGATGAAATAGGAATTTATGCCAATTCATTTTTAGGAACTAAGGACGTAAAAACAAACAAAACTGTAACACAAATAGCAGAAAATCCTGTAAAAGAATCTTTACAGCTGAAGCTTAATCCGGCATTAAAAGAAAATATAACCGTAGTCAATATTTACAGTGCAGCAGGGCAAAGAGTATTGGTTGCTCAGTATTCCAAAGTTATTGATATAGCTGGTCTTGCATCAGGAGCGTATATCGCAGAAATTACAGACGGAAAGACTACAGAAAGGCTGAAGTTTATCAAGAAGTAATCATTCTATCCCCCTTAGAACCTGATGTTAGAAATGCCATGAAATTTTAATATAAAAATAATGGATAGCCTTGAAAAAGGATATCCGGAACATATCCAACTAGTTTTTTTATAATTATATATTGCCCGGCTCAAGGGTTGGGCAATATTTTTTAAGTTTTACAAGAATAATTGAAGAAAGATGAATAAAATCTTCGCATTACTGCTATTACTCACTGTACTGTTTTCATGCACAGACAGCAATACGATGGAGCTGTATGATAAAGTACAGAAACCAGGAGAGGTTAATATCAAAGGATTTTCCAAACCTGATGTACTTCAGCTGAGATTCAATGGACAGCCTGTAGCCATTGATGGGAAAACGTCTTATACCAACAAAATAGAAACCCAGCTTCAGTTTGTTCTTGATCAGGGAGAAACCAATAAACTCTCTGTGTATAACAATGAAACAGGAACCGAAATTGCAAAATACAATATTACCTATGACAATATAAACGATTATAAAAACCTTTACTTTTTTAACCTTCCGGGAATTTATCTGCAGACTTACGCTGTAAAACCACAGGTGAATCTCGGGAAAGTAGGTTTTGAATTTATTTTTCCTAACCTGGGCGAATTTTCCGGAACATCCCTGGTAAATGTGAAGGGCATTTTGAAAAGAGAAAATGGAGTGGTGCTTGCCGAGTTTGATAATATCGGAAAAGATAGTTTTACAGCAGTAAAAGTCTATAGTTTCTTCAGCTCTACAGCTCCGGTATATCTCGAATTATATAAACCGGGAACTACAGAACCCTACGCAGGATCTAAGATGGTTCAGGTAAAATTAAAACAGCACACGGGCGCCAATATGATTGTTCTTCAGGAAAAAATGGAAAATGGAGAATGGGTAGTAAAAGGAGATATTGACGTATCAGAATATCTGTAATCACCTATGAAAAACTATTTTACATTTCTATGCTTTGCCATGGCAGCCTTTCTTATTTCATGCACGAATAATGATGAAAGTGCACCTGTTTTCCCTGAAGGAAGTACTGAATCTGTGAATCTCTGGGTTCAGGACAGTATGAAACGGTACTATTACTGGGCAGATCAGATGCCTGCAAAACCTGACTACAGCCTTCCCGTAAAAGATTTTTTTAAAAGTCTGCTGTCTTCACAGGACCGGTTTTCTTTTGTGGTTAATACTGAAGATTCCTCCACCTATCCACACTCCATAAGAAATATGTATGGTTTTGATTATACCATTGTCCAGCTGGCCAATAATGAAGTGGTTACTGTGGTTAAGCTGGTTCTCCAAAATTCTCCGGCTTTCAATGCAGGGTTGGAACGGGGTATGATCATTACTAAAGTCAACGGAAAAGTAATGACGGCTGCAAATGCTGAAGCTATGGCAGCATCTATTAAAGATCAGACTGTTGTGGAGCTTACGGTAGGAAAGTGGCAAAATGGAATGGTTACCAATGAAAACAATATTACTGTTTATTACGGTTTCTCTTTTGAACAGCCCATTTTATCTAAAATTTTTAATAAAAACGGTAAAAAAGTGGGTTACCTGTATATCTATGATTTCCCGGACGGAATGACGCAGGCCCTGAATCAGAAGTTTGCAGAATTTAAAGCCGCCGGAGTACAGGAGCTTATCCTTGATCTCCGATACAATTATGGCGGTTCAGTATCATCTGCGGCTGCACTTTGTTCCCTGATCCCTTCAGGTTTATCATCCGGCTCGCCGTTCATTATTTTTAAAGGAAATAAAAACGGAGGTGAAGTAAAAAGGACATTTGCAGAGCAAATTGCCTATGATTCCAAAGCTTTGGACTTTACCACCTTACGGGCCAATGCATTGGGGTTACAGAAAGTATTCATCCTTACCTCAAACAGTACAGCATCTGCCGCCGAAATTGTCATCAACAATCTGAAACCGTACATGCAGGTCATTCAGATCGGAAGTACTACACTGGGGAAAGATATGGCAGGATTTGTAGTAGAAGACAAGCGTAAACCCAGAAAAGTTTCCTGGCAGATTCACCCGGTGATTTATAAAGTATTCAATGCCAATGGTGCCGGAGAATACAGCAATGGGATTTCACCACAGATGATCGTGAATGAATATGCAGGGCTTCCGATATTACCTCTGGGTGATCCTGATGAAACCCTTATTTCTTCAGCCCTCAACGGAGGTTATTTCAAATCCGCAGACCATGAAAAGAATGGAAGCGTTACAATTCTCTATCAGAGTGATGTGCCTCCGGTGATGATGGAAAAATAGAATTTGGATAGAGAAATGTAGTCATATTTTTAAACCATTAAGAAGTTTGAAGGATTAAAGTATAGTTAAGACCGATCATTCTGATTTTAAGTTAAAGCGAAGCTTATCTTAATAATCTTAACACCTTAATACAATCTTAATAGTTCAAGAAAAAATTAAAAGGTTTATTTAATAATAAAAAATAATATCGAATAGTAAGAGGTTAAAACCTTTTTTGCCCTTTTACCTATTCAGGAACACCATAAAATCACAAAATCATGCAGGGAATAGAACCAAAACTTCACATGAACCTGACCAGCCGTATTGAATATTACCGTCTGCTGATAGAAGCTGCGGAAGATCCTGAAAGCCAGCCTTCAGAGGTGATTACTCAGATTTCAGAACTGAGCCATCTGTATGAAGAGTATCTGCTTAATAAAAAGAATCTGGAAAACAGCATCAAAAATTACCGGGAATATCATAATAATCTAAGAAAAAAGCTGACGTCAAGACTGCGGGAGCTTAGAAGAAAGGCACGACAGAAATAGCACAGATACAGACTTTATAGCTGACTTTGCGTTGAAATTCATACCTTTATGAGGCCAAGTAGAAGGATGAGGGATTTATGAATTTTAATCAAGCTGAACTTTCCGGTTACCTAAATATATTCTGGCAGTTTTCCTGGCCACAATGGATTGTATTCAGTCTGGTTATGAATGTCATCCTGTACCTTTTTTCTATAGGTTTGTATATTTTTATTGAAAAAACCTGCCGTAAAAGCCAGCTACAGGAGAAAAATCATCCTGTAACAAGATCCGATTTTTATCTCAGCCTGTTGACTGTTCTATGTAACAGCTTTGTCATGTTACTGGGAGCTTTCTTGTGGAAAAGCGGATGGATTGTACTTGGAGAAAATCAATCGGGAATTGGGATAGCAGCTGAAGTCATTGCCCTGCTTCTTTTGATGGATCTTCTGATGTATTTTTTTCATTTTGCAGCTCATTTACCGTTCATCTATAAAATCCTGCATGGGAAACACCATGAGCATGTCAGTACGAATTTTTTGAGCCTTTTTGTGCTGCATCCTTTTGAAACGATAGGGTTCGGACTCATGATGCTTGCTTTACTCATAGGATATGATTTTTCTGTCATTTCCATTTCAGTTTACCTTATGCTTAATTTGACCTGGGGAACCATAGGGCATCTGAACAGAGAATTTTTTCCAGCTTCCTTTGACCGCTTTTTTGTGGGAACAACAAGGTTTCACAATCAGCACCATTTGGATGAAAGTAAAAACTTTGGGTTTTATACATCTATTTGGGATAGGGTGTTTGGGACGTATAAGTAGAAAGGAAGAGGGGCTGGAAGATGGAAGTTGTTGCGGTGATATAACAATGCAATTATTATTCAAACGCAAAGTTTAAAAATTAAGCTTCTTATTTCTAAGGTTGCAAAGATTTGCCGCAAGCGGCTTGAAAACTTATGGATAAAAATTTAGCTTCATTAATTGAATGAAATGTCTATATAATTTTACTGTATAAATGAATAGAAAAATTAATTATAGAGTACTTACAAGCAGGATTAACTTGGCAAGAATTATCCAAACAGTTTAAAATGATGGCATTAACCCAAACAGTCTAAGTTCAATTGAAAAGCGAAACAATAAAATCAATGAATTTTATGAAGCAAAAGCATTGTTTCACCTTGCATGTATTCTATATAATAAAAAAGTTTTAGTAAATACGAATTCCCATAAGCGTGATTAAAAAAATATATGTATAATTGTATTGTTAAATAATTAAAAAACAGATTATTATGAAAAAAATGATTTTATTAGCAGCTTTCGGAGTTGCAGGACTTGTGAGTGCTAAATCAGCGGATTTTAAAATTTCCTTAATTAAGATTGAAAAAGTAAAGGAAATCAAAAAAGCCTATGACCTTTGTGGTGTTAACGTTACATTTTATGACAGCGAAGGAAATGTAACAGGTTCGCAATGGTATGTGACGGACGCTCCTTCACTTTCGTCTTGCCAAGCTTTTCAATCAATGGTTAAATGGAATCTTGTACAAGCTGGATTTAGTCTTTCGGCAAACTAAATTTATATGACTTTTAAAAAAAATTATTTTACGATATTTTTCGTAATGCTTTTTTTGCATGGATTTGCTCAGCAGGTCCATGTAAAGTATTATCATGTCAGATCACCAATTGCCACACTATATGAAGATCTTTATGTAAAAGATAATGATGTAATTTCAATTCAGGATTCAATAGTTAACTTCAATAGCAACGGTACAATGTCTGCTGTAAAACCAAGTGTTAGGCCTTTAAGTAAGAATTATTTTATTTCAAAGCTGCAAGACAACGGAAAAACAAAAGATTTCTTTTTTACAGGTTTAGATAAGGAGACAAAATATTTTATCCACGATAATGTATCGAAGCCAGTCTGGAGAATTGACGAGACAAAAACAAAAAAAATTCTCGGATATAACTGTATTAAAGCGACTACAAACTTTAGAGGAACAGAGCTTACTGCTTATTTTACAAAAGATTTACCTTACTCTGCAGGACCTTTTAAATTTTTTGGGCTTCCTGGCTTAATCTTAGATATTAGGGAAGAAAATAAAAATTTCAACATTTGGAAAGCTGAAAAGGTAGAATTAACTGTTGATTCAAAAATAAATTTTACTCCAAAATTAAACAACTATCCTAAAATAACAATGAAAGAGTTTGTTGAGATGAAGGATGGAACTCAAAACAATGAAATGAAGGATTTATTAAGTAGAATGCCAGCTGGTACAAAAGTTCAAAATGACTCAAAAGGAAGGGCAGGCATCGAGAAAAAATTTGAATTTGAGCAAATGTATGCTCATTAAAAAAGCACCTTTAGGTGCTTTTTTAATGAATTATATATATTCATATATCATAAATTAAATGACAATTTTAAAGTTTAGCGCTAAACATAGAAAGTAAATTTAACGTCTTTACTTTCTATTAATTGTTTTGTAGCATCACTATTATTTTCGTAAATATGGACGTTCCCTAAAAACAATGTTGGTTAAAATTATTTTTATTTACCAGCTTTCACAGCGGTTTTAATTGCTTTTTCAACCATTCTCCAGTCATAATAATGAAATACTCTGCCATTGCTCATCGCAACAAAAACGCCTTTTGGAAATTTCGGACCTAAGTTAGCATTGGTTACTTCGGAACCGTCGCTTTCCAGTGTGGAAACCGGAATTTCTGCAATCCTTCCTTTAGACTGATCTTCCCTTGAATAGACATTGAAAGTATCATTCTGTTGATTCGAAACCAGAATATATCCTTTCCTTTTGGAAGTAGGATAAATGGAAATTCCTTCCACATCAGATTTAAAATCACCTTTTCCGAAAACTGCCAGTTCCTCATTTCCTTTTTCCGGATCAGCATAATATTTATGAACCCCGAACTGCTCATCAGAGTAATAGATATAACCCATTTCGTCATCTACGGCAATGCTTTCAATCTCTTTCAGACCGCTGTATTTCCCGAATTTACGGACAACTTCACCAGTGATAGAACCATTTTTCTCAGAAAGCTTATACTGCCATAGATAGCCGTCAGCCGGGCCGGATTTTCTTCCGACAATCACAAATATATCTCCCGTTTCCGGATTTTTATACATTGAGATCCCCATCGGGCCACGTTCTGATTCTCCTTCAAATACAGAGATTTCTCCCACTTCTTTCAGTTCAGGAAGCGAATATAATTTTATTGTATTGGTTTCTCTTTCAGTGACTGCTGCAATATCGATTTTCTTTCCATTTAAAATAAAACCATATTCAAGATCAACATTGTTAGGACGTTTTAATCCTGAAACTTTATTGATGATTTTTCCGTTAAGATCAAAGGCGTACAACCCACCGTCAGTATCTTTATCTGTTCCGATGATGATACTTTTTGAAGCGTCCTGCGGATTAATCCATATCGCAGGATCATCGGTGTCATGAACCACTGTCTCTGTAACTACCGTTGGTTTTAATTTTTCTGTTATTTGCTGTTGCCCGTTACAGCTGATCACAAAAGGAAGAACTGAAAGAGCCAGTATATAATGTATGTTTTTCATGTATATTTTAAAAATCAAATTTCACGCCCATCGTAAACCTCGGTCTGTAATATTCAGCCTGAGCGGTTCTGCCCGGGATTCCCTGATAGTATCTTAACGGCTGATTCGTCAGATTATTGGCCTCTGCAAAAACTCTGAGCTGGCTTGTAATTTTATAGGAAGCATTGGCATCAAGGAAAAACTGTTTGTCATAATAACGGTCATCAAATGCCTTGCCACCAAGCTCATCAATATAATGAGAAGCATAATTCATGGAGATTCTGGCTGAAAAACGTTTGTTTTCCCATGAAAGAGACCCGTTGAACATATGAGGCGCTGCTCCCGGAAAACCTACATCTGTTCTTTCAATGCCTTCTTCATTGGTAATTCCTTTTGCTTTAGATTTGGTGTATGTATAGTTGACGTACACTCCAAGTCCTTTCCAGAAAGCTCCGGGAATAAAGTCAAGCTGTCTTTGTAGAGCAACCTCGAAACCATAAATATCTACATTGTCACCGTTACGCTGCTGGGTAAATTTCCAGTTGCTTTCTCCGGCTGGAATCGGGTTGGTTTGTCCTGCAAAATCATTGGCAAAATCATTGGCCGTATAATTCCTTTTCGAATAGGTATAAATAAAATCGTTCAGGTTTTTGTAGAAAACACCTCCGGAAAGAATCCCGACAGATTTAAAATATTTTTCTGCCATAAAATCAAAATTATAAGCATAGGTTGCTTTCAGATTCGGATTTCCGGCGGCAACGATTTCATCTTCTGAAATTACATTCAGGTAAGGAACCAGCGAATAGTAATTCGGGCGTGCAAGAGCTGTCGTAAACGCTGCACGAAGTACAAGATCCTGCACTGGTACATATTTGAAGGAAATATTCGGAAGCACGTTTGTGTAGGTATTGGTATTATTGATTTGTCCTACCAGATCCTTTTCATTCATGACATAGTTTCCGGTGTAATCAATCTGTGTTGTCTCTATACGGGCTCCAACGATCATCGATAGTTGATCATTAAAATCCTGATCCCAGCGAATATATCCCGCATAGATCTGCTCTTTTGCATTGTAGTTGCTGGATAAATACTTTTCAGGCTTCAGCTTGCCATTGAATAGCGCCGGATTGAATAAATCCAGATTTCCAAGGTAAGAAGGATCAACGAATGTTCCCGGAACATAATTTCCCGGCTGGAAGTTCTGACCGTCAAGATTTATTGTCGGAACGGACAAAAGGCTTCCCATATTGTTGACAGGCGTAAAAGCGTAGAAATCATTCTCTCTTTCCTTTTTCTTCAGACGCATACGGAAACCTGTACGAAGACGTCCTTTCTGCCCCTCAATTACAGAAAACGGAAAACGTACATTCACTTTTGCTCCCAGTTCCTTCTCCTGTGTAAAGCTGTTGGCATCCGAAAGATCACTCAGTTTATAGCTGCCCAGATTATCTGCTGCGAGAAGGTTGATTATGGGTTTCTCGGGATTACTGAGGTCGGGAGAGAAATTCATTTTGCTGTTTTCAAACTCTATATAACGCTGGTGAGGCTTATCTTCACTTGCGATGGCATAGTTGACAGACCAGTCAAGATCTACTTTAGAGCCTAATAAATGTTCCCCTCTTAAAGCATAATTCTGAACTTTCTGCTTTTCCAGACGGGTGTTGTCATTATCAGCATCACCCCCTTTATTCTGTCTTGTAATGCTTCCTTTCCAGTCTGTAATTTCAGTTTCATCAGCACTGTAAACAGGTTTTATTTTATATCCTAGTGCGTATCGGGTTTCCCTGTCATTTCTGAAATTGTACATCGCAGAAGCATAGATCTTGTTTTTGGAATCGAATTCATAGTCCATATTAAGATCAAAGCTGTGTCTGATACGGTGCTCATTATAATAGCGTACTCCCATTTTACTTACATAAACCGTCTGCTTAAGATCATTGGCCTGGCTCCATACAGGTTCTATATTATCTGAACCAAAATTGTTGTTATTATAAGAAAAGCTGAATACAGCACCTAATTTTTTATCTAAAAACCGGTTTCCATAGACAAAACCGGCTGTATAATTTCCTTTTTCACGGATAGGGTTGTATCCTCCGGCAAGGGTAGCTGAGATTCTCTGTCCGTTAGGGGATGCTCTGGTGATAAGGTTTACAGAACCTCCGATAGCATCAGCATCCATATCCGGAGTCAGGGTTTTATTAACCTCTATCGTAGAGATCATATCTGAAGGAATCAGATCCATCTGTACATTCCGGTTATCACCTTCAGCAGAAGGAATTCTGTCACCATTGAGGGTAACGGAGTTAAGGTTGGGCGCAAGTCCTCTGATAATAAGATTTCTTGCCTCTCCCTGGTCATTCTGTATGGTAATTCCGGGAACACGCTTCAGAGCATCCCCAATATTGGCATCAGGGAAACGGCCAATCTGATCGGAAGAAATTACATTGGTTATATTGGCGTTGTTCTTTTGCTTGTTTAATGCTCTTGCCTGATTTTTTAATGTTGCTCCTGATACTACAACTTCTGCAATAGATGTTTCTTTCTTGTCAAAAATAATATTCTGACGGGTATTTTTTTCAGGCTCCACGGTCACTTTGTACTCATGAGTTCCATACCCCAGATAATCAATTTTCATGGTATAAGTTCCTGGAGGAACGTTTAGGAAAACAAAATTTCCGTGTTCATCAGAAGTTGTATAGATGTTTCCCGGGCTTAGGGAGATCTTGGCTCCCGGCAGGGCTATTTTCGAATCATCGTTGATGTTTCCGGAAAGAGAGCCGGATTGTGCATAGAAAAAGACAGAGGCACAAAATAAAACAGTTGTAAAAATTTTTTTCACTTTTCCTTTTTTAGATAAAAATTGAAACAAAAGTAATCTTCAGTAAGGAAAAGGGGTTGAAGAGAAAATTAAGGTTTTTTTAATAATTGTTAATACAGAGAATTGATAAAAGATAAAAGATAAAAGATAAAAGATAAAAGATAAAAGATAAAAGATAAAAGATAAAAGATAAAAGATAAAAGATGTTCCTTTAAACATCTGAATTCAATAGGGATGGCTTTAGCCTAAAAGTAAAATTCTCGTTTAATGTGGAGTATTAAGTAGGTCATATACGATAATCTTAGATTTTTCGATCAGCTCATTAGACCTGTAAAGCTGGCTGGTAAGTATAGAGCTTTCAAAAAGAAGATAGATATGAGCCGAAGTAATATCATTCTGAATATCCTCATTGAAGCCTTCTCTCAGTTTATTTTTATGATGACGGATGACCTTGTGGATTTCTTCTTTATCGGCAGGAATCTCAGACAGGATATTCAGAAAGCTGCATCCCCTGAAATCTTCTCTTTCATTCATATGAATCAGAAAATCAAAGGATTTCTGAAGTTTTTCCTGTAATGTTTTTGATTCTGATGTGAATTTTTCAAGTTCAGATACCCAATAATCGTACCTTCTGTTGAGGAATTCGATACAAAGATCATCTTTGGATTTAAAATGCTGGTAGAAACTTGCTTTTGATACATCGGCCTCATCAATAATCTGATTGATTCCCGTATTGTTATAACCCTGTCTATGGAAGAGTACCATTGCTGTGCTTAATATTCTTTCTCGGGGTTTGGGCATGATGTGAAATTTTTACAAAGGTAAGCAAAATATGAACAGACTTGTATGTATTGGTTTCTAAATGAATCCTCTGGCATAATAAAGCTGGACCACAAAAAAGAGGACTGTGAAAAACCATACCACATATGGGTGATAGCTGAAATTATTCTTCAGAATATAATGGAGCGCTTTGAATAGCTTAAAGACTCCAATAATTCCAATGATAATAAAAACCAGAAAGACCAGAAAAAACAGATAATCTCTTGTTCCATATTCATTCACTTTACCAAGACGGTCCAGATAAGCTTCTACATTCAATGTTTGCCCCAGAAACATAGCTGAACTGATTAATATAAAAAAAGGAGTAGAGGTATAAACGGTTGTATAAATAAAAGAAAATAATAATGTTCGGAAAGTTACTGTATTTACTTTCTCCCTTTTGTACCATAATAAAGCAACACTGAATATGACAGCAGTAATATTATTCATCAAAAATATAAAGAGTGCTTTTTCTACCATGCTTAATCCCTTAATCTTCGAAATAATATTGTGCTCACCGCTGTAATCCATTAAAAGCACAGAGACAATTACAGACGTATAAACAGAAAGCTTGATAGGAGACAGGTAGTCATGAAAACGTTCGGTTTCTTCTTTTTCCATTTCGTGTACAGAAAGATCGTAGCAGCGGCGGGGATCCTGAAACAACTTGAAAATGGTGACCGGAACCAATAGTATTTCAATAATGATCTGAAGGCATAGCTTCTCAAAGCTGTCTATCAACTTTTCAAACATATACGAAGTATTAAGGGAACATCTTATGCAATTTAGTTAATTTTTACGTTATATTTTAAAAGGGAAATAAAAAAGAGTGGATACTTGAATCAAAATCACCCACTCTTTTTTATTTAAAAGTTTTTTTACTATTTGGGAAGCCCTTTTTTCAAAGCAATATTGGCTTTTTCTACGGCTTTTCTTTCTTTCCAGTCCATATACCTCTTTTTGTAACGGCCTTTCATAAAGTTGTCAAAATTACGCTGAATGGCAAGATTCCAGAGAGAGTGAGCTTTTACCGCCCAGCTTTTATCCCATGCTCTCAGAGAAATAGAGAAAGATCCGTCCAGATATTTCATCCAGTGCCACCATCCGGTAGGCATGAATAAAGTATCTCCGTGTTCCAGAAAACACTCAATCCCTTCAATCCCATCCAGTGCCGGGAATTTTTCAAAATCAGGATTGGCGATATCATAATCTTCCAGTGCATAGGTAGCATAAGGAAGTTTATACAGACGTGTTTTCCATTTGTATTCAAACAGAAGAACATGCTTTCTTCCATTGAAATGGGTATGGAAAATATGTGGCATATCAATATCATAATGAAGGAAAGTTACAGAACCTTTACCTCCGAAAAACATACTTGGGTATTTATCTAAAAACCCCCCCATCAGATTCTTTGGCGGAACATAGTCTTCTAAAAGTTTTGGGGCAAATTTGATAGGATCAAAGAAAAATATTCTCAGGTCTGTAGGCTCCTTCTGAATAAGATCAACATATTCACTGAAAGGCATTTTTGTCGTTGGCGTATTGATAGGAGCTGCAGGATCTGCTTTTGAACTGTCGTAAAGGGGAACTATAACATCACCAACCACTTCTTTCATATACTCCATCGTCCATTTTTGATAAGCAGGCCACTTTCTTGCCATATTTCTGATTACCACTGGCTTACATGGCTTTAGATATTTTTCACGGAATTCTTCTTGTGAAATGTCATCTACAATATCAATCGGTTTAAGGCGTATTCCCATTCGTTTAAATTATTAAGCTAAAGTATTAAATATTTACGATAATAAATGAAAATAATTGAAATTATTTGGAACTATTATAAATAGAATTAAAAAATAAAATAATCTGCCGGTTTTGATAAATAATTAAAAAGGTATATTTGTATTTCATAAATAAGAATATCTTTTGATGGGTATTAAGATATACCATTGGAAAACTATACCTGTTAATATTAAAATAACCATGAAACGCATTTCAACAATCATTCTTTCACTTGTATTTGCAAGTGCTTTCTCACAGAAATCAGCTAAAATTTTTACTTCAGATATTGACAATTTTTGGGTAGCCTATGACAGCATTCAAAAAACAAACGATCATACCCAAAAACTTGCTCTGATTAAGAAACTCTATACAGACAAAGGAACACCAGGTCTGAAAGCCTTTATGAAAGCCAGGGATTATAATGATACGGTGTTTGTAAACATCATTGAAAAGTATCCTAAATTCTTGAACTCAATCAGACCCAACACTCTGACGATAAAAACCAAAACAAATGAACTGGAAGCCAGTATTATCAGGCTGAAGGAGATCTATCCGGACCTTAAAGAAGCCGAAATGTATTTTACGATAGGCGGGCTTAATTCAGGAGGAACGGTGAGTGGAAAAATGGTGCTGGTAGGAGCCGAACTTGCTACAGGGCTTCCTTCTACAGATGTTTCAGAATTAAAAGATGAATGGCTGAAAAGTGTTTTTGCAATGCAGTCTCTGGATAATATCGTCTCTTTAAATGTTCATGAATATATCCATACCCAGCAGACCGGGGACCGCAGAAGGGTTTTAAGCCAATCTATCAAAGAAGGTGCCTGTGATCTGATGGCCGAACTGGTCATGAATAAGCCTTTGGAAAGGAAATATCTTTCTTACGGAGCAGCGCATACAGCTGAGGTGAAAAACCTGTTTAAAAAAGAAATGTTCACCGGAAATTTCACAAACTGGCTTTATAATGGAAGACAGAAAGGAGAAAGTGCTGATCTTGGCTATTATATAGGATATGAGATCTGTAAATCCTACTACCGGAATGCCAAAGATAAAAAAAAAGCAGTTAAAGATATTATTGAACTTAATTATAATAATGATAAAGCTGTTGAAGATTTCCTTACCAGATCAAAGTTTTTTACTGAAAAAATAGATAAGCAAAAATTGATCAGTGAATATGAAAAAAACTTACCCTATGTTGTAAAAACCGACCCTGCAAACGGGACAGTGAATGTAAATGCAGATATAAAAGAAATAAGAATTACTTTCTCAAAAGAAATGGTGCCGGGAAATTATTCATTCAATCTTTCCGATAAAGGAAAAGAATATATGCCGATCACCAAAGTTATCGGAATGGAAAAGGGTGATAAAACTTTGGTTCTGGGAGTAGATCTGAAACCAGGTAAAGAGTATGAGTTTGTCATTACGAATAAAAGTTTTGCTTCTAAAGACGGCTACCCTTTGAAAGATGAAAACCTTCTTATAAAATTTAAAACGGGGAATAAATAATTTGGTGATCAATGAATGAAAACCAACTTTTATATACAGTTTCAATAGTCTGTTTTTTATTTATGATCATATCCTTCAGACACAATTGGAAGCTTGGCAGTGTCAATATGATATTATTTTGTTTATACAATTCAATATTATACTATCATTTTATATATGACAGCAATGGAGGAGCCAGGCTTGTATGGTGGTTTTTTCTGCTTGTTGTGTCTGGAGTCCATATGCTTGTGCTTCTGATTTATTTTGTCGCAATAACTATTATAAAGGACAGTCGCAAAAATCAGGATCAGAAGTAAGCATTATTCCAGAAAAATCTAGAGTAACCATTTATGGATGGGTCAGTATGAAAAAAAATATTTTAAAAACATTTGTTGTAAACATTCTTATATTATCTCTTATAGTCTATATTCTGGGGCTTACTGATTCGGTTTTCCAACAGGTATATCCATCGGATAACGTTGTGTCTTATCTGATCAATTCCCTGAAATACTTTATTCTATGGGTTTTACCATACTGGTGGTTAATGATCATAATTGGGGCGGTATTGCTGACTTTTTTATACAGTATCTTAAGAAAATAATATTAATAGCCTGAAACAAATTTATTCTAAGTTATTTCTGTCATATTGACTTTAAAACTATTTTTTCTGAAAAGCAGCATAATCAGAGCAGGAACAAGACCTGGGATGCCTGACCACATTATATTTTCTATACCATAATGAACAATCCAGACTCCTCCAAACAGCGTTCCGGCTGTAACAGCAAAATTTCCGCAGGAAGTAAAAATACTGTTGATGAACTCAGAGGTTTCTGATGCAGATGATGTTACATTGATATTACTGATCAGAAATCCTCCAGAATGAACCAGACCCCAACATCCTGTAATCAAAATCGCAGGTGCAAAATCGCTGCCGTAATGCCCCATCAGGAGATGAATACCTGATAATAAAATTAAAAAAAGAAGAGTCGTCTGAAACGGAAATCTGCTCATATATTTTCCGGCAATTTTATTTCCGGCAATGCCTGCCGTTCCGAACAGGAAAAGCATCATACTGATTTGTTTTCCATCCATTTTGGTGACATTCTTTAAAAAATCTGCCATATAGCCGTAGCTTGAGTACATGGCTGCAATGGTAAAGAATGCAAGAAAGAGCCCATTCCATAGATTTTTATTCAGGAATATTCTGGTTGGAAACTTATTTAATGATATGCCTGTATTTTGAAGAGATGGCAAATAAAACCATACTCCGGCAAGAGCAATTCCATTAATGAAAGCGGTAAGCAAAAAAGAAGATTGCCAGGAAAAAAGATCAGACATAAAAGCGGCTAATGGAACTCCCAGAACAGTTGCTGAGGTAAGCCCGGAAAAAATGATGCTTACAGCCCTGGATTTTTGCGCAGGATCAGAGGTTTGTCCGGCAACAGATAAAGCAATGGACCAGTATACAGGATGGAAAAATGCAGGCATCATTCTGATACCAAGAAGCAGATAAAAATTAGTTATAAAGGCAGACAGGATATTGGCTGCCACAAAAACCGATAAAGAAAGGATCAATAAGTTTTTCCTTTTGAAAGAAGACAATACAAGAAGCATAAATGGCCCAAAAACAGCAACGATCAAGGCAAAAGCACTCAACAGCCACCCCGCTTTTTCAATGGAGATTCGGAATGAGGAAGCGAGTTCCGGTAATACTCCTATCACTCCGAATTCTGTAGTGGTGATTCCGAAAACACCTAGTGCCAGCACATAAAGATTTCTATTCATTTTCATTATTTTTTTGCAAATTTGCAGAATAGACTTTCAAAAAACGATATACTTACCTTTTGGTTCTATACTTACTTTTTTGAGAGTTCAATTAAAAATAAGATTGCCATGCCTCAGTTTTTCCATGATAAAAGATTATATTATACTCCTATTGAATTCGCATTAAGCCATATCGGCGGAACCTGGAAAATGCCGATTCTGTGGAGGTTGCAGGAAAAGCCACTCCGTTTCAGCGAGCTGAAAAAGGATATTCCCCATATTACAGATAAGATGCTGACCAGCCAGCTGCGTGAACTGGAAGCAAAAGGTATGGTTTATCGTGAAGTATTTCCCGTAGTTCCTCCGAAAGTGGAGTACAGCCTTACAGAGAAGGGGAAGAGAGCCATTCCGGTTATTGAAACCATTATGAGTTTCGGATATGAGCTGATCAGAGAGGAAGGAATTATCTTTCCGCCGAAAGAATAATAAATAAGTATTTCTCTATCAGATAGAGCTTTTTTTATAACTTCACCATAAATTCATTTGATACTATGAAGTTGAAATTAGGGATATTAGATCAGTCACCTACAACAATGGGAGATCATGCCGCATCTGCCTTGAAAAATAGCCTTAATCTTGCAGTATTGGCTGAAGAAACGGGGTTTCATAGCATTATGTATTCCGAACATCATGGAGTAGAGGCCTATGGAAGTTCCAGTCCTGAAATTCTGGCAGCAGTTGCTCTCAGTAAAACAAACCGTATCAAAGTAGGAACAGCAGGTATCATGATGAGAAACTATTCTGCCTATAAAATTGCAGAATGGGCCAAAATGCTGTCAACCCTATATCCTGAACGTTTTATTCTGGGTTTGGGAAAAGCACCGGGAGGGCTAAAAGATGCTGTAATGGCTCTCAATAACAACAGGCCTGTGATTTTATCCAATATGGAGACTAAACTGGAAGAGATTATCCAATACATCAGAGATGAAGAAGGTCTGTATGACGGGCTTATTGCGCAGCCCGCCCATGTAGAGCATATCCCTGAAATCATGTGGCTGGGGTCAGGAATGACTTCTGCCATGGAAGCTGCAAAGCATGGGATTGGATATTCGTTCGCTGCTTTTATGAACAATGAAGGTGGGATGGAAAATACCGATGCTTATCTCAGAGAATTTGACAGAATAAAGTATTTTCCACAGCCTTCCTTACAGGTAGCAGTGGCTGTATCGGTAGCAGATACAACTGAAGCAGCCAGAAGAAATGCTTATGGAATGGCTTATCAGTTTTTGCAGTCCCGGCAATTGGCAAGTCCCAATGCTGTTCTTTCTCCTGAAGCTGTGGAACAGAAGATTTTGGGAACAAAAGATGAAGAAGAGTTCTTTACTGTTTTAGACCGGATTATTACAGAAACACCGTCATCTGTCAGTCAGAGGCTAGATCAGGTTTCAGAAAAGTACAATACGGATGATCTTCTGATATTGTGCAATATGCACCGGGAAGAGGACCGGATTAACACCTATAAAAGTATCATTAGAAATAATAAATAGTATCTACAGTGTAAAATTTCTGTTGTGCTGTGTGGTTGTTTTTTAATATAATCCAAATCTATGAAGCAGAATATGTCAGCATTATATATTATTACCGGGGGCCCGGGAGCGGGAAAGACAACCTTACTGGATGAATTAAACCATCAGGGATTGATAACAGTCCCGGAAGAAGGAAGGAGAGTCATTAAGGAGCAGATGGGCTCCGGTGGTGAAGGGCTTCCGTGGCTCAACAAAGAACTTTTTGCAGAACTGATGTTTGAAGAATCTGTAAAAACCTATCAGAAAATAAGTCAGGCAGTTCATACAAAACCTGTTTTCTTTGACCGTGGAATATTGGATACACTTGGTTATATGAGACTTGAAAATATTCCCGTTCCGGCATCAATGGCATCAAAAGCTGGGGATATGGTTTATCAGAACAATATTTTCATTCTTCCACCGTGGAAAGAAATCTACGAAAATGATGCTGAAAGAAAACAGACCTTTGAAAAAGCAGGAGAAACCTTTGAATGCATGAAAGAAATTTATCAGGAATACGGCTATACTATCATAGAAGTTCCGAAGCTTCCGGTACAAGACAGAGTAAACTTTATTCTTGGTAAAATCATATAGAGAATATTCAAACTCATCATTTATCTATCACCAATGATCATTTATACTATGAATTATCTTCCTTTTGAAAAAGAACTGATTGATCTGGCTGACAAAGATCTGGCAGTCAGAGAAAAACTGTTAACAACCGGAGAGCTTTATGGAGGCTATCATCCTGAAATGGAAAAAATCCATAAGGCCAATGCAGTGCGGCTAAGGGAAATCATCGCTGAAATTGGTTATCCTACCATCTCAAAAGTAGGAGAAAAGGCAAATGATGCTGCCTGGCTGATTATTCAGCATGCCATCAGCGAACCTGAATTTATGAAAGTATGTTATGCCATGATGGAAGAGAATTATCCTGATATCAGCCCTGTTCACAAAGCTTATTTATACGACCGTATCCAGGTTTTTCAGAGCAAGCCCCAAAGATATGGGACACAGTTAACCGCCGATGGAACCATTTATCCTGTAGAAAAGAAAGAAAACTTAAACAAAATGCGTGAAACAGTAAGCCTGCCGGCATTATCCATGACAGATATCAATAAAATTCCGGAACCTGAAGACATTCCGGAAATTGACAGCAAAGATGTTGAATATACGGTTTGGAGAAAAAAAGTGGGATGGATTTAATTAAAAGATGTTCAATGAAAAACACTTCAACTGTCACAACTTCCAGTCCCAATCTTCCATCTTATTGATTCACCTTCAAAACTTCACGAACCTCAATATTTCCTCCGATTTTAAAAATGGGATTTTCCTTCGCCATTTCGACGGCTTCCTCAATAGATTCAGCCCTTACAATAATATATCCGCTGATGAACTCTTTAATTTCAGTATAGGGACCATCCGTTACAATATGGTCAGGTTTTACGGTTTTAGCTTTTCCCGGAGCAGGTAATAAAGTATTTCCCTTATCCACCAGTTTATTTTGAGCAGCAATATTTTCCAGCCATATCATGCGTTCCCGGATCTGTTCTGAAGTAGGTTTAAAATCAGAAATATCTTTCAGTCTGAAGATCAATGCAAATTCTTTCATAAAACTATATTCTTTTTTATATAACGACTAAGGGAGAGGAATGGAGACGATCTTTTTAATATTTTTAAAACCGCCTTTTACCTGTTGAAATATCTGTGTCCAAAAATTATAATCGGATTCAGTATTTATCAGGATTTAAATCATTCTTTATTTGTCCAGTAAAGGTCTGGGATCAAACAGTACCTTTAATGTTACGATTTTCCCATTCTGTATATGATACCATCCTGAAGATTCTATTGTTTTTTTTCCCATGTTGATATTATACCAGAAACATACATCTTCTCCGGATGTAAAAGCCTTAAGAATTTCATATTTGAATTTCATCTGCTTCATATCTTTTATATAAACAGAAGCTCCCTCTCTTTTTCCCAATACTCCTGTAAATTTAAAATCAGGATCAAGACAGCTTTCCGCCTTATCAAAGTTTTCTTCATTTAAATACTGGATAAACTGTTCTGCAACGTTTTGAATGGTATGGTCCATAAATATTGTTTTTTATTGTTGAATACAAAATTAACAGATCAGTGAATGTCCCACTTGTGACTATAATCACAAAATGCTGTACCCGTTTTCTGATTTTATTTTAAAGCAGGGATTCTTCCTTTTGCATAAGCAATCTGATCTTTTTCCTTTTCCTGGTCCGGACTGTTTTTAAGGTACATCTGATAATATATTGCTGCATTTTTAGGCTGCTTCAGATTGAGATCATAAAGAAGTCCTAAACGGTAATAAATAATATTGCTGGTGCCAAAGGTTAGTCCTCTTTTATAAGCTGTCACTGCGTCATTATACTGGTTTTTAGCTTCATAAATACCTGCCAGCGCAGCATAGTAAACAGTGGTGTGCTTTGAAACCGCTTCATCAATAGTCTTTTGTGCATAGATTTCAGCTTTATTGTAATCTTTCAGCTCACGATAGCTCAATGCCATGTAATAGAAAGTGCCTTCATTTTGTACACCTATATCTTCCAAAGTTTTGTAAAGCGTGATACATTTCTGATAATCCTTTACATAGAAATAAGCCTGTCCCATATCGTTCATTACATTGACATCAGCATGATTTTTCAGCAGCTTTTCACCAATTTCAATCACTTCCTGATATTTCGTGAGCTGGTTAGCAACCGGCAGTAATGCCTGTTGTAAAGTGAAGTTTTCAGGATCAGCTACGATAGCCGTTTTCAATACATCATAAGCAGGTTGGTATTGTTTAAGACTGCTGTAGGCTAGAGAAAGATCATAAGCAACATCAGGATCAGCAGCATTAAGAGTATTTGCTTTTTTGAGATAATTGAGCCTGGATTCAGGATTGTCTGCATAGGCTGCAAGCTGTTTATAAGCACTGAAGTTAAGGCTGTCAAGCTGAATGATCTGCTCAAGATAAGCTTTGGCATTGGCCACATTTCCCCTTCTGGAATTGATGCTGGCCAGACTGAATAGAGTAGGCAGGCTGTTCGGCTGAATGGTATTGATTTTCTGATAATTTTTTTCTGCTTCCTGCAGCTTTCCGGCCATCATATTGCAATAAGCTATTTGTGAAAGGGCTTTTATATCCTGTGTCTCTCCGGGATATATGTTCTGAAGATAGTTAGCAGCATCGGCATAACGCTGTGTTTCATAATATTCAAGGAGCTTTTCAGTATCAATTTTTGCGGATTGAGCCGTGACACAGCTGAAACCAGATAATATAATACACAAAGATATTCCTATTTTCATCATGGTTATTTTTTAACTAAAATATCGGTTATTTACGGAGATTCCAAATTTTAATATCGCTTATTGGTGATTTTTTTAACCTTATGGATGATTTATAATAAAAATCAAAATCTTATTTTCATTAGATTTCTTATATTCACTTGATAGAACAGGACCTGACAAAACAAAAATATGGAAATAAAAACAGTACAGTCATTCATAGATTATTATGGAAAAATAAGAGAGAGAACCAACCGTATTATAGAAGCTGTTCCTCCGCAGCATATTGATTTTTCCTATAAACCCGGAAAATTTACCATTGGTGACCAGATAAGACATATTGCAGCCATTGAGCGATATATGTATGGAGAAACCATTGCAGGGAGAAAAAGTGCTTATCCTGGATGTGGAAAAGAACTGGCTGACGGTTACGAAAATACAGTTACGTTTTTTAATGAAATGCACAGGCAAACCCTTGGAATTATTAATGGGCTTACAGACGAAGACCTCACCAGGAAATGCCTGACTCCTGCTAACAGTGAAATTTCTATATGGAAATGGCTCCGTGCTATGATAGAGCATGAAATCCACCACCGGGCAGAACTATACATCTATCTGAATCTTCTGGATGTAAAGACACCGCAGATCTATGGTTTCTCCGCAGAAGAAGTACAGGAAATGAGTGTGAAATTATAGTGTTGAAAAGGAATGACTGAGGTTAATTTGTATATTAGCCCATTCAAAAAATAATAATGGCCAGACCTCTTATCATTCCTCTTTTACTGTTTTTAAACAGTACATATGCACAGACCAATTCTATAATCAAACCGGGTGATACCGTGAAATATTTGCCACAATCTCATAAACCTTCATGGATCTCAATACAGTCTGCTGATGCCAATCTGGGAGTTGCATTGTTGATGGATGGAAAAAAAATAAAAGAACAGGATGATTCCCGTGGAATAAAAAGTATTGAACGTTTATATTTTACTCCTGAAAAAGGAATAAAATATGAAGTAAAAATATGGGCCAAATCTTATCTTGAAAAGAGCAAAGCGGTAAAAGTCACTATCACAGAATCCAAAAATGTACCTGTTTTGAATGGCCAGTTCAGTTCCGATCAGTTTGTACAAGATCTGAGAACATTCCGTTCTATTAGGGAAAAAGCAAATTCCGGACTGTATGTTTACAGAAATAAAAAACAAATAGACAGCATCTACCAGCAGGCGGAAGAAAAAGCCCGGAACAGTAAAAATATTTTCGATTTCTATAAAGTTATTGCCCAACTTACCGGATTTGAAGGGAGCTGTCATAATTATACAGATCTACCCAATCATGCTTCATATTATCTTACTCAGAAACCAGAATACCTTCCCATCACACTGAAGAATATTGATGGACGCCTGCTTCAGGACTCTAAAGATACAGCCGTGCCTCTTGGGGCTGAAATCCTTTCCATCAACGGAGTTTCTGCAAAACAAATGATAAGACGCTTTTCTCAATACTATTTTTCTGACGGGTATTCCATGCCTTACAAGGAAACCACAGGTTTTGAAAGAGGGATGCTGGATAAATTTTATATAGAATTCGGAAATCATAAAGAGTATTTGATCCAATATCAATGGAATGGAGTTGTAAAAGAAGTTTCCCTGCCGGGAATACCCTTGGAAAGCTTTAAAAAACTTCAGGAATCAAGATATTCACTTACTTTTGATAAAAAACTGTTGTCTGAGAAATATAGTTTTAGTAAAGAAGGAGAGGGAATTTACAGACTTTCTTTGAGAGGCTTCGATTTTGCAACCGGAAAAGAAGATCCTGCTTATAAAAAATTCAGTGTTTTTCTTGATCAGATGATGGATACTCTGGAGCAGGAAAAAATACAGGATCTGATCATTGATCTCAGAGGAAATACAGGAGGTACGGGAGCTCTTTATGAAAAAGTATTTTCCTATTTTACACAAAGACCTTTCCGCGACAGCCATTATGCTTATACTTAATTTAACGAAGTTCCCCTGGAAGAAAAACTGGTCATAACACCTCTTTTTCTTTCCAATGGAGTACAGGATAAACATGGATTGAATGCCTATCTGAAACAGCTTTATCCTAAAAACGTACAGGGAAAATATTATTGGGCGGATGACAAAAATCCATCCATTATGCCTAATGAAAGAACGTTTAAAGGACAGATTTACCTGCTTGTAGACCAAAGGGTAGCTTCCGCAGCTTCACATCTGGCTTCACTTATTAAATCTTACACCAATGCAGTAGTGATTGGGAAAGAAACAGTAGGCGGATATTATGAACATAACGGACATCTTCCGCTGGTATATGAACTTCCCAATACAGGGATTCAGACAGGATTTTCTATTGTCCACGTGATTCAGGATGCGCAAAATCTTCCGGATCAGAAAAAAGGACAGGGAATCATTCCCCACATTGCAATACAGGAAACTGATCAGGATTTTCTTGACCAGACCGATGTTTATCTGAAAAAAGTATCAGAACTGAGAAAAACAGTAAGAAAAATATATACGAATTTAATATAAACCAGCTGTCGTAATGCAGCTGGTTTTTTAATTGTTAATGATTCAGTATATTTTAGTTTATTTCTATTGATAGTGATAAATAAATTGCTTTTGTTTATTAAAAAATGTTAAATACTGATCTGATATTGAGATATTTGTTTGTTTATTTTAATCATTTGTTTTAGAATTATTAATGGAAAGTCGTAGAACTACTACAAAATTTCAGATTACATGTAGAAAATTTTCTGAATAGCGGTTGCCGTTTTATATTTGTAATACCACCAATCCAATTACAAAAATTAATAATGAGAAAAATCTGCTTACCATAAAGTAAAACCAGAAAGAGTCTTAAAATTCAACGGGATTTAAGCAAGACTATAGCTTTACTTTACTCATATCATATTACCCTGCTTTGACCTCAACATCTGGTTTCACTATCATAGATGAATGGAACACAGATGATATCTAACTGATTTTTTATTTCAGATAGATTCAGATAAAAAAACTTGACACCCAATCAATCAAAATATTACAATTATGTTTCAGGATGATCGTTCACCTAAAATGCCTGTTTCCAAAGATAAAGTTTCAGCTGTAAACAATGTTGAAGAAACATTGACAGAGCAGGCAGTCAGCAAAACTGCTCAAAAAGTACAGGAAAAATCTAGTGGAACCGTTAAGAAAGCTACTGAAAAAATGGTTCAGGCCCAAGCCTATACCGGAATGGTTCAAAACGGTTCTCAAATGTTTATGAATCAGGTTAAACAGCCTAATCCTCCCACTCTGGTAGAAGATAGAGTATGGGCAAAACAGCCAACTTCCGGAATTTATAATGCCAATACTATTCCTGGAAATCAGGTGGCTGGTATTAATCGTGTGGTAAAACTTGAAATTGTAATTGACGGAAAAGTGATCAAACATTTCAAGAGTTTTCAGCTAAAACAGAGTGCCGTAAGACATCATGAATTTGATCTGATGCTGGCCCATGATACACTGGGAAGTTCAGAAAACCATAATCTGGAGGAAGCTCAGAATTTTCTTGGAAAAAGAATGACGGTGATCTTCAGATATAAAGATGTTGAAGACGGTCCGGAAAGGAATTTTGTAGGAGTGATTACAGAAGTAGGTTTCAGCCAGGAAAAAGGAAGCCTGGGAAATATAGTTCTTACCGGTTCCAGTCCTACTGTTCTTTTAGATGCTGCTCCCCATATTCAAAGTTTTGGAGGGGCACAGGAAATCAGTCTGAACAGTATTGCGGATCAGGTCATCAAAGAAGGGCTGGGACAAAATACCTTTGATTTCAGGGTAGATGCAGCTCATGGAAACGTTTCCTACAGCTCACAATATGAAGAAACCCATTATAATTATCTGGCCAGAATTGCAGAAGCCTATGGGGAACAGTTTTATTATGATGGTGAAGTACTGCATTTCGGAAAGCTTCCCCCTCAGGAAAAACCTGTAAAACTTACCTATGGAAGCAGTGTGAGTGATGTCAAGATAAAAATGAAAGCACAGCACGTGAATCCGTCATTCTATGGGTATAACAGCAGCAAAAATGAAAAATTGATGGCCGGAAGCTCAAAGATCAGCCATACCTCAGATATTGCTAAAAGGGCTTATGAAATTTCAGAGAGGATCTTTACCACTCCATCGCTGAGAGTGGCTCCTATAAAAGCCGTTTCTTTCATGGATGTTGAAAACTCCCAAAAAGGAACAGCAGGCAGTAAAGCTGCTGAAGTATTTGTTATTTCAGGGGTTACAACGGTGCCGTTCCTTTATCCCGGCTGTATTGCCGATATCGAGATGAGAAAAGCTGAAAGCAGTGAAACCACCTACTTTACCAAACTGATGATTACAGAGATGTATCACGAAGTAGATGCAAGAGGATATTATACAGGAACCTTTGAGGCCATTGCTTCCGATACAGGATTTATTCCCCGACCGGAATTTCACATCCCAAAAGCGGATGCTCAGTTTGCGAAAGTGATTTCTAATGCAGACCCTTTGAATCAGGGAAGAGTGAAAGTACAGTTTGACTGGCAAAATGGTTCTACCACTACTGAATATATCAGAGTGATGACTCCTGATGGCGGAGGAAGTGAAAAAGTAAGTAAAAACCGCGGATTTATGGCCATTCCAGAAGAAGGCGATCAGGTGGTTGTTAATTTTGCCCACCAGCACCCTGACCGTCCGTTTGTGATGGGTGGAATGTTCCATGGAGGAGTTGGCGGAGGCGGAGGGGCCGGAAATAATATTAAAAGCTTAAGCAGTAAAAGCGGTCACACCATGAGCCTGGATGATGGCGGAGGAATTACAGTGAAAGATAAGGACCAGAACTCTGTTTTTCTGGATGGAGCCGGAAATATAACCATAGACAGCAAGATTTCCATTACCCTGAATTGTGGAAGCAGCTCTATTTATATGGATAAAGATGGCAATATTCAGATTAAAGGAAAAGAAATATTGGTTCAGGGAATTAATATCGGAGTGGGAGGAACATCAAGTATTGGAGTTGGAGTAGGCCCTGAGGACGGTGATCCAACTTCGGGTGTCGGGATCAAATCAGATACACTGGATATCGGGACTAAAACATTGTCTATGAGAGGAGATACCGAGGCTAATCTCAGCAGTGGGAGTAAAATCAATATCGGTGGAGGAAGCGAGACGAATATTGTAAGTGGAACTGTAAAACTGAATTGATGCAGATGAATCCGGTAGATTTGGAATTGGTTAAATTAAAAAGACAATGGCAGAAAGTTGTTTCAAAGAACGAAGAAAAACCCATGCTGATCTGTTTAGGAGAAAAACACGAAACTGATCTTTTTGACGGGTTTATCAAATCGAAACTTTCTGAAGATGAAGAAGGTGATGATGTTTTTTTACTCCATTATCAAGAATTTAACGGAATGAATTCTTTTGGACAGACCTTATTGGATGAATGGACAGAGTTTTATGAAATGCTGAAGAAAAGTGAAGAGAATATTCCGGATTGGGAACTTAAATCTCCGGGTGAAACTTTTAAAACAGATGCTTACAAAGCATTTTATCCTCTGCTGGAACTGAAGAAAAATTTCCCCAATATTAAGGATTCCAGGATTTACATTTATATAGCTCCGTTAAGAATTTGTGATACCGAAGAGCTTTCTTTGTGGGTAAAAGAATGGTGCAGGATCTGTGAAGCTTCAGAAAATAAAGATATTAAACTGGTCTGGGCAGAGCATCACACTTATAGGACACTGTCACAGATTCCTTCAGCCCATAGCTTCAGGGTAGAAGTAGACATTCACCAGTTAATGCAGAATACTGCTGCTCATACCAACCGGAAGAAGAACAGCCCGGATACAGATTTTCAGCAGCAGATTCTTATTGCAAGTAATCACTTAAGCAAGGAAAGATTTAAAGAAGCGGAGTACGCCCTGAAAACAGCAGTAAAGCTGGCCAGGGAGCAAAAGAATAAACAGGGAGAAATCTCTGCCTACTTTATGCTTGCCCAAGCTTATACTGCAGACAGGAAAAAAGACCGCGCCGAAGATACTTACAGAACAATATTGGAAGAAGTAGAGCCGGATACGCCCCTGGAAATTCAGATGTATATGAATTATGGCAGCCATTTATTGGGGAACTCCAAAAAATCTGCTGCGCAAAAAGTATTTGAAAAAGCTGCAGAAACCGCTCAGAAGATTGGAGAATATGCAATGGCTATTGAATGTTACAGAATCATTGGTACATTGAATGACACTGTTCTGACAAAAGACAAAATGATCAGGTACTTTGAAAAGTGCCTTGATATAGCAAAAATAATGGATCCTTCAGCACGGGAACAGAGTAGTCTGAGGTTTGTAGCCTCAATGCTGATTCTTAAATATGAAGGTGACCAGGATAAAAAAGCATTACTGGAAAGTGAAATGACAGCTTATTTTGGTAATGACTGGAGGGTAAGCGTGGAAAGACCAAAAGCTGGGTAATCTCAAACTAAAAGAATCATGGCAGATCTGGATAAAAAAACAGTAAAAACCATAAAGGTTGAAAAACCGGATATGAATCCGGACCGCTCCTTGAAGGTGAACGCAGATGTTACCTCAGTGAGCTGGGATAAAACCACGCAGGGCTGGAAAAACGGAATGAAAAATAATTTTGATTCCCTGAATCCTCTTTCTATGGCTAAATCCATTGCAGGAGGAGACAGCGCTCTGCCGGGAAAAAGTGGAAGTGGAGGTGGTGGAGACAGTGCTGTAACAGCAGAAAAAGCTGCTCCTGAAAGTAAAGTAAAGCTGATCAAAGTTAATACACCGGCAATGTCTTCCTCCGCGATTCAGCATACAAGCAAGCATTTTGATATTGTGCTGGCTATTGATATCCATTGGACGCTCATTCCGCCGCCGCCTTCATTTATGCTGATTCCACTGCCATTACCACATCCGTTTATCGGGATTGTTTTTGATATCATGGATTACATTACAATTACCATCCCAATTCCTCAGTTTGCCAGAAATCTTATGCCGTCACTTCCGGAAAGTATTCCGATGGGAGGTTCTATTTATGTTCATGGAAGGCACAAAGCAACTACGACTACGAGTGTTATGGGAGTTTTAATTCCGTTCAGGCATATCACCTCTCTGATTCCTGTTTATATTATTCCTTTTCCTCAGGAAGCTCCTCACGAAGGAGAAGTCTATTATGGATCACAGACCGTTCTGGCGCAGGGAAGTAAGATGAGTGGAAACCAGCCTCAGCAGGTCCTTACCTGTATGGGATTTCCTTTCGGAATGACTATGCTGCCCGCCATGCCAAATAAACCAAAGAAAAATCCACTGGCCTATTTTGCTTTCTATAATAACTTCTCAAGTATGTATATCCAGATCAATACGGGAGGTCCCGTACTGGTGGGAGGAGCGTTTGTTCCCCATGTTTACACACCCGGAGAAATGCTGATGCGTCTTGCCGGAATGTTTTTAATGAGAAGCTTAACAAAAAAGATAGGAAAGCTGGGAGCTAATGGTTTGAGAAAACTTAATAATAGTGTCCTTAAAAAAGCCCCACTCAATAAATTCAAATTTGCGAATGCATTATCCAGGAAACTATGCCATTTTGGACTTGAACCTGTGAATTTTGCTACGGGTGCAATGGTTTTTGAATGGGATGATTTTGTCATCCAGGGGAGTACACCTTTAGCTTGGAGAAATATATGGCACAGCGACAGACCTTATGATTTTGGGCCATTTGGAAACGGTGTTTTCAATAATCATGATCTGTTTATTATTCCGGATGAGGAAAATAAATGCGCCGGATGGATGCATCCTGATGAAAATATCGCTATGCTTATTCCTGTTCCTGAAATTGGGGAGGAAATGACTTACTTCAGAGATCAGAAAATCTGGCAGTACAGGCCCAGCAGCAGTATCTGGGTTGTGCGTAAAGGAACAGATATTTATACTTACAGACGTTTTCATCATCCTACAGAAGGAACTGTATATAAGGTAGCCCGTATTGAATATGGAGATGGAACCATTAGAGAATATGAATATGAAGACCGGAATATTATACTGAAAAATATAAAAGATGTCAAGAGTGACTGTAGTATAGAAACTGTTATTCATCCGGAATATAAAAAAATAACGGAAGTTTATTATTGTTATAAAAAACAGAAAGACTTACAGGTTCGCTATGATTATGACGAACGCGGTAATCTTACCCACGTCTGGGATATTCATAAAAAGGCCATTGTTTTTGAATATGATGGAGAAAATCATGTCGTAAGAAGAACCAACCGTAACGGAATGGGCTATCAGTGGAAATATGATAAAAAAGGAAGGGTAATCTATACCAAAGGTTTAGATGGATATATGGAAGGAAGCCTCAGTTATGACGAAGAGGAAGGATTTACAGAAGTAATATATCCTAAACAAAACAATAAAACAGAACGTTATTATTATGATGATAATTTTCTTGTTTACAGGAAAATAGATGGAGAAGGTGGAGAATATTGGTATGATTATACTGCTCATAACGAATTGAAAATGACAGGAACCCCAGAAGGGAAAGTTCAGGGATTTACTTATGATGAAATGGGTAATATTAAGATTTTCCATACCCTGGATGGAGAAGAATATCATTACCAGTATAATGAATTTGGACAGGTCATTGCACGTTTATCTCCTTCAGGAGTTTCAGAAACATGGAGCTATGATGAAGATGGAAAACTGATAAGCTATACCGATCCTGCGGAAGACCGTATTTATTACGAATATGCTGATGGAGAAAGGCTTCCGGAAAAATGTATAAGAGAAAATATTACAGCATATTACGGATATAATAATAGAGGCCAGCTCCTTCAGTTGACTAATACTGCCGGAATTGAACAGTATTGGAAATATGATGAATATGGAAGACTTTTGGCCTTCAGCCCGGAACCTTTGAACAGAATCCTTTGGAACAGGGATGCTATTGGAAGAGTGGTAGAGGTGGTTGAACAGGGACAATTGCCGTTAAAGCTCCGCTATGATGCCTATGACCTTCCTGTATACGCTACAGATGGGCGTGCAGAATGGCTGATGAGCTATACTCCAATGGGAAGCCTGAAACGACAGGTCCGCCGGAATGCCATTACCGGTAAAAAAGAAGAAACGTTGGCTTTTGGATATGATGCTTATGAAAACTTAATGAGCATTACCAATCAAAAAGGAGAAAGTTACTCTTTTGAAAGAAATAACAATAGTGAAATAATCGGTGAAACAGGTTTTGATGGTCAGAAAAAATTCTTTGTAAGAGATAAAGACGGTCTGGTAACCCAAACCAGAACCCCACAAGGCAAAAATATTTTTTATGAATATGATCTGGCAGGCAGACTTACCCAGACCCATTATCCTGATGGTTCCTGGGAAGCTTACCAGTATAACACTTCGGGGCTATTGATCCAGGCTGATAATGAAAATAGCACTGTTGCCTTTCAGAGAAATAAACTGGGATTGGTTACGAGTGAACAGCAAGGTGAGCATTCTATTCAATATAAATATGACAATCACGGGAATCTGACCTCTCTGAAAAGTAGTTTGGGTGCAGAAATTAATTATTCCTATAATGATCTTGATCAGCTAAAAATGGTGACAGCAGCCAATCAAGGTACTGAAATGCCCTGGCAGATGAACATTGAGCTGAGTCGCAACGGACAGATGCTTTCCCGTAAAATGGCAGGTGGTATAGAAAGTACTTTTGAATTTGACCATCTGGGAAAACCAATAAGTCAGAAAATAACAGTCAATAAAACAAATACTACATTCCATAAAGATTATGATTGGGGTGCCGGAAACCGTTTGCTGCACATTCTGGACAGGATAACCGGCGGGAAAACAAGATTTGATTATGATGCTTATGGGAGCCTTGTGGCTGCAGAATATTCTAATGGCGAAGTACAGTATAAAAACCCGGATGAAATCGGCTGCTTATATGAAAGTGCCAGACAGAGAGACCGTATATATGATAAGGGCGGAAGGCTGATGCGTGATAAAAACTGGTTTTATCATTATGATGATGAAGGGAACCTGCTCTTAAAAAGTAAACGTCCTGTCAACAATATTAAGCCGGAGCGTGCCGAAAAACAAGATGAGGCTCACCCTTATTACAAACCCATAGCTTCAGACTGGCTGAACAATCCGAAAATGTCAGAAGGAATTAATTTGCCTGATGTATATACAGATTCCTTATCGGAAATTGAGAAGGCCGAATGGGAATCCGGGGACTGGGCTTACGCTTGGTATGCGAACGGAATGCTTGCCAGAGTAAAACGTCCTGATGGAAAAGAAGTGAACTTTGAGTATGATGCGCTGGGACGGAGGATTTCAAAAATTACAGAAAATAAAGTAACCCGGTTTGTATGGGATGCTCATCTTATTTTGCATGAATGGAGCTATGATACAGAAGGAATTCCTAAAACGCACATCAGTGATGCCGGTGAGTTAGAATCTGAAGATGAAATAACAGACAATCTTATCACATGGGTATACGAGAGAGGAGAATTTTTTCCCTGCGCAAAAATTATAAATGGAGAAAAATTCAGTATTGTTTCAGATTATATTGGCAGACCACTACAGTCCTATAATGAAAGAGGAGAGTTAATCTGGAGTGCTGAGTTTGATATTTATGGAAATATGAGAAACAGTATAGGAGATGCTTCTTTCATACCATTCCGGCAGCTCGGCCAGTACGAAGATCAGGAACTCGACGGGCTTTACTATAACAGATGGAGATACTATGATTCTTCTTCCGGATTGTATATATCAAAAGATCCCATCGGTTTATTAGGAAATAACGATACCATGTATGCCTTTGTGAGTGACACTAATACCTGGGTAGATATTTTTGGACTGCATAATGATCCTGTTAACTTTTTACAGGAACTGGTGAGGGATGCACACAGTACACTTGGTGATGCCAAAGGATTTAGTGTTACTGCGGTAGGAACTGATGGTAATGGTAACTACTACGTTTCTTCAAGTAAGAAATATGTGCCAAGGCAGATAAAAGAATGGGCAAAAGAAATGGGAGTCACTGTGATACAAAGTAAAGCAGACAATGTTCACGCTGAAGAAGCTTTAATTAATGCTAAAAAAGGAATTAAGGAAATTGAACCCAGCACGAAAATTTGTATTGATTGTGAGCATCACATGAACAATAATAATGTTAAATTTGAAGAAGGTACAACAGGTAAATTTAGTAAAAACAGACAGGAAGGAGGAAAGTACCATATTCCTGAAGGAAAATATCAACCAAAATATAAATAAACAGACATGAGCGAAAAGTCAGTTAAGGAAAAATCATTAAACCTAAGTAAAGAAAATAAAATCAAATTTAATCTGTCATCACTTATAAGAATTAAAGATCTTTATCAGCTTTTTGAAGAAGAAATTCAGGATGATGACTATGATTATGCCCAACGTTTTAAGAATGGAAGCACACAGCTTACTGAGTTTTCAGATTATGTTTTAAATAATGTTTTTAGTGGTAGCGAACTGAATTCCTCAGATATTGAGAGGTTTAATACCCTTGATAGTTTAGCTCCTGAAGACGATGAATATAGTAGCTATCAGGCCGCAATTGCTGTAAATATTGTCCTGATAGCAACCAATATCATAAAAATTGTAAAAGGAGAGGAGGCGAAGATAAAATCAACAATAGATTATACTTTGGATGTAATCAATAACCTGAAATCTGAAGAATTTTTTACTAACAATCCTGATGGAGATGATGAAGAAAGTGAAGAATATCTTGAACAGTTTTATGATAAAGAAATCTCAGCAGAAGATAGGTTGTTAGATACAATTGACAATATTTCACAAAATGATTTTATAGCATTTAATGAAGAAAATATAATCAATTAATAAAAAAGAAATATTTGTTAATCGACTAGTTTCAAAGATAAAACTGCTGGATTAAAAAACTCAGCAACATATTGATCAATAAGCACTATCTTCTATTTATGATCATCTGACAGACAATATAACTGCCTGTCATGCTTAAAATGGCAGGCAAAATCTAATCCAAATCCAATCCATATATGAAGAAAATATTCTCTGAACTTAAAGGTTTCGTTATATTTAGCCCACAACTTTTAGCAAACTATCTGCAGGATCATCATCTTTCAGGTAACAACATTTTAAAATATTTTGTAGAAAATGAACATGGAGATGAAATCACCAAATCCGGAATTGCTATTCCTATCATAGGAGTGGAAGAGGATTATTATGCATTCCAGATTTCGGTAAATAATGAAAAGATTTTGAATGATGATGAGGTAGAGGTAGAGTCGAAAGGATGGATATTTCAGACTGCCAATAATGAAGTAAAAATTGTTGGCATTGGTTATTTAAAAGATATTGCTGCTATTAATGAAGGTAATAGCATAACCCTTTCTCTGGAAAACGGATGGCATTCTTTGAAAATACGGGGTGGAAATAAAAATGGTGAAAGAGTATTTGAGCTGAATATGCAGAAACAGGGCATACATCCGGCTTTTAGCGGTGATGTAACTACAGAATATTACTATGATTAAAGATATTTTAGGAGACGGTAGTGTTTATGATGAGGCTAAATGTCTGGTGCAGAGTAATTAATAGCTGTTTTTTTTCTGTTCAAAAAAGCGAGATTCTCTTTAATGCTGTAGAAATACAAATTTTCTTGAAAAATATTTTGTCAGTAATAAAAAACTTTCTATATTTGCACCACTGAAAACAACGGTATAGCCGGAGTTTAAGGAGAGTTGGCAGAGTGGTCGATTGCGGCAGTCTTGAAAACTGTTGACTGTAACAGGTCCGGGGGTTCGAATCCCTCACTCTCCGCAGCAAGGTACAAATCAAAGATTTGTACCTTTTTTGTTTTCGACCTTCAAATAGGGTAAAGATTGGATCAGATGCAAAAGTTAGAGGCCAAGCAGAAAGTTTGGTTAATCTGAACAACAAAAGCTAAAATTCACCAGGAAATCTGAACAAAAGAAAAAATAAGCGAATTGAAAAAAGACAAAGGGAATAAATAAGATATTAACGATCAAATGATTTTATTTCTAAGTTCTTTATATTTTGATCGTCCTATCGGGAGTATTTCACCGGTTTTAAGCTGAAGTCCATACCGGGTACCTGGATTGATGAGTATTTTTTCAGCCTGCTGGAGATTGACGAGATAGGATTTATGAATTCGTTCGAAATCACCTGGAAGAAGTTGCTGCAACAGCTCTAATGATTTATCATGCAGTTCCTGTTGTCCGTTGTTCAGATGAAGCTCAGTATAAATTCCGGCTCCTTTAATATAAATGATATTGGTAATATTGATGAGGCGGATTTGCCCTGCTCTCTTTACTGCCAGATATTTAATGCTGTCATCAGATTTTAAAGAAGGATTGATAAAGCGATTCAAAGCCCTGAAAAGCCTTTCCTCATCAAAGGGTTTAGGAACGAAATCAAGCACGCCATAGGCAAAAGCGGTAATTGCTTTATCAGTATTGGCTGAAACAATAATTGTATGAAAAGAAGCCGCTACCATTTGTTCTAATACCTCAAAACCATTGTCACCATTGAGATTCAGGTCTAGGAAGAGCAGGTCCGGAATTTCCTTTGCTATATGCTCAAGCCCTTTTTGTAGGGAATCGCAAATGGTAATTTGAGCAGGTGTACTTCCGAAGAAATTAGCTGTCATACGCTGTATACGGTGAGCAATTCTGGATTCGTCTTCTATAATGAGTATATTCATAGCCTAATAATTTTGATGGTGGATATCCAGCCACTTTCCGTTTTACCCGAATCGAATGTCCAGTTCGTTCCATAACTTTCAGTTAAACGTGCCCTGATGTATTTAAACCCATTACCGCCCACACGTTCTGTTACGATTTGACGGTTTTGGGCAATGGTTTCAAATAGATATCCATAACTCTCTTTCGATACAAAATAACGAAGCACGAATTTAACGGTGTTTCCTGGCAGTGGTTCGCTATGGGTAATACCGTTTTCAAGCAGTGTATGAATAATCGCTGGTGGAATCAATTGTGTTTCGTCTATTCCAACCTGTTCCCATACATAATTGATTTCTTTGCGGAAGCCCATTACGGACAGGTGCTGACGGCAAAGTGCCAATTCCTTGGTTATCGGGATCAGGGTCTGCTCAGAAATTTCGTTCATGATATCAAACTCTGAAGCAAGTGCCTGTATAAAGCGTGATCCTTCTTTGGGAGATTCTTCTACCCAATCCATCATGGATGTCAAGGTATTCCTCAAAAAATGCGGCTGTATATTTTTTTTTAATAATTCCAACTGCAGTTTTGAAGAAAGCAGAATGGCATTCCGATGTTCTGCTTCTATCACATTTGTCCTGATCGAATGCAGGTAAAGCATGCACAATACAATGATCGTAAAGCTAATGAACAGGCTGTAATCATAAAACATAAATTTATTCATCAGAGCGCTTATCAAAAGACCCATCAATACAATGAAACCGCCCTTTTCTTTTTGAAAAATGCCATTAAGCACTATAATAAGAGAAGCGATGAGCATGGCCAGGCTGTAGAACCGGGCAGTAAGATCGTAATGTCCGTAATTATAAACATAAAGTAATAGAAGAGTGACGAGAAGGGCTGTCATTAACCATCTTCTCCATTTAAAATTAAATTGGATGATAAAATATAAAGGAACCAATAGGGCATTGGTAAAGGTTAGCCAACCAATAATTTCTAATCGGATAAAAAAATCAGAGTAAGGAATGACCACATGAAATTTCAGGTATTCCATTATAAGTAAAGCAGAAAATAGCAGGCATATAGTACCAAATATCAGAATGTCCCAGGGCCTGCGTTTACTGTTCAGATAGAGAAAAAAATAATACACAGCTGCAATAAGAAAGGCTCCGGCCATCAGGTTCATATAAGACATTGTGACCAATGGTTGAGTCAGTAATATTTTATAAGGATCTATTTTAAATCCAATGCTGCGTTGAACATGCGGAAGTAATGACTGTGAGCTCCGAAGGGCAACGGTATGAAAGCCGGGCGTGATCAGGTTGTCGGGAATTCTGTAGTAACTGCTCTCAGTGCCTGGTACTTCCGGCTTGCCATTTTGAGGTATTCTGCCATTATTCCCAATAAGTACCCCGTCCCAGTACACCTCAAAGGCACCAAAGGATTCGATCTGAAGCCCCAGTGGTAATGCCTCATTTTCAACCTGGCGAAGATCCAGATGTGTTCGTGACCAGAATATATTATGGGCAGTATTACCTCTATCTTTTGACCAATCCTTATCATCATAATTTTTGGCTGCCCATGCCGAATTATCGCCTGTTTTATAAACAGGGACGGGCTCCTCATTACGAATGGCGGGAGGGTTGAGTATACTGAGCCATATTAGCAAAAACATAAAATTATGCATCATGTAAATATACAAGGTATTTGCATAAGATAATAGCAGTTTGAAAGTTTATAGAGCCGTTCACATGGTTTTGTTTACGATGGGAATAAGAGCGTTTTAATTTTACATCATGAAACAGATAATAACCTTTTTGCTGACCATGATCATTGCTCAATATTCCTTTGCCCAGGAAGGTCAGATAACCGGCATCATTCATGAAAATCCAGGTATACCATTACCTTATGTAACGGTAACATTAAAAAATAATGAAGAGAAATCAGTTATAGTGAGTATTTCAGATAACAATGGAATATTCAGATTGGAAAATATCCCTGTTGGAAATTATAATATCATATATAGCCTTATAGGATTTCGAACCTTAAGTAAGCCGATACACATTGTGTCAGGGGCTATGGCTAATGTTGGAACCATAATTTTAGAACCTGATGCAAAAATTCTTCAGGAGATCGCATTGACAAGTAAAAAAGGGCCCATCAGCTTAAAACTTGATAAGAAAATTTTCGAAGTAGGCAAAGATGTCCTCTCACAATCGGGAGCGGTAACAGATTTGCTGAATATCGTTCCGTCGGTAAGTGTCAGCCCTGGTGGTGGGATTAGTTTACGGGGAAATAGTAATGTGCTGGTATTGATAGACGGACGGCGAACAGGATTAACTCAAGGGAATGCTTTGGAGCAATTGCCGGCGGATCAGGTAGAACGTGTTGAAATAATTACTAATCCTTCTTCCAGATTTGATGCAGCCGGTTCGGCAGGGATTATTAATATTATTCTGAAGAAAAATAAAAAAGCAGGTTTCAGCGGACAGTTGCGTTTGGTTGGTGGTATTCCCAATGAAACCCGCATGAGTCCCAGCCTTAATTATAAATCTAATAAACTTAATGTGTTTGCCACTTATGGACTGAGGCTGTCTGATTATGTCGGCTTGTACACAATGCAGCAATTGACCGGAATTTCAGGAACGCCGGTCTCTCTTAATCAGCGTCAGGATGAGAACAGGCATGATGATGCCAAATTACTCTATTTTGGAGCAGATTTTCAGATTAATGATCATAACTCTATAACAGCAGCCTTTCTTAGGAATTCAACACGTGACCATGACAAAACTCAGCTAAACTATCTTTATTCAAACAGGAACGGAACCCTCGACAGCAGCCTGAGCAGAAGGGGAGAGTCATGGGAGAGACGGAGTTATAATCAGCTGGAATTTAATTATACCAGAAGTTTTGATAAGGCTGGGAAGAAACTGACGGTGGATATGCAATACGATTTTTGGGACAGTGATAAAGAGTGGAATTTAACAACCAGTAAGGACTTTCCCTCCCATCAGATCTTTCCGGTGATCAGAACAGGGTCCATTGGAAGCAGTAAGGATCTGATGATTAAAACAGATATGATACAACCTTTAGATAGTACCTTTACCCTTGAGTATGGCGTGAAATTGGAGGATCGCAGGGTCAACAGTGACTTTATTGCCGAGCAGCAAAACCTGTCAGGCTGGGAGGTTATTGATCAGATTGATAACCATCTTTTATATAAAGAATTGATTGGAAGTGCCTATTTGCAATTTTCCGGAAAGAGGAAAGATTTCAGCTATCAGGCAGGGCTGCGAGGTGAGCTTACCCGTATCGGTATTGAAGATCGGGTGGGTACTTATGCCAATAGTAAGAATTACAGCCGGTTATTTCCAACGTTAAACGTGAGTTACCGCTTTAATGAGGCAACAACCTTACAGGCAAGTTATAGTAAACGAATCAACAGGCCATCACTGAATATGATCTATCCCTTCAACGAGCTCACTGATCTGAGCACCCGTTATATGGGTAATCCTGATCTTAATCCTTCCTATGCCCATGTAATTGAACTTGTTTTTTTGAAGAACTGGAAAACGCTTACTTTTAATCCTTCTCTTTATTATCAGCGTAACAATGGTGTGATTGAGGATTATACCTACAGAAATGCTGATGGACTGTTTATTACCCTGCCGGTCAATATCAATAAAGAAACAAGGAGCGGCATGGAACTGTCAGTATTATATAATCCTGTTAAATGGGCACAAATAAATTCAGAACTTAATGTATTTCATTATGCTAAAGAAGGTGTCTACCAAAATCAGATTTTCGATTATTCCGGGAATACCTTCACAGCCCGTTTAAGTACTCAGCTGAAATTGAAGAATAAACTGTCTTTTCAGATCCTGTATAATTTCAGAGGCGCTAATGCTACTGCTCAGACACGTACAAATGCTGTTCACAGTATTGATTTTGGATGCAGTAAAACATTCTTAAAAGATAAAGCAACGGTCACATTCGATGTGAGTAACCTTTTTGAACTACGAAAGCTGAGCAGTAGAACCATGGGGACAGATTATGTGATCAATCAGACCAATATTCCCAATGCAGCCCGTTATCGGTTGACACTTGTTTATCGTCTTAATCTCAAAGATAACCAGAGTATAAGACAAGCTAAAAGTGGTAACCGTAATTAAGGGTCATCTGTAAAAGTAGAATTTCAGCTAAGATAACCCGAATAAAATACCCTGCAATTCCGACGAATTGCAGGGCTTATTTTTTAGAGAATAAGTCTTTCTTAACTTAAAATCTCACAGGGTACTATACAAATCACCCATGGGCATCTTTTTATTCCCGGAGGTGGGCAGCATGCTTCAGAGCAGCTTACCGCTCCGCCGTTAATACTCTTTAACTGGTCTCTTGAAATTTTTTTAGAATTTTTCATAGTCAAGTCATTGAATTAAACGAAATTATGGCTGGTTGCCACCTCCGCATCCATCATATGGCATGCATTGCCATTTTCCCCCAATTAAACATAGCTGACCTCCTCTGCAGTCAATACCGCCTTTAATAGTTTTCAATTCCTGTCTTTCGATTTTCTTTAAATTTTTCATAATATTTTGGAGTTTAGTTCAATCCGAAATTAGTAAATTTTTATCAACTGTTGTAGAATTATTACAAAAATATTTATTTACTAAAAAATGCTCGTATGGTATTGGGCTTAAATTTTATGAATTTATATAAATTTTGGAGCACATGTGCCTTGCTAAAAAAATCATAAAGGCCTGATGTATTTACCAAAAATCTTGTCTTGTGGCAAGTAGTATATCATCACCACTTGCTACTTTTGACTAAAAGTTTAATTGACCCAATACCAATACGATTATGAAAACTACATTCAAACTCTCCGCGCTGGTGAAATCATTATTGATGGTAACCCTTATCGTTACTGCATCCCATATGTATGGACAGAAATTAAAACCTTCTGAAAGCGGCTATGCGCCGGTTAATGGAATCAAAGTGTATTACGAAGTCTATGGAAAAGGAAAGCCTGTCGTGTTATTACATGGTGCTTTTATGACAATTGATACCAACTGGGGCGAACTGATTCCGGAACTTTCAAAAAACAGAAAAGTAATCGCTGTTGAATTACAGGGGCACGGACATACTCCGTTTTCCGAGCGAAAATTATCACATGCCATGTTAGCCAGTGATGTTACAAAAGTAATGGACTATCTGAAAATTGATAAGGCAGATGTTGCAGGATATAGCTTTGGAGGTGAGGTAGCTTATCAGTTGGCTATACAGAGTCCCGAAAGGCTTAACAAGCTGGTGATCATTTCGTCAACGTATAAAAGCAGCGGCTGGCTGCCGGAAGTAAATAAAGCATTTGAAGGGATGAAACCGGAATTCTTTACAAACAGTCCCATGCATACCGCCTATAATGCTGTAGCACCCGATAAAACAAAGTGGACAGAATTTCTGGAACAGATGATGGCTTCTGCCGGGAAGCCTTTCGACCTTGGAGACGATCATATTTCTAAAATTCCGGTGCCTGTTTTAATCATTGCAGGTGATAATGATGGACTGGATAAAACTGAGCTGTCAAAAACTTATCAATTATTGGGTGGCGGAGTTTCTGCAGACATGGGGCCTATGCCGAAATCTAAGCTGGCGGTTGTTCCGGGACAAAGCCACGTCAGTCTGATGATGCAGACTGCTACGATTCTGAACTATTTGAACAGCTTTTTGAAATAGTCTGATACAAGTAGCCTATTGAAATTAATTTACAACAGTAAAAACCTATCCTATGAATATAAAATTTGAAGCCGGAATTAATATTGCCATAAAAATTCCCAAAAATAAATATGAAAAGACAGTTCGCTTTTATAGAGATATTTTAAAGCTGAATGTTGAGGAAAAGCCGATAGATAACCCCACTGTTTCCAGAACCCATGAAGTGAAATTCGGAAACAATATCATCTGGTTAGACTGTGTGGACAATTATACTCATTCCGAAACCTGGCTGCAGCTTACGGTTGCCGATGTAGAAGCTGCTACGCAATACTTGCAGTCGAATGGTGTGGAAACCTGTGACGAAATTGAAGAACTGCCGGAAAATATGCACTGGATAACTGATCCGGCTGGTACCGTATTTAATGTGCAGCTACGTCATGAAATTTGAGCGCTTTTATAGAAAATATCATAGAGTAGATTAGCATAATTTTAATACCTTTAGCGATCAAATCATTAAAATTTTAAATAACCTATGAAGATGAAGTCTTTCCCTTTTATTATAACAGTGTTTTTTCTGGTATTGAGTATAAGTGTATTTTCTCAGAAAACGGCAGCTTTAAACTCATTGTTAGACAGAAACTTAGAATTTATTTTTCCACAGACTGCTGATAAAATCTCAAGAGCACTGAATATAAAGCCTGTTTTTTATGAAGATGCGAATGAAGAAAAATATGTAAAATGGCCTATGAAAACAGGATTGGAAATGTATAGCAGCCTGGGAAAGGATAATACTGTTAATGAAATGTTTTTTGCCACTTCAGATAACAAACCTCTGGTAGTAGAAGGGCTGCCTTTCGGTCTTATCATGAACAAAAGTACTTTGCAGGACTGTAAAACCAAGTTCAGTAAATATGGTGCGAAGACACAGAAAATGGGAGCCGGCAGTGAATTTCCGGGAGGATCAAAACTGATTTTTAAAAAAGGGAAACATTATGCAACGTTGCATTTTGACAGTAAAAACCTGTTAAAATCATTAAGCTTAACAACAGAAGTTATAAATCCGGCAGCAAATTAACCTGAACCGTAAAAAATATTACAAAATCCGTCATTATTTGATGGATTTTCATTTTAAGGTGAACTTTAGAGAAGATTATATCGTCAGCCCATGGTTGTTTTTCACCTCAGCCATGACAAATGTACTGTGTGTGCTTCCTATAGAATCTACAGATCCAAGTTTATTAAAGACAAAATCCTGGTAATGCTTCATATCCCTTACCTGTACTTTCAGAAGGAAATCAAAATCTCCTGAAATATTGTAGCATTCGGCTACTTCTTCAATTTCCAGAATTTCTTTTACAAAATCATAGCCAACAGATCTGTCATGGATTTTCAGCTTGATCTGACAGAAAACCGTGAAGCCACGGTTCAGTTTTTCAGCATCCAGAACTGCTGCATACCTTTTAATAAAACCTTCCTGTTCCAGCCTTTTTACTCTTTCAAAAACCGGTGAAGTAGAGAGACTGATTTCTTTTGCAAGTTCTTTGACGGTCAGTTTGGCATTTTTCTGGAGCAGCCTGAGCAGCTGTAAATCCTTGTCATCGAGTTGTTCCACAGAATATTATTCTTTTAAATTATAAAAACATTCAAATGTACAGAATTATATGCTTTTATATGTGATTTTTGAAGTTTTATTTGCTTAATTTTATTTATTTGATTGTATTTTTATTCTGTATTGTTAATTTTACACAAAATTAAAGACTTTTACTGATGATGGTGTCAGAAGTAAAAGTACGTTCTTTATAGATACTTCATCAAACAGGAAAGGTTTTACTTAAGGTAGATTAATAGGGAATCGTGTGAGAATCACGAGCTGTCGCGCAACTGTAAGTAACATGCCAAAGGTTTCTGTCCTAGCATATCCACTGCCAAAAACGGGAAGGATGACAGAAGCTGTTACAAGTCAGGAGACCTGCCTTTACTGAATTGACAATGCTTTCGCGGTCTGAAGCTTTTAGGTCATACAGATGATATATCAGATAATACATGCTCTCCTGGGAGAAGCTGTATTCTGCTATGTCACTTTCCTGAAATTTCTATTCGTTAATGCATTCTGAAGCATTTAAAAAGACTTTACATCAAGTTTAATATAAAAGTTTAAAAAATGCAAACTCACATTCTGGGCTATCCGCGTATTGGTAGCAAGAGAGAACTCAAAAAAGCCTGCGAGCAATATTGGTCAGGCAAAATTCTTCTGGAAGAACTTCTGAATACAGGAAGAAATATCTGTAACCAAAACTGGAATATTCAGAAAGAGGCAGGAGTAGATCTTATCCCGTGTAATGATTTTTCATATTACGATCAGGTATTGGATATGAGTCTTGTTGTAGGAGCAATCCCGGCACGTTATCATGAAGTAATACTTAAAAAGAATAATTCTGAGCTGGATCTTTACTTTGCGATGGCAAGAGGATACCAGAAAGAAGGACTGGATATTACAGCGATGGAAATGACCAAATGGTTCGATACCAATTATCATTACATCGTTCCTGAATTTTATAAAAACCAGCAGTTTAAACTGAGCTCAGATAAAATTTTCAATGAATTTGCGGGAGCAAAACAGTCTGGAATTATTGCAAAACCAGTCATTATCGGTCTTGTTTCTTATCTGTTACTGGGAAAAGAAAAAGAAGATGGATTTGATAAGCTTGATCTGGCCGGAAATCTTCTACCGGTCTATACAGAGATTTTGGCCAGGTTACAGGATCAGGGTGCGGAGTGGATTCAGTTTGATGAACCTTTTTTAGCACTGGACCTGACAGAAAAAGCAAAAGAAACCTATCATTTTGTTTATGCTGAATTAAGAAAACGTTTTCCAAAGCTGAAATTTATTATTGCCACTTATTTTGAGGGATTGAGAGATAATGCCTCATTGGCTGTTTCACTTCCGGTAAATGTACTGCATATTGATCTTGTCAGAAATCCTGAACAGCTGGAGGGTATTCTGAATAGTATTCCTGAAAATTTAAGTCTTTCATTAGGAGTGGTTGATGGAAGAAATATCTGGAAAAATGATTATGAAAAGTCACTGTCTTTCATCGGAAAAGCTGTTGAAAAATTAGGATCTGAAAGGATTTTGATTGCTCCATCATGTTCATTGCTTCATTCTCCTTGCGATCTTGATTTTGAGACCGGCCTAAATCCTGAAATTAAGAACTGGCTGGCTTTTGCTAAACAGAAAGTGAAAGAAATTGTCACGCTTAAAGAACTGGTATCAGGTACAGAAAGTAAAGAAATTCTTGAAGCATTGAAAGACAATAAAAAAGCAATTGAGAGCAGAAGAACTTCTTCTCTTATTCATAATGAGCAGGTGAAGAAAAGAGCAGACACTGTAACAGAAAAGGATGCCCAAAGAATCAATACCTTCAGGATCCGTAAAGAACAGCAGCAGAAAGTATTACAGCTTCCTTTATTCCCGACAACTACTATCGGATCATTCCCGCAGACGGCAGAGGTAAGAAGCTGGAGAGCGAAATTTAAAAAAGGAGAACTGACAGCAGAGCAGTATGACACGTTACTGAAAGAAGAAACACAGAGAACAATCCGCTGGCAGGAAGATATCGGAATTGATGTGTTGGTTCATGGAGAATTTGAGCGTAATGACATGGTGGAATATTTCGGAGAACAGCTGGAAGGATTTGTATTTACTAAAAACGGTTGGGTACAAAGTTATGGAAGCCGCTGTGTAAAGCCTCCTGTGATCTTCGGTGATGTTTCCCGACCGGCTCCAATGACGGTATATTGGTCCCAATATGCACAATCCCAGACTGAAAAGTGGGTAAAAGGAATGCTTACAGGACCTGTTACGATTTTACAATGGTCTTTTGTACGTGATGACCAGCCCCGTTCAGAAACATGTAAGCAGATTGCATTGGCGATTCGTGATGAAGTAGCAGATCTGGAAAAGGCCGGAATCAGAATTATTCAGATTGATGAGCCTGCAATAAGAGAAGGTCTTCCGCTAAGAAAAACTGACTGGCAGAGCTACCTGAAATGGGCAGTGGAAGCCTTCAGAATTTCAGCAAGTGGAGTGGAAGATGCTACCCAAATTCATACCCATATGTGTTATTCTGAGTTTAATGACATTATTGAAAATATCGCTGATATGGATGCAGACGTGATTACAATAGAATGTTCCCGTTCCCAGATGGAGCTGCTGAATGCCTTTGCAGACTTCAAATATCCCAATGAAATAGGCCCCGGAGTATACGATATCCATTCACCAAGAGTTCCGTCAAAAGAAGAAATGATCGGACTGCTCAGAAAAGCTCAAAATGTAATTCCTGCTGATCAGCTTTGGGTAAATCCGGACTGTGGGCTTAAAACAAGGCATTGGGAAGAAACCGAAAAAGCTCTGATTGCAATGGTGGCAGCAGCTAAAGAAGCCTCTGTAGAATATGCACTTTAAAAAAACTTACAATAATTAGATTCAATTCAGATCGTGTTATGATTTTCATAGCACGATCTGTTATTGTAAAGGATAAAACATGGATAAAATGTAATACTGTATTTGTTTTTATATCTTATTTTTGCTGACGAAAAACCTATAACCAACAAACTACATATTTTAAAATCATGAAAGAATCATTTCCTGAAATGAGATCAGAAACCTATAGTCCCGAATATATAGCCAGATGGAGATGGAGCATTGTTACTCTTTTTGCAGTCATCGCTGTTATTTTATTGGGTTTCTTTATTGATGCTGTTTCATCTCCCTCTACAGATGAGGCTGCTATGATATTCCTTCTCCTTTTTTGTATTGCAGGATCACTGGCGGGTTGGCTGGCCTATGAAATGATCAGAAATAAGGATGAGAAAATCAGCGGTCTGCTCATCAATCATCAGGGAATTCTGTTTCTTAACAGGAACGATAAAGTATTGTCAGCAATCAAATATTATGATCTGGTAAAAAGTGATAATCCCTATACAAAGGATATATTTTCTGAATCCCGGGCTTCCGGAAAATACAGTGATTTTAGAAAAAACCTCTATGTTCATGAAAAGGATGAAAACCAGAAATCTAAAAAGAAACTGGTCAGCCTGGATGTGATTCCACTTAAAAACCGATATGATCTTATCGGACATTTTCTGAAGGGTATACAGGCATTTCGTCCCGATCTGAAAATTGACCCGGAAGTGTACAAAGATTTTTATCTTGATGAAAAAACACTGCGTTACGCTCCGCAAAACCTTAAAAGTGATATGAAAGTGAAGATTGTGACCATAGCTGTAGTCATTATGGTAATTCTGGCTTTCAGGTACTTTTTTTTGGATGAGGTCTAATTATTTAACCTGTAATGAGCTTGGAGGATATCCAAATTGTTTTTTAAAGGCAAAAGAGAAATGGGATAAATTTTCAAATCCCAGATCCAGGTAGATATCAGAGACAGATCTCCCTTTTTGGGTAAGCAGAAAATGAGCTTCCTTTAATCTTCGGAGCTGCAGCCATTGTCTGGGTGGAAGACCAAATATTTTTTGAAAATCCCTTTTAAAAGCAGACAGGCTTCTTCCCGTTAAATAGGCAAATCGCTCCACATTGACATTGAAATGAAAATTCCTATTCATAAAAGATTCAATATCAATTTTATGAGGTTCCGAGAAATCAAACAAAATATCCTTAAGACCCGGATCATCATTCAGCATCAGAAGCAGGGCTTCTTTTTGTTTGAGACGCAGAAGCTCTGTGGAAGAAGGAAGTTCCTCATAGGCAAGCAGTGAGTACATAAAAGAAGTTAATGCCTTTTGATCAGGTTTTATATAGGCAGGTACATTTTCTTTCTTCTCAGCCTGATATCCATATTCACGGCTGAAATCCCTTAAGGTGTCTTCATCAAAATAAATCGTTACTGTTCTTATTTCTCCATCTTTAGGAGGATATTTGGCAAACTTCAACAAGCGGTTTTTCCTCGCAGAATAGAGTTCCCCTTCCTTAAATATCGTTTTTGTGATACCATCATTCAGTTCCATTTCTCCGGAAAGAACAAGCCCCAGGCTATGGATCTGTGCAAATTGTTCTCCCTCCCTGAATTCTGTAAAGTGGCAGGAGTAATTGATGGGAAAAGGAATTGTATTTTCACTCATAGGTCAGGCAGTTATTTTTTTGATCGATTCTTTTTCAAACTTACAAAACTTTTAAGGATCATCACAGCAGAATGTTCCTGAGAATATTGTGCTGTGATGATATAATGTTACATAAGGATAGCCTTTGGCTCCAGATAGGCTTCCAATCCGAACACCCCATATTCACGGCCGATTCCGCTTTGTTTGAAACCTCCGAAAGGAGCGTAAGGATCATGTGAAAATCCGTTGATACAGATTCTTCCGGCATCAATGCGGGCAGCGATACGTTCCGCATGTTCCTGATCAGACGAGCTGATGTAAGCTGCCAGGCCATAAGCCGTGTCGTTGGCTATAGCAATTGCTTCCTCTTCATTTGCATAAGGAATGATAGATAGTACAGGACCAAAGATTTCCTCCTGAGCAATACGCATATCGTTGCGTACATTGGTGAAAATGGTAGCCTTTACAAAATTACCTTCTTCAAGACCTTGTGGTTTACCTTCACCACCTGCAAGCAGAGTAGCTCCTTCTTCCTGCCCCAGACGGATATAGCTTTGTACTCTTTCAAATTGTCTGGTACTCACCATAGGCCCGACAAGAGTGTCCTCTTCATCAGGTTTTCCGACTTTTACCTGTTCTGCAGCTTTTTTAGCCAGTTTGTTTACCTCATCCAGCCGGTTTTCAGGAACAAGCAGACGGGTAGGAGCTATACAGGCCTGTCCGCTATTCATATAAGCCCCAAAAACAGCCATAGGAATCACTTGATCAAGATCGGCATCTTCAAGAATGATATTGGGAGACTTTCCGCCAAGTTCTAAAGTTACTCTTTTCATCGTATCTACAGCTCCTTTAGCAATGGCTTTTCCTGTCAGGGTAGAGCCAGTGAAGGATATTTTAGCAATATCAGCATGCTGGGTAATTTCTGCTCCCACCACATTCCCTAATCCGTTAACGATATTGAAGACTCCTTCAGGCAAACCGGCTTCATGGAAACACTCAGTGAGCAGCTGGGTCTGGGCTGCGCTCATTTCGCTGGGTTTGATGACCGCTGTACATCCTGCGGCAATGGCGGTTGCCAGTTTGTTACAGATGAAGCTTTTGCTGGCGTTCCATGGAGTGATGATCCCAACGACGCCCAATGATTCAAAGCGTACTTTAGAATGTCCCACGGTTTTTTCAAAGTCATAAGATTCCAGTGTATTAATGGTGGCTGTAAATGCTGATATTGCATTCTGAACACTCATTCTGCAGAATTGTAATGTTCCTCCATATTCATTAACCATCACAGAAACAAGCTCATTTTCACGCTTGCTTACCGATTCATGCAGCTTTTTAAGAAAATTAATACGCTCTTCTTTTGTCGTTTTCGAAAATGTTGTAAAAGCTTTTTTCGCAGCAGCGATGGCCATTCGGGTATCTTCTGCGTTTCCCAGAACAACTTCCCCTGTTTTTTGATTGGTAACCGGACTTATAAGATCAAAAGTTTCTGTTCCTTTTGGCGTAACAAATTCGCCATTGATGTAAATTTTATTAATCTGATTCATTTTGATGATTTTAATACCACAAAGTTCGGCAGAAACAGAAAAATCAGGTTTGTTGTATGGTTCAAATTTTGTTTGCTGTATGGTTCATTTTTTTTTAGCTAAATGTTTTTGGTAAATGAGGCAGTAAATTTTTTTTTGAATTTAATATAAAAACATGCTGTTCTTTGATAAAATTAATTATTTTTACCATAACCAAGTAAATAACTCGTTTTGAGGACCACTCTTAAACTTATTATAGCTTAGTATCAGTCTCAGTAACCACAGGCTGATCATTCTTTCGTTCGGGTAATCCTATCCGGGCAGGTTTTCATTTCATCATATTATTTATCGTATTACCTGTTAAAGTTGACTTTATATCAGCTATTTTGGCTTTGACAATATGGGACAAAACTGAAATATGCAACAAGATATAGCTTAAGAAATAATCTTTGAGCTATAATCCGGATGCATCTAATCCTTGTAATGCGTGAATAATATGGAAAAATCCAACAAAGAATATTAAGCACGATTATAAGTAATGAGTACAATATATATTTGGGAGGTAAAAGTAAAAAATACTCCCTTATTAAAAAAGAAATGCAGTCATTGTAACAGCGACAGATTCCAGTGCAGTGATAAATTCAGACTGAATGCCCAAAAAAAGAATATTGATATATGGCTGATTTACCGATGTGTAAAATGTAACAATACCTACAATATGACAGTATTTTCAAGAATCAGGACCGAATCCATCAGTAAAGATCTTTTGGATAAGTTTTCAGAGAATAATAAGAAACTGGCATGGGAATATGCATTTTCACAGGAAATAAGAAGAAAAAATAATGTGGATGCAGACCTGGAAAATGCAGAATATGAAATCCTTTATGATGATCTTTCTATCGAAGATCTGATGAATAAGGAGGGCGAAATGATTTTCTTTCAGATAAAGTACCTTTTGGATTTTAATATAAGAGCTTCAACGGTTATAAGAAAATGCTTAGGCCTTTCATCTTCTCAGTTGAATCGGATGCTGGATACAGATTCTGTTTACTGTAATGAAAAACCGCTGCAAAAAAAATATAAGATTAAAAATGGTGATGTACTTCAGATCAACAGACAAGAGCTTATCAACCTTTATCTCATAGGAAAAGAGGAATTGTTTCTCAGTGCCATAAATGATCAATAATACTGAAGAAAGCCTTCAGTCATTAACTGGAGGCTTTTTATTTTGATTGTCTTAAAAGATCAATCTGTTTCTGTATGGCTTGTTTTTCCGGTTTTGATTTAGTCAGGCGGATGGCTTCTTCATAATGATAAATAGCTTTATCTGTATTGAGTTCACTATATAAATAGCCCATTAATCCATGATAATATTCGCTGTTGATAAGGTTGATTTTTTCTGCTTCAATGACTGCTTTCTCTTTTCCATAGACTTTTGAAAAAGCAAAAGTTCTGTTTAAGCCTATGACAGGGGAGTATTCAATAATAACAAGCTGATTGTACAGATCTAAAATGTGCTGCCATTTATCTTCAGCTGATGAAGTATGCCAATAGGCAATACCTGCTTCCAGATGATATTTTGAAACAGAAGAGTTATTGCTCTGGCAAGCCTCTATCAGGTAATAATTCGCTTTTTCTATTAAAGCTTTATCCCATAATGTTTCGTCCTGTTCATCAAAAAGAATGGCTTCACCTTCATCATTGGTTCTGGCCTCGAGTCTTGAACTCTGAAAACACATCAGGGCCAGTAATGCGTTGGCTTCAGGGGTGTTGGTGAACGGGTTATCAGTGAGGATCAACGTGAGTCTTATGGCTTCCAGGCAAAGATCTTTACGGATTAAAAAATGATGGGTTCTGGAAAAATAACCTTCATTAAACAGTAAATACAAAGTAGTTAATACAGTTTCCAGACGCTTATGAATATCCTGCTCACTTAAAGAATTTATTTTGAAATGATGTGCTCTTAGAGCTTCTCTGCCCCGTTGTAAACGTTTCTTTATGGTTTCATGTTTGGATAGAAAAGCATTGGCAATCTCTTCCACACTGAAGCCACAAAGAATCTGCAGAGCCAGGCATATCTGGGTTTCCTGGGAATTGATGGGGTTACAGGCCGCAAAAATCATTTCCAGTTGGCTGTCTGTAATGCTTTTGGTGTCAAAATCGATCATTTGATATTCATGATCAGATGTTTTTACTTCTTGCTGCTTGTTTTTTTCAATAACGGAAAGGTGTTTGAAATAATCTTTTGCTTTATTCTTTGCTACGGTGTAAAGCCAGGCCGCAGGATTATCGGGAAGACCGTTCAGTGCCCAATATTCTGAGGCTTTCAGAAAGGTTTCACTGGCAATATCTTCTGCAATTTCAATATGTCTGATATCAAAGCTCCTGCAAAGTACTGCAACGATTTTGCTGTACTCGGTCCTGAATAAATGCGGTGTTATTTCATTGGGATTTACCATAGTTCGTGGAAAGCTGTACCAAAGATAATTATATTGGTTCTGGAAAAACAAAAACACAATAAAAAATGAAATCATAAAGATCTTGTGCTTTTGTTTTTTCCAAAATAAATTTACAGCTTACTGATTGCTCTCACTTCTACACTTCCACCCAGTAGAAGGATAGGACATTCCTTGCATAAAGCTGTTGCTTCTTCAACAGATTCTGCTGTGATGATTGTATACCCCATAATTGATTCTTTAATCTCAGTATATGGACCATCGGAAATTAATCCGTCAGATTTCAGGACCTGTCCTGTGCTTTCCAGGCGGTTGCCTCTGTCTGCCAGTTTATTCTGAGCAGCGATTCCCGCAATCCAGTTCATCCATTTTTGAGTATTGGCCTGCATTTGTTCCGGTGATGTCTTAGGCATAGACTTGTAGTCTGCACGAAAGACTAATAAGAATTCTTTCATTGTATTCAATTTTTTGATTCACATTAATGACGACTGATTATTTTTGACAGGGACATTTTTTTAATTTAAATATATTATTACAAATCCATGGTTGTTCTGAAAACACTTACTGCGTTCCCGGTAATACGGATTATATGGGGCTGGCTGTCTTGTATACTGACTTGTACTTTCATTTTACCAATTCTGTTGATGGCTTCGCCCTGTTTTCCGGTAAACTCAAAAATGGCATCAGAGGTTTCTTTGATTTTGTTCTGAATAAGATAACCTCCCAGGGGACCATTGGCATTTCCTGTAACAGGATCTTCAGCAATGCCTATGGCAGGGGCAAACATTCTTCCATTGGTTAATATTTCTTTCTCTCCTGTTTCAAAAGTAAATACAAAATACCCGTTACAGCCGATTTCTTTGCTAAGCTTTGCCAAAGTATTAAGGTCGGGTGTCAGATGCTGTAAAGTCATATTGCTTTTGATGCCGACCATTACTTTTGAATGACCTGTAGAGGCAATTTGTACGGGACATTTTTCATCAAGGTCATCCATTGTCAGTCCCAGAGCCAGCAGGATTCTTTGGGTCATTAAAGGATCAAAAGAAGGGCTCAGCTCAAATCTTCCCTGAGTCATGGTGATGAGATAATCATCTTCATTTCTTTCAATATGAATCGGTAATATCCCGATTGGTGTATGTATTCTAAGAGTACAGGAATCCAGTTGATCTTCCTGTGCTTTTGCATAGAGTGCAGCAATCGTAGCATGTCCGCAGGAAGGAACTTCTGTGGTAGGGGTAAAATAGCGGACGTGATAATCAAAATTTTCCTCAGGATGATGGGGTCTGAAAACAAACGCTGTTTCAGAATTATTAAGTTCTCTGGCAATCAGCTGCATTTCTTCAGTCGTCATATTTTCAGCATTTAATACAACTCCTGCAGGATTTCCTTTGAATTTTTCTTTGGTAAAAGAATCAATTTGATAGACGATTACTTTTTTCATCATGACGATTAAGTTTACTGTAAAAGTACGGAATGAGCAGGAGAATAAATGTTTTATTTTAATCATCATTCAGCCATTGCAGGAAGCTCTGAACTCTTACACGGCTTACAATCACTTCATGGGGACATTGAGGATTGAACTCAATATTCAATCTGCTGTTTGCTGCTTTTTTTATACCTTTAATTGATTTAATGTTAGCGATACAGTTGCGGGAAACCCTGAAGAATAAATCTTCTCCAAGCTGTTCTTCCAGCTGATCCAGAGTATAATTGACAATATACCTTTTATTCTCAAAGGTATGAAGCATGACTACCTTTTCTTCACTGTAGAAATAAGCCACATTTCCGGATTCTATATACAGATATCCATCGCGGGAATGTACAAGAAATCTGTTTTTTACCTTTTTCATCAGTGAAGATTCTACCATCCGGATGCCTATTTCCTTTTGCTCTTTATCAAAATGCAGGCCTTCAAGTTTAATGACTGCCTGTTCCAGATCTTCTTCAGAAATAGGTTTCAGCAGATAATCTATACTGTTTACTTTGAAAGCCTGTATTGCATATTCATCATAAGCCGTTGTAAAAATAATAGGAATATCCAATTTAATATGATTGAATATCTCAAAACAGCTTCCATCCGAAAGACTGATGTCCATCAGAATAAAGTCCGGACTGTTTTCCTGAAGAAATTCAACAGATTCCAGAACGCTTTGGGTTCTTTTCATCAGCATGTGCTCCGGACGGAGTTTATCCATCATTCTCTTCAGCTCAGAAAAAGCAAGACGTTCATCCTCAATAATCAGGTATTTTTTCATTCTACAAAAGGTATTTTGACAATAAATTCATTCTGCTCCTTCATTATTTCCAGCTTTTTGTGATAGCGGATGTACTGAGTATTCAGAAAAGACAGACCTATCCCTTCTCCTCTGGTTGTGTCATTTCGCAAAGATATTCTGTTTCTGAAAGATATTCCGTTTTCATCAGCAGAAATAGAAATCTGCAATGGATCTGCGGCTGAACTTATATTGTGTTTGAAGGCATTTTCAAGAAGAAGCTGAAAACTGAAGGCAACCAGTTTACGGTGCTCCCACTGTTGAAGAGAAGGGATCTCAATGGCAAAACCTTTTTCAAATCTGATTTCCATTAAAAACAGGTACTGCTGAAAGAAATGAATTTCTTCCTGTAATGTATTCAGCGGTTTTTTGCTTACAGAAAGAACTTGTCTGTATATCTGTGACAGGGCCTTGGTATATTTGTTGGCCTGTTCCTGATTTTCATAGATCAGAGAAGAAAGTACATTCAGGGAATTGAAAAGAAAATGTGGGTTTACCTGAGCTCTCAGTGCATTATACTGATACATCAGCATGTCATGTTTTGCCTTTTCAGACGCTTTAATGGCTTTACGCTCTGCCTGAAAATAAAACAATAAATCAAGCACCAGCAGAATGGGAAGATTGGCGGTGATGTTAAGAATAAGGCCTGACTTATAAGAAAGCGATTGCCTGATTCCTAAATCAAATATTTCAGTAACAATAAAGTTGAAAGCAAAATACAAAAGGATGCACAGCAGAATATTGCTTACAAATAATGAAGAAGCATGTCTGTACATACTGGTGTGCATAGGAGTGATCTCATTGATGAGCCTGATCAGCAGATAATCCAGCAAGGTCATCACCAGGACAATAGGGTATATCAGTACAAACTGCAGCAGGAAATTATCCCACAGGCTGACTTTTGACAGAATACTGCTTTTCATAATGGTGTTGAAGAAAAAAATCTGGTAAACAGTATAAATCGAGGTGACTATGAAATAATAGAGGATGATCACATATTTTTTAGCCTTTGTTTCCTGATCACTGAATATTTCAGCAAAATCCATATTTAATGTTGAGTTGATGATAAAAGTTGATAATAAGATAGTGTGGCCATTTCTGTAAATAGATAGAGAAATTAGTTTTATTTTCCTGCAAAGTTATACTTAATCCCGGCAGAAATGTAAAAAGAAGGATCAAAAGTAGCATTTCCCCATTTCAGGAATTGGGAGGGGTGCCTGTCTCTATATCGGTCGGTACGCCCAAAATTAGCTCCAAATGCACCATTTACTGTCCAGTTTCTTATTTTATACTCAGGTTCCATGCCCAGGCTTACATAATGGTGATCAAAATATTTCTTCTGACCATCAATTTCAGTTAACGCAAAGAAAAACTTCGGACGGTTTACAATGCGTAAAGCAAGTGCTTCATTAAATCGGTATCCTACAGAAAATTTCGGAGTATAGCTCAGCTCAGCATGATATTCCATGCCTTGTGTTTTTTCACTGTGGTACTGAAAATACGGCATGGGAATCAGCATAGGTTTATCAAATGCATTATTGGCGATAAGAGCTGCGCCCACTTTTATCTTGGGGCCTATCTCCCAGATCAATGAAGAATGGATATTCACAACAACCTGATCTATTCCCAGTTTCTTAAGATCAGTGTGGGTAGAATATATTCCTGTAGAAAGGCCTCCTATTAACATCAGTTTTTCATGAAGTGGAGTCATGTAAAGAACCCCCAGATCTGCTGCTGCTATTTCTTTAGGCAATGCCACTGCAGCAGCACCGTTATTACTGAACGAGGTATAGGAAGCATTCATAGTTACGGCCCAAATTCTGGGCTGATGATAAACGGTAGGTTTTACATTGACAGGAATAGTTGCTGTGAGCGTTGTTGTAAAGGCAGAACTTTTTCCATCTGTTTTGTCGCGGTTATCATTGATATATTTTTGCTCCGGCAGATATTCTGATCTGATTTCTATCTGTGCAAAAGTATGAGCTGCCTGCATAAGGGCTGCCATGATGATCCATTTCTTTATCATATTTTTCTTTTTTGAAAGCACAAAGAAACTTGAATATTTATTTAATTTACTATTAATCAATTCGTTAAATGATTGACTGAAGGAAATGATGGATGAAATGCAGTATTAAGAGGATAAATTGAGGCGATAAGTATTGAAAACAGGCAAAAAAATAAACCAGAATTTCGGGAACCTGATTTATCAATAGCGAATGGAAAGTTTTTTGTGTATTTTAATCCTACTTATTTTTGCGATTGGCTACTAAAGTTTTAAAAAAGAAGACCACAATTTGCGAGCAAATTGTGGTCTTCTTCAACTAAGAACTATTTAACTACGATTCTGTTTTCAAATAGCCATAATGTAAAGCGGTTTCTTTTCCGAATAAGCATGAGAAAATATTCTGAAACTCATGGATGTATTTACATTTAATGGCGTTTCCATATATTTTCAACCCTTCCATTATTTTTTTGGAACTCAGGTCGATATCGTATTTTATAAATGCTTCCGGTCTTTCATACCGTATACTCTGATCCGAGCTGTCAGTCCGTGAAAATCCCAGCTTTTCTAGCCATTCTTCGGTTATTCTGATAGGCTTGATGGAAGCGGCCGGGACCGAAATACTCTGAATATCATTTTCAATTTTAACAAAATAAGCCTGGTCGACATTCTGAAAGATCTCAGTGATCGTATAAATCTGATTTTTGTACTCGACTAAGTTCTTGATTTTTAGATCTGCTACGTTCATAATATTTTGATTTTTTTAGGTGATGATATGGTCTCTAGTAAACAGCAAATAGTATGCCCGGCATTACATTATTAATCGCTGTTTTATGGAAGCTTAGGTTAAATTTTTGCTATAAAAAATTAACAATGTGTTAAAATAGTACACTAATACGCGAATTATAGCATTTTTCTGGAAAACCAAATGTGGTATATATGTGGTATCAGTTCTTTATTTTTTCCCTTGGATTTACATTCGCTGTGGTCAGGAGAAGGGCAATAATGATGGACACAATAAGAATAGCTATGAAGATATTCCAGGAATAAGCATGGAGAATATAACCGGTACCACTTCCCAGAATACTGGAACCAAAATAATAAAACAGCCAGTAAATGGAAGTTGCTGAGGATTTCCCGCGTTTGGCATACAGAGCAGTCATTTGGCTGGCCATCGTATGTGCCGCAAAAAATGAAAGGGTGAAAAGACCAAGCCCAAAAATAAGAATATAAATGTTTTCTGATAATAACAATGCGGCTCCGGTAAGCATAAACAAGATAGAACCCTTCAGGATATTGTTCATGGGAAATTTTCTGGAAAGACGGCCCACAATCATAGTTCCAAAGACTCCGAAAATGTACATCAGAAAGATAAAAGCAATGATAAAATGACTTAATGAGAAAGGTTTTGCCTCTAATCTGAATGTCAGATAATTATAAACACTTACAAAAACACCCATCAGTAATGCAGCCGTAAGGTATAAACGAAGCATATAGGCATTGGTTAGGAAAAATTTCATCTGTTTTACCTTAAGATGATAATCTGTTTTCTGAGGGTTGAAAAACCTTGATTCCGGGAAAAGTTTCCAGAATACAGCACCCAGAATAAGACTTTCTATTCCGATAAGCAGTACAGCATTACGCCAACCGAATTCTCCTGCATACAAAGTGGCCAGTATTCTTCCGCTCATTCCCCCGATTGTATTACCGCTGAGGTACATACTGATAGCAGCAGGCACTGCGAGGGCATTTACTTCTTCTGTAAGATAAGCAAGAGCCACTGCTGAAACTCCGGAAACAACAAAGCCTTTCAGTACGCCAATTGCAATCAGAAGGCTTAAGCTGGGGATCCAGGTGGAAATAATGGTAAGTGCAGCAGATGAAACCAATGAAAAGACCATCAGACTTTTTCTTGAATAACTGTCGGCCTTAAAAGCAAAAAACAGTAATCCCAATGCCATGCCTATAGTGGAGGAGGAGACAAGCAGTGAAGTATCCCCTACAGATACGCCGAACTGTTCAGCAGCCATAGGCAGCATAGGCTGGAAGAGATAAAGCTGTGCAAAAACCGAAAGTCCTGAAAAGAAAATACAAAGTTTTATGTATCGGAGACGCCGGCTTCCCTGAATCGCTTTTTCAGATGAATTCATGAGTGTTTGCAATTATAGTGCAGTGGTTTGACAGAAAAATTAGATTCCGTAAATTTCCGGATTATTTTCCTGATTTAAAAATTATTGTCTCAATGATTTTTATTGGTGAACCCAATCAGTGTATCTGTAAATTACTGATATATTCTGATGGAGTAATGCTTTCCATCTGTTTGAATACTCTGTTGAAAGTTGACTGGTTGGAGAATCCTGCCTCGGTATAAATATACATCAGGGTAACCTTTTCAATGTCGTTTTCATTGAGCAGTCTTTTTACACATTCAATCCTATGCCTATTCAGATAATTGTTGAAGTTGGGATACCCTTTCGCGCGAATTGATTTTGAAATATAGCTGCTGTTGATATTCATTGCTGTAGAAAGTTTTGAAATATTGAAATGAACATCTTTATAAAGCTGTTTTTCCTCCATCACAGATTCAATTTTTTCAAACAGTTCATCAGCAAAAGGTATTTTGTCAGCCACTGAAATGGTCTGAACTTCAGGGGTGTGGGTCTTTCCTTCAATTTCATGGTAAATTTCAACTCTCTTGATTTTATCCTTAAAGTACAGCAGTAGTGATATGACCGCGACGTTGGAAATCATGAGGATTGTATCTGTCACCCTGACATCTTCCTGACTGTGCTGAGGGAAGTTGAAGCTGAAGTTTTTTGATATCAGATAGCCTGCTGCAATATTCAGTAAAACAAACATACTGTAAATGAAAACATACTTTCTTTTGAAGAAAACATATGCGGCCAGCGGAATAGGGATAAGCCAGACAAAGCTTGCTATAGAGTTATCCCAGAAAACCAGCATGATATAAAAATTATATAGGGTAGCAATAATGATGTAAGAATGCACCATGACATTTACTGAATAGGTCTTACGTACAATAAGGTAAGTATAGACCAGTAGAAAAAGTCCTCCATATAGATACCATGCCATCACTTTATCCGGAATGATAAAAGTGAATATTAAAGCAAATATGGCAAGAATAACAGACATCAGACTGGTGTAGTAATAAACCAGCTGTCTTTTGTACTGCTCTATTTTTATGTCTTTAGTGGCAGTCATTTATGATAAGAGATAATTTTTTTAATCATACAATACAATTCATTTCAGCCAGATTTCGGAAAATGACTGGTTTAAATATTTGATTATTAATTATTTGTGTTTTGTTGAGCTGTTTCCTGTTTTTCATTGGTTATTCACAAAATTGATTGAGTAATGCGAATAACTTTGCACCAGGCTAGCTCACTAAGGCTGATTGATGATATGTCAATTGCCTGCATGATTGATTTCTTTTAATAAATCAATAATTTCTAAACAAATATACTAAAATGAAGAAAATAAAATTAACTCTTTCCGGCGTCATGATGTGCCTTTCAATCGTTGCTTATTCCCAGGTAGGTATCAATACAGATTCTCCTAAAGTAACATTACATGTAGAAGGAAAACCTGATGTTGCAACAATCCCCGATGGAGTAATGGCTCCGAGAATAACCGGAGATCAGCTGAAAGCTAAAGATGATGTTTATTTGGCCGCACAGACCGGAGCATTGGTTTATGTGACTCAGCCTGTAACCGTGCCTTCTGTAAAAACAGCAAAAGTAGATAAAGCCGGTTATTATATGTTTAACGGAACAACGTGGAAGTTTGCATTTGGAGGAAAAGATGATGATATTACTGTAGGGGATTTAATTTACTACCACGGGAGTATCCCTGCGGGAACTTCAGGGACTAATATTTTAGCCAGTACCTATCTTTCAGATCTTCCTGTCCTGGGAGGTTTCTTAAGGCTTGATGCCCAGTTTGACGGCAATTCGTCAGGAACAGGGGCTGCTACAACTTTTAATCCGAGGCTGTATAATGCAGGAACGTCAGATGTGAAGATCTGGGTTTCAGAAATGTCGACTCATACCGGGGATTCTGACAATGGAAACATTAAATTGTCACCAGGTGCCTACAGACAGTTTGATGATGGCGTCTATCTTACCCAGACACACAATGAGACTGTTACGTTTGATATCACCATACAGGAACCGGAACCAAGATGGTACAGAGTGTACTATGCATTTCGTGTAGATAACAAATCTAATACAGGAAGCAGCAATGCAACCACAACCGACTCCAATACCTCTGACAACACAAGAGAGCTGTATCTTTCTGTACAGAGACTTTATTAGACAGCTTTGTATAAAGCTGCCCGATGATTCTAAAAATGCAATGATATAAAAAATAATAGATTATCTGTTTAAAAACGGATAAGATTTGTGTTTTTTCTGGGGGCTGGAATAGAATGAGATTTCAGCCCCGTTTTACTTTAATGCATCATTTCATATACTTTGATCAGCTCTGCAATGTTACTAACATCAAGCTTTTGAAAAATTCTTTTTTTGTAGGTACTTACTGTAGACATCTGGATGTTGAGTTTATTGGCAATTTCCAGGTTTCCATTTCCATCGGCAAGAAGTTTGAAAATTTCATATTCCCGCGAAGACAGTTTTTCTACAGGATTATTTCTTTTGTTTTGAATGATAAGGCCGATGAGTTCTGCCGGATAAAAATATCCTTTTTCAATGACGGTTTTCACCGCATTTCTGATTTCTTCCTCACTGCTCTGTTTATTCAGGTAACCTTCAGCGCCTTCTCTGATATATTGTATGGCGACATCTTTATCATATCCTGAGAATATAAGGATCTTCAGGTCATGCTGTATGCTTTTAAGCTCCGGAACCATTTTTTTATATTGGGTTCCCGGCATGTCAATATCCAAAATAAGAAGATCATATTTTTGATTTTCCAACTTATTTTTTACCTGACCATAGTTTTCGGCAAAATCTATTTTCAGTCCCGGATATGCAGTTTCAAGAACCAGTGAAGTACCTGCTCTTACTACATAGTGATCATCAGCGATTAAAATTCTTTCATTCATAGGGGTTAGTTTTTATTGAGTGTTATTTCCACAATAGTCCCTTTTGGGGTGTTTTGTCTGAAACTGATTTCAGCATTGATCTTTTTTACCAGGTGGATTACCATATGCAGGCCTAGCCCTTTTCCTTTGAAGCTGGGAGTTTCCAGCTTAGGATTTCTGAAAAGATTCATATAAACGGCAATCTGTTCATCCGGCATACCTGTTCCTGTATCAGCAATTACTATTGTAGATTTCTGTTGGCTTTCTATAATATTCAGGGTTATATTTCCTTCAGTGGTATTCTTTACCGCATTGTCAAGAATATTATGAATAATAGCGGTTAGAATACTTTCATTTACCTGGGAATACACTTTATATTCTGTAAGATTGGTGATCGACGTCCCTTTTTCTTTCGCAATTTCATAAAATAATTTGTTCTTGATTTCCAGGATTCTGTTGATGACATATTTCTTTTCCTCAAAAATGTTTTCAGCCTTATACAGTTCAGTATATTCCTTTAAATTGAGCGTAAACTGATAAAGCTGTTCAGAAGATTTATAGATGCTGTCAAAATATTTCTTCTGAAGCTCCACATCATCAGATTCATGAAGCTTCTGGGAAAGCATGGCAATAAATCTGATCGGAGTGGTAATATCATGGCTGATGGTTTCCACCAGTTTTTTCTGATATTCTGTTTCTTTCTGCAGATTATTCTTCACGACTTCAAGATGAAGAGAGGTTTCTTTAAGTTCAGAATTTTTATTATGAACAAGCTGTTTTAAAGCTTTATTTTTTATTCTTAAAAAATTAGTGGTCAGCTGTACAATTACAATGATGAGGATCAGAATAATAATAGAAGCTGATACCCTGAAGAGCAGTGTCTGATAAAAAAGAGGTTCAATTTTGAAGCGTATTTTTTTTTCTTCATATCTGCCATCCGGAGAAACCAGAACTCTTACACTTAATGTGTACTCTCCGGGAGAAAGATTGCTTATCGTATATTTCAGCTCTTTTCCGGCTGTTACCTGCTCCCATTCAGAATTTTCTTTTCCTGATATTCTGGCTTCAATATAAAGATTTTCCAGATTGGAAAAATAAGGAATATCAATAAAAATATCTGCAGTTTTATAGTCATTTTTTAAATCGAGGACCTGATAAAAATACTGAGGCTCAGAATTTCCGATTTTTACTCTTTCTAAATAGATCTTATTCCTTTCAGGATAATAAGTATGAATACTTTCCGGATTGAAAAATACAAAGCCATCCATGGATGGAAATACAAAATCTCCATTTTTAAGGGCATAGGCATTGGGTTCAGAGCTCCCATTGAACTCATTCGTCAGGAAACCGTCTTTTTTGGTAAAACGGTAATAGAAAACCTGGGTTTTTCTGTTTTCGGCATACTGAAGCAATTGCTTTTTAGGAACTTTGAAAAGGCCATTGTTGGAGGAGATCCAGTAAAATCCCTTCTGATCTTCAAGAATATAATGAGCCGACTGCAGATGGTTGTTTCTGTCATTCGGCATCCTGATAAGTTTTTGGTTCCTGAAGAGATAAAATCCGTTTTTATTCGTCGTAATCCAGATGAGATTATCCCTGGTCTTTATAATATTTTTTACCTCGATGTTTCTGAGTAAAGGGGTAACTGTATTATTTCCTGTCTTTACCAAATACAGTCCATCACTACAACCTGCAAGGATTTCATTTTCATTATATTGATAAAAAGCATTGACCGGATTTTTAAACTGATACTTGGCTTCCGGATGAACAAACTGATCATTTTTATAAACATTAAGCCTTGTACCTGAACGGTCAGTAAGTGTTGCAGCATAAAGATTTCCACTTTTCATGAACGTTTCAAATCCTTTACCGATAAAGACAGAGTCTTTCTTTTTATACTCCGAATTTTTATAAAACCTTATTATTTTATTTTTTTTTCTGATCAGAATGTTGCCGGAATTATCATACATCAGATAGTTGTCATTTACCCCGAATGGGCGTTGGGTAATAATGCCGTTTTTTCCAAACTCAGTTCCGTCATCCGTGACAATCGTGTTTTCACTGAAAGGAAGGGAGGCATAAAATACGTTGTTTGAAAAATCGGCTTCTTTTTTCGCTACATAAAAATTCGAAAGTTGAAGTATATTCAGACCGTTATTGAGCGTTCCCAGATACAGTCTGTCAAAATCCTTATCATAAAACATAGAGCAGTAAGAGTGCCTGCCTATTTCCTCAAATTGGACAAGAAATTTCAGACCGGGGTTCTTTCCATTGCTGTTTACAATATAAATATTGTCATGATTGATTATAAAAGTCTGATTGGTGATCTGCTGCCAATAGATCTTGGTATCAGGATCATTAAAAAGAGTAGGTCTGTCAGATACTGAAAGATTTCCTCTGTAGATAGAATAGGTTTTTCTTCTTTTCAGATCATTAATGTAAAGAGTATCATTCAGCACAAAAGTATAGTTCAGATCTCTGTTGGTAAAAGGAATTGTAATTTTTATTCCCTTGTTTCCCTCTTTATAAATGATCTGGTTTTTTTCTTTAAAATAATATGTTGAGTTTTTGAGTTGTATAAAATACTTAAAATCATTATTAAAATCTGATGTTATAATGTTATTCGCAATCCGATATATAGACTCAGAACTATTGGAATACATGATTTTGTCGCTTCTTTTGCTATTGCATAATTGGGGGAATCTGTTTTTGATAATAATTTTATTTCCCTGAAAATTATTAATAACAGTAATGCTGTCCAGAAGCGGATTGCCGGTAAACTCTTCAAAACGGAGATTGTTTACCCTGAAATTGTTAAACGTAATGAATGAACTTCCGTCATAGCGTACAAGTCCGTTGTCTGTAGAGATCCAGATAAAGCCATATTTGTCTTTGACAATAGCCTTTGCGCTGCTTTGCGGAAGCCCATTGTCTGTATTGTACCACATAGAAGTGTGGCGCTGTCCGTAACTGTTTAAATATATGCAAGCAAAAATAAATGCCCAAATTCTCATATATGTGCAAAACTGATGTAATGCCTGCTGCTAAAGCAATAGGCGGTTAATAATAGTATTTGTACAAGTCAAAGTTTTTTTAACGGGCAGGAACGATTGAGAATAAATTTTTATCATTGAAGTTTTCTGGTCTTTTGTGTTTTATATTTTTTGATTGTGTAAAAATAGTGAAATTATGGCGATAAATAAGTATCTTATGACTGTTTTGCGCAAGTTTTATCCCGGTTTTCCGGCAGGAGGACCATGATAATTTTCTGAAGCAATATTGTATTTCAATAATAAGTGATAAATTTATTTGACATTCATTTTAAAAAGTTTTTCGTAAATATCAGTGATATACCGGATTTATAATTTATTTAAAAAAAATATAAATAATAAATAGTGATGTGGATTTATTATTTTTACAGATGTATTGATTAACGGTTTAAGTGATGTTAAATTGCTTTTTGTAGTAAAAGTTTGACAAAAAACTGAGGTTTATTCTACATGTTATCTTTGCCACGCCTTATGGATATTCATATTTTTGCAAAAAAATTATCATAACAACCTTAAAAGTTTTATGGTAAATAATGATTCTAAGAACGCAAACGGTTTTATCTCAAAAAAATAAAAGAGACTGTATCATATCAAACATATGCAGTCTCTTTTTTATGAACAGTGCTTTAAGTAATATTATTAACATAAAAACCTCCCGTAAATGTGGGGAGGTGAATAAAATTGACTGTATATTGAAGTGTAATTCAATCGTTATTTGTTCGTTTCAAGCCATTTTAATCTGCGCTGATCCGGCAAGTGCTTTACTTTGAAATTTTCAAAAACTGCATTAAACCCGTCTCCGTCAGGACATGCAGCCATTAGGCCTACCATGACAGGAGTATTATCCTGAAGAGGTGCATTTCGCATCATGATATAACTTTTATCATCAAAAGAATAGAATATTTCCACTGCATCCAGTCTTCTTACAGCTTTTATCCAGACTGCAGGGGGAGTTTTTTCTAATGTGATAACACTCCAGTCACTTTTGTTGTGGGTAACCACAGTGCTGAGGTTATATTTGCCATCTACAAATTCCACTCCGGCCTTGATATAATGCTCTTTATCTGTTCTCAACATCAGCCCCATCTGATCAAATCTCGCTTTGTAGCTGCCGGTTATTTTTACTTTTGCCTCAAATTCGCCGCCGTAAACAGTATAGTAAAAAGGAGCATCATCTACGGTGAATCCATAATGGGATATTCTCCAATAATCACTTTGAGGGGTTACAAACATTGACAGGCTGTTATTTTTGATTTCCCATTTTTCAGGTTCATTAAACCAGGTCATTTTCTCAAGAGTCTGGGTGGAAAATTTTTGAACAAGGAATACTGTACAAAAGCCTAAAATCAATTTCTTCATTTTCTTATGGATAAGTTCTAAGGGTAAATTATTATTTTAGCAAAAGTATTATTAAACATCAATTGCATCAATACTGATAAATAACCATTATGAAGATCCGGGAACAGCTCAGTGATAAATTACTGGATACAACCTGTAAAAAATGTATGCTTGATATAGAAATATACAAGCAGAGAGCGCTGGCGTATTCTCATATGGAAGGCGCTATATGTGTGTTGAGCGATATGCAGGAAAATAAAAGCTATATTTATAAATCTGCAGCGGCAGCAGAACTGGGGCTCAGTATGAGAGATAACCCTGCAGAGATAGATTCTATCTGGGAGGAAGAAATGTTGGGAAAAATCCATCCTGATGACCGTTTGAAAAAATACATCCATGAACTCCGGTTCTTCAAATTGCTGGACGGCATGGAAATGAACCAGCGTGCAGCTTACAGCGTGGTTTCGAAAATCAGGATAAAAAATAAAAATGAAGAGTATTGCTGGGTAAAACATCGCATGTTTTACATCTATTCACCGGACAACGGACGGTTAAGGCTGGCGTTCTGTCTTTATAATATTGCCCTGAGCTTATCTGTAGCCTCTGATTTTATGATTATCAATACAATAAAAGGAGAAATCGTTGTAAAAGATAAGCTTGATTATGGAAATATATTAAGCCCCAGAGAAATGGAAGTGTTGAAATTTGTAGGAGAAGGATATGCCAGCAAAGAAATTGCAGGGCTATTGTCTATAAGTATCAATACCGTAAACAGGCATCGTCAGAATATTTTGGAGAAGCTGAAGGTGAAAAATTCTGTGCAGGCATTCAAAGATAGTTTTTATTAGTTGCCAGATTGAAATATCCGAAAAGTTCACCATGCTGTTCTGTTTCTTATGATTAAATTTATATTTTACAACACTTAGCAGTAACCCTACAGATGAAAAGAAGTGAAGAAATTACCTTTCAGTACTTTGCCTTTTTAGACCGGCATATCCAGGATGTTATTTCAGGAGTTACTCCTGAATTCATGGAGCTTAATGAAATTGCCGTAGAGCTTGCTGTTTCCCATAAACATCTTACAGATACTGTCAGGAAAGAAATGGGGCAGCATCCCTGTTATTTTTATGATCAGAAAATTATTGAACAGGCCAAGAAGATGCTCATTACTTCCGATAAATCTATAGCAGAAATTGCCCGCATTTTCACTTATGATCCATCCAATTTTTCAAAATTTTTTAAAAAAATGACAGGCTCTACTCCGGGAGCGTTCAGAAAGTCCAACCTTTAAATACATTTTGTTTCTTCAGCCAGAAATGATGACCGGATTTTTCTTTAGGTAGGGATTTAATCATATAGAATAGGGCTGTAAATATACATGTAGTGAATTATCTTGTTAAAATTGTTAAAAAATAATCTTTTATAAATGAGAGGGTTGTGAAAAAATAAACACATTTTTTTATTATTTATCTATTAATATTTCTTTATTGTTTACTTTTTTTATTAAATTTAGGTAAGAAAAAACTAATTAATTCAATAGAAATAAATGTTAAAAAAGACAGGTGTATTAAATTAGTTTGGTTTCCAGCGCATAAGAATAAATTATTGTGTTTTTAATAATATTTAATCTTAATAAGGGAGCTTAAGCCCTTCAAATAGTTATATATTTGTTTTTTTTAAACCACAACAAACAAGATTAAGGATGAGCATCAATTTCACAACAGCAACTATCAAAGACTTTGAGAATATACCAGATAACGATATGGCTCAAAGGGCTGAAATTTTTTATGAATATTTAGACTATGTAAAGTCTAATGGACACATGAATTACAGACTGAAGAATACTTCAGGAACCAATGCGATACTGAATGTAAATATTGCAGACCAGAACAGAGAATTTGTTAGTTTTGTATCAAGTGATTATTTGGGATTTACACAGCACCCAAAAGTAAAACAGGCAGCTATTGAGGGAATAGAGAAATATGGTACAGGTACAGGAGCAACTCCTCTTATCGGTGGCTATTTTGATTACCACAATGCTTTGGAAAAAAAAATCTCCAGTTTTTTTAAACGAACAGAAGATGAAGCCGTGGTCTTTACTACGGGGTATACTGCTAATAGCGCCACTTTGCAGTGCTTAATGCAGAAAGAAGATCTTGCTATTTTAGATATGGCTGTACATGCCAGTGTACATGAAGGATGTGCTTTTACCAATAAAAAAACATTTCCTCACAATAATTTGGAATCTTTGGAACACATTTTGAAGGTATCTGAAAATCTGTACCGTACGAAACTCGTTGTTGTAGATGGAGTGTATTCCCAGGATGGAGACACCTCCCGTATCAATGAGATCTATAATCTTGTGAAAAAGTACAATGCCTTTCTCATGGTAGACGATGTGCATGGCGTCGGTATCCTTGGAGAAACAGGAAGAGGTACTCTGGAACAGGCTGGATTATTGGATAAAGTAGACATCATCACAGGTACATTCAGTAAAACTTTCGGCAACCTGGGTGGATATGTTATTGCAGATAAAAAACTGTCAGCATTCATCAGATTCCAATCCCGCCAGCAGATTTTCTCAGCAACAGCACCACCATCATCAGCAGGAATCGTAAAAGCTATTGATTTAATTGATGAAGAACCTATCTGGAGAGAAAAGCTCTGGAAGAATATCAACTATTTCAAAAAAGGGCTCGATGATTTAGGGTTAGATACCGGAATTACCTGCTCCGCAATTATTCCTGTAAAAATTGGAGATCCTTATGTAACAGGAGAAGCAGGAAAGCTACTAATAGAAAAAGGAATCTATACCAACCCGATTCTTTACCCGGCTGTACCAAGAAAAGATGCACGTATCAGGATGAGTGTGACCGCAAGACACGAAAAAGAACATCTCGACAAAACGCTTAACGCGTTTGATGATATTAATAAAAAATTGCATATTGCGAAAAAATAATAATTATGCCTAGAAAAGTAGTGCAGGGCCCCATTAGGGACAAAGAAAAAACAAAACAGAAACTGCTTGCTGCAGTTGGTAAAATTTTAAGAGTAAAAGGATATTCCGGATTAAAAGTAAGTAAGATCGCTGCCGTTGCAGGATTTGATAAAAAATTGATCTATGAGTACTTTGGAAGTACTGATAAGCTGATTGATGAGTATATCAAATCCCAGGATTACTGGAGTCAGGTGAACCAGGATGTAGACATGGATTTTTCTGACGGAGGACATGAACTTACCAAAATGGTGGTGCTTAATCAGTTCGAAAACCTGAAGAAAAATAAGGAACTTCAGAAAATTATTCTTTGGGAACTTTCAGAAAGCAAGCCTATCCTTAAGAAACTGGTTGATCAGCGTGAGGAGGTAGGCGAGGTTTTATTTGGAAATATCTCAGATCCTTACTTCGGGGAAGGTGTGGCTACAAGACACAGGGCAATTATGGCTCTGATTGTTTCCGGTGCCTACTATCTTAACCTGTATACAGGGTATAATGCCAGTAAGTTCTGTGGGATTGACCTGAAAACTGAAGAAGGCAGAAAAGAAATTGAAGGTGCTATCGTTGAGTTGATTGACTTTGCATACAGCAAGAAAAAGTAAGGGTTAAAAGTTTTCTGATTAGAGCAGAAATATATTTTTTGTTGATAATTTGAAAACTTTTAATTTTCAAATTAAAACTATATTTCTTACTTTTGGCCAATGGAAAATTTTATAGTATCTGCAAGAAAATATCGTCCTCAGGAGTTTGATACGGTTGTAGGACAATCCCATATTACGGATACTTTAGAACATGCAATTGAAGAAAGCCAGTTAGCTCAGGCATTGCTTTTTTGCGGACCTCGTGGTGTGGGTAAAACTACTTGTGCCAGAATCCTGGCAAGAAAGATCAATGAGAAAGATGGTTCGGTTTCAGAAGATGGCTTTGCGTATAATATCTATGAGCTGGATGCAGCATCCAATAACTCTGTAGATGATATCAGGGAACTGATAGATCAGGTACGCTTTGCTCCTCAGGTTGGTAAATATAAAGTATATATCATCGATGAGGTGCATATGCTGTCTTCTGCCGCTTTCAATGCTTTCCTTAAAACTCTGGAGGAACCACCTGCCCATGCCATTTTTATTCTGGCAACTACAGAGAAGCATAAGATTATTCCTACGATCTTATCCCGCTGTCAGATCTATGATTTCAAGAGAATTACGATTGAAGACATTCAGAGCCACCTGAGAAATATTGCCCAAAAGGAAAATATACAGTACGAAGATGACGCTCTGTACCTGATTGCTCAGAAAGCTGATGGGGCATTAAGAGATGCACTTTCTATTTTCGACAGGCTTTCCACTTTCTCACAGAAAAATATAACGCTGGCCAAAGCTGCTGAAGTACTCAATATTCTGGATTATGACCAATACCTGAATATCGTGGATCTTGCCAAGGAAAATAAAATTCCTGAAGTGCTTTCTGCATTCAATGAGATTGTGAAAAAAGGATTCGATCCCCATATCTTCATTGCCGGATTGGGAAATCATTTCAGAGATCTGATGATGGCGCAGAATGCTTCTACAATGGAACTTATTGAAGTAGGAGAGAAGACAAAGGTCAAATTCGTGGAACAGGGACAGAAGTGGCCCGCCCAGCAGCTGATTGATGGTATTGAGATCTGCAATCATGCGGACATTAATTATAAGAATTCCAAGAACCCAAGACTTACAGTTGAAATTGCGTTAATGCAGCTGGCTTCACTGACAGCTAATTTAGGTGATACTAAAAAAAAAAGTTCCTGATACTGGCTCCGTTTCTCAGTGAGAAACAGGAAGTGAAAATGCCGGAAAAAGCTCCGGAAAAAAAAGAAGTTAAGAGGGAACAGGAACCTGCAGTTTCTCAGACGGTTCAGGTTGCTTCAATAGCAAAAACAACCAAGCCATTATCCAGACCGGGAATTTCTTCCGGTTTCAGCATCAATTCATTTTTGAACAAGGAAGATAAAGAGGAAGCAGCAGAAGATGTTGTTGTCAGAACTGAAAACCTTCCTCAAAACCATTTTACAGATACAGATCTGCAGATGGAATGGAAAATTATGCTTAAGCAGCTTCAGGTAAAAAATAACTTTGTTTTTAATGCTGTAAAAACCTTTAAACTGGTAAAAGCTGAGGAGCATAAAATCAAAGTTTTATTCCCTTCAGACTCTGCTAAAGTAGAATTTGATAAAATAAGTGGGGAATTTTTTAATCATTTTAAAAGAAAAGTTCAGAACCATATTATTGAGGTAGAATACGTCAGAGACTTTGAAAATCTGAAGATTGAGGTGGTGACGAAAAGAAAAATGTTTGAGAAGTTTATCGAAAAAAATCCACTTTTGAAAGATCTTGATGATTTAATGAAGTTTGATTTGACATAATTTTTATATATTTGTCAAATATTTCTGTCGAAAATACGTTTTTGACAAGAACAATTTGCAACCAGAAACGCTAAAATAAAGACATTTCCAGAAGAAAATGGAAAAATTGACTCACACATATCTGTCTTTTTTTGCACCCGCTAATTACTTTTTTAGCGGTTATTTTAGTTTTTCTGCTTCTTATTACAGAAATTTCAGAACCTATTACCGATTTTATTGGTATTGTTAACTGAATTTCTTTCCAAAAAATACAGGAGAAGTAGAGCCCTATTATTTTCCTGATTCCTTTAAACAATTTTGAACGGCATTTTTTGAAAAGAATTATAAATTAAATTTTATAATCCAAAGGGCTATTGCTGTCAAAGAAAAATTATACAAAAAACAATAAAATTTAGAATAATGAATTTAAATGATTTAAAAAATGAGTGGATCGAAGGGCTTACGCAGCCTCTGATGATTGCAGGACCATGTAGTGCGGAAAGTGAAGCTCAGATGCTTGAAACTGCAAGGAGAATTAAAGAATCTAATGCTAATGTATCGGTTTTCCGTGCAGGAATCTGGAAACCCCGTACCAAACCAAACGGTTTTGAAGGAGTTGGAGTGATTGGTTTGAACTGGCTGAAAAAAGTAAAAGAAGAGTACGGTTTTAAAACAGCTACTGAAGTAGCCAATGCACACCACGTGTTTGCTGCTCTGGAAGCCGACGTGGATGTTCTTTGGATTGGTGCACGTTCTACAGTGAACCCGTTTACGGTACAGGAAATCGCAATGGCTTTAAGAGGAACAGATAAACCGGTATTCGTGAAAAATCCTGTTAATCCGGATCTTGCATTATGGATCGGAGCGTTGGAAAGGCTTTTGGGACAGGATATTAAAAATCTGGGGGTAATCCACAGAGGATTTTCAACCTACCAGAAAACAAAATACAGAAACAACCCGAACTGGCAGATTGCCCTTGATTTCAAGAGTCAGTTTCCGAATATTCCAATGCTGATTGACCCGTCACACATCTGCGGAAACAGAACAGGTCTTGCTGATATTACCCAGGAAGCACTCAACGTAGGATACCAGGGAGCTATCATTGAGTCTCACTGTAATCCTGATGAAGCGTGGAGTGACGCTTCTCAACAGATTACTCCTGAAGTTTTGGCAGAACTTATTGGTAACCTCAAAGTAAGAAGCTCTAATCTTGCAGGTTTTGAAGGAGAAATGGGAAGGCACAGAACCTTGATTTCAGATCTTGACTTCCAATTAATTGAACTTCTTTCTCAAAGGATGAAAATTTCTGAAAAGATCGGTAAGCTTAAAAAAGAAAATGATATTGCGATCTTCCAGCCTGAACGTTGGAAAGTAATCACAGAATACGCTACACAAAAAGCAAAAGAAACAGGAATGTCTCAGGAGTTTATTGAAAAAGTATTCAAAGCGATTCACGAAGAATCTATTGAAGTTCAGAATAACATTATGATCGATAAAAGATAAATCGCAGATTGCAGGCAGAAGAACATAAAGCTTCTCCTGTATTTTCGGTACAAGTATAATTTAGGGCTTAGAGATCAGTATTTAGGGTAATTGAAACATTTGTTTTTAAACCTATTTCCTGATTCTAAGCCCTAATTCCGTATATTTGCATCAGTATTATCTATGAAAGGAAAAATCATTAAATCTACAGGCAGTTGGTACCAGGTTTTGGAATTGGAAACACATAAAATTTTCGAGGCCAGAATCAGGGGTAAATTCAAATTGATAAAAACCAGACTTACGAATCCGCTTGCTGTAGGAGATTTTGTTGAGTTCCAGCTGGAACAGGATGATATTGCATGGATTACGAAAATTGAACCACGTTCCAATTATCTGATCAGAAAATCAGTGAACCTTTCAAAAGAAGCTCATATTATTGCTTCCAATATAGATCTGGCATGTTTTATTTTTACCCTGAAGCATCCTGAAACATCCTTAGGATTTCTTGACCGCTTTCTGGCTTGCTGTGAAGCATATAATATTACACCGCTGATTCTTTTCAATAAAATTGACGTTTTACACGAAGAAGAAATTGAAATTGTAAAAGACATTGAGTTCCTATATCAGGAAATCGGTTATGAAACACTTGAAATTTCTTCCTATTCCAAATTAAACCTGGATCAGCTTCAGGAAATTCTTAAAGATAAAACTTCAGTATTCTTCGGCCACTCCGGTTGCGGGAAATCTACTTTAGTGAATGCTTTGCAGCCGGGGCTGAATTTAAAGACGTCTGAAATTTCAGATACTCACCTGAAAGGAAAGCATACTACAACGTTTGCACAAATGCACTTCTGGGATTTTGGCGGAAATGTTATCGATACTCCTGGTGTTCGTGAGTTTGCGATGATTGATATTGAAAAAGAAGAAGTACAACATTACTTTCCTGAGATTTTCAAAAAGAGGGAAGAATGCAAGTTTCACAACTGCCTTCACGTCAATGAACCGAAATGTGCCGTTATTGATGCCCTTGAAACAGGCGAAATTCAACATTCCCGCTATGCTACTTACATTAAATTGATGGATGAGGCTGAAGAAGCTTCCCAGAAATAAAAGGACAGACATTTCTTTTATTATGTCACATGAATTCGGACAATCTGTATCATTTTATTTTGGTGTCATATAAAATAATATTCTAATAAATTACTTCCTTAAAGATCAAATTTAAGATACATAGAAGCATTTGTTTTTTATGAATTATTTTTTTTGAATTTTAATGAAAAAAAATCTGTTTTTGAATAATTCCACTTTTTGGCACTATCTTTCTCATAAATAACTCCAATTTTGTCACATTTTGATTGAGCTTGAAAAATGATACTAAGGTAATTTTGGCTATTGCAATAATAGCAAAAAAAATGATAAAATTATTTCATTTGACTTTTTATGTTGTTGAAAATTATGGAATTAGTAAAAAAATGTGGTATTTTTTTTGAAATAAAAAACCCAGCCGAAGCTGGGTAAAAACTAATAACCATGAAAACTCAAATTAAACATGAGAATCGCAATAGAATAAACAATTACTGTGCCAAAGTTTAGTTCATGAATTCTTAATAAAAGTTATTTTTATGTTAAAAAAAAATTAAAATAAAAATCAAAGATATTTTTTGTAATTTTGCGCCACTAAAAAAATATACATTTATGTCTAACATTACATTCACTATGATTAAGCCTGATGCAGTTGCTGACGGACATATCGGTGCTATATTGGGTAAGATTGCTGAAGGAGGTTTTAAAATCAAGGCTTTAAAATTAACTCAGCTTACAGTTGCTGATGCAAAAAAATTCTATGAAGTACACGCAGAAAGACCATTCTACGGAGAATTAGTAGAATTCATGAGCTCTGGTCCTATCGTAGCTGCAGTTTTGGAAAAAGACAATGCAGTTGAAGACTTCAGAATATTAATCGGTTCTACCAACCCTGCTGAAGCTGCAGAAGGTACCATCAGAAAAATGTTTGCAAGAAGCATCGGAGAAAATGCTGTTCACGGTTCGGATTCTGACGAGAATGCATTAATCGAAGCTCAGTTCCACTTTTCAGGAAGAGAGATTTTCTAAGAAAATCGTCTTACAAAATAAAAAATCCGGAGAACTTCTCCGGATTTTGTTTTTATATGAATTTGTATTTCATTTCCTGCTAGAGATTATTTTCAACAGCTCCCACATTTTCTCTGTACAATTCAACAGGTTTATCCAGCAAAACTGCAATGACCGTCATCTGTTTATCCTGCCTTTGTTTAGGAATATCAATGTAAATGATTCCCGGTCTGTCGCTCCAGTACAGCTTGTTGTAAACCGTGTGAGTAAGCATACTTCCTTCACCTACGATTCTTATTCTGGCAATGTTATTTTTTATTCCTTTCAGCGCAATAGGACCGGTGGGAGTTCCTTCTACAAAAAGATAAAGAGTCTGTTTGTCTTTTGATAAAGCGCTCATTCCCGGGAAGTGGCCTGCCGGCAGTCCTTGCCCTGTCTCAAATAAGGCTTCTGCGTGCTTGCTTATCCATTGCAGTGTTTCGGGGTTGGTGGTAGGCGTTGTTTTGATTTTCATGTCAAGGCCATCCTGAGTGAGACCGCTATGAGTCAGTAAATTATGGCCATAATTCAGGGCGTTGGCAATATCATAGGCGGCTTCCTGAGTATCTTTATTTTCCAGAATTTCAGCCAGCAGATATTCTTCCTTTTTAAAATCATTCAGAAATGTAGGCGGAGTGTCAAATATAAGTTCTGCGACAGTGACATCTTTGTCAAATTTTATATTGGAAAAATTCAGTGTCAGTATTTTTTCAGTATTATAATTCATTTTAACCTCAGCGGACGGATCTCCAATGATCTTTACAGAAAGAGGTTTGGTTGCCAGTCCGTAAATCTTTGCAAAGTTTTTGGCTTCTTCCAGATAAAGGAATAGAGATTTTTTGGTGGCTGACCAAGAAGATTTTCCTTTATAATGATCAAAAGGAATTCCGCGGGTTGTTTCATAAATGGCCTGTTGATTTTTAGACGTCCAGCGCCCCAGGTTTTTAAGAATTTCCACTTGTTCCTCAGGAATAGTGCCATCTGATTTCGGACCGATATCAAGCAGCAGATTTCCCCCCATGCTGATGACATCTGCGAGAGTTCTGACAATCATATTGGGTGTTTTGTAGTTTTTGTCGTATGGTTGATATCCCCAGGAGTCATTCATGGTATAGCAGAGTTCCCAATATGGATTCTGTGGCGGAATTACCGGAATCCCCTGTTCAGGAGTATCATAATCTCCATGATTGTTGAGCCTGGAATTGATAATAATATTGGAATTGAATTTTCTGAGTAAATCCAAAGTTTGAGTTGCTTTCCATTCCTCGGAAGTATGCTCCCAGTCTCCATCAAACCAAAGAAGGTCAGGAGCATACTGAGAGGAGAGTTCATTAAGCTGACTCTGATAATATCGGATAAATTTCTGCCAGCGCGCCGGCTCATTTTTGAGTTCGTAACGTTTTTTTGTCCGGGTATTGATGTCATAATACGAATGGCTCCAATCCGGCAATGAGAAATAAAGCCCTGTTTTTAATCCTGACTTTTTCAGGGCAGAAATAAAAGGACTTAAAACATCTTTTTTCGCCAGTGCGTTTTGGGGAATGCTTGTCGCTTTTTCTGCCTTTGAATTCCACATTGAAACTCCGTCATGATGTTTGGTTGTAATAACCGCATACTTTGCCCCGGATTCTTTAATAAGATTGACCCATTGCTCAGGCTGATATTTTGCAGCTGAAAAACCATTCAGCTGTTTCATATAATTTTCATGGTTAATGTAATTATTGAAGAATGACCAGGATTCGGAGATTCCATTGACGGAGTAGATTCCCCAATGAATAAAGATACCCAGTTTGGCATTTTTAAACCATTCCATCTTTTTGCTGTTGTCAGCTGTTTGTGCTTCTACATCCATACTACCCGCAGATAATATCAGTCCAAGGAAAACAGCTTTAATCAGACTGCTTTTCATATATAAATTTATTTTACATTAAATATAAATAAAGAAACATTACAGGATAAAATAGTTTTTAATATTTATTGATAATTGTTATCTAAGCGTTCCTTATTATTGTAATTTTATAAATGGAACGTTTATTGTAAAATTACCTGAAAAAAGAAATTATGAAAATTCCGGCAATATTAATGGCAAGTTTGTTGGCAGCAGGAGTATCTGCACAGACTACTAAACCTTTGACTAAAACAAAAAAGCCTGTTAAAAAAGTAAAAAAAGCTGCGGCTTCGGATACGGTCGAAAAGAAAAAACCGGGAACTCCTAAACCGGTCGTAAAAAAAGATACACTTGTACTTCATGGATACGGCTGCCCGGCCTGCGGAATGGGGTAAGGATGAAAAGACCAATGTTAGGATTGTCAATGATGGCAGAAGCTGATTTTGTTTCTGCTATTTTGCCATTGATGCAGAATAATTCCATCGATGTGCTGGAGTGGTCTTTTGACACTCTTTATCATATCCATGAACCAGACTGGCTTCGTGATCTGTTAAACTTTTATGCAGAGAACAGCCGTTTGATAGGGCACGGAGTTTATTACTCTCTGTTTGATGCAAAATGGACAGAAAGACAGGAAGAATGGCTGCAAAAGCTTAAAGAAGAAGTCAGACTGCGGAAATACAATCATATCACGGAACATTTCGGTTTCATGAATACCGAAAATTTTCATCAGGGAGTGCCATTGCCGGTACCTCTGCATTCCAGGATTTTACAAATAGGTAAAGACAGGCTGTGCAGACTTCAGGATGCTGTAAATATTCCTGTAGGTATAGAAAACCTGGCTTTTTCATTTTCTATGGATGATGTTAAAGAACAGGGAATATTTCTTGACAGACTAACGGAGGATACCAATGGCTTCCTGATTCTTGATCTTCATAATATTTACTGCCAATCCTGTAATTTCGAAGTAGGGATGCAGGAGATAATTAATTTATACCCTTTAGATAAAGTAAAAGAGATTCATCTTTCCGGAGGAAGCTGGCAGGAGAGTGTGTATGGGAAAAAGCAGGTGAGGAGAGATACCCATGATGGTGTTATTCCACAGGATATTCTTTCTGTTTTGCCGTCTGTACTGAAACAATGTCAGAATCTGGAATATATTATTATTGAGAGACTCGGTCATACTTTAAAAACTGAACAAGAAAAGGTTGATTTTCTGAATGATTTTAATACCGTTAAGATGATTATTGAAACTTCAGGGCTGAAACTGAGACAAGGGGGTACCTGGAGTAAAAAAGAAATGAAACTCTCAGAGAAACCTTTGGAAGACCTGGTTTTATACGAAGAACAGTCAAGGCTTACCAGGCTTCTTTTTGATAAGATGGGAGCAGAAGCTATTCAGGGGCAGGACTTTCGTTATTTTAAGACAGAAAATTGGGATTCCGAAATGATTCTTACCGCACAGAACATCATTAAAAAATGGAATCCTTATTAATTTTATTCTGATAACCAAAATCAAATTATATGAAAATGACAACATTGGTATTGATCATTACTGCCGTCCTCACTGCCTTGATAGGAGGGCTTTTTTATGCTTATTCATGTTCGGTAGTTCTGGGGTTGGGAAAACTCTCTGATATGGAATACCTGAAGGCAATGCAGAGCATTAACCGGGAAATCCTGAACCCTGTTTTCTTTATGAGTTTTATGGGAACTGTAATTCTTCTTCCGGTTTCTACGTTTTTATTCCGTGGGCAGCAGCCTGTTTTTATTTTTCTTCTGCTGGGCACGCTGGCGTATCTGATCGGGGTTTTCGGAGTAACGGTTGTTGGGAATGTCCCTATGAATGATGGGTTGGATAAGTTTGGTATTTCAGGTTCTACGGTGGAAGCTTTAAGGCAGATGCGGGAAAATTTTGAAAACAGATGGAATTTACTGAATAATATCAGAACGGTCTTTTCTGTCATTTCTATCATTTTTGTGATATGTGCCTGTATCTGGAATAAAGAAATATAAAAATTATCAATGGAATAAGTAAAAATACTTAAATATTAAATTCGGTATTTCTACGGATGTCCACTCATGGTTTTATTCAGATCTTTGTGTTGTTAGTAAGACAGTTTTAAACATTTTCAAAGAATTGAAAAAAGATTATAACCAAGACGACTTAAATTTCCAAGCAAGAGAAAAGGCAGCCAATGGCTGCCTTTTGTGTATATCAGATCATCAGTTAAATCTTTAAAAGTTCGATTGTTCTCTCAGGACTTTCAGCTGTGAATACAGCATTTCCGGCAACAAGAACATCAGCTCCGGCTTCAAAAAGTTTGGAAGCGTTGTCAAGATTTACTCCTCCGTCTATCTCAATAAGCGCAGTGGAATTGTTGCTTAAAATCAGGTCCTTAGTTTCAGCTATCTTTTTATAGGTGTTTTCAATGAATTTCTGTCCTCCAAATCCTGGATTTACACTCATTAATAATACTAGATCCACATCTGCGATAATATCTTCAAGCATTAATACCGGAGTGGATGGATTTAAAACCACACCTGCTTTTGCTCCTTTGCTCTGAATATGGTGGATGGTTCTGTGAAGGTGGGTACATGCTTCATAATGTACAGAAACAAGGTCTGCGCCAAGATTGATGAATTCATCAACGTATTTTTCAGGTTCCACAATCATCAGGTGAACATCTACAAACTTTTTAGCATGCTGCTGAACGGTTTTCATCACAGGAAAACCAAATGAAATATTGGGAACAAACCTGCCATCCATCACATCAACGTGTATCCAGTCGGCCTGAGAATTATTCAGCATTTCAATGTCTCTTTGCAGGTTCCCAAAGTCTGCAGATAAAAGGGATGGAGCAATAAGCTTCGTTTTCATTTTTACTTTTTATACTTTTTATTTAGATATAAGACACTGGATCTCAGATTTCAGATCTTTAACGAGCAGAAATATGCAGCCATTTGAGTCTGGTGTCTGCTGTCTTATATCTGAAATCTCAATTAATGATATTTCAGTTTCATTTCCGGCTTGATCTTAAGAACGGTTTCATAGATAAGTTTGATTACATTACCTACGTCTTCTTTAGATACCATTTCTACCGTAGTATGCATATAGCGCAAAGGTAAGGAAATTAAAGCACTTGGTACTCCGCCATTAGAATGGGCAAAGGCATCTGTGTCGGTTCCTGTAGCTCTGCTGGCTGCGGCTCTCTGGAAAGGGATTTTTTTAGCTTTTGCAGTATCAATGATCAGTTCTCTGATGGTATGGTGAACGCTCGGTGCAAAGAATACCACCGGACCTGCACCGCATTTCTGATCACCTTCCTTTTTCTTTTCAATCATCGGAGTTGTCGTATCATGGGTAACATCTGTTACAATAGCGATATTCGGTTTGATAGTGTCAGCGATCATGTCTGCTCCGTACAATCCAACTTCTTCCTGTACAGAGTTGGTAATATAAAGCCCGAACGGGATTGTTTTTTTATTTTCTTTTAAAAGTCTGGCTACTTCAGCAATCATAAAGCCGCCGATTCTGTTATCCAGAGCTCTGCAGACAAAATATCGGTCATTCATTTCAAAGAATTCATCCGGGTAAGTGATCATGCAGCCTACAAAGATTCCCATTTCTTCCACTTCTTTTTTGGAAGTGGCACCACAGTCTATAAAGATGTTTTCAATTTTTGGAGTAGGTTCATTCTGGTTGGTTCTGGTATGAATGGCAGGCCAGCCGAAAACCCCTTTTACAATTCCTTTTTCTCCGTGGATATGGACTACTTTCGAGGGAGCGATGGTCTGATCAGAACCTCCGTTTCGGATAACGTAAATCAGTCCGTCATCAGTAATATAATTTACATACCATGAAATTTCATCTGCATGTGCTTCAATCACTACCTTAAATTCAGCTTCCGGATTAATGATCCCATAACAGGTTCCATAATGGTCTACCTCTATTTTGTCCACGTATGGTCTGATATATTCCATCCAGACCTTCTGTCCTTTATGTTCATAACCTGTTGGTGATGAGGTGTTTAAATAATTTTCTAAAAATTTCAAAGATTTCTTTTCAAATTTCATAAAAAGGAATGATTTTTGCGTTTAATTTTTGTTCTTATAAGTGTAAAAATAATGAATTTTAGTAAGATTATCTGCCTTTTTATTCTCTTTTTTGGAGTCAGTGTTTTTGGTCAGAAGGATGGTATTGTGGCAAAACCACTTAATCAATACCCGCCTGAATCCCTGAAAGTGGATGAGTTTGGCAATAAGTATTATTATGACGAACAACAGAAGATCAAGGTTTATGAAATCAATGGGGAGCCTGTAGTTGTTTTGGATGAATTGGTTTTAGTGAATAAACCCCGGTTTAATAATCAACTTGATAAGAATTACTATTATTTTCTGAATAAAAAGCTCTACAGAGTTTATCCCTTATTTGTCACTGCATTGCAACAGTACAGAGATATTCAGAAAGATATGACTGATATGGACAGCAAAGCCAAAAGAAAATTTGTAAGAGAAAGGCAGAATATACTGGCTGACCAATATGAAAAGCAACTGAGAGATCTTACGACTACCGAAGGGCAGGTTTTTGCAAAGCTGATGAACAGAGCTACCGGAAAGAATGTATTTGAAATCATCAAAGAACTGAGAGGAGGATGGAGTGCTTTCTGGTGGAATGTAAAAGGAAAAATGGCTGATATTGATCTGAAAGACCGTTATGATCCCCATGCGAACAGAAGTGATGAATTCATAGAATCCCTACTGCAGTCTAACTGGAACTCAGGGTATCTGCAACCTTATCCGGGAGCCAATGATTTTAAAGTAAAGAAATAATAATATAAATTCCTGTAAGAATGCTTACAGGAATTTTTCTTTTAACTTATCAAATACAATTTTGTCTATGGGAAGCGGGAAAGGATTGTCAGGCCTGTCGATTTCAATCCATTCTGTTTTTTCAATGCAGGGGTCCAAAATAAGAAAGTCTTCTTCATTGATGATATCTACTATATAATATATGGTAAGAAGCTGCTCATTTTCTCTGAAGCGGGAAACCAGGAAGTTTTCCTGAGTATAGAAATGTTCAAGAACATTTATTTTTACATTCAGTTCTTCGTCAAACTCACGATGCAGACACTCCAGCACACCTTCTCCATATTCCAATCCGCCACCCGGAAATTTCATTAAAGGTTCGCCAGCATATTCTTCAAATAAGGTTAAAACCTGTTTGTCTTTTACCGCACATGCATACACTCTAATGTTGATCTTATCTATCATATAATATAACGTATAATATTTGTATAGCTAATGTAAGGAAAATTTATAGAGGTAAAAAAGTTAAATAGTGAAATACTTTTGCCTTTCTAGAGTTTTACTGCATTGATCATCTCTCTTTTTCCCGGCGGGCCCTGTTTTTTTTCAACCTGGAAATTCAGCTCCTGAAGGATTCTTCTAACGCTGCCTTTTGATGAATAAGTTGTTAATAATCCGTTAATGGCCATTTTGTCAGAAACGAGTTCGAATAATGGCTTTTCCCAAAGGTCAGGCTGTACTCTTGCGCCAAAGCAGTCGAAGTAAACAAGGTTGATTTTGGGCAGATCAATGTCTTTCAGGTCAAAAAAATCACATTCTATCTTTTTTAAGTTGAATCCACTAATAATTTCTACTGACTTTTCCCAATCTGACAGATGAATTTTCTGATAAATATTTTTTAACTCTGGGTTATCAAAAAGTTCAAAGTAGGCTAAATCTTTAACTTCGGATTCATTTATGGGGTATTTTTCGAGTGAAAAATAATTGATGACATGATTTTTGTCAGTTTTTAAATATTCATTAATTGTTACCAAAACATTCAAACCTGTTCCAAAACCGAGTTCTAAAATATTAATTTCGCAATCATTTATCAGATTTAGTCCATTTTTGATAAACACGTGTTCGGCTTCCTGTAGCGCTCCGTGATGAGAATGGTAGTTTTCATTTAATTTACTGATAAACAGTGTTTTACTGCCGTCGTTTGTGGTCTTAATTTCTCTTTTCAAGCTATTTTTTTGTCAAATTTACTCTAAAATTTTTATATTTAGAAAATTATGTTAAATTTGTAGAACATCGTAAAAATTTTAAAAAATGATAATTCAAAAAACTGAAAACTCCAGAATTTCTACATTTGACCCTAACAATTTTTCATTTGGTAATACTTTCATTGATCATATGATCATTTGTGAGTATGAGAACGGAAAATGGGGGGATGTAAAATTAGTTCCTTACGGTCCGATTCCATTTACGCCTGCCATGATGGGGGTAAATTATGGACAAGCTTGTTTTGAAGGTATGAAAGCCTATAAAGACAAAGACGGGCAGGTTTTCCTTTTCAGGCCTGAAAAGAATTTTGAACGTATCAATAAGTCAGCGAAGCGTCTTGCTATGCCTGAAGTGACTGAAGAAATGTTTTTAGACGGATTAAAAGCATTAGTAGATATAGACAGAGATTGGATTCCACAGGGGGAGGGAATGTCTCTGTATATCAGACCTTTGATTTTTGCTACAGAGGAAGCTTTGAAAGCAAGAGTTTCTAATAAATATATGTTTGCTATCGTTGCAACGCCAGCGAAGAGTTATTATTCAGAGCCGGTATCAGTGAAAATCTCTGATCATTATTCAAGAGCTGCAAACGGAGGAGTAGGTTCTGCAAAAGCTGCAGGGAACTACGCTGCTTCTTTCTATCCTACACAATTGGCTATAGAAGAAGGATATGAGCAGATTATCTGGACAGATGATGCTACTCACGAATATTTCGAAGAGAGTGGTACAATGAACGTTTTTGTAAGAATCAACGATACGATCTATACCCCTCCAACTTCTGAGAAAATCCTTGATGGGGTAACAAGAGACAGCTTTATTCAATTGGCTAAGAGAAGAGGAATCGAAGTGAAAGTAGAGCCTATCGCTGTGAAAACAGTCATTGAAGCTTTAAAGAACGGTTCTCTTAAAGAAGTTTGGGGAGTAGGTACGGCTGTAGTTACCACTCAGTTCCAGGCTTTAGGATACCAGGGAGAAAAACTTGATCTTCCAAGATTATCTGATGAAGAAAGCTTTGCAGCGATCCTTAAGAAAGACCTTGTGGACTTACAAACCAACCTGTCTGAAGATCCTTTCGGATGGAGAGTTATTGTAGATCACGCTTTAGAAACAGTATAATAGCTTATAAATAACAATAGGAAAGCCGGGGTTTTTCCCGGCTTTTTCGTATCTATCTATGTATTTATAAAAATGAGTGGGTAGTTTAAGATCAGATACATATTTTATTACATTCGCACATTTCTTAACCAAGTTTTGTAATTGATTCGCGAAATGTGTATTTTCGCAAAAGTTTATGAAAAAAATACTCTTCATATCAGCTATAAGCCTGTTGAGCTGCAACAGGAATGCCCAGACGGCCCATCCTCCTGTAGGTGGTGTTTTAAGCCAAAAAGATCTGGATGTTTCTAAAAACAGGATGAAAAATTTAAATACGATAGAACGGGGACAGATCCAGGATTGGATCACTGGTCAGTCTGTAAAGTATTATCCAACGCAGCTTAATTACTGGGTAACGGTAGAAGGTTATGATCAGAGAGAAAAAAGGAAAGATGAGACCATGATTTCCTATTCCTATGATCTGTATGATTTTGACGAGACTAAAATCTATGATAAGCCTTTTGAAAGGAGAGATGCCAGATTTGGGCATTTTGATGAGCTGAAAGCGGTGGAGAATGCTTTACGTTTTATACGTGATGGAGAGGAAGTAACGCTTTTGGTACCATCTTCTCTGGCTTACGGAACCTATGGAGACGAAAAGAAAATAGACAACGATATCCCATTAATCATAAAATTAAAAGCTCTATAATACATGAAATTGTTTAACAAGAATATAATTCTGGCAGCGGCAAGTATTTCGCTGATGAGTTGTACCCCAATTTATAAAAAAATGAACGTAGACAAAGAAACTTACGAAGGTCTTAATGACGGACTTTATGCCAATCTTCAAACTACAAAAGGTAACATGATTGTGAAGTTTGAGGACAAGAAAGCACCAGTAACTGTAGCCAATTTTATCGGTCTTGCAGAAGGGAAAATCGATAACAAAGCTAAGGCTAAAGGAGTTCCTTACTATGATGGAACGATTTTCCACAGAGTGATCAAAGATTTCATGATCCAGGGAGGAGATCCTCAGGGAACAGGAATGGGAGATCCCGGATATAAATTCGAGGACGAAAGAAACGACCTTAAGCACACTGGGAAAGGGATCCTTTCTATGGCTAACTCAGGACCTAACACAAACGGTTCTCAGTTCTTTATTACTGAAGTGGCAACCCCTTGGTTGGACGGAAGACACACGATCTTTGGAAAAGTGGTAAAAGGTAATGAAGTGATTGATGCTATTGCTAACGTTGAAAAAGGAGCTCAGGATAAACCTAAAACGGATATCGTTCTAGAAAAAGTTTCTGTTTTCAGCAAAGGTGACGAGTACAAACACTACGATGCAGCTAAAACCTTCAACGAAGGAAAAGCTAAAATCGCAGAAAACAATAAAGCTTTTATCGCTAAAGAAGAAGCTGAAAAGAAGAAAAAAGAAGAAGAATTTAAAGCTAACCAGGAGAAATTGGTTGAAAGCCTAAAAGCTGGTATGCAAAAAACTGAATCAGGTCTTTACTATAAAATCACAAAGACAGCTGACGGTAAAGCTCCAAAAGCTGGTGATAATGTATCTGTACACTATGCAGGTAAATTAGTAGACGGTACTGAGTTTGATTCTTCATTCAAAAGAAATGAGCCGATCGAAATTCCAATCGGAATGGGAAGAGTAATCAAAGGATGGGATGAAGGTATCCTGTTATTGAAAGAAGGTGAAACTGCTACATTATTGATCCCGCCTGCAATGGCTTATGGGGAAAGAGGTGCAGGAGGTGTGATCCCGCCAAACTCCTGGTTGGTTTTCGATGTTGAGCTTGTAAAAGTAAAATAATTGAATCTTCAAAATATTGTAAAAAGCCGTCCGAAAGGATGGCTTTTTATTTTGCTCAAAATATTCTGTAACGATCTGAGTAAATAGTACGACCTATTTTAACAGTTGGAAAGGTTAATAATTTTTTCTGGCAGAAATATAACACCCTTCAATCATGAAAACCAAACCACTTTTCTTTCTGTTCGTTTTGCTGTCGCTTACGGTTTTTTCGCAGACCAAGATAAATCCTGACGATGCAGCGATAAAAAAATCACTTACCTATTTTGTAAACAGTATTCAATCCAAAGAGATAGACCAGGCAGTAAGCTGTATTTATCCAAAATTCTTCACCATCGTTTCAAAAGAGCAGATGACTCAGATTTTGAATATGACTTACAATAATCCATTTATGAAAATTGAAGTACAGGATCTAAAGTTTGGAAATATCGAAAAACCTGAACTCATTACCGGTGAGTATTTTTCTATTACCCATTATTTTTTAAAACTGAAATGCAATGTCAGCTCATTAAATGATGATATGAAAAAGAAAATGAACAGTGCCTTAACAGCTAAGTATGGTACAAATAATGTAAAATATTTGGCGACCGAAGGTTCCTATCTTATCAACGCCCATATGAAAGCCTGTGCTGTTGCAAAAGATAAAAAAGCTTGGAAATTTGTTATCCTTGAAAAGGAATATAAGAAAGAACTGGTAAAAATCTTACCGAAGAAAATTCTGGATCAATTCTAAGGATTGGAAATGAGCTGTTTTTGTTTTTCTGTAAATACCGTAAAAATACGGATTTCAGTAAGGAGTTATTACTTCTATCTTTATCCGGCACTTATAAGAAACAAAATATAAAACATGTTTGATCTGAATTACGATTGGATAAAAAAGGAAATAGAGTCGGAGGTATGCGATGAACACAGTCTGCATCCGGAACTGATTAAAACAGATGAAGGCTTCGGTATCAAAGCCTGCTGTGAGCCTTTCAGGGAGAAAATGGTTGAAAAATCCGGAAAAATGATTGAAGAGGAGACCCAAAAGATCCTCGAAAAAATGCTGAAGAATATGTTTAAAGAATAAATTTTTACGATGTGATGATAGCACTTGTTGTTATCACGGGAGCTGCTCCGGAAGGAGTGGCTTTTTTTGGTCGAGAAATGTGGTGGCTTTACGGGTTTCCGTAAGGTATATTATATACAACTAATTAGTTTTGAGGTTTAAAACATTTAACAAATGAAAACAATACTACTTGTAGGAAATGGATTTAACTACATGATTGAAAACTGGATTAAAAATCTTTCAGAAAATTTTGTAAAGGAAACAACTGGTGAGGAAACTGTCAGCATAACAGAAAAAATCCATGAAATAACTACGCTATGGCAAAAATTCAATGAAATTTTTGAAGAAATTAAAACTAAGAACCCTAAACTTAATGAGGAGGAATTAATAAGGATTATTTATTCAGTTATTGATCTTTTTTCTTCCATGGATGGACTTGAAAAGATTATGGGACGTGATAAACTTGAGCAGCTAAAAGGTTTGTTTGACTCCTTGCTTTTGGAAAAAATTAGAGACATTGCTTTAGAGTTTAAAAATCACCATGAATCAGTGGGATATAAAAATATAAAAAAGCTATTTCCTGATTTTGGAAGTAGATTTTCTAAGATGCTTAGTGATAAAAAATCTAAATATTTTCACATTTTTACAACTAATTATGATGGAGTTCTGGATACATTATTAACAGGTAATCCTCATGGATTTATTTTTCAAGATGGATTTGGAAGCTATACAAGAGAGTTTTTAAAATTTTATAATTATAATATTGAATACGATAAAATTATATGTCATTTGCATGGGTCATATCTTTATCAAAAGATTTATGGTATGACTTATAAATTAAGAGATAATATCGAAAATACGGATCCAGTAATGATTTTTAATAATCCAGATTTTAAGGAAGATATAATTAAAAGAGATACAGTATTGTTGCAGTATTATGAAATTTTGAAAAATGATTTAAAAGATGCCGACCAACTAATAATATTTGGAAATTCTATGATTAATGAACCTCATATTAAGAGTTTAATTAATAAATATGGAAATAGGGAGGATTTGAAAATAATTATTTTTTCTACTAGTCCTGAAAAGGTTTCTGAAGAATTAAAAGGTATTTATAAATTTAATGTTGAGGAAGTAAATACAAAAGAGGTTTTAGACATGGATGCTTTTTTTACTGAACTTGAAAATAAACTATAAAAAACCGCCCCAAAAGAGCGGTTTTTCAAGTAAAAATAAATTGAAAGTTATATGTTTTGTTATCTTTTCTTCATACTCGTTCCGGCTAAAGAACTGATGAATACAAGGCCAAACCCGATATAAGCGGCAAATGCCGTCAGGTATATAATTAAGCTGTTAAAGCTTGGTTTTGTGGCGTATACCAACACAGAAAATGCAGCAAAACTCAACACCAGCATTAGGCTCCATATATGCAATTTCGCAGCATCTTCATTTCTCTTAAAAATCATTTCAAAAAACGCTCTCATCATTACTAACATTTTAAGGGTTATACATTAATTTATATGATAAAGGCACTCATCACGGTAAAAAGAATAAATTCCTTTACAGGGTTAAGGTTCATGATGACTTTGCCATTTATTTATATCATGATACCGGGCTGAAAGTCCGGGATATTTTTGTTTTTGAATCAATAAATGATTCCTGGTTATTGTGATACCAGTTAGATACGGGTGCAAAAATGCTGTGAAAAACTAACGGGGGTTAGTCAGTCACGGGCCCGTATCTTTTACGGCATCGTAGAAAAAAAAGGATTCATATACTAGATATGAACTTGAATCGGTGGAAAAACTGAAAATCCACAGAAAACCTTTTTTCTCATCCTTAGTGTTTTTTTAATTTTTTCTCAATAATTTACATGCCAATATTATGCCAAAGTTTGCTTTCTCCGATTAACACTTTGTTTCACGGGATCGTTAAGGCCAGTATTGGAACGTGTTTTCATCTGTTATTTCCTTAAACGTAGAAAAATTTTCTGTTTTTTAGGACTAATGATTGTTTACGAAGAAAATATTACGGAAAAGAATTATTTTTATGTATTTAAAATAGCAAGTTATTGAACATCCCATAATAACTATTCAATTCGTATCATTTGTGAAAACATTAATGACATTTGTGTTTAATTGAATAAACCACGAATAACACCAATTAAACAGTTCAACAGAATCAATAGGAATGGGCTTTAGCCCATTTTATATTTTATGAATATCTTTCGATGGCTTTAGCCGAAACTTATAAGAGTGCCACAGATTGACATGGATGCCTGCGTATATTTTTTTACAAATATAATTGGATAGTTAAAAAAATATTCATCAAAAGTATCAATCATTCTTATCAATCTGTGAAATCCAGTTAAAAACATTTTTACAATTATTATAAGTTTCGGCTAAAGCTAATGGATAATACCTTTTAAGTAAACAGGCTTAAGCCCGGCCCTAAATTAAAGCGAGTATCATAATATTCTGTGTTTCCTGCTGTTGTATGGTTCTGTCATAAATATTTAAAAAGAAAACCGCCTTTACAGACGGTTTCATATTTTACCAGTTTTTATCGATCATATAAATTATATGTGTTAAAGCTGCAGCGCCTAATAAGAGTTCTCTCCGGTTCACTTTTTCAAAAGTATCTTCTTCGGTATGGTGAATATCAAAATAACGCTGAGAATCCGGCATCAGTTCGGCGGCGGGAATTCCCATATCGTGAAGGGGATAAAGATCTGTTCCTGAAAAACGCTCTTCAAAATTATAAACTCCGTAAGGAAGGAAGAGATTTGACCAGCTCTTGATCTGGTTTCTTTTGGTGTCATCCATATCCAGGGCAATTCCTCTCGGCGCAAAGCCTCCGGCATCTGTTTCTATGGCGAAAATATGTTTTTCATTCTTCTCTTTTACTGTTTTGCCGTATTGGATTCCTCCTTTTACTCCATTCTCTTCATTGGCAAAACAAACAACACGGATGGTATGATTATTCGGAATTCCTAATTTTTTAAAAGTCCTCAATACCTCAATGCTCTGCACAATGCCGGCTCCGTCGTCATGCGCTCCTTCACCCACATCCCATGAGTCTAGGTGACCACCTACCACAATGATACTTTGGTCTTTTTTTCCGGTGATTTCACCAATGACAGAGTGGGAGAGTTTCTCTCCTTTCATTCCACAGTTGGAGTTAAGTTTTGCATTAACTTTTTGGCTTTTTAATAAGGCTTCCAGTTCATCTGCGGTGGTACTTCCAATGGCTACGGCAGGTATTTTAGACACTTTTTCTTCATATCGCATTGCTCCGGTATGGGGAACATCGTCAAATGCAGAGGAAAGTGATCTTACGATGGCAAATTTACCTCTTTTTTTAGCTGTTAAAGAAGCCGCGGTAGTTCTGTACTTTGCAGCATCACCGTATGCTTTAAAGGTTTCTATGAAAGACTGACTGAAAGCATAGTTAAAGAATACAATTTTATCTTTCACCTTCTCAGCAGGAAGTTTATCATATTCTTCCATGGATTTTACCATGATGATTTCTCCTGAAATATCTTTTCCTCCGGTTCCTTCAGAGTTTCCGAGAGAAAGCATTTTAAGGTTTTTCCATTTTCCGTTACCGGTTTGGATGTGCAGGGATTCTTTTCCTCTTACCCATACCGGGATCATCACTTCCTGAAGCCAGACTTTATCAGCTCCGGCATCACGAAGCTTTTGTTCAGCCCATTTTACTGATTTTTCGTAAGCCTCAGATCCGCTTAAACGGTGTCCGATATTTTTTGTAAGTTCTCTCAGCTCAGCATATCCTTTTCCGTTGTTCAGGATTTCTGTAGAGATTTTTCTGAACTGGATGGAATCATCTTTGGTTTGGCCAAAAGCAGTCAGTCCAAAAAGCAATAACGAAGTTGCTACTATCTTTTTCATTGTTTACCAATTTTTATCAATCATATAAATAAGTTGTGTCATCACCGCAGAAGCCAATAGCAGTTCTCTTCTGTTGACTTTTTCAAAAGTGTCCTCTTCAGTATGGTGAATATCGAAATAACGTTGCGGATCAGGAACCAGTTCAGCGGTAGGAACTCCCATTTCGTGAAGCGGAGCAATATCTGATCCGGAATATTTTCCCTCAAAATTATAGACTCCATAAGGCAGAAACAGGGTGACCCAGCTTTTGATCTGGTTTCTTTGAGGTTCATTCATTTCCAGAGAAATTCCCCGCGGTGAAAAGCCTCCTGCATCTGTTTCTATGGCAAATATGTGTTTTTCATTATTTTCTTTGGCGATTTTGCCATATTGTTTTCCACCTTTTGTGCCATTTTCTTCGTTGGCAAAACAAACTGCACGGATGGTATGGTTATTTTGTATTCCTAATTTTTTAAAGGTTCTCAATACTTCAATACTCTGCACAATACCTGCTCCGTCATCATGAGCACCTTCCCCTACATCCCAGGAATCGAGATGCCCTCCAACTACAATAATGTTTTGGTCTTTTTTTCCGGTGATTTCACCAATGACAGAGTGGGAGAGTTTCTCCCCTTTCATTCCACAGTTGGAATTAAGTTTAGCGGTTACTTTTTGTTTTTTCAATAATGCCTCGAGTTCATCAGCTGAAGTATTTCCGATGGTTACCGCCGGCACTTTGGGAATGTTTTCATCATAGCGCATGTTGCCGGTATGGGGTACATCGTCGAATGCGGAAGAAAGTGACCTTACAATAGTAAATCTGCCCCCTTTTTTTGCGGTTAAAGAAGCGGCAGTTCTCCTGTAAGCACCTGCTTCACGATATGAAATGAACGTTTGTACATTTCCCTGGTTAAAAGGGTAATTGAAAAATACAATCTTATCTTTTACTTTTTCAGCAGGAAGCTTATCGTACTCTTCCAGTGATTTTACCATAATAATATCTCCTGAGATATCTTTTCCTCCGGTTCCTTCAGAGTTGCCAAGCGAAAGCATTTTGATCTTTTTCCATTTTCCGTTACCGGTTTGGATGTGCAGGGATTCTTTTCCTCTTACCCATACCGGGATCATCACTTCCTGAAGCCAGACTTTATCAGCTTCGGCATCACGAAGCTTCTGTTCAGCCCATTTTACTGATTTTTCGTAAGCCTCAGATCCACTTAAACGGTGTCCGATATTTTTTGTAAGTTCTCTCAGCTCAGTATATCCTTTTCCGTTGTTCAGGATTTCTGTAGAGATTTTTCTGAACTGGATGGAATCATCTTTGGTCTGGCCAAAGACAGCCATTCCAAAAAGCAATAACGAAGTTGCTACTATCTTTTTCATTGTTTACCAATTTTTATCAATCATAAAAATTAACTGTGTCATTGCAACGGCACCTAGAAGAAGCTCTCTTTTATTTACTTTATCAAAGGTATCCTGCTCGGAATGGTGATAGTCAAAATATCTTTGTGTATCTACAACAAGTTCTGCTAAGGGTATGTCAAGTTTTTTTAAAGGAGAGATGTCCTGTATTGCTTCTGTTTGATCGAAATCATAAACACCATAAGGAAGGAAATAGTCTTTCCATGGATAGATCAGCCTCCTTCTTTGAGGAGACATATCCAAAGAAAATCCTCGTGGAGAATATCCTCCGGCATCAGTTCCTAAAGCAAATACATGTTTTTCCTCTTTCTTTTTTACATAAGCGGCGTACATTTCGCGGCCCTGTCCTCCGTTTTCACTGTTGGCATACAAAACTACTCTGATGGTGTGATTATTTTCGTATCCAAGCGCTTTTAACGTCCTTAAAACTTCAATACACTGCACAACACCTGTTCCGTCATCAATGGCGCCTTCGCCAACATCCCAGGAATCAAGCTGGGCACCTAAAACAATTACTTTAGAATCTTTTTTGCCCTGAATTTCAGCAATGATATTGGGATTGGTGGTATCGCTTTTAGACTGTGCGGTCATATTGATTTTAGCGGTAACTTTTTGACTTTTCAGGGTTTTCTCCAATTCATCCGCAGATCTTACCCCGATAGACAAAGCCGGAATTTTAATTTTATCATCCGGTTCGTAGTAAATCATTTTGGCATGCGGAGTATCATCATTGGCTGTTGTCAATGATCTTATAATTAATGCTTTGGCACCTGTTTTAGCGATGACAGAGGCAGAAATTAATTTTGATTTTGCGGTCTGTAAATAGGAATCACTGGTATTGATGATTTTAGGATCTATAGGAACATTCACAAAAACTATTTTGTCCTTTAACTGGCCTATTGACATGGCATTAAGCTCCGAAGTGGAATTAATTAAAACAATTTCACCTGTCAGGTCTTTGCCGCCTGTTCCTTCGGAGTTTCCAAAAGAAAGCGTCCTGATATTTTTCCAGTCTCCGTTTCCGGCTTTTATCTGCAGGGATTCTTTTCCTCTGATCCAAACCGGGGTTTTGGCTTCCTGCCTCCAGATCATGTTTATGCCGATTTCCTTAAATTTTTTTTCTGCCCATTCTACGGCTTTTGCATACCCTGGTGTGGCACTGAAACGTGGTCCGATTCCTTTGGTAAGCTCTCCCAGATTTTCATAAGCAGCGCCGTTGGTCATAATTTCATCCGAAATTTTTCTGAACTCATCATGATAATTGAATTTGGCAACCGTTCCTTTTTTTGCCGGATTTTTTTGTGGCTTTTTTTGAGAAAATAAAAATCCACTCAAAAAGAGTGGAAGTATAATGAATATTTTTTTCATTTATTATTTACCTTTCTTTTTCCATTGATAAAATTAGGGAAAAAATAGGAAATTATTAAGGTTTCATATCATACATTACTAAGGCTGTAATCAATTTTGGCTCAATGAATGTACATTTCGGAGGCATGCTTAGTTTTAAGTCTGAAATTTTAATCATATCATTAAAACTTACAGGATAAATTCCGAAACCGACTTTACCTTCACCGTTATCCACTTTTTCTTTTAAAATATTGATTCCGTTGATATTGGAGGTTCCTTTTACATAAGAAATAAGCTCAGAGCTGTCCGGATCTTCAATTTTCAGAATATTTTTGAAAATATACTTGTCTAAAAGGTGGTGATCCAGATTGTCCAGAGACATTTCCTTGGAACGAAGATCATGCTTTACGTGAAGAGAATAAAACTTACCGTCCATATACATCGAAATGTGGAACTTTTGAGAAGGGTAGTATGGTGTTTCTCCTTTTTCGTGAATGAGGAAGTACTGCTCAAGTTCTTTCAGGAACGTTTCGGATGAAATACCGTTCAGGTCATGTAAAATTCTGTTATAATCATGAATTTTAATGGATTGGTTGGAAACGATAAAACTGTATACAAAGTTATAAAGCTCTGTGCCGTTATGTCTTTTATTTTTATCTTTATGACGTTTTGCGTTCAATGCAGTAGAACCAATTCTGTGATGTCCGTCGGCAATATAAAAAGAGTCTATCTGATCAATCACTTCTTTAAACTGCTGAAGTTTAAGACGGTTATCTATTCTCCATATTTTATGTCTGATACCGATAGAGTCAACATGATTAAAGATGGGAACATTTTTTTCCTCATGATTCATCAGCAACTCGATTTTTGAGTTAGCAGGATAGGTAAGAAGCACAGGCTCAGCCTGTAAATTTACTTTCTCAAGATAATGAGCCAGCTTTTCCTTCTTCTGAGGAATGGTACTTTCATGTCGTTTGATTTTTCCATTCCAGAAATCTTCAATACTCGCTAATCCCAGAAGTCCTCTGAACACCTGTTTGTTGGGGTAGATCTGCTCATAAAGATAATAGGCTGAATTGTCCTGAACGAGTTTCTTCTCTTCCAGAAGTTCTTCAAATGTAGAACGGATTTTTCTCAGATTCCGGTCAATATCTTTAGATTTACTTACGACATATGGTTTGATCATATTGATGTAAGTATTTTCAACTTGAGCTTTCTCTGCAATCTCTTCCTGGGTGAAATTATCCAGTGGATGGGTAGGGAAAGTGCTCTCAAAGTCTCTATGAGGTCTTATTCCACGGAAAGGTTTAAAAACAGGCATATTTATCTTATAGTTTCTTTTTGTAGCTTAATAATTTGTTCCGCAAGTTCGATACCGATTTTCTCCTGTGCATCCACTGTATTTCCTCCAACGTGGGGTGAAAGGGATAGGGCAGGATTCATCAGTAAAGGTAATTCCGGGTTCGGTTCATTTTCAAAAACATCCAATGCCGCTCCGGCTACTTTTCCTGATTCGATAAAATCAATCAATGTTACTTCATTGATGACGCCACCTCTTGCAGTATTCACGATATAGACTCCGTCTTTCATCTTTTCAAACTGGGGGGTGTCTATAATATATTCGTTCGTTCTCGGCGTATTGATACTTATAAAATCTGCATTTTTAAGGAATGCATTCATATCATTGGTGGAAGTAATTTCAAAATTGACTGACTGTCCGTCGAAAAAGTTCAGGGTAAGAACTTCTGTTTTCGGGCTTCTTGTCAGAACAGTGACCTTCATTCCCAAACCAATTCCTATTTTCACAACTTCCTGGCCAATACTTCCAAAGCCGATTACTCCTAATGTTTTTCCTGAAAGTTCATACGCATTACCGAATGATTTTTTCATTGCATTGAAATGGGTCTCTCCTTCCAGCGGCATCAGTCTGTTGGATTCATGCAGAAATCTCGCCAGTGAAATGAAATGTCCGAAAACCAACTCAGCAACCGATTTTGAAGATGCAGTAGGGGTATTGATTACTCTGATCCCTTTACTTCTGGCATATTCTACATCAATATTGTCCATCCCGATACCCCCTCGTCCGATAATTTTAAGGCCGGGACATGCATCGATAAGATCCTGTCTTACTTTCGTTGCACTTCTTACCAGAAGAACGTCCACATTATTATCGTTTATAAAATTAATAACGTGATCCTGAGCCACTCTATTGTCCAGAATTTCAATTCCGGCTTTTTTCAGAGCATTTTCTCCGGCTTTTGAGATACCATCGTTTGCTAAAACTTTCATGAATTATTTGATTTAAAGATTGAAAGAGTTAAATATTTCAAAATTTTAAAACTGGGGCGCAAATTAGTAAAATTAAATGAACTGATTTTATATCTTTCAATCTTTGAATTTTTTATTTTTAATTTATTTGATAGATTTAATTACATCTACCAGAACCTGTACACTCTCAATCGGTAAAGCGTTGTACAAACTTGCTCTGTACCCGCCAAGACTTCTGTGTCCGTTCAATCCACTGATTCCCGCAGCTTTCCAAGCATTGTCAAACTCTTCTTTCTTATTTTCATCTGTAATTCTGAAAGAAACATTCATCAATGAACGGTCTTCTTTTACGCAGAAAGTTTCGAATAAAGGGTTGTTGTCGATCTCATCATATAAAAGCTTGGCTTTAGCTTCATTTCTCTGTTCTGCAGCAGCAATACCTCCATTTCTTTCAAGATACTGAAGGGTAAGTAATGATGCATATACAGGGAATACTGGTGGAGTATTATACATGGATTCTTTAGCGATGTGCTGGGAGTAATCCAAAATAGAAAACATATTTTCTCTTCCCGTTTTACCAAGAATTTCTTTTTTTATTACCACTAATGTAACACCTGCAGGCCCCATATTTTTCTGTGCCCCGGCATAGATCAGATCGAATTTAGAAAAATCAAGCTGTCTGGAAAAAATGTCAGAGCTCATATCGCAAACCATCAGGGTATCCACTTCAGGGAAAGTCTTCATCTGAGTTCCATAAATGGTATTGTTGGAAGTACAATGAAAATAATCATATACTGAGCCCACCGTATAGTTTTTAGGAATAAAGGAATAGTTTTCTTCTTTTGAAGAACCTACCACATCTACCGTACCTACTTTTTTTGCCTCTTTGATGGCTCCGGCTGCCCATGTTCCTGTATCCAGGTAAGCTGCTTTTCCACCTACTTTCATCAGGTTGTAAGGAACCATTGCAAACTGCAGGCTGGCACCTCCTCCTAAATAAAGTACTTCATAATCATCACCAAGATTCATCAATCTTTTTACAATGGCACGCGCTTCATCCATTACAGCAACGAAGTCTTTGCTTCTGTGAGAAATTTCAAGAAGAGACAATCCAATTCCGTTAAAGTCCAGAATAGCCTGTGCTGATTTTTCAAATACCTCCTGTGGTAAAATACATGGTCCTGCGCTGAAGTTGTGCTTTTTGCTCATATTTTTATTTTTTGGTTGCTTCCGGATTTGAAATTCCTTTAGCTTTATTTTTTGGTTAAGTTGGGATTGTTGGACAAAAAAACCGTCTCACAGATCATGAGACGGAAATTTTTTTATTCGCCGTGTAAGAATGCTTTTTTATTAAGCAGCGCTTCTTCAGATTCTACATGGTCTTCGTCAGGAACACAGCAGTCTACAGGACATACAGCCGCACACTGAGGTTCTTCATGGAATCCTTTGCATTCTGTACACTTATCTGTTACAATGAAATATACATCATCACTTACAGGTTCCTGTGGTGCATTGGCATCTACAGTAAGTCCCGACGGCAAAGTAATGGTACCTTGAAGAGCCGTACCGTCAGAAGCTTTCCAATCTACAGCTCCTTCATATATTGCATTGTTTGGGCATTCTGGTTCGCAAGCCCCACAGTTAATGCATTCATCAGTTATTTTAATAGCCATCGCTAATTTTTTTTAAATTTGCACAAAATTACAAAATATTCCCCAATTTTAAAGTAATTATGAATACCGAAAATCAAGTTTTAGGACTTATTAAGTTAAGCGATTATATAAAAGCGTTTTTAGCGAAGAAACCGGAAGATCACAATGAAGATGATGCCGATATTGAATTATTGTTAAAAAGGTCTGAAATAGAGAATCCGTGGTTTACTGTTGATAATCAGAAATTTGCTTTGACGCAATGGGCTGATCTTCTTACTGAAGAAAAGATTAAAAACTGGCTAGGAAATTATTCAATCTCTAAAACTTCAAAAAGAGTTGGACTTATTTTGGCGGGAAATATTCCTTTGGTAGGACTTCATGATGTCATTTCAGTAGTTTTGAGCCATCATATTCCTGTTATTAAGCTGTCTTCAAAAGATAAATATCTGATTCCGTTTTTATTAAAGAAGTGGAATGAGTTTTCTGGCGGAAATATTTCCTTTGAGTTTGTAGAAAAATTAGAGAACTTTGATGCAGTTATTGCCACTGGAAGCAATAATACGGCAAGATATCTGGAATATTATTTCAAGAATCATCTCAGCATTATCCGTAAAAACAGAACTTCTGTTGCGGTACTGAAAGGTGATGAGACAAATGAAGAGCTGCAATTGCTGGCAAAAGACATTTTCCAGTATTTCGGATTAGGATGCCGCAATGTAACGCGGATTTTTATTCCGCAGGATTTTGTGATTGACAGGCTGTTTGAGAACTTCTTGGGATTCCAGGATATTATCAATCATAATAAATATGCTAATAATTATGACTATAACAGAGCGGTTTATCTTCTAAACCAAGATAAATTCTGGGATAATAATTTTGTGATGCTGAAGGAGGATGATAAACTTTTCAGTCCGCTTTCAGTAATCAATTTCAGCAGATATGAATCCCTGGATGATGTGAAACACTTCATTGCAGAAAATGAAGAAAATATCCAGTGTGTGGTAGCAAAAGAGGAGTTGCGCTTGAGTGCTGTTCCGTTTGGAGAAGCGCAAAATCCGGACCTTGGTACCTATGCAGATAATGTAGATACAATGAAATTTTTAGAACTGGTCTGATTTTCGTATCTTCCATCACTTATTTCACCAAAAATAAAATGGATACTATGAAAAAATTATTGCTAGGGCTTGCTATTTTGGGTGGACAGTTGGTTTTTGCACAGAAAGTAACAGGTGCAAAGATTGAAAACGGTCCGCAAAAGGAAGTGCAGGCTACCATAAGTAAGGATAAGATCACTTTGTATAATGATAATTTCCAAAGATTTGTTGAGGCTTTACAGGCTTCTGACCGAAAAACTATTGATGGACTGATTTCTGATAAGGTAAAAGAAATTGTGACTGATGATGTACTTAAAAAGGTCAAAGATGGTATTGATCCCAATAAAAAGCTTGAAGTCTTAAAGGCCGGATATTATAAAACAATGGACGGAATCAATCATCCCAGTATTAAATATAAATATGCAGGAGAATCTTCTAAGGAAGTTATTGCTGCTGTCTTTGAAGATAATGGGAAAATCCTTGGGGTATTGCCTGTGAAATAAGGCTTCAATTTTATTTTTGATTAACTAAAAAAATATTAACTATGATGACAGATGTTTTAGTCGCTCATTCTTCGGAAGTGGAGAAAGCGAATTTTTACAAGAAGACGTATTTGCATGTTGCTTTATCAATACTTGCATTTATTGGAGTGGAAACAATATTATTGAAAACGGTTCCGGCAGAACTTATTGCGATGATGTTCGGTCAGCGATATATCTGGCTGTTGATTATCGGAGTTTTCTGGTTAGCTTCTGTTTTAGCTTCAAAATGGTCTCTTTCACAAAGTAAATCTACTCAGTATTTAGGGTTAGGATTTTATATTCTGCTGGAAGCCATTATCTTTATGCCTCTGCTTTTTATTGCTACTAATATTGAAGGTGGGGCTAATGTGATCTTTCAGGCTGCTACTCTAACTGTTGCCATGTTTGCAGGTATTTCTGCTGTAGCATTCACTTCCAAAAGAGATTTTTCTTTCTTAAGAAATATCATTGTAATCGGTGGGTTTATCTCTATCGGACTGATTGTAGGAGGAATGATCTTTGGTTTTAACCTTGGATTATGGTTTTCAGTAGGAATGGTGATCCTGGCCTCAGCTACCATTCTGTATCAGACAAGTAAACTGAAAGATTCTTATGGTACCAATCAGTATGTGGGAGCAGCATTACAGCTTTTTGCTTCTATTATGCTTTTATTCTGGTACATTCTGAGTATTCTGATGAGCAGAAGAAACTAATTGATAAAATGTATTAGCTTTAAAATATAGTCCCGGTGATACTTTCATCGGGATTCTTCTTTTTAACACTTATGAAATGAATTCAAGAATGACACGAATTCAATAGTAACGGGCTTATCCCGTTTACATAAATACATTCCAACCAAAGGCTTTATCCGAAACGTATAATGATTTAAAATCTATTTTATAACCACGGATTTCACGGATTGGCACAGATGATTACGGATGTAATGAATAAATTCTAGTTATTGTATTGTGAAATTTGTGAAGATATTAGTGTTATCTGTATTCTGAAATTTAAACCCAAAAAATCCTGATGAAAAATATCACCGGGATTTTATTGGTTATTCTTTAAAATTTTCCATACAACTTCCAGCTCCATATGACCGTTTAGTCCCTTGAAGTACATTTTACAGTTGAAATAAAAGATTCTTAAAGAATAGAAAAAGTATAGTAACGAGGAAAACCTCAGGTATTGTATTTTGTGTTTTTTAATTCTTCGGTTAGGAATAATCGCAGAATATTACTTGTCGATTGAACCCAAAACCTTTTGGGCAAAAGAGTTTAAAGCGTCTTTTTCACTCATTCCGTTCTGAACGTTGGCATGAACTTCTAAAGCTCCGCAAATGTTGGTAATCAATTCTCCTGCAACATTTAGATCTTCTTCGCTTGTTCCTCTGAATTCGCAGAAGCTTTCCAGAACTTCTAATGTTTTTTCAAGATTTTCAGGAGTCTGATTCTGATAAAACTGTCTGATTACGGGTAATTTCATTATGCTAATTCATTAAAGAGGTTGATTAAACTTTCTGCCTGGTTGGATTGAACCTGGTTTACCAATTCACCGTTTTTAAAGATGGCGAAAGTAGGTAAGTTGTCTACTTTTGCTAACTTTCTGCTTTCAGGAAGTTTCTCAGCATCTACATATAAAAATGGGATGGAGTCATTTTCAGAAGCTAATTTTTTGAATTTAGGCTTCATGATTCTGCAGTTTCCGCACCATGTTGCGCCATACTGAACAACTACTTTTTCGTTGTCGTTTACTATATTTTGTAATGTATCTTCGGTTAATTCTGTGTACATAAGTTAAATTTTAAGAATTAAAATTTAACAATGTAACAATTTAATAGTGTCTCGATGTACCAATAAAAAAAATCTATTGCTACGCCGATACATTGTTACATTGTTAAATTATCAGATTGTTAAATTGAAATTAGTTCTTAGCTAAGTATTCTGCAGTAGAAGTTCTGTCTGCTTTCATTGCTTCTTTTCCTTCTTCCCAGTTTGCAGGGCATACTTCACCATGTTTTTGAACGTGAGTGTAAGCATCGATTAGTCTTAAGAATTCTTTTACGTTTCTTCCTAATGGCATATCATTTACCGCTTCATGGAAAATTTTTCCAGTTTCATCGATAAGGTAAGTTGCTCTGTAAGTTACGTTAGAACCTGTGAAAACTTCGTTTCCATCTTCATCATATTCGAAATCCTGATCAACAATTCCCAAAGTGTTTGCCAATTGTCTGTGAGTATCAGCTAAAAGTGGGTAAGTTACTCCTTCAATACCTCCGTTATCTTTTGGTGTGTTCAACCATGCGAAGTGTACTTCGTTAGTATCGCAAGATGCACCGATTACTTTAGTGTTTCTTTTTTCGAATTCACCTAAAGCCTCCTGGAAAGCGTGAAGCTCTGTAGGACATACGAAAGTGAAATCTTTAGGGTACCAGAATAAAAGAACTTTTTGCTGGTTGTTTACTGCTTCATCAAGGATGTTGATTTTAAGATCGTCACCCATTTCAGACATTGCGTCAATTGTTAAATTCGGGAATTTTTTTCCTACTAAAGACATAATTTTTCTGTTTTTATATTTAAATTTCTTATGCAAAGATATAAAAGATTCATCTATCGAACAAACAAATATTGATAAATAAAATCTATAATTGTTTTTGACGTGTTGTTACATCAAAAAGCCCTGACATCAGGGCTTTTGTTTATTTTAATAACCAAATATTTCAGTTAAATTAAGTTTTTTTACTTCCCCTAATTTCTGCATATCGGCTTCATTTACTTTGTCTTGTGAAGCAACAAGGCAATAGGTATAGTTCTTGTTTTTCATCTCTTTGTCATGGAAAGCATTGATGTCTGCAAAAGATAGTTTTGGAGCCTGTTCATACACAGTCTTTCTCATATCAAAATTGTTTCCAAGCCTTTGGGATTTCAGATAAGAGAAAATGATTCCGTCCTGAGTAATTCTTTCTGAAGCAATTGATTTTTTCAATCCGCTTTTTGCTGTTTCGAATAATTGTTCAGATTTTGGAAGCGTTGTTAAAAGCTCATTCATGGCTGTGGTAGACTCATTGAATTTGTCTGCCTGGGTTCCTACATAAGCCATGATCATATCCTTATCTGTTTTCTTGCCTGGAAGTGCAAAATAAGAGTATGTAGAGTAGGCCAGTGCCTTAGATTCTCTGATGGTCTGGAAAACAATAGATCCCATACCGCCTCCGAAATAATTATTGAATAAACTTACCGTTGGAGTCGTAGAAGGATTGTACTGGTCAGAATTTCTCACCCAGAAAACTTCAGCCTGTACCATGTCATAATGGGCAAATAATACCTTGTTCTTGTCTGTCGGAACCTGAACGAAAGTTTTTGACTTAGGAAGATCCTTCAAAGTTGCAGGAAGTTTGTGGATCGGTTTTAAAGAAGCCACCACTTCGTTACCTGATTTCGGACCGTAGTACAGTACTTTATGTTTGAAATTGAACAGGTCATGAAGAACACTGATCAGGTCTTCAGCTTTTAATGCGTCAAGTTCAGCATCGCTTAATACATTGTTAAAAGGGTTCTGAGGGCCGTATTGCGCATAACTTCTCAATCCGGACATGATGACTCCTTTGTTCTGTTTCGCATTTGCTCTGGCTTTTTTCAATCTTGTTTTGTAAGCATCAAGTGCTCCCTGGTCTGCCTGGCAGTTTTTAATCAGATCTTCAAATAAAGAAATTGTCTTATCAAAGTTTTCATTTAAACCTTCCAGTGATACATAGGTTTCTTCGTTTCCAGCGCTCACATTAAAGCTAGAGGCAAGTTTGTAAAATTCCTTACTGATGACTTCGGAAGATTTATCTTTAGTTCCTAAATACTGAAGGTATTCTGCTGCTAACGGAAGGATTTTGTTGTTCCATTTTCCTGAATCAAAATGATAATACATTCTGAACAGGGCATTATCTGTATTTTTTACAGAAAGTACGTCTACACCTGCTAATTTGTTTTTATCAATATCCTTATCATAATTCAACCATACCGGAGCGATAGGGTTTTCAGGCATTTCATCAATTTTCTTAAGGAAAGGCGACTGATCTTCTCTATTAACGGAAACCGGAGTGATGGTTGGTTTATCAACTTTTACAATGCTCTTGTCTTCTCCTTTTCTTTTGTAAACAGCAACATAGTTATTGTTCTGAAGATATTTGGAAGCGAAATCCATAATATCTTTTTTCGTAAGCCTGGAGATTTCGTCTACGTATTCCAAGGATGTTTTATGATCAATGTCGGAAGTAAATTCATCCATCAGGATACTTGCTCTTGACGAATATTTTTCATCCTTCTGAATGATCCCTTTCTTCTCATTGTTTACAATAGACTGGATCAGATCATCGGAAAACTCACCTTTTCTCAATTTATCAATTTCCTGAAGAAGAAGATTTTTTACTTCATCCAGAGACTGTCCTTCAGTAGGTTTCCCTTGTAAAAGTAAAACGGAATAGTCTTTTAAAGCATAAGATCCGGCATAAGCGCCAAGTAACTTCTGTTTTTTTACAAGGTCAAGATCAATTAATCCGGCTTGCCCGTTAGTAAGCATGTTTCCAACAAGGTTCAGCATTCTTGCATCTTTGGTGGAAGCTCCCGGAAATCTGAAGCCAAGCATTACATTTTCAGGATTCGGTCCTACCACTTCTTTTACAATCGGTGCTGTAATTGCTTTTTCCTGTCCTACTTTGTACTCCGGAATCGTTTTAGGCTTCATGTAGGAAAAAGCTTTGTCGATCTTTGCTATCACTTCATCCGGATTGAAGTCTCCGGACATGATGATCCCCATATTATTAGGAACATAATACGTGTTGTAATACTCTCTGATAGCCTTCAGTGAAGGGTTTTTCAGGTGCTCAATCGTACCGATGGTCGTTTGTTTTCCGTAATTGTTGTTAGGAAACAGATTGGCAAACATTGTATCAAAAACTTTATCTCCATCATCATCAAGAGATCTGTTTTTTTCTTCATATACAGCTTCCAGTTCTGTATGGAAAAGTCTCAGGATGGGTTCTCTGAATCTTTCAGCCTGCACAGCGAGGAATTTGTCAAGAACGTTGGCCGGTACATCTTCTGTGTATACAGTCTGTTCAAAAGACGTGAAGGCATTGGTGCCGTCAGCTCCCATGCCAGCCATCATTTTATCATATTCATTTGCGATGGCAAATTTTGCAGCTTCTCCTGAAACCCTGTCAATTTCTTTGTAAATCTCTTTTCTCTTAGCTTCATCCTTGGTCTGATTGTACTTTTCGTAAAGAGCGTCAATCTGGTCTAGCAACGGTTTTTCCTTTGCCCAGTCCTTAGAACCGAATTGATTCGTTCCTTTAAAAAGCATATGCTCAAGATAGTGGGCGAGACCGGTATGATCAGCAGGGTCGGTTTTACTGCCTGCTTTTGTAGCAATATACGTTTGAATTCTCGGGTCTTTGTTCGTAGGACTCAGAATAACCGTCAGCCCGTTTTTCAAAGTATAGTACCTTGCGGAAGTAGGGTCATTGGTTACATACTTGTACTTGTAGCCATTCGAAGTAGCTTCTTTCCACTGGAAATCCTGGCCAAAAGCATACCCCGCAAAACTCGCTGCGGCAATACTTGTGGCGATGGTCAGTTTTTTTAACAGATTCATTGCTGTCGTGTTTTATTTTGGGTTATTAATTTGTTAACTGAATTGTTCCAATAAGTTTTTAATTCGTTTCATGGCCTCTCTTAATTCCTCCTCAGAAGCAGCGTAAGAAAATCTGATACATTCAGGGCTTCCGAAAGAGAATCCACCAACACAGCCAACATGTGCATTTTCCAGCAGGAACATGGCGAAATCATCTGAATTTTTAATTTCAGTTCCGTTCAATGTTTTTCCGATATAGTATGAAATATCTGGGAAGAAATAGAAGGCTGCTTTGGGAAGCACTACTTTAAATCCTGGAATTTCTTTGATTAATTCATAGACAAGATCTCTTCTTTTTTTGAAGGCATCAATCATATATCTGTATTCAGAAGGATCTGTTCTCAATGCAACAATAGAAGCTCTTTGAGCCATCGTGTTAGCACCACTCGTCATCTGTCCCTGTACCTTTTCACACGCTTTTGCCAGCCATTCCGGGCATGCAGAATATCCGATTCTCCATCCTGTCATGGCAAATGCTTTCGACATTCCGTTGATCACGGCTGTCTGTTCGTATACTTCAGGAAACTGAGCGATAGATGTCGTTTTTGTTTCATAGTTGATATACTCATAAATCTCGTCAGAAATGATTGTTATTTGAGGGTATTTGGCAATAACTTTTGCGATAGATTTTAACTCGTCATAGGTATAATATCCTCCTGACGGATTACATGGAGAACTGAAAAGTACTGCTTTGGTCTTTTCTGTAATCGCTTCTTCAAGCTGCTCTGCAGTCACTTTAAAATCGGTAACGTAAGATGTCGGAAGAATCACAGAGGTGCCTCCCATCATTTTTACCATTTCATCATAGCTTACCCAATAAGGAGCAGGAAGAAGAACTTCGTCACCATCATTGATGATAGCAGCGAGAACATTGATAATGGCCTGCTTGGCACCATTTGAAACACAGATCTGGGTAGGTTTATATTCCAGGTTGTTGTCTCTTTTTAATTTATAAGCGATCGCCTCACGCAGTTCCAGGAATCCCGGAACAGGAGAATAATGGCTGTAATTCTGATTAATGGCATCGAAAGCGGCCTGTTTGATATTATCCGGAACATCAAAATCCGGTTCACCAAGAGTTAAGCTGATCACATCTATTCCGTTGGCTTTCATTTCTCTGGCTTTGTTTGACATGACAAATGTCTGTGAGTATCCTAATCTTTTTACTCTATCTGAAAGTTTATCCATGTATTTTTTGAATTTTAACAAATATATAATAAAAACGTTTTGTGGAAGTAATAAAAGTAAGGCTGTTTTGAAGATTTTTGTCAGGTTTTGATGTTAAAAGGTCTTTTGATTTCTCTTCCTGATGTGAGCAGTTGGGTATGTGTCAATCAGGATGGAGTCTCATTATGAAATAAAAAATATTCCAGAAACAAAGGGTTTTGTATCTTTAAAGAATCTAAGATCTATCCTATGAAATATTCCGTTTTTTTATTGCTGGTTTCCTGTATTGTTTTCTCACAGAAACATTCAAAAGATGATGAAGTGAAAAAATATGTGAGTCAGGTGAATGAAGATTCGCTAAAATCTTACATCGGAAAAATGGTAAGTTTTGGAACCCGTCATACTTTAAGCTCCACAGATGATCCTAAGCAGGGAATTGGCGCAGCGAGAAGCTGGGTGATTAAAAAATTCAACGATTATGCTAAAAATTCCGGAGGCAGAATGGAAGTCTATCTTCAGCAGGAAGACATTCAGCCGGATGGAAAAAGGGTGGATAAATCTGTTAACCTGGGAAATGCTGTCGCTTTTCTGAAAGGAACAGATCCTGACGACAAAAGAATTTTCCTGATCGGAGGACATCTTGACTCAAGAGTGACGGATGTGATGAACAGAACTTCCATAGCACCCGGAGCTAATGATGACGGCAGCGGGGTAAGTGCGGTTATAGAATCTGCGAGAATATTGAGTAAATCTTCATTTCCTGCATCCATCATCTTTGTGGCTTTTTCAGGAGAAGAGCAATCGTTATTGGGCTCTAAACAGCTTTCTGAAAAGATTAAAAGAGAAAATCTACAGCTGGAAGCTGTTCTGAATAATGATATGATCGGTAATCCCAAAGCAGGAGAAACGGGAGAGGTCAATACCCGCATACTTCGCGTATTCAGTGAAGGGCTGCCTTATAAAGATCTTGACAAAAAAGCAATCACCATTAGGAATCTGGGTTTTGAAAACGACAGTGAATCCAGACAGCTGGCCCGTTATATCAAAGAGATTACGGAGCAGTACGTAAAAGGGCTGGAGATAAAGCTGATCTACAGAAATGACAGATTCCTGCGTGGGGGTGATCACACCAGTTTTGTCGTTAACGGATTTCCTTCTGTAAGATTGACAGAGTATTATGAAAATTATGATCATCAGCATCAGGATATCAGAGTGGAAAATAATAAACAATATGGTGATCTTCCTGAATTTATAGATTTTAAGTATTTGAAAAAAAATGTTTCAGCCAATGTTGCGGTACTGGCCAATCTTGCAAAATCCACTTCCCAACCTGAGAAAGTGGAAATGGATGTAAAAGAACTGACCAATTCCACAACGCTTCACTGGGAAAAGCCAAAATCAGGAATGCCAGCGGGATATTATGTACTGGCCAGGGAGACAGACAGTCCGGTTTGGCAGAAAAAAATATTTACAACAGGACTTTCTGTTAAGATTCCGCTATCAAAAGACAATTATATTTTTGCGGTACAGACGGTCAGTCAGTCCGGGAATCCCGGTGTACCTGTCATTCCGGGAATTGCGAAATAATGATGTGCTGATTGGGTGCTGTCATGAAAGTCGATTTGAATACAAGAGAAATAAAACTTATTTTTGCAGTTTATAATAATTCACATGTCTGCATCGTTACTATTAAAATATTTCCCGGATCTTACTGAAAAACAGAAGGAACAGTTTTCCCAATTGGAGAAACTATATAATGAATGGAATGAAAAAATCAATGTGATTTCCAGAAAAGATATGGAATCGCTGTATGAAAAGCACATTCTGCACTCTTTGGGAATTGCAAAAGTGATGCAGTTTGCACCCGGAACAAAAGTTTTGGATATTGGAACAGGAGGAGGTTTTCCTGGAATCCCTCTGGCAATTCTGTTTCCTGAGGCAGAATTTACTTTGATTGATTCTATCGGGAAGAAAATCAGTGTAGTTCAGGCTGTGGCGGATGGAGTGGGATTAACCAATGTAACGGCTATCCACGGAAGAGCAGAGAAACTGAAAGAAAAATTTCACTTTGTGGTCAGCAGAGCGGTAACCCAGATGCCGGAATTTTTAAGATGGCTGAAAGGAAAATTTGAAAAAGAACAGTTTAACCCTAAACATAACGGAATTTTATATTTAAAAGGTGGTGATCTTGCGGAAGAGCTTGCCGGAATTAAATGTGAAATTTTCAACCTTAAACACTATTTTGATGAAGAATTTTTTGATACTAAAAAAGTAGTTTATGTATCAAAAGGTAATTTTAATTCCTGATTTTATGTAAATAAGGAATAATTTTTGCTAAATATATATTAATAATCAGAAAATTAAAGGTTATGAAAAAACTTTTAAATATTGGGTTTTCAGTATTCGTTTTTGGCGGGCTTCTGGTTTCGTGTAATGATGACGATTACCACACGGTTGAATCTATTGGCAAGATCAAAATAGACAGTGTAAAAATTGTGAATGATACGATGGCCGTTTTTGCGATCCAGAGCATCAAGACGTATTCTACCTATCCTTCTCACTGTGAGGGCTTTTACGGATATGACTATGTTTACAATACCAATCTGGAAAGGACGGTTACTGCTTATAAATATATCACCAACGGACCTTGTACGCAAGGAAATTATGTCGGTGCCAGCCAGATCAATTTCAGTCCACAGAGAAAAGGAACCTATACTTTTAAATTCTGGAATGGAGGAAATAACTGGATTACAAAAACAATTGTAGTAGAATAATGAGATTGACTTTCGTATTGTGTATATTGGCTGCTCAGATGGTTTTCGGACAGAAAGTCACCTGGCAGGAAGATAAAAAGCTGACCTGGGATAATTTTAAAAGTCCGGTCAGTACCAAAAAAAATCCTGATGTGGCAGCATATACCCATTGTGGCTGGGAGTTTTCTGCTATAAAATCTTCGGATCCGAAGGCACCCGTTACCATCACGATTAAAACCATATTTAACGAAGAAAAGTCCTGGAAAGACGCTAAAAGAATGAATGATTACATCCTGCTGCACGAACAGAAGCATTTTGATATTGCAGAACTATTTGTAAGAAAGTTCAGAAAGGCGGTTGCTGAAAAAATTAAGACTTCAGGAGACTATAACAAATACTTTAAAACAATTTATGATGGGATATCCACTGATTACCAGAGTTTTCAGGTGGCTTATGACAGAGAGACCCGTCATGGAATTGATAAAGAAAAACAGGCAGAATATAATAATTTAATCTCTGAAGAACTGGACAACTTAAAAAGCTATCAAGCCCTTTGAAATTCCTCAATAAAATCATTCACGAACTGCTGGCGCAAAACCCGGATCTTTCTGCGTTTAATATCATTCTACCCGGAAAACGTCCCATTGTGTTTATCAGGCAGATCCTGGAAGAAAATCATTATTCGGGGCTTCTTCCCAATTTTTTTACTATAGAAGAGCTTATCAATACAATTGCAGATCAACAGCCTATCCAGGGAATTCCGTTGTGGCTCTTTTCGTTTGATGTATACAGAAGTCTGAATCTGATTCCCAGAGATGACTTTTCGGATTTTCTGAAGTGGTTTCCTACACTCCAGAAGGATTGGGATGATATTCTCAAATTTTCAGATAGTGATCAGGCTGTACTTCAGTATATGTTTGATGAGGAAAGAATTAAGGAATGGGCTCAAAATCTTGGTGACGATGATGATGTTCCAAGAAAAAAGTTTCTTAACTTCTGGCAGAATATGAATGTTTTTCTTCCGGTTTTAAAGCAGAAATTACAGGAAAATAACTGGGCTACTTCAGGAATGATCCATGAAACGGCCAAGGCTAAGATTGCTGACTTTGCTAAAAATACCAATCAGGAGTTCATATTTTGCGGATTCAATGCTTTTACTCCGGTAGAAGAAAAGCTGGTGAGAAATCTTTTGCAGTGGAATAAGGCCCAATGTTTTTTTCAGGCTGACCGATATTATTTCAATGACGAAAGACAAGAGGCCGGAAAGTTTCTGAGAAATCACAAGACCTGGAAAGAGTTTGATGACAACAGGGCTTTCCAATGGATTGAAGATGATTTTAACCAGCCTAAAAAAATTAAAGTCTATGAAGTTTCCGGAAATGTTACTCAGACAAAGGTGCTGCCTGAGATCTTTAAAGAAATCAATAATAAAACCTATTCCAATACAGCTGTAGTATTGCTGGATGAAAATCTTCTTCCTGCAAGTCTCGATGTGATGCATGGTGTTGATAATTTGAATATTACAATGGGGTTTCCATTGAAAAATTTATCTTTCTCCAATGCTGTTAAACGTCTTTTCTATCTGCAGAAGCAGTTGGAAAAAAATAAATCTTCTTATTATTACAGAGATGTTTTTCCCATTCTTGAAGAACTTCCTAAATCTGTTGAGGATGAGCAGATTATCAATGATTTTAAAGCTAAAGTTGAGGAACGGAACATTGTTTATATTTCTCATAAGCTTCTGAATGAACTTCTGAGCAGTCTTTCTTATTTTGGCCTTCTTCAGAAGGCTCCGGGAACAAATGCTTATCTGGACATGCTTATTGAATTCTGCCAGAAAGTAAAATGGCTGCCAATAGATGATATTCAGTATGAAAATGTCTCTCACTTTGAAAATGCATTCAGGATTATCAAAAACCAGCTGACTCCATACAATATTGAGATCAAAATGGAAACCCTGGAAATTCTGATTAATCAGCATATCAATTCTGAAAGTATTGACTTTCAGGGAGAACCTTTGAGAGGATTACAGATTATGGGATTGCTGGAAACCCGTCTCCTGAATTTTGAAAACGTTATTCTGCTTTCTGTAAATGAGGGTAAGCTTCCTCTCGGAAATTCCCAGAATACTTATATCCCTTTTGATATCCGAAGATTCTTTGATCTTCATACTTTCCTGGAAAATGACAGCATTTATGCCTATCACTTTTACAGGCTGATTCAGGATGCAAAGAATGTACATTTATTGTATAATGCTTTGAGTTCCGGAGTAAATACCGGGGAGAAAAGCCGTTTCATTACCCAGATTGAAATGGAGAGCGCCCACGAGATTGAACATCTTATTATTGAAAATTCTTCTGAGCCTATTGCCACCAATCCAATAGAGATTTCCAAGACACAGATTGTGCAAGACCGCCTTCAGAAATGGAAGGAAAAAGTATCTGCATCCCACCTTACAAGTTATCTTTATAATCCGATTGATTTTTATCTTTCCAAGATTTTAAATACCTCAGAAACGGATGAAATTGAAGAAGAACTGTCGGTGAAGAATTATGGAAACTTAGTCCATTATTCACTTCAAGAAGTATATGAAGTATTAAAGGGTAAGGTTTTAAAAGAAAGTGATTTAAGGAGTTCAGTTAAAGCGATAGATCAATATATAAATACAGCGATTGAAAAGCTGAAACATCAGCCGGAGTTTTATGAAAAAGGAATGAACTACATTCATAAAGCCATTGCTAAAAAAGTAATTGAGAATGTACTTAATCATGATCTTGAGCTGATAAAGCAGGGCAATAAACTGGAGATTGTTGATATCGAAAGAAGATTTGAGAATATAGATTTTCCTCTTGATGGGAATGATAAAATTTCTTTCTTCGGATTCATTGACCGTATTGATAAGCTCAATGGGACGCTAAGAATTATTGATTATAAAACAGCCAGAATCAAAAATCTTAATGTAAAAATTGATGAAGACAATGTCTCTGAATACTTCCATAACAGTGACAGAAAACAGGCCCTTCAGCTTTGTATTTATCATTACGTGGTACAGCATCTTCCGGAATTTTGGGGATTTCCTATTGAAACAGGAATCTGGAGTTTTGCTGATGCTAAAAAGGGTATGGTTTCCCTGCAGTTTGACAAAGGAAATATTGATGATGCTATGAGATCTGTCAAAAGCCTTATTCTTGAAATTCTGAATCCGGATATCAATTTTGTCGAAACCATTAAAGCATATTAAAAATATTTAACAGATCATTTTTACTTAAGGATCAACAGGTTATTTGCTTTGGTGAACTGATGATAACAGAATTGCTTACTTCATGAAAAGTGCCGGGCAAGCAGGTGACTTTTTTGTGTATCTTTACCCACTATTACTTTTAACGTTTCAAATCGGATACCTTAAGAATCACCAATGAAAAAGATCCTGATATTTTTTGCCATAGTTTTCTCTATTATTGTCAAATCTCAGCAAAAGAATGATTCCCTGGCCGTGGCCCTTCAGAATGTAACCAAAGACACTAAATTTGGTCTTGCTCTCAGTGGCGGCGGGGCAAAAGGGTTTGCACACATTGGGATTCTGAAAATGATTGATTCGCTGGGAATCAAGGTAGATTATATTACGGGAACCAGTATGGGAGGAATTCTGGGAGGCTTATATGCCATGGGATATAATGCTGATCAATTGAAACATACCATTTATAAAATGGACTGGAACAGGATTCTGAGTAATAAAATTCCTTACAGTAAAGTCAATATCAGTGAAAAAGATGAATATGACAAATACATCCTGGAATTTCCTGTTGTAAAAGGAATTCCTACTCTACCCAGCTCTTATATTGAAGGACAGTATATGGGAGAGGTGCTCAATACCCTTACTTTTAATGCCAAACATATCAATGATTTCAGCAGACTGAGAATTCCTGTACAGCTTACTTCTTCAGATATTGAAAATGGAGGGCTGGTAATGCAGAAAGAAGGATCTCTGCCGCTGGCTATTCGTGCTACATTAGCAATTCCTGCAGCTTTTGCCCCAGTTTATATTGACGGGAAACTGTTGGTGGATGGTGGGCTGGACCGTAATTATCCGGCTAATGAGGTTCGCGAAATGGGAGCAGATTTTGTGATTGGTGGATATACCGGTTTCCGCCTTTTTACCAAAAAAGAAATTGAGAATCCGATGAAAATGATTTATCAGACTCATGCCATCCGTTCTGTAGAAGATTTCAAGCATCAGAAAGAATTATCCAATATCCTGGTAGATTTTGTGGATCCATTGGGAGAGATTACGACTAAAGATTTTGCCAGATTCAGAAAGATTATAAAAATAGGAGAGGTAGAAGCGAGAAAACATCTTCCTGAATTTGTAGCCCTTGCTGAAGCACAACGAAAAGCTGGTATCAAATATGAGCACGAAATGATTGAAGAAGTAAAGCTGCCCACAACAAAATTTACTTTCAATGAAGAAGATGGAACTCCCATTAATGATGTAGCTGAGATTGAAGTGCTGAAAAAGCAAATGGGCCTTACGGAAGGGAAGTATTACGATGCGAAAACGGTCAATGAAGCCATAGACAGAGTATTTGGAATGCGCCAGTACGTAAAGGTGTATTACACATATACAAATGCCAATGATGGTCTTGTGATGAATGTTTTTGTGAAAAGAGCCAAAAAAGGAGCTTTCAAACTGGCCCTGCATTATGATACAGAGCAGTCCGTAGGGATTATTGTCAACTATACCTACAGGAATATCCTTTTGAACAGATCAAGATTTCTGGCAACTGTAGATATTTCTGAACGTTTTAAAGCTAAAGTTGCTTACCAGCAGTTTTTAGACAGTGGAGAACGTTTGTGGTTGGATCTGGAAGCTAAAATGATCCATCTTAAAAGTAATGACCTGAACTTCAGGTTATACGATGTAGGAGGAGAGAGTGGTGACCGCTTTCCCAACCATATTTACAGAAATATTACCGGAAAGATAGCCCTGAATTATAATATCAGTCCCAATGCCTTTTTCTCCTTGGGAACAGAGTTCAGTACAGAAAGAATGTACAGTTTACTGGATAAAGTGGATCAGGCAAAAGTAGATAACTACAGTAAAAAACTATATAACCACAGTAATTTCAACACATTTTTGAAGTTTGAACAGAACAATCTCAACAAAAGATACTTCTTCACAAAAGGGAATCACCTGCAGATGAGTGCAAGGTTTTATTATGGAGATCAGTATCAACTGTATGATCTGAGTACCGTACAGCCACTTTTATATCCTATATTGAACCCTAAAGACCCATACTATTATCAGCCTAAAAACCTGGTTTCTTTCACTTTGAATGAAAATTTTGCCCACCCGATCACACGGAGGTTAACTGCTAAGGTAAATCTTTTCCTGGGAACAAGTTTTGGGGCACAGAGAGAAGATCAGGTCCCTTATCTCTTCCTGAATCAGAAATATAATTTAGGAGGGAGTGAATATAATTATGATTTGCTAAGTCCGGAATTTAATGGCCTCCGTCAGAAGGAGCTTCCTATGACTTCTGTGGCAAAAGCATCGGCGTCATTACAGTACAGAATTATGAAAAGACTTTATGTGACTCCTTCTTTCAGTTATGGTAAGGTAAGTGAAGAGTTTTCTCCTTTTAATAACAGTTTTGATATGTTTGGTTACGGAGTGAATCTGGGGTATGAATCTTTGATCGGACCTATCAGTTTGAATATTTCCAGAAACAGTCAGCTTGATTTCTCAAGGATATACTTGAGTGTTGGCTTTAAGTTTTAGGGCTAACTGTATTCTCTGTTTAAAGTTAATTATTATCATAAAAAAGCACTTCATTGCTGAAGTGCTAAAATTAACTTGAAATGAGATATAGAAGAGTGATTGAGTTTACAGTTTTACTTTTTTATTAATGACTTTACCATTAGACAATGTAATTTGTATCAGGTATATGCCGGATTCTAAGCTTCGGGACTCAAACAATGGCTTGTTAACTTCCTGCTGAATGACCAGAGAACCGGAAATACTGTAAATGCTGATGTTTTTAATATCACTGCTGGCTTTTACAATGATTTGTTGCTTTTGAGAGAAAATATCAGCATTGTTTTCAGAAAATGGCTTACCCCCAACGGCTTTATCAAACTGAAGATTATAATAAGGAGTTACCACTTCAAAAGTATAATTTTTATTTTCCAGATCTTCTACATTGATTCCTCCGACTTCATGGTATTGTTTTTTAGAAATGCTTTTAATCAGTGTTTTATTTTCATCGAAGATGTTTACAGAAGAAAGTTCAGCCTGATCAACTTTCAGTTGTAAAACCGATGGGGTTGCAGACTGTATAATTTCATTTTCATTTACTTTTTGGGGGGTGTTTTTGATATATGGAATTATTTTATCTTCGTTATTTTCTGATACTTTCAACAAATAAACGCCATCCTTTAAAGTTGCTAAATTACGGTTGTCAGCAGTTCTGCTTTTGGCCTTTTCCTGATTGAAATCTGTAATTTCCGCCAGCTTCATTGTTCCGAGATCCGGTTTTATCTGTGAAGAAAGGACAATAGGCTTTTCAGAACTTTTCTCTGTAGACTGCCTGCCAAAAACAGATCCTGCAATAGCCCATTCATTTAGCAGCCCACCGCTTCTCAGGGTATTAAATTTGGCATTTGATGCCAGAGTAAACGGAAGAATTCCTCCTATATGGCCAATAGGCCCCCAATAAAAAGAATCCAGTTTGTATTTATTAAGATCCCACCACGGATAATACCCACGCTGAACATCAATGGTTTTAGATGTGTTTTCAGGTGGAATAGCCAAATCTACAGTCGAATGTCCCAATGTCATTGGGGTTTTATTGTACCAGTCGTATACATCCTTAGGTTTCAGGCATTGTCTGAGCTTATTGTTGGGATTATTCGTAACATCACTGACAAAGTTTGCGGTAAAGAGATTTCTCCAAATGACGGGCCCCCATAGAAGTCCGCCGTTATCCTGAACAACATGATAATTGTACTTATCGAGGTATTCAGCGGAAATAACCTCTGAGATATCGTTGCTGTATGTCTTATATCCTGTATTGTTGCAGGTATGGAGAACATTGGCCAGAAATGAGGTAAAAGGGTATATGTCTTTTTCCAGCACCCCTTTATTCAAAGTCACTCCGGAAAAATCATACGGCCCGTCACCCATGTAGGCATACTTGAATTTGATATTATTGGGATTTGAAATACTTAATCTTTTTAAAGTAGACATAGCAGCATGTGCTCCCTGGGAATAACCGGCTAAAAAGTATTCATCATAACGCTTAATATTCAGTTGTGTCAATACTTTATTGGCCGCTGTGATAAAATCTATGGTAGCACCGGCTTCTGTGGCATAATCTACATACGGGTGTACTCCGTCTCCTGTTCCCATCCCTACATAGTCAGGTGCCATTAAAATATATCCGTTAAGAACATAAGATAGCTCCACTACAAATCCTGCAGTTAGAGCCCCTTTGAAATTAGAAGGCACATTGTGTCTGCTGTCAGTAGTGCCATGGTCGGAGACTACTGTCGATAGCTTAAATGGTACATTGGGGTACATGAGTAAGCCGGTGGCTTTTACAAGGACATTATTTTCATTTTTGGTGTAATAGGTGATCTTGTAGCCTTTTAACCCAACATTAAAGCTATTGAGATAGCTGGCGAACTCCGGAGCATCCTGATTGCCAAGATTACCGGCTATAAAACTGATAACTCCTTGAGGGGTTAAATCCAGTTTCTGTTCGGCACTTATAACATCACCAGCCTGCTGAGCAAAGTAAAACGGAGCTGTAAGGCTTAATAAAAAAGTTGTGATTTTTTTCATATTGTTTGTTTTTACCTGGTATTAAAGTAATAATTTTAATAAAATCACAAAAACTTTACAATATCAATAATTATTCATTGAATATCAATTCTCAGCAAAGTGAGTAAAATAAAAGAGTCTGACCGGTGGCCAGACTCTTTATTTATATTTTTCTGTTTTTTAGAAAGCGTTGATTCCTGTAATATCTAATCCGGTGATCAGTAAATGAACATCATGAGTTCCTTCGTAAGTGATCACAGACTCAAGGTTAGCAGCGTGTCTCATCATTGGGAATTCACCCATAATTCCCATACCTCCAAGGATCTGTCTCGATTCTCTGGCAATGTCAATCGCCATTTTTACATTGTTGCGCTTAGCCATTGAAATCTGAGCAGGGGTCGCTTTATGGTTATTTTTAAGGTTTCCTAACTGAAGACACAGTAACTGAGCTTTAGTAATTTCCGTTAAGAATTCAGCCAGTTTTTTCTGCTGAAGCTGGTAAGAACCGATGGGTTTTCCAAATTGCTTTCTTTCTTTTGAATACTGAACAGCAGTACAGTAGCAGTCGATAGCAGCCCCGATTACACCCCATGAAATTCCGTATCTTGCAGAGTTCAGACAAGAAAGAGGTCCTTTCAGCCCTGTTACACCAGGAAGTAAGTTTTCTTTAGGAACTTTTACATTATTGAATACCAGTTCTCCCGTTTTTGAAGCTCTTAAGCTCCATTTATTATGAGTTTCAGGAGTTGTGAATCCTTCCATTCCTCTTTCAACGATTAATCCCTGTACTTTTCCTTCCTCATTTTTAGCCCATACCACAGCAATATCGCATAGAGGAGAGTTGGTGATCCACATTTTAGCTCCGTTTAAAAGATAATGATCTCCCATATCTTTAAAATACGTTTCCATAGAACCCGGATCAGAGCCATGATTAGGTTCTGTCAATCCAAAAGATCCGATCATTTCTCCGGCAGCAAGCTTAGGAAGATATTTCTTTTTCTGCTCCTCGGAACCGAATTCATTGATAGGAAACATTACTAAAGAACTTTGGACCGAAGCAGCAGAACGCACTGCAGAATCTCCTCTTTCCAGCTCCTGCATAATCAGACCATAAGAAATCTGATCTAATCCTGAACCGCCATACTCAACCGGGATATAAGGTCCCAGTGCCCCAATTTTCCCCAATTCTCTCATAAGATTGGGTAAATCCGTATGATTTTGAGCGGCCTGATCTATCTGCGGCATTACAAAACTTTCAACCCAGTCTCTTACAGATTGGCGGATCAGTTTATGTTCTTCAGTAAGTAAAGCATCAATTCCATAATAATCAGGGATGCTTGTAAGAGGATAATATGACATGATTTTTTGATTTGGTTAAAAGTAACATTTTTCGTGGTGTCCTGAAAATTTTTTTAAAAACTTGTCTTATTGTTGATTTTCAGTGAGATAATGGTCTGTTTCTTTATTTAGAAGGCAAATTCTGTATTTTTATGATTCCTCATCATTGGATATGGGGTACTGGCTCGTAGAGTTGTGAACCTTACTTTTAAATTTATACAGATAGGGAGCTTTATTAGCTGAACCGTCATAAAGTTTTTCCAGTCTGTCCAGGATATTTAAGCTTAAAATTTTACGCTGGAAATTATTTCTTCTGAATTTTTGGCCTAAAATCGTTTCATAAAGTGACTGAAGATCCTTCATGGTGAATTTCTCAGGAAGCAGATTACTGGCTGCTACTTCTGTATTGATATTCATTCTCAGATACTCTAACCCGGTTTCTATAATTCTGTCATGATCAAAAGCCATCTTTGGCAGATTGTTGACCTCAAACCATTCACAGCTTTCATTGAAAGCATCAGGAAAAGTATTCGCCAATGAAAAATCAATAAGACTGCAATAGCCTACCGTAACAAACCGCTGAAAGATCCAGTGTTCTGCAGGAAGTTCTATCCCTTTGTTTTTAAGCAGAATCTGATGCACATTGTTTTCTGTACGGTCTATTCTTCCAAAGGTATGAAACTGCTTTAAAAACAATCCTTTGAGATGGGTTCTTTCGTGCAAAACCCTTTCAGCAGCTTCTCTGAGATCTTCATCATTGAAAACGAATCCACCTGGAAGAGACCACAGATCCAGATCGTGATACTTTAGAAGAAGAACTTTCAAAATGTTATTATGAAACCCGAATATCGTACAGTCAACAGATATATGGGCTACAAAATCTTTTGTATCAATCAGTTCCTGAAGTGTTTCCTTACTTTTTGTGTCTTTGATTTTCATGGCAGTAAAAATAAAACTATTTTCTTTTTGAAACGTTAAAAAATACCAAACTCATCCCAAAAAGAAGAATTACCGAGGATAAAATGTATAAAGGGTAGAAATTTAGTAATTGTTTTTCAAACAGAATAGCAATAATGATCGAACTTACAGAGCTGCCCAGAGAGGAAAAGATGACAATAAGCGAGGTGAAAAGATTGACTTTTTCCTTATCGATCTGTGCAATCATCTTTGAATTGATAACTGGATACAGGGGAGACAAAAATAACCCAATCACCGGAAATAAGAAAAGAATTATTTTTGAATCTACTGATTCAAAGTATTGGATTCCTACAATAACAGCCAGTAAAGAGATAATGAAAATCATGCACGAAATATAGTAACCGGGTAACGAAAATCTTCGGATAATATTTGCTGTTATGGTTCTTCCTACATAGGAAAATACTGCCAGAAAGGAGGTTGCCTGAAGCGCGAAGAATGAGTTGACCTTCAGATGGTTTTTGTAAAAAGAAGGAAGCCAGGAATTGAATCCCTGCTCTACAAAAACGATGAAAAATATGACACCAAGAAATAATGCCGCGGCGGGGGTCATGAATCCTGACAGTTCAGAGAATATGCTCTCATTTTTCTGTGGTTTTGACTCAGAGATTGCAATTTTTGAAAGGAGGAATATCGTTACTGCGGATAAAAAAGCAATCAGTAAGAAGCAGAACTTCCAGTATTCTGAATATTCGCTCGATACGACCCAACCAAAACAGGTGTTGATAACAAAGATTCCTATCATAAAGGAAGCTTCGACGCTGTTCATCGTTTTTGCCAGTGACTTTTCGTCGGAAATATTATTCCTGATAATCCCAAAAACACAGATTTTACCAATTGCAAAACAGGCCCCGATGATCGCAAACCATAATTTGAAGAACCAGAAAACTTCTACAAATGGTAAAAGGCAGGAACACAATCCCACAATGACCAAAGCTGAAATCAGTGCTTTTTTTGTGCCTGTCTTATTGATGAAACTTACTGCAAAAAGTGAGATAAAGGCTATCGGCAGGTCTTTAAAAGATTCCAAAAATCCCAATTCACCATAAGTGATTTTCTCTTCGGAAAGCTGTAGTATGATAAGCCCCATACAGTTTAAAACCATTGAAAAAATAAGAAAGGTAAGTTTTAAAGGAAGAGAAAATTTTGAAAGCTTGATCGTCATTTTGGGAGATATCTTTATTGATTTTTTCTGAAATTTTATGAAATATTGATGCGAAGATAAGGCTTCTAACCCTGAAAAATAAAAGAAAAATTAAAATATTTGTGAATAGAATGTTAATTAATTGAAAAAAAATATATTTTTATTGTCTCAATTTGAGAATTAAACAATAACTGTATATGAATGTAAGAATATCAAGAAGCGTAGGAGTAGTTGCCGTCCTCTATTTTACGGCCAACTTCAGTGCCCAGACCAAGGTGAAGGACACACTTGCTAAAGAAAACAAAATAGACGAAGTTGTAGTCATCGGTTACGGTACTCAGAAAAAAAGTAATGTAACAGGAGCTATTGCGAGTATTAAAGCCAGCGACATTGAAAACATCCCGGCAGGTAAACCCGAACAGGTATTGCAGGGTAGAGCAGCAGGGGTTTCTGTTGTTACGAATTCGGGTCAGCCTGGTGCTGCTGCCACCGTACGTGTAAGAGGGATCACCAGCTTTGGAGCAGGAAGCAACAGTCCTCTGTGGGTAGTAGATGGTATTGTTGTAGATAATATCGGCTGGCTGAATCAGTCCGATATAGAAAGTATTGAAGTCTTAAAAGATGGAGCCTCGTCCGCAATCTATGGGGTTTCAGCCGCAAAAGGGGTAATTCTGGTGACCACCAAAAAAGGGAAAAGAGGAAAACTGACCCTCTCTTATAATGGGTTTTATGGTTTTTCAAATGCTTCCAAAAAGCTTGATCTTTTAGATGCTACACAATATGCCAAAATTATCAATGAAGGTTTCGTTAATGATGGTCAGGCACCAAGGTTTGCAAATCCGGAATCATTTGGAAAAGGTACCAACTGGCAGGATGCTATTTTCGGGACCGGTGAAAAATCCTCTCACGAAGTAAGCATTACAGGAGGGAATGAAAAATCAACATACTATACCTCGTTCGGATACTTTGATCAGACAGGTATTGTAATGAGTGATATTTCTTATTACAAAAGAATCAATGCAAGATTCAACTCAACCCATAAAGTGACAGATTACCTGACCATAGGACAAACCTTTGCGTACACGCATGTGAAGTCTCAGGGGGTAAGTGCAAACGAAGAATTTGGCGGACCGTTGGCATCAGCAGTTAACCTGGATCCTACGACTCCGGTTGTGGTGACAGATTGGTCAATGGTTGACCCAAGTGGCTATACCAACCCTTATATCATCCGTGATTCTGAAGGGCGGCCATATGGAATTTCCAGATATGTAAATAATGAAATGACCAACCCTCAAGCTTTCCGCCATATTCAACAGGGAAACTACAACTGGTCTGATGATTTCGTGGGAAATGTTTTTGCTGAACTTAAGTTTCTGGATCATTTCACATTTAAGTCCAGCCTTAACGGTAAGAAATCCTATTGGGGAAGCCGTACTTTTACTCCAAAATATTATTTAAGTCCCAACTATAACAATACCAGCTTCAATAGTCTGAACAAGATAGAGGAAAATAAATTCGAATGGAGTATGGAAAATACGCTGACATACCAGAACAAGTTCGGTGATCACAACATCAACATCATGGTTGGTCAGGGAGTATATCGTTACAATATTGCTGGAGGAACAAGTCTGACATATAGTAATCTGCCTATTGATAACTGGCAGGATGCTTCTTTCAATTTTGATATTTCTCAGGATAATATTGTGGCAAAAGGATGGGATGGAATTGAAACCCGTAAAGCATCTTATTTCGGTAGAATTATTTACGATTATGCAGACAAATATTTATTCACCGGAACGATTCGTAGAGATGGCTCTTCAAAATTTGCAACCAATCAGCATTGGGGAACTTTCCCATCTATGTCCCTGGGATGGAATGTACATAAGGAAAACTTCTGGCCGGAGAATAAAGTAGTTAATAACTTAAAATTAAGAGGAGGTTACGGAGTATTAGGAAATGATGAAATGGATAATTTCAGATTTGCAAGTTTCATGGTTTCCGGAAGTAATTATACCAATTCCAGTAATAATATCATCATTGGTTATGCACCAAGTACACTGGAAAACCCAAACCTGAAATGGGAACAGACCAGCCAGCTGAACATCGCTGCAGATTTAAAATTGTTCAATAATTTTACTCTTACAGCAGATTGGTACAAGAAGAAAACAACCGATATCCTGAGACAAATTAATATTCCCGGTTACGTAGGAGTTCCGAATCTACCTTGGTCAAACGTAGGAGATATGCAGAATAGCGGATTAGAACTTGAACTGGGATACAAAAAGAACTGGGAGGATTTCGGAATTTCAGTTAATGGTAACTTCGCTACTATAAAGAATGAAGTTCTCCGATTGGAGGATGATATTCAATATTTCAACCTGGCTTCTTTCCAGACTATGGGAGCTGTATCCAGAGTAGCAGTTGGGCAGCCGTACGGATCATTTTACGGATATACATATAGTGGAGTCTTCCAGAATCAGGCACAAATTAACAATTATGTAAATGCCAATGGAGTAAAATTATTACCGGATGCAAAACCGGGAGACTTTATCTGGCAGGATAATAATGGAGATGGTAAAATTGATGACAATGATAAAGTAAACCTGGGAAGTTCTATTCCGAAGTATACTTTCGGACTTACAGTGAATCTTAATTATAAGAATTTTGATCTGATGATGTTTGCACAAGGACAGGCTGGTAATAAGATTTTCCAGGGCTTAAGAAGATTGGATTTGCTTGATGCCAATTATCAGACAAGAATTTTAGACCGATGGACAGGGGAAGGATCTACCAATGATAATCCAAGAATTACCCGTAATGATCCTAACCATAACTATTCATGGATGTCCAATTATTATCTTCAGAAAGGAGATTACGTGCGTTTGAAAATTGTTCAGTTAGGCTATACAATTCCTCAGGATGTTACGAAACGTTTCGGAATGAGTAAAGTAAGATTGTATATCACTGGAGAAAACCTGGTTACTTTCACAAAATATACAGGATATGATCCGGAAATTGCAGGAAGAAATAATTCTGAACAAGATATTATCGGTGTTGACAGAGCGTATTATCCGCAAGCCAGAACATTCTTAATAGGAGCTAATATTCAATTTTAATGACCAACAAAATGAAAAATAAAAATTTTATATATAAAGGACTTGCCGTTGCGTTTCTGACAGGTCTGAGTTTTACTAATATAAGCTGTAGTGGTTCATACCTGGATGAAGTACAAAATTCAGGGGCATTCAGCACTGATTCATATTTTAAAAATGAACAGCAGTCTTTTAGTGCACTGATTTCCGTATATGATGTTTTAAGAAAATATTCTGCGGGATTTGAAAACACCGTTACTTTCTTTAATGCCGCGTCTGATGACTTTTATTCCGGTGGAGGAAGTTCCAATGATGGTGCAGGTATCCAGGGGATGAATAATTATATGATCAATCCCAATACCATGCCCGCCAGCTACTGGAAAGATTACTACCAGGGAATTGCCCGCGCTAATCTTGTAATAGAAAAAGTTCCGGGAGCTTCCATGAATGAAGATATAAAAAAGCGATATATTGCAGAAGCCAAAGTTCTCCGTTCTTTGTATTATTTTGAGCTCGTAAGAATGTTTGGAAATATTCCTCTGATTCTCAAAAGTATAACTGTTTCAGATGATTACTGGCATATACCACAGGCAAAACCAGGCGATGTGTATGCACAGATAGAAAGTGATATCAACGCTGCCATTCCGGACCTGATGATGACACCGGGCAGTGGCGACAAAGGACGAATTACGCAGGGGACTGCCAGAGCTATATTGGGGAAAATTTACCTTTACGATAAAAAAATGCCTGAAGCTGCTGCTCAATTTGCTCAAGTAAATGGCACACCCGGGGGAACCAGTCAGTATGGATATAAGCTGGTGACAAATTATGCAGATTTGTTTAAAGTTGCACTGGAAACTGATCCGGATCCAAATAAATACAAATTCTTATCAGAATCTATCCTTGAAGTTATGCATACCAATAAAGGAAGTTCCGATTGGGGATTCTGGGGACAGGGTAAAGATGAAGGAAACTCTATCAATGTAATGGTAGGTCCTCGTTCTTATTCATTAAAAAATATTCCGAATAATGACGCCCCGGATATTTATTCAGGTTGGGCATTTAATACCGTAACGGAAAACTTTGTCACTTTTATGCAGGGTGATCCAAGATTGGATGTAACGGTTTTCAACGCAAAAAAACTGGTGACAGAAGGTAAAATCTCTTACGGTCCTGCTTTTGCAGATACAGGATATTTCTTAAATAAATATTTGCCAACAAATGCTTTAAAGAGCTCGCTTCCAGGACCTGCAGAACTTAATTTCCGTCAGAATTATATTGCAATAAGATTAGCCGATACTTATCTGATGGAAGCTGAAGCATTAGGAGGAGCAGGAGCCAGAGCCCAGGCTTTGTTAGACGCAGTAAGAGCAAGGGTCGGTTTAGCATCGGTTCCTGTTTCTTTGCAGGCGATTAAAGATGAAAGAAGAAGAGAGCTTGCCGGAGAAGGACACCGATGGTTTGACCTTGTCAGATGGGGAGATGCTCCATCAGCGCTTGCATTCAAAGGGTTTAAAGCCAATAAAAATGAAATTCTTCCAATTCCATTCAATGAATTGCCGAATACATCTTTAAAACAAAACCCCGGATACTAACCCATGAAGTTTCACAACTTATATAGTTTCTTTAGAGGTGCCGCACTGCTTAGTGGTGTGGCCCTTTTTCCTTTATCATGTACCTCACTTGCATCCAATAAGGACAATGAAGTGCAATATTGGCTTACCAAGGGGGATGAAAGTGTAAAATTACAGCAGCAGAGTTCCGTTAAATTTGTAAACAGCTCCAACAGCTATCAGAATATTGAAATTGATGATACTCAAAAGTTTCAATATGTTGATGGTTTTGGATATACATTAACAGGAGGAAGTGTTGAGGTAATCAACCGTTTGTCGTCTTCCAAAAGAAAAGCACTGCTTAATGAACTTTTTGGAAATGGTAAAAATTCAATCTCAGTCAGTTATTTAAGATTAAGCATAGGAGCTTCCGATCTTAATGGCGAAGTTTTTTCCTATGATGATCTTCCTGAAGGACAGGCGGATGCTTCTCTTTCAAAATTCAGTCTTGAAAAAGACAGGGCATTGATTGCTATGCTGAAAGAGATTTTAGACATCAATCCAAAAATTAAAATCATCGCAGCACCATGGTCAGCTCCGGTTTGGATGAAAGACAATGGAAAATCAAAAGGAGGAAGCCTGAAACCTGAATTTTACAGAACGTACGCCCAATATTTCGTGAAATACATTCAGGGAATGAAGAAAGAAGGCATTACCATTGATGCAGTAACGCCCCAGAATGAACCTTTACACCCTGGGAATAATCCCAGTTTGTATATGCCGTCTGCACAGCAGGGGGATTTTATCAAAAATCATTTGGGCCCGGTTTTTAAAGAAAATGGAATCAACACCAAAATTGTTGTTTACGACCACAACTGTAACAAACCTGAATACGCTATCGATATTTTAAAAGATGACGGGGCAAACAAATACATAGATGGATCAGCTTTTCATCTGTACGAAGGCGATATTTCTGCATTAAGTACTGTACATAATGCTTTTCCGGACAAAAACCTATACTTTACCGAGCAATGGACGGGTTCAAAAGGCACTTTTAATGAAGATCTGAACTGGCATACAAAAAATGTAATCATCGGTTCTATGAGAAACTGGAGCAGGATCGCTTTAGAATGGAATCTTGCCAATGATCCTGAATTCAAACCACATACGGATGGCGGATGTACAGAATGTAAAGGCGCTATTACAGTTTCCGGTAGTGAGAATTTCACCAGAAATGTTTCCTATTATATTATTGCACATGCCTCAAAATTTGTTCCGGCAGGGTCCCGGCGTATTGCTTCCACACAGACCCATACACTTTCAACAGCCGCTTTTAAGACTCAATTTGGGAAAATAGTTTTAATTGTTCAGAACGATAATAAAGAAGATGAACATTTTAATATTAAATTTGCCGGGAAAACCGCTGCTGTAACAATTTCTGGACGTTCTGCAGCAACCTATATTTTTTAATTTGATACTATGAAAAGAGTTTATTTCTTACTGGCATTTTCTGCATTTGGACTGAATGCTTACGGACAAAAGACAATTGATCAGAAAGTAGCAGAGTTGCTGTCTAAAATGACCCTTGAAGAAAAAGTAGGACAAATGGTTCAATACAGCGGGTTTGAATACGCTACAGGTCCCCAGCATTCTAATTCGGCAGCTGTTTTAGAAGAAATTAAAAAAGGAAAAGTAGGTTCTATGCTGAATGTTGCCGGATCAGAAGAAACCAGGGCCTTTCAGAAGCTCGCAATGCAGTCAAGACTTAAGATTCCTTTACTGTTCGGGCAGGATGTTATTCATGGATACCGAACAACATTTCCTGTGAACATAGGACAGGCAGCAAGCTGGGATCTGGGAATGATTGAAAAGTCAGAAAGAATTGCTGCGACCGAAGCCTCAGCTTATGGGATTCACTGGACTTTTGCTCCGATGGTAGATATTGCCAGAGATCCGAGATGGGGAAGAGTAATGGAAGGTTCCGGGGAAGATACTTACCTGGGAACAAAAATAGGATTGGCAAGAATTAAAGGATTTCAGGGCAGAGGTTTGGGGAATCTTGATGCTATAATGGCCTGTGCAAAACACTTTGCAGCATACGGAGCTGCTGTAGGCGGGAGAGATTACAATTCTGTGGATATGAGTCTCAGACAGCTCAATGAAACTTATCTTCCACCATTCAAAGCGGCCGCAGAAGCAGGTGTAGCTACTTTTATGAACTCTTTTAATGACATCAACGGAATTCCGGCAACGGCCAATCAATATATTCAAAGAACCCTTTTAAAAGGGAAATGGAATTATAAAGGTTTTGTCGTTTCAGACTGGGGAAGTATCGGGGAAATGATTCCTCACGGCTACGCCAAAGATGCCGCCCAGGCAGCAGAAAAAGCGATACAGGGCGGGAGTGATATGGATATGGAAAGCCGTGTTTATATGGCAGAACTTCCCAAACTGGTTAAAGAAGGAAAAGTAGATCCCAAGCTGATTGATGACGCAACAGGAAGAATTTTAACCAAGAAATTCGAAATGGGACTTTTCGATGATCCTTACAGATTCAGCAATGAAAAAAGACAGAAAGAGCAGACTGACAATCAGGAAAACAGAAAATTCGGGAGGGAATTTGGTTCAAAAAGTATTGTTCTTCTTAAAAACCAGGGAAATATTCTTCCGCTTTCAAAAAGTACAAAGACAGTTGCCCTGATTGGTCCTTTCGGGAAAGAAGCAGTAGCGAATCACGGTTTCTGGTCTGTTGCCTTTAAAGACGATAACCAAAGAATTGTTTCACAGTTTGACGGAATTAAAAACCAGCTGGATAAAAACTCTACTTTATTATATGCCAAAGGCTGTAATGTGGATGATCAGGATAAAACACAGTTTGCAGAAGCTATTGAAACAGCCAGAAAAGCTGATGTGGTGATTATGACACTGGGAGAAGGACATGCGATGAGTGGGGAAGCAAAAAGCAGAAGTAATATAGGGTTTACAGGTGTTCAGGAAGATCTGTTGAAAGAAATTGCCAAGACGGGTAAACCCATCATCCTGATGATCAATGCCGGAAGACCTCTGATCTTCAACTGGGCATCAGACAATATCCCTGCAATTATGTACACATGGTGGCTGGGAACTGAAGCCGGGAATTCTATTGCGGATGTCCTGTTCGGTACTGTGAATCCAGGTGGAAAGCTACCTATGACTTTTCCAAGAACAGAAGGGCAGATTCCTGTCTATTACAATCATTATAATACAGGAAGACCTGCAAAAAATAATACAGACAGAAACTATGTTTCAGCATACATCGATCTGGATAATGATCCAAAATATCCGTTTGGATATGGCTTAAGTTATACAGATTTTAAATATTCTGATATGGTTTTAAGTTCAACAAACCTTACTGGAAATCAGACACTGAATATCAGTGTTACTGTTTCCAACACAGGAAAGTATGATGGCGAAGAGGTTGTGCAGCTTTATATCAGAGATCTTTTCGGAAAAGTAGTAAGACCAGTAAAAGAGCTGAAAGGGTTCCAGAAAGTTTTTATCAAGAAAGGTGATCGTAAGAATGTAGACTTCAAACTGACGCCAGAAGATCTGAAGTTTTTTGATGATGATCTGAATTTTGACTGGGAAAGTGGTGAATTTGATATTATGGTTGGAACCAGTTCTCAAAATGTACAGACCAAAAGAATTAACTGGACAAAGTAAATTCAATAGGAGTGGGCTTCAGCCCCTTCAATAAAACGTCAGAAAATGGCTTTGGCCAAAACTTAAAATTTACTACATATGAATTTTAAAGCTAAAAATATCATCAAGATAAGAGCAGCAGGAATCTTTTTCCTTTCTATTCTTAGCTGCGCTTCGCATAAACCGGATTCTGGCAGAACCCTGATTTGGAGTGATGAGTTTAATGGAAAGGGACTTCCGGATTCATCAAAATGGAATTACGATGTCGGAGGTGGAGGTTTTGGTAACGAAGAAGCCCAGTTCTATACCAAAAACAGATCTGAGAATGCCAGAATGGAAAAAGGAAATCTGATCATTGAAGCCAGAAAAGAAAATTGGGAAAACAATAGATATACTTCCGCCAGACTTTTAACCAAAGGAAAATTTGCTTTTCAGTATGGAACAGTTGAGGTAAGGGCAAAGCTTCCCAAAGGACGGGGAACTTGGCCAGCCATCTGGATGATGAGTGAAAATATGAAGAAATGGCCGGATGACGGCGAACTGGATATCATGGAACATGTTGGTTATCATCAGGGATATATCCATGCCTCAGTTCATACCAAAAAATACAACCATATCCAGGGAACACAGAAAACGGATACTCTTTTTGTAAAGGATGTAAGTGAAAAGTTCCATGTCTATAAAGCAGACTGGACACCGGAAAAAATAGATGTTTATATAGATGATCAGAAGTTTTTTACCTATGAAAATAAAGAGAAAAATAATGATGCATGGCCTTTCAACAGACCTTATTTTATTATTTTAAATCTTGCTGTAGGGGGCTTTTGGGGAGGAAAGGAAGGCATTGATGATGCTGTTTTTCCACAGAAGTATTATATAGACTATGTAAGGGTTTATCAAAATAAATAATGAAAATGAGGACCAGGTGGTCCGGAAACAGAAAAAAATCATGAGAAAACTAATTGTAAGTTGTTTTGTAGTAGGCGTTGTCATCAATGTCAATGCACAGAATTATTGGAAAAAAAATGCAGGAAAAACAGCTAAGGTAATTCTTACCAACTCAAAAGTGAATGAGAAGATGGTGGATAAAGGAGCCGTTAAATTTGAACAGTTTGGACAGCCCAAAGAAACAGATGCCTGTATTTTTGTGGCACCCACTTTTAAATATCAGAAACTGATAGGAATTGGGGGCGCCATTACGGACGCATCGGCAGAAACTTTTTATAAAATGCCAAAGAACAGACAGAAAGAAATTCTGGATGCTTATTTTGGAAAAAACGGGTTGGGATACACTGTAGTCCGTACCAATATGAATTCCTGTGACTTTTCCAGTGATTCCTATACCTATGTAGAAGATAATGATACTTCTCTGAAAACTTTTAATATTGCTCACGATGAGAAGTATAAAATTCCAATGATCAAAGAAGCGCAGAAAGCCATTGGAAATAACTTCACCTTCTATTTTTCTCCCTGGAGCCCTCCGGCCTGGATGAAATCGAATAGAAGTCTATACAAAGGCGGTAGGTTAGAAAATCAATATTATCAGACCTGGGCAGATTATTATATCAAATTTATCAAAGAATACGAAAAAAGAGGAATTAATATCTGGGGATTGACTGTTCAAAACGAGCCTATGGCTACCCAAAGCTGGGAATCATGTATCTATACTGCCGAAGAAGAAGGTGAATTCCTGAAAAAGAACCTTGGACCCACTCTTTGGAAGAACGGATATAAAGATAAAAAGGTGATGATCTGGGACCACAACAGAGATCTTATTTACCAGAGAGCAACCACAACGTTAAGCGATCCGGAAACATCCAAATATGCTCACGGAATCGGCTATCACTGGTATGAAACATGGAACAATAAAACGCAGCTTTTTGACAATTTAGCAGAAACACACAGGGCTTTTCCGGATAAATTTCTTGCCTTTACTGAAGGATGTAAAGAACAGTTCAGCATGGATAAGATCTATGATGTAAGTCTGGGTGAGCTTTACAGCAAAAATATGCTGAATGACTTCAATAAAGGAAATGCACTATGGACCGACTGGAATATTCTCCTCGATGAAACCGGAGGGCCTAATCACAAGGGAAACTTCTGTTTTGCTCCGATTATTGCAGACACCAAAACAGGAGAAGTTTTCTATACTTATGAATATTATTATATAGGACATGTTTCAAAATATATCAAGCCGAACGCACAGAGAATCGGAAGCTCATCGAACAGAGCTGCACTGACCTCTTCTGCTTTTATGAATGAAAACGGACAGTTGGTAACCGTTATTATGAATGATTCAGATAATGATATCGAAACCAATCTTTGGATTGAAGGTATGGCGGCCAAACTGAATGCTCCGGCACACTCTATACAGACCGTAATTTTATAAATATCATATTAACATTATTTTTGACAGACCCGGCGGCCTCTATGAGGCCGCCGGGTTATTTATTTTTCATAAATAAAAAGTCCCATGAAATGATTTCATGGGACTTTTTATTGTAAACGAAATTGTATCAGTTCGTTATTTTTCAGTATCATATTTGCTGATCACTTTCTGAGTAACCCCTGAGCTGCTGAAACCTCCATCGTGGAAAAGATTCTGCATCGTTACCTTTTTAGTAAGATCAGAGAATAAAGTTACACAGTAGTCTGCACATTCAAGAGCTGTAGCATTTCCTAGCGGAGACATATCTTCAGCATATCCAAGGAATCCTCCGAAACCTTTCACTCCGCTACCGGCAGTCGTCATTGTAGGAGACTGAGAAACTGTGTTGACACGCACTTTTCTTTCTCCCCAATAGTTTCCGAAAGTTCTTGCGATACTTTCCAGATACGCTTTATTGTCAGACATATCATTGTAATCTGGGAATGTTCTCTGAGCAGCGATATAAGTAAGTGCCAAAATACTTCCCCATTCATTCATACAGTCTTTTTCCCAGGCTACACGCATTACTTTGTGGAAAGAAACCGCTGAAATGTCCCAGCCTTTTTCCAACCAGTCGTAATTCATTTCCGTATAATGTTTTCCTTTTCTTACGTTGATAGACATTCCGATAGAGTGAAGGATAAAGTCGATTTTTCCAAATTTTGCAACAGCGGCATCAAAAAGTTTTTCAAGATCTTCTACAGAAGTAGCATCAGCACCTATTACTTCAGAACCCGTTTTTTCTGCTAAACCATTAAGTTCTCCCATTCTCAATGCGATAGGTGCATTGGATAAGATAAATTCAGCACCTTCTTCATGGCATCTTTCAGCAACTTTCCATGCGATAGATTGTTCATTAAGGGCTCCAAAAATAATTCCCTTTTTGCCTTTAAGTAAACCGTATGACATAATTTTTTAATGTTTATTATAATACAAATGTAACAATAATTGTGCTTATGGCATAATAAAAAATGGAGCCTTAGCAATTTAAGGCTCCATTTTATTGAAAATATTTATATGACTGAAATACTAATTGGTTTTCTTGTTCCATTCTGCCTTTACATCTTCTGCTGCATCTTTCGTTTTTTCCCATGCTTCATCCGCTTTATCTTTAATATCTTCCCAGGCATCGGATACATTAGCTTTTACCCTGTCTAGCCAGTCTTCCTGGCTGGCCTCCTGATCATGATCCCTTTTTTCATTGATATAATCTTTGGCCCTGTCTGCCAATTCATTGATTTTCCATTGGGCTTTATCTGCTGCATTCTGTAAAGAGTTTTCTACATTATTGACTGCATTTTCCGCTTTGTTATACTCTGAATTGTTCATAATAATATAATTTAAGTTTGGTATCAGTAATTAAACAATAACCATTCCTAAAACAGAGAACCTTTGTTAAACTTTTCATAATCTTTTGTTATTTTTTTCCAAATCAGTAGTAACTTTAACACTATAAAATATGATAATTATGGAAAAAATTCGTTGCGGCTGGTGTGAAAAGGACGATCTCTACAGGAAGTATCATGATGAAGAGTGGGGAAGACCTGTCTATGATGATGAAACCATATTTGAATTCCTGATTCTGGAAAGTTTTCAGGCTGGATTAAGCTGGTACACTATTTTATCTAAACGGGATAATTTCAGAAAAGCATTTGATCATTTTGATTACAGAAAGATAGCTACCTATTCTGAAAAAAAGATAGAAGAACTGATGGATGATTCAGGTATTATAAGGAACAGACTGAAAATCCTGTCAGCAATTACCAATGCTCAAAAATTTATGGAAATTCAGAAGGAGTTCGGAAGCTTTTCCAAATATATTTGGAGCTTCATTGAAGGAAAGCCGATTGATAACAGTCCTGAAAAGTTGTCTGATATTCCTGCCACTACCGAAGTTTCTGACCGTATTTCCAGAGAACTTAAGAAAAGAGGATTTAAATTTGTTGGTTCTACAGTAATTTATGCCCATATGCAGGCTACCGGAATGGTAAATGATCACTTAAAAAGCTGTTTTGTCAGGAAATAATTTTTGAATTTTATTCAAATTTCGGTGATGTTTTTTATTAATAATATAATTTAAAAAATTAAGCGATAAATTAGAAAAATCTTGAAATACTGATGAATGCCTTGTTTTATAACTTGCTGATATTTAAACAATTTTCATAGTATTGTGAATTGATTTTATTTTAATCACTTTTGTGTGGTTTTAATTATTAAGTTTTCAATAAAATTATTGTATTTGTTGAAAATTCGTATATTTGCACCCGTGAAAAACGCAATGATGCAAAATAGATATAAATTTCAGTACATTTTTCTTTTATTATTTATCAGTTGTTTAATGTATGGTCAGGTTGGGATTGGAATATCTAATCCGGCCGCTTCTGCAATGCTTCATGTGAATGCAGATAATAAAGGAGTACTTCTTCCCAGTGTTGCACTGACCTCCACTACAGATAATATTACCGTTCCTTCACCGGCGGATGGACTTATAGTCTGGAATAACGGAAACGCTACCCTGAAAGATATAGGCTTTTATTACTGGTTCGAGTCAAAATGGAATAAAATTCTGGCCAATGGTGGAAATACCACTAAAACAGAGGATGGAACAACCTGGAACCTTTCTGGTACAAATGTCGGAAATTATGGAGGAGCCGGTACAACTTTGGCTTTAGGGACAAAAACATATGATGATTTAATTTTTAAAGTCAATGCGCAGACAGCAGGAAGATTGGGAGTTGATAATTCTGTAAGCCTTGGAATAGGATCAGCAGCAGGACAGAATGGGATTGCTATTGGAAGCTCAAGCTCTGCATTTATGGGAATTTCAATAGGTAATGCTACCGTAGTTTCAGGGAATGAAGCACTGGCCATAGGAAACAAGTCTACCGCTGATGGATTCCGATCTACAGCAATAGGATATCATGCCCAAACCAGTAAAAATGAATCCGTGGCGATGGGAAATAATTCTTCTGCAGATGGATTTCAGTCTATTGCATTGGGATACAACGCAAAAACGAATACAAATAGTGAAACTGCCTTAGGATATAATGCCGTGACCAATAGTCAGAACTCAACGGCTTTAGGTTCAGAAGCTAATGCGTTGGGACAATATTCAACAGCAGTAGGATATGGAGCAGCTACTTCACAGGCCAATGCCATAGTGTTGGGGAATAATAATGCAAATGTAGGTATTGGTACAGGTGCTCCGAATACCTCTGCGAGACTGGATGTCAACGGAAAGTTTAAATTGGGAGAGAAAGGAAGTGTGCAGAAAAATCAAATCAGTTTTGAAGCATGGCCGGGAATATCGATCAATAATTTGCAGCCTGGAAAATCTACTACCATAGAAATTCCGGTTCCGGGAGGATATGAACCGGGATCTACCAGGGCTGTTGTAGTAGTTTCTCCGGCAGGAGACTTTGCCGGAAATTCATCATTTTCTATTTCAAATCCAAGGATGACATCTGTTTCCAGTATTACAATTAATCTCACTAATATTTCCGGGAGTGCCAGCAGTTTATATTCAGGACATTTTTATGTAATGATCAATGAGTTTTAAATAATAGTTTTTTTATATAGTTGATTTGGTGTTAGGACTTTCGTTTTTCGGAAGTCTTTTTTTTATTTCCAGCTTTTAAATGCTGATTTTAATTGGATTCTTTTTAGATAAAAAAGGTAAATAGATTATTTTTGTAATGTTTAAAGAAAAATCCTTTTGGTATATGAAGAAAATAGGAATTATTGGTTATGGCTGGCTGGGAGAGAGAATCGCATCCAATTTCACAGGAAAATATACAATATCAGCAACCACGACTACACAGAGCAAAGCAGATGATCTGAATTCTAAAGGGATACATGCTGTTGTAGCTTCTTTTCCGGATTATCAATTGGCTGAATCCATTTCGCAATGGAACGAAGCTAAAGATGCTGATGTTTTGATTATTACAATTCCTGTTTCTGAAAAAAGCTGTTGTGTAAGCTCCTTATATAATAGGATTCAGAATATGTCTGCATTTATCGGGGATTTTAAAGGACAGATGTTTCTGATGAGTTCTACAGGCGTTTATCCCGATCTTCAAAAAGATTTTACAGAAGAAGATATTCCTTTGGAGAGTGTTTCAGGAGAAAGAATGCTTAGAAGCAAATATCCTCAGCTCAATATTCTGAGATTGGGTGGTCTGATGGGTGACAACAGGCTTTTGAAAAATTATAATGTAGAAAATCTGGATCATGCCGTGAACCATATTCATTATGCTGATATCGGCGGTATTATCTCGGAAATGATTGAGCAGAAAACTGAAGCTAAATTATACAATGTAACGGCTCTGATTCATCCTTCGAAAAGTCAGGTAATCAATGTACAGAAAGGTATTCCGAATGAAGAGGAATTTGAAGTGAAAGGGAAGAAGGTTTTGTCTTCAAAGCTGGTTTCAGAGCTGGGCTATGTATTTCAATATCCGGATCCTAGAACTTTTCATTTATAATTGTTGATTGTTGTTTCGTTCATTTTCACATGCTGAATTTCTTTTGACAACTATGTCATTCCGCAGAAATCTCCATCCTGTTTTTACTGTGTTTATTTGGAATCCTAGGGAATGACAGGTGAGTGGTAAGTTCATTCATCGTAAAATGAATAAGATCCTACAATACAAATTCAATAGGAACGGGCTTTAGCCCGTTTTCAAAATAAATAAAATTCTATCGGCTTTAGCCAAAACCTAATAAAAAACCTCCGGAAAAATTTTCCGGAGGTTTTATTTGTATAATAAATAAAATAATTACTTAATAATTCTTTCCAATACCCATTCAATAAGGTTTTTCTCAGAAGCATGATGGTCTGCAGAGAATTCTCCACGTCTTCTGTTGGCAATAACGTTATTTACGGTAATGGCCTTGTGTCCTAATAATTTTGAAAGAGCATAGATGGCAGAAGTTTCCATTTCAAAGTTGGTGATCCCAAGATCATTCAATGTTTCAAGGAATTGATCATCTACTGCTTTTAAACGAAGCTGTCTTCCCTGTGGCGCATAGAATCCCGGGAAGGTTGCTGTATTTCCGTGGTATTTGGCATCTTTATAATATTCGCCCATTTCCTCAGCCCAGTCTGAGAAGTAAAGCATTGGCTTGATTCTTTCGTAAGGGAATCTTTCCAGGAAGCTTTTAGAAAATTCATTCTCGAAGTGGTAGTCCTGATAGAAGTGCATCAGCCCGTCTAATCCTACTACATTCTGAGTGACAAGCATATTGTCTACCTGTACATCCGGGTTTACACTTCCACATGTTCCCATACGGAAAAGTTCAAGGGCTTTGTGTTCTGTTTTAAACTCTTTGTTTTTAAGGTCGATATTCACCAAAGCATCCAGTTCGTTCATCACGATATCGATGTTTTCAGTTCCGATCCCCGTTGACATTACGGTAATTCTTTCTCCACGAAGCGTTCCTGTATGAGTATAAAATTCCCTTTTATTTTTTTTAATTTCTACTGTATCAAAGTATTTTGAAACTTTTGCCACTCTGTCAGGATCACCTACAAGGATGATTTTGTCAGCAATGTCTTCAGGTAAAAGATTCAGGTGGTATACACTTCCGTCTTCATTCAGAACAAGTTCTGAGGCAGCAAGTTTGTTTAGCATAATATGTATATTTTTTGTTTTTTAATTAATGATAATAGCGTCTTTATATGGTGATGCCATAACCTCATAGATGTCATTATATTCTTCTACAATTCTTTTCTGACCATTCATTATCTCATATACAGTAACGACGGTTTTTTCAATATTTTTAGGATCTTTCCTCTGTGATGTGATTTCATAGAAATGATCATCTTTTTTCAGAACAGAAATCAGTTCTTCCTTCGTTGAATTGTTGGAGGTCATCATTCCGGGAAACTCTGCAACAATATCTTTCAGGTCCGAATAGTTTTTATAAGGTTTGGTCACCCCATTGGAATACACATATACATTAGGAATGTTTTTATCTTTTTCCAGGCGGACCAGATAATAATCAGAGCCTCTTTTTTCAGCATATACAGCCATTTCCTGCGGTTTTCCGGATTGTTTTTCCGGTTGTTTTTTCTTTTGTGAAAAGGCGGTCAGAGAAAGGAAACTTGCTGCAACAGCAAACCATAGTTTTGTTTTCATACTTTTATTTTAGTTTTTTGATGTGTTGAATTTAATTTAAAAATCCTCTCCCCATAATCTCCCGCCATTATTTTCCGGTATTTCGAAAAACCGTTTTTCAGAATAATGAATTTTGATTTTCGGGGTTTAAAATTAGTGAAAAATATGATACCGGAAATATAAACATTATTTAAACTGTCATTAAAACATAAATAATATCAGATTTACAGCTTTGCCGTTAAAATTCATGAGATCTTATCCACTGCTGATGATGATCCTTCTGAACAGGATTTACAGTAATGTCCTTTAATCGTGTTTATAAAGGAAAATAAACCGAAAATGGCCTTACAAGTATTAATCCTAATCCTGCAAAAATTCATAACTTATGGGCAGTACCAATAACCTGGATACTTTTCCAGAAGCCCTTATGGAGATTCCGGTACTTGAAGAAATCAATCTTCAGGGAAACCAGGTCAATGACCTTGGAAATTTGTCTTTTCCGGAAAACCTAAAATATCTTGAATTGCAGCAGAATGCCATCATCAGGCTGTCGGAAAATCTTTTCAAATCAAGACGTCCTGAATTTCTGAATGTAAACGGAAATCATATCACAGAATATCACCCAAAGTAAAAGGGCTGAAAAGTATTATCAGCATGAACCTGGTTCATAATAACCTGAAAGACATTCCTGTAGAAATCAAACAGCCTGAAAGCCCTGATTCTTACAGGAAACCCTATAGAAATTCTATGATTGAAAATTTAAAAACCATGCTGGCGGAAACCCGGATCTATTTCTAACTATCCGCCGACACGTTTGGTTTTATATCCCATTTCTTTAAGGATATTCATTATTTTATCACGGTTATCTCCCTGAATGATAATCGTTCCGTCTTTCTCAGAGCCACCTATACCCAGGGTGGTTTTTATTTTCTTTGAGATTTTTTTCAGGTCTTCCTCACTGCCTTCCCAGCCTTCAACAATCGTTACGGGCTTACCATTCCTTCCTTTTTTCTCAAACTTGCATACCAAAGGCTCTTTTTGCTTGAATTCTTCTTCAGGCATTTCAAAATCCTGCTCTTCATGATCAGGAAAAAGGTTCTTCAATTGATCTCGTAAATCCATAGAGCAAAATTAAAAAGATTTACCGATTAATAAATGAAAATTGAGCTGAAATTTTCATTTTAAAAAGTAGTATTGAATCTGGATAAAAACTCATAAAAATTCCGGGATGAATATTATCTAATTAATTCATATCAGGTTTAAAAATCTTATATGGATTGTAATTTAAAGAAATTTTAATCTTTAATTTTTTATAAAAACTTAGATGGCCTTACTTAATAGGATTCTTATTTTAAAGAATACATAAAATTCAGGACTTCAAATTCTTCTATTCATAGGAAATTAGGTAAATTTGTATAACAAAAGTTTTTACAAATGTCAAAAAAAGCAATACTGGCCATTCTTGACGGATGGGGATTGGGAACAAACCCTGACGTTTCTGCAATAGATAAAGCAAATACACCATTCATAGACAGCTGTTACCAGAAATTTCCACATACTACGCTTGAAGCAAGCGGATTAGCTGTAGGCTTACCGGCCGGACAGATGGGGAACTCTGAAGTAGGACACATGAACCTGGGAGCCGGAAGAGTGGTTTACCAAAACCTCGTAAAACTGAATATGGCGGTTGAAAACGGTACATTGGGACAGGAAAAAGTCATTCAGGATGCTTTTGATTATGCTAAGAAAGAAAATAAAAAAGTACACTTTATCGGATTGGTTTCCAATGGAGGAGTACACTCGCATATCAATCACCTCAAGGGGTTACTTACTGCTGCCAAAGAATCCGGATTGAATGAAAATGTTTTTGTTCATGCATTTACCGATGGAAGGGACTGTGATCCTCATTCAGGATTAGGATTTATTGAAGAGCTTCAGAAACATATGGAAGCAACTACAGGAAAACTGGCAACAGTAGTGGGAAGATATTATGCAATGGACAGGGACAAAAGATGGGAGCGCGTAAAGCTGGCCTACGATGCCCTTGTGGAAGGGATAGGAGAGCAGTCAACAGATGCTCTGGCAGCGATTAAAGCTTCTTATGATAATAATGTGACTGATGAGTTTTTGAAACCCATCATTTTAATGAATACTACAGCGACAGGAAATGTTGTCCCTGTTGCAAAAATCATCGATAATGATGTGGTGATCTGTTTCAACTTCCGTACAGACAGAGGCCGGGAAATTACAGAAGTTCTTTCTCAGAAGGACTTCCCGGAATACGGAATGAAGAAGCTGAACCTTTACTATATTACATTGACAAATTATGATAAAACATTCCAGAATGTACAGGTCGTTTTTGATGAAAATGTATTGACAGAAACAATGGGTGAAGTTCTTGAAAAAAACGGTAAAACCCAGATCAGAATCGCAGAAACGGAGAAATATCCTCACGTTACTTTCTTCTTTTCAGGAGGAAGAGAACAGGAATTTGAAGGGGAAAAAAGACTGTTATGTCCAAGCCCGAAAGATGTTCCTACTTATGATTTAAAACCGGAAATGTCAGCATATGATATTACCAATGCTATCGTACCGGAACTGGAACAGGGAACTGCTGATTTTGTATGTCTGAATTTTGCCAATACAGATATGGTAGGACATACAGGCGTTTTTGAAGCGGCTGTAAAAGCTGCTGAAGTTGTAGATCAGTGTATTGAAAAAGTCGCAACGGCTGCTTATGAAAATGGATATGCTGTTTTCATCCTTGCTGATCATGGGAACTCTGATGTAATGATCAATGCAGACGGTACTCCAAATACACAGCACTCTACCAATCTTGTCCCTTTTATCGTGATGGATAAAGACCATACCTGGAATTTAAAACCTGGAAAACTGGGAGATGTAGCCCCTACGATCCTTAAAGTAATGGGGGTTGAAAAACCAGATGCTATGACAGGAGAAGTTTTGGTTAATTAAAATTCAGAAATATCTTGATAAAAATGCCGTTATCGCTTTATAACGGCATTTTTTTTATGATTTATGTCAGATAAAGTATGAGTTGCATACTTTATTATGCGCCAAATAATAAATAAATCATATCTTTGTAAATTAAAACTGAATAGTAAATGTATCAAAAGCTTGTTAGGAAAGAAGTAATGGGAATATTGGAAAAGGAAGTGAGTTCTTTTCTTGATAAATTTTTAACGCCAATTGAAAAAATTTGGCAGCCTTCCGATTATTTGCCAGATCCATCGAGCGAAGAATTTAAACATGATCTAGAAGAGATTCAGACTTTTGCCCGTGAAATGCCTTATGATCTTTTTGTAACATTGATCGGAGACTGTATTACAGAAGAAGCTCTTCCTTCATATGAGTCCTGGCTGATGGGTGTTGACGGAATCAATCAGGAAGAAAAAGTAGGATGGGCAAACTGGGTAAGAGCGTGGACAGCTGAGGAAAACAGACACGGAGATTTATTAAACAAATATCTTTATCTGTGTGGGAGAGTAAACATGAGAGAAGTTGAAATTACCACTCAATATCTTATCAACGACGGCTTCGATTTGGGGACAAGTATGGACCCTTACAGAAACTTTATTTACACCAGTTTCCAGGAAACTGCAACCAATATCTCTCACAGAAGAGTAGGTACGCTGGCCAAACAGTCCGGAAACGGAAAGCTGGCAAAAATGTGCGGTGTCATTGCTGCAGATGAAGCCAGACATGCTAAAGCATACAAGCATTTCGTAGCAAAAATCCTTGAAATAGATCCTTCAGAAATGATTCTTGCATTTGAAGATATGATGCGTAAGAAAATTGTAATGCCTGCTCACTTAATGAGGCAGTCAGGACAAAAAGCTGGTGAACTTTGGGGACATTTCTCAGATGCTGCACAAAGATGTATGGTGTATACAGGCCAGGATTATATCAATATTATGAAAGATCTTTTGGATGAATGGAAAATTGAGCATGTAAAAGGACTTACAGAAAAAGCAGAAAAAGCACAGGAATACCTGATGAAACTGCCTGCAAGACTTCAGAAGATCACAGACAGGGTTTCTACTCCGGATCTTCAGTTCCAGTTTAGCTGGGTAAAGAGTTAATAAGAACTTTATTATATTTAAATATAAAAGTATTGAGTGCCTTTCTTTTTGGCACTCTTTTTATTTCTTATCTTTGCAAAGCTAAAATAAGAACAAAATGTTAAATAATAAAAAGATTGCTGTTGACTTTGACGGGACTATTGTTGATGATGCTTACCCGGCAATTGGAAAACCGAAAACTTTCGCTTTCGAAACATTAAAGAGGCTTCAGGCTGAAGGATTCAGACTTATTCTTTGGACATACAGACACGGAAAAACATTAGATGAAGCCGTAGAATTCTGCAAAAAGAATGGAATAGAATTTTACGCAGTGAATTCAAGTTTTGAAGGAGAAGTTTTTGATTCTGAAACGCAATCCAGAAAATTAGATGCTGATTGGTTTATTGATGACAGAAATCTTGGGGGATTCCCGGGTTGGGGTGAAATCTATCACATCATTCAGGAAAGAATAGAATTCCGTGTAGAAGGAAAAGAAGTTCTTGCCTATTCAAAACTTAAAAAAGAAAAGAAAAAAGGACTTTTCTGGTAGTAATATAACAATTTAGCAGTGTTCCAATTCATGAATAAGTATGGTTACACTGATACATTAATACATTGGTAAATTAATACAATGATTCAATTAAAAACGATAGACGAATTACGTCTGATGAAGGAGAGTGCCCGTCTGGTTTCTAAAACATTGGGAATGTTGGCAAAAGAAATTAAACCGGGGATCACAACTTTATATTTAGATAAACTGGCACATGACTTTATTAAAGACCATGGTGCTGAGCCTGCATTCTTAGGATATGGAGGATTCCCGAATTCCCTGTGTATCTCTCCGAATGAGCAGGTAGTTCATGGCTTTCCAAACAACGATGTAGTAAAAGAAGGAGATGTCCTTTCTGTAGACTGTGGAGTTATTCTGAACGGTTTTGTGGGAGATCACGCTTATACTTTTGAAATCGGGGAAGTAAAGCCGGAAGTTAAAAAATTACTACAGGTAACCAAGGAATCTCTATATAAGGGGATTGAACAGTGTATCAGAGGAAAAAGAATCGGAGATATCTCCCATGCCATCCAGGCACACTGTGAAAAAGAAGGCTATGGAGTAGTGAGGGAGCTTGTAGGGCATGGTCTGGGAAGAAAAATGCACGAAGATCCGCAGGTTCCTAATTATGGAAGACAGGGAAGTGGAAAAGTAATCAAAGACGGTCTGGCAATTGCTATTGAACCGATGGTTAATATGGGAACTGAAAAAGTAAAATTCCATAATGATGGCTGGACAGTAACTACCCTTGATAATATGCCATCTGCTCACTTTGAACATGATGTTGCAGTGATCAATGGTAAACCGGTATTGCTTTCAACATTCGAATATGTATACGAAGCTTTAGGCATTGTAAGTGATGAAGAAAAGCAGTTCCAACTGGATTTTTAATGAAAAAGGTAACTAAGCTTTTACTGAATAAAATTCCACGTCCGATGCTTATTAAAATGAGCATCTGGGCAAGACCTCTCATTTACCAGTTTTTCAAAGGAGATCAGTTCTATGATCCTATTGATGGAAGATCTTACAGAAAATTTCTTCCGTATGGATATGGAAAACAAAGAGAAAATGCGCTGTCGCCAGGGACTCTTAGTTTGGAAAGACACCGTCAGATGTGGCTGTACCTTCAGAATGAGACTGATTTTTTTATTAAAAATTATAAAGTTCTGCATATTGCTCCCGAACAGGAATTTTTAAGAAAATTCAAGAGAATGAGTAATCTGAACTATATCTCAGCAGATTTGTATTCTCCCATTGTAGATGTGAAGGCTGATATTCTTGATCTACCTTTTGAAAATGACAGTTTTGACATTATTTTCTGCAACCACGTTCTGGAGCATATTGAAGATGATGCAAAAGCAATGAGCGAGTTGTATAGAGTAATGAAGCCCGGTGGATGGGGAATCCTTCAGGTTCCCATGAAAAATTCTCTGGAGCAGACCTATGAAGATTTTACCATTAAAGATCCCAAAGAACGTCAGAAACACTTTGGACAGTACGATCACGTCCGTTGGTATGGTATGGATTATTTTGAACGCTTAAGAAAAGCAGGTTTCGAAACAGAACCGAATTTCTACTCACAGAAATTCTCTGAAGAAGAAATTAAAAAATACGGGTTAAGACATAATGAAATTTTACCGGTAGTTTATAAAAAATAAAATAAAGCCCGTTTCAATCATTGAAACGGGCTTTTATATAATAGGATATGTTCTGTTTTATTCTTTGATAAAAGGATAGGGCTTATAATTTTCTACTGATACAATATATTGTCCTTTCTGTAGGCTGCTTGTATCAATTGATATTTTACTGCCACTGGTTGTCATTTCCAGTACTAATTTGCCTGAAAGATCAAAAATTTTAAGAGGAAGGTTTTTCTCAACATTTTCAATGTTTAAAACTTCTTTTACAGGATTTGGATATGTTTTGAAAGTTTTCTTTACAGCTTCTGTTTCTTTAGTACTCAGCTGTGCGGTGTTGTTATAGTATACCTTGTTTCCTGATGGATCCGTAATGATCAGCGTCTTTACATTGCCGTTGGTTATTATTTGGTAACTGTAAATTGATGCATAGGCTCCTAAAACATAAGTATCACAGTTTTTCTGATCATAGGCCCGAACAGGTCCTGCATTTCCTCCATTATAAAACAAAAGTGTACATGAACTGGCTGTTTTAATAAGATTGTTACTCCCAGGCATAACTCCAAAACTCATCATCGATGTGTTATAATATCTGGAATTGATAACATAGCTGGTACCCCCTGCTGAATTGAATGTGGTAGCAGGCACTCCATTGTCTATTAAAGGTGTATTGGTTGTCTGTCCGCTGCTTGTAACTATCTTGGAAATATACCAGTTGTTGGACAGTAATTCAGCGGTTTGCTGGGCAGTCAAAACGCTGCTCGCTAAAAGGAATAATAATTTCTTCATAGTTAAAAGTTTCCGGTAAAGATATAAAAGAATTTGTTCTTCCTTATTTGTTTTGTCAGGATAATTAGAAATGAAAATGTGGAATAAACAAAAAACCGCCTTCAGTGGTGAAGACGGTTTTCCATTTTTAGATATTAATAAAAGTTTATGCGTTTTAATGTGATGAAGATACTGCTTTCAGGCCAACCACAGAGCCGATCAGTGTTACAATAAAAAATACTCTCCAAAAACTGACAGGATCCTTAAAGAAAATAATTCCCATTAAAGCAGTTCCTACAGCTCCAATCCCTGTCCATACAGCATATGCCGTACCGATAGGTAAAGTTTGGGTTGCCTTGATCAGTAAAAGCATACTGATTGTCATCGTTACCAGAAATCCTGCAAACCAATAATAGGATTCTGTTCCGGAAGTCTCTTTTGCTTTTCCCAGGCATGATGCAAACGCCACTTCAAACAATCCGGCTACAATTAAGATAATCCAATTCATTTTTTCATTTTTTTCTACTGCAAATTTCAGAATTTCACAGAAGAAAAAATTTTACAATTGTTAAAAAATGAAGATGGTTGTATAGAAGGAATATGGAAGAAGGAAAGATGGAAGTTCGAGGAAGGAAGAAAAAAACAGCAGATATATCAATATCAATATCAATATCAATATCAATATCAATATCAATAGGGGCGGACTTTAGTCCGCTCTCACTATAAAAATCATACCTCAGGCTTTAGCTGAAACATAAGAATTTTTAAATATTTCAATTCTTCAATCTTTGAATTTTAAAATTTATTTTATTTCTGCCCGAATTCTGCTTAAACTCACTTGTGTAATGCCCAGATAAGACGCAATATAGCCCAGCTGGACTCTTTTAAGCAAGTCAGGTTGATAAGCAATAATATCTTTATACCGTTCCAGAGAAGTTTTAAACTGCCTTGAAATAATCAGTTCTTCAGATTTTATCATTTCTGCTTCTGCCAGCTTTCGTCCCCAGTTGGCAATATGAATGTCTTCATTAAAAAGCTTTTTGAGCTGCTCCGTTTCCATTCTGTAAAGATCACAGTCTTCAAGAAGTTCAATACTTTCATAGCCGGGTTTGTCTTCTACATAGCTTTTCATAGAGAGAATGCACTGGCCTTCACTTCCGAACCAGAATGTAATATCATTATCAGATGTTGATGAGTATGCACGGGCAATTCCTTTTCTTATAAAATAAAGATAGGGGATCACCTTATCAGCCTCCATCAGGCAAAATCCTTTTGGATGAGAAACTTCGGAGATATGTTCCTTTAAACTGTTTTTTGATGCTTCAGGCAGAACGAAGATCTGATCAAGAATCTGGTCTATATTCATAAAGATGAATTCTAATATTCAAAAATATCAGTTTTAGGTAATGCAATACAAATTATCTGAGCCTTTTTACAGGTATGAGAAAAAATATCAATCACGAATTCCTTTCAAATTTCCTTTATTACAGATATTTAAATGGATATAATTCTCTTTTGCTCTTTAAAAATTAAGATTAACAGTAAAGACCAGTTTTGTTTTATTAACTTTGCAGTTCGTAATATTATTTTTATGCACAAAGCTGGATTTGTAAATATAGTCGGAAAGCCCAATGCGGGAAAATCAACACTGCTCAACCAATTGATGGGAGAGAAGCTGGCGATTGTAACGCAGAAAGCGCAGACAACCCGTCACAGAATTTTTGGTATTTATAATGAAGATGACCTTCAGATTGTATTTTCTGATACTCCGGGAGTATTGGATCCAAAATACGGGCTGCAGGAAAAAATGATGGATTTTGTAAAAGACTCCCTGCAGGATGCTGATGTTTTCCTGTTCATTGTAGATGTTACTGATAAGGCAGAACCATCAGAATTTTTAATTGATAAGCTGAATAAAATTCCTGTACCAGTACTTCTTTTACTCAACAAAGTGGACCAGACCGATCAGGCAGGTCTTGAAAAATTGGTAGAAGACTGGCACAACAGAATTCCGAAGGCTGAAATTCTGCCTATTTCTGCCCTGAATGCCTTCAATACAGAGGTTATTCTTCCTAAAATAAAATCATTACTTCCTGAGAACCCTCCTTACTATGATAAGGATCAGTTCACAGATAAGCCAGAAAGATTTTTTGTAAACGAGGCAATCCGTGAGAAAATCCTTTTGAATTATGATAAAGAAATTCCATATTCTGTAGAAGTTGTTACTGAGCAGTTTAAAGAAAAAGAAGGAATTATTTTCATAGATTCTATTATTTATGTAGAAAGAGATACCCAGAAAGGAATTATTATCGGGCACAAAGGAGAAGCTATCAAAAAAGTGGGAACTGAAGCAAGACTGGACCTCGAGAAGTTTTTCACCAAGAAAATTCACCTTAATCTTTTTGTAAAAGTGAAAAAAGACTGGAGAAAGAACGACAGAGATCTTAAAAACTTCGGTTACCGGTAAACTAAAAACAGCTGTACTCCCGTTGTATTAAAAGATTTTTATTACCTTAGACTAAATTTTTTAGTAGATGAACTATAATAATTCAAATTGGAGCTCAATACCTAAAGATATTATTTTATTAGCAGTGAGGGTATTTGTGGGTTTTGCAATGCTTTCTCATGGTTTTCCAAAACTTCAGATGCTATTGGCAGGAGGTAAAATTGAATTTTTTGATTTTATGGGACTGGGACCACAGATATCACTTATTCTTACGGTTTTTGCTGAATTTGTATGTTCAATACTACTTATACTGGGACTTTTTACAAGAGTTTCTCTGGGATTTTTAATCTTTACAATGATTATTGCCGGATTTGTAGTGCATGGTGCAGATCCTTTTGAAAAAAGAGAAATGAGCCTTATCTATCTTTCCGTTTATCTTTTATTGATGGTGATCGGGGCTGGGAAAATTTCAGTTGACCATATGATTGAAAGAAGGAAGAGAGCTTCAGACTGGTAATCTTAGAATAGTAACAATAAATAATAAAGGCACTTCAGAAATGAAGTGCCTTTTCTGTTCTTAGGGTGTGCAAGATGGTAAACACTCCCAGATAGGTGCCCCACTTGGCGTTTTGCCTACTCTGCAAGCTACATATCCAGAATCACATAATGGTGCATTTCCTCCGATGATTGCCTTCAGATTATGCTTTGAAAGTTTTCTTAAATTTTTCATATTATTTTAATTGTAAGATAAAAGTAATAAAAAAACAAATATGACACTAAAAAGAGTCTTATTTATTTAGCTTTATCAATCTGTTAAAATTCACTACATTCGTAGAAAATGAATTATATGAAGATAAAACTGACTATTTGCCTTTTGGCATTTCTCAATTTTTATGATGCACAGGAGAATATTACTTACCAAAAGCCATCTGCTGAAATCCTGAAACTGGCAGATTATCAAAGGCCACCAAGTGTTCTGATGAATAACAAAAAAGACTGGGTAGTTTTCACTTATCGTCCTACTTATAAGACGTTACAGGACCTTAGCCAGCAGGAAATGAAATTGGGTGGATTAAGGATCAATCCGGTTACCAATATCGGAAGTACAGTTACTTACTTTAATGATCTTAAGATCAGAAAAATTAATGATAAGAATGAAGTTCAGGTAAAGAATCTTCCTGCAGAAGCTAAAATTACATATATTTCATTTTCACCAGACGAAAAGAAACTGGCTTTTACCAATACTACAAATAAAGGGGTAGAGCTTTGGATCATAGATCTGGAAACTGCAGAAGCAAAAAAAATTACTGAAGATAATCTGAATGCCAACCTGGAGAGCCCTTATATCTGGAATAATGATTCTCAAAGTCTGCTGATCAAGAAGCTTCCTCAAAACAGACCTGCTCTGATTGATGCAGAAAAAGATCTTCCAACAGGACCTATTGTTTCTACTGCTGACGGAAAAGTATCACAAAACAGAACCTATCAGGATCTTTTGAAGAATCCTCAGGATGAAAAAAACTTTGAAGTTCTTACCGCTTCTGAAATTTATAGCGTAGATCTTAATGGAAGTCTTAAGAAATTAAAAGACCAGGATATGTATTATGGATTGAGCTTTTCCCCTGACGGCAGCTACCTGATGGCATCCGTAATCAAAAAACCATTCTCATATATCGTTCCTTTGAACAGGTTTCCATCAACCACTACAGTGTATGATATAAAAGGAAATACTGTAAAAGTGGTGAATGAAGTGCCTTTGAATGAAATCATGCCCAAAGGATTTTCATCCGTAAGAACAGGTAAAAGAAATATGGTATGGAGACGTGATGCATCGGCAACTCTTGTTTTTGCAGAGGCACTTGATGGTGGAGATCAATATAAAGCAGCTGAATACAGAGATGAAATTTTCACGTGGGAGGCTCCGTTTACTACAGCACCAAAATCTTTCTTCAAGACAAAACAACGATTTGATGGAGTAGACTGGACCAATGATCACTATGCCATCGTTTCTGAAGAATGGTATGATACAAGGAATACAAAATCTTTTCTGATTGACCTCAACAACGGCGAATCAAAAGTTATTGATGACAGAAACTCTCAGGATGTATACAGTGATCCTGGTAACTTCAATACAGTGAAAAATCAGTATGGAAGAACGGTTATTGACATGAAAGGAGGAAAAGCCTATCTGATCGGTGCCGGATTTACCAAAGAAGGGCAGCATCCTTTCATTGATGAAATGGATGTTAAATCATTGAAAAAGAAGAGACTTTATACTTCCAACCTTAAAAATGCCAAAGAAGGAATCATAGATATCCTGAATCCATCAAAAGGAGAAATTTTAACAACTCAGCAGTCTCCAAGCCAATACCCGAACTATTTTAAAAAGAATATCAGATCCAATAAAACAGAAGCGGTAACCCATTTTGCCAATCCTTTTGAAAGCATCAAAGATGTTTATAAAGAAGTGATTACCTACAAAAGAAATGATGGTGTAACCTTAACAGGAACTTTGTATCTCCCTGCAAATTATGACAGGAAAGCTAAAAAAGAAAAACTTCCTTTATTGATCTGGGCATACCCTAGAGAATATAAAGACAAAGATACTGCAGGACAAAGCACTCAAAATGATAATGATTTTACTTTTCCTACATATGGTTCTTTTGTATACTGGACTGCCAAGGGATATGCTGTTTTGGATAATGCGGCTTTCCCAATTGTTGGAGAAGGAAAAACAGAACCGAATGATACTTTTATTCCTCAGCTGGTAGCCAATGCAGAGGCGGCTATTGATGCTGTAGATCATTTAGGATATATCGACAGAAAGAAAGTGGCTGTTGGAGGGCATTCTTACGGAGCTTTCATGACAGCAAATCTTCTGACTCATTCTAACCTTTTCGCTTGTGGAATTGCAAGAAGTGGAGCGTACAACAGAACATTGACACCATTCGGATTCCAAAGTGAGCAGAGAAACTATTGGGATGTTCCTGAGGTTTACAACACGATGTCTCCGTTCATGCATGCTGATAAAATGAAAACCCCGCTTCTTCTGATCCATGGAGACGCGGATAACAATCCGGGAACCTTCACTTTACAGACTGAAAGATACTTCCAGGCACTGAAAAATCTGGGTGCTCCTGTAAAAATGGTCCTTCTTCCCAAAGAAGCCCACGGATACCAGGCCAAAGAAAATATCTTACACCTTTTATGGGAACAGGATCAGTTCCTTGAAAAGTGTCTGAAGAAATAAATTACAAAAGAGACTGTCCATAACGAACAGTCTCTTTTTTTGATTGAAAAATATAATAAGGAAGTTAGAGGCACACAACTTAAAAATTAAGCAAAGTTTAGCTTAATAATCTTATCTTCTTATGGCACTTTAACAGCTTAATATGAAAGATATTTCAGAATTTCATCAATACTCTTAAGCTCCATAAAATTCGGATGTTCAAGGTTAACGTCATGCTGCTCATGCGTCCAGGTGACATGATAAGGAATGTGAGCCGCAGAACCCCCTATTTCCAATACCGGTAAAACATCTGATTTTATGGAATTACCAAGCATTATGAAATTTTCAGGCGGGCAGTCCAGATGCTTAAGGAGCTTTTTGTAATCATTTTCCTTTTTATCACTCATGATCTCTATGTGATGGAAATATTCCTGTAATCCTGATTTTTTCAGTTTACGTTCCTGATCCAGAAGATCTCCTTTTGTTGCCACAACAAGCCTGTACTTTCCCTTTAAATTTTCAAGAGTCTCTGTAACTCCATTCAGTAACTCAATAGGTTTCTGCAGCTGGTCCTGGCCTAACTGTATGGCTTTATTCACCAGTTCCAGGGAGGCGGTATTATTGGAAATTCTGCTGATAGTTTCGATCATACACAGCATAAATCCCTTTACTCCATATCCGTACAAATGAAGATTCTGCATTTCTGTTTTAAACAGTTCCTGGGAGACTGAATGCTGCGGTAGGTAGTCCTCAAGCAGCATACAGAATTCATTTTCAGCCTCCTGAAAATAAGGCTCATTGATCCAAAGAGTATCATCTGCATCAAAAGCAATTGTAGTAATATGATTATTCATTTTTGTTTTGTAATTTTCTGAGCTCAAAATTCAGTATTAAAACTTAATAAGCAAAGGACATTTGTCCCGGGATCCATATGTTACGAACCAATCAGGAATTTTTAAGCTATTTCGAAGAGCTTTACAGTCAACAGGAGAGTGAGAAAGATATCCTGTTGAAATCTTATCCCAAAGGAGAAAAAATTCTTGTACAGGGACGGTTTCTTTTAAAACCTATGATTATTAAAGAAGGAATTACCAAATGTTATTTTACTGAAGAAAATGGAAAAGAATATATTGTAGAGTTTTCGGGAAGCGGTGAAATTGTTGGAGAAATAGAGATGATCAAAAATACACCTTGCTTATGCAGTATAGAAACATTAACTGAAGTTTCCGTTTATGAGATTGCTGTTCCATATTTCAGGTTTTTGCTTAAAAATGATATTATTTTAAATAACTTATTGCTTGATACCTTTGCCGAACGGATTATCAATACTTCCAGCAGAGCTTCTTACCAACAGCTTTATACAACAGAACATACTTTAACACAATTACTGAAAATGCAGGCTAAAGAAGGAATTCAGATTTCAAAAGAAGATATGGCCGCTTACCTGGGAATAACAGTAAGAAGCCTGAATAGAATCTTAAAAGACTTAAAATAGTTTTTAAGTTTAAGAGTAAAAAATGAAATTTTCAGCAATTATTATTAGCAATTAAAAAGCGACATGTAATTTTATCACAGATAAAATCCTCGCGCCTTTGTGTATTGACAAAAAATATTTTTATAAATGTTATAAATAGTATTTTATTGGGGGTGATCTCTTAAGAATGTCGAAATTGGGTAATTGATTGTGAATTTATAGGGTATTTTTTGAAATTTAGTATTTTTGTATAAAATTAAGCCGAATATTCGTCCATGGAAAAATTGAAGTTCAGGAATGCTGAATTAACAGATTTAAATAAAATCGTAGCCATTTATAATTCAACAATTGCCTCAAGAATGGTAACTGCAGACATGGAAGAAGTTTCTGTGGAAAGCAAAATAAAATGGTTTGAAGAACACAACTCTCAGACCCGACCGATTTGGGTGGTTGAAGATAAACAGGAGCAAATCATCGGATGGGTAAGCTTCAGTTCATTTCATGAAAGAGCGGCATATAATGGCACAGTAGAGGTGAGTATTTATCTGGATGAAATCTGTAGAGGAAGAGGATACGGTAAAACAATTCTGCAGTACTGCATCGACAATGTAGGGAAATTTGGAGTGAAAAATCTCGTTGCCCTTATTTTCCTTCATAACGAGCCAAGTCTGAAGCTGTTCAGGCATTTCGGATTTGAGGACTGGGGAAACCTTCCTAATGTAGCAGTTTTGGACGGAATAGAACGAAGTCTGAAGATTTTAGGAAAGAGAATCGATTAAATGGTAAAAGAGGCAAAAAGTAAATTTTAAAAAGCCTATATCAACCTCTTATTAGTTTTTATCTGTAATTAAAAATTGGAAAGAATAAAAAATAGCCGTTTCAAAACTGAAACAGCTATTTTATTTTATGAATTCTGCTTAATTCTTTTTGCAGACATATTCAAAAATCGTTTTACAAGAAAAACTGCGGATACCGTCAATCCTAATCCAAGTGCGATCCACATACCCAATGCTCCCATTTCCAGAGTAACACAGAAGAAATATCCTAAAGGAATGGTAATTACCCAATAGGCAATAAAAGTATAGATAGACGGAATTTTCACATCCTGCAATCCTCTAAGCATTCCCAAAGCCGTCACCTGAATTCCATCTGAAAGCTGGAATAGGGCAGCGATGATCATGAGCTTGGATGCTAATGTAATAACTTCTACTTCTTCTTTTTTTGTGAAGAAAGTCGGAAGGATATTTCTGCCTAAAATAAATACCAATCCACAGATACACATGAAAATAAATGCAATTTTCAGATTGTTGATTCCTACTTTTCTCAACTCAACAAAATTCTGTTCTCCCAGTTTTCTGCCGATCATGACTGTGGAGGCAACACTGAACCCAACACACAGATTGAAAGTAAATGAAGCCATACTTAAAGCAATCTGGTGGGAAGCAATATCATGAGCAGAAATCAGCCCGCAGATGAATGCAGCCCCGGCAAAAGCAGTTACTTCAAAAAACATCTGTAAAGCGGTAGGCAATCCAAGTCTTACCATTTTATCAAACATCTGCTTTGAAAAATCCTGAACTTTTAAAGAGAAATCTTTGATATAACGTCTTGTTCTTTTTTCTTTAAGCAATACAAAATAAAGGAAAACAACCATGAAAATTCTGGAAATCAGAGTTGCCAGGGCCGATCCTTTTACCCCCATCGGAGGTATTCCCCAGAGTCCTTTGATAAAAACATAATTCAGTGCAATATTGATGATATTGGCAATAATGGTAGCTTTTGTAACTCCGATCGTGTATGATAATCCTTCAGAAACTTCACGAAGCGTCTGAAATGCCATGAACGGAATCATACTGATTACCATGATACTTAAGAAGCTTACCGTATCGGGAATGATCTTGGCAGGCTGCCCTGAGTGATAGAGGAGCGGCATTCCCATCAGTAAAATAACCATGAGAATGATCCCAACAGACATATTGATAATAAAACCATGACTGAATACAGAATTGATCGTAGCGTGATCTTCTTTCGAGTGTGCTTCCGAAACCAATGGCGGTATAGCAAATGAAAACCCAAGGGCCAATACAAAGATGGAGAAAAATACTGCATTCCCCAATGAAACGGATGCCAGAGCATCAGCTCCCAATAATTTTCCGACAATAATATTATCGAATAAGTTTACTGAAACCTGCCCCACCTGGGTAAGCATCACAGGCAGAGCCAAAGTCAGGCATTCTTTCGTATAGTTCTTGTTTAAAAAGTTCATAATATTTTAAGATTCATATAGTTTATAATTAAAATAGGGGCAAAAAAAAATTTGCAGTGTTTATACTGCAAATTTTTATAATATTGTAATAATAGCTTTATTATTTCCTTACAAAACTTGCAACGTCACTTTCAGAAACAGTATTTCCACCAAGAATAATCAATCTTTCCACAACATTTCTTAATTCCCTGATATTTCCAGTCCATGAAAGAGCTTTTAAAGCATCAATCGCTTTATCATCAAATTTTTTCGCAGCAGTACCATGCTCATCAGCAATCATACCTGCAAAATGCTCAACTAATAATTTGATGTCTTCTTTTCTTTCATCCAATGGCGGAACATAGATTTCAATAACAGAAAGTCTGTGGTAAAGGTCTTCTCTGAATTTCCCTTCCTCTATTTCTTTCTGCATATTCTTATTTGTTGCCGCAATTACTCTCACGTCAACTTTAATTTCTTTATCACTTCCAACAGGAGAAACTTTGCTTTCCTGAAGAGCTCTCAATACCTTAGCCTGAGCAATAAGGCTCATATCTCCAATCTCATCAAGGAAGATCGTACCGCCGTTTGCCTGTTCAAATTTTCCCTGTTTATCTTTAATAGCACCTGTAAAAGACCCTTTTACGTGTCCGAAAAGTTCAGATTCAATCAGCTCAGACGGGATAGCAGCACAGTTGACCTCTACCATTGGGCCTCTTGCACGCTCACTTTGATTGTGAATAGCGTGGGCTACCAATTCTTTTCCTGCACCATTAGGTCCTGTGATCAAAACTCGGGCGTCAGAAGCAGCTACTTTTTCGATCATATCCTGGATCTTTTGAAGAGCAGGAGAAGTACCGATCATCTGATATTTTTTGCTTACTTTTTTCTTTAGAGTTTTATTCTCGGTCTGAAGATTCTTATTTTCTTTTTTCAGGGTTTCCTTTACCAATGCATTTTTTACACTTGTAATAAGTCTGTTGATATCAATGGGTTTGGAGATAAAATCGTATGCACCCTCCTTCAGACAGGAAACAGCAGAATCGATATCTGCATGGCCTGAGATCATGATAAAAGTAGTTTCTGGCTTTAATGCGAGACTTTGCTTCAAAAGTTCGGTTCCTGAAAGTTTAGGCATCTTGATATCAGAAATCACCAGTGCGAAATCTTCTTTTTCTACCTGTTTGTACCCTTCAAGGCCGTCTTCGGCGATAACAAATTCATAATCGGTTAGTTCATCCGAAAGAATACTGTGAAGTACTCCCGAGATTGCTTTTTCGTCTTCTACTATAAGGATTTTTTGCATAGTTGCAAATTTAAATTTTTTGTTTCAATTATTAGCAAAAACTGTACCTAAATATTCTATTTTGAATAGTCTCTCCTTCCGAAAATAGCAGATCCAACCCTTACAGAATTAGCCCCACACTCAATGGCTACCGGAAAATCATCACTCATTCCCATAGATAAAGTATTCAATGGTCTTACTGTACTTAGTTCATCAAAAAGGCCTTTCAGAACTAAAAACTCATTTCTTACCTGCTGTTCATCATCCGTGAATGTGGCCATTCCCATTAAGCCGGTGATTTCAACATTAGGAAAATGTCCGTCAATATATTTTCTGAAGAGATCTTTCGCTTCAGAAATGTCAAGCCCGAATTTACTTTCTTCTGCCGCAATTTTCACCTGTAAAAGAACTTTGATAATTCTGCTATGCTTTCCTGCTTCTTTGTTGATTTCTGCTAATAATTTTTCAGAATCCACACTTTGTATGGTATCAATAAAAGGAGCAATATACTTGACTTTATTTGTTTGCAAATGACCGATCAGATGCCATTGGATATCCTGAGGAAGAAGGGGGAATTTCTCCATCAGTTCCTGAACTTTATTTTCTCCAAAGACTCTCTGTCCCAGATCATAAACCTCCTGGACAGCTGAAGCGGGATGGGTTTTAGAAACAGCAACCAGCTGCACAGTGGATGGCAGCTGGTTCTTTATAGTGTTATAGTTCTCTTTAATACTCATAAATACAAATGTCCGAAAATTCCCTGAATGTTCAAAGCTCAAAGATCATCAGATCTGCTGTGCATATTAATTCAAAACCTCATTGATTTTAGGGTACTGTGAAATTTTTCTGAAAACAAACCTATTGCTTTTCTGCAGTTTTTCAATGAAAAGATCCAGTTCATTGATAGAATCTGCATCTCTCAGATACTGATCATGGGTGAGAAATACAAGGTGTCGTGAAGTCTTTTCAAGATCGTTTAAGAAGATACTGTCTACCTTTTTGATCATGGCTTCATGACTTCCCTTTAAAGTCATCTTTTGGGAAGGTCTCCATTCCAGGTCCCAGCCAATTACTTTATATCCTGCTTTTTTGAGGCCGTCTGCAGCTGCAGTAGAACTTTTGATATCCGTTACATTAATATTGTTCAGCCTCCATATATTTCTCCCTGGAGTTCTTGCTATTTTATCATAAAGCTTCAGGCTGTCTCTGGCAATGTCAAAATCATGAACGACAGCGTCAGCATTTTTATAAAAATCGGTGTACTTATTGTGGGCATGGGTAAAACTGTGATTAGCCAGTTCTATCAGTGGATTCTGCTTAAGCAGCAGCAGATCATCTTTCTGTTTTTTGCTTCCATATGCATGTTTCCCCACCAGAAAGGCAGTTGCGCAAACATTTCTTTTATCCAGGATTTTTAAAAGATTTTCGGTTCCCTGATTGGGACCGTCATCGAAGGTAAGGTAGATTACTCTTTTATCGCTTTCTTCGTCCATTTTGGGGACTATTTCTGCGGCAGGATGTTCCTGTGATCTGACGACGGGGTCATGATTCACTTCATTCTTGAAATTACAGCTGTTCAATAAAACTGAAGTTGCACTCACCAATGCAAACATCCCGAGGAAAGTCTTATTTCTTGACTTTCCCGCAAAAATTTTTCTCATAAAAATAATGGAATTTAAATTGTTAAAAATCGTTAAAAATAACAACAGAAAGTTAACAAATTATATGCCATGCAGTACAGAAATTTTTCTTTTTAAGTTTATTTTAAGAACTTTATTTTAAAGGAGATTTCCATTGTCATTATGAATTATTATGTATGGTTTTCTTTTATTTAAAATTTAACATTTATAAATACAAAAGCAATAGTTGTTTTCTATCTTTATTGAGTTTTTAACATTCTTCATTGGATGGAGAAATATTTTTATTTTAACAAAATCAACGACATCCAGTATATTTGTTATTCTAAAATTGTCTTCAGAAGCAATGAATTTTTAATGGCTGCCGTTCCCCAGGTATTATTGAAAAAAATAAAAGAAGTTAGCCCGGTATCTTTAATCTTTTCAGCAAGCCCATTTAAAAAGCTTTCACTGTATTCTGATTTATAAAGAACAGGTTTCCCATGAAGTCTGTAATACAATATTCCCGGATGGTTGATGATCAGATCTTCCGGAAGGTCGCCCGGAAAACTTACACCGGAAAAAATAATACGATGTTTTTGTAAAAGATCATATATTTCTTTTTCCCACCATGAGTTGTGCCGGAATTCTATGACGTTCAGAAAACGGTGATCAATATTGTTGAAGATACGTTCCGTGTTTTCAGGAGTCCTTTTGAAGGAAGGAGGGAGTTGGTATAGAAATCCTGAAAGCTTATCCTTCAGACTGCTTTGAATATGACTGCAGAAGAGTTCAATTTCTTCCTTTGAATTTTCAAGCCGGTTCTGATGGGTAATGGATTTAGGAATTTTAATAAAAAATCTAAATGCATCCGGTGTTTCATCATACCACTTCAACAGTGTTTTTGAGGTCGGTTTTCTGTAAAAAGTAGAATTGATTTCTACAGCGTTGAATGTCTTTGAGTATAAGGAAAGAAAATCTTTACTTTGGGCATTTTCAGGATATAAAGACCCTTTCCAGTCATTATTATAAAATCCCGAACAGCCTATGTAAAGATTTTCTTTTGTCATAATATTATTGTATGTCCAGATCTACGGAGTTTAATCTCAATGAATTAAGGATCACTGAAAGTGAGCTGAAACTCATTGCCGCTGCTGCAATCATTGGTGATAACAGAATTCCAAAGAATGGATACAATAATCCTGCCGCAACCGGAACTCCCAAAACATTGTAGATGAATGCGAAGAACAGATTTTCTTTTATGTTTTTAAGAAGCTTTTCACTGAGTAGTTTTGCTTTGGCTACTCCTAAGATATCTCCTTTTAATAAAGTGATCTCGGCACTTTCAATGGCTACATCCGTTCCTGTTCCCATAGCAATTCCCACATCAGACTGGGCAAGGGCAGGAGAGTCATTGATCCCGTCTCCGGTCATAGCCACTATTTTACCTTGCTGCTGCAGCTTTTTAACTTCATTGAGTTTATCTTCAGGAAGGCAGTTCGCTTTGAAATGTCTGATTCCTAGTTCATCGGCCACGGCTTTGGCCGTATGTTCGTTGTCTCCGGTCATCATGATTACATCGATGCCTTCGCTCATTAATTGTTTAACAGCTTTTTTAGAACTTTCCTTGATTTTATCTGTAAAACTTATAAAGCCAAGTACCTGCTGATCTTGTGCTACATAAGAAATTGTATGCGCTTTGGACTGTACTTCTACAGCTTTTTGTTTTAAAGTCTCCGGAATCTGGATCTGATGTGAGGTCAGCAGGCTTTCATTTCCTAAATATGCTGTTTTGCCATTGATGTTTCCTTTCACTCCTTTTCCTGAAATGTTTTCGAACCGGTCTACTTTTTCAGCAGTTATATTTTTTTCTTTTGCTCTTTTTATAACCGCATTGGATAATGGGTGTTCAGAATTCTGATTCAGTGAAAAAGCAAGTTTTAAAATCTGATTCTGTTCACCGGCTGCTGTTTCTATATATTCTACCGACGGTTTTCCTTCCGTTAAAGTTCCTGTCTTGTCAGTGATCAGAACATTGACTTTATTCATCTGCTCAAGAGCTTCAGCGTTTTTGATCAGGATTCCGTTTTTGGCCCCTTTTCCAATTCCTACCATTAACGACATTGGCGTTGCCAACCCAAGTGCACAAGGACAGGCTACGATGAGTACTGCTACAGCATTGACGAAAGCAAATAAGCTTCTTTTCCCTTCAGGACCGAAAAACTGCCACAGAATAAAGGTAAGCACAGCAATAAGGATCACCACTGGAACAAACACTTTTGAGACCTTGTCCGTCAGTTTTTGAATAGGGGCTTTGCTTCGGCTGGCTTCATTGACCATTTTAATGATCTGTGAGAGCAAGGTTTCGTCGCCTACTTTTTCTGCTTTCATGATGAAAACCCGGTTTCCGTTTATTGTTCCAGAAGATACTTTATCATCAGTGTTTTTTTCAACAGGAACAGGTTCTCCCGTAATCATGCTTTCATCTACGATAGAATTGCCTTCTGTGATTTTTCCGTCTACGGGGATCTTTTCACCAGGCTTTACTTTTAATAAGTCTCCTATTTTTACCTGCGAAAGCAACACTCTTTTTTCTTCGCCATTGATCATAAGATTGGCTTCATCTGGTGAAAGATTCATCAATTCTTTGATGGCATTTCCTGTCTTCTTATGAGCTGCCGCTTCCATTAACTGGCCTAAAATAACAAGGGTTAAAATCACGCAGACCGCTTCAAAGTACAACGGGATTTCATGATTATGCCCACGGATTTCATGAGGAATAATGTCCGGAAAAATTAAAGCAACAATACTGAAAATAAATGCTGCAGCCACTCCCAGCGCAATAAGACTGAACATATTGAGATTCCATGTCTTAAAGGAAATCCAGCCTCTTTTCAATAAGAACCACCCGGAATAAAACATCACCGGAAGAGTGAAGGCAAGCTCGATAAATCCCTGAACCTGATGGGAAAAAGGAAAATTGATAACCATCCCACCCATCGAAAGAATGAAAACGGGAATGGTAAATGCTAATGAAATAATGAATTTTCTCTTTAATATATGGTATGTTTCATCCTCTTCATCATCACCGCTGTCAGGCATTCTTACGAGGTCCATTCCACAGATAGGGCAGTCTCCCGGTTCGTCACGAATAATTTCCGGGTGCATTGGACAGGTATATTTTGCGGTTTTCTTTTCTGGGTATTTAACAAGATCCATTCCGCAGACCGGGCATCCTACATTGGAATCATAAGTTTTATCCCCCTCACAATACATCGGACAGTAATATCTGCCTGCCATTTCATCGGTTACTTTTGGAGCTTCATGGTGGGTATGATGATGGCCGTGATGCTTGTGAACGTGTGAATGAGAATGTAAGCCTCCTTTCTGAATAAGTTCTTCAGTGATAGGTTCCAAATGCATATGACAAACCGGACAGTCTCCTTTTTCATTGTACACCTTATCTCCTTCACAAAACATCGGACAATAATATTTTCCAAGATTGTCTTTAAAGTTTTCCGGAAGGTTGTCTGCAGAATAAGTAGGCTTGTGATGGGGATCTTTGGCCAGTTTTTCTTCAATAGGTACAAGATACATATTACATACAGGGCATCTCTCTCCTTGTTTGAAATACACTTTATCTCCTTCGCATTCCATCGGGCAATAGTATACTGAAGACGGCGATACACGATCCTGAGGCTTTAAAAAGGCTTTTTCGGGATTGTGGGGATCTTCAAGCCTGTATTTTCCTATTTCTGCCAAGGCATCATTTAAAACGGAAAGCTGCACTCTATGATCAGAAATGATTGTTGCGGTATTGGTTTCCAGATTTACCTCTGCTGTAACACCATCAATACTGTTCAGTTGATTTGAGATCTTTTTCTGGCAGCCGGAACAGGTCATTCCGAGTATTTTATACTGTTGTTCCATGATTCTTAAATTTATACTACAAATTTCCAAAATGGATATCTAAGGCTGTTATAAATTTAAGGATAATAGTTATAAAATTAGGTTAGAGGGTAGGAGAGTTTGAGGGTGGGAGAGTATAAGAGTAAGAGGGTTTAAGAGTTGTAGAGCTGTAGAATTTGAGCGTTTGTAAGTGAAATAGGAATATTTAGCTCCTTTGACCCTAAACACTCAAATTCTAAAACTTACAGATTATCAAGCGCTTTGCGGTGGTGTTCTTTAAGTTTTTTGAACTCTGTGGGTGTGAATCCGGTTACATTGCGGAATTGGGTAGAAAGATGCTGAACGCTTTTATACCCCAGCTTACCTGCAATTTCGGTAAGATTGAATTCGTTATATAAAAGAAGTTCTTTTACCTTTTCAATTTTCTGAAGGATAAAGAACTGTTCTAATGTAATATTCTCGTTTTGCGAAAATGTTTTTGAAAGCGAACTGTAATCTTTGTGAAGCTTTGAGCTTAAAAATTCTGAAAGCAGAAAGTCCTCCGCAATATCCAGTTCACTGATCTTTACAATAATCAGATTTTTGATCTTTTCCACAACCTGGCGGGCAGAATCCATGATTCTTTCAAAGCCTGTATTGAGGAGTTCTTTCTCTATGACCTGCATTTTTTCCGGAGAAATGTCAGTTTCGGTTTCTACTTCTCCCAATAAGATATTGGTAATGTTTACATCCGCATTACGGAAAATGTTTTCCACTGCCGCAATGCATCTGTTGCAGACCATATTTTTTATGAAAATCTTCATAGGCTGCTGTTTAACCTGTCTTTTACAAATTCGATTTTAGTTTTGCCATGAGGGGCAGGATTACCTTCTGTATCAAGATTTACCATGACAATTTTATCTACGGTAATAATGGTCTGGTGGGTCATTTTGTTTCGGACATCACATCTTAACGTAATAGAGGAAGATCCGAAATGTGTAGCCTCAATTCCTATTTCTATAATGTCTCCCTGTTTGGCAGAACTTACAAAGTTGATTTCAGAGATAAATTTAGTAACCACTTTTGTGTTTTCCAATTGGATAATGGCATAAAGAGCAGCTTCTTCATCAATCCATTGAAGGAGTCTTCCTCCGAAAAGTGAGTGGTTTGGATTTAAGTCTTCGGGCTTTACCCATTTTCTGGTATGGTAGTTCATGTCTTTTAATAATTTGAAGTACAAATTTAGTGTTAAAAGCTGATCTTTTCAAAACAATAGTATTTATTGATCTGAAAAGTATTATTCATTTTCTCAATCATTTTCTTTTGGAGCGCATAGCTTTGGTTTTTGCTGTAGAGACATCATTCAGTAATGACTGATATTCTTTACTTTCCACTGGGATCAGTGCCACTTTTCCTTCTGAATTATGATGAATTCCAAATCCGTATTTTTTTGCTAAAGGAGAGCAGCGAAGGCAAGGCTGGCCTTTGGAAAAGAAATTTTCTCTTTCCTGCTGTTTTTCATTTTCTGAAATATCATGTTTAATGGCATAGCAGTCAAAAATAATATCATCTGAAGTATATTGGTAAGGATTCTTTGCAAGTTTCTCATACTGAAGGTTGGCAAGTGTTTTTTCTTTTTTTTCAGGGGGGATCTGTGACTGAGAAACTGGGCAGTCTTCAGCAATTTCAATAAGCGTGTTGATGTAATTGGTGGTATACTTTTTCATTGAATGTGAAGGTTAAAATTTTATAGAAACTAGATGGAGGAAGGGAATAAAAACCATATGATTCTCTGCTTTTGTTAAGATTATAGAAAAGTGTTCAGTCTTTTACTTTATGTATTAAATAATTTTAATGATAAAAAGAGGTTTTACGTAACTTGTTGTTAATCAGTTTGTTTGTGTTTGTTGGTATTTCTTTTTAATATTTGGATTCAACATAATGTGAGAAATATGTAAAAAAAGCTTTGATTTGAAATTTTTAATTGTATCTTGCATACGTTTATATTTGGAATCAATATTTGTTCATTAATTTATGTTGTTTTTCTTTTATATACCAAATTTTTATTAATTTTTTAATTTATTTAAAATGAACATTTTTGTTTCAAACATCAATTACGCAACTAAAGAGTATGAGTTGCACGATCTATTCGCAGAATTTGGAGACGTATCATCAGCTAAAATCGTTACAGACAGAGAAACTGGTCGTTCCAGAGGTTTCGGTTTCGTAGAGATGGGTGATGAAGAAGGAAAGCAAGCTATTGAATCTCTTAACCAAAAAGAATTCAACGGAAAAACGTTAAACGTATCTGAAGCTAAACCAAGAGAAGAAAAACCAAGAAGAAGCTTTGATAACAACAGAAGCGGAGGAGGTTATGGTAATAACAACAATAGAGGCGGAGGCTATGGTAATAACCGTGGCGGAGGCGGAAATCGTTGGTAAAAATATGAAGCGGCTTTTGAGCCGCTTTTTTTGTAATTATATAAGACTGCTTTTAGAGCAGTCTTTGTTTTTATTTTTTTGAAACAGCTTAAGAATCTCAGGTTCAAAATTCACTTTTCCAACCTATTTAAAGCTTAATGTTAATGAGGGGTTATCTGTTAGCTGATCGATCAGTTCAAATTCATCTTCATTAATTTCCTGAGCCTCTCTGTTGTTAACGATGGAAGGTATTATTAACTGTCAGGTTAAGGGAGAGAAGAGAGTTGTGACAATAATGATATGGTATCTGCAGAAGCTAATAAAGCCATCAACAGAATCTCATAGGATATCGGAAAATGACTTCATTGGCCCGGCTTACAGTTTCCTGGAATTTTGTTTTCATGATTTGGTGTTTTTGGGGGATTGGGATTAATCTTTTTTCTTCTTTTTCTTTTTCTCCTTGTCTTTTTCTTTTCCTTTCGTTTTTTTCTCTTTTTTCGGACTTAAAATTTCTTCGGCAAACTCGAATTTCGGTTCTTCAGTTTTGGATGGTTTGATTTCGATTTTAAGATCAAAATAACCTTTCATATCTTCCTGAGAGATTAATTTTTCGCTTAATAGAAGCTCCAGAATCTCCTTTCCGGAATGATTGAAGAAATTATGCGAAAGTTCTTTTAAGAGAAATTTTTTATATTCCTCCAACGGCACAAGTACTGAGTACTTAAAGATTCGTCCTTCTTTTACAGTTGACAGATAGCCTTTTTCAACCAATATTTTCAAATAAGTGGAAACCGTGTTCTGATGTGGCTTCGGCTCCGGATGCTGCTCCATAACGTCCTTCAGATAGAAAGATTCCATTTTCCAAAACAGCTTCATAAAGTTTTCCTCTGCGGCAGTAAGATGATTAATTTTCATAGAGTATTCTAATGTTGAAATTGAATATTGCAATAAAGATAGATAAAAGATACCATAAATGCTATTGCAGCACCCATAAATACTTCTTTTACCGTATGTCTTTTCAAAATGATACGGGTAATTCCCACCAAAATTGCTATTCCCAGCCATATCAGACCCATTTTCCAGTCGAGAGAGAAAAATAAGGCTGCTACAAATACATTAAATGCTGTATGCATTGAACTTTTGATAAATAGATTGCTGATCTGAAGCGCAAACAGAAGGATTAAAATAAACAGCATAACCCAATCAATATATCCATTTCTGATATAATTAAAAATAAGGTAAGAAATGACGGCCCCGGCAATAAATATATACAGCGTTTTTCTCTGAATCCGGTTGGAAACATCCATGTTTGTATATCTTCCCGTTTTCACATTCCATACCAGCCATATGATAACCGGGATAACAATCATTAATAATACAGGAAGAAAATACAGCATAGATTCTTTAAGGGAATATTCCCGTATGCTCATATATATAAAAAACAGGATCAGAGAGATCAGGGGATTAAAAAAATCAGAAATGATTTTTGAAAACGTGTGTAATAATGAAGATTTCTTTTCTTCCATAATCTGGTTTAAAAACCAAATATAACACTATAACCTCAAAAACCAAATAAAAGCAATGATAGAGAACGATTGAATACTGTTAAAATGTTTTGATTACCAGGAGTTTTTGATAAAGTGAAATATTTTTCAGCCTTTGAAATTCTAGCATTATAATATTAATAAATGTAAGGCTTAAATCTGAATTTATTAAAAAATGAAGCTGCTGAAATACCCAAAACGTATGTTAACAATAATTAAAAATAAAAGATACCGAAGGATTAAGTATCAAGAATTTTTACTGTTTCAGTATCCTGTATTATTTTGTAAAATTCACATAAACAGGGTTTTTCTAAATGTGTTGAAACAGAAAAACAGCATGTTGAAAATCGTTTTTTGAATGCGTAGAGGTCTCGAAAATTAAGAATAATCCACTCAGCCCGCAAATAGAATTTGCAGAAAAAACGAAAAGTTATCTATGTATAGAATAAAAACAAAGTTTTTTTCATAATTTTGCTCAACTATTTCATCATAAAAAAGCAAGAGCTAACACATGAAAGAATTTTCTAAAGAGGTATACCTGAAGTGGTATGAAGATATGACAATGTGGAGAAGGTTTGAAGACAAATGCCGTTCTCTTTACCTAAAACAAAAGATCAGAGGTTTTTTACATTTGTATAACGGTCAGGAAGCAATCCCTGCCGGGTTTACCCATGCAATGGATCTTACAAAGGACAGTATGATTACTGCTTACAGATGCCACATCCATCCAATGGCGATGGGGGTAGATCCTAAAAGAATCATGGCAGAACTTTGTGGTAAAGCTACGGGAACATCCGGAGGAATGGGTGGATCTATGCACATTTTCAGTAAAGAACACCGTTTTTACGGAGGACACGGTATCGTTGGAGGACAGATTCCTTTAGGTGCAGGTATTGCTTTTGCAGATAAATATTTCGACAGAAAAGCAGTGAACATCTGTTTCTTTGGAGATGGTGCTGCAAGACAGGGGTCTTTACATGAGACATTCAATATGGCAATGAACTGGAAACTTCCTGTCGTATTTGTTGTGGAAAACAACCAGTATGCCATGGGAACTTCCGTAAAAAGAACGGCCAACCACGAAGATATCTATAAATTAGGATTAGGATACGAAATGCCTTGTCTTGCTGTAGATGCAATGGATCCTGAAAAAGTAGCAGAAGCTGCTTATGAAGCTATTGAAAGAGCGAGAAGAGGAGATGGGCCTACTTTCATTGAAGCAAGAACTTACCGTTACAGAGGACATTCTATGTCTGATGCTGAACCATACAGATCTAAAGAAGAGGTAGCTGTTCATAAAAATGATGATCCGATTGAGCTTGTAAAGCACAGAATCCTGGAAAACGGTTGGGCTACAGAAGCAGAATTGGAAACAATAGACAACCAATCAAGAGACTTCGTTGAAGAGTGTATTGAATTTATGGAAAACTCTCCGTATCCGGATGCAGAAAAAATCTATGAATATGTATATGCTCAGGAAGATTATCCATTCCTAGACAAATTAGAAAACTAAAAAATAAAAATTAATTTGAAATTTGAAGTTTGAAATTTCTGAAATCTCAAATCTCAAATCTCGGATCTCAAATCAATATAGATTATGGCAGAAGTAATTACGATGCCCCGCCTGTCCGATACAATGACGGAAGGTAAAGTGGCAAAATGGCATAAAAAAGTAGGAGATAAAGTAAAAGAAGGAGATATTTTAGCTGAAATTGAAACTGACAAAGCGGTTCAGGATTTTGAATCTGAAGTAGAAGGTACTCTTTTATACGTAGGTGTAGAAGAAGGTGGAGCTGCTGCAGTAGATTCTGTTTTAGCAATTATCGGTAATGAAGGAGAGGATATTTCAGGATTGACAGGCGGAGCTGCTGCTCCTGCTGCAGGTACTGAAGAAAAAAAATCAGAAGAACAGCCAAAAGCTGAAACAGCTGCACCTGCTGCTGCAGAAGTTCCGGCTGGGGTAGAAGTTATTACAATGCCAAGACTTTCTGATACAATGACAGAAGGTAAGGTAGCTAAATGGCATAAAAATGTAGGTGATACAGTAAAAGAAGGAGATCTTCTTGCTGAGATCGAGACTGATAAAGCAGTACAGGATTTCGAATCTGAATTCAATGGAGTACTGTTGAAGCAGGGAGTAGAAGAAGGTGGTGCAGCTCCTGTTGATTCAGTATTGGCAATTATAGGTCCTGCAGGAACAGATGTTTCCGCTGTAGGGGCTCCAAAAGCTGCTGCTTCAACTGAAAAACCAGCTGAACAAAAAACAGAAGCTAAAACTGAAGAAAAAGCAGCTCCGGCTGTAAGTTCTTCATCTTCTGACAGAGTAGCCATCTCTCCACTGGCTAAGAAAATGGCTCAGGATAAAGGGGTTGACATCAACAGTGTTCAGGGATCTGGTGAAAACGGAAGAATTGTTAAAAAAGATATTGAAAATTATCAGCCGGCTGCAAAAGCACCTGCTTCAGCTCCTGCAGCAAGCGCTGCTCCTGTTGCAGTAAGTTTTGTACAGGGCGAAGATACAGAGACTCCAAACTCTCAGGTAAGAAACGTGATTGCAAAACGTCTTTCTGAAAGTAAATTCTCTGCTCCTCACTACTATCTGATGGTTGAGATCAATATGGATAAAGCGATTGAAGCAAGAAAAGAAATCAATTCTTTACCAGATACCAAGATCTCTTTCAATGATATGATCATTAAAGCCACTGCGATTGCTTTGAGAAAACACCCTCAGGTAAATTCAAGCTGGGCAGGGGATAAGATCATCCACAGAGGAAATATCAATATTGGTGTAGCGGTGGCTATTCCTGATGGATTGGTAGTTCCTGTATTGAAAAATACAGATCAGATGACGTATACCCAAATCTCTGCAGCGGTAAAAGATATGGCTTCAAGAGCTAAGAACAAAGGTCTTAAAGCTAACGAAATGGAAGGATCTACATTCTCTATTTCCAACTTAGGAATGTTTGGCATCGAAACATTTACAAGTATCATTAACCAACCAAACTCTGCCATCCTTTCAGTAGGAGCAATCATTGAGAAACCAATCGTTAAAGACGGTCAGATTGTAGTTGGAAACACGATGAAGCTTTCATTGGCTTGTGACCACAGAGTAGTGGATGGTGCTACAGGTGCGCAGTTCCTACAGACATTAAGAACCTATTTAGAAAGCCCATTAACTTTGTTACTGTAATTTTCTGAACTGAAAATAGTAAAACCTCCCAAATCGGGAGGTTTTCTTGTTATTGAATAACCTTACAGTTTTAAAAAAGTATAAAAGGAAATAATATTTATATATAATTTTCACCGGTGAAAAAAGAAGAAAATAATTAAAAAAATTAATAGAAAAGACTCATATAAATGGATTAAAAAAATTGGATATCTTTAAAAGCAAAATAAAATATAAACCGTTTCAAAAAGCGGTTTTTTATTTGCAGGCAATTCACTATTTTTGAATCATGATTAAAGCAAGAAATATCCATAAATCTTATGGGAATTTAGAGGTACTGAAAGGTGTTGATATTCAAATCAAAACAGGAGAGGTGGTTTCTATTGTAGGAGAGTCCGGAGCAGGTAAGTCTACATTGCTTCAGATTTTAGGAACGCTGGATCACCCGACTCAATCAAACAAATATGATACTGAAATTGAAATAGCAGGAGAGTCATTTATTAACATGAATGATAAGCAGCTGTCGAAATTCAGAAATCAGAATATCGGTTTCGTATTTCAGTTTCATCAGCTTCTTCCGGAGTTCACAGCACTGGAAAATGTACTGCTTCCGACAAAAATAGCCGGAGCCAATGAAAGAGAAGCTATTGAAAAAGCATATGCTTTATTCGAAGATTTAAAGATAGAGCAGAGGCTGAATCATAAACCTAATCAGCTTTCCGGTGGAGAAGCACAAAGGGTGGCTGTAGCAAGAGCTTTAATCAATTCACCAAAAATCATTTTTGCAGATGAACCTACAGGTAACCTGGATTCCAAGAATGCAGATGATCTTCACAGGTTATTTTTCGATCTTAGAGACAAATATAACCAGACTTTTGTGATTGTAACGCACAATCCGAATCTGGCAGAAATCACAGACCGTAAACTTGTCATGAAGGACGGTATGATTATAGAGTAACATTGATAGCACCGGATGATGAAACACTTTATTTTCTTTTTTTTAATTATAATTTCCTGCTCAAAAGCTGAATCTCAGCAATTGAAGCCCATAGGCGTGCCACAGTCAAAAATTTTGGAGGTCAAAAATTATATTAAAGGAAAGGATTTTAATCAGGAACTGGCTGTTTTTATCAATTTTAGAATTTCTTCCGGGAAATACAGGTACTTTGTTTATAATCTTAAAAAGAATACTATTGTACAGCAAGCTGTTGTTTCTCACGGTTCGGGTTCCGTTATTCCCCGGTCAGATGCTTTAAGATTCAGTAATACTGAAGGTTCTTACCAGTCTTCATTGGGGAAATATGTTATTGGAGAAAGTTATATAGGTAAATTTGGCAAGGCTTACCGTTTAAAAGGCTTGGATTCTACCAATAGTAATGCTATGCAGAGAGCAGTTGTTCTTCATTCTTACGGCTGTATTCCTGATGTGGAATCCGAGACTCCGGCATGTTTGAGCTTGGGATGTCCTATGCTTTCAGTAAACGCTTTTAAAGAAACATCCAGATATATTGATCAGTCAGTAAACCCCATGATCTTATATGCATTCTATTAATTTATAATAATTTCTATTTCGATGGCCATAAAATTTCTTGCAGAAGATGACAGACCCAGAGAAAAGTTTTTGCAGAAAGGCAAAAGCTCACTTTCTGATTCTGAATTACTGGCTATCATAATGGGGAGCGGGAATAAGGATGAAAATGCCATAGAATTAGCCCGTAAAATTTTAAGTTCAGTCAACAATAACTGGCATCAGTTGAGCCTGCTTTCTGTTAAAGACCTGATGAAATTCAAAGGAATTGGAGTTACAAAAGCCATTTCAATTATTTCAGCTTTAGAGATCGGCAGAAGAAGAGCTATCCAGGAAATTCCTGAAAAAACAATTATCGGCAACAGTCATGACGCTTATATGGTTCTCAAAAACCAGCTTTCTGATTTGAGGACAGAAGAATTCTGGGCTGTTTTCCTGAACAATAACAATAAAGTAATTCATATTTCACAATTGACTCAGGGAGGAATAAGCCAGTCTATTGTAGATGTAAGAATCTTATATAAAACAGCATTGGATCACTTCTCAACGGGTGTTATCATTGCCCACAATCATCCGTCCGGAAGTTTAAGACCAAGCCGGGAAGATATCAACATTACCCAAAAAATAAAAGAAGCAGGAAATACGTTAAGTATTCAGCTTTTAGACCATATTATCATTACACAGGATTCTTATTTTAGTTTCTCGGACGAAGGATTATTATGATTAGAAGATTGAAATACAATGAAATTGATTTTGTAAAATATGCTCAATGTTTAGAAAATTCTGAACAAAGAAAATATTCTGCTACTAAAGACTTTTTAGATACTGCTTCAACGATTCCGTGGGAAATTCTCGTCTATAAAGATTATGAAGCAGTAATGCCTGTACCTTTTGTAAGAAAATACGGCTTGAAAATCGTGCACAATCCTAAACTGTGCCAGCAGCTTGGTGTGTTTTCCCATAAGGATAATGTGGATCTTAATGAGGCTTTTTTAGAATTTCTGAAAAGAAATTACATGATCAGGGCCTACCCGTTCAATGATATAAACCAGCTTCGTACAAAGCTCAGAGTCAAAAAAAATTTTTTGCTGTATCCTGATTCTTATGAGAAAGTTTACAACAGGTATTCTCCAAAGCGAAAACGGAAACTGAGGTTAGATGAATCTGTTTTAAAAGATTCGGAAATCAAAATCATTTCTTATGATCAGGCAAAGATCTTTATAGAAGCAAATACCCTGGGATTAAGCAAAGACAGTGATCTGCCTGACTTTATGAGGATTTTTGAAAGTTTTCACAGATCAGGATATCTTAAGTTTACTGCTTTTTACTATCAGCACAGGATAATCAATGTAATTGCTACTTATAGAGATGGTAATATGGTGGCGCTTCTTGGGAATTTTAATGATAAGGATTACGTTAAATTATCCGGAGCATCCGTCTTGATAGACCATGTCATTAAAGAAAATATCGAAACTCATATCTTTGATTTCGAAGGAGGTGAACTTCCCAATATTGAAGAGTTTTTCAGAGGATTCCGCCCAGAGTTAAAACCTTATGGCATCATTGAAAATTCAAAAAAGAACCTTTTTAAAAAGCTGGGCTGTCTTATCTTGGGTGGAAAGTCTTTTTTATGATGAAAAGCATTGTTTAGATTGGTTCTAATTAAGTAATATTCCGTAACTTTATAAAATCCTTAGCAAAACAGTTATGTTACAACAGATTCGTCAGTACAAACTCTCCTATATGCTTTATAACCTTTTTAAAAAGAGCAAGTTAAAGCATAATATTCCACTGTATAAAAAATACGGAATCAATAAAAGCTATTTTTCAAGCATTTCAAGTAAGGATTTTGCCCATCTGCCTGCCAGTGAAAGAAAAGTAGACTATACAAAGCTTACGGAAACCCCCTTTTTTAAGAAGCTGTCTGAAGAAAATAAAGCAAGCGCTCTTCAATATGACGATAACGGGTATATGATTCTCAGGAATTACCTTACTCCGGAGACAGCAGATCAGATCAATATGGAAATTGATAAACTGATGAAAGATGGAACTTTGAAGTTCATTTATGGCGGAAAACTGATGTTTGCCATCCATCATTCAGAAATCATTAAAAATATAGGGAGTGACAGAGAGCTGTTAGACTTTTTATCTGTTTTACTGGATGGTAAATCCAAACTTTTCCAAAGCATAAATTTCATTAACGGGAGCCAGCAGAAAACACATTCTGACAGCATTCACATGACAACCTACCCATTGGGAGGTTTACTGGGAGTTTGGATTGCGCTGGAGGATGTGGATGAAACAAACGGAGCTTTACATTATATTCCTAAAAGCCATAAACTTCCATATTTCCTGAATTCGGATTATGATAATGAAGGAACTGCCTTAAAAATTGGCAAAAAAAGTTACAGGGCTTACGAGACTTTCCTTGAAGACAAAGTAAAAGAGCTGGGATTAAAAAAAGAGATTTTTAAAGCTAAAAAAGGCGATCTGCTGATATGGCATGCCAATATTCTTCATGGTGGTGAACCTCATACCGATAAAAACAGAACCCGTAAAAGTCTTGTGTACCATTTCTTTGATGAAAACAGTGTATGCTATCACGAAGTAACCCAAAGACCGGCCCTGTTTGAACTTTAATCTAAGCTGATTCCTTAAGGTATAAAAGCTTTTATAAGAATGCAGATTTAAAAAGATAGTTTTTTTACATTTGTGTCCTTATATATCATGTATGAAAAAAAGGAATATTCTTGTTTTTATATTTTCCATCTATGTATGCATTATGTCATACTACCTGTATACCCACCAGTATTACAATACGGATATGGAAGCATACATGGGACTGATTTATAAAACGGAATATCCCGAAATGAAAATTGAAGAGATTCACCGGAAAGTCTATGCTGAACTGAGGGAAAAGAACCCTGATTTCGCCGGGTTAGGTCCTGTGAATCCCATGGCTGAGGAAGTTGCTGAAGGAGAGCGTACCTATTATAAAATATTATCAGAAAATCCTAAAGCCTATGAAGAAGAACTGCAGCTTTTTGTGGTAAAACCTTTCTATAATTTCATTAATTGGCTATTCTTTAAACTGGGATTCAGTGCCTCTGCTTCTACTTTTTTAATTTCAATAATTTCCTATGCCCTGATTATCATCCTGATTTTCAGTTTTCTGATCAGGATTTTGAAAAATTATCCCCTGGCATTGATCATAACAATTCTAATCTCTCTGTTCAAACCTCTTTTAGAATCAAGCAGGCATGCTTCTGCAGATTCTTTATCTTGCCTGCTTCTGCTTTTAAGTTTTTATGCATTTTCTGTTAAAAAGCATTTTTTTTCAGCCGGTATATTTGCCATGCTATGCGTACTGACCAGGCCAGAGTATTTTATTCTCTATTCATTTCTGTATGCACTGATCTATCTTTATAAAAACAAACTTCAGATTAAGACCGTTCCAATACTGATCTCTTACGGATATCTTTTTCTTTCCTTCTTCCTGATACAGGCTTTTAACCAGGTCTCATGGTCCACACTTTTTATGAATCAGTTTACCAAAGTTCAGATTTATCCGGTGTCGCAGCCTGATCCGTTCTTATTGTCAGACTATATTCATTTTATTAAAAGCAAAGTGATGCTGGAGTTCAATGCTTCATATTTTCCTCTTCTGCTGATTTTTATTGTGGTTATTCTGGCCAACCGTTTTTCATTCAGGGACAAAAAAAATCAGGCTCAGGTCTTATTTTTTGCTGCTATTTATGCTACAGTCATGTTGAGATTTCTGGTTTTTCCCTCCCTGGTCAACAGGATGATGCTGGGCTTTTATCTCATCATTATACTTGCATTGATCTATATACAGAATTCTAAAGTGGATATCTTTAAAAACTCTTTAGAAGACGGAAAATAATTAGTAATTTTGCAGTCTAAAATTATGATGAATCTTTCAGGATATCTACCATATGCATTTGCATTAATTATTGCAATTCCTTTTTTGGTTTTGCTACGACAATTTGTACATTCATACATTACCCTTAAAAATCAGGAAATCAAACTGCTTAGTGTGAAATCAAATTCAGAGAACAAAGCACATTCCTATGAAAGAATGACTCTGTTTCTGGACAGAATAAAGCCTTCAAACCTTATTCAGAGATTTGATAGAGAACTGGCTGTTCATGAGTTTATTTTCCTTACAGAAAAAGCAATCCATGAAGAATTCGAATATAACTCTTCACAGCAGCTTTACATCACAAAAAATTCATGGAAGAATATTGTAGATTCTAAAAATGCAATCATCGAACTGCTTCACAAGACCTATGACGGATTGAAAGGAGAGGTCCAGCTGGATGAATTCAAAACGATTTTCATCATGAACTATATGGAAGGCAACGACTATATTGCTGAAACCATAGAAGATTTAAGAAAAGAAATTTTAATAATAACTTAAAAAATAACAGATAAATAATGATTCCAAATTTTAAAGCACATCCATGGCACGGAATTTCTGCAGGGGAAGATGCGCCAAATGTTGTAAATGTATTTGTGGAAATTGTTCCTTCAGATACTATTAAATATGAAGTAGATAAAGAAACAGGATATTTAAAGGTAGACAGGCCGCAGAAATTTTCTAATATTATCCCGGCTTTATATGGTTTTGTTCCAAGAACATACTGTGATAATGAGGTGATGAAGCTTGCTGTAGAAGCCGGAGCTGATGATGTGACTATGGGAGACCATGACCCGCTTGATATCTGTGTTTTAAGTTCTCACAATATCCATGCCGGAGGTCTATTGATGGAAGCTATTCCAATCGGTGGCTTCAAAATGATCGACGGGGGAGAAGCTGATGACAAGATCGTTGCAGTAATGATCAATGACCATGCTTTCGGACACTTCAGAGATATTGCTGAATTACCAGAAGCGGAAGTAAAAAGATTAATGCACTATTTCCTTACATACAAAAACCTACCGGATGAACCGGCAAAGTGTAGAATTCAGGAAGTTTACGGTGCAGAACATGCAAGAAAAGTGATTAAAGCTTCTCAAATAGATTATGCAGATAAATTCGGAGGATAAGATCTTCTTAATTCAATACCAAAAAAGGATAGACAGCCGTTGTCTATCCTTTTTTATGATATAACCGTCAATTTTCCAGTCATTTTCAGGACTTCTTTCAATAATTTTAATCATAATGATTCTTATACAGTCATATTGTTTTTTTCTGATTTTCAGCCCGTAAAAACAGAACTGTTATATTTTTTAATGCTTTGCTGGTAATTATTTATTATATTTAATTTTCTATTACCAAAAAAATATTAAACTATGGATCTATTTGTGTTAGTGCCAATTTTTGGTGTCGTAGCTTTGCTTTATACATTTCTTCAGAGCAACTGGGTCAATAAACAGAATGCCGGAAATGAAAAAATGAAAACAATCAGCGGGCATATTGCAGACGGTGCAATGGCTTTTCTAAAGGCTGAATACAAAATCTTAACGTACTTTGTCATAGTGGTCGCCATTTTACTGGCAGTAATGGGATCCAGCAATGCCAACTCTCACTGGAGTATCGGAATTGCCTTCGTGGTAGGAGCCATATTTTCAGCATCCGCAGGCTTTATCGGGATGAAAATCGCTACCAAAGCCAATGTAAGGACTGCGGAAGCGGCAAGAACTTCACTTTCAAAAGCTCTTAAAGTATCTTTTACCGGTGGTTCAGTAATGGGAATGGGAGTTGCAGGGCTGGCTGTTTTAGGACTGGGAGCGCTGTTTCTGATTATTAAGCAGATTTTTGCTCCGGATGCTACCGTAGATTCTCACGAAATGGAACGAACCATAGAAATTCTTACCGGATTTTCTCTCGGAGCAGAGTCTATAGCCCTTTTTGCAAGAGTAGGAGGTGGTATTTATACAAAAGCGGCTGATGTAGGGGCCGATCTTGTAGGAAAAGTAGAAGCCGGGATTCCGGAAGACGACCCAAGAAATCCTGCAACAATTGCAGATAACGTAGGAGATAACGTAGGAGATGTCGCCGGAATGGGAGCCGATCTTTTCGGATCATATGTTGCTACAGTGCTTGCCACTATGGTTTTAGGAAGAGAAACTGTTTCTGATGATGCCTTCGGAGGTTTTGCCCCGATTCTTTTACCCATGCTGATTGCAGGAACAGGAATTATATTTTCAATGATTGGAACTTTATTTGTAAAAATTAATGATAATGAAGGCTCATCAACATCCAGCGTACAGAACGCGCTGAATCTTGGAAACTGGGGCAGTATCGTTATTACTGCCATTGCATCATATTTCCTGGTAACCTATATTCTTCCCGAAAAAATGGTTTTGAGAGGCCACGAGTTTACTAAAATGGGAGTATTCGGTGCGATCATGGTAGGATTGGTTGTGGGAACTTTAATGAGTATTATCACAGAATATTATACGGCTATGGGAAAAAGACCGGTTTCCAGTATTGTGAGACAGTCTTCTACAGGTCACGCAACCAACATTATCGGAGGGTTATCCGTTGGTATGGAGTCTACCTTGCTTCCGATTATTGTATTGGCTGGAGGTATTTATGGTTCCTATCTCTGTGCAGGCCTTTACGGAGTTGCAATTGCAGCGGCAGGTATGATGGCTACTACAGCTATGCAGCTGGCTATCGATGCCTTCGGGCCTATTGCAGATAATGCAGGGGGTATTGCTGAAATGAGTGAGCTTCCTAAAGAAGTACGTGAAAAAACAGATATCCTGGATGCCGTAGGGAATACAACGGCAGCTACTGGAAAAGGATTTGCCATTGCTTCAGCCGCTTTGACCGCCTTAGCCTTATTTGCGGCCTTCGTAGGAATTGCAGGGATTGACGGTATTGACATTTACAGAGCAGATGTTCTGGCAGGGCTGTTTGTTGGCGGAATGATTCCCTTTATCTTTTCATCTTTGGCCATTACAGCGGTTGGACAGGCTGCAATGGCAATGGTAGAAGAAGTAAGAAGGCAGTTTCGTGAAATTCCGGGAATTTTAGAGGGAAAAGCGCAGCCGGAATATGAAAAATGCGTGGCTATTTCCACCGATGCCTCTATCAGAAAAATGATGTTACCTGGAGCTATTGCTATCATTTCACCTTTACTGATCGGATTTATTTTCGGACCTGAAGTACTGGGAGGATTCTTGGCAGGAGCTACAGTTTGTGGTGTTTTGATGGGAATGTTTCAGAACAATGCAGGGGGTGCATGGGATAATGCTAAAAAATCATTTGAAAAAGGAGTGGATATCAACGGGCAGACTTATTATAAAGGTTCAGAACCTCATAAAGCATCGGTAACAGGAGATACTGTTGGAGATCCGTTTAAAGATACATCTGGCCCGTCGATGAATATCCTGATCAAATTAATGTCAATCGTTTCCTTAGTGATTGCACCTACTTTAGCAGTATTGCATAAAGATAAAATTGAGGCAAACAGAAAAGCAAAGATTGAAAGTCTTACCGGAGTATCCGCAAATGCCACTGTAGTTGCAGATTCTAATGCAGCTCAGGTTGTTCCGGGTCAGGTTCAGGGACACCTTAATGAAAGCGGAGACTTTGTATACGAAACAGGCAATATCCAGAAAATAAAACTGGATGGAGGAAAAACAATTGCTATAGGAGACGGAAGCCAGCTTTATCAGCTATATAACGCTGTTAAACAAAAAGATAAATCTGTTTTAGATCCTAATAAGTGGTATACCATTGAAAACCTTTATTTTGAAACAGGCTCAAGCGATTTAAAACCAGGTTATGAACTTCAGTTAAACACCTTGGCTGAAATTTTAAATGCGTATCCTGATCTGAAAATAAAATTAGGAGGCTATACCGATAACAGTGGAAATGAAGAAAGCAATCTTCAGTTATCCAGCCTAAGGGCACAAACCGCTAAGCTTAAATTACTTGAGCTGGGAGTTTCAGCAGACAGAATAGAAGCTGAAGGATATGGATCTCAACATCCGGTATGTGAAGCTAATGACACTGATGAATGTAAAGCAAAAAACAGAAGAATTGATGTAAGAGTTTTAGCGCTCTAAAATCAATGTAAAAATACTGAAAAGCATCGCTCTGGCGGTGCTTTTTTCATATCTATTCTGGTTAAGTTAAAAAACATGGAAAAGAAAATTCCCACAATCATCTGTAAAAATCTGGGTAATCTAATCTGTGGGAAAAGCCATGTAGGAAAATTAAAGATTCTTTTTCAGATGCTCTAATGCCTGGATAATCAGTTCATCTTTTTTAGCAAAACTGAACCTGACGTAATCCGAATTCTGTCTTGCATTATAAAAAGCAGAAAGTGGGAGGCAGGATACCTTTTTCTCAACGGTAAGCCATCTCGAAAATTCTACATCTGTCATGCTTTTGGAAACACTTCTGAAATTGACGATCTGGAAAACGCTTCCTTCTGTTTGGTGCTCAATCTGTAGAGAAGTTTCCTGCAACAGATTATTGAAAATATCCCTTTTTTTCTGCATGACTTTTTTGTTGCGATCCGGCTCGAACACATTGAGATACATTGCTACTGCATATTGAGCCGGAGCATTGACACTGTAAGAGATATATTGCTGATGGCAACGGAATTTTGCTGTCAAAGCTTCAGGAGCAAGTATATAACTGACTTTCCATCCGGAAGTATGGAACATTTTTCCAAAAGAAAAAATACAAAATGTCTTCTCTCTAAGCTCAGGATGAATGAAAGAACTGTAATGATCGGTCTCATCGTAGCAGTAAGTGTCATATATTTCTTCGGAAACCAGATAAATATCCCGGTTTTTAATCATTTCATACAGCTGATGCCAGTCTTCCTTTTTCCATACTTTTCCGGTGGGATTCTGGGGAGAATTGACAATGATGGCTTTTGTTTTTTCAGTAATGCAGTTTTTAAAACGGTCCCAGCAGATACTGAAATCGTTTTCAAGATCATAATAGACAGGAATTCCTCCATTCATCACAACCGCAGGTCCATAGGTGTAATAAGATGGCTGAATAATAATAACCTCATCGTTCTGATTAAGAATTGATTTGAGGGAAGTATATAAAGCAAAGGTTGCACAAGGTACAACAGTGATTTCGTCAGCCGTAATGATAATTTTATGGATTCGTTTCGCGTTGAAATGAATAATACTTTCAATCAGGAGAGGATTTCCGGCAAGAGGCTCATAATGATAGGTAGCCTTTTCTGCAGCTTCTTTTAAAAAAAATGTCAGACGTTCATCAATATCGAAATCGGGAAGTCCCAGAGAAAGATCATAGCTTCCGTGTTTGGCTGCCAGTTCAGACATTTCTGTAAAAAAAGAGTAATGAGTAAATCCGTAAATTTTATCCATCTATTTTGTATTTTCATCAAATATAATAAAATTCTAATATCAAATTATATTTGAAACTGATATGCTGTTAAATTTATAACGAAGCGTTTTTTAAATTGTCAGATTCACTAACCAGATTATGATTCGATAAAAATTGTTATTTTTAAGAAATTTATTCTTTATGAGAAAAATACTTATCCCGTTATTGGCAATGGCGTTAGTGACCAGTTGCGGAACGGCAAAAATATCTGACGGGAACGCGTCCCATCCTGTTTCTAAGAAGCATGATAAAGCATTTAACAAGGCATATGAGGCCATTAATGCAGAAGACCTGAAGAAAAACCTTTATGTAATAGCAGCAGATGATATGGAGGGGCGGGACACCGGAAGCAAAGGGCAGAAAAAGGCGGGTGAGTATATCGTTAATTACTATAAAAATCTGGGTATTTCAGCACCTAAGGTATTAAATTCTTACTATCAGAAAGTTCCGTCTGACTTCATGAAAAAAAGAGGGGGAGGTAATCTTCCTGATTCCGAAAACATTCTGGCCTTTATCGAAGGAAGTGAAAAACCGGAAGAAATTGTTGTCGTTTCTGCACACTATGATCATGTAGGAACAAAAAACGGAGTGGTATACAACGGAGCAGACGATGATGGAAGCGGAACGGTTGCCGTAATGGAAATTGCCAAAGCATTCCAGCAGGCTAAAAAATCAGGAAAAGGACCTAAGAGATCTGTCTTATTCCTTCATGTTACCGGAGAAGAGCACGGGTTATTTGGTTCTGAATATTATTCTGAAAATCCTGTTTTTCCGTTAGCCAATACCGTTGTAGACCTTAATATTGATATGATTGGGCGTGATGATCCTGCCAACCGGGGGAAACAGTATGTGTATGTAATTGGCTCTGACATGCTGAGTTCTCAGCTTAAAGTAATCAATGAAGCGGCGAATAAAAGAACCAATAACCTGGAATTGAATTACAAATATGATGATTTGAATGACCCTGAGCAGCTCTACTACCGTTCAGACCATTATAATTTTGCCAAGCATAATATTCCGGTAGCCTTTTTCTTTGATGGTATTCATGAAGATTATCACAAACCGACAGATGATCCTGAAAAGATTGATTACCAGTTGCTGGAAAAAAGAACCCAGCTTATTTTTACCACAGCTTGGGATATTGCCAACCGGGAAGAGAGACTCACGGTCGACAGAAAATAATCACCCGTTTTATTTCAGAGAGGAATTGAGTGGGGAAAAATACAAATACTATGGCGCCAACATTAAAATCCATCAGACCTTTTATCGGGGCTCAGAACTTTGAGATCAGCAGAAGCTTTTACAGGGATCTGGGATTTGAAGAAGTTGTTCTGGAACAAAAGCTATCCCTATTTATAAGAGAAGAAACAGGTTTTTATCTTCAGGATTATTATACAAAGGACTGGGTTGACAATACCATGATTTTTGTAGAAGTTGCCAGCACAGATGATTTCTGGATCGAACTATTGTCTTTGGGACTTACAGACAAATATGAAAATGTAAAGCTGACCCCCGTAAGAACAATGGATTGGGGAAAAGAATGTTTTGTACATGACCCGTCAGGGGTTTTATGGCATTTTGGTGAATTTTTTTAAGAATAAAATATGATTTACGCGTTTGATACTTACTATTATGAGGATTATGCCAACACGGTATGTATTGCATTTGATGACTGGACATCTGAAAAAGAAGTGGAAACTTTTATAGAGCAAACACCTGTGGGGTCGGAGTATGAAAGCGGAGCCTTTTACAAGAGAGAATTACCCTGCATTTTAAGTCTGCTGAAAAAAATAGCATTAAGACCCGAAGATATTATTATTGTTGACGGATATGTCACTTTGGATAATGACGGAAAGATCGGTTTAGGAGGACATCTTTACGAAGCATTGGAAATCAAATGTCCTATTGTCGGAGTTGCAAAAAATGAATTTACAACTCCGGATTCTCAGCGTAGAAGCGTATTCCGTGGGGAAAGCAAAACCCCGCTTTTTGTTACTGCCAGGGGAATTGATGTGGATGAAGCCAAAGGAATGCTGGAAAAAATGCATGGTACTTACAGAATACCCACACTGTTAAAGAAACTGGATCAGTTGAGCAGATCATAAAAATTGAAGTCTTACCCTAAAAAGTAAGATTTTTTTTTCTTTAATAATATACCAATCGGTATATTATTATTATATTTGTTGTATTCCTTCTAAAAATGAAAGGGCTTTTTTTTAATGATAAATATACCGATCGGTATTTTATAAAAATAAAATCTATGAAAGAAGTATTTATAACAGCAGCAAAACGGACACCTGTTGGTGGTTTTATGGGAAGTCTGTCTGGATTTACAGCCTCTCAGTTGGGGGCTACAGCAATAAAGAATACATATGAAAGTATCGGAATTTCTCCGGAGTATGTAGACAGTGTTTATATGGGAAATGTATTGAGTGCAGGCCTTGGGCAATCGCCAGCAAGACAGGCTGCAATTTTTGCAGGAATTCCGGTTGACAAAGATGCTTCAACCATCAATAAAGTTTGTGCATCCGGAATGAAATCAGCCATGATTGGCGCCCAGCAGATCCAGCTTGGAGTAGATAATATCGTTATGACAGGAGGAATGGAAAGTATGAGCAATGTCCCTCACTATATTAAGCTCCGACAGGGAACAAAACTTGGGGACACCCGTCTTACAGATGGTCTTATAAAAGATGGTTTGTGGGATGTATACAATGATTTCCATATGGGCAGTGCAGCCGAATTGGGTGTGAAAAAGTATGGATTAACCAGAAAACAGCTTGATGAATATGCTTTGTTTTCATATCAAAGAGCTCAGGAGGCTACCAAAAAAGGAAAGTTTAACAATGAATTGATCCAGATAACAGTTGAAGGAAAAAAAGGAACAACAATTGTTGATCAGGATGAAGATATTGATAAGCTCATTCCTGAGAAAATAGCACTGCTGAAACCTGCATTTGAAGCAGATGGAACTTTGACCGCTGCTAATTCCAGTAATCTGAATGACGGAGCCGCAGCATTGCTGTTAGCATCTAAAGAAGCCCTGGAACGTCATCACCTGAATCCGTTGGCAAGGATCGTTGCGTATGCAGACGCAGCCCAGGCTCCGGAGTGGTTTACCACTTCTCCTTCTGTAGCGATTCAGAAAATTCTGAAACACACGGGGCTTGCTTTATCTGATATTGATTTTTTCGAAATAAATGAAGCCTATTCCTCAGTAATTTTATCCAACCAGCAAATTCTCGGCTATGATCTCAGTAAAGTGAACGTATATGGTGGAGCAGTTGCTTTGGGACATCCTATTGGCGCTTCAGGAGCAAGAATCGTTACCACTCTCGTCAATGTACTTCGTCAGGAAAAAGGAAGATACGGTATAGCTGCCATCTGTAATGGAGGAGGAGGAGCTTCTGCAATTCTTATTGAAAATATGAGCTAAACAGTTTAATACTTAGATTACTATTATATAGAGCAGACCTTTCTTGAATCAATTCAGGATGGGTCTGTTTATTTATATTGTATTGGTTATCTGCTGTTAAATATATTTTTTTCTAATCATATGAAGTTATTTTTCATTGGATGATAAATATCATTGCATTATTATTTTTATTAATTCTAAATAAATATAAATTTGCCTCAGGAAAAATAAATAATCATTTTTAAAGCATTCTTCAGTAACGCAGCAAGGAATTCAGAAAAAATAGTACAGCAGACACATCATATCTAAATCATATCCATATCAATTTTTGTTTTTTAATCGACAGGCCTTTTACCCTGTCGGTTTTTATTTTTAAAAAACTGTAAATAACTCATCTGTTTTCTAAGCCATAAATAAAGAAATGTATATTATGAGCTGGATTCAAGCAGATCCATGAGGTCCTGTTTAGACAGCCCCTGAAGTTTTTTTCCATTGGTGGTAAGCAGATGCTGAGCCAGGATTTTTTTCTTTTTCTGAAGGGTAAGAATTTTTTCTTCCACGGTATTGGAACAGATCATTCTTACAGCTATTACATTTTTGGTCTGTCCTATACGGTAGCTGCGGTCGATAGCCTGATTTTCTGCTGCAGGATTCCACCAGGGGTCCACCAGATAAATATAGTCTGCCTGAGTAAGATTGAGACCTACACCGCCAGCCTTTAAACTGATCAGAAATACACGGATATTTTCATTGTTCTGAAAATTAGCTACTTTTTCTCCTCTGTCTTTCGTCTGTCCTGTCAGATATTCAAACTCAATATTGTGACGTTCCAGCCTGGTTTTTATAAGATCCAGCATCCCGACAAACTGGGAGAAAACAAGGATTTTATGATCTTTTGATTTTCCCAGGATCTGTTCTGTTAAAATTTCGATTTTAACTGCATTTTCACCGGAATATCCCTCTTTCATCAAAACAGGCGAATTACAGATCTGTCTGAGCCTGGTAAGCCCTGTAAGGACATGCATACTGTTTTTGTTCAGGTCATCATCATCGTTGGCTGCAATGAATTCGCGAAGTTCTTTTTCATAGGCATCGTAGATTTTACGCTGTTCCGTATTCATTTCACAGTAAATCACGGTTTCAGTTTTATCCGGCAGCTCTCTGGCTACTTGTTTCTTGGTTCTTCTGAGGATAAATGGCTTAATCTTTTGCTGAAGCTCTAACGCACGTTTACTGTACTCAAATTTATCGATAGGAACCGCATAGATATCTTTAAAATACTGTTTGCTTCCCAGCAGCCCGGGACACGCAAAAGAAAGCTGGCTGTAAAGGTCAAAAGTACTGTTTTCGACAGGAGTACCGGTCAGTACAACCCTGTTTCTCGATTGAAGAAGGCGTGCTGCTTTATATCTTTCTGAATTGGGGTTTTTAATAATCTGTGACTCATCCAGAAAAACATAATTAAAATTAAAGTTTTTTAAAAACCGGATGTCTGAAAGGAGCATCCCGTACGTAGTAAGGACAACTTCATAATCAGCCATATGAGCCGTTGTTTTAGGCCTGTCTGCACCATAATGAAGGAGAACTTTTACCGAAGGGGCAAACTTTCTGATCTCTTCCTGCCAGTTGAACAGCAGAGAAGTGGGAACTACAATCAGATTGGTGGTATGTCCTCTTTTTTCCCTCTGTGAAAGAATAAAAGCTATGATCTGAATGGTTTTTCCAAGTCCCATATCATCGGCAAGGCATCCGCCGAAGTTGAAATCATCCAGAAAGTTGAGCCAGTTGAGCCCGTCATGCTGGTAATCCCTAAGCTTGGCATTCAGATCATAAGGAACAGCGACTTCCGGAATGTTCTTTACTTTTGAAAACTTTGCAGAATAGGAGTTGAGTTCTTCCTGAACTTCTTTGCTCAGAACTTCTTTTTCAAACAGGGATGTCACCTCGGTAAAATTGATTTTAGGAATCTTTAAAAGTTCTTCATCAATTTCTCCTGCCCTGAAATAAGCGGAGATCTTTTCCATCCATTCTTCAGGGAGAATTCCCAGGCTGCCATCATCCAGCTGGACAAATTTGCTTTTATTTCGGATGGACCTGTGGAGTTGTTTCAATGAAGCTTCTTTAGGTCCAAATCCTACCTTTAATTTGGCATTAAACCAATCCAGTCCGCTGGTAATCTGAATATTGATTTTAGCCCGGTGAGCATTTAGTTTATTGTTTTTTAGCTCGTTAAAGCCAAGGATGATTACTCCTTCATTTCTCCAGATCTCAAACGTATCAAGAAACCAGTTGTTATCCAGGAACTTATCTCTGTGAAGGTAAAAATACTGATAGCCTCCCATCTGTTCTTCAAAATCAGGGTGCTGCTGCATAACCAAAGAGGTAAAGCGGGCTTCTGCAGATTCATTTCTTTCTATTTTAAATGGGTTTCCGTTCTGATCAGTATCAAAGATCTGCTTTCTGGAATACACGGGAATTTCTACATCTCCATACTTCATAACGGGTGTGATTCCTATATAATTTTCCTGCTGACGGAGATAAATTACTTTTTCAACTTGATAATTCTTATCTTCAAGCTGTGCTTTTGTTGCGGGTTGTATATAGCTGTAATTGATGTGGATACGTTCCTCTATAGAAGAGAGGATGTTCTGCATAAATGCTTCGTATTTAGAAGAATGGACCAGCAAAATCTCATTGTTGGCCTTAAAGAACCTGATGATTTTAAGCATGTCCGAATCATATACAAAGCTGAAAGTGTTACGGTTATAGACAAAATATTCATTTCTGAGAATGACATTGCCAAATGGTATGGAAATATCATTAAACTGCAGTTCTCCGGTTATTTCATAAAACGGATCTTTCTTAAATACAGTTAATTGAATCTCGGCATCTAAAGTGTTTAATTCAACCAGGGAAAGTGACTTTGCGGAAACCGTTTCTGCGATTTCCCGGTTATGATAATACACATCCAGTTTCAGAGGGTTCTGTACAATAAGCTTTAAAGCTTCCAGTTCTGATGGGTTGTAGTCTTCATTATAATTGTTCTGAAATGCAGCAATAGCTGTATAAAATTTGATTTCCGCAGGTTTTTCAGCTTTCCAAATCAGCTGCATGGCATCAACCGGGTTTACCGGATTTTTGATCTTTCCTGACTGTGTTGTTTCTGCCTCCATCAGTGAGAAGGTCAGGTGATTGTAATACCGGTGTTTACCCATTACCAACAGTTGTTTTTTGCCGGTTTCAAGGACAGCCAGTTCGTCCAGTTTAGAAGGATGCTGAGGAAGGAGATCTCTTTTTAAAATGACATCATCCACAGGAAGCATTTCCTTGATTCTGGGCAGGATCTCAATTTTCCCATCAGTATATTTCAGCTCAAAATACAGATCCAGATCCGGCTCGCTTTCCAGACCATAACCTTTTGCTTTGAGAAGCAATGCCTTTTTACGGAAAATATCATCGAAAAAAAGACGGTAATTTTTATCTTCTAAGATACAATGGATAATTTCCGCCTGATGGGAACAAAGCTGATCTTTTTCATTGTCACAGGTACAAGAGCATAACAATGAGCTGCCGACCCTGCTTATACTGACCATAGGAAAATCCTGTAGTGAAGATTGCCTGGTAAATATTCCTGAATTGTTTTCGATAGCAACAGGATAAATATCGCGGAAATCCCTGATCCCGATAAATGCACTGTCTGAGGTATGTTTCAGCAGGTCGTATACGGAAAGTGTACTGATATTGACGTTGTCAAGAATATATTCTGCCATAAAATTGATAAAACAAACTTACAAAAAACAAATCTATTTCAACATCCGTTTTGGCTACAGCTTACCCCATTTTGGCAACTTCCGGATTTCTCCCAATGCAGAACTTTGTCATGTAATTTTAAACCAAGAAAAAATGAAAACAATTTTTATAACAGGTGCTTCTACAGGACTAGGAAAAGCAACTGCCCAATTATTTCAAAACAAAGGATGGAAAGTAATCGCTACCATGAGAAACCCTGAAGCGGGTGCTGATCTTGCTGCACTGGAAAATGTTACTGTACTTCCGCTGGACGTTACCAACCCGGAACAGATCAAATCAACCGTTAAGCAGGCTCTTGCACTGGGAGAGATCGATGTCGTTTACAATAATGCAGGATATGGACTTATAGGGCCTTTAGAAGCTCTTTCTGATGATCAGATTGTAAAACAGCTGGATACTAATTTACTAGGAGTTATCAGAGTAACACAGGCATTTATTCCGTACTTCAGAGAACAGAAAAAAGGAATATTTATTTCTACAACATCTATAGGAGGGCTGATTGCTTTTCCGTTAGGTTCTACTTATCATGCTACGAAATGGGCACTGGAAGGCTGGAGCGAAAGCCTTGCTTTTGAGCTTAATCCATTTGGGATAGCTATTAAAACAGTGTCTCCTGGAGGGATTAAAACAGATTTTGTAAGCCGTTCTCTGGACTCAGCATCCACTCCGGCTTATGATGAAATGACGAACTCTCTGTTTTCTAAAATGGAAGGAATGATGGAAGCCGCCTCTACACCGGAGCAGATTGCAGCAGTCGTATATGAAGCCGCTACAGATGGTAAAAAGCAGTTGAGATACGTTGCAGGAGAAGATGCAAAAGCATTGTATGCCCAGCGTCTTGAACTTGGTGATGAAGCTTTCAGGGAACAGTTCGGTAAGCAGTTTATTTAGTCAGAAACTTTAGAGACAGTATAAAGTATATTGCATTTATACTGTCTTTTCCTCTAATAATTTATAAATTTATATCATGGAAAAGAAAGATAACGCTCCTTTGAAAATTTCATCCATCTCAGAACTTCACAACATGCTGCAGCTCCCAAAACCGCTTCATCCCCTGGTAAGCCTCGTGGATAATACAAAAATGACGGTGAATAAGGACATGTTTAAAAGAAGCTTTATACTGGATTTTTATAAAATTTCCTATAAATATTCTACTGTTGGAAAAATGGGGTATGGACAGGGATATTATGATTTCAATGAAGGGGGAATGATGTTTACCGCCCCTGGACAGGTCCTTTCAACGGATGAAAATGCGGAATACAGTGGATATACTCTGCTGGTACACCCGGATTTCATAAGAAGTTATCCGCTGGCAAAGAATATTAAAGGGTTCGGTTTCTTTTCCTACGATACTAATGAAGCCCTGCATTTGTCTGATCAGGAGAAAGCAACTATAATCGGTATTCTTGATAATATTGGGAATGAACTGAATACTGCTATTGATGAAGTGAGTCAGGATGTTATTGTTTCTTATCTGGAAGTTCTTCTCAATTACAGCAACCGTTTTTATAAAAGACAGTTTATAACAAGAAAAGCAGTAAATCATGATTTGCTTGCCAAGATGGATGCCGTACTGGAAGAGTATTTCAATAAACAGGAAACATTAAATAAGGGACTTCCTACCGTTGAGTTTCTGGCTTCCACACTGAATCTGTCGCCTCATTATCTGAGCGATATGCTTCGGAACCTTACCGGACTGAATGCACAACAGCATATTCATGAAAAACTGATTGAAAAGGCTAAAGAATATCTTACCACTACAGGTTTTTCTGTATCCGAAGTAGCTTATGCTCTCGGGTTTGAACACCCGCAGTCGTTCAATAAACTGTTCAAAAAGAAAACGGATAAAACTCCTCTGAGTTACAGACAGTCATTTAATTAAAGATATTTACCCGGCTCCGATGCCGGGTATTTTTTTGCTCATATAAATTAGTGATTTATCATGAGAGAAAAAATACCTGATTTTAGGTAGATAAAAATACTTTTTTTTTAGGATTGATAGCTTTTGGAACTAAAAATACATTTGTAGTAACCAAATTTTAAACAAAATAATATGAAAAAGCTAAATTCTGTTTTATTTCTTGTTACAGGAATTATAGCGTATGCACAGCCGTCCGTAACGAGATCTGCTGTTGACAGGGTTAATATACCTTATACGTTCAGAGCAGGAGATGTTGCACTTACTGCGACTGCAGGTCCTTCCGGAGCGAATGTCACATGGGATTTTTCTGCCTATACAGGTCCAAATACCAATACAAACACAACGAAGACCTGCCCGGGTGAAGTTAACTGTTTCAGATTTCCGGCGGCCAACAGGATAACCAGGCCCACTCTTTCTGATGTCTACGATTTTACTTCCATATCTGATACACAGGATGTAATGCTCGGGACTTATGCCAACCCCGGAGATATACTGATGTCTTATTCGGATCCTTTAATTAATTTTAATTTTCCGATTACCTATCTGCAGCAGTTTACAGATACTTATCAGTTCAATATAACTTCTGGAGGGGTGCCTAATGGGGCAGAATCAGGGCAGGTGGAGTACACCGTAGACGGCTATGGGACAATTACGACTCCCACAGGAACTTATCCGAATGTTCTGAGAATAAAAAGAATGAGGACTGCCACGCAGACACCCGGGCCTTTCAACTATACCAATGAGTCTTATATGTGGATAAGCCAGTCTGCGGGTATTGTATTTAATTTTGCGATTAATACTTTTACCATCAATGGGAATACAAGTGTTGTAAAAAGTATTTCTTATCCGGAAACAACTGCTTTATCTACCGCTGATCCGGAAATTGGACATAAAGATTTATCTGTTTATCCGAATCCCGGTTCCGATTTTATAACATTAAATTCCAGAGAAGACATAAGCAGGATAACCGTGATATCTCTGGATGGCAGAACTGTTTTAACTCCTGGGAATTCTAACATTATCGATATTTCCAGTCTTCCGAAAGGGGTATATATCCTTCAGGGGGAATTAAAGAAAGGAGGATCAGTTTCTAAGAAAATTATAAAAAAATAATCCAATTCAGTTTTAAAGCCTTATAAAGTGACAGTATATTATCTTTTCCGGCTGGGATTGATTGTATACTGTCTTTTTTATTTTACAGGTTTGGGGTACGCTGCTTTTCTTTGATTAAAGTCTCTATTTTATGCTGTGCTGCATTCCATTCATTATCCAGAATACTGTAATAAGCTGCATTTCTTGTAGTCCCATCACCCAGTACTTTGTCTTTGCGCAAAATACCCTCGAAAACGCCACCAATTTTTTCAATAGCTTTTCTTGACCTGAAATTATTGTCTTTTGTTTTCAATTGTACCCTGTTGGTTCTCAGTGTTTCAAAGCAGAATGTTAAAAGTAATAGTTTACATTCGAGATTAACGGATGTTCCCCAGAACTCTTTTGTGATCCATGTCCATCCGATTTCCAGTTTTTTATCTGCAGGATATATCTCAAAAAAACGTGTTGACCCTATCAGCTTCCGGGTTTCTTTATGGCGTATTACAAAAGGATACTGGTTCCCGGACTCTCTTTCGGATAATGCCAGCTCATAGCTCTTGTAAAACAGTTTTTTATCTGAACAGTCTGTGGGAATCAGCTCCCATAGCTCTTTATCAGCAGCTGCAGCATATAATTCTTCAAAATGTTCTTTTTCAAGGGGAATTAATTCAACTGTTTTCCCTTCTAAAATCGTGGGATAAGGAATCCATTTCTCTCTCATGGTTCAATTTTTATGGACGAAATTAGTAAAAACTGAAGTTCTGTAGACCAAAAGTAAAGTAATATTTTACCATAACGACAGGTGATTTATTCTTTAGTGGTCAAAATGGAACGTAAAAATGACAAAAACGGATTATATTTTAACAGAGGTGTGTATTTAACTTTGCAGCAAGGAATTTTATCACCCTGTTATGATGAACGAGAGAGACTCTTTTAATGCAAAAATGCCAACAGCCTGCTTCTTACTTTTTTTTGCCCATGGGCTTGTTTTTTCTTCCTGGGCGAGCAGAATTCCGATTATCAAAAATACACTTTCAATCAGTGAAGCAGAGCTCGGTACCCTTTTACTCCTGATGCCGATAGGGCAGCTTTCAACAATGGTTCTGGCAGGGAAGCTGATAAGCATCTATGGAAGCACCTGGGTGATTAAAAGATGCTTTTTACTATATTCCTTTTTTCTCCTATTAATTGGCTTAGCGCCTTCTTACTGGGCACTGGCAGTAGTTCTGTTTTTCTTTGGAGTTTCCGGAAACCTGTGTAATATAGCAATTAATACTCAGGCTATTGAAATTGAGTCTCTTACAAAGAGAACGCTTTTATCGTCTTATCATGGCGCCTGGTGTTTTGCAGGACTTACAGGAGCAGTGGTAGGTTTATTATTGATTAATATCCATGTAGGTACCTTTTACCATTTTGTGATTATTTTTATCCTTGTTATCATGCTTTGGTGGTACAGCAAAAGAAATCTGACCCATATTATTCATAAAGCAGAACCACAAACCCGTTCGATTTTTAAATCTTTTAATCCTACATTGTTTGGATTGGGTATTATCGGTTTTCTGAGTATGGCCATTGAAGGGGCTATGTTCGACTGGAGTGGAGTTTATTTTCAAACTATAGTTAAAGTGCCTGAAAACCTTGTCATACTGGGATATACAAGTTTTATCTTAATGATGACTTTAGGTCGGTTTATCGGAAACAGAATCATTGAGAAATATGGAAAAAGGATTGTTCTGCAATGTTGTGGCTTACTGATGAGTGGAGGGCTTTTCTTAAGTGTGTTCTTTCCGGAACTATGGATCTGCGTTATTGCTTTTATGATCATTGGTCTTGGAAGCTCTCTGAGTGTACCGTCAGTATACAGTACGGTAGGCAAGGTAAGTACGGTAGCGCCGAGTATAGCTTTATCGTTTGTGTCCAGCATTTCATTTTTAGGGTTTTTAATAGGACCGCCTCTTATCGGATATATTGCTGAGAGTTTTGACCTCAGGTATTCATATGCTCTTTTTGCCTGTTTTGGAATTTTGCTTGCGGTGATGGCCGGGCAGATGAAAGTATTCAGAAACAGTAATTGATGTTTTTGAGGAAATTTCACATCTTTCAGGTATTTTGTACTGATGATTGGTACTGCATTTGCGGATATGCAGTACCATTTAGTGTAATCTCCGGATTATATCCATTTCTCTATAAGATGAAGCCATAGGGCCTTTTCTGCATTAATCAGGAAAACAGCTGATGATTTTCTTTTGGTAATGGCTTCTCCTGTAACCTGAGTTTCTGTATACGTAGCAATCCCATGATAATCAGTATGGTTTGTTTCAATATTTTCAACCTGAATGGTGCGTTCCGGAAACTTTCCAAATACGGTTGGAAGCCAATCCGAAAGCATAGATAATGTAACGGCATCACCATTTCCACTGATCATTCTGAATTCCGGTGAGAATCCGGACAGCAGCGTCCTGTAAAGAGCTTCATGATTCTCTGTTTTGCCCTGGAACCATTTCTCAATATTCTTATGGAATTCTATGATTTCCCGGGTAATTTTTTCTGTATTCTTCATGTTTAAATGTATTGTATTTTTCGAATTAATCTTTATGTTGAACCAAAATTTTTCTTAATCTATTTCCTGCCCATATTCCAATGCACTGAAAAGCGCCAATCGTTCCTATGGCGACAGTAAATGCTTCTGTGAAGCCCATAACTTTTATCAGATTAAAAAATAAAGTGCCAATAACGGCCCCTCCTGTAACGCTTCCAATCTGGATTCCTATGCTCACCAGTCCTGAAGCCTGTCCGGCTTTGTCCCTGGAAACCAAAGAGATGGCTGTCCGCATTATGACTGGCATCACCGTACCATGACCCAATCCGGCCATGAAAAGGGTAGTATGGGTGATAAAAGATGGCTTTTGCTGAAAATAAAAAGCTACTGCACTCCCTACAAAACCTATTATCAATAATCCCAATCCTGCATTGATCATTTTTACAGAGGCCATTTTTATCCGGGAACTTACTAAAGGGGCCAGGAAAAAAGCCAACCCATAGGGAACTATAGCGAGCCCTGTCTGCATTGAGTTTTGATGAAGAAATTGCTGAAGATAGTAAGGGTAGCATATAAATAAACCCGCAGTGAAATTGTAAAAGAAAATAATCAGAAGGCTTAATGCAAAAGGTTTCTGCTGTAAAAGTGCCGGATCTATCAGTACCGGATGATTTTTTTGAAGTTTTTTTCTTTCATATTTTATAAATAGAATTAAGAGCATGATCCCGGAAAGAAGGATCCCAAAAACCCACCAGGCCCATTCATATTTCTGTCCGAAAATAAGAGGGCAGATGAACATAAGCAAAGCCAGGATTAATAGTAAAGCGCCAATAAAATCAATCCCCGTTTGTTTGTTTTTGTTACTGTTATCCATTGTAAAATGTATACCAATAATACAGATAACCGTGATTGGTACATTCACAAGAAACACCATTTCCCATGAAAAATGTCCCCAATGCATGCTTAAAAGCGCTCCGCCCAGCAATTGCCCGATAACTGAAGCAAGCCCGAATACTGAACTGAAAAGACTTACAGCCTTAGGCTGCTCCTGACTGCTGAAAAGGTCTTTTATAGAAGCCAGCACCTGTGGGGCAAGCAGTGAAGCCCCAATACCCTGAAACATTCTGGAAGCAACCAGCCATGTAATATCAGGGGAGAATGCGCAGGCGAGAGATGAACCCAAAAAAGTGTACAATCCCCATACAAATACCTTTTTGCGGCTGTAAATATCACCCAGCCGTCCTCCGCAAACCACAAATGCTGCATAGGTAAGGCCATAAATGGCAATAACCATCTGGAGCTCATGATCACTGGCGCTGAATGCTTTTTTTATAGAGGGCAGAGCCATATTGACAATAAAATAATCCAGTGGCGAAAGAAAGGCTCCTATGATCAGGAAGTTGAGTGCCTGCCAACGTTTCGGATATATATTCATAATTTTTTTATACAAAAATACCCGCTAAATATTCTGCTAAAATTGTACTTTTGGAGGAAAATATGGTGTAATATGAAAGGACTTCCGCTTGAAGAAATTGACGTAAAAGACATAGAATTAAAAGATGAAGAGATCATGTTGAAAACAAAAACTTTTCTTTCGTTTGTTTATGTTGTCAGAGGGAAGGGTGCACTTAGGTATGATGACCGCAGTATTACTTTCTCTCAGGGTAAGCTTTTCATTATCCCGCAACAGGAAGTATATTGTTTTCAAAGTGAAGGATCCCGCCTGATTAGTATTCAGTGTCCGGTTGAGTTTATTGACAGAATCCGGCTGGAGGCAGACCGTATTGAAAGCTGTGAAAATTTGTATAAACTGCAATACATCAGCCATAATTATCATGCAAGGGCTGGCTGTGTTTTCAGGAATAAAAATGATGAACAGTTTGCGGAAACCCTTATTCTGCAGATTGCCAGTGAGTTTAAAAACAAAGCGGAGGACTATCTTGTCATCCGCAATTGTATGTCGATCCTTCTGAATCTTATTGCCAGAAATATCCTTCAGAGTGAAACCTCAGACCTTCAGGAAAACCGGAAAGCATTTTCTATCATGAAAATCATCACTTATATTCAGCAGCATATAAAAGACCGTGAGAAGACCGGAATCCAGGTTATTGCCGATCATTTTGGAATTTCCGGGAACTATTTCGGGGAATATTTTAAACAGCAGACCGGAATTTCCTATCAGGATTATCTGCTGGACTATAGAATGAAGCTGGTAGAGACCTATTTGAAATACAGCAGTGTACGATTAAGTAAAATTGCCTATGAACTCCAGTTCAGTGATGAAAGCCATCTTTCCAAACTTTTTAAAAAACATAAGGGAGTAACTCCCGGAAATTACAGAAAAAATTTCAAATAACTAAGCTCTTTGAAAAGGATTTTCTCTGGTATTTATGTTCAAATTAAAAATAATATAAAGTTAACTATATAGTTGACTTTATATTATGTATATTTACAGCAAAATAGATTTCAAATGGATTTTGATTTTATTAAAGAATTAGGGTATAAGGCGCTGGATAGCAGACTTAAAAGAATCAGTGACCGAATGTCTCATGATGTCAGAAAATTTTATAAAGAATTCGGAATTGATGTTGAACCCAATTGGTATCTGGTTTTTATGTTGCTGCAAAAAAAAGGTGAAATTTCTATTACCGATATTGCTGAGCCGTTGGGATATTCACATCCGTCTGTCGTGGTTATTGTTAAGAAAATGACCGAAAAGGGATATCTCGTCATCAAAAAAGACAGTATAGATAAAAGGAAACAGATCATTTCGTTATCTCCTAAGGCAATAGAAATGCTGCCTGAACTGGAGAAGATATGGGACAGCTGCGAAAAAGCAATATTGAAACTATTGTCAGATGACCTGTTGGTTTTCAATTATCTGGATCGTATTGATCAGGAACTTAAAAGTGAATCTTTCCATCATCGTTTCAAACAGGAATATTTAAAATCAAACCCATTATGAGAATATTACTTTTTATCACTGTATTTCTTTTTTCCCATCTTATGGTCTCTGCCACGGAAACAAAAGTTATGATAAGGGCTAAAGCAAGAGATGCCAAATTTATCGGAACCTCATTGGGAGGAGCGCATATTATTATCAGGAACAAGCTGAACCAGCGAATCCTGGCAGAAGGAAAGACAACGGGCAGCACAGGGAATACAGATCTGATTATGAAGACTCCTAAAGTCAGAGGAAATTCCATTGCAGATGAGCAGACAGGTGGGTTTATAGCCACAGTAGATATTGATGAGCCTACTTTTGTCAATATAGAGGTTATTTCTCCTCTAAACAGCAAACAGGCGCAAGCAGTTGTAAGTACAGAGCTGTGGCTGATTCCAGGGAAACATATTTTGGGAGAAGGAATTATTCTTGAAATTCCGGGGTATATTATTGATATTCTGAAACCCAGAACCCATCAATATATTGCTTTGAACAGTATTAAAGACAAACCTTTTCTGTTTCAGGCGAATATTGTCATGATGTGTGGCTGCGTCATCGATAAAGGAGGAGTATGGAACTCAGATGAAATTGAAGTGAAAGGGATTCTGAAAAAGGATGGCAAACTGGTAAAGAATATAGACATGTCTCTGGTTTCAACCAATCTGTTTGAAGGGAGCTATGTCATTACTTCACCTGGGAACTATGAGCTGGTGCTTTATGCTTATCATGAGAAAACAGGGAATACCGGAGTGGATAAAGTAAATTACGTGGTTTTTGAATGATAGATTATTGCTCTTCTGAAAGAATTATTCCCCAGAAAAAATCATCCGGAGGGAGTGAATCCCAATGATTATAAGCATGTCCTGAATCTGATTTATAATGAAGAGTATATTTTCCGGCAGGTAAAAAAATTTTTTGAACAACTTTCTGATTTTTCAATGCACCACCAGCTGGAAGAGCGGGCTGCTTTTGCATCTGCCATATCATCTTTCCTGAATAATCTTCTATCCATCCATAGTCACACCATGAACTGCTGTCTCCTGAGCAGTTTTCACCTACACCATATACTTTCAAGGATACAGGTTTTACAAGCGTGAATGAGCGGCTGAGGTTTTTGTTAATACTGACATTACTGATTTCAGCAATGACTTTTCCAGAACGAATCAGAGCCTTGTTATCATTACTATTGATATTCCTGTATACACTGTAAAGCTTTTGAGCTTTCAATGTATCTCCTTTTACAATAGCAATTGAAGCCTGGCTTATTAATTCTTTATTTTTCAGTTCCGAATCATGAGCTGCAGTGTTAATAAAACAGTGATAAAATAAACTGGCAACAGGAGACATGAACAGGTCTCCGTCCCCAAGTGGAAATGGCTGGCTAAGTTTATCGGTATTACATAATACTACCAAGGTAAGTTCTAAAGAAGGGACTTTTACAAAAAGAGCTGATTCACCCTGAGTTTGTCCGTAATGCCAGTAATAGTCTCTATTCTTATAAGACTGTACAAACCAGCCCATTCCGTAAGGTGTTATAGCACCATTATCAGTTCGGTTTGGGGTAAAGATCCGCTTTTGAGTAGATTGGGAAATCAGTGAGTTGTGATCAATTGCATCTGAGTATTTTAATAAGTCTTCGACATTAGTCACAAGACCTCCAAACGCTCCGAATTCATTAATATATTCAATACGTTTCACTGTTCCGGAACCAGTCAGTTCATAGGGTTTGGCCAATCTGCTAAATGCTGTATCGAAAAACGGAAGAATTAGAGGATTGATGGTTTTGTATTCATAGAACTGATTCAATGAGATGGATGGAGCAGATGAAAGCATATTTACTGGAATAAGTATTCTTTCTGTTAATAAGCGGTAGAAAGGAACACCGGATGCCTTTTCAAGAACAGGACCTAATAAACCAAAACGATAACCATTGTACTGAAAGTACTTTCCAGGGACTCCGTCAGAAGTATGGGTAAGTAATTGTTTTACTGTGATTGAAGAATCTCCCAAGTCAATTCCATATGCCGTAATCGGATTATCTAGATTTAGTTTTTTCTTTTCTACAAGCTGCATAACCAGAGTAGAGGTCAGTGTTTTGGTTACTGATGCCACACGGAAGGTCGTTTGTGAGGTAACGGGAATCTTATTTTCTAAGTCTGAATATCCGTAACCCTGCTTAAGCAGAATCGTATTCCTTTGTTTTACGGCAACGGCCATTCCTGGGATATTTAGCTGGGTACGAATAGAATCCAGTCCTATGATGAATTGTTTTACATGGCTTTGCTGTGCATGGAGCGAATGAATGGTTGCAATCAGAAAAAGAAAAGTTAATTTTCTCATATTACAGAATATCAGGATGTAAACAGAGTTATTTTTGAAAATAAAACTAATCAGATTTTTTCAGTTTTGCAATAAAATTTGTTTTTTAGAGAAGTTTGTCTCCTAAAAAATTTAGGATTCATTGGCTTATCACCTATAAAACCTGAAGCTCTTTAAATACTTCTATAATGGCTTCAATAAGTCCTTTGTCTATATTTTTTTCCGAAGCAGCATCCGGAAGGAGAGCCCTTAAATCACCGTGATCATCACGCTCAATAACGACTTCAGTTCCATCTACGTCTACATACAGCTTATATCCATAAGAGAATGTAGCCAGCTTTCCGTTAAAAAGCAGTTCTTTACCCTTATAAGTTACCGGTACTTCAAATTCTTCCATTGCTGTAAGTTTCTTTTCAATTAAAATCCCTGTAAAGGTCGGAAATTTTACTGGATATAGTCAGATAAATTGGTCATGATAAAGTTCATTTATTCTAACGCTTACAATTTTATAGGATAATCAGTATCTTTATCTTTCGTTAGGAAAAGGATTCCAAAGAAAGGAATGAAAAGAAGTAGTTTGAATTTGAAAAAATCATGAAAAGTAAAATCACCCTATTCTGGCTGAGACGTGATTTGAGGTTAGAAGACAATATTGGTCTTCACCATGCACTTCAGTCTGAAGCTCCGGTAATGCCCATTTTTATATTTGATACCGATATTCTCGGAAAACTTGAAGATAAGGAAGACCGCAGAGTTGATTATATTCATCAGGCTTTGACAGCTATCAATCTTTCTTTAAAAAAATACGGTTCAAAACTCAATACGTATTATGGAAAACCCATAGAAATATTCAGAAAACTGTCTGAAGAATATGATATTGAAAGTGTATTCTGTAACCGGGATTATGAGCCCCAGGCCATTGAAAGAGACAAGGAGGTCTATTATTTTTTTACGGAAAAAGAAATTCCTTTTAAAGCCTATAAGGATCAGGTAATTTTTGATAAGGATCAGATTATTAAAAAAGACGGTTCTCCCTATACCGTTTACACTCCTTTTGCAAAGAAGTGGCGGGAGACGCTAACTCCCGAACACTATCAGCCTGTTGAATTAAATCTTAAAAATCTTTTTTCCCAGGAACATTCCGATATCCTTACTTTAAAAGAGATAGGTTTCAAAAAAACGGAATTTGATTTTAAAAAACCGGTTCTGGAGGCTTCCGTCATCGATAATTATGATCAATATCGTGATTATCCTGCTTTACAGCATACAACACAGCTGGGAACTGCCTTACGTTTTGGAACCATCAGCATCAGAAAATGTGTGGCTTTTGCATTGAAACATAATGCTGTATGGCTTTCTGAACTGATCTGGCGTGAGTTTTTTATGCAGATTTTGTATCATTTTCCTCAGGTTGTCCAACAATCTTTTAAAACCAGGTATGACAACATTCATTGGCGGAACAATGAGAATGAGTTTAAGCACTGGTGCGATGGCACTACAGGATATCCGATCGTAGATGCCGGGATGAGGGAGCTTAATCAGACAGGCTATATGCATAACCGTGTGCGGATGATCGTTGCGAGTTTCTTATGTAAACATTTGCTGATTGACTGGCGGTGGGGCGAAGCTTATTTTGCTTCCAAACTGAATGACTATGACCTTGCAGCCAATAACGGAAACTGGCAGTGGGCAGCAGGGAGTGGTTGTGACGCAGCACCTTATTTCAGGGTTTTTAATCCGGCAGCTCAGACAGAAAAGTTTGACAAAGACCTGCATTATATAAAAAAATGGCTGCCCGAATGGAATACCCCTGAATATCCTTTCCCCATTGTAGAGCATACCTATGCCCGTGAAAGAGCTTTAGCCGAATACAAGAAAGCGTTGGCATAAATAAGATGATCAGTAAAAATGCCCGGCAACAAAATATTCCCGGGCATCAACCAAATTGATAATATGAAAAGTTACTTATCAGAGTAACATAAACATCAAATTGTTTTAAGATATAATTCCTGCAGTTCCTGGGCTGTAAAAGCCTTGGAAGGTAAGTTCTGTACAAGTTCTCCCTGTTTCATAATTCCAATGTTGGTAGCAACACTTACTGCATTGAAAATATCATGAGTTGCCATTAATACCGTTCTGCCTTCCTGACCCAGCTGCCGGACAATTTCTGTAAATTCAGCAGTGGCTATTGGGTCCAGTCCGCTGGTGGGTTCATCAAGGAGAAGTACTTTTGCATCTTTGGCGAGAGCAATAGCAATACCTACTTTTTGGCGCATTCCTTTAGAATACCCTCCCAATGCTTTCTGGTGAGCGGTTTCCTGTAAACCGGTCCGTTTAAGGAGTGCAGACAGCTCATCTTTCTGATAATCGAATCCGGCAATTTTGGAAAAAAAATCAAGATTCTCCATTCCGGTAAGGTGAGGATATAAAAGAACCGTTTCAGGAATATAAGCCAGATGCTTTTTTATTTTCTGAGGTTCATCTTTTACTGAGATCCCATTAATAAAAGCATCTCCGGAAGTTGCTTTAATTAACCCGAGAAGAATATTGATCGTGGTACTTTTTCCGGCGCCGTTCTGACCGAGCAGTGCAAAAATTTCTCCCTTTTTTACTTCCAGGTTTAGAGAATGAAGCGCGGTGAAGCTGTTGTATTTTTTATGGAGATTGATTGTTTTTAGCATAGTTTTCTGTATTTGTTTTGTGAAAGAATGATAAATAAAGCGATGAAGATTAGGTATGGGAGAAATATCTGAACATATCCGATGTGTTCAGAAAATCTGAAGACTTCTGTAATCTGCTGTGCCCAGTTGACAGACTCAGCATTTTTTTCCGAGAAAATAAGAGGGTAGAAGAACAAACGTTTTTTCTCATGAAATTTTTTAAGAGAAGAAGCATATTGTAAATGATTGCTCATATCTGTTTTTGCAAGATGGCTTGATACAAGCTGGGTATGAAGATTCGGCAGGAGATAGCCGAGGTAGCTGGCAGCCAGATTTCTTTTCTGCATTTTTTCGGTGTACTGTTCTGAGGATTTCGAAGATTCCAGATCACCCATATGCTGCATAGCATAATACCACGTCCAGGTAAATGCATCATTTTCTTCCACTGTGAAATTTCTGTATTGGGGATATGCTTCGTAAAACTTTTCCATAGTGGGCTGTTTGGCTTCATCCCACTTATTGTGATAACCCTCTCTCTGTTCCATTACTGCTTTGAGAGATTCGTGAACAGGATAAATCTTCTGAATCAGGATATTGCTGCTCATAGGAATGATAAAATTGATGGCCACCCATACGATAAGGAGAATCAATGCATTCTGAGCCGATGATTTACGGAAAGAAACAATCCATCTGCACAACGCAAACCAAAATAGAACATAAAGCCATCCGCTTGCTGCAAAAGCAATAAAATAAAGGTCCAAGGGTATCTTTATCCAGGCAGAGGCAATAATCATTAAAATCAGATATACAGCTGTGACTGCTAAAAGGCGGATAAGCATCTTCTGATCTAAAAAACTCTGCAAATTGCCGCTTTGAACCGACAGCAGCTTCCAGGTTCCTTTTTCTTCTTCTTCAGAAATCAGGTTATAACAAAATGCTACAATGACCAATGGAAAGAGGAAAACAATAACAAAACTGAAATCAAAGTTTCCAACCGCTGCATTGGCCGGATTATAGAAATCAGCATTGTAGCGCTGTTCTTCCAGATTCCGGATGGTTACTCCCTGGATAGAAGGGTTTAAATCACGCATTCCGATATTGAGAGCAGCCAGTTTGGGCGTTTCATTGACTAAATTAAATTTGATATAATATAGAGCCAGTCCCAGATCATCTTTATGAAATTTAGTATTTCGTGCTATGCTTTCTTTCTGAAACGCTCCGCTTTTGGAGATGATATCTTCGTTTCTGTCAAGAAATTTTTTCCCGGTATAAATAGCCATTAATCCGGCCATGAATAAAAACAACAATGCTATGAGATATGCTTTGTTACGGTAAAATTGGATATATAAATAACGGTTCATTAGATTAATTTTAATTTTCTTCCACTTATTTCGATGGCAACAATACAGATAATCAGCCATAAGGCTAATGCTGCTGCAGGTATTGGCTGTGCTTTCAGACTTTCAGAGACAGAAGTATATCGGTATTGAAAATCCGGAAACTTCTTCCAGTTGTCTTTGTCGATGACAGCGGGAGGTCCGCCTTTTTCAGGTTTAATATTGCTGATATGCTTTATCTGAAGGTCATTTAAATGCTGGGCCATTTGATAGCGGTATTCTTCTGCCTGCTTTTGAAATTGGGTGTAGGAAAAAAAATCAGTGCCGGTGGCCATCATGGAAAAGTTTTTAACAGCGACAGAAGGATTGATCAGCCCTGAAATATCAGTCAGATTCTGTTGTCTGTTGTAAATGGCCTGCAGTTCTTTCTGATGTCTGATATAAATCTGTGAACTTATTTTCTCTCCTTCTTTCATGACAAATCCACCATAATTGAAAGGAAGCTTGTTCGTTGTTTTTACATTATAACGGGTAAGTAGGGAATCTTTGATTTTCTTAAAATGAGGATCGTCAGGATTGTGACTGTCTCCGGATTTTAAAATATCCTTTTCAAGATCGGTCTCAAAAGCGATTCGGGAAGGCGCCGGATACAGATTCTGAGCAGCAAACTGAACTCCCTTCGGCAAAACGATAATGAAAAGAAGCCAGAATCCGATAAGGCTGATCAACGCTGAAGAGGTGTTTTTACTGTTCGCTGAAATGATAACTGCCAGGGCACTGATAAAAAAATAATAGATCATATAAGCAGGAAGAAGAAGCGATAGTCTTATTAAAATATCAGTGGAATCTGTAGTTTCTGACATCATTGCTGCCCAAAACACAACAGGAATTACAGGAATCAGAAAACATAAAGAAAACAGCCAGAGTCCCAGAGTTTTTCCCCAGACGATATCTCTTCCCGAAGCACCCTGTACGCTGATGATTTTTAATGTAGCATTCTCCCGTTCCTGTACAATTAATCCAAACCCCAGAAAAAGAATGATAAGTGGCACAATACTCTGCAGAATAAAAGCACTGCTGAAAGCCCCGAATCTAATCAAAGTCCCTGAGCTTCCTGCTTCCGAAAGGTTAGCGGTATTTTGTTTGTGAGCCTCCAGGAATATGACATTTCCCAGATAATCATCTAAGCCGTTGTCAAAAATATTCAGCGGATGACCGATCCTGAAAACCAAATAGCCGTAGTGAGCCATACGGTGGGGATGCTTATCCGGTCTGTGTTCCCAATGTTCGCGCACTTCTTCCCGGTATTCCTTTATTTTTGAAAAAGAACCGGTATATTTTGTAAATCCTATGCCGATGCTCAGCATACAGAAGAGAAGTACATTAACCGTAATGATAAGGTTCTGTTTTCCTTTAAACAGATCCTGCAAGGTTTTTCCCACGATCAGCTGTAGGTTTGAAATAGCCATAGTTTAAAATTTATAAGTAGCGGTTAGTAAATAATTTCTTGGAGTTCCCGGAAATAGCCTCAGATAATTCTGAGCTCCGATCCAATAGACTTTATTGGTAATATTATTCAGGTTAAAAGCAAGCTGAACCGTTTTTGCCGGGCTGTAATATAAGGCTGCATCTATTGTAGTATAGGCAGGAAGTTCAAAACTTCTTGTAAACCATGGAACTTTTGAACTCTGATAAAGCATTCCTGCCCCGATTCCAAAGTCTTTGATCACTTCGGTGTTTGAGAAATTGTAGCGGGTCCAGATATTGACCGAATTTTTAGAGGTATTTTCTTTTCTTTTTCCCACAAGATCAAGGTTGGAATCATCCAGTATTTTAGCGTCAATATAGCTGTATCCTCCGTAAATATGCCATCGAGGAAGGATATGTCCGGAAAATTCAGCCTCAAATCCACGGCTTCTGTCTGCCCCTCGCTGTATAAGTTCATCAGGTTCTGATGGATTATTGGCGTTGATGATGATATTTCTCTGGTTAATCTCATACACGGCCAGATTTAATGAAATTCTGCCAAAAATCTGTGCTTTGATACCCATTTCTTTAAGATCGGAAGTCAAAGGTTTAAACCTTGCAGCAGATCCTGTAAGACTGGAGGTATTGGGCATTAATGTTACCGTATTGGATTGCGGCTGATAACCGGTAAGGTAAGTTCCATAAAGGTTGATGTTATCGGTTATGCTGTAGGTAATCCCGAATCTGTACAGCAGTTTGTTGTTTTTAAAAGAAGATTCGTTGGTTTCCTTGAAATTGGTAGTATCCTGAAACCACTCCTGACGGATTCCTGATAATATTCTGAACTTTTTCCAGGTAAAAAGATGCTGGATATAAGCTGCATGAGTAGTGGTACGAGCGGAGGGTAAGGCGGTGATCACATTAAGCGTATTAAAATCAGGTCCCTGATAATTTTGTGCTCCGGGATTCAGATCAAACGGTGTGACATTAGGCTTTGGAATGATCGTTCCATTGTAATTGAGGGTCTGATAATCTGAAGCTTTTGCAGGATCGTAAGAGGATGCTACTGATCCGCTCTTTAAAAGAAAACCTCTTGCGGCATTTTGCAGTCCTCCTTTTCGTTTGTCCCAGATCTGCCCGTCATAGCCTATTAAAGCCTGATGCTGAACAGCTCCTGTTTTAAATTTAAAATTAAAATAGGCATTTATATTATCTGTTGCCCAGTTTTGTCTTCTCTGTACAAACTGCATCATGGCGAGACTGGAAACCGGTTTGTTGTCCATATCAGGAACAAAAGAATTGGTTGTTCTGTGCTCCTGAAGATTTTCTCTCCAGTATTGCTTCATATACGAGGCATTAAAACTAATCGATTGGTTAAAATGATGGGCAACACTTCCCATCAGAATAAGTTCTCTGGTTTTAAAAAAGTCATCAGGAGCTCCCAGGTTCAATGTTCTTGGAGTACTGTACAGATCTGTTTTTCCGGCTACAGCACCGAAAATAGGCTGCCCACGGTCCAGGTTTCCATAGAGATCATTGAAAATCATTTCTATATTCACAGAGGTCTTTTCATCGGGAATAAATGTCAGGGATGGCGAGATCAGAATACCGCTGTTTTTAACATGATCCCTGAATGAGTAAGCGTTCTGGTAAGCTCCGTTAAAACGGTAAAGCAAGGTTTTACTCTTATTCAAAGGACCTGTAAGATCTGTGGAGACACGGTAAGTATCAAAGCTGCCTCCTGATGAAGTGATCTCATGTCGGGAAACGGGCAATGGTTTTTTAGTCACCATATTAATCGTTCCTCCAGGATCCACACTTGACATGGTAATGCTTGCCGGACCTTTAAAAATTTCCACACGTTCTATATTGGAGGTCATCGGCTGTAGAAAATAGTATTGCCGGGTTCGCATACCGTTGATAATCTGGCCCTCCTCATTCTGGCTGATTCCACGGATATTGTACTGATTATAATAGCTGGAAGGAGAGACCCCGTTAACATTTTTCATTACATCTCCAAGCTGAAAGGCTTGTCGGTCGGTAATCAGTTCCTTGGTAACCGTATTGAGAGTTAAAGGCAGATCTTTATTTTTCATTGCAATCTTGGTGGCTGCAAAAGAGTAGACGGACGTATAATCTTTAGACTTTCTTCCGATAACCTCAACGGTTTGAACCACTGTAGATAAAGAATCTTCAGAACGGGACTGTGCATACAGAAATGACGATGCGGTGATGAAACTTAGACTGAAAAGTTTCACAGAATTTGGGGAAATACAATGAATTATTCCCGAATAATTAAAATTACTGGTAGTCATGAACAGGGAAGTAGGGGCAGTGAATTTGCCTATTAATAAAAGGATATCCTTACTAATTTGAAGACACAGGTATCCACGGAATTACAGTACAGACTAAAAAATCTGTAAACGAAATATTAGGGCAGCATAGAGTACGCTACCGCAGAAAATGTGGATGGGGGAGCTCTGGAGCTGAAAAAATCGAGAAGGCAACGATATGAAATGGCTTTCGGCTGTGGCATCTCGTTATCATTAGTAGTGTCGATAGCAAAATCCAGATTCAAAGTTTCAGGAAGAAGAACATTGGTCATATGCAGATGAAGTGCACACTGACATTCGTCGTCCTGAGAAAAGGTAGGAATTTTCTCTTCTTTTGAACCTTTTTTATAGATCACTTTACTTTTGGAGTGTCTGGCATGATCAAGACATGTCGTTATCCCGCTGACATTCGAAACAAATATCAGAAGTAAAGAAAAAACAAAAAAGACTCTGAGAAATTTTTGCATAATAGAAAAGCAAATGTACAATTTAATTTGATAAAAACAGAATCAGGAGCAAAAAGTAATATTTTTTTCAGTTTTAATATCCCATAAAAATGTAAACAAGTTCCCATATAAGCAGTTATTTCTTGCTGAATTATTTATACTTTTGATCTCTTAACGTATGAGTAAAGTTATGTTGATCTCACAATTTGCCGTTTTATAAATGTAATGATACTCGACTGCTTTATCATCAATAGCAGATAATAAAACTTAATATTTAATTTATAAAAGCAATGGATAATCCTTTAGAACTCTATCAGGCAATTTTTATATCTGAACAGCATAAAAACGCAATTTTTCAATACAAAGATGGAAAAGTATATACAGCTGATGAATATAATAATATAGTGGAACTTCCCGTATCAAAAATAATTGATCATTCACATGGTAAGGTTCGTTTTTACACCATTATAGACGGAAAAAAAAGATGGGGAGTAATGCAAATTACAGGATTACAGATTATACCACCCATATATGATTATATTTCTCCTTTGATAGATGAAAAATATTTTAAGGTTTTTATTGGAGACTATCTCTGGAGATTTGATGATGAATCACATGAACTTTTTGATCAATTTCTGTGTGATAGCAGCTCTTGGAATGGTGATCAATATAAAGGAAGATTGGGTAATGGGAAGTGGGGATTAATTAATACAAATAATCATATACTGGTTCCTGTAGAATATCAGTGGATTGATTTACTGGATGAAATGAGTGTGTGCTGTAATGTAGGAGATTCACCCATTATAAAATGGTATCATGGAGATGATAAAAAAGATATGCTTTCAATAGGAGGTGGATTGTGGAAAGTGATTTACTTAAGCAGGTCATGGAATATAGAGACTGAACTGGGAAACTACTTTGATGTGATAAGAAAATTTCCGGAAGAATATAAAAAGCATACAGGTCTTGATTACCATATTTTTTCATATGAATCGCAAAAGATTCATATGTTTTAATTTTAGTATTCTGTACAGTAAAATCTACATTGCTATTGACTTTACAGGATTTTACTCCTTCGTATATGATTCAGATCATATTCAATGATATAAACGCTCATTATATTTGAGCATTGAAAATTTCATATTTCTGACAAATTACAGTATGACCTCTCAGTGATTCGGGAGGTTTTTTTGTGGAAGATTTTAAATATCAGATTCTGTGATATAATATTCTTTTGGAGAATAATTTGTAATTTTATTATTCAATCAGGCCTCATAGTTCAATGGATAGAATAGAAGTTTCCTAAACTTTAGATCCAGGTTCGATTCCTGGTGGGGCTACAAATCGTGTTACAAGGAGGGTATATGGATAAAAGAATCTACCCTTTAGGGGTAGATCCAGTAGATAAATACATCTCATTTTTTTAATTAGACAACAATAAAAAGCACAGCCGACAATGCTGTGCTTAAATTTTTATTTCAAATTTAATTGCAATTTCAAGAGTAGTAAGAAAAGCAAATAAAGTTTCCACTTCGATGTTTATTACATAGTAAATGTAGTGATAATTTTAATACGAAATATGAATTAAATGTTAAAATTCGCAAGTTACCCACAAAAAAATGTGGATAACTTGTGGAGCCTTCTGAAATTACTGTTCAGAAAGATATTTTAAGACAAAATCATTCAGCGTTCTTTCCTCTTCACATGTCACTTTTTTATTCATATTTCCATCAATAGTCATATGATATTTCTTCATGAAAAACTATTTCATCAGACAGAATAAAAGAATGATCTCAGTTCATCTGCAAATATATGAGGTAATTCCAGGGCGGCAAAATGCCCTCCTTCATTCATTTTTTTAAAACTGGTCACATTTACAAACCGTTCTGCCCATTCTTTCGGAAACTGAGCTTCCCGCGGAAATACGAGCACTCCGGCCGGAACATTACTCTTTTGATGAACATGCGTTCCTCTCCATAAGGCAGCTGCATCTTCTTTGTACATTCTCGCAGAAGATCCTATCGTTTGAGTTACCCAGTAAATCATAATATTGGTGAGCATTTCATCTTTTCCGCCAAATGCAGTTTCAATGAGCTCCGGAGGAGCTCCGGCGTTTACAAAGCTTACGATCCAGCCTGCCAGCCCGACAGGGGAGTCGTTCAGACCGTAAGCGAGTGATTGAGGTTTGGTAGACTGTACCATAGCATAGGCGCCTTCACTATACCACCATTGCTGGACAAACTGAGCAAACTTTTTTTCTTCCTCACTCATTGTTGCGGGGTCTTCCTGGCCGGTAGGATATCCCACATCTGTAAGATGAACAGCTTCCATTAGTTCGGGATATTTTGAAGCCAGCGTCTTTACTACACCCATCCCTATATCTCCTCCGGCAGCACAGAATTTTTTATATCCAAGAACCTCAGTCATCAGTTTTTTCCACAGATCTGCCACTTTTTCACTGCTGACAGCTTTTTTATCTGAAAACCCAAATCCCGGAATGGAAGGTATAACCAGATCGAAGCTCTGTTCGCCCTCAGTAAGCAATGGAATGATCTTATGAAAGCGGTAATAGCTGTCCGGCCAGCCATGAGTAAGAATTAAAGGTTTGGGATTAATGCCTTTTCCTCTGATATACTGAAAGTGGATCAGAATTCCGTCAATATGGGTTGTATACTGAGGATGTTGATTCAGCTGCAGTTCACTCATCCGCCAGTCGTAGTCGTTTATCCAGTATTGGGTAAGTTCTTTCAGATAAATTTCGTTGGTGCCGTAATGCCAGCCGGCACCCTCAGGTTCGTCCGGCCAACGGGTGTTTTGTAAGCGGTTTTTCAGGTCGGTTATCACTGATTCAGGAATGTTAACAGTAAATGGTTCCATATTATTTTATTGTATTTGGTGTAATTGTGTCTGATGGAATATGCTGATAGTAAGAATGTTATCAAAGTTAAAAACTTTATCTTTTAAAAAGTGTTGTCAAAATCATAAATTTTTGAATTTTTAATGATGAAAAGATGTAACTTTAATTCATTAAAATCTCGTAATACATATTACTCTTATTCGGGGAGTATACTGATCCCTGAAATCTTAGGTTCAATCTTCTGAGCCCGATACATTTATTATATCATAGACAAAGCAAAAGCATAAGTCTTTTATCATTTTTATTATCAGCAGTATTTATAGCTGTTGAGGATTAATGTTTAATATTAAAAAATTCATTATGAATACTTATAAAATTGCCGTTATCGGCGGAACCGGAAAATCCGGAGAATATCTGGTGCGACATCTTCTGGAGAAGGGATATTCGCTAAAACTTTTAGTAAGATGTCCTGAAAATCAATCCTTTGAAAGTCAGCTAATTGAAGTTGTAAAAGGGGACGCCAGGGATGAAACAGCAATCTATAAATTGATTGAGGGGACCGATCTTGTAATAAGTACTTTAGGTCAGCCAAAAGGAGAGAAGTCTATATTCAGCGATGCTGCAAAAAATATTATCAGAGTAATGAACCATTTGGGTATAAGCCGTTATATTGTAACTACGGGCTTAAGTGTCAATACGCCATCTGACCAAAAGAATGAAAAGGTAAAGATGGCTACAGACTGGATGTATCAAAATTACCCTGAAACCACTGCAGATAAACAGAAAGAGTACGAACTCCTTCTGGAAAGTAATCTGGACTGGACTTTGGTAAGGTTACCATTAATCAATCTTACAGATGAAAATTTCGCAACGGAAGCAAACCTGACAGATTGTAAGGGGGAGAATATAAGTGCTGCAGATCTTGCCGGTTTTTTGGTTTCCCAGATTGAAAATTCAGATTATATACGGAAGAGTCCGTTTTTATATAATAAAGTTGTTTAAACCTTACAAAACCACCATAGTCAAAAAGTTGTCATTTTAAAACACTCAAGTAAGTTTAAAATGATGCCGCAGAAAAGTTCACCTAAGATGAAAATCAAAGATTTTCACAAAACTTAGGTGTGCTTATTACGCATAAGGTTTGGTTCTCAAAAAACTTAAGTGTTTAAAACTTTTGCGCCTTTTTGACTTCGTTGAATCTTCGATTTGTGGTTAAAATAATGAATATAAAAGTTTAAAAAATCTCAATCTGAAAATTAAAGAATGCTAAAAGATAAGCTGTCACAAAATAGTGACAGCTTATTTAACAGATAAAGATCTTTTATTTCTTATATCCATACATCAGAATACGCTTGAATGCATAAATGGCCGGATATTTTGTAAACCTTTGAGCTATACGGGATTTAAAATCGCGGATGAATTTTTCTTTCTGTTCTCCTTCCAGACGCTCCAGATAGGGTAATAGTGCTGTTCCGGAAATAAAGGCATATAAAGCTTCGTGATCATCTGCAATGATTGGATAAACTTTCTGAAAGATTTCTATATCCTGAATTCGGTTATCAAATAATATCTGTGCATAATCATCCATTGAAAGCACAGGAGAATTACGTTTAAAATGATTTAAATAAGAAACATAAGGTTCTTCATCCACCATCTGCATCAGTATCTGGTTAAGAACATTTTCATTCTGTACAGGCATCTGGATGGCTAACTGACCATTCTGTGAAAGTAATCCAATGATCTTTGGAAATAAAGTTTCGTGATCATCTGCCCACTGTAAAGCAGCATTACTGAAAACGAGATCCCATTTCTGGTCAGACTGGGCTGCTTCTTCAATGGACTGAAGCTTAAAATGCAGGTTTTCATTTTCATACTTCTTCGATTTTTCAAGCATTTCTGCTGATGAATCAATTCCTGTGAATGTAGAACCTGTCAGTTTCTCTGCCAGAATGGAGGTTTGTTCTCCGGTTCCACAGCCTAAGTCAATAGCTTTTATATTATTTTCAGGTTTAATTAATGCTGCCAAATCGTAAAAAGATTTGTAACGCACATCTTTGTACTGATCATATAATTCAGGATTCCAGGGCATAAAAATAATTTTTGTAATGGTTTAATAAAGATAAAGAAATCTCAATAAAAAATCGGCTGTTTTTAAAAACAGCCGATTCTACTTATTGTTCAAGCTTTTCTTTGATATATTTTGCCGTATAGGACTTTTTGTTTTTGGTCAGATCCTCAGGGGTTCCTGTAAAAACAACTTCTCCGCCATGTTTTCCTGCTTCAGGGCCGATGTCGATAATATAATCGGCACATTTGATGATGTCAGGCTGGTGCTCAATAACAATCACTGAGTGTCCAAGATCGATCAACGCCTGTAATGATTTCAATAACTTCTGAATATCATGGAAGTGAAGTCCTGTAGACGGCTCATCAAAGATAAATAAAGTTTTGTCTGTTGTTACCCCTTTTACTAGGAATGAAGCCAGCTTCACACGTTGTGCCTCACCACCGGAAAGGGTAGAAGAGCTTTGTCCCAACTGAAGATAGCCCAAACCTACTTCCTGAAGGGGTTTCAGTTTTGTTACAATTTTTTCTTCATTGTTATCTTTAAAGAATTCCAACGCTTCATCCACAGTCATATGAAGGATATCTGAGATGTTTTTCTCATCAAATTTCACTTCAAGGATCTCATTTTTGAACCGTGTCCCTTTACAAACTTCACATTCAAGTTCGATGTCTGCCATAAACTGCATGGAAACGTTGATCACACCTTCTCCTTTACACTCATCACATCGTCCGCCATCTACGTTGAAAGAAAAATGTTTAGGCTTATATCCCATCATTTTGGCTACTTTCTGTTTGGCAAAAAGATCTCTGATATCGTCGTAAGCTTTCAGGTAGGTTACAGGATTTGAACGGGATGATTTCCCAATCGGATTCTGATCAATCAGTTCAATATTCTTGATCAGTTTTTTTGGGAATTCTACAGAATCATAATCTCCTTTTTTACCACCCATTCCCAGCTGGATCTGAATATCATTGGTAAGAATCTCTTTCATCAAAGTAGATTTACCGCTTCCTGAAACTCCGGAAATTACGACAAGATTTTCCAAAGGAACATCTACATCGATATTTTTAAGATTATTCTGACGCGCTCCTTTGATGTGGATCCATTCTTTTGCTTTTCTGCGTTTTTCCGGAACTTCTATCTTCAGCCTTCCGGTAAGGTACTCTGAAGTAAGTGTGCTGGCTTTTTTCAGATCTTTATAGTCTCCGGCAAATACCAGCTCGCCACCAAGATAACCTGCTTCGGGACCAATATCAATAATATAATCTGCTGCCCTCATGACATCTTCGTCATGTTCTACCACAATAACAGTATTTCCGAGGTCGCGGAGATTTTTCAATACTTCAATAAGATTTTCAGTATCTTTGGAATGCAGTCCGATGGAAGGTTCATCCAGGATATAAATAGAACCTACCAATGAACTTCCCAAGCTTGTTGCCAGGTTGATTCTCTGGCTTTCCCCTCCCGAAAGAGTGTTGGAAGTCCTGTTTAAGGTTAAATATCCTAATCCTACCTTTAATAAAAATTCCAAACGGGTAGTGATTTCATATAATAATCGTTTTGCAACCTCTTTATCGTGCTCAGAAAGCTTTAATCCATTAATCAGCGGAGCGAGTTCGTCCAGAGGAAGTTCAATCATCGACTGGATATTATGCCCGTCTACTTTCACCCAGCTTGTTTCTTCACGAAGTCTTAATCCTTCGCATGTTGGGCAAAGAGTTTTTCCTCTGTAGCGGGAAAGCATTACTCTGTACTGGATTTTATAGAGGTTTTCCTCAAGCATTTTGAAGAAATTATTGATGCAGGGGAAATTACTCCTTCCATCACCTTTCCAAAGGAAGTTTTTCTGTTCTTTTGTTAACTGATGGTAAGGTTTATGGATAGGGAAGTCACCCGCTTTTTTGATGAAATCTTTTTTCCATTCACTCATGGTTTCCCCCCTCCAGCAGACAACCGCATCTTCGTAGATGGACAGGGTTTTGTTGGGAACGACAAGATCTTCATCAATTCCGATTACCTTTCCGTATCCTTCACATGCAGGGCATGCTCCATAAGGGTTATTAAAGCTGAAAAAATGGACGTTCGGTTCAAGAAATTCCATTCCGTCCAGCTCGAACTTATTGGAGAATTCTTTCACCTTTCCGGTATCCGTATTCTTTAAAGAGCAATAGCCGCGTCCTTCGTAGAATGCCATTTGAATAGAATCTGCAAGTCTCTGTAAAAAGCTCTCATCTTCTTCATACGAGAAACGGTCGATTACAAGATTGATGGTCATTCCTTTTTCAGGTGTAAAACCAAAACTTTCCAGATCTTCAATGCCTGCTACATTTCCATTGATTTCAAGTCTTGTGAAACCTGCCAATTTTAAAACGTTTAAAGTCTCTTTAAAATTATCGGTATCATATTCCAATGGCGCTGTGAGCAGGAAAGAACTGTCTTTTTTGGATGCTTTGATAAAATCTACCACATCCGAAACCGAATCTTTTTTGACTTCTTCCCCGGAAACAGGAGAAAAAGTTTTCCCAATCCTTGCAAACAAAAGCTTCATATAATCATAGATCTCTGTAGATGTTCCTACGGTAGATCGTGGATTGGATGAAATGACTTTTTGCTGAATCGCAATAGACGGAGCAAGTCCTTTGATATCGTCTACTTTTGGCTTTTCCAGTTTTCCCAAAAACTGACGGGCATAGGAACTTAAGCTTTCCACATATCTTCTCTGTCCTTCAGCGTAAATAGTATCAAAAGCCAAAGAAGATTTACCGCTTCCTGAAACCCCTGTAATAACAATAAGTTTGTTCTTCGGAATCAGGACGTCTATATGTTTCAGATTGTTAAGATGGGCATTCTTAACGAAAATCTGTTTCTTTATGTCTATTTCTGTTGTGTTAGCCATATTTTGTTTATTCATAAAAGTAACTGTAGAGCCATAAAGCCTGCAGTATAATGGTGTTTTGCCTCAGAATATTCCAGGGCTGTCATCAATTGAACCATTCAATATATTCCTGAATTCTCCTGCCCTTTTATTGCAGCATTTTTTTTAGAATGCTGTTAAAAAATACAGTTGAAAAAGAATGTTTTCATCGTAAAATTAAGACCCACAAAATTACGAATTTTTAGTGAAAATCTGATGAATATCTTAATGTTAAAAATTCTTTAGTGAATGTTAAATTACATCGGTAAATTCAAAATTTTACCTTCAATAAATACGAAAAAGAAGCCTGTTTTGTTGACTTATTTTTATTTTTATGGTTTATTTTACAGGATTTTACTTAATTTTTTTAATATGTTGTGTTTTTTTATTTAACTATTGTTTTATATTATAAAATTATTTAAAATTGTACCTGTAAATATGTAATATAGAAATGAGAAAATTATTCAGAGATCTAGTTACACATTTAATGAGAAAAAGATAGAAATTACTCCCTCACACAGATGCAGCTTAATGTTGCATCTTTTTTTATGACAACTATCATTTGCCTGTCTTGGTGAACTCCCTTACTTTTGGACTCTGTTAAAAAAACTACGGAAACAATTATGATCAAAAAGATAGGAAGTGCTTTTTTTCTGGGATCTTTACTTTGGATACATGCACAGGAAAAGACAACGGATATTGAAAGCATTGAATTTCAGGGGAAATTTATCTCTACACCTTATAAAAGTGCCAATCAGAATATCAGTGTCGTTACCAGAGAAGATATTATCAATTCTCCGGCTAAAAGCATTGATGAAATTCTTCAGCAGGTACCGGGAATGGATATCAGAAGGAGAGGAGCTAATGGGGTGCAGAGTGATATCAGTTTCAGGGGAAGTTCTTTTGAGCAGGTTCTTCTGCTTCTGAACGGAATCCGGATGAATGACTCCCAGACCGGACATAATAATATGAATATCCCTGTAGATCTGGATGATGTAGAAAGAATAGAAATCATAAAAGGACCGGCTGCGAGACGTTTCGGGCAAAATGCCTATGCTGGTGTTATCAATATCATTACGAAAGCTGCCCCCGGGAAAAAAGTGAAGATCAGTGCAGATGGAGGAGACTACAGTACTTATGGCCTTGGATTCAATGCGCAGATTGGAAATGACAGGTTTACCAGTTCTCTTCAGGCCAATTCAGCGTCTTCAGAAGGTTATATGTTCAATACCGATTATGAGATCAGAAATGTATTTTACCAGGGAAAACTGAATATTAAAAACGGAGATTTAAGAGTACAAGCAGGCTTTTCGGAAAAGAAATTCGGAGCCAATGGTTTTTATGCTTCCAAAGACGCTACAAAACAGTATGAGGAAACTCAGGCTTCTATTGTAAGCGTAGCTCACCAGCAGACTTTCGGTAACCTTAAACTTAACTCTAATATATATTGGAGAAGAGGACAGGACATGTACCTTTATGACAGATGGAATCCCGGATTATACAGAAATATGCATATCGGAAATAATGTAGGTGGAGAAGTGAATTCCAGCTACCAATGGGGATTGGGGACAACCGGAATAGGAGTTGAACTTAGAAAAGAGCTTCTGGCGAGCAGCAATTTAGGGGATAGAAACCGTTTTGTTTCCCAGGTTTTCTTTGAGCATCATTTTTCATTACTGGATAAAAAGCTGAACATCAGTCCGGGGGTTTCCTGGGCTAATTATTCTAAGGAAGGAAATTTCTTTTATCCGGGGCTTGATGTAGGATACAACTTTAACCCTAATCATAAAGTGTATGGAAATATCGCAAAAGTACACCGTATTCCTACTTTTACAGATTTGTACTATATGAGCAAAACGGAACAGGGAAATCCTGATTTACATCCGGAAAATGCAGTGTCTTCAGAAATTGGATACCAGTACCAGAATCGTAAGATCTTAGCCAAAGTAAGCGGGTTCCTGAGAAACTCCAGCAATTCTATTGACTGGGTAAAAAAAGACCTGAATGATAAAATATGGTTGGCAGAAAATGTAGGAGACATCAGAACCAGAGGAGTAGAGATGGAGTGGAGCCACAGACCTGCTGAGTGGGTAAAATATACGTTGGGGTATACCTACCTGGATAGTAAATTCCAACAGTCCAATGGCTTGGTTTCAAGATATATACTGGATAATCTGAAGCATCAGCTGGTTTCTAAGTTAGAATTAAAATTCCTGAAAAGCTTCACGAATGAGCTGGTATACAGGTATAATGAAAGGGTAAATCTAGGCAGCTATAATCTGCTTGATGAAAAATTGAGTTTTGCCAAAAAAGATTACTCTGTGTATGTGCTGATTAACAATATTACGAATACACAATACACAGAAGCTTTTGGAGTAGCAATGCCGCAAAGGTGGTTCCACATTGGATTTTCTTATACAATTAATATTAAGTAGATGTTAATTTGATATGAATAAAAGTTAATATTAACAAATTGTTAAAAAATTTACATTTGCAAAAATTTTTTATGAAACGTCTTATAGGCCTAGGTTTATTACTTGGAATATCTTTTTTTAAAGCACAGGAACACGTTTCCAGCTTCAATGCAGTAACCCTGACCTATAAGTTTCATCCGAAGTTTTTCCTCTATGCTGAAGGTCAGATGCGTGGCAACGAAGATTATACCTATCCGGATTATTACGAAATAAAAGGTGGATTAGGATACAATCTCACCAAGAACCACAAGCCTTTTGTGGGACTGGGAAGATATGTCAATTATAAAGATCATAGTTTAAGCAGAGAAGAATTCAGGGTGTGGCTTCAGGATGTCATTGATCTTAAAAAAGGCATCGTGAAATTTGAAAACCGTTTTCGTGCCGAAAAAAGCTGGTTTTATGAGCCTAAAACAGATCAGACCTCCCAGAGAATGCGTTACAGATACCGTCTGAACGTGAGTGTTCCCTTAAATGCCAAAACCATTAAGAAAGGAACTGTTTTTGCCAATGCGTATGATGAGATTTTCTTTGTTTCCCCGATGAAGCCTACTTTCGCCAGAAACAGAGTCTATGGCGGTTTCGGCTATCAGATTGATGACTATTTTGGTATTGTAAGCGGATATCTGTGGCAGCGTGAATTTGAAGCAAAAGGAAACAGAAATTTGCATTTTATTTACCTTGCGTTAAACATTAACATCGACGGAACAGAACATCATACGAAGACTTACGATTTCCCGGGGGCGGATTAATTTCTGCTTAATTCTGCCTGGAAATTTAGCAGGTTCAGTTTAGCATTAAGATAATGATCATTCAGTAATGCCTGGTACTTTTCAATTACTAATGAGATTGCATTTACTTCATGTTCAAGGTATTTGTCTTTATTAAAATAGATATACTCAGACTTTACAAATTCCTGTAAAAGAATTTTATCCTCAATGGTTAAAGCTTCTTTATACGCTGAATTTTCAATCAGCTCTTTGGTCTTTTGTTTAAAAGTTTCCTCTGCTTTCAAAAGCTTGGCTCTGTGTTTGCGGATTTCCTCAAAAGGCAAAGTGACCGCCATGAATTGCAGATATATGGTAAATTCATTAAGGCTTTTCTGAAAATCATCAAATTCTCTATCTATTACTGCGAAGTTTTTATACCTGTTAAGAAGATCTTTCTTGATATTTTCATCAGAAATATGATAATAATGCCGGAAAATTGCTTTATCATTTTCCAGAAGTTCTTCTTTTACTCTCTTTAATTCATTTTCCAGATCAGGAATAAGGTTTGCTGCCTCTTTCGCTTTATATAAACTGCCATCAAACCTGAATGTTTTTATTTCTTTCGGATAGGAAGCCAGATATTGCAGGGTCCGGATGTCATTCTCTATTCCTGATTTTTCGTAGACTAAAGATATTTTTTTGTCACTGAAAAGATCAGCATCATCATGAGAAGAAGCGTCGGAAATGACAGATTCAATATTTTCTATAACAGGGTTGTGCCTTTCGTAATAACCATTGAAATTTGAACTAAAGGTCTGATAGATGTTATTATCCAGGTAAAGCCTGATGAAAGTCTCATCCTCTATGACTTCACCTACATTTTTTACTGTGCGTAAAGTCAGATATTTTGAGGTCATGATTTCGCAGATTTTATCAAATCCGCTGATTATTTCTCTTGCATACCTGTGATCTGCTGCTGTATTTCTGGTTTTGTTTGTTTTAATTCTTTCAATTCTTTTTAAAATATCAGGGTGCGATGTCCACTGGTCTTCAATTTCAATTCTGGATTTATTATAGCGGTTAAGATCTTCAGCATCTATTTTCGGAAGCCCATTTACATACGGGTGGTTATTCCTTTCTGATAAAATTTTCATTAAGGAAATCTGGTTCTTATACAGATCTTTTGGGAGGTATTTCTGATTACTTTCAACGTAAAAATTAAAAGAATGATTAAATGCCAAATCACTTAATTCCAGTCTTAACAATGATGAAGCCTGTTCCTCAGCATTGGTAATATAGGTTGAAATAGCATCTGCATGGTATTCCATCTCTCTTTGCAGAGATGCATGATTTTTGAACAGGAAATTGGACATACTTTTAAGAACAGATTGAAATGCATTAATGAAACTGACTGAAATCAGGCCAAAAATTTTAAAAATAGCATTCCCTCCCGAAAATTCCATGATAAAGTTTTCGTAGTCTTTATTATTGTAAACCGTTTCAAAAATTATTTTTTCAGCCTGGTTCACATAACCGCCGACCTTCATGCTTTTCTGAGAGAAATGCCCGAATTCGTGAGCCAGAATTGTCCGCAATTCTCCTACGCTTGTAGTATTGATTAACCCAACGCCAATCGTTAGATTTTTCTTAACAGGCAGAAACATGCTCCAGAAAATAGAATTATAGCTTACACTGGCATTTACATCCGGAGAAAGAAAAACTTTTTGTGGAGCCTTCACTTTTGTTTCAGCTACAATTTCGTCAATGATAGCAAACAGTTCAGGCTGGTGAGATCTGTTAACTTCCAGCAGATGGCGTGTACTGTAATGGTTTTTTCTGAAAATAAATTTGACAAGAAATATAAAAACAAAAATTCCTACACTCAACAGTCCTGCAGCTCCCAAAACTGTAAAATAATTGACAGAAACACTCAGCATTTTTATGGCTCCATATCCTAATAAGAATATCATGAGCAAAGAGGCGAGTATAAGTACCAGATAGATCAGGAAAAAAACTGAAATAGATACAATAGCAGAAATCAGCTTGGATTGATAAGCTGATGAAATTTTGGGTAGGTTATTAGTCATGTGTTTTTTATTAATATTTCTCTATCAGATAACGATAGGCTTTCAAATATTTATTGAATCTTTTAATATCCTTAGGCGTAAGTTCTCTGTTTACTCTTCTGAGGTCCATGTTGTCACGCAGGTCATTCAGTTTTACGGCAACAGATAGGAGGGATCTTTCAGTTCTTTTGATAAATTCGTCATAATCTTCTTCAGGATCAAGTTTCGTAAGGCAGCTGATGGCGAAAATAATATATTCAGGAAACCCTTCAGATCTTAAATAATCAAGACTAAACTCCTGTGGATGATCTTCCACAACATCGTGCAGTACCCCAACGATCTTTTCGTCCAGTGTTTTACCGTAATTCATCACACGCATTACGTGGGAAATGTATGGAGCATGGTATTTATCGGTTTGTCCTTTATGAGCCTTATCGGCAATTTTGATTGCTTTATTCAGTAATTCTTCTTTTGTCATTTCTAATGAAAAATAGAGTACAAAAATAAAAAATGCCTTAAAAAGTAAGGCATTTTTATTGAGAATATTTCAGATGATTTTATAAGTTTGTTTCATCCTCTATATGGGCATGCGGAGCATTGTTTTTTACGGATTCTATTCCATTTTCCATACCGTTATCAGATTCATACATTTGACTTGTTCCTATGATCTGTCCGTTACCTGCTTTAAGGTTAAAATAGCATCTGCCATCCTTAGCTGTATTTCTTTCGAATTTTGAATCTTCCTGTGAATTGATTTTTACAGATCCGATTCCATTTTCGCAGGAGGGTTTTGTGCTGTATCCCTGGCTCGTTAAAATAACCTGGCCGTTTCCTGCTTTGAGGTTGAACTGAAAGTCTCCGTTTGTTCTTTTAGAGATAATAAATTTTCCCATGATAATAGTTTTAATTTGATGTTGTGTTATTTTGATGGTATTGTTTTTTGGGGATTCACCTGGAGTTTGTCAGGCGTGATGGCATTTAAGATCTTATATTGTAAATAATCCTTTGAAGGTTCCTTTAAGGCCAGATAGAGGGTAGAGTCCTTTGGTGAAATTGTCAGTATCTTATACAGTTCTTTCCGTGGTTGATCCGATTTCAATGAAAAGTATCCCGGCAGTTTTCCATTCTTTACAATGTTAATGGTATCTGATTTGGGAACAGGAATTAGCTTTTCCTTTTGTTGGGCTGTAAGAGCCGCTGAAATAAAGAAAAGGGGAAATAATAATATTTTCATGTGTTAATTAATTTAAAATAAAAATAATAAATTTTTCTGAATAATGTCAGGAGATGGCGGAAAATTCAATGGTGGTAATAATAATTGAGGGTAAAAAACAAAAACACCTCAAAGAAATGAGGTGTTTTGAATCAAATTTATGTTATTAAAGACTAATAAGCTCCTTTTTCAATATAATGAGCTGCCACTTTTTCAGTAAGCGCTACTACATTTGGATGGTTGGTATATTTGGTAAATCTTCTTAATCCTGAAAGCATCATTCTCTGCTCATCCCCTTCAGCAAAAGAAACGATTCCTTCTTTAGCAGCGGTGATGATTTTCTCAACAGCTTTGTAAAGGTTAAGCTGAGCCATTGCTGCTTCCACAGAATCAGGAGAGAAGTGTTTCTCTGCTCTTAATACAGCAGATTCTGCCATATAGATCTGATTCAGGATTTCAGATGCATTCAGTAATAAATGCTGTTGTTTCTCAATGTCCATCATGTATTTCTGAAGAGCTGCTCCGGAAACCATTAAGAACACTTTCTTAAGGTTAGCGATAATCGCTTTTTCTTCGCTCATGAATTCTGAATAATCAGGAACTTCAAATGAAGGGATACCCATCAGTTCTTTACTGATTGCCATTGCAGGAGATAAAAGATCCAATTCACCTTTCATTGCTCTCTTGATAAGCATTCCTACTGCTAATAATCTGTTGATTTCGTTGGTACCTTCATAGATTCTTGAAATTCTTGAATCTCTCCAGGCTGCTTCCATAGGGGTATCTTCAGAGAATCCCATTCCTCCGTATACCTGGATTCCTTCATCTGCAGTATGCTGAGCAAGGTCAGAAACGAATACTTTAAGGATCGAACATTCTACAGCAAATTCTTCAACTCCTTTCAATTCTGCTTCCTGGTGGCTTAATCCGCCTGCTACCAGCTCGTCAATTTTATCCTGAATATTTTTTGCCGCTCTGTAAGAACCTGCCTCACTTACGAACACTCCGGTTGCCATTTCAGCCAATTTTTTTCTGATGGCTCCGAAAGTAGAGATGGATACCCCAAACTGCTTTCTTTCGTTAGAGTACTGGATAGAGTGGTTTAAGATTCTTCTCTGAGCATCAAGGCATGCTGCAGCCAATTTGATACGGCCTACGTTCAGGGCATTTAATGCGATTTTAAAACCATTGTTTCTTTCACCCAAAAGATTTTCTACAGGAATTTTCATATCATTGAAGAAAACCTGACGGGTAGAAGATGCACGGATACCCAATTTGTGCTCTTCTTCACCGAAAGTTAAGCTTCCGGGGTTTTCAAGCTCAGATCTGTTGATTACGAATCCTGTGATATTTTTATCATCATCAATTTTAGCGAATAATGTAAATGTATCTGCAAATCCTGCATTGGAGATCCACATTTTCTGTCCATTGATGATATAATGTTTTCCGTCTTCGGAAAGTTTTGCTCTTGTTTTTCCTGAGTTGGCATCAGAACCGGCATCCGGCTCTGTCAGACAGTAAGCTCCGAATTTGGTCCCGGTTGCTAAATCCGGAAGATATTTCTTCTTCTGCTCTTCAGTTCCATAAAGAACGATAGGAAGGGTGCCTATTCCTGTATGTGCCCCGTAAGCAGTTGCCAGTGAACCTGTTGTTCCGGAAAGGTAGTCGCACGCTAGCATTGTGGTCACGAATCCCATTCCAAGACCTCCGTACTCTTCAGGAACTGCAATTCCCAACATGCCCATTTCACCAAGCTTACGCATTGTTTCTTCCGTGAATGCGTAGTCTTTCTTTTCAAAACGTTCTCTTTGAGGAACTACCTCTCTGTCGATAAATTCTTTTGCAGAATCACGAAGCATCTTTTGCTCCTCATTCAGTTCTTCAATACTGAAAATTTCATTTGCTGGAATTTGTTTGATCAGGAATTCCCCGCCTTTTAATGTAGCCATATCTGTTTTTTTTATTTTTTGTAAAAAGTATAATGTAAAATGTACATTGTACTTTTTTATGAAATTATTATTATGTAAGATTTAATACTTTATACATTGTACAACGGACATTATACAATTATAAAAGTTCAAAAATAGAAGCCGCTCCCTGTCCGGTTCCTACACACATAGAAACCATTCCGTATTTGTTACCGCGTCTTTTCATTTCATCAAGAAGCTGGACTGTCAGTTTTGTTCCTGTACATCCCAGTGGGTGACCAAGAGCAATAGCTCCTCCGTTTACATTTAAGATATCTGGATTTAAGCCCAATTCTTTTTTGATAGCAACCGATTGAGATGCGAATGCTTCATTAAGCTCGATCAGTTCTATATCTTTTAATTCTAAGCCTGCCTGTTTCAACGCTTTTGGAATAGCATAAATTGGTCCCATACCCATGATTCTTGGCTCAAGACCTGCAGCTGCATAGGCTACTAATCTTGCTTCCGGTTCAAGGCCTAATTCTTTTACCATTTCTTCACTCATTACCATTACGAAAGCAGCTCCGTCGCTCATCTGAGAAGAGTTTCCGGCAGTTACACTTCCTCCGTTGGCAAATACAGGTCTTAATTTTGCCAAACCTGCTAAAGAAGTATCAGCTCTTGGGCCTTCATCCACTGAAAAATCAAATTTTTTACTCTGAAGTTTCTGATTTTCGTCAAGGAAATTATATTCTACAGGAATCGGAACAATCTGGTTGGCAAATTTTCCTTCCTGATTGGCTTTTAAAGCTTTCATGTGAGACTCAAATGCAAACTGATCCTGCTCTTCTCTTGTAATGTTATACTGTTTTGCTACTTCTTCAGCAGTATAACCCATTCCCCAGTAGTAATCAGGGTTTGTTTTTGCGATATCTGTTTCAGGAACCGGCTTATAACCTCCCATCGGAATATATGACATAGATTCAGTACCACCTGCGATGATACAATCCGCCATGCCAGCCTGAATTTTTGCAGAAGCAATGGCAATCGCCTCACTTCCTGAAGCACAGTATCTGTTTACGGTAACTCCCGGAACTTTATCGGTATTTAATCCCATCAGAGAGATCAGACGTGCAACATTCAGCCCTTGTTCAGCTTCAGGCATTGCATTTCCTACGATAAGGTCATCAATTCTGTTTTTATCTAATTGCGGAAGCTCAGCCATTAATTTTTCAATAACGGTAGCCGCCATGACATCAGGACGTGTAAAACGCAGAGAACCTTTTGGCGCTTTTCCTACTGCTGTTCTGAATCCTTTTACTATGTATGCTGTTTTCATTTATGTAAAATGTATTATGTACAATGTAAAATGTACAGTGTACGTTATTTTGAATAATTTTGTTTTAATTTGATTATCATGTTTTGAACATGTTTAATTTCGGATATGAGTAAATCAAAATCATCTTTTTTAATGAATTCCAAATCATGAGCAATAATGATCTGGGTTTCAAATTCAAATGAAGATCCCAATGCAATGTTTAAGAACTGACAAAACTGAGGATTGGTATCTCTTCCGGCTCCTTCAGCAATATTTGAGGGAATTGAATAAAGACTCCTTCTTGACTGCGAAGTCAATCCGAATAATTCATCCTTTGGAAAGTCTTTAGAAATAATATAATAATGCTTACAAAGCAAAATTGACTTCTTCCAAACTTCCAACTCCCTGAAATTATGCATGTCAATACTTTTTACATTTTACATCCGACATTGTACAAATTAATTTCTCAACGGTTTTCCATTCTGTAACATGTACTGAATTCTTTCCAGAGTTTTTCTTTCTCCACAAAGCTGAAGGAATGTTTCTCTTTCAAGATTCAGCAGATATTGTTCTGTAACAACTGTCGGTTCAGACAGATTTCCGCCTACCATTACGTTGGCCAGTTTATCTGCAATTTTCTTATCATGTTCAGAAATATAGTTTCCGGTTAGCATTTGGTCTGTTCCTACATAGAACATTCCTAATGCGTCTTTACCAAGAACTTTTACTTTTTGCTCAATTGGCTGGGTGTATCCTTGTTCTGCTAATAATTTTGCTACTTTTTTAGCTTCAGCAATCTGTCTGTTTTTACTTACGGAGACAATGTCTTTCCCTTTTTCAAGGATTCCCATATCGTAAGCTTCATAAGCAGAAGTGGCAACTTTACCCATTGCAATGTTCATGAACGCATCACGAAGTCTGTTATTCTTAACATCATCATTGTGGAATTCTCTGGAAGTTCTTAAGGTAAGCTCTTTGGTACCGCCACCGCCAGGAATTACCCCAACTCCGGTTTCAACAAGTCCGATATACGTTTCTGCAGCGGCAACCACTCGGTCTGCATGCATGGTCATTTCGCAACCTCCACCTAGAGTCATTCCGTGAGGAGCAACTACTACAGGAATAGAAGAGTAGCGTACTCTCATCATAGACTTCTGGAAGTAAGCGATAGCCATATTCAAATCATCCCAATCCTGTTCGATGGCCATCATTAGGATCATGGCAAGGTTAGCACCTACAGAGAAATTAGCCCCCTGATTTCCGATTACTAATCCATCATATTCTTTTTCAGCTAAATCAATGGCTCTGTTCAATCCATCCAGAACTTCGCCTCCAAGGGAGTTCATTTTTGAACGGATCTCAAAATTGATGATACCATCTCCTAAATCTTCAATGGCAGCCCCTGAGTTACTCCAAAGCGTTTTGTTTTTTCTGATATTATCTAAAATGATGAAAGCATCCTGGCCAGGAATTTTGTTGTATTCTCCTGAGTTTTTATCAACGTAAATGCTTTGTCCCTCGTCATTGACTTTATAGAATGTTTCCACATTTTTTACCCAGTCAGAAACCTCATATCCTGCATCTTTAGCCAGTTCAATACCTTTCTGAACACCTACTGCATCCCAGATTTCAAATGGACCGTTTTCCCATCCGAATCCTGCTCTCATAGCATCATCAATTTTGTATACTTCGTCAGAGATTTCAGGAACTTTGTGCGAGACGTAAGCGAATAATGCTCCTAATGATTTTCTGTATAATTCGCCAGCTTTATCTTTACCACCGATCAGCACTTTGAATCTGTCAATCGGCTTATCAATAGATTTCGTTAATTCCAGAGTGGGGAATGATGATTTTCCTTGCAGTTCATATTCTAAAGTATCAAGGTTTAATCCGTGAATTTCAGATTTTCCTTCTGCATTTTTCACTTTTTTATAGAATCCTTGTTCTGTTTTTGAACCCAGCCATTTGTTATCCATCATCTTCTGGATATAAGGAGGAAGGGCAAAAACATCATTGAAATCATTGGCTTCAGCACCGCTCTGACGAACTCCGTTGGCTACCATTACCAAAGTATCAAGCCCTACTACGTCAGCTGTTCTGAACGTTGCCGATTTCGGACGTCCAATGACAGGACCTGTTAATTTATCGACATCGGAAACCGTAAGTCCTAATTTTTGTACATTATGAAGAAGATCCATCATAGAGAATACTCCGATTCTGTTGGCGATGAAAGCAGGCGTATCTTTCGCTAAAACGGTCGTTTTACCTAAGAATTTCGCTCCATAATTCATATAGAAATCAATGATCTCAGGATCAGTATCGTTTGTAGGAATAATTTCTAAAAGCGGAAGATATCTTACCGGATTGAAGAAGTGCGTTCCGGCAAAGTATTTCTTGAAATCCTCACTTCGTCCTTCTGTCAGCAGGTGAATAGGAATACCGGATGTATTGGAAGAAATTAATGTTCCCGGTTTTCTGAACTGTTCAATCTTTTCATATACAGACTTTTTAATATCAAGCCTTTCTACTACCACTTCAATGATCCAGTCTGTGTTTTTGATTTTCGGTAAATCGTCATCGAAATTTCCGATTTTGATTCTGTCTGCAAACTTTGGTGAATAAAGAAGTGCAGGACTTGCTTTTTTAAGTTTTTCAAAGTTTTCGGAAGCAATTCTGTTTCTTACTGCCTTATCATCTTTGGTCAAACCTTTTTTCTGTTCAGCTTCAGTAAGTTCAAAAGGAACAATATCCAAGAGTGATACTTCAACACCAATGTTGGCGAAGTGAGCAGCGATACCGCTTCCCATAATTCCTGAACCAAGAACCGTTACATGTTTGATTCTTCTTTTCATATGTAAATTTTTATTTTGAGAAGATTAGATAGAACCGAAAGGTTCATCATAATTTATTTTCTGTTATTTAATAATTCGTTTGCTATTTTCATGATTTCGCTCATGACGTCTTTGAACGTTTCCATCTTTTCAGGGGAGATCTTTTCCATCACCTTCTTATTAAAGTTGACAACGACTTCTTTAGACATATTTCTGGAGTTTAACCCTTTATCTGTAAGTTTAATGATAACCTCTCTTTTATCGGTGGTTGTTTTTTCCTTATAGATATATCCGTTATCTTCCAGAAGTTTGATGATTCTCGTTAAAGAAGTAGGCTCAATTGCCATCTTTGGACCGAGATTGGTACTGCGGGTTCCTTCTTTAGGATCAATTTTAAGAAGAGTAAGGGCCTGTACAGCCGTTGAATCATGTTCCTGAGCTAATTCTGTGTACATTTTTGAAACAGCCAGCCAGGTCTGCTTTAAAATCAAATCTACGTTTTCTATTTTTTCCTTATTATTATCCATCATTTTTGCGTCAATGGTTTTACCCAAATTTAATAAATATTATGCATGCATAATATTTATTAACGTTAAATTTTGTTAATAACCTGATAGTAAATAGATTAAATTGTATGATTAGCATAATACTATGCATGCATAGTATGTGAATTAATCAAAGAAAACCTAGTATTAATGAATGTTTGAAATTAATTTAGTGATTTCTTCAAAAGATTCACATTGGTAATGAGCGGAATCTTTAGTGATTACCCAAAATGGGTCCTGAAATTCAAAATTCAGGTCAGACAGGTCTTTTTGAAAGTTTTTTTGAAGCAGAGAATACAGCATTTCCTTATGAAACTGTGGTGCTGAGATGAAGGGCGGAATAAAAGTCTCATTAATTTGAAATAAGGATGCATTGGTAAGCTCATCATGCTGAAGCAAAATATCCTCAACAATTCCCGAATAGAGATGGTTTTCTTTTACATACCAGATCTTGTCTGCAAATTCTTTGGCTAATCGCCAGTCATGGGAAGAAAAAAGGATAAGTTTATTCTGATCCTTGGCCAGTTTTCTCAGGGTTTTAAGAATGATGATTTTGTTTTTTTCATCCAGATGGGTTGTTGGCTCATCCAGAATAATGATAGGAGAGTTTTGGGTAATGGCACGGCCGATAAATGCTTTCTGCAGATTTCCGTCTGACAGGTTTTTAAGAAGGGTATATCGGTATTGACTTAAGTCCAGTTCTTCAATAATATGGGCAACTTCTTCGCGGTCTTGCTTTGTTAGTTCAAAATAAAAAGGATAGTAAATGTACTTTCCCAGGGAAATGAGGTCCTCAACTGTATAATGTTGCGGTATTACTGACTTTGAAAAAACGATGGCAATGTTTTCTGCAATTTCCTTTACCGAAAGGCTCTTCACATTTTTGCCATTAATAGAGATTTCACCATCCAGTAAAGGAAGCTGGTGAAGAATAGACTTGATAAGCGTTGTTTTTCCTACACCATTATTACCAATCAGCAGGCATACATCACCAAGCTTTAAATCCGCATTGGCATTGGAAATTAAAGTTGTATTGTAGCCGATATCTGCCTGTTTGATCTGTAGGTGCATACTTTTGTTGGTTACACGCGAAGGCGCAAATTATTTTACAAAAATAATGTTTTAAGGCGCAAGGAATTTGACTTTGTCAAATTTTTATCCTGTTTTATTTTATAAATTGTTTACAATTCTTGTTACTCCGTTTTTGAAAACATCGGATTGAAAATTGAGTAATAGCCCCAATTTACAGTTTGTCATTCTTAAGTAAGTCAAAAGTTGTGCTTTATGAGCAGGTGATATATACTCAACTGTTTTTATTTCCAGAATTACTTTATTTTCAATCATCAGGTCAAGTTTAAAAGCATTTTCTATTTTCAAATCTTCATAAATGATTGGAAGTAATTTTTGTTTTTCCACAAGAAACCCTGACTTTGTCAATTCATAGAACATACATTCTTCATATACATGCTCAAAAAGTCCTGCTCCAAGCTTTTTATGAATCTTTAAGTCTGTTTCAAAAACAATTTTTGAAATTTCATTTTCTGTCATTTGTGGTGTTTTGTTGAACCTAAATATAAGAATTGTTAGGGAAAGGATATCATGTCTTAAAATTTTTATTTAAGTGTACTGTTGGGTAAGCGCAAAGACGCAAAGTTTTTTATACAGTTTGTATATTTTAAGGCGCAAGAAAATCAAATATTTTCAGCAAGGATATGGTAATTTTTTTGTGAATTAAAATATGCAGTGCTCAATTTTATCGTAGATAAAATCTTTGCGTCTTAAAAATATATAGGATTTAAAAGTTTCTTGCGTCTTTGCGTTTATCCAACAAAAAAAATTACACTTTATTCTGTTTCAAAAGCATCATCAAAATGACAGGAATTCCAAATACTGAGCTTATTACATTGAGAGGAATCTGGGTTTTTTCAGCAATGACAGAAAAAAGCAGCATGATCAGTGTTCCCAGTAACATATTAAGGATCCATTGCTGCCATAATTTGGATGGGTTATAAGCCAGTCTGCAAAAGTGGGGAACAATAATTCCAATAAATAAGATCGGGCCCAAAAATGCAGTAACAGAAGCTGATAGGAGAGAAGACGCAACTATTATTAAGAATTTCAGCCGTTTCAGGTTGACTCCTAAACTTTGTGCATAAGCATTGCCCAGAGAATTTCCTATAAGTGGCTTTATTGCTTTGAAACAGATAAATATGCCAATAAAAACCAGGATGAAAAGTACATAAATCTGGTTTCTGGTCACCATATTATTCGCTCCGAAAGACCATAAAATATAGTTTTTAAGACTTTGATTCTCTGCATAAAACTGAAGCAACGATACAATAGCACCAGCAAAGGCAGATACAAGAAACCCGAAAATAATAAGGTATGATTTATCCTGAAATCTATTGGACATAGACAGTAATATCAGCATCAGCAATAAACTCCCGCCAATGGCCGATAAACTCAGGAAGCTATTCTGTAAAAACTCTGGCAGCAGAATATTGTGAGAAAAGAAGATGTAAAAAGCGACAGACAGGCTGGCAACCGATGTTATTCCCAGTATATCAGGCCCGGCCAGCGGGTTTTGAAAATATTCCTGCATCAGAAAACCTGAAGTAGGAATTGAAATTCCGGCCAGCATCATAACCAGAACACGGTTGATACGGATCTCAGCAATTTGATTGTGAGCTGAATCCTGAAAGAAATCATGGATATTTAAACTTAAAAATCCCGTGTTCAGATTAATGACCGCACTTATGATAATGGCAATCACGAATAATAAACTCAGGATTTTAAATCTTTTTGACATGATTCAGAAAGCGTTCAGTCTGTTTTTATTTTAAGAAAGAATCAATTTTTGAATTCAGTACCTCTTCCGTCATCATTCCCAGATATTCATCAGTTTTATTACCTTTTCTCATGAAAGTAAAAGGAATAGAACCTCCGTCCCATTGCTTAAAGTTATTATGGAAGAAGTTTTGATCCAATTTTTGTCCATCCAGTAAAACAATACTGCCTCCCAGTTTATTTTCTGTGGCGAAATTCTTAACAGCACCGGCCCATTCAGTTTTTTCATCAAGATTGATGAAAGTAAATTTTACAGGCTTTCCTTTTAATTCTTCCATTTTGCTTTTGAAACTTGGAATCTCCCTCATACATGGTCCACACCATGTTGCAAAGAAATTGGTAATATATAAAGTGTCATTGCTTTTTGCTAAATGCTGGCTTACAGTTTCAGGGGAAAGCTCTTTAGGGAGTACAGTACTTTCTATAGATTCCGTATTTTGAGATACAGAAAGTGAATCTGAGGCAGTTGTATTTTCAACTTTCTGACCTTCTTTTTTACAGCTGTACAGTGCCGCAAGAAGTAACGTGGATAAAATTATCTTCTTCATAAATTATTTTTTATCTATTTTTGAATTGAAGTTATGGAACAACAAATCTATAAAGGGAAACTGATACAGTTTCATCCGTTAAAAATAGCGAAAAAGGAAGAGCTGACCAAAAATACTTTTTCTCTGGAGTTTGATATTCCTGAGAATCTAAAAGAAAATTTCAGGTTTGAAGCCGGGCAGTTCGTCAGTATAAAATTTCAGTCACATGGGAAAGAGGTTATTAATGATTATTCAATGACTTCGGCACCCTATGAAGAAAAAATAGGTCTGGGAATAAAGATTAACTCTTCTGAAGGAGCTACTTTTCAGTTATTTCAAAACTACAATGTGGGGGATGTTTTATGGGTAAGTGAACCGGCCGGAAGATTTACGCTTGTTTCTAAACCAAGTGAGTTCAGGACTATTGTTGCTTTTGCTGCCGGAATTGGAATTACTCCTATTTTAAGTCATTTTAAAAATATCCTTCATAACGAACCCAGAACCCGCTTATTTTTATTTTTTGGAAATAAAAGCTCGGATGATCTGGTATATCGTGATCAGTTGGATAGTCTTGCCAGAACATGCGGAGACAGGCTTCAGATATTTTACTTTTTCTCACAGGAGAAAATCGCCGATCAGTTTTTCTACGGCCGTCTGGATGAAAAGAAACTGAACCTTATTATCAATCAGATTCTTCATTTGGATGATACAGACGAAGAATCTACAATCTGGGATGCCGTAGATGAAGTGCTGATCTGCGGAAAAGGTGAAATGATCAAGACATTAGCCAATGCCTGCTACCACCATGGAATTCCAAAAAAGAATATTCATTTTGAACTTTTTGAAGAATTTAATGATACTATTTATCCCGTAGAAAAAGAATTTCCTCTTATTGAAAATATAGAAGTTGAATTTACCATGCTGGGAAAAAAATATAACACCCAGCTTCCTGATAATAAGGATAAAATCCTGCAGCAGCTTTTGATTCAGAATTTCCCTGTACCTTACTCCTGTAAGTCCGGAATTTGTGGGAGCTGTGAATGTTCTTTAGAGGAAGGGGATGTGGAACTGCTGGAAAACGAGTATCTTACCGAAAAAGAGGAAGAGCAGGGACATATTTTAGCCTGTATGTCTATTGTGAAAAGTAAAAAAATAAAGCTTAACTTTGATCTTAGTTGAGAGTTATTAAGAACATATTTAACCTTGGGTTTATATCACTGGAATTGGGAATTCTGATGATATGCTTCTGTAATGTGTGGGTTTTCGGGCTCACCAACGGGAGAACCTATACCAAAATTTCAAAAATTCCTCCAAGAGAAATTGCTCTCGTTCTGGGAACATCTCCGAAAATGAGATCCGGAAATTCGAATCCCTATTTTACTAAAAGAATGGATGCCGCAGCTCTTCTTTATCATCATGGTAAAATCAAGAAAATTATAGTGAGTGGAGAGAAGAGTAAGGGATATAATGAACCGGGTGCTATGAAAAACTATCTGATTAATCAGGAAGGTGTTCCGGAAGATGTTATCATGGAAGATCCCAAAGGTTTCAATACCTATAAAAGTATTCTTCGTTGTAAGGATGTTTATAAAAAGAAAAATGTCATTATTGTATCTCAGGGATACCACAATCTTAGAGCATTGTTTTTTGCAAGAAATAATGATATGAATGCTTTGGGGTTTGATGCGCAGGATGTCACAAAACCAGAAAGTTTTTACAGAAATCAGGCGAGGGAAATCCTCGCCCGTGTAATTGCTGTGGTCTATTTTATTTTAGGCGTTTCTCCGGATTAGAAAGGATATCCGAACGCGATATTAACTGTTGGTTTGAAAGGCTGGATATACTTGATTCTCCATCGGTCGCCTTCAGGTTTATTGGGATCATAGATCTTATAGGCAAGGTCAATTCTGGCTGTAACGTAGGCAATATTTAATCGTAATCCAAATCCACTTCCGATACCTACCTGTTTCCAGAACTTACCGAATTTAAATTCATCACCATATCCATCGTTGTAGTTACGAAGGCTCCACGTATTCCCTATGTCGGTAAATAGGGCTCCCTCATAGGTTTTATTGAAAGGAATCCTGTATTCAATGTTGGTGGTAAGCTTTACGTTGTCGGTCATATAGGTACGTACTCTTTCATCAACCTGGGAATCTGCGGGCCCCAGCCCTCCAAATGCGACCCATGCTCTGATATCATTGGAACCCCCATTGAAATAGGATTTGATGATCGGCATATCCTGTGAATTCCCATACGGTATTCCGACTCCGATAAACTGGCGAAGCACCAATGTCTGGTTTCTGTTAAATCTGAAGTATTTTCTGGTATCAATATCAAATTTGACAAACTGTGCATAAGGCAGTCCGAAAATAGTTCTTTGCGGACCAATAACAACTCCGCCGCTATTATCTTTTTTATTGAATAAGCTAAGAATATTGCCGGCAAGCTCAACTTTTCCATTGAAATAAAATGCATTTGGATATTCTTTTTTTCCAATCTCACTGTATACAAAGTTGTAGATCATGGAAGAAATAAGGACATCCTGGGTCTGTCTGTCTTTGTTTACCAAAGTCCCTCTGAATGCTGTTAAAAGATCTGTTCCCTGTTGGTTAAGACTCGCACGGTAAGCATCATTCTCAATAATTTTTTTGGAAACCTCGTCTACGCTGAGCTTCCCATCTTTATAATCCTGTCCGGTTTGTGCTGTTTCTGGGTTAAATTTAAAATAATCGCCGAAGACTTCATCTTTTACTCTTCCATCGTTTACGAAATAGTCATAATAAGCATCTTTATTTTTGGTCAGACTGACCTGAGTATTGAATAATGTAAGCTTATGATATACCTGGTCATTTACACTGGCCTGATAGTTCAATCCCGTATTAAAAATGATTCTTCCCAAACCGATATTGTTCTGAATGGATGCTCCCAGCAAAATAGATGAAGTGGGCGTATACCGTTTAGGAATCAGTTTGTAATAATTAAAAGGCAACAATAGTCTTGGGAAATTCAGAGAAGCCTGTGCTGATATTTCGTAAGCAGCCACTCTTTTGCTGATATCTTTCGTACTTCTTATAGATCCGAATGTTCCTGAAAGACTGGTAGAAAGGTTTTCTGCTCCCCTGAAAACATTCCGGGTGGTAAGGTCAACAGAAGGAGAGATCCCCAGGTTGAGCACCTGAGAATAATTAATATCAGTTCCCACCTTAAGTTCATATTTTGGAAGTGGTTTCAGTACATATAAAATATCAACAATACTGTCGTTAGGGGAGGTCATTCCACCTTGTCTCAGAGAATCTCTTGCTTTGACAATACTGAAGTTGTTCATCGCTAAAAGATTTCTCTTGGTAACATCCAGCTTCGTTTGATCAAAGACTTTTTTACTGTCCGGAATAATAGCTCTCCATATAGATGAAAGTTTGTACTTATCATTCATCGTGTGGAATCGTATCCTCCGTAAACTGTCTTTTTTCGTATTTTTAGGATAATCTCCGGGTTCGTCCACAATAGCAACATCAATATTTCCAAATGTGGCAATTTTATATGGAGTATCCAGGGAATCTTTATGAATTTCCAGTGTTAAAGGAACTTGTTTTCTGCTTTTAAGAGAATCTGCCACAAAATAAACTTCATCATTGGAAGCATTGAATCTATAGTAACCGAATTCTCTCATCAGATCAGTAATTCTTGTTACTTCTCTTTCAAGAACGGTCTGATCAAGAATCTGTCCGGATCTCACAAGACTTTTGTTCAGAAAAGAACTGTAGTATCCTTTGATCCCCTGATCGGGAATATTATAGTAATAATCTTTAATGCGCGTAGGATCATTATGTCTGACAAAATAATTGACAGAGGCTTTTTTAGAAGCAGAGTCCAATGTATGTTTAAATTTTACATCTGCATCCCAATACCCTCTGTAGGTAAGTCTTTTCTTAATGGATTCAGCACTTTTTTCACTTCGCGTCTGATCAAGAATTACAGGTGGTGTTCCCCAGTTGTGCAATAAACGGTCAAAAAGCAGACTTTTTCCTACACTGCTTTTCATATTATATTTAAGGAATAAAGAATCTCTCAGCTTTTGATTTCTCATCTCACCAGGATAGGTCATATATTCGTTAAGTATAGTGTCGTACTTTGGGGTAGCCATATTGTACAGAAGAAGACTTAACGGCATGAAAAGGAATTGCTTTTTATTAGGCTTCTGCTGAATATAGTCTTTGAGTTCCTCATCAAAAAATTCTCTCTTATCCTCAAATTCCAGACTGTTTTTAGTAAGCAGGTATTCACCGTCAGGAACTTTTTTTGTCGTACTACAAGCATAAAGGAGACCAACAAATGTTGCAAATGAGATAATTTTATAATATTTTTGAGGAGAATTCTTATAATGCTTACAGCTCATACAATAAAAGTTTTACAATCTTTAGATAAAAAGAAGTTCAGACAAAAATACAATTTGTTTTTGGTTGAAGGCAATAAAATCATTTGTGAACTTTTTAATTCTAACTTTAAAGTTAAAGAAATATTATCAACCGATCCACAAAAATTGGACCGTACTGATATTCCCATTACCCATATCTCTGAAAATGAATTAAAAAAAATCAGTTTTCTCAAAACGCCGAAAGATTCCGTAGCAGTATGCTATCTTGCTCAGGAAGAAAAGCTGGCGGATAAGAATATACAGCTGGTTCTGGACGGGATACAGGATCCCGGAAATTTAGGAACCATTATACGGTTGGCAGACTGGTTCGGAATTGAACAGATCATCTGCAGTGAGGATACTGTAGATTTTTATAATCCAAAAGTAATTCAGGCAACAATGGGATCATTTACCCGGGTGAATGTTGTGTATACTGATCTTGTGAAATACCTTTCTGAAACAGAAAATGTAAACATCGGAACAGATATGGAAGGGGAGAATATCTATACTTTTAGAAAACCGGAAAAGATCAATCTGATTTTAGGAAACGAAGGAAATGGAATGAGACCAGAAACAGAAAAACTTTTACAGAAAAGTATCAGTATTCCGAGATTTGGAAAATCCCAGTCTACAGAAAGCCTTAATGTATCTATGGCAGCCGGGATTATTTTAGGACAGTTATTTTCAAAATAGAACTTAGAAATTAGGGCTTAGGATGTGAAAATATGAAACTATTTTTAAATCCTAAGCCCTAATTCCTTAAATCAGTTGTTCCATACTGGAAACACTTTTATTTTTTTGATAGACTTCCATCTTTTTTCTTACATATTTCAGGGCTATAGGAGCAAGATAGATGAGTGCCGCACCAATCAGTTTTTTCTTCCAATTGGAGCTTTTCATATTCTTCTTGGCATAGTTTCCTATAATGGCAGTTACTCCCAGCTTAACAAGGCTGTCTGTAATGCTGCTTCCTTTGAAAGCAGAACTGGCAAGTCCTACAGCTGTATTTTTGCTGATGAGAAGGTCTTTTACTTCTGAAGTAAGCTGTTTGGCAATGACATCTTTTCTAAGAACTACTTTTTCATCACCGTCTTCATCTACTTTTTCCTGAAGATACTGGTCACTTAAACCATTGGTAAACGCACTTAGACTTTCCTTTGTGTTTTTGAAGGTGAGAAGATTTTCCAGGTCGCTTATTTCACTTTGAAGCAGTTTTTTCTTTCTTCTTAATTCTTCTATGCTCTCGTATTTTCTGCCCATAGCTTAATGATTTAAAAATTTAATAACCTGATCTGCAACAGCATTGACAATTTTACCTTTGAATGCAATGACAAATGCCATTACCAAAGCATAAAACCCAGCAACAATTAAGAATCCGTAAGAATAATTATCCAGTGCTTTTCCAATAAGAAAAGCAATTCCAAAATTGAAAAGGATAATAAAAAAAGCAAAAGCAACAAGCAGTACTACAAAGTAAGTAATGAGCCCGGCAGAAAGAGACGACTTTTCAGTCGCTTCAATTTTCAGAAGATCTATTCTTTTGGAGGCGTATTCTTTAATAGTTTCTATCATTGTTTTTTTTTAAAGTTACAAAAAAAGGAACTTTCGCACAAAAGTTCCTCTCTGTAATTTACTTAAAAAGTTAAATTACTTATTTTTTCAGATCATTCAGTTCTGCTTCTACATCTTTTGCCAAATCTGCAGTTTTAGAAACAATCTGATCCTTGTATTTGTCATATCCGTCTTTCACAGTATGTGCTACGCTACTTGCAGTTTCTTTGAAAGTAGAAGAAATATTGCTGTACTGGTCTTTTACCTTTTCTGAAACCTCTCCGTATTTATTTTTTGCCTGATCTTTAAGATCATTCGCTTTTGTTTTGATCTTTTTTCTGGTTTCTTTACCTTCTTCCGGTGCGTATAACATTCCTAAGATTACACCTGCCGCAGCACCTGCAAGAAGTCCTGCCAATATACCTGCTGTATTATTTCCTTTTCTAGACATTTTAAGTTTTTTAATAATTAATAATAGATTAGTTTTTACAGTAATAAAACTTACAATTTGTATACCAAAGGAGGCCTGAAGCCTATTAAAAATTGTTAAATCTTTTTGATGTGAGATAAAATAAGGGCGATGGTTTCATCCTTGGTCAGTTCAGAATTATCAATCACAATAGCGTCATCAGCCTGCTTCAATGGAGCTATTTCACGCTCGCTGTCAATTTTGTCACGTTCTATAAGATTTTGCTTTACCTGCTCTTTATCTGCTTCAATGCCCAGTCCTTTCAGCTCCAGAAATCGCCTTTTGGTTCTTTCATCAATACTGGCAGTAAGAAAAAATTTATAGTCCGCATTTGGCAGAACTACTGTCCCTATGTCACGTCCGTCCATAATAACGCCACCTTTTTCTGCCAAAGTACGCTGTGACTGCAGCAAAAAGTCTCTTACTTCTTTCTGCTTGGCCACAAGGCTTACATTATCAGACACAATATTGGTACGGATTTCTTTAGAGATATCAGAATTATTAAGGAAGAGAACAAGCGTTCCGCCGTTGTTTTTAAATTCAAGTTTGATCTGGTCAAAAGAAGACAACAGCATATTCAGGTCAATCTCACCTTTTGCGTTCAGGCAATGCTGTAAAGCATACCAGGTAACTCCTCTGTAAAGCGCTCCTGTATCCATATGAATAAGTCCCAGTTGATCAGCAATGATTTTAGAGATAGAACTTTTTCCGGTAGACGAGTACCCATCGATAGCAATTACAGGTTTTTTCATACTGCAAATTTCAAGATTTTTTCTTAAAAATCAAGAAGAAGTAAGAAATTTTCGGAATAATTGAGAAATTTCCTCCAGGAAGATTATTCTCCTCTGTGGCTGGAAAGGTCCATTGAGATTCCTATCTGATTGACGTTCGAAGAGTTGTGATATCTTATATGGGCATAATCAATACGGAATCTGGAAACTTTAACTCCAAATCCGGCAGAAAGCCCTGAGAAGTTTCTCTGATCTGCAACTGCAAGCTCATTTCCTCTTTTCACATTATATCCCAGTCTTATATTGAAGTTTTTTTCCGGAAACAATTCTGCACCCAAAGAAAAATGATCGGCAATCTTTCTTCCGGTACCCACTTTCTGTCCGTCCAGATTCTCTTCTGAAGAAATATCAAACTTCTGAAGGTCATGTGCCGTAACAGTGATGGCAAGAGGGAAGTTCTTGATGGTTTTGGTATATCCCAGATCTACTCTGAAAGGAAGGTTTTCTCTTGTTCCATTGAAAGATTTCAGCTGAAAGCCAAAGTTTCTCATGACCAGTGAAACAACTTCTTTGTTCTTTTTATTATGATAGGTAATTCCCGCTGTTCCTGAGATGGCGGAAGAAGTATAATTATCAATTTTTGAGGTAATAAAATTAAGGCCTCCACCAATAGTCCAGTCTTCTTCAAACTGATAGGCATATCCTGCACCAATCGCTACATCGGAAGCTTTGAATTCTCCGTTTTGGAAACCGCTTTCATCCGTTCTCGGAATACTTCCATAGCTCATATACCTTGCGTTGATAGTTGCCATATGGCCATTCTCAAAATCTTTGGCGTAAGCAATAGTTCCGTATTTTGAATCGGCAAGGTAAGCCGTTGCGTTTACAGAAAGCTGTTTGTCAGAATCTTTATTTAACAGGGCAGGGTTTGCAATAGCAAAGGAAACATCATAATCTCTTACTGAAATTGCATCACCGCCTAAAGCGGCTTGTCTTGCAGATACAGGTACATTTAAGAACGGATAAACATTTGTTCCTGTTTGCGCATAAGAAACAATTCCTGATAGAAATAATGAAAAAATGATAATTTTCTTCAATTCAATTTATAATTAATGCAAAAATAATCCTTTTTCGTACTTTTCAAAATATTTCTTACATTATTTCTATTTAAATATTTTTCTTTTATCAACATTTTTAATGATTATATTTGCAAAATCAAATTCTTGGGAAACCAGTACTAATAAAAAGTTATTAAAAATAAAAGATGAAATATAAAAGAATCCTTCTGAAACTGAGCGGTGAGGCCTTAATGGGAAACAGACAATACGGTATTGATAATGAAAGACTGCAGGAATATGCTGCTGAGATCAAAAAAGTAGTTGACAAAGGATGTGAAGTGGCCATCGTAATTGGAGGAGGAAATATTTTCCGTGGTGTTGCAGGAGCGGCAAAAGGAATGGATAGAGTGCAGGGAGATTATATGGGAATGCTGGCGACTGTCATTAATGGAATGGCTTTACAAGGAGCACTGGAAGATGCAGGAATCAAAACAAGACTTCAGTCTGCCATCGAAATGGATAAAGTAGCGGAACCATTCATCAAAAGAAGAGCGGTAAGGCACCTTGAAAAAGGAAGAGTAGTGATCTTCGGAGCAGGAACAGGAAATCCTTATTTTACTACAGATACAGCTGCGACTTTAAGAGCAATCGAAATTGGAGCTGATGTGATCTTAAAGGGAACAAGAGTAGACGGAATCTACGACAGTGATCCTGAGAAGAATGCAGACGCAGTAAAATACAATTCATTATCTTTCGATGAAGTTTTTGAAAAAAATCTTAAAGTAATGGATATGACTGCTTTTACTTTGAGTCACGAAAACAAATTGCCTATCATCGTATTTGATATGAATAAAGATGGTAATTTAGAAAAAATCGTAGATGGAGAAAATGTAGGTACATTGGTTGATTTATAATCAAACTTACCGTTAGGAATATAGAAACACCTGTCAAAGCAAAAAGCTTTGACAGGTGTTTTATTTTAGACCAGTTTTCTGGTTAATAATAATGATTACCTAATAATCTGAAAGATCTATAACAATTTCTCTATCATTTAATTGGCATTCTCATTTATCAACTGATTTTCCTCTGTCAGATAATGAGAAGAAATCCACCCGATGATCTGCTGTATTATTTTTAAGATCATCTCATCTTTTGTCACCTGGCTGACTCCCGGTACCAGCTGGGGTGGAGATTGCTGAGGAAGCGGTTGCTGTAAAATAAGACCGTTTATAGCAGGGACATGATCCGAAGCCGGGCTGCCGGAATACATGGTTACGTGCTGAAGGAACAGCTGTCGGACATAGTCATAAAGAGATTGCGGAGGAATATTAACAGGGACTGAACCATCCATTTTTTGAAGCGTTCCCGGAAGCGACTGATTCTGTACTCTTGTATAGGTTACTCCGGATTTAGAAGCTTCATCAATGGCTACTTTCTGTAATGCATTTAACGCAAAAGCGGTAAGCTTGTTCTGAGACGGTCCGTATAGATCAGCAATCAGTTCCAGATCTGCTTTTGGCCACGCATGAGGTACAACATCCAGATCATTCCAATGCATGGTGTTCCAGCTTTGATAATCGCCTGTTTGGGCCTGCCATCCGTTAGGCAGCGTAGGGAAGGTATTATTGAAAAGGCCGGCAAATGCCGCTTCTCCCGGAGTGGGGCCGGCAGTAGGATATACCAGCGTTATCCCGAAAGCATCAAGGTCTTTATTCTCTTTCAGATAAAGGGCAAGAGTAGGCGATAATGCTCCTGCAAGGCTGTGTCCGCAAAAGATAATGGCTGTATCGGGATCAGGATTTAAGCTGGAAAGGAATTGCTGTAATGTTGTTTTAGGCGAAGCGGCAGTATCCGGGCTTATGAGTCCCAGAAGTATACCTATACCAGTAGCGGTTCCTTTTGAAATATAAGGATCAGTTCCATTATAAGGTGATGGTGTAAAATCAGAAGGATCATACGTTGTCCAGTTGACCACTTCAGCCACAGAGAAGTCCTCTGTTTCCCAGTCGTAAAGTGAGGATGGATTGGTTGCTGCAATAGCTACAACATAGGTAGGTAATGTAGGGCCTCCGGGGAAAGCGACTGTATCACATTGGGCTACATACAGCGCATTGTCAGCAACTCCTGTTGGTTGGCCGTTTTCATCCGTTTCTTCTATAAGGGCAGGACCCCATACCAGGTTCCAGTTTCCCAGCAGCGGAGTGATTAAAGGATTGGGAGTTGATGGTTCTGTTTGCTTCATTGCGGCCACTGGTGGTACATTGCTGAAATAATAGGATAAGTCGTACTGAAGCTGTTGCTGCAATTGAACACCTGTACCGTTGTATCCTCCGGCGCGATTGGCAAGACCTGCCATACCAAAAACCTGTTGATAGGCGTCTAAAGATGGATTTTTCATGATGTGATTGGTTTAAAATTAGTTTTATAATGATTAAATACTGTCTTTTCTAAGACTCTCTTTTATCTCGGAGGTATTCAATGCATAACCTCCAAATTATTCCTTAAAAGAACATGGTAAAGGAAGCTATAAAAAATGATATCACCCTAAGTAGAAATAACCAAAATATCCTATAGGTATTTGTACCTGAACTCTTTCACACCAAAAAAGAATATTTATAAAAAGATTTGCTTTTGCTTCAAAGAAAAAGAGAAGCACACAAAATCCATCTGTGGAATAGCTATTATTCGAAAACAATCATTATTTTTGCAGCACTGAATAACAAAAAAATAGTTTTAAACAATAGAGAAACATGGATGTTTGCAGTGTTTTATTGTTTTTAAATAATTGGTAGTCAGACTGATTAATAGATGTGTAATTTATCAAACTATACTATAATAATGGAAGAATTAGATCTTATATTAGAATCTGTAAAACAGGACATGGACGCAGCTGTAAAGCACCTGGATCATGCATTTCAAAGAATCAGGGCAGGTCGTGCTTCTACGGCAATGGTTCAGGATGTAATGGTAGAATACTACGGGGCAATGACTCCAATCAACCAGGTTGCGAATGTTTCTGTTCCGGATGCAATGACCATTTCTATTCAGCCTTGGGACAGAACTGCAATCAATGCAATTGAAAAAGCAATCATCAATTCAAACTTAGGTTTTGCACCTTCTAACAACGGAGAAAATATCATCCTTAATGTTCCACCTTTAACTGAGGAAAGAAGAAAAGAGCTTGCAAAACAGGCAAAAGTGGAAACTGAGAATACTAAAGTAACGGTAAGAAACGCAAGACAGGATGGTTTGAAAGAACTTAAAAAACTGGAAGGAGTTTCTGAGGATGTAGTAAAAGGTGTAGAAGAAGAAATCCAGGCTTATACTGATAAATACGTTAAGCTTTGCGATGAGCATCTTAAGACAAAAGAGGCTGAAATTATGAAAGTATAATTTTCAGTTTTTTAAAATATTTTTAAAGAGGTTTTCGATGGGAAACCTCTTTTTTTGTGATTTTTTACTATGAAATTTCGCCTTTTGCAATGTAATGCATTATTGTTCTATACGATATTGTGAAGTATTTACGTTCATTCATTATATTTAATGAATTATTCCTGACATTTAATTAAAAAACAGGATACAGATATTACAATGATGACAAAAATAATCGGGGTAGGAAATTATATCCCATCGGAAACCATAACCAACTTATTTTTTGATAAACATATTTTTCTTAATGAAGAAGGAATTTTATTAAAGGAGAATAACGCTTCCATCACGGACAAGCTGAAAAAAATTACAGGTATTGAAGAAAGGAGGTATGCTGACAGTACGCAGGTTACATCGGATTTGGGACTTATTGCAGCGCGCTCAGCAATAGAGAATGCAGGAATAGACGCTGAAACACTGGATTATATCATATTTGCCCATAATTTTGGGGATGTCCGCTTCGGAACCGTGCAGTCTGATATGGTACCCAGTCTTGCGGCAAGGGTAAAACATTTATTGGGAATCAGAAACAATTTCTGTGTTGCCTATGATGTTCTTTTTGGATGTCCCGGATGGATAGAAGGAGTGATACAGGCTCATGCATTCATTAAATCAGGAATAGCAAAACGATGCCTGGTGATCGGGGCAGAAACGCTTTCCCGTGTGGTGGATATCCACGACAGAGACAGTATGATTTATGCTGATGGTGCGGGAGCAGCTGTTCTGGAAGTAAATCATGACGATGACTCAGGAATAAAATCTCATTTATCAGCTTCCTATACTCTCAATGAAAAAGACTATCTGTATTTCGGAAAATCTTATAACAATGAAAGATGCCCGGATACACGGTATATTAAAATGGACGGCAGAAAAATATATGAGTTTGCCTTAGTGAATGTTCCTGATGCCATGAAAAAATGTCTTGATAACAGTGGATATTCCATTGATCAATTAAATAAAATTATTATTCATCAGGCGAATGAAAAAATGGATGAAGCCATTGTCAGCAGGTTCTATCAGTTATATGGAAAACCGGTTCCGGAAAATATAATGCCTATGGTCATCCATAAACTTGGAAACAGTAGTGTGGCTACAATTCCTTCTTTATTGACAATGATCCTGAATGACGAACTGGAGCATCATACAATCAGAAAAAATGATATAGTGCTGTTTGCATCTGTAGGAGCCGGAATGAATATTAATGCTTTTGTATATCAGTTTTAAGGTACAAAAGAGGCTGCCTGCTATGTCTGTGTTGTCAAATGTAGAAAGACAGTCCGCTTATTTTTTACAGACACTGTACTGATCCTTTCCGGTCTTTATGATTTAATAGAGACTCATAGCTCTTAAAGAGTTCAACCGCATGAAAGAATAATAAGCGGTCCTGTTGTAACCAAAGGATCTTCATAAGGCTGGATGGTTATAAAGTACAAAAAATTAAAAGACATAGAAAAGGCTTTCCGATCGGAAAGCCTTTTGTTTTTTATTTGCAATTTTCGTTATAATCATAGATTACCTCATTGATAATTGAAAGTTTATCTACTGTTGAATTACTGATTTCATCTCTGATGAATTTTCCAAGCCCTGTTCTTTTTTTCTCCTCCTTTTTAAGGGAGCCATATTCTCCTTTTGCTATTTTTGCCTTTACATAAGGACAGTCGGCCAGGATAATTTTGGCTTTTGCCGGGGTCAGTTCTTCTACTTTTCCTCCTTTTTTAGAAAAAATATAATTTGGGTTTTCTCTTAACCGGTCTGTTTCTGCCTGGGAGATTGCCTGTGTACTGTTTGCTGAAAGTGCGGTAGGGTAACCATAAAGTTTATAAACTGTGATCTTGCCATCTGTTACTACTTCTGCAAACTGCTCTGTTCTTGAAAGGTTATTGATTGCTTTGAAGCCCGCAGCAAGTCCCGTTGTGCTTTCGGAGCTGTTTAAAGCTTCTCTCATATTGGAGTATTTAACCGATTTAAAAACCCTGGGAGTATCGCCTTCATACAGCATATATTCTTTAATATCATCTGTATCATAAGTCTTAAATTTAATTTTGTTTTTTGCTTTGTCAATATCAGCAATGGCTGCAAATTTTACTTTTAACTGATTTTGCCAGGGGCTGGAATAGCCTCCGTGTAAGTGTACGACACCTTCAATCTTTTTTCCTGCTTTATTGATGATATATCCGTATTTTTCACCATTGTAGGTTCCGTTTTCTTCCTGATCCTGAGCGTAAGTATTCAGAGAAACAAGGCTGAATAAGCCAATAAGTAGTAATTTCTTCATGGTTTTGTTTTAAATTTCAACAAATATAAATTTTTATATTTAAAATGATATAGCATTGAAGACTTTACTCCATCAACAAAAAAAGCTCCGGAAATTTTCCGAAGCTTTTACTTTTTATTCTGATACCGAAATTATTGATATCTCTGATGTTCTTTACTTTTTGAAAACCTTTTGGTGATAGGTTTGAACAGTGCTTTGTATTTTTCAGCATCAAACAGTTGCGAATCTGTAAGGGCTTTATACGTCATCCATACTCCGAAGGGAAGGAGGATAAGATTAGGAAGCCATGCTGCAAGATAAGGATTCATTTTCCCGCTCCACGACATATTTTCCACCCCAACATTCATGACATAGAAGATAATGAAGATCACAATCGCGATGATAACCGGAAGTCCCATTCCCCCTTTTCTGATGATGGAACCTAAACTGGCTCCAATCAGGAAGAAAATGATACACGTTACGGAATAGGCTACGATCCTCTGCTGATAAATAACAACCTTGCTAAAATACTTGACATTGGAACTGTATTCATTCTTTTTAGATTCCAGTGTTGATTTCAGATTGTCCAGTCTGTTGTAAGAATTGTAAATAATATCCAGTTTTTTGAATCCTTTTACAGTGTCCAGTTTTATCTGGGTTTTAGGGGCTACTTTATGCTTGTTGCCCTTGTCCATATAACTGATCACAGAATTGGTCTGGTTAAGAACCTCGGAACCGATGTTGTCAAAAAACTGTTTATTGTCTTTCTTTGTTTTGGTAATAGTACCATCCAGCTGGTTATAGGTCTGGAAACGGTAATCATCTGTAATCTGTTCTTTTTCAATCGCTTTGTTGATGATTTCACTGATGTCAAAATGGGAGACCAATGTGTCAAATTTAATAGCCTGGTCAGGCTGTTTCTGTCTTACATTATCACCTTTTCCTGCAAAAGCGTCTTCAAATACGTATCCGTTATAGAGTACAAGCTTCAGGAAATTTTTATTGGCTGCCGGAACAAATTTCCCTTTTTCCGCAACTACAGACTGCTGATTTTCGTAAGCATTGGCTTTTTTATGGACAAAAACTCCCTCAATATTTTCTCCGTTTTCTCCATATATTTTGTCAAATTTCACCATGTAACCAGGAATCTGGTCGATAAACTGTCCGGGAGTAAAGTTGATGGCCGGCTTTGTCTGGGCAATGTTGAAAAGCATGTTTTTAGCTTTTTTCTGAAAATCCGGTATGATATTGTTGGAGAAGAAAAACAGCATAATGGCAAGAGCTGTTGAAATTCCTAGAAGAGGAGTCATTACTCTGGTCAAAGGAATTCCTGCGGCTTTCATTGCTGCAAGCTCATAGCGCTCTCCAAATTCACCGAATGACATGATGCTGGCAAGAAGTATCGTAAGGGGGAGAACCATACTGATAACGTTTACCCCAAGGTAAAAAAGAAGTTTGAGGATTTGCCAGTAGCTTAATCCTTTTCCCATAAACTGCCCCAACTGAACCCAGATAATGTTTACAATAAAAATGAAAAACAATACGCTGAATATAAAGAAAAACGGTCCAAAGAAGGTTTTTATGATATATCGGTCTAGTATTTTTAACATGCGCCAAAATTAATCAAAAAGCCACAAAGTTTACTTGTGGCTTTTTATATTTTGTTATTTTTTTAACGTAAAAAGTAAATTTGCCTGTTTGCGAATTCGCTTTCAGCTTTTTAAAGTTCTGTAATCATGTAGTTTTTAAACTTATTCTTGTCAAAAACAAACATATTGGGATCCAGATCCTGGTTTTCTTTGTATTCTTTGATCGCAATTACCGCTACATCCTTGTTGTTTCCGTGCTGCTCCAGTTTTACCATTTGTTTTTTCGCAGAATCTACAAAAAGATAGACATACTTTATTCCGTTAGCTTTTACCGGCGTCAGTTTAATGAAATCAGAATTAACGCCATTAACCATTTTTTTACCGTTATAGGTTACATTATAATCATTTCTATAGGTGGTAAGATAGTTGATAGGGGAGAACATAGTGCTGCTTCCGTTAGGTTTGGCAATAGTTACTTCCATATCATCAGCGTTGATATTGTAAATTTTGTTTCCATCAAAGATCTGCTCTGTATCCATGATCTTCAGTTTGTACTTTTCCCCGGCAACATAATAAATACCAGGTTCTGTTTTTGTCACCTGTCCGTTAAGACCGCTTCCAAAAGAAAATTTGAAGTAAGAATTCTTTTTAGAATTATAGTTGGCTGTAATATCATCCAATATCTTTTTAGCTTTGGCATCAATTTTCTGAGCATTAGCCATACCTACTGCACCTACAACAAAACTTCCCAATATAACTTTTGAAATAATATTTTTCATTTTCTTAATTTAATAATCGTTAGATTTTCTTTAATTCTTAAGGTTAAAACGATGTGTTTTTCCTTTAACTACGCAGATCTTCCAAAAACTGTTCCAAAGAATGAAGATCACTGATCAAAACCTCTCTTGCTTTAGCACCATTGAATCCTCCCACAATACCACTTGCTTCCAGCTGATCCATAATTCTTCCGGCTCTGTTATAGCCCAGTTTCAATTGTCTCTGAAGCATTGAAGTAGATCCCTGCTGGGTAGAAACGATTATTCTTGCAGCTTCCTCAAATAAAGCATCTTTTTCGTTCGGGTCAAAAGCACCTACTGTACTTGTTGAATCTTCAGAAACGTATTCAGGAAGTAATAATGCTGAAGAATATCCTTTTTGTTCTCCGATAAACTCTGCCAGTCTTTCTACTTCCGGAGTATCTACAAAAGCACACTGAAGTCTTAAGATCTCGTTTCCGTTGAAATAAAGCATGTCACCTTTACCAATCAGCTGATCCGCTCCCGGAGAGTCAAGAATCGTTCTGGAGTCCACACTTGATATTACTCTGAAGGCTGCTCTCGCAGGGAAATTGGCCTTGATCATACCTGTAATTACATTTACAGAAGGTCTTTGTGTGGCAACAATAAGGTGAATACCTACGGCTCTGGCAAGCTGTGCAAGTCTCGCAATGGGTAGTTCAACTTCTTTTCCTGCGGTCATAATCAAATCTGCAAACTCGTCCACTACCAATACGATATATGGTAAATAACGGTGTCCGTTTTCAGGGTTTAATTTTCTTTCTGCAAATTTCTTATTATATTCTTTCAGGTTTTTACAGAAAGCATTTTTAAGAAGATCATATCGGGTATCCATTTCAATACATAGGGAATTCAGTGTATTGATTACTTTGTTGGTGTCTGTAATGATTGCTTCTTCCGCATCAGGAAGTTTGGCCAGATAGTGTCTTTCAATTTTTGAATACAGTGAAAGTTCTACTTTTTTAGGGTCCACCATCACGAACTTCAGTTCACTTGGGTGTTTTTTATAAAGAAGGGAAGTAAGAATAGCATTAATCCCTACAGATTTACCCTGACCCGTTGCTCCCGCCATCAGTAAGTGTGGCATTTTGGAAAGGTCAGCCATGAAAATTTCATTGGAAATGGTCTTACCAAAAACCACCGGAAGATCCATATCTGTATTCTGGAACTTCTGGGAAGCAATTACAGAACGCATAGAAACCATTGTAGGATTTTTTCTTGGTACTTCAATACCGATTGTCCCTTTTCCAGGCATTGGAGCAATAATTCTGATCCCTAATGCGGAAAGATTCAGTGCAATATCGTCCTGGAGCTTTTTAATGGCTGCTACCCTGATTCCTGCTTCAGGAACAATTTCGTACAGCGTAACTGTAGGACCGATGGTTGCTTTGATCTCTGCAATTCCAACATTGAAGTTCTTCAGAAGGCCGACAATCTTGTTTTTATTTTCTTCCAGTTCTTCCTTATTGATGGAAATTTCTTCACTGCCATAATCTTTCAATAATTCTACCGGTGGCATCTGGAAATTAGCCAGATCCAGTTTATGGTCATATAGGCCGTGTTTTTCTACCAGTTCCTGGGATTTTCTGTCAGGATCATCCAGAACATCAATAACAGGCGCTATTTCTACATTAAATTTAATATCTTCCTGTGTGGAGGAACCTGCAACAGAAGAAGGAGCAGCAGGTCTGATATCAAATGCTTCCTCCGGACTCGAAACCGGAATAATGGGCTTTGTCGAAAGATTTAAGCTTACCGGTTGGGAAACTTCTTTTGGCTCAGATTCAAAAGAAGTGTGGTTGGGTGTAGTGATGGTTTCGATATCATTGGAGACCGGAACTTCAGGGAATCCTTTCGGAATATTTACAGGTTCTGGTTCTTTGATTGTATTATCAGAAGGTTGGTTGGTAATATCACTTACCGTTACTCTGGAGGGTACTTCTTCTGTTTCCTCTTCCTCTTCTTTCAATTCTTCATCTGCTTCGAAGTCCTCATCAGAGTCAGGAATCATAGATTTCACTTTCCCAATAGTATTTTCATTGATCTTATTCAGTTTCGCTTTGATAGAACTTGGGCGAAGATTAAATTCAAGAATAAAGTATAAAAGGATACTTGCAGCCAGGACTGTCCATAAACCCACTGCTCCGATAATAGAGTTAAGATAGTCCATGATCTGATAACCATAAACTCCTCCTAAAACTCCTTGTCCTTTTGTAAGGGCTCCCATAAAAATAGGAAGCCAGCAGATAAAAAATAAGGAATGGCCAATGGTTTTCCACGGTTTGAAAATCTTTTTCTTAAGAATCAGTGTTCCTACGACAAGCAATAGAAATGCGATGATAAATGAAGCTATACCAATACTCTCAAAGATGAAAATATTTCCCAGCCAATCACCTACCTTACCAAAGATATTTGAAGATTTTATACTCTTGTCCAGCATGGTTCCTGCCTGGCTTTGATCTGCTTTCCAGTTCATCAGATAAGAGATGAATGAAAATGCAAGAACAGCTGATAAAAGTATAAAAGTAAGCCCGAAAAAAATACGTGGCTTAGATAAAATTCTGCCTTTCTCAGGCGTTTCAGTCGGTTTTTTTTGTGTCTTTTTATCCATAATATCAATGTCGCAAATTTAATGTTTTATTCAACACTAAATGAATCTTTTTTATCCAAAAAATATTTTGGTAATCCCGCTTTTATAAAGGGTATTTAAAATTTTTACTTTAAAATTATTTTCTTTTATGACAGAATAAAATAAGCTTATTTTTTGCTTATCCAAATCTGATACCGTTCAATTATATTAACTGATTATTATTTGTTTTTATTAAAAAAAGATAATAAAATTTTCGATTTAAATAAGCAGAGATGAAAAAAAAATAACAGTATTGGAGATTATTATTGACCCAAATTGTTTTTTGAACTAGTTCAAAGGTAAGAAGTTGATGCCTCAGTAATTTTGTCTCATAAAATTTCACATATGAAAAATACTTTCAAAATTATTCTGACCTCAGGTCTGATCTTAATTTCAATTACAATGAACGCACAAAAACAAAAAATGGAAAACACGGCATTATTAATTATCGATGTACAAAATGATTATTTCCCGGAAGGGAAAATGACTCTGGAAAAAGCTGAACAGGCCGCACAAAATATCCTGAAAGTTTTAGAGTATTTCAGGGAAAATAATCTTCCTGTCATTCATATCCAGCATATCTCTACCAATGAAGGAGCTGCTTTTTTCCTTCCGGATACAGATGGAGTTAAAATCAATCATTTGGTTTTACCGATGGAAGATGAAAAAATTATTGTTAAGCATTTTCCCAACAGTTTCAGAGAGACTGATCTTTTGAGTTTCCTTCAATCAAAGAAAATCAAAAACCTTGTGATGACAGGAATGATGACCGATATTTGTGTGGAGGCAACAACAAGAGCTGCCTTTGATTTCGGGTTTATTAATACCATTGTCGGAGATGCTACTGCAACCAGAAACCGTGAGCTGAATGGAGAAGTGGTAAAAGCAGCAGATGTACAAAAGTCTTTTCTGGCTGGGATATCTGCTCTTGGGAATCTCTATGCCAATGTAATGAATACAAATGAATTTTTAAGCAAGTAGGCTTCTTTGGATACGCAAGGTCGCAAAATGATATTAAAAATTGTTTGTCTCTGATAAAAATTTAAAACAGGTTATCTTGCTGAAAATCTTCGATTTTCTTGCGTCTTAAAATAAACAATATGTTATGATAAAACTTTGCGTCTTTGCGTTTACCCAACAAAAATTGAAGTTCTATTGCTTACATAAAAAACAACTTAACATCACTTAATTCAATAAAGGTGTCAATAATTTTGATATCTTTATTTTGCTTAAATTACAGAATGTCTGATCTGCTCTATAAAAATATCAGTAACTATGTAAATCTTTCCCAGGAGGATTTCAACCAGTTTACAAAGCCTTTTGAATACAGAAAGTTTAAAAAGAAAGAAATCGTTCTCAAAGAAGGCGACTATTGTAATTTTGAAGGATTTGTTTTGACTGGTTGCTTCAAAATCTATTACCTGAATGAAAGCGGATTTGAGCAAACCTTATATTTTGCAGTTGAAGGCTGGTGGATTACAGATATTGACAGTCTTATCAATAACGCTCCCAGTATTCTGAGCATTGAAGCCCTTGAAGACAGTGAAGTGTTGATGATTTCTAAAAAAGATAAAGAACACCTGTACGAAACAATGCCACAGATAGAAAAACTGTTCAGAATTATGAATCAAAAATCTTCGGTAGCACTGCAAAGGAGGATTCTTTCCTTAACGGGCAAAACAGCGGATAAGCGTTATCTTGAATTTCTTGAAAAGTATCCCGGATTAGAACAGAGAATTACCCAGCAGCAGGTCGCTTCGTATCTTGGTATCACCCACGAGTTTTTAAGTAAAATCAGAAAGAAATTGTTGATTGGGTAAGTGGATTGATTTTTTATATTTCTATTTCAACTGTAGATCAGTTTTTTATGGAATTTTATTTGATTTTCAAATAGAAGAGTTCAATCACTGAAATAGTTTTTATGAATCTATATTTTTTTAGAATTAAAAATTGAATTTTTCCTAATGCTTTCAAGCTTATTAAGAATGCTTCAAAATAAGCAAAACAAGGGCCAAAGTGACAAAAAACAGCTTTTTTTAAGCTCTTTATGGTTTATCATGCTTATTTTTGCATGTCAAGTACAATAAATCATGAAGAAGCTCCAAGATATTCTTATCTCAACCAGGACAATGGCTGTATTGTTGCTGGTGTACGCATTTGCGATGGCTTATGCAACGTTCTTAGAAAACGACTACGGAACTCCTACAGCAAAAGCATTAATTTATGAGGCCAAATGGTTCGAACTGATCATGGTCCTGCTTATTCTTAACTTCATAGGAAATATCGGAAGATACAGACTTTGGAAAAAGGATAAATGGCCGGTTCTTGTTTTCCACCTTGCCTTTGTTTTTATTTTTATCGGGGGTGCTATCACAAGATACATCAGTTTCGAAGGAACCATGCACATCAGAGAAGGCGAAACTTCCAACGAAATTGTAACGGATAAAAATTTCTTTAAAATTCAGATTGAAGAAAAAGGAGATGTTCTTAATTATCAGGATGTTCCTTATCTGATGTCTCCACTTCACAAAGATTTCCAGGCGACCTATGACTTCCATGGAAAAGAAGTGAAAGTGTTCGCAAAAGAATACATTCAAAGAAAAAAAGACAGTCTTGTCGCTGAGCCAAACGGTACAGAGTATCTTCATTTGGTTTCTACCGGAAACACCGGAAGACAAAATATTTACATCAAACCGGGGGAGACAAAATCGATCAACGGAACTTTGGTGACCTTCAACAGGGCGATTGACGGAGCTGTAGAATTCAAAAATGAAGGAGGGAAATTGTTCATCAAAACACCTGTAGATGCAAGTTACATGACCATGGCTACCCAGGCAACAGGAACTACTGTAAAAAATGAATTCCAGCCGTTGGCATTAAGAAGTTTATATACCATCAATGAACTGAAGCTTGTCGTTCCTGAAGGTCTTAAAAAAGGAAGACTGATGGCTATTGAAGGTGACAGAAAGAAAGATGCCAATGTACCGGATATGCTTCAGGTTGAGCTTCAGGGTCCAAAAACAAAGCAGCTGGTAGATCTTTCTGTTGAAAAAGGAAACCCAAATGCCTACAAGCAGGTAACTATGGACGGTTTAAACATTATGGTAGGTTTCGGGCCTAAAGTATACAACACACCTTTTGCATTAAAATTGGATGACTTCGTAATGGAAACGTATCCGGGAAGTTCGTCTCCAAGTGCTTATGAAAGTCATGTGAAAATCATTGATGAAGGTAAAGAAACTCCTTATAAAATCTATATGAACCACGTTCTTAACCACAAAGGATACCGTTTTTTCCAGTCGAGCTTTGACCCGGACAGAATGGGAACTGTTCTTTCTGTGAACCACGATTATTGGGGAACTTTAATTTCTTATATCGGGTACGGACTTTTATTCTTAGGAATGTTTGTGATCTTCTTCTGGAAAGGAACGCACTTCTGGAAATTAAATAAAATGCTGACTGATGTTAACAAAAAGAAAGCAGCAGGTATACTTTTACTGTTCTTAAGCTTAGGATTAAATGCTCAGAAAATCGAAACTCACGGAACAACAGATGGAAGCAGGGAACATATCCATGTAGAAGGTGACAACCATGCTCATGCTCCGTCTCCGTCTGCGCAGCCTCTTGATGGTGCTGCTCCAAAGCAGAACTCTCTGGCAACTCCAATGGGGAAAATGAGATCTATTTCTCCGGACGAAATTATTGCAAGAAACAAAATCAGTAAAGAACATGCTGATAAATTCGGATATCTTTTAGTTCAGAACTTCGAAGGAAGAATTATTCCAATAAACACACAGGCTTTAGAGGTTTTAAGAAAACTTTACAAGCACGACAGTTTCAAAGGAACAGACGGAAAATCTCTGACTGCTAACCAATGGTTTCTTTCTATTAATACAGATACGCCAAGCTGGACAATGGTTCCGATGATTAAAATTGGGCCAAAAGGAGGTGATGAGCTGAAAAATAAAACAAAAGCTGATGAAGATGGTTACACTTCTTTAATGAACCTTTTCCCGGCAGATGCTAACGGTAATTTGACTTATATTCTGGAACATGATTATAATACTGCATTCCGTAAAAAACCTGCTGAGCAAACAAACTATGATAAAGAAGTCATTGCTGTAAACGAAAGAGTACAGATTTTCAATGAGTTCTTCAGCGGTCAGTTTATGAGAATTGTTCCTGTAAAGAACGATGCTAACCACACATGGCATTCATGGCTGGATCAGAAATTTGAACCGGATATGGAGTCTCAACAGGTAATGGGTCCTTATTTTGCAGAAGCTCTTACAGCACAAAAAACAGGAGATTGGAGCAAAGCAGATAAAGAATTGGCAAAGCTTTCAGACTACCAGCAGAAATGGGGGAAAGCAGTGGTTCCTACAAAATCTAAAGTTGATCTTGAGGTTTTTATGAATAAAGCAGATATCAATTTCAAATTATTGATTTTCTATACGCTTGTCGGAGGACTTCTTCTGATCTTAGGATTTGTTGAATTATTCAAGCCAAATAAAGTTTTAAACAAGGTAATTAAAGTAATCATTGCGATTGGTTTAATCGGATATCTGTGCCATTTCTTAGGACTTGTGGCAAGATGGTATATCTCAGGACACGCTCCATGGAGTAACGGGTATGAAGCGATTATCTTTATCTCTTGGGTAGGTATTACAGCAGGTTTGATCCTGTATCGAAATGCCAATGCTTTAATCCCGGCAGCGGGATTCATGGTAGCGGTTATCATGATGGGATTTGCGCACGGAGGTTCTGCTCTTGACCCACAGATCACACCGTTAGTTCCTGTATTGAAGTCTTACTGGTTAATTGTTCACGTAGCCATTATTACCTCCAGTTACGGATTCTTTGCGCTTTCAATGATCATTGCCGTGCTTTCCCTTGTATTCTATATTATTTCCAATAAAGAGACGTATAAAATCCACCACGATACGACATTGAAAGAATTGGTGATTGTTTCTGAAATGTCACTAACGATAGGTTTGTTTGCATTAACAGTAGGAAACTTCTTAGGAGGGATCTGGGCCAATGAATCGTGGGGCAGATACTGGAGCTGGGACCCGAAAGAAACCTGGGCTTTCATTTCCATTATGGTATATGCATTTGTACTGCACATGAGATTAGTGCCAGGATTAAGAAGCAGATGGGCATTCCATGTAGCAACGATGTTTGCATTCTGCTCAATGGTAATGACATACTTTGGAGTAAATTACTACTTAAGCGGACTTCACTCCTACGCAGCGGGTGATCCTGTTCCTGTGCCTGCTTGGGTATACATAGGAATCTCAACCATGATCATTTTATCAGCTGTTTCTTACTGGAAGTTTAAAACTTTAACGAAGAAATAAAATACTGAACCTATAAATTGAAATCCCGGAATTCACTTTCCGGGATTTTTTTGTTCATAATGTTCCCGGCTTTAAGATGATTAGTTATAAACGCTAAGTTCGCAATAGCATGTATTGTGATGAAATATCGTTCGCAAAGACGTTTCACTCAGCAAAAGAAGGAGGTGTTTTTAGTTAAGCTGGAAGTTTGTAAAATGTAAAGTGCTTGTGTTTTTTTTTAACGCTAATGTTCGCAATGATTTTATGATGATAGATATCGTTCGCAAAGGCGTTTCACTCAGCAAAGAAATAGTAGTCTTAGCTAAACGAAGTGGCTTTGCGAACAAAAATATGATGTATCCCAATAAAATTAACCTCGTGATCCTTGCATTAAATTAAATACTGAGAATCTCGAATTCTAACGCCAAGATTCGCAATGATTTTATGATGATAGATATCGTTCGCTAGGGCGTTTCACTCAGCAAAGAAATAGTAGTCTTAGCTAAACGAAGTGGCTTTGCGAACAAAAATATAATGCATCCTAATAGATTAACCTCGCGAACTTTGCGTTATCTAAAATACCCGAATCCTATTCCGCACCTCGCAATCCCGAACCCCGAACCCCAAACCTCGCAACTCAAAAAAATCAAAATTTATCATTCATAATTCAAAATTCATTACTATCTTTATGATATCAAAATAATATCAAAATAAAATTATATCATGGAAAAAACATTAAAACCCATGTCGGGCTATCTTACACTGGTTATCTGCCTTGCCTTGTTTGCCGCGGCTGTCTATTTCTTTATTAGCGGAGTAGATCAAAGTATAGCCTATGTTGTTATCTCAATGCTTTGCTTTCTTCTGTCATGCTTTTTCTTAAAAGGCTTAATGATTATTCAGCCTAACCATTCGAGGGTACTGAACTTCTTTGGAAAATATGTCGGAAGTGTAAAAGAGAACGGATTATTCTTTATCAATCCCTTGTATTCGTCACAGAAAATTTCCTTACGTTCGGAAAACTTACAGGGACAGACCCTGAAGGTAAATGATAAAATGGGTAACCCTATTGAAATTGCTGTGGTTATCGTATGGAAAGTAGGAGATACTTACAAAGCTGCTTTTGATGTAGAGCGCTATTCTGACTTTGTAAAAATGCAGAGTGAGGCAGCTGTTCGACATTTGGCGATGAGCTTTCCGTATGATAATTTAGAAGATGATCATGCTCCGATTACCTTGAGAGAAGGAGGTGATAAAATCAATTCTATTTTGGAGCAGGAGCTTACAGACCGCTTGTCTAAGGCTGGTATTGTGATCCAGGAAGCGAGAATATCACACCTGGCCTATGCTTCAGAGATTGCAGGGGCAATGCTTCAGAGACAACAGGCTACTGCGATTGTTGCTGCAAGAACCAAAATTGTAGAAGGTGCGGTAGGAATGGTAGACCTTGCATTGAAAAAACTATCCGAAGAAAATATCGTTGATCTTGATGATGAAAGAAAAGCGGCAATGGTAAGCAATTTAATGGTGGTTCTTTGCGGTGAAAAAGCGGCAACTCCTATATTAAATGCTGGAACACTTTACAATTAAGAAGTAAAATTTAACGGTTAAAATTAAGTGCAGAGATCTTCTACACTGATAGTCGGAAATAATGTTAGAGAATTTAGAAAATGAAATCAGAAAAAGCTCAGAACTCTTCGGAAAACAAAGGCAAAAAATCCTTTGTCATAAGGATAGATGAGTCTACATATAAACTCCTGGAAAGGTGGGCCAATGATGAATTCAGAAGTGTGAACGGACAGATAGAATACCTGCTGCATCAAAGCCTTATCAATTCAGGGAGAAAGAAAAAAGAATAGTTTAAAAGGAAGAATCAGGAAAAAGAATAATCTTTTTGGGGAATATTTTTACTGAAATCTATGATATCCTCTTTTTTTTAAATTACAGAAAACATAAAAAAGACCACTTTTTTTAGCTTTTCAATAAAGAAATAACAATTCACTTAACCTTATACCAAAAAGAAAGCAGAGAAAATTTCTCTGCTTTTTTATTTTATACAACTCTGAAGACTGTCTGCTCCAACGTAGAATATGACGAGCCAAATCAAGCCTTTAATGGTAAAGAAAGCTAATCCAGCCCATCCCACACGCTTGAACCACTTTTTAAGCTTTGAGTTATTTTCTTGTGAATTTTCCATTGGTGATTATCAAAATGATTACTCTACAAAGATAAGCATGTTTATAATTAGTCCAAATAAAAAGCATAATAAAAATTAAAGTTTTGAGGTTCACATAATATTTTTATCTTTAGAGAGAACGAAAAGTAAGATTTTATGTCAAAAAAAGTAAAGGATTTCGGAATCGAAAAAACACTTAAAAACCTTGGTATTAAAGAAGAGAACAAAGGGACTTCAGTGGGCGGGAAATATTTCGCTTCAGGAAAGGTGATAGAAAGCATTTCTCCTGTGGATGGAAAGCTGATCGCTAAAGTAAAAACTTCCGGAGAAAGTGATTATGACAAAGTAATTGAAACTGCTCAGAAAGCATTTCAGGAATTCAGGCTGATTCCGGCTCCCAAAAGAGGAGAAATCGTAAGACAGCTGGGCTTAAAATTAAGAAAATATAAAGAAGATCTTGGGAAACTTGTTTCTTATGAAATGGGTAAATCATTACAGGAAGGGCTTGGAGAAGTTCAGGAAATGATTGATATCTGTGATTTTGCTGTAGGACTTTCAAGACAGCTTCAGGGATATACGATGCACTCTGAAAGACCGGGCCACAGAATGTATGAGCAATACCACCCGCTTGGAGTAGTAGGAATTATTACGGCATTCAACTTTCCGGTAGCCGTATGGTCATGGAATACAGCATTGGCATGGATCTGTGGCAACGTTACCATCTGGAAGCCATCTGAAAAAACACCGCTTTGTGCTATTGCATGCCAGAATATCATGAATGAAGTTTTAAAGGAAAATAACCTTCCGGAAGGAATTTCAAGCGTATTGGTATCAGACCACGAAATCGGACAGAAGTTAGTAGATGATAAAAGAGTTGCCCTTGTTTCTTTCACAGGATCTACAAGAGTGGGAAGAATGGTTTCTTCTAAAGTAGCAGAAAGATTCGGAAAGTCTATTCTTGAATTAGGAGGAAACAATGCGATTATCATTACAAAAGAAGCAGATATCGACATGTCGATCATCGGAGCTGTTTTTGGAGCGGTAGGAACTGCAGGACAGAGATGTACTTCAACAAGAAGACTGATTATCCATGAAAGTGTATATGACGAAGTAAAAACAAGACTGGCGAAAGCTTATGGTCAGCTGAAAATCGGAAACCCGTTGGATGAAACCAATCATGTAGGACCGCTAATTGATACTGATGCTGTAAATCAGTACGAAGCTGCCATCAAGAAATGTAAAAAAGAAGGTGGAAAATTTGTTGTAGAAGGCGGAGTATTATCTGGAAAAGATTACGAATCCGGATGCTATGTGAAGCCTTGCGTTGCCGAAGTAAAGAATTCTTATGAGATCGTTCAGCACGAAACTTTTGCGCCTATCCTATATCTGATTAAGTACAAAACATTAGAAGAGGCTATCGCTATCCAGAATGATGTTCCCCAAGGATTATCTTCTGCGATTATGACTCAGAATTTAAGAGAAGCGGAACTGTTCCTTTCTCATGCCGGTTCAGACTGTGGTATTGCCAACGTTAATATCGGAACTTCCGGTGCGGAAATCGGTGGTGCTTTTGGTGGAGAAAAAGAAACCGGAGGAGGAAGAGAGTCTGGTTCTGATGCCTGGAAGTACTATATGAGAAGACAAACCAATACTATAAATTACACTGCTCAACTTCCTTTAGCACAAGGAATTAAATTTGATTTATAAAAGCTTTACTTAAAGCATTCAAAAACATAAAACTTAATAACCTGAATGATTAAATGCTTCATTCTTCGGATCATTTAATCATTCACTTATTAAATCACACTACAATTTATTATGGAACAAACACTAGATATAAAAGCAAATAAAGTAAAAGAAACGGTAGGAAGACATGTGCTGGCCGACGGTTTCGATTTTGTGATGGATATAGAAAAATCACACGGTTCATGGCTTTATGATAAACTTACAGACAGAGAATACCTGGATATGTTCTCTATGTTTGCCTCTGCTTCCATCGGATACAACCACCCTTATCTCGTAGAAAGATCAGAATGGCTGGGAAGAATGGCGGTGAACAAACCTACTTTGGCTGACGTTTATTCAGAAGAATACGCCCATTTCCTTGAAGTATTTGAAAGAGTAGTTATTCCTGAAGAGCTGCAGTATGCTTTCTTTATCGAAGGCGGAACGCTGGGGGTTGAAAATGCAATGAAGGCATGTTTCGACTGGAAAACCCGCAAAAATTTTGCAAAAGGATTAGACACTGAAGCAGGAATCTGCATCCACTTCAAACAGGCTTTCCATGGAAGAAGCGGTTATACTTTAAGTTTAACAAACACTTCTGATCCCAGAAAATATCAATATTTCCCGATGTTCAACTGGCCGAGAATTTTAAATCCAAAATTGAAATTCCCGATTACAGAAGACAACCTTGAGGAAACCATCAAAAACGAAAACCTTGCTTTGCTTCAGATTGAAGAGGCTATCCTGATGCACCCCGATAAAGTGGCTTGTATCATTATAGAACCTATTCAGGCTGAAGGCGGTGACAATCATTTCAGAGACGAATTCTTATTGGGATTAAGAAGAATCTGTGATGACAACGAAATCTTACTTATTTTTGATGAAGTTCAGACAGGTATCGCTATTACCGGAAAAATGTGGGCATTCCAGCATTTTACAGCAAAACCGGACATTATTTCTTTCGGGAAAAAAGCGCAGGTTTGTGGGGTACTGGCCAATAAAGAAAAGTTTGATCAGGTTCCGAACAATGTTTTCAGAGAAAGTTCAAGAATCAACTCTACATTCGGAGGGAATTTTATTGATATGCTCCGTTTTCAGCTGGTAATGGAAGTGATCGAAAAAGAAAACCTTGTGGAGAATGCAAGAATAGTTGGAGACTTTTTATTGGAAAGTTTAAAAGCTCTTGCTGAAAAGTATCCTGAGAAAATTTCAAATGCAAGAGGAAGAGGACTGATGTGTGCGATCGATCTTCCAACTGCAGAACAGAGAAACCACCTGATGAACGAGCTTTTCAATGATGGATTGATCATTCTTCCATGCGGGGACCAGTCTCTTCGTTTCAGACCTCATTTGAATGTTTCCCAAGAGGAAATTCAATTGGCTTTAACCAAAATTGAAAATAATATTAATAAAATTTAAAACAGGGGATTTGTAATTTTAAAAAAAACGTCGTATATTTAGATACTCAAACAATTAGAATATGGAAAGAAGTACGAGAGTATCAGTTTATGAAAGTGATAACCCTTCAGAAATTCAGTTGGTTAAGTCTAAATTGGATGACGCGCAGATTACAAACACCGTTGAAAATAACTATCTTACATTTACCACAACGCCAACAGCAACTTCGCTGAAGGTAATGGTAGATCTGGAAGAAGAAAAAAGAGCATTTGAAATTATTGATGCTTACCTTCAACAAAGTGAAAATCAATAAACAATTTCATAATTTTAAATTTTACTACTTCGAACCGAAAATTAATTTTAATTAGTTTTCGGTTTTTTAATTCAATAAAACCTTAAAAGATAAACATTTCAAAGATTGAAGGATAGTTCTTCTGAGTTTAAATCATTCAATCTTTTAATCAAATTTACAGTATGAATCCAGAGATTAAACTAAGACAAGCGAAAATTGAAGACAGGGACATTATTTGGGAAATCATTCAGCAATCTATTGAAAGGAGGAGACAGGACGGAAGTACTCAATGGCAGAACGGATATCCAAATCTTGGAACCGTAGAAAGTGATATTGCCAAAGGATTCGGACATGTTTTGACGGTTGATGGACAGATTGCTGTGTACGCAGCCCTGATTTTGAATGATGAGCCTGCATACAGCACCATTGAAGGAGCATGGTTGAGCGATGGAGAATTTGTAGTAGTTCACAGAGTGGCCGTAGATGAAAAATTTGCAGGACAGGGTATGGTAAAAAAGCTTTTTGATCATATCGAAGAATTTACCAGATCCCATGGCATTCAGAGTATTAAGGTAGATACCAACCATGACAATATCGCTATGTTAAAAATCCTTGAAGGCAGAGGATATTCTTATTGCGGAGAGGTTCTTTTGAGAGACGGGATGAGAAAAGCATTTGAGAAGATTATAATTTAAGTAAAAAGTTAAATCAACTTTCATTGAATTTTTAAAACAGCCTGTATTTATAAACTCTATCAGGTTTGTTCGTTTAGTTCTGAACTAATTTTTACTTTTGTTCAAATTTTTATATTATGCACCAAAGTATAGAAATTGATGAGAAAATTTTTCAGGATGCCGTAAAATTCTATGGCACCGTGTTCAGCCTACCCCCTTTAGCATCGAAAATTTATTCCTACCTTCTTTTTGACTATGAGAAAGTAGGAATTACTTTTGACGAGTTTGTTGAAGTACTTTCTGCAAGTAAAAGCTCTGTTTCTACCAGTATCTCATTACTGCTCAATGCACAGCTTATTGTAGATCATAATAAGATGGATGAACGGAAACGGTACTTTTTCATCAATGATGAATACAAAAAAATACGATTCGAAAAAATTGTCCAGAAAATGCAGGACGAATTAAGACTATTAGATGATTTAAACAATTTTAAAAAAAGTAAAGACGATGGATACAATGAAAGAATAGAAGTTTACAAAGCACTCTTAAATAAAAACATAGAAAATATTCAGGAATCTCTTAATAAACTATAAAATGAATAATAAGCTAGTTATACTTTCCATTGCAGCGCTTTCACTGACTGCCTGCAAAAAAGAAGCTCCGAAGCAGGATGGCGCCAAGCCTTATCCTGTTGTTTCCGTGGAGTCAAAAAATATAGTGGGTTATCAGACGTTTCCGGCTACCATCCAGGGTAGGGTAAACAATGATGTACGTGCAAAAATACAGGGATATATTACCCAGGTATTGGTGGATGAAGGGCAATATGTTACAAAAGGACAGCCACTGTTCCGTCTGGAAACCAATATTCTGAATGAAAATGCGGCGGCTTCCAAAGCAGGAATCGGTGCTGCAGCCTCCAGTGTTGCAGCGGCTCAGGCTTCTGTAAATGCAGCTCAGGTTGAAGTTAACAAACTAAAACCTTTGGTTCAGAAAAATATCATCAGCAACGTACAGTTACAGACTGCACAGGCACAACTGGCTCAGGCTCAGGCTCAGCTGCAGCAGGCAAACGCAGCCAAAAGACAGGCTGAAGCCAATTATAAAGGAGTAGAGGCCAATATCGAATATTCCATTATCCGTGCACCTATTTCGGGGGTAATCGGAAAGCTTCCATTAAAAGTGGGAAGTTTGGTAGGCCCGTCTGATCAGACTCCTCTGACAACGATTTCTGATACATCTGAGATCTATGCTTACTTTGCCATGAATGAAAAAGAATATTTTGATTTCCTTGAAAAATCCCCGGGAGCCTCTATGCCTGAGAAAATCAAAAACTTACCCATGGTTGAACTTCAGCTGGCTAATGGAAGTCTTTATCCTGAAAAAGGGAGAATTGAAGCCATTACCGGTCAGATTGATCCTACAACCGGGACTATTCAGTTCAGAGTTGCGTTCTCCAATGCTCAGAAGTTATTAAGTAATGGTAACAGCGGAACGATCAGATTCCCTCAGCACTATGACAATGTACTTGTAGTGCCTGAAAGCGCTACTTATGAGCAGCAGGGTATTGTATATGTATACAAGATAGAAAAAGGTGATACAGCCAGAAACGTTGTTGTGAATGTTATCGATAGAATCGACAATATGGCTCTTATCAAATCTGGAGTTAATAAAGGTGAAAGAGTTATTGCAGCTGGTATCGGAGGTCTGAAACCGGGAACAGCAGTAAAGCCGAAGCCAATTAAAATGGATAGTCTTGTTCAATCAATAAAACCGAAATTCTAATGATAAAAAACTTTATTAACAGACCGGTTTTATCCACCGTAATCTCAATCCTGATTGTGATTCTCGGTGTGCTGGGACTGATCTCGTTACCGGTTACACAGTATCCGGACATTGCACCGCCTACGGTGAGTGTTTCCGCAAACTATACGGGAGCCAATGCCGAAACGGTAATGAAGAGTGTAGTAGTACCTTTGGAAGAACAGATCAATGGGGTGGAAGGTATGGATTATATCACTTCCAGTGCCGGTAACGACGGTTCTGCTCAGATCCAGGTTTTCTTCAAACAGGGAATAGATCCTGATATTGCAGCGGTAAACGTACAGAACCGTGTGGCGAGAGCTACGCCACTGTTACCTGCCGAAGTAACGCGTTCAGGGGTAGTAACCCAGAAGCAGCAGACCAGTGCCCTGATGTATATGTCTTTCTATTCTGAAAATAAAGATCTTGATGATGTATACCTCCAGAACTTTTTGAATATCAATATTATTCCCAATCTGAAAAGGGTAAATGGTGTTGGGGATGCGAACGTTTTCGGGGGTAAAAACTACTCAATGAGAATCTGGCTGGACCCTGCAAAAATGGCTGCTTACAGTGTAACACCTACTGATGTTACCAATGCCATTAATGAGCAGAGTAGAGAAGCCGCTGCAGGTTCTATCGGACAAAACAGCGGAAGTTCTTTTGAGTATATCATCAAATATGTAGGTAAATTCAACGATAAAGAACAGTACGATAATATCATTATCAAATCTCTTGCAAACGGACAGAACCTGATGCTGAAAGACGTTGCTAAAGTGGAACTGGCAGGACAGTCTTATACAGGAATCGGGGAGAACGGAAACAACCCTTCCATCAGTATGGGGATCTTCCAGACTCCGGGATCCAACGCTCAGGAGATTATTAAAAATATCAAAGCCTATCTGAAATCAGCTGAAGGGACTTTTCCAAAAGGGATAAAGTATACTTTCAACTTTGATACCAACGAATTCCTAGAAGCTTCTATTGAAAAGGTAGTCCATACTTTGATTGAGGCCTTCATTCTGGTATTTATTGTAGTATATATTTTCCTTCAGGACTTCAGATCTACACTGATCCCGGCTATCGCAGTTCCGGTATCTATTGTGGGGGCATTCTTCTTTCTGAATCTCTTCGGATATTCATTAAACCTCTTGACCTTATTTGCATTGGTACTGGCGATTGGTATTGTAGTGGATGATGCCATTGTGGTCGTCGAGGCCGTTCATGCCAAGATGGAGCATGGTATTTCTGATGCTAAAAAAGCGACTGTAGAGGCGATGGATGAGATTACAGGAGCAATTATCTCTATTACTTTGGTAATGGCAGCAGTATTTATCCCGGTAACCTTTATTACGGGACCTACAGGGGTATTCTACCAGCAGTTTGGTATTACGCTGATTATAGCCATTATTATTTCTGCGATTAATGCATTAACCCTGAGTCCGGTTTTATGTTCATTATTTTTAAAACCTCACGAAGCGCATCATGCAGAATATAAAAATCTGAATCTTTTACAGAAGTTCTTCTATAAGTTTAATATTGCTTTTAAAACGACTACTGAACGTTACGGAAGAGGATTTGTATTCTTATTAAGACATAAATGGGTAACCCTGATTATTTTCGCTGTTACCGGAGGTATCTTATTCTGGGCAAGCAGCAGCATGAAGAAAGGGTTTGTACCTACAGAAGACAGAGGGATTATCTTTACAGATGTACAGCTTCCTCCGGGAGCTTCCATGGAAAGAACTTATAATGCTTTGAAAACACTTCAGGCCAAAGCACTGAAAGTTCCGGGTGTGCAGAATGTAACGATCTCAACAGGTAGAGGGTTCTTGTCCGGGAACGGGAGTAACAACGGTCTTGCCTTTGTTAAACTTAAACCGTTCGAAGAAAGAAAAAAAGACGGACAGACTTCTGAAGATATTACCAAAAAATTATTTGGAATTGTAGGATCTGTTCCTGATGCCAAAGTGGTATTCTTCCAGCCGCCTAGTGTACCGGGATTTGGTAACAGTGCAGGTTTTGAAATGGTATTGCTTGATAAATCAGGTGGAGAATATGCTGATCTGGATGCCAAAACCAATGAATTCATCGGTAAGCTGATGCAGAGACCGGAAATTCAGTTTGCACAGACTTCATTCAATACCAAATATCCTCAGTATCAGATGGAAATAAATGTTCCTCTGAGCAAACAGCTTGGTGTTTCTGTCAGTGACATTCTTGCGACAATGCAGGGGTATATCGGAGGAATTTATACTGCAGACTTTACCAAGTATGGAAAACAGTTCAGGGTAATGGTTCAGGCGCTTCCTGAAAACAGAAAGAATATTGAAAACCTGAATCAGCTTTATGTAAGAACAGGATCAGGGATCATGACTCCGATTTCACAGTTTGTAACATTGACAAAAGCATACGGACCACAATCTGTAAGCCGTTATAACCTTTTTACTTCAGTGAAGGTGACAGGAGCGAACTCTGACGGGTATAGTTCCGGGGATGCGATTGCTGCGGTACAACAGGTAGCGGATGAAACCCTGAATCAAAACTACGCGGTAGAATTTACAGGGTTAACGAGAGAAGAATTAAATTCAGGCTCTCAAACACTTCTTATTTTCGGGCTAAGTTTGATCTTTGTTTACTTTATCCTTTCTGCACAGTATGAAAGTTATATCCTTCCGCTGATCGTTATTATTTCTCTTCCTCTTGGAGTAATGGGGGCTTACTTCGGTCAGAAGATTATGGGGCTGGAAAATAACATCTACTTCCAGATTGCCCTGATCATGCTTGTGGGATTACTGGCGAAAAATGCGATTCTTATTGTCGAATTTGCTGTTCAGAGAAGGCATCATGGAGAAACGATTGTGATGTCAGCCATCAATGCAGCGAAAGCCAGAGTGAGACCTATTCTGATGACATCGTTTGCCTTTATTTTCGGTTTATTACCGTTGGTACTGGCAAGTGGAATTGGAGCCGTAGGTAACAGATCTATCGCTACGGGTGCGGCCATCGGACTATTGATAGGAACTGTTTTGGGATTATTTGTAATTCCGGTTCTGTATGTGATTTTTGAAACACTGCAGGAAAAAATTAAACCTATCAAAAAAGAAGATATCAATTTAGCAGAATAAAATTAAGATTTAAGAAATTAGAAGTTAGAAATTAGAAATGAGTCTAAAAACTAACTTCTAACTTCTAAACTCTAACTTCTAATTAAAAATAATGAAGAGTTTATTAAACATCATAAAAGGAATCACTTTTTCAGTTTTCATACTCGGAGCCATCTCATCCTGTATGGCAAGAAAAGAGTATGAAAGGCCGAAGAACGTTGTGGACGAAAAGCTTTTCCGTACGGATATGCTCCCTTCGGACAGTACCAGTATTGCAGATATTTCATGGAAAGAAATATTTACTGATCCGATATTGCAGGGGCATATCTCTAAGGCGTTGGAGAATAATCTTGACATCAGAATTGCGCTGGAAAGTATCAATTCAGCAGAAGCGTATCTGAAGCAAAGCAAAGCAGCTTATCAACCAACACTTTCTATCGGTCCCAACTACACATTTCAGACGCAGTCTATTAACACCCAGTTTGGGCAGATCATTGGGGAAAGACGTTATGTAAACCAGTTTGACATTACGGCAAGTATCGGATGGGAAGCAGATATCTGGGGCAAATTAAAGGCACAGGAGAAAGCACAGCTTGCTACCTACCTGGGAACTGTTGCAGCTCATAAAGCGGTAAAAAGCAGCCTTGTATCATCCATTGCATCTGCATATTATCAGTTGCTGACATTTGATGCGCAGAAGAGAATTATTACGGAAACCATTGCGGTAAGAGAGAAAAACCTTGAAGCTACTAAGGCTTTAAAAACTTCCGGGACAGTTACTGAAGTAGCAGTACAGCAGAGTGAGGCTCTTGTTTTCAATGCCAAATCATTATTGATTGATATTGATACACAGATCCAGCTGCTTGAAAATACCATGAGCCTTTTGATGGGAGAGCCTTCCCATTCTATTGAAAGATCTACATTGGAAGGACAGAAGCTTCCGATTGATCTGAAACTGGGGTATCCTACTCAGCTTCTGGCCAATCGTCCGGATGTCATGAGAGCAGAATTTAACTTAATGAATGCTTTCCAACTGACGAATGCTGCCAAAGCTCAGTTTTATCCTACTTTAAAACTGACAGGAAGCGGTGGATTGCAGTCTGTGGATATTGACCACTTATTCAGCGTAAATTCATTGTTTGCGAATGTAGTGGCAGGACTGGCACAGCCTATTTTAAATAAAAGGCAGATCCAGACCAATTATGACGTAAGTCTTGCCAATCAGGAAACAGCTTATCTGAACTTCAGAAAGACTGTTCTGACAGCTGGAAAAGAAGTTTCTGATGCCATCAGAGTATTTTCTGTACAGGATTCATTCATTGAATTGAAGCAAAAAGAACTGGATGCCTACAAAAAATCTGTTGACTATTCCCAGGAATTGGTTAATTATGGTATGGCCAACTATCTGGAAGTGTTGAATGCAAGTGTGAATTCATTGAATGCAGAGCTTAACATTTCCAATGCAAGATACAGTAAAATGAAAGCAGCCGTAGAGCTTTACCAGGCTTTGGGCGGAGGCTGGAAGTAGTCTTTATTTCACAAAATATAAAAAAAACGTATGTCACTACTGGCATACGTTTTTTTATGATATGTGTAAAAATCCTATAATGTGACCAAAATTTCCATGGCTTCTCTCTCTTTTTCAGATAGGGTTTTTAAGATATCCGAAGCCTGTTGAATATATTTTATTTCTTTTGTCTGGCTCACTTTTTCAAACAGCCGGGAAACACCCGTCCAGAGTTCAGCAATTTCTGAGAAGGCTTCATATCCTTTTTTTATCTGATCCATTTGAAGCAGTTCATAACTTTCCTTCAAAAAATCACGATATAAATTTCTAAATAAAGCTCCGCCTGTTCCTGCTTTTTCCATGAGTAAAGCTGCTTGCTTAAATTCTCCTTCAATATCTCTACTTGTATTGAACCATTTGACAATTTCAGTACTTGTTTTGAGGATTCCTTTATAAGAAATATTTGTGATAGGCGGGTTCAGATACTCCGCAGCATTATTTTTGATTGCAGTGATTACCGCTTTATTCAGATCGAATTTTCGCTCTGTTTTTCGGATAGTATAATACATATTTTTAGAAGACATCGGCCCTTTTTCAGCCCGTGCCATTGCCAGGCTTTTTAAGGAAGTCTGTACCTGTCCGCCCTGTTGTATGGTATCCACCAAAAAAGCATTTTCATGATCATAACCATAAATCGCGGCATAATGTCCGGCAAAATGAAAAGGATTTGAAAAGTATTCCAGATGGTAACAATCCATTTTCAATCCTACTGGCTGGCCATTATTGATAAGTTCTTTTACTTGTTCCCAGGCCTTTTGCTGTGAAGATGTTTCTTTTACTGTTAATTCAAGATTCAGATTTTTAGCTAAATTTTGAGTCAGCAAATCAGGTTTTATTCGTCCTCCGATGAAAGGGAAATCCATCGTTTTCATATTCCAGTAGATAAAGCTGAGACCTTCACCCAATCCGAAAAGCATAGGCTCGGAAAGCTCAATTCCTATTTGCCGCAATAATGTTCCTGTGGCAGTAGTTTCACAGTGCTGGCCGTTGAAAGGCTTCAGGTTTTCTATTTTCATTTTTAAAGTAAAGTTTTGAATGGTATTAATTTTTGAGAAAATTACATAAATATCATCAGATAAAAATTCAGGTTTGCTATTTTATGTTAAATTTCTTTAAACCGGAAAAATAATTTGTAAATATGTATTTGACTACGTAGTTTTATACTTTAAAATACAGACACTATGAAATTAGAGATACAGCCGATAGGAAATTCTTACTCAGAGCAGGCCATTGACCTTATTTTAACAATTCAGCAGAAAGAGTTTAATATTCCGATTACGATACAGGATCAGCCTGACCTTTTGCAGATAGAAAGTTTTTACACAGAAGCCGGAGGTAATTTTTGGGGTGCTTTTGTAGATGGTGAGCTGGTAGGTTCTATAGCATTGGTTAAATTTGACGACAGGGCAGGAGCCATCAGGAAAATGTTTGTGAAAAGGGAGTTCAGAGAAAAAGAACTGAATATAGCCCAGGAATTACTGGAGGTTTTAATTACTTTTTGCCGTAAAAGAGGGATTGATGATCTATATTTGGGAACCATAATGGTATTGAAGGCAGCACAACGTTTTTATGAAAGGAATCATTTTGTGAAGATCGAAAAAGGAAATCTTCCGGCTGCCTTCCCTTTAATGAGTGCTGATGATATTTTTTACCATTTAAATATTGACTGAATATGAATGTAATCAACGAAGCAGGAATTCTTGCCATATCTACCAGGCTGCACCGTCTCAGTGAACAATTGAGAAAAGATGGAGCACTCATCTATAAAGCATTCGGAATTGATTTTGAACTGAAGTGGTTTCCGGTGATCTTTACCATTTATAAAAAGGAAATAGCAGGTGTAGTAGAAATTGCCAACGAGATCGGGTATACCCATCCGTCTACCATAACCCTGCTTAAGGAACTCGAAAAACTGGAGTTGATACAATGGGAAAAAGATCAGCAGGACGAAAGAAAAAGACTGTTTAAACTGACTCCAAAAGGGAATGAGCTTATTGAAAGAATGAAGCCGGTATGGGAGCTGATGTCCCAGGCTTTGGGAACTATTACAGACAATAAAAATAATCTGCTGGCCGCGATTGATGAGGCAGAAGAGAAAATTGCCAGCCAGTCTTTTTACCAGAGAGCGATGCAGGTGAAGAATGAGAAGTAATTTTATGTGCTGCTAAAAATTAGCTGTTCGAATTATCTATAGCTACTGACAAACTATTGTCACCAAAGTATTCTAACTTTACATCATAGTAAAACTAAAACTACGGGAAAATGGATGAGAAAAAAACTTTTCATGTCAAAACAAGGGAGGACTGGCGGCAATGGCTGGAAGAGAATCATCACATAGAACAGTCTGTCTGGCTTATTTGCAATACCAAAAAATCCAATCTACCCTCTGTTTCCTGGAGTGAACTGGTGGATGAAGCCCTTTGTTTTGGCTGGATTGACAGTACAAGGAAGACCATTGATGAAGGTTCTTTTATGCAGCTATTCAGCAGACGTAAACCGAAAAGTACCTGGTCAAAAATCAATAAAGAGAAAGTTCAGAAACTGATAGAAAATAATCTGATGATGAAAGCTGGATTTGAAACCATCAGAATGGCAAAAGAAAATGGCTCCTGGAATATTTTAGACAGTGTGGAAGACCTGGTAATTCCAGAAGATTTGAATGAAGCTTTTAAAATTCATGAAGGCTCTGAAGCCTATTTTCAAAGTTTGAGCAAGTCCATAAAAAAAATGCTGCTGCAATGGATTGTGGTCGCGAAAAGACCCGAAACAAGGAAAAAACGTATTGAGGAAGTAGCAATACAGGCGGCTCAGAATAAGAGACCCAAAAACTTTTAAGCTTCACATTGGAGGTTCGTATAAAAAAACAGGCTATTCCAAAAAGGAACAGCCTGTTCAATTCATTCATTATCAAAATGATATTATATTAGAATCTTAAAGTTGCTGCAACAGACCAGGTTCTTCCAAAACCAAGGAATCCTGTATTACCGTCTGCAACCCCCTGATACACTCTGCCAGCTTCCTGGTAGGTTTTTCCTGCATCCGGGCCATTAGCGATTTTATCGCCTGCAAAAATATTGGAGCTTAATTCAGAAATATAATATTTGTTGAATAAGTTGTATACGTTAGCTCTCAATGTTAAAGACTTTTTCGCATCCAATGTGAACTTGTAAGAAGCCCCTACATCAAATAAATGATAGCTCGGTAACTTTACAATTCCTTTTTCTCTTGCGGCTTCCGTAAGGAAATTGATCGGGTTGAACTGTGCATAAAGCTTGTCATAATATTCCCAGTTGGCATCAATACTGAAAGCTTTGGTAATATTATAATCAGCTCCGATGCTGGCTGTTGTCTGGGCTGCATCTCCAACCTTCAGGTCTTTAATATTGATCGTTCCGGTTGCTCCTGCAATTTCCTGGTTGTTCTGAACATCAAGAATATTAAAGTTGGCGTTTCCTTTGTACTTCCAGTTCCCCAATGATACCATTCCTCTCAATCTAAGATTAGTGAAAGGTCTTGCTTTTGCTTCCAGTTCAATTCCCTGGTGTAGCTGCCCAACGTTCAATGCATTATAGAAATAAGCATTTCCAAGGGTTAGCTGAGAGAATTTGGCAACATCTGCAGCCGTAGCATTGAATGTTCTTGAAATGAATCTGTCATCCCACTGTGTTCTGTAAGCGTTGATATTCACATCCACATAACGGGATTTGAAACCGTAACCTAACTCTACAGAGAAGATTCTTTCATTCTTCGCATCATTGTAGATGTTCTGGTTTGAAGGAAATAATGCGTTGAATAACGGCTGTCTTGAGATAACCCCTGTATTGAAAAATACATTGTGGTGATCGTCAATATTATAATTGGCACCTCCTTTTACAATATAACCCGTTTTGTGATACCATTTTGTTTCCTGGTTTCCAGGTGTGTACAGCATATAATCTCTTCTCTTGTAATATTGCTCGGAAACAGATCCCTGAACAGATGCACTTAGCTTTTCAGAGCTGTATTCAACCATTCCGTAAATACCTGCCCATTTTACCAGACCTTCGTTGTGGATAGATACTTTCTGAGCATCTTTAAGTTTGGTAAGCGGTTCCGGTTTTACAGTTTGATTGATGTAATATCCTTTTGGGGCATTGGCTGTACTTGGAACGAATAATGCATCAGATCCTAACATGTCAGTCACAATGTCATACAATGCACCTTTGTACGTTTTAAGATCAATCCCTCCGTTGAAAGTCCAGTTGTTTTTTTTGTAATTAAGGTCAGCAATCACTCCATACCAGTCATGAGCATTGATACTCTGCTTTCTTACGATACCGCTGGTTCCGTTAAGAGTAGAAACATACTGTCCGTTGTAGTCACCAGGAGAACCTGCAGGTGCCGTAAAGGTAGATTTCTGGAAAGTATTTCCATTATAATCTGTTACCATTCCGCCTCTGTTGTAACGGTAAATCATATCCCAGTTGATCGTACCGTCTCCGCCTGCACCATAATTCATGAAGTTCATAGTTTGTCCTGCAGCGTTTTTGATAGAACCGTTAAGTCCTGTACCTCCACCACCACGTCCCCATGAACCGTAAACAACTGTAGATAACTTAAGGTTATCATTCATCGTCCAGTCCCAGTTCAGGGATGCGATAGGCTTATGGTAGAAGTTAGGAGCTAAATTGAATTGAGAACCGTTTAACATCCCGGTTTGCGGGTTGTATCTTCTTCCATAGGTTTCAAACTGCTGCAGTGTTGCTACGTTCGCTCCGGTGGCAGAAGATCTTCTTGTGTCGTGTACCTGTGGTGCCCCGGTTGCGATTAAATTGAAAGCATGTTTTTCATTAGGCTTAAATCCTGTTGAGAAAAACCATGAGTAACCTTCTCCTTTCGTTCCGTTGATGTATCCGTCACCTTGCCAACGGGAAAGCAATACGGTTGTTCCCCATTTGTTTTTTAACCCTGAAGAATACATCGCAGAAATTCTGGAGTAGTTGTCATTTCCAACTTCACCTTTGATCATTGCTTTTTGCTCGGCATCGGTAGCTTTTGTTACAATATTGATCGTTCCTCCTACAGACGGAACTACAAATTTAGAAGCTCCCAAACCTCTCTGGATCTGAATATTGCTGGCAATATCTGCCAATCCCGTCCAGTTAGACCAATACACAGTACCTCCCTGCATGTCATTCACCGGCTGTCCGTTGATGATCACCGCAATGTTGGCACCATCAAAACCTCTCATGTTGATTCTGCTGTCTCCAAATCCTCCACCTACTTTAGTGACGTAAACGGATGGAGTAGACTTCATAATCTCAGGGAATTCTCTGTTTCCCAGTTTCTCCTGAATTTCTGCTGCCTTGATGTTGGAAACTGCAACAGGAGTTTTTCTCTCTTTGGCTGTTTGGGAAAGGTTTCTACCCACCAACATCACCTCATCAATAGATTTGGATTTTTCTAATGAATCCTTCGTACTCTGCCCGTAATACAAGGCCGCCGTAGGTAATACAAGCGCTATAATTAGACGCTTTTTAAAAATAATGCTCATGAAATAAACTAGCGTGTTTGATTTTAAGGCTGCAAAGATGGATAATTATTTTTTAATTAAGTATTAAATCTTAACGAAGTGATTTTATTCAGTTTTTGAATCATGCTTTATGACTCACTTTTTTATATATGTTAATTATTTTACATCTTTAGTTTACAATTTGTTATACAAGAAAGTGGTGGGAAAAGCGGTTTTTTTTAACGGATAAAAATAATTATGCGGTTCTCCACATTTTTAAATAAAACCCAATATTATTGTAGAATATATTATAATAATAGCTAAGTAATAAAAGCCATAGATGACTTGAATCATAATTCTTATACTGCTGTTTCGATAACTTGTATCATCATTTTATTCAAAATCGTATTATTTATGAAAAAAAATTTTTTTGAAAGATTTTCAGATCGTGTCGTTTGTATTACAGGAAGTCCCGGTGCTTTTATTACGGCAAGTGTACTGGTTATTGTATGGGCTGTTTGCGGACCTCTTTTCAGTTATTCTGAAACCTGGCAGCTTGTTATCAATACAGGGACCACAATTGTAACTTTCCTGATGGTATTTCTGATTCAAAAAACCCAGAACAAAGATTCCAAAGCTATTCAGATAAAGCTTAATGAACTGATAGCATCCTATGAAAAAGCCAGCAACCGGCTGGTTGATATTGAAGATCTGACGGAAGAGGAACTTGACCGGCTTCACAAATATTATGAAAAGCTGGGGCAGCTGTCCAAAGAACAACAATATCCGAAGGATTCTGAAAAAGAACAATAGCCGGGAAAGTCCTGATATATAAAATACAATCAATGATTTTAAAACCTTCACAAATTGCTCACGCTGATTCATTATCAGTGAAATCATTAGTGCATTTCGTCATAGAACTTGAAAAGCTCTTTAAGCGTATAGGAGAGTACCTGCTTTCGGGAAATGAAACCGTTTCAACAGCCGAAAGTGTTACTGCTGGCTTCCTGCAGTTTTCGTTTTCCCAGATGAAGGATGCCTCTCAATTTTTTAAAGGCGGCATGACAGCTTATACTTTAGAAGAAAAAGTAAATCTTCTTGATGTAGATGCTCTGGAAGCCAGACAATATAACTCTGTATCTCCTCATATTGCTGAAACAATGGCGTTGCAGGTAGGTAAACTCTATAAAACAGACTGGTCTATCGGAGTAACGGGATATGCTACTCCCGTGGAAGAATCACAAGGAAAGCTTTTTGCTTACTTCTCCATTGCTTACAAAGGAAAAGTTGTTCTTTCTGAAAAATTAGATCTGCATTCCAGAACAAAGTCTGTTAATGCTCAACTTTATTACAGTGAATTCATTCTGGGATGCTTTAAGCTGGAACTAGATAAGCACCGGAAAAACAAAGAATAAACTTATTTCAATAATCACTATAATCACACCTATGAAAGATTTACAATTGAAAAATAAATCTGTCCTCATTACAGGAGCAGACAGCGGAATTGGTAAAGCCATAGCTCTTTTGTTTGCGAAAGAAGGAGCTGATATTGCATTTATACACTATCATGACGCCAAAGATGCTCAAAAAACAAGTCAGGAAATTGAAAAACTGGGTCACAAAGTTCTTTCATTTGAAGGAGACATTAATGACAGTTCATTCTGCAAGACTGTTGTTAATGAGGTCGTTTCAAAATTCGGTGGAATAGATATCCTGATTAATAATGCCGGGACACAGGTTCCGTGCAATGCTATAGAGGATCTCAAAGAAAAAGATATCCGTAAGACTTTTGATTCAAACATTATTGGAATGATCCTGCTGACAAAATTTGTATTTCCCCATTTAAAAAAGGACGGTATCATTATTAATACAACCTCTGCCACCGCTTATATGGGGCATGAAGAACTACTGGATTACTCCGCAACCAAAGGAGCCATTGTTTCGTTCACACGCTCACTGGCACTTCAGGCTAAACCGAAAGGAATACGCGTGAATGCCGTAGCGCCCGGACCTGTAGCCACACCGCTTACGGAAAATACATTCGGAGAAGAGGATGAGGATCAGGATAAACCGCCTTTAGAACGTAATGCCTCTACTGAAGAAGTGGCAGCAAGTTTTTTATTTCTTGCTACAGAGGCTTCCACACAGTTTACCGGGCAGATTCTTCACCCGAATGGCGGCTTAATTGTTAACGGTTAATCATAATATATGAACGGGGTTATGATTCAGTTTTTCCATTGGTACCATCCGGGAAACCTTTGGAATGAGTTTGCTGAAAAAGCAGACTATTTAAAACATTTGGGGTTTACTGCCGTCTGGTTTCCTCCTGCCAATAAATGCAGTCTCAATATGGAAGGACGTGGCTATGATGTCTATGATCTTTACGATCTGGGAGAATTTGATCAGAAAGGAAGTATACCCACTCGTTACGGGACGAAAGCTGAATATTTAATGGCTATAGAGAAAGCGCATGACGCGGGAATGTCTGTGTACGCAGATATTGTTTTAAACCATAGGATGGGAGGAGATGAAGAAGAAAAGATGGTGGTGCATCAGCTGAATGAAGAAAACCGTAATGAAAGAATCTCAGAAAATATGGAGGTTTCGGCCTATACGAAATTTACTTTTCCGGGAAGAAAAGGAGTGTATTCGGACTTTATATGGGATTATCACTGTTTCAGCGGTATTGATTATGTGATCAGAGAAGGAGAGGAGCTGAAAGGTGTTTTTAAAATCCATAATGAATATGGTGAGGAGTGGACAGATGCCGTAAGTCATCAGTTTGGTAATTATGATTATCTGATGGGTGCTGATATAGAATACCGTAATCCTTATGTTGTGGAGGAAATGAAAAACTGGATCAGATGGTATATGGATACAACAAAGGTTGACGGGATACGGCTGGATGCTTTAAAACACATTTCTTCAGACTTCCTGAAAGAATGGACTCAATACATAAAGACAGAAATTAACCCTGAATGCTATATTCTGGGAGAATTCTGGAAAGACGAAGCCGAAAAAATTGAATATTTCTCTGATCAAATGACTGATCTCATTTCCTGTTTTGATGCGCCGCTGCATTATAATTTCTTCAGAGCCTCAGACGAAGGTAAAAATTATGATCTGAGTGGAATATTAAAAGGAAGCTTTCTGGAAAAGAAGCCCGTTTTCTCTGTTTCCTTTGTGGAAAATCATGATACGCAGCAGCTTCAGGCTCTTGAGTCTGCGGTGAAAGACTGGTTCAAGCCCTTGGCTTATGCTATTATTCTCCTTACTGACGAGGCTTACCCCTGTGTATTTTATCCTGACCTTTTTGGCGCAGAATATATTGATATAAAAGAAGATCAGGAAGTACATATCATCATGCCGAAAGTAGAGGAACTTCTCGGTCTCCTTGAAGCAAGAAAGCTTTTTGCATACGGTAAGCAGATTGATTATTTTGATCATCCCAATTGCGTAGCTTTTGTACGAACTGGAGATGAAGAACATTCGGGATGCGTTGTGATCATGTCTAACAGTGAAGAGGGTTATAAAGAAATAGAACTGGGAAAAGAACAGGCAGATTCAGTCTATATTGATTTCTTAAAGAACCGTCACGAAGAAATTGCGGCTGATCAGAGTGGAAAAGCTGTATTTCGGGTAAATTCCGGTTCGGTAAGTGTATGGGTGGAAAAACAAACACCGTAATGGTTTACGAATTTGCAGGTTTCTATCCTCTGCATATATCTTCCAATAGTATCTCCGGAAGTTTTAGGTACCACATCTTAATATTTCAGGCAAAAATGGTCTTATAGTTGCAGATTTATCACCAATCAATCACTAAAATATTATATTATGGAAACTAAAACGGCAACCAAAAAAGCTCCTGCCAAAAAAACGACAACAGCGAAGACATCAACTAAAACTCCGGCTAAAAAAAATGCAGCCAAAGGTTTGGAGGATCTTTTTGAAGATTCCCTGAAAGACATCTATTGGGCTGAAAAAGCACTACTGAAAGCATTACCTGTAATGATGAAAAATGCAACCGATGAAAAACTTAAAAAAGGCATCGATAAGCATATCAGTGAAACGGAAGGTCATGTTGAACGATTGGAAGAGTGTTTTAAAGCATTAGGTAAAAAAGCTCAGGCAAAGAAATGTGATGCCATGCAGGGGTTGCTTGATGAAGGAAAAAGCATTATGGAAGAGACGGAACCCGGAGCAGTAAGAGACGCTGGGATCATTGCAGCAGCACAAAAAGTTGAACATTACGAAATTGCAACCTATGGTACATTGGCAGCATTCGCCAAAGTATTGAAAGAAGAAGAATGTCTTAAAAACCTTTTAAGTACACTGGAAGAAGAGAAAAAATGCGATGAACTGCTAACAAAAGTTGCTGATACCAATCTTAACAGCAAAGCAATATAAAAAGTACTCATTGATTATAGGAAAGGAAACTGATATTTTGGTTTCCTTTTCTATTTTATTGAGGTTCTTTAAACTTTTATAACCATTATTTTGATCATAAAGGTACAAAAGTTTTAAACACTTAAATTTTCAGAACCCAAAATTATGCGCAATAAATACCCTAAGTTTTGTAAAAATCTTTGATTTTCATCTTATGTGAACTTTTCTGCGGTATCATTTTAGGCTTATTTAAGTGAAGTCATGTGTTTTAAAATGAAACCTTTTGTGGCTTTTGTGGTTGGTAAAGTTTAAACAACTTTATCATTTCAATAATTTATTCAGAAAAGATAAATAATAGTTTTGGTTTGTTTTGTATCAGTATTAATATATTTGCAGATATAATTTGTATCGGGTTTGTTTTTTGATCCTGGAAGAAAACAGGAGAGATACAAATTTTTATTATTTAAAAATGTAAAATATGACTCAACTCAGCTTGTTTGATTCTGAAGAACTGTATGAATTTCCAAAAGATCTTCTGGAGTACAGAGCGCATTTCCTGAGTCAGAAAGAGGCTGACGAACTTAAGGCCCATCTGCTTGAAACTGCTCCCTGGAAGCAGCGTACCCAGAAAATGTATGATAAGACGGTCTTAACGCCACGGTTAACTGCATGGTATGGTGACCCAAAAACTGATTATCCATTAGGAGACGGTGAAGTGGAGAATAATCTCTGGACACCTGAACTGTTTTCTTTAAAGGAAAGGATAGAAAAAATATTTGGCTATCAGTTCAATTCCGTATTGCTCAATCTTTACCGTGATCATAATGATTCTGTTGCATGGCACAGGGACAAGGAAAGCCGATACGGGAAACGCCCTGTGATTGCATCATTAAGCTTAGGACAGACCAGAAACTTTGATTTCAGGAAAAAGGATCATCACCAGAGCAGATACAGCCTGCCACTTCCTCATGGTTCCTTATTGATTATGAAGGGAGATCTGCAGGAGCATTGGGAACACCGGATTGCCAAATCTGCTGTTTCTATGAAAGAGCGTATTAATCTGACATTCCGATTGGTTCATCAGTTGTAGGGTGTTCATTTATAATGTTTTATAACTGGTCTGATCTGTTTTTGGCAGATAAATTGTTGCTTTTTATCAATAGTCATTATGACTTCATGTCTATCACCACTTAAAATTTATTATTATGAAAAATTTTGTAGTTACACTTTTTGCACTGGCTGCATTGACGGCCTGCAAAAAAAATGAACCCACATCGTCCGCTCAGTCTGCGGAAAGTACAACAGTATCTCCGCCAGCTGAATCGGGCATGACAGTAAATGATTCTGCCAAAATATCTGAACCTAAAAGTCAGACGGCTTCTCTGGGCGATCAGGATAAAAAGTTTGCAGATGCTGCCGCTATAGGAGGATTAATGGAAGTTATGATGGGGAAACTGGCCGCCACAAATGCTGAGAATTCAGTAGTGAAATCTTTGGGAGCAATGATGGTAATAGATCATACCAAAGCGAACGATGAGCTTAAGAAATGGGCTTCAGCAACAGGTTATACTTTGCCTGCCACCTTAGATGCCGAAAAGCAGAAGATGTATGATGATCTGAAAGCAAAGAAAGGAAAAGACTTTGACAAAAAGTATACGGATCTCATGGTAAGTGATCACAAAGAAGATGTAGAAGCATTTAAAAAAGAAGCTTCAGAAGGAAAAGAAGCCTCCTTAAAAGCATTTGCCGGTAAAACTCTTCCGACATTAGAGCACCATCTGAAGGAATCAGAAAAAGCTAAGAGTACGGTACATTAATGTATCATAAATTTCTGACTTTATGACCTGCATCATAACATGGGCAGAATATATTAGATATTTTTGAAATGATTAAATATTATTTTGTTCTTGATTATTAAGCTCCTCTTTTTAAGGGGAGTTTTTTATTGATTATTCTTTCTTTTTATATTCTTCAATTTTTTTAAACTGCCGATAAGAACTTTTCAAATTGCGAAGCTGCTCAGATACAATGGCAGTACTCTTTTCACTAAGATAACCTGTATCCAGTGCATTTTGATAAGCTTCTATAGCTGCTTTTTCGCCAAACACTACATTTTCCAATGTAGACTCTACCAGATTACCCATTGTAAATGAGTTTTTTATATCGATCCATGTTCTGTGAACAGCTCCGGCTATGGATGGAGAATCCTCAGGAGCACCTTGTTTTTCTGTGATCAGATTGATCAGCTCATTTTTCATGATTTTCGATTGAGAAATCATATGGTCATATTCATCTTTTACGTCAGGGTACATTTCCCAGACTTTTCCTTCTACCTTTTCAAAACCTTCTATCCGGTCATTGGTGATGTGAAGCAGATCATTAAGTGTTGATATTTCCTGTTGATTATTCATAATATAATTTTTGAAAGGGTTCAATCAGCTAAATTATCAATTGTTTAATGGAATATTTATAATCCTGATCATATACCATCTATTTCAGGATTTGCTTTAACTATAATTTTGAACATGGATGCAACTTCAGCTGTCAGAAATTTAAACTTAATATAAATTTAATATGATTGCCATAGCTTTTGGATACTTTTGCATCATTGAGATTTGGTTTCAAAAGACATTTAAAAGGATGGATCATTTTAAAGAAATATATTCCGGTTACAAGCACAGGGTGTATTTTTTTGTGGCAAAATACCTTACGGAAGAGGAAGATATTGAAGAAATTGTTCAGGATATTTTTATGCATGTCTGGAAACATCTATCCAAAAAGCATTCTCCGTCAGAAATCGAAGCACTTATCTTTAAAGCTGCCAAACAGGAAATCTCCAATTTTTACCGCAAAAGAAAAATGATCTTTGTTCCTCTTGAAAGTTCTCCGGAAAATCAGCAGGAAGAAGAGAGCTCAGAAATTGAAAAGCAGCTGCAGCAGGAAGACCAGCTCAAAAAGATAGAAAGTCTTCTGGAACAGGTTCCAGAGAAAAGCCGGGAATTTTTCATTAAAAATAAAATCCAGAATCTCAGCCTTTTTATGATCGCCCAGGAAAATGATATTTCCAAAACAGCCGTGGAAAAGCATGTCAATAAAGTATTGAAGTTTCTGAGAGCGAATTTGAATCTTTTCTTTTAACCCTTTTTTGATCTATAAGTAATCAAATAATTTTTTATTATCCCTTAAAATTATTTCAAGAGACTTTCTATCAATTATCTTTAAAACTTCAGTATCAAAATCAATATTTGTTATATCTTGGTTAGTCACTAGAATTATTTTTTTATTTTCTAATCTACTCAGTCTCATTATACTTTCTCTGAAATTTAATAAACCCTTCCTATTTTGAGAAATTTTAAACTCAAAATAATATTGTTCATTGTTTAATCTTGATGTTAGATCAAACCTAAAGCCTAAATTACTATCAAAGCTTTCTTTAATAATATTGGTAAAATTTAATTTTTCAAGCAAATACTGAAAATACTTTGAGAATGATATTTCATTCATTTCATCTACATCGCTAATTGTAATATTTTCTTGATAATTTTTTATTTTTTCTTTATCAATAATATCTGAAAAAATATTAAAATTATTTACCTCAATAATTAGTACTCCATCTCTATAAAGTATATAATGATTATTTTCTTCGTCTGTTTCAATATCATATTCTTGTTCTATAAAATTAATAAATCCTTGAACGGATAGAAGTTGCTTATCTATACCAACAAACAGATATGAGTTTTCTTCAATTTCATAGAAGCTTCCTACAAAATCAACATTATTAAATTTTATAATAGGTTCTTCGTAGTATAAAAGATTAAATTCAAAATTTTTTAGATCCTGTTCTTCTCTTGTTATAATACCTAGGAGTCTTTTACGCATTTGTGAATAATATCTGCTTAAGCGACTATTACCTAAAAAAGAAAAAACTGATGCATAATGACCTGCTCTTAATATATGTTTTTTCATTTCATTTGAAATATCATCATTTTCTATTGGAGGATCAATATATCTATTTTCAGAAATTTGATTTTCATAAAAAACACTTAATGATGCTATTTGAATATCTCCTGGTTCTTTTGTTTTTTGAACCAAAGCATTATCTTCTTGATTTTGTGATGTTGTAATAGATATTGAACCTTTTCCCTCAGTGACTAAAATTCTACCATCAACTAATTGACATTTCCAATCTGGCCTTTTTTTAGTTCCATAAATTCTTTGAATTGTTGAACTCTTGACATTGAAAAATTTCTCAGCTAAAACTACTGAAATTCCGATTCCTAAATCTTCAGTTATACTTTTTAAGGTTTCAGATCCATTTATATGTCTAATTTCGTTAATTTTTATTTTGAAATCTTCATTATCATTGTATATTTTCTCTAATATATCAAGTTTGTCAATAAATTTCAACCTATTAGAGGTAGCAAATCTTCTTGATTGTATTGTACCAATGTGGTAGACTAGTTTATATAAGCTAAATGTTATTATTTGAGTTGTACTTATTTTATCAAATAAAACTGTTTGTGGTAAAATTACAGGATCAATTTCAACTTTGATCTTTTTTGATTGAAATAATTTACTAAAATCTGATATGAATGGCATAATGGAGGTTTGGGGTTTTAGTTTTATACAAAGTTCTTAAATATACATATTCCTCTATACATAAGGTATATTCTATAAAAATTTGAAATAGATGTAAGAATCAAATAATTTCTATAAATAGATTACCTTCCAATATTAACCGAATATCATCCAGTATGAACAAATTGTTAAATCAAAAAATAGGGGTTGACGATTGTATACTTCCTGCGTATTCTCTAATAAAGATCAAAAAGGAGAGTATGGATTTCGAAAACCAATGGAAATCGGTCAAAGAAGAAAACCGGAAAATGAAGGATTCGGCAGATCAGCGGATCTGGAATGGACTTGAAAATAAAATCCGATCCAGAAACAATACGAAACGGCTGTTATGGGCTGCGGCTGTTCTTTTACCTTTATTTACGGTGATCACATTCTTGACTGCAGGCAGTGAAAGCAACTCTTCGCATGATGACCTGATGGTTTTCAGAACGGAAAAGAAACAAAAAGAATTTACACTGCCTGACGGAAGCAGAATTACACTGGAACCGGAGAGCGAGTTGAAGCTGGCTGAAAATTTCGGAAAGAAGGGCAGAAATGTTTCTTTTAAAGGGAAAGCCTTTTTCAGTGTTGCTAAGAATAAAGCATTGCCGTTTATTATTGATGCGGACGGATTTAAGGTAAAAGTATTAGGAACAAAATTTTTGCTTGACCAGAGATCTGAGGATAAAAAGGTTTATTTAAAAGAAGGAAAAGTAAAAATTGATTATCAAGGTCGTACAACATTCCTTTTGCCCAAGGAGACCTGGCTTGCTGATAAAGACGGAACCGAAAAACATTTCTATGATAAAGATGTTGTAAGAACATTTGATTTTAATGAGGTAAAATTCGGGCAGGCAATTGCTCAGCTGGAGAAGACTTATAATATTTCCATCACATATCCTCAGCAGTATCAGGAAAATGTAATAAACGGAGATATTACCGGAGATCTGTATAAAGCAACAACAACAATAGGATTTCCATTCAGTCTTAAAATAAGAAAAGAATCAGAGCATCATATCATTTTAGAAAAATAATGCACCGGTAATTGGGGTTACCGATGCATTGAATATAATCAGTCAAATAACAACTAATTTCAGCAAATCTATGAAAAAAACAACAATTAGCATGATGTTGTTGGGTCTTTTGTGTGCGCCACAGTTTTCCTACGCAGAAGCTAACAAATGTTTTCAGCAGTCCGTCAGTCAGCGGAAAACGCCTTTGATTAAAATTTTTGAAAAACTTTCCAGGGAACATGGCGTAAAATTCTTTTATTCGGTTTCTGACCTGAAAGATATTCAGGTGGATGAATCCCAGCTTAACTATCGATCTCTGCCAGCATCTTTAGATTATCTTAAAAAAAATGTCGGTCTGGATTTTAATGTAGATCAGAAAACAGTCACTGTACGTCTCAATCAGAAAGCTATGGCTGCCATTCGGGAAAACAATGCCATTCAGTCTTCAGTATCTTTAAATCCGATAAAAGACACGGTAAAATCCAGAGAAAAAAACATTGATGAGGTTGTTTTGGTGGGCTATGGGAAACAAAGCAAAAAAAATAACTCAGGGTCTATTTCTTCTATTGATGAGAAGCAGATGAAAGGGGTAGCATCCAGTAATTTTGGAGATATTATTGCAGGAAAGGCAACGGGTGTTCAGATTACCCAGGCCAATGCAACGCCGGGAGGTTCGCCATCAATCAGAGTACGGGGAATCGGGACGTTAACTGCAGGCTCCAATCCTTTGATTGTGGTAGACGGGCTTCCTTTAACTGAAGGTTCCAATCTGAATGCTATTGATCCCAATTCCATTGCAAAAATCGATATCCTGAAAGATGCCGCTTCAGCAGCCATTTATGGTTCCAGAGGAGCGAATGGAGTCATCATCATCGAAACAAAACAGGGAAAAAAGGGAAGGATGGCCGTTTCTTTTGATTCCTATTACGGAATGCAGATGAGAAGTGATAATGTGAAATTGGTGAATGCTTATGATATGGCTACTTTTCTGAAAGAAGCCAGAGACAACAATTATCTTTCTAAAGGAAGCAACAGAAGTATTTCTGATGACAATGCCACAAGAATAAGCAAAGGAGCCTCTTTAAGAGAATTAATTCCCGATTATCTGGCGCCTTATCTGGCCAAGCAGCCTGGATTGACAGACACCGACTGGCTGAATACCGTCATGAAACCGGCACCCATCAGCCAGACTTCACTGAATATTACCGGTGGAAGTGATAAAAGTAAATATGCTTTTACCATGACCTATTTTAATCAGAAAGGATTGGTGATCGGGACGGACTACGAAAAATTTTCCACCAGTGTTAACCTCTCCACCGACCTTACAGACAAATGGAAAGTAGGGGTTACAATGACTCCGTCTTATGCAACAGGGACAGTCAACGCTGCAGAAAACTCCAGAAGCTACAATCCTTTACAGATGGCTACAGCCATGTATCCTTTTTTTAAACCTTACAATGATGACGGAAGTCTTGTTATTTCCGGGCAGATTTTAGGAAATACTGCTACTGACGGAGCATTGGTAGAAAATCCCGTTGCTGTTCAGAAAATGACTGACAGAAAGTATACTTTATTCAAAACCTTCGGAAATATTTTCACTGAGCTTGAACTGCTGAAAGGTCTGAAATACAGATTGTCTGTAGGAGGAGATTATACAAATTACGAATATAATTTCTTTGATCCTTCTACAGTAGGAGCCTACAGAGCAGCAGCTCCGGATGTTACCTTTGCCAATAGAACAGAGTATATCCGAAAAAATTATTTAATTGAAAACTTACTTTCATTTGATAAAAAGTGGGGTTCGCACAGAGTGGATGTCATTGCCGGGCAGTCTTTTCAGCAGGAAGATAATACTCAGCTTTTAACAGAAGCTACAGCCTTTCCGGATAACAGCATTCGGAATATTGCAGGAGGAACTTCGTTTAAAAATACTTTAACCCAATATAAATGGCGGTTACTGTCTTATTTTACCAGGGTTAATTATACATTCGACAATAAGTACAACCTGATGGCCTCTTATCGTCGTGATGGCTCTTCACGCTTCGGGAAAAACTCTAAATGGGGAGATTTCTATGCATTTTCAGCCAGCTGGACAATAAGTAACGAAAATTTCTTTCCCGAAAATACATTGGTGACAGATCTGAAATTCAGATACAGCCTTGGAAGTAACGGAAACAATCAGATTCCCAACTTCGGAGCTCTTTCATTGATGAATCCGGATAATTATAACTTTGGCGGAGCTTTGGTACCTGGGTATACCACGGCAACGGCCCCCAACCCGAATATTTCCTGGGAAAAGTCCAGATCAAACAACTTCGGGATCGACTTTTCTTTGTTTAAAAATATACTGAACATTTCTGCAGACTATTATATTCTGAACAGGGATGGGTTGCTGTTGGATGTTCCGGTTCCGCAACAGTCCGGCTTCAGTACATCCCTCCAAAATATTGGGAAGATCAAAAATTCCGGCTTTGAGTTACAGATTGCTTCAAAAACTTTCAAAATTGCCAATGACTTTACTTACTCGGGAAGCTTTAACTTTTCGACCAACAAAAATGAAGTTCTGGCTTTAGCAAATGGGCAGAACCAGATCATAACAGGAGAAAATAACTTTTCAGTGACGAAAGTGGGCAGTTCTATTGGTGAAATGTATGGTTACAATATTATCGGAATTTATAAAAGTCAGGATCAGATCAACAATTCGCCACATATTACCGGAACCATGGTCGGAGATTATATTATGGAAGACCTGAACGGAGATGGGAAAATTGATGTTAATGATAAAAGAAGCTTTGGCAGTGGTGTTCCAAAATATATTCTGGGCTTTAACAATAATTTCAGATATGGTCTTTTTGAGCTGAGCTTCTCATTATACAGCGAGATTGGTAAAAAGATCTATAATGCTGATGCAGTCACCACTTTAGAATCCGGAGAAGGTTTCGGAATGGCTTCACAGTATTATTTTGACAACCGCTATAATGCAGTAACCAATCCCAATGGCTTTTTTGGGATGCCGAATATGAACTTTTCCAATAACAGGAAAGAAGCCAGAACCTCAAACTTATATTTTAAAAATGCAGATTATGTAAGATTAAGATCACTGCGACTGGCTTTTAACTTCCCTAAATCTATGCTGGGAAATATAGGCCTGGAGAATGTACAGATTTATATGGTAGGAAATAACCTTTTCACCCTGTCAAAATACAAAGGAATGAATATAGATGCTACGTCTGACAATGTTCTTACCCAGGGTTTTGATCAGGCCTATTATCCTGTTGCTAAAATTTACTCTATTGGTTTTAACCTTCAATTTTAAAATTATGAAAAAAATATTCATTACAATATGCTTCCTTTCATTAATCGTTTCATGTTCGTCTGATCTTTTGAATGTAAATCCGGAAGCACAGAAAGTTTCATCACAATTTTATACCAACGCTTCTGAAATCGAGCAGGGTATTATTTCAGTCTATGGATCCCTTCAGTATACGGGACAGTATCAGCTGGCAATGCCGGCTTTAGGTGAGCTGCCTTCTGATAACACCTATGATGAGGTGCCTGCCAATGATTCTTTTACGTATGGTGAGCTGGATTTTTTTACCATTCAGCCTAATAACAGCCTTATTGCGAGTGCCTGGAAAGACAATTATATCGGAATTCAGCAGGCGAATATTATTCTGACCAGGATTGATAAAATTCCTGATATGACTGATGCACTGAAGAATATAAGGATTGGCGAAATGAAATTTCTGAGAGCGCTCATGTATTTTAATCTCGTGAGAATTTATGGAGATGTTCCACTTGTTTTAAAAGAAACTACGAATGTTAATGATTATTTTGGACAGCCAAGAACCCCTGTAACAGAGGTATATTCAGCTATAGAAAAAGATCTGAAGGATGCCATTAATCTCTTGCCGGCTACTGCCGCTCAAAAAGGGAGAGTGACCAAAGGTGCCGCTTTGGGGATTTTGGGTAAAGTGCTTCTGACGCAGAAAAAATTTGCTGAGTCATTGACCTATCTGAGTCAGGTGGAACCTTTGGGCTACCAGCTTTTGACCGATGTCAATAAAATTTTTGACGTTGCCAATAAAAATAATGCTGAAATTATTTTCGATGTCCAGTTTACATCCGGCTTAAACGGAAATTCTGAAGGAAGTACGGCATTTCAGATGTTCAGTCCCTCCGGATCTGTTTCAGGTGCGAAAGGCCATAATCTTCCTACTAAAGAAGTCTATAATCTTTATTCTGCCGGAGATACAAGACGTTCTGCATATATCGGACTTACTTCAAACGGAGTCCCTTTCAGTAAAAAGCTGGTAAAAACTTCGAACACCATTGCGGATGGGGGCAGCAATTTTGTAGTGCTGCGGTTAGCTGATGTTTTTCTGATGATGGCAGAATGCTTTGCAGAGCAGAATGACTTTGCCAATGCCAATATATATGTAAATAAAATTAAAGGGAGAGCAGGGATTGCCCCTGTCAGCCTTTCCACAAAAGACAGCCTGCTTAATGAGATTGACCGCGAAAGAAGGCTGGAGTTTGTAGGGGAGGGACACCGTTGGTTTGACCTCCTCAGAACCGGAAAAGCAATCTCAGTGATGACAGCTTACTTTAATAATAACGCAGGATACAGTACGGCACAGATCAAACCCTATCATCTTCTGATGCCTGTCCCACAGGGACAGATCAATACAGACCCTGCCATTAAACAAAATCCCGGATATTAATAAAAAACTTGAATTATGCTAAACAATACATTATTACCATTATTTTTTCTTGTATTCTCTTCTCTGTTTGCTGCACAGCACAGGAATGTTTCACTCTCTGAGTTTCCCGATGACAAAGTAATGGTGGTTGCTCACCGGGGTGATTGGAGAGAGGCTCCTGAAAATTCAGCGTGGGCTATAAAAAAAGCCATTGAAAAAGGAGTTGATATGGCTGAAATAGATCTTGCCATGACAAAAGACAGTGTTTTGATCCTTATGCACGATAATACCATTGACAGAACAACAACAGGAAAAGGAAAACCTTCTGACTTTACACTGGAAGAAATTAAAAAACTGCACCTTAGAGATGGATTGGGAGTGGAAACACAAATGAAAGTTCCCACGTTACAGGAAATTCTTGAGATCTCGGAAGGAAAAATTCTTCTGAACCTGGATAAAGGCTTTGATTATATAAAACAGGTATATCCTTTAGTGAAAAAACGAAATATGCTTGATCAGGTTTTATTTAAAGGTCATGAATCTTATACTGAATTTAATCAGAAATACGGTGATATAAAAAAAGATATTCACTATATGCCGATTATACAGCTGAGCAAAAGTGAAGATCTTAAAAAGATCTCAGAATATATCAAAAACTATAAGGTTTATGGTTTTGAATTTACAGTAGGGACAACAGAAAAGAATCTGATTGATTTTAAAGAATTGAGAGCAAAAAAGGTCAAAATATGGGTAAATGCATTATGGCCTCATCATAACGCCGGAAATAATGATGATCTTGTTCTGGATAATCCTGATGTTTATGACTGGTATATTCATAAAGGCATAAACATTATTCAGACGGACAGGCCGAAAGAGCTGATCAGTTACTTGAAACGTAAAAAACTTTATTTTTAGAAACTCCTGAGCTGAAATTGAATATTTCAGCTCTTTTTATTGCTAAAGATACCTCATCAAACCTGACCTAATGCCCCTAACATATCAATTTCCCCAAAAGGTCCATACCGAACCATTAAAGACAGCAAGTTGTTTTTTGGTGGTGTCATAAACCATCATTCCTGCCGCCGGAGAAATAATATTAAGGTGAGGGCTTGCGACTTTAGGCAGGATCATCGCTTTATTTTGATCTTCAAGAACAAGAATGCCGGGAGTGGAAGAGGGAGTTCCTATGGATACCTTTGCACCGGGGTGATCATTTAAAACATCCTGCAGGCTGGTATCGGCTGCTCCGGAAGAGTCTACGGAAAGGTCTTTCCAGCCGGTATCCTGGAATACTTTTACCTTTTTATCTGCAATATCGAAGATCAGGGTTCCTTCAACAGGATTTTGTACATCCGTTGTACTGCTCACCCACGGAAGTACTATTCCTCTGTTTTCCGTCCCGAATTCTAAAGACGATGATTCGGATTCCAATGTTGTTTTTCCTATTGCTACCTGTGAATAAAAGCAGCTTGACAATGGGAGAAGGAGCAGTATAATTATTTTTTTCATAATTCAGTTTTTTATTAATCAGGACAGGTTTGATTATTAAAGCATTTCCATCCGCCAGGAGTTCCGTCAATATTCACCTGAAGACAATGTTGAGTGGTGTTGTAAACGATCATTCCCTCTTTTACATCTGAAGAAGGAATAGCAGCTACTTGTGTATCTGTAAGCCTGTTGATGACCAAGCCTTTCGTTTTTGATTCCAGCACTGTCCATGCTCCCTTTCTGGCACCAGGCCAGCTGCTGTCTCCGGAATTGGCTCTTTGGAGGGCCGTAATTCCATGATTTGCAGGGAGAGCAGTTCCGGCTGTTAAAGCAGGCTTATAGCATGGAACTGCACCGGGTACGATGATCGTATCAGTTGCTGTATCACAGTTTGAAGGTGATGCCGCCTGGCATATCTGGTATTCCAGCGTATACGTTCCTGGAGGAGTTCCCGGAGCTACATTTATGTATCCGGTTCCCGGATCAAGATTAATGTTGGTGGTGGTTGTGGAAATCTGGGAAAGGATTACATTAGTAAGCGTAGCCTGAGCACCGTTGTATGTTTCAAAATCATTATCGAGAACATTTCCCGCAGAAGAGCTGCCTGCCGGAATGGTATAAGTATCCTCTACCGCTATGGGAGGCAGCTCTGCGTTGATGGTAGGGCAAAAACCTACTGAAGTGACCATCGGTGCGCTGCAGCTGTTGGTTGAAGAACAGTCATACGTTACGTTTGACAGCATAACAGGATTGCTGTTCAGAAAAACAGTTCCGGCATTGGATGGACCTGAAGATCGTTTAAAATCAACATTCGGTCCTATGGATACATTATTTACCTGTATTGGGTTCTGAACTTCAAAATAACCTTTTTTACTGGCAGATGCCGGACCATGTATAGCAGCATTTCCTCCCTGATACTGATTGATCAGAAACCGTCCTTCATTATACAGTATGGCATCAGCCGGTGCATTGTTCATATTTCCTGTAGAAGAAAATACTCCAAAATTATATATTTCACTGGAGTTACCGGATAAATTGATATCTCCTCCGGCGGTAAAAGTTCCGGTATTGATAATTTTTCCGCCATTTATATTAAAACCGCTTGCGGAATTGATCGTTCCGCAGTTGAGATAAAAGCTCTGTTCATTGTTGCTGTAGTTACCAAGAATGGAAATAGAACCTGTCTTCTGGTTTCTGAACTGTGTCATTGCAGAATTGCTCATATTAATATTACCGTTGATATTTAATGTGCCATAATTATCAACAATATTATCTGTATTATCTCCAAACTGCAGGACTCCTATATTTACAATGCCTTCATTGACAATTCGGTTGTTTTGTCCTACAATATTCATATTACCGTTCCCTCCACCGACAATAATGGTTCCCGTATCATATATGTGTACATCCAGATCTGCTACAGTAGTTGTGGCCTGATTGAATACCAGTGAACCATGTACGTCAAAATAGACAGGTGCGTTGGATACTCCGCTTATATTATTTTGAAATATTACCAATGCGTTTGTTCCGATGCATATTTTAGTATTGGCTCCAAAAGTTGGATTGTCAAAAGTTGTTGTGGTTGTGATACACACCGTTGTATTGTCAGGAAAATGATAATTGGGATCCGTGGGATTGGTTATAGTACATCCTGTACATTGAGCACTAACACTAAAAGGGAAAAATATAAAGAATAAATATAGATAATATTTCATTTTGTGGTGTGTTATACCCAAAAATAATTAAAATATTTTAATATTGTTTGTCTTGAATGATACTTTTTTTGCCGGAAATTGATAAAAATAAGACGTATTAATTTTATATTATATAACAGTTAATATTATAAGGCATTTTGAATGACTTCTTCATATTTAAAATAATACCACCAAAGCAAAAAAATGTTTTGGTGGTACGGTTATTCTTTACCCTGAGTAAATGCAGATAATCAGTTAGAATAAGCGTTTACTTTTTACAGATAGGATTACATAAAAAGATAAATGAACCTTTGGAAAATCTATTCAATATTTAAATTAACGCCATAAAGAAAGTCGAACTGTTTACGGGTAATATTATCAGGAGTGCACCGAACCAGAAAATTACGGAGAAGACTGCAAGGCAGACTCTTCACACTGGTAAGACGGCCCAGCATCCAGGATGCATCTACAACCCGTTGGGCACGTTTTAACCGTCTTGCCTGGTATTTGGCGAAAGCAGTTGAAGGACCAGATTCCCTGCTTAGATAGGCAGCGAGTATATAAGCATCTTCAATTGCCTGGCTGGCTCCCTGTCCCAGATTGGGAGTAGAAGCGTGGGCTGCATCTCCTACTAATACAACATTGTCCCGATACCATTGGTTAAGAGGATGTATATCATAAAGATCTCCATGTATCAGAGTCTCAGCATTCAGTTTTTTTGCTATATCCTGTATATGCTGGTCAAAAGGCATTAATTCTTGTTGTATATAGGAGAGTGCCTCGTTGGGGGTAAACCGGCTCCCTGCGTCCATGGCTTTGGTCATCCAGAAATAAGCCTGATTGACACCTACCTGTGAAATGGATACACGTACACCACCTTTACGGCTCCATACTTCTCCACTTCTTGATTGTTCTGCTGATGGAAGAGTGGTATTGATAATGGCCCGCCAGCAGGTCTGACCTGAATAGCGATATTGCGCTTTAGCTACATGCTGTTCCCGTATGACAGACCGGATACCATCCGCACCTATGATCACATCCGCATGATCAGTGGTACCATCATCAAAATATACCGTATTGTTTTTAATATCTACGCATCTTTTACCAAGATGTATAGTCTGTTTTACAGCATTCATCAGAATCTGTTGTAAGGTACCACGATGTATGGCTTGAGTAGCATTACCATAGCGCTTTTTAATGTCTGTATTATCAATATTTTGCAGAAGGTTGCCTTTTATGTCTTTTATAAATACAGATTCGAGAAATATGGAATTATCTTTTACTATTTCTGCCAATCCCAGACGCTCATAGACATTCATTGCATTACCACCTAACCATATACCTGCTCCCACGGCTTTAAGCTCTGTTGCCGCTTCGTAGATTTCAAAAGGGATTTTGTTGTGCTGTAAAGCAATAGCAGTGGTAAGCCCTCCTATGCCTGCACCGATGATGATTACTTTCATAATTTCTATATTTTAGTACAAATGTACTAAAAATTTCCACACTTGTACATTTGTACTAAAATTTTTATTTTCGCTGTTATGAATACAAAAGAAAAAATACTGATTACCGCTACTCATTTATTCAATGAGCAGGGTATAGATGTAATAACGATCCGGCATATTGCTAAAGAAATGGGAATCAGTCACAGTAATATTCAGTATTATTTTAAGAATGCTGATGATATCATTGCCACCATCTATAATAACCATATTAAGGAACTGGATGAATTACCTGTATTCAAAAATCTAACTCTTGATGCATTAAAATCATCCATAGTACTGGTCATGGAGCATATTTATAAATACCGGTTTATATATATACATTTTGTAGTAATTGCCAGACGTTTACCTTCTGTGAAAAAAGAAAATGCCAAACGGTTTGCTATCCGTCAGCAGCAGTTTATGGATCTGTTTGCTTATTATCGCGAAGAAGGTATTATGCGAAAGGATATTCCCATTCCTGTGTGGGAAAGCTTAATCAACAATATTTATATCATTGGAGATTTTTGGATTTCAGCTAATGAACTCAATACCATGTTAAAAGGAAGAAAAGCAGTTGATTATTATGGTAGGCTGATTGAACAATTGTTTTATCCTTATTTAACTGAATTGGGAAAGTCACAGATAACATTGTCCAAGTGACAGAATACGGTCTTCCAGGATTGCTGGGGCATATAAATAGGTAAGGTATTCTTTATCTCAGCCTGCTTAGTTAAATTTTCTGGAGCCCAAATTTTGTATCTGTAAAAACATGACGCTGTGTCAGAAGTCAAATAATTTGGCTTTTGTCACTGACTACATCGAACCCTCGATTTCTGACGAAGGAAGAATCTCATTGATAACCAGAAGCATGAGATTCTTCATTACAGTTCATTTCATCAGAGTGACACTTTTGAGACAGTTTCTTGTTTCTTTTTGATGAGATCTTCAAAGTCCAGTATCTCAATTTATTAAGCCGTTTAGCAACTATGTGAAAGTGATCTTATATAGACGGATACAGCCACATCGCTTTTTTGCTTTTGTATCGAGGGTAATCTTAATCTATAAATTCATTGTTTCATAAAACTTTTGCTGCTGGACTAGGAAAAGTGGTAAAAAAAAGGAGGGTTTTAGTTGCATTTTGATAATAAAAAGTGTGTTTTTTACATTTTTTTTTCAGTCAAAATGAAAAAAAAAATCATTCTTCTTATCATACTATTTATTCAAAAAAAAAAGATCATTTTTTTGACGTTATGCTGTTGCAATTAATTGTTAATTCATGTCTTATGAAATAACTAAGTGTAAAATTAATGATAACCTTATCATATTTTTTATGCAATTGATATCATAAAAAATCGATATGTAATGTGTTGATATGCAGTAGATAATGATTGATTTATTTTTTTTATTCAGATGAATTTTTATATTTGTAATGTTACCAAAATGTTAACGAACTAATGAATCAAAACTTTATCCATACCTATGTCTCTGTGGACTGTGTTGTTTTCGGATTCGACCATGAAAACCGGTTGAATATATTATTAGTACAGCGCCATGTTGATGATGTTCCTTTGGAAAAACAGATCAAACTGCCAGGTAGTTTGATTTTCAGCGATGAAGATGTAGATGATGCCGCTCAAAGAGTTCTTCATGAACTTACCGGGATCAAAAAAATGGTTCTTAAACAGTTCAAATGCTTTGCAGATCCAATGAGAGCAAGTAATGTACATGATATAAAATGGATGGATAAAGAGTATAAACATCATATAGACAGAATCATTACAGTAGCATATCTTTCTCTCTGCAAAATAGATCATAAGATCAACAGCACAAAATATGATACCGTAGACTGGTATCCTATTGATGAGGTTCCGGCGTTGCCATTTGATCATAACAAAATCATCAGTGAATCTCTGATCGAGATCAGAAAATGGATTGAATCTGATTTCTCCATTATTTTTGAACTGCTGCCAAAAAGGTTTACCATAAGACAGCTTTATCAGCTCTACAGTGCTCTGAGTGAAAAAAATATTGATATTAAGAATTTCCATAAAAAAATATCTTCCTTCCCCTACATTGTTCCTTTGGATGAGATTCAGAAAGATGTCTCACACCGTGCAGCAAGATATTACAGATTTGATGCGAAAATCTACAAGAAAAACAATACAAAACTTATAAAATAATTCCTTTAAAAAATTATGTACTTACTAGGCTATGACATTGGCAGTTCTTCTGTGAAAGTTTGTCTCATCGAGGCATCCAGTGGAAAAGTGATTGCTTCTGAATTTTCTCCCAAAAAAGAAATGAAAATCACTGCTATAAATCCAGGATGGGCAGAGCAAAATCCAGTTGACTGGTGGATCAATCTGAAGTTGGCTCATGAAGCTGTCATGCATGAATCCGGTGTACATGCTGAAGATATTAAAGGAATTGGAATCACCTGGCAGATGCATGGGCTGATTCTGGTAGATAAAGATCAGAATCTTTTAAGACCGTCAATTATATGGTGTGACAGCCGTGCTGTTCCTTATGGAGAAAAAGCTTTTAAGGAAATAGGGGAAGAGAAATGTTTATCACATCTTTTAAATTCACCGGGAAATTTTACTGCATCAAAGCTTGCATGGGTAAAAGAAAACGAGCCTGAAATTTTTGAAAAGATAGACAAAATAATGCTTCCGGGAGACTATATTGCGATGAGACTTTCCGGACAGATCGGAATGACCATCGAAGGATTATCAGAAGGAATATTCTGGGATTTTAAAAACAACTGCATATCGGAAGATATCATTAATCACTATGGAATTCCCAAAAGTTTTTTCCCGGAAATTGTACCTACATTTGGGATTCAGGCAACCGTTTCAAAAGCAGCAGCTGAAGAATTAGGCTTAAAAGAAGGTACCCCTATCTCTTACAGAGCCGGTGACCAGCCCAACAATGCACTTTCCCTGAATGTTTTTAACCCGGGTGAAATTGCCTCTACAGCAGGAACTTCCGGAGTAGTGTACGGAGTTCTGGATCAGCTGGAATATGATAAATTGTCAAGAGTAAATACATTTGCCCATGTCAACTACACACCGGAACAGATCAGGCTGGGCGTTTTACTGTGCATTAACGGAACCGGTATTTTAAATTCCTGGCTGAAGCATAATTTTGCAACCTCACTTTCTTCTTATGGTGATATGAATGATATGGCTTCACTTTCACCGATTGGCTCAAAAGGATTAAGCATTATTCCTTTTGGAAACGGGGCCGAAAGAGTGCTGGAAAATAAAGATACAAGCTGTTCTATTCATGGAATTAACTTCAATATACATACTAAGGGAGATATACTGCGTGCAGCGCAGGAAGGTATTGTATTCTCTTACGAATACGGAATGGATATCATGAGAAATATCGGAATGGATATTCAGGTGATCCGTGCAGGAAATGCCAACATGTTTTTAAGTTCAATTTTTCGCCAGTCGCTATCCAGTGTAAGCAATGCGGTCATTGAACTTTATGATACCGATGGAGCGGTAGGGGCAGCAAGAGCTGCCGGAATGGGAATAGGGTTTTACTCAGATTCCAGAGAAGCATTTTCTTCACTCGAACAAATAGCGGTGATAGAGCCTGAACACGAAAAACGAGAACAATATTTAGAAGCCTATGGCAGATGGAAACATCATCTTAACGAAATAATCTAGGACAATTACAACCGTATTTTTCATCCTCTTACTGACTTTTAAGACGCAGTGAGAAGGGTATCTCTACGCAAAAATTTAAAATTAAATTAAAAATAATCAAATAAATATGAACACTTTAACAGGTACAAAAGAGTTTTTTACGGGTATTGAAAAAATTAAGTTTGAAGGGAAGGAGAGCAAGAACCCGTTGGCATTCCGCTATTATGATGCGGAAAAGATCGTGATGGGAAAACCTATGAAAGACTGGACAAGATTTGCGATGGCATGGTGGCACACCCTGTGTGCAAACGGAAGTGATCCGTTCGGAGGTCCTACCATCCACCACCCATGGGATATCGGAAATGATGCTGTGACCAGAGCAATGCATAAAATGGACGCAGGCTTTGAATTCATGTCTAAAATGGGCTTCAGTTATTACTGCTTCCATGATATCGATTTGGTAGATCCTGCGGATAACTGGAAAGACTATGAGAAGAATATGCAGGCGATTGTAGAATACGCAAAACAAAAGCAGCAGGAAACCGGAATTAAGCTTTTATGGGGAACAGCCAATGTTTTCACGCATGAAAGATACATGAACGGCGCTTCTACCAATCCAAATTTTGATGTAGTGGCATGCGCAGGAACCCAGGTGAAAAATTCAATAGATGCTACCATAGCACTTGGAGGTGAAAATTATGTTTTCTGGGGAGGAAGAGAAGGATATATGAGCCTTTTAAACACGGATATGAAACGTGAAAAAGACCATCTGGCCCGTTTTCTTTCCATGTCAAGAGACTATGCACGCCAGCAAGGCTTTAAAGGAACTTTCCTGATCGAGCCAAAGCCGATGGAACCTACCAAACATCAGTACGATTATGACTCTGAAACAGTAATAGGATTCCTTAGACATTACGGATTAGACAAAGATTTTAAACTGAACATCGAAGTAAACCATGCTACATTGGCGGGGCACACGTTCGAGCATGAACTTCAGGTTGCAGTAGATGCAGGACTTCTAGGAAGCATTGATGCCAACAGAGGAGATTATCAGAACGGATGGGATACCGACCAATTCCCGATTGATTATTATGACATGGTTCAGGCATGGCTTGTACTGCTTCCGGCAGGAGGACTGGGAACAGGAGGCGTAAATTTTGATGCCAAAATCAGAAGAAATTCTATTGATGCTGAAGATTTATTCATTTCACACATTTCAGGAATGGATGTATTCGCAAAAGGTCTTCTTGCTGCAGCTGATATTCTTGAAAATTCGGATTACAAAAAACTGAGAACAAACCGCTACGCTTCTTTTGATAACGGAAATGGAAAAGCATTCGAGGAGGGTACACTTACACTGGAAGATCTTCAGAGAATCGCTCACGAAATAGGCGAACCACAGCCAAAAAGCGGAAAACAGGAATTGTTTGAAGCCATCGTGAATATGTATATATAATAATAAAATAAAAGGCTAATAAACACTAAGGATTTTTATAAACTATAATTATTAAAACAGCCTTTTATTCAACAACTAATACTAAAAATAATAATTATGAACCGATTTTATTTCAATAAAAGCAATAGAGCGGCATTATTTTTTGCAATGACTTTATTGCCTTCCGGTATTGCATATTCACAGGTTAAAAAAGATACAGTAGCTAAGGAGAATAAAATAGATGAAGTTGTTGTGATAGGATATGGAACCCAGAGAAAAGAAGCTGTAACAGGTTCCGTTGCTACTGTTAAAGGAGATGCTTTGCGTGAAGTGCCTTCTGCCAACATTACCCAGGCATTACAGGGAAGAACAGCAGGGGTAGATATCTCACAAACCTCTACAAAACCGGGTGCTGCCATGCAGATCCGTATCAGGGGAACAAGGTCTCTGACCGGAGATAATAACCCGTTGATTGTATTGGATGGTATTCCTTTTGTGGGATCACTGGGAGATATCAGCTCAAGTGATATCAAAAGTATTGACATCCTGAAAGATGCCTCAGCTACAGCCATCTATGGGTCAAGAGGAGCAAACGGGGTTATTCTCGTTACCACCAACAGAGGAGCAAAAGGGCAGAGGCCTAAATTTACCTATAACACCTTTACAGGAGTTCAGACTCTGTTTTCAAAATATCCTATGATGGATGGCCCTCAGTTTGCAAAATTGCGTGCTTATGCCATTCCTGCTGGAAATACGACGCCTTTGTATTCCAATGGGGTGGATGAGAACAACAGTGTTAATACAGACTGGCAAAGCCTGTACTATAAGCCGGCAATGATGACCAGCCATGATATCGGGGTTTCAGGAGGAACAGAAGGTGGAAACTATAATGTGGGATTATCTTATTTTAAGCAAAATGCATTAATTCCGCTTCAGAGTTATGAAAGATTTGCCCTGCGTACAGCTATCGATCAGCAGGTAGGTTCTTCTTTCAGATTTGGTTTTACCACGAATACCAACTATTCTGTCTCCCAGGGAAATGGAGTAAATCCGGGAGCAGTTCTGGGATATTCTCCTATTGCCAATCCTTATAATTCGGATGGAAGCCTTAAAAGAGTAATGAGTACGGCTGGTGGAATTGATCAGACATGGATTTATACCAGAAGAAGTCTGGAAAATCTGGGAGATAAATATATTGATGAAACCAAGGCTTTTGCATCCTATAATAATCTTTATGGTGAGGTCAACCTGCCAATCAAAGGATTGAAATACCGATTGAATGTAGGTTTGGATTTCCGTACCTCAAACAGCGGAAACTATACAGGTGTGGGAGTATTCAACACCAATCCGCAGGGGCCTTCAGCTGCTGGAAGAGGAAATAACCAGACTTATCACTGGGTGTTGGAAAACCTTTTGACTTATGACCGTACATTTGGTAAGCATAAGATTAATGCTGTAGCATTATATTCTGCAGAAGGGAATAAGTATACAAGCTCATATATGAGTGCAAAGAACGTTCCGGCAGACTTTTTCCAGTATTATAACTTAGGACAGTCACCACAGGCAGATATTACCGTAAGACCTGAAGATCAGATTTATTGGAAAACAGGTTTGCTGTCTGGAATGGGAAGAATCATGTATACCTATGACAACAAGTATATGCTGACAGCAACACTTCGTGCAGACGGGTCTTCAAGACTGGCTCCGGGTAACAAATGGCATACTTATCCTGCATTATCATTAGGGTGGAATGTTACCAACGAATCTTTTATGCAGAATATTAAAGCTATTAATCTCCTTAAATTCAGAGCGGGATGGGGACAGACTTCCAATCAGGCTGTAAATCCGTATTCCACACTGGGAGCACTTACAGTTACTCCTTATAATTTTGGAGGGACCAACAGTACAGGAGTTTATGTAAGCCAGGCACCAAATCCTAATCTTGGCTGGGAATATTCAAAAACCCAAAACTATGGGGTAGACTTCGGCCTGTTTAACAATCGTCTTACAGGAAGTGTGGAATATTACAAAACCCATACATATGACCTGTTGACACAGAAAAGCCTTCCGCCATCCACAGCCATAGGTTCTATTGTATCCAATGTGGCAGAAACAGAAAATAAAGGTTTTGAAGTAAGTCTTAACGGGGTCATTTTTGATAACCCGGATGGGTTTACCTGGGAGGCCGGAATTAACTTCTATACCAACAGAAACAAAATTTTATCTCTTGCATCCGGAACACCGCGTGATGTTAATAACTTATGGTTTGTAGGGCATAATATCAACTCTTTATATGATTATCAGTATATAGGGCTTTGGCAGGCCGGAGATCCTTACCAGAATATTCTGGAACCAGGAACAGCAGCTGATGTTGTAGGATCTATTAAAGTGCTGTATACAGGAGGTTATAATCCTGACGGGACGCCGGTAAGAGCCATAGGACCTGATGACAGACAGATCTTTGATACCGCTCCGAAATTTCAGGGAGGATTCAATATGCGTTTTGCCTATAAGAATTTTGAACTTAGTACGGTAGGAGCTTTCCAGCATGGAGGAATCCTGATAAGCTCTCTATACGGATCTGCAAGTTATCTTAACAGATTAACAGGTCGTGGTAATAACGTGGATGTTGACTATTGGACAGAAGATAATACAGGTGCCTACTTTCCGCGTCCCGGACGTCATTTAAGTGGTGATAATCCAAAGTATTCTTCCACTTTGGCAATGTTTGATGCTTCCTATCTTAAGCTTCGTACCATAACATTAGGGTATAATATCGATAAAGACTTTTTAAAGGATTTGAAGATCACCAGTTTAAGAATCTACTTTACGGTAACCAATCCTGTGGTATTATTTTCTCCTTATCATAAATTCTCAGGAATGGATCCGGAACCTAACTCTTTAGGTAATGAAAACCAGGCTGTAAGCGGATATCAATCGAGACAGCCGATTATTGGAACCAATAACCCTTCTACAAGAAATTATTTAATGGGACTTAACTTAACCTTTTAAAACCGGACAGTCATGATAAATTTTAATAAAAAACTGATAATTGGAGCCATCTTCTTATCACTTACATTTACAGGATGTAATGAAATTCTTGACGAGCAGCCAAGATCAAGCTACACCGTTGACTACTTTAATACACCGGACGGAATCAACCAGAGTTTTACTTCCCTGTACAGACAGCTGAGATTGCTGTATGGAAACGGATATTTTATGAGCAATTGCCAGAATGGAACGGATGAGTCTACCTGGGCACAAAGTGCTGATGGTAATTTTAAGGAATTGGATATGTCCGGAAACGGAATTATCAATTCCAATACTTTTCCAACAAGCATGATTTGGGGGTCGGTTTTCCCTTATATTAATACGGCTAACGGGATTATAGAAAAAGGACCGGGATTCGGAATTGCAGAATCTATGATTTCTGAAGCCAGGTTTTTCAGAGCATTCGACTATTTCATGCTGGTGCAGACCTATGGGGGAGTTCCATTGGATCTTGGAGCTGGAGAACTTAAGTTTAATACTTTACCTGCAACAATTTCCACAAGAAATACAGTTACTGAAGTTTATACAAAGGTGATTTTTCCAGATCTTGTTAAAGCTATTGATAATCTCCCTGCAGCACCAAGAGTAACAGGCGGAGTTACAAAGAATGTAGCAAGATTATTTCTGGCCAAAGCTTATCTTACTTATGGCTGGTGGCTGCAGAATCCTAACAATATCCCTACTTATCCGGAAGTAGCGAGAAATGACCCTGACGGGCACAACGCCCAATGGTATTTTCAGCAGGCCTACGATATAGCTATGGCAGGAATTAATAACCCCGGAAGTTATGGCCTTCAGCCCACTTTTTATGATGTAAATGTTGGAGCTAATGACAGAAACAGTGAGTCTATGCTGTATGCAGACCACACACAGTCAAGCTCCTATTACAATGAAAGTGATCCTGTAGGATTTGGGTCTGGCTGGGCCCCTGACAATTTTGCCGCCTGGATGCAGACATGGAATTATACAGCCATCAAAAGCAGCAAAACAACAGCATGGGCAGGAGCAGACGTGGTAAGCTCAATACAGCGTGAAGCAGCCCAACCTCTGGGACGCCCATGGGTACGTATGTGTCCTACTCTGGGAGTTATTAAAAATACTTTTGCCGATAAAACCAATGATTCCCGCTATGATGGAACTTTTGTAACCACTTACAGAGGAAACTGGAATAAAAACGGAACAGGGCTTACAGGTGTGGCCGTATTGTATAACGCCAATAACCTTCCGGTACAACCTGGAGGAGCTATCCTGAGTTTCCTTAATGATGACAGCCAGACCCCTACCTATCCTTCAGGATCAGGACAAAGCGGCGTAGGTGCAGGGACTCTGCCGGGAAGAGCAGACTGGGTGATTGCGCCAAACGGAATCAGCAGAATTGTATACCCGGGATTATGGAAGATAGGAACTTACCGTACTGATGATCCAAATGGTTTAGGATATCCGAATGCAGGATTAACCCGTCCTTTCAGCGTTGCCAAATTCTCAGAATTCTATTTTATTGCTGCGGAAGCAGCCGTTAAAGGTGCTTCAGGAGCGATGACAGCCAGAGATCTTATCAATGTCATTCGTGCCCGTGCCGGAAAATGGAAGTTCAATAATGCCCAGAATGCTGCTTATGTAGCAGATAACAGTGCAGCGATGACTGCTGCTACACCCGCTGTAATTACTATTGATTATATCCTTGCAGAGAGATCCCGTGAATATTACGGAGAATTTTACAGATGGTATGATCTGGTACGTACACAGAAATGGGGAGATTATGCAGCTACCTACCAGATCGGGGGAGCTTCTTATGGAGATCATACTCCACAGACAGTAACGAGAACCATCAAGCCTTTCCATTATCTGAGACCAATTCCTCAGAATCAGCTTGATGCAATGGAAGTTTCTGCTGATATTAAGGCAAAATATCAGAACCCCGGATACAATTAATTTCATTCTACATTCATATCAGCAACAGAGTAGGTGTGAAAGCACCTGCTTTGTTTACTGAATTAAAATTTAAAAATTATGGAAAAAACCTGGCGTTGGTTTGGAAAAAAAGACAAAATAGAACTGAGCACGCTTCGTCAAATAGGAGTAGAAGGAATTGTTTCTGCACTGCATGATATCCCAAACGGAGAAATCTGGAATCCGGAGGCCATCAATGATTATAAAAACTATATAGAAAGCCACGGACTTCGCTGGTCTGTTGTGGAAAGTCTTCCCGTGAGTGAAGCTATCAAATACGGAGGTGAAGACCGTGACTCTTTAATAGAAAATTATATCACAAGCCTTGAAAATTTGGGTAAAGCAGGCATTACAACAGTTTGCTACAATTTTATGCCTGTTCTGGACTGGGCACGTACCGATCTTTTCCACGAATGGGAAGACGGTTCGTCATCCCTCTATTTCGACAAAGCCAAATTTGCGTACTTCGAAATTCATATCCTTCAAAGAGAAGGGGCAGAAAACGACTATAATCCGGAGATCCTTCAGAAGGTAGAAGAATTAAAAAATACATTAACGGAGAAAGATAACAATGACCTGATAGATTCAGTCATTGTAAAAACACAGGGATTCGTGAACGGAAATATCAAAGAAGGTGAAATAAATCCTGTGGAAAAGTTCAAAAGTTTATTGGAATTGTATGATGGTATCGATAAACATCAGCTTCGTCAGAACATGAAATATTTCCTTGAAAAAATAATGCCTGTCTGTGAAAAATGGAATATCCAGATGTGTGTACACCCTGATGATCCTCCGTTTTCACTATTGGGTTTACCAAGAATAGTGACCAATGAAGAAGATATTGACTGGCTTCTGCAGGCTGTTGACAATCCTCACAACGGGTTGACTTTCTGTGCGGGTTCTTTAAGTGCTAATCTTCAGAATGATGTTCCCAAGCTGGCTCAGAAATTTGCCCACCGGACAAAATTCGTTCACCTGAGAAGTACCAATGTCTTTGAAAATGGTGACTTCATCGAGGCCCATCACCTGGGAGGAAGAGGAAAACTCATCGACGTGATCCGTGTATTTGAAAAAGAAAACCCTGATCTGCCCATGAGAATTGACCACGGAAGACTTTTAACAGAAGATGTTGATAAAGGATATAATCCCGGCTATTCATTTTTGGGACGAATGCTGGCATTGGGTCAGATCGAAGGAGTAATGGCCGCAGTACAGTCGGAATTACAGAAAAATTAATCTGCGTTTGTAATAAAATAGTAAAAAGTAAAATGAAAGACCTGTTTAGTATTAAAGACAAAGTCGCAGTCATCACAGGGGCTTCAGGTGTTTTAGGAGGAAGTCTTGCTAAAAGTTTTATAGATGCCGGCGCCAGAGTTGTGGCACTGGGAAGAAACCAGGAAACACTGGACACACGTGTAAAAGAACTGACAGACTTGGGAGGAGATGCATTCGCTATAGAAGCCAATGTGATGGATATAGAAAGCCTTGAATCTGCTGCAGAGAAAATAAAGGAAAAATATAGCAGCATTGATATTCTGCTCAATATAGCCGGTGGAAATATTCCGGCTGCAACCTTATCTCCCGAACAGTCATTTTTTGATATGGATATGAAGGGATGGGCAGAAGTTACCGATCTTAATATCAACGGAACCGTTTACCCCAGCTATGTTTTCGGAAAAGTAATGGCTGAGCAGGGGAGTGGAAACATTATCAATATTTCTTCTATGGCTGCCTATTCAGCCATTACAAGAGTGGCAGGATATTCTGCAGCCAAATCAGCAATTACCAATTTTACCCAATGGCTGGCCTCTGATCTTGCATTAAAATTCGGAGATAAGATACGTGTGAATGCCGTGGCACCAGGATTTTTCATTGGAGATCAGAACCGTGCAATCCTTCTGAATCCGGACGGAAGTTTGACAGAGCGAAGTAAAAAAGTAATAGCCAAAACACCGATGCAGAGATTTGGAGAAGTAGAAGAGCTGAACGGTGTTGTACAGTTTCTGTGCTCAGAGGCAGCAAGTTTCATCACAGGTGCACTGATTCCTGTTGACGGAGGTTTCAGCGCCTTCAGTGGAGTATAAAAAACTAATTTCTTCATATATAATAATTGGAACAGGACCTTAATGGTTTCATTCAAGGTCTTGTTTTTAAAATGTAGACACCAAAGTGTTGTGAAAATCTTTGATTTTCATTTTATGTGAACTTTTCTGCAGAATTATTTTAAACTTTCTTAAGTGAGCTAAAGTGTTTTAAAATAAAGATTTTGTGACTTTGCAGAGTTTAAACAAGTTAATTAAAATCCAGGATTGTAAAAATAAATAATGAGTAATTCCATTAAAAATAAAAATGTTTTCGGAGAACTGTTTTTGCTTGAATCAGCAAAGGCAGAGAATCTGTATTTCGGCTATGCTAAAGAGATGCCGGTTATCGATTATCACAATCATCTTGAGCCGGATGTTATTTCGGCCAATCAGCATTTCCGCTCCCCAAACGCTATCTGGCTGGATGGTGACCATTACAAATGGAGAGCCATGAGAAACTTTGGTACTGATGAACAGTTTATTTCCGGAAATGCTTCAGATCAGGAAAAATTCAGGAAATGGGCAGAGGTAGTACCTTATACCCTTCGTAACCCCTTATTTCACTGGACTCATTTGGAACTCAAAAATCCTTTTGGAATCAGCGAGTATTTATCACCCAAAAATGCAGATACCGTGTATCATCAGATGAATGAAAGTCTGCAGACACCTGGTTTTTTGCCACAATCCATTATTGAAAATTTTAAAGTAGAAGCCTTATGTACTACAGATGATCCTGCTGATGATCTGGTTCATCATAAAGCATTAAAAAACAGTGGATTTAAAACAGCTGTTCTTCCGGCTTTCCGCCCTGATGCCTATATTAATATGATAAATCCCGAGCAGTATCTTTCAGGAATTAAAAAGCTTGAAAAAGTCTGTGGGTTTTCAATCACTTCAGCTTCTGATCTGTTGAATGCACTTCAGTCCAGAATCAATTATTTTGTGGAAGCAGGGGCCAAAGTGGCCGATCACGGCTTTGAATATTTTCCGGATACCAAAAAGTGGAATCAAAACCTTGAAAAAGAGTTTTCCGAATTCCTGAAGGGCAATCTCTCAACATTTTCCGATCCTGAAGCTTTATGCGGCTATATGCTGAAAGAGCTTTGCAAAATGTATGCAGAAAAAGGCTGGGTACAGCAGTTTCATGTAGGGGCAACCCGAAACAACAATTCAGAAATGTTCAGAAAAATGGGTGCCAATGCAGGATACGATGCCATTGGAGAGCCGTATTACGCACAGAGAATGAGTATTTTGCTGGATGAACTGAATTCGGAAGAAAAGCTGACCAAAACTATTATTTACAATCTGAATCCGGCATTTAATGAAGTTCTGGCATCCCTTGCCGGAAATTTCAATGAAGGAGGCATCAAATCCAAAGTACAGTTTGGAGCAGCCTGGTGGTTTCTTGATCAGCTTGACGGGATGACCAAGCAGATGAATACGCTTTCCAATATCGGTCTGATCAGCACTTTTGTCGGCATGCTGACTGATTCCCGAAGCCTTTTATCATTCTCAAGACACGATTATTTCAGGAGGCTTTTATGCAATATGTTCGGAAGTGAAATGGAAAGAGGTCTTCTTCCCGATGACGAAAAATGGGTAGGAAAGATCATCCAGGATATCTGTTATCACAATACAAAAAATTATTTTGAAATATAATACTATGCAGGACTCGACGAAAATATTATGTTTCGGGGAACTGCTTCTCCACTTTGCCCCGGATTCCGAAGGAAAGTGGCTGAATGAGCAGTCTCTTAAGATGTATATAGGCGGAGCAGAATACAATGTAGCAGCAGCACTTTCCCAATGGAAGAATTCTGTCAAACTGTTATCAGCATTACCGGAGAATTTTGTAGCAAACCAGCTGGAATCTCAGCTTAACAGTAAAGGAATAGAAGTCCTTGCAGAAAAAACTCAGGGAAGAATAGGAACATTTTATCTTTCTTCTGATGGAGATATGCAGAATGCTTCAGTGGTGTACGATCGTTTTCCGTCTGTTTTTACCCAATCGGATTTTGAAACTTTCAGTGATGATGAGATATTTTCAGAGGTAAAATGGCTGCATATAAGTACCATCACACCGGCTTTGAGCGACAATGCATTCCGCAAATGTTTACAGATCATGAAGGAAGCCAGAACAAGAAATATTACGGTTTCTCTCGACCTGAATTACAGGGCGTTGCTTTGGCAAAACCAGAATCCTCACAAAATTAAAGAGCTGATGCCATTTGTGAATGTTCTCATGGGAAATATCTGGTCTGTTGGGCAGTTTTTGGATATTCTGGTTGAATATGAGCTTAACGGAAAATTTGATGATGAAAATCTTCTGAAACAGGCCGAGAAAACAGCATTGGAAATCAGAAGACAATTTCCGGGGGTGGAAAAAATAGCCAATACCTTCCGCTTTACAAACGGAGAAAAGGTCAATTATTTTGCCACCTTATTTGCTGGTGAACAGCTTTTGATTTCAGAAAAATACAATTCAGATAAAATTGAAGAAAGGGTAGGAAGCGGTGATTCTTTCATGGCCGCTTTGATTCATGGAATTTTAAAAGGAAATCCTGAACAGCAGGTTCTGGAAGATGCTACAAAAGTTGCTTTTAAAAAGCTTTTTGTAAAAGGAGATACCATTGATGAAAGCATTAATATCGAAACATTATGAATGAAATAGTACAAAAAATAAAAGACCAGAAAATCGTTCCGTTGTTTTATAACGAATCGTTTGAAGTCTCAAAAAATATCATAAAAGCTTTATACGAAGCAGGAATCCGTGTGATAGAATATACCAACCGCGGCCATCAGGCATTGGAAAATTTCACTAAGCTGAAAGAAATTTCCCATACAGAATTTCCTGGTCTTCTGTTAGGAATCGGGACGGTAAAAAATATACAGGAAATAGATGATTATGCTAACGTAAAATCAGATTTTATCATTACACCGGTTATCAATGAGGCATTGGTGAAACATACTCTCGAAAAAAATATCCTTCTGATTCCGGGCTGCTTTACCCCTTCCGATATCAATATCGCGCATCAGAATGGGTTAACACTGGTTAAAATATTTCCGGCTGATGCTTTAGGAAAGAACTACATCAAATCGGTGCAACCTGTTTTTCCGGGAATGAATTTTATGCCCACCGGAGGAATTCATGCTGAAACTGAAGATATCAGGGAATGGCTCAATGGAGGTGCCATAGCAGCAGGGTTGGGAAGCTCTCTCATCGGAAAAGATATTAATGAAGAAGCACTGACTCGTAAAACAAAAAATTTATTACAACAACTTAATCAATAACTCAATGCAGGCTCCTCAAAACCGCAATATAAGATGGTGGATGCTGTCCCTTGTCTTTCTCGCCACTACGATCAATTATCTTGACCGTCAGGTAATGGGTTTACTGAAACCTGTACTGGAAAAGGAATTCAGCTGGGACGAAAAAGATTACAGCTATATCGTCATGGCCTTTACCACGACTTATGCCATCGGTTATATGGCGATGGGAAGGTTTATAGACAGGGTGGGAACCAAAATCGGGTATGCGGTTTCCCTTATTGTATGGAGCTTGGCCTCTATAGGACACGGTTTTGTGAAAAGTACCATCGGGTTTATCATTGCGAGAAGTACCTTAGGCATCAGTGAGGCAGGGAACTTTCCTGCTGCCATCAAATCAGTGGCTGAATGGTTTCCCAAAAAAGAAAGAGCACTGGCAACCGGAATTTTTAACTCAGGAGCAACGGTGGGAGCTATTTTAGCGCCGTTATTGGTTCCGTTCATTCTCGGACATTACGGCTGGAGGCAGACTTTTGTATGGATCGGAGCTTTGGGTATGGTTTGGATTGTCCTTTGGTGGAAATTCTATGCCGTTCCGGAGAAAGCCAAAAATCTCAGCAAGGAAGAACTGCAGTACATAAAAAGTGATCAGGCTGAAAAAACAGAAGAGAAAACGAAAATTCCTTTATCGGAATTACTCAAATATAAAGTAACATGGTCATTTGCCATCGGTAAAATGTTAACCGATCCTATCTGGTATTTCTTCATGTTCTGGCTGCCGGCCTATTTCTCGGATGTATTCAAAATGGATTTAACAAAACCATCTCTTCCGTTAATTATTATTTACAGCGGAACCACGATCGGAAGTATTGGTGGAGGATATCTCTCATCATTTCTGATCAAAAAAGGCTGGGCCATCGGAAGAGCCAGAAGTATTACAATGTTATTATTTGCTTTGATGGTGGTTCCGGTCATGTTCTCAAAATATGTAGATAATATGTGGATGATCACGGTTATCATTGCTTTTGCAACAGCCGCACACCAGGGTTGGGGTGCCAATCTTATGACCACGGTCGGAGACCAGTTACCCAACAGCTATGTCAGTTCTGTCATTGGTTTTGGCGGAATGCTCGGTTCTGCAGCAGGAATTATTTTTCCTTTGTTCATCGGAATCGTTTTGGACACATTCAAAAAGGCAGGAAACGTCAATGGCGGTTACAATATTATTTTCTTTATCGCAGGCATTTCATATGTTGCAGCCTGGGGACTCATTTCGTTGATCAACAGAAAGAAAACAGTTTAGTATAACAATAATATAGTTTGAAGTTTAAAAAGTAAAAATGAAATCCGGGTTTTACATCACCATAGGTCTTCTGATCAGTATATTTTCCTTTGGCCAGAAAGGAGGAAAATATAAGCTGTGGTATGACAAGCCCGCAAAACAATGGGTGGAAGCTTTACCGGTAGGAAACGGAAACATGGCAGCTATGGTCTATGGAGACCCTTATCAGGAAAAGCTTCAGCTGAACGAAGGGACATTCTGGTCCGGAGGCCCTTCCCGAAATGATAATCCGGATGCTCCAAAAGTTCTGGATTCCATCCGGTATTATATTTTCAACGGAAACTATAAAAGAGCCCAGATCCTTGCGGATAAGGGATTAACAGCGAAAACAGTTCACGGTTCGGCATTTCAGAATATTGGTGATTTTACACTGGATCTGAATAACCTTAAAGAGATCAGAAATTATTACAGAGAACTGGACATTGAAAAAGCTATCACAACCACCACATTTACTTCTGAAGGCATTAATTTTAAAAGAGAAGTCTTTGCCTCAATTCCTGATCATGTAATCGTTATTAAATTAAGTTCAGATCACAGGAATGCACTGAACTTTACAGCAAAATTCAACAGCGAGCTCAAAAAGGAAGTCAAAGTCATTGATGCCACTACTTTACAGATGGATGGGGTTTCTTCCACATTAGACGGCATTCAGGGGCAGGTGAAGTTCAGTGCACTGGCAAAACTCATGACCAAAGGTGGCAAAACTCAGATCTCAGAGAGCGGAATTTCGGTAAGCAATGCTCATGAGGTTACGATTCTTATTGCAATGGCCACTAATTTTACAGACTACAAAAATTTAAATACAGACGAAGTTACAAAAGCCAGAAAGTATATTGAAGCAGCAGCAAATAAGAGTTTCAAAACTTTAGTTCAAAACCATCTGAATGCTTATCAGAACTATTTCAAAAGAGTAGATCTGAATTTAGGAACTTCCGAAGCAGCAAAAAATCCTACAGATGTCCGTATTAAAAATTTTGCAACGGGTTATGACCCGGAGCTTATTTCATTATATTATCAGTTCGGGCGTTATCTCCTGATTTCTTCCTCTCAGCCGGGTGGCCAGCCTGCGAATTTGCAGGGGATCTGGAACAATTCCAATAAACCGGCCTGGGACAGCAAGTATACGATTAACATTAATACGGAAATGAATTACTGGCCGGCAGAAAAGACCAATCTTCCTGAAATGCATGAACCATTGATCCGGATGATAAAAGATTTGAGCGAAACAGGAAAAGAAACGGCAAAAACAATGTACAACAGCCGTGGCTGGGTAGCACATCATAATACCGATATCTGGAGAATAACAGGGGTAGTGGATTTTGCCAATGCCGGAATGTGGCCGATGGGCGGAGCCTGGCTTTCACAGCATTTGTGGGAAAAATATTTATACAGCGGAGACAAAAACTATCTGCGAACCATTTATCCTGTTCTGAAATCTGCAGCACAGTTTTATGAAGATTTCCTGATTGAAGAGCCTGCGAATCACTGGCTGGTGGCAAGCCCGTCAATGTCACCCGAAAATATTCCGCAGGGACACCAGGGAAGTGCTCTGGCGGCGGGAAATACAATGGACAATCAATTGATGTTCGATTTGTTCACCAAAACAAAAAAGGCAGCACAGATTCTCAATACAGATTCAGATAAAATTCAGGTCTGGAACACTATTATTTCAAAATTACCACCGATGAAAATCGGAAGTTACGGACAATTGCAGGAATGGATGGAAGACCTGGACGATCCTAAAGATAACCACAGACATGTTTCGCATCTATACGGATTATTTCCTTCCAACCAGATCAGTCCGTTTACCACACCGGAATTGCTGGACGCCTCCAGAACCGTACTCGTTCACCGTGGTGATGTATCCACAGGCTGGTCAATGGGCTGGAAAGTCAACCTTTGGGCTAAATTATTAGATGGAAATCACGCCAATAAATTAATCAAAGATCAGTTAACACTGGTAGAAAAAGACGGTTGGGGCAGCAAAGGCGGAACATATCCGAATCTTTTCGATGCACATCCTCCATTCCAGATTGATGGAAATTTCGGCTGTACTTCCGGGATTACCGAAATGCTTCTGCAGACTCAAAATGGTTTTATAGACATTCTTCCTGCACTTCCGGTTGAGTGGAAAAACGGCAGCATTTCAGGGCTGAAAGCATATGGAGGTTTCGAAGTCAGTATTATCTGGGAAAACAATCAAGCTAAAGAAATTACCATAAAATCCGGATCGGGAGGAAACTGCAGAATAAGACTTCCGAACGAAATGCAGCTTTCCGGAAATGCAGAACTGAAAAAAGCAGAAGGTAAAAACCCGAATTCTTTATTTGAAATTCCGGAAACTCCGAAACCTGTGATTTCTGACAAAGCAAAATTGAATCCAGTTGAAATTAAAACTGATCTTATCTATGATTTCCCGACTGAAGCAGGGAAGGTCTATACATTAAGAAGGAGTGATAAAAGCTCTGAAGGACAATCCGAAACTAAATCTATTTACAATAAAAACTAAAAAATCTATATATGAAAAAGAGTCTAATGAATCCTTTTTTTTTAAGAAATAAAACCAATGTCATTGCAGTGGCAGCACTACTTTCCATCAGTAACCTCTCTGCACAGACTTTTTCCGACTTCAACTACCATGGAAACGATAAAATATATAATGACAACCCTCTTAAGCCGGATGAGTTCTATTCCCCGATTTTACAGGGCTGTTATCCTGATCCCAGCATTACCAAAAAAGGTGACGATTATTACCTGGTAAACTCTTCTTTTTCAATGTTCCCAGGTGTTCCGATTTTCACGTCTAAAGATCTGGTAAACTGGAAGCAGGTGGGACACGTTTTGGACAGGCCTTCCCAGCTTAAAGTTGAAAAATCTGGGGTTTCGCATGGAATTTATGCACCGGATATCAAATACAATAAGCACAACGACACTTTTTATATGATCACTACCCAGTTTGCAGGCGGTATCGGAAATATGGTCGTAAAAACCAAAGATCCTGCAAAAGGATGGAGCGAAGTCCAAAAGCTAAACTTTGACGGTATTGATCCTTCTATTTTCTTTGATGATGATGGAAAAGCTTACATTGTTCACAACGATGCTCCTCCACAAGGTACTGAGCAGTACAGCGGTCACCGTGTTATTAAGATTTGGGACTATGATCTCGAAAAAGACCAGGTAGTTGCGGGTTCGGATAAGATTATTGTAAACGGAGGCGTGGATCTTTCCCAAAAACCCATCTGGATTGAAGGTCCCCATATTTACAAAAAGAACGGTAAATATTACCTGATGTGTGCAGAAGGCGGAACGGGAGGCAACCATAGCGAGGTGATTTTTATGGCAGATTCTCCGAAAGGACCATTTGTTCCCGCTAAAAATAATCCAATTCTTACGCAAAGATATTTTCCGAGAGACCGAAAAGAAAAAGTGGATTGGGCAGGTCATGCAGATTTGGTGGAAGGTCCGAACGGACAATGGTATGGCGTATTTTTAGCAATTCGTCCGAATGTCAGCAACCGTGTTAACAAAGGCCGTGAAACTTTTATTCTTCCTGTAGACTGGAGCGGAACGTATCCTGTCTTCCAAAATGGCCTGGTTCCGATGAAACCAAAATTGAAAATGCCACAAGGTGTTCAGAATCAAACCGGGCAAACCGGATTTTTCCCGAACGGCAACTTTGCATACAACGATAAACTAACCGATAAAAACCTCGATTTCCGTTGGATTGCCATGCGTGGTCCTCGTGAAAACTTCATTACTGCAACAAAAAATGGTGTAAAAGTGAGCCCAATGGAAACGAACATCAAAGCGTTGGCTCCGATTTCATCTTTGTTCCATAGATTACAGCACGAAGACTTCGAAACTTCCGTAACCTTGGATTATAAACCAAAATCGGAAAAAGAATTGGCTGGAATTACCCTCTACCAAAGCGAAACATTCAATTACGTTTTTGGAATTACCAAAAAAGATAAAGATTTCTACATCGTATTGGAAAGAACAGAAAAAGGACAGTCAAAATTGATTGCCAGCGAAAAGATTTCATTATCCAAACCGGTTAAACTGCAGGTTGTTGCCGATAAAGATGAACATAACTTTAATTATTCACTGGATGGCAGGAACTATAAAAACCTTGGCGGACCGGTTTCAGGAGATATACTTTCTACCGATGTAGCGGGAGGTTTTACAGGAAGCCTTATCGGACTTTACAGCACCTCTTCCAATGATATTGTACCGAATTAAGTTAGTAATAGCAATGTCACACTGAGCTTGTCGAAGTGTTTCCTTTTAAGACTGAAAAGAATCAAATCGAACCAAAATATCAAAAACGTGAAAATCAAAAAATCTTATATAGTTTCTTTATTGGGATTTATCGGGCTGAATCTTCTTTCAGCCCAGGTAAACCCTTCCGGAAAACAGAGTACCGCATTTACCAATCCCATCATCTGGGCAGATGCACCGGATTTATCCATTACCAGAAACGGAAATGATTTTTACCTGATCAGTACCACTATGCATCTGATGCCCGGAGCTCCGGTAATGCATTCCAGAGATCTGGTACATTGGGAAATGTCCGGGTATGTTTTTGACACTTTGAATGACAACTCAAAATATGATTTATTGAACGGAACCGTTTACGGCAGGGGCCAATGGGCTTCATCAATTCGCTACCATAAAGGGAAATATTATGTTTTGTTTTCTCCTAATGATGAACCTTTCAAATCCTATTTCTATGTGACTGATCATCCCGAAAAAGGAAAATGGAAACTCATCACCAGAACACGGCATTTTCATGATGCGTCTTTATTTTTTGATGATGACAGGATATACGTTTTTACTTCCAACAAAGTTTTTGAACTGAGTCCTGATTTTAAAGAAGTGATCGGAAATCCGGATGGAATTGAAGTATTTCAGAAAGATGCTTCGGAAACCGGACTTCTGGAAGGTAATCAGATCATCAAAAGAAACGGAAAATATTATATGATGATGATATCATGGCCAAGAAACGGAAAACGCCGTCAGGTAGTCTACAGGGCAGATAAATTGACAGGTCCTTACGAGAAAAAAGTAATTCTGGAAGATAATTTTTTAGGATTTTCCTATGCAGGTCAGGGCGCTTTGATAGATGATAAAAACGGAAACTGGTATTCCCTTATTTTCCAGGACAGAAACGGAGTGGGACGCGTTCCGCTGCTTCTGCCTGTACAATGGGAAAATGACTGGCCAGTACTGGGGGATAACGGAAAAGTTCCTTTGAAAGGAGAAGTTCCGCTTCCGCCGTTCAAACCCAAAAATCATCTGGTGGAAAGCGATGAGTTCTCTGATAAAACAATGAAAATCCAGTGGCAATGGAATCATAATCCGGTGAATGAAGCATGGTCTTTATCTGAAAGAAAAGGCTTTCTGAGACTGAAAACCAGCAGAGCGGTAGACAATCTGTACGCGGCTCCCAACACTTTGACCCAGAGAATGGAGGGTCCGACTTCTTCAGCAGTTGTCGCCATGGATCTTAAAGGAATGAAAGATGGAGATGTAGCAGGTTTCAGTGCCTTCAACGGGGATTCCGGGATTTTGTCAGTAGTAAAGGAAGGTGAAGAAAAATTCATTGTTTTTTCAACCAACGAAGTGAGCCTGGATAATAAAACAAAAGCCATTACAGGGGTTAAAAAAGAAGAAAAAAAACGGATTCCTCTTAATTCTGATAAAGTTTTTCTTCGTATCGATGCTGATTTTAACCTCGGGAAAGATCTTGCAGACTTTTATTACAGTACTGATCAGAAGAACTGGACGGAAATGGCAAAAGATTACAAAATGATCTTTGATTACCGTAGATTTTTTATGGGATCAAAATTCGCAGTTTTCAATTATGCCACTAAAAATACCGGAGGCTTCGTAGATGTAGATTTTTTCAGAGTCAATGAAGCCGGAAAATAAGAATCAGAAGCAGATAAAAGTCTGTTGTAAACAGTAAGTAAAATATACGCTATTATTTTTTTATCTGAAATAATAAGTGTGAAAAATACAAATAAAAATCATGAATAAATCAGTTATATTGGCTTTAGGACTTGTTTTGTCGGGAATATTTGTTTCCGCGCAAACTCTTGATCAGCAGGCGCCGCAGGGTTTCGATGTGGAAAATGCTGCTGTTTCCCACGGGAAAATTGACACGATTCAATACCAATCGAAAACCGTTGGAACAACAAGAAGAGCTTTGATTTACACACCGCCAGGATTCAAAAAAAGTGAAAAATATCCCGTTCTTTATCTTCTTCACGGAATTGGCGGGGATGAAAAAGAGTGGTTCAACCAGGGAAAACCCAATATTATTCTGGATAATCTTTATGCACAGGGAAAACTGCAGCCGATGATTGTTGTACTTCCCAATGGCCGTGCGATGAAGGATGACAGGGCGACGGGAAATATAATGGCTCCGGATAAAGTTGAAGCTTTTGCAACTTTTGAAAAAGATTTACTGAATGATCTGATTCCGTTTGTAGAGAAAAAATATCCGGTTAAAAAAGACCGTGAAAACCGTGCTTTGGCAGGACTGTCAATGGGAGGCGGACAGACACAGAATTTTGCTTTCGGAAACATTGATAAGTTTGCCTGGCTGGGTGCATTTTCTTCTGCACCCAATACAAAAGAGCCCAATAAGCTTTTACCCAATCCACAGGATGCGTTAAAACTGAAGCTGATTTTTATTTCCTGTGGCGATGCAGACGGGCTGATGCCTTTCAGCAAGAGAACCAGTGATTATCTGAGAAAAAATAAAATCCCCCATATTTTTTATATAGAACCAGGCGGCCATGATTTTAAGGTTTGGAAAAATGATTTATATATCTTTTCACAGCTGTTGTTTAAGCCTGTTGATAAAACCAAGTTTGAAGGATTTACCGTTTTGGGAACTCCTGCAGCAACCAATATCAGAAATGCCCAGTATCCTCAGATCCTTCCCGACGGAAGGGTGATGTTCAAAGTGAAGGCACCGGAAGCGCAAAAAGTTCAGATCGATTTAGGGAAAAAATATGACCTGAAAAAGGATGCTGATGGCTTCTGGACAGGTACAACTGATCCGCAAAGCGGAAGCTTCCATTATTATTCCCTGCTGATTGATGGGGTTGCGGTTGCAGATCCGTCCAGCGAAACATTCTACGGAATGGGAAGGTATGCCAGTGGAATAGATATTCCTTTCGAAGGAGATGATTTCTATGCGTTAAAAGACGTCCCTCATGGAGATATCCGTATTAAAAATTTCTATTCCAAAGTCACCAATTCCTGGAGAAGAATTTTTATTTACACGCCACCGGGTTACGACCAGAATCCTGCTGAATCTTATCCTGCACTGTATATTTTACATGGCGGAGGTGAAGATGAAAGCGGCTGGGCGAACCAGGGCAAGACCAATCTGATTCTGGACAATCTGATTGCAGAAGGAAAGGCAAAAAAAATGGTCATCATTATGCCGGACGCCAATATCGGACAGGGCGGAATCCGGAACTTTGGAGAGCGCAATCTTCAGATGTTTGAAAAAGAGCTGAAAGAATCCATCATTCCATTTGCAGAATCCAGTTACAGGATAAAAAAAGGTAAAGAAAACCGTGCATTGGCAGGACTTTCCATGGGTGGAATTTATACGCTGTATGCCGGAATTCAGAATTCAGATATGTTTTCCGGTCTGGGAGTTTTCAGCTCAGGATACATGTTGCCGATGCTTCAGGATGTTGCCGATAAACAGTACCAATTTTTAAATGAAAATAGATCTGCTTTTTCATCCAGTATCAGAAATTTCTGGATTTCAATGGGTGGAAAAGATGATATTGCTTATGAAAACGGTCAGAAAATGCTGAAAGAACTGGATAAAACCGGAATTAAGTATACGTACACAGATTATCCTGGAGGCCACACATGGCCGGTTTGGAGAAATAGTCTGCATCAGTTTGCCCAGGTACTTTTTAAATAATGTTTTCAAATCTGAAATAGAATGAGCTTTACAAAGATGAACACCAAAACTTCTATCATTACGGTCATCATGTTTTGCGGAATGGTAAATGTCCGTGCACAGTCTTATCAGAAAACAGAATCTGGATTGAAGTTTTCTGCTGATCATATGAATGTTGAAGTGAAATTTTATGGAGAAAATACGGTTAGGATTATTAAATATCCCGCAGGCAGATTATTTGTCAAAAATAGTTTGTCGGTCATTAAACAGGAGCAGAAAATCAAATTCTCAGTTTCAGAAAAAAATAATGTTATTTCATTAAAAACAAATGACCTCCTGCTTTCTATTAATACTAAAAATGGAGTGATCACTTATACATTACCATCCGGAAAGGAGCTTTTGAAAGAAACCGCAAATGACTTCAAGCCATTCAATGATGCCGGAACGCAGACTTATTCTGTAAGACAGGATTTTCAGCTTGAAAAAGACGAACCTATTTACGGTCTGGGAATTCTGCAAAATGAAAAAATGTCCCAGCGGAATACCGATGTAAAAATGATTCAGAATAATACCTGGGATTTTGTGCCTTTTTTCCAGTCTGTAAAAGGATATGGTGTTTTTTGGGATAATTATTCACCAACACAATTTACGGATACACCTCAGAAAACATCCTTTTCATCAGAAGTGGGAGATGGTATAGATTATTATTTTATCTACGGAAAAAATGCCGATGGAGTAATTGCCGGAATGCGTGATCTTACAGGAAATGTGCCGATGCTTCCTTTATGGACATATGGCTACTGGCAAAGCAAAGAACGTTATAAAAGCCAGGATGAACTGGTGAACGTTGTTAAAAAATACCGTGATCTGAAAGTTCCTCTGGACGGAATCATACAGGATTGGCAATATTGGGGAAATAATTACCAGTGGAATGCCATGGACTTCATTAGTCCCGACTTTCCGGATGCTAAAAAAATGGTACAGGAGATCCATGATATGAATGCCCATCTTTCGGTTTCTATCTGGTCGTCATTCGGGCCAATGACAAGGCAATACCGTGAAATGGATTCAAAGGGAATGCTTTTCAATATCAGTACATGGCCTGAATCAGGCCGTGATGTCTGGCCTCCGGATATGAATTATCCTTCCGGTGTCCGTGTTTATGATGCGTACAATCCTGAAGCCAGAAATATATACTGGAAATACCTGAACAAAGGCATTTTCAGCCTGGGAGTAGATTCCTGGTGGATGGACTCAACAGAACCTGATCATCTCAGCCAGAAAGCGGAAGACCTGGATACTAAAACCTACCTTGGCTCATTCAGAAAAGTAAGAAACGCATATCCGCTGATGACAGTAGGCGGTGTTTACGATCATCAGCGTGAAACCACCGGTGATAAAAGGGTTTTTATTTTAACAAGGTCAGCTTTTGCAGGCCAGCAGCGATATGCAGCCAACACCTGGTCCGGAGATGTCAATTCTTCCTGGGAAACATTGCGCAAACAGGTACCGGCAGGATTGAATTTCAGTCTTACAGGAAATCCGAATTTCAACTCTGACATCGGCGGTTTCTTTGCTGGTACTTACAAAAGAAATGGAGGTTCAAAAAATCCAATGTTCCAGGAACTGTATGTCCGATGGTTGCAGTATGTAACCTTTACACCAATGATGCGCTCGCATGGAACCGATGTTGCGAGGGAAATTTATCAGTTTGGAAATAAAGGAGACATTGTGTATGATGCGATAGAAAAATTCATCAGACTGCGTTACAGTATGTTACCGTATATCTATTCTGTTTCCCATGATGTTTCAAAAAACGGGTCAAGCTTTATGAGAGCCCTTTCCATGGACTTTCCTTCAGACAGAAAAACGTGGGATATGAATAACGAATATCTTTTTGGAAAATCATTGCTGGTGGCGCCGGTTCTCAATGCCCAGTATACTCCTGAAAAGACAGTTAAAACCGATGAAAATGAAGGCTGGAATAAAACCGACAGCAATAAGGATACTTCGGTTTCAAATATAGATTTTACTCAAAACAAAAGCGTGAAAGTTTACCTTCCGGAAGGAACAGATTGGTTTGATTTCTGGACCAATGAAAAATACAGTGGAGGGAAAGAAATTCAGAAATCTGTTAATCTTCAGACTATTCCTTTGTATGTAAAAGCAGGAAGTATCATTCCGTTAGGCCCCGATGTACAATATGCAACGGAGAAAAAATGGGATCATCTTACCATAAAAGTTTATCCGGGCAGCGATACCGATTTCATTGTATACGAAGATGAATTCGATAACTATAATTACGAAAAAGGATTCTATGCAGAAATACCTTTTCACTGGAACGAAAAATCAAAAACACTAACGATAGGTGACCGGAAAGGCAAATACAAAGGAATGATTGAGACAAGGAGTTTCAACCTGATTCTTCCTGATGGTCAGCAGAAAACAGTGGATTATTCCGGGGGAAAAACAGATATCCATTTTAAATAAACTTAAAATATAGGAGTATGAAAAATTTAAGTTTGATATTAGCATTGGGATTTTTCCAGATTTCTTTCGCTCAAAATCCGATTATCCAAACCAAGTATACTGCAGACCCGGCCCCGATGGTTTATAAGGATACGGTTTATCTTTATACGAGCCATGATGAGGACGATGCTTTCGGATTCAAAATGAAAGACTGGTTATTATACACTTCTACAGATATGGTCAACTGGACAGACCACGGTGTAGTGGCTTCGCTCAAAGATTTTAAATGGGTAAATACCGACAACGGTGCCTGGGCACCACAGGTTGTCGAAAGAAACGGTAAATTCTATATGTATTGTCCAATGCCGAACAATATGGGGATTGGTATTTTAGTGGCGGACAGTCCGTATGGTCCTTTCACCGATCCTATTGGCAAGCCTTTGATCAAAAATTCTCTGGATGATATCGATCCCACAGTTTTAATTGATGACGACGGGCAGGCTTATCTGTACTGGGGAAATCCGAATCTTTGGTATGCTAAACTGAATGAAGATATGATATCTCTTGCCGGACCAATCACCAAAGACCCTTCGTTTGCGAAGGTGAAAGACCAGCCAGATCCTTTCAAGTATCAGGAAGGACCTTGGGTTTGGAAAAAAGATAACCGTTATTATATGGCTTACGCATCAAAATGTTGCCCGGAAGGGATTGGTTATGCTATGGCAAAATCACCTACAGGACCCTGGAATTATGGAGGCGTGATTATGGATGGCGACCAGAGATCCAGCGGAAATCATTCCGGTATTATAGATTTCAAAGGCAGATCTTATGTTTTTGGATTCAACCATATGCTTAGGATGCAGACCATGAGCAAGCATTACGAACGCCGGTCTGTCAGTGTTACAGAAATTACCTACAATGCAGATGGAACCATTCAGAAGCTTCCTTTCTGGACTGCGGATGGCGCAAAAAGAGTGGGTACTCTGAATCCTTATAAAAAAGTTGAAGCAGAAACTATGGCTTACAGCGAAGGCCTTAAAACAGAAATGGTCACAGAATGGGAACGCAATCAACCCTATAACAGAGGCAAAAAAATCACAGACCGTATCATCGTTACCTCAATTAACAATGGTGATTATATTAAAATCCAGGGAGTAGATTTTTCCAAAGGCGTAAAATCTTTAGATGTGAATGTTGCATCTCTCTATGGAGGAAAAATAGAAGTACATTCAGATGCTCTTAATGGACCTGTGCTTGGCGTTGTTAACGTTACAGGAAAAGGTGAGGGCGACTTATATAAGACTATTAATACACCTCTGAAAAGTGTAAAGGGAATCCATGATTTATATTTTGTTTTTAAGGGAGAAAAAGACCTTTTCTATTTCGATTGGTGGAAATTTAATGAAAATTAAAGCTGAATTCAGGAATATCAACAGGAATGGGCTTTAGCCCATTTTATAAAGAAAGAAATATGGGTGGCTTTAGCCAAAACTTAAGTCATTTGTTATGAGTTATAATTAATATATCAGTTACAATTTAAAAAATGTTCAGATTTAAACTCTTTATTTTCAGTTTTTTAATTGCCGGATACTGTTTAAATGCGCAGTCAACCGTTTGGTTAGACCAGTTGGATTTGAGCGTTGTAACACAGGGGCACGGAAAACCGGGCATCAATACTTCGGTGGACGGAAAACCTATAACCATTGCAGGCGAAGTTTTCAAAAGGGGCTTTGGAACCCACGCTGAAAGTTCTTTGTTGATTAGATTAAACGGGAATGTCAAAAAATTCTCAGCCTTAGTAGGAATAGATGATGAAATCAAAGGCCAGAATCCCGCTGCCGAATTTGAAATTTACGGTGACAACAAAAAACTTTGGTCAAGCGGGGTCATGAAATTAGGTGATAAAGCAAAGCCTGTTTCCGTTTCGCTGGAAGGTATAAAACAATTAGAATTAGTCGTAACAGACGGTGGAAACGGACCTTATTATGACCACGCCGATTGGGCAGATGCTAAGTTTGAAACAGCAGTCGGCGCAAAACTGACAACATTTAACCCGATTTCGTCAGTACCTTATATTTTGACGCCAAAACCTGCGGCAACTCCAAAAATTAATTCAGCAGGCATTTACGGAGTTCGTCCTGGCTCACCTTTTTTGTTCAGGGTTGCAGCAACGGGTGACAGACCAATGACTTTTAAGGCAAAAAATCTTCCGAAAGGTTTAACAATAGATTCACAGACCGGAATCATCACTGGAAAAATAGATTCTAAAGGAAGTTATGAAGTGACTTTGAATGCTAAAAATGCGAAAGGTTCAGTTTCAAAAAAATTAAAAATAGAAAGCGGAGACAGAATCGCTCTCACACCTACAATGGGCTGGAATAGCTGGAACTGCTTCGGACATGAAGTTTCTGCTGATAAAGTAAAACGTGCAGCAGATGCCCTTATAAAGTCGGGACTAATCAATCACGGATGGAATTATATCAATATCGATGATTCCTGGCAGTATAACAGAGATGGAAAAGACCCTTCATTCCAGGGAAAAATGCGTGATGAAAACGGTTATATCCTGACCAATTCCAAATTTCCTGATATGAAAGGCCTTGCAGACTACATGCATAACAATGGCCTGAAAATGGGAATTTATTCTTCCCCCGGTCCATGGACCTGTGGCGGATGTGCCGGAAGCTACGGTTACGAAAAACAGGATGCTGAAAGCTATACCAAATGGGGCGTTGATTACCTGAAATATGACTGGTGCAGTTATGGCGGAGTGATTGACGGGCTGCTGGATAATGATCCCAATAAAGTTCCTTCTCTTGCTTTTGAAGGTGGTGGGGATCCGGATAAAGGCGTGAAACCATTCAAACTGATGGGAAGTCTTTTGAAACAGCAGCCGAGAGACATCGTGTATAACCTCTGCCAATACGGAATGGGTGATGTATGGAAGTGGGGTGATGAGGTCAGTGCACAATCCTGGCGTACCACCAACGATATTACAGATACCTGGTCAAGCGTAAAGAATATTGCCCTTGCTCAGGACAAGGCAGCTCCTTTTGCGAAACCCGGAAACTGGAACGATCCGGATATGCTGGTTGTTGGCGTTGTCGGCTGGGGAAATCCACATCAGAGCCGGTTGAAGCCTGATGAACAGTATCTTCATATGAGTCTGTGGAGTATTTTTTCAGCCCCGTTGCTGATTGGCTGTGACCTTGAGAAACTGGATGATTTCACTTTAAACCTTCTGACGAATGATGAGGTTATTGCCGTCAATCAGGATACTTTGGGAAAACAGGGTGTTTGTTTGCAGACCATTGGTGAGCTCAGAATTTATGTCAAAGATTTGGAGGACGGAAGCAAAGCTGTGGCTTTTGCCAATTTCGGAAGAGAAAAAGTGACGCTACCCTATAAAGATTTCAAAAAATTAGGGATTTCAGGTGTTCAGACGGTTCGTGACCTTTGGAGACAGAAGGATATTGCAGAAATCAATACGGACAAAAAAGGTCTTTCATTGGACATTCCGGCACATGGTGTTGCCTATTATAAATTCATTTCACTCAAATAAATAAGATTAAGATATGAATCAACGAAACTTAAAATATATCACACTTTCTTTTCTGTTGGCAGGGATTGGTATTTCTGCGCAGAATCCGGTTATTCAGACCTGTTTTACACCAGATCCTGCTCCCATGGTCTATAAGGGGAAAATGTATATTTATACAGGGGATGATCAGCCGGGATTTGATTTTTATACGATGACCAAATGGCGGGTGTATTCCACGGAAGATATGGTCAATTATACAGACCATGGTTCGCCTATTTCTTTAGAGTCTTTCAGCTGGGCGCGGGACAGAGCCTGGGCAGCACAGTGTATTGAAAGAAACGGTAAATTCTACTGGTATATCTGTGTACAGACCGTTGACAACAATATGGCTATTGGGGTTGCGGTGTCTGACAGTCCTACCAGGCCTTTCAGAGATGCTTTGGGAAAACCTCTGATTTCAACCGGAACCTGGGATAATATTGACCCGACAGTTTTTATAGATGATGACGGACAGGCTTATCTGTATTGGGGAAACAGTAAATTATTTTATGTGAAGCTCAATAAAGATATGACTTCCTATCAGGGGAAAATCACAGAAATTCCACAATCGGTGGAAGCTTTCGGCGGGCTGAGACGTCCCGGGAAAAGTGATGAGGTTCTGCAAAAGCAGGAAAAATTTGATGATGTATATGTAGAAGGACCATGGCTTTACAAGCGAAACAATCAATATTATATGATGTATGCCGGAATGACCGGAAGAACAGAATGTTTATCCTATTCAACCAGCCCATCGCCAACCGGGCCGTGGAAATATCAGGGGAAAATAATGACCGACCAGCCTACTAACAGCTTTACCAACCATGGCGGAATTATCGATTTCAAAGGAAAGTCCTACCTGTTTTACCATACCGGACTATTGTCGGCCGGAGGAAGCTACGGACGCTCAACTGCTGTAGAAGAATTCAGATATAATGCTGACGGGACTATTCCGAAGATCACCATGACCAAAGAAGGTGTTGCTCCGGCTGGAACCTTAAATCCATATCAGAGAACCGAAGCCGAAACTATGGCATGGTCGGAAAAATGCAGCACTTCCGAAAACAGAAAAACCGGAGTGTATGTCTCCGATGCCAGAGCAGGAGGGTATATCAGGGTCCGTTCGGTAGATTTTGAAAAGGGAACTTCAGGATTTTCAGCTTCCGTTGCCGCAGGAATTGATGGTGGAATTCTGGAAGTTCATCTGGATGATGTTAAAGGGCCGAAAATAGCCGAGATTGAAATTCCGAGAACCGGTGGTTGGGAAGAGTTCAAAACCCTGACCTCAAAAATTTCAGAATCTGTTTCCGGTGTTCATGATGTATACTTTGTGTTCCAGGGGAAAAATATTACGGCAGGAAGAAAGTTATTTAATTTCGATTACTGGAGCTTTCAGAAAAAATAAGATAAAAATTCCCCTCCTTTGGAGGGGTGTCAAAAAATCGAAGATTTTTTGACGGGGTGGTTAAAATGGCTATAACAATATGAGAAACCAAATTTCGAAAACCTTAATAATTCAACCATTTAGCTCCTACAGGCAATAGCAGCCTTAGTGCTCAAATAAAAGTTAAATATGAAAAAAACAATAAAGGCAATACTTAATCTCTGTTTAACAGGATATTCGGGAATATTATTTTCTCAGAACCCTATTATTCAGACCAATTATACTGCAGACCCGGCACCCATGGTGTACAATGACAGACTGTACGTGTACACCACACACGATGAGGATGATTCTACCTGGTTTACCATGAACGACTGGAAAGTGTATTCCACCAATGATATGGTCAACTGGACAGATCACGGAACAATTCTCTCGTATAAAGATTTCGACTGGGCAAAACGCGATGCCTGGGCCGCACAATGTGTAGAAAGAAACGGAAAGTTTTTTTTATACGTTCCGATGTGGTCCAAAACCAATAACAAAGGCGCTATAGGGGTTGCCGTTAGCGACAGTCCGTTTGGACCTTTTCATGATCCGCTGGGAAAACCTCTTGTTCAGAGCGAATGGGGAGATATTGATCCCACCGTTTTTGTGGATGATGACGGACAGGCTCATATGTATTGGGGAAATCCTAAATTAAAATACGTAAAGCTGAATGAAGATATGATCTCCTATTCCGGAAATATTACAGAAGTTCCGATGACCGAAGAATCATTTGGAAAAAGGGATGGAAAGCCTAATCCGGAAAGACCCACAAAATACGAGGAAGGCCCGTGGCTGTACAAAAGGAAAAACCTGTATTATCTTTTCTGGCCGGGTGGTCCGCTTCCTGAATTCATAGGATATTCTACAGGGAAAACAGCACAGGGACCCTGGAAATATGGAGGAATTGTAATGCCTACTGAAGGGAAGTCATTCACCAATCATCCCGGTGTTATTGATTTCCGGGGGAAAACGTATTTCTTTTATCACAATGGTGCATTACCGGGCGGAAGCGGTTTTACAAGATCGGTAAGTCTGGAAGAGCTTACATTCAATAAAGACGGTTCCATCTCACCATTTAAAATGACCAACGGAATTACAAAAGCTATCGCAACCGTTAATCCTTATTCATTCAATCAGGCAGAAATGATTGCCTGGTCGGAAAATGTAAAATCCTATCAGAATAAAGAGGCTGGTGTTTTCATCAAAGCAAAGAAAAATGGGGCTTATAGCAGTGTAAAGAATGTAGATTTCCGGAAAAAAGGAGCTGCTGCCTTCTCTGCAAGAGTAGGAACGACCCATAACAGTGACGTCACAATGACCGTTCATCTGGATGCTGTGAACGGCCCCGTTGCCGCAACGGTAAAGGTTCCGCTGACGGGTGGAGATGACCGTTGGGAAACCGTAAAAGTTCAGCTTACTGAAAAAATTACCGGTATTCATGATCTGTACTTTGTATTCAATGGAAAAGCCTCAACAGATATTATGTATTTCGATTACTGGACCTTTCTTGAAAATAATTAATTATGAGAAAAAAAGTTTTATATATCGTATTCAGCCTGTTTCTGATCAGCAAAGGTTTTGCACAGGTAGCAGAGATTTCAAGTCCGGACGGGCATCTGAAGCTTCAGGTTTTTTCAGAAGAGGGAAAAGCATCGTATAATGTTATCCTTCTGGGAAAAGCAATGCTTGAAAAATCCCCGCTGGGCCTGGTAACCAATGAGTCCGATTTTTCAAAAGATCTGAAATTTATGGACAGCAAAAAGGATATTGTTTCTAAGAAATATACGAACGAAAAAATCAAAAAATCTGAGATTGATTATAAGGCCAATAATTTATTCGTTAACTTCAGTAATGCAGACCAGCATCAGATAGGCATTGAATTTCAGGTGAGCAACAACAATATTGCTTTCCGCTACAATATTCCACCGATGAAAGAACGGCTGAGTGTTGTGATACAGTCAGAATCCACAGGGTACAGATTTTCGTCACAGACTACTACTTTTCTTTCACCTATGATGAAGCCGATGACGGGATTTGCCCGTACAGCGCCAAGTTATGAAAGTGGCTATAAAGCTGATGCTGAACTGGGAATATCATCCGATTATGGATACGTTTTCCCTGGTCTTTTCCATATCGGAAATGAAGGCTGGGTATTACTTTCCGAGACTGGAGTGAACAGTACATATTGTGCTTCACACCTTGAAACCACAGCAGAAAAAAGCCTTTACAAAGTAGCCTATCCAAATATCGCGGAAAACAATGGTTTCGGAAGTACCGGAGCAGCTATTTCTCTTCCCGGAAAGACACCGTGGAGAACAATTACAGTGGGAAGTTCTCTGAAACCTATCGTAGAAACTACCATTCCTTTTGATGTCGTAGATCCGATGTATGAGCCTTCACAGGATTATCAGTTCGGAAAATCTACCTGGAGCTGGATTCTTTGGCAGGACAAAAGTATGAATTATGATGATCAGGTGAAATTCATAGACCTTGCTGCTGCGTTGAAATATCAGTTTATTCTTATAGATGCGCTTTGGGATAAAAATATAGGTGAAGATCGCATGAAAGAGCTTATTCAATATGCAAAATCGAAAAACGTGGGAGTATTACTTTGGTACAATTCCAATGGGGCAGCCAATGACGCACCGATGGGACCGAGAAACAAAATGAGCTCATCCATTGAACGGAAAAAAGAAATGAAATGGCTGAAAGAGACAGGCGTAAAAGGACTGAAAGTGGATTTCTTCGGAGGAGACAAACAGGAAACCATGCGTCTGTACGAAGATATTCTTTCCGACGCCAATGATTTTGGATTAACCATTATTTTCCATGGAGCCACTGTCCCGAGAGGCTGGGAAGTGATGTACCCGAATTATGCAGGAAGCGAAGCTGTTCTTGCTTCGGAAATGCTTTATTTCTCAGAAGATGTACGGAAACAGGAAGCTTTTTTTGCCACACTTCATCCTTTCATCAGAAACACAGTGGGAAGTATGGAATTCGGAGGTACTTTCCTCAATAAATATTTAACAGAATCCAACAGAGACAAAAATAAAAGGCATACCACAGATGGCTTTCAGCTGGCTACAGCAGTCCTGTTTCAGAATCCCGTTCAGATGTTTGGTGTAATGCCAAATAACCTGACCGATGCTCCGGAATTTCAGCTCAGCTTCATGAAAGAAGTTCCGACACTTTGGGATGAGACAGTTTTCATAGACGGCTATCCCGGGAAATATGCCGTGGTTGCGAGAAGACATGCGGATCGATGGTATGTGGCAGGGGTAAATGCCGAAAAGCAATCCCAAAAACTGAAAATAAAACTTCCGATGTTCGCCGGGAAAAACTTGCAACTTATCAATGATGATGCAAAAGGAAATACATCAGAGAAAGAAGCGAAAGTAAATGCAAAAGGCGACTTTACAATTGAAATTCAGCCGAACGGAGGATTTGTAATAAGAAATTAGAGATTAATATAATAAAACAGGAAAAATGCGCTTCAAAAACTTATATATCTTTATCATTTCGGGATTTTTGGTTTCCTGCTCTTCCTCACAGAGTCTGGAAAAGCAGTCTTCCAAAGACCAGTGGCTCACTACCTGGGCAACAGCTCCCCAATTGGTGGAACCTAAAAACCTTGCGCCGGAACCAGGGCTTTCGGGGAACACCCTGCGTCAGATTGTGCGTGTATCTGTGGGTGGGAAAAAACTGCGGCTACGTTTCTCCAACAAATATTCCATGGATAGCCTGGAGGTAAAAGCCGTTTCTATTGCCGTGCCGTCCGATAGCAGTAATGTGGATGCAACCAGCATCAGATCATTAACGTTTGAGAAGAAAAATAGTTTTAAAATTGCTCCCGGATCCGATATTTATTCTGATGAAGTGAACTTTAACCTGAAGCCTAATTCGTTACTGGCTATTACAATTTCCTATACAAAAGTAACCCAATCTGTCACCGGACATCCGGGGTCAAGAACAACCTCTTTTATTGTTAAAGGTGAGCAGGCCAATGCTGCAGTATTTAAAAATCCTGTAAAAACAGATCATTGGTATTCGCTTTTTAACATCGATGTAAAGACCGGTGAACCTTCGTATGCGGTGGCTATTATGGGGAATTCCATTACAGATGGAAGAGGATCGGGAACCAACAGACAGAATCGCTGGCCGGATATTTTTTCTCAGCGGTTATTGGCTAATCCTTCTAACAGGAATATAAGTGTCCTTAATTTCGGGATTGGTGGGAATTGTGTAGTGCGTGGTGGTTTGGGTCCTACAGCATTAGACCGTTTCGATTATAACATCCTCAATCAGCAGGGCGTAAAATGGCTGATCATTCTGGAAGGAGTGAATGATCTGGGAGGAACAAGAGATCCTGATGACGCTTCCAAAAGAACAGAAGAACTGATTGCTGCTTACCAGGTGATGATTGATAAGGCACATGCTAACGGAATCAAAGTGTATGGAGCAACGATTCTTCCTTTTGCAAAGTCGTTCTACGACAAACCTTTCCGTATCGAGGCCTGGAAAAAAGTAAACGACTGGATCAGGAACAGCGGGAAGTTTGATGCCGTCATCGATTTTGCAAAACAAATGCAAAGTGAAAATCCTGAAGTCATCTTAAACGATATGCACGATCATGATTTCCTTCACCCCAATGAAGCGGGCTACAGGAGAATGGGAGAATTTGTGGATCTGAACTTATTTAAAAATTAAAATCAAAAAGATATAGTATGAATTTTACAAAAAACATTTCGCTGTTTCTTACGTTGTTGTTTATATTTTTTGTAAAAGCAACCGAACCATTTATTTCTTTTGCTAAGACAGAAAATTCGATGGTATTGAAAGAGCGCAATTCAGGTTTGATGCTTTTTTCAGACAGTGATTCGGATAAAGGAATTCTGCGGGCCGTTGCGAACCTTCAATCTGATTTTCAAAAAGTAACCGGTGTTCAGCCTCATCTTATTTCCCAAAACTCTGGCTTGAACGGAATGATCATCATTATTGGTGAAGCAGGTAAAAGCAAGACCATTGATAATTTAATTCGTCAAAAAAAGCTGGATGGAAAAGCATTAACAGGGAAAAGGGAAAAATATATCATTCAGAATGTCAGTAATCCATTTCCAGGCGTTTCTGAAGCCATTGTGATTGCAGGAAGTGATAAAAGGGGAACGATTTTCGGGATTTATGAAATGTCTCAGCAGATAGGTGTTTCACCATGGTATTATTGGGCTGACGTTCCGGTTGAGAAAAAAGATAATGTATACTTTAAAAAAGGAATATATACTGATGGTGAGCCTGCTGTAGAGTATCGCGGTATTTTCCTTAACGATGAAGAACCTTCATTGGGAGGCTGGGCAAGAGCAACTTTTGGCGGAGTTAATTCTAAATTTTACGAAAAAGTTTTTGAACTGATTCTGCGCCTTAAAGGAAACTATATCTGGCCGGCAATGTGGGGGAAGGCATTCTATGACGATGATCCTCTGAGCGGACCGTTAGCCAATGAAATGGGTATTGTCATGGGAACTTCCCACCATGAGCCTATGGCTTTGGCACAAACCGACTGGCACAGGTATATCAAAAAAAATAACCTCCCTAATGTCTGGGATTATGCTAAAAATGCGGAAGTTTTACAGAAATTCTGGAAATCCGGACTCGAGAGAAGCAAAAACTGGGAAAAACTCGTAACAGTAGGAATGCGGGGTGATGGTGACGAAGCAATGGGAGAGGGAACCAATATTGCCCTGCTCGAGAAAATTGTAAAAGATCAGCGTAAAATCATCGCAGATGTTACCGGAAAGAAATCGGAGAAAACACCTCAGGTCTGGGCATTGTATAAAGAAGTTCAGGACTATTATGATAAAGGAATGCGGGTTCCGGATGATGTGATCCTGCTGTTCTGTGATGATAACTGGGGAAATGTAAGAAAGCTTCCGGACCTTTCAAAACCTTTGCATAAAGGCGGCTATGGAATCTATTACCATTTTGATTATGTAGGAGGTCCGAGAAATTCCAAATGGATCAACATAAGCCCCATCCAGAGAGTCTGGGAACAGATGAACCTTTCCTATGAACATAAAGTAGATAAGCTTTGGGTCGTGAATGTAGGAGATTTAAAACCCATGGAGTTTCCGATCAGTTTTTTCCTGGAAATGGCCTGGAATCCGAAGCAGTTTAATGCTAAAAACCTTTTGGAATATACTGAGAAATGGGCTGCTCAGCAGTTTGGAGAAAAACACGCCAAAGAAATTGCCAGGATGATTAATCTGTATTCCAAATACAACAGAAGAGTAACTCCTGAAACCCTTGACAGTAAAACGTACAGCCTTGAAAATTACCATGAATTTGAAACGGTTTTAAATGATTACAGAGCATTGGCCGTAGACGCCTTACGTTTAAAAGAGCAGATTCCTGCAGAATATCAGGATGCGTATTATCAGTTGGTTTTGTACCCAATTGATGCATGCAGTAATTTATACGAAATGTACTATGCGGTGGCAAAAAACAGGGAACTGGCAGCAAAAAAAGATCCTGAAGCCAATTTCTACGCAGATAAAGTGAAGACATGTTTTGAAAGAAACGCTTATCTGGATAATCAATACAATAATGTGATTGCCGGAGGAAAATGGAAGCATATGATGGATCAGATGAGGATAGGATATAAAAGTTGGGCAGACGGAAAAGAAAATATAATGCCTGAAGTGACCTATATTTCTGACGCTGAGGTTCCCAAAGAAAAGGTATTTCAGGAGAAAAACGGCTATGTTTCCATTGAAGCAGAAAATTTTGCAAGAATGAGCAATTCTGACCGAATCCATTGGGAAGTGATTCCTGATTTCGGAAAAACAAAATCCGGTGTGACAACTTTTCCACAGGATTTATATCCAAAAAGCGATGAAAATATCTGGCTTGAATATGATGTCAATTTTGAATCAAAAGGGGAGTTTGAAGTCCAGTTATTATTAGCACCGACTTTAAATTTTAATCATAATAAAGGATTGCGTTACGAAATTTCTTTTGACAACGAAACTCCGCAAATTGTCAACTTCAACGGCCATTATAAAGGAGAATTGGGAAGATGGCAGTCCGAACATATTATTAAATCTATTACAAAGCATTCGGTTCAGCAGGCTGGAAAGCACATGTTACGTTTCAGAGTGCTGGAACCCGGCATAGTTCTGGAAAAACTCCTGATCAATACAGGAGGTTTAAAACCTTCATACCTTGGGGCTCCCGAAAGCGAAATGCTTCACTGAGTGACCAATACTCATCACAAACAACACTTTAATTATGAAACACTAATCTTAATTCACATTCCAATCTGAAATACAGTTCCCTGACAGAGAATGAAGAGAAAGAATGGCGGATGATTTTGTAAGCAACTTTATTTAGCAGATCGCTGCCTGATACTATTCAGGGTATTTTCCTGACGGTTTTGAAAATAAACTGTCTTGATGGGGAATCTATTGCCCTTACATTAATTGTTGATAATCAAAATCACGACTATCTAAAACTAAACCATTATGAAAAAACTTTTAAATCTTCTCAGCATTCATTCTATATGTTTGTTTTTCAGCTGTCTGGCGTATGGGCAGCTTACTACTGTAAAAATTGATAAGAACACATCTTATCAGAAAATAAAAGGGTTCGGTGGATTTGTCTGCAGTCCTCAGTTTGCTTATAATCATATGTCTACATCAGAGATTCAGACGCTTTGGGGAGCTTCCAGTGAAGGTGGGTATAATATTATGAGATTGTATATTCCCGAGAACAGCAGCAACTGGAGTTCTGTATTAGCTACAGCACAACTCGCCAAATCTATGGGACTTACCATTTTTGCTTCGCCCTGGACCATGCCCGCAGCCTGGAAAACCAATAACCATGTCAATGCTGTTTATACTGACGCTAACGGAGTACAACAGATCGGATATTTAAAGCCGGAAAATTATCAGGATTATGCGCTTTATCTTAACAGCTTTGTTACCTATCTCCAGAACAATGGAGTAGATCTTGATTATATCTCCATTCAAAATGAACCGGATGAAATGGCACAGTATCAGGGATGCATCTGGACTCCTGCGCAAATTACTACCTTCATCAAGAATTACGGACAGCTTATCAATTGTAAAGTGATTGCCCCGGAAAGTGTAGGATTTACAGATAATTTTGCCAGTGCTTTGCTGGATCCTTCGGCAATGGCCAATTTTGAAGTGTATGGCGGGCATCAATACGGGCTTATGCAGTCTACCTACAAACAGTTCCAGAATTACAACAAAGAAATCTGGCAGACAGAATATCTGATCAACTGGAATTCTTCATCCACCCAGCCTGCCCGTGACTTCAGCTGGAATACAGATGCATTTACCTTTGCCAGCAGTGTCAACAATGCATTATTAGGTAATGTCAATGCGTGGATTCATTATTCTGCCAAACGCTATTATGGCTTAATGGGTGACGGAACTTACGGAACTCCCGCAGGTGTAATGACCAAAAGGGGCTATATCCTTTCACATTATGCCAAATATACAACAGGAAAAACGAGAATAGAAGCCAAATGGGATGATAAAACCGGGGCTTTACAAGGGTCTTCCTATATTTCCCAGGATGGGAATCAGGTGGTTCTTATGGTCATCAACTCTTCTCAGAATGCTTATAGCCTGAAGGTTGATCTGCCTTTTTATACGACTTCAGGAACAAAAGTACTGACCAATACGCAATCCAATATGGTGAGTACACCTATCACTATGAGTACGGCAACATTCCGTCCTACTGCTGATATCAGTCCCTCCAGTGTTATGACTTTCGTTTTTAATAAAAGCGGAGACAGACCTGCTTCTCTCATGACAGGCGGAGATATTCATTATAATAAAATTGAAACACAAACGGTTACCAGTACAGCTTTTGGGACAGGATTCAATATCAGCAATACAACAGTGACGTTCTCCAATCCAAGTCCTCTTATCAGTAATAATATGACTGCGGCTAACGGATATCTTCAGCTTAATGACAGGTACAATAAGCTGATCCTGCATGTAAACAGCTATACAACAGCGGGACAAAGCTATTCAGACAATACGACTTTATATTACATCAACAGTCAGGGCGTAACGAAATCATATAATTACGGCAAGATTAATTTTCCGCAGGGAGGAAACTTCGATATCACCTTAGATATTTCAAGACAGGTGCTTACAGACGGATGCAAAGGAATTTTAGGATTGAGAAATTCCAATTACAGCTCTGTGCTTACGATTAATCTGGGAGATGTTTATTTCAATGTAGGAAATGAAATTGCTTCTAAATTCGGAGGAACCTACTCAGCAAGCGATAGCTATCTGATGGATGCCCTGGAAAACGGCTATTATACTTCTGTAGACTTCAGAAATGCATCAGGAGTTACATCCTCCAACAACTGGCAGCCTATGAGTGCTAACTCTAACAGCATTTATTATGTGAATTCAAACGTAAGTTCATCTGCCAATAATGTGATCTCCGGTACTACATGTTCAAATCTTGTCCTTTCCGGTCAGGGTATGGATTTTCAGGTGCCGTTTAACTTCACAGCCAATACAGCTTCTTACAGCCGTACATTTAATGGTTACGATGTCCTGATCTTGCCATTCCAGGCTAATATACCTTCCGGAGTTACTGCTTATCTGATGTCTCCGGATGCAGGTAATATCAATTGTACTGCAATTTCAAACGGGATCATTCCTGCAAATACTCCGGTAATCATCAATGCTACAGGAAATATTACTTTCAACGGCTCAGGAAATGTTTCCACACCTAAAGCAATCACTGTGAATCAGATGAACGGGGTTTATCAGAGCATCAAAGTTCCGGCGAATGCTTATGTGCTGAAAACAGAAAACGGAGTAACAGGCTTCTATAAAGTAACTGCAGGAAGCGAACCTGCAATAGGATCTTTCAAAGCATATCTTACAGAAGAAAATACTTATTCTGCCAACGTTCTTCCTTTAAACTTCGGATCGTTAAGCACCAGAAATATTTCTGCTGAAGCTAAAAAAGAGGATGTAAAAATATATCCTAATCCGGTAAAAGCAGACCTTTTCATTGATTCTGATTTGTCAGAAGCAGCTGCCACCATTTTTGACGGAAGAGGAAGTGTCATCAGATCCGGATTGAAAATAAATCCAGGAAAAAACCATATTAACGTGGGAGATTTCCCGGCTGGTATTTACTTTATTGAGGTTACTCAAAAAAATAATACAGTCGTAAAACAAAAATTTATCAAAGAGTAAATTGAATCCAAAGCCATCATGAGCACTGTTTATGGTGGCTTTATTTTTTACAACTTAATGGATGAAAACGAAAAGTAAGTGGGATTTATCACTAATTTAAGTGTGTTATTTACATTTATTTAAAATAGAACGTTATATTTGTTTTTTAGTCATTGCTGCTCAATGATGCCGGAAATTTGTATAAAATAAGAATGAAAACATAATTATCCGTGAAAATCTGTGAAATAAGTGGTTTGAAAATGATTAATCACAAAATCAACAGTCATTTTCCGGACTTTATTGAAACCGTACTACCTATGAAAAGAATTGTATTAATCCTATGTGCAACACTGACAGCACCTTTATTTATTGCCCAGAGCCATTATAAATATCCATTCAGAAACCCGGAGCTTCCGGTTAATGAAAGAATAGAGAACCTTCTTTCTTTATTGACCACAGAAGAAAAGATAGGAATGATGATGGATAATTCCCAGGCAGTTCCCCGTCTGGAAATTCCTGCCTACGGATGGTGGAATGAAGCACTTCACGGGGTAGCAAGAGCAGGTACAGCCACTGTTTTTCCTCAGGCAATCGGGATGGCGGCCACATGGGATGTTCCGGAGCATTTTAAAACTTTTGAAATGATTTCTGATGAAGCACGGGCAAAATACAACAGATCTTTTGATGAGGCTCTGAAAACAGGGCGGTACGAAGGACTGACCTTCTGGACACCCAATATCAATATTTTTCGTGACCCAAGATGGGGAAGAGGCCAGGAAACCTATGGTGAAGACCCTTATCTGACCTCTGTTCTGGGCGTTGCAGCAGTAAAAGGCCTGCAGGGAAACGATCCGAAATTTTTTAAAACCCACGCCTGTGCCAAACATTTTGCAGTACACAGCGGACCGGAATGGAACCGCCACTCTTATAACGCAGAAATATCAAAAAGAGATCTGTATGAGACGTACCTTCCCGCTTTCAAAGCATTGGTTCAGGAAGGGAATGTAAGAGAAGTAATGTGTGCCTACAATGCTTTTGACGGGCAGCCATGTTGTGCAAACAATACTTTACTTACTGAAATTCTCCGTGGAAAATGGAAGTATGACGGAATGGTGGTCTCAGACTGCTGGGCACTGGCCGATTTTTTTCAGAAAAAATACCATGGCACTCATCCTGACGAAAAAACAACCGCAGCAGATGCCCTGAAACATTCCACGGATCTGGAATGCGGAGATACCTATAACAATCTGAATAAATCTCTGGCAAGCGGACTGATTACCGAAAAAGATATTGATGAGTCGATGCGCAGAATCCTGAAAGGGTGGTTTGAGCTGGGAATGCTTGATCCGAAATCTTCCGTTCACTGGAATACCATTCCTTATTCTGTAGTCGATTCTGAAGATCATAAAAAGCAGGCACTGAAAATGGCACAAAAATCAATAGTGCTGATGAAAAACGAAAAGAATATTCTGCCTCTCAGCAGAAGTATTAAAAAAATTGCCGTTGTAGGACCAAATGCTGATGACGGATTGATGCAGCTGGGAAACTATAACGGAACGCCTTCTTCCATTGTAACGATTTTAGAAGGAATCAAAACCAAATTCCCGAATGCTGAAATTATCTACGAAAAAGGAAGCGAAGTAACAGATCCTTCTTCCAGAACGTCATTATACCAGAATTTTATCAGTCAGAAAAACGGCGCAAAAGGAATGAAAGTAGAGTTTTTCAATAATAATGAATTCAAAGGGCAGCCGGCCAATACTTCCGTAAATTCTACTGCCATCAGCTATAACAGCTTTGGAGGAACCCAGCTTGCACCCAATGTAGGAAGAGAAAATACCTCAGCCATCATTTCAGGGATTTTCAAAAGTACCTACACAGGAGAGGTCGTGTTTTCTGCTTCCACTTCCGATATCTATACTCTTTTCGTGGACGGAAAAGAAATCGCAACAAGAAAAGGACCTGATGCAAGACATCCTTCAGAGTTTCCTGTAAAAATGGAAAAAGGAAAAGAATACCAGATAGAACTGCGTCATACACAAAAAGGAAAATATGTAAGCATCAGCTTTGAAGTCTACAGAAAAGACCCTGTTAATTTTGCTTCGGTGAGGGAAAAGGTGAAAAATGCAGACGTCATTGTCTTTGCAGGCGGACTTTCTCCAAGTCTGGAAGGTGAAGAAATGATGGTGAATGCAGAAGGCTTCAAAGGAGGTGACAAAACTTCGATTGCCCTTCCTAAAGTCCAGAGGGACCTGTTGGCGGAGCTTAGAAAAACCGGAAAACCTGTTGTTTTTGTTCTTTGTACCGGAAGTGCTCTGGGATTGGAACAGGATGAGAAAAATTATGATGCCCTGTTGAACGCCTGGTATGGCGGACAGTCCGGAGGAACGGCTGTAGCAGATGTTTTGGCAGGGGATTATAATCCTTCGGGAAAATTACCCATTACTTTTTATAAAAACCTTGAACAGCTGGATAACGCTCTTTCAAAGACAGGCAAGCATGAGGGATTTGAAAATTATGATATGCAGGGGAGAACCTACCGTTATATGACGGAAAAACCTCTTTATCCTTTCGGGTATGGCCTGAGCTATTCAAAATTTGTTTACGGAGATTCAAAACTGAGCAAAAATACGATCAGTACCAACGAAAATGTGACGATCACAATTCCGGTAACCAATATTTCAGAAAGGGATGGTGAAGAAGTTGTCCAGGTCTATATCAAAAGAATTAATGATACCCAGGCACCTGTAAAAACATTAAGAGCTTTTGAAAGAATTTTAATCAAATCTAAAGAAACAAAAAATATTCAGCTGACCCTCTCCAAAGACTCATTTGCGTTCTACGATGAAAAAGCAGATGATCTGGTTTCAAAACCTGGCGACTATACCATTTTTTATGGCGGAACTTCTGATGATGCGGGGTTAAAAAGTATTCCGCTAAAAGTAAAATAAAAATTGATTCAGGACAAATTGAGACATGCTTTAGCTTTCAAAATATACGATTTATGACAACAAAAAATAAAATATTCTCCATCACGATTTCCCTAAGTGCTGTTTTTTTTTCGGCTCAGAGTAATACGGTTCGTACTTATAACCTGGATCTGAAAGAAACTCCTGCACCTGTTAAAATACAACCTACCATGTACGGGATTTTCTTTGAAGACATCAATTTTGCAGCAGACGGCGGATTGTATGCTGAACTGATTAAAAACCGAAGCTTTGAATTTGACGAGCCTTTCACAGGATGGAAACAACCCAACACAAAAACACTTTCTCCTAATCTGGATTCCGGGTTTCTGACTATTTATACGGATCATTCCAAGACCAATAAAAATTATGCACGAATTACCGTTCTGAATGATAAAAATTATATTCTGGAAAATGAAGGATTCAGAGGAATAGGCCTTCATCAGGGAGAACAATATGATTTCAGTTTTGATCTGGAAAATGTTTCAGGTAATATTGCTGCAGTAAATGCAAGTCTTGTTGATGAAAACGGGAAGGAAATTTCTTCAGTCTCCACACTCATTAAAGGAAAGGGATGGCAGAAATATACAGCCGTTTTCAAATCACCACAAACTGTAGAAAAAGCAAAACTGCGGATTATATTTACCGGAAACGGCATCGTGAACATGGATATGATCTCACTCTTCCCGCAGGATACCTGGAAAGACAGAAAAGGAGGCTTGCGAAAAGACCTCGTTCAGAAATTATATGATCTGCAGCCCGGATTTTTAAGGTTTCCGGGTGGCTGTATTGTAGAGGGAAGAACTTTGGCAGAACGCTATCAGTGGAAAAAAACAATAGGAAATATAGCAGACCGCGAATATCTTATCAATAAATGGAGTACAGGATTTCCGCATCGTCTTACACCGGATTACGGACAGTCTTTCGGGTTAGGATTTTATGAATATTTCCAGCTTTCCGAAGATCTGGGCGCAGAACCTGTTCCTATTCTGAGCTGCGGAATGGCATGCCAGTTCAATACCGCAGAACTGGTGAAAATGGAAGACCTTGATCCCTACGTTCAGGATGCCCTGGACCTGATTGAATTTGCCAACGGAGGTTCTGGCACAAAGTGGGGTAAACTCCGTGCTGAAATGGGACATCCAAAGCCTTTTAATTTAAAATTTATCGGAGTAGGAAATGAGCAGTGGGGAGCGGATTATATTGAACGTTATAAAGTATTTGAAAAAGCCATTCACACAAAATATCCTGACATAAAGATCATTTCCGGAAGCGGACCGTCACCTGACGGCGAATTCTTCGAGTATGGCTGGAAAGAACTGAAGCAGCTTAATGCGCAGATTGTAGATGAACATTATTACAATTCTCCCGAATGGTTCATGCAAAATGCAGGCAGATACGATAAGTATGACCGCTCCGGGCCAAAAGTTTTTGCCGGGGAATATGCAGCTCAGTCTGTAGGCGTGGTAAAGCCTGATAATAAGAATAACTGGTTAACAGCCCTTTCAGAAGCAGCTTTCATGACCGGTCTTGAAAGAAATGCAGATGTGGTCTATATGACTTCCTACGCACCGCTTTTTGCCCATGCTGACGGCTGGCAATGGACACCCGATCTCATCTGGTTCAATAATCTGAAATCCTACGCGACCCCGAATTATTATGTTCAGAAATTATTTTCCAACAATAAAGGAACGGATGTATTAAAAATAGAACATAACGGAAAAGCAATATCCGGGCAGGAAAAATTATACGCTACAGCAGTAAAAGATGCAAAAACTCATGAGATCATTATAAAAATGGTCAATACTGATACTCAGGGTAAAACGATAAATATCAAACCAAGAACTTTGAAAACAGGTAAGAAAATAACCAAAATCCTTCTATCCGCACCACAGCTTTCTGCTGAAAATAGTTTCGATGCTGAACCCATAAAACCTAAAGAAGAGATTTTTGAAGCCAAAAATGGGGAAATTTCAACGGAAATTCCTGCCAATTCTTTAGTTGTTTTAAAGGTGAAAATAAATTAATTATTTGATATACAGTATTTTGTGAAAAATAAGTGTGTTTTTTACATTTATTTAAAATAGAATCTTATATTTGTTTTTATCTCATCAGGAGAATTTAAAATCTCAATAATCAAAAACGTTTCACCACCATGAAAAAATATGTTATCGGGCTGGACTACGGTACAGATTCCGTACGGGCCGTTCTTATTGACACTGAAAACGGTTCTGAAATAACTTTTTCAGTCAGCTATTATCAAAGATGGAAAGAAGGTAAATTCTGTAATCCCTCAGCCAATAGTTTCAGACAGCATCCTTCAGATCATATTGAAGGTCTGGAGAAAACCATTTCAGAAGTTGTAAGAGAAAGCGGGATACCGGCAGAGCAGATCGTTAGTATCTGCATTGATACTACAGGCTCTTCACCGTTACCAGTAACAAGTGATGGAGTAGCCTTAGCACTGGTTCCGGGATTTGAAGAGAATCCGAATGCCATGATGGTTTTATGGAAAGACCATACCGCTATCCGCGAAGCTGAAGAAATCAATACCCTTGCAAAAACCTGGGGTGGAGAAGATTATACAAAATATGAAGGCGGTATTTACTCTTCAGAATGGTTCTGGGCCAAAATACTGCACATCAGCAGAGTGGATGCAGGGGTAAAAAATGCTGCTTATAGCTGGATGGAGCACTGTGATTATCTGACTTTCCTTTTATCAGATCATAAAGACCTGGCTACCTTTAAAAGAAGCCGTTGTGCAGCTGGCCACAAAGCCATGTGGCATGAGACATGGGATGGTCTGCCTTCCGAAGAATTCCTCAACAGGCTTGACCCTTCTCTGGGAATGCTCAGAGCAAGATTATACAGGGAAACCTATACTTCAGATGAAGTTGCCGGCTACCTGAATGAAGAATGGGCTGCAAAAACCGGTCTTACCACCCAAACCATTATTACTGTAGGAACTTTTGATGCCCATTCAGGCGCAGTAGGAGCCAGGGTGGAAGAAAATACCCTGATCAGGATCATGGGAACTTCTACCTGCGATATTATGGTTGCCTCACAGGAAGCTATCGGGAATACAACCGTTAAAGGAATCTGCGGACAGGTTGACGGCTCCGTAATTCCAGGACTGATAGGGCTTGAAGCAGGACAGTCAGCCTTTGGAGATGTGCTGGCATGGTATAAAGATATCCTGATGTGGCCGGTTCACCAGGTTATGATGCATTCCGAAAATATTTCAGATGAACAGAAGACAAAGCTCGCAGATGAAATGGAGGCAGTACTTATCAGAAAACTAACCCTTGAAGCAGAAAAAATTCCTCTCTCGGATGCCGTTCCGATTGCATTGGACTGGGTAAACGGAAGAAGAACACCGGATGCAGACCAGGAACTTAAGGCAGCGATCAGCCAGCTTTCTCTGGGAACAAAAGCTCCTCATATTTTCAAAGCTTTAGTCAATGCTATTTGTTTCGGAGCTAAGAAGATCGTTGACCGTTTTGAGGAGGAAGGTGTGAAAATCAATAAAGTGATTGGAATTGGAGGAGTAGCAAGGAAATCACCGTTTATCATGCAGACACTCGCTAATGTTCTGGATATGCCGATTGTTGTTGCCGCTTCGGACCAGACTCCTGCGTTAGGAGCTGCTGTTTATGCAGCTGTATCAGCAGGAATTTATCCGACCGTACAGGAAGCAAGCATGAAAATGGGCTCCGCATTTGAAGCGGAATATCAGCCGAAAGCGGAAGAAGTACAGCACTACAGAGAATTAATGCAGCAATACCAGAAGCTCGCTGATTTTATAGAATACAATACCAAACCGAAAAACAACAGGAAAGAACTTCAGAACTCCTGATTTTCCATTTTAACCTTTTGAATGATACTCAAAATGAATACCTATAAAGAACTCCAAAGAGAATGTTATGAAGCGAATATGCAGCTGGATGCCCTGAAGCTGGTGGTCTATACTTTCGGGAATGTAAGTGCTGTAGACCGTGATAAAGGCATTTTTGCCATTAAACCAAGCGGTGTCCCTTATGAAATTTTAAAGCCTGAAGATATGGTAATTTTAGACTTTGATGCCAACGTCATTGAAGGCAGGCTCAGACCCTCTTCCGATACCAAGACCCATGCTTACCTGTACAAAAACTGGGAAAACATCGGTGGAATTTCCCATACTCATGCGATCTATTCCGTGGCCTGGGCACAGGCACAAATGGATATTCCTGTTTTCGGGACCACTCATGCAGACCATTTAACAACAGATATTCCTTGCGCTCCACCTATGCGGGATGAGCTGATTGAAGGAAACTACGAATACAATACAGGAATACAGATTCTGGAATGCTTTAAAGAAAAACAGCTCTCTCCGGAAGAAGTAGAAATGGTTCTGATCGGTAATCACGGTCCGTTTACCTGGGGTAAAAATGCAGAGAAGGCTGTTTACAACAGCAAAGTGCTGGAAACCATTGCCGAAATGGCTTATCTCACCAGGCAGATCAATCCTGATGCGGAACGTCTGAAAGACTCACTCATCAAAAAACATTATGAACGTAAGCACGGCAAGAATGCTTATTACGGACAGGAATTTAAACACTAAACACTTCAAAATAAACAACTATTAACGATCAACAAAATTATGTTAACACCTCTCAATACCAAAGAAGTCTGGTTCATCACAGGAAGTCAGCATTTATACGGACCTGAAACACTTGCCCAGGTGGCAGACCACTCACAGAAAATTGTGACAGAACTTGAAAAATCTTCTTTTATCCCGGTAAAAGTCATTGTAAAGCCAACGGTAAAAACTACCGAAGAGATATTTGAAACCATTGCAGCCGCTAATCATGCAGAAAACTGTATAGGAGTAATCACGTGGATGCACACCTTTTCACCCGCTAAAATGTGGATCAGAGGACTAAAAATTTTACAGAAGCCTCTTCTGCATCTGCATACCCAGTTCAACAGAGATATTCCGTGGTCTACTATGGATATGGATTTTATGAATCTTAACCAGGCCGCTCACGGAGACCGTGAATTTGGTTTTATGGTAAGCAGACTCCGAAAGAACAGAAAAGTAGTGGTAGGGCACTGGTCAGAAGAAAGAGTTCAGAAGCAGATCGGTGACTGGAGCCGCGTTGCTGCAGGCTGGGACGACTGGCAGGGAGCTAAATTTGCTCGTTTCGGAGATAATATGCGGTTTGTAGCCGTTACAGATGGAGATAAAGTGGAAGCTGAAACTCAATTCGGATTTTCAGTCAATACCTGGGGAATCGGTGATCTTGTAGGCGTTATCAATTCTGTAAACGAAGGAGAAATAAAAAGCCTTATGGAAGAATATGAATCTTCTTATCACATGGCAGCTTCCCTTTTGGAAGGAGGAGCCAACAGAAGTTCGCTGCACACCGCCGCAAAAATTGAATTGGGCCTTGAAAAATTTTTAAAAGACGGAGGATTTAAAGGATTTTCAGATACCTTTGAAGACCTTCACGGGCTGGAGCAACTGCCGGGAATTGCCGTACAGCGACTGATGCAGAAAGGATACGGATTTGCAGGCGAAGGAGACTGGAAAACAGCAGCACTCGTACGTGCCATGAAAACAATGGGGCAGGGCCTTGAAGGTGGAAATGCCTTTATGGAAGATTATACCTATCATTTAGACCCTTCCAATCCTTCTATTTTAGGCTCCCATATGCTGGAAGTAGACCCTGTGCTGGCCGCCGGAAAACCTTCGTGTGAGATCCATCCGCTGGGAATCGGAGGAAAAGCAGATCCCGTTCGTCTCGTTTTTAACTCCAGAGGAAATATTGATTCTCTGAACGCTGCCCTGATGGACTTTGGAAACCATTTCAGACTGCTGATCAACAAAACCAGAGCATTGGAAATTACAGAAGAGCTGCCAAAACTTCCGGTAGCAAGAGTTTTATGGAAACCTCTTCCTGATTTATATACGGCAGCAGAAGCCTGGATATTGGCAGGAGGGGCACACCATACATGTTACAGTGAAAATATTTCAGCAGAGCAGCTGGAAGATTTTGCTGAGATAGCAGGAATTGAATCATTAGTCATTGATGAAGATACCAGAATGCGTGATTTTAAAAATACACTTCGTTTGAATGAAATGTATTATCGTTAATTAATTTTAAAAAATATGTAAATAATTATGAAAAAAACAACATACAACGGCATTTTTATTTTATTATTTTTAATTATTTTCGGCTGCAAAAAAGAAAATAACAAACAGGATATTTCAGGAAAAATGGAGAATGTTCATACTTCAGACTATGGAGTGACGCCAAAAGGCGATTCTATTAAAAAATATACGTTGACCAATAAAAACGGGATGAAAGTTGAAGTCATCAACTTTGGTGGAATTATCACTTCTTTAACCGCCCCAGACAGAAACGGGAAATATGAAGATGTGGTACTCGGCTTTACAAAACCCGAAGGATATTTCGATGGCAACCCTTATTATTTCGGTGCTTTGATCGGAAGATATGGCAATAGGATTGCTAATGCAAAATTCTCACTGGAGGGTAAAGCATACGAAATTGATAAAAATGACGGTCCCAACAGCCTTCACGGAGGAAAAGAAGGATTTCATACCAGATTCTGGAATATTGAGGCAGTAAAAGATGCAAAATTTCCGACATTAAAATTATCTTATACCAGTGCAGATGGTGAAGAGGGATATCCGGGGAAATTAACAACAACTGTTTTTTACACACTTACAGATGATAACGCCTTGGAAATTTCTTACGAGGCTGAGACCGATAAACCTACAGTGGTAAATCTTACCCAGCATTCTTATTTTAACCTGTCCGGGAATTTTACTAAAACGATTACTGATCATGAACTGCAGATTAATGCAGATCATTTTCTTCCGGTGAACGAAACCTTAATTCCTACGGGTGAGCAGAAAGCGGTAAAAGGGACTCTTTTTGATTTCACGGTTTCTAAGCCGATTGGAAAAGATATCAATGCAGACGATGATCAGTTGAAAAAAGGAAAAGGATATGACCATAACTGGATTCTGAATGGAAAAGGATTAAGAAGCATCGCCAAAGTTTATCATCAGGGAACAGGAAGACTGATGGAAGTCTTCACAGATGAACCCGGTGTGCAGTTTTATTCCGGAAATTTTCTTGACGGAAAGTTTGATACCAAAACTGGCGGTAAAAATGAATTCAGAACAGGGTTCTGTCTGGAGACCCAGCATTTTCCGGATTCACCGAACCAGCCTTCTTTCCCTTCTACAGAACTGAAGCCAGGGCAGAAGTATCACTCGAAAACCATCTATAAATTCTCCGTTAAAAACTAAGCTATGGGAAAATTAGCAACTATTGATATTATCATATTCCTGATCTATTTCGTAGTGGTAGCTTCCTACGGACTATGGATCTATAAAAAGAAGAAATCTGAATCTACAGGAAGTAAGGACTATTTCCTGGCAGAAGGATCTTTAACCTGGTGGGCCATTGGAGCCAGCTTAATTGCTTCCAATATTTCTGCGGAACAGTTTATCGGAATGAGTGGTGAAGGTTTCTTTGTCGGGATCGCTGTTGCCGCTTACGAATGGATTGCTGCTCTTGCGCTGATCATTATTGCGGTCTGGTTTATTCCAATCTATCTTAAAAATAAGATCTATACCATGCCCCAGTTTCTGGAAAGAAGGTATAACAAATCTGTTTCGCTGATTATGGCCGTATTCTGGCTGTTTCTGTATGTTATTGTGAATCTTACTTCCATTCTTTACCTTGGAGCTCTTGCCATCGATACTTTACTGGGAGGAGAACATCTTCACGGCATTATGATCGGTCTTTTGCTTATGGCTCTTCTGATCGGTCTTGGAGGGATGAAAGTGATAGGATATACAGACGTTATACAGGTAGCAGTGCTTATTATCGGCGGTTTTGCAACGGTGTATATGGCTTTGCAGATTGTGGACCAGAGAATCAACGGAGCGGCTGTAGGAAATGCTTTAGCAGGATTTAATACCCTGATCAATGAGGCTCCCCAGCACTTTAAGCTGATTCTACAAAAACCAACAACTACTACCACTACTTTGGCAATGCCTCAAAACCTTGATGTACAGAAGTATGTCGTGTTACCAGGTCTGGCCATGTATTTTGCAGGTCAATGGATTGTTAACCTGAATTATTGGGGCTGTAATCAGTACATCACCCAGAGAGCTTTAGGGGCAGATCTGAAGACGGCAAGAACAGGAATTTTATTTGCAGGATTTCTGAAGCTATTCATGCCTGTGATCGTAATGCTTCCGGGAATCGCTGCTTATGTATTGTACTCGAAAGGACACCTTCCAGGATTCAACGGGGTGAAAGACGGTGCTTACTCTGCGATATTAGGGTTCTTACCCGTAGGACTTAAAGGATTGGCAATTGCCGCTTTGACGGCAGCGATTGTGGCTTCACTGGCAGGAAAAGTGAACAGTATTTCAACCATTTTTACGCTGGATATCTATAAAAAATACCTTAAAACAGATGCCACCGAAATCCAGATGGTGAGAACAGGCCGTTGGGTTATCATTATCGCAATGATGGCAGCATTGGCCTTTACCTGGACGGACGTTTTAGGAATTGGAGGTGAAGGAGGTTTCACATTTATCCAGAAATATACGGGCTTTATCAGTCCGGGAGTTTTTGCCATGTTCCTTTTGGGAATGTTCTGGAAAAGAACAACGGGAACGGCTGCTTTGGTAGGGGTTATCTTGGGCTTTGTTCTGGCGATTTTCTTTAACAGCTTTGCCGTAGGTATTTTTGGGAAAGAAACCTGGATGTATACTGCATTCACTTATGAAAAACTGGAGAACGGAGTAGTGCATACCATTACCGAGATTCCTTTCCTGATCAATATGGGATGGTCATTCTTTATCACGATAATCGCGATGATCCTGATCAGTCTTGCAGGTCCGAAGGTAAATCCTAAAGCTTTTGCCATTGATGTAACGATGTTTAAAGTGGACAACAGAACTTTAGTTTTGATCGTAATGACGCTGCTTTTACTGACGGCCTTGTATGTGAGGTTCTGGTAAAAGTGAATGGTCAATAGTGAATTCGTTTTCACTTGTCACTTTTAAAAATTCACCATTGAGTTGCGAAGCAAAATTGACTTTTCACCTATAATAAAAAAACAGGATGCTTTTTAAGCATCCTGTTTTTTTATTATATCTTAAACATAAATCCCCTTGAGATTTTCTTGTTGTATTTTTTTTCGTCAAACCGGTAAAGAAAAGAGCCTTTTCTGGAGGAACTCATATCCTTTTTATTAGTATTGACAAGGATATCCATACTGTTGATCTTGCTGGTAAAGTTCCGTTTGTCAAACTTTTCGTCAAAAATAGCTTCATAAAGATTCTGAAGATCCTTCATGGTAAATTTTTCAGGAAGAAGCTCAAATCCTATTGGCCCAGTGGAAGCTCTTCTCCTCAGTCTGGCCACAGCATCTTTTACCATCTTATTATGATCGAAAATAAGCTCGGGTGCTTTCTGAAGTTCCACCCATTTTGCACTGTACTGCTCGTTGATCTGAATATCTTTCTCAATATTAATCAGTGCGTAATAAGAGATAGACATAATTCTGGCTGTTGGCTCACGGTTAATTTCAGTATAACACTTCAGCTGCTCAAGATAGATGTTCTCAAGACCGGTCAGCGTATACAAAACCCTGTTGGCCGCTTCATCTGATGTCTCGTCACTTCCGATGAACCCCCCCATCAGCGACCATTCGCCCATCTGAGGTTCAAAATTTCTTTTTACCAAAAGGATTTTAAGATTTTCGCCATCAAAACCGAAAATGATACAGTCAACGGCAACAAGGTGTTTGGGATATTGGGAGTAATCCTCAGTCATCTTTTATATTTTACTACAAAGGTAAAGCTTTTATGAATACGATATTATATAAATGTGATTCATACACTTTTTATTCTTAATGATTTATTTCATTAAAATTATAGCCAAAGGATATTTTGGGAGGTGAAACATCCATCAAAACCAGAAAATATCCCTGAAATCAGGTTAATCAAGTATGAATTGAATGTTAAAGTTGTGTTAAAATTAAATTAATAGTTAAAAATAATTAGATAAAACAGCTTAACGTTAAAAATACGATAAGGTATTTGCTGTATTATTAAAATTTTGAATAAAACATATCCTGAATTCATTTTTACAGGGAATCATATGATCTTAAGGTTTTGTTTTTCTTTAAATTAAATATCTTATTTTTTATGATAAGGTAGTATGCTTTTTGTTATTTTTAGGGCTTTATGGAAAGTTTTAAATGAAAAAATAGATCGAACAGACCAGGGAAATGTTTCGTATATTGATTCTTTCCATTATTTTAGAAATGTTGAATTAACATTTATAATGGCCCCGAAACTTTCAGTTTTTTTATTGTGTTTTGCTGCATTTACTTCAGCGCAGGTGAAGGAGAAAATTCATTATTTTCCTTTAGGAACTGTTAAGCTGTCAGAGAGTGTTTTCAATAAAGCCATGATGGCAGACCGTCAATATCTCATGGCTTTGGAGCCGGATAGGTTGCTGGCTCCTTACCTTAAAGAAGCGGGGCTGAAACCAAAGGCTGATAATTATCCTAATTGGGAAAATACCGGTTTGGACGGCCACATAGGAGGACATTATATTTCCGCATTATCCCTGATGTATGCTTCGACAGGGGATTCTGCAATAAAACAGAGAATTGATTATATGATCAGTGAGCTGGAACGTTGCCAGAAAGCCTCTCCGGACGGATATATTTCAGGAATTCCCGACGGAAAAAAGATCTGGAAAGAAATAAAACAGGGAAATATACGCGCTTCAGGCTTCGGCTTGAACGACCGGTGGGTACCTTTATATAATATTCACAAACTGTACTCAGGATTGCGTGATGCCTATTGGTATGCAAAAAGTGAAAAAGCAAAGACAATGCTGATCAGACTCACAGATTGGATGATGAATGAAGTGTCGGATCTTTCTGATGAACAGATACAGGATATGCTGCGCAGTGAACATGGAGGACTCAACGAAGTTTTTGCAGATGTTTACGATATCACTCATGACCAGAAATATCTGAAACTGGCCCATCGCTTTTCTCATCAGGCTATCCTTAACCCTCTTTTAGCAGGAGAAGATAAGCTTACAGGCCTTCATGCCAATACACAGATTCCAAAAGTAATCGGCTACAAGCGCATTGCTGATCTTGAAAACAATGCCTCCTGGAGTAATGCCGCTGATTTTTTCTGGCATAATATTACCGAGAAAAGATCGTCTGTTATTGGCGGAAACAGTGTCAGTGAGCATTTTAATCCTGTCAATGATTTCAGCAGTATGATAAAAAGTATTGAAGGCCCCGAAACCTGCAATACCTATAATATGCTGAAGCTGACCAAAGAGCTTTATGCAACACTACCCGAATCTTACTACATAGATTATTACGAAAAAGCATTATACAATCATATCCTTTCCACAGAAAATCATGATCAGGGAGGTTTTGTCTACTTTACGCCAATGCGTCCCGGACACTACCGTGTGTATTCACAGCCTCAGACCAGTTTTTGGTGCTGTGTAGGATCCGGAATGGAAAACCATGCCAAATATGGGGAAATGATTTATGCCCGGTCAGATAAGGATTTATATGTGAACCTGTTTATCCCTTCCACACTGACATGGAAACAGCAGAAAGTAGTGCTCCGACAGGTCAATAATTTCCCGGAAGCTCCTGAAACAACATTGATTTTTGATGCTGCAGGAAAGTCAGAATTTGATGTAAAATTAAGATGTCCGGAATGGACGACACCTTCGGAAGTAAAAATTCTGGTCAACGGAAAACAGGAAAAAGTACAGCGTGGTTCCGATGGCTATTTTACCCTGACTAAAAAATGGAAAAAAGGAGATGTTGTGAAAATGACCCTGCCGATGCATCTTTCTGCAGAACAACTTCCTGACCATTCCAATTATTATGCATTTAAATACGGTCCTGTAGTGCTTGCCGCAAAATACGGTACCGAAAACCAACAGGGACTTCTTGCGGACGATAGCAGAGGCGGCCATATTGCTCACGGTCCGCAAATCCCTTTAAACGAAATTCCCGTTATCCTTGGAAGCCCTTCCGAGGTGGTCAGCCATGTTACGCCTTTGAACAATAAACCGCTCAACTTTGCCGTTAAGGGTCTTTATCCGTCTGAAAAATTCGGGGAAGGACTAAATCTTGTGCCGTTTTACAATATTCAGGCAGAAAGATATATTCTGTACTGGCCTCAGGCTGACAAAAACGAAATAGAAAATACATTGAAGCAGAAGGCAAAAGAAGAAACGGAAACCAGAAAGCTGGACATGATCACCGCAGATAAGATCCAGTTAGGTGAACAGCAGCCGGAATCAGATCATTTTATAGAAAGCAAAGACTCTGGCACAGGATATATGGAAGACAGACATTTCCGTGATGCCAAAGGCTGGTTCAGTTACCAGATGAAAAATAACGGAAAAAATGCTTCATACCTTTACCTGCTTTATTTTGATGCGAATGCCAACCGCACGCTGAATATTGAGATCAACGGAAAAAAAATCATGGCTCAAAATCTGGAAGGAAAGTCCGGAAGTTTACCCCAATATCTGATTGTTCCGATTCCGGATTCAGAAAAGAATGAAGAAAATCTTAGTGTAAAATTCCTTGCAGATGAAAAACTCATGACTGTTAAAGTCATTGAAGTCCGTTTACTGACAGAAAATTACGAAAAGAAATAAAGCTGAACCAACATTAAAAACAGATTTTTTCCATGAAGAACAGAACTCTATATTTATTATTTTTTCTTGCAGCTATTTGCAGTTTTCATGCAAAGGTAAGGCTTCCCGCATTGGTTTCAGACGGAATGATCCTTCAGAGAAATCAGGATCTTAAAATCTGGGGATATGCCGATGCAGGAGAAAAAATTACAATTAAGTTTATCAATAAAACGTATAATGCCACAGCAGACCAAAGTGGAAACTGGTCTCTTATACTTCCAAAGCTTAATGCCGGAGGCCCATATACCATGATGATTAATGAGATCACCCTTAAAGATATTCTTATTGGTGATGTGTGGGTAGCTTCAGGACAATCCAATATGGAACTTCCGATGCGCAGGCTGACACCTTTGTATGAAAATGAAATTAAAAACGCCAATAATCAGAATATAAGATTCTTCACGGTTCCGCAGAAATATAATTTTAAAGCTCCGCAAAATGATCTTGACGGAGGGAAGTGGGAAAGTACCAATCCTCAGACTATTCTTGATTTTTCGGGAGTTGCTTATTTTTTTGCGAAAGAACTGAATGAAAAAAATAAAGTTCCTGTAGGAATCATTCATACCAGTCTGGGAGGCTCTCCGGTTCAGGCCTGGATGGATGAAAAATCACTGAAAAAATACCCGGAATATCTGGCTGAAGCAGAAAAATGGAAAAATGATGACCTGATACAATCTACAGAATCCCAGGAAAGATCATTAAGCAAAGCATGGTATGCAGAGCTGGATCAGAGTGATATTGGGTTCAATCAGCACTGGGAAAAAGATAACGGAAATGATGCAGGATGGAAAACCATAATGCTGCCTGGATCATGGGAAGATCAGGAAGGCTCGTTTGACGGTTCAGTATGGTTCCGCAAAGAAATTATTCTTCCAAAAGGAGTGGATCAGAAAGCAGCATTTTTAAATATGGGAAGAATAAAAGATGCCGATATTACTTATATCAACGGAATCAAAGTAGGAAATGTAACCTATGAATATCCGCCACGTTGGTATGACATTCCCAAAGGCGTTTTAAAAGAAGGAAAGAATATCATTACTGTTAGAGTCATCAATGGCAGCGGAAAAGGACAGTTTATCGCTGATAAACCGTATTATCTGGAAATTGACGGTCAAAAAACAGACCTTAAAGGCGAGTGGAAATATAAAATAGGAGCAAAAATGGAAAAAATGGCTCCCGGACAGACATTTATCCGCTGGAAGCCGGTAGGGCTTTACAACGCCATGATTAATCCGCTGATCAATTATAAAATCAAAGGATTTATCTGGTATCAGGGCGAAAGCAATACTGGGAAACCAAAAGAATATGGAGATTTATTGTCAACCATGATCTCAGACTGGCGTTCAAAATGGAATAAGAACGATCTGCCGTTCTTCATTGTACAACTGGCCAATTTCATGGAGAAAAAAGATGACCCGATTGAAAGCAACTGGGCTGAGCTGAGAGAACAGCAGAGACAGGTTTCTCTTAATGTTCCTTATTCAGGACTTGCGGTAACGATTGATGTGGGAGAATGGAATGACATCCATCCGCTCAATAAAAAAGCAGTAGGTGACAGGCTTGCTTTACAGGCCCTGAAAATCGGGGAGGGCAAAAAAATCATAGCTGACGGCCCCGTTTATCAGTCGATGAAGACAGAAGGAAAAACCATTATTCTATCCTTTAAACCCGGAACAGACGATCTGGTACAGGGAGAACTGAAAGGTTTTGCCATACAGCAGAAAGATGGCCGCTACCAATGGGCAAAAGCAGAAGCAAAAGGTAATAAAGTTATTGTCTGGAATGATCAAGTTACCAATCCTGTCAATGTACGTTATGACTGGGCAGACAACCCGGACGGCAATCTTAAAAACAAAAGCGGGCTTCCTGCTTCACCTTTTACAACAGAAAAAAATTAATTTAACATAGAAAACCTTATCAAAATCAATGGATCATCAGCCACAAAAAATATCGGTAATAGAAAAAGTAGGGTATAGCCTGGGAGATCTGGCAGCCAACCTTGTTTTTCAGACCTTAGTCACCTACCTGACCTATTTTTATACAGATATTTATGGACTCAAAGCAGAAGATGCTTCTGTTATCACCCTTACGGTAGGCTTAATTGCCGGATTTGGTTTTAACCCGCTTATCGGAGCGCTGGCAGACCGCACAAGCTCACGATGGGGGAAATTCCGTCCATGGATTTTATTTACTGCTGTACCGCTTGGTATTGCAGCACTATTAGCTTTCAGTACGCCTCACTTTTCCTATCAGGGTAAAATGATTTATGCTGCGGTTACCTATTCATTATTATTGTTATTATACGCTTCCAATAACCTGCCTTATGCTGCATTGAGTGGCGTTATCACGGGAGATATGGGAGAAAGAAACAGTATTTCTTCATACCGTTTTGTAGCAGTAATGTTTGCACAATTCTTTGTACAGGTATTTATGCTTCCTATCATTTTATATGTAGGACATGGAGACAAAGCACAGGGAATTGAGACTGTTATGACTTGGCTGGCTGTGATCGGATCCATCATGCTTTTGATTACCTTCTTTACCACCAAAGAAAGAATCATTCCCAAACCGGAGCAGAAATCAAGTCTGAAAGAAGATTTAAAAGATTTATTCCAGAACAGACCCTGGATTATTATGCTTACCGTGACCGCATTTATATTCATCACACTGGCCATGAAAGGAGGATCGTATGTATACTATTTCAACAACTATGTGGATGAAAATGCACTCAAAAGTTTTATCTCACCCATTACAGCATTTTTTAATTCTGCAGGGATGAATTTCTTCGGAGAAGACCCGAAATCTGCCGGGTTCGGATTGTTTAATGCAGGAGGAATTGTAATGATGATTGTAGGCATTACTTTTTCTAAAAAGCTGGCAGACAGATTTGGAAAAAGAGATACTTTTATCGCTTCATTATTCATTTCTACACTGTTTATCCTGTTCTTTATATTTTATCCTCCGAAAGCTGTGGGAATTATGTTCCTGTCCCAGATTTTACACGGATTCTTTTATGGAATCAGCACACCGCTTTTGTGGGCGATGATTGCTGATGTGGCCGACTATTCGGAATGGAAGAACAATCGCAGGGCAACAGCTATTATCTTTTCTGCCATGATGGTAGGATTGAAAGTAGGTCTCAGCATTGGAAGCTCCCTGGTAGCTTTAATTATAGGAAAATACGGATACATTTCTGTACATGGAAATGAACAGGTTATTCAGCCTGAAACAGTGGCTGCAGGAGCGAAAATGCTCGTGAGCATATTCCCGTCCATACCATTTTTCATTGCCTGCGGACTGCTTTTATTTTACAAAATCAACAAAAAAATGGAAGTTCAGATTGAAAAAGATCTGGCTGAAAGAAGAAAATAAAAATTCAATATGAAACGTATTTTAATAGGTTTGGCGGCTCTTACCGCTTCCGGGCTGTCGGCGCAGAAATCCGATGGTACTTTAAAAAAAGCATTTCAGGATAAATTTTACATAGGAACTGCCATGAGCCTTCCCCAGATTGACGGGACAGATAAAAAAGCGGTAGCCATTATCAGAAATCAGTTCAGCTCTATTGTCGCCGAAAACTGTATGAAATCTATGTTTCTGCAGCCAACGGAAGGAAAGTTTTTCTTTGATGATGCTGATAAATTTGTTGATTTCGGAATAAAAAACAATATGTTCATCATCGGGCATACTTTAATCTGGCATTCGCAGCTTCCAAAATGGTTTTTTTCAGATAAAAATGGAAAAGATGTTTCTCCGGAAGTATTGAAACAGCGCATGAAAAGCCATATTACAACGGTAGTTTCCCGTTACAAAGGGAAAGTAAAAGGATGGGATGTGGTGAATGAAGCCATTCTTGAAGACGGAACCTACAGAAAAAGTAAATTTTACGAAATCCTGGGTGAAGATTTTATTCCTTTGGCATTTCAGTATGCACAGGAAGCTGACCCCAATGCAGAACTATATTACAACGATTATAATGAATGGTATCCTGACAAGGTAAAAGCAGTCATTGCAATGGTTGAAAAACTTAAATCAAGAGGAATCCGTATTGATGGAGTAGGAATGCAGTCTCACGTCGGAATGGATAACCCTTCTATGGATGAGTATGAGAAAGCAATCCTGGCCTATTCCAACGCTGGTGTTAAAGTCAATATAACAGAGCTGGAAATAAGCGCGCTGCCTTCTCCGTGGGGAAGCTCCGCCAATGTTTCGGATACGGTTGCCTATCAGAAAGAAATGAATCCTTATACCAAAGGGCTTCCTAAGGAAGTAGAAACGAAATGGGAAAAACGTTATCTTGATTTCTTTGGCTTGTTTTTAAAACATAAAGATAAAATAAGAAGAGTAACTTTATGGGGGGTGACTGATAAGCAATCCTGGAAAAATGATTTTCCGGTAAAAGGGAGAACAGATTACCCGTTACTATTTGGCAGGAAAGACCAGGAGAAACCTGTGGTACAGAAAATAATAAAATTGGCAGAGAAAAATTAAAATCAATAGAATTTTTACTTAATGAAAAAATCAAAATATTTATTCCCGGAAGATTATATGGCAGACCCTTCCGTTCACGTTTTTGAAGATAAAATCTATATTTATCCTTCTCACGACCGCGAAAGCGGAATTGAAGAAAACGATAACGGGGATCACTTTGATATGAATGATTACCATGTTTTCTCAATGGATGATGTAGACAGAGGAGAAATTAAAGATCATGGCGTAGTCCTTTCGGTAAAAGATATTCCATGGGCGGGAAGACAGCTTTGGGATTGCGATGTAGCCTTTAAAGACAGAAAGTATTATATGTACTTTCCCCTGAAAGATCAGAATGATATTTTCAGAATCGGTGTTGCCGTGAGCGACAAACCTTACGGTCCTTTCATCCCTGAAAGACATCCGATGATGGGAAGCTACAGTATTGATCCCTGTATTTTTGAAGATAACGGAAAATATTATATATACTTCGGAGGAATATGGGGTGGACAATTGCAGCGCTACAGAGATAATAAGGCCCTTGAATCTGCGATAATTCCTGAAAATGACCAGCCTGCAATCCATTCAAAGGTAGCTTTGCTAAGCGATGATATGCTTCAATTTGCTGAAGCTCCTAAAAACGTTGTCATCATCGATGAAAACGGAAAACCACTGCTTCATGGTGATAAACACCGCTTTTTTGAAGCGTCATGGATGCATCAGTACAATGGCAAATATTATTTTTCTTATTCTACAGGAGACACCCACCTGATTTGCTATGCAACAGGGGATAATCCTTACGGTCCGTTTACTTTTCAGGGAGAAATTCTTACTCCGGTGATAGGATGGACAACGCATCACAGCATTGTGGAGTTTAAAGGAAAGTGGTACCTGTTTTTCCATGATTCTGTTCCCAGTGGCGGTAAAACATGGCTGAGAAGCATGAAAGTCATTGAACTGGAATACGATCATGAAGGGAAAATCAAAACGATTGAAGGTCTGGAAGACCAGTCATAGTTATCTTTAATAATTTAAAATTTTTCAATGCGATATCTGAGACTCAATATTCTATTTTTTCTGATCTTTCCGTTACTGGCCTTCGCGGAGGACGGAAGTCAGCTATGGCTTCGGTTTCCTGCAAAAAACGGAATATCGGCAGATAAAATTATTTCCAAAGGGAACAGTTCCACGCTGAACATTGCCAGAAAAGAGCTGAGTGGCCACTGGCAGGGGCAGGCTGTGGAACTTCGTACAGAAAACAAGGAGAAAAATCTGAAAGACGGCTACAAAATTATTTCCACGCCTGAAAAAATCGTTATTTCTGCAGGGAAAGAAATAGGACTGCTGTATGGAGTCTATCATATTTTGCGATTACAGCAGACAAAGGCCGACCTGTCTCACTTAAACACCATTGAAAAACCTTCATATGACGTAAGGATTTTGAATCATTGGGATAATCTGGACGGAAGTATTGAAAGAGGATACGCAGGAAGATCACTTTGGAAATGGGAAGATTTACCCGGTAAAATTTCTCCGCGCTATGAAGAATACGCGAGAGCTAATGCCTCTATAGGAATTAATTCCGTTGTTTTGAATAATGTGAACGCATCGCACAATATGCTTAGGGAAGACTATCTTAAGAAAGTCAAAGTTCTGGCCGATATTTTCAGACCTTATGGCATCAAGGTATATCTTTCTGTAAATTTTTCTTCACCTAAAGTGCTGGCTGGATTACAAAATTCAGATCCATTGAATAAAGATGTACAAAAGTGGTGGAAAGATAAAGCAGCTGAAATTTACAGATTAATTCCTGATTTCGGCGGTTTTTTGGTGAAAGCCAATTCCGAAGGACAGCCTGGCCCTCAGGATTATGGAAGAACGCATGCAGACGGAGCCAATATGATGGCCGATGCTCTGAAACCTTACAGTGGAATCGTTATGTGGAGAGCATTTGTCTACAGTCCGAGCAAAGACGACAGAGCCAAACAGGCTTATCTGGAATTTGTTCCTCTGGATGGTAAATTCAGGGATAATGTCATTATTCAGATCAAAAACGGTCCGGTTGATTTTCAGCCCCGCGAAGCTTTTAATCCGCTTTTCGGAGCATTAAGAAAAACTTCTGAAATGGTAGAATTTCAGATCACCCAGGAATATCTGGGCTTTTCAAATCATCTGGTTTTTCTGGCTCCATTATTCAAGGAAACACTGGATAGCGACACCTATTCTGACGGCCAGGGATCCACGATTGCTAAAATTACAGACGGTACATTAAGACCCGCAAAAATTTCAGCTATTTCAGCCGTTGCCAATATCGGGGAAGATACCAACTGGACAGGACATCATTTTGCACAGGCCAATTGGTATGCATTCGGAAGGTTGGCATGGAACCATCAACTGAGTTCAGAGCAGATTGCGGATGAATGGATTAAAATGACCTTTACAGACGATCAGAAATTCCTGGATCCGGTAAAGGAAGTCATGCTTTCTTCCAGGGAAACTGCTGTGGATTATATGATGCCTTTGGGACTTCACCATATCTTTGCTGGAGGACATCATTATGGTCCTGAGCCATGGGGAGATTATAAAGGCGGAAGACCGGACTGGTCTCCTGTCTATTACCATCAGGCTGATGCTCAGGGATTGGGCTTTAACAGAACAAAAACAGGAAGTAACGCTGTTTCACAATATTTTCCACCATTGAATGACAGATATGGGAATATCTCAACCTGCCCGGAAAATCTTATTCTATGGTTTCATCATGTTCCGTGGGATTATAAAATGAAAGACGGAAAAACACTGTGGGATGAGCTGTGTTATACCTATGATTCAGGGGTGAAAAAAGTAAGGGACTATCAGAAAGTCTGGGATAGGATGGAACCTTATATAGATAAACAGAGATTTGCTGATGTTCAGTCAAAACTCAGAATTCAGTCAAAAGATGCAGTCTGGTGGAAAGATGCCTGCCTGCTGTATTTCCAGACTTTTTCCAAAAAAACGATTCCTTATGACATCGAACGCCCTGTCCATGAACTGGAAGATCTGAAGAAGATTAAGCTGAATATGGGTCATCACAATTAAAAAATGAGGCAGCTCTTTTTCCTGATCGGAAATGGAGCTGCCTCAAAACAATAAACTGTAAGTAAAATTTTAATCCAAAATAATTGGAATGATCGATATGTCAATCTATCTGTAATAGTTGGGATTATCTGAGTGAAATCAGTCGGTTAAAAACATTTCCATTTTCTTCAACCCGGATGATGTATTGGTCTGCTGTCTTAGGATCAAGATCAAAAGTAATATCCACTTTGCCATCAGCATATTTTCTGTTGGAGTTATAATAGGTGGTATTGGAAAGGTCATATACTGAAATGCTTACAGGACCTTTTACATCAGACATGTGAAGTTTGGCCATATGCCCTGAAATGGTGTATTCAGGTTTATTGACTGAACTTACCGGCTTTTTTTCCACTTCCATTCCATTTTCAGCATTGATTTTTATTTTGTATTTCTCTATCTTCATCTCTGATTCCGCTACCAGATAATAAGTTCCCGGTACCAGACTCTGAAAATCATAAGTCTTCGTTACATGATCCCCATCTGCAAGATTTTCGGAAAATAATTCGTCATGGGCACTGTTATAAATAAAAACAGATACACTTCTGGCGTTCGAAAGCTCAAAATTCAGTGTTTTGGCCTGTACGTTTCCAAAAGAAAGGGAAAAATCCCTGTCCTTACTCATTAAGCTTGCAGAAAACAATAATGACCCTGCAAGAAATACGGTTTTTAATAATGTACTCATGGGTTAAGGCTTTTAGTGATAATTGATAATGCAAAGCTAGGACAGTAGTATTGATCATGCTACAATATAATTTTCGTATATATGTTCTATTTTAACCTTGTTTATATTTTATTGATATATTTTTGTTAATTTTGTGTAGGATAAAATATTTGAATCCATGAAGCATCTACATCCTTCGTTTGAAGCAATACGGCCCACGATTGGCAGCAGCTTTACCAGCCTGAAGTTTCTTGCCAGCGAAAATATAAAATCCCATGTTTGGCACTACCATCCTGAGATTGAACTGATCTTTGTCTGTAAGGGTTCCGGAAAAAGACAGATCGGAAGCAGCATTACCTATTTTTCAGATGGAGATCTGGTTCTGATCGGAAGCAATCTTCCCCATTGTGGACTTACGAATGAAAATACTAATAATGACTACGAGATGGTCATCCAGTTTAAACCTGATTTTTTAGGAGAACCTATATGGAACTTACCGGAAATGCAGAGGATTTCGAGTTTACTAGAAAAATCTAAGGCCGGGATAGTATTTGGGGAAGAGGTGAAGAAAAAAATCGGACAAGAAATTGTTGAAATGCATGAAGCTTCCTCTTTGGATAAGCTGTGCAGATTTCTGAAAATATTGGATGATCTGTCTGTTACTCAGGATTACAGAATTTTAAATGCAGGAAAATATTATCTCCAGACCCAGATCGAAGACAACGAAAGGATCAATCTTATATTCAACTACGTGAAAGATCATTTCAAAGAAGCCATTACGCTGGAGGAAGTTGCTGATCTTGCCAATATGAAAGTACCTTCTTTTTGCCGCTATTTTAAAAAAATTACGAACAAGACTTTTACCCGGTTTGTTAATGAGTACAGGATTACCCACGCGCTTAAGCTTCTTGCAGAACAGCCTTTAAGCATTACTGAAGTCTGCTTTGAATCCGGATTTAATAATTTCAGTTATTTTAATAAGACATTTAAAGAATATATTCAAAAAAGTCCTTCTCAATACAGGAAAGAGTTTAATTATTTCATGGAATAATTTTTGAAGAACAATAAAAAAGTCTCTTATCATACTAATTTATTAAAATATAAGTGTAATTTTAACACTTATAAATAATTAGTCACAATTATGAAATTTTTTATTGATACCGCCAACCTGGCGATGATAGAGGAAGCCCATGCTCTTGGAGTTTTGGATGGAGTAACTACAAATCCCTCACTGATGGCGAAAGAAGGAATTTCCGGAAAGCAGAATATACATCATCATTACCTTGATATCTGTAAAATTGTGGATGGGGATGTAAGTGCTGAAGTATTGGGAATTACTTTCGAAGAAATGGTTAAAGAAGGAGAAGAGCTTGCTGCACTCCATCCAAGAATTGTTGTAAAAGTACCCATGACTCAAGATGGGATCAAAGCCATCCGTTATTTTTCTGAAAAGGGAATAAAAACAAACTGTACGCTTGTATTCTCTTCCGGACAGGCACTACTGGCCGCCAAAGCAGGAGCTACTTATGTTTCTCCGTTTCTGGGAAGGCTGGATGATGTCTCTACGGATGGTCTTCATCTGATTTCGGAAATCAGAACAATTTATGACAATTATGCTTTTCAGACACAGATACTGGCTGCCTCAGTACGACACAGTATGCATATTATCAATTGTGCCAAGATAGGTGCTGATGTGGTGACATGCCCTTTGGCTCCTATACTGTCTCTTCTCAAACATCCTCTGACAGACTCAGGATTAGATCAGTTCATCAAAGATTCACAAAAAATGAAATAAGATTGGGCAGAAAAAGTATAATCTCTGTTATAAATTCAGTAGTTTTATTACACAGATCACCTAAGATCTGCTTTATCAGAAAAGATTGATATGCACGAACAGTTAATCAACCCAACTATAGAAAAGTTTAAGGCCGAATTCAAAGCAGAGCCTGAACACATTTTCCTCTCCCCGGGAAGAATCAACATTATTGGTGAGCACGTAGACTATAACGATGGTTTTGTGCTTCCTGCTGCCATAGACAAATACATCTGTTTTGCTGTTCGCAGGCTGCCCCAGACAAATGTATGTACCCTCATTGCTAAAGATCTTGGAGAAGAATATACATTTGATGTCACCATGGAAGTAAAGCCGGTACAGCAGATGTGGGCGAATTATATTCTGGGTGTTTTCAGCCAGCTTCAGAAGCCGGAAAACCCGTTTTGTGGAATGGAAATTGTCTTCAGCAGTACCATCCCGATGGGCTCCGGACTTTCTTCTTCTGCAGCACTTGAATGTGGTTTCGCCTACATCCTCAATGAGCTTTTTGATCTTCAGCTATCCAAAAAAGAGATTGCAGTGATCGGGCAAAAATCGGAACATACTTTCGCCGGAGTTCAGTGTGGTATTATGGATCAGTTTGCCTCTGTTTTCGGAAGGGAAGATAAAGTGATTATGCTCGATTGTCACTCCCTGGAATATCAGTATTTTAATGCGGATCTTAAAGGATACAGTCTGTTGCTGTTTGACAGCTGTGTAAAGCATACTCATCTGACATCCGGTTATAATGAAAGGCGTAAAGATGTTGAAAACGGTAAAAAAGTCCTTTGGAAAAAATTTCCGGAAATAGAAAAATTCAGAGACTTCACGGTGGAGATGCTTGATGGTGTAAAAGAGGAAATGGGAAGTGTTTCATACAAAAGATGTCTCTACCTGCTGAAAGAAATCCAGAGGGTGGAAATGGCAGCAAAAGCGATTTCAGAAGGAGATGTTGAATATCTTGGGACACTGCTCACGGAAACGCATGCTGGTCTTTCAACTGAGTATGAAGTCAGCTGCAATGAACTTGATTTTTTAGTGGAACATGCACTGAAGCAGAAGGGAGTATTGGGAGCAAGAATCATGGGAGGCGGTTTTGGAGGCTGCAGCATCAATCTGATTAAGGAAAATAAAGTTGAAGAAGTGATCAGCGCCGTTCGTGAAAAATATCTTGAACATTTTAATATTCAGATGAAAGTTTATCAGGTTAAAATTTCCGAAGGGATAAAAGAGTACACCAATGAATACATCATTTGACCGTAAAAAACATCCCCACAGAAGATATAATCCTCTTTTGGACGAATGGATACTGGTTTCCCCGCAGCGGGCAAACAGGCCATGGCAGGGGCAGAGAGAAGAAACAGCAGAAGAAAACCGTCTTGTATACGACCCGGACTGTTATCTCTGTTCGGGAAATAGACGTGCTAACGGAGCCAGGAACCCAGAGTATAAAGGAACCTATGTTTTTAATAATGATTTTGGAGCATTGCTGAATGAAGAAGTTGATTTTTCCAATGAAGATCCCGGATTTTTTACTCTTCTTCCCGAACGTGGTATCAACAGGGTGGTCTGTTTCTCTGAAGATCACAGCCTTACTTTACCGGAAATGTCTGTAGAACACATAAAAAATGTAGTGGATGTATGGCAGGAGCAGTTCAGTGAACTGGCCGCTCTGGAGCATATCAACTATATTCAGATTTTTGAAAACAAAGGAAGCATCATGGGTTGCAGCAATCCTCATCCGCACGGCCAGATATGGGCACAGTCGTCCATTCCGGCAATGGTTCAGAAAACCCAGACTCAGTTGAAATCGTATTTTGAAAAGAATAAGAGAACATTGCTGGAAGACTATCTTGAGCAGGAAATTGCGGCTGGCGAACGTATTGTTACAGAAAACGAGCATTTTGCAGCACTGGTACCGTTTTGGGCATCATGGCCTTATGAGACGATCATGATCAGCAAACAGAAAAGAGAAAATATTGCGACATTTTCTGAGGATGAAAAAGAGTCTTTTGCAGCGATGCTCAAGGATCTGACCACCATGTACGACAATCTTTTTGAAACATCGTTTCCTTATTCTGCAGGAATCCATCAATCTCCTACAGATGGTAAGGAACATCCGGAATGGCATTTTCATATGCACTTTTATCCTCCGCTGCTCAGGAGCGCAGAAGTTAAAAAATTTATGGTAGGATATGAAATGCTGGCAGAACCTCAGCGCGACATTACCCCGGAACAAAGTGCCGAAATATTAAGAAACCTTCCCACCATTCATTACAAGAAAAAATAATAAAATCAATATCTTTGGAAAGAATATGCAGATTGTAATTCTGATAAACGCAGAATATCGCATAACCTTAATAAAATTATGGAACAGATTAAATTAATTGTTACCGATATGGATGGGACATTTCTCAATTCCAGTCATGAAATGAGTCCTGAATTTTCGGATGTTTATAAAGAACTGAAAAAAAGAAATATTGTATTTGTACCCGCAAGCGGAAGACAGATGCCCGGGATTACCCATTATTTCGGAGATATAGAGAGTGAAATCGGTTTTATTGCTGAAAACGGAGGTTATGTCATCTATAAAGATCAGGAGCTTTTTGCCGATGTATTGGAGTATAAATATATTGTTGAGATCATCAAAGCGGTTCGGGAAATACCGGGTGCTAAAGCAGTACTGTCCGCTAAAAAAATGGCGTATTATGAAACTGAAGATCAGCAGTTTGTAGACTTTTTCTCAAAGTACTATACCGAGAATATGAAAAAGGATGATCTGACAGAAAGAATTGATGATACAGCTTTCAAAATAGCGGTTTACCATCCGGATGGCTCTGAAAAATATCTGTATCCGGCCCTTAAAAGATTTGAAGAATTCGGTCTGGAAGTGGTTGTTTCCGGCGAGTACTGGCTGGATATTATGAATAAGGATATCAATAAAGGCAATGCCCTTAAAATCCTTCAGAAATCTTTGGGAATCTCACCTGAAAATACAATGGCTTTCGGAGATTATATGAACGATATAGAAATGCTTAAGAATGCTAAATATTCTTACGCCATGAAAAATGCCCATCCGAACGTAAAACAGGTGGCCAATTTTGAAGCATGTACCAATGACAGCTTCGGAGTTCTGAAAACCATTAAAGATTATCTGCATCTGAATTAAACATCCATATAACACCAATTAAACTAATAATATGAATACATCAACCGGAAGAAAACCCGCTAAGGTCTGCTATGAGCACATCGGCGGAAAATTAGGACAGCTTCTTTTAGAACAGTTCGTTGAGAAAGGCTGGATTGCCAAAGAGAATCCTGCAGACCGTAACTATTATATTACAGAGAAAGGACAGGAAGAATTTACAAAACTGGGGCTTGAACTGTCACAAATAAAGGCAGAATAACGGATATCATCATAATTTCCGGTATTACAAATAGTATAATAATATTAAAAAAATCAGACCTGAGTCTGATTTTTTTGTTTTTAATCGTATGTAAGCAGGAATTTAGATTGGTAACACATGCTTTTGGATTTTTTCTGTGCTTAAATTTTCTATGTTTTTATATAAATACTGATAGCTGAATCATAAAACTACGGTATTTCGTAGTATAATTTATGAGTTGTTTTTATTAATATATTGGAAATCAATTGGTTTGTTGTTTTGGGTTGTTTTTTGGAATTATGCTCATAAGTTTAATTCAAAAAATACTACAACAATGAGCACATTAACATTAAAAGACGGAACAGAAATTTTTTACAAAGATCAGGGGCAGGGACCTGTATTAATGTTTCACCACGGATGGCCTTTATCATCTGATGACTGGGATGCACAGGTAATCTTTTTCCTTAAGAAAGGCTACAGAGTAGTTACCCACGACAGAAGAGGCCACGGACGTTCAAGCCAGAATATCTACAACCACACTATTGAACAATATGCTTCTGATGCTGCAGAGCTGGTTGAATTCCTTGATCTGAAAGATGTCGTACACATCGGGCATTCAACAGGTGGCGGGGAAGTGATCCGTTATGTCAACAAATATTCCAATGGAAGAGCTAAAAAAGCAGTTCTGATCAGTGCCATTCCACCGGTAATGGTGAAAAGTGAGAACAATCCTGACGGCGTTCCTATGGAAGTTTTCGACAATATCAGAGAACAGACGATGAACAACAGAAACCAGTTTTATTTTGACCTGACTTTCCCTTTCTACGGCTACAACAGAGAAGGTGCCAACGTAAAAGACGGCGTACAGAGAAACTGGTGGAGACAGGGACTGATGGGTGGAATTGTTGCTCATTATGATGGGATCAAAGCCTTTTCAGAAACAGATTTAACTGAAGATTTAAAAGCTGTGGATATTCCGGTATTGGTTCTTCATGGTGAGGATGACCAGATTGTACCGATTGAAAATTCCGCGATAAAATCAGCCAAATTACTGAAGAACGGAAAACTGATTACATATCCTGGTTTCCCTCACGGGATGCCGACTACAGAGCACCCAACCATCAACAAAGACATTCTTGAATTTATCGTTGGTTAATCATTATTCCATTCAAATCCCAAAATATGGAAAACTCAAAAGCTCACGATCCGGAATTCAATCCTGAAGATTTTGCTATTGTTCCGGCCCGTACGTTTGACGAACTGAAAGTAGGTGAAGTGTTCAGGGCGCCAAGCAGAACTCTTACTGATGCACATGCCTCAGCTTTTCAAACGGTTTCCTGTGATAATCATCCGATTCATTACGATGTGGAATATGCAAAAAGATATGGCCATGAAGCTCCGGTAGTTCACGGTTTGCAGGTATTGGCTTTTACCGCACCGGGTGCGACTCTTTTGCCTCATTACTTCGGAAGTGTTTTTATTGCTTTTTTAGAATTGTCATGTCATTTTTTGAAGGAGGTACATGCAGGAGATACGCTGTATTCTTCGTTGGAAATTACCGGTCTGACGCAGCAGGAAGACAAAGGTGTAGTGACCACAAAAGTGAGAGTCTATAACCAAAGATCTGAGCTCGTTTTAGAAGGGCAGCACAAATATTTACTAAAAAGATAATTTCCTTTTGAATCCGCTGTCTTCTTTTTAAATGGAAGCCCTCTTTTAAGGAAGGCAGCTGATTCAATACTTTGTCACCACTTTGACATGTTTACAATAAATCTGTCAAAAATCAGCCATTAAATATCATCATTATGAAACTAAAATCAATTCTTGGTGCTGCCGTGCTATTGTCAACGGTATTCTTAACTGGTGCTAATGCTCAAAATACGGCAAAATCCACAAAAGCCAGGGCAGAATATATCGAAGTGGAACCTAATGTAAGACTTCATGTTTCTGACCTTGGAGAAGGAAAACCTGTTGTTTTAATTCACGGTTATCCTGTAAGTGATGCTTCATGGGAGTACCAGTATCTTCCTTTAATCAAAGCTGGGTATCGGGTTATAGGAATCACTCTGAGAGGCTTTGGACAGTCGGACAAGCCTTATGGAAAATATAATTATGATCAGTTTGCTTCTGATATCAAAACTGTTTTGGACAAACTGGATATCAAAGATGCTACATTGGGAGGGCACTCCATGGGCGGTGCGATTGCGCTGCATTACGTGGCAAAATACAACAGTGCTCATGTCAGTAAATTAGCATTATTTGCTGCTGCTGCACCTGTTCATACCAAAAAACCTGATTATCCTTATCCGCTATTTACAAAAGAAGATATTACCAAATGGATAGATCTTGTAAGCGTAGACAGACCGGGATTACTGAACACGATAGGTGAAAGATTTGTTTTATCCGCAACTTCTGTTTCACCTGGTGTAGGCAGCTGGCTGGGAGGGATTGAAATGCAGTCATCCGCTTATGCAATGGAGCAGGCGTTAATCGCTTTAAGAGACGAAGATCTTCGTGGAGATTTACCGAAAATCAAGATTCCGACCCTTATCATGCAGGCAAGGCAGGACAGAATAGTGGCCTATGCTTTAGCAGAGCAAATGAACAAAGCTATTAAAGGATCTAAACTTATTCCTTTTGAAAACAGTGGACATGCACTGTTCCTTGAAGAAAAAGACAAATTCAATGAAGAGTTATTGAAATTTCTTAAACAATAAAAAGTAAACAAAAAAAATATCTAAATAAACTTTATGAAACCATCATCAAAACTACTTTCTCCTGAAAATCATGCACTGGTACTGATTGATTTCGAAGGACAAATGGCATTTGCCACCAAAAGTATCTCTATGAACGAACTGCGTAATAATGTTGCAGTACTGTGTGGAGCATCCAAAATATTCAATATTCCTACCATCGTTACTACGGTTGCAGAACAAAGCTTTTCAGGCCCTGTTTTCCCGGAAATTGAGGAAGCATATCCTATGGCAACCTCAGGCTATATCGACAGAACTACTATGAATACATGGGAAGATGAAGCTGCTTATAAAGCAATTGTGGGAACACAGAAACAGAAGTTGGTTTTCGCAGGATTATGGACAGGCGTTTGTATTGTGGGTCCTGCATTATCTGCACTTGAGGAAGGCTATGACGTGTATGTCATTACCGATGCCTGTGGTGATGTAAGCGATGAGGCACACGAAAGAGCCGTACAGAGAATGATCCATTCAGGAGTAAAGCCCATGACTTCTATTCAGTATATCCTGGAACTTCAGAGAGACTGGGCACGCCAGGAAACCTATGGTCCTGTAACTGACCTGATGAAAAAATATGGAGCTTCTTACGGATTGGGAATCCATTATGCTCACCATATGCTGAATCACTAAAATTCATATACCATTTTCAATGTTGAAATCTGCACCTTCAATACTGTTTTTAAAAGCTTTTTTCATAACAGTTCTTTTATGTTCTGAAACTTTATCGTCCCAGAGCTTTAAACTTCTGCGGTATGACGAAAATTATGAATACCTGAAAGATTCCACAAAGAGCTTTTATGATAAAATTAAATATCTTCCTCTCAATGAAAAGAAAGATATCTATCTCTCATTGGGTGGCGAAGCAAGGTATGAATATGTGGATTTCAACAATGAAGATTGGGGAAGGGTTAAGATAGGACACAACGACTTTTTCCTGCAGCGTTATGACCTTCATACGGACTGGCATTTCGGGAAAAATTTCAGAATATTTTCACAGATCAGAAGTGCTTTGCAAAACGGAAGAAAAAACGGTTCAAGAGCTATTGATGAAGATCAGCTGAATATTCAGAATCTCTTTCTGGATGCAGCTTTGGTGAATAAGGAAGATCAGAAGCTGATGGTGAGGCTGGGAAGACAGGAGCTGGATTACGGTTCCGGCAGATTGATTTCTGTAAGGGAAGGACCGAATGCAAGGCTGTCTTTTACAGGAGCTAAAATCATGTATTCCTATAAAAATGTTTCCGTAGATGCTTTTGCGATGATGGCAGACTCTGTCAATACCGGAGTTTTTGATAATACCATTTCAAAACAGCTTAATCTTTGGGGGCTTTATTCCAAAATTATTATTCCTGAAGCCGGAAATCTGGATCTGTATTATCTCGGAATCCGTAGAGACGAATCTGTTTTTGAAGCAGGAACTGCCAGAGAAAAAAGGCATACGGTTGGCGGAAGACTCTGGAAATATGGCGGCGGATTTATTTATAACCTGGAAGCAGCCTATCAGTTCGGACGCTTCGGAAATGAAAAGATCAGTGCGTGGACAGGATCTGTAGATATAGGTTATCTTTTTGAAAACTTTATATTCAGACCAAGTATCAATCTGAGAAACGATTATATATCAGGCGATCATTCAAAAAACGACGGAAAGCTCAATACATTTAATCCTTTATATCCGAAAGGAGGCTATTTCGGCTTCAGCCCGCAGGTGGGTCCTGTCAATTTAATTGATATTCATCCGTATATGACCCTTGATCTGACTTCCAAACTCAAAATGCAGATGGATGTTGTCTTCAACTGGCGATATTCCCTGAACGACGGAGTCTACCGGCCGAGTGGGGCACTGAACCGTCCCGGAAGCAGCTCAGATGAAAGGTATATCGGAACCGCTTATTTAACGAGTTTCACTTATAATTTCAACAAACATTTCTCTTTTGTGAGCGGGCTTCAGTATTTCCACAAAGGGCTTTTTATTGAAGATATCATTCAGGATGCAAAAAGCGGTGTTTTCTGGAATATCAGGCTGGGATTCAAATTTTAATCATTACTAAATCATTTATTATGCAAAATTCAATTTCAAAATACATCAATTGGTCAAAAATATTCTTTACAGCATTGGTGTTGGCAACTGCGGGAACCCACTTCGTTTCAGCACAGGCTGCCGCAGAAAAAACAACAGTCGGAACCTCAAAAACATGGGGAACTGTTGACGGAGTTTCTGTTGTAGGGCTGGTACAGGGACCTTCTGCCGCCAAAGCAGATTTGCAGATTGCCTGTGTTTTCGAGTATACGGAAGGAGATATTTTCAATCCGCCGGCGCTTCCCAAAGAACTGAACGGAATGGTTCATCTGGATGAAGCATTAAAAGGAATTATTACAGAAGTCCGTAAAAAAGGACAGTTCAAAGGACACGCTTTGGAAACCTTATTAATTAATCCTCCGAAAGGAAGCCTTGCCTCCGGAAAACTGCTGTTGATCGGCTTGGGTAACAGAAACTCTTTCGATGCCGAACTCATGAAAGAGGTAGGAAGTGTTGCGATGAGAGAAGCTTTGAAACTGCAGGTACATACTGTATCATTTGCCAGCGATATCAAAGATGCAGGAATTGATTCTCCGACAGCCCTGGTAGCAGAAAATGTGGTCTTAGGTGCCTTTGACGCCTATCGTGCCCAATCATATTTAAATACTCAGCATTTATCCGATAAAATGAAACTGAAAAAACTGATTCTGCTGGCCGGGCCATCATTTTTCACCGTTGCCGGAGGAGGAATTCAGGAAGCTATTTCGAAATTGAACACCAAATAATTAAAGATGAAAGCAGATCTTATCGTATACAACGGAAAAATACACACTTTCAATAAAGAAACTCCGGAAGTTTCTGCAGTAGCCATTAAAGACGGGAAAATTATCGCGGTTGGAAATGACGGACTGGCAGATCAGTTCGCAGATGAAGCCACAAAACTGATTGATCTTAAAAAGAAAAGAGTGGTGCCGGGAATCAATGATTCTCACATCCATTTGATTCGTGGCGGATTGAATTACAACCTGGAATTAAGATGGGACGGTGTTCCCTCACTGGCTGATGCGCTCAGAATGTTAAAAGACCAGGTAGACCGTACGCCTTCTCCACAATGGGTACGTGTTGTGGGAGGATGGTCCGAATTCCAGTTTGCAGAAAGAAGGATGCCTACTTTGGAGGAAATTAATGCCATTGCCCCGGAAACACCTGTTTTTATCCTGCATTTATACGACAGGGCTTTAATGAACAGAGCAGCATTGAAGGCGGTAGGATTTACCAAAAATACTCCGGCTCCGGCAGGCGGACATATTGAAAGAGATGCTAACGGTGAACCCACAGGGCTGATTATTGCGACACCCAATGCCATGATCTTATACTCAACACTGGCAAAAGGCCCGAAACTTTCTTACGAGCATCAGCTGAATTCTACCAGACATTTTATGACAGAACTGAACCGTTTCGGAATTACCAGCGTTATTGATGCCGGAGGAGGATTCCAGAATTTCCCGGATGATTATCAGGTGGTGAACGAACTGAATGAAAAAAAACAGCTTACCGTAAGGATCGCCTATAATCTTTTTACCCAGAAACCTAAGCATGAATTTGAAGATTTCAGCGATTGGATAGACACCGTAAAATTATATCAGGGGGATGATATGTACCGCCACAACGGGGCAGGAGAGATGCTGGTATTTTCGGCGGCCGATTTTGAAGATTTTCTTCAGCCAAGACCTGACCTGCCTGAAAACATGGAAGCAGATCTTGAAAAAGTAGTCCGTTTACTGGTAGAAAACCGCTGGCCATTCAGGCTTCATGCCACCTATAATGAAAGCATCACCCGGTTTTTAAATGTTTTTGAAAAAGTAAACCGCGACATTCCCTTCAATGGTCTACCATGGATTTTTGATCATGCGGAAACCATTGATGAAAAAAATATCGAAAGGGTAAAAATGCTTGGCGGCGGAATTGCCATCCAGAGCAGAATGGCTTACCAGGGAGAATATTTTGCAGACCGTTATGGTTCCCCGGCAGCAGAAAGTACACCACCCGTGAAAAAAATGCTGGAAATGGGAGTTCCTGTAGGCGGAGGCTCAGATGCCACAAGGGTAAGCAGCTACAATCCGTGGGTTTCCATGTATTGGCTGACCGCAGGTAAAACTGTTGGCGGACTTCAATTATACCACGAAACAAAGCTGGACAGAGCAACCGCATTGGAGCTCTATACAAAAGGCAGCGCATGGTTCTCTCAGGAACAGCAGAAAAAAGGTGATATCAGGGTAGGAATGTTTGCCGATCTGGCAGTTCTTGATCAGGATTATTTTACGGTTGATGATGAAGATATCAAAAATATTGAAGCGGAAATGACCATTGTAGACGGGAAAATAGTCTATGCCAAAGGAACATTCTCATCCTATGCACCACCATCTGTTCCTGTGCTTCCAGACTGGTCTCCAACGAATCTTTATAACGGATATTATCCTGCAGGCGGACATTTTCAGAAAGAAATCGAGAAAAATGCGAAACAGGATTTAAAAGCCCCACTAATCTCACAAATTCATAGCTGTGCAGGAAGCTGCGATATCCATCATCATAACCATAACCAGGCAAGGATGAGCAATGTGCCCGTTAATAATTACCACACATTCTGGGGATCTTTAGGCTGTTCGTGCTTTGCTTTTTAACGATCAATACATATGGAAATTTTAAAACAGATCCTTTCATCAGATTTAGGCTCATCATTCAATGATGCTTCATTTCTGGTTTTTCGGGTACTCCTGGCGATTCAATTGTTCAGAGTGCATGGTTTAAAGAAATTCAGGCTGGAAAACGGACAAAGGGAAGTGATTCCAAATCCTCTGGGATTGCCTGATCAACTCAATGCCATAGTCGCTTCATTTGCTGATCTGGTGGTTCCATTTCTGATCATTTTAGGACTGGGAACCAGACTTGCGGTTTTACCGACCATTGGTGTGACGGCTATCGGATATTTTGTAGTTCACAGAAAAGATTCACTGGAAGTACGGGATGTTCCTTTTATGTACACCCTTTCCCTGTTACTGATTCTTGCATTAGGGGCAGGAAGATATTCACTTGATTATTACTTATTAAATATTTTATAAAATGAAAACTTCAATCGGAATTAAAAACGAAAATTTAGCAAAAGTTGCTGAAGTACTGGTTACCACTTTAGCAGATGAATTTGTATTGTATACCAAAACAAGAAAAGCACATTGGAATGTGGAAGGACCGGATTTTTACAATAAACACCTGTTTTTTGAAGCACAATACGGACAGCTGGACGACATCATCGATGATCTGGCGGAAAGAATCAGAACGCTGGGGCATTATGCACCGGCCACTTTAAGGGAGTACCTGGCATTAACGCATCTGTCCGAACATCATCTTGAATCGAACGACAGCCTGGCTTACATCAGGGCGCTTCTTTCCGACCATGAAAGCATCATCATTCATCTTCGTGAAAATATTGAAAACTTCGCTGTTGAATTCCGTGATTCAGGGACAAGCGACTATATCACAGGGTTATTGGAAACCCATGAGAAAATGGCCTGGATGCTCCGTTCACATTTAAAATAGGAAAATGGAAATAAAACATAATATCGGCTTTGTCACCTTATTGTTAACCATGATTGCCGGATACTGTGATACCGTGACTTTTGTATCGGCAGATGCCCTTTTTTCGGCGCATGTTACAGGGAACTTTATTGTCTTTGCCTATCAGTTTGTGAAGGGATCGGATATTCATGTGTGGGTAAAGCTGCTTACTTTTCCGGTATTTATTCTTGCAGTTATGGCAGGGGGAAGGATTGCCGGAAAGGTCATCAATCATTATACGCTGTTATTCTGGGAAGGAGCATTGCTTTTGTCGGCCGGAATTATTGTAGCCGTTTTCAGTTACTATGGAACATTTTCAGAAGTCGTGATGTATACTGTGGCTATGATTACCGTTTTTGCAATGGGACTTCAGAATGCTTTCGGAAAACTTTATGCAAAAGAAACCCATGGCCCGACTACCATGATGACAGGAAATGTAACCCAGGCTTCCCTGGATTTCGGAACCCTTCTGTCAAGCGGCTTTCACCACCCTGAAGCATGGGCAAGCCTGAAGAAACAGCTGATTACCATCCTTGGATTTCTGGTAGGCTGTTTTTTAGGAGCTTATGCAGGGAAACAGTTCGGACTGGTAACATTGATTTTACCCGGACTGGCAATGATCATCTGCTATTTTTACCACCGTAAAAACTAGCAGGGGACTATGGCAGATTACAGGATAATAGATTACCTTTAAAAAATGAATTTCAGCCTTTATTTTTTATCTAAAAATCTACTAAAGATAGTATGTTTTTCATTGGTTTTGATGTTTTCATGCAGTATAAAAGCGCAGACCCAGGAAAACCCTGCACTGTTGAGAAAACAGATTTCCTCTTCCACCAATACTGCTCAGAAAACTGCTTTATTATTGCGGCTGAGTAATTATTACATTACTAAAAAAGGAGAGTTGAAAGCTGATCTCGACAGTGCCGCTATTCTGAACAGACAGGCAAAAGCACTCAATATAAAATCCGGGGATCCGATGTCTGCCGGAAAACTCATATTTCTGGAGGCTAAAATAGATAAAGAAAGAGGCAGTAAAAATATTGCTTTTTCCAGAATGAAAGAGGCTCTTTCTTATTTTGAAACCCATCAATTTAAGGAGCAGGCCGGAGAAGCATACAACGAACTATCGTATATGTATGACAATAAACCTGAGTATTTTGATACTAAAATTAAACTTAAAGAAAAAGCGTTGGAACTTTTTAAAAATTCAGGATCAAAGCTGAATCAGGCAGGCATTTTAAAAGATCTTGGTGAGCTTTATTATATCAAAGAAAATTCTGATAAGGCACTGGGCTTGCTCAGGCAATCCCTTTCTGTTTATCAGTCTGTGAAATTCAGAGAATTACAGAGTGTGTACAATCTTATTTCCCAGGTTGAAATTCAGAAAGCGGACTATGAGGAAGCGCTCCGCTATGGCCTTCTGGCAGAAAAAACAGCGGAAAGTGTGAATGATTATTCATTGCAGATGTGCTCTATTTACAGTAACATCGGAATGGTGTATTATTATCTCCGCCAGAATGATGATGCCATGAAGTATTGGGAGAAATCATTGGCTACTGCGAAAAAAAATAAAGATAATAACTACATCAGAACGGTGGCCAATAATATTTCTACGATGCTGATCAGGCAGAAAAAATTTAAGCAGGCCATTACCATGATTCAGGAATACAGAGAAAAGTATCCTATTGTAGATCAGAATTTTGAAATGTCAGAGAATTATATCCTGTTCAGTACGTACACTATTCTAAAGCAGTTTAACGAAGCTGAGGCGTACTACAAAAAACTGGTAGCCTATTATGGTGAAAATGCAGAGAAAAATAACCAGCAGGCCTCATTGCTGCGAAGCTTTGTTTTCTATCACTACCAGACCCGGAATTTTGATAAAATGTATCGTGAAGCCAGACTTTTTGATTCGATAGCCAAAAATAACGGGAATGATATGCTCCGTTCAGAAAATCATTTGATGTGGTTCAAAGCAGATTCCATACAGGGAAAATACCTTGATGCCATACAGCATTATCAGCTGTACAAAAAGCTTTCCGATTCTGTTTTTAACGGTGAAAAAAGTAAGCAGATCAACAGCCTTAAAATTCAGTTTGAGACAGAGCAGAAGGATAAAAACATTCAGCTGCTAACCCAGAAAGCAAAACTGCAGGATATTAAAATTGCGAATGATACCTTTATCAGATATGTTTTCATCGGAAGCATTCTGGCGCTGATCCTTTTTGCAGCCTTGCTGTATAACCGCTCAAGATTAAAAAGCAATGCCAATAAAAACCTGGAACTGAAGCGTAAGCAGATTGATGAACAGAATGAACAGCTGAAAAAGTTACTTTCTGAGAAAGAATGGCTATTAAAAGAAATCCATCACAGGGTTAAAAATAATCTGCAGATTGTGATCAGCCTGCTCAATACGCAGTCGGCTTATCTGGACAATGAAGATGCTTTGATGGCCATACAGAACAGCCAGCACAGAATGCATGCCATGTCCCTGATCCATCAGAAGCTTTATCAGTCTGACAATCTTTCAATGATTGACATGTCGTGGTATATTTATGAGCTGATTACTTATATCAAAGAATGTTATTCATCTGACAGGAAAATCAACTTTACAGTAGATACTGATAAAGTATTTCTTGATGTGGCCCAGGCCGTTCCTATGGGATTGATCGTCAATGAAGCGGTCAATAATACCGTAAAATATGCATTTCCGGATGACCGCAAAGGGGAAGTTTTTGTTTCATTTAAAAATACCGACGAAGATCTTTGTGAACTAATGATTTCAGATAATGGAGTAGGACTTCCCGAAGATTTTAATATCGAGGAAACAGAATCTTTGGGAATGAATCTGATGCGCGGGCTTACCGACCAGTTGGACGGAACCTTCCATCTCGAAAACAAAGGGGGCTTAAAAGTGACGATTACCTTCAGAAAAAATACAGAAATAACTCCTTCAAATTAAAGGCTGATTATTATGAAAGAAAAAATATTAATTGTAGAAGATGAATTTATTGTAGCCAATGATCTCAAACTGATGCTGATGAAGGCCGGTTATCAGGTTACAGGAATTGCATCTTCAGTGGTTCAGGCCAGAAAACTGATTGCAGATAATAAGCCGGATTGGGTGCTTCTTGATATCATCTTAAAAGGTGACCTCACAGGAATCGATCTTGCCTGGGAACTGCGTGAAATGAGCCTGCCTTTTCTTTATATTTCAGCCAATACCAACCAGTCTACCCTGGAAGCAGTGAAAGAAACACAGCCTTACGGATTTATGGTAAAACCCTTCCGGGAACGTGACATGATTGTTATGCTTGACATTGCCAGATACCGCTATGACATGGAAAGAGGCTGTGAATTGTGTACTGATACCGCAAATAACGAAGTCATTGAAGGAATTATCGGGAAAAGTAAGGTCCTTCAGGATGTGGTTGAAAAAATAAGGGTAGTAGCTCCTACAGATACGTCTGTTCTGGTGGTTGGGGAAAGCGGAACGGGAAAGGAAAAAGTAGCCCATTCCGTTCATGAGCTTTCAGAACGTAAAGCCCATCCTATTGTTGTGGTCAACTGTGCTGCACTGCCGCATGCCCTTATCGAATCCGAGCTTTTCGGACACGAAAAAGGAAGTTTCACCGGAGCCAATACATTGAGAATCGGAAAATTTGAACAAGCCAACGGTGGAACCGTCTTCCTGGATGAAATAGGGGAGCTGCCACTGGATTCACAGGTTAAATTACTGAGGGTTTTACAGGAAAAAGAAATCGAAAGGCTGGGAGGAAATAATACGGTTAAAGTAAACGTAAGAATTGTAGCTGCTACCAACCGTTCCCTGGAAAAAGAAGTGGCAGAAGGAAGATTCAGGCTGGATCTGTATTACCGTTTGAATGTATTTCCTATTGAACTGCCTCCGCTGAGAGAAAGAAAGGAAGATATCGTATTGCTGGCCCATTTTTTCCTGAATAAATATGCCGCTGCTTCGAGAAGAAATATCACATCTATCAGTGAAAAAGCACTGGAACAGCTGTTAAATTATCACTGGCCCGGCAATATCCGTGAGCTGGAGCATCTTATTGAAAGAAGTGTTCTATTGGCCAAAACCACGGAAATAGAAAGCTTTGATCTGCCCAAAATCATTGAAAAACCTACAGAAACACAAGGGCCGCTGAAATCATTGGAAGATATGGAAAGAGATCATATCATGAGTGCACTTCAGACTTCCAACGGAAAAGTTTCCGGGCCGGGTGGCGCTGCAGAGCTGCTGAAGATCCAAGCTCAGACTTTATATTCCAAAATGAAAAAACTGGGAATTGACAAAGGCTATAAATAATTCAGGGGAAAGCTAGCCGGAGACCCTATTTTCTTTCAATTTTTTAATCATAATTCTTCAAATAATTGGGGGATTAAATCATCATGTCTTTACAATATTAAATCAATCGATAATTATGGAAAAAGAAACACTCAGAATAGAAGGATTCAGTGATGGTGTTTTTGCAATAGCCGTTACGCTTTTGGTACTGGATCTTCACTTTCCTGAAGAACATTCAATACAGAACGGGAATGATCTGCTGGTCTTTCTGAAGAATCAGTGGCCGGCATTTCTGGCATTTATCCTTTCGTTTTTCAGTATTTTCATCATGTGGGTGAACCATCATAAGATTTTCAAACAGATCTACAGTCGGAATTCAGCAATTATGTTTGCCAACGGACTGATCCTTTTTCTGGTTTCGGCAGTTTCTTATCCTACCGCTTTGCTGGCAAGGTATTTTGACGGTGAAGCCTCTTCTGTTGTCGTGGCACTTTATACCAGTATTTTTGTCCTTATCAATCTTGCTTACAATTTATTATGGTTTCTGGCCACCCGTAACAAAAAGCTTTTGCGCCCGGGTATTACCGATGCGGCTATAAAAAAGATCCACAACAACTACTTGTATGGACTTCCTATTTATGTTATGGCATTAATCCTGTCGTTCTGGATCCCGGCCTTGTCGCTGCTGATCATTTTAGGACTTTGGATTTTCTGGGCATTGTCTTCTGGGAAAATAGAAATGGGGCTTTACAAAGATTATTCAGACTCCCTGAAATAATGTTCCTTCTCTATTCCAAGTTTCTGCATTTTGGAAATAAGCGTTGTCGGAGGCAATCCCAGTAATTTTGCGGCCCCTGTTTCGCCAAAAATGCGGCCATTACATTTTTTGATTATTTTTAAAATATATTCCTTTTCAAATTCCTGCAGTGTTTTAACCTGAAAATCCTGATCCGTATTTTGATAATTGATAATTGTTGGAAAATCCATTTCTCTGATCATATCCCCTTTTGCCGTCAGCATACTTCTTTCAACCATATTTTCCAGTTCACGGATATTACCGGGCCATGGATTGGCAATCATCATTTTTATTACATTCTGAGAAAAGCCATTAATCTTTTTGCCTGTTTTCGGGTATAATTTCTCCAGGAAATAGTTTGCCAGTAAAGGAATATCCTCTTTTCTTTCCCGCAAGGCAGGAAGATGGATAGGAAATACATTCAGCCTGTAAAAAAGATCAGTTCTGAACAGGCCTTCCGCCACTTCTTTTTCAAGATTCCTGTTGGTGGCCGTAATAATCCGTACATTTACTTTTATTCTTTTGTTTCCGCCGATTCTTTCAATTTCTTTTTCCTGAAGAACCCTCAGAAGCCTCGCTTGTAATTCCAGAGGAAGTTCACCAATTTCATCCAGGAAAATAGTACTGTTGTGTGCCTGTTCAAACTTTCCTTTCCGCTGTTCTGTTGCTCCGGTAAAACTTCCTTTTTCGTGTCCGAAAAGCTCAGATTCTATTAAGTTGGCAGGAATAGCCGCACAGTTTATCCTGATCATCTTTTTTCCCGAAAATTCCGAAAGTTCATGAACCGCCTGTGCTATAAGTTCTTTTCCCGTGCCCGTTTCTCCAAAGATAATCACATTGGATTGTGATGGAGCTACCTGTGAGATCTTTTCAAAAATGTGCTGCATGGCTTCACTTTGCCCCACAATTCCCTGAAAGCCGTGTCTGCTTTTCTTTTCTTCTTCAGTTTCTTTCGAAAAATTCTGGATATTTCCCTGAAATGTTTTCAACTGTTCCTGAACATCCATATTATGGAGGGTAATGGAAAGCTGGGTAGAAATGCCGTTTATAATTCTTTCCGGAATTGTATCTTTTGAAATAAAGCTTTTGTAGAAAAGGAAAAGTACATTTTTACTTTCACTGACAGCCGGAAGTCCCAATCCTACAGCCATCCGCATTCCAGAATTTTTAGCTTCGGTAAAACAGGAAGGAAGAGGTGACAGGTCTTTAAGATCAAAAAGAAGAGGCTCCGCAGAATCAAGACATTTTTTTAAATACCTGTCAAGCTGATGATCTGCGATATGATTCTGATTTTCAGTCCCGCTGCCGAGTATTTCAATATTTCCTTTTACATCCCTGATCATCATACAATCATTGAATCCCAGTTCAGTTTTGAAAGATTTATGGATAACAAGCTGAAACTTTTTCTTATCTAAAATAGTAGAAAACTCTTTGGTTAAACGGGAAATCATAAGCTGTTCTTTCTGCATTTCCTGCAGGCGTTTCATCATTTCTGCATTGGGATCAGAAGGCTTACTCATAGAAAATTCTTACTTGAAAGTTTAAAGATAGGAAAAATTGAAAAAGATCTGCATGTGAGTGGTTACAATACCTGAAATAAAAAAAGATGAACCATTAAAGTTCATCTTTAGTATATTGAAAAAAGCTTCGTTTTTAAGATCTGATAAATTCCAAAAGGTCTTTGTTTATGGTTGGATGCTCTGTAGTCGGCATCCCGTGAGGGAATCCCGGATACGTGATCAGCTTTCCGTTCTTCAGTAATTTAATTGATTTTAATGCAGCATTGGCAATAGGAACGATCTGGTCATCTTCACCATGCATCACCAAAACAGGAATGTCAACTGCTTTTAAATCTTCCGTTAAATCTGTTTCTGAAAAGGCTTTGATCCCATCATAATGAGCAACAATTCCACCCATTAATCCCTGTCTCCACCAGTTTCTCTGAACTCCGTCCTTTATATTCGCACCTTCTCTGTTGTAACCATAGAAAGGGAAAGTCAGGTCAAAATAAAACTGGTTTCTGTTGTTCAGGGTCTGTTCCCTGATGTTATCGAAAACTTCCATGGGAACACCGTCAGGATTGTTTTCACTTTTCACCATTACCGGTGGAATGGCACTGATCAGAACCGCTTTCTTAGCTCTTCCGTTTGCATATTTGTTAACATAACGGATCACTTCCCCGCCACCTGTTGAATGCCCGATGTGTACAACATCTTTCAGATCAAGGAATTCAACCAGCTCTGCAGCATCAGAAGCATACTGTTCGATAGTGTGATTATAAATATTCTGGCTGGAACGCCCGTGACCTCTTCTGTCGTGGGTAACCACTCTATAGCCTTTCTGCAGAAAGAAGATCACCTGTGCGTCCCAGTCATCAGATGATAAAGGCCATCCGTGGTGAAACATCAGTACAGGTCCCTGTCCCTGATCTTTGTAAAAAATTTCTGTTCCGTCTTTTAAGGTTAGTGTGCTCATGTTGTTTATTTTTAATGTTATGAATTGATTTTTAAATATTTTTCTGATTAATAGGCTGTATTTTCACGTACCAACTGAAAAAGATCTTCGGCACCGCCGTTGAATTTATTTCCGTTGATGAAAAAAGAAGGCGTTCCGTTCACGCCGCTGATGATACCACTTTCAAAGTCTGTATCTACTTTTTCTGACAGTTCCTGCTTATGAATATCAGCTTTGAACTGAGGGATATTTAAACCCAATTTTTCTGCAAGTTTTAGCGGGAGACTATCATCCAGATGAGCCTGATTTTCATAAATGGCATCATGCATTTCCCAGAATTTTCCCTGCAAAGCTGCCGCTTCTGCCGCCAGCGCTGCCGTTCTTGCATACTGATGCATTTCTGACAGCGGAAAATTTCTGAATACAAATCTGATTTGATCTCCGAATTCCTTCATTAACTCTTTAAGAACCGGATAGGCTGCTCCACAGTAAGGGCACTGATAATCCCCGTATTCTACAATGACTAAGCTGGCATCTGATCTGCCCTGAGTGTGGTCAGCATTGCTGACTGATGGTTTAAGTGACATAATTATTTTGTGTTAAGGTTTTCTAATGCTTCTAAAATTCCGTCTGCCCCAGGATTGATGGCGGTGGGAGAGAGGTAGCTCCATTCGATGATGCCGTATTTATTGATGACAAAAAGAGCTCTGTTGCATTCTCCTTCTTCGTCATTGTAAACACCATATTTCCTGGCTGTTTCTCCTTTGGCTTCAAAGTCTGCAAGCAGTGGAAAGTGCAGGTTTCTTGATTGTGAAAATGCCAGGTGGCACCATTTGCTGTCTACGGAAATCCCGAAAATTTCTGCATCATATTTTTTGAAATATTTCAGCATTTCGTTATACAATGCCATCTGGTCACTGCACACCGGGCTCCAGTCTGCCGGGTAAAATGCAAGAATGACATTTCGTCCTCTGAATTCGGATAAGGTAATTTTCTGATCTGGGGTTGCAAATAATGTAAAATCTGGGGCAACCGTATTTTTTTGTAGCATAAGATTAGTTTTTAATGGTTGGAATTGGTATTGTTAACGCGCAGATGAGCAGTAAGGCCGCGGGAAAAATCAGTGTCCAGTTTCCTAAACAGGAGAGCAGGAAAGGAGCAACTGAAGCACCACAGAGAAAACCCATCCACAAGAATAACAAATGAAAAATATTCACTCTGTATTCCTTTCGCTTGTCTGCCTGATCACTCATGACAAACAGAGCCGCCGTTCTTGCCAGACTGTTTAAAGTTCCCGTCACAAAATCCGTATTGATCTTTTGGTTACCCACCGAAGTGACAGCAGTATTCATAAGACCCATTGCAAAACCGGTAATGGCTATGGAAAGGCCATTGGCAAGATGCTCATAATAATCAGTGATACAGTAAAGAATCATGATTCCTGAAATCATATAGAAAATTATTTTTTTGTTTATAAATTTCTTTGATAATGATAAACAGGTGCCCATATAAATCCCAGCCAGGAAAAAGCTGATCACTGTGACAGAGCTGATGATAACACTATGTTTTTCACTGAAAAGAGCGGCTCCCAATTGTGTGGTGTTTCCACTCATAAAAGAAACATAGGTTTTCCATTGTATCAGCCCTGTAGCATCTGTATATCCCGCAATGAAAGCAAGGAATACTGCAAGTTTTTCCTGTATTCTGACAGAACTGTCATAGGGTGGGAGTTTTGTTTCTGAAACCACAGGAGGAATTATTTTCCGGGTTTGATGAATACTTTCTTTTGTGGAAACTTTTCTATTTCTCCTTCTTTCAGTCCGAAATTCGTATTAACCACATCTTTAGGGTTTCCTGCCAGCCATTCGCTGATATCAATGGATTCGTAGGTACCGTTATTAAATCCGATCAATACTTTACAGACGGTATCTCCTGTATTTTTGATATAATGTCCGGCTCCCATAGGCACATAGCCTACATCACCTGCATTGAACTGTTCTGTAACAGAAACTCCTTCTGCCAGGAATACCGACATTTCTGCCTGTCCGGATATAAAATACTGCCATTCGTCTGCATTCGGATGCCAGTGCATTTCTCTTAAAGCACCGGGCTGCAGCTCCAGTACAGAACCGGCCATTGTGGTGCTGATCGGAAATTCCTTACTCGTAACCAATCTCTGAAGACCACCACCGGGAATGATTCTTGGCTGTTGGGAATGCAGAGGATAGCGGTGAAGGCTTGTCAGCTCAATATCTGATTCCTCAGGACGGGCTGCGGCATTCACCGAGAGTTCGTCCGGAACAACTCCTGCCGCAAAGTAAACTTCTTTCTGAGGGAGTTCTGCTACCTCTTCAAGGCTCAGCCCTAAATTTTGTGCAACGATTTCAGGAGGCATACTTGAAACAAAGTCTGTAACGCTGAAGGTATGGTCTTCCGAAAAATTGCCGTTGTCAAAAATCAGGATAAAATGACATTCCTCTGTTCCGGTAGCCTGGATGGAATGTCCGTAGCCTTTCGGGAAATACCACACGTCACCAGGTTCAAAATTATCAGTATAACTTCGTCCGTCCGGATGAATAATCGTTGTACGTACCGTTCCTGAAATCACATATGCCCATTCTGCGGCATTGGCATGCCAGTGAAGCTCTCTCATGCTTCCGGGCTGTAATCTCATGGAAACTCCGGCAATACCTACAGAAGCAGGGAATTCTTTTACGGAAGCACCTCTTGTTGTACCACCGTCACTGGTACGCGGTTCTTTTTTTTCTAATTCGTATCTGAAACTTAATGATGAAGGATTCATAGTATTATTTTTTGTGATTAATGCTCTTTGTTTTTGCTATTGTAAAGCTATCCCGGAATCTTGCTTTTTTTTAATATTATTCGGTGAAAAGGCAAAATGAGTCGTTGAAGGTATAAAGGGCTTGCTGCTTTTTAAAAAGGCTGGTTATATTGCCCTGTCAATGCTTTATTTTCAATACTTTTTGCAAAGTTTGGAGTCTCCTCATGATTATGGGCATCAGAAGCGGCCTGTCTGGATGCAGCAGCATCTGCAAGGTTGATCCCATGTTCTTTCATATATTCAAACATTTCGGGAGTGGCTGTCGCATGAATTTCATTAGTATAAAGACAGGTGTTTTCATCAATCTTTGTCACTTTCAGCTCCCATAGAACCTGAACTTTTGTACGGCCGTTTTTTGTAATTGAATCAGAGATGGAAAGCATGCGGCAGTAATCAGGACGGTGAACATCTGCAATATAATGCTGAACCATCAGTGCATCTCCAATCGTTTCTACATTTAAAGATACCGGCTTACCATCAAAAGTGACAGAAATAGCGGCTCCGATATGTTGGGTAGAGCAGCGTTGGTATTCGGCGTCCGGCAGATTAAGCAGCCAGTCTGCGATATTCACTTTTTCAATGGGTGCATTGATGATGGCATTTACGCTTGAGTGAGATAGTGCGTTTTCGGGAGTTTGTAAGATTTCCATAGTTGTTGATTTTGATTGTTATGTTATTGATGATGTAAAGCTACAAACCGGTTGTTTTAATTTTTAATGCTGTTCGGTCAACAGGCGAAAACGATCGTTGAATAAGCTGATGATGTTCAAATAGCAACAGGGTGGGGTTCCTGAAAACAAAAAAATCACTGTAGGTTACAGTGATTGATAAAGGATAATTTTTAAATGAGGTTATTTATATAGCCATTTTTTAATCAGTCTGGTATAATTGGGCATCACAGCAAACACCATCAGAAAGACAATGATCCCGGAATTGATGAATCCATCAGAATAATGATTGGCGGGAATATGTAAAAACCGTAAAAAAGGAATGATCAAAGCAGGAATAAGTACAGAAAGCGGATAAATAGCTGACCAGGTTGCCAGAAACTGTTTCCAGCGTACCGGAACTTTATTCCCTTCATTTTCTGTCGTAAAAAGAAAATCCAGCCCTGATCTGATCTGGTAATGGTCGTTTTTTCTGAACAGCGGATTCGCTTTCTCAATGAGTTTTTTCCGGTTATCCGACTCCATCCAGCTTTTAAGATGATTAATCGTATCAAAACGGATGATAACAGTGTACACAAAAGTCAGATCAGGAATAGGACGAACAATCTGAAGATCAATAAAGCCTTCCGAATGCCTGGTGACAGGAATAATTTCGTCCAGCCATTTTTCATATTGTGATTGTTTTCCATCCAGAATATGATGGGTAATGACTACTGAAGCACCCTGATTTTCCATAACTGATTTTTTATAGGTTAATTTAATACGCTCTTTTATACTGCCACGGAATTTCTGTTTCAATACCTAATGCCTTGGCAGAATGAATAGCAAAATAAGGATCTCTCAGATGTTCCCGGGCGATAACCACCAGGTCAGCATCTCCGTTGGCAATAATATGATTGGCCTGTTCCGCTTCTGTAATCATTCCGACAGCTCCTGTTAAAATCCCGGTCTGTTCTTTAATGGCTTTTGCAAAAGGAACCTGATATCCCGGAAATACTTTATCCTTGCTTACATGGGTAAATCCTCCGCCAGATGCGGTGATGAAATCTACACCGTTTTCTTTAAGGATTTTAGAAAGTCTGATACTGTCTTCCAGCGTCCAGGCTTCATCCGATTCTATATAATCAACAGCAGAAATTCTTACAAACAGAGGCATTTCAGCAGGAATAACTTTCCTGATTTCCTGAACAGTTTCCACAAGGAAACGGCTTCTGTTTTCAAAACTTCCGCCATATTCATCCTGTCTTTTATTGATTACTGCGGAATAAAACTGGTGAAATAAATAACCATGGCCTGCGTGAAGCTCAATGGTATCAAAACCTGCTTCAACGGCACGAAGGGCTGCCTTTACAAATTTGGTTTGTAATTCCTGAATCTTATCAATGGTGAGCTCTTTCGCAAAAACTCCGTTGAACTCGTGGGCAGAAGATGATCTTACAGTCCAGGCACCTTCTTCCGGAGTGAGAGGCTTCATTCCTTCATTGGGATGTTTCAGGCTTCCTTTTCCTCCAGCATGCCAAAGTTGTATTCCTATTTTTGCATCCTGTTCATGTACAAAATTCACGATGTTTTTCCATGCATCTTTCTGTTCATCATTCCAGATTCCTACATCGGATAATGTAGCGAGACCTTCTTCTGAAACGGCTGTACATTCAGTAAGGATCAATCCTGCCCCGCCTACAGCACGGCTTCCAAGATGAACGAGATGCCAGTTGCCGGGAATCCCGTTTTTAGCGCTGTATTGCTGCATAGGAGATAATGCAATCCTGTTCTTTAAGGTAAGACTGCGAATTTGTATAGGTGAAAATAAATTCATTTTTTCTTATTTTTAAATTGTTTTTGAAAATGCCTCAGCTTCAGAAACAGCTTCTGATAATACTTTCTGTACTTCTCCCAGAATTTTTTGAAGATCAGGGCTTTCTGCTGAAGCCGTTTCAAGGATATCAAGTTTCTCCTTTAACAGAGGATGTAACCCCATGATGGCAATGCTGGATTTCAGATCATGAGCCCAAAGTTTTATCCCTGGAAAATCCCGGTTTTCATAAGCCGTTGTCAGTTTCTGTACATGATTGGGAATATTCTCAATAAACTGTTGAGTCACCATTTGTTCGAAGCTTTTATCACCACCGCTCACCGTCTGCATATAAGTGAGATCAATATACTGATAGTCAGATGATGGATTTTCGTTTTTCTTTTCGTTTTTATTATTTTCTTTAAACCCGAATTTCGAAATCAGCATAAACAGCTCTTCTTCATTGACGGGTTTAGAAATATATTCGTTCATCCCACGGCTCAGGCATCTTTCTCTTTCCCCTGCCAGCGCATGTGCGGTCATCGCGATGATCGGAACATCCAGTTTGATTTCTTCCCGTATTTTCTGAGTGGCAGCATATCCGTCCATCTGAGGCATCTGTATATCCATTAAAACCAGATCGCATGCATTGCTTTTGAGATAACTTACGGCTTCAAGGCCGTTCGATGCAATATGAAAATCGATATTCCATTGGGAAAGCAAATGTTTCATCAGGCTTTGGTTGATCACATTATCATCAACCACCAAAACTTTCAGAGGCATATTGGATTTATCTTTAAAATAATGCGGATCAGCAGCTGGCAGCACGGTAAGCTGTTCTTCAGCAACTCCGTAAGGAATATAGAAATGAAATGTGGTTCCTTTACCCTGTTCACTGCTTACTTCGATGTTTCCGTTTTGCAGTACAATCAGGCTTTTCACTATGGATAAGCCTAATCCTGTTCCGCCGTAATTTCTTGTTGTTGAATCTTCTCCCTGATTGAATCTTTCGAATATTTCAGTAAGCTTTTCTTTGCCAATTCCAATTCCTGTATCTGAAATCCTGAATCCGAGAACGGCTTTCTTATCTGCTTGCTGTTTACTGTAGATTTCAACAGAAATATTTCCCTGGTGGGTAAATTTTATGGCATTTCCGATCAGGTTAACTAAAATCTGTGTCAGTCTTGTAGCGTCTCCCACCAATGTGTCAGGAATGGAAGAATCAACAGTACTGGAAATGGTAAGTCCTTTTTCTTTGGCCCTTTCTGTAAAAAATGTTTCGACAGAATTGACCAGTCCGTTGATGCTGAAAATCCCAGGGGTAATGCGCATCATTCCTGCTTCTATTTTGGATAAATCCAGAATGTCATTGATGATCGCCATCAGGTTTTCTCCGGAACGCTGTATTGAAGAGACAAATTCTGCTGAAGTTTCATCCAGCGGGCGTTTTTGCAGCAAATTGGTAAACCCGAGAATTCCACTTAAAGGAGTTCTGATTTCGTGGCTCATATTGGCAAGGAAATTTTCTTTGGTTTGTGCTGCTACTAACGCTTTTTTCTCAGCAATATCAAGTTCGCTAATGAGTAATCTCTGGCGTTTAAACTGTCTGAGGATGTGATATCCAACGACAGAACCGCTCAAAATCAGTAAGATCAGCAATGAGATGTCATAAAATCTTGCTTTTTGTCCCATTTCTTCACTTTTCTGGCTGAGTTCAACCATATTGAGCTTTCTGCTTTCGTATATTTTAGCTGTGATTCTGGTGATCTCATTGGAGATATTTCTTGCACGCGGATTGGCAATGGAGGTATTGTCGTCCATGTTTCCTACAGACAGGTAACGGTGCAGGAGTTTATCTTTGGTTGTTTTCTTTTCCATGGCAAGAACGCTTAATCTGTGGATCAGCTTTTCTTCCTCAGCATTTACATTGTCCTTGGAAAGAGAATCCAGAAAATTTTCGATCTGACTGATTTTTTGGTCGATACCTTCAAGATGAGTGGTGTCATTCGTTGCGATAGAAGCTCTGATCCTGCTTTCTACCCCCAAAATATCACGGTCTATCTCCCTCAAATGATTGCTTGAACGCAATTCGCTCAGCAAGGTATTGTTATTCTGAATCAGGGCTTTGGTATTTCTTGCAGAATTGAGCTGAACAGCAATCAACAGGAGTGAGCCCGCAATAAAGGTCAGGATAATAAAATAGCTGAATCGCTTGTTATCCATTACTGAAGATATATTTTTCATAATAACGGTCTGATTTAAATAAAATGCAGATAAAGGTTGATTAAACCCTAAACTGTTCAGGGATTGAGATCAAAAAAGGAAGTCAGATTTCTGATGGCCGGCAAAGGCTAAAAGACATTCATTCTGGTGTTGAGTGCCTTACGGTACGCATCTGCTACGGGAATGAATTTACCATTGATCATAATACCACCGTCCTGAAGAGTATCAATTTTGCCTACAGAAACAATGTAGGAACGGTGAACTCTTATAAAATGATCCTTAGGAAGACGTTCTTCAGCCGTTTTCATTTTACCGTGGATCGCAAACATCTTTTCTTTGGTGTAAAATTTTACGTAATCACCCATAGCCTCAGCATAGAAAATATCGTCCAGCTTTAAGCGCCTTGTAATATTGGAGTCCCTTACGAAAAGAAACTCATCCCTTGTTACTTCTACATTTTCTTTTCTGCTTTCAAGAATCGTCTGCGCTTTGCTTACTGCCTGCAGAAATCTTACCGGCATAATGGGCTTCAGAAGGTAATCTGCAATATTAAGCTCAAATGCTTCCAGTGCATATTCCTTTTTTGAGGTTGTGAAAATGATGATTGTCTCTTTACCGGAAAGCGTTTTCGTGAGCTCAATTCCTGTCATTTCCGGCATTTCTATATCAAGAAATATCAGATCGACGGAATTGGACTGGAGATAATGATAGGCTTCTATAGCATTGGAAAACTCGCTGACAATAGAAAGATCAGGGACCTGTTTGGCGAGATGTGCTAATGTTGTTCTTGCAATATCATTATCATCCACGATTAAGGCTTTCATAGGTATAGTTGTTTATGATTTACACAAAGATAATTATTCCTTTTTTATTTTGTGTTATCTGAAATATGAACGGATCATCCAGGCCATTTCTTCATGGGTTTCCATCAGGCCTGTAATAAAATCACTGGTACCGTAATCTTTGTACTTTTCTGCAAATGGAATAATATTTCCACGGAGAAATTCAATGATGCTCTCATGATCACTCAATAAATCCTTCATGTATCCCAGACCATCGTTTGTTCTTTCACTGTATTCTGTTAAATGAGTCAGTTCCAGATAGATTTTCATCGTGGCCGGTGCATAATGGCCGATTTTACGCATGCGTTCTGCAACGCTGTCAATCAGCTCATCCAGCTGTTTGTACTGTTCTTCAAAGAAAATGTGGTTGGCGTGGAAGTTATCTCCGGTTACATTCCAGTGGGCATTTCTTGTTTTGATGTAAAGCAGTGTTTCATCAGCCAGTAATTTTGCCAATTGTTCTGCAACAGCTTCTGTGTTTTTTTCTGTAATTCCGATTTTTGTTTTCATAATAATAGGATTTATTATTGAGCATTATTGCCCTTTTTCTGACGTAAAGGTCAGTCATAATCCTGTGAAATTATCTGTATTTTCGATGAACGGGCAGAATCAGTCGGTGAAAAGATGGTTAATCCATCATTTCGGAATTATAATTTTAGAGTTCGGAAAATCGTAACGGACAATGGTTTAGCCGTAAAGATTCTTTTTTAAAAATGCAAGGCTTCCTTCGGCAAGTTCCTGGGCGTTGTAAGGGGAAGTCTGCCATAGTGATACTTTTTCCTGCATTCCGGCAATTGAAGAAGAGAAATTTTCAAGAACGAGATTCCCTTCAAAGTTAATTTTTTTCAATGCAGAGAAAAATTCTTCCCAATTGACTGTGCCTTCTCCGAGCATACCGCGGTGAGATTCTGTAACATGAAGGTGCTTCAGCATTTTTCCGGAATTGATAATCGGATCATAAAAATTATTTTCTTCAATATTCATATGAAAGGTATCAAGGTGAAGGAAAAGGTTATTTTTACCCGTTTTTTTAATAAGTTCCAGTACATTTTCCGCCGTATTGCAGACATAGGATTCATAACGGTTAATGGGTTCTATGGCGATATCTATGCTTTTGGTTTGGGCATAATCTGCCACATTACTCCATACGTCAGCAATGATTTCTTTTTCATTTTCTGTGAGTGGTTTTCCGGTAAAAACACCAATGCCGCCATGCAGGACACCTGCCAGAAGATTGGTTTCCAACTCATATACTTTATCGATGGCTTTTTTGATCAGTCTTTCTGCTGATTCGGGCTCAAATGCTATATGTGCTTCTTTGGGAAGGTTCAGTGAACAGACAGCTTCCAGATGGTTTTCTTTTAATTGTTTTTTTACTGTACCGGCATCAAAGTCCATTGAATTCGGCAACAGTATTTCGATAAGATCAAACCCTGCCTTTGAGGTTTTTTCTATGGCATATTTTCCTGATTCGGCATTCCATAACGGAGTGATCCAGGAGAGTAGGGAAGCCCCTAATTTTACATTCATAATATCTTTTTATTTTATTGTTAAAAAATCCACCATTCTGTCCGTATTCCGAAATAAGTCCCGAATCTTTTTGCCCCGGACTGTTGTAAAAATGGTGAGTATAGCGTACTCATTGCCTGGTTATTGTATCTTGAAACTTCTGCAATCAACCGGATGTGCGGTCTTGCCCAGACACTTCTTTCAGCGGTAGGGACAATAGTAGGAGCCAAAACCAGTTTCATCATTGATGCAGCATCCTGCGTTCCGTTTTTTCGGGTGGCATAATGGAACTCAGAAAGGATATGAAACCAGTTGTTGAAATAATAGGTCGCTCTTATACCGGTATTAAACTCTGTTTTTCTGTTGAAGATTTCGCGGTTATAATAGTCCATCGCTTTATCCCTGCTTTCTGATCCTCCTTTACTTTTGGTAAATACGGCGTAGGGATTAAGCGACCATCTGTTTGAAATATTCCATAAAAAATGCTCAACAACAGTCAATGAGTAAGCACCTTGATATGTTTTTGTGATCTCGTCAGGGGCGCCGTAGGTTCTCCAGGTCTGTGTATTTCCATTATCACCCCCATTGGCAATTCCGCTTCCATATCTGAGGGAAAACTGGTTGAATGAACCAGGTATCCTGGTGCTGAGATCTGTGGTTAATTTAGCTCCGAAAACCCAGCCCTGATCTGATGGATATTGTTCTATAGAGTTCTCTCCCGATTTTTCCACATGATGAAATTCTGCCAGAAATTTCAGTTTATACTTTGAATTTTTAAATGGAAGCGTATGTTCGAGAACAAACACTTCCCTCTGTCTATAGATCAGGTTTTTTGCTCCGCTGATCACATTGGTATAGGAATAGGGAGTAGAGTTGCTTGCCGCCGTGTCAATAGCCGCCGGGAAAAACATGGAAAATCGTGTATTTTTGTGCCTTACACCCCAACCGGTTGCCGAATGGTCATCAAAATAAAAATAATCTGCAATATGAATATCATCATATCTCAGCCATCTTGATCCTGCCCAGACATCCCAGTCACTTCCCATAATATTTCTGGCCTCAACAAATGCTTCCGGTAAGGCAACAATCATTCCCTGATTAGATTTTGAGTCTACATTTCCCAGAAAGGTTCCTCCTGAATAAAAGCTCAGTCTTGCCTGCATATCGATCTTTGTATTTTTTGTACTGTCGCCGTTTACCACCGGACTAAAATGGAAAGCCGGTAAAAAGTCAACATAATCTCCCTGATCCATTCTGCCTCCTAAAGATCCCTGGTTATTCAGGTTGAGTTGTCTTCCTGTTTTTCCATCTGCATTTGGAGAATAACCGGCTCCGATTCTTCCGGTTGTTCCGAAGGAAAATTTTTTATTGGTAATCGTGATCTGGGCATTAATTCCCCTGCCAGCACATAAAAAGAACATGCACCAGGCTAATAAAAGCTTTGTTTTCATAGGGATTATTTAAGTGTTTTTGGCTTATAGAATTTTAATGCAAATAATAAAATAACCGCATAGCACAGGATAGGAAGGAGATAAGCATGAGCAATATCTTTTTCTGCAATTCTACCCATTATTGGTGGGAAAACAGCTCCTCCAAACATCGCCATAACCAGGAATGATGAAGCCTGCTGAACTTTTGAACCTAATCTTTTGAGCCCCAGACTGAAGATCGTTGGATACATCACACTCAGAAAAAGGTTAAGCAAAATAAGACTGATGAATGAAACCCACCCTAAGCTTTGTGAAATAATAAGGCAGAGAACAATATTACATGCCGTAAAAATAGCCAGCAGCTTGTTGGGGGCAATAAACTTCATCAGAAAGGTTCCTATAAACCTTCCGATCATCATCATCGCCATACTTAAAGAAAAATAATAGGAAGCCTGGATCTCCGGAAGATGCATCTTTTCAACACCATAATTGATAAAATAAGCCCAGGTTCCGCCCTGTGCCGCGATATTAAAAAACTGTGCAATAACCGCGAATATAAAATGTCTCTGTTTGTAAAGTGGTGCATGAGGATCTGATACGGAAACATCTTCTCCGTTTTCATTCTCTGAGATCAGAATATCTTCTGCATGAGGATCTTTCAGATCAGGGACTCTGATAAAGCTGAAAATAATGGTAATAGCCAGAATGACAATACCAATCCATGTATAGAGATTTTTTACCGAATCCAGTGAGCCTGATCCGGAATCAGGACTTCCGAAAATGAAATATCCACCTAAAAGAGGACCGATAATAGCTCCCAATCCATTAAAAGACTGAGCAAAATTAACCCTCTGGTCACTGGTCCTTTCGTCACCCAAAGCAGCAACAAATGGATGTGCAACGGTTTCAAGAGTTGCCATTCCCATCGCCAGGACAAAAAGAGCCAGTCTGAAAAAGTCAAATGAGGAGGTATTGGCTGCCGGGATAAATAAAAAAGATCCGAGTGCGAAAAGCGAAAGCCCTAGTATAACGCCTAATTTATACCCAAATCTTTTCATAAAAAGACCCGCCGGGATACCCATAAGTGCATAGGCTCCGAAAATGGAAAGCTGCACAAGTCCTGATTTGGATTTTGAGATATTGAGAACATTCTGAAAATGCTTGTTCAATACATCACCCATAGTAAGAGCAATCGCCCAGAAGAAAAATAAAGAAGTAACAAAAGACAGAATGATATAATATTTTTTATCTGTAAATTTTGGAGTATTCATATAGTATGTTTTTAAGAAGTTTTACAGCTGTTTTTTTCTCTGAATGCTCTGAATTCTTCATAAGTATAATCAGGGCATGCCCCGGATTTGGAAGTGATAAAAGCACCTAATGACGTGGCCTGTTTCATAATCTCTTCCGGAGATTTTCCCTGAATTCTCTTAGAAAGGAATCCTGCCAGAAAAGAATCTCCACTGCCCACAGTATCTGCAATTTCAATATGAACCGCCGGAAAATTATAAGCCTTGTCACCCACAAAATATCTTGCTCCTTTGCTTCCTTTCGTAAGAACAATCTCTTTAAGGTTGAAATAATTCTGAAGATGCCTGATGCTGGTATCTTCATCAGTATAATCTTCGCCAAGATATTCAAGAATGGTTCTGAGTTCTGCCTTATTCATTTTTACGAGATCAGCCTTGTGCAGTAGTTTTCTGATAAATTCAAAATCGATAAAAGGAGGTCTGAAATTGACATCAAAAACCCTGAACTTTGACCATTCCAAAAGTTCCAGCAGAGTTTTTTTTGCGACTTCATTTCTGGTAACCAAGCTTCCGAAGACAAATGCTTCAGAGTTTTGAATCAGTTCTGCATGTTCAGGGAGAGCTTCAATATAATCCCAGGCTACCTCATTTACGATTTCATATACTGCTTCCCCGTGCTCATCAAAATTGGCAAGAACTGTTCCTGTTGGCTTATCCTGATCTAGCTGTATGAAATCTGTTGTTATTCCCCAATCGTTAATTTGACTGAGAAGCTGTTGTCCTAATTCATCATTCCCGATTCTGCTGAGCATTTTTGTATCAATTCCCATTTTGAAAAGATTATAGGCCACATTAAACGGTGCTCCTCCTGCTCTGGAACCTGATGGAAAGATATCCCAAAGAACCTCTCCAAAGCAGACAGCATATTTGTTTTTATTTGTTTTCATATTTAGTTAAACGTTTAAGTTAGTATTAAAAAAAATTATTTACAGGTTAGAATTATTTTTTTACAGATTGCTTATTGACAAATTTTGCTGATAATCTTATCTTTTTTCCGGTTTCTGTATAGTCGTTAATCTGTCTGTCAAGCAGCTTAATCGCTTCTTCTGCCATTTCTTCAATAGGCTGCTGGATATAGCTTATTTCAGAAGGAAAAAGCTGATAAGCATCTGTCTCGTCAAATGCCAGTACGGAAATCTGTTCCGGAACTTTTATATTATTTTTAACGATATAGGAAAGCCCTGCCACTGCCAGTTTATTGCTGGAAAAATAAAGTGCCGTATTTTCAGGTTTTTTGCCCAGCATATTTTCAAGTTGTGAATGTACCTCGTGCGCAATATTTTCTAATCCCACCAGCAGGTATTGTGTTTCAACTGTTTTTTTTGACGATCTGACCGCTTTTTCAAAACCATGCTGACGGTCCAGCAGGTGTGGAAGTTCAGTTTCATAGCCTATATAAATTATTTTATCAAAATCTTTATTAAGAAGTAAGCTGGTTGTACTTTCAGCTATTTCCTGATTGTCAATGGTAATACCAGGAATAGCAACTCCTTTGAGATATCGGTCAATCGTAACGATGGGATATTTGATATTGATAAGATTCTCCAGTGTTTTCTCCGATCCTGCCACTGGAGCAACAATCATCCCGTCAACCTGCTGCTGCGAGAAGAGTTCTGTCAGCTTTTTAAATTTGTCAGCGTTCTCATCAGAACTGCCAATGATTAAAGTATATCCTAATTTTAATGCCTTATTTTCAAGATTTCTCGCAATATGAGAGTAGAATTCATTGGAAATATCTGCCACAATGAGTCCTAAAAGTTTTGTTTTACTGGTTTTAAGGCTTTTTGCTATTTTATTAGGAGTGTAGTTAATCGTTTCAGCAATTTCAAGAATTTTTTTTTGGGTCTCTTCACTTATGCGCTGCCCTTCTTTCCTGTTAAGCACATAAGATACTGTGGCTACAGAAACTCCAGCCATTTTAGCAATATCTTTTATCGAAGACCTTTTCATTTTATTATTTTCTGTGCAAAAATATTTGATAAAATATCAAAAAAACAATAGTGTGTTTTTTTTGGAGATGTGAGAAAAAAGTGTAATTTTGACGATTTTTACAAATAAAAATTAATGCCCTGATTATCAATTATTTATATTGTTGTAGTGACTTTAAGATGAATGGAGTATTAATTTATTGTATCGTAATCATTAAATTTGGTTAAACGTTTATCCAATAAATGTTAAAAAAAATCCATTTTTAAGATTAAACAGATTTCCTGAATAGCATAAAAATCTAAGTTTTATGATTAGCTAAGGAGTAGGAATGATACTTTTAATATATTCTGATGGGGTAATCCCTTCAATTTTTTTAAAAGTTCTGTTAAAAGTAACCTGATTTGAGAATCCTGAAGCGGTATATATATACATGAGATTGACTTTATTTAAGTCTTCTTCTTTCAGCATTTTTTTGACATTTTGTATTCTGCAGAAATTTAAGTAATGGCTGTAACTGTCATATCCATTTAACTTAATAGCTGTTGATATATACATACTGTTTGAATTAATTAATGAGGAAAGGCCGGACAAACTGAGATCAGGGTTTGTAAAATGCCGTTCATCTTCAATAATCCTTTTTATATTACTGAACAAAACCATATATTTTTCTAAATCTTTTTCATCTTTCAGATCTTTTTCAGGTTTTTTTTCAGTGTTTATCGAATCGTTACTGATAAAAATCTTTTCATTCTCAATACTATTATTATGTTCATCATTTTCTTTCCTTTTTATTAAACGGTTGTAATGCATTAATAGCATGAGTATAAATACATTCGAAAAAAAGACAAGTACCTCCGAAATCTTTCTGGACGACTCTGTGATAAAAATAAACTCATTAAACTGATAGAACTGATTTAGTAAAAAAATGATAACAATAAGTAAGAATACATATATCGTATATATATATACATATTTTTTTGAAAAAAAAGTGTCAGCAGCAAGAATGATCGGCAGAAACCAGGTGGAAACAAGAATATTATTTTTCCATGCATTGAGCATTATATAAGTAAGAAACAATGAAACTGCAACCATATAGATGTGGACCATCTTATTAATATCATATTTAGGCAGAATGATTAGCCATGTATACAATACAAGGGATAAAAATCCAAAAATATAGAAAGATAAGAATGTTGTCTGAAGATAAAGATATAGATAAACAGAGTAAAAGCTTAGAATTATGGTTATGATAATAATGTAATTAGCTATCAGCTCTCTTTTCAGCTGATCAACCGATGCAGTTTTAGAATTTCTAAATAATTTCATTTAACTAACATTTATTATTAAATAATTTTAATTATTGATAATATTTTTAATCCTTTATGTCAAAGTGATGGATTTTTAATAACAATTATTAAATATGGTTTTATATTTATAATAATATTTCTAGCAGGCAAAATAACTGAAAAAAAAATTAATTACTACTTTATTTCCATCTGCTGAGAGGAAATGAGTGATAAAAACAATAGTCTTTTTTAAAATTGTTTTATTGCAACTTGCTGTTATTAAGCACATTGATGATTTAATGCTTTTTATTCTATTGCAATTCAAATATTAAATATGTTTTAACTTATTTATTTGTTTTCAATTGTTTTAAGTCGGATTATATAAATGTATTGACACTATAATCAATATATCGATTCTTTGTAGATAACTTTGTTAGAGCCCTTTGAGGCAATTCTTTAAAAAACAAACGATCAAAAAATTTACTGTTATGAAAAAAAGTTTATTATCCCTGGTGCTAACTTGTTCCTTGGTTTCAAGCGCTTATTGTCAAGTAGGTATAAATACCTTAACTCCACAAGGTATCCTCCACATGAAAAACACTACAAAAAAATTAGGGGTAGTGATGCCTATCGTTGATTCTGCTCCTTCAACAGTTACTCCCTCGGGGATGACTCCCGTGGAGGCTACCGTTGTATATGATTCTATCAAGCAGTGTTTACGACTGAATACATCGGCTGGATGGTCAGATTGTCTTTTGGATAAATCCGCAGTTGAAGGATTAATATCTTCATCCGTTCTTGGTGACAGATTCTGGATGGTGAGCAAGTATTCCAGTGATACCAGTGAGCTTATGCAGAAGAGATTTAATTATACTTATAGTACTACTGTTTTTAATAGTATTACGGATAATAATTTTCTTACAGGAGCTGGTTACAAAACATTTGGTTTAGGGCTTTCTCCTGCCGGAACTCAGGCACCTGCCACCAGATTGCTTGCGAAATCGGCGCTTACAATGAATGGAGGGCTGGAATCGAGAACTGTAATTACCACCACGGGGGATGTCTACGTAACCGGTTATAATTATAATGGAAAACTGGGAACAGGGGGCAACGGTGATGTAATAGACAGTTGGGTAAAGGTTACTATTGCTGGTTTAGCAGCTGGTGAAAAGCCAATTCAGGTACAGCAAAGTGCTTATAATTCTGTTATACTGACCAACCTTGGTAACGTTTACGCTGCAGGTGATAATGCAAGAGGGCAAACGGGTTTAGGTACTACAACGGGAAATACCTTAACCTATACTAAAATACCTTCATTAAGTAATATTAAATCTATATGGAGCGAGCAGGAAAGAACTACCAACAATATGTTTACTGCAATAGATGCTACCGGCAAAGTGTTCGCATGGGGGTATAATTTTTACGCAGGGCCATGGGGAGCAACTGTATCATCTATTTCAACGCCACAGGATATCTCCAGTTTCTTTGCTGCAGCTACTGCCGGCGGAGCAAAAGTGGCTAAAGTAATGATTGGGTATTATTCATTGATTGCAATGATGGACAATGGTACAGTATGGGGATCAGTAGCCCAGGGATTTCCTTTATCCAGAATAGGTAAGGGTACTGGGAATGCTGCAAATAGTAATTTAATGTTGATTTCTGATGGTATTTCCGTAGCTTCTGGGGAGAATATTGTTGATTTTGATATGGATATGGATGGAGCTGTAGTCATTACCAATCATTTTGTATGGTATACAGGATTCTCTTACAATTATAGATTTGGAAATGGTAATACAGGCCAAAGTACTAGCTGGACTTTGCTTTCATCATCATTGTTTGACGGTACAGTAACTTTAAATTCTTTGGACTTAGGATATTATGGTATGATTATCGCAACCGGAAGTGGCCTGTCGGAAGGGGGAAGCCGATTAATTGTTTCCGGTAATAATGTATATGAAAATCTTGGAAGCTCACCGGCAACCGGAGATGTTCAGAACTCAACATATGCAACTTATTAATTATAGGATATAAATTATAGATGTTTAAGAAATTATGGAATTTAAGAATATTCATATTGGCAGTTTAATTGAAAAAAGGGTTTTGGAGTGTGAATTAGAATTAGGGAGAATTTGTAATTTCTTTAAATGCAGTATTGAAGAAGTTGAGAAAATGTATCAGCTGAAAAGTATGGATTCTGAACTTATACTTCGATGGAGTAAACTGACAGATTATGACTTCTTCAGAGTGTATTCACAACATTTAATATTATATTCTCCTAAGGCAGTAAACAGCAGTAAAGTTAACACTACAAATCTCCCAAAGTTTAAAAAAAATATATATACCCAAGAGATTATTGAGTTCTTTTTAGAACTGATAAACTCGGGAGAGAAAAGTAAAAGGCAGATTATTGAAGAATATAATATTCCCAAAACTACTCTTTATAAATGGATTGTTAAATTTCCCGAATCTCATAATGTCTGAAACCTAATATTCTTATAATATCATGAAAAGATCTTCACCAAATTATATAAAAATTTATTCTGATATTATTCAGCGGAAGTTTCCTCATAAAAAAGAGGAATGTGAATGGTTTCTGACAAAAAAAGAGCTGTCTGCTGTGGATATAATAGAGCTGAATAAAAGAATTTTTGGAACAAAGGATGAAGAAGTCAAAAAGATGAATCAAAAACTTCGTTCCTATAATAAATCTGATATTCTGGATATACTCACTTACCAGAAAAATAATAAAATGAGTAATCTTAAAGTAGCAGAACACTTTGGATTAAGCAGAAATACAATGACAAAATGGAAAAGGATGTTTAAATAATTAAAAATTATTGTAATAAGATTGTTATAAGTTTGGGAATGGGAGCTCTTTAAGGGCTCCCATTTAATTTATTCGATCAGTCTCTTTTTTCTAAAGTATTATATCGGTTTAATTTAAATAGTAAACAGCATTGCTACAGAAGCTGTGGCCATGAATATGAAAGTAGCCCATAATAAGATTTTTGAAAGCCATCGGCTTTTGAATTCCCCCATAATACGCTCACTTGCTGAGATCCGGATGATGAGAAACAACAGAGGGACTGCAGCCACGCCATTTAATACAGCTGTATAAACGAGAGCTTTAACAGGGTTGATGCCAATGAAATTCATGCACAGACCAATGAGTGTTGATATGATGATGACAATATAAAAACCCTTGGCCTTTCTGAATGTGAAACCAAAACTCGCATTCCAATCGAATGCTTCAGAAACAGCATATGATGCTGAGCCTGAAAGAACGGGAATCGCAAGCATACCCAAACCGATAATTCCAATTGCGAATATAATCTTGGATATCAATCCCGAATGAGGAAAAGACTGTACAAGAGGCTCTAAAGCTTTAGCTGCATCCGCAGCTGTATTGATATCGGTGATATGGCTTCCATGGAGTACCGTTCCTCCAACCAGTATAATACACCAGGTTGTAAATTCAGAAATAAGCATACCTATATTATTATCTTTTCTCATGGCATGAATATGAGCCCATCCGATTTTGGGTTTTCCGTCCCGGATCAGCCCTTTTTCATTTTCTTCTTCTACCTCCTGGGAAGCCTGCCAAAAGAACATGTATGGCGTAATAGTAGTCCCAAATACTCCTGTGATAATGAAAAGAAAACTGAAAGAAAATTCAAAGTGAGGGACAATGGTTGCTTTCAGTACCTCTTTCCACGGCTGATCAATGATAAATGCCGTAAGAGGGTAAGCAAGAAGGGATAATGCGAGCCATTTAAGTATTGTTGAATAAACACGGTAATTTGTGAAAATCTCCAGAAGGAGTATGCTGACAGTAAAGAAAAGCATTAATACAATAATATCAGCAGGAATAATTAATTGTGCCGCCGCCGCCATAGCCCCGATATCTGCCCCAATATTAATGGTATTGGCAATAATTACCAGCCCGACAGCACTGTAAAGTATCTTTTTACTGTAATGATCTTTGATCACTCCCGTTAGTCCTTTTCCTGTCACCATTCCAATTCTTGCGCAAGCTTCCTGAACAGCGGTCATAAATGGTAGCATGTAAAGCGCTGTCCATAGCTGTCCATAACCAAATTGTGCACCTGTCTGAGAATAAGTAGCAATTCCGGACGGATCATCGTCGGCAGCACCAGTTGTTAATCCTGGGCCTAATAATCCAAAGAATTTTTTGATTTTTCTGGTTCGGGTTTGAACATAACGTTTAGCTGACATACCGTATGGGAAATTTGTTTCTACAATATACTATTTAAATGAGATTCATCTTTTTATTTTCATCTTTTTCTTAGAATTTCGGCTGGAAGTCAGTAATAAGGTTAAAGATAATTTATGGATTATTAAATGCTGTTGTGTAAAAGCCTCTGGATTCCGATTCTTTGCTATCAATTAAACCGAAAGATAGTTCATAAATATTATACTATTTAAATTAAATGTATATTTATATTCTTTTATTATAAATTATAAGTATATTTGTATACTAATTACCAGGATATGGATTATAATCTTTTAAAAGCAGTTGTGGAATTAATTCAACAATTTGCAGAAGAAAATAGAGGTAGTGCTTTATACAGCAATGACCTTCAGGGCTTTATAGAATGGATTAATGCTTCTCATAAAGAAAATTATTTATCTGAAGAGCCTTCTTGGAAGGGTAAGGATATGGGGAGAAGTTCAGAAAGTGTAATCAATACTTTACTGATAAGAATAGGGAGATATGCAAAATCATATTCTAAATCTGTGATTAATGATTCTCTGTTCTCCAGTCAGGATGACTTCATATATCTTATCAGTCTGAAATCTATGGGGCCTATGTCAAAAATAGACTTGATCAGACACAATGTACATGAAAAACCTGCCGGAATTCTTATCATCAACCGTCTTATTCATAATGGATGGGTTGAGCAGGCTATTTCCGAAAATGATAAAAGGAAAAAGCATATTCAGATTACCCAAAAGGGTCTTGATATGCTGGATCAACATATGAATAAGATTCGTAAGGCGTCGAGGATCGTAGTAGGGCGCCTTACCTATTCTGAACAAATGCTGCTTATTGGTATACTTTCAAAGCTGGATGAATTTCATTCTTCGGTTTATCGGATGAATCTGGAAGCAAGAGATTTGCTGGATAATGCATACAAAAAACTGAACTGAGCTGCTAAAAAGTACCATCGTAAAATATTTAATAAGGATTATGAATACGGAGAAATCAAGAAAAAAAATAGCGGTAATAGGTTCAGGATTTTCTGGACTGTCTGCAGCTGCATATGCAGCAAAAGCAGGAAATGAGGTACATGTATTTGAAAAACATAATCAGCCGGGAGGACGGGCAAGACAGTTCAGAACACCGGAAGGATATGTTTTTGACATGGGCCCTAGCTGGTATTGGATGCCTGATATTATTGATGGGTTTTTCAATGATTTTGAAATGAACTCTGATGATTTTTTTCAGCTTGTTTCTTTAGACCCTCAGTTTGAGATGGTTTTTTCAGAAGAAAAAATCTGTATTCCCAGAAAGAACAGTGAAATCCGTGAATTATTTGAAAAAATAGAAAATGGAGCGGGCGGGCAGTATGATAAGTTTATGCAGTCTGCAAAATATAAATATGAAGTGGGAATGCAGGATTTTGTTACCAAGCCCTGTTACAGCTGGCTGGAATTTGCTTCTTTAAAAATAGCAGGGAGTGCCTTAAAACTTGATCTTTTAAGTAATTTCAGAAAATATGTTTCAGGTTATTTTTCAGATCCTAAGCTCAGATCCCTGATGGAATTTCCTGTTATATTCCTGGGAGCTTCCCCTCAGAACATTCCGGCGCTGTATAGTCTGATGAACTACGGAGGGTATGTTTTAGGTACAAAATACCCCATGGGAGGTTTTTATCAGCTTGTGCTTGCTATGCAGCAGGTTGCTGAAAAACAGGGAGCTGTTTTTCATTTTAATCATGAGGTTCAGAAGATTAATACGGCAAATGATAAAGTTGTTTCAGTTAGTATTGATGACAAAGATTATGAGTTCGATGCAGTGATTGCCTCTTCAGATTATCACCACACGGAAACCCTGATTCCTAAATCCCTAAGAAATTACAATAACACTTATTGGAAAGAAAAAACATTTGCGCCTTCATGTCTGATTTATTATCTGGGAATCAAAGGTAAAATTCAGGGTTTAAAACACCATACATTATTCTTTGAGAATGAGCTTGATGACCATATAGACTGTATTTATAAAAATAAGAAATGGCCGGCAAAACCACTTTTTTATTCCTGCTGCCCATCAAAAACAGATCCTGAGGTTGCTCCTCAGGGTTGTGAAAACCTGTTTTTACTGCTGCCTCTTGCACCGGGAATATATGATGACGAGTCTACTAGGGAAAAATATCTGCTGGAAATGCTTAAAAGGATAGAAAAACATACAGGAACAGAAGATCTCCTTTCGAGGATTGAGTATAAAAAGAGCTATTGTGTCAGTGATTTTATTTCAGATTATAATGCTTATCAGGGAAATGCTTACGGATTGTCTAATACACTGTCACAGACTGCTGTTTTAAAGCCCAAAATCAGAAACAGGAAGATCAGGAATCTTTTCTATACCGGACAATTGACAGTTCCTGGACCAGGAGTACCTCCTTCGGTGATCTCAGGGAAAATAGTAGCAGCGGAAGTTAATAAACTAAAAATAAAATAATATGAAAAAATTGTTTGATGATTTGTCTTACGATGTAAGCAAATATACCACACAAAAATACAGTACCAGTTTTTCTTTAGGGATATTGGCATTGAAACCTTCCATTAGGCCTGCTATTTATGCAATCTACGGCTATGTCCGTCTTGCAGATGAGATTGTTGACAGTTTTCACGGTTATGATAAAGAAAAGCTTTTGAAAAGATTGAAGACAGAAACCTATCATGCACTCGAGGACAGAATATCACTGAATCCTATTTTACACTCATTCCAGGAAACTGTTCATCAGTATAAGATTGATATCCGCCTCATTAATCAGTTTTTGCACAGCATGGAAATGGATCTTTATAAAATAGAATATAATTCAGCATTGTATAATGAATACATTCATGGTTCTGCAGAAGTGGTGGGGCTGATGTGCCTGCAGATATTTACAGGAGGAGACAGGCAGCAATTTGAGGAGCTTAAACCATTCGCCATGAAACTGGGTTCTGCTTTTCAGAAAGTCAACTTTTTAAGAGATCTTAAAGATGATTATCAGCTATTGGGGCGAAGCTACTTTCCTTCTTTGAATATGTCTGTTTTTGACAATTCTGTGAAAACTCAGATAGAAAATGAAATTGAAGAAGAGTTTAAAGAAGCATTAAAAGGAATTAGGAAACTGCCGGGGTCTTCTATGTTTGGGGTTTATCTTGCCTACAGGTATTACCTGTCATTATTTGAAAAAATTAAAAAAACAAGTTCCCAGCATATCCTGAAGCAAAGAATAAGAATAGCCAATTCACAAAAGTTGTTTGTTGCGTTCAAAAGTTATATACGCTACAAATCTGCTTATTTATAAGGCACTGGAAATATTTGTGCTGAATGTATTAATAAAAAAATAAAAATGGTATACAGATTATATAGAGAGCAACAGCTGAACTGTGATATTGATATGGCATGGGAATTTTTTTCTTCGCCTCATAATTTATCGAAGATAACTCCGAAAAGCATGAATTTCGTTGTCCTGTCGGATGTTTATGATGAGCCTATTTTCCAGGGAATGGAAATCCGGTACAAGGTTTCTCCTTTGTTGGGAATTCCGATGGGATGGAAGACTGTAATAAGCCAGGTGGAGGATTATAAAAGTTTTACTGATTTTCAGGAGTCCGGCCCTTACAAATACTGGAACCACTTTCATGAATTTCTTCCGGATAAAAACGGAATATTAATGAAAGATACTGTAGACTATGAGCTTCCTTTAGGAATATTAGGAACAATAGCTCATAGGTTATTTGTAAAAGAAAAACTGGAAAGTATTTTCGATTTCAGGTATAAAGTTTTGAATGATCTTTTTAATAACAAATTAGGGGAAATATGAATTTTCTGATCGTTTTGTGTGTGTTTATTGCTATGGAAGGAGCTACCTGGCTTATTCACAGGTATGTCATGCACGGCTTTTTGTGGAGTCTGCACCGTGATCACCATGATCACAGCAATGAGGGAAAGCTTGAAAGAAATGATCTTTTCTTTTTCATTTTTGCGAGTCCGGCCATCGCTTTATTGTACCTAGGTGTAAAGCAGGAATTCAGCTATTGGTTTTTTATTGGTCTGGGAATAAGTCTCTATGGAATGGCTTACTTTTTTGTTCATGATATTTTTATTCATCAGAGGGCAAAAGTTTTCACAAAAACAAAGAATCCTTATTTTCTTGCTATACGCCGTGCTCACAAACAGCATCACAGGCATCTCGGGAAAGAAAAAGGAGAGTGCTTCGGTTTTCTTTGGGTTCCGGTTAAATATTTTAAAATGTATTTTAATAAGCAATGATGTCTTATACCTACATACTGATCAATTTTTTCACTGTCATTATATGTTTTTTGGCATCTTTTGACAGAAGGATACAATTTAATAAGCATTTTGGAACTTTCCTGCTTTCATCCACAATTGTAGCGATTCCTTTTATTCTGTGGGATATCTGTTTTACCAGGATGGGAGTGTGGTGGTTTGATCTGAAATACACTTTAGGATTTAAGATCGCCGGACTTCCGGTTGAAGAATGGTTGTTCTTTTACTGTATTCCTTTTGCGTGTGTTTTTACGTACTATTGTTTTGAGAAGTTTTATAAGCTGGCCTGGGCAGAGGTCTTCAATAATCTGATTGTTTTCACATCAGTGATTATCCTTGCTGTAGCCGGACTTTTGTTTTTTAATAAAATATACACTTTGCTGACGGTGATCGTAACCATCCTTACATTGTGTTATCTGCATTTTATAGCCAAAAAAGAATGGATAGGAAAGGTGAGTCTCGTGTATCTTATTTTAATGCCGGGCTTTTTTGCGGTAAACGGAATCCTTACCGGATCTGTAATTCCGTCCCCTGTCGTTAATTATAATCCGGAAGAGTTTATGGGAATAAGAATGATTACCATTCCTGTTGAAGATGCTGTTTATGGTTACAGTCAGTTTTTACTTAACATTTATTTCTTTAAAAAATTGAATAAAAATGAAAAATAAAATAATTTTCGCCCTATTAATAGCCTTTGGATGCATATTGATTTCCTGTTCATCCATCCCGGAAAAAGCAGAACCTGTTAAAAACTTTGATATCAGCAAATACCTTGGGACATGGTATGAAATTGCGAGGTTTGATTATCGGTTCGAAAAAGATCTTGATAATGCAATAGCTCAGTATAGCCTGAATGGTGACGGAAGTGTAAAGGTGGTCAACAGCGGATATAATTTTAGAAAGAACAAGTGGGTATCGGTTGATGGCACGGCGAAATTCCGTGGAGACAAGACCGTTGCAGCGCTGAAGGTAAGTTTTTTCGGGCCTTTTTATGCCGGATATAATGTGATTGCCCTTGAAGATTACCAATATGCTTTGGTTGCCGGAAAGAACTTGAACTATATGTGGATTCTTTCACGGAAAAAAAACATTCCTGAAAACATCAGGGTTAACTTTATGAAAAAAGCAAAGGAAATTGGTTATGACACTTCAAGGCTTATCTGGGTAAAACAGGATAGAAAAAGTCCTTTTGAAAAATAACACTTAATAACATATAATTTTAAAACGATTAATATTTAGACCATGCTCAAAATACAAGCACAATCCAATATACCGACGGATTACGGAATATTTACTGTTTATGCATTTTCAGGAAGTGAACAGGACTGGAGCCCGCATTTAGTCTGGGTGGCAGAAAATACAGATTTTGATAAGCCGGTTAATGTCCGCTTTCATTCAGAATGTATCACAGGAGAAGTGTTTCATTCTAAAAAATGCGAATGCGGGCAGCAGCTGAATGCTGCTATGAAATATATGTCTGAAAATGGAGGTGTGATTATTTATCTCCGCCAGGAAGGCCGGAATATAGGGATCATCAATAAGCTGAAAGCTTATGCGCTTCAGGAACAGGGATTTGATACTGTGGAGGCAAATCTGAAGCTGGGTTTACCTGCTGATGGAAGGAATTTTGATGCAGCAGTAGAAATGCTGAAAATTCTCAGGATCAAAGAAATTAACTTACTGACGAATAATCCGGATAAACTTAAATCTGTTGAAAAAAGCGGTATTGTCCTCAAAAGAAGAATCCCTTTGGAGATAGATTCCAATGAATTGAATGAAGGCTATCTTATCAAGAAAAAAGATTACTTTGGCCATCTTTTAGAGAAAATATAATGGGATCTCAGCCTGCCGGAAAATTGTAATGATCTCTAAAATACAATAATTATGGAGAAAATACTGCTTACAGGAGCTACCGGATATATCGGTAAAAGGATGATCAGTGTAATTGCTGCTCAGGGATACAGAGTAGTCTGCTGCTGTCGGGATATCAGCCGTTTTACCAGGAGTACGGAAATTGATGATGAACAGATAGAGCTCATAGAGGTTGATTTTCTAAAACCGGAGACCTTAAAGAATATTCCGGAAGATATTGCAGGTGCATATTATCTGATGCATTCTATGAGCAATATGGATGATTATGAAGATTCTGAAAAGAAATGTGCTTCTAATTTTGCTCATTATATAGAAAAAACACAGTGTAAACATATCGTTTATCTTTCCGGTCTTGTGAATGAAAAGGAATTATCAAAGCATTTGAACTCAAGGTATGAAGTTGAGAAAATTCTAATGGAATGTGCAGTGCCTGCAACAGTTCTTCGGGCCGGAATTATAATTGGCTCAGGAAGTGCTTCTTTTGAAATCATCAGAGATCTTGTTGAGAAATTACCCGTCATGGTAGCTCCCAAATGGCTCCATACCCAATGCCAGCCGATAGGTATCGCCAATGTGCTTGATTTTCTCATTTTTGTTTTGTTGAAGCCTCAGGCCTATCAGAAAAACTTTGATATTGGCTGTGATGATATATTAACCTATAAAGAAATGCTATTGCAGTTTGCAAAAGTAAGAGGCCTTAAAAGAACAATTTTTACACTGCCGGTTATGACTCCGAGACTTTCTTCATACTGGCTCTATTTTATTACCTCTACTTCCTACAAACTGGCGAAAGCTCTCGTGGGAAGCATGAAGATAGAGGTTGTCTGCAGGCCTGAAAGTCTGGCTGAAATCAAATTGATTACCGGAGTACGGCCTTTTTCTTACGATACTGCATTGAAAAGAACACTCGCAAAGATACAGGCCAATGAAATTGTATCCAGCTGGAAAGACAGTTTTATCAGCAGCCGGAATGATTCGACATTAAAAGAATTTCAGGATGTTCCTAAATACGGATGTTTTACAGACCTCAGAAGTGAGGTGTATGACGACAGGGAAATGTGCCTGAACCGGATATTCCGGATAGGGGGTATTAATGGTTGGTACGGACAGTATCTTTGGAAAATAAGAGGTTTTCTCGATAGGCTTGTTGGTGGCCCTGGATTAAGGAGAGGCAGAAGGCATCCTATGGAGCTCAGAGAAGGAGATGCGCTGGATTTCTGGAGGGTCTTGTATGCTGACCGTAAAGAAGGAAAGCTTATTCTGCTGGCTGAAATGAAACTTCCGGGAGAAGCCTGGCTGATGTTTAAGCTTTATAAAAATAAAATCTGGCAAAAAGCGGTATTCCGGCCCAGAGGAATATGGGGCAGGCTTTATTGGTTCATGGTGCTGCCATTTCATGGATTTATATTTAAAGGAATGATTAAAAGACTTGGCGGAAGAAAATAACCTTTTGACTTTAAGAAATTTTTAACATTTTGAATAGCTTTTAGGCATGGGTATTGTTTATTTATATACCAAATTACTTAAATATTATATTATGAACAATTCAGATTACAACAAAGCAGAAAAGGCAGTTAACGAAACAGAAAACTCTTTGAAAAATGCAGCGAACGATGCAAAATGGAAAATCTCTGATCTGGCAGATAAAGCGAGGGATTATATCAATGAAAAAAGAGATAATGATCAGGAAGCGACACAGGAAGATTGGCTTGATAGGGTAAAATCAAACTTTTCTGAGACTTGGGAAGATATCAAAGATAAGGCAGATGAGGCTTGGGAGAAAACGAAAGATGCGGCTGAAGATGTAAAAGCTGAATGGAGAAAGAAAACAAATTAATGTTAGTTTAAAGAAATGACCGGAAATCTTAAGATTTCCGGTCATTTTATTATGTGGTATATTTATAGTCTATTTTTTTATTTGAGACATGTTCGGTTGAGTTATTTAGATTTCCGCAATCCAGAAGATTAATATAGTATTCTCCGGCCATCAAGTTTTATCACCTCATTGGTTACCATCTTTTTCACTGTTCTGATTACCGTTTCAACCCTCAATCCAGTAAGATCAGCAATTTGCTGGCGGGTAAGCTCAATGGGAAAACAGTGCTGACAGTCCCCATCATGATAACTCTTAAGATAATCGAGTAAGCCTTTTAACCGTTGGGCAGGATCTGATGATGCCATATTACGGACCATTAAACTGTTATAATAAAGCCTTTGTGATAGACACATATTCATTTCCAGCGAAATATCGGGATTGCTTTTTAACATTTCCATGAAATTATTTTTAGGCATTCTTATGATTTCGGTGGGTTGTAAACTTACAGCATTGGTAGGATAAAGTTTCTCGATAAATAAAAGAGGATCACCAAAACTTTGATTTTTGCCTAAAATATTCAGAATAAATTCTTTTCCGTTTTCATTAAATGTATTCAGTTTCACTTTTCCACTGATAATCTGAAAGTAATACTGTGAATGCTCACCTTCCTTGAAAATAAACTCTTTAGACCTATAAATGATATTTTCACCCCCGAATTCGTAAAGAGTTTTCTCATCGATATTCATACAACTTACTGTTTTTTTCATAGGTTTTATTTTTCTGAAAAATTAGAGAGAATTTTTTTAAATCCAATAAACAATTTCAATCCTCATGCCATTGACATCTTCTCCGTAAAATGTGGTATGAAATCCTTATTGATAATCCCTTAAAAATTGCTGCTTTTTAAAATATTGTGAGTATTTTTGAGGCTAAAGTATCTGTAACTAATTATTGATTTTAACTTCTATGATTTTAATTGTTGATGACAACCAAAGTAATCTTTACTCCCTTCAAAAATTGCTTGAATCTAAGGATTTCCAGGTAGAAACAGCCAGCTCAGGTGAGGAAGCGCTTGGTAAAGCACTGAAAAATGACTACGCCTTAATCATTCTGGATGTTCAAATGCCCGATATGGATGGTTTTGAAGTGGCTGAAACACTCGCCGATTACAGTAAAACCAAAGAAGTTCCCATCATATTTTTATCCGCTGTCAATACCGATAAAAAGTTTATAACAAGAGGATATGCTTCTGGTGCCAAAGATTATGTTACCAAACCCGTAGATCCTGAAATTCTTCTTCTCAAGGTAAAAACATTCTATAATCTTCAGGAACAGAATATTGCCATGAAAAAAACACAGCAGAATCTTGAGCTGGAAGTGAAAGGAAGACGGGAATCTCAGGTAACCATGAAATCCCAGATTGATCATTTTCATTTAATGCTGGAATCACTTCCCCAGATTGCATTTACCCTGAATGAAAAAGGAACGGTTGATTTTGTGAATGGGAAATGGTACCAGTATTCTGATTCTGAACAGAGTTTTCCCGAAACCCATCCTGACGATCACGATATCAAAGAAGAATTTGAAAGATGCATGAGAAAAGGCAAAGCTCTTGAATTAGAGATCAGAATTAAGAATGTTATTTCCGGAGAGTACCGTTATCATCTGCTTCGGGTAACCCCTGTATATGATGAGAACCGTATCAAAAACTGGGTTGGAACTTTTACTGATATTGATGATCAGAAGAAAGTGGAAAAAGAAAAAGATGAGTTTTTGAGCATTGCAAGCCATGAACTAAAAACTCCTTTAACCAGTATTAAAGCTTATGTTCAGCTGCTGGAAAGAAAATTAAAGCTGGATAAAGAAAGTTCTGAAGCCGGATTTGTAACAAAAGTCCAGGGGCAGATTGAAAAGCTGAACACCCTTATTACTGATCTGCTGGATGTTTCCAAAATAGAAAACGGGAAACTGAAAATCAATAAGAAACCGGTTAATCTGGAAAGTGTAATCAGCAATGCCATTGAAATAATACTCCAGACTCATGATGAACGCAAAGTAAAAATTGAACGTCATGGCACCAAACCGGATATTCTGATTCCTTTAGATGAAATCCGTATAGAGCAGGTGTTGATTAATTTTCTTACCAATGCGATTAAATATTCACCCCATAACAATCAGGTTATTGTGACCACATTTGTAGATGAGGAAGCACAGGAGGTAAGAGTTAATGTAACAGATTTTGGAATTGGTATTCCCGATTTTAAGCAGGATGCTGTATTCAAAAAGTTTTACCGTGTAGAAGAGTCCTCACTGCAGTTCCAGGGAATGGGAATCGGATTGTTTATCTGTGCAGAAATTATCAAGCAGCACCACGGAAACGTCGGTGTTTCCAGTATAGTAGATGAAGGCTCTACCTTTTATTTCACTTTACCATTAAATTAATTTTCATGCCGAAAAAAATTATAAGAAATCTCCAGTTTGGAGTCGGTTTCTCACTTTTGATTTTAATAGCCAGCTCACTGGCTTCCTATTGGAGTATTCAGAATCAGATGAATCATCGTGAGAGTCTTTCCCGAAGCAGACGGTCTGTAACAGCGGTAAAAGATGTTTTGGTAGCCTTACTGGATGCTGAAACAGGAAACAGGGGATATCAGCTGACCGGAAGAGAAGACTTTCTTGAGCCGTATAAGCGCGGCTTAAGAGAATATCCCAAAGCTTTGGTACGTGCAGAATCACTAGGACTGCAGGATCAGAATCAGCTGGAAAGGCTTGCCAGCCTGAAAGCTGCGGTCAATCAGGTAATGGAAAACCTGAAACAGCTGGTTGAAAACAGACGTAAAGGTATTGTCATGACCCAGCAGCAAATCGTGACAGGTAAAGGCTATATGGATCAATGCCGGAAAATTGTCAATGATTTTGTGCAATATGAAGAAAGTCAGCTTGAGATTAAAAATAAGGACTTAAACAGGTCGTCCGATACTACTGTTCTTTTTATTATGTTCTCGGCCCTTGCAGCAGTGGTGGTAACAGTCTTCTTTTATATTAAAATGCGGGCAGATCTGATCAGGAGAGATAAGCTGGAGAGAATGCTTAAAGAAAAAGATCAGGAGATGACACGCCGTGTAAGTGCTATCCAGAAGATTGCCAACAGAGTGGCCAACGGTGATTACAGTGAAAAGGTCATTGATCATTCAGAGGATGATCTCGGAGATCTTGTAGGGTCTCTTAATCATATGACAGAATCCCTTAAAATCTCTTTCGATAAAATTAATAAAAGTGACTGGCGGCAGAAAGGTCTTGCTTTACTGAATGAATCTTTAGTGGGAAATAAATCGGTAAAAGAAGTTTCTGATAAGGCTTTAAAACAGCTTATTGAATATGGAAGCTGTATCAACGGTTCACTATACCTGTACGATGAAGGGATTTTAAAACTGAATAAAGCATTCGGACTGGAAGCCAATATGAAAAAGGTTTTTGAACCGGGAGAAGGGATGGTAGGACAGGCCTTTATCAATTCCAAAACCCGGGTTTACAATAACCTTCATGAAGATGATTTTGTAGTAACTTTTGCCAGCAGTACAATCAAGATTTATGGGATACTGCTGATCCCGATTTTTGCAGACGGACATGCTATAGGAGTTTTAGAGCTCGGTTCTACCTCCAATTTTGAAGAAGACAGAATCAGTTATTTTGAAGAATGCTGCATCAATATAGGAATTGCATTAAGTGCGGCAAAAGGCAGAGAAAAAGAGCAACAGTTACTGGAAGAAACCCAGGCTCAGTCTGAAGAGCTGCAGGTGCAGCATTCAGAGCTGGAAAACCTCAATACAGAGCTGGAAGCACAGACCCAGAAGCTTCAGGCTTCAGAAGAAGAGCTGAAAGTGCAACAGGAGGAGCTGATGCAGGCCAATGCAGAACTGGAGGAACGGTCAAGATTACTGGAAGAAAAAAATCATCTGATTGCTGAACGTAATAACGAAATTCAGAAAAAAGTGGAGGAACTGGCTCTGAGCACGAAATACAAATCAGAATTCCTTGCCAATATGTCCCATGAATTGCGGACTCCTCTGAATTCAATTCTTCTTTTATCACGCTTAATGGTTGAAAATCCTGATGAAAATCTTAATGAGGATCAGATAGAATCCGCAAAGGTGATCCAGAGCTCAGGAACAAGCTTATTAACACTAATTGATGAAATTCTGGACTTAGCCAAAATAGAGTCCGGTAAAATGACTCTTGAATATCAGGAAGTGAGTATCGAAGAGATCATACAGGATTTAAAAAGCCTTTTTAATCCTGTATTCCAGGAAAAGAATCTTCCATTTAATATTCAGATTGATCCTGATGTACAGAAGGTTATTGAAAGTGACCGCCTCAGAATCGATCAGGTATTGAGAAACTTATTATCGAATGCTTTAAAATTTACAACAAAAGGAAGCATTGACCTGAACATCAGCAAGCCTATCGGAAAACCTGATTTTATTATGTTTTCAGTAAAAGATACCGGTGTAGGAATCGCAGAAGATAAACAGAAGATCATTTTTGAGGCATTTCAGCAGGCTGATGGATCCACGAAGAGAAAATTTGGAGGTACCGGACTGGGACTGTCAATCAGCCGTGAGATTGCCAAACTTCTTGGAGGCGAGCTTGTCCTGAAAAGTGAACTGAACAAAGGAAGTGAATTCAGTTTTATTATTCCTATATATGCCGTTGCCGAAACCACTCCTTCTGAAACAGATCAGGATATTGTAGAAATCATACGTGAAGACGTGGAAGAAATCCAGAATATTCTTGATGAAGGTGAAAAAGAAACTATTCGGCCGAATACACTGGAAATTCCTGAAGATGTGGCAGATGACAGAGATGATATTAAGGATGGGGACAGGGTTATTCTTATTATAGAAGATGATATCCATTTTGCGAAAGCCCTTTTGAAATATGCCCATTTACAGAATTATAAAGGAATAGTTGCCGTAAGAGGAGATCATGGTCTGCCAGCAGCCAGGAAGTATAATCCACATGCGATCCTGCTGGACGTTCAGCTTCCGGTGAAAGATGGCTGGGAGGTAATGGATGAGTTAAAGTCGGATCCTGTCACCAGGCATATTCCTGTACATATGATGTCTGTTCTTCATCTTAAAAAAGAAAGCCTTATGAAAGGAGCTGTTGACTTCATTAATAAGCCGGTGGCGCTGGATAAAATGACAGATGTATTCAGGAAAATTGAAGACGCATTAAAAAAAGGGCCTCAGAAGGTGCTCATTGTCGAAGAAAATGCTAAACATGCCAGTGCTTTGTCCTATTTCCTGAGTAACTTTAATATTTCATTATCTGTGGTTCATAATGTAGAGGACAGTGTAAAAGCGCTGACCTCTGATGTTGTGGAATGTGTTATCCTGGATATCGGAAGTTCAAAAGGAAACGAATATCATGTTATCGAATCAATCAAAAGTTATGAGGGGCTGGAAAACCTTCCCATCATTATCTTTACAGAAAATAATCTGTCGAGGGAAGAAGAGCTGAAAATAAAACAGTATGCAGATTCTATTGTCGTAAAAACAGCACATTCATACCAAAGAATTTTAGATGAAGTAGGTTTATTCTTACATTTGGTGGAAGAAAAAAACAGTTCATCTGAAAGTACTACAGGGAGGGTATTAGGATCTTTAACGGAAGTTCTGAGCGGAAAAAAAGTTCTTATCACTGATGATGATGTCCGGAACATTTTTTCCTTAACAAAAGCGCTGGAAAAGTATAAAGTTGAAGTTATTGTTGCCATGGACGGTAAACATGCACTGCAGCAAATTCAGCAGAATCCTGATGTAGATGTTATTTTAATGGATATGATGATGCCGGAAATGGATGGCTATGAAACGATAAAGGAAATCAGGAAAATGCCGGCATTCAAAAGACTGCCTATTATAGCCGTTACCGCAAAATCCATGATTGGAGAACGTGAAAAATGTATTACGGCAGGAGCTTCAGATTATATATCGAAGCCGGTAGATATTGATCAGCTGCTGTCACTTCTTCGTGTTTGGTTGTATGAAAGTTAAACAGATATAATTCTGATGAATAAGAAAATTTTAATTGTGGATGATGATCCACGTAATATATTTGCATTGAAACTCACTCTTAAGGCCCGTGGATATGCTGTTGAAACCTGTACAATGGCCCAGGAGGCATTCGCTATCCTGAAGTCTGATCATCAGTTTTCTGTTGTGCTTATGGATATGATGATGCCGGGAATAGATGGATATGAAGCGGTAAAAATCATAAGAAGTACCCCGGAAATCAAAAATATTCCGGTCATTGCTGTGACTGCACAGGCGATGCCTGAAGACCGTCAGAAATGCATCGAAGCAGGAGCTGATGACTACGTTTCAAAACCAATTGATGTGGATCTTTTAATAACAGCTATAGAAAAATTTTCATAAATGCTGGAACCGAGTATTGTAAAAGATAAAGAAGTCGAATTTCTGATCAATGATGTCTATGAGATGTATGGCTATGATTTTTCGGGCTATAGCAGGGCATCATTTAAAAGAAGAGTCAACAGGATCTGTTTGCTGGACAGGTTTACCAGTTTCGCAGAGCTCAGATATACCCTCATGAATGATCCTGAATATTTAAAACGATTTGTAGAGGAAGTTACGGTAAACGTTACTGAAATGTTCAGGGATCCTTCTTTTTTTAAAACCTTAAGAGATAAGATTCTGCCGCAGCTGGGTACTTATCCTCTGATCCGAGTATGGGTGGCAGGCTGCTCAACAGGTGAGGAGGCTTATTCCATAGCGATTCTGCTGAAGGAAGCAGGGCTTTATCATAAATCTCTGATTTATGGTACAGATCTTAATCCTTCTGTTCTGGAAACAGCAAGGGCCGGTGTTTTTCCCCTGCAGCAGATGAAACTTTATTCTGAAAATTATATGCTTTCAGGAGGGATCAGAGACTTTTCTGATTATTATACCGCCAATTATGACAGTGTGAAATTTGACGGGAGTTTACAGGAAAAACTTATTTTATCTACGCATAATCTGGTGTCAGACAGTTCTTTTAACAGCTTTCAGCTGATTATCTGCAGGAATGTTCTGATTTATTTTGATAGAGAACTGCAGGAAAGGGTATTCAAACTTTTTGACAGCAGTCTGGAAAATTTGGGTTTTCTGGCTTTAGGGGCTAAAGAAACACTTAGGTTTTCTACCATAGATAAGAATTATCATCAGGTTGAAGATCAGAAAATTTATAAAAAGATTGATCATCACTAATAGTTACTGCTATGAAATCACAGACAGACATAGAATTAATTGTTATTGGGGGGTCAGCAGGAAGCCTGCAGGTCATCATTGAAATGATCAAAAGCCTGAATGATTCCCTGGAGATTCCCATTTTACTGGTCCTTCACCGGAAGGCCCAGTCAGGTGATATTCTGCGGACTTTGCTGGAGCAGTTTACAAAAATACCGGTGATAGAAGTTGAAGATAAAACAGAAGTTAACCATCGGGCAGTATATGTTGTCCCCGCAGATTATCATTTGCTTTTTGAGAATAAGAGAAATATGTCATTGGACAGTTCCGAAAAGATGAATTATTCCCGTCCTTCAATAGATGTCACTTTCAGGTCAGCAGCAGAGGTCTACGGCGAAAATATGATCGGTGTGCTTTTGTCAGGAGCCAATGCAGATGGAGTGGAAGGCCTGAGTTATATAAAAAAATATAATGGAAAGGTCTGGATTCAGGACCCCGAAACAGCAGAAGTGGAATATATGCCCAAACATGCAATAGAAGAAATTGATTATGATTTAATTATCAGGCCGGATAATCTGGCAGATTATATCAATCAATTGCAATATTTGTAAATAGAATAAACTGAATAATATGAGTAAAAAGAAAATTTTAATTTTTGATGATGATACGGCTATTTTAGAAGTGATCACCATCATATTTGAAGAAAACGGCTATGATGTCAAAATATCAGAAACATCACATGATATTCTTGAAAAAGTGTCAGCGTATCAGCCGGATGTTATTTTAATGGATAACTGGATTCCGAAAATCGGTGGGGTGGAAGCAACAAGACTTCTTAAAAGCAGTGAAGAATTCAAGCACATTCCTGTTATTTATGTTACAGCAAATAATGATATCGTTGCTTTAGCATCAGAAGCCCAGGCGGATGATTATGTTTCAAAGCCTTTTAATCTGGATGATCTTGAAATGATGGTGGAAAAGCATATAAAAGAACAGGTATAAAAATTAAGCCAGTAAAAATCTCTCAGAATGTTGAGAGATTTTTATTTGTTTTCTAATGCCATCATGATCTGCCTTTTTGTCAGGCATAAAGTGTTCACATTATAAAGCAGAGAACGAAGTAAGAGATAAAGTTGGGGATTACCCATAATAGCATCTGAAAATGTATTGACCAGTATTAATTTTTTTGAAACTATATTCTGTGCAATAACATATTCATTGCTGACATCCACATCAATATTTAATTCTTTCTTTATGATTAAATTAAAATATTGATCAATAAGATACTTATCATCAACAGGATCTGATAATTCAATTTTTGTTTCATCCATATCGTTTATTGTTAAACTTTAATATGCAAATTTTATACCGTCTGAACAAAAGATATCTTTTAAACAGCTGATTTATACAGTGCTTTCAGTAGCAATGTTAATACTTGTTCCAGGTTACAATAAAAGAAGTATATTTGTATACTATTTTATTTGAAATGAATTTTACACTTATCAAAGACTTTATGACGCTCCTTGAGCAATTTGAGTCGGAAAATCAAACTTCTCCGGATACTTATCCTGTTACTGTTGAAGGTTTTAAGTCCTGGATCTCTGATAAGGAGAATGCAGGATCTGCGGATCCTCTTGAAGAGCCATACTGGGAAGGAAAGGAAAACGGAAGAACCCCGGAAAGTGCTATAAGTACATTGCTTGTTCACCTCAACCGGTATGCAAAAACATATTCCAAATCTGCCATCTCAGATTCGGAATTTTCCACCCAGGAAGATTTTATTTATCTGATCAATCTGAAAGCTTTTGGAGAGATGACGAAAATGGCTCTGATCAAAAAAAACATTCATGATAAACCGGTAGGTATGCTTATTATTGCAAGACTGCTGCGCCAGGAACTGGTGGAGCAGACAGAATCTGAGATAGACAAACGAAGCAAGCTCATCCGTATTTCAGAAAAGGGACTGGTTGTTCTTGAAAGACAAATGGAAAAAATTCGTCAGGCAACGAATATTGTTGCCGGAAACCTTACCCATAAGGAAAAGATGGATCTTATCCGTATTCTTAATAAGCTGGATCGTTTTCATTATCCTATTTTCTCACGGAATATTCATTCTGATGAGCTTATCAATACCGTGTATGACGAGTATTCATTCAAAATGTCATAATATATGATATAAATTTCCGCCGAATACAGCTTTATTTACTCTGGTATAGGTTATTTAAAATCATTCTTAATGGAAAAATTTATAATTTTGACAGAGTGAAAAAGCTGATTTCCATATTATTGTTATCATTGTATTTGGTTTCTACTACCGAACTGTATCAGCTTTTGAAAATGCCGCTTCTCATTGAGCACTATATTCAGCATAAAAACCTGAATCCTGAAATGTCACTTGCCGCATTTCTGAAAACCCATTATGATCATCCTGTAAAAGACAGTGACCACGATCAGGACCAGAGACTGCCTTTTGTTTCACATGCAAGTCTGCTGTCTGTGGCTTTTACCATCAATCCTTCCTTAGATTTTCATTGTATAGAGAAGGTATTTAATCCTATTGAGACCAAGAAGACTTTTTATAAAAGTGCTCTTTACAACAAGGAAATTCTCAACTCTATCTGGCAGCCGCCAAGATCTCATCAGTCTTAATCTGTTTTCTCAGTCAGTTTTTTGGCTGGGAAGGTATTCTGTTTCTCAGAGTGTCTGTACGTAATGCAGATGCACTCCGTCTATGCTTCAGAATACCGGAATTTTATCACGAAAATTAAGATTAATCAATCATTATATGCTTACAAAAATCATTGAGTTTTCTGTAAAGAATAAACTCATAATTGCATTGTTGGTATTGGGACTCATTGGTGTGGGATCTTATCAGGTAACCCAGCTGCCAATAGATGCAGTACCGGATATTACCAACAATCAGGTACAGGTTATTACCACTGCGCCATCTTTTGGTGCGACAGATATAGAACGGCTTGTAACTTTTCCCATAGAACAGGCCAACAATAATATTTCAGGATTGAAGGAAATCAGGAGTTTCTCCAGATTTGGACTTTCTTTGGTTACGATTGTCTTTGAAGATGATGTTGATATTTACTGGGCAAGGCAGCAGGTTGCCGAAAGACTTCAGCAGATACAGTCTCTTATCCCACAGGGAATTGGAAATCCACAGCTTGGACCTATTTCCACAGGGCTTGGCGAAATTTTCCAGTATGTGGTAAGACCCGAAAAGGGATACGAAAAAAAGTACAATATCACAGAACTCCGTACTATTCAGGACTGGATTGTAAGAAGACAGCTTTTGGGTGTAAAGGGAGTGGCGGAAGTAAGCAGCTTTGGAGGGAAACTGAAACAGTATGAAATTGCTGTAAATCCGGACAGGCTTAATGCCTATGGAATAACAATCAATGACGTATTTGATGCATTGCAGGCCAACAATCAGAATACTGGAGGTGCCTATATCGAAAAAGGACCTACTGTTCTTTACATCAGGAGTGAAGGATTAGTAGGAAGTATTGAAGAAATAAACAATATTTCTATTGCAACCAAAACAAATGCTGTTTCTCTGTTTATACGGGATATTGCTGAAGTGAAAACCGGCTTTGCCACCCGTTATGGAGCCATGACTTTTAATGATCAGGGAGAAGTTTCAGGAGCTGTAGTAATGATGCTCAAAGGCGAGAACAGTAATCAGGTCATAAAAAATGTAAAGGAAAAAATTGCCCAGGTTCAGAAAACCCTTCCGAAAGGAGTGGTGATAGAGCCTTTTCTGGACAGAACCAAAATGGTGAACAATGCCATCGGAACAGTAGAAAAAAACCTTACAGAAGGAGCATTGATCGTAGTCTTCGTACTGGTTTTATTTCTTGGAAATATAAGAGCAGGGTTGCTGGTTGCCTCCGTTATTCCTTTGGCGATGCTTTTTGCAATATGTATGATGAACCTCTTTGGAGTCAGTGGAAATCTGATGAGCCTTGGAGCTCTGGATTTCGGACTGATTATCGATGGAGCAGTGATTATTGTGGAATCTGTTTTACACCAGTTCAGTCACAATTCAAAATTTAAAAAGATATTCTCTGTCGGAAAATCCGAAATGGACACTGTAGTTATAGAATCTGCAGGGAAAATGATGAACAGCGCTGTTTTCGGACAGATTATCATTCTGATTGTCTATCTCCCGATCCTTACCCTGCAGGGAATCGAAGGAAAAATGTTTAAACCGATGGCTCAGACCGTAGCTTTTGCACTCCTCGGCGCATTTTTGCTTTCACTGACCTATATTCCGATGATGAGTGCAGTATTGCTGGGAAAAAGAAGTGCTAAACCTACTTTGTCAGACAGAATGATGAAAAAGGTGGAGAAAATATATCTTACAGTTTTACTCAAACTTCTCAGAGTACCCAAAATAGTTTTTGGTGTTGTGGCCATCCTGTTTGTAACCGCTGTTTTCATTTTATCTAAAATGGGAGTTGAATTTATTCCTTCTCTTGAGGAAGGTGATTTTGCTGTAGATACAAGGGTTTTGCCCGGCAGCAATCTGACGACAACGATTGAAAGTACCCAGAAGGCAGCACATATTCTTAAATCCAGATTCCCGGAAGTGGAAAAGGTGGTTACAAAAATTGGAAGCGGGGAAGTACCTACTGATCCGATGCCGATGGATGCTTCAGATATGATGGTTATTTTAAAAGATAAAAAAGAATGGACCTCAGCATCCACTTTTCCGGAATTAGCGGATAAGATGGGTAAACAGCTGCAGGAGGTACCTGGAATTACGGCCAGCTTTCAATATCCTGTACAGATGCGGTTTAATGAACTGATGACCGGAGCAAGGCAGGATGTGGTAATCAAAATTTTTGGAGAAGACCTTGATGTGCTTTCCCAAAATGCGCAGAAGCTTGGAAAAATTATAGAAACAGTAGAAGGGACCCAGAATCTTTACATCGAACCTGTTTCGGGAATGCCACAGGTAATCATAGAATACAACCGCCCCCTGATTGCCCAGTATCATTTATCTGTTTCGGACATCAACCGGGTGGTCAATACTGCATTTGCAGGACAAAGTACAGGATTGGTCTTTGAAGGAGAAAAACGCTTTGACATGGTGGTACGCCTGGATACCAAAGACCGGAAAAATGTTACCGATATTAAGAACCTTTTGGTTCCCACACCTTTTGGAAATCAGATTCCGCTGTCTCAGCTTGCTAAAGTGGAAGTGAAGAATGGTCCCAATCAGATTCAGAGGGAAAACGCTCAAAGAAGAATTGTAGTAGGCTTTAATATAAAAGGCAGAGATGTTCAGAGTATTGTAGAAGAACTTCAGCATAAGGTAGATCAGAAGATGAAACTTCCTACGGGGTATTATATGACGTATGGAGGCTCGTTCGAAAACCTTAATAACGCCAAACAGCGCCTTATGATAGCAGTTCCTATTGCTCTGGCTCTTATTTTCGTTATGCTTTTCCTGGCTTTTAATTCTGTGAAAGAAAGCTTGCTGATCTATACTGCGATTCCTCTTTCGATTATTGGCGGTGTATTTCTGATGGCGCTCAGGGGAATGCCTTTCAGCATCAGTGCGGGTGTAGGATTTATTGCGCTCTTCGGGGTAGCGGTGCTCAATGGAATCGTGTTGATCTCAGAGTTCAACCGTCTTCACAAGAGAGGAATTAAAAATATCGTAAGAATCATTATAGATGGTGGAGAATCGAGGCTTCGTCCGGTGCTGATGACAGCATTTGTTGCTTCACTTGGATTTATTCCGATGGCGGTCAGCAACGGAGCTGGAGCTGAAGTACAGCGGCCTTTGGCAACGGTGGTTATAGGAGGTTTGATGGTTGCAACTTTTCTTACCCTGTTTGTTTTGCCATTATTGTATGTAACTATTGAAAAAGGATTTAAAAATGAAAGAAATAAAAAATAAAAAAGGAATATCCGTTCTGATCTTTATCTTATGCTTCGGTTTTGAAGGGCTGGTAAGCTCCCAGACTCCCGTTACGCTACAGGAAGCTGTTGATATTGCTCTGAAAAATAACAGAAATCTCAAAAATGAAAAACTAAAGTCAGAATATACAAAAGCTCTTATCAGGTCATCGTCTGATATTCCTCAAACGGGAGTAACAGTAGATTATGGGCAGATCAACAGCGCACTGACAGATATGAAATTCGGAATTTCACAGAATATAGCATTTCCGACAGTGTATAAAAAGCAGAAGAATGTATACACGGAAGAATGGAAAAAGTCCCTGCTGAATGTTTCTCTTAAAGAATATGAGCTGAAGAAAGCTGTGAGTCTTACCTTTTATAATATCCTCTATGGGAAACAAAAAGAAAAGCTTCTTCAGGAAACATTAAAGCTGTACACTGATTTTCTGGATAAGGCGAGCATCCGTCTGAAAGCAGGTGAGAGTAATATTCTGGAAAAAACAACAGCATCCAATCAAAAATCGGCTATTGAAATTCAGCTGAAGCAATTACGCCAGGAGCTTTCTGTACTGGGATATCAGCTTCAGTGGCTTTTAAATGCAGAAACAGATTTCCTTCCGGAAGATCAGAAAATTTATAACGGAGGTCTTAAAGAAGAACTCAGTTTACATCCGGCAATCAAATTACTGCAGCAGCAGAAGAACATTTCTGAACAGCAGATTGCCCTTGAAAAGGCAAAAATGCTTCCCGGGCTTCAGCTGGCTTACAATCTCAACAGCTTCAGAGGGATGGGTGCTGATGATAAAGTATATAACGGTGCGCCTCAGTTTCATTCTGTACAGCTTGGAGTTTCGGTTCCCGTTTTTTCAGGTTGGCAGAAAGCCAGAGTTCAGGCCGCGAAAATTGCTGAATCTGTTGTAGAAAGTGAGATTGCCAACATGGAGTTCAATCTGCAGAATCAGTACAGAAAGGCATCCGGGATTTATCAGGCTAATCTTGATATTGTTTCTCAATATGAAAGCTCAGAATTGAAAAATGCCGATATCATCACTGAAACAGCTAAAAAACAGTTTCTTGAAGGAGAAATCAACTATCTGGAATTTGTCATCCTGATCAATCAGGCTGTCACTTTAAAAAATAGCTATACCGATGCCGTCTGGAAGCTGAATCAGAGTGCTATAGAGCTGAAATATCTTACTTTAAATCCATAACAATGAAACGTATATTTAAAATCATATCATATTCCCTGTCAATAATTGGATTGCTCATGTTTTATGAGTGTAAAGACCATGGAAAAACAGAGCCGGCGCCGGCAACAGTATCTTCAAAAGATGAAAATGTAGTAATGCTTACCGATGCGCAACTGAAAAATGCACCTATAGTAACAACGGTACTCTCCCTGCAGAAAATTTCCTCCGTTTTAAAGCTGAACGGAATGATAGATGTACCGCCACAAAATCTGGTTTCTGTCAGTATTCCTTTAGGCGGATACCTGAAATCAAGCAGTCTGCTTCCGGGAAAGCCGGTGTCAAAAGGGCAGGTGATTGCAGTGATAGAAAATCCACAGTTTATTCAGCTTCAGCAGGATTATTTAATGGCAAAGTCTAAAAATCATTTTGCCCAATTGGATTATAACCGTCAGAAAACGCTCAACCAAAGTCAGGCCACCAGCGATAAGGTAATGCAGCAGGCCCAGTCTGAAATGAACAGCCAGAAAATCCTGATGAACTCTCTGGCTCAGCAGCTCCGACTTATCAATATCAATCCTGAATCTCTGAATTCCGGGAGTATTCAGAAAAGCGTACCGGTTTACAGCAGCATCAATGGCTTTGTTAGCAAGGTGAACGTGAATGTCGGTAAATATGTGAATACTTCTGATGTCCTTTTTGAACTCATTAATCCGGATGATATACATCTTAACCTTAAAGTATATGAAAAAGATCTGGCAAATCTGAAGAAAGGGCAGAGGTTTGTCGCCTATACCAATACCGAACCTGATAAAAAATACTATGGTGAAATCCTGCTGATCAGCAAAGATGTGACCCCTGGCGGATGGGCTGAAGTACATTGTCATTTTGAAAAATATGACCAGAGCCTTGTGCCCGGAATGTATATGAATGCCGAAATTGAGACCAGTACCTCTTTTTCCAATGCTGTTCCTGAAGAGAGTATTGTCAATTTTGAAGGAAAAGACTTTGTCTTCGTAGAAGAAAAAAAACAAACCTACCGACTTACTCCTGTTACATTAGGCGAAACAGAAAACGGATTTGTTCAGATTATAAATGCTGACGATTTTAAAAATAAAAAAATAGTCATCAAAAATGCATATACACTTCTTATGAAACTTAAGAACACTGCAGATGAATAAAAATTATAGTAAAATAAAAGAACTTATAAATAAATACAAATTATGAAAACATCTTCTTTAATAAAAACAGGAGCAGGTTTTATAGTCCTGTTACTGATTGTAATTCAGTTTTTTGATACTGATGAAAATATAGCGGTGGTTCCTTCGGAAAATGCTATTGAAAAACATTACCGGGTTCCGGATCATGTGCAGGGAATATTAAAAACAAGCTGTTATGACTGTCACTCCAACACTACTGCTTATCCGTGGTACAATAACATACAGCCTGTGAAATGGTGGCTGGCAGATCATGTGAACTCGGGAAAGCGGCATTTCAATTTTGATGAATTTTACAGTTATTCAAAAGAGAAAAAATTAAAGAAACTTGATGAAGTGGCAGAAACGGTCAGAGAGGGTGAAATGCCTCTTACATCTTATACGGTTGTTCACCAGAATGCAAAGCTGAATGATACTCAAAAGTCAGAAATTGAACAATGGGTAAAAGAGGTTAAAAAGCAGATTGAATAGAAAAAACAGAAAACATTACTCTGATATAATAAAACAATCAGTAAATTTAATATCCATATCCATTTCCTATGAATTACAATATACCGGAAGACTTAAAAGGACTTACAGACGCTGAAGTAGCCGATTCAAGAAAAAAGTACGGATATAACCGCCTCGAAGCAGTTAAGAAAGAATCATGGGCAGATCTTCTGCTCAACATCCTGAAAGAGCCGATGCTGATTCTTCTTATATGTGTTTCCTTCATTTATGTTCTTACAGGGGATTATGGAGAGGCTTTATTCATGTTTGCGGCTATTGTCGGAGTTACTGCAATTTCTTTTTATCAGGATAACCGGAGCAAAAAGGCGCTGGAAGAACTTGAAAAGCTCAATGAACCATTGAGTAAGGTGATCAGGGATTCAAAGATTATAGATATTCCCACTTTTGAAATAGCAGTCGGAGATCTGTGCATCACCGAAGAGGGAAACCTCATCAATGCTGATGGAAGAATTGTTCACAGCAACGATTTTTCTGTCAACGAATCTTCCCTTACGGGCGAGAGTTTTTCTGTTTTTAAGGACAGCAGATCTGAAGATAATAAAGTCTATAGCGGAACAATTACGGTTTCCGGACTTGCGGTTTTTGAGGTTGAAAATATTGGAAAAGAAACAAGAGTAGGGAAAATAGGACAGTCTATACTCAATATAAAAACAGAAATATCTCCTTTACAGCTTCAGATCAGGAACTTTGTAAAGGGAATGGCTGTTATCGGAGTCATCATTTTCCTGGGAGTATGCATTTTCAGTTTTGTTAAAACGGGAGATTTTGTGACCAGTTTATTGAGCGGGCTTACATTGGCAATGTCTGTTCTTCCTGAAGAAATTCCCGTAGCCTTCACAACGTTTATGGCTTTGGGTGCCTGGAAGCTGATGCGGGAAGGAATCATTATTAAACGAAGCAGTATTGTAGAAACGCTGGGAAGCGTTTCTGTGATCTGTACTGATAAGACAGGAACGATTACGGAAAATTCCATGCAGCTGAAGCATCTTTATGACTTCCGTTCCGACAGGATTTATGAAGAGTCAGAGTTTGGAATGAAAGAACTGTATGAGCTCATTGATTATGCAATGTGGAGTAGTGAGCCTGTACCTTTTGATCCCATGGAAATTACATTGCATAAGATCTATGAGCAGAACCGAAAGCCTGATCAGAGGAAAGACTATCAAATGTTTCATGAATACCCGCTGGAAGGTAAACCGCCGATGATGACCCATCTTTTTGAAAACGAACAGAAAGACCGGATTATTGCGGCTAAAGGAGCTCCGGAAGCCATTATCGGTGTATCCAATCTTTCAGAAGAAGAAAAAAGTAAAATAAGAACGTTAATAAAGAATTTCGGAGAACAGGGATACAGAGTTCTCGGTGTTGCCAGATCTCATTTTGAAGGAAATGATTTTCCAGACAAGCAGCAGGATTTTAAATTTGACTTTTTAGGATTGACTGTATTCTATGATCCTCCTAAAAAAGGAATAAAAGAAGTATTTAAACATATCTACGATGCCGGTATTCAGGTAAAAGTCATTACCGGAGATAATGCGGATACTACCAGGGCCATTGCATTGCAGGCAGGAATAAAAAACAGTACCCCACCTGTTAATGGAAATGAAATTGCAGCATGTTCAGAAGCAGATCTTATTAAGCTTTCTGAAGATACTACTTTATTTACAAGAATGTTTCCGGAAGCAAAGCTGGAAGTGGTTTCGGCCTTGAAAGCACAAGGTCACGTTGTAGCAATGCTGGGAGACGGTGTGAATGACGGACCGGCCTTAAAGGCAGCTCATATTGGAGTGGCAATGGGAAATAAAGGAACTGAAATTGCCAAATCAGCTGCTGCACTGGTCATCACCAATGATGATCTGGATAAGCTCGTAATTGGTGTTGCTGCAGGACGACGGATTTATGCGAATATAAAAAAAGCGGTCCAGTATATTATTTCCATTCATATCCCTATTATACTCACCGTTTCTTTGCCTTTGTTTCTGGGCTGGGTATTTCCCCATATATTCACTCCGGTACATGTGATTTTTCTTGAACTGGTAATGGGGCCTACATGTTCCATTGTTTACGAGAATGAGCCAATGGAAAAAAATGCGATGCAAAGACCTCCAAGAGCATTGACAGATACTTTTCTGAACTGGAAAGAGCTTACCATAAGCATTATTCAGGGGCTCGTCATTACAGCAGGAATATTATGGCTGTATCAGTACTCTGTTAACCACGGAAATGGTGAAGCTAAAACCAGAGCATTGGTGTTCACTACGCTTATATTTTCCAATATATTGCTGAGTCTGGTGAACCGCTCTTTCTATTACAGCATGCTGGAGAGTTTTAAGAACCGAAACATCCTGCTTGCAGGGATCTCAATATTGGTTGTACTTCTGATGCTGATCATTCTCTATACAGCACCTGTTTCGGGATTTTTCAGCGTAACGGCTCTTAGCATAAAAGAACTTGGATTGACGCTGCTCACGGCCTCGGTTTCTGTATTATGGTTTGAAATTTATAAACTTATAAAAAGGCTTTACTTTAGGAAATAATTAACATGGAAAAATAATCATTCATCGTAAAAAAAAATATAATTTTGGCTTGTGAAAAAGTTGATTTCCATATTGTTGCTGTCTCTTTACTTGGTTTCTACAACCGAAGTGTATCAGCTGTTGAAGATTCCGACTTTGGTAGAGCATTATTGGGAACATAAAAAACTCAATCCGGAAATGTCTCTCACTGCATTTCTGAAAACACACTATGATCATCCCGTTAAAGATGGTGATTACGGTAAAGATCAGAAATTACCCTTTATTATTCACACGGCACCCCTGGCATTGATTTTTATTATTGGAGATCCTTTTCATTTTGAAATGAGGAACGATCATTTTAAACAGATAAAATCCCGTAAGATGCCCTCAAAGAATGATAATTTCTGTTACAAAGGCTTTCTTAGAAATGCATGGGAGCCCCCAAAATATCTGTTCTCCTGATATTTTAAATAAAAACCGGCTGCCAGCCACTGGCAGTCAGTATATACTGGATACCATGAGTTGGTGTACAGCGTTCAACTTATTCTATTAATCATTATCCATTTTAAAATAATGAAAACACTGTTTTTAACCCTGATCACGGGTATGTTTTCTATTGGTATTATGGCACAGAACCGCCTTGAAAATGCCAAAAAAGAGGCTGCTGCCAAAAACGAACTTATATTACTTAATTTTTCCGGCTCTGACTGGTGTATTCCCTGCATAAAGCTTCATAAGAATATTATCGAAACAGAAGATTTTAAAAAACTGGAAACAGAAAATATTATGGTTTATATCAATGTTGATTTTCCAAGAAATAAAAAGAATCAGCTTTCTGCTGATTTGAAAATGGAAAATGGAGCGCTTGCTGATCTGTATAACCCAAAAGGGCTGTTTCCTTATACTCTTTTGCTTGATCAGAATGGGAAAGTCCTGAAAACCTGGGAAGGGCTGCCTTCCGAAAGCGCATTGGCTTTCAGTAAAGAAATAAGGGATATACAACAGCAAAGAAAATAAGAAAAGATGCTTAGAGAATTCAGAAAGCCTATGAGGCTGATGGGAAATGCTTTTGAGATCACGGTGGTAGATAATCATGAAAATATGGCTTATCAGCATATAGAAGCTGCGGTGGCCGAAATTCAGAGAATCGAAAAACTGCTCACTACTTTCAGTGAAAACAGCCAGACCAGCCTGATCAATCATCATGCAGGAATACAGCCGGTAAAAGTAGACCGGGAAGTATTTGATCTGATTGAAAGAAGCCTTCGCATCAGCCGGATTACTGACGGATATTTCGATATTTCCTACGGAGGAATAGATAAAGGTTTCTGGAATTTTGACCGCGACATGAAGCAGCTTCCGGACCCAAAGCTTATAAAAGATCATTTAAGACTGGTGAATTATGAGAATATCCTTCTCAATCCCGAAGATCAGACTGTTTTTCTTAAAGAGAAAGGAATGAGAATCGGTTTTGGAGGGATTGGAAAAGGCTATGCTGCTGAAATGGCAAAAAGGCTGCTTCAGAAAAGAGGTGTACCATCAGGAATTGTAAATGCTTCCGGTGATCTTACTACCTGGGGAATGCAGAGCAACGGAAAACCGTGGACGGTAGGAATTGCAGATCCCGACCACGCAAAACAGCCGTTTTCTTACATGAATATCACGGATATGGCTGTAGCAACCTCCGGAAATTATGAAAAATTTGTCATCATCGATGGCAAAAAGTATTCTCACACCATCAATCCCAAAACCGGAATGCCTGTCTCAGGAGTCAAAAGCGTTACTATTTTCTGTCCGAATGCAGAAATAGCTGATGCCATGGCAACTCCTGTCGGTATTATGGGAATAAAAGCAGCGTTGGATCTGGTCAATCAGATCCATCAGCTGGAATGTATCATTATAGATGATGACAATACCGTCTATTCATCTCAAAACATTAATCTACAATGAAAAATACGATAAAAAAAATAGGAATCGGCCTGGTGACGGCTATTATTATCATGCTTATCCACTCCTGTACCGCTCTGAAAGAATATGACAAAGCAAAACTCAATGATGCAGAAATGGCATTGGGCAACAGGACTATAGAAAAAACTGAACTTAGTTTCCAATCTTACAGAGAAGGGGCCTCGGGGGCTAATTCCGGAAAAGTAGGAGGGGGATGCGGATGCAATTAGAGTGCATTACAATATATAATTTAAAAATCAGAAATGAAAAAAATTGTAATAAGCATATGGGCCCTCTTTGGGTTCGTAAGCGCTAAGGCACAGCAAAATACCGATACAGCGCCGTCCAAAAAACTGAGTTTTGATGAAGCCAATCTTGTATCCAGCTATTACCGTCAGGATGGGAATAATTCTGCGGTGACTGGGGGAGTAGGATCGGAGAAGCTTACTGATCTTTCCAATACGATAGATGTTACCATGGTAAAATATGACCGCAAGCAGCGGAAAAATAAATTCAATCTTAGCGTTGGTGTAGATCATTATACCTCAGCTTCATCAGATATGATCGACCTTAAAGCCAATTCTTCGGCCTCTCATGCAGATACAAGAATATATCCGTCACTTCAATGGAGCCGAGAGAATGAAAGTAAAGGAAGTACCATCTTCGGAGGGCTCTCATTTTCTACAGAATTTGACTATCAGTCTTACGGGATCAATATTGGATTTGCCCAGAAAACAGCCAACCGGATGGGGGAATTTACCGCTAAGTTTCAGACCTATCTCGATCAGGTAAAACTGGTAACTCCAATAGAACTGCGCACAGGAACCCCAACAGGCAGAGAGCATGAAAACTATGGAACAAGCGGAAGAAATACCTTTGCATTGTCTTTAGCGTATTCCCAGATTATCAATCAGAATTTTCAGGTTGAATTTCTGACGGATGCTGTACAACAGACGGGCTTTCTAAGTCTGCCTTTTCACAGGGTCTATTTCACAGATGGTTCTGTACATCAGGAAGCCCTTCCGGATAAGAGATTCAAGCTTCCGTTGGGAGTGCGGGCCAATTATTTTCTGGGAGACCGGTTTATCTTCAGGACCTATTACCGCTATTATACAGACAGCTGGGGCGTCAGATCCAATACCTTCAATATTGAGACTCCGGTAAAAATATCTCCTTTTGTTTCGGTAAGTCCGTTTTATAGGTATTATTCGCAGAAAGGAACAAAATATTTTGCGCCTTATGAACAGCATACTGCTTTTGATGATTATTATACAAGCAATTATGACCTGTCTACCTTTAACAGTAATTTTTACGGGGCAGGGATCAGGCTGAGCCCTAAAAATGGGTTGTTTGGAATAGAACGTCTGAATATGCTGGAAATCAGATATGGACACTATACCAAATCTGTAGGAATGAGTTCAGATATCATATCTCTGAACCTGAGATTTAAATAAGACGTAATCTGTAATATAAACCGTTTTAATCATCAGATTAAAGCGGTTTATTATTCTGCAGAAGCAAATAACAACAATTTTTCTCTAATATAGCGACAAAAAATTTGCATATATGATTTAAATACTTACTTTTGTACCGCTTAATAAAAAAAGGGGGATTGGCGCAGTTGGCTAGCGCGTTTGACTGGCAGTCAAAAGGTCACGGGTTCGAATCCCGTATTCTCCACTTTTTAAATCAAAGAGGATTTGTAAATTATTGATAATTAAATAATTGCATTTTCTCTTTTTTGTTTTTGTACCCAAACTTTTGAAAAATGCTTTTTTGAATCTGTTTGAATTTAATTAAACCTATTTGAACTTTAAGAGTTACAACTGAGTTTATTATAATGCAAATATACTGCGATTTAAAATAATGCCCGCCAGACTCAAAATAGTCGAACATTATACTTCTTGCTGTAGCTTCCCAATCAATTATAACCCAGTTTGGAATATTAAACGTAACATCTTCGTACAGCCATTGTACAAAATCTTCATTGCTGTCGTATTCGCCGTAATAAAAATTGTTTACATATTCATACAAGCTTTGAAAATCCATTTTACCTAAACAATGTAAGTACCGAGAATGAATATAAATTTTCGATAAACTATAAAGCGACTGGAACAGTACAAAGCTTTGAGTTTAAAAAGATCTCCGCTACTCAGATTCAATGGAAAGATAATGTAAGTAACACATGGAATACTTTGATTAAGTTCTAAAAAATAGCCTGGGTTGATCCACTTTCAATCAGGGCTTTATTTTATACAAACACTGATGAATAAACAGGTATAGAAAATCTGCAACATAGTACCAATACATATTATAAATAATAATTCCTATTTCATTTATTTTTAAATCACTTATATAATAATTCAGGGGTAACTTTTGGGGCGAATCGTAGTTTTACTACAATTTTTGAAATAATATCAAAAAAGTTCAGTTTTGGCATTGTTTTTATCTACATTTAGTGATATAAAACACACAAATCATAATGAAAAAAAATAGATCTAATGCCGAGAAAATTTCGGATAATCATATTGCAGGCATTAACCGTGTGGTGAAGCTTGACATTATGATTGATGGAAAACCCATCAGCCACTTTAAACATTTCCGTCTACAGCAAAGTGTCAGAACACACCATTACTTTGAACTTACTCTAGCACACGATTCATTAGGTAAAACACAAAGCCATAATTTAGAGCAGACAAAACAGTTTTTGGGAAAAAGATTAACAGTTATTTTCAAGTATAAAGACCCTGAAAACGAAAGTCCAGAACGCACATTTGTAGGAGTTATTATGAAGGTAGCATTTAGTCAGGAAAAGATGAGTCTGGGAAATATCGTATTGAAAGGAAATAGTCCTACCATTCTGATGGATTCTGCTCCGCATACTCAAAGTTTTGGAGGCAGCCAACCAGTCAATACTTCCATTATTGCTGATAGAGTGATCAAAGAAGCATTGAGTAACAATGATTTTGATATTAGAATAGATACGCAAAACAATAGTTATATCAACTACAGTTCACAATATTGCGAAACCCATTATAATTACCTTGCCAGAATTGCAGAAGCTTATGGGGAACAATTCTATTATGATGGAGAAACGCTACACTTCGGAAAGTTACCACCTCATGAAAAGTCTATAAAGCTTATTGATGGCAGTAATATCAATGGGATACAGATAGAGTTAAATGCGATACATATAAAGCCTGAATATTTTGGATACAATAGCAGTAATCACGCAAAGATGATTGGTGTTGATAATCAAATCAAGCATCTTGGTGAACTATCATCTGAAACTTATGAACTTAACAACAATATTTTTAAAACCCGCTCACTGACTCCTGCTCCCGTTAACCCTAATATGTTTCTAGATATAGATGATTCACAGAAAAGTGCAAGAGGGAGTAAAGCTGTAGATGTTTTTACCGTTTCAGGAAAAACGACAGTACCATTTCTATTTACAGGTTGTGTTGCAGATCTAGCTATGAGAAAACCAGATAGTAGCGAAACCTCACACTTCACTACATTGATGATGACAGAAGTAAATCATGAGGTGGATGCAAGGGGATACTATACAGGAAGCTTTGAAGCTATAGCCGAAGGAACTGGTTTTATGCCTAAACCTTTTTTTGTTGTGCCAAAAGCTGAGCCACAAGTAGCAACTGTAATCTCTAACGTTGATCCTTTAAACCAAGGAAGAATACAGGTAAGATTTGACTGGCAATTGAATGATACAACTCATTTTATCCGAATGATGAGTCCAGATGCTGGAGGAACAGATGCAGTAAGTCAAAACAGAGGATTTGTTGCTGTACCTGAAATTGGAGATCAGGTAATGGTTGGCTTTGAATATCATAATCCAGATTTTCCTTTTGCAATGGGTGGAATGTTTCATGGAGGTGTAGGATTAGGTGGAGGTATGGATAATCACTTAAAATCAATACAAACACGCAGTGGAATAAAGGTTTTAATGAATGATGCGGAAAAGAGCATTACGATAGAAGACCCAAGTGGTAATATTTATTTTATGGATGGACAAGGTAATATTAATGTCACTGCTCCCAACAAAATAATAATGAATGCCACAGATATTCAAATGAATGCTTATAACAATTTGGAAATGAATGTTTCAAATAACGTAATCATTAATGCGATGTCAAAATTCTTTGTTTTTACGCCATTTATGAAACAAGTTGTAAGTGGTTTTATGAGCTTCTTTAGTGGCAAAGCGTTATTCAGTAGTCAAAACACTTTAGATATTGAAGCCAAAGAAGCTAAATTACATGGTACAGAAAAAACCCTTGTGCATTCAGATAAACAAGCTGTTATTAACAGCAAGGGAACTGCGGAAATGTACGGAGAAAGCGGAAACCAGCTTGGGAATACTGCTAAACAGGCAACAACAGCCCCACCTGAACAAATTGCAATTGCAATGGTATACTTCAGACCTAATACTGCTTGGAATGGAAAATTTGGGTTTGATTGGATAAGGGAAAAAGATAATGGGCTTGCTCCTGCCAACGACCCTGCTTATGCAGATATTATTGAAGGAGGATATAAAGACGGTATAACAGATTTGACAGGGGGAGCAACAGGTACAGCCTATACACAGCTAAAAACTCAATATTCAATTATTCCGATTTCAAGAAAACCGTTACCAGCTGGCACTCCTGCTCCTGCAACAACACCATCAATTGAATACATTGTGCCTTATCTGACCTTGTTTCCCAAAGATTTTGTTGATGCGATGCCTGCAACAATAACAAATAAACCAAAATATGAAGCCGAGTTAAAAGTTTTGGTAGAAATAGAAGAAGATATAGATAAATTAGAATTTGATTTGACTTCAATTAATACATCTACAGATACATTGATAACCATTGACAAAGTAACTTTACAAGATAAAACCAAAACAGCAGGATTAGTTAATTCAGCAGATTCCACAATAAAAATAACTTGTTTGAAAGACTTAACGGCAGATAAGGAAATTAAAATCTACGCTTACCCAAAAGGAAGTAGTGCAAAAACACCTGCCGAACAGCTTACTCTAAAAACATTGGTAGGAAAAATCATAATTTTGAAAAATGATGCTACGGCAAGGAAGAATCAAAAGTTTGTTTTAGTTTCAGTAAAAACTAACATTAATAATGTGGCTGGTAATGACAAGACAGGTATATTTTCTCCATCAGAACAACAAAGATTACAAGAGGGGTTATATCAATGTCTCATTACCAGTGAATTGGAAACTGGTCCAATATTGGACTTGAGCGGAGACCCAAAATTCCAGCTTATAACCGATGCACATGGTAATAAAACGTATGGGGACTATATTTTCAAAAATACCTCAGGCAGTTTAAGAAATACGGACGGTAATATTCATGAAGATAAGGCTGGTATTTTTGATTATGTAAAAAACTTATATATCAGCCAAAATCCTCAATATACGGGTTATTATACTATGTTTAGTTTTAATGAAAATACATATGATAGTTTTTATGACCCTTCAACAGGTTCAGCAGGAGCAGTTCCTGGGCAGGTTCAGAGTATAAAAATAAAAAATGTATTTTTATTTAACGGTATACAAGGTGCGGTAAGGGGGAGTGATACTATTTCTCACGAAGGATTACATGGATTAGGTTTGCACCACACCCATAAAGACGGAACTCCAATAAAAGAAGCTGAAAGAAAATTTGTGTATGCAAATGGAAATAGTAACCCAACAAACTCCACAGATAATATTATGAGTTATGGTCAGAAAATGAAAAAGTCTACGTGGAAATGGCAATGGGATATTGTAAGAATCAACGTGTAAAGAACATCATATGAAATATATATTATTAGCAGTATTATTAATAAGTACATTCAACTGCAAAGGACAAAAAAGCAATACATTTAACCCGAAAGAAATGAAAACATTTAATATACAAAATTTTGAGAAAAATAAAGGTAAGCAAGGTTATGTCAATGAATATCATTACACACTCATAGACAAGTCAGAAGTTAGAGAATATTCTACTACAGTTTCTCCTAATAATTCCGAATTGAGATATAAACGAGAAATTACTAAGAAACATAGTCCTTTTAAATATTCCTATACTTACTATGGAAATTCATATTTATATGCAGAAATAAATGAATTTAATAATTCTTTGCTATTGGCAAAAGAATACGACAAAAATGGCAAACTTATTAAAGAGACAAATTTTGATAAAAATTTCAAACATACATTTGAGCAGATACATGATAGTGTTTTAAAGGAAAAAAAAGTTGATATATACGATACGAGGCAAGCGGTTGCGTTAAGACATGACACTCCCGATGCTGCAATTAAAAAATATTATCAGATTCACGTTCTTGATAGTAAATTTGTGGATGGCGAGTGGTTTTCGAAACCTGATTATAGTTTTATTATTGATGATAGTACGGGAAAAATTATTAAATAAAGCGAATTACAAAAATAATAATCATTATGTATTTATATAGAATACTTATTTACCCAATACTTTTAGTATGTTCAATACATTTTATGTTTGGTCAAATTATATTTACTAAAAAATATAAGTCATTGACAGGACATTCGTGTAAAGAAAGAACTGACGGTGGATGTGAGGTATATTCTTATGCAACTTTGATATTTAGTAAGAAATCTGTAAAAATCATATCAGAAAGTAAATTTTCATGCTTTCCAAAAGAAATAGAGAAAATTTACGATGATGTAAGCAAGCCAATAGTTACAATAGCAAAATATCAAATCAAAAATAATAAAATCTATATAAAAGACTTTCAATATTCTCCTTTAATTATTGGTAAAAAAGAATTAGTATATAATAATGTTATTTTCAAATTAGAAAAATAATTCCCATGTCACAAAAAATCACAGATACCGCCCAATTATCCTGTAACCAAGGAACAACACCAAGTAATCTAAGTGTTACCAGCCAGAACTTTTCTACGGCTGAAGGAAAATATATTGCTACAGAGCAGGATAAACAGGCAAATACAAACATAAAACCATTTGGGCAGTGCAAGTTAAAACCGACATCAGGTGGTTATTTGCCTTGTATTCCTGTACCGACTATGTGGCAGAAAACTACAGAAAAAGATACTATCAATAATTACAAGATTCTTACAGAAGATTCATTTTGTATGTGTGGGGCAGGTGGGAAAATTGACGTAGTAAACAAGGGACATGGAGAAAAACATGACATACAATAATCCCTTCATGATTAGCTTTATGATGAAATTCATACAAATTTCCTGCTGAAAATTGTATACTTAGTGATATAAAACAGGTAAATTATTTTTTACTTGTTACCATTTCTACCTTGTCTAACACAAATATTGATAATCATGGGTTACTATTTAATAAACAGAGACGATCCTGATAAACCATTCTCACAGTATGTAGAAAGAATTGAAGATTTAATTTATCATATCAAAGGTGATATAAATGACGCTATAATTGTATCTGGAAAAAAGAAGTCACAACCCTTTTTCTTGAGAGACTCAGAAGAATACAAAAACCTATGTAGCGAAAAACTACGGATTGCAAAATAATATATATCAGTATATTAACTGACTTGATTTTTTACAGCAAAGCTATTATTGCGATTTAACAATATTACTTATGTGTTCATTTGAGTAGGTAAGACTAATTGCTGTTAGATTATCTTCAACAAATTCTATCCCTTTACTTGTTAATTTGCCTGATCTGACAGGGTTTTTCAACCACTCAATTTCTTTTTTAAAAGAATAGTCTGAAACTAAGTAAGAAGGTTTATTTACTATTGCGTAATCTTTCCCCGAATTATCTTTAATAAAAAAATGATCATCTTTCATTTTAATATTTCCAGCTAAGTTTTCTTTGCTAATAATACAAGCTTTAAATGTTTCAGGTTCATTGGTCCATTCTAAGAATATAATTGGATGTTGATTTTTTTGAGAATTCCAGAAAATATCACCTTTGTTAAAATTTAATTTTTTTGTTTGTATAGTTTTTTATATAAAATAATCTTTCTAAATCTATAAATTATTAAAAATCTTCAAAGTTGTTAAAATAAGAATATTTATGGAAGTAGAATTCAGGGAAAATAGGTAGTTTATTTTGATATAAAACTTCAAGTTTTCAGAAATTTTAAGAAATCCAGAATAAATTTAACTAATAAATCATTAATTATAGGTGCTAATGATGTTGAAAGACCGATATGCTTTGGGCTATTAGAATCCTACTCGATAGAGGACTAACTGATTATGAATTAGAACGAAAGGACTTTGATTTTTATGCATTTGAAGAAATTAATGAATTTGAAATTTGTTTATGTTTTGAAGATGTAACTGAAGATTGTGTTGTTTCAAAACTAAAAGGGAAAATAAGTGATGATGATAAACTTATATTATAATATAAAGCATACAGAGACAAATGTGGTTACAAATAAATATCAGTGCTTTGCAGATGGGTTCAAATCCCTTCCTTTCCGCAAATGCGCTTTGAAGACGATATATGAAGGTTTAAAAAAAATGTGGTAAAATCGTGGCAACTTTATGATGATAATACACGCAATGATGAAAAAAGTCTTGGTAATGTCAGATAATGTTATTAGCTTTATAATGAGTTCCTGAATGACAATATTTTATTACACCTCATTAAATTTATTAATCATGAAAAACCAAATCTTTATCGCTGCACTGTCTCTGGGAGCAATCGCCTTGGGAACCAAATGGGTTAAGGCACAACATTCAGAGCAGTTGAGTACAACAGTCAATATTATTTTATCGGATGTTATTGCAATGGATATTGGCTCTGCTGCTTCAGAAGGTGCTGTAGATTTTAACTATGGGAGCACAAAAGATTATAATTCTTCTAAAAATATAACCATTCCCAATAGTTTAGTCATTATTTCCTCCAAAAATTTTGATGTAAAAGTAAAATCTGAAGGTGCACACTTTGTAAGTGGCGCAAATGTAATTCCTGTAGATATATTACAGGTAAAAGCAATACCAGGTGGAAGTCTTATGGGAACCCTGAATGAGGTCACTTTATCTACTACAGACCAGGTGCTGGTGAGTAATGCAAGTTTAGGTTCCAAACAGTCTTTAAATATTGCCTATTCTATTTCGGCGGAAAAAGCATCCAGGGTACTTCTTGGAAAACCGCAGGGAACTTACACTCAAAAAATAACTTATACTGCAACTGCTTTATAATATAACGAAAAGCAATTTTATATAAGCCCTCAATACTTTCTAAGTATTGAGGGCTTTTCTTTTTAAATCAAATGAACCGGCCGTGTAGTGATTTTACTACATGAACTTCCTTTTTCCACTACAAAGAAACTTTTATCGTCGCTGTAGATTTGCAGTATACAAAAGAGAACAATTAAATAAAAATAACAATAAAATATTACCATCATGAAAAAACAAATCGTAATCACAGCCTTAACTTTTGGAGCAATCATATTTGGAACTAATAATGTTCAAGCTCAAAATACCACTGCAACCACGACGGTAAACATCACCCTGAACGATGTCATCTCTATTGATGCAGGAAGTACAGCAATTGGTAATACCGTTGACTTTAACTATGTTACTGCAGCAGATTATAATTCTGATCAAACAGTGACTAAAGCCAACTCTTTAAAAATTACTTCCACAAAGAACTTTAATGTGAAAGTAAAAGCAGGAGGTGCTAATTTTATGAATGGGACCAACCTGATTCCTGTGAATGTTTTAACAATTAAACCTTCTACTGCTGCCGGAAGTATGGGAGGAACAAAGACCGCTGTAGTGTTATCTGCAACAGATCAGACTTTGGTGTCTAATGCTCCGCTTGGAAGTGCATTAACACTGAATTTAGATTACACTATTCCAGCAGCGAAATCATCATCATCTGATATTTTAGGTAAACCGGCCGGAACGTATACGCAGACAGTAACTTATACTGCAACAGCTTTATAAATAAATTTTCATATTAATATTTTGTGATTTGGTGTTTCGAAGGCTTCCTACGGGAGGCCTTTGATTTTGTATGTATTGATATGGTTATAGAGAAATTCAAAATCCGGGAATAAGTATCTGTCAGCTGTGAGGTAGAATCTATGTTATAACAGGAATTTATATAAGCCCTAAGTACTTCCAAAGTACTTAGGGCTTTTCTTTTTAAATCAAATGAACCGGCCGTGTAGTGATTTTACTACATGAACTTCCTTTTTCCACTACAAAGAAACTTTTATCACCGCTGTAGATTTGTAGTGTTCAAAAGGAACAATTAAATAAAATAAAAATAACAATTAAATATTACAGCCATGACAAAGCAAATCTTAATCTCAGCCTTAACTTTTGGAGCAATCATATTAGGAACTAATAATGTTCAAGCTCAAAATACCACTGCAACCACAACGGTAAACATCACCCTGAACGATGTCATCTCTATTGATGCAGGAAGTACTGCAATAGGTAATACCGTTGACTTTAACTATGTTACTGCAGCAGACTATAATTCTGATCAAACGGTGACTAAAGCCAACTCTTTAAAAGTTACTTCCACAAAGAACTTTAATGTAAAGGTAAAAGCAGGAGGTGCTAATTTCATGAATGGAACCAACCTGATTCCTGTGAATGTTTTAACAATCAAACCTTCTACTGCTGCCGGAAGTATGGGAGGAACAAAAACTGCTGTAGTGTTATCTGCAACAGATCAGACTTTGGTGTCCAATGCTCCGCTTGGAAGCGCATTAACACTGAATCTGGATTACACTATTCCAGCCGCAAAATCCTCATCATCTGATATTTTGGGTAAACCAGCCGGAACGTATACGCAGACAGTAACTTATACCGCGACGGCTTTGTAGTAGCTGTAGATTTGTAATGTTCAAAAGATAACATTAAATAAGAATAACAATTAAATAGTACTATCATGATAAAACAAATCGCAATCTCAGCCTTAACTATTGGAGCAATCATAGTAGGAACCAATAATGTTCAAGCTCAAAATACCACTGCAACCACAAACGTAAATATTACCCTGAATGATGTAATATCTATCGACGCAGGAAGTACTGCAATTGGTGGTACAGTTGCCTTTAACTATGTTACAGCCGCAGACTATAATTCTGATCAAACGGTTACTAAAGCCAACTCTTTAAAAGTTACTTCCACAAAGAACTTTAATGTGAAAGTAAAAGCAGGGGGACCGAATTTCGTCAATGGTTCAAACTCAATCCCTGTAGATGTTTTGACAATCAAAGCTGCAGATGCTCCTGGAAGTATGGGAGGAATAAAAACTGATGTGATTTTATCTGCAGGAGAAAAAAACTTGGTAGCCAATGCTCCACTTGGAAGCGCATTAACACTGAATTTAGACTACACTATTCCAGCAGCGAGATCATCATCATCTGATATTTTAGGAAAGCCAGCCGGAACGTATACACAAACAGTAACCTATACTGCCACTGCTTTATAATAAAAAAAACACATCAATATATCTGCCCTCAGGACCTGGAAGTACTGAGGGTTTTTTATGTAAAGCCAATGAGCAATCCTGTAGTGATTTTACTACATGAACTTCCGTTTTCCATTACAAAGAAACTTTTATCACCGCTGTAGATTTGTAGTGTTCAAAAGAAACAATTAAACAAGAATAACAATAAAATATTACCATCATGAAAAAACAAATCGTAATCACAGCCTTAACTTTTGGAGCAATCATATTTGGAACTAATAATGTTCAAGCTCAAAACACCACTGCAACCACAACGGTAAACATCACCCTGAATGATGTCATCTCTATTGATGCAGGAAGTACTGCAATAGGTAATACAGTTGACTTTAACTATGTTACAGCCGCAGACTATAATTCTGACCAAACGGTGACTAAAGCCAACTCTTTAAAAGTTACTTCCACAAAGAACTTTAATGTAAAGGTAAAAGCAGGAGGTGCTAATTTCATGAATGGAACCAACCTGATTCCTGTGAATGTTTTAACAATCAAACCTTCTACTGCTGCCGGAAGTATGGGAGGAACAAAAACTGCTGTAGTGTTATCTGCAACAGATCAAACTTTAGTAGCTAATGCTCCGCTTGGAAGCGCATTAACACTGAATCTTGACTATACTATTCCAGCCGCAAAATCCTCATCATCTGATATTTTGGGTAAACCAGCCGGAACTTATACGCAAACAGTCACTTATACCGCGACAGCTTTATAATAAAAATTTTAGTTTGTAAAGGTTCATTTTGCGATGTTTTCAGTAGTTTTGGGAATCTTTCATAATTAAACTATTTACACCATGCACAAGTTTATTCACCTTTTCATTTTCTTTATCCTCACAGGTTTTTCTTCACTTTTGGCACAAAGCATCTCTATGTCACCTACACGCTTGTTTTTTACAGGCAATCCGGGGGAAAAAGTAACAAAGACAGTCACGCTTCAAAACAGCTCGGATAAGGATTATGTTTTTAATCTCAACTATAAAGACTGGTTCAGAGAAGAAGACGGAAATAAGGTTTATCTTGAGGCAGGCAGTTCAAAAACTTCCAATGCTTCCTGGGTATCCACCTTAGAAAATACTGTAACTGTTCCTGCAAAAAGTACAAAGGAGATTGCAGTAACCATGCAGATTCCTGCAAATGCATCACCATCTGCCGTTACAAACAGCATGCTGTTTTTCACTCAGCTTCCTCAGCAGGCAGATAAGGCACGTGTTCAGAATGGAATTGGTATTATCACCTTATTTGAAGTGGGACTTCATATCTTTTACACTCCACCGGGGAACCATGTGAAAAGTCTGGATATTACCAATATTGCAGAGGTGAGTAATCAGAATGCAGCGAACAGAAAAGTCGCAGTAAGCATCCATAATGATGGAAATACGATCAATGATGCCACTGTTGAGTTTGAACTTACCAACACAGACAGTGGTAAGGAAATAAAATTACCCGCAATTTCAATCTCTATGTTTCCGGATACCAATCAGGTTGTTCAATTTTCTTTACCAGAGAATATTTCAGGAAACTTCCTGGGTGTGGCTATTGTTAAAATGGCAGAATCCAATGATTTACGTGTAGGAGAAAAAAACTTTAAATTTTAAAATTAAGCCTTGAAACCACAGAATGGAATATCGATATCAGTGCTAAGAAGAACAATCTTATTTTTTGTATTTGTTCTTCTGCACTTTTCTTTGGCCTTTGCGCAGGAAAATAAGAATATCAGCATCCATTTTGAAAATGACAGCGTAGCTGTTGAAAAAGGTTCTACATTTACTAATTTCCTGGTCGTTGAGAATAAAAGTTCTGAAGAGATTACCATTCAGAATATCATACCTCAGGAAAACTATCCGGGATTGCTTTTCTATCCCAAAAATGAATTATCCTTAGGCGCGGGTCAGTCTAAAACTCTTCCGGTAAAACTGATTGCCAATGTGGATTTTATGAAACTGAAATCCAATAAGATCCAATTCCAGGTTTCTTACGTTACCCCAACCGTAACCAGAACTGAAAGCACCTCGTTCTTCGTTGCTAAAGGAGACAACAAAAACATTGCAATTTATACAGCTACATACGAAAATTTCATTAACCCCGCTTTACCACAGTCCTCAATTCTGCTTACCGTAGAAAACCAGGGTTACAGTAAACGAACTGTTAAGATTGATTTGCAATCCATTCCGGATGGTTTGGAAGTAATGCCAAAACAACAGACTGTATCTCTGGATGGTTTAGAAAAACAAACGTTGGAAATCAAAATTGCGGTCAGAAAACAGAATACAATTTATCCGGAATTTAATATTAATGCGATCGTCACAGACCTGCTGGATAATAAAATTGTGGGTAGCAACACGCTTTACTTGGTCGTTTTATCACATAACAGACAAATTGCCCGTGGAAACGAAGCGGTGAGCGGAAGTAATTTTGCTGAATTGAGCTATAATGAAAACAGCTCAGGTTTCAATTATCTTCAATTGAGAGGAAATACAGCGTTCCGGATAACTGATAACCTGAAATCACGCTTCAATATTGGTGCAGATTACTATCATGAGGACGGCCGCTATAACCTATATGATACCTGGCTGGAACTGGAGAGAAAAAATACAGTATTACGGGTGGGTAATGTTAATAGCAGCGATTACGATTACCCGGTTTTCGGAAGAGGTGGGAAAATTTCTACCAGATTCGGAAATAATAATCAGGTTGAAATTCTTGCGCTTGAAAATAATTATAATCTGTATGGTACATATTTCCAGCAGACAGAAGGGTCTACCTTGGCGGGTGCAAAATATGGTTTTGGCAATGCTAAATCTTTCAATGGGAAAGTATCCTATATATTTGAACATGATCCACGGTTTAATGTAGATACACAGATAGCGAACGCGGTTACATCATTGTTAATTAACGATAAAAACGCAATCCGCACGGAGTTGGGCGTAAGTCATGAAAAAGGACTTTTGAATCATGATGAAAACGCCGGAGCTTCAATGGGAGCCAATTACGAAGGGAAAATAGGGAAATGGGATTTACAGTCTGTTAATTCCTTTGCCACCAAAAGTTATGCAGGGATCAAACGGGGATCGTTTTTCTCAAATCAGCGTATTGGCCGTCAATTTTCTGCCTCTCAGCGTGCTTTTATACAATACCAGAATTCGCAGGTAAATCCTGAGTTCCTGAGTTACCAGGGTGCGCCTGTCCAATCTGGAAATACTGCTGATTTTCGTTATTATTTCAACAGTACAGAAGCTTTGGGGTTAGGGTATCAGTTTTCTTTAAAGAAATGGAATTTTCTGCTGTCTCCAAAAGTTGAAAAGCAAAAAACAGCTAATTTTTATACCTCACAGGAACTTTTTTCTTATCGGTTGGAAGCCAATATCAGCACTACTTTAGGTGCCCACGGATTGAACCTGACGGCGGAATATTCTTATTCTAAAGAGAATAATAATCCGGACTGGTTCAACAGTCTGAAAACCACTTTATCTTACAGGTATAAGTCATTCTCTCTCAACGGAACAGCCCAATGGAATGCAACCAGTGTCTTTGATTTAAATTCTTATTATGATGTAAGCCGTAATTTCGCCAATTACAATGCATACGCTTCTTATAATTTCCAGATGTTTAATCATAATCTTACTGGATCTTTTTCAGCAGGAACCTTCTATTCGGAGCTTTATAAAAATTTAAACAGCAATATCACCGGTAATCTGGAGTATAAGATTTCACCTTCCTGGTCCACCACAGGTTATTTTAATCTTTCCGGCTATAAATCTACAGCTGAATATTCAACAAGTGGCAGTTATTACCAGTTCAGAGTGGGAATTAAAAAATATTTTACCCCGGCTACTGTTTTCGGAAATCATAAAGTGGCGTTCCAGTTCTTTGAAGATAAAAATTCTGATGGACTTCTGGAGTCTGGCGAACCGGTACTTGCTAATGAAATTATAAAACTGGACAATTATGTAGCGATGACGGATAAGAATGGGAAAGTGGTTTTTCAGAATGTGCCTGAAGGTACTTACACTCTGAAGGTGAATGAAAGTGCAGGCGCCCGGTTGATGATGGATCCTGTCATTATGGTCCATAACAATATTAACCGCAAAGTGGGTTTGGTAAAAAACATCAGGGTAAGCGGAAAATTAACAGAGATCAAGCAAGCCTATGATGTTTTGGAAACGGATGTAACGGGAATAGTAGTGTATGCAAAAAGTGAAGATGGCACAATCTATACTGCCGTGGTTAACCAGAAAAATGAGTTTGAATTTTTCCTGAAAGCCGGAAAGTATAACCTCTATATTGAAAATGACAAATACAGCTATACACAGCCGAGCCAAACTATTCAGGTAACAAAAGAAGGTTACTCAAAAACCGTGGTTTTTGAATATAAGAAGAAAGACACCACCATTAAGGTGAAAAAGTTTTAAATTTAAAAGTATGAAAAAGATGAGGGTTTTTCTAATAGGAATTTTTACCGTGTTCTGCGGGTCTGCATTCATGAAAGCTCAGGATGTGTACCTGTCTGTTCCTGAAAATAATATTTTTAACAGGAGCGAATTTACCTCAATACCTACAAGGGTAATGACGAATGCCAACAGAACAAACTGGGATTATGCCTTTTTGGGATTACTGCCTACAGCTCCTACATTTACCTCTGTTTCCGGATCAACTTTTACTCATTCTTCTTCCTCATCTACTTTACCCGGATCCACTCTTCTGTGGCAGTTGGAAAGTATGGGCGGGCAGCTGCCATCTACCGGACTTTCCGGGTATTTGCCAGGTTTTCAATCATTCAGTACAAGCGCTATAAAATGGTTTGAACCGCCATCCATCAGTATCGGGGGAGGATTCAACCGCGGAAATATCAATTTTACATTTAAAATTCCTGCCGCACAATTTACTGCCAATGCCTTCCGGGCCGGGAATTATTCTATGGACATTACTCAGAATTATAATGATTTCACTCCCCGTAATTTTAAAACAATTTTAGTGATTCCTTCATCGATACGATGGATTACAAGCTCTTTAACAAAATACATAGAAATATCTTCTTTGAATGACTACCGCAATGCAAGCATGAAGGTGTGGGATTTAGGGAATACAGAAATCGCGAATACGGTTGATTTTAATTTTTTAGCCAAAGCTGCTTCCGCAAACATTCAGTTCACCTCCTCCAAAGGCGTTGCAGGAACCAGAAATATAGCAAGCATTAAACTGGGTAGCAATGGATCTGCACTCACAACCAAAGCATTATCTGCCGATTTTCAGAATTTTTCTGCTGCTAATTTCAGTGTTACAGCAGGAAACAGAAACAGCTTCATTCCGCAGCTTTATGTATCTGCAGAAGATTTTAAAAACTTTTTTTTTGAAGCCGGAACTTATACTTTTGAATTGAACTTCAATGCCGGAAGTACAGATAACTCTATTAACAGTTTGCAGAATACGGCTGTTCAGTTGAAGGTGCTTCCTCTGTCGGAGATTACCATTCCAAGTTCCGGACGCACTGTCAACTTCAATTTTAATACTGCAGCCCAATACACCGATGGACAGTCACAAATGATTCCCAACCAGATTATGCTGTCCAACAATGAAAATTTTGAGCTCTATGTAAAATCGGACGAAAATTATTTTAAGAAAGGCGGACTGCAGACCGACATCAATTCGAACATTTTACAAATTGGAGTGGATGGAGGTTCTGTAAATGTACCCTTATCCAAAACTCCTCAAAAAATACTTTTTAACGGAGCACCGGTTCTGGACCGTGGACTGAACATAAGATATACCATACCACCTGCGGGCGCCCAAAGTTTGGTAGGAAAGGAGAATACCACTTACTCTGTCAATGTGTATTATAGCTTTACAGCAATTTAACGATGCCTTCTGAAATAGCTTTTACTTTCTTTTTATGGCTGTGGCTCAGTCATAGCAATTTGCTGAACCTACAGAACTTTCCAAAAGATTTCTGACGTATTTCTATATACAAACTTTTCTTCCTGGATGATTTTTGTTCTATCAACCTCAATATTGGCAGTACCTGTAGAGGTGTTTTGGCTAGTTTATCTATCAGGTATTGCTGTTTTAGCTTGTTATTTTTTATTCTACATCATTCTGATTTTTATGATCAATACTCTGTTGATATTGTCCCAAGTTTCACCTTTTATCCATTTTCCGTAAGGCAAGTAACGGGTTTTCAGGGTGAAAGCCTCTCGGAATATTATGCCGTACAAAGTCATTTTCAGTTGAAAAAAGTAGGAGAATTGTTATTTCAGGTAAATTCTATTTGATTTTTCTTTTTACTAATATGATATTTTTTATAACTTGGCAGTTCCCGGAAGAAAGGTCTGAACGATATGTTTTTATTCACATTTAAACAATATAACCCTTTCTGCCTTTTTTCAAAAAAATAAATTCAAACAGCTTCTAAAACCTTTGAAACGGATTTTATGAATGATTTTATCAACGAACTACAATTAAAAATTGAAAGACTGGAAAATGAGATCAATTTCAAGAACGGACTGATTTCGATATTGTCTCATGACTCAAAAGAACTGTTTGGAACTTTTCTGTGGCTTATAGAAGAACTAGAGCAGAAAACCATAAGTGAGGAAGATTTTTTTAAGCTGTTGCCGCAGATAAAAAAAGATGCCCACAAGAATCTACAAACTATCCAGGACAGCGTTGCATGGCTGAAAACGCAATACGGGGAATTTAAGATTAAACCCGTTACCATTATGGTAATGGATCTTTTTCATTATTTAGAAGAAAAATACGCTGTTAAATTAAAAGAAAAAAACATTCAATTTTATTTTAAAGGAGACCACAATGCCTTTCTTACAAGTGACCGACTGTTGCTTGAATATGTTTTGGACAAGATTTTTAACAATGCGGTAAAATATTCTTTTCCGGGGCAGGAGGTTTGTTTACAGGTAATTACGGAGGGTGACCAGGTTGTGCTTTCTGTAATTGATTCCGGAACAGGAATAAATGAAAAGTACTTACCTATGATCTACACGGATGGTAACCCTGTATTTCTGGGAACTGCAGGCGAGAAAGGAGTAGGATTAAGTTTGAAAATTGTAAAAAATTTTATATCCTTGCTGCATGGAAATATCCAAATCATTTCCGATGAAGATAAAGGTACTACGGTTTCCCTTTTTTTACATAAATTTTTAGAATAATGGGTTTAAAAGCAGACATTCGTATTGTAGTAGCAGATGATCATGGTATCGTCCGGATGGGTTTAATACAAACAATCAAACGATTAATACCCGATGCCATCATTTCAGAAGTAGAGGATTATAAATCGCTGTACAAATTAATTCTGAATGAAAAACCGGATCTGGCCATTATGGATGTTAATATGCCTAATGGTACTGTTCAGGAAGCAATAGATTATATTAAAATTCACCAGCCTGAATTAAAAATTTTAATATTTTCTTCACAGGATGAAGAGTTATATGGGATGCGTTATCTAAAAATGGGTGCTGGTGGCTATCTGAGCAAGCTAAGCTCCACTGAAGCCATTGAGACTGCTTTAACGTCGATGCTCAATAAGGGGCGATATGTCAGTGATAATATAAAGGAAGCTATTTTTTTAGAATCATTAACTGGCGCAACAAAAAATTCTCCCCTTGAAGCATTATCAGACCGTGAATTACAAATTGCTGATAAGCTTGCAGAAGGTCTTCCCCTTAAAGAAATTTCTAACCTGCTGAATCTCCATTCATCAACGATCAGCACTTACAAAAACAGGTTGTTTGAGAAGCTTAAAATACGATCCATACCTGAATTGGTAGAGATTCTCAGGCTGTATAATCAGTAAATATTCTGTCACAATCAAATTTTTTGTGATAGAATAAAATGATGTAACTGCCCGTTTTTCTGTCTCCTATCTGCTTCTTATAGAGCCACAGCCAGATGGACGTGATTACGCATCAATTAGTATCCGAAACTGAAATTTTCGGAGTTGTTGATGTGTATTTTGATATAGAGCTTCTTCGGGATGCGGCAGCATATACAAACAGATATTAAAAATGAATTTAAGTTCGTTCGGTTTGTGATCATTCAGTCGGAATAAATTGGTTACCAGATTTCTATCCCTTTGCGATTCAAATTAGCTGAATCTTTTTTATCACAATTCCACGCTTGTTTAAATTCCTTCATTTGTGCCAGTGGACCGTTTATTCTAAATCTGAAAGGCACATGGGGATTGGTTAGCAGTTCATTACGTAAAGCTTCAGAACTGATGTTGCCATGCCACATTTGAGCCCATCCTAAAAAGAAGCGTTGTTGCCAGGTAAAACCGTTAATGGGGGAAGGAATCTTTTTTTTATCATAACTTTTTTCAAGTGCATGATAGGCAAGGGTAAGTCCACCGAGATCTGCTATATTTTCGCTTATCGTGAGCTGTCCGTTAATATGTAAACCCGGCTGACCCTCCATTTGGTTAAAATAATTAATGTATTGTTTGGTGAGGTTTTCAAAATTATGTCTGTCTATTGATGTCCACCAGTTATTTAAATTACCTGACGCATCGAATTTCGAACCTCTGTCATCAAAAGCATGGGTTATTTCATGTCCTATTGCTGCGATTATGGCACCATAATTTATAGCATCGTCCGCTTTATGATTGTAAAAAGGTGGCTGCAGGATACCAGCAGGGAAGCAAGCACTGTTAGTATATTGATCGTAAAAGGCATCAACGGTCTGCGGTGTTGCATGCCATTCGCCTTTATCTACGGGCTTATCAATTTTCCTGATGTTTTCGTTATGATGAAAAACTGCTACAGCAATTACATTGTCTACCAAACGTGATGGCTGTATGGAGATCCCGAAATAGTCGGGCCATTTGTCCGGGTATCCGATCTTGAAAGTCATTGTGCTTAATTTTTTATGTGCGGAAGCTTTGGTACTGTTACTCATCCATCTTAAGCTGTCTATGCGCTGATGATAAACCTGGCGCACATTTTCAATCATTTCACCTATCTTTTGTTTATCCTGTTCAGGGAAATATCTTTGAACAAAAAGCTTACCCAAAGGCATGCCCAGTGCCTGTTCTAACTCTTTAATTGCCGTGTCTGCGCGACTTTTCTGTTCTTTTTTTCCAGCCATTACTGTTCCGAAAAAAGCAAAATGACGATTGCTGTATTGCTGTGGCAGGTAAGGTGCAAAATGAGATAAAAGCTGCCACCGGGTATATAATTTCAATACAGTTAACGGCGTCTTATACAGAAGAGCTGTTAAATTGCTCATATAAGCCAGGTCTTCAATAATAACAGTCTGGGTATTAATCCCCTGCGCTTTTAAAAACCCGTTCCAATTAAATTTTGGTGCTATGCGGCTGAGCTCTGGGACAGACATCTTATTATAGGTTTTTATCTGATCACGCAACATCAGACTGGAGAGCTGCAGACGGGCCACGTTTTGCTCCAATTCGTAAATTTTGGAACCGGGGGAGACTTCTTTTAGACCTGCAATTTTATACATAATATCAATGTGTCGGATCATTCTGTCTTTTAAATCAACATTTTTAGTTTCTTTTAGGGTATAATAGCTTTTATCACCCAAAGTGAGTCCGCCTTGCCCTAACGAAAGAATATTCATCTGATTGTTATGAGCATCGGCTTCTACCTTATAACTGATGAAAGTAGGTACGCCAAGCTTTTCAAGTTCCCCGGAGATGTTTACCCAATCGGTGTAATCTTTAATATGGTCAATTCGCTCAAAATACCTGTCAAGCGGAGAAATCCCTAACTTTTCTATGGTAGCAGTGTCCATGTATGATCTGTAAAAATCAGCTATCTGCTGAGATTCTGAACCTGATTTGAGATCAGGTAATTTACTTATGCTGTCTACAATATTTTTCAGTTTTATTTTGTTGTCCCGATCAAGAATTTCGAAAGCACCCCATCTGCTTTCTGTAGCAGGGAGCGGATTTTTCTTCTTCCAGCTACCATTGGCAAAGCCGTCAAAATCAGTACAGGGATTTTTAGTAGAATCAATATTGCTGCTATCAAAACCTGAATTATTGAAGACCGAATGAATGTCCGATTTCTTTTCAGTTTTGCAGGAAAATAGTATTGTTATAATAATTAAAAATGCTGTTAACTTATGGTTTTTCATACTAGTGAATATATAATTACTCAAGCATTTAGCTAAACGATTAAGATCGTTAGGAATTTTTTCTTAATATTTGCTTACCGTTTAATGATGTACTGTTTCAATTGTTTTACCTATCCAGATAATTGACTGAATTGTTAAAATTAAAAAAAATATTTGAGCCATTGATAGAATTTTGTAAAGTAAGCTGTGCTTACCGTCAATAAAAACCAACATTTACAATGCTTTTTAATTCTAGAAAAATGAATTTCAAATAAAATATTTATCAACACACAAATGCAAATGACATACATGATGATATTTATATAATTAGAAAGCGAAATCTGTATTTAGTGACGAACAAAAATATTTGAAAAGTAAGTATTGATTGATAGGCTTTGATTATGGCTAAAAATATCACAGATAAAAATCAATTACATGGTTAAGAAACCCTTATAACTAAGACACTGGAAATTGGTTTTTTATGACAGGAACTGATATTAAGTGTAATAATAAATCAGGGGAGAGTTTTATTTTAAACTAAAGAATTTCAATAAAATAATGCCAGTTGCAGCATATTCATGTAAATTTGTCAGTTTGAACAAAAAAAATAGAATATGGAATTTTCACCTTTTAATCCTGTCATCAAGCTTTGCCTGCAGGGAATGAGTTTTGAAGAAAAAGAAATGCCTGAAGAAGCGGGTAGTCTGTTTTTACAGGCCTGGGAAAGCGCAACGGATGATCATGAGAAATTTCTGGCAGCCCATTATGTGGCGCGTCATCAGAAAACAGTTGCTGATCAGTTACAATGGCTTGAAACAGCACTGGAATTTGCTCTAAAAATAAATGATGACACGGTTAAAAGTGCACTGCCTGCTCTTTATATGAATATTTCCAAATGCTATGAAGACCTGGGAGATCCGGAAAAATCAAAAAAGAATGCTGACCTGTCGTTGTTTCTTAAAAATCATCCGTCTGATAAAGGTCCTTTCTATCATGGTACAAAAGCAGATCTGCAGACTGGAGAACTTTTGACAGCAGGCGGAAATTCCAATTATCAGTCTGATCTGAAAATGAATCATATCTACTTTACAGCATTGGCAAACGGAGCTGGCCTTGCTGCCGCATTGGCGAAAGGAGAGGGGGCAGAACGGGTGTATATGGTCGAACCAACAGGAAGTTTTGAAAACGATCCGAATGTCACAGATAAGAAGTTTCCAGGAAATCCTACCCGCTCTTACCGCTCTGAAATGCCTTTGAAAATTATCGGAGAGGTTAAAGAATGGACAAAACCCAATCCTGAAGACCTTCAGAGATTCCGTGAAAAACTGGAAGACAGCAAAGGAGAGATTATCAATTAGTTTTATTTACCTCCGGACTTATTGAGTATGTATTCCAATGCCGGATCAATTCCATTGATTTTATCCTTTAGGGAAGGAGTGATAAGAACATCAGGAACAACAGGAGTATAGCTGCCGGCATTACAGTCAGCACCGATGCTCATAGAAGAAGTACTGCGCATCTGAATTTTGCTGTTAGGAAGATTAAACATAAAAGCTTCGCCAAAATCATTGGTATATTCTCCTGTTGGCTCACCTATAAGTTCGGCCAGTTTATACTGTTTCATTCCGTCTGCCACAAGGTTCGCACTCGAAAAAGTAAATGGACCAGTCAGCAGATATACTTTTCCTTTAAAAATCGTATCATTTTTAAATTTATTGTCATCAGGTTTGCAGTCTCCGATTTCCCACACCGTTCCGTTTTTCATTTTGAGGTACTCACCTTCGGTATTTTTATCTGAGAGAAGTTTATCTTTATAAATCTGGCTTATTTTCCAGTATTTTCGGCCTTGTAAAGAATACTTTCTGTCTGTAATATAGCTCAGCAGCAGGTCTCCGAGAAGTGAATTTCCGCCACTGTTATTCCTGAGGTCAATGGCCAGCTCTTTGATGTTTTCTTTTCTGATTGTTGCAAATGTCTGGCTGAGAAATGTATCAAAATCATCTGTACTTCCGGACATACTTCTGAAATCCAGGTAGGCCAGCTGATGATTGATCATTTTAAACTCATAAGGTTTACTGATTCCGGGCATAGATAAAGTCAGAAAATCTCTGAGCTTTATGCCTTCTTTGATCGTCATATCCATCTTTTTGCGGTCAGATGATTTATATCTTATAGAAAATGGAGGTGTGATATCTTCAAGATACAGAAAATAACTGAACAGTTTGAGTGATATAATATCTCTGAACTGACTGGTTCCTCCAATACTTTTTTTCATTTTCTTAAACAAAGGAATAATATCTTTTCCGTTAATACTGATGATTTCTGCACCTGGAGGTATTGCCCCCGTATTTACCGTTGAGTAAAGCTTATCATGGTCTGAAATCAGTATCAGTGGGAAGAAAATAGGTTTAGAAAAATCCTCTTTCATGAAAGACTGTGAAATTCCCGGATTGGAATGGGCATCCTGTAAAAGGGCACTTACTTTATACATGACCAGAGTCATTTCCTTTAATGACAATTGTTCTGGCAGTTGATTTTTAATTTTGTCAACCTCTGTAATATATTGCTTCTGCGATATAAACAGAAAAGGGTTATAATGAGAATCTGAAACAATCTTACTATAATAGTCAATATCATCCTTAGCCTGCTGCCTGTTTACTGTATTTTGAGAAAAATAGAATGTTACTGACTGGAGTAATACAATAACTGTAATTATTTTCTTTGCAACCATAATAAGAATTAATGAGATTGTTATCAAAAATACTCATTAAAAAAATGCTAACATGATATTTGATGAAAATATATCCAGATAAGCTTTTCTATGGAAAAGATTTGTTTTATAAAACCGGAGAAATTTTTATTCCTGAAATATTAATAAATACCCGTTTTTATAAGAATAAATGTATGTTTAACAAATAATTTATCTAAATAAATTATCTTTACACTATTGGTAAAAAATGATTGGTTTGTTTAGAAATATTCTTGCAGTTGGTTTTCTGTTTGCTTTTCTTTCGATGTATTCTCAGCAGTATACTGTTCAGCTTTTCAATACGGATAATGGACTTCCTCAGAATAGTGTAAAAGATATAATAAAAGATAAATACGGCTTTATCTGGCTGACGACTGAAAACGGAGTTGTAAGATATGACGGACTCAATTTTCTGGTGCACAAAAATTTTCCTTTGAATAGCCAACGGTTTACCTATTTTTATGGCGATCCCGGAAAAGACAGTATTCTTACAGCAGTAGATTATGGTAAAACAGTATTAATACATCGGAAAGCTCCTAAAGTCATCAACAATATAAAAAGGTGGCCAACAGTTATTGTTAGGAATAATAGCAATTATCATCTGTGTGTTTCAAACTACAGCTATAGTCCGTCTCCGGGAGTCAGTTTCTTTATGGACTTCCAAAAAGGAAGATATTTAATAACACAACATTCCTTTGTTTATGAAGACTTTCGTTCGAAATTACAAATTAAGCTTGATGTAAAACCAATTTACAAAAATGACGCCAATGCTTTCGTTGTAGATGGCTTTCTGTTTTATATTGACCGAGATGCCAGAAAAGTAAAAAAAATTGAAGAGGGAAAGATTACTGCTTCGTATGATCTGCCCATTGTAACGGATGTCAGAAGCAAGATATTCTGGAACAGAACAAATGGACAGGGATTTGTCCTGAATGATGACACTCTTTACAGATGTATCTATATCAACGGAATACTTCATATAGCTAAGCTGATTCATCTGGGGGGTATAAGTGAAAGCAATCTGATGAGTATTTATTATGATGAAAAATATAAAAAACTCTATCTGGGAAGCAGTACAGAAGGACTGAAGATTGTAAGTCTGACCGATTTTGTTGTATCAAAAAACAAAACCCCGGAATCACCTTCGGTGTTCTATGCCATTCAGCCTTATAATGATTCATGTGTCATCACCCCTGCAGGTGAAATCTATAGCCGAAACGGATTGGTAAAAAGTAAAAACTTTGGAAAAAATATATCGTATTTTTTAAATTTTGATCAATACAGAAATATTGCCGCCAGAAGGGAACAAACCCTGTTCATCTATAATAAACGGTCAGACTTCACAGATTTTCAGAGCATTTCTACAGGAGAAGATACCGTGAAAGATTTTTTCTTTGCCCATGGGAAATACTATGTGCTGGCTGTGAAACAGAAAAAAGGAAAGACGGAGTTCACAGGCACACTGAGCATTTATGAAGACTGGCCTTATAAGTCTTTAAAGAAACAATATTTCTTTGCAAACGAGCCCACCAAAATTGCTTTAACAGACAATGGAGATATCTTAGTGGGTACCATAAAAGAATTATTCAGAATATCCACGAGGCTTAATAAAATATATAATATTACCGGAAAAAATGAATTGTCGGTCAGGGATATTGTGCCTACTGCTGATGGAAAGATATGGATAACCACACTTGGGAAAGATTTTTATCTTTTAGAAAATAACCGTCTTATAAAGCTGCCCGGAGATTCTGAAGGTAATCTTTTGTCACCCCATACTTTGCTGGAAGATCATAACGGATACTTCTGGATTCCCACCAATAACGGTTTATACAAAATTAAGGAAAGTATGCTTTTGAAATACGTACAGAAGAAGATTTTTAAACTGATCTATTACAGATATTCAAAAGAAGCGGGCTTCAATACCAATGAATTTAATGGCGGGAGCAATATAAATGGGAATAAACTTAAAAACGGAGATTTTGTTTTTCCATCCTTAAATGGGCTTGTATTTTTTAATCCCTTAAAAATTAAAAGTTATTATCCCGCAGACATGTATATCGAAAGAGCCATGGTAAATGATAAGGAAAAAATATTTGAAAATACCTTAATGCTCAGCCAGGAAAACAGAAGGGTTGAGATCTTTATTGATGTTCCTTATTATGCCAACCCTGATAATATTGTCATTGAAACAAAGCTGGATGATGAAGGAGCCGGGAAATGGCTGCCAATAGGAAAAGACAGAAAATTTTTACTCAGTAATCTCGGTTATGGCACTCATTTTCTTACCGTAAGAATGCTTGCTTCCGATCAGCAGGAATATGTTTTTAAAAAGATTAGGATCATCATTCCGCCTTTCTTTTATCAAACTCTTTGGTTTAAATTAATTACAGGTCTTGTTTTGCTTATTTTACTTTATTTGTCTGTAAAATGGCGGATCAGCTTTCATAAAAAGAAAAACCGTGAGCTGGAAGCGGTTATCCGATTAAGAACCAAGGCCTTGTCGCAAACAGTAGAAGACCTGGAGATGACACAAATAAAACTGGGAAAAGAAATTGAACAGCAGAAAAAACTTATCGGTACCATTACCCATGACATTACCACACCATTGAAGTTTATTGCTTTAACCAGTAAAGAAGCACTGGATTACGATGAAACGAATAGGTGCCGTACAGAAAGAATTCTGAATTCTATTTACAAATCATCCAACCAGCTGTATAATTTTACCAAAACACTGAAAGAATATGCTGATATATACAACGAATACCGGACTGATGAAACAGAGCTGTACTCATTGTATGAGCTGGTGGAAGAAAAGAAAATTCTTTTTGATGAGATTGCAGCGAATCATAATACAGCAATTGTCAACAAAACAGATGAAAAACTCATGATTCGGATTGGGAAAAATATTCTTGCTGTTATTATTCATAATCTGATGGATAATGCTGTAAAATATACCAGAAACGGAACGATCACGATCAGTGGGACAGATGAGAATGGAGTGGTGATGCTGGAAATAGCAGATACGGGAATTGGTATGGATGACCAGAAGATCGAATATTATACGAAGCTTCAGGAAAATATTGAAAATGAGAAACTGTTATTGCAAAAATACGGCATGGGGCTTCACCTGATATTGCAGTTGTTGCAAATGATAGAAAGTAAAATTGTGATCAAGAAAAATGAAACGAAAGGAACTTCTTTCCAGTTAATTTTAAAAAAATCGAAAAAATGAGTAAAAAGATCCTGATAGCAGATGATCATGACATTGTATTAACGGGTACTGCTATCATTTTAGAATCACGTATTCCTGATGTTTTAATTGATACGGCGGCCGACTATCCCGAAGCGCTGGATAAAATTTCCAGGCAAAAATATGACCTTCTGATTCTGGATATCAATATGCCGGAAAGCAGGAATAAAAAAATGATCTCAGAAATAAAAGTACTTGATTCTGCTTTGAAAATACTTGTTTTTTCAGCATATGAAGAAGAAATTGCCATACAGTATATCAAAGAAGGGGCAGATGGATACATTAACAAGCTCAGTAAAGTAGATACCATTTCCGAAGCTGTCATGAAGATGTTTTCAGAAGGAAATTATTATCCTAATGGCTTTGTTAATAAGCTTTTGCAGCCTTCCAATCTTGATGCTATAAAAAGCTTGTCAGAAAGAGAATATGAGATTTTCATGCTAATGGTAAAAGGAAATGGGAATCTTGAAATTTCAAATGAAATGGATATCCAGATGTCTACGATCAGTACGTATAAAAAAAGAATCCATAAAAAGCTGAAAACAAATAATCTGGCAGATCTCATTAAGCTGTATGAAGCTTATATGTCGTAATTTTCTATGATTAAAAAGCTAATTTTTGAGTGTAGAAAATTTTCTACAAATTGCTTAGTTTTTTTCTACGCTTGGTGATGTTTCCTGTAGAATTTATTCTAATACTTTTACATTATGTTAAACAATAGTGTTTATTAATGTAAATAAAATAAGGATAAATGTTTAAAACTTCTACAAAATTAATTCTTGCGATGCTGGCTTTTAGTCCGGCTGTTGCCTTTGCCCAGGCAGGAAATGTTGGGGTCAACACAGTGAATCCCGGTTCTACAATGGATATTAACGGATCATTGGCAGCTAATTATAAAGCGGTTACTACAGCCACTTATAATTTAGCACTATCAGATTTCCACGTTTCATACAATGGAAGTTCAGATGCCGTATTCGGTTTACCGCCTTCCATCAGTGGGGTTGGAAACTTCAAAGGGAGGATTTACAGAATTAAAAACAACACAAACTTTAAGATCACCGTCAATGCCGCTACTCCGGAAACCATTAATGGCAGTGCCAGTATTTCAATACCGGCCAATCAGAGTGTGGAGCTTGTAAGTACCGGACTTACCGGTACAAATGCTACATGGGAACTTCTTTCAACGGGAACAACATCTACAGGAGACTATATTATTGTGAAACCAAACGCTGCTCAAACAGTATCTACAGGATCAGATGTGACATTTGGATCTGTCATTGCTTCCAATAATATTACTTATAGCGCAGGTGTTTTCAATCTGAAAGCAGGTAAAACCTATGTGCTCCGTTGTCAGCTGCATGCTACAGATTTTTCGCTGGCAGGAGGATTTTTCGTATATGAATGGGTAGATGCTTCCAATAATTCTGTTCTTCCTTCCAGTACAACAGGAGTTGTGGATGCCATAAACAATTATCCGGCAACATCGCTTGGCGGCCAGCCGGAAGCCTATGCTATTTACAGACCTACAGTTGATACCTCTGTAAAAGTAAGATTGGGAGGAGCCGGAACTGCTCAGCTGAATCCGGGAATAGGATTTATGACGGTTACCGAGCTTGCCGGAGGTAATGGAAATGGCGGAACAACAATCATTAATAACAATATCACGGCAAGTAACGGTCTTACTTTATCCGGTACAGATGTAAAACTGGGTGGAACCCTTTCACAGGCAACAGATATTGCAACGGCAGGTAATAATTTAAGTATCAACGGCACAGGAAAAGTCCTGGTAGGAACCAATACTGTACCGGCAGGAGCAGCCAGTGCAAAGATTGTTATTGATAACGGAACTACCAATGGGGCTCTTCAGATCAAAGACGGTACCCAGCAGCTGGGTTATGTGCTGACCAGTGATGCTAATGGCTTGGCAACGTGGTCATCCACTGTTACTACAGCCTTTGCCAATAACTGGACACCTTATACCGGAACATTGGTAAATCCTTATACGGCAACAACAGGGGGTAGCGGACTGAATACAGGAATTCAGGTAACCATCCCGGCAAAGGGCTGGTATTTTTTCCGATGTGGGATTGCCATCAATTCTGACTGTAATGATTACTTTTTCTATATCAACGGCATTGGTGATGTCTGGAGAAGTTACTGTGGGTCAGTCACGGCTGCATTCATGTTTCCAAGAGATCAGAACAGGGTGTTATATTTTGCTGTACCAGGAACTTATACTGTCTTGGCTGGAAAAACAAATGGAGTAGTACCAACATCCTTTAATGGAGGTAATCCTTCTTTTTATCTGGATTTTGTAAAGTTCCAAAACTAAGGCGTAGTCTGAAAATGATAAGACTATAAAAAGATTCTAAAAACATACTATGAAAATGGAGCTGTAAAGTTGATTCTTTACAGCTTTTTTGTTCGGTCTGTTTTAAAACATATTTAATATCTTGCCTGATTCGGGGGAACGCCAAACTTTTTCTTGAATGCACTGCTGAAATGCTGCAAGGAACAGTAACCCAGTTCCATGGCTATTTCTGTAGCCTGTTTTTTACCAACAAGCAAATCATTCTTTGCCATCTCTAAACGCAAATCCGAGAGATAAGAGAAAGCGGTCTGATTAAAAATCTCTTTAAACCCACGTTTCAGCTTATATTCGTTGATGCCTGCAATCTTTGCCAGTTCCGGAAGGGTTGGGGGTGATCCTATATTTTTCACCAGATAATCACGGGCAAAGACAATTCGCTCCTTGTCGTAATCATGTTTTAGATACTCCGGTTTTTGATTTTCAACCGTATTAAATGCTTCTGCCTGCAAAACAAGCAATTCAATGGTTTTTGAAAAAAGAAACAGCCGCTTTGATCCACTTGAAAATTCACAGTTTAAAATTGAGTTGATACACGTATGTAAAGGTAAATCGATATTTAAATTTGAGGCTGAAAAAGCAACGGGTGTTCCTGAAGCTATCTTGTCAGCAAACTGTTTAAGAGATTCGTTGCCATCTTTTGATATCGCAAGAAAAGCATCTTTTGAAAACTGAATCATAAATGATTTCATTTGGGGCTCATCCCATTTCATTTTACCCTCAGCACTGGTACCATAAAATAAATTATGCTGATTCCTATTCAGCTCAAAAGAACCGTTCATTCCATGTTGCTGTATGGAAGTTTTTCCCTGTATATTAAAATGCATGGTGACCAGTTCCATATCTCCTTTCCAGTCAAATTCTGTGCATCTTTGAAGATCTGTCTCCGAATATAATATTCTGATACCGTCAAAAAGCCATTGCTTGGTTGTTAACTGTCCAAAGGGAATAGCTGTTTTAAAGACATCTTCTTTAAAACCGAAGTCATTAAGGTCATTTTCATTAAAGTCTACAGTAAATGCCGTTTCGTTATTTTTAAATTCAAATCCCATTACTCCCTGATTTGCTAGTTTAATTCCCTTTTTTGCAAGTTCCTTTTTCCTTAGTGTGATATTTTTACAGCATCATATTATCAGAATTAAAGATATAAAAATTCAGGAGACGAATAGTCTGCCCAACAAAAATTTAGATATACTTTGATGTAAATAAGAAAGCAATGAATAAAAAAGTAATCATAATTGGAGCGGGAGTTGCCGGGCCAATCCTGGCTTTGCAGCTGAAAAAAATAGGTTTTCAATCTGAAATATTTGAATCGAGATCTGAAAATAATACAAACGAGGGAGTCTTTTTAGGCATTACTCCTAACGGATTAAATGTATTGAAAGAGTTTATAGATCTTGAAAAGCTTAAAGAAGATTACACTCCGGGTTCAATGAAATTTTTTAATGCCAGAGGAAAACAGATAGCAGAGCTGGGGACTGCTTATCAAAAACAGCAGTACGGAGTAGAGACCCTGCAGTTAAAAAGGGCAAACCTCAACAAATATGCCCGGTTCGCTGCAGCTGAAGCCGGTATAAAAATAGAGTATGGTAAAAGATTTATCAGTTATAATGAATCAGATGATAACGTGACAGCATATTTTGCAGATGGAACTTCCGCTACCGGTGATATCATAATAGGTTGTGACGGGATGTTTTCTGAGGTCAGAAAACAAATGTTTCCGGAAACATCTGTTATCAGATACACAAAGCTTATTTCTACCGGAGGATATGCTAAGGTTGCTGAACTTTCGGAACCGCTTGATTCAATAAGGATGATCTTTGGAGAGAGGGGCTTTTTTGCCTACTCAGTTTCTGACAAAGGTGAAGTGTGGTGGTTTAATAATTATTTCAGAGAACAGGAACCGCAACCTCAGGAAATGGAAAAGACCGTGAAGGCTGAAATTAAGAACCATTTGGCAGAAATACATAAGAATGATGATCTTTTGCTTTCCAGCATTATCAGGAACAGCTACGAAATTATTGCTTACCCTATTTATGATCTGCCCAGCCTTTCATATTGGTACAAGGGGAGGGTTTGCCTCATTGGTGATGCTGCGCATGGTATTTCTCCGCATATTGGGCAGGGAGCATCACTGGCACTGGAAGATACAGCTGTTATGGCTGAACAGTTAAAATTAAATAATGAATATGAGGCTGCTTTTCAGGCCTTTCAATCCAGGCGGCAGTTCAGGGTTGAAAAAATAATAAAAAGCGCAAGAAAAGTTGGCAATACCAAAACAAAAACAAACCCAATAGCTGCATGGTTTCGTGATCTTTTTATCGGGTTCTTTATCCATAAGCAAATCCGGCAGCTCGACTGGATATACGGCTGGACTCTCAGAAAATAAAAAGTAAAGCAATTGATATTGAGGTTGTTTAAACTTTTATATTCATTATCTTAACCACTTAAGTTTTTCAGAATCAAACCTTATGGATAATAAGTATATCTAAGTTTTGTAAAAATCTTTAATTTTCATCTTAAGTGAACTTTTCTGCAGTATCATTTTAAACTTACTTAAGTGACTCAAGTGTTTTAAAATGAAACCTTTTGTGATTGGGTAAAGTTTAAACAACTTTGTGAATTAATGAATATATGCGATTATGACTGTACTCATAAAAGACTGAGGAATGTTTTACTAGATTTGAAATAAGTTTTTCATTCATCCAATAGTTTTTAGCCTCCGGACCGGGGGCTTTTATTTAACAAAAACAGCCACAATGTAACTATTGTGGCTGCCTTTTGAAATCAGATATCGCTATTATAAAGATCTGGAGCGGGCAATATTAATAAGGTACACAAGGTGGGCGTACATGCTTCGCTTTACAGACTCTACTTTTATATCTCCTGTAGTCTGGTTAATTGTTGTTACCAGATCAGTGTTACATTGGCCGCCAAAGCTGCCACTTCCCAAATAGTTTACAGTATTGGAGCTTGGATATGAAATTCTGGGATAATCAGGGGCTATCTGATTGGCAGCCGGAGCGGTATTAGAAAATCCTTTATTGTCAATATATTTTGCTGTCCATGTTCCTAGAAACTGTCCGTTACCGGTATTGATGCCTTGCCCCACCACAATTTGGGTATCCACAGGATTCGTAAATCCAGCGCAAGAGGTATAATGATTTAAGGATACTGTGCAGGAAGATGCATTATCAGTAGGTTGAAAGCATTTTCCTTCGTAAATAGTCTGTCTTTGTTCAGCAGAAGACATCGATGTGTTGAGCAGTGCTTTAGGAGCAAAAATTTCTTCAGGCGAAATTAAGACCAAAACTCCTTCAGCATCAGCTGCAACAATTTTTTTTTCAGCATTGGAAAGCCCTCTTACCCTTACCTGACCATTGACATCCAACGTTTGAGTTGGAGTGGAGGTATTAATCCCCACCTGTGCTATCGAACTGCTGTAAACAGCAAGTGCTGCCAAAAAGAATGTTTTTGTTTTCATGTTATTTTTTGAAAAGGTTAATTTTTTTCACTAAGGTAAGAAATAACTTTAAAAGGAGAATGAAAATACCTTAAAATCTGGTAAAAACTAACTATAAACAAATATTGAAAGAATTACTATCTGTTTTTGATGATATTTTTTTGAATAACTCAAAATGTACAGAGCTGTTATTTGTTTGAAAAATATTCGTATTTTAGCCGAAATATGATGATTTTTAATAAACATATTGGGGACTAATTAAAATTCAGATAATTTGAATGAAAAAATTAGTAGATTTGCACGGAACAAAAAAATAATAAATATTAAGCAATATTCTCTGTGACTGAATTTTATAGGAAAGAACATGAGAATAACAGGATTTAGGTTATAAAACTACTGAAACTATGAAGAAACTTTTTTTACTTTTTTTAATGGCATTTTTATTGATCGGTTGCAGCTCTGATGATGATACTATTTATGACTATGTAGGAACATGGTCCGGTTCTTATGAAGGGAGTGACAAAGGAGTTTGGAACTTTGTGGTAGATGAGAGTGGTAAAGTGGTAGGAACAATGCATTCCGATATTAATGATGAAAACTATAATATTTCCGGTAATTTAAGTGAAACAGGAGATCTGAATGCAACAGTAGGACTTCCTTCGAAAGGAGAATTCAAGGGAACATTATCCAGAGATAAAAAAGGAAATGGAAACTGGACCAACTCACTTCCTACTCCTGCGAAATCAGGAACCTGGAAAGGAGAAAAGAAATAAAAAAGAAAGTCTGCAGTAGATTCTGCAGACTTTTTTATTTAAACAAATCCCATACGGGTAATCTCATTATTTTCATTCCTGAACACCATAAAATAGATCAGAAAATCATCATCAGAGAAATACTTTTTAAAAGACTTTGTCTGTTGCTGGTTCCAGATGATGATTTCTTCATGACTTTCTATACTGTAATTTTCAGAATCTAATTTTAAGGTTAATATAGTTCCTCCATCCAAAGTACAATCATCATTCTTATATAGTATCTGTTTCTGAATGCTGATACAATCAGAAATATTATTGACCGAACCCAGCTGAAATGTTCTCAGAAGACTCTTTCCTTCTTCAGTCTTTAAACCATTTTCAACCGTTCTTTTTCCTCTTTCAGAAACCCCGTCCAAATCTTTGATGGCGGTCATCACCTTTGCAAACTTCTGATAGAGCAGAGGATCACCTGCTTCCTTGATATACACTTCAAGTTTCTTTCGGATAATCTTACCGATTTTTGAACAGTGTCCGAATTCCGAACTGTTTTGCCGTACTTTCTCATACGATGGGCTCTTTTTAAAAGCGGTTTTATTGAAGCCACTTTTTTTCCGAACCACATTTTTCCCGTTCAGATTATAAAATACCAGGTCGCCCACAGCTCCTGTGATCTTGATCAGACTTTCATATGTTGCCATATCTTTAAAATAGAATCAAATATACCAATAAATAAATGAAAAAAAAATTTTAACATATATTTATAATATAGTTGTAGTATAGTTATAGTATAATTTAAATATAAAATGTATATTTGTAATGTGTTTTGTTAATTAATTATAAATCAGAAGAGTATGGGAACGGAATTATTTCAACAAAAAATAAAAATAAAGCAGATTGCTGTTATACTTGCAGCCTCTGTTTTTGTGGTTTCCTGCGGATCCTCTAAAAGTGCTTCCGCCAGCAAAAAATCGAATACGAAGACGGTGGCGAAAGCTGAAAATCTCAGAAAGCTGGATTCAAAATTTAATGGCAATATTTCCAGATCAATCAATGATATTCTGAAAGATGCTGAAAAGTACATAGGAACACCCTACAAATTCGGAGGCAATACTCCGTCAGGGTTTGACTGTTCCGGATTTACCGTAAAAGTATTTGAAGAAAACAACTTTAATCTTCCAAGAAGATCCTCTGATCAGGCTGAAGCCGGAAAGAATATTGATATCAAGGACGTAAAACCCGGTGATCTGCTGTTTTTTGCAACAGCAGGAGGCAGTAGAGTGTCTCATGTGGGGATTGTTCATGATATTGGTCCTGATGGAGAAGTGAAATTTATTCATGCCTCTACTTCAAAAGGGGTGATCATTTCATCTCTGAATGAAAAATACTGGAATAAGGCGTATCTTCATGCGCAGAGAGTTCTCTAAGGTATTGTTTAATATGTAGGATATTGAATTTCCGGAAAAATAATTCAATAGGGATGGGCTTTGACCCATTTAATCGAAAACAAAATTTCAATTGGCTTTAGCCAAAACGTATAACTATATTCTTACACCACCCCGTCAAAAATTCTTTTAATTTTTGTCATCCTTCGGAGGAGGGGAATTCTGTTGCTTAAAATAAAACTTCTCGTCATTGCAATAGCATTGCATCCCAAAACGCATGAAATTTGTCCAAAACTATTATCATTATGACAGATTTCATCAGATTCTTTATTCCCTTTTACTTTATTATTTTCTTTATGGTTTCCTTTGTAGGAATAAGTTATAAAGTCGCAAAACGGATTGGCAAAAACCCTAATGTTCTTCCAAAAGACGATTCTGCATACGGACTCGTAGGCTTTTACTTTAAGCTGATTCTGTTTGCCCTGTTTACCTATACAATGCTTTTGTTGTTTTTTCTGGAAAATATTTTCCCAGCCTTTAAGATTGATGTGCTGGAAGATGATGCAGTAAAATATACAGGGATTATTATTATGGGGCTTGCGTTGATCTGGGTGATCATCGCTCAGCTGCAAATGAAAGACTCATGGCGGATCGGGATCGACAGTACAACAAAAACAGAACTTGTTACTGACGGGTTATTCAGGTTGTCAAGAAATCCTATATTTCTGGGGATGACCGTCAGTCTTGTCGGATTTTTTCTTGTATTTCCTACTGTGATTGCTTTTTCTTTTCTATTGATCGGAAGTATGTTAATGCAAATCCAGATACGCCTTGAAGAAGAGTACCTGCAACAAGAGCATGGACAAATTTACATAGCCTATAAAAAGAAAGTGAAAAGAATGCTGAACCTTTATTAAATGCATCATGTTAAAAACCGTTTTGCTGAACTTTTTTGTATCTTTGGCCGGTATAATTTTTCAAACTAATTTAAATAAGAAACATGTCATTACAACAAACTATTGAAAATATTTGGGATAATAGAGATCTATTACAAAATGAAGACAGCCAAAAGGCAATAAGAGAGGTTATTTCTTTAGTTGACAAAGGTGAACTTCGTACTGCTGAACCTACAGAAAATGGCTGGCAGGTAAATGAATGGGTGAAGAAAGCCGTAGTAATGTATTTCCCGATCCAGAAGATGGAAACTATTGAAGTAGGGCCGTTTGAATTTCATGATAAAATGCCTTTGAAGAGAGGTTATGCTGAAAAAGGGGTGAGAGTAGTTCCACATGCAGTAGCGAGAGAAGGAGCTTACATTGCTCCGGGAGTCATTATGATGCCGTCTTACGTAAACATTGGTGCATATGTAGATTCCGGAACAATGGTTGATACTTGGGCAACAGTAGGAAGCTGTGCGCAGATCGGTAAAAACGTTCACCTGAGTGGCGGAGTAGGTATTGGAGGTGTATTGGAGCCTTTACAGGCTGCTCCGGTAATCATTGAAGATGACTGCTTCATCGGTTCAAGATGTATCGTTGTAGAAGGAGTTCACGTAGAAAAAGAAGCCGTATTGGGTGCTAATGTAGTATTGACTGCTTCTACAAAAATTATTGACGTTACAGGAGATACGCCTGTTGAGATCAAAGGAAGGGTTCCTGCACGTTCAGTAGTTATTCCTGGAAGCTATACAAAACAGTATCCGGCGGGAGAATACCAGGTTCCTTGTGCATTGATCATCGGTCAGAGAAAAGAATCTACAGACAAGAAAACATCTCTGAATGATGCATTGAGAGAGAATAATGTAGCTGTTTAAGATTAATTTTTTAAGCTAATACCACAATCTTGAAAGAAAAATTTCTTAAAATACTATTAAACCCTAAATATATATTTGGGGTTTATCTTATTATATCGGTTGTTACCGCAATTTCCAAATATCTGAGGGGAGACTATGCGATCAATAATTACCTGATTTTTAAAAATGTATTCTTTAATACCATTCATCAGAAAAACTTGTTTATCCATTATCCTGATCTGTATTTCGATCTGAATCATTACGGCGTATTTTTCAGTGCATTGATTGCTCCGTTTGCCATGATGCCGGATTGGCTGGGAATTTCACTCTGGAATGTTGCCAATACTTTTATCTTTATCTATGGTATTTATAAACTGCCATTTTCAGACAGTAAAAAAGCGATTTTCGGACTGCTTTGCCTTCAGGAATACATTACTGCCGCTTTAAGTCTGCAGTTCAATGTGGCATTGACCGGCCTTTTGCTTTTATCTGCGGTATATATTTACGAAAGAAAAGAAGTAAAGTCTGTAACCGCAATTTTAATTGGGGTATTTGTGAAAATCTACGGAATTGTAGGACTAACGCAGTTTTTCTTCATTAAAAATAAAACTAAATTTATTCTTTCAGGAATTGCGATTGCAGTATTGTTTTTCGTGCTTCCGATGGCGTATTCAAGTCCGCAGTTTGTGATTCAGTGCTACTCAGACTGGTTTCAGTCTATTGTAGAAAAAAATAATGAAAATCAGGTATTGGGGAACATGCAGGATATCTCACTAATGGGCTTTGTAAGAAGGATATTAGGAGATGCATCCATTTCCAATCTAGTATTTTTAGCAGGCGGATTACCGCTTTTTGCTTTGCCTTATATCAGAATTAAGCAATATAAGCATTATGCTTTCCAATTGATGATCTTAGCTTCAACATTACTGTTTTTGGTACTGTTCAGTTCCAGTTCAGAATCTCCAACATACATTATTGCCGTTGTGGGAGTCCTGATATGGTTTTTCCTTCAGAAAGAAAGAACACCGCTTATTATAGGATTGCTTGTTTTTGTCATTATTTTCACGTGTTTTTCAACTTCGGATCTGTTTCCGAAATTTGTAAAAGAAAATTATATCATTAAATATTCATTAAAAGCAGTACCTTGTATTGTAATCTGGTTGAGAGTGACATATGAACTTATGACTAAAGATTTTGAAAAAAATTACAGCCTGAATTAATAAATATGAAGAAAATTTCAATAGTAATTCCCGCCTATAACGAAGAAGGAAATGTCGCGATGATCCATCAGAAAATCAAAGAAGTTTTTGATGGACTAAGCAATTACGACTTTGAAATCATATTTGTGAATGATGGCAGCAGAGACAATACCCAACAGAAGTTAGAAGAGCTTTCCAGCCAGTATGACGAAGTAAAGATCATCGAATTTTCGCGAAACTTCGGACATCAGCCGGCAGTAAAAGCAGGTATGGATAATGCCCACGGAAATGCAGTCATTTCTATGGATGGCGATCTTCAGCACCCGCCGGAGCTTATCCCGGAAATGATTAAGAAATGGGAAGAAGGATACGATATCGTTTTTACGGTAAGAACATATCCTAAAGAAATTTCCTATTTTAAAAGAAAAACTTCAGATCTTTTCTATAAATTGCTGTCTAGCTTATCTGATGTGAACCTTACCAAAGGTGGCGGTTCCGATTTCAGATTGATGGATGCCAATGCGGTAGAAGTGATGAGGAATTTCAATGAAGATGACTTATTTTTGAGAGGGCTTACAAGCTGGATGGGATTCAAGCAAACAGGGATTGAGTTTATGGCCAATGAAAGGTTGTCGGGGCAAAGCAGCTACAATCTTAAAAAGATGTTCACTTTTGCGTTTACAGGGATCACTGCCTTCAGTGTAAAACCTTTATATCTGGCTGCTTACCTGGGTTTTTTATTCTCAGCGCTTTCAGTGATCGGATACGGAGCTTACGTCATTCATTCATTTATTGCCAAAACAGAAATCTCCGGTTGGGCATCCTTGATCATGACTATTGTTTTCTTTGGAGGACTTCAGCTCATCATCTTAGGAATTATGGGAATTTATTTAGGTAAAATATTCAAACAAGTGAAAGACAGACCTAATTATATTATTAAAAACAAAAATTTTTAGAATGGTTTTATTGAGTTTTGACATCGAAGAATTTGATATGCCATTAGAATATAAGGGTGAAATTCCCTTTGAAAAGCAGATTTCAATTTCACAGACAGGATTAGAGAGAATCCTTGATATCCTTAAAAAACATAATGCCAAAGCTACCTTTTTTTCTACCGTAGTTTTTGCAGAAAACAGCAAACACCTTATCGAAAGATTATTAAATGAAGGTCATGAACTGGCTTCCCATACCTGGTTTCATTCAGAATTTGAAAACAAACACCTGAAAGAATCAAGAGAAAAACTGGAAGAATTATTTTCTACAAAGGTGACCGGATTAAGAATGCCGAGAATGATGCCTGTAGATGAGAAAGAAGTGGAAAAAGCTGGGTATTCGTACAACTCATCCATCAATCCTACGTTTTTACCGGGAAGATATAATAATTTAAAAGTATCCAGAACCTATTTCAGCGAAGGAAGTGTCACACAGGTTCCGGCCTCGGTTTCTCCTAATTTCAGAATCCCTCTGTTTTGGTTAAGCTTTCACAATTTCCCTTTATTTTTCTATAAAAAACTGGTATCAGACAGTTTGAAAAAAGATCGGTATCTGAATATCTATTTCCATCCGTGGGAATTTGCAGAGATCAAGGATGAAGCTTTTAAACTTCCAGGGTTTACTGTAAAGAATTCAGGAAAAGATATGGTGGAAAGGTTTGATTCCTTTCTAGGCTGGCTGAAACAAAAAGGACATACATTCGGTACTTTTCAGGAATTTCAAAAACAGATACAGCGATGAAGATTGCCTTTGATGCCAAACGGTTTTTTCACAATACATCCGGTCTGGGAAACTACTCGAGAGATCTTGTAAGAATCCTTTCTGAGTATGAGCCGGAAAACGAATATCTGTTACTCAACAAGAACAAATCAGAACGCGGAAAAGAGATTCTGGAGCGCTCTAATGTTCACTTTATTGAAACCTCCAGAGGAAACCTTTCCCGTCAGCTTAAAATGGGAAAAGACGCCCAGAAGCAAGACGCTGATATTTTCCATGGACTGTCCGGTGAACTTCCTTTAAAGTGGGATCAGAAGCCTATCAAAAAGGTCGTTACCATTCATGATCTGATCTTTGTAAGGTATCCGCAGTATTATTCTTTTTTTGACAGGAAAATTCATTTCTGGAAATTTAAAAAGGCAGCTGACGCGGCTGATAAAATCATTGCTATTTCAGAGCAGACGAAAAGAGATATTATTCAGTATCTGAAAGTTCCTGAGAATAAGATTGAGGTTATTTACCAGGGATGTCATCACGCTTTTAAAGAACAGCAGTCTCCGGATCTGGTACAGGCTGTAAAAGAGAAGTTTAAGCTTCCTGAAAGATTTGTGCTCAATGTTGGAACTATCGAAGAACGCAAAAACCTTCTGAACGTTGTAAAAGCAATCAGCGGTACAGAAATTCATCTTGTAGTAGTAGGGAGGAGGACCAAATATTATCAGAAAATAGAACGTTTCCTGAAAAAGAACAAAATGGAAAAGCAGGTGCTGTTTCTGGAAGGAGTTTCCATGGATGAACTGGCTGCAATCTATAAACTTGCCGATATTTTTGTTTATCCAAGCTTCTTTGAAGGCTTTGGGATCCCTGTCATTGAGGCACTTTTTTCAAAAACTGTTGTAGTGACAAGCAATACGAGCTGTCTGCCGGAAGCGGGAGGAAAAGACTCTGTATATGTAAATCCGGACAACGATCTTGATATCAGGGCCAAACTTAAATTTCTCTGGGAAAATGAATCCGAGAGAAAACGCCGTGAGGAAAAGGGTTTCGAGTTTGTTCAGAAGTTTAATGATGAACCCATTGCCAGGCAGCTGATGAGTTTTTATCAAAAATTGATCTGAAAAAACTTTGTATTTTAAAAAATAATCCTACATTTGCATCATAATTCAATACAATGAAACCAACATTTTTAGCATTACATCATTATCATCATCATCTCTGCTAGACGGAATTGATTGATATAAGTATGTGCTAAAATCAAAAATAATTAAAACCGTCTGAGTAAATAGACGGTTTTTTTGTTTCCTGAATTCTCCTCAGAAATTTCAACAGATCAGTTTTTATTTGCTCGGACCCAAAAAAGGCAAAATGAGTAAATTAAAAATTGCAATCCAAAAAAGCGGCCGGCTTTATGAAGAATCTCTTCAGCTTCTCAAAGACTGTGGAATCTTTGTGAACAATGGCAAAGACCAGCTCAAAGTTTCAGTAGATAACTTTCCGATGGAAATCATGTACCTTCGGAATTCGGACATTCCGCAATATCTGGAAGACGGAGTGGTGGATGTAGCCATTGTGGGCGAAAATCTTCTGATTGAGAAAGGTCAGAATATCAGGACAATACAGAAGCTTGGGTTTTCAAAATGCCGTGTTTCACTGGCTGTCCCCAAAGAAGTGGAAACCGATGAAATCTCTTATTTTCAGGGCAAAAAAATTGCCACTTCTTATCCTAACACCCTGAAAAACTTTTTAGAAAAAAAAGGAATCTCTTCAGACATTCACGTTATTTCAGGTTCCGTGGAAATAGCACCTAATATCGGTCTTGCAGATGGGATATGTGATATTGTCAGCTCCGGAAGTACTTTATTCAGGAACGGATTAAGAGAAACCGTCACTTTACTGAAATCGGAAGCTGTTTTGGCCCAAACACCTCAATTATCAGCTGAAAAAGAAGCTATCCTTGAAAAATTTGTCTTCAGAATCAAAGCCGTTTTAAAAGCAAAAAATTCAAAATACATTCTGATGAATGTTCCCAATGAAAAAATACAGAAAGTTGCAGGTGTCCTTCCGGTATTAAAGAGTCCCACAGTGATTCCATTGGCAGAAGAAGGCTGGAGCAGTATACATTCTGTGATTGATGAAGAACGATTCTGGGAAGTCATTGACGAACTCAAAGAAAACGGTGCCCAGGATATTTTAATCATTCCGATTGATAAAATGGTTATTTAAAAAAATAAGAATGGTTAATGTTGGCCAAGGCAAAGGCGCAAGAAAATAAAAATTAAGGCTGTTGTAAGGAGCAATGATTTTATCTGCGATAAAATTGAATATTGTTTAAATACTCACCTACATGCTGAAAATCTAGGGGTTTCTTGCGTCTTAAAAAAGATATAGGAATTAAAAACTTTGCGCCTTTGCTTAAAAAACAATTAAAAATCAACAGCTTAATAGTTTGTTAAAATTAAAAATAGTACAATGAAAATATACCGATATCCCACAAAAGACAGCTGGAAAGACCTGGTAAAACGCCCTGTTTTGGAACAGAAAGAAATTTCAGGACTTATCACCGACATTTTTGCAGAAGTTGAAAAAAAAGGAGATCAAGCTTTAAGAGAATTCAATAAAAAGTTTGATAAAGCAGATACTCAACTCATTTCTGTGACCAAACAGGAAATTGAAAATGCAGAAAAACAGATCAGTGATGAGCTAAAACAGGCTATTCAGCAGGCTAAAGAAAATATTTCGAAATTTCACGCCTCTCAAAGACAGCAAATCCAGAAAATCGTGACTACAGAAGGGGTGGTTTGCTGGCGCGAAAACCGTGCTGTAGAGAGAGTCGGGATTTATATTCCGGGAGGAACGGCTCCTCTGTTTTCCACGGTACTGATGCTTGCAGTTCCCGCCAATCTGGCAGGATGTAAAGAAATTATATTGTGTTCACCGCCAGATAAGAACGGGAATATCAATCCTGCAATCCTTTTTGCAGCAAATCTTTGCGGTGTTTCGGAAATATTTAAAACAGGCGGAGCTCAGGCTGTTGCTGCAATGGCCTTGGGAACAGAGAGTATTCCTCAGGTTAATAAAATTTTCGGGCCTGGAAATCAGTTTGTCGTAGCTGCCAAAGAATATGCCCAGCGTTATGGCGTTGCCATTGATATGCCTGCCGGTCCGAGTGAAGTTCTTGTGATAGGAGATGAACAGGCTGTTCCTGAATTTTGCGCTGCTGATCTTCTTTCACAGGCAGAGCATGGAAGCGACAGCCAGGTTGTTTTTGTGACGACCAACCTTAAAGTATTTGAAGAGACGATAGAAGCTGTTGGTCAACAGATCAGAGATTTACCGAGAAATGAATTTGCGGCTCAGGCTTTGGAGAACAGCTCTTTTGTTTTAGTGAATTCTCTCGAAGAAGCCTTAGAGTTCAGTAATCTTTATGCACCGGAGCACCTTATTCTGGCCATTGGTGATTTTGAAAAATATATTCCTTTGGTTCAGAATGCAGGATCCGTTTTCCTTGGGAACTATTCCTGTGAGAGTGCAGGAGACTATGCCAGCGGAACCAATCACACGCTTCCCACAAATGCCTATGCAAAGAATTACAGTGGGGTATCGCTGGACAGTTTCGTGAAAAAAATCACATTTCAGTACCTGTCAAAAGAAGGTCTTCAGAATTTAGGAAAAACTATAGAGCTTATGGCAGAAGCAGAAGGTTTGTTTGCCCACAAAAATGCCGTATCCATAAGATTAAAATGATAAATGTTGGAAAACGCAAAGACGCAAAATAATATTGAAGAATATATATTTAGTACGCAAGGATTTATCCGCGATAAAATTGAATGTCAAATATCTATTAAAGATTCTGAGAAATCAATCATATAAACATACAAAATCTGTGAAAATTGTGAAATCTGCGGGAAAAATAATGATATATCACTTGCTGAAATCTTCGATTTCTTGCGCCTTGAAGCAGCATATAGATTAAAAACTTTGCGCTTTTGCGTTTACCAAAAAAGAACTTGAACCCTTAAGAAAATAAAGCTATTAAGTAAAGTTAAGACACAAATACATTTGAATTCAGCTTTGCTTAATAAAAATCTAAAGATATTTTCTTCATTATCCTTAAAAACTCAATTCATCTTAATGGTTTAAAAAAGATTTAGATAAATAATACAATGAAAAATAGCAGTATCAAAACTCTGGTAAGAGAAAATATATTACAATTACAGCCCTACATCAGTTTCAGGGATCAGAATGAATTCAATGCTCCGGTAATGCTGGATGCCAATGAAAGTCCGTTCGGGGAATGCAACCGTTATCCTGATTCTACCCAGAAAAGGCTTAAAAACAGGCTTGCAGGGCTTAAAAAAGTTTCACCCTCACAGATTGCCATAGGAAACGGAAGTGATGAGCTGATAGACCTTATCATTAAAATTTTCTGTGAGCCTAAAAAAGATGCCATTCTGATGATGAATCCGTCTTTTGCGATGTATGGCTTCTATGCAGCAATTAATGAGAATAAAGTTTTGAAACTGGATCTGGATGAGAATTTTGAAATTGTAAAAGAAAATTTCTTAAAAGCTGCTGAAGATCCTTCACTTAAAATTTTCTTTTTATGTTCGCCCAATAACCCTACCGGTAACAGTGTGGAGGATATCGAATTTTACCTTCAGAATTTCAACGGAATTGTAGTGGTGGATGAAGCATATATTGAATTTTCCGGGAAAAAATCAAGTCTTGAGCTTTTAGATAAGTATCCGAACCTGATTGTTCTGCAAACCTTTTCTAAAGCGTGGGGAATCGCCGGAGCAAGGGTAGGTATGGCGTATGCATCCGAAGAGATTATCAGTCTTATCAATACTGTAAAAGCGCCTTATAACGTGAATGTATTGAGTCAGGAGCTTATTTTGAAAACATTGGAAAATGAAAACCGTCTCAGGGAAAATGTAAACCGCATTTTGGAAGAGAAAACCTGGTTGGAACAGCAGTTTGAGGATGTTGCATGTATTTCAAAGGTTTTTCCAACAGATGCCAATTTCTTTCTGATTAAAATGGAAAATATTGATTCAGTGTATACAAGAATGCTTGAAGAAGAGATTTTGGCCAGCAGAAGAGATCCTGCAATTCCCGGATGCATCAGGATCAATGTGGGAAACCGTGAAGAAAATGAAAAATTGATTAACCTTTTGAAAAGTATCTAAAATGAAAAAAGTACTCTTTATAGACCGCGACGGAACATTAATTATTGAACCTCCTACAGATTTTCAGGTAGATTCTCTGGAAAAGCTTGAGTTTTATCCGGGAGTTTTTCAAAACCTGTCAAAAATTGCCAATGAACTGGATTACGAATTGGTAATGGTAACCAATCAGGATGGTTTGGGAACTGAAAGCTTTCCTGAAGAAGATTTCATCAAACCTCATAAAAAAATGCTGCAGGCATTTGAAAATGAAGGGATCATTTTTAGTGATATTCTAATAGATAAAAGCTTTGAATCTGAAAATCTTCCTACCAGAAAACCGGGAACAGGTATGATGGGGAAATATATTTATGGCAACTATGACCTGGAAAATTCCTATGTAATTGGTGATCGAAGTACTGATGTTCAACTGGCTAAAAATCTTAAATGTAAAGCTATTTATCTTAACCAAAACTTAAATAATGAAGCGGAGCTGTCTGCAACAGAATGGTCAGAGATCTATCAGTTCTTAAAATCAGGAATGAGAAAGGCGAAAGTATCCAGAAAAACCAATGAGACTGATATTGAAATTGAAATTAATCTTGATGGTAACGGAAAATCAGATATTACAACCGGACTTCATTTTTTTGATCACATGCTGGACCAGATTGCCAGACACGGAAATATGGATCTTATGATCAAAGTAAACGGAGACCTTGCTGTAGACGAGCACCATACAATAGAAGATACCGGAATTGTTCTCGGAGAAGCTATTTTAATGGCATTAGGAAAGAAAAAAGGAATTGAAAGATATGGTTTTCTGCTTCCAATGGACGACTGCCTTTCCCAGGTGGCTGTTGATTTCGGAGGAAGATCATGGCTGGTTTGGGATGCTGAGTTTAAAAGAGAAAAAATAGGAGATGTACCTACGGAAATGTTTTTTCACTTCTTTAAATCATTTACAGATTCTTCAAAATCGAATCTGAATATCAAAGCAGAAGGTGATAACGAGCACCACAAAATTGAATCCATTTTTAAAGCCTTTGCAAAAGCTATTAAAATGGCAGTGAACCAGTCAGATGCTAATTACAGTTTACCTTCTACAAAAGGAAGTTTATAAATATGATCGCTATTATAAAATACAACGGAGGAAACGTAAATTCCGTTCAGAATGCTCTCAACAGACTGAATGTTGACTCGATAATAACGGATGATCCCGAAAAAATCTTAAAGGCTGATAAAGTGATATTTCCAGGCGTAGGAGAAGCTTCATCCACCATGAAACTGATGAAAGAAAAAGAGCTTGATCTTTTGATTCCAAGCCTTAAGCAGCCGGTTTTGGGAATATGCCTGGGGATGCAGCTCATGTGCGGCGAAAATGAAGAAGGAAATACAGAAGGAATGGGAATTTTTAACATCAATGTCAGAAGATTTCCGGCAAAGGATATTGTGCCGCATATGGGCTGGAATACACTTTCGAAACATGCTTCACCACTATTTTCGGGGGTTGAGAGGGGTAATGATGTGTATTTTGTTCACAGCTATTATTGTGAACTTTCTGACTTTACAACTTCTGTCTGTGATTATATCCTGCCATTCAGTGCTTCTCTGCAGAAAGATAACTTTTATGCGGTACAGTTTCACCCCGAAAAATCGGGAACAGTAGGAAACCAGATAATTAAGAACTTTATAAATGTATAATGATGAAAATAATTCCGGCTATTGATATTATTGACGGGAAATGTGTCCGTCTGTCAAAAGGAGATTACAATACAAAGAAAATTTATAACGAAGACCCTTTGGAAGTCGCAAAAGAGTTTGAGAGTTTTGGTATTCAGTTTCTGCACCTGGTAGATCTTGACGGCGCAAAATCAAAGCATATTGTGAATCAGAAGGTCCTGGACAATATCGCTAAGTCTACCTCGTTACATATTGATTTTGGAGGGGGCTTAAAAACTCAGGAAGATATTGAAACAGCCTTTGATTCCGGGGCAAAGCAGATCACTTTGGGAAGTATTGCCGTTCAGGATCCTGAGTTTTGTTTTGGAATGATAGAAAAGTATGGTGCTGAAAAAATTATTCTGGGTGCTGACTGTGAAAACAGAAAGATCAAAACCTCCGGCTGGCTGGAAGAAAGTGACAATGATATCATTGATTTTATTATTCAGTATCAGAAAAAAGGAATACAAACAGCCATATGTACCGATATTGCAAAAGATGGAATGCTGGAAGGTCCTTCAACAGCATTATATATTGAAATTTTATATAAAACATCTGTTCAGCTGATCGCAAGCGGAGGCATTTCAGGGATTGCTGATGTCTATAAAATGAAAGATATCGGATGCGCCGGAACAATTATAGGAAAAGCAATTTATGAGGGAAAAATAAGCCTGAAACAACTTCAAAATTTTATTGAAAATGCTTAAGAAAAGAATTATTCCATGTCTGGATATTAAAGATGGGGCAACTGTGAAAGGGGTCAATTTTGAAGACCTTAAAAATGCAGGAGATCCTGTAGAACTCGCCAGAAAATATGAAAAGGAAGGCGCTGATGAGCTTGTTTTCCTGGATATTACAGCCACTGTTGAGAATAGGAAAACCTTTGTGGAGCTGGTAAAAGATATTGCAAAAGAACTTAGTATTCCCTTCACTGTGGGAGGTGGAATTTCATCTGTAGAAGATGTGAGGAAACTTTTGGAGGCAGGTGCAGATAAGATCAGCATTAATTCCTCAGCAGTCAGGAATCCAGGCCTTATCTCTGATCTGGCGAATGAATTCGGAAGCCAGTGCGTTGTGGTGGCTATTGATACAAAACAGGTTGGTGATCTTGATCTTGTGCATGTTAAGGGAGGAAGAGAAGCAACAGAACTTAGTACCATAGAATGGGCACAGCAGGCTGCACGCCTGGGAGCGGGAGAAATTCTGCTGACTTCTATGGATGGCGACGGCACTAAAAGCGGATTTGACCTTAGGATTACCAAGCTGGTTTCCGAAACAATCAGTATTCCGGTCATTGCATCAGGAGGTGCAGGAAGTACAGCTGACTTTGTTAAAGTATTTAATGATACAAAGGCTACAGGAGCGTTGGCTGCCAGTATATTCCACTTTAATGAAGTAGGGATTCAGGATTTGAAACAACAGTTAAAAACTCAAAAAATAAATGTACGATGAAAATAGATTTTAATAAAGACAATGGCCTCGTTCCGGTAGTCATTCAGGACAGCAGAACATTACAGGTGCTGATGCTGGGCTATATGAATGAAGAGGCTTTTGAAAAAACAGAAAAAGAGGGAATTGTTACCTTTTTCAGCCGTTCCAAAAACAGGCTCTGGACAAAAGGTGAGGAATCGGGTAATTTTTTAACGGTAAAAAGTATCGATATAGATTGTGATCAGGACACCATTTTGATTAAAGCTGTTCCAAAGAATGTAGTCTGTCACACCGGAAGCTTCAGTTGTTTCGGAGAAAAGAAAGTCAAAGGGTTTTTATACGAACTGGAAGAAAAAATAGCTCAGAGGATAGATGCCCAAGCTAAAGATTCTTATACTTATTCGCTCTACGAGAGAGGCATTAATAAAATGGCTCAAAAAGTAGGAGAGGAAGCCGTAGAATTGGTCATAGAAGCAAAAGATAATAATGAAAACCTCTTTAAAAATGAAGCCGCTGATCTGCTGTATCACTTTTTAATTTTATTGAAAGCGAAAGGGTTTTCGTTGGAAGAAATTGAAGAGATTCTTAAAGATAGAGATCAATGAAACCTTTGAACTATTTCAAAGGTTTTTTTGTGAAAAAATAGTTTTGAATTTAAACACGACAGCTTTTGTCGCCGTGTGTAGATAATTTTGCATCAGAACCAGACAAAATCATTATAATATAAATATAATCAAATAATGTATAGTATGATTTATATTAAATCGCATTAACGTGAGTTTCGCTTCTTAAAAAGTGTTAAATTTGCAAAGTTTCAAAAAAACTAATTACTAACTCAAAAAACAACATTGAATGAGAAAGTTTTATCTCAGTGCACTTACTTTGTGCATGATTCCGGGAGTATCTGCCCAGGAAGTGGTATGGCAGAAAGACATCAGATCCTCTACCCAGGCTTTCCTGAGCCAGATCACCACAACCATCGATCAGCAATATTTAATTACAGGAAGTTCTATACAGTCAGGAAGCGGGAAGCTGGAGGCTGAAAGTAAGCAGAACAACGGTTATGATTTTCATCTGATCAAGCTGAACCAGCAGGGTGAAGAAGTCTGGGAAAAATATTTCTCAGGACAAAACCATGATTATTTATCAGCTACAGTCACAACACAGGATGGCGGATTTCTTTTGGCTGGCACCAGCTATTCATCCAAAGGGTTGGATAAGAAAGAGGATTCCAAGGGAGGATCTGATATCTGGCTGATCAGGATCAATGAATTTGGAGACGAATTGTGGCAGAAAACATTGGGCAGTTCTTCAGATGAAGAAGCCAGAGCGGTTATCCAGACTACAGATTTAGGATTCTTTGTAGCCGGAAATGTACAGGGTTCTTCAAAAGGCTACGGTTCTAAAGATGTCTTTATCACAAAACTGGACAAAGATGGAAAAGAAATCTCACAGCTTATTTTAGGTGGAAAAGGTTTAGATGAGGTAGAGAAAATGATTCCAACAAAAGACGGCGGAGCTTTACTTGGAATGTATTCAAGAAGTTCAGCTGTACAAAGTCCTCAAAATACATCCGACACCCGACATCTGACAACGGTACAAAAACAAAGCGACAACTTTGGCGAAGGCGATTACTGGATCGTAAAGCTGGATAAAACAGGAAAAGTGGAATGGGAAAAGAACTTCGGAGGGAAAGGTGATGATCATTTGAGAACCCTTGCATTGACCTCAACCGGATTCATTATCGGTGGAGAATCCAGATCAGAAAGATCAGGAAATAAAACGGTAGGATTAGAAGAGGGAACGGACCTATGGTTAATTTCTTTAAATGAAAGAGGCGATGAACAATGGCAGAAATCTTACAATTTGGGTAACCGTGATATTCTGATGGGCATGAGTGTTCTTCATTCTGCGGATGACAAATCTTCCAAAGGAATTTTATTGGGAGGTTATACCCAGGCAGAAGGAAGAATAGAAAATGATGATGAAACCTTCTGGATGCTCTATCTGAATCAGGATGGAAATGAGCAGTGGAGAAAACATGTGAAAGGAGAATCCAGAAAAAGAGAGGAAAGACTTTCAGACATTAAACTAAACAGAGACGGCTCTATTATTCTGGCCGGAACTAGTGCTGAAGAACTCGGTAAAGAAAACTGGAAGATTGTAAAGCTGGGAGACAAACAGGTTGACCAGTTAATTGAAAAATACGATATCAAGATCTACCCGAATCCTGTCTCAGATTATGCTTACATAGAAATCGGTTTTGATTTTAAGGAATCGGATATTCTTTTGTATGATATGAGCGGAAGACAGCTGCAGAGTATTAAAACAAAGAATAAAGTGACTAAGATCAATACCCAGGCTTTGGTACAAGGAGCTTACCTGATTATGATAAAAACTGATACAAATAAAACGGCGAATGCTAAATTGATTAAGAAATAGAATTGATGAAAATAAAAAAGATAACTATTGCAACACTATGTATTTTAGTAGGTAATATCTATGCTCAATCAACACCTGATATTAAAACGGATTTACCTCAAATAATTCCACCTTCTCCTACAGTTGCAGCATTAATGAAATTTGAAGAAATTCCGGTTAATAATTATACTGGTACTCCAGATATTAGTATTCCTTTATTTTCAGTTCCAACTCACTCCAAAGATATTAATCTGGAGGTAGCGCTCAAATATCACCAGGCAAATGTTAAAGCAGATAATATTGCGGGAGAAGTGGGTTTGGGATGGAGTATGATGTCCGGAGGAACTGTTTCAAGAACAGTTAGAGGATTACCAGATGAAATATTTGTTCATGGAAATAATGGAGTTATAAAATCTAAAGTTGGGCTCTATCATGATGATCTTACTAATGATAATAATTATTATAATAGTGACCTTAGCGTTCTTTCTCAACTTGCATATAGTGATCCTTATAAGGCAAACAAGTATTATTGGGAAACAATAGAACAGGGCAAGTTCGATACAGAGTACGATTTGTGGCAATTTAATTTTATGGGAAATTCAGGTCGTTTCTATCTTAAAAAGAATCAGGCCGGTATTTTAGAGGCTGTCCCTTTAAGCAATTATAGAGTGAAAATTATCAATCATTATTCTACTATTAATAACAATTCTTATACACCTACCGGTTTTACAATTTATGATGAAAAAGGGTACCAATATATATTCAATGTTTCTGAAACAACAAGTACTACACAGGCTGTTGACAACAGAAGTTTGTTTAATCCAAGTTCATCTATGTCTTCCAATACAGAATTTATCAGCTCATTTCATTTGGTTGAAGTAAAAGATCCTAATGATAAAAGCTTGATTCAGTATGATTTTTATGATAATGATTTTATGGAGGTCAATAGTAGTTCTAATTTTATTGATAATGAATATCCTGATGGGGATTATTCAAAATATTCTAAATACAATTGTTTTAACGAAATCCAACCAGCCCAGCAGATCGTTAATTCACTTTCAATAACTAAAGTGAAAAAAATTAAGAACATTACAGTTCCTGATTATTCTAGAATATCATTTGAATATGCTACTGATAGAAGTGATTCGGACATACTTCTTTATGATAAGGTGGTAAGAATTAAGAATATCAATTTTAAAGACTTTAATGATAGAGCTATTAAAAAAGTGAATTTTAATTATGGATATTCTAACATCATAAAGAATAGATTGATGCTAAAAGAGGTTGTTGAGGATTTTGGAGTCAATACACTACCATTAAAGTATACTTTTTCCTATAATGAAAGTAATCAAAATTTAAACGGAACAATTGCTCTTGATTATTGGGGAAATTTTAACCTTATCACGAACAATTGTAATACTCAGACGGTTTCAACAATCAGAACTCCTAATCCGCAGACAAGTACTTTAGATCTGTTAAATAAAGTAAAATACCCTACAGGTGGCTCTTGTGTTTTTGTTTTTGAAAGCAATACCTATTCATATATTGGAGATGAACCCGTTACGGATTTTAAAGAAAATATATTAAATGAAGTTCATCTGAATTCCGATTATAAATCATTTGATAATTCTGCTTTTCAATTACTTCCAACTCATACTAAAGATAGAAGAGCTGTATTTAGAACTGATATCCTGCTTCCTGAAGATCCCAATACGTGGAATAGAAGTATAGGGTTATTTAAAGTCATCAATGGTCAGTATAGTTTGGTTAGCAGCTTTTTTTGTGTTGAACCCAATAATGATTGTTGTAAAGAGGTTATACTGGAAAAAAATGTACAGTATGCTGTAAAAAGGCTTAATTTGAATTTAAACTATAATGGGATAGACCATTTATCTATTGAATATTATACAGCAGCGGACGAAGAATATAAATATTTATTCGGTGGTGGTAACAGAGTATCTAAAATAGGATATTTTTCAAATGATTCAAACGATTTGTACAACAATTATATGAATAGTACAATTGTCCCTGAAAAAGAGAAAAAATATAATTATAATTGGTTAGGAGATAGTAAAAAAAGTAGTGGGGCCTTATCATTTATCAAACCGGTTTTTAGTTATCCTAGAAGAACAAAGATTGAGACATCATGTATTAGAGCACCATTTTACTCGGGAAATCTGTTATCTGAAACAATTGATTTTATAACAACAACATCATTGAATAATACACCATTAATTAATACGCATGGCTCTGATGTTGGATATAAATATGTGACTGTTTTTGAAACAGGAAAAGGGAAAGTTGAACAGGAATATACATCTCCAATAGACTATCCTGAAGAAATCTCAATAGCGAATACAAGGCCCTTTGTTCCGAGTAAAAACATAGATTATAAAAGGGGGCTTTTAAAAAATGAGGTAATTTTTGATAATTTTTTTAAGAAAATTTCAGAACAAAATTTAAACTATGATTTTGAAGAGTATGAAGAAGTGTATGGACATCGCTTTTACAGACCTGATGGATTAGGATTTGATGGGGGATATTTCAGTAACTATGATGCTTATGTTACGATATTACAACAAGGAAACGTTGGGGTCCCTTTTGATCCCGAAAACTTTTTTATGTCTGGAAATCTACCAGGATATCCACTTCAATATATGGTAGGTATTTCCTTGGTTGATGCATATGGTTGGGCAAAACTGTCTTCAGTGAAAACTAAAAATTACTTCTATAATAATGGGATTCAGGAAATTACGGAAAAAAATGAGTCTTTTGAATATAACCCATTAAATAAAATGATTTCCCAGCATATTAGTATGATAGAAGACGGATCTCAGTTAAAAACAAAATATTTTTATCATACCGGTAATTCACCTTATTCACAAAATAGAATTTCTGAAATTGAAAAAATAGAAAGCTATAAGAATAACATTTTGACTGACGTAAAGAAAATTGTGTATAATAATCAATGGATAGGTAACGTTTCCTTTTTACCCAATGAAGTGCAAACCTCATTTGCAACTGGTTCATTGGAAAAAAGTATTACTTACGATCAATACGATTCCAAAGGGAATTTACAACAATACACCACAAAAGATGGTATTTCAACGGTAATTATCTGGGGTTACAACCAAACTCAGCCTATTGCGAAAATAGTAGGAGCTAAATTATCGGATATTCAGCAGTCCTTAATAGATTCCATTGTGACAGCTTCCAATACAGATGCATCTGCTACAGTTAATAATGATGAGACTTCATTTTTATCAGCATTGAATACCTTCAGAAGTAATACCGCATTATCTGGTTATCAGATCACTACTTATACTTATGACCCTTTAGTAGGAGTAAGAAGCATCACCCCGCCATCAGGAATCAGGGAAAGCTATATTTATGATTCAGCTAACCGACTTGAAAAAGTGATTGATGTGAATGGCAAAGTGCTGAAGGAGATGAAATACAACTATAAAAACTAAAAACCGATGAAAAAATTATTAATACCGGCAGGAGCCCTGCTTCTGTCCAACCTTGTATTTGGGCAGGCTTCTACCACAGAAAACTATGTTCAGACCAAAACCTATCTTGACTACAATGGAACTACACATACAAAAACCTCTGAAACAGTCCAGTATTTTGATGGATTGGGAAGGCCTAAGCAAATCGTTAATGTAAAAGCATCACCTCTGGGACGTGATGTAGTGACCCATATCGAGTATGACCAGTTTGGAAGGCAGGTGAAAGATTATCTTCCTGTTCCCCAGGGGAACACTTTAAATGGTGCCATTATTCCTAATCCTTTGAGCAATGCTGCGGGCACTCCCTATGGTCCGGAAAAGATCTATTCAGAAAAGATCCTTGAGAACTCTCCTCTGGACAGGATTCAGCAGCAGATCCAGGTGGGGAATGACTGGAGTAATAAACCTGTTAAGTTTGAATATGCAGCCAACATAGGAAATGATGCCTACAAGTTTGTTCCTACAACAATATGGGAAAACGGAGCTACAAAAACGACGTTAACGGTATCTGCATATAGCAGTGCCAATCAGCTTTACAGGAATATGGTCACAGATGAAGACGGGAACAGGACCTATGAATATAAAAACGGACAGGGACAGACTATTTTGGTAAGGAAAATGATTTCAGATACAGAATATGCAGACACCTATTATGTATATAATGAATATAACCAGCTGGCTTTTGTTCTTCCTCCCAAGGCTGCTAATCAGAGCCTGACAGATGATCTGCTTAATGCCCTTTGCTACCAGTACCGTTATGACGCAAGAGGACGTCTGGTTGAAAAGAAACTTCCCGGTAAAGCCTGGGAATACATGGTATATGACAGGCAGGACAGGCTGATCATGACCCAGGATGCTGTCATAGGAGCTTTAAAACAGTGGCTGTTTACCAAGTATGACCAGTTCGGAAGAGCAGCTTATACGGGAATATATACCAGCTCCCAGGTATACAGTGCCGCAGGAAGAGCAGCTGAGCAGGTGTTGGCAGATGCTAAAGGCAGCAACAATGTAGCCAGATCTGCTACGGTGGGATTCACAAACAGTGGACTGGGAGTGTATTATGACAGTGGTTCTACCAGCTATCCGGGTTCTGTTACTAAATTACTGACTGTCAATTATTATGACACCTATCCTACAGGCTCCTCTGCGGTCACCAATGTATTTGCCCAGCCCCTTCTTACGGATAACCCCGCTAATGCCCAAACCACCAAGGGAATGCTTACCGCTTCCTATATCAAAAATATAGAAGATGACAGATGGACAAAGAACTTTATCTGGTATGATACCAAAGGAAGAAACATTGGCTCAAGAAGTAACAATTATCTGGGAGGCTACACCGTGATCAACAATAAGCTTGATTTTGCCGGGGTTGTCCTTCAAACAAATACCTACCACAGAAGATTGGGTTCAGATCCTGAAAAGGTCATTGTGGAAAAGTTCACTTATGATTCCCAGAACAGGCTGCTGACCCATACCCACCAGGTTGGTAATAATCCTGTTGAATACCTTGCTCAAAATAAATACAATGAAATTTCCCAGCTGGAATCTAAAAAAGTAGGAGGAACAGCTGCTGCATCCCCATTACAGGCTGTAGATTATAAATACAATATCCGCGGCTGGATGACAAAAGTTAATGATCCGTCTAATCTGCAGAATAAACTTTTTGCGTACGAACTGCGTTATAATAACCCAAACAGTCAGTTTTCTGGTTCCGCGAGGTATAATGGAAATATTTCCCAGATGTCATGGATTACCCAAAATGATGCGGTACTGAGAAATTACTCCTATGAATATGATGCTCTTAACCGACTTAAAGAAGGACGTTTTTGGGATGCTATGAATTTAGAAAGGGGAGAATATCATGAACAGCTGACTTACGATCTTAACGGAAACATAAAAACGCTTTTAAGAAGAGGAAGACAACTTCCGGGATATACAGCACCAGAAGTAATGGATAATTTGGAATACCATTATGAAAATGGGGAACAAAGTAATAAATTATCTTACCTTAAAGAAATCGGAACCGGAAATGCCATCAGTGGATATCCATTAGCATCAGGAAGTACAGGAAGCACCATTACTTATGACATCAACGGAAATATGACCACTCAATTGGATAAAGGAATTTCCTCCATCCAATATAATTATCTAAATTTACCTGGAAAGATTACCCAAAACTCCAAAGTAACAGATTATATTTACAGAGCAGACGGAGTGAAGGTAAGAAAGGTTTTTGGAACAGAAACAACCGATTATCTGGACGGTTTCCAGTATACTGATTCTGTATTAAAATTTTTCCCGACAGCAGAAGGATATTTTAATATTGAAACCGGAAAGTATGTATATAATTATACCGACCACCTAGGAAACACCAGATTAAGCTATGCTAAAAGTGGAGCAGAAACAGAGATCATTGAAGAGAGTAATTATTACCCGTTCGGATTGAAACATGAGGGATATAATGTATTGACAGGAAATCCAAGTTATAAGTACAAGTATCAAGGACAAGAGCTGCAAGAGACTGGTTGGTACAGTTTTAAATGGAGGAATTATATGCCCGATGTAGGAAGGTTCTTTAATATTGATCCGCTTTCTGAAAAATATTCTTATCAATCTCATTATAATTTTTCTGAAAATAGAGTTGTTGATGGTAGAGAATTGGAAGGATTGGAATGGGTAAGATCAACAGCACTGAATCAAGATGGAACAAAAACTCATACACTAAATGCTGATATAAAATTAATAAATGGTGCTAAGAATTTTACATCTGAAAATATGAAAGATTTTCAAAAAAGCTATGTTAATAACATGAAAAACTCATATAATGGGTTATTAAGCAATGGTGATAAATTAGAAATTGGGAAAATTAATTTTGAAACTGTAAATAGTGTTAAAGATGGAGACTATTCAATTTCTATAGTTGATACAATATTAGATACTCAAGGGAATCCAGTTAATGTTAGTGACGATACAGTTGTAATGGGAATAATACAATTAGAAGGAAAAGATGCAGATCCTATTAATGGTTATATAGGTAATAGCCAGCAAAATAATATGCAAATAGTTTCAAATGGAAAGAGTATGACTGCGGAGGCTGCTGCACATGAAACAGGGCATTCGTTTGGACTGAGACATCAAACTGATCCTAGTCCGCAGAATACAGCCAAAGATTCAGTTGGGTGGACAAATCTCATGCACGCTCCAAGAGCAGGAGGTAATATTAATCCACAACAAAGAGATATAGTGATCCAAAATGTACCTGATGAGAAAAAAAATAATCCATAAGATTTTATTTATCAGTATATTCATTATACTGCATAACTGTTATTCAGTTCCTGAAACTCATTATATTCCACCTTTGGAAAATGAGCAACTAATGGAAGAAGTAAATTGATAATTCAATTTTATGATAATGAAAAGTATCATTCAATCTTGATTAAGACAGATAAAAATGAAGTACTTTTTGAAAAATATAAGATAAATAATAGTATTTCTACAAAAAAAGTTGAAAATTCTAAGGTTTTAGAATTCTTATTAAAAGATGATGTAAATTATGTAATTTTAAAATATAATGGAAAAAGATATAAATTGACGATTGACAAAACATATAATAATATGCTGCTTGATATAAGATTAAATAAAATCGAGTTAGCTTACACAAATAGAGAGCCTATTTATTGACTATTTATAAATGCGCCTCGCTACCGCACGATTGCATCGTGTGGCAGACAGATAAAAAACCTCGAAAAATACGAGGTTTTTTGCTTGTTTAGTTTTAAAATTTTGTATAATATTACCAACGAGAAAGAACAGATATTCTTTTGTTGCAGGATCAAACCTGTCGATATCTTCAATACCCTTGCTGTCACACTAATCATTCGTTTGGAACTTATACTGTCAAATCAATATCTATCGTGTGTGATATTGATATAGTAATTCAGAATAATAAAGAGCTTCTGTTAAAATATAAGATCATAAAAAACAAAAATTTTTAGGAATTCAATCTGATAGTTTGATCTATAGTTTTAAACTAAACCACACGAAAGGATTCGTGCGGTAGCGGGGGAAAATAATGTTAAATTACATGGTCATTTACACCCTGGGACTTTGGATTTCAGTGGGGGAACTCCATTTTCAGGAGCATTGAATCCAAGTGGCTTTATAATGTCCAAATTCCCAACGAAAGCAAACGGATATACTTTTCATTCAATTGGAAAAACGAATGATGGAGATAGGATAGCTGCAGGAAGTAGCACTAAAGCACTCCATTTTATTTATGTTGTTCAATATGATACAACAATAATTTACGATAGTTCTAAGATAATTAAAGCTTATGAAGGGAAATATAAAAAAGACTAAAATATTAATTATTCTATTTTTCACGCTTAATTTTAATTGCTCAGATGCCCAAGCTAAAGAGGAAAAATCTTTATATACTTATCTAGATAAATGGAAAAAGGATGAAGGGAATTTTAAATTTATTCAGATAAATTTAATAGTAGATTGTAAAAATGAATTGTTATTTACAGCAAGTAAAAAAGATTTAATTTATTATGACGAAAAAAAGATTCAGAGATATAAAACATATAATTATAAAGGAATGTTGATAATTTATGAAATTGATGAAAAAAATATTAATAAGAAGAATATATGTTTTTTTGACAGATATTTAAAGCCTGTAAGTTATGATGTCACAATATTACCAAAAGGTAACCAAAGCCTTATTAATGGTTATGCCTTATATTTCAAAAATAATAAGTTGATTACTGATAAAGAAAAGATTCATTATTTTATGGAAAATAATTGTAAAAATTCAGATTAATAATTTTATATATAAATCCCCCTGCTGTCGCACGAATCATTATGTAGAACTTATACTATCAAATCAATATCTATCGTGTGTGATATTGATATAGTAATTCAGAATAATAAAGAGCTTCTGCTAAAAATATAAGATCATAAAAACAAAAATTTTTAGGAATTCAATCTGATGGTTTGATCTATAGTTAAATTAAACCACACGAAAGGATTCGTGCGGTAGCGGGGAAAAAACTTGATATAAAAGGCATATCCAAACAATTAAGTAATGGAGTGAAAAACTCAACAAATAAAGCCGTTGAAAATACTGTAAACGCAACATCTAAAAATAATGTAGATAAATTAAAAGATAAGACAAATGAATAAAAAAAGAATACTTTTAGTCTTGATACTACTATTTATTATTTTTCTTAATAGAAATGTATTAATATATAGACCTTTATTGTCTGTTCTTCCAACAAAAACAACATCTGGCTTAGTTATTAAAGAGAAAGATGCTTTAAGGAGAGGCTTTATAATAGGAGCATTTAACTACTATTATAAATTTTCAGTAAATGGTAAAGACTATTCTAATCCGAGTTATGATGAACAATATAAAGTTGGTGATACTATTTCGGTAGAATACAATGAAACTTTTCCTTTTATAAATAGAATAAAAAATCAGAAATAAAAATCAGATTGAGTCGTCCTAAAATAGATTGACATAAAATTAGACAATATTTAATCCGGAGAAGTATTTATTTTCTTCGGATTTTTTATGCACTTTATCTGGCGTTTGCATATTAAGACTTAAATGTGGTCTTTTAGTATTGTAGATATCAATACTTTCTTTTCCCCGCTGCGCAAACTCTTCCGACTTTGCGCGGATAATAACAAAACCCATCGCAATGCGTTGGGTTTTATGTTTTTATAAAGCAGCAGCATTTTTTTAGCAAAAAAATCCCCCTACCTCACAATTGCATCGTGTGACAGCCCCCTTGCTGTCGCACAAATCATTGTGTGGAACTTATACTGTCAAATCAATATCTATCGTGTGTGATGTTGATATAGTAATTCAGAATAATAAAGAGCTTCTGCTAAAAATATAAGATCATAAAAACAAAAATTTTTAGGAATTCAATCTGATGGTTTGATCTATGGTTTTAAACTAAACCACACGAAAGGATTTGTGCGGTAGTGGTGGTTTGGCAATATTTAAAGAAAGATCAAAAACCCACTGACCTTCTTAGCTAATATTTTAAACTGGCAGTAACAATTCCTTATCCTGTAACAAAATAAAGCTTTAAAACACTAATTTTGCCAGATACTAACAATTCCATGAAATTAAAATTAACTTTAATAGCAACATTGCTCTTTCAGTCTGCTTTTGCTCAAAAAAACTGTAATGAACTTTATGCCCAGAAATTCACAAGGCAGCAGCTGGAACAGGACATAGATTTTATGAAGGAGAAAATAATAAATGCCCATGTAAATCCCTATACTGAAATCTCAAAATCAGAATTTGAAAAGAAATATACAGATATTCGTAAGTCTCTGAAAAACGGGATGACACAGAGGGAATTTTATTATCTCGCAAAACCTTTGATTGTTACATTGAATGACGAGCATAGTTCAATGTCTGATTTCTGCGTTACCGACAGTATAAAAAAAAAGCATGAAAGTATTGCCGTTAAAATTCAAATATGAAAATGGCAAAATGATTCTTACAGAGAATTACTCAGACAGTACACTGAATATTGGTGACGAATTGATTTCGCTGAATAGTATACCTGTCAATGAAGTGCTGGAAACCTGTGCCCAAACCATTCCCGGTGCTAAAGAAGAGCGGATTTCCGTGGCTGCTGATAAGTTTTGGATCATGATCAATAAGTACTGTTATTTCATTACGGATGATTACAACCTGAACTTTAAAAGCGGACTGCAAAAGACGATTAAAAGTATTTCTCTGGAACAGTTAAAAGCCAATGCTTCAAAAAGCCAGCCCGTAAAGAATGATAATTTTAAACCTGTTGATTATAAAAAAGTAAATGAATATGCTTATCTGACGGTTAATACTTTTGATGACAGAGGGACATTCACGCTGGAAGAGTGGAAGACTAAATTTGACAGCATATTTACTCAGGTCAAAAAAGATAATATCAATAAGCTGGTTGTTGATGTGCATAACAATTCAGGAGGGAATTCAGCAGTTGGAAATTTACTGATCAGCTATTTTTCAGACAAGCCTTATCATACCTATCAGGGAAGATGGAAAAAAAGTAAAGAATATGCTGATTATTTAAAAGCGAACAATAAAGAATCCCCTGAATATAACAGGATAAAAGACGGTGGTTATTATCCGATCCTCTCCCTTACTGTAGCTGCTGGTAATAATCCGTTGCGATTCAATGGAAAAACATATGTGATCGTGGGGAAAAATACGTTTTCCAGTGCGATGATGTTCAGTGTGATGGTCCTCGATAACAAACTGGCAGAAGTTGTAGGGGAAATGCCTGAAAAAGGACATCCTAATCATTTTGGAGAACTGATTCGATTTCAGACGCCTAATACCAAACTGGATTTCCTGTTTGGTGTAAAAGAATGGATAAGACCTGCAGGAAATATACAGCCTAACAGGCTTGTTCCTACAAAAATTATCAACTTAAAAGATAAAACAGAAACACAGATTGTAGATCAGCTTTAATATAATAAAATATGATGACCGAATTTTCCGGATACGAAAAAATGCCTGATTCATTGAAGAAAATCGGGCTTAATGAAAGTGATTTATCAAAAATGGATAAGCTGAAATGGGTGGTAACTGAAAAAATACATGGCGCCAATTTTAGTTTCAGCTATGAAAATAATACTCTTAAATATGCCAAAAGAAGAGAGTACCTTGACTGGAAAGATGACTTCTTTGGTTTTCAGCTTGTTGTCAGTAAATTGGAGAACAGCATGCTGGCATTGTTTGAGTATCTTGGTGCTGCAGTGCCGGGTACCAGATATATTGTTTATGGTGAATTATTCGGTGGACATTATCCACATCCGGAGATTTCTGCTGTCGAAAATGTAAAGGCTATACAGACAGGAGTTTATTATACGCCCGATATTCTTTTTTATGCTTTTGACTTGGCTATTGTTGATGAGAATGGGTTGAAATACTATCTGGATTATGAAACTGCAGTTTCATATTTTGAACAATTCGGAATACCCTATGTGAAGCCATTGTTTATTGGAAAATTTAATGAAGCTTTGAATTTCAATATCAGAATAGATTCTCCTATTCCTAAAGAGCTTGGGCTGCCTGAATTGAAGCAAAATCTTATTGAAGGAGTTGTGATCAAACCATTCGATTTAAAAGATAAAGAGCTATTGTCTGACCGTCCGGTGATCAAGTTGAAAAATCCTGAGTTTGATGAAGAAGAGAAGTTTCATAAAGCTGAAAAATGGTCATTCGTTCCGGATATCTATTCAAAAACAGAAAGTCTTTCTTTTATAATAGAGGAACTGAGAACTTATGTAACGAAGAATCGTCTGGAAAGTGTGATATCAAAAGTTGGCGCACTTGATAAAAGCAATCCGGTCCGCCTCAGCGAAATTAAAAATGAATTTTTACAGGATATTCTTACAGATTTTAATGAAAATAACAGTAATCTGCTGGAAGATCTGGTTACTGATGATAAAGAATGGATCATAGAACGGATGAAACCTGAAATACAAAAAATGATAGCCTTATCATAAAAAACAGCAGGATAATATTCCTGCTGTTTTATTTATAATGATTTTAATGCTGTTATCTTTCAATGATGATGTTTTTAACAAGCGTCTGATTACCCACTTTTAAAACTCCTATATATACTCCGTTTGGAAGATGGGAAACATCAATCTTTCTTTCATTATTTACCTTAAGCATCGTTCTGCCGATTGAATTACTGATTTCAAAACTGAAATTGGTTTCCCTGGAATCCGGTAATTCAATATTGAGAATATTTTGAGCAGGATTAGGATAGATTTTTGCTGTTTCTAGTGCATTTTTTGACGCTGCTTTGCTCATTGTCGTTGAAGCTGCTGCAAAATGCTGCAATGCGCCTACGGTAGCTTTTCCGATATTGTATACGTATACAGGATCCATATTGGTGAATGTATCTTTAGAACTATGAGGATAACTGCTTCTTATCCTTTCAAAAAAACCGGTAATTACTTCACCTTTTTGCTCAAACGGGATATAATCCGTGTCAGCAGCAGGATCCACAGCAGTCTGAAGTGGAGAATAGAGTGCCGTGCAGTTTCTCAGCTGTTGGGTTACCGCTGCAGAAGCCGCATTGTTGCTGGAAAGCCCGCCCTGATCTTCATCACAGTATACTGTGTTATTGTTGTTGCCTTTTACACCGCCTACCTGATCGAGATTGAAAACCAGTTTTATGTCTAATTTACGGACTCCTCCCTGATAAACTACATTATTAACATAATGGCTGCTCCCTTTCAGTCCTTGTTCCTCGCCGGAAAAGTGAATGAATTTGATGGAATATTCTGTAGAAACATTTTTCAGGATCCTTGCTGCTTCAAGAATGATGGATGTTCCACTGCCATTATCATTAACTCCGGGGCCATAAATCGTATCAAAATGTCCGCAGATAATCACATATTTATTAGGATAAAGGGTCCCTGTTTTGGTTATGATTAAATTCTTAGAACTTGTACTTCCAAAAGTAAAGGGGCTTTCCTCTATCTGACTGGCATTATAGCCATAGGAGAGATATTTGTTTTTGATCCAGGTAAGGGTATTGGCATTAGCCGTTGAACCAGTAGTTTTAACACCCAGATTGGCAAATTCCTGAAGGTTGGAAGTAATGTTTGCCTGGGTAACCATATCAGCCCTGTCTTTATAGGCCTGGATAAAACTTTGAGCTCCAATGCTCTGCATGATCAATGCAGTACACAAAAATGTTGTGATTTTTTTCATATGTATTATATTGTTTTGGTAACACGAATGTAGTAAATAAATCACAATAAAGTGTTTAATACGTTAAAATATAATGAGGTTTATTATGAATGTCATATTAAAAAAGAAGTGTAATGAATATATGCCTAATGGTAATCTGATGCTGAGGAAAAATAAAAACCCCTGAAGCAATTCAGAGGTTTAGATTGTTTATTGTGACAAAAATTATCTTTCGATCATCACTTTTCTTACGGCCTTTTGGTCGCCGATTTTTAAAATCCCTATATAAGCACCATTTTCCAGCCCGGAAACATTAATTTTTGTTTCATTAGTTCTCTTGAAAATAGACCGACCCTGAAAATCAGTAAGTTCAAAAGTGAAATTTTTAGTTCCGGGATCCGGCAGATCAATATTGATAAAATCCTTTACTGGGTTAGGGTAAATTTTTACGGTTTCCAGCGTGTTTTTTACGGTTAGCTCATGGGTTCCTAGTGTACCTGTAGCAACAGCAAAATGTTGTAATGCACCAACAGATGCTTTGCCTATATTGTAAATGTAAACAGGATCAGTATTGGCAAAAGTATCATTAACGGTATGCGGATAGGTACTCCTGATTCTTTCAAAGAAACCAGTGATCACTTCACCTTTCTGTTCAAACGGGATGTAATCTGTATCGGCAGCGGGATCCACAGCTGTCAGAAGAGGAGAGTAGAGTGCTGTACAGTTTCTCAATTCCTGGGTTACAGTCGCGGAAGCAGCATTATTTGATGTAAGTCCTCCAAGGTCCTGATCACAGTAAACCGTATTGTTGCTATTTCCCATCACACCTCCCACCTGATCCAGATTAAAAACCAGCTTTATATCCAAAACACGATTGCTGCCCTGATAGGCTACCGTATTCGCATAATGGCTGCTGCCTAAAAGTCCTTGCTCTTCCCCTGAAAAATGAATGAATTTGACAGAGTATTCCGTAGGAACATCTTTCAGAATTCTTGCAGCCTCAAGAATAATAGAAGTTCCGCTGCCGTTATCATTGACTCCCAAGCCGGTTATGCTGTCAAAATGCCCGCAAATGATAACATATTTATTGGGATAAACTGTTCCGGTTTTTGTAATCACCAGATTTTTAGATGTATAACTTCCTGCAGTGAAGGGATCTTCAACAATCTGACTGGCTGTATACCCGTAAGAAAGATACTTATTCTTAAGCCAGGTCAGTGCATTGGCATTAGCCGTTGATCCTGTGGTTTTTACCCCCAGATTAGCAAATTCCTGAAGGTAAGTTGTAATGTTGGTCTGAGTTACCATATTCGCTCTGTCCTGATAAGCCTGAATGAAGCTTTGGGCTTCAATACTTTGGATGGCGATAGAAGCGAGTAGAAAAGTGGAGATTTTCTTCATTGTATGAGGTAATGCCGGATACGCAGTGAAATATCTATTCAACCCTGTTCCGGCTTGAAATTATTTATTGATAATTATTTTTTTTGTAGTATTTCCTTTATCAGTCTTAATGGTAAACGTATAGACTCCGTTTTTCAATCCCGAGGTATTAATCTTTTCCTGGTTTTCAAGATTGAGAACAGTGTTTCCTGCCATATCATTCACTTCAACTTTGAATTGCTTTACTTTTTGCTCAAATTCAAGGGTTACCAGATCTTTAGCGGGATTAGGATAAATTCTAATGCCTTCCCCTGATTTCTGTACAGAAGTCTCGTTCGCACTCAGTAGATTATTGGTTGTTGTGGCAACGGCAAAATGTTGTAATGCTCCCACAGCTGCTTTTCCCACATTGAAAACATACACGGGGTCAAGATTGGCAAAAGTATCGTTTACGGTATGTTCGTTTTCACTTCTGAGATATTCGTAAAATCCTGTAATCGTATATCCTTTGGCTTCAAAAGGCATATAGTCGGAACTGTAGGCATAGGAAAGATTGGTCTGAAGAGGAGAGTAGAGACCTGTACAGGTCATCAGTTCCTGTGTTGCGATATCCGATGCTGCATTATTGGAGGAGACTCCTCCAGTATCTCTTTCACAGGTAATCTTATTGTTATTATTTCCTATAAGTCCGCCTACCTGGTCAATGTTCAGAACAAGTTTTATATCCAGGACCTGATTACCTCCCTGGTAAGCAATATTATTGACATAGTGATTGCTTCCTACCAGACCTTGTTCTTCCCCTGAAAAATGGATAAATTTGATAGAGTATTCCGTAGGAACATCCTTCAGTATTCTTGCCGCTTCCAGGATAATAGAAGTTCCGCTTCCATTGTCACTTACCCCTGGACCTACGATGGTATCATAATGCCCGCAGATAATAACATATTTGTTGGGATATACGGTTCCGGTTTTTGTAATGATTAAGTTTTTTGATGTATTACCTCCATATGTGAAAGCGTCCTCAGAAAGGTCACTGGCAGCATACCCATAAGACAGATATTTATTTTTCAGCCAGTTCAAAGCATTGTTATTAGCAATCGTGCCTGTTTTTTTGATCCCAAAGGCTGCGAACTCCTGAAGATTGGTGTTGATATTGGTTTGGGTAACCATGTCGGCCCTGTTTTTATAGGCCTGAATAAAATTCTGTGCATCCACATTTTGTAGTGCTATGGAAGTCAGCAAAACCGCTGCAACTTTTTTCATTTTGATACTTTCTTTATAGATTGCTAATATAATAATAAATCATCATTTATTATTGTTTTTCAGGTCTATTCGTAGGTGTTTAGGTGATTTTTTGATAATAATATAACTTTTTATGTCATTTGTGATTATGATAGATTATTTTTATCCTAGATTAGGGTATGTATTTATTTTATTCTTTAGTATTGAGTGTTTTTAAGTTGAATGTTTACTATTTCATTGCCAGGATTGTATGGATAATGGTATCGATTCTTCAAATTATGCTTAGTTTGAATGAAATGGAAAATTAGGATCAGTCTCAAAAGCTGGGGAAATATTGTTTAAACTAACGCAAAGTTTTTAGCTTCTTATCTCATATTTTCAAGGGAGCAAAGATGGAATCAATGAAATTGATTCTTTCTAAGCTAATATCCATTAAGCTCCTTCAGCGACAAAGTCGTACTTCTTAGCTTTCTAAAATAAAACATTTGAATCATTTTTCTTTGCGATTAAAAAATGACCTGTCAGTTCAATAAAAAGTATAGATTTTGTACTAGTCCCTAACTTTTGCGCTTGATCCGAAAATTAATGTTTAAAAAAAGGGTATACAAAAAAATCCCGGGAAAACCCGGGATCTATATTGATAACAAAATCTATTCTACATTATTTTACTTGATCTACAACAGCTTTGAAAGCTTCAGGGTGATTCATTGCTAAATCTGCTAAAACTTTTCTGTTAAGTTCGATGTTGTTCTTTTTAAGAGCTCCCATAAATTGAGAGTAAGACATTCCGTGCTCTCTTGTTCCCGCGTTGATACGAGTGATCCAAAGTGCTCTGAAATTTCTCTTTTTCTCTTTTCTACCACGGTAAGCATATTGCATTGCTTTTTCTACCGCGTTTTTAGCTACAGTCCAAACGTTCTTTCTTCTTCCGAAATAACCTTTAGCGTGCTTAAAAATTTTCTTTCTGCGAGCTCTTGAAGCTACGGCATTTACTGATCTTGGCATAATTTAAATTGTTTTTTTGAAAAGGGCGGTAACACATATGTTACACTTGTTAGCACCGTTTCAGGGTTAAAATTGTGAATTTGTTTTGAATTCTTATAAACCGAAATATAGATTTATAAAAACTACTTAATTGCTAATTGACGTTGAACGCTTTTCTCATCCACTTTAGCTACGTAAGAAGTAGTAGTAAGATTTCTCTTCTGCTTTGTTTCTTTCTTAGTTAAGATGTGGCTTTTGTAAGCGTTTTTTCTTTTGATCTTACCTGTTCCGGTAAGAGCAAAACGTTTCTTAGCACCTGATTTCGTTTTTAATTTTGGCATTGTTTTGCTTTTTTATTGTTTTTGTTATCAATATCTGTTTATGGTTTCCTAAAGACATTAGGAATAATAGTTGGCAAAATTACGAAAAAAAACTGATATGTGAAAGGATTTTTTAATGTCATAAATAGATAATCCATCATCACTATAATAAATAATAGACAAACCTGTATTAACAGATTTGTCTATTGTTTTTAATATAAGTTTTTCTTTGAATTTTAATGAGGTTTGATCCTGTTATGATTTGAAAAACTCCAGCAGGTCTTTATTGATGGTTTCGGCCTCTGTTGTTGGCATACCGTGAGGAAAGCCAGGATAAGAAATCAGCTTCCCGTTTTTAAGCAGGGTAGCAGCTACCTTACCTGTTGTTTCAAAGGGTACGATCTGATCATCTTCACCATGCATTACCAAGACAGGTACGTCTACACTTTTAAGATCTTCTGTGAAATCTGTTTCAGAGAATGCTTTTACACAGTCATAATGAGCTTTGATAGAACCACTCATACCTTGTCTCCACCAGTTTCTCTGAATACCTTCAGAAACTTTGGCGCCTTCTCTGTTGTATCCATAAAAAGGGAAGGTAATATCAATAAAGAATTGTTGTCTGTGTTTCGCTGTATTATTTCGGATATCATCAAAAACAGAGATGGGAACTCCATTCGGGTTGTTCTCATTCTGCACCATAATAGGAGTTACTGCACTTACCAGAACAGCTTTTGAAACTTTCCCTTTACCATGTTTGGCTACATATCGGATCACTTCACCACCTCCTGTAGAATGCCCTACATGAATCACATCTTTTAAGTCCAGCGCTTCAACAATTTCTGCCACATCAGAAGCATAAGTATCCATATCATGTCCATAAGGAGTCTGTTCAGACCTTCCATGTCCTCTTCTGTCATGAGCAATTACCCTGTATCCCTGTTCCAGAAAAAAGAACATCTGCGCATCCCAGTCATCACTTGATAATGGCCATCCATGATGGAAAAAAACCGGCTGTCCTTTACCCCAGTCTTTGTAATAAATTTCTGTTCCGTCTTTTAATGTAAGTGTACTCATTGTTTCTTTTTTTAATGATTAATAAATAGTATATCTGGCTTTTTATATTCACAAATGTAGATAGAAAATCTTCACAATATGTTGATCTAAGATAATAATTGATGGGGAATTTCTGGATAATAATATATAAATAATTCTTTAAATGTAATTGAACTGCAAATTTTTATATGGAAAATGCGATTTTATCAAATATAGCTGATAACCGGGATTGCAATTTTTTTTCATTCTCTTTAATATTGCTGACTAATACACGAAGACACAAAATTCAGTTATGCTCGATGATGTAGATAAGTTTCTTTCCTCGAGCCTTCCGTCTTCTGATTTTTTTTATCTATAACCTTATAACACCAGTTATGCTTTCATCTGCAGATTTACACCTTGAAAGGGCATTATTTCTTGCTGTTCTGATTTTGTTTTTCGGAACAGGATTCTTATGCACACTCATTGCTCTTATTATCAATTCTATAAGAAAGAAAAATAAAAGTGGACGTTATTATATTCTCTTTTTTCTCATTTCCGGAGCTATTGGAGTTGCCTCAGCTGCATTTTATTTTTATGTGATATTATTCGAACAGGTTGGAAACTATGTATTTTAAGAAGTTTTCCGGAAGATGAGAATGATTAAAAACCACTGTTATCAGGGATATTTTTATGCAATCTCTATTGTTATATTTGAGCCAAGAATTTATTAAAGATAAAGCGGTTAAAAATTTATGATTCTGATTATAATTATTGACTGTCATTCCCTTAGATATAAATATTAATTTATAACTTTTATAGCTTTCTTTTTCACAATCAATTCAATGATAAATTCTTATTTCGAATAAACACAACTTAAAAGTATGGGTAAAAACAACAGCCAAATAAAATTGAGTGAAAAAGAAGCTGTAATCGTTAATCTCGCTTTCCGAATCAGGAAAACAGACTGAAAACCGATTATCGGGGATTTACTTATATTTACGGTCTTTACGATAACAGAATTTAATAAAGATAAGGATTTGATGCACAGGCTATTATTTATACTTGCTTTAATTGTTAGTCCGTTTTTTGTCTATGCACAGGATGTTTTAAGCAAATTAGAAAAGGAATATGACCACGCGTCAAATAATACAGAAGAGCAGCTTAACCTGGCTCCTAAATATGCAAGTGCCTTATTTTTTCATAATCTCAAGTCTAAATCTTATCAGATTTTAGATACCAATATTTCCATCGCCAAAAAACAGTCTGATGGAAAATACGCCACAATTTTGTACGCAGTACAGGCTATGAATTACCGTCTGGATAATAAAACAGCAGAGTCTTTGAAAAGTCTTGAGATGGCAAAAGTGTACAGTTTAAAAACAAATAGTAACGAAATTAAAGGTTACTTTCATTACGCAAAAGGCTGGATTCTGGAACGGAACAATAAAATAACAGAAGCCGTTGCCGCCTATTTAAAAGCGATTGATTATTATGAAAACTCGCCAACGACCTCTACGCTGTATGCAAGATTTGGCAATGCTGCTAAAGAGTTGTCCGCTATTTATGCTAACCTCAATGAATATCAGCTTGAAGAGAAATACAGCAAACAGTTTCTGCTGCTGGCATCCAAACAAAATGATCCCAATCTTATCTTCGATGCATATATGAGGATGGGCTATGTCTACGAGCAAAAATACACTCAGGATCCATCTAATACGGAGTTTAGAAATAAGACAGAGCAGTATTATCTGCAGGCTATTACAACATTCAATAAGAACAAAAATCTGATGCTCAACAGGAGCAATCTATCATATGCTGCTATCAATTTAGCTAATTTGTATACTGGTTTTGACAGCCATAAGGCGATGAAATATGCCCAGTTGGCCAATAGTGTGAGCCTGGAAACCGGTGATGCCATTCATATTGCTTCTTCATTTGGGATATTGGCTGAATTGGCCATACAGGATAAAGATTATGATTTAGCCAAGTCTTATTTTCTGAAAGCGTCCATGGAAATTGGGAAGAGCCCGGTCAGAGATCATAAGATAGAATTGGCGATTCTTGAATCTTTATCCAGAATTAGTGAGGAACAAGGGAATTACAAAGAAGCACTCACATATTATAAAAGTTATGTTGATCAGTATAAAAGCGTTTATGATCAGGAAAAACTGGATATTACCAAAAGATTGGAATCTCAGTTTGATAAAGAAAGACAGGAGCAGAAGTATATCAAGCTTCAGCTGGAAAGTGATAAAAAAGCTCAGGAAATCAAGTTGATTAACATCGTCCGGGCACAGCGTGAACAGGTGTACAACAATTTAAAACTGGTAGAAGAAAATCAGCGCGAAAGGTTGAAGTTCTCAGAACTTGAATCAGAAAAAAAAGAACAGCAGCTCCGTCTGGCAAAGTTGGAAACCCAACAGAAAAATAATGATATTAACAACTACAAAAAGCTGTTGGCCTTCAAAGAGAAGATCAATACCTATTACGTCTTTTTTATTATTTTCTTTATCGTTTTAATCTTGTTACTGCTTTATGCCTATAAACAACGTGCCAAGTCCATTAAGCGAAGAGATGAATTACATACCTTAGCGATGGAACAGGAGAAACAAAATTCAAAAATTTCAACACTTACCGCATTGCTTGAAGGGCAGGAACAGGAACGTGGCCGGCTGGCCCGTGATCTTCATGACGGATTGGGCGGATTGCTCTCCGGAACCAAACTTCAGCTCTCTTATTTAAATCCCTATCAATCTGAACATATAGAGGAAGGGATTTCAAAATCAATTGAACAGATCGACGGAGCTGTTGAAGAATTAAGACGGGTCGCACACAATTTAATGCCTGATTTATTAACAAAATACGGTCTGGAAGTGGCCATTCAGGAATTTGCTTCCCGAATTTCCAATAATGCTTTGGAAATCCACACAGAATTTATCAATTACAGCAGCTCCCTATCGAAGGAGAAGGAGCTGATTATTTACAGAATCATTCAGGAATTGGTCAACAATGCCATAAAACATGCTGATACTTCTGAAATTATTATTCAGATAAGTGAAGAGGAAAACCAATTGAATCTTACAGTAGAAGATAACGGTAAAGGTTTTGACCTTGCAGACTTAGACGTAAAGAAAACAGCAGGTTTTCATAATATAGAATTAAGGGTCCAGTTTTTAAAAGGAACAATGAATATTACCTCCGAATTGAATATTGGCACCAGCATAGAACTTCAAATTCCCATTCATTAAAAATGATAAAAGTAGCTATAACAGATGATCATCCACTTCTGCTGGAAGGATTGAAGAATATTTTAGGAAACAGCACTACCATAGATGTGGTAGATTGCTTCAGAAACGTTTCAGAAATGAACGCAGGCCTTGCCAGGCAGGCAGTTGATATCTTATTACTGGACATCAACCTAGCAGATACCAATAGCATTGAACTCATAAAACCCTTGAAGAAAAAGTATGAAAATCTTCAGATTATCATCCTGAGTGTTCACAATGAACTGCCTGTTATTAATAGCTCTCTGACAGAAGGTGCTTTAGGATACATTCAAAAGAATGCTTCGGTTTCCGAAATCCTCGAAGGCATTGCTACAGTATATAGAGGAGAACAGTTTCTGTGTTCACAAACCAGGTCCGTTCTGGAAAAAAAATCTGTAGATGGGTTAAGCCAGGTTCCGAAACTGACCCGAAGAGAAAAAGAAATTCTGGCTGAAGCTGCCAAAGGTCTTACCACCAATCAAATGGCAGAAAAGCTTTTTATCAGTCCGCATACTGTAGAAAGCCACAGAAAAAATCTTATTGAAAAATTTCAGACATCCAACCTGAGTTCAGCAATGAAATTAGCCATAGAATATGGATTGATTATCGAATAAAATATTCATCTACAAAAAAGGCCTGCTTACATCGTAAAAGCAGACCTTTTTCTTATATAATCAAATAATTGGTGTGTTTGTTTTAATCTTTGAATTTCAACGCAGCCTGAAACAGGTTTTTCTTTCCTATTAAATCATATTCGTCGTTATATTCAGGCTGATACATCAGGATGAAAACTCTGCCGTCAAAATCTTTTAATTGGATTGGCTGGTCTACCATGATATCGTAAAATCTTGTAATAGTACGTGTAGCGGTCCATTGCTTTGCGTTGCCCTTAGGGTTTTTGTCAAATCTGTGATCCTTCGCATCTGTATAATACCAATATGAAGGTGCTGAATCCATTAGAAACATTTCTTTATCCTTATTATAGAGTTCCTCAGCCATACCTGTATTCTGAAACCAGGGAACTTCAGTATTGAACTGTCCCAGAGCTCCTGCATAAATATCCTTATTGGTAGTGGCTCCCACTAAAAAACCTTCAAGATTGGTAGACGTGATCTCGAAAAGAAAGGTAGATTTTTTCAGTTCATAAACATCATTTACCGGCTGTACCACTTTTCCGTCCTGTTTAATAACTACTTTCAATGACTGTGCGAAAGCCATAAAATTTAGTAAGCAAAAAAGAAGGGTCAAACTTAATTTTTTCATTGTATTTCTTTAAATAACTGCGGCAAAGATATTAGACTTTACCTCTATATACACTCGCTGATTTCAGGGGTTTTTATTATTGAAATTGCTGAAATTTTTTTCTAATAAAACCATTAAGAAGAGCTTAAGAAATAAAGTATAGTTAAGATGAATCATTCTTATCTTTAAGCGTAAAGCGAAGCTTATCTTAATATTTTCAACATCTTAATACGATCTTAATGTTTCAAAATATAAAAGTTTACACAAATTCATTCCTTCAAATGTAAATTGTATTCATTAAGGTCCTAATGCTCTCAGTTTTCTTACTAGAACAGATCAGCCTTCAACTGGATTTTTATATAAGCCGTTTTCTGCTTTTTACCATTGCCAGAAGCTGAATTAAGAGGATATACCTCTGCATAAAAGGTATCGTTATCGGTCCAGAATGCTTTTTTATCATCTGCTATTTTGAAGTTGGTGAAATTCACATATAAAATATTATCCTGTTTCTTTGTTTGTGGAAAATATTTAGAGATAATAAAATTGCTGCCCACATCATTATTGGATGAAATGCAGGTAACCCAGCTCTTGGTTGGGAGAATTTGCGGATAACCATCTGTACTCAATTCAAACAAAACTGCATTTTTTATATTGTAAAAAGAATAATAAGAATCTGCAAATTCATCAGAATTTTCTTTGAAAACTTCCAGGTTTAGGTAAGGTGATCTTCCTACATATTCATTAGCAAGCGGTCCGGTTTCTGTAGATATATTTTCATGCTGGGTAATCACTTCTTCTCTGCCATTTTCTTTGTATACCCAGTTATCATCCTGTAATTTCATATTCGGATTTTTCACCAATGTTTCATTGATTTTGGTTTTGGAGTTGGCCTTAAATTCCTGTTCTGAAATCTCAATAATTGTTCCGTATTTACTAAAAGACTTATTCTTAAAATCATCAGATTGTTTAAATGTGCTGCTTCTGATCCCATAAAGATCCACTCCATTTAAAGTTAATTTAAATGACGGAGTGAATTCTGATTTCAAGACAAAAGCTTCAATGCTGTTCGAAATATTATTATTAATGCTGTAATGAATAGAGTAGAAGTCCTCAAATTCTTCGAATCCGTAATAATTATCCAGCTTATTATAAGCGATTTTCAGATGAGCAGCCTCTTTATTCGGCGTTACAAAAAACTGTACAGAATCCAGCGTGGTAAATAATTGAAACGGTACCTCCTGTACATTATCTACGCCTTTAATTTTTTTGAAGTCGGCCAATGTAATGACTTTTTGCTTAACTTCAATTTTTGCTGTTTTAGTTTCTGATGTTTTATTCTGTTGATTGCATCCCACAAAAACAACCATACATGATATGAAAATTTGATTGGGTATTTTCATTTTCTATATTTTTGGGCAAAAGTATCAGTATTCAGATCTGTAACCAATAAAACAACCTGATATAGAGAATAAATGGCTGAAAACAGGGATATATTGAGTAGTGGATTTTGGAGAATTTTACCAAACGATAAATTAGATACTCTAAACTATTTTAAAAAATGAAAAACGTAATAACCAGCTTTTCAATTGTGATTACTTTATTAGTTTCGTGCTCACCTGCTACAGAAAAAAAAGGGAGTAAAGTTGATTCTGTAAAGGTAACAGCAAAAGAGATTTCAACTCCTGATCCGGTAAAGAATGTGGCTGAAATAGCAGAGATTCCGGGTGATTTTTCAACATTGGTTCCTATTGATGTATTGAACAACAAAAGTACAGATGTGTACGAGAAATATGGGCTAGAATTTTCGGGTAACTGTTATTCATGCGATTTGGCAAGTTTATCAATAACAAAGGAAAAAATAATTTGGACTAACGTCTGTGATGAAAAAGATACTTTTGAAATCAAAGATTTCTCTTTTACAAATGAAGAAAATAAAACTATTTTAAAAACTTCAGAAAGAAATTATATTCTGACACAAATAGATAAAGCTCCTGTTTATGAGCTTAGCGTGGAAGGTAAAAAACTGGAATTAAAAAACAAAAGATTGTCGAAGTATTTTACAACCAAAAAAGCCCTGCCTCTTTTTGCTGAGCATGATTGTGGCGATTTTGAAGGGTAGAACTTTTCCATGAAAACGTACAAAATAATCGGTCCTGAAATAGGTTGACTCGTGTAATATTCAAATCAGAGTAGAAAGTTTTCTATTCTGATTTTGTTTAAAACGGAAAAAGTCCTCTAAAACTTAGAGAACTTTTTAATTGTATTTTGAAAATATCAAAGATGATAATATCCTTACTTTTGGATTATCAGTTTTTAATAAACTTGGAATTATACGTTTCTTTTTTGTTTTTTACCTGAATAAGGTAGTTTCCATGTATCAGCTCAGAAACATCAATTCCTTTTTTTCCATCTACATCATCTTTTGATAATATCAGTTTCCCGTGCGTATCATAGATCATTACTTTTCCTTCGGTATTGAATTTTAGAATATCCTTTACAGGATTAGGAAAGAGTAATAAATCCTTTTGAGTAGGAGTACTTTCTTTAGTAGATAAATTGTTAGAATTATTTTTAAACTTCACGAGAGCCGTTTTAATAAATGAATTCGTTGCTGAGTTTTTAAGATTTGCACTTACATAGATTTCTGTCATATCAGAATTAGTTCCGGCATCTACAAAAGTTTCAAAAGCTGTAGGGTCAATATCATGTACAACATAGCCATTGGTTCCAAATGTACTATCTAATGTTCCATCGGTATTAAAACGCGCTAGTAGTATTTCCTTATCCTGAGTGGTTGTTGAATTTACGATATAGGTTGTGTTCCCGACCAATAAGATTTTGCCATCCGGCTGTATGAACATTTTTCGGAAATTAGTTTTATAGGCGGTTACAGATGAAAAAGCGGCAGAAACATCCAAATTCCCCGTAAAATTAGTATTGCCGAAAGAGTAGTCTAAATTTCCATACTTATCTGTTTTATAGATGCGGTAATAGTACAATGACGCACCACTGTTATAGGTATTATCCATAGCCATTAAATAAACATTATCCTGTGCATCCAGCTGATAATCTACACCAGCATTGCTGCCACTATCTGAACCCTGAGAAGCATAAAAATTAAAATTGTTATCTTGAGAGCCCTGAGAAGAATACTTGGCGATAAATGCCTTTGAGCCCTGTCTATGGCTAACACCTGAATTATTATTAATTTTATATAAGCCGCCTCCCACAAAGTAACTTCCATCAGACGCTTTAAGAATTTTTGCTGCACCTGTACCCATATGAATTCCTGTACTACCTGTTATTGCAGGAATATAGACTGGTGAAATGGAAAATCCTGAAGTACCCGTTTCATTTTTTAAAACCACTACACCACGGCCTCCCATATAATAACCATCACTTGCCAGAATAAAAAAAGAATTAGTGTTATTGCTGTTAGAAAGGTGAATACGCGGGTTCTCGATACAAGGAGAGCATCCTGAATTATTAAAGTCAACACTATTATTCGTTGATGTACCAAAAGCAGTATCTGCAGTGCCGTCTGAATTTAATCTTTTTACTCTGGTAGTATATAAGCTGTTGGCTTCCTGCGTTAATAACTTTCCATTAGAGTAGAGATATATACTGTTATAGGGGTTAGGGTTTGAAAAAACACCCATGGTGCCAAAAGTAGGATCTAACGTACCGGTATTGGTTAGTTTTTTTATTTGGTTACTAACCATCAAAAAAACTTTACCATCATTTGTAACCTGGATATTCGGGGCTCCACTTGGTGCATCATAACGGACTCCGTTATTGCCAAAGTTTAGATCTACCTGCCCATTTTGTCCATAGAATGAGCCTGCAGAAAAAAATGCTAGAAATAGTAAATGTCTCATGACTATTATAAAATTTTAGTTTTCGGGTTATTAGTTGGTCGCAAAAATATGATTTTTTTTTGAGTAAAATACTAGGTTTTTAATTTTATATTATTTTTCATGTGCACTTGGTTTGGAATATTATAATTCAGGGAAAATGAGGTCTTAAATGATTATAATAGAAATGATTGATCAAGCTGCCGTGAGAGATTTTTAAAGTCTTCAAGGGTATCATCAATCAATCCAAATTCATATTTCAGAATACCATTCACTCTTTCTGCTACCGCATTTTCATACGGGTCTGAGTTTTCTGTCATACTGATAAGGATACTGTATTCTTGTACAGGGGCTGATGTTTTTTTTAATTTCATAAGGATGACTGCTTTTATTGTTTTTTAGTCAACCTTTTTCAGGACGAGACAATACATAAAAAAACCTCAAATTACTTTGAGGTTTTTTTATATAAAATAATGACTTAATTATTTTGCTGGTTTTTTAGGACTCATCATCATAATCATCCTTTTTCCTTCAAGTTTAGGAAGCTGGTCTACTTTACCCACGTGCTCAAGTTCCTGAGCAAGCTTTAAAAGCAAAATCTCTCCCTGGTCTTTAAAGATAATCGAACGTCCTTTAAAAAATACGTAGGTTTTTAATTTAGAACCTTCTTCAAGGAATTTTTCAGCGTGCTTCTTTTTGAATTCATAATCATGGTCATCAGTCTGAGGCCCGAAACGGATCTCTTTTACAACCACTTTTACCTGCTTAGCTTTAAGCTCCTTCTGTTTTTTCTTTTGCTCGTATAAAAACTTTTTATAGTCTAATATTCTCGCAATAAACGGTTCTGCTTTATCGGAAATTACTACAAGATCCAATTCCTGTTCTGTAGCAAGCTGTCTCGCTTTATCAATTGGATAAACTCCCGGTTCTACGTTATCGCCCACTAAACGAAGCTCTCTCACACGAATTTTATCGTTGATCAAGTGAGCGTCCTCTTGTACCGGACGTCTCTGTGGGCCCCTGTTGTTAAATCTTTGTGCTATTGTATTATAATTTTATTGGTTAATTACTTAATTTAATTGATTTAAATATTTAAAATTGAAAGATTTCATGAATTCTTTAATCTTTGTATCCTTCAATCTTTTAATTTAAAATTTATATTGCTGCTTCCTTTTTGAAATAAGCAACGAAATCCTCAAGCTTCATCACTCCCAGATCTCCTTCTCCTCGTCTTCTTACAGAAATCGTACCTTCATTTTCTTCATTTTCTCCTACTACCAGCATGAAAGGAATCTTCTTCAATTCAGCATCGCGGATCTTCTTACCAGTTTTCTCGTTTCTGTCATCAATCTGACCGCTAATATCGTGATTTTCCAAAAATTGTGAAACTTTTTTTGAATAATCTACATATTTTTCACTGATCGGTAGAATAATAAACTGATCCGGGCTCAGCCATAACGGGAAATCACCTGCAGTATTCTCTAAAAGAATAGCGATAAAACGCTCCATAGAACCGAAAGGTGCTCTGTGAATCATTACCGGTCTGTGCTTTTCGTTATCACTTCCGATATAATGAAGATCAAATCTTTCCGGTAGGTTATAATCCACCTGAATGGTTCCTAACTGCCATTTTCTTCCCAGAGCATCCTTAACCATGAAGTCAAGTTTTGGACCGTAGAAGGCAGCTTCTCCGTATTCGATCACGGTTTTCAAGCCTTTCTTTTCTGCCGCATTGATGATTGCACTTTCAGCTTTCTCCCAATTCTCATCAGAACCGATATACTTTTGTTTATTTTCAGGATCTCTTAATGATACCTGAGTTACAAAGTCTTCAAATCCTAAAGACTTGAAAACATAAAGCGTTAAGTCAATTACTTTTTCAAATTCTTCGGAAAGCTGATCCGGAGTACAGAACAGGTGGGCATCATCCTGAGTAAATCCACGAACTCTTGTCAGTCCGTGAAGCTCTCCACTTTGCTCATATCTGTATACAGTACCGAATTCTGCATATCTTTTTGGCAAATCTCTGTAACTCCATTGTGAAGTTTTATAAATTTCACAGTGGTGAGGGCAGTTCATTGGCTTCAGCAAAAATTCTTCTCCTTCATTTGGCGTTTTAATCGGCTGGAAGCTATCTTCTCCATATTTATCCCAGTGTCCTGAAGTTACATACAATTCTTTTGCTCCGATATGAGGAGACATTACGAATTCATACCCTCCTTTTTTCTGAGCGTCAGAAAGGAAATTCTCCAGCTTTCTTCTTAAAGCGGTTCCTTTTGGTAACCAAAGTGGTAACCCGGCACCTACTTTTTCAGAAAATGCAAAAATTCCAAGTTCTTTACCCAGTTTTCTGTGGTCCCTTCTTTTAGCTTCTTCTAATCTTTCAAGGTATTCAGTCAGATCCTTCTGCTTAGGAAAAGAAATACCATATACTCTTGTCAGTTGAGGGTTCTTTTCGTTTCCTCTCCAGTAAGCTCCTGCTGCATTTAATATTTTAACCGCTTTTACGATTCCTGTATTCGGAATATGACCACCACGACATAAATCTGTAAAATTATCGTGTGTTACAAAAGTGATTTCCCCATCATTAAGATTAGAGATCAGTTCCACTTTGTATGGGTTGTCTGCATACGTTTTTAAAGCTTCTTCTTTAGAAACCGGATATAGAGAGAAGGTAGACCCTTTCTTTGCATTTTCTAAGATCTTTTTTTCGATCTTTTCAAAATCTTTTTCAGATAAGCTTTCATCCCCGAAATCTACATCATAGTAGAATCCGCTTTCAATGGCAGGACCGATGGTCAACTTAGCATTAGGATAAAACTCAAGGATTGCCTGCGCCAAAAGGTGGGCAGAAGAGTGCCAGAAAGCCTTCTTTCCAAGATCATCATTCCAGGTCAAAAGCTGTACCGTAGAATCCGTGGTTATAGGTGTGGTCGTTTCTACTTGTTTGTCATTAACAATTGCAGAGATGGTATTTCTAGCCAATCCCTCGCTTATAGATTTTGCCACATCTAGGGGAGTAACTGCACCCTCGAATTCTTTGACACTATTGTCTGGAAGTGTAATTTTTATCATTGTTTACTAAGAAATTTTAAGATGCAAAAATACGCATTTTTTAGATAAAATACTATATTAGCCTATAATTAGAATGAGAATTAATATTTAAAATGAAAAAGATGAAGATGGTTTTTGTCTCATCAGATTCTATATTCGGTGATTTACAGAAAAATATCTGCTGATTTTTCACCTTTCATAATCTTGATATTAAGAGTTGTTTTATAGTTTAAATATTTGATAATAAGAGAATTAAAAATTAACATGAATGCGATGAATATAGACCTGCACTGCGATTTACTCTATTATTTTCTAAGATCAGATGCTGCTCTTGATGATAAAGAGCTGGGCTGCTCACTTCCTTATTTACAGGAAGGAAATGTAAAGCTTCAGGTGATGGCAATTTACGCAGGAACAGGAGCAAACAGTACCAATTACGGATTGGAACAAAGTAAATTGTTTTCAAATCTCATTAAAAGCGAAAATTTTATTCTTTTTAATAAAGACAATTACACCATTTCTGACCATCAAAACAGGGTAGGAATTATCGCTTCCATCGAAAATGCCTCGGCTTTCTGTGATGAAAATCAAAGTCTTGATTCCGGATTCAAAAACCTGGAAATGATTATTGAAAACACTCAAAAAGTTCTTTATATTGGAATCACTCATCACCTTGAAAACCGATTTGGAGGAGGAAATAATGCCACAGCCGGCCTGAAGGAAGACGGAAAAGTCCTGATTGATTATATTGCAGACAGGAACATTGCTGTTGATCTTGCCCATACAAGTGATCAGCTGGCGCACGATATATTCACTTATATTGATCAGAAAAATTATTCAATTCCAATCCTGGCAAGTCATTCCAATTACAGAGCTGTATATAAAAATAACAGAAATCTTCCTGATGAACTGGCCAAAGAAGTAATCAAAAGAAAGGGACTGATCGGTCTGAATTTTATTAAAGACTATGTTGATATCAATCGTCCGGAAAAGTTTTATGAACATATTCAACATGGGCTCGATCTTGGCGGAGAAGACTGCATGGCTTTTGGAGCAGATTACTTCTACTGGAAAGATCATCCGGATAAATCCCGTCATCCTTTTTTCTTTCCGGAACACGCTAATGCATCTGTATATCCTGCTGTCAATAATGAGATTGAAAAACGATTTTCATCCGGATTGGCAGAAAAAATAAGCCATAGAAATGCCTTGAATTTTATAAATAATATGTATAAATAAAAACACTCTTATCCGATTAAATCAAAACATAATTAACAGGCCGTTTTACAATTCATGCGATTTTATTCTCTCTCAAATTGAGCTGATATCATAAAAAATCTGATTCAATTGCTAAATCTGTGAGAGAGAGGTATGTTAAAAAGAAAGCAGCTGGTTATGGCGTTTTAATTTAAGTGAAATAAGTAAATGAATTATTGATTTTGCATTCTATTTTACATTAATTAATATGTTTCAATTGTCTTTATTTCAGTTATTTATTGTGTATTAATTAATGTTTTCTTTTATACCTTACTTTCTGCTTGATAATTTCAATCACGTCTACATTCTGGACTTTAGATTTAATCCATCCGTGAATATCAATATAAAATAATGACCGTCTGTAATATTCATTTTTAGAAAATTCTTCCAGTTTTTGATCAAAGTTTTCAAATGCTTTCTGTCTCTGATCCAATACCTGATTATTAATATTCTTAAAAAACTGAATTGCCTCAAAGTGGAATTCTTCCGGTTTTTTCATTTTCCTGGCAAACTTCAGAGTAGAAGTAATAAATTCATCATAATCTTCATCCTTTCCAGATTCATATTTGGCCATTAAGATCAGAATTCTGGTATGGAACAGCAGGTCTTCCTGTACATTTCCCTTAGATTCTATTACCCTCATCGAATATTCAATCGATTTTTCGAACATTTTACTGCCAAAAAACATAGCAGCCATTTTAAGGTAAAGAATCATAAAATGGTGTTCATCAATTCTTTCTCTGAGTTTTTCCATTTTCAGTTCTACTTCAGGAATCAGTTTTGTTCCTGTAAAAAATTCCCCTTTTACAAAGTGAATGTTCATCAGGGTGTTATAATGAGTAAGGAAAATAAGAGACTGAAGATTTTCATTCTGAATAAAATTCTCCGCATGCACCATTTTATTAAAATTCTCAAAATGCTCCTCCAGAATGTCAATATTTCCATATAAGAAAAGGATTTTGAGCAGATAGGTATTTCCTTTGATATACCATACAGGATGACTGTAGATCATTTCCGGTTTCTTATGAAAAAGATCTACCCATTGATAAGCATATTTTAAGGTATACTTATAATCCTGCAGCAGCTGGTTTTTCCAGACATGCGCCTTATAATACCAAAGCTTTTCCGTAAAATTCAGTTTGGCAGGGTTAATATTTTTAATCTCAGCATTGAAGATATCCAGGACTTCCTGGCGGTCTGTATCATTTTTTACATAGCCATGGGTAAGCATTTCACTGTATAATCTCAAAGAAAGATTAGAAAGTTTTGTGGTGTAGCGGTTCTGTTTACTGATCTCCTGAGACTGTTTAATAAGTTCTTCGGCGCGGCCCTCGATACTACGTGTAATGAATTGTGATTCAATTACTTTCTCAAGATCAATGATTTCTGAGGCAATACTTTTTTCATCCAGTTCCAGCGCAGTCTGTTTAGTCTTATCTAATATTTTTAAGGCCTGCTTATAAAGTCCTTTCTGATACAGAATATTGGCAAAATCCAATTGTTCACGAAGCTGGATTCTGTAATTCTGATGGCTCGGGTTCATGCGCAGACTCACCAGAATCTGTTTATAAAGATGAGCTTTAAGATTTGAAAGCTGTTGTTTTGTGGAAATTTTTTTCTCAATAATCACACTTTCATCATATTCTTTCATCTTGTCCATTTCGGAAAACAGAAGAAGAAATTTGGCATCTACATTAATTCCGAGACGGTTTACGTACAGTTTAAACTGTCGCTTTTCAGAGGTGGTCAATGACTTTACCAATACAAACAAAAAATCTTTCTGCAATTCTGCCATTGTAAATTTTTATAAATTAAAGTGTTGATTAATAAATAAATACGATTGTTTCAACAACAGTTGAGTATTGTAATTTTCAAAAAAAGTGAAAATGAAAAAATATAGCAAGCTGTAGTTTTGAGTCAAAATTAAGTAAAAAACTTCATTTATGAATTCCGAAAAAATTGAAATTTTTGATACAACACTGAGAGATGGTGAGCAGGTACCGGGATGTAAACTGAATACGGAACAAAAGCTGATTATTGCTGAAAGGCTTGATGAACTGGGGATTGATATCATTGAAGCAGGATTCCCGATTTCCAGTCCCGGAGATTTTGAATCTGTTTCAGAAATTTCAAAACTGGTAAAGAATGCCAAAGTATGCGGACTGACGAGAGCGAATAAAAAAGATATTGATACTGCAGCAGAGGCACTGAAGTTTGCAAAAAGACCAAGAATCCATACCGGTATCGGAACTTCGGATTCTCATATTAAATATAAATTCAACTCGACAAGAGAAGATATCATTATAAGAGCAGCAGAAGCCGTAAGATATGCCAAAACCTATGTGGAGGATGTAGAATTCTATGCAGAAGATGCAGGAAGAACAGATAATGAGTATCTGGCACAGGTCTGTGAGGCCGTGATTAAAGCCGGAGCTACGGTGCTGAATATTCCTGATACAACAGGGTACTGTCTTCCGGAAGAATACGGGCAGAAAATAAAATACCTGCGGGAAAATGTAAAAGGAATTGAAAAAGCAGTGCTTTCATGTCATTGTCATAATGATCTTGGATTGGCTACTGCCAATTCTATTGCCGGAGCAATCAATGGAGCCCGCCAGATTGAGTGTACAATCAATGGACTTGGGGAAAGAGCAGGCAATACCGCTTTGGAAGAAGTGGTGATGATTCTGAAGCAGCATAAAAACCTTAATCTGCATACAGATGTTAATTCCAGGATGCTGAATGAAATGAGCGCCATGGTATCTGATCTGATGGGAATGGCTGTACAGCCTAATAAAGCTATTGTTGGAGCCAACGCTTTTGCTCACAGCTCAGGAATTCATCAGGATGGGGTGATTAAAAACAGAGAAACCTATGAAATCATTGATCCTGCAGAAGTAGGTGTGAATGCTTCTTCTATTATCCTTACAGCGAGAAGTGGCCGCTCGGCTTTAGCGTATCGTTTTAAGCATATCGGTTATGAGGTTACCAAGAACGAACTTGATTATCTATACCAGGAGTTTCTGAAGATCGCTGACCTTAAAAAAGAAATAGGCAATGAGGATTTGAGTATGATGATGAATTCTTTCGCCAGAAAAATAGGATAGGTTTGATTTAAAATCAAGATAAAGTAAACAATGAACAACAGTAAAAAGACACTTTTTGATAAAGTTTGGGACGCTCATGTAGTGGAAACCATTCCTGACGGACCTCAGATCATTTATATAGATAAACATCTTATTCATGAGGTAACCAGCCCTCAGGCTTTTGCAGAACTGGAATCCAGAAACCTGGAAATATTCAGACCTGAACAGATTGTAGCTACAGCGGACCATAATGTACCTACTCTGCACCAGGAACAACCTATTAAAGATGAACTTTCAAGAAATCAGGTAGAGCAGCTTACAGAAAACTGTAAGAAAAACAATATTGAACTTTTCGGATTGGGACATCCGTATCAGGGCATCGTGCATATTATCGCTCCGGAACTGGGAATTACTCAGCCGGGGATGAGTATTGTTTGTGGTGACAGCCATACCTCTACTCATGGAGCATTTGGATCTATTGCCTTTGGGATTGGAACCAGCCAGGTTGCTCAGGTATTTGCCAGCCAATGTTTATTGCTGAACAAACCAAAATCAATGAGAATTACAGTCAACGGTAAACTGAATGAAAATGTTCAGCCTAAGGATGTGATTCTTTATATCATTTCAAAAATAGGAACAGATGGTGGAACAGGATATTTCTGTGAATATGCCGGGAATGTATTTGAAGAAATGTCGATGGAGGGAAGAATGACTGTGTGCAACATGAGCATTGAAATGGGAGCCAGAGGAGGAATGATCGCTCCGGACGAGACTACTTTCGAATATGTAAAGGGAAGAAAATTCGCGCCAGCAGGAGAAGATTGGAATGAAAAAGTAGAATACTGGAAGACTCTGAAAACAGATGAAGGAGCTGTCTTTGATAAAGAACTGAGCTTTGATGCATCAGATATTTATCCAATGATTACTTATGGCACCAACCCGGGAATGGGGATTTCAATCCGTGAAGTAATTCCGGCACCGCAGAATGAATCTGAAGAAAAAGCATTGCAGTATATGGGACTGGAGGCCGGACAGACAGTGAACAGCATTAAGGTTAATTATGTTTTCATAGGAAGCTGTACCAATGCAAGAATAGAGGATTTCCGTTCAGCGGCTCAGTATATTAAAGGAAAAAATAAATCAGAAACGGTAAAGGCGCTGATCGTTCCAGGATCTCAGCAGGTTGTTAAACAGATTTACGAAGAAGGTTTAGACAAAATATTTAATGATGCTGGATTTCAGATCCGTCAGCCGGGATGTTCCGCATGTCTGGCGATGAATGATGACAAGATTCCTGAAGGAGAATATTGTGTATCCACATCCAACAGAAACTTTGAAGGCAGACAGGGCCAGGGAGCAAGAACTATCCTTGCGAGTCCCCTCACAGCAGCAAAAGCAGCAATAGAAGGTAAAATTTCAGCTTTTGAAAGTTTAAACTAAACCCATTAAAAGTACATGCAAAAATTAGTTATTATAAAATCCACTGCGGTTCCGTTACCGGCAGAAAATATAGATACAGATCAGATTATTCCTGCGAGATTTCTTAAAAGTATAGACCGGAAAGGTTTCGGAGAAAATCTGTTCAGAGACTGGAGATTCAATATTCATACAGGAAAACCGAATCCTGATTTTGTTTTGAACAATCCTAAATTCAGTGGTGAGATCCTTGTTGCCGGAAACAATTTCGGATGTGGAAGCAGCAGGGAACATGCGGCTTGGGCATTAACGGATTACGGGTTTAAAGTTATTATTTCAAGTTATTTTGCAGATATCTTCAAAGGAAATGCCCTGAATAACGGACTTCTTCCTGTGAAAGTTTCCGAAGGATTTTTAAAAGAAATCTTAGAAGGAATCAATGAAAACCCTGATCAGGAAATTGCCATTGATGTAGAATTGCAGTCTGTCAGCTTCAAAGATACCACTGAAACCTTCGAACTCGACTCTTATAAGAAAATATGCCTGCTAAACGGCTATGACGATATTGATTTTTTAATCAGCAGAAAAAAGGCGATTACAGAATTTGAACTAAAAACACAAAAAACAAATGAGCGACAATTATTTTAAAATCGCGGTGCTTCCCGGAGATGGGATTGGTCCGGAGATTATCAGTGAGAGCGTTAAAATATTAGATGTTATTGCTGAAGCTTTTCAATGTACATTCCAATTTGATTATGGGTTAATTGGTGCAGAAGCTATTTTTAAAACAGGAAACCCTTTGCCGGAAGAAACCCTGAAAATATGCAAAGAATCTGATGCCGTACTTTTTGGAGCCATTGGTGACCCTGTTTTTGATAACAATCCGGAAGCAAAAGTAAGACCAGAGCAAGGGTTATTGAAGCTTCGTAAAGAGCTGGGATTATTTGCCAATATCCGTCCTTTGAAGACCTATCCGTCCTTAATTGATAAGAGTCCGCTGAAGAGAGAAATTATTGAAGGAGCTGATATTCAGATTTTCAGAGAGCTGGTAAGTGGAATTTATTTCGGGGAAAAATTTACAGACCCGGAAGGAGCTTATGCTTACGATGTCTGCAAATACAGCCGTGAAGATATTATCCCGATTGCACATATGGCATTTCAGGAAGCACAGAAAAGAAAGAAAAAGCTTACACTTATTGACAAAGCAAATGTTTTGGATACTTCAAGATTGTGGAGAAAGACCTGTCAGGAAATTGCATCTGAATATCCTGATGTAGAGCTTGACTATATGTTTGTAGACAATGCAGCCATGCAGCTGATTCTGAATCCTAAGCATTTTGATGTTATTTTAACTGAAAATATGTTTGGAGATATCATTTCGGATGAAGCAAGTGTGATTGGAGGTTCTATCGGGTTGCTGCCATCTGCATCAGTAGGAGAGAAGAATGCCCTGTTTGAACCTATCCACGGATCTTATCCGCAGGCTAAAGGAAAAGGAATTGCGAATCCTGTAGCATCTATTTTAAGTGTGGCGATGATGCTGGATCATCTTAATTTACAGGCTGCAGCAGATAAATTGAGACAATCGGTAGAGCATGCCATTGAAAATAAATATGTGACCATTGATCTCAACACCAAACAGTATTATTCCACAAGTGAAGTAGGCAGCTTTATCGCTGATTATATCAGATATTCCGAAAAATCATATTATAATTTTGAAAATATCAAAATCGGGAAATCAACCATTGTATAGAAAGCAAAAGTTCAGTTAGATAGTTAGAAGAAAAGTTCCGCCTCGTATGAGAAGGAACTTTTCATTTTTTAATGATAAAGAAGTTTGAAAACTCTTTTATCATTTTGTATTATCCGTTTTTCCTGATTTATTTTTTGAAGGCTTCTGAATATCTTCTTTGTCAATATCAGGTGGATTGGTCTTTTTTGAAGAAGCAGGGATGTTCTGAAAATCTTCATTTTGTTTTTGAGTTTCTGCGGTGTTGGCAGATTCTTTCTTTTTGGTGTTTCCTTTTGTATCCATGACTTTAAATTTTAAATTCCAGGAATATGGATAGTATCATTCAAAGGGTTTGCCAAACAGAAATATTTTATCCTAAAGTCCCAGAATACCCATTTTACCGGTTTTATCCTCGATGGTATAATTCAGGGCTTTTGCCAAAACGAAAATATTATTCAGGTTTTCCATTAATTGTTTGCGGCCTTCGTTCCTCAGCTGATTCTGATCAATTGATTTTTCTGCTGTTTCTTTAGCCTTTGCAGTGACATTTTTAATATCTTTTTCCGAAATCCGGTTAAAGAATGAATCATCCAGAGATTGAATCTCAACACTCGGGGTAATTCTTATCTCAGCATCAGGAAGTTCAGTAATCACCAGTTTCTTATTGATGGAATCTACTTCTATCTTCATCTTATTAAGATCATAAGAAACCTGTGCATTTGTCTTTGTGTAAGTAATAATACTGTTGCTGGAAACTTCTTTTCCCAATACTTCATAGCCCATTTTGGTTTTCTGCATACTGGAGGTATTCTGTTCCATCACCACCATTTTATTCATCTTGGAAATCTGGTTGGTCAGGATATAATAATCCGACTGTTCAGTTTTAGTCCCAAGATTCAGGCAGGACTTCAGACCCAAAAACAGAAGTACCATAGCGCCGGCACCGGCTGCGAATGATAATATGGTTCTATAATTTCTCAAAATCTATTTAAAAATTTCTTTAATGACAGATGAATCGTTCTTTTTAAGAATTTCTGCTAAGTCTCTTTCTATATATCCACTGGTTGGCATTTCTACAATTCTTCCCACTTCTTTTCCATATCTTTTCAGGATAATGGTAGGAACTTTCTGAAGATTGTAAAGACTTTCATCACCAGTAGGAGATTCTTTCTTACGATTTACTGCAATAATACTCAATTTATTTTCCGGATAGTTTACGGCTTCCAATATTTTCATCAGTCTTGGAAAATCCCTGTGGCTGTCTTCACACCATGTTCCCATAAAAACAATGATATCATAAGACCCGATTTTCTCTTTTTTTAATTCACTGACTGCTTTTTGGTCAAGAACATATTCGTCATGTTCTTTTACATACCAATCAGAATAAGGAGCTTTTAAAAACTGTTCCTTCAGTTGGTTTCCCAAAAGCATTTTGCCATCTTTCTGAGTCTCAACCTCACGGTTTACCACTACTTTTTGAGCGCTAAGCTGCTGTGCAGCCCAAAATAAGCTTGAAAAGGCAACAATATTGGTAATAAATTTTTTCATATTTTATTTCTCGATAATTGATTTTAAATCAGCAGGAGAGTAGTATTTGTTTTTTAATACTTTATGGTCCGCCTGTCTGTACACATTAAATTTTTCTCCAGACTTTTCATAAAAAGATTCTACTTCTTTCTCTTTGTAAAATTCAACAGTTTCTTTTGCCTGTTCTTCATTATCACATGCTTTCGACATATTGGAACGCTGAACTTCGTTGAATAGCTCTACAAATTTGTTGCCAAGACCGAATTCCAGTACAGCACCACTTAAAACATACTGTAAATCACAAAGTGCATCTGCAATTTCTACCATATTATTATCGGCAATAGCCTGTTTTAACTCATTAAGTTCTTCCTGTAACAGTTCTACTCTAAGATTGCATCTCTCCGGAGAAGGAATTTGTGGGGTATCTAAAATAGGGGCTTTGAAAGTAGTATGGAATTCTGCTACTTGGTTCAGACTATCAATTTTATCCATGAATTTTTTTATTTCCCACAAAGATAGAAAAGGATTTGTAAAATGTAAAATGTACAGGAGTAAAATATGAGACCCAAAAACGCAGGGCTGTCTAATGTTTTTATTTTACTCCCGCGAATTAAAGTTAATAGGCATTCTAAACCATGATTTTACTGGTGTTCCATTAGTTTTTGCCGGACTCCACTTTCCTTTTATTTTTTTCAGAGCAAATTTTACATCCTCAAGAAGAATTTTATTGTTTTCTACTTTGGGTTCAAGATCTACATTGGTGATATCTCCATTTTCATCTATGGCAAAGGATATAAGAAATGTTCCTTTTGGGTTGTAAGATTCCCAATCCAGATAATTACTTAAGCTTTCAAGAACATCTTTTCTAAATGCTTTCATTCCACCGGGCATGGAAGCGGACTGATATGATTTAACAATATCATAATCGGGTTTGTAATTTTCAAAAAAATCCTTGGGTTGAAATAGAAAATCGAAATAAGCCGCAACTTTCTGTCCATTTTGCTCTGCAGGCTGCCAGTTTTTCAGGCTTCCTAGAGATTTGACAGCAAGATTGAAAGCACATTTGTTCTTTTCTATAATAGGATCATCACTCTTTTTCTTTACTAAAGCAGGTTTACCATTCTCATCAATCTTTAGGCTTACAAAATACATCTCATTTTTTTCACACGGTTTTGAGCCGTTTTTCAGGAAATAGTTCTGCATATCTGAGAATAATTGGATGGAGCCTCCCTGGTAAGGAAACTGACCTTCGGGATATTGGGCAAGTGTTTTTTGTGAATATGCTGGCCCAAAGAACAGCATGACAAGAAGAACAGTAATTTTTTTCACGGTTATTGATAATGTTATTAATTTCTTCGCTAAAGTAAGAAAAAGTCCACAAATTGAAATTTGTGGACTTTTAATAGTATGTTGAAGGATTTCAATTACTCATATTTCCAGACTCCGGAGATGGTCAATATCATCAAGCCTGGCTGCTTTTCTCCATAGCTGAATACACCTATGTATTTTGAATGACAGGAAGTACAATTGGTGCCAAAGTATAAAGTCGGTAGATCATTAACGGTGAATTCTCCAAAATGAAGCATTCTTTGAGAGGTTCTGCTGACCATTCCATGTTTCAGCAATTCGTCTTTGGATAATACTTTATGTTCATTATATGCCTGAAAGATGGAAAACCCGGATTCGTATGGTGTTATTTTGATGGTATTTTCACAACCGCAATCGCAACAGGTGAAAGTGGCTCGTGCTGAAGGAATGGCTTCATCATTCCTGAAAATATTTTCTGAAAGAGCAGCCTTTTTGCTGATCGTTATTTTTGTTGAGATTGAATACATCTTAATGGATTTATGGCTGGATAACTGTGCCTACTAAGTTAGGATATTTTCCACTGGGACTTTTCTTAATGGTAACCTTTATATAACCTTCTTCCGCCAGTTTATTCCATGTTTTCTGGTAGCCGGTATTGATATCAACAGGAATTTTCCACATGGTTTGTTTTCCTTTTCCTGCCTGTCCGAACCATGGAATGATGTCTGCAGTCTGGGTCTTAAACTGCATTGAATTATTCAAAACATCAATTTCATAATAGAAATCATATTTTTCTTCAGGTTGATTTAAAGCTCTCTGTGTAAAAGTATACGTATACCCATTGATAATAGGACTTGTAAAGCTTCCTCCTAGAGTAGGAACGCCGGTTCCGTTATAGCTGCCTACAGCTCCGCTGTATCGGTCAAATTTCTGCCCAACCTGTAACGGAACATCATCAACGATATTGTAGCCTCCGTTTGCAGGTGGCCATCCTCCATTTAAATTATTAGCTTTAAAAAGTGCTTCCAGTTCACTCCATTTACCACGTTTATAAAGGTCATAAGCCTGATTTCTGATAGATGGGCTTACTGTATTATTAGTGTCGTACGTCACAGCTAGCTCATCTGCATTTTTGTAAAATACAGTGGTTACATCTGGATTGGAGTCTGGTTCATCATCTCTGTCAGAACTACAGGCGATGGAGAGGGTGGTGATCGTTAAGAAAAAAAAGTACTTAAATAAATGTTTCATATAAAAAATTTTAAATTATTTTAAAATTACAGAGGTATTAGAAGGGCTACCTTTTTTGAAACATCATTTTTACAAAATCTTAAGTGAATATTATGAATGCAGTTCTATTACAAGAATCAGATTTTACTTTAATAATAAGCTTTTCCGGCAGTATATTTAAATTATTGAATACTACTTACACCAAAATAGGGTGAAAAGAAGCCTTGGATTACGCATCAAAAACGTTTCGAAGCTCCCTTAAATACAAACTGGGTAAACGGTACAATAAAAAAATATTTATTATGCGATAAATTTAAATCAAAAAACTCAAATACTAGTGATTTTATTTTAAATAAAATATTCTTATAAAATTATTTGCAGTTATAAATGATTATTTTATGATTTTTAGCATTAAAAATAAAACTGCCCCGTAAAGGGCAGTTTTATTACATCGTTTAATTTTAAAGTCATTAATTTTTAATGAATCGTTTCGTTGATTCTCCAATTTGAAGCATATAGGCACCTTTAATAAGGTTGCTTACATTCACAGAACCTCTCTGAAGTTTTCCTGAGTCAATTAGTTTTCCACCCATATCAAAGATTTTATAGTCTTCTGACGTGGTATTGGAAATATGAAGGATATCTCTGGCGGGGTTTGGATATAGCTTAATATCTGTGATCAGATCTTTTGTGTTCTGAAGATCTCCTCTTCCTGAAGATACGATGTTAAGCGTGTAATCTTCAACCTGACCATAGGTAAATGCTTCACATGATGATGTTGGTATTGAGCTGTATTTCATCATCACTCTCATTCTGGTAGATCCAATGGTTGCTGTGGATGGAATCGTGATAGATCCTGTTACCGGACTGGTCGTAGACCCTGCTTTTGTCCATGCCAGCTCTCCGCTGTCTGTGAAGTCTCCGTCACCGTTGTAATCAATATAAACAGCGTATGCTTCGCTGTATTTTGTAGATGTCCAAACCGGAGTGATGGAAATTGTATAAGCATTTCCTCTTGTAACATTGGTAGAAATTGAAGTAAAGTTTTCATACCCTGCGGTTCCTGTAGAGGTATTGTTAATAGATCCGAATGTTACGTTTCCGATTCTTTCATCAGCTGTATTGGATGCTGAAGATGAGCAATAAGTAACCGTTCCGCCTGAAAGAGTGGTAACACTTACCGTATTACTGGAAACAGAAGTATTTCCTGCTGCATCTTTTGCTTTAACAGAGAAAGAATACGTGGTTGCAGGAGTCAGTCCTGTTACGGTATAAGTTGTAGAAGCAGTAGAGCCTATTAAAGAAGCTCCCTGGTATACATCATATCCTGTAACCCCCACATTGTCTGTTGCCCCTGACCATGAGAGATTGGTCGTTGTAGAAGTAGTTCCTGAAGCAGCAAGGGTAGGAGCTGTTGGTGCAACGGTATCAGGAGTTCCGGAACCTGCATTTACAGAGATGTTGGCATTGTTCACATCAAAGAAAATATGATTTGCTCCTTTTACCATAATTCTTCCGGTAGTGGTATTGGCATTAGGGATGGTTACAGCCTGTGAGCCGTCATTTGGAGTTCCTGCCAACAGTGTGGTCCATGTGTTTCCACTGTCTGTTGACCATAGGATATCTACATTGGCCGTATTTACGCCATTTGCTGTAGTTCCCGCCACATCCCAGGTCACTGTTTGAGAACTTCCTCCTGCGTACGTTGTCGCTGAGTTTTGTGAAGTTACCAGGAACGGCCCTGCGGTTGAATTTACGGTGATAACAGCATCATCAGAATTATTTCCTGAACCTCCGGCTTTGTTATCACGAACCGTAAATCTGAAATTCAATGTTCTTGCAACGGAAGAAAGAGCTTCAACAGTGATTTCAGATCCTGCTGTAGTAGTAGCTCCTGCTAGGATAGAAGCCATTCTTGGGAAATATCTTACTGGGACTGTCGTTGGAGTCCATGATCTGAAGTTAGGCCCTGAAGCTTTTGTTGCGCTGGCAGCTGAACTTGCTCCTGTCTGGGAAGAAGAGGCATTATCCATCTGCTCCCAGATATAGGTCAGGGAATCCCCGTCAGCATCTGTTCCAGCACCTGTCAGTACAAATGGTGTTGCTTTGGGTATTGTATAATCCAGACCTGCATTGGCTGTAGGAATTGAGTTTCCGGTATTGGTGTTGACAGAGCAGGTTTTGGCTTTAATATTATTAGTGATCTGCTGAATGCTTATCGCATGGAAAAATGCATCGGAATGTGGCTGAATATCCTGGCTGGTAATTCCCGCATATCCCATAATTGTAGACCCCGAACCTGGTTCCATATTAGCTCCTGTGCCTTCGTTGTTCATAGAGAAGGTGTGATTACCGCCAAACTGATGTCCCATCTCATGGGCTACATAGTCGATATCAAAATTATCTCCTGAAGGAATAGCATCTGCAGGAGATGTATAGCCGCTTCCTTTGGAACCATTTGTACAGATACAACCGATACAGCCGGCATTTCCTCCGCCTCCTGAAGCTCCGAAAAGGTGTCCGATATCATAATTGGCTTCACCAATGACGGAAGTTAAGGTGCTTTGCAGCTGAGAGTTCCAGTTACTCATTCCTGAAGCAGCAGAATAGGGGTCTGTGGAAGCGTTGGTGTAGATGACAGCATCATTGTTGGCGATGAGAACCATTCTTGCGGCAAAATCTTTTTCAAAAACACCATTTACGCGGGTCATAGTGTTATTCATTGCGGCAAGGGCCTGTGCTTTTGTTCCTCCAAAATATGTGGTGTATTCTCCTGTACAGGACAACGCCAGTCTGAAGGTTCTCAGTTTGGCATCATCAGCGTTGGGTCTTGCAGCAAGAGCAGAATTGGTGACTCCTTTCTGGGCGGCCTCTACCACAGTACATTCAAATTTGTTAAGATCATCCTTTTTATCAGACTTTCTGTACACTACATAGGTGGAAAGGTCTTTGGTGTATGGCTCAATGAATACAGCAGATTTATCACCGTAAATTTCCATTGATGACAGTCCTAGTGGAGAAACACTGAAATAGACTGTAGAATTGGGATCATCCAGACCTTGTCCCACATAGGATTTGATATCCGGATACTTTGCTGCCAGCTCAGGGGCAAAATTGGAATTCTCCCTCACTTTAAAATTCTCCATTCTTCCTTCTGAATTGGGGAAAGAAATGATGAGTTCTGATTTTTCGCCTACAGCCAGTCTTTTGGGAGCTTTTGCCAAAACATTTTTCAATCCGTTAACATCCAGGCTGTACACCTTGGGATTGTTGATGCCGGATTTGTTTTCAAAGATCTCTGATGAAGTTTTTCTGGAACTTTCAGACCAAAGACGGTCTGTCTGTGCGAAAGAAATACCCGAAATAAGGAGCATTCCAATCAGCGTTAATTGTTTTTTCATATTAAAAATTAAATTTGATTGTGGAATATCAAATCTAACAAAAAATATATTATTAAAAACAAAAATTTTTAAGAAAAATTTAGACTGTTTAATTAATTTATTATGCAATGCATTGAGTATAATTTAAAGTGCTCGTCTTTAAAAGAAAATGACATACACCAAGGTATATGTCATTCTTATAGAGTTGATAATTTTCAATTATATTTTATCATCAGCAGTAGGGCCATAAAGACCGGGAACTTTATTTCCTGTTGATCTCAGATAAACAACCAGCTCACCTCTGTGATGGTACAAATGATTATAAAGAAAACCTCTTATCACCTGAATTTTCGGAGATGGCGGAAAAAGAATATTCCCATTCATTTCCATTTTCCACTCATTAAAATAAGTGTTTTCATCGGAATTTTCCAGAGCCTTCTGTGCATTGGCAACATTTTCTTCAAATTTTGCAAGGATATTTTCGGTTTTGGAAATATCTCCTTTATCATACTTATAGGCACCCATATCAAAAGTATCCTGATTGAAAGTGGGTTCATACCAATTATATACTTCCGCAATGTGAGAAGCCAGCTGGCCTGTTGTCCAGTTTTTTTCAGACGGTTTCCAGTCCAGTGCGCTGTCAGGAATGGCTTTTAAAATTTTTCTGGTGTTTTCGGCTTCATGCAGAAATTCACCTAAAAGTGCCTTTTTAATCATTTGTATCGGGATTTAAAATTATCTTGTTATATCTCTTCCGATAACCAGCCTCTGGATTTCAGAAGTCCCTTCACCAATGGTACAAAGTTTAGAGTCTCTGTAGAATTTTTCAGCCGGGAAGTCTTTTGTATAGCCATATCCTCCGAAGATCTGTACAGCGTTATTGGCGATTCTTACACAAGCTTCAGATGCGTATAACTTTGCCATAGCTCCTTCTTTAGTCATCTTTTGCTTTGCATTTTTCAGGGTTGAAGCTCTCTGGATCAAAAGTTCGGCAGCATCAATTTCTGTTGCCATATCTGCCAGCATAAAGTTGATGGCCTGGAAATCAGCAATGGGTTTTCCAAACTGATGTCTTTCTTTTGCATATTTCAACGCAGCCTTATATGCTCCTCTTGCAGTACCTAAGCTCAATGCAGCGATAGAAATTCTGCCTCCGTCCAAAACTTTCATGGCCTGTTTAAAACCTTCACCTACTTCGCCCAGGCGGTGAGAATCCGGCACGCGTACATTGTCAAAAATCAGTTCTGCCGTTTCAGAGGCACGCATTCCTAATTTATTTTCTTTTTTACCGGAAGTAAATCCAGGCATTCCTTTTTCTAAAACAAAAGCTGTGGAATTATTTTTAGCCCCTTTTTCTCCTGTTCTTGTCATTACCACAGCAATATCTCCGGAGATCGCATGAGTAATGAAGTTTTTAGCTCCGTTGATGATCCATTCATCTCCGTCTTTTACCGCAGTAGTGGACATTCCTCCTGAATCTGAACCGGTATTGTGCTCAGTCAGTCCCCAGGCTCCGATTACTTTTCCGGATGCCAGCTGAGGAAGCCATTTGTGTCTTTGCTCTTCATTTCCAAATTCATAAATATGATTGGTGCATAGTGAATTGTGCGCTGCTACAGAAAGACCGATTGATGGGTCGACCTGAGAAATTTCGTCCAGAATGGTAACATATTCATGATATCCTAATCCGGAACCTCCATATTGTTCAGGAACTACAATTCCCATAAAACCCATTTCACCCAACTGGTGGAATAAGTCCTTCGGAAATGTCTGGCTTTCATCCCATTCCATAATATTCGGCCGGATATTCTTTTCTGCAAATTCTCTTGCTGTCTCCGCTATCATTTTGATGTTGTCAATAGTCTCTGTATTCATATAATAATAGTTAGTTCCCAAAGATAACCAAATTGATGGAATGCTAAAAAAAAATTATTTTACTCATAATGTTGAAAGGCAATGCCTTTAATTTTCAATTTTTTATGTTTTAAAAATTAATACTTTTTTAATAAAATATTCATTATTTTACATTTCTTAATTCACTATTTTAGCTCCCCAATTTTTAAAGCATGAAAAAAATTCTACTTCCTATCATTTTAATTTCTTCTTGTTTATCTGCGCAGGCTCCTGCGGGATATTATGATGGAACAGCCGGATTGACGGGATATGCTCTGAAATCAAAACTTCATGATATTATTTCGGAAAAAATGATCAACTGGCATTATGATGATCTTAAAGTATTGTATGGGCAGACTGATCTTGACAAATATTATGATCATGACGCTTCCAATACTCAATACCTGTTGGATATCTATTCTGAGATTCCTTCAGGGCCTGATTCTTATGAATATACAGTGGACCAGATCATTGCGGGTGCCAGTGTGGAAGGAATGGGCTACAACAGAGAGCATATGATGCCTCAAAGCACCTTCAGTACAAGCTCATCAATCAGTGATTACCCGATGTATTCCGATCTGAACTTTATTATTCCTGTTGATGCCTATATCAATCAGAGGAGGAGTAATTATCCTTATGGAGTTGGCAATACTACCAACCATTATATTTTCAGCAATACTTCGAGGATATCAAATGCAGCAATTCCCAATTATCCCTATACAGGAAGAGTTTATGAACCTATTAATGAATTCAAGGGAGATATTGCAAGGAGTTTGTTGTATTTTGCTGTAAGATATGAAGGGAAATTGGGCTCATTCAATACAGCTTATACTACATCAGCTAATCTTACTCCTGCAACTGATCAGTGCCCGCTTGACGGAACGGAAGAAAGGGCTATCGACCTTCCATATGTGGCCATGCTTAAGCAGTGGAGTGCAATGGATCCTGTCTCCCAAAGAGAAATTGACAGGAATAACACCATATATACGCTACAAAAGAACAGAAATCCTTTTATTGATCATCCGGAATGGATTGATATGATCTGGTCTGAAACGCCTGATAATATTGCTCCAGCAGCTCCGGGATCTCTGGCTTCAAACCAACAGAATGCTTATTTTATCAATCTGAACTGGACGGCTTCTCCTGATTCTGATATTTTAGGCTACAGGGTATATATGAACGGTTCAACAACACCTGTTGCTGTTACAAAAGGAACTTCTATAAGTATTGACCACCTGAGTCCTTCAACAACCTATACTTTTACCGTGAAAGCTTTTGATAAAGCATATCTGGAATCTCCCTTCAGCAATACGGTTACCGCTTCAACAGCTGCTACAGATTCTTATGCTCCGGACCTTATGATCACGAAATATATATCAGGAACGAACAACAATTCCAATACTGTTAAGAATAATGCACTAGAAATTGTCAATAAAACCGGACATGAAGTTAATTTAAATAATTACAGGATTAATATTCAGTTTAAAAATACAAGTACAGGAGCTTTTTATAGCGGAGATACCTATGAACTGGAGGGGAAGGTAGGAAACAATGAAACTTTCGTTATTTTGAATCCAAAATCCACGTTATCCTGTTATACAAGTGCACAGGCAAGATTTGTAACGGCTTCTGATCCGATGATGTTTTCAGGGGGCAACTATGTAGAGCTTGCTTATAATAAAACAGTTACTGTAGATGCTATCGGGGTGAAATTTACAACCAATAATAACGGAAATGTATCTTTGTACAGAAAAAGTACCGTTAATCAGCCTAACAGCACATTCAACATCAGTGAATGGGATTCATATCCGTCCAATTACTGTCAGGACCTTGGTGGTACATTGTCCACTGCAGAGCTGATTGCTGTTGATCATGAATTTACAGTTTATCCAAACCCGGTTTATGATAATCTTTATGTAAAAGGAGAGATTGAAAAAGTAAAAACAGCTCAAATCATAGATCTTTCCGGAAAAGTAATCTATACAGAAAAAGATCCTTTCAGGTATAAGAAGAATATTTCCGTACAGGGTATTCCTACGGGAATTTATTTCTTGAAGCTTGATGAGAAGGCCCATCAGTTTATTAAAAGGTAAATAAAATCAGATTTAAATACTAACAGCCAGACCTAACAGGTTTTTAAAACCTGTTAGGTTTACTTTTATATGGTGTAGAAATAATTCAAGAGATGGCTTCGCTTTGCTCGCAATAACTGTCCTAGCCCCTGATAGTAGCGGTTATCCCACAGTTGGATTTGAGTGTGTATGGGGTTTAGTGTGGGAGAGCTATGGAGCGAGGAGTATAACGGATAGCAGGAACAGCTTCTTACTATAATAAATATAAAAAAGTAGAGTTAAAGCCGATGCAATAACAGAACATTGAACATTTTTTTGCTTTTTTCTTATTTTGAATTCTGTATAAAGCCTTAAAACCCTTATCTTTACAATATTATCGATATAAGCAGATCTGCTAATAATCAATATCTATAAGTGTTTCTGCTTATATTTTTTATATATAAGTAATTATGCTTATATTTGCATTATGATAGCGGTCATTACCGGTGATATTATAAATTCACAGCATGCGGACACTGAAGTTTGGATTACCAGGCTTAAAAATCTTCTCGAAAAATGGGGAAGCGCTCCTCACACATGGGAAATCTACAGAGGAGATGAATTTCAGTTCAAATGCAAGATTGATGACGTTTTCTGGCGTTTTCTAGCCATTAAATCACTTATTAAAAGTCTGGAAAATTTAGATGTAAGAATGGCCATAGGTATTGGTGAAGAAAGTTTCTCTTCTGAGAAAATTACCGAATCTAACGGTACTGCGTATGTCAATTCCGGAAGGCTGCTTAATGACCTTAAAAGTGACGGTCATACCGTTGCGATCAAAACATCCAGCGACCCGGTAGACAGAGATCTTAATATTCTGTTGAAATGGTCGTCTAAAGATTTTGATAACTGGACAATGGCTACGGCAGAGATCATTCATGAGATGATCATGAATCAGGATATTACCCAGGAAGATCTTGCTAAAAGATTTGCCATTTCACAGTCTTCGGTAAGCCAGAGACTGAAACGAGCCAACTATGAGCTCATTGTGGAAACCAATCAGTATTTCAGAAAGAAAATCTCGGAACTATAGGCATGATCTTTATCAAACTCATATTGGCACATCTACTCGGAGATTTTATACTTCAGCCAAATTCATGGGTTGCAGATAAGGAGAACCATACACTGAAAAGTAAGTTTTTATATCTTCACGTTTTGGTTCACACTGTTTTAAGCTTTATTTTTCTTTGGGATCTGCAGCTTTGGTGGGTGGCAATTCTGGTGGGGATTACCCATTTCATTATTGATGCTGCCAAACTTAAGCTTCAAAATGTAAAGACTAAGAAAATGTGGTTTTTCGTTGACCAGCTGCTGCATGTTTTAGTCATTGCCGGAGTTTCTTTCTATTTCCGGGAATTCAGCTTTGGTTTTTTACAGAATCAGGAATTTTTAAAGATCATTATGGCGGCACTGTTTCTGACAGCACCTGCTTCTATTTTTATCAAAATCTTATTATCATCATGGACGCCTGCTCCGGATGGCCCCAACAATATTCAAACCGAATCTTTATCAAGTGCCGGAAAATATATCGGAATTTTAGAACGTCTGCTGGTTTTCACTTTTATCATGGTGAATCACTGGGAAGGCGTAGGTTTCATGGTCGCTGCCAAATCTGTTTTCAGGTTCAGTGATCTTGCACAGGCAAAACAGAGAAAACTTACAGAATATGTATTGATTGGTACACTGCTGAGTTTTGGACTGGCTGTCTTAACAGGAATAATAATAAAATAAATCAATAAATCTAACTACAATTTAGAAAGTAAAATTATGAGTCAAAAGAAAGAAATGTTGTACGAGGGGAAAGCAAAACAGGTATTTGCAACCGATAATCCTGATGAAGTAGTAGTTCGTTTCAAAGACGATGCTACAGCATTTAATGCTCAGAAAAGAGGTCAGGTAGACCTTAAAGGGGAAATGAACAATGCCATCACGACCCTTATTTTTGAATATTTAAATGAAAAAGGGATCAAAACTCATTTCATTAAAAAAATAGACGAAAGAGAGCAGCTGGTAAGAAAAGTTTCTATCATTCCTTTGGAAATGGTGGTAAGAAACTACTCTGCAGGAAGCATGGCGCAAAGATTAGGAGTTGAGGAAGGAATTAAGTCTCCGGTAACCATCTTCGATATCTGCTATAAAAAAGACGAGCTGGGAGATCCGCTTATCAACGACCACCATGCCGTTTTCTTAGGAGCAGCTACTTATGAAGAGCTTGACGAAATGTATGAGCTGTCTTCAGATATCAATGACATCCTAATCGACCTGTTTGACAAAATCAATATCATTCTGGTAGATTTCAAAATCGAATTAGGAAAAACTTCAGACGGTGAAATCATCTTAGCAGACGAAATCTCTCCTGATACCTGCAGACTTTGGGATAAAGATACCATGAAGAAATTAGATAAAGACAGATTCAGAAGAGACTTAGGAGAAGTTACTGAGGCTTATGTGGAGATCTATAACCGTCTTAAGAATCTTTTACAGAAATAAGATTTAATTTATTTAAAGATTAAACCATTTAAAAATTAAACAGGCTGTAATCTTTTTAATCATTAAATTTTTTAATCTTTTAATTTAGAAAAAATAGAAATGAAAAGTTTAGACATTCATAAAAGTGAATATTTAAAACAGTTTGAAACCCAGACTTACGGTAGAAATCTTTTCAGAACTCAGGAAGAGGAAAGACTGGATGCGCCGAATGAAGAGTGTGGGATCTTCGGATTGTATTCAGATAGTGATCTGGATACATTCTCCCTTTCACAGTTCGGGCTTTTTGCATTACAGCACAGAGGTCAGGAAGCTTGTGGGATTTCCGTTTTAAAAGAGGGGAAAATCACCAACATGAAAGACGAGGGACTGGTTTTGGATGTTTATAAAGAAATTCAGGAACCTGAAACTTTTATGGGAAATTCTGCAATCGGGCATACCCGATATACCACTGCAGGAGATAAAAAGAAATATAATTTCCAGCCGTTTTTTGCGAAAAACGAATACGATCAGATTATACTTTCTATAGCGCACAATGGTAATCTTACCAATGCAAAAGAATTAAAAGCGGAATTAGAAGCTGAAGGCGTGGTTTTCCGAGCGACTTCCGATTCTGAAGTGATTCTGAGGCTGATTCAGAAAAACCTTGATTTAGGCCTTCGTGGCGCCATTAAGGCAACAATGGAAAAGATTGAAGGAGCTTATTCTGTAGTGGGAATGACAAGAAATAAATTCTTTGCATTCCGAGACTTCAATGGTATCCGTCCATTGGTATTGGGCGCTATTGATGAAAAGTCATATGTAGTAGCGTCTGAGTCTGTTGCTCTGGATGCTGTAGGTGCCCAGTATGTACGTGATATTCTTCCGGGTGAGATCATTTACACCAATGAAAACGAGCCAGGAAAACTTCATTCTTATATGGTGGATGAGGCGAAAGGAAAACAGAGGATCTGTTCTTTTGAATATATTTATTTCGCAAGACCTGACTCTACCTTAGAAAATATTAATGTGTATGAGATCAGAGAAAAATCCGGAGAGAAAATCTGGGAGCAGGCTCCTGTAGATGCTGATCTGGTTATTGGAGTTCCGGATTCCGGAGTTCCTGCTGCTATTGGCTTCTCAAAGGCATCCGGAATACCGTTCCGTCCGGTCCTGATCAAAAACAGATATATCGGAAGAAGTTTCATTGTTCCTACACAGGAAATGAGGGAAAGGGTAGTAAACCTTAAGCTGAACCCGATTATCTCTGAAATGAAAGATAAGAGAGTCGTGATCATTGATGATTCTATTGTACGTGGAACAACCTCAAAAAGGCTGGTTAAGATTTTAAAAGATGCAGGGGTAAAAGAAATTCATTTCAGAAGTGTTTCTCCACCCATTATTGCGCCATGCTATCTGGGAATTGATACTCCTTCAAAAGATGATCTGATTTCTGCCAATATGTCTACGGAAGAACTTAAAAACTATTTGGGAGTAGATTCCTTGGAGTTTTTAAGCATAGATAATCTGAAAGAAATTTTAGGTTCAGCTAACCATTGCTTCGGATGTTTTACAGAAGAATATCCTGTAGGAAAAGGAGAGGAAGTGGATTTATTCAATTGATCTTTAATTGAAAATAAATGATATAAAAAAGAACCGGGCTTGAAGTCCGGTTCTTTTGGTTTTAAAATGTAGCAAAAGCTTAATATACCTGTATTATACAGTATACAGTGGAGTTTTAATTTTGTCCGATTAAAACTTATGGATATGAAAAACATATTGCTCACAGGTATTTTTCTGACCGTTGCACAGCTTTACGCTTCACAATCTTTTGACAGACAGGCCCATCGCGGAGGAAAATCTCTTTATCCGGAAAATACGATTCCGGCTATGAAGAATGCTTTAAAAATGAATATAACAACGCTGGAAATGGATTTGGCCATTACAAAAGATAAAAAGGTCATTCTTTCCCATGATGCTTTCCTTTCTCCGGAGCTGGTAACAAAGCCGGATGGTACTTATATTCCAAAAGACTCAGGTTTCTATTATAAAATCTATGAAATGCCCTATGCGAAGATTAAAACGTTTGATGTCGGTTTAAAAAAGCTTGATAAGTATCCTGATCAAAAGAAAATAAAGGTTCAGAAACCTTTGTTTTCAGACGTAATAGATGCATGTGAGAAGTATGCCCGTGAACTGAAAAGGCCGCTGCCTTATTATAATATAGAAACCAAGACCCGACCTTTTTCTGACAATATATTTCATCCGGAGCCTAGAGAATTTGTTGATCTGATGATGAAGGTTATTGTTGAAAAAAAGATACAGGATAGGGTGATTATTCAGTCTTTTGATCCCAGAACACTGGAAATAATTCATAAAGAATATCCTGAAATCAAGACTGCTTTGCTTGTAGAAAAGGTAGATGATCAAAAACTGGCTCAGCAGCAGGCTTATTTTAAAAATATTTCTGCAGAAAAATTCAGAATGTACCCCGATCATCTGAGCGGAGTAGCGGGAGATATGAAGTTCCTTAGTTTTACTCCTACCATTTACAGCCCTGATCATACGCTTGTAACCCCACAGCTAGTAAAGGAGTGCCATGCTTTAGGGATGAAGGTGATTCCCTGGACTGTCAATACCCAAGAGAGGTTAAAAGAGCTGAAAGAGATGGGAATAGACGGCGTTATTACTGATGATCCGAGAATATTTGAATAAATGATTATTTTTAAATATAAATAGCCGGAAGAAATTCTTCCGGCTATTTTATGCGTGCAGGTTAATGCACTTAGGGTTAAAAAATTGGTTCTTTGATTAAAATTTGTAGTTAAGACCTAACTGGAATACTCTGTTGTTGTTTTCAGCTGCCGGTCTGCTCTTATCGATTTTTGTAAGGCTGTTCACATATCTTGCATTGATACCAATGTTCGGCGTGATATCATATCCTAAACCAAGACCTAATCCGAAATTGAATCTGTTGATCTGATCTTTATCAATATCTGTAGAGTGAGAACTTGTAGTAGTGGTTGTAACACCTCCTGTAGTGCTTGCTACAGTTGATTCTCCTTTATTTTTCCCGTTGATGAAATAACTGAATTCAGGTCCTGCTTCAATATAAAAATTATCTACAGGTCTCATCTGAACCATTAACGGAACTGAGATATAGTTCATTTTTACTCTGTCTTCTACTTTAGTTTTTATATTCGTTACTCCATTATCTGTTTCTGTAGAAGAGATCACATCTTTTGCACCCATCTGGTTGTATAGTACCTCTGGCTGTAAGCTGAACTGTCTTGAAAGTGGAATATTAACGAATGCCCCTGCGTGGAAACCTAATTGCTGGCTGTTGATACCGAATTTCTGCTGACTGAAATAAGCTGAGTTTCCCCCTGCCTTGATCCCGAATCTAACCGGTTGAACATCTTTTTTTAGTGGTGATGGATTTACTGTTTTTGTTTCAGTTTTCGTTACTGTTTCCTGAGCAAAAGCTAATGTACCAGCAGTTAATGCCAATCCTAAAAATAACTTCTTCATAATTTTATTTTTTAATTTTACTATTTGTGTAAAGTCTGACTTTTCAATCGGACTCGAATTATTTTGCAAAATGCTTGCCAAAGTTGAAAAACCTTTGCTGATAAGGCTTTCAGATCGGTTTTTGGGAAAAATTTTTACAATGTTTTTCCCATTATAATGAATAAATAGATTGGCGGATGCCGTTTTTGTGAGAAGAATTTAATGCCAAACAGGCATTGTTATAAATAATTAAAATGATACAAATTTGAAAAAAGAAATACTTTTTAAAAGCTAAAGAATACTTTTAAAGCTGTTTTTTTACGGTAAGACATGAAAATACCGAACTTATAAAAAGGTCCGGTATGGTTTTGAAAACAATAAATATCTCTATTTAAACTTATAAGCTACTCCAACCTGAAGTACATTATTCCTTACTTTATTATCATTATAATCACTATTAAAAATACCTGTTAGACCGGCAGTGAATCTTGCTGTAATACCAAAACTTTGAGTAAAACTGTATCCTGCACCAAAACCTATCCCGAAATTAAACCTGTTGTAAAGCTTCATTGGAATATTATTGGAAAAGCTTTCACTATGAGTACTTACTGTACCACCATATGAATTTTCAGTCCATTGATCTCCTTCAGTTTTTCCTCCTAAAAGAACTCCGAATTCAGGTCCTGCTTCTACATACAGTTGAGGAAGGATATTATACTGGACCATTACAGGAAGGACAAGATAATTCAGATTGGTTTTATAGCTGAATTCCTGTCTTATGATATGCCCATCAAAAGCTGAGGTATACATGTATTTTTCTTCAATTTTAGAGCCCGATTGACTAAAAAGAAGCTCCGGCTGTACACTGAATTTTTCTGAAACAGGAATATGGACAAATACTCCAATATGAGAACCAAGTTTTAATTTTTCATTATTCTCAGCGTTGTCTCTGCTGCCAGAGCTAAACTTGGACATATTGAATCCTGCTTTAACGCCAAATCCGGCAGGAGAGGAGGAAGCAGCTGACTTTTCCTTTTCCTGGCCATTTATTAAAAGTGATCCACCCAATGTAAGCCCTAAAAGTACTCTTTTCATGATTAAAGTTTTAGTTTTCTTTTTTGCAGCAAAAGATCTGCCATAAAAGCAAAAGAAGACAAAAATAATACTGTATGCGAAAAAGTCAGGCTTAAACTAATAAACCTGACTTTTTCTATTGAAATCAAAATGTATTTTAATCATCAAACAAAATACTCTATAAGTATTCTGCTGCAATAAGTGCACTCACATATTCCGGTTCTCGTTAAAAGTTTATAATGGTAATAGTTATTGATTTTCAATTGTTTGATCAACTGAAGCTGCCCATATTTGTTGTAAAAACAAAAACCGTGAAATGAGAATTTCCGGAATAAGGTACAATCATTAACTCAATACGCAAATTTCTTGCCAAAATATCTTCAACAATTGAAAAGCCGGATAAATATATCCGGCTTTGTATTGAATAGAAAATTTTCTGTTTTTAAAGCTAATTCAGTTTAGAACTTATATGCTAATCCTAACTGGAATACTCCGTTTCTTGAAGCATCACCTGTATTGTTTTTAGGAACATCAGATAATCCCGCTGTATATCTTACATTCACCCCAATATTTTGTGTGAAGTAATATCCAGCTCCAAGGCCAATTCCGAAATCGAAAGTTTTTAAATTGTCTTTTACATCTACAGATGCCCCGTTGCCTTTTCCTTTAGCACTGATAAGGAAACCAAATTGAGGACCTGCTTCTACGTATAGATTTGGGATCAGGTTGTACTGTAACATTACTGGTACCGCGATATAATCCGTATTCAGTTTTACATTACTGTTGCTTTTAGCTTTACCACCTAACCCACTGTATAGTACTTCCGGCTGTACAGAGAAATCTTGTGCTACTGGAATATTGGCAAAAACACCACCATAGAACCCTGCTTTTGAATTTAAATCGCTGTTAGAAATATTTGAGATATTCAACCCTGCTTTTAATCCAAATCTCACCGGAGAAGATGAAGCAGTAGAAGCTGAAGTTTTCTGAGCAAAAGTGAAAGTTCCCGATACCAATGCAAGACCTAAAATTAACTTTTTCATAAGTTTTTTATTTTAATAGTTTTTAAGTTTTATTTAACATTTCGTTAAGAATCAAATCTTATGCCAAAGTTGAATAAATTGTAAATCAATACTTATCAAGTGTCCAACTGAATGAAGCCATGGACTAAAAGTTTAAACATAAAAAAAGACCAGATTAAAAATTAATCTGATCTTTTCTATTGAATATAAAATTTGTTAGTGAATGTATAAAGCCTATTTGAATTTATAAGCTAATCCAACCTGGAATACATTGTTTCTTACTGCATCAGAACCACTAGGTCTGTTTTTTGCGATATCGGTTAAACCTGCAACATATCTTGCTGTAAGTCCAAGGTTTGGAGTGAAATAATATCCTGCACCAAGACCAATTCCAAAGTTGAATGTATTGAAATTATCTTTGTAATTGTCTGATGTAGTAGAATTGCCGTTGGATTCATTTTTTAATTTGTTTTTAGCACTTACCATGAAACCGAATTCTGGTCCTGCCTCAACATACAAATCAGGGATTAAGTTATACTGGAACATTACCGGTACAGCAATATAATCTAATTTAGTAGAAGCTGAATATTTTGTTCCTAAAGCTGTGAAATCAGATTTATTACCATATTGTGAATATAATACCTCTGGTTGAACACTGAATGAACTTGCCAACGGAATGTTAGCAAATACCCCTGCGTTGAATCCTATTTTAGATTTCTGATCATCAAGACCACTGTCTTTTGAAAGTGAAGAGACGTTCATTCCTCCTTTTACCCCGAATGTTACCGGATTAGAAGATGTATTTGTTGTCTGTTGAGCGAATGCGAATGTTCCTGCAGTTAACGCTAATCCTAAAATTAACTTTTTCATAACTTTAATTTTTTAATTTTACTCTTTCTTAATTTTAAATTTTACTACTTGTCAACATTTTCAGTTGAACGCAGAGTATCTTTCAAATTGCTTGCCAAAAATATTTTTCATGAGTAAAATCAATAAAAAAATCACTTAGTGTTTAAGTGATTTTAAAAATATAATGTTGATTTATAATGATTTATAAATTTAAACAAATATTTGTTTAGAAAAGATCTAAATTGACAATTTTGTCAAAAATAATATAAACAGACCCTTAATTTTTAAAAATGATCAGGCATCATTCAGTTTTCTATAAAAAGACAACGATTCAAGAATGTTTTCTTGGCTGCACTGATGGTCATAAGTACAGGTACCAATAGCAGAAAGCAGGGAAAAGTTGATTTTGCTGTCTGTATTCTTTTTATCATTCAGTAATAATGCGGTGATGTCTTCATCCTTGAAATCACTTATATCAAGGTAAGGGTAGTACTTCTGGATATTCTCAATAATAATTTTTGAATCGTCTTCGGAAATAAGGCTTTCAAGATATGCCAGATGGGCTTCTGCAATCATTCCCATGGCAACGGCCTCACCATGCAGGATGGGATTTCCCTGCTGTAAACATAGGCTTTCCACAGCATGGCCAATCGTATGTCCGAAATTCAGTGTTTTTCTGATATTCTGCTCATGGAAATCCTGGTCTACAACATTCTGTTTGATATTCATAGAGGCCTGAATGTGAGGGATTACTGTTTCCACTTCAAGTTTACGGATCTGAATCAGTTGATCCCAATGATTTTTATCAGCAATTAAGCCGTGTTTAAGCATTTCGGCAAATCCGCTTCTCAGTTCTTTAAAGGGCAGTGTTTCTAAGAATTTAGGGAAAATAAAGATCTGTTCCGGGAAAGCAAAAGTTCCCACCATATTTTTATAATGCATAAGGTCTATGCCTGTTTTTCCACCTATAGAAGCATCACACATTGATAAAAGGGTAGTAGGAATGTTGATGAACTGAATACCTCTTTTATAAGTAGATGCAACAAATCCGCCCATATCCGTTATCACTCCGCCACCAAGATTGATAACCAGAGCTTTTCTGTCTGCCTGCATCTCCGTAAGAATTTCCCAAAGCTGATTGGCCGTTTGGATATTTTTCATTTCTTCTCCGGCTTCAATCTCTAAAATCTCAAAACCAAGATCGGTTTCCATATTCCCTAAAAGTATAGGAAGACAGTATTCATGAGTGTTTTCATCTACAAGAATGAAAATTTTACTGAATTTTTTTTGGTGAAGAAACTCGTTGAGCTGAGAAAAAGTATCGTTTAATATTGTTATCATCTTCAATTGTATGTAAAGTTAAAATGTAAACTATAGTGCAAAGTTATGATTCTTAATTTTTAACTCGTAACTAAATTACTATCTTTGCAGAAATTTTTAGAATGAGCAGAGATAATAATAATTCAGACAGACCAAAGAGACCAAGAATTTCAACCAAGAAAAGTTCTGATGATTCTCGTGCTTCCAGATCTGGAAATTCTTCAGGATCAAAACCTTTTAAAAAGCCTTTCTCTAAAGACGGAGGAAAAAAAGGGCCGGAACATAAAGGATCCAACTCAAGATTTGAAAAGAAACCTTTCAAAAGAAATACCGACAGTTTCGAAAATTCCAATGATGATTTTGGTTCAAAATCTGAAAGAAAACCTTATATCACGAACAAAAGTGAGAGCTATGAGAAGAAATCTTTTGGAAAACCTAAGAGAGGCGGGAGAAATTTTGATACAAGAGATAAGTACGAAAGAGGCAGCCTGAAATACGGAAGAAGACCATCTAACGGTGATGAAAGAAATGAAGACAGAGCTAAATCTTTTGTACAGAAAAGAAGACTGAACAAAATTGAAAAAGATGTTCATAAAGACAGCATCCGTCTTAACAAGTATATTGCTAATTCAGGGATCTGCAGCAGAAGGGAAGCTGATGAGCTGATTACCCAGGGGCTGGTAGAAGTCAACGGAAAGGTAGTCACTGAAATGGGATATCAGGTACAGAAAACAGACAGGGTAGTTTTTGACGGACAAAGCATTACGCCTGAAAAGCCTGTGTATGTACTATTGAATAAGCCAAAAGGTTATATTTCCACTACAAAAGACGACAAAGCAAGAAAAACGGTTATGGATCTTGTAGCCAATGCTTCTCCTTACAGACTTTTCCCGGTTGGAAGACTGGATCGTTCTACAACAGGAGTTATCTTATTGACTAATGACGGACACATGACGAAAAAACTGACACATCCATCTTTTGATGCGAAAAAGATTTATCATGTAACATTGGATAAAAAGCTAACCGGCGAAGATTTACGCCTTATAGCAGAAGGTATTCGTCTTGATGAAGGTGTAGCTGTTGTTGATCAGATTTCTTATATTGAAGGAAAACCAAAGAATGAAGTAGGAATTGAGATCCATATCGGATGGAACCGTGTTATCAGAAGAATTTTCCAGAGATTAGGATACGAAGTGGAAGCTTTAGACAGAGTAATGTTTGCCGGATTAACGAAGAAGAATATCAAGAGAGGGCACTGGAGAATCCTTACAGAACTGGAAGTAAACAATCTTAAAATGCTTTAAAATAATGATGAATTATAAGTTATGAATTATGAATGACAGATTCAGGGGTTCCAGCTTATATCATTTTTTCAAAAAAAGCATCTTTAGGATAAAGAACAAAAAAGCGCAGAAAATATTTTCTGCGCTTTTTTATTGTTTTAAGTTATGAGTTCTAAAATTCATAACTCATAATTCATCATTTATAATTCATAATTACCCTAAGACTGTTACTCCTTTCTCAATCATTTCATAGATCGCATCTCTTGCATTGTCAGGTTTTACATTGACAGCACGTGTGCCGTTGAAATGCAGGCAGGTTACATATCCATTGGCAACTGCATCTAATGCAGTGAATTTAACACAATAGTCTAATGCCAATCCTACAATTTCCACCAATTGGATATCATGATATTTCAAAAAATCGTCCAGGCCTGTTTTCATAAAGTGATTGTTATCCTGGAATCCGCTGTAACTGTCGATTTCAATATTTTTACCTTTCTGTACAATATGGGTTACTTTATCTCTATTCAGATCTTTATGGAATTCTGCTCCGAAAGTTCCCTGAATACAGTGATCCGGCCACATAAACTGTGGAACTCCATTTAAAATAATACTTTCTCCTACCTTTCTTCCATTGCTGCTTGCAAAACTTTTATGCCCTGCAGGATGCCAGTCTTGTGTAAGGACTACCTGGTCATATGCATTTTCCTCCATCAGAAGATTGATGTATGGAATAATTTCGCTGGCTCCAGGGACCGCAAGTGTTCCGCCTTCACAAAAATCATTCTGTACATCGACTATTATTAACGCTTTTTTCATATTTTGAATTCTCGAATTTTTGATAAATTTACAAAACTAATCGGCAAAAATTTGTCCAAAACCGAATTATCGGACAAATCGGCAATATAATTTTTTAACACTTATAAAATGAAAGGGTTAGAATATAGAATAATTATCTTTTTACAAGGAGTACAGGATTTTTGAGATGTACACCAAATATCAATAGCGTATCTTTGCCGTAAATAAGTATTTTATGTCATTTGAATCGTTAGGATTATCACACAATATTATTCGTTCTGTCAACAAACTGGGATATTTAAAACCTTTTCCGATACAGGAGCAGGCTGTTCCTGTTATTTTGCAGGGAAAAGACCTGATGGGAATTGCACAGACCGGTTCCGGAAAAACGGCTTGTTTTGTGATGCCGATTTTAGAAAAATTACAGACTGCAGAAGTTAAGAAAGATCGTAATGTGCAGGTTTTGATATTGGTTCCTACGCGTGAGCTTGCGATTCAGATTGATGAAGTTTGCAGGGCTTTCACAGAAAATCTGAAAAGGGAAGTGCGTACAATGGCAGTGTATGGGGGAGTTTCTATCAACCCACAGATGAAGGGAATGTTTGGAGTGGAAGTTCTGATAGCAACACCCGGACGTTTATTGGATTTAATAGATCATAATGCACTGAGTATTTCTGGAATTAAACATCTGGTGATTGATGAAGCAGATAAAATGTTCCAGTTTGGATTTGGTGAAGAAATGAATAAGCTTTTTGCCATGATGCCTGTAGCAAAGCAGACTATTTTATTTTCCGCGACCCTGAATGATAAAGTAGCTGAAATGAAGGAACGTCTCTCCATTAATCCTGTCCTTATTGAGATCAAAAAAGAGGAAGTTGAGATTGATAATATTGAACAGCTGGCTTATCATGTTGCGCCTGAAAACAAGGGGCCGTTTTTAAGATATCTGATTAAAGAAAAGAAAGTTGAAAAAGCATTGGTTTTTGTTTCCTCTACAAGATCTGCGGATAACCTGGTAGAGAAGCTTAAAAAGAATAAAATAAAAGCTGTAGCTATTCACAGCCAGAAATCGCAGGGAGCGCGGAGGAATAATCTGGAAGAGTTTAAAGTAGATGGGGCCCAGATTCTGGTAGCTACAGACTTAATCGGCCGTGGAATTCATATTGAATCCCTCCCATGTGTTATCAATTACGAATTGCCGCGGTCCCCGTTGGATTATATTCATCGTATTGGCAGAACAGGGCGTGCCAATGAAAAAGGAACGGCAATCAGCATTCTTACGGATGATGAACTGCATCATTTCAGAGTGATTCAAAAGAAAATGGGTAAGAAAGTACCCTTACAAAGAACAGAAGGAATTGATTTACACGGTTATTAACCTATTCCATTTCCCATAAAAAGCTTCAGTTTATACAATTGAAGCCTTTTATGGATGAAAGATAATATTTCTTATAAAGCATTATCAATACAATTAATGCTTTATTCACTTTATATTCTTGAATTTTTGATAAATTTACGCCAGCGATATTTGAAAAACTGTTTCATCATAATAGTGAGACAAATCGGTAATAAAAAATAAAACCTGGATAATGAGTGATTTAGAGAAAAAAAAGTTTCCTATAGGACCGTTTGAAGTTCCTGAAAACATTTGTGACACTACATTGGATGTTTACATCAAAGTGATCAAAGATTTTCCCGGCCGTCTAAAGAATCTCATTGAACATTTTACAGATGATCAGCTGGATACCCCTTACAGAGAAGGGGGCTGGACTGTAAGACAACTGGTAAACCACCTTTCAGACAGCCACATCAATAGTTTTATCCGCTTTAAGCTGGCTCTTACAGAAGATAATCCGACCATAAAACCATATGATGAAGCGAAATGGGCTGAGCTTCAGGATAGTTTTCATATGCCTGTAAAACCGGCAATGAGAATGCTCAAGGGGACACATCAGAGATGGGTGGTACTCCTTAAAAGTCTTACCAATAAACAGTTTGAAAGAACATTTCATCATCCTGAGCATCATAAAAACTATAATTTAAGAGACTGTCTTGCTCTCTATGTGTGGCATTGTAATCATCATTTTGCTCATATTGAAAATCTGAAGATAGAAAAAGGTTGGTAAGGAAGAATCTTAATAATCCCGTTCACTATCAGGAAATTGTAGACAGAATTTCCAGACTATCTGCAATTTCCCCAAAGAAATGGGGAAAAATGAATGTATGCCAGATGCTGAAGCATTGTGATCTGGTGCTTCAGGTAGCTCTGGAAAAGCTGGAACTTCCCCGGATTAATCTCTTGTTTGGGTCCATAGGAATCTGTACTAAAATAGAAATGTATGTTTTCAATAATGGAATTCCCAGAAACATGCCTACTTTTCAAAAACTAATCGTTAATTTTGAGTGTGATTTTGATGAATCAAAAACCAATCTGCTGAAGACGCTGGAGGAATTCCGGGAAGCTTGTCATAAAAACAGGCTGCCGGAACATCACAGATTATTTGGGAAAATGACTGAAAAAGACTGGACATTTTTAGAATACAAACATCTTGATCACCATCTAAAACAATTTAATGTATGAGTTTTTTTGATAAAATATTTGGTGGAAAAAACGAAGCCCCTGATCAGAAATCATTCTGGAAAAAGATAGAATCTGAGGAAGATCTTGCCAAAGCTATGGAAGAATCTTTTCAGAATAAGATAGCGATATTCAAACATTCTACAAGCTGCTTTATCAGCAGAACTGTATTGAAAAACTTTGAGAAAGAGATTGAAAGCTCAGACCAGCCGATTCATGTATACTATCTGGACCTGTTGGCTCACAGACCTATTTCCAATAAAATAGCAGCGGATCTTGAAATCAGACATGAAAGTCCGCAGCTCATTGTCATAGAAAACGGAAAGCCCGTCAGCAATGCTTCACACCAGGATATTTCCTTAAGCCAGATTGTACCATGAAGAATATAAATAATTATTTAGCCAAAGTTTTAAATGTTCCCCTTCAGAACGTAAATACCTGCAGTCTGCACTATGAAGTAAAGAAAATTCCTAAAAACCAGTTTCTTCTTCAGTATGGCGAAATATGCCGCCATATATTCTTTGTAGAAAAAGGGCTGCTGAAGATGTATTCTATTGATAAAAACGGAAAAGAGCACATCATACAGTTTGCTCCTGAGAGCTGGTTGATTTCTGACCGAAGCAGCCTTTATTTCAATGAAAAATCCATTTATTATATAGAAGCTGTAGAAGATTCGGAGGTTCTGTTTTTACATCCTGACTTTTTCAATAAATTGGTAGAACAATTTCCCAACAGCATTGAAAGAAGTGACTTTTTGCTTCAGAAACATATCAGGAGCCTTCAGAACAGGATCAATTCTTTGCTGGGAGAAACGGCTGAAGAAAGGTACATGAAATTTATCAAGATGTATCCGGATTTACTGCTGAGAGTTCCGCAATGGATGATCGCTTCTTATCTGGGAATTACTCCTGAAAGCTTAAGCCGTGTAAGAAAAGAGCTGGCAAGAAAAAATTTCGTTCCGGATAAATAAAAGGCTGAAAGATGGGCGAGGGAAGCTTGAAGTTCCGGTAAACATAGGAGAACTTGGTAGTTATTATTTACACCTTCTAAGCTATTCTTAAAACTATAATCACTTCCATCTTCCAGCCTCCATCTTCCTTACTTCAAATAAATCTTTTTGGCAAGTTGTCCTACCTGTCTCAGCTTTGCCTGTGTATTGTCCGACCATGGAAGCCCTATACAGAGTCTCATACAGTTCTCAAACTGTTCCTGAAGGGTAAACATTCTTCCGGGAGCTATGCTTATGTTCTGTTTGATGGCCAGATCATATAATTCTGTTGTTTTTATCTTTTTATCAAATTCTATCCATATAGACAATCCTCCCTGTGGGCGGCTGGTTTTAGTGCCTTCCGGAAAAGATTCTGCAATGGTCTGAACATAATTCTGATAATTGATCTGTAATGTTCTGCGAAGCTGCTGAAGATGTTTTTCATATTTTCCGGATTTAAGGAAATTGGCAACCGCTTCATTGACAATGGAAATAGACGAAGTAGAGTGCAGTAGTTTAAGCTTCATGATCTTATCTTTATATTTCCCAGGTGCAATCCAGCCTACCCGATAACCAGGAGCCAGGGTTTTTGAAATAGAGCTGCAATAAAGGACATTTCCGTCTTTATCAAAAGATTTACAGCATTTAGGCCGGCTGGTCCCGAAATAAAGATCTCCATACACATCATCTTCTATCAGTGGAATATTGTTTTCAGAAAGTATTCTGACAATTTCCTTTTTATTTTCATCCGGCATACAACTTCCTAGCGGCGAATTGAAATTAGGAATCAGTAAACAGAGATCTATGTTGGGAATTACTTTTTTTAGGGCTTCAATTTCGATACCGGTGGTTGGGTGTGTAGGAAGTTCCAGGACTTTCAGGCCTAATCCGTTGGCCAGTTGCAGTATTCCAGGATAACAGGGACTTTCAATAGCAATGGTGTCTCCAGGTTTTCCTAAAGCCATCAGACAGAAAGAAAGAGCATTCATTCCTCCATTGGTCGTGATCAGATCCTTTTCGCTCAGATTTCCTCCCCATTGTAAAGAACGTACGGCAATCATTCTTCTTAACTTTAGATTTCCCTGAAGTTCTTCATATTCGGTGCCGCCATCTTTTAGTTCTCTGGTGGCATTGACAATTTCTTTTTTAAGTTTTGCCTGCGGTAAAAGATCTCCAGATGGGATTCCTATAGAAAAAAAGGTAAGGTCCTGTTTTCCCATATTTTCATACACTTTACTGATCAGCTCGTCAGGCTCATCATTATTGGCGATCAGTGACGGACTGCTTATTTCAGGCAAGGGAAGCTTCGCAGAAAATATCCGGCTTACAAAATATCCTGACTGCGGTTTGGATTCTACTAAAGACAGCGACTCAAGTTCCAGAAAAACACGTTTGGCCGTATTCATGCTTACCTGATGTTCCTGGCACAGCATTCTTACCGAAGGAAGCTTATCTCCGGCTTTTAAGACGCCATTTCTGATCTGTCCGGCAATGCCGTCTGCAATTTCTGTATATAAAAATTCTTTATTCATAATTCTGAACTGTGCTCATGCAAATATACAAAACTGATACTGTGTTTATCTGATTTTCCTTTCTAATTTTGAATCATCAATAAAACTTAATTAAATGATGGCAGATACAATTTCAAAAGACCAGGCCGTAAGCGGCTGGATAAACGGTTTTATAGGAGTTTTACTTTTCAGCGGCTCTATGCCGGCGACAAAACTGGCTGTAATGGAGATGGACCCTTTCTTTGTAACGGTAGCCCGTGCAGTGATTGCCGGAATATTGGCCCTTTCTGTGTTATTGATTTATAAAGAAAAACGCCCTGCAAAGGAACAGTTATTTTCTTTGGTTCTTGTAGCTATTGGCTGTGTGATAGGATTTCCATTGCTTTCATCTTTAGCGTTGCAATATCTTACCTCTGCTCATTCTATTGTATTTCTGGGAATGTTGCCGTTGGCTACAGCTATATTCGGAGTGTTGCGTGGAGGGGAAAGGCCTCATCCTGTGTTCTGGTTCTTTTCAGTGGTAGGCAGTATTCTGGTGGTAGGCTATGCTTTTTCTCAGGGAATCTCAGCAGCTCCTATTGGAGATATTCTGATGCTGCTGGCCGTTATTTTATGTGGTCTCGGATATGCTGAAGGAGCTAAGCTTTCAAAAACTCTGGGTGGGTGGCAGGTTATTTCGTGGGCGTTGGTTTTATCTTTACCGGTAATGCTTCCGTTATTTTTTATTTATTTACCTGCCGATATGGAAACAATAAGTTTTAAAGGATGGTTCGGGTTGGGATACATTTCATTATTCAGTATGTTTATTGGTTTTATATTTTGGTATAAAGGGTTAGCACAGGGCGGAATTACTTCAGTAGGGCAGCTTCAGCTGCTTCAGCCTTTCTTTGGACTGGCTTTGGCAGCATACCTTCTGCATGAGCCGGTAAGTATAGGAATGCTGGGAGTGACAATAGGGGTTATTCTTTGTGTAGCCGGGACTAAAAAATTTGCGAAATAATTAAAAATAAAGCATTATGATTTAAGTCATAAGAAAATACACTCATAATAGGCTACTTTTGAACCATCACCACAAAATATACTATTATGAGATTTATTACGTCCATCCTGTTTGCAGGATTCATTGTCTTGAGTTGTAAGAAAGAATCCAAAACAGAAACATCCGTTACACACGACAGTGTCATAGCTGATACAATGACAGCAGATACGGTTTCCAATAGTGCACCTATGGCCCCGTTACCTTCCGATACAGTGCGTGCTGATACCCTTTCTTCGAAAAGGAACAGTGATACTGTCAGAACTCCAAAAAATAAAAAAAATCAATAACACTTTTGCTGTTATTCATTAAATAAGCCCGTTCTCATAACCATGAAGCGGGTTTATTATCTTATATTTTCAGCGGATAAAGAAAATAAAGGGTATAAAAAATGTGGTATCAAAATGATAAATTAATTCGATTTATTATAAAAATAATAGAATAATAATTTGAAATAAGTTTGAATTAATTAATTTTTTTAACCTTTTTTAACGCTTGAAATAATCATAAAGGTTCAATTTTTGCATGTATATAAAAGTCAGTTCCCAATGATATTTTTACTAAGACTAAGAAGAAGAAGAAAACAACACCAAAAACAACTATTATGGTTATCGACGAAAATATTTTGATTTCAGCGGGAGCAGAAACTAGGCACTATACCCCTTCAGAAATGATATTCCGGGAAGGGGATACTCCCAACTATTATTACCAGATTATCCAGGGAGAGATAAAACTTAACAATTACAATGAAGAAGGAAAAGAATTTATTCAAAACATTCTGTCTGACGGAGCAAGCTGTGGAGAATCCATTCTATTTATTGAAAAACCTTATCCTATGAATGCTGAAGCCATCACAGAATGCAGTGTCCTAAGACTTCACAAATCCATCTTTTTCAATCTGCTCAGTCAATCTCCGGAATTGTATCTGGAAGTGAGCAGTTTTCTTTCTGAACGTCTTTATTATAAGTTTATCATGATGCAGAATCTCTCGTCACAGAATCCATCTATCCGGCTTAGAGGGCTTATGGATTATTTGAAGAGCTTTCAGAAAGATGCACGTCCATATTCATTCCTGATTCCTTTAACGAGGCAACAGATGGCAAGTCTTACAGGACTTTGTGTAGAAACCGCAATCAGAACCATCAAACATATGGAAAGAGATAAAATTTTGAGAATCGAAAACCGCAAAATTTTATATTAGATCATTTCAGATTTATCAGTTTGTATTTTTTAATTTAAATCTTTAAAATTATGAAAACAATAAGCTGCATGAACATTGATGATATCTTCTTTTTTTTTCAATACAGAAAAAACAGAATGCCGATCCGGGAGTTTTTTCCAAAGAGGAAGATCACACACTTTATTCTCAAATCAGACTTCCTCCATTTATTTCCCGGTGATAATCGATAAGCATTCGATCTTCATTTAAAAATATCTGCTATCCGCGGAAAAGCCATTATATAAGTGCAAATGGCACAATATCTTTATTAAAAGAAGTTACCATTTAAATTATATTAAAATGACAAAAAAATGTAATAATATACGCCAACATGATTCAGGTCATAAAAAAGTGAATTATTATGATGTACATTTGAAATATAAATTTTCAATCCAATTCTTAAGACCTTTGTAAAAGGAACATAAAAAGCATTTGCTTTTAATATCATTTTAAATTACCGACACCCAACTGTTGCCGTCTAATACTAGTCACGGACTGCAATACACATCACTAAATATTAATAATAAAAAATTCAGTTATGAACACTAGAAATTCAAGAAACCGCAGTTCAAGAGGACAGTCACATTCGCCGGAAAATCTGGAAGAAGTTTACCAGTTAGGCTATGATCATGGTTTTAACGATGCCTCAAGAGATGAAGATTACGATGATGATTTTTCAGAATATGAAGACTATTTTGATGAAAATGAGGATTATGACGATGATTATGATTATGATGAAGATGACTATGATGATTACGATGATGAGGATGATGAAGACTACGATGATGAAGAAGATGAAGAAGATGATGATCAGAGAGGACGCAGCGGCGGAAGAAGAGGAGGTTCCAGAGGAGGAAACGGAAACCAGCAGAGAGACAGCCAGGGAAGATTTACTTCCGGTAGAGGCGGATCTCGTGGAGGAAACTCCGGTGGTGGTTCCCGCGGACGTTCAAATTCTGGTTCCGGCTCCAGATCAGGAGGCAGAGGCAGGTCATCATCAGGAGATGGTACTTCAAGAAGAGGTTTCGCTTCTATGAGCAAAGCTGAGCGTACAAGAATCGCCAGAATGGGAGGCCAGGCTTCTCATGGCGGAGGAAGATCTTCTAACTCAGGTTCCGGCTCGGGAAGAGGAGGCTCATCAAGATCAGGAAATAATGGCAGCAGCTCAGGAAGAGGCGGATCAAATTCAGGTTCGGGCACTTCAAGAAGAGGATTTGCAGCAATGAGCAAAGCAGATCGTACAAGAATAGCCAGAATGGGAGGCCAGGCATCCCACGGAGGCGGAAGATCTTCAGGTCGTTCCGGATTCGGAGGCAGACGTAATTCATAATTCTTTTTCCAGGATTGCCTCTTTAGACCTATATAAAGAGGTAATCCTTTTAATCCTAAAACACCATTCATACCATGCCAAATAAAATATTAGAAACCAATAGCGCAGTTTCTGCTACCAAAAAAGGATCGGCAGATAAACCCGTTGAGAATGAAGAAGAGATGAAAAATTCACCGCTTCATAAATTCTTTGTAAGTGCCCTTAAAGATATTTATTATGCTGAAAATGCTATCCTGGATGCCCTGGAGAAAATGCAGGAAGCAGCCACTACTGAAGAGCTGAAAGATGCCTTTGAAGATCATCATCTTCAGACTCAAAAACATGTTAAACGTCTGGAAAAAGTGTTCCAGCTGATTGAAGAAAAGCCTGAAAAAAAAGAATGCAAAGCGATTAAGGGAATTATTGAAGAAGGCGAAGAAGTGATCAAAGCCACAGAAGATGGCTCTGCAACAAGAGACGTGGCACTTATTATTGCCGCACAGAAGGTAGAACATTACGAAATTGCCACCTATGGTGGGCTGGCACAACTTGCTATAACAATGGGGCACGATAAAGCTGCCGATCTTCTGGAAAGAACCCTCCAGGAAGAAGAAGATACCGATTCACAGCTTACCGATATTGCGGAAACCTCCATCAATTTTGATGCAGAGCAAGAAGATTAAACCCTATAATAGGCCATGTAGCTTGTTCTATATGGCTTATTTTCACCTTGAAATCAAAATATATGGACTGTCAGAAAATTATAAAAACACTCAGACAGAAAGAGTTTATTAAAATACCCCATACCGGAACTTGTTTTGAAGATGGAGCGGCAGTTTATGCTAAAGAAATCAGGGAGAATATTTTTCTTTTATTTATTATCCTTAAAGATATTGATATTGAAAATATACAGGCGTTAATTGCTCATTTTGACAACTTCAGCAGTATCGGATTAAAAGAACCGGAACAGATCATGTTTTACCTTTCGATCAAAGATAAAAATGATCTCCACTATTTTGAGCAGTATTTAAAAGCTTCCACTAACTAATACCATTTTTGAATATGATATTTGAAAACGATACTTTACGGCATTCCGGCTTGTATGATAAAAATAATGCAATAGAGAATGAGTCTTTATTCCCTCTCATGATCAACTCATATGGAGTGACTGCTTTTCTGATCAAGTCTTTGGAAAAGATTAAAAACAATGCAAAATGTGATGTCCTGAAACAGTCAATTGACACCTATATAAATGAATATCTTCTTCATATCCGTGAATTTCACAGTAAAAACACTACTGAAATCAATGGTACGAATGATGAAATAAGGTTTGAATCTCCTTCCTTCACGCTCTATGCCAAAACAGCTTATTATAAAGTCCTCAAAGAAGAAGAATACATCACCAGGGTTCTTGAGATCCTGGAAAAGAAAACATATTAATTCCGTACCCTCTTATTGAACTGCTTTTAAAAATACACCAACCCAAAAGATTATGAATATGAAAACCAACGAACACAACAAAAAAGCAGAACAGCTTGACCTACACAGTACCTCGAATGAAAACGAAAAACTAACCACCAATCAGGGCTTAATGATTAATAACAATCAGGATTCCCTGAAGGCAGGAGAACGTGGTCCTTCACTGTTGGAAGATTTTATTCTGAGAGAAAAAATCACCCATTTCGACCATGAAAGAATTCCTGAAAGAGTAGTTCATGCACGGGGTTCAGGAGCTCATGGTGTTTTTAAACTTACTAAAAGCCTTGCAGAATACACCAAAGCAAAATTTTTAACAGAATTGGGAAAAGAAACTCCAGTTTTTGTAAGATTTTCAACCGTTGCCGGAAGCAAAGGAAGTACAGATCTGGCACGAGATGTACGGGGGTTTGCTATAAAATTTTATACCGAAGAAGGCAATTATGACCTTGTGGCCAACAACATGCCGGTGTTTTTTATTCAGGATGCCATCAAATTTCCGGATCTTATCCATGCCGTAAAACCGGAACCGGATAATGAAATTCCGCAGGCAGCTTCTGCCCACGATACATTTTGGGATTTTATCTCACTGATGCCCGAAAGTATGCATATGATCATGTGGCTGATGAGCGACAGAGCTATCCCGAGAAGCCTCAGAATGATGGAAGGTTTTGGGGTTCATTCTTTCAAATTCATCAATGAAGCAGGCAAAGTACATTTTGTAAAATTCCATTTTAAACCTAAATTAGGGGTACACTCTGTAGCCTGGAATGAAGCACAGATGATTTCTGGGGTAGATCCGGACTTTCATAAGAGAGACCTTTGGGAAGCCATCGAAAACGGAGATTATCCTGAATGGGATTTCGGCGTACAGCTGATTCCTGAAGAAGATGAGCACAAATTTGATTTTGACCTTCTTGATCCGACAAAACTGGTTCCCGAAGAAGAAGTTCCAGTGGAAATCGTCGGAACTTTAACATTGAATAAAAATCCTGATAATTTCTTTGCAGAAACCGAACAGATTGCTTTTCATCCCGGGCATATTATTCCCGGAATTGATTTTACCAATGATCCGTTACTGCAGGGAAGATTATTTTCATATACCGACACTCAGTTATCAAGGCTGGGCTCTCCCAACTTCCATGAAATCCCGATTAACAGATCTATCAACACTGTTCATAATAACCAGCGCGATGGACACATGAGACAACAGATTGTCAAAGGAAAAAGCAGTTATGAACCGAATTCCATCGGTGGGGGATGCCCTTTTCAGGCGATGATGTCTGAAGGTGGATTTGCCTCTCAGCAGGAAAGAGTTTCCGGAGTGAAGATCAGAGAAAGGAGCAAGAGTTTCGTAGATCATTATTCCCAGGCTAAATTATTCTATAACAGCCAGTCAACACCGGAAAAAATGCACCTTCAGAATGCATTGATCTTTGAACTGTCAAAAGTAACCCGTCCGGAAATCAGAGAAAGACTGGTAGGTCAGCTGGCATATATTGATATGTCTCTTGCATGGAGCGTTGCAGAAAAATTAGGTGTAGAAGTCAAAAAGCTGGAATGGCCTAACCAAAGTTTGCCTGCAGACAGTAATATTATAGAACTTCAGAGCGAAGAGAGAGAACCTGACACAAAAGTTTCAGGTGCACTGAGCATGGAACATACCATAAAAAATACGATCAAAAGCCGTAAAATAGGTTTCATTCTGGCAAATGGTGCCGATGGTGGAGCGGTCAATGATCTTAAAGCAAAGCTTGAAGCAGAAGGTGCCAGAGTTGAACTGATTGCACCCAGTGTTGCTCCTGTAAGACTAAATGACAGTTCTGAGCTCATACCAAAGCATTCTCTTACGAGTATAGAAAGTGTTTGTTTTGATGCTCTTGCCATCTGTCCGGGAGAAGATGCTGTAAAGGAGCTTATGACTTCAGAAAACAAACATCAGGTACTGCATTTCATCAACGAAGCCTATAAACATTGTAAAGCCATTTATTTCGGAAAAGATACAGAAGTCCTGTATCAGAATTCCAACGTAGCAACAAAACAGCATGAGGACCCCGGAATCATTACATGGGAAGACGGGAATCCTGCAGATAAATTCATCCAGGCAATTGCTCAGCACAGAGTCTGGGATCTTGAAACGGAGAGAAACGCGTCATCATAAAACACCCTTCACACCAACACCAATCACTTTAAATATTTAAATTATGAAAGCAGCCGTTTTTCACTCACCAGGTAACATTACCTGTGACACCGTAGAAGATCCCAGAATTCTGGATGAAAATGATATTATCCTGAGAGTAACCTCCACTGCTATTTGTGGCAGTGACCTGCACATGTATTCAGGAGGAATTCCCCAGGCAAGACCCATGGTAATGGGACATGAATTTATGGGTATTGTAGAAGAAAAGGGAAAAAACATTACCCATCTCAAGGTAGGGGACAGGGTAGTAGTTCCTTTCCCTATTGCCTGCGGAAGCTGCTTTTTCTGTCAGCATGATCTTCCTACTGCCTGTGAGCATAGCAACCCCGATTATTATGGACCGGAAGGAGGTATTTTTAAAGATAAAGGCGGAGCTTTATTCGGGTATACAGATCTGTATGGAGGATATGATGGCGGACAGGCACAATATGTAAGAGTTCCCTACGCTCATTTTGGTCCCAGAAAGGTTCCTGACAATTTAACAGATGAACAGGTTTTATTTCTCACAGATATTTTCCCCACCGGTTATACAGGCGTGATGTGGGGAGAACTTAAAGGAGGTGAAACTGTTGTCATTTTCGGAGCAGGACCCGTAGGCACAATGGCTGCCAAAAGTGCTGTCTTGTATAATGCAAAGAAAATCATTGTTGTTGATACTCTTCAATACAGGCTCGACCGTATAAAAACGCTTACAGGATGCGAAACCATTTTGTGGGAAGATGCGGAAAGTACGATAGAACAGATCAGGGATATGACGGACGGACGTGGAGCGGATCTTTGTATTGAAGCCGTAGGCTTTGAACCCGAAAGGAGCTTTATAGACCGGGCAAAAGCTGTCTTGAATTTTGAAAAAGGCTCAATCAAGGTGCTGGAAGCATGCATGAGCGCTGTCCGCAGGGGTGGTATTGTTTCTGTTCTGGGAGTTTATCCTGTCAATTATGACAATTTCAGACTTGGACAGATCTTTGACAAAGGGATTACCATTAAAGCAGGGCAATGTAATGTTCATCCCATCATAGATCAACTCATGGATTATGTTGTGACCGGAAAAATCACGCTCGATGATGTTATTACCCACCGTCTTTCTCTTAATGAAGTAAGCAGAGGATATGAAATTTTTGATAAAAAAGAAGATGGATGTGTCAAGGTCGTTCTTGACCCGTGGAAATAAACTGGATTTTGATATTCACTATAAACCAATCACTTAAAAATTAACAGTATGGATTTTCAACAAAATCTTTTAGAATATATAAGCCAGTCACTGATGACCACAGATGAAACTATTTCTGTTGCAGAAAGTGTCACTTCAGGATGTTTACAGCTGGCTTTTTCTCAGATGCCGAATGCCTCTATGTTCTATAAAGGAGGTTTGACCGCCTATTCGCTGCCGGAAAAAGTAAGACTGTTAAAGGTCAACAGGCAGGAAGCCGAAGAATGCGACTGTGTTTCAGAGAATATTGCAGAGACCATGGCATTGAATGTCGCAAAACTTTACGAATCAGACTGGTCTATCGCCACAACTGGCTACTGCACGCCGATCCGCAATTCCGGATATAAAATTTTTGCGTATTTCTCATTCTCCTACAAAGGGGAGATTGTCCTGACTAAAAAACTGGAACTTCATCCCAAAACGCAAGCATTGAATGCCCAGCTTTATTATACAGAATTCATTTTGGGCTGTTTTAAAAGTGAGCTTAACAGACTTTTAATCTTAAAATAAAATCTATGGATCGCAAAAACCAATTTGCACTCATTACAGGTGCTACCAGCGGTATAGGTTACGAGCTGGCCAAACAGTTTGCCAAAAACGGCTATGACCTTGTTATTGTGGCCAGAGATCATGAAGAGCTGAAAAAAAAGGCTGATGAATTTAAAAATTTTGGAGTAAATGTGATCAGCATCTCCAAAAATCTTTTTTTAGAGGAAGAAGCCTATTCGCTTTATTCAGAGTTGAAAATGAATGGGATAAGTCCCGAAATTCTTGTTAATGATGCCGGACAGGGCGTCTATGGAAAATTTCAGGATACCGATATTCACAGGGAAGTAGACATTATACAGTTAAATATCATTTCTGTCATCATATTGACCAAACTGTTTTTGAAGGACCGGCTGCCCAAAGGATCAGGAAAAATTTTAAATCTGGCTTCTGTAGCCAGTAAAGCACCTGGTCCGTGGCATTCGGTATATCATGGTACCAAAGCATTTGTGCTATCATGGTCTGAAGCTATTCGTGAAGAATTAAAAGACTCAGGAATTACAGTGACGGCACTTTTACCGGGACCTACAGACACAGATTTCTTCAATAAAGCGGATATGAACACAAGTAAAATACTTGAAGACAGAGATAATCTCGCTTCTCCTGAAGAAGTGGCTATTGACGGTTACAATGCTCTGATGAACGGAGATGATAAAATAGTATCGGGTTTAAAAAATAAACTTTCTGTAGCTATGGCCAATATGGCAAGCGACAGTATGGCTGCCCACAGAATGGCGGAAATGCAAAAACCCACAACGGAAGAATAAAAAATAGTGGTATGATCGGAAAATTAGAAAACAAATCTGTTTTAATTACCGGTGCCGACAGTGGAATCGGTAAGGCGGTAGCGCTCCTTTTTGCCCTGGAAGGTGCCGATATTGCCATTATTTATCACTCCAGCGACAATGACGCCGGAAAAACAAAAGCAGAAATCGAAAAACTAAATAGAAAATGCATCATTTTCAAAGGAGATATCAATGACTATGAATTCTGTGAAGAAACAGTAAAAGAAGTGATCTCGGTATTCGGAAAAATTGATATTCTCATCAATAATGCCGGAATTCAGTTTCCTGCAGACAGGATCGAAGATCTTGAGGAAAAGAATATCAGACAGACTTTTGATTCCAATATTGTGGGAATGATCCTACTGACGAAGGTCGTATTTCCTTATCTGAAAGAGGGAAGCTCTGTTATCAATACAACATCAGTTTCTGCATATCAGGGACATCCGGAGCTTCTTGATTATTCTGCTACAAAAGGTGCCATTGTTTCTTTTACCCGCTCACTGGCATTACAGGCAAAACCTAAAGGGATCCGGATCAATGCTGTTGCGCCCGGCCCTGTCGCAACACCGCTTACGGAAGAAACATTTGATGAAAAAGAAGAAAATCCCAACAAACCTCCGTTCGAGAGAAATGCAACTCCGGAAGAAATTGCCTCAAGCTTTCTGTTTCTGGCCAGTAAAGATGCCTCACAGATTACCGGACAGGTGCTTCATCCCAATGGAGGGTTAATTGTAAACGGTTAAATAGTAAAATCCTAAATCTTATAATATGAAAACAACAGCACTTGTTTTAAGCGTAATCAGCTTATTTGCCCTTACTTCCTGCCGATGTAATATTGACGAAGATGAGAACAGAAAAAGAGACCAGAAGAACAATCCTGCCAATACGGCTAAACCAGGAATCCCTGAAAGCGATACCCTGAACATCAGGTAAGTTTAACTCCAAAAAATATAATTATGTACAGAGACGGTGCAAGAAAAAGTATATGGCAGGAAGAAGTCAGAAAATTTTCTGCAGAAACTGATCTCAGCCAGATATTTGATGTTGCCATAGTCGGCGGCGGAATTACAGGTGTGTCAACAGCACTGAAGCTGCAGGAATCCGGAAAGAAATGCATCATTCTGGAGGCTGCCAATATCGGATTCGGAACAACAGGAGGAACAACAGCTCATTTAAATAATTTCTTCGATACCACCTTCAACGAGACCATCAGGGATTTTGGACTTGAAAAAGCCAGACTTTATGCAGAATCCGGAGATGATGCCATTGAAATGATTGAAGACCGGATTCATCGGTACAATATCAGCTGCGATTTTACCAGAAAATCAGCCTATCTTTTTGCGTTGGATGAAAAGCAGCAGGAACAATTGAAAAATATTGTGGAAGGGGCTGATAAAGTAGGTCATGAAATGAGCTATGTGAATGAAACTCCTTTTCCAATACCGTTCAAAGAGGCAGTAGTTATTCCCGGACAGGGACATTTTCATCCGATAAAATATATCAGAGGGCTCTGTGAGGCTTTCATAAAGCTGGGTGGCTCTGTTCAGGAAAACTGTCTTTGTGAAGGTCATGATGAGCAGAAAGAATATGTTGTTTTAAAAACTTCAAAAGCAGAAATAAAAGCTGAAAATGTGGTCTATGCTACCCATATACCACCGGGAGTCAATGTCCTTCATTTTACCAATGCTCCTTACAGAAGTTATGCGATGGCATTTACTCTGAAAAACGACCGCTATCCGTGGGCACTGGGTTATGACCTCTGCGAGCCTTATCATTATTACCGTATTCAGAATATTGAAGGTGAAAACCTTTTGATTGCAGGTGGGGAAGACCATAAAACAGGACATGCTGAAGATACCGGAGAATGCTTTTCAAAGCTCGAAAATTATGTCAGAGAATACTTTGATGTGGAAACGGTGTATTATAGCTGGTCCAGTCAATATTATGAGCCGGTGGACGGCCTTCCGTATATTGGAAAGCTTCCCGGCAGTAAGGAAAGAATTTTTGTTGCCACAGGGTTCAGAGGAAACGGGATGATATTCGGAACACTTTCATCACAGATTCTGCATGATCTGATTGTTACAGGAGAAAGTAAATATGGCAACCTGTTCAATCCTTCAAGAATCAAACCTATTGCAGGATTCTCAGATTTTGTGAAAGAAAATGCAACAGTAGCCTTTGACTTCGTGAAAGATAAAATTTTTAAAGATAAAGTAGAATCCTTTTCAGAAATTGGTGAGGGAGAAGCTAAAGTCATCCGGTACGAATCAGAATCTTATGCCCTGTATAAAGAGATTGACGGCACATTACATCTCCTGAGAAGTACCTGTCCGCACGCAGGTTGTGAAGTACGGTGGAACAGTGCAGAGCTGAGCTGGGACTGCCCGTGCCATGGCTCCAGATTCAATGTGAATGGAAAAATTCTTACCGGGCCCACAACCAGGAATCTGCAGAAAGTATTCCCTTATCAGAAACATGATCCATAAAACGCTACATCTAAAACTTTGGACCTTGAATTTTAAACTTTAAATTATATGGCACGCACCAGTTTCTTATATCGCAACAGCTTAAGTATTGTTCTGATTACGCTAATGGTCATTTTTCTTGCAGGACAGTTTTTTATGGGCTGGAAAACAGAAAACAAAGAACTCGTTGAAAACGGACAGCCTGCTTTAAAGATCGGCGAATATATTCATAGCGGCCATTTTATACAGGCTACTTTTGAAAACTGGGAAAGTGAATTTCTTCAGATGATGCTTTATGTTTTATTAACGATTTCTCTGAGGCAGAAAGGCTCCAGTGAGTCGAAATCTATGACAGAAGAGGAAGATGTTGACAGGGAGCCTGTACCACATCTCAAAGCGCCATGGCCTGTCAAAAAAGGAGGGATATGGCTGAAACTCTATAAACATTCTTTATCTCTTGCTTTTGCCATTCTCTTTCTGGCCAGTTTTATCTTACATTTCTATGGAAGCCTTAAGGATTTTAATGATGAACAGCTGATGAAAAGCAAACCGGCCGTAACAGCAATACAGTATATTTCAGAATCAAGATTCTGGTTTGAGTCTTTTCAGAACTGGCAGAGTGAATTTCTCGCCGTAGCTTCACTGGTTATTTTATCCATATGGCTTCGCGAAAAAGGTTCTCCCGAATCAAAACCGGTTGATATGCCTCATGATGAGACTCCCTGACTTTTTTGCCTGCATGATGGAAAAGGATGATGAGGTAAATTTTCGATAGAATCTACAAATCTGGCTTTCCGTTTTTGACCTCAGTTCACATTTCATTTTGTCGTTTTGTATCTATATTTTGGCAAATTCAATAAAAACGCTATAAGTAATTTTGTAGTGTCAATATAATACCTTCATTATTAATGAGGTTGTTTAAACTTTTTTAAGCACAAAAGTTTTTAAATACTTAAGTTTTTTCAGAACCAAAGCTTATGTTTAAACAACTTAAATATAAATACAAACTATCTTATTCAGCATGAAAAAATTATGTCTTTTTTTTATTTTAATTTTATTATCTAATACGACCAACATCATGGCACAGAATAAAGCAAAAATATTGGTTCTTATCCATTCAGATAATGGCGGAACTTACGAACTGGCAAGGGAAGTAGCCAAAGGAATTGAAAGTGGAAATAATGCAGTTCCTTATATTAAATTAGTCAAAGCATCACAAAATCCCAGTTTGAAAAATCTGCCTGTTGCAACTGTTGATGAACTGACGGATTATGACGGGATAGCATTTGGCTCACCGGTCTATTTCGGGAATATCAGTACCGGGATGAGCGAGTTTTTGTCCAAAACGGTTCAGCTATGGACCAACCATTCCTTGGAAGGCGTCCCCGCTACAGTTTTTATGTCTGCAGGAAGCGGAGCAGGAAAGGAGCTTGCTCTTCAGGCGTTCTGGAATAGTCTTGCCGTACATGGTATGGTACTGGTATCTAACGGAATCCGTGGGACAGAGGAACTTAATAAAGCTATTCCACAAGGAAATACCGTTTTAGGAGTGACCAGTATGACTTCTTTAAAAGATGTTGAAAGACCTACAAAAGGAGAACGTAATATTGCTCAATTACAAGGAGAAAATTTTGCAAAAATAGCATTAGCATTAAAGAATACACGGCCTAAAAAAACTGTACAAGAAGTCAGTCACCATCAGAATTTCAGTGAAATATTGAAGCAGAAAAATATCACACTTCCACAGGTTCCCAAACCGGCAGGAAATTACCAGCCTTTTGTACGTTCCGGAAATCTGGTATTCATTAATCAGGTTGCTTTGAAAGACGGTAAAATCTTCAATCCCGGGAAGCTAGGTGTTGAAGTAAATGAACAGCAGGTAAAAGAAGCTACCAGAGTTACCATGCTTAACATCATTTCAGTATTGAATGAAGCTGTAGGAGGGGATTTGAGCAGAGTAAAACAATGTGTTCAGCTAACAGGAATTTTCAACACAAAAGACGATTATACAAAGCATGCAGACCTTATGAATGTGGCTTCTGACCTGACCGTAGAAATCTTCGGAGACAAAGGAAAACATGCCAGAGCCACTCTGGGAGCATCATCAATTCCTGTGGGTTCTTCTGTAGAGATTCAGGCTGTTTTTGAAGTGGAGTAATTTTAATAAGCTCAGGCTTCAAAGCACTGTTATTCAAATGCTTAATTTGATTTTAAGTTAAAGATAAACTGCGGAGAAGCTCACTAAAGTTAAAAAAACCTTGATTTTTATTGCCCAAACATCTGTGTAAATCTGTGAAATCTGCGGTTAAAAAAAGTTCGAAAAAACTTCAGCAATCAAAGGAATACTTTGTTCCAGCTGCTCTTCAGAAAGCGCTCCATAACTCAATCTGAAGCCGTTGATCTGATTTTGGCTGTACTGTTTGGGGTGAATAATTTTAATGTTTTTTTCCAATAAAAGAGCGGTTACCAGATCCCAATCCAATTGAATTTTAGGAACGATCCAAAAGGCAAGACCACCTTCAGGCAGTGTAAAATCTGCAATAGCTGCCATATATTTTTTCAACAGTTCAAAAACGAAATCTCTTTTGTTTTTATAGTGAGCTGTTGCTTTTCTGATATGCTTTTTAATGGCACCTTCTCTGATCAGCTGAAGGACAGCCTGTTCCATAATGACATCTCCATGAACATCAATAATCTTCCTCAGATGACCAATTCTTTTCAGTAAATCCTGATTTTTAGTAGCCAGATAACCGATTCTCAGAGCAGGTGCTACTACCTTACTCAAAGTTCCGATATACACATAATGCTGAAGCTCCGGAAAACTTGAAATAGGCAGTATAGGGCGGTATCCGAAATGAAATTCGTTATCATAATCATCTTCAATGATGGTTATATTGTACTGATTTGACAGCTCAATCAGTCTTAATCTTCTTGACAGGCTCAAGGTAACTGTTGTAGGATACTGTCTGTGTGGAGTAATATAAATAGCTTTTATATTCTGATATTTGGTAAGAAGCATTTCGACGGCTTCAATACTGATTCCTTCCTGATCTACAGGTACAGGTAAAAGTTGAGCTCCTGCATATTCAAATGCCCGCCACGCCGGCTGATATCCCGGATCTTCCACAATAACGCTGCCGCCGGAATTTAAAAGGGTCTGAGCCGTCAGAAACATTCCCATCTGGCTACCCCGTGTAATAGAAATTTCATGTTCATGAATATGCATTCCACGCTGATGATTAAGCATCTGGGAAATGGTTTTACGGAATTCCACATCACCGTGCTCATTACCATAGCCCATCATCTGCCACTTGGCTTTAATACTGAAAATTTGTCTGTACGCTCTTGCCAGCTCTGTTACCGGTGCAATCTTACTGTCAGGATGCCCGTCATCATAATTGATTAACATCCCGTTGGAAATCATCTGCTGATTCAAAGAATCCTGTATTCTATCTGTTTTTTTCTCATGTAAAGCAGGAAGATTTTCTGATACAAAAATTCCTTTCCGTTCTTTGGAAATCACCCATTCTTCATTAATAAGAACCTGATAGGCTTCCACAACGGTATTCCTGTTGATCTTTAAAGCTTGGGCAAGGTTCCGGCTTCCGGGAAGTGCATCTCCGGGCTTTAATCTTCCTGAGCGGATATCAGTGATAACGGTATCTGCAATCTGTAAATAAACAGCTTTATCAAGCTTTTTATCAATTTCTAATTCTAATTTCCAAGGTCGCAACATCTGGACTATCTATTTATGTAAAAACTGAATCATTTAAACAGTCCAAATATAAAATAATTTTGTCATGCAATAAAGCACAAAACCATAATAATTTTAAAATCATGGACAAGAAACAATTCAGCTCTAAAGATTTCCACGAAACTTTTGCAAGACCAAAGTATGTAAAACCAAGCCATTTGATTCATAAAAATGTAGAAAACGCAGGAGAACACAATCAGTTTTCAACAGAAAGAAAGCATCCCGTTTTCTTTGTAGATCTACCGAGTAAGAATGTGAGCATGACGATTGGAGGCTTAACTCCCGGACAGCAAACCAACAGACACCGTCATACTTATGAAACCGTATTATTTGTAATCGAAGGAAAAGGCTGGACAGAAGTAGAAGATGAAAGAGTACACTGGGAAGCTGGTGATGCGGTATACATTCCTTCCTGGGCCTGGCACAAACACCAGAATCTGAGCGATACCGAACCTGCCAAATACATCGCCTGTGAAAATGCTCCTCAGCTGCAGAACTTAGGAGTTGCTTTGAGAGAGGAAGAAGGAAGGGACCTTTAATCGTAATATTTTAAACCATTAAGGGAAACTGTTCTTCTGTTGTATTTGATATTGGATATGATTTTTTAAGCGAAGCTAGTCTTATTATTCTTAAAAGCTTATTCTCTCTCAATGGTTTAAAAATAATCTTAAAATTTTAAACAAAGAACATGAAAAATGTACCATTCAAAGGGATTATAGCCTATCCCATAACGCCTTTTGATAAAAACGAAAAAGTAGATATTCCGCTTTTCAAACATTTGGTAGAAAGGCTCATCACCTCCGGAAGCCATGGTATCGCTCCATTGGGGAGTACAGGAGTCATGCCTTATCTGTCGGACGAAGAAAAAGAAGAAGTGACGGAAGCTACTTTACAACAGGTAAAAGGCAGAATTCCGACATTGGTAGGGGTTTCTAATCTTACAACAGAAAAAACCATTCACCATGCTCAGTTCGCAGAAAAAGCTGGAGCAGATGCGGTAATGATTATCCCGATGAGCTACTGGAAGCTGACGGATGATGAAATTGTAGCGCATTATGATGCCGTAGCCCGTAAGATTTCCATTCCAATTATGGCGTACAATAATCCGGCAACAAGTGGAGTAGACATGTCTCCGGCTCTCTTGAAAAGACTTCTTGAAATTCCTAATGTAACGATGATCAAAGAAAGTACGGGAGACATACAGAGAATGCATTATCTAAGGAGAGAACTTGGTGAAGAGGTTGCATTCTATAATGGTTCCAATCCTTTGGCTCTGGCTGCATTTTCTGCGGGAGCGAGAGGCTGGTGCACCGCAGCTCCAAATCTTATCCCAGAATTGAATATCAGCCTTTATAATGCAGTTGAGGAAGGAAATCCTGAAAGAGCAAAAGAGATTTTTTACCAACAGTTTGATCTTTTAAAATTTATTGTAAATAAAGGATTGCCAAGGGCTGTAAAAGCAGGTCTTAATATTCTGGGTGAAAATGGCGGGAATTTGAGAAGTCCACTGAAGCCTCTACATGACAAAGAAACCGAAGAATTAAAAAACATTATTAAAACCCTTATTAATTAATACAGACATATGAAAAAATCCATTTTTTATCATGCAGGATGCCCTGTATGTATCAGCGCAGAACATGATATCATTAATCTTATAGGTTCAGAAAACGTTGAAATTATCCATTTGGGTAATGACAGAAACAGCATAGAAAACGCTGAAAAGGCTGGTGTAAAATCTGTGCCTGCCTTAGTAACACCAAACGGCAATGTGCTTCATATTAATTTTGGAGCATCTATGGAAGATGTGAAAAATTAACCGCATTAATCTTGTATAAACGGCTCAATTTCCTGAGCCGTTTTTTATTGTTGTAAATGCTAAGGCACAAGCATTCTATCTTTGATAAAATTAAATTCTGCCTATTAAATTATTGCATTTCCTTCTACACCGTCAGAATTATCTGTCTTATTTCCGGTTATTGCAGCAGCAACAAAGCTAAAGAGACTCACCAGTTTTCCTGCTTTCGTGTCCCAATAATAGGTTTCTCCAGGCTCCACACGGATAATCGTAACATTGGGATCATCTTTCCCGTCAAACCATGCTTTAGCGAGAGGAGACCATTTGTCTTCTATAGTAGCTTTGTCTTTATAAACTGAAGCTTCACCATACACCGAAAGGTATTGGGAATCACTGTTGTTCATAAAAAACAGCTGTACTCTCCGGTCTTCTTTTATTTCAAAATTCTTGTTGCTGGTACCACTGCTGATAAACCACAGATTTCCGCTGTCGTCCGTCTCCTGCAGTGTCATTGGTCTTGAATTGACAGGAACCGCTTCCAACTCTGTACAGAACATACAGATTCTGGCTTTTTCTGACAGTTCTTTAATCTTTTTGATCGCTTCAAGGTGGGTGAGATTTTGTGTTGACATAATATAATATTTTAAGTGATTGGCATTGGTTGAAGAATCCACATTCAGCGAATAATGAATTGTATGTATAAAATCATTCAAATACCTGACCAAAAGGAACTAAAATGTGGTACCTTGTATTGATTTCCTTCAATCAATAAGTTTTATGTACATTTGATGAATGCAGATTTCACCTCCCAAACACTTAGCACCTTATATCAGACATTATATTTTTCTGGAAAATTCCAGAGAGGATATAAGAAGTTTAAGGCTCTTTACGGATGGAAGTTCCGGACTTATTCTATCAGGAGATATGAATCTGTATTCCGGAGCTTCTGAGGATAGGATGCCCCTTTCCTTTTTCTATGGAACTTTGAACGGATATAAAGATTTTGCATCAAAAGGCCGGTTTTCTTTGATTGCAGTTGTATTCCAGCCTTACTTTTTAAACATCCTTTTGAAAAGTTCAGCAATGGAAATTAGAAATCAGGTTATTTCTGCAGAAAATGTAATGAAAGATAAGCTGGAAGTATTTCAGGAAAAACTTTTTAATAAAACGAACCCTTTATGGATAATCCATGATCTGAATTTATTTTTTACTCATTTTTTATCTGAAGGGATAAGTAATGACCATCATCTTATAGCATCTATACAACAATATCTTCTTCAAAATAAAGGAACGGTGTCTTCCCGAAATATGCAGCATTTCACCGGGTATTCTGAACGTCATTTAGAACGGAAATTTGAATATTATATAGGAATGTCTCCCAAAAAATATGGTAATATTATCCGTCTTCATTACTTTTTAAGCCTTATCAATAATGAAATTGAGGATAAAAATATGGCCTTTCTTTCTTATGAAGCGGGATACTCTGATCAGTCCCATCTTATCAGAGAATTTAAAAACAATATCGGGCTGACTCCTAAACAATATTTAAATACACAGAACAAAATGGCTGTTAATTTCATTGAGATGTAAAACCGGAATGTCGGTTTTATACAATTTTTGATAAGCACGACCATCTATTTTTGCTTAAAAAAATCAATGAATATTAAAATTTCAACCGCACAGTTTGAAAACAAAAGCGGAGATAAAGCGTATAATCTCTCTGTCATCGAAAAACTGGCTCAGCAGGCTGCTGCTAAGGGATCTGACGTTATTGCGTTTCATGAATGTTCCATTACAGGTTATACTTTTGCCCGAAAACTCACCAGAGAACAGCTTTTGGATATTGCAGAACAGATTCCGGAAGGCGACAGTATTCACAGGCTGCAGGAGATTGCCACTCAATATCATATCATCATCCTGGCTGGTTTGTTTGAGAAAGATGATCAGGATAATCTTTTCAAAGCTTATGTATGTGTCGATAAAACAGGACTGAAAGCAAAATACAGGAAACTGCATCCTTTTATCAATCCGAACCTTTTACCTGGTAATGAATATTGTGTATTTGATATTATGGGCTGGAAATGCGGGATTCTGATCTGTTATGATAACAATATCATTGAAAACGTGAGGGCTACAAGGCTTCTTGGTGCAGAAATTATTTTCATACCCCATGTTACCATGTGTACGCCTTCAACAAGACCGGGAGCCGGTTTTGTAGATCCTCAGCTTTGGGAAAACAGGGTAGGAGATCCTACGTCTTTACGCCTGGAATTTAATGGTATGAAAGGCAGAGACTGGCTGATGAAATGGCTTCCCTCAAGAGCTTATGATAACGGAGCCTATATTGTTTTTTCAAACCCTATCGGGATGGATGATGATCAGCTGAAAAACGGATGTTCCATGATTATAGATCCATTCGGGGATGTGATTGCAGAATGTCATTCCTGGGAAGACAGTTTTGAATCGGCTGTCATTACTCCTGAAAAGCTTACTCAGGCAGGAGGGTATCGGTACATCAAAGCCAGGAGACCTGAGTTATACAGGGATATCATCGGACAAGCACATTCGTCAGAACAAAAAGTTGTCTGGCTCAATGATAAAGCATTTTAGAAAATTGATCTCTCCTGTAAATGGTTTCAGGAGAGATTTATTTTTATGGATTAATGGTTTTCTGCAGGTCACTCCAGGCACCACCATTATAGACATGTCTGAAGCCTCTTTCTTTCAGTATATTTTCAGCTTTTACACTTCGGAGTCCGTGCGAGCATACCGTGATGTACGTTTTCTCCGGATCTAATTCCACATAGCGCTCTCTGATTGTTCCTAGTGAAATATTCACAGAACCTTCTATATGCCCAGTTTCGTATTCTTTCTCAGTTCTTACATCAAGAATAACAGCCCCTTTTTTGAGCATTTCCGGTAAACCATTATCTAAGGTCTGGAACCGGTAAACCCTATAGACAACATACAGAACAAGAGCTATTCCACAAAAGAGAAGGATAGTTTTCATAGTTTGCTTAGTATTTTTTTATCAATATAAAAGGTTCCAAACGGGATAAAGCAGGCTAAAATCACCTTCCATGTTATTTCTTTAAATTTCCAGTTCTGTTCAACGCCAACACTCAAAGTATTGAAGAGGAAAAGCAGGAATAGCGTTCCATGAGCAGGACCAATAAGCCTGACAAACAACGGATTTCCCATCCAGTATTTTACAGGAACAGCAATAAATACCAAACTCAACAATGAAATTCCTTCCAAAATAGCCAGAATCCTCAGCCGGCCAATTTTTGTTTTAAATAAATCTATCATAATTATCTGAAATAAGGTCTGTTGGCAAAAGGAGAAAAAGGCCAGGGAATGGCTAAGAAAATAATAATCAGAGCTGTGGAAAACCAGATACCCATTGTTCTGAATTTTTCTTTATCTGAAAGTTTTCTTTTGGCTAAAGCAGAACCGATTGTGACGATCATGATAGCCGTAAACATCATTGAAATATGGATAAGTCCGAAAAATATATGATCAAACGATTCTTTAGCTTCGTTAAAATGCTGCCAGAAATATTGAATCACCGGGCTCTTAAAATAGAATATCATTCCTAATACCAGCTGTAGGTGGGCTATAGTTGCTGTCCAGTGCCTTACGGTATTATCTGTTTCTGTAAACTTTCTGTTTAAAAAATATCCTTTGAAAGAACGGTAAACAGCATAAATCAAACTTATTAAGACCAGCCATCGCGTGAAAGAATGTAAAAAAGTAAGCGTTTGATACATCGTTTATTTTTTTGATCAAAGCAAAGGTATAACAAAAACATACTAATTAGTATGTTTTTGAATAAAAAAATTATTGCAGTGTTTTAAAATAAGACTTAAGTCCTTTTAAATAAGTAAGATAAACTTCTTTAGAATTTTCTAATTTACCAAGATTTCTTACTCCCCAATAGCCTGAAATGACAAAAACACTCACTTCTTTGGCACTTACTTCTTTTCTGATTAATCCGGTTTTTTTACCCTGTTCAATACTTTCGGCAAGAGCAAGTTCCCATTCTTTTGAAAGATCATGCAAGGCCTGTGTAAAAGCATTATGCCATGGTGCCATTTGCTGCACGAAATTAGAAGTTGGGCAGCCATATTCAACTTTTAAAAAGTCGTTTTCCATCAGAAGATGGTACATCATATCATAGATACTGTCTAAAGGATTCCGGCTGTTTTGAAGAGAACCAATGAAGGTTTTCCTGAAATTCGGTTTCATCAGATCCGTAATAATGGCGAGCCCCATTTCATCCTTGGTTTTAAAATGATAATAAAAAGCACCTTTCGTCACCTGAGTCGTTGCGATAATTTCATCGATACTTGTAGTCTGAAAACCTTTTACATAGATCAATTCGAACGCTTTCTGGAGAATAGTAAGACGGGTTGCTTCGGATTTTTTCATTAAAACTGCTGATTATTATACAAAGGAACAAATTTTAAATGTAAAATAAAACCATCATTATTCTGATAGTTTAATACAATTTAAATAATTTTTATAATACATTTATTCATCGGAAATTTGTCCTGTCAATATCAACAAAATACAAGACAATGAATTTTCAAAAAGAAATACAGATCAATACTGCAGTACAGACTCCTAAAAAAGGACTTCCTGCAGCACTTTGGGCACTAACGATAAGCGCCTTCGGAATAGGAACCACTGAATTCGTTATTGTAGGACTGCTTCCAACAGTGGCTTCCGACCTTGGAATCAGTATTCCTTCTGCAGGACTGCTGGTAAGTCTTTATGCGATAGGAGTGGCTATCGGAGCTCCGATATTAACGGCATTAACAGGGAAAGTCCCCCGCAAAATGCTATTGGTATCTATCATGCTCTTATTTGTTATAGGAAACGGTTTGGCTTCCATGGCTCCCGGTTTTATCACTTTAGTGCTGGCAAGAATACTTACGGGATTTGCTCATGGGGTTTATTTTTCTATTGGTTCTACTATTGCAGCTTCACTGGTTCCTGAAGAGAAAAGAGCTACTGCCATTTCTATTATGTTTGCCGGGCTCACACTGGCGATTGTAACAGGAGTTCCGCTGGGCACATTCATAGGGCAGCATTTCGGATGGAGAGCAACTTTCATAGGTGTTTCAATTCTTGGGATCATTGGATTAGCTGCCAGTCTATTATTGGTTCCCAATAACCTGAAAAACGGAAAAACCGCTTCCTTGAAAAGTCAGTTTAAAGTACTGGGAAACAAACGTCTGATTTTTGCTTTTTTAATGACAGCGATGGGGTATGGAGGAACATTTGTGGTGTTCACCTATCTGTCGCCTATTTTACAGAAAATTACAGGGTTTCAGGAATCAACTGTCACTTTTATCCTGCTGATTTATGGAATTGCTATTGCCTTAGGGAATCTTGTCGGTGGAAAGGTAGCCAATAAAAATCCTCTGAAAGCCCTTCTGTGGATGTTTGCCGCACAGGGACTGGTACTGCTCGCATTTTACTTTACTGTAAGCAGTCCGGTTTTAAGCATCATTACGCTTTTCTTTTTGGGAGCTTTATCATTTGCATCTGTTCCGGGATTACAGCTGCTGGTGGTGCAGATTGCAGAAAGAGAACTTCCGGGAACTGAAGATGTAGCTTCGGGGATCAATATTGCGGCTTTTAATATCGGTATTGCTATCGGGTCTTATGCAGGAGGAATGATTGTTACATCTTCCTTAGGTCTGGCAAGTACGCCATGGATAGGAGCTTTATTTTTGGTGGTAACAGTCTTGATTACTCTATATAGTATCCGTTTAAGCAAGACTAAATAAACGCAAATAAATAATTTTTATATTGATTTTCATATCATGTGCTTAATGCAAAAAGTAAACATCATATATTAGATTTAAGTGAATAAAGAAGTCATCAACAGATTGATGACATGAAGTGGATGGTGTTATGAAGGCAGGTTTTTATCTGCCTTTATTTTTGTTTTTTTATCCTTGTCAAGGTTTAAAACCTTGACAAGGATAATGTGTCATATTATAAACCAAGTAGTTAAAGGCATGCAAATCAAGAAAGGATAAATACAGAATTTTATGTGCTTTATTTTTAGAATAAATATAATATAACGTATGAATAATAACAGGAGATTCTTATCATCAAATTTCATAAATCTCAGCCTCTGTAAATACAAAAAATGTACTTTTCTTAGGCAGATTTTTTGTATCCAGTCCGGTGAATTTACTGAACGCTGGCAGTAATAACTGGTTGCTGCTGAGAGCAAAGCAGGGAAGCCTGATATTTTTGACTTTAGAATTCAGTACAATTCCGGGGTGGATATGTCCTGTAATCTGAAATTCCGGTCTTACATGATCAAAATCATGAATGAAAGTAATATTATTTATTTCAAGGCACTCGGAGGTATGGTTAAAACATAATTTTTCTTCCAGAGCTTTTGAAATCCGGTCATGATTTCCTTCAATAAGGTAGAATTGTATATCAGGATATTGGGATTTCCAAATGCAGAACTCATCTACGTCAGAATTGTCTCCTGCATGAAGCAAATCCCCAACCACAATAAACTTTGCAGGCTGAAAATATTCAATCAGTAATGATAACCTTTCCAGGTCACTTTTCATAATGTGATTGGCCAGTGCAATACCATTTTTACGGAAATGAGCTGTCTTTCCGATGTGAAGGTCAGAAAGAATGAGTGCTTTTTCTTTTTCCCAGAATGCCGCACGCTGATTGGTCAGAATGAAAGTCTCATTTTGAATGGAAATAGTTTTGGTGGCTATACACACTTTATAAAAATTGAAAATTTGTTTAAAGTTAAGCTTTATTGATCAAATCAACTCACTCTGCGGCTTACATGAAAATTTTCATCAAAGACATAGGTTAAAGGAAAGCCTGTAGCAATTTCTCTTTCCAGAATTTCTTCAGGGGAAAGATGTTCCAGATACATGATCAGCGCACGGAGACTGTTTCCATGGGCTACAATCAGTACATTTTCACCCTGCTTCAATAACGGCCTGATCTGACTTTCAAAATAAGGAATCACCCTGTTGTAGGTATCTTTAAGACTTTCTCCTCCCGGAGGAACGACATCAAATGATCGTCGCCAGATATGAACCTGTTCGTCTCCGTATTTTAAAGCCGTTTCCGCTTTGTTAAGCCCTTCAAGATTTCCGTAAGAACGTTCGTTTAAAGCTTTATCCTTTACAACCGGAATATCGGGATTTCCTATTTCATTCAGAATGATAGAGAGGGTATGCTGAGCCCTGATGAGAGCAGAAGTAAAAGCGATATCTATTCTCTCTCCCTTTAAAGCAAGGCCTGCTTTTTTTGCCTCTTCAATACCGGTCTCTGTTATATCGATATCTTTCCAGCCTGTAAACCTGTTTTCGAGGTTCCAGAGTGACTGTCCGTGACGGACCAAGAATAATTTTTCCATTATTTAAATTTTATTTACCACTTCTAAGGTATACTCTAAGTTACGATGATTATTTAAACTTATCAAGAAAATTAACTTAGAATATTAGGCTAAGAATAAGATTAAAACGATAGGTTTTTTATTTGATTTTATAAATTTTAGAATCTGGCAAAGGCGCAAATTTTATATAATCCATTTTTATTTAAGGCGCAAGAAAATCAAAGATTTTGAGCAAGATTAACGTGACTAAATTTTATCGGAGATAAAATCTTTGCGCCTTAAACGTTATTATTATCAATTTTTTGCGTATTTGCGATAAACAAATATTCATCGGCATATCTGTTCTTAAAGAAAACACATTAATTGATTATAAAAGATCACTTATATTGGATAGCTTCAGCATTCTTTTAATCCTTGCATCAAGTCCTTCACTGGAAAGGGTCTGCCTCAGACTGTCCACTTTAATCGGAAAGCTGAGCGGAGTAAAGGAACGGGAGTATTTTAGAATAATTTCTGACTTTTCAATCCTTTTAAAAGCTTCTACAAGGCGCTGCTCCTGAAGCTGCATATTAAAGACTTCCGTGTAAGCCTGCTTTATTAAAAAATGATTGGGATCGTGGTCTTCCAGTACTTTAAAAATCAGTCCGGCAGAGCTTTGTAATGATTTATTAGAACGCTGTTGGCCGGCATAGTTTTGGATAACCATTCCTGAAATCACCGCAATATCCCGGAATTTTCTCCTTGCCATTTCTGCAGAATTAATACTCGCAATGACATCATTCATCAGATTATCACGGGTTAAAATCTGTTGCAGATTCTCATCATTTAATGGGATTTCTTTATCACTGAACAACTCAAATCCATAATCATTCATTGCCATAGAAAAGGAAATGGGAGCCAGCTTTGAGATGCGGTACGCAATCAGTGCGGCCATTACCTCATGTACCAGGCGGCCTTCAAAAGGATACATAAACAAATGGTATCCTTCCCGGTTTTTAATCATTTCTACCAGAAATTCATTTTCTTTAGGGATGTGGGAATTCTTTTCCTGATTCGCTAATAATGGATGCAGAAATTTAAGCTCTTTTTCTGAAGCCTTAGGGCTTAAAGCATGGGAGAGTTTTTCTCTTAAAAAATGCCCCAGATTGGTACTTAAAGGAAGCCTTCCTCCAAGATAGCTCGGAACCAAAGCCCTTCCTTTAGCAGATCTTACATAGACGGTCATATCTTTGATCATGGCGACTTCCAGAGTACGTCCGGCCAGAATAAATTTTTCTTCTTTTTTAAGTTTTGAAATAAAATATTCTTCAATCATTCCGATATAGCCTCCGGAAATAAATTTCACCTTCAGCATCGCATCACTTACAATCACTCCCATATTCATTCTGTGAAGCATAGCGATCTTTCTTGAGGTTACTTTATAAAGGCCATCCTCCATAATAACGATTTTATGGAACTCTTCATAGCTTTTCAATACGCTGCCGCCAATGGTAAGAAATTCAAGAATACTTTTCCATTCTTCATCAAGGATTTCCTGAAAGGCATATACTTTTTTGATTCTTTCATACAGCTCATCCGGATAAAAACCGTCTCCCACGGCCAATGTCATCAGAAACTGAACCAGTACATCAAAACATAATACCTGTGGCTCCCTGGGTTCAACTACTTTCTGTTTTACCGCTTCTTTTAAGGCTGCAACTTCAATCAGTTCCAGAGAATGGGTAGGAACGCAATAGATTTTTGAGGTTTCAAAAGGGGAGTGGCCACTGCGTCCCGCTCTTTGCAGAAATCGGGCTACTCCTTTGGCAGATCCTACCTGAATAACGGTATCAACAGGTTTAAAATCAATTCCAAGGTCGAGGGATGATGTAGAAACTACAGCTTTTAATTTTCCTGAACTCAGATTTTCCTCAATCCAGATTCTTAGATGAGCATCGATAGAACTGTGATGGATAGCGATCTGCCCTGCAAAATCCGGATGGGCATCCAGTAAAAGCTGATACCACATTTCACTCTGACTTCTTGTATTGGTAAATACAATGGTGGATTTTGAGCCCAGAATAATCGGAACAACTTTATCTGCAAGTTTATTTCCAAGATGCCCTGCCCAGGGCAATATTTCAATTTCATCCGGGAAAACCGAAAGAATATCTATTTTTTTGTGTTCTTTGGCAGTAATTTTTATCTTTTTAATATCAAAAGGAATAAGAACTTCCATAGCTTCATCCAGATTCCCTATAGTAGCAGTGATCCCCCAGATTTTAATCTTCGGAACATATTTTCTAAGCTGGGAAATGGCAAGTTCTACCATGACACCGCGCTTTGAGCCCAGTAATTCATGCCATTCATCTACAGCCACACATTTCATATCCCTGAAAAAGGTTTCATGGTTTTTCTGGGCCAGCAGTAAATGAAGACTTTCAGGAGTTACAACAAGAATTTCAGGCATTTTCTTTACCTGCTGTTGTCTTACTTTCGGATCAGTATCTCCGTTTCTTACGCCTACAGACCAATCCAGTCCGATTTCATCAATAGCTTCCTGCATCGCCTTTGCAATGTCTTTGGACAGGGACCTGAGCGGCGTGATCCAGATCATTTTCAATCCTTTTTTGTATTGTTCAGGATGATTCAGGAAATCTGAAACCAATGCTAAAAAGACTGAAAAAGTCTTTCCAAAACCGGTAGGTGCGACTACCATTCCGCTATATCCGTTTTCAAACTTCTTCCAGGTTTCCAGCTGGAATTTAAAGGGTGCTATATCTTTATCGGCCATCCATTGCTGAATGATCTTAAATCCGTCGGTATGTTCGAAAGCTGCCAATTTATATTTTGATTTAAATTTTTACCGCTAAAGACGCTAAGATTTTATAGTATATGATCTATTCTTTGTTCGCAAGGGCGTTTCACTTAGCAAAGATAATCTCTTCTTATCGCTGAACGAAGTACCTTTGCGAACGAAAATATTAGAAATAACTTTAAAAACCTTTGCGTTCATTGCGTTAATGTATTACTGTATTAATTTTTTAATCTCTTCCAAATTATCAATTTCATCTACTGTTTTATCTTTACGCCATCTTACAATTCTTGGAAAACGGAGGGCTACACCGCTTTTATGCCGGTTACTGAAACCTATCCCTTCAAACGCAATTTCGAAGACCAGCTCTGCTTTTACTGTTCTTACAGGACCGAATTTCTCGACAGCATTTTTGGTCACAAAACGGCTCACTTCCATGATTTCTTTATCTGTCAACCCCGAATAGGCTTTGGCAATGGTAACCAAAGTATCTCCGTTTTTCACAGCAAAAGTATAATCGGTATAGTAAGCACTTCTTCTTCCACTGCCTTTCTGAGCATAAATTAGCACTGCATCAATCGTAAACGGATTGATTTTCCACTTCCACCAGTCACCTTTTTTCCTGCCGGAATGGTAGGGGGAGTTTTTCTGCTTCAACATCAATCCTTCACTGTTTACATCCCTTGAATTTTCTCTGAGATCATTAAGTTCTTGCCATTTTTCAAAGTTCAGGCTTCTGGAAATGCTTATAATTTGGGGATTTTCATTTAACAGTAATTCTTCAAGCAAAGCTCTTCTTGCAGAGATCGGCTTCTCCCTCAGATCATTATCTTCAAGTTCCAGCAGGTCATAGGCGAAAACCTCTATAGGGATTTCTGCCAGCATTTTCTTAGTTAAAGTTTTTCTGTTCAATCTTTTTTGTAACTCGTTGAAATTTAAAACCCTACCATCCTTTACTGCAAGTATTTCTCCATCCAGTACAAAGTTGCCTTTCATGCCCTGTACAACTTCTCTGATCTCAGGAAACTGGTCTGTCACAAGTTCTTCGCCTCTTGACCAGATGAAGACTTCATCATTTCTTCTGATAATCTGCCCGCGTATTCCGTCCCATTTGTATTCCACAAGCCATTCATCAGGATTTCCCAATTCTTCCGGTTCTTTTTCCAAAGGATAGGCAAGACAAAAAGGATAAGGTTTTGAGTTATCAGGATTAACGTTTTCTGCATCTATCAATTCTTTGAATGAAACTTCATCGGGCAGCCATTTTCCCATTAAACTGTGCATCAATGCGCTCGGCTCCTGACCTGAAAATCTGGTCAATGCATTGATTAATGTTTTATCTGATACACCAATCCGAAAACTTCCGCCAATTAATTTATTGAAAATCAAACGTTCAGTATAATCCAAACCGTTCCATGAGTGAAGTACGAATTCTTTTTTTTCCGCATCTGTTTTGCCTTTCAGATTGACAATGTCATTCATCCATTCTGATAAAGTACGCTCTATTTTTTCCTGTGGAGGGGGAAGGATTAATGATAAGGTTTCACCAAGATCTCCTACAGAAGAATAAGACTCCTGAAACAGCCAGTAAGGAAGTTTTGTGATTTCCAATGCCCACTCTTTCATGTAATTGGTATTTACATTTCTCTTGGGTCTTTTTCCGGTAAACAAAGCAATAAACCACACTTTATCTTCATCCGGAGCGCGTTCCAGATAATCAATGATGGCATCAATTTTAGCATTGGTCTTATTGGTGGTTTCCAGCGCGTTGATAAGGTCTGCAAAGTGTCTCATGATCCCGGGGTTTCAAGGGTTTCTTTTTCAGATTCTTCTTCATCTTCTCCAAACAGTGTTTCTACAACATCAGCCCGGACGCCGATTTCATTCAGATATTTTGAAAAGACTTCCGTCTGCCCGTGAGTAACATGTACAAGTTCAGCTTCGGTTGCTTTTACAGTCTGCAATAATCCTTTCCAGTCTGCATGATCACTCATGGCAAATCCTGCATCTGCACTCCGCCATCTTCTGGCACCGCGAACCTGCATCCATCCGGAGCATATTGCTGTGGCCGGATCAGGAATTTTTTTGATGATGTTGCTGTCGAGTAAAGCAGGCGGTACTATGACGATTTCATGCTGCATTTCTTTCGGACGTTCCCTGAAATCTGCAATCGTGTATTCAGGAAGATCAATTCCTACAGTTTCAAAGGCTTCATTCAGTTTTCCGATAGAATAGTGAACATATATTTTTCCCAGTTCTTCCACTGCTGTCATGATACGCTGAGCTTTCCCCAGAGAATAGCCTATAAAAACGGAGGTTTTATTATTCTCTTTATTTTTCAGTACCCAATTCTGCAGTTTTGCATTTAAATCAGGAACTTCCAGCCAGTTGTAAACGGGGAGGCCAAAAGTACTTTCTGTCACAAATTCATTACATTTTACCAGCTCAAATGGAGTGCTCAGTCCATCATCCTGAACTTTATAATCTCCCGAAATTACGGTCACATATCCTTTATACTCAATTCTTATCTGGGCAGAACCGATAATATGTCCGGCAGGATGCAGGGAAAGTTTCACTCCATTGATGGTAATAACTTCTCCATATTCAACGCTCTGACATTCGATATCCGTTCCGATTCTTTGATGCAAAATAGGTTTTGTAAAATGATGACAAAGATATTTTTTCATTCCCCAACGGGCATGATCGGCATGGCCATGAGTGATAACCGCCATATCAACAGGTCGCCAGGGGTCTATATAGAATTTTCCCTGAGGGCAATAAATTCCTTTTTTTGTAAATGTGATTAATTTCAATGGTGTGACTGGTTTTATAGAATAAGCTTCAAAAACTTAACCAATTTACAACAAACGGTTTATTTTTTTTAAATTGTCAATTGAAATATAATGGACAATGTTCTTTTGTATGAGAGATTTTTCATGAGAGATTTTGGCTAAAGCCAATGATGATATTTCTTTTTATTAAATGGGCTAAAGCCCATTCCTATTGATATTAAAAAAGCTGTTTCAATTTTAAAACAGCTTGTATAGTTTATTTTTCATTCAGGACATCGTTTACGAAGTCGATCCATTGATAATCAGGGATCGTTTTGTCTATAAAATAATCAGGCTGAACACCTTTTCCGTCAATAGCCATTTCGGGAATGCGGAAACTTTTAGAGAGGGAATAACCTAATTTAAATTCGTTACAGGGAGAATTTACGAAATACATATTGGAAATATCAAGCACGCCTGCTGTGGTTGTTCCGAAAAGCTTGACTTTTTTACTCTGCTTGGCAGCCAGTAAAAACTCTTCGGCAGTACTACCGTTACCATCATTGATGATAATTCCAACATTTTTCGGAAAAGGCGAAATTTTATCCAGCTTGTTAATTCCTACCATATTTCCATCATCCTGAAGGCTAACAAACTTGCCTAAGTTACGGGTTAGTTTATCATAAGCTTTTTTCAGATATTCTCTTTCTTCCTCCGGTATTCCGTATTTCTGGTAATTCTCATACAGATCCAGCATTCTCTGATTATTCAGTTTCGTAGAATAAAACTGTGTTCTGATGCTTCTGATAGGATTGGTATAGAGGTAGGGTATAATTTTATCAAAACTGCTGTCACTGCCGCCACCATTATTTCTGATATCAATAATCAGATTTTCTGTACTTTCAATTTTAGATTGATTGGCTGCAATAACGCTGTCTATATCTTTTTTTAAAGCACCATTGAAAGAAGGAATTCTTAAAAGAAGCGTTGATTTGTTAAGCACTTTCAGAAAAGGCTTTTGTGCTTTTATTGTTTCAAAGTATGTTTCAACACCTTCTTCTTTTTCAAATTGGGGTGAAATTCTTTTCAGGGTAAACTCATTCAAACCAAGATAATTTTTTCCAATTAACCTTATATTATTTATTTCCTGGGCTGATTTGTTTCTCAAATAAAAGGTTCCTGAGGCTTTATCAGCTTTAATAACCAGTTTCAATTCATAAGGTTTCCAGTTTTCTGCTCCGGATGTAATAATAAAGCCCTTATAACTATCTCCGAATTTCTTGATTCCTATTGTGTAAGGTTCGGTTCCCCAGATTCCTTCAATATCCGAATCTTTTTTAGTCAGAACTTCTTTTTTTAATTTTTCAAGATCAACTTTTACCGTTTCTGTTTTTATATTTTCAACAGCTGCAGGTGGATTTTGCTCACTGGTATTTTCAATTTTTGAGATTGAAAAATGTCCTGATCTGAAGAATTTAAGCCATTCATAAAGGGTCTGCTGACATTCAGTATCTGATTTTGCATTTTTTATTCTGTTCAGAAATTCATTGTTATGCGCCTGATAAGCCGGAATTCCCTTTTTATCAATCATATATTGATATCCGGCATCATTTCCCTCGAATGTTTTTTTCACCCACAGATAATTGCTTTCACAATTACAGTTTTGAGCAAGAATAAAAGAAGATGAGGAGATAAAAATTAAAAGGAGTGTTTTAATTTTATACATACGTTGGCTTTTAGTTTTAAAATTTATATCTATAACGATAATTCTATTTTTTTATGATGTAAAAAATAGCGTTATTCAAAAAACAATCTATTTCTGAACTTTCCAGCAATATAAAAATGAACTTTCAGACAATATAGCCCTTACTTAAATCTATGAAATTTGTACCATCATTAAAAAAGAATACAATGAGTAAAACAATTTTAATTACAGGTGCAGCAAGTGGATTCGGAAAGATTGCTGCTTTTGATCTTGCTAAGAAAGGGCATAAGGTGATTGCCACTGTACAGGTCTATCCTCAGATGAGTGATTTAATCCGTGAAGCTAAAGAACATGGAATTGATCTTACAGTGGATAAACTTGATGTAACCAGTCAAAGAGATATCGATTATATCCTGAAGAAATATGAAATAGATATCCTAATCAGTAATGCCGGAATTATGGAAGGCGGTCCCATTGCGGAACAGCCGGTAGACATTATCCGCTCTATGTTTGAAGTGAATGTGTTTGGTGCATTGAATCTTGCTCAGGGCTTTATCAAAAAGTTTGTTGAAAAGAAAAGGGGAAAGATTGTTTTCACTTCTTCAATGGGAGGTTTATGGACAGTTCCTTACGTAGCAGCTTATTGTTCTTCCAAACATGCACTGGAATCCATTGCAGAAGGGTTGAGAACCGAGCTGGCTCCATTTAATATCAAGATTGCAACCTGTAATCCGGGCGTATTCGGAACAGGCTTTAATGACAGGGGAGTAGACTCTATTTTCCACTGGTATGATCCGAAGGTCAACTTTACACCAGAATCTGTTTTTGACGGTGCTGCTGAATCTTTAGCACACCAGCTTGATCCGCAGTCTATGGCTGAAGTGATTGTAAATGTAGCATTGGATGACAACAGTAATTTCAGGAATGTGCATCCAAAGGAAACTGAAGATTTTGTAAAACAGCTTCAGGCAGATGCATGGAACGCAAAAAGCTAGGGGTATGGAACTGAATTATAAAACTGCTGAAAAAGCCCTAAATGCAGCAAGGGAAAGGGCATTATCTATGAATATTCCTGTAAGTATCGCTGTGGTGGATTCCGGAGGACATCTTGTTGCATTGGCAAGATTGGACAGTGTCTACGGCGTGATTGATTTTGCCATCAAGAAAGCAAAAACAGCAGTGATGTTTGGAGTAAACAGCGATATCATGGGAGGAATCATCTCAGAAACAGGTATCCATAGCTATGGAATGCTGAATTCAAATGAAGGACTTCTGACCATTGCTGGCGGTGTTGTTTTAAAAGATAACGGCGGAAAGATCATAGGTGCCATAGGCTCCTCAGGAGGAACTCCGGAGCAGGATAAGGAAATTGCAGAAGCGGGAGCGCAGGCTATGGCTTAAATTTCAGATATTTGCATCATGGAAAATACTTCTGAGATTATATTTGACAAACTGGTTTATTCATGTGCTTTTGAATCTTACAGAGGCCATGAGGAGTTTATTCCTGACCATTTTCTGGGATTTCAGATCTCAGGGGAAACTCATGCCTTCCATGAGCAAGGAAAGACGGTAATTAAAGAAAATACAGTGGTTCTGGTCAGAAAGAATCAACTGATCAGGACGGTCAAACATCCATCTGCCAAAGAAAAATATCAGTTTGTTTCTATTACGCTTGATGATGAAACACTGAAACAGTATGCTGCTGAAAATAAAATAGTTGCACGTGCTGATTTTCCAGGTGACCAGCGGTTGTTCTTTGAACCTGATGATTTTTTTAAGAGTTATTTTGCCTCTCTTATTCCCTATATCGACAAGACACAGGAGGTACCTTCAAAACTTGCAGCTCTAAAAGTGAAGGAAGCTATAGAATTACTTTTGCTGAGTAACCCGGATTTTAAAAATCTTCTTTTTGATTTTTCTGAACCTCATAAGATTGACCTTGAAGAGTTCATGAACAAGAACTTCATGTTTAATGTATCGGTAGATGCTTTTGCAAAGCTTACAGGCCGCAGTCTTTCCGGGTTTAAGAGAGATTTCAATAAAATATTTCAGATGACGCCCAAACAATGGCTGAAAGAAAAAAGATTAAAGGAAGCCTATTATTTAATAAAAAACCGAGATAAAAAACCTTCAGATATTTATCTTGATCTGGGTTTTGAGAATTTATCCCATTTTTATTCTTCTTTCAAAAAAAAATTTGGGATGACGACTACAGAAGTATAGAGTAAATCATTAAAAACACAATTTATAGTATAAGCATTGCTTGTTTGCTGGAAATGCAAAGACACAGGATAGAGTTCCTGTGTCTTTGTATCTTCCTTCTATATTATTATATTAAGGAATTATATTTTCTGCCTTATTCCGATGTTCACTGATGATGCTAACCTTCCAGGTTCTGTTTTTCAAAATCATAAAGATTGATTCCCGTTTCTTCATTTTTAATTTTTACGATTCTGGTATTCAGGGGATAGAAAATGAATTCTGCAGCTCCCTGAATTTTTGCTTCTAAAAGGTGTCCTGCCAAAGCGGTGTAATCTTCTCTTCCCAGTGTAATGTGCAGATGAAGAGTCAATTTTCCTTCTATTTCAGAAACATTCCCGGAAATATTGGTGACTTCCATCTGTTCTTTAAAAGTTTTATCCACATATTTTTTGGTTATGGGATTAAAGAATCGGAGAGTAGCTTCACTCACAGCGCCTATTCCGGTCACTTCTCCTGCATGGATTCCCTGATCCTGAATAAAATCTGTTAAGGATTCTACCATATTGGAATGGTTATCAATACTTACGATATAAATATGATCTGCTTTTCTTGCAGACCAATGTTTTCCTTTATAATTGATGATCTCCATTTTATTCTATTGTTTTTAAATAATTGATGATTCCTATGACATCATCCTCACCAAAACCTTTATCGTGTGCATTTTGATATGTTTTTATCAGAGTTTCAGACAGAGGAAAATCAGCACCTGCATTCTTCGCGAGGAGAATATCTTTCAGCATCAGATCAAGAGCAAATGCAGGAGCATACTGATCTGCAATTAACAGAGGGGTTTTTACCTTTGTTGCACCGCTTCCGCTGGCACTTTCATTGATTATTTCCAGCATATCTGGCCGTTCAATTCCTAATTTTCCGGCCAGCAGAACAGTCTCTGCCAACCCCTGATAAATGGCAGACAGAAAATAATTGATGGATAGTTTTCCTGCGATTCCTTTTCCATTTTCTCCCAAATGTTTTACAGATTTCCCCATTTTCAAAAAATAAGGCATAGCACGCTGTATATCTTTTTCTTCACCTCCTGCCATAATAATAAGCGTTCCTTCCTGAGCCGGCAGAGTACTTCCTGCTACAGGAGCATCAATAAAAGAAGCTTCTTTTATTTTCAGAGCTGCTGCAGTTTCTGTAGATGTTTCCGGAGAGATCGTACTCATATCCACAAAGAGCTTTCCCTGAATATTTAAAGGAATAATTTCTTCATATACCGCTTTTACAGCCTTATCGTTAGTAAGCATTGTGAATATAATATCACTGTTTTGTACAAGATCTTTAATTTGAGTACAGACTGTTGATTTTTCTTCAAAGTCTCTGGCTTTTTCAGGGGATCTGTTATATACTGAAAGTGGAAATCCTGCTTTTTCAATATTCTTTGCCATAGGGTGTCCCATATTTCCTAATCCGATGAATCCGATTTTTTCCATTGCCATATTCTTATATTTTAATTATTAAATTACGTAGTATTGATCCTCCGAATAAAAGGATTTACCTGAAAGTAGATAAATGAAATTACAAATACGTTTATTTTGCATCAAAATATCTACCAAATCCCGGTCTTGTAACGTTAAGTTTTAATAATATTTTCAGTCATAAACTTTTTAAACCGGAGAAACTTTCAGAAATTTGCAGCAAATAAGAATTAATGAAGATCATAGATATAGACAGCTGGAACAGAAAAGAACATTTTGAATTTTTCTCTGGTATGGCAAGCCCTTATTTCGGATTTACAACGGAGGTTGACTGCACAAAAGCATATGATACAGCCAAAGAGAAAGGGTATTCATTTTTTGCCTACTATTTTCACAAATCTATGGTGGCAATCAATACAATTGATGAGTTAAAACTCAGAATCGTTGACGGACAGGTTGTTCAGTTTGAGACCGTTCATGCCGGCAGTACGATAGGAAGGCCTGATGGGACATTCGGTTTTTCTTTTACTCATTTCTCAGAAGATTTTGAAGTTTTTAACGCAGCTTTACAGGAGGAGATAAAAGGAGTACATGAAACTTCAGGACTGAGATTAAGCAATGAAAGACTCGGAAAAGATCATGTAAGGCACACTACCATTCCGTGGAATTCCTTCAGCGCCATATTACAGCCTACAGACTTTAATACACAGGAATCTGTTCCTAAAGTTGCTTTTGGAAGGTTCAACATCCGTGATGGCAGAAAATACCTCCCTGTATCTGTAGAAGCACACCATGGATTGGCAGACGGAATTCACATTGCCAGGTATCTGGAAGAATTTCAAAGACAGCTTGACCATTAAAAATCGCACAGCTGGAAGTGAAAATAAGCTGATGTTAACATTTCCCTTTGAGTCCTTTGCTTTTACTGCATGAACTCCATTACGGGAAACCGTAAAGAATATTTCCGGATCTTCAATACATTTGGGCTAATATATTGCTATATTAGAAAATTGATTTACAATCAAAAAAACTAATGACCATCACTCAAATGTATTAAGATGAACAATTTTGAAAATCCGGACCTTCAGGTTCCCGCTTCGAAAGCAATAGAAAAGGAGAGCTGCTCTTTAAAAAGAATTTTATCGGAAATTCCCTCCAATGACATTAAAGATGTCACGGGAATGAATACCCATAGCTTATGGGCAAAGAACGGTGTGAAACGTTATCATGATAAGCACTGATATTTTTATGCCAAACGACCCGCTTCCATTACCAACAGATTATTCTATTATTGATGTTTCCGGAGATCCGGATATTCCGATCAATTTTGGAAATGAGCATTCATTTTCTGATACTTCTGCTGAAAATTTTAACCCATCTTATAATTCTGATCTACGGAAAATAGGAAAAAAATACAGAAGAAAGCTCAGCCTTAATGAAGAACAGGCAGCAATGCTGGATAAAATGTCTTTTACAGAAAATGTTTTTAATGAGATTGACTTTTGTAAAATACAGATCATCAAACAGTTCTTAAGAGCTGTTGAATATCTCTATCAAAACTGTATTCCTGTCAATAAATCGTACCCGACAGTCATTGACGAGCTGTCAGAGATCATTGTCTGCATTCGGTATAACTACAGAAAAGACAGCCTGAATTACGGCTATACCTATCAGTCTGTACAAACAGAGATATTGAATCATATTTTGAAATTATGCGAAAATACGGTTCGTGATGTTTATGGTATTAAAAGAAAAATTAATACCGATTTTATCTATAATGAACCCGATATTTTTCATCAATACCATAAAAAAATTGTATCAAAACTTGAAATTTTCCTGACAGAAAACCAATATCAGATTCTTGATGCAGATTATAAAACCAATATTATTCTTAATGAGAATAATACCAACCGCTGGAAGACAAAATTTGATCTGATCAAGGCAGATTATTCCAATCCTTTGGCATTTGAATGGGAAATTTTCAGGCTTTCTGAGGTTAATATCAAGAATCCGTCAGCAGATGCTATATTTTTTGAAGCTTCAAAATTCGTAGCGGAACATGATAAATCCTGTGCATTAAGGCTTTATATCCATTATCTGGAAAAAGATCTGAATTCTCCTAAATTTGATAAAAGAGAGTTTCCCAAAAGCATTCAGAAAAATCTGTTTCCCACGGAAGACCTACTTGTGGATTTTGAAAATATTCTGAATGAATTTATTGTTAGCAGAAATATCAAAACTGCTGTTGAAAAGGTCTGCCAGCTCTATTTGCCTAAAAGAAAAAAGATCACAATTGATCCTGAAGCTATCAGGGATATTCAGGTTCAGCATTCTGAGATGGCTCATATTTTGGGGCAGATTCTGAATAATGAAGAGGAAGAAGAAACAGTTTTAAAAACGATGGAAACCGTTAATGAAAGAGAATCCACAGTCACTGTCATTCATCAGGTTTCAGAATTTCAGCACACAAAATACAGTGATGAACTTCATCTGACAGACGTCCAAAAGAATATTCTGGACTTGTTCGAGAAGCACAGTTTCAATATACTTCAGCAGGATCTTCAGGATTTTATCAAAGCAAAAGGCCTTTTTATGGGTTCTACGATAGATTCTATTAATGAATGCTGCTTTGAAATCCTTGATGATATCCTGATTGAGGAAGAAGACGAATATTTTATTATTAACACTAATTATTACAAAAAACTTTTAAACAATGATTGACAATATTAAACCTAAAGAAGCTGCTTCTGTGATCAACTCTCTGGTAAGCGGAGTAGTCCCGAAAATAGGAGTACAACATATTACCGTAGGAAGATCAGAAGAAATAAACGCTTTTATCGGTTCTCTGGAAGATGTGAAAAATGGGCTGAGCCTTGTGAAATTCTGGATCGGAGATTTCGGAAGCGGAAAATCATTCATGCTTCATCTTCTGAATACAGTAGCCTTAAAACAGAAGTTTGTAGTAGCCAATGCAGATTTTACACCAGATAACAGGCTGTACTCCAATGACGGAAAAAGTGTAATCCTATATTCTGCGATTATGGATAATATTGCTATACAGACCAAACCGGAAGGAGGCGCCCTGCAGACTTTACTGGAGAAATGGATAGAACAGGTAATTGCTAAAACAGCGGAAGAAAATCATCTGTCACTGATGGAAATCCGTAATGACAGGTATCTGGGACTGATTCAGAATGCTATCATGAAAACGGTAAACGAAATTACAGAAACAGGCGGCTTCGATTTTGGTTCTGCTATCGTTAAATATTATGAAGGATACATTCAAGGTGATGAATTGTTGCGTCGGAATGCTTTGAAATGGTTAAAAGGAGAATACAGTACCAAGACTGAAGCCAGGCAGGATCTTGGAATCAGGGAGATCATCAATGACTCCAACTATTATGATATGCTTAAAAACTTCTGTAAGCTTTTTGTAAGCATAGGTTACAGCGGCTTTATGATTAATCTGGATGAAGCCATCAACCTGTATAAAATCTCTACATCAGCGGCCCGTGAAAAAAATTATGAGAAAATTCTATCTATTTACAATGACTGCTTTCAGGGAAAAGTAGCTCATCTTTTCATCAATTTTGCCGGAACAAAAGAATTCCTGGAGAATGAAAGGAGAGGTCTTTTCAGTTATCAGGCACTTAAATCCAGACTTGAAACCAATAAATTCGAAAATTCTGAACTGCGTGATTTTGCACAGCCTGTTATTAAGCTCATGCCTTTGAATCATAATGAGATTTTTGTACTGCTAAAAAAGCTTAAACTGATCTTTGATTTAAATTATAAAACAGAGCTGAATATTACAGATGAAGAAATTTCTGTTTTTATGGAAGAAATGTTCAACAAACCGGGGGCATCAGAGTTCCTGACCCCACGAGAGGTAATCCGGGACTTTTTGAATATTCTTAATATCATCAGACAAAATCCTGAAGCTGATAAAAGAAGGCTTTTTGGAGAAATCGAAATTACAGATGAAAGACCGAATGATTTGATCCTTTTAGACAGTATTGAAGAACTATGACCGCATTCAACCTGCTTTCAGAGCCTATCAGAAAATATATCCGGGATAAAAAATGGGAGAGTCTGAGACCGATCCAGGAAGCTTCTATTCAAAGAATCATATCAACTGATCATAATTACATTCTAATATCCAGAACAGCTTCAGGTAAAACAGAAGCTGCTTTTCTGCCTATCTTATCCAAAATAAATTTTAAAGAACCCGGTGTAAAGGTTCTCTATATCTCACCTTTGATTGCTTTAATCAACGATCAGTTTCTCCGGGTAGAAAGTCTTTGTGAGTATCTTGATGTTCCTGTTACCAAATGGCATGGTGAAGCGTCTAAAGGAGCCAAAGAGCGTCTTTTAAAAAATCCGGAAGGAATCGTTCTTATCACTCCGGAATCTCTGGAAGCCATGTTCGTGAATAAGCCTTATAATATATATCATCTTTTTTCTTCTCTGGAATATATTGTTATTGATGAGATTCATGCATTCCTGGGCTCTGACAGAGGAACCCATCTCCGGTCTTTACTGAGCCGCCTTCAAAAAGTGAATATTAAAAAATTCAGTATTGTAGCCCTTTCTGCTACCGTCAGTGATGCCAGGCAATACATAGAATTGAAAGAGTTTCTGGGAGATACTGATCACACGAAAGTGATAAGAGATACCACACCCAAGCCAATCAGTGCTGTATTCAAATATTTTCCGGGATCAGCAGAAGAATTGCCACTGGCTTTATTAAAAGATCTTTACACCAGAACCAGGGAAAGTAAAGTTCTTATATTTCCGAATGCCCGTGGAAGGGTAGAAGAGGTTGCTGTAAAGCTAAAACAGATATCAGAGAAAGTAGGGGGGCACAATAACTATTTTTCACACCATTCTTCCGTAGACAAGGAAGTCCGTGAGTATGTAGAGTTTTTTGCGAAGAATTCTACCCTGCAGAACTTCTGTATTTCCTGTACTTCAACACTGGAACTGGGAATAGATATCGGAAATGTGGATGAAGTCGTTCAGATTGATGCTACCCACAGTATTGCTTCTCTAATCCAAAGGGTAGGAAGAAGCGGAAGAAGAGAGGGAAAAGCCAGTAATCTATACCTGTATGCAACAGAAGAATGGAGTTTACTGCAGTCTCTAGCCTGCTGGATGCTATACCAGGAACAGTATATAGAACCTGTTTCTGTGAATAAAAAACCTTATGATGTTCTGGTCCATCAGCTTTTATCTATTGTGAAAGGATCTTCAGGGATTTCTTTATCCATGCTTCTGCAAGACATTGCAGAAAATTCCGCATTTTCAAATATCAGCAGGGAAGAGACTGAAGATATTATCCATTATCTTACAGATATTGAGTTTTTTGAGAAGCTGGGTAACGAACTGATCATAGGGATTGAAGGAGAAGAAGTTGTGAATCATAAAGATTTCTACAGCCTTTTTGACACTCCTGTATTTTTTAAAGTTTCCAGCAACGGAGTAAAAATAGGGGAACTTCCTTTATCACCGCAGATCAGGGAAAATGAGAACATCTATCTTTCAGCTAAGATATGGAGCATCAAGGATATTGATTACCGAACAAAAAAAATAGAAGTGCTGCCGGCTAGCGATGGCAAAAAGCCAAAGTTTTTTGGTGATGCTGCTGATACGGCACACCGGATCAGAGAAAAAATGCTTGAAATTCTTATTTCCGGAGAACAGTACGATTTTCTGGATGAGACAGCAAAGCATACCATTGCTCTTCTTCGAAATGAATTTTCGGTATTTAGCTTTCATGATTTCAAGATAGAAAGGCCTCTTCTCAACCATAACGGAAGACTTACTTTTTATTCTTTTACCGGTTCAAAGATCAACCGAACGCTAAAGTTGATGTTAGACAGCATGAACGTAGAGGTTACATTTGATGATAAAGACAGCTCGTTCACAACAGACGATCTTGCTGTGGAAGAGCTGGTAACCATTCTTTCCGACCCCACACTTAGCAGGAATACAGATGAAATATTAACAGGTTTAATAGAAAATCTGCCGGGAATTATTGATTTTTCCAAATGGGGAAAATATCTTCCCGTCATATATCAGGTTAAATTATTAAGAGATAAATATTTTGATTTTGAAGGATGCCATACGTACCTCCGGAACCTGAAAATAATAACAAACCCATGACAAAGCGTTAATAAAGCCGGATAGATTCCGGCTTTCATCTTAATAATAGATCTTCCGCCGCTCTATCTTTACAATCTGATCCTTTTCCATTTGCTTTATAGTTCGTATTACTGTTTCTACACATAAACCGGTAAGTGAAGCCATCTGCTGACGGGTAAGAGGAATCTGGAAGGAGTAAGGTTTTTTATGATCCTGATAGCTTTTCAGATAGTCCATCAGCAGCTTCAGTTTGGTAACAGGATTTTGAAAAGAAAGATTATATAACATAATGTACTTATAATACATTCTTTCAGCCAGACACTCATAAATATTCAGCGAAACTTCAGGGTTATTTCGGATCAGGTTCAGAAAGTTCTGTTTAGACATTCTGTAAATAGCTGAGTCTTCCAGTACAACAGCATTCATAGGGTAAGGTCTGTCTACAAAAAGAAGAGATTCTCCAAAGCTGTGTCCTTCTGAGAAAATATTCTGGATAAATTCCTTTCCTTCTTCTGTATAATTGTTGAGTTTAATTTTACCTTTTTTAATCTGGTAATAATACATTGGAAGCTCTTTTTCACGGAAAATAACATCTCCTTCTCTGTAGTTTTTAATTTCAGCTCCAAATGAAACTAATAAATTTTCAATGATCATAGCAGTTATTTATTTTCAGTTACAATTTTAAAACCTTTAAAAAACCTTTTTCATCATTCAAAAATTTTAAAAATAAAGGAACATGGATTTTATTTATTCTCCTTAAAATGTGGTACCACACATATACCACATATTTTTATTTTCTGGATGATTATTCTGAGAATATTGATTGAAATCATAAAAACCAAACTAATGAATCCACTACATTTACATCCTCCTCATCAATAGACACAGATAATGGAAAACAGGCTGATAAAAGCTGTTATGATATTTTGTTTAAAATATAACGTGGTATCTATGTGGTACACAGTTTTGATAGAATTTTAATCATTTTTTCTTTCTTTGCCTGTATAAAAATGAGACAAAATTCACATGTGGATTTTTTTAACATAATCATTCAACAATATAACCTATACGCTATGATTTATTACATTATATTAACTAAAACCGATGAAATTTTGAATACATCAAAATTATTTCACTTTTAATATTAAATCAGCCAAACACAGACAGATAAGAGAAAAAAAGACTTTGTACTGATGCACAAAGGATGTTGCATCTGAAATACGTAGAGATGAGAAAGTATTATGAAAAATAAAAAACCTGAACCGAACATAGAGGATTTGAATCAGAAGATTCTTGTACAAGACGAAATAATGGCATTAGCCAAAGCCAATTCTCCCCGCTTACTAAATAAATTCAGGCTCGTCTATCCTGATTTTTTTAAAAAATTATCTGCCATACAGCCTTCACTGAAAAATTCTGAACTGATCTTTTGTATTTACCTTAAGCTCAATATGACTACTAAGGAAATTGCAACCTGTATTTTTGTGACCCCAAAGGCGATACAAAACAGAAAAAACAGGATCAGAAAAAAACTCAATATCCCTTCGGAATTTGATATTTATAAATGGTTTAATGAAATTTAAACCATTTTTTTTTAGAATTTTATGACAGCTTTATCGAGATCATGATACAGAAGGATTTTCCAATGGTTTTCTCTTGCCTCTTTTTCCCATTTCAACCTCAGTTCCATGGCTCTTCTCCCGTCAAAGTCACTTTTATAAGCCAAATGATACTTTAAGTAAGAAGCCTGCGGAAGATCATCAGCACCATAGAAAACAGTTTCTCCATTTTCCCTGATCCAGAAAACCTGCATAAACGGAGTGTGCCCGCCTACTACTTCATATGAAATTTCATCTGTGATCTGTCCCTGATCTTCATCCATCCAGATAATATTGGGCAGTTGAATCAATTTTTCCAGCATGTCAAAATCAAAAGACGGATTGCCTTTCTGTTCCATTGCAAAATCCAGTTCGCGTTTCTGTATATAAATCAGCGCATTGGGAAAGACCGCTTCAAAACCATTATCCATAAGCCTTACTGCTCCTTCAATATGATCTTTATGAAGATGAGAAAACAATACCTTTGTGATTTGTTCAGGGCTGATATTTTCTCTTTCCGTGATTTCGGAAATAACTGTTGTTCCCGTTTCATTTTTCCAGCCGATACCTGCATCCAAAAGGATATAATCACTTTCAGTAATGATAAGAAACGGCTGTACAGACATCTTAATTCCTCCAACCTGATCAAAATTTTCATCTGTTAAAAGTGTAAAATCCTTGGTTTTACTGGCCGAAAAATTACCTTCTTTGAGCGGAATGATTTTCATATTGCAAATTTCCTTAATATTTCTAATTATTCAAAAGGTTTTCATCAATACATACCATCAATAAAAACAATCATACTGCTGTATTCTGAAAATCATTCTATTTATTGTTATTCCGGCATTATTTATTATAATGCAAAAGCAAAAAACCATAAATTTCTTTTTTTAATGGTTATCTTTGATCTCTTAAAATCTGGCGATATATCATCATGATTAAACAGTCAGGTCACCACTTATTCAAATAAAAAACTTTATAGGTAATGCAGGAGAGTTCTTCCCATGGTATTTCAAGAACCGTCATCTGGCTTATGGCTATCATTTCCGGTCTTGTGGTTGCTAACAATTACTATAATCAGCCATTACTGGCACTTATTTCAGAAGAGCTTCATATCTCTGAGAGCGCAGCGAGTAAGATCTCTGTACTTACCCAGATTGGTTATGCATTGGGGCTTTTGCTGATTGTTCCGTTAGGAGATAAATTTTTCCGTAAGAAATTAATTTTAATAGACCTGTTTCTGGTTTTTGGAGCCCTTTTATGGATGACTTTTGCAAGCCAGCTGTGGATGTTATATGCTGCCAGCTTATTGATTGGGGCAACTTCAGTTATTCCTCAGCTATTTGTCCCTATTGCTGCAGAACTTTCTTCAGATAAAGAAAAATCATCCAATATAGGGCTTGTCATGTCCGGATTATTGCTTGGGATTCTTCTTTCCCGTTTTATAGGAGGAATTGTAGGAGAAGTATGGGGATGGAGAGCCATGTTTGGTATTGCAGCGGGACTGATGATTCTGGTATGGCTGGCTGTTTATAAAATGCTTCCGGAATTATCTCCTAACTTTAAAGGTACTTATAAAGAGCTGATGCGTTCAGTTGTACATCTTGCTAAAACACAGCCCATTCTTCAGCTGGCTTCTTTCAGGGGAGCTATGGCATTCGGGTCTATGTGTGCTCTGTTTACAACGCTGGTTTTCCATATGGAGAAGCCTCCCTTCAATGCAGGATCTTCTGTAGTAGGCAGTTTTGGTCTGGCAGGGGCGGTAGGGGCTTTGGCCGCCGCAAAAGTGGGAAAACTTCAAAAGTACATGGATATTAACAGAATTATCTTGTATTCTTTACTGATCGTTACTGGAAGCTGGGGCTTTACTTATTTTGCAGGAGAAACATACTGGGGGCTGATAGTAGGAGTAATCCTTGTTGATCTGGGGGTCCAGTCGAGTCATATTATGAATCAGACCAATTATTTTTTAATTAAATCAAACGCAGTGAACAGGCTGAATACAGTCTATATGGTTTCTTATTTTATCGGTGGGTCACTCGGAACCTGGCTGGCTTCTATAGCATGGCAAAAAGCTCAATGGACGGGTGTTTGCTTGGTAGGAACAACATTTGGAGTATTGGCACTGATTGCTCATCTTCTGTTCTCTAAAAACGTAAATAAAGTTCAACAGGAACTATAATTTTTTATATTCCGAAGTGTTTAATAATATGAGGATTTTATCTAAGATAAAATCCTCATATTATTAAATATATCTTATTGATAACTTCATATCCATTGACTTCCTGAGCTATAGGCTCTCTCTATTCTTCATCTGCCTGGCGGGTCTGCATCAATTCTCGGTGCTTTCCTCCCCATTCATCAAGCTGTTTCCAGATAGGGATAAGCTCCTTCGCAATATCCGTAAGTTCATAATCAACCCTTGGAGGAACTTCCGGATGGACTGTTCTCTTCACCAAATATTCTTTCTCCAGTTCTCTTAGCTGAAGTGTAAGCATCCTTTCCGTTATTCCTGAAATACATCTTCTAAGTTCACTGAATCGTAATTTCCCATCCTTTAACTTATTTAAAATGAGTAGCTTCCATCGCCCTCCGATTTTACATACAGCATAGCTCAGATCACATTCATGTATATATTGCCTGTTGATATTGTTTGTGGAATTCTCCTTTATTTTACCCATAACTTACAAATTTGTTAGTACCATACATTTAGCTGTATACTATGCAAATGTAAGGTTTGATATTTAATTTTGTTCATCTGAAAAAGAAAAAATCAGCAACCAGGAACAATAGCGCTAACATTCCTGCAGCCAAAACAGAAACTTAAATCATAACAAAATGCAATTAACACCTAAAATAGTACAGATTTTAAATCATTTGGAAACAATACAACCATTCAATCCAAAGAATTCTTTAGACGGAGCCCGTAAGTATCTTGAAACGATGTCACTTCAGCTTAGCGGAAAGAAAGAACCTGTGGCAATGATTGAAGAAGTGATGATTCCGCAGGAAAATCATCAGATCCCTGTCCGGATTTACCGTCCTGATGGTAAAAATATTCAACAATCATCAGCTATTATTTATATTCATGGAGGATGGTTTATAGCAGGGGGCTTTGAGACCCACGATGCCGTAGTCCGCAAACTGGCCAATCAAACGGGATCTGTAGTTTTTTTTATAGATTATCGCCTTGCCCCGGAATATCCTTTCCCGGCAGGTTTAAATGATTGCATCAACGGAATAAAATGGATAACAGAAAATGCGGAATCTCTAGGAATTGATTCCGATAAAATAGGAATTATAGGAGATAGTGCAGGAGCAGCTTTGTCTACAGCAGTTTCTACCCGGTTAGGCAGACAGTTTAAATTTCAGGTCTTGATTTATCCGGCAGCTGATAATCAATTGAGTTCAAAATCATGGAAAACGTATGAAAACGGACCTGTTCTCAACAGGCAAGGAGGGATAGAAGCATGGGACTGGTATCTTCCGGAAGCAGAAAAAGATAATCCCTTGGCCATTCCTGTTTTAATAAGAGATTTTAAAGATACTCCGCCTACTTTAATAATCCTGGCAGAACATGATCCTCTGCTGGATGACGGAAAACTGCTTTCTGAAAATATGAAAAATGCAGGAGTTGAGCTTAAAACGAGCCTTTACAAGGATATGGTCCACGGATTTATGCACATGGGCGAACTTTTGGAAGAAGTACAATCAGCGGTAAATGAAATGGCTGATTTTGCCCATCAAAACTTAAAATCTGACGAATAAAAGGATCATGAAGAAATATGCATACATTGGATGTCTAGGATTTATAGCGGTGATTACAACAGAATTTGGAGTTATCGGTATTCTGCCGCAAATTGCAGAATATTATCAAATTAGCATAGACAAAGCGGGGTATCTCTTGAGTGCTTTTGCTCTAATCATTGCCCTTACAGGGCCTTTTATGACCCTGCTTACCTCAGGTTTTGATCGTAAAAAAATAATGCTGACTGCCATTTTTATGTTTCTGGTGACAGGACTGGTCTCTTCCTTTTCACCTCCTTTCTGGCTGCTGATGCTGGTAAGAATCCTGCCAGCCTTTCTTCAGCCTGTTTATATTGCTACAGCATTATCCGTAGCGGTATCTCAGACAGATGACCGGAAAAAGAATGAGCTGATGGGAATCGTTTTTAATGGAGTTGCCATTGCAATGGTAACCACAGTTCCTTTCGCCACATGGATTGCCGGGCTTTGGTCCTGGGAATATTCATTTATGATACAAACTGTGGTTAGTTTGATTGCTCTGGCTGTCATTTATTTCCTTCTTCCTCCGATGCCTGTAAAAGAGAAGAAATCCTACGGAAATCAGATCAGAATATTGAAACAGCCTCCATTTATTCTGAGTACTCTGACTAACTTTTTTATGATTACTGCCTGGTTTTCTACGTACAGTTACTTTGCTGATTATCTGAATAAAGCCAAGGGAATGAATACTTCCATGGTAAGTTATATGCTTCTGCTTTTTGGACTTATCGGAATTGCAGCCAACGGAATTGCAGGTAAAATGCTCAATAAGAATGTTGCAGGGACTACAGCATTTTTTCTTTCAGGCACCGTTTTAGTACCCATTTTTTTATATTTTTCTGATGGAAATGTATGGGCAACTATTGCAGTTATAGGAATTTGGGGATTTTTGTATTCACCAAGCTTTCTGAATGCCTCCGCTTACATGATTTCCTCTGCACCTGAATCATTGGAATTTGCCAACAGCCTGGCTACCTCATTCGGAAACCTGGGAGTAACATTGGGAACAACAATTGGAGGGTGGATTATCGTGACAAAAGGAGTAGAATATATTCCCTGGCTAGGGCTGATCTTTGGTCTTCTTGCATTTCTGATGATGATCTTAAAAGGTATAGCAGAGAAACGTAATCAGGTTCTAAGTACGTGTCAGAATCAAATGTAATAATTTTTGTTACATTAAATAAATTGTCGTAACTTTGTATTATTAATTTGATTTAAAATTCAATAGAATGAAAATAGAAATCTGGTCGGACGTAATGTGTCCGTTTTGCTATATCGGAAAGAATAATTTTGAACAGGCCTTGAACAAACTTCCTTTCAAAGATCAGGTAGAAGTGGAGTGGAAGAGTTTTCAGCTGGATCCTACTTTAGATCCCAATAAAACTCAGGACACCTTTCAGTATTTCAGAGAGAAAAAAGGGGTTGCCGAAGCTCAGGCCGCTCAAATGCTGGGGCAGGTTACCCAAATGGGAAAGGGAGCCGGAATTGATTTCAACTTCGGAAAAACATTGATCACCAATACATTCAGTGCTCATAAGCTGCTTCATTTGGCTAAAAAGCATAATAAATCCAATGAAATGGAAGAGACATTATTTATTGCTCACTTCATTGACGGTAAAAATGTAGGAGATACTGAAGTTTTAATTGCTCTTGCAGAAAATCTGGGAATTGATAAAGATGAAGCCAGAGAAGCCGTTACAACAGACCAACTGGATTATGAAGTAAACCAGGATATTCAGGAGGCAAGAAACAATGGGATTTCCGGAGTGCCCTTCTTTGTTCTGAACGGTAAATATGCTGTTTCCGGAGCTCAGCCTGCGGAGGTATTTGAAAATGCACTTCAGCAGACTTATAAAGAAACGGTGAGTCCGTTTAAGGATCTTTCCGGTGGCAGTGGAGTGTCCTGTGACACTGATGGATGCAGTATTTAAGATATCAGAACCCCAAAGTAAATAAAATTGCTTTGGGGTTTTTAATTATATTAGCATTCACTTTTACAGTTAAACCACATTTAAAATTATTGTTTGACAGTTACTATTTATGAAAAGAATTTATTTTATTCTGTTGACTTTTTTCCCTATATCTTTTTTTTCACAGACTAGATATGAAAATGATATAGATTTCATCAGAAAAAACTGTAACCAGGAGTCATTGGATAAAGCCAGAAAAATTTATACTGAACTGCAGGCCAAACAAATGGATAACTCATTTGATACCACTTTAAAAGAATATTACGAAATTTTAGAATCAACAGGATGCAGGAAATTTGATACAATATTATTTTCTGCCTGGGAAAAAGATAAAGTAATCAGTAAAAGAGTATTTGAGACTTCTTTTTATGGTTCAAATGAAAATTACAGCATTTTTATGAACGGATATCTTCAGAAGAAAGAATTCAGATTTGCCAATCAGGAAAATCTTGATCAGGGAATAGATGATGAGCTCCAGCTTAAAATGTTAAAGTATATAGCAGCACACTCAAAAAGTGATTTGCAGAAAGTCATTAGGGTCAATATTCAAAAATTAAGTGGCCAGGAATTAATCCATTTTATATCTGCTGTAGAAAAAGGATTTGAGCTCAAAGAATTTCAGGAAGATTTAATTAGTAAATCTTATCATGCAGAATATGCTTTTGATCTTAATTATTTAATGACCCAATTGATCAGTTTAAAAGCTGATAATTCTACCCTGGAGAGCATTTTAACCAATAAAAAAAATATTTGGGACAAAGAGAACTGGTCAGAAAAATTTTGGAGTTTAATAAGGAGTAATGGATTGAATATTAAGCCAGATCCATTCTACCAAATAGATGATAAGGGTAGAAAAAGATACAGGGTCAGAGCGTATATCAGCCATCTGAAACAAAATAAATCAATTGGAGAGAACCCATTGCTTTTTATCAATTATAATCTCGTTGAATATAAAGAAAATGCATTAATAGAAATGTTGGAAAAACTTGATATTAAAGACATTCAAATTGAATCTAAAGACGAGAGTGTAAATACATTTGGGGCAAGAGGTACCCAAGGTGTTTTAAAGATACAGACTTATTAAACGGTGAATAATACTCTACATTATGGTAAACTCTCTTATCTTTGTAAAGCAGTTCTAACCGCTGTTTAAATTATTTCTCAATGATAAAAATTAACGACGAAACCCAATATTCAATTGATGATACACTATTCGTTTTTGCATTAGATTCCGAAGCAGGAACCGTTTTTGACGATAAAAATAAATTAATTACAGGTATTGGAAAAGTAAATGCAGCGATAGAACTAACCAAAGAAATTCATACCAGAAAGCCTAAACTGATTGTAAATTTAGGGTCTGCGGGAAGTAAAGGATTTCATAAGGGAGAAGTCGTGTGCTGTACAAAGTTCATCCAAAGGGACATGGATGTAAGAGGACTGGGATTCAAATTATATGAAACACCACTCTCCGGAGTACCACCTGTATTGGAGTACGGTCTGAAAATGGACACTTTAAAAGAAGGAATCTGTGGAAGTGGCGACAGTTTTGAAATGAACCATTCTGAAACCGATTATAATATTGTAGACATGGAAGCCTATCCATTGGCATTGATTGCCCAGCAGGAAAACATTCCGTTTCTATGTCTTAAATACATTTCTGATGACGCAGGAAGTGATGCTGCAGACGACTGGAGCGTGCAGGTACATCTGGCTTCTGAAGCATTCAAAAAAATACTGTTTTCATAAAATGGTAGAATACTGAACCCATTCAGTATTTTTTTTCTGTTTGTATTTCATCTTCAATTTTTTAGTATGAAAGTTACTTTTTATCAACCCACGCACCCTGTACTTAAAGAATATATTGAAGGGTATTATTTTGTGGAGAAAGATGACAGTCATCAACCCATCAGATATCTCACATTTCCGGACAATTATTTTATCGTATCAGCATGCCAGGATGTCTCTATTGCTCAGAGTAAGGGACGGGTAAAAATTATGAGATCTCCATCTGAGAATATGGTCATTGATTTTGTATCCAGATGTTCCGTTCCCACAGAAATTTTTTATCAGCAATCCGTTAATGAAGTTACTGTTTATTTTAAACCATTAGGAATTTATCATTTTTTTAATGCTGATAAAAACGAGGATCTGCAGCAGGAAATTCATATTGCAGATTTTAAAGATATCATGAATGGAATTTTAAAAGAATCTGACAGGAAAACACAAATCGAAATACTGGAAAATTACTGGCTCTCAAAATTCAGGAAAAAGGATATGATTCTGGCTTACGCGATACTGGATGATTTTGAAAATGAACTGAGTATTGAAGAAATTGCGGTAAAAAATAAAATAACCAGGCAATATGTCAATAAAATTTCCCAGCGTTATCTGGCGAAACCTGCTTCAGAATTCAAAAAAATACAACGATTTCGCAATGTGCTCATCTCAAATAAAAAGACCAGAAATCTAACAGAGCTTTCCTACGAAAACCTGTTTTATGACCAGTCCCATCTTATTAAAGATTTTAAAGAGCTTACCAGAATAAGCCCCGGAAAGTTCTTTGATCATGTAGATACGGAGAAAAATAATATCTGGTTATTTATCTGAGTTTCCATTTTTACAATGCTCACAGATTTCATTGAAATACATTTGTTGAAATATTAAATCTTTATTTCAATGAAAAAAATATGTATTGGAGTTTGTCTCCTTTTCCCTTTATTCGCTCTTGCCCAGAAGAATGATTTTTCAGCAGTACTTTCTGAAATTACAGGAAAAGTGAAAGACTACTATGTCGATAAAGAAACGTATAAAAAAGTAGACTCTCTGTTTAAGAGTGAACTGAAAAAAGGAACATTTAATCAGCTCAGTAAAAAGGATTTTTCTTCACTTCTAACTCAAAAGCTGAGAACGACTGTTAAGGATGAACATTTTTTTGTTAAATATCTTGAAAACTATACTCCTGAGCAACGGATGAGCGAGAAGGAAAAAGAGGCGTTAAACAATGAGCACAACCGGCTTGAAAATTTTGGATTTGAAACAGTTCAGCGTCTTCCGGGAAATATCGGTTATATCAATTACAAAGGCTTTGCGTCTCCCGATGCCAGTGAAAAAACACTGGCTGCCGCTATGGATTTTGTGGCGAATACCCATTCCCTGATTATTGATCTCAGAGAAAATGGAGGAGGAGAAAATGGTATGCTTCTTCTGTTTTTGAGCTATTTTTTTGATCAGAAAACAGATCTTTATACCACACATTTCAGACATGATCAGAAAACGGTTATCAACGGTACCCAGCCCAAAGTTTCCGGACAGAAATACCTTCATAAAAAAATCTATATTCTTACCAGTAAAAAGACGTTTTCGGCAGGAGAGGGATTAGCCTACTTTTTGCAGCAAAAGAAGCTTGCTGAAGTAATAGGTGAAAAAACGGGTGGTGCAGCCAATCCTGTAGATCATTTTATAGTCCGTAATCAATATTTGCTGCTTGTTCCGGGAGGAAAAATAGCCTCTCTTGCAGATGATAAAAACTGGGAGCATATTGGAGTGATTCCTGATTATGAAGTAAAAAGTGAGGAGGCTTTAAAGACGGCCCATAGTATAATTTTAAAAAATATTATAACAACAGGTACAAAAACAGAACTAACCCTACCTGAAATAAAAAATCTTATTAATACATTAGAGCAATAAATGCAAAATATGTCATCAATAATCATCAGTAAGTCGGGAGAGAAAGATCTGGAGATAGTACAAAATCTGGGTATACAAACTTTCACTGAAACATTTGCAGAAGATAATACGGAAGAATCCATGAAAAAATATCTGGATGAAAGCTTTAATACGGAGAAGATAAAATCGGAGCTTAATAGCCCTGACTCCCTTTTTTATATTGCCTGGGAAGAGGATAATCCTGTAGGCTATCTTAAAGTAAACTCCGGAAAAGCACAGACAGAACTGCAGGATGGAAACAGCCTGGAAATTGAAAGGATCTATGTGAAGAAAAGCCATCACGGGAAAAAAGTAGGACAGCTTCTTTATCTTCAGGCTTTGGAAACGGCTCAGCAGCTTGGTAAATCGTATCTTTGGCTGGGGGTCTGGGAGAAAAACCTACGCGCGATCAGCTTTTATAAAAAAAACGGATTCGTTGAGTTTGATCAACATATTTTCAGACTGGGAGAAGAGGAACAGACTGACCTGATGATGAAAAAAAACTTGGATTAAAGCGTTTTAACTTCCTGTAACGCAGACTGTAGCAGACCATTGCGTGGCAGTTCTTTATACTTCCTTAACAATATTTTAAAATGATCCATTCAGAATTTATAAAGCAAATCAATCAATATAATCCACTATCCGAAGAAACGGTTAAGGATTTACTGGATATCTGTACTGCAGAATACTATCCAAAAAATAGCCTGCTACTGGAATCCGGTACCATGGCCAGATATTATTATTTTCTGAAATCAGGATTGATAGGGTACTACACTGTAGATGAACAGGGAAATAACATTTACAAGATCTTCTTTGAAGAAAACAGCTTTGTTGCTTCTACAGCAGCCATCATCAAAAATGAACCCAGTGATTTCAATATCATTGCGATGGAAGATTGTTCAATCATACAATATCCTGCAAAATCATATCGTGAATTATTAAAAAAACATCATGACCTTGCCCTTTTTCATATGTACTATCTGGAAAAAAACTGGGTGGTTAAAAAAGAGCCCCTGGAAGTCTCCCTCAAATACGAAACCGCAAAACAAAGATATGTGCAGTTACTGGAAAATAGATCACTGTACAACAGGTTAAAACAGCATCATATTGCTTCTTATCTGGGAATTACGCCTACCCAGCTAAGCCGGATAAAAAAAGAAATCAATTGATATTTCTAAACCTAAATGAAAAATAAATTCATAAAAGCTTCAACATATGTTGAAGCTTTTATTCTTTTTCTGTCGCAATTTTGCTTTGTCATCGGGTCATTGGTACATTATATGTTTTGTAATAAAAACCTGTGACCATCATTAATTAAACATTTTTTAGCATGAAGAAGCTTATTAACATTGTAATTGTACTGACTGCCTTTATTCAGACATCAGCACAAAAAATTATTCATCAGGAAATTTTCAGTCCGAAAATGAATAAAAAGATCAAAACAATAATCATTACCCCTAATCTACAGCCTAAAACGACCTATCCATCCGTGTATATTCTCCATGGCTTCAGCGGTAATCCGGACAGAATCATTAAACAGGATATCCCGGATCTGGTCAAAAAAGCACAGGAATATAAAACAATTTATGTGCTCCCGGATGGAAATTACAGTTCATGGTATGTAGACAGCCCGATTGTTAAAGATTCGCAATATCAGACTTTTATCGGGAAAGAACTGGTGGAGTTTATTGATAAAAATTACCCTGTGAAAACGGAGAAAAAATTCCGCGGAATTTTGGGATGGAGTATGGGGGGCTATGGTGCAACCAATATCGGGGTCACTTATAACAAAACATTTGGTATTGTTGGAAGCTCGTGTGGCGCACTTGATTTCAGCGTATTTGGAGAAGCCTATCAGAAATATATGGTGAATAAAGTTCTGGGTCCGTTTGAATCATTAAATCCCAATTTTCTTACCGACAGCAAAATTAAGCTGATGGCAGATGCTGGACAGCAATATATTTTTGATTGCGGAACAGAAGATACCCAAATGATTACCATGAACCGCAATTTTCATAAAAAACTGACAGAATCAAAGGTTCAGCATCTTTACATCGAATCTCTGGGAGGACATACTCCTGAATACTGGAGCAGATCATTGTCTGAGCAATTGTCTTTGTTTGAAAGGTTCTTTAAACAGTAAAATAGCTAAAGGTAATTTTTAGGTTTTGGCTAAAGCCCGCTTCTATTGATATAAAACCAGTCTGAAATTTTTGAAATAATAGGATCATAAAACATTGAATGTTTTAAATATTCAATAGGAACGGGCTTTAGCCCGTTTTAATAAATAAATATAAATTCCGATGGCTTTAGCCAAAACTTAAAATCAAATAAAAAAAAACCTTTTTGAGCCTTGCCCAAAAAGGTTTTTGATTGATTGAATGTTCAAAAATGCTGACTAACAAGCATTCTATTAAAAATGTCGAAAGTTTTTACCCAAATGCTCCTCTATCACAAAGAATGGATCTTCCGTAAGGGTGTGCGCTCTCATATCAATAAGGCTTACTTTGCTCATCATACGAAGCATGATTCTTCTCTCACAGGACTGTTCAATACCATTTATGTTTCTCACTCCGGCGCGGAAAGCTGATCTTCCGTGGGCACATAAGTGATTGTTAACCAAAATAACGTCTCCTGCCTGAGGCGTAAATCCTGAATAAATTAAATGCCTTGCTTCTTCCCAGAATTCATGCAGGATATGCTGTGCTTCCTCTGACTGCCTGATGCTGGAATTGAAAAGCTGTTCTGCCGCATCAAACCTCATGAAAGGGAGATTGGCATTCCCATACAATACAGAATCCAGTGTTTCTTCTTCATTTTCTCCCATCTCAAGATTGGCATCCTTTGGAATTTTATAAATACGCTCAAAAAGAGGTTTATAATTTTCACCAATCGATTCATGAGAACGTATAGAATAAAGGGTTGAAGGTACCTGTTCATCATTTCTTACATACATAAAGCTTAAAAAATCAGCCTGATGCTTCAGAAAAGCATCTTCGGTATGTACATACAGATCTGTTGAAGATCCTGATCCGGTTTGTGTCTCCTTCATTTTCTCATCCGGAATGATAGCATGGATCAGCCCTCCTCCTTTACGCTGTGAATAATATTGTACGGGCTTTGAGGGAAGTGCTCCATGAATTAGAGCACATGCAAAACCATATAAGTTAAATTTTGAATAATCTGCCGATTGCCAGTTGGGTGGAGTAGATCCTATTTCCTCCTGATCTATGTCCATCAGGCCTGTAAAGATCAGTGCACCATACTGATTTTTTGAAAAGTCACTCGCAAAATCAGCCGCTGTATTTAAAATCCTCTCTGGCAAGAAGTAAGAAGCCAGCTGATGAACATGCTTAATAAAATCGCGGTTTTCATAGGTATCATATTTTTTCTGAAGATGCACGGCTGCATCTTTGATCATTCTTCTCTCCTGAGAGGTGATTTCTATAACTGTAGGAAGCAGTTTTATTGCTGCAGAACAGTCTTTATCTAAAGTTTGTGTAGAATTCATTAAAAAAAATTTGATGTTAAATAATAATTTTTATCTTTGTTTTTAATTATTCTAAATAATAATAAGCGAGTCAAATTTAGTAATAATTACGTAATCACCAAATAAAAATATAATAAAAAATGTAAAATTTAAAAAACTGACTTACAGATATATACGATAATATATTGAAAAAACCACAACAACTCACAGATTAAAAAAATCACATTACAAAACATTTATGAACAATAAAATAATATCCCTGGAAGAGCTATCAGGTTCAAATTCACCACATATTTCGGAGAATTTTGGGAATATTTTTCATCCTGACAATTATGATCATTATCGTAATGCTGTCAACAGAACTTTAGACCTTGTACAGGAATTTCTTCATAGGAATAACAAACCTTTCAGTGGTATAGAAGCCAAAACAATGAAAGGACTGGTACAAAAGATTGATCTTAATCAAAAACTTTCCAATTATAATGAGCTGCTGGCAGAAGTAGATGATATTTATGTGAAACATGCCACCGCTTTTCACCTTCCACAATATGTAGCTCATCTTAACTGTCCTGTAGTAATTCCGGCATTGGCAGGGGAAATTCTTGTAAGTGCTATCAATTCTTCACAGGATACTTATGATCAGAGTGCGGGAGGAACCTTCATGGAAAGAAAACTGATCGACTGGACTGCCGGTCAAATTGGATATAATACGAATGAAAGCGACGGTGTTTTCACCGCAGGGGGCTCACAGAGCAATTTAATGGGATTGGTCATGATGCGTGACTGTTTTTCTCAGAAAAGATATCATCACAACATTAAAATGGATGGTCTGCCGGCAGAAGCAAGCCGTTTCAGAATATTTGTTTCAGATAAATCCCACTTCAGCAATCTGAAAAATGCATCCATTATGGGACTGGGCGAGAAAAGCATTGTTAAAGTGCCTACGGATGAGCGTTTTCGTATGGATATCACTCTTTTAAAGAAATATATTAAAAGGGAAGAACAGCTAGGAAATATTCCTATTGGCATTGTAGCTACCGCAGGAACCACAGACTTTGGAAATATTGATCCACTAGAAGATATCGCGAATATAGCAGAACACTATAACATCTGGATGCACGTAGATGCAGCGTATGGATGTGCATTATTATTGAGCGAAAAATACCGTGATTTGATCAACGGTATTGAAAGAGCAGACTCTGTAACGATTGATTATCACAAATCATTCTTCCAGCCCATCAGCAGCAGTGCTTTCATTGTTAAAAACAAAAAAGAACTGTTGATTCTTAAACATCACGCCGATTATCTGAATCCGAAGGAAATGGACGAAGAAGAAATACCGGCACAGATCAATAAATCCATTACTCAAAGTACCCGAAGGTTTGATGCTTTAAAGCTTTGGTTTACCTTAAGAATGATGGGTAAAGAACAGCTGGCGGCATATACAGACACGGTGATAGATCTTACCAAAGATGCTGCAGCGATGATCTCTGAAGATACTGATTTTGAACTCCTTTCAGATTCCGACTTAAGTGTTCTTGTTTTCCGGTATCTCAATCCGGAAACCAGTGATCTGAATGCCCTGAATCAGTACATCAAGATGAAACTGTTCTACAGTGGAGAAATCCTTGTAGCGAGCACAAAAGTGGATGGAAATTTCTATCTGAAATTTACGTTCCTGAACCCGATTACCACTACTGAAGACATTCATCAAATTCTCACCACAATCAAAAAACATGGAAAAGACTTTAATTCAGAAAAATAAAACAGAAGAGAAAGCTCAGGAAATTACCTTCAGGATTCTGTTAAACGGAATGTTGAGAGAACTTGGAAACGGAAAATTCTATCAGGGAATTCCAAAACATGACCTTCTTACGGCAAAAGCTCTTCAACACATCGATTATCCATTGTATATGAGATTTGAAATGAAGAAAAGCAGACTGTTTTTATTTGCTCCGATATCTTACCGTTCCGAAACTCTTTTTCATGAATATGAACCGGTTCTATGGGCTGTAGACCATCAAAATCAGGAAGCATTTGAAGTCGGTCCTGAAAAGCTTACTGAACTGGTTTATCAGGAATTCTCAGACACGGCAAATGAGACAGGGCTGAAACAATTTACGGAAAGAATCCAGAGTAGTTTAAAAAATCTGAAACTGACAACAGAAGCCTGCCTGCAGGATGATCAGCTTTTAACCTATTCTTTTCTTGAATCTGAGCAAATGCTTCCCGCAGGACACAATCTGCATCCTTTCACTAAATCAAGAATGGGATTTTCTGAAAAAGAGCAGTTATTATATGGACCCGAGTTTGGAAAAGGTTTTCAGCTGGATTATTTCCTGATTCATAAAGACTGCATTACAGAAAAATCCCTTCCCGGAATTTCAGCTAAAGAAATATTTGAAAAATGCGTATCCATACCGGAAAGCTACGATTTTGAAAACACCAATGATTTCTACATCGTTCCATGCCATCCCTGGGAAGCACAATATCTTTTGTCAACAGAAGAATATCCTGAAATGCTCGGATCCGGAAAAATTATCCATATCGGACCGCTGGGAGAAGATTTTTATGCAACATCTTCTATAAGGACACTGTATAATCCTGATTTCAGCTGGATGCTGAAATTTTCTCTGCATGTTTTAATGACAGGTTCTGTAAGAACAAACAGTTTAAAAGATCTCAACAGAGGATATGCTTCGGCTATCTGGTGGCAGCATGAAAAAGTTTCATTTGAACAAAATTTCCCGAACTTTAAATTATTGCTGGAACCTTCCACATTAAGCGTTCGTTATGAAGGGAAGAATATGGACAGTCTGAATATACTGCTCCGCGAAAATCCTTTTTCCAATGAAGATAAAGTGATTCTATTAGCAAGGCTTTGCCAGGATGAATCTACAGATGGGTTTAATTTTACAGAACATTTCTTTAAAAATGTTGCCAATCAATTAGGAGTAGATACTGAAAAAGCAGCTATCATCTGGTTTGAAAAATATGTAGATCTTTTGCTTTCTCCTTTGAACAGGTTGTACAGTCAATTAGGCATGGCTCCTGAAGTTCATCAGCAGAATCTGCTTGTACAATTGGATAATCAACTTCTTCCTGAGTCTATTTATGTAAGAGACGGACAAGGTTATTTAATCAAAAAAAGCTTCAAAGGTAAATATGAATCTCTGATCAAAGATTATCCTGAAGTGGAAGACCTTTTCATCAGGGATGAGCGTCTGCTGGATATTGTTTCTCACCATCTTTTGGTAAGCAACCTGAGTGCACTGATTGCTTCAATAGGTAAAACTGGTCTGGTTAAAGAAAGAAGATTAATCAATATTCTGTACAGAGAGTTTGAAAACCTTCATGAAACTGAACCTTCCTCATTAACGTATTATGCTTTGAATCAAAGATATTGGGCGGTAAAATCAAACCTCCAGTCGGCAGTTGCTGATGTAGACGGCGGTGTGAATGCTTCTTCAATTTCTTATGCTAAAGTTCCGAATCTTCTCCACAAGCACTTCTTCTCAGATCAGTTAATCAATCCACAGGGAACAGAAGTTTTCTTTAAAAGATACTTTCAGAAAGAAGACGTGACGATGAGTATGCGCCCTATAGATCTTGAAAATGACCTTGAAATGCTTCATGAGTGGTTCAACCGCGAACATGCCATAAAAATCTGGCAGATGAACTGGCCCATTGATGAGCTGGAAACCTATTACAGACTGATGCTTCCAAGTGATGAAGCACACAGTTATATCATCGCAGGGAATGATGAACCTTCCTGTAATATTGAGGTGTATTGGGCTTGCAGAGATATCGTCGGCGATTATTACGAAGTATTGCCAACCGATTATGGAACGCACCAGTTTATTGCACCTACCGATCCAAAGAAAAAATTCGTATCTCCATCCACGCAGTCTATGGTTGACTATGTTTTTGCACAGCCACAGGTAGGAAAAATGGTAGGCGAAGGATCTGTAGACTCGCTTGCGTCTATGATGAACAAAGCCCATGTAGGCTTCAAGGTAGATAAAGTAATAGAAATGCCTCATAAAAAAGCCAATCTGAACTTCTGTTACAGAGAATGGTACTGGGAAAAATTCCCACAGAATAAAGAGGTACAAATCACCACAAACATCACAAAAAAATGACTAACGAAGCCGTATACAATGTAATAGGAATAGGAATAGGCCCTTTCAATCTGGGACTTGCCGCATTATCCAATCCGATTTCGGAACTGAAAACCCTTTTCCTGGACCAGAGAGATGGTTTCGACTGGCATCCGGGGCTGATGATTGACCATGTAACCCTGCAGACTCCATTTTTATGTGACTGCGTATCCATGGCTGATCCTACGAATCCTTTGAGCCTTTTGAATTATCTGAAAGAAACCGGCAGACTGTATAAATTCTTTATCAGAGAAGATTTTTTCATTCCGAGAAAAGAATATAACCGTTACTGCCAATGGGTCATTGAACAGCTTCCACAATGCCGTTTCTCTACTCAGGTAGTGGATATTACTTATGAAGAAGGTTTATATCATGTAACGACTATTCACACCAAAACCAAAGAAACTACGGTTTTCAAAACGGAAAGATTGATTTTAGGAACAGGAACACAACCTCATATTCCTTCTTTCATTCCGAAGGATGATTCCCGTGTTATTCACACCAGTTCTTATCTGTATAGAAAAGAAGAGCTTTTGGCTCAGGGTAAAAAAATAGCGATTATTGGTTCTGGCCAGAGTTCAGCAGAGGTTTTTTATGATCTTCTTCAAAACAGAAATGAAGAGACACAACTGGGATGGTATTCCCGTCCGGACAGATTTTTCCCTATGGAATATTCTAAGTTGACCCTGGAGCTTACTTCACCTGATTATGTAGAATATTTCTACAACAGAAGTGAGTCTGCAAGGAAAACCATTTTAAGCAAGCAGCAAGCTCAGTTTAAAGGAATCAATTACGATCTGATCAATGATATCTACGATTTCATCTATGATCTGAACATCGATAATGCGGATCCTAATCTTAAAATTATCCCTAACAGCCAGTTGAATAGAGTAGACAACAGCAATCCGGATTTTATCAATCTTGAATTTACCCAATTGGAACAGGAAGTTCCTTATGACCAGGAAGCGGATTATCTGATTCTGGGAACCGGATACCGCTATCATGAGCCTGCATTCTTGAAGAATATTCAGGATAGAATCAAGAGAGACTCCGATGGATTGTTTGATGTCAACAGAAATTATTCAATAGACTACAACGGAGGAGAAATCTATGTTCTCCACGCTGAAGTTCATACCCACAGCTATATTTCTACAGATCTTGGAATGGCTGCGTACCGTAATTCCTACATCATCAATGATATTCTGGGAAGAGAGCATTATAAAATTGAAAAGAAAATTGCTTTCCAGGATTTCGATGTAGAAAAATATGCTGATTTACCAACTGCCGAAATTTAATCAAAAAATGAACACCAACTTAAAAAATACAGTAAGCCAGGAAAACTGGAATCAGGCCAACAGAAACCTAATGGCCAAAACCATCGCAGAGTTGATGCACGAAGAGCTTCTAAAACCTGTGGTAACCTTTGAAAATAAAAACGGATATACTGTTTTTACCCTTGAAACCGGAGTTGAAAATATTGTCTACAGCTTCCGCGGACAGGAAAGAATGATGGATTACTGGCATATTGATAAAGACAGCATTACAAAAACAGAAAATGGTGAAGACCTGTCTTCAGTAGATGTAGCGGCTTTCTTCCTGGAAATGCAGTCTGTTTTTGACTTAGATCCTTATACGATTGCAAGATACACGGAAGAATTACTGCATACGCTGTATTGTGATGCTTTAATCTTATCAAGAGGAGTGATGTCTTCAAAAGATCTTGCGGATGCAGATTATCAGACGGTGGAGCATAATATGACCGGACATCCGTGGGTCATTGTAAACAAAAGCCGGTTAGGTTTTTCTCCAAGAGACCTGAAAACATTTGCCCCTGAAGCCAATGAAAATTTAAAAGTAATCTGGCTGGCTTCGCATAAAAGCAGATCATCATTCCAGGCTTTGGAACACATTAACAGAGATGAGTTTTACCGTTCTGAAATAGGAGAGGATTTATATAATGATTTTCAGCAGCAGCTGTTGAGCAAAAGAAAAGTTGTTGAAGATTATCACTTTATCCCGGTACATACATGGCAGTGGGAGCATAAGCTTCAGATTCATTTTGCGGGAGATATTGCTTCCGGACTTTTAATCCAGTTAGGAGAGGGTAGTGATACGTACAGTCCGCAGCAGAGTATCCGTACTTTATTCAATGTAGATCATCCTGAAAAAAGATACCTGAAAACCGCTGTTTCTATTCTGAGCACAGGGAATATCAGAGGATTATCGCCTAAACAGATGAAAATTGCGCCAGCCATTACAGACTGGGTAAAAGGCTTAATTAAAGATGATGCTTATCTGGAGAATAAAGAAACTATTTTCCTGGGAGAAGAAGCTGCCATCACGTATCTGCATCCACAGTATGGAGCGATTGCCAGCGTACCTTATCAATATAATGAATTCCTTGGCGCATTATGGAGAGAAAGTGCTGAAAATTATCTGAAAGAAGACGAAAAAATGGTAACTATGGCCTGTTTACTTTATGTAGATGAAAATGGAGTTCCATTGGTTGAGGCATTTGCTGAAAAAGCAGGAGTGAGCATTAAAGAATGGATTGAAAGCTATCTTGATGCTTATCTTACCCCATTATTACACATTTATTACACCCATTCATTATGTGTAACGCCACACGGAGAAAACATTATGGTGGTTCTGAAGAACGGAGTTCCGAAGAGAATCGTCATCAAAGACTTTGTGGATGATATTGTACTTACTACAGAGGCCAGAGAAAAGCTTCCTGCACACCTTGCGGACGGTTTGATCCAGTCTTCCAACAAAGAAAATATCCCGTTGTTTATTTTGCTGGGCGTTTTTGATGCTTTCTTCAGATATCTGTCGAATGCATTGCATACGTATTCCAACTTTAATGAAGAAACATTCTGGGAACTCGTTCACAACTGTGTAGAAAATTATAAAGCTGAGAATACTCACCTTCAGGAAAGATACGAAAAGTATGACCTGTACGTGCCGGCATTCAAAAGATTCTATATCAACAGTCTGCGTCTGAAAAATAACGGTTACAGTGAAAACAAGGCATTTGCCATTCCGAGAAAAGACGGAGCACTGCCAAATCCGCTGTATCAGATTGCCAATAAAAATTCAGTAGCAGCAGTATGAGGAAATTCCTGCATATCCTAAAAGAAGGAGCGGTTTTTACGTATGGAGCCATAGCCGGAAAGAAAGTTGAACTCACTTCCGGAAGTATCAACCGTTCCATCTTTAGTCTTGCCATTCCTATGGTGATGGAACTTGTCATGGAATCTGTTTTTGTAAGCGTCAATCTATTGATTATCGCAAAATTAGGAGACAAAGTTCTTGGGCTTGTGGGAATTACAGATAACTACATCAACTTTGCTTATGCCATTGCCGTAGGTTTGGGAATTGCTGCAGCAACCCTTACGGCCAGAAGAGCGGGCGAAAAAGATAAAGAAGGAATGGGAAGAACAGCCCAATACATCATCTTGCTGGCCCTGTTTTTTGCAGTGCTTATTGGTGGGGTTTCCTGCTTTTTTGCATCAGAAATTGTTGATTTTCTGGGAATCAATGCCAGTACCGTAACTGAGGGAGTTTCTTTTTCAAGACTCGTCTTCCTGAGTATCGGGCTTGTAATTCTCCGTCTGTCTGTCAATGGGCTTTTCAGAGGGGCAGGTGATGCCGATATTGCCATGAAGTCACTTTGGATCTGCCATATTTCGAATATCATTTTTGCAGTGGTCCTTGTTTTCGGATTAGGATTTATTCCTGCTTTTGGATTGATGGGATTGGCATATGCTACAGTTTTATCAAGGCTTTTAGGCGTTTTATACCAGGCTTTTGTATTTGCCACAGGAAAAACCAGCATCAGTATCAGAGTTCCTTTACAGCTTGATATTCCATTGCTGCAGAAGATTCTGAAACTCGCCTTTGGAGGACTGGTTCAATATATTATCCCAACATCCAGCTGGCTGATTATGGTGAAGATCATCTCCACTTTCGGAACTACAGCACTTGCAGGATATATTATTGCCCAGCGTATTGCTTCCGTAGCAACGATGCCTGCCTGGGGAATAGGAAATGCCGCCGGAGTCCTTACGGGTCAGAATCTGGGTGCCGGAGAGCCTGAACGTGCTGAGAAGACAGTCTGGAGAGCCGGAACCATCAACATGACGTATCTGGTACTTGTAGCCCTATTCTGGCAGATTGCCGCGGAATATGTGGTGAAATTTTTCACTACAGAACCAGAGGTCGCAAGATATGCTGTGCAGTATATCCATGTGGTATCAATGGCTTATCTGCTGTTAGGATTTACCATGGTCATCAGCCGTGCCCTGAATGCTGCCGGAAATATTATGCAGGTTACACTGCTGTATCTCGTCATGTTTTATGTCATTCAGCTTCCTCTTGCTTATCTCTTAGGAGTAAGATTTCAGTGGGAACTGAGAGGAATATTTACTGCTATCGTTTCTTCGGAAATAGTTTTAGCTGTGTTATTCCTGATGATTTTTAAAAATGGAAAATGGAAAACTATAAAAATTTAAAATGAACACTACAGAAGAATTTTATGAAATAATCGCCTCTGCCATCGCTATAAAAAAAGAACTGGTAGATGAAAAACTAACGTATCAGGAGATCCCGGAATGGGATTCTATGTCCCACCTTCTTATTGTAGAAGCGCTTGAACAGTTTTATCAGATCAAGTTTGATTTTAACGATATTCTGGAGATGGGAACCGTCGGAAAAATTCGCGAAAAAATGAAAAAATACGATGTATTCGTAGAAAACTAGGCCTATGAAAATTTTAGAAAATGTAATTGCCAATAAGAACCTGGCGTTTACAGATGCTTCCACCGGTACAACAATACCGGTGGGAACACTGTATCGCACTTTAGGCTTAAATCCTGTAGAAAAAGGACTGCTCTTTTTATACAATGACAATCAGCTGCCAAGCATTGAGGTGCTTCTCAATTTTTACGGAACAGCGCACACAATTGCGGTACTGGGACAGAAACTGCATGAAGAATTCAAAGAACGTATTGAGGCAGAATACCATCCGAAATACATCTTTGATCCACAGAGAGAAGCCATTGAAGGATACACTCTGAAAGCATTTTCAGACCATATCAGTATCTTTACAAAGGATGATTATAGGAGTGAGGTTACCATTCATCCTGACATCAAAATCCTTTTGAGTACTTCAGGGACAACAGGTGTTCCGAAACTGGTTAAGTTATCTGATGAAAGTCTTTATCAGAACGCCTTGAGTATTCTTCAGTATATGCCGATTCTGGATACTGATGTAGTTCCTTTAAACGTTCCGATCAACTTTGTGTACGGCTTCTCTATTTTCACCACCAACTGTATGCGTGCCGGAAGAATCGTGTGTACAGATAAAGACATTATGCAGAAAGCATTCTGGGACGAAATGGAGGAGTACGGCTACAGTACGTTGGGCGGAGTGCCTTTTCTCTATGAAAACCTGAACAGAATTGGATTTTTCAGAAAAGACTCTCCAAGTCTGAGGTATTTTACCCATACCGGAGGTGTAATTAACGCTGAGTTGAGAAAAACGATTTTCTCTTACTGCCGTGAGTTTAAAAAAGATTTCTTTGCACAATACGGACAGACAGAAGCAGGAGGAAGAATGGCTTACCTTACCACAGAAGGACTGCTGGAAGAAGAAACATCAATCGGAACCGTGGTGGAAAGAGGAAGCTTCAAAATTGATCCTGAAACGGATGAATTGCTTTTTTCTCATGTCAGTATTTTCGGAGGTTATGCCAATAAACTGGAAGATCTTGCTACGTATGAGCAGCCTTCCGTACTGCATACCGGAGATACCGCCAGAAAAGGTGAAAACGGAATTTATTACATCACAGGTAGAATAAAACGTATCATGAAGCTTTTCGGAATACGTCTTAATCTGGATGAGGTAGAATTTATCCTTAAAAATGAAATGCAGGGCAATACTTTCGTATGTCTGAATGCCAATGATAAAAAAATCGTGGTATTGTATGACAATCCGGAAATAGATCCTCAGATCATCACCGAAACCATTAAAAATAAACTGCGTATCAACCCGCAATATGTACGCACAGAACGTATAGATTCATTCCCATTATCACAAAACGGTAAAATAAACTATCCCCTGTTACAAAACCTACAGCATGAAAACATCTAAAACCCTTATATTACTTCTTGGTCTTGCTTTATCTTCCAACTCGCTTTCTGCACAACAGGGCGACAGAATTCATGGCAAAATCATGCTGTCTGAAAAAGCACCGGTAAAAAATGCTGTTTTAAGACTTGTCAACACGTCTTACCAAGCAAAAACCAATAATTCAGGAGAATATTACTTTGAAAATGTACCACCTGGAGAATATACGCTTCAGGTGGTTTTAAATGACATCGAACTGATGAGGGAACCCATCCACATTCAGAAAGATGTCTACGAAATCCCTGCGATCTACGCTCCTTTACACAATAATGTGATTGAGGGAATTACAGTATATGCAGTGAGCAGAAATAAATTTTTGGATAAAGACAGTACTTCAGTGGCTAAAATGCCATTGAAAGTTCTTGAAAATCCACAGGCTTACACAAGCATCAACCAGCAGATCATGAAGGAACAGCTTACTTACGATATTTCGGAAGTCCTCAAAAACGTTCCGGGTATGGTAAAAATGCAGGGAAGTCCGGGAAGAGGTTCCGGAGACGGAAGTTTTTACTACAGCCTCAGAGGTTTTCCTACCAAAGTATCTATGGTAGATGGTGTTCCTGCAACCACCAACGGAGAGATAGATCCTGCTGATATAGAACGTCTGGAAGTGATCAAAGGACCTTCAGGAACCCTGTATGGTGGTGCTGTAACATCTTTCGGAGGTTTAATTAATGTCGTGACCAAAAAACCAAAAGATTATTTTGGAGGCGAGGCTTCTTATATGATGGGAAGCTATAACCTGAACCGTGTAACTGCTGATGTGTACGGTCCAATGACAGAGTCCAGAAAAATGTTATTCCGTTTGAATGCCGCTTATCAGTATCAGAACGGATTCAGAGACTCTGAGTTCAGAAAATCATTCTTTGTGGCACCTACCATCAGCTATGAAGTAAATGACAGATTGAAATTTAACTTGGGAGCTCAGATCTACAATTATGAAGGAACCAATACGCCGATTATTTTCCTTCCGAGAACAAGACCTTATTTCGCTCATAATCCGGATGAATTGGGCTTCGACTGGAAAAAATCGTATTCCAATAATGATATTACTTTAAAAGCACCATCTATCAATGTAAAAGCTGAGGCGAATTACAGAATTTCAGATCACTGGACCTCACAGACTTTGCTTTCAAGAAACTTCAGAAAAACGGAAGGATTATATCAGTACCAGTTTATCCGAGGAAATACCAGTGATGCGATGTTGGAACGTAATGTACAGTGGCAGAACTCGGAAGCTTCTTCTACCAGTATTCAGCAGAATTTTAATGGAGAATTTAAAATCGGAAACGTTAAAAATAAAGTGCTGATCGGATTAGATTATCTGAATCAGACCATCAACAATAACCATTCCCCGATTGTGGTATATGACAATATCAACGGGCAGACTTTAGCAGGATATGCCAATATCACCAGAGATCTTGTATTGCAGAAAATCCAGACCTCCACAGCTCCTTTGGTAAGAAATAATTCTGCATCCAATCTTTATGGAGCCTATATTTCAAATGTTACCTATATTACAGACCGTTTGATTACCCTTTTAAGCTTACGTATGGACCACTACGAAAGTAAAGGCCAGCTGAACCTGAACACCAATATCCGTACGGGAGATTTCAACCAGACCGCATGGTCTCCAAAAGTAGGAATTGTATATCAAATCCTGAAAGACCAGTTATCTGCCTATGGTAACTATATGAATGGTTTCAGCTATACAGCCCCTGTTGCCCAGCAGCTTCCGGACATTAGCGGAGAGATGAAACCTCAGATGGCGAATCAGTGGGAAGTAGGATTGAAAGGGAACCTTTGGAGAAACAAGGTTAATTTTACCGTTTCATATTACGATATTCTTGTTGACAATATCCAGAGAGGAAGCGGTGTAATCCGTGACGGAAAAGAATACAATATTGTTGTTCAGGATGGAACACAAAGAAGTAAAGGGATTGAAATAGAAACCATCATGAACCCTGTTCAGGGATTAAATATTATGGCCGGATATAGCTATAACCACAGCAGATATGAAAAAGCGGATCCGGCGGTAGACGGGCGTCGTCCTGAATCTGCAGGTCCTGCCAATGTATTCAATTCCTGGATCAGCTATATTCTTCCGATCAAAGGGCTTCAGGGACTTGGAGTAGGTTTCGGAGTCAACCGTGTTGGAAAACAGATTACCGGAAATAAAACCGTTACCGGGCAGTTTGCATTCCCGGCTTATACTTTAGTCAATGCTTCTATTTCCCTTGAAAAAGAAAGATACAGACTAGGATTTAAAATGAATAACCTGGGCAACGTACAGTATTTTGCAGGGCAGGGAGTGGTTGTCGCTCAGATGCCCCGTAATTTCGTTGCTGAGGTAAGCTTTAAATTTTAAGAATGAAGCTGAAGTTTAGAAAAATTGCATATCAGTTACATCTATGGCTCGGACTCACGTCCGGGCTTATCGTTGTTATCATGGCCGCTACAGGATGTATCCTGGCTTTTGAAGAAGAATTAAAACATATGGTTCACCCCAGCAGATATTACGTTGAAAATATTGGAAGAAACAAACTCTCCCTGGCTGAACTTACGGAAAAAGCAGAAAAGGCGCTTCCCGAAGGCTTAAAAGTCAAAAGAGTCGTTATGTCTTCCGATCCATCACGAACCTATGTATTCCGTACCTTAAAAATGAATGATGAAGCATGGACGTATTGGGGAACTTATCTTTATTATTATCGAATTTATGTAGATCCTTACACCGGAAAAGTGCAGGAAGTAGAAGATGCCAAAAAAGACTTCTTCGAAATTGTACTGGATCTTCACAGAAGACTTCTGCTGGGTGAAAAAATCGGAAAAACAATTACCGGTTATTCCACACTGGTATTGGCTGTAATCCTTCTATCAGGGCTTGTGATATGGTACCCCCGCAAAATGAGTAAAGCCATGCTGAAAGGAATGTTTTTCATTAAAGTATCAGCCAATTGGAAAAGGATTAACTATGATGCTCATAATGTGTTAGGATTCTATGCCATCATTCCTTTACTCTTAATCTCTTATTCCGCATTGATATGGAGCTTTAAGGATGTAGATAAATGGGTAAAGAACACACTGAACGGAAATACCCCCACAGAAAAGAGAGTCAAAAGTATAATCTCTTTCGAGGAATTTTCAAATCGGGAAAATATCCTCAATCTGATCGGAAATACTATGGAAAAAGAATTGAAAAACAAAAAATCAGCACTTGTCAATTTTCCAAAATCAGAAGATGGAACCTATTATGCCGAGCTCACTTATGATGGAAGGCAGTATAGAAATGAACACTTTAATTTTGATCAGTATTCAGGAGATATTTTAAAATCTCAATCGTATAAAAACAACAATATCGGATATGGAACCGCATTAAGAGAAAGAAATTATGATCTTCATACCGGAAGTATCCTGGGACTGACCACCAGAATTATCTATTTTCTGGCAGCAATTATCGCACTGTCACTCCCAATTACCGGTTTTATTATCTATTTGAATAAGAAAAAGAAGAAACCAAAACATAAGAAGAACAAAGTAGTTTTTCCTCATCATCATTAATAAAGAGAAGAGGTTGTCTCAAAAGAGTCATTCTGAGCACAGACTGAAAGTCTGCGAACGTAGTTCAGATATGTAGTGAAGAATCACATAAAGGATATTATTGAGATTCTTCCTTCGTCAGAAATCGAAGATTCGACGTAGTCAATGACAAAAGTCAAATCATTTGACCTTTGGCATAGCCTTTTCTTCTTTCAAAAGTAAAATATAAAGTATCAAATTTTATCGCAGATAAAATCCTCGCGCCTTAAAACGCATTGTTTTAGCCATTATTTGCGGCTTCGCGTTTTCCAACAAATAAATAATCAGCTTATCAATCCCTTCACATTCTTCGAAAAAACTTCAATTCCTTTATTCATCTCTTCAAAATTAAGATCTCCAAACCCTAAACGCATGGCTGTAAGCCCTTTATTCTGATACAGCAATGTTTTGGGAATAAATAGATTGTCTTTCACACAATTTCGGCTAAGCTGCATCAGATTCAGCGGAATATTCCATTCCAGCCATATAGCAAGCCCTCCGGAAGGTCTTTGAAAAGTAATAAAATCCCCAAGATTTTCTTCTAACAGCAAAGCAAAATAATCACGCCTTTCCTGATATACTTTTAAAGATTTTTTCAGATAACGGTTAATTTCCCCTTCCGCAATCATTTCTCCAAGCGCCCTTTCCATCAGAATATCTCCCTGACGATCGATAATCCCGAGATATTTACGCATTTCCGTCATCAGATTCTCCGGAGCAACAATAAAACCTGTCCTGAATCCGGGAGCTAAAGACTTTCCGAAAGAACCAATATAAATTACCATTCCGTTCGTATCTGCACTGGCTAATGGAAGAATCGGACTTTTATCGTAGTGAAATTCGTAATCATAATCATCTTCCAGGATAATAAATCCATATTCATTGGCCAATTCCAATAATTCAAACCTTCTTTGTGCACTCAGTGCAACGGTAGTAGGATAGTGGTGGTGAGGAGTAAGATAAAGCATCCGTATTTTCTGCTTTTTACAGGCTTCCCGTACACTTTCTACAATAATTCCTTCCTCATCAATAGGAATAGAAACAATATCAACCCCAGCTTTCATAAAGATCATATTGACGGAGAAATAACTCAAAGCACCTACCAATACGGTATCTCCGGCAGAAAGAAGAATCTCGGAAACAATATAAATACTCATTTCCGTACTTCGGGTGATGAGCAGATTGTTCTTGGAGATGGGAAGTCCACGGGAAAGATTAAGGTATTGGGATAAATGTTCTTTAAAAAATTCACTTCCATCATGATTATAATGTCCCAACGCTTTTTGGTTTGATTTACGTTTCAAAATAGAACTGTAAAACCGGGAATGCTGCCCAATTTGAGTTAAACGGATATCCGGCACCCCATCATTAAAGATATATTCACAATTGGAATGCTCGAAAGGATTATCTAAAATATTGGATGTTTTGAATGAAAAACCAGTCGAAACAGGGTAGTTTTGAAGGCTATTTTGTTCAAAATCGTTCAATTTAACAGGTTTTTCCTGATCTTTTCCGATCACAAAAGTTCCTTTGTTGGGAAAACTCTCCGTCCAGCCCTGAGCCGACAATTCATCGTACACGGCAACTGCTGTATTTCTGTGGATTTCCAACATTTCACTGAATGTTCTTGTCCCGGGAAGCTTCGTTCCAAAAGGTAAAAACCCTCTCTGAATGGCATTGATCAGCTGATTAGCAATCTGCAGATAGATAGAAGTCTCTGATTTTCTATCAATTTTTATAAAACTTTCATAAGGAATTTTAACCGGACTATCCATAATATCAAAACTGGCACCATGTAACCATCCGGCAATATACTACTTTTGACATCAAAATAAAAATCTATGGAATTTCATCATCTGTTAAAAAAAATTGTACAGGAAGGAAGTACCCACGCCAAATGGCTGAACACTCTTTCTTTTATGGAAAATGCCGGTGCAAGAAAAATATCAAAATGTGAACATCCAACCCTGGTTTCTCAGATCCAGCTGAAACATGCTGCTGAAGAGCACCGCCACGCTTATTATTTAAAAAAACAAATTGGCAAAATAAACCCTGAGCTCTGCAAAACTTACGAAAGCACAGAACTTCTGGCGCCTATTGCAACAAGCCAATATCTTCACTCTTTGGATATTAAAGCCTGTCGATATCTTCAAAAAGCATTCAATCTTGATAAGGTAGATATTAAATATGCAGCCTACCTTTTTGTAACCTATGCCATTGAGGTTCGTGCAGATGAGCTTTATCCGGTCTATCAGCAGACGCTTACCGAAGCTTCTTCTAAAATCATGGTAAAATCTATTATTCTTGAAGAAGAGGGACATCTGGAAGAAATGATTCATCAGCTTAATGAGTTTTCATCTGACTGGAAGCATCATGCCGACCATATTTTAACGATAGAAAAAGAACTGCATGAAGAATGGATTAATGCGATTACCCAGGAAGTAGCTCAGCTGAATTATGCTTAACAACACCTCTCGTTTTCAGGAATCTCTTGACAAAAGAAAAGAGGAGGGAACATTAAGGCGTTTAAAACTTCAATCTGATGGAATTGATTTTTATTCCAATGATTATCTGGGATTTGCAAGAAGTAAAGAACTTCAATATTTACTACTACAAAAGATTACAGATAACCCTCAGCTGCTTTCCGGAAGTACAGGTTCAAGGCTAATTAGCGGAAACAGCGATATTGCAGTTTCTGTGGAAAAGGATATTGCTCAAAAACATCAGTTTGAGTCTGCGTTACTTTTTCCGTCCGGATACAATGCCAATCTGGCTTTGTTTTCTACACTTCCAAGCCGTCACGATACCGTGATTGTGGACGAACAGATCCATCGGTCAGTGCATGACGGCTGTAAATTATCGAATGCTAAAAAACTGAAATTCAAACATAATGACCTTAAAGATCTTAAAAACATTTTAAAAAAACAAAAAAATCACTGCTATATCGCAATAGAAAGCCTTTATTCTATGGAAGGTGATTTTGCTCCGATCCGGGAAATCGCTTCACTCGCCAGTAAATACAAAGCCTCTCTGATTGTAGATGAAGCTCACGCTTTTGGAGTCTTCGGATATGGACTGATTGAACAATATCAATTACAGCATCAGATTTCTGCCGCAGTCATAACCTATGGAAAAGCTCTCGGAGCTCATGGCGCCTCAATTCTTTGCAATGAAACAGTGAAATCTTACCTGATCAATTTTGCAAGTCCTTTCATTTATACCACATCAGCACAGGATTTTCAGTGGATGAGTATCAAAACAGGATATGATTTTTTAGATCAAAATCATCACCTGGCCATTCAGCTTCAGAACAATATTAAAACTTTCCGAAGCAGGAATTTACAGTCTCCGTCCGCAGAAGTAAGTCCGGTTCAGGCTATTATAATACCGGATAACCAAAGACTGAAAAGCTTACAGGATGCTTTATCTGAGGAAGGATTTTTAACCTATGCCATCTACAGTCCCACAGTAAAAGCAGGAAGTGAAAGGTTAAGAATATGCCTCCACAGCTTTAACACAGAAGAGGAAATTGTAAAACTGACAGGAATTATTGAAGAATTTATTGAAAACTAAAGAAATAACATTCAAAACCCGGAACACGAATCCCCGAATCACAAAAAAATGAAATTATTTATAACAGGAATAGGAACCGAAATAGGAAAGACAGTGTGCTCAGCCGTTTTGGTTCAGCATTTTAAAACAGAATACTGGAAACCCATACAGTCAGGTGATCTGCACTATACAGACAGTCATAAAATTGAAGCATGGACTGATACAAATATCTGTCATCCTGAAACTTACCGTTTACAGCTGGCAGCCTCACCCCATCAGTCTGCAAAAGAAGAAAATATCACCATCAATCTGAATGATTTTCAACTCCCAAAAACAGCAAGCCCATTAATTGTAGAAGGAGCCGGAGGACTTATGGTACCCATTTCAGACACTACTTTTATGATTGATCTCATTGAAGAATTAAGTCTTCCTGTAGCATTGGTAATCAGAAATTATTTAGGCTGCATCAATCATAGCTTGCTCTCCATCCTGGCTTTACAACAAAGAGAAATTCAGCTTGAGTATTTAATTCTTAACGGAGACTTTCCGAAGGATACAGAAAGAGTGATCTGCAGTTTTATCGAAAAAGAAACAAAAATTATAAAGATTCCCGAAATCAAAAAAACAGATAAGGAATCTATACAACTTGCTGCAAAGCAATTAACAATAACAAAAATAGGATAATGGATACAAAAACAACATTGAGAAACAATTGGACGAAAGAAGAAATTGAGGAAATTTATCACCTTCCTCTGATGGAACTGATCTATAAAGCAGCCACTGTACACCGCCAATGGCATGATCCTTCCGAAGTGCAGATATCTACTTTATTATCCATCAAAACAGGTGGATGTCCTGAAGACTGCTCCTACTGCGGACAGGCAGCACGTTATCACACCAACATCAAAGTACAGGCTTTATTACCTACAGAAACCGTAATTGCCCATGCACAAAAAGCAAAAGATTCGGGATCTTCAAGGTTCTGTATGGCGGCAGCATGGCGTGAAGTTCGTAATAACAGTGATTTTGACAGAGTGATTGACATGGTGAAAGGAGTAAATAACCTTGGTCTTGAAGTCTGCTGTACGTTAGGGATGCTTACGGAAGAACAGGCTGTAAGGCTTCAGGAAGCCGGATTGTACGCTTACAATCACAACCTTGATACCTCTGAGCAGTATTATGAGGAGATCATCTCTACCAGAACCTTTGACAACAGAATCAATACGATAAACAATGTAAGAAAAGCAGGAATCACAGTATGTTCCGGAGGAATTATCGGGCTTGGTGAAACACACAGAGACAGAATTTCAATGCTTCTTACACTGGCAACAATGCCAAAACATCCGGAATCTGTTCCTATCAATGCATTGGCAAGGGTAGAAGGAACACCACTGGCCGATAATGAAAAAGTGGATACCTGGGAAATGGTGAGAATGATCGCTACCGCAAGAATCGTAATGCCATCTTCTATGGTAAGACTAAGTGCCGGGCGTATAGAAATGTCTGAAACAGAACAGGCATGGTGCTTTATGGCAGGAGCCAATTCTATTTTTACGGGAGAAAGAGAAACGCTCTTAGTAACACCTAATCCGGGTGTATCTGAAGACATGCAGATGCTGCAGACCTTAGGACTGAAACCTATGATGAAAAAAGAAACATGCTGTTAGATAATTATGAATTATAAATGATAAATGATGAGTGATGAGTTGGATTATTGGTATTATAGCGCTTATTATAAAATTGGTTTTTGAATTTTTATAAACTGCAGTACAAGTTGGAAAACGCAAAGACGCAAAATCTTTTGTAGTAAGAAATATTTTAAGGCGCAAGGATTTTATCTCCGATAAAATTAAACACATTCTTTGCTGAAAATCTTTGATTTTCTTGCGCCTTAAAATATTCGCAATCTATGATAAAACTTTGCGCCTTTGCGATTAATCCAACATTTACGCCAACATATTCAACTAAATTATTGTTAAATCCAATTCCATCACTCATTTCTACTTTTTAGATCTATAATATGAATACAATAACAAAAGAAATCAGCCTTCAACAGAGGGATAGAGCAGTCAATTGGCATCCTTACACCCAGATGAAAACAGCTGATGATGCCATTCCAATTGTAAAGGGAAAAGGAATTTACTTGTATGACAACGAAGGAAAAAAATATCTGGATGTTGTTTCATCCTGGTGGGTTACGTTGCACGGACATTCTCATCCTTATATTGCACAGCGTGTTTTTGAACAGTTAAATACATTGGAGCAGGTTATTTTTGCGGGATTTACGCATGAACCAGCCGTACAGCTTTCAGAAAATTTACTGAAACTTCTTCCGGCTGGCCAGGAAAAAGTTTTTTATTCAGATAACGGGTCTACAGCAGTAGAAGTTGCTTTAAAAATGTGTATTCAATATGCATACAATAAAGAACAGAAGAAGACAAAGATTTTAGCTTTTAAAAATGCTTATCACGGAGACACCTTCGGAGCGATGTCTGTAAGTGGAAAAAGTTTCTGGACAAGACCTTTTGAAAGCATGCTGTTTGAAGTTGTATTTATTGACACACCCAATTCAGAAAATCTGGAAAGCCTGCATGCGCAGATTAAAGAACGCGCTGATGAAGTAGCCTGCTTTATCTATGAACCGCTAATTCAGGGAGCTGCCGGAATGTTGATGTATAAACCTGAAGATCTCAGCCAGCTGATGAAATACTGCAGAGAAGAAGGCATTCTTATGATTCAGGATGAAGTTTTTACCGGATTTGGGAGAACAGGTAAGCTTTTCGCAGCAGATTATCTTACGGAAAAGCCTGACATTATGTGTTTTTCAAAAGGTTTAACGGGAGGCACGATGCCCATGGGAATCACCACCTGTTCCAATGAAATTTACAATGCTTTTCTGTCGGATGACCGTTATAAAACCTTATTTCACGGACATTCGTTCACTGCAAATCCTTTAGCCTGTACGGCTGCTCTCGCCAGTATGGAAATACTTTTGACAAACGAAACTCAAATGAATATCAACCGCATTGCTCATCAACATTCAGAGTTTGTAAAAACACTTGCTTTACATCCTCATGTAGAAAAGGTTAGACAGATCGGAACTATTTTAGCTTTCGATTTTAAAACCGGGAATGATACTTCTTATTTCAATGAGATAGGGAAGAAGCTGTACAATGAATTCTTACAGAGAGGGATTATTATGAGGCCGCTGGGAAATGTAATCTATCTGGTTCCGCCATATTGTATTACTTCCCAAGAATTGGATTTTGTATATCAGAATATTATGGAAGTTTTGGATCAGTTTAGAGATTAAACGATCCCTTCAGGTAATAATTTTTTTTAATTTTTTAACCTTATAGGTTCTGGAAACCTATAAGGTTTTTAAATTTTTTGCAGTTAGCGTTTTACATCCACAATAGTTGTCTGATTGTTTCTTAGAGTTCCTGTTCTGCTTTCTTTAAAATAGCAATTAGCTCCTTCAGTTCATCTTTATTGAAATCCAGTACATTCTGATTAAAATGATTGGATGGGATTTTTATATAATGAAGCCACGAAGAAAGTTTTTCCCGATAAACACTTCCGAATTCAATATTACTCATGGTAACGAATTTATATTTGGTTTCCTGATTTGTTTTTTCATTTTCTTTCTGTTCCATGATCTGAAGAGCCTGGATCAGCTTTTCCAATTCATTTTTATCTATAGTGAGTGTCTTCTTGGAGATTTCATCAAAAGTTTCGTATTCATACATAATTCCCAGAAGAGTTTCTGGTGAATTATCTGAAACATCTTTGGTTACGATTTTCTGAATATTCAGATTCTTAAACCTACCAACATTACTTATTTTTTTCTCAATCAATGTTCCTTTTCTTGAATTGACAGATAGTCCGCGGGAAGTTGTAGTAAATCTTTGAATGGACGGCAGTGTAGTCTGAGCATGTCCCCATGCAGCTAATACACAGGAAATCAAAATAATGATTCTTTTCATTTGTAAAAATTGTTATTAGTCTTTTATACTGAATCTGTTAACCTTTTCGGATAAAAAGGGCTCCCAGAAGATTATCCATTTAAAGGTACAAAAAATGAAATAAAGTCTGGAGAAGACATGAAAAATAGATTCTGGACAAAAGGCATTATCTGTAAATGGATTCTAAGGGACATTTAATCTCCACCAAAAATCATCAAAATCAGTAATTATATTTTCCCTTACAATAATTTCATTGATGATTTAATAGGAATCTCGTTTTTTTTGTGAGGTTTTTTTGAGCTAATATTAAAAGTTTTGATACAAAATAAATATGACTTCCGTTTTTTTTCATCTATATCATAAAAAAAAATTATGATAAGGTTCTGTTTATTTTCTTTATTATAAAAACCTTATGACTATTTACTGATTATCTTATTTATGATATTGATTTTTTTATGTTAATTTTAAATAAATATTGATTTATATTTAATAATATATGTATTTTTATCACAAACTAACAATAGTTCTCGATTAGAATTCGGATTTTCATAATATCATATTTAAGATGGATGATCCAGAAATGAGAAGAAACACTCTCAACAGGAATAGAAACGATTCCATTGTTCTGAAATCTGAGAACAAAGCAACAAAGATCATACTCAGTATCCTATTGAGTGATCATTACAGTGTTGCAGCATTACCTTACCGTCCAATTAAAATTAAAACATCCAACCCTCCTGTACAGGCTAGGGAATAGAAACATTGATGAGTAAAATAAAATCACCTTTTAATATTAATATTTAAACTATGAAAACAAACAAAATGTGGCTACTGGCCTTTCTGTTAATTATTCTTTCCAGCTGTTCTACGATGGATGAGAAAAATTTACTCGAAGAACCCGAAACCAACCTCAATGCCAGCGCAAGAGCATTGGCCGCAACACCAACATTGCATGTCGGAGGCAGATACCTCCAAGATCCGTGTGGCAATAACGTTGTCTTACATGGGGTTGCCATAACACCCAGCCCCTGGTTTAATGGATGCCAGTACGGTGCCAATTCCGGATACTGTACCTGGGACAATTACAATGTTCAGGGAGCTCTGAACTACAACAAAGCTGTCATGAATAAGCTCAGCAGCTCTGCCGATGGCTGGTATCTCAATTACATCCGCCTTCATATTGATCCGTATTGGACCAATGATCCCGGACCGGCTATCCCTGAGAACGATATCTCAAGATTCAATTACAACCGCCTGGTAACTTATACGGATCAGGTGATTATTCCACTGATCAACCATGCCCGCAGCCTGGGAATGTATGTGATCCTACGCCCGCCAGGTGTATGTCCAAACCGTATTGCCGTGAACGATGCCTATCATAGTTATCTTAAAACGGTATGGACATTTTTGTCTCAACATCCTAGCCTGAAGAACGCTGACAATGTAATGTTCGAACTGGCCAACGAACCTGTCGAGATCCTCGGGACAAACGGAACATGGGGATCAACGGGGAACGAGCACTTTGCAGCACTTAAAAACTTCTTCCAGCCATTAGTCAATATCATCCGTAACAACGGGGCCAATAATGTCTGCTGGATACCGGGTACAGGGTGGCAGTCGCATTATCAGGGCTATGTCAATAACCAGATCACAGGTGGTAATATCGGATATGCCGTTCACATCTATCCGGGTTACTGGGGTGGTCTCAGCAACTATCAATCCTTTCAAAATGCATGGAATATTAACGTTAAGCCTATTGCAGACATTGCACCGATTGCCATTACCGAAACCGACTGGGCTCCTCAGGGATATGGAACCTTTGGTATCGGAACAACCGGGACAGCAGGCGGAAGCGGATTTGGTGCAAATCTGAAATATATTGCGGATCAATCGGGTAATGTAAGCTGGAATGTTCTTGCCCCGGATAACCTCCTCCACAAGGGTGACCCTAATGCAGGAACAGCCTATAACAACGATTGGGAGGCCTGCGCTGCACCAGTTAAACAGTGGTTCCAACAATATGCATCTTCCAATTATCCTGTTGGAAACTGTAATACAAACAGCAGCCTGATCAACAATGGTATTTACGAAATCGAATTTCAGACCGATGCGAACAAAGTACTTGATTTAAAGTCAGGTGAGGATGCCAATGGCGCAGTGTTAAGACCATGGACACGAAATGGTGCTTCTGCACAGCGATGGGTTGCTATCGATGCCGGTAACGGGTACTGGCGTTTTGTGTCGAAAGCCAGTGCAACCAATCGTTGCATTGACCTAACCAGCAACAGCAATACACTGGGAACTTCAATACGGCTTTGGCAGAACTATGGTAATGATGCACAGGCCTGGCAGGTAGTCGCTGTCTCCAATGGCTACTACAAAATACTATCAAAAGTGGATGCCACACGTGGTTGGGATATCCCTAACTGTACTATGGATGGTAACTCAAACTTGCAGCTTTGGGATTATTATGGTACATCCTGTCAATTGTTTAAGTTCAAATTTATAGCGATGAACTAAACGATTCAAAAAGATACAAATCAATGTGATTTTATTTTTAAAATCTTTTACACCATTTCGCGGTAAGTACTACTTACCGCGATTTTTTTAATGAAGCTGTTTAAATTTTCACATTGATTATTTTGAACCAATTAAGTTTTTTAGAATCAAGCTTTACGCATAATAAACACACCTGATTTTTGTAAAGTTTAACAACTTTAATAAAAAACTAAACTTCCCTACAAAAAGAAACTCATTTTAAGATCTTATTACAGACTGACAACTCAATCCATTTTCTTACTCAATCCATTTCCCCACAAATGAAGTTCAGAAAGAACAGGTCCAAGTTTTCGTCCATTTTCTGTTAGTTTATAATAAACTTCACTCGGAAAATTATACACTTCAATCCGTTCAATAATAAAATCTTCTTCCAGCTGTTTTAACTGTTCTGCAAGTACTTTTTTTGAAACCCTGGGCATATTCCGCCAAAGCTCCACAAAACGTACCTGATCTTCCTCAAAGAGGTTTTGCAGGATCAGCGGCTTCCATTTACCAGAAAGGACATCCAGGCTTCGTCTTAATCCACAGTTTTTAAATTCTTCAAAATTCATGGGTCAGTTAAATATTTATGGTTAACCTTTTGGTAACCTTCGATTGTTTTACTTTTACAAGGTAATAACTTTATCCAACAAAAATATCCAAAATGAAATTACAATTATGGCGCAATGCAACATTGCTATTGAATATTGATGGAGTTTCTATTCTGATAGATCCGATGCTCGGAAACAAAGGTTCCAGAGGAAAAATGCCAATGACAGACAGCGAATTACTCAATCCTCTCGTAGACCTGCCTTTCAGTAAAGAAGAATTAAATAAAAAATTAGAAAGCGTAGATGCAGTTGCTGTAACCCACCTTCACCCTGATCATTGGGACGCTGCAGCTATTGAACTTCTTGATAAAAATATACCGCTCGTCTGCCCGGATATCATTTCGGAACAAATTGCAGAACAAGGATTCACAAACATTATTGCTGTAAGTAATGAGCCGGTTCAATTCAAAAATATTGAGATATCAACCACCAAAGGACAGCATGGAACCGGAGAAATCGGAGAAAAAATGGGAATCGTGAATGGTTTTATATTTAAAACAGACAATAAATCAGTATACATCACAGGAGATACTATCTGGTACGATGAAATTGCTCAGGAAATCGATAAGCATCAGCCACAACACATCATTGTAGCAGGAGGCGCCGCTACTTTTTCCATAGGAGATCCTATTATTATGACCCGTGAAGATATCTTAAAAGTCTGTGAATATGCGCCGGAGTCTACTGTTTGGGTAACGCATCTGGAAACTTTAAGTCATTGCAGGGAAAACAGAAAATTTATTAAAGAGAAAATAAATGAAAACAGACTGGAGAAGAGATGTTTTGTACTTGATGACGGTGAAGAAGCTGAATTAAAATTTTAATTAATAAAACTGTTTAAAGAAGCAAAAAAAAGGATAGAAGGCAATGATTAATTAATTTCTATCCTTTAAACTTATGTCTTAATCTTCTACATATTTATTTCTCACAGCCTTCATCCCAAAATAGAGCATTAACAATACTGCCGAACTCAATAAATAAAACGAACTGTTCCAGGAAATATCCCAGTCATGCAGTTTACCAAATAATGGAGGCCCAAAAGCGGCAATCAGATATCCTACCGACTGTGCCATCCCTGATATTTTAACCGCATTGATGCTGCTTTTCGTTCTCGTGGAAAAGAACAGAATGGATAAACTGAAAGACAATCCATTGGAAATCCCTATGATCACGGCATTTACGTAAATCCATTGAGACTTCAGGAAGACAAACATCATGGTACTTCCGAACATCAGAGTGCAGATAAAAAGGATCATAGCTCTCTGGTCTTTCATTTTACTGGCAATAATCGGACAACAGAACGTAACAGGAATCATCGTAATCTGGATTACAAAAAATACCCAGCCTGAACTTTCTCCCTGCATATGAAAATCAGCAAGAAATGAAGGCAGCCAGGCTACCAGACAGTAATAAAATAAAGACTGCAGTCCCATAAAAATACTGATATTCCATGCCTGAGCAGATCTGAACATATTAAAATCTGAAGTACTGAGCGCCGTTTTGGGCTGATCAGGATTTCTTTTATTGAATATGAATTCCAATGATAAAACCATAAAACCCAATGCCGCAATCACCAGCCATATTCCCAGGGAACCTTTCCATCCGAATCCTGTCCATTCTCCGATTTTCACGCTAAACCCTGAAGCCAGAGCTGCTGTAAGATTCATCGATACAGCAAAAATGCCTGTCATGAGACCAATCTGTTTCGGGAAATTATTTTTAACATATCCGGGAGTAACTACATTTCCAATGCATATTCCCAAGCCAATGAATAGAGAACCTAAAAATAAAAGCCAAAGAGATCCGCTTATTCTTAAAAATAAACCAAAGCTTAAAATAATCAGAGAATACATCAGCAGTTTACTGATTCCGAACTTATTGGAAAATCTGCTCACCAGCACAGAACAGGCAGCAAACATAAACAGTGGAATAGAAGTCAGTAAACTCACCTGAAAATTATCCAGATGCAAGGCATCTCTTACTTCTCCCAACACAGGCGCAACTGCAACAATTGGGGAGCGGAGATTGCTGGAAATCAGTACAACAACCAGAATATTAATAATCAATAAAACATACGAAGCATTCTTTTTTACTTCATTCTTCATCATAATAAAAAACTTTTGTACAAAATTAGCACAGTAATTTTGTTTAATTTTGCCAAAATTTTAACCTAAAACGACATGAATGCCAATGATACTATAAAAATAGATGACCTGAAAAAACCTTATTTTGTATGGTTCGAAGAAAACTGGGTTCATGATGATGTTCTTCATCACCATCAGAAAGGCCAGCTCGTGTATGTGGAGAGTGGGTTTCAGTATATTACTATTGAAGAAAAAATCTATCTCCTTCCTCAAAATCATGCCATATGGATCCCGCCTAATGCAGTCCATAAAACCAATTCCCATTCTGAGAAGATCAGGCTGATGATCATGTTTGCAGATATTGATACAGACAATCCTTTTTATGATGAAGTCAACGTATTTTCCGTTCCATCTGTTTTAAAGGAAATGATAAAATATGCAGAAAAATGGTCTAAGCTGATGACTACAGATCATCATGAAATCTTTTTTCTTAAAGCGCTGTTCAATGAACTGCCTCAGTTTGTAGAACATTCACTAACCCTCCACATCAGCCTTCCAAAAGACAAGCGCCTCACAAAAGTTTTAGAGCATCTGCACAATCATTACCGAAATGAAATCAAAATGACAGATCTCAGCGATACAGCTCTATTATCTCTCCGTACGCTGGAACGCATCTTCAAAAAAGAAACAGGACTTACCTTAAGCAAATATCAGCAAATGCTTCGTATCATCAAGAGTCTGGAATACTTGAGTTCGGGTAATCTGACGATTTCAGAAACAGCCTATGAAGTAGGCTATAAGAGTGTTCAGGCTTATACCAGAAGCTTTCAATCTGTAATGCAGTTCAGGCCGACTGATTTTATTAAAACCATTCAATAGGCTTAGAAACGCACACAAAGGCAGTCTGAATTTATTAAAAAAGAGAGTTATTAACATCACAAGACTTCATCCATTCCTTTATATAAAAGCAATTGACGATAATAAAAAATAAGATATTTCACATTTCATCCATTTTTCCACTTCAACAGCCAATATTCAATTATGAGATAATTGAAAACAAAAAGGTCTCCACGAGTGGAGACCTTAAAAAAACACAAATGATGAAAAAAAATTATTTCGATTCACAAATATAAACAAAAAACATATTATGCAAAACATTATAAGCTTATTTTTTTTAAAAATTATTTATTTTAAGTAAAAATAATTATTTGCTAAATGTCTTTCATTTTCTTTAGGATTCTGAAATTAACAGTATAAAAACATATCTTATTAAACTTATTTCGCTAACTGAAGAATTGTATGCCTGTTTTTTCCCAAAAATGAATAAATTCTCAAAAGTGAATTATTAGCCAACCGAGACCTGATTACACAAAATATTCAAACAAACGTTTAACTCTTTTGTGACCCTGCTCATAAAATTTTGGAGGATTTTTGTATTAATTTGCTAAAAACCCTATCATATGAGTCCAAAAATATTAAAAAGTGTTCCTGCACAAAAGTTTGGCGGTTTCCATGATACGGAAAGCAGAAAAGTATTTAAACAGGACTTGATTCCGCATAAGTTTACCATATTAAAAGAAAGGTTTTTCTCAGTGAACCAATGGGAAAGCTATAGCGGTAAGGCATTTGCCGCATTTAGATTATATGATTTTGATGGCAATCCTGTAGACCGTGAACCTCAAAAAGGAGATTTTATACGGATTGACATTCCGGGCCCGGGAGAGCCTGAGGCCAGAGGATACGACTGGGTAGAAGTGACAGATATATGCTTTTATCAGGACAGCTTTTCTGAAAGCATATCAATGACCTGCAGGCCATCCAGAAATCCCCAAAATAAAAAAAACCGTCATGTTGCTCATTTTTACAGTTCAGAAGCCACTTCTACCTTTATGATATCGAGAAGTCCTGATTATTTAAAAGCAGCAGTATATGGACGAAATGAAAGACCTAATTTTAATGCCAAATTCTTTGACATAATAAGAAATCTATTCATTGCTGTTCCCGGGATTTTTGGAGTTGCCAAAATACAATGGAAGCAGCTTACCGATAGCTTTTTAGATTTCGATTAAAACAACTGTACCTTTTTTGATCTAGATCAAAGTTTTGTGTTAACTGTTCGGGGACCTTTGCACCCGAATATTTTAAACAAAATTTATGAGTACAACATTAGAAAAAGGACAGACTATTAATTTCTATCAGGCAACCACTCCGATTATTATTTCGGTATTCGGAGTTTACCTGACAATAGGAATTGCTTTGGGCGTACTTCCCAGGTTTGTTCAGAGTAATTTAGGTCTTGACAGTATCATTGTGGGACTTGTTATTGGCCTGCAGTCTCTGTCAACACTTTTAACCCGAGCTTATTCCGGCAAAATTACGGATACAAAAGGAGCAAAGACAAGTAAAATGTCCGGTGTGATATTGGCTGTGATTGCGGGAGCAGCTTATATACTGGCTGTATTATTTCAGGCTCATCCACTGCTGGCACTTTCTTTTCTTTTAATAGCACGGATTATACATGGTGTGGGTGAGAGCTTTCTGGTTACCGGAGCATTGACATGGGGAATAGGCCTTGTAGGGCATACCAATTCCGGAAAAGTAATGACCTGGAACGGTATTGCCATGTATGCCGGAATAGCAATCGGAGCTCCAGTCAGCATCTGGCTAAGCAAAGAATACAGCATTATGCCTGCTTTTGCTCTTATTGCTTTACTTCCCATCGTAAGCTGGCTTTCTACGGCAAAACTTCCTTCTCTTCCTACAGATAAAGATCACGTCCGAACCCCTTTCTACAAAGTAATCGGTGCCATATCCGGACAGGGATTAAGCCTTGCGTTTTCATCAATGGCCTTTGGATGTATTGCTTCTTTTATTGCTTTATTTTTCTTACAAAAAAACTGGGGTGATGCTTCGCTTGCCTTTATCATCTTCGGGGCCTGTTATGTCTTTACCAGGATTCTCTTTGCTTCTTTTCCTGATAAATACGGAGGCTTTACGATTGCTTTCATCTCACTGACCATTGAAGTGGTGGGACAGATGCTGATCTGGGCATCTGCATCCAAAACATTAGCCATTATCGGATGTGGATTGACGGGGGTCGGATTTTCACTGATTTTTCCAGCCTTGGGAGTGCTCGCGATTCAAAAAGTAAAACCTCAGATGAGAGGTACAGCATTGGGAGCCTATGTAGCATTTGTGGATCTTTCATTAGGACTGGCGGGTCCCATTGCAGGATTAATCGCAGGCTGGTTTGATTATCAGACCGTTTATCTGTTCGGAGGCATCAGCGGTGTCGTGTCTATGATTATTTTACTGTTTAATAAAAAATAAATATGAAAAATTCTATGATAGTTCAAGAAGAAAAAACGAAAAAGATTCGTTCTGCATTTGCCGTTAAAAACAAACAATATCTTACTCCGCACCTTATCCGTGTGATATTTGACATCAACGATATCCAGGCTGGATTGCTGAGCAATGTCCGTGCCGGCTCTAATAATAAAATCTTTATTCCCACTGAAGAGGGAAGTGCTCCTTTTATCAGAACCTATACCAACAGAAAGATTGATCTGGAAAATCGAGAATTGACTATAGATTTTGTAGCGCATGGTGATAACGGTCCGGCTTCTGCCTGGGCACTGAAAGCCAGTCCTGGTGATGTATTGGAAATAGGAATGAAAGAAAGTACAAGACCCTTAATTCCAAATGCTGATTTTTATCTGCTGGCAGGGGATGCAACCGCATTACCTGTTATCTGTGCTATCGCAGAACAGTTTCCATCAGACGTAACGGCAAAAATAGTACTGGAAGTTGCAGGCAGAGAAGATGAACTTATTCTGTGCTCTGCAGCAGATATTTCGGTGGAATGGCTTCATAACCCTCACCCGGAAGAGGGAAGTCAGCTTGCAGAAGCAGTGAAATCTGTTCAGTTTCCACCTGGAGTCTTAAAAGAATATGTTTATATCGCAGCGGAATATACCACGGTACGTGAACTTCGCACCTATTTTAAAATAAATCTGAAATGGGATGCCCATGCAATGAATATCTGCTCATACTGGAGGGCAGGACAATCGGAAGGAAAATCTTCTGAAAGTACTTAGGAAGCGGGAATAGCAGTAATTTTTTAACTTATTTATTGCTACATTTGCGGTGACTGATTTAAATAAATGGAAGACGTATTAGTTTCATATATTAAAAGCAAAATATCAATAACGGATGAAGAATTGAAAATTATTCTTTCTTACTTCAAACCTGTTAAATTAAAAAAGAACGAGCTTCTCGTTACCAATGTTCATTCTCCCAAGAAAACATTCTTTGTTGTAAAAGGCTGTTTGCGGATATTTTATATCAATAAGGATGGGCAGGATTCTACAAGGTATTTTGCTTTTGAAAATCAGTTTGCTACTGCCCTTCATACCTTTATTACTTCAGAACCTTCTGATGAGCTTCTTCAGGCTGTAGAAGATTCGGAAGTATATTATATTACCCATCAGGATTTTTATCATTTATTGGACATCATCCCTCAATGGGAAAAATTTTACAGAATTTATATTGAAATTGCCTGTATTGCCAATACAAAAAGACTGATGTCTTTTATGGTGCAGGATGCTCTTGAAAAATACAAACAGCTACTGGAAGAAAATCCAATTATTGTACGCCGGCTTTCTAATAAAATGGTAGCTTCCTATCTTAATATTTCACAGGAAACTTTAAGCAGACTGAAATCTAAACTTTGATAATTCTTTTTAACTCAGGTTAGTTTTTCCGGATCCGGATCAGGTTTTTCCTTCAACAGCTTCCCTCTTATTACTCTTGCACCTGAATCAATATTTTTTTCTTTAAAATTGAATATTTAAAAATAAATTTCCGTTCCAATAATTTCTGATTTTTCTAATCGTTTTCTAATGCTATATTAAAATTTTCTAATGTTAATGGGAGTTCATACGAAATCATTTAATTTTGATAAACATTGCTGACCTTATTAATATGCTGAATATTTTACTTATTGAAGACGAATTTGGAGTATCGAGTTTTATCAAGAAAGGACTTGAAGAAAATCATTATCATGTTACATTAGCTTACGAAGGAAGAATGGGACTTCGGCTGGCTTTTGAGCAGGATTTTGATATTATTCTGCTCGATGTAATTCTGCCGCAAATGAATGGTTTTGAAGTGTGTATGGAAATTAAAAAATTTAAACCTGAAATTCCTGTACTGATGCTCAGTGCTTTATCAACCATTAAAGACAAATTAACAGGTTTTGAGCAAGGGGCGGATGATTATTTGACTAAACCTTTTCATTTTGGGGAACTTCTGGCCCGGATCAATGCATTAGGTAGAAGAAGTCAGAGCAGTATTCCTTCATCAATTTATACCGCTGAAGACCTTTCCATGGATTCTTATAAAAAAATAGTACGAAGGGCAGGGAAAGAGATTTTTTTAACTCTGAAAGAATATACGCTTCTGGAGTATCTTCTGATCAACAAGAACAAGGTAATCAGCAGGGTTAAAATTGCAGAAGCAGTTTGGGGAATCGGATTCAACAGAGGAACCAATCTTATTGACGTGTACATCAATTATTTACGAACGAAGATAGACAAAGGATTTTCCAAACCATTAATCCATACGGTGATCGGGATGGGTTATATTCTTAAAGATGAATAATTATGAAATTGAAAAGCAGATTATCCCTGGTCTTTACAGTTCTTTTTGCTGTATTACTGATCTTTGTATTAACTTCTATTTATCTGATTGTAAAGAGAGACTGGAGAAATAATTTCTTAAAACAACTGGAAGACCGGGCCTATACAGTAGGGCATAATTATCTTGCACAGGATAACTTTACCAAACTCGAATTTGACCAGGTCCTGAAAAAACTTCCCCGTACTTTACCGAAAGAAACAATCAGAATTTACAATCTTAATTTCCAGCCCGTATTTATTAAAGACTCTTCCACGACATGGAACCGAAAAACACTTCAGAAAGTTGTAAAAAATAAAATCATCTATTATCAGCAAGGCGATATTTATGTGGTAGGAATTTATTATGTAGATAATTCAGGAGATTATATTGTGATGGCTGAAGCTCAGAATAAGCTCGGTGAAAAATCTCTTAAAGAACTTAGGGAAACAATGATCTATTGCTTTTTGATTGCTATTCTGATAACGGTATTATTAGGGCATTGGTTTTCGGGGGTAAGCCTTCGCCCTATTGACAGAATTAATAAATACATGAATAAAATCCAGGCAAAAAGTCTGAATACTAGAATCCCTGTAAAACGCAAAAGAGATGAAATCGGAATTCTTACCCAAAGTATCAACAACCTGCTGGAAAGACTTCAGGAATCATTTGATTCTCAACAGGCTTTTGTTTCCCATGCTTCTCATGAATTAAAAACACCCATTACTTCTTTGATTGGAAATACGGAAATTGCCTTGGGAAAAACAAGAACACCGGAGGATTATCAGGATATTTTAAAAGGGGTGCTCAGGGATTCTCTTCATATGAACAACATCATTAGCGACCTTCTGACGTTTGATCAGCTGGACCATCGGAACTATCCTTTGGAAGCTGTTTCTCTGGAAACTTTTATCTGGACGGTTACGGATTACAGCAGTAAAACAATTCCTGATCTGAAATTCAACATTAATATCCAAAATCCGGAATGTTTTCAGGAAACCTATATTAATGCTAATAGCAATTTACTGGAACTCGCTCTGACCAATATCATTTCTAATGCTCATAAGTTCTCAGGAAAAGAAATTTTAATTCTGATTTCTATCGAAGACACTTTTGTCCAATTTTCTATAACAGACTATGGAATCGGGATCAATGCTGAAGAACTGGACAAAATTACGATGCCTTTTTACCGATCTGCCAACGCCTATGGAATCAAAGGTTTTGGGCTAGGCCTTTCTCTTTGTGCAAAAATTATAAAACTGCACCAGGGGAATTTAAAATTTCTATCTAAAATCAATGAAGGAACCACAGTAACGGTTGAAATTCCGGTTATTTAAATGGGGCAGGGAAGCTGGAAATTACTTTCTCCAGGCAACTGAATATCTTTTATTTTAATATGCTAAAATAGAGTAAGCCTTTTATTAATCTTCATAAATTTAACTGACAAATAGTAACTCTCAGCTTCTTTCCTCTTTTTAAACGTATTAAAAAAAACTAACAGCTTTCTAATCCCGTCTTAATATGGTTTTAAAAACCTCTTAACATCTGTGCTCTACTTTTGTCCTGTTATAAAATACAGTAAAAAAATAATAGAGTTAATCATATGTTAGAAAAGAAACAACTTATTGGTACTGCAGCCCTTTTTCTCGGGATGACATTTACCATACAGGCACAGGAACTGAATCAGAATATTGTGATAAGGGATCAGAAAACTTTGCAGCCACTTGTGAATGTAAGCGTAAGGGACGAAGCCAGCGGAGCAATACTGAATACCGATGAAAATGGAAATTTAAATATTACATCTTCCGAAAAATCCGGAAAATATATCATCACCTCCGATGGATACTTTTCTCAGAATATTACCCTGATTGCCGGGCAATTCCCTTCTTTTATCGAATTGATTCCTAAGGTCGGTAATCTGGAAGAAGTAGTATTAACCGGTTATACCAAACAGTCTAAAGTAAAGACCACAGGAGCGGTATCTACAGTAAAGAAGGACGTCATCAGTAAAACACCTGTAGCTTCCCTTGATCAGGCTTTACAGGGACAGGTTCCCGGATTGCATGTTGCTTCTCCTTCCGGACAGCCGGGGGCAATAGGGCGGGTAACCATTCGGGGAATAGGTTCCATACAGGATGATAAAACCAACCCGCTGTATATACTGGACGGAGTACCTGTCAGTCCGGAAACATTTTCTGCCTTGAACCCATTGGATTTTGAAGATATTGTAGTGCTTAAAGATGCTGCATCCACGGCACAATACGGTTCCCGTGGAGCCAACGGTGTCATTCTTCTGACCTCTAAAAAAGGAAGTAGTAATGAAAAAGGAAAACTGGGTTTTTTCTATCAGAATCAGTTCGGTATTTCGTCCGTTAATAACAGGAAATGGGATATGATGAACAGCTCTCAAAGGCTTGAATTTGAAGAAATGTTACAGGATCCTAATTATCCGGGATGGCAATATTCCCGGAAGAACCCATACAAGATAGTCAACGGTCAGCAGTTAGCCAAAACAGAAGATGATTATGTATATGGTGATCAACAATTGGCGGCACTGAGATCTACGAATACCAACTGGAAAAAACTTTTGCTAAGAAATGCCATTACCAATTCTCATTATCTGGGAATGGGTGGCGGAAATTCCAAAACCAATCATTACTCATCATTATCTTACTATAAACAGGAGGGCGTATTGCCTAATTCAGGATTGGAACGTTTTAATTTCAGTACCGGAATTAATCATAAATCAGGACGTTTCAGCAGCTCTTTGAATTTAAACCTTATCAACAGTCAGTCCCGTATGTCCGAATCTGATTTTGATGTCAGTGAAACCAATCCTATAGCATCATTATACTTTGCACTGCCTTATGAAAAACCTTATGATGCAAAAGGAAACCTTCAGCCGGGGGTCAATCGGTTTGGTTCTAATGCTTTGGCAATGTACCAGGATGTAAGCCGTAAAGAAAACACCCTCACCGGTTTTCTATCCTCCAATCTGGCATATGAACTGACTAAAGAGCTTAAAATAACAAGTACTTTAGGCGTAAATGATCAACAGGTAAAGCATACGCATATCATCAAACCGGATACCTATTTCGGACAGCTGGTTGATCCGGGAGGCCAAGGACTGTATGAGAGGGTAAATACGCAAAGAACTTCATATATAGCCAACCTGGGAATTAATTACAAGAAAAAGTGGGGAATCCATGAAATGGAGGCAATTGCTCTGGCAGAGTTTAACAAGTACAGAAAAACCTTTGACGGATTTACAGGATATGGACTTATAGACGGTTTGCATAATACACCTGGAGGAATAACCCCGGGAACTCCTGAAAATAATTTCATTCCCAAAATAACGGGTGGTGCTACTGAAAATACACTCTTGTCTCAGCTGGGTATGTTGAGATATTCCTACGGAAACAGGTTTACTCTTTCTGCCAGTTTCAGAAGAGACGGATCATCCCGGGTTCCGGAAAATAACAGATATCAGCACTTTTATGCTTTTGGAGGAAGCTGGAATCTTAAAGAAGAGAATTTTCTGAAAAAATGGGAAGCCTTAAGTTTCGCCAGACTGCGTGCCAGCTATGGATTAACGGGAAACGCAGGAGGGTTTGCCAGTGATTTCGGATACAGGATGCTTTACAAACCGGGACAATATAATGGTTCAACAGCATTTATTCCCAGAAGTCCCGGAAATCCGAATTATAACTGGGAAAAGAATAAAATAGCCGATGTAGGTATCGAATTTGGAATGTGGAACAGCCGATTGACGGCAGGAATAGATGTATACAACCGCGTGACCAGTGATTTGTTTATCAACAGAAAGCTGTCTATGACTTCAGGGTTTGATTCTATTGCAGATAATTTGGGAGAAATAAGAAACAGAGGGGTAGAAGTCTATTTATCCGGAGATATTATTAAAACTGAAGATTTTACATGGAATCTCGGCTTTAATTTTTCATATAACCAAAACCGTATTCTTAGCTTAGGCAGCGAAACGGAAATTGTTACGGATGATTATTCTATCCATAAAGTAGGATCTGCATTGGGCCACTTCTATATGGTGAGATGGGCAGGTGTAGATCCGGCAACCGGAGCTCCTATGTATTATGATAAAGAAGGAAACATCACCAAAGACTATGATCCTGCTAACGCAGTCATGGTAAAAGGATCATTCGATCCACCTGTAAAAGGAGGTGTAACAACTTCATTTACCTATAAAAACATCAGGGTAAGTGCTTTATTTACCTTTATCAAAGGGATGTATCGTCTTAATACTGCGGAATTGTACAGAACATCAGCAGATTCGAACTATAGAATTTATAATCAATCCGCCAGTATGCTGAATATGTGGCAGAAACCGGGAGATATTTCTGATAATCCGGGAGCACAGTATCCAAGGTATATGACGGACAGAGAGCTACAGTCTGCAGATTATGTCAAACTTCGAAATATCAGCATCAATTACCGGTTAAAGGATATCGGAGGGCTCAATAAGTTGATTAAAGAGATAAATATTTTTGCACAGGGGCAGAATCTACTGACATGGACCAAGTGGAAAGGCCAGGATCCTGAAGACGATAACAACTGGTACCAATATGAATATCCTTTACCAAGAACGTTTACCGTTGGTTTTAATGTTACATTTTAAAATATAAATTATGAATAAAAATATAGTAAGAATCATTTCCGGAATTTGCCTTTGTATAAGCATCAGCAGCTGTAATAATCTGTTGGAACTGGACCCATCGGATACCTTGTCAGAAGAAAAGATATTTTCATCAGTTGCCCAGTTCGAAAAGGGAGTATTGGGGTGCTACAGTACATACCATCCGGAATATAACCTGCTGATAGGGTCAGCCATGGCTGATGAATGCAGACTGGACAGCCAGAATAACGGCGTAAACGGTTTTGGTAATTTTTTGCAGAGATGGGTATACAGTTCGGAAGATAACATTCTTTACAAAACATGGAAAGACCATTATACCACCATTTACAGCATTAATCTCTTGTTGGGAAATGCTGTAAAAGTTCCCGTTCATAACGAAGAACAGAGAGAAAAAATGCGCTCCCTGATCGCAGAACTGCATGGATTGAGAGCTTTATTACATTTTGATCTTCATAGGAACTTCGGAGCTTCAGATGCTGATCCAAACGGATTTACTGTTCCCTATATTATGAATACCGATATCAATAAAAAGCCTGCCAGAATATCTCTTACAGACTTTTATCAGAATATCTGGAATGATCTGAACGCCGCCCGGGATATCCAACATCAGGTGAATTTCAGATTGCAGAACAATGCAGTAATAGCTCTTGAGGCCCGTGTTGCTTTGTATCAGAAAGATTATGCTCTGGCAGCAGAAAAAGCGACAGTGCTTATTCAGCTCTATCCGTTAGAAAATGCAGAGCATTATGAGAGAATATGGAAAGACAGCAACAATACTGAGGTTATTTTTCAGCTGAAACGAACCAATGATAATGATCTTCGCCCGAATACACTCTGGCAGAATTACTCTACGGGAAGAATGTATTTCAGACCTTCATATCAATTGATGTCTATGTTTGATGAAAAGGATGTAAGGCTACAGAATTTCGGAGAAGAAGAAGGATATGATATCATCAACAAATATCCTGGAAATGACTATAGTGACAGAATTAATGATGTGAAGATATTCAGAGTCAGTGAAATGTACCTGATCCGGGCAGAAGCTAGTTTCTTCATGGGAAAAAAGCAGGAAACCCTTCACGATATCAATACCCTCCGAATGAAAAGAAATGAAGCTGCACAACCAATTAATACCGTTTCATTAGCTGAAATCATGAAAGAGCGTTATATGGAGTTGTCTTATGAGGGACATCGCTATTATGACCTTAAAAGGCTGCAATGGAGTATTACCAGAAATGCAGAAGATCTCTTTTCTCCTACTGATAAGGATACATTACAGCCTTCGGATAAAGCCTATATTTTACCGGTTCCGTTAAAAGAAACAATGGCTAATCCCAATTTATAAATCAAAATCGTTTCTTCTTCAATATATTTTAATCGAGGTATGTCTCACTATTGAGACATACCTTTTTACTACCTCTATCAGGTATCAGACTAAATTATGCTAGGTTCAGCAAAAAAGTTATGGTAATATAACTCTGTTGTTAGCTCTTTAAAACCCTTTATTTAAAGGAAAATTAATCTTCAATTACTTTTTCAGGAAAGATTTAAACCTTATATTTGCACTGATGCTAAAATGGTTCTCCATATTATGTTCGATGATGTATGTGCTGGCTACCACCAATGCGGGGGAAGTACTGAAAGTACCGATGTTTGTGGAACATTTCATGGAATACCACGGAAGCTTTTCAGAATTTGTGATGGAACATTACGATAATCACAAACAGGATTCTGACTGGGACACCGATCAGAAGCTGCCGTTTATCAATCCACCTATTGTACTTACTGTACATGCCCAGCTTCCGGAACTGACATTCGAAATAAAAAAACCTAAAGAAATTACGGTTTCAAAGAAAACCAGTATTTACAAGGAAAAAGATTTTTCCCATCAATACCTTTCTCAGATTTTTCAGCCTCCGCGGCTTTCTTAATTAATTTTATACTGAAATTGCTTTACTCTTAAAGCAGTCCATTTATTATTACCTATCAATTTAACCTGTTGTGCATGATACTGTTGTTTATCATGTCATTATAAAAGCTGTTTCCCTGAGGTAGTGTTGATGAAACCGGAAGGTTTCAGTTCATATCGTAAATAAAGACCTCAGAAACATTTTATCACTTCAGGTTATTCATTAATCGTTTTTTCATGTTAAATAAAATTATTGAGTTTTCTGTAAAGAATAAACTCATCATTGCTCTGTTTACAGTGGGGCTGGTCCTTTTTGGGATCTATGAAACCACTAAACTACCCATTGACGCTCAGCCGGATATTACCAATAATCAGGTTCAGATCATTACCACTGCACCTTCTTACGGTGCGGCAGATATAGAACGCCTTGTTACATTTCCTATCGAACAGGCTACCAGTAATATCAGCGGGATTACAGAACTAAGAAGTTTCTCGCGTTTCGGACTTTCATTAGTAACGGTGGTTTTTGATGACAATACCGATGTATATTGGGCACGCCAGCAGGTTCAGGAGCGTTTACAGCTTGTACAGGACAATATACCAGCTGGAATTGGCAAGCCTGAATTAGGCCCTATTTCCACCGGGTTGGGAGAGATCTTCCAGTATGTGGTAAGAGCCAAAAAGGGATACGAAAATGTGTACGATGAAACGGAACTAAGAACCATTCAGGACTGGGTAGTCAGAAGGCAGCTTCTCGGAACCAAAGGGGTAGCCGATGTCAGCAGTTTCGGAGGAAAACTGAAGCAATACGAAATTGCCATTAATCCTAATAAGCTTCAGGCATTTAATATCAATATCAACGATGTTTTTGCAGCGCTGGAAAAAAACAATCAGAATACCGGAGGTGCCTATATCGAAAAGAAAGAAACCGTCTTATTTATAAGAAGTGAAGGGCTCCTGGGAAGCACGGAAGATATCGGAAGCATCCAGGTGGCAAAAACCCAAGGAGGTATTCCGGTACATATTAAAGATGTAGCATCTGTGAAAATAGGGTATGCCACAAGATATGGTGCCATGACCTATAATGATACCGGAGAAGTATCCGGAGCGATTGTTCTGATGCTGAAAGGAGAGAATGCCAATGTAGTCATCGGAAATATTAAGCAAAGACTGGAGAAAATCCAGGAATCATTACCGGAAGGAGTTGTAATTGAACCTTTCCTTGACCGTGCCAAAATGGTAAACAATACCATAAGTACTGTAAAAACAAACCTTATGGAAGGAGCTTTGATTGTTGTTTTCATTCTGGTTTTATTCTTAGGAAATTTCAGAGCAGGATTATTGGTGGCTTCCGTCATTCCTTTGGCCATGCTTTTCGCCATTATCATGATGAATATTTTCGGGGTGGGAGGAAACCTGATGAGCCTTGGAGCCCTGGATTTCGGTCTTATTGTAGACGGAGCCGTTATTATTGTGGAAGCCGTGCTGCATCAGCTTGCCCATAAAAAGCACTTTGGGAAAGACAATATGCTCAGCAAAAAGGAAATGGATGACCAGGTTTCCAGCTCTGCTACCAAGATGGTCAACAGTGCTGTTTTCGGGCAGATCATTATCTTAATTGTATATCTCCCTATTTTTACACTTCAGGGAATTGAGGGAAAAATGTTTAAACCAATGGCCCAGACGGTTGCTTTTGCCCTGATCGGCGCATTTATTCTTTCTCTGACGTATATTCCGATGATGAGTTCTCTGGTATTAAGCAGAAAGAAAAAAGAAAAAGAAAACATTTCAGACCGCGTCATGGGTAAAGTGGAAACAGGACACCAAAAACTGCTGATGAAAGCACTTAAATTCAGAAAAACGATCATTCTAAGTGTATTAATCCTGTTTGCAGGTGCTGTCTTTATTCTTTCCAGAATGGGAGGAGAATTTATTCCTTCTCTTGAAGAAGGCGACTTTGCGGTTGAAATGAGAATCCTTCAGGGAAGTAATATCAACGAAACAAAAAAGGCAACTACACAGGCCGGACATATCCTTTTAACACAGTTTCCAGAAGTAGAAAAAGTAGTGACCAAGATCGGTAGTGCCGAAATTCCCACAGAGCCCATGCCTATGGATGCCGGGGATATTATCATTGTTTTAAAGCCTAAAAAGGAATGGACTTCTGCCCAGTCATTTCCTGAGCTTTCTGATCAAATGAGTAAAGCTCTAAGTGTTATTCCCGGCCTCACAACAAGTTTCCAGTTTCCGGTACAGATGCGCTTCAATGAGTTGATGACCGGAGCCAGACAGGATGTGGTTTGTAAAATCTACGGCGAAGATCTGGACAGTCTTGCCACGTATGCCAAAAAGATTGGAAGCATCATCAATACCGTAAAAGGTGCTCAGGATCTTTATATTGAACCGGTAGTAGGTGCTCCGCAGGTTGTGATTGATTATAACCGTTCTGAACTGTCCCGTTACAATATTTCGGTGGCAGATATCAACAGGGTGATTAATATGGCTTTTGCGGGTCAGACCGCAGGTGCTTTGTATGAAGGTGAAAAAAAGTTTGATATCGTTGTCCGAATGGATAATGAACATAAAAAAGATATTACAAGCATCCAAAACCTTTTGGTTCCTGCTGCTTCAGGAGAACAGATTCCTTTATCGCAGCTGGCTAAAGTGGAACTTAAAAACAGTCCGAACCAGATTCAGAGGGAAGATACCAAAAGAAGGATCATCGTAGGGTTTAACGTGAGAGGAAGAGATGTTCAGAGTATTGTGGAAGAACTTCAGCAAAAAGCTGATAAAAACCTCAAACTGTCATCTGGCTATACCATTTCTTATGGAGGAGCTTTTGAAAATTTAAATGAAGCTAAAGCCAGACTTGGAGTAGCTGTTCCTATTTCATTAGTGATGATTTTCCTTCTCTTATTTTTTGCTTTTGGTTCTGTAAAACACAGTTTGCTGATCTATACAGCTATTCCGTTATCTGCAATAGGAGGTGTCTATTTTCTGGCACTGAGAGGGATGCCTTTCAGTATCAGTGCAGGGGTAGGATTCATTGCTTTATTTGGGGTTGCTGTACTTAATGGAATTGTTTTGATATCAGAGTTTAACAGACTGAAAAAGAACGGAATAACCAACACCAGCAGAATTGTACTCATAGGTACAAAAATCAGGCTTCGCCCGGTCTTAATGACAGCTTTTGTAGCTTCTTTAGGGTTCCTTCCTATGGCAATCAGCAACGGTGCGGGAGCAGAAGTACAGAGACCTTTGGCAACTGTAGTGATAGGAGGGTTGATGCTTGCCACCTTTTTAACCCTTTTTGTACTTCCTATTCTGTACGTCCTGTTTGAACATATTAATAAAGATAAAATGAAATTCTCAAAAAAAACCAACTATAAAAAACTGTCTGTTTTCTTACTGCTGATCTCTTTCGGAAGTCTCCATGCTCAGGAAAACATCACTTATAACCAGGCTTTGGAAAAAGCATACCGGCAGAATGGTACCCTGAAAAACTCAAAATTAGTATCAGATTATCAGGAAAAGCTTAAAGCCAGCTATCTGGATATACCCCAACTCGAAGTTACAGGAGGATTTGGACAGATTCAGGGAGAGGAAACCGATAATTCATTCGGGATCTCTCAAAAATTCAGCTTTCCAACAGTGTATTCAAAAAGAAAACAGTTGCTGGATGCCGAATGGTCTGCCGGTGTTATCAGTCAGAATCTGACAAAGACACAGCTTACCAAAGAAGTGACAGATGTCTTCTACAGAATACTCATCCTTCAGGAGAAGAAAAAAGTATTGGAATATATCAGCCAGCTGTATAATAATTTTGCAGATAAAGCCGTATTAAGATTAAAAAAGGGTGAAGCCAACATCCTGGAAGAATCTACAGCGGAAATCCAGAAAGAACAGGTAAAAGTTCAGCTGAATACCCTTGAAAATGATCTGAATATCGCTAAACTCCAGCTCCAGCTGTTACTTCAATCCGAAACCCCTTACCAACCCGTAGCTGATCAACCAACAATGAATATAGGTCTTCAGATCTCTGAAGAAATGGTAAAACAACACCCTGAACTCCAGTATTTAAAGCAACAGATCAAAATAGGAGAAGCAGAAGTACAGCTTGAAAAAAGCAGGCTGCTTCCTGATCTTCTTGTGGGATATACCAACCAGAGCATGAAAAACATCAATAATAACCGCTTCAATTCGGTTCAGGTGGGTGTGGGAATTCCCTTATTTACAAAAGGGCAAAGAGCTTTGGCAAAGGCTGCACGGGCTAAAATTGCGATTTCTGAAAACCAGTACCAGAGAAAGGAAATAGAACTTAAAAACAGATTGAACCAACAGTTGAACAATTATATGAACCAACAGCGGATCATTGAAAATTATGAACAAAAGCAGCTTCCAAAATCTGAAACCATTCTAAAAACAGCACAGAAACAGATGGAAGTGGGAGAAATTGATTATCTGGATTGGGTAATTCTGGTGAATCAGGCTGTAAAAACAAAAGCAGATTATATTGATCAACTGGAAAAGCTCAATCAGACCGGAGCCGAACTTCAATTCTTAATTTCAAAATAACAACATCATGCATTTCAAGAATATACCTCTATACAGCCTTGCTCTCATCCTTACTTTATCCTCATGTTCAGGAAAAAAAGAAGAAGAAAAAACCGTTTACGAAAACACAAAATTTGCCACAAAAAATGAAAACTCGGTTCATCTTACAGAAAAACAGATTCAGTCTGTAGGGATTACCACAACATTCATTCAGAACAGGAATATGGAAAAGCTGTTACGTTTGAATGGGAAAGTAGAAATTGCACCTTCTCACATCAATTCAATATCCAGTATTATGGGAGGTCACATCAAGTCTATTCATGTGATCAATGGAAGTCATTTCAGCAGGGGACAGGTACTTGCTGTTGTGGAAGACCCACAGTTTATACAGCTGCAACAGGACTATCTCGTGACCAAAGCCCAGCTTGAAGCAGCAAGACTGAATTTCAACCGTCAGAAAGATTTGAATACAAGTAAAGCCAGCAGTGACAAAACCATGCAGACTGCCCAGGCAGATTATTCTACTTTGAATGCCACACTAAAAGGGTTGGAAGAAAAACTGAAAATCATTGGAATCAATGCCAAAAGTCTGACTACCGGAAATATCAGAAGTAAAATCAATATTTATGCTCCGTTTACAGGTTTTGTAAGTAAAATTCTTGTGAATAACGGACAGTACATCAACCCGGCAGATACATTATTTGAATTGATCAATCCGGCTGGATTACTTTTAGAACTAAAGATTTTTGAAAACGATGTGAATGATGTAAAAGTAGGGCAGGAAATTTTGGTGTACAATAATCAGAATCCGGATGTCAAATCCAATGCAAAAATTGTCAGTGTAGTTCCTAGTATTGAAAATGGAGGTTCTGCAACAGCAATTGCCAGATTATCTTCTGTGAATACTGAATTTGTAAAAGGAATGTACGTAAATGCCGAAGTGAATATCAGCAGCCGTTATACAATGGGACTTCCAAACGAAGCCGTAGTTTCTTTTGAAAATAAAAATTATGTTTTTGAAGATCTTGGAAAATCCAATTACAAAATGATTCCTGTAGTCATCGGAATATCTGATGATCAGTTTACAGAGATTTTGAAAGCCGATTTTTTAAAGGATAAGAAAATTGTACAGAAAGGAGCTTACAGTCTTCTGATGATGCTTAAAAACAAAGCTGAATAGCATTAAAAACATCATTGTAACATAAAAAAGATCAGTCAATCGCTGATCTTTTTTATTTCTTCTTTGGAGCTTCCCACTGTGCCCCTTGTTTTCTGAAAAAATCTTCAAGATTGATCCAGTCCTCGTAACTGTGCAAAAATTCTTCTCTATTAACAGGTACATTTTTGCTGTGGTCGTACTGTTTACATCCAAAACATAACTCAATATTTTTCCATTGATTTTCTTTATAAATGAACAAAGTATTGTGCGGCTCAAAACAAAAAGCTCCATCCCAGGCTTTTACAATTTTCTGCCCTTTTATGATGTCTATTAATTCCTGTCTGGATTCAGGAGTTAATACTACTTTATTTATGATAATTTCATGGTTGGGAACACCATTTTTCAGTAAGTCTCTGTAAATTGTTTTACTCTTACCAGGCGTTTCAATATCAATTCTGAGATCTTCATGACTGGTAATAAGAATGGTTTCCGCCTCTTTTAAGTAGTGAATAAGATCTTCATTGACATTTTGGGAAAAAGTCCATATAGAGCTTAAAAATAAGCTTAATGCATATATTTTATTTGTTATCATTTAAGTTTTCTTCTGTATCTGTCATAAATAAGACCAACAAAAGGATATATTAAACTGGTATAGGCCGTTTTTTCAAAAATATAAAACCCAAATTGTCCATCAAGTTTCTCTACTTTCATTGCTTCAAACTGGACAAGCAAATCACTGCCAAAAACAAATATTGAAGTCATAAAAACCAAAAGAATAATAAATGAAAAATGCTCATTTTTAATTTTTCTGAGGGAAAATATATACGCAATTCCGGTAATACCAAGAAACAAAAGATCTGTTATAATATGTTCTTTGATATGAGAATCAATAGTAAAAATATCACCTATCGCGTCGGAAATATTTTCTGCAATTTCCATTGCGACCAAGGCCCCAATCATTATAATGGAAGAAGAAAAAGCAATAAAAGCAGCGATTATTCCGGCAAATAATCCTTTATTTTTTCCCATAGGATGGTTATCGTTTAACTAATAAATATAGCAAAAAAACTATAGCTGATGTGGTAGTCATATAATTAAAGGTGGATTAGTAATAAATTCACAGAAATCGATTCAAAAGAATGACATTTGACATGTTTTTCACAATACAGAATATTATTTAATGCATAATTCATTTTAAAATAATATTTTTAAGCAGTGAATAGTTGTAAAGGATTTTTAGATAAATAAGAAACGAAATTTTTATCAAAACTTTATGACAAAAAAACCTTTGCACAATTTCCATATTCCGGTGATGGGACTGGCTTATACGATAGACAGCCCGATTCGTGTTGCCCAGTATGGAATATCTTCTGTGATCTCCATCATTGATGATGAAATCCTTGAGAAGATGAAGAACTTTTACAATAAAAAGTTCAATCTTGACTATTTCGGAATCTCCACAAAGACTGAGGATTACAGAGCCAGAAGAATTACAGCCTATCTGGATATGGTAGATGATATCGTGAATGAAAAATTTGAATCTTTCAAACAGGAAATCAGCAAAAATAAGGAAGCTTTGAAAGACTTTATGGCCATGCTTCCGAATACTTCAGATCTTAAAAACAGTCTTCAAAATTTAATCAATCAAAAGGAGAACTGGAGTTCCAGTATTAAAAACTTCATAGAATCCAATTTAAAACCGGGAAGTATTGATGTCAATATCATGACGAAAGTGGATAAAGACAATTATCAGAATAATGAACAGCTTCCTGTGATGTATAATGACGCTCATGCTTCACTGCGTGGATTTGCCAAAAGTAAATTATCATCATCAATGGTTCTTTCAGCAGGTATGAATCCTCGTTTATACAGCTATATGGAAGAGTTTGACGACTTTTTCCCGGACGAAAACGGAAATATTAAAAAGAAAATTATCCTTAAAGTAAGCGATTTCCGTTCTGCCATGATCCAGGGGAATTTTCTGGCAAAAAAAGGATTATGGGTTTCAGAATACAGAATAGAATCCGGATTGAATTGCGGTGGCCATGCTTTTGCAACCGAAGGAATGCTACTTGGCCCTATTATGGAAGAATTTAAGCAGAAAAAAAACGATTTGATACAATCTGCTCATTCCTTAATGACGGCTGCTTTAGAACAAAAAGGTAAGCCTGTAATTTCTGAGCCTTTAGAAATGAAAATTACCGTTCAGGGTGGAGTAGGAACTTCTGAAGAACACGAGTTTTTATTAGCTCATTACAGTGTAGACAGCGTTGGATGGGGTTCCCCTTTTTTGCTTGTACCGGAAGCAACTTCTGTAGATACCGAAACCCGAAATCTGCTTGTACAATCAAAAGAACAGGACTTTTATTTAAGTAATATTTCGCCATTGGGAGTGCCTTTCAATACCGTAAAGGGGACATCCAATGAGGTATTGAAGTTTGAAAAAGAAGCAAAAGGGAAATATGGAAGCTCATGTCCCAAAAAACTTCTGGCATTAAGCAAAGAATTTTCTCCGGAAGGAACCTGTACCGCTTCCAGAAAGTATCAGGACATCAAACTGAAAGAGTTGTACACCAATAAGGAAAGCCTGACTGAAAAAGAATTCAATAAAAGAAAATCCGAAATTACCGATAAAGCCTGCCTTTGTGTAGGACTTGTGAATGCGGCATATATGGAACAGAACCTTGAAATTAAAGGGGAAAAACAAGGCGTTGTCATCTGTCCCGGACCGAATATTGCCTTTTTTGATAAGGAAGTTTCTCTTTCGGAAATGGTACAACATATCTATGGAAACACCAATATTCTTTCCGATAAGCAACGTCCAAATATGTTCATTAATGAATTGAAAATGTATGTGGATTATCTGAGAAAGGAGATCACTGAATCCACTGTACAGATTACCCATTCGCAAACAAAAAAATGGAATGCTTTCAGAAAAAATATTCTTGAAGGGATCGCATATTATCATGAGCTTTTTAAAGCATCATCATTCTTCAGCAACGGTTTATCAACCATCAATCTTCAATTACAGGAATATCAACTTCAGCTTATTGCTATTGAAATTCCGCAGGTTGAAAAATAACCGTATTTTTAATTGATAGATAATAAAAACAGCTTTTACATGGCTGTTTTTATTTTTTTTGTTACTAATGAAATCACATGTATCTTTGTTAGAAGTGGCAAAGGTCTAAGAACATTTCAACTTTAATCAATGTAAGACTTTCAGAAAGAAATATAAAAATAAATAGTATTCAATTGTATCGGAGATAAAATCTTTGTGTCTTAAAGCAGTTAGCTTTTAAATTATTTGCGCTTTTGCGCTTTTCCAACACATTCAAATAATAAAAAAACTTAGGAAACATCAGCATTTCCATTTATAATAACTATGGCTGGAATGGTCATTTTGAATATTTTCCAGGCTTAATATTCCCTACCTTAGTGGTCACTTAGTAAAATTATTTTTATGGAAAAAAGAAAAATCAAAAACACCGATTTAACGATTGCCCCAATCAATTTCGGAGGAAATGTTTTTGGATGGACCCTGGACGAGAAACAGTCATTTGATATACTGGACCGTTTTACAGAAGCAGGATTCAACTTTATAGACACGGCAGATACTTATTCATGGTGGGTGAACGGGAAAGGTGGACAATCTGAAGAAATTATCGGAAAATGGATGAAAAGCCGTAACAACCGTAACGATATTGTTTTGGCAACAAAAGTAGGTTCACAAACAAAAGAACATGGCTTTGATATCAGCAGAAAACATATCTTAAAATCCATAGATGAATCGCTGCAGAGACTTCAGACGGATCATATTGATCTCTATTATACCCATTTTGATGACGATGCCACTCCGGTAGAAGAAACGCTGTCCGCTTATGATGAGATTATTAAAGCAGGAAAAGTACGGTATATTGCTGCTTCCAATCTGTCTCCGGAACGTCTGAAAGCATCATTTGACGCGGCAGAAAAGAATAACCTTCCCAAGTATGTCGCTTTACAGCCTCATTATAACCTGATGGAAAGAGAAGGTTTTGAGCAAAACTATGCCCCTTTGGCGGAGCAGTTTGATTTAAGTGTGTTTCCATATTGGTCTCTGGCAGCCGGCTTTTTAACAGGTAAATACCGTACTGAAGCAGATCTTGCAAAAAGTGCGAGAGGTGAAGGGGTAAGAAAATATTTAAATGATAAAGGACTTGAAGTATTAAAAGCGCTGGATCAGGTAAGTACCAAGCATAATACCACTCAGGGAACCGTTTCTCTGGCATGGCTGTTATCCAACCCTTTAATCACAGCACCTATTGTAAGCGCAACCAGTGCATCACAACTGGAAACGGTATTCAATGCGCCAAAACTTGTTTTGGATCAGGAAGATATTGATCTTCTTAATAAGGCAAGCAACTAATTTTTTCGACTTTCATTATAAATTAAAATGAAATCCGTTCAGCTATTGAACGGATTTTTTGTTATTCGACGATGCTTACCACCCCGTCAAAAATTCTTTGAATTTTCGCCACCCCTCCGGAGGAGAGGAATTGAGTTCTTCAGGTGTCATATTGTACGTCAATATTTAATCAGAGTATTCTTTCAGAAGCTGTCTGTAGCTCATCAGTATTGAAGATTTGGAAATAAATCCTATAAAATCATTATTCTCACTCACCACCGGAAGATTCCATACACCGGTATCATCAAAAGTCTGAAGAATATCCAGTGGTTTATTTTCACGGTGAAGCACAGCAGGCGGTGCTTTCATGATCTGGGTAACCGATTGGGAGCTTTCTATTTCTTTGTTAAAAAGATAAGGCCTTATATCATCAAGAGTAAGTACTCCTTTCAGTTTTCTGTTTTCATCTACCACGGCGAAAATATTTTTATTTCCGTTTTTCACCATTTCAAACAATTCTGCAACAGAAGCATTCTGATTGATGGTTTGAGAGTACTGATCAATAAAATCCTCTGTTCTTAAAGCAAAGAGCAGGTTTTTATCATGTTTATTGGTGAATATTTTTCCCTGATCTGCCAAAGATTTCAGTTCCGGGGAAATCGGGGAGAACCATTTGGCAATAAGGTAAGACATTACAGAAACAATCATCAGCGGGATAAACAAATCATATCCGAAACTGGATTCAGCGATCAGAAATATTGCGGTAAGCGGGGCATACAGTACACCGCTCATTGCTCCGGCCATTCCAACCAGAACAAGATTGGTCACAGGAACATCTGTAAATCCCAGATGCTGGCACACCAGTGCGAACAAATACCCTAAAGTTCCTCCAGCAAAAAGAGAGGGAGCAAAGTTACCACCATTTCCGCCACTGAATATGGTAAAAGATGTTGCAAATGCCTTTAAAAGAAGAACCAGAACCAAAAATATAATAATCGTCCAGTCACCAATCTCAAAATATCTGAAAAAACTGTTTTCAATAATAGAGTAGGTATTCCCATTGGTAAAGGCTTTCACAGTTTCATATCCTTCACCGAACAAAGGAGGAAACAGAACGCATAACAGCGAAAGAACAGCTCCTCCAAACATCGCTTTCCGCATTCTTGAAAGCTGAAGCCCTTTTATAAAATGTTCTACTTTCTGAGAAATAACCACAAAATAACGGGCATATAAGCCGGTTACCAATCCTAAAATAAGATAATAGGGGACATTTTTATAGTTGAAGGCATCCCGGGTATAAAACCTGAAAAGCACATCTTCCTGAAGTAAAATTCTTGACAAAAGACTTCCGCAGACTGCAGCTACTACCAAAGGAATAAAGTCAGTAAAAACCACTCCGGTTAGAAGGATTTCAAAAGCAAACATAATCCCCGCAATAGGCGCATTGAATGCTGAAGCAATCCCGGCAGTAGCACCGGCAGCCAACAGTAAAGTACGTTCTTTATAACTTAGCCTGTATGTCTGCGCATAATTTGAACCAATAGCAGCTCCGGTAACGGCAATAGGGCTTTCCAATCCTGCAGAACCTCCCAATCCTACGGTCACGGCACTCTGTATCACCTGGGAATACATTTTAACGGAAGCTACAATGCTGGAATTCTGTGCAATCTCATACAAAATAGCTCCGATTCCTTTACGGTCCTGACCTTTAAAAATTGTCAGAACAATCATGGTAGTCAGTACGATTCCTAAAAAAGGAAAAACGATATAGAATAAAATCTGATATTCAAAATGGACTTTATTGGTAATAAAATAATGAATATTGTGTACCAGGGTTTTCAGGATAACTCCTGCAAGGCCAGCCGTACAGCCCACAAGAATCCCTGAAAGCACAAGAAACTGGTTTCTGCTCAGTCTGTTGTTCAGCCAATGCAGAATAAGCTCATAGCTGCGTGCTTTTTCCAATCCGTATTTCTGGAAATCTCTTTTAAATTTGAGGAAACTCAGGTACTTTTTTTTGTTGTGAATTTTCACCTTAGAAACATTTTTATGCTGTTATGAAATGAATACAGCTCCGTAAATTTATGAAATATCTTACAAAAAACAGCTAAAAATACCTTTTCAACGTTTGGTTTATGAAGTTTTCCTCTCCTTGCAGTTATTCTGTTTTGTTGGATTTTCCTGATAAAAGTAAGCCTGCAGCTATTGCTCCTATGATTCCGGCACCTGCCCACAGCAAAGTTTTTTTAGGAAAGGAAAACAATGTTTTTCCGTCTATTCCCATATTACCTTCGGAGGGCTCCAAAACATTTCCTCCCGTTTTATTATCCATATTAGCATTTTTCATTATCATACGTATTCCTGCTGAAGAGACATAACGGATGATTCCGGGAACCATTTCATATAAATTTTTAAATACAATGGCAGACCAGTCCGGATAGATGACTTCTTTTGGATTTTTAGCGGTCTTTACAATTGCAGAAGCCAGTTTCCGGGGATCAAAAGAGGGTGGAGGGGTACTCAGTTTTATTCCTGAATAATTGGCAGCGTGTTCTATTCCTGAAGATTTCTGAAAACCGGGATACAATGCACAGATATGAATATCCGGAAAATCTGAAACCTCCCCCTGTAATGTTTCCACCATACCGCGAACCCCGAATTTTGAGGCTGTATAGGCTGTTCCATACGGTGCCGGCATCCATCCGCCAATAGAAATATTATTGAGCAGTACTCCTTTTTTCTGCTTTTTAAATACAGGAAGTACCGCATGAGCCGCGTGCATGTATCCTAAGAGATTTGTTTTAACAATCTGGTCTGTAACATCTGCCGGAATTTCCTCAAATTTACCAAATGCCAGAACTCCCGCATTATTTACCCAATAATCAATTTTGCCACTGAATTCAAGGGCTTGTTTGACAAGATTCTGAACATCTTCAGCTATGGAAGTATCTGTAGGTACTGCAATTACAGTAGCCCCAAGCTTTCTGCATAATTCTGCTGTCTCTTTAAGTGCGTCTTCACCTCTTGCTGCCAGAACAAGGTCTGCACCCTGCTCTGCAAAAGCTTCTGCTGTGGCTTTACCAACTCCGCTTGATGCTCCTGTAATAACCACTGTTTCTCCGAAAAAAGGAGGTCTTCTTTGATTTTTCATACTATAAGATTTTAGTGTTGGTATTTATTATGTAATTATCCGTTGCCTGTCGTATTTCTTTTCGGAAAAAGAATAAGCCTGATGGATGGATTGTTGGTGATAAATAAACGGAACCAATCCACTGCCAGCTGAATTTTGTTTTTGAACCCTACAAGAGGAATAATGTGAATAAAAAGCCAGGTGAGCCAGGCAATAAAGCCATTAAAGGAATGCTTTGGAAGATCCACTACAGCATTGTATTTTGAAATGATAGCCATACTTCCTTTATCATTGTAATGGAATGGCTCCAGCACTTTTCCATCTTCTATCCGTTTGAAATTGGCGGCAAGATTTTTACCCTGCTGAATGGCAACCTGAGCCAGCTGAGGATGTCCCTTAGGATATTTTTCTTCTGAAAGCATCAGTGCTATGTCTCCTAATGCATAAATAGTATTGGTTCCTTCTACTTTATTATAGGCATCAACCAGAATTCTCCTTCCTTTTCCGATACTGTTTTCCGGTAATCCAGGAACTTCTTTTCCGATCACTCCCGAAGTCCAGATCAGCGTTTCTGTCTCAATAATGTTTCCGTCGCTTAAGATGACTTTGTTATCGGTATAATCCTTTACAGAAACATTCAATACAATTTTAACACCTAATTCTTTCAGTTTTTCATAAGCTGTCTTCTGAGCCAGCTGACTCATCGGAGAAAGAAGGGTAGGCAGTGCGTCTATAAGATAAAGATTGGAAAGGCCTAACTTAATTTCCGGATATTCTTTCTGAGCAATATACCTTCCCATCTCCGCAAGCATACCTGCCAGTTCAACCCCTGTAGGGCCACCACCTGCAATAACGATGTTCTGAAGCTTTTCGGCTTGCTTGATATCTTTATTACGGGCCGCTTCTTCAAGGGTAAGCAGGATATGATTTCTCAGGTAAAGTGCTTCTTCGATATTTTTCATTGGCAAGGCACATTTCTTTACATTTTCCATTCCGAAAAAGTTGGATTCTGTTCCCAGTGCCAATACCAGATAATCATAACCCAGAGTACCGGTATCCGTATCTATTGTTTTGTTTTCAGGATTTACCCTAATCAGGCTGCCCATATGGAATTTCACATTTCTATTGTTTGAAAACAGTTTTCTGAAAGGGTAGCTGATATTGGAAGCCTCTATAAAAGAAGTAGCCACCTGATAGATAAGGGGTGGAAAAAAATGATAGTTATTCTTATCGACCAGCGTTATTTTGAACCTTTTATCATTTTTGAGAGATTTGATAAGGTTAATACCCGCAAATCCTCCTCCTACGATTAGAATATTCTTTTTCATATGAAATAATTTATTGAAATGGCGTATTACAGTTTATTCAATAACAGGACCAAAGAAGCGATGAAAAAAACATTTAACATAATATTTAAAATATCAAAAGAAGCCTTATAGCTTTACTCATTAATGATTTCAAAAGGTTGAACACTATCTTTACTTTTAACGTTTCCATGATATCAGCACGATGTTTGCAGCCTGTTTATAACCAACACCATAAAATATTTCAATATGAAAACAGACATTTTAACAGAAAAACACCGACTGGGAATTGGTGGAGTTGCTATAGGAACAGCATTTGAAAATATTACGGATGAACAGGCTCATGAAATCCTGCATACAGCATGGAGTACAGGCATCAGATATTATGATACTTCCCCGTGGTATGGATTAACAAAAAGCGAAAGAAGATTTGGAGATTTTCTGAAAGATCAGGAAAGAAATGATTTTGTTTTTTCAACCAAAGTGGGAAGGCTATTTCATGAAGTTCCTGAATCTGAAGTTCCGCCTACCATGTGGAAAAAACCCCTGAATTATGATTTCCGCCATGATTATACTGCTGATGCTGTACAGAGGTCCATTGAAGAAAGCCTGAAAAGAACCGGGCTGAACCGTATTGATATCGTTTATATTCATGATTTATCCGAAGACCAGGTAGGTGACCGGTATCCCTATTTTCTGGAACAGGCAAGAAAAGGTGCTTTTAAGATTCTTTCCAAACTTAGAGATCAGGGCGTTATAAAAGCCTGGGGTATGGGTGTCAATAAAATAGAACCTATCTTAGACTGTATTGAATCTGCTGATCCGGATATCTGTCTTTCTGCAACACAATACTCAATCCTCGAACATGAAGATGCGGTGGACCGTCTTCTTCCTGCTGTCAGAAAATCTGGTGTAAAACTGGTTTCAGGAGCAGGATACAATTCAGGGTATGTGGCAGGAAGAGAGCGGTATAATTATAAGGATGTCATTCCGAAAGGGATGCATGAAAAAAGAGAACGAATGGCTTCCATTGCTGGAAAATACAGTATAAGTCTTATTGATGCGGCGCTCCATTTTGTACTGGCAGCTGATGAATTTGCCTCCATTATCCCGGGAGCCGGCAAGCCTGAACAGGTAAAAGATAATGTGGATGCCCTCAACACTGCTATTCCTGCTGAATTCTGGAAAGAATTAAAAAGTGAAAAGCTGATCTATGAAAAAGCTCATGTTCCGGGAGAAAAATAACCGGATAGAAAATCAGATAGCGTTGGGAAACGCAGTAAGGAAAAGAGTTTTTACATATAAAAAATATTGAAGAAATAAGGATTTTGTCTCTGATGAAATCCTATTCTTCATACTATAGACATCTCTAAGAAAAGATATTAATCAGAAATTTATTTAACAGAGATACATTCTATTCAAAATTTCTTCAAAATTAAATGATAGTTTTATGGCATGAAAATCTTAATCATTGAAGACGAAGCTGAGCTTGCTCAAAGTATTTCCGAATATCTGTCCGGAGAAAATTATCTCTGTGAAGCTGCCGCTACATTCGGTGAGGCTATGAATAAAATAGAAGTGTTTGAATATGACTGTATTCTATTGGACATCATGCTTCCCGATGGCAACGGCCTGAAAATTCTGGAAGAATTAAAGAAACAGCAGAAACAGGACGGTGTGATTATTATTTCTGCCAAAAATGCCCTGGATGATAAAATCGAAGGCCTGAAGCTGGGAGCTGATGATTACCTTACAAAACCTTTTCATCTTTCTGAACTGATGGCAAGGGTATATTCTGTGATCCGCCGGAAACAGTTCAGCAGCTCCAACGTAGTGAAGCAAAATGAGCTTCAGATAGATCTGCTGGCTAAAACAGTGACCGTAAATAATGAAACGATTTCATTAACGAAAAAAGAATTCGATCTCTTGATTTATTTTATCGGAAATAAAAATAAAGTGATCTCCAAAAGTACACTTGCAGAACACCTTTCCGGAGACCTGGCAGATATGCTTGACAATCATGATTTTGTTTATGCTCATGTAAAAAACCTTAAGAAAAAGCTGTATGATGCGGGATGCGGACATTATCTTAAAACGGTATATGGAACAGGGTATAAGTGGGAGAATTGATAATTGATAGTTGATAATTGATAGTTGATAGTTGATAGTTGATAGTTGATAGTTGATAGTTGGAAGGTAAAAAATGATTATCTTTTGTATACTTAAACTTTAAATCCTAAACTTTAAACCTTAAACACTATAAATTTATAATTCATAACTATTGTGAAGCCTTTACTCACCAAAACCACCAAACCCTTTCTTATCTACGTATTGATTGTACTGATGATCAGTATTCCTGTGTACTATTTTGTGGTGGATACCATCTGGAAAAGTGAGCTGGATGAGCATAATCAGATTATTGTAGAGAAAACCGCATATGAGTTTAACCAGTTAAAGCTTTCTGATGAAGCCCTGGAAAAAAGTCTTGAATTATGGAATCATATCCAGCCTGAAACCAATATTGAAAAAATTACTTCCTCTCAGATAAAGCGGGATACGGTGTACACTTACGAAAAACACCTTCCTTTTATCTCTGAGCAAAAAAAAGAACGTTACCGGTGTCTTAAAAAAGTAGTATATCTCCACAACAGGCCTTACCTTTTTACGATACAGACCAATATTGAAGAATCTCATGAAACCATAGCAGTGATTGCTATGATTACCATATTTTTCTTTGTGGTTATTGTTGTTGGGCTCCTATACCTGAACAGAAGGCTTTCGTCATCCATCTGGAAACCTTTCAGGGATACGTTGGATCAGTTGAAGACTTTTAATCTTAACAACCAGCGTACAATAGAATTTCCTGTTTCTGACATTTCAGAATTTGAAGAACTTAATCAATCCCTTTACAAACTGATAGAAAGAAATATTTCAACCTATAAAACACAAAAGGAGTTCACCGAAAATGCTTCCCATGAGCTTCAGACTCCATTAGCCATCATAAAAAACAAACTGGATCTTTTGCTTCAGGATCAAGACCTTACTGAAAAACAGTACAGAATTGCAGAAGATATGAACAAAGCACTGACAAGAAGTTCCCGCATTAATAAAAATCTGCTACTGCTTGCTAAAATTGATAACAACCAGTTTGATAGCTCAGAAGTGATTTCATTTGATCAATTACTTCATCAGAGTATTGGTATCCTTGAGGAACATTTTGAACAAAAAAGTATTTCAGTTTCTGAAAGTATTTCAAAACCCGTACAGATAAGCGGAAACAGTATTCTCACTGAAATATTGATCAACAATCTTATCGTTAACGCCATCCGGCATACTTCTCCGGGAGGTTCCATTTCCATCCGGGTGACAGATTCTGTTTTTGAAGTTTCCAATTCGGGAATTGAAAAGCTGAATATGGAAATGCTGTTCAAGAGATTTTCAAAACTGTCGACAGATAATAGTGGAAGCGGGCTCGGACTTTCTATCATACAGGAAATCTGCAGATTTCATCATTGGAATATCAGCTACAGATTTGAAAACAGTCACCACATTTTCACCGTTAAATTTTAGTTAAAAAAAATCCTGATCCCGGTAATTCTAAATTTCTTCTAAATCTGATTGCACCTTTGTATAAAAATATACTGAGGTATTAACTGTATTTAGAAATGATTCAGAAACATTCCATGCTTTTAATTCTGCAGTATCCTTATCCATTATAAAAGTTACATCAGAATGAGAACAGCAAACAAAGTTGCAGCCGTCACGCTCCTTTTCTGGCTGATGAAAATTGTAGCGACAACATTAGGAGAGACTCTTGGAGATTTTATTTCCATGACCCTGAATTTAGGATATGTTGCAGGAATTCTGATCACCCTGGTGTTTTTCATTATTATCCTATCATTGCAGCTTACAGCAAAAAAATATATCCCGGCAGTTTACTGGATGGTGATTATAGGAACAACGACTTTAGGTACGGAAATCTCTGATTTTATAGACAGAACGCTGAAAACCGGATACCTTACAGGGAGCCTTATTTTACTCTCCGGGCTTTTGCTCTCTCTTTTTTTATGGTATAAAAAGTATGGAAACCTTGAGGTTTATCCGATTTCTGAGAGAAATAAAGAATTCTATTACTGGACAGCAATATTGTTTTCCAATAGTCTGGGAACAGCTTTTGGGGATTTCCTGAGTGATAATCTGGGACTGGGATATATGACCGGAGCTCTGATTACCGGACTTATTATTTTAGCTGTAGTCCTGCTGCATTATTTCACAAAACTCAATCATGTTCTCCTGTTCTGGATTGCTTTTGTTTTTACCAGACCTTTTGGTGCAACCTTCGGCGATCTTTTAACCAAACCTGTGGCCAAAGGAGGATTGGATCTGGGAACACTTAATGCCTCAATGATATCCCTTGCACTGATGATTCTGATGATTGTTATTTCTCAAAGAAAACATAGCCGGGAATTACCCTTTCAAAATAAATCATAGTTGCTTGCCTTTAAAGAATAGATTTTAAAAGAAAATAAAAATAGTAAAATGAATAAAACAGCCCTGTTTTTTCTGCCGTCCTGTATGCTCATTTCATCTCTTGTTTCTGCCCAGACCATTTCTGTGGCAGCATCAGGAAAAATTACCGATAAAAACAAAACAGCATTACCTTATGCCCACATTATTTTAAAAAAAGAAAAAGACAGTGCCTTTGTAGCCGGAACTATCACTAATGAAGAAGGAAGATTTTCTCTTACCGGTCTGAAACCTGATCATTATATTCTGGAAACTTCACTCACCGGATATAAGAAACATTTACAGCCTGTTTTTATAGGAAGCCTGTCAGAGTTTCTGGAAATTCCTGTTGTTGAACTTACTCAGGAAGAGGAAAATGAAACCAGGATAGAAACGGTTACCATTACGGCATCCAAAAAGAATGAAATAGACAGCCGTCTTGATAAAAAGACCTATTCCGTTGCAGATAATATCAGCCAAAGTGGCGGATCTGTACTGCAAAGCATGCAGAATCTTCCAGGAATTACCGTACAGGACGGTAAAGTACAATTGAGAGGAAATGATAAAGTAACCGTACTGATTGATGGCAAACAAACAGCTCTTACAGGTTTTGGAAGCCAGACAGGATTGGATAATATTCCTGCTTCTGCCATTGATAAAATTGAGATCATCAACAATCCTTCCTCAAAATATGATGCGAATGGGAATGCCGGAATCATCAATATTATCATGAAAAAGAATAAGCAGAACGGCTGGAACGGAAAGGCAGGGTTCACTACAGGATTAGGATCATTATGGATAAGAAAGGAGAATCTTCCCACCATAAGATCACAGTATACGCTTACTCCTAAAATTAATCCATCACTGTCTATTAATTACAGAAAAAACAAGGTCAATCTATTTTTACAGGCAGATAATCTTTATACAGAAACCCTTAACAAGAATGAATTTGTAACCCGTACGTATGATGACGGAACCATTATCAATTCCCAGCTGAAAAGAAACAGAAATACCAATTTCTTTACCTCCAAAGCAGGAATCGACTGGACCATTGATCCACAAAATACATTAACTATTTCAGGAATGTACGGAAGTGAAAAAATTACAGACAGAGGAGACCAGCCATTTTTCAATGGAGATTTATCACAGCGCCTCCGTCTGTGGCAGTTCCTTGAGGATGAGCTGAAAACAACAGTAATGGGAACAGCTTTGTATCGTCATCAATTTAAAGAAGCCGGGCATATTTTGAACGTAGGATTTAATTATACATTTCACAGAGAGGATGAGAAGTATTTCTATGATAATTATCTTCCTGCTTCTACAGGTACTGATGCCTTCAAATTATTATCCGATGAACAGGTATATGATTTCAACATCGATTATGTAAAACCTTTAAAATACGGAAGAATAGAAACCGGGATCAAGCTACGGAACAGAAGCATTCCTACCAATATGAATTTTATTCCGGGCGCTAACTCTGTGTTGGATGTTTCTGCCGGAGGAAAAGCCGATTATAAAGAATTTATTCCTGCAGTATATGGCAACTATGTCTTTGAAAATGAAAAATGGGAAGCAGAATTGGGACTCAGACTGGAATATGTAAAAATTCAATACGATGTCAATCCTAACCATCCTACGTATAAAAGTGATGGATACAATTACACCCAGCCATTCCCGAATTTCAGGCTCGCATACAAACTTGATGACCGCAACAAATTCTCTGTTTTTTATAACAGAAGGGTAGACCGTCCCAACGAAGTGGATATCAGAATTTTCCCGAAATATGATGACGCAGAGATCATTAAGGTAGGAAATCCGGCATTACGTCCTCAGTTTACAAATTCTGTTGAACTGGGTTACAAACACAATTGGGATAACGGATATTTGTATTCTGCACTGTATCATCGTTTTGCCAACGGAACCATCACCAGAATTTCAAGTATTGTCCCGGGCAGCACACTTATCTATGCGATATTCCAGAATGCCGGGAAGAGCTATAATACCGGTCTGGAAACAATATGGAACCAGAAAGTATCAGATGTATATTCTTTCAATGTTAATGGAAATCTATACCGTAACCAGATCAACGCATTTACTGTACAAAACCTGTATCCTCAGCCTAATACTTTTTCAGCCGACCGGCAGACTGCCATTTCAGGAAATATCAAAATGAATAACGTTTTTCATTTTTCAAAAGGACTGGACATGCAGTTTACCCTGGTGTATCTGGCACCAGACATCATTCCACAGGGAAAAACAAAGTCAAGATTTACCATGGATGCAGGAGTAAAAAAGACGATTCAGAAAGGGAAGGGCGAACTGTTTTTGAACGCCTCAGATTTACTGAACACAATGGTCATCAGGAAATCTGTTCAGGGAAATGGATTTGCCTACACCAGTAATGACTATTATGAAACCCAGGTGATCCGTATGGGATACAGCTATAAATTTTAATACAGATTGGATAATTTTAATGTGATTTAGGATGAAAAAGTACTTGCAAAAAACACTGATTTATGTAATGGTTTTGAGTTCAGCCATTGGCAGGATCAATGCACAGAATACCACTGATACAATGTCTGTTCAGCCCCCCGTACAGGACAGTATGATCACCAGAGATGCTCAAAAAACCACCTTGAACTATAAAAGACTGATTATTCCTGCGGCTTTTATTGCTTACGGTGTAGCGGGCTTAAGTATGAAAAATCTGAAAAACCTTAATCAATCAACAAGAGTTGAAATCAATGAGCATCAGCCTGCACAGATAAAACTGGATAATTATACCCAATACGCTCCGGCAGTAATGGTTTACGGACTTAATGCCGTGGGGATAAAAGGAAAACACAATCTGAGAGACCGTACTATTATTTATGCCTCTTCACAACTGATTGCCGCAGCTTTTACCATGCCGTTAAAATATCTGGTAAAAGAAGAAAGGCCTGACGGTTCCAACACCTTATCGTTTCCTTCAGGACATTCTGCTACAGCATTTTCTTCAGCACAGTTTATGTTCAGGGAGTATAAAGACACTAATTTCTGGCTGAGTCTTTCAGGATATCCGTTCGCTGTTTTCACAGCTGTATACAGAATGCTGAATGATAAGCACTGGCTGGGAGATGTTGTGGCAGGAGCCGGATTTGGAATCCTTTCTACAGAACTGGCTTACTGGCTGTTTCCAAAAATTGACAATTTATTGAGAGGAAATAAAAGTAAAAAGACTTTATCATCTACCATGGTTATGCCTTTTTATCAAAATAAAACAGTAGGAATAGGACTGGTGAAAACCTTTTGATACAAACTTTCATTCTGAAAAAGCTTTGTTCTTTACCGAACAGAGCTTTTTTATACCACTTTTGCTTTACGTATTATTTTTGCCAATAAGCCTGGAAAAAATCTTTTCAGATAGACAGCCATCACTTCTTTTCCTCCTATTGTTTTTTCTGCTTTTGAATGGCATGCAGCATTTTTTCTGCAAAAATATCCACCGGTATTCCGTTTTTCGTAGCATCATCCATGGTCCCTTGTAATGAGCCGTCTCCGGTTACTGCATGAATAGAAATATCAGTCTGTATAAAACCCGGACAGATCATGGTAATTCTGATATTCTGAGTGAATAATTCTGCCCTTAAGGCATCAAAAAAACCATGTAAGGCATGTTTTGCCCCGGCATATCCGCTTCGCATAGGGGCTCCGAAGATTCCCATAAGGCTGGAGACTACAGCAATATGTCCTCCTTTATCTCTGATCATATAAGGAACAACCGCTTTCGTAAGGGCTACAGTTCCGATATAATCAATATCAATGAGTTGCTTATCTACCTCAATATCCGTTTCCATCGCCAGAGAACGCTGTGACAGTCCTGCATTATTAATCAGAATATCAATCTTTCCAAATTGTTCTGCGGCTTTTTTTGCAATATCAGGCATATTCTTATAATTTTTGAGGTCTAAAGGAATCACCGCATACCGGTCAGTACTCAATCCTGCTTTTTCAGCCACGGAATGCAGCTGATCTTCTTTTCTGGAAGAAAGAATGACTCTGGCATTGCTGTTCTTTGCCAGGTTTTTTACCAAAGCTTCTCCAATACCTGATGATGCTCCGGTAATCCAGATGACTTTATGATCGAAATAACTGCTCATATCTGCTCATTATTGTATTTAAGTCCTGCTATATATTTCCCGGCTTTCATTCCGGAGAAAATACATCCTCCTAAAAATGTTCCTTCCAGTGCCCGGTAGCCGTGCATTCCGCCACCACCAAAACCAGCAGCTTCACCAGCAGCAAACAATCCTTCAATAATACTGTCATCACCTCTTAAAACCTGTCCGTTCAGATTCGTTTTGATTCCGCCTAAGGTTTTACGGGTTAAAATATTCAGGCGTACAGCGATCAGAGGTCCGTTTTCAGGAGCTAATATCTTATGGGGAGCCGCTACACGCCCAAGCTTGTCTCCTAAATAATTCCGGGTATTTCTTATATAATTGACCTGGGTATCTTTTGAGAATTTATTATCCAGTTCTCTGTCCCTGGCTTCGATCTGGGATTTTATTTTATCATATTTCAAAAGATTATTTCCGGCTAATACATTCATCTTTTTAACCAAATCTTCCAAGTTATCCGATACAATAAAGTCTTTTCCATGTTCTTTAAATGCTTCTACAGGTCCCGGAGCTTTTTTACCAAAAATTCTTTTCAGAAAAAGGGGATAATCTTTATTGGTAATATCAGGATTCTGTTCTGAGCCCGAAAGGGCAAATTCTTTTTTGATGATTTTCTGGGTCAGGATAAACCATGAATATGAATAACCTGTTTCCTGAATGTATTTTAATGTTCCCAATGTGTCAAATCCCGGAAGGAAGGGAGCAGGGAGACGCTTACCCTTTGCATCAAACCATAAAGATGAAGGCCCCGGTAATATTCTGATTCCATGGTTCGGCCAGATGGGATTCCAGTTTTGTAATCCTTCTGTATAGTGCCACATCCTGTCAGGATTAATGATATGGGCGCCTGCACTTTCTGCAATACCAATCATTTTACCATCTACATAAGCAGGAACGCCACAGACCATATTTTCAGGGGCTTTTCCCAGCCTTTCAGGCCAGTTTTTCCTTACCAGTTCATGATTGGCACCAATTCCTCCTGAAGCAATGATGATATTCTGAGCAGTATATTCAAATGATGAAATCACATTTCTGTTGGTAGCAGCACCTCTTTCTTTAGTATCATCTTCCAGAATATCTCCCTTCAGCCCCTTTATCTTTCCATTTTCTGTTATAAATTCCGTCACTCTGTGTCTGAATTTCATCTGCAGCAAACCTTTGTCCTTAGCTTTATAAGCCTTCTCTACAAAAGGCTTTACAACACCTGTACCGGTTCCCCAGCTCACATGAAAACGGGGCACCGAATTCCCATGACCTGTTGCCGAACCATCACCACGCTCTGCCCAGCCTACCATAAACATCAGCTTGATCCCAAGTTTAGAAATGTATTGATACTTTTCACCGGCAGCAAATTTCAGATAAGCTTCCGCCCATTGACGCGGCCAATAATCTTCCGGACGGTCGAAACCGGCGGTTCCTTTCCAGTCCTGTAAAGCCAGCTCATAAGAGTCTTTGATTCCCATTCTTCTTTGCTGGGGCGAATTGATCAGAAAAAGCCCTCCGAATGACCAGAAAGCCTGTCCTCCGATATTCTGCTCGGTTTCCTGGTCCAGGAGCAGTACTTTTTTTCCGGCATTGGTAATTTCCATCGCGGCAGTAAGTCCTGCGAGTCCTGCACCAATGATAATGGCATCAGGCCGGAATGTTTCTTCCATGGGTTAAAATGTTTGAATGATACTGAATATAAATGTATAAAATTATTCGGAATCAGATTGAAAATAAGAAAAATTAAAGAATGTAACGTATAAAGCCGGCCTGAACTCTGAACTTTTCATCTTATATTTGTGAAAAATAGAAGTATGAAGTATTTGTTCATTATGGTTTGCCTTGTCTGTTCCGTTTTCAGTCAGGCACAGCAAAAACAGGATCCGTGGAAAGACAGCCAGCTGATGGATCCGGCGTTACTGGCTTCCAGAATTGAAAAGCATAAGACTAAAGATCTCGTAATCATTTCAGTAGGTCCTGAAGCGATTATCAAAGGCTCTGTAGACATTGGTCCCACTCATGAGCCTGAAAATCTGGAAAAACTGAGAAATTATCTGAAAGATGTTCCGAAAAACAGAGAAATCGTAATCTATTGCGGATGCTGTCCATTCGTAAAGTGCCCTAATATCCGTCCTGCTTTTGCATTGCTGATGGAAATGGGCTTCAAAAATGCGAAGCTTTTAAACCTTCCGAAAAATATCAAAACAGATTGGCTGGATAAAAATTATCCCGCAAATGATTAATATGAAGACCTGTTTTACAATATTATTTTTACTGTTTCTTTCAGTTTCCGTTGATGCCCAGAAAGCAATAGAAATAGGAAAAAAAGCACCTGAAATTACGATGACCAAAGCAGATGGAACAGCATTTTCTCTTTCTACATTGAAAGGGAAAATGGTTCTGATCGATTTCTGGGCAACCTGGTGTGCTCCGTGTGTTGAAGAACAGCCTGAGCTGAAAGCATTGTATGATGCATATTCCGATAAGGTAAAGAACAATCAGTTTGAAATTCTCGGGATTTCTTTGGACAGGAATAAAGAAAGCTGGCAGAAAGCAATTGACAGGTTCGGTATCAACTGGATACAGATCAGTGATTTAAAATTCTGGAAAAGCCCTGTAGCAAAGCTTTATGAAGTGGATGAACTCCCTTTTAATATCATCATTGACGGGCAGGGAACCATTTTAGCTAAGAATCTTCACGGCAAAGACCTGGAAGAATTTTTAAAGAAAAGTTTATTACAGAACTAAATCTTTTATAAACCGTAAAGAGCAGGAATCATACTGCTCTTTATTTTTATAGCATTGTACTTTTAATTATGCTGACAGATATTATTGCCAATCATCTCGATATTATTTTTTGTGGAATCAATCCGGGATTAAAATCATCTAATGACGGCTTTCATTTTTCCGGAAGGAGTAACCGTTTCTGGAAAGTCCTTCATCAGTCAGGTTTTACACCTTATGAAATTCAAGCGGTAAACGATAGCTCTCTTATGGATTTCGGATATGGATTGACAACCGCTGTCGCAAGAGCAACCAATCGCGCAGATGAGCTTTCAAAAGAAGAATTTGACGAAGCCCTTGAAAGTTTTATATCGAAAATAACAAAATACCAGCCTAAATATGTAGCTTTTCTTGGTAAGGCAGCTTATAAGGCTTTTTCGAAAAAGAAAGAAATTCTCTGGGGTAGGCAGGAAGAAGATTTCTGTGGTGCAAAAGTATGGGTTTTACCCAATACCAGTGGTCTGAATCGTGGGTTTACTCTTGATAGTTTGATTACTTACTATAAAGAGTTTTATCATTCCGTTTATGAATCCTGATCTTATACCTTATTGGGTTTGCTCACATACTTATTTCCTTTTACAAAGAAACGCCAAGGCAAAAGTGCATCTTCCTCTGCATAAGCAACACCAATACGTGGTCCTGCGATGATTTCATCCGGAGGATACGAAATACTATGATCTTCAATCCAGATTTCATTTTCAGTTAATTTTTTCCTGTTAAATGAACGGTCAATTCCTAAAGCTTTGGCTGCAGATCCTGGTCCCGCGGAAATAGAAGGTTTAGAAGCCGGCATATTTCTCCTGGCCTCCATAATTTCCTTACCGATCAAAGGTTCAACAGCTCTTATTAGCACTGCATGAGGCTCATCTTCAACAGAGGTCACCACATTAAAAAGGTGATGGATGCCGTAACATAAATAAACATAGGAGACTCCGCCATGGCTGTATAACGTTTCGGTACGGTCTGTACGCCTGCCTCCGTAGGCATGAGAAGCTTTATCCTTAACGCCGAAATAGGCTTCGGTTTCTACAATGATTCCCGCTGTAGTTTCCCCGTCGATTTCAGTAAAAAGTACTTTTCCTAAAAGGTCCTTAGCCAAAAAAAGAACATCCTGATTGGAATAATAGGAGAGTGGTAATTTCATGAATGATTTTAGAAATTATTCACTCAAATTTAGTGATAATCCATAAAACAAAAACCTTCGGTTTAAACAAAAGATACCACAAAAATTCACATTTCATAAAATAGTGATTAATTTGGCATACCCATTGTTTCTCTCAACTCAACATCATTCACACCACTATAAAAAATATAGGTTTTGACACTTTAATTCCCCGGATTTCTCCGGGGAATTTTTGTTGGAAACGTACCTAAAAATAAAAAGTCCCATATCACTGTGAGACTTTTAGAGTTATTTTGCTCCCGGAGGGCAGTGTTCTTTCAGAAATTTTGTAAACAGGGTGGCAAGATGCAGTGATGTTCCTTCACCCTCATCAATAGAGTGGGTACGGTTAGGATAAGACATTAGCTGAAACTGCTTATTATACTTTACCAATTCGTTGATATACACTTCTGTATTCTGATAATGTACATTATCATCACCTGTACCGTGAACCAGTAAAAGGTTTCCTTTTAAATTTTTAGCATAAGCGAGCGGGGAACCATTAACAAAGTCTTCTCTGTTCTCCTGAGGAAGCCCCATATAGCGCTCCTGGTAGATATTATCATAGAATAACTGATTGGCAACCGGAGCAATCGCAATTCCCGTCTGGTATATATCAGGATATTGTCCTAAAAGGTTCAGGGTAGAAGAGCCTCCGCCGCTCCAGCCCCATACGGCAACTCTTGACGTATCAATATAAGGCCATTTTGCAAATAATGCTTTAGCTCCCATTGCCTGATCACGGATATTCAGCTGTCCTATTTTACGGTAAATCGATTTTCTCCATTCACGCCCTTTTGGTGCAGGAGTTCCACGGTTTTCAAGAGAAACATATAAATAGCCGTCTTCAGCCATATTCCCTGTGTATAATCCATTCCAGCCTGTGTAGAAACTGTCTGTTACCGTCTGCATTGCAGGTTCTCCATATACGGTAAAAACAATAGGGTATTTTTTATTGGGATCGAAGTTTTTAGGTTTTACTACCCATCCGTCCAATGTAACTCCGTCCTGAGTGGTAACCTGGAAAAATTCTGCTTTTGCTATCGCTGGATCTGCTTTTGCGGATCTTTTGGCAGCTACCAATTCCTTATGTTCAGGGAGAGATACTATGGAACCTATTGAAATGGTATTGATGTTATCATTGGTAAACATTGCGATCTTTCCGTTAGGGGAAATCGTGTATTCATTAGAACCCGTATAGGTTTCAGGAGTTACTTTTTGTGCTTTTCCTCCCTTCATGCTTACTTTATACAGATATTTCTGTGTGGCATTGTTGGGTGACGCCAAAAAATAGATCTGCTTATTCTGAATATCAAAAAATTCCGGCTTTATAACATCGAATTCATCTTTTGTAATTAATGTTTCTTTACCGTTCATATCTATTTTGTAAATATGTCTCCATCCGTCCTTTTCAGAAAGCCATAAAAATTCTTTTCCATTATCAATCCAGTCCCATCCACTTGGATCATTATCATTCCAGCGGGATTTTATATCAATCCATGCTGCATCTGTTTCCGTGTAAATCGTTTTACTGTTTCCGGAACCTGCATCTGCCACGATAATTTTACTTTGATTTTGTTTTCTGTTCAACTGCTGCAGAATAACAGATTTAGAATCCAGAACCCATTCCATTCTCGGAATATAATGTTGTACCTCATCTCCTGAAATATCAGCTTTCTTGGTAGATCCTGAAGCAAGATCATAAAACCAGATACTGCATCCGGAAGGATTTTCACCAGCTTTCGGGTATTCTACAGGGATGGTAAATGAGTACAGACTGTCGGTATTATTAATCATCAGGAAGTTTTTTGTGCCTCTTGCATCCAATTTCCAGTAAGCAATTTTGTTACCGTCCGGGGACCATCTGAAACCATCCTGGGTTCCAAATTCCTCTTCATATACCCAATCGAAGGTACCGTTGATCATTCCATCCGTACCATCCGAAGTGATCTTTGTCTGCTGATTGTTTGAAAGATCTTCGATATAAATATTATGCTTAGATACATAGGCTACTTTTTTACCGTCCGGTGAATATTTTGCAAACATTAATGAAGAAGCCGGCAAGCCTTTTCCAAGCTGGGTAAGCTTTTTGGTATTTTTGTCAAAAATCCAGTAGTCACCGCGGGTATTATCTCTCCATACTTTCTTTGTATTGGCAAAAAGCAATAAGCTTTTTCCATCCGGAGAAACCTCAAAGCTTTGTACCTTCAATGCTTCAGAACTTCCTGCAGGAATCAGTTCATTGCTGCTTAAAAGTGTCTGGTCTTTTCCGGGATGCAGCACATCCACAATTTCAACCCCTTTTTTAGTAAATGAATAATATGCATTGCCATCCGGAGTCCATTGTGTTTTCTGCGCTGCCAATGGCGATAAACACAGAAAATACAATGCGATGGCTGTTATTTTTTTTATGTTCTTCATAAATAATATTTGAATTAAGCTAAATGTTCAGCTCTGTAATTTTCAATTTCTTCTACGGTTTTAATCAGCCCGTTTCCAAGGAGTCTGTAGCCATTGTCTGTAACCAGGAAATCATCTTCTACACGAACACCTCCGAAATTACGGTATTCGTTTACTTTATCATAATTAATAAAGTCTGCATTTTTATTTTCTGCCTGCCACATGTCAATCAGTTCCGGAATCATATAAATACCAGGCTCAACGGTAACTACGAATCCTGACTCAAGAGCTTTTCCTAAACGTAAAGACTTAAGACCGAATGTTTTGGCATCTTTGGGTTCTTCTTCAGTATATCCGATGTACTGCTCACCAAGATCTTCCATATCATGCACATCCAATCCCATCATATGACCCAGACCACACTGGAAAAACAGGGTATGGGCGTGGTTTTTTACAGCGTCTTCAGCATTTCCTTTCATCAGTCCAAGATCAATAAGGCCTTCTACCAGATGCTGAGCTGCTTTCAGATGAATATCTTTGAAACGAACACCGGGTTTCAGAAGCTGCTGGGCATTATTGAAAGCATTCAGAACTACTTCGTATATATCCTTCTGCTTTGTAGTAAAAGCTTTACTTACAGGAAATGTTCTGGTAAGGTCACCTGCATATCCCATTGCCGTTTCTGCTCCGGAATCATTCAGGAAAAGATCTCCCTCTTTTAAAGTATTAAGACGGTAATGATTATGCAGAATACCCCCGTTGATTGTCACAATCGGAGGATAGGACATCTGACACTCTTTATTCGCAGCAAGATACTGGATCGCATTGGCAATTTCATATTCTTTTACCCCTGATTTCGCAAGGCGCATGGCGAGCAGATGCATTTCATTGGAGACATTCACAGCCTGTTCTATCTGTTCTATTTCCTGAGGTTCTTTAATAGAACGCTGTTTGACAATAGCTTTGATCATTTCTACAGAAGGCTGCAGATCCGAAATCTTAACCCCAAGCAGATCTGACAGCAAAATTTTATTGAATGACTGATATGGTGGAAGGTAGTGCACTTTTCTTCCGGAGCTCTGTACCTTTGAAATATATCGGGCAAGTTCTGTGTAAGGTAACGTTTCCTGAACACCGGATTTCATACTTTTTTCCTTAAGGGTTTCCTGCCTTCCCATCCATACAATTTCATCTATACTAAGCTCATCGCCAAAAATGATGGTTTTATTTTCATCAATATCAATAATGGCTGCAATGCGGGGTTCCTGGATTCCGAAATAATAAAGGTAAGTACTGTCCTGACGGAAATGATAAGGATTATGTTCAAAGTTCACGGGATTTTCTATATTTCCCAAAAACAATAAAATTCCGCTTGCTACATTATTCTGTAATACAGTTCTTCTATCTTGATAAGTTTGTGTTGAAAACATATTTATGAATAGTTTTTATTTTAAAGGTTTAAATTTACGATTTTGTACTATTGACAGACCTTAATTGCTGAAATAAGTTTAGAGTTTTATCAGCAGTTCTTAGTCTTTTGTTTAATTTTACCGTTATTTAGATTCTATGACAATGCATTATAAAAACGATACGATCATCATCCGTGAATTTACCCCTGAAGAATTATCTTTATTTGCCAATCTTTTTGAAAATGAGAATGTCACCCGGTATCTGCCATATAAAACTCCTGAAGAATATAAAGAAATGTTTGAAAAGGCATTGTCTGATTACACAGAAGGACCATTCAGCAGATGGGGAATATTTGATTCTCAGAACAATGATTTTGTAGGAATGTGCCTGGCCAGAATTTTTCTTGACAACCCTGATCAAATAGAAATAGGATATACTTTAGGAGAAAATTATTGGGGCAAAGGTCTCGGAACAGAAGTATGTAAAGCACTAGTTGGCTACTGTTCTTCGCTGAATCATCAGAAAGATATCGTTGCTGTAACCGACCTTGATAATATCGGATCTCAAAAAGTACTTCTAAAAAGTGGCTTCAACAGAACTGAAAACCTTGTACGGGAAGACAGAGAACTGGCTTACTTTATTTTACAGAATGAATAAACTGGTGTCTCATATTACAAACAAAGGACTGGGAATTCCCCTCATGTAGAGGGGTGGCGAAAATTCAAAGAATTTTTGACGGGGTGGTTCACACACATCCACTTCGCGCTTCTTCACTATAAAAACATTTCATTTATACAATAATTTATCCTAACTTGCAGGAATTATGATGTCGAAACGTTGCAAATATGCGCTTAAAGCAATGGTCAGATTAGCAAGGAATTATAACCAGGGCTTTCTGCCAACTTCTGTTATTGCACAGGACGAAAACATCCCTAAGAAATTTCTGGAACAAATCCTTCTTGAACTCAAAAGAGTTAAACTTGTCAACAGTAAACAGGGCAAAGTAGGGGGTTACTATTTACTGAAATCACCCGATGAAGTTTCATTAGCAGATATTTACCGTATTTTCGATGGCCCTATTGCTCTTACCCCTTGTGTTTCTTTAAACTTTTACGAAGCCTGTGATGATTGTGTAGATGAAGCAGTATGCTACCTCAGAAAAGAACTGATGATCGTTCGTGAAAAGACCAGAAAAAGTATGATGGAAGCTACCTTGACCAAGTTCATCAATAAAGAATAAAATTTTTTTTATTTAAATTCTACTATTTTGATAGGAGTTATAGAATTTTATATATATTTGCAAGACTTAAATCTCAATTCAAAATGGAAAACAGTCTGAAAAATGAATTCGAAAAACTTGTAAAAGAGGCTGATGAAGCTTCTTTTCAAACTAATGGACTGCAATTACTGGCTGAAAAATTCCCTGGCAAGGTGATCTTTTCCACCAGTTTCAGTTACGAGGATCAGGTTATCACTCATCTGATAAAAGATTTAAATATTGAAATTTTCACCCTGGATACGGGAAGACTTTTTGAACAGACCTATGAAACCTGGACCTCTACGAAAGCTTTCTTTAAAAAGAAGATCAAAGCCTATTATCCGGATACGGAAGAGCTTAGGGAATTTGTCACAGAAAACGGTCCTGATTCTTTCTACCAATCGGTGGAAAAAAGGAAAGCATGCTGTACCATCCGAAAGGTTCATCCTTTAAGAAAAGCACTGGAAGGCTATGAAGTATGGATTACAGGTCTGAGATCCGAACATTCTCCCAACAGACAGCATATGCCTCAGCTGGAATGGGATCCGGATAACAAGATCATCAAATTTCATCCCATTCTTCACTGGACCACAGAACAGGTGACAACGTATGTAAAGGATCATCACTTACCTTACAATCACCTTCATAAAAAAGGATTTGTGAGCATAGGATGCGAGCCCTGTACCAGAGCGATCAAAGAAGGGGAAGATTTCAGGGCAGGCCGTTGGTGGTGGGAAGATGCCAACAAAAAAGAATGCGGTCTGCATATTCATCAATAAAAAAAGAAAAAAATGCCAATACATCAGTTAAATTATTTAGATCAGTTAGAAGCAGAATCTATTTATATATTAAGAGAAGTTGCAGGCCAGTTTGAACGCCCGGCCTTATTATTCAGTGGAGGAAAAGACAGTATTGTACTGGCTCATCTGGCAAGAAAAGCATTCTTTCACGGGAAAATACCTTTTACATTTGTTCATGTAGATACCGGCCATAACTTTCCGGAAGTTCTGGATTTCCGTGATCAGCTGGTACAACAGTTAGGTGTTAGCCTGGTAGTAAGAAAAGTAGAAGATACCATAAAAAGCAAAAAGCTGACGGAGGCTAAAGGGAAATTCCCAAGCAGAAACTGGCTGCAGACTTACACGCTTCTTGATACCATTGAAGAATTTGAGTTTGATGCCTGCATTGGGGGAGCCAGAAGAGATGAGGAAAAAGCGCGTGCGAAAGAAAGAATCTTCTCCGTTCGTGATGAGTTCGGACAGTGGGACCCAAAACTTCAGCGTCCGGAGTTGTGGAATATTTTTAACGGAAAAATTCATAAAGGAGAAAATGTAAGAGTTTTCCCGATAAGCAACTGGACCGAGCTGGATATCTGGAATTATATCCGCAGAGAAAAAATAGCACTGCCTTCCATCTATTTCTCGCATGAAAGAGAAGTAATCGACTTCAATGGGCAGTGGCTTGCCAATTCCTCACATGTAGTGCTGGAACCGGAGGATATTATCACCACCAGAAAAATCCGTTACCGTACTGTAGGAGATATGACATGCACCGCTGCCGTAGAATCTGACGCTGTTACCATAGATGCCGTTATCGAAGAAATCGTAGCCACCAGAATCTCAGAGCGTGGCGAAACCAGGATTGACGACAGGGTAACAGAAGCCGCTATGGAGGACAGAAAAAAAGGAGGCTACTTTTAATCAATGATAAAAGATAATTGATTAATGATTACACAAAGTATCAATTATCATTCATAATTTATCACTTATCATTTATAATTACAATTCGGATGGATATATTAAGATTTATAACAGCAGGAAGCGTGGATGACGGTAAAAGTACCCTTATCGGCAGACTGCTTTACGATAGCAAAAGCATTTTACAGGACCAGTTGGAAGTCCTCGAAAAACATTCTAAAAACAAAAATGAAGACGGGGTAGATCTTGCTCTTTTAACAGACGGATTGCGTGCAGAAAGAGAACAGGGAATCACTATTGATGTTGCCTACCGCTATTTCTCAACCGCAAAAAGAAAATTTATCATTGCTGATGCCCCAGGGCACGTGCAGTATACCCGTAATATGATCACAGGAGCATCCAATTCTGATCTGATGGTCATTCTGATCGATGCCCGAAAAGGAGTGATTGAGCAGACCAGAAGACATTCTATCATTGCTTCTTTATTACAGTTGAAAAAAGTTGCTGTAGCCATCAACAAAATGGATATGGTAGATTATTCGGAAGAAGTTTTTGAAAACATTAAATCAGAATATGCAAAAATTGCAGAAAATCTGGGGCTGAATGACGTAAGTTATTTTCCGATCTCTGCATTAAAAGGAGATAATATCGTTTCAAAATCTTCAAGAACAGACTGGTACAAAGGAAATTCTCTTCTGGAATACCTTGAAGAGGTAACACTGAATGAAGAAAAAAATAACGGAAACCGTTTTCAGGTCCAGTATGTCATCCGCCCTCAGACGGAAGAGCTGCATGATTACAGAGGATATGCCGGACAAATATTAAGCGGAAAATTATCAAAAGGAGACAAAATCCATATTCTTCCTGCAGATCTGACCACAGAAATCACGAAAATTGAGATCAATGGGATTGAAAAAGAGGAAGCTTTTGAAGGACAGCCTGCAGTGATCCATCTTGCTCATGATGTAGATATCAGCAGGGGAGATATTTTTGCCACAGAAGAACAGGTTCCGGCCGTTGAAAAAGACCTTGAAATTTTATTATGCTGGCTTGATCAGAAACCGCTACAGCCAGGAAATAAATACCTTCTGCAGCAGAACAGCAGACTTGTGAAAGCCGTTGTAAAAGAGATAGATTACAAGATCAATGTCAATACCCTTATCCGGGAACAGGCCGATGGTGAAATTAAACTGAATGAGATTGTGAAAGTTACCCTCCGCACGGCACAGCCTCTGGTCTATGACAGCTTTACCCATAATAAAACAACGGGCTCAGCCATTTTGGTGGATGAAACGTCCAATTCAACGGTAGCGGCCTGTATAATTCAATAGAAAAATGGCCATTTCCGATCAATTAATAGAAAGAATTCATCAGACCAAACAAAATAATATTCATGGATTCTTTGATAAAATAAAGACCAAAAGATGGGTGAAGGATTTGTATGAAACACTTTTCCTTCCTCAGAATGATAATACAGAAGATCAGCTGAAAAGAAATTTTGAAACCCTGCAGGAAACACTTTCAGAACTTATCAATACGGTAACAGGAGATAAAATCCTTACTGAAAAACACGTCAGTCAGTTTTTTGAAGCGTTGCCGGAATTATATAATCAGTTGGTGCTGGATGCAAAATCAATTTTAGAATTTGATCCTGCTGCGGACTCTCTGGAAGAAGTGTACCTGGCATATCCGGGCTTTTTTGCCACGTATGTCTACCGCATTTCGCACCAGCTCTGGAGTCAGGAAGTGAAGATTTTACCGCGTGTCATTTCAGAATACGCCCACAGTAAAACCGGAATTGACATTCATCCGGGAGCAACGATAGGAAAGTCTTTCTTTATTGATCATGGAACAGGAATAGTGATCGGAGAAACAACCGTTATCGGGAATAATGTCAAGATCTATCAGGGAGTCACCCTCGGAGCATTGAATGTTTCCAAAGAAAAAGCCCATCAGAAAAGACATCCGAATATTGAAGATGATGTCATTATCTATTCAGGAGCAACCATTCTGGGAGGTGAGACTACCATAGGCAGAGAGAGCATTATCGGAGGTAATGTGTGGGTAACGCAAGATGTTCCTGCTAATTCTCTGGTGTACCACAAAAGCGAAATAAAAATAAAGGATAATACTTCATTACCGGAATCATTAACCTTTGTGATTTAAGAAAAAAACAAAAATAAAAAGTACATTGATATGAAATTTCAGAATGCATTAGAAACGATTGGAAATACACCCGTCGTGAAAATCAACAAACTCTTCGATTCAGATCATGAAATCTGGATCAAACTTGAAAAAAGCAATCCCGGCGGAAGCATTAAAGACAGAATCGGACTGGCGATGATTGAAGATGCAGAAGCAAAAGGATTATTAAATAAAGACAGCATCATTATAGAGCCTACCAGCGGTAATACAGGAATAGGGCTCGCCTTGGTAGCCGCTGTAAAAGGATACAAACTCATTCTTGTCATGCCGGAAAGCATGAGTATAGAACGCCGTAAAATCATGGAAGCGTACGGAGCAGAATTTGTGCTTACTCCAAGAGAAAAAGGAATGAAAGGCGCTATTGAAAAAGCTAATGAATTGGCTGAAGAAACACCTAATTCATGGATTCCAAGACAGTTTGACAATCCTGCCAATGTAAAAGTACACGTAGAAACTACCGCTCAGGAAATTTTAAAAGACTTTCCGGACGGCCTGGATTACATCATTACAGGTGTAGGAACCGGAGGACATATCACCGGAATCGCAAAAACGGTAAAAGAAAAGTATCCTAATGTAAAAGTAATTGCTGTAGAGCCGGAATTATCCCCTGTACTAAGTGGAGGAAGTCCTGCACCACATCCACTACAGGGATTAGGAGCAGGATTTGTACCTTCCATTCTGGATGTTACCCTTTTAGACTTAGTCATCACAGTAGGCAAGGAAGAAGCTTATGAATATGCTCTTAATGCTGCTAAAAAAGAAGGTCTTTTTGTGGGAGTGTCCACAGGAGCCGCTTTAGCAGCTATCGCCAAACAATTACCGGAAATACCACCTAACGCTAAAATCCTAACCATCAATTACGATACCGGAGAAAGATATCTGTCGGTAGAGGGGCTTTTCTAATTCCTTAATTAACACCTACTTCAATGAAAACAAATATAAAATCACCAAAGGTTTACCTTATCGGTGCAGGACCTGGCAACCCTGAACTGATCACTGTAAAAGCTGTAAAAGCAATTGCAGAGGCAGACATCATCTTATGTGACCGCCTTGTGAGTCCGGAAATCCTGGAAACCTATGTTAATGAAGATACAGAAATCATCTATGTAGGAAAAGAATGCAGTAAAAATGCTTCTACACCCCAATCTCATATCAATACGCTGATGGTGGAATATGCCCGTCAGAATAAAACCATTGTAAGGCTGAAAGGGGGAGACGTTTCCATATTTTCCAATATTCTTGACGAACTGCAGGCTTTAAAGCAGAATCATATCCCTTACGAAATCATTCCGGGAATTACAGCCGCTTTAGGAGCAGCAGCATTTGCAGGAATGCCTTTAACAGCCAGAGGATATTCCACTTCCGTTCGTTTTCTGACCTATTATAAATCAGAAATCGTAAGTGAAGAATACTGGAAAGAGCTTGCTTTAACGGATGATACCCTTGTTTTCTATATGTCTAAAGGAAATCTTACTCCTCTTGTGGAAAAGCTGAAAGAACTTCAGATTTCAGATGATAAAAAAATTGCAGTTATTGAACAGGCTACAACACCCTTCCAAAAGGTGTACACCTCATCATTTGATGATTTTAATGAAAAATTCGGAGACAAAAACTTTGCTTCCCCTTCATTGGTGATTGTCGGTAAAATTGTGAATCTCCACGAAGCATTTTCATGGCTTGAAAATGCTGAACAGGAAGGTCTTTATTTTAAATCAGTGGAAAACGGAAGTCTGATCCCTGCCACTCAAAATTTCTTTGAATATGCTGTCTGAAACTAAATTAAATGTATTAAAACAAATATCCGGAGACCTTTCGAGAGATGAAGCAATCTGGGCCAGCGGATATCTTGCGGGTATCGCCGGAGGATCACCATTAGCAGCCGTTATGCCTCTACAGGAAACCAATAGTGTTTCACAGAATGCCGTAAATAAAATAACGCTGGCTTACGGTACGGAAACCGGAAACAGTAAAAAACTCGCTACAGCCCTTGCAGGTATCGTGAAGAAAAAAGGACTTCAGGTAAAACTGGCAGACCTTTCCCAATACAAGCCTAAAGATCTTGCAAAAGAGGAATTCTTCTTTGTCGTGATCAGCACCCAGGGAGAAGGCGAACCGCCTGCTCTTGCCAAAAAGTTCTATGATTATATCTATGAAAATGAAATTGATCTCAGCAGACTGAAATATGGGGTACTGGCATTGGGAGACAGCAGTTATCCGCTGTTCTGCCAGACCGGAGAAGATGTAGATTCCCGATTTGAAATATTAGGTGCTCAGCGTATCATTCCATTAAAAAAATGTGACATTGATTACGAACAGGAGGCTTCCCACTGGATAGAACATGTATTCGAAACGGTTCATAAAAATGCGGGGCAGAGTACAAAAAATATTTCAGTTCCGAAGGTTTCCGCCGGAAGAAAGAAATATAAGGGAAAAGTGTCTGCCATCATCAATCTGAATGATATTACGTCTGAAAAAGAAACCTATCATATTGAAATTGAAACCGAAGATTCCCTTGCGTATCAACCTGGTTCGGCTTTGGGAGTGATCCCTTTAAATCCTAAAGAAATAGTAAAGGAAATCATTACTCTTACGGGAATTGATCCTCAAAAACAGGTTGGAACAGCAAAAATTAAGGATACCGTAGAACAATTACTGCACAGGCATCTTAACATCAGTTATCTGCTTAAATCCGTGGTAGCCCAGTATGCGAGAATAACGGGACATTCCATTCCGGAAGTCAGGTTAAGCCTGCTTGATCTGCTTAGGATTTATCCAGTAAAAAATGCTGATGAATTTGAAGACATCATTCAGATATTGACCGCTCAGTCACCCCGTCTTTATTCAATCTCTTCCTCTCTGGAAGCTCATGGTGATACGGAAATTCATATTACCGTGGCCAAATCGGAATTCTTTATTGATCATCAGAAACACAATGGATTATGCAGTGGTTTTCTGAGTGAATTCGAAGAAGGAGAGGAGGTGGAATTTTATATTCAGGAAGCGGGCCATTTCAAATTACCGGAAGCTGATAAAGACATCATCATGATTGGCCCCGGAACAGGAATAGCCCCTTTCAGATCATTCTTATGGGAACGTGATGCTACAGGAGCGGAAGGAAGAAACTGGCTGTTTTTCGGAGACAGAAACTTTGTATCAGACTTTCTTTATCAGGCTGAACTTCAGGATTTCCTTAAGACAGGCAGCCTGACCCATCTGGATCTTGCTTTTTCCAGAGACACCGCAGAGAAAGTATATGTTCAGCACAGACTGGAACAAAAAGCTCAGGAAGTATTTTACTGGCTTGAAGGCGGGGCATCTGTCTATGTATGTGGTGCCAAAGAACCAATGGCCCGGGATGTAGAACAAACGCTTCTCACAATTATTCAGAAGGAAGGAAAACGCAGCAAAGAAGACGCTGTAATTTATCTGGAAGAAATGGAGCTTAGCGGCAGATATGCGAAAGATGTCTATTAAAAAGAAGTAGTCTTAAAAAATTAAAGGAAACAATTATGAACAATGATAAAGAAAACCTTTCACCGGTAGAAAGGATTAAAACCGGCAGTAACGGGCTCAGGGGAACTTTAAAGGAAAGTCTTGCAGATAACTTCACCGGAGCGATCAGAGAAGATGATCAGACGCTTATCAAATTCCATGGAATGTATCAACAGGATGACAGAGACAGAAGGGAAGAGCGTGTCTCCAAAAAACTGGAGTGGCTGTATTCTTACATGATCCGCCTAAGGCTTCCTGGTGGCTTTTTAACTCCGGAGCAATGGGTAGGATTGAATGAAACCGCAGAAGATTATTCCACAGGAACTATTAAGGTAACGACAAGACAAACGATTCAGCTGCATGGTATCTTAAAATCTCATTTAAGACCTACCATTCAGAGTTTCAATCTGCAGCACCTGGATTCTATTGCAGCATGTGGGGACGTCAACAGGAATGTTACCTGTACTGCCAATCCTTCGGAATCACCTTTGCAACAGGAAGCTTACGAACTGGCGGGAAAAATCAGTGAAATGTGCCTTCCGAAAACCAAAGCTTATTATGATATCTGGATTGATGATGAACTTCTGGTAGACCGTAAAGCAGAGGAAGATCCATTGTATCAGGACAGATATCTTCCCAGAAAGCTGAAAATAGGAATTGCTGTGCCTCCCAATAACGATGTAGACGTATTCATTAATGATATCGCCTTGATTGCGATTATCGAAAATGATAAAATTGTAGGTTATAATATTGCTGCAGGCGGAGGATTAGGTGCAACCCACGGAAATGATGCCACATACGCACGTCTTGCATCCATCCTTGGATTTGTGGATACCGAAGAAAAAGTACTGAAGGCGGTCTACGAAATCATCACAGTACAAAGAGACTTCGGAAACAGGAGCGACCGAAAATTATCAAGATTAAAATACACGATTGATAAATTAGGTATCGATCAGTACAGAGCGGAAGTAGAAAAGAGAACAGGATTCAGCTTTGAACCAGCGCGCGAATTTAAGTTTACACAAAGAAAGGACCGCTACGGCTGGATCCAGAATCATGAAGGAAAATGGTTTTATACAGTATTTGTAGAGCATGGAAGAATCCTTAACACTGCGGAATATCCTTTAAAATCAGGATTGTTGAAAATTGCACAGACAGGAAAAGCTAATTTCCGTTTTACCTGTAACCAGAACCTTATTCTGGCGGATATTGAGGAAAAGGATAAACCGGAAATTGAATATATTTTAAAAGAATACAGAATTTCGGATGAGACAGACGGAGCCAGCGCATTACGCAAAAACTCTGTTGCCTGTGTGGCTTTAAATACCTGTTCACTGGCACTTGCTGAAGCCCAGCGTTATCTGCCTTCTCTGGTCACAAAAATAGAACCTATTCTTGAAAAATATGGACTGCTGGAAGAAGATATTACCATCCGTATGACCGGCTGTCCAAACGGCTGCGGAAGATCTCCGAATGCTGAAATCGGATTTGTAGGTACAGCTTATGGGAAATATAATCTTCACATCGGTGGAGACCGTTTAGGAATGCGACTGAATACAAAATTTAAAGAAAACATTGGTGAGGAAGAAATTCTGACCACATTGGATGAACTTTTCGGAATTTATGTACAGAATAGGCTTACAGAAGAAACATTTGGTGATTTTTCATACCGTTACTTACACACCTTAAATTAAATTATATGGCTGATTTTCATTTTGATCTGAAAAAAAACAAAACAACTCAACCTCTTCTTTCAGGCAGACGAATGTGTATGTGTTGCTGATTCTCAAATAACAATTCAAACAAAGCTGTTTGAAGTTTTTGAATCATGGAAGTCAGCAATACTATTAATGGCTTAAACCACCCCGTCAAAAATTCTTTGAATTTTCGCCACCCCTCCAAAAGAGGGGAATTCTAAGCCCTTCAATTGTAATATTAAACAATATAGAAGACTTTCATCATAGAAGTAAAAAAATTCAGACAGCTTCATTCTCAACCTAAAAAATGAAGAAAAAATGAAAAACAAAAAGCAGGGAAATTTTCTGCCTAAAGCAGGTATTATCGCATTCACATTTCTATTTTTTAACCTGGCAGAAGCACAGCAGCAGCTTATAGAGCTCAGCGGAAGCATCAAAAATACAGGCACACGCCAAGGTCTCGACTCTGTAAAAATACAGATCGAAAATACACAGGATACCACATTAACGGATCTCCTTGGTAACTTTAAGCTCAGAACAAGAGTTACGATTCCGTTCCGGGTAGTAGTTCAAAAAGATGGTTTCACGAGTCAAACTGTTGAAATACTTTCTCCTTCCAACAAAATAACAATAGGGTTAAACCCACAAAATACAATTATTGATGATGTCGTGATTTCTGCATCCAGAGTTCCGGAAAAGATATTAAGATCACCAATAGCGATTGAAAAAATTGATATTAAAACCATCAGGGAAAGCCCGGCAGCCTCATTCTATGAAACACTGGAAAATGTGAAGGGGCTTCAGCTTTTAACCTCAAGCCTTACTTTAAAAATCCCTAATTCAAGAGGATTCAATTCACCTAATAATTTCCGTTTCATGCAGTTGGTAGATGGAGTAGATGTACAGTCGGCAACATTAGGAGTACCGCTGGGAAATGCGATAGGTCCTACCGAACTGGATATTCAATCGATGGAGGTCACTCCGGGTGCAGCTTCAGCATTGTACGGTATGAATGCCATCAATGGGCTGGCAAGCTTACAGACCAAAGATCCTTTTACGTCAGAAGGAATAAGTGTATATTTCAGAGGCGGCGTCAATCATGTAGACAATGTCAACCACAAAATAAGTTCTCTGGGAGAAAGTGCCATCCGCTTCGCAAAAGTGATCAATAAAAATTTTGCCATTAAAGTCAATGCCTCTTACTTCAGCGGAACAGACTGGATCTCAAACAACCTGACAGATCAGAACCCGGGATCACTGGTTACAGCCAATCCCAACTTTGCTCTGGCGAAAAATCCGGCTGAAGATCTTTGGAATAAATATGGTGATGAAAGAAACAACCGTGTAGCTGTAAAAGTGGATTATAACGGGAAGCCTACTACGTTCAACGTTTCGAGGACAGGATATCTGGAAAAAGATCTGGTAAGTCCTGATGTAAAAAATATTAAGTTTGATGCAGGATTATACTACCGTTTTGGGGATCAGTGGAGAACATCTTATGTATACCGTTATGGATTACTGGATGGAACTTTCCAGAGAGGAAATAAAATCCGTTTACAGAATGCCACGGTTCAGAACCATAAAGTGGAGCTGACAGGAAAAGAATTAACATTCAGAGCTTATGTATCCATAGAAAATACAGGAGATTCTTATAACCTTAAACCTTTAGCAGATAATCTGGATCTGACGAATCTTTCCAATACCAACTGGAGAAATATATTCCAGACTGCGCTTCAGAACAGCCTCAATGCCGGAGCCAATCTTAATGATGCATTTATCCTTGCCCGTCAGGAAGCTGATAAAAACAGGGCTGTACCGGGAACTGCAGCTTTTGAACAGTTAAAGAACACCATCATCGGCATCAATAACTGGGATTCAGCGAATGCAGGGGTTGCCGGTGCTCCGGCAACAGGAGGAGCCAAGCTTGAACAGAAATCCCGCTTCTACCAGGGAGAACTTACTTACGATTTCAGCAGGCTTGTGAAGATATTCAATCTCCTTGCCGGTATAGATTACCGATTGTACAGCATTACTCCGGATGGAAATAATTTTGTTGATTTTAACCGTCCGGTGAATGAAAGAAATATTCCTTTAGCCAATGGAACCTTTGGAAAAGACGTTATTTATCAGAAATATGGGATTTTTGTACAGGTTACCAAGCTTTTTTTTGATGATAAATTAAAAATCAATGCAGCGCTACGTGTTGACAGAAATCCTGAATTCGACGCTAAACTGAATCCCAGGATAAGTGTTGTTTATTCTCCGGTTAAAGAACATAATTTCCGGGCGTCTTTTCAGAACGGATACCGTTTTCCATCTTTATTTGAAGCACTTTCATTTGTGAATAACGGAAATGTAAGAAGAGTGGGAGGTCTTTCAAAAGTAAATGACGGATTGGGCTATCTTGAAAACTCTTATACACTGGCGTCCATCGATAAATTTACCTCAGCAGTAAACGCTGATGTTGATGCAGGAAAAACCCAGGCTCAGGCAGCTCAGGATAACAAGCAGCTTTTAACAGTAGCCAACCTGCAAAAATTACAGCCGGAAAAGATCAATTCATTTGAAATAGGATATAAGTCTACTTTTTTCAATAATAAACTGGTGCTGGACTGGGATTTTTATTACAACATCTATGAAGGGTTCCTTGGTCAGGTAGAAGTGGCTGTTCCTAAAAACAGTCAGGTAGGAAGCAATACAGCTGTACTTGCAATGCTGGACCGAAGCAAACAGGACCGATACAGGGTTTATACCAACAGCAACAGTACTTACAAAAGTTACGGAACATCCCTGGGAATCCGTTATAATATTACAGGAAACTATAATGTCAATACCAATGTTTCCTACAATGATCTGGCTTCCAGCAATTCTTCGGACCTGTTTATCACTGCTTTCAACACGCCGAAATGGATGGTGAATGTAAGTGTAGGAAACAGAGAGATTGTTAAAAATATAGGATTTACCCTTGTAGCAAGATGGCAGAGCAGTTTTATGTGGGAAAGCCCTTTAGCATCCGGAGAAATTCCGGCTTATTATACCATTGATGTACAGGCTACATGGAAGCTGCCTGAAATCCATGCCAATATTAAGATTGGAGCCACCAATTTACTGAACCGCCGTTACTTTCAGTATGCAGCAGGTCCAGAAATCGGAGGATTGTATTATGTCGCTTTTACCTATGACTTAAAACTGTAATCAGGATGAGTAATTCATTATATCCCATATTTTTAAAACTTGAAAACCTGTCACTGCTGATCATCGGCGGTGGCAACGTTGCTCTCGAAAAGCTGGAATCTGTTTTAGGCAATTCACCCGAAACCTCCATCAGACTGGTAGCCAAAGAAATCATTCCTGAGGTCAGAATTTTACAAAATCAGTTTTCCAATATAACTCTCCACGAAAGAGCGTATAACGACTATGATTTTAATGACACAGATCTTGCCATTATTGCAGTGAATGATGTTGAACTGGCAGGAGAAATCAGGGAAAAAGCACAGGAAAAAAGTGTACTGGTCAATATTGCAGATAAGCCTGATCTCTGTGATTTTTATTTAGGTTCCATTGTCAAAAAAGGAAGTCTCAAAATAGCTATTTCCACCAACGGAAAATCTCCGACCATTGCTAAAAGATTAAGAGAAACCTTTACTGAGGTGATTCCTGATGAAATGGACCATGTATTGGATAATATGCAGCACATCCGTAATCAGCTGACCGGAGATTTTAATTATAAGGTAAAACAGCTTAATAAAATTACAACAGAATACCTGTCTGAGGGAAAAGTTTCTTCAAAACCGGATATGGAAATTGAAAAACTGATCAGTATCACCAAAACAGCCCAGAGAAAAGCTAATATTTATCTGGCCATCATTGGTGTTTTACTTCTTTTCGGACTATTCGGACTTGTCGTGTATCAGTTCAATCTTGCCGGTGATATCCAGTATTTTCTGAATAAAGATGGTCATATTTTTTACTGGATGCTGTTTGCAGGTTTTATGGCAGAGATTGTTGCGGGATCTATGGGAATGGGGTATGGTGTTATATGCACCACCATTCTTTTACTGCTGAATGTTCCGCCACCTGTTGTGAGTGCAAGCATTCATTCTGCAGAATCTTTTACTACTGCAGCCGGAAGTTTCAGTCATTATAAATTGGGAAATGTGAATAAAAAAATGGTGTGGGTACTTTTTCCATTGGCTATTGTGGGTTCTGTCATCGGAGCTTTAACCCTGTCTCATTATGGGGAACATTATGCGCATATTGTAAAGCCAATTATTGCCTGCTACACCCTGTATCTTGGAATCAATATCTTAAAAAATGCATTCAAAGATAAAAAGTCGGGATTCATCAAAACCAAACGAAGGACTAATCTCAGAGTATTGGGACTGGCGGGAGGTTTTATAGATTCCTTTGCAGGAGGGGGATGGGGACCATTGGTAACCGGAACGCTGATCAAAGAGGGAAGGATTCCCCGTTATGTAGTGGGAAGCTCTACCGTTGCCAAGTTTTTGCTGACCATAACAAGCGCGGTTACCTTCATTTTTACCATTGGTATCCATCACTGGAATATTGTTTTAGGGCTTTTGCTGGGTGGTGTTTTTACAGCTCCGTTTTCTGCGATGCTGACCTCAAAACTTTCGACAAAGAAAATGTTTGTGGTAGTGGGAATAGTGGTGATCCTGATGAGTCTGGTGACAATAATAAAATCATTTTTATCATAAGAAGACAAGCATATTTTAACACAAAGCTCTATTATGCTGACTTTTAATATTTTAAAGAAACAAAACCTGAATCAATTGCATTGATTTTTCTAAGCATACCGATAACTAACGCAAAGATTTTAATGTTTTACTTGAATCTGAGAAATCATGGGGGAAAATCAATAATTAGGATCTATTGATCGTATTAATACTCATTTTTAGTAAAAATCTGAAACCATTAAAACTTTGCGTTTTATTTCTTGCATTATTCTAAAGAATTTTAAATATATCATTGTTAGTCTTTATTTTTGGTAAATATGGGTAAGCTCGCTCAGCCATAATCCTGTTTTAAGGTTACCACTGGCATATTGATCTACATTCGTTACGATCAGCAGTATTTTTTTTATCATGGTACAATCAATTAAAAGATTTTCTGAATTCCAGGGGAGAAACAGCAGTCTGATTTTTAAATAAACGATGAAAGGACTGGGGATGCTCAAATCCTAAGTTATACGCAATTTCAGAAACAGACATTGCAGTAGTTGACAGCAGTTCTTTTGCCTTATCAATCACTCTGTTCTGAATATGCTGCTGGGTAGTCTGTCCTGTATGAATTCTTAGCATATCGCTCAGATAATTGGGGCTGATATTCAACTTAGCTGCTACAAATTGTACCGTAGGAATTCCGTCTATCAACAGCTTTTCATTTTTAAAATAATCATCCAGTAAACTTTCAAGCTGGGTCAGAAGATCATGGTTTACCTTTTTTCGGGTTAAAAACTGACGGTTGTAAAATCTGTCACAGTATTTCAACAGCAAGTCTATATTTGAAACCAGTAAATCCTGGGTAAAACCATCCATATTGGCTTCAATTTCCCTGCTGATATTATCAAGGATATCCGTTACAGATTTTTCTTCTTTTTCCGAGAGGTACAGTGCTTCATTGGCAGTATATGAAAAGTAACCATAATCTTTTATTGTGGAAGCTAACGGATATCCCTGCAGAAAATCCGGATGAATAACCAGTACATTTCCTCTTACCTCAGAAAGCAGAATGTCTTCAAACTGCAATACCTGATGAGGAGCAATAAAATACATAATCCCATCTTCAAAGTCATAATAATGCTGCCCGTATTTGCATCTCCCTGCACAGTCTTTTTTAATGGAAACTACGTAAAAATCTGTAGTTACTGAACTCAGGATCGTTTCAGGATCAATATTCACCTCATTAAAATCAAATACACTGATTAAAGGATGTGAAGGCCTTTTCAGGTTCAGATACTTATGCAATGCTGTGATCGAGGATACTTTTTCAGGAGTTTTCATTTTATTTCTTTTTTTACCACCCCTCCAAAGGAAGAGAATATTTCCCTTTCGGTTGTGGTGATGGTGTTTCTAAGTTACTTATTTTAAAAGGATTATTTTGCGGATTGCTGTTCTTTTTTAATCTTTTCAATTCCTTGTCTGTAAGTCGTTATCGCAAATTCTGGAAATCTCTTTCTGAATTTTGAATCATCAAAAAGATTATTATATTGATATCTCGGAAGCAGTTCCAATAGCTCTTTTGCATTTTTGCTGAATAAAGATCCTATTGCAAAAAGCAGTTTCGGGATTACAGAATACCTGAGTTCTTTTCCATAGACCTGAGAAGCCAAAGCAATAAATTCCTTGTAGTTCAGCTTATGATCATCTACAGGCAAATGCCATGTCTGTCCATAGGCGTCTGGTGTGTTTCCGATCAGAGCAGTTGCACGGCTCGCATCAGGCGTCCAGATCAGGCTTCTGATTTTATCATCCCTCAAAGGAACCTTTAGTTTTTTATCATCTTTAATAGCGTTGAAAATAAGAGTATTGGTAATACTTTGCGTTTTTCCCGGACCATAAAATTCAGGAGCTCTGCAGATAACGGCTTCTATGGTTCCGGCTTTCATTTCTTTTAAAAGCATTTCGGCCATCTGTTTTCTTACGAGTCCTTTTCTTCCTACAGGATCAAAACGGGTTTGTTCCGTCAGAATCTCATTATTTTGAGGATACATATAGGTGTTATCAAAAAAAACCAGTTTTGTCCCATTGATTTTACAGGCTTCAATAACGTTTTTTACAATGAGTAGAAATTGCTTTTCCCATAACTCGGTATCCATAGGAAGTCCAAGAGTGAAATAAGCAATTTCACTTCCTTTTACTGCTTCTATCGCCTGTTGTCTGTCTGATAAATCTGCTGAGAACACAGTATCAGTAGCATTTACTTTTTTAGCATTTCTGCTCACAATACGGATATCTGAAGTATAGTTTCTCTTCAGTTCTCTTGCCAGTTCTTCACCAATCTGGCCATTGGCTCCCAATATAGTTTGCATCATTATTCATTTTGAGGGTTAGCTATTTCACTGAAAATAAATTCAATACTTTCAGTTGCTTTATTTCTGATACAAAATTCGGGCATAATTATAAAAACAAGGTAACTGAATCTATGCAAGTTGTAACATAATCTCTGAACAATGTAAAAAAGCAGCAAAATAATTAGGCTGAGAAAGTAAAAATAAAGCATTGAATTAATATTTTAACCACAGATCGAAGATTCAACGAAGTCAAAAGTCACAAAAGTTTTAAACACTTCAGTTTTTTCAGGACAAACCTTATGCGTAATAAGTACACCTAAATTTTGTGAAAATCTTTTTCATCTTATGTGAGCTTTTTTGCAGTATCATTTTAAACTTACTTAAGAGAACCTGTGTGTTTAAAATGAAACCTTTTGTGACTTTTGTGGTTGGGTAATGTTTAGACAACTTTATAATAATCAGATATAATTTTTTACTTTTTCAGCCTTACTGATTTTTTATTTCCGATCCAAAGCCATGTAATTATCCTCAATTCTGCTGATCAGAATATAGAACAGACCTGCATAGATCATCTGAATTCCCATCGCTTCCCAGTTTTCAACGGTACTGCTTCCAAAAAGGAGCAGGATAATCAGGGAGGCCCCGGCCATAGCTGCAATACGGGTTTTAAAACCAATGATCAATAGCAGACCTAATGTAAATTCGAGAAAGGGGAGCGTAACACCAAACAGGTGTACCAATGGCTGTGGAAGCCAGCTGCTCTCAAAACCTTTCATCATTCCTGAGGCAAAGTCCTGTAATTTTACCAGTCGGACCAAACCGTGTCCTAAAAAATTGATTCCCATCGACACACGAAGGAAAAAATAGGCTGTTTTTGTATTATTCATAAAGGCATTTTTTAGAATGGAAGAGGGAAGCGGGATGCGGGATGCGGGAAGGTATAGATATCTATGATTCACTTTTACTGTGTTTATCGTTTCAATAACTCCCTTCCTCCAGCCCCCAGCTTCTTTACTTATTACTTATTAAACTTTTCTTCACTGTTATCAACCGGAGTATCAGGATCATTCATCACCATTCTGGCAATATCATCTTTTCTCATAAAGACAACGCCCTGCTTTTCTTTGGTATATCTGATGAATTCTTCCATCGCATGTACCATTGCCGGAGTTCCACCAATTCTGTCATGAAAACTGATGCTCATCATTCTTCTTTTGGAAGTTCCCTCTTCATAAAGACGGTCGAATTCAAATTTCAGCTGTGCCAGAAACTGATCCGGACTCCAATGCTTTCCTTCTATAGTAACGATATCATTGTTGCGTAACGTATAGGGAATGACTACAAAATTTTTCCCCTTTACCTTTGTAATAAAAGGCTCATCATGACTCAGATCATCTATATGATATAAAAAACCCAGCTCCTGTAATACTTTAAGCGTATTCGGACCTCTTCTCAGCCAATTACAGTTATAACCTACTGCTTTCTGACCGGTAATCTTTTCAACAACATCTACTCCCTGTTTTACAAAATTAAGCTCATCAGCATAACTTTTATTCCATTGATTGTCCCAGGCAATGCCGTGAGCAGCAATTTCATGACCTCCTTTTGCAATGGCTTTTGCAACTTCAGGATATCTTTCAGCTGCTGTTCCCACCACATGGGAAGTTACTTTGATGTCATATTTTTTCCATAAATCCAGCATTCGGTAAATTCCTTCATTTCCACCATACCGGTACCAGCTTTCTGCGGGAAGATCCGGCTGTCCTTTGGGAAGAGGAGTTCCACTGAATGGACTTTCAGCGCCCTCAGGCTGTCCGCCTGTTTCAAACTGCATAGAAACTGAGATGACCAGCTGAGCCCCGTTAGGCCAGTATTTTTTGGTTGAAGTTTGTGTCTTAGATGACTCTTTTTTCTCTCTTTTATCCTTGTCATGGTGATCCGAAAAGGACATTAAAACTATTGTTGAAGCCAGCAACAACACTGATTGTTTGATGTATTTCATTTTTGAATGTTTTGATAAGACAAAATTGATCAATAATCAATCGGTTTGTGTTGTAAAAATTAATGGTAAATTTGTAAAAATCCATTTCTAAATGAAACGAATCGTTAACTTTAATTCTTTTAATGTTTTCAGTATTGAGAAGGAAGTCTGGGACGTTGAATATCATAACCATAACTTTTATGAGCTGATTATCATAGAGCATGGGAAAGGATATCATCACCTCAACAATATCACTTTTCCATATAAAAAAGGAGATGCTTTTCTTTTGAGGCCAAGTGACGGGCATGAATTTTCCATTACGAGTAAAACACGTTTCATTTATATAAAATTTACGGAACAGTATATCTGGCAAAACCTTTTGCCCAACAAAAATAATGAGCTAAAAAAAATGGTTCAGCTTCTGATGGAAGACCATTCTTTTGTGTATGAATCAGTAATTAAAAGTAAAACGGATAAACTACATCTGCTGCAGCTGGCCGGGATACTCCTGCATGAGTTCAGCCGTAAAAACACGTATAATAAAGAGATCACTGCTGATCTTTTTTCGGGGATCATGATCATTATGATTCGAAATACAATGAATAATATTACTGCCAAAGAATGGATGACCCAAAATCTCAGCAGAATTGAAAGGATACTGTATTATATCAACGTCAATGCTTTGGATACGGATAAAATGAAAATTGAAAACCTGGCTAAAGAATTCATGCTTTCTTCTAATTATATCAGCATTTATATTAAAAAGCAGACAGGTTTCTCCATACAGCAGCATGTGATGCAGCATAAAATAAAAACTGCTGAAAAACTATTACTTCAAAGTCATTATAACATCAGTGAAATTGCTGACAGGCTGGGTTTCAATGATGCCAGCCATTTCAATAAAATATTTAAAACGTACAAGCAAATGTCACCCTCTGAGTTTAAAAAGAAAAGGATATCCTATTGATCATCCGGATTATATATTTTTTCATACCTTTAATAATCAAATCTTTACGTCCATGAAAACAAGTGCAGGTATTTTGCTTTTTAAAAAAGAAAAAGACAGTCTGTATTATTTTTTGGTGCATCCCGGCGGTCCTTTCTGGAAAAATAAAGACCTGGGGTCATGGTCTATTCCCAAAGGAGAGATTCTTCCTGATGAAAACCCATTAGATCGTGCGTTGAAAGAATTTAAAGAAGAAACCGGTAAAACAATAGACGGAGCGTTTATCGAATTGTCATCCATTCAGCAAAAAGGAGGAAAAACGGTTTATGCCTGGGCTTTAGACAGCGATCTTGAAACTTCAGACCTTTACAGCAATACCTTCCCATTAGAATGGCCTCCTAAATCCGGTAAAATAATGAAGGTTCCGGAAGTAGATCGATGGGAGTGGTTCTCTTCAGAAGATGCACAGCGGCACATCAATGAGGCGCAGAAAGATTTCATTACACAACTTGAAATAATAGTAAAAAATCAATAACAATTTAAAACAAAGACCATGAAAAAATTAAACAGAAAAACATTGAAGAACATTATTGGGGAAATAGGTATAGAGCTGAATCTTCCTCTTCCGGTAGGCGTTTGCCTTGGAAATCTGCTTTCTCTATGCCCCCCTCATTCTCATTGCCGGGCAGATGAAAGGTGCTATCCTGATGCTGCCGGCCCTTGCATTAACGGGCTGTGTCCTTCAGGCTATCACTGCCATTCGGGAGAATGTGTACGGTAGCCTATCAAAAAAACAAAAAACGTTTATCGGACCGATAAACGTTTTTTTATTATCTATTTTAAAATTTTATCTTTTTATTCCGATTGCTTTTAACGCACTGGATGTTAAAAAAATATCGTCAAAAACAGTAAGCGATTCCACATCATGATATCCTGAAGGAATCAGATCATTTTTATTGAAAGATAATTCAATAGAAGGATCATATGAGGCGATAATCCTCACTTTTGAATATCCGTTATAATCTACTTTAAAGCCTTCAAACATACAGTTCTGTTCTGCCTTCTGATATTCGGCATATTCTTCAAATCCAACAACATCCGTTCTCTTCCCGTCATTATGATCCAGGGATTTCCATTCTTTATAATTTTTAGGTTCCTTCAGAATATTTCCTTTACGGTCTACTGGAACAAACATTCCGAGAGTCAAACGCTTCTTTAAAAAATTGGCATAATTATTCATCAGATTCAAAATCTGAAGATCGGCATATCCTTCGTGTGAATAATACTCCAGTACGAAAGTTGTCATCGGAATCAGCTTATGAGAAGCATCAGTCGGCATAATGAGTCTTTACTTTTTTTGGCCGATAAAAATAGTATTTTTATTTACTTTACCCAATGGAAACCGATGAATAGGATGGAATTTATACCCATTCTGAATAACAATAACCTTAGGAAAGCCCTTCATTTTTTCAGTAATTTTGAAGAAAATAACCGTATAATAATAACAAACTCTTTCCCAAAAAGGGTTGTACAGATTACAATATGTTGAAAAAGATATTATTAGGAGCCGGCATCATTCAATGCTGCTTTTACAATACTATGGGTCAAAAATCTGGTGAAAGACCGGTTTATACATCCGAATGGGGGCATCTCTTCCGCGAAAAAGGAAATAATAAAGATCTGTTAGGAATCTTTTCCACAGAAGCACCTGTTTATCTTCTGGACTCTACCCAGACACAATATAAAGTTCAGGTAAGCAACGGGGATATTGGTTTTATAGACCGTCAGCCTCTGCAAAAAACCATGCGTGGGAAAAAATCACCTGGTGAGCCTGCTCAGTATTTCTACAGAGGATCACAGGGTTTCCAATGTCCGCATTTCTATGTACAGGTATCAGAACTGCGTGTTCGGAAAGCTCCTACGACAGAAAGCATACCGGTGCGGCGGGCTGCTTTAAACGAGATGATCTGTATTGATTATGTTCCTTTATATCAGGATGGATGGGTCTATATTGGTGACCACTTCCATGAAAATCCGGAATATATTCAAATGAAATATCTGGGTTCTGAACTTACCTACGAAAAAGTTCTGAAAGACTATCTGGCAGTGAAAGGCAAAAACAAAGAAAAGGAATTAACACAGGTTGGAAGATTACGTGAAATCGCCTGGATGGAGGATAAAAACCTCCAACAGGCCTTACAGTTCTGGAAAGAATCCAATACCGGCGTAGAAAATTCAAAAATAGATATTGATTTTGAACTTCTTCTGGCAGATCAGTTTAAAAAAAAGCCGGAAACAAAGATCTACGAAAAGAAACTTAAAGCCCTGAATCTGCATTTTATCTGGAAAGAAACCGCCCTTTTTGACGGAAAAATAACAGATGCCCAGATGAAGAAGCTGGAGATGCAGAAAGTGAAAGATATCCCTAATATGCCGGAATGTGGCTGGGAGCCTCAGTATTTTTACAAAACCCCTAACATTATTGCTGCTTTTGAAGAATTTAAAGGAAAAATTTCCGGGAGTATTTACAAAATGCTATTTACCGACGGTGAAGTTCTGGTTTTAGGAAATGAGCGTATGGATTCCAATTATGAGGAAAAGAATTTCGTAACACATTTCGGTGATCTGCTGTCTGCAAGATGGATTTCTTCTCCGCACGAATATCATATCCAGAATGGAGATGCGGGACTTTTGATTTTTACATTTAAAGACGGAAAACTTTTCAGCTATGAATGCATGTATTATTGTTAGAAGATAATTAATTGGTGAGGAACCATAATGGCTTTACCAAAAATTATATTATCTAAGTTTTGGCTAAAGCCCATCGGATTTATATTTATTATTAAACGGGCTAAAGCCCGTTCCTATTGAATATCTCCAATTTTACCCAATATCTTGTGGAATGTTTTACATCAATAGAGGCGGGCTTTAGCCCGCTTATTTTATAATATGAAACGATAAGGCTTTAGCCAAAGCTTAAAATGGGTTTCTTTATTCTTAAAAAGCCCCCTTATTTTCCTGCACCGGTGATTAAATTTGAAAGGTGTATCTTTACAAGACCAAACAAACTATTAGTATATGTCATTTATCACACCGGAAGGAGCCAGGAAGGCTCAGCTATCCTTATCTGAAAGAGCGCCCGTTGCGCATGCTCTTCTTTCAGGAGCAGAAAATATTTCGAAATACAACAGTGGAGTATGCCATGATGCGGTAGCATATGCATTGTATATGCGTGGTGCATCTATAAGTCCCGCTCAGCTGTCAGAATCAGCCGGACAAAAATGGTTAACCGTTTTTAACTATCCGGCAGGAGAGAAATGGGACGGATATTCACCGATCCCGGCAGGAAAAGCAATCGGCTTCTACCGATTGATTGATAAAAGCTGGTTTCATTCAGCGGTTACTACAGGAAAAGGAAATGAAATCAGATCTGTCAATGGATTTTCATTAGGATCTGCATGGTCAGTACCTGTAGATATGAAATGGGTGTTAGGCAAAAAGAACTCTGATGGTACCTTCAATTATGACGGAACCAAAATAGAAGTCTATATCTCTTCCTTATAACCAATCACAAAAAGGTAAAAAAACAATTTGTTTTTTTACCTTTTCGCTTTTAAGCATCAGCGCATTTCGGGCATATCCCGCTGATAATAAAATTGTATTCCTGTGCAATAAAATGCTCAGGTAAACTGATTTCCGGAATCGCGTTTTCGATACACGTTACAGAATGACATTCTTTACAATTGAAATGAACATGATTGTGAAAATGCTGTTCATGTGTACATTTTCCGCTGCACTTCGCAAAATTCACCACCCCGTCAATGTTGACGATTTTATGTATAGCACCTTCGTTTTCAAGCCTTTCCAACACCCTGTAAATGGTAACTCTATTGCATAGATCTCCTAATTTCTTCTGAATATCAGAGTGTGTAAGGGCTACATCTGAACCATTAATAAGGTTTAAAATTTCAGTTTTGGCATGCGTATTTCTAACCTGTTTCATATTTTAATGCAACAAAGTTGCGTTATTTGATTTTTTATTTCTACTTTTGCAACAAAGTTACAATAAGAAAATTAATTCTGTGCTATTATGAAATCAAAAATTCTTGATGTTGTAGGAATCTCCGCTGCTGTTTTATGCCTGATTCATTGCATTGTTTTTCCTTTATTACTGATCATTCCGCTGGGAATATCCCATAACCCTTATATCGATCTTGCTTTTCTTACTATCGGTACTGTTGTTGTTTTCAGGTTAACAAAAAAAATAGAAAAGCCCTGGCTAAAGCTTTTATTCTGGATTTCTGTTTTTCTTATCCTTATTTCAGTACTCACAGATCTGATATTCGATGTTCATATTCCCCTGATCTATGCAGGAGCTGCAGGCTTAATTACAGGCCATATCATTAACTTTAAAAATCATAAACATTAAAAATGACAAAGAAACTTCCTGTAACGGTACTCAGTGGTTTTTTAGGAACTGGAAAAACTACATTGCTGAACCATATTCTTCATAACAAACAAGGCTTAAAAGTAGCCGTCATCGTGAATGATATGAGTGAAGTGAATATTGATGCCCGCCTTGTTGAAAATCAAAACACCCTTTCAAGAACAGAAGAAAAACTGGTGGAAATGAGCAACGGATGTATCTGCTGCACACTTCGTGAAGATCTGATGGTGGAAGTGGAACGTCTTGCTAATGAAAACCGCTTTGATTATCTTCTTATCGAAAGTACAGGAATCAGCGAGCCTGTCCCTGTTGCCCAAACCTTTACTTACATTGATGAAGAAAGCGGAATTGACCTTTCCCGTTTCAGTTATGTAGATACTATGGTAACGGTAGTAGACTGTTTTAATTTCATAAAAGATTTCGGCTCTAATGAACTGCTGATGGATCGCGATCTTACGGACATGGAAGGCGATTACCGGACAATTGTTAACCTTCTGACCGATCAGATCGAATTTGCCAACGTGATTATTTTAAATAAAACAGATCTTATAGATACTGATACGCTTGGGTTCTTACAGGCTGCCATAAAAAAGTTAAACCCTGATGCGGTTATCTTACATTCAGAATTTGGAAAAATTGATCCTCAGAAGATTTTAAATACTCAGCTTTTTGATTTCGACAAAGCACAGTCATCTGCCGGCTGGCAGAGAGAATTACAATCAGAGCACCACACCCCTGAAACGGAAGAATATGGAATAAGTTCAATGGTCTTCAGAGACAGAAAGCCTTTTCATCCCGTAAGATTATGGGAATACCTGAATCATCATTATCCCGAAGGAATAATCAGAGCTAAAGGCCTGTTCTGGATGGCTTCAAGACCTGATGATGCCTTAAACTTTTCTCAGGCCGGAGGATCTTTCCGTTTGGAAAAAGCAGGGGTATGGTGGTGCAGCATGCCTTTGAACCACAGAGTGCAGTATTCTTCCTTTGCAGAAAACCAGAAATTGATAGAAGACAGGTGGGACAAAAACTGGGGTGACAGGATCAATGAACTGGTTTTTATTGGCCAGAACCTGGATAAAGATCAAATGCTATCTGATCTCCAGTATTGCCTTATTACTGACAGGGAAAAAGAACTGTTTGACCAGAAACAAGGCTTTGAAGATCCTTTTCCAAAGAATATTTAAAAATTAACTTTTAATTAATGCAACATAGTTTCGATAAAAAGATTAATACAATAACTTTCGGAATTATTTCAAAACAATATGGACAGAAGAAAATTTTTAAAAGGTTCTGCAATACTTTCAGGATTATTGACCTTATCACCATCAGATCTCTGGAGCTTCGGAAATAACAGTGAAAAACCAAGATCAGGAAAAGCAAAGAATATCATCTTTATGGTCAGTGACGGGATGAGCCTCGGAACGCTTTCGATGGCAGACCTGTATTCCCGGAATATTTTAGGAAAGGGAAGTCACTGGCTCAATCTGTACCATGAGAAGAAGGTTACCCGTGCTTTAATGGATACTGCTTCAGCAAGCTCCATTGTGACAGATTCTGCAGCAGCAAGTTCGGCATTCGGGGGTGGGATAAGAGTAAAAAACGGAACGTTGAATATAGGTACCAACGGTGAGAAACATCTTCCGATCTGGCAGCAATATAAAAAAGCAGGAAAGAAAGCAGGTTGTGTCACCACCGTTACCATTACTCATGCAACTCCTGCAGGCTTTTGTGTAAATTCTTCCAGAAGAAATGCAGAACCTCAGATCGCTGAGATGTATGCAGAGCTGGAACTGGATGTCCTGTTGGGTGGAGGAGATGAGTTTTTTGATCCTGCTAAAAGGGAAGACAGGAAAGATCTCTATTCTGTCTATCAAAAAAAAGGATACAGGATTCTGAAAACACAGAATGATCTGAAAGAAATCAAAAAAGGGGAAAAACTCTTAGGAATCTTCAATACCGGAGCATTACCATACAGTATTGACAGAGCTCATCTTCAGGAATATAAAAACATCCCAACCCTTGCTGAGCTGGCAAAGACAGCCATCCATCAGATGAAAGATCATCCAGACGGTTTTGTCCTTCAGGTGGAGGCCGGAAAAGTGGACTGGGCAGCCCATGCCAATGATGTTGCTGCGCTGATCCATGATCAGCTGGCATTTGATGAAGCTGTAAAAGCTGTAATGGATTTTGCTGAAAAAGATGGAAATACCCTGGTGATTATTACTACAGACCATGGAAATGCCAACCCCGGAACGATTTATGGAACAGACGCTACTAAAAACTTTAACAGCATTTCAGACTATCAATATACCAACGAATATATTCTGAACAAGATTCAGAAAGAATATTCAGTGAAAGACATTAAAGACTGGATATATGAAGGCAACAAAATTGTTTTAAACGATGATGAAGCCAAACATCTGTTAAGTTTTTACAACGGTCTCGAAAAAGAAGAGGAAGGAGGTCTTTATAATTACAAAAAACTGCCTTTTAAACTGTATTCAGAAATTCAGAAAAGCAGGAATTCCGTAGGATGGATCAGTATGGACCATTCCGGAGATTATGTGGAAGTGGCGGCCTATGGCCCCGGAAATGAACTTTTGCAGCCATTTATTAAAAATACAGACCTGCATGACCTGATGCTGAAGGCATGTCCTGTATAAACAAAACATTCATATTTTTTCATATTTAATTATTTGGGAGATGCGGGGCGGACTGATTGTGTTCGCCCTGTTTTGTTTTTAAATTCCCCCCATCACAAACATATTTTCCATGGTAGGCGCTTTGCTGCCTCCTTCTTTCTCAAGAGTGATCGCAAAGGCCTGTGCTTTCGGGATATTTGCCAAAGCAATCCTGCTATCTTTATCTTCCGTATACATTCCTGCACTTACAGGTTTTCCGTCTTCTATTGCCCAAAGCTGATACTGCATGCCCTCAGGAGCTTTAGGAAGCTTTTCAGCATTCAGATAAACTTCTTTTGTTTTTGTATCCCAGAAAACCATTGCTTTTGCATCCGCATGCTTTTCTACGCCTTTCAGCATAACCATTTTCATATCAGGATTGGAAAACATCTCAAGCTTCTGATTCATTTTCTGCATAGCCTGATCCTGCTGCTTTTTGTCTGCCGTCAACAAAGCCATTTCTTTTTGATTGGCAGACTGAGTATTCATCCAGTATAAGTTACCGGCAACACTCACCAGAAACAGTACAGAGGCTGCTACTGCATATGTCTTCCATCCATTTTTGCGTTGACCGGATTCCTGGATTCTGTTCTCTTTATGATCTTTTACTTCAGAAATATCAGTTGAAAGAACTGGAGTAATCTCTTTAGCAGTCTGTTCCTTTTGAATTTTGTCCCAGATCTTAGATTTCAAATCCTCTGGAGGCGTTACGGCCTGTGCTGTAGCAAGATCTTCCAAAGTTTTCTGCGCTTCTTCAAAAGCTGCTTTTACCTCAGCATTATTCTTCATCACACACTCCAAAATCCCTGCTTCCTCGGGAGAAGCATGGCCAAGAATATAAGATTCTATAATTCCGGATGATATGTATTCTTTAGTGTTCAATTTATTGATAATCTTTTAGCAAATCCTTTAATTTCATCAGTGCATTCCGCATCTTTGTTTTTACCGTTCCCAGCGGTATCTTCAGTTTTTCGGATATTTCATGTTGGGTATATCCCTGATAATACGCAAGATCTATAAGTTCCTGCTTGTCTACTTCCAGACCTTCCAGCACATTATTGAATCCGATATAATCAGAAGAATTATTCGTGGTCGAAAGTTCTGCAGTGTTATATACGAAATCCGGAAGCGATTGGTTTTTAAGTTGATTCTGGAATCCTTTGGACTTTAAATAATCAATAGCTGTATTCCTTGCGATATTGATCATCCAGGTGTAAAATCTGCCTTTGGAAGAATCATATTGATGAATGGAGTTCCATATTTTAACAAAAACATCCTGAATAACCTCTTCAGTATATTCTTTAGACTGAACAATCCGAAGAATGATTCCGTAGAGCGCACCAGAATAGTGGTCATACAGATAATGAAAACCAGTTTCGTTTTTTTCTTTCAATAAAACGATAAGTTCCTCTTCAGAATAGGTTGTTTTAATAGCTTTTATTTTTCTTCCCAAATGTAATAAAATAAAACATATTCCCAAAAAAATCTGAATCAACTTTTATTTCGTACATGATTTCATGATAATTATTAAAAAATATTCAAATATGAAAACGTTGCTTTCAAAATCAATACTGATATTTTGTATGGCAGTATCTCCCGGATTCTGCAAAGCCCAAAACAATCTTTTTAAAATCAGAAATCCCTATTATTCGCATACTGACAAAAATCCACTGAAAATAAGCAATACCGAATGGAAAAAGATATTAAAGCCTGAGCTCTATCAGGTCGCAAGAGAAGGAGCTACAGAAACAGCTTTTACAGGAAAGTATTATCAATTTGATGAAAAAGGGACCTATTACTGCGCAATATGTGGTAATCCTCTTTTCCTTTCAACTTCCAAATTTGCCACTACCTGCGGCTGGCCATCGTTTTACCAGCCTCTTCGTAAAAACAGTGTACAATACAGAAAAGACAGTTCCCATCAAATGGAGCGTACAGAAGTGCTGTGTGGAAGATGTGGATCTCACCTTGGACATGTCTTTGATGACGGCCCAAAGCCAACCGGAAAACGATTCTGCATGAACTCTATATGTCTGGAATTTGTTCCGTCAAAAAAATAAATAACTGATAATCAGCAATATAAAATAAATTTTATTTTTTTTCAATCTAAAATAAAACCAACCTCGTAAATGACATTAAAAGCACAAATAAATATAATTAATAAAAAAATCAACACGATGAACACACAATCAAAAATCACAGTTTTAGCAATGGTAGCTTTATCATTTGCATTCAGCGGGAAGGTAACTGCACAAACGATGAAAGAAAAAACGGTAATGGTGGGAGGAGCCCCCATGTATCCATCCAAAAACATTATTGAGAACGCCGTCAATTCTAAAGACCACAAAACACTTGTAGCAGCAGTAAAAGCTGCCGGACTGGTAGAAACACTACAGGGAGCAGGACCTTTTACTGTATTGGCACCTACAGATGCGGCCTTTGCAAAACTTCCGAAAGGAACCGTAGAAAATCTTGTAAAGCCTGAAAATAAGGCAACGCTTACTTCTATCTTGACCTACCATGTTCTTCCGGGTAGATACAGTGCCAAAGAAATCTGGGCTGCCGTAAAAGCAGGAAACGGAAAAAGCATGATGAAAACAGTACAGGGCGAAGAACTTACATTCTGGACTAAAGGAAAAGATCTTTACATTAAAGATGCTAAAGGAAACAGTGCGAAAGTAACCATTGCTGATGTAAACCAGTCCAATGGTGTGATCCATGTCATTGATACGGTTTTAATGCCTTAATCATCTGAAATATGTAAACAGCATACTGAATATGCTGTTTATCTTACTTTATTCATCCGAACACTAAAAAAATAATAGCATGAAAAGAACAATTCAGGTTTCCAATCAGGGAGCTACCCTTGATACCAGCAGAAGAAACTTTCTAAAATTAAGTGGAGTAGGATTAGCCATCGCAGGCCTTACCATTATTGGCTGTGACGACAATGACGACTTCCAGATTATTGAAGAATCCAAGTATGACCTTGGAACAGGAGATGTAGGAGTATTAAACTACGCCTATGCCCTTGAACAGCTTGAAGCTGACTTTTATACGAAAGTAGTCAATAATTTCTATATGGGAATTTCCAGTATTGAAAAAGAGCTTTTCACAGACCTGTACCATCATGAAGTGATACACAGGGATTTCTTCAAAGCAGCCATCAGTGGGGCCACAGATCATGTACTGCCTAAACTCGAATTTCAGTATCCGAATGTAAATTTTAATGACAGAAATTCTGTATTGGCTACAGCAAAAGCTTTGGAAGATACAGGTGTTGCTGCTTATAACGGTGCAGGGAAATACATCTCCAATGCAGCATACCTTGTTATTGCAGGTAAAATAGTATCAGTGGAAGCGAGACATGCTTCAGCTATAAGAAATTTAATCAATCCGGGATCAGCTGATTTTTCAGGCGATGATGTGATTGATGCTAACGGACTTGATCTGGCCAAAGAGCCTAAGGATATCGTATCGGCAGCCGGAGCATTCATCAAAACACCTTTCACATGGAAAGAAAGAGGCATTAACTAATCACTTACCTTAAAAACTCACATTATGAATATTCTTCGATTACTGGATAAGCTTTCTCATGATAAATTTTTCACAACGGAAGCATCGAGACTGGAAACCATTACGAATATGTCATTATTCGGAAAAAAAGCTGCAGTTGCTGCAGTACCCCTAGGATTGGGAACACTCATGGCTACCTCTGTCAAAGCAGAAACTACCCATACGGCAATGACAGGCACTGCATTAAAAAGCACCCTGACGGATGCTCTACAACTCGCATTAGTACTAGAGTATCTTGAAAATGAATATTACAGTATAGGATTATCTACACCGGGACTTATTCCGAATGCAGACAGAACCGTTTTTATGCAAATCTCAAAGCATGAATCTGCTCATGTAGGCTTTCTGAAAAGTACACTGACTTCTTTAGGAACAACTCCGGGAAACAAACCTACTTTTGATTTTACATCGGGCGGGAAGTTTATGCCCTTTACAGATTATAATCAGTTTCTTATTCTTGCCCAGGCTTTTGAAGATACCGGAGTAAGGGCTTATAAGGGACAGGCAGGAAATGTAATGTCAAATAAAGTAGTCCTTCAGGCAGCTTTACAGATTCATTCTGTGGAAGCAAGACATGCTTCTCAGGTGAGAAGAATGAGAGCAAATAAAGGCTGGATTGAACTTGCCGATGGAGGAAATATGCCTTCAGCAACCAATCCTGTCTATGCCGGAGAAGACAATATCAATCAGGCGGGTTATAATACAGGAACCTTATTTGGAGCTGCGGCAGGTTCTGCAGCGTATGACGAAATTTTAAGCGGCAGCGATGCACAAACGATTGCTTCCCTGTTCATAGTATAGTTGTGATTTGGATGATGATAAGTGGTGTGTCCATTTCCGGACAAGTCCGGAAATGGACTTTAAAAAATCGATCGTCAGGCCTTAAAAAAACACTTTGTTAAATAATTTCATGATTCATCTGTAAGTACCATATTTTAAATGTGGTACTTTTTATTTTCATAATCATCATTAGTTCTTTATATCTTTAAAATTCATTTGAAATCATTTAAAATAACTATACATATTCTTTTATTGTCAAAATAACTATAATACAATATAAAATTATTTCGTATTTTGGTTTACTTATTAAAATAATAATTTAAAGCACTTAAAAATGTTTAAAATATAAACTTTAAGGCCCTGATTATCATTTTTTAATAATTAAAAAATAAAAATCTCTAACTGTTGAAATAACATATGAAGAAATATCCAATTCCTGCAAATGAAGAAGGCCGAATGAAAAAACTGGAGTTTTTTGATCTTTTAAACCTGCAAAAAGATCCCCAGTTAGATATTTTTGCAGAAACAGCATGTCTGGTGACCGACTGCCCTGCAGCGCTCATTGCCATGATGGAAAGTGAGACCCAGACTATCCAGAGCTGTGTAGGACTTGCCCTGGATTTTGTAGACAGGAAAAACACAGTATGCCAGTATTCTATTGCAAGTGGAGATGTTGTCATCATCAATGACACCTTATTAGACGAAAGATCTTCTGATAATCCGCTTATTCTTGCGGGTGGAATCCGTTTTTATGCAGGAGTACCTTTGATTGATGATGAAGGGTTCGCTCTGGGAACCATTTGTGTCATTGATTACAAACCAAAAACGATTACCGATCAACAGATTTTAACCCTTAAAAAAATAGGAGAGGCGATTACAAAAGTTCTGATGGGAAAAAGGAAGAACATCCAGGCCGAATACTTTCAGCAGACCTTTACAATCTCCAATAATCTCATCTGTGTTTTGGACAAAGACTTTTTGCTGAAAGATGTTAATCCGGCTTTTGAAAATGCATTTCAGGTGAATAAAAGTCAGGTCGTTAATCATAACTTCATGGATCTGATAGGAAGTCATAATTCCCAGCTTCAATTACTTGCCAAAAATCTTCCGGATACAGATGAGGAAGTAACATTTACAACTTCTACCACTATTAATGATACACAAACCATTATTGTTGAATGGTATTTAAAACTGAAGCAGAGCCATTCCGATATTTTTTGTTTCGGAATTAATATCACCCAGCGTATTGAAGAAAAGTTAAAACTGGAAAGTTCCGAACGCCGTTTCAGAAGCTTTTTTGAAAATGCAATAGGGCTGATGAGCATGCATGATATGGAAGGAAATATCATTGCGGTCAATGAAAAAGGAAGGGAAACCCTGCAATATTCAGCTGAAGAGGTAGAAGATCTGAATTTAAAAGATCTTGTTCCTGAAAAAAACTGGCCTCTTCTTGAGCAATATCTGGAGAGGATCAATAAAAACCAGGAAGATTTCGGAACCATGATTCTGAAAACCAAAGGAGGTGAAGAAGTAATCTGGATGTACCACAATCTTGTGGAAATCAACAAAGAAGGAAATCCTTATGTGGTAAGCACCGCACTGAACGTTACGGAAAGAATAACGCTGGAAAAAGACCTTGTCCATACCAAAAAGATGCTGGAACAGACCAGTGCTGTCGCCCAGGTGGGAGGATGGGAAGTCAATCTTAAAAATAATACCGTAGTCTGGTCACAATCTACCAGAGAAATACATAAAATAGATAAGAATTTTCAGCCTGATCTCGAAAATGCCTTAGGGTTCTACAGTGAAAAAAGTAGGGAAAAACTGGAATTTTTATTTGAAAAAGCAGTGAAAGAAGGGATTCCCTATGATGAAGAATTACAGCTGGTACGAAATGACGGCATGATGATCTGGGTAAGAGTAAAAGGGATACCGGAATTTGAAGGAGGAGTATGCACCAGAGTCTACGGGATCATACAGGATATTGATAATTTTAAAAAAGTTTACCTTGAACTGGCTAAAAAAGAGGCTATGCTGCAGTCTTTTGTCACGTATGTCCCTTCTACAGTGGCCATGTTTGATAAGGATCTTAATTATCTTTCTGTGAGCAGAAGCTGGAAAGACGAGTTTCAGATGAACGACATCAGGCTCATTGGTGAAAACATGTTTAAAATTTCTCCCGATGTACCGGATGAAAGAATAAAAATATACCAGGAAGCCCTGGCAGGAAAAGCCTATAAAAATGAAGATATGGCTATAGAAATTCCTGGCAGGCAATCTATTCAGCACTACAATGTAGAAGTTACCCCATGGTATCTTTCCAGTAATGTAATTGGGGGAATTATTGTTTCTGCACAGAATATTACAGCTTCTGTGAAAATTAATAAAGAACTTAAAAATGCCAAAAAGATGGCCGACATTGCAAGCAAAGCAAAGTCAGAATTCCTTGCCAATATGAGTCATGAAATCCGGACTCCATTGAACGGGGTTATCGGTTTTTCGGATCTATTGCTAAAAACACCACTGAACGAAATACAGACTCAATATCTTAATTACATTAATGAATCCGGTGAAAACTTACTGAGTATCATCAATGATATTCTGGATTTTTCCAAAATAGAATCCGGGAAAATGGATCTTTCCATAGAGAAAGCCAATGTATATGACATTGTCAGTCAGGTGATCAACGTAATTCTTTATCAGTCACAGAAAAAAAATATAGAATTACTTTTAAATATAGAGCCGGGATTGCCTGAAACCATCTGGCTGGACGAATCAAGACTCAAACAGATCCTGATCAACCTTCTCGGAAATGCCGTAAAATTTACAGAACAGGGAGAGATAGAGCTTAAAGTAGAAAAACTGGATATCGACAGTCAAAACATTAGCCTGAGATTTTCCGTAAGGGATACCGGAATTGGTATTCCCAAAGAAAAGCAACAGCATATTTTTAATGCTTTCACCCAGGAAAACAGTTCTATCAGCAAACGATACGGAGGAACGGGTCTTGGACTTACCATTTCCAATAATATCTTAAACTATATGGGAAGCAGTCTGTCGCTGAAAAGTGAACTTCACAAAGGTTCTGTTTTCTACTTTGACATCCAGGTACCTTATGCGATGTCTGAACGTCATGAAGAAGACCTGAAAATAAACAAGGTACTGATTGTAGATGACAATGAAGCCAACAGGATCATCATTCAGCATATGCTTGCTTATAAAAATGTGGATTCAAAGCTTGCTGCCAACGGGATGGAAGCCCTTCAGATCCTGCTTGCAGGAGAACGTTTTGATGTGATTCTGATGGATTATCATATGCCCGTCATTTCCGGATTGGAAACAATAGAAAAAATAAAAGAGCTTTTTAGCCAACAAAATGAGACATCACCTCTGATCATTCTCCACACGTCTTCCGAGGAACATGACGTGATCAATTCTTTCCGTCAGGAAAACAATTCATACTTTCTGTTAAAACCTATTAAATCAGAAGAGCTGTATAAGACCCTTAAACGCGCTGTAAAAAATACTGAAAGAGAAGTAACCCATAATACACAGCCGGATACAGATATTCCGAAATTGATGCAGTCTCCCCGGGTTTTACTTGTGGATGACAATCCTGTCAATATGGTACTGAATAATAAAATGGTGCGCTCATTGATTCCGGATGCACAGCTGACAGAAGCTACTGACGGACTTCAGGCATGGGAGCTGTGTAAAGAAAAACCTTTCGATATCATTTTAATGGATGTTCAGATGCCGGTAATGGATGGTATTGAAGCGACGAAACAAATCCGTTTGCTTCCTGAATATGCTGATGTTCCGATTATTGGTGTGACTGCAGGAAATGTATTGGGAGAGAAAGAAAAGTGTCTGGATTCCGGGATGAATGACTTCCTGCCTAAACCTTTAAGACAGTCTGATCTGCTGGAAATGCTGAAGAAATATATCCTTCATGAAAAAAATGATCCTGATGAAGATTCTTCAGATAAGGAAAAATACCTTGATATAAAACTTCTGAATGAACACATTGGTGATGATGATGAAGATTTCAAAAAAATATTTTTAAACCTTGTGATACAGGAGCTCACCCAGGCTGAAGAAAATATCAGAAAAAGCACAGGGGAAAAAGACAGTACAGTCCTGAAAATGGTCCTTCACAAGCTCAAAGGAACAGCAGGAACAGCAGGACTTGTAAAACTTACAAAACGTACTGCCGACTGGGAAAAGAAAACAGAACCTGAGATGGATTTTGATTCCATGCAAAAAGAAATGATCTCAGAGATTACAACAGGATTACAGTTAATTAAAAATTTAATACCATAAAAAAATAAAATTATGCTGATTCTAATCGCCGAAGACGACGAACTGATTCTAAAAACGATTGAACACAAATTATTAAAAGAAGGACATGAAGTGATTCTTACCCGTAACGGAAAAGACGCTATTGAAACCCTTAAAACTGAGGATGTAGATCTGGCTATCACAGATATTATGATGCCGTTTGCCTCCGGAATTGAGATACTTTCAGCCATCAAAACCATGGGCAAACAGATCCCGGTGATCATGCTTTCCAGCATGGGGCAGGAAGAAGTGGTCCTGAATGCTTTTGACCTCGGAGCAGCTGATTTTATTGTAAAACCATTCAGCCCCAATGAATTGATATTAAGAATTAAAAGATTTTCTTCAAAATAAGCTATCGCCATGTTCCTTACCACTTCTGTGCATTTTCTTTTTCTTGTTTTTCTGGGAATGCTGTCTCTGGTTCTTTTACTGATCATTGCTGTGCTGATCTACAGCTTTTATCAGTACAGGGAATCTGTGCAGGCGTCCAGATGGTCAGAAGTCATCAATAAAAGAATATCAGAAGTCATCGTGTATGGTGAAGAAAAAATATCTGCAGACAGCAACTTTTCAGAAGCTTCCGGCAGTCCCTTATTCAGAAATCTGTTCCTTCAGAAACTGGCAGAATCCGAAAAGAAATTTTCCGGAGCAGCGCAGGAAAAGCTGAAAGACTTATTTCGGGAGTATGGTCTTCAGGAAGAAGCTTTAAAAAAATTACATCAAAAAAAGATACATTTAATCGCAGGGGGCATACAGGAACTTACAGCCATGAATGTAGAAGATGCATTACCAAAAATTTCAACATTTTTAAGCCATCCTTCAGCTCAGGTTTATCAGGAAGCGCAATATGCAATGGTTCACTTCAAAGGATTCGAAGGACTTCATTTTCTGAACAGCATAACATCCAAGATATCAGAATGGCAGCAGCTTCGTCTGCTTATTTCAATTACTCATATTCCCGAGAACTCTGGCGATACAATTAAAAGCTGGATGGAAAGCTCTAATGATTCCGTAGTTATTTTTACCCTTAAGCTGTTAAGAAAATTTCAGATGTTATCTCTCTATTCTTCCGTAATCGATTTGCTGGAGCATCCCTCTTCGGAAGTAAGGATACAGACCGTTCAGACTTTATTATCATTGGAAAACCCGTCTACCATTGCCCATCTTATGGAGGTATATCCGGACCAGCCCACTGAGGTTCAGAAAGAGATCCTTAGAGTCATAAAAAAGTCAAAAGATCAATGCAGTACGGATTTTCTGAAAGATCAATTGTTGAATACGTCTGATTCAGGGGTAAAAGTATGTGCAGCAGAAGCTTTATGTGCACTCGAAAAACAGAATTATCTGGCAGAAATATCCCAACAGGAAACCACTTCTGAAGAATTAATTCAAATTATTAAATACGCATTGCAGGAAAAAGTATGTTAGAATTTTCACATATCATCTATGAAGTTGTTATTTGGCTGTTTCTTATTTACGGAACAGCGGTAACCCTTATTTATGGCTGGATAGGAATTTATGCCCTGGGTGCTGTACTGCGTTATAAAAAAGAAAATACATTTACAGATTACAGCATTATTGCGGCCAATCCCAATGCTCCGGTTTTCAGTGTGATAGCACCAGCCTATAATGAAGGGATGACCATTGTGGAAAATGTACGATCCCTGTTATCCCTTTATTACCATAATCTGGAAATCATTATTGTCAATGACGGAAGTAAAGATGATTCCATACAAAAGCTGATTGAAGCGTATGAGCTGGAATCTATGGCTTATTTTATTCAGGGAAAAATAGAAACCAAAACAGTAAGAGGAGTTTATAAAAGTAAAAATCCCGCCTTTAAAAAGCTTATTGTTGTTGATAAGGAAAACGGCGGAAAAGCAGATGCTTTAAACGTGGGAGTCAATATATCTTCCGGTGAATATCTGGTTTGTATTGATGTCGACTGTATCCTGGAGCAGGATTCTATTTTAAAACTCGCAAAACCAATGCTGGAACAGACCGATAAAAAGTTCATTGCCTGCGGTGGAGTGATTCGTCTGGCCAACAATTGCGTTATTGAAAACGGAAAAGTGGTTAGTGTAAATATGCCCAAAACCCTGCTGGGAAGAACCCAGGCACTGGAATATATAAGGGCTTTCGTACTCGGGCGTATGGCTTGGTCCCGTGCATCCGGCCTTATTCTGATCTCCGGTGCCTTCGGTGTATTTGACAGAAAAATCGTACTGGAATGCGGTGGTTATGATAAAAACACAGTGGGAGAGGATATGGAGCTGGTAGTAAGGATGAGAAAATACATGGAGGAAAAGAATGAGCCCTATGAAGTGCTTACGATCCCTGATCCTCTGTGCTGGACAGAGGTTCCGGAATCCAAAGATATTCTCAGAAAACAACGGAACAGATGGATGCGCGGAACAATGGAAACCCTCTGGAAACACAGAAAACTGATGTTCAATCCTAAATACAGAAAATTGGGAATGATCAGTCTTCCGTATTGGTTCTTCTTTGAATTCCTGGGTCCGCTTGTTGAATTTTCAGGGTATATCATCTTTATCATTTTTTTATTGCTGGGTATTATCAACTGGACGTTTTTTGTAGTTCTTTTTGCTTTGGTGATCTCAATGGGATTTCTGTATTCCATCTATGCCATACTGGTAGATCTGGTGAGTCATCAGGTTTATACCAAAAGAAAAGATTTTCTTAGATTGATCTTCACTGCCTTTTCCGAACCTTTTTATTTCCATCCTATTGTGGTGAAAGCAGGAGTAAACGGGTTTATAGATTATTTCAAAAAATCGCACGGCTGGGGTGAAATGACCAGACAAGGCTTCAATCAAAGTACACAGAATTTACCTCTGAAAGAAAGAATATACGCTATTCTTCAGGTGGGGCTTAAAAAGTGGGGAATGCTGGCATTGGTTTTCTTTGCTTTATTTTTGGTAGGAGTCGTTGCAGAATCATTATGGTACAAATATATCTTTCCAAAATTTGAAACTCCAGCCATTATTGGTCATCTTTTCGTAGAAAATATTTTATTTGCCCTCAGGTTTACCTTCTGTACCGGATTTATTTATCTGATCATCAATTTCATCAAAGAAGGATGGGCAAGAACCCTGGGGATTGTAACCCTGCTTATTGCAGCTGTTACTCAATATATCTTATTCCTTTATTTTTCTGAAACCCGCAACGTATTAGGTGCAGACATTTTATATTACAGTAAAGATGAAATAAAACAGATCTTACAGGCGAGCGGAATGCTCAACTTCAAGAACTTTGCATTACTGGGAATTTTGATCACCGGTTCTTTTGTCCCTTTATGGATTGCCGGCAAAACCGCTTTAAAATCTATGTATCCGGGATTGATAATATCCGTATTGGGAGTAGCAGCCTTTTTCATTCCTTCTGATATCGTAGGATCCAAAATTCTGAGCTCAGAAAGTGAGTTCAATCAAAATGCGGCAAAAAGTAAATGGGCTTATTTCTTTAAATCCAATGAAGATAATTTCATCAGTGATCACCCGGAACTGAATGAATTATTGAGTGGTAATGATGATTTTACAGCCAGCGCAGAAATGATCAATAAAAACTTTCCGTTCTGGAGAAAAGAAAACACACCGGACTTTTTAGGATCTTATTTCAATACATCTAAGACAGTTCCCAATCTCGTTTTCCTTGTAATGGAAGGTTTCGGGCATGCCTATACTTCCCCGAAAGGGTATATAGGTAATTTTACTCCTTATCTTGATTCTCTCTCCAATAAAAGCCTGTACTGGGAAAACAGCTTAAGCTCGGCAGGAAGAACATTCGGAGCATTGCCATCATTGACAGGATCACTTCCTTTCGGGAAAAACGGGTTCCTTGAAATAGAAAAAACTCCGGAAAACTTCAATCTTTATAATATCTTTAAAGCCAATGGATTTGAAACAGGGTTTTATTATGGAGGTCATGTATCATTTGACCGTTACCGTGAGTTCCTGGAATACAGCGGAGTAGATCATATTGTGGATGAGTCTTCATTCAGCAGTCCTTACCGTAAGCTGCCTGCCAACAACGGGGAGAGCTGGGGATATGAAGACCAGGCTGTTTTTGGTAAAATGCAGCAGCAGCAAAAACCACAGAATCAGCCATATTTCAATATGATACTTACGCTTTCAACCCATAACCCTTTTTTAATCAACAATAAAGATTATTATGAAAAGCTGTACAATCAAAAGCTGAATTCAGGGATTTTAGCTCCCGAACAGAAAAAATGGGCTGCTGCTCACAAAAACCAGCTCATTTCAGTACTGAATGCCGATGATGCCATTAAAGGTTTCTTTGAAAATTACAGCAAACGCCCGGACTTCAGCAATACTATTTTTGTCATCACAGGAGATCACAGTATGCCTGAAATTACGCTACAGTCTAAAATTGACAGGTACCATGTACCCCTGATGATCTATTCGCCACTGCTGAAGGAATCAAAACGTTTTTATAAGACCGTAAGCCATTTTGATATTGCACCTTCCATTTTAGCTTACTACAGAAATAATTATAACATCAGTACGCCTTCTACAGTAACATGGGTAGGAAGAGGATTTTCAGCAGATTCCGAGATAAACAAAGCCGGAATCCCAATGATGCAGAGTAAAAACCAGCTTATTGATTTCGTATCTGAAAAGTATTATATTCATGACGGACAGCTTTTTACGCTTAAAAACCTGGAAGAAGATCCTTCAAATGATGCAGCAGCTATGGGTAAGATCAATGACAGGTTCAATCAGTACAAAAGTATGAATGCAAAGTTTTATGCTACGAAAAAGCTGATGCCTGACTCAGTCATGGTGAACTTTAAGAAGAAAACAAAGTCAAAATTTTAAAACTTTCTGGTATAGCCTAAAGTGATATCAAACTGATTTCCTTTCTCACCCGGACGGAATTCCTGATTATAGTACATGGTTCCCACTGAAAAAAGGTTGGTGCGGTATGAAAAATTATATTCAGCACCCACTTTAAAAGTCTTAAGCTTAAAAGTCTCATTTTCCAAGAGGTTATTACGATTTTCTTCAGGGCTGATTCCTGTTCCTATCTGAAAAGCAAAATAATCCTGGGCACCTTTGGTATAGTACCGTACCGTTCCTGTATAAGAATGTGAAATATTCTTACTGTCAGGCGTAATATAAGTACGCAGGTTGAACCAGAAATTTTTATAATACTTTCCTACAGAAGCCGTATACATCCATATACTGTTACTGAAATACAGTTGACGGTATCCTAATTCTGCTTCAAAGCTGTGGGGAAGATTGGCATTTAAAGAAACCCCGGTACGGTATTTCGGAAACAGACCGACATCATCAGAATATCCACCACCAACGTACAGGTAAAACATTTTGGAAAGTCGTGGATAAGCTTCCAGCTCAATCTGTGTACCGCCCTGTGCAAATTTATTGGCATAGTTACCGCGAAGAATCACAGAACCAATAGGGGTCACTCTTTTATAGCTTACTCCCACAATATGCCAGTCGTTATCAAACTGCTTGTCAAAATGGGAATAATTATAAACAATTCCAACCGCATTTTTAGAGGAAAGATCATTTATTCTCACTGCAAGGGCTCTTGCCTCCGTATTTTTAGGATTGATAGATAAAAGAGTCTTTACAGCATTGTCAGCTTCTTCATAATTATCCATGCCAAAATAGACTTTCACCTTCAGCAGCAGTAATGCTTCAGATTTAGAATGATAGGAAAGTCCTTTATCAATAATTTCAATAGCTTTTGTATTCTGGTCGTTCCAATATTCCAATGAGGCATAGGCCAGGAAATAATCTTCATCCTGAACCTCTCTTTTTCCAAGATCTTCAAATACAGCTCTTGCGGCAGCCAGATCTTTGTTCCACGTATATAATCTGCCCAGAAAAACTGAGATATCTGTATAATTGGGTGCTTTTTCCAGGGCCTCTTTTGCCAGCGCTATAGATGCAGTATAATCTTTCTGTTCAAAAGCAGTGGTACGGGCTTTAAGAAACAATTCGTCAGCAGTGAGGTTCTGCTGTCCATACATAGTAATAGGAAAAAGTAATGCTAATAAAAAGGTCGGATATCTTTTCATTGAGGTTTAGTATTAATAAGCTACATCTTGTATCACAAATATATTGAACTTTTACCTCACAGCCCAGAGATTATTCATCAAAACTTATTTTTTTAAGATTATTATTTCATAAAATACCAACTAATAGATATTTATGATGGAATAATTATTGTCGTAATCAAAAAAGAATTAATTTTCTAAAAACCTTCATCATGAAAATAGCTACTTATAATGTGAACGGAGTCAACGGCCGTCTGCCTGTTTTATTGAAATGGCTGAAAGAAGCTTCACCGGATATTGTCTGCCTTCAGGAATTGAAAGCCCCCCAGGAACGCTTTCCTTTACAGGATATTAATAATGCAGGATATCAGGCCATCTGGAACGGCCAGAAAAGCTGGAATGGAGTAGCTATTCTTGCGAAAAACAGAGAAATTACAGAAGTACAAAGATCTTTACCAGGGGATCCTGAGGATATCCAAAGTCGCTATATAGAAGCTATTATTGATCAGATGGTGGTATGCTGTCTGTATCTTCCCAACGGAAATCCTTATCCCGGGCCTAAATTTGAATATAAATTATCCTGGCTCAAACGCTTTAAAAAACGGACCGATGAACTTATCGAAATGGAACTTCCTGCGATCCTCATCGGCGATTTTAATATTATCCCGGAACCTATTGATGTGTATAAACCGGAACGCTGGGAAAATGATGCATTATACCGGACAGAAGTAAGAAAAGCATTTAAAGATCTTCAGAAAAAAGGCTGGCTGGATTCTATCCGAAGTCTTTATCCGGAAGAACAAATCTATACATTCTGGGATTATTTATATAAAGCTTACGATAGAAATGCCGGGATAAGGCTGGATCATATTTTATTAAGTCCTTATCTGCAATCCCGGTTACAAAATGGTGGAGTAGACAGCCATGTACGCGGATGGGAGAAAAGCAGTGATCATGCTCCTGTATGGATTGAACTTTCCGATGAGTTGTAACTGTATAAACAGGCATATAATATATAAAAAGCTCCTGATTTTCTTAACAGGAGCTTTTTATGATAAGAGGTTGATTATTATAACTTATAACTGTTTGCGGCGGCGTCCTGAAATCTTTTTATCGAGATCTTTGATATCCTGTCTCAGTTCCCGGAACATTTCTTTGAAATTATAGCTTTCATAATCACCTGGTTCAAAATCTTCCGGAAAAATTCCTGAAGCATACTGCCAGATTTCTACCACTTCTTCGAAGGGGATATCGTAAGGCTCATAAAAAGAATTGTCAGCGCTTACACAGATTGCATTTTCTTTTCTTTCTTTAAATCGTTTGTAGGTAATACCATCGTTTAATGTAACAAAAATATAGGTTTTACCTTCTTTCAGTTCATTGATTCCCTCTACATATTTTCCTACAATATAAGAACCGTTTCTGAACGGAGGCATAGAATCTCCATCTGCAGGGAAGGCCCTGTATTTTCCATTGTTAAGAAAAGGAAGCGCAATACGCTGAAGACTTTCTATGTATTCCACATCACTATATCCCTCAAGATACCCCATAGAGGCTTTCTGAGGAATAATTTCTATCGTATCATTCCCATGAGTATCTACCGCAACCGGAAGAACAATCCTGTTATCCGGAAGTTTCAGCATTTCATCCATAGGATGCTTTTCCAGATCTACAGACAACATGAGATCGATGCTTACATGAAAATACTTGGAAATTTTTATGAGCAGCTCAATAGGAGGTTCTGAGATTCCGTTTTCATATTTTGAATACCGGACTCTTGAAATCATTAATTCATTGGCTACATTCTGTTGGGAGAGCTTTCTTCTGGCTCTTAAAAAGCGTATATTATTTGAAAAAACTGACATTGATAAAAGTATGTCAGCAAAAATACAAAATTTGACAGCGTTATCCATCAACGAAGCGGCTTTTACTGCAATATATAGGCAAATCCTACCAGATGACATCTGTTTTTATTACAATGAGAGAACTTTCATGCCTCGAACGGTTCAGTTTTTTACAGTCAAAGTTGATTTTTGTGCCTATACAGAAGCAGTTTCAAGCATTAAATAATATTTATAAATAATCTAAATTTAGTACAAAAATAATAACTCTAAATTTCACAAATTGAGTTATTATTTTTAACAAATAGTAAATCAATCACATATAAGTGAAAATCATATTTTTATTAAAATACACTTATATTAATGAAATATTAAATAATAAGAACATATAATTAATTTATTGAAAATAATTTGCAATTGTATAATTATTATTCATATATTCGTGATGTAATAATCATATAAAATTATAGTTATGAAAAACTTAAAAAAATTGGACAGAAACGAATTAAAAGCTATTTCAGGTAACGGATTACTAGATCCAATCGGCGGACTTCTAGGTGGACTAGGAGGTGTAGTTGGTGGAGTAGTAGGCGGTGTAGGTACTATCGTTGGTGGTGTTGTAACTGGCGTAGGATCTACAGTAGGTGGAGTAGTAGGCGGTGTAAGCACTGTTGTAACTAACGCTTTATGCCAGACACAATGTGTTGTTAATGGTGTAATCCACATCAAATTACTTGAGTGTGGTTCTACTTGCTAATCAGCAAACAATTGACATTAAAAATTTACCGCTCTGAAAAGAGCGGTTTTTTTATACCCTTAGTCCATAATTTCTTTAAGAATATTTATTTCTTTATTTCCGATCATTTCAGCAACTTATTATCAACATGGTAGGTATGAAGAGTTTTAACCAGGTCTGTATTTGCTGTAATCTATAAAAACTGCTGAATAACACCCTCATTTTTCCTTTACTTAGTCCGCATTTGCCAATGTTTCTATGGCATCTTTTCTTATCAAAAAAGCATTACAATACAAATTGTGTCATTACCATTTCCGGGTAATTTTCAGCGTTTTTTTATATCAAAAAAACTTAAAAAAACAAGCCATTAAATTATAACACGACGAGTTCTGTCGCTGCGCGTAAGTACCTTTGTATTAGAGATAAGATAAAGAATCCCGGGAAATTATTTGTCTTACTAAACCCAATTTTTAACCTAACAAAACCTCTTTTAATTTATGTGTAAAAAACAATTAATAATCATTTTTCTCCTTTTATTTTGCATTTCCTATGCGCAGAATGAATTTACTACTATCTGGAAACCCAATGCCAACGGCATCATTGATCATTCAATAAGATTCGGCGGCTCAGGAACCGATTACACCATTCACTGGGAAGAAGTAGGATATCCTGAGCATAACGGGATGTTTGATTATGTAAACTCCAGCAGCAATGAGCCTTTACTCATATATTTTGGGCCATCATTCCATCCAGATCCTCTGCAGGCCACTTACGAATTAAAAGTATCCAGCGGTAACGGATTATTTTACGGTTTCAGGGCCAATACCGACATCATGCCTCCAGGTGGAAATCAGGAACTCATAGAACTCAGCCAGTGGGGAAATACAACATGGCTTCAGCAATTCGACAGAGCATTCGCCAATTGTCCCAATCTTAATGTAACGGCTGCAGATACTCCTGATATGACACAGATAACCAGTTTATCACAAATGTTTCTTAACTGTTCATCTTTGACAGGTCATACTTCATTTTCTTACTGGAATCCATACCATATTACGGATATGAGCGGTATGTTCAGCGGAGCAACGCTGTTTAATCAGAATATAGGAAACTGGGATACCTCAAAAGTAACCAATTTCAGCAGCATGTTTTCCTCTGCCACTTCTTTCAATCAAGATATTTCCGCCTGGAACACAACATCCGGAACTGATTTCTCCTCCATGTTTGCAGATGCCACAGCTTTCAACCAGCCATTAAATTCATGGAATACAGAAAATGCGACTAATTTCCGCTATACATTCTATAATGCAGCAGCATTTAATCAGCCACTTGATAACTGGAATACAGGTAAAGTGACAGATTTTGAGCATATGTTTGAAAATGCAGTGTCATTCAATCAGCCCATCGGAAACTGGGATGTAAGTAAGATTGATTATTTTGCTGGATTTAATATGTTTGCAGGTGCTTCACATTTTGACCAGGATATTTCTTCATGGAATATCAAGCTTCAGAACTTCAGCTGGAATTCAATCTATTTTGGATTTAAAAATGTCGGCTTATCATGTACGAATTACAGCAATTTTCTCATCGCTTTGAATAATAATCCTACCTGGGCGAATTCGACAATAACGTCCGGAGTTATAGATGCAACAGGATTGGTTTATTCTACACCGCAAGCAATGCTTGCCAGAGCCCAACTCATCAACAAAGGCTTTAATATTATTGGAGATTCCTATATTTCCGGTTGTTATCTGTCATCAAGAGAAGTTTCCCCAAAAACGAAAACTTCCGTGTATCCTAATCCAACGACAGGAGTGATCAACGTGGAATCCTCAGCAGACGAAAATGTTTATTTATATGATAATAACGGTAACCTCATTAAAAACATATTGTTTAGAAAAGGGAAAAATACCATCGATCTTACTGAATATCCTTCAGGAGACTATATCTTTAAAGGTGATACTTTTTTCAATAAAATCACCAAGCAATAATAAATCAGCTGAAAGGCTGTCTGTTTAAAGTCAGCTCCAAAATCTAAAGATTTTGGAGCTTTTTATGGAAAAAATCGAACAACATTACCATCATTGCAAATTTTATATGAACACAATCCGTAAATTTGAGTCTTAACTGATATCCATGATAAAAAAGTACTTACTCTTTCTTTTAGTTTTCACTTCAGCAACGTCTTCACTGCTTGCCCAGAACTATGAAAGATATAAAAGACTAAAAGACACAATAGTAAAATCAACAAGTCTGGGATTTGAGAAAAAGATTTCTGTAATAGTTCCCATAGAATGGCAAAAGAAGTCCGGGAACAAATTCCCATTAATTATTGTATTTGATCGGCAAAATAAAAGAAGTAATCATTATATTCTCAATACCATTGACTATTTAACGAGTAATGAACAGATTCCTTCCTCTATCGTAATAAGCATTGAATCAGAACAAAGATACCGCTATCTTGAAACACAGTATAAAATTTCTGATCCCAAAGGCCTTGCACAGGAGAATGAAAAATTTATTTTTGAACAACTTATCCCATTAGCTGAAAGAGAGTACAAAGCCTCTTCTTTTAGAGTGTTAATTGGTCATTCCAGATATGGGTATTTTACAACCTCATTATTGAATTCTAGAATAAATGATTTGAATGGAATTATTTCTATGAGCCCATTTTTTACTCAGAAAAATGTTGACTTAACAGATTCTATAAATCAATTCAGTAAGCGCTCTTTTCATACAAAAAAATATTATCGCTATGGAATCGGAAACGACTATCCCGAAGATTTCCTGAAGATGGATTCCATCATTAAGAAAATTAACAATCCTTTTCTGGATATGAAAGGATATGAGTTTAAAAAAGCAGATCATAATGCAACGCCAGGCTTACTTATTAATACAGCTCTTTACGAGATATTTGAAGATTGGTCCGCCATTCAGTCAAAGTATATATCAAATAAGCAAACAGACTTGAGCATTAAATCATCATTGGATAAGGAAATACGCTCCAATTACGGCATTAATCTAAATTTTTCATTGGGTATTTTAAATGGAAAAGGATGGGCATTTTATAATGAAAAGCAATATAATAAAGCTATTCAGGCCTGGAAAATCCTTATAGATTATTATCCAAATTTTTCAGAGGCTTATTTAAATATTATAAAGGCTAAAATCTTACTAAAACAGGATTACTCTGCAACTGTTAAAGAATTCAATATTTCATTAGCAAATTCTGAATTTTATACAGAAAAGGAAAAGAAGGATTTAGAAATGGAATTGCACGAAATAGTTAAATAAATGGATGTAATAGGTGTAAAATCGAAAAATGTTAACGAAATTGCACAAACTATATAACCAGCTACGAACGAGAATTACATGACAGAGAAATTTCCGACAATAAACAGCACGCTTTCACCTGATAGACTTGGTCAACTTATTCAAGAAAAATATGGACTAACCGACAACGTGGAATGCAGGATCTTCCGGCTTGCGATGAACCATTTATACATCGTTCATGATGGCGAAAACAAATACGTTTTTAGAGTGTATACTCATGATTGGCGAACCGAATTAGAAATTCAAGAAGAATTAAGACTTCTCAACCATCTGAAAGAAGCAGACCGACAAGTTGCTTTTCCCATAGCAGATCAATCAAACAATTTTATTCAGAAAATTGAAGCTCCGGAAGGAACAAGATTCGGCGTTTTATTTTCATATGCTAAGGGTATAAAAACAGTAAAATTCTCACCGGAAACCAGCTTTCTAATTGGGCAGGCACTAGCTAAAGTTCATCAATCAACAGAACATGTAGAACTGATGAGAATGTCTTACAATGCTCAAAACCTGCTTAAGAATCCTGTTGTAAGGACAAAAAATTTCTATTGTAAAAACACGACCGAAATTCAATTTTTAGAAAGTCTTTCCGATTTTTTAACGCTAAAAATGGAAAATACAGACCTGCAGAAAATGAGATATGGAGCGGTTCATCTTGATGTCTGGTTTGATAATTTACATATTGATAACGAAAAAGAAATCACTTTTTTTGACTTTGATTTTTGTGGTAATGGTTATTTATGCTTTGATATTTCTTATTTTCTATTTCAGCTATTTACAACCCATCTGAACGAAGAGGAGTATGAAGCAAAAGCAGATCATTTCATAAGAGGCTATGAAACTGTCACTAAAATTAATGATGAAGAAAAAAAGCTTTTACCTTACGCATGTCTGGCTATTATGAACTATTATATAAGTGTTCAGTGCGACAGATTTGAATATTGGACCAATATTTTCCTGAATGAAGATCATTTAAAAAGAATGGTGGGCAATCTCAAACGATGGATTGCTTATCATAAAATTGAGGTAAAATAGTACTTTTAAATTTCACCCAAAATATCAAAAACAATCTAAAAATTTATATGATTAATGCAAGCTTTCTTATCTTAAATAAATATTGTTAATATGAATACAAAACCCATCACTTTTCCTAATCAGAGAAAGCATAATGCTGTACTAAGTTTCCTGCATTTGTTTGTTATTTCTTATGGGTATCTTTTTATTTTTACCTCTCAGTTTTCGCCTTTAGCAGGAATACATAAGAGTGGAGTCTTGTGGTTGTGTAAAAATGTTTTTCAGCAAACACAGGTAGAATATATTACAATGACTGGCAGCGGCGATACAACATTAGATTATTGGATAGTGCTTGTAAATATTGGCTTAGCGGTAGTGGCTGCACTCGTTATACTTCTTGCAGATAAAAAACAGCGGACATTTAAAGACTTGCATTGGTTTACGGTGGTAGTCGCACGCTATTATGTAGCTATGATCATGCTTTCATATGGTTTTGCCAAACTGCACGACGGGCAGTTCCCCGCCAATACAATTGGCAGACTGGAAGAAAGAGTGGGAGATATGTCGCCAATGGGGGTGGTATGGACTATGATGGGAGCTTCCACTGGTTATACATTTGTTTCCGGATTACTGGAAGTTATAGGTGGGCTTTTGCTTCTTTTCAGGAGAACCAAAACTTTTGGCGCACTTTTTTCCATGACGGTCATGATCAATGTAGCGCTGTTGAATTTCTTTTATGATGTACCAGTAAAAATATTTTCCAGTCATATTGTTTTATTTTGCTTCTTTATTGTAAGTGGGGATGCCATTGCTTTATATCGTTTTTTTGTATTGCATCAGCCATCGCAATTACGTTTTCAAAAAAGAACCTCCGACAAAAAATGGAAGAGAATTACACTTACTGCATTCAAATGGCTTGTAGTGGCTTTTTTTATATCGAGTTCTTCATCAGCATTGTTCTATACCCCTCCGGCTGTCCCAATGGAGGGTGCCTATACTATTAATCAATATATTATCAATAACCAGGAAATACCCTGCAATGACTCTATGGGCTGGAAAAAAATATTAATCAGTTATCCGGGGCGGACAAATATAATTCTTAATAATGACAGTATTAAAGCATTTCAAAGTTTCTTAGATACTGGAAAAAAAACACTTATACTTCGTAAAACAGATGAACAGAACATATATGCTTACCTGCATTACCGTGTTCAAAAAGATACAATCATTTTTTCGGGCAATAAGGGCAGTGAATCTGTAAAAATAAAAACGACAAGAAAGAAAAAAGAAGATTATCCGTTAAACAAAAGAGGTTTTCATTGGGTTAATGAATATCCATTTAACAGGTAAGAGATATATAGCTTAGCGGGAAACAATATAAATAAGTGATTTTACTTAAAGAAGACATGTAGTTTTAGTACATGTCTTCTTATTTTCCGGGATATTTTTATTTCAAATCCTCCACATTGTTCAGTATATAGCACTGTTCCCACTGTTTCATCCCGATTTTAGGGTAGTAGCCCACAGCTTTTGTTGCGGCCAATAAAATCAATGTAGCTTTTGGGGTGTGTTCTTTTGTCAATCGGATTAATTCTTTTCCAATACCTTTCTTTTGATAATTCTCATCAACAGCCAAATCTGAAAGATAAGTGCAAAATGCAAAATCGGTTAGTGATCTTGATATTCCAATCAATTTACCATTATCCCGGGCTGTTGCAATAAGGTTGGCATGCTGCAACATCTCTGTTATTCTTTCCGGTTCGTTTACCGGACGTCTTTCTCCTAATGTAGAGTTTACCAGCACCTGAGTAAATTCTTCTATTCCAATTTTTTCTTCAATTTGATATGTAATCATTTTTTATTTTTTACTGTTATTTTAAAAGATACTATCTGTAGGCGCTTCCTCTCTTTCAGACATTCCATAATCCCGTATCACGGAAGCTACACGCAATCTGTAATCTTCAAACACAGAATTCCGTCCTTCCTGTTGTGCTTTCCTGTGAGTGGTTCTGTTGCGCCATTCTTTTATACTATCTTCATCTTTCCAAAAGGACAGGGAAAGGATTTTTTGGGGATCTACGAGACTTTGAAACCGTTCAATCGAAATAAATCCAGGAATCACTTCCAGTTCTGACTTTAGTGATCTCGCTATATCCAGATATTCATCTTTTTTTCCTTCTTCAGGAGCGACTTCAAATATTACAGCTATCATACTTTTAATTAAAAACTATTTGATTTACAGGACAAAATTATAGGTAATTTGGACTACATTTGTATACCAGATTAAACATATAAAGTAGTCCAGAATGTTTCCATTTGAACACATCATCAGTATTGATAAAGAAAAAAAGCTTCCTGTTTACAGACAGATAGCCATCTCTATTATTAATGCGATAAGAAACGGTAATGTAAAGGCTGGAATGGCTCTTCCCGGCACCAGAGAACTTGCAAAAACACTGGGTGTGCACCGTAAGACGGTAATTGCTGCATATGAAGAGCTCAATGCCCAGGATTGGATACTGATTATTCCCCGGAAACAGGTCAGAGTATCTGAGCGTATTCCAACTCTACAACCTCAAAAGTGGAACGCTCAAAATTCAGCTGGATCCTATGAAAACAGTTTTGATCTTCCGATTCATCTATCAAAAAAAGATCCGCCACAACAGGAACTGACTGTTCTTCCTGAGATTTTCATTGATGATGGGCATCCCGATATTCGGCTTTCTCCTATAGATGAACTGTTGAAAATTTACCGCAGCTATACATCAAGAAGCTTTAGCATTAAAAAAGCAGTTGTTGGGACAACTCAAGGTACATTAAAACTAAGAGAAGAGCTATCGAGATATTTATCTGTAACAAGAGGACTCAATGTTTCCGCTGATAACCTATTGATTACCCATGGCGCACAAATGAGCATTTATCTGGCGGCTCAGTTGCTTTTACAGGATGGAGACATTATTGTTTCCGGAAAACCAGGATATCCTATTGCGAATAGTGCATTTGAGAAAACAAAAGCATCTGTAATAGAGGTTCCTGTAGACGAAAACGGACTGGACATTAATGCTCTCGAAAAAATGTGTAAAAAGAAAAAAATAACCGCTGTATACCTCATTCCTCATCATCATTATCCTACAACAGTCACTTTGAGCGTTGAAAGGAGAATGAAACTGTTGGAGCTTTCCAATCAATATTCGTTTGCTATTATTGAGGATGATTACGATTATGATTATCATTATTCCTCCTCACCATATTTACCTTTGGCAAGTGGAGCTCATAAGGGGAATGTCATTTACATTGGTTCATTTTCAAAAATATTGGGTTCTTCCATTCGTATTGGTTTTATGGTAGCTCCTAAAAATTTCATTCAGGAAGCTGTTCTTTTACGAAAAGCAATTGATGTAGGAGGGGATGGATATATGCAGAATGCATTAGCAGAATTGATTAAAAGTGGTGATTTGGGAAGGTATCTGAAGAAAGCCAAAAAGTCTTACCATCAACGCAGAGATTATCTGAATATACTTTTGCAACAGCATCTGAGCCCTTATATCTCTTTTACTTTACCAGACGGTGGTCTGTCGGTTTGGATACAGCTAAAACATCCCTACAGCGTTAATACATTGAAAACTCATTCACAATTGCAAATCAAACGAATAGATGAAGTAGAGAATGCTTTTCGATTAGGTTTTGCTTCAAAGAATCATAAAGAACTTGAAGAGGTCGTTTTATTTATAAAGAAAATTCTTACAAATATTTATTCAATATGATTATTTAATTTAAAAATAAAAAATTCGTTAGCCCACCGAATACCTATCATAATTTTTTTTTGTGATCTCTTAACAATCCAATCATCAAAATAAATTTTATATTAGTAGAATAATAACCATCTAAAATTTAAGAATTAAATACAGAAAAAAATGAGAAACCATATTTATACATTGTTATTATTATTTTTATTCACAAGCATCAATGCTCAGGAATATTCAAAATTAATAAGTGAAGCTGATCAATTATACAGAGCAAAAGATTATAAAATGTCTGCTGATGTATATGATAAAGCTTTTAAAATTGAAAGCGAAAATCCAAATCACTTATATAACGGCGCTTGCTCATCTGCTTTAGCAGGAAATACGAAAAAAGCCTTTAAATGGCTGAACCAGTCAATAGAAAAAGGCTGGACCAATCTAAAGCACTTAAATTCTGATACTGATTTGGATAATCTACATTCAAAAAAAGAGTGGGGGAAAACTATTGAAAAGCTAGAAAAAAAAATAGCGGCAATAGAAGCCAATTATGACAAACCCCTGCAGGCTGAATTATTGGCAATTCTTGAGGAAGACCAAAAATACAGAATGCAAATGGATGATACGCAAAAAAAATTCGGCCCGGATTCTAAAGAAATGAAAGATCTTTGGAAAATAACAATGCAGAAAGACTCGCTTAACTTAATAAAAGTAAAAAAAATATTAGATGAGAAAGGCTGGGTTGGTAAAGACAAAGTAGGCGCACAAGCCAACAGTGCTTTATTTCTTGTCATTCAACATTCAGATCTGGAAACACAAAAAAAATATTTACCTATGATGAAGGAAGCCGTAACAAAAGGCAATGCAAGTCCAGGTTCTTTAGCTTTGTTAATCGACAGAATAGAAATCCGGGAAGGTAGAAAACAGATATATGGAAGTCAGATAGGAATCAATCAGAGCAATAAATCTTACTATGTTTTACCTTTAATTGATCCAGACCATGTAGATAAAAGAAGAACAGAAGTTGGCCTAGGTCCAATCTCTGACTATGTAAAAAATTGGGATTTAGTTTGGGATGTTGAAAAATATAAAAGTGAATTACCAGAATTAGAAAGACTAAATAAATAGAAAAAAATATTTGCCAATAGCAGTTTGCAAAAGTGGCGGATTAGGATTTAACTAATTCGCTACTTTTTTTGATGCAATAATCAGAGCTCTGAGAGAGGTTATTTAAAAGCAAATAAGCTATATAAAAATCATTATAAGTATATAAAAATTACGTAATTTGCCTAATCTATACAGTCCAAAATGGAAACACTATCCGCAACATCAAATATTGCTAACAAAGTAAGAAATACGAGGTTACCTCGTACAAAACCTTTAATGCCATTGTTCGAAGTAATAAGTAACTCTATTCATTCGATTGAAGAAGCAGAAAAAGCTGATCTTTTGAAGAAAACAGAAGGAGAAATTATTATAAAATGTATAAGGAATGGCGGCGATGACGTATTAAGTAGCCTTCCGGAAATAGATAGATATCCAATTCATTCTTTTGAAATCATCGATAATGGTATAGGATTAAATGCTGACAATTTGAAATCATTTGTCGAGGCTGACACAGACCATAAAATAGAAATAGGAGGTAAAGGTGTTGGAAGATTTGTATGCCTGAAAGCTTTTACTGAACTTAATATTTATAGCCAATTCAGAGATGAAAGTGATAGTTTAAAAGCTATTTCTTTTGATTTTAGAAATACTAAAAAAGGCTTTCATAATATCGAGGAACCTAAGCCTATAGATGATTCTACAGGAACTAAAGTAGTGCTTAAAACGTATAAAGAAGATTATCAGAAAAATCTTGATTTTGATTTACATTCTGTTGCTAAAGAGATAGTGGCCCATTTTCAATTATACTTTATTAGAGAACAAGTTCCGAAGATAATAATAAGAAATCAAAATAATGTTGAATTTAATTTGCTTAACCTTTATAATGCAGAGTTCAAAAGTGATGTCCAAAATAGAGAGTTTAATTTAGATGGTGAACATTTCACTTTGTTCTTAACTAAATCTCTTGAATTCCAAAGCCATAAAATACACTTCTGCGCTCATAACAGAAGTGTTATTAATGAAGGCTTATATACAAGAATAATAGATTTAGGCAGATCTTTTATAAAGGATGAGCATGGTGAAAAATTTTTTTATCAGGCTTACGTTGTAGGAGATCTTTTAGATGAGTATGTAGATACAGAGCGAATCGGCTTTAATTTTCCTGGCGTGGATGATGGAACAGAAGAAGAGTCATTGTATATTAATTTATCAAGGCTGAGAAGAGATTCTGTTAATTGCATTGAAGATATCTTATCTGATTTCTTGAAATCAATAAGAACCCAAAAAGTAGAAAATTATAGACCTACTATCACTGAAGAACTTCCGCAATATAGAAGCACATTAAACTACCGTAAATCTGAAGTAATGAAACTCGCTCCTGATCTGCCAAAAGAAAAACTTGATATCGAATTATATAAAATTGAGGCAAAGTGGAGATTAGAAGTGAAGGAAGAAAGAATAAAGCTTCTGGATGAAAAAAAAGATATCACAAATCATGAGGAATATGCTAAAAAATATGAAAAATTTTTAGCAGAATTTAATGAGATTGGTAAATCTGACTTAGCCAGATATGTAGTACATAGACGAACTATAATAGAATTACTTGAAAATTTGATTGGAGTCAACTCTGAAAGTAAATTTGAAAATGAAGATTTATTACATAACATTTTCTTTCCAATAAGAACAACATCTGATGAAATCACACCAGACAAACAAAATCTTTGGTTGATTGATGAAAGGTTAACGTATCATTCATTTCTGGCATCAGACAAAACTTTCAATAGTATTAACGAAGTTTCCCAGGATAGCAAAGACAGAACAGATCTCTTGATTTATAACGAAGCTTTTGCATTTTCTGATTCAAAGATGGCCCCCCATAACTCTTTCACAATTGTAGAGTTTAAAAAGCCGATGAGGGATAATTATCAGGATTATAATGAAGAAAAAAATCCAATTGAACAGACTGAAAAATACATTGATAGTTTATTGGATAAGAAAGTAAAAGGACGAAATGGAAGAACGATCGAAGTAACTGACAAAACTCCTTTCTATGTTTATATTGTTTGTGATATTACTCCTTCATTAGAAAAAGTTTTAAAAAACAGAGAGTTCGAAAAAACTCCTGATGGTAAAGGTTATTTTAAAGTTAAAAGTAAATACTACTCTGCATATTTTGAGGTATTACCATTTGAAAAAGTATTAGATGATGCTAGAAAAAGAAATAGAATACTCTTTGAAAAACTCAACATTGACTAACATCATATTTTGAAAGTACAGATGTAATATCTTGGAATTTATATGAATTTGCAAGGGGTGGCCAAATTTTCACTTATGGAGAAAATGATGCTCAAATTGTAAATAGGAAAATTCCAAACTTAGAAATTATTGATGGTAAAAAATATCCTTATTTTTTATTCGACTTTAGGAAAATTGGAATATTATTTAGAAATAAGTCAGACAGCATCTATATTATAGTATGTGCAATAAAAGTTCAAAATTAAGATTATATTTCAACCATTCATAAATCCGCTTGACTTTGAAACTTATGATGAATTCAAAAAGTTCTCTTAATTTTCTTTCTGAGACTATGGATGAGATTTTTAAAGTGTCTCATAATTTCAATTTTAAAGAAGTTCATGATAATAGATCAGACTCAGCACTAAATAAAGCTAATAAAATAATTGATGAAGAGATAAAATAAAACTTAATCTCAAAAAACGTAATTATAAACATTAAATGACAAGCATTCTCTACACATCAAAAAATAAAAAAAACTATACTTTCTTATATAGTTTTCAACAAGAATATTTAGAAGCCCACTATGGTAATGTATTAATTTTTGAAATTTGGGAGCAAGGGAAAGAAGAACTTGACAAGTTTAGTTTTATGCTCCGAGAAATGGAAAATGGTACTGATTTGAAAGTCGTTGATTTGTTTTCAGATTCAAAAAAATATTATTTAGGAAAAGGAATTTCAAGAGCGATGATTTTACATTGTAAAAATTTATTTGTGAAACGGATTATTTCTGAACAAGGAAATAAAAACTGGGAAGAAGCTCGGACAAAAGTTTGGGAACGGATGAAATCTAACGGAGAAGTTGCTTATTGTGAATATAAAGATTTTTACTTTACAATATGATAAAATTGAACTATTAAAATAATTTCAAAAAACGATAATATGACAGAAAATTACATTCAATATGCGGGTGGCTATCAAAAAGATAATATTGATGAAGAGGATATAGTACAAGCTATATCAGACATTCAATTAATGGATGACGAACATGGAGCATTTTGGGTTTCAGTTATAACCGATGATGAAAATGTAATTGAAGTAAATAAAGATTTATCACTATTTGTAATTTTTGAAGAACAACAAACACAATATCAAGCCAAAGATTGGAACGAAGTCCAAGAACTTTATAAGTTACTATTGATGGAAAAGTTCGATGTAATAGCCGAGAAAGTAAAATAGAACTGAATAAATCTCAAATAGCGATCCAACATGACAAAAATTTTGGCAATTATCATATTCTCCTTATTCTCATTAACAACTTATGGACAAACGAAAATGCGTTCTATTGTTGAATTAGTGAACAATACAGACCCTGGTTGGCCACTTGTAAAAGGATGGATAGATTCTGCTAAAAACAAAGTGGAAATATTGCCAGTCGACACAAACAAAGCAAAGGATGCTTTATATAAAATTCAAGTTACAACACGGTCTCCAATGGGTGCAGTTGTTTACATGACAGGTGGACTTTTAGTTGATAATGGATGGATTAGAATTCTTGGTTCGGGTAGTGATAAATTAAGTAGGTCCTTGCCGGAATGGAACAAAGGAAAAGGGTTTAAGGATTTTGGACATCCTGCACCTTATCTTTTAATTGCTGATGATGCGATTGGTGGTTTTTTTATCCTTAATGGAGGTGAGTTAGGTAGTGACTTAGAAAAAGTTTATTATTTAGCACCGGATAGCTTAGAATATGAACCCCTTGACCTTACTTATACTGAATTTCTGAACTTTTGCTTTAACAATAATCTTGATGATTTTTACAAAGATTACAGGTGGACAAATTGGAAAATAGATGTAGCAAAACTCAAAAATGATCAAGTCTTTAATTTTTTTCCTTATTTATGGACTGCCCAAGGCAAGGATATAAATAAAGCAACAAAAAAAGAAGTTCCAATTGAAGAGCATTACAGATTAACTCTTGAATTTAGAAAGAAACTTGGACTTGATATGCAGAAATAAAAACTAGTACAAACAAGTATTATAATTTGCATTGGTTCAAATTGTTGATTACTACAACAAATGATCAAATGCAAGAAAAGCAAATACTTATAGATTATTAAATTTAAATACCTTATGAATATGAACAAAATAAACACTACATACAATTTAACATAATATAAATTATAGGATATTTTATAATGCAATGAAATAGAGTACTAAACGTTGAGAATCCCTTATTCTTTACTTTTTCCTTCCAGATACACTTCAACGATTTCCAAGAGCTCTTCTTGAGTCATAAATCTGTTTTCTCTACGAGGTCGTCAAGTCCTTCACTTTGTAATAAAGATGATTGCCTGATATTTCTCCCAGTTTTCAGCAAAATTTTTAACAGCATTTACGGCTTTTCTAGTGCATTGATTTTATAGATGATATTTCCGTTCATTTTTCATTATATTATGTTAAATTAATCCACGTAGAACCTTAGAGGAAATCCATTTTCTTCTTCAATCGTTTTCTAAAAAAAACATTGAGCTGTTTTAAAAATTTTTCGAGACTGGGAAGCAATTATATTCTGTCAGAATCTCTTTTTCTTGCCAAATGACAGCTTTTATTCTATCCAAACATAATACCTTTATCTAACCAAAATATATAATATGAAACCTAAAATGATCTGGGCCAATCTGGCCGTAGCCAACCTTGAGCGTACACAGAAGTTTTATATGGAGCTTGGATTCAAGCCTAATAATCCGCACACCTCCAATGAATTGGTAAGCTTCTTTTTCGGGGAAAATGAATTTGTCATTCATTTTTTCTTAAAAAATATCATCGAAAGAAATTTAAAAACCATGAATTTTGGAGACCCTCAAGATTCCAATGAAATTATTTTCACTCTTTCAGCCGACAATAAAACACAGGTAGATGATTGGGCTCAGGAAGTAAAGAATGCCGGTGGAACAATTATTTCGGAACCTGAAAGCTTTGGAGAGCATTACTATGGTTTTGTGTTTGCAGACCCCGATGGACATAAGTTTAATGTATTTTTTATGTAAACCTTACCCTATTTTTCTCTATATTTGGAACTCAATAAATCAATATGAACCGCTCGAACTGTCTGCCTCCTCCGGCCCCTTAATATTTTCAAATTAATTTGAAGCATACTTCTGTCGTTAACTGATTAACGGCCAGTATTCTTATGCTTCTGGTTTTATAAAATATTAATTCAACTTTTACAGTTCATTCTCTAATGAAAAAATCATATTTATTATTGCATCTGGCCGTGATATTGGCTGGATTTACCGGTGTATTCGGAAAACTGATCACTCTTAATGAAGGCTTACTGGTCTGGTATAGGCTTCTCTTCTCCTCTATCATTTTATTCTTTATTTTAAAACTGTTTAAAATTCCATCAGATATTTCCCTGAAGGAAAAAGTTCAGATCGCTAAACCCGGATTATTACTTATGCTACATTGGCTTCTTTTTTATGCCAGTATAAAATATGCCAACATCTCTATTGGTGTGGTCTGCTACTGCCTGACGAGTTTTTTCACGGCCGTATTCAAACCTGTTATTGATAAAGAGCAGTTCAGGCTTTCAGAATTGCTGCTCAGTATGCTGACCATTGCGGGAATTAGTCTAATATTTCATTTTGATACCTCCTATCAGCTTGGGATCCTTCTTGGAATATTTTCATCAGCATTGGGAGCTCTGTATACCCTATACAACAAACGCCTGGTAAGCCATTTTGATACTAAAGTGATCAACTATTATCAGATGATAGCCGGTACTGTATGCTGGGGAGCATTTTTGCCCGTATATCTCCTCTTTTTTCAGTCAGATAGCATAGTTCCTGACTTAAAAAATACGGTTTATTTGGGCATTTTATCACTTTTTTGTACGGTAGGCTTATATGTGATGTTTGCAGAGGTTTTGAAGAAAATTCCTGCCTTTACTGTTAACCTCACCTATAATCTGGAACCGGTATATGCCATTATTATGGCCTTTTTATTTTTTGGTGAAAGTAAGGAAGTCAATCCTGCTTTTTATCTGGGGTTGGGATTTATTATTGCATCTGTTGTTTTACAGACATTAATTTCGCTGAAGAAAAAATAATAGAAATCAGCGTGTTAACATATAAAATATTCTAAAATAAGTTACTCTCGGTTATTTTTTTTACTTAAAATCATAAATTTGTAGCTAAACAAAAAAATAACCGTGAGTAAACCTATTGTATTTGGCGAGATTGAAGGAATTGAAGAAGGATATCATTTTAATAATAGAAAAGAAATGATGCTAACAAGCTTCCATAGGAATTGGGGAGCAGGAATTGATGGCAACTCAAAAGAAGGTACCGCTGCTATTGTACTTTCTGGAGGTTATGAAGATGATTTAGATCTTGGAGAAGAAATTATCTATACGGGCGCAGGTGGTAATGATAGTAATACTGGAAAACAAATAAAGAATCAGGCTTGGGAAAAAGGAAATGCAGGGCTTCTAATAAGTATGGACCAAGGACTACCTGTAAGAGTTATCCGTGGCTCGACACATAAATCGGAGCTTTCACCACTAACCGGTTATACTTATGCTGGACTCTATAGCGTTGTTGATGCTTGGGAAGAAACTGGTAAAAGTGGTTTTAAAATTTGCAGATTTCGTTTAGAATATTCTGGTAATAATCAAACCAAAAAAAATCTTCGGCAAATTGAATTAGACTATTACGAAAGAACAAAAAAAAGAGTAGCAAGTACAGTTTTGAGAATCGTACGAGATACAAAAATAGCATTGCAAATAAAGAAATTATATGATTTCAAATGCCAAGTTTGTCAGATTACTATCCAAACCAAATTAGGTCATTATGCTGAAGGTGCTCATATTAAACCATTAGGCAAACCTCACAATGGAGATGATAACCCCGATAATCTTATTTGCCTTTGCCCTAACCATCATATCATGTTTGACAAAGGCGTGTTTTCTATTACTGATAAATTAAAATTAATTGGTGCTTTATCTGGCGAGCTAATAATTGATAGTAATCATAAATTGAATTTTTCTAACCTACAATATCATCGTCAAATTCACGGTTTTAAATAAACCCTACCCATTCAAACCCAGACTGTTATAAAGCTGTACCTGCCATATTCCCAACACTTCTTTGAGCATGACAAAAGTAAATGCAGCATTATAACTGTTAGGAAATGCCGTAATTTCAGTATTGATAAAGTCAGAAGGCTGTGGAACAGGATTTAATCCAAATATCTGAAACAGGGAAACCGCTCTTTTCATATGAAAGCCTGAAGTTACCAGATCTACACTGGAAGGAGCCATCTGCTTTAAAATCTTGCTGGAATATTTTGCATTTTCATACGTATTCATGCTTTTGTCTTCCTTAATGATGTCAGTGTCCGGTACCCCCATTTTCTTTAAGTTTTCACTGAACAATTCCGCTTCACTGGTGCGGCCTCTTCCCTTTCCTGAAATCAATATTTTACAGGACTGATGATTTTCTCTGTATGCATAATACAGCTGATAAGTCTTTACCAATCTGGAATAGGACATGATATGCAGTTTTTCTGTACGGTCAAAATCTACAACCCCACCACCCAATACGACAATAAAAGGATGCTGAGAATTCTTATTTTTACCTGCACCAGTATTAAGGTAACTTTTCTGCAGATATCCGGACGTCAATTGACCCAGAAAACCATTTCCTATGAAAATGATAAGCAAAACAACTGATATACCAATTCCGGCTCTTAACTTTTTATACCTACTTTTCCTTTTTAGCACAGCAATTATAATCAGCCCCAGAAACACTAAGAAGTAAGGTTCTGTAAAAAGCTGTACAACACGAAATAAAAGGTCCAGTAAAAATTTCATCTATGATAATATTGATTACGTTCAGCAAACATCAGAATCTCAAATATAGCATAAGGCTTTCTTAACTTTTATAAAAGCAGTTTAATATTTGAATCTAATTTCTGAATGGTATTTCCATTTTAATATCTCTTTATAAAAATACAAAATCCTGCCACATGAATGCTTTTATTCTGTAAAAACAATACCTTTATTCTAACCCAAAATATCAATGAGATGAAAAATAAAATAATCTGGACCAATCTGTCCGAACGTACAGAGAAATTTCATGACATTAAATCATTTAATCAATATGTTAAAGCTAAATTACCAAAGCATAATTGGATAGACATTGGTTTTTATCCTGATCGCTTTATTTTAGCGACTCCCCCTGTCTGCCCTAATTTCTATCGTATTTCAATTAAATTTGAATTGGATGGTGAAGGTGACAAAAGTCTTATGTTTTTTTCAAGTCCCAATCAACCTATACAGTGGAACGTGGAAAAGCCTTTTAAAGGATATTACATTCAAATTACCGAGGATGTTATCTCCAATTATCAGCATTTAGAATATTCTTTTCTCACTTATGGACTGCATGAGCCACTTTATTTAGAGAAAGACGAAGAAATGGTCATAACTAGGATATTTGAGGATGCTTTGCGAGAATATGAAAGTAATAATTTTTCGATGAATCTGTTATTAGCCTATTGCAATCTGATGTTTGCCCATATTTCAAAATTTTATGAACGACAGTTTGGTGTGAGAAAAGAAAAAAATAACCGGTTGATTAGCGACTTCTTCAAGCTCTTAGACACTTATTACAGCAATAATAACGAAAGTGTCACTCAACCGACTGTCACCTATTTTGCCAAAAGGCTAAATGTTACTCCGAATTATTTAAGCGATGTAATAAAATTTCACACCGGTAAGCCTGTTTTAGAACATATTCACTTACAAATAATAGATACCTCAAAAAGCCTTTTAAAAAACAATAAGCATACTGTTTCAGAGGTTGCTTATCAATTGGGATTTGAATATCCTAACTATTTTTCACGCCTGTTTAAAAAAGTTACAGGAAAGTCACCTTCAGGTTTTCAAAAAAAATGATTGCGTGTAAAAAACCTTATTTATTTTCATCAATATTTGATACCGTTAAAGATTGAGAGCCCAGAGTAATTTTAATGGTAATACATATTAAATCCCACAAACAGCCAATCAAATTCGCAAGAAATTTTCTGAATCGGTAATTTGTATCCATACAACCTTTATTTGTTTTCGTCATTTTTGGTGTGATCTGAAGAAATTTGCAACATTAACTCATTAAATTTAACATAATGGCATTTGAAAAAACTTTAGACTATCAAATAGATCACACCCTTGCAGGACGCTTGGGTAAAGAGGTTTATGAAAAGGCAATTGAGCAGCAAAAAAGTATATCTGAACAAGATTATGCTGCCATTAAATTTTTGGGAGAAAGAGCTATCCGCCCACCGTTCAGAACTCCGGTTCACAAGACACCTGCTGATCATGGAATGAATGTTTGGGAGGATATTTATTTTCCTTCCAGTGATGGTGTTCCTCTCGAAGGCTGGTATATTCCTTCCATAAAAGGTGAATCTGACAAACTTATCATTATGAATCATCCACTGCCAATGAGCCGTTCCGGATTTACAGGGCATTTTGGCGAACCGTTTTCGAGTGTGGATGACTTGGAAATTGATTTTGTTATTGAGATGAAACATTTATCCAATGCAGGATATAATATTTTAGCTTATGATTTACGGAATCATGGCAATAGCGGAACAGCAAACAACAATATATGCGGAATTGGACGTTATGAATGGCGTGATGTAGTTGGCGCACAAAATTATGTAAATAGCCATCCTGAATTGAGTAAGATGAAAGTGGCATTGTACAACCGCTGTACAGGTGGAAATGCAGCCTATGAAGCAATGTACAGATATCCTGAATTGTTTGATCATATTATCTGTTTTTTTGGACCAATGACCTTGTGTATGACGGCAATGATGAAAAAATTTGCAGGATATGCAGGCGTTGGCCAGTATTTGGAATTAATGGCTTTTGAACAATTGAAATTAGGAGGTTTTACTCATTACGAAATGGATCCAAAACCATTTGCACCCGCTGTAAAAGTCCCATACTTTATGTCGGAAGTTTTAGATGATGCCTGGACAGACAATCCAAATGATGCACAAGCCATATTCGATTTAATAGGTTCAACTGAAAAAGAACTGTTTTGGATTGAAGGTACAAACCGAAGATTTGATGCTTACAACTATTTTGGATTACATCCAGAAAAGATGATTGCATTCTTTGATAAGTATATGAAATAAAAAACATTAATTGTACAAGAAAAATTCTTTACAATAAAAAGGAGATCAAAAAGGTCTCCTTTTCCGTATATCTAAAATTACTAATGATTTCCTCTGACAAAGTCTAATTTGAAAATTAATTACGGTTTGAAATAAACATTTTGTCTATTTTGAGTTGAGCCACCAATATTTTAAAGCCCAGTCTAGAGTTTCTATAACTGGGCTTCATTGAGAATGATACAAGGTGTCCTTATCTAAATTTATTTTTAGAAATCAGATGTTTCATCATGTGTATTACCCTTTCAGTACATTTTAAACTTCAAGTTTAGATTCAATTTTATCAGGATGGTTCAGGCAATAGTGCAATTGTTCCTTATCAAGCTGCTTTTCCCAACGGGCAACTACAATAGTGGCAACGGAATTTCCTATAACATTCGTAAGGGCCCTGCACTCACTCATGAATTTATCAATTCCTAAAATCAAAGTCATTCCCGCAATTGGAATTTCCGGAACAACAGCAAGGGTTGCCGCTAATGTAATAAAACCTGCCCCTGTCACTCCTGCGGCTCCCTTAGAGCTTAACATGGCAACAAGAAGAAGTATCAGTTGTTTTTCAAACGAAAGATGGATATTGAGAGCCTGTGCTATGAATAAAGACGCAAGCGTCATATAAATATTTGTTCCATCTAAATTAAAAGAATACCCGGTAGGAATCACCAGGCCTACAACGGTTTTGGAACATCCCGCTTTTTCCAGTTTTTCCATAATTCCCGGCAATGCAGATTCTGAAGAGCTGGTTCCTAAAACCAAAAGGATTTCTTCTTTAAGGTAAATAACTAACTTAAAAATATTAAATCCATTATACCATGTTACCGCACCTAAAACCAATACTACAAATAAGATAGAGGTAATATAAAATGTACCTACTAAAAATATTAAATTCAGCACAGAACTGATCCCATATTTTCCAATGGTAAAAGCCATTGCCCCAAAAGCACCAATGGGAGCCAGCTTCATCAATATATGAACTATTTTAAAAATAGGAGTGGAAAGATCCTGCAGAAAGTTGGTTATTTTATGGCTTTTTTCCTTAGTGAGTACCAAAGCAACCCCCATTAGAATTGCAATAAGAAGTACCTGCAGAATATTTTCTCCAACCAAAGGACTAAACAGGGTCTGAGGAATAATATTCATAATAAATCCGGTAACAGTAGAATCATGTGCCTTTTGCTGATATTCTGAAATATCTCCTGTAAGAGTCGAAGGGTCAATGTTGAGACCGGCACCTGGCTGTACTATATTTCCTACTATTAAACCTATGATTAAAGCCAGTGTAGAAAATGTTAAGAAATAGGCCATTGCTTTTATAGCAATTCTACCTACCCTTTTAAGATCAGTCATATGGGCAATCCCTAATGTCAAAGTAATGAAAATAACGGGTGCGATGATCATTTTTACTAATTTTATAAAACCGTCTCCTACCGGTTTCATTTTTTCACCCAGTTCAGGATAAAAATGTCCTAAAAGGATACCTGCGATGATTGCAATAATTACTTGAAAGTAAAGTTGCTTATAGAATTTTTTCATATGATGTGTTTTTTATAATTGGACTTTAAAAGTTTATCAGAATAGTAAGAATTGGGGGAAACTTATATCTGTATTCCTATACTGTAAGCAAAAAATACGGATCAGTGCCTGAATATTGAGATACATGGTTTTGGCTAAAGTGAAATAGCTCTTATATTATTTCCCCCATTTCCTGTAGAATCTCTCAGTAGCTTTGATTCTTTAAATGACTGTCATTTGATTTTCAGGAAGCCATACTCTAGAGTACAATCTGCAGAGACAATAAATATTCTCCTTTTCTATCGAAAATTCTTTTTGTAGAAGGGTCATACAGAGGCCTGCTGCTATATTGGGCAACAATTCTTGTGTTTTGACCATATAGATAAAAATTGATGCCTGCATCAAAATAGCTTCCACTTTGGTTTAAGGCTTTCAAATCTTTAAGTGCATAATTAAAAAATGGCTGAACTTTTAAAATGTTACTAAACTTTGGAAGTACAAAACCAGCCTGTGAGAACCAAATGCTTCCTGTTCCCATCAGAACCCTGTTATTACCCGCACCTTCCAGTGCTGTTTCTCCTTTAAATTCGGGATCAGGTGTACCGGGATTTAAAACTCCGCTTAATCTTAAATAGTTCGGACCATAATTATAATTGTAATAAACAGAGTACAGCGTAAGTCCCATTTCTTTCTTTTTGTTTCCAATGGGTAATTCTGTGTATATATCTGTCCCCAATATACTGGTATCATGCGATTCAAAAACATCTTTGAGCGGTTGAGTGAGCGTAGACTGTTTATTAAAATAATAACCAATTCCAAAATTTAAAATCTTTCTTTTCCCCAGATTATTACCTGACAGAAAAGCATTTGCCGTAACTTCTTTATTGAAGAATTGATAATATACATATCCGGCATAAGATAGTTTTCCACTTTTGTTATTATCAACAGCTCCTCCTCCTACTGCAGGAGTCAGATTTGTTGCAAAAGGTTTATTGATGCTGAACCTGTAATTAAGCTTATCAAATTCTCCATGAACAAATACCCCAAACTGTCTTGAAAACTGATCTGCAACTTCAATAGTAGGAAAATTAAAAACAGGGAGATCTCCTGCCAGCATTTTGATACTGCTTCCATTCGATAATCGGCTTACCCCATTCCAGGAGTGTAACCCGGCTCCCAAATACACGTTGTTTTTATTGGGTTTTCCTGTTTGAAAGTCATTTCGGGGAATAATCGCCAACTCGTTGTATGCGTCATGAATAAAAAAAGGTGCTCTTTTCCCTGCCCCGGTTGCTCCAGTTCCGGTACCTCCACCAGAAATAAAGCTTTCATTATTAGTCCCCACCTGAAAGTATACAGAATAAAAGGGAGTTACCTGGCTTTGAACAGTAAGCCTCATCCGTCGGATACTTGCATCGTAAGTCTGGTCCTGCGGAACTCCATTCACCTGTGTTCCCGGATTGTTTTCAATACTGCGGAGCCAGATCTGACTGGAAAGAGTAAATTTTATCCATCTGTCCCCTGAGGGATTTAGATTGATGGTAAGATCTCCAATATCCAGAGGATTTTTTTTTGCAGGTAAGTTATCTGATTTTTTTTCGATGTGAAGAGAATCCTGACTGTAAGCATATGGCATTACAATTAGGAATAAAATTATTCTCAATTTTTTCATAAGTGTTTTTTTTCATCAATTTGTTTAATAAAACTATGCAAAACATTTTAATCCTGCAAGTCTTTCATAAAAAAAATCGATAACTATATTCCAATGTCATTATCTGATTTACAGCACAATAAAGCCTGACATCCAAAAACAGCTTTATTCTTCGGCTTTAGCAAAATTTGTCGATGATTAATGCAGGAATTCTTTTCTGATATATTGAGATAATGATAAAACCGGGGAAATTTTCTCTTTTTATTTATACAATTATTTTATACATTTGCAGGCATCAAACAACACACTAAAAAGTGTGTTAATAAAAGATAAACACCTACCCAAGTGAAAAAGCAGAAAAGTATCCATATTTTTATGACTCTACTCCATATATTTTTGGACAGACATTTTTATAAAGAAAAAAACAGAAACGCCTCTTTCAATATAAAGAAGAAGTTTCAACCCGAAAAAACATCATAACCCAAAAACAGATTGATCCAATCTTAAAAAATCATTTGCCGGTAAGAAAAGAAACGCAAAACTTTTCCCTGAACAGGAGCAATTCCTTTTAGATTAGCATAACAGCATATGTTTCGGCCGCCAAAGGCGGCCGAAACTATCCACACTCCTTCACAGGTACACCATTCTTAGCCTGAGTAAAGCATTCTATAATTCTAAAACTTTGCGGTGGCAGGAGATCAAAATCATGAGACTGAATATCATCACATGCTTGAACTGTAAGAATGTAGTACACTGTTAAGGATATCAGGAGAATATCTGAAGACATTCATTCAGCACACCCTTTTTCAAATGTACCCGAACTTTACTGTTTCTTAAAAACTTAGGTTTCCTTCGTGGCTGAAAAACTCATCACTTAGAGCTTTATATAAAAATGTTCATTGCCTCTTACACAAGCTCTTAATGGTTTAATAAAATACAATTTTTAAGTGGTTAATTAAAGGATAATAGTATTAAAAAATTTTAAACAGATTGACACTCAAAATTAATATTATCTCAATCTGATATGAGTTTTAAAAAGATACATTTGCCCTGTAACTTTAACACTGTCAATCACATGTCAACAGTTCTCAAAACATTTGTAGCGTATCTCAAAAGACCTGCTCTTTATCCTGAACTGGGCAGAAAGATCATCAAAAATACAATAAGCAGAAGAAGCCCATTCAGAGGAAAAGCAAAAACAAATGCCTGGGCTGCATCTATAGCAGTTTCTCAAAAAGTAGCAGTTTCCTGGCTTTTCTCTATGGATACTGATCATTTCAGAAATACCTATGCTGATATTCTGGAAAAAGCAATTGCAAAAGAAGCACAATGCCCTATTACAATGGGTGGTGCCGGCGCACTGGAGCTTATTTACTATGCATGTGAATATACAAAAGCTCAAAATGTCCTGGAAACCGGAGTAGCTTATGGATGGTCATCATTGGCCATATTGCTTTCCCTTCAAAAAAGAAACGGAACACTGTACAGCTCAGATATGCCTTATCTTGCACAGGATGGAGACCGGTATGTAGGCTATGTTGTCCCTGAAAACCTTAAAAAATATTGGAAATTATTCCGGTTTGCAGACAGAGAATCTTTGCCTAAAATTTTTAAAAAAGTTTCTTCTTTTGATGTTTTCCACTATGATTCTGACAAAAGCTATCACGGAAGGATGTGGGCTTATCACCAGATCTATAAAAGACTGAAACCCGGTGCAGTCTTTATCAGTGATGATATTGGAGATAATTCGGCATACCAGGATTTCTGTCGTAAAAAAAATATTAGGACTTCTGTTGTAGAATACAGCGGAAAATATATTGGCGTTTTTATAAAAGAATAATCAGCTGCTGATCAATTGTTTATATAGTAAATGGAGAACATTAAGTTCTCCATTTTTCTTTTAATGATTAAACATCCTTTAATAAAATTTTTCAAAAAAAACTTGCATAGCTAAATAACTACACATATATTTGTAGTCAAATAACTACACAATGAATTTAAGAAGAGATGTATTTCAGGCGATAGCAGATCCTACGAGACGGTCTATATTAATGTTGGTGGCGACACAGTCGATGACGGCGGGAGCCATTGCTTCCAATTTTGATACGGCAAGACCTACCGTTTCAAAGCATCTCCAGATCCTTACAGAATGCGAACTGCTGAGATCTGAACAAAACGGCCGCGAAATAATCTATCACCTCAATCCCAATAAAATGAAAGAAATAGCCGATTTTATAGAACCCTTCCGTAAAATGTGGGACGAAAAATTCAACAAACTGGAAAGTGTGATGAAAGCGTATAAAAATAATATGAGACAATAGATAATAAACGAAAAGATGAGAGACTGTGGATGTCAAAGTTTAACTGTAAACCTCAATGTCAATAGTGAATTTTGCTTCGCAAGTGAATCGTCAATTATTTTTGAAAGGATAACAACGTTGAACATTAAACTTTAAACCTTGAACGATTGTATTCTCAAACTCTGGAACTCTCCCACTCTAATACTCAGAAAACCCTCAAACTTAAAAACCAAACTCAAAATATGGAACTCAAAACAAAAATACACGCAGAAGACGGCAAACAGGAAATCTTCATCACCAGAGAATTTGATCTTCCTGTAGAACTGCTTTTCAAAGCGTATACAGAAGCTGAACTTTTTGAACAATGGATGGGCACCAAAGTCACCAAGTTTGAAAACCAACCCCACGGAAGCTACCGTTTTGAAACCTCCAATCCTCAGGGAGAAGTGATGTTCAGTGCCAATGGAACCATTCATGATATTGTTCAGAATGAGAAAATTATAAGGACTTTCCAGATGGAGAACACTCCTTTTCCTGCTCAGATCGAGTTTTTAACATTTGAAAAATTAACAGGCAACACCAGTAAAATCACGATCCAGACAATTTATAAATCTATTGACTTCAGAGACCAGCACCTGAAAATGCCATTTGCCCAGGGAATTAATATGGCGCATAACCGTTTGCAGGAATTGTTTAGAGAGACGAAAAGATAATAGACGAAGAGATGATAAACAATGGGCAACAAGGTTTAAATTGTGGGCATCAATGTCAATAGTGAATTTTGCTTCGCAAGTGAATCGTCAATCATTATTTGATAAACAGCAGAACCTTGAACATTAAACTTTAAACCTTAAACCTTAAACCCTTATACTCTCCCACTCTCAAATCCTCAAACCCTAAAACCCCGAATCTCGCATCCCGAAACCCAAAACTCTCCCACTCTAATACTCTCAAACCCTCAAACCTCCCACACAATGAATCCAAAAGTTAATTTTTTCTTCGAAAAAGCCACACAGTGGAAAGAAGAATTTGAAAAATTAAGGACAATCGCGTTAAGCACCGAATTAGTAGAAGATTTAAAATGGGGCTGTCCCTGCTATACCTATGAAGGGAAAAATATTTTCCTGATCCACGGCTTTAAAGAATACTGTGCCCTACTCTTCTTTAAGGGGGCTTTGATGAAAGATCCGGACCATATCCTGATTCAGCAGTCTAAAAATGTGCAGGCCGCAAGACAGATCCGCTTTACCGATGTGGAACAAATTAATGATCTGCAAGACATCCTTCGTCAATATATGTTTGAAGCCGTTGAAATTGAAGAATCGGGCGCTAAAGTGGAAATGAAGAAAACAAAAGAGTTTGAAATAGCGGAAGAGTTTCAGGAAAAGCTGGATCAAGATCCTGCATTAGAGGAAGCTTTCAAAGCATTAACTCCGGGAAGACAAAGAGCCTATCTGCTCCACTTCTCCTCTGCCAAACAGTCCAAAACCCGTGAAGCCCGCATTGAAAAATGCATCCCACAAATCATGGACGGAATAGGATTAAACGACTAACTATAAAAAACAGATCATGAACACACCACAACCCTCACAAAAAAGAACAAAGATTATCTACTGGATATTCACTCTGTGGATGGCTCTGGGAATGGTTTCCACTGCCATTGTCCAACTAATGAAAAACAAAGATGAACTGGCCAATTTTACCAACCTCGGCTACCCTTCTTATCTGATGACCATTATCGGCGTATGGAAAATCCTGGGTGTTATTGCCATCCTTATACCTAAACGTCTGTTGCTAAAAGAATGGGCTTATGCCGGATTTTTCTTCGTGATGTCAGGAGCTGTCATTTCCCATCTTATTGTGGGTGATACAGCCGGCAGAACTTTTCCCGCAGTATTACTATTTGTATTAGTACTTATTTCCTGGTATTTCAGACCTGCAGACAGAAAAATCACTGTTATTGATTAATAATTTTAAAAACTAACAGTCAAAAATTTTATCGCAGATAAAATCTTTGCGCCTTAAACAATCCCTCATTAAAATAACTTGCGTCTTTGCGATTTCCAACAAAACAAATTCGACATAAAAACTCAACTAACCCCGGAACAAATCAACGAGTTTTTAAATACAGCCAGCAGAACTTTTCCCGCAGTATTATTATTGGTACTGGTTATTATTTCCCGGTATTTAAGTCCCATGGAAAGAAAAATCACTATTATTGATTAATAATCTTAATAATTAACAGTCAGAAATTTTATCGCAGATAAAATCTTTGCGCCTTAAAACAAGCCATTATTAATAAAACTTGCGCCTAAGCGAATTCCAACAAACACAATAAAACAAAATTTGACATGAAAACTCAACTAACTCCAGAACAAATCAACGAGTTTTTAAAAATACTAAAAACCCGATTTGAAAAAAATATGGACCGACATAAAGATTTGAAATGGGAAAAAATCCAGCAAAGATTGGAAGCCAATCCCGAAAAAATCTGGTCTTTATATGGAATGGAAGCCACTGAAGGTGAACCCGACGTGGTAGATTATAATAAAAAAACAGATGAATATTCTTTCGTTGACTGCTCTCCCGAAAGTCCAAAACGCCGAAGCTTATGTTATGATTATCAGGCCTGGGATGCCAGAAAAGCCAACAAACCAGAAAGTAACGTCATCGACACCGCTAAAGAAATGGGTATTGAACTTTTGACAGAAGAACAATACCGTCATCTTCAGGAATTGGGAAAATTTGACCAAAAGACTTCAAGCTGGATCAAGACACCCCCTGAAATCCGGGAACTGGGAGGTGCACTGTTCTGTGACAGAAGATACAATACCGTATTTACGTATCACAACGGTGCAGATTCTTATTATGCGGCAAGAGGATTCAGAGGAGTATTAAAAGTATAAAGGAGAATAATCAACTGGGATCTCTCAACCAGGGAGATTCCACACTCCAGAATATAATTTTTACGCCCAGATAATTTTCTGCATATTCTGTAAATTCTTCTTTGGTAAAAGGCTTTTTAGTTTTCGGATTTGTATACGTCAAAGTCGGCTCCTGAACGGCCATTGCTACCAGAGAAAGCTTTCCTTTGTACTGATTAAAAAAAGGATAAGAATTTTTCATTTGTGCTTTCTTACCCGGAACAATATCCGGTCCGCCCAGTCCTATATTATTTTGGTAAGCAAAATCGAAAAGTCTTGACATATACTGGTGATCATTTTCCCATTCGCACGGAAAGAAATTGACATATTGCAGAACGTAAGAATAGTGGAAAGCGTTTCTTGCAAACTTTAGATTTTCCAACTCAGCCTGAAAATAGCCATCGCAGCTAAATCCTGTTTTATCTTTTTTCATGTCAATGTCAATCGCCGTTTCCGGAAGATTAATTCCCTGGATTTTGCCGTCAAATTTCTTTGCCAGCTCTCCTATCAGTTTCTGAAATCTTTTTCGGACAGCCGGATTCCATTGCTGGGTTGCCCAACCGCTTCCCAAAGGTTTGTTCTCACCCGGATTATCATATTGAGGAATAAGCCCGCCATTATATTCTTTATCGTTCAAAACATAATCAGGAATATATCTTGCCTGTGGTTCAAAGAATCTGTCCTGAAGCTGGATAAATAATTTTCTATTGAGTTTTGTAAGATAATCCAGATCCTTCTCAATAGCAGAAAAATCATACACATCTTTTGTTTTTTCCAAAGCTTTCCAGTTATATACAATCTGTACACCACCAATATCTTCTCTTGTAATCATCTTTTCAATTCCATGCAGGTCTCCTGATGAAGTATAAATATAATTTTGAGGAGCCTGTGCGGTCACAAACTGTACCCCTAAAATAAAAAATCCCAATCTCAGCACTCTAGTCATCTTTTTCATTAAATCAATTTTCCATGGTCAATCATTTTTCATGCCTAAAAGCATTTACAAGTTTTAAGTCTGATGAAAATTATCCTTATTTACCAACAATTTTCTTTCATATATAAATACTATTGTTATTTTTGGAATACGAAATTTGATTTTAACAATTAAGGATATGAAAAAATTAATCTTATTGGGTGCTGTATCAGCTTTTTTAATCAACTGTAATAAAAAAACTGAGGCACCGGCTCCCAAGGCAGAGACTGATACCGTGGCTATTGCTGAACCTGTGGTAGATACACTTGGACCAAAATCGTTCTGTTATATCGGAGTAACCGGAAAAGACAGTGTTTTTGCGTCTATAGATGACAATTTAGGAACGATCACCGGGAAATTATCGTACAAAAACAGTGAGAAAGACAGTTCAAAAGGTGATGTTACCGGTTTCAAATCAGGAGATACGCTAAAACTGACATACGAGTTCGCTTCAGAAGGCCAAAAGAGCAAGAGAGATATTTACTTCATCCAGAAAGACAATACTTTAACGGAAGGAATTGGTGATCACAAAGAAGAAGACGGACAATCCAAATATGCTGACGAAAAGAAAATCAGCTATAAAGACGGACAGAAACTAACCGCTGCAGATTGTAAAATAGTCAGCAAAGCTTTAAAATAACAAGTGATTATAAATAAAAACAGCCTTCTTTCTAGGCTGTTTTTTATGTTAATTCTGTTTCTATAACTTCAATAAAACGATTTACCGCTTCATCCCCTGTATTCCAGGAAGTGATAAGACGAACCGCAGAAAAGTTTTCATCTACTTTTTTCCATACGTAGAATTCAAAATTTTCAGACAGCACCTCAATAAGATCGTTATTGAGAATAGGAAAAATCTGATTGGTATAGGTATCCGCAAGAAAAGCAGTACCCTTTTTCTGTAACGCTCTCTTAATTTTCATAGCCTGCTGGTTGGCATGTTGTGCCAGATCAAAATACAGATTATCCTTCATCAGTTCCATAAACTGAATTCCCAAAAGTCTTCCTTTTGCCAGTAACGCTCCTTTCTGTTTGATATTAAAAGCAAAATCCTCCTGTAGAACGGGATTATTAATCACAATTGCTTCTCCAATCAAAGCTCCGTTCTTAGTGCCTCCAAGATAGAAAACATCGGTAAGAGCAGCTACCTTTTCCAGAGTAAGATCACTGATTTCCGAAGTCAGACCATGTCCCAGTCTGGCTCCGTCCATAAAAAGGTATAATTTATTCTGCTTACAGAATGTTGAAAGCTCTTCCAGTTCTTTTGCCTGATAAATCGTTCCCAGTTCTGTAGAATTGGAAATATAAACCAATTTGGGCATTACCTGATGAGGAACATTTCTATGGTTTTCCAACACGGGAATGATATCCGATGGCCTCAGCTTCCCGTCTGTGGTTTCAATGCTCAGCACTTTATGACCTGTGGCTTCAATAGCTCCGGTTTCATTATTTAAAATATGCCCGGAAGAAGCGGAAATCACACACTGGTAAGGTTTTAAGATCGCTGAAATAACAATTAAGTTAGCCTGTGTCCCTCCTGAAAGCAAAAAAACTTCAGATGCTTGATTATTAATTTTCTCCTTGATTAAAGCTTTAGCTTTCAATGAATATTCATCTTCGCCGTAGCCAGCCTGCTGGTCAAGATTGTATTGTAAAAGAGCCTGTAAAATATTCGGGTGGCACCCCTCAGAATAGTCGTTTTTGAATGAAAATTTCATAGAGTAAAAGTAAAAAAAGTTAAAATAACAAGAGCCAACTTTTCATTTTATTTTGTTAGATTTGTATTGAAAATCATCTAACATTTTGAAAACAACCCTAACAGAAGAGAATTACCTGAAAGCTTTGTTTCATTTAGTTGACAATGAAGGAAAGGTTACGATTAATGAGCTCAGCAAATTTTTGAATGTAAAAATGCCGAGTGTCAATAATATGATGAAGAAATTTGCCGAGAAAAAATGGGTGATTTATGAGACATATAAGCCTCTGATCGTTACCGAAAACGGAAGGCGTGAAGCAGCCCTGGTGGTTAGAAAACACAGGCTTACCGAAATGTTTCTGGTTAAAAAAATGAATTTTGGCTGGGAAAATGTTCATGAGATTGCGGAACAGCTGGAGCATGTACATTCACAGATCTTTTTTGACAAAATGGATGAGATTCTGGATCATCCTAAGTTTGATCCTCATGGAGAACCTATTCCTGATAAAGATGGAAATATTATTGCCCAGGATCTGCAGAAATTAAGCGTCTGTGAACCGGGTGAAAATGTAACTTTTGCTTCAGTTACCCTTTCCGACGATGCTTTCCTGACTTACCTGAATGACAGGAAACTTCTCCTCAATACAAAAGTGAAAATTATAAAAATTGAAAGTTTTGATAAGTCGATGACCATAGAAATTGATGGCAAAACTGAAATATTAAGCAAAAAAGCCACTGAAAAAATATTGGTTAAAAAATAGCCTTTAACCTATCAAATATTTAAACCATTAAGAGACATTTAAAAGAATAAAGTAATGAAGATTAAACATTCTGATTTTAAGGTTAATGCAAAACTTATCTGACTTAATGGTTAAAAAACAGGTTCAGTTTAAAAATTCAACTTTAATTTTTTTAAATCATTAAAGAATAACATCTATTGGGTTATACTGTTAAAAAACGGTTAAACTCCTCTTCTGTAAATCCTGAAGATTTATTTTTAATTAGGTTTGCAAAATATTCTACTTACTTTGTCTTTTCTGACAAGTACAAACATTAATTATTACTTAAAAGAATTATGAAAAAAAGCATTCCGTTTTTTATTATTTCGATGTTGCTAAGCCCATTGACAAATGCACAAACCACGCAGGTAAGAGATTTTGTAATTGAGCCGCAGATTAAACCCAATTTTTATATTTACAAGACTTTTGGCGTATTTGGCGGAAAAGAATATTCGACCAATGCAGTGTATCTGGTGACTAAAAAAGGAGTTGTTTTGTTCGATGTTCCCTGGCAGAAAACACAATATCAAAGCCTGTTGGATACCATTCAGAAGCGCCATCACCTTCCTGTTATCGCAGTATTTGCCACCCACTCTCACGAAGACAGAGCCGGAAATTTAAGTTTCTATAACAATAAGGGTATCAAAACTTATGCAACAGAGAAGACCAATGAACTTTTAAAGAAAGACGGAAAAGCAACTTCTACTGAAATTATAAAAACCGGTAAGCCTTACCGTATTGGTGGAGAAGAGTTTATAGTAGACTTTCTGGGTGAAGGACATACAGTGGATAATGTAGTGGTTTGGTTTCCTAAATATAAAATACTGGACGGTGGATGCCTTGTAAAAAGCAGATCAGCAGCAGATCTCGGCTATACCGGAGAAGCCAACGTTGCACAATGGCCCCAAACCATGGAAAAACTAAAATCCAAATACGCCCAGGCAACCCTTATTATCCCGGGGCATGATGAATGGAAAGGCGGTGGACACGTAGAACACACTCTTGATCTTCTGAATAAAAAATAAACCTTTAGGGCCCCGGCGTTCGCCGGGGCCCTAAAGGTTTAAAAACAGTATGCTAAAGACTAATGCTTTTTAGAAACTGTACTACACGTTCAATTTCTTCCATTGTATTGAAATAATGAGGAGATAACCGGATAGCATGGTCTACCTCTTTAAAACTAAAATCAATTAACGCATCACCTTTACGGTTTTCCTTAAAAAATACATGGTTACCACTCAGAATCTTTTGGATTTTTTCAACCTTTCCGTCTGGCTGGCAGAAGGTAACAATACTGCCCAATCTGTTTCCTTTATCCAAAACGGTGAAACCACTATCCTTCAGATGGGTTCTCAGAGTATCTGACAATATACGGTTATAGCTCTCAATCTGGCTTACACCAATAGCATTCGCATAACGCAGCGCTTCTGTAAAGCCCAGCAGAGAAGCATATGGTCTTTCAAAAAGCTCAAATCTTTTAGCAGTATCATTGAGCACGAAATCATCAAAAGAAATCCATTTAGCCCCGATACTATCTAAAAATAAAGGATACATGGTATGATGTAAAGCTTTATCAGAAACATATAAAAAACCTGTTCCCCGGGGCCCCCTCATAAACTTTCTTCCTGTTGCTGTCAGAAAATCACAATGAATTTTTTCGACATCTACCACAATCTGTCCTACAGACTGACAGGCATCTACAAGGTAAAGAACATCATATTGCTTACACAGCTTCCCTACTCCTTCTATATTCTGAATAAGCCCGGAATTGGTAGGAATATGAGTAACAGCAATCAATTTAGGATTGTGCTTTCTGATTAAACTTTCAAAATCCTCAAGATCCAGCTCATGGTCGGGCAGATTGGCAGCCCTGATAATTTCAATACGGTATCTTTTCTGCAAAGAAATAAAAGCTATCTGATTGGATATATAATCATCATTGGTGGTTATGATGCAGTCTCCTTCTTTAAAATCAATGCTTGATAAAGCTTTGGCATAGCCATCTGTAGAACTGCTTACGAAGGCAATATTGGAAGGTTTTGTATTGATCAGCTTCGCTGCCTCTTCATAAAAGCGGCTGATCCTCTCTGAGTTTCGCATCACTGCTGCATAGCCTCCGATCTCCTGTTCTTCATATAAATACTTAACTGTACTATCCACAACGGACCTGGGCATTAATGACGCCCCTGCACTGTTTAAAAATATTTTATCCGAGCATCCCGGAGTCTCCTGTCTGATAACTTCTAAATTCATTTCTCTCAATCCTTACAGCAAATGTACTTTTAATTTTTTCTATATAAGACATAAAAAATCCCGGATTTTCACCCGGGACTCTATATTTAATAAGTGATTTTAATCTAAAACACTCCAGCCTCTCTTAGGATTTGTATTGGTAGAAACTTCCTGCTCGTTAACAATAATGTTTTCTTTTCTCTGGCCGATGTAATCCAGTTCGCTCAGTTTAGAGAAAATAGTCTCAAGGCTTCTCAGCATCTGCTGAATATAAAGCAAAGGTTCACCACAGTTATGATGGTCATAATTGGTCTCTGCTACAATAGAAAGCTGGTTCAGTAAAGTATGAGGGGCAATCTCACTCCACTCTAAACTGTAATTCAGCATTTCTTCCAGTTCTGCCGGAACCAGAAGCTGGGTGGAGTTGTATAAATGAAGTGCGAGCCTGGCAAAAGACTCAATCAGGAATACAGGCGGCTGCCAGGGGGTAATATTTCTGAACTGGAAATACATATCTCCAAAAGTATTGATCATCGTTGTACACAGGAACTTAACGTTTTGCGCCAAAGCCGTATTCTGATTTTTATGGGAAGCTTTCTGAATGATTTTAAAAGCATACTGCTGAAGGTTCCCGATAGACTTCGCATAGCTGCTGTAATAATCTACCAAAGCCGGATGGCTCTGTACAGAAGTACATGGCGGGATAAAGTTGGAATCTACCTGAGCAATATTTCCTTTTAAATCTACCTTCCCGATGATCAGATAATTTCCTCCCGAATAGCTGCTGTTCAAAGAGGTTACAGGAAGCAATTCAATGTGATGGTTAGGTTGTGCGCTAGGATGGCGTGGCGGAATTTCTTCAGGATCAATATCTCCAAAAGGTACTTTGTCAAAAGGATTTACAGAGATCAGGATGTAATATTCACCATCTGCCTGCTCTTCATTCATTGATTTGGCCAATGATTTTACACTGATCCTTCTGTCCGTAAGTTCAATACGGTATCCAGCCATCGTAACAGCGCTGCAACGTTTGATGACCAGCTGTACGTCATTGGTTGCCGTATTATGAACATCAAAAATGGTACGGTCTGTAAATTCATTGGAAATAGGCAGAAGCCCATAATTATATGTCGTGATTCCAAGGGAGTTGGAATCTCTGATGGTATCAATTAAGAAATTATCCTGATCATTAAGGTGTCTCTGGGAAACCTTCATCCCATCCACCCAGTTGATTGCAAAATGTTTAATAGGCTGTATCATGTTTAATACTTTTTAATTTTGTGTTTATGATTTTCTTGCGACTCCTTCTTCTTCATGCTGAATGACTCTCTTACAAATCACTACTTCATTTTCTGAAATATTGTTGGTGGTAATATCGTGGTCGAAATCAATATATTTTCTAAAGCTGAAAAACGATTTTTTCGTATAAAAGATCCAGTAATACGGCTCATTCCCTTCGTCTGAAAGATGAATGACAGATCCCGGATTTTTATGGTTATAATCATCCACAACCCTGTAGAACCAATCTCCGAAAGTAACCCCCGTAGGCAATGTTTTCGCTTTAATTCTGAAACGGTTGGTATCTTCAAGCTTTTTGCTCAGTTCAACATTTAATACCATTAATCTGTCAAAGTCTGCTCCCTCGAAATCAGGAAGTTTCTGTTCTGGAGAATATCTCCACGTTTTATAAATATCAAAAGGAATGCTGATAAACTGGATATAACAGTAATAAAACACCATAGGAACCACAAAGATCAGCATACTTGTAGCTGCCATTACAGCATTTCCCAATCCGTCACCCATCCACTTAAAAATCAGCGTAAAAAGATATCCTCCCAAAGCAATACAAGTTAATGAAAGTATAGATTCAAACAGAATACTCATAGCCAGAGATTCGATATGCTTTTTGAAATATCTGTGCAAAAGATTGACATGAATAATCCCGAAAATAAGATAAATGATCTGGGCAATAAGATACCAGTAGGGATTAAAAAGGTTTCCAGCAAATCCAAAAAAGCCCGGAATAGCCAGACATAAGCTGCACAGCAATACGTATACAATAATGACTTTAATTTTTATTGCAGGTTTATTTCTCCTGATTACCCCGAGAATAACCATCATAATAACTGCGATTAAAGGCATTAAGATATACCTTAAAAAAATACCTTTTACTGAAGAAATTTCCATTTGTTTCTTTTCGAATTTATACTTTGTTGGTAGTTGTAAATATAATAAAATAATTTAGAGGAATGTAGAGTAACCAAGGCGGCTGGCATTTCTTTCATCGTCCTGAAGACTGAATGAATATTCCTCTTTTTCTGTGACAAAATTTTCTTCCACATCCACGGTTACCGGAAGAAAATAATCATAAAGAGCCTGAAGTACATTTCTGAAAGGACTTCCAGGGATGTATCTTTTCATATCCCCATAAGGAATAGGACCGATATTGATTACCCAGTTCCGCTGTCCGTCCATATGCGGACCACTGGGGATATAAGTTACTCCCAATCGCGAATTTCCCAGCAACATGGAGTCATCATTTTTCTCAATCTCATCAATAATATTAGGTGAAAAAGTTACTTTTACCGGTACCTGCAGAAAAGCTGTCATACATCGTTCAAACCATTTTTTGTCGCCTCTGATCTGATGAAAGAAAGGTAAAATATACATGAATATATAGGCATTCTGCCGATCCAGCATTCTGATCAGGGGCCAGAGCTCACTTATCGTTTCCAGTAAAGAATCCGTATGGCTTGTAATATCAAATTCTGATTCCTTAAGCAAAGCACTGATCTCCGTAAAAAACACCTCCAGTTCAAAAGGCCGGAAAAACTTACGGGCATCATCCTCTACCCTTTTCTGTTTACGGATTTCTCTTACCACCGTATCAACGTTCTTTCTGGAAGCTCCAAGAGACGGCGGATGGAACAACCCTTCAGGAAGGTAATCATAAATACCCTCTCTGTAAGTTTCTATCGTAAATACCTCTTCGTCGAATCCTAAAAAACTGCTTGTGATACTTTTTATATCTTTAAGGTAAGCACGGTCGTTCACCCCAACACGTTCAATGAATATATTGCTTACCGCACGGTGGTACTTCAGCAGATTAACCGCCACGGCTTCAGCCTTAAAGTCTGTCTGCAGCTTATTGTAATGCATATCTACAATATTATTCTCATACATAGTGTTTCCTCTGATTATGACTTGTAAAGATAATATATCTCATAAGTTTGAAAAAATAATTTTACAATAATTTTATTCTAAAAATAGTAATTTATTGATATTAAAAGGAATTAATTGTGGGAAATTCCGTAAAAATACGGTAAATAAAGGGTTTACTTGTTTTTTTAAATTTAAAGCTTAATATTAAAGATCAGCCACTTATGATATTATAAGGCTGCCTATGAAACTGAAAAATTAAACTTTACTGTCAGCTGTAATTATTTTTTTTATTTAGATTAATTTTTATTAACATGATTATATGAATAAATTCGGGATTATCCATGCTCATTCCAAAAGCGGACCGTATCTTTGCAGACTGAAAATTGTTATTTAAATGAAAAGTATTTATTCTAAAATTTTGATTTTAGCATTCATGGCCTCTTCACTTTATTCTTATGCGTGGGGATTAACAGGACACAGAGTGATCGCAGACATTGCACAAAATCACCTTTCCCGCAAGGCAAGAAGAGAAATAAAGAAGATCATGGGAAAAGAGCGACTGGCTTATTGGGCTAACTGGCCGGATTTTATCAAATCTGATACAACAGGTGCATGGAAGCAGGCTTCATCCTGGCATTATGTCAACATTGATCCTCAGACTGATTTTAAAACTTTTGAACAAAACTTAAAAGCACAAGCAGGACCAAGCCTTTATACTCAGGTAAACACCCTGTCCAGTCAGATTAAAGATAAAAATACTTCTGAAAAAGACAGAAAGATTGCTTTGATCTTCCTTATTCATATTATGGGAGACCTTGCGCAGCCGCTCCACGTAGGAAGAGCAGAGGATTTAGGCGGAAACAAGATCAATGTCACCTATTTCGGCGAAAAAACGAATTTACACTCTGTTTGGGATGGAAAACTTGTAGATTCTCAAAAATACAGCTACACTGAATATTCTAAGCTTTTAGATATTAAATCCAAGGAAGAAGTAGCACAGATTCAGGCCGGAACTCTGGAAGACTGGTTGTACGATTCTCACAAAATCGCCAATAAGATCTATGCACAGACTCCTAACGATTCCAAATTATCTTACGACTATCAGTACAAGTTCAATGATACAATGGAAAGACAACTGCTATACGGAGGACTAAGGCTGGCAAAAGTATTAAACGAGCTTTTTTAGTTACGGGTTTCGGGTTTGTGGGTACTCAATATAACCTGAAATAGTACTTTTAGATATAAAAAACGGGACTTCGGTTTCGTTTTTTTTGTTTAGAGTTTAGGGAAATTATAAAGTTTGTAAATGAACTGACTTTTATTAGAATTTATTTTTTTAACAACAAATAAAAAAAACACAACAAACTCACTATCAATTATTTAATACAATCATTAAAAATCATTAATACTTTTTGCATTATACATTGTACAAAAAAAACTGAATCTTTTGTAACCTTTTTATCTTTTCATACGTATATATTATAGTAACTCTTTTTTGAGGATAAAATAAATGAGACAATTAAAAATCACTAAGCAGGTTACCAACAGGGAAACTGCTTCATTAGACAAGTATTTGCAGGAAATTGGTAAAGTGGAACTGATCACTGCGGACGAGGAAGTAGAATTGGCACAAAGAATACGTGCCGGCGACAGAGCCGCACTGGAGAAATTAATCAAAGCCAACCTTCGTTTCGTAGTATCTGTATCTAAACAATACCAAAACCAGGGTCTTTCTTTACCCGATTTGATCAATGAAGGTAACTTAGGATTAATGAAAGCGGCAAAAAGGTACGATGAAACTAGAGGTTTCAAATTTATCTCTTATGCAGTATGGTGGATCCGTCAATCAATTTTACAGGCATTGGCTGAACAGTCAAGAATTGTAAGATTACCATTGAACAAAATTGGTTCTATCAACAAAATCAATAAAGCATACGCTCACCTTGAGCAGGAAAATGAAAGACCACCTTCTCCGGAAGAATTGGCTGAAGTTCTTGACATGAGCGAGGAAGATATTAAAGAATCTATGAAAAACTCCGGAAGACACCTGTCTATGGATGCACCTTTGGTAGAAGGTGAAGATTCTAATCTTTATGATGTATTACGTTCAGGAGAATCTCCAAGTCCTGATAAAGATCTGATGCTGGAATCTCTACAGATTGAGATTGAAAGAGCATTGAATACTTTGACGCCAAGAGAGGCTGATCTGGTAAGATTATATTTCGGACTGAACGGAAAACACCCAATGACTTTAGAGGAAATTGGTGAGACTTTCGATCTTACAAGAGAGAGAGTTCGTCAGATCAAAGAAAAAGCAATTAAGAGACTAAAACACAACACCAGAAGTAAGATCCTTAAATCTTACCTGGGTAAATAATTTTAGCGTAACAAATTTTATAGGCGGAGTCTGTTTTCAGGCTCCGTTTTTTTTGGATGTAACATTTTTCAAAGTTTGCTCAACTAATTAAAATCATATCCTTTAATCACTCGTGATAGAATCGAAATGATTAATTTTAATTGATCTGGATATGATTCTGATTCTCAACCAAACAAACACCCTATGAAAAAAATATTTTTCGCTTCTGCTCTAGCCTTATCTACTCTTTCCTGCAGAGAAAATAAATCGCAAGACAATAATATTGTAGAAAAAGCAGCTGAGAACACAAAATCCGATATTCCTATAAAACGGCTAAGTAAAACCCAGGATATATTTGATGGCATCTACTATGAAAAAATCAAAAATAATCAAGAGCTCAAGAAAATAGATGAGAAAATATCTTTAATGCAAAAAGATGCTCACAAAATGCAAAGTATATATAACAGTATTATTTCTAACTCAGAAGATTATTATTTGATTGCGAAAAATGAGGCAAAGGCTATTAACGATTCGGTTTTAAGAAAGGAAATGACCAAGCTCATCAAAGAAAGTTCAGAAAATTATAGTCTGAACGTTCAAAAAATAAAAGAACTTAAGCATCAAATTAACAGGAATAAGCAAAGCATTTACAGTATATACTCCGCATTCAAAATAAGAAAAACGCTTCCCGAAATTGAAAAATACCAAAATGCTCATTCTCTGAAAACAGACAGTCTCAATCAATTTATCAACAAGCAGAATAAACTGCTGGAAGAATTGAAAAAATTAAAATAAACAGATTACATCTCATGAAATATACTACTCAATGGCTTACCGATAAAAGCCGCGTTAAAGAGCTCGTAGACTTTTTTATTACCCATAAAACAGATGCTTATATTTCTCATGGCGAAATGATGTCTGGAAGAGCTATAGATTCCCATCACTGGAATCCTGATCTTGAAGTGATTCTGACAGAACAATTGATCACCGATTTTAATTCTGACGGCAGTTCCAAACTGAATATTCTGATTGCAGAAAATGAAAACGGCGAAATTGTCGGCATGATGGTTTTTAACTTGATCAACAGTCCTTTTAAGAAATATGCAATTCTGGAAGATATGCTCCTGGATCAGTCTGTGAGAGGACAATCCCTTGGAAGTAAACTTTTGGAGAAAACCATTTATGAATCTAAAAGCTGGAATATCAGTTTTATCTTATTAGAAAGTGGAGTTAACAATCATGGTGCTCATAATTTTTTTAGCAAGTATGGCTTTAAAAAAGTATCTGAGAGCTATATTTTAACGCTTTAAATTAAAATCCTCAATCTAGTGGACACTATTTCAATCATCGGGGCCGGAATCGGAGGACTTACCCTCGGAAATATACTGAAACAGCATCAGTATGATTTCACAGTCTACGAATCGGCTCCTGAAATAAAACCTGTAGGAGCAGGGATAATGATGGCTGTAAATGCAATGCAGGTTTTTGATAAGCTGGGCTTAAAAGAAAAAATTGAAAAAGCAGGCAATAAAGTTCACAGAATTATTATTGCCAATGAATCTCTAAAGACTATTTCCAGAACAGAAGTTAAGGAGCTGGAAGCTCGGTATAATTCATGCAATATTGCTATTCACCGGGCTGAACTTCAGAAAATACTTGCTGAAAATTTAAATTCTGATTCTATACAGCTTAACCATTCATTACAAAAAATAAAAAAAGAAGCAAACTATATTTTAGATTTTGAAAATGGAAATCAGATTGAAAGTCAGATTGTTTTCGGAGCAGATGGTATAAAGTCGCTTATCCGCAATCAAATCCTTAAAACAGGAACAATAAGAAACTCCGGGCAGAAATGCTGGCGCGGTCTGGTAGATTTTGAGCTGCCGGAAAAATATCATCAGCAGGCTTTTGAACTATGGGGAAAAGGAAAACGCTTTGGTTTCGTAAAAATATCAGATAAAAAAGTATACTGGTATGCCTGTATCAATGAAAAAAGCTTCGGAAAATATCTTCAGGTTGCAGATATTTTTTATGATTTTGCTCCCATCGTCTTACAACTTATTGAAGCGACATCACAGGATAATATTATCTGTAATACAATTTCTGACCTCACTCCTATTCCCAAATGGTATACTGAAAATCTATGTCTGATCGGAGATGCAGCTCATGCCACTACACCTAATATGGGACAAGGTGCCTGTCAGGCTATTGAAGATGCTTATATTATTGGGAAGCTATTAGAAAAGAATCAGGATTTCAATGCGATTTTTAAAGCGTTTCAAAGCATCAGAAGAAAAAAGGTAAATTATATCGTCAGTACAAGTCATACTATCGGAAAAGTTTCTCAGTGGGAAAAAGGAAACTCCATACGTAATTTCCTGATGGGTTTGATTCCGGAAAGCATAAATCAGAAAATGGCAAAAAAAATTATAGAACTGGAAATGTAGAAAAAGACTTATATACCAGTAACAAGCAAGGGCGTCGAAATAAAGTTTATGTATCCATATATAAAGCCATCCCGTTTTCACAGGATGGCTTTTATTGTTTTAAGGGCTTATTTTTATTCTTTATTTTCAGTCTGCATCAGCTCTACCCACCGAACTATTTCTTCTACCTGCTTTTCGGAAAGTTTAGTTTCCGGGTGAAGATCAGTATAAGAGGTTAGCGGCATTTTTTTCTGTTGTATCTGGTGAACTATGGACTCTAATTTGCTGATCCGTTTCCGATGGCTGTAACGCCCCCACTCATTAAAATTCAATTCTTCTTTTCCTTTTTTTATATGTTTTTCAATATAATACCGTAAAGGCTGTATATAGGAATAGAATGGATAATGAGTAGAATTGCTGTGACAGTCATAACAGGATTGGCTCAAAACAGATTGTACATTCTCAGGTACTTTATAAACCTTTGAAATATCTGTTGAAGGAACCTGACCATAATCAATATTACGGGCAGGCTGAATGATCTGGATAAGCAAAAAGATGAGAAGAAACCCTAAAAATATGTTTTTAATATGACGGTTCATCTCTGGATACCTTTTAAAATACTTTCTTTACAGAACCACAGTTGATCATTTTCTGCCCTTCATATGGATTGATAATCTCTTCCGATTCACTGATCCAAATCCCTCCTTTTCCATTATTGTACATAGGACAGAAGTCCTGATATAGTTTTAATCCGCCGTTTCCCTGTTCTTTTATTAAATCGGTGATATCATTGCTAAGGGAAAGCAGATGCTCTCTCTGATGAGCTATATCATCAGATTTTTCTCCTATATGTTCTGCATTTTCTGCAGCACTTTCTAAAATATCACGCAATTCAGAATTGTTTTTTGCATCGGTTTTACTGATATCTATTTTCTTTACTATGGAAAACAGGTTTTTGGCCGCTTCGGAAGCTTTTTTAGAATCATCCTGAGCCAGCGCATTTTTTAGAGGAAGGTAGCCTTTGATGATTTGCTGAATCGGAAAAGCTGAAAGCTCATCTGCTTCTTTTTTATTTTCAGAGCTTTCTTTTACCGCCTGATTTGAAGTTTCACCAGGTTCAGTTCTGTCCATTGCTTTGATTTCCGGTTCTGCTGCATTCTTTTCTGGCATTTTACTATCGGGTTTATTACAAGAATATAATGCAGCACCCACAAACAATACGGTTATTATATTTTTCATTGTTTCTTAAATAATATGGTTAAAAAATTAATACGTTAAAGTGATACCTGCGCCCCAGCCCAGTTCATTATCATAGTTTCCGGAAACAGATAACCACTTTTGAAGAATATATCTCACTCCGGTTGAGAATTCTCCATCTGAATTGACACTGAAGTTCCCTCTCAGTCTTCTGGAAAGCGGTATATCTTCACGACTCAATTCCAGTAAGACTTTTCCATTTTGATCTACACTTGCGTCAGCAGTGATCAACATTGGCAGCACATACTGCATACCTACCATGAATGCAAACTTGTTTTTAGACGCTTTCTGCTGTCCGAACCAGGTCTTTTTACCATGAAAATCTATCCCCATATCTTCTGCCATCTGTCTTTCCATGATCTCATGATTCTTCTGAACCCTTATTCCTGCATACGGAAGTGCCCATTGGAATTTTCCTAAAAAACGTCCTACTTTCGCACTTCCTTCGAAGTGATCAAAATTCCAGTTAGAATGAAACTCATTAAGGTTAGCCCATCTCGGTCCGAACATTGTCATCGTTTCTGCATGAATCTTATTGCTTGCTACATTCAGCATAGCCATAGAGCTGGTCATTTTGTTGTCCTGTATAAAGTTTTTCCAGGCCAGTTTTCTGTTTGGAAGCTGTGGGTTTGGTTTTGAATTTTCATAGCTGAAGATCCTTCCCATTCCTGCCATCATATGGTATAAAATATGGCAGTGGAAAAACCAGTCGCCATCCTGATTCGCGGCAAATTCTATCGTCACAGTTTCCATTGGCATGATATCCACAACATTTTTCAATGGGGAGTACTCTCCTTTTGAATTGATTAATCTGAAATCATGGCCATGAAGGTGCATCGGGTGGCGCATCATAGAATTATTATACATCTTAATTCTGAGAACCTCTCCTTTTTTAATCAGAATTTTATCGGTCTCTGTCACGGTTTTATTATCCAGCGTCCAGAGATAATGGTTCATATTCCCCTCCAGTGTAAATTTCATTTCACGAATGCTGTCTGTCGGAAGGATGGTTTTCTCGGGAGATTTTAAAATATTGTAAGACAGTCTCTTAATTGTTTTTTCTTCCTTCATATCCATTCCTGTGTGTTGGGAATGGTCCTCTTTCTTATCTTCTTTTGTTTTCACACCCATCATCTCATTGATGTGCTTCATTGTAGTTTTTCTCTGATTTTCAGACAATTCCGGATACATCACTTCATTCATATCCATCATCTGATTTCCCATCGTCATATTCATTGGCTTCATATTGCCACTCATTTCCATCATACCGTTCATCATTTTCATTCCTTCAAAAAGCATAAGCCTTGGAAGATTGGGAGCTTCAACCTTTTCACCGGAACCCAGCCAAAGGGAAGCGTGCCCTATTCTGTCTTCTGAGGTCGCCCGGAATTCAAAGCTTTTATTTTCAGGAATGGTAACTTCAATATCGTAAGTCTCGGAAACTCCTACAATCAGACGGTCAACTTCTACAGGCACCACATCATTACCATCATTTCCCACTACTTTTATTTTTCCTCCACCATAATTCAGCCAGAAATAAGTAGAGGAACCTCCGTTGGCAACCCTGAGCCGTACTTTATCTCCCGCTTTTAGATTTGAATAGTTTGAACTGGGGGTACCATTAATCAGGAATTTATCATAGTAGACATCACTTACATCCATTGCTTCCATCCTTTTCCATTCATTCAGAGCTTTTGTTCCAAAATTTCCGGACTTAATCGCTTCCCAATAACTCTGTACGGCATTTTTCTTTACCGCATACCAGTCTGTGTTGGCCATATGAAGTCTCCTTGCAATCTGCATCGGATCATCATCACTCCAGTCTCCCAATAATACAGGAATTTCGGCATTGTACTCTGTTTTCGGTTCACCTTCTCTTTTTTTGAAGACCAGGATTCCATTCATTCCTATCTGCTCCTGAAGGGCTTCATGAGAATGATACCAATAGGTTCCGTTCTGAGAAATTCTGAATTTGTATAAATGAGTTTCTCCAGGTTGTACAGGTTTCGTGGTAAGATATGGAACTCCGTCATGTTCATTGGGGAGAATCACACCATGCCAGTGAAGTCCGGTATTTTCCTTCAGCATATTATGCAGGTAGATTTCAGCAGTATCTCCTTCTGTAAAATACAGGGTCGGAGCCTGAAGTTTCCCGTTGATCGCAATAGCTCTTCTGTTTTTTCCTGTAAAGTTGACAATCGTATCTTTTACATACAGGTCATAACGAACTGTTTTTCCTCCAAAAGTAATTCTTCCGTTTTCAGAGTTTCGTTTTAAAACTGAACTTTCTTCTTTTGAACTTCCAGCTTCTGCGTGGGTATGGTCTTCTTTTTCTATCAGATCCATCCCACATTTAGGGCACTTTCCGGGCTTGTCTGAAACCACCTCAGGGTGCATCGGACAGGTGTAAATAGTTTGAGCCTGTAACTCGGTTTTAGACTTCGATGGGTTTAAATTCTGAATTTTAGCCTGCACAGCATCATTAACCTTTTTATCTTCTGCTTTTTTCTTATTTATTTTTGTTTCTGTAGGTTTCGCTTTAGCCTCTGTTTTAGAGATAGGTTTTACTTCCGGCTTTGTTGCTGCTTTGGGTTTTATAACCGCTGTTTTTTTTACGAGGGTCATGCCGCATTTAGGGCAGTCTCCTGGGTTTGAGGAAACCACTTCCGAATGCATCGGACAGGTATAATACGTTTTCGTAGTTTGTGCGAAAGTAAAAACAGAGAACAAAAGCATCAGAAACATTATCAGTTTTTTCATAACATTTCGAACTTTTAGAAGCTGCATAGCTTAAATATAATTATAGATTAAGCTATGCAACTTGTTGTTTTTAAAAACAATACAATAATTATTTAATTTCTGACTTTACACTTCCGCATGAAAGCATAGTTTTCCCATAGTACGGGTTAGCGATCTGTTTTTCATCGCTTAGCCAGCTGCCATCTGCCATTGGGCAATATTGTACATAGACTGGCTTTTCAGAAAGTTTGAACTCTTTGGTCAAAGCAATCATATTGTCCGAAAGATTAAAAAAATTCTCTCTTTGGGCTGCAACAGTTCTTGCTTCAGAAATAGAAGAAGCATCTTTTCTGAGGATATTAAGATTCCCTTCAGAAACTACTTTATAGTCGATGGCTGAAGCTGTTTTAATAAATTCGGTAGCTGCTTTTGAAGTTTTATCAGCATCATCTGAAGCTAAAGCTGATTTAATAGCGATATAGTTCTGATAGAGCTTAGTAACCTGAGCATCCTTTTTAGATTGTGCTGATAATGAAATGATTGAAAATAAAGATAAGGCTGCTGTGATGATATATTTTTTCATTGTTTTAAATTTTAGAATTAATTTTTAATAAAGAATGGATAGCGCATCAGTAAATGCGTCAGGACATGTCGCCCGTAACGGTATACAATTGATGATACCGGAAACGACTGACGGATTCTAAATTCTAAAATTACAATGATTGATGTAAATAGGTACCGGCCGGTATTCGGGCGGTGCATTGATCTGAATCTGAGTAAACTTGGTTGCCGAAAAAGACTTATCAATAACTGCAAACTGATGTTTCACAGGAATTTCTGAAATCTGACCTAAAAAATCAATTTTTAGCAGATCTGACTTCTGAGAATCATCCACTTTTACCACTTTGATCTCTGTCTTGCAGCATCCTTTTTTGTTTTTGACACCGCATTTGGCACAGATATCTTCTGTCTTGTGGCTTACAGAAACCAGTTCTTTCATGCAATAATGAATACTGAAAGCTGCTCCGGAAGAAAATCCGAAGTAGAAAACAGAAAACAATATGGCAAGAATCTTTTTCATTGGTAAAGCAAATTTAAAAATATCTGTGACACCATTGTTATAAAATTTGGTAATGTTGTTATAAAATTCGGGCAAATAAAAAAACTTCCGAATTTTCGGAAGCTTTATTTATTTCATATGGATTAAATTTACAATTCAATCTCAGTTTTGTATTTTTAAAGTTTGAATTCCAGCTTTACATTAAAGAAACGTCCTGTAAGACGCACCGGAACAGGATACATATAATTGGTATTATAATCCGTAATCCATTGATTCGCTACTGTGTTATTAATGTTGAATGCATTGAAAACCTGAACACCTAATGTCAGTTCTTCAAAATTACCCCAGAATCCTGATCGCTTATTTTTTTCTTTTGGATCAATAAATACCTTTGTCAGTCCTAAGTCTACCCTTTTATAAGATGGAAGGGTTTTCTGATAGCTGTATGCTGACGTAAAGTCCGGCTGGCCATTACTGTCGAACATCACAGGAGCTCCTGTTGGTAACCCCATCGCATAGACAAGCGTAAGATTGACACGCATAGACGGAAAGCTTGGCATATAATCCTGATAGAACATGGCAAATCTCAATCTCTGATCTGTAGGTCTTGGAATATTTCCTCTGCCATCAATATTTTCGTACACTCTCGCATAACTCGCAGATAGCCATGAATCTACTCCCGGAACAAATTCCCCAAATAATCTGGTGTCGATACCATATGCATATCCTTTGGAATTATTCTGTCCGGAATAACGGATTCTTACATTATCCATGTAATATGGAATCAGATTGTCCATTTTTTTATAATAAAGCTCGGTTGTAAGCTTAAAGGGTCTGTCATACATCTGAAACTCATAATCATTGGCAAGAATCACCTGAATAGAGCGTTGCGACTTAATATTGGAATTGAAATTACCATCAAGGTCTTTAATTTCCTTATAGAAAGGGGCCTGATAGTAGATTCCTCCTGAAATTTTGAACAACATATCGCTGTCCCAATCCGGTTTTATGGCAAACTGAGCCCGTGGTGAGAATATTGTTTCTTTATTGAAACTCCAGTTAGCAACACGTACTCCTGCATTCACAAATACTTTACTGGCGCCCCAATAAAATTTCTGTGAGTATTGAGCATAGGCAGAAAGCCTTGTAGGTTCAATATTATTTTGTCCGGCAATATAATAAGCAAGCTTAAGATCTCCGGTAGTTCCTGTTCTGGGATCAATCACCTCTGGTCTTGGAATGCTGTATCCTGCTGAGTCTACCAATTTCCACTCATTGGTAAGGTCTTTCAGGTTTTCTTTTTCATATTTGAATCCAACTTCAAAATCAGTATTGACATTAGGAGAAAATTTGGCTCTGAACTGAGTCCCGTATGTTCTGACAAACAAATCATTTCTTGCATGCTCTATCTGCCCTCCAACATCAAAAGATGTCACAGGCTGCTGCGTCACAGGATCAAAGGTCTGCAATTCATATCCTGAATTTATCGTATAATATTCTCTTTCTCTGTTCTGATAGGCAAAAGCATCCAATGTAAGCTTCCATTTGTCTGTCGGCTTATAGTTCATGGAGAAAGTACCCATCATATTCTTGTACTGGTCATTTTCTTTACCGGCATAGCCTATATCTACTGTAATAGGCTGCTGAAGGCTTCCGAAAGTAACACTTTTTGCTCTGGGAATCATCTCATAATCATTCTTTGAATAATATCCGATGAATGACATGGTGAATTTATCACTGACATGATAGTTCAGATAAGACTGGAAATCCCAATAGGTTGGGTTAAAGTCTGTATCTTCTTTTAATGTATTGAGAACAAGGTTCGTATTTCTGTATCTCCCTGAAAATAGGGCGGTAAATTTTTTATTTTTTGAAGCCAGACCTGTTGTCAGTCTTCCCCCGATTAAACTTGCCTCTCCCGAAACTTCAAATTTTTCAGGTTCACGGTAATAGATATTTAAAGCAGAAGACATCTTATCCCCATATTTAGCTTCAAAACCTCCTGCAGAGAAATTCACTGTAGAAACCATATCAGGATTGATGATACTCATCCCTTCCTGTTGTGAGTTTCTGATCAGGAAAGGTCTGTAGATTTCAATATCATTAATGTAAATAAGATTTTCATCATAGTTTCCGCCGCGGACCATGTATTGGGAAGACAGCTCGGTATTGGAATTTACGGAAGGTAGTGTTTTAAGTAATCCTTCAATTCCACCGTTGATAGAAGCCACAGATTTTGCTTCTTTTGCTGAAATTCTCACATTGGTAAGGTCGTTTGTTCTTCCTGTTGCTTTTTTCTGGAAGACAACTTCCTCTATATCGGTTACTTTAGTGGTCGCTGTATCCTTTTTTCTTTGTTGGGAGAAAATCAGAAAAGGGACCATAAGGCTTAGCGGTAAAACTAGTTTTTTCAAAAGAAATGTTTTAGAATTTCTAAAATTAATGTTTTTTTAACAATTACAAAATCGATTCTCTAATTCTTGTCAATTTTTGTAACAAATCTTCTAATAAATCTAATCTTAACATATTGGCTCCATCAGATAATGCTGTTTCCGGTGTAGGATGTGTTTCAATGAAAATTCCATCTGCTCCTACTGCAATTCCTGCTTTGGCAACCGTTTCAATAAGCTCCGGTCTTCCTCCTGTAACCCCAGAACTCTGATTAGGCTGCTGTAAAGAGTGGGTCACATCCAAAATAACGGGAGCATATTCTCTCATGGTAGGAATTCCTCTGTAATCCACAATCAGATCAGTATATCCGAAAGAATTTCCTCTTTCAATAATTGCTACTTTCTGATTATCAGAATCTGTAACTTTCTGAACAGCAAATTTCATTGCTTCCGGTGAAAGAAACTGGCCCTTTTTCAGAGTAACACATTTTCCCGTTTTAGCTGCTGCTACCAAAAGATCGGTCTGACGAACCAGAAATGCAGGAATCTGCAGTACATCTACGTACTGAGCTGCCAATGCCGCATGTTCATTTTCATGAATATCTGTTGTCGTAGGAATGTTGAATGTCTCTCCTACCTTTTTAAGGATTTCAAGGGATTTTTCTTCACCTATTGATGTAAAAGAATCTACACGGCTTCTGTTAGCCTTTTTGAAGCTTCCTTTGAAGATATAGGGAATATTGTATTTATCTGTGATACTGATTACTTTTTCTGCAATTCTCAATGCCATATCTTCCCCTTCAATAATACAAGGTCCGGCAATAAGGAAAAAGTTTTTGGAATCTTTGTGCGAAATATTATCTAAATACTGAATCATTTTTGATGTTATTAAAAAGTTCAGTAAAAATACTGAGAAAGTTTCAGACTTGGAAATTATTTGAGGAGAGAGTGTGTTTTGATGTCTTGGTTTTAGGGAAGGTAGTTGTCATATTTTATTGATTAAGTTTCTGAGGATAGATTCTTGGCGGAAGACAAATCAGCGTGATAAACTAAATCTTGAAAGTTTTATTTCCCACAGATGTACACAGATATTTGTGGCTATTTGTGTAAAAATCAGTGTTATTTGCGTTTATAAATAGTCAGAATATCCGCTAAACTTGCCAGAGAATATGTAGCATACAATTTTATCGGAAATAAAATCTTTGCGCCTTAAAACATCAGATATTCAAAAAAATTAGTGCCCTTGCGATTTCCAACATAAAACTTACTTTGTTCACGATGATAAAGATGACTGATATTTTAGATTTTGGCTAAAGCCAATGGAATTTTGATTAAAAAAAGAACGGGCTAAAGCCCGTTCCTATTGAATTATATAAACTGTTTTATCTTATTGACAATACAATATTTATTAATGATCTTGGAATGCTATATTGTGTTGTACTGTATTGTATGCTGATAAAGATCTACTCCATCTTTTTCAGAATCTTCTCAAATGTATTGATATTCCTGCTTGTCATCTTGTCTTTAAGGCTTTTCTTACCCAGCACTTTTCCGAAGGTGGAATCCAGCGTATTTCCCTTCGGAACCTGCCAGTAAAATAAATCATTGATAATTTCTGCCTTTTCATTTTCTGCCTTGGCTGCCTTTTGGAACTCATCCATCAGAACCTTTTCCACTCCGGGAATTCCAACAAAACCATAAATATGAAAATTTTCATTCTTATCGAAAGGAATGCTGTTCCAGAACACTTCTGTTTCCTCTTTGGATTTTATAAACAGAAATGCCTCATAGGAAAAATGTTCTGACATCGCTTTTTCAAGAATTGCTTTTAATTCCTCAGCATTTTTATCGGACGAAAAAACAATATTTCCAGATGCCAGTATTGAACTTACGTCTTTCATACCGGCCTTTTTAAAAACTAGGCATACATCCGCCATTTTCATGTTGGTTCCTTTTACGTTGACACCACGGAGAAAAGCACAGTATTTCATTTTTTCAGGGAGTTAGGGTTTAAATGATAGATTACAGGTTTTAAGTTTAATGGTAAAAGAGTTAAGAGACTTCTTATTTTAAAATTTTTAAATCCTTAAATATTTCAATCTTTTAATCAACTCTAATGTACAAATTATAGTCTGTTCCGGAAGGCTTAAGATGGTATATTCTTTCTAAAATTTTATTGTCACTTTTCAGATGATCTTTCACTCTGAACTCCTTCAAAAGTTGATAATGGGTTTGATAATAGATTGAATTGGCATCATTACCTTCATACAGGTTTTTGTAGGAAAGAAGATATTTTGGTTTTCTTGTTTTTACCGTGTTGATCCAATAATTCACTTTATCTTTTTTAATTTCCTCCTGAATCTGTTTATCAACCAAGCCAACCTCATCAATTGTTTTCAATCCTGAAAAATAAGGAACATAACCAGCTGGCTCCAATAAGATCCACTGATTTTTATCTTTTTCATATTGATTCAAAAATGTACCAATGGTTCTGCGGTAGTTCCATTCTCCGTTTCCTGTTGCAATGGAATGAACGGTTTGAAAAACAAGCATTGGAAAAATATAGAATATAACCAATAATGCCAGCCAAAGATTTCTTTTCTCTTTCTGTTCCAGTACAAAAATAAGAATCGGTACAAAAAGCAAAAGCTGCGGCACCCAATAGTACCAGTCGAACAGACTTTTTTGAGAAATGAATATTATTTGTTTTGCCCATCCGAAGAGAAAGATCATCCACAAAAAATAATTTCTCTTCTCTCTCTGTCTGATAAGATAAATAAAACAAAGCAGTTCAAAGATCAGTACAACAATGGTCAGAGGATTAAAATCTCCGGGAACTTTCAGCATTCCCCAGAAATTTCCGAAACTCTTAAAAAAGTACCCGATATGCTGCTGTATGGTAAAGTCTTCACTGTAAAGAAGTTTTTTTGCCGTAATGGTATTGTTCACCAGTTCACCAAAGTAAAACCAGTTGAAAGCCACTGTTGAGAATACCCCCAGAACACCTCCAAAAATATAATTCCATCTTATTTTTCTGTTCCAGAAAACATCTACAAGGAAGACAATTCCAAGAAATATTACTGTATCAATCCTTGTAAACATGATTAATACCGGAAGAAGTGTCAACACCCATTTTTTTCCTTTATGGAATCCATAATACAGTAGAGACATCTCAAGGAAAAACAGGATTCCATACTCCATGCCAAGGATTGAAATTTTAATGGCTGGTGGCAAAATACCGATCAGAAATATAAAGACCGCCTTATGCCATGGGTTTTTAAGCACCAAATGAGACAGCAATAAAGTTCCTATTGTGAATAATATAGAATTAAAAATCAAAAGAGGTTCAATGAAGTTTTCTTTTCCGAAAACAAGATTGAAAAAATAAGACACAAAAACATATAAATGTGTTGTAGATGCAGAGATTTTAGTATCTCCATTGAATCCGATCACTCCATAATCCAGAAGGTTCTGAGCGACTCTCCAGGTAATAAATGCATCCTCCTGAATATAATGTGTCCATAAAAAAAGAATTTTAAAAGCAACTGTAGCAATTACGGCATAGATGGGGAACCTGCTATTATTTGTTTCAGCCATTATGTATTTTTAGTTTCACAAATATAATCTTAATATTCAGGATTCCCAATAATAAAAAAACGGGACCGAAGTCCCGTTTTAAAGTATTTTATTTTGTTGCTTTGATAATCGCGGTAGTAATCTGATTTTCTTTTTCTTTTGAATACGTAGAATCGTATGGCTCCATCACATCAAATAAATACTGATAGAATGGCGTAATCTGCTGTACATTTTCAGATTCTTTCATCGCCTTTTCTTTACCCATTTCCTGAAGATCTTTGATAAATACATTGAACTTCTTATCAATCGGCTCAATAGATTTTACAAGATAAGCATACGCTTTTTCTTTCTGTCCGATCTTTGTGTAAGCATCTGTTACTGCAGAAACGACAAGAGAATATTCCATAGGTTTGGTTCTCATCTGTCTTCTCAGATAGCTTTGATCTGATTTGGAAAGGCTTAAATAGTAATCATATTCTTCAAAGATTGCTTTTTTAAGTACTTCTGCAATCTGAAGACCTTTCTGTTCCTGACCTGCAATGATGTATCCTGAAACAATTGAACTTAATGAACGTGGATCATTATATTTCTCAGCAGGAATTTCTTTCGCAGCAAGATCCAGAATTTCCAGCGCTTTGGCTTTCTGTCCGCTTAACGCAAGGGCTGCCGCGGCTCTGCTCGCTGACATTCTGTAGCTGATGATATTGGAAGTTGCCGTTTCATCGAAGTGAGCATTTAAGTTTTTGAAGTTCCCCCATCTGAAGTTTTTCACTACATTATAAAGAGAATTGGCATCTACTCTTCCCATATCTCCGTCAGCAGTCGGAGGCGTTTGGATTGGAATCAATCGGTAACTGAATCCGTCAAACTGAAGATAGTCGTTAAGGTAGAAAATATTCTCACTGTCATAAATACCTCCTGATGAGAAATTGATAGGACGCTTCCAGTCAAAGTTTGCTAAAAGATCCATCAGGATCAGGTTATTCTTGTACAATGTATTTCCTTTATAAGTAATCATGATCTGATTGGCAACATTCGGAAGATCTTCTTTGTTGATAATTCCTGCCTTTAAAGCATTTTCTTTATTGACAGGAAGGATGAATTTGTTTACCGGAAGGATATTGTATTTTTCAAATTTCTCTTCACCGAAATACATTTTCAACAATTCGTCTTTTTCAGGAGATTTGAATTTAATGAATTCAATAGCCTGTTTCAAAGTTAAAGAATCCTGAGTAAGATATTTTCTGAAAGACTGGAATTCTGTTTCAGGAGCTCCCTGCTCTTTCAGCATAGAAAATACCCCTTCCCAGTCTTCTTTCTTCATCATATAGATCTGGTCGTTTACGCCATCCCTGTAATCTTCATGGGTCAGCTGGCTAGGAATCCCCATAGCATTGTAAGTTCTTCTTTTTACCTGATCAAGGTTCCATGGAGTTGAAGCAAGGGTAAAGTTAACCACCTTCACATCATCTCTGAATCTTTCTGTTTCCTGAATTGCCCAAACCGGGTAAGTATCGTTATCACCATACACGAAAAGGATATCGTTTTTCGGTAATGATTTTAAAACGGAATAAGCATAATCATATGCTGTATATCTGTTACTTCTGTCGTGAACATTGTAGTTCTGGAAGCCCATCATGAAAGGTACTCCTAATAAAACCACTCCCAGAGCGATATTGGCTCCGTTTGATTTTATTTTGGATTGTAAGAACCATAAGATGGCTCCGGCTCCCATACCGATCCAGATTGCAAATGCATAGAATGAACCTACCATGGCATAATCTCTTTCTCTCGGTTCAAAAGGTTTTACTCCCGTATAGAAAATAATCCCCACACTTGTTATAACAAATAAGGATAACAATGCATAGAATCTTCCAAAGTCTCTGTTTAACTGGAAAAAGAATCCAATCAAACCTAAAATTAATGGAAGAAAAAAGAATTTTACTGTACTTTCATTCCTGAATTTAGCAGGCATTTTATCCTGATTTCCTACAATAGCATTGTCTATAAATGGAATTCCTGAAATCCAGTTCCCTTTAGTACTTTCCATATTTCCTTCAAGATCATTCTGTCTTCCCACGAAATTCCACATCAGGTATCTCACAAAATAATACTGATTCTGGAATGAAATGAAATAGTCCATATTCTGAAAGAATGAAGGCTTCTGTACATTGATCAGATTATAAGGTTTTACTTTCAGATAATCAGAAGCGGTAATGGATTTGTCTTCATATTTTGCTCTCAGCTCGTCAAAAATCTGTTTAGCCTGTGGATTGTCTGCAACATCTTCATTCGCATAATTGAATGTAAAATCAGGAGCACCATACATAGAAATATAGTTGGCCATTACATCCTTGTCCTCATTGAACATTCTCGGCATAAAGCTTACCTGAGATTTGTTGAATACATAATTGAAACGGTCTCCGGTTTTTCTGTATGTTCCGGTTTTCTCATCTTTTTCGTAGATCTCGCCGGTTTTCTTTGTTTTGAAGCTTCCGTCCTCATTCTTTTCGATTCCGTTGGCATCAAGAAATGCGGTATAATTCTGTCCATAGATCGTTGGCCAGTCCCCATACTGCTCTCTGTTATAATAATCCAGCATACCAATTGCCGTATCCGGATCATTAAGGTTCATTGGTGGATTGGCATTCGCTCTGATTGGGATAACCATCCAGCATGAGAATCCGATCATCATAAAAACTACAGATAATGCAGCTGTCTGGTAAATATTTCTTTTGGCTTTTCTTGCATATTTGATTAAGAAATAGCAGATCGCCACCATCAGAACAAAAGCCACAATCGTTCCTGAATGGAAAGGAAGACCAAGCCCGTTTACAAAGAAAATTTCCAGCTTTCCGAACATCGTCATGATCAGTGGGAAAATAATTTTGAAAACAATGGCTAAGATCCCTAGTGTGATAAGGTTTGCCCAGATAAAGTTTTTCCAGGTAAACTTATAGTTTCTGGCGTAGTATACAAGACATACCATAGGAGTTGCCAGCATACACATCATATGCACTCCCACAGAAAGTCCTAAAACAAAGAAAATAAGAATAATCCATCTCTCACTGTCCGCTGCTTTATACTCATTTTCCCATTTGGTGATTAACCAGACCAAAAGCGCGATAAACATGGAAGCCATAGAGTAAACCTCTCCCTCTACTGCCGAGAACCAGAACGTGTCTGAAAATGTAAAGCAAAGTGCTCCCACAGCTCCGGCAAATAAAATAGAGATTTCCTCATGTTTTGTAATTTCTTCAAAATCTTTGTTTAAAAGTCTTCTCACAAAATGTGTGATCGTCCAGAACAAAAATAAAATAGTCAGCGCACTGAACAATGCAGACATCGCGTTGATTACGATGGAGTAATTTTCGCCTTTCCCTAATGCAAAAATGGCTGCCACGGCACCCACTATCTGGAATAAAGCAGCTCCAGGAGCATGCGTTACTTCAAGTTTTACTGCAGAAGAAATGTACTCGCCACAATCCCAGAAACTGAAATTGGGTTCTATGGTGGACAAGTACGTGAAAAACGCAATGACGAAAATCACCCATCCTAAAACGGTGTTCCATTGCCTAAAAGTCCAATTTTTCATAGTATTAAATCAATTATGCGAAAATAAGGCTTTTATCTTATTTTATGCGGGTTTTAACAAAATTTAAAAATTTTGGCGTAGTATTTGCGATTATACTCCTGTCAAAACTGAAAATACAAAAATATTTTTTTATAAACGATGCCCTAGAAATCAAACAAAAGTTTAGTAATTATTTATTTTTTTGTATTTTTGCAGTCAGATTTTTATTGAAAATAACAAATAATGAGTAATGTTTACGATAATATCCTTGGCCTGATAGGACATACTCCTATGGTGAAGCTAAATACTGTTACAAAAGATATTCCAGCAACCGTTTATGCCAAGTTAGAATCATATAATCCTGGACATTCCACCAAAGACCGAATCGCACTTCATATTATAGAAAACGCAGAGAAAAAAGGCCTTTTAAAAGAAGATTCTGTAGTTGTAGAAACTACTTCCGGAAATACCGGGTTTTCTATTGCGATGGTATGTATCATTAAGGGATATAAATGTATTCTTGCAGTAAGTGATAAAACAAAACCTGAAAAAATTGCTTACCTGAAAGCATTGGGAGCTACGGTGTATATATGTCCGGCCAATGTACCGGCAGATGATCCCAGATCATACTATGAAGTAGCTAAAAGAATCGCTAAGGAAACTCCTAATTCTATTTACATCAATCAATATTTTAACGAGCTGAATATTGATGCACATTATCAGACTACCGGTCCTGAAATCTGGGAACAGACACAAGGTAAGATCACTCACCTTTTTGCCTGTACCGGAACTGGTGGTACGCTGTCTGGTTCAGCAAAGTTTCTGAAGGAAAAAAATCCGGATATCAAGATCATCGGAGTAGATGCAGACGGTTCTATACTAAAGAGCTATCACGAGACAGGAGAAATTCACAAAGAAGATGTACATCCTTATCAGATCGAAGGAATGGGTAAAAACCTGATCCCTTCTGCCCTGCTTTTCGACAAGGTAGATGAATTTGTAAGGGTCAATGATGAAATGTCCGCGTACAGAACCCGCGAAATTGCTTTGAAAGAAGCAATCATGGGTGGCTATACGACAGGAGCTGTAACACAGGGATTGATGCAGTATGCACAGTCTCATGAACTTACAGAAAATGATCTGGTTGTTCTAATATATCCTGACCATGGGTCCAGATACATCACCAAAGTATACAGTGATAAATGGATGGCAGAGCAGGGATTTGTCAACAACTGTGTTCACAACTATGACGAAGTTTTCAAAACTGAGTTTATCAAATAAGAACGAATAAAATCACGATACAAATAAAGCCTTTTGCGTGTTCTGACAAAAAAGGCTTTTTTACTTAAAAATTACGATACAATGTTGGATATTTTTGAAAGAATAAAAGAAAATCCAGGACCACTTGGACAATTTGCAGATTATGGTGAAGGCTATTTTATTTTCCCAAGATTAGAGGGACCTATAGGCCCTAGAATGCAGTTTCAGGGTAGAGAAGTAATTTTCTGGAGTGCCAATGATTATTTAGGACTGTGTAATCATCCTGAAGTAATAGAAGCAGATGCAAAAGCTGCAGCAGAATATGGAATGTTCTATCCAATGGGAGCAAGAGCAATGTCCGGAGAAACAGATCAGCACCTTCAGCTGGAAAGAGAACTGGCAGACTTTGTAAAAAAAGAATCAGCATATTTATTGAATTTCGGTTACCAGGGAATGGTTTCTACCATTGATGCTTTGGTAAGCAGAAATGATGTAATTGTTTATGATATGGATTCTCATGCCTGCATCGTGGATGGAGTAAGACTTCATTCCGGTAAGAGATTTACCTATAAGCACAATGATATGGCAAGTCTTGAGAAAAACCTTCAGAGAGCGACTAAGGTAGCTGAAGAAACAGGAGGTGGTATCCTTGTGATTACAGAAGGGGTTTTCGGGATGAGAGGCCAGCAGGGAAAAATCAAAGAGATCTGTGACCTTAAATCAAAATATCAATTCAGACTTTTAGTAGACGATGCACATGGTTTCGGAACGCTTGGTAAAACAGGTGCCGGTGTGGGTGAAGAGCAGGACTGTAACGATCAGATTGATGTCTATTTCTCTACTTTTGCCAAATCAATGGCAGGTTTCGGAGCGTTTCTTGCGGGTGACAAAGAAATCATCAGATATCTGAAATTCAACCTGAGATCACAAATCTTTGCAAAATCTCTTACCATGCCAATGGTAATCGGAGGATTAAAAAGATTGGAGCTATTGAGATCAAGACCTGAGATCAAAGCCAAACTTTGGGAGAATGTTTATAAACTACAGAACGGACTTAAAGAAAGAGGCTTCAATATTGGAGATACCAACACTTGTGTAACTCCTGTAATGATGCAGGGAACTCCGGTAGAGGCCACTCTATTGGTAAAGGATTTAAGAGAGAATTACGGGATCTTTACCTCTGTGGTGGTATATCCGGTCATTCCGAAAGGAATGATTCTTTTAAGACTGATTCCTACCGCTTCTCATACAGATGCTGAGATCAATGAAACTCTGGCTGCGTTTGAAGCTATTCATGATAAATTAGTAGGTGGCTACTACAAAGAGCAGGAGCAAAAATTACTCCAGGAACAAGGATTAAGTTTTAAACCGATTTAATCTAATCTTAAAATAAAAAATGCCACTGAAACCAATCAGTGGCATTTTTGTTTAATAACTATAAAGCAAATGAAACTTAGAGGTTACACACTGGGAATTCTGTCGGCCATTTCATATGGTCTTATTCCGGTTTTTATACTGCCTGTCAAGCGGGCACACTTTTCAATGGATATTACGCTGTTTTACAGATTTTTCTTTTCAGCTTTAATGATAGGAGGATATCTGCTGTATTCCAGGGACACCTTTAAAATCAATAAAAAGGAAACTTTAATTCTTGCCATCCTTGGAATCTGCTATGCCCTTTCTTCAGAGTTTCTTTTTTTAGGGTATGATTTTCTGACACCGGGAATTGCCTCTACCGTTTTATTTATCTACCCGATTATTGTTGCACTGATTATGCTTTTCTTTTACAAAGAGAAGCTTACCAGGCTGTCCGGCGCTTCTTTACTTATGGCTTTCGCGGGGGTAATTGTTTTATGCTTAAAAGGAAACGGACTGGAAATCAATTTTGCAGGGTTAGGAATTGTAATGCTGAGTTCACTGTTCTATGCTTTATATATGGTTATCGTCAATAAATCGAATATCAAGGTTTCCGGATTCAAGCTTTCGTTTTATTCTATGCTTTTCACCTCAATGTTCTTTATGAGTAAAGCTGTTATTGCTCATGAGTCGTTTACGATTCCTTCAGCAGAGATTTTCTTTAACTTTCTTATTTTTGCATTTCTCACCACTGTTATATCGGGTCTTTGCCTGGTATATGCCATTAAATACATCGGCTCTACTCCTGTTGCGATCTTAGGAGCCCTGGAGCCTGTGGTTGCTGTTTTGGTGAGTGTTCTGATGTTTCATGAAAAATTTACGCTCAATTTGCTTATCGGAATTACTCTAATCCTTTTTGGAGTTACCCTGAATGTGATCGGTGATCAGAAAAAAGTAGGCCATGTTTAGAAATCAGGCAATACATCAGCATGTAAAATGATATCATAAGATGGATTCAATGATGTTCTTTCTATATCCACAATAATAAAATACTAAACAGAAATTCGAGAAATTATGTTTATTTATGAAACGATAATATTAAGCTGAAAAAATGATATATATGAAAAATATTTGAGAAAATAAATACCTTACATTCTGGCATAACAAAATTTATCTGGCTATATTGCATCTATCTATTAATAGGTGTTCCCCCACTGGATAGACAGATGTATATACTTTTAAAAGCCGATGAAAGAATTACAAAAACTCACCAAAGATCAATTATACAAAAAACTCAAAGAAAAATCAGAAAATCTATACAATGTCGTTTATGAAGCCATGGAAAATAATTTTTTCAATGAAAGCTATTTAGACGAAGAAAGTCTTACTGAATTTCTTGAAATGCTGGACGATGAAACAGCAGAAAAAATAAAGGATGCTTCCCTGTCTATCAATAATGAAGACGACACCCCTGAAATTGTCCTCATAGAAAACGAAAGCAACACTTCTCTTGATCTCATTACCCATGAAGATGAAGGATATAAAATTGTACTTTTAGAAGGAGATCTCAATTTATCCCGCCAGCTCTTTGTAGAAGACTATATAATTCTTATTGTCACAGGCAATATACAGGCAGAAAATATAATCATCAACGGTTCGTTATACTGTTCCGGAACTGTTACGTCCAAAGTATTGTTCGGAGCATCAGGCAATGATAATGAAACGTATATCGGAGGAAGTATCATGACTTCTCTGATTGCAGAAAACGGTCATTATACAGTATCTGAAGGAAATATATATTCCAGATATTTAATAAGCTTTCATAACGAAATCATCGGAAAAACAGGAAAATTCATCGAAAATATCAGTATTGAAAGACCTGGTGAAATTGGCTTATTGAAAGCTGAAATCCTTGATGAAGATGGGTATTTTGATGAAAATGTATTTTTAACCTTTATTGAGACCAATAGTCCGGATGCGCTGTTTAATAAACCGGCTAATTTATTTTAGCAAACCGGAAATGGTAATAATGCAGAAATCCAAAGTCTTTTCTTCACTGTTTATAATCAGGAGAAAAAATTTTTTTCTAAAAAAACTTTGGAATAACTTTGCAAAAAATTTCTGTTGAAAGACCTGCTTCTTATTACTCCGCCTTTTACCCAGCTTAACACTCCTTATCCTGCAACAGCTTATATTAAAGGATTTTTAAATACCAAAAATATTTCCGCGTATCAGGTAGATTTGGGGATCGATGTTATCCTGGAATTATTTTCAAAAGACGGAATCCAGAAGGTTTTCAATAAAAAGATTGATCTTCAGAACACCTCTGAAAATTCCCAGAGAATTTATGCTTTAAGAGAAGAATATTTAAAAACGATAGATCAGGTTATTCCTTTTTTACAGGGAAAAACACCAACATTGGCAAGACAGATCTGCAGCATGAACTTTCTTCCCGAAGCCTCCCGTTTCAACCAGCTGGACGATATGGAATTTGCTTTTGGAAATATGGGGCTCCAGGATAAAGCCAAGCATCTGGCGACACTTTATTTGGAAGATATTTCCGATTATATTGTTGAAAATATTGATGCCGATTTTGGTTTCAGCAGATATGCCGAACGTCTCGGAAAAAGTGCCAACTCTTTCGATGAACTGTATTCCAAATTATCAGGTGAACCTACATTTATTGATGAATTTACCTTAAAAATTCTTCAGGAAAAAATCGAAACTGTTCAGCCAAAACTGGTTTGTTTTTCAATACCGTTTCCTGGTAATCTGTATGCCGGTTTCAAATGTGCCCAATGGATCAAAAAGCAATATCCTCATATTAAAATTGCAATGGGAGGAGGCTTTCCCAATACGGAATTAAGAGAAGTTAAAGATCAGAGGGTTTTTGAGTTTTTCGACTTTATTACCTTAGATGATGGTGAACTTCCCCTGGAACTTCTTCATCATAATTTAGAAATTACTGCTGAAGAAGGTGAGTTTAAAAGAACTTTCCTTATCGAAAACAAAGAGGTTGCTTACAAAAACAATTCTAAAAGACATGATTACAAGCAGTCTGAAATAGGGACTCCTGATTATACAGATTTGAAACTGGATCAGTATGTTTCCGTTATCGAAATTGCCAATCCTATGCACAGCTTATGGAGTGACGGCAGATGGAACAAACTGACCATGGCCCATGGGTGCTATTGGGGAAAATGTACATTCTGTGATATTTCCTTAGACTATATCAAAATTTATGAACCGATTTCTGCTAAAATCCTTGTAGACCGGATTGAAGAACTGATCCGTACAACAGGTGAAACAGGATTCCATTTTGTGGATGAAGCCGCACCACCTGCCTTAATGAGAGAAGTAGCGCTGGAAATTCTCCGAAGAAATCTGGTGGTTACCTGGTGGACCAATATCCGTTTTGAAAAAAGCTTTACCCGTGATCTATGTTATCTCCTGAAACTTTCAGGATGTGTAGCTGTTTCCGGCGGACTTGAAGTGGCCAGTGACCGACTGTTGAAACTGATTGATAAAGGAGTTTCTGTGGAACAGGTTGCCAATGTAACAAGAAATTTTACTGAAGCGGGAATTATGGTTCATGCCTACCTGATGTATGGCTACCCTACCCAAACCATTCAGGAAACGGTGGATTCATTAGAAATGGTACGACAAATGTTTGAAATGGGAATTCTTCAGAGTGGCTTCTGGCATCAGTTTGCCATGACAGCCCATTCCCCGGTTGGGATGAGCCCTGAAGATTTTGGAGTAGTTCCGGTAAAGCAGGAAATTCTGTTTGCCAATAATGATATTGATTTTAAAGATACAACCGGAATCGATCATAACAAGTTCAGCTTTGGATTAAAGAAATCTCTGTTCAATTATATGCACGGAGTTAATTTTGAACTGCCACTTCAGGAATGGTTTGATTTTAAAATTCCACGAACAACCATACATCCGGACTATATTCACGACTGTCTTTTGGAAGATGGGCAGTTTCAGTTGAAGACCAATTCCAAAGTTGTCTTTTTAACCAAAAACGTAATCGCTGAGAATCGCATAAAAAATAAAAAGAAATATTCCGGTACATATACGCTGCTTACATTCCATTTAAAAACCAATATTGTAAAGGTTGAGCTGGAACAGGAGAAAGCAGAATGGCTGATGAAAGTGCTGGAAGAGAACGCAATTGAAAATTCTAAAAAACCTACCATTCAACAACTTAAAAATAATTTTGAAGAAAATTTTGAGGATTTTGAGTTATTTTGGTTCTCGAAACCAATGCAGCAATTGAAGGAAAACGGAGTGATTTTAAGTTTATAAAAATTTTCGTTTTTTTCTCAGGGATTTTTGTGATTGCGGAATTTTTGTGATTTTTTTCTGAACGAATAACACCTGCTTCTATTGAATTATAATCTCCCACAGATTTCACGGATTACGCTGATTTTGATTTGAGAGAATAAAGTATTTTCTATTTTGGAAGAGTTCATTTAATATAAATCCAAATTTCTAACCACTATAAATAAAACGGCAAATATTCCGCTCCTCTGGCGGGGTGGCGAAAATTCAAAGAATTTTTGACGGGGTGGTTTAAAAGTACAATTATATAGGTTTTGGCTGAAGCCGGGATGAATTTAATCCATAATAAAAAAACGGGCTAAAGCCCGTTCCTATTGATAAAATCTGTATTACATAAATTAATTAGGCGTTTCTTTTGATACAGCTCCCACAGATACTTTCTCCTGAACTTTAATAAAATTAGGATCCATGATCGCCATCCTTTCCGCCAGTGCTTTGTAGGTCGGGAACTTCAGAATAGAAGCCCTGCCAGACATTTCTCTGTAGATGGTAAAGGATTTTCCTCCTGCAGTTTTCAGTTGTTTTGTGGTCGTAATATATCTTCCGATCAGTTTACTTTTAGCATCATAGATCTCAATATCTATTGGAGTTTTATCCATAATGGTTTCTTCTGAACCAAAGCTTACAGGCAAATTGGTAAAATAGCCTACCGGAACTCCATTACTGAGGATCTCTCCTACTTTATTGACCTCAATATTCATTTTATCTATTTTCTTTCTGATCGCATAAGCATCTTTTGTTTTAGCATCCAGCTTCCTTTTGGGTACATTAGAAAAAAGCTCATCAAGATTTTTAACATTGATCCCTTTGTTATCAATGATTCTAAGATCCTTCACCGAAGTGAAAACCGCTGATTTCTCTTCGCCAGAAAAGGCAGAAGGTGACGAATAATCTATTTCAATGGTTTTATCTCTATTATATACTCTATTGATGCTGATATAGCTGTCACGAACAGAATCAACAATGCTCTTATCAATGAACTTTATAGTATACATCGGTGTTTCTTTCAGATCCATAAAAGTATATTCACTGGATTTGCTGGATATTTTAGCTACCGGAATCCCATCAAGATTAATAATCCCTCTCTTGGTTTTGATATTCTGAGCGTGGAGGAAAACACCCAGAACAGTAAAGAATATGATTATGCCTTTCTTCATACCATCAGACTTATACATAAATAAAAAAAGTGTAACACAAAGTTACACTTTCTTGAAAATATATTTAGCTTTTCATTTAATTATTCACAAAGGATAATTCCTTTATTATGATTAAATTCTACAACACCGCTTTTGATATTATAAGCAAAAACAGAGTCTTTTCCAGCTTCTTTAGTGAAATTTTTAGCAAAAGCCTCATCAATAGAATTAGCAAAAAGCTTTACATCACCTCCGATTAAAGAAGAAACAATTCCTGCGTGGTTTTTCATGATGTGGAATTCACCATTTTTTCCAGGCAACAACACTGAGTCTACTTCTCCTTCAAAAACTACGTATTCTGGTGTTAAAATTTTTATATTCATAGAAACAAATTTGAAATTTGATGTTTGAAATTTGAAATTACTCCTCGAATCTCAAATTTCAAATCTCAAATTGTTAATAATTTATGCGTTTTCAGCCAACATTTTTTGTCCTGCTTCGATAGCTTCTTCGATGGTTCCTTTCAGGTTGAAAGCCGCTTCCGGTAAGTGATCTAATTCACCATCCATAATCATGTTGAATCCTTTGATCGTATCTTTGATGTCTACCAATGATCCTGGGATACCTGTAAACTGCTCTGCTACGTGGAAAGGCTGAGATAAGAATCTCTGAACTTTTCTTGCACGGTATACAACCGCTTTATCTTCTTCAGAAAGTTCTTCCATACCAAGAATCGCGATGATATCCTGAAGTGCTTTATATCTTTGAAGAATTTCTTTTACTCTTTGAGCACAGTTATAGTGATCGTGACCAATAACTTCAGGAGCAAGGATTCTTGAAGTAGAAGCTAGTGGATCTACCGCTGGATAAATACCTAATGAAGCAATCTTTCTGTCAAGTACTGTAGTGGCATCCAAGTGAGCAAACGTAGTTGCTGGAGCAGGGTCAGTTAAGTCATCCGCAGGTACATATACCGCCTGTACTGAAGTAATTGAACCGTTTTTAGTGGAAGTAATTCTTTCCTGCATCGCACCCATTTCAGAAGCGAGTGTCGGTTGGTAACCTACCGCTGAAGGCATACGACCAAGAAGTGCAGATACCTCAGAACCAGCCTGTGTAAAACGGAAGATGTTATCTACGAAGAAAAGTACATCTCTACCTTGTCCGCTTTCTCCACCATCTCTGTAATACTCAGCCAATGTAAGACCAGAAAGTGCTACTCTCGCTCTTGCACCTGGCGGCTCGTTCATCTGTCCGAAAACGAATGCTGCTTTTGAATCTTTCATCGCTTCTAAATCTACTTTAGAAAGATCCCAACCTCCGTTTTCCATAGAATGCATGAAATCATCACCATACTTGATAATACCTGATTCCAACATCTCTCTCAAAAGGTCATTTCCTTCTCTCGTTCTTTCACCTACTCCGGCGAATACAGAAAGACCTCCGTGCCCTTTTGCAATATTGTTAATCAACTCCTGAATCAATACTGTTTTACCTACACCGGCACCACCGAACAAACCAATTTTACCTCCTTTTGCGTAAGGCTCAACTAAGTCGATTACTTTAATACCTGTAAATAAAACTTCTGCTGAAGTTGATAATTGATCAAATTTTGGAGCTGGTCTGTGAATAGGAAGACCACCATCCTTAGAAATATCTTGAAGTCCATCGATAGCATCACCAACAACGTTGAATAGTCTTCCGTTTACTGCCTCACCGATTGGCATAGTAATAGGATTTCCGTATCCGATTACATCCTGTCCTCTCTTAAGACCGTCAGTAGCGTCCATTGCAATACATCTTACTGTATCTTCGCCAATATGTTGTTCTACCTCTAAAACTACTTTTTCACCGTTTTCTTTTGTAATTTCTAACGCGTCATAGATTGCTGGAACAGCTTCCACATCTGTGAAGACAACGTCGATTACCGGACCAATAATTTGAGAAATTTTACCTTTAATTTGGTTTGCCATTGCTAAATTTTTTCTTGGTGCAAATATAGTGATTCTTCATAAACCCACAATTGGTAAAAAAAAGATTTTTATCATGCTTTTTATAAATGTGTCCTGGTATAATTTACCATTCTGACCATGATATTTATCTGCAAAAAATATTGACACTTTGTTATATTGATAGATTGTGACATTATATCTATATTTGCAATCAAAATTTTTCCGTTTTGAAAGTTTTCAAGAATTTTACAGATTACGCCTCTCAGAAGCCTTTAGCATTGTCTTTAGGTATGTTTGACGGCGTACATCTCGGGCACAAGAGTATTATTGATGAACTTACTAAAGTAGGAACAGAAAACAATCTGGAAACTGCTATCCTTACTTTCTGGCCGCATCCAAGGTTTGTTTTTAATCCTAATGAAGATTTGAAGCTTCTGAATACGCTGGAAGAAAAAAAACGGCTGGTTGAAAAATATGGGATTGATAATTTGTTCCTGAAAGAATTTGATGAAGAATTCAGAAATCTGACCGGAGAAGAGTTTGTACGTCATATTTTAGTTGATAAACTCAATGTAAAATACCTTATTATAGGATATGACCATTCTTTCGGAAAAAATAAAAGTGGAAATTTTGAGCTTCTTCAAAAATTGTCAAAAGAACTTGATTTTGAGGTTGAGCAAATGGAAGCCATCAATATTCATGAAAATAATATCAGCTCCACGAAAGTACGTAATGCACTTTTAGCAGGAAATATTAAGGAGGCCAACGAAATGCTGGGATACTCCTACTCTGTTTCCGGAACTGTAGTTCATGGTAAGAAAATCGGAAGGACCATCGGTTATCCTACAGCCAATATTGATACGGAGTCTATCAAACTTTTACCCAAAAAAGGAGCTTATATTGTAGAAGTCCTCATAAAAGGCAACCAATATAAAGGGATGCTGAGTATTGGAACCAATCCAACGGTAAACGGGGAAAAACTGACTGTGGAAGTTTATATTCTTGATTTTGATGGTGATATTTATGATGAAAAGATTACGGTAAGTTTCAGAGATTTTCTTCATGATGAAATCAAATTTGAAGGTCTTGATAAGTTAATTGAAAGACTGGACGAGGATAAAAGAATAACACAGGAATATGATTTCAAGGAGTAATAATTTTGATTTTCTGAGGCTTGTTTTTGCAAGTCTTGTTGTTATTACCCATTCCTACGCACTTTCAGGAGCAGCCCTCGGCGATCCCCTATCCCAACTCACCAATGGACAAATGGAATTTTCTTATCTGGGGGTTCATGGTTTTTTTATTATCTCAGGTTATTTAATTTTTAAAAGCCTGCTGCGATGCAAAGGTCTTCCTGATTTTTACTGGAAAAGGCTTTTAAGACTTTTTCCTGCCTTATTGGTGGTACTTTTTCTTACCGTTTTGCTGGCACCTGCAGTTTATGAAAGTTCCGTTCCCTACTTACAGAACAAATCCGTTTACACTTACATTCCTCAAAATTTAACCCTGTTTTTCCGACAGAAAGGTATTGACGGTGTTTTTGAAAATAATCCTTACAAACATAGCATTAATGGGAGTTTATGGACGATATGCTACGAATTCAGTATGTATGTAATGGTTTCTTTACTGTTCTTTATCCGTAAAAAAGCTTTTGTAAAAACTGTTGTAATTCTGCTATTTATATCAAGTTATATCTTAAGTATTTTCCATCCCTATTTTCTTTACGGATTATTTCACAGGTTTGCATTGGGAAGCAATCATTTTTACAATCTGATGTGCTTTTTCGCTGGAGGAATGGTATTAACTTACCTGAATGTTCCCAAAAAAGCAGAAAATATTCTTATTATACTTTCCTTCATTGTTATTATGGTTAGTATATACTTAAATATCTTCAAATATACCTGTTATATGACTTTGCCTGTGCTGGTTATTCTTCTTGGCAAAAGCTCTACCCGATACCTTAATAAGGTTGGGGAAGTGATTGGGGATACTTCTTACGGAATTTATATTTATTCTTTCCCGATCCAGCAGACCCTGATGTACTTTTTTAAACTGGATACAGCTCTGTTATTTATGCTTTCATTACCGTTATCAATTCTGTTGGGATATGTTTCCTGGCATCTGATCGAAAAGAAAGCATTAGGATATAAAGATTTATTTACAAAAAAGGCTATTCTCACCGAATAGCCTTTTGCTTATTGTAATACTTTTAAGTAGATTTTCTGAGTTTCATTATTCAGTTTCACATTTGGAATCTCTTTGTCATAGTCAATAACGATATCGCCTTTTTCACCAGCTTTTCCATTGCCATCAGAATCCCAGCTTATGGTCACGTAATACTTGGCAGGACCGACAGGTTTTGGATTGATCTTACTCTGAGTATCTTTGGGTATTGGCAGATTGATGGTGAAAGGTATCGATTTCTGCTCATATTCCTGTTCTGTAATTAATGTAGCAGGGGCATCAGCCAGTTTTTCATCTATTCCATATAAGCTTACTTTAAGAAGCGCACTTTTAATTGTAAACTTATCTTCTCCTGAAAACTCTATTTTAATATTTTCAGGAAGCGTATTTTCAGAAACTGAAGCCGCAGAATTAGGAGTTGCTGCCTTATTTTCCTTCTCTGTTTTTGTACAGCCTGACAGCATCAATGTCCCTGCTGCCATGAATAATAATAAGTGATTTCTCATTTGTTATTTATTGTATTACTATTAATTACATATTTCACCAACAATAGATAACAAATTCCGTACCCCAATTTTATATAATAGATACTTTATAAAGAATTTACTTCATTCTGTACTTTTTTTGTAAGGGATTTAAAAACCAGATCATAGGATTGATCAATAAGACTGAAAATCAAATCTCTTTTTAACCCATCCAGTATAACAGAATTCCAATGGGTTTTGTTCATGTGATAGGCGCCTGTAATCTGAGGATACTGTTCACGAAGCTCAGCGCTCCACTCGGGATCTGTTTTTACATTGATCGCTAACGGCTGCCTCTCAAGCCCCATCAATAAAAACATTTTGGTATCTACTTTCAGCACAAGTGTTTCGTTATCAAACGGAAAACTTTCTGTAACCCCTTTTTTGGCAAGACAATAATCTAAAATTTCGTTGGCATCCATAGTGTATATGAGTAATGAGTGGTAAGCAATAAGTAATGATTAAATTAATTCTTTACTCTTTAATTCAAATTTAGTAAATTTAAGAAAGAAATAATCTCACACAATCACAATATTATGAAAGCTTTGGTAATAGGTGCTACAGGCGCCACAGGAAAAGATCTGGTGAATCAGTTACTCCATGATAAGGAATTCGATGAAGTGAACATTTTCGTCAGAAAACCTGTCGATATTCAGAACGATAAGCTTAAAGTTCATGTTGTGGATTTTGAAAAGCCTGAAGAATGGAAAGATAAGGTAAAGGGAGATGTTGCATTTTCATGCCTGGGAACTACTTTAAAGGATGCCGGAAGCAAAGAAGCCCAGAAAAAAGTAGATTTTGATTATCAGTATGAGTTTGCAAAAGCAGCCAAAGAGAATAATGTGGAAGACTATATCCTGGTATCAGCGTATGGAGCTAATCCGCAGTCTAAAATTTTTTATTCCAAAATGAAAGGTGAGCTTGAAGAAGCTGTAAAACAACTGCATTTTAACAAGATCACTATTTTTAAACCGGGAATGCTCGAAAGAAAGAATTCTGAAAGAACCGGAGAAGTCTTAGGCAGCCGTATTATAAAATTTGCTAATAAGCTTGGGCTGCTGGAAAGTCAAAAGCCTCTGCCGACGGATATTCTGGCCAAGGCAATGATCAATTCCTCAAAAATAAAAAGCAATGGTTATTCCAGTATAAAGCTGGGAAATATCTTTTGTTTTGCAGAAAAAAGCAACGGATAGTATTTTAGCTGATTGTCTGTTTTGTTGCATCGATAATTTGCCTGATCCATTTGTAATCCGGTAATTCTTTAAGTTTCAAAATTAATTCATGAGGAATATTTTCAGTTCCGATCAATGTTCCCGCAATTTGCCCGGCGATTGAAGCGTTGGTATCCGTATCTCCTCCCGAACTGATAATTTGTTTCAACATTTCTTCCAGACCCAGATCAAGAATTTTGGTTGAACAGTAAATTGCGAATGGAACTGAATTAACAACATAACCATTATTGCCAAATTTTGATATTTCTGAAATTGAAGAATTCTTTCCTGTTGAATTAATTTCAGTTAATCTGTCTTTTACGTTTGAATCAGGAATTTCCGGAATAATAATATCGAAAAGATTATTGTTTCCATTCCAATCAGAATTTAGGATTGCTTTTATAGCAAGAAAAACAGCCAAAGATCCGGAATAGGCTTCATCATTTCTGTGCGTTACCTTACATGCTTCATAAATATTTTGTCTTGTAATATCTGAGAAAAAAGCAAAAGGAGCAATTCTCATCGCTCCTCCATTTCCTGCGGCAAACTCTCCAATTCTTCCAGCCTGGCTCCAATGGATGCCTGCTTCAGTATCTAAAATTGCCTTTAGTGTTGAAGCCCCAATTCCTATTAATTTGCGGCTTCTGTAATATTCTATAAATTTATTGATAAGATTTTCAGGAGTAAAATTACCTTCAGATAAAACTTCGCAGGTCGCCAAAGTCATTTGGGTATCATCTGTAATACTCCAGATCCTTTTCTTTATCTTCTTTTTTCCCCAATAATAAATATGGGAATCATCAGTTTCTACTTCATTTTCATAGCTGCTTCCCCACGCATCTCCAATTGCTCCGCTAATGATACAAGCTTCAAACCGATCCAAAAAATCCATGCAATAGTTTATTACTTCAGATACTTTGTAATAGCCTCATCTGTAGGCTTTGTAGTACTTACAAAAGAATCGATCAGTTTTCCGTTTTCATCCACCAGGAATTTGGTAAAGTTCCAAAGGATACTTGTATTCTTTACTCCATTTAACTCTTTTTCTGTTAAATATTTAAAGATGGGCGCTGTATCATCTCCTTTTACAGAAACTTTTGCAGCCATTGGGAATGTCACCCCATAATTTTTCTGGCAGAATGCCCCAATTTCGGTATTGGTTCCAGGCTCCTGTCCCCCGAAATTATTAGCAGGGAAACCTATCACTACCAATTTATCCTTATACTGCTCATATACTTTCTCAAGATCTGCATACTGTGGAGTAAATCCACATTCTGAAGCGGTATTGACAATCAGGATTTTCTTTCCTTTGAAATCAGCAAAATTGATTTCTTTGCCGTCAAGACTTTCTACTTTAAAGTCGTATATTGTTTTTCCCATAAGTTCATTGGTTTTAGCTTTAGAAATTTCACTTTTTTGATTGGTGCAGCTTTGCAGAAATGCTATGAAAGAAAGCAGCAGTAAAAAAATCTTTTTCATATTTTATAATTTTTTGCAGCGAACTGCCGTTGAATTAAAATTTAAAAATATTAACCGGAAATACTTTGTTGATATCAATTCTGTTTAACAGCATCACATAGTCTCCGTCTTTTTTAGCACTTGAAGATTCTATTCTGAAAGGCATGGTAAGGTTTCCAACTTTTTTAAAATCAGAATATACCAGCGTTTCATCTTTTTTCACTTCTTTGATCAGCATATAAGTTTTTGCATCAAAGTAATACATATTCTTATTGACATTCTTGGTCAGTTCTACTTTATGGCAGTAGATTTCTCCCACTTTTTCTTTTCCAAGATATTTAGCCTCAAAACCTTTATTTTCCCAATCGATAAAGTCATTATCAAAACTTTCCGGTACGTACTCAGGATATTCCTGAAGTTTATTGGCCGCATAGTTCATTGCATATCCTTTAGTTCCGTCATAACCTTCAATTGCTGTTTCTTTTCCTCCGGTAGTAATCAATGTTTTAGTAAGATTAGGACGCTGCTGAAAAATTCTTATCGGATATTCATCTTTGATTCCCAATACCACTTTTCCCTGAAGCAATACAGAATTCAATAATTTCCAATTGGTTAACCCTCCGGATAATTCAATGTTCTTGTCAATAATTTCCTTTGCGGTCTGTGCAAATGTCACATGTGAAAATATCAGTCCAAATACTAATAATAACTTCTTCATTAATTTTATTTATAAATTCAAATATAGGGGGATTTATGTAAAATTGCAAAAAGGCAAAAGAGCGAATATTATCATTTGCTTTTTGCCTTATTATTTTTTAAATCAGCTTTCTGGCTTTTTCCAGATCTTCCGGTGTATCAATACCCACTCCTATGAAATTGGTTTCTATCATTTTGATTTTCATTCCATATTCCAGATAACGGATACATTCAATCTTTTCGGATATTTCCAGAGGTTTCATTTCAAGCCTCGAAAACTGGAGCAAAGCTTCTTTCCTGAAAGCATACACTCCAATGTGTTTAAAGTAGCTTACATGATAAGAAACTTCCCTGTGAAAAGGAATTACAGAACGGCTGAAATACAGTGCAAAGCCATTGTTATCCGTAATTACTTTTACATTATTCGGATTTTCAATTTCTTCTTTTTCATGCAGCTGTATCTTTAAAGAAGCCAAAGAGATTTCCTGTTGATCATCATGTCTGAAAACGTCAATCAGCTGCTGTAATGGTTCCAGTTTAAGGAAGGGTTCATCTCCCTGAACATTGATCACGATGTCACAGTCTATATTCTCCACTGCTTCAGCAATACGGTCGCTTCCCGTCTCATGCTGCCCGGTCATTACAGCCTTTCCGCCATTGTTTACAATTTCATCAAAAATAGTTTCAGAGTCTGTTGCGACAAATACCTCATCAAAAAGTCCGGTCTCCACTACATTCTGATAGGTCGTAGTGATTACGGTTTTTTCTCCCAGAATCTGCATCAGTTTTCCCGGAAAGCGGCTTGCTTCATAACGTGCAGGAATGACAGCGATTATTTTCATCCAATAAAAATATTAAGTAATTCTTTTTAATTCAACAAGTTTCATCCCGGTATTTATAAAACCGTAATCAACCCTTTTATCCAGACCAAATGTAGTGAAAAGTATCTTATTTACTACAAAGCAGAGATTTGGAAATTTAAAAAGAAAGTTTTATCCCTACCATATTGTATTCCCACTGACGGGATGCCATAAAGTTGAGATTATATTTCGTCTTTCCTATCGTACCTTCGGTTGAAGTATATCTGCTTTTTGAAATTGTTTTTCCTATGAAATATCCCATCAATAGGGCTAGAGGATAATCTGAGGCCCAGTGTACCTTACTCTGCATCATTTGAAAACATAATGCACCTGCCAGGGTATACCCTACAGGTTTGATCCATTTTGCATCCGGGTAGTTGTCTGCTATCACAGTGATACCCGCCATAAAAGTAGTCAAATGTCCTGATGGCATTGCATCATAATTCGAAGTATTTTTACTGAATGCTGAAAAACTCGGAAAAGGATTCCAGGCGCCACCTTTATTACCATTTATCTCTGCAATAAAAGGGCTTTCCCTTCCTGTAATTCTTTTAAGGGTCTGAGTGAAAACCCCGGAAAGAATTAAACTTTCCATCAAACCGCTGGCTGTAGCCTGTGCTCTGTAATCATTTTTAATCAGACCATAGGTACCGAAACCAATACCAATTAGCACCAAAGTAGAGCCATTTCCTATCAGATATAAGGTAGAACCTATATCTTTTGGGATTTTAAAAATACCTCCAATTTTGTGGTAGTTGTTATCTTTATCCATTCCCCATCTTTCCCCTAATTCTCTAGAATTATCAATCAGTTTCTGATCAAATGGCAAAAGAATTAAAGTGCTGGCAACTGCACCTCCCAGATAATAAGCATGATCTTTGGCTACAAAATCTTTATTCGTATTGATAAAGTTTCTGGGTAGTTTGGTGACAAAATCCAATAGCCTGGGCTTGGGATAGGTTCTTAATGAACCGTCTTTTAATGTGTAGGTCTGTACTTTGGGCAGATCAGCATCCTTTGGCAGCTCGCTTATCTTCAGACTATCCACTTCTTGAGAGCATACCAGTATTGAAACTGGTAAGAGTAGAAATCTCAGTTTTCTCATCGTGTAATTTTCGACTTTATTATATTTAAGTGTGTAAAGCGCCAAAGGTAATTCCAAGTTGACTTTCTGACAAAATATTTACTTAATTTTTAAGGATTATTTAATTTTTTTGTAAAATAAAAGGTATTATCAGTTTATATATTTTATCAGAAAAGTAATTCCATACTTCAACTTTCGAAATGTATCAATAAAAACAATGTACCAGTGTAGAATGCTTACCATTAGAAAATTGGTAAACTGCTACACTGGTACATTTATACATTAATTCTCCTGATTACTTTAAATTGTTCAAAGCAGTTTCCAGTTTCGGAAGCATTACTTTGATCTCATCTGTTGCCAATCCTCCTACAGACGCACGGAACCAAGGTTCTGACTTGTCTTCTCCAAAGGCTGAGAAAGGTACCAAAGCAACACCAGCTTCATTGATCAGGTAGAATACCAGATCTGAAGAGTTTTCAATGGCTCCTCCGTCAGGTTTTATTTTTCCTATATAATCAAGTTTGATGGTAAGATAAAGTGCTCCCATCGGCTCAATGCTGTCTACAGCAAGCCCTTTTGCTTTTAAATCCTGAATTCCGTTGTGAAGAACTTTTAAGCTTTTCTCAAGTTTGCCTTTAAAATCCTCAACGAAAATATCTACATTCTCTGAATTTTCATAGAATTTAGCGGTTGCTTCCTGTTCCGGTTTTGGTGCCCATGCTCCCACGTGAGTAAGAAGTGCCTTCATTTTATCAAGGATATGAGAAGGACCGAATCCCCAACCCACACGTACTCCTGTTGCTGCAAGGCATTTTGAAATACCGTCAATATAGATGGTATAGTCTTTCATTTCAGGGAAAAGAGAGACCGGATCTACGTGCTCAGCACCGAAAGTAAGGCAAGAATAGATCTGATCATACATTAAATATAACGGTTTTTCATCTGCTCCTCTTTTTTTGTTTTCAGCAATAACCAGCTCACAGATTTCTGAAAGCTGCTCTTTTGTAAACATTGTTCCCGTAGGGTTCAATGGTGAACAAAGTGCTAATAACACAGCTCCATCCAGGTGAGGTCTCAAATCATCTGCAGTAGGAAGGAAGTTGGTTTCCGGCTTTGTCTTTACTTCTACAGCGTTGGCTGAAGTAAGGTAAGCATAGTGGTTGTTGTTCCATGATGGTGTAGGATAAACCACTTTATCTCCTTCGTCTACGATCGTTTTGTATACCGCATAGATCAATGGTCTTGATCCTGCAGTGATCAGGATATCGTTAGGAGAATAATCCAGGTTCCATCTTTTTTTAAGGTCTTTGGAAACTTCTTTTCTTAAAGATAAAAGTCCGTTTGCAGGCGGGTAGTTCGTCAGATTATTCTGATATGCTTTCTGAATCTCTTCCTTCAGCAATGCCGGAATAGGATAGATATTAGAATTCAGATCACCAATAGTAAGATTGGCAATTTCCGCTCCTTTTGCTTTTAGATCATTTACTTCGTTACCAATTTTTACAATTTCAGAACCGATCAGGTTCGCTGCTAATTTTGAAACTTTCACTTTATTCTTATTTAAAATTTATATTATCGTGCTCCATTGATCTTCTCATATATCTGATCTATTGGTGTTTGAGCATCAAAAAGGGTTATTATTTCTTTTGCTTTCTTTGCAGTATTGGAATTCGGATATTTTTTGATCATCCTGTTGAATTCCGTTTTGTTTTCATCGTTTAATTTTCCTGTTCCTTTGTCCGGTTCTCTTTCGTAAGTTGGTGTATTATCCATTCCTAAAAGATAATCGGACAGATAGTCATTATAATCCTGTTTTACAGTCTTTATCAGCCTGCTTTCAGGATATTTATTCATAAAATTTTCCCAGAATATGAGTCTGTCTCCCAGCTGTTCCCAGCTAATGATCAAACCTGCGTCTGCTGCATAGTTGGATTCACTTTCCTTATCTGTTTGTGAAATATAGGCTTCATAATCGGGAGTTACTTTATTCTTAAATAATGAAGAATAATAACCCGGAATGGTCCATATTTCGGTCATTCCTTCGCCTACTTCCCTGAATTCAAGACCTGCTTTCTTCAGTTCTGAAGCTATTTTTTTAATATTGTCCGGAAAGTTATACTGATCCTTATCAGAATCATAATAATTCACATATTTATCCAAAACACCGGTATGCAAATTCATCAGACATTCTGTATACTTACTTCTTATTTTTAAATAATCTTCATATACTTTGTCATTCTGTTCCGGACTGTTTCCAGCCATTTCTTTTTCAATTTTTGTCCGGTACCATTGAAGTGATTTGATATAATCCTCCGTTTTGTTGCCGGATGAACAAGCTGTGTCTATCGGTTTGTACTGATCTTCTCCGGATTCCGTTCCGGCAATTGAATCATGTACCGGTTTTACTTCTGAAACTGCAGCTTCCTTTTTACAGGAAACTACAGCTGCAGAGAGTATACATATTGTTATAATCTGTTTTATCATCTGCTGTCGTCAGAAAGTTAATCCAGTTTTAAGTCTGTTTTAACAGCTCTGATTTTAGCTTCTAATGATTTTAATTTGTCTCTGAAATCTGCTTCTGAAGTAATGGAATCCTTGACAGAAACATAAAATTTGATTTTGGGTTCTGTTCCTGAAGGTCTTACACATACTTTGGTTCCATCCTGTGTATAATAGATCAGTACATTGGATGCCGGAATATCATTCATTACTTTTTTCTCGTTGGTAGAAATAGTAAGGCTTGTCTGTTCTTTAAAGTCTTTTACTTCTTCCACCAATGATCCTGCCAGTTCTTTTGGAGGATTCTCACGGAAATTCTTCATCATATTCTGAATCTCTTCCGCTCCTTCTTTTCCTTTTCTTACGATATTGATCAGTCCTTCATAATACATTCCAAGATCTTCATAGATTTCGATCATGTACTGATACATCGTTTTTCCGTTGGCTTTGCACCATGCAGCAATTTCACATGCTAGAAGGATACTTCCGCAGGAGTCTTTATCACGAACAAAGTCTCCGGTCATGAATCCGAAACTTTCCTCTCCACCACATACAAATTTCTGTGTTCCCTCTGCTTCGCGGATCATTTTCCCGATCCATTTGAATCCGGTAAGACCTACTTTGCATTCCACTCCGAATTTCTGAGCGATATCAAAGAAGATATCTGAAGTTACAATCGTAGAGCCAATGAATTCTTTTCCGGTAATTCTCCCCAGCTTTCTCCACTCATTCAGAATATAGTAAGTAAGGATGGTGTTTGTTTGGTTACCATTCAATAACTGCATTTCACCATCAAGGTTTCTTACAGCAATCCCTAATCTGTCACCATCCGGGTCTGTTCCGATTACAATATCAGCATTGGTAATTCTTGCCAGATCCAGTGCCATTTCCAGTGCTGCAGGTTCTTCCGGGTTTGGAGAATCTACTGTCGGGAAATTTCCGCTTGGGATCATCTGTTCTTTAACAAGATCCACTTTTTTGAATCCTGCTTTTGCCAGAGCCTTAGGAACAGTGGTATAGGTTGTTCCGTGGATAGACGTGAACACAACATTTAAATTCTCTTTTCCAACGTTCTGATAGGTAGAGTTTTCAATGCATGCATCGATATAAATATCGTCCTGCTCCTCTCCGATCCATTCGATCAGATCATCATTTCCGTTGAATTTAATTTCTTCGAATTTTACAGAATATACTTCATTGATAATTGCTTCGTCATGAGGTGGAACAATCTGTGCTCCATCGTTCCAATATACTTTGTAACCGTTGTATTCCGGAGGATTATGCGAGGCTGTCAACACAATTCCCCCATTACATTTTTTATCACGGACCGTGAAAGACAATTCCGGAGTAGGTCTGTGATCTTTGAAAAGCAATACTTTGATTCCGTTGGCTGTCAAAACATCGGCCACCAGTTTTCCAAATTCTTTGGAGTTATTACGAACGTCATAAGCGATGGCCACTTTAATTTCCTCTCCCTTAAACTGCTGCAACATATAGTTTGCCAATCCCTGGGTAGCCTGACCTAATGTATATTTATTCAAGCGGTTGGTTCCTACTCCCATTATCCCACGCATTCCTCCTGTTCCAAATTCCAGTTCCCTGTAGAAAGAATCTTCCAGATCAGGGGAATTGCTGTCAATCAGTAATTGTACCGCGTCTCTCGTTTCCTTATCGAAGGTATCACTTAACCAAAGTTTCGCTTTTTCCAGTGTATTCATATTTATGTCTAATTTTTGTTAAGCTGGAAGAGGGAAGCTGGAGGTTATATTCTGCCAGGCTTCAAAATTCCTGCTTTGTTTTTTATTTTTTTTATTTTTCAAGCTTGAAAGAACATGTTTAATATAGAAAATAAGAAGTATGAAAAAACCAGCTTCCAGCTTCTCTCTTCCAGCCCGGTTACTCTAATTTTTTGTTTTCGACTTTCGTCGTCTTATCAATTTTAAATGCCCTGATAGGATCGTTATAATAGACAAATTTTGCAGTGTTCTGAATATGTCCTTTTAAAGAATCTTTTACATTTACTTCTGCATAATTTCCATTTTTTGAATCAATATTCAGATTGGTAATCTTCCAGTAAGGAGCGATTAAACTCGCTGTATCTGAAATTTTTATAACCGCTTCTTTTGTTAATCCTAAAAAGTTAGCACGGCTTCTGTTCTGCATTTCCACTTCTGCTCTTCTGGTATTTACAGATCCCATGAAGCTGGCATTATTTTTCATGGTAAGCCTGAAATTATCGGTTTTAATTTCACTTGAAATATTCATTTCCACAGAGTCTGAAACGGTTACTTTTTCCAGGTTATATTTTGAATAGATTGTTACATTATAAAAATCAACTCTTTTTGTGCCTCTTTTTTCTTTGATGAAAAGTGTTTTGTCTTTTACATCTACATCCAGATTACCTGCCACATTAGGATAAGTTTCGATCTCCACAAAATTTTTAGGCCCTCTGGCATAAAATACACGGAATTTTCCTTCAAGATCAAGGTTGACGAATTCCGATACATCCACATCTTTCTTTTCAATATTTCCTTTTGGAGAAACTTTTCCACAGGAAACTACTGCCACCAGCATTAATGTGTATACAATTTTTTTCATATTTAATTTTAAATATTCTACATTACAATCGCAACGATTTTTACTGAAAATCTCTGAAAGGTTTTATGCCTATTACCAGACCTTCAATAATTACTCCGAACAAAAATAGGATTAAAATTTCTAAAAATCTTTGTCTTTTGACAATAAAATACCTGATAATTTTCAATTCTATACTTCTTTGGAAAAGATCATTGTTCCTCCTCCTTTTTCTTTACTTTTTTATAAAACCAGGTTTTAGGACTTCCCGCCATTGAAAATAAGAGCAGAGCATCTTTACTTATATGGGAAATTTTCATTGGAGTTACCTTTTCATCATCATTATATTTCATTTTCAACAGGTTCTTTTTTATCTTGTAAGTACCACTATTCCCCATAGAACTGAAAGTACCGTTCCGATAAAAAGTCAGAATTCCTGTTCCATATATGGAATTGTCTGTTTGGGATTTCAACGTATCTGTCCGATTGATCTCTCCATCATAAATGTCAATAAATTCCCAGGAACCGGAAAGTTTATGGGTTGAGCATGAAGCCGTAAAAAACAGAAGGGAATAAAAAATAATGGGTTTAAGTCTTAACATTTAGGTTAAAAGGTTTGTATAAAAATACAAAAAGCACTCTGCAAAACAGAGTGCTTTTATATGTCATATTAAATCATAATAGTTAATTACCTATAAGCTTATCCTGTTAGCCATTTTCAACAGAAGCCGTATAAATTATAAAAAACAGAAGCACTGCAACTATAATCACTCCGATAATCAAAGGCTTCCATATCGCTTTTTTAGGATATTTTTCTTCGTCCGGAAAATACTTCGGCATAAAATAATAGGAAAGCAAACTTCCCCCTCCAAGGCCGCATATATAAGCAAGCGAACTTTTAGGTTCTTCAGGAATATTGACAATAACTCCTGTGACAATGGTTAATAGAACAGATATTGCCAGCACTGTATAAGCTTCTTTCTTTTTGTTCACCTCTATTAAATTCTGGTATAACAACACCCCTCCGAAAAGAGTGGAAAGAAAAATAGAAAATCCTAAAATGGCTTTTTTAGAATAAATTTTCGGCAGCTTTTCTTCCATTATATCACTTCATCAATATTATAATTCTTGTGCTCACGGTTGGTTCTGATAATCATTTCTCCTAAGAATCCTGCGATAAAAAGCAGTGTTCCCATGATCATCATTGTTAAGGCAATATAGAACCATGGATTATTGGTAATTAAATGTCCATAGATTCCTCTGGCAACATCAATCAGTTTAGAAATCCCTAGCCAAAGGGCTGAAAGGAAACCGACAATAAACATTAAAGTTCCTACTGCTCCAAAGAAATGCATTGGCCTTCCCCCGAAACGACTTACAAACCAAAGGGTTATCAAATCCAGAAATCCTCTGATAAATCTTTCTGTTCCGAATTTCGAAGTTCCGTAAGGTCTTGCCTGGTGCTGTACCTCTTTTTCAGTAATTCTTCTGAAACCTGCATTGGCAGCCAGTACCGGAATATAGCGGTGCATATCTCCATATACATCAACCGATTTTACAACCTGTCTTTTATAGGCTTTCAAACCACAGTTGAAGTCATGCAGATAAACTCCTGACACTTTTCTTGCTGCAGCATTGAATAGTTTTGACGGAATATTTTTCGTCATGACATTGTCAAAACGCTTCTTTTTCCAGCCGGAAACGATATCATAATTATCATTGATCACCATATTGTACAGCTCCGGAATTTCTTCAGGGAAATCCTGTAAATCAGCATCCATGGTAATTACCACATCTCCGTTTGTTCTTTCAAAGGCAGCATGAAGTGCCTGGGATTTTCCATAATTTCTGGAAAATTTAATCGCGTGGATCTGAGGATACTGTACTTTCATATTCTCAATAATACTCCACGACAAATCCGTACTTCCATCGTCTACAAACCAGATCTCATAAGATAAATTGCTGGTTGTGCATACTTTATCAATTCTTGAAAAAAGCTCTTCCAGAGAGTCTTCTTCGTTCAGTAACGGAATAACTATAGATAAATTCATTTAATTTTAATAAAAATTAGGCTTGATTGGTTTCTTCGGGCTGAAGCATTGTTCTTGTTCTGAAAAACGCTCCGAAAAACACCGACAAAACTACGTAAAATATAAGAATTGCTGCAAAATATCCTGAAAAATGACTTGCGGTAAGCATATCTTTTCCTTTAACAGCCTCAGGAGTGAAGCTTTGTAATCTTTCTTTGTATTTCTGATCCAGCTCATCAATATCTTTCTGGTGCTTCAGAATTTTTCTTGCAGAAGTATATTCTGTATCGAGTTCTGATTTCTGCCTTTGAACATATTGATAGTTCAACAGACTTTTGGCAGCAGGATCTACGAAGTTCAGAAAAGCATAAATACTGAAAATGGAAAGAATTCCCCCGATAAACATTGGAACGAATGCTCTTTTAAAAGCTTCTTTGAATTTGACTACTCTATGGTTATTCCAGTATGATTTCACAGACCAGAAAGCAGCCCCTGCATATAGAACAGGCAAAACAAAAGCATTGGCTTTCAAAGAGATATCAAAATAATTGATCCCTGAAAAAAAAGTGTACACTACAAAAAAAACGATCATTGTAGTGATAAAAAGTATAATTCCTAGTGTTGATGGACTTTTCGTCATATTTAAATTTTTAGAAAAAAGTTGAAAAATTTTCCCTCTAAATGTCAGGCGTTTAGCTTTACTACTGCATTTTTTCGACTATTTTTCTCTAATAAAGTTTTGAAGTTTATAAAATATTCCTACCTTTGCAACGGCAAGTCCTAAACAACCAGCTCCTGAGAATCCTCCAGGGTGGGAACGCAGCAAAGGTAATCGGTCGTAGCGGTGTGATTTAGGTAGCTTGCCATTTTTTTTTTGGTTTAAAGTAAGAAGAGAGGTAATTTGATAATTATCTTTTTTTGTTTTTAATACCTTACGCATCATTTTCATTTTTCTAATTTTCAGATTACCTCCTGTTCCGTTATGGATTAAAATTCGAACGTCTCTCCTAATTTTGGTAAAACAAGTTCTACATTTTTATCTGCAAAATGCTTTAATGCACTTTCATGATTGATTTCAATAGCAGGGAAAGTATCAAAGTGACATCCGATTACTTTTGGTGTTTTTAACAGCTCTGCTGCTGCAAAAGAAGCTTTTCTCGGGCACATTGTGTAGTGACTTCCGATGGGAAGGATAGAAAGATCGATGTTTCCGTATAATCTCGGGAACAGCTCCATATCCGCCATTACTCCTGTATCACCAGCCAAATAGATATTCTTACCTTCAGGCAATCTGAAGATATACCCCACAGGAACGCCTCCATAGCTTCCATCCGGAAAAGAACTTGTATGGTGAGCAGGAACCATGGAAATTTTAAGATCGTCGATTTTTGCCGATCCTCCGAGGTTTACATCATCTGTATTTTTAGCCTGCTTGAAATATCCGCATACTTCAGGAACTCCGATGATTGTAGCTTCAGGATAATGCTGTAATACTTCTCCTACATCAGCAATATGGTCACCGTGTGCATGAGTCAACAGGATGTAGTCGATTTTTTGGGCAGCAATATCAAAACCTGATTCTGCTTTTTTGTAGTTGTAAAAAGGGTCACTTAGAATTGTTTTGTCCTTATAGGTGAACAGAAAGCAATTTTGCCCTAAGAATTGTATTTTCATTTTAAATTTAGTTTTAAATTTTTGAATAAATAGGATTCTTCACACCTGGTGAAGAAATATATTTTTAGTTTAAGAACATCCCATTGGTGGCTTTAAGAAAAACTCATACAACAACAGACATGTTGGTATTATGATTAAAATCTGCATAACCAATACAGGTTTCATTGGTTTTAATTTTCCAATTAACAGATAAAATGCTAAAACAGCATTAGAAATAATAATCAATGTAATAAAGGCAGGAATAAAATCAATTTCAAAAATTGATGTACCTTCCCTTAATTCTTCAATCAAATAATAAATAAGCAATAAAGCTAAAATAATGGATAAACACGAAGTTATTTTTAAAGCAGTCTTCATATCTATTTCTGTGGAAATTTATCCTCAATCAGATTGAGCTTGATCCTGTGTTCCAGATAGGCCTTACATCCGTCTAAAACCGTTGTAAAACCACCTGTATTGTCATTGATTACTTTCAGCAGGTCTTCACCTGTCTGACTGAATCCGTAGCTTTTGATGACAACAAGAGTACCGTTCTCCATCGTTTTGAATTCATAGTCTACGTTTACTGAAGGCTCTCCCCATTCTGTTCTGATCAGCTGGTTCGGAATAATCTGGTGAACTTTCACTGCATTTTTTACTCCGTACATTTCCCATTCCCAGATTACCGTCTTTCCTTCTTCTAACTTTCCGGTAGATTTGGTGAACCAGAAATTAGTGGTCACTTCCGGATTGACAAATGCTTCAAAAACATTTTCAACCGGTTTTCTGATAAGCATTTGAGCTTCAACGTATGCATTAGAACTCATGGTATAATATTTTGGATTTAGTGAAATAAATTAAGTCCGGCTGCTGTAAGGATTGCCATTACAAAAGTCATGATACCTACCTGCTTCAGATATTGGTCCAATTCTTTTGGTTCTTTTACGGATAAAATCTTTCTTCTGAGTTTTGATAACGGAAACAACAGGATCATGACAATGAAAACATAGTAGTTTTGCTCCTGCATAAATCCATTTACTCCTAAAAACATAAGAATCAGTAATAATGGAAGCTGTAACAGCACCATTTCATAAATCATCGCGTTTTTAAATCCGATTCTCAACGCAAAACTGTTTTTCCCTGACAGCCTATCACTTTCAATATCTCTCATATTGTTAAGGTTAAGAACGGCCATACTCATCATTCCAACAGCTGTTCCAGGCAATAACATATCCCAGCTGAAAGTTTTTGTAAAGAGAAAATAACTTCCGCATACTGAAACAAGCCCAAAGAAAATGAATACGAAAACATCACCCAACCCCATATATCCGTAAGGTTTTTTACCGACCGTATACCCAATCGCTGCGAGAATACTTGCTACTCCTAATCCAATGAAGATATAGAATTCATTCATATAATTCGGAATGAAAGCCACATACAACAAGGCAATCGTAGCCACAAAAGATAATACAGCAAAAAGGATGACTGCAATTTTCATCTGTTTTGCCGTAATTTTTCCGGATGCAACGGCTCTCGCTTCTGCTTCATTGATTCTTTTGGCATCGGTTCCTTTTACTCCGTCACCATAATCATTGGCATAATTTGATAAAATCTGGTATAAAAGTGTTACCAAAAGAGCAAGGGCAAGAATCTTCCAGTCCCAGATTCCTCCCTCTCTGTAAAGTCTCCATTTTGCGATAAACGCTCCCATTATAATTCCGCTTAAAGAAAGCGGTAAAGTTCTTAGCCTTGCGGCTTTTATCCAATCAGTCATATTATTTTTTTGTATTCATGTAAAATGTATTCATGTAAAATGATAAAAACGATACTTATATCATTAATACTTTTTACATGAATACATTTATACAATATTTACGATATCCATTGATCTTCTCCGAAGTTAGGCTTCCTTTTTTCAAGGAAAGCATTTCTTCCTTCCTGAGCTTCTTCTGTCATATAGGCCAGACGGGTTGCTTCTCCTGCAAAAACCTGCTGACCAACCATTCCATCGTCTGTAAGGTTCATAGCAAACTTCAGCATTCTGATAGACGTTGGTGATTTTGCAAGGATTTCCTGGGCCCATTCGTAAGCCGTATCTTCAAGGTCCGCATGAGGAACTACTTTATTTACCATACCCATTTCAAAAGCTTCCTGAGCGGAATAGTTTCTTCCTAAAAAGAAGATTTCACGGGCTTTTTTCTGTCCTACCATTTTAGCAAGGTAAGCAGATCCGTAACCGCCATCAAAACTTGTCACATCAGCATCAGTTTGTTTGAAAATAGCATGTTCTTCACTGGCTAAAGTCAAATCACATACAACATGAAGTGAATGTCCTCCACCAACTGCCCATCCCGGAACCACTGCAATAACCACCTTTGGCATGAAACGGATCAGACGCTGAACTTCAAGAATGTTTAGGCGATGTCTACCATCTTCACCGACATATCCCTGATGTCCTCTGGCTTTTTGATCTCCTCCACTACAGAAAGCCCAGCCTCCGTCTTTAGGGCTTGGACCTTCTCCTGAAAGCAGTACAACCCCTATTGAAGGATCTTCATAAGCATCATAAAAAGCATCATATAATTCTGAAGTTGTCTTAGGTCTGAAAGCATTACGGACCTCAGGTCTGTTGAAAGCAATTCTTGCTACTCCATTACATTTTTTATAGGTAATATCTTCGTATTCCTTAGCGGTTTTCCACTCGATCATCTTATAAAAATTTTTCTCAAAGATACGGAATTACAGAGAATTTCTGAAGGTGAAATTTAAGGTTCATCTCTATAAAAAACAGAAATTCTGAATGCATGAATTCGGCATGAACAATTTTCAACAGAAACTGCATAGCAGGGAGCATAAAAATTAAACCTAACAGGTTTTAAAAACCTGTTAGGTTTATAAATTTAATTCAAAATCATAACAGGTCTACAATTTACATGAAACATAAAATCCGGATAAGAACCTCAGCACTTTCTGTTTAAAATAAAAAAACCGGAACATTTCTGTTCCGGTTCTTATATCTGTTGTTCTCAAAATGATTATTTTGCTCCAGCAGCTGTAAGTTCAGCTTCTTTAGCTTTCATTTCTTTCACTTTATCCATGTTCTTAGTTACTACATAGATCTCTTTTAAGGCAGAAACAGCATCAAGGCTCTTCGGGTTAGCTTTATACCAACCTTCAGCATATGGTAATGCTTTAGCAAATCTCTCTCTTCTTGCATCAATCAGTTTAGAAGCTTCATCCGGCTTGTCTTTTCTTAATGCATTGATCTCTCCTACTACTTTAGCATCATCACCAATGGTAGTATACACTAAGTTTTGGTATGCATCGGAAAAGTCTGGTTTAAGGTCAATTGCTTTTTTGAATGATTCTATAGCATCATTAACAGTAGCAGGGGTTTTAGCCTGCATTACTCCAAGGTTATACCAGTTTGTAGGGTCATTAGGATTTTTAGCTAACTGCTCTTTTAATCCGGAAACAAATTTATCTGTATTTCCAGACTGAAGATATGCAGTAGTCTGAGCTTCTTTAAGCTTAGCATTGTTTGGGAACTTTGCTAAACCTTTCTCAATAATTGTAAGAGCTTCAGGCTTTTTCGCATTAAGAAGTAAGGAAGCCAGAGTCTCATACAAATCAGGCTCTATACTTTTCGTCTGCTCAGTTTTGAAATCAGTATAGTCTGAATTCTTTTTCATAAGCTCCCAAGTTGCTTTATCAAGATTTACCACCTGTCCTGTTTTCTTTTCTTTTGCAGTGTAGGTAGTTTCTACTCCTGTAAAGCCAGAATTAACAAGGTCTGTATATATTTTGATAGACTGATCACTGTTATTAGCTAACGCATGACTAAGCCCGGCATAATACATATATATTTTGTTATCCTGCCCGTTAGCCTTTAGCAAGTCATAGACTTCTATAAACTTAGGTGCTGCAGCGGCATAATTTTTTGCATTATATGCATCCATAGCAACTTTATTAGCTTCCTGAAGCTGAGCATTCAAAGCGTTGGCATCTTTTTTCTGTCCAAAAACGAAAGCAGATGCTACGATAGCTATTCCTAAAATTAGTTTCTTCATAATAACTATTTTATATTTAATTGTACAATTTATTCTTCAGAATCATTCTCATTTTCCTCTGCCTGATTTTCATTTTCAGATTGAGGTGCCTCATCGTTTTCCTGGTTATCAAATAGCGATCCTATTCCTTCTTCGATCTCTTCAGTTTCTTCAGAATCTTCTTCTACATCTTTATCCATTTCTACTTTTGCAATGGCTGCAATTTCGTCATTTTTCTTAAGATTGATCAGTTTTACTCCCTGAGTATTTCTACCCATTACTCTCATTTCATCCATTCCCATTCTGATCGCAACACCGGATTTGTTGATAATCATCAATCCATCTTCGTCTGTTACGTTTTGAATGGCAATCAGATTTCCTGTTTTTTCGGTAATGTTCAGGGTAATAACTCCTTTTCCTCCTCTGTTGGTAATTCTGTAGTCTTCTACGGCAGTTCTCTTTCCATATCCTTTTTCAGATACCACAAGTACTGTTTCATTCTCAACATCGTTCACAACAATCATACCAATAGCTTCGTCACCATCTTCAAGCAAGATACCTCTTACCCCGATAGATCCTCTACCCACTTCTCTTACTTTCTCTTCAGGGAAACGGATACATTTACCGTTTTTGGTAGCGATCATGATCTGAGAAGTTCCATTGGTCAGGTAAGCTCCTAATAACTGGTCATTATCTCTGATCTCAATAGCATTTACCCCATTTACTCTTGGTCTTGAATAGGCTTCTAATGATGTTTTCTTAATGGTTCCGTTTTTGGTTACCATCACTACGCTCATTTGATTTACGTATTCAGAATCCTTAAGGTTGTTGGTTCTGATATAAGCTTTGATCTTATCATCCGGTTCAATGTTGATAAGGTTTTGTACTGCTCTTCCTTTTGCAGTTTTGGAGCCTTCCGGAATTTCAAATACTCTCAGCCAGTAACATCTTCCTTTTTCTGTGAAGAACAGCATATACTGGTGGTTGGTTGCAGAAACGATATATTCAAGGAAGTCTGAATCCCTTGTTGTGGCTGCTTTATTACCCACACCTCCTCTGCTTTGGATTTTATATTCTGAAAGTGAAGTTCTCTTGATGTATCCTGCGTGAGAAATAGTAAGAACTACAGATTCGTTCGGGATAATATCTTCGATAGACATTTCTCCTCCTGAGTAATCTATTTCAGTTCTTCTTTCGTCTCCGTATTTTTCTTTGATTTCAAGTAGTTCTTCTTTGATGATCTGGAATCTTCTCGGCTCATTGGCTAAGATATCTTCCAAATTCGCGATTTCTTTCATGATCGCATCGTATTCATCACGGATCTTATCAAGCTCCATTCCTGTAAGACGGGCTAATCTAAGATCAAGGATTGCCTGTGCCTGGATATCAGAAAGCTCAAATGCTTCGATCAAGCCTTCTTTTGCAGCCTGAGGATTGGCACTGTGACGGATGATGGAAATTGCTCTGTCTAAAGCATCCTGAGTTCCGATCACCTTCATGAATCCTTCAAGGATATGCGCTCTCTCTTTTGCTTTTTTAAGCTCAAACTGGGTTCTTCTTACGATTACCTCATGTCTGTGCTCTACAAAGTGATGAATGATATCTTTAAGGTTCAGCTGCTCCGGTCTTCCGTGTACCAATGCGATGTTGTTTACACTGAAAGAAGTCTGAAGTGCTGTATATTTATATAATAGGTTCAGAACAACATTCGGGATAGCATCGTTTTTCAATTCGTAAACAACACGAAGTCCTTTTCTATCCGATTCGTCTCTGATCTCGTGGATACCAGGGATTTTTTCGTCTTTAACAAGCTCTGCTGTTCTGGCAATCATTTCAGCTTTGTTCACCTGATAAGGGATCTCAGTAACGATGATAGCGTTTCTGTTTCCGATTTCATCAAAGTTAACTTTAGCTCTTAAAACCACTCTCCCTCTTCCCGTATGGAAAGCGTCTCTTACTCCGTCATATCCATAAATGATACCCCCTGTTGGGAAATCCGGAGCAATGATGTGCTGCATCAACTCATCGATTGTAATTTCTTTGTTATCGATATAAGCGCAGATTGCATCTACAGATTCTGAAAGGTTGTGCGGCGCCATATTGGTTGCCATTCCTACTGCAATACCCGAAGTACCATTTACCAAAAGATTCGGAACTTTAGTCGGCATTACTGTAGGCTCCTGTAAACTGTCGTCAAAGTTATTCTGAAAATCAACCGTTTCTTTGTCCAGGTCTGAAAGAACCTCATCAGAGATTTTTTTCAATCTTGCCTCAGTATAACGCATTGCTGCAGGCGGGTCACCATCCATTGAACCGAAGTTACCCTGCCCGTCTACCTGAGGATAACGTAAGCTCCAGTCCTGGGCCATTCTTACCATAGCATCGTATACAGAGGAATCTCCGTGCGGGTGGTATTTACCCAAAACGTCCCCAACAATTCTCGCAGATTTTAAATATTTTCTATTAGAAAACACCCCTAGTCCATACATACCATACAGTACTCTTCTATGAACGGGTTTCAAGCCGTCTCTTACATCCGGTAACGCTCTTGAAACGATAACCGACATCGAATAATCGATGTAAGACGACTTCATTTCATCAACAATGTTGATAGGAATCAGTCTTTCTCCTTCTTTTTGCATAAACAAATTTTATTGTAATGATATTCAAACTCTTAGCTGCAAGTCTGAAAATTATTTATTTCCAATTTTTATTAACGGGCTAATTTACGAAAAAAAAGCCGATTTTTGCGGTAGAATTTATCCAAAAAATCTTAAAAATTCATAAAAATATGAGCGTATTAAGTATAACTTTCCACTGTACAAAAGATAACCTCTCAGAATGGGAAAATTATATTGATGAAACACTGGTTTTAATGACTGAAAACCTGATAGATGTCAACAAATATATACTTTCTGAGGTACACAGTGACTATATTGAAGAGGGCAAAAATTATAATCTCCTGTTAATTTTTGATAATGATGAACTGCGTGAAGATTTCATTAAAAGCGAGCTTCTGAATATTTCTGAAAGAATAGAGAAAAAGTTCGGACAGGAAGTGATGATTTTTAATACTTTCCTTAATCCGAAAAAATCCAGATTATAAAAAAGAAAAGCACTGAAAAAAATCAGTGCTTTTCTTTTTATCTGTGATGTCCATGACCGCGGCCCCTGTGATGATGGCCACGATCGTCATAAATATACACTTTCTTTACATGACCCGGTGCATAGTACCTTGCACTTCCGCCATAATACCTTTTTGCGTGACCCGGCGGCATTCTTCTGCCATACGGCTCGTGGACTACGCAAGATGACAGCATTAAAAGGACTACGCCTGCCCCAACAATTTTAAACAAACTTTTCATTATTTTCACTTTTTCAATTTCGATAGCGAAATAGATCAATGTTAATGCCAAAAGAAATTGAAATTAAGCTAATGTATGTTAAAACTGACTGTGAATGTTTTTATTTTCTATGTCCATTAATAACCGTTTCTCTTTTTTACCTGTCCCGGAGCATAGTCCTTTGCACTTCCTCCGTATATCTTTTTAGCTTGTCCCGGAGGAAGCCTCTTGGTCTGATATCCGCTATCATAAGCGACACATGATGTCATCATGCATAATATAATAAGAGCTCCTGTAATCTTAACTGCACTTTTCATTATTTCCACTTTTTCAATTTTAATGAATATAACAATGGTAATGCCAAAAGCTCAAAAATTAAAAATTCAAGGTGCAAAATTGGAGTATACAGTCTTTTATGGCCAATGGTCAATTTTGCTTCGCTAGTCAAGAGAGAATTTCGTTATGGAGATCAGTTTGCTTATCAATAAGATCATCAATTAATTCTAGATGATTTCACTCCTTTTTTCCATCAGGATAAGATCTTTCCACTCTCCGTTGAGTTTTCCGATTTTTTTACGGACCCCTACTGTTCTGAAACCGTTTTTCTGGTGAAATCTGATAGAAGTTTCATTTTCGGAGAAGATATTGGTCTGTAATGTCCAGAATCCGTGATCCTCGCTGTCCAAAATCAATTTTTTAAGCAATACGGAACCCAATCCCTTTCCCTGGTATTCATTATCAAAATAAATGCTTACCTCTGCAACTCCTTTATAACATTCTCTTTTGCTGACCGGTTTTAAGGCACACCATCCTACCACTTCATTATTTTCATTTTCCAATACCCAGCGGCAGTCGTTAAAATACCCCATGCTCCAGGCTTCAGCAGTTGGAACTTCTGTTTCAAAAGTGGAAATTCCACCGTCTATTCCCTGGCGGAAAATTTCCAGTACTCTGGCTTCGTCACTGGGAAGCATTTCTCTTAATTCGTAATTCATCGTATTTAATGATATTTTCTTTTGATTTTTCTTTTAATTCTCGAATAATGAGTCTGTTTACTCTTTTCGTCCTGAGAAACGACACTGATATTCCCATCCACTTCCAGTACAGACAGCTTTACATCCTGTATATTTTCTATTCCATGTTCTCTTATGGCCTCTTCCAGTTCACTTTCTGTAATCTTTACCCGGTTCAGGGCTGCCTGGTCTGCGATTCCATCCCTGATAAGAATAACCGGCTCGTCTTCCATAAAAGACTGAAATGAGCGGCTGGAAAACATCAGCCTTTTTAAAATGAAATTGGCAACAAACAGAACCAACGCTGCAACAATACCTCCCTGTAAAGACGTATCCGGACCTACCATTGCATTCTGAACAGCATTTGAAATCAGCAGTAACAGCACTACATCTCCCGCATTAAGCTGGGAAAGTTGATTTTTGCCAAATAGACGGATAGCAATTACCATAAAAAGGTAAACGCACAGGGAACGGACAGCAACGTTAAGAATAGGATCCACAATTTTTTTATCTACTCAAATGTATCATTTTTTGTGATTTGCAAAAAATAATTATGAACAGATTTGGTATAAATTTTGACATTGGGACTTTGAATATACCACAAAAAATTCTATGAAAAATTTATTTCTTTGTTTAGGAATCTTTCTATTCTTTGTATCCTGTAAAAAAGATGAGAAGCAATCTATTCTATCTTCGGATGCGGCTATCCATGAAAAGGTAAAGGAACTTTACACGATATACGGCAGGTCTAATGAGGTCATTTATAATCACCCGATTTCAGGTGAATTATTTTCCCCGAACTTGAAAAGAGATTTGGAAGACGCCATCAATGCGTCAAAAGCAGATATTGAAAGGGTGAAAAAAAGTGATCATCCTGATGAAAAACCATTGATCTTTGAAGGCGCTCTTTTTTCCAGTTTGTATGAGGGATTTACAAGTTATAAAATTACCTCTGTCAAGATAAAAGATAACACTGCAGAAGCGTTGGTTGCATTTGAATACAGCTTAGCTTCGCCGAAAGTTGTATGGACGGATACTGTATGCCTTGTTCTTACAGAAAAAGGGTGGAAAGTAGATAATGTTACTTTTGATAAAATAGGAAATTCTAAAGACCTTAAAACAAGATTAACAGCATTTGTTCAAAGTACAAAGCAATAGAAAAGCCGCTTATAAAAAGCGGCTTTGTTTTTTACGGGCATTGAACAATTGGCACATCGCTGCAAATTACTTTATTTGCCCATTCGCAAAACGTACAGTATTTTTTAGGCTCTCCTCCGTACACTGACTTCAAATCTGATTTTGTCAGCTTTTTTAAATTTTTCATATAGTTTTAATTTTATGGTAGCCCAAAATTAAAACGTATCTGTTTATTCTTTATTACAACTTAATCTGATAAGTTTTCATTATTCACATATAATTGAATAATATGCAATCAATATTATCTGCTGTGAATCTCTACTGTTACGGGCATCACATAAGTATAAGCAACCATATTATCAGTCAGTTTTTTGCGGTCAACTCTATAATCAAGATCGCTTAATACCGTTTCAATTTCCCTGCTCACGGTTTTGCAGTCTCCCGTAGAATGAACATTAACAATTTTTCCGTTTTTTGCAATATCAAATTTCACCACTGAATTTACAGTTCCCTGTTTATAATCCGGATTGGTAAGGTCAAAGTTAGCTTCCAGTTTATTTCTGATATCATTAAAAGTTTCACTTCTATTCAGTTGGATTTCCTGAATGGTATTATGATCTGTAGTCTGAGCTTTAGCAGTATCCATAACAGCAGCAAATCCGCAGACCAAAAGTGAAGCAACGCATACTTGAATTTTATTTTTCATAACTAACTGATTTTAAATATTATACTAACCTGTTTTTGTATCTCTTAATCAAAGTTATTAAAAATAATTCATATTAATTTCACATTGAGTTAACATTTAGTTAACATTAAAGCTCAATTAATTGATTATCAGTATTATAAATTTTTAAATAATTGAAAATTTAATATTGGAGGTAACTTTCAGCGTAAATAATTGTGTTTTTAGAATACTAATTTCAAAAAGTTAGATAAAAAAAAGAATCTGCTCACGCAGATTCTTTTCGTTATACTTTGATCACCTTATAATCCTTTAATTATTCTTAGGGTTTCAAGCTCATCAATAATAAATTGAGCATCACTTTCTGAAATATATTTATTTTCATAAAGCCAGTGAATCCTTGCAATCTGTGTATGAACAGGAATCAGATTGTCAACTCTGTAATACTCTTTCAGATAATACTCTTTTCTGCACTCCTTAATTTCAGCAATAAAGGCATCCACTTCTTCCCTTTCTTTTTTAGAATAGGAAAAATTAATCGGTTTTGCAGCGGCCAGACTCTTAGAACTTACTGTTTTGAATTCACTGTTACACAAGCCGGCTACAATAAGAGACGGAAACAGAGCAATCACAAAAACAATCATTCCTGATGACGTAGAGAGCTTATAAGTTTGGTTGATCACAATCGTAAGCAATATGGAATTGAATACGACCGATACAGTGATTGCCAAAAGCACCCAATCTTTTGTTTTTCTAAAGACAGTCTCATCGTCATAAATATCTGCAAAATGAACTTTATATTCATGCAACTCTTTGGTAAAATCATTTTTTACAAAGACTCCATCTTCTTTGATTTCAAAATAACTTGCATTTCTTCCGTTCTTTTGCGCCAGCGTTTTCATATGAATCTTTATTCCAGTTCTCTTTTCAAGAACTTTCCGGTCAAACTTTTCTTCGATTTTACTATTTCTTCAGGAGTTCCCTGTGCTACAATCTGTCCGCCATGTTTTCCTCCTTCCGGCCCAACGTCAATAATATGGTCTGCCAATTTGATCACATCCATATTATGTTCGATGATAATGAATGAGTTTCCGAGCTCCACCAGCTGATTAATGGCATCCATCAGGATTTTTACATCTTCAAAATGAAGTCCTGTGGTGGGTTCATCAAGGATATAAAGGGTATTTCCGGTCTGTCTTTTTGCCAGTTCGGTTGCCAACTTGATACGCTGTGCTTCACCACCTGAAAGGGTTGTCGACTGCTGTCCCAGGGTAATATATCCTAATCCGACATCCTGCAATGTTTTCACTTTGGAAAAAATCTTAGGAATCGGCTGGAAGAAATCTACCGCTTCATCAATGGTCATATCCAATACGTCAGAAATTGATTTTCCTTTGTAACGAACTTCCAGGGTTTCTCTGTTGAAGCGTTTCCCGTTACAGGTTTCACAATGAACATATACATCCGGAAGGAAATTCATTTCAATCACTTTCAATCCTCCACCCTGACAGGTTTCGCATCTTCCGCCTTTCACGTTGAAAGAGAATCTTCCCGGTTTATATCCACGGATTTTACTTTCCGGCAGCTCTGCAAACAGGTTTCTGATATCGGTAAACATTCCGGTATAGGTTGCGGGGTTCGAGCGTGGAGTTCTCCCGATTGGAGTCTGGTCTACATCTACAATTTTATCAATATTATCTAACCCTTCAATTTTTTTGTAAGGCAAAGGCTCCTGAACTGCTCTGTAGAAGTGTTTGTTAAGGATCGGATATAATGTTCCGTTAATCAAAGAAGATTTTCCGCTTCCTGAAATCCCTGTTACTACCACCAGCTTTCCAAGAGGAATATCTAAGGTTACGTTTTTAAGATTATTTCCTGTTGCACCTTTTAAAACAATATTTTTACCGCTTCCTGCTCTTCTTTCTGCAGGAATTTCAATTTTTCTTTTTCCATTGATGTATTGAGCAGTGATGGTATCAGCTTTCACCAGATCTTTCGGTTTCCCCTGCCAAAGGATCTCTCCACCGAATTTTCCGGCTTTAGGACCGATATCCAGGACCTCATCAGCTTCCAGGATCATGTCTTTATCATGCTCCACCACCAATACAGAGTTTCCGATATCTCTAAGATTTTTCAGAGAATTTATCAGCCTTTCATTATCTCTCTGGTGAAGTCCGATGCTTGGTTCATCGAGGATATACAATACATTCACCAATTGAGACCCGATCTGTGTTGCCAGACGGATTCTCTGCGATTCTCCTCCTGAAAGTGTTTTTGAACTTCTGCTCAGACTTAAATAATCCAAGCCAACATCCAGCAAAAACTGAAGTCTGGTTTCAATCTCTTTTAAGATCTCATGAGCAATGATTTTATTTTTTTCTGAGAATTTGTCTTTAACATCAGCCAGCCACTCTTTTAAATCTGCTAAGCTTAGTCCGTTCACCTCAGCAATATTCTTTCCGTCAATTTTAAAACTTAAGCTTGAAGGCTGAAGACGGGTTCCATGACATTCCGGACAGGTTTCTTCTGTGGTAAAATGTCTCTCTAATAAAATGGCTTCGTAAGATTCTCTTTCATCAATAATTTCTTCCATGAAAGCAATTAAACCATCAAAACTGATTTTAATTTTTTTGGTAATTCCTGCGTATTTCAGGTCTTTATTGAATTCTTTGTGACAGCCATTGTAGATATAATCCAGTGCTTCTTCAGGAATCTCCTTTAATGGTGTTGTTAATCCTAATCCGAAGATCTCAAGAATACTTTTAATCTGCGACAGAATCCATTTGTTAGACTTGATATCTTCCAATGGTAATAATCCTCCCTGGTTAATAGACAGTTTAGGATTGTCTATGAAATAATCAGTATTGATCTTTTTGATGGTTCCCAGCCCTTTACAGTTCGGACAGCTTCCTTTCGGTGAATTGAATGAGAAAGTATTCGGTTCCGGCAGCGCCAAAGAATGTCCGGTTTCAGCATCCATCAGATTTTTGGAAAAGTATTCGATATCTGTACTCCCCAGCTTCTGAATTCCGATAATTCCTTCCCCCATTTCCATTGCCGTACGCAATGATTTTTCCATTCTGCTTTCTGAGGCATTTTCTCCAATAATCCAACGGTCGATAACAATATCGATGTCATGGGTTTTATAACGGTCAAGTTTTAAGTCATATTCAATATCCTGTAACTCACCATCGATTCTGGCCTGACCATAACCTTTTTTAGCCATCTGAACGAAAAGCTCATGATAATGCCCTTTTCTGGAACGCACTACAGGCGCCAAAAGCATGATTTTCTCTTTTTTATAGTTTTCTTTGATGGTCTCAAGAATCTGGTCTTCGGTATAACTTACCAGCTTTTGCCCTGTAGACAAAGAATATGCATCCGAAACTCTGGCATACAGAAGACGCAGAAAGTCGTAAAGCTCAGTAACCGTTCCAACGGTGGAACGCGGGTTTTTATTGGTCGTTTTCTGCTCAATGGCAATCACCGGAGAAAGCCCTTCAATTTTATCTACATCAGGACGTTCCAATCCACCTAAAAACTGACGTGCATAGGCAGAGAACGTTTCAATATAGCGACGCTGGCCTTCTGCAAAAATAGTATCGAAAGCCAGTGACGATTTCCCACTTCCTGAAAGGCCTGTAATCACGACAAGCTCGTTACGTGGAATTTTTACATTAATATTTTTAAGGTTGTGTTCACGTGCCCCGTAAACTTCTATATATTCTGTTGATTTACTCATAATTTGGGGTGATTTTGCCTGAAAATCACAACGTGCAAAAATACGAAATTTTATAGACTTTTTTTGAATATTAAAGGGATAAAAGTTTCTTAAAAAATTCTTAGGTTTTGTTAATACTTTGAGCGGTCAATGATTGAATTTTTACGGATTAATTTCGTATGTCCAGGCTAATGCCATTGGAAAATCTCATTTATTCAAAACAGGCTGGAGCCAGTTCCCATTGATACAATTAAAAATGCCGTAACGGGTACGGCATTTTATATTTTAAACTCATTTACTTTTCAAAAAACCTTACATATCCTGGAACTCAACGTCCTCATTGGTAATCCTTACGACATATTCGATTCCGTCAATGGCCTTGGCAATGATCTGATTTCTGATAATATTGGCCATATTTTCCCAATACGCTCTTCCATAGAAAGAATAGTTCTGAGGAACGATTTCCACTTCAACAGTTCTTACAAAGCCTTCTTTAGGTTTATTGCTGATCATGGTTCCTCTTCTCACTCTTACTTCTCTTACCTCATCTTTCAGAATCATGCGGCAGTAGTTTTTGACATCTTCCAAAGAAATGATTTTATCCCGGGTTGTCAGGGCATATTTATAAGCCTGAATGCTGTCTGTCCCTTTCTGCTCTTCGGCTCCTCCCAGTGTTTCTGTAAGCAGGACAATAGTCTGTGACTTCAACTGATTGGAAAGTTCAGTCCCGGGCCGCATATGATTGGCCAGTGTACAGTGTGTTATCCAGAAAGCAGCATAGGTGTGGTCTGTTTTTTCTACCGGCTCCATGATCACATAGTTCAGCTCCTGTCTGATATTCCTTTTGGCATTGTTTACTTTCTGCACCATAGATTTCATTTTATCGGACATTTCGCTGAGAACTCCTTTTACATTATCTCTATTTAGCAGGGAGAATGCCGCAATTTCATCCCTTGTCAACTCCAGAACATTGGCAATCATATCAACTGCATTTCGGCTTGTGAAACGCTCCATCCCTCCTTTTCTTACAGTATATAATCCTTTTTTAAGATCATCTGCCGGGGTAAAGGGAATTTCAGTATATTTCCTGCCATCTCCGTCCTGCACCTCATCCACATAAAGGAAATGTTCTCCTTCATCGGTTACCAGAGGTATATTATTCCCCATGATATCAAGGGTGTATTCTGTTTTTTTCCAACCTCTGTTGTATACCGGGAATGCGTTCAGAACAAAGGAAAAATTATCAAGGATTTCCGCTGAAAACTGTGGCGGGAATTCAAAGGTAAGCCACAGATAACTTTTATTGTCCAGGAATTTAGTAATTTCTTCTTTTTCTGTCAGGAATTCAAGATTCTGCGGTAGCTGTCCCGGTTCTGAAAACAGGCTTTGAGAAATTCCTGTTACTTCAATAAATTTGTGACGGTAAATACTTTTAATATCTTCAATCACTTTATTTCTGATAGACTGCTCTTTGAACATCTGTTCGTATCCATCGTTCCGGTTTTCTGTCAGGTAGCTTAAACCCTCTCTTACAAAAAGAGGATTGCCACTGCTTGATACAGTAATATAGGGTAATAATTTGTATACAAAATCCAGATGTTCAAAAGCCGGGTTAGAACAGAATATGCTCAGATATTTCGGAAAGTTTTCACTTACATATTTGCTGACATCCACTCCTATTGTTATTTTTCTGTAATCTTCTGGTCTTCCCTGGAATCTTGCAATAGGAATTTTATTAAACCTATCATCAATACTGTAACAGGTATTCCCTACAAACATAATAGAGGCGTGAACTTTATTGATTCTTACATTTCCCACCGGAGTAAAAGGAATATTCAGCTGTTTATCTGACTCAGATTTTATAGTGGAAGTCATTTGCTTACGGAAGAAAAACTCTGTATGTTCCAATAAAATTTCAGAAGATTCATAAGGCTGCGTAAAAGCCACAGAATGAGCGGGATTCGGATGTGTATAGATAGACGGTGTAAGCAGTTTCGCCAGTTTTTCCAATATACGGGCATTCACCGTTTGTATTTCATTATTCGCTTTGAAAATCTCTGTGCTGAATGCGTCTATCAAGAGTTTCACAAAAGGATCTAAAGACTGCGGACTTCTCAATCCCCATACTTTAGTTGCATTCTGAAGCATTCTTGCTTTTACAGATTCTTTGGAATAAATATTCTGATCTAAATTCATAATTTTCTTTCGCTGTTAAAAATATTAATCAATAGACATCGGGCTTAGAAACAGCTCTGTTGAAAAACTGAAACGTTCTCCTGTTTCCTCCATTTTTGCATTGATGGCAATTCTTACTTTCTTTTTAATTTCGGTGTGTTCTTTAGTATCGTAGCTGTGTTCTACAAACTGTATATGAGCATCAATCTGCGGGTTTACAATTCTCGGTTCATATTCCTGAATCTGCCTCTTCAGACTTTTGATAAAAACGCTTTCCCAGATGGCACTTGTAACGCCGTTATCGAATTCAAGATTCCAGACATCATTTCCATAGTTTTCATCATATCTGTTCTCCCCTTTTTTGGTGGTGATCAGCAGCATAATATTGTGGGCAATACTTTCCCCCATACCGCAGGTATCGATACTTCCGCCTTCGGTCATTAAAGTAGACGGTACGAAAGGCATTCTGTAATTTGGTGTATCCATAGCTTATTGTTTTTTACTTCATGGTCCTGTTTTAAAAAACGAGATACCAAAATACACATTTCCGGCAAATAATGATTACAATACTTTAAAATATTATTTAAAAAAAGGCTTTCAAACTGAATTGAAAGCCCTCTAAACTGTTATATTTTCGTTATATCAAATGTCTGATTTTTTTCGGTTGATAAAATAGTACACCGGAAGCCCAAGCAGAACCAAAATAAACCCAGGCCATGTATATTGCTGTTTGTAGATTAAAAGTAAGATACAGAAACAAGTTCCTATCAAAAGGTAAATAACAGGAGTTACCGGATAAAGCCATGTCTTATAAGGTCTTTCCAGCTCCGGCTGTTTCATTCTTAAATAAATAACGCCAAAAACCGTAATCATATAAAAAAGAACAATTACAAAAGAGATCATGTCCAGCAAATTCCCGTACTGTCCGCTCAGACACAGAATGGAGGCCCAAACACCCTGCATCCATAATGCATTTTCAGGAACTTCATTTTTATTGTTTTTTTCTGCTGATTTAAAGAACATACCGTCTTTTGCCATCGTCTGAAAAACTCTGGCTCCTGCCAGGATCAATCCGTTATTGCATCCGAATGTAGAGATCATCACCAATAAAGCGATAATAATAGTTCCCGCACTTCCAAAGATATTCTGAGAGGCCGCTACTGCTACCCTGTCATTGGCAGCAAATGCAATGGCATCCCTATCCAGGGCATTTAAGTATACATAGTTTACGGCAATATAAAGAATCATTACAGCAGAAGTTCCGTAAATCATTGATTTTACAACATTTTTTTTAGGATTTTCAATTTCTCCGGAAACAAAGGTTACGCTTTCCCATGCCACAGAGCTGAAAACAGAACCTACCATAGCAGCAGCAATTCCTCCCAGTAGAGTCATTCCCCCTATCGGTTCCCAGCCTTCTTTAAGGAAATTACCGCTCAGGTCTTTTTTAAGATTATTGAATGAATCTGTTCCCCAACTGAAATTTTCAGATAAATGAGAAATATCCACCAATATAAAACCGGCAGCAATTAAGCCTAATAATGCAATAATTTTGGAACCTGTGAAAATATTCTGAAGGATTTTTCCGCTTTCCACTCCACGGGTATTGATATAGGTAAGCAGCAGAATCACACCAATAGCAAGAATCTGGATCCAGGTTATCTTAAATTCACCACTTTGAAAAATAGGTGCGGCATCGTTCAGGGATGGAATCAGGTAAGCAGTAAATTTACCAAAAGCCATTGCTACTGCAGCAATGGTTCCGGTTTGTATAACCGTAAAAAGCCCCCAGCCATAAAGGAATCCCATTTTTTTCCCGAAGATCTCTTTCAGATAAGTATATTGCCCTCCTGCCTTTGGAAACAATGCGGACAGTTCTCCATAACTTATTGCTGCAGCCACTGTCATCACACCTGTAATGACCCAAACGACAACCAGCCAGAATCCGGAACCTAAATTCCGCATCATATCAGCACTTACAATAAATATTCCGCTTCCAATCATCGATCCCATCACAAGCATGATGGCATCCCATAGTTTCAGTTTTTTCTGCATAGTCAAGTATAGGGGTCAAATATAATCAAATCTGTCTTTGATTTTGAATTTTCTTGAAAATTCCTTGAAACATATGCTTTTTGTTATTTAAAATTCGGTTATGATTTGATTTTAATTAGTATTTTTGAAAAAAATATTAAACATGAAATTTAAGGTGATATTAATTGCAGCAGCTGTAAGTACTTCTTCATTAGCATTTGCCCAATCCGGACCTCCGGCAGGAAAAGCTTTGGTAGGTGATACTTATGGCGGTCAGCTCACTTCATCCATAGAATCCAAAGCAATCACAGTGGATAAGCTGAATAAACAGCTTAAAAAGGACAATAAAAAAGTAGAGAATGTTGCTGTTAAAGGAAAAGTAACCGACGTCTGCGACAAAAAAGGATGCTGGCTTACCATTCAGACGGAAGATAATTCTAAGTTTTTTGTGAAAATGAAAGACTATGCGTTTTTTGTACCGACAGCTTTAAAAGGAAAAAATGTAGTACTGGAAGGAAATGCTGAAAGAAAAGTAATTTCTGTGAATGAACAGAAACACTATGCAGAAGACGCTAAAAAACCTCAGTCTGAAATTGATGCGATTACCCAGCCTAAAGAGGAAATCAGATTCGTGGCGAATGGAATCAAAGTAGTTAATTAATTCCTATACAACAATATAAAAAAAACGTTCTCAAGAAAAGTTGAGAACGTTTTTTTTATATTGGAAGATCTTATTTACTCATTTTCTTTTCCTTTTCAAGCATTACCGGATAAACAGGAAGGAAATCATAAGAAGGATAAAATTCTGTTTTAAATCCACCCCAGGCTCCGCTTTCAAATACCTGGTTAACTTCTCTCGTATATTCAGGTTTAAATCTTAAAGTAATAATCTGTCCTATTCCCATCACCACATTCCATGAAATGATGCGTGCATGGCTTTTATTGAGTTTCTGATAAAATTTCTGCTTCATTACCCTGGCCTGAATCGTATCCACCGGATTTTCCTGCATATGACGAAGTATTACAGTCACCATCATACTGTCATTTGCTTTATACGGGATTGAGGACTGATTTTGTGCTATCAAAGGCAGCCCCATAGTTATTACTACAATTAAGGTCAGAAAATTCTTTATCATAATTGATTAACCATTTTGATTTAAGGGTGTAAATAAATGTTCCGGACTTAAAAATGTTGACCGTTTAATCTTCTATTTTAAATTCCACTACAGCATCCAGCTTGGGATATTTAGTAGCAGAAACAAATTTCTTTCCGGTACAGTCTATTTCCAGCCAGCCTTTTTTCTGTTTCACATCTCCTGCCTCCATTACAAAAGGAACAAAAGAGATTTCATCTTTACCATCTTCCTTAATTTCTCTGTACTGGACAGCGATGTCAAGAATGCATTCATGCTCCGTATTCAATTTTACATTCCTGTAAATGACATCATAATGGGTTTCTCTATTTTCAGGAATTTCCAGATAAGTTTCCCAGCCTGTAATATCAGAATTCAATTCACTCATTGCTTTTAAAGCATAATAAAGAGCAATTGTATAATATTTTCTGGTTCCTTTTCTGGTATAATCATCTACAAAGTGACCTCCCTCGAATAGAATAGTTGGCATCCCGGCTTTGATAAAATTATCTCCTGTAGAAGTCGGATAAAACTCATCTGAATATCTTCCGATCTGATTGGGAATCATTTCCTTCAAATGATTGTATACATTTCCGATAACTGCCATACATTTTTTCCTGTTTTCGGTCACAGTACGTTCTACATTTTCGGAAGGAGCCAAAAATGAAAGTGTAGCAGGATGAATACCGTCAGTAGTAAAGATGGTTCTCTGCTCATGAAGATTTAAGGCATAATCATATTTCTTGGAAGCAGCTGCTTTTTTCAGGAATTTAATCTCTTTACTTGCTTCATTATGAAAATCTCTGTTCAGATCAATATCGGCTGCATTCAGTCTGGTCCATCTTTCAGATCCGTCCGGATTCAGCATGAATATAAAGTCGAGTTTTATTTTGCTCAATAAATCCTCCTTCAGTTCGGGAGCTTTATCAAGGGTTACCAAAAGATCAAGCATAGCATGAGTAGCATTGGATTCATTTCCGTGCATTTGTGACCATGCCAATACCTGAATGTTTCCGGTTCCGATGCTTAACTGATAAATAGGTTTATCCAAATAGGATGTTCCGATCTGCTGAATGTAATCGCTGAGATTAGCCTGTAGATAAGAAAATAATTTTTCAGGGGAAATATAGCGATTTGAGAAATCGGGGTTTTGAGAGTAGATCTGTTCAAGATTCATTTTGAGAAATAATTTACAAGAATCAAATTTAGCCATTTTTGATCAAAAACTTAAATTAACATTTGTAAATATTAGCAAATCACATAAATTTACATTTGACATCTGTATTTTATTTAGTTTACAATATTTAAATAGTGCTGTTTTTAAACTTAATTGATTGATTAACTTTTGTAAAATCATTAAACGACAGAGAATGACAAATTGTCTGTGGATAAAATTGTGGATTGTGAATAATTCAAAACCAAACATTTAAATATTTACAATTCAATACTTTACAAAATTTATTTAAATTATATTTATAATAATACTTGAAGTAATAATGAGTCTGTTTAAAAGCATTTAAGGACTATTTTATTAAACAATGAAAATGGGGAAAACATAGAAATTTATTCAATTATACAAATGTAAAATTTTTGAGAAATTTAATTCAGGTGAAAAGTTATGGATAACAGAAACTTTTTTAGCCAAATTTTCATTCATGGCAAAATAAGTTGTTTACCAGGTAAATATTTCTTATCCACTGGAGGCAAAAGTGCTCAATTAAGCATCATTTACATAAGTAATTTACAATTATAACTGTTGAATAACACGTATAGGAAGCATATAAGACACATTCAGACTATTATTTTCAAAAAAGAAGAGCTTTATGGGTTAATATTGTAAAACCACAAATTTCATGTATTTTAAGAGGTAAATAAACCCTGAAAAAGTATTAATTTACAATATTAAACTAGGATATACCCTCTCAATCTCTGAGCTGTTAGAATTTGATTTGAAAGTTAAATACAATTGTAATCTATCTATAAAATACTGAATAATAATTATTTGAAATTAATTTACAGATGTATACAAATGAAATTTCATCATATTTACGTTTGTATTTTGCATTTGTAAATTTTATATGTTACATTTGTAAAATAATTAAAGGCTTATTTTTATGAGTTTAAATGAAAGAATTTCCAAAATTATAGAGTATTCCAATCTTACTCCTTCTGAGTTTGCTGATGAAATTGATGTACAGCGTTCATCCATTTCACATATTACATCGGGCAGAAATAAACCCTCTCTTGAATTTATCATAAAAATAAAATCCCGTTTCCCGGAACTTTTATGGGACTGGCTGGTTACCGGTGAAGGTGAGATGTTGAAATCCCAACTGCCAGAAACAGAAATTAACGAAGAACATGCTGAAGAGGAGAAAATAAAAACGACTCCACTCCCCGACCTTTTTACCATGATGAATGATGATGAGTTTGGAAGTGAAGAAGCCAGGACAGAAACTCCAAAATCAAGTCCTGGAGAATCGGTTATACCAGCCCAGAATAAAGCTCCGGAAAAAATATCGGATTCTCAGCGATTAGAAAATCCCGGCGATCAGGTTTTAAGTCAACTGTTTGGTAATCAGCAAAGTAAAATAAAACGCATCGTTTTGTTTTATGAAAATGGAAAATTCGAAAGTTTTGAGCCTTAAAAAACCTGATCAAAGAAAATGATCAGGTTAAAAAATATTTGAAGAAGAAAACTAAAGCTATTGCTTTATTTTATTTTAAAAAAATATTAATGGTAATCAAGCTGATGGATTGATCATTATATGCCTGCTCCCATTTTCTATATTTACAAATTCAGACTATTTATAAGGGTAATTTACTGTGGCTTATCGTATGGGTAAGATCTTCATGACTGGAATTACCTCAGTCACTGAAAACATTTTCATGTGCTAGTTTTTTTATGGCTCTATCAAATATAAATATTTAAAATCAAATCAGCAATAAAAATAATATTATTTTAACATATAATTAATACAATACATGATTGATTGATTATTATTGATTTCATTTAAAATTCTAATCCTGCTCACACAGGAAAAACAGGCTTCCTAAATGGGTTAATTCCAATAAAAAAGACCTGCTAAATATGCAGGTCTGATAGATTTATGAAGAACACTATTACTTTTTTCTTCTTTCCAGTTCTTTCTTGATCAATCCAAGTTCCCTTCCGGTTTGTCCGGCTACAGAGGTGTTTTCCTGGGCTCTTCTCGTCAAATAAGGCACAACATCCTTTACAGGTCCATATGGAAGATATTTAGCCACATTATAGCCTTTATCTGACAAATAGAAGGTAATATTATCACTCATTCCGTAAAGCTGTCCGAAATATACATGTGGATTACTATTTTCAAGAGATTTGGCTTTCATTTTATCCATAATCAATTCTGAAGAGATTTCGTTATGGGTTCCGAAAAACGCTGAAACCTTGTCCAAATGCTCCATTACAAAGTCGATTCCCGCATTATAGTTTTTATCCGAAGCTTCTTTGGTAGGCTGAATCGGATCTGCATATCCTTTTTCTGCTGCTCTGGCTCTTTCCTTTTCCATATAAGCACCACGGACGATCTTATAACCGATGAAATAATTCTTCTCTCTTGCTCTTTGAAGATGAGCTTCCATATATTCCAGTCTTCCGGTTCTGTACATCTGGATAGTATTCCAGACGATAGGCTTTTGTTGGTTATATTTCTCCATCATCTCTTCACAAAGATGATCTGCTGCGTCCTGCATCCAGGTTTCTTCAGCATCTACCATTACTTTTTTATCATTTTCATGGCAAAGACTGCATACTTCATCAAATCTTTTTACCACTCTTTCCCATTCCTCTTTTTGGCTTGTAGTAAGCTCTGCTCCTTTTCCAACAGCTTCATAAAGGTCAATTCTTCCGAAGGCGGTAGGCTTAAATACGATAAAAGGAATTGCAGGATTTCCTACTGAGAACCTTACAATGTCCTTAATCTCTTTACACACCGCATCAAAAGTTTCCTCATCCTCCTTCCCTTCAATAGAATAATCGAAAATACTTCCAACTCCTCTCTTGAACAGCTGTTTCACAACTTTCATACTTTCTTCACGGGTTTCCCCTCCGCAAAATTGCTCAAATAAAGTTTTTTTTACAATTCCTGTTACAAATGGAAAGTTATTGTGTACTGTGAAATTAAGGATAGATGTTCCAAGACTTGTAAGAGCGGGCTGTTCAATCATTTTAAACATCCAGTAAGCCTTTCTCAATTGTGCATCAGACTTGTCTGCAAATGCAATTTTAGTATCATTAAAAATGGGCATTCCTATTTATTAAATTTAGTTATGCAAAGGTAATAATAACCTCAGTTTATTTAAAAGAATTTTTTTATAATTTATGCTCTATTCCGTTTAAAAGCATTGCTATAATTCCTACAAAAACCCAGAAACGTAATATATTCAATGTAAGGAAGTTACTTTTCCGGGAAGCCTTTAAAAGAAGATAAATACATATGATCATCACAAAAAGACCTCCGGCAAAATAATATGCCATAAACCCGGTAATGCCGGTTTTTGCAATAAGCTTCATAGAAACTGCCATGGTAACCATCAATAAAGAGGTCAGAATAACTTTTGTATTTCTGGTTTTAAAATAATTGGGAATGGTAGTATATCCAAATGCTTTATCTACACTTCTGGTAAGGGTATCTTTTACAATATCAATACAGAGCAGAATAAGGAAAAGAAAAACGGCCATCAGGAATACCTTTTTAGAAAAGGTTTCGTAATACACCATCATTCCAAAAAACGGATACAGGGTAAGGCTGACAAAAGTAAGGTTATTCAGAATCAGTATCCTGCTCAGTTTATGACTGTAAAACCACATAAAGAACTGATAGACTACAAAAAAGACGAAAACATTATGGGAAATCATCCAGGCTACTCCCAAAGAAATAGCACTTAATGCCAGGTAAGCGTAAAGAAAATATTTCTGTTTGATGAAGCTCTGAACCCTTGTTCTGAAAGGCTTTACAACATGATCTTTCTCCAGATCATAGAACTGGTTGATAATCCCGCCCGCCAGAATGGTAAGGACAGTACAAAAAATAATACCGTGTACTTTAAAATCGAATACGAATTTTCTGAAAGATTCGTCCTGATTGAACAGGAAAAATGTAGAAACATAGAGGGCAAAGGTCAAAAGAGCGGCTACAAAAAAACGTGCTCCGAGCAAAAAGCCCACGAATTGTGAAAATCTGTAAAATAGAGATTTTGATAGATCGTTTTTAGATTGGAAAGTTTCTTTTTCAGAATTCATTCCAACCTGTTTAAAATCTGTAAATCACTTCTTTTTGGAAGCCATCAAGCATTTTTTCTGCTTTTGCATAATCTTTGGTAAACCCTAAAATATACCCTCCACCGCCGCTTCCGCAGAGTTTCAGATAATAAGCATTAGAGTCCAGTCCTTTTTTCCAGATATTAAAGATGCTTTCAGGAATCATAGGACGGAAATGTTCATAGGCCCAGTGCGAAAGCTTTTTAAGATTTCTGAAGAAAGGATTCATATCTTTTTTCAGGAAAGAATCAATACATGCATTATTGTAACGGATGAACTCTTCTTTCAGTGTTTTCCTGAAACCTTCTGTTTTCATTTTCTCAAAGAAGATCTGAATCATAGGTCCTGTTTCTCCCGTCATACCGGAATCAATCAGGAAAATAGCTCCTTTACCTTCTTCTCCATCCGGAATGTCTACCCTGTCTAAATTTTCTTTATTTTCGATAAGAATCGGTAGGTTCATATAACAGATCAACGGATCCATTCCTGAACTTTTGCCATGGAAATAACTTTCCATTTCTCCAAAAACAGCTTTTAATTTTTTAAGATTATCCTTGGAGATGTTCTCAGGATTCAGTTTACTGATTGAATATTTTTCAAAAATAGCAGCTACCAGCGCTCCAGAACTTCCCACTCCATAACCTTGCGGAATATTGGAATCAAAGAAAAGTCCGTTTGAAATATCTTTTTTGAAACTCTCAATATCCAGTTTAAAATCGTCGGAAAGATCAAGTTTTGTAAGAAAATCAGAATATTTCTGCAGATGCCTGTTGGAATTAAGTTCAAATTCAGAGCTCAAATCGGAAAACTTTAGAGTCCCTTTATAGAAGCTGTAAGGTACTACAAGCCCCTGGGAATCTTCAATCATTCCATATTCTCCAAACAGGATTATTTTTGCATAAAATAAAGGGTTGGTCATTTTGACAATAAATCTTTTTGCAAAGTTAAAAATTATTCCGCTGAATATAAGCAAAACTCAGGCCGAATTATCATCTATTTTACTTTCTTCAGTTCTTCTATTAAAATTACGGAAAAAATATGATAAATAAACATAATTTAAAAGATAAAATCCATGATTTATCCATGGAGGGTATTTTCATGCTAAGCTTTTTTCCTAAGCTGTTACCCTATTCTTTTTTCAAAAAAAAAGACGCTAAAAATAACGTCTTTTTAATTTTATAATGTTTCTCTGTCTTTTCTCATTTTCACCTTCAGGAATCGGATTAAAATAAGCCCGGCACCGAAGAATATGGTCATTGACAATGCGGCAATACGCATATTGTTGAAATGTTCAATCAAGGTCGCAAAGATAAATGTTCCAATAATGATGGCAATTTTCTCCAGCACATCATAGAAGCTGAAGTACGTGGTATTTTCCATAGAGTTTTCCGGAAGCAGCTTTGAGTATGTGGATCTGGACATTGCCTGAAGTCCCCCCATTACCAAACCTACTACTGCAGCGACTCCGTAGAACTGATATTCTACTGTAGGATTTTCTTTATTAAGGAAATAGGCCCAGATACAAGCTATAATCCACAGGATGATGGCAATAGAAATGACATTTTTATTACCGATTCTCTTAGAAAGTCTTGAAAAAATAACAGCCCCGATAATCGCTTCAATCTGAATGACAAGAAGTGTTCCAATCAGTTTATCCTGAGCAAGATTGATCTCACTTTTTCCAAATAAGGTTGCCATCAGGAAAATGGTCTGCATTCCCACACTGTAAAAGAAGAAACTTGACAGAAAGAATTTCAGGTTTTTATCTTTGAAAAGCTCTCCCCCCACTTTAAACAGTTCATGAAAACTTTCTTTTGCAATGTCTTTATAAAAGCTCAGGTTATCTTTAAATACTTCAAAAAAGCCACCCTGCTCTTCATGTTTTTTAAAGATATTTTTATAGTTCAGTAAGACAAGATCTTTTGGAAGCTTATCTTTTACATCGCCAAATTGAGGAAGATGTTTGAAAGTATATTGAGAAAACCCAAACCACCATGCCCCTGTTAACAGGAAACTGATTCTTGTAAACAGTAATTGCTGAGCAGCTCCTTTGGCAAAAACCTGAATCAATACCAGACAAATTACTACTAAAACCACAGAGCCGATATATCCGTACACATACCCTCTTGCAGAAAGTGCATCCTGCCTGTCCGGGGTAGCAATATCGGGAAGGAAAGAGTTATAAAAAACTAAACTTCCCCAGAATCCGACACTGGCTGTAATACTGAACAGAAGTCCCAAGAATACGTTATGCATTCCTGTAAACATAGCCAGTCCCATACATGAAGTTGCTCCCAGATAGCAGAAGAACTGCAGAAAAGATTTTTTATTTCCGATGGTATCTGCTAAAGAAGATAAAAACGGCGACAGTAATACTACGATAAAGAACGATATGGTAAGTGAATATCCGTATACGGCATCCGGCTGATATCCTTCTCCAAAAATTTTGATTGTATGCCTTACCGGGACATCAATCCATGATTTGGTTTCTGCTACATATTCCTTTTTCTCATAAGCCGTGGTTAGGATAGAATAATAAATGGGAAAAATAGTAGAGGTAATGACCAGGGAATACACAGAGTTAGCCCAGTCATATACAGCCCAGGCTTTCATAATCTTCGGATTATTCTTTATGTTTTTAGGCTGTCGATTCTCAGTTTCAGACATTTCAAATATATATTAGTAGCACAAAAATAAAAAAACCATTAAGAAATGGATAAGTTTTTAAAAAAATTATCCATTTCTTAATGGTAATATATTCTTAAACAGAATATTAGATATTTTCAATCACGATAGCAGAAGCTCCACCACCACCGTTGCAGATGGCTGCGGCACCGTATCTTGCATTATTTTGCTTCAATACGTTGATCAATGTAACGATAATTCTTGAACCTGAACTTCCCAGTGGGTGTCCTAATGCTACTGCACCACCATTTACGTTTACTTTCGCTGCATCCAATCCTAAGATTTTATTATTGGCTAATCCTACTACTGAGAACGCTTCGTTGAATTCGAAGAAATCGATATCTGAAATCTCCAATCCTGCTTTTTTAAGAGCAATAGGTAAAGCTTTAGCCGGAGCAGTAGTAAAGTTTTCAGGCTCCTGAGCTGCATCAGCATATGAAATGATTTTTGCAAGAGGCTTTAATCCAAGTTCTTCCATTTTTTCTTTTGAAACAAGAATCAATGCAGAAGCTCCGTCATTCAAGGTAGATGCATTCGCTGCTGTCACTGTCCCTTCTTCTTTTTTGAATACAGTAGGAAGTGTTGAAATTCTGTCGAAGTTTACCGCTTTGTATTCTTCATCCTCTGCAAAGATCACAGGCTCTCCTTTTCTCTGAGGAATAGAAACCGGTACAATTTCTTCATTGAATTTTCCCTCGCTCCATGCTTTTGCAGATCTTTTGTAAGATTCTATAGCGAAGTTATCCTGATCCTCTCTTGTAATATTATAATCTGCTGCGCATTTTTCTGCGCAAACGCCCATATGCACTTTGTTGTATACGTCTGTAAGACCGTCAAGCACCATACCGTCCTGCATCTTGATATCGCCCAGTTTTGTAGCAACTCTTGCATTGTAATAATGTGGAACTAAAGACATGTTTTCCATCCCTCCTGCAACAATAACATCTGCATCACCGGCTTTGATCGCCTGAGCGGCCATTGTTACAGCCTTCATTCCTGAAGCACAAACTTTATTGACTGTCGTAGAAGGCGTATTGATTGAAAGACCTGCTCCCAATGCTACCTGACGAGCCGGCGCCTGTCCTTCTCCTGCCTGCAGAACATTTCCCATATAGATTTCCTGTACTTTTTCAGGATCTAGTCCGATTTTGTCTAATGCTCCTTTTACGGCAGTTGCTCCCAGTTTTGTAGCCGGAACTGTTGATAAGCTTCCCATAAAACTTCCCATAGGGGTTCTTACTGCGGAAACAATGAATACTTCTTTCATGTATATAATTTTTATTTTAGCTAAAGGAAACCTAAATTCCCTTTTTATAGTTTGAATTTTATTTTACTTTCACATATACCACATCAAATTGGGTTCCTTCAATTTTTGTACTCACTTTCAGGAGATTATCCTGAGTGGCTACAATTTTGTTATTGAATACATCTCCTAATCTGTGCGGGATCATTTTTATCAGATTTTTCCATGACAATTGCTTTGTAGTTACAATCATCCACAAAAACCAGTGTTGACTTGATATAATCCTTTCCATTATTCAAATATTCGGTCTGAATACTATCCTTAATGATCACATACCATGTTCCTTCCGGATAATTGGGCCTTACAAACTTTCCTTCCTTATATATGGGTACATTTAGGCGGATTCTCCAGCTTTTTCTGTTCAGTTGTCTGAGCATTTACATATAGAGCAGCTGTAAACAAAATTCCTGCTGAAAAATAGTTGTAAGAAGTTCATTCTATATCTGTGCTCTATTGTTTACTTTTTTACTTCCTCCTGTGAAAACCATTATAAAAGCACCTAAAAATTCTACAGCCCAACCCCATTTTAATTTTACAATTCCTGCAAAAGTTTCCTGCCAGGATTTGAATGGTAAAAAGCTGAAGTACTGTAAAGACTGCATTTTTACAGCCACCAGGGTAAACCCAAATAAAAGAATGAGCAGAATCCCGAAAAATCTCACGGTTTTCCCACTATTATTAACAATTCCAACCATAGCACATGCTGAAAAAACCCAGCAGGCAATGGCCAGATAATGATCTAGTTTCCAATAGTTCCAGTTCCCGATCACAGGCACATGTACCAGAGGTAAAAAACTGCCCACAATAACTAACAGCAGTCCTAATAACTGAATATTTTTCATATTTACTAAAGTGCCAAAATACAAAAAAAAACACACTTTTAGATCGTGTGTTTTAAAAATACAATTTTACGGCACAAACGTTCGTTAGTCGTAAAAAAACAATGCTATTTCTACTTATTAATTAAAGAAATAATTTATTTATTATTAAATTAAAAATTAACATTTGCGATTTCTATACCAATCTGAAGTCCATATTTTTTCTTCAGCAAAGCATTGTTATTGAAAGCAGGAGTAAAATCTTTCTGAACAAACAGATTAAATCCGCCATAACTGATTCCCAATTTTCCTCCAAAGATAAAATCGTTCAATCCATGCATCATTTTTTCCCTTTCTACAATTCTGTCGGAATATTCATTGGAGTATTTGATATAATTAAGGTTTCCTACTTTAATTCCTCCATAAATACCTAATATGAGGGCCAGCTGATTCTTCCTGTTATCCAGATATTTTACACCTTCATATTCTTTATATTTCGGAGATAAAACAAATTTCAGGTCTACCGGAATGGTTAAATAGGTACTGTAAAGAGCTGTTTTTTTAAGGTTTCCACGATCGAAATCACCTATAAATAAGCTGTTTTTATCCTGCTTAAAGACCTGTCCGTATTTGGGCGTATACAGATCAGACCTCATCCCAACCCCGAAACGATAAAAAAACGGGCTCGTATAGCTTCCTATCTGATTGCCATACCATAAGCCAATCTGCCAGGAATTGATAACCGTATTTTTGACATCTGAATCCTTATTGTAAAAATTGAAAGGTTCATTTTTTGCGGTCAGACCTGCTCCTATTATACCAATGGTAATTTCAAGTGTCTGCAGATAACTTTTGGGATTATTATTTTTCTGTCTTTCGTTGAATTTCATATTGATCCCGTTGAATCCGAGCCAAAACTGATTTTTTCCCGGTTTTAAAGAATCATTTGACTTAAAAACAGCATCTTTTACAAGTTCTTTGGTGGCCAGTTCAAGATGTTCTTTATTGGCGTCGATTTTTTCATTAATAATCTGCTGGTATTTGGTAGCAACTGCTGTACGTTGCTGTTGTTTTTCATCAGATGTGATTTTCTTTTTCTTAAAATCCTTATCGATTTTATCCAGTTCTGAATTCATCTTTTCTTTTTCAGCACCGACAATACTGTCGATTTTTTTTGAATAGAAGCTCAGATTATTTTCCGGAGATTCCTGAGCAAATCCATAACTGAAGATCATTACAGCAGCCAACAGTGTTAATTTTGTTTTCATATTTTACTAATTTTAAGACAATATTGAGGTTCTGTCCCTTTTTCCGGGGCAGTTTTTCTGTGATAAAAAAATGATTGTTTATTTACTTTCCAGTGAATCGGAATAAACTGTCATCCCTAAAACCTTAAAAGAGCTGGGACTTTTAACCTTAATTTTAGTGATATCCAACGCACCGAATTTCCTGATGTCGGTTCTGTGTTCTTCCCGTTTTTTTTGAAATTCTCTGCCCTGCAGAAGCTCATCGGCCTTTATATATTCAGTCTTCTTCTTTTCTGCAATGGACGTCATTTCAGGTATTATTTCAATGCTTTTTTCCAGTACCGGAGCTTTAATTCTCTCATTGGCTACTATAATCTGCTCTTTCTGAATGCCGGCTAGTGTCTTTTCCTCTGCAATTTCTTCATGCTGATAAAATTCCGGAATGTCCAGATTTTCTTTTACCATTTTCTGATCTTTCCTGTTTTTTACTTCTGTATCGTCAGGGACATTTATATCAGGATTGGGAAGGGCTATTTCTACCTTTTCTTTTACATGTTCTGTATGAGCTACAGGATTATTGAGATGAACAGGATGATTTTTGTTAAAATAAAGTAATGCGCCTAATGAAAGCAGCAGAACTACAACAGCAGCATATTTCAACCACCGGAATGGCTTTTTAGGGATCAAAATAGAACTCTTTTCTTCTTTCTGGTCAATTTGGTCTATCCTATCCCAAAGATCAGCGGAAGGCTTTATTTCAAGCTTTTCGTAATCAGATTTTAATTGTTTCAGGAGTTCTTGTTTCATTTTCTTTTGCTTTTAAAAATTCAGCGAGCCATTTTTTTGCTTTACTCAGCTGGCTTTTACTGGTTCCTTCGGAAATATTAAGGATCTTAGCAATTTCACCATGCTTTTTCTCTTCAAAGACATAGAGATTAAAAATCAGTCTGTAACCTACCGGCATATGGGAAAATATTTCTTCAATATTGATTTCTTTCGGATATTCTTCCGCATCTGTTTCACTGTAATCATCTGCAATTTCCACGTCTGCATAAAGAATATTTTTATTCTTCCGGAGGAAAGTGATAGCGTCATTCACAATAATTTTTCTGAGCCAGAACGGAAAGCTCTTCCAGTCTCTGCATTCATGAATCTTCGTGAAACATTTCATAAATGCACTCAGGAGAATATCTTCCGCATCATGAAGATTGTTAACATAAGAATTTGCAATGGCCAGCATTTTGGGAGAAAACATCTCGTAAAGAGCCTTCTGTCCTTTCCGGTCCTGCTTTTTAGCCAATAAAAAATTCTCTTCGATGTTCTTCATGGATCTGTTTCTATTGATAAGACGCTATGTTTAACAAAAGGTTGCCTTGAAAATAAAAAAAATTGCATTTTTTTTCAAAAATGCAATTTAATATCTTTATAAATATTGGTTTAAATTAATGTTTTACAGATGAAACATCTTCCGGGTTATGTTTGTGTTTAAACAAAACACCAAAGAATATCGCCAATACTAGCGCATAGATAGCAAAAGAAAGCCATATCTGATGCCAGTCTTTTACCATCACTACAGAGGAAAGCGTCCCGTCTGAATTAACAGCAGCATTGAAACTATTCTTTATAATTTCCAGAAAAGTAGGATTATCAGGAGTCGTTTCAAGATAAGCAGACAGGTCTGCGGCGGTTGAAAACTTATGGGTGAAAAATTTATCGATTGCCCATCCAGCAATATAACTTCCGAAAACAGCTCCAAAACCGTTCGTCATCATCATGAATAATCCCTGAGCTGAAGAACGAATTTTTTTGTCAGTAGTGGTTTCTACGAAAAGTGACCCGGAGATATTAAAGAAATCGAAGGCCATTCCGTATACGATGCATGAAAGAATAATCAATGAAAGTCCAAAACCATCCGGAACTCCATAGGCAAAGAATCCGAATCTTAAAACCCATGCCAGCATTGACATCAACATTACTTTTTTAATTCCAAATTTCTTCAGAAAGAAAGGAATTGCCAAAATAAACAATGTTTCTGAAACCTGTGAAATGGACATAATGATGGTAGATCTCTGTACTACGAATGAATCTGCATATTTGGGGAAATGGGCAAATTCACTTAAGAAAACGTCTCCATAAGCATTGGTAAGCTGAAGTGCAGCTCCTAAAAGCATGGAAAACATAAAGAATAATGCCATTTTATAGTTTCCGAAAAGCTTGAACGCATTTAATCCCAATTGTTCTGATAGCGGTGAGCTTTTATCAATCAGCTTTTGTGGCGGACATTTTGGTAATGTAAGCGCATAAATTCCTAAGAATATTGCCACCGCACCTCCAATATAAAACTGTCCTTCGGTAGCTTTGTTTCCGCTAAGGTTAGTAATCCACATGGCTACAATAAAGCCAATAGTTCCCCAAACACGGATGGGAGGAAAGTCTTTTACGACATCCAGATTATTATTTTTCAGGATTGTATAAGAAATTGAATTGGCTAATGCGATGGTAGGCATGTAGAAACACATCGCTACAAGCATTACCGAAAAGAAGGAGTTGGGATCTGCAGAATGAGGCAATATGAAAAGAATAACCCCATAAAGAATATGCAGTACTGAAAATATTCGTTCCGCATTTACCCAGCGGTCAGCAATAATTCCAGTAATGGTCGGCATAAAGATGGAAGCAATTCCCATGGTCCCGAAGACAGCTCCAAACTGAGTTCCGTCCCAATGTTTTGTGCCAAACCAAAAGTTTGCCATCGTTATCAGCCATGCTCCCCAAACAAAAAACTGGAGAAAACTGAGGATGGTCAGTCGTAATTTTAAATTCATAGTTTATATAAAAAGTATCTCTTTAGTCAATTTTCTTTTTCCTCCTCTTGATTTCTTCCTGGATTTCAAGGGCAGTATCATAGTCTTCTTCTTTCACGGCTTCATCCAGTAACTTCTGAAGCTCCTCCATGGAAAGAGATTTCAGGTTGTCTTCTGTCTGTACAGTTTCCGAGAAAGACTGGTCTTCTTTTGAAACGTCTTCCAGTTCCAGTAAAATTCCTGCTTCATTTAAGACCTGCTGAGTTGTAAATATCGGTGCATCAAATCTTACAGCCATTGCAACAGCATCAGAAGTTCTGGCATCAAGGATCAGTTCTTCATCCGTCACTTTATTTTTGAAGTTGATATTGGAGAAGAATACTCCGTCTACAATCTGATAGATAATGACAGAAACCAACTCATAATTGGCAGAAACTATAAATTTTGTGAATAAATCATGAGTAAGAGGACGCGGTGGATGAATATCTTTTTCCAATCCTAGAGAGATAGACTGGGCTTCGAAGTTTCCTATAACAACAGGTAATTTTATGTGTGTTTCTTCATGCTCCAGTAACAATGCGTACGCACCTGATTGAGTCTGGCTGTACGATATTCCGCGAATAATTAGCTGCTTATAATCCATAGCTACAAATATAGATTAATTTTTTATTGTGATTTCACTTTTTTACGCAAAAATAAAAGCCCGGAAAGCCGAGCTTTTATATATTTGGTGAACAGTCGTGAATGATCAATAGTGAATTTTGCTTCGCAAGTGAATTATTTAATTAAAAATTGACGAGCAAAGCGAATTGACTATTTACAATTCACTTTCTTATCCTTTTATTGCTTTAATTTTTTCTGTTAGTGCAGGAATGATCTGGAAAGCATCTCCTACTACCCCATAATCAGCAGACTTGAAGAATGGTGCTTCAGGATCGCTGTTGATCACTACGATCGTTTTTGAAGAGTTAACCCCTGCAAGGTGCTGAATCGCTCCGGAAATCCCTACAGCGATGTAAAGGTTGGGTGAAATCGCTTTACCTGTTTGCCCTACGTGCTCTGTGTGAGGTCTCCATCCGATATCAGAAACCGGCTTGGAACATGCTGTAGCAGCCCCTAACACGTTTGCCAAATCTTCAATCATTCCCCAGTTTTCAGGACCTTTCATCCCTCTACCGGCAGAAACAACGATTTCAGCTTCTTTAAGGTCTAATTTCCCTGAACTCTGCTCATGAGAGATCACCTTGGTATCTTCATTCGCTACAGATAAATTTTTCACTTCTTCTGAACCTGACACTGCATTTTCTTTAATCCCGAAGGCATTTTGAGAAACCGTAACGATTACTCCGTTTCCTTCAGCTTTAGCATGCATGAAACCTTTTCCTGAAAAAGCTCTTCTTTTTACCTGAAAAGGAGAAAGACTTTCAGGAGCTTCCAGCGCATTGGTGATCAATGAATAGTTTTTCATTACAGCAAGCATTGGAGCGATAGAAGAAGCATCAGTAGTATGAGGAAAAACGATGATATTTCCATCTGCTACTTCACTTACAGCCTGCGCAAATGCTTTTGCTGAGAAGTTCTTAAGACCTTCGTCTTTGATATTGATTACGTTTGATGCTCCATATTTGTATAATAAATCTGAAGAATCAGTTGGATTTACAGAGATTGCTGTAACAGTATCTCCTGCCTTGTCAGCGATAGCTTTAGCATAAGAAACTGCTTCGAAAGCTGCTTTTTTGTAAACTCCGTTTATATTTTCTGCGTATACGAATACTGCCATTGTTTTACATTTAAAAATTTAAAGATTGAAAAATTTAAAGATTAGATTACTTTAGCTTCTTCGTGAAGTAATCTTACCAATTCATCCAGGTTATCAGGAGAAACCATCTTCACAGCTGCTCTTGGCGGAACACTGTCATAAGATACACCCTGAACTTTTACTTCTGAAGAAGAAGGTTCTACTACCTGCAATGGTTTTGTTCTTGCAGACATAATTCCTCTCATATTCGGGATGATAAGATCTTTCTCATCTACCAATCCTTTCTGACCTGCAATAACTGCCGGTAATTTTACTGAAATAGTTTCTTTTCCTCCTTCAATTTCTCTTACTGCTGTAGCTTCACTTCCGTTTACGTCTAATCCTACAGAAGCGTTTACGAAAGGCTGGTTCAGTAACTGGGCTACCATTCCCGGAACAGAACCTCCGTTATAATCAATAGATTCTTTTCCGCAAAGGATAAGATCATAGCCTCCGTTTTGAGCTACCGCTGCAATTTCTTTTGCTGTAGAATAACTGTCTTTCGGATCAAGATTTACTCTTACCGCATCGTTGGCACCAATTGCCAGAGCTTTTCTGATTACAGGTTCTGTAGCAGCATCCCCTACGTTGATTACTGTTACTGTGGCTCCCTGAGATTCCTGAAGTTTAACCGCTTTTGTCAATGCAAATTCATCTAGAGGATTGATCACCCACTGAATTCCGTTTTTGTCGAAAGCAGATTTATCTGCTGTAAAGTTAATTTTGGAAGTAGTATCCGGAACACTACTAATACAAACTAATATTTTCATATGTTGCTTATTGTTTTTATTGTCATATGTAACCTTACGGTTTCATGTGTACTATTTTATTTTCCCTTTGATGCATTAATCCATGACGATTTTTGCAGAGATTTTGTTTGAATTAATTTTTGCTAATATAAGCAAAAAATATATTATGCATGCATAATATATATTGATTTGCTATTCAGAGCATTAAAATTAACAAAACGCCCTGAAATAGGGCGTTTTTATGTTATTAAAATAATGATTTGTATTATTTTTTAATGAACTTTTTAGAAAATTTGCTTCCCTTAATTTCCATGGTGATGATATAAATTCCGGGGGTCAAATTTCTGATATCTATTTTTTCATGATCAAAATGCATATCCTTTTTTCTTCCTGCAATATCAACAATTTCAATTTTAGTAACAGGCGATTCAGATTGTATATGAATAAAATCAGCTGCAGGGTTCGGATAGACTGAAACATTGGATTCTTCTGCCATAGCCTCTCTGGTTACCAATGTCGCATTATTCGTTGCGGTTATCATATAGTCATCAAAAGAAGTGATATGCGCTATAGTATTCCCTACACCGGCTACTGAAACAAAATCCAGCTCAAAAGGATCTACACCTGCCGCTGCCGGAACATGCGTGGATGCAGGCCCGTAAGTAACACCTCCAGGCGTTGTCCACGTAACTGCTCCTGTAGTTTTATTAAATGTACAGTTCAGAGTAATCCAGGTATTAGGTGGGTAGGAATAGGTAGGTGGCTCCAGATAAAAAAGATAGTTCCCTGTTACTCCATTTGATATTTTGGTGTAGTACGCAATCCCTACAATCCGCTGCGTATCATATTCATACCCTGCCCCAAGCAGTGTTTTATGCGTTGTGCCGTCATAAATTAAAACAGTTCCTCTTCCTACACCGCCAGTTGCGTTTCCTGTGTACAGACTAAAGCTCAGTTTAAGGATATCATTCCCTGAGGTTCTTGCAGCCCAGGCTGTACCCAACCCATTCTTCCACATAAACTTTGTTGCAGATGCACCTGCACTTCCTGTAAGCTGTAAAGATTTTCCGTGTGAAGCATCTATATTCACAATCTGCGCTTCTGAATTGGAACCTCCCGGAAAATCAGTATAAAACCCGCCCTGGCCAGGAACAGATGCGGTGATATCCGTTCCTACATTTCCGATGGTATAAGCATTAAAATTGTCACTTTCCAGGGTCTGGGCTTTCAGGGTCTGAAATAAAATCAACAAGAATACATTAATTGATAGAAAATTTTTCATATAATATTTTTAATTCGATGCCAAACTTACTTCAGTTTAAAAATAGAATCAATACCAGTTATTAGGTAAGTTTTCTGTTAATAATTAAATGAAGAAGAATTCACTTCCGTCTATAAGACAATATAAAACTGAAAAGGTTGTCTGAAATAAAAATATTAACTAATGCATTAGCTAATTGATTGTGATTTAAAACAGTTCTTATTTTAATGTAAGCAATTTAATTCTCTGTGGTTAAGAAGGTTTCATTGCCCTAAACTCTATTTTGCTTGGCAAAACTCTTGGATTCATCTTCAGAATATCCAATACAAGATTCCCCATATCTTCGGGCTGAATCTTCCAGCTGTCTTTTTCTGATGGAATATTGCCATTAAAATGAGTCGCTACAGAACCTGGCATAATCACCGTGGACTTAATATTGTATTTTCTTAAATCAATCATGGCAGCCTGGGTAAATCCTACCACTCCAAATTTTGAAGCATTATATCCTGTTCCGTTTTCAAAGAAATTGGCGCCGGCAAGACTGGAAATGGTAATATAGTACCCTTCTGTCTTCTTCAGTTCCTCCACGGAGGCTTTCAGAGTGTAAAAAGCACCTGTAAGGTTGGTCTCTATCATATCATTCCACTCTGCTGCGGATAGTTCGTCTACGGGCTTAAATATTCCTAGTCCTGCATTTGCAATAACATAATCCAGCCTTCCGAACTTTTCAATGGTATATTTCACTGCTTCCTGTTCACTTTCCAGGCTTCTTACATCAGAAACAATTCCCAATACGTTTTCTGAGTACTTTCTGAGCTCTTCTTCCGCCTTCTGGACATCTTCTCTTTTTCTTCCTGAAAATGCTACAGAAATACCGTTTTCAAGTAAAATTCTCGCAATCCCAAAGCCTATTCCTTTAGTTCCTCCCGTTATATAAGCTGTTTTATTTTCTGACATATGATTAAAATTTTAATTCTCTAAAATAACAAAAACGCTCCAATTGGAGCGTTTTGCTAATACTAAGATTTATCAGTAATTATTTTTTGATGAACTTCTCGGTAATTGTACCTTCTTTGGTTTCAATAGTAACAATATAACTTCCTGAAGCCAGTCCTTTGACATTTATTCTGTCTCCATCCAATACTGTATTCATTTTTCTTCCACCCTGATCAAAAATTTCTGCCCCATTAATTTTGGCTTTAGATTTAATAATCAGCATATCAGATACCGGATTCGGATAGACGGAAATCTTTGTTTCTGCTTTTGCCGATTCAGAAACAGCTAACGGAGTTGTCCCGGTAATTTTAATATTATCCAGAAGCATAATATACTGGTCGTTACTGTCATTTCTGAATGCTATATAAACATTTTGACCTACATAGCTATTTAAGCTGACAGTATGGGTACTTCCTGTGTTGGGCTGGTTGGTAACAGTTTTTAAAATCGTTGTAAAGTTCGAAGACTGATTTCCGGTTGTTGATATATAAACCTTATAATCTTCCAAGAATGAACTTGCGCCAAGACTGGTTGCAACCCAGGTAAGATTAACACCTGTTGATCCGGCCGGTATACTGATCTGGGGAGATACAAGCCAGTCATTCGCTACTCCTGCCGGATCATACCATGAATTTGACACGGCAACATTACCTGACATTCCGGTAGCTCCGGATGGGTAAGCAAAGCCAGTGTAATCTGGTCCTGAGTTCTGAATTTGGGATAATGAAAGGACATTCCATGCATTAGTAACCAATGCGGGTAAGCCATCTCCACCAGCGTTTACAGCACTGATGGGAGTATTTCCATCTAAATTATACAGAGTCCATGCTCCGATTCCCGGTCCGGCACCATCCCAGTTTTCCTGAAAAATTGTAGTCTGTGCATGTAAGGTGTACAACCCCATAAATGCACCCAAAAGTAATATTTTTTTCATAATACATATTTTTATACATTGACAATGTACAAAATACAATTCAAATACACAAATAAAATAATATATTAACCAAAACAAAGTATAAAATAAATTTTGAACACATTTATTGATAAAATATAGAAAATAATACAAAATAACTTATTCTTATTTGTGTTAAGAAAAACAAAAACGCCCCAATTGGAGCGCCTTACAGAACTATTTAAGTACTATTTTTTTATAAATTTTCCGGTTGATTTACCAACCTTAGTTTCAATGCTGATCATGTAATTTCCGGGATTCAGGTTTCTGATATCGATTTGATTTCCGTTTATATCTGCATCTGTTCTTCTTCCATTCATATCAAAAATCTCTGCTTTATCGATTTTTATGTCTGTATGGATCTTCAGATAATCTGATGCCGGGTTGGGATAAATTGTCATTTCTTTAGCTGATGTCTCAGAATCCTTAATTCCCAATATCTGCAATTCACTATTAATCTTAATATTATCTATATAAGCCAATCCCAATGCATTGTTATGTACAAAACGTAACTGGTCTATATTAAGAGAGCTTGCAGCCACCCCTGTGTAAATTAAAATATTATTAAGATAATATCTTACCTCCGAAGCAGTCCCTACGATTTTAAACCGATACCAGGTATTGGGCAGCCAGACTGACGATGTAGAAATGAGATTCTGTACACCAGCTATGATATTCAGAATTTTCACTAACCCTGTTTTATTAAAATCCAGTCTTACAACAAACTGATCATCAATACTGCTGACCCCCTGGAAGCCAAAATCAGACCCGTTAAGCTGGGATATATTAATATCAAATGATACAGAAAAATTATTATAGGCAAGCGGGGTTGACAGGTTGTAAAAACCTCCGATAACAGGATCAGACTGGGTTCCGTAAGTATTTTCTTTGACAATTTTCAGGGAACTGCTACCATCACTGGCTTTATCTGAGCTAATGGTCTGATGAGTTACATTTTCAGGAATACCTCCGGTTGGAGTACTGATCCACCCTGCTTGTCCATTGATGCTTCCAATGTTGAACCCTTCATTGGATTCAAATGATACGGTCTGTTGCGCAAAAAAGCAAATTGATGATAATATACATGCAATTGAGTAGTATTTTTTCATAGCAAATCAAGTTTTGTATTAAAAATATAAACTTTCCACGAATGGTAAAATAACTTATTGCCAATAAAAAAATAACCCGTTTATTTTCAGGGTATTTAATTTCTAAATCTGCTAAATCAGGTTCTTAAAACAGCCTTTTCTTCTTTAAAGAGAACAAAAAAATAAGGCATTTCTTCACAGAAATACCTTATCATATACAATTATTATTAAATTACTTTGAATAATTTTCAAAAAACAATGGAATACTTTCAATTCCTTTATAAAAATTAAACAATCCATAATGCTCGTTTGGAGAGTGTATTGCATCAGAATCCAGCCCAAAGCCCATCAATACGGATTTAGCTCCTAAAACCTGCTCAAACATAGCGGTAATCGGAATACTTCCCCCTCCTCTGTATGGAAGAACTTCTTTTCCGAATGCAGATTCCATTGCCTGTTTTGCTGCAGCAAATTCTTTGGTATCCGTTGGTAAGACATAAGGCATACCTCCGTGGTGTGGAGTTACTTTAACTTTTACTGTATCCGGAGCAATTTTTTCAAAATATTTCGTGAATTTTTCTGTGATCTCCTGTGGAGTCTGGTAAGGAACCAAACGCATTGAAATTTTAGCAAAAGCTTTTGAAGGAATTACTGTTTTTGCGCCTTCTCCTGTATAACCACCCCAGATTCCGTTGCAGTCTAATGTAGGGCGGATCGATGTCCTTTCTAAAGTAGTATATCCCTTTTCCCCTTCAATATTGCTTAATCCGATTGATTTCTTGAATTCCTCCGGATTGTCTTTCAATTTGTTCATCTCTGCTCTGTCAGCATCTGATACTGTTTCTACATTATCATAGAATCCGTCAATAGTAATGTGTCCGTTTTCATCAATCAGATTCGCGATCATTCTTGAAAGAACGTGAATAGGGTTTGGAACGGCCCCTCCGTACAGTCCTGAGTGCAAATCTCTGTTTGGACCTTCCACTTCTACTTCTACGTAACTTAAGCCTCTTAACCCTGTTGTTACAGTCGGTTGTTCATTACTATAAATATGAGTATCAGAAATTAAGATGCAGTCACAGGCTAATTTCTCCTTATTTTCGTTCACCCAATCTCCTAAGCTTACAGATCCCACTTCTTCTTCTCCTTCCAGAATAAATTTAACGTTGCAAGGAAGAGCGTTGGTCTTCATCATGGCTTCGAAAGCTTTCAGGTGCATGAAAAACTGTCCTTTGTCATCCGCAGAACCTCTGGCAAAAATTGCTCCTTCAGGATGCAATTCAGTTTTCTCAATATAAGGTTCAAAAGGAGGTTTTGTCCATAATTCCAATGGATCTGCAGGCTGAACATCATAATGTCCATATACCAATACTGTAGGCAGGTTTTTATCTAAAATTTTCTCTCCGAAAACAATTGGGTATCCTTTGGTCTGGCAAACTTCTACATGATCAGCTCCTGCATTTTTAAGGTGTGCTGCCACTACATCTGCACACTTCAAAACGTCATCTTTATACGCCGGATCTGCAGAAATGGAAGGAATTCTCAATAACTCAAATAATTCATCCACGAAACGCTGTTTGTTTTCGTTAATGTAATTTAATGTCTCTTGCATTGTAAAAATTTATTTTGTTAAAATTAAAAAAAATGCCTGGCAGGGACAAACAAAAAGGCAGTATTTTCCCAACCCTATGCTAATGAGCCCTGTAGATATCTTTTTTAATAAAAAATGCCCTGCGGAAACAGGGCACTTATATATTTGTACTACTAATTAGTGTTCAGCTTTTGGAGCCTTTTCAGCTTCAGCAGGTTTTGCAGCTGCAGTACTGTCTGTTTTTGGAGCGGCAGCTTCAGGTTTTGCAGGAGCTTCTTCTTTATGTTCTGCTGTAGCAGCTTCATGTCCGTGAGCTTCCCCCTGAGGATCATCAGAATATCTTTCTACCCCTTCTTCAAGTTTCAAAGTACCTCTGTTTCCTCCCTGCGGAACTTTTTTACAGCTTACCGCTACTGCTGCAATGGCTAAACATATAACTAATTTTTTCATATGTAAAATTATTTTTTTAAAGAGTAATATGGAACCGCACTATTTGTAGTCTATCAGATTTTCCAAACGGCAAGCGATTTCATGCTTAAATTTTTGATTGCCCAAAAGTAAGAAATCCTGCTTTTTTCGGCAACATTTTTATACTGATTTTAATATTATTTTCCCTTTTTTGGATTGTGTAAAAATAAGATAGTGATCACCTCCGTCTTTCAAACTATATTTTTTTTTGATTTCCTCGGGTTTTAAAGGATAATTTTTGGCAATAATATTAAACTGGCCTTTCTTTTTAATACTTTTAGAATCAACAATTTCCATTTCAAAAATCCTTCCCGGAAAGTTTGTAATTCTTTCACCTGAAGTGTAAAGATGACTGTTAGGATGAAGCTTCTTTAATCCGAATTTCTGTGAAATCAAATTAAAAACGCCTGCTTTCAAAATAGTGTTATTAGGAATATAAATGTATTTTTCAGGCTCAGAATAGTCAGATTGAGCAGTTTCTTCTTCCCCAAATATAAAACTAAAGGCAGATTCTCTGCTTTCAAGGTTTACACAGTTGCAGATCATCTTCGCGGTATTTTCATTGGAAAGGAATACAACAACTTCTTTCACATCGTTTTTCACCGCAATAATATCAATCCGTGAAATACCCGGCAACACTGAAATAAGATATTTAAGATCAATCAGTGGTGAGAGCTTAATGACTACCAGACTGGAAACAGACTGTAATTTTTCCTGAATCTCAAGAATATCAGGAGAAAGGTCTTCCAACAGAAAAACTTTATTTTTATGCTGGTCCCTTCTTGCCGGATCCAGATAAATAACATCAAAATTTTCTTTGTTTTCAGCAAGGAAGTCCTCTAGCTTTCTGTTGATAAATTTTGCGCGACGGCCCAAAATATTCCAATTATGTTCAACAATTTCCAGAAGTTCTGTATTCTGCTCTATTAAAGTAATATCGTCAAAGTTTTGAGACAGATAATAGGCATCAATACCAAAACCGCTTGTAAGGTCTATGAATGTATTTCCATTTAAAATTTCAGATTTATAAAGGGCCGTTTTTTCTGATGAAGACTGTTCCAGATTAAGCTGCGGTGGAAAAACAATTCCCTCTTTCAGTAAGAAAGGAAATTTCTTTTCTGCAACCTGTTTTCCTTTGATCTGCTGAACTATTTCCTGCATTGACACTTCCGGAAACGGGGATTTTTTCAGCAATAATGTATGTAAATCCGTATTCAGATTTTCATTGATGTAATTTTGAATTTCCTTGTTTATTAATTTAACCACAGATGACACGGATTTTCACAGATGCTTATGTTTTATTTACGTAATTCTAATATTTGAATTTATTCATTCCTTCTAAACCGCATAAAAGATTTCCATAGATGCTTAATGTCTCATGTTACATATCAGAATACAAAATCTTATTCGAAAATGATTATTAATCAAATTATCTCTTATAAAAAATATAATCAGTCAATACCGGAGTTATTCCGCTTTGCTTAAGCAAAGAGTTGATTTGCCCTCTGTGATAAGTAGAATGATTGACTGCATGAAAAAGCATTTCAAAAATAGTGCTTTCAAACTTTGTTCCTCTTGAATTCTGATATTCTATTCTTTGATCCGGATCAAAATTCCTGATAATATCTGTACTTTTAAGAAAATTAGTATGATTGATTTCCACCAGAGACTCAAAAGGATTGATCTGCCAGACTTCAAAAGTAGTTTCTCCCAGTATCCTGGCATTCCAGATCTGTTGTGCATTAAGAGTATGATTAATCAGACTGATTGTTTTATCATCTACAAGCGCTCTGTTCTCAGCAATAACTTTAATCATCTCAGCATTGAAATGATAGGTGTATTCAAATAAATCGATCAGCTTTTCTTTCATTACTCAAACATTTCAGCCCAGCGTACCGCCTTTATTTCTTTTTCGTCATATAGATCAGCAGCAGACTTTTTAACGTCTAATTTAGGGTATAAATTCACTCCTATCAGCTTTATTTTTCCTTCTTCAATCCATTGCTGTTCTTCAACAGCATGATCATAGATCTTTTTCTGAATAACTCCCTGTTTCAATAACTCAAGATATCCACCTGCTTCTTCTATTTCAACGAACAGATTCCATGCTTTCTCTGCAAACTGCCGGGTAATATCTTCAACATAGTAACTTCCGTTGGAAGCATCCTCAAATACATTAATGATACTTTCGTAGGCCAAAACAATCTGTTGTTTGAAGGAAATTTCTTCTGAGTTATCTGTACTTCTGTCCACAAGGTAATTGTTGGAGAAAACGGCATCAGCTCCTCCGATCATTGCTGAAGCAAGCTCCAGTGTGGAACGGATCAGGTTGTTTTCATTATCAGAAACGGCCTTGTTTCGTAATGAAGTCTCAGCAAAAATATAGGGAACTTCATCCAGTCCATATTCTTTTGACAGTTGGTTAAAAACCATTTTAAAAGCTCTCAGCTTTGCCATTTCAAAGAAATAGTTTCCTCCTACTGCTATTCTGAAGATTAATTTATTTAAAATTTCAGCACCATATGCTTCTACCAATTCCTTAGTTTTTGCCAGAGCAATACCAAGCTGCTGATCAATAGCTGCTCCTGCATTCTGATGCAGTGAAATATCTACACAGATGTTTCTTTTAAAACCTTTTGCCAGTAATTCTTTTGCCAGCTGATCATCAATACTTGCTTCTTTTTCATTAAAAACATCAATCAACGAAAAATACTGATCTTCTTCTTTAGGGCTGATATGCCCAGCCAGATCTTTATTATTAACAAAAAGAGTTTTCTGATCAAGGTTTTCTACATTCTGATCCAGCACAAATGCAAATACTTCTTCTTCCAGACTTTCATGGTATCTTGCTACCAGATGGGTACTTTCTTCAATTCTGGGCAGGTTTGCCAAAGGATTCTGAACTTCTGTGTAAAAAGGCTTCACCTCTATTCCTTCCAGATTCTGTTTCTCTAAAACAGGGTAAATATCCTCTGTTTTAAGCTGTTTTTTGACTAAATTTTCCCAGTTTGAAAGTATATCTGTATTTGACATTAGTTTTAGTTTAAATGGTGAATTGTCCATGGTGAATTTTCTTTCACAACCGTCAATACGTTTAATTGACTGTTCACTATTGACGCTTTAGCATGCTTTTATTTCTTGGCGACTTTTGTACTGTCTACCACCAAAATGAAGATTTCTTCATTCGGTTTTTTCATAAAATAATTTTCTCTTGCGTATTTTTCTTTTTCTGATTTGTTGTTCATCAGTTTTTTATAAAAAGCATCATTCTTCTCGTACTCCTTTTTATAGTAGTCCAGCTGCTCTTCATATTTGTGAATCTCGCCATTCAGTTCGTTAATCACAAGAAATGATGTTTTATCGAAAAAAATCATCCATACCAAAAACAGACAGATCGTAATGGTATACTTGTTCAAAACATATTTCTGGATAAGTTTGAAGGTTTCAGATTTCGGCTGAATGTCTTTGATAAGGTTGTTTTCTTCCATTTTTTAATGTTTTTTCAACGAATTTTTAATAACTGTAGTTAAAAAATCAATCGCTACGGAATTCTGCTTCATATTGGGGATGATAAGATCGGCCTCGTTTTTTGACGGCTCGATGAATTCCTGATGCATTGGCTTCAAAGTAGTCTGATACCGGTGCAATACCTCACTCAGATCTCTTCCTCTTTCCTGGGTATCCCTCCTGATCCTCCTGATTAATCTTTCGTCAGAATCAGCATGTACGAATACTTTCAGATCAAATTCTTTAAGTAATTCTTTGTTGGTAAGAACAAGAATTCCTTCTACTACCAATACGTTCTTAGGTTCTACAGTGACATGATCTCCTGTTCTGGAATGAGTGACAAAGCTGTAAATCGGCTGCTCAATAGGCTCATTGTTTTTTAAAGCTTTCACATGTTTTATCAGTAGGTCAAAGTCTATGGACTTGGGATGGTCATAATTTAAAGCCTCTCTTTCTGTCAATGTAAGACCCTGGTTGTCGTGATAATAATTATCCTGAGAGAGGATATTCATTCCCTCAATATCAAGCTGCTGAAGTATCTTGTCAACAACTGTAGTTTTGCCGGATCCTGTACCACCGGCAATTCCTATTACAAGCATTGTTTTTTTGTTTCTTTATAGTTGGTACAAATATACTATTTTAGATAAAATATGACAATGTAAGTGTGTTGAGAAATTAAAAGATTAGAGCATTGAAAGATTGAAAGATTAGCCGGAAACCCGTTAGCCTTTATGATATATTGTCATTCTGCAACATTCTTCTCCGGATTCAATAAAAAAACCGACAAATTGATTGCCGGTTTTTTTATTTTAAACGATTTCGCTTGTTAATTCCCGCGAAATTAATTTTTCATGCATAGGCTTCAAAACATCCATTGAACCTGTTTTTACGGTACATTTACCTTTGTAGTGAACGAGAATTGTACATTGTTCAGCCTGCTCCAGGGTATGTTTACATATTTCGATAAGGCAGTCTATAACATAGTCAAAAGTATGAATATCATCATTATGCAGCACCAGTTTATAGACATCATCCGTATCATCCAGGACAAGAACATCTTCTTCGTACTGACGTTTAGGGTTTTCGTAATCTTTTATGCTATTATAAAAATTCATTGTAACAGTTTTGCTTTAAACTTCTCCGATCTTATCTGCTAAATTATCGACAGCATTGGGTTCATGGTACACCAGCTCAACCAACTCAACACTCTTGTTATTCATTTTCAGAATTTTGAAATGGTAATCTGCAAGATCAAACTCCTGATTTTCTTCAGGAATCTCTTCCAATTCGTAAAGAATGAATCCAGCTAATGAATTGTATTCACTTTCCTCAGAAAGCGGCAGTTTTTTAGGGAGAAATTCATTGATTTCATCCAAGGGCTGGGTGGCCTGTACCCAATAGGTATTATCAGCTATTTTATCAACGATTTTTTCCTCCTCATCTTCTTCATCCTGAATCTCTCCTACCAGTTCTTCAAGAATATCCTCCAGGGTAATGATTCCTTCTGTTCCTCCGAATTCATCGATAACAACTGCTATATGCTGTTTTTTAAGCTGAAAGGTTTTCAGTAAATCTGAAACTTTTTTACTTTCCACCACGAAAAAAGCATCACGCATCAAATCTTTAAGATCTTCGTGATCCAGATTTCCCTTTCTCTTTACAAATTCTCTTATAATCTCCTTTGTATAGAAAATTCCGATGATATTGTCAATAGAATCAATGTATACAGGAATACGGGAATATCCGCTGTCCATAATCTTATTGATAATCTCATTGATGTCTTCTTCAAAATCTATGGAAGTAATATTCTGTCTTGGAACCATGATCTGCTTGGCAGAATGGTCTGTAAAATCAAATGCGTTTTTGATGATCTCATAATTCTCTTCTTCAATCTCACCACTGTCTGCACTTTGTTTTACCAAAAGCTGAAGTTCTTCTGTAGAGTGAATCTCCTGTTCGGATGCCGGATGGATTTTAATCAGTCTTAAAAAGCCATTCGACATGGAATTCATCAACCAGATAAACGGTTTAAAAATAAGATAAAAAACTCTCAATGGAACTGCAGTTGCCATGGTAGTTGCTTCAGATTTTCTGATCGCAATTGATTTTGGAATAAGCTCACCAAACACAATATGCATGATGGTAATTAATACAAAACTGATCACCAGGGATACCGAAGTAATGGAAGCCTGGCTCATTTCCATATTTAGGGAATGGAAAATATTTTCAACAATATGATGCAGGGCACTTTCTCCTACCCAACCAAGGGCAAGGGATGCCAATGTGATTCCCAGCTGTGTAGCAGAGAGATATTCATCAAGATGCTTGATGATATGTTCGGCCTGCTTAGCCATAGAATTTCCTTCTGCGGCTTTTAACTGAATTTGAGAGTAACGAACTTTAACAATTGAAAATTCTGCGGCTACGAAGAAGCCATTTAGTAAAACAAGAAATAAGGCCAGCAAAAGCCTGACTATGTCCGAGTCCATTTAGAAATTATATAAATTTTATTAAGTACAAAGATATGTAAAATAAAAATAACCTGAATCCCGGATAGATTATTTCGATTGAGTATTTTCCGGAAGAAAAAACGAAGCGATAAAACACTGTTTTTTTGAAACAAAAAAAATAATTGACCCATTACCTTATTTTTATATAAAAAAGGAATTTTTGACAGGTAAATTGCCGTTTTAATATTTATAAAAATAAAAAAGCACCGAAGTTATTCGGTGCTTTTAATGTATGTTAAAATAATTCTTTACGAATTTTTCAAAGCTTCTGCTCCGGAAACAATTTCCAGGATTTCGTTGGTAATTGCAGCCTGTCTCGCTTTGTTGTAGAAGATCACAAGATCGTTCTTCAAAGCCTGAGCATTATCTGTTGCTTTGTGCATTGCTGTCATTCTCGCTCCGTGCTCAGATGCTACTGAATCTAAGATCGCTTTGAAAACCTGAGTTTTGATAGACTTTGGAATTAAGTTATCCAGGATTTCAGCTCTGTTAGGTTCAAAGATATAATCAGTTTCAACCTGAGGCTCTGTATTTTCAGGCATTGAGATCGGAAGAAGTTTTTCTGTAGTCACTTCCTGAGTCGCTGCATTAACGAATTTATTGTAAATAACATAAACTTCGTCAAATTTTCCTTCTCTGAAGCTTGTCATTACCCCTTCAGTAATATGAGCAACTGCATCAAAGTTCAGGTTGTCATAAACAGAACTTCCATTAGCATATACCGAACGGTTCTTTCTTACAGCATCGTATACTTTCTTACCTATTGGAAGAACTTCAATCTCATACTGAGCATTGTTCTGGAACTGAATATTAAGTTCCTTTACGATAGAAGAGTTGAAAGCTCCCGCAAGACCTCTGTTTGAAGTAACAGCGATGAAAAGTACTCTTTTAACCTGTCTTTTCTGAGCATATACAGAAATCTGATCAGGATCAGAGCTAGAATTTACATTCTGGATAAGCTCCTGTAATTTTTCAGAATAAGGTCTTAGCATTACGATTGCATCCTGGGCTTTTTTAAGTTTCGCAGCGGAAACCATTTTCATAGCACGGGTAATCTGCATCGTAGATGAAATTGACGTAATTCTGCCTCGTATTTCTTTTAAGTTTGCCATTAATTTGGGTTCAAAGTTTAAGGTCTAAAGTTTAAGGCTTAAAACACTATATTTTAAACCTTAAACATTGAATTTTTTAGTTGTATTTAGAAGCTAAATCGTTAGCAGCCTGCTTAAGAACACCTGTAATATCGTTATCGATTTTTCCAGCTTTGATAGCAGCCATTGTATCAGGGTGCTTAGATCTAAGGAACTCGATATACTCGTGTTGGAATTCTTTAATCTTGTTCAATGGAACGTTTCTCAATAAGTTCTCAGTACCAGCATAGATCATAGCAACCTGGCTGTCTACCGGAAGTGGAGAGTTTACCGGCTGCTTAAGAAGTTCCACGTTTCTTTCTCCTTTAGAGATTACTGCCAACGTAGAAGCATCAAGGTCAGAACCGAACTTAGCAAACGCTTCCAATTCTTTATATTGAGCCTGGTCAAGTTTCAATGTACCAGATACTTTTTTCATTGATTTGATCTGAGCATTACCTCCTACCCTTGATACAGAGATACCAACGTTGATTGCAGGACGAACCCCTGAGTTGAATAGATCAGACTCCAGGAAGATCTGTCCGTCCGTAATAGAGATTACGTTTGTAGGGATATATGCAGATACGTCACCTGCCTGAGTTTCGATAATCGGAAGGGCAGTTAATGAACCTCCACCTTTAACGATTGGTCTAAGAGACTCTGGCAAATCGTTCATTTGCTTAGCAATTTCGTCATCAGCGATTACTTTTGCAGCTCTTTCCAATAGTCTTGAGTGAAGATAGAAAACGTCTCCAGGATAAGCTTCACGGCCCGGTGGTCTTCTCAATAGTAGAGAAAGCTCACGGTAAGCAACCGCTTGTTTAGATAAATCATCATAAACGATAAGCGCTGGTCTACCTGTATCTCTGAAGAACTCACCGATAGCAGCACCTGCCATCGCAGAATATACCTGCATTGGAACCGGATCTGATGCGTTAGCTGCAACGATCACAGTATAAGCTAAAGCTCCTTTATCAGAAAGGGTTTTAACGATTTGTGCTACAGTAGAAGCTTTCTGACCGATAGCAACATATATACAATATACTGGTTTACCAGCATCAAAGAATTCTTTTTGGTTGATGATCGTATCGATAGCAACAGTAGTTTTACCTGTCTGTCTGTCACCGATGATAAGCTCTCTCTGTCCTCTTCCTACAGGGATCATAGAGTCGATCGCAACGATACCTGACTGTAAAGGCTCAGTTACCGGCTGTCTGAAGATAACTCCAGGAGCTTTTCTTTCCAATGGCATTTCGTATAAATCCCCAGTAATAGGACCTTTACCATCGATTGGGTTACCAAGAGTATCTACTACTCTTCCTAACATTCCTTCTCCTACTTTGATAGAAGAGATTCTGTTTGTTCTTCTTACTGTATCACCTTCTTTTACTAATTTACTTTCACCCAATAGAGCAACACCTACGTTGTCTTCTTCAAGGTTAAGTACAATACCTTCTACATCACTAGAAAATTTCACCAACTCTCCGTATTGTACGTTTTCTAACCCGTATACACGAGCAATACCATCACCGATGGTTAAAACTGTACCTACTTCCTCAACGTTTGATTGAGTATCGAAGTTGGCCAATTGCTGTTTTAAGATCGCAGATACTTCTGCCGGATTTATTTCTGCCATTGTATGGTTGTTTTTCTTAATTTAATTGGAAATCTTTTTTAACTTGGTTCAGTTTTGTCTTCACAGACGCATCTACCTGCTGGTCACCTACTCTCAGAATATATCCTCCAAGAATTTCAGGCTTCACATTTACTTTCAGATCAAAGTTTGAATCAGCATTTACAAGATTTGTAGATCTTAAAATCTGATCAAGGTTCTCTTTTGAAAGCGGAGTTGCTGTAGTAAGCGTTACTCTCTGTACACCACTAAGGTCTTCTACTTTGTTGATAAATTCCTGAGCGATATTTTTCAATTGGTTTTCACGTCCGTGTTTAATCACCAATCTGATCAGATTTTGAGAAGAAACAGATAAACCTTTGAATATTTCGTTTGCTACTTCTATTTTCTTTTTAGAATCGATGTAAGGAGTAAGGAAAAACTTGTTTAAATCTTTAGATTCAGCCATTACCTTTACTACATCTTTCATTTCTGAAAATACAGTAGCCGTTTGCCCTGCTTCATTGGTGAAGTCAAGTAAACCTTGTGCGTATCTTTTAGCTACTTTAGATGTAAGCATTCTTAGTTAAGGTTTGATTTGTTTAAATAATTTTGAACTAATTCGTTTTGCGCTTCACTGTTGTCTAGTTTTTGTTTCAAGATAGACTCAGCAATGTTTACAGATAAAGTACCGATTTGAGTTTTGATGTCTGCCATAGCAGCGTTTTTCTCAGCGTTAATAGTCTGTTTAGCAGCTTCGATCATTTTGTCTCCTTCAGCTTTAGCAACATCTTTAGCTTCTCCTACGATTCTGTCTTTAATTTCTCTGGCTTCTTTAAGGATAGCATCTCTTTCGATTTTAGCTTCACGAATGATTCTTTCGTTATCCTCTTTTAAAGTTTCCATTTCTTTTCTTGCTAATTTAGCTTGATTAAGAGCGTCAACAATAGATGTTTCTCTGTCATTGATAGACTTTAAAATAGGTTTCCAAGCGAATTTACCTAACAAAAATAATAATGCTAGAAAAATAACAGACTGGATAATAAATAATCCTGATGAAAACTGATGAATTAATTCCATTATATAAATGTATAAATAATTATTACTTTTTTAAAGAACCATTACCTGTAACCAACCGTTACAGATAATGGTTTGATTTTAATTAGTTTACTGCGAATAGAGCAGCAAACGCAACACCTTCTACAAGTGCAGCTGCGATAAGCATAGCTGTTTGGATTTTTCCAGATTGCTCAGGTTGTCTAGCGATAGCTTCAAGAGCAGCAGCTCCGATTTTACCAAGACCGATACCTACACCTAGTACTACGATACCAGCACCTACAATTTTAGGGATTTCCATAATATATAATTTTAAAAAATTTGTTTTACTTTAATTAAATTTCAATTAGTGAGCAGCATGATGTTCGTGCTCGTGCTCTTCTACTGCCATTCCGATAAACAGAGCTGATAACATTGTAAAGATATAAGCCTGTAAGAACGCTACCAATACCTCCAGTAAATAAATTACCAATGTAAGGAACGGGAATGCAACACCTGCAATAAAGTTTTTGAATACGTAAATCAATCCGATCAAACTCATTACTACGATGTGACCTGCTGTCATGTTGGCAAAAAGTCGGATCATCAAAGCAAACGGTTTAGTGATTGTTCCTAATAATTCAATAGGAAGCATGATCAGTTTCATTGGAACAGGAACTCCTGGCATCCAGAAGATGTGCTTCCAGTAATCTTTATTTGCTGAGAACGTTGTAATCAAATAAGTAAGAATCGCAAGGAAGAATGTCATTGTAATATTACCTGTAACATTAATTCCGAAAGGCATTAATCCAAGAACGTTAAGGAAAAGAATAAAGAAGAATACAGTTAATAGATACCCCATAAATCTCTTATACTTATGCCCGATATTAGGAATAGCAACTTCGTCTCTTACAAAAATGATTAATGGTTCCAGGAATCTTGCTGCACCTGTAGGAATCGCTGACTTTTTATAAGATTTAGCCATTCCAACAAATAATACAAACATAAAGATTGACACCAGTAAGATAATCAGTACACTTTTCGTAATAGAAAGATCCAAAGGCTTTTCATTAGTTGGATGACCATCTTCATCAAGTGTTAAAGTTCCTTTTGCATCCGTTTTATAAATTTTCTCATGGTGTAATACATAATAAGAACCGTCTACTTCTGTAGGCTCTCCATGCATGAACCCTTCTTTGTTGCTCATGAAAGAATGAAAACCATTATCATAAAAAATAACAGGAAGAGGGAAACCGATATGGTGGCCTTCTTTATCAACCATCAATGTGAAATCATGTGCATCCAATAAGTGATGATCGATGAACTCTTTGTTTTCTTTGCTTACTTTGTCTTTTTCTGAAAGCTCTTGAGCAGGAGCTGCCCCAGCAGTAGTTTCACCGTGCTGTGCAGACACTAAGTTTAATACAAAAATACTGTAGAATAAAACTGCGAATTTCTTAAACATTGATAGGTTTTTTTCGTTGTGCAAAAATATGATATTTTTTCTAGTTTCAATAAATTATTTTACTGTTTTTTATCATGATTAATCAGCTTGATTGCATAGTATGTAAGCAGTGCTGTCAGGACAAAATATGGGATGATAAAATGATATTTATAGCCTGGAATCACTTCAAAGTTCAGTTTTTTTCTGATTAAGTACATCAAACCGAATTTTAAAAGGATCAAACCAATAACAGACAGTCCTAAAAATTCCGGCGCTACCCTATTGATTAAAATAATAAGAGTGATCATCATCATAAACATGACACTCAGAAAAAGGTAAAATTTAATGATCACTATTTCATCCAGGTGAAAAACAAATTTCCAAAGAGAAAAATGCACCAGAAAAGTCAGAAAAAATAAAACGACAACAAGAATATTGGGATTAATTTTCATTCTATATTTTAATTGATCGCAAAAATAGACTTTTTCTATCGTATTATAGTATGATTTGATATTTATCATTTTTCTCCGCATAATAATATTACGTATATATATAATATTACGTGTTCAAACACTTTGGATATGCTAAAAATTCCTTATTTTTGCAAACCTATAATTTACAATAAATATGTTTAATAGTTTACAGGATAAATTAGACAAGGCATTGCATAATATTTCCGGTAGAGGAAAAATTACTGAAATCAACGTGGCGGAAACCGTAAAGGAGATCCGTAGAGCATTGGTGGATGCCGACGTTAACTATAAAGTTGCAAAAGACCTTACCAAAAGAGTTCAGGATAAAGCATTGGGACAAAATGTTCTTACTTCCCTTACACCGGGGCAGCTGATGACGAAAATTGTTCATGATGAACTGGTAGACCTTATGGGAGGTTCTCAGGAAGGAATTAATCTTTCGGGAAAACCTACTGTGATCCTTATTGCAGGTCTTCAGGGATCCGGTAAGACAACTTTCTCAGGAAAGCTTGCTAATTATTTACAGACAAAAAGAAATAAGAAACCTCTACTGGTAGCATGTGACGTGTATCGTCCTGCAGCGATTGACCAGCTGAAAGTATTGGGAGGACAGATCAAAGTTCCTGTTTATACTGAAGAAGGTTCTACGAATCCTTCTACAATTGCTGAAAATGCGATCAATTTTGCAAAAGCCAACAACCACGATGTGGTGATCGTGGATACTGCCGGCCGTTTAGCCATTGATGAGCAGATGATGAACGAGATCAAATCTGTACATTATTTCATCAAACCACAGGAGACTCTTTTCGTAGTGGACTCTATGACAGGTCAGGATGCCGTGAACACTGCAAAAGCGTTCAACGATGCTTTGAACTTTGATGGGGTTGTTTTAACGAAGTTAGATGGTGATACAAGAGGGGGAGCTGCACTGACAATCCGTTCTGTTGTTGAAAAGCCCATCAAATTTATCTCTACAGGAGAAAAAATGGAAGCTTTGGATCTTTTCTACCCGGAAAGGATGGCAGACAGAATCCTGGGAATGGGAGACGTTGTTTCCTTAGTAGAAAGAGCACAGGAGCAGTTTGACGAAGAAGAAGCTAAAAAACTTCACAAAAAAATTGCTAAAAACGAATTCGGATTTGACGATTTCCTTAAGCAGATCAACCAGATCAAGAAAATGGGTAATATGAAAGACCTGATGGGAATGATTCCTGGGGTTGGAAAAGCAATCAAAGATGTAGAGATCAGCGATGACGCATTTAAGCATATTGAGGCCATTATCTACTCTATGACTCCTGAGGAAAGAAGAAAACCTTCTATCATTAATACACAAAGAAAAAACAGAATTGCCAAAGGCGCTGGAAGAAAAATCGAAGATGTGAATCAGCTGATGAAACAATTCGATCAGATGGGCAAAATGATGAAGATGATGCAGGGACCTCAGGGAAAGCAAATGATGCAGATGATGAGCAAAATGCCGAATATGCCTGGAATGGGCGGAATGTTTGGAAAATAAGAAAGACAACATCATTCATAAAAAAACTCTCAGAAATTCTGAGAGTTTTTTGTTTTTATAGAGATCTGTTTATTTAAACTTGTATCCTACTCCTAACTGAAAGAAATTCATTTTTAATGTTTCACCATCCACAGGATTCTTGATCATATTGGTAAGACCAAAGCTATAACGTACATCTACAAATAATCCTTTGTATACATTGTAATCAGCACCCAGGAATAGACCAAAATCGGTAGATTTCAAACCACTATTCAGCTCTTTTTCCAAATAACGTTCTCCTTCTTTAAGCCCGGCAGGATCTACCAAACCGGCATTAGGACCACTTAATTCAAATTTTACTTTATTATTCGTTTTAAAGCTTACATAAGGACCTGCATAAATTCCTAGTTCCGGCGTTGCATAATATCTTGCAGATACAGGAATAACAATTCTGTTAAGGTTCATCTTTTCAGTTAAGGTAATGCCTGTACCTGGCATCCCAACTTCAGCTTTTCCGCCAAGATTGGCATATTCTACCTCTCCCTGAACAGCAAACTTATTATTCAATTTATGCTCAACCAAACCTCCGATATAAAATCCTGATTTGGATTTTAAACTAGCTTCGAATCCTCCAAATTCGAAATCGCCCTCACTGGAATTTAATTTTGATAAAGCATAACCGGCTTTGACACCGAATGTAGTTTGTGCATTCAGACCTGCAAACAAAGCGATTGCAGACGCTAATAAGATTTTTTTCATGATTATTAATTAAATAGTTTTCAAACTTAAAAAAGCCCGGGATATTAACCCCAGGGCTAAAATATATAATTGTTTATTATTTTGCAAATACATATTTCACTCCAAAAGTCACTGAAGCTAAATTGACTCCAAATTTGTAATCATTAGTTCTTTTAGCTCCTTCCATGTCTTTTTTGTAAGTATTGTATCCGAATTCCCCTACGGTAGCTTCAATTGACCAGTTCTTAGTCAGGAAATAATCCAGACCTGGTTTAATATTCACTCCGATGTTGGTGTAGTTATTTTTTTCTGTAAACGGAGCGGAAAGTATAGGATCTCCACCATCACCTTCACTGTTAAAATCCAGTTTTTCATTACCGAATTCCAATGGAACCTGTAATTGTCCGAAGATGTATAATTTATCGGATAAAGTCCAGTATTTTCTCACAAAGGGAGCAACAACAAATGCGTTATCCGTATTTTTAATCTCAATTGTATTAAGGAATTCAAAACCATTTACCGTATATTTTGTAACAGCACTTTTATAGCCTACACCAAGCCCTATTGCCAAGTTGCTATCAACGAAATAACCAGCTGTAGGAAGAATTCTGATTACATCATCCTTTGTTTTGGCTTCAAATTCATTCTTTTCTTTGTGGTAATATTCTACCTGACCTGAAAGATAAGAAGTTCCTTTTGCAATCTGTGCATTCGATAAAGCGAAAAGCGCAACAGCGCCCATCAATAAGATTTTTTTCATGATTATTATATTAGTTTTACAGAAAAAAAGCCCTAAGAGTTTCTCAGGGCTTTCTTGCTATATGCTTTGTTTATTATTTTGCAAATACATATTTAACTCCGAAAGTTACAGAAGATAAATTCAATCCGAAGTTGTAGTTGTTTGTAGCATCACCATCTTTTGGTTTGTAGTTGCTGTAACCGAACTCACCGATAGTAGCTTCGATAGACCAGTTCTTGTTTAAGAAATAATCTAAACCTGGCTTCACAGTAACACCAATTTTAGTGTATTTAGCTTCAGTAGAAGTAGAGCTAGTAAGAACAGTGTTTCCTACTGTAGTTACAGAGTTAGTTTCTACTTCAGTTTTTCCAAACTGCATTGGCACTGCTAATTGTCCGAAGAAATATAACTTGTCAGATAAAGTCCAGTATTTTCTTACGAATGGAGCAACAACAAAAGCTGGTTGCTTCGTTACGCTTTCACTTACAGTGTTTCCTACAGTACTAGTTAGAGTGTTCTTTTCAGTTTGGTAACCAACTCCTAATCCGATAGCTAAGTTAGTGTTTACGAAATATCCAACTGTAGGTAATACGTTGAAGTTTTCTTTTTTATCGTTACCGTTGTTAGATTCTACTTGAGAATAACCAACAGATCCTGATAAATATGTAGTTCCTTTAGCAATCTGAGCGTTTGATAAACCAAAAAGTGCAACAGCACCCGCTAATAATATTTTTTTCATTTTAAAAAATTTTAATACTTTCTGAGGGCAAATTTACAGTGGCTACCACGAATATTAAAATTTGTTAATGTGATTAATATCATTGTTAAAATTGAGAGTTTTATAAAAATAAATCATAGTCAAGAGAAGTCATTGAGCTTTTCACAACATTATGAATAAAAAATTTACATTTTATTAACAAGAGTTTAATATATTTATTTTCTGTGATTTTTTATTTTCTTCCAAAACCCTATGAATTCTGTAAAAACCACCGAATCTATTAACTTAAAATATTAATTTTTAAGTTATTAACTCTTAAAAATTAAACATATGTTTATAATCAATATAAATTTCCAATAACATTGACAATCTTGATAGATAATAGATATAAAAGCAAAAAACTCCGGCCTTCGGCCGGAGTCCTGTTATTTTTCAACTGTTCTTTATTTGATAAAGAAGTTAAATCCTAAGTTGACAGCTCCTACGTTCCAATTATGTTTGTACCATCCATAATCACGTCTGTTACTGATAGACTGATATCCGATGTACAACTCTCCTTTAGACATCTGGTATCCAAATTTAGGCTGCGCATAAAAACCGCCATCTACTCCATCTTTTGTAGAAATACCATATCCAAGGTCTAATCCTACAAAAACAGGAGCTCCTTTAAATTTATATTTCCCGGAAACAGCTACAGGCACAAATCCGAAATCATCAAAATGATCTTTTCCGAAGAAGTGAGAGTATCCTGTGGTTACCCCAAGATCAAAACCTTTGGCAATATTCCACATATAAGCGGCATCCACTCCTAATGTAAACGAAGATACATCACTTGCATCAGCTACAGGAACACCGATATGTCCGCCCAATTTAAAACCTTCCTGTGCCTGAGCAACACCTCCTAAAAATGCAAAAGCACCTAGTAATAATAGTTTTTTCATTTTTTTAAATTTAAATTTTACGTTTTCCAAAAATACTAATTATTTTTTATTATCAGGAAAACCCTGATTAGGAGATCTATACAATAAAAAAAGCGGGACAAAATTTGTCCCGCTTTATATCATCAGCTGATAATTACAATTCCAGAATTAGTTTCCTCCGAATTTGAAACCTACACCCACCTGTACAAAGCTGTTTGTTAATTTCTCATTCCCTTCTGCATGTTTTGCAAGGTTAGAAACTCCAAGATTATATCTTGCATCAAAGAACAGACCGTTTTCCAGCGCGTATTCAGCACCCAGGAAAGGGGCAATGTTCAGAGTGTTCATTTGGTCTTTGATATCTCTTTCATCATTGGCATCAAGCTCGAATCCAGGAATTCCAAATCCGAAATCTGCTGTAAGCTTCTGCTTTGCAGAAAGAATAAATCCGAAGCTTGCTCCTGCAGAAACTGATAATCCTTCTGTAATAAAATACTTAGCAGAGATAGGAACCAATAAAGTATGATAAGTCTGCTTTGCTTTTACATTTAAAAAAGTAGTAGGATCATCCGGATCCGCTTCAGCTACGTTTACTTTTCCTCCAAGCGGTGAGTATAAAAGTTCTCCCTGAAGAGCAAATTTATCACTCAGCTTATATTCGGCAATACCACCAATATAAAATGTATGTAAAGGATCTGAAGTTTCAGACTGTCCGTCACCTTTTAATTTAATTGTAGAGTAAGAGTATCCAGCTTTTGGACCAAATCGAAATTCTTGTGCATTTGCAGAAATTCCCATTACAGCGACTGCTGCAGCAAGTAAAAGTTTTTTCATGTTAAATTAGTTTTACATTTAAGGACTGCGAAACTAATTATTTTTTTTTAAAACACCAAATTTTGTCTTAAAATTCAAGGTTAATAAAAAGTTAATGGAACTTTTACCGATACAGAATTAGTCATTTCTCAGTCTTTTTTCTTCATCGTTGTAAGCAAGGATGATCTTTCTTACCACAGGGTGTCTTACTACATCTTCTTCTGTAAGATGTACAAACCCGATTTCCTTTACTCCGTTTAAGATTCTCATGGCTTCTTTTAATCCAGACTGCTGGTTTTTTGGAAGGTCAATCTGGCTTGGATCTCCTGTAATAATGAATTTGGCATTCATCCCCATTCTGGTAAGAAACATTTTCATCTGCGCATGAGTGGTATTCTGAGCTTCATCCAGAATCACAAATGCATCATCCAGGGTACGCCCTCTCATGAAAGCTAAAGGAGCTACTTCAATCACTTTCTTTTCCATGAAGCCTTCCAGTTTTTCATGCGGAATCATATCGCGGAGCGCATCGTATAAAGGCTGTAAATACGGGTCCAGTTTTTCTTTAAGGTCACCCGGAAGGAAACCTAAGCTCTCTCCTGCTTCTACAGCCGGTCTCGTAAGAATAATCCTTTTCACTTCTTTATCTCTCAGAGCTCTTGCCGCCAATGCTACACTGGTGTATGTTTTTCCGGTTCCTGCAGGACCAATAGCAAACACCATGTCCTTTTTCTCCGTTTCCTTCACCAGTTTTTTAAGATTGGTCGTTTTAGCTTTGATGACTTTTCCGTTGACCCCTTTTACGATAATATCCTGGTCAAACACCAGCTGTTTCTCATTTTCGTCTTTAATATTCAATATATTTTCAACATCCTTCAGCCCTATTGAGTTATTTTTGGAGATAAAACTGACAATGTCGTCCAGTTTTTGTTTCAGTATGTCTAAAGCTTCCTGATTCCCCATGGCAAAGATGAAATGATCTCTTCCTGTAATTTTAATGGTTGGAAAACTTGATTTTATTAAGTTGAAATATTGGTTATTAACTCCATAGAAGATTTTCGCATCGATATCTTCCAAATCATATGTTAATTCAAACATGCAGTATTTTTATTTTTAGATTTTAAAATTAAAGCTTTTTTTCAAATTTATATCAAATTCTTTTCAACAATCTTTCGGGCTTTCTTTTTATTTAAATAACTTTGCAATACTACACTATTCTATACATTGCTCATGTCAATTATTACCCTTACTTCGGATTTCGGAAATTTGGACTACAGAGTTGCCGCTGTAAAAGGCAAAATTCTGTCTCTAAACCCTGAGGTTAATATTATTGATATCACTCACGAAATCCAGGCATTCAACCTTATACAGACTTCGTATATTGTAAGAAATGCATACAAATATTTTCCTAAAGGAAGTATTCATATCCTTTCGGTAGACAGTTTTCACCACAAATCAAGAAAGAATATCATTTATAAAGCCGACGGATCTTACTTTCTGGCGGCAGATAACGGCCTTTTAAGCCTTATCTTTTTTGATATTAAGCCCGAAGCGATCTATGAACTTACCCTGAACAACCGCTTTGACGATGTAATCAACTTTACTTCTACGGATATTTTTGTCCCTGCAGCAGTACATCTTGCCAATGGTGGGCTCCCTGAAGTGATAGGAAGAAAAATACATTCTGCGAAACAATTAATGTTCCCGAGAGCCGTTTACAATGAATCGGAAGGTATGATCATTGGCGAAGTCACCTATATTGATAATTTCGGAAATATAATATCAAATATTAATAAAGATTTTTTCGAAAATATCAGTAAAGGATACAACAGTTTTACCATAAAATTCAGGAATTTAAGCCTGTCAAGGATATTTTCCAGCCATACAGAAGTGGTTTCAGACTGGGACAGAGAGACGGAATTCCACGGACAGTCTGCTGCTATTTTCAATGATAGCCAGCTATTGGAGCTTACCATCTATAAAGGAAGCAGGAAAAACGGCGCCAAAAGCCTGTTTGGACTGAATGTGGGAGAAAATATTTACATCGAATTCAGCTAAGATTATATATTTCTTAAAAAAACCGATTTTTTTTATATATTTGTCAAAATCTAAAAATCAAAAATGGCAGAATACAAATTATTGCTTCCTTCCATGGGAGAAGGTGTTATGGAAGCGACAATTATCACTTGGTTATTCAATGAGGGTGATAACGTAAAGGAGGATGACTCCGTAGTAGAAATTGCAACAGATAAAGTAGATTCAGACGTACCGACACCAGTTTCGGGGAAAATTGTAAAAATTTTAAAGCAAAAAGATGAAGTTGCAAAAGTAGGTGAAGCCATTGCTATTTTAGAAATTGAAGGAGAAGGTACAGCTTCAGAGGAAGCAAAAACTGAAACTCCGGCGGCTGCTCCGGATTCTGAAACTTTAAAAACGATTGAACAGCCTTTGCAGACAGCAGCTGCTTCAAACGTAGAATTCTCAGGAGACCTTTATCTTTCTCCTCTCGTAAAATCTATCGCTCAACAGGAAAATATTTCTGAAACTGAACTGAAATCTATCAAAGGAAGCGGTTTGGAAGGAAGAATTACAAAAGAAGATATATTAGCATATGTTGCCAACAGAGGAAGTCAGCCGGCTCAACCAGCAGCTCCTGCGCAGGCAGTTTCTACTCCACAACCGGCAGTATCTGCACCTGCAGCTACAGTTTCGGTAAATGCAGGTGATGAGATCATTCCTATGGACAGAATGAGAAAGATCATCGCTGAAAACATGGTGAAAGCAAAACAAATTGCTCCACACGTAACTTCTTTCATTGAAACCGATGTTACCAACGTTGTAAAATGGAGAAATAAGAACAAAGCAGCATTCGAAAAACGCGAAGGTGAAAAGCTTACTTTCATGCCTATTTTTGTAAAAGCTGTAGTGAAAGCAATTCAGGATTTCCCAATGATCAACGTTTCTGTAAATGGTGATAGCATCATCAAAAAGAAAAATATCAACATTGGTATGGCGACTGCCCTTCCGGACGGAAATCTTATTGTTCCTGTAATCAAAAATGCAGACCAGTTATCTCTTTCAGGTCTTGCTAAAGCAATCAATGACTTAGCTTACAGAGCAAGAAACAAGAAATTAAGACCAGAAGACACTCAGGGTGCAACCTATACTATTTCTAACGTGGGAAGCTTCGGAAACCTGATGGGAACTCCTATTATTCCTCAGCCCCAGGTAGCTATTTTAGCTATTGGAGCAATCGTTAAAAAACCGGCTGTTCTTGAAACCGCTGACGGTGATGTAATCGCCATCAGAAATCTGATGTTCATGTCTCACTCTTATGATCACAGAGTAGTAGACGGATCTCTGGGAGGAATGATGCTGAAGCATGTTCACGACTACCTTGAAAACTGGGATCTGAACACAGAAATATAAGTAAAGAGTAATCAGCAATAAGTAATTTTGCAGATTTTAAATACTAAACCTTCGATTAATCGGAGGTTTTTTTGTACTTATCTGATTAAACACAGTATCTCAAAAGCACATACAATAAATAAAATTATTATTAAATTATCAACAAAACTTAACTTTACACTGCAAAATAATAATTATTCAAATTCAATCTTATTTTTTAATAAGTTTTTGGAAATTAGATTGATTAACATTATTTTTAAACAATAATATGCAAGAAAATGGATCCGGATTACAGGAAATATGATGTCACAAGGTTTTTTGATTTCACCGAACAGGATGAAAAGCTTATTACTGAAATCTACGATCTGATTTCTCTATCATATGATATTACAGTCATTGATGTCAGAGAGTCCCCTTATGAACAGTTCAGCTCTTTTGATATGTATCCGTTATTCATCCCTCAGATCTGTTACTGGGTAAAAGACAGAAATAACAACAACTCATTCTACCTTTTTATTGTCAGCAAAGTTGGGATTACATCAAGAGGAGGCCGTTTAGGCCGTAAATTTGACACCATTCAACTTTGGGGATTAAAAAAACTTGAAGAAGATTTTGGATATATTTCCATTAACAAGAAAACATTAATGGATAAGATTGCAGGAATCTTCAGCAGTTTTACTATCAATTTTAAAGATCATGAGTTTAAAGATTTCTATGTTTTAGGAAGTGATCAATTTAAAGCCATGAATTTTCTAACCCCAAAGAGAAAAGAAATAATAAAAGCCTTTCCAAATGAAAATTTTAAACTTGAAGTCAGACATTCTATTTTAAGTTTCGGTATACCTGATATTCTTACGGTTGAACATGCTGAAATGATTTCAAAGTTTTTGAGCGATATATAATTCCAAAATTTTACCGTAATTTCATCCTCCAAAACAGACAAATGCTGAAAATTTTTATCCTTATACGGAAATCTATCAAAAACTCCTTTGACAATATCCGGAACGAGCAGCTGAAGCACAACCTTCTTCAGGCTATTCCTTTTTGGATAGGATCTGTTATTACAGGTTTTTTTGCCGTAATGTATGCACAGGTATTTGCCTGGGGTGAACATCTCATGAATTTTATCTTTGACTGGCATGCATGGATGATTTTCATTATTGCTCCTACAGGATTTGTGCTTTCCTGGTGGCTGGTGAAAGAATTTGCTCCCAATGCCAAAGGAAGTGGTATTCCACAGGTAATGGCCGCAGTAGAACTCGCCAACCCAAAAGAACACCGGAAGATCAGAAATCTCCTGAGCATTAAGATCATTTTTTTCAAAATTCTGTCTTCAGTCATTCTGGTCATCGGAGGAGGCGCAGTAGGACGTGAAGGACCTACCATTCAGATTGCCGGCTCTGTTTTCAGAAAAGTCAACGAGTATCTTCCCGAATGGTGGCCAAAGATTTCCAAGAAAAACATGATTATGACAGGAGCCGCAGCCGGGCTTGCCGCCGCATTCAACACTCCGCTGGGGGGAATTGTTTTCGCCGTTGAAGAACTTTCCAAAACCCATATCAATTATTTTAAAACCGCTCTATTTACAGCTGTTATTATTGCAGGCTTAACAGCCCAGACTTTAGCCGGATCTTATTTATACCTGGGATATCCGAAGACCAATGATGTTTCATTAATGGTAATGTTTCCCATTGTACTTGTTGCTGCAGTTGCGGGTATTCTCGCCAGCCAGCTTTCTGTTGCTATGCTCAAAATCAACAGCTGGAAAAAGAAAACACTGAAAACTGATAAGGCTAATGTGATATTCCTGATCATTTGTGCTTTAATTATCGCTTCAATCGCTTATTTCATCAACAGGGAAATTCTTGGCTCGGGGAAAGAGATTATGGAGCGTGTTCTTTTTACCAAAGACAAACATGAAGACTGGTACGTTCCTATTCTGAGAATGCTTGGTCCTGCCCTTTCTTTTACTTCCGGAGGTGCAGGTGGAATTTTTGCTCCGGCTCTTACTGCAGGAGCCAGTATAGGTTCCGTGATTTCAGGTGCGATTCACCTGACACCCAACGAAACGAATGTTGTAGTGCTGGCCGGAATGGTGGCCTTTCTCACAGGAATTACCAGGGCACCATTTACTTCAGCCATTATCGTTCTGGAAATGACAGACAGACATTCACTGATATTCCATCTTATGCTCGCAGGAATGGTATCTTCTATAGCTTCCATCCTGGTAAGCAGGCATTCTTTGTATGATGTTCTGAAAGTAAATTTTTTAACAGAAGTCAGAGCCAAAGATGAAATTGAGACCAGAAACTGAACCAAAGGAGAATAAATACTCCCCGGCGTGATCAACTATTTCATCCATCCTCTTGCATATAAGAAATATATTTTCTACTTTTGCACCTCGAAATAATTAACAAATTCATTTAACATTATGAACAATTACGAAACTGTTTTCATTTTAACTCCCGTTCTATCTGAGTCACAGGTAGAGGAAGCAGTGAACAAGTATGTAGATCTTATCAAAGAAAAGAACTGCGAAATCGTTGCTAAAGAAAACTGGGGATTAAAAAAATTAGCTTATCCTATCCAATTGAAAAAGAACGGGTTCTATACTCTAATCGAATTCAAAGGAGAAGGTAGTGTAGTGGCTGATCTAGAATTAGCATTCAAGCGTGACGAGAGAGTAATCCGTTACCTTACTACAAAACTTGACAAACATGCTGTTGAGTATGCTGTAACTAGAAGAACTAAAGTAAAAGCAGCTAAAGCTTAATTATTAACCCTATTTTTTAAAAAAGACAAGACATGGCAATAGATGAAATGGCTAAACAAGCCTCAGCTGGAGGAGAATCAGAAGTAAAATTCCTTACTCCGCTTGATATCAATACAAAATCTGAAAAGAAATATTGTAGATTCAAAAAATACGGAATTAAGCACGTTGACTACAAAGATGCTGATTTCTTATTACAGTTTGTAAACGAGCAAGGTAAAATTTTACCAAGAAGATACACTGGAACTTCTTTAAAATACCAAAGAAAAGTTTCTGCTGCTATCAAAAGAGCAAGACACCTTGCATTACTACCATACGTAGCTGACTTATTGAAATAAGACAAAAAATAAATAAAAGAAGAGGGCAACCTCTTCTTTTGTTGCTGAATAAATAATAATTCTAACTTGATTTTAGATCACTCTAAAATCTTAAAAAGGACAACAACAATGGAAATTATCCTAAAAAAAGACGTAGAAAACTTAGGACTTGAGTTTGATACAGTAAACGTAAAGCCGGGTTATGCTAGAAACTTCTTAATTCCTCAAGGAATTGCTCTTCTAGCTACCCCTAAAAACAAAGCTGCTTTAGAAGCTACATTAGAAGCTAGAAAAGAAGAAGAAGCTAAATTAATCGCTGCTGCTAACGCTGTAGTTGAGCAGTTGAAGAAAACTTCTATCACTATTCCTGCAAAAGTAGGTGCTGGTGATAAACTGTTCGGATCTATCAACAATGCTGATCTATCTGCTGCTTTAGAAAAAGCTGGTGTTTCTGTAGAGAAAAAATATATCAAAATTCCTGGTAACACGATCAAGAGAACTGGTAAATTCGCAGCTCTTATCAGACTTCACAGAAATGTTGAGTACAACTATGAGTTTGACATCGTTTCTGACGCTCCGGTTGAGGCAGCTCCTAAAAAAGAAGAAGCTAAAACTGAAGAAGCTTAATAAGCGACTGAGAATTTCTCACAATACAAGACCACTTCAATTGATTGAGGTGGTTTTTTGTTTGTATGATATGGAATGTATAGATTCTTAACTACCCCGTCTTTTTGCTTAGCAAAAATCCACCCCTTCAGAGAAGGGGAATGTAGAAAATCTTAACTATTATTACTCGTTACATAAGCTTTTCTTCGCCTTATCTAGCTAAAAAGCAAAGTTATGCAGAGAAGTATTATCCGGTGTTATAAAACCCGCTGCCCCGTAACCCGAATCACGAAACTCAAACTCTCAAACTCTCAAACCCTCCCACTCAGTATTTATCCCCTATCAGTTTATGCTGATATTCTGTAGGCGCTACACCAATTATCTTTTTAAAAATATTACTGAAAGACGACAGGCTGTTGTACCCCACCATCATAGCGATTTCATACATATTATATTTTCCTTCCAGCATCAGTTCAAGAGAGCGTGTAATTCGTAATGCCCGCAGAAAGCGAACGTAGTTCATCCCCAGAATTTCTTTAAATTTCCTTGAAAGGGTTCTTGTACTCATTCCGAATTCTTTTGCCGTAGATTCTATGGTAAGAGGCTTTTCAAGATTAGCATGAATATATCTTGCGATCTTCAGCAATGTTTCATCTTTGGGGAAAGGATGCTGTATTGGAAATGAGAGATGCTTATTCTTTTTTTCCTGTAAGACACCTTTAAGAGCTTTGAGGAAATAATATTTAGAATGATCATTTTTTGTGATTTTCCCATCCCAGTCTTTGGTATAAAAAATCATCTCCCGAAGCAGGTTATTAACAGAGTAAATATTAATTTCATCAAAAAAGCCACTTTCATTTTCCTCTTTTTTAAAATAAAAGTTATATAAATCAACCTTGGGACTGGTAGAAAAAATATAATGAGGTGTTCCGGCAGGAATCCACATAAAACATCTCGCAGGCAGATACCAGTGTTTCTGATCTGTAAAAACATGCACAATACCCCCTTCTGCATAGACCAGCTGTGCAGAACTGTGATAATGAATCTCCGTGGTTATATTCCCTGTAAGGACGTGATAGACATAAAACTCTGCATCGTCCTCTTCCACTGCTTTAAAATGGCTGTCATTCATTGAATAAAGATAAGAAGAATTTTCAAATTGGCGTAAATGAGCAAATCTTTTTCTGTTTTCACAAATCAGGTACTATGCTTGTCGTCGTACCTTTGCTGCATCAAAATCATTTTAGCAAAAATCCTTTAATTAATTTATGAATATCATATTTAACGCATGCAGATATCTGTGCATAGCGTTGTGCTTATTATTGAGCAGTTTTTTACAATCACAGATGATAGATTACCAGCATCTCGGCTTACAGCAAGCTGTAGAGATTGGTTTGAAAAACAATAAAAATATACAGATCAGTCATCTGAAACAGGAAATGTCCGTTACCAAAGAGAAAGATCTCAAAATGGAAAAACTACCGGACATTGAATTTCATACAAGCTACAACCAGGTGACCAACCTGTTTCAGCATCAAAACGGCGTATTCAATAAAGCTACCAAGTATGATGTAATCAATGGTATGTATGACTTTACATTATCTGCTTCTATCCCTGTATACATGGGTGGCAAAATAAAAAATACGGAAAAAAAAGCAGGTATTGATACTGAAATTTCAGTTTTGAAAACCCATCTTGATGAAAGACAGCTTAAAATGCAGATCATCACTGCTTTTCTGCAAATCCATCATTTAAAAGAACAGCAGAGTCTTATTAACGATAAAATGAAGGAAGATTCCGTCAACATCAGGCAGGTAAAAGCTTTGAAAGCTAATGGTGTTGTAACAGTAAACGAAGTTTTAAGAACTTCACTGCAGCTTTCCAATCATACAATGAGCTGGACTGAACTGGATAATGATATTCAGATTGCAGAACATCAGCTTAAAACCATTCTTTCACTTCCGGAGAGCCAGGAAATGCATGTTGATACCGAAGATCTGATTTCAGATAATGCTTCAATTCCCTATGTTGATGAATTGACAGAAACCGCTTTGAGCAAAAACGAATCTGTTGAAATCACCCATAAAAATCTTTCATTGAAGGAGCTCGATCAAAAAATTACCAAAGCAAATTATTTACCCAAAATTACCGCTGGCGGAGAATACTTTTTAAAATATCCGAATATGATGTTCTTTCCACCCGAACCGTATGCGTACCGTCTGGGAATGATTGGGGTAAACCTCACCTATCCTATTGAAAGCCTGTACAAGAATAAGTATAAAATGCAGGAAGCCAGGGAAAATATTGATCTTGCCAAACTTCAGATTGAGGAAAATGAAGAAAAAATCAGACACAATGTTTATGAAGCATATAAAAAGTTTGAAGAAACAGACCAGAAGGTTAAAATTGCTGAAGAAGCCATTCAACAGGCTAAAGAAAACTACCGTATTGTAAGAACAAAATATGCCAATAAGCTCAGCCTTATCACCGAACTGATAGACGCTGATAATGCTTATCTGGAAGCTGAATCTAATCTTATTTCCGTAAAAATTAACAGACAACTAAAATATTATCAACTCCAATATACGATTGGAAACTTATAAAAACTATGGCACAGAAACAATTGACACAAAAGGAAAAAAGAATCAACAAGTCCATTACATTACTGGCCTGGATCCTGATCATCAGCGGAATCACCGGAATGGTCAGCTTTTATCTTTTTTCAAGAAAAAATGTTACAACAAATGACGCACAGATAGAACAATATATAACGCCTGTTTCCAGTAAGGTATCTGGCTTCATCAAAACGATACAATTTAATGAAAACCAGTTTGTCCATAAGGGAGATACATTAATCGTCATAGACAACAGGGAGTTTGTAAATCAGGTACAGATGGCAGAGGCTGGTCTTGACGCCAATACAGCTACGGTCAGCACTATTGAAAGCGGTGTCAATACTAAAGAAAGTGATACAAAGATTATTGATGCCAAAATTGCTTCTGCCGAAATTGATATATGGAGAACAGAACAGGATTATAAAAGGTATAAGAACCTGCTGGCCGAAGACGCTGCAACCGAACAGGAATTCGAAAATGTAAAAGCTTCCTATGAACAGTCAAAAGCCAATCTTCTGGCACTTGAACAGCAAAAAAATGCAGTGAGAGCCGGAGCAAATGAACAGCAGACTAAAGTGGCACCCGTTAAAAGCCAGATTCAGCAAAGTTCTGCAAGCCTTAATAACGCTAAATTGTATCTTTCCTATACGGTAATCACCGCCCCTTATGACGGATGGGTAGGTAAGAAAACCATTCAGGAAGGACAATTGATTAAAGAAGGTCAGGCTTTGGTACAGATCGTAAGCAAAGAGAAATGGATCATAGCCAATTATAAAGAAACACAGCTTGGACAGATTGATCAGAACCAGGAAGTAACGATTACGGCTGACGCTTATCCCGATATTGAGTTTAAAGGGAAAATACTTTCTGTCTCACCTGCTTCAGGATCTCAGTTTTCATTGGTGAAACCGGACAATGCCACTGGAAATTTTGTAAAAATTGAACAGCGATTTCCCGTAAAAATTATCCTGGACAACAATAAAGACAACGAAAAGCTGCTCTCCGGTATGAATGTTCTGGTGAGTGCGAAGAAGATATGAGTTTGAGCGTTTTAGAGTTTTAGAGTTTTAGAGTTTTAGAGTTTTAGAGTTTTAGAGTTTTAGAGCGCAAAATTACTTTCTAGTTAACATATTCAGATTTAACAATTAAATTATTTTTTTTTGCGAAAAGGCAAAACTGCAAATAGCGAATCTGCTAATTTTTTCTTAAGCATATTTGTCATTTTACCTTTTACTTTTACACCATTTGCCTTTTGTCTTTTCGCATTTTTTAAACAGGCTAAACAGTTAAGACAGAAAAGCAGAATCATTGATGCCCTTATTACATTCAACAGCAATTTTGTGATTCATCTTTTCGCTTTTTTGCCCTTTTGCTTCAAAAAATTATGCAACACAATACAGTTTATCATAAATGGGTACCACAATGGCTGAAACTGCCTCTTCTTATATTGGCATTGTTTCCCCACCTGATGTTGTTGTCACTTTTACATTCGAACAGCGCCTTCACATCTTCTTTTATGGATGTCGATTCAGATGACATCCAGTATTTAATGATTTTGATGTATGGGACATTTGTGGTTACCCTTTTAGTTTTACAACGGTTTATGGCTTATTTCAGTGTGAAATATTACGTTCTGCTGATGGCTTCCATTTCCGTAATTATTCTCTATGTTTTATCCGTAACTCATGATTATCATATTATTTTAGTGATCAGATTTCTGGAAGGAATTTTCGGGTTGCTGGAAGGTGCTATTTTTCTGCCCTTAATCATTGCCGAATTAAAAACGAGACATGCAAAAGTTTTAGCCTACCTTTTTATGTACACCATTATGCTGACCGGAGGAACCATCACGACTTCCCTGCTAAAATCAAGTATTGAAAATTATGACTTCCGGCATATGATCCTGATGATGGTCTACTTTCATGTATTTGTACTGATCATTGGGATTGCCCTATTCAACAAAAACAGATTTTTCCCTAAAAAACCTTTGTATCAATTGGATATTACCAGCTGGTTTTTGCTTTGGGTGTCTCTGCAGGCCGGTGGTTATGCTATTATTTACGGCAAAAGACTCATGTGGTTTGAATCTGATACCATCGTGATGTGCCTGTTTATATTCCTGCTTTCAGGAGGATTATTCATGCTTAAACAGAGAAATTCAAAAAGACCATTGTTTCACTTTGAGGTTTTCAGCTCAAAAAATGTGATCGCCGGAATGATTCTGTTTTTTATTTTTTACCTGATCCGTTCAGGGCTTAACAATGTATACAGCATTATGGCTACGGTATGGAAATGGCCGTGGGATTATATTGTGAACATCCAGTACTGGAATGTTGCAGGAACTCTTTTGGGAATAATATTGTCTGGTCTCTGCCTGGTACGTGGAATTTCCTCAAGAGCTGTTTTCTTTACAGGGTTCCTGTTACTGGCTATAGACTGTGCATGGTTTACCTATACATTCTATCCTGATACTACTCTTTCTACCATCTGCCCTCCTTTATTCCTGCAGGGAGTTGCGCAGGGATTGCTATTTACTCCGCTTGTTTTCTTTCTGATTTCGGGGACTAAAGAGGAGTATGTTTCCAATGCTACAGCTTTGGGAACGACAACCCGTTTCTGGACAACAGCTATTGGGTATGCTCTCATGCAGAACCTGATGCTATTTTTAACCTTAAAACATTCTGACGCACTCAGCGCCAGTTTTACAGATACCAACCCTGTCTTTTACAGCCAATGGACTCAGCTCTTCGGAGCCAACATTTCAAAACTGTCAGTGAATGATTCCTTATCCATGACAGCAGGAGCTTTTAAAGCTAAAATCACGGCCCAGTCTATCCTCCTTTCCAACATGGAAATCTTTACAGGCCTTTTCTGGCTGGCACTCGTTACGGCAATTTGTTTATTGCTTTATCATCCTGTAAAAATCGCGATACGGAATATTATGTAAAAGAGGCAGAAAGTTATAAAATCCTACATTTATTTTTAACCGTTAAAAATACGCCACAAGACTATAAAATGATATGAATAGCTTTCGTTCACAAAAGTATTGACGGTCAGCAGAGTTTATTCACTATATAAATTAGCTGAATGGGATACCTTTGCGAACGACAATGAATAACTTCTGCTTTCTGCTCTTATCTTTCCATCCTAACCCACTTTGGCCGGTTTATTGTTCGTATTTTTCCGGCAGCAATATTGCTTAAACCATCACGTTGAATACAAAAGCTTAAAAATGGAAATTGAAAAAATTTTACTGAGCCAGAGAGATTTTTTTAAAACACAGCAGACCAAAAGCCTTGCTTTTCGGAAGATGTATCTTGAAAAGCTTAAAAAGCTTATTATTTCTAACGAAAATATGTTATGTGAAGCTATTAACAGGGATTTTGGAAAATCTAAATTTGATACGTTCACCACAGAATTATCTTTTATCCTGAATGATATTGATTATTATATCAGGAATTTAAAATCTCTTTCAAAACCTAAAAAAGTTAGAACGAATCTTGTCAACCAGCTCGGGAGCAGTAAAGTTTATGCAGAGCCGCTTGGATGTGTGCTGGTGATTGGTGCCTGGAATTATCCTTACCAACTATCCCTCTCGCCCATTATTGCGGCAATGGCTGCCGGAAACTGCTGTCTTCTTAAGCCCAGTGAAATTGCTGAAAATACCATGAAAGCAATGGCTTCGCTCATCAATGAAAATTTCCCTCCTGAATATCTTTATGTATACGAAGGAGGTATTGAAGAGACAACAGCTCTTTTAACATTAAAATTTGACAAAATATTTTTCACCGGAAGTACAAAAGTCGGAAAGATCATTTACAAGGCAGCGGCAGAACACCTTACCCCGGTAACGCTTGAATTGGGCGGAAAGTCCCCGGCCATTGTTACCAAAGATGCCAATCTGGAAATAGCTGCCAAAAGAATTGTATGGGGAAAATTTCTTAACGCAGGTCAAACCTGTGTAGCTCCGGATTATCTGTTGATAGAAGAAACAATTCAGGAGCAGTTTCTGGAAATGATCAGAAAATATATCAAAGATTTTCAATATGAACCGGGCTCTGAACAATACACCAGAATTATTAACCAAAGAAATTTCCAGCGTCTTGTACGTCTTATTGATAAAGAAAAAATCTATTCCGGAGGGAATTTCGATGAAGAAAAGCTTTACATCGAGCCTACTATCCTGAATCCTATTGATTGGAGTGACGAAATCATGCAGGAAGAAATTTTCGGGCCTCTCCTGCCGGTAATCAGCTTTCAAAGCTACAATGCAGCACTGAACTCTGTTCTCGAACTTGAAAAACCACTGGCAGCTTATCTTTTTACCCATAATGCTGAAGAGAAAGAAATTTTCACACGTAAACTTTCTTTTGGTGGCGGATGTATCAATGATACGGTGATGCATCTAAGTAATGACAATCTGCCATTTGGGGGTGTTGGAAGTTCCGGGATAGGAAATTATCACGGAAAATATGGCTTTGAAACCTTCTCACATCAAAAAGCTGTTCTTGAAAAAACAACATGGGGCGAACCTGATATCAAATATCCTCCTTATTCGGAAAAAAAATTAAGCTGGATAAAAAAGTTGCTTTAATTCAGGATTAATATTTTTGGCTGCCCATTCAGATGGCGGAAATTCCTTGCAATATCTGAATTACCGGGAATGAAAGCTTTATTTTAAACTTATTCACAGAAAAAAAAACTGCTTCATTCCTGAAGCAGTTTTTATACTTTATCCTTTTTTAGGAGTCCATGTAGTAAAGAATTCCTTTACTTTTTCTTTACTGTAACCTTTTCCTTCTTCCAGTACATCACTCTGTTGAACTTTAATCAATTTCCCGTCTTTATCTAAAACAATAAATACAGGATATCCAAATTTTTCCCCTGGGTTACCGTATTGGGCAAAAACTTTTTCATTTTTATTATCCGGAGAATAATTCAGGTGATAATACACATAATTTTTATCTACCAATTCCTTCAGTTCTGGAGTAGTCTGTACAAAATTATTGAAACGAAGACACCAGATACACCAGTTTCCACCAGCCTGGATCATGACATTCTTACCTTCTTTTTTAGCCTGAGCGACTAATTTATTAATATCAGCCTGAGCATCCGCTTTTGGATCATAAGGCTTGGGAAGCTTAGCTTTTTCTTCTGCTGCTTTTTTCTTCGCATCTAACTCTTTCTGTTCTGTAGGTACGATAAGAGCTGTTTTTTGTTTTCCTTTATCGGGTGAATTCTTTACATCCTGTGAAAAAGCAAAAGCACTAAAACCCAGGAAAGCGAATATTATCAATTTTTTCATAATATAAAAGTAAAAAAATATTACATATCCCTCTGCAAAAATAGAACCATAATTTTATTATCACTAAATTTGCGTGTTTTATGAATTTTCTAATCAAAATATTATCGCTGATCTCTAAGCTCCCGCTTAAAATATTGTATATTTTTTCGGACGTTATCTTTTTCCTGAATTATTATATTGTAGGATACAGAAAAGAGGTTATCACCCAAAACCTTAAAAAGTCTTTTCCGGATAAATCTGAAGAAGAAATTAAAGACATCCGAAAGAAATTCTATCTTAATTTTTCCGATTATCTGGTAGAAACGATCAAATCATTCACCATTTCGGAGACGGAATCCAGAGTGAGGATGCAGCATATCAATCAGCACTTATTTCACGAAGCTAAAGAAGAAGGCAAAAATATCATTTTACTTGCAGGCCATGTTTTCAACTGGGAATGGATCAATGCATTGGCAAGAATTATCCCACAGGCTCATTGCCACCCTGTATATAGAAAAGTAAACAGCGACTTCTGGGAAAACCAGATGAAGAAGGTCCGAAATAAATTCGGGAATGAAGCATTGGAAGCCAATGAAGTAATCCTGAATATTTTCAGATCTAAAAACAATGGAGATTCTGCTTATATGTTCGTAGCTGACCAAACCCCTCACCACGCGCATGTCACCTACGGATTAGAATTTTTAAATCAAAGAACGCCAGCTTTTATAGGATATGATAAGCTTGCCACAAGGATGGATCTTATCTTTATCTATTGTGAGATGAAAAAAGTAAAACGCGGATATTATCAGGTCAATTACCATAGAATCTATCCGGATGGTGAAAAATTTACAGAAAATGAAGTGGTAAGAAAGTTCCATAAATTATTAGAAAATACATTACACAAAAATCCTGACAACTATCTCTGGTCGCACAGAAAATGGAAATATCAGGAATCTATCAAAAATTTTGATTCTGAAAAAAAATAGATTGACATGCAGAAAAAACTGGCAGTTGCCATCTTAAACTGGAACGGCAGAAACTGGCTTGAGAAATTTCTTCCGGATGTGGTTCAATTTTCTCAGAATGCCGATATCTATGTGATAGACAATTATTCTACAGATGATTCTGTTGAGTTTCTACAAAAGAATTTCCCTGCAGTCAATATTATTATCAATGATAAAAACTATGGGTTTGCAGGCGGATATAATGAGGGATTGAAATCCATTAAACATGAATACTACTGCCTTCTCAATTCTGATGTAGAAGTTACTGAGAACTGGATAGAGCCGGTCATGGAATTATTGGAAAACAACCTTTCTATTTCGGCGGTACAGCCCAAAATTTTATCTTATCATAACAGGAATTATTTTGAGTTTGCCGGAGCTGCCGGCGGCCTGATAGACAACCTGGGATATCCTTATTGCAGAGGAAGGGTTTTTGATGATGTGGAAGAAGATAAAGGTCAATATAATGATGAAACAGAGATTTTCTGGGCTTCAGGATGCTGCTTTTTTATCCGATCCAAAGATTTTTGGGATCAGAATGGTTTTGATGCCCGGTTTTTTGCCCATCAGGAAGAAATTGACCTTTGCTGGAGGCTTATCAATTCAGGAAAAAAGATTTATTACACCGGAAAATCAAAGGTGTTTCATGTAGGTGGAGGAACCCTTAATAAGCAGAGTGCCCGGAAGACCTATCTCAATATGAGAAACAACCTTTCCATGATGCTTAAAAACCTTCCCTTTCCTCAATTGGTATGGGTGATTCTTTTCAGACTATGTTTAGATGGAATTGCCGGAATATATTTTGGAATCAAATATGGAATTTCCCATCTTTGGGCTGTACTAAAAGCTCATTTTGGGTTCTATGGCCAGATTCCCGGAACATGGCAACTTCGCCAGAAACATCAGAAAAGTGATTTCTATCAATCAAAATGGCTTATTTTTAAACATTTTTTAGGAGGGAGGCAGCAGGTGACAGATGATCATAGATGATGGGTTTCAGGGATTAGGGAAAATTATACCTTCAATTAACCTTAACCTTTAAACCTTGAGCATTAAACTATAGAACCAGCAACTATTAACCCAACAACCAGCAACAATTTATAACTTAAAAAAATGGATTTCTGTGCTATCGATTTTGAAACAGCCACTCACGAGAAAAGTTCAGCTTGTGAGATGGGGATTTGTGTGGTGCAGGATTCTAAAATTGTTGAAACCAGAACATGGCTGATTAAACCTCCAAGCTTTCCTTATTTCAATAAATTCAATATTGCAGTGCATGGAATTCAGCCGGAAGATGTGAAAGATGCACCTACATTTGATGAAATATGGTACGAAGCCCAGGACATGATGTACGGCAGCCTTATGATTGCTCATAATGCAGGTTTTGATGCTTCTGTTTTAAGAGGATCTCTGGAACATTACGGGATGTTCACTCCTAAATTGAATTATTTGTGCAGTATTCAGCTTGCCAAGAAATCATGGAATTATCTCCCGAAATACGGGCTGAAGCCCTTAGCAGAATATCATAACATAGATTTTACCCATCACAGAGCAGGAGCTGATGCTGAAGTATGTGCTAAAATTTCTTTGCTGGCATTTGAGAAATTGTTTATTACAAGAAATGAAGAAATAAATGAATCTATATTGAAGAAATATATCAAAAAGCTATAACTTTAGAGAAATTAAAAACCATGAAAAAACTTATATTCTCTTTAGCCTTAGTTCTAGGTTCATTAGTACATGCCCAGTCTGAACTTTACAATACTGACTGGAATCTTATCAAAGTCGTAAAAAATAATGTAACCTATATGCTGCCACAAAATACCGAAATGGGCGCTCCGGTTATGACCTTTGCTTTTAATCCGACAAGTTCCAGTATCTATACCAATCTGACGAGTCCAATTTGTGGTACTGTAATTACAGCATACATATACAATACGGATATTACGACGAACCAGATATTGTTTTGGGATTATATGATAGGATTAAATCAAACCTGTACCCTACCTGAAAACATTGCGTTCTTTACAAAATATTCAGATTATTTTGCTTACAATTCTAATCTTCATCATTATCAGATCAGTTATTCAGGGAGTACAAAAGTTTTGGTAATGACCAATAATCAAGGTGATCAGGCCTTTTATAACAGTTCATTTCTGAAGACTAAAGATCAAACAGTGAAAGAATCAAAGGCTAACAGTATTTATCCAAACCCTGTAAAAGAAGGTTTTGTTTACGTTAAAAGTGCGGAAAGAATAGAATGGATAAAAGTATACAACGCGGAAGGAAAACTAATTCTTCAGGAACATTATCCGGATGCTAAAATCAATGTCTCTAACCTGCTAAAAGGGGGCTACTTTATGGAAGTAAAATCTCAAAGTGGTATTAGCAGACACAGATTCGTTAAAGAATAATCATTAGTTGCTCAAAACTTCAGACAACAGGTTGAATTTCGGAATATCAATTTCGAAAGTCTCCTGTGTTTCCATGTTTTTAACCAGGTATTTTCCGCTCATATTGCCTACTCCGGAACGAAGCATTACATTGGAGAAATAAGCGAAATTTTCGCTGGTTCCTATCTCAGGAGTAAGGCCGATGACCCCATCTCCAATAATCTCTGTATATCCAAATCCTACGTCAAAAATCAACCATTTTCTTTTCAATACTTTGATAGGAAAACTTCCGTCATTCTCTATCGTGATACTGTATTTAAAAACGTAACGGTTTTCGGATGGATAACTGTTTTTACTATCATATTCAGGTATTACTGAAACTTTGATATTAGAAGTCATTTTTGAAAACATCATTGTAGCATTTTCTTAATAAATACAAAAATCTCGCCTTTTTTGAGGCGAGATTATATATTATGTTATAATTTCATTAAAAACTATAATCCAAGGCCTTTTCTTTCGTCACCTCCCATTAAAATTCCAACAGGATTATCGATCGCTTCTTTTACCGCCACAAGGAATCCTACAGACTCTTTTCCGTCGATAATTCTGTGATCATAAGACATTGCCACATACATCATTGGTCTGATTACAACCTGTCCGTCAACAGCAACCGGTCTCTGGATGATGTTGTGCATTCCAAGGATTGCAGATTGTGGAGGGTTGATGATCGGTGTAGACATCATAGATCCGAAAGTACCACCGTTTGTAATCGTGAAAGTACCTCCAGTCATTTCATCAACAGTAATTTTACCGTCTCTTACTTTTGTAGCAAGATCTTTGATGTTGGCTTCTACAGCACTGAAAGACATGTTTTCTGCATTTCTCAATACAGGAACCATTAATCCTTTAGGACCTGAAACTGCAATTGAAATATCACAGAAATCATAGTTTACTTTGAAATCGCCATCAATAGATGCATTTACATCCGGGTACATTTGTAATGCTCTTGTAACTGCTTTTGTAAAGAAAGACATGAAACCAAGTCCAACGCCGTGTTTCTGAGCGAATTCTTCTTTATATTGCTTTCTCAGCCTGAAGATTTCAGACATGTCAACTTCATTGAAAGTAGTCAACATAGCTGTTTCATTCTTCACAGAAACTAATCTCTGAGCGATTTTTCTTCTTAAAACTGAAAGTTTAGTAGTCGTAGTAGATCTAGACCCAGTTGCCGTAAGAGGGCTTCCTCCTAGTGCAGGTACTGCAGCTAATTCAGCATCAGTCTTAGTAATTCTCCCGTCTCTTCCTGTTCCTGAAACCTGTGCAGCATCCATTCCTTTTTCGTCAAGGATTTTCTTAGCAGCCGGAGATGGAGCTCCTGTTGCATAAGTTTGTGGTGCAGCTACCGGAGCGGCTGGTTTTGGAGCTTCCTGTTTAGCAGGTTCGGCAGCTTTCGGAGCTTCTTCCTGTTTTGGAGCTTCAGCAGCAGGTGCAGCACCTTCTGGCTTAGCAGCGTCCATATCAATTAAACAAACTACCTGACCTACTTGTACTACATCACCTTCCTCTGCTTTTAAAGTGATTATACCACTCTGTTCTGCAGGCAATTCAAGAGTTGCTTTATCTGAATCCACTTCGGCGATAGGTTGATCTTTTTCTACATAATCACCATCTTTTACAAGCCAAGTTGCAATTTCAACTTCTGTAATTGATTCGCCTGGTGAAGGAACTTTCATTTCTAAAACTGACATATCGAGTATTTTTTATTTTTTAATTGATTATTATTTTAAATTAAGCGGTAACGGGTCTTTTTGCAGGAGCATCATCTCTGTCGAAAACTCTGTTGATCACTGCATTTTGGTTTTTCTCAAACATTTTATGGCTACCTGGAGCTGGTGCACCGCTTGGTACCGGAGCAACTACCTGGATTCCTGTATCTCTGAAGTTTCTCAGGATATAAGACCATGCTCCCATATTTTCAGGTTCTTCCTGAGCCCACACCAGTTGTTTTCTGTTTTCATATTTGTTGAAAATCGCTTCAATAGCATCTGTCTGAAGCGGATATAACTGTTCAAATCTTACTAATGCAATATTTTCACAGTTCAGTTCTTCTTTCTTCGCTAATAATTCAAAGTACAGTTTACCTGAACAAAGAACTAATTTTTCTACTTTTTTAGGATCTGCAGCCGGATCGTCTAATACCGGTTGGAATGCACCATTTGCAAAATCTTCAAGTGGAGAAACTACTTTAGGGTGTCTCAACAAAGATTTAGGGCTCATTACGATCAATGGTTTTCTGAATGACCATTTCAACTGTCTTCTCAATAAGTGGAAGTAGTTGGCAGGTGAGGTAATATTGGCTACTACCATGTTTTCATTAGCACACAGGGTAAGGAATCTTTCCAGTCTTGCTGAAGAGTGCTCTGCTCCCTGCCCTTCTGAACCGTGAGGCAATAACATCACCAACCCGTCCTGGATTTTCCATTTTTCTTCTGCAGCTGCCAGATACTGGTCTACAATAATCTGGGCACCGTTCACGAAATCCCCGAACTGAGCTTCCCATATGGTTAATGTATTTGGAGAAGCCATTGCATATCCATAGTCGAAACCTAAAACACCATATTCTGAAAGGTGAGAGTTGAATACATCAAATCTGCTTTCAGATACATGTCTTAACGGGATATACTCTTCTTCTGTATCTTCAGTTTTTACAACAGCATGTCTGTGAGAGAATGTTCCTCTTTCCACATCTTCCCCGGAAATTCTAACATTGTGACCTTCTACAAGAAGAGTTGCATAAGCTAACCACTCTCCTAATGCCCAGTCTAATGAGTCTCCTTCAATAGCTTTGATACGGTTTTCGAAAAGTCTTGTAATTTTATTGATGAACTTTTTATCAGCCGGAAGTGTTGACATTTTAATCGCCAGTTCCTTCAGTTTCGCAAGATCATATTTTGTATCTACCGGTAACTGAACAGCACCTCTTTTTCCGATTGGATAATTTACCCAATCTTCAGCCATAAACACATCCATTACGTTTTTCTCAATCTCTTTAGATGCATCAAAATCTTTATCTAAAAGAGCTTTGAACTCCGTTTCCATTTTAGCGATTACATCATTGGAAGTAATGCTGTCTTTCAATAATTTATCTTTATAAATCTCTCTTGGATTCGGGTGTTTCGAAATGGTTTTGTATAGATTAGGCTGAGTAAATCTTGGCTCATCACCTTCGTTGTGACCATATTTTCTGTATCCTAAAAGGTCGATATAAACATCTTTACCGAATTTTGCTCTGAAATCAGCTGCAAAATGGATCGCATGAACTACCGCTTCAGCATCATCAGCATTGACGTGCATTACAGGAGATTCTGTAACTTTTGCAATGTCTGTACAGTAAGTTGAAGATCTTGCATCCATGTAGTTGGTTGTAAATGAAACCTGGTTGTTAACAACGATATGAACGGTACCTCCTGTTCTGTATCCTTCCAAAGTCATCATCTGAGCAACCTCGTAAGCAATCCCCTGTCCGGCAATAGCACCGTCACCGTGAATGATGATTGGCAATACTTTAGAGTAATCTTTATATTTATCGTCTACTTTTGCACGGCAGATCCCTTCTACCAAAGCAGCAACTGTCTCAAGGTGAGACGGGTTCGGAGTAAGGTTAATGCAAACTTCTTCCCCTGAAGCCGTTTTGATTTTTTTTGATGATCCTAAGTGATATTTAACGTCACCTGAGAATACATCTTCTTCGAATTCTTTTCCTTCAAATTCTGAGAAGATCTGCTTGTAAGATTTCCCGAAAATGTTGGTAAGAACATTAAGTCTTCCTCTGTGAGCCATTCCCAACACCACTTCATCTACTCCTAACTGAGAAGATCTTGAGATCAGCTGGTCTAAAGCCGGGATTAATGTTTCACCTCCTTCTAATGAGAATCTTTTCTGTCCTACAAATTTTGTGTGAAGGTAGTTTTCAAAAGCTACCGCCTGATTTAATTTTAATAAGATTTCTGTTTTTTCGTTTGCAGAAAGGTTTGGATGATTTTCATTGACCTGAAGCCATCTTTTGATGAAATCCTTTTCTTCAACGTTGTTGATGTGCATATATTCTACTCCGATTGAATCACAGTAGATATTTTCAAGATGCTTGATAAGATCTGCCAAGGTAGCAGGCTCTTTCATTCCTGTTTCTACAGCACAGTTGAATTTTGTATTTAAATCTTCTTTAGACAGACCGAAATTTTCGATGTCTAAAGTAGGGGTATAGTGTCTTCTTTCTCTAACCGGGTTAGTTTTTGTGAAAAGGTGCCCTCTCGTTCTGTAAGCCTCAATAAGGTTTACTACTTTAAATTCTTTCTTGATATGCTCAGGAACTTCTCCGTTGGATACTGCCTGAGAAATCTGTTGTTGTACTGCCGGGGCAGCGCTGGCCGAAGCCTGAATAAATTGAGTGTTATCGTCATCTCCGTAGTTCTCTAAAGCAAAATCGAAGCCTTGAAAGAAAGCTTTCCATGATGGTTCTAGAGAGTCCGGGAATTTTAAGTACTGTTGGTATAAATCCTCAATTAACTGAGAATGAGCTGCGTTTAGGAATGAAAATCTGTCCATTATTACAGTTTATCTATTTATTAAAATTTATTTGTAGAATTAATCTTCAAATTTAATAAAAAAAACCGACTTAGAACAGTCTGAAACCGTTAAAAAAACTTAAGAAAAAAATTATTAAAAAAAAATCATTTATACACTGATAATGAGAGCTTAACATTCACCTCCTGTCCGTCCATCGGACGTTCAATAAAGGTCTGGCGGATATCTCCGAAGCGCATCTCGTCTTTTTTGGCTTTCTGAATAAGCTGCTGAATAGCCCGAATTCGTCCCTCGTAGTTCCCTTTGTAGTAAATCACGTAATTTTGGGACGGATTTACAGACCTGAAATTGAAATTATTGTCAGATACTCCAACTTTCTTAGAAAGTGGAATTCCGAGGAAATAAGAAACCTCCTTGTCTTTATAATTATCAGCATCGGTAATCAGAACCGGATATCCGAATTCATCCTCTCTTTTTCCAAGGTCCATCGTCACAAAATTATAGACTTTATTATAATTCATCACGATATTTTTATAAAGCGCATCCTTTTTGTTTGATGTACTTACATTGATTCCCAATAAAAGCTTTTCTTCTTCATTTTCTACCATAAGACTGTCATATTTAATGGCGGCCATCTGGTTATCTTTTTCCACTTTATTCCCTAAAGAGTTTTTAAGATTCACCATACTTTTATTGATATTTTCAGCAAAACGATCTTCAGTCCAGAAGTTTTCCACTCTTTTCCAGACAGGCAGTTTCGGGGTATGCACGTACCAGATTATTTTTGTTTTTTCTGCAGAAACAGGCTTAAATTTAACATCTACCAATGTCGGGTTTTCATTTTCATCCTCAAAGAGCTGATATTTCAGCGTCTTATTAAGGTTCTCATACCTGATAAACATTTCCCCATCGGTATCATTTTTAGAATCTACGTAGCTGATGGCGCTTCCCTGCCCTTCATATGGCGTATAATAATCAATATCTATAGACGGTGAGCTGGTAAAAAAATTGTTCCATCTTGTAAAATTCTGAAGGTTATTAAACTGCGAAAAAACCTTATCCACCGGATAATCGATCTCTTTTTCAATCGTAAAGTTTTTACTTTCATCTACAAAATAATACATGGAAGCAGCATAAGCTCCTCCCAAAAGAATAATGATTACCGCTAAGATTTTAAAAATACGCATCGCACAAAAATAATACAAATAAAAAGAGTGAACAATATGCTGATCACTCCAATGATATGTTTAACAATAATTAACCTTGTTAAGGGCCGGAAGCGGAATCTACGAAGCTGGAAGTCACTATTTGGTGGATGATCACTAACAGTTTTCTAATTTAAAACATTTCATCTTATCTAATAAATCTCAATTTACATGATAAGACTTCTAGTGCTACTCCGTCCTTCAATAGCTTCCATCTTCCAGCACCCAGCTTCCTTTCTTCTATCCTATATGTGTTCCCGGGGCAATGACAGCACCTTTCTTCACAACTACAATCCCATCCTGAACAGAATAGGTTCCATAGTCACCATCCGGAATATGCTTCCCTCCGATGATTTTTACATTGTCACCAATGTAACAGTTTTTATCAAGAATTGCTTTTTCTATATAGCAGTATTTTCCGATTCCCATATTAGGACGCCCGCCTCTGTCATTCAGGACAATTTCTGTTGTATTCTGGTAGAAATCCGCCCCCATAACATAGGAATTCACAATGGTACTTCCTTTATCAATTCTCGTCCTGTTTCCAATCACTGAATTTTCAATTTTATCCGCCATAATAATACATCCATCGCCAAAAACAGCCTTGCTTACATAGGAACCGTTGATTTTTGACGGTGGAAGCATCCTTGCCCTTGTATAGATAGGTGATGAAGAGAAAAGGTTGAACTGCGGTAAATCCAGACAAAGGTCAAGATTCGCTTCGTAGAAAGATTCTATGGTTCCGATATCGGTCCAGTACCCTTCATACTGATAGCTTAAGGTCTTATATTTTCCTATGGAACTCGGAATGATATCTTTTCCGAAATCATCACCGGCTCCTTCTTCAAACATCTTTTTAAGAATATTCTTAGTGAAAATGTAAATTCCCATTGAAGCCAGAAATTCTTTCCCTGCATGTTTATTTTCTTCTGAAACTTCAGATTTCAGACCTCCCAGCATATCAAAATCCGGTTTTTCATAGAAAGAGGTAATATTTCCTTCATCATCGGATTTCAAGATCCCGAAGCCTGTGGCGTCTTTTGCATTCACAGGAATCGTTGCAATGGTAAGGTCTCCCCCATTTTCAATATGGAAGTCAAGCATTTCCCTGAAATCCATCTGATAGAGCTGGTCTCCTGAAAGAATAAGAATATAGTCATAATCATATTTTTCAAGATGCTTCATCGACTGGCGTACGGCATCTGCAGTTCCCTGATACCAGCTGTCATTTTCAACATTCTGTTCAGCTGCCAGAATATCAACAAATCCTTTGCTGAAGATATCAAAGTGATAAGAATTCTTGATATGCGAATTGAGAGAAGCAGAATTAAACTGCGTCAGCACCAGAATCTTGTTCAGCCCTGAATTCAGACAGTTTGATATAGGAATATCCACCAGCCTGTATTTTCCTGCAATCGGTACAGCCGGCTTTGATCTGGTATACGTTAACGGGAATAATCTTGTTCCTCTGCCTCCTCCTAACACTATGGAGATTACATTTCGATTCATAAATATCTTGCGTTTTTATTTTATTAAGTTTACTGTTTTTGTTCTTAGTGTTTACAGCTGTTTTAAAGCATGGTTTATTTTCATATTTAGAGCCCGATCAGCTATTATATAAAGCTATGTATTTTTCCGCAGATTTCTCCCATGAAAAATCAAAATTCATGTTGGCATGAATAAGATCTTCCATCACACCTTCCTGATTATAGATTGCCAAGGCCCTGTTCATAGCATGTACAACATCATCCACTCCCGGATAAGTATAGTTCAGTCCTGCTCCGCCGGTTGATATATCTTCTACTGTATCTTTTAATCCTCCCGTATATCTTACCACAGGGACTGTCCCATATCTCATGGAATACATCTGATTCAGTCCGCAGGGCTCTACTCTTGACGGCATCAGAAGGAAATCTGCCGATGCATAAATTTTATGAGAAAGATGTTCTTTATACCCCAGATCCAATGCAAAATTGGTATACGTATAGTCGTACTCTTTCAGTTTATTTTCAATATACACATTTCCGGAGCCGAGAATCATGATGTTTAAGGCACCATAACTCTGCTTAATACTTCTCCATACAACATCCGGCAGCAGATCTGCTCCTTTTTCTGTTGCGAACCTTCCAATGAAAGCAAACAGGGGAAACTCAGGCTTCAACCCATATTCTTTACACAGTTTTTCTTTATTCTTCTTTTTTTGAGTCACTGCATTTTTACGGTTAAAGTTAAAATCCAGCATCGGATCGGTTTCCGGATTCCAGACTTCGGTGTCAATACCGTTGATGATGCCATAGGCTTTCCCGAATTCCTGACGAACAAGACTTTCCAATCCGCGGAAACTGATAAACAGTTCTTCCAGGTATCCTTCAGAAACAGTTGTAAAGGCATCAGCACATTTAATCATGCTTGCCAGAGGATTCATAAGCCCGTTCCAGTCCATCAGTCCCCATTTGTAAGCATCAAAAGGAGGCATATAATTCGCCATACTCCAGCTCATCATTCCCTGGTATTCTCCGTTATGAATAGTACCTATAGTCTTTACCCCTTTTAAAAACCTGAACTCCCAACAGTTTTCTATCATAAAAGGAACGAATCCGGTATGATAATCATGACAGTGTAATACATCCGGGCGGATTTCCATTGCGCTCAGCCAGTGGAGAACTCCATGCTGAAAAGCCAGAAACTGAAAACTTTCATCTTCATATCCATAAGGATTATCTCTGTCCAGTAACCCAGGAATTTTTACCATATACAGCTCAAATCCCAGGACATTTGTCTTTTCTTTCATCACCTGAACCTGAAGCATATTAGCTCCCTGATGAATAAACCCATCAAAAACCAGATCAAATTCATGATCATATACAAAGGATTTGTTATACCATGGCATTACCACTTTGGCTTCTACTCCTTTTATTTTATTCTGATATTTTGGAAGCGCTCCAACTACATCTGCAAGACCCCCAACTTTTGCGACAGGATAACATTCTGTACTTAAATGATAAACAACCATTCTTTATCTCTTGTGTTTAATTCTGTGTAATTTATACTTTCTATCTTTTTTCTGTTTTAAAATAATCCCGGCAAGCGGAGGAATTTTTACAGTCATTGATTTCTGATGTCCTCTCCATTCCTCATGCTTTTCTTCCAGTATTTCAGGTTCTACCCCGCTTCCGCTGTATTTTTTATCATCAGAATTAAAAATAACTTCCCAGTGGGTGCCTGCAGGGATTCCTATTTTATAATCCAATACTTTCGGAGCCAGATTTAAAACTACCATCACAACATTGTCTCTCTTTTTACCTTTTCTCAGATAAACGTATACTGAATTTTCAAGATCATCTGCTTCCACCCACTCAAAACCACTCCTGTCAAACTGATTTTCATAAAAAGCAGTTTCTGATCTGTAAAGGTGATTCATATCTTTAACAAGCTCCTGCATTCCTTTATGGACAGGATATTTCAGTAAATGCCAGTCGAGGCTTCTGGTAAAATTCCATTCGCTGGTCTGCCCGAATTCATCTCCCATAAAAAGCAGCTTGGCTCCCGGATGGGTAAACATATATACATATAAGGTACGGAGATTGGCAAATTTCTGCCATTCGTCCCCTTTCATTTTATAAATAAGACTTGCTTTTCCGTGTACCACCTCATCATGTGATAAAGGCATCATATAATTTTCATTATACATATACATGGATGCAAACGTAAGTTTATGATGATGGAATTTCCTGTTAACAAAATCTTCCTTGAAATAATCCAGGGTATCATGCATCCACCCCATCATCCATTTCATACCAAAACCTACGCCACCGTCATGAACAGGCTTTGTAAGCATAGGAAAATCCGAGCTTTCCTCGGCAATGGTTATGATATTATCTCCGAATTCCTTATAAACAGCAGTATTAAATTCCTGCAGAAAAGCTTTAGCTTCCAGATTCACATTTTCACCATAAATATTAGGCTCCCATTCGCCTTCATTTCTTGAATAATCCAGATGAAGCATAGAGGTCACCGCATCCACTCGCAATCCGTCAGCATGGTAACGGTCCAGCCAGAACATCGCATTTGAAATCAGAAAAGATTTAACTTCATTCCTTCCATAATTAAAAATATGTGATTTCCAGTCGGGATGAAAGCCTTTTCTCGGATCTTCATGCTCATAAAGATAAGTACCATCAAAACGGTGAAGACCATTGGCATCTCCTGGAAAATGGGACGGAACCCAGTCCAGGATAACACCTATTTCATTATTATGAAGTTCATCAATCAGAAACATCAGATCCTGCGGTGAGCCAAAACGTGATGTAGCAGCATAAAAACCGGTAATCTGATATCCCCAGCTAGGTTCATATGGATATTCCATCACGGGCATAAACTCTACATGAGTAAAACCCATTTCTTTTATATAAGGAACCAGTTTTTTGGCAATATCGCGATAATTCAGAAAACGATCAGGATACTCTCCGTCTCTTACCCACGAACCCAGATGCAGCTCATAGACAGATATAGGGGCTTCCAGTCTGTTCTTCTCCCAGCGTTGGTTCATCCATTCCTGATCATTCCACTCATACCAGGTTGTAGAAACCAGAGAAGCCGCCTGAATATTCTGCTCCCAGCTCAATGCATAAGGATCACTTTTTTCCAGAATTTCGCCACTTTGTGTTTCAATAGCATATTTATATAAAGTACCCCAGGTTAATCCTTCGATAAATCCTTCCCAAATCCCTGACTCGTCCCATCTTGGAAACAGAATATGATCTTTGTGATTCCAGTTGTTGAAATTTCCGATCACGGAAACTTTCTTTGCGTTAGGTGCCCACACAGAAAAGTACACTCCTTTCACTCCATCTTTTTCTGCAGAATGTGCGCCAAATTTACCATACAGCTTATAATGCCTACCTTCTTTAAAAAGATACACATCATGATCGGTGAAAAGCGTGTAGGTCTTAACAGAATTCATCAAGATCAGTTTATATTTATATTTTCTTTGAAACTACGAAAAATACTGATAATGGTGATGAATTATTCATCAAATAATTATCAACTCAATTTCAGCTTTCGTCTATCTATCAAATATATCATTTTTTAACTCACATTTTTTATGATTTCAAAACAATCTTTTTTATAAATTTAACATCAACATTTTATTAAACACAACGATGAGGTTTGAACTTTATACAGAAGAAATAGATGACAGACCGGTATTTATCACCGGAAACTTCAACAGCTGGAATCCTAAAGATTATAATTTCCAGCTTAAACAACTTGACTCCACCAACTATTGCATAGAAGTCGAAGATCAGATCCTGCCCGAAGACATTGAATACAAATTCACAAAAGGCGGCTGGGAAAATGTAGAACTGGATCAATACGGAAATATCACTCCCAACCGGAAAGCAAAAAAATCCGCAGGTAAAACTTCTGATACCGTACAAAAATGGAGATTAAACTGGGGCCCGTTCAAAGAAGAGTACTTTCCTACTGCAGAAGTGATTTCAGACAACTTTTATATTCCACAGCTTGACCGTTACCGCAAAGTATGGGCGCTGCTTCCTTATGACTATCATACTACAGATAAACGATACCCTGTCTTATATCTGCAGGACGCACAGAATTTATTCAACGAAGGAAGCGGTTATGGTAACTGGGAAATTGACAAAAAACTATCCATCCTTGCCGAATATGGCCGTGGTGATCTTATCATCATTGCGATAGAACATGGCAGTGCAGAAAGAATCAAAGAATATATCTTTGATAATGATCATGTGGCCAACGGCTCTGAAGGAAAAAAATACATCCGCTTTATTGCTGACACTTTAAAGCCTTTTGTGGATGAAAATTACAGAACCAAAAAGGACCGTGACAATACCGGAATCGGAGGCAGCTCATTGGGAGCTCTGATCAGTATATACAGCGGATTTCTTTATCCTGAAGTTTATTCCAAGCTGTTAATATTTTCTCCGTCTCTTTGGGTAGAACCGAATAACAACTTCCCTATGATGAATTTCCGGGTTCCTTTTAAAACAAAAATTTACCTGTATGGAGGTGGTCAGGAAGGCTCCAAAATGGTCAAAAGAATTCATATTTTTGAAGAATATCTGAAAAGATGGGAAGAGAAAAAACTTTTTGATTTTGAATTTAAAACCAATATTAATCCTGAAGGCACTCACAATGAGTTTTATTGGTCACAGGAGTTCCCAAGAGCCATCGAATGGCTGTTCTATGACAATACGGAAAACCCTGTGGAAGTAAAACCGCAACAACAAAGCATTAAAAACTAAACATAAAAACGCTGTAGAAAAATTTCAGGAAGACCAGAGCAAAAATGAAGACAGCGGGTTATATGACTTTAGAACATATACTATCTATTTATGAAACTGATCAACAAAAAAAACAAAAATTACACTCAGATTTTTCAATTATTTACAGAGGAAGAGTGGGCGAAAACGAGTAAAAACTTCAATAAAAATATTTCCACTTTTTTTACGGGAAAGAAGTATGAGGTTTTTGTCAATGCCCATGAAGAAGGAATCACCTACTTTATCGGATTGGGGAAATCTACTTTACAAAATTTCGAAATCCAGCAGGTTGCTGCCAAGTTTTCACAAACATACAAAGAAAAGCTTCAGGCAGTTCCAACATTGGCATTGGCAGATTTTATCAATGAAAAACAATTTGAAGAGTTTGTAAAAGGACTTCTTTCCGGAACTTACAACTATCCTTTTGACAAAAAACATGCCTTCTGGAATACAAAATTTGAATTACATTTTGAAAATTTAAGCCAGAAAAAACTGGACCATATCAGCCAGAAAGCTGAAGCCCTAATTAACGGGCAGACTGCCTGCCAGGACTGGCTCAATAAGCCTGCCAATCTCAAAAAACCGGATATATTAAGTGCATACCTTAAAAATCTGGCTAAAAAATATGAGCTGAAATACACAGCTTTCAACAGAAAGAAATGCGAAGAGCTGGGATTAGGCGCTTACCTGTCTGTCAACCAGGGAAGCGCTTATGACGCTGCATTTACTATTCTGGAATATAAAACTACCGTTAAAAATGCCAAAACTTTCGGACTGGTAGGAAAATGCATCCTGTTCGACACAGGAGGAATCTCAATAAAAAGCTCTGCCAATCTGCATTATATGAAATCTGATATGGGAGGTGCTACAGCGGTCCTGGGAACACTGATCTATGCTGCTGAAATGAAGCTTCCAGTAAACATTGTTGCCGTCCTGCCAATCACAGACAATGCCATTTCAGAAAAAGCATTGCTTCCCAGTGACGTCATCACAGCCTACAACGGAAAAACTATTGAAGTGCTTGATACTGATGCAGAAGGCAGACTGATTCTTGCAGACGGATTATCCTATCTTTCTAAAAACTACAAAACTGATTTCCTGATTGATCTGGCAACGCTCACAGGAAGCTCTGTAAGAATGTTCGGAGATACCTGTGCCGCCATGTTTTCCAATAATGAAGAACTGAAAAACAAACTGATTAAAACCGGAGACCAAACCAACCAGAGAGTATGGAATCTGCCTTTATGGGATGTCTGGAAAGACGATATCCAGTCTGATGTAGCGGATATGAAAAACATCTCCCTTAAACCGGTCGGAGACTGTATCATAGCTGCCAAATTCCTTGAGCAGTTCATTGAAAATCACCCTAAATGGGCTCATTTGGATATTGCCGGAGTAGCCTTTGGCAGTGTGGGCTATGCCAAAGAAAAAGCAGCAACAGGATATGGGGTTCAACTCCTCGTGAATTTAATTGAAAATTATCACTAAAAATTAGTTTTTTACAAAAAAACTCTGTATAATTGATTAGTGAATTTTCAAAAACGCACGATATTACATTTTTTGATATTAATAAAATAATAAATAAATGCTTTTATTTTTGAAAACTCACTAAATCTTAAAAAACATTATATGGAGAAGAAAACTATTGTATGTATTTCGTGCTATTATAAAGGTTATGATTTTATGGACGAGATGAAGACCCTCGGCAATAAAGTCATTCTGGTAACATCCGAAAATCTCAAAGAGAAAAACTGGCCATGGCACGCTATTGATGAGGTATTTTATATGCCTGAGCTGAAACCATCCGTTTGGAATCTGGAGCATCTGATACAGGGATTTTCCCACCTGATGAAAACCCGAAAAGTAGATGCTGTAGTGGCATTGGATGATTATGACGTGGAAAAAGCAGCACTGATAAGGGAAACTTTCCGTATTCCGGGGATGGGACAGACTACCCACCGATATTTCAGAGATAAGCTGGCTATGCGGCAAAAAGCAAAAGATTCAGGAATTAATGTTCCTGAATTTACAGCGGTATTCAATGATGATGAGGTGAATGAATTTACAGACCGCGTTCCGGCACCCTGGGTACTGAAACCCCGCTCTGAAGCCTCTGCGTCAGGTATCAAAAAAATAACCTCTAAAGAACAGCTTTATGAAGCATTGGAAAACCTTGGAGAAGAACGTCATCTTTTTTTGCTGGAAAGCTTTAAACCCGGAGATGTTTATCATGTAGACAGCCTTACTTTTAATAAACAAATCGTATTCACTTCTGCCTCAAAATACCTGGCCCCACCCATGCAGGTTTCTCATGAAGGGGGCGTTTTCAGATCCAAGACTTTAGGAAGATATTCTGAGGAGTTCAAAGCATTGGAAGAAATAAATGCCAAAGTTCTTTCCAACTTCGGGCTTGTCAATGGAGCCACCCACACAGAATTTATCCGGGGAAAAGAAGATGGAAAATGGTATTTCCTGGAAACCTCATCAAGAGTAGGTGGCGCTCATATCCCTGATCTGGTAGAGGCATCAAGCGGCATCAATATATGGAGAGAATGGGCTAAAATTGAAGATGCCCTTCTGAGAGGAAATGATTACAGTGTTTCCCCACCTACCGGATACTATTCCGGGCTCATCGTTGCCTTGATTAAAGATAAAGAACCTGATTACCGTAATTTTGAATGTGAAGAAGTGGTCAAGTTTCTTCCGATAGATTATCACGTCGGGATTGTTTATAAATCCGGAGATGCTTCTGTCGTACAGGACAGATTGGACTCTGCGGCAGAAATGATCCATGCAGATATGCTGAACATCCTTCCTCCTAAAAGCAACAAACTTAGTTCGTAAGTTATGGAACGCAATATTGATATTCAAAAATGTTATTGAATTTATAATACACAGTATTCCAGTAGATTCCACGGTAAAACGTAATTTAGAAAGCAAAAAACCCGGAAATGGTAAAGTAAAGCCTACTATCAGTTCGTTGGCTCAGCTTATACCAACAAACCAGATCAAAATGGGTCTTTAAAGAAAATATTACCTTCAAACATCCAAAATCAGGGACCATCATATTGGATATTTTAGGAGAAGACCAACCTGGAGGAATTGAATTTATTATATTAATATAAAAACACCATATTAAAATTAAAACCCAAAAATGCCTCACATAGAACATACAGAATATTATTCAAATATACTGGGAATTAGTCTCAAAGTAGAAGTGACCGGGCATTACGGCCATCCGATCATCATGTTCCCTACTTCCCAGGGACAGTATACCCAGAACCACGATTTTCATCTTAACGGAAGCATCAATTGGTTCATAGAACAGGGAAAAGTAAAACTTTACAATATACAGACCATCGACAGCTGGAGCTTTTATGATAATACCATAGCTCCTCAGCAAAGAATAAGAAATTACGAACGGTATGTACAGTTTCTGATTCAGGAATTTGTCCCTTATATCCAGAAGCTCCACAAAACACACCGCTTGGCAGTTGCCGGAGCGAGTTTCGGAGGATATCATGCCGCCAATTTTGCTTTCAGATTTCCTGATGTGGTTTCCCATTTGTTTTGTCTTTCCGGGGCATTCAGTATCAGAAACTTTATGGAGGGCTATTCTGACGATCTGGTATACTTCAACTGTCCAAGGGAATTTGTACGAAATGATGAAGCGTGGAAATACAAACATATGCATATTGTACTCAGTACTTCAGACCAGGATATATGCAAGGATAAAAATGTTGAAATGGCTGAAATCCTGAAGATAAAAGGTATAGACTTCTGGTATGATGAGAGAAAATGGATAGGTCACGACTGGCCTTTGTGGAGAATGGTATTCCCTACCTTCATTGGTTCCTTTTTCTCTTAAAGTAAAACAATAAAAAACCAATAGAAAAAAATATACACCCACCTTAAAAAACAAAAATTATGACAAAAAAAGTAGGAATTCTTTTCGGTATGGAAGACACTTTTCCCTGGGCATTTATAGACAAAGTAAATGAACTCGGAGGTGGAGATATCATCGCTGAACCCGTTAATATAGATAAATTGGAACAGGGGGCAGATTATGGATATGCAGTAATCATCGACAGAATTTCGCAGGACGTTCCCTTTTACAGAGCTTATTTAAAAAATGCGGCACTTAACGGCACTTATGTGATCAACAATCCTTTCTGGTGGAGTGCTGATGAGAAATTTTTCAACAATGCCCTGATGTCCAAACTCGGGATTCCGCTTCCTAAAACGGTTTTGCTTCCGTCACATGAAAGGCCGGATAATACTTCAGAAACTTCATTCAGAAATCTGAAATTTCCGCATGACTGGGAATATATCTTCAATTATGTAGGATTCCCGGCTTATATGAAACCTCATGACGGAGGAGGCTGGAAAAATGTGTACAGAGTGGAAAATCCCGATGATCTCTGGAACAAACTGGGGGAAACAGAACAGCTGGTCATGATGGTACAGGAAGAAATTATCTTTGACGATTATTACAGGGTTTACTGCCTGGGCAGAAAGTATGTTCACATTATGCCTTATGAACCGAGAAATGCACCCCATTTAAGATATGCCACAACCCATAAAACGCAGGGACAGGAACTTGAAAAACTATTAAAAACCATTCATGATTATACCATTACCATGAATGAAGCATTAGGGTATGATTTCAATACTGTAGAATTTGCGGTAAGAGACGGTATCCCTTACGCGATTGATTTCTGTAATCCGGCACCGGATGCGGACAGAAATTCTGTAGGAGAAGAAAATTTTGCATGGATCATAGAACATGCCGCAAAACTGGCTGTAGAAAAAGCTAAAGAATACGTTCCGGGAAAACCCAATATTGCCTGGGGAACTTTCGTGAAAGATTCCATAAAATAACATTGAAAAGAAATAAAAAACACAAGAAAAATGCATCAGTTTACTATTGGAATTGAAGAAGAATATCAGATCATTGATGTTGAAAGCAGAGATCTGGTTTCTCATGTTTCAAAAATCATTGAGGGTGGCAAAGCGGTTTTAAGTGAAAATTTAAAACACGAGATGCACGAATCCATGATTGAAATGGAAACAGGAATCTGCCAGAATATTCAGGAGGCCAGAGCTGAATTGACAAATCTAAGGCGCCATCTTATTAATATTGCCCATGAGCAGGGACTGCGTGTTTCCGGAGGAGGCACTCATCCATTCTCACATTGGTCAGAAAATAATATCACTCAGGGAGAAAGATATATTAAAATCGTTGATGATATGGGAGATGTTGCCCGTGAAAACCTTATTTTCGGACTGCATGTTCATATTGGGATTCCCAACCGTGAAGAGGGTGTGAGAATTCAGAATGTCATGCGTTATTTTCTGCCTCATGTGTATGCTCTTTCCACCAATTCACCTTTCTGGATCGGAAGGTATACAGGATTTAAATCTTACCGGCAGGAAATTTTCGTAAAATTCCCAAGGACAGGTATTCCAAGCTATTTTAATTCTCTGGCAGAATTTGACAGTTATGTAGATCTTCTTGTAAAGACAGGTACCATTGACAATGCCAAGAAAATCTGGTGGGATTTACGGGTTCATCCGTTTTATCCTACCATTGAGTTCAGAATCTGTGATATGCCATTAAGGATTGATGAAACGGTATGCCTTGCTGCCATTATGCAGAGCTTAGTGGCAAAAATTTATAAACTTCACCAGCAAAACCTGAGCTTCAGAAGCTATAGAAGACTGCTGTTGAATGAAAATAAATGGCGCGCTTCTAAAAGTGGTATCGAGGCTCACCTGATTGATTTTGGAAAAGAAGAATCTGTTCCTTATCCTCACTTATTAAAAGAACTTTTAGAGTTTATTGATGATGTTGTAGACGATTTGGGATGCCGAAAAGAAGTTGAATATGCATGGAAAATTCTTGAAAACGGTACCGGTGCAGACAGACAGCTTCAGATCTTCAAGGAGACCGGTGATCTGACGAAAGTTGTTGATTACATGATCTCTGAAACTGAGTACGGCATAACACATGGAGAACCTGCTTCATAATTTTTTGGTAACTTTACAAAAAATATGATGTAATGAAAGATATTCGAATTGCTCTGCTGGACATGAACAATAATCATGTAAATCAAGGCTTTAGAAATATTAAAGAGATTTCCGAAACTTTTCAGCAGAACTCTGAAGAAAATGTGGTTATCCAAACATTTGATGTAAGGTTTAAAGATGAAATGCCGGAAATCGGAGACTTTGATATTTTTATTTCTTCAGGCGGACCCGGAAACCCTCACAGGGAAGGTCTGGCCTGGGAAGACAGATTTGCTGATTTTCTAAATGCTGTTTTTGAACATAATAAATGCCATGAGGATAAAAAATATCTTTTCCTGATCTGCCATTCATTTCAGCTGGCAAGTATCCACTGGAAACTGGGTAATATCTGCAAAAGGAAATCTTATTCTTTTGGAGTAATGCCAGTACATAAAACAGAAGAAGGGAAAAATGAATTTTTATTCAAAAACCTTCAGGACCCTTTCTACGCAGTAGATTCAAGAGCATATCAGTTTATTGAACCCGATCATATGCGTTTTGAAGAGCTTGGAATGACTATCATGGCGATCGAAAAATTCCGGCCTCATATTAATCTTGAAAGAGCGGTAATGGCGGTTCGTTTTTCTGAGGAGATATTCGGGACACAGTTTCATCCGGAAGCCAACCCTGAATCTCTGATCGAAAATCTGAAAGATGAAAAAAACAGAGAAGCCATGATCGAAAATTTCGGTATGGAGAAATATCTTGAGACAATGGACAGAATCGATGATGAAGATAAAATCATTCTGACCAGACATCAGATCCTTCCGAGATTCCTTCAGTTTGCAAAAAAAAACATTTTGAAAAAAGCTGAATCTTTGGCTTAAAAGGCTGGAAGCTGAAGGAATAATGCGTGAAGCTACTATCGGTTAAGATTATTGATTATTCTTTTATTTATAAACTAAGAATTTAAATTTCAGAATTGAAAACTTCCCTCTTCCAACTTCCAGCAGCTTACTATAACAATCGGGTATCAATGCTCGATTTTTTTAACACCACAAAAGAAAAAAAATATGATCCCCAAATACAGAAAACAGTTCAATAAGGAGTTTTCAGATGAAAAATACAATCAGTTAAAAGGTATATTGGCAGAAAAAGGAGGTACAGAACCAACTTTCAGGGTCTCAGAAAGTCCTATTTTTCTGACTAAAGAATTTGAGAGTAAGCTCATAGACGCCAGTGAAAGTATTATCAGCCAGATTAAAGCAATGCCTGCAGAGCTACTTCAAAAAGCGATTCCAGACAACTGTAGGGTTCCCAATGACACCAATCAGCCCCATTTTTTCACCATCGATTTTGGAGTCTGCAAAAGTGAAAACGGAGCAATAGAACCTCAGCTGATAGAACTTCAGGCCTTCCCTTCTTTGTATGCTTTTCAAAAAATCTATGAAGAAACGTACTGTGAGGTCTACCCTTTTCTTTCAGAGATCAGAAACCCAATGCCTCATGAAACCTTTAAAAACTACTTAAAGGAACTTATTGTAGGAGATGAAAATCCTGAAAATGTAATTCTGCTTGAAATTTTTCCTGAAAAACAAAAAACGGCCATTGATTTTGCGCTTACAGAGAAATTAATAGGAATTAAAACCGTATGTCTGACAAAGATAAAGAAGGAAGGACGAAAGCTGTATTATGAAAATGATGGCAAGCTTACAGAGATCAAAAGAATCTACAACCGTGTTATATTTGATGAACTGGATAATATTCCTGACCTGAAAACAGAATTTGATTTCCGGGAGGAAGTGGATGTCAAATGGATCACGCACCCGAACTGGTTTTTTAAAATCTCAAAATTCCTTTTGCCCTTACTGAAGCATCAGTTTGTACCGAAGAGTTACTTTCTGCATGAGTTCCCGGAAAGTGAAAACCTTGAAAATTTTGTATTAAAACCATTGTTTTCATTTGCAGGAAGTGGAGTCAATTTAAACCCTACCCGGGAAATGACAGACTCTATTCAGGATAAAGAAAACTATATTCTGCAGAGAAAAGTGTACTATGAGCCCATTTTTGAAGATATTAACGGAGATTTTTCAAAAGCTGAGATCCGTTTGTTGTATATTTGGCGGGAAAAAGATGAGCGCCCTATCCTTTTGGAAAATCTTGGAAGAATGACCAAAGCCGCCATGGTGAATGTAGACTTCAATAAAAAAGATGCGATCTGGATCGGAAGTTCGAATGCTTTTTTTGGATAAATAACTTATAAAAACTAATAATACATGGAAGAAACATCAACACGTTTCGCTGAATTTGACAACAACATCTTAACACGAAGAAGAAACCTATTACCCACCTGGATTAAAGTTTTCCTATGGATCTTTTTAATCGGAGGCGCAGTAGCTGCTGTATTACTGATGGCGGGCTTTCTGATCACTAACTCTTCTTTATCTTTATATGGAATAAAGGCTGATCATCCCTATTCAATGACAGGACTTTTGATCTGTACTTTGTTCCTGTTCAAAGGTATTGTAGCCTACGGACTTTGGTTTGAACAAAAATGGGCACCACAGACAGCAATAGCAGATGCGATCATAGGAATTGCAATTTGTCTCATTATGATGGCTATCATTCCTTTCACCATTCCAACGATCAGCTTCACCCTCAGATTAGAACTCATTCCTCTATATTTTTATCTTAAAAAAATGCAGAGTATAAAGACAACCTGGGAAGCTTTATAAAAAACAAGACCTCCGGAATTCCGGAGGTCTTTCTATATATTTTTATCATCTTCCAGCAGCTCCCGTGCCTGATATTCCTGCACAAGATCAATAGCATTGGAAATAACATCGCTTAAAGCCGTGATAAATGTTCCTTCTTCAGCCATTCCCATCGCATGTTTCAATGCTTCTATTTCTTTGGGAATAATTTCATAACTGACATCTTTTCCGGAAGACTGCATGCCTTCGATAATCAATCCGTTAATTTCTTCTTCTGTTCTTCCACGAAGGTGTTTTTCGTTTCGGATAATGATGTGATCAAACATTCTGCCAGCAATCTTTCCACATTCTCTGATATCATTATCCCTTCTGTCTCCAACCCCGGAAATAATCCCAATTTTCTTGGTAGACTCAACATTTTTAAGATAATCTTCAATCGCTTCATAACCTGAAGGATTATGGGCAAAATCGATCAGAACTTTAAAGTTTTTGAATTTAAAAACATTCAGTCTGCCAGGAGTAAGCTGAGCACTTGGAATAAAAGTTCTCAAAGAATTGGAAATATCTTCAATCCCGAATCCGTAAAGGTAACTCGCTAAGCTCGCCGCCAAAACGTTTTCAATCATAAACCTGGCTTTTCCTTCCATCGTAATCGGAAAATCCTTAGCTTTTCCTATTCTTATCTTCCAGTCTCCTTTTTTAATGGTTACAAAGCCCTCTTCATAGACACAGGTGATCTTTCCTTCTTTGGCGAATTTTACGATATGAGGATTGTTTTCATCCATACTGAAAATAGCCACATTAGAATCAAGATCATTCACGATCTTCATAGAATATTCATTATCTGCATTCAGAATGCTCCAACCGCTCTTTTTTACGCTATCCAGCACAACACGCTTTACCTTGGTAAGATCTTTCAGAGAGTGGATATCATTCATTCCCAAATGATCTTCTTCAATATTGGTTAAAACGCCGATATCACATTGTGAGAAGCCGAGCCCCGAACGTAGAATTCCTCCTCTGGCAGTTTCCAGAACAGCAAATTCCACGGTAGGATCTTTCAGGATAAATTCCGCCGAAAGCGGTCCTGTGGTATCCCCTTTCGACAGCATGGTATTTTGAATATAAATTCCATCTGAAGTTGTGAATCCAACTCTATAACCGTTACTTTTTACAATATGAGAAATAAGTCTTGTTGTTGTTGTTTTTCCATTGGTTCCCGTCACCGCAATGATGGGAATGGTAAAAGGTTTACCTTGTGGATAAAGCATGTCTACCACAGGTGCTGCCACGTTTCTAGGCAGTCCTTCGCTTGGAGCAAGATGCATTCTGAATCCCGGTGCTGCATTCACTTCAATGATAGCTCCACCACTTTCTTTTAAAGGCTGGGTAAGATTCTCCGCCATCACATCAATACCGCAAACATCCAATCCGATAATTTTGGAAATTCTTTCAGCCATAGTGATATTTTCCGGATGCACCATATCTGTTACATCAATGGACGTTCCTCCGGTGGAAAGATTAGCGGTTGATTTTAAATAAACAACTTCTCCTTTCTGAGGAACCGTTTCAAGCGTATACTGAAGCTTATCAAGCAGTTCCAGCGTATCTTTATCTACCTCAATTTCGGTAAGTACATTTTCATGTCCATAGCCTCTTCTCGGGTCTTTATTTTCTTTTTCAATAAGCTGTTGAAGATTCAGTTCTCCATCCCCTACAACATGGGCGGGAACTCTTCTTGCTGCGGCCACCATTTTATTATTGATAACCAGAATTCGGAAATCGTAGCCGGTAATATATTTCTCAACAATTACTTTTCTTGAATATTTCTGGGCATGTTCCAGACCAATTTTAGCAGCCTCCCATTCTGTAACATTGATGGAGGAGCCTTTTCCATGGTTTCCATCCAAAGGTTTTAGCACAACAGGATAGCCTATTTTTCTGATCACAGCATCCAATCCCTCTTCGTCTACCACTAAATCTCCGGTAGGAACCGGAATAGCAGCATCATGAAGCATTCTTTTGGTTAATTCTTTGTTACAGGCAATGTCAACGGCAATAGAACTTGTTTTTCCGGTAATCGTAGCCTGGAATCTTTGCTGGTTCACTCCATAACCCAGCTGTACAAGGGAATTTGTCCCCAATCTGATCCACGGGATTTTTCTGGAAGCAGCTTCTTCCACAATACTTCCTGTAGAAGGACCCAGACGGACACGTTCCCTGATTTCCTTCAATTTATGAATGCAGGCATTCATATCATAATCCTTTCCTTCTATCAATGCTTGTGCAATCTTCACAGCTTCTTCTGCAGCATAGATACCGGCGTTTTCTTCAAGATAATTGAATACCACGTTATACACTCCCGGAGTTTTTGTTTCCCGGGTTCTTCCAAACCCCACATCCATTCCTGCAAGGGTCTGTATTTCCAATGCGATATGCTCAATGACATGCCCCATCCAGGTTCCTGTTTCCACACGGTGAAAAAAACCACCTTCTACTCCTTCTGAGCATCGGTGTGTAATCAATGAGGGGATTAATTTTTCAATCCTTTCCCGAAATCCTTCGATTTTATTGGTAGGATAATTCTCCATTTCTTCTAAGTCCAGCCTCATCTGTATCAGCTTCTTTCTTCTGATGCTCCAGATGTTAGGACCTCTTAGTGCCTGAATCTTTTCGATTTTCATAGTCTATTGGCATTTTAACAGTTAACAATAACTCCTTTCATAGCCAAAGATAATGCAAAACCCAAAACAAAACCATACCATGTTTAAAGATTCATTAAAAAAAAATTAATTTTAATTAACATTCTTAAAACATTAAAAATCAGCGAAAGATGGCATGAATTTCGCCAAAGAATGTTAATTATTTTTTAATTTTGTACCATGACAAAACCTGTTGGAAAATTAATAGTTATCGGAGGGGCTGTAAACAAAGGAAGTTTTGCTGAGACCGATTATGATCAGAATATCGAAAAGAATCTTAATTTTTTTGAGCGTGGGATCTTAAGAAAGATCATCAACGAATCAAAATTCAAGGAAAACTCTGTCATTGAAATTGTAACCACTGCTTCTCAAATTCCTCAGATTGTAGGTTCTGAATATAAAAAAGCATTCGAATTTCTTGGTGCTAAAAATGTCAATGTTCTTGACATTCACAATCGTGAGGAAGCCAATTCTGATGCAATGGTAGCGAGGGCTAACGCTGCCGATGTCATGATGTTTACCGGAGGGGATCAGCTGAGGCTGACGTCCATTCTTGGGGGAACAAGATTCCATGATACCATTTTATTGAAATACCAGGAACAGGATTTTATTTATTCCGGGACTTCTGCAGGTGCTGCAGCAGCTTCTGAAAACATGATCTATCAGGGGAGCAGTTCTGAAGCCCTTTTAAAAGGAGAAATCAAAACAACCCAGGGTTTAGGACTGATCGATAACGTTATTATTGATACTCACTTTGTACAAAGGGGTAGAATCGGCCGTCTTTTCCAGGCAGTTGTTAATAATCCAAGAACTCTGGGAATTGGTCTTGGTGAAGACACAGGACTTTTCATTCATAATGATGTGATGACCGCCGTAGGATCTGGTCTTGTGATTCTGGTTGACGGAAGGTTTATTAAAGATACCAATCTTACCAATATCAATCTTGGAGAGCCTATTTCCATTGATAATTTAACCGTACACGTCATGTCTATGAATGACCATTATGATCTTACTACCAAGACACTGACCATTGAAAATTCTCAGTTCAACCCAATACCGCAGGATAAATAGTCTGTAAATCAAAAATATTATTAACCACCATAAAAATGAGACTTCGGTTTCATTTTTTTTTGTTTAAAGTTAAAGGTTCAATGTTTAATTAGATTTTATAAATTAACTTCGTAAAAGAATATCATTTATCAAAAACATCATCTATCATTTATGAAAATCATTATCCACGGAGGTTTTTTCTCTGAAAGTGACCAAAGCCACGAAGTAAAAACAGCAAAACAGGAGTCTCTAAAAGGAATTGTTAAAAAGGCTTTTGACTATCTTACAACTCATTCCGCTTTTGATACTGTTGCGTATGCCGTTTCACTGCTTGAAGATGATCCTTTATATAATGCAGGAATCGGTTCTCAGATTCAAAGTGATGGAGTGATCCGTATGAGCGCTGCTATTATGAACGGAAACACTCAGAAACTAAGTGGAGTGATCAATATTGAAAATGTACAGAATCCCATTTTTGTTGCCAAAGATCTTATCAATGAGGATGACCGGGTTTTAGGAGGAAATGGCGCTAAAATCTATGCTACAGAAAATGGTTTTGAGAATTTCTCCACGGAAATTCCTCAGAGAAGAAAAGAATATGAAGCTAAACTGGCCAATGGGGGCAAAGGAACTGTAGGATGTGTTGCGATAGACCATGAAGGAAAACTGGCCGTTGCCACTTCTACTGGCGGTAAAGGTTTTGAAATCCCGGGAAGAATTTCAGATTCTGCCACAGTGGCCGGAAATTATGCGAATGCCTTCTGTGCAGTAAGCTGTACCGGTGTAGGCGAAGATATTGTCAGCAATGCGACTGCTGCAAAAATCGTAACGAGAGTTACAGATGGGATGAATCTTGAGCAGGCTTTCAGTAAAACATTTGACGAACTTGCCGCCATCGATGGATTTGCAGGGGCCATCGCTATTGATAAAAACGGGAATATATATCATCAGGATTCCTATCCTACTATGGTTTTCGCCAGTTTTGACGGTGAAAAATTTGAAGTCTTCTCTTAAATTTAACATTTTTTTATAGGTCCGTTTATTTTTTTGGCACGTATTTTACATTATTGATAACAACAAACTTTAATATTAATCCATAAAAAAATAGAAATCATGGGAAACAAGACAAAAGGCTTATTAGCTTTACTAGGATTAGGTGCATTAGCTTATTGGAAATATAAGAATTCAAGCCCTGAAGATCAGCAAGCCGTAAAGGACAAAATCAATACTGCAAAAGACAATCTGAATAAATGGGGAAATGACCTTAAAAGTAAAGCCAATGATGTGGCTTCCCAGGTTCAGAATAAAGTGGACGAAGTAAAAACAAAGGCTGAAGATTCTCTAAGCTAATTACAAAGAGCAGTTTTTTTAACATTCATATATAGGAAAAAGTCATCGTAGTATTAATTACGATGACTTTTTATTTTTTACCCTTTCTGAGCTACTAAAGCAAACACCAATGGTATTTTATTACCAAATTGTGGAATTCTCCATTTCCCTTTTTCAACCTCTTCTACATGTCGGAAACAAGGATAGGGAGACCAGTCAAATTCCTGGAAAGTATTGAGCTTTAAATTCTTTTTAATCAGATTATCAAGAACTTCTGATAAGGAATGATTCCACATTACATATTCCTGTACGATGGCTGCAGACTGATCTGCATAGGTTCCTTCATAGGTTTCTACTATTGGTTTTTCATTGAAATAGTTGTAAGCTACTTTTGTAAAATCATCATCAAACATCCAGACAACAGGATGAAATTCTGCCATGATAAACTGCCCTCCCGGTTTCAAGAAATGATTGATGACACCGGCCCATTTTTCAAGATCAGGCAGCCAGCCTATTGTACCATAGCTTGTATAAACGATATCAAATTTCTGATCCAGAACATCAGGCAGATTATAGACATCTGAACAGATAAATTCTGTATCCACACCACATTTCTGTGCAAGATCTCTGGCAGTATCAATTGCTTTATCAGAAAGATCAATTCCGGTAACTTTTGCCCCCATTCTTGACAGTGAAATAGAATCCTGTCCGAAATGACACTGCAAATGCAGGATGCTTTTCCCTTCTATGTTTCCAAGAAGTTCAAGTTCTATTGAATTCAGTGAGGTCCTTCCTTTTAAAAATTCATCTACAAAATAGAAATCCGATTTCAAATGAGGCTCTACTTTCGCATTCCATGATTTTTTATTGATCTCTAAGTAATTTTCCATTGTTTAAGTTTAAATATTTTAATTATTCTGAATCATTATAACTTTATCAATTAATTTGATTCATATTTTATGATCATTTCTCCATGAGCTTCTTCTTTTGCTCAAAAAATTCTTCCTCGCTTATGACCCCGTTTTCTTTTAGTCTTCCCAACTGCTCCAACTTATCTAAAAGGCCGGGTTCATACCTATTCTGAAAATACGTTTCAGGACGGGACATGAAATCCCTTACTTTTTCGCAGAACAGTTCAGCATGATACTTTCCTACCCCATCAATCTCAACATCATCATCAGCAACCTTGACATCGATAGAAGCCAGTAACAAAGCAGTTTCATATTGTATTGAGCTAATCTTGCCGTAAGAATAATCTTCTACTTTTAATCCATACATGAATTCTTTATCCACTAAAATCAATCTCCTGTCCGTAGCCACTAAAATAATATGGTGATTATTCAGTTTATTCCTGCCTTCAACAAGGTAAACTATTTTTTCATCTTCTGAAAGGATATCCGGCAATTCATGAATTTCTTTCCTGGCAAATATAGTCGGGCTGATATCCAGTCTGTTCAGTTCATTTTTGATCTCATCAAGTCTTGATTTTTCACTCATGATATTCGTTTATAGGACTAAATTACTATTTCTTTGTCATTAAAATTTAATTTATAAAAATATCAGTTTTCTGAAGGTATTACAACAGAAGTATGCAGGCAATAAATTTCCCAGCCTAAGGTTTCATACAAATATTTCCCTTCTTCTGTTGCCACTAAGATATTATTTGAAAATCCTTTTGACAAAGCAATTTTTTCAAGTTCTTTCAATAAAAAAGTAGCGAGTCCTTTTCTCTGATGATTTTTTTCGGTAACAATCCTGTCATAAACAGCCAGGCCATCTATAAGAGAGACACGGCCTATGGAGGCCTGTTCTCCATTCTCCGCTATAATCCTGACAACAAAAGTAGTATTGTACTCAGAAAATTCTAACTGATATCCTTCTGCGAGGCTTATTTCCGGAAAATTCATCGGGTGAAAACAGGTCATCATATACCCCTGGGGCTGCAGTTTCCATTTTTCAGGAATTTTTTTTATAAATTCATCAGGAGAAGTTGATACTTTCAGATAAACCCAAGGCTCAGTAATTGAATGGATAAGTTCAAAAAAATCATCATTAAGTGTAGGAAATACAAAACGTTCTTTTTGTTTTTCATCTCCTACAATCACTCTGAATCCGGATTTATATTGAACAGGAAAAGATACTTCTCTTGACAGACACCATCCTTTAAGCCATTTTTCTACAATTTCCGCTGATACTTTTTCTTTCATGATTAGGTGTTGAACATTTTCATTATAACTGCTCCAGCAGTTTCTTTTTCTGTTCTGTAAATTCTGTATCAGTTAAAACTCCGTTTTCCCTCAGTTTTCCTAATTTTTCAAGCTGATTAAGAATTTCTTCTGATGAAATATCTTTGCCTGTTGTATCAGTTTGCGTTGGAGATCGTTCCTGAGAATGATTATAAATTTCTTTTATCTTATCATAGAACTGTTCTGCATCTTCTTTATCCATATAACATTCAAATTCCACAACCCTTTCATGAAGATGTATTTTAATGATTGGAGATCTGGGATCCGCTACAAAACTTACAGCTTTGATTGTTTCATTCGGATAATCGTTAACCTTCGCTGCTCCAAACATTGATTTTGAAACAGAAAGCATTCTTTTGGGAGTTACGAGTAATATTCCGGCATCCAGTGTATTGATCAACTGAGCATCAGTAATTGTTATGATCTGTTCATCTTCAGAGATCAGATAAGGCAGCTCTTTAATTTCTCCTTTTGTAAAAATGGAAAGGTTAGTTCTCTGCTTTTCCAGTTCAAACTTTATCTTGCGATACCTTCTTTTATAGACTTCTCTTGAGATCTGATCTGAATCTGGATCACTTCTTACCGGAAGATTCTGATCTGCAATTACCACAGTCTGTACAGGTTCCGGCTTTTTATTATTCAGCATTGCATTAATATCTTCAATACTGAACTTATTGAGATTGTACAGCAATTCTTCATGGATATTGGTTGCTATATTCAAACATTTATTGCATAAAATATTGCCATCAGAAAGCGTATTAGCTCCCAAAAGTGTATCCATAGATGTTAATTCTGCCTTACATAATGCACAATTATTACTCATTTCTTTTTTATTCAAAAGTATTTAAATCTTAGCATCCATCAAACAAAACAACCACAAAAATTGCTTTTGCGGTTGTTTTATTTCTTTAATATGGTCTAAAAACTATTCTCCTAAAAACTCCTCTAAAGAGACTGTTTTCTGCTCCCCTGCCTCAAGGTTTTTAAAAGTAACTGTATTGTTTTTAATTTCTTCTTCACCGAGGAAAACAAGATTCTTTATCCCTTTTTTTTCTGCGTAGGTAAATTGTTTATTGATTTTAGCATTTTCAGGGTATAATTCTGCTGAAATTCCTTTTGTTCTTAACTGCATCATCAGTTTTAAAGCTTCTGTTACTCCTTCACCTCCAAAGTTAGCAAACAGATATTCTATTTTGGCTGATGCTTCTTCAGGAAAAAGGTTCAGCTCCTCCATTACAAGATAAATTCTGTCTAATCCAAATGAAATTCCTATTCCCGGAATATTCTTCACTCCAAAAACTTCTGTAAGGTTATCATATCTTCCGCCACCACCAATGGATCCCATGGCTACCTCATCTGCTTTCACCTCAAAAATAGCTCCGGTATAATAATCTAATCCTCTCGCAAGCGTAATATTGAATACTAAATTTTGAATATCAACCCCAAGGTTTAAAGACTGTGTAAGAACAAATTCAAGTTCCTCTACACCTTTTAGACCGATTTCATTTCCTGCAAATTTCTCTTTCAACTGAAGAAGATTTTCAAGAGCGTCGTCAGACTGACTGAATAGGAAGTCTAATTTATCAATAGATTCCTGAGAAATTTCTCTTTCAAGCAATTCTTTCACCACTCCGTCTTTGCCTATTTTATCCAGTTTATCCAATGCCACAGTGAAATCAATCAGCTTATCCGTTATCCCTGCATATTCTGCCAATCCGGATAGAATCTTTCTGTTGTTCATGTGAATGGTTACAGGAACTTTCAGATCTGCAAAAGATTTCAGGTACAATTGAACCAGCTCCACTTCCTGCAGAAGACTTTCACTTCCTACTACATCGGCATCACACTGATAAAATTCTCTGAATCGTCCTTTCTGGGGTCTGTCTGCTCTCCAAACCGGCTGAATCTGAGAACGCTTGAATGGGAATGTCAGCTTCCCATGATTCATAGCCACAAATCTTGCAAAAGGTACGGTAAGATCATAGCGAAGAGCTTTATCGGTTAGATTCTCTGAGCTGAAAGGCTTTTCCAAGGCTTTTTGAAAGTCATGAAGCATCTGAGTTTTTTTCTCTTCTTTGGCTTCATTGATGCTTGAGTTTAAAATCTTAAAGATCAGACGATCTCCTTCTTCTCCATATTTACCTGTCAATGTAGAAAGATTTTCAAAACTTGGCGTTTCCAATGGCTGAAATCCGAATAATTCGAAATTATTCTGTAAAATATTGATGATATATTTTCTTCTGGAAACTTCCTGTGCTGTAAAATCTCTCGTCCCTTTTGCTAAACTTGGCTTCATTTGTTGTATGTCATTTTGATATCTGCAAAAGTACGGAATTGCAGGGACTTTACACAGCATAAAAAGCTGAAGAAAATCTTCCTTCAGCTTTTCTTGTTGTGGAATCAATTATTCGAAAAATCATATGCTTTCAAGGATTTCAAGAATTTCTTCACCATAATTTTCAATTTTATGTTTTCCGAAACCTTTGATCTCAAGCAGTTCTTCTCTTTTTGCAGGTTTATACTTTGCAACAGAAAGGAGTTCTTTATTACTGGCAATGAAATACGTGGGTAGATTCTGTTCGCGGGCTTTTTCTGATCTCCAGAGTTTCAGTGCATCCAGAATTCTTTCTTCATCCGTATTTAAAGAGTCATTTTCTGCAGAATATTTTACTGCTTTTGGTTCTTTTACTGTATTTTTTGTCAGCTTTAATGCTTCAAAATACAATATTACAGACCAATAACGTTCTTCACTTACAAAAGCTGTTTCTACTTTCATAATCTCGTGGGCTTCCAGAAAATCATCCAGCATTTTCTGATCTTTGTAGAGAAATTCTTCGGGAAGTCTGATTTTAAAAATTTTTACTTTCATCATTTGTGTTTTTAGAATTTATTTGCCTCCCAATAATAAAATTTCGTCTACACGAATTTCTGTGATATACCGCTTCACCCCGTCTTTGTCATCATACGACCTGTAGGTAAGCTTTCCTTCTATGGCTATTTCTTTTCCTTTAGGAACATACTTTTCAAAAATTTCTGCTGTTTTCCCAAATGCGATAAGGTTGTGCCATTGCGTTTCTTCTACTTTCTCTCCTTTCGCATTGGTGTAATGATCACTGGTTGCTAAAGATACGCTTGCTTTTACATTTCCGTTGTCGAAGTTGACCATTTCAACTTCTTTACCTGTGTAACCAATTAATGTTACTTTGTTTCTTAGTGACATAACTTTTAGATTTAAAGATTAATAATTCAGATAAGAGACGTTCACTGTTTTTCTCAAATCTCTGCTGCAAAGATTGTGATGTTCTGATGGCACAGTCGGTAATAAACTATTTAAACTCATTTGTAACCGTTTACTGTCGGTTATATTGTTTAAAAAAATCAACAAATTCATCATAGATTCTTTTATTCATAAGTCTTTATAACTATTATTAAAAATAGCTTAAGAATTAATTCTAATCAAAATTTCCCCAAAGAAATACTATAAATTAGTACTGCTTAATTAACATAACAGAATTTTATGAAGTCCAGTTTTAAAATCCTGATCAAAAGAGGATTACTTATATTGCTCCCCGGATTTTGTTTTGCTCAAAAAATCAACATGCCCGTTCCTCAGTCAAGGTTTAATCTGACAGAATTCAATCTTCAGTTACCTATTGAAAAGAACAATTCTGTTGCCATTATTAAAGGACCTGATATTGCGCAGTTTTCCTCAGAAAATTTTTATTTTTCACCCGAAGATAACAGTATACGTTTTTTTTGCTCATCAGACGGTAAAGCAACGCAAGGTTCACATTATCCCAGAACGGAATTACGCCAGATTGAAGAATGGCACTTTGAAAATCAGCACAGCTTACAGGTAAAAATGGCTGTTCTGCAGCAACCTGGAACCGGAAAGATTATCATTGGTCAGATTCATGGACATTCCAAAGGGACTGAAGCCTTAAAAATCTGGTGGAATAATGGTAATATTCAGGTGGGCTTTAAAAAAGAAGTGAATGATAGAGAGCAAAGAATCACCCTTCAGAAAAACGTTGCATTGAATCAGACATTTGATTACAGTATCCAGCAAAACGATTCTGATGTTTTGGTAAAAATCAATCAGCAAACTACTACCTTCCATTTTGGAGATAGCTGGAAGGCTGAATCTGTTTATTTCAAGGCCGGAAATTATCTTCAGGATAACAGTCAGTCTCCGGTGACTTCCGGGTTAACAGCGATTTATCATATCAGTATATCTGAATAACTTAAAAGGCACCCAACCCTATGATTGGATACCTTTCACTTAATCATCTAACTTAGAATTGGAACTTATGTTTTTTCGCATTCTATAATACTTTTGGATTCTGTACCGATCTGAATCAGCCGGTTAAACCGCAGTCCTGCTCTTTCAATAATGGTTTTGAATTCACTCAATGATCTTTCCTTTCCGGTAAGACAAGCCAGCATAACAATATCCAGAAGTTTGGCAATATGTGGTTGATTCAAAGAATCGTCAGGAATAACAGCGTCTAGAATCAGTAGTTTTGCTCCTTTTGGCATTGCATGATAACAGTTTTGAAGAATCTGTATACACTCCTCATCACTCCAATCATGTATGATCCATTTCATCGTATATAAATCTCCTCCTTTCGGAACTTCGTTAAAAAAGCTTCCTGTGGCAACAGTACAACGATTCTTTAAATTTTCAGGAATAAGCTGAAGTGTTTTTTCAATAACATTGGCTTCGTCAAATATAATTCCGGAGCTTTCCGGTGACGAGTTCAATATAGCATACATCATAGTACCGTTTCCGCCACCTATATCTATAATTTTCTGATAAGCTTTAAAATCATAATTTTCTATAATTCCTGTCAGCTCCATCCCAGACATTCCTGTCATTCCCTTTCCAAAATTTTCACCAATTTCAGGAAATTCCTTATAAAAATCCCAAAGATCTTTTCCATGAATATGCTCAAAGGGAATTTTACCCGTCTGAACAGCATACGTCAAATCTCCGTAAGTTGGAAAATGTTCATTCATAATTGTTAGCACAAAATTTTTTGCTGTTCCGGGAACGTCCGTTTGTAAAGCAGCTCCAAAATCATTCAGAGCAAAAGTTTTGTTTTCTGATTCTTCAAAAATTCCGACACTGCTCAAAGCTCTCATAACCCTATATAAGGGCATTATTTGTGATTGAGTTTCTTCAGCAAGTCTGGATATTGTTTTTGGACCAAAGGCCAGTAAATCGGCAACATTAAGTTCAGCAGCAGTTTTTACACATCCGGTTAGCCATAAACCACCTAATATCTGAAACATTTTAAAAGTAAACTCAGGTTTAACAGGTTGTCTTTCCATAATGGTTATTTTTAGTTGAATAGCATCTGACTGACTTTAACAATGATATAAGGAATAGCTGATCATCATGAAAACAAAAACAAACTTATCAGGTTTGTTCTTGTCTGACATTTGTCAAATTGAAAATAAGCTTTAAATAATGAGATTAATTTTAACTGAGACAGTATCTGAACTCTTTACAGAGAATCTATTTTATTCCTCTTCATACTCATTTAAATAAAAGGGAACATACAACATACTAAATTAATTTTCATGATTTATTTTTTTGAATATCCATATCAAAATTACAAAAAAACACAATAAAGTGAAATAAAATTTAAATTTATTTAGATGAAAACAAGACAGTTATAGCCAAAATATAGATTTATATAAATGAGCATTCTATTCGAAAGAGTGACAAATACTGATTTTCAAAATACTGAGAAGTAAGTAAAGGTATCTTTAGATGTTCAACAATATTTGAATACATGTATTATTTTTCTTTTCAAGAAATAGATTTGATTAGTTTCTAAAATGAGTTGAGTTTTTAGACTTCAGATGTAAAATTTACTGTATTCCAGAATTTAATATTTATTTCATCCTAAAGATGGATTTGTTTCAATAAAATAGCTATATATCGCACAGTTAGCCATTTACAAACGGATAATTCCGTATCTTTGTGAAAATTCTTTTATGAAAAGGAACATCAATATTTTTGAGTTTCCTCTCAATCTGGGACTTACAAAAAAAGAACATGAGACTGAGCCTGGGGTTCGAAAACTTCCGGACTGGCTCAGAAAGTTTGGTTTTCATACCAGAATTAATCCTAAAAATATATTCAGGCTTAATGCTCCGGAGTATTCCATGGAATTTGATGAGGAATCAAAGGTCAGAAATGCAGAACAGATCATTGGATATGCTCAACAACAAGCTGACAGTATTATAAACCATTATGAAAAGAATGCCTTCAATATTATCCTGGGGGGTGACTGCAGCATTCTGATTGGAAATGCTATCGCTTTAAAAAAACTGGGAAATTTTGGCATTTTTTATTTGGATGGGCATACCGATTTTATTCCAACGGAACTTTCCGAAACAGGTGGTGCTGCCGGAATGGATCTCGCTATTATTACGGGAAACGGGCCTGAAAAACTGACTAATATTAATGGTTTAAAACCTTATATACTGGAAGAAAACATCTTCTGTTGTGGAAACGCTGAAACTGATGATGATGAATATGTAAGTCACATCATCAATTCGGACATTCATTACTATGATCTTTATCAGCTCAGAAAGAACGGTTTCAGAAATACTGCTGAAAATTTCCTGAAAATGGTGAATGAAAAAGGTCTCGATGGATTCTTTATTCATCTTGATGTAGATGTCCTGAAAGATGAGATCATGCCTGCAGTAGACAGCAGAATGGAAGACGGAATCAGTTATGATAATCTCGGGGAAATGCTGAAGCCGTTATTTGAAAATCCATTATGCTTTGGAATAGAAATTACTATTTTAGATCCGGATTATGATAAAAAGGGAACTTATACCCGCCCATTTGTAGAGTATTTGATTCAAACTATAAAAAATAAAGAAGACTAAATGAAGAAGGCTATAAAAAGGACATTCAGAGTTTCAAAATATGTAATTTATAAAGAAACGCTTGTTGATTATAAAGAGCATTTCTGGTCGTTTCTGGGTGCATTTTTTGGGATTGGGATTATTGCATTTATCCAGTCTCATTCATTGGCTGAAACTGAAAACATTTTTCTGATTGGCTCTTTCGGAGCTTCAAGTGTACTTATTTATGGTGCTATTCAAAGTCCGCTGGCACAACCCAGAAATCTTGTTGGCGGGCATGTTCTGTCAGCACTGGTAGGGGTTACCGTGTATCAGTTCATTCCAGATATCATATGGCTTTCGGCTCCGTTGGCAGTTGCATTTTCCATTGTGCTGATGCAGTATACGAAGACATTACACCCTCCTGGTGGCGCAACAGCTCTCATTGCTGTGAGTTCTACGGGAAAAATTCCTGAATTGGGTTATTGGTATGTGCTCTCTCCGGTTCTTTCAGGATGTATAATCCTTCTGATTGTAGCACTGTTTTTTAATAATATTACTTCAAACAGAAGCTACCCTACTCACAGCAGATTTAAAAAACTTTTAAAGAAAAGACACACCCATCATCTAAAATAACGAGTATGAATTGCCTTGAATGTGGCGAAAAAATCATCGGAAGGTCTGATAAAAAGTTCTGCAACGATGCCTGCCGAAATGCCTATAACAACAAGCAGAATAAGGATTCTAACAACCTGATGCGGAATGTTAACAACAAGCTCCGTAAAAATTACCGCATCCTTATGGAAGTCAACACAGATGGGAAAACAAAAATTCTCAAATCCAGGCTGGATGGCTTAGGATTTGATTTTGACTATTTCACTAATCTGAAAGTCTATAAAAACGGTTCCGAATATAAGTTTATTTATGATTACGGTTATAAAATGCTGGAAGATGACTTTGTACTGATTGTAAAAAACCAGGCATAATACACCTCTTAAATTATATTATTATGAAAGAAGTTGTTCTGATCACCGGAGCTGGTGGTATGATTGCCAAAGAACTGGCCAAAAAAATAGGTAACGACTATGAAATCAGGTTTCTGACCCGGAACAAGAAGCGTGAAAATGAATATGAATGGGACATTAGAAAAGGAAGTATAGATGAAGCAGCTCTAGACAATGTTTCACATATCATTCACCTTGCCGGGGCCAATATTTCGGAAAAACGCTGGACACCGGAAAGAAAAAGAGAGCTGATCTCCAGCCGCGTTGATTCTGCGGAACTACTTCGGACCGCATTAAGAAAAAACAAGATTAAATTAAAATCTTTTATTTCAGCTTCAGGAATTAATTTCTATGGCACAAAAACTTCAGAAAAAATTGATGTGGAAACCGATCCGCCTGGCAATGATTTTTTAAGTGAAGTTGTTGTTTTATGGGAAAGGGCTGCTGATGATTTTAAAGAACAGGAGCTCGCAGAAAGAGTTGTCAAAATACGGACAGCTGTAGTGCTCTCCGAAAAAGACGGAGCTCTGAAGAAAATGGTTCCTCCGGTTCAATATTATATCGGTTCTCCTTTGGGAAATGGCAAACAGTATATGCCCTGGATTCATATTGACGATATCTGTTCCATTTACGAATTTGCCATAAAAAACACTGCCATAGATGGGGCTTATAACGCTGTTTCGCCACAGCATACCACTAATAAAGAACTTACAAAAAAGATTGCGAAAGTACTTGGTAAGCCATTATGGATGCCCAATGTTCCCGGATTTGTTTTAAAACTGATATTTGGTGAACTGGCTTCAGCCATCCTGGAAGGTTCGAGAGCTTCATCACAAAAAATTCAGGAGGCAGGGTTTCACTTTAAATTTCCGGATCTGGATGAAGCTTTAAGAGATGTATTACACAAATAATTGAAATGGAGGAAGAACTTTTAATTATAAAAAACATTTCCAGACATATTTCGCTTACCAATCAGGAGAAATCTTACTTTCTGTCTCTTTTGAAACAAAAGAAGATAGCGAAAAAAGAATTGATTCTGCAGCACCAACAAGTCTGCAAAGAAATCAATTTTGTTCAGTCAGGAATTTTGAGGGCTTTTCATATGGATGCTTCAGGAAAAGAATCTACGATCATGTTTGCAATATCAGATTGGTGGATCACCGATATGTACTGTTTTATCAATCAAAAGCCTGCCATGCTTAATATTGAAGCTCTGGAAGAGAGCTGTATTCTGCAATTGCAGAAAGATGATCTGGACCAGCTTTATCTCAATGTTCCGAAATTTGAAAGGTTTTTCAGGATTATGATGCAGAATGCCTATATCAGGGAGCAGCTCAGAACAATTGAAAATCTTTCATTACCTGCTGAAGAACGTTATTATAATTTTCTTCGTAAATATCCCGAAGCCGTAAAACAGATCAAGCAAAAACAAATTGCATCGTATTTAGGCATTACACCTGAGTTTTTAAGCCTCATCAAATCCAATAAACAAAAAAACAGATTCTCTTAAACTACCTTATTTTTTTTATCCTGAAAGTTCAGTTATTTTACTCAAAAAAATCATGCTTATACTTATTGCAGGTCCTTACCGAAGCGGAACAAACGATGATCCGCAATTGATCCAGCAGAATCTTCAACATCTTGAATCTGTTGCTCTGCCTATTTTCAGAAAAGGTCATATTCCCATTATCGGTGAATGGGTTGCCTTACCATTGATCCATCTTGCAGGCAGTACCAGAATTGGTGATGAAGCGTGGCAGGAGATACAATATCCGGTGGCTCATGGCCTTCTGGAAAAATGTGATGCTGTTCTTCGTATAGAAGGCGCATCAAAAGGGGCTGACCAGGATGTAAAAATTGCACAGGAAAGAGGTCTGCCCATTTATTATAACATAGAAGATATCCCATATGCAAAATCCTAATATTACAATCCTTAAAACAGAAATCTTATCAGACAACTGGTATACTTTGAATAAAGTTACTTTTTCGGTTCTGAAAAAAGACGGAACTTCAGAAATACAGAGCAGAGAGGCTTATGACCGGGGAAACGGGGCCGTTATTCTCCTTTATAACAGACCGTCAGGCACTGTTATTCTGACCAGACAGTTCAGGCTGCCTACTTATATTAACGGAAATGCCACCGGAATGCTTATTGAGGCCTGTGCAGGACTTCTGGATGATGACAATCCCGAAGACTGTATAAAACGGGAGACAGAAGAAGAAACCGGATATAAAATTTCCAAAGTTGAAAAGGTATTTGAAGCTTATATGTCCCCCGGATCTGTGACTGAAATCCTACACTTCTTTATTGCAGAATATTCCCATGAAATGAAAATTGCTGATGGAGGTGGATTGGAAGAAGAAGGTGAAAATATAGAGGTTCTGGAGCTCATTTTTGAGGAAAGCCTGAAAATGATTGACAATGGGGAGATCAGAGATGCTAAAACCATCATGCTTCTCCAGCACTTAAGGTTAAAAGGAATTATGTAACATCATGATATCAATGATGATTAATCAATGATAGATGATATGTAAAATGTATATATTTACAGGTCTTACAGGGAAAGGATAAAAATCAGACATCATTTTTTAACTGCAGAGCTGCCAATTTATCAATCCATAATTAAATAAAATGCTTCAGGATCATATTACAGTACAGAAACGCCATAGAGATTTTATAAAGAAAATCTGTGAAACAGGGATAATTTATGCTTTAAAAGATGAAAAAGGCTATGCCACTTCCTATTCCACGGAAATAGAATATGAAGACGGTGAATCGGTACAGATCATTTGTTTCTGGTCTGATGCCGCAAGGGCAAAGTCATGCATAGAAAATGAATGGAAACACTACGAACCCTCTCTTATTTCTCTAAATGAATTTGTAGAAAACTGGTGTCTGGGAATGAATAACGACGGCCTGCTGGCAGGAACTAATTTTGATAATCATCTGTTTGGTTATGAGGCTGAGCCATTAGAATTGATCCTGGATATAATTTCGGAACTTAAAGCTTCAGGAAAGTCTCTGGAACTGAGAAAATTTGAAAATATAGAGGACATGGAAAACCAGGTCAGAGAAGTTTTGGAAAATTAAAGATAGATCGTTTAATCTTTTGGAAATAAAAATATGAAAATAAAAACCCTTGATCATCTTGTATTAACGGTTGCAGACATTGATGCAACTATTGAATTTTATACCCGGATCCTGGGATTTGAAGCAGTAACCTTTGGAGACAACAGGAAAGCGCTGATTTTTGGACAACAGAAAATCAATCTTCATCAGAAAGGACATGAATTTGAACCGAAAGCAGAAAGCCCGACCTGTGGTTCTGCAGATCTCTGTTTTATTGCTGAAACAGATATTGCTGAGATTATGGAAGAACTCAAGCAGAAAAAAGTGGACATCATCGAAGGTATTGTCGACAGAACAGGAGCTGTAGGAAAAATCAAATCAGTATATTTCCGTGATCCGGACCTGAATCTTATTGAAGTTAGCAATTATTACTAAGCTGGTATTATAAAGGATATCATAAACCATTAAGATTCTAATAAACTTCACTATGGGTAATATTTCGTTTTCTGAATCTTAATGGTTAAAGTTATTGAGCATATTCTTACGTTTGTGGTTACAATCAATTTAAGCTGTTTTAAACTTCCTTGATTATTATTAATATTCTGTTTTTGTAATGGATGTTCATCTGCATTTATCGCCTGTTGTAAAGAGCTTTCAGAGTCAATGATATGCAAAGTAAAAAAACTAAATGACAACCGTGCTACAAAATCTATATAAAAAATAGAAAATCAATTGAGAAAATCTATTTAATTCTTTATATTTTGAATTTAAAGCCTTAATTTTGCACTGAAATTCAGAAAATTCGGATTCTTTCAACAACGTATGCGCATGAAAAAAATGATGATCGGGCTTGCATTAGCCTTATCCATTACTATATGGGGACAAAAAACTCCTGCAAAAACAAATAATCTGACACCGTACAGCTATCAGACTTTCAATTGTGACAATAGAGGATATTTCGATTCTGCTAAATATAAAAAAGAAGAAATAGACGGAGTGAATAAGCTTTTGTACCAGTTCAACGGTGTTGTATTTGATACCCGTCCCGTTTTTAAACTTTCCCAGCTTGAAGAAATCCGTCAAAACAGAGAAGCTTATTTAGAGGAACTAGAAAAGCAATACCAGGAAAAGAAAAAGGAACTGTACAACATAAAAGTTATTGACCTTCCAAAGTGGAAAAAACTTCAGGAAGAAACCATTCAGTCTTTTGAAAATGAATACCAGTTGAATAAGGAAGAAATCATTGCTTATTCTGATCCTTCCACCCTTAAAAGCAGTAAATATTATGATACCTGCAGAGAACAGATAGATGCAATATCTTCTCCTGACAGAGAAAAGATGTATGCTGCCTGGAGAACCTATACTGAACTTAAAAGCAAAAACAATGCAGATCCAAAAGGCGTAATGGCAAGGTTTGATGCAAAGATGAATGATCCTCAGAAAGAAGATTATGCCCTGATAGACATGATTGGTCTTGGTTTTCACAACTGCGCCAACAGCAGCTTCAGACAAAAACGTGATAATGAAGAGACTTCCTATAAAGATTTTGATAAAATCTTTACAAAACTGAAAAGAACCTGTGATGAACCATAAAGCTGAATGATAGGTTTGATCCTTACAGATATAATGACAGCACTCAGATTGGGTGCTGTTTTTTTGTCACAAAATAATCTGCGAAATAGGATAGAGAACAGTTAAAGAATGGTTAACAGTTTACTATTCTTTTGTGAAAACACTTTATACATCTATTTTTGTCTCTCTAAAAACTATTCCATGAAACTCTTTATTATTTTTCTGATCCGCTATTGCCCATGGTACTATTAGCTCAAAAGGCATCTACAATTCTTCCCTTTTCTCTGGAAAACAATTCTGTGTATGTATATTGTAAAGTCAATAAAACAGACAGTATTAAGTTCCTTTTTGATACAGGTGCCAATGGCTCTGTTATTAATAGTAATTCAAAGAAAAAAATCCCATTGAAAATTGATGGAAAATCTGAAAACACAGGTTCAAACGGTGTGAATAGTGTTGATTACAGCAGCCAAAACACAATACAGTTTGGGAATATCAAGAAAAATGATATACAATTTACCCTTATACCTTATGATTCTGCAAATTTTGATGGAGTTTTCGGAACAGATATAATGAAAGAAAAAACCATTGAAATAGATTATCATAAAAACGAAATCCGGTTTTATGATAAAGATGATTTCATTGACTTAACAGAGTTTGAAAAAGTTAAACTGCATATGATAGACAATTATCCAGCCATAGAAAGTGGTATCATAGTGAATGGTAAAGAATGTTCGGGGTTCTTTGGGCTTGACAGTGGAGCAGATGATGTACTTACGATAGCTTCTCCTTTTGCAAAAAATAATGCATTAATAAAAACCATGAAAACGATAGGTAAAGCTACAGCAAGAGGTTCTGACGGTTCTGTATATGAAATGCCTGTTGTTCTCTGCCCGGCGGTTAAATTCGCTCAGAAATATCTTTATAACCTCCCGATTACACTTTCCGGCTCCACAGAAGGAATTGATTCTACAGAAAAAATGGCGGGATTTTTTGGTAACCAGTTCCTAAAAAGATTCAATACGATCATTGATTTTAAGAACGGCTATATCTATTTTAAATTGAATAAAAATTTATATTCTGAATTTAATTAGCTGTAAAAGTTAATTATACAAATTCTATTCACATTGTTGTCACAGTAATTTTCTCGTTCTTACAACATTCAAATAAATTAATAATGAATAAGTTATGGTTTTTCAAATTTAATTGCTTAATTTCGCACCCCGAAAATAAGGGTTAGAGATATGAAAAAAATTGGTGAGCACAGAACACTTCTTGGAGTAGATAAAAATGTTACTTTAAAAGAATTAAAGACCATTTACAGAAATGTGATGAAAGATACCCATCCTGATAAATTTATTAATGACGAAGCAGGAAAAATTGAAGCTGAAGAAAAAAGTAAGTCTGTGATTGAGGCCTACCATTTTCTGGTAAGCATTAACCCGGAAACCCAGGAAAAGTATAAAGAAGAGTATACAGAAACCATTACAAAGTCTAACATTCAGGATTTTTATCTTGAAAAATCAATTTTGACCGTTCAGCATCTGAACGGAAATATGTATGAATATATGGGAGTTCCAAGAAATACCTATATCAAAATGGTCAATGCTGATTCCCCAAGCCGTTTTGCAAGAAGACACATCTACGGAAACTTCGTTTATAGAAAGTCCGGAGAGGCTATGGCAGATTAATTTTTTTACATTACAATATATAAGAGCTTCCAGTTTTACTGGAAGCTTTTTTATGTTTTGGCTAAAGCCGAATAATGAATGTTATAGAATCAAGCGGGCTAAAGCCCGCTCCTATTGAATATTTTCTTTATGTAAAATAATCATCAATAGAAATGGGCTTTAGCCCATTTAGAATTGCAAATGTCATTCAACAGCTTTAGCCAAAATCTATGACATCAATCTTTCATCATTGACCAACAAAAAAGCCGCATCAAAATGATACGGCTTTTAGATTAATTAAAGGTTTAATTTATTTATCCAAATGCTTAGGAGTAAATCCGTCTTCATTCAGTTCTCTGTGTACATAATCTGCTTTCATTTCAGCTTCGTAGTCCACTTTCTTATGTTGTCCCATTCTTCTTAAAAGAGAGTCAAATAATGAATATACTACCGGTACAATGATCAATGTAAGGAATAGTGATGATGTCAAACCACCGATTACTACCCATGCAAGACCTTTGTTAAATTCGGCTCCTGCCCCACTTGCCAATGCGATTGGTAACATACCAAAGATCATCGCAATGGTAGTCATCAGGATAGGACGAAGACGAGCGTGGTTAGCCTGTACAAGGGCATCGTGAGTATTGGCCCCTGCCGCTTTTCTCGCATTCGTAAAGTCAACGATAAGGATTGCATTCTTCGCTACCAGACCAATCAACATGATCATACCCAACATAGTAAAGATATTCAGTGAGTTGGCTGTTAAAGCAAGAATCACCATTACCCCGATCATCGCTAACGGAATTGAGAACAATACTACAAAAGGATATACGAAACTGTCATACAGTGAAACCATTACCAGGTATACCAATACGATAGCTGCCAGTAAAGCAATTCCTAAGGTACCGAAACCTTCCTGTTGGTTCTCCATATCACCACTCCAGATATAATCAACTCCTACAGGTTTTTTGTCGCTCTTCATGAACTGATCTGCCCATTCATTAGCCACATCCCCTACTGGTCTACCTACTGCTTTCGCTCTTACTTTTACAGAAGGAGATTTATCTCTACGTTCCAGTAAGCTTGGTCCTGAACCCATTTTCACATCGGCAAACTGGCTCAGACGAACCTGCTGTCCCTGAGGGTTTGTAAACATAAGGTTTTTAACATCATCAATAGATTGTCTGTTCACATCTCCGAAACGGATATTGATATCATATTCATATTCTCCGGCTCTGAACTTACCATCAGTATTTCCGTTGAATGCAGTCTGCATGGTCTGTCCTACACTTGAAAGATTTAGCCCCAAAGAAGCCATTTTATCTCTGTCAATACTTACCTGAACCTCCGGGCTACCCGTATCTGTTGATAATTCAGCATCTACAGCTCCAGGTACCTTTTTCAATAGCTCCAAGATTCTTGTTGCTTCTTTTACTGCGGTTGCATTATCCGGACCTGTTACTACCATTTCGATTGGAGCATTCTCAGCACCTAAAATACCGATTGGAGCTGTTTTGAATTCAACTCCTGTGAATTTCTCTTCCAGCTGTCTTTTTATTTTCGCAGCTTTGATATTGGTACTTTCAGAACGTTCAGATTTATCAGTTAAGTTCACCTGAACCTCAGACTGGTAAGTTGTTGCCTGAGCACCACCAAAACCTGTCGACTGCTGTCCAACTGTTGTAATAAGGTCTACAACATCTTTATCATTTCTCAGAAACTTCTCAACATCTAATGTCAATTGGTTTGTTTTTTCAACAGTGGCATCTTTTGACAGCTCCATTTGTACCAGGAACTGACCACGGTCGATTGGCGGGAAGAATTCACCTCCAATGAATCCGAATGCTACCAGCATGAATGAACTCAATAAAATAATGAATGTGATCACTACAGTTGAAATTCTTCTTAATGTGGTTTTAAGACACCATTCAAGGATACCAGTAATCCAGTGCGTAAACTTATCAATTAAGCCTTCAAACCAAAGAATGAATTTTTCAAACCAGTTTTTCCCTGTCAAATGTTCCAGCTTACCGAATCTTGATGATAACCAGGGGATAATGGTAAATGAAGCTAATAATGATAACAATGTTGCAATAACTACAGTAACACAGAACTGTCCAAGAATATTGGCAACCAAACCTGAACTCATTGCAATTGGCAAGAATACTACGACAATTACCAATGTAATCGCAGCAACGGTAAATCCGATCTCCGAAGCTCCGTCATAAGCCGCTCTGATTTTACTTTTCCCCATCTCCATGTGACGGTAAATGTTTTCCAGTACCACGATCGCATCATCTACCAGGATACCTACCACGAGCGACAGCCCCAGTAAGCTCATCAGGTTCAGGGTATATCCCATCAGGTTCATTCCAATAAACGCCGCTACCAGTGAAGCCGGGATAGAAACCATTACAATAAATGCGTTTCTGATACTGTGAAGGAATAATAGCATTACAATTGCCACGAGAATAATCGCCAGGAATAAGTCGAAAATAACGTGGTTTGCAGATTCAAGGGTAAAGTCTGTTGTATCGTTTACTACTTTTACTTTTACACCCTGAACTTTATAAGCCTCCTCTACTGTTTTAATGGTTTTCTGAACACTTTCAGATACTGATACCGCATTCGCATCAGATTGTTTTTTAACCTGCATCAGGATGGTCGGAAACTGATTGAATCTCGCTACTTTTTCCACATCTTTCTGAGAGTCAAAAACAGTGGCGATATCAGATAAACGTACCTGGGCTCCGTTTTTATTGGAAACTACCAGATTATTCATTTCCGCAACCGATTTATATTTACCGGATAATCTGATCGTAGATTTTGTAGTTCTTGTTTTCAGACTCCCTGTAGGGAAGTCAAGGTTTGATGATAGGATTGACTGTTGTACGTCTCCTATTGAAAGCCCGTACCCCTGTAATTTTTTCTCATCGAGATTCACCTGAATTTCTCTCTCCTGTCCACCCACAAGATCAACCTGAGCCACACCGTTTACACGGGAGAAAATAGGTTCAATCTTTTTATCCAATAAGTCATAAAGATCCTTACTATTCAGTTTATCAGATGAAATACTCATGGTGATAATCGGTAAATCATCTAAGGAGAATTTATTCAGAGAAGGTGCTTTCACATCATCCGGAAGATCTGCAAGAATGGCATTTACCTTTCTCTGAGCATCGTTCAGGGCATAGTCTACATCAGCACCATCATTAAGCTGAACCATGATTACGGATAGACTTTCGTATGAAGAAGATTCTACTTTTTTAACGTTTTCCAGGGAACCTACGGCATCTTCAATCTTTCGGGTCACGGATGTTTCCACCTCTGCAGGTGAAGCTCCAGGATACACCGTAGAAATCGTTACCATATTGGTTTCAAACTTCGGAATCAATTCGTATCCCATGAGCGTATAACTCAGGATACCTCCCAGCGTCAGAATTGTAAATAATACAATTACCAGCGAGGGTCTTTTAATCGATATTTCTGCTAACTTCATAAACGTTCTACTTTATAATGTTTACTTTAGATCCGTTGTCCAGGTTGATCTGTCCACTGGTTACCACCTGCTCTCCACCATTCAATCCACTTAAAACCTGAACTTTATCTCCGTAAACTTTTCCGATGGTTACTTTGATCAATTTTGCAACACCATTCTGAACAACGAATAATTGTCCTGAGCTTACTCCATTTACAAACGCTTCGGCAGGAACGGTCAGCATATTCTGAGTTTCTGCACCGTTGTTGGTACTGAATTTAGCCGTTGCATACATACCGGCTTTAAGGTTCCCTTTGTTCTGAACTTCGATTTCAACAGGGAAATTCAAAGAAGCATCACTCTTAGGAGCAATAAATGTAATTCTTCCTACGAAGGAATCTTCAGGTAAAACGTTTACTTTAATAGGAACTTCCTGACCTAACTGAATTTTTCCGATCTGGCTTTCATCTACTAAAACAGAAAGTTTTAAGCTGTTGATATTAACAATTTCAAACATTGCTGTCCCTGGTGAAACAACGGTTCCCGGCTCAACCATTTTCTTGTTAATCGTACCGCTGATTCCTGCACGGATGCTTGTATCATTTACTTTTACACCCTGAGCTTTTACTGCAGCCTGAGCATTCTTAAGCTGTAATCTTGAGTTATCAAGCTGTTGTTTTGTAACTCCGCCTGTTTTGTATGCGTTTTCATAGCGCTGGTTATCAATAATAGCATTCTGCAAGTTATTCTGAGCCTGGGTAACATCTACTTCGATAGCATCTCTTTTTATGGTTGCCAATACCTGTCCTGCTCCTACTCTGGAACCTTCTTTTACCAAAACGCTGACAATACGTCCTGAGATTTCAGAAGACTGGTTCATCTCCTGCTTAGGAATGAAAGTTCCGTTTGCTGAATAATCTGTATCAATATTTTCTCTTGTAACTGTGACAATATTAACATTGATTTTATCTACCTGCTTGGCAACCTCTTTTACTTCCTGAGTCTGTTTTTCTTTGTTACCAGCGATCTTGTAAGCGGCTAACCCTACCAGTACAGCTGCTACGATGATATATATTAAAGTTTTTTTCATTGTTTATTATGGGTTTTGTAATGTGTTTAACTCTCCTTTTGCTTTGATGACCTTAATTTCAGCCTGCTTATAATCCAGCAATGCATTTGCATAATTCTGTTTGGCCTGTGTAAGAGCGTTTTCAGTATCCAATACTTCAGTAAGTGTTGCTAAACCATACTGATAGTTAGACTGGGTATTTTTCTGCACTTTTTCTGCCAGGTCCACATTATCTTTCATGCTCTGAATATTGATGATTGCATTTTCCATATTGGAAATTGCATTTTTATAATCTAAGCTTAGGTTCAGTTTTTTATTTTGGATATCCTGATCTAAATCCTGAATGTCAATTTCAGCCTGTTGAATCTGGGCTTTAGTAGATCCTCCCATAAAAATCGGAATTTTAATTGCCAGCCCAACAGAAGCATAATCTCCCCAATTGGTGCCCTGGCTTGATCCTGAAGTATAAGGAAATTTATTTCCTAAACCCTGCCAGCCATAGTTGGCAGAAAGGCCTACAGTAGGGTAAAGATTGGCAATTGTTGCCTTTTTATTATATTCCAGAAGTTCTTTTTGTTTATTTAAAACTTTTAATTCAGATCGGGTCTCCAGATTCACATTGGTATCCAGCAATTGAGGATTCGGTACAATTGTTTTCTCTTCAAGCTCAATAGCCGTATCAATGGGAACTCCCATATAAAACTTCAATGAATTCTTTGAAACCTCAACAGCATTGATCAGTTGTTGCTTATTAGAACCTATATTGGTAAGCTGAACGTTGGTACGGTCCAAATCGATTGGCTTTGCCAAGCCATTATCCACCAAACTTTTGATTACATTCCTTACCCTTTCTGTATTGGCATAGCTTTCTTCTACCGTTTTAAGATTCTCCTCCTGAACAAATACCTGATAGTAAGCTGTAGCAACATTTTCAATGATCTGTTCATTTGTCAATTCGGAATTTAAAAGATAAAATTCTCTTGTTGATTTTGCCGCCTTAAGACCGATGAAAACTCTCTGATCAAATATATTCTGATTAAGTGTTACTACATTTACAGATTGCCATTTTGTTCCGAAAGCAACCGGAATAAGCTCTCCTGGTCTTCCCAAAACCTCTCCGGGAAGAACAGATTTCTGTAAAATAGGATTGTAAGTATTGCTTATTGTTGCACTGATCTGGGGCAAAGCACCAGCCCTGGCTTCATCAATCTTGTATTCGGCTTTTTTAACCTGTAAAGCAGCTTTCTTAGCTTCTGCCTTATTCTGGAGTGCCTGTTTGATTGCTTCCTGCAGGGAAACCTGCTGCTGGGCGGACACCAATGAAAAGCCGAAAATCATAAATGCTGAAGCTATCCCAATTTTTAGCTTTGTAGCAGTTATACGTTTTCTATTCATAATTTTATACTTCGTTTATTTTTTATTTAATCATTCATTATTTATTTCTATTTGACGAATCACTATCAGAAATACTTTAGTTTTTTTTAGTTTTTAAACAACATATTGATAATAATCTCTTTTCGTTCAGAAATAATCCTATCATATTCCTCATCATTAATTAACAGATTCTCCATCAATAATGGGCGTATAGCACTTGGAAATACCAACAGTGAGACCATATTCAGAATGAACTGAACCGGTTCCATTTTTTCTATATTTCCCAACTCCATTTCTTTTTCGATATCACGATACATTTCATTCAGGATATCTTCCTCAATTTCCCTGTGATGGCCAGTCCCTTTATTAATCTGTGATACAATATAGGTTTCCAGATACGGATACTGAAGACTTGTAGAAAGACTGCTTTCTATGAATTTACTGATCTTTTCTTTAAAAGGCAGATCAGAATCCTGAATAATCTTCGACTTTTCCTGTTCTACTCTTTGTGCTTCATCAAAGATGATCTGAATAAGCTTATCCCTCGAACGGAAATAATAATTAATAAGGGTCCTGTTCACTCCTGCTTCATCTGCGATCTCCTGCGTAGTAGCATCAAATTTTCCTTTCACAAAGAACAAATTCTTCGCTGTCTCCTTGATCAATTCCTGTGTTTGGTCTTTTTTTGCTTGATTTGACATTTTTGTTAAACAAATTTGTGCAAATTTATATTAAAAATTATTTTTGACAAAATTGTTAAACAAAAAAATTAAACAAAAAAGTTATGACATCCGTCATATTCCTGCATCAAAGTTTACGATTACTTATTATTTAACAAGAAGTCTATTTTTATATCTTTGCCGCAAAAATTAATAACCGATGAAGAAAATTCTTTCGCTGTTCTCCATTTTGAGCATAGCACTTCTATTTTCACAGAAGAAGATTTCTAAAAACAATTTCTATCACTTTTATGAAAACAGAGGGCAAATTATAGATCAGAATGGCAAAGAAAATAATGATGTGAAATATCTTTTTCACTCTAATGGCCTGAATGTACAGCTGCGTTCTAATGGTTTTTCTTATGATATTTATGAAACTAAGAAAACCTTAAATCCTGATTTTTCAAAAAAAACAAAAAATACAGTTCCAACGCCAACGCCATCTGATATAGATCAGTACATTTATGAAAAATTAATTCACAGAATAGACATTGAGCTTATCAATTCAAATAAAAAAGTTACTATTTTACCTGAAGGGAAATCACCTGATTACGAAAATTATTATAATCTACCGGAAAACTCAAAAGGTATTACGAATGTTCACCGATATCAAAAAATCAGCTATAAGAATATATATCCTCATATTGATTTGGTATTCTTCAAACCCAATGATACATTAAAACCCATTGAGTATAACTTCATCATCAATCCTGGTGGAAAAATTTCAGATATTAAAATGAAATTTAGCGGTGCCCCTACTTTGATAAAAGATGGAAAACTAGCTATGAATGTTCGTTTTGGGGAAATGCATGAAAATATTCCTAACAGCTGGATTTTGGGAAATACAAAAACAAGCATTGATGTTTCTTTTAAAGATCTTGGTGATCAGACTTTCGGGTTTAACACCCCATTAAATACTTCTGATAAAATAATGATTATAGATCCTGTACCCACAAGAATATGGGGAAGCTATGCGGGAGGATTTGGTGATGATTATGGCAGGATAAAAACAGATATTGAGAGTACCGGTTATTTATTTGGAACCACAAATAGTACGACAAACTTTGCTACTAGCGGAACTTATCAGCAAAATGTTGCCGGCGGACTTGATGCATTTCTGATGAAACTCACAAAAAATGGGCAAAAACTTTGGGGAACCTATTATGGCTTTGGAATGACAGATGTTTTTGGCGATGTAGATTTTGATGAAAGCTTTAACATTTATGCTGGAGGAAGAGTTCAGAGAGGGCCATATAATGAAAATATTATTTTAGTAAAATTTAATAGTAATGGTGGCCTTGCTTTTCAAAAAGAGTTCGTTTCTACCAGACAAAGTGAGCTTTATTCAGTTTCGTATAATCAAAACCACGTCTATATTGGAGGGCATTCCTTTAGCGCTGATTTCCCTACTGTTAACGCTATGCAACCTGCAAAGTCTACTCCTATCGGATACACAGATGGAATTTTAGCATCTTTAAATTCAACAAGCGGTAGTGTTGACTGGGCAACTTATTTGGGGAGCAGCGATGGTTCCACTTCAGTTTTTCAGATTTTCTCTTCGAATAACAATCTTGAAATCATTGGTGCTACGCAATCTTCAACAATTCCTATGGTTAATGCTTTTCAACCTGTAAAAGGCGGTGAATCAGACGGACTCTATATACAGCTTTCAAAATCAGGCAATACCATCCTGCGTTCAAGCTATTATGGCAATGCAGGATCAGAACTTATATGGAAAGCAAGGATTGTAAATAATACTTTAATTTTGCCGGGGAAATATTCTACGTCCGCTTTTCCTTTGGGACAACCAGGCATCTGGAGGGTAAACCTGGCCAACAATACTATTACAAAAAATTATTTCAATTTCACAGGTGAACCCCAGCTATTAGCATATCCCGACGTTTCCGGAAACGTTTTCTTTACCGGACTGCATTCAAGCGGACAATCAGACATATCAACTCCAGGAGCCTATATGGGAATACCTGCAATGTATATTTCTTCATTCCTAATTAAATATAACCAGAATGATGTAAAAGAATGGGGAACTTATTATACAGGAAATGGAGCCACACAACAAAGTGAAGTTACAAAAGATAATGACGGCGCTATTTACCTTGCCGGAATGTCAGGCGGAAATACCTCCGGCATTGCTACACCAGGAACTTTTCAACAATCACCAGGAGGCGGAAACGACATTTTTATCGCTAAGTTTCAGGACTGCACTTCAACTGCTGTTGTGACGTCTAATTCTCCCGTATGCCCTAACGGTATGCTTCAGCTGAGCGCGACAGGAGGAACAATATATAACTGGACAGGGCCTAATGGTTTTACTTCCAATCAGCAAAACCCAACAATACCCAATGCAACAGCAGCCAATGCCGGTGCATATACATGCCAGGTCTCAGGATCCGGCGCCTGTGATGGTACTTTCACAGTAAACGTTGTTGTGGGTGACAATATCGCTCCTATTCCCAATATTACTACTCTGGCTGATATTACAGGGGACTGTCATACGACAATTACGGGGTTTCCTACTGCAACAGATAACTGTGCAGGAACTGTTACAGCAACAACAACAGATCCTTTATCCTATTCCATCCCAGGAAACTATATCATCCATTGGACCTATAACGATGGAAACGGAAATACTGTGACTCAAAATCAGAATATAATTGTAGTCTCTCCTGCTGTTCCAACAACCACAAACACCCAACAAACCTTCTGTGCCACCAATAATCCAAAGATCTCTGACATTCAGATCACAGGTCAGAATATCAAATGGTATGATGCCACAGGCAATATTTTATCAGCTGCAACTGCTCTTATCAATGGGCAGACGTATTATGCATCTCAGACCATTAACGGGTGTGAAAGTAATAAAACTGCTATCCAGGCAACAGTAAATACAACTCCTAAACCGACAGCAAATGCGAATCAGGATTTCTGTGCTTCGGCCAACCCTACCCTGGAAAAAATTGTCGTAACAGGAACTTCACTTAAATTTTATGATGCTGCAGGAAATGTGATCCCAATGACAACACTTCTTGTCAATGGACAAACGTATTTTGTAACGCAGACATTAAACAATTGTGAATCTGAAAAACTGGCGATTACAGTAACTCTATCCACAGATAATGTGCCTGCAAAAGATATTACACAGGTACAGTGTAATACTACAACTTCAAATTTTATGATCATTAATCTTCACTCTTATGAAGGAAGTATTATTAATAGCCCGGGTTCTTATATTTTCACTTACACAGATGCTGCAGGAAATGCTATATCCAATCCCTCAGCCTATATTTTAAACGTAGGAACAACACTCATTCTTGTAAAAGTAACCACTCCTGACGGATGTTTTAAGGTGATAAGATTAAACCTTACCCTTAATCCAAAACCTTTTGTTCAGCTTCCTGATAAGCTTGATTTCTGCGAAGGAAAATCTGTAATTCTGGATGCAGGACCTGGATTTAAATCTTATGAGTGGAATACAGGAGCAACAACCCCAACAATCACCGTAACCACTCCGGGAACTTATACTGTGAAAGTGACTAATATCTTTGGATGTGAAAACACAAGCTCTGCTCAGGTGAGTTACTCCGTTTTAGCCCATATTGTTTCTGTGAATATTACGAACAATACAGCTACAGTTATGCTTTCACAGAGCGGAAACTATGAGTTTTCTTTAGATAATTTTACATGGCAGGATTCTAATATCTTCACTCATTTGAACATGGGAGAATATACGGTGTATGTAAGAACAAAATCCGGATGTATTATTGGACAGAAAAACTTCTCAATTTTCAATATTCCTAATGCAATAAGTCCTAACGGTGATGGAATGAATGACACCTGGAGAATCGCAGGATTAGAAAACTATCCGGGAACGGAAATCAGTTTATATGACCGAAGGGGTGCAGTAATCTATAAGGAAACAATTAAACACAGACCTTTCCAATGGGACGGAAAATATGATTCCCAGCCTATTTCTACCGGAAATTACTGGTATACCATAAAAGTTTCTGATGGAAGAATCTACAACGGATGGCTTCTGATCAAGAACCGATAAAAAAACGAGCAGAAATTTCTGCTCGTTTTTTTATAATAATTTGATTTTATCTTCCAGTATATCGATGATCTTATCTTTATAAAGCCCTCCGATCGCTTTTTTGAAGTTTTTCTTACTCATCTGAAGTTCGTCCTTGATCTCTTCAGGAGAAGATTTATCAGACACATACAGGAGTCCGTAGTTTTCTTCCAGTCTGTCCAGAATTTTCTGTTTGAATTCGTCAATATTCTCAAAACCTTCCGGCTGTAAAGAAACGTCTATTTTTCCGTCCTCACGTATTGTTTTGATGTATCCTTTTTCTTCTGACAGGGGATACAGCTTTTTGAAAACGTCTGAAGCATAGATCAAGCCGATATATTTTTTGTTGATGATCACATTCCAGCCCAACTCACTTTCATTCATCATAATCAGATCTACTTTGTCACCTTTTTTGAAAGGAAGTTCATCATACTGAGGGTTTCTTTTGAATTTTGTGGTTCCGGTGATCAGTTCCATATCTTCATCTACATAAATATAGACCAGATATCTTTTTCCTTCGATGATTTTGGTTTTCTGCTGCTTGTAAGGAATGAATAAGTCTTTAATGATTCCCCAGTCCATAAAAGCTCCGCTTGGAAGGCTCTGTACGCAGCTCATTACTGCAAATTCTCCCACTTCAGCCAAAGGAATTTCAGTAGTTGCTTTTAATTTATCGTCATCCTGGTATACAAAAACCTCAATCTCTTCGCCTGTTTCTTTTTCTTCCTGAATGAAGATTTTAGGCAAAAAAGCTTTCTCACCTGATTCGTCCACGAGGATCCATCCTGAATTAATTTTTTCTGAAATTGTTAAAGTCTGAGTTTTTCCGAGTTGCATTGATGATAAAATTAGCTCACAAAGGTACGGAAATTTGAAGATGCCAACCTAGTCAATCCCATTATAATCTTTTGATACCCTGCCTTGGCCTTTAATAAAGCTTGTAAAACCTGTATATTTGAATAAAAAAACGAAACATGAAAAAATATTTCATCCTGCCTCTGCTTCTTTCCGCTATCTTTTCAAAAGCTCAGCTATTAGAGAAAACAGCATTGAATATTTCATACCGATACACCGGAAGAAATGTGCTGCAGGCAGGATTAGAATACAGATTGGGTGAAACCTATGACGGGTCCATTATTGTTGGGCCATCTATTCTTTACACCAGAGTTAATCAATCCGATAAAATTATTCCGGAGGTCAATATTAACTTTTTACGCTTCGGACTGATGTTTGGAGCATCAGCTAATCCGTATTCACTGGAACCGAGAATAGGTTTTTCGTTATTTAATGCGATTTTTCTCAATACCGGATATGCTTTTCCTATTCATAAAGAAAAATATTTTAAAGGAATAACTTTTGGAGTGCAGTTTAATATTGCTCCAAAAACTTCTAAATTTTATGATAAAATGAAAGTCATGTAGTCAAAGATTCTATTTGGATGAAGCCTGAATGAATCTGGTTGTTGAAAAAACGGACTTAGCCCGTTTCTATTGAATATTTATAAATTCGAAATATAATCCATCAGTTCCCGCTTACTGCTTTCAAAATCAAAAGCATCATACACCAGAAAATATCGGTTTTTATCTGCACAATTACGGTACATAGATTTAGCCAAAGCCAATTTTTTATTATCAAAACTGATAGCTTTTACGAGATCTCTTATTTGTGCAGAAGTAAACATTGATGTACGCATCTGCTGATTGATCATCTTAATTTTTCCATCATCAAAACTCTCATTGCTCATCATCCTATCAAAAAACTGGCGGAAAGAATGGGTATCCATTACATTTCCCTGATAAGACCAGCCTCCCGGCTGATTTCCGTAAGGGTTATTCCAGATATCATTCCAGTCATTAAAGCCATATTGATTTTGAACAGGATAAGAATCCAGAAGGTATAAACCTTCATTGGTGAAAAAATCCAGGACCATTCTGCTGTTATTTCGAAGCATCAGTGTTGTTCTGTAAATCAGAAAACCATTTTCATATATTGAGATAGGCATTCTCCCTGCCGGCAAATCAAAGAACCTGTATTTCCCGGAACCATTGGCCATCATCTGATCTCCCACTTCAACAGTAAAAAAGCCTTGCTCAGGAATTCTGAGAAAAACCTCTGCATAGCCATAATTTCTGTTCCACTGATAATTTGGATTTTTTATTCTATTTTCATTTCCACTTCTCTGAGGCATCGTATTGTTTCCGGCTCTCACTCCATCGAAAGTTTTATTTCTTTCGTTTGAACTTTTGGGAGATTTCATTTCCGTTGTAGAGGCCTCATTTTTTAATAATTCTCCTGCCTTTCCTGCTTCCTGCGCAAATGAACTAATCCCTGCTACAAACATCCAGCCGATAAAAATCTTTTTCATACTTGAAATTTTTAAAACCATCTCCATTTTTATGCCAAAAAGCAGTAAAAAAAGCTGCTTCAATAAGAAACAGCTTTAATTTTTTAATATTTAATGATTAAATCCTTTAATCAGATATTACATATGAATAGGTCTTTTCGCTGTAGCATCCAATGCAGCTTCTTTGATTGCTTCTGCATATGTTGGGTGAGCATGGGAACTTCTTGCGATATCTTCAGCACTTGCACGGAATTCCATAGCAATTACTCCCTCTGCAATAAGGTCTGCAGCTCTTGCTCCTACGATATGCATCCCTAAAACCTCATCAGTTTTTTCGTCTGCAATAATCTTAACAAGACCATCAACATCGCCACTTGCACGGCTTCTGCCTAAAGCTCTCATTGGGAAAGATCCTACTTTGTAAGCTACACCTTCTTCTTTCAGCTGCTCTTCAGTTTTACCTACTCCTGCAACTTCCGGCCATGTATAAACAACACCAGGGATCAGGTTATAGTTAATGTGCGGCTTTTGTCCTGCCAATGTTTCAGCAACAAAAACTCCTTCTTCTTCAGCTTTATGAGCAAGCATAGCCCCTTTGATAACATCACCAATCGCATAGATATTAGCAACATTAGTCTGTAAGTGGTCGTTTACTTTTACTCTTCCTCTTTCATCAAGCTCCACTCCTGCTTTTTCAAGTCCAAGACCATCTGTATAAGGCTTTCTACCTACAGAAACCAAACAGTAATCTCCTTCTACTACTACCTCTTCTCCTTTTTTATCTTTAGCAGTGATCTTTACAGTATCTCCGTTTCTTTCAACGGCAGAAACAGCCGTAGAAAGCATAAACTTCATTCCTTGTTTTTTAAGAACTTTAGTCAATTCTTTGCTTAAAGCTCCATCCATTCCAGGGATGATTTTATCCATAAATTCAACAACAGTAACCTGTGCTCCTAATCTCAGGTATACAGAACCCAGTTCAAGACCGATAACTCCACCTCCGATTACCACTAAGTGCTTAGGAATTTCTTTAAGGTTTAAAGCTTCCGTAGAGGTGATCACTCTTTCTTTGTCTAAAGTAATGAAAGGCAGTGTAGATGGTTTAGAACCTGTTGCAATGATGGTATATTTAGAATCTATGGTTTCAGAAGAACCGTCTTTTTTTGTGATTTTAATCTGAGTGGCAGATTCGAAGCTTCCTACTCCTTCAAAAACAGTAATCTGATTTTTGTTCATCAGATAGCTGATTCCGTCTGTATTTTGCTTGATTACTTCGTTTTTACGCTCAATCATTCTGGCAATGTCTGCTTGCGGCTCATTGATGATGATTCCGTGACCTGCAAAATTATGTTTTGCATTTTCGAAATGCTCAGAGCTGTCAAGAAGCGCTTTTGACGGAATACATCCAACGTTAAGACAAGTTCCGCCTAAAGTTGAATATTTTTCAATAATTGCTGTTTTGAAACCTAACTGTGCTGCACGGATCGCAGCAACATAACCACCGGGACCGGAACCTATTACGGTAACATCGAATTGACTCATGTTATTGTATGAATTTGTTTATTATTATCTATCTTAATTCTCACAAATTTACATATAAATTACCAAGCACCAAAGTGAGTTTTATCAATTTTAAAAATGATAATTATATGCTTTGGTTTCGTGAAAAGTATTATTTTATGAATTTTATATTTTCCTCATTCCCCTCTTTCAGATACATTGCGGTAAAGACAAGAGGTTGTTTGGCTGATGCATTATCAAAATGAAGAATTCTCACATTCTTAGGTTCATAGAAAGCATCCCCTTTATGAAGCACTCTTTTTTCTTGCCCTTCTATCTGAAAAACAGCTTCGCCGGAATTTATTATTCCTAAAACGGGACAGGGATGCAGATGCTCGGGAGCTCCCTGTCCTGCAGCCATTGTTATTTCCTGAATCTCCGTGGATTTTACATTCTGATCAATAATAGTTTTCAGTAATTGTTTTCTGGAGATTGATTTCTGCTGAGCCATTATTATAATAGAACTCAGCATTAAAACAGTCATTATAAACGGCTTCATTGATAGGGTAATTAATTTATTATTAAACATTAACAATATTACACATTCAGCTTTCCTTGTCCAATTGTTCCTGTACTTTCAAAAAACGATCCTCCATATACGTACCATTCCAGGCTTTCAAGATATTCTACTGCATTTTCCGGGGTGATCTGTGACCGGTCTTTTTTAGAAACAATTCCTTTATACCATCTTCCTGATTTGGAATAATGTTCATATTCCACAAAATAATGAACCCAAATTCTCTGACACAGCTTGCACTGCTGAATCGTTACTTCTCCATATCTTCCGTTGGTATGATCGATACCCAATTCTGAACTTCTGAACTCAGTATAATTAAAATCAGGTTTTTCACACGCACATCCTATCTTAGGAATTGTTTTCATTTTATCATTCTTTTAAAAATATAAAAATAATAAAAACACTTTAATCCGCAATTACCGTCAATTGTATATACCGAAGTCATCTTGGCTTTTGCAAAAATTATATTTTTTATTTCAAATAAAAAAAGGAATTAGGAAATTAGAGTCGCTAAACAAAAAAATATCCCATCCCTTGTACCAAGTACTAAGCAAAGATACATTAGAATCCGAAACTGTTCCTTATATCCCCTTGGGAAAAAGAGGTTTTAAATCAAAAGTTCCTATTTGTGAGATTATTAACTGTATATTGTATAAACTTAAAACCGGTACTCAGTGGTATCTTCTACCTGTATTACAATTGTTCAGCCAGGAAACGGCTTTGAGAGGCGGTGAAGCGGTAGGTTATCAGGGCAGAAAAAAACGCTTTTTGGATAATCCAGACTTCTGATTGTTCAATATTGAAATAATCGCTTGAGAAATTTCAAAAATCTTACCTTGATAGTTATTACTTAAAAGTATGATACTAAAACTATTCTTCATATTTGTAATCATTAGTGCTTCATAACTTCCCCCCCTTCCATCGTGTGAGTGTTCAAGCAATATTTTATTTTTAAATTTTGCTTCACCTAAAGCAGATTGTGTGTCTTCTTTATTGAAATGTTGACCTAATTCAAATAATGAATTTTTACTAATAATTTTGTTTGAATGAAGATTGTCTAAAAACTTTAATAAATCAGTTGTTGTTAAGAAAGTACCACCAACCAAAAAATCAGATTTATCCTCAATCAATTTATTATTGAAACCTTTAGCAATATTGTGATTTTCTTGAATAGGAGTTATTTCTGCCGAATTCATCTTCAAAGGTTTAAAAATATTTTGCTGGACATAGTCTTTGTAGCTCATTCCTCCAATCTTTTCAATAATAGATAGTCTGAGAAAAAAATTATTGTTATTATAATCATATTGAGTTCCCGGATCGAAATTTAGTGTGTCAATAGCTTTTAAATCCTCAAAAATATCCTCATTACTTTTAATTTTTTTCCAGTTTACATCAGGTAAACCACTGGTGTACTGTAATAAATCTTTTATAGAAACTTTATTTGACCATTCTGGCAGTTCCGGAAAAATTTTTGAAATTTTATCATTTAATGTCAGCTCTCCTTTTTCTATTAATTGCATCAGGGCAACTGCACTAAATTCTTTTGTAATCGACCCGATGTTGAATTTGTAATCACTGGTTAATTTTGTTGTTTTATTAGCATCAGCAAATCCAAATGAACAATTATAAATAATTTTATTATTTTTTGAAACAAGAACATTTCCATTGAACATTCCGTTATTGTGAAACCGATTCATTAAGCTGTCAATTCTTGCAGAATAATAATCTTTTGTTTGGGCTGAAAAGTTGCAGGACATAAAAAGAAATGCTGTTGCAATGAAAGTTAGTTTGAAAATATGTGTCATTAAAAAATTATTGTCGTTAAATGTTTTGTGGTTGTAAGTATTGCCAACCTGATTGTATCCGCTATTGAATTGTGTTTATCCATAAAAATTCGCAGAATATCCTTTAAAAATATAAGCAATCCTTTTTTGATATTATTAAATTTAAACATATTAATACTTTTTTGTTATAAATTAATAAATGAAGTCATCTTGACTTTTGCAAAAATTATATTTTTTATTTCAAATAAAAAAAGGATTAGGAAATTAGAGTCGCTAAACCAAAAAAATATCCCATCCCTTGCACCAAGTACTGAGCAAAGATACATTAGAATCCGAAATTGTTCCTTATATCCCTTTGGGAAAAAAGGTTTTAAATCAAAAGTTCCTATTTGTGAAATTATTAACTATATATTGTATAAACTTAAAACCGGTACTCAGTGGTACCCTCTACCTGAAAACGGATTGCCTTTAGCTATGTCTATGTCGGTTTGCGGGAATCATAACGACCTGTTTAATATTGAAGAATATTTTGAGAAACTCACGAATTTTTTACGTGGGTCAGGTATTTCACTAGATAGTCTTTTGGATTTTGATTCGGGATTTGATGCTGAGAATTTGCGCTCAAAAGATTCACAATTGGGAATAATTGTTAATATTGCCCACAATAAAAGAAATTCTGGTATAGATAATGACCATTATTTTGATGAAGAACTTTATAAGAAGTGCTATACCATAGAAATAACAAATGCTTGGCTGGATAGCTTCAGGTCTATACTTAATAGATTTGATACAATACTAACAAGCTTGATCGGATTCAATTATTTAGCTTTTATTGTTATTGCTTGTAAAAAATTCATAAAAAGAAAATCAAGATGAGTTCACCAAGTAAAAAATACTACACACAGAGTTTTTATTCTAACCTTTATGTCTGATTATTTAATATTTTATCTTTTAATTACAATCCCATTATATTTTTTGTTTTTTCAGCCGGACATAAATTTTAATATTGAAAAAGATCATCATCAGGGTCATAAACAAAGACGGAAGGATTTGACTATAAGGTTTACAGTCCGGTAAAAGAGTTCCCACAAATGCAGATAAAAGAGCACCCAGCGCACTTATCATTTTACTGGAATGCTCATACCTCCAGAGATTACCATACCTGGATTCAGGAATCAAATACCGAAAGATATCATATAAAATCACCAGCAGCAAATAGCCTACCCCTGAATAAATGACGATCGGATTCCAATAGAATCCAATGGACCTGAGATAATATATAAATACAAAAGTAATGATTAAAGCTCCCAGCATCACTAACATATCTTTGATATAGAAGCGGTTTGACTTTTCCTTTAATATTCTGAAACCTGAATAGGTATTGTAACCCGCCAAAACTGTAATCAGGAGAAGAAATAAGTTTCTTTTAAAGATAATGACACCGAAAGCTCCGGTAATTACAACAATCACCATGCAACAGATAAAAATATATCCGGATTGTATATGCAGCTTTGTTCCTTTTTCTTTTAACAGGATCAAAAATCCCAGAATCAATGCTATCGTTCCACTGATAACATGCAAAACAATATTGCTTAAATGAAGAGGTGTATCCATACTTTTTTGATGGCAAAAATCCCCTAAAGAAATGGTTCCGTCGTCCTAAATGATCGGTTAGGACTATTTTTTTGCGGATTCGGACTTCTTAAATTCCGATGGAGTCATTCCTGTTTCTTCTTTAAAGATTTTATTGAAAGTGGACTTGGAATTAAAACCTGATTCAAAAGCAATTCCCAGGATTGAGTATTTTTCAAATTCAGGATCTCTTAATTTTTTCCGGACTTCTTCAATCCTGTAAGCATTGACAAATCTGTAGAAATTGGTATTAAGTCCCTGGTTGATTGTCTGTGAAAGCTGATGGGTAGAAACCTCCATTAATAAAGATAATTTCTGAAGGCTTAACTCTTCATCTAGATAAGGCCTTTCTTTCTGCATGAATTCTAAAAGCTTTTGAGCACTTTCATCAGAATGCTTCTGAGTCTGAATATTTACTTTCTCTTCTTTGTCAGTAACAATGTTGATATCAAGTGTTCCCTGCTGATTAAAAACAATACTTTGCCTTAAGCTAAAGAATACAATACACAATAAATATCCGCTCTGTACAGCGGCAACAGTTTGGAAGATCCTTCCTCTGGGAATCAGGTCTGTTTTTGTTCCCAGAGCAATCATGAAGAAAACCCCAATAAAAAGTATAATTAAAGACACCATTATATACTTCAGCCAGTTAAGATTGATTCTTTCCAGAGCTGAGTAATATTCAGGAAGCATTTTCTGATATTTCCTTAAAGCCAGAAAACACAGCACAATATATACTACAGGAACTGCGGCCATCGGAAATGTTAAGAAATCCAGTATTTCGTTCGAATGGCTGTCCATAAAATAAGGAATGCTGTTCTTAAATCCTATCCGGCTGTAAAATGTCGAAATGCCTATAAAAATACAACTGTAAACAATAAAGAATACCGAATGTCTGATTAAATAGTTTGGATGAAATGGGATATTAAAAGTGATCGAAATAACATACAAATAAAGCATTCCTGTACTAAGCACCGGAAGTGCAAAGCCGAAAGACTGAAATTGTTCAGGAAGAAAGGTCGGGAATAAATAGTACACCAGATTGACCGTACAAACCAAGAGCCATATGATAAGGTAGTAATCAGAAGAACTATTTTTCTTTTTGGAAAGCAGCAATGCCATACACATCAATGCAACAATGATTCCCGAAAAAGAAAAATTTTCCAATATCATAAAGGGCAAAAATATTAAGTTATTGTTTTGATATATCGGACAACCCGCACAGTCTCATTGTAATTCCAGATAACCATTTTTTCATATTTAGCTTCAATATATCTGTTCTGCTTTAGCTGATCAAATATATTTATCTTATTTTATAAGGTCCAGTAGTACCTTTTCATATTTATCAAGAATAATATTCTTTGAAAATCTCGATTTAATTGAGTTTTTTATCGCATCTCTATTATAATTATTCTGAAGAATCTTCACAATCTGCTGAGCAAAACCATCATAGTTTTCAATGTGGGCAACCTCACCATTTATATGATGCTGAATGATTTCATTGATTCCTCCGGGACAGTTGTTGGCAAGGGAATAAGTTCCGCAGGCTCCTGCCTCCAGAAGAACATTGGGAAAACCTTCGTATCTCGAAGAAAGAACAAATAAATCAGCATATTTAAGATATTGGTAAGGATTATCCTGTCTGCCATGGAAGATCACTTTCTTCAGTCCTAAAAGTTCCTTTGTCTGAAGCAGAAGGTCTTTATCTTTTCCATCTCCCAGGATATGAAGCATAATATTTTCATTTTTCAGTCTTGAAAAGACCTTCAGTAAGTTATCAAATCCTTTTCTGGAAGATAAATTACCAATCGCAACTACATTTTTATAGTTGTATTTGAAACATTCAGGCTTTAAGGACAAGGCCATTTTCTCCTCTATAAAATCAAAGTCTACAGGGTTGTTAATCTTGACAATTTTTTTCTTTTTAATGTTAAAATTATCAACAAGATCCTTCATCATATCATCACTTTGTGCAATGATTTTCTGATAATTATTGTAAAAATTGTAGAAAAATTTGATTTCTTTACGGGTGACGTGCTGGGTAACAACATTGGTTTCCCTTGCGATGAATTTCGTTCTTGGAAAAAGCTTTATGAATAATGATAAGTAGGCATTTACCTCACCAAAACCAGAGAAGACAATATCCGGTTTTCTCCTGTATATTTCACCTAAAATAGGCCTTAATGAATGTCTTATTCTTTCCGTATTGATATCGATAATTTCTACATCTTTTTTCAGGAAATTCAAATATCCGCCCTGTTTGCGTAAGAGCAAAATCTTGGGTTCAAACCGATCTCTGGAAAGATGATTTGCTATGGTGGTAACAATCCTTTCTGCGCCCCCGGTTTCTAAATCCGGCAGAATAAATATGACAGATATTTTTTTCATCCTATCAAAGTTACTAAAAAGTTTAGTTATCTTTCAAATATTGGAAGCCTGAAGATTGTCGTTTTGATGGTTATTAACAGAAATTAACGAAGCTTTAAAATGATGCTATTTTGAATCTCATCATTAAAAGTACAGATTATAATAAAATAAGCCCTTCATCTGAAGAGCTTATTTTATATTTCTAATTCTAAATCTTAGTTCGCGACATCACTGATGAATTTAATTCTCAGCATTCTCACTTCTTCATCAGAAAGTTCATCCCCGAATTCATCCAGCAGCACTTTCATACTGTCACTTTCAGATTCGTTCATGAATTCCATGAAACCGTCTACAATGTCTTCATCAAAATTATCTTCAATATAGTAATCGATGTTCAGCTTTGTTCCCTGATAAACGATCCTTTCCATTTCTTTCAGAAGTTCATCCATCGAAAGATTTTTAGCTCTTGCGATATCTTCAAGATCAATTTTCTTATCAGTGCTCTGGATAATAAAAACTTTGTGGCTGGATTTATTGGCCACCTGCTTCAATACCATATCCTGGGTACGTTCGATATTGTTATCTTCTACATACGTTTTGATATAATCTGCAAATTCTTTACCGTATTTTTTAGCCTTTCCTTCTCCTACTCCATAGATTTTGGTAATTTCATCTACTGTGATCGGATACTGAACCGTCATATCCTCCAGGCTCGGATCCATGAATACTGTGTATGGTGGAATTCCATGTTTTTTGGCCACTTTTTTTCTCAATTCCTTCAACAGATTGAAAAGATTCTGATCCAGACCTCCTCCAGCCTGCTGCTGCACCTGATCACTCTCTGCTTTTGCCTGAGTAAGATCAAATTCTCTGTCTTCAGCAATTAAGAAAACATCTTTAGATTTACCATTCAGGACACTTTTCCCTTTCTCGGTAATCTTTAAAACGCCATAAGTTTCAATATCTTTCTGTAAAAAATTCTGAACAGTCGCCTGTCTTAAAATTGTTTTCCAGTAATTATCTTTTTCTTCTTTTCCAAATCCAAAATGAGAGCTTTGCTCAAGCTTATAGGATTTCGTCACTGCAGTTTCTTTGCCTGCGATAACAGAAATAAGATCTTTAGCTTTGAATTTCTCACCGGTATCGTTGATAAGCTCCAGCGCTTTTTTCAGATCGGCAGTTGCATCCTTCAATTTTGGAGGGTTGGAGGAGTTATCACACATTTTTGCTCCATCTCCATTCACAGGATCAAAACTTTCTCCAAAATAATACAGAATATACTGTCTCCTGCTCATTGAAGTTTCAGCATAGCCTACCACTTCATTCAAGAGCTGTAGTCCGATTTCTCTCTCAGAAACCGGTTTCTGTGCCAGGAATTTTTCCAGTTTTTCGATATCTTTCGGATCATAAAATGCCAGACAGTGGCCTTCACCTCCATCTCTTCCTGCTCTTCCGGTTTCCTGGTAATAGCTTTCCAGTGATTTCGGGAAGTCATAGTGAATGACAAAACGTACATCCGGTTTATCAATTCCCATTCCGAAAGCGATCGTTGCCACAATTACATCCACCTCTTCCATCAGAAACTTATCCTGATTGGCCACCCTCACCTTCTGGTCAAGACCGGCATGGTAAGGAAGTGCATTGATTCCGTTGACCTGGAGAAGCTGGGCAAATTCCTCAACTTTTCTTCGGCTAAGGCAATATACTATTCCTGATTTTCCTTTATGCTGATTGATAAATCTAACGATTTCCTTATCTACGTTGACTTTCGGACGTACTTCGTAGTATAGATTAGGACGGTTGAAACTTTCTTTAAAGACCAATGCATTAGTCATCCCTAAAGTCTTCTGGATATCATCCTGAACCTTAGGAGTAGCAGTAGCTGTCAAAGCAATTACCGGTACATTGGCAATCTTATCTATAATCTGTTTCAGATTCCTGTACTCCGGTCTGAAATCATGTCCCCATTCCGAAATACAGTGAGCCTCGTCAATAGCAAAGAAGGAAATTTTCACTTCTTTCAGAAAATCCAGGTAATCATCCTTGATTAATGATTCAGGAGCTACATAAAGAAGCTTGGTTTTACCGCTCTTGATATCGTCAAAAACCTGTTTGGTCTGTGTTTTGTTTAATGATGAATTCAGTACATGTGCTACTCCATCATCAGATGAAAGGCCGTTGACTGCATCTACCTGATTTTTCATCAATGCTATTAGGGGCGAAACGACAATTGCCGTACCTTCCGAAATAAGTGCCGGAAGCTGGTAACATAAAGATTTTCCGCCACCTGTTGGCATTAAAACAAATATATCCTTCCCACCTAATAGGTTGTCTATAATCTGTTCCTGCTGGCCCTTAAATGTAGAAAACCCAAAATACTTTTTCAATTCGCCTGATAAATTGGCTTTTTTTGCGCTCATCTAATTTTCTATTGCTAAATTTGCATCTCACCCAAAGTTATAAAAATTCTGCTTAAAATAAAAGCGAACGAATTTATAAAAAATAAAATTTATATTAAATATTCTTTTTAAAATATAACGTTTTTTAAGAACTTTTTTGTATACCTTATCATCGTAAAATGGATAGAACCAACATTATATCAATTGCAAAAAGCACTTTAGAAATAGAGATTTCCGAACTGGAAAAATTAAAAAACAGAATAGATGACCAGTTTGCCCGTGCAGTAGAGATCATTCATTCGGCAAAAGGAAAGCTTATCGTGGTAGGAATAGGAAAATCTGCCCACGTTGGCAATAAAATCGTAGCCACTTTAAACTCTACAGGTACCCCTTCTCAATTTTTGCATGCTTCCGAAGCTATTCATGGAGATCTTGGAGTGATCCAGAAGCAGGATGTAGTTTTATGCATCTCCAATTCCGGGAATTCTCCTGAAATTACCAATCTGGTTCCTTATCTGAAGGATTATTCTTCTGCTTTGATCGGAATGACCGGCAATAAGACCAGTAAGCTGGCTGAGTTTTCCGAAATTATTCTGGATACTCACGTTGATGTCGAAGCATGTCCGAATAAACTTGCCCCTACCAGCTCTACAACTATACAAATGGCGCTGGGGGATGCTCTTGCCGTAGCCTTGATGGAACTGAACGATTTCAAGGCCAACGATTTTGCCAAATTTCATCCTGGAGGAAGCTTAGGGAAGAACCTGACCTCTAAGGTTGAGCAGTTTCTTTCATCTCAAAAGCCTCAGGTTGCAGAAGATTCTCCGATAAGAGACGTGATTATTTCTATCAGTGCTTCCAGCCACGGAATTACAGTGGTAACTCATGAAGACCAGATTATCGGTGTGATCACAGATGGAGATCTGAGAAGAATGCTGATGAAAGGAGAAGATATCAGTAAGGTATTGGCTAAAGACATCATGTCTGCCCGCCCGAGAACCATTGAAAAAGATGCTCTTGCCAAAGAAGCGATGAAAATCCTGAAGGAAAATAATATCGGCCAGCTGGTTGTCACAGAAAACGGAAAATATTTCGGCATAATAGATCTGCATAAACTGTTAGACGAAGGGATAAACTAAAGTTTAAATAACAGATTTCAGATATCATACCTCCGGTTCAACGTTTTAATTAAGTGTTTTTAAGGTATTATGATGGTTATCCTTTATTTGCTGATCTTATTCCCTGTATTTTTGAAAAAATACCTTGACTATCAGGATTCACAGAGAAATAGAGTGTATCATGCGCCTTTGGAACCTGATCATAGTCATGAATATTCTCATCATGATAGAAATCTCTATTATGATCAAAAAAGCCAGGATTATTTTGATCTTGTTTGTCCGATGCCTGATCTTCTGTACTTATGATGATAAAAAATTTAATTATGTAGCAGACTGTCTATCTCTGACAGATATCGGTAGTGATTTACGTATATTTTCCGACAGGGAAGAAATAGAATCGTTATTCAGAAATAAGTTCATCAGCGAATCGCTGAGACTGAAAATAGAAGATTTTAAAAAGGTTACCGATGAAGTGGATGAAGAAGAATGGTTTTTCGAATCATTGGATCTTAGCAACGATGAAAGGTGGAAAAAAATAAATATAGCTGCAGAAGACCTTTTAACAGAAATGAATATTAAAGAAAGAGATTTTGATTTTGCATTATATGTTCCTCGATAATTTTAGAATCCAACATCGATCATTTAACTAAATATTTCATAAATTTGCTCTCTAAAAATTTTATTCTGTGAGTGATGGTAAAGACATGTCCTTTCTTGGGCATATAGGAGAATTAAGAGGGCATCTGATCCGTTCGATTATTGCTATCATAATTGCGGCCTTTATAGTTGGTTTTAATATCAACTGGATTATGGACCATATCTTTTTTGGGCCTACCAGAAATGATTTCCCTACCTTCAGGGTTGTCAATCATTTTTCAAGAATGATTTTGGGGGAAGACAGTATTCACCTTCCAAAAGATTTCCCTGTCCGTGTACAGAGACTGTATCAGCAGTTTAATGTAATGATGGCTGTTTCTGTTTTTGGGGGAATGGTGGCGGCTTTTCCCTATATTGTATGGGAACTGTGGCGTTTTATCAGTCCTGCTTTACATCCGAGAGAGAAAAAGAATTCCATTTATATCATCAATGCAGTATGGATGCTTTTTATGACCGGAGTATTATGCGGTTATTTTTTAATCCTTCCGTTTGCCGTTAATTTCGGGGTTATTTTTAAAATCTCAGATATTATTGTTCCGCTTTATGACTTAAGTGATTACACCACCTTATTTTTACAGGTAGTGTTGGGTATGGGAGTTATTTTCCTTTTCCCGATTCTGATCTATTTCCTTACCAGCATCGGAATTCTTACCCCAAAGTTTATGAAAACATACCGTCGTCATGCTATTGTTTTGATTATGGTAGTGGCAGCAATCATTACACCGGCAGACGTTTTGAGTATGCTGATGGCGGCATTCCCACTGCTTATCTTATATGAATTCAGTATCATGATGTGTACTTTTACTTACAAGAAAGTACAGAAAAGTAACGGAAACCTTCCTGCAGTACAGGACTAATTGACCGTACTTTTAGATATCACAATATACCACCGCCCGGCAATGACCGGGCTTTTTTATGTCTTCTTAAATTATGTATTTAATTTCATTTCAGTACGGGGCTGTTAATTTAATTTTATAATTTTGAAAAGATTATTAATTAAATTTTACATGAAAAAATTATCATATACCCTTTTATTTGCATCAGGATTGGTTTTCGGACAGTTCTTTGAGAAGGGTAAAGTTTTCACCAGGCAGGATACTTTAAAGGGCTCCAATACTGAATTCAGAAATTTTTGGGATGTCAAAAAATATGATCTTTCTGTAGAACCGGATTTTGAACAGAAAAGCATCAAAGGAAATAATACAATCAGTTTTGAAATTATAAAAGATGTTATCAATCCTGTTTTCCAGATCGATCTTCAGCAGCCTATGAAAGCTGATAAGATAGAAGGAAGCTTTCCTATTGCCAATTATAAGCAGGATGGGGATTTTATTTTCATTACAACGAATAAAAAATTCAAAAAAGGTGAAAAATACACCATCAACGTAATCTATTCCGGAAAGCCAACCATTGCTAAAAACGCACCATGGGACGGAGGATGGGTGTTCACTAAAGACGAAAAAGGAAATCCATGGATGACTGCTGCTGATGAGGGAATAGGAGCTTCCATATGGCTTCCTACCAAAGATATCTGGAGCGATGAACCAGATAATGGAGTCATCATGAAAATTATAACGCCTAATGATCTGGTAGGTGTGGGTAACGGCAGACTCACTGATAAAAAAACAACAGGCAGCAAAACCACTTATACCTGGGAAGTTAAAAATCCTATCAACGCCTACTCCATTATCCCGAGTATAGGGAAATATGTCAATTTCAAAGATGTATTTGAGGGTGAAAAAGGAAAACTGGACCTGGATTATTGGGTAATTGACTATAATCTGGACAAGGCAAAAAAACAGTTTCAACAGGTAAAACCTATGCTCTCTGCATTTGAATACTGGTTTGGTCCATATCCGTTTTATGAAGATTCATACAAACTTGTAGAATCTCCTCACCTTGGCATGGAACATCAGAGTAATGTAGCTTATGGAAACAAATATCAGAACGGCTATCTGGGCAGAGATCTTTCAGGGACAGGAGTAGGGCTAAACTGGGATTTCATTATTATTCATGAAAGCGGCCACGAATGGTTCGCCAATAATATTACGGCAAAAGACCAGGCAGATATGTGGATCCATGAGAGTTTCACCAATTATTCCGAGACTCTTTTCACGGAAAAATATATGGACAAAAAATCGGCTGACATCTATGTTCAGGGAATCAGGAAATTGATAGACAATGACATTCCTATTATTGGCCGGTACGGCGTAAGAAATGAAGGCAGCGGAGATATGTACCCGAAAGGAGCCAATATGCTTCATACTATAAGACAGGTGATCAATAATGATGAAAAATTCAGACAGATTCTAAGGGGCTTGAATAAAGATTTTTATCATCAGACGGTAACTACACAGCAGATTGAAAAATATATTTCTTCAAAATCAGGAATTGATTTTTCCACGGTTTTTGATCAGTATCTGAGAACGATAAAAATACCAACCCTGGAATATACTCAAAATGGCAATACATTAAAGTTCCGCTATACAGATGTGGTAAAAAATCTGAAATTACCCATCATTATCAATGGCGCCCAGACCATTAACCCTACAGAAGAATGGCAGACCGTAAAGCTCACAAAAGATACTCCGGTTGAGTTTAATCCCAACTATTATATCAATTATTACAATACTAAATAGGGAAAAAAGGCAAATTTGCATATCAGCAGATCTGCCTTTTTCTTTTTACTTAAAAATTTAAGAAAAGTTTAATACTTTTCCCGTAACAAAATGATAAAAAAAGCAACTATTTAACTATTAATGTAAACCTAATGAGAAAAACAGTACTTAGTCTCGGTATTTTTGCTGCTTTTTTGGCAAATGCCCAGTCTATTAAAACAACCATTGATCTGGTCAATGTAAAAGATGATAAAGTAGCCGTTACCATGGAATTTCCGAAAATGAAATCCGGGGATGTCAAATTCCATTTTCCCAAAACGGTTCCCGGCACTTATTCTGTAGACGACTATGGAAGATTCATCGAAGGAATTAAATTTTATGACAATAAAGGAAAAGAACTTACTTACACTAAAGTAAATGATAATACCTACTCACTGAAAAATGCACAGGGACTTTCCAAAATCTCCTATCTTGTGAATGACAGTTTTGATGAAGAAACGGATACTTCAAAACATAAAGCCGTATTTTCTCCGTCAGGAACTGATATTGAAGCAGGAAAAGTGTACATGATCAATACCCATGGGTTTATTGGGTATATTGAAAACATGCAGGATGTTCCCTATCAGCTGATTGTTCAGAAACCAACCGATTTTTACGGAACAACAGCATTGGTAGATCAGGATAAATCTGAATCCACAGATACCTATACCCTTGCCAATTACGCTAAGGTGACAGATTCTCCGCTAATGTATACCAAACCTGATTATATTACCTTCAATGCAGGAGGAATGGATCTTGTATTGGGTGTATATTCTCCGACAGGGAAATACAAAGCTGCAGACTTCAAAGATAATCTTGAAAAAATGGTTATTGCCCAGAAAAAATTCCTGGGAGATATGAACACAAATAAAAAGTATGCTATCATGCTTTACCTTTCCGGAGGGGACGGCCCTGCAGTTAAAGGTTTCGGAGCTCTGGAACACCATGAATCCACAAGTGTGGTACTGCCTGAGGCAATGCCGAAAGATGCTATTGATAACACCATAACAGACGTAGTTTCCCACGAATTCTTCCATACAGTAAATCCTCTGAAAACCCATTCTGAAGAGATTCACTATTTCGATTATGCAGATCCGAAAATGTCTCAGCATTTATGGATGTACGAGGGTGGAACGGAGTATTTCGCCAATCTGTTCCAGATCCAGGAAGGCCTGATCAATAAAGATCAGTTCCTTCAGCGAATTGGTGAGAAGATTGCCAACTCCAAGAGCTATGATGATACAATGCCATTTACCGTAATGAGTAAAAATGTATTGGTAGAGCCTTATAAAGACCAGTACAGAAATGTATATGAGAAAGGAGCCCTTCTGGCAATGTGTCTGGATATTGAACTCAGAAAACTTTCCAACGGAGAAATGGGATACCGTGATATGATCAGAAAGCTGTCTCAAAGATTTGGAGAAAACAAACCATTCAAAGATGATAAGCTGATTGATGAACTGGTAACGGTAACCGGATATCCTCAGGTAAAAGACTTTTACAACAAATATATCGCAGGAAATCAGCCTACTCCTTATGCCCAGTATCTGAATATGGTGGGTGTGGATATTAAAAAGCAGGAAAGCCAGCCAATTTTCTGGTTTATCAAAGATCCGAACCAGACAGGTTTTGATGATAAAACCAATGCCTTTGCATTTGATGATCACTCTGCATTATCTCCTTTTGCAAAAAGTATAGGATTTAAAATCACGGATCAGGTACTTGCTTTAGATGGAAAAACAATAGACATCAAAAAAGTACAGGACTTTATCGGTTATACAAGAACGATCAAAGACGGACAGGAAGTAACGGTAACCATTCTGAGAGATAACGCCGGTAAGAAAGAAAAAATGACGCTGAAAGGAAAAGCTATTCTGGATAAAATGACTATGGAAACGCCTGTATTTAAAGCGAATCCGACTCCTGAAGAGCTGAAACTGCAGACCCAGTGGCTTACTGGTAAAAAATAAACAGAAAAGCGGGGAAATTTTTTCCCCGCTTTTTATTTTCTAAGATTGACATAAGACTAAGACTATCTGATGCAAATCTAACAGGTTTTGAAAACCTGTTAGGTTTCCTGTTTATAAATACTTTTAGGTCAGCATCACTCCTCCTTTCTGATGGTTATTCTAAAAGTGCTTCCCTTTCCTATTTCCGTCTGGGAAATCTTGATATCCCCGTTGTGGTATTCATGAATGACTCTTCTGGCCAGTGACAATCCTAACCCCCAACCTCTTTTTTTGGTAGAATAACCGGGATTAAAAGCATTCCGTGCCTGTTGTTTTGTCATTCCGCTTCCGTTATCTTTTACTTCGATCAGAATATTTTTGTTTCTTTCAAAAACAGACATGGTGATTGCTCCTTCTCCTTTCATGGCATCTACTGCATTTTTTACCAGATTTTCAATGACCCAGCTCATCAGAATTTTATTGTGAGGGACCATAACAGTATACGTTGGAAGGTTCAGAGTAAAATTGATTTTTCTGGAAATCCGTGTTTTTAAGTAATCATAATTTTCCTGGATAGTTTTATTGAAATTCCTGTCATTCAGCTCAGGAACAGATCCTATCTTGGAGAATCGTTCAGAAATGGTTCTGAGCCTTTCAATATCTTTTTCTATCTCATGTACTCCTTCCGAATCCGGATTATCCAGCTTCATAATTTCGATCCAGCCAATCATGGAAGATAAAGGCGTTCCGATCTGATGAGCTGTTTCTTTGGCCAACCCGGCCCACAGGTATCCCTCATCTGTCTTCTTGATCGTTCTGAAAAACCAGAATGAAAAACCGAAATACAATAAAATAAACAATCCTAAAATATAAGGTGAATAGCGAAGATTATTAAGCAGTCTTGAGTTGTCATAATAGACAAACTGGTTATTCCCATCCGGCACTTTGATCTCAATAGGATCATAATTCTTTTCCATATTCCGGATCAGGTCCTGAAGCTTTTCAGGATCTTTTATTGTGCTTTCCGGGATATTTCTGTAGTACCCGAGATCAAGAATCGGATTCTTATATTTATCTGTGACAATAAACGGAATCGTATTATTGATATTAAGAATATCCGGCAGCAGGTCCAGTACATCTGTATCAGGAGTCTTTACTTCCTGCTGTATCCTAATGGCTTTGGACAGGAGACTGATCCTTTTAATCTCCTCTTTTCTGAGAAAATTGATAAGTGATGTTGAAGCCACAATGATAGCAATAACCAAAGTAGTCATGACCACAAAAATGATCCAGTTGTTCAGCCTGGTGAGTATGGATTTTCTCAATGGTATTTTATTTTAAAACATTCAGAATTTTCTGCAGCTCCGTACTTCCACTTCCCTGATAGTTATTGATAATAATCGAAAATACGTATTTTTTTCCATCTTTTGCTGTATGATATCCTGCAAAAGATTTGGTATCCTTCATTGTTCCGCTTTTCATTTTCATTCCATTATCCTGAACCGGGAATCCATCATAATATGCATCAAACCAGGATTGTTTTTTAGCATATAAAAGTGCCTGTACTTCAGCTTTTGCAGCTACATAATTTTGTGGGGAAAGTCCGCTTCCATCTGCAAAGTTGATCATATTAGAACTGATTCCTTTTGATTTCCAGAATTCCCTGAGATAAGAAACTCCGCTTTTGAAGGCTGAATCTCCTTTTTTCTCTTTTCCTAAGGTCTTAATTAACGTTTCCCCATACAGATTGATGCTTTTTCTTAGAAACCAGTAAACAATTTTATCCAGAGTCGGTGACTGATATGTTAGGAGAATATTATTTTTAGGGGCTGCCAAAGCTTTCTTTCCTTCTATTTCAAGCTGTGAATTGGACACAGCCTTTCCTGAAAGTTCAATCCCTGATTCTTTCAGCCACTGTTTTACTTCTGCCGCCAGCTGTAAAGGCGGATTAGGAGTAGAACCGGAAACCGTTACCGTTTTTCCTGCCGGAAGTATCCCGTTAATCAGTGCAACATTCGAATGGGGAGCAGTAAAAATAAGACTTTGATCTGAACTTCCGCCGGTTTTCAGGTCATTGAGCCACTGTACTCCTTCCAAAGGATAAGAAAAACTTTTAAAATCGGTTCCGTTTATATTGATGTCAAATTGGTTTTCTTTCCAGTTGATTCCCCATACTCCGGCACCATAGTAATTGCCAAGGTCGTCCCATGGCCACCCTCCGGGAATCGTCTGATGATCAAAGTAAGAATCATCAATAATCAGATCACCGGATATTTTCTTTATCCCTGAGTTTTTAATGGCATCAATTAATTTCTTTTTAAAATTTTCGGGTTTATAGCCCTCATACCTCCAGCTTCCCAATGTGGGATCACCGTTGGAACTGATGAAAAGGTTTCCGTTGAGTGTTCCTCCTGATATATTCCCAGAATAGCTTGAAGTGGTTGTATAAGTATAATTTTTTCCTAATGTTTCCAGAGCAGCACCCGCAGTAAAAATTTTTTGCGTAGAAGCCGTCGAAAGGCCTTTATTTCCCTGGTATTCATATATAAAATTACCATTTTCATCTGAAACATAAAATGATAAACTGGAAGAAGCTGCTCCTGAAGAATCCATAAGATCCCTTGTTACTTTGTCTAATTTCTGGGCAATATTCTGTGCGGTAACCATCTGTACAGAAAGCGTAAGTACAGCAAATGTTTTTTTCATTACATTGTTAATTTGGGTCTAAACGAATAAGGTTCAGAACAGTTCACTGTCATTATATTTGTTAATATCCTGAACCTTTTCGTATATCAAAATTCTAATCAAATATAGTTAAAATAAAAGCTTCTCATACTCCCTGAGATCATCGGAAGTAAAAAGAATCTGATGGCCAGGAGATTTTTCAAACGCCCGGTCATGCTTAAAATATTTTTCATAATCATCTTCATCTATGAAAATATCCATCTGGCATTCTTTGATATAGTTTGATTTGTCTTTGTAATTTTCAATAAAATATCCGGAATCTCTCCAGGGTTCATGATGACAGCGTAGACAATTGCTTTGATGCAATGCCTTATAACCGCATATTTCACAATCCTTCAAACTTTGAAATAATTCTGAAATTTTATGCCGTATATCTTCCGGGAAAAGTAAAAGTGCAATTTTTTTTAAAAGCAGATAATAATTCGGTTCCTGCCACGAAAAATAAAATCCGTCTTCCTGATTGGTATAAAGCCATAATCTCTGAAGGTCATATTCAACCTCAGCTTTAATGATATTTTTAATATTCAGAATGGTTTTATTATTCTTCCTGACATTCTGTCTGTTATCAATTTCAATAACCGGCTGCTGTTCCAGAAAATGGGCCAGACATAATGTTGTCTGCCATGAGCCTACCGTTCGCATTTTACCTTCACTTCCGCAGATCTCACAGGTTTTTACAGACAATTCTGAATATTTATCTTTAATGTTTTTAAGTTTATTATTCAGCGTTTCGTCTTCAGAATAAGTATAACATCTCAGCTCTCCGAATTTTTCTTTTCCAAAAACACGGTGCTCCATATTCCAGCCTGCAACGGCAAATTCGAACAGTAATTTCCGGATCAGCTCATTCCATCCGGTACTGTTTACTGAAAAATTGAGCAGATTACTCTCTATAAAAAGGTCGATCTCTTCTTTATTCATATGCATCAGAGTCTGCTGCCCGATTCTATTTCATAAGGCTCTTTTCCTTTCTCAAAAATCCTTGTCAGCTCACTTCCTTCTACGGTAATAGAATCGTTTATTCTTCTGATCCAGTTTCCTTCCCTGAGGCCTACCACTTTAATGTCATTTTGGGTAAGAAATTCCTTAATGCGTGTTTCTCTTGTCTCTCCATTATGCTTTAAATCCGGGTTAGGATCCAGGTAATGTGGATTAATATTGAAAGGAACCAGCCCCATACACTCAAAACTTGGCGGATATACGATGGGCATATCGTTCGTCGTTTTCATATTCTGACCTCCTATATTACTTCCTGCACTGCATCCAAGATAAGCTTTTCCACCTGATACATTGTTTTTAAGTACAGGCATCAGCCCTTCTTCGTGTAATGTTTTCACCAATAAAAAAGTATTCCCACCACCGGTAAAGTAACCCTTTGCCTGATTAATAGCTTCTTTTTTATTTTCGAACTCATGAAGTCCTTTTACTTTTATATTGATCGTTTCAAAGAAAGAGCGGGCTTTTGCAGTATAATCATCATGGGAAATCCCACCCGGCCGCGCAAAAGGAATAAACACGATTTCATCAATCCCTTTATATAATTGGATTAATTCTTCTCTGAGATATTCCAGATATTCTCCACCAAAAAGGGTGGATGTTGAAGCTAATATGATGTTCATATGACAAAATTATAGGTATTAATAAAAAATGGATGACAAAGATAGCCTCAAACAGCAACGAATCAAAAATTAAATTAAAAAAAACATCAATCCCGTTAATATTTTCTAAAAAAACTTAAAGCCTCTAAAATTTAAGCTTTTGTGGAATTATTATTGAACTTTAGATGATGAATTTAAAATATAAGATTATGAAAATGAGTAAAATTAATAGCCTATTCTTAGGTTTAATATTAGCGGGAAGTGTAGGTCTTGTAAATGCACAAACAACTCAACCGGAAACTGCGACTGCAACAAGCCAATCGACGAATCCAACTATTGAAGGCCTTAAAAAGCAGGTTGAGGCCAATCCAAAGGATACTGAATCCTTAGCAAAATTAGCAGCAGCTTATCAGGATGCTTCAGACTGGACCAATGCCATTGATACCTGGAAAAAGATTTCTGCTTTACTACCGGACTGGGCTCCGTCTTATTACAGTCAGGCTTATGCCTATCAGTCTGCTAAAGATGATGCCAATGCAAAACTTGCTTACGAAAAGTATATCGCAACAGTAAAACCTGAAGAAGTAGAGCAAAATAAGAAAAATCTGGCATACGCCTATTTCTATATTGCCTTTGCAGAACAGAAAACTGATCCTAATAAGGCAAAAGAGCATATTGCTAAATCTATTCAGTATGACCCTACCAACGAGGATGCTGTGAAGCTTAGCAAAGCTTTAAATTCATAAAGAAAATGCCGGAAATTTTTCCGGCATTTTTATATAGTAATACTGTGCAGCTGTTTAAATTTACACTTCTACATTTCCGGTTATCTTATTCAATCATTTTTCCAAAAAAATCTGTTTCACCATGGAGATGGCTTATGATTTTCTCAATATTCCTCCGGATCCCTGCTTCTGTTTTTAAATTATTAATATACCGTATAAGTTCATGTCTTCTTGAAGGGATCAGCTTTTCGAAATTCTTTGTCGCCAGACTGCTTTCTTTAATAGCTTTTTCCAATTGCGGATGAATGGAGATACTTCTGTCGGAGTTATCATATTCCAGAACTACTTCAATGACTTCTCCTATTCTTTTGGGAGAGTTTTTCAGCATAATGAGATTAATATATAGCCTCCACTCCCCAAGATATTTCATAAGGTTCTGTTTAAATTCCTTTCCATTCACGGTTCCTTTTACCGGAACAGGACTTTTATTTCTTCCGGATTTTTCAAAAATCGTATCCAGTATTTCCTCCGGAACAAATACAAACGGATTAATTCCTATGATTTCCAATGTGGCTGTGAAACGGTTGTTTTCCATAGATAGCAAATTTAAACTGATCAGGCTGGAAGCTAGAAGCTAGAAGCTAGAAGCTAGAAGCTAGAAGCTAGAAGCAAAGTTAACTGTTTGATTTAATATTAATAGATTTTTTTTCCTGCCCTCTCTGCTCTCAAACTCTCAGACTCCCAAACTCTCACCCCTGACCTCCGTAACTCAAAATTCATACTTCAGAACCCAATTAATTCCCTATCTTTGTATCAATAAATCTATTTATCAAAATGAAATTTTTTATTGACACAGCTAATTTAGAGCAAATTAAGGAAGCAAGAGATCTTGGAATTTTGGATGGGGTAACAACCAACCCTTCATTAATGGCAAAAGAAGGTATTCAGGGTGCTGAAGCCATCAGAAACCATTACAAAACGATCTGCGAACTTGTAGACGGAGATATTTCTGCTGAAGTTCTTTCTACAACGTATGAAGAAATGATCAAAGAAGGAGACGAATTGGCTGCTATTCACCCAAATATCGTTGTAAAAATTCCGATGATCAAAGACGGAATCAAAGCATTAAAATATTTTTCTGATAAAGGAATCAAAACCAACTGTACATTGATCTTCTCTCCAGGGCAGGCTCTTTTGGCAGCAAAAGCAGGAGCTACTTATGTTTCCCCATTCTTAGGAAGACTGGATGATATTTCTACAGACGGTCTGAACCTTATCCAGGAAATCAGATTAATTTTTGATAACTATATGTTCGAAACTGAAATCTTAGCAGCTTCTATCCGTCACTCAATGCATATTATTGACTGTGCTAAAATCGGAGCGGATGTTATTACATCTCCACTTCCTCCGATCTTGAGCTTATTGAAGCACCCATTGACAGACAGCGGACTGGCTCAGTTTATTGCAGATTCTCAGAAATTGGCATAATAGCTGATCCTTTGCTCAGATATAACAAAATCCCGGAACATTGTTCCGGGATTTTTTATCTTTATACAGATCTTATTATTTCCGGATTTAACTACCTGATTACATGTGAATCAAATAGTAAATAAAAGCCATGAGAAAAAATATTATTCTGTTCGCATTACTCTGTTTTTCTTTTGTGTTCTCTCAAGACATTATCTTTTCAAAAGAAAAGCTTGAACAACTCAATCAATTTAACCTTGAACATAAAAGCCGGGCTTTTATTATTTTTCAAAATGGAGCAATCATTAATGAAAAATATTTCGGAACAAAAATTATTAACAAAATGCCTTTTGACGAAAATGCCAACTGGTATTGGGCTTCAGCCGGAAAATCCCTTACTGCAGTGTTGATCGGTATTGCCCAGCAGGAGGATTTATTAAGCATCAATGATCCGGTTTCAAAATATCTGGGAAGATGGACAGGAATGGATAAAAAGGATGAAGATAAGATCACCGTCAGAAACCTTCTCACTATGACTTCGGGACTTGATTATGTACAGGATCAGCAATGCGGGTCTGCCAGCTGTTTTGTGCTTAAAAATACTTCCGGGACTTTCTGGTATTATGATACCTCAGCGTATTCCCAACTGGCTAAAGTGATTGAAAAAGCGAGTCACAAAAGCATCGATCAGTATACTTATGAAAAGCTTTCAGGTGCAAAAATTTCAGAAAAATGGATCCCTTTTGAAAATGGACTTGTATTTTCAAGTAACGCAAAAAGCTTTTTACAATTTGGAAAACTGATCTTAAATAAAGGGAAACTTGACGGCAAAATGTATTACTCTTATGATGATTATTTTAAGCAGATGATAGATTCTTCGCAGGATCTTAATCCTTCTTACGGTTATTTATGGTGGCTTAATGGAAAAAATGTTATAAAAATTCCCGGAGTTGAACAACCCTTCAATCAGTCGCTCGTTCCTGATGCTCCGAAAGATATATTTTGTGCACTGGGCAAAAACGGTCAAATCCTCGATGTTATTCCCAGCCAAAATCTTATCATCCTAAGAATGGGTGAAAACCCTAATGGTTACAGCAATATGATAAAATTTCACAGAGACCTTTGGGATCAGATTTTAAAATAAAATGTCTGAAATGAAATCCAGACATTTTATGATATCCTGTAAAATATCATTTCAGCAGGTCCAGTTCAAGAATATTGTTCTGCTTCTTAAGATCATTTTTCATCTTCAGTTCTTTTTCTTTTTTTCCTTTATCTTGAGTTACCAGTTTTCCGGAATCATCTATTTCCTGGATTTCAACTCCCTGTGCTAACATCTGTTTTTCACTTTTCATAGGATCTGCAAGATATTCTTTAAAGGCTTTTCGGTATTTTGCTTCAGTTACAGTAACAAGTGCATTGAATCTTTCTTTTTCTTTAGTGCTCTTCCACTCATATCCGGCTGGAAGTTTTTTAATTCCTTTTAATTCAAATGAATGGGTATGAGAAGCGTCTTCAATCTTTACAATCAACCCGGGAAGTCCTGAGAACTTATAAGGGCCATCCTGAATAGGAAGATCCGTAGTAAACCATGCAGTCCATTTTCTACCCGCAAAAGAACATACTGCTTTTTGGGCAGAAAAGCCTCCTGTTTTTTCTTTATCAGGAAGAATTTTCCAGTCCTGTTTTCTTTCATCCTGTACCATATATTCATCCGCTGACAAATTGTTAAAAAAACGTACCGAATAATCAGGATAGGTTTTTCAACACTATGAACCACCTTACCTTTAAATTTTATACCGGAAAAGTTGATTTCTCCATTTCCTGCCTGCAGCTGCTTTTCCATAGATGCAGTCATCAGTGAATCAGACTCAAAAATATCTTTACTGTAAAACCTGGATCCTTTGGAAATAACATCCAGAAACATTATTTCAGTTTCAGGTTTGTCTTTAGCAGTTGAATCAATACTGTATTTATACTCATAAATAAATCTTTTATTCTGAGCATTGACTGCCAAAGTCAATAGCAGACTGAATGCAATAATTATTTTTTTCATAGATTATCAGTTGAAAAATTATTTAGTTTTCTTTTACTATTGCTTTAACAACCCTACACGGATTTCCCACAGCCACTACATTATCAGGAATATTTTTAGTAACAACACTTCCCGCCCCTATCACCGAGTTATTTCCAATAGAAATACCCGGTAGTACAACCACATTTCCTCCTAACCAGACATTATCACCTACTTTTATAGGATGTGCATACTCCAGTCCTTCATTTCTTTGTTTTGTATCCAATGGATGACCTGCTGTATAAAAGCTGCAGTTAGGCCCGATAAAAACATTATCTCCGAACTCGACAGCAGCACAGTCTAAAATAACAAGATTATGATTGGCATAGAAATTCTCTCCTACTTTTATATTATATCCGTAATCGCACCAGAAATTGGGTTCGATACAAATATTTTCCTGGATACTGCCCATAATCTGCTTGAGTAGTCTGTATCTGTTTTTTATATCTGAGTTTTTCAACCCATTATATTCCTGGCACAGATCTTTACATACAATACGTTCCTGAATGAGCTCCTTATCGTAATTGGCATTATATAAAAGTCCGGCTGCACATTTTTCCTTTTCTGTCATGAGATATAACATTGATTATTGACTATTGAAAGATAAGAAATTTGCAACAATGATCTTAATTGATATTCATCATCTAAATCTTGAAAATAAAAAACAGAATAACAAATTTCTGCTATTCTGTTTACAGTAGAAAATATAATAATTTTAGTTCACCAGATCCGGTTCGATCGGATTATTATCTTTTTTAAGGGCTTCTTTAGTATTTTTTTCTATTTCCCTCAGTACCTGATTGGGATCTGAGATTTCTTTGCCATCTCCCGTTCTCAGCTTAAAACTAAATTTGGTATTGCCATCACTATTCTTCATCAACATTTCTCTCATATTCTTTGCAGGATCATTTACATAAGCCTTCCATACTTTTTTGAACTGATCTTTTGTTACTTCCAGCTCTTTTCCGCCTATTCCCAGTACCTTTACATGATCAGGCACCTGCATTTCCGAGTCAGCGGCCGGAGTATTAATTGTTTTATTACCTATCATCGTCATTATGTGAGATCCGGTGGTGTCCTCAATTTTTACGATAAGGCCCGGAAGTCCGTAAAAAACATAAGGGCCATCCTGAAAAGGAAGATCTGTTGTAAACCAGGCAATCCATTCTCTTCCTCCAAAGCTGGCAGTGGCTTTCTGAGCCTGGTACGCTCCTATTTTTTGTTTCTCAGGCAATATTTTCCATTCCGGTTTCTGATCTTCTTTTATTTTATACTTATCTGTAGAAATGCTTCTGAAGAGATAAGTTTTAAAATCCGGGTATTGCTTGGTTACTTTATAGGAAACCTGTCCCGGCCTCTCTCTTTTGTTGACACTGATATTTCCGCTGCCTGCTTTCAACTGTTTTTCAAGTTCGGCTTTTCCTATAGAATCGGCTACAAATTTATCACGGCTATAGTAACTTGATCCGTTTTTATCGATATCAAGCATCATCATTTCAGTCTTTACATCTGTTTTATTATTGGAATCCGGAATAAACTTATATTCATAAAAAAACCTGTTGACCTGTGCACTGGTCAGCACGCCCAGAAATATAAAAAATAGAATTTTGCTTTTCATAATGTAAGATTAAAAAAGGCTTTGTCAATCTGAAACTGACAAAGCCTGATGGAACTTTATTTCTTTGTCTCAATTCTTATTTCTCCCTGTTTAAAATCTCCTTTTTTCTGAGTATTGACATTGACTCTTGATATATTATTGTTGTCTAATGAATTTACATCATCCCTGGAAGCTTCTTTCCCGTCAATATAGTACTTATATTTCACATCGTCATTACCACTTATTCTGAACTTTTTGACTCCATTCATGGCAATATTTCCGTTGCCATCCTTTTTAATGAAATCAGCATTCATTACAATTACATCAGGTGAGGCGTTGGTTACTTTAATAAAAGTACCATCTCTAAAGCTGATTGATCTTTTTTCTGCTTCCACACGGGCTTTTTCAACGTCTGTTCTTATTCTATCCGCATCAAACCTGATTTTATCTGCTTCAATTCTCGCTTTGTCTCCCTCTATTCTTGCTTTCTCTCCTTCCACTCTGGCTTTTGCTGCTTCTTTCATAGCATTTTTTGCTTCTGCCATTACTTTACGTACTTCTTCTTTTTCTTTAGAGCTAAGATCTTTATAGTAGACCGTATTATTGTTTTTAAAATAAACTACTTTCGGAGCTTTTGGAGCCTGAGGTTCAGCTGGTGCATTAGGTGGTGTGGGGGGAACGATGTGTTTTACAGCTCTTTCAGCTGCTCTTCCCGCTTTTTTAGCCGCTCTTTCTATTTTACGAAGTGCTTTCTTATCAAGAGGATCCATATTTTCAAGTTCCTTCATTTGATTTTTCCATTCAGCGGAATTGAAATATTCATCAACTTCAACTTTAGAAGCCATCTCTCCTATCTCTGATGCCAGGTTACTTATTTCTTCAATTTTATCACTGAAGGCATCACTTTCCGGATCCAATCCATCCAGCTCCTTCTCTTTTTCTTTTATCTTTTTTTCAAGCTCGGTCAATTTTGTATGATCTTCCGGTGATACAGATTTTAATCCTGTAATATTTCCCTGAACAGATTTTTCAGGTCTTACCGTATCTTTTTTGATTTCTGAAACTGCTTTTTTTATGGAAAGATTGGTTTCTTCAATTTCTCTGTTCTTTGCATTTACCAGATAAGCAAAAGCTACGGTAAATAACACCGGCAATGCAAGAATTCTTCGCGCATATCCGAACTTGGTTTTTGGTTTTTGTAACATTTTAAGTCTTTTTTTAAGGTTTGAACTTAGAAACGGACTGGCAGCAGGCAACTGTGTTCCGGAAAAGTGGCTTGCTAAAAGCATCTGCGCAAATGCTTTGGTGTCCGATTGCTGTACGGCTTTTTTATCAGCCAGGTACTCGTGGATGAGACTAATTTCTTTTTTGATGATATGAAAAAACGGATTGAACCAGAAAACAGAAGTAATAATCTCGATAAAAATCTTATCAAAGGAATGTTTCTGCTCAATATGTACCATCTCATGCTTTAAAATCTGTTTTCCTATATCAGAATGCAGGCTAATAGCATTCTTCCAGAAAAGATTCTTAAAGTATGAAAACGGGGCTTCGCTAAGATCTGTACGGTAAAAGTTGATCCCGTCAAAACTTTCTTTCTGAAACTCTTTTTTAAACTGCTGGATTTTGAAAATTCCATAGATCAGCTTCCCTAAAAAATAGAGAGAAACCAGTCCCAGAGCTGAAAAAATAAGGTTAAAATAAAGGTTACCATTGTCTATGTTTTTGTGTGTGTTAAAATTCTGAATCTTGTCAAGAAGCATATACATATCATTATTTACCTCTATCGTAAAATCGTCTACTCTGATGAGTGGCAGCAGCAGTGATATCACGATTGCAGCCAACAGATAAAATCTGTTATAATGATGGAATGTCTTGTCTTTTAAAGACAACTGATAGTACAAGAATGTTACACCCGAACATAAAATTGTTTTCCCAAAGTATAAAAGTATTGCTTCCATAGGTATTAGTCTTTCTTTTTGAGTTCATCCAATAACATCTCAAGGTCTTCTACCGTCATTTCATTTTTTTCTACCAGAAATGAAACGGCACTTTTGTAAGAGCCTTTAAAATAATTTTTCACAAGGCTTTTCATGGTCTTCCCGGAGTACTGTTCTTTTGAAACAAGCGGAAAATACTCATGTTGCCTTCCGTGTACACGATAGTCTACAAATTCTTTGTCTTTCAATACTTTTAAAATGGTAGAGACCGTATTGGTATGCGGTTTAGGATCCGGAAAAAGATCAAGAACATCCTTCAGGAATCCTTTTTCTATTTTCCATACATACTGCATTACCTGCTCTTCTGCTTTTGTTAAAGTCTGAATTTTCATATCCTGTTCATTTATCAATTATCGTGATATAAAGCATCCAATTCTATATCACTAAGAAATTAGTTATACAAATGTAGAAATAAATTTGAACCAAACAACTATTTTTTTAGTGATAAACTCGCGCAAAAATACAACACTCTGAAAATCAATAAAATAAAAATAAATAAAATATATTAATTTTTTAAAGGAGAGAAAATATTAACTGTTTAATCCACAGAAAAAGAGTCATTTCAGGGATAAATTCTTAAAACTTGTTAAATTTTATTAAATAAAATTAAAATGAATTTGTTTTAACCGGGAAATTATATTTATTTTAGTGCTTTAAAAATTTCTCATGAAAAGATATAATTTATTGATTGTACTATTACTGCTTATTTTTAACGTTACTACAGCACAAAAGAAGGGTTCTCCTGCTGCTGATCTTAGCATACTAAAAGATACAAAATCAAAAATCGAAGCTACCGTTCCATTGGTTATCCAACATCTTCAGACGATTGCAACTAAAGAAGGAGATAATAATATTGTGAATAACGGAAAGATTGCTTTAGGTAAAGAATACAGTACTTTAGAATCTGAGTGGTTCTTATATAGAAACAATATGAAAAACTGTATCCTGAACAATTCCTCTAAAAAAGCTAAAAAATGTATGGAATACCATAACAATATGTTTAGAGGTACTATGATCAATTATAACAATTATATTACCAACCTTACAAGAAAGAACGGATACTTAGGCGTAGATGGTGATACTAAATTTGATTTTAAACCAGCTGATATCGCTACAAAATTAAACGAAGCTTACTTTAATGCCAATGATGCGGCAGGAAGAATGAAAGCTGATCAGAAAAGAGAATTTTTGGGACAGACCATGTCTGACGACAACAAGCTGGCTCCTTATGGCCAGCTGGCTCAATAAGATCTGGCGTTTTATAAAATAAAAAAAGAGAACTGTAATTACTTACGGTTCTCTTTTTTGTTCGAAAAAGCAAAAAATCTCTGCCAGAAAAAGCAGTTTTGTGGTACTAATCATAAAACCCTTGGGGAAAAAGTAGAAAATTAGGCAGAGATTTTTTTGCATACACTCTACAGATCAACTGTCCTACCCATGATCTGTAAGAGCTTTACAAAAATAGGAGTAAGACCTTTATTGGCAGAAGAATGCCTGTAGAATTAAACGCTCACTACTGTAGAAGTAATACTACTTCCCCTGTTTCCACCAATGATAGTAATTGTGCATTCCATCAAATTCGAATCCACAGCGTGGATATAATGTGTTTCCGATATCATTGGTCTTTTCTGTTTCAAGCATGAGTCCGCACGCTCCTGTTTCCTCGCACCATTGCTTGCTGCGGTCAATCAATGCAACAGAAAGCCCTTTTCCTCTATAATCAGGATGAACAAACAAATCGCTTAACAGCCATTGTTTTTGCAGCTTAGTATAATGAAATAACTTATAAAGCTGAACAAATCCCACTGCTTTTCCATCTGTCACTGCAAGAAAAATATCAGATTCACTGTTCAAAAAGCGTTCTCTGAGAAAAACTTTTCCTTTTTCAACATCTGATTCCTGTCTGTAAAAAACACGGTAAAGATTGAATAATTCAGCTGTTTCATCAAGATCCTCAAGGCTTGCCTTTTTAATAATGTAATTCATTGTTATATATTTTTTATTAACAGCGCAAAAGTAGCCTTAACCATGACCACTCATATCATCCAGAATAATATTAAATCCATAGGCCAGACAGGTTTCTGATCTTTCTTATATCATACAATAAATACCGCATGTTTCGGATTGTATCGTCCTGAACAACTTCAGATTTTTGCAGAATAAAATGTAACCCGTGAAAAATATTGTTCATAAAATAAAAAATACAGACTGGCAAGACATTACAGAAACAATGCATCAAAACGGATATGCCCTCATCCCTGATCTGCTGTCTGAAGATGAATGTGAAGCATTGAAGGCCAGCTATGACCATTCTGTTCTTTACCGCAAAACAGTAGTTATGGCCAGACATCGTTTCGGACTGGGAGAATATAAATATTTTACCTACCCATTACCTGAAATCATTCAAACCATCAGAACAACCATTTACCCTTATCTGGCTTCTATTGCCAATTCCTGGTTCAATGTCTTACATATTGATACTCAATTTCCTCTAGATCATCAGGAATTTTTACATCAGTGCCATGCTAACGGACAGCAGAAAGCCACTGTTTTAATTCTGAAATATGGAAAAAGTGGATTTAATACGCTGCATCAGGATTTATATGGAGAGATGTACTTTCCTATTCAAATTGTACTCATGCTCAGTGAACCTGAGAAAGATTTTACAGGTGGGGAATTTGTACTTACCCAACAGATTCCGCGGTCACAGTCAAAAGCTATTGTTTTAAAGCCTAAAAAGGGAGATGTCCTTATTTTCACTACTCAATTTAAACCGGAAAAAGGGACCAAAGGCTATTACAGAGTCAATATGAAACACGGTGTAAGTGAAATCAGAGAAGGAAACAGGTATGCGTTGGGAGTTATTTTTCACGACGCTATAAGTTAATGGGCAGATTGTCATCTACTATGATCCTACATTCCCACATATCACCTGAAAATTTAAGAAGTAAAATCCGCAGCATGGAAATATGTTTTGGAGGCAATAAAAAACTCAAGATTTACGGATTGTTAAACTGTAAATCAGGAAAAAGAATGAAAAAAGAAAACAGAATTTTCTTCACCAATGAAAAGGAAGCTTTGCAAAATAAATTCCGTCCTTGTGGCCACTGTATGAAAGAAGCGTATAAAAATTGGAAAAAGCACGATTACTGTAATTAAAAATCAAATTGATAATTTTTCAATATATATATCAAATGTCACCCTGGCAGATAAGTTAACATAATAAAAAATTTATAAAAATCAGGTATTTTAAGTATATATAATATTAAAAAATTTGTATCATTGCACCATAATAACCATACCGACATCAACTTATTCATGATTAAGAAAGCTATATTCTCAATTGGATTTACTCTAAGCTTTATTTTACTTTCTGCTCAGACGGCAGCTAAACTGGAAGTTCGCTACAGTATGAAATTCATTCCCGACAGTACAAAAAAAAACAATGCTTCTTATGCCGAAGTAACTTTATTATGTAATGAAAACGAATCTCTTTACTATAGTCCTGATGCAAAAAAATATTATGACTATTTATATAAGAAAACAAGAGAAATGTCAGGAAATAAAATTGACTTAGGTTCTCTTCCAGCATATCCAAAAGTAAGAGGAAATGTTTATAGAGATGGAAGTACAATTACCGCAACACTGCCAGTAAGCAAATATAATTATTCATTTGAAGAACCCCAACTCAAATGGGAATTGTTGAAAGACACCAAAACAATTGATGGAATGAAATGTAATCTGGCTCAAACCACAACAGATACTGGCGACATTTTTTTTGCATGGTATACTCAGCAATATCCATTTTCAGAAGGCCCCTTCAGATTTAAAGGATTACCCGGTTTAATTATAAAATTGTATAATAAAAACAATACCATAGAAATCAATGCTTCTGAAATAAGACAGTCCTCCGAAATTATCGAACCTTTATCATTAGGACGCATCATAAAATTAAAATCGAAGGAGGAATTTTTAAAGGCACGTAAGACCTATTATGAAAATCCCAATATCAATTCATTAGGAGATGATATCATTATTAAAGATGATAGAGGAACAGACTATACCAAAAGAAGAAAGGATGAATTGAGCTCTCAGAATGTATTTTTAGACTAATAAAAACTTTTTTAATATAAATTTTTAACCATGAAAAAATTATTTTTATTTGGAGCATTATTAACTGCTTCATTAACATTTGCAAACACATTTGAAGTAAACAGCTTTGCCAGTAAAAAAGAAACTTTCACAAAAATTGAACAAATAACCAATGTTCAAAATGTTAGAGTTACTAAACTTTTTAAAGGGTATTACACTGTAGAGTTCGATTTACCTTGTGGAGGAGGCCATATGACAGTAACTTTTGCAAGTGAATCCCCTAATGAAGCTGGAAATCAAGGATTTATTGATGACTTAGCGAATGCTGTAAATAGCGGTGTATCACAAGGCTGTAAGTATAAAGCTGAATTCGGTTTATAATCTTATAGAAACGCCTTCGATTGAAGGCGTTTTTTATTTACTTTCCGCTATTTTCAAATATCAAATAGTAGATCACTCATAAAACAACAAACATAAAAAAATCGGTATAACAATAAGTCATACCGATTTCTCGTTTTAGTAGCGGGAACCGGACTCGAACCGATGACCTTCGGGTTATGAGCCCGACGAGCTACCTACTGCTCCATCCCGCGGTGTATTTTTAGAGTGCCTACCGAAAGCACTTGCTTAGTAGCGGGAACCGGACTCGAACCGATGACCTTCGGGTTATGAGCCCGACGAGCTACCTACTGCTCCATCCCGCGGTGTATTTTTAGAGTGCTTACCGAAAGCACTTGCTTAGTAGCGGGAACCGGACTCGAACCGATGACCTTCGGGTTATGAGCCCGACGAGCTACCTACTGCTCCATCCCGCGGTGTATTTTTAGAGTGCTTACCGAAAGCACTGCTTAGTAGCGGGAACCGGACTCGAACCGATGACCTTCGGGTTATGAGCCCGACGAGCTACCTACTGCTCCATCCCGCGGTGTATTTTTAGAGTGCCTACCGAAAGCACTGCTTAGTAGCGGGAACCGGACTCGAACCGATGACCTTCGGGTTATGAGCCCGACGAGCTACCTACTGCTCCATCCCGCGATATTGGATTGCAAAGGTACGAATATTTTTTAAAAATCCTAATTTTTCTTTTAAATAAAGGACTTTTATGAAAACTATTTTATTATTTGTATCTTTGTTTTATGGCAAAAATATTAAAAATTTATCCGGACAACCCACAGGAAAATCTTGTGAATGAGGTTATTAAAACATTAAATAATGGCGGACTGATCATCTATCCTTCTGATACCATTTATGCTTTAGGCTGTAATATTTTTGACATCAAAGCCATGGAAAAACTGGCGCAGCTCAAAAAAACAAAGCTTGAGAAATCAAAATTCTCCATTATATGTAATGATCTAAGCCATCTTTCTGACTTTACAAGACCTATTGAAACTTCAGTTTTCAGGTTTCTGAAAAGTCATCTTCCAGGGCCCTTTACGTTCATTCTTGAAGCTAATAAAAGTCTGCCTTTAGCATATAAAGGTCATAAAACAATTGGTATCCGTGTTCCGGACCACCCGATTCCACAGCTGATTGTTGAAAAATTAGGACATCCTATTGCTTCCACTTCCATCAGAGACGATGACGAAATCATTGAATATTCTACCGATCCTGAACTTATTGCTGAAAAATATGATCACTTGGTAGATATTGTTATTGATTCAGGATATGGAGATAATGTAGCGTCAACTATTGTAGATCTTACCTCAGGAGAACCGGAAGTTATCCGTCAGGGAAAAGGTATTATTTAATTCTGATTAAGGTTCAGGCTTAAGCTTATATTTGAGAGATTGGATTATGGGGTTTATGGGGAAGTATTCTGTAGGAATTTTACTCACTTTTGTGCTTTTAGCTTCTGTGATGCTGTATGCTTTTCCTGCTGTCAGCATAATAACAGGAACAAAAGGAATTACCAGAGACAATTTTTTTCTCACCAGGGTTGCGATCTGGGGAGTTTTTCTTCTGATATTTCTATACAGTCTTTTTATAGAAAAAGAGTCATTTTTATTAAAAAAAGAGAGCCCTTATCCCATAGCATTCTATATAAAAACAATCTTTTACTTATACCTCATCTGCTGTATTGGAGGAGCTGTTCTGAATGTGATGATACAGCTTTTGATTCAGGAAAAAGTAAGTGATAAATTTTTGGAACTTAACTTCATTTTTAAAAATGATTATTTTTTAATTATTTTTACATCCTTTACGGCAGGTACTGTAGAAGAATTTCTTATGCGTGGCTATATACAGCCCAGAATTGAACGAATTTACAACAGTCCACTTGCGGGAATATTGGTATCGGCTATTCTGTTTGGGATCCTTCACAGTACTTATGGCACTATAAGTCAGGTAGTCATACCTTTCTTTATTGGAGTTGCTTTTGCTATGTTTTATAAACTGTATTCCAATATTAAAATTCTGATCATCTGTCATTTTATGATTGACTTTATTTCCCTGATGGCCATGAATTTTATTGATATTAAACAATTATCTGTATTTTAAACATTATGAAAATTATAACATCCCCTGCAAAACTGATGAACGTAGAAAATTCAACAGACCTGTTGAGAACCACTACCCCAAAATTCATTGAAGATGCAGCCTATATACAAACTTATTTAAAAGAGAAGTCTCCAAAATATCTTTCCGAACTGATGGAAATATCAGCTAAACTGGCGGATGAAAACTGGGAAAGAAACCAGAAATGGAAATCCAAGCCTACTGCAAAAGAATCTGCTCCGGCCATGTTTGCTTTTACAGGAGAGGTTTACAGAGGGCTGGATGCCAAAACACTGGATAAAAATGCTGTAGATTACCTTCAGAAAAACTACAGAATCCTTTCCGGGCTTTACGGTTTACTGAAACCTTCGGATAAAGTAATGTTGTACAGGCTTGAAATGGGACGCCCTTTTGAATTTGAACAATACAAAAACCTCTATGAATTCTGGAGAGAAAAGATCACAGAACAGCTGAATTCCGAAATGAAAAAAGGAGAAATTCTTCTTCATCTTGCCAGCAATGAATACGGAAAAGTAGTTGACAGAAAAAAGCTGAACCACAAAGTGATTGATTTTGATTTTTACGAGTTGAAAGATGGAAAGTTAAAGACCATTGTGGTTTACACCAAACACGCAAGAGGCCTTGTGGTAAGATTCTGTGCAGAAACCAACGCCAAAACTCTGGAGGATGTAAAAGCCTTCAACTATGAAGGGTATAGAATTGATGAAGAGAAATCCACGGATACAAAACTGGTTTTTACAAGATAAATGACAATTTCAGCCTTTAAAAAACATTTCAAAGCAGAACTTTCCGGGCTTTATACAGAGTCGGAAAGTATGTTTTTATCGTCTTTGTTCATTCATCAGATAGTCGGTTTTGATAATTTTCAACAAAGAAGATCTGCCAATCAGGAACTTCTGACTGATGATGAAGAAAAACTTTGTCATCTTGTATCAGAACTCAAATCCGGAAAACCTTACCAGCAAATCCTGGGCGAAACAGAATTTTATGGAATGAAGTTTTTTGTGGATGAGAATGTATTGATCCCTCGTCCTGAAACGGAAGAACTATTGGAGATTGCTATCAGAGAGATCAGAAGTTCAGGGATTAAAGTTCAGGGATTAAAAATTTTAGACATTGGAACCGGGAGCGGGGTGATTCCTTTGGTTTTAAAAAAATACTTTCCGGAAGCCCATGTTTCATCTGTTGATTTTTCTGAAAAAGCCTTGAGTACTGCCAAAAAAAATGCAGAGCACCATCAGTTGGATATCAATTTCATCCATGCAGATTATCTCAATGATGAACTCACAGAAAACTATGATATCATCATTTCAAATCCTCCATACATCGGAATCGAAGAAGAGGTTGAAATTGCAGATTCAGTGAAAGAATTTGAACCTAAAATGGCTCTTTTCTCCCCTACTGCTGATGCTTTGATTTTTTACAGAAAAATTGCGGAAGACGCCAAAAAGCATCTGAAAGACGGAGGGTTGCTTTTTTTAGAAATCAATCAGAAACTGGGGTCCGAAACCCTGGAACTGTATCAGTATTTCTCTGATGCTCAATTATTGAAGGATTTATCTGAAAATGACCGGTTTATTTATGGGAGGAAATAAGTAATTTTGCTTCCATACACTTAAACCTATGAAAACTCTGATATGGAATATTCTCACCGCTGTTTCACTGATTGTACAACTTGTATCCTGCAAACAGCATCCACAGGATGTTGTGAATAAATATTACAGTCAAGGAGAATTCAACGGTTCTGTTCTGATTGTGAAAAATGGTCAGATGGTATGTGATACTACTCTGGGATTCCGTAACATTGAAAAAGGGCTTAAAGCAGATAAAAATACTTCATTTTATATCGCATCGCTCAGTAAGTCATTTACGGCTATAGCAATTTTAATTTCAGAACAAAAGGGATTGTTGAAACTCGATGATAAAGCTTCTATGTTTGTTAACCTTCCTGAGTATGCTGAAAACGTTACGGTCAGACAGCTTTTACACCATACCTCCGGAATCAGAGACTATGAGAATTTGTTTTCGAAAAAGGGATTAACAAATCAGGATGTAATAAATTGGCTGTTTAATCTGAAAAATCGTGATTTCATTCCCGACAGTCAGTTTAAGTATAGCAACAGTGGATATATTATTCTTGCTCAGATTATCGAAAAGGTATCCGGGAAATCTTATCCGGATTTTATCCGTGAGCAGATTATCACTCCTCTAAAAATGAATAATACCTATGTGTATGAATCCAATACCGTTATTCAGAATAGAGCTTCAGGATATAATAAGCAGAAAAAACCTGATGATTATTCCATTCTGACAACCGGTGATGGTGGAATCTTCTCTACTCCTGAAGATCTTTATAAATTTGATCAGGCGTTACGAAACTATACTTTAATTAATAAAGAAAATACCATTATGATGTATTCTCCTTTTCAATTGACCAGCGGACAGACATCAAATTATGGGTTTGCGTGGTTCATAGAGAATGAAAGTGGAGAGAAATCGGTTATGCATACAGGAGGACTGAATGGTTTCAAAGCTTTATTCTGGAGAGACCTGAAAAATAACAGCTGCATTATAGCTCTTACTAATCAGGGGGATGCATTTCCATTAGGTAATTTTTTACATGATATAAAAAAAACGATCCAATAAAATGATTATTCAATCTCACGAAATCAACAATACAAAAATTGCAGAAATTATATCTGATGATGTGATCATCCAGTCTGCACAGGATGGATTAGACCTGATGGGAAATATATATTATCAGGGATATGATAAAGTCATCCTTCATGAGAAAAATATTTCTCATGAGTTCTTTGATTTAAAAACAAAAATGGCTGGAGAAATTCTCCAGAAATTCTCAAACTATCGTATAGGTTTAGCCATTATAGGCAATTTCAGCAAATATGAAAGCAAGAGTATGAGAGATTTTATTTTTGAAAGTAATAAAACAAAACATGTGAATTTTGTTGAATCCCTGGAAGATGCTTTGGAAAAAATTTCTCAGTAATTACTTTGCGCTTCTTTTGTATCCCTCGAATAAACACTATTTTCTTTAATTCACCTTTCTATTTGCTATATTATACATATTAAAAAAATTTTATATATATTATTATATTTTCAAAATTTTAAATTAAAAAAATTAATTTAACTAATAAATAATGTTAAATTCAAAAACATCCTCGTAAAAACAGGATTTCCAGTGTTTTATTCATATATTTGCAGAAACACAAAGGATTATGAATTTCACTTACTTACTGGCATCTATTCACTATAACAGACAGCCTAACTCAATTTACTTTGACACTTTCAGATAAGACAGAGTGCTCTTTTTGAGGCATGCTTGTTATATCTGTCACTGGCTTTTGGACCTGAGAAACCATCATGCCGTTACAGCAGCACCATCATTATTCCGGTGAATTTCCGGAAATAATATTTCTCATTTGGCAGGAATGAAGCTGACTGGAAGTATTTTAAAAAAACACAGCACAAAAAACATAAACACACAGATAAAAATTATTAAACTCATTATGATTAAAAAATTATTTCTACCAATCGTTTTGGTAAGTTCATTTTCATTTGCACAAGTAGGGATAAATACACCTACCCCTGATAACAGCGCAGCTCTTGATATTTACAGTCAAAGTAAAGGAATGCTGATACCAAGACTCACTACAGCCAAAAGAGATGCTATTTCCAATCCGGCCAACTCACTTCTTATCTATGATACTGATAAGAAATGCTTAAGCCAGAATATTGGAACCCCTGCCAAACCTGATTGGCTATGTATCAGTAGCAATGCTGTAAAAATGTTCTATATGCCAAGTGTCTCCTTCGATACTTCCACAACAGCTAATGGCCGGACTAAAGACCTGTATACTCTGTATAAAAATCAGTTTGGATCCCCAAAAGCAAAAAGTACCAGCGCTCCAGCCTCAATTCCGTTTTTCCCGTCAAGTAAAGATCTTTATTATTATGTAACGGATGCTGACCCCAATGTATTCAGTAATATTTCCATTTCTGATGACGGAGTAATGACATACGATGTGAAAGTAGCCGCTACAGACTGTTCTTTTATTAATATTGTTTTTGTGGTTAAATAATTTGAGTTATGATAAAAAGTACCTCAATCGTACAATATAAAAGGTTTTTGTTTGTTCTTTCTTTATTTATTTTCAGCCGGAATGTTCACGCACAGAATGAACAGGGAACCGGATATCCGTATTTTGTCAATTTCACACAGGGATTGCAGCCTCAGGAAGCTTATAAAGTGGCTACCAGCGGTGTCCAGAATGACGCAACTTTTACTACGGACGGACTGAGATTAACCCGAAGTGTGAATAATATTTCAGGAGGTGTCATCCTGGCCGATAAAATATTCAAAAGTGATCAGGGAATCAAGTTTGAATTTGAATTTGCCATTTATGGTGGAAATACTAACGGTGGAGATGGTATCTCCATATTTTTAGTAGATGGATCTATTCCTAAACAACAGCTTAATCTTGGATACTTTGGCGGAGGATTAGGATATAGCTTTGTACGTGGTGGCGAATCCACAGAAGGACTGAGAGGTGCCTATCTGGGGATAGGGCTGGATGAATTCGGAAATTTTAAAACAAGCTTTAAACAGAGTGAAAGGGTTAGAAACGGAATCTTTGGTGTAACACTAGCAGATGGAAGAAGCAATGTTTCTTTAAGGGCTAAACGTGGAAATCAATATCTCTCTTCTGCCGAACCTGCCGGATACAACGGCTACCCATTACTGTATAGTATTGCCACCAATGCAGCGCCATCCAGCAGTAACAGATCTGCATATCTGGATACCGCAACAGGAAAATATGTAGGCATTAAAAACCCCACCCTTCAGCAATTCAGTATTGAAAGCGGCGGAACTACGATTCCCCAGAATGAAAATGATGCAAGGTTCCGTAAAGCATATGTGACATTGGTCCCCAATCCTGCCGGTGGTTACAATATAACCCTGGAAATACAGCATGGAACTGTGAAAGATAAAGTGATTGATAATTATTATTACCCAACATCTCTGAAATATACTGAGACTACTCTATCCAACACTACCGTGAGAACACTGGACACTTCGCCGCCTGCTACTTTCAGGATCGGTTTTGCGGCCTCTACCGGAGCGGCCAGAAATATACATCTATTAAAAAACTTAGGGGTTACAAGACCTTATGCAGCTGAGGTAACTGATGATCTGTTTGCAGGTTGTCCGGGGATAAAATCCACTTTTTCCCCTTTACTGAATGATGCAGCGTATTCTTCAGCAAACGGTCAGAACCCACCTGCACTTTCTTATAACAATCTTGATTTTAATTCATTCCGTTTTTTAGATAATAATGGAACGGTGATTCCGAATATAACAGGCGGTGTCTATACGAACAATCAAGGAACATGGACTTATTCCTACTCAACCGGAAAGCTTGCTTTCAAACCTGCAAACGGTTTTACCGGAGTGGCCCAGATACAATACGATATTAAAGGCGGTGGAAGAAATGGTACTGAAGCTCCTTACAATAAGGAAGAATACAGATCATTGCCCGCACTGATACAGGTTAATATTTCCAGTACAAACAACTGCAGCAAAGCCTGCGTGATATCCAATAAGAATGTTACTCAGAATATAACAAGATAAATTGATAAAACCAGCTGCTATCAGCTGGTTTTATCGTTCTTGCAGTATTGATACTACTTACCGTTTTTAATAAAATACCGGACAGCATCTTCGATTGCTTTATCAACAGGCTGGTACTGAACTTCAAGTTCTTCTACCGATTTCCGGTTATTATAATAATTACAGACCTGCAGTGCTTTCATATTGGCTGTACTGAGACTGGTCTTTATTTTCAGCTTTCTCAGGCCGTCACCCACCCATCCAAGTAAGTTTAGAATGATATTGGGAATGGGCATCATAATCGGTTTTTGGCTGGTAATTCTGTTTATCTTCTTAAAAAAATCCCTGTAGCTCATATTTTCATTAGCTAAAAGATATTTTTCACCATTTCTCCCTTTTTCAATGGCATTCAATATTCCGGTGGTAACATCTTCCACATGCACAAAATTCTTTCCTCCTTTCGGATAGAAAATCAGTTTCTTTTTCCAGGCCCGAAAGATAATTTTCCCTGAGCTTGGTTTGGTGTCATAAGCTCCGATCATAAAAGTTGGATTTACAATGATAACCTCAGTATTTTTTAAGTTTTTTAAAAGATAATCTTCAGCAGCCAGCTTACTTTGCGCATACCAGGAATGGGTAAAAGGATATATCTGTGGTGCTTTTTCACTTCCCCAGAATGCGGTATTTCCAAATCCTAAGGTATTGGCCGTGCTTACAAACACAAACTTCTGTACTCCTGCCAACTCCGCCTGATGATAAAGATTTACTGTTGTTTCATAATTTATCTTTTGGTAATCATTATAATTGATAAGATTCTGGCGGGTTTCTGCCGCAACATGAATAAAGCAGTCAATATCAGCAAGTAATGTTGAGATACCGGATGAAATGTCGGCTTCTATGAGCTTAAGATTTTCATTTTCTTCACCCGTCCATGTACTTTTCTTACGCACCAGAGCAGTAACAGAATAACCATTTTGTAATAATTTAATAATAAGATTAGTTCCCAGGAGCCCTGTTGCTCCGGTTATACACACATTTTTCATGCTTCAATTTCTCTTTTTATAGCCTGGGTCATCAATGGCAGTTTTATCCATATCGGTAAAATTTTCATTATCAGCCAGCTTATTGGGTTCACCATAATTACGGAATCTTTTTTAAACAATTGACGAATACAGTATGATGCAACTTTATCAGGGTTCAAAAGTGTAAGTCTTCCCATAAATCCCTGTTTTTCTATTCTTTTACAAACATCCGTATTGGTTTTCATAGCACCCGGATTGACAACGCTTACAAAAACATTGGTATCTTTCAATTCCTCATACAATCCTCTTGAAAATGAATGAATAAAAGTTTTGGAGGCAGGATATACTGTTTTGAAACCTATCGGAGAGAAAGCTGCCATGCTTGAAACGTTCAGAATATAGGCTTCCGGCTGCTTTAAAAGATTGGGGAGAAGCTGATGGGTAATCAAAGAAGTGGCCGCAACATTAACCTGTAAAATGGTATTAATATAATCAGAAGATGCCTCTGTGAATTTTTTAGTCCCACCGAGTCCTGCATTGTTGATCAGGATATAGATATTAAAAGATCTGTTAAGCCACTCTGTCAGTTTCATGACATTCTCATGAATAGAAAGGTCGGTTTCATAATAACGGGCTTTTATTTCATACTCCTGCTCCAATGCTTTGGAAAGCTCCCGGAGGTTCTGATCCGGAAGACTTACAAGAACAACATTAATTTTTTTCCTGGCCAGATGCTCTGCGAATGCTTTGCCAAGTCCCTGGCTTGCTCCTGTAACAACAGCATATGATTCTTTAGTATCCATAAATGTAAATTTTACAGTACAAAGCTATCATGAAAAACACCCTCAAATGTTCTGTATTATCTGAAAGAACTGATTTTCAATACAGAGAATGTATATATTTAAAAATTTGACAATCAAAATATTACAAATAAAAAAAGTAAAAAATTATAAACCGGAACTTATTTTTTGAACTCAGAAGGAGTCTGTCCTGTCATTTTTTTAAAGGTGGTATTAAATGAGGTTTTGGAGTTGAATCCGGACTCGTAAGCAATTCCAAGAATAGATAATTTACTGTTGGGTTCTTTCAGAAGTTTTTTGGCATACTCTACTCTGAACTCATTCACATACTGGAAGAAATTCTTTTCAAAACCTGTATTGATGACATACGACAAATGGTGGGTAGAAACTGAGAGCATCTCTGCCAGCTTAATCAGATTCAGTTCACTGTCAAGATAGGGTTTCTGTATTTCCATTATTTTTTCCAGTGATAATTTAATCTTCAGTAATTCTTCATCAGAAATCAGCTTTCTTTTTACTTCTTCAGCACCGTTATCTTCACTGATAGAGATAAGCTCCTCTCTCTGTTTTTCTTCTAACGGATAGATCTCTTCCTGCTTCAGAGAATAGTATCCTACACAATAAATAACCAATAAAAAAATGCTATTGATAAAGAAATTGAGTGATTTGGGATCATAAAAACGGTTGTAAATGATGTAGATAATGTTCACAATAAGCATTACCAGAATGATAAACTCCAGCCAGTTCAGATTGATGCCTTCCGTATTGGAAGAAAACTGCTGAATCTTCTTCTGGTGCTTTCTGATCGTAACATAAGAAAGAACCGTATAAAAGAGTGCCTGAATCAGGATCAAAATAATGCTCAGAGATTCAAACGGTGCTTTATAACCCAGTCTGATCAATATAAGACAAAGCAGAAATGCTGCGGGAAGCAACAAAAATTTTACATCCGTGATTTTAAAAGTAAAGGAAGGATTTGTATAGAACAGTACACTGAAGTAGAAAACAATCGGTGTGAAAAACTGAATACATCTTACCCAAAAAAGGGAATGGAAGTCCACTGCTGAGCCTGTTACCAGAAACAGAACCTCATCCAGCCAGAAGGTAGACCACAAAAAAAGGAATATTCCGAACCAGAAATTGGCTTTACGGTTTACTTTTAAAGGATTGGCCAGCTTCAGCAGAGAAAGCAAAACCAATGAACCATAGATAAGTATCACGATGAAACTGTTTAACTCTGATGTGTTCATTGGTTTTGATATTTTATTTAAAAATAGTCTTTTATCCTATTCGCTTCCTTACAAAAATTTCATATCCTAAATAAATTAACGGAAGCGACATAATTCCTAAAAACACCATATTGTTCATCGCTTGCTGCGGATGCATTGCAATAGAATAAACAAGTCCGAAAAAAGCACCTCCAAGGTGTGCTGCATGGCCCAGGTTATCCCATTGTTTTGGATTCAGCATCATATAAACGGAGTATCCGAAATATAAAGTTCCAAATAGCCATCCCGGAAGGAAATTCACACTGATCTCATTCGGCGCCATTGCTATAGAAGCAAAAATAATTCCCGAAACAGCCCCTGAAGCCCCAATTGCTGAATACCAGGGTTGGTTTTTATAGATCTGCAGACTGAATAAATTCCCAAGGATCATGGATCCGAAATAAAGAATCAAAAATCCTGTTTCACCAAAGAAATTAATGACTACTTCCTGGAAAAAATACAGGGAAAGCATATTAAAAAACAAGTGCATAAAGTCGGCATGTAAAAATGCTGAACTGATAAGCCTTATATACTCTTTACGGTTAGCAATGGCCCCAACATTAAATTTATATTTTTCAAATAATGCTGTATTGTTAAACCCCATATAGCTAAAGATACATGTGGCTGCAATGATAATTAAAACAATTATATCCATCGTCTGTCTGTTTTTTATGTTATCTATGAAAAGGCATTATGCTCTATTCATTCTCATTACTTCCGTCCTCCTGAAACAGATCACCAATAATTCCACCGTCTTCATCTGGATCTCCTGCAGGTTCTGGATCTTCATAAACCTCCGGTTCTTCTTCCACGGGTTCTGGAACCGTAATATTGATTGCTTTTACTTTGAATTTGGTAAACTGGTTTCCAATGGCTTTTATTCCTTTTACCGCTATGAATTCATCAATATTTACAGTTTCCGGTTCGCGTTCTTTTCCTTTATCTTTTGCGAAAATAATTTCAGCAGTGGCATCGTTGGCAACAATCACATTTTCAATAAATGATTTAGGATGCTCAGAGGGCATGAAAGTCTGTACATTCACTGTATTTTCCAGTAAAAATCTCTTGATGAAGTAAATATCCTTTTCTCCATCGTAATAGATACAGGTAATCGGCTGTTCGGGTTTCCATTTTTCCAATACCAGATACTCATCATCAAAACGGTTGCCAAGATCAAATGAAACCAGCTTTACTTCGCCATTGGTGTTGATTGTAAGGATTTTGTCATCTCCTTTGAAACTTCCCAGCAGCGTACCTCTTGCATCTGCATTCAGCCTTCTTACAGTATCATCAAACCAGATCTTTCTTGGAGCGAGGGTAGAAACCCCTTCCTCTTTCATATCTACTTTCTTCACAGCATATTTTGTCACCAGATTTCCTTTGGAATCGCGCCCTTTGATGGCAAGATCAGAAAAGTTGATCTCCATTTTGTTCTTTCTGATTCTTGGATTAGGCTTTAAAAGTACGGTTACCGTTTCTGCTTCTCCATTAGGATTTGCCGAAAAATAAAGGGTTTCCGAACCTTTTTTATCTGAAGCTAAAGGATAATCTGTATTCCTGGTCACTCCTGTTACGGAGAAACGTTTCATATAATATGGCCCTTCTCTCCCTTCACGGTAGATCATATTATATACTGTTCTTTTATCGTTTTTCTTCCATATGGCAACATGCAGGATATCTTTTCCGATGAAGGTTTTGGCTTCCACTTTTACCACTTTCATACTTCCGTCTTTTCTGAATGTGATGATATCATCAATATCAGAACAGTCAAACAGATATTGATCTTTCTTCAGGGATGTACCAATGAAGCCTTCTTCAAAATTTGCATAGAATTTTTCGTTAGCTACAGCTACTTTTGTAGCATCAATGGTGTCAAAGATCCTAAGCTCAGTTTTTCTCTGCTTATCTTTTCCGTATTTTTTCTGAATATTTAAATAATAATCAATAGCATAGGCGATCAGATTGGCAAGGTTGTATTTCACCTGTTCTATTTTGCCTTCCAGAGCTGCAATATTTTCTTTAAATTTATCTAAATCAAATCTTGAGATTCTTTTGATTCTGATCTCGGTCAGTTTTAAGATATCATCTTCTGTAACCGCTCTTAAAAGATGTTTGGTGTGGGGTTTTAATCCGGCATCAATGGTCTTCAGTACCTCTTCCCAGGTTTTCACCTCTTCAATATCATGGTAGATTCTGTTCTCAATGAAAATTCTTTCCAATGAGGAGAAATGCCAGCTTTCCTGAAGTTCATGGAGTTCAATTTCCAGCTCTTTCTTAAGCAATGATACTGTATGATCCGTATTCATTTTCAGAATTTCAGAAACATTCATGAACATAGGTTTATCTCCTACAATCACACAGGCATTTGGAGAGATTGTCACCTGGCAATCGGTAAATGCATACAGTGCATCAATGGTCTTATCCGGAGAAACATCATTATGAATATGGATCAGAATTTCTACTTTATCTGAAGTATTGTCCTCAATCTTTTTAATTTTGATCTTTCCTTTCTCATTGGCTTTTAAAATAGAGTCAATAAGATCGGTTGTTGTTTTGGAGTAAGGAAGTTCAGAAATAACCAAAGTATGCTTATCCGTCTGGGTAATTTTTGCTCTGGCTCTTACTTTTCCGCCTCTATGTCCGTCATTATATTCTGAAACATCCAGATAGCCGGCTGTTAGGAAGTCCGGATACAGTTCAAATTTCTTACCTTTTAAATACGCTACAGATGCGTTGATGAGCTCATTGAAGTTATGCGGAAGAATTTTAGTGGACAGACCTACTCCGATACCTTCTACTCCTTGTGCAAGAAGCAGAGGGAATTTTACCGGCAGATCAACAGGTTCATTGTTTCTCCCGTCATAAGACTTTGTCCATTCTGTCGTTTTAGGATTAAAGACTACTTCCAGGGCAAAAGGAGTCAGCCTTGCTTCAATATATCTTGCCGCAGCAGCCGAGTCTCCGGTATAAATATTACCCCAGTTTCCCTGAGTATCTATCAACAGTTCTTTCTGCCCGATCTGTACCATGGCATCTGTAATGGAAGCATCTCCATGCGGATGATATTTCATGGTATTTCCCACGATATTGGCCACCTTATTGTAGCGGCCGTCTTCCAGTTCCCGCATAGAGTGCATAATTCTCCGCTGAACGGGTTTCAAACCGTCATATACCGAAGGGATAGCTCTATCCAAAATTACATAGGAAGCATAATCCAGAAACCAGTCTTTATACAAACCGGAAACTTTTTTCAAGCTTTCACCCTCATGCGAATATTCTTCTGTCGTCATCTGTTTTTAATCTTTTTTCTCCTTATTAGCTTTCACTACTTTATTCAGAGAGAGTTTTAAATCGTTTATTTCTTTTTTGCTCAGATAAGAAATCTGGTACTTAAGTATAGTGGAACCATTATTCTTACTTGAAACAGTAATGTATAATCTTTTGATAAATAAAATACTGATTATATCATATTTTATAAGCTTATATTTCGGAAACTCATCATGAAGAGGTTTGTCTAAAAAAGGAATGATATTCCTGTTCTTAAAGTTCAGCGCCTCACCATCACTGTCATATTCAAAAATCTGCCGCCCGCAAGTATAAAAGATAAGCAGCAACAGAAAAGGAACAATGATCAGCAAATAGCTTTCATTTCCTAACGCATTGAATCTGTACTCATTAGCAGCAAAAACAATGACTCCAAATACCATCATCATAAAAAGGATAGTACTTAGCGAGTTATAAATAGATACTTTATTACGGTTACTTAGTCTCATTGATTTTTTGGTTGTGTAAGTTTTATAATTCTTATAATTCTTACTTCATCCAAAATGTGTTTTTTATCAATATATCTGTTTTGTATTCACTAACAGAACTCTGGTTCTAAGTTCTCTTATAAAATTCCTAGTTTTCTACTTCATTTAGAATTTCTTTTTTATCAATATCTGTATCATCTTCTACAACAAGGTTTTCAAGAATGAACGTCTGTCTGTCGGGTGTGTTTTTCCCCATATAAAACTCCAGAAGCTGATCTATGGTTTGGTCTTTCCCAACCACAACAGGCTCTAAGCGGATATCTTTTCCGATAAAATGTTTAAACTCATCTGGTGAAATCTCTCCAAGTCCTTTGAATCGTGTAATTTCAGGATTCTTCCCCAGCTCATTCAGTGCTTTTACCCTTTCTGCTTCTGTATAACAGTATCTTGTTTCTTTTTTATTCCTTACTCTGAACAGTGGAGTCTGAAGGATATAAAGGTGTCCGTTTTTAATGAGATCCGGAAAGAACTGCAGAAAGAAAGTAATCATCAGCAAGCGGATGTGCATCCCATCCACATCGGCATCAGTAGCGATAATTACCTGATTGTATCTCAGGTCTTCAAGACTTTCTTCAATATTCAAAGCGGCCTGGAGAAGGTTAAACTCTTCGTTTTCATAGACCACTTTCTTGGTAAGACCATAACAGTTCAGCGGTTTACCTTTCAGTGAAAATACGGCCTGCGTTTCGACATCCCTTGATTTTGTAATAGATCCGGATGCAGAATCTCCCTCGGTAATGAAAATCTGGGTATCTCCTTTCCTTTCGGCTTTCTGATCGTTATAATGCTGTCTGCAGTCACGAAGTTTTTTATTGTGAAGAGAGACCTTTTTTGCTCTTTCTCTTGCTAATTTCTGGATCCCGGAAAGTTCTTTTCTTTCTCTTTCGGAAATTAATATTTTTCTCTGGATCGCTTCTGCTATTTCCGGATTCTTGTGTAAGAAATTGTCCAGTTTGCTCTTTAGGAAATCTATAATAAATGTTCTTACAGTAGGCCCGTTAGGTCCCATATCATTGGATCCTAATTTTGTTTTGGTCTGGGATTCGAATACCGGCTCTTCTACGTTGATTGAAATCGCTGCAATAATCGATTTCCTGATATCAGAAGCATCAAAGCTTTTATTGAAAAATTCACGAACCGTTTTCACATATGCCTCACGGAATGCATTAAGGTGCGTTCCACCCTGTGTTGTATTCTGTCCGTTCACAAAAGAGAAATAGGTCTCTGTCTGCGATTTGTCTGAATGGGTAATGGCCACCTCAATATCATCATCCTTCAGATGAACGATCGGATAAAGGATATCACTTTCCAGCTCCTCTTCTAAAAGGTCTTTAAGACCGTTTTCAGAATAATATGTTTCCCCGTTGAAAAGAATTTTCAGTCCCGGATTCAGATAAGCATAATTACGGAGCATTCTTTCGATATACTCTTTTCTGTACTTGAAATGAAGGAAGATTTCTCCATCAGGAATAAAGGAAATTTCAGTACCGTTTCTGTCTGAAGTCTCTTTCTCATCAAAATTTTCTTTGATCATTCCGCGGGAGAATTCAGCAGCTTTCATTTTCCCATCACGGAAAGAACGGACTCTGAAGTAGTCAGAAAGAGCATTTACGGCTTTGGTACCGACTCCGTTCAATCCTACAGATTTTTTAAACGCCTTACTATCGTATTTACCACCGGTATTCATTTTTGAAACGGCGTCAACGACTTTCCCCAATGGAATCCCACGCCCAAAGTCACGAATGGTAACTTTGCCGTCGTCCAGCTTTATTTCAATTCTTTTTCCGGCCCGCATCCTGAACTCATCAATAGAGTTATCAAGGATTTCTTTTAAAAGGATATAAATACCATCGTCAGCGGAAGAACCATCACCCAGCTTCCCGATATACATGCCGGGGCGCAGACGGATGTGTTCCTGCCAATCGAGGGTTCTGATATTATCTTCGGAATAGGTTGGATTTATTTCTTGTGACATATATGATTTCAGCAAACATACAAAAGTACAAAATTGTCCAAAATTATCCGAATTTTAAAAATCATTTTTTCCTAACTTTTATTGTACGGTGAGAAGAGCAGCCATAGAGTTTTAAGCCTTTTAAATTTGCTGGTATACAAAAGCAGGTAAAATTTATTTTAATGATTAAAATTTTCACGAATATCTTTAAAATGAGGTTGTTTAAACTTTTAAATTCATTATTTCAGACACGAAAGTTTTTAACACTTAAGTTTTTCATCACCAAGCCTTATGTGTAGCACATCCCCTTAAGTTTTGTGAAATTCTTTGACTTTCATCTTATGTGTGAATTTTTCTGCGGTATCATTAAACTTACTTAAGTGAACTCAAGTGTTTTAAAATGAATCCTTTTGTGACTTTTGTGGTTGGGTAAAGTTTAAACAACTTTAATGAGAAAACTCTTACTTTCTCTTTTGAAGTAACTATTTTATTTTTTGCTTTCCAGCTGGCCAATCATATTTTTCAGCATAGCAGGTACAATCAGTTTATGAAAGGGTCGGACGGGCAGAAAATAGAGGATCCCCATCCAGTTATGAAACTTCACAGTAGTGGATATGGTAAGGAAATTTTTATCCGGATCTTTTTTATTCCTGTCAACTAAAAGAGAAACCCTGAAATTCAGATGCCTGTCATCTTCCCCCAGAATGATTTCATTACTGGTTTTATCAAATACCGTGAAAATTCCTGCGTGTTCTCCTATTTCACATTTAAAATCTTTCTCCGTTTGCTGTTTTTCTGTTTCAGAACCTGTCTTTAACCCGAATAATCCCACTACTTTATTTCTGAAAGCAAACATTTTCTTTCCCCATTTTGGTCCGCTTGTAAAGAAAGCTTTTCCGATTTCTGAAATATCGATATTCCGATGGGTATCTGTCAGCTCTCCTTTAAAGCTATCAATATAATCGAAATCTTTTTTTCCTGAGGATAAAATGGAGTTTTCAGGAAACGCTGTCTTCTTAATCTTCATCGTCATTGCTATTATGGTTATTTGTATAACAAATGTAAGGATCTTTCCACAATCCAAAAGAAAAATTCAAACAAATGTTTAATGATTTTCATTCTTTGAATTAACATACTTCATCAAAGAAATTTTCCAATAGCAGCTCTGAACCGGCTGTTTTCTATTTTTTATTTCCATAAGTTCAAACGGTTTTAAATATTTCATTAAATTCGGTCAACAAAACTGTTTTTATGATACAACTTCCTTTATCAAAACTTTCCAATGTAGGAACTACTATTTTCAGCCAGATGACTCAGCTTGCCAATGAAAATGAAGCGATCAATCTCTCCCAGGGCTTTCCGGATTTTATGCCCGATCCGGAATTATTGAATCACGTGGATCACTTTATTAAAAAAGGGTTCAATCAGTATGCGCCTCTTGGAGGAATGATTGGTCTGAAGGAAGAAATTGCGCGGAAAATAGAAAACAGTCATGAGGCAGTTTACCATCCGGATTCAGAAATAACCGTTACCGCAGGTGGAACTCAGGCTATTTTTACAGCTATCGCCTCTTTTGTTAAGAAAGATGATGAAGTGATTATTTTCGAACCGGCTTATGACTGTTACGAACCTACTGTAGAGCTTTTTGGAGGCATTGTAAGACGTTTTGAAATGAAAGCTCCGGATTATGAAATCGACTGGACTGCTGTAAAAAAACTTGTCAGCGAAAAAACCAGAATGATTATTCTTAACAATCCCAATAATCCTTCAGGAAAAATCCTGAAAGAAAATGATATACAAAAGCTTATTGAACTCGTAAAAGGAACTTCGATTCTTATTTTGAGTGATGAGGTGTATGAAAATATTGTTTTTGACGGAAAACAGCATTTAAGCATCTGCAAATATCCTGAGTTGAAAGAAAGAAGTCTTCTTGTAGCTTCTTTTGGAAAACTTTTCCATGTTACAGGCTGGAAAGTAGGTTACTGTGCGGCTCCTAAAAACTTAACGGACGAATTCAGGAAGGTTCATCAATTCAATGTATTCTGCGTAAATACCCCTATTCAGCTGGCGTTGGCTGAATACATGAAAAACGAAGAACATTATTCTCATCTGAATCAATTCTTTCAGGAAAAAAGAGATTTTCTGAGAAAAGGACTGGCAGGAACTTCGTTTGAACTGCTGGATTGTGAAGGCACCTATTTTCAGGCAGTAAAATATGATAAAATTTCTGATAAAAATGATTTTGATTTTGCTTCTGAACTTACTATTAATCACAAGGTAGCCAGCGTTCCTTTTTCTTCTTTTTATAAAAACAAGCTGAATGAAAATGTGATCAGGCTATGTTTCGCCAAGAAGAAAGAAACGTTAGAAAAGGCTATAGAAAACCTATCAAAGATCTAATATAAAAATACTTCACGGTGAACCGTATTGTAATATTTTAATAGCGAATTTATCATTCTGTGCAAAAACTGAGGGCTTCCGGACGCAGTTGATGATTCATTTATATTAAATTCTTTCTCACGAATAAAAATTAAAAAAGAATAAATCAAAAAAACGATCCCATGAAAAACAAAAAATTAAACAAAGGAAAAAAATTGGACCGGAATGCATTACATACAATCAATGGAGGCTCTGGCAGTGTTAGATGTACAAATTCTTCCGGATATTGCGTATACACCGGACCAGGCTGTGCAGAGCAGGAATGCCAGCTCCCTGAACCTCTTGATCCTGTAGGATAATACTAGAACATATCTTATACCAATTCAAAATCGGCCGGCTCATTTTGAGCCGGCCGATCCTATTTTCGCTAAGTTCTTTTGGAAAATATTTATAAAAACATTCCCCCGGAAACTTCGATTCTTTGCCCATTGATCCATCCTGCATCTTCTGTGCACAGGAAGGCTACGACTCCACCGATATCATCAGGAAGACCGACTCTGCCCAGGGCTGTAGCACCAGCTACCATGGCATTAATCTCTTCATTATCTCTCACTCTTCCACCTCCAAAATCAGTTTCAATAGCCCCCGGAGCCACAACATTAGCTTTGATCTTTCTTGCGCCCAGCTCTTTAGCCATATATTTCGTCAGCATTTCTACTCCTGCTTTTATTGATCCGTAAACAGAAGAACCCGGTGTTGCAAATCTTGCTAATCCTGAAGAGACATTAATAATTCCTCCTCCATCATTAATAAATGGCAAAAGCTTTTGAGTGAGAAAAAAGACTCCTTTAAAGTGAATATCTACCACATCATCCAGCTGTTCTTCCGTCACTTCCGTAATCGGTGAATATAAAGCTGTTCCCGCATTATTGACAAGATAATCAATATGAGTACTTCCTGTGTTTTCCTGTAAATGGCTGGTAACATCCTTTACAAAAGCGTCGAAACTTTTTATGTCTTTGGTATCAAGCTGAAACGCGACAGCATTTCGCCCCAATGATTGTATTTCATTGACTACAGCTTCTGCTTCTTCTTTGTTACTTCTGTACGTAATAATAACATCTAATCCTTTCTGAGCAATTTTAAGTGCTGAGTTTTTTCCCAATCCACGGTTTCCTCCGGTTACCAGTGCAATATTTGTTTTTGTGTTCATTGTATTTTGATTATTTTGATGATACAAAGTTGGGATATTTTCGAACTGAAGTGTTTGCTTGAATCAATCTGAAATTTGCAAAATTCAAATCAGGACCGAAATTCCAATGGGGTAAAGGTTGTTTTTCTTTTAAAGAAATTAGAAAAATGGGCAATTTCTTCAAATCCCAGGGCATAAGATATTTCCGAAACATTCCATCTCGTCTGTTTTAAAAGTATTTTAGCTTCCTGAACGATGCGGTCGGAAATAAGTTCAGTAGTTGTCTTTCCGGTGCTTTCTTTTAATCTTTTATTCAGATAATTCACGTGAACCGCAAGCCTGTCTGCGTAATCCTTAGCCGTTTTCAATTGCAGCCTCTGTTCCCAGGATTCAATAGGAAACTGCCTTTCCAACAACTCTATAAATAAAGAAACAACCCTCAAGGAAGCCTCATTGGATGCTGATATTTTGGATGCCGGCTGCAATTTTTGCCCATAATGAATCAATTCCAGTACATAATTTCTGATCAGATCATATTTAAACACATAATCGGAGTCAATTTCTTTTTTTATTTTTTCAAAAAGAGTCTCAATCTCTTTTGCGAGTTCATCATCAATTTCAAAAACAGGTACTCCTCCGGGCTGAAAAATAGGAAGATCTTCCAGATTGTAGTACGATTTATCTTTAATAAAAAAGTCTTCTGTAAAAACACAGAAACTCCCTGACTGATTGGGATCTTCAGGGATCCAATGATAAGGAACTTTAGGCGTTGCAAACAATAAGGCATTCTTTTTTATAGAAATTACTTTATCTGCATACTCTGCCCTGTTTCTACCTTTTATAAAGCTTATTTTATAATATTTTCTTCTGTTATAAGGCATTTCAGAAGTAGCTTTTGCTCTTTCGAGTGTCTGGGCAATATCGAAAACATTAAAGTGCCCTATGTCTTTATGAAGCCCCTTGGGAAAAATACTGTCAAGATCTTTACCCAGTTTGGCAGCCATCTCTTTGTAAAAATCTTCCAGTGAAGTGTGTGCTATTTTTTCCATATCAGATGATTTGTAAAATTCAAATATACGAAGTTATACCTATTAAAAATTTCCAATTAAAACATGTTTTTTCCATATATCGTGATATACTTCATTTATTTTTCTTACATTCGTTAAAACTAACCTATTAAAAATCAAATCAATGAAAAATCAAATCAATCAAATCGGAAAGAAATTAAACAAAAAACAATTAAGAGTAATTACCGGCGGAAAGGAAATGTGCCTGCTTCCTGATCTTACCTGTAAGAGAATTTCTTTTGCCTGCGCAGAGATACAATGCCAACCTGGAATTGAATTGTAAGACCTAAAAAACTAAACCATAAAAACTAATTAATGAAAAATCAACATTTAAAAAATGGAAAAAAACTCAATAAAAAAGAGTTAAAGACAATTAAAGGAGGAGTAATGATATGTACTCATAGTGGTGGTGGATGCGCACAAATTCATCCTTCATGTTATGAGCGGCAATGTCGCCCCGGTGTAACAATGGAATGCATGCCAGGAAACGGACCAATGGTATGTTCTGTTATTTCATTTAATTGCGTAGAGCCACCATGCTGGCCAAATTTAGAACCAGCAATGTCATAATATAATGAAACCGCTTTCCTGTTAGGAAGCGTTTTTTTTTATTGTTAAATGACTAAATAACAGTACCTCCGATATTCTTTAGCATCCATTTTCCTTTTACATATTCTGCCTCATATTCATTTGTAAAACTGCTTCCTGATTCATGAATATAAAATGTATCAGGATCCTTATCGCTTCTCTGAATCCTGGAAATACCCTGATCTGTTATATCTGTCATTCTTGTGTAATAGGTTTGTCTGTTTTTATTTTCCGGAATGAACAAAACCCTAAGTTCGGGATTAATCCCTTGAAAATATTTACAATCAGTTTTATAAACCTGAAATGTATAATGCAGTCTTTTCATATCCGCAGTTCCATAGTCCGGCAGCAAAAGTTCATAAAGTTGTGTGAACTTATTGTTTTCAGATCTGAACATAGGATTCATATCTTCAAAATCATTGATACCATCGCCATCTGTATCCTTATTTTCCGGATTAAGACCAAAACTTCTTTCAAAAATGTCATTATATCCATCATGGTCAGAATCCTTCATCAAATCCTTCAGATTTATCTTAAACATTTTTCCGTCTTCCATTGCTGAATAATCATCATAGCCGGGAAGTCCCTCAACTTTTATGATTTTCACAAGACTTCCTTCCAACTGAAGAAATCCATCTTTTATAATAGGATTTTCCTGAACTTCATTTATATAGTAATGGCTGAAACTCAGTCCAAGAAAATAAGCTTCAGGTATATCATGTTCGATTTTGAGTAACCAAAATCCCAATCTGTTCCGTCCCAAGCCATACATTATACCAGCTGTCTGCTGTGACGAATAAAGCATAAACTGATCTGAAAACTTTTCACTGAACACTTTGAAATCATTCTCCAGTCTTTTTTCCATTTTTACATATCTCTCAGATCCTGCGTGAGTATAGGAACCGATACTGTCTTTCTTAAAGCTTCTGTATTTTTTAAGACTGATGATTTTCAGATAATCAGGCTTTTCATTTAATATTTGTTCTACTGTAAATGGCTTTTGTTCCTTATAACTTTCAAACACCTGGTCTCTGCGGTTTACAAAACAGTTTTCTTCTGCCGATTTTGCGCATGAGAAAAATAGAATAAGGCTTGCGAAATAAAAGATTTTCATGGTTAAATTTTAATACACCAATGCAAAAAACGCTCCCAAATACATGGAAGCGCTTTTCTTTATAACTAACTTTAATACTTTTCTTATACATTGAATCTAAAGTGCATGATGTCACCATCCTGTACGATATATTCTTTACCTTCAACAGAAAGTTTTCCGGCTTCTTTTACTTTTACTTCCGACCCGTAATTGATATAATCGTTATACTTGATCACTTCGGCACGGATAAATCCTTTTTCGAAGTCTGTATGAATAACTCCCGCTGCCTGTGGAGCAGTCCATCCCTGTCCGATAGTCCATGCTCTTACTTCTTTCACTCCGGCAGTAAAATACGTCTGAAGTTTTAAAAGATCATAAGCTTTTCTGATCAAACGGTTAACTCCCGGTTCTGTAAGCCCTAATTCTTCAAGGAAGATTTCTCTTTCTTCAAACGTTTCAAGTTCATTGATATCCGCTTCAATCTGTGCCGCTAATACAACTACTTCTGCCCCTTCATTCTGAGCCATTTTTTCGATCTTACCAATCCACTCATTTCCGTTTTTGATGGAGTTTTCATCTACATTACAAACGTAAAGTACCGGCTTATTGGTCAATAACTGAACTTCTCCGATAATTGATTTTGTAAGATCATCTACAGCAAATTCTCTTGCATTTTTACCATCCTCAAGGAATTTCTGTAAATTCTGAAGTGTTTCGTAAGTAAGGATATCTTCTTTCTTACCGGATTTAATGAATTTTTTAGCTTTCTCAACTGCTTTTCCTACGGTTTCAAGGTCTTTCAGCTGCAGCTCAATATCAATAATTTCTTTATCTCTTAACGGATCTACTGAACCTTCTACGTGAACAATATTTCCATTATCAAAACATCTCAAAACGTGAATGATCGCTTCACACTCGCGGATATTGGCTAAGAACTGGTTTCCCAATCCTTCTCCTTTGCTGGCTCCTTTCACAAGACCTGCAATATCAACAATTTCAACTACAGCCGGCAAAACTCTCTCAGGTTTTACGATTTTCTCCAGTTCAAACAATCTCTGGTCCGGTACAGAAACCGTTCCAAGGTTCGGTTCAATAGTACAGAAAGGATAGTTTGCTGATTGAGCTTTAGCATTGCTCAGACAGTTAAAAAGAGTTGATTTACCCACATTCGGTAAGCCTACGATTCCACATTTCATATTGTAAAATTCAAAGTTTAAGGTTTAGGAGCAAGTCAAGGTTTCTACAACTTTAAACATTGAACTCTGAACCTTGAATTACGAGTGTGCAAAGATAGTGATTTTTGGGTGAGTTTCATAATAAAAAAATCTGTCGGTATTCCGACAGATTTTGAAAAGGCTGGATTTCACCGAATCGTCTTATGGATTATCTCCTGTAGCTTCCTGAGCCAACGGAACATCATTCGGTGCTTCCTGTAAAGTTTTATCTAAAGTAAATAAAGATTCATCTGTGGCTCTGTCACCACCTGCAATTTTCAGTTTATCAATAAGATTCTGAGCTAATGTTTCCTCTTCAATCTGCTCCTGTACAAACCATTGCATAAAATTCCATGTTGCCCAGTCTTTTTCTTCCATAGAAAGATCTACAATTCTGTAAATAGCGGTTGTATTGTCAACTTCATGTTTAAAAACCCCGTCAAAACAAGCGGTGAGATTTTCAGGATCTGCCGGAGGAGCCGGAATAGCTTCTACTTTTGGTTTTCCTCCTCTGTTTAAAATATATTCCATGAATTTGATTGAATGATTTCTTTCTTCCTGAGCATGGCGGTAAAGGAAATTGGCAATTCCCTGATATCCTTTATCATCAGCCCAAATTCCATAAGATAAAAAAACGTGTGATGCATGAATTTCCTTGTTCATCTGATCACTCAGTGCTTTTTCCATGTTGTCGGAAAGTCTTTTAGTATTCATAATGTTATATTTTGGTGATTATGGGATTACTCATGCAAAAACAGTTCCGATAAGGTTATTATTTTATATTAAAATTTACAAACCACTTTAAAACACAATTGATTTTCAGTAATTTAAATTAATAATTTATAGTTATTCTAAAATAAAAACCAGCTCTTTTCCAGAACTGGTTTTTAAATTTATTATTGAAATTGACTCACCAAAAGGTTCGCAATGACATATTGGGTAGCAGGTCATAGCCCAACTATTTAATTCTTCTGGCTGTATAATCACTTTCGTTTCCTAACCTGTCGATGGCTTTAATAGCTACAGCATTCAGTTTTTTACCGTCTCTGAATTTAGGAATATCTTTTGAAAGGGTGTCCAGCGTTAAAATTTCCGTCTGCCATACTCCGTTATATTGTGTGAAGAGTACCCAAAGGAAAACTTCAGCAGCATTTTTTGTACTCCAACCTGTCTGGGCAAAACTTCCGTTATCTGCAATAAACAATGTGGGAGCTTGTAATGGAACAGCTTTTATCCACGGTGATTTCGGTATTAATGCTTTTTCACTGTAAGGACCGCTTTTCAAAGCAGGAAGCATGTTGGGATTCTTGGTCAATCCTGCAATGCTCCAGTGAATTTCTCCCGCATCATTTTTCAGGATATTTCTTGAAATGGCAATCTGGTTTTTGATTTCTGTCGGGCGATCTGACACTTTGATCTCAACAGTATTCAGGCCGGGCCATAAGTGGCGGTTCATGGTATTTTCAGACTGCCACCAGCTTAACAGGGCTTCAAAGCTTTGTCCTTTGGAATCAATCGGCCAATACAGCTGTGGGGAAAAATAATCTACCCAGCCTTTATTTAACCATAATTTAGCATCGGCATAGAGCTCATCGTATTGGGATGAACCTACAATTCCTGCAGGATATCCGGGTTTCCAGATTCCGAACGGGCTGATCCCGAACCTTACATTATTCTTTTCTGCGTGAATTTCCTTATAGATACGTTCTACAAATTTATTAACGTTATCTCTTCTCCAGTCTGCTCTGGACAAAGTACCTCCACTGCTCACATAAGCATTCCAGGTTGCATTGTCAGGAAAATCCGCACCTTTATTATAAGCTGCATACGGATAGAAATAATCATCGAAATGAATGGCATCAATATCATATCTTTTGACAATATCCTTTACAATATTTGATACATGTCCCTGTGTTTTCGGATTGGCCGGATCAAACCAATACATTCCATTCTTTAACCGGACCACAATATCGGACAGCTTATTCACCATTGACTGGCTGCTGACTGCTCCTCCATTGGTGTGGTGTGCCCGGTATGGATTTAACCAGACATGCAGCTCTAACCCTCTTTTGTGAGCTTCTTCAATCCAAAACTGAAGCGGGTCATAGTTGGGAGAAGGTGCAGTTCCTGTTTCTCCGGTCAGGAAATAAGACCATGGTTCGATATTGCTTGTATAGAGAGCGTCCGCTGAAGGTCTGATCTGGAATATTGCAGCGTTAAAATTATTGTCCCTGAGCATATCAAGCATACTGATTGCCTCTGTTTTCTGCTGCTCTACTGTAAGATCGTTTCTTGAAGGCCAGTTGATATTCGCAACACTCGCAATCCAGGCACCACGGAATTCTCTTTTGATTTCCGGAAGATTGGTCCTGAAACTTTCTTCAGTTGATGCTGTTCCTGTTACTGGTTTTGTCGTTACAGGATTTACTTTTGGTGGGTTTGTATTGTTGGTTGGTTTTGTCGGGTTCTTCGTGGAAGGTGTTTTTACAACATTGTTCTGAACGGAACATGAGGTGGTGTAAGAAGCAAAAACACCCAATAAAACGATAAGTTTTAATTTATTCATTCTCATAGTCACAAAACTACTTTAAAATTTATTTTTTATTTCTCAGAGATTATTATGCCAAAATAAGCATTTTAATGAGTTGGTATAGAAAAAAAGCCTCGAAAATCGAGGCTTTGATTTTATATATAAAATTTTTATTATGCTTTTGCAGATCTCTCTACTCTTTTTCTCTCTTCTTCAGAAAGGATTTTCTTTCTCATTCTGATAAAGTTCGGAGTAACCTCGATCGCTTCATCAGCCTGAATATATTCCATACATTCTTCCAGTGAGAATAAGATTTTCGGAGCAACCCCTGTATCTTTATCTTTTCCAGCCGCACGCATGTTGTTCAACTGTTTTGCTTCCACGATATTCACAACCAGATCTCCAGGTTTGTTTTGTTCTCCAACGATCATTCCAGTGTAGATTTCCTCACCCGGATCAACGAAGAATTTACCTCTATCCTGCAGTTTGTTGATTGAATATTCTGTCGCAGGACCTGTAGTTTTACTGATCAGTACTCCGTTGTTTCTTCCCGGAATAGCTCCTTTGAAAGGCTTGTATTCTGTGAAACGGTGTGCCATGATAGCTTCACCAGCAGTAGCGGTCAACATCTGAGAACGCAATCCGATCAATCCTCTTGAAGGAATTTCGAACTCCATGTGCTGCATTTCTCCTTTAGTTTCCATAATGTGAAGATCTCCTTTTCTTTGTGTAGCCAGGTCGATAACTCTTGAAGCATATTCTTCAGGAACATCTACTACTAAAGATTCGTAAGGCTCACAGCTTACACCATCTATTTCTTTCAGGATAACCTGTGGCTGACCAATGGTCATCTCGTATCCTTCTCTTCTCATAGTTTCGATCAAAACTGACAAGTGAAGAATACCTCTACCGAATACTAAGAAAGTGTTAGCATCATCAGTCTGCTGAACTCTTAAGGCTAAGTTTTTCTCTAATTCTTTTGTTAATCTTTCTTTCAGGTGGTTAGATGTAACATATTTACCATCTTTACCGAAGAAAGGTGAATTGTTGATAGAGAATGTCATGTTCAGGGTAGGCTCATCGATAGCCGTTCTTTCCAATGGTTCAGGATTTTCAAGATCTACGAATGAATCACCGATCTGGAATGCATCGAAACCTACTACAGCACAGATGTCTCCTGCCTGTACTTCAGTTACTTTTTTCTTTCCCAGTCCTTCAAAAACGTAAAGTTCTTTTACTTTTCCTTTAACTATTTTACCATCTGCCTGAGCAAGACCGATCCACTGGGATTCTTTGATCTCTCCTCTTGTCACTTTTCCGATCGCAATTCTTCCTAAGAAAGAAGAGTAATCAAGGGAAGTGATCTGCATCTGAAGGTTTCCTTCCGTTACAGTAGGAGCCGGAACATATTGTAAGATCCCATCTAATAATGGTAAAATATCTTCAGTTTGTTCTAATGAAGTGTTGAACCAACCTTGTTTAGAAGAACCGTAGAATGTTGGAAAATCCAGCTGTTCTTCAGTAGCCTCAAGATTGAAGAATAAATCAAATACCTGATCATGAACTTCGTCTGGACGGCAGTTGGGTTTATCTACTTTATTGATAACTACTAATGGTCTTAATCCTAATTCTAAGGCTTTCTGAAGTACGAATCTTGTTTGTGGCATTGGTCCTTCAAACGCATCCACCAACAAAATAACCCCATCAGCCATTTTCAATACTCTTTCTACTTCTCCACCAAAATCGGCGTGACCAGGAGTATCAATTACGTTAATTTTTGTGTCTTTATAAGTAACAGAAATATTCTTGGATAAGATTGTGATCCCTCTTTCTCTTTCAAGATCGTTATTATCCATAATTAACTCCCCACTCTCCTGATTTTCTCTGAAAATGTTGGTAGCGTGAATGATCTTGTCAACCAAAGTCGTCTTTCCGTGGTCAACGTGTGCGATAATCGCAATATTTCTAATGTTTTGCATAAAAGATTTTTACGGGTGCAAAAGTAGTGATTTTTAATGAAAAAATATTTAGTTATCCAAATATTTAATATTTTGTTTAAAATACGATTGACAAGACCATAAAAAAGAGTGCCCAAAAGCACTCTCTAAATTATTTATACGCAAGCCTGTATTTCGCATGGATCTACTGCAGGCGGTTCTCCACATATGATGTCAAATGCCGCACAGTTACTGGATGACCCGGTGGCCCATCCCCATCTTACGACACACGTGTCTGCATCTTTACATCTTACCATTCCTTTTACAATTCCTCCCTGAACTGATTTCATTTCGGTTCTGGAGATTTTTCTAAGATTTCTCATGTTGTTTTGTTGTATTTGTTATTAGCATGATAAATTTATAAAAAATACCTAACAAAAACTATTTCATTTCAATATTTAACATTTGAAAACAACATGGTAGTTATGCATATATCAATGCCTCATCAATCGGTAAAACAATACCAGGTCAATCAATACCACCAGTATAAATTTTACCAGAAACGGTTTTTTGGAAACTTTATGATTGAAAATGATCATTCCGGAAGCAGCTCCTAAAATTCCGCCCAGAAGAGAAATTCCTAAAAGAGTATTCTCTGAAATTCTCCATTGATGTTTTTTGGCCTGCCATTTATCAAAGCCAAAAGCTCCAAATGTAATCAGATTTGTGATGAACAGAAAAGGTAGCATTCAAAATTAATTTGCTGCAAAAGTAAAATTTAATTTATAAGGTTGTTTAAACTTTTATAATCATTATTTTAACCATAAAAGTCACAAAAGTTTTAGACACTTAAGTCTTTTCAGAACCAGGCCTTGTGCTTTAAGCACACCTAAGTTTTGTGAAAATCTTTGATTTTCATCTTATGTGAACTTTTCTGCGGTATCATTTTAAACTTACTTAAGTGAACTAAAGTATTTTAAAATGAAACCTTTTGTAACTCTTGTGATGGGTAAAGTTTAAACAACGTTTTCACATGAAAAATTCCAAAGTTTAATTTGTGGCGCTATCAGAACAGATTTCATAAATTTGCCGTTCCTAAAAAATAAAATCAATGACAGTACAGGACCTGGCAGGAAGCTACTCTATTGAAGGAAGTAACCAGGAAGAGTCTTCCCTGCCCACTTATCACGGTATATTAACCCTAACCATTGATGAAAACAACCGTATCATTGCTCAATGGATGATCGGTGATCATATACAAAATGGCACCGGATTCTACAAAGACCAGATTTTAGTCATTAACTTCAGCTACGAAGGGGAAGATCATAAAATCTATAAAGGCGTTGCCGTATACCGATGTCTAAGCAAGGATATCCTTGATGGATTCTGGTCTGAAAAGCACGGTAATCCTTTGTATCTTGGAAGTGAATATGGTGTAAGGATTCAGACTTCAAAAATTTTGAACTGATTTTTTTGACGTAAAATAAAAAAGCTGCCTTGTATTTAGGCAGCCCAGAGGTATTGAAATTTAAATACCTTATTTTTTAGCTTTCACATCAATAGCAATCTCAATATCCTTGCTGATCATCCATTCTGCAGGATCTGCTTCTGAAGTACCGAATTTGATTCCCCAATCTGCTCTGTTTACAGTGAATTTAGCCTGAATAGCTGCTGAGTTTTCAGTAACATCTACTTTAGCAGGGAAAGTAACATTCATTGTTTTTCCTGATAATGTAAGGTTTCCGCTTACTGTTTTGTTAGCTCCTGCTACAGCATCTTTTGGTGCTTCTTTCAGATCAGTAACACTTGTAATTTTGAAATCTGAAGTAGGGTTTTTCGCTACATCAAAGAAATCTGGGTTTTTAAGGTGAGCCTCAAGATCTGCCGGTTTTTTATCTTTCTCCGTTACTGAAGCCGGATCTACTTTAATAGAATTCATATCGATAATAAAGTTTCCTGCAGCAATCTGACCCGCATCAACACTGATATCTCCTGATTTTACTGTAAGCGTTCCCCAACGAGGTGCCATACCTCCTTTATGGAATGCCTTCCAGTTTACTACAGACCCTGCTGTATCTACAGCAAGTGTTTCACCTTTGCTCTCTGCTACTTTCTGCTCCTGAGCAGTAGCTGCAGATTCTGCCGATTTTTCTTTATTACATGATGCTAAAAGCAATCCTACTCCTACTAATGCAATTACGCTAATTTTTTTCATATTGAACTGTTTAAAAAAGTTTGAATTTTGTTGTTTTCGGGTACAAAAATAGAAAATCCTATCGGGAGGCACCTTACCATACATCAATAAATGTGGTATTTTTATATAAATTATAAATCTTTTTGCAGGGATATTCTTATCTTCGTGATTAGTCAAAGCTTGTCTTCATTGAAAGAATCCAGTATACTAGTTGTGAATTGCTTTAAAAAATTATTATCTTCGTGATTAGTCACAGCCAAATGATATTTCTGCCATAGAGCTAACAGGTTGTGAATTGCTTTCAAAAATTATTATCTTCGTGATTAGTCACAGCTGCCTTCTTATGTGGATCAGCTTGGCGCTAGTTGTGAATTGCTTTCAAAAATTATTATCTTCGTGATTAGTCACAGCCCTTGAAGAAACAAAACGAGGCGTACTTCAGTTGTGAATTGCTTTCAAAAATTATTATCTTCGTGATTAGTCACAGCGAAAAGTAACAGGAAGAGTTATTGACCTTGGTTGTGAATTGCTTTCAAAAATTATTATCTTCGTGATTAGTCACAGCTTGATTATCAGTTAATAGTAAAGGTACGCAGTTGTGAATTGCTTTCAAAAATTATTATCTTCGTGATTAGTCACAGCCTGCATTACCTATATGCTAGCATCACGTTTGTTGTGAATTGCTTTCAAAAATTATTATCTTCGTGATTAGTCACAGCTTGCCATTGAAATATGGAATTATCTCGAGAGTTGTGAATTGCTTTCAAAAATTATTATCTTCGTGATTAGTCACAGCTAACCAAATTTAGTTACAAAGTGATTTTAGGTTGTGAATTGCTTTCAAAAATTATTATCTTCGTGATTAGTCACAGCCAATCTATTAAGGTATTCGCCCACCAAGCCGTTGTGAATTGCTTTCAAAAATTATTATCTTCGTGATTAGTCACAGCTAACCAAATTTAGTTACAAAGTGATTTTAGGTTGTGAATTGCTTTCAAAAATTATTATCTTCGTGATTAGTCACAGCCAATCTATTAAGGTATTCGCCCACCAAGCCGTTGTGAATTGCTTTCAAAAATTATTATCTTCGTGATTAGTCACAGCATATGTTCATGGTTAAAGACTTGGAACACAGTTGTGAATTGCTTTCAAAAATTATTATCTTCGTGATTAGTCACAGCATTAATTATGAGAATGGTTCCGGGAATATAGTTGTGAATTGCTTTCAAAAATTATTATCTTCGTGATTAGTCACAGCAATGCAGGAATAAATACTATCCGATCTGGCGTTGTGAATTGCTTTCAAAAATTATTATCTTCGTGATTAGTCACAGCTAGAAGGCTTGTTTTCAAAATACGGGAAGTGTTGTGAATTGCTTTCAAAAATTATTATCTTCGTGATTAGTCACAGCAGCTGATGCAGCAGCAAAAGCAGCGGCAGAGTTGTGAATTGCTTTCAAAAATTATTATCTTCGTGATTAGTCACAGCTAAAAGGATTCTCCGGATCGTCATTCGTTGGTTGTGAATTGCTTTCAAAAATTATTATCTTCGTGATTAGTCACAGCAGATACCTATATCCTTTAACGAGTCCCCCGTTGTGAATTGCTTTCAAAAATTATTATCTTCGTGATTAGTCACAGCTCGTAACTTGTTTTGCCTCTTTAAGCATTTGTTGTGAATTGCTTTCAAAAATTATTATCTTCGTGATTAGTCACAGCCAAACCATTAGTCGTTAGGGCGACTATAAAGTTGTGAATTGCTTTCAAAAATTATTATCTTCGTGATTAGTCACAGCCTCAAAATTTAATCCACTGAATTTCAGTGGATTTATTATCTAATCAGGATTTAAAAATCAGAATAATTCAAGCTGTTGAAAGGTCGGAGGCGGCTCTTCTTTATTCCTGACAAAGAAAATTTCAATATCCCCAAATTGTTTGTCCGTGATACACATAATGGCGACCTTCCCGGCTTTCGGCAGCATAAATTTCACTCTTTTGATATGAACCTCAGCATTTTCTCTACTTGGACAATGGCGAACATACATTGAAAACTGAAACAAAGTAAATCCGTCATCAATCAAACTCTTGCGAAAACGATTGGCATCTTTCATATTCGCTTTAGTTTCAGTCGGCAAGTCATATAATACTAAAACCCACATAATACGGTATGCATTAAACCTTTCGGCGTTCATAACAGTTCAGGATAAGAAATCAATCTTTTTTCGCCGGTATAGCATTTATAAAGCGACGAAGCTGTTGTTTTAACAGCAACCAGCAATGGTCTTGTTTTATCATCAATACTCACATCTTTGGTTGCAATCTGCAAAATATGAGCTTTAAATTCTTTCGTCAATTCTTCTGTATCGGGATGAATCTTTAACCATTGCATTACCAATAAATCAATGAAAGGACGATAAGGTTCCATTATGTCGTCTGCCAGGCAATAGGGATTGTATTTATTTTTATGAAAAATTCCAAGAACAGGCAGCAATCCTGTTTCCACTATAGCTCTGGCGACAATACTTCTGAGCACTGCATATCCAAAATTAAAAAACTGATTGGGTGATTCTCCGAAACGCTGTCTCAGGAAATCCAGACTGATCAGATATTTCCAGTAATGCTGAGTTGCAATCCCTTCCATATTGGTCATATCTCCAGACTTTACGTTTCTTTGATAATCAATCATAGGTTCGTAATAGTTTCCCAACTTCATCAGTACATTTTTCTGATTTTCAATTTTACATTCCACCGTTTGTTTCCAAAGCTGTTTTTTAAGCGGCTCACTGGCTTCCAGCTGATCTTTTACCCTGTCAGAATGTTCAGTATGACCATACATGGGAAGCATTATTCCGTGGGGTAAATGATGTGCATCACAACTAATGACCACTACGTTATTTCCCATCATCTTCTGAATGAGATTATGAGAAATAGTAATCTGGTAATGGTCCAGCATGAGTAATCCCAAATCTTCCACAGGAACACTCCCCTTTTCCGTTTTGGTTTCCGGACAGAGGATTTTCATCTGCTCATCTTTGAGTTTGAGATAAGCGGGATTACCGATGTAGATGGAGCGGGTGATCATGGTTTTAAATTTGAATTATTTAACTATAATATTCATTAAAAATATACTCCATATCATCAGCGAAACCATAGCCACAATATTCTGACCATTTAACACATTGTTCAGCTCTTGCTTTAAAAGATTGTAAAAGATTATTTCTCTTTAAAAATTCCAGTGCTGCTTTTGACATAATACATTTTTAATCAATTGAAAATATAAATCAAATTCAATACTCTCCTATTTGAATTATTTTTCCCAGATGATTCAAACGGACTTTTAAAATACCTTTTAAACCGCTCAACCCTTCTCTTCTCCAAGTAACATTCTTTAAAGTAGAATTATCTTCGACGGTAGTTTCTAAATGATGTCTAAAAAAATAATCTCTAATTGTAAATTTCTGTACCCTGAAAAGATTTTTTGAAATCAAAATCAGATTTTTATCATCAAATAAATCTACTTCTTTCGGATCAAAATCTTCTGAAGGAAATAAAAACATTTCATTCTGTTTCATTGTAAATAAAAATTTCCAACCTAGTTCAGAATTATATTCTTTGTTAATTATTGGTAAATTTTGATTTACTCTTTCCACGGCTTCATAAAAACTCACAACTTTCTCCTGTAGATTGCCTTTTTCATCTTCATAAATTGCAACGTGATGATTATTTCCTGTACTCACGAAATCAACAGCTATCCTTTGACCGTTTTCATCTAAAATTTCTTTTCCTAAATGATTTTTTTTATAATGTAAAGCTTCGGCATTATTAATTCCTGTAATAGTAACCGTCTTTATTGAAATTCCTTTTGATTTGTTAAGCCAGATCGGATTCTTTTCCAAATCAGAAAAAGCTTCTTTTGAGTTTCCGTTAAATTCTTTTAATCTTTCAGTTAGAATATCACGAATTCCTTTATCAATAACCTTTTCAATATTTTTGAAATCTTTAAAATTATCAGGATTAACAGCTTTTCTAATCGTATAACCTTTTTCATACCAGGCTAAAGTTACGGTTTCAGGTAATTGCTCCTTTTTTTCAGTAGTAAGAAATATTGGATTTTTAGAAATAACATTTTTTCCGGTGAATGCTTTTTTAGAATCTCCGCTAAACTCCTTCAATCTTTTTAGCAGAGCATTTCTATATTTTTCATTTTGAACCTTCTGAATTGTTTCTACATCAAATTTTCCAGATATTTTTTCTTCTTTTGTTTTTAAGAATTGAGCACTTCCGTAAATTGTTTCTTTATGAAGCTGTCCTCTCGGAGTGAGTTCTGTTTTTGCAATTACACTTCCTTTTTTCTTAATTTTATTGATATTTTTGGTAACTACTTTATTTTTAGCTTTATGAGAAATCAGAACTTCTTCCAATTGTTTTTTGGCTTCAGTACGGAAATTTTGAATCGGTAATTTGAATCTTCTTTCTTTTGATCCATTTTTCTTTTCTACAATTTCTGTAATTGCATTTTCAATAGCAAAGATATTCTGATGTTCTTTATGTTTTTCATCTTTTCTTGCATTCAAATAATTCAGATATTGGATGTGACTGTGGGTGGTAAAAGCAACCGTTAAAGCATCCATTGCGTGATGACGATGGTCGTTCCTTTTTGTCCAGTCTATGATTCTCTGCTTCTCCTCTCCTTTTGAATTGATCACTGTTTCTGTAAGGCCTAATTTTCTGTATTTTTCCAGATTAAGTTCCTTCATTGTGTTGACAAGATTCCAGTCTTCTCTAAGCTTATCGGTAATTCTTCCTGAAGTGGAAACAACAGAATTAGTGATTCCAAAAAGTATTTCCTTCGATTTTTTCGCAATATACTGCGTATTTCGTAAATCCCTTTCAATGAACCCCTCTCCTATTTCAGAGCCTTTTTTCTGTAGCTTTTCATATTTTGCTTTGGTAATCGCTCCTTTATCATAAAGATCTTTTATGATATTAAGAAATTTCTCTGATTTTTCCTTTCCTTCATTCTCAAGATAATCGAAAGCCGTAAAATTTCCTTTTTTTAGATTAGCATTTCTTGGAACTAAAACTTTATTGGAAAAACTGTCATCAAAAAATCGGGATTGTGGAATAATGTGGTCGATATCATATTTATCGGTAAATAAATTTTCCCTTTCAATTTTCGCATCTGTGTATAAATCTTTAAAACCGTTATTTGCCAACTCTAAATATAATTTATAGCGAATGATATCATTTCTTGAAGGACTTTTTATGCCAAATTCTCTTTGCAAAACTTCCACATATTTCTGATGCTGTATGGTAGCTTTGTTAATTTCAGAAGTCATCGTAGCGCGTTCTTCTGCATTAAGTTTGAGTTCTCGCGCCAATTCTATTCTTATTTCATCAGGTTTTCCGTATTCCCTTGAAACTTCATTCACAAGATTAATCATTTGATTTAAAATCTTTTCAACTACAGGATTTCGTAAAGAGTTTTTCGGAAGAATTTCTAAACGCTCCTTTAAAGTGCGGTTTTCTAACTGCTCTCTGGTCAATGAATTTTTAGAATGGTTGTACCCTGCATAGCTACACGCTACACTGTATTTATGCTCTTTAATATAGGGATAAATCTTTCGCATTGCCTTAGAACTCAAACTTCCATAATCCTGAGCAAACCCAATTTCCGCTAATATTTGGGAATGTTCTTTTCTGAAACCAAATTTCTTTTGCAACAATTCATACAATTTTTCGTTTCCTGAAGGAGAATCATCTCCTTCATAGGAATATAGCAAATGCCACAGTTGATAAGAAGCCTGTTTTTCAAAATCACTTCCTTCCAGCTCCGGATTAAAATCCAAAATAGATGTATCAATTCCTAATCCTGAAAACTTTTCTCTAACGAATAATTTTATAATTTCTGCAGAAGCATTTATTTTAGAAACCTTAATTTCGTCATCAATGGTCAATTTAAATTCTTTTAGAAATTCTATTCCTTCATTGGCAATAATCTTTAGAAAAGCAGTATATAAATTTTCATTGCTATAATTTCCTTCAATCTCTTTGAAATTCGTCTTCCATTCTTTTCCTGAATATCCAACAAGATCTAAAACTTCTTTTGCAGAAAGTTTTCCTTTGATATTAACTTCATTAAAAATGGATTGTTTGAAATCTAAATCAATAGGGAAAACTTCTTTTGTTTCTAGATTTTGAAACTGTAAATTATTCAGAACCTGCCAGATTTTAAATTCCTGAAACAAGGGAGAGGATTTCGGTGCTACTTTTAGCCCAACTGTCTTCTTTTTTGTTTTTCCGTTTTCTGTAACTTCAATTTCCCTGTTTTCAAACTCACAGATACTGATTAAACCTTTCTGTGATTTGAGCTTTCTTTGATAGAAAATAACAATATCCCGAATTTCTTCCTTTAATTCTCTTGTCAGTTCTTTATAATACTTTGATTGAGTTTCCCATATATTCTCAAACTCATCTAAATAATCCTGCCTGTAGAAAACCTGATTTTTAAGCTTTGTATGTGGACTCTTTTCTAATTGTTGAAATAAATATTCTCCAACCGTTTGATTATGAAAATAAAGTTCCTTGCTTCGATCGCTAATTGCTCCTAAATAGCCGCTCGAATTATTCAGATTGCTATTGATCTCCTGAAATACAACAGCCAGACTTTCAAAATCCAATTGTTTCTTTACCGCTTCGCTTCTCCAAAAGTATCTTTCAACTTTCTTTTCCTGCATTGTTCCAGTTTGCTTGATTCCAACGAGAGAAAATGGTTCTTTCAGAATTGTCCAAGTTGCATTTTTATTTTTGCCTTGTAGTTCTTTATAAAGGTCATCGGTTAAGATTTCTGAATAATATTGTTTTTGAAAATTCCATACTTTATCAAATTCAGCCTGTAAATCTGAACGGTAAAAATCAGGCAATTGTTTTTTGCCCTGCTGTAAAAGTTGATATGAGTATTCTCCAGGTGTTGCATTCTCTTCATACAATTTTTTAGCAACAGCCATTCCGTCTACTATCTGTCCTTCATCTTCATTTTTAGCTTTACGGCTGCTTTTATATCCTCTTTTCTTATTGATAAGAAGCAGAACTCTGGCCAATTCAGAAAGTTCTATTTTTTCTTTTGTTGCCTTTGCTCTTAACTCCTGCGTTTGAAATGTTGAATTTTTGCCAACTTCGGCAAGTAAGTCAGATTCTTTAAGAATATTGTTTTTCTTTAAAACATCAATAAGATTGGCTCTTCTTAATTTAAACCTCTGAAGATTTCTTCTCGCACTTCTGGCTAAAGTTCTTCCTGCATTAGTTGTAATCGGTTTTCCTTTTTCAAAATTCAACTGTTCATCAACAGTTAATGGATTTACTCGAACTCCTAATTTGATAATTTTACTGTTTTCTAAATTCTCAGGATTTTCCTGAACGTAAGCCCAGCCAATTGAGGAAACCCCCAAATCCAGTCCAAGTATATTTTTAGTCATCGTTATTAATTTTTGATACCACATAAAAATAGAAAGAAAAAATTTATTAAAAATGAGGTTTCCCGTAAATCAACTTAAGCACTTTTCTTCTATATTTGTATCAATAATTTTGAAAAGCAATTCACAATAAGGATTATTCCGTTGTGAAAACATTCAAGGCGGGGCAACTCGCCTTTTTTCGTTTTAAAACCCTATTTTAGCTATCCGAAAACCGAACAATGACGACCGTAGAATTTATACAGAAGCAGCTCAATATTTCAGAAAAGAGCATCAACAATACATTACAACTATTGGCAGAAGACTGCACTATTCCTTTTATTTCCCGTTACCGGAAAGACAGAACCGGAAATCTTGATGAAACACAGATTGAGCAGATTTCCAAGATCAGCAAACAGTTTGAAGAAATCATCAAAAGAAAAGAATCTATTTTAAAATCAATAGAAGAACAGAATTCCTTAACGCCTGAACTTCAGCAGAGAATAGAAGAAAGCTTTGATCCCCAGGAACTCGAAGACCTTTACCTGCCTTTCAAGAAGCGCAAGAAAACCAAAGCTGATGCAGCCAAGGAAAAAGGACTGGAACCTTTGGCCAGAATTATCATGAGCCAGAAAAATAATGATGTGCAGTTTCTGGCATCAAAATACCTCAACAGTGAGGTTGCTTCCGAAGAAGAAGCACTTCAGGGAGCCAGAGATATTATGGCGGAGTGGATCAATGAAAACATGTATGTCCGCAAAAACCTCCGCAGGCTGTTCCAGCGTAAAGCAGTGATTACGTCCAAAGTGGTAAAAGCTAAAAAAGAGGAAGAAGATGCACAGAAATTCTCCCAGTATTTTGAATGGGAAGAAAGCCTCAGCAGAACACCATCCCACCGACTTCTGGCTATGTTAAGAGCAGAAGCCGAAGGTTTTGTCAAAACAAATGTAGGAATAGACAAGGAAGAAGCGATTGATTTTATTGAAAAAGCGATTATTAAATCCCGAAATGAAAGCTCAGAGCAAATTGCACTGGCCATAAAAGACAGTTATAAAAGACTTCTGGAACCCGCTATTTCAAATGAAACATTACAGGAGGCCAAAGAAAAAGCAGATAAAAAAGCGATTGAAATTTTCTCTGAGAACCTAAGCCAGCTTCTTCTGGCTCCTCCTTTGGGAGAGAAACGAATCCTGGCAATAGATCCCGGATACCGAAGCGGCTGCAAAGTAGTCTGTCTGGATGAAAAAGGAGACTTACTGCACAATGAAACCCTCTACCCTCACGCTCCACAGAATGAAAGCGGAATGGCCATGAAAAAGATCCGTTCTATGGTGAATGCCTATAATATTGAAGCCATTTCTATCGGGAATGGAACGGCAAGCCGTGAAACAGAATTCTTTATCAAAAAGATTGCTTTTGATAAGCCTTTACAGGTTTTCGTGGTTTCGGAGGCCGGAGCATCAGTTTATTCTGCAAGTAAGATTGCAAGGGATGAGTTTCCTTCCTATGATGTAACGGTACGTGGGGCTGTTTCTATTGGAAGAAGACTTTCTGATCCGTTGGCAGAACTCGTGAAAATTGATGCCAAATCTATTGGTGTGGGCCAGTATCAGCATGATGTAGATCAGACACAGCTAAAAAATGAACTGGATTCTACTGTGATGAAATGTGTCAACTCTGTGGGAATTAATCTCAATACAGCCAGCAAATCCCTTTTAAGTTATGTTTCAGGAATCGGGGAGAAAATGGCTGAAAATATTGTCAGTTACCGTACTGAAAATGGAGCTTTCGAGGACAGGAAACAGCTTAAAAAAGTTCCAAGACTTGGAGAAAAAGCTTTTCAGCAGGCAGCAGCCTTTGTAAGAATTGCAAATGCCAAAAACCCGCTGGATAACTCGGCTGTACATCCTGAAGCATATGGAATTGTTGAGAAAATGGCAAAAGACCTCGGAATAAAAACTGACGAACTGATTGCCAATAAAGAAAAAATAGCGCTGATAAAACCAGAAAACTACATTACAGGTGAGATTGGGATCCTGGGCATTCAAGATATTTTAAAAGAGCTTGAAAAACCGGGGCTTGATCCAAGAAAAGCCGCAAAAGTATTTGAATTTGACCCCAATGTAAAAAGCATTAAAGATTTAAAAGCAGGCATGATCCTTCCGGGAATTGTCAACAATATTACAGCCTTCGGATGTTTTGTGGATCTGGGAATCAAAGAAAGCGGGCTGGTTCATATTTCCCAGCTCAAAGACGGATTTGTTTCCGATGTCAACGAAGTGGTAAAGCTCCACCAGTATGTCCGTGTGAAGGTAACTGAAGTAGATGAAGCTAGAAAAAGAGTACAGCTGAGCATGATTTTGTAAAATAACTGCTGTAAATTAAAATATAAACACAAAATATTGATTTTGAACACAAAGAATTTAATTTTTGATCTGGACGGAACATTATGGGATTCCAGAGCGACCATCATTAAAATATGGAATGAAGTACTGAGCAGACGTCAGTTAATCCAAAAAGAGCTTAAGCCTGAAGATATGAATCAATATATGGGATTATTGGCTCATGATATTATAAAAGATATTATTCCGGATATTTCAGACCTGCAGGCTCAGGAACTTCTTTCTGAAATTGTAGCCGAAGAAAATAAAATACTGCACATACAGGGTGGAATTTTATATGAGGGTGTAGAAGAAACTTTAAAGAATCTTGCCAACACCCACTCTCTTTTCATTGTAAGCAATTGCCAGGACGGTTATATAGAATCATTTTTAGACTATTATCAGTTTAATGATCTGTTTGTTGATTTTGAATCTCATGGACGGACCCAAAAGCCAAAAGCTGAAAATATACAGCTCCTTATGGAAAGAAATCAGCTGTCCATCGAAGATTCTTTTTACATTGGTGACACTCAAACCGATTATAATTCAGCAGATACTAATGGATTGCCCTTTATTTTCTGTAAATACGGATTTGGAAAACTGGCCGATCCACTTTACGAACCAGCAATTCTTACATTTCCTGATTTAAAGGTTCATATTTCTGATAGTGTAAAATAAGATAAGATTGTATATCAAAATCAAGGCTGCCTGTTAGGCAGCCTTGATTTTTTCAAAGAAGAAAAATTATTATTTATAATCCTTAGAACTTCTTCTGGGTTCTTTTACTTCCGGCCATTTTACCGTTTCTCCTTTATCATCCTGGGGCATAGCTCTCTTTTCTCTGTTGGTAAATTCAGGATCTTCAGAAGCCATATACGCTAATGCCGCCGTTAGAATCACATTGTTTTTTACCTCATCAAAAACAATTTTGTCATAGGTATCTTTTGTCGTGTGCCATGTATATCCGAAATATCCCCAGTTCAGGGAGCCTAAAGAAAATCCCGGTACTCCGGCTGCCACAAAAGAAGCATGGTCCGATCCACCGCCGCCAGGCATTCCTGGGAAGTCGGTTTTAATGTGGCCCTTTACTGCTTTAGGAACACCGTCAAGCCATCTTCCGATATAATCATAAGCTTTTACAAATCCCTGACCGCTGATGTTTACCACACGACCGGTTCCGTTATCCTGATTAAAAGCAGCCTGTACTCCTTTTATGATTTGAGGGTTATCTGCTACAAAGCCTCTTGAACCATTCAATCCCTGCTCTTCACTTCCCCAAAGGCCGATGACAATCGTTCTCTTATTATTTGGATAGTATTTTTTCAGGATTCTCATCGCTTCAAGCATTGTGATAGTTCCCGTCCCATTATCTGTAGCTCCCTGAGCGCCGTCCCATGAATCAAGGTGAGCGGAAAGAATAACATATTCATCAGGCTTTTCTTTTCCTTTGATCATACCGATCGTATTAAAGCTTTTAGCTTCAGGAAGTATTTTTGACTGGGCATCAATCTTTATTTTAGGCTTCCCTCCTTTTTCTGCCATTCGGTAAAGCATTCCATAATCTTCCAAATCAATATCAATCATTGGGATTTTACTTGTCTTTGCCCCGAATATTCTGTTAGCCCCCATAATACCCGTCCAGTTTGAGATGGCAATACCAGCCGCTCCTGCTTTTTCCAATGCATCCGGTAAAGTATTGTTATCATACCCAATATTTTTCACATATGCTGTAAAATCTTTCGCAGCCTGATCTCTTTCAGCTTTCAGTTTTTCATATAATTCCGGGGTAGCAAATTCTTTGATCTGCTCATCAGAACGTCCTATTTTCTGGTATTGTGCCATCAGCACTATTTTTCCTTTCACGGAAGGCAGCCATTGATCAAACTCTGCTTTAGAAGATACTTTTGGGAGAATAATAACTTCCGCCTCAACTGCTTTTTTAGTAGCCGGGCTCCAGGCCAGCTGTGTTGCTGAAAGAGATTTTACGCGTGGATACGTCATATCAACATGCGTAGTACCTCTCTGCCATCCTTTCCAGGTTCCAAACTGCTGAAGATTGGCATCCACTCCCCAGGAACGAAGCTTACCCACACTCCATTCATTGGCGGCAAGCATTTCCGGACTTCCTACAAGACGGGGCCCTATACCGTCTAACAATTCATACGCCAGATTTTCCAGCTGGGAATTATTATTGACTTCATCTACAAAACTTTTTACGATAGGGTCTAACCTTTCCTTTGGGTCAACCTTCACCTGAGCCCAGTAAAACTGAGCAGCCAGCAATACTGCAGGCACTGCAAAAAATCTATTTATCCTCATAATATATATTGATTGGTTTAAAGATAACAGAAATTGGGGAAATGATGAAGGATTAGTCCTAAAAAAGAGGTATTCACATGATATTATAAAACATTTTTGTTTAAAAACAATAACAGAAATTGACTAATATCAGTATTTACAGAAAAGATCATCCATAGAATATGATCTTCAGATAAGTTGTATAAAAAAACAATTCAAAAATATATTGTAATCAGACATAAAAAAACCGGCTTCAAAAGCCGGCTAAAGGTGAATTATTTCTTAGCTTCTTCTACAGAAACTTTTCTGAATTCCTTGAACAATTTGCTTAGTTCTAAAGCTGCTTTACGAGCTCTTGTACCAGCTGCCTTGTTTCCTTTTTCCGCTTGTTGGTTTGCCTCAGTTGTGAACGCTTCAAATTCTGCGTTGATTTTTTCAATTAGTTCTTTCATTTATTTAAAAATTTAGGCTGCAAATATAGGTTTTATGGTGATTCCAGCCTAATTGTGTTGAAAAAAAATAGTGGATTTAATTATTTTTTTTAGTCTTTCTTACATTCATTTTAATTTTTAAATTAAAATTGAATTACTGCCGCAAATTAGCCATAGAATTAAACCAAAAACAAAGAACACACTAAATCATTAATTATCAACAAGAAATGAATAAAAAAACAAAAATAGTCTTTTTTAAAAAAACTGTTTACTCAGTGATGTAATGGCATTGATCATCCTGCCGCTACTTTTTATTATTAATGGGTTAAAACAACAGTTCCTGTGCTTTTCTTCCTGCATCTTCCAATAAAGCCATACTTTCAGAAGTAATTCTTTCAGTAAAAATAATCCTGAAATGATAATGGTATTTATCAGTAAACGAAAAGGTATCTCCAGGGGTAAATAAAATCCGGTGCTGATCACAATACTGGTAAAACCTTTTCATATCAATATTTTCCGGAAGCTGCCCCCAAATACTGTAACCTCCCTGCGGCCTGTGAAAATAAGAACCTTCAGGAAAAGAATTTTTTAAAGTATCTAAGACCTGAGCAGCCTGTTGGTTGAGCTTTTTCCTGAATGACCGAAGATGTCTTTCGTAACTGCTTCCCTGCAGCAGTTTCAGTACCAGTTCCTGGTAGAAAGGAGAAACAGTTCGCCCTAAGACAAACCTTACTCTTTCAGATTGGGCATAGAAGTCACCGGCATACAGCCAGCCCAAGCGGATTCCAGGTGCCAGTGTTTTTGAAAATGACGAATAGATCATCACCCGACCGCTGGCATCAAAACTTTTTATACTGCGGGGCTTTTGTCCTCCAAAATAAAGGTCAGAATACATGTCATTTTCAATGACACATACCTGATAGGCTTCTGAAATGTTCAGGATTTCTTTTTTTGTGTCATCATTCATCAGTATTCCTGTAGGATTGTGAAAATTCGGAGTAGTGACTAAAGCGCGGATATTGTTTTCCTGACAGGCTTTCCGGAAATACTCAGTATCGAAACCGCTTTTATAATGGACAGGAATCTCAATGACTTTAAGCTCCAGGTGAGCAATCACTTCCAGTATAGAAAATACACATGGACTATCAACTGCCACCACATCACCTGATTTTGTTACTGATTTTAAAGCAATGGTAAGGGCCTGGAGTGCGCCGTCAGTGATTATTATTTTGTCAGGATTTAAGAAAGAGCCGTAAGCTCCCATCTGCCTGGCAATATGCTTCCTTAATTCTTCCGAACCGTTGGAAGGGTAATATCTGAGAAGTGATGCCCCTTTTTCACGAATAACCTCCTGCATCGTTCTTAGGATAAGCTTCTGCGGAATCAGCAGATCTCCGGGGGCTGCTGCATTGAAAGAGCTGGATTCGGAAGTCCTTTTGGAAGTCAGTATTATATTTTTCATGAATACCTCATCTCTCACTACAGCGGGAAGCTTTGTTCTTGGTTCCGGAATATTTTTCGCCTGAATTCCTGCAACGAAATATCCTGACCGCGGATTACTTCTGACAAGCCCTTTGATCATAAGGTATTCAAATCCGCTTTGTACAGAACTTGTACTCAGTTTGTATTTTTCTTTTATCTCACGAACAGATGGAAGCCTGTCATTTTCCTTCAAAATTCCATTGCGGATCTGTTCCTCTATTGTTTCTGTAAAAACTTCGTACTTATAAGGTTTCATCATATCGTCAACTGTACCGAACAAATTTACAAAAATACTATTCTGTACCGATGATATTTTAACGAACTGTATCCATTTTGAATAGATTAATCTTATAATTTTGAATAAAAAAATTACATGGATATTATTTCAAAATTTACAGTAGGTTCTGAAGAGGGTATTTCTGATCTTATAGCCATTATTGATTCTTCCATTTACAGCTTACATAAAGATTTTGTCAGTGAGGAAGATATCAGAAAATATATTCATAACGGAATAGATCCTAGAAAAATGATCAATGACCTGAATGATCTTTCTAACCAGCTGATCATGACCTATGCAGATCAGAAACCTGTTGGATACAGCATCATCAAAAGCGGCTCTCTGCATCCCGGAATTCCTGAGGGAAAAAGAGCAACAGAAATAAGCTTTGTGATTCTTTCTGAGTTTGATTTCCCGGAAACAAGGCAGTCACTTTGGAAAAAATGCAGATCAGCAGTAAGCTTCACCGATATCATATGGATCAATATGCCGGATCATGATCCCCTTGCAGCGTTTTTAAAAGACTCTGGATTTATTGCTGTAGCTGATTCAAAGGCAGGACCTTTTCAGCTTCCGTCTCATATTTTGGAACTGGAGATTAATAAAAGTTAATTCTTACCACAGGTTTACATAGATGTCTGCACCTGTTAATATAGCTATTGAGTTCTTTTAATGTTGGTGTTATTGAGTCAAACTATCATACTTATTTTTATTATTTCACACAAAATCATCATGATTGAGCAGCAGTTTGCTTATCTTTGATTTTTATAATTTTTCATTATGAGCGATCAGCTGGAAACTATAGAAGATTACTACAGACGTGTCCGAAAAAATCAGATCAAAATGTTTGATTCTGAGGATTTTGAAACCGGAAAATCCCATTTCAATATTTCCATGCGGAGATATTGCAGCTTCAAGAGTCCTTACAACCGGCGTGATTATTATAAAATCAGCTTTATCATTGGAAAAGGCACTATTCATTATGGGGCCCACCAGCTGTATATTGACCGTCCTGTTTTATTTTTTCCATCTCCAAGCATCCCTTATTCCTGGGAGTGTGAGAGCGATATACAGGAAGGCTATTTCTGTTTGTTTAATCAGGAATTTTTTAATGGGAATTCTGAATTCAGTCTGTTTAAAAAAACATCAATGTTTAAGGAATGGAGTAAGCCGGTTGTTTTTCTGACAGAGGAACAAACCCAACTCGCAACTCTTTATTTCGAGCAGATTTACAAAATGAATAATTCTGCTTATCCTTTCCGCTGCAGCAGCATCAAAAGCAACCTGGCTTCCGTGATGCATCTGGCTCTTGAAAACCGTGTAGAGGACATCAATCCTAATGAACTTCCTGCAAATGTGCGTCTGTACAAGCTATTTGATGAACTGCTCAACAAACAGTTTCCTCTGGACTCTCCCGCTTATCCACTGGCATTAAAGACACCTTCCGACTTTGCAGAACATCTGAATGTACATGTCAATCATTTAAATTCTTCAGTAAAATCCGTCACCAATCTTACAACCACCCAGATCATCAAGGAAAAGATGTTTGAAGAATCCAAAAATCTGCTGAAATATACCAACTGGGATATTGCACAGATAGGTTATACCCTAGGGTTCGATCAGCCTGCCCACTTTAATAACTTCTTTAAAAAGCACGCCCAGACTTCACCATTGAAATTTAAGAATTTATCTTAATATTTGATTTTTGTAATTTTTACTTTGTCTTTTAAAATTCATTTTTATATTTCCTGACTTATTTTTGCATTGTAAAAAATGTATGAATATGTTGAGAGAAGCATCTGAGCAACGAATCAGATTAATTACCATAATGGCTTTCGTGTCGATCCCGCTTTCGGGGTTTGTCACAGATATTTATCTGCCATCATTCCCCTCTATGGCCAAAGAAATGATGGTTTCTGAAAAAGATATCCAGATTACTTTAACGTCATATCTCCTGAGCTACGGAATTTCACAATTGTTTGTGGGAGGAATCCTGGACAGCATCGGCCGTTACCGCCCCAAACTAATCGCATTATTTCTGCTAATCCTGACGAGTATCTTAATTACCATGACGAACAGCATTTTACTGATCTGTTTGCTCCGTATTCTCCAGGGAGCAGCTGTTTCAGTCCTGGTAGTGGCTACCCGTGCTATTTTCGTGGATATTTATGACGCAGAAAAAGTGAAGCACTATCTGAGCTATTTTACCATTGTATGGTCATGCGGCCCCATCCTGGCACCTTTCCTCGGAGGATATCTTGAAAAAATGTTTAACTGGCATGCTAACTTTTATTTTCTGGCAGGATACGCCGGATTTCTTTTCCTTTTTGAATGGCTCTTCAGTGGAGAGAGTCTTCCTCAAAAAAAGAAACTGGATCTTTCAGAGAATATCAGTCTGTACAAAATGATGCTTAAAAACAGAATTTTCATGCTGGGCATCTTTATTCTGGGACTCAGCTATTCGATTGTTATGCTGTTTAATATTACCGGACCTTTTATCATTGAAAATACTTTCCATTTTACACCGGTAGTCATTGGATACTGTACCCTGATCTTAGGATTTTCCTGGATGATCGGAGGCTTTATCGGAAAGCGCAGACTGACCCTTGATTTTAAACCAAGAATTTTACAGCCGATTCTTCTTCAGCTGATCCTTATCGCAGGACTGATTATCACAAGCTATTTTGCAGAAAGTCTTTTCATCATGATACCTTTTGCCTTTTTCATTCATATCTGTTCCGGAATTTTATTTACCTCTTTCTTTACGACAAGTATGCTTTACTTTCCTAAAAATGCAGGTACGGCCGGCGGACTGATGGGAGGATTGGTCTATGTAATCACTTCTATAACAAGTTTTATCATTTCTGTAAGCGGAACCGTAAGTGAACAGAAAGATCTTTCCTGGCGTTATCTGATCATCGCATGTTTCCTTTTCGGAATTATTCTCATCATGAATCAGGCTGTAAAAAAAGAAAAAGCAGAGAACTAACCAGTCTCTGCTTTTTTATTAACGTTATCTTTTTCAGAATAAAAATAAAGTATCAAGGCAGTAAATCCGTGAAGTGGCCTCTCAATGTACTTTTTTTTCAGCTGTTATTTTTTATCCAATTAGTTTTAATTAAAACTAATTTTCCGTATATTTGTTAGGGTAAGTTATGATTAAAACCGATTCAGAAATACCCTGTTATCTCACGCTATTATAAAATATGCCTGCAAAACAGAATAACATATCAGAACTGGCTCTGGAACTTGGCCTTGCGATGAGTGAAATGAAAAGCCGTCTCCGGCAGAAGATTCATGCTGCCGTTAATGAGTATGATCCGGATCTGTCTTTTGAACTGATTGAAATTCTGGGATTGCTTTCACGTAATAATGGGATTAACCAGCAGGAAATAGGAAATAAAGTAAGCAAAGACAAATCAAGTATTACCTACCTCATCAACAGTCTTGTAAAAAGGGATCTGGTGGAAAGGGTTGCTTATAAAAATGACAGGAGGAATAAACAGATCTTTTTAACCCCGAAAGGTAAACAGATTGTAGAAACCGTTTATCCCTGGGCACTGGATCTTTATAAGAAGGCTGCTGACGGCATTGATGAAATAGAGATCAGCAAAGCACTGCTATTAGTAAAAAAAATGACAGCAAACCTGGAAGAATCAGGACCAAAACATAATACAATATGAGAACAATCCTTGTACCTGTTGATTTTACATCAACTACAGAAAATGCAGTAAGAGTTGCCGCAGACTGGGCAAAAACCTACGAATATCAAAACATTATCCTGCTGAAAACTGCCGGAGAGTCTGAATTTGATTATCTGCATATTGCAGAAGGGCATTCATTTGTAAATGAAGAAAGTGTCAATAGCTTACTACAGAGAACGGAATCTTTATTTGATCAGCTGAGCAGTATTGTAACCGATAAGTTTCCGGATATTAAGGTTTCCAGAATATTAAGTGACTGGGCGCTTACCAGGAGCATCAATGAACTTTTAAAAGACGAGCCGTCTGTAGAACTGATCGTTCTTGGAAGTGACGACAGGAATTCTTCTACAGAAAGTTTTGTTTCTGATAATATCATCAGCATTGCAAGAACAAGTCCTGTAAAGACCTTAATTGTTCCAAACAGCTATCATTATACTCCTGTTAAGAACATATTTATCCCTTGTGATATAAAAGGAATTAAAAGACTGGAAAGGCTTTTCCATCACAAATCTGTTATTCATAATCAGGATGTACATCTGTCATTTTTAAATATCAATACCAGAGAAACAGAGGATGAGAACAAAAAAAGAGAACTGGAAAACTATATCCGTGAACATTTAACGGAAATCCCAAGCAGCATTCATTACTCTCATGACGAAAATATCATTAATGGGATTCTGACCTTTGCAGCCTCTAATGAAGCTGATCTTATTATTGCTTTACCGGGCAGGCACAGCTTTCTATATTATCTTGCCAGCAGAAGTATTTCCGAAGGAATTTACCAGAACACCCATCAGCCAGTATTAATCCTAAAATAGCAGATCCTGAAAATTAATAGTAAATTTTGGAGCTTTCAATCTTAACCAGTTTCTGTTCCTGCATTTTTTTGACATATCTGATTACCGTTTCCACCCGAAGACCGGTGAGGGTTGCTATCTGCTGTCTGGTATAGGGGATCAGGAATGAATAAGCGTCCTCAAATCCAAAATATTTCTTAAGATGGTCAAAAAGCTTCACCAGCTTTACAATAGGATCTGAAATGGCCAGAAAACTGGAGATCATATACCTGAAATGCAGCCTGTCTGCTGTATATTTATTTATTTCAAGCATTAATTCAGGTTTTTCCAGTAATATTTCAAGAAATCTGGTTTTGGAAATCCTGATAATTTCACAATTGGTGACCGCAACGGCGTTGACCGCGTAATGATGGCTGGTAAATAAATAACTTTCCCCAAAGCAATGACCATCAAAAGGAAGGCCGTGAACAAATTCCTTTCCGTCTTCCAATAAAGTATTCAGCTTCACAGTACCATATCTGATCTGAAAATAATATTTTGCAGCGGTTCCTTCCTGAAAAATAGTCTCTCCTGCTTCATAACTTTCCAGACTTGCTCCACGGGAAAATAATAACTCTTCACATATGATCATCTTGCCATTATTAATTTGAGTAAAAATACTTAAAGTATAAGCAATGTTGCAACTTATCAAATACCACAGAAAAAGTAATATTTCAATACCAACACGGCCCTTCTTTTATTATGCTGTAATTTTCTTTTTATGTTTTGTTCCCCAATCAGCCAGCGCAGCAATGACATCCTTCAGAGACTCACTATATTCTGTGGGCATATATTCTACCAATACCGGCTTCTGATCTGTAATAACGGTTCTTTCCACCAGGTGATTGACTTCCAGTTTTTTTAATTCGCTGGATAGTACCCTGGCAGATATTCCCTTAATGGTCCTCTGCAATTCATTAAAACGTGTATGGCCTCCCAAAATCGCAATCATTACACGAATGGTCCATCTGCCCCCAAGGACATACAAAGCATCCTCTGTAGCAGACAGGTGATTACTGCATTGCGGCCGTGAATATGTTATTTTTTCTTCTTCCATTGTCTCGTATTTATTGGTTACTAACCTAAATGTTATTACTAACCTTTTGGTAACTACTATATTTTTATTAGTAAATATAAATAATTTTGAAACATCAATTTTTAAAAAAATAAAAAAATGAAACGAGTACTTCATATTATTTCAAGTCCAAGAAGCGAATCATCCATCAGCAAAAAACTGGGCAATGCAATTGTAGAAAAAATTACAGACAAATATCCTGACCGTATATTAAAAAAGCGTGACCTGGCCAATCCTCTTTTCCCTCATTTGGAAGAAGCCCATATCAATGCATTTTTTACCCTGGCTGAACACCGTACTTCAGAACAGATTGAAACTGTAAAATTATCCGACACAGTAGTGGATGAGCTGCATGAAGCGGATATTATTGTTATTGAGGCTCCTCTATACAATTTCAGCATCACCTCTACCCTGAAATCATGGCTTGACCATATTGCCAGAGCCGGAAAAACATTCAGCTACAGCGAAAACGGACCGGAAGGTCTGGTGAAAAACAAGAAAGTATATCTTGCTTTTTCAAGTGGCGGTATTTATTCTGAAGGGGAGAGGCAGGCATATGATTTCGTGATTCCTTATCTTCAAAAAACATTAGGATTTATGGGCATGACAGATATTTCTGTTGTCCGCGCAGAAGGGCTTTCTGTTCCCGTTATTCAGGAGACGGCCCTGCAAAAAGGAATCGAGAGTATTGTTGTAGAGTAAAATCTTAAAAATGCTGTTCTTATGAGCAGCATTTTTTACATTCAACCTTATCATTTTCGTAATTTATTACTTAAAAACAGTATTTTTCTCAACATATGTAAAGGTTTTTTCAGTTTTTATCTCTCAATTTTACATCATCAAAAAGAAAAAATTATGGAAACCCATCCACATCCAACACTGATCAATCCTTCAGAATTATTTGATCCTTCTCCTTATGGTTTTTCCCACAGCATTTCTGTAGAATCACCCTTCAGAATGTGTTTTATATCGGGGCAGAGCGGCGGCCAGGGAATTGCCCATGCATTAGCAGATGACTTCAGATCTCAGGTACAGCAGGCTTTGAAAAATGTAAAAACTGTTTTACAAAGTCATTCGATGACATTTGAGGATATTGTTAAAATCACTTTGCTCATCGTAGATCATAACGAGGAAAAACTCGAGATATGGACAGAGGAAGCTAATAAAGTATGGAAACAGTCATTCCTTCCTACCAGTACTCTTATCCCTGTAACTAAGCTGGCTTTACCCGGAATGTTGTTTGAGATTGATGCCATTGCCGTGAAAAGCTAATTGCTGGTAAGCCGTTCAATAATCAATGATGAAAAGCTTTTTACTCCGATTCTGATGCTTTCTTCATCCACCTGAAAATTGGGAGCATGATTCATAGCAATCACTCCTTTTTCAAAGTTAGATCCACCCAGGAAAAAATATACTCCTGGAATTTTTTGTTGAAAATAAGAAAAATCATCATTGAAAAAAGGAACTTGCCCATAATCTGCAGTCACAGTATTTTTTCCATAAATATTCTGAAGAATTTCTGTTGCAGACTGGGTAAGCTTATCGTCATTGATCACTGTTGGATTTCCCTGCACGAATGAAACAGAAAAGAGCTCATTTTTATATCCACTGTCTTCAATAACATTCTGAACTCCAGGAATTATTTTATCTAAATTCGAAGGGTTTGTTTCATACAGGTAGGTTTCAAGAAAAAACTCATTATTTTTAGAATAAGTATTGAATTTTCCGTCTGTAAAAAGATAATCTTTGAAAATGGTATCAGGATTTGTTAATCCGATTGTAGGATCAACGATGGATTGTATTTCCCAAGGTTTACCTTCAGCATGAAGACGGATCAGAAAATTACTGATCTTTTTAGTCAGTCTATTGGTTTCATCTTCAGATAATCTATTTTTTAACTGAACCCTTATTTTTTTCTGATAAGCAAACATTTCATGGGACTTCACCATGATCTGCCCCACAGGAGTGGCCGTTACATGCAGCCCATATATTTCATCAGGGTGTATGGCGGTAAGCAATCCATTATTCAGCATTTCTTTTGCTCCTTTGAAAGTTTCTTCTTCAGGTTGGAATATAAAATATACGGTTCCTCTCAGGGATTTTTTATTTTTTGCAAGAACCTCTGCAATTCCCAGTCCAACAGCCATATGGATATCATGACCACAACCGTGCTGAACTCCTTTTACTTTTGACCTGAAAGCTTCGGGGTCGGCATAATCACTCGGAAGAGCATCCATGTCAGACCTCCAAGCGATCTTTTTCCCCTTTTTTTCTCCTTTCAGAATTCCTATGACACCATAACCATATATATCCGTATTAACTTCCAGTCCAAGATCAAGTAGATATTTTTTAATTTTTTCCTGAGTCTGTTTTTCATTCCCTGCAAGTTCCGGATTTTCATGAAAACTTCTCCTGAGAGCAACCAACTTATCAAATATCCTGTCTGTGTCCTGCTGAACAGATCGATGTACCTGTTGTACTTTTATATTTTGGGAAGAAATGGCTTCTTTTTTACTGTTCAGTCCCTGTGCGGACAATAAAGTTGAAGCGAAGCATAATAAAGTGACTGTAAATCGTTTCATGTTCAATGGTTTTGAGTTTTATTTCGGGTTATGAGTGTATCAAAAGCTTACTCATAATGATAAGACAGTTGCAGATTCAGTTTCGTTACATCCTGATCATCAGTTTATTTTTTTAAAGATCACTGAAACTGTCCGGCTTTCAGATATCGGTACCACATTATTTAAAATAATTCTAAACAAAGTGAAAACAATATTCACTGAAACTATTATATACAAAGGGTTTATTGCAAAAAATTAAAATTGCACCAATATAAATTACGTAGAAATACTGAATCGTATCTGCCGGGATCTGATTAATTTCGGATAAATAAAACTGATAACTATGGATCGCTTGGCATACATTCAATCATTTCAGAAAAAAATGTGGTATCTGAAAGCCCTGCAGCGATAGGACAATTGGTGTGATCAACTTCTGTTGAAAGAAATTGAAGATCTCTAATCCAAATTTTAATGTAATGAATATTATTAACAAAATCCTCAACGTCGATGATTATTATTTCGATGTGTTTATGTCTATCTCGGAAGCGCTTGCAGGGTTTACTGTAAACGAATTACAGTCTACCGGCCTGGCAGAAACCTATTACACGTATGTTCTCAAAAGTCTTGATGCAGCTACTTTTGCAGAGTTTCTTACTATTTCTAAAAATATACTTGAAAAATCTTCCGGTGAAGAGGAACTGAAAAAGGCCATACAAGCCGAAATTATTGAAAATCCAGGGATGAATGCCATGGCCGGAAAGGTTATGACCATGTGGTACATGGGAACATGGGAAGGTGCCTATGTGAATGATCTTTCTTACAAAGAAGGTCTTGTGTGGAACCTGATGTATTCCCACCCGCCTGGAGCAAAACAACCTGGCTACAAATCATGGAATATCAAACCTGTAAACACCCACTCATGAATCAGACTTCAAACAAAAAAGATGTGATCATCGTAGGAACGGGGATCGCAGGATCATTAATTGCAAAACTGCTGTCCGATCATGTATTTGATGTAGCCAAAGGGAAAATGATCCATCGTGCAGATGCAGGAAAATCCGATCATATCAGGGAAGTATCAATCCTTATGTACGAAGCCGGTCTGGAAGCCGGTGTGGAGCTGGATTCCGTCTCTTCAATGACCACCTATAATGAGTATATACGTACTTTTTACAGGGAAGAAGCCAAAGTTCCCAACTCACCTTATCCGAATCTGAAGCAGGCACCTTCCCCGAATGTCCTTGATATGGAACATATTGTTCAGCCTTATCCTGATAAAAAAGGGTATCTTGTACAGTTTGGACCCATGCCATTTGCCAGCGATGCGATCAGAGTGGGAGGCGGAACTACCCTTCACTGGCTGGGAACCACACCAAGAATGCTTCCGAATGATTTCAGGCTTACTGAAAAGTATAACATTACAACTGAAAAACCTGATACGAAAGAAAAAATATCAATCAACTGGCCAATTGATTATGATGAGCTAAAGCCTTATTATGAAATGGCTGAATTCGAAATCGGGGTTTCGGGAGAAGTTTCCAGACAGGAATATCCTATTTCTGAAAGCAGGGAAAAATATTATGGAGATTATGTTTTCCCGATGGAAGAAATTCCCCAGAGCTATATGGATCACAAAATTATTGAAGGGCTCAAAGGAACGAGCGTAACGCTAAGCTCAGGAGATATTCCTCTGCTGCTGGTACCATCTCCACAGGGAAGAAACTCCGTTCCGAATCCAAAATACGGAAAAACAAAGATCATTAAAGCTGAATCAAAAGAATCCGGATATAAACTGGTTTTGGACAGTTCTGAAAAAGAAGAATATAAAGCACTTGGTTCAGTCTGGAATCCTTACATGGGAGAACGATGTGAGGGAAATGCTTCCTGCGTTCCGATATGCCCTGTACAGGCGAAATACAACGCTTTAAAAACACTGAAAAAAGCTTTATATAAATTGAATGATAACGAAAACCTCATCCGGAATCCTAACATGCAGGTTCAGGCTCAGAGCGTTGTGTACAGATTAAGTGTTGATCAGAATGATAAAGATAAAATTTCCAGAGTTCATCTGAGAAGATACACTTCAAAAGAAAAAACAGACTTTGTTGAAGAATCAATTGATACGTCGGATGCCATTGTCATTCTTGCTGCTAATGCTTTTGAAAATCCAAAGATTCTACTGAATTCCCAATATACCACCAGCAATGGTGTAAAAACGGTTGCCAACAGCAGTGATCAGGTAGGGAGAAACCTGATGGACCATATGGTAATGCTTACCTGGGGGCTTTTCCCTGAACCGGTTTATCCATACAGAGGTCCGGGGTCTACTACAAACATTTCGTCCTTCCGCGACGGAAGTTTCAGAAGTGAGTTTTCAGCATGGATTTCCCCGCTTGACAATTGGGGTTGGGGCTGGCCTGCATTTTCTCCGGGATCTGATGTTGCAGAATTCATCGGCAAAGGTCTTTTCGGAGCAGAATTAAGAAAAGCACTTACCAACAGGCTTTCGAAACAGGTTTTATTCCATTTTGAAATTGAACAGCTGCCTAATCCCAATAACAGGGTGACCATTAATGACCAATATCTGGATGCCTTGGGTATTCCTCGGCCGGTCATTCATTATGAGCTGACGGAATATGAAATGAAAGCTATGGAACAGGCTAAAAAAGCTTCAGACCAGATGTTTGAAAGATTACATATCGAAGATTTTACAAAATACACCGAAGCAGACAAAAACTCTGTGATCTACAACCATAAGAGATATTCTTATAACGGAGCAGGTCATATTGTAGGAACCCACAGAATGGGGTCCAAAGCAGAAGAATCTGTAACCAACAGCTATTGTAAAGCCTGGGATCATCCTAATTTATACATCGTAGGAGCAGGAAATATGACTACACTGGGCACTTCAAACCCTACTTTAACATTATCAGCATTTACAATCCGTTCTGTGGAGTCTATTCTTGCTGATCTTGAAATTCAATTAAAAAAATAATCACATGAGACAAAGACTTATCCATAAAACAGAACAACCGCAGGAAACATTATCAAAATCTGCAAAAAGAGCCGCAATAGCAGGCAGAAGTGCGGTAGCCATTGCAGACAGTGTTTCGTTACCTTCTTTGTTATTTGATCCATCACTGAGCAAAGAGGACTGGACAGAAGGAGTGAAGCATCACAGTACAGTCCTGACAGGCTTTTTGCTGAATGATCAGATCAAAGAGTTCAATGCTTATCTCGAATCACAGTTGGGTTCAGGAATTCCAGAAATTAAAAAAGGGTTGACAGAAATTGATTATAAACCGGTTTTAAAAGATCTTTTACAGACCGCTATTCTTATTGAACATTCTACCATTCCACCCTATCTTACTGCTTTATATTCAATCAAGGACGGAACCAATGCCCTGGCTTCACAAATTATACGAAGCGTTGCTGTGGAGGAAATGCTTCACCTGATCATGGTTTGCAATGTCCTGAATGCAATTGATATCAGGCCTTCTGTCAACCAACAGGAGAACTATCCTACATACCCGATGAAACTGCCGATGAATGTTGATTTCTATGTGGGTCTGGAAACATTCTCTACCAACAGTATTGCAACATTTATTGCAATTGAAAGTCCAAGCAAGCCTTTGGTAAAGGCACCGAAATATGATCATGAAACAGATTCTTCAGCATTATATTCCCAAAGAGCAGCTGTGCAGGAAAATAACTTCTGGACTCTTGAAAATATGAAAGGTTTCATCATGGAAAACGTACATACTATTGGTGAATACTATGATGTCTTATTTTTTTATATCGTTATTTTTCAAATCATTGCTTACTACAAAAAACATGGAACACTTCCGAAGAACTTTGAAGAATTAAATACCGGAGGAATTTTCACAGGAGATTCTGCAAAACAGATCCGTCCCGAGCAATACTATGGAAGCGGCGGTAAACTGCATTCTGTAGAAGCTTTAACAGGAGTAATCGCTGTTTTCCAGGAAATCAAGGGACAGGGCGAAGGTGCTGACGATTCTATTTTTGATATTGATCCCTCACAGTTTGAAGAAGGTGTGGAGCTGGCACACTATTTCAGGTTCAAAGAAGTATTTCATGAGCATTTCTATCTGGGAGGAAACTATGAACCTTTTATGGATGAAAACGGAATGATGCCCGTTACAACGCCACCTACCGGAAAAGAATTGCCTGTAGACTGGAGCCAGGCATATCCTATGAAGCCGAATCCCAAACTGGAAGATTATATCAAAAATAAGGAATTACACGCACAGGCTACTGAGTTTAATAAAACCTACAAACGTTTGTTAGATGCTATTCAAAGTGCAGTGGAAGGAAACCAGAGAGAGCTCGAAAAATCGATCATGTATATGTATGCTCTGAAAGAACAGGCCGTAGGATTAATGAAACAGCCTTATGATGCTCAGTATAATGCAGGCCCTACATTTGAATTTATCAATTTATAACCATAAAAATCAGATATCATGCTTAAAAGAAAAAAAGAGAGTCCCGAATTGGGAGGAGAACAGCTGTTCCGTAAAATGCCAGGCCAAAATGAAGTCAATCTGGCTCAATTAATGGATGGATATTCAAAACTTCTTATTGATGATCCGGTAAGACCCTTCAGAGAAGAGAACCTGCAGGCTATTGAGAATAATGTAGACTACGGAGTTCTTGCTGCTTTAGATGGAACATGGGTAAGCTATAATGTGAATTATAATAAGAATATTACCCAACCTTCATTAGCAAGTGGCATACATACTACGATTATGCCTTCCCCCGGAACTAATCCAGGGACAATACCAGGAAAATTCGCTTTTGACAGTGAAGAATATATCGAAAAATTAACATTTTCAATTGTTCCCGGTGGAGTACGTAACCGTGGTGGAGCCAGTGAGCTTTTCTGTGGAGCCGTTAAATATGAACAAAGTATCAAAAGTGTGAATACTGTAAAGGGTCAGGAAACTTTAAAATACACTCCTATTCATGAAGAAAACGGAATGTATCTATGGCTGAGTGATGTGTATAATCATGCAGCCACGAAGGAATCTATTGAAAGAGACCGAGGTATTCATGCTGTTTCAACCGAAGATGCTGAAAAGTATGGATATACCGGTGAATACAGAGACGAACCTCTTGTAAGAATAACACCGGATGGCGAGGAAAATCCTAAATATATTCTTTTAAGTCAGTTGCAGCCAGGACAGGAATATTATGAAATTATCCCCGCACAGGAAATAAAGCCGGGAGCTGGAGTTGACGGGCCTTATTTTATTCCGGACTATTCTATTTCCCGAAGCGGTGTTATTCCTCATGGGAGTACCATTACTCTACTTGGTGATATTGTTCCTCAGAATATTGCTGATAAAACCTATTATTTAATTAATGGTTCCCCTAAATTTCCTTATGGTAAAGAGGCATGGGATACTAATCATCTTTCGATTTCCCGTACGATGGGAAATGCAGGAGTAACACCTGACAATATTATTGATCTTGACCAACCTGCACCGGCCTGGGTTCATGAGACTTTAGATGATAAAAATGATCAGGGCTCAAACAAAATCTATACCCAGAGAATACTGGCCGATGATTTATATCCTTACTCTGTACGTCCTGATCTGAGGCTCAGGGATACATTGAGAGGCCAGGAGGTCAGCAATTATGTTCATGTAAGAATGTCTTCCAAGATGAAAACCGGGGCACAGGGCGGAATTTTGAATGTTCCTTTTGTCAACCGTTTTGTTCCGACTGTAGAAGTGGACATGAATATGTGGATTGAAACGGTAATTGAGAATGGAAAAGAGATTCTTCAGCTGCAATATGAGCAGATTGTATTCTTTGAGTTTGATTTCGGAAATGACGGAGGTACTACAAGCTGGCCGCATATCCAGGTCAATACCCTTCGTAAATTAGAAGATATCCCTGAGGATCAGAGAAAAGTGATTGAAGAGCAATTTTTTAATTCTGCAGAAAATACTGGTACGGCTTCAGCATGCCCATACCATAAAGGATAATATTTCCTTTCGATTAAACACAAAAAGAGGCATTCATTTGCCTCTTTTTTATACCTTCAACCCTGATCTTTAAATTACAGGTTTTCGTACGTCTGATCTACAATAAAGGATATTGCTTTTTTGATCTTCTCCCGTCCTTCAGGAGTGTTGGTGTCTATACCGCAGAAAAGACTTCCGTTCAGGGAGGCAAACATATTCAGGTAATAGAGCCCTGAAACCATAATGGCCATAATAGAGCGGTACGTATCCATTTTATCTTTGAAACGGGATTCCATCAGTCTCTTAAAAATATATTCCCCATTTTCCTCCTGGGTATCGATCAGTTTTTTTAATGATTTACGAGGTTCAGAAATGGTCCATAACAACAGTTTCTGGGCTTCCTTATTGGTATAGACATAATCAAATTGTGACAGAAGCATTTGTTCAATAAACTCTCTTCCTCCATCTTCAAAATTAGGGTTTGCCTTTTCAACCTCTTCACTTGTTACCTTCACCCAGTAATCCTGTGTACGAACATATTCGTCCATCAAACCGTCCATTCCGCCAAAATAGGTATAGATCATTTTTTTATCCACTCCGGCAACAGCAGCAATATCATTAATCTTCAATCCTGCATGCCCTTTTGTTTTCAGAATTTTTCCAACGGCATCCAAAAACTTCTTTTTACTGCGTTCCTTATTCCTAATACTACCTGATGCTGACTTTCTTTCCATGACTAAACATTCAATATACAAGTTTATGAATTTTTTTTATCATTTTAGACACTACTTAGTGTTTAAAATGATCTGTTTGTATATATTTGCACTAATTAAGACGCTTTGATACATAAAGCCCGGTCCGAAGCTGAAAAATTAAAGTGAGCAGATTGTTTTGCTACTTTCCTCATTTTAAAACATTTCGGCTGTCTATAGCTTGTGTAAAAAAATACAACCGACAGGATTATTTAACATAATGATACTGTTTTGATTAAAAAAAATGTTCCAAAAATTAAATAAAATACTTTTCAATAGATATTTTATATAAAAGGATAAAATTTTTACAATAAAAAATAATATACTGATATACAGAAACTTAAACAAAAACAAAGAAATTTTTATTATTTTACACACTTTGTAGTGTCTTATTTTATATATTTGTACAAACTAAAACCATCTATATATTTTAAAACACTTTTAGGTTGAAAATAAGACAATTCAGATTGTATTATTTTAGTTCCCTCACTTTAAGACAATTTCGAACACGAAACAACTAAGGTAGAAACACAACTTACAGACAGGCCATTAGATTCTAATGGTCTGTTTTTAATATCAGGAGTCTGCATAACCTATAGCTTTTCATAAGTCTGACGTAATAGAAAAGAGATTGCTTTTTTGATTTTATCCCGTCCCTGGGGCGTATTGACATCTATTCCACAAAAAATACTTCCGTTCATGGCTGCATACAGATTCAGATAATAAAGACCAGACACCATAATGGCCATGATAGAGCGGTAAGTATCTATTCTATCTTTGAAACGCGAATCCATCAGTCGGTTAAAAATATATTCTCCGTTTTCCTCCTGGGTATCGGTCAATTTTTTTAATGATCTCCTAGATTCTGACAAACGCCATAGAAGTAATTTTTGTGCTTCCCTGTTGGTATAGACATAGTCAAATTGTAAAAGCAGTATATTTTCTATAAAAGATCTTTCCTCATCCTCTGATTGAGTTTGTATTTTTTTAACATCATCAATGTTTACTTTACTCCAGTAATCCTGTGACTGGATATATTCATCAATCAAACCATCAAATCCTCCAAAATAAGAATAGATCATTTTCTTGTCCACTCCAGCCGTGGCAGCAATACTACTCACTTTCAATGCAGTATAACCTTTTGTCCTCAATATTTTTCCAACTGCATCCAAAAATTTTTTTCTACTGCGTTCTGTGTTGCGGATACTTCCTGCTGCAGGCTTTCTTTCCATGGTAAACTTTCAATCGTACAAGTTTATGAATTTTTTTTCATTTTAGACACTTTTTAGTGTCTAAATTTATATATTTGCATAAACTAATAACCATTTTATATCAACAGACAATCAAAGCTGTGAGAGTTAGAGAGATCAGATTGCACCGTTAGTTCCCTCAGCCTGATTGCTTTATATGCAATGACTGAGGTAAATCATTACCCAAACAGCATCATTATATAATGTTGCTGTTTTTTGTTGATAAAAAACATTTTTGACCTCAACCAGACAATAAAAAGCAAATAATTCAGTTTATTTTAAAGTTAAACGTCATTTTTCGATTTAAATTTTCGCCTTAAAAAGCTCTTTAGAATAAGGTTTTCATTACTTGAACAAATTTTTATTAATAAATTTTTTATTTTTTTTCAATATTAGACACTTCATAGTGTCTTATTTTGTATATTTGCTTCAAACTAATAACCATTTTATATAGAAGCACTATTGTATTGGAAAATTAAAAATTTCGAAAACAAGCAACTAAGGTAAAAACACTAAATGCAACAGTATCATTAAATCTCTAGTGATACTGTTTTTAAATTAGAGGTGTTTTTGATGTACAGAAAATTGCAGATGCCGACGGTTCGGTATCAAAATAGTTGATATGAAGAGAGACTGTCCTTGGACAGTCTCTAATATTTTAAAAGATCAACCTCTGTTAACCTTTTGCTTTCTGGTCTGTATAAAACTGAAAGCCTGCCTTTTTTTCAATAAGCTGTAAAGGATATAATGCAGGATTATATTCACCGTTCAGCACTTCATTCAAAGCATGCTTTTTAGATTCTCCAAAGGCAATCACCAGAATATTTTCGGCATTATTGATCACAGGTGCCGTCAGCGTAATCCTGAACATTTCCTGAGGTTTCAGATAATAGGCAGATACCCATTTTTCTTTTTCGTCCAACACTGCTTCACCAGGAAACAGAGAGGCAGTATGACCATCATCTCCCATCCCTAAAAGGATAAAATCAAAAATCCCATCCTTACCTAAAACGTTCCTGATCTGCTTTTCATAAGTCTTTGCATAATCCTCAGGAGCTACTCCATCAGCATACATAGGGAAAATATGATTTTTATCAACAGGAACCTGGCTGAGAAGTGTCTCATCCGTCATCCGGAAATTGCTTTTATCATCATGTAAAGGAACCCAACGCTCATCTACCCAAAAAAAGTATACTTTATTCCACTCAACTTTTCCTTTATACTCTGGAGTGGACAATAGTTTGAAAATAGCTTTGGGAGAAGATCCTCCACTCAGGGCCACTACAAAACGGTCATTCTTCTGAATGGACTTTTTGGAAAGATCAACAAATGTGTCTGCTGCTTTTGTATACAGTTTTTCCAGATCGTCAAATACTGTAATATTCATTTTATCTGTTTATATTAATATTATTTTTATACCCAGCTGTGCCCCTGTCTTTCAACCAGGGCATTGCTGTCTTCCGGACCCCAGCTTCCTGCTTTATAATTCGGAAATGACAGATCTTTATTATTTTCCCATGCTTCCTGTATGGTAGTGACAACATCCCATGCTTCTTCTACCTGATCGGAACGCATAAATAGAGTAAGATCTCCTAAAAGGGCATCCTGAAGCAGAGTTTCATACGCTTCCGGAGTATCTTCCTGACAGGCAAAATAATCAAAAATCATTTCTACCGGTTTCAGATCCAGGGTAAGTCCCGGCTTTTTCGTCATAAACTGCAGCCTGATATCCATCATCGGCTGGATATTAATGATCAATCTGTTGGCCGATAAATGGTGCGGCGTATCTGAGAATGTTGAATGCGGAAGCGGTTTAAACTGAATGGTAATATAAGAGTGCTTTTCTTTCATTTTCTTTCCTGTACGAACATAGAAAGGAACTCCCTGCCATCTTTCATTATCCAGATAGAATTTTATTGCTGCGAAAGTTTCTGTATTGGAATCTGTGGCAATACCGTCTTCCTGGCGGTACCCTTTCACCTCAATTCCGTTTATTGTACTTTTTGCATACTGCCCTCTTACGGCATAATGATCCACCTGATCCGGTGATATTCTGCGGATTGACTTCAGGACATCTACTTTACGGTCTCTGATCTCACCGGACTCTACTGAAGCCGGCGGTTCCATGGCTACCATACAGAGAATCTGAAGCAGGTGATTCTGGATCATATCTCTCAGCGCTCCTGTCTGTTCGTAAAAAGCACCTCTTGTTTCAACCCCCACCTCTTCGGCTACCGTAATCTGTACAGATTCTATGTACTTATGATCCCACAAAGGTTCAAAGATTGAATTTCCGAATCTGAATGCCAAAATATTCTGTACGGTTTCTTTTCCAAGATAGTGGTCAATACGGTAGATCTGCTCTTCTTCAAATGTTTTTGCCAAAAGGCTGTTCAGTTCAATGGCAGACTGTTTATTGTGACCAAAAGGCTTTTCAATAATGATCCGGTCTTTTTTCGGATCGGAAGCCAGTGATGTCGTTTTAATGTGATTGGATATTGTGGAGATAAAATTAGGGCCGATGGATAAGTAAAATAACCTGTTTGCTCTCATTCCGTAAACAGCATCAAAATCCTGAAGCTTCTGCTGCAGCTTCTGATAAGAATCTTCCTCATCCAGCTGATGCTGAAAGTAAGTAATATGGGCCTGAAAACCTGCCCAATCTTCAGATGTCACTTTCTTTCGGGAGAAACTTTCAAGATTTTCTTTAATGTAGTTTCTGAAATTTTCATCGGTATTTTCTGCTCTTCCTAACGCTATAATATTGAAGCCTTTAGGCATTCTGCCATCGATGTATAAGTTATAAAAAGCCGGAAAAAGTTTTCTTTTTGCCAGATCGCCTGTTGCACCAAAAATAACAATAGTTGTTGGCTGCAAGACTCTATTTTGATTCATTTTTTTCCGAATTTTAATTGTTTGCACTTTGCCAAGAGGTGTGGAAAACACCTTCTCTGTCAATACGTTGATAAGTGTGGGCCCCGAAATAATCACGTTGAGCCTGAATAAGATTTACAGGAAGAGATTCTGTAGTATAAGCATCGAAATACCCCAACGCTGTCTGAATTCCTAAGCTGGAAATTCCGTTTGACACGGCATATCCTGCTGTCTTTCTCAGGGCTTTGATTTTTGATTTTACCAGCTCAGAAATCTCCTGATCCAGAAGAATATTAGAAAGATTAGGATCTTTAGTATAGGCAGAATAGAATTTTTCCAGCAATAAGGAACGGATAATACATCCTCCTCTCCAGATTTTCACCACATCTTTCAGTGGAATTTCAAAACCATATTCTTCAGATGCCTTTACCAGTAAAGATAAACCTTGTGCATAGCTGATCAATGTTGAAAGGAAAAGGGCATCCCCTACTTCTTTAATGAAAAGTTCCGTATCTTCCGGTTTTGTGATCTCATTATCAGCATAGAGCTTGGAAGCCTGGACTCTCTCATTTTTATATGCGGATAAAATTCTAGAGGTTACTGCAATATCGATAGTGGGTATAGAGACCCCGATTTCCATGGCCTGCTCTGAGGTCCATTTGCCGGTGCCTTTTGCTCCCGCTTTATCTAAGATCTGATCAACAAGATAGTTATCAGTCAAAGAGTCTCTTTGAGTGAAAATATCTCTTGTAATTTCAATAAGGAATGAATTCATTTCGCCGTTATTCCATTCTTTAAAGACATGGTACAGCTGATCATTATTTAAGCCGGCTCCTCTTTTTAAAAGATCGTATGCCTCACTGATAAGCTGCATGATTGCATATTCAATACCATTGTGCACCATTTTCACATAGTTTCCGGCAGATCCTTTTCCCATATAGGCCGTACAGGCTTCATGATCAACTTTTGCTGCAATAGCTTCAAGCATTGGCTTCAAAAGTTTAAAAGCTTCAAGATCTCCTCCCGGCATAATGCTGGGTCCCGTTCTGGCTCCTTTTTCACCTCCTGAAACTCCCATTCCCATAAAATGCAGTTTTTTGGATGCCAGATCAGCAACACGTCTGTTGGTGTCTTCGAAATAAGAATTCCCTGCATCAATGACAATATCACCTTCACTTAAAAGCGGGGTAATATTTTCCAGTACTGCATCTACAGGTTTTCCTGCAGGAACCATAAGAATAATTTTTCTCGGAACTTCCAACGCTGATACGAAATCTTCCAAAGAGCCTATCCCTTTTACTTTCATCGCTGCAGCAGCTCCTTCCTCCAATTCTTTAACTTTTTCCTGATCAAGGTCGAATCCTGCGATTGAAAAACCATTGTCAGCGATATTATAAAGCAGATTTCGCCCCATTACTCCAAGGCCAACCATTCCATAACTATATCTTTCCATTATATTGGTATTAATATGAATTTTGTTATACAGAGAATAAAATTACGCAAATGCCTATAAGGAAAAAAATAAAAGGAAAGAAAAAGTTCTTTGGTATGATGTTTTGTACTTATCGATGAGTTGCTAATATTCACATTTTCACATGATTTTGGGCTTAAAGAATAAAATTCAATCATTATTATGGTAATGATCTATTAAAACAGTCTGTTTTTTGGCATAATTAAACTTATATTTGCCAAAATTTATAAAGTAATGAACTATAAACTTGAACTCAACACTCAGGAGCCTAATTCTAAAATCGTTTTTAATAATATCATATTTGATTCGTTCAAGATTAATATAGTTGAAAGATATATCGGGTCCATGAAGGCCCGCCCTACATTATGTGAAGTTTTGTTTAAGGTAAGAACTTTAGATGATGTTATTATCAACAGGAAGGATGGCAATATAAGAGTAAAGATCAAAGGTGATGATTTTGAAACCTATCAGAAATTATCCAGAGATCTGAATTCTTACGAGTACAAAAACAAATTGATTAACAGAAAAGAAGTAGAACAGAATTATGTTCATTTCATTCTGAGTTTAGTCATTGCAAATTATCAGCTTAATTAAGCTGTTCAGGGGATCGTCCCTCTATTGTCGTGGAGGGACAATTCTCAGGAAACAACTATACCAACACCATTTGGTATTTTATGTCAAAAAACACTGCGTTATTAATAAAGGAATTTTGTAGCTCTAGGTGTTACAAGTATATCCATCAATTTTCCTTACTTCAGGAAATTATTTATAATCCTTTTTAATACAGCCACTCTATATCCAATAGACTTTTGATCTTTAGAATATCTGATATCAACAGTTTAAACCTTACAGACTTTAACCGCCAGCTACATCTATTATTACTCATGAGAATTGAGTGACTGGAGTTTTGTAAATTGATTTAAACATATCTTATCTCTGCTCTGCATTGCCATATACAGTATATCAGCTTTAGCTTTTTCATCGTAAAAAACCGTTAAGTTTTCTACATTTGGGGCTTATTCTATTTTACTTGATAAAAAAATATGAAATTTCTTTTGCTTTTATGACCAATCGGTCATATATTTGTATCCTAATTTTTACTCATCATGACAAAAGGTGAAGAAACCAGACAGTTCATTATAGAAAAAGCGGCTCCTATCTTTAATACAAAAGGAATTGCTGCCACTTCTATGAGTGATATTATGGAGGCAACCCAATTGTCAAAAGGCAGCATGTATGTTCATTTTGAGAATAAGGAAGTTCTCGCCTGCGCAGCTGTTGAACATAATATGAAAATGCTGAATGATAAGCTTCAGAAGCACTTAAGCAGATTCAAAACTGCTAAAGAACAATTATTTGCCTATATCGATTTTTTCAGTGATCCCAATCATCCTCCGGTAGTCGGAGGCTGTCCGCTGTTAAATTTTGGGACGGAAGCTGACGACACCAATCCTATTGTAAAAGAAAGAGTAAACCGGGGGATCAGACAAGGGGAAGAATTGCTTTCCGGCATTATAGAAAAAGGAATTGTCAATAAAGAATTCAGGGCAGACTGGAATGCTTCAGATTTTGCAACCGTTCTCTTTGCAATGCTTGAAGGTGGACATCTCATGGCAAGAATGTCCGGGAAGAATGCCAAAATAGAAGTTATTGGCCATAATCTTAAAAAAATTATACAGGAGAACAGCCTGTAATTTTTTTAAATAAAAAATGACCGATCGGTCACAATATAAAATACTATCACAACAATTAATTAAAAAACAAAAAAATGTCAAAAACAGTTTTAATTACAGGAGCATCAAAAGGTTTTGGAAAAGCCTGGGCAGAAGCCTTCTTAGCAAAAGGATACAAAGTGGCAGCCACTGCCAGAAATGTAGAAACACTGAATGAACTAAAAGAAAAATACGGAGATTCTGTACTCCCGTTGACTTTAGATGTTGACAAACGGGAAGAATCTTTAGCTGTAGTTCAGAAAGTACATCAATACTTCGGCAGCATTGATATTCTGATCAATAATGCGGGATATGCATTAACAGGTGCTATTGAAGAAACGAACGAGCAGGAAGCCAGAGCACAGTTTGAAACCAATTTCTTCGGAACCTTATGGCTTACCCAGGCAGTACTTCCCATTATGAGAGATCAGAAAAGCGGCCATATTATTCAGGTTTCTTCAATCCTAGGATTGGCGACTTTACCTACCATGGGACTTTACAATGCTTCTAAATTTGCTATTGAAGGCTTGAGTGAAACGCTGGCGGCAGAAGTAAAAGGATTTGGAATTCATGTGACCTTGGTAGAACCTAACGGTTATGCATCCAATATCTGGCATACAGGAATCAATACCCAAAGCAACCCTGTTTATGATGGTGTTAAAAAGGCTTTCGCTGAATCTGAAACTTCTTTTGGAAATGTCGACGCTACAGTTCCCGCAATTATAAAATTAGCAGAAACGGAACATCCTCCATTGCGTTTATTATTGGGAAAAGTAGCTCTTCCATTTGTAAAACACAACTATGAGCAACGGTTAAAAGTTTGGGAAGAATGGAACGATGTATCCGTAGAAGCTCACGGATAATTCAAAAATATATTGATAAAAAATAAGCTCTGTTTGTTATAAACAGAGCTTATTTTTTATCTTTTCTGAAACCAGCAGCCAGATTCCTTTCTCAGTTTTCTATTTCATCATTGATCATTTTCCTGTTCACCTCCCTGAATGTCTATTTCGTCATGAAATATGACTGTTCCAGGAAATTACTTATTTCTCAGGATTTTTCCAGAGCATAATTTTGTCTCATCAAAAAAGAAAACAGATTTAAACTCTAATACTACAACGCAATGAAAACAACAATTTCAACAATCCTGTTAGCAGCAACTTTTATCTTAGGAACCCCTGCTATTTCTAAAGCGCAAAATAATAAGGCTGCTGCTCTATCATCAAAACCAGATATCAGTATCCGTCCTTTTCACATCAGTATTCCGCAATCCCAGCTGGATGATCTTAAAAAACGTATTTCAGAAACCCGTTTTCCAGATAAAGAGACCGTAAAAGACGCTTCTCAGGGAATTCAGCTTGAGCAGTTAAAAGAGCTGATGACCTATTGGGCTAATGGATATGACTGGAGAAAAGTGGAAAACAGACTGAATGCTCTCCCGCAGTTTGTAACCAATATCGATGGACTTGATATTCAGTTTATCCATGTACGTTCAAAAGAGCCCAATGCAATGCCGGTGATCCTTACTCATGGCTGGCCAGGGTCTCCTCTGGAATTTATTGATGCTATAGGTCCGTTAACTGATCCGGTAAAATACGGAGGTAAAGCAAGTGATGCATTTGATGTGATCATACCTGCCATCCCGGGATATGGCTTTTCAGAAATTCCCAGAGAACAGGGCTGGAACCCCGACCGTGTTGCCTTTGCCTGGGATGTACTCATGAAAAGGCTTGGTTACAGAAAGTATGTTTCTGAAGGCGGTGACCATGGATCCGTAATATCTGATGCACTGGCCAAACAGGCTCCTTCAGGACTTCTGGGTATCCATCTTACAATGCCGGCTACTATTCCTGCTGAACTCGTAAAACCTATCAATGCCGGTGACCCTGCCCCATCCGGACTTTCAGCTTCGGAAACAAAGGCTTATAATGCCATGAGTACTTTCTTTGGAAGAAATGCAGCGTATGGAGGAATGATGGTAACGCGTCCACAGACAACAGGATATTTACTTTCCGATTCTCCAGGTGCTCTGGCAGCATTCTTATATGAGAAGATCGCCGAATGGAGTGAAAGTGACCTTCATCCTGAAAATGTAATAGGACGTGATGCTATCCTTGATGATATTACCCTTTACTGGCTTACCAATACAGGAGCATCTTCTTCACGTTTCTATTGGGAAAATAATAAAAACAACTTCAGCGCAGAAGCACAAAAGACAAAAGATATTAAGGTTCCTGTAGCCATTTCGGTATTTCCTCATGAAATTTATCAGGCTCCGGAAAGCTGGTCAAAAAGTGCCTATCCAACCTTATATTATTACCATAAAGCACCTAAGGGCGGACATTTTGCAGCCTGGGAGCAGCCACAGATCTTTACGGAAGAGCTTAGGGCCGCTTTCAAAGAGGTAAGAAAAAAGCTTTAATAAAAGTATCAATAAATATCATTCAATCTAAATAATAAAAATATGGAATTAAATACCATTCAGGAAGTAGAAAATACAACCGTAGTGAACATCAGCAAAGTTTTATACTCTGGTAATGTTATTGTAACAGGAGGCCGCAACGGACAGGCAAAAAGCAGTGATGACAAACTGGATATTGAACTGACTTCTCCAGGTTCAAAGGGAAACGGAACCAATCCGGAACAGTTACTAGCAGCCGGATGGTCAGCATGTTTTATCGGAGCTATGCATTTGGGAGCTGTTAAACTGGGAGTCAATCTTCCTTCAGATCTGTCTGTCAATGCCACAATAGATCTGGCAACCCATGATGACGGATTTTTTCTGCAGGCACATTTGCAGATTGTTTTACCTGGTCTGCCGATAGATGAAGCCAGAAAAGTAGTGGAAACTGCCCATGCAACATGTCCTTATTCAAAAGCGACGCGGGGTAATATCAATGTGAAGATTGATGTGGTGGTGTAATGTTCAGAATATTATAATAACATTCTGATTGAAAATCTTCCTGCCTTTGGGTAAGGAAGGTTTTTTATTTACAGAAGAAAAAGTTTTTGATCCGTTTAATCTGATATCATTAATTTCCAAAATTCACAAAATGCGGAATATCCGTTGCAAAACTGTTCATCGGTAACAGGTTATTCCGGTTACTGTTAAAATCAAAGACTGAATTATTATCAAAAGGAACGCTAGGATAATACATGAAAGAAATCTGAATCCTGTTGAACACCAGATAGGGATTATTGATTAAAACACCGATTCCGATTTTTGTGTTGGTCTTTGTTTTAAATAATTTATCATCAGGCATTCCCAACCATCCGACAGCGGTTGTCAGATAAGGGCTGAAATGGAAATTCTTCCAGGTTTTATTAATAAATAATTGAAGCTGATATCTTAGAACAAGCTTTTTAGTTCCGATATAATCTGAACTGTAAACCGGAAATTCGTCCGGGGATGAAAGGTTTATCCTATCTTTATAAGAGTAATTATGCTGTGGGTTTCCCAGTGCTAACGTTGGGGAAAAGAAATGTCTGGCTTTGGCGAATTTCCAATCCATAAGATTTGTAAAATAAGTTCCGTCAAAGCGGAAAGACTCCCTGTTCTGGCTGTCTTCATTAAAAAACCTTCCAAACTGAGCTTTTACTGTGAAGTATCCCATCTTAGTAAAACGGCCGTAAGATGCAGAAATCCCAACGTATGGATTCACTTCTTTATTTCTTGATAAACCTCCTGCAATAATATTGACCGAGTTACCGTAGGCAACGTCTTCCGGCAAATCATACTGGAAAATATTCTTCTGAACTGAAAAGTTTCTCTGAATAAACCCTATAGACATCAGAAAACTGTTATAGGAACTAAAATATTTATACTGATCGATACCGGGACTGTCCTTGTACTGATAGTTCTGAAACCTTCCTATTATCGCAATATTGCTGGATACTTTTTCACTGGGATCAGAAGAAACGGGAATCTGGTATCCCCCCCATAAATCCTGATTATACACTTTGATCTGAACTTCCGGAAAAGCGGTGTCAGTTTCTATCGGTAGCAAAACATGCCGCATAAAGTATTCAAATGTAAAACCACCTGCCCACCTGGTAAGTGGAGAGAAGAAGTCTCTTCTGAGATTGAAATTAATTCTTTCATTTCTGAAAAAATCTCTTTCTCCCAAAACCTGGGCATTTATATAAGACCCAAAAAGATTATAGGCAGTATAGCTTCCCAAAACGTAATTCTGTTTTTCTTTGGAATCATTTCTGTAAAGGAAATCAAAAGTATGGCCCAGTCCCAGTACATTTTCTTCAGTAACTCCCAAACCCAGCTTGCTTCCGGAATAGCTTAATCTGGGCTTCAGGCTCCAGGAATCCAGAACTTTTACCACCACATCGACAGAATCCTTTCCCGAAGTACTGTCAGAAACACTGATATTCACCCTGTTTATAAAAGGCATTGCTCTCAGCAAACGTTCAGATTCATAAAGTTTCTGGGCATTGTATTCCTCTCCTTTCTGAAAAAGTAAATAATTACTGACTGTGGAAACTTTTGTAACAGCATGCAGGTGATCCGTTACCCAATCATACCATCGGGATATTTCTTTATTATCTTTGGATCCATATCCGAAAGGGTCTATTGTTTCAATCCGGATATTTCGGATATATTTTTTATTATAAGTTTCCTGTGAGAGTTTTTCTGTTCTGGATTTAACAGAAGTGGAATCCGGCTCTCTCCGGAATATAAAACGATGAAGGAATTTGGTAACTTTTCTCTGGTCCGAAAATTTCTCTATTTTGTAATACAGTGAATCTTTCTTTTCTTGTGCGTTTAAAAAGAAAAAGCCACATAAAAAGAAAAGTAAAGTTGCAGTCGATCTAGTCATTAGTCATCAAAATTCAGTACATTTTGTAGTATCAATTTGCAAGCCAACAGTGCACGAAATATACCAGGATCTGAAAATTTTATGCTGCATATTCTGATCTTTCATAGATAAGTTTTCATAATAAAATCAGGACCAGGAGCTATACCGCCTTCAAATCTCTTTAATAACACACTGATTATCAATTATATTTCACTTACAGCTTCATATTGCATATTTCCCAACCTTTCATATTATTTATCAGGCAATTTTTAACATTCCAATTAAATTGAGACATAAAGAAAATAACAGTAATACAAACAATTCTTTTGAAAAAGCACTCTTCTTTTGATACCTGCAATGTATCCAAAAAGATAAACCTAAAAAGAACAATCCTGTTACGACCCCAAAAACAGTTCTGGTGATAAGAGCCGGAATAAATTCATTTTTTACCATAGTATTCCAACTTTCTTCAGATCCGATCCAAAACTTTGAAACCAGTATCAAACTTAGTAATCCTGATGTATAAATTACAGTTTTCAATAAAAAAAATATCTTTCTTTTATTTGCTTCATTCATATTGATCCTCTATTATACAGCTGGCAATTTAGGAAAATAGGAATTAAAAATTGAATTCATTCTGTAAATCTTATTATATAATAAAAAAGCATTTTAGCTGCACGGTTTAGGAATATCTGTAGCAGAATAGATACCCGGATTCAGCAGATATCAGTGATAAAAAAGTCTCCATCAAATTGGGAGACTTTAAAATAGTATAGTGAATTTGTGTTTAGTGTTATCGGAAATTCAGATTATTTTTTATATTCCAACAATCTGGTATTTGCATATAAAAATTATCATTTAAAAATAGCAGTTGTGAAGTCATGACTTCACAACTGCTTATGAGCTTTTATTGCTAAAAATATAGCGCTAAAAAAATGTGATTAGTTTTTAATTATTTTTACAGTGCTTTGTTTTTCTCCGTTATCTAATGTAATGATATATGCACCAGGAAGTAAGGAGCTTATTTTAATAGATTTAGCCTCTGTATTTCCGGATAATACTACTTTTCCTAAAGCATCCGTAATTTGGTATTTAAACTCCGAACGGGAAGATGACTTAATGCTAATAACGTCTTTTGCCGGATTCGGATACACACTTATATTACTGCTCTCTGCTAATGAAGAATCAACCAATGAAGTAACAGCTGCAGCCGGAGCTATTCTTAGTGTATAATCTTCAACTTGCCCATAATCAAATGTTCCGCAAGAAGAAGCCGGTAATGAGTTGTATTTCAGGATTACTCTCATTCTTACATCTCCGGTAGTAGAAGTCGTTGGAATGGTTATATTTCCGGAGACAGAAGAGGCTATCGTTGCTGCCTGTGACCACGCTAATTCACCCGAATCAGCAAAATCACCGTCACCATTATAATCAATATAAACAGCATAGGCTTCTCCATACGTATAAGTTGGCCAATATGGCGTCACCGTTATAGGATATGTTTTCCCTTTTGTTACGTTGCCGATGACAGAAGTAAAGTTTTCATATCCTGATGTACCCGTTGATGATTTATTAATATTGGCAAATTTAACATTACTGATAGACTCATCCGAAGCAGAGTTTGAAGATGATGTACAATATGATGTATTTCCTGCTCCGGACAGAGTGGTTACGTTTACACTATTACTTGCCGGGGAAATATTTCCTGCCGCATCTTTAGCCTTTACAGTAAAATTATATGATGTTGCCGGCGATAATCCTGTTACAGAATAGGTAGTTGATGTGGTTGAATTTAAAAGCGTATTGTCTTTATACACATCATATCCAGTTACTGCAACATTATCCGTAGCCCCACTCCATGATAATACAGTAGCGTTTTGTGTAGTGGAAGATGCAGACAATTGAGGAGCAGTAGGAGCCTGATTATCAGTGGAATTTCCACCGCCAGAATATGCCTGCCCCAGACCAACTGCATAAAATGCATTTTGAACAGCCTGATGTTCAGCTGAGTCTGCTCCAAAAAGATCTTTTGCTGCCTGAATACCATATGTCAAAGTATTATTGTACGTAGAGTTAGAGGTCAGATAAGAAGTTTCCAGGCGGTATACGATTTTAGCGGCCTTTTCAAACCCTATTCCGCTCACATTAAAACTGTTTCCAATATCATTCGTTCCGGATCCTCCTTTTACTACCAGATAGAACCAATAGTTGATTACACCACTATTCGTGTGAACTCCGCAATAATCATTGTTATCATTAGGGGAACAGTTGCTGCTTGCGTCTTTCCAATAAGTTCCTTTATAAGTATCCGGCTGTTTGGATAACCCTGAATTTGGATTACTCATTGATCTCAGATAGTTAGGAGATACCTTTACAATATCTTCTCCCATCAAAAAGTTTTGTTTTTCGGGCGCATAAGCATTTTCCACTACCGCTCCCCAAATATCAGAAAGACCTTCGTTAAGAGCCCCTGATTCTTTTTGGTATGCCAGGTTAGCTGTTGACTGGCATACTGCATGTCCCAGTTCGTGTGCAGTCACATCAAATGCTCCAAGCGGTTTGAAGGTACTTCCACCATCACCATATACCATTTCACTTCCGGACCAAAAGGCATTTTCGAATGAATTTCCGGCATGAACATAGCTATTAAGTACCGCACCCTGATTATCATAACTGTTTCTGTTGAATGTATCTTTGAAATAGTCATATGTTTTTTCTACCCCCCAATGCACATCCAGTCCGATTTCATTGCTCCAGTTATTATCCGCATCCGTAATATTGTTTTTCACAAGATTGTTTTCACTTCCATTATTGTTGGTATAGGTATTAACTCCTCCTCCTCTGGTAGCATCTTTCAGCACATATTTTCCATTTACAAGGGTCGTTTCAATAGTCTTTGTTCCACTGTAAAGCGTTTGGGCACTTCCAGAAACAAAAGGCATAAAGCTTTTTTGCGCCTGATTTTCAGCCCCTATAAAAGCCTTTTTACCCAATGTTATCCCGTGTGCATTGTCTCCGGCATGCTTCATAATCAGATCATTAAGCAGAACAGCACCTGATTTGGCATCTACATAGACATGAGATCTTAAAAAAGGTTCTGCTGAGAAAATATCAAATTTATAAGACAGCAAAAGTCTGAATTTTCCGTTGGAAGATTTTACAGGAAGTAAAACCAGTTCCCCTTTAGGCTGATACCCCAGTTCTTTTCCATGTTCTGTAGTATTCATCAAAACTTTTGCCCCTACATACTTTGTGGCAATCTTAAGCGCTGCAGCTTCTGAAAGGTCCGGATGGATGTTTGTATCATTTGTATCATACACTTCCCCATTCATACTTACAAGATTACCTTTTATATAATGCAGTACATAATTGGCAAACTCCACTTTGATCCCATCATGATAAAGCTGATACTTTTCATCTGAAAAGTCACTGAATAATTTTGCAGATTCAGTTTTCACCAACTTAGATCCCGCAGGAAGATTTAAAATTTCTGAAAAGAATTTTCCCTGATCAGATAACGCCAGATTTTTGGCATCTGTTCCTTTGTTAAATGTAACAAAGATTGACCTGCCATCATCATTGGTAATTTTTTGCTCAATGAATCTTTGAGCGTTGATTGAAATACCACTTACCAAAAGCGGTATAAAAATTGCGAAAGTTAGTTTGTTTTTCATAAAAATATATCTATTTAGTTAGACAGTTAATAGTTATTAAATACTGGACAGAATAAAAGATCTTACTCTGTTTATACTGATTGAAATTGTTATTAACATCCACTTTTTTCTGTAAGCTTAAAAATTAACTTATTGCTCTCTGAATAAAGAAGCTGATGTTGTCAATCAGTTTTAATAATGTTCATTGGTTGTCCAAAAATAGAAAGGCAGATTTGTAATCCGCAATAATTGCTTACGTATAGATACGCTCACAGGAAAAAAAGTGTTTTTTGAATGAATTACAACAGGAATATGTTGCTTTTTAACTTGAAAATACAGATCTTTAGATCTCCTTTATTTCTTTAAAAATTAAAGAAAATTATAAGCTGTATTAAATTGGTAAGATGAATAAAAAACTATACATCTTGAATAGTAATTAAATTTTCTATCAAAAAAACAGTCAAAATGACAAACCCACCGGCAGGGCTTTAAAACCCTGATGGAAACAGGAATTTTCCATATAATTTTTCTACCATCTGTCAAATATTTAAAACTTAGGATAATCATAAAACCTTATTTCTGATTTAATCATTTGCATCCATTCAATTTTTGATATTCTGATTAAAACGTATTTAATAATTGTCTTAAACATGTGAATTATTTATAAACGAATTTAAATATTAACTTATATTTTTGCGCGAAATAAAGCCATATCCTATGGCTAACAGAAGGATTTACTTATGGATTAAATACATTGATTCAACAACATTGTATTTGATCATCCGATATTTAATCACTTGCCAATAACCTTTTTGATTTATCATTTTTTTGAAAACATTTCTGCTGCAATGAATTTAGAAGATTACTATTTAAAATTTGTAAAAAGATATCTATTGTTTCTTTTTAGCTTATTTATGTTTTATTCAATTTTTATCCTTTTATATTTTAAAGATATTGTCATATCAATATTTTTAATTTTTCTCAGTTTGCTTTATCTTCTGATAATAAGTGTGGAAAAAATCACGGTATTATTTATAAAGCATCTGAAATCAATGACCTTAGTTTCTTTTCTTTTATTAACATTCACAACAAGTTTCCTTTTTCTTTATACGTATAAACGTGCCGGAGTAGAATACTTTTATCTGTGTTTATTATTCACTATTCCTCTGTTCTTTAACTTAAAGAAGGATTTCTTACTGATATTCTTTATATCTTTTATAATATGTATTAATTTTTCGGTCTGTCTTTTCTGTGACTGTGGGTTTATAATAACAAGCCGTTTTTTAAAAAACTATTATGATTTTAAGCTTCTGAAGCTCATTAATTTTTTCTTTTTACTGGCCATTTTTTTTATAGATATGCTTTTTATTTCTCAAAAAGATATTCTGATTTCAAGTTTAAAAGAAAGCAGACAGGATATGTACGCCGATCTTAAAATGCTTACGAAAGCAAATAAAAAACTTAATAATCAGATAAGTAATCTTGCAATTAAGGAAGATGATTTTCACGGTGTTTATAATTTGGCCAAAGACAATTCCCCCTTATTTATGGACAAATTTGATGCGCTATTTCCTCACTTCAGATCTGAATTATTAGCTATATGTCCTTCTCTTATCGATTCTGAACTGCATTTTTGCGCATTGATCAAACTGGGATTGGATGGACAAAAAATCTCTATGTATACCAAAAGTTCTATAAGAGCTGTTGATAGCAGAAAGTACAGAATCCGGAAGAAGCTTAATATTCCTCCCAAAACAAGCCTTAAGGAATTTATAGAAGAACTGCAGAATATGGCAAGTGAAGGTGTTGTATAATTCGTTGAGATAAACTCAATATTACCGAAAACTTATATTTGTCATTGTAAAACAGGAATCTCAATAAAACTGTCATTAAACCAATGAATAACCAACGGTTCTTTTGCATCGGCAATGGTTTCGGCAGTTACTGTTTTTCCACTTCCATAATTCAGTTCTGAAAAAGGATTTTTATTGACATTGAGTACAACTACCAGCCGGCTTCCCTTCTGCAATTGTTTGCTGATCAGATGAGTATTTTCAAAAGTGATCATCTCTTTTTTACCAGGGGTCAATAATTGTCTTTTAGTATTGTCTTTGGCATAGCTTGCGCGGCCGATGTAGTACGAAAGATGAAAATATTTACCTTCCGGGGTGAGTTCGTAAAGGGTTACTCCAAGATCTACGTCTTTTTTATTAATACTCAGTCTGATATTTCCCAGAAATGATCCGTTTACCAGCATAGCCTTCAGGGGTTCACTTATGAAAATATAACCGTTACCGGATACATTTTCCCGAATGATAGGGTCCGGATAATAATCATTATTGCTGACAGTACGGTCTGCAAAATCTACTTTCTGAACTAAATATGTACTGGATTCAGGTTTATTTTGACTTAGCAGGTATCCTTCATCACTCACTTTAGCTGAGCTTAGATAGAATTTCAAATAGCGGTTGTGCATAGCCTCCAGTGAAGAAGCACTTCGCCATTCATCTGTTCCCATAACCTGATAGTTTATTTTATCTTTCAAAAAAGCTGGTTTTTCAGCTCCTTTCAGTATGTAATTCAGCCATTGGTAGGTATATTCCTTGATCGGAAATAAAGCCTTTTTACTGACAGTATATCCGTTAATGGTCTCCTGTCCTCCCATTTGTGTTCCGAAATGTCCGTAAGGACCAATTACCAGATAAGCCGGTGTCTTGGGACTGTATTTATTGAGCTCGCGCAGATAGTAAATTCCCGAATTCTGAGAATCATTATAATAGCCGTCAAATGCCAGCACAGGAATATTAATCCTGGCAAAATCCTCTTTATAGGGAGCCATATTCTGCCAGTAAGAATCAAAATCGGGATGGCTGATCCAACGCTGAAAAAGGCGGTTCGGTGTACCATCAATACTATCCATCTTATGATAGGCTGCTCCAGCTTCCCACCATTTGAACATCATATTCCGGAATCTTTTCCGGTCATCACCTGTCTTGTTATCCAGATATTTATTGTTGCCTACATAAAATGACCATTCGTAATTGGGATTGATAAAGATATTATTTTCCATAGGGAGCCCCATCCCCGGGCGATTGGCAACATAAGGAACAATCGTTTTCAACGCAGGATGCAGCTTTTTAGCGGCTGCCCATTGCGTGAAGCCATTGTAGCTTCCTCCATACATTCCTATTTTACCATTACACCATGGCTGTCTGCTGATCCAGTCAATAACATCATAGGCATCATTTCCATCGGTTTCGTACGGATAAATCTCAGATTTGCTGAAGCGCTTCCCTCTTGTATAAGCCATAACTCCTACATATCCTTTATCTGCAGCTTCCTTAAGCGACTGTATATCCCGTCCCTGATCTCTTACATAGATTGTAAACTGCAATATTACAGGTCGTGGAATATTGTCATTTTTTTTTCGCACTACCATTGCGGAAATTTCTGCTCCATCTCCTGTACGGATCATCACACTGTCCTGAATACTGTATATACCCTCTTTTTCCTGCTGACTTCCCCACAATGTTTGCTGAGCATGCACTGGTGATGTCAGCAAAAGATTCAATATAATGAGAATAACTGTATATACTTTCATGAGGTTATTTTGAACAATTACAATTAATACTGTTTTCTGTAAACATATTCATGTCTTTTAATCCATCTCTTTTCTCCGGAAAAAAGTATATCTTTTTGTGTAGAAAATAATGTTTTCCCTAATGTATAAGTCTGCCTGATGGTGGCTTCTTTGCCTTCGTTTCCATCCTTACCTTTTCTCTCAGTGGTGATTTTCATATCTCCATTGGGCAGTTTTATTCTGGAAACCAGCTTTTCCTTACCTATATATTGTCCATCTTTTGAGATGGTAACGGTATCCGTTTTATTCGCACTTTTTTCTTTGGGATAAGTATGAACGAAAAGAAACGTATGGGTTTCCGGAATTCTTTTTATTTCAATATCGGCAGACATTGTATAAGGTTTTCCTGAACTGTAGTCCAGATAGGTTAATTGTCCTGTCCAGTTTCCTTCCACTTTCATAAAATCATTGATAAGCCGGTTCGATTTTTTCTGAGCCTGACAAAGGGATGTGATTAACAGGCAGAAACTCATGATTAGAATATTGGTCAATTGCTTCATATTTTTTTGATTCATCACAGCTTTCAACATTTTTCTGTCTTCAGATAAGAAAACGGGTTATGTGGATACATTTACAGGTAAGACAATTCTCTTTTCAGAAGTATTACATTTTGTTTTTTTAAAGGCTTTTACAGCATAAATACTCCTAATGAACTGAAATTTAAACAGCAGCTTTATAATTTCTTTTATACCAGATCATGAACCCTATCCAGATTGCCAATAATATGGTAATTAAAATCAATTCCTTTTCATGGAGTCCATTTCTGAAAAAATTATTCAGCGAATGAAAACCAGCTACTGCCAGCAATGAATAGGTGCTGCTGTATACTTTTCCAATCCCCCAGGTTCCCAAAAACAGGACACCGAGAAAAATCATATTGGAACCGGTGAATTCAAAGTTCAGGTGCCAGATAAACCATAAAACAGCGATAATAGTTATGCTTTGAAGCTTTGGCAGATCTTTCAGCTGTTCCTGCAAAAATCCACGCCAACCGATCTCTTCCAGTAATCCATACACCAAAACAGTGAAAAGCAGCAAAAAAGGAAATTCAGCTTCCTGAATATAGGTTACTGTTCCAATAAGTACTATTGGAAATATCCAGAAAATGAGCAATGGCAAAAGTATATTCTGATAGTTTCCTTTTAAAGAGAGTTTTAACGGGATATTGAATACCATAGCAGAAGCAAAGGCGCCTAAAGCCGGACCAATTCCACGGAGTAAAATCTGTATCAACTGATTATCAGTAAAATGAAACAGGTTGGTTTTAACAGCCAAATAGCGGAACAAAATGGCGATGGCATAAAAAACAGAGATACTCAGGAATCGTTTTTTCTCTTTCATAAAAGTTTTTATTTGAATATTAGAATATTCAAAACTAGCAATAAGAAAGCGAAATAAAATTGACGATGGGTAAGTTTTACTTTTTTGTAACTCTTTTTCTGAGGCGGCTCAGACTTTCTGCTGTCAATCCAAGGTAAGATGCTATTATTTTCAGAGGTGTACGCTGAAAAATTTCCGGACGCTGGCTGATAAGATTGAGATAACGCTCCTTTGGACTAAGTGTCAGAAGGTTGATCTGATCCTGTTGTTTTCGTAAGAATAGTATTTCAGGGATCGCTTTACCAATCCTCAATCCTGTTTCATTCCGGGAATACAGCTCATTAAGATCCGGATAGCTGATGGACCATAATGTACAGTCTTCCAATGCCTGTGTTTTTATGCCTGAAGGCTGCTGTTTAAGGAAAGAGAAGTAATCGCTCATAAAGCTCTGCTCATATAAAAGATTGATGCAAATATCCTTTTTCCCGTTCCATACAAATAAACCAACAGAACCAGCGGCAACAATATTCAAATATCTTTCTACCCCATCATAATCTTTTATAACATTATTTTTCTCAAATTCTCTGACTGTTATTTTTTCTGAAAAACGCTCCCAAATATTGGTTTCAGCATTATAGTAAGGTGCAAATATTTGCTGGATTTGTTGCGGAGTGGGCATATTAAGCTTTTAATTTCGGTAAAAATAATAAATATATATGGAAGATATTATTCAGATTATAAATATAGGCTACATGCGCTGAAGTATTCGATGGCTGTGATGTTGAAAATAAATAAAAGGACAAATCATAAATGATCTGCCCTTTTTGAATGATTCAGAGATTTGCAAATTCCGATCATCCTTCCTTTTAAAAAACCTCAAATTATTAATCTGCTTTAAGTGTATATTCTTTTATTGTGAATTTTTTCAGTTTTAATACATTTTATTTTCCGCATATTTATAGACGGTCTTTTCATCCCATGCAAATAACTGGACAGAGGTATAGGGAGGGATATCATATTTATAACCAGCCTTTTCTATAATAAACAATTGCGGTTTCTCATAGTGGGTATTTAATATCAGTATTCTTTGTCCCCGGAAACATTCTTTTAATATAAAAGGTTCCGACGGATCCGTACACCTAATAACTAACATTCTATTTTCGGAATCATAAGACTGGACCCCTGGCTGCTGATCAATCATCCCATGGGATAATCTTATTCTGTCGTCTTCATGGGTAATCTCATCATTAAGAAAGGCTAAACTTCCATCCGCAATAAACAACGTATTAGGGTCTTCTTTTTCAGATTTAAAGTTTCCGCTAGCCTTCACTGAACCTTCTACGGTTAACTTATCGGTATCATTGGATGGTCTGCCTATACCAATCCTGTGATCCTTTCTGTTAAAATTAATACCTTCCCAATCATCATAGCCACTTGAATATTTATAATACTCGTCTTTTAACGCTGCTAAATATAATTTATCATTTTCATTATATATACCGGATTCTCCCCCCTGATAGTCGTCAACGATAATTAATCCGTTACCTGTATAATTCGTAAATTGCTGATTTAATATAACAGCATTGGTCAAGTTATTCCAGGTGTTAACATTAGACTGACTGAAATCTTTAGATGTCCATATTTTTCTTTCAGTCATCCATTGCCCATTGTCTGATCTTGTCTGGCTTAAATAAAAATCCTGTTCCGTATTATTATTGTCAGCTGGCCCCATTATTTTCCACGCTTTGTAGGAATCAGTCCAACCCTTAAAAATTAAAGAAGAACTCCAGCCTAATTGCTTTGTAGAATGGAATAATGGCAAGACTTTATGATTAAGTGCCGATATTCCTGAGTTGGGTAAATCAGGTGAACCATTTCCACCCAATCCATTACCCTGTACCCTGGAATCTATTATCCCCATCCCCATTCTTAGTCTGTCGAATGCACTTCCATCCTGTCTATAGAACCTTGTCCAGTCTCCATTCGTGTCATTGAAGTTTAATACATCCGCTAAAGTAAAATTATAAGCCAGATCCCAAAGAGCTATATGTGAAGGGGTTAAATTCTCTTTATCCCATACCTGAATCCAGCCGTAATCACCTCCGGCTTCTACTCTTTTATATCTGAATGAGTTGCCTCCGGTCATTTGAACGGCCATTTCTCCGTAATAGCCGGCAGAATTAGCATGAAGCATTTTAAATCTATACCACCAGTCATCCGTAGGGCACCCTTGTGCTTTTCCGTTCGTATTTATATACCCCGCTACCTGACCGTAAGTGGCATTTGCCAAATCACTTTGTCCTCCTGAATTTGCCATTTTACCAATAATGGTAGGGTTACTCTGCAAACCATTTGATGAATCTATCCAGGTATTCGTTGCATTATTTCCGTTTTTATTTGCTTTGAGATCCAGACTATCATCAAGAGTGGTATTATTCCTTAAATCAAGTACAGGTGTAGATGCATCTTCTCTAAAAAATACAGAATTATCTGTAAGATTGTTTGAAAAGCTTCTTAAAGTGACATCAATATAAATTGGGTTGGATGCCGGATTAAATTTATGTACATTAATATAAGGTCTGCTTTCTGCTGAATCATAAAAAATCTTTGGTTCAACATAGATCCATTGTCTTATGTTACCAAATACCTGGGTTATTTTAGGTTCAAATCCCCAAACCCCTCCGGTATTAATTCCATAAGTAAATTGCATTTCAATGACTCCTATTGCATAACCATCATGGTAAGATGAATTGACTCTGACCGTTACATCGCCTACAGTCCACTCAGGTAAATAGACCCTATTTACCATTGTACCTGTATATGCCGGGCTTTGCCAGAAATACGTTTTCTTTTTATTTTGATTATTATTAGCAGATGTCGTCATTTCAACCCAATCCGTCCAGTAACTTCCACCTATAAAAGCTCTTTTAAAAACTCTATTTGGCTGGGAATCGGAAGCACCTGTACCGTAAGTAGTAGCTGTTTGACTTGCCCATCCTGTATAATGATGCTCACATGTTATAAAAAACCATTCTGTTGTACCTGTAGGGGAATGACCTAAACCACTTCCTTTAAAAAATCCGGTTCTTTGTAAATCATTTAAGTCCGTTCCGGATATATCAATAGAGCTGCTTCCGGTACTTAATTTAACGAAGCTATCCGGATTTGATGTACCCCAGGTATTATATAATGCCTTCCATTGATTAACATCCTGCTGGGCAAAGTCTCCCGTATTCCAATAGTCAACAAAAGACTGATATCGGGATACTCCCTGAGAACTTCCCTGCCATTGTCTTAGTCCAAAACCATTTTTATTAAATGTAATAAGGTTTTGATTGCCTCCCGAGCCATCCTGGTACCCTCCAAAATGCAAATAGTCGGCATAAGGATAATTACCATCATTATTCCAGGACGTAAAACCAAATTGTAATTTTTCTGTTAATGCGTTTGCCGGTTGTATAATCCTGTTATCCCAATATCCTAAATAATGATTCCAGCCATTAATTTGATTCTGTGTAATATTATACACCGGATGAGTTTTTGGAATATAATTATCAGGGTTAAAATTATGTGAAGTCCATATATTTCCGGGCACTCCATTTTGATAATGCGTCAAACCATATCTGGACTGTAAATTTAAATAGTCCAATCCAGCCGTATTACCAATATACATTGTATCATTAAGTGCTGCAATGATTTGAGAACCATTAAGGGTCTGGCTTAATAAACTATTTGATGATAATACAACATTAGGTACTATTAGATTACCTGTCATGGTATCACCTGATTTGTTTACTTTAGTGTCGGGGTTGAAATTAAGAGAATGCCATACCTCTCTCCATGGACCGTAAGTTCCACCAACATATCCTCTGAATGCCAGACCTGTACCCCAAACGTTAGCAGCAATTTCAGTACCTTCATTAGTACTTCTCATTGCTTTTATGACCGTACCATAATCATAAGGTCTATGTTGTGCATTATCATTAAATGAATAGATACCGGTCTGATATGCTGAATAGGTGTCAAGATCTGAAAGTACAGGTATATTTAATCTGCCTAAACCATAGTTATGATAATCTTCTAAAATTCCTTCATGCCAAACTTTATTATTTTTATACTGAAGCAGACTATCATTAACTACTAAAGCAGTTGCAGGATTCCAGGGTGAATCATCCCAACCAAGATAATGATAGACAAAATCTCCATTTTCGGTCAATGCTCCTATTCCTGCAATTCTATTTCCACTCCCATCCTTGTTCTGCCACCAGACACCTGTAGCATTTCCTCCTACATTATTCTGCTTTAAAACGATATCTCCATTGGAAGAAATTATTCCGCCTCCTGTTAAAGTTCCTCCACCTAAAGGCAGGTAATTGCCTAATTGTCCTGATAAAGCAAAATCTGAAAGAGATCTATGTCCTCCCCCACCTAATAGTATATAAGAATCATCCGAGCCTGATTTTACATATCCTTTAGCCAATAAATAATTGAAATCAGAATCATCAGTATTTCTAAAATAAAATTGATTTGAATTTCTCAGACTTATAGTTCCTGCATAATTTCCAGGTTGATGAAAACCTATCGCCGGATATAAGCCAGAGCCGTTACCGTTAACCATAATAGCAGATTCTGAATAACTATTTCCAGTAGCCCCATTAAATGTTTTTTTTGCATCAACAGTTTGTTGGGTATTCAATGTAACATAATTATCCAGATCAGCTTTTGCTACCGGATTAGGGAGATTAAAGGTAGTCCAGAAGTCGTAGGCTTCTCCCCATTTGTCTGAATCATAATCCTGTTTTACAAAGCCTATTCTGTTGTTATATTTGGATGAAACAATAGCCGTCGATTTTTTAACATCACTTCCTGTATAAGAAGACATCCATAATACATCGGACCAACCCATATTGGAAAACCCCATCTGAGCAGCTTCCAACATCTGGAGTTTTAATTTTCCTGCTCCAAAATAAGCAGAATTTGGTTTTTCCTGTCCTCCGCTGATATAATCAGCACCCAGATAATTGTTTATATTATACTCTTTATGTTTCCAATCTCCAGAATTACCATCTGCTTCAGAAAACACCCTCCCGTTACTTTGTATAAAAAACTGATGACCCGTAGCGCCTGCATCACCAAAGTGAAAATTAATCCCTTCACCTAAGACATGCCCGCTTCCTTGAAAATAAGATATGCCATAATTATCTGCATTCGCAAATGACCAGATTCTGTTCCTTTCGTTTACTTTGTAGAATCTGTTTTGAAAGCCTTCGTCAGATTGAACAAACCCTCTTGAATGTATTCCATGAGCAGGAATAAATTGGGAATCAGAGTAGGAAGGTGAAGCAAGCAGACCGCCTGATAAAATGACTTGCGCCCCGCTACCATTCAGCCCGGCTATAGGTTTATCTGAATCTAAGGCCCAATATCCTCCAACATCCTTCTTTTCCCAAAATGTATTTCCAGAAATAAGTTCTTCTTTTGTAAGGAGATGCTTCAGGTTAATTTGGACTCTCTTTGTTCCTCCCGGATCCGTACTGTCCGTGATTGAAGTCACTCTGTTTCTTCCCTGGTCTAAACCTCCGTATCCTACTGTTATTTTTGCATCAAACCCTTGCCAGTATCCCATACCAGGAAACCAAACAGCCAGTTTACCATTGAAGTTTAAGCATATTACATAATTAAAATAATTTAAAGTAGAATAGCCTCCTTCTGATATAATAGTATCATTGTAAATATACCCCTGAATTTTAGCATCTAAAGGTAAATATTGACCATTACTGTACATATTCCCTTTCATTTCCAAAAGGAACTGGTCTCCATATGTTACTGAATAATCAATATCGGTTTCAATGAATGTCCCCTGTGGAAAGTTTCTTCCGGAATGAAACCAGGAATCCTCTTTTTTCCTAGAGTCATAATCATTCCCTCCTCCTGTTAAGAAAAAATTATCAGAAGAACCATTCTTTCTAAAGCCTTCAGCTTTTACATAATCATAATGATTATTGGCTCCCACTCCAAAATGGAATCCATCATTTCTTAAAGTAAGCGCAGAAGATATATATCCTGTTTTCCAGAATGTTATTCCCGGTTCTGAGCCATCATCACTTCTCACCCACAGATTATTGGCATGTTCATCAGGCACACCAGAACTCATAAAAGATTTGTGACCATATACAAACTGATTTGTACTTAAAGTCATAATATCTAAATCAGCAATAATCTCAGCTTTTGTTCTTTGGGATATTTTTTTTGTAGTAGGATTCCAAACCAATACAAAGCCTGCATCGTTTGGAACACTTTTCACAATAATTTCGCCTTCTATGGCGATGTGATTATTAAAATATTCAGGTGCGATCATTAATCAAGTCTTGCGGTTAAAGTAATTCTATATTCGTTCGGAGTAAGAGGTGCCAGAACATCTATTTGCACATCATTTGCTGATGTAGGGACACAGCTTACATTAATTTTTCTGTTATCAGTATTACGGTAACAGATGTAGTCAACATTCCAGGTATTCCAGTTATGAGTAATGGAAAAACTAGCAGAAGAGCCGTCTCCAATATCCCATGTCTTTGATTTGATCTTTGCATCCAAAACAGCTTTTGTCGCTTTCGGAGTCATTGCTTTACTGTTATCAATTCCCGCAACGGCTTCAATATCTGTAGCTATTTGAATGAGTCCTTTCACTGCATCTGTAGCATCTACGATATCAGGAATCCCTTTCTCTATAATCTGATAATTTCCGGGAACATTTGAAGCATTATCCGTATTGGCAATAAGATGGTCACCAATAGAAACAGGTTCATTACCCACCCATCCGTTTGCAGTAATGACCCACACCATACCTGTTTTAATGGCTGCAGATGTAATGGGTGACGGAGCTGCCATTGAGCCTTTAACAGCAGAAGGGATATAGCCTCCCGGCTGATAAATTAATGCTCCTGTAAGGCTTTGTCCTATGAAATTTTCAATATATGATCTGATCTTATTGGAGGACCATGTAAAGGTACCCGACTGAATGGCATCGTTCAGGAAAATAGAGACAATATCAGCATTGGTAAGATTTCGGCCTGCTATTTTAATAACATGCCCTGAACTGTTGGTCAGAATCTGACTCAGCAGCAGAAGCCCACTTGTCTGATCTGTCTGAAAGGGATTATTTGTCAGCGGATAATCAGGATGTACATAATTTTGAGCAAGATTAATCCACTGGGAACCGTTCCACTGATGCAGTTCATTTTTATAATCAATGATCCAGCCGGGAAGGGCTTTATCCGTATTGGGAAGTGTATCAAAATATTGAAACCGGGTATGTTGCAGCTCTCCAAAAAAATTGTCCTGATGTGCGTTATTACTTATTACTGCGTTATTATTCATAGCTTTATTTTTTTATGGTTTAACTTTTAAAATGAGAATATTAATTGGATTAACGGGGTCGCTGAACATCTTAACCTCAATGACTTGATTGGTAGCGTAGTCGTCAATATTTATTTTTTTACCTGTAACACTGTCCCGTGCTTGGATGATCACGTTTTCTGTTTCAAGGGTATTGGGAAAAACGGTACTTCCTGTCACCTGCACTATGGCACTTGTAGGAGTCTGTGAGATTAGTAATACTTTATCGTAAACTTGCTTATTAAACTCCTGTTGATTTTTTGGACTGCCTAACCCACTGTAGTCCAGTAAGAGTTTTACTTTATCTTCCCTTGTCTCTCCTGAGACAGCTTTCAAAGCTTCGATATCATCACGGTTTTTTTTGATGAAATTGACAATTTCCTGAAGTTCATCTAAAGACAGGTCATTGGATAAGAGAATCTCTTTAATTTTTCTTATCTCCAGCTCCAGGTTTTTATCTGCATCTTTCAGTACATTCACAAAACCATCTGTCTGTGTTTTCGTGTACACATTGCCCGATTGATCAGAGCTGTCAACCGTAGCAGCATTGCTGATCCCGAGTTTAGCCTTCCAGCTGCTGATATGGGTCGAGGTTAGATTACCGGCATCAAGTAAAGCCAAATATTCAGAATGAGCCTTTGGATCTGTTAAATGTTCTTGAAATGCTTCCGCACTGGCAAATAAGTGAAAAATTTCTTCAAGCCCTTCAATACTTTTGAATGGGATTGGGTCATCTTTATGATAAAAAGATAAAAATGTTTCTTTAAACTGCGTTTCTGTGGGAAAATCTCCAGTTTCAAACCAACTGAAAATTGTATTTAATGGTGTACTCATTTGATTATTGAAAATTAGTTTTGATAAAATTGATAATTCGGGAAAGGATATAATATTGATAAGCCGATCACCCCAAATGGAATTTTCTACTTTATTGAGTGATTTGATTTTATCCCTCTTATCAGACTATTCTTTAGTGAATTGTTTATAGGGTCATCACCAGGAAATTATGTATGCTGTCGGTAGTCTGTAATTTTATTTTCATATCAACAAAATCACTTATACTTTTTATTATGCTTTTTGCCTGCTTTCTTAGTTTAATACTCTTTGAGTGCAATGACTGTCTACATTCTTCAGAACTCAAATTTCACTTTTCTTTTGTTCTTATAAAAGTTTTCTGACCTCTCTATTCTGTAGTTGCAGTAACCTTTATTTTTTTGAACCGGATGATACTGCCCGTAATTTCAATGTTCAAAATTCATTTTTTTTTAGTTCCTGTGAAAGTTTTTTGGCCTCTCTGTTCGGTAGCTGCAGTATTTTAAAAACAGATGATATTAATTTGTAATTTGAGCGTCAAAATGCTTGGAGAAGAAAAATGTAAAATAAAATGACCCGAAAGGAAAATTAAACATGTACTATGATGATGACAACTATAGGCCCTATGAATATAGCAATAAAAAAGCCCCTGATAAAAGGGGCAATGAGTGACCGCAGAAGGACCGGAAACTTATTTTCAGTACTGATTTCCTATCTTCATGCGGGATAGAAATAGGTTTTCAAATCTTATGGGTAATAAAAATCCCTCAGGTGAGGGATCATATGTTTGTTATACTATAGGAACGCAATAGCAATTGCAGGCTGCATCTGACTCGGGGCCACAAATACCTGTCGCTTCACAAACCCACATATATTGAGGTTTACAAATACCATCTCTGTTTCCGCCACCGGCAACTTGTTTTAACTGATCTCTTGAGATTTTCTTTAAGTTTTTCATTGTTTTAATTTTAATTAAGCTTTAAATATAAAGAATATTCTCCAATAAGAGATTTAACATAATAAATCTTCTCCTTAATTCTCTGCTAAACAATGAATAAATCACAGGGCAGCAGACAATAAATAATATTCATAAATCATTTCACCATAGTACTTCCCTGCATCATTCCGATATCCCTGCTTAAAGTCTTTGGTAACATCGGCTGTTCCTTTATTATAGGCAATTGCGACATAGATTTGTTCTATCATGGTAAGTTTGTTTTTACCTCTGTAAGAAGGAATTCTGTTTTGTGCAGCTTTTAGTTCGTTAACCGCCATTTCAATCACTTTATCAATATTTCCCCATTCTTTATTAAGGAAAAAACCGGGGTTCGTTTTAAAGAACTGTAGATCATATTGGAAAATACCATACCCGTGACAAAATTTATCCGGCTGAGTGTCATAAAGCTTTTTATAAACAGCTTCCCACCGCCCTACGTTTTTTAAAGCTTCCCGTGCAATAAGAAACATTTTGTCTCCGTCAGTATGGGCTAGCAAAGCTGCTTTATCCTTGGGAAAAGCACTTCTGTTGGGAGCATCGAGTGTATCTCCGGTACAACACATCAATAAATCTGCAAGTGTGGTTTTACCGATCATTTTACTCCATACATAGCCGGTCTCCTGGTAGGCAATTGCCATAATGAGATGAAGATCAAAAGGAGTCCCTGTTAACTTTTCTTTAATTTTCATCTCAAAATTTTGTTTAAACCATATCATGCTCTTTTCAACAGTAGTATATTGCCGTACCTTCAGTGATCTCAGGGTATCTCTGCCCAACGCACCGTCTACTACAAGCCCTTTCATATTTTGATAATTGACAACTGCTTTAGCAGTTTCACTATCGTAGATCTCATTAATAGAACCATGGTACAGATTGAGTTTCGAAAGCTTTTTTTTAGCCTCCTCAACAAGAGCATGTTTCATAGCTGGTGATTTCACATAAAAATTCAATGACGGATAATGATAATCAGCAACTGTTTTTAAATTAGTCTCATAATCAACTCCATTGATCAAAAACCCGTATTCCCATTGTCTTCCCTTAATAGTGCTTTCACAGACGCCTTCTTTTGCGCTTTTAGCTTCTACAGTTCCGCCTTTACCATCACTGAAAGCAATATGTCCTATTTTTATTCCTTTGTAACCAGGCGGTCTGAATAAAATAGCGCCATAGGTTTGAGAGGCTTCATTAATGGTTATTTTTCTGCAGAAAGCAGCTGCATCTTTGGCCCAGTATCCCGTGTAGGCTTCTTTACCTCTTATTCCTATTTTAATTCCTGTACCCTGATAGACGATCCAGGAAATAAATTCTGCACAGTCCCATGGGCCTTTATAATCTGAGTTTTCAAATGGTACAATGGCACCATAAACATATTTTTCTCCGATATGATTTCGGGCTGCTTCCAATAGTTGTTTTCCGGTATTCATAGTCTTTTTAAATTAAATATTGATTCTGTTATTTAACTGCTGTACTGATCTTATTAAATGCATATGGTATCACCCCGATTCCCAATGAAAGTAAAACTCCTAACAGTTCATTTAATTTTGGAAATTCATTAGTATCAAAGTGGTTCCACATGGCAAAAGTGGTAAGAACACAGGCCAGCCCCACAGAGACTAAACCACTTATAAAAGCTAAAAAACGACTTACACTTGTATTAGGCTTCTGCTCTGTAGTTGGATCAACGGTATTATTAACTTCAGCAGCTGCGTCCATTAATGCCTTCTGATTTACAAAATCTGCTTTTGCAAAAGCTTTAAGCTTTTCTGTTTGCTGTTCTTGCATCTGTACATTGGCATCTTTATCCAAAAGCAAGTCTTTCAGAGATACCTTGTCTTTTTTCAGTTTTAAAAAAACAATGCATATAATTAACAGAAAGAGTAAAACAGGAGAAATGGCAACCCATTTTTCAACATCTGATATCGGGGTTAGAGGTATTGCAGATGTTGGTACAGGTTTGGGAGCTGGTGTTCCGGAAGTTCCCTGTCCAAAAAGATCAGCTGATATAAACATAGCGATCAGCGACAGAAAAAAAGTTAATGATTTCATCGGTATTAGTTTTGATGGTTAGTATTTATTTTGAAATCGTAAAATGGACATGATTTAAATGAATCTTTTCATTATCTGTGATCCCTCGATTAGGCTCTTCAATAAGTTGACCTTCCTTATTGTAATAATACATGGTCCAGGGTGAAAAAAATTGAGTGATCAGCCCCTGGCTCAAAGCATTTGTGCGCAGCTTTACAAAATACCCAGGCTCACTTTTTGTAACAGTACTGCATACAATCTCTTTTCCAATATTAGGTTGTATAGCCATAATATCAAGTCCTCTCCCATCTTCATGCGGGGAAGTGCCCCCTGTAGAAGGTCTCCACAGGCTGGATAAAATAATTTCCTTAATAAAAATAGTATGATCATTTTCATTAAAATCAAACCTTAAGATCCATAGCAACAAATTGAATGTACCATCCTTTGTATTTTCAAGGACCTGATCAAAAGTATATCCTGCCAGCCGGGCTTTTTCCCATGAACTTGCCGGAAATTCTATTTTGCACTCGTGAATAATATCGTAGTAGATAAAATTCAGTTTACTGGTACAGCTATTATCAGCCAGTACAGTCAGATTTTTAATAATTTCTTCTTTAGCACTCATAATTTTATGATTTAAATTTCACAGGTATTCTCTCAGTAATAATTGGCATAGCCAATATATTATCATTTTTAATTTTTGATTTTTCATCATCATTTTCCTTTTTACCAAACAATTCATCCCAGATATTATCTCTTTTTACCCCATTCTCGAAATCATTTGATTTCCTAACAACCATTATTCTGGCATACCCTTCCGGAAAATGTTTCATTTCTTTATTTTCATGTACTGAAACCGGATTATCCTGAGCAATTCTATAGGTATCATAATATCTTTCAACAGGTAAACCTCCGATATTACTTTCAATAGTAGACAAGATAATGTACCAGTTATGATATTGCAGAAATGTAGTTCCAAATAAATTAAAATCTTCCAGCCTAGGTGGTTTGCTAATATTTACGAAACCATTTTTCCGGACATCACTTCTCCATTGGTCCGGAACAAAAGAGTCTACTGCTTTCAGGAACTGTACCCATTGGGCACCACTCCATTTGCTGGTCATTTTCCTGATCCATTTTTCTTTTTCTTCCGGCTTAAGGCCGGGTTCTTCATTCATTGTATGGAGAGCAGGTGATATTTCACTGCGTACAGCCAGCTTAAACATCGGATAAAACGGATCATTTTTATCTTTATAATCATTCCTGATGTAGGAAGCCAGGCCATTTCCTGAAATCACGAAGGAAGTGGAATTCACCTTTGGATTGGTGGCCACAAAATCGAAAGTAAAACCCAAAGGACCTGTTATATATTGATCATCTACCAAAATAAAATCCTCTATATCATCTGTTATAATGGCTGAAGCATCTTCTTCTTTCCGGCTCACCTTATGAGGTTTTGTTGCGGCTTCACTTAACGTTACATCAAATCCGGCTTCCGGATACTGTTTAAGTTCAAGAAGATCTCCTGATTCTGATGTTATCTTATACGCCGTGTTTTTTATACCCAGTGTAAATTTCTGCGCAAGCCCTGCCTCTCTGTACCAGACATCATCCATGACCAACATTACATCTGCTATATTGAGTAATGAGGTCTCGTTTGCTTCTTTGATAGAGCCTGTAAGCGGAATGTAGAAACGGACGGACGGAGCAGGAAGCTGTTCCTCCCTTCTGGATTTTTTAAGATAGAATTTCCATGGATAGAAAGTACCTTTTTTATCAGCCCTCTCTTCGTTGTCCAATTTTATTTTACTTGTGATAATGTCCTTATCATAAGGTCCTCCCAAAGATTCGTATCTGTTATACAACGTGACCGCGTATTTCAGAAGCATGGCATGATTATCCAATATATTTTTATATTCATGCAGTATATTATCCTTACCTTCTCTTGAAGCTAGAATTTTAGCATAGGATATTACGGAGGTGTCGTGCGGCCGCTCTGAATTCCACCAAGCATCTAATTCCATTGCCTTTGTTATAGTAAGGGTATCATCTGGCATTCTTTTGTCAGGATCAGGATTAATAATTGTCCCAAGCTCTGCAAAGTTAATATTAGGCTGTCTTCCCTGCCAGTCCAGTTTCTGATGCTGCACCTTTATTCTGCTGTAACTTTTATATCTGCCGCTGTTGAGTATAAGCTTTACAGAATCAGACATTTGCACAGCTTCCGAAACTAACTCCTCATTGAAATCCAGAGCTTTCCAAAGATTTTTGTTTGGGTCATCACTGTATGTATTTTGGTAGGCAGTTTCAAAAATGAGGTGCTCGCCGGAAACTTTGTAACAATTAATACTCCGCTCATCACCGGTCCCTTTATTTTCAGCAATCATTACCAATCCGTCTCTTTCCTGTTCCTCTCTATCTGGTATGAAATTTCTTTTCAAATCAAACCTGCATTCACGTGTAGGATTTTCACCATCTTTTCCAAAATATTTTTCATCAATTAAATTGAAAAAAGAGATTTTATAAATTTTCCCCTGAGAAAGGGTAAGGGTATTGTTTATAAAAGAATCATTTTCTCCCCATTTGATGTTAAGCTGTATTTCGTGATTGCTATTGTATTCAATAGTCTGGGGCTGAATAAGATTTGCCGCATCTGATGAATTCAGACTATTTAATACCTCAACCTTCATCCAGATACTATCAGCAACACTGGGATCTAAAAACTCTTCGATATTTTTAGATTCATCTTTGATTTTGTATTTATTGGCATTTATATTATTTCCATTAAATTCCTTCCAGTCAAAAGAATAGCAGTCCCAAAAATCAGTTCTTGGTTTTTTTATTTTTATCGAAAATTCTTTGTTAAATTTTTCACCCAAAATAATAGGTGCTTTAAGATCTGTACGCTTTTTATCTCCTGTACTATCTTTAGTAATTTTATCTTCATTGACTCCAAACAGTTCGTGATAAAGCGGGTTCAGTTCTTTGGGATAATCCTTAGGATAATGGGTTGTTTTATCATCAGGATCTTTTATAATAACAGATGGCGGGCTTACTGCTTTTGTGCGCAAAAAATGGAATGTTTTTGTAAACTCACTGATATCGCCAGTAATATCTTTTTTAAATTGATTCAGAACATCACCTTCTCTTAAAGGTTCCGGCAAAACCCCGGAATTCATCACGGCAAATGCAGCAAAATTGTAGTAATAGCCATAGCGCAACGCGTAAGGATTATTGCTATTATTATTATCAGGCAAGAAAAAATCAATAGTAGGCGCTTTATTCTTTTCACTACCTTCTGCAATAAAATCATCTTTACCTAAGCCTTCCAGATTGGCTACCAGTGAAGCACTTTCATTACTGATCTCCAGGAATAGCTGCTGTACATCGTTCTGTTCCGGCAGATAGCTGGGCACAAGAAAAGGCGTTGTAAGTTTATCATCTCCTGTACTCAGTTTTGCTTTGCCCCAGTTATGATATTTCCAGCTTTTATATTTACTGCTGTCATTCACAGCCTGGCTGCGGGTACTTAGCAAAACATAGCCACTGAGTTCATCGGCCAGATCATCAGACTCTTCATCTTTTTTAGGAGCAAGCTGATTAGGTTTTCCGATTTGGATACGGATGGGAAGCTGCTCTGTTGATGGCGTTTTAGGCTCGGCTGTCAATCTGGTTATTTCATCTTTCAGGTAATTGATCAGGACGTCTTCAACAATTGTATTAAACTTGATATCATATGACCTTACATTTTTAATTGGAGAGAAAGGAGACTCATTTTTACTATTATAAACAGCATTTATTAAAAGAGGAATCTGCTGTAGTATTGTATCAGGAGAAAAATCTTTTAAATCATTTATCAGATATTTCAATAAAGGAATATCATCATCTGTAGAAGCATTATCAAGTAAAAACCGGAAAAAATCCTGGTATATATTGAGAGAGTAAATATTGAGAAGTTTCACTTTCTTCATAGGCCCTGGTATATCTTTTCCCTCCTCTTTTATTTTATTGATCCAGATTTCTGATCCATCAGTACCCAACGAATAATATTCTTCTTTTCCTTTTATTGGCAACAAATCCATTTTATAGTCAAACTGCAGCAGTATAGAAATTAAAGTCTGTACCACCTTTTCATCAGCCAGTTTATTATACAGTTTATAAGATTCAATTTCTTCCTGGCTGCCAAATCCCTCATTTATTTCTAATGAATAGGGAATCAAATTCAGGATTGAGCTTAAAAGTTTTTCTTTCTCGGTTTCTTTTTTTATATAACTGTCTTCTTTTTCATAAAAATCTTTAAACGTCTCATTTACGAGTTTGATAGTATCTGCTATCTTATCCTGACTACCATTTCCATTTGCTATTTCAAAATCCAGATACTTTTTTTGGATTGCAGGGAAACAGTCTGAAAGATGAATAAAAGGTGAGAGAAGATAGGATTTAACGACATTAATTTCACGGACAAAGTCAATAGGAACCTTAAACTTTTTATTTTCCGGAGTTCCACAAAAAATAAAGTCTCTGATATCCAAAAGAGCTGCAAGAACATCAGTAAACCCTATTTTCCAGTCATTATCCTGTTCCACTTCGATTTTTACTTTACCGTTGAACTTACCATCTCTTCTTAAAATAACAGTATCATTAACAGGGATTACAGGCTCTGCATCAAAAGTAGGCTGTGGCAGTGGAGGATAATCGGACTTAGGATAATCAGTAGCTTTGGTAAATGCGCAGCACGAGATATGGTTTCTATTTAAAAGCTCTGGTATATTGTATTCAATCCAATAATTACCATTGTTCTCACCCAAGAAATCCGGTTTTGGATACCAAATTGAATTATCATTTGCAGGCGTCACGGGAAAACAAAGAAAACTTATTTTTTTATCTTCTGAAGGAGTAAAAAACCTTAATTCATTTTCTGTACTCAATTCTCGACTTATCAAAAATAAAAAGCTAAGTTTTTCATTAAAAGGAGTCAGTTTTTGTGCCATTTGGGCAATGATAGCCTGAGACTTATTTTCTACTGTGTTTACAGTATAATTTTCATCAACATTTATTATTTCCGCCTCTTCTTTATTAATCGTCAACTTGATATGGTCCGGTGTCCGTAATTGGCTTACAAGACTTTTTTCAAAATAATTTTGGATCATACTGCAGTCTGTGGAATCGACGGCCTGTGGGTCTTCAATTTTAACATCAATCCATTCTAAGGGCTTAGGAATTTTACCATTGGTTATTTTATAGATTCTAATATGGGTAGGTGGGTTGTCTGTTCCTATCCATTTCCATGGAAGTAAATAATTTCTTAAAGTAACAAAATTACCAGCATTAATATCCTGATTAATACTGTATGAATTTCCACTGGACAAAAGTGAAAGCTTTACATCAACAGACGTTATTTTATCCGGATCATCAGAATGATTTTTATGTACCACAAAATCTATAAAAGAAGAATCATAGCTCAATTGAAGTGTTATAGTATTACTCATAGTGATTAGTTTAAAGAGGTTGCAATTTTTTGGGAATTTTCATTTTTCACACTTTCTGATTTACCCTTAAGAACCATTGTGTAGTCTTTACTGACTGAGATGGTAACGAACCGGCAAATCCTGATCTTCACTTTTACCCTTCCTACTCCATATAATACCGTTCCAACGGCATCGCTCTGGTAATTGATGGATAAACGCAGGCTAAGATAGACTGAAATTAAACCCAGAATATCTACTACTCCGATGATGGCGACAAACATTTCTATTCTTGTACTGCCCTTGTCTGAATAATATTCCACCTCTATTCCTGCCAGTACCATGATACTTCCGGTAATCCATCCTGCAGCAATTGTTAATGCGGCGCTACCGTGAACACTCATGATAAAAGTTACAACAGGCTTTTTACTTACTGACGGATGATAGCTGAAGCTGCAATCAATAAAACCTCCGCCTCCCAGGATAAAAGCCGTGAAATTAAAAGGCAGATCTCTTTTACCCAGGTAGAAACCAAGCCCCATATTAAAATCTAATTTGGCAGGTGTAACGTCTGTATTTAATGCTTTCAGTCGAAAATGTCCTCCAAACGTAAGATTGGAAATAGCGGTAGGACCACCTCCTACTGATAAAGGAGGCAAATCTAATGTTGCTTCTACTCCCATAGGAATTTCTAATTTTGTATTCGGTACAGCGTATTTCAGTATCTGCATTTTGAAAGGTGACTTCTTCTCTTCCCCGGCTGCAGAAGGATCTGAAGCAGGAATATTCTTGGAAGCATCTGTCAGTAATTTTAATAATCCGGGCATTTCCATACGGCTTGGATCAAGATCAAAATCATATTTCCCGTTTTTAAAGCTTACTACAGTTTCTTTAAACAGCATTAATGGCGCTCCTGAAAGTGAAATTTCAAAGGTAGATTTAAGGGTGCCAAAACTATCACTCTTCCGATGCCTGTCAATATCTATAGATTCATAGGCATGGGCTTCTATTTTGGCATTCCGAAGCATCCGCACTTTCAGCGGACCGATGCTCATCAAGGTATTATCATCAGTAAATGTATAATCCAGATCTGCTTTTACCCAGGCTTTCATTGCTTTTTCATCCACTTTGCTCTCTACTTTTACGGCTTTGAAAAAGGCATCGTCACCTTTCAGGAAGGGCAGCAGGTTATCAAATTTAAAACCACCGATATCTTTAAGTAAATTGGACATCGGAAACTGATTTGAAAACGATTTGGCAAAACTGCTGCCCCATTCTTTCATAGGCGCGATAAATTTTTCTTCCAACGCTCCATAAGGAATATTAACCCCGACCGCACTTAAACTATCATTCAGTTTTTCCAGTTTTCCCATCACGGGAGTCATCAGAAGTTTTGGCGCATAGGATTCTTTAAAATTGTAGATCAGCTCTACCGTTTTACGGTTAATTCCAAGGTCTACCGCTTTGATATCCTCCATCACGGAACGGTAATTGAAAAGGGTATTCTGAAGTTCCTTGCCGAGATCTCCGACACTGTTCTGCACATTTTCAAGCTGATAATAAGCTTCTGTTACTTTCCCAGCTGCATGGCCAAAATCCTGATTGATGGCCTGCGAAAGTTTATTGGCTTCTTTGATGAGTTTATCTTTGTCACCAGATCCGATAGCATCTTCAATGGCTTTGTATTCATTGTATAAATCAAGAGCGGGATCAAGGTACTTATCAACGACACTTTGAATATTTGACAGGTCGTTGCTGAGATTCGAATTTATTTTATGAAGCAGTGCATTAAAATCGGCAATGATGTCTTTCATCCATGCATCAACCTTGTTAAACACATGAGCAACGGGTGGATAAGTAAGATCTGTTTCTTTGTATTTGTTGATTAATAAATCAATCAAGCCTTTGGAAAGGATCTGAATAATCTCATCCTTTTTGTTGAAAAAATTAACATCACAGGCCTCTTTAATTTTAACCTTGTCATTTTCTAAACTATCCAAAATTTGAATTAAACCCTTGCTCTGATCTCCAATCCAGCCATCTATTCCAGTTTTTAATTGCTTTATACTATCCTCTATATCTTCTTTAATCCCTTTTATTTCAGACTCTATAACCGCTAATTCTTTCTGCAGTTCTTCCGGAAGCTTTTTTACCTGATCAATTTCATTGTTTATATGGCTTTTCAATCCATTCAGGACAGCAATAATACTGTCTTTCAATTCATCCACAGGAGAGGTGTCCGGAATTTCCTCTACTTTATCCTTAATAAGTTTTATCAGACTGACATCAGTATATCCCTTAAGCTTTCTTTTTGCTTCTTCTTTTACTTTCTGATGAATACTTAAAGCATCAATCTGATTTTCAACTAATTTCAACAGCTCATTGATCTTCGATGCAGATATTTCTTTAGCCTTGGTTTTAAGTTCCGGAATACTCAATGTATCTGACAGATCTTTCACATCGTCTTCGATCTCAATAATAGATTGATTGATTTGGACAGCGATCTTGTCAAGTTCCTGTTCAAAGGCGTTCAAGTTATCATTAACCCCTTTGTTTTCGTCAGTAAAAAACTTTTCCATAAACCCAAGATGCAGGTCGATGAATTTTTCGGCAGAAATGATTTTGCTTTTAAGCTCTTCAACTTCTTTTTTTACTTTTCCCTTTAAATCATCATCTTTAAACTCGTCAATATACTTATGCAGCTCTGTTTTCAGAGTATCAAACATAAGGGTATAATGTTTATCAACAGTACTGATTGTCGCTTCCAGCATACTGACCAGCTGGTTCCAAAGCATAATAGTGGATAGCTCCCACAGAATATCCTCCGATGTTCCAGTATCTTTAGTGCTGATATCACTGTAAAAATCACTATATTTTCTGCCATCTGATGCAGTATACTGGCTCAGATATCTCAAAGCAGGAGCTGCTTTAGCCTGTTCCAGAATTTTAGATACCATATCAATATTGGTCTCATTCTTTTGGAAAAAGGATATAATATGTTCTTTGACTCCTGATTTTAAGTGATTTTTTAAATTATTGATATCTTGCTGTCTTCCAGCCAATAAAAGTCCTTTGTACCCATTGAAATTTTTTACAAGAATTTTATTGCTTTCTTCCAGAAATTTGTCAGCCTTATACCGGTCTTCTATACTTTTTTCTGCTGCCGCGATTGTTTTTCTCTGCATGGTCACTGTACGCAGCTTGGCCGAGATCGTAGATTTATCATTGTAGGCTCCATTCGCAGAAACAGGCATGTCGGACGGTAATACCTTAAACGTAAATCTTTCAAAACCCGGAAGTACTTCGACAGGCGATGGTAAAGGGGCATTGACCAGTTTGGGATCGTTATAATCCAGACAGGGTGGTGCCTGTACATAAATATTGGTAAAAGGCTGGAAAGTAAAGTCTACCCCGGCAATGCTTGGCCAGTCGTTGGTTTCAGCCGTAATTTCTTTTTCCTCCACATGTTCTCTTACATCAGTGTAGAAATATATGTTTTCAGGGTTCTCGATATTGCACAAAACCTCTGCCTGTCCTGATTCCTTAGCTGCCATTACACTCAGCATGATCTGTGGAAAAGGATACACCGAAGATTTCGCATCTTTATTCCAGAGAGGAACTTCCCAGCCAAATGGTTTTTCTTCATTACCAATTGTATGGGTAAGATCCCTTCCCCAGGTTGAGTTAACAGGTATTTTAATAGATTTGAAATGAGTTCCCATTACTGAACCCGCCGCATAGCTTTCGCCTCCAAATTCAGGATATTTTCTTTCGGGTTCTAAAATTTCAATGAATTCTCTTACTTTTCTTACAATAATCCTGCCTTCATTTCCTGTACCTTCAAACTGTTCGGAAGGCACTACAGTTCTTTCATACTCAATAACGTGTTTGGCTTTGTTCCAGAACACCCCAATTCTTCCGATACGTTCTACTGCATAGAAATGGGTTCTTCCCATGCTGGTGGTAGATTTAATGATGGTTTTATCATTCGCAAAGCGGGCTACCTGTTTTCCATAGCCTCCCAAAGAAGAAAAGGCAAGATTTTCTATTTCGCCCGAGGATGAACCTTTCTGCAATCCCTGAGTCATTAATTCATAATACACCGCTTTGGACTCGAATCCCCAATGGAACCCTCCGGATAAGGGATTAACGGGCTTACCTTCCTCAACAGCATCATCTTTATGGTACTTATCTTTAATATCCTTCAGATACTCTGGTGTGTTCTTAAAGGGAAAGCGTAGTTTAGCTCCTTTACCATTCATCAATTTTCTATCTCTCTGGTGCTCTTCCACCCATTTATTTTCATCAATTCTAAAGAAATAATTAACCCCGGAATTAAATTTAGCAGGCTGAAACTTGTCTTTGGAAGCGGACACTTCATAAATAGCCAGTCGGGAAACATAGAGTTTAAGAATCTGGAAAAAAACGGCGTAGGCTCCTTTAAAAGCCTCAGACTGTGGGCCATTGTGCTCCCAGGTGATTGCTCCTCTCGGTGCTTTTACCATTTGCCCCAGCTTATTTTCGAGTTCGGCAATGAAAGCATCTCTATTCTCAAAATGAGCACTCATGCCATAAAGCAGTTCAAACTGGGCTGTCAGCAGTCTCAATCCCGGATTTGAATCTCCGTAGGTTCCGAAAAGATTTCTTAGATTCCAGGGGGCGGTTACCATTTGCCGGTTGAGCTGTTCATTGGCAATATTAATAACAGCAGGTGGACTGAATTTAAAATCCACCAACTTTTCACCATCAGGTTCTTCATGGAAAAGCTCACCTTTATTAGTTTTCCGAAAAGCTTCTCCTATCACCTGAGGAGGGAATGTTAAAGTGATTCCTTCATCATTGGCTTTTTCGTTGAGGATCTCCCAGACATTGCTATCTGCTGAAAGACTGTTTTTACGCGCTATTACCCATTTTCCGTTGTCATACTTTGGACTGGTCCCAAAAGGGGTTTGTACTTTTACAGCTGTCTGCGGTTCGTTGCCAACTACCACAATATCTAATACCGACTGGTCTCCTTTATCTTCCGGGCTACTAAGTAGTTCAGTTGCGAAAAAGAAGTCCTGACCTACGTTAATATTTTCACTGAAAGAAAGCCAATATTTTTGCTTATCCTTTTTAGATATCGGAATAATAAGGGGTTGCTCAGGGCGGAGAGCTCCGGTACTGGCAATAGAAATTCTGTCGTCATCCACAATAAACCGTTCCTGACCTGAAATATCTGTAGATAAAGGAGTTACAGAATTCACAGGAAGCTTGAAATCTTCGATTGTATAGCAGGGAACAATAGTATCACCGTCTTCAATTTTCTGATAATACTCCCAGATATATAGAGGTTTCTGAGCTTTCTGCAACTGAAGGGAGAAGTAAAATTTCGTCTCAATTTTGCCTCGCTCCTCCAAACCAAAGGCAAATGTACCATCGTTCAATCCCCCTTTGATTCCTGAAAGGACATCTTTGCTTGTAAAGATTTTGAATCCGAATAGAGTACCATTATCACTTTCTCTACCTATTTTGTCTGTACTGAAAGTCAGATTATTAATGATTATCTGAGGTTTCCCGGAAAAGAGTTGCTGCCTTTCAAAATCATTTTTCCTGATATTGGATAAATGGATTTCCAGTTTTTTATTTTTTGAATCAAACTCAAGCTGTGTAATTTTTGCTACACTTACCGGTGGATTAGCAAATATTGCTGCTCCAACAAAAGAAACCTGCATATTTGTAATCGAATGTTCCAATACGATCTGCTTCAGATTATCAAATTCCAGATTTTTAAATGTAGGGCTGATACTTTCCACACCTGCTTTATCTACCTGTACTCTTGCCGCAGCAACATTTCCAATACATTTGTTTACTTCTAAAACTTCCAGCCCTCCGGCAATCCAGGTTAGTATTGACTTTACATTCTGTCCTGCGGAAAACCGGTTAATCTGGAAAAAATACAACAAATTATTGCCTCCCCTTTTTATAAAACGGTCGAGTGTTTTTGTAATTTCATCCTTCTTTACGATTTTAAAAAACGGGAAAAGATTTTTATTTTCCTGTATAAACCATGAATAGAACTTATCAGGCTTTACGATTGCATTATAATCTATATAAGCCAGAGCTTTTGATAAAAATCTGTTTTTCCCTTTATATCCTAAACCAAGTTCTCCATTTTCAAGTTTAAAAGTACCATTACGCTCATTTTCATTTTTATAGGTGGAAAAAATTGTATCATCCAAAAATCCTTTATGGCTCCAAACCAAAGGGCAATCATTTCCTGGTGTTTCATCGTCCTGGTCAGAATTATTAATGGAAAGAAAGATTTTTCCAGACGTTACCCTCATCCCACACCATATATGGAAATCATTTTTACGGCCCGGACTATCGACAATATCACATTCCAGCCCCTCAAATTTCAAGAGTGTTTCCCGGATATCAATAGTGCTTGTTCCAAAAAACCAACCAGATATTTCCTGATTATCTTGAGTTATCGTAAAAGGAACAGCTTCTTTTGAAACAGAAAATTGTCTGCTCTCAAAATTCAAATCAAAATTAATTTCTGTCTGTTTCAAATTTTTATAATCAGCCCAATTTTCTAAATCTGAAGACTGGTTAAAAATTCCAATTTCACAGTTCTGAATTTTTACTGTTTTTTTTTCTTTAAATTGAAATTTGCTATTGAAATCCAAACTGTAAAGACCGTTTGAGCGGGTAAGCGGGAGTATCCAAAGTGAAGTCTCCGACCATTCCGTTCCTTTTGGAATATCCCAGGTCAAGGTTTTGGGGAACTCCTTATCTTTGTCTTTCTGTCCTGCAAAAGCCCCAAAATATTGAGGTTCTGTATTTAATTTGAAAACAAAAAGAGGCTTTAAATTAAATTCACTGAGAATATTTGTATCCATATCTAAAATTTCTAGATGAAAAACTATGCGTAAATACAGGTCGTTATTTTAGCTATAAGACCATCGCTGATACTGATTTCTGGAAAATCAGTTATAAAATCAATCACTGTAAATATTGTTTTAAATAATTACCGGGGGAATTTCTTTATAAATTTAAATTTCATGGTATTATGCATTTGATGGTTTTTATTTTTTGAATGATATCTGTATAGATTAAACAACACAGCTTATCCTTATCACAAATTTTGTAATTATATATTGTCATGTCAATTACCCTTTTGGGTACTATTACTTACAATAAAGAGGATATAGGCTGAAGAGACGAGTCTTTCAGATGATTTAAAGATACCGTCGCGGTTTTGATTTTTTGACCAGTACAGATATGGTAATCTGCAGTTTCAGTCTTTTGAATGTTGACTGGGCCTGACTTTATGTGAAAAGGATCGTTCAGCTTTCCAGAAAGGATAAAACCGAAATATTAATTGTTGATGCAGATCAGCAAAAGAAATACTGACTTCAGAATTGAAGCTGCTTTGAAGGTCTCCCAAGGCAGAAGCCATATGATTTACATCGGAGCCACCCACATTTTCCATACCATCATCCCCCGGATCTTTGACAATGATTCCAGTTTTCATGATATAAGTTTTCTTAAAATTAATCATTTCTTTTGATTATTCTAAGAAAAATGTATTCTTTTAGTTAAAATAAAAATAATAACAAGCAATAAACAGAGATAAAGCATTATTAGATTTATTTTAATACTATAGCAGAGACTTTTAATAATTTTGAAAATTTACAATAAGTAGCAACAATTTGGGGATAATATATACGAAAGAAGCTCCTAAAAAGGAGCTTCATTTGACCGTAATCGTTCAGTTTATGAGTACATTACCAATAAACACTTATCGTTTAATTACTTTTACCGTTTTTACAATATTACTGGCAGCTTTTACTTTTACCATATACACTCCTGATGTTAAAGCAGAAAAATCAGCTGTTCCTTTATTATTATTGATCGGTTTAACAAGAACCTGTTGTCCAGCTGCATTGTAAACCTCTACTGACAGGATATTTTTATCAAATGAAACATTGAGATAATCCTGTACCGGATTTGGGAAAACTTTTAGATGATCAGTTGCTATTGAAGTTTCTTCAACCGCTAAATTGCTTACCGGACAAACAAGCTGGGTAAATGTATATTTTTCAATATTGTTACCATCACCAATTTGCCCGTAATTATTAGCTCCAGTTGCTCTTAAGATACCATCACTATTTACCGATAAAGTATGCCACCCTCCCGTAGAAATGATCATATGAGTATTGTTTCCTAGGCTTACCCAATTTGAAGCGCTTGTAGAAGTATTATTTCCAAACGACCCGGTGTTATTATTTCCGCAGGCAATCACAGTTCCAGATGTTGTTATGGCTATGGTATTATAACTTCCTGCAATAACTTTTTGAATTCCATCAGCGGCTAAATAAGGTGTTGAACTGCTATAGGTAGTTCCATCAGCTAGCTGTCCGGATCCGTTATATCCCCATGTATAAAGGAGACCATTTGTTTTTCTCCCCAAAGTATGTGCATTTCCGGTGGCTATGTCTGCCCAATCGGTGCTGGTTCCTATCTGTTTAGGTAAAAGGCGGTTAGTTAAGGTGCCGTCACCCAGCTGTCCATGACCGTTATAACCCCAGGCCCATAATGTCCCATCTGTCTTTATCGCCATTGAATAGGAACTACCCGCTGCAATACTTTTCCAATTGGTCGCTGTGCCTATTTGCGTAGGTATAAGTTTATTGGTATTGGTCCCGTCTCCCAGTTCTCCGTCTAAATTCATTCCCCAGGCCCAAAGGCTTCCGTTTGATTTCAGGCCTAAATTATGACCTTCACCAACTGCAATATCTTCCCAGTCAGTAGCTGTCCCTATTTTTGTAGGAATCGTTCTGTTAGTGGTAGTTCCGTCTCCTAAATACCCGAACAGGTTATTTCCCCAGGCCCAAAGGCTTCCGTCTGTTTTGATAGCAACACTGTATTTCTCACTTGCAAAAACTTTTTTCCAATCAGTTGCTGTCCCTATCTGAACCGGGTTATTTCTGTTAATATTAGTTCCATCCCCCAGCTGATTATCGTTATTTTTACCCCAGGCCCAAAGCGTTCCATCCGTTTTTATTCCCAATGAATGAAAAATACCTGCGCTTACAGTTTTCCAACAGCCGGTTTGATTAGGAAGCGTAGTAAAAGCTCCTCCAGGCACCCATGTACTTTGGCTGGTAACGCAATTAGCAGTAACCCACCAATAGTAAGTTGTGTTGGGCAATAGATTGGCAATATTCGCAGTTGTAGAAGAACTGGCAGTAGCTGAACCTGTCATTGTAGGACTGGTGCTGTACACATAATAATATCCTCCGTTAGGTGCCGATGTTGAAGGCAGCCAGTTAAGCGTAGCTGATGTAGAAGAGATATTAGAAGTGTACATCTGCGTTGGAGGATTACAAACCGCTGTACTTGGCGTCATTTTTACCAAACCAAGCTGTAATGTTCCCAACCAGATCGTTCCTGAAGACTGTGTTTTGACAGCACTAAAATAGTCGTCAGGCAAACCTGAATTTGTATTTGTTTTAGTATAGGTGGTACAATTCGTGAAATTCTGTAATCCTGCACCATTAAATCCGATCCATACTTTACTGTTACTGTCAACATCTAAAGCATTGGGATTGTATCCTGCCAGACAGGAATTACTTTGATAAATAAAAGTAACGTTAGTTCCACTTGTTGTTAAAGTAATCAGACTATCAGAACCTTTTACATAAATGGTATTGTTTGCAATTCTCAATATCTTTTGAGTTCCCTGAGCTACAAAATTAAAATCAATACCATTAAATTTGTATAACACGCCCCCGTTTGTAACCCAGACCCCATTACTACTGTCAGTGGCTACTGAATTTAAATTTGATACTGAATTATAAGTCGTCCAGGTAGTACCGTTGAATTTTGTAAGACCTGCAGGGGTTACAGCCCAAAGATTATTCTGTCCGTCAACCGCTATATCAATGATCTCATTACTGGGAAGTCCCGAATTGGAAGTTGTATAATTCGTCCAACTTGTACCGTTGTATAAAATAATCCCATTAAATTGAGACGCCATCCATTTTCTGTTCTGGCCATCGATTTCAATTTTTAAAATTGCATTGGATGCAATACCAGAATTAGTGGTATTATAGTTGGTAAAGGTATTCCCGTTAGAGGTAGAAACACCGTTGTACGTAGCCAGCCACAATAATCCATTGGCATCTGTTTTAATGTCAGCAATATAATTGCTTCCTATTGCTGAATTTGAGGTATTGTACGTTGTATAACTGTACGTTTGCGCAAATACAGAAAATGAAATAAAAATTAATAGTAAAAAATAAAGTTTTTTCATGGTTTTTAATAAAATAATTTTCCTCATGTTTAAGTTTATAATATTCTTCCTACTCGTTTAGCTTTTCGGTTCCGCTATATTTAAAGGGTTTGTCAACTCCGTAAGAAATTCTGCTTCAGAAATAAATACTATATCAATAGATACAGTCTGTATTTCTGAAGATTTTTTTGGGATGTTTTAATTGTTGGAAACAATTAGGTTTGATGGAATAATAAAATAATCCAGGGTTGTTTTTTCATGGTAAATTAGTTTTAGTGAAGCAACATAAAAATTATGTGTGATTTCATGCTCCATCGTGCAAAAATATACCTTTCTTACGGATTTTCAAATAATTAATTTGAAAATTATGAAATACCACATTTTTTCAAAGCAAAAATCTGTATCAGAATTTTGGGGAAAATAAACAGACGGATATTATGCTTCCCAATTATTGATGTAAACCTTTAAGCATACAAATTTGATGATAGTTATTGCCATCATAGCTTTTGAGACAAAATAACATCCGGATATTGTATAGGGTTATTAAGCTCCTGAATCCTGATATTGTAATAAATCCGGCACAATCCAGACACTTTGTAGATTCAGCAATAGCTTCCAAGAGTTTAGTGGAAAATAGTATAGAGTCTAATAAATTTCGTCTGCAACCACATCAATGTGTCAAATATTTATAAGCTTCTGTTCAGAAAATCTTTTATCATTGCACCAACTTCCTGATGTACTATTGTTCTGTCAACGCCTGACGGGTCTTCAAAAAAGACAGCCTCAGCAGCTTCGTATTTTTTGATTTTCGGTAGAAAAATATAATGTCCGATATTCCCTTTAAGTATATGAATCTCAGAGGAAGGAATAAACCGTTGATATTTTAAAGCATTGCTTTTTATCGGAGCAATAGTATCAGCCTCAGCCCCTATAATAAGGATCGGAGAATTTACGGTAAACTGTTCCCTGGAAGAAAAACCTAAACCCATAGCCGGTGAAAGCGCAACAAACGCCTTGATTCTCTTATCTTTTAGATGACCGGGCACCTGTTGACAGTCAATCTTATCTATGAGTCCTCTGAGATCACCCATTTCAGGAACAGTAAGTTCTTTTTTTCCTTGTTTACTTTTGGATGCTATTTTCAGCAGAGAGCAGTCTAATCCAGCCCCGGCTAAAGCCAACGATGTATACCCTCCAAGAGAGAAGCCTACTACAGCCAATTTACGATGATCTATTATTGAAGAAAACGCCGGTTCTTTCAGGAGCTTATCGATCACAAATGAAATATCCAGTGGACGTTCCCAATATCTGACAAAATATTCAGGGATCTTATTGTCTGTTGTATTTCCAAAATGATCTACCGACGCTACAATAAAACCTTCACTTGCCAACATTTTTGCTAACCAGATTAAACTGAATCTATTTCCTCCGGTACCATGAGACAATAATACCAATGGATATTTTTGGATACCCGTCGTCTTAGAAAAGCCAGATACCTCTTTTGGATACCAGATCTCCGTAAGCAGAATACGGTCCCCTCTTGAAGTATCAATATATTTTTCGGACATCTGGTTCACGCTTTTAGTTTGCGCGGGTAAATTAGAAAAGATAAAAAATAGTAATAGTAAATGAATAATCCTTTTCATACAATTATAAGTTATATACTATAAACAGCTAAAAACCTGTTTCTATTACATGACTCAAATTGGTCTTAAATCACTGCTTAACCATCATTTTTAGTAAAACATCCATTATGGTTAAAGGCAAATCAGAATTATAAACTTTTATTACTTTCTCTGTTGAGGTATCAGCCATTTTTCTGAGGTCTAAATAATAAGATAACAGCGATAATCCCCAGAAGCATCACAGCACTATACGCAATATAGGCAACAATTTCGCCTGAACTTTCGCTGCCTTTAGGTACTATTTCAATACATAATCCTGTATTATCTTTAAAACCAAACATCCAATGCATTGAATTCCATGCAAAATGCAGACCTGCAGACAATGCTATATTTCCTGTTCTCAAGGTAGCAATTCCGAAAAGCAATGCACCCAATCCTGATCCGATCAAAGAATTTTTTAAAGATAGACCCGCCATCATATGCTCCGCAATGAATATGACTGTAACACAAATCAAACTTAATATTGGACCTATTTTATCCTTCAGTCTCCATAATATATATGTTCTGAAAACAAGCTCTTCTCTAAGAGCCACAAAAAGAAAAAGCGGAATATATAAAGCACATTGACTCCACCTAAACGTGGGTGATCTTTCAAAAATTACAGGGGTTAAAAATGTAATAATCAAAGCCATAACACCTACCATCACAGCTCCGATACAGAGCCCTGTGGCAAATCGTGAAAACCAGTTTTTTTGATAGCCAAGACCTATTTGCATCAGTGAAATTTTGTCCCAACTTATGAATATATAAATTAATCCACTCGTTAAGAATACGGCAAATATCAGTGAAAATAGTTCCGGGAACTTACTGCTATGGAAAATTGCATTTGAAGTAGCAAACAATGCCATACTGCAAAGATAAAATAGGATAACCTTAAAATAGATCAATGTACTCTTCATTTTGTGAAATTTTATATTGCTTTAAAATTACATAAATCCTATAAAATATTGAAGTACAAATAATTACATAAAACCACTGTGTTTACCTCTGGGTTAATAATTCCAATAAATTTCAAAAAAAAAAGACGGACAAAACATAAAAAAAATGTTTCGTCCGTCCGAGTGACCGCAGAAGGATTCGAACCCTCACTGTCGGAGCCGAAATCCGAAGTTCTATCCATTAAACTATGCAGCCTTATTCATCAGTGATGAATGATAAGTAATGAGATACCTGATTACCTATCATTCACCCTTTAGAAAGTAATTTTCACTCCTCCCAGAATCTGTGCACCTAAGACTTTGTAGCCTTTGTACGTCTGGTATTTTGAGCTAAGAAGATTATTTCCGAGTGCGAAAATACTGAAATTTTTGTGAATTTTATACTCTGCAGAAAGATTTAAATCAGCATACCCCCCAACTTTATCATTTGTGTTCTCCGTAGACTGCAAAATCACGTTGGGAGCTCCCACTGCTTCAATCGCATAAGAGTTTGTCGTTCTGTCACTTGCAAATATTCCTTTGAACCCTAACAGTAGCTTCTTGTCAAGCATGGTATATTTTGCTCCGATGCTCGCATTGAACAATGGAACGTTATAAATATTATCAAAAGTCTTCAAATTGTACTTCGTAAATCTCAATTCTCCGTCTAAAATAAGATTTGCCAATGGGAAATACTGTACACTTCCTTTGATATCACTTACATTTCCATCATCATATACCGCAGAGAATGTATTCGCAAAATTATATGCAGAACGGTTAACAGAGCTGTTGTCAAAAAGGTCATTGGCTTTAAAGAACATAATATCTCTCATCTTACCATAGCCGGCAGAGAAGTCATATTTCAGCGTTTCATCAATATCACCTCTCAACCCTACATAAAAATGATATTTCGTCTCTGTAGGCTTTAAAAACTGGTCAGAAAGGATGAATGGATTGGTTTGTAGCATGTCTCCATAAGTGTTCAGTTTCAGACCACCATCTACCCCTCCATAGAATTTAAATTCATTAGCCGCTGCAAACTGGAACTCAGCCTGCGGGAACCAATAGGTTTTATTGTTCTTTTGCTGTGCCATCTGATCATTGGAATTCTTAGCATTCAGGAAGGAGAATGAAGATCCTAACATCAAATAAGAATCCCCTTTTCTGAAAGTCACTTTCGGAGTAAGACTGGTATTAAAAAAGTTGGCAGAGTTTTTATCTCTGATCGCAAAATCTGTCTTTACAGCGTCTACACCTACTCCCAGATCAGCATTCAGGTTGATCCCTGATTTTCCTAATTCAACAGCATGTTTGGAGAAATTAGCCAGAATGGAAACCTGGTTTTCCTGTGCATCAAAATGATCTTTCAGGAAAGATGATTTTACCCTTACATCATTTAGGATTTCGTTGGAATAAAAATCATAGTACCCGTTTACTTTAAACTGATTTACTTTTTGTTTCAGATCAAGTTCACCGGTTGGCTGCATCGCGTAGATTCCGTAGTAATTATAGCTGTCCAGACCATATTCAGCATTAAGATTGAATTTACCCTTTTCGCCGTAAGAATTTAAGAAAGCTCCGATATTGGCTGAGGTCTGTCCGGATTTCCAGTCGTAATCTTTTTTAAGACCATTCGTAGAAAGAACATGAACATCTGCTCCTACTTCTAGCTTATTCTCAAGGGTTTTGGAAACATTTCCATCTACTAAGACTTTCCCGTAGTTCCCCATTCCGAACTGGAAGTAGTTATTCTGAGCGGTCCCGTCAAATTTCGGTGCTACGTCCTCTCCCTGAATCGTTGAAGTTTTAAAATCTGAAACAGCAGGAACATCTGTGATGGTATACTTCACAGGAGTCTGCGATTTCTCTTCCGGCGGATAATTTTTAATTGTCTCCACAGAAGTTTTCTTCTTCTCGATCTTCTTCACTTCCGGTTCTCTCTTTTTGTTAAGAACCAGCTTTTCCTCCTTGATCTGGGAAAACGCCACCGACGAAACCCCTAAAAATAATATGGATAATAATTGAATTTTCTTGTTCATATTTTCTTTATTTGAAAAAAATATATAACGGGCTTTTATTTATTGGAAGCAATATAACTGCCTAATAAAGCTTTCCCTGACTGTTTTGAAAAAGTTCTCCCCAGTCTGAATATATTAAACAGCCAAAGGCTTTGATAAACTTGTAATTTGTATTGATAATTTTTCGTTGTACTGTTCTCAGCTACATCATAACTGTAAGAAATATCATATGGAAATCCTGAAGGCAACAACCCCACTGTAAGCATACTTCCTATCATAGGATTTCCACAAGGAGGTGTACGGGTCAGCATCGGATGCAGTGTGATTTTAGCTGCATGGGTACTGTCTTCTACGATTTCATAAATATCAGAATGTTTTAAAATCTCAAACTCTCTCTTAAGGTCTTTATTCACTACAAAAGCCTTTTGTTTAGGAAAGTCAGCTTTTGCACGGTTATACTCTTTTGGATATGCACTGTACGATGGAATGCAGCTCCATAGTGAAGCCGAAACTAAGAAAGAATAAACAGCAATTTTAAAAACCTTCATGAACTATTTCTTAATCTGTTTTTTAACCTCTTTTGCTTCTGCAACAATTTCAGGGAAGTCCTTATAGTTTGCAATGATCTGATCACAGGTATAACTTGCCTGGTAATTATCTTTCAGGCCGATATAGTTTTTCGCCATCAGTACCAATGCTTTTGCTCCCCAAAATTCTTCTGATGCATAGTTATTGGCAAGCTTAAAGATTGTCTCATTAGAAGACTTGAACGCTTTCCCTTTGTTCTGATAGTATGCTTTTGCATACAAAGCTTCCGCAGCTACAGAAGTGTTGGATGATTTTTCAAGAGAAGTATAGGCAGACTGTGCATCTTTATCTTTTCCTGAATTCATAAGACTTCTCGCCTTAATCACTTTGGCAGTTTCAATAACGGCTGCTGAGTTTTTAGAATTGGCGATTACTGCATTGGCTAGTTTTTCCGCTTCAGAGAAGTTATTTTCTTCAGCATACAGTTTCATCAATTCAACATTTGCATAATTTTTAATGCTGATATTGGAAGAGTTTTTAATGCCTTCAAGGTACTTTTTCGCTTCTGCTGTATTCCCTTGTGCAATAAAGATTTGAGCTAAACGAGTTTGCGCATCATCCTGATAATCGTTCTGAATTCCAGACACTTCCTGAAGCACAAGTAAAGCTTTAGTTGAATTATTGGTTTGATAATAACTTTCGCCCAATTCATACTTCGCCTGGTACAATCCTTCACCCGTCGGATTTTGTGTCAGATACTTTTCATAATAAGAAATGGCGTTCTTATAATCTTTCTTGGAGAAATATTGTTTTCCGGTAGACAAGTTGATTTCGTCAATTTCAGCGGTATCTACATTCACCCCAATATTTTGGGCAAATGTTTCATATCCGGAAACATCTCCGTTTTTCGTAAAGATCGGTTTCGCAGCCTGAACAATCTTCTGGGCATATGCCGTATTTTTATACTGATCACCCAAAGATTTCAGTTCAGAAAGCGCTTTATCATTCTGATTCTGATCGATGTAGTTTTGTGCTCTGTAGATAGAAGCGTTCGCAATCAGATCTTTGTCAGAAGACCCTTTGATTACTTTTCCGAAATAATCATTGGAATTGGCAAAGTCATCCTGAGCCGCATAAGCCGTTCCTATTTCATATTGGGCATCATCATAATATTCGGAATCCGGATATTTCGATAATAGATTTTTAAGATTGTTGATCTTGGCCTGAGTATCCCCTTTAAATCCTAAAGCCATTGCTTTTTGATACAAAGTATAATCTGTAGCATCTTCATTCTTGTCATAAATAGCAATCGCTTCGTTCAGGTCATTATTGGCATAATGAATATCTGCAAGACGAAGTTCTGCATCATTTTTAAACTCTGGTTTCGGATTGGTAAGATATTGTTTGAAATAAGTAGCAGCCTGGTCAAATTTTTTGGATTTAAAATAGGCATATCCCAAATCATATGGCAGCTGCTGCTTTTCAGGGAAATTTTCGTTGAGAAGCTTTTCATAACGAACAATCGCAGATGGATAATTCCCTTTCTGGTAATATACCTGTGCCAGCCAGTACAAAGCTCTGCTGTTGAATTCTTTATTGATATTGAAACCGAGACTTCTTAAGAAATACTTCTCCGCTTCATCATAATTTCCTTTATTGAACTCCTCAGTCCCCAGTAAATAAGAAACTTCCTGATCTACTTTGTTGATTTCAGGAGTCGAACTCTGCAATCGGTCAATAGCGTTAAGAGTTTCTTTATAGTTTCCTGAATAAAGATATGATTTTACCAATAATGACCTCATTTCTGTGGCATTGGCCCCATTCTGATTTTCGTTGATATAACTCTGAATAACCGCAGAAGGGCTTTCAAACGGGTTCCCGATATCGTAACTTAGTTTAGCATACTGCTCGTGAGCCAGCTTTTTCACTTTCGCATCATAATCCATCTGGTAAGAAGAACGGAATGCAGAAAGTGCTTCCTGTTTTTTATCTACTGCCAGATAAGCATTTCCTAACTGATAGTAAGCATTCTGTGCCAAAGCAGAATTACTGTTCAGAAGCTGGTTATAATAGGAAACCGCCTCATCATATTTTTTCAGCTGTGCTGCCACAAATCCCATCTCATACAAATCATTTTCAGATGGATTCTGCTGCACACTCAGATAATTTTTTAAATGGGGATAAGCAGAATTATAATCATTCTTCATGAAATAACTCTCCCCTATGATCTTGTGGACTTCTGCTTTATAAGAATCTGAAATATTTTCGTTCAATAGCGCATTTCCTTCTGTAATCGCCTGATCGTAGTTCTTATCATTGTAATACATCTGTACATAATAAGGACGTACCAGTTTTGAGAACTTATCCTGATCTTTTATCGAATCAAAATACTGGAAGGCTTTGTCATTTTGCCTGTTGCTGTAATATAAATGTCCCAGCATATAAGCAATATCTCCTTTCTGAGACTGATCTGCTGTTTTATATGCTTCTTCCAGAGCATCCGTTGCTCCTTTGGAATCACCTGTCATGAATTTTGCATATCCAAGCTTCAGAATATACTGTGTATTTTCCTCTTTGGAAAGCTGGTACTGGTTCACTTTCTTAAGGGTCTCCAGCGCTTTGTCAAAGTCTTTTTTTGCCAGATAGTAATCTGCCAGGGGAAGATTGGCCTGAGCAAAATAAGCAGAGTTCGGATATTCTTTCATGAACGCTGTTAGCCCTTCTTCAGCATGATTTTTCTGAAGAATCACACCGATCACATTATCAAAAAACTGCGCAGCTTCTTTCTTCGAACGGGACAGATTCTGATTGTAGAAATACTGTCTTGCATATTCGTATTGTGAAGCATTGTATATTTTGGTCTGATAAAGATTTTCGGCTAGGCTGAACCTGTAATTTTCTTTCTGGGTAAAATATTGGGACTGTTGAGCATCGGAGATTCCGAAATATATTACAGCAGCCGCTAAAAGTATTTTTTTTGATTTCATTCTTCTTGATATAAGAAAATTAGTCTAAATAAGTTAACGAAAATATTAAAAACTTATTGTTTAAGCAAGTTTTAGCAGATTTAATGGTTATAAATAACAATTTAATAACAATGAAAATTTTCTCACTGTTCAATGATAAAATTTACTACTTTCGTCTGATAAAATATAAACAATTTTAGTAAACAGTTATCAAAAACCTATTTTGAGCTGATACTTTTTCAACAGCAGCGAAAAACATACCATAAATACACCAAGACATGAAATTTAAGATACTTTTAGCATTAGTTTTTGTCAACCTGGTGCAGGCACAAAAATTTTATTTCCCAAAGACCGCCGTAACTGACTCTGTTATATTGGAAAAGCAGATACCCGGACTTGCCCAGCAAGTGATTCCCCCACTTCAATCGGCAAAGTACAGACCCGAAAATACCGTTGATCTTATGGATAATCTTTTCCGTTTACAGCTGGTTGCCCAGGATTATAAGAATTCACTCGCTTCTCTTTCTGAAAACCGCAATCTGTTTGCCGATCATAATATGGGAGGATACAGATATATTGGATTTGAACTGTACAGTCTTGCAAAGATGGAACAAAAAGAAAGCAACATTTCTTTTCCCAATGCCCTACAGAAAGTATTTAATCAGAAATATGAAAGTCTTCCGGAAAATTTGATTCCAAGACTGGAGCTCGCTCTGAACGGAGATGTGAAAGAATCCAGAAAATTGTTGAAGACCCTGCTGGATAAGCAAAAGGGCAAGGACAGCATCGATTACAGAACAGCTCTGGCTTTATGTAAAAGTTATCTGAGCTATAAAACCTACTCCAGCATCAAACCTCAGGTCATGCAGCTGCTGACTTCAAAAGACAAGGAAAAATTCATTACCGAAACGAAAGACCTTAAGATCAATGGGAATACCTTAACGATCACTATTGTCCGCAAAAAGGAAAACACTTCTCCACTTCCTGTTATTTTAACCAATAATATCTATGCAGGTCCCATTGATAATTTCCTTGGAAAGAGAGCTGCTACCTATAATTATGTGGGAGCCGTAGTCAATACCAGGGGTAAGAGAAACAGCAATGATATAAACAATCCCTTTGAGCATGAATCGGAAGATATTTATGAAGTGATAGACTGGGTAAGCAAACAGCCATGGTCCAATGGAACAGTGGGAATGGTAGGAGGAAGTTATTTAGGCTTTAGTCAATGGGCTGCGATAAAAAAACTTCATCCTGCCTTAAAAACAATTGTTCCTCAGGTAGCAGTAGGAATCGGAATAGATTATCCTGCCCAGAATAATGTCTTCATGAGCTATATGCTGCAGTGGATTCAGTATGTAACCAACAATAAATTTACCGATGAGGCAGATTTTACCAATGCTGTAAAATGGGATTCTATTTTTAGTAAATGGTACAAAAGCGGGAAATCATTCAGATCGTTAGATAAAATAAGCGGGAAACCCAGCAAAATATTCCAGCGATGGCTGGATCATCCGGGATATGATGAGTACTGGCAGAAAATGGTTCCTTACAAAGAAGATTTTTCTAAAATCAATATTCCGATCCTGACCACTACAGGATATTATGATGACGATCAGATTGGCGCGCTGTATTATTTTAAGCAACATCATCTGTACAATAAAAATGCTGATCATTATCTGGTAATTGGTCCTTATAATCATGGAGGGGCACAAAATTTCGGGTTTACGTATGTGAATGGAAATCCTATTGATCCGGTAGCCAGAATCAGTATTGATGATCTTGCTTTTTCCTGGTTTGATTATATTCTTAAGGGAGGCAAAAAGCCTGAAATACTAAAAGACAGAATCAATTTTCAGGTCATGAATACAAATACATGGAAACATGTTGCCGATCTCGACAAAATGCACAATGCTGCGTTGAAGTTTTATCTTCAGGACAAAAAAAACACCTCTTCAGTATTCAGTAAACCAGAAAGCCAGAGCTTTACAAAGCAAACCGTTGATTTTAAGAACAGAAATCAGAAAGACACCTATTATAAAGTCAGCAAAAAAGACAGTATAAAAACGACCAATTCTATCGCTTTCGAAAGTGAAATTCTTGATAAGGATATCATCATGAGTGGAAACCTCTCAGGAGTTTTCAATGTTTCCATCAATAAAAAAGATTTTGATACGGATACCTATCTGTACCAGATTTCTCCGGATGGAAAATCTTATTTACTATCAACTCATATCGTGAGGGCCAGCTATGCAAAGAACAATGAAAACCGACAGCTTCTTGAACCTTATAAAATGGAACAGATTCCGATTAAGAATTCGTATGTCATGAGTAGAAAGATAGAGAAAGGAAGCAAATTGCTTTTATTGGTGGGGGTTAATAAGAATCCTAACTGGCAGATCAATTATGGGTCCGGTAAAGATGTGAGTGATGAAACAATAAAGGATTCCGGAGAACCTCTGGAGATAAAATGGTATAATGACAGCTATGTGGAAATCCCTGTTTATAAAGACTAAAAACCTTTTCTAAAAACATTTCAGCAGACTTTATGCAATAAAACAACAATGAAATCATTTCATTCTTTACTAATAAAAATTCTTAATTTAGCCCGCTAAAAAAATAACCCATTGAGCAATACGATGATCAAGTACATTTTTTGATGTGATACTTTTTCATCACCAGCTCAAAACATACCATTAATGAAATTTAAGATACTCTTAGCATTATTTTTTGTCAATCTAATGCAGGCCCAGAAGTTTTATTTTCCGAAAGCAGCAACAACAGATTCTGTTATTTTGGAAAAACAAATTCCCGAACTCGCTTTAAAAGTAATTACTGAACATCAGTCTCCTAAGAACAAGCCGAAGTATATACTCACGTTTTTAGATAATCTGTTTCGTTTACAGCTCGCTGCAAAAGATTACAAAAATTCTATTGTAAGTATAACTGATTACCGTAAGGAATATGCAGATCACAACATGGCAGGGAACAAACATCTTGCTCATGAAATCTACAGTATGGCTAAGCTGATGGAAAAGGATAAAAAAATTCCGTTTCCTGATGCTCTTCAAGCCGCCTTTACCACAAGATATGAAAGTTTATCCGAGCCGCTGACTGCCAAAGTAGGGCTTACTCTGGATATTGATTCAGATGTAAGAGATCATAAAAAAAGGCTGAAAGCAGCACTTGACAAACAAAAAGATAAGGATAGTATAGACTATGCTTCCGCTCTGGCTTTATGTAAAAACTATGTCAATTATAAGACCTACTCAAGCATCAAGCCCCAGATTATGCAGCTGTTTAAAGTAAAGGAGCAGGAAAAATTCATCATCGAATCCAAAATCCTTACTTTAAAAAATGGTACAAAACTCACCATTACGATTGTACGAAAAAAAGAAAACACCTCTCCTCTTCCCGTTATACTTACCAATAATATTTATGCCGGAGAATTTGTAGATGCAGGAATGGGGAAAAGAGCAGCTGTTTACAATTATGTAGGAGCCGTGGTTAATACCCGTGGAAAAAGAGACAGCAATGACCCCAATCATCCGTTTGAAGATGAAGCTCAGGATCTTTATGAAGTCATAGACTGGGTAAGCAAACAACCGTGGAGCAATGGTAAAGTAGGGATGATAGGCGGAAGTTATTTAGGATTCAGCCAATGGGCAGCTTCCAAAAAACTGCACCCGGCTTTGAAAACCATTGTACCTCAGGTTTCGGTAGGAATCGGAATAGATTATCCTTCTCAAAATAATGTCTTCAAGGGCTATATGCTCCAGTGGATTCACTATGTCACCAATAATAAGCTGACTGATGAAGCAAGCTTTAATAATGATACAAAATGGGATTCTATCAATACCGCGTGGTACAAAAGCGGCAGATCATTCAGAGCCCTGGATTCTTTAAGCGGAAAGCCCAATAAAATATTCCAAAGATGGCTGGATCATCCCGGTTATGATAAATACTGGCAAAACATGGTTCCTTATAAAAAAGATTTTGCCAAAATAAACATTCCTGTTTTAACAACTACTGGCTATTATGATGCGGATCAGATCGGAGCATTATATTATTATAAAGAACATCACAAATACAACAAAAACCCTAACCACTATTTAGTGATAGGACCTTATGATCATGCAGCAGCTCAAAGCTATGGATACAATTATGTTTATGTTTACGGCTATGGAAACCTACTCATAGATCCTGTAGCCAGAATAAGTATTGATAACCTTGCTTTTTCATGGTTCGATTATATTCTGAAGAATGGCAAAAAACCGGAACTTCTGAAAGATAAAGTCAATTTTCAGATCATGAACAGTAACACATGGAAACATGTTCCTACTCTTGATAAAATGCACTCATCTTCTCTTAAATTTTATCTTCAGGATCGTAAAAACGGTTCTTCAGTTTTTGAGAAACCCAAAACTGAACAATTTACCAAACAGACCATTGACTTTAAAGACAGAAATCCGAAATATCTTTATCATACAGTAAGCAAACAGGATAGTGTGTATGTAACCAATTCTCTTTATTTTGAAAGTGAAATTCTGGAGAAGGATATTACAGTAAGCGGAAATTTATCCGGAATATTCAACGTTTCCATCAACAAGAAGGATTTTGATCCCAAAACCTTATTATATCAGGTACAGCCGGATGGTAAGATATTTTTACTGTCTACACATCTTACCCGAGCCAGCTATGCAAAAAACAATTCCAAACGTCATCTGCTTAAGCCTGGCAAAAAGGAGCAGATCCCGATCAAAAACTCATTTTTCATCAGCAAAAAAATAGAAAAGGGAAGCAAACTGGTCTTATTGGTAGGGGTTAATAAAAATAAGAGCTGGCAGGTCAATTATGGTACAGGGAAAAATGTAAGTGATGAAACCATAAAAGATGCCGGTGAGCCTTTGGAAATAAAATGGTACAACGACAGTTATGTGGAAATACCTGTTTATAAGGATTAAAGATTTTCCGGTCAACTATTTTTATTCAAATGTTCTTAACAACTGTTAACATCAAAATAAAAAATCATTACATTTGCTTTTTTTCAAATCAAATATAGTTATTGAATGAGTCAACTTTTTAGAAGAAAAATCTATTCAGATACAGATACTTCGACGGGACTTTTAAGGGTCTTAGGTGTATGGGACATTGTATTTTTTGGTATTGCGGCTATTATCGGAGCTGGAAGCTTCAGCAGTTTGGGAGAAGCCGTTTTCAGAGGAGGTCCCGGTGTTATCCTTCTATATTTGATTTGTGGTTTTGCCTGTGGGTTTACCGCTTTATGCTATGCTGAATTTGCCAGCAGAATTCCTACGGCGGGATCTGCCTATACATATGCCTATGCCAGTTTTGGAGAATTAATTGCCTGGATCATCGGCTGGGCCCTGATCATGGAATATTCTTTCGGAAATATTTACGTAGCCTTTTCCTGGTCAGATTATTTCACCAGTTTTTTAGGACGCCTCGGAATGCATATCCCTGATTATCTGACCTGCAGCTATACTGAAGCGAGAAAAGCTGTTCAGTACGGTTCAGAAAACAAAGAATTATTAAATGCCTGGAAAACAGCTCCCCTAATTGGAAGTTTGAAGTTCATTGTAGATATTCCGGCGTTAGTCATCAATGGCTTAATTACATGGCTTTGTTATGTAGGAGTAAAAGAAAGTAAAAACTTTAACAACTCTCTGGTAATTTTAAAACTGGGAGTCATTCTACTGGTTATTCTGGTGGGTTTTGCATACATCAATACTGAAAACTGGACTCCTGTAAGCCCAGCAACAGGAACACCTTCCTTCATGCCTAATGGATTTGCCGGAGTAATGAGTGCTGTTTCCGGAGTATTTTTTGCCTATATTGGATTTGATGCTTTAAGCGTACTTTCTGAAGAAACCAAAGATCCGCAGAAGACCTTACCGAAAGGAATGATTATCTCTCTTGTATTGTGTACCGTAATTTATATTGCTTTAACATTGGTATTAACAGGAATGGTGGATTATAAGAAATTTGATGGTGTAGGAGATCCGCTTTCATTCATATTCGAAAAAACAAATGCTAACGTAGCCTGGATGGAACTGGTTGTTTCTTTCGTTGCCATCGTTGCCATTACTACCGTATTATTGGTTTTTCAGATGGGGCAGCCGAGAATCTGGTATGCCATGAGCCGTGACGGACTGATGCCTGCAAGATTTCAGAAGATACATCCTAAATATAAAACACCATCGTATGCAACTGTTGTCACGGGGATTGTAGTGGGAATTCCTATTCTTTTTACAGATAAAACCTTTATCCTTGACTTTACAAGTATCGGAACTATTTTTGCCTTTGTATTAGTATGTGCCGGGGTACTTCTTCTTCCTGCTAAGGAAAAGATCAAAGGCAGATTCCACCTGCCTTACGTGAACGGTAAAATCATTTTTCCTGTGGTTTTTATTGGCGGATTAATTGTTTTTTATAAATGGCAGCCGGAGTTTTTTGACAATCTAATGAACTGGTCAGATCCTAATGAAGGAGAATTCAGAGCTTCTATTTTCTTTTTTATCATCATTAACCTGATCTTATGCGTTGTTGCATTTGTAAAGAATTTATCATTGATTCCATTGGTTGGACTGAGCTCATGTCTGTATCTTCTTACAGGAATGAGCCACGAGAACTGGTTCTGGTTCGGAATGTGGTTCCTGATCGGAATGGTCATTTATTTCTGCTATGGATATAAAAACAGCAAACTGGGAAAAGAATTAAGAAATAGCTAAGCAATAGCAATACATAAAATTCCGAAAAGGCAAAATGGCAAAAAGGTTGCATAAACTGATTTGCGATTTTGCCTTTTGATTTTTTTACTATCTTATAAAAATCGGCAGAATTATTGCTTTAGCTTCATAAGAACCCATAAACTAACCGCCATGGCTGAAAGAATCAAAACATACAGAGAGTTTTATCAGTTTTACCTTACAGAACACCGTAAAACAGGAACCCGCATTTTTCATTTTATCGGAACGCTTCTCGTATTTTTCGTTATTGGATATGTTATCAGTTCAGGAAAAGAAAGATTTCTATGGTACATTCCCATCGTAGGTTACGGATTTGCCTGGTTCAGTCATGCCGTGATTGAGAGAAATAAGCCGGCGACTTTTAAATATCCTTTATGGTCTCTGATCTCAGATTTCAGACTGTTTTTTGAATTGCTGATTGGTAAGCAGAAATTCTTTACATCCAGTAGTGAAACTCAAAATCAGGAGCCTTAAAATTTTCCCCATACTTTTCATACTAAAAATGTTAAGTGTTGGAAACCCAAAAGCTCAAAATTTTTTTACACGTGATATATTTTAAGGTGCAAGAAAATCGAAGATAAATTCTTGTATCTTATACATATGGTTTGTAAGAAGCTTAGCAGCTTTTCTTTTTCCAGCTTTCTGCTTATGAATAATGTTGAGATTGCTTCACCTTCGGTTCGCAATAACCATAATTTAGTGGGCATTTGGATAAAGCTTCTTCCCTATCATATATCCCAATGATGGCAGAATAAATGATAATATGACAGGAGCTATCAATGCCAGACCAGAACCATCAAGAACTACAGTCAAAGGAAAAAGATATCCGTTATAAACAAGAAGAGCCAGTGAAAAAAGGAAACTGTCACTGTTACCCGTGGAAAGGATATTAAAATTACTTCCAAACTGATCAAACACCCCGGAACAGATAAATAAGAACACATTTACAAAAAACATCCATAAAACCGTTCTGTAGATCATTCCTTTTTTTGCGTTCAGATATCCTGCAAAGATGAGCAAAAGGGATAAAATTCCGGAAACTGCATAATCAAGGCCGCCCACTGCAACCTCACTTTCCATTCTTCCAAAGAAATACATGGCATATAATACCAGATTCAGGAAATAAATTGCCGTTACATAGTTCATAAATCAGAGGTTTAATGATTATCAATATTGTTTTTCGAGTATGTCGTAGTGAACGGTGTTCACTATTTTTTCAGCGAGCGCATCTCCTTCTACCTTTGTCTGTTTAGGAATATAACTTGAAAAGGTTATTGTATGATCTTTATTGATTGTCACCTCCACTTCTTCAAGGATATTATGATCATCCACATAAAACTGGATTCTGTTGTCTACCAGTCTCCAGAAAGAAAGTCTTGGTTCGGATGGGCTGCAGTTTCCCACACTTCCTTCTGCATAATTATAAATAGCAAAACCATCTTCTCTGATGGCATAATTTCTCATCAGACGGCAGTTATCGAATTCTTTTACAACTTTCTTTTTACCTTCATAAAATCCAGCTTCCTTCAGTTTCCAAAACCCTATAACGTTTTCTTTATTTAATTTTTGCGCATTGACCCAAGAAGAAACAACTATAAAAGAGCCAAGTAAAAACAGTTTGTACATCAAAAAGTTTGTGTTTTTTTATATGATTTAATAAATATACAATGATCAGAATAAAGATTCAGCGGGCGGCTCCGCCGCCCGCTGAATCTTAAATTTCAAATCCTAATCTTTAAATTGTGAATATAAAATTCGGTTTCTATTTGAATTTTTTCTTAAAACTGAATTTAAGTTGGTTCATGAGCCCCGGTTCAATAATATCAATTCCCAGCCCGTAATTACTGTCGGCAATGGTATGATGATCTGTTCTGAACTGCTCAAATTCATTCTGAGGAATTTCAATATTGATCAGAGGACTATATTCAATGTATACACTTGCCCCGTTCTTATGCACTTTTTTACGGCTTTTATAATCAAAATACGGATTGCTAATGGTACTTTCCTGGACGGTATATTTTTCTTCAGTATCAATTTTATGATCGGTATGCAGATTGATCTCATATTTCTCACTGTCGAAATTATGCCAGAATGGTAAATCTTTATGCATGAAATCCCTTGCACTTGCCTTCACTACATTTCTGTCAAAATACATCAGGAAACGGTTCTTCTGCGGATCTACAAAGTATGGATTCTCAATAACAGCGGAATATTGAATTTTGACTTCATTCAGTCTTTTATCATCGCTTACCACATCAATGGCAGCGTCATTGAAAACATTTCGCACATCTGTACCATTCCTGTCTCCCGAATAATTAAGTGCATAGAAAAGAAAGCTGTTCCAGCTGTCTATGATTTCCCTTTTATTGGTACTTTTAAAATACCTTCTCATGGCATTTGCCCTGTTTCCTTTATAGGTAGTTGACAAAGTGAGCTTTCCGGTATTGCCTTTTGCAGTGAAATCTACTTTTTCATCAATACAGAAATAAGGGTATTTATAAGGTTTCCTTACCTGCAGCTCCTGATCTTTCTTCACTTCCAGATAATGCATGAAATACATGAATCCTCTGTTCTCTATCAGCCCGAATTCATCGCGGATGGTAGCATCAATAAAATATTCCTGGCCTTTGTAGTTCACTTTTACCACCACATGATTGAAGCTTAGCAGGGATGGCAGGTAATATTTGATATAATAATCTGTATTAAAGTTTACCAGAATGACGGATGCATCCACTCCGATATAATCAAGGATCACTTTTAATAAAACTGATTTTGCCTTACAGTCGCCCTGCTTGTTTTCATACGTGATTGATGGCTCCTGCGGTTTATGCCCGTTCATTTCATCAGCATTGAAAATATAATAGATATGGTTCTGAACATATTCTATGGCAAACTGGAGCTTGTCATCCTGATCAGCAATGGCATCCAGTTTTTCAATCAGGTTTGGAGCAAAATCTTTTAAGGAAGCTTTATTAAAAATCTCTTCATAAATAGGCACAATATAATTGGACAGCTCTTTCCAGTTACTTTCTGTAGCAAAATCTACATAAGGGAAAATCTCACGCCCGGAATCTACAGGATTGATATAATTCTCTTCTTCGATCACGAATCGCTCTCCTTTTTTTAAATGATTTATCTGGGGTTCAAGAACATTGCCCTGTTCATCTCTGAAAAAAGTTTTTTTGTAAGCAATTGTTTGTTCACGTTCATTGATAAATGTGAATTTAAAACTGCCATAAGCCCAGTAATTATCGGGACTCACCCAAACATATTTGGAGAATTCTTTTCTCAGAAAATCACGGTCTGTGAATTCTTTAATCCTTGAGTCCTCTAAAATCAGTACATCATAAAGTCTGAGATCTTTAATCGTAATATTGATCTTTTTATTACTGCTCAAAACACCTCCGCTGCTCTGGTTTTCACTGTCAAGGACTTTTATTTTAGTATCCGGAATCTTATCGATCAGGACACCGTCTCTCAGAACGCTGATCCTGTGAATCTGGTATACCTCATTCTCTTCCACAATGACATCGGAAACAGAGGCTCTTTCGAGGTTCCCAGGTTCGTTCAGCGTATAGGCCATGCAGACATACTCACTGTTTTCCGTATTGCTTGTATAATATTTTTTATCTAAAAAGTAGCAGTAATCCCTGCCCTCATCGATTTGTTTTTTGGCAAATTCTGAATCTTTGATTCGGCTTATTATTTCCTCATCTCCGATATTTCCTGCCCATATTTCAGGTTTTTGAATCCTGTAATTTTCAACTTGCATTTGATTATCCATATTTTATAAGAATTATATTTTGGTTAGTGTCTTAAGAAATTCAAATTAAAAGAATAAAAAAGTAAAAAACAATAGCAGAAGTACTACAAATTCAGGAAAACCGATTTCGGCATGGTAATTGTGAGGTATGGGAGAAAAATCAAGTTTATGAAAAGTATAGCAACAATTCTAAAAGGGGCAGCTCCCGTATTAGCATTATTCGCAATGACGCAATGTACAACAACAGCCAATGCATCTGCAGGTGATGAAAAAACATTCATCGTAGGACCACAGACAGCAGATTGTACAGGTGTAGCTCCTATGAAATGTCTGCAGGTAAAAGAAAACGCTTCCGGAAACTGGACCAATTTCTACAGCAATATCGAAGGATTTACTTATGAGCCGGGATATGAATATGTTTTAAAAGTAAAAACGGAAAAAATTGCCAATCCGCCAGCTGATGGATCTTCCATAAAATACACTTTGGTAAAGCAGGTTTCTAAAACGAAAAAAGCAGAAATGGCAGCCAATGAAAAAACCATTATCGTAGGTCCACAAACCGTAGAGTGTTCTGCCGGAGCCGGCCGTATGCAATGCATGCAGGTAAAAGAAAGCACTTCTGCAGCCTGGACGAATTTCTACAGCCACATTGAAGGCTTCACCTATGAGCCGGGTTACGAATATGTTTTAAAAGTAAAAACAGAAAAAATCGAAAATCCTCCGGCAGATGCTTCTTCCATCAAATATATATTGGTAGAACAGGTTTCCAAAACGAAGAAATAATAAAAAACCGCTTCTGAATTTTCAGAAGCGGTTTTTTATTTTGCGGGAAGAAAGAAGTCAGAAGTTATTTTTGGGTCAATCCGGAAAAGTTAACCATTATATCTTCATTTTCCTTTTTATTTTAAAACCCAGTCTCTTTTTGTGGTGGATCAGGATATTTTCCTTTAGTAGCTTCTCCTACTGTATTTGCAGTAGTCATTGCTACCACTAGATCATTCAGCATTCCACTTGCTGCCGTAGGTGAATTGGGAAGAAGTACAAGATTACTTCTATTGCTTGCTCCTACAGAATGTAAAGTATCATAGTGCTGTGTCACCACAATAAGTGCTGATGCTTCATGGGAATTAATATCCACATTATTCAACATTCTTACGGATTCTTCAAGTCCTTTGGCAATTTCTCTTCGTTGGTCAGCAATCCCCTGCCCTTGTAACTTTTTAGATTCTGCTTCTGCTTTTGCTACTGCTACAATACGGATTCTCTGGGCTTCAGATTCATATTCTGCAGCGGTTTTTTCTCTTTCTGCAGCATTAATCCTGTTCATCGCATGCTTTACCTGTTCGTCCGGATCAATATCAGTAACCAAAGCCTTGATAATATCATAACCGTAACTGTTCATGGCTTCCTGAAGCTCGCTCTTTACGGCCACTGCAATATCATCCTTCCTTACAAAAACATCATCGAGTTTCAGCTTCGGAACCTCAGCACGTACCACATCGAATACAAAAGAGGTTATCTGGTTCTCAGGATTTTCCAGACGATAATAAGCATCTCCTACCTGGTTTCTGATGACCTGATACTGAACAGAAATTTTCATCTTGATGAAAACATTATCCAGTGTTTTGGTATCAATCATTACATCCAGCTGCTGGATTCTCAGATTCAGTCTTTTGGCAATCTGATCTATAACTGGAAGTTTAAGATGAAGACCGGAATGTTTTACAGCCTGGAATTTTCCAAAGCGTTCGATAATCGCTGCTGTTTCCTGTTTTACCACAAAAAACGAAGCGAATAAAATAATAAGCCCGAAGAAAATAACGGGCGCTAAATATATACCCATAGTTTTAATTTTTTAATGTGTCGTGATAAATCCCGTTTTGTTAAAAACAATCTTTTACCTGTACTCTTTAAATATAGGAAAAATAAATTTAAGTCATAAAGCATAATCCATTGTAAATCAACCTCGGGAATTATTCATCATTTTTAAATCAAAATTATCCTGAAAAAACTTACTTTTGAATATTCTTATACATCATGGTCAATTCCAAAGAAATATTAAAGGATCATATCTCCAAATTTACTTCTCTTACAGAAGAGCAATTTGATTATGTTTTTGAACATTTTAATCTGATAACATTAAAAAAAGGACAAAGTCTGATTGCAGAAGGTGATTTTGTAAACCATGAATATTTTGTTCTGGAGGGCTGCTTAAAAGCTTTTTATCTTAATGACCATATGAAAATGTTTATTCTTCAGTTTGCCATGCCTACCTGGTGGGTAACAGATTTTGATGCTCTTTACAGCAAAACAAGGGCTACCATTAATGTGGACTGCATTACACATGCAGCAATTCTATCCATTTCCAATGAAGACAGGGAAAAAATATGTAATGAAATTCGTGAGGTTGAACATTTTTTCAGATGGCGAACCAATAAAGGATATGTAGCTGCGCAGAAACGCCTGCTTTCTTTTATGAATAATGATGCAAAATTCAGATATCAGGAGCTTTTAACCATGTATCCTCAGCTGTACAATCTCGTTCCCAAGCATCTGATCGCCTCCTATCTTGGTGTGACAAGGGAAACTCTAAGCAGGCTCCATCAATAATCTGCATCTTTAAACCATTATACTCTCATCTTCATTTTGTGAGGTACATCACGTAAGTATTTCTTTCGATCGGCTGAACTTTGTATCCATATTTAAACCCAATAAAAATGGACACAAAAAGTTTTAAAATCAATACCGAAAACAGCACTATAGACTGGATCGGAAGAAAAGTAACCGGAGCTCACAACGGAACCATTGATGTAAAAAATGGAAACTTTACATTAGAAGAAGGAAAGCTTCTGTCCGGAAAGTTTGTCATTGATACCCGCTCCATCAAAATCCTTGATATTGAGGATGCTGAAACCAATGCACAGTTTGCCAGTCATCTCGCTTCTGATGATTTCTTCAATGTTGAACAATTCCCTGAAGCCTATTTTGAGATTATTCATGCAGAACCTGGTGATACGAATCTTTACAACGTACAAGGAAATCTTACCGTAAAAGGCATTACACACCCTATCGACACCAGCCTCCATATTGTAATAACAGAGAATTTGGCTGTTCTAAAAACTACGATCATAGTAGACAGGACAAAATTCAATATTAAATTCAGGTCCTCCAATTTCTTCACCAATCTTGGTGATACATTGATCTACAACAATTTTGATTTAAACATTCATCTTGTTGCAGAAACTTATTAATTCATTAACCTTAACAATTTACCATTATGCCATTTATCAAAGTAGATGTGCTTCGCGAAGACCTTAACCGCGAAACAAAACAACAGTTAATCAGAAAAATCAGTGAAGCTGTAACCTCAGTTTTAAATAAAGATCCCCATTTAACCCATATTGTCATCAACGAGATTGAAGATGATAACTGGGGGTATGCCGGAGAACAGGTTTCAGTGTTAAAAGAACAGGGATTTTCAACAGAAAAAAAATAAACAGAAAATGAGAAAGCAAACCGTAATCGTAACAGGAGCCTCTTCAGGAATAGGATTGGAAACTGCCCGCTATTTCTTAAACCAAGGTGATAACGTCATCATCAATTCGCAGACAGCATCCAAATTAGAAAAAGTGTATCATGAACTGGGAGCCGGAGAAAATCTGGTAATGGTTCCCGGAAACATTTCAGACAAAACTACAGGGGAAGCCTTGGTTCAAAAAGCTTTAGAAAAATTCGGATCTGCTGATGTTCTGATCAACAATGCCGGAATTTACGAGAACAAACCTTTTCTGGATGTTACCGAAGACTATCTTGACCGTTTTTTAACCACTAATTTAAAAGGAACATTTTTTACCACGCAGGCAGTCATTCCTCAGATGATCAGGCAAAAAGACGGAGTGATTGTTAATGTGGGAACGCCATTAGTGTATCACGCCATTGCCCAGTCTCCTTCTACAGCACCTATTTCAAGCAAAGGAGCTATTCATGCCCTTACTTTACAGCTTGCTGCAGAGTTTGGAAAAGACAATATCAGGGTCAATACGGTTGCACCAGGATTGATCAGAACTCCGATGCATGGTGCAGACCTTGATCACAATGCAGGCATGCATCTGATCAACCGTATCGGGGAACCGGAAGAAGTCGCTCAGATGATTTATGCTATTGCTAAAAATAAATTAATTTCCGGAGCCATCATCAATGTTGACGGAGGAATGGGTGCCGGACATCATCTGTCATGAAACTATCATTAATTATAGCATGGCTGTTCATCTTTCCGTTGAGCAGCTATGCACAAAATCTAAAGAATATGAAAACCAGACAGACATCAGAAACCGAAATAAGAAATGTTATAGAGAATTATTATTTTAAAGGGATTTATGAAGGGAATACTGAACTTTTGAAAACGGCTTTCCATAAAGATGCCATACTTTTCGGAGACATCAATGGAGCTCCTTATTTCAAAACAGCAGAACAATATATGGAAGGAGTGGAAAGACGGATAAGCCCGGAAAAATCAGGAAAATATTTTAAAGCTGAAATTATTTCAATTGACGTCATCAATTCAATTGCTGTAGTAAAATTAAATGTAAAAATGTATGATTTCAATTATTATAATTTCATAACTTTCAATCACATAGACGGAAAATGGCTTATTATCAACAAAACGCTGACCAACGTACAACCTTAATTCAAACTTTTAATGAAATCCGAAAAAATTATGTGGAATAAAAACAGAATTACAGAATTATTGGGAATTGAATATCCTATTTTCCAGGGACCTTTTGGCGGAAACTTTTCTACTGTTGAGCTCACCGCTACAGTGAGCAATCTTGGAGGACTGGGAGGCTTTGGAGCTTATACCATGTCACCTCAGGAAATCTATGACATTCATCAAAAAATACAGTCGAAAACGGGTAAACCCTACAACCTTAATCTATGGGTAAACGATCATGATATCATTGACGAAAAACATACAAAAGAACAATATCAGAAGGCAGTTGAAACTTTCAAACCTTATTTTGACCTTTTGGATATAGATATTCCGGCACCTCCACCCTCTTTTGAGTCAAGGTTTCAAAACCAGCTGGAAATTATCTTTGACATTAAACCTAAAGTTTTCAGCTTTATGTTTGGCCTGATGAATGAAAATGACATTGAAGATCTTCATCGGCAGGGAACAATAGTACTTGGGAATGCAACAACACTGGATGAAGCTATTGCTTTAGAAAAAAACGGGGTGGATATCATTATCGCCTCCGGATTCGAAAGTGGCGGCCACAGACCTTCATTTCTGGACAGCTCTGAACTTTCTACAACGGGAACTTTTGCTTTGATTCAGCTGATCTCTGATAGGGTAAAAATTCCGGTGGTAGCTGCCGGAGGAATTTCCAACGGCCGTGGAATTGCAGCTGCTTTCCAGCTGGGAGCTGAAGCGGTACAGATTGGAACGGCTTTTCTTGCCACTGAAGAATCCGGAGCGCTACCTATTCATAAGGAATTGTTATTTTCCGATGCTGCAAAATCCACCACCCTCACCAGAGCATACACAGGAAGATTGGGCCGGGGAATCACTACAAAAATTACAAGAGATATACTGACTGCAGCAGACAAAATTCTGCCCTTTCCTTTACAGACTCAGTTTATGGGAGCATTGAGAAAAGCTGCTTTGGAGCAGCAAAAGAATGATCTGGTGTTCTTCTGGTCCGGTCAGACTGCCCCGCTTTTAAAGCACAAAAAAGCCTCCACTTTAATGAAGTCATTAATCGAAGAGGCTTCTGAATTATTATAAGTGAATAGAACCTACACGGTCATTCCGATGTCTATCCCTTTAATCTTTCTATACAAATCAGTAGCATAATTATCTGTCATACCTGAAACGAAATCAATGACCCCGAGCACTTTCTGATAATCGGTCCCGTCACTGTAAATAAATTGCTTTGGAATTAATTTCAAAGCTTTTTCATCATAAGACTTTCTTTTCTCATCAGGTTTCAGAATGGAAGGAATAAAATGATCCAGCAATTCATACATTACATTATATCCTGCATTTTCAATCTCAACTACTGCTTTATGATTATAAATTTTTTCCACAGAAAAACCCGCAATATCCTGTAATGCTTTATTTTCTTTTTTATAGATATCCAGTAAACCATTCCCAAGATTTCCTTCAAGAATCGTTTCAAAGTTGTGCTTATACATCTCAATCGACTTATTAATTAAGGCATTGATTACTTTTGCTCTTAAATAAGAAATCTGTTCATTTTCGTTGGAGATAGAACTTAGCTTTGTCTCAATTCTCTGAATATCATCTGTTTCAGATTTTACCAGCTCGAAAAATAAATTCTTACAGTCTGCTGTTGAAACAATTCCCAGCCTGTGCGCATCTTCCATGTCAATAATATTGTAGCAGATATCATCTGCAGCTTCTACCAGCCATACGAACGGATGCCTTTTGAAAATATGAGGCTCTTCACTTTCAGCAATAAGCTGAGTACCTCTGGCTATTTCCAGGAATATATCTTTTTCATTCTGGAAAAATCCGAATTTCTTCCTGTGAATGATTCCTTTTTTCTTTGCTATAGCCTCACACGGATATTTTGCAATACTTGCCAGCGTTGAAAAAGTAAGCTGAATACCTCCTGCATCTTTCCCCTGCTGCTGCTGAGCCAGCACTCTGATCGCATTGGCATTTCCTTCAAAATTAACCAGATCTGCCCATTCCTTTTCATTGAACTTTGATTTCAGCTCTTTCTCATTTCTTTCAAAATAACTTGCAATAGCATCTTCTCCGGAATGTCCGAAAGCAGGATTTCCCACATCATGGCATAAACATGCAGCAGCTATTACATTTCCTAAATTGTGGAGATAAAAGTTTTTTGAATCTTCAGTCAGCTCATTTTTAAAATCTTCAGCAATAAATTCACCTACAATACTTCCCAAACTTCTTCCTACAGACGATACCTCTAGCGAATGCGTAAGTCTGTTGTGCACAAAAACACTTCCGGGAAGAGGAAAAACCTGAGTTTTATTCTGCAGTCTTCTGAAAGCAGAAGAGAAGATAATTCGGTCGAAATCCCTTTGAAAATCAGTTCTTGAAGCTTTGGTCTGTGGATTATTTCCTGTACGTTGATTGGTGAAAATCTGGTTTAAATTCATCATTTTTCAAAATTAGTTCAAATTTTAATTGTACGGAATAGTATTTAGATTTTTATTAAACAGATCTGTCATACAAAAAATCTATTGCAGTAACCATTTTTAGAGATCAGAAAGCTAGATAAAATATTCTACATTTGATGTAGCTAATACAACTGAAGAACACTTTTGGTTCTTCTTCATTCAAATTTTAAATTCTTTTATCATGAAGAACAATACATGGCTCAACAGATGGGATGAAAGGTACAGCAGCGAAGAGTTTGCATATGGAACAGAACCTAATAATTATCTGCGGGAGCAACTTAGTAAATTAAAACCTGGCACTATACTTTTCCCTGCGGAAGGCGAAGGAAGAAATGCAGTTTTTGCAGCAGCACAGGGATGGCAGGTTTCAGCTTTCGATATCAGTGCTAATGGCAGAAACAAAGCTTTACAGCTTGCTGAGCAACTGGGTACCGCCATTGATTATCAGGTAGGAGAACTCTCTGATTTGAATTATCATCCGGAACAGTTTGATGCCATTGCTCTTGTCTATGCGCATTTTCCGGCTGCTGTTAAATCTTCCATCCATCAGATGCTGAATCAATACCTTCGCAAAGGCGGATTCATTATTTTCGAAGCTTTCAGTAAAAATCATCTGGAATATATTGCAAAGAATGAGAAGGTAGGCGGACCAAAAGATGTTGAATCCTTATTTTCTATTGAAGAGATCAAAGCTGATTTCCCGGATTATGAGATTATAGAATTGGCAGAAACAGAAATCGAACTGAATGAAGGGCTGTTTCACAACGGAACAGGTTCTGTTATCCGCTTTGTGGGGCAAAAACAAAGCTGATATGATTAATCTTTAAGCAGGATGGTTTAGAATACAGATTCAGATAATGGAATACTATTTGAATCTGTATTTTTAAAACAAACTTATGCCTGAAGGTCCGTCCATCATATTAATGAAAGAAAGCCTGCAGCCATTTGCAGGCCAGCAAGTGACAGAAGTTTCAGGGAATGCCCAATTTGACAAAGACTCTTTTATCGGGCAAACCCTTCTTGAAATCCGTACTTTTGGAAAGCAGACTTACCTTGTTTTTGAAAAATCGGCCATCCGGATTCATCTGCTGATGTTTGGTTCCTATAGTATTGATGAGCAGACCAAACCGGATAAAAGTCTGCGCCTGGCACTGTTTTTCCCAACCGGAAGTATCTATTTTTATACCTGTTCCGTAAAACCTGTAGATCTTGATTTTCTTTCCACCATTGACTGGGAAGCTGACGTTATGAGTGATCAATGGAATCCCAAAAAAGCTGAAGAAAAACTAAAATCGAATCCGAAAATGATGGTGTGTGATGCCTTAATGAACCAGGATATTTTTTCAGGTGTAGGAAATATTATTAAAAATGAGGTTCTCTTCAGAATTGGAGTACAGCCTGAAAGCCTTTTAGGTAATCTTCCTGCTAAAAAAAGAAAGGAACTTATTGCTGAAGCCAGAAATTACAGTTTTGATTTTCTGAAATGGAAAAGGGAGTTTGTTTTGAAAAAACACTGGCTGGTTCATACGAAATCTGTGTGCCCGATTTGCGGACAAAAATTGGTTAAGAAACAAACCGGAGTTGGAAAAAGAAGGAGCTTTTTCTGTGAAAAAGATCAGAAGTTGTATTAAGGCCAGGGTTTGATGTATTTAAAACAGGCTAAAACTAATTCCTGATTGAATAATTTTCTAACGGCAGATCCCACGGATTTACACAGATGAATATGAATGTTCTTTTTTTGTATCACAACCCTAATTATTAAACCACTCATTGCCAAACACTTACTACTCATCTATCAGTCTGAGTTGAGAAGTCCTCCGGCAAATCTTGTAAAAAATTCTGATCTGTATACTTCCCCGAGCGGAATCTCTGTGTCTTCGATGTATATATTATGATTGTCAAACGAATCAATATAGTTCATGTTAACAACATAAGATTTGCTGACCCTGATGAAAGTTTCACCTGAGATTTTCTGATGAATGGTTTTCAGGTTCATAGCGGTAATCAGTTTCTGCTGCTGGGTATGGATCACAACATAATCTTTGAGTCCTTCTATAAATTTGATATCCGAAAAATTGATTTTATAGAATCTGCGGTCAGCTTTGATGAATAAAAAGTCAGCAGTATTAGATTCTACCGTATTTTTTACCGTGCCTTTAGACAGCAGCTCTGTGTAAAGTACAGCTTTATCAATCGCTTTTTCCAGTCTCTGGGGATCAACAGGTTTCAAAAGATAGTCTACTGCTTCCAGCTCATAGCTTTTTAAAGCATACTGGGCATAAGCGGTCGTAAAAATAATCAGTGATTTTTTTGGAAGCATTTCTGCGAATTCAAGGCCAGTTACCATGGGCATTTCTATATCCAGAAAAATAAGATCTGCATCATTATTCTTAAGATATTCAAGAGCAGATGGAGCGTTCGAAAATTCCCCAAGGATATCAATATTCGAAACCTCGGAAATCAGTGATCTCATTTCTGATCTTGCCAGAGGTTCATCATCAACAATAATACAATTCATCACACGGGAATTTTTAAATTTACAATATATTCTTTATCTCCTGATTCTATCTGCAGTTCAAAAGCATCACCATAAAGAAGTTCAAGCCTCCTTGTAATATTGGCAAGGCCAAGTCCGCTGTTTTTTTTGTCTGAAATAATATAGTCAGCACTTCTTGAGTTTATACATAAAAAATAAAGCTGTTTATTTTCAATACTGATTTCTGTCTTCACATAAGACTCTCTCCCACTGATATCTATACTGTGTTTAACTGCATTTTCTACAAAAGTGGTAAACAGATTCGGCGGAATAAAAATACTGTTAACGGTTCTTCTATCCATATGGATCTGAATATCAAAAGAGAAATGATCACGCCTTATTTTTTCAAGATTTAAAAAATTGGACAGAAAATCTATTTCTGAAGTCAGCAATGTTTTTTCCTCACTGTTTTCATACAGCTGATATCTGAGAAACTCGGAAAGCTTTACAATCACCACTGAAGCTTTCTCAGGATCTGTCCTGATCAGTGCTTTAACATTATTAAGCATATTAAAAAGGAAATGCGGATTGATCTGATTTCGGAGCTCATTCAATTCCATATTCAGGGTAAGGTTGCTCAGTTCATTGATTCTTTTACTATCATTGATCCATTTCTGCAGAAGTTTTATCGTTGTGGTTGTCAGAATTATCGGAATACACATCAGAATACCTTCATAGACTCCTCCTCTTTCACTTTCTCTGATAATATTTTTAACCCTGAAGTCCTCAAAGAACAATCTGAAACCATATCCTATAAAGTTAAGTCCTACTACCCCCATCAGAACCAACAAAACAAGATATGTGACATATTTTGTCTTAAAGAAAAAACGGGGAACCAATACATATATATTAATATAGACCATAGTGATCAGAACGGCATATACAAAGAATAAAACATAATACTGATACATTCCCGAATACCAGTGCCAAAACCTGGCACTGTACATCAAAAAGAAAAAGAAGATCAGAAACAGCAGGTGCCTCCGGAATCCATACTTCGCTTCCACCAGGAAATCCATTACAAAGGTTTCTTCAAATTTCCACGGGCTGTATTTCATAGGGCAGGCTCATTTTATCATTTACAAAAATAGCTAATAACGAAAATTACAACTATTTTATTATACAAAACCTGAATTTTATTATACCAATTATAAAGTCTGTAGATTTTGTATAAAATACCGGCCCTTTTGTATAAAAACAGATTCCTGCTACACTTTTATCTATTCCTTTGTACTGTAAAATGAACAAATATGGAATTAAAAGCTTTTCACGAACTGACTCAGGAAATATCATCAGAATGTTTTTTCATGACAGAATCTCAACAGGAAGAAAAAGTAATACAGCTTATTGATCTGCATCATTTTGTAGAATGTTTTGATCCTGCTATAAAAATTCTCAGTTATCTGTACCACCCTATTAATATTGTGGAATACCATGGGCATAAAACGGGGATTTTGTTTTGTGATCTGAAGCATTCTATGGTCCCTGACAGTAATGCTTCTGAAGAGTTCAGGAGGAGGTATGACCTTTCTGAGCTGTGGTTCGTTTTTGTAGAGGAAACCTATATTACGGATATGGCCGCATATACGGATGCCATTATTGAAAACAGCCTGGATATCTTTTATGACAGGATCTTTACGTTCAGCTTTTTTCAGTCCATCATTCAACGCTTAAAATAATACCCCATGAAAACATTGAGAAGAGCACTTATTCTGCTGGCTCTGCTGTCATTAAAAAGTGCAGCATACAGCCAGAAAAAAGACAGTATTCCTTTGAAGGTCCGTGCTTTTTTCGCTGATAAAATTCCGCAGGCACGAAACTTTAATCTTGAGTATACCCTGGTAACACCTTCCTCTTTCAGTTCTCAGCTTCAGGGAAAGGATTTACCGGATAATAAAGTTAAAAGCTTTCAACAGATGAAGGCAAATGCCAATATCTACTTCATCAAGAATAAAAGCTGGCTTTTGAGTACGGCTTTACAATACCGTTACACCTCAATCATGAATGAGGCCCCTGTTATTCCCGGAACTGAATCTGAAGAAAACTTCCATTACCATTCGGAAGCTGTTAATCTAACCTATTTTTCAAAGTTATTCAAAAAAACAGCCATATATTCAGCCAATATTTCTACTGATGGAAGCGACCGGCATTTTGAACGCGTCAGAGGAATGCTGACGGCTTCCCTGATCCTAAAAGCAACCCCAAAAGTTAAAATGAGTGTAGGGGTCGCCGGTATTATTGACCCAAGCACCCAGATCCCTGTCCTTCCTGTCTTTACATATGAAAACAGATTCAGTAACAGCTGGGTACTGGATATTCTGCTTCCCAAAAAAGTGTTGATGAGAAAAGACGTTTTTTCAAACGGAAGAATCTCGCTGGGAACTGAAATGGATAATACCTCGTTCTATATTTACCGTGACAGCAATACCTATGAATTCAGACAGGTTGTCATCAATTCTGGGGTAATCTATGAACATAATCTGGGTGGAAATTTCATAGGAACATTTAAAACAGGACTCAGAACCAATATTAATTCCAGAGCTTTCAATAAGCAGGATTCTTTTAATGATTATATATGGAAAGGAACTTATCGTCCTTCAGTTTATTTCAATGCAGGAATCTCTTATAATCCTTTTGAAAAACGAAGAACAAATCAATAAGAACGGATCTTTTCCATACTTACTTTCAATTTTCGCAATATCCGAATAAATTGTTAAAGTTCTTTAATCCCCAAATTAAAAAAAAATTAAAATTATCACTCTTTACTATTTAACTATTCCTATAAAATATAATCAAAAACTAAGCTGAACATAAGCTGTTTTTCAAATTCAGGGATTGCTCTTCTCCTTATGAAAAATCTTATTGCCGCATGTACATATCTGATGAAAATGATTTTAAAGATTTATATAAGCATAACTAAAAAATAGAATATGACTGTACCCAAACAGATATTTCAGACTTTTATAACTAAAAAACTTCCTCTGATTACGCGCTATCATATCTGGAATATGAAACGAAAGAATCCGGAATATAAATATTACTTTTATGATGATCAGGATATCGAAAATTTTCTCAAAGAAGAATTTCCCCCCAACTATATTGAAACCTATCGCAAACTGAGGATTGGTGCTTCAAAAGCTGATTTTTTCAGATATGCTGTTTTATATAAGAAAGGTGGGGTATATCTGGATGTTGACAGCAGTATTATCAAGCCATTCAGAAAATTGATTAAAGATCATGACGAAGCTGTAATCAGTGTAGAAAGACATGAAAATCTGTATGTTCAATGGGCACTTATTTTCAATAAAAATCATCCTTTCCTAAAGAAAACACTGGAACTGATGATTGATAATATCAACAGTCACCGTTATCCGCATGATATACATTCTACGACAGGACCTACTGTATTCAGTAATGGAATCAGACAGTCATTAGAAGAAAATCCGACAATTCCCTATACATTATTTGACGGAATTGAATTCCGCGGATATTTAAAGTTCAAATATAAACTGGGAAAGTTTTTCTTATACAAAACAAGATCTAAACATTGGAAACAGATGCAAAAGCACCAGGAGATTATTTTTTAATGAGTTCCCATTTTTGAAAATACATTAATAATAATCACCCCGAGTACGATCAGGGCAATACCAATTATAGCTGGAAGGTCCGGAATCTGTTTGAATGCAATGACTCCAATCATGGTTATAAAGACAATTCCTACTCCTGACCAGATGGCATAGGTAATTCCTACAGGTATCTGACGAAGAGTGAGGCTTAGAAAATAAAAAGCACAGGCATATCCGATGACCGTTACAACAGATGGCCAAAATTTAGAAAACTCCTCAGATTTTTTAAGGAAAGAAGTAGCGATAATCTCAAATACAATTGCCAGAGCAAGAAAAATATAACTGCGTCCCATACATTCATTCTTTGTACAAAAATAGAGAAAGCATCCGGGTAATACCAAATGACAACAGTATTACAGTTTTTATTTTAACACCGTTTGCATTTTTCTGCGTTCGGCGAAAACCATGGTTTTTTAAAACCTCAATAAGCAATACTACTTTCTAAAGGCACTTAAATTACTTATGTGCCTTATTTTTAATTGTTTTCATTTTCCTATGACACTTGACTGATCCAGAAAAATGTGCCATCGGGTCTCATTATTGTTCAGCAATGACATAAAATCAGTATCTCCCTATGTCTTGAAATGTCACAACTGACAAAAATTCCAGCACAAAAAAATCTTACTAAAAATAAATTTTCTTAACATAAAAATCTATTACAGGTGAAAAAATCCATCCCGGAAAATTTACTTTAACCCAATATTATGCTTCGCATTATTTATTATTTGTTTTATCAACTCCAATATAGAAGTCAGCAAACGATTAACACTTTCGTATATTTTTACAGATAGAACAATAAAAGTATTAATAAATTCTCAATAATACATTAATTAATTGTAAACAAAAATTAACCGAAACATGAACCAAAACAACCCTAATAGACTGATAAACATCATGGTATTTTACTTTGGCACATGATTTGAAAGTAGTAATATTGCAATTGAAAAATTGATAAAATAAAGTCAAATAATTAAAAATAATACAAAATGATAACTTATATCGGTATCGCAACAGGTTTAGTAGTAATCACTTCATATTTTATGACAGTAAGAAGAGAAAGAAACTAATTTAAAATAAAACAAGCCTATAGAATATCTATACTTATTATATTGTTTTATGTTTTTAGTCTGAGTGATCAGATTGCTCTTTTACTCACAGGGTAAAAGGGCCCAAAAACATAAACAGAAAGATCTTAGTTTCATAACAAATTTTAATATCCAAATGAATAAAGCCAGCCGTAAGTCTGGCTTTATTTTTTTGAAAATTTTTAAATACAGACTCTCAGATTTTCACAGATATTAAAAAACACCCTTTATATTTCTTCATAGAAATCCGAAATACATATTACAATATTTATAATATAATATCTGCTCTTCTCTGGCCCATCTGTTTATTATATTTCAGGATTCCTTTTGACACTTAATAAAGCTTTATCTTTGTCTATTCAATAATTCATTTATCATCATGAATCTGTATAACCTTATTATTCAAGATAAAGAACAGGTAAACCTTAAAGAAGTATTTCTGAATACAAAAAACAGAGAGCAGCTTGTACAGCTTATCAAAGAGCACACTTATGTTAAAGAACTGCAGGAATACGGTCTTCCGGTTAATCACAAGATTTTATTGGAGGGGAGCTCCGGATGCGGAAAAACCATGACCGCAAAAGCCATTGCCAATGCACTGGGAAAAAATATCATTATTTTAAATCTAAGCAACATTGTTTCTTCGCGCATCGGAGAAACGTCGCAGAATATTAAAATGATTTTTGATAAAGCCGCAAGAGAAAGATCTGTGCTTTTTCTGGACGAACTGGACCAGATCGGGAAAGCAAGAGGAAGTGATGACAAAGATGTAGGCGAAATGAGAAGATTGGTAAACACTTTGATTCAGTTGATTGACTATTACCCTGAGAATGCGCTTTTAATCTGCGCCACCAATCATCCTGAGATTATTGATACTGCTCTTTTAAGGCGTTTCCAGCTAAAGATCAACTACGAAATGCCTTCTGCTGAGATTCTGGATACCTTCTACGATCAGTTATTAGCACAGTTTCCTGAAGATATGAGAACTGTTGAAAGAAAGTATTCTATTTCCTTTGCTGAAGCGAAAGATTATGCTTTAACAGCTGTTAAAGCTGTTTTAATTAAAAAACTGGAAGCGAAAGAAACCCTATCATCATGAAAAACAATATCCTCTACAACCTCTCTATTATCAATGAAAGGATAAAAAAGGCCTGTGAAAAATCCGGAAGAAACAGTGATGAGGTCAGACTATTATTGGCAGTCAAAACGGTTTCTGCAGACCGTATCAAAATCGCTTTAGAAAACGGACAAACCTTAATTGCAGAAAATAAAGTGCAGGAGCTGAAAGAGAAGTATGAGGATCTAAAGAACACCCCCCATGAAAACCATTTTATAGGTCACCTTCAGAGCAATAAAATCAAAGATATTCTGAAATATGATGTTACCTGTGTTCAATCTCTGGACCGTCTGGAACTGGCTGAGAAAATTCATCAAAAGCTTTTAGCTGAAAACAGAACAATGGATGTTTTGATTCAGGTGAATACGTCTAATGAAGAGAGCAAATTTGGAGTTGATCCCAGCAAAGCGATCGAGCTTACCAAAAAAATTTCCCGTTTTTCTACACTGAAAATAAAAGGTCTGATGACGATTGGTCTGTTCAGTGCGGAAACCGATAAAGTAAGGGAATGTTTTAAAATCCTCAAAAATATTCAGCAGGATATCATCTGCGAAAATATTCCCAATGTAGAAATGAAAGAGCTTTCTATGGGGATGAGCGGAGACCTGGAAACAGCCATAGAAGAGGGCGCAACCATTGTACGGGTGGGAACTGCTGTTTTTGGAGCAAGAATCTATCCGGACAGCTATTATTGGGATGAAGGAAAAACAAATAACGAAGCTTAAAACTAGATTTCTTTAGGAAGCTCCTTCCTCTTTTTGCCTTATCATCGATCATTTGTTTTGCTATTTTGAAAGCCGGGGATTAATCAAATAAGTTTCTCATAAAATTAATTACCTTCCATAATCTTACTCTCCTATCCATTTACCGATAGCTAAAAGCAATCAAAGAATTCCTGAAACACTACGTTTTTAAAGTCTACAAATCCGGTATACTTTTTGCTATAAATATTTAAGAACCAAACAAATACATTTATGAATAAAAAATTACTATCGGTATGTCTTTTTATGACATTATTATTCTTTTTTTCATGTGAAAAAGAAAATACACAGATGAAAAGTGGAATTTCCATTGAAACTATTTCAATTATTACCTGCGTTACTATGGGGCTAGCTATTTTATTAGCATATAGCTTCAAAAGAAGATAATCAGCCGGAAGATAAATACTAAGGCACCTCTCAATTTTGGGAGGTGATTTTTTTTCAAAAAAGTCATTCTTAAAAAATAAAATATTTAATCTTTGAGTTTACATTAAAATCCTATATATTCATCATTCCTTTTACTACTAATAATTTCATGAAAAAAGCATTCTTATCAGTAATTGCATCTTTGTTTATTTTTAGCTGCACTCAAAGGCAGGAGCCTAAAAAAGAAGAGACAGTTCAAATTCAACACACTGACAAAGAAACTGTAAAGCCTAAAGCCCTTATCCCATTTGAATATCTTGGGGATTACCCGGCAATCAAAGACTCTTCGAAGTTTATTCAAAATCTCCGTCAGGCTTTTGATCTTGATATCCACGAAAGCCCGTCTCAACAGGAAAGTGAAAAAATAACAGTATTCAGGAAGGTCAAAATCAATGGTTCAGATCAGGACTATTATTTTATTGAGTATGACTGGAAGGCTGGCTCTACCTCACAATACCCCTGGAAATATCAGCTGCTGTTAACGAAGGAAGGAAAGCTGGTCAAAACATTAGCCGCTGACCGATATGAATTTATTTCCGTTTTGCCAAAAGAAAATCCATTTTTACTGGTAACTATTGTAACAGGACATGGGAATGGCGGACATGAACTTTATAAAGTGTCAGCAGATTCTCTGGAAAATATATATGAAGGATATTATGACTATAATCTAAGAACCTATGATGCTCATGAAGACAACAAAGTGTATGAACCGTATGAATTACAGTTAAAGATCAAAGACTATAATAATGACGGGGTCAACGATATTGCTTTCAAAGGAAAATCAGTATTGGTCCGTGGGCGGACTCCGGATGGTGAATGGTATGATTATACAACAATAAATGGGAAGCAGGTTTCTTATTCTGCTGATCATCCTTTTCAAAAAATCCCTGTGGAATATATTTTTCTGTACGACAAAAAATCAGGGCATTTTAAGGCAAAAGAAGATTATGCGGAAAAATATAAAATATATGAATAGAAAATTGGGATTGCTTCGCGTTGCTCGCAATGATTATAAAAAACAAAAATCCCTCTCATTGCTGTAGACTGCACCCAAAAGTTTAGACAAAATTAAACAATATTATTATATGAAAGAGTTCGGTACTGTACCGGACTCTTTCCTTTTAGATTAAGTCTTATCCTGTCGTTATTGTAATAATTGATATACTTCTTTATTTCTTTTTTGAGCTCATCAATGGTTTTAAATTTCTTAGTATAGAACATTTCAGATTTTAAAGTTCCAAAGAAGTTTTCTATTACTGCATTATCCAGACAGTTTCCTTTGCGGGACATACTTTGGATAATGCCTTTTTCTTTTAACAGGTGCTGATAGGCTTTCATCTGATATTGCCAGCCTTGATCAGAGTGTATAATGAGGTTTTCAGTATTTTTAATTTTTCTGAATCCTTTTTTGAGCATATTCACAACCTGCGCAAAGGCAGGCCTTTCTGAGAGATCGTAACTGATAATCTCGCCATTGTAAAGGTCAATTATTGGCGAAAGATACAATTTACTGCCCGAAACGTTAAATTCTGTCACATCAGTGGCCCATTTTCTGTTTGGCTGATCTGCCTTAAAGTTTCTCTCCAGAATATTGGGTGCTATCCTGCCTTGCTCTCCCCGGTAGGATCTGTATTTTTTTAACCCTAACTATACTTTTCAATCCCAGGGACTTCATCAGTCTTAATACCGTTTTATGATTAATTACAATTTCTTGTTGTTTCATAATCAAAGTAATACGACGGTATCCAAACCGACCTCTATGCCTATGATAAATTTGTTTTATCAAAGTTTTTATTTCTCCATATTTATCTTTTTTGTCAAGAGCTTTCTGATGGTAATAAAAACTGCTTCTGGCCATACCTGTACAATCCAACAGAAGTGACAGATCATATTTTCGCCTTAATCCTTCGATGGCCTCTGCTTGTTCTTTTTGAGAGTTAAGGCGTCTAACTTTTTTAGAAAATCAATTTCAGCTCGAAGCCTTTCGTTTTCCAATAAAAGTTCTTCTTCTCTGGTCAATGGCTTATCAGACTTTCTTTTTTTACGTTTGTAATCACTCATAATGACGGGTCTTCCTTTGGGGGTGTTCTTTAACCCTAAAATACCACTTTTTTCGTAATCCCTTTGCCAATTCAACACGGTAGACTGAGCTGCAATATTAAATCGGATACATGCTTCCCTTTGTGAGATATGTTCTGTTTCGATGGTTTTTAGAACTTTAAATTTGAAATTCACGGAATAACTCATGTTTTTTCGAGGGTATAGTCCCGAGATTCCGTACTTGTTATAAAAACCAATCCACTTGCGCAGATTGCTTTCATTAAATCCTTTCTCTGTTGCTATAGATTTAATTGAACAATGAGAATTTTTGTGAAGATTAATACATTCTAACTTGAAAGCAACGCTAAATTTTTCTTTTCTATACATAAAAAAATGCCCCTAAAAAGTGTCTAACTTTTTGGGGGCAGTCCACTGAAAGGGATTCTTTATAGTTAAAAAACTGAGATTACATATAAGCTTCAATCGGCTCACAAGTACATACCAAGTTTCTGTCTCCGTAGGCTTCATCTACTCTTGATACAGAAGCGAAGAATTTGTGGTCTCTTACCCACTCAAGCGGATAAGCTGCCTTTTCTCTGCTGTATGGTTTATCCCATGAATCAGAGATCACCAGTTGTTCTGTGTGTGGAGCATTTTTCAATACGTTGTTTGTTGCATCTGCTTCACCGTTGGCAATTTCATCAATTTCTTTTTTAATAGAGATCAACGCTTCAGCAAAACGGTCGATTTCAGCCTTGCTTTCAGATTCTGTAGGCTCAATCATCAGTGTACCTGCCACCGGGAAAGAAACAGTAGGTGCATGGAAACCATAATCCATCAATCTCTTCGCCACATCAGCCACTTCAATTCCTAAAGATTTGAACTGACGGAAATCTACGATACATTCGTGAGCTACTCTTCCGTTTTCGTTTGAATATAAAATCGGGAAATGCTCTGCTAATACTTCTTTCAGATAGTTGGCATTAAGAATAGCATGTCCTGTAGCCTTTTTAAGACCTTCAGTTCCTAACATTTTGATGTATGCATAAGAAATGTTAAGGATCAATCCTGAGCCGTAAGGAGCAGCAGAAATACCATCGATTGCTTCTTTAGATCCGATTCTGATATTAGCGTTGGAAGGAAGGAAAGGTACTAAGTGTTTAGCAACACAGATTGGACCTACTCCAGGACCTCCACCTCCGTGAGGAATTGCGAAAGTTTTGTGAAGGTTAAGGTGGCAAACGTCAGCTCCGATGTTTCCTGGACTTGTAAATCCTACCTGAGCGTTCATATTCGCACCATCCATGTATACCTGTCCTCCATGCTCATGGATAAGGTTGGTAATTTCTTTAATGTTGGCATCAAAGAATCCGTAAGTCGAAGGATAAGTGATCATTACAGCAGATAAGTTCGCTGAATGAAGTTCTGTTTTAGCTTTAAGATCTTCGAAGTCGATTTCCCCGTTTTCAAGGTTTTTCACAACTACGATTTTCATTCCTGCCATAGCAGCAGAAGCCGGATTGGTTCCGTGTGCAGACTGAGGGATCAGTACTACATTTCTGTGGTGGTCACCTCTTGAGATATGATATTGTCTGATAACCATTAATCCTGCATATTCTCCCTGAGCTCCTGAGTTTGGCTGAAGAGAAGTTCCTGCAAAACCTGTAATTTCCGCTAAGTCTTTCTCCAGTTCACGGATCATTTCCTGGTATCCTTCTGCCTGGTTTACAGGTACAAATGGGTGAATTGCCCCCCAGTTTTCCCATGAAAGCGGTAACATCTGAGTCGCTGCGTTGAGTTTCATCGTACAAGATCCCAAAGAAATCATTGAATGAGTCAATGATAAGTCTTTTCTCTCAAGACGCTTGATGTAACGCATCAGTTCTGTTTCCGTATGGTATTTGTTGAAGACTGATTCCGTAAGAATTTCATCTTTTCTTAAGTTTTCCTCAGGAATACTGTATCCTTCTTTGATTTCTAATTTGAAAGTCTGCTTGTCTTTAAACTGAGCGAAAGAAGCCATCAGATAGTTTAATTTCTCTAATGTTGTACTTTCGTTGATCGCAATACTTACAACCCCTTCTGTAAAATAGTTAAGGTTAAGTCTGTGATCCAGCATCAGTCTTACCAATCTTGCTTTCTCATCTTCAGGCATTGTGATTTTCACGGTATCGAAGATCGGCTCTTCTACCACCTGATAACCTAATGCTTTAAGACCTCCCTTTAAAGCGTTTGCTTTGAAGTGGATCTGATCTGCGATATAGTTTAATCCTTTCGGACCGTGATAAACAGCATACATCCCTGCCATTACCGCCAAAAGAACCTGAGCTGTACAGATGTTTGAAGTCGCTTTTTCTCTTTTGATATGCTGCTCTCTTGTCTGCAAAGCCATTCTTAATGCACGTCTTCCGTACATATCCTGAGAAACACCAATAATTCTTCCCGGGATATCTCTCTTATAATCTTCTCTACAAGCAAAGAAAGCTGCGTGAGGTCCTCCATATCCTAACGGAATACCGAATCTCTGGGTAGTCCCTACAGCACAGTCAGCTCCCATTTCTGCAGGAGATTTTAACTTAACCAAAGCCAAAGGATCACAAGCAACAGCTACCTGAAGGTCTAGTTTTTTATATTCTACGATATCCTCAGTATAATCTAAAACGATTCCGTTTTTACCAGGATACTGTAATAAAACACCATAGTAAGAAGCATCAAACTGATGTGTTTTATGATCTCCAACTACGATTTCAATTTCCAGCCCTTCAGCTTTTGTTTTTAATACAGAAATGGTTTGAGGAAGAACCAGGTCAGAAATGAAGAATTTATTGGCACCTGCTTTTTTCTGGTCTTTAGATCTGTTATTGAAGAACATATGCATGGCTTCAGCAGCAGCAGTAGATTCATCCAATAAAGATGCGTTTGCCAAAGCGAAGCCTGTAAGATCGCATACTACAGTCTGGAAATTAAGAAGAGCTTCAAGTCTTCCCTGTGCAATTTCTGCCTGATATGGAGTATACGCCGTATACCAGCTAGGGTTTTCAAAAATATTTCTCTGGATTGCTGAAGGCAAAAGCGTATTGTGGTATCCAAATCCGATATAACTTGTATAATCTGTATTTTTTGATGCCAAATCTTTTGAATGGTTCAACATTTCGTATTCAGAAAGTGGTTCCGAGATCTCAAGATCTTTCTCTAAACGGATAGAAGAAGGGATAGTCTGAGAAATTAACTCTTCAATACTTGAAACGCCAAGTTTTTCCAACATCGCCTGTTTATCGGCTTCATTAAGGGAAATGTGGCGGCTCACAAACTGTTCTGTATTCATTTTTATTTATTAGATTTTGTTTGTAAAAAGATGGGTAAAATTACAATTTTTTAGACGATTTCACAAGAGTACTACCGAGGTGATAATTCACACATATATATGTGACTTTTCTCACAATTTGCATTTCGCAAATTATGATAAGGTTTACACTAATCTCATCAACAATAATCACTATTCTATACATAATACACAAGGTAAATTATCAATTTCCATATAATCAGGTATGTTATGCATTATTAAAAAAAGTGTATTTAATCAATAAAATTTACCCTTATTGATTGAACTTATATTAAAAAAGAATCTATAAGAATAAATTTATTCAACATCTATTTTGGTAGTAAACAGGATCTATTTATCATTCAACTTTAAGCCTTTTAAACTGTTTTAAAGTAAACTCTGACTGCTATTCGTCAGGTTGTAAGAATTTTATGAAATTTTATTAATTATATTTATTCTAAATTAATATATTTGCAGCATGAATATGATAGTCCCATTTAAAGTTCCGCCTTTGGCTCCTTACACATTCAATAATGAAGAGATGTTCTGTGAAAAGAAATCGTGCTGTAAAAAATTCAAGAAGGGTAAAAGATGTAAAAAATGCCCGGGAAGAAAAAAAATGGCATAAACTAGCTGAAATTTTTGATCAGCATATAGATTGCAATCGCTAAAATAATAATCCCCCAGATGAGCATCATAATTTTAGGCTGACCTGACTTGTTAATTCGGGTTCTGGGTTGTGGTTTAAACATTTCTTCTACAGAATTTTTGAACTTTTCAGCATCATTCTCAAAAACTTCTGTGATGGTGATTCCCTGAACAACTGTTTTGTGCAAAAGAGAATTCGTTGCATGAAGCAGAAGCTGGAATTTTCCGTCCTTAAATTCTGTAATCTTAAAAATCCTTTCTCCATACGGTTTTTCTAACCCAAAAGGCAACACCTTTACCACATCAGCATTACTCGTCTGCCAGCTGATAATGATTTCCTCTCCTTTTTTTGCATGAATTTTATTGGCTGTAAAAGTTTTGATTGCAGGAGGAATATTATACCTGAAACTTCGCTGATGACTTTCCAGGTTCTGGTCATACGTTCGTCTTCTGACCGGATCACTCAATGTTTCATAAGCCTCCTGAATTTCACGAAATCGATCTGCGAAAAAGTCATCATTGTCATTTTTATCAGGGTGATATTTTAAAGACAGTTTCCGATAGGCTTTTTTGACGTCTTCTTCTGAAGCATCCTGTGATATCCCGAGAAAATAGTAGTAATCTTTCATTGAGTACTACAAAAATAAGGATTTATTTTTCTTTGCGTTTGATGTTTATGGTAAAATTTTGATAGAAAAAAGAATCTAAAAGTCATTGCGAATCGAGATGAAGCAATCTTAATATCGTTTATTGTTTTAAGGTTGGAAAACGCAAAGACGCTAGTTCTTTTTCAAACTGTATATTTTAAGGCACGAAGATTTTATCTCCGATAAAATTGTACTTCTCAACAAATGCTGCGAATTGAATGAGTTCAACAGTCCCTTTGTCATTCCGAGCATAGCGGGGAATCTCAACTTTAATTTCTACCCGCAGATTTTACAAATTACACAGATCATTTCTCAGCAACTTCAATGATAACCACTAAATGGTAATAGACCGCCACTATCTATTTATGGAAAATCCATTGCTTAGTGGGAGCAATCCAGTCATTGAGGGCTTTGAAAAGGAAGCCATGATTCAGTCCTGTATTAAGCTCTATTTCTTTAAAATCTTTAATACCTGATCTTATAAGACGTTGTTCCTTAGACATCGGAACATGTCCGTTATCTGATTTTTCAGTAATGGAAAGGATTCTTCCGTACAATCTGAAGTTTTTGTCTTTTTCCAAAGAATCATCTTTAAAACTGGCACCAATAAAAACAAATTTCAATTGTGAGTTCTTCTCATAATTAGACACATACTGTGCAATATAACCTCCCTGAGAAGTTCCTACCACTGTTATTCTTCCGGCAGGAATACCTTTTTTCATGAGACTGTCAATCTGTTTTTTCACTTTCTGAGCATAAACTGTGGGATCCGTATTGGCTTTTCTTTTCTCGGAAATAAGAACCGTATTTTTATCCTTTAATTTATTAAGTATTGTTTCATATTCTGCAACACCATATTGGGGATGTTTTTCGTCAAAAGAATGATCCTCCAGAAATTTATTATGTAAAAAGAAAATGTATTGTTTTTGTTGAGAATTCTGTCCGTAAATAACGACCGAGAGAAATGACAGTACTGCCATATAAATATTCCTAGGCTTCATGATAATCTTTCTATTTGTTATACAAATGTAGTATTAAAAGTTTTTTCTTGTAAGATTTCATGTGTTTTTAATAAAAAAATTCCGGCGCGGGAAGCTTTGCTTCCCGCGCCGGAATTAAACAATTTCAATTTAGTTCTTATGGATTATGCTTCGCACGTATTATCCTTTTTGCAGCATCTTGAACCGAATTCTTTTTTGAACTTTCCTTTCAGTTCCTGATAGTCTTCATCATTCATTTCTCTGATTTTATCTGCCAGGCCGAAAGGTGATTTTTCTTTAATTCCGTACTCATCAAAAATACCTTTGATAAATCTTTTTCTTTGTGCGGCTTTTTTAGCAATTAGTGCTACCCCTACAACGGCTAGTGCTCCAAGAGCTCCTTTTAATGCTGAATTTTTCATTTTTTCAAAATTTTAAATTTTACTACTTCTTGTTTTTTATAGAGACGAATGAATTTTAATTTTACTTTACTACTTCTTTCAAATTTTTAAATTATTCGTTATTTCTGTTGAAGAATCCACCGGAGCATTTGTTTCTCCAGACTTCCTTGAACTTCTCACGTTCTTCAGGAGACAAACCTGCCATTTTTTCTCTCATTTTTCTTTCCTTAAAATCTCTCATTCCTTTACCGAAATGAAAACCTCCGAAAAGAATTTTGCTTAAGATCAGTATTCCCATTGCCTGCCAGAAAGTAATTGTTTTCACTCCTAAAATCTCAGGAAGAAGACAGTTCCAAAGCATCATTACAATCCATGTAACGGCAGCTAAAATTAATGGCGGGCATAACAATAAAAAAATCCAGCCTTTTTTGTGTTTATGATTCATAATTTCTTTTTCTAACTTTTTAAATCTTCGTATAACTTTCTCAATCTGTTTCTCAGGTGCTTCACAGCATAGTTTTTTCTGCTGATGATGGTTTTGATGTTTTCTCCCTGTTCATCAGCGATCTCCTGGAGGGTTTTGTCGTTCAGTTCATTTTCTACGTAGACCAGCCTTTGTTTTTCGGGAAGTTCATCAAGCGCCTCAAACAGTTTTTTCCAGATCTCATCCTGAAACATCTTTACTTCAGGGCCTGCACTTTCGTCCATCAAAAGGATATCTTTGATAGAGAACTCGCCGTCTTCGTCTTCATATACGAAATCTTCAAGATTTTCTGTTTTCTTTTTACGGTAACGGTCGGTAATTTTATTTGCCGTCACCCTGTACAGCCAGCCCCCAACGTTTACGATCTCAGAAAGATTCGTAAGGCTACTGAACTGATACCACACTTCCTGCAGAATATCTTCCGCATCCTCCGTGTTTTTCACTTTGGGACGAATATAGGACATCAGCTTCCCTCCGTAGTTGGAAACGGTCTGTGAGATGATGCTTTCTTTCTCCTTCTGTGGCATTGTTATTTTTTCGACAACCTCCATACTGATATGACGGTTAGCCTTTTGGTTTTACTTTAATAAATTTAAAATATTTTTCTTACAATTCAGTTTTTCTTTTATCCATCGGTTTTTTATCTTCTCAATTATCCCCGGATTACCCATTACTCATTACTCATTACTTATATTTAAGGGAGCTTTTTCCCGCTATCCGCTCATACTCCTCACGCCAGACCATCCCACACTCCTGCCCACAGACTCTCCTATTCATGTTCCGGGGTAACCGCTTCTATCGGGGCTAAGCTGATGAGCGATAATTGGTAATTGATGAATGATAAAGATCTTTTATCCATTCTCAATTTCTGACGTCATTTGAGATTCCTACGGAATGACACAATTGTAATGATAGTTTATCCATACAGCTTGTCATTCCGTAGGAATCTAAACACCACGTAATAATAAAAAAAACGGAAGACCTGAGCCTTCCGTTTCAAACATTATAAAATTATAGGTTACTTATTAAAATTTTCAGCAAAAAATCCTAACATTGACTTATAAAGTTCAATCCTGTTAGGCTCTTTTCCAAATCCGTGTCCTTCATCATATTTTACCAGATAAGGAACTTCAAATCCTTTGGCACGCATCGCTTTTACAATCTGATCAGATTCATTGATATTAACTCTTGGATCGTTAGCTCCCTGAACTACAAATAAAGGCTTTTTGATCTTATCAATCTGGTAAACCGGGGAAACTTCCTTAGCGATTTTTGCTTCCTCGGGATTGTCAAGGTCATACCAGATCTGTTTTACCATTTCTTTATAAGGTTTCCAGTATTCAGGGAAAGAATCAAAGAAAGTAAAGATGTTGGATACTCCTACATAATCTACTCCACATGCATATAAATCCGGAGTTTTAATCAGTCCCATCAGGGTTGCATATCCACCATGGCTTCCTCCGTAAATGGCTACTTTATCTTTATCTACCCATCCCTGTTCAATGGCATATTTTACCCCGTCTTCCACATCATCCATTGCTTTTCTTCCGATCTGTTTGTACCCGGCTTTCTGAAATGTTTTCCCATATCCTCCGGAGATTCTGAAATTGACCTGTAGTGTTGCATATCCTCTGCTTGCAAACAACTGTGTTTCCGGATTGAATCCCCAGCTGTCTCTGATTCCCTGAGGACCACCGTGAGGATTTACAATCAGAGGAACTTTTTTACCCTCCAATGCGGCTTTAGGTAAAGTAATATATCCATGGATTGTCAAGCCGTCTCTGCTTTTAAATTCGATAGGTCTCATTTCAGCCATATCCTCTTCCTTCAACTGAGGCATCAGGTTATAAAGAAGCTTGGTCTGCTTGGTTTTGGTGTCGTATTCATAATAGGTTCCATACAGCTTATCACTTCCTACAACAACCAGGAGTTTATCATTGTTATCATCGGAAGAAGCAATTCCAAATTCCTTATCTCCAAACTGAGATTTTAATTGATCATGTATTTCCTTATAAAATTTACTTACCGGAACCGTTTCTCCCTTAGTTCCTTCATAGCTGATATAGTCAAGCTCATAGTTTCTGTTTTTACCGGCAGTGCTAATGGAGCTTACATCATATACAGGATTAGAATAAATTTCTTTAATCACCGCATTCTTTTTAAGATCATACAGTACAATCCTCGCTTTATCGCTATCCAGATTGGTTACTACATATGCTTCGTCTTTATTTTTAGAATTTTCATTAAATTCTATAATACTGAAGGTATCAGACCAGTCTGCAGATTTGATCAGATTGAATTTGCCGGTCTGCAGGTCTTTATAATAGGTCTTTGTAGTCAGTCCGTTTTCAAGAACGCTATATCCTCTCAGATTTCCGTCTTTATCAAAAAGGTAATCATCAATAGGGCTGTTGACATCTTTATTTTCATACAGCTGGGTCATTTCCCCTGTAACAAAATTAATTTTAAATGGTTCAAAGATCTGTTTGTTGTTTTTATTCATGGTCACCACAACGAAATCCGTATCCTTTATCGGAATAATTGACTGTACTTTTACGCCATCAAACGGTGTCAGATCTTTCTGATTGCCTCCATCTATATCTGTAGCGTAAAGGTGAATATTTTCATTTCCTCCTCTATCCTGTGTATAGAAAAGACGTTTTTTGTTCAGCCATCCGTAACCTCTTATCAGGTCATCTTTCTCAACAATAGCTTTGGTAATTTTCCCGGTACCAAGATCTTTAACATAGACGTGATTTTTTTTATCCTGATCTTTTTCTTTGTAGGAAAGGTACTTTCCGTCAGGAGAGATTTTAAATGCTGAAGCTTTTGGTCTTGCAAAATAGTCTTCAACTTTGTATTTAAAGTTTCCTTTGTCGTAAGAAATAAGCTTTTCAAGATTGGCTTTGGAAGATGGCAAAGTAGGATCTCCCGGCAGTTTGGCAGTAGAACTTTGTGCGTTGATCATAATAGTAGACAGTACAATATAGGCTGTACCGAAAATTTTGGGATTCAGTAGATTCATAACTTATATTTTAAGGGTTAAAAGTTATTGAAAGCACCTTTTTAAAATAATAAAATCAAGTGCATTTATACAATAAGACACATTATCCCTATAAAATGTTACAATTTTCTATCACTTAATTAAAAAAACATTATGAATATGAAAAAGACAGCCTTTCCCGACTGTCTTTTTTAGTGTAAATAAATTCCGAAATACCACGTCCAGGCAATTAAAATAACCTGCATGGGAATCCTTTGATAATAAAGGTATTTCATCCCGGGACCTGTATAATCTGCTTTAAAAATATTGATCTTTTTCCTGGATGAATTGATGTTGGCAATAAAAACCAATACATAAAAAATGATCAGTAAAACAGCTGTAGTTTCACGGACGGACGGAATCATAAGTCCAATCCCTGCCGCAATTTCCAGTACCCCTGTAAAATAGACCCAAAACAGTTTTCCTGGAATAAAATCAGGGATCATCATCGCCATTCCTTTTTGGAATTTAAAATGCGAAAAGCCTGTAAAGATGATAAAAACAGCCATTCCCAGGTTTCCCGAAAATATAAAATCCGGTTTCCCCTGAAAAAGAAAAGTTGCCAGCAAAGCCAGAATACATGTTCCAAAAAGTATGACAAGTAGTTTCATAGTTGATAATAGGTTGCAGGTTACAGGGATTAGGCTCAGGTATCAGTTTTAAACTTGAAACCTTGAACTCTAAACGTTGAATTATATTATACTGAATCAAGGCTAACTCCTTCTGCAAGGCTTTTCACAATCATGAGCCCTTTTGTAAATCCTGTATTGAGATGATCCTGCCATTCTTTTTCAACCTGAACCTCTGTATGAAGTTTTGTTTTCCCATCGAAGTCGATCAGGAAATATTTCTCAAAACTGCCGCTCCATTCCATTACCTCTTTGCTATTTGTATCTTCATGACCTTCCTTATCTATCATTCCCAGATGTTTGAATACTACCTGTCTCGGTTCATCAAGACTGTCTATGGTAGAAACCATGCCTTCTCCACTGGCATTAACGAAGTAGGTTTTTCCGCCTACCTTCCAATCGGATTTCATGACGGATCCTTCTGCAAAGTAACGGGTCCATTCGCTATAAGTTTCAGGGCTCCAGAGAATATCCCAGACTTTCTGCATGGGAGCATCAATGACTGTTTCGTATGATAAAGTTTCCATATTTTAATTTTTATGGTTTGTATTATTTCGCGGCTCTTACAGTTGATTTTCCGAAAGGTGTTTCACAAGTGACATGGCTTTTGGAAATTTCTCCTCAAAAAATTCTTTAAATTCTGCAGGAGTCTGAATCTCAGTCCTCAGCAAAGTTCCTTCTTCGTTTTCCTTCAGGAAGTAAGCTTCTGTAGCCTCACCCCAGTCCTGAGGCACCTCAATACCATCGTAAATCTCACCCAAATGCAGAAATGTTATTTCCTCGTTAGGAATTACTTTTTCAACCCTGCTGTACATTCCGTTGTTTTTTGGGTCAAGAAATTTAACAATATTATTTTCTTCCAGTGTTCCTTCATAAAAAGAGCCGTCCGTAAAAGCCGATGTCCATTGCCTGTAGGTAATATCACCCCAGAGGACACTCCATACTTTTTCAGGGTCGGCATTGATTTCTATTTCGTATGATAATTTTTCCATTTTTTAAGTATTAAGTGGTGGGTAATGGGTGAGAGAGTTTGAGAGTGAGAGAGTTTTAGGGTGAGTGAAATTATTGATCAATCACTTCTAACTTCTAACTTCTAACTTCTAACTTCTAACTTCTAACTTCTAACTTCTAACTTCTAACTTCTAACTTCCAGCCTTAGACTTCTCATTTATCCTCCGACAAAATCACCGCCGTTAATATGAATGATTTCCCCGGTGATATAACTTGCATCTTTTGAAGCAAGAAAAACATAAGCTGGTGCTACTTCAGAAGGCTGTCCCGCACGTTTCAGCGGAGTATCTTTTCCAAATGTGGAGAGATCATCAAAAGCTTCTTTCACCAGCGGGGTCCAGATAGGTCCGGGTGCAATTCCGTTCACCAGAATTTCTTTTTCTGCGAGGTTATCTGCCAGAGACCGGATAAAAGACAAAACAGCTCCTTTTGTGGCCGCGTAATCTATCAGATGATCGCTTCCGCGGTATGCTGTGACAGAAGTTGTACAGATGATACGACCTCCTTTTCCTATCAGCGGAAGAAAATTTCTGGTGAATGAAATCATGGAAATGATATTGGTCTCAAACGTTTCCTGAATCTGCTCATCAGAAATCTTTTCCAGACTTGTTTTCGAGGTATGTATTCCGGCGTTGTTGACCAGAATATCAAGGCTCTTCCACTCTGCTTTAATTTTGTCTGCACACTTTGTTCTGAATGTTTTCCTGGTAAGATCTCCTTTGATCAGAATACACTTCTGCCCTTCTTTTTCCACCAGCTTCTTGGTTTCTCTCGCATCATCATCGCTTTCTTTATAGATAATGGCGACATCTGCTCCTTCTCTGGCAAAATGAACGGCTACAGCCTGTCCTATGCCACTGTCTCCCCCGGAAATCACTGCTTTTTTACCCTGCAGCTTCCGGCTTCCCTGATAATCATTCCGGATAATCTCCGGAAACAGTCCTTCTTTAGGGACTTTTGACTTAGAGTCTGATTTGTTCTGTGTTTTCATATGCAAATCTTTTCTCTAAATACCATCAAACAATACGCCGAAATAAATTAAGAACGATAAGCTTCTTCCAGATCCTGAATGATAATTTTCTGCATTTTCATCATGGCCTGAACTACTTTATAAGCTTTTTCCTGATCAGAATCATTCATCAGCTGAATAAGTCTTTTAGGAACAATCTGCCAGCTCAGCCCATATTGATCTTTGAGCCAGCCGCACATACTTTCTCTTCCTCCGTCTGCAGTCAGTGTATTCCAGTACTTGTCGGTCTGCTGCTGATCGTCTGTCATGACAACCAATGATATTCCTTCATTAAAATCAAACGGGTGATCATAGGAGTTGTCCATGCAGAATAAGCTGTAATTATCAATTACAAAATGGGCATGCTGAACATTTTCTGCCGGTTCCGGAATATCATGTCCCTCACTTCCTGCTCCATACGTCAGTACATTTCCTATGCTTGAGTTCGGAAAAGTCCTGGTATAAAGCTCCATGGCTTCTTTTGCTTTTCCATTGTTCTGGTGGATGAACATTAAAGTAGGAATTATTTTCTGATCATTTGCTTTTTCTCCCAAAAACAATTGCCAGGTCACTCCATATTTATCCTGAACCCATCCGTATTTTGAGCTCCATGAATAAGATCCCAGTTCCATTAAGGCGATCCCTCCATCCAATAATTGGTCCCAGTATTTTTGAACCTCATCTTCCGTTTCACAGATTACCATAAAAGAAACAGAAGGATTTTTTTTGAATTGCGGGCCGCCATTTAACAGCATCAGCCTTTGTCCGAACAGATCAATATTCATCACGACAGGGGTATCAGCTGTAATCTCACCTCCAAAAATTTTACAGTAAAATTCTGCAGATTGTTTAGCGTCTCCATCATACCAGAGACACGGGAAAATATCGTTATTCATAAGTTTAATGTTAATTTGATTTTTGTATTGTTTGTATATTTCAGAAAATTTTTAAGCGGAGTTAAAATTCTTTTGTTTTCTTTATCTCACAAACCCAAAAGTTCAGTAGTGAACAGTGATACAGGAATCCAAAGTTCTTAAAACCCGTGAAGTTTCTATGTTGACAGAGAGCTCTATTATTAATTTTTTAGTCAAAATTATGTCAGACAACAAAAAGCAAAAGAAATCTATGTCCTTGCACCTAAAGATTTTGTGTTACCTGATGCAATGACACATTAAAAATCTATGCTGTATAATTTATACTTCCTTAAAACACATCTGATGTTCTTTCATGTAATCTTTCAGCTTTATCATTGTATTCTTACCAAAACCATGAAGCTGCATGATTTCTTTTTCGGAATAATCTGACAGTTTTTCCAAAGAATCTATTTTTTCTTTTTCCAGTGCTCTTCTTGCGCGTATTGCAATTATCCCCTGAAGAAATCCTTCCTTTGGGTCATAATTAAAAGCATACATAGAATTTAAACTCTTTGACATGATAACTAAATTGATCATGGCTACAAAAAATATTGTTAATGATTCTCCACATACTTGTGGAAATTGTTGAGAATGGCATACCAGCCATCCCGCTGCATTTCCACAGAATTTTGTTTTTCCGGATCGAAAATTTCAATCACTTTCGTTGTATTTTCATCTATTTTATCGAAAATAACTTCTACTTTCCTCCCGTCCTCCAAATGATATCTGATCACCTGATGAGGTATGATTTCATCATACACTCCTTCAAAATCAAACCCAAAGCTTTTGTCTTTCGCTTCCATCCTATTTTTGAATTTACCTCCTATTTCAAGATTATTTTCAGAACTGGGACAATGCCAGCTTTCATGGGCGAAGTTCCATCTCGTAATATGTTTGGGTTCATTGAAATAGTTCCAGACCTTTTCAACCGGTGCTAAAATTGTGATGTCTATTTTAATTGGATCCATAGTTCTGATTTTTTTAGTTGAAACAAAGAGCTGCCCATACAACGGGCACCTCTTTTTATAATGAGTTAAATATAGGATTATTTTGCGTATTCTTCATTATAGTTCACCATCCAATGAACACCATATTTATCCTGGAAGCATCCGAAATAGTCTCCCCAAAACTGGTCTTCAATAGGCATTTCCACATTTCCGCCTTCAGAAAGTTCTTTAAAAATCCTGTCTGCTTCGCTTTTGGAATCGGGGAAAATAGAAACATAATTGTTGTTTCCTACAGTAAGAGTCTGTCCAAATCCAGGAACAATATCAGATGCCATTAAAAGATCGTTCCCGATAGGCAGGGCAACATGCATCACTCTGTTTTTTTCTTCTTCTGAAAGGTTTTCGGTACCGGGAGCATTTCCCATTTTATGAATTCCACCAACGAATTCACCACCGAAAACAGATTTGTAAAAATTGAACGCTTCCTCAGCAGTTCCGTCAAAATTCAGATACGGATTTAATTTAGCCATGATTTTTAATTTTAAAGTTAATATTATAAAATATAGGTTCTATGATTGATCCATTAAGAATTATTTAAGTTAATATGAATAGTAAATTCAGGTGAGTTATACTATTTTTCAAAAATCTTAATGGTTTAAAAACTTTTCTACCTCTCTAACGGTAAAGTCTATTAAGCCTGTATCAATACTTCCGTCAAAATCCAGCATCATATAAATGCCGTGTGTAGCGGGAAGTATCATTAATCTGGAGCCTTTCACCAACCGCCACATTTCAGCAGCGTGTTCCGGCTTCATCACATCCTGATCACCACTGATGAATAAGGTGGGTGATTTTATGGAAGACAAAACCTCATCATCCCAGTCCTGAAAGGTCTGCATCCTTGTACAATCTTTCTCAAAAAGGTTTTCCAGTTTTGAAAAGTCCGGATTGAGACTTAAAAAATTAATTTTGAAAGGTTCCGGCATCGATTCGAATGTGGCTTCCTGCATTCCTTCAAAAAAGCCGTCTATCATTCCGCTTCTTTTATAGAAAGCTGATGCAACGACTAATTTTTCAACAATACCGGGATGACGGTAGGCAATCTGCATCACCGTACTTCCACCGTTGCTGAATCCCCAGAATGAGGCTTTTCCTATGTTCAGTTCTGCCAGAACTCCTGCAACATCGTCCGCATCCTGCTCAAATGTTTCAGGAATATTACGGTGTTCGCTTCTTCCATGATTTTGTAAATCGATTCCTATGAGCTGGAATTTGCCGTCCAGTCTTGTAATGACTTCTCTGAAATCATACAGAATTGAAGATCCGCCTCCATGAATCAGAACCAGAGGTTTTCCTGATCCATAGATCTCATAATATAACTGAATTCCGTTGACCTTTTTATAGCCTTTTTCTACTGGATTCATTGCTAATATTCAAGGTTTTCGTCAACATCATATTTCATTCCCGGATAATTTAAAATCCTACGCATCAAACCTATCTGTCCGCATAAATAGTCTTCACGGCCAATACACATTCCGACAAAATTGAGTTTTGTTTCTTTGATAAAAGGGATATTCATTCCTATTTCAAATATTTCATCCAGTTCTACATCTGTTACTTCATGAAGTCTTTGATATACTTTAGCAGAAATTGCATGAAAGTTTTCTTTCAATTCAGCCAAAGTCGGATATTTAAAGCTTTCATCGAGTGCTTTTCCCTGGAAAAACAAGTCATTATAAGGATCCTGTTCCTCAAGTCCCAATACCGCACCCAGGCCGTAGCGCATATTGATAAAGTTTCCTGCCATCCATACAATATGATTGGTTTTATTTTCAATTCTTTTCAGAGCATCTTCTTCCGAAATGCCTTCCAAAACATTCATAAAGCTTTGGGAATGCATTCTGTAAGCCGGAATAACGAGTTCTATTTTTTTTGATTTTGGGGTGTCCATTTTAATTAGATTAGAAGTTAGAGGTTAGAATTTGGGATAAACTCAAAGGCGCTACAGATTTTACAAACTGTGTATTTTTAAGGTGCGAGGATTTTATCTTCGATGAAAACTGTACTTTTCTAAAATAGTCTGGAAACTTCTGCAGTTCATTTATTATTCTGAACAAAAACCAAGTTATTTTATTGCGCCCGGTTTCCCTAAAATTCTCCTGAGATAGCCCAACTGCCCACTGTGGTAAATTTCATGGAGACTAAGGGTTGAGATATCTTTAACCGTTTCAGGTTTAAAACCTTCAAGCGTGTTGAGTTTTGCTTCCAGTTTGTCCTGAGATTGTTTTAAATAAGATTTTAATTCTTCGAAACTGATCAATTTATCTTTGTGATCCAAAGCAATTTCGCCTCTGTCGTAAAAAGAAAATTTTTCGCTGTCCCACACGGATTCTTCTCCTAAGATATTCAGTAAAGGATTTCTGATGTAGATCAAATGTCCAAGAATCCAGTTCATACAGTTGGCTTCACCGTTTGGAAAAACCATAGATTCTTCATTCGTAATGCCTTCAATATTGGAACTGATTACATAATAGGTACTGACTACCTGGTTTTTTATCAGTTCGACATCGTTTGCCTGTGTTTCCATGTAGCTGTTATTTGATAGTTGGAAGACAGCAATTATTCGGAAGGTAATTGAGAAACATCTGCATGCATTACTTCCCACTGATGGCCGTTAAGGTCTGCAAAACTGCTTTGGTACATCCATCCGTGATCCATAGGCTCGCTGTATTTTGAACCTCCGTTTTCTATAGCTGTTTTTACCATGTTATCCACTTCGTCACGGCTATTAACTCCTATGGCGAGAAGCACCTGTGTTGTATCTCCTTTTGCAAAAGGCCTGTTGGTAAAGGTCTGGAAGAATTCTTCTCTGAGAAACATTGCATAGATATGATTTTCTTTCATGATTACGCAAATTGCCTTATCATCTGAGAATTGCTCATTGATAGAAAAGCCCAGCTTCGTCCAGAACTCTCTGGTTTTTTGAACGTCTTTTATCGGTAAGTTGACGTAAATTTCATTGATTTTCATTTTATAAATTTTAGTGGTGATTATACTTAAAAATTATCAGGATATACTAAGAAAGTGCTTGCCATAGGACAAGATTTACTTTGTACCCGGACTGAGTTATGCGGTCGGCATTTTAGACAGATCAGCAAAAGTAATATTCCAGCCGTGCCCGTCCGGATCCCAGAAGGAGTTCTGATACATCCATCCGTAATCCTGAGGTTCCTCATGCTGCCACGCTCCGTTTTCTACGGCTGTATTCACTACTTTATCTACTTCTTCACGACTGTTTAGCCCTACCGCCACAAGAACCTGGCTGGTATTTTCTTTGGCAACGGGCTTATTAGTGAAAGACATGAAATAATCTTCCTGCAGAAACATGACATAGATGGTATTATTCAAAGCAACACAGGCTGCCTTCTCGTCCGAGAACTGTTCATTAATTGAAAAACCTACCCTGGTCCAGAATTCTTTTGTTTTCTGTACATCTTTTACCGGAAGGTTCACATAAATCTGATTGACTTTCATTTTCTGTAATTTTAGTGTTAAACTGTACTCCAAAATTACCAAGGTGCAATGAAAATCAACTTGTCATAGGGCAAGATTTAAATTTTCTTGGGATGGGAAACAATTTCTTTCCGGATTCGGCTCAAAGAAGTATCTGTAACACCCAGATAGGAAGCAATCTGTTTTAAGGGAGCAAACTGGATGACTTTGGATTTCTGTTCCAGGAGATTAAGGTATCTTTTGGTTGCCGAAAGGGTAAACATTTCCACAGATCTTTGTTTGTAGGCAAAAAGCTCCTGCGACATCCATGATCTTCCCCATTCTCTAAGGTTTGGAATTTTATGGAAAAGTTCCTGAAACGTATCATAATCCATCCTCCAGCATTCACAGTCTGTAATACAAACGATATTTTCCTGAGAGGGAACCCGCTGAAACATTGACAAAACCTCAATAATGACCTCATTTTCTGTAAAAAAATGGGTGGTTACTTCGTTTCCGTTGAAATCATTCACATAGGAACGTGCAAGCCCACTTTCGAGAATATAGTACTCATTAGCTGTTTTTCCTTCTTCAAGAATAAAATCTCCTTTCTGGAAGGATGTCTTCTCATGAGCCTTAAATATTTCGTCAAGTTCTTCATGGAGAAAGAATGGAAAATCATAGCAGATTTCTAAGGCTTTATTGGTCATTGGTGTCAATTTTTTTAAGTCTTTAAAAATAAAATTTTTAATTGAATTAAAAAGAAAAAATATTAAACAAAGCAATAAATACTTTTACAAAAAAGAAGATACCACACTGAAATAAAAGGCATTTGTAAAGCCTATTTTTTTTAAACAGGCATTTAAAAAACAAATTATTTTAACCACCCTGTCAAAAATTCTTTGAATTTTCGCCACCCCTCCGGAGGATGGGAATGACTATCTACCGATAGAGTAATTGTAAGCTTTTACAGGAAATATTTTTTTAAAACAGGGAAAGCTGTATGGGTTTGGGAGGGTTTGGTTTCTGTGCATCACCGAATACCGCTTTCCCGCCAAAGCGCCATGAATTCTGTATTTCTTCTTCAATCACCTGCTGAATATCAAAATCCGGGGTGAAATCTTTTTCTGCCTTGGTTACGATCTGATGAAGCTTATTCAAAGAATTAAGTTTATCAGCATTGCCCAGTCTGGATTTTTCAATTCCTTTTCTGATAATGTTGATACTCTCATCATAAGTATTGATGGGAACAGGGAAAGGATGTCCGTCTTTACCTCCATGAGCAAAAGAAAACCTTGCAGGATCTGCAAATCTTGACGGTGCCCCGTGAATGACTTCACTTACCAGAGCCAATGACTGCATGGTTCTGGGGCCTACTCCTTCCAGCATCAGCAGATCTTCAAAATTCTGAGGCTGCTGCTCACGGGTTACATACAGAAGTGCTCCAAGGCGTTTCAGATCTACATCAGAAGCCTGGACATCATGATGGGCAGGAAGAATCAGTCTTGCAAAATCTTTCATCACTTCTGCTGAATCGGTATGGGAAATATCAAGAATTCCCTTTCTGTTTTCTGAAGCTTCAGCATCAGTAAGATTAAGGATTCGGCCTCTTGAAACTCCGTTGATTCCTGTATGGGGATTTTCTACGAATGAGGTGAGATTTTCGGAATGCCAGTGATATCGCCTTGCTGTTCCGTCCGACTCATGCATTCCCTGCTGGATAACACTCCAGTTTCCATTATCTGACAGAATGAAATTGTGCAGATACAGTTGATAACCATCATGAATGGCTGTATTATCCACTTTTGCCGAAAGCTTGCTGGCCCTCACCAGATCTGTTCCGTTCAGTCCGGTTTTATCTGCAATTTTAATCAGTTCTGATGGTGTTTCTCTGGAAAACTTTCCTTTTCCGCCACAGATATACAGCCCCAAAGACTGGGAATTGGGATTAATAGAACGTTTCAATGCTCCCATAACGGAAGTGGTAATTCCTGATGAATGCCAGTCCATTCCCATCACTGCACCGAAGCTCTGAAACCAGAACGGATCTGCCAGGCGGCGCAATACCTCATCTTTACCATAATCCATGAGAATTACTTCAATAATGGAAAGCCCCAGCACAGACATACGCTCATACAGCCATGGCGGTACTTTGCCATAGTGAAGGGGTAAATCTGCGGTTCCTGAACGTTTCATTCTACAAAATTAGCTTTAATATTCCGGATTTTTATTGACTGTAATCAACATTCGGTAAGATTTATTCTGCTTTGAAATTAATGAATGGAGAAAAATTCAAGGTCTTTATGTTTTGCTTCATCATATTCATCTTCAAATGTAATTTTATTTCCAAAAGGATCAATTACCGTAAAAGATACAGCTCCATAAAACGTTTTCTCAAGTCCCGGACGATTGTATTTGTATTTTTTGTCAATGAGTTCTTTGTGATACTGCGGAACCCCTTCTCCCCAGACAGCAACCCTTGTTCCCGGGGTACCGTCGCCGTGGTGCTCGCTCAAATGGAAAATGATGTTTTCTCTTTTCACTTCCATATAAACGGGGGTATTTTCGTCAAAATAATGTTCCCAAACGATCTCAAATCCTAACCAGTCTAAATAAAATTCTTTTGTTTTCTGATAATCGAAGATTCTTAGTATCGGAATAATTCTATTTGCTTTCATTATCATTTTTTATTGGTGAGACAGTATATTAATCAGTTTATGGAATGGATCTTTAACAAAGAACCTACGTACTCCCCAGTCTTCATCAGTAAGATCATAAGTAATTTCAAAGCCTGCATTTTTCATTTTACTATATACTTCATCTAGATTATCCACTTCAATGGAAAGATCAGGAACTTCCGTATCGTTTCCCCCCTGATCTGCAAAGCTGATCTGAACTTTTGACTCTTCATCGTTACCCAAGGTTCTAATCCAGCCATGATCCATCAAAACATCCAGTTCCAGAATGTCATGATAAAACTGATCCGCCCTGGAAAGATCTTGCGTTTTAATATTGACTACGATTCTTTTTACCATTTTACATTGGTTTTCCATAAAAAAGCCTTGTGAAATTACGTAAAAATTCACAGGGCTTTATCAATTTTTGTATTATATCTTGTATTAAATGGAAGCAGCCGCTTCTAAAATCAGCTGAGTAACTTCTTCAGGATGTGATGCCAGTGAAGCATGTCCTGCATCTAAAGAAATTATTTTCTTGGGTTCAAGACGTTCTGCCATTTCTCTTTCTGTTTCTGCAGGGATCATTCGGTCCTGCAATGAGATCTGATACCAACTTGGGCGAGTTTTCCAAGCCGGTTCACCTGCTACATCACCAAAACACTGGCCATGAATAGGTTTTTGCGACAGTGACATTACCAATGCTTTTTCATCATCTAAATCCTGGCAGAAAGCAGATTTAAACTCATCATACTTAATCCATAAAAAACCTTTGTTATCAGGGTAAATACTTGCTCCTCCCGGAGATTCACGTCTTCCTAAAAGTGAACCCAGGCTGTCTCCTGCATCAGGTGCAAAAGCAGCAATATAAACCAATCCGGCCACTTTATCATGATTTCCGGCTCCTGAAATAACAGCACCCCCATAAGAATGTCCTACTAAAAGTACTTTCCCATCCTGGGCATCAATAAGATCTTTCGTCTTATTAATATCGTCCTGAAGTGAAGTCAGTGGATTCTGAACACTTCTTACCTTATAGCCTGCTTTTGTAAGAGAAGGAATAATGTATTGCCAGTGTGATCCGTCTCCCCATGCTCCGTGTACCAAAATAATGGTTAAATCTTTTTGTTCCATAATGATTGTGTTAAAATTTTATGATGATAAAGCTACACCTTAAAAGATCAGCAGACGTTAACTTAAGTTAATTAACAATACGGCTTCTGATACGACTGAGAGATTGTTCTGTTACCCCAAGATAACTGGCAATATGTTTTTGAGCTATTTTCTGGAAAAGTGCAGGCTGTTTTTTGACAAGATTAAGGTATCTGTTTTCAGGGGAATAACACAACAGATCATCGATTCTTTTTTTGGCATCCAGATAAATTTTTTCACTCATCATTCTTCCAAATTGCTGCCAGTAAGCTTCCTTTTTATACAGAGTCTGAAGATGATCTTTACTCAGCAGCAAAATTTCACAGTTTTCCAGCGCCTGGATATTCATATTGGATACGGTATCACAAAGAATGCTTTCATAATCCGTAAAAAATTCATTTTCAAAATAGAATCCAAAATTGATTTCCCGACCCTGGTCATTGATATAAAAGCATCTGATAGTCCCTTTCTTTATAAAGCCCAGATATCTGCATTTCTCTCCCTGTTTCAGAAAAAAATCGGATTTCAAAAGTCTTGTATCATGAAGCAAAGCATAGAATTCTTCAAAATGATCTGAGTCTACCTGAAAGAGTTCTCCATATTTTTTATAGTTATCCTGCATCATTTGGTGTTATTAGATTAGATTTTACATTCAAAAAAAGCCTTGCAAAAATATTCACAAGGCTTTTTACAAAAATTATTTTTATTATTTCAATGCGGCAAGAGCAGCATCATAATTAGGTTCGTTAGCAATCTCCGGAACCTGCTCAGTATATACAACTTTGTTATTTTCGTCTGTAACAATCACAGCACGGCTTAATAATCCTTTTAGAGGAGAGTCTGCGATAGTTACTTCATAATCATCACCAAAGCTGCTTCTGAAATCTGAAAGTGTTTCTACATTATTCAATCCTTCTGCTGCACAGAATCTTCCTAATGCGAATGGAAGATCTTTTGAAACATTGATAATTACTGTATTGTCAAGTTTTGAGGCCTCTTCATTGAATTTTCTGGAAGAAGCAGCACAGGTAGGCGTATCAATGCTTGGGAAAATATTGAATACTTTTTTCTTTCCTTCAAAAGTTTCAAGTGTTTTTACATTTAAGCCTGAATCTACCAGTGCAAAATCTTTTACAGTAGTTCCTACAGCCGGTAATGTTCCTATTGTGTGTACTTCGTTTCCTTTTAGAGTGATTGTCGTTGACATAATACTTATTTTTTTAGTTGTTCAAATGTAATCAAAAAAGAAAATTTTTCCGTTCTTATTATGGTTAAATTAATCTTAAAGTGAAAATCCTCCCTGTCTTCCAATCATCATTTTTTCAAACAAAAATTTGTTTATATTCGCAATCCTAAAAAATTAGTAACCATGCGAAGAAAAATTACTTTGTTTTTATTTGCAGTACCTTTTTTCGGTTTTGCCCAATCAGTCATTGGGAATATCAATTCCGGAGCAGTGTCTGCGGATAACTTCAGCCACTCAGTAGGGGAAATTTATGTCATTCCCGACGACCCGGACCAGACAGGCTCAGGAACCATGGGAATGCTTTATCAGTCTGTACTTCAGGTTCTCGGTGTTTCTGAAATAGAAAAAGATCATGTGAAAATTTACCCTAATCCCACTACAGATTTTGTCTACGTAAAATTAAGTTCGAAATCAAAAATTGATGATGTAGAAATTTATGACCTTAATGGAAGGCTTATTTTAATAACACGATTAGAATCTGACAAACTGGATCTGAGAACTTTAAACCAGGGAGTTTACATCATCTCTTTTAAAAATCCAGACCTGAAACCTATTAAAATCATCAAAAAACCTTAAAAACTATTTAAACATGAAAAAAATATATGCTGCAATAGGATTATTTCTTACTACCCTGCTAAGTGCACAGGTTCCGCAGGCTTTCAGCTATCAGACCATTGCTTTCAATTCTTCCGGAGTACCCATTGTTAATGGAAATGTCTCTCTGAGGGTAAGTATTTTGGACAATTCAGCCACAGGAACGGTTTTATATACTGAAAATCATGCTAAAACAACCAATGCCAAAGGTTTGGTAAGTCTGAATATAGGGCAGGGAACGGCTACAGCAGGAAACTTTGGAGGCATCAACTGGGGAACGGGCACAAAATTTGTAAAGGTAGAAATGGATCCTCAAGGAGGTTCCGGTTACACCAATGTAGGAGTCAATCAGTTGATGAGTGTACCTTACGCTCAGGTTGCCAAAACTGTTGTTACAGGCTCCGGGCAGGGAATTACGCTGGTTTCTCCGAATGGAACAAGCTATGTTCTAAATATAAATGATTCCGGTATGTTGAGTCTTCCTACAGCAACAGCCAATAGCGGGCAATCTCTTCCACAAAATTTATATATGTATGGATCCTATAACAATTTTAATACATCCAATGCAGAGCTGTTAAGAATTGTCAATAATACAAAAATCGGGTATAAATATTTACCTCCAAATTCTCAGATAAAATTCATTACTGCCCAAAATGGTTCTGCACAGACCTATGGCTCGGATCCCAACAATATTCTTATTCCCAACGGAAACAGCTACAACACCAATTCAGGTGGATTTTATCAGATCGCACTGGCTCCTACGGGTATGATCGGTAATGGTGTTACTGCCTATACTCCATTTTTCAACAATTTCAGTCCTCAAATAAACTTTTATGGAACTTGGGCTTCATCCGGAAATGTAACTTATGATGTCAATACGGGTACATTCAGTGTTGTGGTTAATGGAGCGACAACCAATACACGGTTTAAAATAATGCTTGCCAATGCTACCAACTACAGTGAATTGCTGGGAGACAACCTGAATGATGGTAATTTTGACATTGAAGGAAGTGAAATTAATTTCCCTAATGCAAGTTCAACACCAAAGAATTATAAAATCACTTTCAAAATAAATGTTGATGCAACCGGAAGCTATACAATTACACAGATATAAAATTAAAGAGGCCAAGCCTCTTTTTTATGGAAATATCTCAAATAAAACAATGATATTTACTAAATTTGTGGGACTTAAAATTTCAAATAAAAAATAACAGTATAATGTCAGAAAAATCAAAAATCTATTACACACTTACTGATGAAGCTCCAATGCTGGCTACTCACTCGTTTTTACCTATCGTAAAAGCTTTTACAAAATCAGCAGATATCGAAATCGCGGTACCGGATATTTCTTTGGCAGGAAGAATTTTAGCTAACTTCCCTGAGTTTTTAAAAGATGAACAGAAAATCGGTGATGCTTTGGCAGAGCTTGGAGAATTGGCAACAAAACCTGAAGCCAATATCATTAAGTTACCTAACATTTCTGCTTCTGTACCTCAATTGGATGCAGCAATTGCTGAATTGCAGGGAAAAGGTTTCGCAGTTCCCAACTATCCTGCAGAACCTAAAAATGATGAGGAAAAAGCGATCAAGGCTAAATATGCCAAAGTATTGGGAAGTGCTGTAAACCCTGTATTAAGAGAAGGAAACTCTGACAGACGTGCTCCAAAAGCTGTTAAAAACTATGCTAAAGCAAACCCTCACAGAATGGGCGACTGGGCATCTGACAGCAAAACTGACGTAGCTCACATGAACAATGGTGATTTCTACGGTACAGAAACTTCTACAACATTAGAAAACGCTACAAAATACAGAATCGTATTCAAAGGAAATGATGGTTCTGAATCTGTATTAAAAGATTTTGCCGGTCTTCAGGCAGGTGAAGTGATCGATTCTTCTGTAATGAACTTAAAAGCATTAAAAGCATTCGTTCAGGAAGCTATCGAAGAAGCTAAGAAAAGAAATGTACTTCTTTCTGCCCACCTTAAGGCAACCATGATGAAAATCTCTGACCCAATCATTTTCGGGGCTATTGTTGAAACTTTCTTCAAAGAAGTATTTACCAAGTATGCTGAGACTTTCAAGTCCTTAGACATCAATCCCAACAACGGTCTTGCTGATCTTTTCGAAAAAATTAAAGGAAATGCTCAGGAAGCTGATATCAAAGCTGATATTGAAAAAGCGCTGGCTGAAGGACCAAGAGTGGCTATGGTAAACTCTGATAAAGGAATTACCAATTTCCATGTACCTTCTGACATCATCGTTGATGCATCTATGGCTGCTCTTGTAAGAGGCGGAGGTAAAATGTGGAACAAAGACGGAAATGAGGAAGATACTGTTTGTATCATTCCAGACCGTTCTTATGCAGGTTTCTATCAGTCTGTAATTGATGATATGAAAGCACACGGAAAATTAGACCCTACCACAATGGGATCTGTTCCGAACGTAGGCTTAATGGCTCAGAAAGCTGAAGAATACGGTTCTCATGATAAAACATTCCAATTATCTGCTGACGGAACTGTAGAGGTTCAGGACGAAACCGGAAACGTTCTTCTTTCTCAAAAAGTAGAAAAAGATGATATCTTCAGAATGTGCCAAACTAAAGACGCCCCTATCCAGGACTGGGTAAAATTAGCCGTTAACAGATCTAGATTATCTGATACTCCTGCCATCTTCTGGTTAGACAAAGGAAGAGCTCACGACAGAGAGATCATCAAAAAAGTAGAAAAATATCTTGCTGATTACGATACAACAGGTCTTGACATCAGAATCCTTGATGTAAAAGATGCTATGACTGAAACACTTAAAAGAGCAAGAGAAGGTAAAGATACCATCTCTGTTTCCGGAAACGTATTGAGAGATTATTTAACAGACCTTTTCCCGATCCTTGAGCTTGGTACTTCTGCAAAAATGCTTTCTATCGTTCCATTGATGAACGGTGGTGGTTTATTTGAAACAGGTGCCGGAGGTTCTGCTCCAAAACATGTTGAGCAGTTCCTGGAAGAAGGCTATTTAAGATGGGATTCTCTGGGAGAATTTTTGGCACTTCAGGCTTCTTTAGAACATTTAGCACAGACTCAGGGAAATACAAAATCTCAGGTCTTAGCGGATGCACTGGATGAGGCAAATGCCAAATTCTTAGCTACAGATAAGTCTCCTGCAAGAAAAGTAGGTCAGATTGACAACAGAGGTTCTCACTTCTATTTGGCAATGTATTGGGCTGAAGCGTTAGCTAACCAGACTGCTGATACTGAACTGGCTGCTCAGTTTGCTCCTGTTGCACAGGCAATGCAGGAAAACGAAGAAGTCATCAATGCTGAATTAATCGGTGCTCAGGGTAAACCTCAAAACATTGAAGGTTACTACAAAACGGATACGTATAAAACGTATGCAGCCATGAGACCAAGCACTGTTTTAAATGAAATTATTGACGGAATCTAATTTCCGCTCTGATATAAACAAGAAGCTCCTTTTTTAAGGGGCTTTTTTTGTGGAACCACCCGTCAAAAGTATACTGGTAAAACCACCCCGTCAAAAATTCTTTGAATTTTTTGCCACCCCTCCGGAGGAGGGGAATACTGAACACATATTTACTTATCTAGGTCGGCGCGCGTCCCTAATCCCTAATCCCTAATCCCTGCAACCTAGCATCTGCCACCTCTCACCTCTCACCTATCCTCCACAATCACTCTCCTATGCTCTCTACCCCAGTTGATCATTTCCATAATGATTTTTCCAAAAGTCCTGCAATATTCTGTGGGCTCATATTCTATTAAAACAGGAGTTTCAGGGTAAACTGTACGTTTTACCAGTTTGTTCAGTTCCATATCTTTCAGTTCTTTTGAAAGCATTCTGGTGGTAATCCCGGGAATACTCCGCTCAATTTCCCTGAAGCGTCTGTTTCCGTTACAAATTGAATTGATTACAGGAATTCTCCATTTACCGCCGATAAAATAAAGGGTATCCTGCAGGGCTCTAAGTTCTTCGTTCTGATCTCTTTCCATAGTTGCAAAGTTAAATGATATCATGAATGATATTGGTATACTCTGTGATACTGATTACAAAAGTATACCATTTTGAAATAACTTTGTCAAAAAATTTTACAATGAAAAAATTCAGTAACAAACTGGCTATCGTCACAGGAGGAAACAGCGGAATCGGGTTCGCTGCAGCCAAAGAACTTATTTCAGAAGGAGCAACCGTGATCATCACCGGAAGGCGAAAAGAAGCTGTGGAAAAAGCAGCTCAGGAACTCGGAGCTATTCCATTCATTGCAGACCAGGCTGATCTTGATGATATTGACCTGTTAAAAAAAGATGTGGAAAAGCAATTTGGCAAAGCTGATATCCTGTTTATCAATGCAGGCATTACGGGAAGTCTTACACCTATTGAAAACATGGATGTCGAAAATTTTGATCAGGTCATGAATATTAATTTCAGAGGAGCTTATTTCACCTTAAGCAAATTCATTCCTTTATTGAATGACGGAGCTTCAGTGATCTTTTTATCTTCCATAGTCGCTTCTACTTATAAACCCAACAGTTCGGCTTACCAGGCAAGCAAGGCAGCATTGAACTCAATTGCAAAAACAGCAGCAGCAGAGTTAGCCCCAAGAAAGATCAGAGTGAACATGATAAGCCCAGGACCCATAAAAACCGAAATCATGAGTAAGGCCGGGCTGGATGAAGAAACTTTGAAAAGCATTCAAACCCATCTCATAGATCAGATTCCTCTCAATAAAATGGGAACCGCTGAAGAAGTCGCGAAACTTGTGACCTATTTATCAGATAACAAGTCTTCCGGCTATGTCACCGGAACCGAAATTGTGATAGACGGTGGCATTACTTTATAAATGATGGTTTTCACCAAATCCCGGTAAAACAATTGCCGGGATTTTCCTTGTATATTTTCGGGGGTAAAAATTCCGGGTTCACCTTTTGATTTGTCCAACCCGGTCTGTTTTCCGTTTCACAATATGTATTACCCACCTACTTTTGAATCAGAAAATAAAAACAATACTCATTATGGATACCGTAAAGAAAAAAAGAAGTCCCATTGCTGTAGTATTTCTGGTTATGTTAGGAATCTTAGGAGGGTTACAGTTATTCAGCAAACCTCTGGAAGGAAAACCGGTTACAGGAAAAATTGAAGCACCAAGGGAAGTCATCAGCATTCTTGAAAACTCATGTTTCAACTGCCATTCCAACCAACAAAATCTAAGCTGGTATGATAAAATTGCTCCTGTTTCCTGGACAGTCAATAAAGACATCAAAAGAGCCAGAGAAGTGCTGAACTTCTCAGAATGGGAAAAGTACTCTCCCGCTGATCATCAGGGAAAAATGTATGCTATCCTCAATATGATGCAAAGTGGTAAAATGCCCCTCCATGAATATACTCTTCTGCATCCTTCGGCTAAGATTACAGAAAAAGATATTGAAACCATTAAGAAATATACGCTTTCTTTATCTTCAGTAAGTACATCTGCTCAGAAAAAGATTGAAGCATTACAAGTCTCATCCAGTGTACCTATTACAGCATCAACAAAATTTCCTGTTTCTCCCAATGGAGTTCAATACACACCTGATTTTAAAAACTGGAAAGTAATCAGTATGAGTACGCTGTTTGATCATTCCATTCGTGTGATCTATGGAAATGACATCGCGGTAAAAGCTGTAGAAACAGAAAACTTTCACCCGTGGCCGGACGGAAGTATTGTTGTAAAGTCCGTATGGAAACAGCAGGAATTACCTGACGGAGAAATCAGGCCCGGAAAATTTATCAATGCACAGTTTATGGTCAAAGATTCCAGGCAATATAAAGATACGGAAGGCTGGGGATTTGCAAAATTCTCGGGAGACGACCTTCATCCAACCGGAAAGACAGCATCTTTTGCCAAAGAATCCTGCATTGCCTGCCACAGGCAGCTTGCAGAAAAAACAGGATATCTGTTTGATGTTCCCATGAAAGTAAATACCCAAAGATTAATTCAAAATTTACAGAAAAAATGAAAAATACCATACTCATCTTATTGGTAAGCCTTATTTCCCTTACTGCCTGCAGCAAAGAAAACAGTGATACAAATAATGGGCTTGTGAGAGTTGTTTTTGACCCGGGATCACTCAAATTCATTTCCAATTCTTTAAATCCAAAGAAAGAAACGATGTCAGCCTTATATGGAAACAAAAAAGCACTGGAATCTTTGTTAAAAGAGAGCCGGACACCGGAAGCTGATGCCGTCATGAAACTGGTTACCTGGAAATATCACGACAATCCTCAATATATTGGCGGAACCATCACCGGAGAATTGGTAAGCATAGAGACTATTCAGGCTGATCATCTTGGAAAAATATCTTATGATATCAAAAATGACCAGTCGGAAAGCAGTGCTCCTGATAAAGAAAAAAGAATTCAGTATTTCATGAGCTATCGTCCTGTAAGCAGACCTTAATAAAAATTTATGCTTCACTATTTATCATAATATTTCCAATAAAAACATTAATTTAACCTTTTCAAATCAGCAGATTTCATGCAACAGCAAAAAATAAAGATCTCACCTGCCATAATCTGGATAAGCTCTATTTTCCTTGGAGTTTTATCTTCCGTACCTCAGCTGGCCTCTCATGAGTTCAACTGGAAAGAGGCAGCCGTAAACTCAGCAATTACAGCAGCTTTTTCTATTATCATGTGGTACATCAACATTTATATGCTGAACCGTACAGGAAAACGCAGGCAGCATATCTCGTATTCCAGATTGATGGTCGTATTGGCTTTTGGGATGGTGATTATGTTTGGGCTGGCATGGATTCAGCAGCTGATTCTTTCTCATATTAATTTCGGCCCGGTGATGCTGATGGTGGAAGTACGAGGAATTCTGATCAACCTGGTTTGCTATATGTTTCTTACGCTGCTTCAGAACAATTATACGGGACAGCAGATACAGCTTGAATTGGAAAAGGTAAAAAGTGATAATCTTGGAGCCCAGTATGAACTATTAAAGCAGCAGATCAACCCGCATTTTCTTTTCAACAGCTTGAATACGTTAAAATTAATGGCAGAAACCCATGATGAGGAAACAGTTGATTTTATTGTAAAGCTTTCAGATTTTTACCGATTTACGCTGGAAAGCAGAAAACTGGATCTGATCAGTGTTCAGGAAGAAATGAAAATAGTAGATGCTTATCTTTTTCTTCAGAAAGCCCGTTTTGGAGAAGGAATTAAGTTCACCAACGAACTGGGAAAAGAAATTAATGCAACCCTTATTCCGCCATTCACGCTTCAGCTTTTGGTGGAGAACTGTATCAAGCACAATATCGTTTCACAAAGTAAGCCTTTGCACATCAAAATCTATTATGCTGACAACCAAATTGTGATTGAAAATCCCATACAGCGGAAAATGAATACAGAAGATTCTCTGGGAGTAGGGCTTGACAATATTAAAATGCGTTACAAACACTTGCTGGAAAAAGATATCATCATTCATTCAGACGAAAAAAATTTCCAGATAAAACTACCATTAATCCATGAATATAATCATTATTGAAGATGAATTCAGGGCTGCAAAATCCCTGCAGAATTTAATTTCAGACTTAAAGCCGGACTCAAAGATCCTGGGTGTTTACGACAGTATTGAAACAAGCATTGAAGGTTTAAAGGATATCAAACCTGATCTTATCTTTATGGATATCCATCTTTCTGACGGGCTTTCCTTTGAGATTTTCAAATCCGTGGAAATCACCTGTCCTGTGGTATTCTGTACTGCCTTTGATCAGTATATGCTGGATGCCTTTAAAAGTAAGGGGGTTGATTATGTTTTAAAACCGTTTTCAAAGGAAGACATTGCTGAAGCTCTGAGAAAAGTGGATGAACTGAAAAAATTCTTTCAGAAAAACGATCTCCCTGACCTGGAGTCACTCATCCAAAAAATCAGTCAGCCTTCCGCCGGTAAAAGCAGCTTCCTGGTCTTTAAAAATCAGAAATATACTACCATTCCTACGGAAGATATTGCCTATTTCTACATCCATAATGAAATCACACATCTGGTGACATTTGCCAAAGAACAGTTTCCCCTTACCCAACCCTTAGGGCAGGTGGCAGAACAGGTTTCAGACAAACAGTTCTTTAGAGTCAACAGGCAGTATCTGGTTAATTTTAAAGCTATTAAAGAGATGGAGCATTATTTCCAGCGTAAAATACTGGTGAAGCTTACTATTGAAACGCCTGAAAAACTTTTGATCAATAAAGAAAAAACGCATAGTTTCTTTACATGGCTGGAGGATAGGTAAATGAATAAGGAAATCTGAAGCTGGGGGCTGGAAGTACTTGCAGTCATTCTAAGATATAGAACTTTTTTGAAATACATTATAACCCTGATTGATATGATTGGGGTTTTCTTTTGTTTTTATTTGATCTGTTTTAGTTTCTTAAGCTTTGCTGTTTATATAAAAAAACACTATTTCTTTTCATACCGCAAAACTTCCAGCCTCTCACTTCCAGCCAGAATATACTTCCCCTTACATTTTCCGGATTCACCTTTTGATTTGTCCGGTTGACCCTTTTTTATATTCTTTTGCCCTCACAGAGTATCTACTTTTGAATCAAATTAAAAGATATGATACTAAAAAACTTAATCACAGTAATCGCTTTCACGGCACTGTTATTTGCCACTTCAGCATTTATTCATCAAAATAAAGAACAGAAGACAACACAGCATACAACATCTGAAACCAATGGTTTTGCTGTTCTGGAGCTCTTTACTTCAGAAGGATGTTCAAGCTGCCCTCCGGCTGATGAGCTGATGGGAAAGATTGAAAAAGAATATCATGGAGAACCGGTTTATCTTCTCTCCTACCACGTTGATTACTGGAACCGTCTGGGATGGAAAGACCGATTCAGTACTGTTGAAAATTCGCAGCGACAGCAGCAGTACAGCCGTATTTTGAATTCGCAGGTGTATACTCCTCAACTGGTAGTGAACGGAAAAAGAGAGTTTGTAGGTTCTGATGAAAATAGCATTAAAAACGCCATTCAGGAGGGCCTTTTTAATGCTGAAAAAAACAATGTAGAGTTATCTGCAAACGTTTCTCAGGATAAAATTAATATCCAGTATAAAACATCCACCTCTGATCCTAAGAGTACTCTGCTCGTTAACCTGATTGAAAAACATTCCTCCACCCAGGTAGGTAAAGGAGAAAATGAAGGACGTCACCTGCATCACTGGCAGATTGTTCACCAACAAAACCAGGTTTCATTGGGCAAACAGCAAGAGGGGACAACAACATTCAGGCTTCCTGAGGGTTTCTCACCTGAAAACTGGGAAGTCATAGCCTTCATTCAGAATGTAAAAACCGGAGAAATCTCAGGATCTGCAAAAACAGCTTTCAAATAATTTATACCTAATAACAACTAAAATATACAACAATGAAAACAAAAACAACAAAAATCATCTACTGGGCCGGAGCTCTTTTTATGTCATTATGGTTTGGAACCAGCGGTTTCTTTGAACTGACAAAAAATCCAGTGGTCTGGGACATCACACGACAGCTAGGCTACCCTCCTCATTTTATCTATATACTGGGTGTTTTTAAAATTTCAGGAGTTCTTGTTCTTCTGCTTCCCAACAGATTATTGAGACTGAAAGAATGGGTATTTGCAGGCATGTTCTTTGATATCCTCTTTGCTTTCTTTTCAAAAATCGCGGTACTTGGTTTTTCATCTACTGTGGATGCAATAGTGGCCTTTTCTGTACTTACAATAACGTATCTGATGTTCAGAAAACTGTATTCTCCTGAGCTGGTATTTGGAGAAGCATAATTTAAATTTTTCTTATGTTCAAAACAGCACCTCCCGTTACCCGGGAGATGCTGTTGTATTATACCATTAAAATTTTGCTCAATAAGTTTTGGCTGAAGCCGGATGGATGAATACTGTTCCTGAAAGCGGACTAAAGTCCGCTGCTATTGATTGAACTATCGGGTATAATTAACAATCCGTTTATATTAACCACCCCGTCAAAAATTCTTTGAATTTTTGCCACCCCTCCAAAAGAGGGGAATGCTGGGCACCTATTCACTGATTAAGGGACAACAACCCCATATCCTTAATTTCTACCGCTATCACCTGCTACCTGTTACCTATCATCTGCCTCTGTTATCTAACTCATAAAACTCTCCGGGAACCATTCAAATCCTGCAGTCTTTTCCTTTGTGAAGCCCAGCCCCGGCCATGGCAAGTGGTAAGCAAACGCTCTGATTTTGGTATCTGCCATTTGCTTCAGCAGTTTTTTTCTTGATGCAATCGCGATATCCAGATCGGTGTCTCCGAAATATCCCCATTCAGGATGTGGAAAAAGAACCACATCAGAATGAATCAGATCTGCAATATAGATCAGCTTTTCATTTCCTGAGGAAATCGTTGTAACTGTTAGGCCTGGCGTATGACCGGGTGCCAGCTGAAAGCTAAAATGACTATATAACGGATTATTGAGATCATAAAACTTCAGTTTGGGCTGAATCGTTTTCAGGATATTCCGGACAACAGGGATAAACTGATTAATGAATTCAGGATGTTCTTTCACAACGCTGTTGCTGAAGTCTTTGATAGAAGCCTGCATCCAGAAGTCATGTTCTTTTTTAGCGATGAAAATATCTGCGTTAGGAAAAATAAGCTGATTCTTTTTGTCTACAACTCCCCCAATATGATCAGGATGGGCATGGGAAATAAAAACGTCAGTAATATCTTTGGGAGTAAAACCAGCTTTTTCAAGACTTTTTAACAGAAATCCGGTTCTTTCATCCGCAAAAATACCCATTCCGGTATCGAATAAGATGAGCTTATTTTTTGTTTTAACCAATAGAATATTCATTGCCATATCAATATAATTCTCCGGCCTGAAATTATCCTTAAGGATTGATTTCAGTTCAGAAACGGTGCCTCTTGGCGCAAATAAATTCAGGTTTTCTTCATGGATATATCCGTCTGTAAGAACAAATAGTTCAAGCTCACCGAGCTTCAGTTTTTTAAACCCGGAAAGATCATCTCCGGTTTTTTCAGGAGTTGTTTTCTGTTCTGCCATCAAACCTGAAAAAGGAATCATACTTAATGTTCCTGCCAATAATCCGTTCTTTAATAATTCTCTTCTGTTCATAGTTGGGTTCTTTTCATTTTAATATAAAAGCAAAAAACTGAGTTCCTTTCATTGTAAGAAACTCAGTTTTTATATCAATAGGCTTTTAGTTGTTCACCAGTTTCATTGACCCTTCATTATATCTTTCGCCTACGTTAGGATATTTTTTAAGGATGGCATCAATGGTATCCAGATCCGATTGGGAAAGTTCTATACTGACCGCAGCAATATTTTCTTCCAGATATTTGATCCGTTTGGTTCCCGGAATCGGGATGATATCATCTCCCTGGTTCAGCACCCAGGCTAATGCAAGCTGAGTTCCTTTTACTCCTTTGGAAGCCGCAAACTCATTGATTTCGTTAGCCAGCTTAGTGTTATTTTCAAGATATTCCTGCTGATAACGCGGTAATGATTTTCTGAAATCGTCGTCACCAAGATTCTGTGCATCATAGATATTGGTAAAAAGCCCTCTTGCCAGCGGTGAATAAGGCACTAAAGAAATTCCCAGTTCTCTGATGGTCGGCAGAATTTCTTTTTCAACGTCTTTGGTTAAAATAGAATATTCTGACTGTAAAGCTGCAATTGGGTGAATTTTATTTGCCTTTCTGATAGATTCTGCAGAAGCTTCTGATAATCCCAGGTATTTCACTTTTCCTGCTTTTACCAGTTCAGCCATTGCCCCTACTGTTTCTTCTACCGGAACATTTGGATCTATTCTGTGAGCATAATACAGGTCAATTGTATCAATTTTTAATCTTTGAAGGCTTAAATCCACAGCCTGTCTGATCCATTCCGGAGAGCCATCAAAATAAGTTCCCGGAGCTCCGCTGTGACTGGCTGTACCATCTTTAAACCTGAATCCGAATTTGGTAGCAATAAAAATCTTATCCCTGTTCGGAACCAAAACCTTAGAGATCAGTTTTTCATTTTCTCCAGCGGCATACATATCTGCTGTATCCCAAAAGTTAACTCCCAAATCCAATGCTCTGTGTAAGGTATTGATGCTTTCCTGCTCATCTGCATGACCGTATGCAAAACTCATCCCCATACATCCTAACCCGATTGCTGATAACTGTTCTTCTGTGTTTCCTAATTTTTTAAATTTCATGATAGGTATGATTTAATTTTACAAGACAAAATTAGAACATGGAGCGATCAACTGCTGTATAGAATTCAAACTAAGAATTATAAAATTCAAACAGGGTTTGTTCTTAAAGCATTTGGAGTAATTCCGGTCTGCTTTTTAAAATAGTTGGTAAAATAAGCAGGTTCTTCAAAGCCCAGGCCGTAAGCGATTTCAGAAATGTTCCAATCTGTATGAGTCAGCAAAGCATGGGCTTCCTGAATAATCTTTGCGGTGATCTGCTGGCTGGTTGTCTTTCCTGTAATCTCCTTTACGGAACGGTTTAAAGAATTCACATGAATCGAAAGGTTCTGGGCATAGTCGTTGGGCGTTTTTAATTTTAAACATGCCGCAGGACTGTCAATCGGGAATTGTCTTTCCAGTAATTCCATAAATAAGGCAGCTACTCTTTGCGAGGCATTCTGATAAGGTTCAAAACTTTCTGCCGGCTGCATTCTGATGGTTTCATGGATCATCAGATGCAGATATGCCCTCAGCATATCATACTTATGAATATAATCAGACTGAATTTCAGTCATCATTTTTGTATAAATATCAGAAAGTATCTTCTGCTGTTCTTCATCAACAAAGAAAACCGGAGTTCCTCCAATCTTAAAAAGCGGAGAATCCTGAAGATTTCCCATACGGCTTCCGTTATGCAGAAACTGATCTGTAAACAGGCAGAACCAGCCTTTCTGATTGGCATCCTCAGCTTCCCAGGAATAAGGAATGTTAGGATTTGAAAACAATAACGCGGGGCGGTCCACTTTAATCCATTTATCTGCATAATGGAGCTTTCCCTTCCCTATGATCAGTGAAACCTTATAGTAATATCTCCTGCTGTAAGGGGTCAACAGTGAGCAGTGCTCCCGTGAAAATACATTGAAGTGCCCCATCTTATTGATTCCAATACATGGATACCCCAGGTTGGGAGCATTTCTTTCATAAAAATCTTTGAGTGATTCGTGTGATTCCATACCTCAAAGTTATAAAATTCAAACAAATTAAAATAATACCTGAAATGTAAAAAATAAAAAGGCTGACAAAGATGCCAGCCATGTAAGTGAATATAATTGATAATAGTTAATCCCAATCATCGTCGTGGCCATGACCACGGTGTTTGTTCTGTTTTTTATAGTATTTTTCCTGGTTTTTGTAATACTTTTCCTGTTCCTTACGGTATTTTTTATAATCGTTTTTATTTCTTCCGTAAATAATGACAGGGTTTTGTCCTCTATAGTATTTCTTTTTAAAGATGATATATTTTTCTCTACCCAGAATCCTTTCCAGCTCCGAATAACGGTCATTTCTCCATCTTCCCGGCTCTACTACATAGACTCTGTTCCATGAATCATAATCACGATATCTGTCATTTAAGACATAGATCTGATTGGCCTGTGTTGTTGACAGTACCAGATCAGTAATCACTCTTTGCCAGTTGATATCTGAAATACTCCTTCTGTAGTCATTATAATAATCTGACTGGGCATAACTTAAACTAAATGTCCCAACCAATAATGCTGTTAATATTAATTTTTTCATTTCACTCCACTTTAAAATTAAACATATTGGGATAGTCAATTAAAGTGCCAATGCTTCAATACAAATGCTAATATTTGTTAAGAAAAACTATAAACAACTGATTATCTTTGATATATTTCTTTGTTTTTTTTTCGAATTTTCAGCCATTACCTGCTTTTGATTCATTATTGGAAAACAACTATAAAATTTATATTTTAAGTTTTGGCTGAAGCCAATGGACGGATACTTTATGGTTAGATGGCCCCCTATTGAATAGAGATATTTAAAAGGAACATCTTTTATCTTTTATCTTTTATCTTTTATCTTTTATCTTTTATCTTTTATCTTTTATCTTTTATCTTTTATCTTTTTATCTTTTATGTTATAAAATTCGTTAAGATTCCCAAAAACTATTATCTGATATCATTTAATTTCGTAATTTTAATGAAGAGAATGTTTTTTTTAGAAATATTCTTCAATTATTAATCAACCAAATCTTAGTTATTATGGAAAATATAAAGTTTCAGGTATCTCCATATCAGGATGAATTGCAGCTGCTTATTGATGATAAGAAAGCAGGTTATATGTCCATAGAGGTTGACGGAAGGCTGCTTATCGTCTATTATACGAAACTTGACGAAGAACGTGAGGGGAAAGGCTACGCCAAACTATTACTGGATGAGCTGGTACGCTATGCAGAAGAAAAAGATTTGCTTGTAGACCCGGAATGTGATTTTGTAAGACAACAGTTTGAGAATCATCCTGCAAGATATAAAGAAATCTGGCATGCCTGATCAGTTTTCCCACCAGGTGGTAAACTGCTGTTCTGAATGATTCAGATCTACTACTTCGCCGATCATTGGAGTGAGGATATTCAGTTTGTTTTCTTTTCCTAGAGCTGATATTTTTTGTAAAGGTTCATTCCATGGATGAAGTGCCAGTGCAAATTTTGCTGCATGAACAGGAATGATACGTTCTGCCCTGAGGTCCATACCAGCCTGGATAACATCTTCCGGCAATGTATGGATATACCTCCATGCTTCTCCATATTGCCCGTTCTCAAGAATAGCATAATCAAAAGGGCCATACTGCTCACCTATTGTTTTAAAGTGACTATCGTAACCACTGTCTCCTCCCAGGAAGATTTTCTTTGTAGACGTGACCAGAACATAGGAGCACCAAAGCGTATCATTCTGCTTTATTCTCCTGCCGGAAAAGTGCCTTGCCGGAGTAAAAATAATTTTCATATCATTTCTCAGACTCACTTCTGTTCCCCATTCTTCTTCAATAAGCTTATTTTCAGCATATCCCCATCTTTCCAAATGGGCTCCCACTCCCAAAGGAATAATAGCCATTCCTGTCCTGTCTTTAATGGATGTTACAGTTGGATAATCCAAATGATCAAAATGGTCATGGGTTATTACAAGATAATCCAGGTCGGGAATATCTTCAGGTTTAAAGATATCTGATCCTTTAAATGCTTTATTAAAATATTTAAAAGGAGAACCATACAGACTTAAAACAGGATCAATTAAAAAAGAGACTCCATCAGTCTGTAAATAATACGATGAATGCCCAAGCCATATCAATACGTCCTGATTTTTATCTATACTTTTTAAATCGGTATGAAGAGACGGAATTGCTTTCAGAGGTTTCAGCAGCGGATCTTTTTTACCTAAAAAAAAATCGTAGGTCACTTTCGATATTTTGTACCCTTCAGTAATGGAAGGTGTGTGGCTGGTATTCTGGAACTGATTATTTTTATAGAGCTTTGACTGCCTGATACGCTTCAGCCTCTTCCCTTTTGGCACTCCGCCAAATGCCCTCATATTGATCACTATAAAAAAAGTAACAGTAAGAACAACTACACTCGTAATAATCCAATAAATCATCTGTAAAAAATAAATATCAAATGTATTGACTTTTGATTTTAAATGAAAATTTATCCTGTTTTACCTTATTTTTTTAACTAAATTTATCATGTATTTTGGAAATTTTATTATTCATTTAAATCCTGATTAATTTTAAACTTTCTATTTTAGCAGATTGAAAAAACTCAAATACATTGAAAAATTATTCGGTAATATTGCTACTTGCTATTCTTTCGTCCTGTGCTTCCATAAGAAAGCATAACGAACAGCGGGCTTCATGTATTACACCGGAGCAACTTAAAGAAGATGTGGATTTTGCCTATTCCAAATTACAGCAAATGCATCCTCAATTATATTGGTACATTCCCAAGAAGGAATTGGAACATAAGTTTGACAGTCTTAAGCAGACCATTACTGAACCGCTTACTCCTCTTCAGTTTTATTTTAAACTTCAACCCGTCATTGCAGGCATTCGTGAAGGTCATCTGTCTCTCAGAATTCCAAGAAAAAAATTTACAAAAAAAGAAATTAAAAGACTGGAACACCAGAAAGGAATGTTCAGCCGTTTCGAGTATTATATCACGGGCGATCGGATGTATATCGTTCAGAACAGGGATTCTATTGAACATATTCATCCCGGGACCGAAATTTTATCGATCAATCATGTTCCTGTATCCGATTATATAAAGAAATACAGAAGCCTGATCAGCAGTGATGGCGACAACACGACCTTCTATCCCTACTTTTTAAAGGATCTGTTCTTCAATTTTTATACTGCAGAAAACGGTTTTGGAAGCAAAGCCGTTCTTGAAACCCTCTATCGGGGAAAAAAAAGAACGTATATCATAACCCGGGAGACAAAATCCGAATCTGACCTTGAAAAGGATAAGGCAATGGAGAAAAAGACCCAGGAAAAGAAACTGAACGATTATGTAGCTTCCAGCAATTCTTATAACAGGAGCTTCAAATTTCTTGATAAAGACAGTACTATTGCTTATATAAAAGTAAAAAGCTTCTCCAGAGATTTTTCGGATAAGTTTTATAAAAAAACTTTTGCCAGGATCAGCAATGCAGGGTCTCCTTACCTCATCATTGATGTCCGGAATAATTACGGCGGTTCACTCTATGAAATTAACAATCTGTATTCATATCTTACAGATGAACCGTTTACCCTGATCAAACCTTCGCAGGTGACCGCAAGAGATATTCCCCTGCGTACCAATTATTTCAGAAAAAGTAATGCTCTGGAATATGCATTGAAAAGTATTGCCTATCCAAGTTATTTTCTTGCACAGGCCTTCAGTACTTATAAAAAAGACGGGAAAGTTTTCTATAAAATGAAAGCTGACAAGCCTACAAAACCTAAAAAAGAAGCCTTTCACGGAAAAGTTTTTGTACTGATCAACGGTGGAAGTTTCTCCGCCTCATCTATTATTACGGCCAAACTTAAGAATGATAAAAGAGCAACTCTTGTGGGAGAAGAAACCGGGGGAGCCAATGACGGAACAGTAGCCGGTTTTTACTCGTATCAGAAACTTCCCAATTCTGAAATAAAATTTCCTATCGGATTGCTTCTGGTGCAGCCTAATATCAATTTTTCAGATTCACGGAAAGGGGTCGTTCCCGATGTGACCGTGACAGAAAGCATGCAGGATATTATTGATAAAAAGGATCCTCAGCTGGACTGGATAAAAAACGAAATTGCAAAGGAAAAGAAAAATAAAGGGCAATAATGAAAAAGACTTCGGCGGGCTTTCAGCCCGCCGAAGTCTTATCTTTTTAATTCCTCCAACAGATTTTCAATATGCTGCATGTATCTTCCATAATAACGGTGAAACCAGAATTGTCCGGCAAAATACAGTAAAAATAATCCACCAATCACAGAAGCGATTAAAATAACCGCAATCTTCAGCTCACTCAAAGGTTTTGGCCAGGGAATGAATTCCAGGACAATTAGGATCTCACAGACCAGAAACGGTGCAAAACTGATATAGTATGAGAGATAATACTGTTTGTTAAGATTCAGCTGCATGACCAGATCTTTCAGGGAGTCATAGGTTTTCGGTGCAGGATTACTGATTTCATTATACAATTTAAAGAATTTACTGAAAAAGAAAACGGTAACAATAAGCATGGAAGCAATTAAAACCGTTATATACAGCTGAAGTTTAAATGGCCTGCATACAGAACATACCAGAAAAGCAAAAACGAAGATTCCTATCATCCACCAGAATTCCACACGCATGTTTTTGCGTATTTTTTCAAGGGGAAGATTCAGTTTATTTCTCTGCTCTATAGTTATTTCAGGAGTTTCCTCCACAATATCTTCGTTCCAGGTATTTTTCAATTCATCGATATTCATTGGATTGTTAATTTTAAGGTTTGTTGATTTTTATTTGGCTTAAGATATCTTTAAGTTTATTTTTGGCCCTATTCATTTTCACTCTTGCATTACCTTCGGAAATTCCCATCTGGTCTGCAATCTGCTTTCCTGAAAAATCTTCCAGATAGTAGAATATAAAGGCTTTATCAATAGGATTGAGCTGATGAATAGCCTTATACATTTCTGTCAGACGCTCTTCTTTACGGTAATCATAATCTTCCTGAACAATGATTTGATTAGAAAAATCTTCACGGGCTATAAAGCTTCTTCTTTTTTCTGTTTTAAGGAAAATAATAGCAGTATTTAAAGAAATTCTATACAGCCATGTTGAAAACTCACTTTCCCCTCTGAAATCAGGAAATGCTTTCCAGAGCTGATAGGTAATCTCCTGAAAAAGATCATCACGGTCATCTTTTTCAGTCATGTACATTTTGGAAATCTTAAACAGGATTCCTTTATGCTGTTCAATTTTACGTATAAACTCTTGTTCTAATGAGGTCATAGCTTGTTACTCTATAGAGTTAGTTTTCGTTTAAAAAAAATGTTACAGTTTTTTTAAAAGGAATAAAAAGACCTGACGGAAAATACGGTCAGGTCTCATTATTTCTTTAAGTTTTACTGAAATATCAATCTTATTTAAAATCCATAAAGTCATCTTTTTCAAGATAATGATTGAGGGCATTGATAAGCTGAGAAGAAGTAACCTCTGCATGCTGTCTGAAAGTAAGATCCACCACATCCTGAATATTCTCATCAGAACACATATAATTCAGCTTATTATGATATACAAAATCAGGTAAAATTTCATTATCATTCTCACCAATATCCAAAGGATCTCCGATAAAAACCTTCATTTCAGGTTCAAACCTGTCTTTTGAAGAATAGACTGCATAGTTGTATTCAGGGTCATAAAATTCCTTCCTGTCTTGTTTATGCTTCACAAGTTCCAGAAATTCTTCTATAGGATACATCTGATTTTTAATTTCATCCATTTTATATTTTTTAACAGCTCAACGTTCTAAAGATAGAAAATTTATAAACCAACAGTTTCTAATTCAGTTTATTTAAAGCATTCTGCAATGATCCGATATCTAGTAAATCAAGCTTTGCCCCTACTATGATGATGATCAAAAGAACAAGCGTCAAAAATAAAATGATAAAAATATACATCGATACAAACCATATAACAGTATTCAGAATGTTTCCTTTAATTCCCATCTTATTTATGAAAAACTTCTGTGAGCGCTCAAACCATGACTTTTTCTTTTCCTGTTTCAGATTTATTTCAATTCCGTTAAGTTCATCTACCAAGCGGACTACATCATCAATATATCTTCCGTACATATAATAAATCCAGTATTTGATAATAAAAGCGATTAAAAATAGGGTAATCAGAAGACTGACCCCGAAGATTGCCAGATTATATTCCCTGTCAAAGTGAAAGTTAATTTTGATCAGAGACAAAAGGAATCCAAGAGGAATATAAGCTATATAATAGGAAATATAAATTTCTTTTGAGATGAGAAGCTGGGTTTTAAGGTTGAACAGGTCATAATTGGTATTGATACTGTTTTTCCTGAGCAGCTTATACAGTTTCAGAAAACGGGAATAAAAATAGATAATAATAGCAACCGTCAGAATAGTGACAAATGCTGATATGGTTTTAATATTAGAATCATCGGAGGCAAACGGGAAGCCTGTTAAAAGTAAAGGCAGCGTTACAATCATCAGCCAGAATTCTGTCTGCATATTCACTTTCAGCATCTGCAGCGGAGAATGTATTTCCCTCTTCTTTTCCAGGGAAATTTCAGGGGATTCCTGTCCTGTATCTTTATTCCAAAGTTCTTTAAAATTTTCTAAGTCCATAGTGTTATTGTTTAATAGGAACCTGAATTTTGGCTGGTAATAATCTCTTTAAGTTTTTCTTTTGCCCTCTTCAGCTTTACCCGGGTATTTACTTCGGTAATTCCCAACTGTACTGCAATATCTTTTCCTGAAAAACCTTCTAAAAAGAAAAATATAAGGGCTTTATCAATGGGGCTCAACTGATGGATGGCTTCATACATTCTCTTCATATTTACATCATCCGTATCATTATAAGGTTCCTGCCGGACACTCAGCCTATCGATGTCCTGATTCTGTATAAAACTACGTTTTTTTTCACTTCGCAGAAAAACAATTGCAGTATTAAGCGCAGTTCTGTACAGCCATGTAGAGAAATCACTTCGGTTTTGAAAATCACCGTATGATTTCCAGGCCTGATAGATGATCTCCTGATAGAGGTCATTCTGATCGTCCTTATTATCCATATACATTTTAGAGATCTTGAAAACCACTCCTTTATGTTTTTCAATCTTTTCTAAAAATTCTTTTTCCGGTGAAGACATGATTTACACACTGATCCATAGATGATATTTCTAAAAAACATCATCTTATTATAACACAAAACTTTAATTTCCGGCATTAAGTTAAAAAAATCCTCAATAAACCACTTTGTTTATTGAGGATTTTTATTTTATGTTAAATACAATATCGGTACGATCAGAAAATATAATCTGTACTTAAAAAGTTGGAATCATGTTCTCTTACAATAGTATTCAGCAATTCTTTGTTGGATTCCGTCAGTTTTGCAGCTACCAAAGATCTGATAGAGAATGAACGCAGGGCATCAAAAACTGAAAGTGTTCCCTCCGCACTGTCCTTTCTTCCGGTAAAAGGGAAGACATCCGGACCTCTTTGTGCCTGACAGTTGATATTGACACGGCTAACAAGATTTACAAACGGATCGATCAGTCTTGCCACTTCCTGAGGATCTTCACTGAAAATGCTCACCTGCATCCCGTGTGAAGCATTCACCTGATATTCTATAGGCTCTTCTATATCTTCAAACGGAACAACAGGAATCACGGGGCCAAACTGTTCTTCATGATACAGCTTCATACTACTGTTCACAGGATATACTACCGCAGGGAAAACAAAAGATTCATCTGTATACCCTCCATCTTTATTCAGAACTGCAGCTCCTTTCTGTAGGGCATCATCAATACATTCTTTTAAATAAGGAGGTTTATTGACTTCCGGAAGCGGTGTTACTTTCACATCTTTCTCCCATGGAAGCCCCGGTTTCAAAGCAGAAACAGCCGCACTCAGCTTTTCAGTAAACTCCAGAGCCACTTCTTTCTGAACAAATATAAGCTTGAGCGCTGTGCAACGCTGTCCGTTGAAAGAAAGAGAGCCTAAAATACATTCGCTTACCGCTACATCCAGGTTTGCATTTTTGGTAACAATGGCTGCATTCTTCGCATCCAGACTTAAAATGGCTCTTAAACGGTTTACCTTAGGATGCAGTTTTTTCAGCCCATTCGCTACTTTACTAGAGCCGATGAAAGCAAGGACATTCACTTTTCCGCTTTCCATGATCGGGGTAATGATTTCTGAGCCTTTTCCATATAAAGTATTCACTGTTCCCTTCGGAAATGCTTCTTTGAAGGCTTCTAACAATGGATAGTGAGCCAATACACCATGTTTCGGAAGCTTGAAAAGAATGGTATTCCCCATAATCAGGGCAGGAATCAATGTGGTAAAAATTTCATTCAGAGGATAATTGAACGGCCCCATACTTAAAACGACTCCAAGCGGTGCTCTTCTGATCTGCGCAATGGTTCCCTCCGCCTGTTGAAAACGGGAAGATTCTCTATCCAGATCTTTCAGGGCATCAATGGTTTGATTGATATAATCTACGGTACGGTCAAATTCTTTCGTAGAATCGGCCAGTGTTTTCCCGATTTCCCACATCAGCAGCTTAATGATCAGATCTCTTTGCTGAATCATCAGGTACACGAATTTCTGCATACACTTGATTCGTCCTTCCACAGACATGGTGGGCCATTCACCAAGACCGTTATCATACGCTTTTACACAGGCTTCAAGAACTTCCATAGCTTCATCCGGGCCAATATTCGGGATGCTTCCCAGAAGCTTCCTTTCTAATCCGTTTTCTGTAGGAATGCATACAGGTGAATAGATTTCAGTGACATCGCCGTTCCACTCTACCAGTTCGCCATTCAAAAGATAAGTTCTTTGGTGAATCACCGGAACTTTATATTCTTCAGGGATTTCGTTTTCACTTTTAAAAATGTGATGAAATGATGCTGTATTTTCTGAACTCATAAATCTTTCTATTTTTTTATATGATAAGATTCTCCTTCTTCCGGAGAATTAATAATATAAAGGTAGAGGTAAATTGTTTTGAAAAAAATATTCTGACAATAGATTTGATCTATTTGAATTAAAATTAATCTCAGATCCTGAAAAAAGAATAATTTAGCATAAAAATTAAATTTCATGTTTTCAAAATTAGTTTTCAGTACACTCTTATTCTGTTCTGCAGTGGGCTTTGCTCAAAAATCTAAAGCGATCAATACAGTTTTAATGGGAGGAAAGGAGGTCCATACCTATGCCAAATTGCCGGCACTGAATAAGCCTGCTCCTAAATTTACCCTAACAGATGTCAATATGAATGATCAGACCCTGGATTCCTACAAAGGCAGATATGTTATCCTGAATATCTTTCCAAGTGTAGATACCGGAGTGTGTTCTGCATCTGTACATCATTTCAATGAAGAGGCAGGAAATCTTCCTAATACGGTAGTACTTTGTATTTCAAAAGATCTGCCTTTTGCCCAGAAAAGATTCTGTGGTGCCGAAGGAATCAAAAATGTAGTAATGCTTTCCGATTTCCGTTCCGATTTCGGATGGAATTATGGTGTAGAACTTGTAGATTCCGCCATGAAAGGACTTCTGAGCAGAGCGGTTGTTGTGATAGATCCTTCAGGAAAGATCATTTATGAAGAACAGGTACCTGATATTTCCCAGGAACCGAATTATGAAGCGGCGATTGCCGCTGTAAAATAATAAATCATATTAAACCATTAAGAAAAATTAAAGAGTTAAGAATATTAATGTAAAGATTGATATTCTTAATGGCTTAAAAAATAAAACTCAGCGAATTGCTGAGTTTTTTCTGTATCATAGTTGGATCAACGCTAAGGCGCAAAATGATATTTAAAAAGACTGCTGTAAGGCGCAGGGATTTTATCTCTGATAAAATTGATAATCTTTCATTTTTAATAAGGAGAAGAAATTTTAATCTCCATCTCCTCCAATAGAATTAAATTCTTTTGTTGAATAGTGCAGGAACAGTAATGTAAGCAAGTCATCAACAGAATCATCCACTTCCACATGGAAAATGGGTTCTTTAAACCATCTTTTTTCTTCCTGTATCTCGATCAATACTTTTCCTTTTTCTATCAGCTGCCGGGTCTTTTTTAATGTAAAATAATAGATCCGAACTCCCTGCCCCGACTTAATAATTCTTTCTTTTGCCAGATCAGTAAAGTAAACTACTGTATTTGCATCAAAAAGTTCTATATCATTCTTTAGAAATCCCACATTCTTCATATTGTATTTTTTCGAGTTTAAAACGATATATTCCTCATATTGAAACAATTTCCTGGTCTCCGTTATCCTTCCGATTTCATGCTGGGTCTCCGATATCAAAACCATGTCTTTTTTTTGATAGTGCGCAGTATATTTTTTCAACGATTTTATTTTTTACTTTCAATCAAAATCACACCATATTTGCCTTTGTCTCCGTACAATTTAGTGGCTCCTTCACCGGAAAACACTTTCACGCTTTTCACCTTCTCTCCGTTTATTTTTTTCATTTTCGCTTCGGATATCTTTTTATTATCTAACAGGATCAATGGTTGTGTAGACTCAATCTCCTCATCAGTAGGCATCCCCAGCCACATGGTTTTATTTAAAGTGTTATTGATGACTTCTACGCCCTGGAAGCCTTTTTTAAAATCTACTTTTTTTACCTCTTCATCTTTTAATTCCTGTGCTTTGGCTGTGGTTACCACCCCGCTTGCAGCCAACAGTCCTAAAGCAAATTTACTGGCTAATGAAAATTTTAAATCTCGACCTAACTGATGATCTGTAAATCTTCCACAAACCTTTTTATCAGACTTAAAACTCATTAAAAGCCCTTCATCTGAATAGTTTGTAAAATCTGTTACTGTTTTAGAACAAACAGAACAAAATTTTCCTTTCTGATCTCTTGTCATTTCTTCCCAGTTTTCATGGCAGGGGTTGGATATGGTGAGTTTCATAGTTATTTATTTTTATCCTCTAAGATAGATTAATAATAGGAACATTTGAATATATAGCATCACTTGTATTTACTATTTATTCTTTTTTACTTTTCTTTTTAGTAGTAATTACGATTACTCCATCTTTTGCTTTCTCTCCATACTTTGCAGAGGCAGAAGCGCCCTTCAGGATATTCATTGTTTTGATAAGATTAGGATTCAGCGCTTTTACTTTTTCATAATCACTTATTTTTCCATTCACTACATACATAGGTTTGTATATTTTTCCACTTGAGGGAGCTCCACCAATACGTATACCGTTATTATCTCCCAGAGGCTTACCCATTACTCCTGATAATTTTGAGACAATTTCTTTTTTTTCTTTTTCCTTGCTGTCTAATAAAGCGCTCGCTGGCACTACTGAAACAGAACCAAGCAATTCCCTGTCTCTCTGAGTATTGAAAACAACCTGCTGTATTTCTTCAGTCTTTAGGGTATCACAGATTTTATTTTGCTGTGCATTCACACTTACAATTCCTCCCGTTGTCAGGATGGCTCCCACCGCAAATTTTACAAAAAGAGTATTGATATAAGAATAATGCAACTCCCGGTTGAGCTGTGATGGATTAAAATTTCCACAGATCTCGTCCGAAGCTTTGGAAAACACATCAATAATATCATCATCCGGAACTTTCCTGAAGTCTCGTACCGTTTTGGAACAAACAGCACAGAATCTTCCTTTTTCATCTGGTGACATCGTATTCCAGTTTTCATGACAAGGTTTGGGTATCGTAATTTTCATAGTAAGCTTTTACTATAAAGATGCTGGAATGATAAAAAAGGTTGGAATGAATTTTTAGGTATTAATATTTATAAATATCAACTAACTCAATACCAGCAGGAATATGAAGAGAATCCAATTTTCTTTTGAAATCAGTTCTGTTTAGATTACCCAATACATAATTTTTGTGTGTATTCAGAATCCAGAAATCTTTTATACTCTCATCCGGAATCTCATAGGTATCTAAACTATCATTAGGATTTCGTCTCTTTAATCCTTGCCTTTCAGCAACAATAAATTCATTATATACATTTATATTGATAATCTTCGAGGGGATGATAGAAGCTTCACTGTTCCATCCATCATCAGGGGCTGCAAATATTTCGTGAGCTGAATTTCTGTAAAGTGTATAACCTCCCGTTAAATTTTTAGAGAAATCCTGTACTCCCGGTCCGAAAGCAAATAAACTTCCCGGATTTTGAAAAAACCAGATTACTGGTATTACCAGAATGAGTCCAAAAAAGACCAAGAGAGTCTTTATATATTTATTCATAGATAAGACATGTTATTTAAACAATGAGAATATTTTCTTTCTGAACTTAAAAAATAAGATCAATGATAAAGCAAAAAACGAAAGGCCTATCCGATTGTTTTCTACTGATTCCTTCATATTATGTGAGATCTGTTTTCCATTTTTTGCCAACGTTTGAGAAGACAACTTCAATCTTTCATCTAAAATAGAATTTTCAAAACCATATTCTATAGCCTGTAGATAGCTTTTCTCAGCATCATATTTTTGATTTATCAATAAAGCAATATTTCCAAGATCAAATAAAAGCTGTGCTACGATCGTGTTCTTTGGTTTTACAAAAGTCATTCTCTCATTCAATTGGTAATAGATCTGCATTTTAAGCAATTGAAGATCATCTTTACTTAATGTAGATTGAGGAGTTTTCTCATTCCCAAAATCTTTTCCAATGAGATCGATGGATGAAACAGATATTACACCTCTGATTTTAGCCTTTAAAATATTAATATGAATCCATTCAGATTTTAAATGAGAATGAGGTTCTATTTTTAGTGCAGTTTCAATCCATTTCAATGCTTCTTTATTATTTCCTGTTAACTCATAAGCTGTCCCTATATTGGATGCTGTGGAATATCTGCCAGGCTCTAAAGATTCGATCTTCTTGTAAAGATCAATGGCTTCCTGATATCTTCCTAAAAGGATTAAAATGTATCCTTCGTCCGATAGATAATCAATCTCCTTTGTCTTATTATATCCTTTTTTAAGTTTCAACAAAAACTCTTCTAACTCTTCTTTACTGCCGATCTGATGTCCATAGGGAACTTCACCATCAAAATCAACATATAGTAACTCCTGATTGGCTAAAACCATTTGTTCTCCATTCAGACATGCTAAAACAGGTATTGAAAATAAAGTTCCGAAAAGTAAGCTGAAAAGGTATTTTCTCATATTGTGTATAACAGTTTCTTAATTTTTATTGAATTTTAAAAATAAAAAAACTTTACTAATTTTAAATAGATCCTTTAATTTCATGTGGAAATACACAACGTTTGCCATTCAGATCGAAAGAGAATAAAACGTGGAATCTAAATTTTTCAAATAAAAGCCCAGGTTCCTCCAGCATGACAATAAAGAGGCAAAAACTATCTGCCAGAAAACGGGCTAAAGCCCGTTTCTATTGATGTGATTCTACCAGCACTTCTCCATCTTTCAAAACCATATACTCCTGTCCCACTTCCTTTGAAACATTTTTCAAATCCTGATCATCAAATACCTGAGGAACGTAATGTTTCTCATGGGCAAACATTCCATAATGGATGGGTATAAGCTTCCTCGCATGCAGAAGATGAGCTGCTGCAAAGGCTTCTTTCAGATTAAGCGATGCAGGAATGGGACTGTATTCCAATCCGATGATCTCAAAGTTGACCACCACTCCGTTGACGGGTAAGAAAGCAAGATCTATATTGGGGTTTTCTTTTCCAAGCTTCCAGAACTGGTTGTGCCAGATGGTATCTCCGCCATGAAAGATCTTGGTTTCTCCATCATCCACAATCCAGGAAGACTGTATTTCTCCCAAACCATCCATCGCAAACACAGGCTTGAAAGTGATATTGTTTTCTGTGAAGGTTTCATCAAGATCAAGAACAATCATCTCCACTTCATCTAAAATTTTTCTTACCACTGCTTCAAGCCCTTTATAAACTATCAGTTTTCCATCCTTCTTTAAACACTTTCGGATCACTCCTTTATCAAAATGATCAAGATGCATATGGGTAAACAGGATATAATCTGTCTCTACATGATCTGAAAACGCTATAAGATTTTCCACGGCATCCCCTAGGACGGGTTTATAATAGGAGTAATCTTCTACAGCATCTATTAAGATGGTTTTGTGATGCGATGTAAGTTTGATCCCTGCCCAGTTTAATTTTTGTATTTCCATATTCTTTTTTCAGCAAAGGAAGAAACTTACGGAAGGCAAGACAATAAACAAAAGATAATTAATTAATGAATGAATGAACATCCTGAAAGATAAAACGCGATGTACGCAAAGAATATATAATGATGGCTATTTTTTCGATCGCAAGGGCATTTCATTCAGCTAAAAATATACTGTTGCTGAGCGACAGCGACTTTGCGAACGTAAAAATAAAGTGAAAGATCTTTGTGAGCGTGGCGTTAAAAATAACACTAATGAATACGCTTCCTGATTCGGCTTAAAGAGATAGGCGTAATGCCAATATAAGAGGCCAGATATTTCAGAGGAATATTCTGAATATAATGAGGTTTATTCTTCAGCAGGTATTCGTAGAGGTCCTGTGGTGTATTTTTCAGTAAAAGCATTTCCCTTTTCATGGCCGCATTCAGTTTTCTGCTGAGGTAATAATTCTGTACAAAACGACAGTGCGGATTTACAGCAAATAGATTTTTCACTTCATCCAAAGTGATTTCCCAGGCCAGTCCGCTACTGATAGATTCGTAAACGACATCTGAGGCTTTTTCTTCAACGGTAAAAATATCCCCGGGAAAGTAAAATTCTGCACAGATTTCAGTATCAATATCCGATGTGCTGTTGATGTAGTATTTCCGGACAAGCCCATCTTCAAGAAGATAGGCTTTGCGGTCCGGAAATATGATTTTTTTTGGAAATTCAACCTCAGCAAACTTCTCCCATACAGGATCAACATCCTCTACGTTCAGGTGTGAAAACAGTCTTTTGTTGATTATTGCCAATGTTGAATTTTATGTGTTACAATAAATTTTCGTCTACAAGATTCGGAAGAGTTACCTTCAGATTCGGTTCTGCTTCCATAGCTCTTTTAATAGCGAAAATAGCGCCTTCATTTCTTGCCCAGCTTCTTCTTGAGATCCCGTTGTTTACGTCCCAGAAAAGCATAGACTTCAGTCTTCTGTCGGCATCATCGCTTCCGTCAAGAAGCATTCCGAAACCTCCGTTGATCACTTCTCCCCAACCTACACCGCCTCCATTGTGAATGGAAACCCATGTAGCTCCACGGAAACTGTCACCAATCACATTGTGAATGGCCATATCTGCAGTAAACCTTGAACCGTCATAGATATTGGAAGTCTCTCTGTAAGGAGAATCTGTTCCCGACACATCATGGTGGTCTCTACCTAATACTACAGGTCCGATTTCTCCGTTTTTAATAGCTTTATTGAAGGCTTCAGCAATTTTCATTCTTCCTTCTGCATCTGCGTAAAGAATTCTTGCCTGAGAACCTACCACCAGTTTATTTTCCTGCGCTCCTTTGATCCACTGAATATTGTCTTTCATCTGCTGCTGGATTTCTTCAGGAGAGTTTTTAATCATTTCTTCCAATACGGCACATGCAATGTCATCCGTCTTTTTCAGATCTTCGGGGTTCCCGCTGGTACATACCCAACGGAATGGCCCAAAGCCATAATCAAAACACATAGGTCCCATAATATCCTGTACATAACTCGGATATCTGAATTCTCTGCCTAATGTTGGGTTTTCTGCCATCACATCAGCCCCTGCTCTGGAAGCTTCTAGTAAGAAAGCATTTCCGTAGTCAAAGAAATAGGTTCCTTTTGCTGTATGTTTGTTGATCGCTGCAGCATGTCTTCTCAATGTTTCCTGAACTTTTTCTTTGAATAATTCAGGGTTTTCAGCCATCATAGTATTTGATTCTTCAAAAGTCTGCCCTACAGGATAGTAACCGCCAGCCCAGGGATTGTGAAGTGAAGTCTGGTCAGATCCGATGTCAATTCTCAAATCCTCCTGATCGAATTTCTCCCAAACATCAACAATATTTCCAAGGTAGGCCAGAGAAACCGTTTCCTTGTTAGCCTGTGCTTCTCTTACTCTTTTCACCAAAGCATCAAGATCCTCATGAATCTCATTCACCCACTTCTGATCATGACGGATCTTGGTAATTTTCGGATTCACTTCGGCACATACCGTTACACAGCCTGCAATATTACCCGCTTTTGGCTGCGCACCGCTCATTCCTCCTAATCCTGAGGTTACGAAAAGACCTCCTTTCGGTTCTTTTTTGATTTTTCTGAAAGCATTTAAAGCTGTAATGGTTGTCCCGTGAACAATTCCCTGCGGGCCAATATACATATAGCTTCCAGCTGTCATTTGTCCGTATTGGGTAACCCCCAATGCATTGAACTTCTCCCAATCATCCGGTTTAGAATAGTTCGGAATCATCATTCCGTTCGTAACTACTACTCTTGGAGCATCTTTATGAGAAGGGAACAATCCCATCGGATGTCCTGAATACATTACCAATGTCTGCTCATCGCTCATTTCAGACAGATATTTCATTGTCAGCAGATACTGTGCCCAGTTGGAGAATACAGCTCCGTTTCCACCATAAGTAATCAATTCGTGAGGGTGTTGTGCTACTGCATAATCCAGGTTGTTCTGAATCATCAGCATAATCGCTTTCGCCTGTTCAGATTTTCCCGGATAATCTGTGATTGGCCTTGCCTTCATTTCATAATCCGGACGGAAACGGTACATATAAATCCTACCGTAATCTTCCAGTTCCTGCTTAAATTCAGGGATGAGTTCTGTATGAAATTTAGGATCAAAATAACGTAAAGCATTCTTCAATGCCAGTTTTTTCTCTTCTTCTCCTAAAATTTCTTTACGCTTCGGAGCATGGTTGATATTGGTTTCGTATGGTTTCGGTTGTGGCAGCTGATCAGGAATCCCCTGCTGTATCTGTTCTTGAAATGTCATATTGCTATTTAAAGGTCTATGTTTTTAAACAATGTTTGAAGTTTTAAAGATATTCAAATTAGGAAATATAGGCAAGGGGAGAGAGTGAAAAGGCAAAATGGTAAAATGGCGAAATCGCTAATTTGCTATTTTGCATTCCTGAAATAACCAAAATTTCACTTTAAGTACTATATTTGAATAAATGCACCTTATTCCCCTCCGTTGGAGGGGTGGATTCCAAAGTTGATAACTTTGGAAGACGGGGTGGTTAAAAATAAACACAATCATGAAAGAAATCGTAACCGTTATCAGTGGAGTTCCGATCCGCAGGAATTTTGTTGAAAACCTTCCCTACAATCCCCATTTAAAAGCATTATTAAAAGAAAAACGTAAAGCCCGGGTTTTGGGTGAAGTGATATTCTGAAAGAAAGTCCGTGCAAAAAATTTTCATAAGATTGATTTTGACCGACAAAGAATAGTAGGAAATTATATTGTTGATTTTTATGTAAAAACATTGGGATTAATTATAGAAATAGATGGATCAAGTCATGATGAAAAGCAGGTTTATGACGGCATAAGAGAGGAATATCTTGAATCTTGGGGACTTTTGGTTTTCAGAATAAGTGATTTTGATGTAAAGAATAATCTGAGCGTGGTAATGAAAAAATTGGAAGATTTTATTGTGCTGCATTATGGAACCACCCCGTCTTCAAAAATTCTTTAATTTTTGAATCCACCCCTCCGAGGGAGGGGAATTGTCCTTACCCATATTAGTTGTTATTCAACATAAAAAAACCTTACTAAAATTCAGTAAGGTCAGTTTGTTTATCGTAAAAATTTAAGTTAAAACATCATCATTTTCCTCTTCATGGTCATCTTCATTATCACTGAGACTCCAGTAGTTGTTTTCTTCATCTTCCTCTCCAATTTCTTCCATTTCATCATCATCTTCTGTTCCTGGAATATCCAGGCCTTTATCAACTTTATCTTCGTCAAAATCTTCATCTAAGATAGGATTTCCATCTCCGTCGAGCGAAATATGCTTTTCTTTTTTGAATATATCTTCATTGGGGTTGTAATCCATCTGCTCCAGCTTTCTGTTCTGTTCATTAATATTGTCTTCAGGTATCATATTATTACGATTTAAAGGTTTATATAATCAGAACAAAAATAATTCCAAGTTAGGATAAATGGTTAGAATAAACTTCAGGATTGACGCAATTGGGCATTTTTTCATTTTTTGAAAAAGCGATGATATTTTCTGCTGCCAGTCTTGCCATCCCATTTCGGGCCTCAACAGTAGCAGAGCCGATATGCGGAAGAACGCAAACGCTTGAAAGTCCCAGGATAGGATCATCCGCATCCATAGGCTCGGGATTGGTAACATCCAGACCTGCTCCCCAAATCTTTTTATCAACTAATGCCTGATACAAATCTTTCTGATTATGAAAACCTCCTCTGGCGGTATTAATAAAAATAGCCTCAGGCTTCATCTGTTCAAAAAGAGACGCATTGAATAATTCCTGATGCTCCGGAGTAAAATTGGCATGAACACTCAATACATCTGAGTTTCTGATCAGTTCTTCAAAAGAAACATAAGTGGCTCCCAGCTCCTGCTCTGCATCTTCATTATGGTGACGGTTGTGATAAATAATATTCATTCCAAAAGCTTTCTTTGACTTTTCTGCCATTTCATATCCGATACGTCCCAGTCCAAAAATTCCCAGAGTTTTTCCGTAAAGTTCCTGTCCCAAAGCCTGTAAGGGGTCAAATGCACCCCAGCTTCCTTCCTTTACTTTCCGGAAATTGTAGCTGGCTCTTCTTGCCACCGACTGCATAAGTAAGAAAGCAACATCTGAAGTCGCCCGGCTCAATACATCAGGAGTATTTCCCACCGGAATATTTCTAAGGGTGGCTTCTTTAATGTCTACATGGTCAAAACCTACAGAATATAAAGCAATGGCTTTAAGATCCGGGCAGGCTTCAAAAAAGGTTTTATCATATTTAAACTCTGCACCGATGCTTACAATAGCATCAGTATTCTTACAGAAATCCAGCCATTCTTCATAAGACAGATTGTCTTTTTCCGGGAAAATAATTTCAAGGCCAGCTTCTTCCAGCATTTTAATTCCTGCTTCGGGAATTTTTTTATTGATAAATACTTTCATTGTAATGGATTAATGGTTTTCAATAAAAAACCTCACTTGCAAAAAGTAAGGTTTCTGAACTTTAATATTAAAAATTATTTCTTTTCATCAGAATGGTTTTTATTCTTCTCCCAGGCTTCAGAAGCAATTTCCTGAATCTCCATCCAAACTTCTTTTGCAGATTTCTGAGCCTGCGACATAAATCCGTGTTTGGTAGCTTCCTGATTCCTGCTTTTCATGTCATTGATGTAATCTTTTACCTGTTGGGAATAGCTTTCTATGCTGTATCCAGGGTTATTGTGCAGATTTTTCTGAAGATTACTAAAATCATGTGACGCTTTGAATCTGTTCGTATCCATAATATAAGATTTTAGTGATTGGGTTCTGATGTGAATCCAATTTTCATTCCGAAATGAGTTAAAGTATTTTAAATTTTGGCTAAAGCCTATAGAATGTGCGTTGATAAAAAACGGACTAAGTCCCTTCCTATTGATCAAATTGGTATTCAACAGAACTGGTGTTTGAGACCAGTTCTTCTACCAATTCCGTTTCTGATGGATAAAAATTATTGATTGGTGCTTCCAAGCATTGGAACAAATTTATAAGCCCCAAATTCCTCTTTTTCAAATTCGGTAGGACCTACTTTGGTGAATCTGTATAAAACCTGTTCATCTGTAGGTCCTAAAGGAATCACCATAATGCCCCCAATATTCAGCTGTTTTAAAAGTTCTGTTGGTAAAGTAGAAGCTCCACAGGTTACGATGATTTTATCAAAAGGAGCAAAAGTAGGAAGCCCGGCAAAGCCATCTCCAAAACTCTGGAATTTTGGAAACAGATGAAGTTCTCTGAGTTTCTTTTTAGAAAAATCAAACAGATCTTTTTGCCTTTCCACAGTGTATACGTGGGCTTTCATAGCCATTAAAACAGCGGTTTGGTAGCCACATCCGGTACCAATTTCCAACACTTTTTCACCCGGCTTTACCTTCAGCAGTTCAGACTGCTCCGCTACCGTGGAGGGATGGGAAATGGTCTGATGTGCCAGAATTGGGAATGCCCTGTCTTCATAGGCAAAATCTTCAAAGATACTTTCGATAAAAAGATGTCTCGGAACTTCACTCATAGCCGAAAGTACATTTTCGTCCGAAATTCCAATTCTGTTCCGAAGGTAGTCTACTAAAATCTTTCTTTTTCCTTTATGTACAAACGAATCCTGCATTTGACAAAAATAAGAAATTAGAAATTAGATTTCAGAAATCGTACGAAAGAATTATCCACAAAAACAGAGCAATCAAAAAATGACTGCTTTATTCTTATTTCTTAGTTCCATTTTATAGGATATGGTCCGTAAAAATCGCTGAAGGTATTATCAGCACATCTTTTTCTCACAAAAAAGTTATAACTCACTGTTTTACTTAACCCTATATAAATGGCTTTTTGACCTGCAAATACCAAATCTCCACTTGCAGGATGAGTGGAACTTGTTGTCAAAACAGTTTCATATGCAGAAATACCATCATTTTCCCAGGACACTGTAGCATCAAAAATGGAAGAATTCACAGAAGAAGTTGTTTTTGAATAGGTTGCATACCCCGGCTTTATACAGGTTGTTGTATTACTGGCCAAAACGGTAACAGGTCCCGCCCAGTTACTCCGGCCATTGTCTATTCCGCAGTTTTTTCTTACGTAAAGGTCATATTTATTATTCTTATACAATGGAAGACTATAGGAATTCTTATAGGTTACAACTGTTGTTCCATTTCCTAAAGTAAAACCTTGCTCTCCATACTGTATTTCATAATATCCTTCGCCCTGGCTAATCATATTCCAGGAAAGCTGGTTACTTCCTTTTTCAAATATCAAATTTTCCGGAGTTCCACATTTAGCCTGCGGGTCATATGGACTGTCTCCTATACATCCGGCAGTACATAATCCTAAGATGAGTAATATCGAAATTATCCTTTTCATCGTTATTTTTCTGACCGTGAATTTACTATAATTTCTTTAATGAATACATGCGTTCAATCTTAAATATCTCCAAGTGAAAAGTCATGTATTTTATAAATGTACATTCACTATCTTTACAAAAATTTAATACAGCTATGTTAAAAGCAGGTTTGGTAGGTGCCGGACACTTGGGAAAAATACATTTAAAACTTCTTAATCAGTCAGATCGATATGAATTTGTAGGTTTCCATGATAAAGATGTTGAAAACGGAAAGAAATTAGAAGCCGAATTCGGATATAAATATTTTGAAAATTTTGATGATTTATTGGAGCATATCGATATGCTGGATATTGTTACCCCAACGATTTATCATTATGATTACGCGTTAAAAGCTATTGAAAAAGGTCTTCACTTCTTTATTGAAAAACCGGTAACGCAAACTCTTGAACAGGCGGAAGAAATTTTGCGTTTGTGCCAGGAAAAAGGAATCAAGGCACAGGTAGGACATGTTGAGAGATACAATCCAGCGTTTATAGCAACTAAGGAATACATCAGCAATCCGATGTTCATTGAAATCCACAGGCTGGCTGAATTCAATCCAAGAGGGACGGATGTTTCTGTGGTACTGGATCTGATGATCCATGATCTGGATATTCTGTTGAGCATGGCAAAATCTAAGGTTAAAAACATCCATGCAAGCGGTGTTTGTGTGGTAAGCAAAACACCAGATATTGCCAATGCAAGAATTGAATTTGAAAACGGATGTGTGGCCAATCTTACAACTTCAAGAATTTCTATGAAAGCGATGAGAAAAAGCAGATTCTTTCAGAAAGACGCTTATATTTCCGTTGATTTTCTTGAGAAAAAGGCTGAAGTGATCAGGATGAAAGATGCCCCTGAAAACCCAACTCCATTTGATATGATCATTGAAAATGCAGATGGAGAAAAGAATCAGATTCTGTTTGAGTATCCGAATATCCAGCCTAATAATGCGATTCTGGATGAATTAAACTCTTTTGCAGATGCTATTACGGGTGACAAAAATGTAGAAGTTTCTCTTGAGGACGGAACTGAAGCACTGAAAGTGGCTTTGGAAATTATGAAGCTTATCAGTTAAAAATATACTGTTTTCTTAAGCAGCAATAGATACAATGCGATCTTATCATCAGAATACATAGATTATGAGATCGCATTTTTTATTTTTATAAACGAAAAGGTTTCAGTTTAGTTATTTATTATTTTATTAAGTAGGCAAAGGTTGAATCGATTAAAAATCAATATAATGAAGCCTTTTACTTATTGAATAAACGGATATTTTTTCTTTTAAAATTTTCATGATGAAATAATAATTTTTCATGAATATCTACTTCTTTATCATAAAAAATCCATTTCAAAATAAAAAACAATATATTTGAAGAATAATTCAATAAAATATTGAAAGATTTTGTTTTACATATATGGATATCTGACAAAATAAATGATCTGAATACAGATTCATATTGTATTCATTATAATTTCTAATTATTCCCTATTATTTTAAACCATTGAAACTACTATGAAAAGAGCTATTTTATTATCCACACTTTTATTGTCTCAATTTGGGACATCACAATTATTAAAGACTTCAGGACAAAAAATCGTGAATGATAAAGGTGAAAATATTCAGCTGAGAGGCCTTGGCCTTGGTGGTTGGATGCTTCAGGAAGGTTATATGCTGAAAACTGCTGATTTTGCAGGTCCTCAGTATAAGATTAAGGAGAAAATTGCAGAATTGATTGGTGAAGACGGAATGAATGAATTCTATCAGGCCTACTTAAAAAATGGCATTACCAAACAGGATATTGATCTTCTGGCAAAATCAGGATTCAATTCAATAAGACTTCCGATGCATTATAATCTTTACACTCTTCCGATTGAAAAGGAGCCTGTAAAAGGAAAAGATACATGGCTTGGAGAGGGTTTCAAAATGACAGATGATCTTCTTCAATGGTGTACAGACAACAAAATATACCTGATTCTTGATCTTCATGCCGCTCCGGGTGGACAGGGAAATGACGTTAATATCTCCGATAATGATAAATCCAAACCTTCACTTTGGGAAAGTGAAGAGAATCAGAGAAAAACAGTAGCCCTGTGGAAAAAACTGGCTGAACGGTATAAAGACAATCCATGGATTGGAGGGTATGACCTGATCAATGAACCTAATATTAACTTCACAGGCAAAAATCCGAATGGTACTGATGAAATGTCGAATGCCCCACTTTGGAAACTGCAGAAAGATATCACTGCTGCAATCAGAGCAGTTGATAAAAAACATATGATCTTCATTGAAGGCAACGGATGGGGAAATAATTACAACGGGCTTCCTGCGCTTTGGGATAACAATATGGCTTTCAGCTTCCACAAATACTGGAATTATAATGATGATCAAACGTTGAAATTTGCACTGGATCTCAGGGAAAAACATAATATCCCGATCTGGCTGGGTGAGACCGGTGAGAATTCCAATGTCTGGTTTACTGAACTGATACAGCTTCTGGATAAGCATAATATCGGATATGCATTCTGGCCTATGAAAAAGATTGATAATATCGCAGGGATCGCCAATGTAAAAATTACACCTGAATATGAGAAGCTTTTGGAGTACTGGAAAAACGGTGGAGAAAAACCCTCAAAAGAATATGCAAAAAAAGCATTAATGCAGATTGCAGATCATTATAAACTGAGCAATACGGAAGTTAAAAAAGATGTTATTGATGCCATGTTCAGGCAGATAACAGATGCTTCAACAAAGCCATTTAAAGATCATCAGGCTCCGGGAAGAATATTTGCTTCAGAATATGACCTTGGAAGAATGGGCTCCGCTTATCTGGATAAGGATTTTATCAATCTTTGGGTAAGTGATCCTGCCAAAAGGTCAGAATGGAATTCCGGGCAGCAAATGAGAAACGACGGCGTGGACATCTATAAATGTACTGATAAGATCACCAATCAGTATTATGTAGGAAAAACAGAATCAGGAGAATGGCTTCAGTATACGGTACAGTCGAAAGCAAGCAAAAATTATATATTGGATATCCGATATGCGGCAGCCAAAGATTCTAACATCAGAATCGAAACTTCTTCAGGAAAGGTACTGGCTAATGTATCATTACCATCCAGCGGAGGAAATGAAAACTGGAAAACAGTTTCTGTAAAAAACATACCGCTTCAGAAAGGAGAAAACAAAATCAGAATCTACTTTGAAAATGATGGCGCCAATATGAATTATTTTGAATTAAAATAGTAATAATTGTCTTAAATTGCAGCTCTCTTCTGAAGATTAGAAGAGAGCTTTTTAATTTCCGTATTATGAAAAAAACAGCACTTCTTTTTCTTTTGATTTCAGCATTTTCATTGGCTCAGACCTCTTTATTGGAACAAAAAATTAATTCAATCCTTAAGAACAAAAAAGCTACGGTCGGTGTTTCTGTTCTTGGGTTTGAAAATGGTTTTAAGTACGATAAAAACGGAGATAAAAAACTCCCGATGCAAAGTGTGTTCAAATTTCACATTGCAGCAGCAGCCCTGAATGCTGTAGATCACGGAAAACTTTCTCTGGATCAGAAAATTATGCTGAACCAATCGAATTTACTGGAAAATACATGGTCGCCGCTTCGTGATAAGTATCCGGCAGGAAATGTTGAAATTCCGTTAAGCGAAGTGATTGAATATACCGTTGCCAAAAGTGATAATAATGGCTGTGATATTCTTCTGAAGCTGTTGGGAGGAACCCAGGTTGTTCAGAAGTTTATGGATTCTAAAGGAGTAAAAGGTTTTCAGATCAAATACAATGAAGAGGATATGCATAAAGACTGGAATGTTCAGTATGAAAATTATAGTACTACAAAATCCGCTTCTGATGTTCTGAAAAAGTTTTATGACGGAAAGTTATTATCCAAAAAATCCACAGACTATCTGATGAAAGTAATGCTGTCTACTTCAACCGGATTGAATAAAATGGTGGAACAGCTTCCCAAAAATACTCCTGTTGCCAGGAAAACGGGAGCTTCCGGTAAGAACGAAGCCGGTTTAACAGGCGCAGAAAATGAAATCGGAATCATTACTTTACCTAACGGAAAACATTATGCATTAGCTGTATTCATCAGCAATTCAACGGAAACCGATGTGGTAAACTGCAGGATGATTTCGGATATTTCCAGGGAGGTTTGGGAATATTTTAGTAAATAAAATTTAAAGCTTATTTTTAAAGCGATTTAACATGAAAAAAATATTAGTATTAACTGCTCTGCTGGCATTCAGTTTCTTTTATTCACAAAAGAATCAGAATTATCTGGAGATCAGCTACGGAAGTGTGTGCTGCGGCCCTCCATCTGATAAACCTGTTATCAGTTTTCTGAAAGAATTTAAAAACAAAAGTCAGATCAAAAGTCTGGAAATACTGATTCAAAAAGGCATGGGAAGGGAAGGTGAATATACATTATATATCGGCACTGATTATCTGACAAAAAATCAAAAAAAACGTCTGGTGAGAGGATTAACAGCTACTATTTCCAATCAGAATAACAATAAGAAAAATCAAAATACCGGAACCGTTTTCTTTGATTCAGCAACTGTTGTTTCACAATCGGATCTTAAAGGCATAAAAAATTTAACTATCTATAAAAAATAAAGGAAAAATGATCAAAAACATTGTAGTTATCGGAGCGGGAACCATGGGGAATGGTATTGCCCATACTTTCGCACAAAGTGGTTTTAAAGTAAATCTTGTGGATGTATCTCAGGAAGCTCTGGACAGAGGTTTAAAAACCATTACTACCAATCTTGACAGAATCATTGCAAAAGGAAATCTTACAGAAGAACAAAAAGCAGAAACATTAGGAAACATTACAACCTTTACAGCCCTGAGTGAGGCTGTAGGAACTGCTGATCTCATTGTAGAAGCGGCTACAGAAAATCTGGATCTTAAACTGAAGATCTTTGGACAGATGGATGAACTGGCTCCTGCAGGCTGTATTCTTGCCACCAATACTTCTTCTATTTCTATCACAAAAATTGCTGCAGCTACTAAAAGAGCTGATAAAGTAATCGGTATGCACTTTATGAATCCGGTTCCTATCATGAAGCTGGTAGAAATTATCAAAGGATATTCTACTTCTAAAGAGACTTTTGATGCGATCTATGAAATGAGTAAGACTTTAGGAAAAGTTCCTGTAGAGGTGAATGACTACCCTGGTTTTGTGGCCAACAGAATTTTAATGCCAATGATCAATGAATCTATCGAAACTCTTTATAACGGAGTGGCTGGTGTAGAAGAAATTGATACGGTAATGAAATTAGGGATGGCACATCCGATGGGCCCTCTTCAGCTGGCAGACTTTATTGGTCTTGATGTATGCCTTGCGATCCTGAACGTTATGTATGACGGATTCAAAAATCCAAAGTATGCACCGAATCCATTACTGGTAAATATGGTGACAGCGGGGAAACTTGGGGTAAAATCAGGAGAAGGCTTCTACGATTATTCTGAGAGCAAAAAAGCTGAAAAAGTTTCAAAAATGTTCCTGAAGTAATCTTAAATCAATAATTTTATTTATCTTTGAGAAAGTTAAAACATTAAAAAAATGAAATTACCAAAGTTTTTATTAGCAGATAATTCGGAATTTCCAGAGGATCTATTCGTAGTTCATACAGAATATCCAAGATTTATCCTAAACGTTGAGGAAGAAGAAGTTGAGTGGTTAGATGATCTTGAAGGTGATGATGAAGAAACTATGGCAGACGAGGCTACTAAAGTAGTAGAAGCAGCGTTCAAATGGTGCGACGAAGAGTTGGCTAAGTACGACGAAGAAGAGGAAGATTAATAACACTCTAAACATAAAAAAGGAACTCAGTTGAGTTCCTTTTGTTTTTTATTCTGATTTAGTGAATTTCAATAACAGAAGATTGTCTTTGTACAATTCTAAAGTATTCCCTGAAATTACATATTTGTTTGCTTTTCCCATCATATCCATAAAGTTCTGCTCTACTCCGATGTTGTTGCACATCATTTTCGTAGATCCCATCTGTCCCGCTGTAAAACCACCTGTGGACGGATCTATTGTAGCTGTTCCGAAATAATTGTTACATCCTGCATTTCCTGAGATTTTCTCTCCTTCAATATTCAATGTCGGAACTTTACCTTTTACCGTTTCAGCCAGTGTCCATTTTGTATTGGCAAGAGCAGGCTGGGCTTTTCCTACTTTAGAAGCAGAAGGGCTTGTCATTGATCCGCATGAAGCTAATACGGCAGCTGTGCATATACTTAAAAAAAGATTTTTCATTTTTTTCTTTTTGAATTAACCCAAATTTACGGAAATTATATTATTTAAACGGGCTGCCACAAATTTTATTATTCTTTAACACTTCATATTTTGAATATTTTTCAGACTGCATTTTTAATGACAAATGCATTTTTGATTGTCCAGATTAGGGTTGGCAAACACAAAGGCACAAATTTGTTAATATATATAGAGTTTAAAGCGCAAGGATTTTATCTCCGATACAATTTTAATACTCTACCCTTGTCATTCCGAACAAAGCAAGGAATCTATGTTATAATTGGTTTATAAAACAGATTGAGACTCCTACGGAGTGATAAAGATTGAGGGCTGACCAGGAAAAACATTCACAGAATGCGATTAATTCAATAGGAACGGGCTTTAACCCGTTTACTTAAAAAGCAAGTATTCAATTGGCTTCAGCCAAAACATATTAATCCTGATATTTTAAAATGATTAAAAACAAAAAACGGACTTAATAAAGTCCGTTTCTATTATCTTGATATATATATTCAAATATTAAGATCTCAACTCTGCGTTGAATTCTTTCTGGAAAGATTTGATTAAAGAATCCATTACTTCTGTAATTTCTTTTTCTTCCAGTGTTTTTTCTTCATTTAAAAGCTCGAAGCTCATTGCATACGACTTCTTGCCTTCAGGAAGATTTTTACCTTCATATACATCGAACAGATTAATGCTCTTAATGAAAGGTGATTTATTCTTTTTAGCGGTTTGATATAAATCCTGATAGTTAACATTTTTATCAATCAATAAAGCTAAATCTCTTCTGATCTTGTTGAACTTCGGGATATCTTTAAATTTCAGTTCATTTTTGGAGCGTAATTCCTGAGCGTATTCCAGTTCAATTTCTGCGTAGAAGCATTCCTGATCAATATCAGAATCTTTCAATAAAGCAGGTGCTACTTTTCCTATTCTTACTAAAACTTTACCTTCTGCCTCGTATGCTAATGCATCAGAGAATCTATCATCAGAAAGGGCAACCTCTTTGTAGTCTACCGCAAGTCTTTCCAATAAAACTTTCACATACGCTTTAAGATTATAGAAACTTACCGCAGATTTAGGCTGAAGCCAGTTTTCTGCAACATCTCTTCCGGAAACCAATACTGCCAATTGTTTTCTTTCTTCGTATTTATCTTTTTTGTGATAAATTTTTCCTAGTTCGAAGAACTTGATATCCTGGTTCTTTCTGTTGATGTTATAAACTGTATTCTGAAGAAGTCCTTCCAGTAAAGACTTTCTCATGAATGCCAGATCTCCGCTTAAAGGATTCAATAGTTTTACGGCATCAGTTTCATCTTTTACAGAAGTTAATGAGTTGTTCATTACTTCATTGAAACCAAGGCTCTGCAAAGCTCTTGCCCAGCTGTTTTCCAGTTCATCCTGATCGTTAGCACTCAGTTTAACCGGTGTAAACGAAATTTTTTGAGGAGCATCAATCTTATTATATCCGTAGATTCTTAAAATTTCTTCAATCACATCGATTTCTCTTGTAACGTCTGCTCTGTAAGCAGGAACAGAGATTTCAAAACCGTTTGGAATTTCATTCAGAACCTGAATTTCCAATGCCTTTAATATTTCTTTTACTTTTTCTCTGTGAATTTTTGTTCCTAAAATCTGTTCAATTTTAGAGAATCTCAGGATCACATAGTTGTCCTCTATTTTTTTAGGATATTCTTCCAGTAACTCTCCTACCAACTTTCCTCCAGCAATTTCCTGTATCATTTTGATAGCATGAGTAATTGCCGTTCTTGTAAGATTCGGGTCTACTCCTCTTTCAAATCTGAAAGAAGCATCTGTGTTCAAGCTGTGCGCTTTTGCTCCTTTTCTGACAGCAATCGGGTTGAAGTAAGCACTTTCAAGGAAGATTGTTTTTGTAGTATCAGATACTCCTGAGTTTTCACCACCGAATACTCCGGCAATACACATCGGTTTATCTTTACCATCTTTGATCATGATTTCAGAACCGTTCAAAGTTCTTTCAACCCCATCTAAGGTAGTAAATTTTGTTCCTGGTTTCACCACTCCTACTTTTACTTTCTTATCGGCAATTTTATCTGCGTCAAATGCGTGAAGCGGCTGTCCGTATCCATGAAGAATATAGTTGGTAATATCTACAACGTTATTGATCGGGCTTAATCCTATCGCCTTCAACCTGTCTTTTAACCATGATGGAGACTCTGCTACCTTTACCTCTTCTATAACAGCACCTATATATCTTGGACACAATTCTGCATCTTCAATTTCCAGTGTGAAATCATGAGTTCCTTCATTATTCAAAGCTTCAGAAGCCACTTTATTAAACTGAGATTTCAATTGATTGGTGGAAAGATAGGCGTGCAGATCTCTGGCAACACCATAATGGGACATTGCATCGGTTCTGTTTGGGGTCAATCCGATTTCAAAAACCTCATCATTAGTCAGTTCAAAATAATCCGCAAAGTTTTTCCCTACTTCATATTTTGTTTCATCCAGCACCATGATTCCTCCGTGATCCTCACTAAGACCTAATTCATCTTCAGCACAGATCATTCCCTGAGACACCTCTCCTCTGATTTTGGCTTCTTTAATTTCAAAAAAGTTTCCGGTTTTGTCATAGATTTTAGTTCCGACAACGGCTACAGGAACCGTCTGTCCTGCTTCCACATTAGGAGCTCCACAAACGATGTTCAGCACTTTTCCGTTTCCTACGTCTACAGTTGTCTTTTTCAGTTTGTCAGCGTTCGGGTGTTTTTCGCAGGTTAATACTTTACCCACAACGATACCTTCAAGGCTTCCTTTTACACTTTCAAATTTATCTATCCCTTCAACTTCAAGACCTATATCTGTAAGGAACTCACCGATTCTTTCAGTTTTTAATTCCGTTTTTACAAAGTCTTTCAGCCAGTTGTTTGATATTTTCATTTGTTAATCTATCTACTTATTTAATTCGTCAGATGAGTTCTAGATTTCATCTGCTCAATTTGAAACTTTTATTTGAAATTTCACACTCTGTTCCTGTGTAATTTTTCGAGCTACAAATGTCGTGTTTTTTTGAGAAATAGAGAAATTTAGAAGCGATTTTAAGATAATAAATTTTCGTTAATCTCACTGCTTCAGGTAAGAATCTCTGATCAGGTCGTCTTATTGCCTTCTTCGGATTAAAGCGGATTCCTCACAGCTTAAAAATTCAACAATGCAATAATTAATATTCTTTTGAATATGTTTTTTTCTCCACTAAATATTCACTTTTAGTTCCATTACCTGTTCTGAAAAGGGTTTTGATGGTATTCTTCTGTTTAGGTTTTGAAGGATCAGGAAGAAAACACTGAAAATGTAAATGAGGTCCGTTTGTCCATCCTGTATTTCCACTCAAACCAATTAACTCACCTTTTTTAACCTCATCACCTACTCTTACTTTAGCCCCGCTTTCTTTTAAGTGAAAATATTGAGCAATTGTACCATCCGAATGTAAAATAGAAATATAATTGGCCAAGTTAGCACAACTTATTGTAGGGCAGCCAGTATTATTGTTCTGAATTATATCAATCACTTTACCTTCTCTTGCCGCGGTGATTTCTGTGCCCTCAGGCATTACAAAATCTAAAGAATTTTCATTCTGATGAGAAAATACCCCGTTGTATCCCTGATACACATTAAAAGATTTCCCCCTTTTAAAGGGAAGGTCATACTGGTAAGAAGTATCAAATTCTTTTATCGTTGCATCACCCGCCAATGTATAGTATGGCATTTTTTTAACTTTCCAGCCTTTCTTTTTATCATTGATAACAAAATAAGCAATCCTTTTCTTCATTGATTTAGGTGGAAGCACTCTGATCATTTTAAATGATTCCGGGCTTTTCAGATTTTCTAATTCCGGTTGTTCGGAAAAAGTGATTGAAATCGGATAAATTTCCGTATTATCAGCATAATATGCAATCGTATCATTTTTCTGTTCGTAATAGATTTTTGCATTTTTCTGAGAATAGCCCCATAGCGAACAAGCAAGTAATCCTAAAGTTATTATTTTTTTCATGTTTATTAAGTAGTGTTTTTCACGCTTTAAATAATGTTTCTTCTTAGTATAATTTTACCTTGAAATTGAAAATTCAACATAGTCTTATACTTTGAAATTTTATTAAAGCTTCTTATTTGATGAGCGGATAGCTAGATTATAAAAAAAGCCGGAAAATTCCGGCTCTCTATTATTTGTTATGCTAATATTACAATCCGATTACCGGCATTGATAACATTAAGATATTTTCATTTTCTTCAAGACCGTCAAGAGGTTCAATGATACCAGGTCTGTTAGGTTGGGACATTTTCATCGTGATATCATCAGATCCTAAGATAGTCAGCATTTCAGTTAAGAATTTGGAACTGAATCCGATATTGATATCTTCTCCGTTATAGTCACAAGGGATCTGCATATCTGCTTTGTTGGCATATTCAGTATCTTCTGCATGAAGGTGAAGAATATTTCCGGAAAGCTTGAATCTTACCTGGTTGGTAGATTTGTTAGACATGATAGACGCTCTTTTGATTGCTCCCAATAACAGGTTTCTGTTGATGGTCAATACATTTGGATTTTCTTTTGGAATTACTGCTGTATAGTTCGGGTATTTTCCGTCAATCAGTCTACAGATCCAGATATGTTTACCAAAAGTAAATTTAGCCATATTCTCATTGAAGTCGATGGTAACGTCTTCATTGGAGCTTGCCAGGATATTTTTGAAAATGTTAAGAGGCTTTTTAGGCATGATAAACTCCATTGGCTCGGCATTCATAAGATCTGCTCTTTTGTAAACCACCAATCTGTGGGAGTCTGTAGAAACGAAATTGGTTTCGTTCTCTCCAAACTGGAAAAGAACTCCTGTCATTACCGGACGAAGAGAGTCGTTACTTGTAGCAAATAGTGTGTTTGTTAATGCTTCAGACAGCACTCCTGCCGGCATCGTTACACTCTGTGAAGCGTCGAATTCCGGTAACTCAGGATAGTCATCAGCATTGTCTAATGCTACTGCGAAATTATCTTTTTCATCTAAAATCTCAAGCTGGCTTCCGGTTCCTTCGGCATTGTCTTTTACGACAAATGTCAGAGGCTGTTCACCATAGGTCTTGATAAAATCCTGAAAAATTTTAGCAGGAACAGCAAATTTACCTGTATCATCAGACTTTACTTCAAGAGAAGTAACAAGAGTTGTCTCGCCGTCAGATGCTGTAATGGTAACATTATTTCCGTCTAATTCAAAAAGATAGTTTTCTAAAATCGGTCTCGATTGAGAGCTTGATATTACGCCACTTACAGTTTGCAAAGCCTTCTGCAGTTCACCACTTGAAATAATAAATTTCATAGATTTATAAAATAAGTTTCTACAAATATAATAAATAGATACAATAAAGAAAAGAATAATATGGAGGAGTTTTTAACAAAGATCCTTAATTTGTTTTGAGCCTTGATATTATACTTAGATTTATGTGGAGATTCATTTTTTTATCAAATACAAAACCTATATTTGTGAAAAAAGTTCAAAATCATGCAAAAGCCTCCGCTCCATAAAAGTTTTCTCAATGCTTTCCGGGGTGTTTTTATGATGATTAAAGCAGAGAGAAATTTCCGGATTGAACTGCTGGCATTTTTCATAAACCTGTTTTTCATTTTTTATTTCAAATTAAACACTACAGACGCTGTATTGGTTATTATTGCTTCTTTTGCGGTTTTAAGTGCTGAGATTTTCAACACTGCTATTGAAAAGATCTGTGATATCATTCAGCCTGATTTTGATGAAAGAATCGGGTTTATTAAAGATATCGCCGCAGGAGCTGTAGTGCTGACAGCCATTGCAGCAGTGATTATCGGGATTTTGGTGTATTGGAAATATATTGTTGGGTAAAGAAATCTGAAAGAAATATTGCCGACAAATACTGAAGTTACATGCTTAACCACCCCGTCAAAAATTCTTTTAATTTTCGCCACCCCTCCGAGGGAGGGGAATTTCACGTCTTCAGATCAAAGGTTGTGAAAGCAAGAAGTTTTTGCTTTTTTCTTATTTAACAGCGATGAAAATCTCCACTTCGGCATCTGAAGGGTTTTGTGCTTTTTCTCCATAGACTTCAAAATCGGCGGTAAAGAGTCTTCCCATATCCATTTCCCAGATTTTCAGCCACTCATTGATCACCAGATCTTTTGAAAGGTCTCCTTTTGTGGTAAATTTCACATAATCTCCGCCATCAAAGGAATACCCTACCATTCCTTCCGGTATATAATCAAGGCTTTCTACTTTACATCCAAGAACTGTAGTGTATGGCTTTGTATGGTCTTTTTCGTAATCTGTGTAGATAGAATAGATGGTATTGTCTATCCTGTTCGGGATTGAATTGGGCATATCTTCACTGATCATTTTTTCCCATAATAAAGGGATGTCTTTTCCTGCCTGTCCACTTTCATTTGTTGTTCTCACCGAGATCCCGATCACCTTAAAAGGATCGACTTTTACTTTATTCATTTTTTGATTTTTTATTGTATGACAAAGATACAGAGGGGGTGTGACAAGGGTATGTCAGGAGTTTTTTTAAGTTTTGGCTAAAGCCGGTGGATTTGGGTTTTATAGAATGAGTGGGCTAAAGCCCACTCTTATTGAATATTTACTCGTGATATTTGGATAATATTAGTGTTATTAGTGTTTAAAATGGGAATTTTTGCATAAAAAACAATCTATCCATAACCTTTGTCCAGTCCGCTAGGAATGTAAATTAATATGTGAGAGTCTATAGATTCCTTGCTTTGTTTGGAATGACAAAGAAGCTGTTGATACTTACCAAAGATAAAATTACTTGAGTTCAGTATTTCCAATTCTTATTGAGATTGCTTCGCCCTGCCCGCAAGACAGTGTGGGTATGTTTTAAAGATGAGGAACTATTTTCCGACATAAATAAATCCTTTCTTTCCGGATTTAAAAATGGTTTCAATTCTTTTATAATCGTCTACTTCATATTCATCTGCCTGAAGGATTTCTGCTTCACTCACGTCAAACAGCATTCCTTCTATCTGATCATCCTCATTCCCTGAAAACTGCAGTACCGGATGATATTTCTGTCCGCTTTTCCGCAATACTTCAGGATCTGTAATTTCAAGCATATTGAGCTTATATCCTGATAAAATATCTTTTTGTCCTTCTAAAAGTCTTCCGAAGGTTTCAAGCTGTACCTGTTCTTTCTGCAGGGTTCCATAAGAGAATAAATAAGGCATTATAAATATTTTTCAATGATTGGGATGGCAATTTCGGCCATCATTCCATAGCCTTTTTCGTTGGGATGTACCCCGTCTGCAGATAATAAAATCTCCTTATCTTCCAGAAAAGCAGAATAAAAATCTATATAGACCAGCGAATGCTCTTCGGCAAGATCTTTAAGGATCTGATTATAGGCAACAACTTCCTCATTGTTTCTCAACTTCCCTGAACTTACCACTACTCCATCTACCTTCTGAGAGAAAGGAAGAATGCTTACAAGATAAATTTCATTGGAAAATTGTCTGGCATGATTGATAGCCGCCGAAATATTGTTTTTAAATTTTTCAGGAGCTACCATCTGCACTCCGTCTTTTAGGGCGAGATCATTGGCTCCGTAACTTAAAAAAATGATGTTTCCGTCTGGAGAATTTCTTGCATTAAGTTCGTGGGGGATTCTTTTGAGTAATCCTTCTGTCGTTTCTCCACCGATTCCCAGATTGAAAAGAATCAGTTCATCTCCATTTCCTTCATGAAATTTCTGAAGGGCATATCTTTTCAGAATATCTACCCATCCGCCAAAAACTCCGTCATATTCCCCATAAGTAATACTGTCACCGAAGAACAGCCCGTAAATAATTTTCTTCATTCAACTTTATTGTTTCCTTTTTTGTTAAAGTAAAAATAGTGAGAAAAATTATTAATATCTTTCAACTGACATAGTTTTTAACGCAAAAGACGCAAAGTTTTTTATATTAATTCCATGTTTTCGTTCGCAGGGGCGTTTCACTTAGCTATAGACCAATTTGTACTCTGGTTGAATAAACTTATTTGAACCATTAAGATTTTTGAAGGGATAAAGAATTATTAAGGCAACAGCTAAAGCTATTATGAAGAATGCCTTATTCATCAGCGATGAACCTTAACTTTTCTTACAATCTTTATTATTCTTAATGGTTTAAAATGTATTCTGCTTTTTGACGCAAAGATATTATCGCTATTCTCTTGATTCAAGGAAGCAAAGAGAGAATCAACAAGTTGATTTGATGAAGCTAGCTGGAAAAAATTCCACCCATTACTCATTACTCATCATTCTAATGTCAGTGTAATATTCGTATGTGATTCTATAATTTCCACTAAAATTTCAAAAAGGATCTGTCCTTTTCCTTCCTCTAATTCATTCAATTTCTGCTGAATTAATTCTATGTTGAAAGGTTTTCCATGTCTGATTTTATTTTCGTAGAATTCACGGGTAGCAGCAAAGCCTAAGTCTTCTTTTGACTTCTGTGATTCCTTCCAGATGATTTCAATTTCCTCTTTATTTTCGAATACTCCAAAACCGCCGTAGAGAATGTCATCAAAGCCATCTAATGTTCCCACTTTCCAATCAACATCTTTCATCAGAACATGGGAAGCTTCTTCGTAGAAACCATCTAAAGACGAAAAATGACCGCCATGGATGACGATCATTTTTCTTGTATTGTTATTTGAAGTATTCAACACCGTTTTTGAATATGTTGTGATAATTCGCGGTTGGTATATTTTTCATGAGACCTTCAGCAAATCTTTCCGGGTGCCCCATTCTTCCATAGATCTTTCCACATGGGCTGGTAATTCCTTCAATTCCGAATAATGAGTTATTTGGGTTGAATGGCATTCCGTGAGCGATGTTTCCGTCAAGATCTATGTATTGGGTTGCGATCTGTCCGTTTTCATACAGTTTTTTGATTTCTTCTTCTGAAGCCATGAAACGACCTTCTCCATGGGAAATGGGAATAGTGAAGGTCTGACCTTTCATTCCTTTTAACCAAGGACTTTCGTCATTCACTACTTTTACAGTAACCATCTGAGAAATATGTCTTCTGATCGCATTGTGCGCTAACGTCGGCGAGTTTTCATCAAGATCCTTGATTCTTCCGTAAGGTAACAATCCTGACTTCACAAGTGCCTGGAATCCGTTACAGATCCCAATGATCATTCCATCTCTGTCTAATAATTCGTGAACTGCATTTTTCATTTTTTCGTTTTTCAGAACGTTTACAATGAATTTTGCAGAACCATCCGGTTCGTCACCTGCAGAGAAGCCTCCGGAGAATGCCAGAATCTGGGAAGTTCTGATCTCTTCCACCCATGCATCAATGCTTTCATCCAATAACTGGTGATTAATATTGATCAGAGGTAAACTGCTTACTACAGCACCTTCTTTCTGGAATGCATTCAGTGTGTCATATTCACAGTTTGTTCCCGGGAATACCGGAGCGAATACTTTTGGCTGAGCAATTCCGTGTTTTTTGATGATAATATTTCTTGGGTTGACAGAATTGTGTTTTTCATCAATTTCCACCGTGATCTTTTCTTTTTCAACTGTTGGGAAAAGGTTTTCGAATGTACCAGTAAAACTGGATTCGAGATTTGAAATTTGAAATTTGAAATTGTTGATGATCAAAGTTTCATCCTCAACTACCTTTCCAATCAACTGAAGTTTTACAGAACTTAATTCTTCTTTCGCTTCAATAATTAAGCTACCGATATTTTTAGCTAATAAAACAGCTTCGTCAGCGTTAATTTCAGCTCCTAATCTGTTTCCGAAGCTCATTTTTGCTAAAGCTACGGCAAGACCTCCCTCTTTTACTGTTTTTACAGAGACAATTTTTCCTGCCTTGATGTTTTCGAAGATCAATTCAAAAACTTCTTTTAGAGCATTATAGTTTGGAAGTCCGTTTTCCTGAGCAATATGGTTAAAGAAATACAGTTTGTTTCCTATTTTTTTCAATTCAGGAGAAATGATATTTTCTTTGTCTCCGTTGGCACATGCAAAAGAAATCAAGGTTGGCGGAACATTCAGATCCTGATATGTTCCACTCATGGAGTCTTTTCCTCCGATCGCTGCAAGACCTAAATTGATCTGTGCATCGTAAGCTCCCAAAAGTGAAGCTAAAGGTTTACCCCATTTTTCTGGGTTTTGACCTAATTTTTCAAAGTATTCCTGGAAGCTCAGTCTGATATTTTTGTAATCTCCTCCCATCGCCACAATCTTCGCCACACTCTCCACTACGGCATAAGATGCTCCCAGCAATGAGTTTTGTTTTGATATTTCCGCATCGAATCCCCAGCTTGCCAAAGAAACGGTTTTAATATCTTTTGCTCCTAAAATTGGTAATGTCTGTACACTTCCTTCCATCAGCGTCTGCTGATATTTCCCTCCTAAAGGCATTGCAACAGTCGTTGCTCCAATAGAAGAGTCGAACATTTCAAGCAGTCCTTTTTGGGAAGCTACGTTTTTATCTTTTAAGATGTTCAGGAAGTTTTCGGCTGTGAAAGCTTTTGTTTCTTCTTTTACCTCTTCCAGGTGAGTGATTTTCACTTCCTGAGATTTTGAACATCCGTTGGTATCTAAGAACGCTCTTGAAAGGTCTACAATTTTGTCTCCTTTCCAGAACATCTGCATTCTTCCGGAATCTGTCACTTTTGCTACTTCTACCGCAACAATGTTTTCAGCTTCGCAGAATCTGATGAATTTTTCTTTATCCTGAGGATCTACCACTACCGCCATTCTTTCCTGAGATTCAGAGATAGCCAGTTCGGTTCCGTTTAATCCTTCATATTTTAATGGTAATACATCAAGGTTTACTTCTAAAGAGTCTGCAATTTCACCAATCGCTACAGAAACTCCTCCTGCTCCGAAGTCGTTTGATTTTTTAATCAGCTTTGTTACTTCAGGATTTCTGAATAATCTCTGAATTTTACGCTCTTCTACAGCATTTCCTTTCTGAACTTCTGAGCTCATCGTGTGGATAGAAGTTTCGTCCTGTTCTTTTGAGCTTCCGCTTGCACCTCCTACTCCGTCACGGCCTGTTGCACCTCCTAAAATAATGATTGAATCACCACTGGCAGGTTTCTCACGTCTTACCCAATCTACAGGAACAGCCCCGGTAACAAAACCAACTTCCATTCTCTTGGCTTTATAGCCTTCGTCATAGATTTCAGAAACCATCGTTGTAGCAAGACCAATCTGGTTACCGTAAGATGAATATCCGTTGGCAGCCTGCTTCGTAATGGTTTTCTGAGGTAATTTTCCTGGTAATGTTTTGTCAACGGATTCTAAAACATCTGCAGCACCCGTTAATCTCATAGCCTGGAATACAAATGATCTTCCGGATAATGGGTCCCTGATAGCACCTCCCAAACAAGTAGAAGCACCTCCGAAAGGTTCAATTTCTGTTGGGTGGTTATGGGTTTCGTTTTTGAATAATAAATACCAGGGTTCTTTTTTACCATCGTATTCTGCTTCGATCTGAATGGTGCATGCATTGATCTCATCAGAAATAACAAGGTTTTCAAGATTCCCTGTTTTATGGAAATATTTACCGCATACTGTTGCCAGGTCCATTAAGGAAATTGGCTTCAATTCGCGGCCTAAGAATTTTCTTTTTTCGATATAATCATTGAAAATAGTTTCCAATGTATGTTTGAACTGACCTTCAAACTGAATGTCTGACAACTGTGTTTCAAAAGTCGTGTGACGACAGTGATCGCTCCAATAGGTGTCTAATACTTTTAATTCTGTTTCCGTAGGATTTCTCTCTTCAGTTTTGAAGTATTCCTGGATGAATTTCAGGTCGTCCAATCCTAAAGCAAAACCATGGTTGTTATAAAAATCCTCTAGTTCCGCATCATTGAAATTGATGAAGTTTTCGTGGATGATTACTTTTGACGGTGTTTCATCAGCTGGAATGTCCAGGATTGACAGGTCTTTTTCCTGAGATTCTACTTTGTTGATCAGAAGGTCTTTGATTTTAACCAAATCTTCTTCAGAAACTCCTTCAAATTCGATCAGTTTTCCACTTCTTACTTTTGATTTTTCATTTTCAGTCAGTAAGGCGATACACTGCTGTGCAGAATCTGCTCTCTGATCATACTGTCCCGGTAAAAATTCCATTCCGAAATGAATAGTTTTTGCAGGGTTTTCTGTGTGTAAAATATCAGTAACAGGGTCTACGAAAGTGTTGTTTACTACTTTTTCAAATTCTCCGTCATTCAGATTGAAAATATCATATACATTGTATACTTTCACGCTTTGAACACCCGGGACAACCGCTTTTACTTCATCAAAAATTTTTGGACTTTCAACATCGAAAATTCCTCTTTTTTCTACGAAAATTCTTTTGTTATTAGACATTAGATGTCAGATTTTTAATATTAGATTTATTTTTTCTTTTTACTTTTTCTGAGTTAAAGTTTTTTCTTTAAACCCATGATATTGAAAATTTTTGAAGGAGATTTTCTCTCCAACCATTATACTGTACAAATTTAAAGGAATAAGTCGTATTTTCTTCAACTTTGAACCTTGGAATTTCCAATTTTATTTGTTGATAAACTTATTGGGGTTATCCTGATGTTCTTTCTGAAAGTCTTCTGCATTTTTTATTTCTTCCTTAAGCCAGTGTTCGAAAGGAACTTTCTTTTCATTAAAATCCTCAATGGCATAAAATGTTTTTCCATCTTCTGAAACCAGGAACTTGAAGCGGTAAAGCATATCCAAATCTTTCTTCCTGTCATTATAAGTATTCACCTGATAATACGGAAAATTTTCTTTTGGTCTCTCGACGATTTCAAAAAACAGATTCTTTTCCTTTTCAGATAACTTGTCGTAAAAATTTACATAATAAAGATCTGAAAACTTTTTCTTCTGTTTTTCAAAGAACTGAAGGATATTTTTTTCTTTTTCATTGTATTGAAACGGATTCGGGTAGTATTTCCCGTCTATTTCAACATCCTGTTCTGTGGGTTTTACTAATGGCTGAACAGTTTGTCCTTTAATATTCATCACTCCCCATTTACCTCCTACAATGGATCTGTGCTCGTCATTTGTTTTTTCCCAGTCGCAGCCATCACAAAATGAGGCATAACCATAATTGAATGGGAATGCAAAATCATGCTCAGCTTCAATAACCGTCTTTCCGTTTCGGTCTGCAAATCCTACTTTACCATTTTTAACCAATCTTCTCAGTCCTTCAGAGAAATAATCTGCTCCATTGTCAAAAAGGAAAGGCTGATACAGGAATTTCCCATTTCTATCATACACATATCCCCATGCATTTTTCTCTGATTTTTCGCCTTCTTTACTTCCATCAAAAAGAATGGTTTCTCCTTCTACAGGATCTCCATCTTTAAGGAATGAAAAGACTTCGAACTGTGCAGGAACAATTATTTTTCCAGCTTTATCTTTTACTCCCACTAAAGAATCTTTGGATTTAAAATAATGTAAACCCTCTTCTTTACTTTGAGAAAAAGAAATGATTGGAATCAATAGAACAGTTACCAGTAGTTTCTTCATAACGGAGTGGGAAATAAAATATGCAGCCGAAAAGACTGCATATTGTTTTATACTTTAAGATCAGCTTCCAATCCTATTAAATCTTTGTTTTGGTCTATAATCGGCTGTACTTCATTCTTGACGAATTCCTCCGTCTGAATCGGCGCGAAACCAATAAAGTTCTTAGGGTCTAAAACTTCTTTCAGTTTTGATTTGTCTAGTTTTAAAGAGTTATCATTTAAGATTCTCTCAATAAGGTCGTTTTCTTTTCCTTCCTCTTTCACTTTTTTGGAAGCTTCCATAGAGTGAACTCTGATCACCTCGTGGATTTCCTGACGGTCACCACCAGCTTTTACCTCTTCCATGATGATGTATTCTGTTGCCATGAAAGGAAGCTCTTCCATAATGTGCTTGTTGATTCTGTTTGGATAAACAACAATTCCGTTCAGAATATTGTTCCAGATTAAGAGAATAGCATCAACAGCTAAGAAGGCCTGAGGAATGGTTAATCTCTTGTTGGCAGAGTCATCCAATGTTCTTTCAAACCATTGTGTGGAAGCTACCATAGCAGAACTTGTTGTCAGAGACATTACGTATTTTGCCAATGCTCCGATTCTTTCGCTTCTCATTGGATTACGTTTGTATGCCATCGCCGATGAACCGATCTGGTTTTTCTCGAATGGTTCTTCAATTTCCTTAAGGTTCTGAAGTAAACGTAAATCGTTTGTAAATTTATGCGCAGATTGTGCAATATTTCCTAATAAAGCAACTACTTTCGCATCAATTTTTCTATCGTAAGTCTGTCCGGAAACCCCGAAAACTTTATCGAAACCGAATCTTTTTGAAAGTTCTTTATCTAAGTGTTTTACTTTTGAATAATCACCGTTGAAAAGCTCAAGGAAACTTGCAGCCGTTCCTGTAGTTCCTTTTACGCCTCTGAAACGTAGGGTTTCAAGGAAGAAATCCAGTTCTTCGATATCAAGAACCAAACTCTGTAACCAAAGGGTAGCTCTTTTTCCAACTGTAGTCAGCTGAGCCGGCTGGAAGTGTGTGAATCCTAAAGTCGGAAGGTCTTTATACTGAATAGCAAAGTCTGCTAAGTTCTTCATGACGTTAACCAACTTTTTCTTTAAGATTAAAAGTCCGTCACGGATCTGAATTAAATCTGTATTGTCTCCTACAAAAGCTGAAGTAGCTCCCAGGTGGATAATTCCTTTTGCTGAAGGTGCCACATCGCCATAAGCGTGAACGTGAGCCATTACATCATGACGGAATTTTTTCTCATACTCTGCTGCTTTCTCATAATCGATGTTCTCAGCATTAGCTTTTAACTCAGCGATCTGCTCGTCTGTAATTTCAAGTCCAAGGTCTTTTTCGATTTCAGCAAGAGCTATCCAAAGCTTTCTCCAATTCTGGAATTTGTTATTGTGTGAGAAGTTAAATAACATTTCTTCACTGGAGTAGCGCTCTTCCAATGGATTTTTGTAGGAATTCATTCGTTCTTTTACTTTTTAGATGTACAAAAATACGGTTTTTCAGTGAGAGATGAAAATCCAGCTTTGATGATTTTCATTCATGATTTTACTTATATTTTTGCCTTGACGCAAAAGTATGCAAAAGTTTAAGACGGGAATCATCCGCTAAAAATTGGAATGTACTCCTAAAATTTCCAAACTCGCATGGATCGTTCGATTCTGCTTCGGTTCTAAATACATCTCATGCTCAGACAGTGGAAATTTTTTAACGGATTACATTCAAATTTTCTTAACGCTACTGATTCCTAAGTCAGATATTAACGCAATAACCTACCTTTAGCATTGAATTGTCATCATCAGAAAAACCAGAAAAGTTCCTAAAACAGCGACAACTATTCCTAATATGTTCAGTGCTAACATTATAAATTTACTTCTTAAGTTTTTGAAAAATGTTGCGGCTGCAGGAAAGATAAAAACATTTGACATCATTAATAGGGTAGAAAAATTTAAGCCTCCTTCAAAGGGATGATAACCATTTCTTATTATGTATATATTCACCAGTAATATAATAACATTCAAAAAAATGATACCAGCAGCAAGAATATAATTTGTTCTGGATCGCACGAAAGTTCTTTAATTAAGACTGCAAAATAACATTTTTTTCTAATTATACTTTTGCCTTGAAGCAAAAGTATGCAAAAGTTCAAGACGGGAATCATCCGCTAAAAATTGGAATGTACTCCTAAAATTTCCAAACTCGCATGGATCATTCGGTTCTGCTTCGGTTCTGAACAAGTCCCATGCTCAGACAGTGGAAATTTTTTAACGGATTACATTCAAATTTTCTTAACGCTCCTGATTCCTAAGTCGATTGATGGGAAAGCACATAAAAAAGCTGTCCCATTTCTGAGATAGCCTGTTTTACTATTTTTTAATTAGTTAATCGATAATAAGTCCGCAAGGTGATCCTACTGGGATACACTTCTTTTCAAATGAGCACCAGAAGTACCCTGCCAGACACATCGGGATACCTCCCTGAACAGTTTTTAATTCTCTTTTTGAAAGTTTTCTTAGGTTTTTCATAGTAACGTTTTTTGATTTTTCTCCTACTCTATATGCTTTTCGGATTACGCTTTAATTTGGTAATACAATATACATATTTTTCGGATATAAAAACATAACCTGTTCATTTAATATAATTTACGAAGATAATTGTTTATTAACTTTTGATGATTATCAATATCTTTTCTTAACACGAGAAATAAAAAACCTCCGCTGTTGCAGAGGTTTCGTTTTATTTGTGGAGGTTTGTTATAGATTTTTAAAATCCTGAAGTCCATAAAAGATCATTTAATTCTACCATGTCGACAATAAAATCGTCTGGATATTCTTTAAATCCAGATTGCTTTTTTAATTGCTCAATAACTTTTTCAACTTTTCTCAAATCTGAAAAAACACCTATTATTCTTTCATCATCCAAAAAAGGGTTAATAGTATACACATGGCTAATATTGTAAACAAGTTTTAAATTTTGTATTAAACAAGCTTCTTCACTTATTATATCTATCTCAGGTAAATAATCTCTCCCTATCTCACCTACTTCTGTATTAAATCCTGTCTCCCAATGTATTTTATCTAATTCTTTTTTATTAATTATAAAACAATCTGGATAATCTTTAAATCCAGAAAACTTGGATACAACATCTATAGTTTTTTCTAATTCTTTTAAATTATCAAAAAAACCTAAAAGTTTACAATCTGTATGTGATTCATCTGTATAGACATGTTCTAAACTATATAAGAAATATTTCATCAAAAATTTATTTTTTAGGTTTGGGTTTTTCAAAGCCTCTATCTCCCCATTTTTTTATTTTGTTAAAGTCGGAACCTGGACCTTTACTCGCTTTTCCTTTATTCCAAACTCCTTTTTCATATTGTTGATCCAATACCCTCTCTGCAAAAGTTTTACCATCTTCATCCACATAAGGAGCTTCTCCTTGTTCTTTTACCCACGATGGGACATCCTTGGCTGCTTCTTTTCCAGTTTTACCACTAACAGGAACTTTTTTTTCTTTTGGAACATCCTGTCCGTTAACATCTTTATCGGATTCAGCAGAATCTTCCGCTTTCAGATTCCTCATTCCTGCACCAGGATCTGCAATAGTTGTATAGCCTGTACTTGGTGTGGCAAAGTAATCATATGTCCACCAAATTCCTGCTCCTATCAACATCAACCCACCAATAACATCTCCAGGACCCGGCACGGGAGAATCTGCCTGAGAAACAATGAATGCTGTCATTGCTAAACTTGCTGGACCAGAGCTCTTATCTACAGCCTTACCTGTAAGGGTAATTTCCTGTATTGACGTTTCTTTCTGACCACCTGGAAGTATGTTTATTGCAGACACTCCACTTGGGCAGTTCGGAGGACATTTCCCTTCCTCTCCTTCCATTCCTGTAGGATCATTAAATTGTACCGGATTATTCCAAACATAGCTATAAGCTTCATGAGTATATTGACTTCTAGGATCTACTGTTCCAAACCGCCCTGTATCTGGCATATAAAATCTCGCTCCATAATCATACATTCCAGTCTCTTGGAGTTCCTTACTATTATACTTGTACTTATAACTTGGATTTCCTGTCAATACATTATATCCCTCATGTTTCAATCCGAACGGGTAATAGTTACTCTCTTCAATGATCTCTGTTCCTGCCCCGTTCTTAGCATAACTTAGCCTAACATTTCCAAGGTGGTCCGTATAATTATACACATACTTTCCGGTCTCTACATTAAAATATCCTTCTGCTGTAGGGAAAAACTTTAATACAGAATCAGTATACTGGAAACCGTCCAGATAATCGGTTGTTTCTGTTCCGAAAACCTTTCTTACTTTCACTCCGTCTGCCTGGTAAATTTAGATAATTATATTGGATGGAGATTATAATTATTAACCAGTTTATACATATAAAAACCACTCTTCCGAGTGGCTTCCTATTTTGTTAAGTTTGATCTTATTGATAAATAACTACATCATTCTTTTTGATCTGGTAGCTTTTTTTATGAGGAGTGAGAACATAGCTGTCTTTAATGTGGGAACCGCTTTTCCAGATTTTCTCTTTTCCTGCTTTATCCAGAATAATACTTTTTGCTGCTCCATCCGGGATAAAAACCTCTGCTTTTGTCATACTTTTATTAAAAATAATTGCCGTCATTGAAGTATAACTTTTATCTGTACTGACTTCCTTAAGTTTAATCTTCTGATTGAAGGTTTTTATACAATTATTTTTAAGCTGCGAGTAGGTATATCCTGCAGAACTAATACAACCATGAACATCTCTGTCACCCCCTAATACTGGAGCACTTTTCTGTGCAAAAGCTAGGGAGCCAAGAGACATGGCACTGAGTAAAATTATTTTTTTCATAGGTAAATTTTTTGTTTTCTGATTGGCTAAAATATCCCAAAAATGGGATATTAATTAATTTCTCTCTAAGGTACAAAAAAAACCACTTTTACAAGTGGCTTTTTCTTTTTTTAAACAATCTTACTGATAGATCACAATATTATCTTTTTTAAGCTGGTATCCGTTTTTTTTGTAAGGAACTAATACATAGCCATCCTTTTTCCACGCTTTCGCTTTACCTCCCGCTCTGGTAAGGATAATACTTTCTGTATCAGCATCTTTAACGAAAACTTCAGCTTTTTTCATGTCTTTACTGAAAATAACTGCAGCTATTGAAGTATAGCTTCCTTTTGGAGCTACTTCTGTTAACTTAATTTTTTGTTCGAAAGTTCTTACACAGTCTTTTTTAATCTGAGAGTAAGTATACCCTGCTGAACCAATACAACCATGTGCATCCTTGTCACCACCTACTGTGTGAGCTTTTTGCGCGAATGCTAAAGAACCAATGAACACTGTACTCAATAAAATTGTTTTTTTCATGTCAATTTGCATATAATAGTAATTACCGAGGTATTATTAAAAATCATGCCAAAAAACACATAATACACATTTCTGTGAGTAACTTATCCTATTTTGTCCAGTTAATTTTAGAATGCTGAACGTTATCAGAACTTGTTCCGATCATAATATCAAATTCACCTGGTTCCCAGTCATATTTCAATTCTCCATTGTAGAACTTCAGGTTTTCAGGAGTGATATCGAAAGTTACTTTTTTAGATTCTCCCTTCTTCAAAAATACTTTCTGGAAGCCTTTTAATTCTTTTACCGGCCTTGTAACGCTTCCCACCATATCTCTGATATACAGCTGAACGACTTCAGCCCCGTCATAATTTCCGGTATTGGTTACTGTAACAGAGGCCTGAACCGTCTGATTTCCTTTTGGATTCGTACTGGAAACTGCTATGTCAGAATAATTGAATTTCGTATAGCTCAATCCATATCCGAAAGCATATAAAGGGGTATTGCACTCATCCATATAATTGGAACGGAATCTCTGGTATTCACATTTATCAGTAAGTTCCTGACTTAATGGGCGGCCTGTATTTTTAGCATTATAATAAATTGGCACCTGCCCAAGACTTCTTGGGAATGTCATCGGAAGTTTTCCTGAAGGGTTTACTTTTCCAAACAGAACATCTGCAATTGCATTTCCGGCTTCAGATCCAGCAAACCATGCATTCAGAATAGCATCCGGAGTATCTTTTACATTGGTTAAAGCCAGCGGACGGCCTGTGAAAAGAACCATTGCAATTGGCTTTCCTGTTTTCTTTAATTCATTTAATAAGTCAACCTGAGACTGAGGAATGGTAATTTCTGTTCTTGAAGAAGATTCACCACTCATTTCCGCAGATTCTCCGATCGCAAGAACAATTACATCGGCTTTGTTGGCAACCTCTACAGCTTCTTTTAATAATTCTTCTTTAGAACGGTTATCTCTGTCTGTTTTTTTGCCGTGAGCTGCATAAATATCTTCTAATTTAGCATCATAATCAATATTGGCACCTTTAGCAGAAAGAAACTTTACATCTTTTCCATAGTTTGCCTGAAGACCCTGCATCAGATTCACCGCTTTATCATGTTTTGCAGCGACGCTCCACGTTCCGGCCATGTTTAATGAATTATTGACCAATGGTCCGATGACCGCAACCGTTCCTGATTTTTTCAAAGGGAGTACCTGGTTCTCATTTTTCATTAACACCATTGACTGGGCAGCAGCATTTCTGGCAATATTTCTGTTTTCCAGACTGTATACTTCTTTTGCAGCCAATTTTGCATCTCCGTGTTTATAAGGATTGTCAAACAAACCAAGGTCATATTTTGCTTCAAGAATTCTTCTTGCTGCCATATCAATTTCAGCCTGTGTCACTTTTCCTTCTGCAAGAGATTTTTTTAATGTTGTTAAAAAGCCTTCCCCTACCATATCCATATCAACACCTGCCTTTAATGCTAACGCAGAAACCTGCTGAAGATCTCCCATACCATGGTCTACCATTTCATTGATACCTGTATAATCCGTTACCACAAAACCTTTAAACTTCCATTGATTTCTCAGCACTTCGGTCTGAAGCCATCTGTTTCCTGTTGCAGGCACTCCATCCACTTCATTGAAAGAAGCCATAACAGAAGCTACACCAGCATCAACAGCTGCTTTGTAAGGAGGAAAATATTCGTTGAACATTCTTATATGGCTCATATCAACTGTGTTATAATCTCTTCCTGATTCTCCGGCACCATATAATGCAAAGTGTTTTACGCAGGCCAAGATATTGGTTCCGTTTGCCAGATCTTTCCCCTGATAACCATACACCATGTTTTTTGCGATTTCACTTCCCAGATACGGATCTTCACCTGAACCTTCAGATACCCTGCCCCATCTTGGCTCACGTGAAATATCCACCATTGGGGAGAATGTCCAGTTGATACCATCAGAAGCAGCTTCTCGGGCTGCAACTTTTGCAGACTGCTGAATAAGATTCATATCCCATGAGGCAGCCAACCCCAAAGGAATAGGGAAAGTAGTTTCATAACCGTGAATGACATCCATCCCAAAAATCAAAGGAATTTTCAAACGGCTGTTTTCTACCGCTACTTTCTGAACAGCTTTGATTTTCTCAGCACCTTTTATATTGAATAGTCCACCTACTAATCCCTGTTCAACTTTTTTACCTATATCTGAACTTTTAGCCAGACCTGTGGTAAAGTCACCAGAACTTGGTAAATTCATTTGCCCGATCTTTTCATCCAATGTCATTTTAGATAAAAGATTGTCTACAAAAGCTTTCTTTTTAGCCTGATACTGAGCTGTCTGATAAGACTGAACGGGCTTCATTACCATTTCCTGTGCGGAAAATACAGGAGCCAATGCTAAAGTGGCAATTACAATTAACTTTTTCATAAATCTATCTTCTTAAATTATTGTTTTATATTTTTTGCTTTAATTTGATGAGTTTATCTTTCAATCATTGTGTGTCGGTTACTTTACTTTCTTTTTTGACAGCATCCATTCATACAGCGCAGGATCTGAATACGTTGAATCCCATGAATTATGATTATCATTCGGAAAGATAACCAATTCTGCTGATGGATTTACCGGGTGCAGCTTCTGATAAAATTTAAAAGCATTCTCCGGTAATACAATATCATCCATCCCGCCATGAAAGATTTTCATATTCAAATCTTTAAACCGGTTGATATTGGCTGTCATAACCTGATCGGTAGGGGCACAGACTGAAGCTACTGCTGCAAACATTTCCGGATGCTCCATGGCTAACTTCAAAGTTCCCCATCCTCCCATTGAAAGTCCTGTAAGATAGATACGGGAAGCATCTATTTTATATTTTTTCTGAATTTCTTTGATCAGATTATAGACCGTAACGGTATCCCACCACATTCCTTCGGGGCATTGGGGTGCTAAAATGGCCACAGGTTCTTTGATCAGGCTTTTATAGGTAAACGGACTGTGGGCTTTTACCATATCAAGATTAGTTCCACGTTCTCCTGAGCCATGAAGGAAAATCATTAATGGTACATTTCCTTTAACATTCTGCGGATAATCCAGAATGTAGGACATTTTCTCCTGTCTTTTAATTTCTTTATTGAGTTCTGCTTTTATCTCCTGCGCATTCATCTGTAATGAAAGTGGCAGCAGTAAAAGCGGGAGATGTTTCAGTTTTAATTTCATATGATTAGGTTTTGGCTAAAGCCATGGATTTGAATCTTTTTATTTTTAAACGGGCTTCCTTCGACCAGGCTCAGGATAATGGTCCGTTTTTATTGAATTTACTTGAGCCCATATTTGGCTGACTGGAAGCTTAGTTTTTTTAATCCCTGCTGAATTTCTGGGGCATTCATAAAGAGCTTCCAAAGAAATCCTGATCTGTAGTTTTCAATCATAGGGGCAATGGTTCCCTGGTCTATCGCCAGATATCTTGGGGTGAACCAGTTGTTGTAATGGATAGACGTAGCATCATAAGGGCCTGCAGATCCTATAAATTCAGGTTTTTGAGTATAAATGAATCTCAGGAAAGCCATGGATTCTTTTGGGGTATATGGGAAACTGCTCAAAGCAGCTGTAGGGGTTATCACGCCGTTATCATTCGATGGCATATGAGCAGTGTATCCTGTACTGCCATCTTCATTTCTTGTGTAACCGGCTGTCAATCCCCAATAGTTAGGTCCGTATCCTTTCCATTGTTTTGGGTTTTCAACACAGTATTTATAGTCGATAAGGGTTTGATTTTTATTGACTTCAAAGTAGTTTTTTACGAGCTTATCAGATAATCCGGTCGGATCCAGCCCGATATATGAATATTGTGCCCAGAACAGCGGTCCGCCATATTCTTCAGCATAATTGTGTTTTACATACAGGGGTAGCCCGTATTTTGTTTTGTCTGTAAGGTAGGTTCCATTTCTGGTCCAGCCTTTATAGTAGGTTTCAGCATCAATGGAATAGGTAGGTGAAGATGCTGCTAAAATATAAGTGATCAGGCATTCATTATAGCCTTCAAGAGGAAAATTCATTTCCCATTGGTAATCCGGTGACCAGTGCCAGTAAAGAACTTTCTGTCCTCCTTTGGTATACCAGTTCCATTGGATTCCTTTCCACAGCTCATCACATTTTGTTGCAAGGGCCTTTTCTTCTGCATTTCCGTTTTTAAAATATTCACGGACCATCAGTATTCCTGAAGTCAGGAATGCTGTTTCTACAAGATCACCACCATTATCTTTTTTCCCGAACGGAACTGTTTTTCCGGTTTCCCCGTTGATCCAATGTGACCAGGCTCCTTTGTGACGATCAGCTTTAGCCAGAAAATCCATGATATGAGTGAGCCTTTTCACAGCTTCTTTTCTTGGAACAAAACCTCTTTCCACCCCTACCAGAATAGTTGCCAGTCCAAATCCTGAGCCTCCTGTAGTAATGACGTGTTTATCATTATCGGGATAGATATTGTCTTCATGGTAGCGCTCTCTGCCTAACATTGAATTAGGTTCTGCGTAATCCCAGAAGTATTTCAGAGCATCTTTCTGTACTCTATCCATCAGCTGTTCATCTGTGATATTGCTTTTTACCACTTCCGCTTTTCCGGTTTCCGGTTTGGCAACGGGAGCATTTTTACAGGAATACACTAAAAATAAAGAGGTAATAGCCATTGATAATACGTTCCTTTTCATGAGATCTCTTTTTATAGGGTTTGTAACTAAAAGAAGAGGAGAACTTTCATTCTCCTCTATGTTTATGGTTTATTGTTAATATCCAGGATTCTGTGTAAACAATCCTAAACTTGCATTCATTGCATCCAATGGAATCGGGAATAATTCATTCTTCCCTGCTTTGAATCCATAAGGAGCAAGTACAGTAGCCGCCTGTCCCGTTCTTACAAGGTCTACAAAACGATCACCTTCCATGGCAAGTTCCACGCGTCTCTCATGCCAGATTGCAGTTCTTAGAGTAGCTTGTGTTGATGCTGTCGTACCTCCCAACTGAGCTCTAGTTCTTACTTTGTTGAGATTAGTAATTGCTGTAGCGGTATTACCCAACTCGTTAGCCGCCTCTGCATTGATTAACAGGATTTCTGCAAATCTTAAAATTCTGATATTCTGTTTTGATCCGTAAGCACAAGCACTATTATTCAAAGCTTTAGGAACATATACTTTTTGATTAAAAGTTGTTACAGAGTTTGGATCCCCCATTGCAATAAGATCTCCCTCGGGAGTTGTTTCTCCGTTTCTAAGAATAGTAAGTTCTTTTCTGATATCTCCCGGCTCGAATGCATTTTCCAATGCCTGAGAAGGTGTAAAGAATCCCCAACCAAATTGGTTTCTTACACCCTGTACTTCTGCATATTGGCTTCCTCCGAACTGAGTAGAACATTCACAGTTCACTTCAAATACAGATTCTTTTCCAAACTCTCCTGCAATTCTGAATAAGTGATTGAAATCAGGATCCAGATCATACCCCATAGCCATTACCTGATTAGAAGTGTCATAGGCTTTCTGCCAATCTTTTTTATACAGATATACTTTTGACAATAATCCTAAAGCAGCTCCTTTTGTTACTCTACCAAGATCAGCTGCGGCATAGGTCTGAGGAAGAATTTGTGCTGCACTGGTAAGATCCGAAATAATAAAGTTATAGACTTCTTCAGCAGAATTTCTAGGAACTGTATAAGTAGAAGGAATTCCGTCAAAGATTGGAACACCGCCGTAGATTCTCAGTAGATTAAAATAAAAATAAGCTCTCAGCATTTTTGCTTCTGCAATCAATCTTGTTTTTAAGGCCGCATCCATATCAATTTTCGGAACATTTGTAATCACCTGGTTACATCTGTTCACCGCCTGCCATTGTCCGATCCAATACCCTCTAACTCCATCATCACTCACGGTATAAGTAAATTGGTCATAAGCATTAATAAAAGAAGCGTCTCCAGGATTAGATCCTTTTACCACATCATCTGCCGGTACTCCAAATACAAACTGATAAGGAAATGCAGAATTTTCCCAGCTTCTTAAAAACACATAAATTGCGTTAGTAGCCTGCATAGCATCTTCCTGAGTTTTGAAAAAGGAATCTGCTTCTGTCACTCCTTCCTGTTTTATATCAAGATAATCGTCTTTACAACTTATTACAAGTGAAAATAAAGCGATTGATAAAAATATTTTTTTCATGTTTTTCTAATTAAAATGTTAAGTTCATACCGATTGTATAAATGGCTGAAATAGGATAAATATTATTATCAACCCCCATCTGCACTCTGTCCGTATTTACAATCTCTGGTGAGAATCCATTATATTTAAAGCTTGTCCAAGGGTTCTGAGCACTTAAGTACAATCTAAATTTAGTAAGCAATAAAGATTTTGCAAAGTCTTTAGGCAGATTATATCCTACCGTAATATTTCTGATTCTGAAATAGCTTCCATCTTCCACAAAGAAACTACTTGGAAGAATAACTGATTGGTTGTTGGTAGTCATTGGATATGCATTGGAAGTTCCTGCCCCATGCCATCTGTTGTTGTAGAAATCAAGATCCCAGTTTTCATTTCCATAACGCTGTTCACGGTTATAGTTATAAATTTTATTACCAAATACCCCCTGGAAGTCTACAGCAATATCAAAATCATAAACATTTAAATTAACTCCGAAGCCGTAGGTCCCTTTTGGAATCGGGCTCCCTAAGAATGTTTTATCTCTGGTATCAATTACTCCGTTTCCGTCTATATCAGCAAATTTTAGCCATCCCGCTTTTGCTCCGGTTTGACCAGAAGCAGCTGCCTCTGCATCAGTTTGGAATACACCTGTTACTTCATATCCATAGTATGCTCCTACAGGCTGTCCGTTTTGTAGTCTTACAATAGAGTTTCCAAATAAACTTGCTCCTGTTTCAAGATATGAGCCTTGGTATACGGATGTAATTTTATTTTTAAGGGTAGTAAGATTACCATATACTCCTAATTTTACTTTATCAGAAATTTTAGTATCATAATTTACTGCAACTTCAAAACCTCTGTTATTAAATGAGTAGGCATTAGTAATAAAGTTTTTCCAGTTACTTGCTCCCGAAACTGTCCCTTGTGTAACTCCGTATACTACATCCTTAGTATCTTTATCAAAATAGGTTGCATCAATTTTCAATTTGTTATTGAATAATCCCATTTCTAAACCAATATCTCTACCTGTTGTAGTTTCCCAGCCAATATTTGGATCAATCACTCTGTCGATGGTCTGTGCTGGCGCTCCTGAATTTCCATAATAAGCACCTTCTTTAAGAATTGTCGTCCTTAAAGTATAAGCTCTTGTTACATCCGGATTACCCAGTTTACCCCAGCTTGCTCTTAGCTTTAAAAGGCTGAACACGTTTTGATTGCTCATAAAATTTTCCTTGGAAATTACCCATCCGGCACTTACCGCTGGGAAGACTCTGTGTCTGTCTCCCGAAGAATATTTTGATGTACCGTCTCTACGAACCGATCCATTGATCAGGTATTTTCCTTTATAATCATAGTTCACTCTGGCAAACATAGACTCAATTCTATCCTGATAAGGTACAACATCATAACCTTCTACATCCTTGTCAATCATAATAATATTAGTCCCGTTAAAAATATTCATCGAAGCATTGGTTCCGTCATAATTAACGTTAAGTGCCTCTAAATACGTTTGAGAATAAGAATTTCTTGTTCTTGAAAAACCGGCAAGAATTTCGAGATTATGATCTCCTAGTGACTTTTTCCAGCTTAATGTATTATCCCAAATATAATTTCTGTTTCTTGAATCTCTTGTGATTAACTTATTAGGCTTCTGATCAGAAACAGGAACATAATTAAATGTAGGAGTATATTCGTAAAGATTTGTATTATAATTGTCCGTTGTATAACTTACTCTTAAAGTAAAGTCTTGTAGGAATTTATATTCAGCCCAGACATTGTTCAATAACCTCTCCTGCCTGTTTTGAGAACGATATAGATCTAAAATAGCACGTGGATTTGGAATAGAATATCCGTTAAAGAACTGATAATCTCCTGTACCTGGATTCATAACAGAGAAAATCGGCGGAGCATTATAAGCATTCAGTAAAGGATTTTTCGCCTGATCGGTGCGCATTTTAGAGAATGTAAAATTGTTTCCGATCGTAAGATTATCAGTGATCTTATAACTGAGGTTTAATTTTGTATTCAATCTATTAAAACCACTGCCAGAATTAATTCCCTGACCTGCAGCCAGATTACCTTCATCCTGAAGATTTCCTATGCTTGCATAGTAATTAAGTTTTCCTAGACTGCCAGAAGCTGAAAAATCATTAGAGTTAATGATACTTGTTCTGAAAATTTCACTAAACCAATCTGTATCTGCTGGGAAATTAGCTCTGGAAAGAGCACCATTAAGATTCCCATTATCATTCATCAGCTTTTCATTATAAAGCTCGATATATTGATCAGAGTTGGTCATTTTAGGAACATTAGTAACTTTTTTAATTCCTAAATAAGAATTGAAATTGAATATTGGTTTTCCTCTCCCTGTTTTTGTTTTAATAATAACTGCTCCATTGGCTGCCCTTGCACCAAAAATTGCCAAACTGGAAGGATCTTTCAACACACTCATAGACTCAATATCCTGAGGCCCAAGGAAAGAGATATCATCCGTGATCATTCCGTCAACGATGAATACGGTCTTACCAGTAAGGGAACCTATCCCTCTGATATCTACTCTTGGAGAACTTCCCGGAGTACCGGAATTCAAAACCTGTACACCAGATAATTTACCTTGAATTGAGCTTATGGGATTGGCGTTCGGTTTATCGGCAAGGTCTTTGGCAGAAACCATTCCGATACTTCCCGTAACGTTTTCTTTTTTCTGAGATCCATATCCGATCAAAACTACTTCCTCAATCTTCTGCTCTTTGGTGGCAGTATCTTTTGGGGCAGTCTGGGCATTGACGTTCATACCAAAGTACAAAACAGCAATGAGACATGAATACTTTAAATTACTTTGTTTCATATAGTTTCAATTTTATTCAATAAATTCAATTTCGTACCTGTCTAAGTGGAGTTATTTAAAATCTCAAAAAAAGACATTAGCCAAAAATATAAAAAATATCGAACAATGTTAAATTATCTTAAACATTTAAAAATAACCTGATTCTATTAAATAAAAAATGCCGGATGTTTAAATTTTATAATTTTATATTTAAAATAACCATCCTTTATCCATCATATCTTTAAACGATAATTCAACTTTCTTTAACACAAAATTCACCAAAACATGTACTCAATTTAATATTTTGTTAAATTAAGAATAGTAATTACCTTTGGTGCGCTTTTTGACCAAAGCATTTTGAAAGTAAATAATAAAAAATCAATGAAAAAATATATCATTGCAGCCGCTCTTATCATCGGGACCGGAGCTGTCATTACTACCAGTGTTCAATCTTGCACAACACTGGCCACTTCCGATATGGGACTTTCTATTATAAAAAGAATCCTGCTCAATGGTATTGACAAAGGAATGGGTATCTATGGAAATAAAGAAGCCTTTCTTGAGAATAATATGGTAGATAAGGCCCTTCCAAAAGAATTGAGAGATATCAATTCTACCCTGGAAAAGATTGCACCGTCACTGGTTGCTAAAGAAAGAGATTATATCGCTCAGGCAGCAGCATATACTGTCAATACTTCCAGACCGATTTTACAGGACGCAGTAAACAGCCTGAATGCTCAGGACGTGACGAGAATTATGCAGGGAACTACTGCTACACAGATTCTGAAAGAAAAAACATCTCAACAACTCGTTGCTGCCATTGCTCCTAAAGTAGATGAAAAACTGAATGAATACGGAATTGTAAAAACCATTAATACCGCATTATCGGGAAGCAATTTTCTGGGCAGTCTTTTAGGTGGGAACAATAACACAGTCAACTCAGGAGGATTGAGCAAACTTGCTTCTGAACAACTGGTGAACGGATTATTCAATATCATCGAAGACTATGAACATCAGAATTCAAAGTCACTCCTGGGACCATTTGGAAAATAGGAAATTTTTCGTTATATTTATATTATATTAACAATTGCAGATGGATATATTACAAGGAAATCAACACGCAAGCCCGGAAGATTTTTACAAGTCTTTGAGGGAGAAACTGGATGATCATCATGATTTTCCGGAAGATTATTTATTTAAATTTATCATTCCTACAGACCAGGCAAAACTTACTGAAATTTACAGAGTTTTTGACGGTATTAAATTTACACTGGGAAACCGCGAAAGCAAAAATGGAAAATACACAGCCTGCAATATCAATGCATTTGTTTTAGATGCCAATCAGGTTGTGAATATTTATAAAGAAGTAGCAAAAATAGAAGGCGTTATTCTATTGTAAAAAGAAAGACCGTTTCATGGTAATGAAGCGGTTTTTTTATTGTTTTATCTCCTAAATCCAACACAATGAACATCCATCAATTGATCCTATTTAATATAATTTTAGCAACATCTGCTACCAGCTGTATTCATAAAAACAATAATCAAAATAATACAAGCAATATTACAACAGCAACCCAACAGCAAAAAATTGAACAGATTCAATTAACAGAAAGAACAAGGGGGTTCAGCAGAAGTATTGTTTTTACGCCTTCTTCAAAAACCACCAATACCAATGAAGAGGTAGCCAATACTAAGATTTCTTCCAGTGAATGGAAAGCAATCTCCGATCTTGCTGAAACCATTGACTTATCCAGAATATCTGATCTTCCATCCCCAACTACCGGCAGACATTCTGACCGGGCAATGGCATCCTCCATTATTATCACTTCCAGTGGGAAGGAATATACCTCTTCAACTTTTGACAGCGGCCATCCTCCAAAAGAACTTGAAGCTCTGTATAATGCGATAAACGGATCTGAAAAAACGAAAATCCGATAACATAAAAATCCGTTCTGTAGCAGAACGGATTTTTTTTATTTTTCAATAAAGAATTTTACATTTTCAATAGGCCTTCCCAGCATGGCTACTGAGCCTTTCACCAGAATCGGCCTTTGTATCAGCGCTGGATTTTCAGAAAGAATCTTTATCCATTCGTCTTCAGAATAATTTTTATCCGCATAGTTTTCAATATAAAGTTTATCTGTTTTACGGATAATGTGAAAGACACTCTGGTTCAGTTTTTTCAGTACGGTTCTGATCTCCATAATACTTAACGGATCTTCGATAATATTGATAATCTCAAAAGGCACCCCGTTCTCGTCAAGATACTCCAATACAGCATTTGATTTTGAACAGTTTCCGTTATGTAAAACTTTAACTACCATGATATAATGATTCAAAAAATTAAACTTGGTCTAAACAAATTTAAAAAGAATTACACTGACTCTCTCTTAACGTACTGATAAAAATATGTTAAAACAATCCGTGCAGTTCTGCTTCAATTTTTTCCAGGATAAAACCGAAATCTTCCGGTTTTTCAACAAAATCAAGATCGTCTACCTCAACGATAAGAAGTTTTCCTTCCGTATAATTGGAGATCCATTTTTCGTATTTCTGGTTCAGCTTTGAAAGATATTCGATACTGATAGAAGCTTCATATTCACGCCCTCTTTTATAGATTTTTTTGACCAGATTAGGAACATCTGATTTGAGATAGATCAATAAATCCGGAGCGGACACAAAAGATTTCATCAGGTCAAAAACAGACGAATAGTTATTGAAATCTCTGTCTGAAAGGAGATTCATATCATTTAAGTTTTCTGCAAAGATATGGGCATCTTCATAAATGGTACGATCCTGAATGATGTTTTTACCACTTTCTCTGATTTCTTTTACCTGACGGAATCTGCTTCCCAGGAAATACACCTGCAATGCAAAACTCCATTTGCTCATATCTGAATAGAAATCTTCCAGATACGGGTTATGATCTACGTCTTCAAATTGTGCATCCCATCCGTAATGCTTGGAAAGCATCGTCGTCAAAGTGGTTTTTCCTGCGCCGATGTTTCCTGTAACTGCAATATGCATAAATATTCTTTTTCCTTGTATTTACTGATTAATTGATAAGCTTTACCCCTTCAGCCTGAATTTCAGAAATATCTTCGATCAACTTCTGCAGCGTATTGTCTGAAGGTTTCACTTCTGGATTTTCACTGGCTTTCTCCTCTGCCTTCTCTACCGGTTTTTGTGTAGGGGACTGCAGGGATTCCGGCTGAGCTTCAAGCTGTTTCTGCTGTTTGGCTTTCTTTACTTTTTCAAGGCTGTAAAGATAGAGTTTGTTCCCCTTGATTTCAAAATAAGAGAGGATGTTTTTATCCACAATTTGTGCATCCGGATCTTCAAAAACAGTTGTCATTCCTTTTTCAGGAATGTATTGTGAAATAGAATTAGCCGCAATAACCAGGATTATATCATTCTCTCTTCTGAAACGTTTTCCGTTTTCCAGGGGAGCTTCAAATAGTTTTTCAAATTTCAGACTGTAAATTCTGATATGTTTTCTCGTTAAAATATAGACTTTATTTTCATACACCAGCATATCCATTAAATCTTCAAAGCTGATATCAAAAGGATAGGAGTTGATCGTCGTGTCATTTCTGAAATTGTACTGTATCAGACGTTTTGTGCTGTCATCCAGAAGCCACAGCTGCTGCAGGTCTTCAGCATAAGCCATTCTGATAAACCCAAATTTCTGCTTAAAATCAAGTCTCTGAATTTCATTCATATTCTGGTCCACAAATTTCATTTCCTGGGCATTTTCAGAAAATAATGGCACATTCAGAGGGTTCTGTACCGTCTGTACTTTATAAGGAACAGTAAGCATCATTTTCCCGATCTGTTTTCCTAAAGAATCATATTTGGTAAAACTAAAATCCTTGTTCTTATAAATATACAGGCTTCCGTAGTCATCAGCAAGCATATCTTTTGCTTCCTTCAGTTTCAAAGTATCCAAAGGAAGTACATTCTGTGCTGAAGCCGTACAGAAAAGGAAAATCAGTATCAGGTATAGTAATCTCAAATTCTTTCTACTAAGATAGCGCTCCTTCGGGAACGCTACCAATTTACATACTTTATTTTATTCAATGAGAAATTGTTATTAAACTTTTTTTATTTAATAGCAACCTCATAAATCTTTGACCAGTTTTTACCGGTTACCAGCATATTATCTCCTTTGAAAGCAATTCCGTTCAGAACATCATCACTTCCTTTGGTATTCTGTTTTGCAATTTCGGTGAAATCAAAGGTTCCCACCACTTCTCCGTTTGCGGGGTTGATCTTTAAAATAATAGGCTTCTGCCAAACATTAGCATAAATAAATCCGTTGTGATACTCCAGTTCGTTCAATTGGTCGTATGCCTGAGAACTTCCGGCCACTGCGATATATTTAACCAGTTTTGAAGGATCATTTACATCAAGGAAATATAAAAGTTTACTTCCATCGGAAGCAATCAGATTTTTGCCGTCATATGTCAATCCCCAGCCTTCACCTAATACATTGGGATAAGCGAATTCTGAAAGCAGTTTTAAAGAACTTTTATCATAGACGTATCCTTTTTTGCTCTGCCATGTCAGCTGATATACTTTATCTCCTACGATGGTACTTCCTTCAGAAAAATCTTCCTGAGCCTGTTTGGTCGAAGCAAGCGGTGTGGTTGTTCCTAACGTGTATTTTAAAATCTGGGAAGATCCGTTCTGTCCGTCACTTTCATAAATAGTATTTCCCTCGATCTGGAATCCCTGCACAAAGTTTTTAGGATCATGAGGGTATTCTGCCACAATCTGATAAGGAATGCTTTTTTCAGGATTTTTTGCAAATACATTGATGGTAGCATCCTGGTTCAGGACTTCCCCACCTTTTGTTTTGATATTGAATGTAACAGCGTTATCACCTAAAGTGAAAAATTTCGGATCAATAGTTAAGTTCGTTGTTTCTTTATCTCCAAAGCTGATGGTTACACTTTCTGCATTTTCTGTTACCTCTTTCGGAAGCTCAAGCTTATCTCCAAAATGATACCCTTTCGCCTCCATTGATGTATTATAAGTACTTAATGTATTAAGAATTTCTTTATCCTTATTACAAGATGCCAGTAATAAAATCGCTGCGAAACCTGCTATTATATTTTTTTTCATTGAATTTCTAAATATTTCTCCAAAAATAGCAAATTTTATTCCGTATTGCCAATATTATCTACGGGTTCACCAAATTGTAACAGGTATCCGTTGTTATCATAGATGGCAAATTCTCTCATTCCCCATTCAAAAGTTTCAATTTCATAGCAGACTTTGGCTTTTGTTTTAAGATCCTCCCAAAGGTCATCTACTTTATTTACATTGAAATAAAATGAACCGGAAAATCCGATTGAAGTATTATTTTCATGCTCATTGGGCTGAGACAGCATAATATAAATTTCATCTTTTCGAAGGGAAGCCCACTGCCAGTCATCATTTCTACCCATAAGGGTAAATCCCAGAACTTGCATATAAAAGCCAATGGTTTCATCAAGGTTTTCCGTCCAGAATATAGGACGAAGTGCGGTAAACTGTGTCATGATTCCTGTAATTCAAAAATGTTTCTATGGATTTTCATATTCAATGAAACCCATGTTTCCTGATCAATCTTTGCTTCGCTCTTAACATCAGGATCAAAAGCAAAACCTACTTTCCGGTAACATTCGATGGCACTGGTATTCCAGTCGTAGACATTCAGCTCTGCAGTTTCTCTATCAAAGTGACTGAAACCATATTCCAGAAGTTCCTGCATTACTTTTTTACCATAACCCTTACCTCTGTTGTTCTTATCCCAGATCAGAATTCTTCCCAGCAGAAAAGTATTCTCTTTCAAAAATATCTGAGCATGCCCGATTGCCTCTCCGGTCTGATCTGTTATTTTAAACAAAGTTCTGTTTTTATCAGACAAATCGGTTTCCAGCTGTCCTTCTGTGAGCGGATAGCGATATGCGGGACCTGCAAACTGAAGAAGCATGCGCTCATCCTGTATCTTTGAAATCAGCTGTGGAGCATCCTGTATTGTAAAAGGCTGTAATGCAATCATCGTTTATTTTCTATATATTCTTTTAAGCTCTGCCCCAAAATGGTATTCCAGCCTTTTGTAAAATTTTCTCTTGAAAAGCCTTCTCCTAATTCTTTGAAATTTTCAATATTATCATGGGTCAGCCTTACTAAAGTTTGTCCGTCTTCGGATTGCAATTCCCAGGTTACGATTGTTTTCTGATCTGAAAAATCAGGATAAGACCAGGAATGTTTTAATTTATGATGGGGTATTACTTCTATAATTTCACCCTGATGATGATATTGGTTGGCTCCTCCGGGTTCGTAGAAGTTAAATACCTTTCCTGATTTTAAATCAAAATCCTGGATATCAAAATACCAGGATTTCATTTCATATTTATCGGTTAATGCTTTCCAGACTTTTTCAACTGAAGCATTTATTTTGTACTGAACAGTGATTGGCGTGCTCATATTATGGGTTTAATAGGTCTAAATGTACACATTTTGTTCTTACTATTTAACCATCAAAGTCACAAAAGTTATATCTCCAAACTATTTAAAGCTTAAATTTCTACTCCGGAGAAGTACACTTAAGTCTTTAAAATTTCAAAGTTTTCATTTTGTGAACTTTTTATTGCTGCAAGTTCATTTTAACTTTTATCCTTTTGTGACTTTTATGGTTTATTTTTTATTACCCATGTGAAAAACCAGTGATCTTCGCTTCATCAAAATCCAGCTGCATTTCAATGCTTCTCATCACGTGATCATCAAATATCTTTTCTCTTTTCATTCGGTGCAGCTCATTTCTCTGTGCCTGAATAATCTGTCGTAAGACATCTTTATTTTCATTGATTGCTGACACATAATCTCCTGTAGAAGCCATACATTGGGCTTTGTCTGCCATCAGCATCATCTCGTTTTCCAATTTGTGTTTCTGATGACGCACCAGGCTGTTGGTTACAGCCAATTCAGAAAAATCATTATCCAGTTTATGCAGTGCTGTTTCTTTCAGTTTACGCATCAAAATTACTTCCTGCTTTTCTTCCGGCAGTTCACTTCCGGCATCCTGGATATTCAATAACTTCAAAATCGGACTTAGCAATAATCCTTGTCCTACCAGAGTAATCAAAATAATAACGAAAGTTACAAATAAAATAATATTTCTATGAGGAAATGCCTCTCCGTTTGGCAGAAAAGCAGGAATTGACAGCGCAGCAGCCAGTGAAACCACTCCCCTCATTGCAGCAAAACTGATGATGAAAGGTTCCCGCCAGTCCGGTTTAGGAACTTTCAACCTCAATTCCCTGGAGCAGACTCTTGGGAAATACATCAATGCATAGCTGTACAGAATTCTTGTTCCGATAATCGCTCCGCCAATGACTATACTGTAGAAGATACCTTCAGAAATGGTGTATTCTTTCATTCCTTCCACTACAATAGGAAGTTCAAGGCCAATGAGAATGAAGATAATGGTATTCATAAGGAATATCAATACACTCCATACATTCCCGGACTGGATCCTTGAAGTATGGCTTAAATAGCAGTGTGAGTTATAGGACATCAATAATCCTCCTGCTACCACTGATAATACGCCTGAAAAATGAAAATGCTCTGCCCCTACATACATAATGTAAGGTACAATAAGCGTGATAATGGTATCTATATTGGAATTGGTAGGAATAACCTTTAATAAAGCTCCAAACAGGAACCCTACCGCCACTCCTACAGCAATTCCTCCAATCGCCATCGTAAAGAAATCCTGAACAGCATCCCTCCAGATAAACTGTCCTGAAATAACGGCTGCCAGAGCAAATTTAAATACAATTAAACTGGATGCATCATTGATAAGGCTTTCCCCTTCCAGAATATTGGTTATTTTTTTGGGGATTTTCATATGTTTCAAAACGGAAGTTGCTGCTACCGCATCCGGTGGTGAATTTACTCCGCCCAACAGAAATCCCATGGCTACAGTAAGCCCGGGAATAATGGAAGATGAAAGGTACGCTACCACTATTGAAGTTAAAAATACAAGCCCGAAGGCCATCGAAAAAATCTGTTTTCTCCATTTATGAAAGTCCTGCCATGAAGTAAACCAGGCGGCTTCAAACAAAATAGGCGGAAGGAAGATAAGAAAAACAAGATCAGGTTCTATTTCAATACGTGGCATTCCCGGTATAAAGCTTATCAGCAATCCTGCAATCACAAGAAAAATCGGGTAAGCGACTTTTAATTTCTGCCCAATCATTACCAATATCATCACAGAAAGCAGTACTGCAATGGATATTATAACATAGCTGTGAATCATTTTGAGTTAGTTTTTTTAAGTTAAGTATTATTTTTTATTCTGAGATATCAGATATTGTGTATTATGATTTCCCAAACCTATAAGGTTTAATTTCATCCAAAGTTTAGACTTTTTCTTTACAACCGAAAAAACATTAAAGCACAATATTATTTTTGGGTGTGATCGCTGATGGGAGATCAGATTCATCCAGCATATCTCTCATATCGATTTCAATGGTGCGGCTGATCTGGGTGATAGGAACATCATTGGGGCTTCCTTCAAAAGGATTAACCGAAGCCTCACCTACACTGTCTAAGGTATGGAAACACCATGTTACCAACAAAGAAAATGGAATATTAAACCATAATGTCCATCCTTCCACCATAGTTCCTTCTCCTAATTTATCAAACTCTTTCAGTAATCCAAAAGGCACAAAAACAATGAATAAAAGCAAAAGATAAGTTGTGATTGAGGAGAAATTCCTGGGATAAGGAAAGTTCTTAATTCTTTCAGCTTTTCCCTGATCATCTGTAAACTTTACCAGCTGCTGATTGAGCTGTGTCCATTGGAAATCATTGATTTCGGCTTTTTCATATGCTTCTGACAGAGCCTTGCTCTGCCCGGCCATCAGCTGTGTAGCTCTGTTCTTTTTACTTAAAATATACTGAAGCTCAGGCTCGGAAAGATATTTTTTCAATTCTTCATCCAGCCTGAAAATCCTCTCGGGAATATCATATTTTTTAGCATACTCATCAAATTGGGAAGTTCCCATATTTTCCCATGCCCGGGGCTCGCGGAGCTGAAATCTCAATGCTGTAAGCCATGCATAATGACGAAGAAACATTTCTTTTACTTTGTCCGGATTTTTTGAATACATAGCATCTCTCAGAATATAACCAAAACTACGGCTGTCATTAATAATTGCGCCATAAATCTGTCTGGCTTCCCAAAGTCTGCTGTAGCTGGCATTATTTTTAAATCCAACAATAAAGGCAACTGCTGTTCCCATGATCGCAATTGGCTGCCATGGAACGGAGAGAAATTTCCAGCCCAGAAAATAAAGGACTGTAGGAATCGCTGATAATATAATCAGAGCATAAATACTCCGTCTGGTCCAGACAATGAACTCCCGGGCTCCGAATCTTTTTCCTGAATGCATATGTGTTTATTTTATAATGTTTATAATTCTATCTTTTTTCAGATAATGTTTTTTTCGTCAGAGCATTCAGCAGTAATCATCAGTTTTTAGTAAACGGGATATTGTTATAAAAACCAATCTGAATCTGTCCGCGGTTTCTGTTTTCCTGAATCTGGTTCATATAGCCGGCTTCAATCCTCATATTTTTGTTGATGACATATCCTAATGCTCCATAAACTCTGTTTCTGTCAAAAACCGGACTGTTGAAATGCAGGAAAATTTCGTTATATACTGATGCATAGAGAGTTTTAGGAAGCATCTCTTTTTGAGTAATGGCAATATTCACCCCCAGCATATAACGGAACCTCATCCTGAAATCATCCTCCAGAAAACGCTCTTCCAAACGGTAACGGTGCTGAAGATTGAAACGTCCGAATTTCTGTTTGGTAATATACTGCTGGAAAATTCTGTGTTCAATATTCTCTTTTTTTTCTCCGTTTACGTAAGGCTGACTTAGAATGAAGCCGTATCCCAATAAAACATTGTTATTATTTTCTGTAAGGTCATACCCAATTCCTGTACGGATCAGCAGCTGCTCCAGATCTCCTACCGCATCGAAATTACGGTACTGAATCTCATTGTGCCAGTTCAGCTTCTTGCTGATTTTATTATTTCCGAAATACATATACCATGCTCCCAAATCATTTTTTTGAGCAAATGTCAATATAGACCCCAAACTTAATACCGTGAATGCCAGCTTCGTAAAAACCTTTCCCATGCTTATCAATTACTATTATCTATCGTTTTTAACAAAATTAATAATTTAAATCAATAATAACAAACAATATTTAATAAGCCTGACTTTACATGACTTTGTTATATGTAATTTAACGAAAATTAGCCTGGAATCTGCTCTGTCAGTATATCGGTTTCATTCCGGTCAAAATAAGTACAGGTCATAGCAGTAAGGTCCATTGTCCAGCCTTTGATTCCGTTGCCTGCACAGTCATTACAGAAAGTCATATAATCTGTTTCACCCTGTTGATGAAGTTTCAGTCTCAGTTTAAAATTTTCAAGACTTACAATATCAGAAACTTTAAGTATATCATATTTACTTCCAGTCTGGACAGATCGGTTTTCATTACTAAAATATTCGGTATTTCCGTCCGGGACATAGACTTTATAATGAGAGACACCCATTGCTTTTATTGTCTGGATGTATTGAGGAAAATCGGCTCCGGTTTTTACTTTTTGGTGAGCTGCTTCAATATTTTCTATAGTAAAATTCATCCTTTTGTACTTTCTGATTGTTGTTATTTAAGATTTTAAAATGACTAAAAATCAAAAACTAATTTAATCAGAAAATATTTAGGATGTTATGTTTTTTAACGGAAATTACGTTGTGAATTTACTCGAAGCGGTCTTTTAAATAGTTCATATCTGCAATTTTACTTTCTATAGCATATACCACTAAACCTGCCGTATTTTTGGCTCCGGTTTTCAGGAGAAGACTGTTTCGGTGTCCTTCGACGGTTCTGGAGCTTATAAAAAGCAGATCTGCAATCTCAGCAGTGTTGTATTGTTTACAGATTAATTCCAGCACTTCTTTTTCTCTTTTGGAAATATGATTGGCATCAAAAATACTGGAGATCTTCTTTTTAGGTTCTGTAAGATTTTGATGTAATGCTTCCATTACTTCATTATTATAAAAGAAACCTTTACTATAGACTTCCCGGATTGCGGTAAGCAACTCAGTGGGGCTTGAGTTTTTTTTAAGAAAGGAACAGGCTCCCGACTGTATCATATTAACAATAAATGCTTTTGTATTATAGCTGGTCAATGCAATAATTTTGATCTGAGGATATCTGATATGGATCTGTTTGGTAGCTTCTACTCCGTTAATTTCCGGCATATTGAGGTCCATCAGGATAATATCCGGCAGTTCCTGTAAGTTGATGAGTTCATCAAGCAGCTCTTTTCCATTACTGAAATCGCTTACCAGTTCAATATCATTCTCTCTCTGTATCAGCAATGAAATTCCCTGGCGAAACAGCGCTTCATCGTCTACAGTTATTACACGAATGGTATTCTTTTCCATCTTATAACTATTTAAAATGTAAATTCTACAGTAGTCCCTTTATTGTTTTCACTTTCAATTTTCAGTGTTCCATTGATCAGTTCAACCCGGCTTCTGATATTTCGTAAGCCGAGTCCTCCTTTCAAAGTATTTTCATCAAGATTAAATCCTTTTCCATCATCTTTATAAATACAGGTATTTTTCCCGTTTTTTCCCAGAAACTCTATATCAATATGCGTACTTTCACCATGTTTTATGGAGTTATTAATAAGCTCCTGAAGTATTCTAAAGATATGTAAATTCTTTTCATCTTCTGCTTTAGCAAAATATAAACTGTTTGAATAAGTAACCTGCAGTTTTTTGGACAGGTTAATTTCCGAACACAATGCATCTATCGCAGCATGCAGCCCGAATTTTTCTAAAATCGGAGGCAGCAGATCGTGAGAGATCTGCCTGGCGCTTTCAGCTGTTTTGTTAACCAGATGTATTATTTTATTTTTCAGGTCATTATATTCTTCTCTGGCCAGGTTATCAAAATCCAGAAGATGGATATTCAAAGCTACCACGCTTAGTTTTGAACTGATATCATCATGCAGGTCCTGAGCAATTCTCAGTCTCTCTTTTTCCTGAGCACTTATAATAGCATGAGTAAGGTCTTTCTCGTATCTGACCTCCAGTTCTTTTTTCTGAATAAGATTTTTCGTTATTTTCTTATTGGAAAAATAATAAAATATGATCAGGGTAATGGCCAGTAAAGTGAAGGCCAGGAAGGTATAAACGATAGTGGAAATAATTGTATTCTCATTCATTTTGTAAAATCATAACAGTAATTACACATTTTTTCTACGGGAAGAAAGATATTCTGCCAGAATAAAAATCTGGTACACAATAAACATAACAACATTGAAAACCCATATCTCTTTATGCAGCTTCCTGTTCATCACCGTATAAAGATTTCCAGACAAAAATATAACCGTGCTGCTTATGAGATACAGTAGAAGCCCCAGGCTTATATAATTGTATTTCTTTTCAGTATCCAATATGTTATATAAATGAAATAATGCCAGAATGATAATTGAGTATGAAGTGACAAAAATTTCAAACAGATTGAAAACATAATATTTTTCCGGATATATCATATACTGTATAAAGAGAATAACAGGAATGCTCATTAAAAGAATAAGTGCAGTTTTTTTCTGGTATTTTTCAGATAAAATTTCATGAAAGAATAATCCCAGTAACACAAACTGACCTATCAGATAATAATGGGAGAAAAACAGATTATTAATCTTCTGAGAATTCAATACATAAAATACGATTTCACAAATTAATATCCATGCCAGGTAGCTGATGAAAAATGTATAGGCTTTTCCGGTTTTGGAGAAACCTATACAGTATACTGCCAGATTAATCAGCAGGATGCCTTTTCCAATTAATGACAATATTTCAATCCAATGATCCAATGACCTTTAGTTTTCAGGTTACAGATTCCACCATTTCTCAGTGGAACATACACTAGGGCAAGGCGTTGTCATATCATATACATAAAACCCGTCCTCATAATTGACAATATCATTCCCGTTAGAATCTACTCCGACCATTAGAAATTTAAACTCTCCCTGATCTGTAATGGCGTTATATCCGCGATATTGTTCAAAGCCTTTATCCTTGTTGAAAATATCATTTACATCTTGTACAGGAATAATATGAGCTCTTATTGACATTCCGTTAATGTCATTTCTATTCTGCCAGTTGCTGATCCATGTTTTAGCATCATCCAATGATACTGCATGCTTAGGTAATTCCATAGTTTTTCTCGTTTTAAATTATATAATAGGTTCAAAATAAAGTTACTGTAACTGTACACTACAAGTTATGAAAAAAAACTAACCATACTGTGAAATAAATTCATTTTCATTAACATAATATTCATTTTCCAAAATTATAATAATAACAATCAACAAAATTGCGTATTTCTACGCATTTTTCAATTTGGCATTTAATACGCTGTAATGGTTTTATGTTTCACCGTTACTTTGTGGTATGCTTTACAGGAAAATACAATGAGAATGTAAACAGTACTGGAGGCCTTTCATCTTGCTTCAACCACTAAAAATCTATATCATGAAAAAAATTATCTCTTTTGCCATCTTCGTTTTCTTAAGCACGATTGCATTAATTAATGCACAGACAACCACTGTAACTTTTGAAAATGCATCTGGTGGCAGCACCAGTTTTATCAGTAATGGATATACTTTTAATATTGTTTCACAGGCCGGAACTTTCAGAATTCAGGGCAATTATCCAAACACCGGATGGAACGGAACAGCCAATGACAATGTCTACATTGACAATACCGGAACTACAAATGTCAGTTCTCCTTCATTCAGTCTTAAGAGCAGTTCTTCATTGACAGTCTCAAAATTTTGGGTATTTTTAAGCAATACTGCTTTAAACCAGTCTACTTCATCAGGAACGCTTATCATCACAGGAAAATTAGGAGGAGTGACCAAGTTTACCACCACCAAAACATCCGGCTTTAATACAACATTTAATGCCACTACGGGAACGACAGGCATCAGTAATGGGTTTACCCTGATTGATCTTGCCACTCTGAATAATCAGAATAACAGCAATACTGTCATTGATGAGATCCAGCTGCAATCCACCGGATCCTATGTCTATATGTGCCTGGATGCATTTACGTGGACAAAAATTTCAACATTGGGAACTTCAGAAAGCACCATTAAAGAAAAAGAGAATATTTATCCTAATCCAACTTCGGGTGTATTCCATATTGATCATCTGAAAAAAAATGATACAATCTATTTATATGACCAGTCCGGAAAGCTTGTAAAATCTGCAGAAGCAACAAACGATAAAAATGCGTTTGACATTACAGGACTGCCTGAAGGAATCTATCTCATCAAAACAGCAACAGTAAGCTATAAGATCGTCAAAAAGAACTAAAAAGTTATTTTTAAGCTGTTTCCAGTAAATAAAAAAACCGACAGGTCGCTGTCGGTTTTTTCAATATTTTACATACAAACATGAATTACGGATGCTGCTGCATTTTAGCAGGATCATCATAGTTTACCATCCAGTTGATCCCAAACTTATCGGTAAACATACCAAAATAAGCTCCCCAGAATGTATCAGCCATTGGCATTGTTACCTGTCCTCCATCAGAAAGACCGCCGAATAATTTGTCTGCTTCTTCTTTAGATTCAGCATTCACAGAAATAGAGAAGTTATTTCCTGCCTTAAAGTTGGAAGACCACTCTCCTCCTGTATCACTTCCCATCAAAATTGTTTCTTTAGAGATCGGAAGTGAAACATGCATAATCTTGTTTTTATCTTCTTCCGGAGTTTCCTTGCCTTCCATAGGTGGCATCTCCCCAAAAGTTCCGATATAAGGATATTCTCCCCCGAAAACTGATTTGTAGAAATCAAATGCTTCTCTGCAATTCCCGTTAAATGTTAAATAAACGTTTACTGTTGCCATGATTGTTTTTTATAAGTTAAGTTTTTTATAAGTTAAGTTTGTTTTAAGTTCTGTTTATGATGAGCTCGATGTTTATCTGTGCTGATCTATTAAAATCATATTCCCATCCGGATCTTTCAGGTAGATATGTTCAGGGCCGGAAGTTGTTTCATCTGCCTCTCTTCCGATTTCTACACCACTTTCTTTCAACCTTTTCTGGATTTCGCGTACATCATCAAAAGATTCAAGATTTTGGGCATTTTCGTCCCATCCGGGGTTAAAAGTAAGCATATTTCCGTCAAACATGGCTTGGAAAAGTCCTATTAAAGTAGAACCGTTTTTCATAATCAGGTAATTTTGTTCTGTAGTTCCTGCCATAGTTGTAAATCCGAGTTTCTCATAAAAATCTTTAGATTTCTGAAGGTCTTTTACACTTAAGCTGATTGAAAAAGCTCCTAGTTTCATATGTTGCTGGGGTTTTAAGGTTGATATTGGACCGGGTTCGGAATTTCGGGTTTAGTTTAGCTGCTGCAGGAAGGTTACGGATATGAAATGGAATTTTTAATTACTGATTTTTCAGATGGGTTTTAAACTCTAGGGTTCCGTCATAACTTTTCCAGTCTCCTGTCAGTTCAATATACTGTCCTTCAATTTTCTCTGTTTTTTTATTCCACTTGAAATTATAGGTAAATTTCCCTTTGAAAAGCCCGGAATGTTTTCCTTTATTCTCTTCTGCAAGCTCATATTCTCCATATACCGTTCCCTGATTCCTGGAATCTTTATATTTTGAAATGGTCATTTTACCTTCAAATTTTGCATAACTGGTATCTACAAGTGAATATCCTGAAACAAAATATTCCTGATCATTTTTTTTATTCTGTTCAGCAATATTGATCTTCAGCTTCAGTTCCTGTCCTTTGTTTCCGATCGTACCTATATAAGGTTTACTATTATTAAGCCATGTATTGGAAATATCCGGCATCTGACCCAATACAAAATTAGCAGCCAGAATGAAAAGTAATAAAAGTTTTTTCATACAGTGTTGTTTATACGCCAAATTGCGCCAGGTGATGGTTCAGATGTTTCGCAAACATATTATTCCATTCCTGAGCATTTAATTTCCCAAAAGAGAAAGATTCTTTACCATCGAAAGCGTCAGCTCCCAATTGCTGTGTCTTCTGAATAAAACCGATCAGTCTTGTTTTTTCTTCATGAAAATTTTTTCTTGTGGTAATCAAAAACTGCGGTGCTGTAGGAGAATCTCTCGGATATGCCTTTTCTCCTACCACTTTAGGTTTCACAAATGTTTTCAATATAAATTTAGCGATAGCTCCTGGTTTTCTGTGTTTTTCCGGCTCATATACCATTTCATATGCTATACAACAGTGTGCAAGCATCTGATCAACGGTCATTTTGCCCCACAAACCATGGGTGTCTTCCACCAATTTGTTTATTCTGTCAATATAGTTTTGAGCATCTTTTGCATCAAATACATTTTCCATATAATTTCTATTTTACTACCAACAAATATATCAGTTTTTTTGTTTGATTTTATAGTCAGTTTAAAAAAGGAGAAATTGGTGTGTGTAGAGTGCGGGATTCAATGTTCGGGTTACGGGTTGATGCTACCGGCAACAAATTAACCAGCAACTAAGCCAACCATAAACTACTTGCTATCCTCCTGAGAAATATCCTTTACAGCAATTTCCTGTGGTGCTGCTTTTTTGAATATAAACCAAAGCTTAATTTTTAAAGCAATCCAGCCTATGATGGCATATACAACCAAAAGAATACTTAAATGTTTCAGATACGGGAATGTAAGCTCTACCGATCCTTTCTGAATCAATAGAATTTTAAAAGCCTGTAAAAAGGGAGTTAACGGAATAATATTGGCGATAAACTGGACAAAGGCAGGCATCGCATTCAAAGGCCATGTAAAACCACTGATAATAAATGCCGGCGAAGCAATAACCATAAGAATCTGTGTCGCCTTCAATGCATCAGGAATCAGAATACTGATAAACACCCCCAGGAATGAAGCTGATCCTACAAAAACTGCTGTCAAAAGGATGAAATTAAGAATTCCTTCAGGCATCGGAACCCTGAAGATCATATGCATAAAGTAATAAATACCTACAATGAGAATAGAAAATATCCAGATTGGTATCACTTTAATCAGCATGGTTGGGAAGGCCCATCTTTTCATTTTCAGATATTCTTTTACAAACGATCCCCTTTCAAATTCAGCAGCAAAACTTACAGCCATAGCCAACAGAATTACCTGCTGTAAAACTACTGCAAGCATCGCCGGCCACATAAAGATAAGGTAGTTTCCTGTAGTATTGAAGAGCGTAATATAATTGGCTTTGAAAGGTTCATACTGGGTAGCAGCCTTTGCGGCAGGCATTCCTGCTTTCTGAAGCGCTTTGATGGAAGCTCCTGCAGAGAATGTTCCTATGGTCAGCTGAAGAGCCTTGGATGCAAAATTGGCCGTCAAAACATTTCCGGTATTGATGTAAACATTAAGTTCAGGATACTTTTTCTGCAGCATATCTCCTTCAAACCTGGAAGGAATGATGACTACAGCTGCAGCCTCATGCCTGATCACCTCATCTTTGATACTGAGAGGCTCCTGCAGGTATCTGAAAACCTTAATGCTTTTATTGTCTTCGAGCATTTCTGTCAATTGATTGGACAGAGGGGTATTATCTCTGTCGACAACCAATACAGGAGTATTTTCAACTTTTCCGCTTTTGTAGACAAACCCCAGCAAGGTTGCATAGAAAACCGGTGCCAAAAAGAACACAGTTCTTAAGGTAGAATTGCTGATAAAAAGTTTGAACTCACGTTTTAAAAGACGGAAAAATTCTTTCATTTGTATATTTTTATAGGTTGAAAACGTAATGGAATTTCGCTGAAGCTCTATCCAATCTGTTTCATTTTATTGAAGGATTACATTGGCATTGACCAAAATATTTTTAGCCTTATTCATGTCCCTGGGTTTTACTTTGATCTCATAGATCGCATCCTGCAGTTGGTAATCGGGATAAGCAGTGGTAATATCCGCATATTTTGTCAGCTGCTTGATATATACAATATTTCCGGTAAGATTTTCTTTGTTATAAACCACCTGCATCGTTACCTCCTGCCCTTTTTTATATTTTGAAATGGCACTTTCCGGGATGGTAAATCTGAAATAAGTACTTTCCGGAATATATCCATTGAACAGAGCGAAGCCTGCCGTTGCAAGCTCTCCGGTATTCAAGCTGATGGTTTCTATTTCCATATCATTGGTCGCAATGATATATCTTTCTGAGTACGCTACATTGGCTTCCTGCAACGCTCCTTTGGCCTGGGAAGCCTGCCCTGCCGCCATTTCCACTTTTTCAAAACGGGTTCCTCTTTTTACATCATCCAGTTCTGCCACTACAGCATCATACTGAGCTTTTGCTCCCTGTAATTTCGCATAGATTTCGTCATGAGCCTGTGGGGACATCAGGCTGTCACGGAACATATTGTTGGCTCTTTTATAAGATTTCTGTGCAAATTCATACTGCTCTTTCAGGCCTTTGTATTTGGCCTGAAGCTGTTTCAGCTGATCTGCTGTGGCTCCGTTTTTTGCCATTTGCTCCTGAGCCGTAGCCGCACTTACTGCTCCTTGTGCCTGTGCAATTTTTGCAGAAACTTCCGGTACATCAAGCTGAGCCAGGGTATCTCCTTTTTTCACAGTCTGACCTTCGGAAACATATATTTTAAGAATCCTTCCGGTAACTTTAGGTGCAAAGGAGATGACATCCTTTTTGGTTTTCCCTTCCGGTTCTTTGATCTTTTCATTCTTTTTGTCACAGCTCCCCAATAAAAACAGAGCAGCGAAGAGTATAGATATATTTTTATGCATCATTTAAATTTTTAAGGGATTAAATAAAATTTGGTGATATCCAGCTCTTGGGTAGACCTCATCAGTTCTATTCCCGCTCTTCTCTGGTTGAAAACGGCATTCTGATATTCCAGTTCAGCAGCTTCAAGGTCATTTTCGGCATCAATCAGCTGGGAAGATTTGCTCATTCCGTATCTGAATTCTTTTTCTGCCTGTACCAGCGCATTTTTTGCAAGCTCTTTTTCTTTCGCTTTCAGGGTAATCTGTGCGGAAGCAATATCATAATTGGTTTGGTTATTGGCCAGATTCAATGTCAGTTTTTTCAGAGCGTCTTCTTTCTGGTTCTGCAATACTTCTTTACCAACTTTGGCAGTTTCTTCTGCGTGTTTTCCTTCTTTACCGTCAAAAATCTCCCATTTAAAGCCCACTCCTGCCGTAATCAATGGAAATACATTGATATTATTGGGTCTCCAGTCCAGTTTTTTTCCTTCATATCCAAGCAACGGAACTGCAGGAATCACATTTTCTGAGGATTTTATTCTGTTTCCGTACAAACCGATATAATAAGCAGAAGCCATCAGCTGGACTTTAGGAATCTTCCATGTTCTTTCGGCTTTTATCTTATAATCTGCAGCACTGATGCCATGTTCCAAAGCACGGATTTCTGCTCTCTGCTCTATTCCTTTTTCTGCAGCCAGCAATTCTACAGGAGACAAAACAGGATCAATCATTCTGAGCCTTTCCTTGTTAATTCCGGTTAAAACGTAAAGCTGGGTAAGAAGCAATTCTTTCTTGCCTTCATATTCTACCATTTTAGCATTCAAAGTAGCCTGAGCCAGTTCAATTTTCTTATGATCATAAGGGGTAATCAATCCATAGCCCAGAGCTTTATCAGCTGTTTTCCTGTTGATATCCAGTCTTTTTTTACTTTCATCCAGTACTTTTTTAGACTGATGAATCAAAGCCAGCTGGTCATATGCCTTAGAAATAGTGGCAATCACTTCATCTTTTGTTTTCTCCAGAAGGATATCTTCAGATTTTTTCTTTTCTTCCACCGCTTTTTTCATGTATTTAACCTTTCCTCCTGAATACAGAAGCATTTTGGCGTCTGCTTTGGCAATACCTGAAAATCCGGATACATTAAAGTTATTGTTGAAAGTCCCTTCCGGAATATTGATAAAGGGAGCGAGATTGAATTCCGGTGACGTAAGTCTTGCTGTTCCGTTGAGATAACCGGCCTGGCCACTAAGTTCCAGGGTTGGAAGAAAGATGTCTTTCAATTTATGTTCATCCAGATCGGTAAGCTTGTTTTGGGTAATCTGCATTTTAAGGTTCGAGTCCCGAACCATAGCACTATCCAGAAGTTCTTTAAAATCCGGCGCAGACTGAGCCCAGCCAAAAGCGGGGAAAGCAAAAAAACTAAACGTAAAAATCAATAAATTGTTTTTCATGGTTTATGTTTACAACAAATATAATGCAAAAAAAGGTAAAATCCTTAAAGATAATTCTACAATATGGTGAATTTAAAGTAAGTTTAAAATATGTTTAAGTTTAAAACCTTATAAAATAAAGTTTTGGCCAAAGCGTTTAAATGTTACTTAAAAACTGAAAAACTTTGAAAAAATATTTAACTCTACTTTTTCAGTATTATTTTTTACGACACTTTTTTCAGGAAACAAAGGAAGAAAAGAACATTCTCTGGAAAAAATTATTCGGAATTTGGATTCCTTCGGAATGACAAGCTGGATGGATAGGCTTGTATAATAAATTACTTAATCTATAAAATCTGTGAAAAATAATATTCAGTAGGAACGGGCTTTAGCCCGTTTAATAAAAATACAAAACTTCAATTGGCTTTAGCTAAAATCATTGGTAACAGAAAACACTACTATTTATGTTGACTCTGAATATTGGAAGCTGGATTCCTGCGAATGACAAAAATAACGTTGAATTTACACGAATACATACTTCAAAGAAAACGAAAACTCCCCACATCGCTGTGAGGAGTTTTCTGTATAGTTATAATAAGCCGATTTATTTTTGAACTGCTTTTTTCATGGCAGCATCCGGACGTAAAATTCTGTAACGAACTTCGATATCTTTCGGTACATAGAATACCAATGGAAGTTTACTGTTGTATCTTACAATTTCAGGCTTTAAAGTCACAAACTTTTTAGTCAGCTTTTTATCCAGACAAGCCATCAGGGTTCCCCCTGTTTCGCCATTAGATTCTACTTCATAATAGTTGTATCCCCATCCCTGAAGATCCTGGGTTTTCATTTCTCCCATCAGGAAATAATTGTTACAGTCCAGCATTTTTTCAGCTCCTACAAAAACTTCAACTTTTAAATCGTTTTCGTTTTTTGCCACAGGAAGCTGAATATATACCTGCTTATATCCTTCTTTTGCTTTTGGGAACATTTCAATCTGTAGTTTTTCAAACTTTTCTGCTTTCTTTTGTGCGAAAGCATTTACCCCAGCCATTAATACCAATCCTGTAATTAAAGTTTTAGAAAATTTCATCTTTATAATTTTTTTAATTGCTACTACCTTAATTCCAAAAACCATTCCAAAATTAAACAATTGTTTGATTTTTCGATTTAATTCTATATTCTGTTAAAAATCTTTAAATAAAAACTGCAGTAAAATTACTGCAGTTTTTATGTTTATCAGTTACTCTGAAATTATCACATTGCTCCCTTTTGTGTGAGCATTCATTTGCGGTGCATAGTAATTCTGCATGGTAGTAATTCCGTTGGAGAATTTACCGGATGCGTTGGCCACTACATCATATTCAAAAACATATTTTCCTTTCGGCATGTATTGAATATAGAAATTGGTAGAAGCATCTTTAGTCGACTGATAATATCCAAGGTTATTTTTCCACTGATATCCGGACAACACATCTACAGGTTCAAATCCTGCAGCACGCATATCTTTGATGTGAATAAATTCCATCGCTCTGTCTGTATTGAGAATCATTCTTACCGTCACTTTATCTCCTACTTTCAATAGGGTTTCAGCAGAGATCTTCTGAAGTTCTTCTCCGTTTACGGTTTTCACTTTTTTATAAAGCTCCTTCGTTACAGAAATATAATTTTCGGAAGATTTGATTTTATCAAGGTCTTCATAATACTGCCAGAACAATCCTCCCTGAACAATTCCGGGGCCGGGTTTTGTAACCGTTACCGTTGCTAAATTCTTATCTACAGCCTCTGGTTTCAAAGTTGACTTCACATAGCCTGTAGCTTGTGTCTGAGGCGTCAGCTCTTTTCCACCCCAAACGATAGTGGCTTTATCACTTTCTGCTCCTGTCCATGATTTTCCTGAGTTCAAGATCGTAAAGATCACTTCTGCTGTTCCTCTTGAGCTTCCCCATGAGTTGACTTCCTTCTGGGTTACCAGCCAGATTTTCATATCTTCAATAAAGCTTTGGTCGTTAGATTTTAACGTATTAAAAGCTTCCAGTGCTCCGGCATGGTTGACTACTTTAGAACCAAACCATCCCCAGTCATTAAGATTCTGTTTCCAATAGACACCTTGTGTTTTGGTATCTGTAGAAGTTTCTTTAAGGTAAATCATTAACTTATCTGAGACCTCTTTCAGACCATAATCGTTCATTAATAATGCTGCACGATGAAGTACGAAGAATGTAAAATCTGTGATCTTAGCGGTCTTGGCTTTTTGTTTCACCAGCGTTTTCAGAGTAGCTCCTTTTCCTTTTAAAGGATATTGTTTTTCCCAATAATTTCTGGTATCAAGATAGTCCATCGCCCAGTTGTTCCAGACGTTCCCTTTTTTCACATCAAAATACTTGTTCACTTCATTATCTACATACTGAATCAGTTTAGCAACAATACTTTGCTGATCAGCGCTTTGATAGTCTTTCACATGATCTTTTAACCAGGAATTGATTTTTCCTAAGTTTTTAAGGATGTACAGCGACGTTCCGTAAGAACTTGGGTAACCTGGATACCATGAGAATCCACCGTCAGGATTCTGCAGTTTTCTGAAATCCTCCCAATCCTGATTAATTGAGTTTTTCATGGTATTGACATCAAATAATAATGCCAGTTTCTGCATCTGTTCTCCTTCATTTTTGCTTTCCAGTACCCAAGGGGTTTCTTCCAACAACAGCTGTTTCAGTTCCTGATTTTTTTCAAGATTTGAATTTAATAATCCTTTATTCTGATATTCTTCAAATACAGTTTTCATTTTCGGATTGGCTTTGAATATTTCCGAAGCCAGTACGTCTGCAAACCATTTATTAAATATTACATCCGCAGAATTGTTCTGATCGTTTTTCAGGCTTGGAAGGGCAAACATGATTTCCCAGATCGGATTCGTCGTCAGCTCCAACGTATTGGAAACATTAGACACTGTCGTGGATGTATTATTTTTATGATTATCCAGTACAAATGTTTTGGTTTCTCCTTCTTTCACAAAAACCGGAACCGCATCCGTCACCAGCATTCTGTTCGGTAATACAGCAATAGCCTGCTGCTCTCCGTCAGAATACTGACCTGCTTTAGCAACCACTTTGAAAATAACCGAGGAAACATTGTCCGGAACTTTTAATTTCCATGTCAATGCGCTGCTTCCGTTTTCATTCAAGCTGAAGTTTTGTACACCTGAACTCATTCCGAATTTTGAAGAAATATTTTCATTGGTAAAGGCATCTAAAATTTGCAGTTCAGCAGAACCGTTCAGTTTTTTATCGGTAAGATTTGAAAGTTTTGACTGTAGGTTCAATTCATCCCCTTCTCTCAGGAATCTCGGATAATTTGGCGTCACAGAGAATTCTTTCTGAGTCACCACTTCTTTTTCCAGGGTAGCCGCTCTTGCATCTTTAGTATGGGCGAGGAAAATCAGCTTCCATTTGGTCAATGCTTCCGGAGAAGTAAACTCGAAGTTGACATTTCCTTCGGCATCGGTTTTCAGATCCGGATAGAAAAATGCCGTTTCGTTCAGGTTCTGACGGACAGCTACTTTATCAAGGCCTTTCTCTACATCATCATGATCTAAAACACCGTCTGCATCAGATTCCATTGCTTCAGGTAACACATTCTGTGCTACTGCCATTTTATCTTCAGCAATAGCTTTTCTTCTTATACCTTTTGCTTGCCCAGCAATTGGTGATGGCGGTAATGCATAAACGGGAGCTTTTACTCCTTCCTGATTGCTAAACCCTACAATGGTTTCCCTTGAAATTGAATAATAATTCCCATCAAACCAGTTAAACTGAGGAACAGTTACATATCTGTCTTCAAAATACCTCAGCCTTTTCTGATAATTTTGCTGCTGAAGGTAATTGCTGATCCCATAAGAAGTAAGGATTACAAATGGAGTATATAATCTTCTCCAGCTAAAGCTGTTGGCAGCAAACTGATCCAGAGACATATCATACATATTCGCTAATACCTCAGCATTGATCTTTTCCTTGTCATTTCCGGTAACTTTTACCGTCCATTTTTCCTTAGCGTTAGGTTCAAGTTTATCTCTGAAGGTTACGGTTTCAATTTTTAAAGGTTTTTCTGTGTCTTTTATTTTTAAGGAAACAGATTCTGTATTCACATCATTAAATGCCACCATCTGAAACTGAAGGTTAAGATCTGAGACACTTTTATCTTTTGGAATTTCAGCGGTATATTCCAATATCCCTTTTTTCAGCTGATGAACTTCTGAAACGGTTTTTCCTGATCCATCCTGCACAAAAACATTCACCAGCGCATCAGGAACTGCCGAGAATACATACACTTTTGCTTTTTCTCCTCTTGACAATTCTTCTTTCGGAGCGATAACCGTAAGGAATGTTTTCTGGTTTGGTTTTAAAGAAGTTTTATCCCAGACACTGAAATACTGTGAGGTTTTGATGGTATCTTTTCCTTCAATATTGAAAAGTTCAAGTTGATAATCTCCTGCTTCCAGTTTTCCTAAATCAAGACTGGCTACTGCCTGAGAATTATCAGGGAATGGCTGCTGCTGTCTTTCAATCAATACTTTTTCGGTTTTCCAGTTTTTGATCTCATCATTTTTATCAAAAAGATCATGTGGAAATTTGCTAATGAACTCTTCTTTTGAATATTTCGGAAGGTTCTGAACATCAGATTTGAAATTATCTCTGAAAATTCTGTCAGGAGCGGTCAGTTTTGATAGCTTAACCTGATATGGCTTCTTAAGATTCTGATCGTTATAATTTTTGGTTTCTACCTTCAGTTTCACATTTTCATCTGTAAAACTATTGCTGATGTTTTCTGCCTGAATGTAATGAGAAACTGATGCTACCTTCAATTGGGTATCGGCAGTCTGTGTTTCTCCATTGATATCTGTAACAGATGCATTCACTGCATAGTTATCAATCTGTATTCCTTCCAGCTTTTCATCTTTTTTAAGTTCTAAATGAATGATAAACTCTCCTTTTTCATTGGTTTTTGCTTCGCCAAGAATTGAGTTTTCATTATCATCATCCTGCGGATACCAGCTGAAATATCTCCATCGGATACTATGCTTTTTGATTTCGTAGTTCACTGTCGTATTGCTCAGCGGAACTCCGGAGAACATTATGGCTTTTCCTTTTAAATCTATAGTTTGACCATATTTGTATTCTTCTTTTACCGGATCAAAGGTTACTTCAAATTTAGGTCTCTTGTATTCTTCTACTCTGAAGTTCTTGTACCCCTGGCTTTCACCTTCAATTCTCAGATAAAAATTACCGTTCAGTTTTCCTTTTGGAAGAATGAAACTTCCGTGATAGGAGCCAAACTCATTGGCAGTAAATTCCTGAGAAGAAACTTCCTCATTATTGGTATTCAGTAAAGTTATTTTTTGTTTTAATCCTGAAATAACAGATTCAACTTCTTTATTAATCCTGGTATTGATCACTTTAAAATAAACGGTTTGGCCTGGACGATAAATCCCTCTGTCAATGAAAATCTGAGCCGTTGAGCGAATTTGTTTATTAGGATTATAATCTTCAGCAGACCCTCTGTTTCCATACACCTGCATGATCTGGAAATCATTGGTCTTAGGTTGTTGAATCAGGAATGTTCTGTAATATTCTTTACTTTCCGTGGAAGGAAACTTAAACCCTCCATTTGCATTGGTAGCTCCTTCAATTTTATTTAAAGTTTTATTGGAAACAAATTCATAAAATCTAAGTCCTTCATTGACCACTGGCCTTCCATTTTCACTGTTTACCAGCTTCAGCTCATCAGAAAGAGGATTCCTGTCTGTTTTAGACTGATAAATAATTCTGTTTCCTGAAACCAGAAAATAAAAATTCTGTTTTGAATCTGTATCTTTCATATCAGCACCTGCCACCGTAAATTCTGCGACATACACACCTGATGGAAGCGGCTTAACTTCCAGTGAAGTTTTATGGTTCTGATAATCTTTAGGATCAGGAAGCTGGAATATCTCTTTCCTTACCAGATTCTTTTTCAGTTTTCCGAAAGTATTGGAATACGAGTTCTGAACATATTGAAGAAATGAGGTAAAATCGTCCTTTACTTCATAAATATTCATGGTAAATTCTGAGACATTCTGATATTGCGCCACAAAATGAATCGGCAGATTATTCTGGGTCTGGGATTCATATTTAATCGTCAGGTACGGATTTGTAATCTGGGCTTCTTTACTTTTGATATTTTCAATAAAAGGAGATTTCGGATATTCATTTTTCGCCTGGGCAGCTATTGCAAGAGCCTCTTTAGGCTTCTTTTTACTGACCAGTTCATCCATAATATCTCCCATGATCATTACTTTGTAATCTCCTTCAGTATTAGATTTTAAGAGATTCTGCAGCTGCTCAAGTTTATCTTTACAGTAATTGAAGTTACAGTTTTCTGTAATTTTCTCTTTCATGAAGTACAGCTTTGCGTTTCCGGTGTTTTGTGCAATCAGTTCATCATAGATGGTATTAATATCTATACGGTTGGCAGCCAGTTCATTTTTCGTGAAAATATTATTATCAGATAAAAATTCTGTCTTTTTCAGCGCATACCAATCAGACAACGTTGGGAAATAAGCAATATCACCTGTTCCGGAAAATATATCCTTATATTTTTCCAGGAAAATCTTTTTCATATCAGGTTTTTCCCGGTCAAGTTCCTGAAAGCTTTTGGTCAGATAGCTTTTGAAATCAAGCTTACTCCAGGTTTCAATCTGCAAAACATCCTGGGAATTAATGTTGGTTCTTCCGTTTATTTTCCATAGATTCTGGTTGTAATAATCCATGAAAAATCCGTTCAGCAGAACTTTGTATACCAGCTTGCCTTCACCGGTCAGCTTCCCTTCCGTATCTTTCAGTTTTTTGAAAAACTGAGAAGCGGTATTGTTCTTATCATCGTCCACCGTTTGATTTACAATACTGAATTCCGCTTTCAGAGAACGGATCAGTTCGAAGGCATTATTTTCTTTCATGGCTTGTTTTTGTATGTCTAAAATAATGGGAAGATTAGATTTATACGCTCCTTTTGTACTGTTTTCAGCAATTTTTTTCCATTGGGTATCGTAATATTTTTGCGCGGACACCCTTGAAATGCTCAGCATTATAAGCAAAAGCAGAAAAATCTTGGAAAATCTTTTCATATATATTAATTTTGATAAATGAACATCTTAAAAGTACTGAAAAAAACTGTCATTGACAGCCAAATGTATGTCTCCCTTATGGGAACTCTTTTTGCAGTATTTTTCATGAAAGAGCAAAACACATTCCGTTTCCCTACTGTTCTTTTGATTTTCATCACTTATTTCAGCGGCTATCTTTATACCAAATACCAATATACCAAACATTTCTTCAAAATACTGGTTGTAAACGCAGTAGCCGGAATCGTTTGCGCTTTTTTAATCATTCATAATCATAATGAAATAAGACTTCTGAAATGGTTTATTATTGTTGTACTCGGATTGCTTTATAACAGCTTTTTTCTTGATGTTTATATCAGAAAAATTCCTTTGCTGAAAGTTTTTTATGTAGGATTGGTTTGGGCTTTGGTGAACTGCTGGCTTACGCTTCCTGAATTCAGCATTCCTATTTTTATGATCAGTTTTTTCTTTATTACAGCACTGGTCCTTCCTTTTGACATCCGGGATATGAATAGTGATACCGTAAAAACCTTTCCTATGCTGATAGGGGTTCAGAATACCAAATACATTGCCTATATTCTTGTTTTCATCAGCAGCATCATTTCGACTTTATATCTTGAACTGCACTATGCTCTATCATTTTTTATAACAAGTATTATAACTTATATTCTTATTTATTTCTCTGAAAATAAAAGAGATGATGCTTATTTTTCATTCGGAGTGGAGACGTGTTCTGCACTTCCTTTTTTATTTTTAGTAATAATGGAGTATTTTTGACGAATGATTATCAAGAAGCTTTCCCTCTACAATTTTAAAAACCATTCTGAGAAAAAATTTGAATTCTCCCCGCAGATCAACTGTTTTGTGGGTAATAACGGCGTGGGAAAAACCAATATTTTAGATGCACTGCATTATTTATCGGTGGGAAAAAGCTTTCTGGGCAATACAGACCTCAACAACATTAAAAATGAAGAGGACTTTTTCACCATTGATGCTGAAATCCGGAATGAAGACAGCGAAGATATCATCAGAATTACCCAGCCCAAAGAAGCCAAAAAGGTAATTAAGAAAAATGATAAAAGCTATGACAGGCTTGCAGATCATATCGGTTATCTTCCGAGCGTTATGATTTCTCCTTATGACTCCAATCTTATTTCGGATTCCGGGGAGAGCAGACGTAAGTTTCTGGATGCCATGATCTCTCAGACGGATTCAGAGTATCTTTTTGACCTCATTCAGTATCAGAAGACAATTCAGCAGCGAAATGCCCTGCTCAAATATTTTGCCAAGAACAGAACCTGGGACAAAGATTCACTGGAGATCTATGATGATCCGATCATCAGATTCGGGACAAAAATATTTGACAAAAGAAAGGATTTCGTAGAACAGCTGAACCCCATTGTTCAGAATTTCTATCAGATTATTTCCGGCGGAAAAGAAACTGTATCTGTTATTTATGAATCTCATTTACTGGCAGATTCCTTTGAAAATCTTTTAAAGGAAAGCCTTGAAAAAGACCGCATGCTGACCTATACTTCGAAAGGAATTCATAAGGATGATCTTCTTTTCGAAATGGACCATGTTTTAATTAAGAAAATCGGATCTCAGGGGCAGCAGAAATCTTTTCTGATCTCTTTAAAACTGGCTCAGATGAGTCTTGTCAAAGAGCTTACGAAAAAGACCCCTATTCTGTTGCTTGATGATATTTTTGATAAGCTTGATGACATCAGAGTTTCCCAATTGATTGAGCTAGTGAATAAAGAAAGTTTTGGCCAGATTTTCATCACCGATACCCACAGAGAACGTACTGAAAGTGTCGTGAAGAAAATTAATGAGGAAAGTATCATTTTTGAAGTTTAATGCGGGATACGAGGTACGAGATGTCAGGTTTATAAAATACGAGGTTAAAGTTGCGCGCTTTATCTGTACGATAAAAATTTATTTATCATCGAAATACTTTTTATCTTAACTTAATATCCTAAAAACACAAATAATATGAGCTATAGAAACTTGGAATAAAAAAAACAAAACCCGAAACCCAAACCGCAGAACTCCATAATTACGAATCACGCACCTCGAAACGCGAACCCAACTATGAAGAAGAAAAAACGTGAATATCAATCCTCTGAACTGGTAAAATCTTTTGCCAGAATTTATGGTTTTGAACATAAACTTATTGCTTTTGACATTAAAGATTTCCTTGAAGAATATCTTGATGAAAGTCTTTTCAAAGAAATCAGAAGTGTCAATATTGAAAATGGATGTATTATTATTACCATTGATTCCCCGTTGCTGAAACATGATTTTAAAATGCGTAAAAGCTTTTATCTCAAAAAGTTTCAGGATAAATTCGGAGCTGAGAAATTCAGGGATCTACAGATTCTATAAACTTCTTTGATGACTTCCTATTTGCCTTTAATAGCTATAGCAATAGAAAAAATGCTGCCTGAGAGGCAGCATTTTTTATTTATTAAGATCAATGTTCTTCTGATTTATTGGAAATCGTACTGCTCATCAGGTCATCTGCTTTTTTGTCCAGTCCGGAGCGCAGGGGCAGGAAGAATTTCAATGGGTGTTTCATAAAATACCTGAAAATTTCTTTATAGATCTCACTCACCTGACCGAAATTCATCTTTCTGGATCGGAAAGCAAGGAACATGGATAAGCTGAAGCTCACCAGAAAGTTGAAGAAACCGATCAGAAATACTGTTAAGAAAGATATCCAGAATGTGTAGGAGTCTACTGAAAAATCTTTTCCATATAATCCTAATGCAAAATTACCGGCAGCAAAGGTAATATGCCTGATATCGAGATCCAGTCCGAAAAACATTCCTACCGGCGCCGTAGCCCCCAGGAATACCCCAAACCAGAAATTAGAAATGATTCCCGGCCAGTTTTTAGCATAATACTTTGACAGGCCTTTTGCAAACTTTTTTCCGAAAAAGCTTCTGATGGAGAGATTTTTGGCAATTCTTTCAGGGATCTGATAAAAAACAGAATTGTTACCGATATTTCCGGAAATAATCCCGGAGATAAAAAGGTAAAACCCGGCAATACTCGCATGCAGAATCGCTTTTGATTGAAAGGGATCAAGGTCTTTTAACAATTTGTCGGATCTTTCTACAGCCAGATTTTGGGAAAAGAATACATCCAGGCCGTAAATGATAGCAAGCGCTACCGGAAAGGCCAGCAGTACATTTCCTACAAAGGCAATAAACTGACTGCGGAATAGCTTGGATACCAGATGGGCAAATTCTGTATTATTTCTTTGGGCATTTCCTTCTTCAGACAATACTTTTGTCATGGTAGCCGCTGTCATTGCAGGCTGTTTTGTAGCAAGGGTAAAACCCATCAGATAGATCATCACAAATCCCATTGCATAATTCATTGAGTACAGAAAAGCATGGGAAAAATCACTTCCCGGAATATATCCGTAAAGCATTTTCAGAACACAAAGAGCCCCAACAATAATACCTCCTCCACTGGCCTTATAAAACATGGTCATATATTCCTTTCGGGTGGAAGTAATATAATGGGTTCCGGTTTCTGCAGTATGATTGGTAATAAGGTGAGAGATCAGCCTCGTACTGTCATTGATGAGATCAGAAATATTATTTTTATGAGATTTATAATTCAGGATATTAAAAACCAGCTGTTTAGATTTTATCAGAACATCTTCATCAGTATCAATAACCAATAACTGGGCAATCTCAAAAATCCTTTCAGTCTGCTGCCGTATTTTTAACAGAGATTGATTAATTTTTCCTGAAATGCCATATTTAGCTGAATTTTTAAATGCAATATTGACAAACTCCAGACACTGTTCTGCGTAGATTTTAATCTGTTTATATCTGCTGTCTTTGGAGTGCAGCTGCAGGTATGGATCCTTTACCAGATCTTCTGCTAAGGTTTCCAGTTCGTTCTGAAGGGCAAGAAACGGGTTGTCCAGATTTCTGTACTGAGGAGCCATTCTTACCACTTCCACCTCCATGGCCATTCCTGTAACCCTCCAGGAAAGGATATTCATAGAGAAGATAAGTTCTTTTTTCACATTAGGACGGATAATAAAATCCGAAGCTCCCAATAGTTTTAAAAATTCATCAATTTCATTCTCAGGAAGATTGTGCAGATATGTGAGATCTTTTTTCGGTCTCAGGCTGACATTATCGATCATATACCAAACCGTTTTTTCGTTTTCAACGGGTGGTAAAACCTTATTCAATATTCTTTTTTTCAGTTCAGGAAAAAAGGCATTTTCTGAAAGAATATTGGCTTCTGTAAGAGAAAGATTGAATGGTCGTCCTCTGAAAATATTGTGAATATAATATTTGAAGTTTTCCGCAAAATTAGGATTGCTTCTGAAAAAATTGAGCACATCTGTAAAGTCAGCCTCTTTTATCGTCTCTAAAAACTCTGCAAAAGGTTCTAAAGAAAGGGTTTCGTTCTTAAAAGAAAAATATTTTTTAAGAACTGACTCAAAATTTGTGCTGGAATTAAAGAATTTCATTAGTACAAAGATACTATTTCAAACTTACATTCCTCATCTGTCTCATGATCCAATTGTGCTTCTTTCTTAAATAAGGTGATGGATTTTTAGGATCATACTTCTTTGGATTAGGCAATACAGCAGCAATCCAGGCTGCATCTGAAGCACTTAAATCTTTGGATGATTTCCCAAAATAATATTGTGCAGCCGCTTCCACACCAAATACTCCCTGCCCCATTTCTATAGAATTCAGGTATCTTTCAAGGATAATGTCTTTAGTCCATACTTTTTCGATGATGAAAGTATAGATAGCCTCAAGCCCTTTTCTTACCCAACTTCTGCCCTGCCATAAAAATACATTCTTAGCAGTCTGTTGGGAAATGGTGCTTCCTCCTCTTATTTTTTTGCCTTTCTCATTATATTTCATGGCTTTTTCGATCGCTGTATAATCAAAACCGTCATGGTCAAAAAATTTCTGATCTTCGGATGCAATAACTGCTTTTTTTACATTATTCCCCATTTCGTCATAGGAAATATAATCCCGATGCAGTTTTCCATATTCAAAAAGCCCCCCTATCTGGGTAAGGGTAATCGGTGGATTAAAGAATCTACCCCAGATGATAAAAACTACATTCAAAACAAGAATGATGAAGATAAGCTGTTTAATTTTTTTCCACATAACTTGATAAAAAGGAAAGGCAAAAATAAGCAAATAGTATGAGTTAGTGCAATTCTTTCATATAAGTAAGCTGATAATCCGGTAAAAGTTCAGGATGGAAGATCTTGATATAGTCTTTCAGAATCAGATCTGCTCTTACCACACCACTTTCAAAGAAGTCATTTGCCTTTAATTTCTCTCTTCCTGCGATGGTGTAGATCTTCCCTTTATTGAATACATCCAGCTTTCCATAGAATGGATTCATGCTCAGCATCTCTTTTTTCGAAGGGTGGCTGCCGGCATTTACCCAATACTGTACTCCATTTGCTTTGGCATATACTTCTTCAAAACTCATGGTTAAAGCTTTTTCATCTTTATTATCCTTCATGATATAATTGGCATTGGCATCCGAGATATAATGCGCTACAGAAGTATTCCCCCCTGGCAGATACCAGACATCGCCATACATTTCGTTGGCCAGGACAACAGGCTTTTCTTTTGCTTTTGACGCAAGCTGTTTCAGATTGCTGTAATTTTTTTCAACTTCTTTGTATTTGGTTTCCGCTTCTTTTTCTTTTCCTAAAAATTCTCCAAAAAGTTTAATATAAGCTGTTTTCTCCAAAGGCTTCTGCTCCATATATTCATCCAGGAATATCACCTGGATGCCATTGTTTTTTAAAAGTTCATACGTATTGTCAAAGCTGGCAATATGGTTGGTAAAAATAGCATCCGGTTTCATAGAAATGATCTTTTCCACATCATATTTCTGTTCGCTCCCTACATTTTGAATCTTCCCTTGTTGAATCAGACTCTGAATTTTATCCGAATAAATATACTCCAGACTGGAAACTCCAATGATCAGATTTTCCGCTCCAAGCTCTGAAATATACCCTGCCATACTTGCATTTAGCAGAATAATTTTCTTAAAAGGAGTTTGATTTTTTTTAAAGTTATAACTAAAATTTCCTGATTTCAGCTCCAAAACTCCCTCATGTTCTTTAAACCGGGTACGGCTAGAGATATTTGTCCAATCTGAGGACGAATTTTTTGTTTCTCTTTTACAGGCAATTAGCGAGAATACCGTAAATAAAAGTAAAATTTTCTGTTTCATGTTTCAAAGAACGGAAAAAAGTGGTATATTTGCAACCGTTAAACAACAAGAAAACACAAGGCCTCGTGGCGCAACTGAATAGCGCATCTGATTACGGCTCAGAAGGTTACAGGTTTGAATCCTGTCGAGGTCACAAAACCGACATTTGAAGATTTTTCACTTCTTTGTCGGTTTTTTTTATTTCCTAATTCCTTCTTTATCAGAAAGATAGTATGTACAAAAGTATTGATTTTTGCGGTTTGAAAATTCTCGCCGTCAAAGATTAACTTTTCAGGATATATCAAACCAATTATAGCTCTTTTGTCTACTGAATCTGCTTTTTTATATCTCTCAGAAATTTTCGTAACAGCCTTCAAAGCCGCATCCAGCATAAGTTCTACGTTATTATCCTTCTTGGTTTGCTTTATCGAATTGAGTTTGAATAAGAGTCGGTCAAGTTCATCCTTATTTTTTGTCTTCACAGCTCTAAAATCCTCTTCATCTAATTTATCTTCCAGATATAAATCTCTTGCTTTTGCTATCTTTTGTTCAATTCTGGTGACTTGCTCAGTCAGTATTTTTCGCTCATCATCAAGACCGTCCGTAACACTTGAAAAATTTTTCATCATTATAGTTTTTAACAAATTTGCAAATGCTGGAATAAACTCAAATTTTGAAAGTTCTGCCTCAAATAGTTCATTAACTATTTCAGAGTTGTGACGGAAGCCACACGCTAAGGTACAATGGTAATAGTAGTAATGCTTTGACCTTCCTTTAGCACTACTTGCAGTTAAATTTTTTCCACATTTTGGGCATAGCAGTAATCCGCGCAGAGGATACCTGTCTTCATTGATGACCCTACCTCCCGGTAAAAAAATATCTTTATTGCTTTTCCTTCTGAGTATATGTTGAACTTTCATAAAAAGTTCTTCTGAGATTAAAGGCTCATGTTTGCCTTTAATAATTCTCTCTTCTTCATCACCATGGGCTTTTAGGACAATATTACCACAATAAACTACATTGCGAAGAGCCTCAAGAAAAGAATTACGTGTGAGCTTCCTACCCTCCCTTTTATTCATTAGCTCTCTAACTTTTGCACTTGGGAGATGTCCCTTCGCTACTTCCTTAAAGGCCCAGATGATGTTAGAGGCCTCAGGTTCTTTTACTGCCACATATTTTCTGCCATCTTCCGTGCACTTATTGATATATCCGTAAGGCGCAGTTCCCATCATTCTGCCTTCTTTAATGGCTCTGCGCATACCATAAATAACATTCAATGCACGACGATCATTTTCTACTTCAGGAGTTGAAAGATATATAGCCAATAAAAGTTTATTTTCAGGAACTCTCAAGTCTAAAGGCTGCTCAATAGCCTGAGGAGAAATATTTAACTTAGTAAGTTTAGAGATCATCTGGTAAGCTTCGCTTGTATTACGGCTAAACCTATCCCATTTAGTAAACAAAAGAAGTCTAACTTCTTTAGCAGGCTTGCCTCTTCTGAAGCTAAACATATATTTCTTCCACTCTGGTCTGTCGAAAGTTTTTGCAGAATGATCCTCAAAAATTACCCGATCGATTTGAATATTTTGACTATTGCAATGTTTGCGAAGGCGCTCTTCCTGATCGCGCTGTGAATAACCTTTATCAGCTTGTTCATCCGTTGAAACTCGGATATATAAATCGGCGATTTGCATAAAGTTTTCATTAGTATGTTAGAAGGTGACTAATATTGAGATCAATTTGATTATCAATATTATATTCACTAAAATACGAAATTAATTTTTAGCAGAGATGAGCTCTTTGAGGGTCATCTTTACTAGAGTATGGAGTAAAGCCAGCACATCTGAAATTTCTTTTTCAGACATATTGATGTTTGATCTTTTCAATATTTTATCGGCCTCACTTACCGACATTTCGTTAAACTTCATAAGCGGTTCGAGCTCGAATTCCTTCAAATCTCTAAGTTGAGAATCTTTTTGTTTTCTTTTGCTACGCATCGCCCCTGAATACTTATCGCATTAACTTATAGATTAATTGATCATTTTGACTCAGTATATTTTTTACAATAACTGTTATTTTAATAATCAAATATTATCAGCTAAAATCGCAATAAATATGGTAGAATATGGCATCATAAATTGATCAAAGTCTATTTAACCACTAAATGGGTTACTTACGAATTTTGATTTGTAATAAAGGATTAAAATAGAATAAACTACAAGAGCAAAACTTATAGTTCTTATCATTTAAATTGTCTAGCCAGTAAAACATTATATAAAACGAAAGCAGATATTTGGAAAAGCTTTCTGCTAAAAATCTCCAGTCCAAAAAATACCCAATCAATCTTTATTCACCGGATAATAGCTAGAGCTTTGTAATCATACGATTGATTACTTCTGCATTACGCTTGTCTACATCGAACTCTTTTGACAAATCTTTCCATTGGTTTAATGCATATTTAGTCTGTTCAATAACATTATCGATTAGACTCTGTGGGAGTTTAGCTTCCTGACCTAACTTTGCCAAATGTTTTATGCTTACATTTCTGCCCTCTCCTAGGACCATTGTACTCTGCTCTCCACCAGGACCTGTCGAAAATGTTAAATCGTATGCAGGCGAAAGTTTCCAGTTGCCTGTTTCGTCCATTAAAAAACTGAAGTTCTTTGCATGATCATCCCTATTGTGAGCCATAACATTGAAAACCGCCAGTCGATACATTTTTTCGACTTCACGAATATCTTTTGTCAGGGTTGCAGTCAAATTCAGTAGATCTTCGTAATCAAGCGAAGGTAACCTGAAATTGCTATGCAACAATCCACTTACGGTATGCATATGTAATCTCCTATTACCGTCCCTGTCGAATCTCTTCACTGCGAAATAACCGCTCCCACCATTTTGAGAAGGAAATAAATGCACATCCGGCATTGCGATACCCGCTTCTGCAGCCATCAGTGCATAGACATATTCAATAGCTCCGGAATCCGGACCGTCCTGTGAATTGGAAAACTTAACCAACCAATGTTCAAAAGTTTCGTCTAAGTTTTGGGCTCCGTATAAAATATTTTTACGTTCGCTATCTACGCCAATAAGTGCTTTAGGCCTGGCACCTGCTGATGAACCATTTAAAGCTAACAGCTCAGTAATTACCTCTTCCGAACTTCCTTCCAGGACTTTTTCAGTTTGTACAGCCAGCACGTCCAAGTCAACTTTATCTTGCGGCACTTCAGGACTATTATCCGGCTCGTAGACTAATGCTCCCATTCCGTGCATACCTACGTGAGCAAGGCGGTCCAGTGACGAAACATCTGAAGGCATCAATCCAAAGGTTCTGATCATTCTGTCAAACAGCAATCTTCCCCAGCCATCCGGCAAGCTGTCGCTGAATACTCCTGCCAATCCGTCAAATGGATGCAGAGGCAATTCACTAACGCCCCTTTTCAGAGGCAGCCTGAAAGGAGATATTTCGATTCCTGCGTCAAAAAAATTGTCATCGTATTGGAAGTAGATGACACCATCACGTATTGCAAGACGTCCAACAGGCTGGACTGCCAAGCCAAAATCTAACCCCACTTTTATTTCTGTAACAGGCTTAATCATTTTCTTCTACCTCTTTTTTTAATTATACTATCATCTTGTTTTAAAACATCATCTATTGAATTGAAAGCTGGCTTATCTGGCTTAAGAGCATCTAGCAATTCTTCCAATCCTCCAACCACCATCAAGATCTTTAGAAAAGAGTCCAGAGAAATCAATCCTTTTTGCTCAAACTTCCTAAGGGTGGAAAGTGCTACACCTGAACGTTCAGCAAGACCTTCCTGAGTAAGCTCCATCAGAAGCCTACGGTCACGAACATGAGTAGCAATCATTTTTTGCGCTTTAGATAATGATATAAGTAACATAACTGTATTATTTAATCATATTAATAAGCAATAATTATCATTATTGTATTACAAATATACTAAATACAGACTGTATAGATCGCTAAAATATACTATATTTTTTCTTTTAATTTAGATCTTCATACTAATTTCATTTTCTTTAGAATCCATCATGATCCTCCTTTTTAGAAAAAACAATCAATTCCATTTTATTCCCATCTATAATTGAGATGTCATCTGCGTTGTATAACGGGTCACTCACTTTTTCTGCTTTTTACGAAATGATTAAACTCAAATAATTCCTTGGCCGGTTGATCCCAGTTTTTTCTGGGAATCAATTGAAGGGTAACGAAAATGTCATTTTTCTTATTGTAGGAGTCGATACGTTCCAGTCTGCCTTGATAATCGATTTCAGCGTGTTTGTATAGAGAATAAGGAAGAATAGTATCTGTGGGGAAGATATAAAACCGGTTATAGTTCCAGGGCGAATTGATTTCGAAGCGTTTGTATTGTTTTCCAAACAGAACGGTGTCGGAAAGATTTTTTCTGTTCCTGTAATTGGGAATCAATTCCTTTGAAAAGACGGCACCTTCACGCTTCGCCCACACCAATAGTGGCTTTTGTTTTAGAACAATATCAGAAAGCAGGAAGGTTTTCCCTTGGAAACCCAATGGATAGCAAAGAGAATCGGTCATATAGTAAAGCTGCTTGTTCATTTCCGGGAAGCTTCGGTCGGGAATGATCTCGATCAACTCATCTCCGGAATAGCTTATTTTAGAAATATGGAAACTCTGCATCTGCTCCAATCCTTTAGAAGCGTTGAAATATACATTTGAAACGAGATCGATCCCCCCTTTTTCGGATTTGATTTCCTTATTGCAGGAACTTAAACCGAAAGTCATTGCAAAGGATAATAATGTGAATTTTAATTTCATCATGTTGGTTTTTAAGAAAAGCGGTAAATCGTTAGACCTACCGCCTTGGGATAATAGTCAGGTAAAATTTATCGTTTGATACTCTGTTCTTTCACGTTATTTTTTTCGTGCTTGTTATCCTGTTCCAGCCCTTCCAATGGTTTATTGCTGTTCAGCCTGTTCATCTCGTTGTCATAGAGTTTAAGGTTTCTGTTCTGTGGGTCCAGAACTGCTCTTCCTTCGATAATGGAATCGTCCTGTTTAAATTTTACTTTAACGATATTTCCTTTTTCCAAAGATTTTATAGCATTATCCTTCCATTCTGGTTTATCGAAGACCAAATTTGCTTTCTCAACGATCTTATCCGTGTCAACACCGTAATTTTTGTAGAAGTTTTGAAACATATAGTTTCCTTTTTCTGTTTTAGGCTCATTGAAATCAAATTGCGCAAAGGCATTTTCCCGCTGCCCGCTTTTCGGATTATCGAATTCAATCTTTACACTGCGTCCTTCCAGAAGATTGATGGCCTCTTTTGCGGTAAAACTGTTATCCCTGCTGACAGGAAAATTATGGGAACGTTCCTCATTTTTTTCATTAGTCAGTTTTGCATTGAATGAATTGAGAAAAACGCCGCCGCTATCGGTTTTGTTGAATTTTAGCGTAAAATCAGCTTTGTTTCCGGGTAAAGCTTTATCGGAACCCGTCTGAATTTCAAAATGTTGCTCTGTTGATTGAAGGCCCTTTTCTAAATCTCTGTGAAGTTGTTCACTTTCGCCGAAGCCAAGATATTTCATCTGGTTTTTCAGGTATTGTACCCTGTCGAATTCTTTTTCTGTTTCCATAATTTGTGGATTTTGATTGTTAAACTTTATATCATTGTTTGTTAGTGTTTTATATGAGGGCAAATTATTTTCATCCAAATAAGTTTTTAATATTTCACCATTATTTAAGACGGTGTAAAACTCACCATATTCCCGTTTTTCCAAATAACCAAACGCCAATGCATATTTATCACTTGGTGTTAAAGAATGACCGTCGAGGATATCAGGGATGGTGTCCATTTGCTTTGCTGTCAGTGAATAATCGCCGTTAGTTGTTCCAAATTCCATTTCTTCCGCAAAAGCCTTTCTTTGGCTTGCTGTAATCATTAAATCATTCAGTTTATATTCGTTTTCTTTTTTCAAGATTCCGTAATCTAGTAGCCCCTTTATCTCTTCTTCGGATAGTTTTGGAGAAAGATCATTTTGTGCCGCTGATTCTTTTAAGGCTTCTTCAGAATCGCTTTTAAATTCGTCCAAACTTTTAAAATCCCCCATATTTTTCCATTCATTGTTTCCATAAGGTGATCGGTATTCCTGGGTTTGCAGATCATAGCTGTAATAGGAATGACCCTCCGGGCTTCTCAAAGAACCGCTCCATCGTCATAATCATACCAGATCCACCCCTCCGGAAGGCCGGACGCAGCAACCAAATTCTCTTTTTCGTCATATCGAAAAAATAATTCAGATGATATGCTTTTCAGTTCATTTATAAAATCTTTATAGGCTGTGGTTCTGGGACTAATCATTCTTTCGAACCAGGATAATTCCTTTCCATTGCGTTTCATTATTTCTTGTGACAGTTATTTATCGTTCGATTAATTTTTTCCATAACTATTTGCTTTGGCAGGAAATTCCAGCAATAATAACTGCTGCTGTAAGTAATCTTATTATTGACGAGTCCATTACATTTAAATTTGATTCTTTGATCGAACATCAGTAATTGTAACTCTTTTTGCATAAAAAGTTGTTTCGGTGCGGCATCATTTAACCAGGTATTGGACATTAACAATGCAAAAGGCTTATTGAAATTCAGACATCTTTCAAAAATTTTTCTTTTATTGGTAAAAGGAGGATTTGATATGATGATATCCCAGCTTTCAGGTTCGTACCTGTAAAAATCCTTACCATCGTCGATATGCGAAAACACAACTTTATTTGTTTTGCTGATTTCTCCTACAAATTCGCTTTTTTGTGTATCAAAGGGGCACCAGACAATAGCATTTTCCGGTATATATCCAAGGATTGGTATTACTGCGTATTTAGGAGTGTGACATTCATCATTATTGCCAGCGGAATATAAAATTTCATGACTTTTCATAATCGTTGATATATAAAAAATTATCTTCCTCTAAGTTTTGCCTTTTGTAACTCTTCTTCCTGTCCTTCATATTCCTCGCTCATTCTGCTAGCCTGGTCGTATAGATCTGAATCGATCACATCAAACAAAATATTAGAATCACCATTCCGAAACCTTTCATCTTCGATGGAGATTCTCGCAACGGCATCGAGTTCCCTGGAAACTATTGTGATATCATTTGAGATTTCTTTAGCAATTTCCGGGTATTGGTCGATTTTGTCATAGATATAATTTTTCAGCTTTTGTAGTTCAGCTTTGTAGCGGTTTAGTTCCTGCAGATTCTTTTGATCGGCTATAATAGCGGTAAGCTCAGTAGCATTTTTAATAAAGTCAAATTCAACTACTTTTCCATTTTGCTTATCAAAAATGAAGGCTTTCTTTTCGATACCCCAATCTTGTTGAGATTTTGAAAGATCTTTAATGTCCGTATACTGGAATTTTTCTTTGCTTTGTTCAAGAATTTCTGTAAGGTTCTTGTCCCTCTCAAGAAATATGACTTTCAGCTGGGTGTTATTATCAGTAAGTTGGAAGGTTGCCCTGTTTCTCTCATTATCTGCAACAATTGTATAACCCTGAAGAAATTTCTTAATATCGTCAGAACTTAATTTTTTGGAAAAAGTTAGATCATCATTAATAATTCCATAGTTTTTCAAATCTTCTGTAGGTAAATTTTGATGTTTCATAATTGTATTTTTTATTTTTGGAAATAAGAAGTTGGTTCGTTACCATAAGATGCTATTAGCAAATGATTCTCTCTGATCAGGTCATTAAGAAAATGCATAGGATCGATAAATTTTTCATTCTTCTTCACCGCAAAGTGCAGGTGAGGTCCGGTAGAGTTCCCGGTATTGCCACTTTTTGCAATGATGTATCCCGTTCTTACCAACTCTCCCACTTTGTAATAGCTTTCTGAAAGATGTAGGTAAGCCGTTTCAAAACGGTTGAAATGTTTTACTTTAATATAATTTCCGCCACCTTTGGGATCCCAGCCACTGGCTGTAACTATCCCGTCCATTACAGCATACACATTCTCAAAGTAGGCTTTAAGGTCAATGCCATTATGCATTCTCACTGTTCCGGTAATGGGATGTATTCTTTTTCCGTAGGAAGAAGATATTTTAAAAGCATTGCTCAAGGGCATTGCGATCTTTGAGAACTTTACTTGATCATTCATATTCTCAAAGTCTCTCTTTTGTTGATGGATAAGTCGTCGGCTCTGTAAGTCTAAAATCAGTGAATCCTTAACTTCTTTCACATCCCATTTTTTGTCTTTTTTATCTGAATTCTCCATAATCCATCTTTTCAGTGAGTCCAATTCTTTTTTCAGCTCAGCTTTGGATGTCGCGTTAAAAATGTCTTTCCAGAATTTTTTATCCGTTTTCTTTTTAAGATCCTTGGTCTCTTCCGTTTTTTCCAAGATTCGAACGTTTTCTGTTTTCTTTGGCATTGTAGGTGTAAGCGTATTAAATTGTCCATAAAGCGACGAATGAAAAGAAAAGAGCAATCCGATCAGAAAGTATGTTTTAAGTAAATTCATGATGCTGATTTTATAAATTCATTCACAATGAGTTCGACTTCCTTGTTGATCTTCCGGAAATTGCTCATAAGTATTTCTTCTTTGCGGTTAATTCCCCGTTTGTCAATAAATGAATAATAGACCGGCATCTGAGGGTATTGTTTCTCTTCTTCCTTAAGGACTTTCATATCCAAATTGATCTTTCCATGAATTGCAGATGTTTTATATTCATCTGCGTCGTTTTCTTCTCCTTGTGCAATCATTCCAACCATTTCACCTGTCCTCAATGCTGCTATTTTTCCAGCCGGGATCATATTATCCATTTTTTCATTGATGCTCGTTGTCGTTCCTTGCTGTGATATGGATTGGGAATAGGATTTCTGCTTGATCTTTCCGAACAGTTTTTCCAGCCATTCTAGTGTATTTTTGTCCCTTGCCGATCCGGAAAGAATATTTCCGACAATGGCAGAGATGGTATCTGCCACCTCCTTTTTATAAAACTGGCGAAGCTGAGGAATCTCCTGAAGGCCAAGCAACACGGCAACCTTGTTGCTCCTTGCTGTGGCGATTACATTGTCAATCTTATGGATATAAATAGTTGGAAACTCATCCGCAATAATGCCACCCGGCAGATTGTGCTTGGAATTGATCAGTCGTAGGGTTCGGTTTAACACGGACGAATACAAAGCAGAATTAATATCCTGTGTTCCCGGATCTGAGGCTAAGATCAGGATGGACGGATTTTCCCTGTCGGTAATCTTTAGTTCAACTTCATTGCCGGAAAACACCCAGAAACTTTCTTTGGTTGCTAACCTGGACAAAAATATCTTTAATGTTCCGATCTGCCCTTCCAATTGGTCAAAAGCTCTGTTGTCATAGGCCGTTTTGAATGGTGATAGAAGGGAGCCTATCTCCTCATTAGTAAACAACGTATCAAAGATCTCCTGGTAGCTACGGTTCATAAAGGAAAGGATATGCGGCAGGTCTGAGTATTTTCCGTTTTCCAGGGTAGCAAAGAAGTAGATACAGGATGAGAGGAAGTTGATTGCGGATTGGGTAAAGAACGCATCCGATCCTCCCCCTGAACTGCTTCCGCCTTTCTGTAGTGAGGATACCATCGATTCCGCCATTTCCTGTGCTTCTGCTAGTGTTTGGACATACTTTTTATGAAAAGGATTGACCCGCTTTGATCTTTCGACCTCATTGAGGTTGATCACATAGAAGCTGTAATTATATTCAGACGCTTTACTTTTTTTCAGTAGATAATGATAATAGGCGATCTGCGCCAAATCCGGAAACTTAAAATCATAAATGCCTAAACAGAAGCCTTTTGCGATCATCTGGCGGATAGCCGGATTGATCACCCCGAATGATTTTCCGCTTCCAGGCGTTCCGATCACCGTTGTTCCTCGGAAAGGATTGATGTTGATCCATCCTTTGTTGATCTTGCCATTATAACGAAACAGGTAGGGAATATTAATGCTGGTGTCGGTATTGACAAGCTCTTTGTTCTGGTCAAAGGATTCTTCCTCCACGTTCCATCGGTCTTTCCCCATTTTCTGCTGCATCAGCTTAGAGATGCTGTCTGCACCCATCTGAAGAATTACAGCACCCAGAAAAGAGAGAACCGCATAAATGACCTGGTACAGGTTCATCCCAGGGAAGACTTTTGGAAGCTTGGTGTCTCCTGCTTCCTTCTGCCATAATAGGGAACAGAACATCATTATCAGTCCCAGAACCATTGGAACAATGATCTCCTTTGCTACATTAAGGTCTTTCTTTTTCTTAGCCTTCGTGCCGATAGCAACCAACCCGATCAAAAGGAGTGTGGCAAACTTGGCATTAATGGGTGGATAAATAAAGCTCATCTTCGACAAATTCTTTAATAGATTGGAGATTACCGGAACTTGAGCATTCAGGTAAAAAAGAGCAGCACAATCCAATGCAACCACACCATAGACTGCCTTTTGCAGGAATCCATAGATCTTTATCTGATGTTGTTGTTCTTGCATTTCTTTTTATTTAAAGTTTAGAAAAATGGAAGCGGAACTTCCGCTAGAAGGTATCTGCTTTAAGGATATCCGAATAGTTCACTTTCATTTCGATGGTCCTTCCGGATAGCTGTTGCTCAATCATCCGGATCATCAACACTTTGGAGTTCGGATAGGTAAACTTTTTAAAGACATATATATTTCTGAGGTTTTTCCTGAAGTGCTTTTGAGAATTCAACTGGAAAACCGGTGTCATTTCAATACTCTGATTATTGGTCGCCTTATGGATCTTCTTGTCCTCTATGGAAAACTTAAGAGCCTCCAGATCGTAGCTCAGGTTGGAAGTATTTTTAAAGGTCATATCCAGAAAGATGTAATCACCCATCACATATACATTGTTAAGCTGCATACTGAGATTCAGATTGTTTTCATTTCTGACCGGTTTTTTATCGGCCTTCTTTTGAATGATGCCCAAGGCAAATTTCCTAAGCTCACGGTTTGAGAAGACCATTCTATCGAACTCGATAGGCTGCATCGCTTCGGGCTGAATGTGAATATTGGTAACCGTATTGAAATTATCTGCGTTTCTATAAACCGCTTTATACTGTGCGATGAAAGATTGCCCGACAACCGTGATGATACCCACAGTATCTCCGCTGAAAAAAGGCGCGGACTGTTTCTTTTTATCTTTCTCAGAGCTTGGGTTATCGGTAATTTTAATCCTTGCGATATTGTTGGCTGGAAGATCCCCGGTCAGTTTATCGGTGGAAAGGTCTACATACTGAATCGGTTCGGGTGATATCATATGCAGGTTTATTCCTTTCGTGATCTCAAGTTCCGGCAGATCAGAAATGATTTGTTCAGGAGTAGCGGTTTGTGCGGTTAACAAGTTTAATGTAAACAGCATCAGACTGTATAATAAATTTCTCATCATTTTATTTATTTTGCTGGTTTTGTGATTCTTTAAGTTGTTTTTCGTCGATCAGGAATACATAGGAATTGTACTTCAGTTTGGCTTTATTGGTTTTTATCAGATTGGCTATAGATTTTGAAGTGGAAGTGAACAATTTGGAACCGATGCTGGTGAAGAAGCCCTGTCCGCCCATATCCATTTGCGTACCCTGAACCGAATTGCTTCCCATTTCCCGGATCATATCCCGGAACACGCTCTGGGGAACATATAGCCCTTTCATCCCGTCCACATCATAGATGGAGAGGTTAACAGGAAAGATCTCTCCCTTGGTGAATACCGAGACGATCTTCAGATCAACCCTTTGCATAGAGAATCCGGAAATCTGCCCATAGAGAATGGAACCTTTGCTGATCTTTCTGTTTCCGACGAATATATCTTCTAATAAACGGAACCTGATCCTGCTGCCGAGGAACCCTTTATTATTCTCATCAATGACCGCTTTGATAAAGCTGTTTTCCTGTTCTTTATAAAAGGCATTGAAAACATTGTTGATTCCTGATTTGCTGACATTGAACGTTGAGTTCAGAAACTCGTCCATCTTTTCCTTATTTGCTTTGAGCCGTTGTTCTGCCACCAGTTTGCTTTGGTATTCCGGATCTCTTGCCTTTTCCAGGGAATCCATCACTAGCATCTGTTGCTTCAGATATTTGACCGGGTCAGGTTGGACATTTTGTGTCTTTTCCTTCGGTGTCCCGGCGAAATTGTTTCCCTGATCCCCGTATGATTTCTCATTCAGCATCCGGATAATCTCAGAAGACCTTTTGTAGTCTTTGTCTTCATTTTGCTGCTTTGGATTATAATAGGATGAAGAATTTCCTTTAGCCTGATATTGATTCTGTCCTGAGGAAACCGCTTTTAAGGAATCAATTTTTCTCTTTTGAGCCAGTGATAATTGATCGTCATAACTTAACAGGCTGTCCCGTTCCTTATCCAGTCCTTCCAGCATCGTCCGGTTGTCATCTTTTTTGAAAAATGCGTCGTAGGCATCGTTCTTATTCATAATAGAATCCTTGGTTTCGCCTAGTGAAAGGGACAGCTCTTTCGGCTTGTCTTTGGGCTTATCCTCTTTCGAGAACTCCGCACCGACATAGCCGAAAAGAAGCATGAACGGCAGAGCCAGGAGCGGCAACACATATTTTTTCTGTTTGAAATTTATTTTCTTCATTGCGTTTTGATTTTAGGTGAGTGGTCTGCGTTACTAGCGGCTTTTTTTGAATTGCTGGTATTGATTAAACAAAAATTCTATTCTCAGGCTGTCTTCTTTTTGTAAAGCATTCCGGTCTCTTTTTTCTTTCAGCAACTTCAATTCATTAACGATCTTTTCCGTTTCCGTGTTCTGAGCAGAAGCCGTATTCTGGCTGATCCCACTATTGGAATAAAGAACAGGCGGTTTAATGGTAAAGGTCTTTTGGGAAGGAAAGAAAATACCCTGTATCAGCGATCCTATAAATGATACCGAAAGAAAGATCATCGAAGAGATAAAGAACCTTTTCGGATTTTTAGCCAGACGGCCCAGCCATTTCTGTCCGTTCTGTTTTATAAAAGCATTCATTCTTAATACGAGTTTTTGGTTTGATTGGAAAGTTCCTCGTTATCGATGATGCGCCAGTTCTTCAACAGCACACCATGTGGATTATTGGTGCTTCGGATAATGTCCTCGAAGAATCCTTCAGTAATCAGCTTTCGGGTGATGACCGATGATTTCCTCGTGATCATCTGCTTTCCGAAGAATTGAAATTTATTTCGATCCATATTGAGCGTGATTGAATCAGCATGGATGCTGACCATTGAGCTGGAAGCAACGATCTGGTTATAAAATCCTTTTTCCCGGAGATTGGTGTATTCCTTTTTCCCGCTGTCGTCAATCATATAGAGTGACTTCTGAATATTCTCCTTGATATAAGCATCGTCCGGAGCCAGTGTGAAAAAAAGGCGGTGAAAAAGTTCAATCTGGGCTTTGTATTCTACCGGGCGGTTCAAAAGGACATCAGTCTGCTTAGCCAACACCGGAACGCCATTATCGAGAATGTAAATGGATCTTCGAGAATCCTGGATTATCCGATAGGAAAAGAAAAATCCGGCAATAACGATGAATACGGCAAAACCAATGGCAGATAGAGAAACGATCTTATTGATTCTAATTCGCTGTTCTATATTTTTTATCAGCATATTTTATTTCTTTTTGTTATTCATTGCACTATTAACCCTACCTGAAGCGGAACCTGCTGCGGCTGATTTGGCAGCTGACGCCGCTGCAGCAGCTCCGCCTGTTTTCACAGTCAGTACGGCTGTTTTCGCACTGCTTGCCACTTTTCCGGCGGCTTGTTTCATTTTCGTCATAGCACCGGCCCCGCCTGCTGAAACAATACTGTCTGCTATTGTTGGAGTCATCAGAACACCAATACCGGTTACTATATATGCAACACAGGTAAAAAGTCCATTATAGATCATTCCTGAATTACTAACATAGACCATTAAGGCATCAAGGTTGGTAACAGTTCCGTTGGTCAGTAAGGTATCATACCGTTCGATTTCCATCGTGTAGCCTGAGGCGATAAGCTGTTGTCCAATGTTGATGACAGTATAAGCGACAAATGTGTACAGATTAATATTGATGAACTTGGATACCCAGCTGTAAAGCGAGTTTTCAAATCCCGGTACAAGGGCCATTCCAATAGCGATCGGACCTAAAATGATTAGAATGTATGCCCATATTTTCTGGATAAAAAATATCAGGTAAACACAGATCCTCAGAATGGAAAGACAGACAAACTCGATCACTTCAGCAACGAGTTTCTGCATTTGGAACTGCATCCTGATCTGCCATTCCTTGATGGGCTGCAGCAGCTTATCGATCCCGTCGCTGATATCAAACCACGAATCATCTGCATCTTTTGAAGTATTGTTAATCACTTCCTGCTTCGCATCTTCCTCAGCATTAAGCTTAATGACGGCATCCAACAATTGCTGTTGTTTTTTGAATCGCTGAACCCGCAGATCATTGACCTCAGATTCTATATCGCTGAAAATCGCAATGCCGGGTTCCGCAATAGCTTCAAAGGGTGCCTGTATAAGATTGACAAACCCCGTCCAATACACCAAAGTAAAGCCAATCAGAATCGGCTTAAGCATCGGGGTGATTTCCCATTCCCGGTCTCCGGCGGCCATCTGCCAGCCCATATAACCGAGATACATCAATGCACCTAATCCTCCAATCGCTCTTCCTACTAGTGCGGAACCTTGAGCGCTGTCCTGAATACTGGTGTCCAGCTTGGTAAAGACCTCCATAAACCACTTTTCAAAAGCGCCATCACCCTTCAGAAACTGAAGCAGATTGCTGTAATCGCCATCGGTCTGTGCAAAGGTGATGAGCGGTAGTAATATTGCCAAAAGGCAAAGCATTAGTTTTTTATTCATCTCTAATATTTGTGTTTATATTGCTGCATAACGTTTTGAACAATTCCTTTGTCTGAGTTAGGTGTCCATTGTGTAGGCAATGCAGTTACTAAATGACTGCTCAGAATGTTTTTATAATCCAGAAGCAGCGTTGTCCTGTTATTGTACTTTCTGAGTTCCTGCACAAATATCCGCCACCGGATCAGCGTTTCGTGATACATAATGAAGCGTTTCCCTCTCGGCATATCCATTGTCCGGGACAACGTGTATTTATCTTTTATAAGATCAAGCTGTTCCTGAAGCCGTTTTAATGTTCCAATACTATTAAGCGTTTCGTAGGTCTCCTGGTCTTTCAGTCGCCATTCCATAAAATTCTGCGGGTTGTCCGGAAATTCCGTGATCGGCCTGAGCATTCGTTTGTAGTACAGTAACCATAGCGGGTCCGCATCAACCGTGGCCGAAGTCCAATATGCCAGATCCTGAACGCTTCTTTTGTATATCGTGTCGGATGCAGCCTTGATCTTCTTAGCTTCCTCTTCCTGGAACTTGAGCTGTGCGAATCGTAGATTTTGTTCTCCGGTAGGTTTCAACGGACGGATATCGTCACCGTCCTTATAATCCCTATTGATCTTGGGTGCCCACATTCCCCAGACCGTCGCATAGGCAAAATTGGTCTGGATACCCAGGAAATATTTGGGGTATGGCCGCCAGTCTCCCCAGCTCTCAAAGGTCATACGTTTATGTTGGGCAACAATTGCTGGATCATTCAGTCTTTTGACACTTATTTGTGCTGATGCCGCTACGGCAACACATAGAAAAACCAAGAATGGCCCTTTTTTCAATACTATTTCCATAACTCTTAATTGAAGATGTATTTGTACTTAATCATAATATCACCAACGATAGCTCTGTCAATATTGACGTAATTCCTCAGAACCGGTACCTGGTACACATACGGTATTTTCTTCGCATTTTCAAGTCTCATAATTATGTAGAGGATGTTCCCCTGGATGTTCCTCACCCGGGTAAAAACCTTTTCAATCAGCATCTCGCGATCCATCGCATCCATCAGAAAATCCTTATCCTCGTTCAGAATATCCTGCGTAACTTCCTGCTGGAGCTTTATGACCTGTTTTCCGATGTCCACATAATATTTTGAAACCAGTGCGGCATATTCGGGACGCTGTGCAGATAGCTCCATCATTTTATTGGAACTACTGACGATCTTTCCCAGATACTGATAGAGATAGATGAGCTTTTTACTTTGGGTCAGCGCAGAATTGACATTCTTCAGCTGCTGGTAGATATACTCCTGAATGGCGATCACCTGCTTTGTTTTATTATTGATATCGTCGTAGAGTTCTTTCTGCTTTTTGTAAGAACCCAGGAATGCCTGCTCGCTGGCCAGACGTACCCCGTGGTTGACCGTGATCTGTGAGAGCAGTTTATCGTTGATTACGATCTGCTGGCTGTTTATCCCAACAAATGAGGACAGGAAAATGCTGATAGTAACTGTTTTCTTCATCACTAAAAGGATTTGATATGGTTCATAATGTTTTCTACAACCCGTCGGTCCCTGTTGACATAGTACTGGAAAGCTCGTTTGTTCCGTAAAACCTTGGCTTTGATGTCTCTTATTTTCAGGAGCATATAGGTTGAATTCCTACTGAGTGCTTTAACCTCGCCCAATGCGTAATTCAGTAATACCTTACGTTCCGATTGTTCCATCTGATTGATAGCTCCATAGGACAGAAGAATTCCGGTGAGTAACCTTAAGGTCATCTGAAGGTCATCCACAAATTGTACTTGTGTTGGAAGAACAGTAATGATGGAATAAGGCGCTGTATTAATTTCATTGATAATGGCAGTTTGATTATCCGTTATTTTGGTTATTTCCCTGCTCATTGCTATGCCTGCAGGTATTGCCTGGATTGCAAATGAGACAACACGCAGCCTGTCCTGGATCTTGGTCACCTTGTCTTTGAAATTCTTCCATTGGGACTCATTGGCCGTTTCCACAGAGGCATTGAGCGTTTGCTTTTGCCGCATCTCTTTTTGCCGGTCGTGTTCTTTCATGGTAGCATTGATCTCAATATCCATCATTGGGAAAGAAACATTTTCCTGTTGCCAGGCCGGTGTAGAACTACCGCCGGATGAAGTCAGTAGGAAATAGGCTGCCACAACGAAGAGAAAAGTGATCAGTTTCTTTTTCATCACTTTTGATTTAAAAATTTCTTTTATAGCGGTTCATAATGTCATTCACAATGGCCTTATCGGTATTAATGTACCCTGCAAAAGGATTGATGGAATTCCAGAATCCCAGCCTGTTGGCTTTCTCCAGTCTCAGCTTGATGGCCAGAAGCCAGAGCTTGAGGCTTTTCACATTTCCCGAAATGTTATGCAGGATCTTGTAACGATCTCCTGCTGTTGCCAGGTTTAATTCTCCAGATGTCAGGATATCCGTAACATCCGTCACGATCTTCAGGCTTTGCTCATACATTTTCTGCGAAGCCCTGGTACCGAAAATCGCATAATGCGGATGCTGTGATGCCAGCTGCACCACCTGTGAGGAATACATGTAGCACTTATTCAGTTCGGAATAGATCTCCTGTACCTGGATTCCATTCTGTAAGGTTCCCGAAACCTCCTTCAATCCTTTCAGTATTTTATTCTGAATATCATTGGCGGCAACCATCTGGGTTCCCACCCAGGTCTGCGCATCCTTCAGTTTGGACGTTTCATCAATAACCTCGTTCTGTTTAGCTTTCAGATTTTCCGAATAGAGGATCATCGCAGCGGTTACTGTCGGGTCGATGTAGGTATTCTGAGCAGATAGCAGTCCGCAGAATCCTAAAAATAACAGGCTAAGCTTTTTCATACTGATATTCATTTTTATTAATTAATTCAGGGAAATTGATGTTTCGTTCTTCCAGTTCCTGGGCGATAACCTTGAAGATATTTTTCCCGGGATGATTGTTCTTCATCTTTTGGTAGTAGGAAACGACCTTCTGATCCAGAGGATGCCGGCAGAGATTTACCAAAGACACCAGGTTTTCAAGACTATCACCAAAAGCTTTTAGGTCCGATACGATTTTTATCAAAGCCTCGTCATAATTGCCGTACTTTTGAACATAGTACTCAACGGCTGATTTCTCAGGCTTTTCAGTGGTATAGGTCAGGTATTGTTCAAGGGAGACCTCATTTCCATAGACTTCACCCTTGGAACCTCTCTTCAGATAGAATTCCTTGAATCTGCTTCGTCCGGATTTATTGTTGAGATTATTGATCGTGAAGATCTTGTTTTGCTCTACTTTGTTCAGTGATAAAAGAGACGCAATCCGGTCAAAATTATCTTTGAACTTGGTCTGGTCTAACAGGATGAAGGTGTCGGAATTGTTGATGATAGAATCCTTCACCACAGCATTTCCAATGATGTCATCCAGTTCCTGTGTCACGACCACCGCCTCGCCCCAAAACTTACGGACCGTTTTATACAGGTACAAAATGTAACCTCCCATCAGCTTACTCGCAATCGCTTTCCAGGCTTCTTCAATGATAAGGGCTTTTCGTCGGTCTTTTCTGAGCCTCATCTTCTGAATGAATGTGTCCATAATGATCAGCGTTACAATCGGAAAGAGTTTCGGATTGTCCTTTACATTGTCGATCTCGAAGACAATGAAGGATTCATCGAACAGCGTATTATCAGCAGATTCATTCAGCGTGGTTGCATATCTTCCGCCTTTGTAAAAATCCCTCAGTACAAATAAAAATGTCCGGAGATTGAACTCTCTTTCCGTAATGCTGTGCTTTTTGTTGTTCAGATAAAGCGGCAGGAATTTGTCGCAGTAATCATAAAATCCGTTGAATGAAAGCTCTTTGGCTTCCAACTTTTCTTCCAGTTCCTTGATCTTTTTGATAATGGCCTTTCGGAAACTTTGATTCCAGTCTTCTGTGGATCCCGGACGTTCTATGATGTCTTTTGACTTAATAAGAATCAGCTGCGTTTCATTATAGATCTTTCTCCGCTGCTCATCGCTCAGGGTTTCATAGGCTTCATACACTTTATAGAACCTTTCGCTGTCGTAATCGGGATTATTCAGATTTTTATCAGGATGGTACGATTTCAACAGTTTTCGTCCTGTCTCTTTGATCTGATCTGCAGATGCATCGAAGGGAAGTCCCAAAATATCGTAATAGCTATTTTCGAAACCGCCTCCGGTTGCTGATCTATCAGTAACAATATCTTCTTCATGAATATTATATTTTGCAAGGTAAAGGATCAGTTCTTCTGACGTTTTATTGTCAAACCAATCGGTTCCTGAATTGAAATATTGATGGTAATAGGACATCAGCACATTATCGAGGATTGATTTTTGTGCAGAAGACACCGTTGCATCCGGTCCCTGCCAGATCAGGAAGATCAGATTGGTCAGAAACTCTATTTTCTCGATATTAAACTCTTTTTTATCCATCAGAAAAGGATTCATCGTAATTGGTTTTTCTTCGGTGTACTGGATGTATCTTCCGCCTTTATATTTGCAGGTTCCCGAATAGGAATCACCGGTATCCACTATCACCACATCATAATTGTAGGTCAGATACTGCTCGATAATGTTGTTCATCAGGAATGACTTTCCTGAACCTGAGGGTCCAAGTACAAATTTGTTCCGGTTGTTGATCCGTCCGGTTTTCATCGGAAGGTCAGCAGGGTCAACCTTTAAGGGTACTCCCTGCCGGTCCGTGAATCTTAGGTAGAAATTGGATTCTTCATTCACGGGATAGCTTTCTTTAAAAAAAAAACACAAGGCCGCTTCGCTTGTCGTCATAAAAAGATCATACTCCCTGAGTTCTGTTGCATTGCCAGGAATGGCTGCCCGGAATAGCTCCAGCTGATTGTAGGCATTCTTGGAAACGATGATCCCTTTGGTAAACAGCTTATTCTCAATCTGGGACTGTATCCCTTCCATTTCTTCCAGCGTGTTTGCTGAAAACAGCAGCGAAAAATGGGCATTGACCACCAGCTGGCCATCAATAGCGATATTATGAAGCAAGGTTTGGATCTCATCTGCGATGATGGCATTGGATGGTGAATTGTTGGCAGCACCCTCGTGTTTTTTCTTCTTTTTATCGAGTTCCCGTTGCTGCTGCGCCTGCAACGGAATGGTAATGACCTGGTTATAAACAATAGTTTCGTAGTCTTCCAGTTCATTGATGAAGGTAAAATTATCAACTGCTGTTTCCGAAGCGGCTCCATTTCCGCCAAGTATTGAATAGGGCTCTATTTCTGAGGGCAGATCGATATTTTCGACATCGACATAGGCCATATTCTTGACATACCGATTACCTATTTTTAGATATTCACTGGTACTTTTGATATTGTCAAATACCGGCACTTCTGAAAACTGCATGGACAAAACCCCTGAGATGTAATATTCAAAATCTTTCTCAAACAGAAATTCAGGTTCGCAGCCACTCTGCTTCAACAACATAAACACCTTCTGTGACTTATCACGAAGCTCCTTAAAACCCTTTTCGGAAAAGATGTAATGCTTGTTTTTCTTTTTCAGCTTATCATCGACGATATCGGTAAAGAGCAAAACAGTTTCAATGGTCTTAAAAAGCCTTCCGTCAAAATGTTCAGAATACTTTTGCTGCAGGAATTGAGGTGATGGCTCAGCGGAGTATTTCTTCTTCGTGAATATATCCAGTTTCTGAACGATCCTTCCCTCTCCTATGATCGACACAACCTTATTAAGAACCGTATGGAAGTTTAGATAGTTATCCGGGTCAGCAGAATACTGCTCAACGATGTTTTTGATCCTCATTCCGATGATGGGATTGCCGTATTGTCCAAACAGCACATCAAAATCCCAATTGAAATATTTTCCGTAATCGTAGCCTATAAAAGGAATATCAAAGGTGTGTTTTTTTGCTGTTGCCATTTTTAAAAATTTTATTGTTGTTCATTCTTTTTGGAAAAATGAAGATCTGATCAAAGTTTTTCGTCTTGTCATAGAGTCCATGCTTGTCCTGTCTTCTGAAAATCAGGTAAACGCCTCCTGCTGTAGCGGCCAGTCCCAGTAGTGAACCGAGCAATCCGAATTTGGACATGACCAGTGCGGCAACGACCCCTGCGCCGATCACACCAACTGCATAAATGATGTACTTTCCTTTTAGCCCGAAGAATACAAGAGGCTTTTTCAGCCCCTTGTAGAGGTAGAATCCCATCTTATGCGAAAAAGGAGGTTACAAATTCAGGAACAACGATAAGGAAGATCATCGCACCACCATAACCCAGGATTTCTTTATTGACATCCTGGTCGCCGTTGGTCCATTTGTTATAGACCCGAAGACCGCCGATAAAACCGACCAATCCGCCAACTGCTTTTAAGATCAGCTTGATCGGGTCCCAATAGTCTTTAATGTCATTGGCTGCATTGGAGATGGCAGTAGCACCACCCTGTGCCAGCATAGGCGTGACCGCCATAAGAAGCAGTGCCGCTGTAAATAATTTTTTCGTCGTTGGGTAACGTTTACATTTGTGTTTCATAATAGGTAAGATTTATATTTGAACTGTGTTTTTTTGTTCAGAAAAAGTCATAGAAGGTGTGCTATCCGGCTCTACTGAGCGGATCATCTGAAGATTTAAAAGTTTAGGTTTTCTTTTAGATCATTGAATGGTAAACCTTAAAGCCGTCACGGTCTGAAAGGACCTGGACCTGGGTTTCGGCAAGGCTGAGGAAGTGGTTGAATTGCTGTTTGAGCTTTAAAGCAATATCTTCTTTCTTGTGCTCGGATTGAACACTTTTGTCGTCAGAATTTGGAGTTAAGGACTCTTTTATTTCATCGCTTTGAACAGCTTCCGGCTCAGAAGACTGGTGTTTCGAGGTTTCGTTCGCTGTTGAATATCCACCAATTTCCGGGACCGTTTCAAACGCATCGATGTCCTGCTCGGATTCAAATTTCTTACGCCAGTTTTCTAAATCGTGCGGATCATCCGGTTCTTCGCCATTTGAAGAAAAGAGCTCCTTCGTATTAAATGAATTGGGTGTATTAAGATGTTCAACATCATCGATACTGACTGATTTTATTTCGTTTTTGTTCTGCTCTGTAAATTCAGTCAGGGCATATTCTTCCGCTTCATTTTCTTTTAATGCAGCATCCTTTTTCAGAAAAAGGTCATAGACAATATTTCCTGCATAGTACAGCAGATAAACAGCCAGAATGGTTAGAAATATTTTGATCATTATAAGTGTTTTTAAAATCGTTATATATTAATTTCAAGCATTTGATTAATGTGACCGATCAGTTCATTGAAAGGATTTTTGACCGCATATTTCTGCTCGTAGGTGAGCTTCCTTGTATCAATGGTCTGAAGACAGTTTCTTTTGAATACAGGACTTTTCAGCAGAATTCCGTATTTACTGATCTCAGCATCCATTCCTTCCTGGTTTTGATATTTATACCCCTTATCGTATTTAGACCTAATGAATATTCGCTCTGCCTGGCTTTCCAGCAATCCCAGAAAATTGATAAAAACCAGCGTTGATTTTGCGGAAACATTAGAATACTCAAAAGGGATCACTATAAAATCACTGTAAATCAGCAGATCACTATACCTGGCATCCAGCGTTCCGGCAAGGTCAAAAACATTGACCTCTTCACTTTCTTTCATTTCGATCAGATGTTCAAAATCGGAGAAAGGCTGTTCATTGTCCTCATCAATAATCCTGACCTCATATAGTTTGGGCAGCTCTGATTCTTCATCTTCGATCCATTTTTGATAAAAGGATTTCTGAAAATCAAAATCGAACACGTTGACCTTCCTTTCAGATATTCCCGAAATATAATTGGCAAAAGCAATGGCAAGCGTGGTTTTGCCCGTTCCTCCTTTTTGTGTTCCAAAGGTGATAATCATTTTTGTTACCGGTTTTATCTTTTTTTTCGTCGCTTTTTCAATTCGTTCTCAGATGGGTCTTTTGCTGTACCGGAAGACCTCATCCATTTAAACAGCATTTCGTTAACTGCTTGCTTCAAATCGTTTCCGGTATTGTTTTCCAATAGCTTTTCATTTTTCATTTCCGGATTTAGAAACTGCTGATATTGCTTTTCTCCGATCAATGGTTGCAGCTCTCCAACGAAGTGAAGCCTGGAATGGATCGCGTAATATTTTCCTTCCTCGGATTTTACAAGGCTTACATTATCTCCACCTTGACTTTTGAGATATTCCTTTACATCATTTCTGATGGCATTGAATACTTCCCTGTTCTTCATCTTTTTATTCTCAAACAACATAAAATCCTTCAGCTCATTTTCCGGATATCGTTCTTTCAGATATTGTAGCATCACCATCCTGGTTTCCGCATTGTGAATGCCATAGTCTTTCAACTGCTCAAAAAACCTTTTATCCATCCTGGTTGATGTGAATTCAAACAATTCTCCCATCTTCATGATCTCACTACCTTTATGAACTGTTGCGGTCTTGTGATCGATCAACGTGTATCCGAAAGGCATTCGATTATCCTTATGATGAAACACGATATCGATACCAAAAGAATCTCTAAGTTTTTTCTGAAGCTCGCTTTCAAATTCAATTTCCGGTTTCCAATGGTCTTTGTGTTTGTTTTCAGGTATGACACCTTCCTTTTTTCTGTAATCATCCACTCTGAAAACTTTGTTGGCATAAAGCTGCCTGTATTTTGAAAAAATGGCTCTGATCTGCTTAATTCGTTTCTCATTGTCTTTATTGCTAAAAACAATCTGATTCGCTGATAGCCTTCGTCGGACAATGCCGTTTTTTGAAATGGTAATGGATTTTCCATCATTTGTGTTTTCGGTCAATTGGTAACCATTTCTGTTGAGCAAAGTTTTCAGCTGCTGAAAAGAGCCAATTTTGTAATTTAAAAGTTGATTTAATTTTTCCTCTTCATTTATTCCGTAACGTTTTTCCATCACCTGGGCCATAGCTTTTTGGGCTTTTAGCTTTTCGTAGCTGTCATCGATCTTTTTTCCGGTTTGTTTATTGACCCTTGTGGAAACTATATGGATATGATTATTCTCAGTATCCTTGTGAAAAATTACAATGTAGGGCTGTTGTCCGTATCCCATTTGCCCCATAAAGTCTGCGCTGATCATTGTAAGTTCTTCCTTGCTGTGCTTCTGGAATTTGGTAGAGATCACTGCGTGGAATTGTGGCTTTTGTACCTTATTGCTTTTGGATATCGCTTTCAGATAATTCTTGACTTGCTGCTTATTGCTATTTTCATTAATGAATGAAGGAAAATTCTTCATCAGCATCAGCTCTCCCTTTCCCTTCTCAATCTTCTTATCGTTATACTCAACTCCGGGAAAGTTTGATCCCGCAGGTTTCATTAACTTGACGATCATTTTGAAAGCAGTCGACAGATGTTTTCAAATATCATATTTTGCCTAATTTTCAGTTTTGCTATTTCTGTGAGCTGTGCGGAAAATACTTCTAATTGACTTTCCGAGATGAACTTCTGTCCGTTAACCATTCTTGCCAACTGATTAACATTGGTTTCGATCTTTACAAAGATATTATCCTGCTTTTCAATGAACTCAAGAACTTTTCTTCTTTCATCATCCATTATCCGGCGTTCAACACAATCGATAATCAGACTGGTCAGAGAAATATCTTTTTCTTTGCACAATTTCTTCCAATTTTCCTTTCTTTCCTTTTTGATTCTGAAAACAACCACAGCAGATTCTGTACTATCATCTTTATTCATGGCACACTCCAACTGGCAATTCCATCAACGCTTTTTAAAATATATGTTCCTGTCGAAGGAGGTGCCGGAATTATTTCTGATGCGAAACCAAATGAACCATCAGCTTTTGCCACAACTTTTTTTGTATATGATGCGTCGCCGTCTGCGTTTGGCATCTGGGAAGGTGTAACGCTTAATTTACCATTAATATTTAACCACCTTTCGGAAAAATCCCCCGATATCAAAGCAAATTTGTAATCCGTATAGTTATTGGAAATACCGTCCCAAAAGCTGGTTGAGCTTGTTGTAACGGGGGTTGAATGTATAGCTAATTTATTATTAACACTTCTGTCACCTACAGCCGGACTTCCGGCGCCCACGCCAATGAATATATTATTGGAGCCTGTTCGGTTTCCTGTTCCTGCCAGGTATCCAATTGATATATTATCATTACCTGACGTGATGTATGACATGACGCCGGCCCCTATTCCGATATTCCTGTTACCAGATATGGTTCCATTAGCCATTCCATTCAAAGCCGATACGCCTGCTGCGTAATTCAGTTTTCCTGTTACTTTTCCCTGCGACATGGCATAAGCAAATACCGAATTTCCTTTGCCGGAAGTGATGTTGGAATCTGTTGCAACAACAGTATTATACTCGCCAGTAATCGGACTTCTTGATTTTCCCAGGATATAATTTTCTTTCTGGTCAAAATCGAGCTTAAGAAAGTCCTTTACGATAATTTCAACGGTAGAAGTATTGCCTCTGAGTGCAACCATTTCCAAAGAGTCATTCTTAGTCAATGCATTCCACTGCTGACCGTCAAAATAATACAATCCCGATTTCGTTAGTTGAGCTGCCTGTCCTGTTGGGCTGTTTGCAGGTGAGATGACGTATACAATGGCTCCTTTTTGTGCGGTGGAATATGTCTTTGCAGACAATTCATCGCCGGTAATACGTGGCGGAATGATTCCGTCAAAATGATTCATTTCACCTGGTTTTCCAACCACTTCAAGTGTTGCTTTCGGAAACTGAGTATTAATGCCGACCTGTCCTGAGACCGATATCGACATAAGGCTAAAGAAAAAGTAGACAAGTGTTTTCATCTTTTTTGATTAAGATTTCTGTTGCAAAGTTGGAACATCAAATCTCCCAAAACAATAGCTTTGAAGGGACTTGGACTATTTAAAGTCAGTCCGGATTAATCTGAAATTTGTAAAGATTAAAAAAGAACAGTTTGGAATATTATACCAGATTTAAGAACAACAAAAGACGAGTTCCGAAGTCTTTTCCCCTTTTGCAAGAAGGCAAGATCGTCTTGGATGTACAACTTGAAAACTTGTATATACAAAGACACATCTTGCAGTTTAAATTGGAATTATTTTTCAGAGTTCTAAAAATCGGTAAATAAAATTACAGCAAAAGCGTAATTAATTGACATTCATTGTTTTATTTTTCAGTAAACCTATTTTCAAAGTTCTGACTGAGCAAAAGCAAAGCTGTCATTTTATCCGCTTGTCGATATGTATCTTTTTAATGCAGGTTGGAACATAACCTGTATCTATTTTACGCATATATCTGTGAAGAGTGTGTAAAATAAGTGCAGGTCAAAAAAAAGTATGTAATTTTTGTAGCAGTAAGAAAATTTTAAAAATTTGAATAAAGGTTTGAATCAAAATACTCATTTTTGGGCAGGTTTTAAAATAACCCGTGTATATTTTACGCAGGTTTCAGGTCTAATGTATCCGTATTACGAAACGCACTTATTTCGTTTAAATACTTTTCTAATCGAAATCTTGATAACTTTTCTGAATTTTTCTTATCAGTAAAGCATATCTCATGTTCATTGTTGAACTTTTTATGATCCGTATTGCTCATCTTTTGACTCAGACAGATACCATTCTCGTTAAGGATGGCGATTATCATGTAACAATTTGATTATTAAAACTGTCATTAGTATAATTAACCACTAAATATTTCAAATGAAAAAGTCATTTCAGATCATCAAGTTGGTATTGCTCATCTCTGCAGTATTATTTTCAAACCAGGCGATTGCTCAATTACCAACTGATAATCGTTTAAAAACGCCTTTAGATTCTTTGGTACAGCGTTCAGTCTCTACTTTTATGCAAAATAATTCCAGAGTCGGCATTTCAGTAGGTATCATAAAAGATGGAAAGAAATTTATCTATAATTACGGCTCAACTGAACGAGATGAGCAGCACCTTCCGACAGAACATACCATATATGAACTAGCCTCCATTACAAAGACAGTCGGTGCTACGCTACTCGCAAAGGCTGTTCTTGACAAAAAGGTAAAACTGAATGATGATATAAGAAAATATCTGAAGGACGATTATCCTAACTTGGAATATAATGGAACACCGATCACTCTGATGAATTTGGCTAATCTTACATCGGGACTACCCAATTGGATGCCGGATAAAGATATTTTTGGCAAAGCTGATCCGGATGCTATACCTTATATTTTAGATTCTGTACACACCATTTACAGCAGACAGGATCTTTACCGAGATCTTCACGAAGTGAAACTTAAAGTTTTGCCAGGAAGCATATCGAAGCATTGTAATACTGCAGCACAGTTGCTGGGATATATAATGGAGCGTGTTTACAATGACAATTACGAAAATCTTCTGAAAAAATATTTTGCAAAGCCATTAAATATGAAAAATACCTATCTGCTGAAATCCGGAGAAGTCCCATTAAAAATGGCAAAAAGCTACGATGGCAAAGGGCGAATAATGCCGGTGATCGATTGGGAAGATTTTAGAGTAGCAGCCAGCATCGCATCCTCCACTTCTGATATGCTGAAATATATGGCTTTTCAATTGGATGAAAAAGATCCTGTTGTATCTCTGAGTCATCAGCCTACCTTTGGAAAGATCGAGGATGGTGCCATTGCACTGAACTGGAAAGTAAAAATGGCAGAAGATGGCAGGAGAAGCATCTCACATACAGGTGGAAGTCTGGGATTCAGCAGCTATATGGTCTTTTATCCTGATTTGAATTCCGGTATTGTTTTGCTATCCAATGAAGCAGATCAAGGCACCCAAAATGAACTGATTACTTTGGCAGATAAGATAATGATCTCTATAACTCGCGAATCAACCGGAAGGTAAAGTGTATCCTAGGTTCATTTGCAATCTGGATTTAGCAATCCTGTGCTTCCAATGTTCCTGAGGATCTCCGTTCATTATAAGCAACGAACAATGAGAAAGTGGCAGGCTGTATTTACTTTGATGATGATCCTTTTTTCTTTAAATCAAGTTTTGATTTGTCCAAAACTGCGTGAGTAACGAAGTGAGGATACAATTTACGATACTGCAAAATGTTTTATTTATTATCCATTGTTACATGAGATAATGTAAAATAGCACCGATTTGCCATACAGCTTTGTTAAAAATATTACTATTTGTAATACACTTTACTGCTTAACTCGATAGGATTATAATTCTTTCTAATTTCCTCCTGTCTTAATCGTTTTATGTCATCCAGATCCTTTACATTTTTTACTTGTCTACCATATATAGCCAATGTAATCTTTTCCCATCATCATTTTTGTTCTAATTTCAGAAAAAGGATTATTATAGGCGTTAAGAAGAAGTTTATTAAATACGTCTACAGTGACAGACAGGGCTTTTTTGCCAAAGTTTGATTCCAAAAAATTCATGGTATCATATTCATACGTAAGTTTTTTTATCTCGGCCAGTTTAAATTTGAAGTATCCTTTGTCGTCTTCAACTTCAAAAATTAGTCCAGGTAAACCATGAAATTTGTAAGGACCCTCAGCGAGATTAATCTCTTTACAGAACCAAGCCTTCCAAATCCTTCCACCGAATTTAGTGGTGGCCAGCTGTAAGTTGTATTCATTTACTTTTTTACTTTCTGATTCTATTTTCCAACGCAGTTTATCAGAAGATTTTATTTTGTAATAATCACTATCAATAAACTTGTAAACAGTATTCTCATCCGAACCAGTGTCTCTTGTACACATAAGTGAACCCGACATGGTCATTGATGTATTCTCTTTTGTTTGTTTCTGTATAGAATCAGATATGTAAAAGTTTTCATTATAAAACTTAACTTTCTTAGGATAAATATCTAAATAGTACCTTGTTGAAAATTTATTGTTGGTTATGGTATCTGTTACGTAACTGTAATCGTAGATAACTCTGTATGATTGTGAAAAAATAAATATTGGTATTAAAATAAAAAGAAATTTCATTGATAAAATTTTTTGGAAGTTTAATTATATAATTTCAAAAATCCATCCTAATATTAGGATGGATAATTTATTAACGATAAAAATCATAATGGTAGTATTAAATCATACATAGAACAATATATGACTATGAACCAATAACCTTTGGACAGTTTTTAGATCCGCCACCTGCTCCACATGAAACCCCAAAGCCATCGTTGGCAACACATGTGCCTTCGCAGCTTATTGATACCGAACCACCTCCGGGGCAAGATGCAGTACAGGACGATAATATTCCGTTGCCGAGAATATTATTTAATTCAGTTCTGGAAAGTTTCTTTAGATTTCTCATTGTATAAATTTTAAGATTAATAATTTTTAATGAAAGATTCTCAATATTTACTTCACCGGAGTGAGGTTATAGTGAGTTAAAATGTTTCTATAAAAAATTGATCAATGAATTAAGAACCTATGACTTGTGGACAGTTTTTTCTTCCACCGCCTGGACCTGAGCAGGATACACCTGAACCATCAGTAGCTATACAAGTGCCATCACAACTAATTGATACTGTACCACCTCCGGGACAAGATGCACTGCAAGATGATAATATTCCGCTACCGAGAATATTGTTTAATTCAATTCTGGAAAGTTTTTTTAAATTTTTCATGGTAATATATATGATTTGATGTGTTCCTACTCTGACAAGCTTTTCGGATTCCGCTATATTTTTATTAGTTTTTATAAATATAAGTATTTTATTTAATTAATTTGTTCATAATCCATTGGTTAAGCGAAAAGTCAAATTAATTCTCTCTTTCATTGGAATAGTTGATTTAGCAATTCTATGTTCCCAATGCTCCTGAAGGTCACCTTTCATAATTAATAAAGATCCGTGAGGTAGAGGAAGGCTGTATTTGCTTTGATGGTGGTCTTTTTTCCTAAAGTCAAAATTTCTGGTTTGTCCAAGACTGATCGATGCGATAACAGGTCGTTTACCATAACGGCTCTCCTTATCCCTATGCCAGGCTACTGAATCGTTATTGTCACGATAAAGATTTAAAAGCACACCATTGAATTGATAGCCGAATTCTTTCTCTATCCTTTCTTTCAAAGAAAACAACTCAGGAGTCAAGGAATTAGAACTTGAAGGATTGTTATCTGCAGAATCATATGATTTCCTGTCATCACCATACCAGGCTGTCAGACGAGGAGTGATCACCGTTTTGTCATACATTTTCTGAGTACGCTGTTCCCAGGATGTAGAATGAAGCAGCTTATCTTTTAAAAGATCAGCTTCTTCCCTACTCAAAAAATGTTCCCTGAACTCCAAAAGGTCTTTTGGAAATTCATATAATTCTTCGGAATCAAATAAGGTTAGCTGAGTCATGATTTATTATATTTATTTAGCCATTACTTAAAATGGATTTGCTCCTTGTCTCCCATCCTTTCTTTGATATGCTTTATATCAGTCTTAATCTCCGCAATAAAATCTTGTATATTTCGTTCTGAAAACTCATCAGGCGCATATTCTTTTGTACTGATACTACAGGCAAATTCCCAGATCTCTTTAATTTCCGGTAATGGAATTTTATACGGCTCATAAAAACTATTATCAGCCTTAACCCAGATGCCATCTGCTTCATGAAACTGAAATCTTTTATAACTGATACCATCATTGGATGTAATGAAAACATACGTTCTGTCCGTTTTCAGATCAGAAAGATCTTCCACATATCTTCCTACGATATATGTTCCGTCCTTATAAGGAGGCATTGAATCTCCGTCAGCCGGGAATGCCCTGAACTTACCGCCTTTTAAAAACGGTAAAGATATAATGTCAAGACCTTCTATGTATTCCGGATCACCATAACCTTTCAAGTAACCCATAGAAGCTTTCTGTGGAACGACCTCAATCTGGTCATTGCCATTATTGTCTACTCTGATAGGAAGAACAATCCTATTGTCCGGCAACTTGATGGTATCTTCCAAAGGATATTTTCTCACATCCAACGACAGCATCAGATCGATGCTGATATTAAAATATTTGGAGATGGTGAGAAGAACATCGAAGGGAGGTTCGGATCGGCCGTCTTCATATTTGGCATAACGGACCCTGCTTATTCCCAAATTGTCTGCAATACTTTGCTGGGATAAACTTTTTTTATGCCTTAGAAACCTGATATTATCTGAAAAAATTGACATTGGTACAAATTGTATCAGCAAATATAATAAAAATGATACAAATAGTATCTAATTTTGTCGACATGAATCGCGCAATTGCCCATATGGATCTTGACACATTCTTTGTTTCCTGTGAGAGACTGAAAAACTCCGACCTTGTTGGAAAACCGCTTATCATTGGTGGCGGAGACAGAGGAGTGGTAGCATCCTGCTCTTATGAAACACGATATTTTGGGGTGCGAAGTGCCATGCCGATAAAGATGGCTTTAAGGCTTTGTCCGGAAGCAAAGGTAATTCGGGGCGATATGGAAATGTACTCCAATATGTCGCATACGGTCACTGAAATCATACAGGAAAAAGTTCCTGTTCTTGAAAAGGCAAGTGTTGATGAATTCTACCTTGATCTTTCCGGGATGGATAAATTTTTCGGTTGCTATCAATGGACCACTGAAATTGCAGAGGCAGTCAGAAAAAATACCGGTCTGCCAATCAGTTTTGCCTTGTCCACGAATAAGACCGTTTCCAAAATCGGGACCGGGGAATCGAAGCCCATCGGAAAACTTGAAATTCCTGAACAGAACATCAAGCCCTTTCTAAATCCCCTCTCAATAAAGAAGATTCCTATGGTTGGGAATGTCACTTTTCAACTCTTATCCAGATTAGGAGTCAGAACAATTGAAACCCTATCGGAAACACCGATTGAAGTTTTGCACCAGCTGATCGGAAAAAACGGGCAGGAACTCTGGAAGAAAGCTAACGGCATTGATGAAACGCCGGTTATTCCCTATTCCGAAAGAAAATCCATCTCAAAGGAAAATACATTTTCACAGGATACCATCGATATCACCGCCATAAAGAGCATACTTTCAGGAATGGTGGAACAGCTGTGCTTCCAGCTCCGTCAGGAGAAGTGGCTGACCTCTACCGTTGTTGTAAAGATTCGGTATTCCAATTTCGATACGGAGACCAAGCAATACAGGATCCCTTACACTTCATCCGACCATACGCTGCTCAGGTATGCATTAGAATTATTTGAGAAGGTCTACAACCGCAGGATGCGAATCAGGTTGATAGGCATAAAATTTACGGGATTAGTTCACGGCTGTCACCAGATGAACCTGTTTGAAGATACGGAAGAGCTTATCAGTCTTTATCAAACGTTGGACAAAATTAAAATGAGGTTCGGTTCAGACAGTGTAGGAAGAGCGTCCGGATTTTTAAACCAATAAATTCAAGATGTTATGTTCATCAATTGTCATTCTTTTCACAGCTTACGCTACGGTACCATTTCCGTTAAAGAATTGGTTCAGCAGTGTGTTGAACTGGGAATTGGTGTGGCTGCCCTGACCGACATCAACTGTATCTCCGGCATTTATGACTTTCACAGGTTATGTGAAAAAAGCAACATCAAACCCGTGGTGGGTGTGGATATAAGAACTGACAATAAACAGCATTACATCTGCCTGGCAAAAAATCAGGCAGGTATCGGGGAAATCAACAGGCTTTTAACGCAGCATAATTGTGAAGGAAAGGATCTGCCATTACATCACCCTGATCTGCCGGAGGTCTTTGTTGTATATCCTCTGAGTAATTATCCTGAGAAACTTCAGCGAAACGAATACATCGGTATCCGTCCCGAAGAAATCAATCTTTTGATTAATTCCAACCTAAGAAAGTATCTGCCAAGAATGGTCATTTTGCAGCCGGTGACTTTTACAACAAAGAGAGAATACACACTGCATAGAATCCTGCGGGCCATTGACCGCAATACGCTGGTTACTAAGCTTGAAGAAAATGATATATGCGGGCAAAACGAGAAGCTGATCTCAAATAATGAGCTATTGAAACAATACCAGCATTATCCGCAAATCATTGAAAATACCAAACAATTACTAGAACAATGCCATTTCAATTTTAACTATAAGACCCCAAAGAATAAGAAACATTTTACAGACAGTAAGGAAAATGATTTCAAATTATTGACAGAGCTTGCCCGTAAAGGACTCGAAGAAAGATATTCTGATGATGATGGAACCGCAGAAACGAGAATGCAAAAAGAGCTGGATGTAATTGACCAATTGAATTTCGGTGCTTACTTCCTTATAACTTGGGACATCATCCAGTACAGCAACCGGATGGGGTTTATGCATGTCGGTCGCGGAAGCGGTGCCAATAGCATTGTGGCCTACTGTCTTGGCATTACAGACATCTGCCCGCTGGAGTTGGACCTGTACTTTGAACGCTTTCTGAATCTGAACCGGAAAACACCGCCGGATTTCGATATCGACTGGAGCTGGCAAAACAGAGATACCATTTTACAATACGTCTTTGATAAATACGGAAAAGATCACGTGGCATTTTGCGGCACGAACGTCGAATTTAAGTATAAATCGATTTTCCGTGAGGTGGGAAAAGCATTCGGCTTGCCAAAAGAGGAACTGGATGAGTTGGCTACTAAATCTATTGAACAGCACGATATTAATTCGGTGTCAGCAATGGTTCACAAATATGGAAAGCTTTTAGAGAAATTTCCAAACCAGAGGAGTATGCACTCTTGCGGAATTCTAATCTCTGAAGAACCCATTACCAATTATTCGGCATTGGAAATGCCGCCGAAAGGATTTCCGATCGTCCAGTTCGATATGCACGTGGCTGAGGAAATCGGTCTGGAGAAATTCGACATCCTTTCCCAGCGGGGCTTGGGAACCATCAACGATACCGTTAAACTCATCGAAGAAAAACAAGGTGTCAAAGTTAATATTAGAGATGTGAGCTTATCAAAAGATGAACAGAGATGCAATGAATTTCTGAGCAGGGGAAAAACGATCGGTTGCTTCTATATTGAAAGTCCGGCAATGCGAGGACTACTCAGAAGATTGAAATGTAACAATTATAAGGTATTGGTAGCAGCATCATCCATCATACGTCCGGGCGTGGCACAAAGCGGAATGATGAAGGAATACATTTTCCGTCACAACAATCCTGATCAATTTGAATATTTCCATCCGGTTTTTGAGAAAGAACTGGGAGAGACTTACGGCATTATGGTATATCAGGAGGATGTTATAAAGATAGCCCTTCATTTCGGAGGCCTGTCCCCTGCTGACGGCGATGTATTACGTCGGGCGATGAGCGGCAAAGGACGTTCGCTCTCTGCCCTACAGAAAGTCAAGGACCACTTCTTTGAATCCTGCAAGGCTTTGGGTCATCCTGAACAGCTCTCCAGAGAGGTCTATCGCCAGATAGAATCCTTTGCAGGCTATTCATTCTGCAAGGCCCACTCGGCATCTTATGCCGTAGAAAGCTACCAAAGCCTTTATCTGAAGGTGTACTATCCTATTGAGTTTATGGTTTCGGCGATCAATAATGGCGGCGGTTTCTACAGAACAGAGGTATATGTCCACGAAGCGAAAATGTCAGGTGCGACTATATTAAACCCTTGTGTCAATCTAAGCGAATACCAGACTACGGTTTATGAAAAAGACATTTATTTAGGGCTCATGCACATCGAAAAGCTCGAAAGCAAAATCGCGCTTTTAATTCCTGAAGAACGAAAAAACAATGGCGATTATACTTCCCTGGAAAACTTTGTCAAAAGAATCCCCATTGGTATCGAGACCTTACAGACCGTGATATTTATAGGAGCATTCCGGTTTACCGGAAAGCAAAAGCACGAATTGTTAATTGAAGCCCGGTTTCTTTTAGCAGGAAACAGGCCGACTTTTAAACATCTGACATTACTGGAAGAGCCACAAAAAGAATACACGCTTCCAAAAGTACAAAGGCATCCTTTAGAGGACGCATTTGATGAAATCGAGATATTGGGATTCCCGGTTTCAGTAAGTCCATTCGACTTATTACAAACCAAATATAGGGGAAGTGTAATGGCAAAGGACCTGACGAAATACCATAAGAAGCAAGTCAAGATGCTGGCCTATCTGATATCCCGCAAGCACGTTCCCACCAAAAGAGGGACGATGTTTTTCGGAACCTGGATCGATGCGGAAGGAGAATATTTTGATACCGCCCACTTTCCGGATAATCTTTCACAATATCCTTTTCAGGGTGGCGGATGCTACCTGTTGTTAGGAACTGTAGAAGTAGATTTTCATTTTCCCACCATTACCATATTAAAAATGGCAAAAATGCCTTTCATTCCCGACCCAAGATACACTTTGGATAAAGACAAAGCGTATGAAGCTTATAACAATATCCGGGAAGATATAAGTATGACCTTCAGGAAACCATATCCCCAAGAGCACGAGATAGGATTGCCCAGGAGGAAAATGAGTTAAATAAAAATGAGAATTTTAGAAGCTGGTTTATTGAAAAAAGGAAATGGGAAAGCGGAGGTTTTGTAATTTTTTGAAATCCAGTACAAAACTTACCAACAATACAAAAATATGCGTAATTTTATAGAAATTAATCACAGGAATAGTTGTTAAGTATTTGAATTTCAAAACACTATTCCATTTTTTTATACTATAATTTATACTAAATTATTAATCAAACTCAGGTTATAGTGTAAAATTGTCATTTATAAAAAAGAAAATATGCATTCTATTAGACTTATTTTTTTCTCTACTCTTTTTTACATCTCATCACACGCCCAGTCCAATAACAAATATCAGAGATTAATAGCTCAAGCGAGTTTGTATCACCTTCAAAAGAATCCTGAAAAAGCAGTTTATTTCTATGAAGACGCTTTCAAAATACAACAACCAGATGCCCTGACTGCATATAAAGCTGCCGGAGTGTTTTCTCTGAACAAAGATTCAGAAAGAGCTTTCCAATATCTGAAAGTTTCTTTATTGTCAGGTTGGACGGAATCAGATTGGCTGTTATTCGACCCTTATTTTGATTATTTACGAACTAATAATCCTGAAAAATGGAAAGAGATAGAAACGATTGCAATTGCACAGGAAAAGCAATATGAAAAGACGTTGAAACTTCCTGCTTTAAGAAAAGAGATTAATCTGATGTGTCTCAATGACCAAAAACTCAGGTACAGAAAATCACAAAATAATGATGATAATTTTAATAACATCATTAATCAACAAATCAATGAAGCAGATTCATTCAATTTGATTAAAGCGAAAAAGATCATTAAACAATATGGCTGGCCAAAAATGTCCGAAATTGGGAAAGACGGACAAAATAATCTTTGGCTAATTGTTCAGCATGCTGACCAAGATGTCTTATTTCAAAACGAAGTTCTATTGGAAATGGAAAAATTAATCAACACAAAAGAACTTAATATGGAAAATTATGCTTTTTTGTATGATAGGGTTCAGTGCAATTTGAATTATAAACAATTGTATGGAACACAGGTTATTTGGTCTGGCCACGGAGAAGCATCCGGTTTCAGACCTATGTTAAAAGAAAATTTAGTCAATAAAAGAAGAGAAAAATTGGGACTTGATCCATTGGAAATTTATTCTTTAATCTACGGATTCTCTTACGAACCAATTAATTTAGAAGAATCCCGAAAAAAAGATTCTATTTACGATTCGGAAGTTAAAAAATTGATGACTAAAGCCAAACAAGCATACAACAAAAAGGAGTTTCAAATAGCATATGATAACTATAATACGGCTTCCACTTTTCTTGGAGGAATGAGCGATGGTGATAATTTTGAAGCTGCAATTTTGTTTTCGAAAATAGCAAAAGTTGACAAAGATGAAAAATACAAAGGTATTGCTTTGGATTTCTTGGACTTGTTATACCTACGAGGAAAATTAACTAAAATTCAATTAAAAAAACAATCTGATTTTAATACTTTACGTCAAGAACAAAGGTGGATTAATTTGTTGGGAAAATTAAATTAACCAAATCTTATTCAATAAATAATAATTTTGAATTACTTTGGACGAAGGATATAACAAATCACTTATTGAATGGTTTAAGTAACAAAACTGTATTGCCCAACCAGAGTGAAGGCGAAAAGATGCAATTGCAATTTGATCCGGTGTGTACATCATCACACAAAGATTTACTTCTTGAAATCTAAGCATTAAAAACTATCCCGCTACCTTTTTTCAAAATATCTTCAGTTGAAAGCCAGAGCAATGTTTTAGAAATAGGGTTGCTCCTAATCGTACAAAAATGCGTTTCTGACCGAAGGGAGGAATTGTATTTTTGCCTTTTAAAGAATTTCAAACCCAAACAAAACCGCAATCTGAGCAGGCTCAGATTGCGTTTCAATAAAGATCATCACTTCAGTCGCAGGAAGTCTTGTAAATGTTTTGATTTTTTAAAATTGATATAGGTCTTAGACTCAGGATTTTTTATAAACGCCTTAAGCGCTCTGATATATTGCATATCCTTTTCGTCAACACAGGAAATTTAAAGCAGGCAGTGCCGATGTCACCAAAGCAGTTTCCTGCGCCAAAAAGAAGAGAATGGTAGGTTTCCCTTGAAATCGGGCGTGTGTAGTGCGGAGGGTTCTTTTTTCCTTCTTCGTCTTCATTCATAAATCGTAAATTTTCTTCAAACATTTCCTCTGTGAAAAATATACCGTACTCAACGCCGTTATACATTTCGTACTTCAGTTTATATCGTGTTTTCAGCAGCTCATTGACTTCGGCGGCTTTCTCAGTCTTTTCTAAATAGATAACTGCATAGGTTCCCATTGTTGTTATTTTTATAAGTTATAAAATACGATTGCCTGTACATCGTGAGGTTTTTAAGATTAATGTTCACTTGGCAGCAGCAGCACATTGCCTTCTTTCCAGATGGTGAATTCCTTGAAGAAGAAATCCGAAAACGGAATGTCCTGTGTGGCAAGTACCTTGTTATTTCCGTCAGTTGCCGTAAGCCTGAATTCGGTCTCTTTCACTCTTTCGAGTTTCCAGACCTGGAATTCTTCCTGACGGAACTTTTCAGAAAGCTGATACGATACAATGCAGTCTATCAGCCAGAAGCACTGTTCTTCTTCTGCGATAATTTTAACGCCATCCGTAAAGACGAATCCGAAGAAATAGGCGAAATACTGCTCAGTACCACTAAAATGGTTGTAAAATTCATTGGCTGAAATACCTGGATTTTTCATAGTTAAAAAATTTAAAGGGTTGATATTGATTTTGGATTGTTCATTGAAAAATGTAAAGAGCGCTTTGCTTTGTGTCCGATGGGCATGTCGTTTTTCATTGCTTTCTGACGATAGAAATTCCGTTTCAGCCAAAACCGGAATGGAACCAAGGGAATGAAGGCTACGAAATCTTTTTGTTCGCAGAATTCAGGAGTGTCTGGAAAAATTAGCGGAGAGAATCTGAGCGATTTTTTTTAGATGCCCAAAAAGATTTTTTTGAGCAGAAACGGGATTTATACTTTTGCAACCTGAAAACGAACGCCCGTCGGATCGCGAGCATAAAAGCCGCATTTTCTTACGGTAATCCCTTGAATAGAAGTCAATTTATCCTTATATTTGGACTACGATAACCAGAAAAAATGACAACAATTAGTATGAGACAATTCTTAGTTTTAGCCGCTGTAGTAATGACGGCATACGGATACGGCCAGACGAATTGCGATGCCCTGAAGAAAGACAATGAAACCTTGCAGTCCACTAACAAAGTGCTGACTTCCGAAAATGAATACCTGAAAAAAGTTCTTGATCTCAATAAACCCATTCTGGAAAGTGAACAGGAAAATTCCACCTATACAATAACAGCGGTAAAAGGCAATAAGGCTGGGAAGACTATCGAAATTACCTTCCTGATCGAATCGAAAGATGAAAATCACAGAAGAAATTCAGGAATAACAGCACGCTCAAATTCTCTTTTAATGATATCTTCTTAAAGAGCAATCCGGAAGCGAAAAACATTTACTCGGGCTATGTAGAAAACTTCATCGTGAGAAGGGACACCGCGTGGTGACCTTGTCCTACACCTATAACTTCGGTTCAGGCAAATCCGGTCAGCCAAGAAAAACCGGCGGCGCCGATGATTTGAAGCAGAGGGCGCGGAATGGGTAATGTGATTGCGAAAAATTAACCACTGTCATTGCCAGGAACGAAGTGATGAAGCAATCTCAACTTTGCAAAACAGTATTTTTCATTGCAAAACCTTACATTTGGGGATAAATGCAATGGATTATATTTTATATTAATGCAATGCGTATATTTGATTGTTGTACGTAATTCTTAACAGACACCTTTATCCAACGGAGTATAACAATTTGACAGCCTATGCGTGTAATAATAAGTAAAAAAATGTTCAGCAAACTTAGACTATCAGGAAAAAATTGCCTGCTTATATTATTCTTGCTATTATCTTCTCTGGCTTTTTCCCAGCAGATAAACAAGCTAACGCCTTTGCAAATGAAGCAAGACATTGATACATTAATTCACTATTTAGAGGAAACACACATTAATCCTTATTATCGATACCCGAAGGATAAATTCTATAAAGACGTAAGTTTAGTTAAGAAAAATTTGACTAATGAGTTGGATTTAATCGACTTTTATCTCAAAATTGAGCCGCTTTTGGCTAAATTAGAAGACGGTCATACAGACCTCCCAATCCCACAAAGAGAGTATGAAAGCAAAAACCCTTTTGAATTACCTTATGTTTTCAAATTAACTCCTGACAAGCCATATATTGTTTGCGAAAGTGTCAAGGGTAGTTATACGCCGCAAATTCCAGGCAATAGTGAAATCATAAGTATAAATGGCCATTCTGCAAAAAAAATTGTAAATGACATTATTAACCTCAATACAGGTGAAACCCCAGTGTTTAGGGCAGAGTATGGCGCTGAAAATTTTAGTTTCTTCATTGAAGAACTTTATAAAACAAACGGAAAATACAAGATAAAATACACGCACAATTCCAAAGTAAATTCGATTGTTATTGACGGAGTAAGACAAAATGAACTCTTAGCAAATGAAGATCTCTACAATAAGGCTTTGCCTGAAGAAAAAAAAGAAGTTGACAATAATTTTACGCTTACCATTCAAAACAATATCGCAATAATTAATTTTAAAGTATTTGATTGGAACGGTTTTAAAGAATTTGCTGATTCAACTTTTAGCGTTATAAAGGATAAGAAAATAAATAATCTTGTTATAAACTTAATTGACAACCCGGGAGGAGATTCGGATGTGGGAGATGCATTTCTTCAATATTTTTTAGATAAACCATTTAAGCAATATGACAGAGTTGATGTAAAATTTAGCAAATTATACAAAGACCGTTTGAGGGCTCATATAGGCTCCAAGGAGCCTACTAAAGAGCAAATAGAAGTGCTAACCAAAAAAAATGGGACAATTGAAACATTGTATTTAAATAATAACACTATAAGTGACAACCCGTTGCGTTATCATGGTAATATCTACCTTTTAATTAATTCACAAACTTATTCTTCTGCAGCAGACTTTGCCCAATGTTTTAAATTTTACAAGAGAGGAATTATAATTGGAGAAGAAACTGGCGGGTTAATTAAAAGTTTTGGTGATATCGTCACGACTCATTTACCCAATTCCGATTTAAAGTATACTATATCAAGTACATTATATTATAATATTGGCGCTAACAAAAATGATTTTATTGGTGTGGTCCCTGATATTGTCACCTCAAAAGAAAAAGCACTAGAAAAAGCATTGGAAATAATTGAGAGAAGTAATTAACAATTACGTACAACAAGGGCTTGCCAAAAGCGGAGTTGAAGTCCAGACTTTCATTTAAGAGAGAGTTTCCGTCAAAAGTTTTAAAGATAATTGGTTCCTGCGCTTCTGCATATTCGTTGAATTCATTATTGATCATACTGACTAAGTTGTCGTAAACCACGCCTTCACTCTCTGCGAAGAATGAAATGTACTTGTCTTGATGTCAAAGAACGTCTGCAGATGAATTGATTCGTATAACTGAGGTTTCGGCTTTTTCTTTGCCGATAACGATAGGAAAGTATCAGGCACACAAAACCCGATTCGTTTCAGCTTAAAAGCAAACTGCTTACGGATCGGGCTTGAAATCTTTTTGTTCGTAGAATTCAGGAGTGTCTGGGAAAATTGTCGGAGTGAAGCGGAGAGATTTTTTTTAGAAATCCAAAAAGATTTTTTTGAGTGAAAGATGCTGTCCTACATTTGCAACAGTAAACAGCCTAACCTCGGTATGAGATCAGTTCCGGAACGTTCTTATCAACGAAAATAGAATTGAACAAAGTATGAAATACGGTTTTCTGGAATGGCTTTAAAATGGAAATCTGTTATAAATGACCAATTACTTATCATTTGTAATTACCGAACCACCACGAGTCAAATACATTTTAGACAGATCAAATTTCCAGAATGGTTCATTATTATTGACCACCGCAAATGTTTTGTCCTCCATATCAAATTTCCGGACGAAACAGCATACCAGAGCTTTGGAAACCGATAAATATCTGTTTCTTTTCTGATGCCGCAGGATACAGCGCAGGGCATAAGGCTTCCCATTGAAAAAATCGACATACTGGGAGAGGATGTGTTCCCTCAGTAAGACTTTTCGGCCTTCAGTGATCCAGCCGCTTAAGCGCTTAACCCGTCCTTTATTTGAAATCACAAATCGGTTTCCTGAACCTGGTATCGGCTTCCAGCATTCACCGGGAAGGTCCTCTAAAGACAGGTTCATACAAGCCGGAGGATTCTTTTTATCAACTAAAGGTCTTCCGAGGTTTTTCCATACCGTTTGATTAAAAATCTTCTGTTTGCCTTTAGGCTTTGGAATCACCTCAAAATCTTTTTCGGTAATGGACTGGCTGCTAAGAAACCACCGGTAACCACCGGCTGTCAGGAACACTCCGTGCACGGCATCCATTATGCTTTCACAGCCTACGCCGGCTACTTTTTCAGCGCTGTACATACTGTCGAAGCCAGCGATAAAATTCCCGTTAATGTCATACTGGGAGACCGGCTGTGAATAAATGGCATTTCGGTTTCTTGCCCTGTTGCTCTGAAAGGTTCTGTAACGGCTTTCGCTATGCGATATCTTTTCAAGGTTGGTGTAGTGCAGGTGCAGGCTGTTGCCGTCTTTAAATGCGATCTTAATATTGTGATCGTTGTAATCAAATTTTTCTACGAAATGATAATAAATCAGCCGCGCCATCGATTTGCGATACTTTTTTCCGTCAGAGGATAAGGTACAGTGGAACTGGTAAAAGTATTTTTGAAGATATTGATTAAACTGCTTAACGACGATCAACTTCATAATCATCTCCGGCTCTTTTTTACCTTTTGTTTTGTTGGGTAAGAACGTCCACCGTTCCAAGCTCTTTAATCTGCCAAAGCTCGATATGGCATAATTGGGGAAATCTTCCACAGCTTTCCATTCTTCACCATTCAAAGCTGATAAAGAACGGTTGTAAATCACTTCCTTTACATACTGGTCTTCAAATTCGGCAGGCAACTTCAAAGCAATGGTATCAACGTTGTGTTTTATTAATAATATCTGATATAAAGATAAACAACATTCAGAAATTTCCGCTATTTAAAGAATTGTTGTTGCAGAATTCGTTGGAAAACCAATAAACAATTATATTTGCAGCCATTAAATTATTTATACACAAGCATAGCTATGAAAGAACTTATCGAAAAAATCAATGCTGAATTCGAATCATTCTCCAAAGAATCAGAACAACAAGCAGAAAAAGGAAACAAGGCTGCGGGGACAAGAGCCAGAAAATCTGCTTTAGAATTGAGCAAATTATTCAAGGACTTCAGAAAAGTTTCCGTCGAAGAATCCAAGAAATAATATCGTAAAAATTAAAATCCCAGCAACAAGCTGGGATTTCTCATAAATAACCTTTCTATCATCATTTTGAATCTCCAGGCTTATGCTTGTGGGGCTTCAGATCCGGATGTTTCGGCTGGTTAGGTGGTGTTACCCTAGGTCTTCGGTCTGGCGTTCCATCTTCCTTTTTAGGTTTCGGGCCAGGTTTGATCGCTTTAATCGTTTCCATAGAATCATATTAAGTGTTAACCCGATAAAGGTAGACTGGATATTGTAATTACAGTTACGGAAAACCGCAAGGGAAATTAGAAATTACTTATATTGGCGTCTTGGTTTTAACGAACCATTCATTCAGATCTTTACAATCGTGATAGATTAAGGAGCAATCTTCTACATTCTTATAGTCATTTCGGATTTTTGATGCAACGGATTTACCGTTAGCATCATTGTCAAGAAACAGCAGGATCTTCGGGTATTCTTGTAAGATCTGTTCTGCTTTGAAAACCATCGCCGTAGAATTTAAAATAAGACAGTCACACGCTGAATTGAATCTATTTTCCAGGTTCCGGAACGTGAGAAAATCGAAGAACCCTTCAAAAACAGCAATTTCAGAAAATGGCCCAGATCCGGCCCGAACCAAAGTAACGACTTTAGAGCCCAAGCAAAGTTTAGCATACTTGTTCCTTATTTCAAAACCATCGGAATCGTTTTTAAATCCGATCCCGAAATATTTCCTTCCATTAAGTTCATAATGCACCTCCCTAACGCACTTCTTTTGCTCAGAAACTTTTCTTGAATCCAGGTATTGAATCAATGCAGGGTGCCTGACTTCCTCGATTTTTAATATTCTGTAAGAAGTTTCAGGTTGTATCTCTTTAGCAAACCGTTCAATATTAACCGTAAAATTAAATGATGCAAGGTATTTCAATGCTTCCGCAACTGAGCATTTCTTAATTTGCTGCACAATAGAGATCACATCGTAACTCTTCCCTGTCCCGAAATCAAAAGCCGTGTTCCTGATAAAATCAACACAAAAACTGGGAATCTTTTCTTCCCTGCCCAGCGCAAAATAAAAAGCAGTTCTGTGATTTTCTTTGACAGGAAAAAGGCTCAATGATTCCAGCACCGAACGGATGCTGACATTTTGTTTGATTTTTTCGCAATTCATTTTTTTTCTTTTTTAAAGCAAAATTTCTCTAACGGATTACTTTTAAGTAAAAAAATAACTTTTTCATCCTTTTAACTGTACTTTTAGCGATATGATAAACTGCACTGGCACAAACCTTTCTAACGATTTCCGGAATGAGTGCAATTCCGATATAGAGATCAGTCTAATTCCGAAATAAGAATAAGTCCAAATCCGAAAAAGAAGCGTTTTTCAAATGAGTGCAAATCCGTTTTAAATTCTCCTTTATTCTTCAAACCAACTACTTATCCACAATATTGACAAGTTATCAACATAAGAACAGTTTTTCTAAACAAAGGGAACGAGTGCAATTCCGATATTTTACTACGAAACCCTACTCTTTTAACAAGGGATTAACTTCAGTGAGTGCAACTCCGAAATACACACGAGTGCTATTCCGAATTACGAATGAGTAACAATCCGAATTCAAAGAATTACCGGATAGCCATTCGGCATCAATTTTCCTATTTTAGTTTCCCTATACAGTCTTATAATATTATCTTGGATTTCCATCAAAAATATCCGACCTTGGAAGTGGGCAGACCTCTTTCCTTTCAATCTGCTAGTCCTTCTAAATTCCGAGAAAGCTCTTTCGATGAGCTCGCGGGTCTGCAAAATATTTCTGTACTGGTATGAAAACTGAAGCATGTCATCCTGTTGCAAACCATATCTTTTCCTGAAATACCTTAACCTTCTGGTAATATCAGTGTGCATGGGATTTCCGTCCATCTTTTTTTCTGAAACAAACTCTTTCGTGGGATAAGGAATAATAAAGATCATATCACCTTTATACTTGAAATGGAATGATAAACTGTTATACTGATCAAGATTCGATCTGACGGGCTTCAGGAATTTAAAGCAAAGATCATTGGCCGTTCTGTAGCTGAGTCCAAATTTTTTATTCAGGGTGGAAAGCTTAAGCGAAGTTCCGGTCTGAGGAAGTTTAGCCAGCCATATGGCAAATATTATATGCTTGTTATTTCTGATATTGTACACCAGATGGTAAAGCACATAGTTATACTCCGGAATGACCATCAGCTTTTTAAGCCAGTAACTGCTTATCAAAAAGCTGGTGTAACCTCTTTGATCATAGCTGGGAGTTGAAATGAGACCTCCAAACGTTTTGATCTCCTTCCCTTTTGAATTAAGAGACACGTACCAGCCCATCTTAAACTTGGCAAGATATTCATAGGCATCTATAACCTGTCTGCTTGAACCGCTTGGAGAGATCTTACTGTTTTTGATCTTCATCGAGGCAAACACATTATTCTCCGTCTCAAATTCTTCATCAAAAAGAGAAAGCTGTTGAGGACGGTCCTCCGGTCTGAACTGCTCACTGCTGATGATCGCAATGATATTGAATATGACCCGCAATGCGTTGATCGGAATATCGGCTGCTAGATGGTCATCAAAGATAAAATCATCAACAAAGCCATTCCCCAGCCTGATTCTTTCCGGAGTCTTTTCAATCTGACTTTGAAAAACTTTACGAACAAGCCTGCGGTCTGTTGGATAAAATGTCATTCTCTTAATTTTTATGGAATTAAAGCAATAGGCCTTCATTATTTTTGCTCAGGATGTCTGATGTAAGGAATATCCTTTACTGACAAATGAACACGCTTATTATCGGGCAAAAGAAAAGGCATGATGTTTTTCAGAGTGGAACGCCAATTGGTGATTGGTCGTCCATTACTGCTTTTCCAATTATTCTTTAGCCAGCTGCCATACTTTTCCTCAATAAGCTTATCGCAATCAGGAATGTAGGCTTCTAAAGTCCTTGCAAAATCTAAAAATTCCCTGAGATCAGGAATATTCCTGTTTATAGAAACAGAACTGGAAGACAATTCTATGTCCTGCGCCATATTGTTCATTTCAGCTTTATTTATACCTGAGCCCTTTTCATAAGTCTGACTACTTTCAGACAATGTTTCCTCTAAAATATCCCGTTGTTTATTCCTGACCTCCCGACCCTCAAGAGGATAATCCAGAATCAGCCTGTAATGTCCCGCAGCCCCATTCTTTGTCCTGAATTCTATCATTCCCAGATCCCTGAGTTTTTCCTTGGTTACTTTTACAGTTGAACGGCTTAATGAAAGCCTTTTTCCAAGCTCCACATCTGAGATCCTGAACTGGTAATCATTGTGATCTTTCGCCATCTTAAGCAAATAAAGATAGAAGGCAATAACAGTATGACCAGCCCCTTCCCTTTCATTGAATTTCCAGAACCTGTCAATCAGCTCCACATAATACATCCGTTATTTTTTTGCGAAAAGCTGCAATGCTTTCTCTTTATCAATAATGATAATATTCCTGTTCTGAATAATTGCCTTATCCAGTATACCTGAGGATTTGACCTCGGATGCCTTTGACACCGAGCAGCCCAGTATCTTAGCAAGACCTTTCAGACCATACTCATATTTCTTATCGTTGCTAAAGTTTTTAGACAATTCCAGAAATTCAGCAACAGTGAGCTTCCATATCGGAGTGCTGGGGTCGATATCTTTTAATGCCATAGTTTTGAGATTTACGTTTTACTGATAAAAATTAATAAGACAAAATTTCAAAATCAATGGATATATCTTTCGGTAGTTCTTCGGTACTACCGAAAACTTTTTAACCTCTTTAATGGAATATCTTAATCACAGATAAACAGAAATTTCGGGACCTGGTAATGGTATAAGCAAGAAAGATCTCCCGGCAGCAATCTTTACTGCAGGGAGATAATTATTTCAAAATAAGGGTTCAACAGTTATTATATTCCCATAAAGGATACTTTTTATTAAAAATTCAATGATCAGACGTCCAGATCATCCAAATACTGGTTGAAATTTTGTCGGATCAGACTTATAAATTTTGATCGGTCTGCTTTCCTGAGCCGTATTTCAGAAAGCGTCTTATGATAATTGCCCAAATTAATCTTCAGCGAGTTTTCAGCCCATCTGAAAATTTCAGCAAGGTCAGCATGGCCACCATTAAAGCAATTGCTTTGGTATAGCGCATACAGAAGTTCTGTCAATGCCACTTTCGGCGCTGTCCATTCTAAATGTCTGACCTGAGTAACGTCGGTATCCGTGCAGTCACCGGAGTTGATCTTATTGGTAAGATACTGATCCAACAGATCATTGGCGATAATCTGAGATATCAGATGATCGTGAGAAGTCGAGAACTCCTCATCATAGCTATAAAGTTCAGGACTAAGCTTTAGCTTGAAATCGAATCGAAATCGGGTAAAGTATTTTTTATCCAAAAAGGTGGATTTCCTGCGATAGTAATTGATAAAATCTTTCTGTTCGCTGTAAAAGTATAACAGATTGCTTCTTTCCTGCTCAAAATATGATCTGAGTGCTGCGGGGTCGGCAAAAGGCTTAGAAGCTTCTATCGAAAGGATCTTTGAATAATAAATGTACAACGCCACAAATTGTGGCTTTGTATTTTTAAAGAAGTAAATTTCCTCATTCCAATCTGCAAATTGATACTGTTTTAAAATGGTTTTAAGCTGCCTTATTGCAACATCGGTTTCCATAAGGATTTCTTCAGCCCGGGGGATTATATCATTCTCACTCCTATTGATCTGGTCAATGCTGCTCATAAGATCACTCCACAGCCGATCAACTTTTTTTCTGAAAAGCTTTCCGTTCATACATCAAATTTTTTGTTGGCGTAAAAATCGGGCTAAAAAACAGAAATCACCTTTTTTCAAGTTCCTGAAGCCTCTTCTTTACGAAATCGGTTGGCCGAATGCCGTTGATTTCCAAAAAGTGATTGGAAAAAACAATCCTATTCTTCATCCCACATTCAGCAGCCAGTGTATCCATACTGTATTGCAAATAGATATTGTTTTCCATCAGCTGTTTCGTAATATATTTGATCCGCAACATTTTAATATACTGTGTGAAGGTAGTATTCATATGCTCGTTGAGTACAAATGACAGAGCTGATCTGTGGGTATTAATTAACCTGGCTACATCCGGCAGCTTAAGATCCTTATTAAGGAACTGCTTTTTTTCCTCAAAAACCTTCAGATTTTTTCTGATCTCTGCAATGGCCTCTTCACTGTATAGCCCTTTGACTGTATTGGAATTTTCCTGCAGATTATCTCCTTTAACTTCATCCGGCATTTTCAGTTTTTCCAATAGATCGTTGTACTTGGTCGTGATAAGCTTTTCTCTTTGTCTATAGCGATAAAGTGAGTAGCAGAAAAATAAGGCGACACAAACTATCAATAAAATAAGAAATATATTTCCATATTTATGCTTCTTTACCAGCTGATCACGGCTTTCATTTAATTTGTTGACCTGATATTCTCTGTATAGCTTTGCCGATAGTTTAGAAAAGTCCGAAGTAATAATTGAATCTGCTCGCAGTAGTTTATTGGTATAGTAAAGCTGAAGGCGATCATCGCCCTTGTCTTTTGCAAATTGAATAAGGTATTTATAATTACCGACCACTTCAGGGGTAACAAAATTAAATCGATTAAGTATCGAATCGACCTTATGAAAATAAAGGACAGCTTTCTTTTGACGCCCGTCGGCCATATGAAGCTTACCCAGATAAAAATACACCGTTGCCACTGCAGCAAAATCCTCTTTTTTGCTTAAAAGCCTTCCTGCATTCTTCAGGTACTTTTCAGCAAGTGGCAAATTTCCGTTACGTATGCTATTGATTCCTTTTGCTTTTTGAAAATAGGCAAACTCCTGTACAAATTCATCTGAGTTCCTAACTTTTTTAACGCCGATATCAATCAGTGAATCTTCCTGCCTGTACAGTTTCAGATTTCTATAACAAGTACTCAGCCTGTACAGGCTGTTCAGATACCCGTGCTGATCATTCAGTCTCAGGTTTGGGTCGGTCTCACAGGAAAGCTCCTGCTCGTAGTATAATAAAGTTTCCTTGAAATGTATTGCGGCCTCTTCGTAAAAACCTAAATAAGATTTTACCATTCCCAGGTGATATAAAATTTTGTGGTACAGATAAAGATCTTTCGTATTTTTCGAGTAGCTGAACGCCCTCAAATAGTCCTGCAACGCATTATTGTAGTTTCTTTTGTTATAATAGTAAACAATTCCTCTTTTCAAGTAGGACATCGAAATCTCATCGGGATCATTCGCATTGATTGCCACAGCAACCGCACTGTCAGCATACTTTATTTTCCGTTCTGCGGAATGTTCGTAGTATACTGCTTCGTCGTATCCGGCAATCAGCTCCGATAGATTTTTTTCTGCCTTAGCCTTCTTAATATACAGATTAACAAAAACCATCGCCCTTGCATCATTCTCCGGATAAGCGTCAAAAAGTGCCGTAAGATGATCGTAAGTATACGGTCTAATCTGCTGACCTTGGACGCTGCAGATTATGATAAACAGGAATAAAAAAAGAAATTTATTGAAGACTTCCATGGTGATATTACCTCAAATTTAAAGAAAATGTTCCCATCATCCCGCTTATCATAATAGTATTTACTGAACTACCAAATAACAATTTATTTTTCAGCCAGTTGTATTATAAAACACTGGTAATAAAAGATCTTTTATTACGTAAACAAAAATCAATCATTACCATCACTCATTTTTTAATCGGAGTGCCAGTGGTAATTTAGCTGTACGAATTCGATAAAATAACCGGCCGGGATAACTTTTAAAATCATTAATTCTATGAAAAAGTATATCTCAATATTAATTTTTGGTACAATAGGGATTCTGCAGTCATGCGATCGATCAGACCCCAATAGCACCGACTACGAAATCCCATCTCAGAAGCGTGTCGATAACATTTTAGTTGCAAGGTCTGCAGAAACTGGTATTAAAGAAAGCTCATCTTCCTATGAACGAAAGAAAAAACGAAAGGATAAATCACATTGGCGGGTTCATATTGATACTGTGAGATGATGAATGAATCACCTAAAAATGGAGATCAAAAAACAAAGGAGATCATCATTCAATCAGGAAGGATTTGTACTGTCAGCGGTGAGTTTGAAATCAAGGACCGTATCAGCACAACAGCTTACGTTTCCAAAGGGGAATTAATGCCATTGTATTGTGGCAGAAAAGTAAAATGGACCTTAGTTAGGAAAGGATAAAAATCCGTATTATGCAGACTATAAAAACAAGATTTGTTGAATTCACGAGCTATTTTTTCATACTGCTGTTCTGTTACGCCAGTGTCAGCAAGATCATGGATTTTGAGAATTTTCAGGTACAGATCGCACAGTCTCCTATTTTCAGTTCAGTTGCAGGATTGATTTCTTACGGTGTGCTGATTGTAGAACTGCTGGTTTGTATTCTGCTTATTATTGAAAGAACAAGGATCATCGGGTTGTACTCTTCTTTTTTTCTGATGGTCTCATTTACGATCTACATTTATGTCATTTTAAACTATAGCGAAAATGTACCTTGCTCCTGCGGTGGGATATTGGAAAAAATGGGATGGAGAACCCATCTCATTTTTAACTTCGCGACGGTTTTGATTTCTTCTTGTGCAATTTTGGCATATGCCGTTCAGAGAAGAAAAAAAATAATTACGACAGCTTCGCTCCAACTTCTCCTATCTTTTGCAAGTACCGCAATGATCATTGCTTTATACCATCGCTCCGACTATCTGATCAAGAAAGAGAATCCTTTCATCAGAAAATTTCTGGAACATCCTGTAATAGAGGAAAAGAGGTATGATCTCCAGGTCAATTCTTTTTATTTCGCAGGCTCAACGAAAGACTCCGTGTATCTCGGTAACTACACCACTCCTTTCTCGCTGATTTCTTTAGATGCAGAACTAAAAGAGATGAATGAAAAGAAAATCGTTCCGGATCGTTTTGATTTCAGCTTTAAACGGGCGTTGATACAGATCAATGCACCCTATTATTATCTGTATGACGGAACCGTTCCTGTCATTTACAAAGGTTTGCTGGGAAATGAAAAAGTGAGTACTTACAGCAGATCTCAAGCCTATTTTAGTCAACTCGTCAATTGGGATCAGCACTCTTTTGCTTTCAGCACCTACTATGCACCTTTGAAAAAACAGTCGTTAGGGATTTTATATCCTGAAAAAGAAGATCCTCTTCAATTAAAAACAGATCTTTTAAAGACATATAACGACGGGGTTTTTGATACAGACGGACTGATGCATTCTGATCGTGACAACCAAAGTCTGGTCTATGTTCATTACTATAAAAATCAGTTTTTGGTTCTGGATAAGGGCCTTAATATAAAAGGTGATTTTAAAACCATTGATACCATCAGCCGCCCTCAAATTGATGTTGCTGAACTAAGCGATGGAAGAAGAAAGATGAATAAGCCTCCACTTAAGGTCAATATCACATCAACCGTCAAATACGGCTTGTTGTTTAACCAATCCAATCTAACGGGCAGATACGAAAACAGCAAGAACTGGGAAAACAACGCAGTCATTGACATTTATTCAATTACTGAGCAGAATTATATAGGCAGCTTTTATCTTCCAAAACCTAAAAAAATCAAGAAGATACAATTAGAGATCTCAGGAGATCATCTTTTTGTATTGGTCGGAAATGAGATTATCAGGTATCGTTTTGCGCAGAACCTTACCAGGCATTTCATGAAAGGGGAAAGCCGAAAACCCTGACCAAGAGTAGGCACCAATAACAAATTTCAAGCATTATGAAAAATTTCAGAAAAATCGCATTGCCCGTAGCCATCCTATTGATGGGTGCCGGAAGTGCGTATGCTACAACAGCATTCAAGTCAGTAAAAACAGATTTCCAAGGCTATCGTTTTGATCCTTCAGCACCTGTGGGACAAAGATGTGTTCTGACGGAAAAAATGTGTACCGATATTCAAGGAGAAGTCTGTACCTACAGCGATGCTTCCGGAACACACAATCTATCCAAGAACATCGACGGTACTTCTTGCGGAGATCAGCTGTTTGAGATCGAATAATTTTTAATAGGTGAAGGATGCTAATAAGCATCCTTCATTTGTTTATCTATCCAAGGGATATTTCCTTTATTCTTTAAAAAATATTCGAACCAATCCAGCATTCTTAATGTGTAGTCCTTTTGTGCAGGATATTGCGTTATGGTATGCCCTTCGCCTGCATAAAACAATGCAATAACTGTTTTCCTGTATTTCCTTAGTGCACTGAAAAATGTTCTGGTCTCCTCCCGATCAACATTCTTATCCTCGGTACCTGTCCATAAAAGCATCGGCGCAGTCACTTTTGATGCGTGATACAAAGGATTGTTATCAAAATATTTCTGATTATTACTCTCAAAACTTTCACCCATTCTAAATTGGCCACCTTCAATACGATAATAGTCTGGTGATTTGAAATTGTAGTTGAATGAATAGGCCATATGAACAATGTCAGACGGAGATGCCCCCGAAATATATGCCGCAAAACGATTGCTGTGTGTAGCAATGAAATTGGTCTCATAGCCACCAAACGACTGCCCCATTAGTGCAATCTTTTTCGTATCGACCTGCTCCAATTTCGCAAGCTCATCCAAAGCATTGTTTATACACTGTAAGGCTGACAATCCTGCTCCTTTATTACCATAGTTGATATCCGGAATCAGCACCATATATCCAGATTCCAACAATAACCTGGCATTAAAACCACGTCTGTTTTTGAACGTTGGCACTAAATATTTATCGGTAAACTCCTGCTGCTTTTCGTAGATCCATAATACGACAGGATATTTTTTTTCCGAATCAAAATTTGCAGGTAGAAACAGACTTGCCTGAAGATCTTCATTGTTGACACCTTTATAGTACAACTGTTTTTTAGTAATTGTTTTAGCTCCTTTATCATGAGCATTATATTGATAAACTGTTCTGGAAGCTGAAGATTCTATTTTCGTCATTACCACTGGAGGCTTGTTGTAATTCTCTTCAGTCCATATAAAATTTTTACCGTCATTACTTGACTGAAGATGTTTGATTCGATCTGTGCTCTCTTGAATAATGACAGACTTCTTGCCCTGATCCAACATATAGTAGGTCGATCGGAGATCGTTATCGTGATGTGCAGCAATCAGTAGATAAGGATCATCCAAATAGTAATACTTTCTGTGAAAACCTGCTTCGGTCGATTTTTTCACCACGTTGATAACCTCAATGCTATCCGCATTGACGCACAGTATTTTTTTCTTTTGAAGGTCATTTATATTCAGCTCCCATAATTCACCTTTTGAAGACCATAAAATTGTTCCTGACGAACTAAAGTAAGGAACTGCTTTGGATGGCATGCCTATAACTTTATCCGTCATTGTTCTGGTGTCCAAAAGTTTCCAGTTAGCCTTGACATACCTAAGAATAAAATTCCCTTCTTTATCAAAATACATCACATCCCCATCTTTCTCAAGTATTTGATCTTCTCCTGATAACGAATTCCATAAATGCATCTCATAATGATCGACCTTATCAGCGCCTTCTATAACATCTATTTTTTCTTTGTCCACCTTTTTTCTTAAAAATAGATTTGTCCTGCCGATACCTGTATACCCACTGTAACCGGAATCCAATTTGACAACCTTCCGCTCCTTAGGATACCATAATAGATCAACGCTTGGTCGTTCTCCATAAAAATAATTGCTAAGATCTTGTTCCTTACCATACCAGATACTTACCGTCTTATCATCTATAGGAAGCCTATCGCTGAGCGTCAGGAAAACAGCGTTTGAATCAGACGACTTCTTAACGGTGATCTGGGTATATTTACTGATCGAGGGATCATCCAGTTCCGCGATACTCAGATCAGAACCCACAAAATAAGTTTTCAATCCTTTTGCCGCAGAAACAGAAACCACATAACCCTCTTTTTCGGTGTCAGATTTTGATAACTGATAAACTTCATCTTCGGATGACCAAATTGTTCTATATGAACGGCCATCTGAACTGACCTTCAATAAATTTTTCATTTCGCCCTTATTCTCAAAAATTATGAGATCTCCTCCTGTTTTCTGCCATCGTAAGACTGATTCAATTCGCTGTCTCAAAATAAAGCGATCATCATAAATCTCCAGCATATTGTTTTTACTGCTGTCATAATGAATCAATAGCTGTCTTTCACCCTCTAAAAAATCAATGCTTTTGATGTTTTGTATTACAGATTCCTTCTGAGACTTTAGATCGATCTTCTGAAAGACACTCCCTACCTGAAGAACCAATATATCATTGCGCAAAAAGAAATTTTTTGACACATTCGTCTTGCGGATCTTTCTGAAAGGTTTCTGTGTTTCAGAAATGATAAGACTTACTTTAGAGTCTTCATTGATCTCAAACATCAGCACATATTTTCCATCCGGAGATATTTGCATGACCAAAGGTTCCACTATATCCTTTGCTAATTTTTCAAGCTCCGGTCTCGGTGTCTGTGCGTAGATTACCAATTGATACCTGATTACGAACATTCCCAACAACATCATAAGGATGTAGATCAACTTACATAAAAAACTATTCATAAAAGCAATGTTTAGTAACCAGTATTCTGAGGATTAAGCTTTGGATTCAGAAGCAATTCTTTTTGCGGAAGTGGCCATTGCGCGTGAAAGCTTTTCCAATTCGGCTTTAGCAACGCAAGCTGGTCCAGCAGTCCCCATCGTTTCAGATCAAAAAACCGGATGCCGTGCTCGGTAAAGAATTCTCTCCTTTTTTCTTCCCGCATCTGGATCTTGACGTCGCTGGCTGATAATGTGCTGCTTAACGCAGGAAGACCTGCACGCTGTCTTGATCTGTTGATCAGCGGGATGGCTTCCGAAGCCCTATTAAGTTCAGTAAGAACTTCTGCCTGCATCAAACAGACCTCATCCAGCCGGTAGATCACCGAATATTCAGTCGGATTATTGACTGAGAGATTCTTATATTTTGCAGAACGATAATTGGTCTGCTGTCCGAAAGGGACTGCTGCCATATAGTTCTGACGGCGCAGGTCTGCCGTCGAAAATAAGCTGACCAGATCAGGTCTAAGTACAAATGATGTCGGAGCTCCCGTGAAAGTGTATAAGGAGGCTTCTTTGGTAGCATCATTATTATTCTTCGGCTTAAGCTGCCAGATGATGTGGGACCCGCTCTTATGAAATACTTTTGAGATATCGCTCTGATAACTGTAGGCAGCATTCTGCATAATTTCAGAGCATAAGACCTCTGCCTCATTCCACTTTTTCAGCAGCATCTTCATTTTGGCCAGTGCCATATAGCCCGCATATTTATTTGGATAGATCCTTTCCGCATTCTTATAGGCTGAGGGAAGAAGATTAACCGCCTCTGAAAGATCCGTCTCTACCCTTAGCAACAGCTGATCCTTAGGCATTCTGCTTAGTTTACTGTTGACCATATAGTCGGTGGTATCCGTGTAAGGAATCTCACCGAAGATCTGATAGAGCTGCAAATACAATATAGACCGCACAAATAACGCCTCTCCCTTAATTCTCTCCTTTACAGAGGTAGAAAGTGCTTGTGAACTTGCAGCACCTTCTATAATACTGTTCGCCGCATAGATCTGCTGGTAAGCGTTCGTCCAGAATGTCGTGATTGCCGTATTGGTAGGGATCTGCTGATTATTGTAGAGGTCAAGCACGCCATTGGACGTACTGGTATAGACACAGGTAAGATCATCTGTGTAAGTACCCAGCAGCGCACCCATCCCATCGATGCCTCCCGAAAACATCGAGTTCGTCCAAAGGCCGGCATAGAGACCTGCCAGAGCAGCATCCGCAGTCTGCTCATCCTCAAATACCAGCTTGGTGGGGATCTGGTTGGAAGGAAAATCCGTTTCAATAAATTTTTCGCACGAGACCCCAGAAAGTAAAACAGCCGTGAACAGACACCCTGTTATAAAGTATTTTATATTTTTTGCCATGATTTTAATTTTAAATTATAGTTGACCATTTCGACGAGTCTATCAAAAGGTGATCTGAAAGCCTACAGAATATGTTTTCAATGGTGGTAAAAATCCATTCAGCACAAATTCAGGGTCCAGACCAAAGTATTTGGTAATCGTCAGCAGGTTCTGTCCCTGCACATAGATCATCGCCTCCCTGATCCCGAACTCCCTCACAGGGATCCTGTAGCTAAGCTGTACATTTTTCAGCCTGATGAATGAAGCATCCCCGATCGCTGCCGTAGAATTCTGAAATAATGAATGTGCAGAGGTTTTTGCCGCCACGTTCCCTGAACTGTACGACATATAAGTTCCCGAAGGATTGGAAGAAGACCAAACATCCAAAACCTCAACAGGCTGGTTGTTCATCGAACCCGGAATGACCATCTGCTTATTGTAGTTCCAGTTTCGCTGCTTCACGAAATACCACAGGAATGATGCTGACCACGGGCCATAACTTAAGGTATTTGACCAGCCTCCGAAAAAGCGCATTCCGACCCTCTCGATCACCTTATTGTCATCAGGAGAAGATATCTTTCCGTCACCGTTATAATCCGTAAATTGGTAAAGCCCCGTCTGCGGATTAATGCCCTCGTACTGATAGACCTTTACCAGTGATGTCGGATAGCCGATCACATACTGGTTCGCATAGGTAGAACCTTCAAGATTCGGGAACTCCGTCAGCCTGTTATCGGGGATTGATATATTGAATGAAGTGTCGTATCTCAGCTTCGAGTTCCTCAGCACCTGAACAGAAGTTTCAAACTCCCAGCCTGTATTTCTGACCTTTGCCGGAAGATTGGACTGTATGCTTGGAAACCCTGTCGTTGCAGGCAGAGGAATGCCCACCAGCTGGTTGGATGACGTATTTTCATAATAGGCTGCCGAAAGATTCCATCGGTTCCTGAACAATGAAAACTCAGCCGCTATCTCCTTCTTCAAGGTCTTCTCCCAGCTAAAGTCCGGATTATACAGCCTGGAGGGATTAAGCCCCGTAGTGTTATTGTAAATATTGGTTGAGACCGTGTAGGTGTCAAGATACTGGTAATCCCCGATCCTGTCATTTCCGGAGGTCCCGATGCTCCCCCTGATCTTGGCCAGGCTAAGCCATGAGATATTTTTCATCCACGGCTCTTCAGACATCAGCCAGGCAGCACCCACCGCCCCGAAATTCCCGAAACGGTTGTTCGGTCCGAAACGGCTTGAGCCATCCCTCCTTCCGGTCACATTCACGATGTACCTTTTCAGGTATTTATAATTGAGCCTCGCAAAAACAGCCGTATAGTTATACTGGTTATTCACCTGGTCACCGATCACCTTGGTCTTAGCCGCTGCAATATTTCGGATGAGGGCATTGCTCTCAAAGCCGTACCCCTGTATGGTTCCCGATTTGGTCTCCGACTGCTGCAATGTCGCGCCGATCAGCATTTCAAAACTGTGCCGACCTGCATGATACTCTCCCACGATCTGCGGCTCCAGGATATAGGAAAAAGCAGAGCTGTTGTTTTTCGAGGAATTGGAAGTCGAGCTGTTCAAACCGAATGAAGGATTGTACATCGTATGAGGCTTGAGAGAATATTCCTCAAAATTATTAAAGGTCAGCCCGCCGTTAAACTTCACAGACAGGAACGGGAACAGCCGATAAGACAATTGGGTTCCTGTATTGATAAAGCTTGAGCTATTGAGGTATTCGCTTACGAATGATGCCACAGGATTGGTAAATGTATTGTTCTCCCAGTTCAGAGACCCATCAGTATTATACAATGCAGGCGCATTGGGACTCAGGGTAAGGCTCCGCTTGGTCAGGTCATCATTCACAACATTATTATCCTGAAATGAGACCGTATTGTTTAGATTGACCTCCAGCTTACGGTCAGGACTCCTGTAGCTGAAATTCCCTGTAAGATTATTCGTCCTGTACCGAAATCCGGCAGGTAATACCGTTCCCTGTTCAAGATGACCATAGCTGATAAGATAAGATGTGTTTTCAGAACCGCCGCTCAAGGAAAGCTGTACCACCGAGGCATCAGCCGTATTTCCTATTAATTCTTTCTGCCAGTCTGTATTCCTCTCCTGGCTCCACGTATTAAGATCATAGGCATTAGCAGGAATTGCAGTGATCCCGTCATTCTGGAAGGCCTGCCTCCTCATGCCGAGATACTCAGAAGTATTCATCATTTTCAGACGATTGGCCACCTTACTAAGCGCATAAGAGGTATTGAGCTTCAGTTCCGTCCTGCCCTTCCTACCTCTTTTAGTGGTCACAATGATCACCCCGTTCGCGCCACGGCTCCCGTAGATCGCCGTAGCATCAGCATCCTTCAGCACCTCGAAGCTCTCAATATCATTGGGATTGATCGCATTAAGAGGGCTCACAGAACCATAAGGTAAAACCGTTGCACTGTACACAGACGGCGATTCAGATAGGATCGGCACACCGTCAATGATGTACAAAGGCTCATTCCCTTCCCTACGGATACTGTTCTTTCCCCTGATCTGGATATCAAAACCTCCTCCCGGCGTTCCCGAGTTCTGCATGATCGACACCCCGCTCATCCTTCCCTGCACCGTAGAAAGGACATTCGCAACAGGCTGGTTTTCGATCTCTTTTGCGGAAACCCGCACAATGCTTCCCGTCCGCTCTTTATCACGAACCTTATAGTACCCTGCATTCAGCACCACCTCCTCGATCTCCTTCTCCTTACCTAGCGAAACGTTCAGAGTATCCCTGTTCCCAGGCATTACCTTTCGTTCAGGATAATCCGGATGCCGAAAGATCAGGACAGGGTTATCTCCCGTCACCTGCACGCTATATGTTCCGGAACTGCCAGTGAGCGCAACAGCACTACTGCCCTGCTGAAATACCGAAACACCGGAAACAGGCCTGCTCTGTTCCGTGACAGTGCCTGTGATCACACGCATCTGCCCTATTGCCACGCCTGAGACGAGCAATGTTAAGCCAAGAGCCATTTGGATATGACCCAGGCTGCAAAAGTTTTTTTTCATACTTTTGTTATAGTTTAATTTATTAGACTTTGCTCTTTCCTGCGCGGCGTCAACTTTGCGGAAAGGGCTTTTTATTTGATTTTTATGATATTCTACATACTTTCATCATACGGTTATCCTTTTTTTCATTCTCTGATTTTTTTTATAAGAATTATCCCTTTTTTTCCTTCCTCTATCCAGAATCAGGAATGCGGCATCCAGCATTTTGGTCAGATGGATACAGGGACCTAGAATCTTACTCTCGGCCGAGTGCGCATAAACGCCCAGTGAGAAATACACCGAGACCGAAATATAATATTCGAAATCTTTGAGGCTGTATTCTGCAAAAGCCTTTTGGAATACAAGGAACGGATTACGGTACTCCTGATCAGAAAGCGCCCCTTTCATCGGAGGAGCATTATTTTCAGCATACATCTTTAGATAAGTTTTCTTTTCCCTGTGACCCAGCACATAACAAGCACGCACAAATGAGCGCAGGGTCTGATGAAAGTGAAAGACTGCCGAATGATCTTCTTTGATCACGCATTTCTTTTTTGCCGCACAGATCATAATATTATTGAGCAGTTCCTTAGCGGTCGCCAGCTCATTGAACTGGAAAAAGGTTTCAATAAGCCCTAACCCGGAATACATATCACTCCCGGACCAAAACCTGGCCTCAAAGTCAATTCTGTTGTTTTTCAATGGTTCAGTTTACATAATTTTTTAATAGCCGAAGGCAGGAAGTTCTACCAATACATAAAACCTCCCTACCCAAAGGCCATCAATATGAATAAAATTAACGTCACGTGTAAGCTTTAAAGCCGCAATAGGTTGTACACCCCATTGTATCGTACAGTCTGATACTATATTTTAAGAAAGCGGCTTAGAAATAACTGTAGAGAAAAGCGGACTGCATTGGAAAATAAAACGGCGTGGAACTCTACATTATCCAATTCGCGGCACTGGTATACCTTTGACACAGATAAGAGAGCCCACGCCTAGGTCGTGAGCTTTCTGCTTATCATCTCGTGTCATAAAATTACCAGTTTTCGAATTGAGATTCTAAGCAATAGCTTCTAATATTTCGTTGAAGTATCGCAAAATTACATTTATGTAACTTATTTTACAAATATAATAAAAATACTTAAATCATTCGCTATAGCGAACAGTATTTTTCAATTTAATCTTTTCTTTTGATAAAGATTATAATAAAATGCCAGATAAGGAGACTCTTAATAGAAAAAATGCGCTCGTAAATAAGCATTTATGCAATTTTATTGAAAGCAAATTTTTACGTGAATATCGTAACCAACAAGGAGAAATTATTTCGCAAAATGAATATGCAAAATTCTGTGGAATAACTTCATCTACAATTTCAAAATTGAAATTACCTGAAGGTTATAATATTCCGATGTCAACTATCTACAACATATTAAGACACGAACAATACTCTCTAGAAAGATTTTTTAAGGAATTTGAAAATGCCAAAGGCATAAACATTCCTGATTAACAGACTAACGAAAGTTGATTTATTTCTGTATCAACTTAAAATTACTTAAAGAATGTCCTTTAGTTTCCAAGAAAATGACCCAAGTTTAGAATCACAATGGAGGTCTATTATACTGTTTGGTAAAAATTCTGCGACATATAAATTTGCATTCGGAAAAAGTCTATTAGAAATAGTATCACAAGAAAAAAACACCATATCTATTAAAGATCTCGCACCTACTTTTGTCAACAGCATTTTAGAACATTTAAAAAAAAGTGATAAACAAGGAAATTCTAATTCGAGTACATTTCTTGATGCCTGCCGAAAATACAATAAAGGCGAAATGGATTATGATAATCTACTGAATATCACTGAAAAATATGGATTTGTAAACGTCGTAGATGCTTTCCAAAATGTAAACGGTGGAAGTATACCAAGTAAATTTTATGAAAAGGATTACAATGGAGCCAATAAAAACATTGTAATAACAGATGAACTGCTGAAGCTAAAAGAAAGTTTTCAATTCGCTAATTTTAATGAAGAAGTCGAAGCACGTTGGAACCTTGTAGAAACGGCTTGGAACTTAGAAATAAACCCCAATTTACTTGAGGTAAAAATTGATACCGATTTGGAAACGCTATTTATCGAAAGTAATGTTATGCGAAGAAAGGATATCTCTTCCGCAAAAGCTTCATTAAATGGATATCAAAAAGGCAAATGCTTCTATTCTTTTCAGGATATTTCAATCAACTCAGAAGATGAAAACTTGTGTGCAATTGATCATTTTTTCCCGCACATTCATAAAATTAAAATGAGCCAATCAGGTGCTAATGTAAATGGCATCTGGAATTTGGTTTTATCCGATAAGCTTGTAAATCTTTCAAAGAGCGCCAAAATTCCCGAATTGAAATATCTCGAAAGGCTTTATAAAAGGAATGAATTCTACATAGCCAGTAAACATCCGCTAGGAGAAACGATAATCAACCAGACGGGAAAAACGCCATCAGAAAGAAAACGTTTTTTACAAAAGCAATACGATTTATCGGTAAATTTAGCTATACAAAAATGGAAGCCTTTAACTGAACTTGAACCTCTGTTCTAATGAAAGATTTTACTACAATACCAAACAATAAAATTTTATATAAAGGAAATTATTTCTTCATAATAGAAGACGGTTTTCCTGTATCACCTGGTCATTTACTAATAATTTCCAATGAAGTTAGAACAGATTTTTTTGAACTTACCGAAGAAGAAAAAAACGACCTTCCCAGAATGATTGAAATAGCTAAAGAAATTATATTAGCTAAATATCAACCTGACGCTTACAATATAGGAATGAATTGCGGAGCTGATGCAGGACAAACAGTTTTTCATTTCCATTGCCATATTATTCCGAGATATAAAGGTGATATGGAAAACCCTAGAGGTGGGGTTCGTCATGTTATTCCTAGTAAAGGAAGTTACTAAATTTCAAGCAGAAATTCAGTGAAAACACTGATTAAAATTTTTTTGATGGTTATTATTTTTGTTGATTACAAGATCATATCAAATAACTAAATTAATTGTTTTTACATCTATAAATAACGATCAAAATAAATTAGCAAAGATCACATAGTTTCACAGTAATATTTATTTCAAAATGTAAGTTAACAATTATTACAAGATTAAATAATTACAATATATGAATCCAATTGAAAAAAAATTTAATGAATATTTAAGAGTGGTTAACAATTTGAGTAATCTAGCAAATTTAAGCGAGGATTTAATAACTACAATGAATTCTGAATTACACGATTTGGAAAGTTTCTTCTTAAAAATAGAGATTTCAAAAGAAGAAATCGAAAAAAAGCACGAACTTTTATTTAGTGTAATTAATAGTCTAAAAGAAGCTGTACAAGAGAAACAAAGATCTCATCCAAATAAAAACTTGAGTAAAAATCAAAATTTTGGAAATGGTGGAATCGAACTATTTAAAAGATTATGTAGAGAAATTCAGTATGTGATTGTTCTAAAACCATATGGGTATTCAAAATTTATGGATCTAGTTATAACTGAAAATGCAGATAATTCAATTTCCTATTCTGACATGATCACTTTTTTAGACAATGAAATAAATATCTTAAAGAATAAAAACTTTAATAATTTTTATTCTTTTGTTGTTTATTACCAAGAATTTGAAAGTAGAATTATCTCTCACTTTAACTTGGAATAAAATAAATTTGTAATTAAACTATTAATCGAAATTTTTAAAACAAGTCTCTTACAAGCCATCATTATTTTCTCTTAGCTTTATATTTTCAATAACTTAAAGCTAATCTCAATTTTGGTCAAATCATTATTACATAGAATAAAATCTTAGAGTAAAAGGAAATTATTGTTCCGGTAAGACACCGATGCAGACATTTTTGGATAGTAAACCTATTGCAAAAGAGAAATTATTGGAAACTCTTGCAGAGGAACAAAAAATCCTTACTCTTGGAAGTAAGGACAATAGTGGATAACTGACAATTATTTTTAATCCCTAACTGTCAGATAAATTCCTGGCTATTACATCTAAATATGAAAAAATCCTGACGAGAGTAGACTGCACCCAAAAGTTTAGACAAAATTAAACAATATTATTATATGAAAGAGTTCGGTACTGTACCGGACTCTTTCCTTTTAGATTAAGTCTTATCCTGTCGTTATTGTAATAATTGATATACTTCTTTATTTCTTTTTTGAGCTCATCAACGGTTTTAAATTTCTTAGTATAGAACATTTCGGATTTTAAAGTTCCAAAGAAGTTTTCTATTACTGCATTATCCAGACAGTTTCCTTTGCGGGACATACTTTGGATAATGCCTTTTTCTTTTAACAGGTGCTGATAGGCTTTCATCTGATATTGCCAGCCTTGATCAGAGTGGATAATGAGGTTTTCAGTATTTTTAATTTTTCTGAATCCTTTTTTGAGCATATTCACAACCTGCGCAAAGGCAGGCCTTTCTGAGAGATCGTAACTGATAATCTCGCCATTGTAAAGGTCAATTATTGGCGAAAGATACAATTTACTGCCCGAAACGTTAAATTCTGTCACATCAGTGGCCCATTTTCTGTTTGGCTGATCTGCCTTAAAGTTTCTCTCCAGAATATTGGGTGCTATCCTGCCTTGCTCTCCCCGGTAGGATCTGTATTTTTTAACCCTAACTATACTTTTCAATCCCAGGGACTTCATCAGTCTTAATACCGTTTTATGATTAATTACAATTTCTTGTTGTTTCATAATCAAAGTAATACGACGGTATCCAAACCGACCTCTATGCCTATGATAAATTTGTTTTATCAAAGTTTTTATTTCTCAATATTTATCTTTTTTGTCAAGAGCTTTCTGATGGTAATAAAAACTGCTTCTGGCCATACCTGTACAATCCAACAGAAGTGACAGATCATATTTTCGCCTTAATCCTTCGATGGCCTCTGCTTGTTCTTTTTGAGAGTTAAGGCGTCTAACTTTTTTAGAAAATCGTTCTCGGCACGCAGCCTTTCGTTCTCCAATAAAAGTTCTTCTTCCCTTGTCAATGGCTTGTCAGACTTCCTTTTCTTACGCTTGTAATCACTCATTTTTTTGGGTCTTCCTATAGGTTTGTTTTCCAAACCTAAAATACCACTTTTTTCGTAATCACGCTGCCAATTCAAGACGGTAGACTGGGCAGGGATATCAAACCTGACACACGCTTCTCTTTGTGAGATGAACTCCGTATTGATGGCTTTCAACACTTTAAGCTTAAACCTTACGGAATAGCTTTTGTTTTTTCTCGGTTGTAATCCCGATATTCCGTACTTGTTATAAAAGCCGATCCACTTGCGAAGATTACTCTCGTTAAATCCTTTTTCTGTTGCTATAGATTCAATCGAATGATAAGAATTCTGATGAAGTTCTATACATTCCAATTTGAAAGCAACGCTAAATTTTCCTTTCCTTTCCATAAAAAAATGCCCCTAAAAAGTGTCTAACTTTTTGGGGGCAGTCCATGTTTAGTTGGGATTTTTTTATTATTCTAATCCTTTGACATTGATCATTTAAAACAATAATCGAACTTACTTTGAATTAGAAAGAATAATTACACTTTCACGCAATGTTAAAATGTCTGGACTATGCTTTGTTTTTCTTCTTCTGATATTTCTTAGTACACCTATTTCTTTTAGATACCATCCCGCCTTTGCACCAATATCACTAATAATTAAATCAACCGGTATCTCCATATTAGCATAAGCTGAATTTGATACTACCAGCCATATTTGAGCATCTTTTGCAGCCCTATTCTTCAACCCAATTAATATGTTAAACATATCTTCAAAATAAGCTTGGATCATAATTGGAATTTTGGGATGCATTAAGGAATCTTTGTTGTTTATTATGTGCTTTAGTGCTTGATTGTATACAATTCCAAAATCGCTGATTTTCGGATTATTCCATTTTGCTTGAATATGAGATCTTACAGTCTTTAATCTTAAATTATATAGCTCTTTATTGTTATTGATAAATTTTCCGAGAAATAACTCGGGTCTATATATATCTGTGTAATCAAAAGTATTTAAATATGGAGGTGAAGTTATACAAAGCTTAAATTTTTCTTTTGATTTATTATTCTCAAAAAAATTTCTAACATCATCATTAATAATAATTGATTTTGTAGCTAGTGGCATTACTTCAATATCTTCTTTTATTATGGATATATTTTTTTCTAAACTTTCTAAAAAACTTTCTTTACCAAAATTTGAAATTTCCCAATTTGGTCGATATCTTAAACATTTACCGTCGCGCTTTGCATTACAGTTTTGCATAGCAGACGAAATAAGTGCTAACTTTAATATCATTCTGGTATTTAAATCTTTAACTTGACAAGTCTCAATCCAAGCACCTTCATATGTATCTAAAACTTCATCGTTAAAAAGCCATTTTTCAAGGTTATTTTTTTTTGAAAAGGTTGAAAATTCTCTAAGTGAAGACAAGCTACCAACTTCTGCTGATTTAAGTATTTTAGCCTCACTGCGAATTAATTGCTTATAATCAACATTTTTAGTCTTCGCTTTAGACAAAAATGAGGTGAACGGATTAACTTCTATTCCAACTGCTCTGTAACCAAGCAATGATGATGTTAATGTGGTTGTTCCGCTACCATTGAACGGATCGACAATCAAATCTTTTTTTTCTATACCTGATTTTTCGATTGCTTTTTCTACAAGATTTGGAGAGAAACCTTCTTTGTAATAATACCATCTATGTCTTGGTAAATCAGTGGTATTTTCGTAATTAGAAAATCCACTATCCATCAGAAAAAAGTCTTTGTTAATTTTGTTAATCATAATATTTATACCGTAATTGGCGCTGCAAATATTTTTATTGGCTTCTCAAATCCTGGAACTGATTCATGGTATTTTTTGTCATCATCAATAACGATTTCGACATCTTTGTAAAACATTCCATCGTTATAAGATATTGTACCATCTGTTGCGTTTAAATTATTTCTCCGAGCTTCTACAACAAGAAGATGTGATTTTAGAATTGTGGTTGGAGAATCTGATAATATTTTATCATGATATTCCTTTACCTGAAATAATCCTTCATTAGCCCTTTTATCATCATAAGTATAAATATTACCGCTAGGTGGTACTACAGCCCCTAAATATTTAAGTTCAATTATCGCTACCCGATTAGCTTCTCTCCATGTAATCTTAACATCAACTGGCTTTGGCTTAGAAAAATCAGCAACAATGTTATATTCTCGAACAGAATCAATACTAATACCTCTCGCTAGCGAAGTACTTAAATATTCGTAGAGAGATTCTTGCATATATTTTTCAGGAATATTATTACCCCTTCCTCCCCCTTTAAGAAATAATCTATTTGGGTCATTCCAAGATTGAGAAAAATATTGACAAGAAGAATAAATAATCTTATTCATTTCAAAATCCTTTAAGGAGTGAAGCAAATCTTCAAATTGTGTGGCAAACCGACTTCCTCTCCTTGTTATTGTAATATCTATTTCTTCACCGTTTGCAAAAAAAGCTTCCCTATTGTTTTTGAAGAAATATATTAAGGAATTTGATGATGCAGTAACACTATCAACAATTTGTCTATTTTCCCAGAGAAGTATTCTTCCATCTTCAAAGGTTTGAATTACCATATTACCAGTAATCCTACTTAAAAAAATATTCTTATCATATACAATAACATACTCATCATTAAAAAATAAACTATCGTCTAAAGTGTTAACAACGTATAGTTCGCCAGTATAGTAGGCAGGTTCAAAATAACGATATAATTCATTTAAAAATTTAGCCATATTTTGAACCGCCTTAGCTCCACCATCAATAGCATTAAATGCTTTAATGACCTTTATCACATAATGCTCAGTAATATTACGAATAATTTGTTCTTGATCGGGCATAGTTTATTTTAGTTTTTCGTTTAAATAATTAACCCAAGTTACAGCAGGAATAATTAAATCAGAACTATCAATACCAATAGATTGACTGATTTCATGAAATTTCTTATAGATTTTAGTTTGATCTAACCAAGACTCATTTTTCAGAATCTTTACTTTCTCAATTTCAAAATCATTTAATAATGCCCTTTCAGTTTCAGCATATGGAACCAAGATGCTTGTGGTACAAGCAGCATTCAGGTATTCTTCTCTTTTTTTAAAAATGCTCAAAATATTGAATCGTGTGAATTCATCAGTACCCCTTCCGGTAATAGAATAGAAATTATTCTTATACTCAAACAAACCATTTTGGATATGACGTGTAGTTGCCTCGCTAATCTCACTTGAAAAAGGATAACCATTTTTATCAACAATGAATTTGTATTGCCATTCACTAACAGGGTTACCCCTATAAAGAAACAAAATAGAAGAGAAATATGAAAAAAGATGTATTTCTTCTAATTTAAATCCATCAAGAAAACCATCTAACTTGTGAGCTAATGATAAACTATCGAAGAATGCCTCTGGATTTACTTGCGTACTCATTTTTTATTATTTTTAAGTGCTTTGTCAATTCTATCGTAAACCATTTGAAACAAATTTTCACCTTCTTTCTGAATTTTAGTCAAATCAGTCCAATCTAACATTCTACGAAATTTCATATTTTCATTTCCACACTTTTCAGCTAAGGAAATTAAAAGCTGAGATGCATTTATATTTGCAGTCATAAATAAATTTTGATTATATCTCATTGCAAATTCTGCGAACATATTACCAACTCTACTCTCATAAGCGATGTCAAGTGAACCTTCGGGTGTATCGACAAGTAGTGTTGCGCCATCTTTACCAGACAAAAATATTGCTAATGACATTCTTAATGCTATATCTAGAAAAAACCTTTGACTTTCAGATAATTGAAAAGATTCCGTACGAGCGGTATTCTGTAATTCTAAAACTAATTTTATATTTTTCCCACTTCTTTTTGGTTGTATATTTAAGTCCAATCCTATAAAGCTATTTGCAAGATGTTTAAAAATTGGCACAAATTCTAGCTCTGCATCTTTATACGCATTTTCAACTTTGTTTAATAACTTATTGTATAAGGGTTTTAACTTATCTCTTTTAGAATATTCATCTTTTGATTCTTGATCTGCCAATAAAAACTGTGTTCTATACTGCTCTATTAAAGAATCAACATTTTTATTACCAGTTGTCTTAGATGAGATTTCTGGGTATTCGTTTGTAAATTCAGATAGGTTACTTTTATCTTTTTTACAGGCAAATTCCGCTCTTTCGAGTTGCTCAGATTTACCCTGCATTTCAATTATTAAATTTTCTAATTCCTTATTTTTTTCTGAAATAATAATATCATTTTGTTCTATAAGTTTTAAAAGTTCAATTTGTTCATCGTTATTCGAGTCATTGATCACAGTGTCACATAAAGGACAATTATCTTTATGAATATTTTTTTCAATATTTTCAACAACCCTAGATCCTGCCGCGCCACATAAAATACATTCATGTTTAGTTAATGTAAATTGAACATTAATATTATCTACTAATTTCGATCTAGGTTTCGAATACTTAGAAAAAAGCCGTGAATGCTCATTTTTTAAAACCATGATTTCAGAATTAAGATAACTTTGCTTTTTAAGCATAGAATCGTGTTCAATTTTAATATTATTATAAACTTTCTGAGATTTTTCTAGATCACTATATAATCGATTTAATTCATTTTGTAGATTATCGAAATTAACAGGTTGTCGCTTATGCGCTTCCGCCTCCAATTCTTTAAGTTTAGCGTTTGCCTGAGTAGCTTGCCAACGTGCATTTCTTCCATTTGACTCATGCTTTTCCATACGTCTGTTTAGTTCAGAAATTTTTTCAGCATCATCTGGATCACTATTAAACGCAACAGCTAATGCGCTCGAGGATGCCCTTTCATCCCAAAAAATCATGTTTCTGTTTTCGTCGAAAGTCAAAACATATAGCTGGTAAAAAATAAAATAATCAAAATTTACAAAACCGATATCTTCTGCTAATCTTCTTTGATATTCCAAATTAAGCTCTGCAGGACTTTCATTCTGACTGATATACACTGCAATCTTTTTATCATTTTCATAAGTAAAGATTTCCAATAGACGTAAACAATCTCTTTCGAAAAAGCCTCGAATGATTCGATAGTAATTACTTTTTACCTTAAATGTTATTTCAATTTCAGCTTTATTTTTGTCTTTTTCGTGAATACGTCCTACAAAATATCTTTTTGTATACTCTTTACTGGATGTAATAATTTCTGACGGAGAAAAAACTTCTTTGTTTGGCTCTACAATAATTCCTGTCAATCCATAATTTATAGAGTTAAGAAAAGTAGTTTTTCCTAACCCATTAGCTCCTGCTAGACAATATACACCTGTATTTATATCCTCTACAACCTCATAATTGATTCCACTTCGCTTATATAATGAAAAATGTCGTAAAGTTATTTTTTGAAGTTTTATAAAATTATATTTATTACCCATAAGCCCTGGTTAAAAATTTAGCTAATTTAGCTAAAATAAATACTATTTTTTTTTAAAAATTTAGATATAATAATTAAAATTTTATACATACCAATATGGATACATGAATAGGAGCTTTTTTACGAACTTATTAAGATTAAGAAAGATTACTTTCTTCCAAAATCAGCAGGATTTTCTCCCCAAATAGCAGTTTCCCACTTCAAGATTGGAGTTTCCACTTGATTATTAATCAGCCATTTTTCAGCTCTTTCAATAATTTGTAATATGTGTAAATTTGCGCCACTTATCTCTATCTTTGTTTTTGCCTTTTTATTCCTTATCCATTCAATAGCTGTTTTACTATCTGAATAAATACCTTTTATCTTAGGATCATTTTTACATATTGTTAACGCATGCACGATCGCCAAAAACTCAGCAATATTATTAGTTCCACTAATAAAAGGACCTGCTTTAAAAATTTTTTTTAATTCAGGAAAAGACACTCCTTGATATTCCATTACCCCGGTTTTTCCACTACAAGAACCATCAACACAAATAGTATCATTAAGTGGTTTTTCGTTCTCTTGTAAATCAGCAATAGAAATTATATCATTCTTAATACCAATATAATTCTTACTATTTGAGTTGAAAGCTTCTAACGCTTCATCATATGTGGAAAATGATTTATATGTTGCATTTTCAAATCCTGATATTTGTAATTTACATTCATCCCAAGAAGAATAAATTCCGGGACGTCTACCGATCCAGACAGTATAATATTTATTTTTACTTTTCATGACAGTATTTTAGTAAGCTTTTTGTGATCTATTTCCACACCCATATCTTCTAATCGATCACAAAGTTTACCAAAAATTTCTTTAATATGGTTTTCGTATTGTAAGTATATAATACCATCTAGATCACTAGGCCTTTCAACGTTTCCTTTTACAAGAATTATTGTATGCTTTCTCCCCAGTTTTGACAAAAGCATACCCATTTCTAAAATCACATTTTGTCTAGCCCTCCCCAAAACTTTTTCCGGACCATCCTTAACAGAATACCCCATATCGTCAGGTGTTAACAAAACTATTCCCACAGTCGCCTCCCCATCTCTACTTAGATGATATTCCAATGCTTCTATAATTGTCTGACCCTTACCACTGGTCTTTCCAAGAATAAAGGGATCATCTATACCGATTTTGGATAGTAAAAATTCAAGTTGTTCTCTACTTTGTATATCATGACCGTATACAACAAATATATTCGAGTGTTTTTCTTCCACCTTTTTTTCTGCAAGAAAATTCCAATTTTCTGCATCTTTAACAACATTGAAAATTTTATTCTTAGAAGGTTCTTTGCCTTGACAAAGAAGCGTCCCATTGTCATACCAAATTAAAACTCCTCCTTCTTTTGTTCTGAATTTATTTTGACCAGCTCCCTCTTGCCAATCTCCTTCAATTCCATTATCATTTAGTTTACTAGTTAAATCTTCTATTTTACCGTAGAATTTCATGTATTATTATTTTGTTTTATATTTAAATCAAGGAAAATAAAATGCTTGCATCTGCTCGATTAACAGCACTTCGAGTACTTATTACGGAAGCAATGGTTTTCGGATGTCTAACATGATTAAAATGGTTAATTGCACTATTTGCCCAAGCCATTTTGGAATTGGTATTTATCGCACAAATTAAAATATCAACTCCTAATGCCCTATATTTATAGATTGCCGTTCTAAGTGTTGATGAAAAATCACCCATTGTGTATATTGCTATTTTATTTCCATTCAAATCACCAATACTTTCGAAGTCATTTGCATCGCCTCCTACTGGCAGTCTAGGAGACATAACTGCTCCTTCCGCAATGATATCATAGTACAAAACATTTAAAGTCGAAGTTTTGCCTACATTACCACTTCCTTCTAAAATTATAATCCTCATAGATCTAAAAAGCCATGTTCTGAATCATCATCGTCAAATCTGTCACTATTACCGGAAATGATTTTTTTTGCCTGCATATGCATAACGAACGATGGTCCATCTTCCGTGAGATGACTACCATCGTCAAGTGTTAAACCATCATTTGATGATGTATAAAGTGGTCCACCATATATATCCAGAAAATATAAAAGTGCTGCTGAACCTAAACCAGTATTTTTATATTCATTGGTATACATTCGCATAATCTTATATCCATTACCATAATCCAATTCCTGAAATTCAAATTCTCCAACCTGTATTCCATTCATATCTTGAATCAATAATTCGTCTTCGGTTTCTAGTATCAGCTTGAAAAGTACGCCGTTACTATTACGATAAATTCTATAATTATCTTGTCCTCTCACAAATTCTGCTGTTGCCATAATCTTATCTTTTTACTGTTGATTCTAATATTTGTACTTATTAAAGGATTGTATTTACAAAATGAAATTAATTATTATACAAGACTAATTATGTTTAAAAAGTTTATTTATACCAAATTTACAATTTAGTATAAATAGTAGTATATTGAAACTGTTAGCTTGATTGGCTTAAAATATTTTGGATTTTAAACTAATGCTTAAATTTCTCTAAAGAAAAAATCTTGATTTTTTTAGCTTTACGGACGGAGCTATTCTGACAATGGTTCATGATTTAGTTTTTAATGCAGCAGTTATTTTACAACTTATTTCAAATATAGCAAAAAATTGTTATCATGTACAATAACTCTCAAATTTAAAAATATATTTAAATTTTTCAATTATTACTATTGATATTCGCAACCTATTTATAAAAACATACTTTCAATGTTTTTATAAATAGGGTTGCACTATTTCCGCAAAAATGCGATTACGACCATAGAGAGGAATCGCATTTTTGCCCCGAAATCTCACATCCAACAATCCCCAAAAACCTGTAAAGCCAAACACTCTACAGGTCTAGAAGTACCAATAAAACAACTAAAACACTCTTCTACGAAGCTCAAATAAGCCTCCCTCAAATATTTATTTATCCATTTTCTTAAACGAAAACTCAATCTTGCCCACTTCCTTATTAAAGCGAATATAGCCCTGATAAGTCTTCCATTTCTTGCTGATAAGACCTCGAATGTAAGCCGCCTCCCCTGCTTTTAATTTCTCGATTTGCCATCTTCTAAGCGTAACACCTCTGAAAGTTGAAGGTACACACCACTCAAAACCATTATTTTTCAATTTCCTATTAAAAAAGAAATCCAGACATTGCCTCTCTGCATTGAACTGCACAGTCGCATTAAAAAGTGTGTTCTGTCTGGAAACCATATTTTTAACAAACAACGGTTTTCCCGAACGAATAAGCTCCCTCTGCTCTGCACTTAAATCTACACCACAGATCACCTCCGGAATTCTCACAAAATCCAACCGGAGTGAAAACAATTCATTGGTCAGCTTATCAAGGCTTACCAACGAGGGAAAAGTCTCTCCCGTCATCGTATTCAAAAGACCGACTACTCTGCCCATATTCCCTGAGTTCAAAAGGTTCATTCGATCCTCCTTTGAAAACTTATGACCCATAAACTTCTTCCTGAAATCCACTCTTTTCTGAACCCGATGCACGTGAACCACCACTTCCCCATTATCATCCAGCCTTAACTGCAGCCTTGCATCAACACAATTATCCTCCTCATCATCACAAAGTACCGGAACGAGCATCGGTGTTTTAAAGCCTCTCAACAGGTGTTCCAATGCACCGAGCTCCATTAACTTCGCTTTATCAAGACCGATCTCAGCCATCGAACTCCAATTCACATCTTCAACCTGATAACGGTACTGAGCAGTACTGTCTCCAAATGCTGATCTCTTTTCAGAAGCCCTGCTTCTTTCGCTCCCATCGTCCGTCATTTTGTTCTTCTCATTTCTCAAAGACTCCACCGCTTCAATAGAAACCTCATACTGCTTCAGGTCTTCCTTCTCATCAGCTGACGAACCAGCCAAATAAGACTGTAACCCCAAAGCCGTTTCATAAGCTTCAAATTCCTTCACCTTAAAAAACGAATAGTCTTCCGGATCTTTAAGCCGATGGTAAAAATCGGAGTAGAATTCCGCAAATGAATGTTCCGATGCATCAATTCGCATTAGTGCACCTTCATCCCTATTTTCAGGTGTTACATCTATTACTTCCCCGTCTACACTTAAGGACGTTACCATTCCAACGGCATTATTTCGGTGACGCAGTACTAATAATGTACTGACGTCCGACATTGCTTTTTGATTTCCTGTATTGTTCATGATTTTAATTTTTAGATATTTTAATTATTCTTTATATTTTATTTTGACCGATAAAGCAACGGCTTGACGATTCAATTCTCGTACTATTACACATTACGTACTGCGTCGTCATATTCCGCAAGCTTACTTCCGCTTTTATTCTAAGCCCGGGGTAAAGAGCAAAATGTTAACACCACAAGAAAACATTTGCCTCAACACCATCCATCTACAACAAATAAATTCACTGCTACACCATCAGCATAATACTATCCGCCACTCTCCTAACCGTTCCAAATATTCAAAAGTTTAAACCGTTCCTAGCTTTAAACTATCCTACCGCCTTTTTTCAGTAAAAAAACAGTTTAAAGCTTTCAACCGCTTTTATTTTTAACAGCTCTCATAACCGTGCAAACCATTATGTTCACAGTTTGCCGTAATTCCGCAACCTCATTAATAAGCGATTACACCATAGAAATTACGGCACCGGCAGCTCCTTTTTATGAAAAGCCAAGACACCAAGTACAGGAACTGCCCTTACCGTCTAAATCATCCCCTCATCCGCAAAGGAAAAATGAAAATCCGAGGTCAGGATCACATGATCCAGCAGAGTCAGGCTCAGAATCTTTGCCGCCTCTTTGATCTGGGAAGTCATTTTGATATCGCAGGAGGATGGTTTCAGATTTCCTGAAGGATGGTTATGGGCAACAATGATTGCCGAGGCATTGCAAAGCAAGGCTGCCTGCATCACGATCCGTACATCCACCAGTGTGGAAGAGATCCCGCATTCGGAGATCTTCTTAATGCCTAGCACCTTATTCGCCTGGTTCAGGTACAAGGCAAAGAAAGATTCCCGATAATCCATTTCCTCCGCATCAAAATGCGCCCTGAAAACCTCCACCGCATCCATTGATGACGATATGGATCTTTCACAATTTCCCTTTCTTGAATAGCTCAGCTTAATTTCGTTCACAATATTGAATTTCATCTGAATTGCTCCGTGTGCGGCGGAGACCTGTTTTTCCCGCACCTGCTGTTAAAAAACCTGTAGATTGCAGCTTGAAGGAAATCTTGACCTTTCTTTTTTACCTGATCGTATCATTCATTTTACGAATGGTTATCAAATGTTTTAGAGATGGTATCATCTGATCAAATGATCTTTTTACGATATATAATGAGAATGCTTTATAATCATTCAGATATATGGACTAATATCAGGGGTAATTATAAGGATCAAAATTTCAATGAACTGCATTTGCATCTTGTGAGGTTTCTGACTTTTCTATGCAGATTCACCATTCAGGCAGGCACAAGGAAAACTGCAATCAATTCCTTGAAAACAATAAAAAAGCAGATTGATGAAAGCTTGAAATCTATTTGTGGAGGGTTTGGAATCTCCGATTACGGATACCCAAAAAGATTTTTTTCAGCAGAGACAACGGAATATATTTGCTATAGAAAATGAGAGAACCTCATATGGATTGACCGTAGTTGAAATTTGATGCTCATATATCAAGGTAGAACGATAGATAGTTTGAGATATTAAAAGAAATTTTTAGAGAATGGCAATGGTAAATGATAATCAACTAATAAGACGGAAGATTTTTTACCATAAGGTTTAAACAATTATTATAAATTTGTAAAACTCTAAATCTTCAAACATTAATTTTGGATAAAGTATGCGACACAGTGAAGTATACAATTAGAAAAAACTATATACTAAATAAAAACGATTATTAATCATATGAAAATTTTCAAAAAACTAGAAATAACGGGACGTAACAATAGCCTCAAAACTCTTTTAAATAAAATAAAAATAGAGAGCCACAGAAACTTCACCTATGTTAGTGAAAAATCTGATGATTATGCCAAAATGATTTCAACGTCTAAGGAATGCACTGCAACATTTCTTACTAATGAAATTGAAAATGCAATTGCATATGTATGGCTAGTATTAACAGAAGATTCATTATACATCTCCAATATAACACCCAATAAATCAGGACAATTAACCTTTCATCAATACAATTCTATAGTTGATACTTTCTATAAAGAAGTCATAGAAAAGAACATCACTCCCGAATTTGAAGTTCATTATTCAAAAGATGAGATAACTATTTCTGATCTAGCCGACAATGAAACTATATCGAAATTAAAAAATTGGATTAATTCAGCTAATCCCTCAACTTTAAACACTAATCCTTTTGATTTTCAAAGATGGTGTGAATTTATATTTACTGCTCATAAAAATAAATCTAATTTAAATTCAAGTCAATTAGAAAAATATCTGATTGAAGATATAAAAATTTATGATGAGGATCTAGTTTCAAAAATTGCTCTTGACTATGAATACAGTTTAGATTTATTGAAAGAATATGATAAGTTTAGATAGCCCAACTATAATAGAATGTGATGATCTTTCATTGCATTTTAAAGAAAATTCAAAAGCTGTAATTTTTTGGGATGCTTGCGGAATTTTAGATATACTAAACTTAATAGTCGAATCTACAAATTCTACTTTTCTTTCCATTTTGCTAAAACTGACAGAACAAATAAATAATAAAGAAATTATATCTTGTTCATCGATAATAGTTAGACAAGAAATAATTGATAATTATCAAAAACCGCCTTATTTACAGGCAAAGAAATTTATCGATGATACTATTAGAAATTATAATAAAATTCAATCATATCTTAAGGAATTAGGTCAGATAGATTCAGCTGAGGAAGTTTTTACTAACTCTGAGGCATTTCTAAATATTGTTGAAATTCAAATCAAAACTATTCTTGACAACACTGTGTTCATCAACGATGACACCTTTTTAAAAAATGCCAGAGATAGAGTTGTAACCAAAACTGCTCCAAGCCAAAAAAATGAATTTAAGGATAGCGTTATTTGGGAAACATGCATTTATACCTCCAGAAAATCTTCATTAGATTTGTATTTTGTATCATCAAATGAAAGCGATTACGGAAAAAAAGGAGATAGATTTTCAAAAATTAAAGAGGATATTGAGGAAAATAATGTAAATTTTAAACATAAGATTATAGAATTGTACGAACTAGTTAATAACGTCGTCTAACAACTTTATTAAATGGTGAGATGAAAATGTAAAATGGAAGATTCCTGATACAATTGCTCACAAAAATGAATCCCAGAAAGATTAGTATACACCTAAAAACATATATGGAATATATAATTCTTGATACAAATATTTTTATTAAAGAGAATTTTCTGGACGGAAAGAGAATTCGTGAACTTCTCAAACTTTCAGAGGAGGAAAAGATAAAAATTGTTATGACGAAAATAACAATTGGGGAAGTGAAAAGTAGATTTAAGACATTTACTAGAAAAGCTGTCCAAGATTTGAATGAATTCAAAAATCAATTTGAATCTCGCGTTTTGAGAAACAGTTCCGCAGGAAAAAAAATCTACGATAGAATTATAAGTAAGGAGATAGAGAGAGAATTCAATGAAGAATTAGACGCAATTCTTTTAAAATCAAAAGTCCTTATAATTGATTATAGTGAATTAAATATAAAGAACGTTTTTGAAAAGTATTTTAAAAATGAATTCCCATTTAGCATAGGTGATAAAAAAAATGAATTTCCAGATGCATTTGCATTGGATTTAATTGAAAAATGGTGCGTTGAAAATAAAATAAAATGTAAAATATTTTCATCTGATAAAGACTTCTTAAACTTCAAAAGCGAACATCTTGAAATAACTGAAGATTACGAAGCTTATCTTGATAACAAATTACAATACTACCTAACTCAAGAACATCGTATTTCAATCCTAAATCAATTATTCATTCAAAACTCAACAAAAATTGATGCTGCTATCGAAGAATGGTATAGGAATAAATTAGATGATGAAGGTTTATATTATAAAGTAGTGTGGTATGACATACACGACATTGATGTAAAAGAAGTTATCATCCGTAATAAATCTTTCCAGATTGTGTCGATTGATAGCGAATCAATTGAAATCGAGATTGAAGCAAAATTGACATTTAAAGTTGAATTAGTAATCGATGATGAAAATTACTCTCATTATGACAGCGAAGATAAAGTAACTTATTATTTTGAGACAAAGGTTGAGGAAATAGAACAAGAAGACAATGCTACATTAGCAGTGGTGGCCTACATAACAGATAAAGATGATTATGATGAGGAATTCGAAATTATCGAAGTAAATAAAGATGTAAAATTGAAAATCAAGGAACGTTATGAAGACTACCGCTGACAGCTAAAATATAGATGTATTACAATTTCCAGCTTTTAATTGACTGCCCACTCACATCTAGTGGTTGAGATCTGCTCGTGGAAAGATCAACTTTGATTTTCAAATATCTAATAGACTTGTAAACTATTTACCATTTACTGACATATCAATTTAATCCAATTATCTTATCTATTAATTTTGGTGAGAAATAGTAACACAATTCAAATTTGTTTAGGATATGAACAATACAAACGTCAGCCATACATTTTTTATCAATAGCTTTGAAAAACTCGACTTTTGTGGGACCGAAATCTACTCATTTAAAGGAGGTAAATATACGTTGCCATACGACATCGTCAAGCTTGAGTACAAAGGTCATAAGCATCAAGATTGTAAGGGCTGCACTTTAAATTATACGAAAATTTTAAATGACTTATCAATTTACCATAGTAAATTTCCTAACTGTTGCGATGTTCATAAAAAACTTTCAAATCAGAAATGGTTTATTGAAAAGGATTTTGAAAATGTACCACTATTTTATGCCGAAAAATTATTTTGTTCTTGGGATCATATTCTTAATTTTATAGATACAGATGAATGGGAAGAGGAAATTTTAGATTATGTTGATTATGTGATTGATAGTTTCGGGAGTTTTCCAGAAGGTTTTGGAGAAGCATTGTATCTAGGACGTTTTATAACACAACTAAAAAATTTATTGACAGAAAATAGAATAAAAGGCTATTCAGACAGAAAAAATCACATATTACGACATCTAAATAAATATGTCAATCCAAATTTAAATATTAAAAATAAAGATACAGATTTTAATGTTTTAATTGGAATCTATAATCAATGGTACAAAACTTTTCCGTTCGAATTAAGCTACTTTACCCATCTCAAAAAAAAATATGCTAGCTTCACTCCTCTTATTGAATCTGTCAGGTATAATAAATATACTGAGATGTACATTGCGACTCCGCGAAATAAAAAAGTTTTAATAAATTATTTATTAGAGATAACTAATAATATTTTGGTAGAAATTAATACTGAAACTTTATTTAAGCAAGGACTCATAAATAATATTAGTAAAATTGAGCTTGAATTAATTTGTCAACGAAGAGAGCAAAAATTAAAGAAAGGATACATAAACCATTCAAAAAACGAAGATGTAAAGTACCGAAAGATCCTTAAAGAATGGCTAAAAGACGAAATCGAATTCATAAAAGACTTAAAACCTATCATTGATAAAAATCCCTTTATAGCCTACGGAAATACAGTTCCTTTAATTAATGATTTGATGGCTGCATCATACAAATTACAGGAAAATAAAATTTTTTGGAATGTGGACGAAGATACACGGACAAAACAAATATTAGACTTACTTCCTATTCAATATCATTCCAAAGATCAATCAAAATATGGGGAGTCGGGAACCGGTATCAAGCAGGGAAATGTTGATGGTGTCATTGTTGACGCAGTGGGAACTGAATATTTCATCGAAGCTTTTAATTTAGAATATATTGATACCAATAACATTACTTCGCATATTAATAAATTGGAACAAAATTATGATTCAAAAGGACTTTATAACAAATATGTGGTTATTTATTGCAACCTTCTCGAAAATAAATTTGAAGATTTCACCAAATCATATTTAAATTTCGTTAACGAAAATATGATCTTCATTTATACAAAAATTGGAGAGAGTACATCTATTGAAACTAAGTATACTAACAGCCGGATATTTAAAACTTGTCACCTCAGAGAAGGGAAAGAAGTTTCATTGTATCATATTCTATTGAAGTTTCCAAAAAAACAAATAATATGTAAAACTTAATATTGTGAAATTATAGATCTTTTAGATGTTTCCATTGAACATGAAAATTGCCAACAGAATTACTAAACCATAATTTTTCGATCAAAGATAGAAATTTCATTGACTTGGATATTCCACCAGTATATTCTGGCTCCAGAGCTATTGTAAGACCTTGGAGTCTGTCAAAAATCCATTTAATCAAGGTATTATCAGGAGACAGAAGATTTTTAATCTCCTTATTTTTCATGTACTTAAATTTATCATTAGGCTCTATGTTGTTGTTGATGGTAAAGTAATCCAGATCAATATCAAAAAAAACATTTTGGATTTTACTTGAAAATAAAGCCTTCTGTAAATCCTCCTCAGTCCTGAACTTTCTGATAGTGTGTTTTTTTCCACGGTAATCCTCAAGGTATTCATCTTCCCAATCCCGATCAAACCTTCCCTGTCTGCAAAGAACCCATACATCATTTATAATATCTAAATATACTGCAGACATTATATGAGAATCATTTAAAGAATTGAGCTTATAAGAACTAAAAAAAGAAACCTCAAAAGTATTTTCTAGGTCTAGTTTTTCTAGTTCGACTTTATGATCATCTTGAGGGTAAACTAAATCCTGATGCCAATCGTAGGAGACGATATCTATGCTAACTTTTTTATGATCTTTAAGCAACTCATTCTTCCACAGATTCCAATAATAAAAAGCAAAACGATGATGGTTAAAAAGTGCAATCTGTATTGCTGAATTTTTACCAGATGGATGACGCAGAAAATTATGAATTGAATTAGGCGGATAGGATTTCGAGTATTTATTAGTAGGATGAAAATTTACCATTTATTAAAAGGTATTATTTATTTAAATTTAATTTTGATTATAGTAAAAAAACTTTAACTGGATATTACCAAATTACTAATATACAAATTAAGAAGTTCCAGTAATACATATTTCCTTCAAACATTTAAAAATACATTAGAAGATCTCAAAGAATTAAATAACATACAAATAAAAAAGTCTACTGTAGATGAAACTCTGAGTCGGCAAATATTTGTTGGAGTCATAGCTTCTATGGAAACGTATTTATCAGATGCTTTTATCAATACATCTATAAACTCAGAGGAGCATACAAAAAAATTTGTCAGCACATTTAAAGAATTTAAGGAAAGACCTATACCTCTGAACGAGCTTTACATATATCATGAAAAAATTGAAACAATATGTAAACAAGCGATGATTGATGTAATATATCATAATCTACCAAAAATCAAAGGCATGTATAAAGACACTTTAGGAATTGATATTGGAGATATTGGAACACCGTATAAAGCGGTAGTGATGCGACATCATCTTGTTCTCAGAAACGGAAAAGACAAAAATGGAGATGAAGTCATAGTTGATAAGTTGATTGTGGACAAATTAATTATTGACATTAGTATTTTTATTGAAACACTTGATGAAAAAATCCAAGCTCTAAACGAAGGACTACCAAGGTAATATTTTGCATTTTTCCACAACTTTTTATTTGATAGAACTTTTCATTAAGAGTATTGACTCTTTGTTTCAGAAAAGATGATATAAAAAATAGATTTGCTCTGGAAAATTATTTAAATTTATAAAGTAAACAATAGCTAGTAAAATGAACACAAAACAGAGAGACGAACTCCTAAATTTAGTTATAGAGTTTTTAATTGATGCTGATCATCTTTATCATGTGAAGAAATATTCTTTAAAATCATATACAAATCCTAAGAGCACTAAAATCCCAATTACATTCCAAACACAATCTCCAACTGAAGGAGATGAAGAAGAATGGTTAGATAATTTAACTGTAGATTATTATAGGCAGGAAATTTTAGAAGAATGCGGGGGTTATAATATGGAAGATAACTACGTTGTATTAGGCTGTGAGCTAAAAACGTTTAAAGGTATTAACGAAATACGATATCATTATAATCAAGAGTTAAGTGATGAACTAAACAGTCAATTTGCTAGAGTTTAAATATAAGAATAACCCTGAAACTATCCTGATGGAGCAGAAAAACAACTTGGACTGGGAGCTATATGAGCATGTGACCAAATACATTTATGAAACTCTGGGAAAAGAATATAATGTCAAAATAGAGGGATATGGTCGAGAATGCAAAATATTAGGTGATTCAGGAGTATATCATCAGATCGATGTTTTAACATCTGAATCTGATGGTAATACTACTTTTAAAACAGCAATTGAATGTAAATATTTAAAAAAGAAAGTAGATAAAGATATAGTAATGAAGCTACTTTCAATCATTAATGACACGGATGTAAATCGTGGCATAATCGTGTCAAAAAGTGGATTTACACGAGATGCAAAAAAATTTGCTGAGCATAACAATATTAATATCGTTCATCTGAGAGAGGTTGGCGAGCAGGATCATCATGTCGAAAAAGAAATGGAAATAGCATTGATAGATTTTGTAATTTCTACTCATCTTAAACGACCTGAAATTACTTCAATTCAAATGGAAGCTGATAACGGGGAGAAAAGATCAATACTTGAAAAAGATCAATATCAGATTATAATTGAAAACAGTAATGGATGCAAAATAAAATTATTTGATGCAGTGATGGTATTCAAAAGACACTTAAACAGTCAAAAGCCATTTAAGCTTATATCTGAAAAATATGATTATTCTGACCATACAATCTACTTTAATGATACTATTAAAAAAATTAAGAGTATTACTTTTACAGGACTACTTACTGAAAAAAATGAAACTCATCAAAAAGCATTTACATTAACAGACCGTGTATGGCTTATTATGAAATCAATCTTTGAACGGCAAATGTTTACTATTTCAGAATATGGAATAATCGCTGTAAGTAAAGATGATCGCCTATTATAACAATCCTCTTTAAATCCCATATTTTTTTTCACATTCGATAATAAAAACCTAATCAACCCAAAATGGATTAAACTACACAATTTCTTGTGAGACTTTGTTGCTGAAGCCCGCTACTAATTTTCAATTAAACGACTGCCTGAACTCCAAAGGTGAAACATTTGTTTTCATCTTGAAAAGCTTACTGAACGATTGCGAATGTTCAAAACCCAACCCATAGGCGATTTCCGAGACGGAAAGATTTGTGGTGGATAGTTTTTCTTTAGCTTTTTCAATGATCGCATTCTGAATGTATTGTTGTGTATTGAGTCCCGTCAATGAACTTGACATATCACTCAGGTAGCGTTGCGAAAGTTTTAATTCCGAACTGATATATTTAACAGACGGTAAACCGTTGTTCAGGCTATTCTCTTCATCAAAATAATTATTTAAAAGCCTATCCAAAGAAGTGATGATGTCATGGTTAACTGCTTTTCTGGTAATAAACTGCCGATTATAAAATCGATTGCTGTAATTCAGTAACAGTTCTATTTGTGCCACTAAAACATCCTGGCTAAAGCTGTCAATATTATTGTTCAGTTCAGTAGCTATCGAAGCAAACAGATTGGCGATGATCTCCTTTTCCTTGGCTGATAAAAACAGGGCTTCCGAAACATCATAGGAGAAAAATCCATATTGGTTTATTGTTTTTCCCAACGGATAATTTCGAATAAAATCCGAATGAAAATAGAGAGCCATGCCTTCATAACTCTCTATTTCTTCCGGTGGTAAAACGATTTGCCTAGGTTTTAAAAATGCCAATCCACCTTCTTCAAAATCATAATATCCCTGTCCGTATCTGATGTGTCCTGTAAAGGTCGGTTTAAAGGAAATCTTATAAAAATCGAGGCTTACCTTTTGCCCTTTTGGAAACATCTCGATTGAAACATCATTGTAATCCACCAAGGCGATCAAAGGATGCATTGGCGCAGGAAATCCCAGCACGCGCACTAATTGCGATATGCTTTTGATCTGATTGATGTTGGATTGTTTCTGCATTTTCATGTACTAATTTAATCAATTTTGTTTGGACGGACGAATCACAATATCTCCAATTTCAACATCTTCAGGCTGACTCACAGCATATATCACTGCGTTGGCTATGGCTATGGGATCTATAGCCATTTGTTCCATTCCATTCTGAATGGCTGTTTTCATTTGTTCATTCTTGATTCCGCTTGCAAAGTCTGTTTTCACAAATCCAGGTGAAATCCCCGTAATGCGTAAGTTTCCGTCCGACTCCTGACGAAATGCCTCTGCAATAGTGCGGATCGCATTTTTAGTTCCGACATAGACGCCCTGCATAGGTACGATCTTTATTCCCGCCGTTGAAATAATATTCACAATATGCCCAGATCCTTGTTCTTTGAAGATAGGAATTGCAGCCGCCATTCCATACAGAACACCTTTGAGGTTAATGTCGATCATTTCTTCCCAGCCTTCAACATCCAACTCATCGATCCTGCTTAATTGACTTACCCCAGCATTGTTTACCATAACATCTAATTTTCCGTAATGCTGCACCGCTGCATTGACCAATCCCACCAGATCAGCCTTATTCTTCACATCAATTTGAACAAAGATGGCTTCGCCATCTTTGTTTTTGATCTCTTCAACAATCCGCTCCAATTGTTCTTTACGTCTGGCACCCAATACTACTTTTGCACCTTCCCTTGCCAATTCCACAGCAATGGCTTTACCCATGCCGCTGCTGGCACCTGTAATTGCTATAACCTTTCCTTTGATATTTTGCATTCTTGTTCGTTTTATCTGTCAATCTGTTTTTCTAAAAATTCAGGATAGCGGTCACCTACAAGGGTGATCCCTCTTACTGTTTTATCAATCTGCGCAAGTTCATCATCTGTTAGTACAATCTCGGTACTCCCAATATTTTCTTCCAGACGATGTAATTTTGTAGTACCAGGTATCGGCGCTATCCAAGGTTTTTGTGCCAAGAGCCAAGCCAACGCTAATTGTCCTGTTGAAATATCTTTTTGTCCGGCAATCCCAGAAAGCGCTTCTACCAATACAAGATTAGCCTTGATGTTTTCTTCTTTGAAACGGGGAATAATATTTCTCCGGTCGATATCTTCTAATTTTTTATTGATCACCCCTGTGAGAAAGCCTTTGCCCAAAGGACTGAACGGAACAAAACCAATTCCCAACTCTTCTAACAGAGGTATAATTTCATCTTCAGGTTCACGCCAAAACAGAGAGTACTCACTTTGCAATGCTGATACAGACTGAACTGCATGGGCTTTTCGAATCGTTTTGGCACTTGCTTCAGATAGACCGAAGTACTTCACCTTCCCTTCCTGTATTAAATCTTTTACTGTCCCTGCTACATCTTCTATCGGAACATTGGGATCCACTCTGTGCTGATACAATAAATCAATGTAGTCTGTTTTCAATCTTTTCAAAGAAGCTTCGGTTACTGCTCTGATGGTTTCAGGTCTGCTGTCCAGACCTACTATCGGGCTGGCATCTTTACAGCCAAATTTCGTAGCAATTACCACATCTTTTCTGTAAGGCTGTAATCCTTCGCCAACAAGCTCTTCGTTGGTAAAAGGTCCATAGGCTTCTGCCGTATCAAAAAATGTGATACCTCTGTCAACAGCACTGTGAAGAAGATTTACAGCATCTTTTTTATCAAGCCCTTTGCCATCTAAAAAGTTGAGTCCCATGCATCCGAAGCCTAATGCGGAAACTTCCAGTCCGATATTTCCTAATTTCCTTTTTTGCATAACTATTTTGTTTTTTAAACCTGAATAAATTTCAAGTACAAAATTCTTATTTGTTATTCTTAAAAAAGTAGTTCAATTGGTAAGTATTGTAGTCAGATCTTCAGAAGTATTCCATACCCTTTAATTTAGTATGATCCCATCATTACCATTGACAACAGATCATTTATATATTTTCCACTTTATGGATTCCCGTAAAAAACAACTTAATCGTTTTAATACTTTTACTGATATATTTAAAACTATGAAAAACTTCTCTTTACTTTCAATACTATTTTTAATTATATCATGTAGTTCACCATCTGAAAAAAACACTCTTAAATTCACCAAAGAAACCTACAGTGGTGAGTGGCCATTTTCTGTCAATGAGATCGAGGTGTATTGTTCCGGTTATACCGAAATTTATGGTAGAACAAATGATGGCAAGATTTATGCACTAAACGGATCGGCAAAAGGCGCCTCACATGACAACAAATCCATCAGAAAAGTTGAAGAGATATGGTTGGATGATCCAAATTGGGCTGGGCTGAAGATTTCCTATGGAGATTTTATAACACAGGGACTAACTCTGTGCGAGAACAAATAAAACAGTTGATAAAGTTAAAGAACCTTTGCCAGAACAAATCCAATGACCAATGCCAGTATAAATGCAAAGATGATCTTTGCATAATCAGTTTTGCTATTTTGTAATTCCTGATTAAGCCTATTATTATCCTTATTCAGTGTTTCCAGTTGCGCCTTCATTGAGGCTGTCTTTTCATTGATGGCAGACTGCAAATTCTTTTCATGCAAGGCTGAGATCTCCTTTTTGTAACTTTCCAATTCCTCCTTTCGTTGCTTCTCCTGCTCGGAGAAGTTCTTCTGCGTATCCTGAAGCTGTTTGACAGACGATTCCTGAAGCTTCTGAAATTCTTCGTTTCTTTTGGACAGTTGTTCAGTTAAGGTTTTAACCTGCTCAGAAAACTGTTTTGAAACATCTTTTTTAACCTCATCGATTAATAGAGCTCTTGAGTTGGATCTTTCCAAAGACAGTTTTTCTGCTATGGTATGCAATCCTGCTCCATAATCATGGGGTAAATGGAAACGTTTATCCGCAAGTTTGTCAAGCAAGGTTTCATCGACCGTATGTCCGATTGCTGTAATAGTTACTGAATTAAGTCCAATGAACAGCTCAGAAAGCTGAGTATTGTTAAACGTCTCCATGCTCTGACGGTCACCGCCTCCCCTTACTAAAGCAACTATATCATAGTCCATCGATGAGATTTCATTCAATTTGGAAATGATTGCCGTTGAGGAGGTAATATTACAGCTATGGTCATCGATCTCAAAATATTGCACGGAAACATCCAGTCCTTCAGAAAAGTCTTTCTGGACAATAGCATTATTCCCATAAATATTGGCAATCTTTACCTTTTCATCTTTCAGCATCTTCTCTCTAATAAGGGTTTCAAGATCCTTTGATCCTGTTTCAAGCTTTTTCTGGATCAGCTCATATCTTTGCAATTCCTCTTCCGATATAGATTTTTCTTCCTGCTGGATGATCTCGTCCACTACAAACCGTAATTCAATAGATGAATTTTTGATGCTCTTTTCAATAAACCCTCTGAGCGTATAGATTTCATTATTGGTCATCTTACTTCTCAGCAGAGAAGAGATGCGAACCCCTATTGAAACGTGGTCACCTTCCGAGAATAGGAGGTCATAAAAATAATTACCGTAGGCTTTACCCCCACCGAAGGAATATCTACCTTTCAGATAGATGATATTGACCGTAGCATTCAGCTTCAAAGCATTGCTAAAGATTCCAATGACGGAGGCCGGTGAATAAACCGGATACGTGATTTCTTGTTCTGACATAGATGAAAATCATTCAAAAAAATTCCTAACAAAGATATTGTTATTTGTCACGAAATAAAATACGATCGTTTTACAGAAGTTTCACCTTTTTTATCAGATTAAATTACCCTATCCTCGATTGGGCTTCAAGTAGTCTCGATTGGGTTACATTAATTTTAGCTTTAATATCCATCTTTGCTTCATTAAATTAAAACAACAAGATTATGCAAAACAATGAAAATAAAGTGGCACTGGTATCGGGTGCGAACACCGGTGTGGGATTCCAGATCGCTAAAGCCCTTGTAGAAGACGGCTATATTGTGTATGTGGGTTCACGTGACCTGCAAAAGGGTGAAGCAGCCGTGGAACAGCTGGGCGGATTAACAAAAGCAATCCAGCTTGATATTACGGATACAGAGTCTATCCACGCCGCGGTGGAGATCGTCGAAAAAGAACACGGATACCTGACCTTACTGGTCAACAATGCCGCAGTCTCTCATGCCGGTACTCCAGGACGTACATTGGAAGAGATCATGGGTGCACAGCGTGCGAGCATAGCACCGATCAGCGAATTAAAAAAGGTATGGGATACCAACGTATTTGGAACCCTAGCTTTGACCCAGTCTTTCTTGCCGCTACTGCACAAAGCTCCAAGTGCAAGGATCGTCACAGTTTCCAGTGCTCTAGGGTCGCTGACGATCAATTCCAACCCTGAAAACCCTTACCGTTCGAATTTTGATGCGGTATATGGCGCTTCGAAAACGGCACTTAACGGAATTTTTCTTTCCCTTGCTATTGAACTGGAGAACACCGGCATCAAGGTGCATCTGGTAAGCCCGGGATTTACGGCTACGGCGCTCAACAATTTTCAGGGAACGGATTCTGTAGAGGAAGGTTCGAAGGAACCGATCCGGGTAGCTTTAGCAGAGGATCTTCCGACGGGAAGCTTTACAGGTCCTGCTGATTTCAGCGGGAAAGACAACATCCTGCCGTGGTAGTTTTAACATAAAACCTATGATCGCCGGTCATAGGTTTTTTATACATTTATAGTATGAAATCTAAAGAAGATAAACTGGTACGCTTTATATCGATATCGGAAAGCCATCAGGCTTTTGGACTGCCGGCACCTCAGCATCCGTTGATCAGCCTTGTCCATTTCAACCAGGACAACCCTTTTAATACGTCAATGGCACCGATCTATGATGTTCTGAGTTTCTATAAGATCACCTTTATTACAAGAAACAGAGGAAGGCTGAAGTATGGCAGAAACTATTATGATTACGATGAGGGCAGCATGCTGTTCATGGCGCCTAATCAGTTAGTAGGAAGTACAGATTACAACAGCGAGACCTATTGTTATATTTTACTGATCCACCCCGATTTTTTGCTGAGCCATCCTATCGCCCGTAAAATAAAGCAGTACAGTTACTTTTCCTATACTTCCAATGAGGCACTCCATCTTTCCGATAGTGAAAGAGAGGTCATTCTTTCCGTTTACAGGATCATGGAGCAAGAGCTGAACAGCCGCGTGGATGAGTTCAGTCAGGAAGTCGTAATTGCGCAGCTAGAGCTGCTGCTAAGCTATGTCAACAGGTTCTACAAGCGTCAGTTTATCACCCGGAAAGCAGTCAATAACGACATTCTCCAGAGAACGGAAACTATTCTCGATGACTACCTTAATACTCAGACATCAATACATCAGGGACTCCCAACAGTACAATTCCTCTCGGATCAGCTGAAGATCTCACCCGGCTATCTGAGTGACCTATTACGCTCGTTGATCGGACAGAATGCACAGCAGTACATTCGGGGCAAGGTCATTGAAAAAGCAAAGGAGAGGCTAACCAACACTGACCTGACGGTGGCTGAAATTGCCTATGAACTAGGGTTTGAGCATCCGCAGTCATTCAGCAAGATGTTTAGGTTGAGAACCGGGCTCTCGCCTTTGGAATTCCGTACGTCTTTTGATTGATGGGCTTTATAACAACCTGGATATGGTTAATATCTTATCTCTTTATCATGATTTACGAAACAGCAATAAAAGTTAAACCATCTTTAATTCTTAATTTTTAATAAAAAGCAAAGTAATTCTGCACACTAAAGTATATCATTGGCAAAATAATTTTACACATCAAAGTATGCCATTACACAATAAAATTTTGTTGCGTTGATAATATATTATTGCCATGCACTAAACTGATTCGATCGATAAGCTTGTACAAATCACTCAACGTTTTCATTGAAGGGATTCACACTGACCTCCATCATGAGATTTTCAAAATAGAAATAGAACCCAAACGTATTTCTGATCGGTTTAGGTTCTGCTTCAAACCGTAAGTTTTCTTCCTCCTGAAGCTTTCTGTACATATTCCAGACAGCTTCCTGATCTTGCTGATAAAATCCGATATGGAAATTCTCGGGATATTCAGGTATATCTTCCTTTTTATTCAATACCTGTCCCCAGATCACAAGGGCAAATTGGTCTCTGTTTTCCAGGACTGCCATTTTACTGTTTCGGTTAACGATTGTGCTGAAGCCGAAATAGTTTGTAAATAAATGCAAAGCCTTGTCTACATCCTTTACCACCAGATTGATATGATTCAAACTCATTTGGTTTAATTTTATTTGTTCTATTGATCAAACAAAATTAGGTTTCTTACATCAGGCTCAATTGGATAAATCGGTCGTTTTCGTTTTTGTTTAAGATCGTAGGTTTTACCCCTGAGAATTTCTTTACTTCCCTGATAAAATGGGATTGGTCACCATAATTAAGTTCCGGGTAGAAATCGCCTTTTTTCAACTGTTTCAATGAATTTGAAAAACGGATAATATTAATATAAGCTTTTAATGTAACTCCGAACCAAGTAGTAAAATAACGATTTATCTGCCTACTGCTCCAAGAAACTTTTTTTGATAATTCCTCAACAGTTGTTTCTCCTTTTGATAAATAAATCAGCTCAAACAAATTCTTCTTACGGTCATCGATTTTCTTTTCTACCTGCATCTTAATAATGTAACAGGCTTTTCTATAAAATTGCTCAAAATTTTCCAGATCGTTTTTACAAAATCCCAAATAATCACAAGGGAGAGTTTGTTTAGTATCTTTTAAATCTGCAATGGATTTTTTAAAGATATATTCAGCGGCTATCGGATGAAAGCTTATGGCAAACATCGTCGATCTGGGGAAAGGTGGTTTGATGACAGGCCCGGTGCATATCCCGGATATGAAGATCTCAAAATTCTCATCCTCTCCTGAAAAAAGGAATAGATCTATTTTCCCGTCAGGAACGATGATCCCTTCTCTTTTTTCATCAGCATGATTTTTTACCATCCAGACACTTTCTACTATATCTGAAAGGGAATTGTCAGGTTTAATCGATAAATACTCTAATTGATTTCTCGTGGTGTCCATGCATTAAAAATTGTATTTTGAATACCATACAGCAAAAGAACGCAAAATATTTACTTTATAGCATTACAATATCAACGATTTCATTTTATTTACGTTACGAAACATTAAAGCAAATCGTGTTACCATATTTTATTGGCTAACGAAAGCCTATACTTTATCCGATAAATTCCCTACATCCTACATATGGTATCCTTACCCGATATACCTGATGCTCTATTTTTCATAGATACCGATGTCGCCTGTGAGATCCAGGCATTTGAATCCGCCTTTTCCATTTATTGTATGAATTCCTTCTATATTTGTAACTTAAAATTGCACATCCGTAGATCATATCCATCCTACTATTAAATCTGTAGTTTAACGTTGCTTGTAATTCAGTAACAATTGATTAGAAGTTACTATAATGTAAGGTTCACTAAATCCCTGCCAAAATCTGAAAAGCTATCCTTGTCACCCGTAAAACTCTGATGACTGATCATCCTTATCGCAACAACATTATGTTTTGGATCGACAATAATATAGTTTCCCAGATAACCATCCGCCCGGTAAGTTACACTTCCGCTGAAATCTCTTTTTCGAAGACGCAAACCAGGTTTAAGATGTTGATTGATATATTCATACGGATTGTTACCAAAGACAGTCTGTAATTTAGCTGAAAAATCCTCATTTGACCGGTAGATTCCTTTCATTCTGCTGACTTTACGTATAAATTCTTTAGATACATTTGCTTTTTTAAGTTCTTTGATAATCTCATTGTCTACAGTTGACACGGTTTTCTCATAATCGAGCCACCAAAGCATTCCATATCCTTTATATTGAGCGGACGGCGCAACCACTTCGGCAATGTGTTCTTTTGCGATCACCTTATTATTCTTGTAATATCCCTCGTTTAGCAACAATAAACCAAGCTTGATTAAATCTTTTGGCTTAATCTGGCATCCAGACATTACATGCGGATTACCGGCATTGTCTAATGTCCAGGAATAATCTGTAATTTCCAGTGGCTTAAAAAGCCTTTCCCCAATATACTCATCCATTCTTTTACCCGTGATCTTCATTATGACACCTGCCATAAGATTCAGCGACTTGTTATTGTATTCAAAAGCTTCTCCCGGTTTTTTGGAAAGTTCCGCTGCAAGCGCCAATTGAACAAAATTATCACTGGGATAGATTTCCACTGAAGCATTAGGATTATTCTGCATACCGGAAGTCATATTAACAAGATGCCGAATGGTGATCAGCTTTTTCTGACCCTGTTTCCATTCAGGGTAAAAATCCGCAATTGGAGTATCAAGGCTTTTAATCAAGCCATCGGTCATAAGGCAGGCTACGGAAAGCCCGACAATACTCTTGGTACAGGACATAGCTTCGATCTTCACATCCGGGTTACCGACGCCAAAGTATTTTTCGGCAACCAATTGATTATCCTGATAAATTATAACAGCCTCCGAATGCTTATCTTCAGCTTTTTTTAATAACATCTGCAGTTTAGTCTCATCTATTTTTTGCCCATACACAATACTTAAAAATGATGACAGCATCACGATCAAAAATCTGGTAATCATTAGAATTATTTTTTATGAGATTTATATGCTAATAAACTGACAACATCTCAAAATTAATTCGACAAAGAAATCATATTTTACAGAAGCAAAATTGTAAAAATGGAAACATTCAGATAAACAGCCAGACAACTTCTCTGTCAATTTCTACATTTTTGAAAAAAGATTTCGGTGTTTTATGGGTTAATTCCTTAAAATCTCTGATAAAATGGGACTGGTCATAAAAAAAGCTTTCGTGCGAAAGCTCCGTGAGGTTTTTTATTTCATTTTTCTCAGCTATTGATTTCCTGAAACGATGAATTCTGCGATATTCGGCAGCAGATTTTCCTATATTTTTCTGAAATAATTTATTCAGATATTGCCTGGAAATGTTATTCTTTTTTGCGACCTCATCAATTTTACCGTCAGTTTCTATCCCCTTTATAATTTCTTCCAGTAATGAATATTCTTTGTCAATATATTTTGAAAGCCAGTAATTCTCAAGCTGTTCTATCTGCATTTCCTGATCGTTCAGATTCAGGATTTTTTGCATTTCATCTTTAAAATCTTCAAAAGGATTGAACTCGATCACTTGGGTATGATCCTGAACAAAAAACAGTTGAGGATTTTCTACAAAAAAATTGATTCCTAGAGGCTTGAAGTAAATTGTAAGTTCATTGACAGGTTCTTCGTACGATATTTCAATGGGAGAAGTATAACGGTAAACCATATTAGCAAAAATTTCATCCTTTTCTGATCGCTTGATTTTCATCCTATTGGTACTTTGACTTAGCGACACATTTTGCATTACCGTAACAATAGTATAGTTATTAGGAAAAGTCAGATAATGCAAAGGCTCAGAACCCTTACCTCTCTGAATGAAATAATAGCCCTCAACGTATTTTTTCAGGAATTCACTTCTAGGCTGGTAAAATTTCAACTGCATTTTTTAATGGAATTATTTGTTACTTTTCACATACTCATTCGAACGACACAAAGATAAGGAACAGAAGCATCCCATTGTAGATTGATTTAACAAATCATCAAAAAAATCAGACGACTCTTTAGATAGTTTTTTCAATGTTTTTAGTATAGCAAAACTTTGCGATTGTCTGCAGATGAAATCAATTGCAGGGTATTTCATCGAAAAAAATAAGAAGCATGAAACATTAGGCTTTTCAATGATGCACTTTGCTGTTTCCTAAAAGCTCAAAGGACTCTGAAAGCTATCTAAACACTGGAAGTGGAGGAAAATCGCAAAGAAGCAACCATCTGGTACGGTAGATCTCTTGAAGTTCATCACCCAAAAAAGCAATAACATTCAATTTCGAATATATAAATAATTGCAGGCCCAATGTGAAAGTCAAGCCTTAGCCTTCGCTTAAAGTAATTCTTTTTATGTAGCTTGCTGCAATGTTACTATATCCTATTTTGAATATGATCAAATCTTTTCTCTTCGCTATCTTTTTACTCATCTCTACTTCTTCGTTTTCACAAGCTTTAAAAAATGACAGCGTCAAATCATTTGTGGATACCACCGTTGCCCTAATCAAATCAAACGCAGTTGATACTTCCAACATAAAAATGATTGAAAATATTTTATATACTAAAGCTAAAGACCTTAATTCAGTTTCTGAACTCGCTCCGATATATGCTGAGGTTTTCAAACTGCTCAAAGATCATCATGGCGGCCTGAAATATAAGGGTAAAACCTACGGATGGAAAAAGCCTGAAAGCTCTGCAAATGTCTATCTGAAAGAAAAATTAAAAACTGAGAAGTCCGTAGTGAGCCAGGTCATCGGTAAAACAATAGCCTACATTAGAATACCAGGCAACGATGACTTCGCCTTTAAAAAAGTCGACAGTATTGCCAATGATATCACAGAACATATCAATAAAGTTAATCCAGCTAAAATTAAAGCTTGGATCATTGACCTCAGAGTCAATAGCGGTGGCAATATGTACCCTATCCTACTGGGATTGAAAGAATTTATCGGCAGTGATGATATTGTTTTCGGCGGTTTCAGGAATTCAAAAGGAGAATCTTCAGGAAAATGGGAGATAAGAGAAGGTAAAATGTTGATCGACGGTATTGAACTGGTTAGAAAAACGCAACTAAAAATTCCGATCAAGCAAGATATTCCGATTGTTATTTTGACCAGCTGCTACACGGCCAGCGCCGGTGAAATGACGGCTATATCTCTGATTGGAAGAAAGAATACTTTTGTTGTGGGTGAGCCCACCGCCGACTACACGACCGCTGTCCAGGGTTTCAAAATAAATAAGGATGCCGGGTTGAATTTGTCTACCGACTATGTTGTGGATAGAAATTCAAAGGTCTACACCAACAATGTCCATCCTGATACTGAAGTTGTACAAGGTGATAATCTTGAAGATCTACTCAAGGACAAGAAAATCTTGGAAGCTTTGAGAATGTTAAAAAAATAGAACTGTCATCCATCGACAACTTATTATACATTTAACAACAGTTATTAAAATTATAAAAAATCGAGAAGATGAAAATTTTCCCCATAACGGCAAGTATACTTTCAGAAACCGAACTATGCAATTTTATCAGGGAAAAATATGCTTTAAGCGGTGAGTATCATTGTAAACTGTTCCGGACAGGTGTCAATCATACCTATTTCATCTCAGGTGAGAAAGGTAAATTCGCGATACGAGTCTACTGCCATAAATGGAGAACCAAACCAGAAATTGAGGAGGAACTTGAACTCCTCAACATTCTTAAGGAAAATTCTCTTTCTGTCTCCTATCCAATCCCCGATAAAGAAGAAAATTTGATACAAGCTATCAATGCTCCGGAGGGTATTCGATATGCTGTGCTCTTTTCATTCGCTGAAGGTCAAAAGATGCGATATATGTCTAATCAGACTTGCTATTCCATTGGTTCACTTATGGCAAAAATCCACAACATAACAGTGCGTAAAAAGGTCGACAGGGTAAGCTATAACTCTGAGATACTTTTATACCAGTCTTATGACCTTATTAAATCGTTCTTTGATGAAGACCTGTATGAAATGAAATACATCAAAGAAATCAGTCCTTTAATAGCCAGAAGATTTGAAAGAAGCCATTTATCGGAAAATCAATGTGGAATCGTCCATCTTGACATCTAGTACGACAATTTAAGTGTTAACGATGAAAACGAAATCACTGTTTTTGACTTTGATAATTGCGGAAACGGCCCTTTTATCTTGGATGTCGGTTACTTCTGTAAGCAACTGTTTTTTATCGAGACTAATAAACAGGAGTACGAATTAAAGGTGCAAAGCTTTTTAAACGGTTACCGGAAAATAAGAGCTCTTTCGGATCGTGAGATTGAATTGATTCCTGATGCCGGAGCCTCTATTTTTATATTCTATCTCGGCGTACAGGCTAAAAGATTTGATTGGTCCAATATTTTTTTCACCGAAAACTACCTTAAAATGTTTGTCGGAAGAATAAAAGACTGGAACGATTATTATCAGAAGGGAGATAAACGATTATCATAATAAATATAAAACTAAAATTTATTCTTGAAATAGATTAAGACCAACCAATTCATCAGTTTTCATTTCATTTGCTGAAAACTCATTGAGACCATCTGCATATTTTTTTTAAAACATTAATGCATAGCAAAGGAAGTATCATAACTGTTTTTTTAGTGAAACAAATGATCTCTTCATTTTGAGTAATAAAAAACAGTAATATTTGAAAGAGAAATAAATTAATAAAGTCCGGAAATTAAAAAGAATAAGATTGATCACAACAACAAGCAGATCTCAAAAATGGATACGGCAGATTGAGAGTTCTGGTGTATAAGATAAATATGATATAGCTATAATTCTCGACAATTAAAATTATTTAATGAGGATGTTTTTTGGTTAAATATAACCATTGACAGTATCTGCTAAATTAAAATAAATTTGCTCTAAAATAAAATCACCTTGCAAATCATCAAATATAGGCAGAAGTACAAGGAAAGATGTATACAGATCTTCAAAACCAACCTCCCAAAGTTTTTTGCCAAGGAAGAATTACAACAATTTAAAGAATTTTTGGATCAGTCTCCAGATCACTATTATATAGTTGAAATTAATGGCTTCCCGGTAGGCTGCGGAGGAATTTATTTCGATGAAAGGAGTAATGAGGCAGCACTATGCTGGGGCATGGTAGATGCTAACTCCCACGGGAAGGGAATTGGTAAATTCCTCACCCGTTTCCGTTTAGATCTTTTACAAAAACTGAATGCTGGTAAAATGATTACAATCGAAACTTCCCAACATACTGCATCATTCTATAAAAAGAATGGTTTCACCACTGTAGATATCGTAGCTAACGGATTTTGTGACGGACTTGATAAATACATTATGAAGATAGAGGCAAAAACTTAAAATCCCAGATATTTAGATTTGTCTCATATTTTTTTACCCGATTACTTTGCATAACCTAATACCTTTTAAAATATGTTCTATAAATTACAACAAATTAAATTTATTCAATGGATGATTATTCATATCAGATATCTTGTTGCATTGGCATTCGTCCCTTCCGGGTTTACAAAAATAATTGGTGAGAGATTTACTCAATTACCTACAACCGGTTCCATAGGACAGTTTTTTGAAGTACTTTATCTTTCCGGGATCTATTATAACTTTATAGGTGCTATGCAGATCATTACCGCAATCCTTCTTATGACACAGCGATTTGCATTAATTGGAACATTTCTTTTTCTGGCAGTAACAGCCAATATCTGGATGATTACAATTTCACTGCATTTTACAGGTACCTGGATCATCACGAGTTTGATGATGTTTGCGGGTATAATTCTGCTTTATTGGGATAAAAATAGAATCGCAGAATTGAATTCGGAGTATGATTCACCAAAAAAAATGTATGCTCCAAAGGTATCAAGCATTTGGGTCAATGCGGGCATCATTTATATAAGCACCCTACTCATCCTTTGCTTTGTTGGTCCGAAGACCGATTTGATATCTAAAACCATTTACTACGTAGCACTATTTATTTTAGTCGGCACTGCACTTTACTCCAATTTAGTTTTCTGGAAAAAATCAAAGCAAAGCAAATAGAATTAACATGAACTTTACTTTTACATTATTCAAAAAAAATACAGTAAAAGCCGGGAATGTAATGAATTTAAACCAGCGATGTTCAATCCTGTATATAAATAACGGAATAACAAGACCCCGACTGATACAACGTCATACGGAAAATGTTATTCGTATAATCAGGATATCTTGATGATATAACTTAAAGCCCAGCAATAAGGTCGCTCTTATAAGGATTACCAAGGTTTGCAGGATAAAATATGTAAATTATCTAAATGAAATAACATTAATAGAATTTCTAATTAGATACTAAAATTTTGATTTAGATAACAGACCTTTTAGTCAACATTTTGATAACCGCATTTAACGCAAGCAATACCGCGGTCATTATTGCAAAATAATAAACAGTCCCGTTAGTATTTTTATTGGCTGCTGCAATTGCGACCAATGCCCACACGGCAACCAGTACAAAAGAAACCATATTGCGTTTCCAGAGCATATAAAGGTGAACAAGCGCAGCCGCGACAAACATTATGACCGTCCAGCTAGTTTCGGAAATTCCAAATCCTGACCATTCGATCTTTTTCAGGTAGGCTGCAACATCCGCAATTAAGGCCACCGAAATCCAGCCGGAGTAGATGTAAAAGGGCAGGCGAAGAAATAAAAGTGTCCGCATACCTCTGGCTTCGATTGTCCCTCTATTATTTAAAATAATTTTCATCAGAGAAATAAAGAGTACAACCATAATCGGAACGGTAAGAAATGTATAGTTATAAAGCCATGTAACGATCCATAGACAATTTGTCATACAGGAAACTATAAACCACCAGCCGATATTTTTTACTATTTTTTCTTTGGCATCAGTATTTTTTGTAAAAGGACCATAATACATTACAAAACCGAAAAGTGCCAGGTAAATAAGTCCCCAGATGGAAAATGCATAGCCAGCAGGGGTAAAAAGATTTTGATACTTTGCTGAAATACTGGCCATTGTTTCATTATTGAACAATCCTGTATTGGAAAGATAGTTAATAAAAATTGTTACGACTAATGCAGCTATATTTAAAATTTGGAAAACTTTTAACATAATTAATCCTTTATTAGGTTAATGAGATTTTATTGACGAGTTAAAATAATTAAATTCCGTCAATGAAGAAACATCAGATGGAAAATTCTGAGTAATGATATAGATAAAATACCAAGAATACAACAAGAAGAATAATGAGTGTTTTTAGTCCAACTTTATATCCCTCAAAAAGCCTTTTTAACAAAATTTCTCTTTGCAATTTTTCATAGAGATGTGTTGTAAAGTCTACAGACTATTTTTCAGAAAATCTAATATCAGCGTTCCAACTTCCTGATGAACCTCTGTCCTTTCGATACCTTGTGGATCCTCAAAGAATATGGCCTCATCCGGTCCATATTTTTTTACTTTCGGCAAAAAAATGTAATGTCCAAGATTCCTTTTAAGTACTTGCAGCTGCGATGTAGGAATAAGACGATGATATTTTGCAGCATTGCGTTTTACCGGGGCAATCATATCATTCTCAGCCCCAAGAATAAGAACCGGTGCTTCTACCGTAAACTGATCTTTGGTTGAAAAGCCTAATCCTAAGGCAGGTGCAAGTGCTACAAAAGCCTTTATCCTATTATCCTTCAAACTCAACGGTATTTGACTACAGTCTATCTGATCGACAAGTGGCGTAAGGTCACCCATTTCCGGAATAGTGAGCTCTTGTTTTCCAGGCTTAGTTTTCGACTTTTTCTTGAGCAAAGCACAGTCTAATTTAGCTCCTGCCAACGCTAATGATGTGTATCCTCCAAGGGAAAAGCCCACAACTGCGACTTTATCATTATTTATTAAGTTTGAGAGTTTTGAATCATTCAATAGCTGATCTATTAAAAATGAAATATCCAATGGCCTTTCCCAATACCTCACAAAATACTCGGGAATTCTATTGTCTGTGGTATTTCCAAAATGATCAACCGCTGCCACTATGTAACCTTCTTGCGCAAGCCTCTTTGCCAACCAGATTAAACTGAATCTGCTTCCTCCGGTACCGTGTGAAAGTAAAACCAGCGGGTGTTTCTGTATATTTATTTTAGAAATGGCAGAAGATTCTTTATCTGTTTCAATAGCCAGATCCTGTGGATACCAAATCTCTGTAAGGAGTAAGCGATTCCCTCTCGAGATATCAGTGTATTCCTTGGAAATATGCTTGAAACTACTGGCCTGTGCAGGCAAGTGGGAATACGCTAAAAATATTACAAAGTAAAAGATTCTTGTCATGCAATTATTTATATCTAGTAGACAACTGAAAAACTATTTTCATAACATTGCAATAATTTATTTCACTTTAAAATAAAATGGCAAGACCATTTATAACTGAAAAATATTCTGTTCAAAATTATAATATGTGATATAGAAATTGATCCCGTTTAGAAAAACAGTGTAATAATGCCTACTAAAAACCTAGTATAACACACAAGTATATCGTCCTAACAAAAGTAATCAGCTTTTCGTAAATCCTTTGATATCGCCTTTTAGCCTCAACACCATACTTCATTAATTATATGGAGCAGATTCAATAAAAATATCTTTTTTTACTTTAAGATAAAACCTATTTTTATAAATTAAACTTTTTTTTGTAAAACATGAGATTGATTTTATGTCTGTTTTTTCTATCCTTCCATTTAATTGGGTACGGTCAAAGCTATGTAAAAAACACGGATAGCCTATATAATGCTGTATATTCCAGCAAAGCATTTTCAAAAAAAAATGAAATGGAACTTGTACAGACTTGTAATGATCTTTACAGAGAATCGATCGACAAGGGTGACGATAAAACGGCACTAAGCGCGTTGACGACAGCCATAAGGATTTATACAGAACGTGGTGAGAATTCAAATGTACTTACAAGAATTGAAAAAGCTATGACACTTGCCCGTGAACAGGATGAAAATTTCAGGTTGAGCCTTCTTTACTGCTATCTGGGAAGAGCTTTCATGAAGGCCGGTTTTTTTAATAAAGCCAGAAATGCTTTCGATGCAGGTTTGAAAATTTCCTCTCAAGTAGACTCAAAGGACAGCGAACACATATTAAAGGCTCAGCATTACGGGGGCATGGCCGCCTTCTTTGAAAATAGCAATCCCACTATTGGAGACCGGGAAAATACTTCTTTCAAAGATTCTATGGTATACTTTGCCAAGAAAGCGTATGCCGAAGCAAAGATGATAAGCGTAAAAAATACAGAAAGACCTCGTTGGTTAGGTGAAAGAGCTCGTATTGTCGGATCCGTTCTGGTTGCAACCCTGGATTTTGGCCAGGGCCAGAAATATCTCAGCGAGGCTGAAAATTTGCTCTCCGGCCTTAACGATAAAAGGTTTTTGATCGGACTATACCGATTCAAGGGTCTGTTAATCTACAACTCACCTGTTGATAACCGCCTTAAAAGAACATTAGACCTTTATAATGAATCTTTTCATCTTTCAGAAATATATGATATTCCACAAGAATCATATTTTATTAAAGATGCGCTTGCCAGCCTGTATTCAGAAATGAGAATGCCCGTTCAAACAAGAATTTTTGCTGATGAAACCAAGAGAATAAAATATGAGATGGATAAAGCTGACCACGAATCCGTACCGCTCGCGGCAAAAATTGAACTAATACCATCTAAGCGCCCTTACTATTTTGTTATTTTGATTGGAGCGATTACATGTTTGATCTCAGCAGCAATTATCTATTATTTTATCACTAGGAAGAAAACCCGCTACGCGTCAGCTGGCACTGAGGACGAAGATATCGCACCTATGGATGTGCAGCCTCATACTGATCATATTAAGCAGCTGTTACAATTGGCAAAAGAAGATGAGAAATCATTCTACATCGTATTCAAACAGATATTTCCAGATTTTCAGAATAAATTACTTAGTATAAACAATGAACTCTCAGTTGCAGATCTGGAACTATGTGCTTATCTGAAGTTGAATCTTCAGACCAAAGAAATAGCGCAATACAGAAAAAATACAATCTCATCTATAGATAACCGAAAGTCAAGGCTCAGAAAAAAATTAAACCTCCCATCAGATATCAACCTCTACGTATGGATTGATAATATATGATAAAAATCAAAACCCAAGTATAATGACCTGATTTTCAGCGAACGGATAAAAGCGGAGATAAATAGTAGAATATACCAGATTCAAAATTTCATGTGTTCCACACCGGCATTTACATTTGCAGAAAATTTAGAACATGAAAAATCAGATTATTCAGCTTTTGTTTTTAAGTATGGGGTTAAATTCTTTTGCCCAAGTGGGTATCAATACAACTAGTCCAGGAAGTACATTGGATATTAATGGTTCTTTTGCCACACCTTATAGAACACTGCCCGCGGCGTCAGAAAGCGTATCTACTTTGACAGATACAGACTACTATGTTAACTATACAGGCGCCGGCGATTACACATTATATCTACCCTCCGCCAATCCAACACATCCTTTTAAAGGCAGAGAATATGTCGTTCGCAATCCAACCGATAAAGTACTGACGATCAATTCTGGTGGAAATGAAAAGATAGATGTTGCAGGATCGGAATATTCCAATATATCTGTTCCTAAAGGATATGTAGCCACTTTAAAAAACACAGGTAATACCACCGGAAAAACCTGGATTTTAACGTCTCTGGCATTGAGCGGCCTGCCTGCTGATCAAAAGGTTCTAAAATATGCGACAAAAACTACATCTCCCATTAATGCGTCCACGCCGACCGGGTCAGAAACATGCATAGGCGTCCTTTGCATTCGTTTTGCAGGAACTTCTTCTAATGCATATCAGAGCAGCGGACGATTTCAGGTGAAATTCAACACACAGACCAATTATTCTTTTTCCCGTTGGTTGTTCGGCGCCGGAACAAGTGCCAACACAGGTGCTGGTGGATACGGAAGGGGCAATATTGCCGCCAATACGTGGCTTAATCTCGACGGTGATGGATTAAACCCCAGCAATGATGATATGACCTCATACATTATTTCAGCTATTTCTTCGCAAAAATTATATCGGGTAAATACAATCTTGAGTAGTGATAAATCAACACCTTCTACCTTATCAGTTGTTAAAATATTCATTGAGGAGCTTGAATAACAAAGTATTGATGTTAAAGTCAAAAAGATTCTAAAAACACATTTTTTTCTAGTGAACTGTAAAAAACGTTCACATTGCAACTAAACAAAAAAGCGGTTGGGATTATAGGGCCGTAGGATCTCTATTCTGTAATTTCCTTAGGAGTAAATTAAGTTATTCAGCATATGAGCCTTTCATCAGGCTACGACGTGGAAACTAGTCTTTTACGGTGTAAACTCATTGAATATCATTTTTTTCAACTTATATTTCCAATCCATGTTGCTCTTTAATCGAGTTCTCAATTTAAAACACACAGTATATCTTTAAAGCAAATATAACTATCATTTATCCTAAATGCTGCAAAATTATTATTAAACCTGTTATACATTTTTCTTTATAATATCAATTTGAATCGCTATATTAAGCATGAAAATTCTATATTTTATTTAAAACAGATGCGATTGATCCTTTTATCAATATTTTTTTCACTCTTTAATTCTGCTTATGGCCAAGGTTACAAAAAAAATACCGACAGCCTCTACAATGTCGTTTATTCAGCGCAAAAATTTCTAAAAACAAATGAGCAGAACCTGATAAAAATGTGCGATGATTTATACATAGAAGCAGACGATAAGCATGATGATAAAGAGGCCCTGCGTTCCATAACAACTACCATACAGATTTACACTGAACTTGGTGATCACTATAATGTACTTAGAAGAATCGAAAAGGCGATAAATCTTGCCAAGGATCAGAAAGACTATTATCGATTAAGTGTCCTTTATAACTATTTGGGGCGTTCTTTTTTAAATCTGGGATTCCACAACAAAGCACGAAAAGCCTTTAATATTGGTCTGGAACTATCATCAAACGTTAGAACAAAAGATAGCCTTCACATATTAAAATTACAGCATTACAGTGGTATGGCGATGATATTTGAACACTCAAATCCACCTATCGGTGAGCCAAGAGCACCGTATAAAGATTCTATGATAAACTATCTTCAGAAGGCATACGCAGAAGCGAAGATGATAAATCCCGATCATCCTGGAAGAGCACGGTGGCTTGGTACGAGAGCAAAAATTTTAGGATCAGTTTTAATTTCAGCGTTATACTATGATGAAGGAGGAAAATATCTTAAGGAAGCAGAAAATTTATTAACAAATTTAAATGATAAAAGATTTATGATCAGTCTTTACAGATTTAAAGGGATCTTAGCTTATAATTCTGGCCTTACGGATAGCAATCGAAAAGCACTGCATTTTTATAATGAATCACTTTGCCTGGCGGAGATTTATGATATTCCAGCTGAATCATACTATATTACTGATGCACTCGCGAGCTTATCTTCAGAAATGAAAATGATCGTTGATGCAAGACTTTTTTCTGATACCAGTAAAAAATTAAAGTATGAGATAGAAGAATCAGAACGAAAGGCTATGCCTATTGCACAAGGGATAAATGTGCCCACTCAGAATAAGTCTGAGTCAGTTACTATTCTTTATTTAGCAATTTTATTACTGATCGTACTTTCCGGATTTACAATCTACTACTTTTATATTTTCAAAAGACGTGTTAAAAATAATATTACGTATAATCAAGTTTATGAAACTACTGATGTAAAGCCTGAAAAGAGGGATATCGAACAACTTTTACAAATGATTAAAGATAGCGACAGATCTTTTTATGTTGTATTTAAACAAGTATTCCCTGATTTTCAGAATAAATTACTTAACATTAACAATGAACTCTCAGTTTCAGATCTGGAATTATGTGCTTATCTAAAGTTGAACCTTCAGACCAAAGAAATAGCACTGTACAGAAAAAATACGATCTCATCAGTTGATAATCGAAAATACAGACTCAGAAAAAAATTGAATCTCCCATCAGATACCAATCTCTATGTATGGATTGATAGCATCTGATACTAAAATCATGAACTAACCAAAATTAACCAACTGATTATCAATGAATGGATAAAAACGGAGGTATACAGTAGAAGTTGATAGATGTAATTTTATGATCAGACTTTTTGATCTTATAAATTTGAGCAATTAAAATGATTGTATAAATTATTACCTGCTCAAACTTATGAATATAGACACATTAGTTTCTACAACGCACGGCAAGATTAAAGGGTATATAGAGAATGGATTAGGGGTATGGAAGGGCGTACCCTATGCAAAAGCGCCGATCGCTAGTTTAAGATTTAAGTCTCCCGAGCCTATGGATATCTGGCAAGATACAAAAGACGCAACGAATTATGCTCCTTCGTCACCACAATTAAAACTCGATAATCCGATTGGCGATATAAGTGAAGATTGTCTTTACCTGAACATATGGTCCCCCGGTACAGACGGCAGCAAACGACCGGTATTGTTTTGGATACATGGCGGTGCCTACATTAGTGGATCGGGATCCATAACTGCTTACGATGGCTCTGTATTGGCCAAAAATGGTGAAGTGGTAGTCGTAACAATCAATTACAGGCTCGGACCATTCGGCTTTCTTTATACAAAAGATCTGCCCGACGGAGATTTAATTGATACCAACGTCGGTCACAGAGATCAGCTTATGGCACTTAACTGGGTACGTGAAAACATTGCGTCCTTTGGGGGTGATCCCGAAAACATTACCATATTTGGAGAATCTGCGGGAGGTGCCAGCGTAGTTAATCTTTTGGGATCGCCATTAGCTAAAGGACTATTTCATAAAGCTATTGTTGAAAGTCCCTGCAGTTATCATATTGTGTATAGTGATAAAGCCAAAGCAACTCTGATAACAAGAAGATTTTTAGAACTCTTGGGTATTCAGGACTATAGTGCGAAGCAACTTTTAGATGTATCTACTGAGGATATTGTTAAAGCAGCTATAAAACTTGTGGACGAAATTGCCTTGTCACATCCGGGTACAATTGCCTTTCAGCCATTGATTGGTGACGATCTGCTTCCGGAGTCTGCACACACAGCCATTAAAAATGGAAGTGGAAGCCACGTTCCTTTAATCATCGGTTCAAATCAGGATGAGGGTACTGTATTTGCAGGTATGCCTGCACCTGTTATGCCTGTGCAAGACAAGCAAATGGAACTTTTTCTGGAAAATGCATATCCTGACACTTCAGCGTCTATTAAAGAAGCATATAGTACTATTCCTGCATCGTTAAGATCGGTTAAAATGGGCGGCGATGCTATCATTTGGCACTCAGTTACAACCATTGCAGATGCAATGCAGTCGAAATGCCCCACTTATCTCTATCGCTTTAAATGGAGTAGTGACTATTTAAAAGCCGCAGGACTTGGAAGTTTTCATTCTTTGGAAATACCTTTTGTCTTTGGAACACTGGACGCCACGGATTCCAAGCCAATGTTGGAAGCTGCGGATAAGAACGAAGTGGAAAAACTTTCGACAATTATTCAGGATTGCTGGCTCAACTTTGCACGGACCGGAAATCCTAACTCCGGTGAAGTATTTCAGTGGGAAAAATATGACTCAACGGGTAGATTTGCAATAGTATTTGACAAAGAAATCGGTTTCGAGCACGATATTGAAGCAAGGTATAGAAAGGCATGGCAGGAACAGTAATATGTTAGAATTTTTTTTCAACGATCTTCCATCTGCTTAAAGATCGATTCCTTTTATCCCTAGAGACACAGAAAATCAAAATCAGTCAATTTATTTGAAGTCATTTTGCTTACAGAACCTTCTAGTTCCTGTCAACAGCTAATGACAATAGGAGGTTCTTATGCAGGATTCCAAGCCTTGTTTATCAATGTCACATAGTAGCCTCCGATCAATTCCGGGATTACTGATTAAGTTGATAATGATCTCTGCCTGGGAGTACTATTTACCAATAACTGATAGATCAATATTTATAGAAAGGTAAGTAAACCCATTTCTTCTATAAAAAAACAAACTAATAAGCTTACTCAATTAAATTCATTTATGCAAAATCCCCTTAAAATGAAAAGAAATCTAATCTTAATTATTACAGTGCTAAGCAACACAGCAGCTTTTTCTCAGGTAGGAATCAATACTTCTGCTCCATCTGCCACTCTTGACGTCATGGGAAACCCTGCAGAACAAACATCTCTTGACGGCATTATCGCACCGCGCCTTACCGGAAATCAATTGAGACAAAAAACATATACTACTTCGCAGACCGGAGCTTTGGTATATGTGACCGCCCCTGACAATGCAACAACAGGGCAGACCGTCCTTGTGAAATCCGCTGGTTACTATTATTTCAACGGTAATCAATGGATCAAAACTGAAGGAACAAACTCAAATGTATATAACTCAAATGGTTCACTATCTGATGAGCGACTATTGAATCTGGCCGGAAATGACCTTACGTTATTGGGAACAAACCAATCCACGGCTTTCAGCGCGTCCGGTGGATTTCAGCAGTCTGGTGTTGCAACATCAAGCAGTAAAATGGCATCAGGAACTTTTTCATCACCGGATAATGATGGAAATTCAGTCTCATCCACTTTGAAGCTTGAGATTATGCCGGAACAGCCTGGACGTATCACAGCATCTAATGACGCTACGGCACTATCATTGGGTACAACCACAACTACAAGCCCTGCACCTATCATATTTACGACAAGCCCGGGAAACAATGGTGTTGGAACTGAAAAAATGCGGATAACAGCAGAAGGTAATGTTGGTGTGGGAACAATCTCCCCTACTTCCAAATTAGAGATCGCGTCAGGCAATAATGGAATCTCAGGTTTGAAATTCTCAAATTTCAACGCATTAACACCTGTTAGCTCAGGTCAAACGATCGGAGTAGATTCTGCAGGGAACGTCATTACCATGCCCAATGCTTCTGCAAGTACCATCAGTAATTTTGAACAGACATCAGGGGGACCCGGGGTCAATGGTTCTAATTTTAATGTTAACGGTGCTGCCTGGACTACAATTCCAGGAACGGTGCAAAACATCAATATCCCTTTGGGAGGAAAGGCCGTTTTTATCAACTTCATGTTAGGAATTGATTATTCAGCAGCACCTTCGGGATCAGGATATTCCTACTACACTGCGGCATTGTATATAGATAACGTCCAGACCAACGTATACCAGACAACACAGGAGCCAGGGCCTGGAGGCCTGCAAGCCCAGTATTCCTTGAGTTCAGTTAAATTTTTAAATGCCGGCTCACATAAGTTGGATATTCGCATGAAACGTACGTTTGATAATGGTGTGCAAAACAGTGCCAATATCACCTGCATACCTATTTCTTTATCTTTTAATGCAAGCTACATCAATTAATGCAATCAATTTTAAAGGTAAAATACGAATGAAAAAATTGTAATATCTGTTAATTTCATGGTCTTTCATCCTTCCTTGTCTTGTTAAAGACACAGCAGAAGCAGAAACTAAAGCAATGGTATAAGACAGAAAATTTTCAAAAAAAGTAATTGTACAGTACTAACAATTAATGTTAGCTAGTCTAATTGTGACCGCCCCCTTTTTAAATCAGCAAGAATTGATTTATCATTACTATTTCAAAGATTATAAAAAAACACTTCTTTCATTTACTATATTTAGAATTGGGAGAAGCCATTATTTATATCTTTTTATATTCTATTTTGCATCATTTTATGCTAATTCCCAGATTTTTCAAAAGGAAAATGGCAGCTTACACGTTACAAAAGGTACAATATTTATATCAAAAAAAAATATTGCTGATTCCAGCTCTGCTGTCAATATTTATATTGCGGAAGGTACTACAGTTACAGGACTTCAGGAGTTCACTAAATCTAAGATAAGCATTAACTATTTAAAAAATAAATTTCCAAAAAAGCATCTAAAATCTATTAAATTAAAAAAAAGCATCCCCCCTCCTGTTGCTAAAAATAAGGAAATCAATTCCAAGATCTCTTTTAAGAATTGCACTAAGTGCAGAATGTTTTTGATGGTTTCAAAGAGTTTTTTTTCGGCAGTTATTCTTGATGTTACTAATTATCAAAAAATATCAGGTTTATTAAGAAAGATTACCCTCCATTTTTCAGGCAATTCTAAGAAAAAACTGTTTTTAAAAAACGTTATTGAGCCAAAATCATATTTGGAAATTTCAGGTTTCTACAGTGTCAGGCCGCCACCTGCTTTTATTCTTTATACAACCATACTTTGAATTTAAAGTACAATTAAGTTTAGATTACAATTACATAAATAAAAAGATACAAATGAAAAATATATATAAAACGTTCATATTGATGTTTCTGATTCACATCAATACATATGGACAAGTGGGCATTAACACAGATAAACCTACCGCCTATGCAGGGCTTCATGTTTCCGAACGAATGGATCCGGCGAGTGCTAATCCTGATAAATACAGCGGTATTCTAATCCAGCGGTATACCGAAGCACAGCGTGACACACAGCTAACTCCCAATATGGGCTCGTTACAAAACAGTCTGCTTATTTACAACACGACAGAAGACTGCTATAATTACTGGAATAATGCCGATCATGAATGGAAAAGCCTTTGCGGAAAGTTGGGAAAATCACAATTTACTTTTGACTGTGCTGCAATACAGATAAAAGGAACTTATGTTCAGGGAAGAGAGCTTACGACATCCAATTACCTTTCGATTCCCGTAACAGTAACCAAGGCAGGAGAATATACATTTCTGGCAACAACTACCAATGGATACAGTTTCTTTGCATCAGGTACTTTTTTTAATACCGGCTCTTACACTATACAGGCTGCCGGTCAGGGTACCCCTTTGGCAGTACAAACGGATAATCTCGCAATTAATGCGAATGGGATAGATGTTACATGTACACCGGTGAGAACAGTAACTGTTTTGTCAGCGGCAGGCACCTATACGATGAGTTGTGGCACTGCAATAGTGAACGGAGTTTATAAAGTCGGCACGGCGCTTACAGGAAGTAATACTATCACCCTACCGGTAAATGTCACATCATTAGGAAGCTATACCGTTACGACCAATACAGTAGATGGAATTTCATTTAGTGGTTCAGGAACCTTTACAGCAACCGGTAATCAGAATATTACTCTAAGCGGAACAGGAACACCTAACTCTACAGCAACGAAAACATTAACAATAACTTCGGATAGTCAAGGAGGTGTTTCAACCAGTTGTAATATTACTGTGATTGTTGTTATTCCTTCTAAAAAGATTTTGCACATCGGTAATGAAACTGATTATGGATACAGCGCGTTTACAGGTCCTTCAAGAAGTTTGATGGATTCACCTACAAACTTCGGAACCTCAGCATCCAGCATTGTTAAGGCAGAGGGATACACGCATATATCGCTGGGTACAAATCCGGCTAGTAACGCTGCTTTACTGACGGCTCTTAATAATAAGCCGGACATTGTGATCATAGGATATAATAATGCATCTTTAAACGCTACACAATCAGGATATCTAGTAGATTATTTAAACAAAAAAGGTGTAGTGATTGCCTTTCAAGACAGAACTGATGATGACGTTTCCCGCAATTTTCTCAGAGCAGTATTTTCGAATCCTGCCTTGACCGTTGGATATGTAGGCGGTGGTGCTGGAGCAGTATACCCGCTTACAAATGCAAATGACCCTGTTCTTAATGGGCCATTTGGTGATGCAAGAGGTAAGAACTGGGGAGAAGATGCTTCAACAACTGTAGCTATAACCTCCAGTATTTCAGGAATTATCCCGCTGAGCTATGCTCAACCTATCAATAGCACTACAACCTATTCGGGCATAACAGCATTTAGGCACAGCGATTTAAACCTGGTATGGTTCGGAGATGGTGGTTTTTTAAGCAATGAGAATGCCAACGGCAATCAGTACCCTAGCACTACAATTGAGCCATTTGTAGCTCCAAGTTCAGGTGGCTATTTCCCAGTTGAAAAGACAGCTTACGGATTTGCAGGCAATGGACGTGCAGCAGGAAGTATGCAGGTTCAAAACTCAATCGTTTTTGCAAATATCCTAGCTTGGGCAATAAAGCAGGCAGAGTCTAATGGTATTAATACCAAATAATTATAATGATCAATGGATTTTAAAGATATCCATATTGGAAAACTTATCAATCAATTAGTTGCAGAGCGTGGGATAGAAATATCCCGCATCTGTAATTTTTTGAATTGCACTGTAAATGATATGGAAAAAATGTACGAGGCACAAAGTTTAAATACAGATATTCTTCTGCGTTGGAGTAAACTTTTAAATTATGATTTTTTCAGAATTTATACCCAACATTTGATTTTGTTTTCGCCCGTGGTAAGAGAAAGACCTAGCAGATCATCACAGAATAAAAAATCTGCTCTACCTCAATTTCGTAAAAATATTTACACTAAGGAAATTATAGATTTTATCTTAGAACAAATTAACAAGGGAGAAATGAGCAGAGATCAAGTGATAGAACGTTACAAAATCCCTAAAACAACACTTTACAAATGGATAAGCAAGTACAATCATTACAAATAAAAAATATAGAGGATTTTCTTGATTCAATTTCTAACACTTTAAATCTGGTTAAAGAACATAACATGAAAATGCAAGAACTTCAATCTCTTATTGCATTAAATTCAAAGGATTACCAGACTATCCAATCAATAGTTGACATTATAGTAGCAATGCCTGAGGATATTGAATTTGCTCCGTTTGCCGAGATTAAGAAAGCCTTGACATTTTAATACTAAGACTTAGAATGGTTTTCCTACAAAAATAGCTATGATAAAAATTCTTATAAATAATTATCTCTAAACAATGACTCCCAATTATAAACTTATTTATTCTGATCTTATTAATAAAAAGTTTCCTGAACGTATAGGAGAATTCCAAACCATACTTTCAAAAAACAAATTGTCTTTTTTAGATATTATCAATCTGAATGAAAAAATATTTCAAAATAAAAAAGCACAACAAAAAGTTAATCAAAAATATCGTTCTTACAGCAAATCTGATATTTTACGGATATTGGATTACCAGAAAAAACACGGACTAAATAATATCCAGCTGGCACATCATTTCAGACTTAGCAGAAATACAGTCACAAAATGGAAGAAAATGTTTTTGGTTTAATATAGGGAGGCTTTTAGCCTCCTTATATAAATTGAATAGAAATCCGGCCCACACAATATCATTTTAATCGGCAAATAATCGATTAAAATAAATCAATTTAAAATAAACCGAATATCTAAATATCAATCATTTAAGATATTAAAAATTTTTTGTAAGTAAGAAAAATTTGGTTTGTCGCTTTTTTTTAATTATTCGCTTTACCGTGCCGCCATAGCGTTCTTAGCTCTTCTCCGCTAAATGTTTTGAAAATAATCACATACTCACTTTGCGGTGAAGTAGAAAATGTATTGCAGGCAATTATTTAATCTTATAATTACGCTAAGTCATTGCGCTATTGATTCTTGATCGTACGTCTTTCGCCCCTGACATTTACTGCAAACCATTCACCGTTTTCAAATACTGCCGCCTGATGATCGTCCCCGTGACGGTCAACATCAATACCCAACACTTTTCCTCCATAATAGAAAGCCACATTCCCTTTAACAATTGTATGTCCTACTATTATTCGCTTTACGTTAAATACCTGCAGCGTCTTTGAAACGTCCGCCTCGCTCGCTTTGGGCTCAAAAAAATATCCCCTGTACCAGAATAACGAACTTGTTCCCATAAAAAAGGGATCGATCTTCTTATCACCTACGCCTTGAAGCATTTTAACCTGATCATAAAACGGACGGCATAAGTCATTGATCTGCTCTATAGTATAGTCTAACTCATTGATCACTGGAGAAACTCCCGCATGCATACAAAGATTATCCCCTATTTTTTCGATGGTATTCTTTGTACGGAGCCACCTTCCTAGCTCAGAGCTTTTATTAAATAATGACATGTACTCTAATCCCATTAGCTTTGCACTCTCCATATATTTAGGCTGTACATAACGAAGATCTCCTGAAAGATTCATAATATCATGGTTTCCCAAAATAGTATGGACATAGCCTCCTGCTTTTTTGGCCAGTTCTTCAAGCCTGTAGATAAGCCAAATGGTCTCCGTTACTGCAAGACCACGGTCAAACAGATCGCCACAGATTACTAAATGCCCTTTGCCGTAAATCCAATTATATTGCTCATCAATCACCTTATTGGCAATCAGCAGATTTCGGAATCCCATAAATTCTCCCTCTATATCCGAAACCACGAACATTTTTTTTGGCTGATCGTAAACAGCAGGTTCATTCTGTAATGATTTTTTTAACAAAACTGTATAATTCAGTTTGGGATCTGCAAAATTTACATGAACAATCCCTTCCTTTAGCTCAGATTTATCTGCTGCACCATTTTCTACAATCCTTTTCCATATCTTGCCACCCTCATACGATACATACGGTCCATCGTAAATCCCCTGGGCAAAAGTAATTACGCTAAAAAGAAGCATAAGTATGCTCAGTCCGTGTTTTCTCCATCTTAATTGATTGCGAATCAATGCAAATGATTGCCGCATATTTTTACTCATTGGTGATAACCTGTTTATTAGGGAAGCAAACCTATTTGCAAATAGTAATACATATTTTCTCATTGCATGGATTTTATCACGGTAATATACAAATATAAAATAAAACCTAAAATTGCTTCAAAACAGCGAAAATAATACAAATATTTAATTATGGACCTTTATATAGTCTTCCTCTGATACCTGCAAAAAACGAATGGACTTTCCTACCAATTCGCTCATTTGCCTGGCAATTTCATTATAGCTGAGATCTTCCGGACCGAGAACCGGAAATCCTTCATTGCCTATCCAGGTCTCATCCGTCAAAAATTCCACTGCTTTGGATGCAATATCTTTTACGGCGATTTGTGGCGATTTATAATTTCCATCCATTGGTAAAGAAAATGTGCCCTCTTCTCTTAGAGATGCAATCTGATACAAGAGGGTTTCAAAAAATACAGGGCAACGCAATGCTCTTACTGATGCACCGACAGAATGCTGCCCAACTTTCGGCAAAATTATCGATGAAATGATTAATTGGGGAAGAGAACACAGAAAAATTATTATTCTTGATAAGAAAATTAATTAAATTAAAAGAAATTATCATCTTCAATTAAAACGTTTTTACTGCTTTTCACAATAAATAATTTTTTCCCTTTCCATATTAAAAATCAATTCATTATTAATTTCCATCTTCTTAATAAGTTGAAAAAAAGAACATAAATAGTGATAAAGAAGTACTTAACTGCACTCAAATTTTAGAACTGCTTTAAGCGAAAGGATAAATTTAGAAGATTAAATTTTATGTGTTTCAAGTGCCCAGTTCTCAAAAAGTATTTTGCCTGTATTGTATTGCCCAGTGGGAACTAAAAGTGAAGTAGGAACAACAAAATGCATATACTTATTTTCATTGTCTATAATCACTTTTTTATCCTGACCGGTAATTTGAATATACTCAGAGACAAAAGCCTCCATTTTGCCACGTCTTGGTCCTGCAATTTCAATGGTGTTATTTTTAGGTTCTTCCAAAGAAAATTGTACTATGAACTCGGCAACATCATCAAGTGCAATTGGTTGATAGTCTAAGTTCGAAACAAAAACTTTATCCCCTTCTCCCTGAACTTGGATGATGGCTTCCACATGTTCGTGAAATTGTGTTGACCTAATTATAGTGTAAGGTATACTTGAGTTTTTAATAGTATCCTCTTGAAGTTTTTTTGCTCTAAGATAACCGATTTCCAATGCATCATCTGTTCCTACAATTGATAGAACGATATGATGCTTAACACTAGCATTCAATTCTGCTTTGACAAGATTCTTTCCCGCAGTTTCAAAAAATCGAAATGCATTTTCTCCTTCGGGAGAAGATGAATTTGATAGATCTATTACTATTTCAGTTCCGGTCAAGGCTTCCTGAAGCCCTTCACCAGTAAGGATATCAACACCTTGTGATGGCGAGCCAATCACCACTTTATGACCAAGTTTTTCCAATTTGTTAGTTACAAGCCTCCCTGTTAGACCTGTACCTCCTACTACTAAAATTTTCATATCTGATTTATTTAATATTGTAAAGTTTTTTAAAATAAACTGCGCACTTGAACACCAAAGGGATTTTCAAACCAATATCTCCAATATCCATCGGCTCCTCTTTTAGCATAATCATTAGATGTTCCTCGCATACATATTTTTTCACCATTATTCGCAATACCCGCTATACTCCAGTCCAAGATTAGTGATGCTAGATTGCCATCTACATAAACATTCCTTGTTGTAATTTTGATTGGCAATCCGAATTTAAAGAAGCAGTCCAATTCTCGCGCAATCTCCAATCTTCCTCTCCGAGGCTCACCGTTATCATTAATAAAGATTGCATCCTCCTCATAGAAACGAAGCATAGTCTCCGAATGGAAAGAATTCATATGAGCAAGAAAAGAGTCGACTATTCCCTCGGGAGTTTTTGACAATGAGAATACTGAGCTTTCAACAAAATTCTGTCCAATCATAAGACTTAAATTTTCTTTAGAAGTAATTTTTTTGTCTTACAAAATTGAGCAATTGGCATATGCAACGCCACTCACAAATTAAGGTAAAAGGTGGACAAAATAAGGAACAATTTTAATGATCTAAGATTTGGTCTGAGTTTTTAGCGTATTTCTTCCGATATTCACTTGGCGAACAACCTGCTTTTTTACTGAACAGTCTAATGAAATATTTTGTGTCTTGATATCCCAGCTGATAGGAAATTTCCTTGATACTTACCTCCGTATAGTATAGCAATCTTAACGCTTCGTTCATCACTTCCTTTTGAATCAGTTCCGAAGCTGATGATCCAGTCACTTTTTTTACTGTATCGCTTAGATGTCCAACAGTAATATTAAGCTTTTCTGCATATTCAAATGGACGCTTAATACTCCGGAAATGTGATTTTACAAGATTCCTGAATTCCTTTGTGAGACTGATAGAACGTAGACTGATACTTTCGGGATTAATGAATAATTGACGTTCGTAGCATAAAACTGCCTGTTCAATAAAAGCTGAAAGCAATGGTTCTTCAACTTGCCTGTAAGCGATATCGTTCAGATCTTGTAATTTCATCATTGAATCAAAGATTGTTCTAAACCAATCCCGCTCATTATTAGAGAGAGCGATAATCAAGGTTTCCTCTAACAAATTATCCAAACTGGTTTGTGCCGTTCTACCGATATGACGGCTTTCAAAAGACAGATAACAACCGGTTGCGCTAAAAGTCTCTAGAATCTGATGAACTTGTCCAGGAGGAGAGATAAAAAGTGTCCCCACCGGCATTGTTAAATGCTTAAAATCAAATACAACTTCAAGCTGATCAGCTTCAATTAGCATGCAAGTATAATGGTCGTGCCTGTGGGGTGAAAGTGCTTTTATAATACCTGGTGTAGATCCGTTCCAAATACCAACAGCAATCCCACTGCTGTAATCCATTCTATTTAATGTAATTGAATCGTTTTTAGGCATAACAATTTCTTTGCACAACTAATTTAGTTTTTCTTTATTTAATAGTGTATATTATTCAATACTAAAATTAAAGAAGCTGACGAAATCTGCAATTTTTTCATCCGTCACAAAATTAAAAAACATCTATTTTTAACAGTTATCTAAAATTCCAACGTTGCAAAAAGACAGAATCTATAAGTAAAACAAAAAAATTAAGTATATCGTTGCCTTTTATCAGTTGGACTTTCAGTTTATGAATCAATGAATTATTTAAACTTCATTTGAATTGTTTTAATAAAAACAGGTAGTATATAGTAACAAGCAAATTTTACTATTTCAAAAAATAACCGTTACCTTTACATCCTCTTTAAAACTAAAATAGTTATGCAAGGCAATACAGCGTACAGAAAGAAAATAATAAGATCCAGCTATGTTAAATTAATCGGGATATCCATTATCGTTAGTATTATCTGTTGTCTTATATCTTATACTTTAAAACATTTGACAGGACAAGTACAGGAATACCTCTTTGAAGAAATTATAGCCACGGAAAACAAATTGTTAATCTTTTTACCAAGTGTAGGCATTACAGCAATCTATTTCCTGCGCAAATATTTCTTTCAGAACAGAAAAAATAAAGGAATTAAGGAAATATATACAACCCTGGAAACAAGAAAGGATCATCTTCCTTTTTTTAAAATACCTTCTCATTGCATTAATGGCTTTTTAACGGTGATTTTCGGAGGATCTACAGGAGTCGAAGTATCAACAGTAGTTGCCACTGCAACAGTTGGCAATCAGGCCTACAAACATTTGCATAGTGCATGGGCCTACAAGACGGAGCTGATATGTGCAGGTATTATAGCGGGTGTAACCGTACTCTTTGGAAGTGCGCTGGGCGGTTTTCTATTTGCATTTGAAGTTATTGCACGTAAATACAATAAAACCTTACTGATCAGTGGAATAAGTTCGATGATTGTAGCTCATCTATTCGTACATTTTTATGACTCAAATCCACTGTTTACATTTAAGGTACAGGACTGGCGGTGGCAATCCATACCTTTTGCTATGATACTAAGTTTAATCGGAGGTATATTTGCCCTTTATTTTACGAAAATTGTCATCTACGCAAAAACATTTTTTGGTGGGATTAACAACAATTTCATACGCGTAAATTTAGGTGCCATAACTGTTGGGGTATTTATCTTTTTTCTTCCGGCTTTATATGGTGATAGTTATCACGGACTTGGTAAAATCCTCGAATGTAGTTCGTACGACATTGTTAATCTCGCATATTTAATTCCTCTGGTTTTGCTCATCTTTATAAAGCCATTGGCGGCTTCCCTCACTCTCGGTGCAGGCGGTGACGGCGGTGTATTTGCCCCGAGTATTGTTACAGGTGCGTTTTTAGGGGTATTTTTTGCCCAATTCTGCAACCATTATTTAGGTACCCATCTTGTGGTTATTAACTTTGCGTTATTTGGAGCCGCTGCCATGCTTTCCGCAGCTATTCATGCCCCTCTTACTGCCATGTTTATTATTTCCAGTATCGTACCTTCTGGCTATCTATTGCTGTTTCCTTTGTTCATTAGTAGTGTTATTTCTAAAATACTGGCAAAGAAAATCTATCCTTATAATGTCTATACTTACAAAGAATTTTCCAGCAGTCCGAACTTAATAAATTGAGGTGACAATACAAGACGATATTTAAATGTACCAAATCAAAAGAATAAAATCTTCGTTGTTTAATAATTGATCTAATTATTTTTTTAATAATAAAACTGACATTTTTACAAATATGATCTGGTACACCGGTGCACAAACTATGATGGCAATTAACTCATATTTACTTAAACAATCTTTAAAATTCAACTTGTATTAAAAATTGATCTGGTACACTAAAGTATATTATTGCCAAAATTAAATTGAATTTGAATTGGAGAAATTTAGATAATAATGTCCTATAATCTGCTCATTTAATAGTAAGAAGATCTTTATAAATATTAATCCTGGATATTTTTATCTAAATGCAATGTGAGAATTAGATAGTACCTACGGATAGATATTTTATTGCAACCTTTGTAAGTCATAAATACCAGCTGATGTTATTATAAGGCTTATGTCAAATAAAAATTTCGTATATTTGTTATTACATTATTTCATTCAAAAGACAGGAAAATGAAAACCAAAACAAAGAAATCACAGGATTTACGTCAGCAGATCATGAAATCAGCTGTTGCTTCTTTTAAGATTGAAGGAATAAAAATTTCTGCTCATATTGCTAGTGATTCGCTCAAAAAAGTTGAGGCGAAGCTGAGAAAATCATCCTAATAATTTCCGTCATAGGGTGGTAGTTTTTTAGTGATGCTTTTTGAACTGCTAATATATATTGCTCAAATACCTCTCCTTTTATTTTATCAAATTCTAACATTTCATAGCCTGCTTTTCTAACCATGAGGTTTGCAAGTATGCGTGCGGTTCTCCCATTCCCCTCACGAAAGGGATGAATAAATAATAATTCTGCATGTACGGTTGCAACATCTTCTATTAACATTTCTTTATCTGAGTATGTGATGGGTAGCTGCATGAGTATTTCATCTTCAAATTCTTTCATTGATTGCGGAAGATGTAATGCGGATGAGAACATAAAACCTCCTTTTGAAAGGTTTACATTGCGATATTTTCCTGCAAAAGTATATAAGTGAGCCAATGCTAACTTATGTATTTTTAAAATATATTTGGTATTAAATTTAGTTTTAGCTGTAAGGCTTTCTGTAAGCAAAATTTCGGCTTCCAAAAATCCTTCAAATTCTGAAATGGCTATTTCTTCAGGTTTTATTAGCCCCAACTTATTGGGTAATGTTTCAGCTTGGCTTCCTGGAATATCATATTTCATAAACATGGTTTTATAATAGCTAATTTACAGAATATTATAAACCACTTTTTCTGGAAAAATAATTAATTTAATAATATAAAGGTCGGTAAGTGCTTTTTTCATTTTCATCAATCATTTTCAATTTATAGTCTTTACCTTCCTCAATCCAAATATCTGGCAAAATCGAAATTATATCAATTTATTTTTCAGCTATTGGAGAACCCACATCTGATGGTCCTAATTTAACTTTATCTTTTTTTAAACTGAAACATATTTCTGATCTATTGACGTTCGAAGAAAATATAAAATTATGATTTCCCATTATTTTTTTGTTTGTTACATAATTAAATTTGAATTATTTATTGCGTAAATTTAAACACTTTACTATTTTTTCAACACTAATAAAAACTTTACATAATGACACCATTGTTTAATAAGGTCACTGACCTGATTGAGTTGCGTTTGTAGCCAGTGATTCAAGCGTATGGGATGGAATGTAAATAAGAAAAATTGATGCAGACATCTTTATAGTATTAACTCAGAGATTAGATACAAAGACCACAGATCTGTGGTCTTTGTAATTTCTCAGTTAAGCTAAAAAATCTAACTTCAATAATTTATATGAGAAATATTAATTAGGTACTACTTTAGTTGTTTTCCAAGTGTTTATTTCAAACAATATAGCTGCATCACCGGAATTATTCCAGACATAGCTATCTAAGCCCCAAAAAAGAAAATATCGAGTATTCTTTCCTTCATTTATGCTTTCAGTAGATTCCTTTCCTTTTTTGGTATACAAAATGACTTCATCACCGGATTTAACCGGCTTTGGTCCAAACCAGTGAACGTGTCTTACTTTATTAGAAATTTTTTCACCTACATAGGTTGTATCAGTAATGACATAGCGATCAAGATTACAGTTTTCTGTTACTTCTAGCCAGACCCTTTCACTATCATGAGTTCCAAAATCGATTACTTTTTTGATCTTAAGTTTCATAATTTATTGATTATTGTGTTATATTAAAAAATTGATCGTTAAATGTGTTTAACCCAATTCATTTAAATAATTATGGATGAATGTTATTGGCAAACAGTTTTTAGCCTATGAATTTCCTTTGTTCCTTCTATAGGAAATGAAAACCAGTATCTATCGTTTAGCCCCCCGCAGGTAATATCGACCATATTGGCTATGAAATATGAAAATGATAGATTTATCAGTTCATAGAAATTATAAAAGTCACCCTGACAGCCAACTCCCACCGCTAGGCGATTACGGTCCTCATACCTCCATTTACGGATAAAATAATTACTGCCCAAAAAGATATGATTTACGATATGCCGAGATTTTCTTAATGAATCTTCAATACGTTGAGAATCTATATTTCCAGAAAATTCAAAGGCAAAAATACCTGCAAATATCCTTTACTCCCTTTCATTGAATTCTTCAATAAAATCTGCGATCGAATTGTCAAACTGGTTGATAACCTGTTCGAAAGAACTTGCAGTGATCCTGGATTTAACTTCCAAGATTCCTCTCACATTGGAGGTGGTTGTTATAATAAAATCCCCTTCTGAAAACAGAATAGGCTTTGTATTATCGTAAATTATAACATCAAGCTGTGAGGAAAGTATATTTTCATGATCACTTTGCCCTGTAGCTTTCAAAATAAACCCTGTACCGACCGATAGGTTTGAAGGAAGAAATTTTCTGATTACGTTTTTAAGAACAGCTTCCTTAAAACGTCCCTCTTCTCCCCAATGGGCACTTCCAATCAAATTTCTGACCCTATTTTTTATAATGTCCAACTCTTGGGTAATGGACTCTTGGAAAAGTCTTGTATTTCCTGGCATCTTGGTAAAAGTTTAAATGGCAATAATTTTTAATTTAATATTTTAAATCCTTATTCAGTTCAATCTTATATATCTAACTGAAGAAACTAGAAAAAAAGCAGATAAGTACACCTATCTGCTGGATAGGAATATTATTCAGCTACTAAACAAAGAACGTTTAATAGAAATGATGCATGACTTCATTATATATGATCGTGGCATCAAAAAACTTTGTCGTCCAAACCAGTATTTCGGCATCAAATCTGCACAGGATTTTATCGAAAGAAAAGAAGGTGGTATTATCTGGCATACACAAGGTAGCGGTAAAAGCTTAACAATGGTATGGCTGACCAAATGGATAAGAGAATATAATCCTAATGCCCGAGTTATTAATATTACAGACCGTGAGGAATTGGATGAACAAATAGAAAAGGTATACAATGGTGTTCAGGAAAACATATACAGGACAAAAAGTGGTAAAGACCTATTACAGACGTTAAACAAGACCTCTCCTTGGCTAATCTGCTCCCTTATCCATAAATTCGGAGGAAAAGAAGAAACCGATGACAATGATATTGCAGCTTATGTAGCAGATTTAAAAAACAATATTCCGAGTGATTACCAGCCCAAAGGAGATATCTATGTATTTGTAGATGAATGTCACAGAACACAATCCGGCAAGCTTCATGATGCAATGAAGTATTTTATACCAGATGCTTTGTTTATTGGTTTTACCGGTACACCACTACTTAAAACAGATAAGCAAACCAGCTTGGAAGTTTTTGGTCGTTATATCCATAGCTATAAGTTTGACGAAGCAGTATCGGATAAAGTAGTTCTAGATTTACGATACGAAGCCAGGGATATAGATCAAAAAATAGGTTCTCCTGATAGAATAGATGAATGGTTTGAACTAAAAACCAAAGGATTAACAGAAGTTGCACAGGCTGAACTAAAACAACGCTGGGGAACCATCAAGAAAATCTACAGCAGCAAATCTCGTTTAGAGAAAATTGTGATGGATATTATGCTTGACATGGAAGGTAAAGAACGATTGCAGAATGGTAGAGGAAATGCTATATTGGTTTCAGACAGTATATACAATGCCTGTCGTTATTATGAGCTTTTCCAACAGGCAGGATTGAAAAACTCTGCTATCATTACATCATTTGTGCCCAATCACAACGATATTAAAGGAGAAGACAGCGGAGAAGGATATACAGAGAAGTTACAACGATACGAAATCTATCGAAAAATGCTGGCGAATTATTTCAACGAAGATCCAGATGATGCCATTAAAAAAGTAGATCAGTTTGAAACCGAAGCCAAAAACAAGTTCATAAATGAACCTGCTCAAATGAAGTTACTTATAGTAGTCAATAAATTGCTGACAGGTTTCGATGCTCCTCCCGCTACATTTTTATACATAGATAAGAAACTGAGAGATCACGGATTATTTCAGGCGGTATGTGGAGTAAACCGTTTAGATGGTGATGATAAAGACTATGGATATATAATCGATTATATGGATTTGTTCAAAAGTCTGGAAAAAGCATTTAACGATTATACTTCCGAAGCATTTAGTGGTTATGAAAAGTCAGATATTGACGGTTTATTGAAAAATCGCTTGCAAAAAGGCAAAGAGCGTTTAGATGAAGCGTTGGAAACCATAAAGGCATTGATTGAGCCTGTAGAACCGCCAAAAGGAGCTATAGAATACATTCGCTACTTCTGCGGAGAAAATACTGAAAATCCGGATGAGTTAAAGGATACCGAACCAAAGAGAACGGCTTTGTACAAGCATACCATCACTCTTTTAAGAGCATACGCTAATATTGCGGATAAAATGAAAGAAGCTGGATACACAGAGAAAGAAACAGCAGAAATAAAAGCGGATTGCAGACATTTTGAAAACCTGAGAAAAGAAGTTCAGATTGCAAGCGGAGATTACATCGACTTAAAACAATACGAACCTGCAATGCGTCATTTGATAGACAGTTATATCGATGCCGAAGCAAGCAGGACTTTAGCCAATTTTGATGATTTAAATTTAGAAGAGCTTTTGGTTACTAAAGGTAAAAGTGCCATTGACAATTTACCTGACAATATCAAAAATGATCCGGACACAATGGCTGAAACCATCGAAAACAACTTAAGAAAAGTAATCATTGAAGAAAGTCCGACCAATCCAATGTATTATGACAAAATGAGTGTATTATTGGATGAGCTCATAAAAAGAAGAAAAGAACAATCATTGGAATATGAAAAATACTTACAACAGATCTTACAACTTTCTTCTAAAGTCAGAAAACCAAGCACTAATACAGAATACCCTAAAGAGATAATTTCACAGGCACAACGTGCCCTATATGATAATGTTGGTAAGAACGAGGAACTGGCTCTGGCTTTAGATAATTGTATCATCAACACTAAAAAAGACGGATGGAGGGATAATATAATCAAAGCTAAATCGGTACGAATTGCGATAACTGATGTATTAAAACAATATGATATTACTGAAGAAACAGAAATTCATAGGATTTTTGATTTGGTTAAAAACCAATGGGAATATTAATGATGATACAACAGTTAGAAATAGGAGCAATTTGCATTGATGTCATTAAAAAAGACATTAAAAATATCCATTTGGCAGTATATCCACCGACAGGAAGAGTGCGGATTGCGGCACCATTAAATACGGATGAAGAAGCAATAAGGCTATTTGCCATTTCAAAATTAAGTTGGATCAAAAGACATCAAAGAAACTTTGAAAACCAGGAACGTATTCCGACAAGAGAATACAGGCAACGAGAAAACCATTATTTTCAAGGCAAACGATATTTGCTGAATGTTATTGATTTTGAAGGTGTCCCAAAAGTGCTTATTCACTCCAAAAAACACATTGACTTGTATATAAGTCCAAATGTTACTGTTGAGAAGAAGCATGACGTTATTGCAAACTGGTATAGAAAAGAATTGAAAAAATTAATACCAGGCATTATCTCCAAATGGGAAAAGATATTAAACGTTGAAGTAAACAGTTGGCAAATAAAGCAGATGAAAACTAAAATGGGGCTCCTGTAATATCGAAAAAAAGAAAGTGTGGGTAAATCTTGAACTTGCTAAAAAACCTGTAAGCTGTTTAGAATACATCATAGTTCATGAAATGATACATCTATTAGAAAGACATCATAATGAACGTTTTTTATATTACATGGATACATTTCTACCTAGCTGGAAGCAAATAAAAGAGGAGCTAAATAATTTGCCAGTAAGTCACGGAAATTGGACATATTAATTAGCTACTTAATCCTTCTTAAAGGAACTCCAAATGTGGCAGAGCAAAACTGACGGTAAATTTAGACCTTACTGTTTAGTGGCAATCTACTATCTAACAAAATAACTAGCTTATTAATAGGCTTAAATATAAAAGAGGATCGTTTGACCCTCTTTTATATTTTACTTAAGTGTATTTTGATTTGCGGATTAATTGCAATCTTCAAAGTACCCGGTTTCCCAAGCTCTCATCCATAATATTCTGTATGTTACATTAACCCAACGTTTTCCCATACCATTGCAAGGCTGGGGATGTTTTTCACGTCCCCAGAATTTCCCCATTGTGACCATTGGCGGATCCTCTTCATTGATGCCTGAAGGCTCCCCCTCTACAATATCAAGAATGTTGAAATCCAAATTTCCACGATCTTTAAAAATCGAAAATCTGTTCATGAGCTGTGGCTGATATTCTCCAGCTGCCATCATCTGGTAAATGCCATCATCAGTCATAAAATCTTTTTTTGCACTCAGCAAATAAAATCCATCGTCAGAAATTTTAAAAACAGTATTGGCAATCTGAATCAGGCCAGCATGATTAAAAGTAAATTTTTCTGGATTGTCATTCATATTATAGTCTGTACTATTCAAAGGCTGGAAATTATACTGATTGAATAGATCAAGCACTTCATCTGGTCCGTGGCTTGTAATGTAATCAATGTAAGTTTCAACCTCATTTTCATTCTGAAATATCAGATAACCTCTTTCATCGACGTTTAAATCAATATGATTTGTTTTTGCAGCGGTCTTTCCGGTGGTTAACGGTTCTGACAATGAATCTGAATTTTTCAAAATTTCCTGTTCACAAGATGTGATAATGACACAGCACATTAATGTTGTAACTAGTTTAAATAAACTTTTCATAATATTAGCTTTTTTGATTAAATATGTTTAAAAATAGTAAATATTTTTTCACTAACCAAAGAATAAATAACATAATCACTTAATTTTCTTTAACTTAAACCACTATTTATAAAGAAAAAGTTTACCATCAATCTTTCACAGAGACTATTTTTATCCTGATTTCTGTTTGCAACATTCACTTAGCGGTTAAGTACTCCCATCTATAATTACAGCTACACTTCCTATTTGGCACAACATAACAAAGAAGGAAATTGTTAACTATTCTCCATCTATTGCGGATAGAGTTGCAAGAAATACCGCAAACTTTACTGTAGAGGAAATTGCTATTGAAATTGCTGAATTAATAAAAGGCAGCTATTAATATTCTGATAAAATAAAGATTTAACCTTTGATATTGAATAGTATTACGAATGCCGAAAATATTAATTCAATTCCTAAAATATTGAATTCAAGTAAGATTCTTTTGACATTAGAAGAAGCCTTGAAGAGATATTTTCAATTGGATTATGATGCGAACATGGAATTGTAATCTCTTTATTTATTCTAAAAATGATCTTAGATAATCTTAGGGTAGCAGCAAAGATTGATCAATGTTCGTTTTAACTAAAGATTTTAAAAATCTTCATAACGAAATTTATAGCAACATGTGGAAGCAGCATTATGATGAGAAGATTGAAAAAAGCGTAGAGCAGATGATCTCTTTTTAATATTATATTACACAAAATAGTGATTGCAAGGAGTATACTTAAATTAATATCTTTATATAAAACTAAATAACATGAAAAAAATACTTTTTAGCTATAAACTTTAGGCGCAAATAACACCTTTCCTTTTCGACACTCAACCAAATTCCTATTTGGGATATAAGTACTTTAAGCTGACATAGTTAGATCATTTCAATTAATTCAAATCCTTTTTTTATGATAAAAATAGAAAAACAAGTTAACAAACTGAACTCTAAACTTCTTGCCGCAAGTGGGAACAAATATGACCTCAGAAACATTCCGAAAATTTTAAACTCAGTTGAAAATGGCTGGGGGTTTTCAGATATAAAACATAATCTTGATTTGGATAATCCATTAATTTATAATTCCTTTATTAATGATGAAGAGCGTATAACATTAAAAAATCTTCTGGATTTGGTATCCAGTAATCAAAAAGCACTTGAAGAAGTGGAAAGATTGTTGACCAGAAATATCCTGTATATAGGTTCCGAATGCGACAACTTAGGAAGAATTGATATTGAAAATGAATTTTCTGATCTAGAGAAAGTGCTTAGTAGCAAATACCTGATGCTGGAGCGTGTAGAAACTCCAGACATTTCCAGTTTTATAGATAAATGGGACTTGGTAAAACCAGAAATTATTTATATTTCATGTCATGGAACCAAATATGGATTATATCTCAAGGATAAAGCAGGGAGATGTGAGGAGTATCTGAACACGGAATTTGTCAAGTTTTTTAATAAAAGGAGTGAATATACTGAGTGTGTGGTTCTCAGTGCATGTGAATCTTTGACATTGGGAGAATCAATAACAGAAGCGGGCAAAAATGTTGTATGTGTCAATTCAAAAGTTGATATAGCCACTGCAACACAGTATACAGAATACTTCTTCAGATATATTAATGATCATTCATTGGAAAATAGTGACATTTATGAAAAAGCCCATGAAACAAGTATGGAAAAAATAAATTTTGAAGGACTGAAAGATAGTTTTTCATTCAAATTTCTAAAAACAGCTAGAATAACTTAAAATCTTATACCATGAATTACCAAAAAGAATTTTCAGAGAGAGTTAATTTGGGGCATCTGACTGATAATCCGTTAGAAAGAGCATCCGAAAAAGCAAAGAACATACTGAACGGAGATTTTTGCATAGATGTTCACACTCATTTGTTTGATATAAAATGTATTAATAAATCTTATTTTATAATCAGGATGCTAAAAGATTTAATAGGATTGAAATCAGGATTAGAAACCTATTCGGACCTATCTATTGAACAGGCATATAGCGAGATTCAGGATAACGATGAGAACTGGGAAGATGAGCTTAAAGAAAAACTCCAAGAAAATCCCGCTTTAATGCAAACACAAACTACAAAGGGGATTATTGATATTTATAAAGCCAGAAAATTTCTGGGATTTAAAACAATGGAAGAAGTTTATGACTATTACCTCGAGAACTTTTCTTTATCAAAAATAATTGATAATAAAAAAGTAATTGTTACAGCTCTGATGATGGATTTGGAAATGGGTTGGGGTGTAAAACTTAAAAAGAGTTTATATGAACAAGTAGCTGAGCTTAAGTTACTTTCAGAAAAACATCCGGTTTTACCATTTTTTGTATGTGACCCCAGACGTGCCGATCTGGAATCTGATAAAGAAAATCTCTATTCCTTGTTTAATCTTGCTTTCTCCCAACACCGTCCTTTCTTCGGGATAAAAATCTATCCTGCATTAGGATATGACCCTTGTGATTACAGGCTATGGCCTATTTATGAAATTTGTGAAAAATACAAAATTCCTGTGCTTTCACATTGTGGAGGGGAATCCATTACAACAGATATAGTAAATGATTTAACAATATATGAAGGTGACAAAAAGGTTTTACACACAAAAATGAACAGAAAGGAAGTCGGCTATTCATTAAACGATCCCAAAAGATGGTCTTTTGTATTGGAAAAATTTCCAAAATTAAAACTGAACATTGCACATTTCGGAGGATATGAAACATGGAGTAAGCCTTCTAAAGTTATCTATAATGGACAGACTAGAAAGGAAACTATTTTTGACTTTATGCAGAATTATGAAAATGTTTATGCAGATTTTTCTTATAACCTGATTGAAACGAACCTTTCTAAAAACTTAAGAGAAGTACTTGGTACAGATCAGATAATTAGAGAACGTACACTTTTCGGAACCGACTATTGGGTGGTCAGTAAAGAAGGGGATTTGTTAAAAGAACAAAGAGAATTCTTAACCATTATTGATGATAATTTTTCGGGATTGAAATTAAGTGAGCTCTTGACGATTGATAATCCTAAAAAATATTTGTTTGGATAAACCTAAATGATATAAAAAACTATATAACCATGGAATCAAAAAACAGTCATGATTGGTCGTCGGAAAATCCACAGTCTGCGACTAAATCTTTTATCGATTATATTGATAAGGAATACTACAATTCATATTTAGATGAATCAGAAAAGTATGAAAAAGTCAATAATCATTTCTTTATTTGGATTACAGCTACAGGATTTTTAACAACTATTTTACTTGGAGTAAAAGAGATGGTTTCAATAGCTTTTGATTTGGCAATTGTATTTAAAGTTTTGACTTTTATTCTTCCGTTGGTCTCTTCTTTTCTACTGATTTATTCGAGTCAAAAAGGATATAAGAAAAAAGAAGAATTAAGAGAGCAAGCCAGAATTGAGTGTAAATATTTGATTAATGAAGCTAAATTAAAATTCTCCCATGCGAAAAGCGACACTGATTATGAGACAATCTATAGATGGCTAAATCAGGAAATCAGACAAATCCAGTTAAATCAGGCCGACGGATATTTAACCGCGCATAACAAAAGTAGCTGATGGCGAATTGTACCTTGGCATTGACAAAGCATTGACAACTTTGGACATTTCTGATCTTACAGCAGCTGTGGAAAAATAATTTTTTAGCAACACAAGATGATAATTGATTATCGGGTGGTAACTACTCTTAAACTAATTGCTATTCATCGGAAAATTTCAATGTTATTTTTAACAATTATTAGTAACTTTTGTTGACGATTGTCTCGAATTCATGCCACCGTCATTAGCTAAACTCTAAATAGTATAATCTAGAAATTTCCTATTTTGCTACAACTAATGAGCGATTTAATTGGGTTTAAGGTTATTAAAGTTATTTACCTATGTATTCGTTGATGACCTGGCTACATGAATACCAATTAGTTATTGATAACACTGGCTCTGCCATTTTTCGTACTTCACTAAATAGAGATTTAGTTACACAAAAAACGTTCTAAACACAAAATTGCTTGATATAGAAATAAATTCGCTATTCGGTGGCTTCAAGACATTCGTATCTACATAGAATCATTATAGTCTTTAACATGCATCTTATAGCATTTTAATATACTCATTAAATCCTACCACATAACGACGAACATTGACTTCCAGATTTTCAATAAATCTGTACCTTAGCCCTATTCCTGTTCCTAAATTAAAGGTTAGCAACTAATTGTTAATACTGGTAATCAACTGTTAAGCACTCCAACATATCTTTGTTAGCACCATATTGAAATCTATCGCAAGTCAAACAATCTTCTTATAAAAAATTCGTGCGTTAAATTGTCTATTATCTTTTTAAAACCTATTATAACTCTTTGACTGAAAAAATAAACATAACTCTACGTTATAAAACCTGCGTAACTATATAGCGGTATATTGATTTTGAAATAGGTGTTTAGATCTATTTTGAAGTCAACATTGTATAAAAGTTAGTCACCCAGTTCTAGTTGATTCTTAACCAAACCATAATACTCACGCTTAAAAGATACAAGATCTCCATGATGACCTTGCTCCACTACTTCCCCGTTTTTCAAAACAACAATCTGATCCGCATTTTTAACCGTGGAAAGACGATGTGCTATAATCACAACGGTTTTTCCACTAAAAAATTTCTGCAAATTATCATGAATAACCTTCTCATTATTTGCATCTAAGGCCGAGGTAGCTTCATCAAAAAATATAAAATGTGGATCTTTATACACAGCTCTTGCGATTAACAAACGTTGCTTTTGCCCTCCAGAAATACCATTTCCTGCTGCACCTATTTTCGTGTTGATCCCTAATGGTAATCCTTCAATAAAAGCTCCGATATTAGCTACTTGAATCGCATGCTCTAATTGAGCTATATCTACATGTTCATGTCCTGTGGTAATATTTTTTTCAATAGTATCCGAAAATATGTAACCATCCTGCATAACTACTCCTGAGTTTTTCCTTATACTCTTTGGTGATAACGAAAGTATATTATTTTCATTAAAATGTATGTCTCCAGCAACAGGGTCGTAGAATCTTAACAGCAATTTTAAAAGAGTACTTTTCCCGCTTCCACTTGCACCAACTATGGCAGTAACTTTTCCTTCAGGTATTTCAATATTCACATTTTTAAGTACAAATGGAGATTTGGGGCCTTCATATTGAAAAGAGACATCATTTAATTTGATTCCAGCTGGTCTAAGATCATTTTGGTCGCGATCTTTGACATTCAGGGGCCTTAGGTACTCCTGTTCCTCCGCCTGATGGTTTTGCACTTCATTAAGCCTGACTATACTCAGCTTTGCATCCTGCAATGATTTAAAAAAGATTATTAACTGGTTAATCGGACTATTCATCTGACCGATGATGTAAGACACACTTAATAATGCGCCTAAAGTCATGTGTTCGGAAACTACAAATGATGCAGCCAAAAAAGTTACTATAATATTCTTTAATTGATTGATAAACTCAAAGCCAGAGTATTGTATCTGGTCTATCTTTAAGATACGACTATTGATCTTAAACAGTTTTAGCTGAATCGATTCCCATTGTTTACGTTTTGCTTCTTCAAATTGATTTAGTTTTAGTTCAGTTACTCCATTTATAATCTCATAAATAGCTTCCTGATTTTCACTCTTTTGTCGAAAAAGAAAGTAATCCAGTATTTTTCTTTTATTAAGCCAAAACAAAGACCACATGACCGCTACCGCAGTAAGAAATATATATACTATTAAAATACGATAGTCGTAGTACCATAATATGCCGAAAAAAACTGAAAAAGTAACTATTGAGAAGAGTGTAAGCAAACTTTGCGATGTTAGAAATTTCTCAATCCTGTCATGGTCTTGAATACGTTGATTAAAATCACCCATTATTTTAGTTTCAAAAAAACTAACAGGCAATTCTAGCAGTTTTCTGAAAAAATCTGATATAATTTGAATGTTAATTTTCGTACCCACAGTCAGCATAACCCAATCGCGAAATACACCAAAGATAATATTACCAATGAACAATGATAATTGAGCTAATAGAACGTAAACGATGAAGTTCATATCCTTTGCATTTACTCCCCTGTCAATAAGTTTCTGAGTCAGGATAGGAAAGAATAAAGTAGTTACCGTTCCTAAAAATAGAAATAAAAACATGAGCAGCATTTGACGTCTGTGCGGTCTCAGATAGCGGAGAAGATATTTGAGGCTTAGATTTTGCTCCTCAGGAACTTTATACTCATGAAATTTTTCTGTAGGCTCCAGAAAGAGAGCTATACCACAGTATTCATCCGAAAGCCAGGATTTTTTGAAATTTTCTTCGTTTAATGATAACAAACCGTGGCCCGGATCAGCAACTTTAAAGCTGAGTTGTCCCGATCTTTTCCGTTTGATTTTATGCAGCACTACAAAGTGATTTTGGTCCCAATGTAGTATACAGGGCAACATATTGCCATCTAAATCCTCTATACCGAGGCTAGAAGCAAAACATTCAAACCCGATTTTTTCAGCAGCTTCTTTAATACCCAATAATGAAACCCCATCTCTCGTTATAAAGCTTCTGTCTCGAAGATATTGTAAACCGAACTCCTTGCCATAAAATGCAGATATCATTGCCAGACAAGCAGGCCCGCAGTCCATCTGATCATGTTGTGCTATAAATTTCATTTCTTAAATGCCGATTAATAAAGTTTCACTTATTGATGGTAATTCAGGCATTAACCCCGACATCAGACAGATTCCGATACCAGATATCCCCCATCCATACGACCACTTCACTGATTCATTGTTCTTATCCTCATCATAAATAGAAGATTCAGCAAATCCCGCCATGGCCTGATAGTCAGGATCGCGATAAGTAGTAATCTGGTCATACCAGTATTGGTAGGCTTTTTTATAAATATTATCTCCACTTTTTAGGTACATATCCTTACAAACACAATAAATACCTGCAGCACCATAGAAAATAGTAGCATCAAATGTAAATTTTATATCATTCTTTCGTTGTAAACATTTATAAGTCAAGTAATTTATATTATCGCTGAGGTTTCCGGTTTTTAAAATTTTGCTGGCGTTATTCAATGCATAAATGACTCCTAAATCCCCATAACACAATGAAAATTGTGTTGACGAGATTTCGCCATCAGCCCCATATAAGTTGGGAAAGAAACCTGTGCTGAGATTCCGCTTTTGGTCAAGGACAAAATTTACCGCCTTTTCCAGCAGTACCAATTCTGCATGAGAGTCTTTGGTAAGCAAACCGATTTTAAAAAGCTTGCAAAGGAAGTTAATAATCATGGCAGAACCGTGAGAAATTCCTAAATAAATCTGATGGCCATAAAAAGGTGATTTCCAGTACACCTGGTTATCAGAATGGGAAATCGCATATTTTTTTAGCGACTTGACGATTACTAGAAGCATTTCTCTTGAAAACTCATTTTTTGTATGATAAAAGTTGTTAAGAAAATAGTGCCCGGAACTTAATGCACCACTAAAAAAGTCGAAATCTTGATCTTTTAAGCTGCTCTTAGTCAATTTACAAAGTATATTATTTATTATGTCATAATATTCTGTAAAATCATAACTTTTATTGAGTTGATACTGTACAAACATAAGCCCCTTGCCAAAACTCGAAATTATATTTGATAAGGAATCTCCTCTGTACTTTGGAGAAAAAATCTCGCTTAATGAAATCTCTGTTAACAGACCAATGGAATCTTCTATCATTTCCTCTGCTTTCTTTTGATACTTGTCATCATCAAAAAACTTCTGACAAAAAAAATAGAAAATTGCCAAGCCCATTTTCCCATTTTCAATAGAGGGGTCTTTAAATAAGACACTGTTTTGATCTATCTCTGCAATTATTTCAGAAATAATCACCTTACACTCTTTGTTTGGTTTCATTTCGATAAAAGATTGATTTATAAGTATTGTACATGAAATAATACATAACCAATTCATGCATCCTTGTTTTCGTAAAGAACAACCGGTTCAATGACATGTGTATATAGCTTTGAAGTAATTTAATGAATTCTTCATTACCTGATGTATTACCCCTAATTAAACTGGTGAGGCTATTAATTCTCTTGGTTCTATTCTTAAATGGAACAATAAAGTCATCAAATGTTCCATATTTTTTTAATCTAATACTATCGTCCAGAAAGTTTTTATGCATTCTTAACTCCTTCTCTATTGAAATTTTAAAGGCTTTCCTTGCGCCATTTTGACTTAGATCTACGTACTCTGGCAAAAAAATATTATATAATTTCTCAAAAATATCAATTCGGTCTTTCAGGTCAACTTCAAAATTATCCATTAACATATCAATAGAAATAATGCCTGCCTTCCATCTTGTACCTTCATCCCCATCCTTCGTCAATTCTATATATTCTGCAATCGCATCGCTGTCATAATAAAATAACCTTTCGGATAATAAGATGTTTTTACTCCCATATCGTTCAACTTCGCGTTGATAAGTATCAATACTATAAGAAAAAACATAGCCAGTCTCAATGAGCGGAGCGATCAGCAATTTTATGGAGTGAATCAGTTTTTTCGTCAGATGCTCTTTTACCCTAAATCGAATATGATGCTCTGGATCCTCATATCTCAAATAGAACCATTGAGTTTCTTTTTGCTTGGTTTGCTTGATAAACGGAATAATTACTTCACGAATTACTTTATCACCTGTAGAATGGCTGCAATAAAATTTAAAATAGGTCCACTCATCTCCTGGAAAAAAATCGTTTATGATGCTTTTACCATCCAACATTTTATCGATGATATTATCTTTTGCTGAAGACTTTCTGAGTGTCGGAACTAACGGGAATATAACCTCTGAAGTAAACTTCTCTTTTTTATTTTGAATGAAACTTGAATGATGAAAACATTCGAACAAAAATATATCTCTTTTTTTTATTAGACTTAAAATTATATTTAGACAAACTTCATTGCCTATGTCCAGTAAAAGTGTATTGTCATAATCTTTATATATACAATATTGAGGTATTGCAAGTGTTCCCAATAATCCTCTTAATTCTTGACGACTTGAGACAACATTCTGTGATAATTTCCATCTTGCTTCCGATAAGATGATTTCCTTATATTCAATTCTTGGCAAATAACTTCTATGATCAAGAACAGACCAATCCCAGCTAAATCCTTTATACTTATTATGATATTGGAGATCGCCTAAAAATCTTATAACTGATAGCTGGCTGCTTCCATAATTGTACGAAGAGGATAAACGTGGTCGAATCTCTTTATTGAGCAATTCTGACCTTAAAATAATATGGTTATCACGAACGGTGACCATAATATCGTTAACATTTATTTGAGCTAGATCAGTTTGAGAATTCGAGACATAAGGTATTTCATAATTATAAAAATTAGGTCTTAATAGCACATTTCTCGTTCTATCATTCGGGCTGTGTATGATTTCGGCGTAAATATAATCTTCACCCTCCTTTATTATAAGGCGGTCCATGTGATTGCGAAGGGTCTGGTCATAATAAGCGAATCTGGAAAGTTGATTACTCATTCCCGCCGTAGGCAATGGAGATTTACTTACGAATTTAAAATTACCATTATCCAGATCTTCAATTGAATCTGAAACTAGTTCGCCAAATAAACAATAATCATCATGAAATATCAGTTCTTCCTGCACATTGGTGACCTGGTCCAAATCTTTCTCTGAAATACAAATAGGCTTAAAATGGTGTGGACTAAAATGATCAATATATTTTTCTATTATAAGCTGAATTATCGGAGGAACAACAACTCCTTTCTTATTTGTATGTTTGTAACTGAAAAGAATATCATTAACGAGCGGCGTATCTTCTACATTTCCGCTAGTTTGCAGGCCATAACCAATCCCCAACATTGGATCTAAAGCTGTAGACAGCGGTATTTCCCGTTCTCCAAATCTTTGAGTGAAACTTTCACAAAATGACAAAAGTCTGTTGTCACTATAATTACCAGTTAATTTAGATAGCTCAGAAGTCCTATCTATAAGTGTCTTGAGTATCTTCTTATTAATCTTGTTCTTAGAAAAATTGATTTTTAAATCGACTTGAAAAAGTTGAGTATTATCGTCTTCGGGAATCTTATAGTCAGCAGCAAGGCTTTCAATCTTATTAATATCAATCTCAGAATTGCCAAGGTTAATAACTTGAGCTATATTTTTCAGGTTTTCATCAAAGATTCCCACTTTTTCAAAATATGTATTCATTTCATTGATGGGTTCTTCAATACTTGTCAAATACGGAGGTAGCCTATCAATAATTAAATTATTTTCAAGGAGACTTCGAATAAAATCTCTTATTTCAGTACCGTCTGCTTGAGGCATTTGTTCCTCAATAAGCTTTGATATTTCACTAAGTGTTGATCCTTTTTTTGCCGACGACAAAATCCTGTCCAGTAAATCATTCATTTCAATTTCTGAAATTTCATAATTATACTGATCATCCCAATTTACATATCTTAAGCTCTCACCTATACGATACAACGTATTGTTCGGAAAGTACAATATATCTCTATCTTCATTATCCTTAAGAATCTTATCTTTAACTCGTTTTATAAATAGCATATCCGGCCTTACGAAAGGCGTTGTCCTAGGTTTTGCAAATTCAAAATCCGAGTTATCTTCAACAATCTCTCCAACTGAATATCCTGCAAATAACCCATAAGGCGTAGATCTTGAACATATTCTACAATAATATTTATATAAGCTTATCAATATTCTATCCATACTATCAAAGCCTATTTCATCATTGTTAATCCATTGTAATGCTATAGAATAAAAATATCTGGACGAGAAATAGATACTGCTAATAAAACGATCGTCCTTAAACATTTCTTTTGTAGAATGTATGTCCCCGTTTTGAATATGTCTGTTGAGATCTGAAAGTTTGGATAAGGAGAATTGGGGGGTTCTGATCAGGTAAAAATCTGTAGTTGTTAAATCGGCCATATCTACTAATATTTTTTTGTTATTACCAATTAACCGCAAAAAAAATATGGAAAAAGGTCCTCCCTTACTATTTAGGGAGGACCAAAAGATCAATTAGTTTTGAACCTTTGTTACAACAGTTGCTGTTTTAACATGGCAATGGATCTCGTGATCCACAGCGCCTTGTTTACCTCCTTTTACTTTGTTTAATTGAAGATCGTTTAATTTCGCAATCGACTTCTTGTTTAACTGTAATTTACTGAATTTCTTGTTCATGATTGTTTAATTTAAAAATTAGTCTCTACTCTTTTAGGGATTTTCGAGTTACTCCCACACGCGCGTATATTTTCTACTTTATCTATATATCATAGATAAAAATGTATTTGATTTATATCTGGAAATCGGATTTAATTTGCTCTTGAAGATTCGTCAAATTCAACAGTTTTAATGGTTCCTTTAACTTTTCTGTTTCCAAAAGCATAAGCCATACTAATTGAGAATTTTCTATAATCATTATAGCTGTAGAATTCTGACCTATAACCATTGTTATATGAATACCCCTGATTTTTCAGCGTCCTAAAAACATCGCTGAACACAGCGCTTATATTTAACCTCTTACCAAGAAATGATGCCTTAACTCCTGGTGAGAAATCTAATTGATCCTTCATCTTAACGTTTGCATAGGTAAAAGGCAGATCATGCCAGAAATTTAACATTAAAAACCAAGTTTTTTCTTTATTCAAAGTGATAGTATTATAGATCGAATATGAAAATGAAAACAGTTTTAATCTCTCAACTTCAGATATGTTAGGCGTTGTTACCGCGTAATTGGCATTGGAACTGATAGAGCTTTCCCAAATTCCAAAGAATGTATCATAATAACCAAGCCGTACACCTATTTTATTCTGATCATAACTGTTTTCAACAATATTACTGAAGATCCCATTTTCTAATCGAGCGATGCTTGAAGTATTATCACGGCTGTACTCATTATACAATGCAGCAGTCAGCTTACCCTTAAAAGAATATGATAACTCAACATTATCATTATAAGAGGGTCTTAGTGAAGGTGTCCCTGCAAAATACATATATGGATTTGTATACCATCTGAAAGGATTTAAGTCCTGAAAGTCCGGACGACTAATTCGTTTAGCATAATTAAGTGAAAAAGCATGGTTGTCATCTGGTTTAAAACTAAGATATGCAGTAGGAAATACCTTACCATAATTGTTAGTTATTTTTCCGTTTTCCTGATTGGAACTGTTTCCTTCCAAAGCTGTATATTCATATCTTAAGCCCGCTTTTGCAGACCATCTATTGTTAAAATCTTTTTGAACGCTTATGTAAGTCGCAAAATTTTGCTCTTTATAATTAAAGACATTACTGTTGTTCGAATTGATAACATAATCCGAATTGTGTAATGTATAATACTTCACATCAGAATTATTTTCAAATAAAGTGTATTTAGCTCCAGCTTCAATATTTAAGGTTTTAAAGGGAAGCAGCAAATCAGCCTGGCCAGAATAAATTTTGTAATTCATTAAACTTATGTTGCGAACTGTTTCGTTACTGCTCATAAGAATATTAGCTGTGTTAAAATCGTTTGCTTTATCAGGTCTATTACCCAAATAGTTGGCAGTAAAACTTAACTTCTTACCTACAGTGTCCAATTTAATATCATAATAGACATTCAAGGTATGTGTGGGTGTTTTCCATAACTGCTTTTGAACGGTGATTAAACTGGAGTCAATTACTCTTTGTGTCTTATAAATGCTGACACCCTCAGCAACCATACTGTACCTCGAGGTATTAAAATCATATATAAAACCTATGTTCTGCCTATCGTTGATTTTGTAATCAAAATTATAATTGACTCCAACCGATCGCGCCTGATCCTTTCTGGTTTCGTTTGTATATACACTATTTTCAGATCCTATCAGATCCCTGGTTCCTGTTGGTTTAAAAGACAGATCGTATTGTCTGATTTTAAGCGATGTGCTTATTTTATGAGATTTGTAGTTTATCGTTGCACCCGTTCTAAAACCGTTGTAAGAGTTTCTTTGATACGAGCTGTTTATGTTTCCGCTCCATCCAAGATTAGGATTTTTTTTCATAACAATATTAATAATACCGCTATTACCTTGTGCCTCATATTTGGAAGGTGGCGTGGTTATAACTTCAATTTTAGAAATATCCTCCGAACGGAGTGATTGAAGATAGTTTGTTAACTCACTTCCCGAAAGGTTCACCATACGCTCATTGATCATGATTGATACTCCACCCTTTCCTACAATGGATATATTATCATTTTGGACACGAACTAGAGGAGAATTTTTCAATGCATCCAAACCGCTCATACCCTGTGAAACTATTGAGTTTTCGACATTAAAAATAGTTCTATCAATTTTTTGCTCAATCATTTTTCGTCTTGCTATTACCGATACCCCTTCTATTAAAATGGAACCATCAATCTGCAATTCACCCAACTCAGCATTAGTGACTACTTCTATTTTTTGTTTAAGATGTTCTTTTCCGAACTGTTCTAAAATCAGCACATAACTGCCTTTTTCTGCATTCAATGAAAAAGTACCTAGACTATCTGTCGAAGCTTTCTTATACAATATATCATTCCTTAAGAGGCTGGCATGTGCAAACTCTACAGGCTTTCTCTTTCCATCAATCACTTTTCCGGTAATTGTGTATTGTTGAGCATATGCGAGCTCCACTTTACAACACACAAAGAACATTGAAAAAAGTATTATCGTCTTCGTAAGGTTCATTAAGGTTCAGTTATTAGTTATTTATAAAAGCTTTATTCAGTTAAAATTTTTTGCAAAGATTGTTAACTGAAACTACTATTTATTTAATTCGCCAATGATTGCTGTTTTTTACAGGATCGTTTTTGACTTCATCCTTCGTATGACTTTTTGTACTATCACCTTTTACAACAGTAGACGCAGGTTTCTCATATATATTGATATTACCTGATCGTAGTACTTGGTTAGCATGTGGATTTTCAACAAACATCTCATCATCCTTGCTACAAGAGTTTAATAATGCTATAATAATTATAGCTGCTAAAAATGGGATAAATCTTTTCATATTTAATATTTCAATAATTTATCCGGCGCCGGACATTTTAATAAGCTTGGTGCTAAATTAGAGATTTGAACCCTCCGCTTTTTCGAAACATTGTATTAATTTATAAATCATTCTGTTATAATTTTTAAATCAAAACAATAGCAACACATTGAATTTCAAACAATTAAAATCCTTTTACAAAAGAAATAAATCATATAGGGAGAGGTTCATTGGGTTTATCAAATTTTATTGATTTTTAGCTGATGAAAGGAGGCTATTATAGCAATAATTGCTAAATTTGGAACTTACACTATTCTTTTTTATGGTTGAATTAAGAAAATGCGGAATTATATTTTTCTTTCTGGTTTGTTCAATTTACTTATTTGCGCAAACCAAAAGTAATTTTAATCAAGGAAGCTTAATGGACCTCAGAAATACCTATGCTAATTTTGAAGAAAATGACGAAAAGGCAATTCCCCATGTTAAAAATTATCTATTAAGGGCAAAAAATCAAAATGATTATCATAATATCTTTCAAGCATACAAAGACTTGATCTTTTATACGAAGGACAGAAACAAAAAAATAGTCTATGCGGACAGTTGTGTGCTCTACTCTCTGAAATCCAACGATAATGAATTAATAAGTAATGCTTATCTCACTCGGGGTATCATATATTATTTTTTCTTCAAAAAGTATCAGCCAGCTCTGGATGAATATCTTAAAGCTTACAAATATTCTACAGATATAAAAGACGAATATTTAAAGAATACTATCATTTATCATCTTGGAGTTGTTAAAAGCTATTTGGGATATTACGATGAAGCGCTGAATTTATTTACAAGATGTGTCAGTTATTTTGAAAATATTGCCAGAAGTGATGCCCATCCAATCACTATCTTTAACAACCAGAAAGGATATTTTAACAGTCTTCATCAACAGGCAGTATGCTATAGAAATATACATAACTATAAAAAGAGTGACTCAATAATAGGCTATGCCTTAGCTAACTTACCGAAGTCTAATGATTTCGTACTTGAAAAATCATATTTTTTGAAATGTTTAGGAATATCAGAATACCGCAAAGGTAATTACAACGAAGCGATAAAAAATCTTTCAAATGCTTTAACATCATTAACAAACATCGATGACTTCAGCTGGGCTTCAGTTTGCTATTTTTATATAGGAAAATCATATTTACAGATTCATGAAGAAAAGAAAGCACTCTCCTATCTAACTAAGGTTGACTCAATATTTCAAAAGAGAAATTTTATTCTTCCCGAAGTTAGAGAGAACTATGAAATTCTGATAGATCATTATCATAAATCGGGCAATCCCCAGAAAGAACTTTATTTTACTAAACAACTATTGAAGGCTGATAATATTTTAGGAAAGGATTTCAAATATTTATCATCTAAAATCAACAGGGAATATGAAACAAAAACTTTATTAGATAAACAAATAGAGTTAGAAAGCAAAAATTCTAATGCTATAAAATTATTACTTGGATCAGTTGCAATTATAGCAGTCCTTAGCGCCATACTCTTCTATAGAAATAAAAAGCAAAGGGCGGTTCAAAAACAATACCTAGAACTTGAACAGAAATTAATCAAAGAGCAGAAAGGAACTGAAACCATATTTAATGAAAACCAGGAACTTTCAAAATCGAAAAAAGAAAATAAAAATACATTAGCGGCAGATATTATAGCAGATATTCTGCGTAAACTTGAAGCATTTGAAAATAAAAAAGAGTTTAGAAAAAAAGGATTGACCTTATCTGATTTGTCAAAGAGATTTAATACAAACACAGCATATTTATCACAGGTTATCAACGAATACAAAGGTAATAACTTTAATACTTACTTAAATACACTAAGGATCCAATACATTACACACGAATTATACCAAAACCCTAAATTTCTTGAATATACTATCGAAGGCTTAGCAAATGACTGTGGAATGAGCTCAAGACAAACTTTTACAGCATTATTTAGCGAGCTTAATGGTATTAAACCTACAAGTTTTATTAAAAAAAGAAAAGAGGAAATAAATAAAATATAATCGATCCGGGAGTGTAACTCAAACTGTGTCATTGGATAATTAACCTAAATCTAATAGCCTCTATCAAGTTTGAGTCTATCCCCAAATTTAATGTATAGTTGGGATATGTTCAAGCCACAGTTGTGCACCGGCAACATGCACTTTTTAGATATATCCTTTATTATCTTTATATTTTTTTAACATAATAATTTTTAAAATTTATATGTGACATTACTAAAAAACGTAACATACCACTCTAAAAATGAGCTCTGATATAGAAATATCAGGACTCTAACCAACTAATCAAACCACCTAGATAAGCATTTATGTTTTTCTTGAATACTATACAGTTTCTTCTACATCAACTATTTTAATCAGATCCTATCTGATTCTAAAAGTTTAGCATAATAGCTATTTTTACGACTAACTCCTCATGTATACGTTGTTCTACAATCCTACCTCGGTTCATCACCGCAATTTGATCTGCATGGCGCATCGTGGATATCATTGGAATTTAAGACAGGAACAATAGTAGAAATCAAAAGCTTCCCCGAAGGACAGGATTTTAGTCATAATGATTTACTTCTTGACGTCTTTACAACTTGTAGTTGCTTAGAAAATTATACTGATTAAATTAATCTGTATAACATTTTTTTATTACATTTATATCTAAAGCCAAAAACTATTAACCATGTCTAAAATCGCGATCTGCATAGGGGTGAATAATGTCAATAATTTCGCACGGCTCAAGGGCGCAACCTTAGGTGCAATTGAATTTTCCAAATGGGCTTCCGCACATGGGTACCAGACAAAACTATTTATTGACGAGGAAGGCAACGTTGTAAGGGTTCGGGAAATTTACGATTTTATAAAGGGATGCCTTGAAGAAATGGTATATGACCAGATCATTGTGTATTTTTCAGGGCATGGAATCTCCCGGGGACCCAATCAGGAGTTTTGGTATCTTTCAGAAGGTGGTGAAAACGACAATGAAATAATCGGCTTGACAAGATCAGCAGATGACGCAAGAAACTGCCAGATAAGATATGTACTGTTCATATCAGATGCCTGCAGATCTTTACCGACTGATTACTATCAGCCAACCAGTGGTCAGACCATATTTGCAAAACAAAAAGTCGACACAAACAATACTATCGACATTTTCTATGCAACAAGACCTGGAGCGCCAGCCTACGAAATTGCAGGTGACAATCTTAAAGATGCGCATGGAATATTTACAGAATCTCTGATAGAATATCTATCTGGGGAAGTCCCGGAAACTGTCGTTAATAACGACATCGATGACGGGACCGAAATAAAGAGATACCTTTCAAAGTACTACGATCCTGTAAAGCTTTCGGCTGATATAAATTATAAGAGCTTAAGGGAAGAAAATCAAAAATGGATTATTTCGGCTCCGGAAGTTGATCTTAAACTTAGAGAATATGTCGAAAGCAGAGCGTTCGGTGTCACGCAGGGACAATCTCCTGAAATCAGGGTACAAAACCATAAAACAGAGTATCCCCTGGCAACATTCACTGATCTGGAGGGGAAAAACCTAATGCTGAAAAATTGGATAGTCAGCAAACCTGAAGTACAGCCCGCAGATCCAGGAATGTTCAAAGTAAATGTTCTCAAGGATGTCAAAGACCTTTCGATAAATCTATGGAACAACAAGTCAGATCAGAATAATCTCGCGACTCAGGTGGAAAATGTAGCTGAGAAAAATGTATTTGCATCCGATAAGCTATTTAGAGATCCTGTTTACGAACACTATACCGGAATAGAACTGATCGGTGAAACGATGATTGATTTTATCACTCCTGCCTATGCGGGAAATATGCCCTGGCGATACAGAAATGCGAATTCAATATCTTTTCATCATGAACAGCCTTACAGATATAGCCGTTATGGGCTGCTCTTATTAGAAAATGGACGATCGATCCCAGTTGCTGTAATTGAAGGCTTTGTCGCGCAGCTCATATTTAAGGATGGCTATCTCTTTACCATCAATTACACACCCGTCAAATCAAACTCTTACAATTATTTACAATATCAGGAAAAAAAAGAAATGATCATTCAAAAACGAAATCTTGTTGCCATTGCGGCCAATAATGGTTTCAATTATGAAGACGCATTTAAAAAAATTGATTTCGCCAAACTGGGATATGATGATGCCGGAAGTTTTCTGAGATATGGAAAAGCGCTTGATCCCTCTCTAGGACTTTACGCGGCTTATGCGTTTAGGGAAACGGGAAATTTTGAAAAGATCAGGTCTGTTTATGATTATATGATCCTGGATAACCCAGTGGTTCCTTTTGATGTGGCAATGCTTGCAGGAAAGCTCGATGAAACGTCGATAGCCTCATTTTGTCCGGTAATGTCAAGTGGATGGGCTTATAGAGACTTATATGAGAAATTTATTAGCGAAGATATTTTAGAGGCCACAAAGTATCTGGAACCTGGATTATGGACGACATTCTCCGCTAAGGGGACAGAAATACTTACTAAACTAATTAACGATAACCATAGAAAACCAAAAAAATGAAACTAGTATTATTACATGGGCGTTCCCAGCAGGACCGTGACGAAGAGGAACTAAAAAAAGAATGGATAGAAGCGCTCAAAGAAGGACTTAAAAAAAGTAATTTGACATTGGACCTCTCCGAAGAAGACATCATTTTCCCTTATTATGGTAAAATGTTGATGAACCTCATCAGTGACAGAAATAACTTTCAGGAAAAAGTCGTGGAAAAAGGTTCCGGTGGCATCGATCCTAAATTTTCACAGTTCTGTGTTGATTTTTTGGGTACTGTGGCGACAAATGCAGGAATCACCGATCAGAGGATTGCCGAATTGAGCGAGCTGGACGTTACTGAAAAGGGCGCGCAGAACTGGCCGTGGGTCCTGGCAATTCTGAGGGCGATAGACTCTGAATCAGATTTTGCGCAGGCAACCCTCTGGGCAATTACCAATGATGTCTTCCACTATCTCAGAAATCCTGTCATTAGAAAAACCATAGATGACTTTGTCTCAGGCTCACTTCCAAAAGAAGGAGAAAAATGTGTGTGGATAGGACATTCCCTTGGCTCAGTGATATCTTATAATATCCTCAGCAAGTACAAAATCAAGAACATTAAAGAGATTATTACAGTGGGCTCGCCACTGGGTATGAAAGTCATTAAAAGAAATCTCGAAAGCCCATTGCTTAATCCCCCATGCTCATTATCAGGATGGTACAATGCATTTGATAAAAAAGATGCAGTTTCATTGTTCCCTCTAGAAAAACCATATTTTACCACTGATCCTATCATTACGAATTATAACAAAGTTCTAAATGGTACAAGCAACAAACATGGTATTGAAGGCTATTTAAATGATAAAGAGGTAGCGCTACGTATTTATAATGCCCTAAACAAATAAAGCAGTAACCTCAGTTTTGAAAGAACTTATGACATAATTGAGCCCTTCCCTGCCTTAAAAAATTGGAACAACCTCAATTTTAAAGCAAAAAAGAAATTTTATGGTTGACTAATTTATCCCATATAACTAAAGACAAACATTCAAAAATCAATTCTATTAAATAGACATAAGAAATATGAAAAATACATTTTCGATTTAACGAAAATTCAGGAGGGGGACATTTTGCTGCTAAATGTCGACCCACGACTAAGTGCGATCATGAAAGATAAGACTGGTTCTGTTTATCACCACGCCATGTTGTATACGGGAGGCTCCAGTCATATACATTCCAATAAAGGTCCTAGGGTACAAGCAGAAAATACCCGCAGGATGTTATTCGAAAGTACTGAAGCAGCAATCGCATTGCGTGCAAAAGACTAGAAGACCCCCATTTCATAAAGGGGGTAGTTGATATAGCTCGTACAAAAGTTGGTACTGAATATTCCGGAGACGAAGCGAGGAGAACTGTACAAGAACACACAGAGGCAGATTTTGATCACAACAGGCAATTTTGTACCCGCTTTGTAGCTCAGGCTTATGCCGAGGCAGGGCTACAAATAGTTGACGATCCAAATTACTGTACTCCATTTGACCTGACAAGCTCGAAAAAAATAGTCGTTATAAACGATGTTTTGACGGAGGCAAGTGACGAACAGATTGCATATGCCAGAGAAGAGAATACGGTGCTAAGCCAGCAGGTAGCAATAAACAATCATATCTTTTCCAGTGCCAGGGAAATCACTGGAAAGGATATACAGACATTTAATCAACTGACAGAACATTTGCTCTCGGATCCTGAACACGACAAAGCGATTACTGCCTTAATAGAGAAGTCAGGCTATTTGGAATTATGGAGGCTAGACATGCAGAAAAATCCTGGTTCTAATGACGTTGAAATTGCCATTAAAGAAATAGATCAAGAAGATTGGTTAACTGCTTCCGGTCAACTTGAAGATACCGCATTAACAAACCTAGAACGTTATAAAACAAATTTGTTTTTTTACAGACAGCAATATCAAACCAAGCAGCTAACGTACCTTGAAATGCATATCAGGCTGTATGAAAAATTAGTGGAATTTGCCAAAAAGATGTTGGATGTGGCCCGAAAATTAGAAACCGCTGCTCAATAAACAAATATGACAGCTTAACTTGGTATCTATATTAAAACTATTCCTCTAAGTGAGTAAGTAAATAATACGGAGTTTAGTTATATTCCTTATAACTAAATTCCTTTTTCAAATAAAGCTAAGAACTGATTTAGGATGACGCCCCAATTTAAAGATTATAAAAGATGTCTTACAAAGTTTAAATTAACAATGAACTATTTATAAAGCCTTAATTTTGGTAGGTTCTTCACTACGAAGCATCCATATAGAACAAGCGTGATGTCCAGAATTCCCTAATGGGTTTTCAAGTAATCTAAATCCCAGGTTCCGGTACATTTTTACAGCTTTTGAAAACTCTGGAAAGCTCTCTAGGTAGATCTTATCGTATCTAAGACTCTTTGCGCTTTCGATACTTTTCTTCATTAACGCTTTACCAATCCCTAGCCCCCTGGCCGTTGGATCGAGATAGAACTTAACCAGCTCTGCACAGCCAGCAGGCAGTCCATCAGTAGGATAGATCCCGCAACAACCGACCACGACACCATCTACCTCAGCTACCCAAAGCACTGCGCTTTCTTTGCTGAAAAGTGCATATAGGTCAGCAGTCGTCGGATCGGAATAGACAGTTCCCTCTTTTGGTGCATCATGCTCTTCAAAAACAGCTCTGATGATTTTTAAAAGAGCCTCATTGTCCAACTTTTCAATTTTTCTGATGATTGTTCCCTTCATACTCCAATATTAAGTTTAAAAGACTAAAGTTTTGCTAACCACCGAAAAATTTTCTAAAAAAACCTGTTGGTTCCTTCGCTTTCGCCTTTGCAATTTTTAAGTTATCCTCTGTAATGCGATTATAGAAAAGTTTAAGTGAAATTTCAAGATTTTTCACCGCCTCGGTATACTGACCCATATCAATCAGCGAAGTACCGATATGTTCATATAATTCTGCCGCAATATCATCCTTTACTTCTTTCTGTTCAGCCAACAGGGAGATTGCTATTGTGCCATAATATACAGCTTTTTCATTTTCTGTCAGGTGGTACGCACTGTGTACAGCCCAGTAATAACACCAAAAATCTTTGTTTCCATGCCCAATGCTCTGCTCAAAACTTTCAAGTGCTGCTTCGCTATCTTTCATTTGCGCTTCCAAAACATATCCACGGTTGTACAGTGCCACCTGAACAGTTCTCGCCATTCCTTTTTCCAGCCCGAAATGTACTACCTGATCGTAACATTCAAGGGCCTTTTCCCATTGTTTTTCCCTTGCAAAAGTTTCTCCTCTGCTGATCATCAGACTCGGATTGTCGGGCATATTTTCAAGTAAGGAGTCAGCCTGCTCAGCATCCTCGGAATTATTGACTTCTAGGCCGAGCATCGACATTGCCTTGGATTTAGATATGTAGAAATTGGTCACGCAGCGTACAACTTCTTCTTCTTGAAGAACCGAGTCTCCCGGATCTACCGATTGATAGAGTTCAAGTCCTTGGTCGGCCCAATACAGCATTCCCGAATATTGATCGATATCTGCGTGGCTCAAGCATACCCCGTCAATAGTGCTGATCAGGGTCACAAAGTCCATTTCTTCAGAATATTCTCTCAAAAGCTCCTTACCGTCGGCAATGGCGTTCTCATGCATGCCGGCGCTCATATAAATATACATCCTGTTGAGAAGAATCACCATAAATTTACGTTGTGCTATACCCTCGTTGACAATAGTGATTGCTTCCTGATATGCCTGTTTAAAATTCAGTTCCCGCGCAAGATTGTTACAACACATGGCGAATGTATGCGGGTCGTAATTAAGACTATCATTCTGGTCGGTCAAAACTGCGGCTCTATAAAGCTCGTAGGATTGGTTGTAGAGATGTATTTTCAGTTCAGTAAGACGCTGGCTTTCAGCTTCGGGCATATCGGCATATTGAGTTAGAATATAATCGATTTCAACCCCGGCATTGTATAGCTCCATAGCAGATTGCGAATGTACTGAGGGTTGAAGCTGCGAAAAGTCCGGACTGTTGCTGTGTCTATTGAGCATCCTAAAGATTCGTATCTCTAATACTGGAGAGGATCGTAATTGACAGGACCTTTCGTAATAACTCAGAGCTCCATCCCAGTCCTCAAGCCAGTAAAGCGCAGAACCGGCATTGCGGTGACAGTGGTAATGGTCAGGATCAACTTGCAGACCGCTAGTAGCCCAGTCAAGGCATTTTTCTAAGGCTTTCTCCCTGTCGGATTCAAATACTTCGTTATTGTCAAGTGCTATAAGACCCAATATTGCACATAGATCAGGATCAATGCTACCCTCATTCAGGCTATCGATACGGCAATATATTTTATGGAGTTCCTCAAAACCGCGAGGAAGGGAATATCCGTCAAGCCAAAATTTTGCTGCCAAGCCATAACTGCCTTCGGCAAGTGCTTTTAATGCGTTCTGATGAAGTGTATCTTTCATTTGCTTTTGTGTAATTAGTTTTAAATCCGGAAAAACCGACCGCTGAAAATGATCAACTGAGCAGTTAAACCAATACAATTATATCTTTGCTTGTATTCTCTGCAGTTAAAATATCCTTAACGTACAGGCAATTGCGTCATTTCATAGAGCTTTGTTAAGATATCAACCTCATATGCTGATTCCTTCAAGGATTTCACTCTGCCATTCCTAAAATCCTCACTGATCCGGTAGCTTTTTACCAAATGACTATTTTTTGCCCCAAGGGCATAATGCCAATAGCCGCCACTGGTGCTTGTAAAAATGACCATTTCTTCAAAGGGCATAAGGTTTTTCTTAGGAAAAAAAGGCTTTTTCCTAAATACTGTCCGATCCATCCGGTCAAACAGGTAACAGATTTCGGCCCGTATAAAAATATCATAAAGGCTGTGCAGAATAAGATATGGGCCAAGAACAGCAAGCAGAATGACCAGTCCTCTGGTGAGATGATGATAAAAGATAGTGGATAACAGGATCAGTGACAAAATAACACCAAGTGTCCAGACTGAAAGTTTAAGGCTGTAGCGATTGGGCTTAAAACTAAAAATCCTGCCGCTGTCAACAATTTTATACTTGCTATTTTCCGGCATAAGGAAGTGTTATTGCTTCAATATCATTTAAAATATCCTGCATAGCCCGCTTTGACAGGCCCTGTGCGACAATAGCGAACTTCTCCTCACCTGCGGTAAAATAACACACATTAAGTGAAGTATTGACCGGTATAAAGATGTAAATCAACCTGCTCATCTGGTAATGGCCAATATCAGAAAATGGAATACTGATCTCTGCTTTTAATCCCCTTTTGATAAACAAAGTTTTTGCATCCAAATCAATCACCATGCGCTCTGTATAAATGGATAAAAAACATATTGCCGCGAAGATCCCAAAAATCCACATCATAGCCTTGTTATCTGAATTATATCCGACCCAGGCCATAACCGCAAGACCAGTCACGATCAATATACCGAATCCATACTGCCGCTTGAGTATATAACGGTTTCCTACTTTCTTAAAATTTTTAAACGTATTTTCCATAGTTAATTAAGTTCTACGCCATTTACACTGATTTTGCTGCACCAAAGGTATAGGAACATGCTTGTCTCGTCCAGTGTACACTGGTAGGCAACGTTATCCAGAGATGCACCGGAAAATTCGATGTGCTGTGAAAGAAGATTGTCAGCGTTACCGATGACCCGCAGTTCACCAGAAAAATCACTGTCGTAATCCTTCATCAATTTAAGGATTTCAGGACTCATCTTTTCGAAATCAATGGTCAGGAAATATTTCTTCTCTTTTTTTTTATTTTCACCGGGGGACGCAAAACTAAAAGACGCACCTTTGTTCGGGTTACTGAATGTCAACGATACCCCCCGCGCTGCATGGATGGGTATACCGTCTTTACCTTTCACTAAGAATTCGATCTTATTTTTGGTTTTCTCCCCGGTCTGGGCATTACAGGCCGCAGAAATCATTAAAAATAAAAACAGGACAGATTTCAGCGGTTTAAATATTTCCATAAAATACATAGAATGATGTGTTTTGGTAAATTTAGTAGATCAATATTACTATTTTAAAGCTATTGACAACAAGAGGCAATTTGTATCTGGACGCTTCTACTTTTTATTTGGCGGATATATTTTTGCATCGGTATCAATACACCTGTCAACGACCATATTCAATACAAAAAATATCAGTTTGGATCCCTATTCGAAAAATTGAAACACTGATATAATAGCTATATTTGCAAAAAATATTGCAGAATTTTATGGATCACAAGTATTTAAACAGTCTCTTTTTTTTCCTTGCAATATTGATATCATTTACGACATTCACCAGTTCGCTGAAAGCGCAGGACTCCAAAATAGAGTCATTGGCATTCCAGGGATATTCCTGCAGATTTATGGATAGTGCCAAAGCGAAACAAATGCTCAATAGTGCGCTATTATTGGCCAGGAAATCAAATTCGAAAAGGGATGAAGTGATCTGTCTTACCTTTTTAGCGCTAACTTATCGAAGACTGAATAACCCGAAGGAATTCAATAACTATGCAGAGCAAGCCTACAAAATATCCGCACAGACCAGTGATCAGCGCGCAAAGGCCTACGCTTATATGGTCATGGGAAATCTTAAGTCCTATTTCGATGACAATACAGCCGCACTGAATTACCAGCTTAAAGCCAACACACTTTTTGAAAGGTATAAAAATTATGCCCTCTGCGCTCAGATATGCGCCGATATCTCTTATAGCTTTTCTTTAAGTTCGGATGACCGGGTCGAAAAATATGTGCGCGAAGCCATGAAATATGCCAAACAGTCTTCAGATCCCGAAAGCATTCTGCATGCCCGCCTGGCAATGGGGTCTTATCTGACAGGTTTGACAGATAAAGACCAAAATAACATTTCCTTATGGAAAAATTCGGTGAAATTTTTAAAACAGACCGCAGACTTTTCCTCACAGAACGATACCAGAATTCCCAGTAAGAGTAACATTGCCATTTCTCATCTTAACCTTGCAGCATTGTTAATAAGGCGGCCAAAACTGATGGATGAAAAGCTATTTATACGACAATTGGATACGGCCATCGCCATAAGCAAAAAATATGGTGTGAAGGCTACATACAGAAATAGTCTCGGATTGCGTGGAAAGTATCTGTTATATCAGGGCGAGTACAGCAAAGCAAAGCAATTGTTTCTGGACGGAGTTGCTTATCAGCTAGGACTACCATATAAAGACCATGAAATATTAGCCCAGTTTTATTCAAGTCTCAAGGAAGTCGCCGCAAGGCAAAATGATTATTCTTCGTATTATCTATATGACCAGTCTTTTAGCAAATATAATCGCCTCACCTACGATGAAACAATGCAAAGGAATCTGCAGCTTGCGGAAATAAAATTTGAATCTGCTGAAAAAATCCGCAAAATAAAACACTTAGAGAATGAGAAACTGCTTCAGGAAAAAAATAAGGATCTTGGATATGTAATTTCCCTGATCTTGCTTGTTATTGTTATTTTTATCTTTATTTCCTTCTACTATAGAAAGCGATTTTACCAGAAACAGGCTGATAACCTGAAGCAGCAGCAAATAAATGACCAGCTCAAACTCAACCTGCTGGAAAAGGACAGTCTTGAAAACCTGCTGGCAAAGCTTTCGCTGGAACGGCGCTTTCTTCAGTCTCAGATGGACCCCCATTTTATTTTTAATTGCCTTGCAAATATTCAGAGCATTATCCTGAAAGATAACCGAACAAAAGCGCTCACCTATCTTAATAAGTTTGCAAAACTAACCCGGGAGACCTTGTATCATTCCAGGAAAGAATCGGTAACCCTGGAAGAAGAAACAGAAAACTTGAAAAATTACGTTGAACTGCAGCAGCTGAGACTTAACCATTCATTTGATTATAGGTTCGAATTTGCAGATGAGCTAAATATGTACGAAAAAATACCGCCCCTGCTCCTACAACCTTTGGTGGAAAATGCGATCGAACACGGGCTGAAGCCTTTGACACAGCGAAAAGGAAACCTGATAATAACATTTGCAAAAAAAACAGCAGAACAGGTATTGATCTGCGTTATCAAGGACAATGGAATTGGCATGGAAGCATCCCAAAAAGACAAAAACAAACACAATCATGATCCGCTGGCTATTAAAATAATAGATGAAAGACTGGCCTTGTATGAAAAGAACGGATCAGACAGGCTTATTCCTCATTTTTCAAAACAGAGTTCCGATAAGGGATGCACAATAACTATCAATATTCCAATATTATAAAAAATGTACAAAGCAGTTATTATAGAAGATGAATATCATCTGAGAGAGGCCCTTTCTATCCTTCTTGAAATGGCAGCGCCAGATAGCATCCAGATTATCGGTTATGCCGAAGGGCTCCCGGAAGCCGTCAAAATTATTGACCGTTTAAAGCCAGACCTGGTTTTTATGGATATCATGCTGAAAAACGGGACCGGTTTTGATGTTCTTGAACAGATTGACCATAAGAACTTCCATCTTGTTTTTACTACCGCTTATGAGGAACATGCGATAAGGGCATTCAAATTCAATGCTATCGACTATCTCCTGAAACCGATAGACTATGATGAGCTGAGCGAAACCCTTGAGCGTATGGCACTCAAAAAATCTCAGTACATGGATTTTCAAACTGTTATTGACCCTTCCTCTGATACTGCAAAAAAACATGACCGAATAGTGCTGCCTACCATAGAAGCTATGCATGTTGTAAAACTCGAAAACATTGTCCGGTGCGAAACCTCAGGTTCCTACACAACATTTATTCTAAAAAGCGGGCAGCAGATTATTGTTTCCAAACCATTGAAGTATTATGAAGATATACTTATTTCCCCCAATTTTATACGGGTACATCAGTCCCATTTAATAAATGTAGATTTTGTAGCCAACTTCTCAAAGGACGGGTTTATAAACATGCTGAACAATGATATCATACCCATATCCCGTGCTAACAGGGAACGCTTCTTTAAAATCATGAAAAACGAAGATCAGTAGTATATAACCCGGATAAAAATCCAAACAAGATAAATGCAAAGCCGTAAATACTGAAAAACAATCTGCTGTCAATAGAAATTGAACTTGTGATATTTTTGTGAAAAATAGTTGATTATGAAAAGCAAAACAGCAGCGATTTTATCCTACATTACAATTATTGGATGGTTAGTGGCCTACATTAAAAGGCATGATATCACCCCCAAGAGCGACCTTGTGACTTACCATCTGAAACAGGGTCTCGGCCTTTTTATCATATCCGTGCTATTTAATTTAGGTTTATGGATTATTCTTTTTCTGGCACCTATGCTTTATTTTATCAATTACATTGGAATCGTACTCTTCATTCTTTTTGTCATCGGGGTCATTAATGCCGCCAGTGAAGCTAAGAAGCCTCTTCCCCTTATCGGTAAGTTTTTCGAAAATCAGTTCAAATTCATAGACGAATAATTTGGGGATAACCGATATTAAACACGGGACATAAAAATAAAAATCAGTAAGAATGGTCGATCTAAGTGAATTTAAAGTAAACTTCAAAAATTTTGAAATTCCTGAAGAATTAATAAATCTTGTTAATTTTCAGAACTCAATTGGAGATGATGAAAATTTTTCAGACCAATTTTATATCGGGAGAGATTATTCAGATAAAAGTGGAATAAAAGGTTATTCAGACGATGAAGAATTTACAACCTCAGTTATAGAATTTGCAATGGCAGATGGAACCGGCTCAACTTATGCATTTTGGGTAGTAGACAAAAATGAAAATTTAGCTGAGGCCCCTATTTTAGCATTTGGAAGTGAGGGGGGAATTCATATTGTGGCTAAAAACATAAAGGAGTTGCTGGAAATTTTAACCTTTGATGTTGAACCCTCTATTGGTTGGGATGAAATCTATTTTTATAAAGATGAAGATGATTATGAGCCCAGCGAAAAAATAGAAGAGTACAGAAGTTGGGTTTTGGAAAACTATGGTATTGAAATTACAGAAGATCCGGATGAGATCGTCAAAAAAGCACAGAAAATCTATGAAGACAAATTTCAAAACTGGTTGAAAAAGTATTATAACTATTAGCATAGGCTCGGTCTATCAGAATTGAAAACAACGTGTCGTCGGATATAAAATAGGGAGTGTAAACTGAACTGTGTCATTGGATAATTAACCAAAATCTAAAAGCCTTTATCAAGTTTGAGCCTATCCCCAAATTTAATGTAAAGTTGGGATATGGTCAAGCCCCAGTTATGCACTGGCATTGTCCACTTTTTAGAGATATCCTTTATTATCAGAAACAGCAGCTTCATAAGAGCCTGCTCAGAACTGAATGCACCTTTAGACTTCGTTACTTTTCGGATCTGACGGTGCATTCCTTCAATAGGATTAGTGGTATAGATAGTCTTACGCACCTGCTCATCATACTCAAAAAAAGTAGAGAGGTTTATCCAGTTATCGAGCCATGACTTAGCGGCTATGGGGTATTTCTTGCCCCATTTCTCTTCAAAGACCAGTAGTTTTTCATATCCCATTTCTTCGTTTACAGCTTTATAAATAGGCTTTAAATCTTCAATAACAGCCTTTTTGTCCTTTTCTGTAACGTAGTGCATGCTTGATCTAATCTGATGGACAATGCATAACTGAACTTTTGTTTTTGGAAAAATAGCTTCTATAGCTTCAGGAAAACCCTTCAGTCCATCAATACAGGCTATCAGGATGTCCTCTACACCGCGTTGCTTTAGATCGGTGAGTACGGATAACCAGAATTTAGCTCCTTCGTTTTCCGAACTGTAAAGCCCTATCAAGTCTTTGCGACCATCCATTCCTATGCCCAGGATATTATAAATGGCCCGGGACTCAACCGTACCGTTCTGACGGACTTTATAATGCATGCAGTCTAGGAAAACAAAGGGATAGACGGCTTCTAGCGGACGACTTCGCCACTCGTTAACAGCAGGCATGACGCTTTCTGTAATACGGGATATTTCAGTTGCAGAAATCTCCATAGCATACATCCCACGGATAAAATCACTTATTGCACGTGTGCTCATACCTTTGGCATACATGCTCAGCACATGACCTTCCAGCTGTTCTGTTATAATAAGCTGACGTTTGGGAACTACCTTGGGCTAAAATGTACCAGATCTATCCCGTCCAGATTCAAGTTCAAATGTACCGGTATTAAGACCTCGAACAGTTTTTTTGGTCTTGCCATTCCGACGATTGGAGTTCCCGGAAGCTTTATCTTCCTGAAGGTGACTTTCCAGCTCGCTATCCATCATCGACTCCAGTAAGTGCTTCATTAAGGGCGCTAGAACGCCATCATTGGGAGATAAACTCTTGTCGATGCTTTAAATGAACAAGATCCAGTTCTTCCATTCTTTTTATGGTTCTGATAACTGTCTCCACGCGTAGCCCCGTAAGATTCGCGATTTGCTGTCTGGTCAGAGGCAGATGGTAACAATAACGTTTTTCTTCATTAGCACATCGTTTATAATAATCGAGCAAGGATGTTATTTTTGCTAGTGGATCTATAGAAGAATTATTAAACAGCATTGTATATTTATGATAAAGGCTATGGGAAAAGTCCTCTAAAAGTTTTAAGGCAATTTCCGAATTATTTTTCACCATTTCCAAAAATTTGCTTTTGGATAATTTCAGTACGATACAATCCGTTTTTGCTATGGCATTCATCGGATAGTTTTGGGTGCTAAACAATAGTGATCCACCGATACTATCGCCCATAGAAAGAATATTTAGAGTAAACTCACGTCCATCATCATGATAATTGTTTAACTCCACCGTTCCACTACGGATCTGAATAAAAAAACGCGGAACGTCACCACTTTGAAAAATAATCTCTTTGGCTGGATATTTCTTATAATATGCTCCATGATGAAGTAATATATGCTCTTCGGTAATCATGCTAATATATTTAACGATTAAAGAAATATTTTAGAATAAAAACAGTTCATGCGAATACAATTTCCACCTTATCTAAAGTTGAAAATACATCATATTAATATTTCATATGGTGCAGACACTAAACTTCTAATGTGTAACATTTATAAAACCATCGCTTACAACCAAAACAAAATTTGGCCTGTTACGAAAATGAATTGGCAATCTTTCGATAATTACTATCACTGATACCATTGACACGCATTTTAATACGGAATAACTTCTCTTTTTCCTTTAAGTAAACATCCATTATAATAAAATCAGAAAATAAAGATCTCTCAATTTTTAAAGTTCTCATTTTATCGACAGGATATTCTACTGCCGGAAAGATTAAGCCTTTTTTTGAAGGATGATAATATTTAATAGTAAAAATAACACCACTATTCTCAAAGTGGAATACTTTTAATCTTGTTATCTTAACAATACATACCAAACCAATAACTATAAAAAACGTAATCCCTGGCCATCTTAAGTATTCATATATATTTGATGTAAGTATGTAAGCGGCCACCGCCAAATTGCAACTAAGAATAAGAAGACCTTGAAAAATTTTCATCTGTGTTATCACTTTATCTCTATTGGTAACGATCATAATTTACTCTTTTAGCTTAATACAATAATTATTGATTTTCTTTTAATGAACTAGAGGTTAAATATTTTCTTCCACCGAGCAACAGAATTTCTGCTTAATTTATAGTGCCGGGCAAGCTGGCTATTACTAAGTTGATTTTTATGTTGATATTCAAGAATCTTCTGTATGGTATATTGATTATAAGAGCGATGTTTTCTGTCAAACTCCCAGCTCTTAGCGTCTTCAGCTCCAAAAATTATGGTATTGAGTTCAATAATATCCAAATGGGATAACACTTCTTTACCTAAAATTCCCGCGCAATCTTTCTTTTTCTCTGCAAACCTGGTATTCAGAATATCACTATAAATCTTTTTGTAATCAGGCATCATTTTATATTTTCAAGTTATTAGAACGCTTTATTTCCATATTTAATAATCCATCTATTGAGTGTTGATTTTGGAATCCCATAGTCTTTAATTACCTCATTTTTTGTTTTCTCATTATTTTCAATTGTTTCCAGTATATAAAAGATAACCTCTTTTGTATAAAGGTTTTTACGAAACTGCGGTAATACAGATTCAGTCGGCTTATTGTAATCAGCTCCTTTCGGAGAAGAATAAAGCAGCAGATGTTGGGAATAAAAGCGAAATAAATCGTATTCTAATAGTTTACACCATTTTAATAAGAGTTTGGTCTCTAAAGTATCTGTCTGGTAGGTATTTTTTATCTCTTCTTCTGAGAGATTCATGTATGTACATATTCTATCTGTGCTTAGACCGGCTTCTGAAACGAGAATTTTTATTAGATTCCCTATATGAATATCTTTAAAATCTATCTTCATCTAATATTTTGTTATTTTAATTTCTACTAAACATTTATAGTTGGTTTACAGACCCATATGCTCAGTTTTATAAAATTGTAATGGGCTGAAAAGTTTTGGTTACGTCGGATTTTATAATGAACTGCTTTTATCGGAAATGAAGTTTGTTGGCTGTTTTCATGATTCTGATTTTTAGTTAATGTACCTTAAGTTTTTAAACAATTATGGGGATATAAAATCAAGTATAGTCCTATCTAGACTACTTTTAATTTTAATGCATTGATTCAATGTCTATGATTATAAAATTAACAACCATAACAGCATTATTATTGAGCCCTTATCAGACAGTAATATAAAAAATTATAGAAAATTTATTTTACATCATTTTCACTAACAGTGGATTAATATTTTTATGTTAAAAGATATTTAGTTATCTTTGACCAATAAAAGTAGTCTAGATAGGACTACTTTTTTTTATTTAACTTCGTTGATAATTAATCTATTAGTTTATCAATAATGACATTCCAATTTTTTCTTTCAAATGCTGGAACCACACGAAATATCAACCTTAAATTTACCGATGAATCCAATAAGTCCTTTATTGCTTACACTCCCTTAAGAATAGCAGAATCGGAATGGGACAAAAAGAAAGAGCGTCCCAAAAATATATATCTAAAAAAATATAAAAATCTAAACGATAAAATCAATCGATTAAAAGTAGAACTTACTGAATGCTATCAAAATTGGAAAAACAAAAATAAAGTAGTCAGTCCAAGGCTGTTTTCGAGTACGATAAAAAATATTTGTCTCCGCAAAAATTCGCATTATCCGGAAACGACCCTGCTCCATTATATGGATGTTTACCTACAAAGCAGAAAAGAGCTAATTTGTAATTCCACCTATAAAAGGTACAAGGTCTTCTTTAATTTGGTTCAAAAATTTGAGGGATTTAAGGCGGAAAGACAATTTATAGATCAGGTAAACCCAACATTTATTAAAGATTTTCTGATTTTTGGAAAGCAAGAAGAGTACAGTGAAAATACAGTCTATCGAACAATTCATTTTGTAAAGACGATTCTAAATTTTGCAGAAAGGATGGGTATTCATACAAGGGTCAGAGAACTTGAAATACGAAGAGAAAGACAGTGCAAAGAAATTATCACCCTAAGTGAACCCGAAATATTAAAAATAAAATACACACACGTCCCCGAGCATCTTCAAGATGCAAAAAACTGGTTGTTAATAAGTTGTTACACCGGACAAAGAGTATCCGACTTCATGAATTTTTCATCTGAAAAACTCACAGAAATAAATAAAAAAAAATGTCTGAATTTCGTGCAGCAAAAAACACAAAAAGAAATAACAATACCCTTACATCCTATTGTACAAAATATAATTAATGGGAACGAAAATAAATTCCCCACTTCTATATCCGTACAGAAATATAACGAAAGTATTAAAGAAATAGCCAGGTTATCCGGTCTTAATCAATTCATCAATGCACGAAAACGCATCGGTCATAGGACAAAGCTTCTGAAAATAGCGAAATGGCAGGTCATAACCAGTCATATCGGAAGGCGCAGTTTTGCCTCCAACTTCTATGGAAAAATCCCTACTCCATTACTAATGGAAGCAACTGGCCATAGCACTGAAGTTATGTTCTTAAAGTATATCAATACGTTTGATAAGGAAAGATTGGTAAAATTGAGTAATTATTTTGATAGGATGTATGAAGAAAGATTTCTTCAGGTATAACTTTTATCGGCTTGGCATGTAAAAGCTTTTCTGTTTTAATCATTCGTTTCTGCACGAGATGAAATTTTCAATGACTTGCACCCTGCAAGAACTCTAAAGCCCAGCTCTATCTTCTGAATCCCTACCTGCAAAAGCATATTTAAACTCGCAAAAAATGTGTCTAGACTTAGTTCATTGATTCGCCTAGGTAAATTACGAAAATTCTTATTTCTGGACATATTATAATAGTAAGGATTGTCGTCAAAAAGAATTAATTTGCAAATAATAACAAATAGCCGATGAATATTGTTTACTGATCCCTATAAAATACATTGATGAATAAGATAGACTGGAATTCCTTTAGAGTTAGAAATGATAATCATACGAACGCGTTTGAAGAATTATGTTACATGATTTTTTGCCGAAGGCATAAATTCTCGGAAGGTATAGAAGCAGATTTTAATCAGGCGGCCTTGAAGTGGGAAGGTAATTCTTTAGCACGATTTCCCAAACATCATAAAATGCTTTTCTCTTTTCATCATGGCCGGTATAAAGCCAATTTGAAATAAATGTTTTAGATTCATTTTTTAATTCTATCTCCTTCTCTAAAAAATCTATTAAATTTTGAGCTATATCTTCTTTTTGCGCTTTTGATATTCTGTACTGAAAATTATCCTCCATGTTTGTAAATATTATTGCTACCGACATCTAAAACAACTCTATAATTGAACTGCGGCTGATGGCAGTTTGTTGTAAGATGACGCTTGAATTAAATAAATAGTTCGCAAGTGCGATTGTGCTTAACTATTGACAGTTAGATCATAGCACTTTAGTATAAATTACAAAAAGTCATCAGATATTATCCCATACTTTACCAAAAGTAATATATAACCATCCATAATTCCAAAAACTTGTATTAGTTCCTCAAAAATTCTTAAAACATAGTTTTGTTAAATTTAAATACAGATGCGTAAATTTTCTTTGGTAAATAATTGTTCTTTAGAATATTAATCGTGATTTTGCTTCCCTAAAGTTTATTATTGTCTATTTTTCAATATATTTACGTCATTATTAGAATGAAGGATATCTTTGAAACTTTTAAACCGCAACAGCTATTGATCAAAAAATATGTGGATTATTATTATTTGGATATTAAACCTGATAATAGTATCAACGAATTTCAATGCTTTCCACATTTCAATAATACAATATCATTTTATAGATCTCACATCTGGTCAGAAAATGGAGAAATTATTTTCAGCAACGCCAATAGTACTTTACAAATATTCACGCCAATTAGGCAGAAAGTTCTTAATGTAACACAAAGAGGAGAAGTACATAGAGTTGTTATTGTGTTTAAGCCTTGGGGAATTCAGCAGTTCTACAAAGACCTTAATTTTGCAAATTATATTACAAATTATGATTTTTTTGAACACTCTGAGATACAGAAAATATTCTGTACCACAGATACTAGTACTTTAGCCCTTTCGCTCGACAGGTTATTGCTAAGAAGGTTTAATTATGTTGAAAATTCGATCTTAGAACGTTCAATCTTATATATATTTAATAATTGCGAGAATTTTTCTGTTGCAGATCTTTCCAGTACAATTGGAATTAGTAGACAGCATCTCAATAGAAACTTCCAATCATATTTAGGGGTTTCTGTTAAGAAATTTCACGAAATCGTTTTGTTTAGAAAGACTATCAACGATAAACTGTTTGAAAATCCTAAAAGAAACTTTACTGAACTTGCATATGAATTTAACTACAATGACCAATCCCATCTAAATAAGACCTACAAAAATTTTACAGCTGACTCACCGAAAAGTTTCTTCAACAAAGGAACTGTTTTGGGAAATCAGGATATATTCTGGCATTTGCACTGAATAAGTGTAATGTTCCATTTTTACAAGTTTTCAAAACCTATTACTGCTATTTTTGTTCTATCAAATTTTAGGTATGAAATTTTATTTAACGTTGACCCTTATTTTAATCGCTTTTTTTGCAAATGGACAGGATAACTATTCAACATTAACACAAAAAGCATTGGAGACTATGTGGAAATCTAAGGACGAAGCAGGTTACGAAAAAGCATTGGAAATGTATGAAACAGCTTTTAGAATGTATCCTGACAGTATTGATGGAACTGGGCTTTACAAATCTTCAGTTATTGCGGCAGAGTTGAAAGATTATAATAAAGCCTTCAAATACCTTATCCCATTGGCCAAGATGACGACTGATGAAGATGGTATTCCGGGCTGGAGCTATATTATTGGAGAATCAGCAGAAAGTGAATATAAAAATTTACTAGCTGACCCAAGGTGGACTGTATTAAAACAAAACGCCATAAAGAATAAAGAAAAATTTTATAAGGAGTTACATAAAATTGAAGATGAGTTTTTCAAGGCAAAGATATATTCTTTGGATGAAGCTATGGATGGCAGAATATTGTATGAAAAGATAAAAAATTACAATCCATATTTACCGAAAAATCAACAGAATTATTCCATCACCTTTAAAGTAAATGATTTCTGCACAAACTTCTTATCTTATCCATTTACCCTACAATTACAATCCTCAGAATAAATATCCTCTACTTTTCTTTTTACACGGTGCGGTCAGTGTAAATGTCCTGTCAGATTATCAGACGGTACAGGAAAATTTAGGTGGGTGGAACAGATTTTACACCAAATATGCGGATTTAAATAATGTGATATCGGTTTTTCCAAAAGGAAGTAAAAAATATAACTGGATGAATCCTGATGATGGTTTTTTCATGATACCTGATATGCTGAAACAGATTAAAAAAACAATTAATGTTGACGACAATAAAGTCTTTATTTCCGGACACTCTAATGGAGCTACCGGTTCATTTTCTTACTTAATGAAAAAATCTACCCAGTTTGCAGGTTTCTATGGTTTTAATACATATCCTAAAGTTTTCACTGGCGGAACCTTCGTGGAGAATATTAAAAACCGTTTATTCATTAATTTTTCTACTGATCACGATTATTATTACCCTCCCAATGCCAATGACGATCTTACAAAACTTATGAAAGGAATAAATGCAGATTATAAAGAATATCGGTATACTGGTTTTCCTCATTGGTTTCCTAAATTTGACGAATCTGAACCTGCTTATCAAATACTTTTTAAAAGCATAAAAGACCGAACAAGAAATCCTTTTCCTAAAGATATTTCCTGGGAATTTGATGATGAGAAATATGGTTCTATAGACTGGTTATCTAATGCAAAACTTGATACCCTTAAATCAAAAGCGACTTGGCACAAAGAATTGAATTTTAAAATAACAGAATGGCTAAAATATAATAAAGATGATAGCTTAACAGTAGAGAAGGTTAAAAAAGAAGCCTTTAATTTAAAAAGGAAATCTGGAAAAATAGAGGCCTCATATATCAATAATACTTTCTCTGTGAGAACTTCATGTCTAAAATCGTTTTATATCTATATCTCACCAGAAATGGTTAACCTACATAAAAGAGTAAGAGTGTATGTCAATGGGACACTATATTTCAACCAGAAAATAGAATATGATAAGAAATTGATGTTACAAATTTTTAAGGAGCACAGAGACAGAGAGCAAGTTTGGATAAATCAAATTAAAATAGTAATATAATCTTGATTTGTGCGACAAGAGACAAACAAAACTTAAGAATTACAGATAACATAGTTAATTGGACTATTTACCTATGCCGTGTGTATTATTATAAATGAGTGGGACGTTTAGATTCGCTCTTGCTAAATGGCACGACCGAAAACCTAAAAGAACAACTATTTGAGTTCAACATGAAGAAAAGAAGAACCAAAACAAAACACCTATATAAACATTTATGTTATTCTTTTATATTATACAGTTTCTTCAACATCAATTATTGTAATCAGCTTCTATCTGATTCTAAAAGCCTAGCATAATAGCTATTTTTTACGACTAGCTCCTCATGTGTACTTTGCTCTACGATCTTACCTCGGTTCATCACCACAAATTTTAAGATTCTATAGTTTAATTGACTGCAATTAATATTCTTTTGACTTCATCTATATAATTCTGAAAATCAAATTCCTCAAGTGGATAATCTGGCGAAATTCCTTCACCCACCCGTCTGTATTCTCTTTTATTCCTATCTATTAAAATCCCTGTAGTTAAAACAAGAAATGCACCATCTTCAAGTTTAAATTCAGAATTGTCAGATGTTAAACCTTGCGTATTGGTTCCAATGATTTTCACATTCTTCTGCCCTTTAAAGCTTGCAGCCAGAAACTCTCCCGAACTTGCAGTCTTTTTACTAGTTAAAACAAATATGGGTATATTTTTATTTTTTAATTCTATATCCGGCGTTGCTATTGCGCCAATTATATAACTTCCAAAATAAATATTTGAATCTTTATAATTAAAATATTTGATTTCCCCAGTGTTGTCCATAGAGCCTACAACATTCTTTCTACCTAAAAATGGATAGACCGCTTTAAACATAGGGGCAAACATTCCGCCGTCATTCTCCCTTAAATCAATTACCCAGCACTTTGGATTTTTGTGGTCCAGCTTTTTGATCTTGGCATAAAAACTTTCTACATATTCATTCCAATCTTCATTATTCAGAATGGCAATGGCGGGAACTGTAACATAAGCTATATCTGCACCGATGAGGCTGTCTTTTGGATAAGGGAAGGCAATCCCGACCTCCTTATAACGCTTTAAATACGCTTCAACAACCTCAGGCTCAAAAAATTTCGAATGCTGGTCTCCTAGTTTACCCAATATGTTTCTTATAATAGGATATGTTTCACGAATCGAATTTTTATCTTTGCCTTCTTCTAAAGCATTCTCCTTGATTTTCTTCCAATCGATTTTATTTTTATTTACAGAATTCATTTCCATTATAGAAATGGCTTTTTCAATATATAACTTGGGCGTTGTTTGAGACAATACCCTATTTGATAAAAATAAAAATACACCAATTAGTATGAATTTCATTTTGTAGATTTTATATTCTGAAAGATACAATAATTTGATTGCCTTTTTCAAGTATTCTCCAAGACCAAAAAGTTAAATAACGAAAAATTCTAAAAACAGCATTTGAATTAAAAGAATATTGAAATTTGAAACTCTACTTAAGGATCAGCTGATAAAAGAATGCTGTGTCTTCTTACAAGTTTTCTTACTCTCATAAGGTATCTTAATATTTTTCAAACATTAGTTATATTTATATCGGCATTATTAAAAAGCATTACCTATCGCCCGAAAAAATGAGCCCTGATATAGAATGTCAGGGCTCCAACCAGCTAATTAAACCATCTATATAAACATTTATGTTATTCTTTTATATTATACAGTTTCTTCAACATCAATTATTGTAATCAGCTTCTGTCAGATTCTAAAAGCCTAGCATAATAGCTATTTTTTACGACTAACTCCTCATGTGTACCTTGCTCTACGATCCTACCCCGATTCATCACCACAATTTGATCTGCATTTCGCACCGTGGATAAACGGTGTGCAATTGTTATGGTAGTAACATTATGCAAAGATGCGTTTAAACCGCCTGACAGGTTACGTTCTGTAATAGTATCCAATGCACTTGTAGCTTCATCCATTATGATAATTGCTGGCTTTCTTAAGATCGTCCTTGCTAGCGAAAGTCTTTGTTTTTCGCCACCTGAAAAACGGTAACCATGCTCACCGATAGGAGTATCATACTGTAAGGGAAGGTTCAATATAAAGTCATGCAGATTTGTAATTTTTGCAGCTGCAACCAACTCCTGATCAGTAGCATAAGGATTGGCAAACAGCAGGTTTTCTTTAATTGTTCCATTAAGCAGGTAAGGGTCCTGTGATACTACACCCAAAATATCGGTCCGTGAGCGAGCACTTAATTTCCGAATGTCAACCCCATCTATATAAATAGCTCCTCTATTTACTTCATAAAGCCCCGCTATGAGATATCCCACAGTTGTTTTCCCGGAACCTGTCGCCCCGACAATAGCAACGTGACTTCCGCCTTTAATATCAATGGTTACATCAGAAAGCAGCTCAGCTCCATCCTCATATGAAAAACTAACATTTTCAAGTTTTACATTTCCTTTTACGTTTTTTTTATTTAAAACAACGGCTCCTGCTATCCTCTTAACCTGAGAAGGCATATCGAGATACTCGAATATACGGGAAAACAATACACGCGTCTTACGCACTTCAATACTTGTCCTTAGTAACTCCTGCAAGGGGAATGTCAATTGTTCCTGCAGTGCATAATGCCATGAGCGTACCGATAGAAACGTGATTGTCGCCCTGCATCCTAAGTCCACCAAGAAGTAAAGTCAGCGCCGGAAGAATAGTCAAAAGCAAATAAATAATCTGCCATTGCCATTCATTAGAAGTACGTGATCGAACTTCCAAATCTGCAACATCTTTTGAGGTTTTTGAAAATTTACCGATCAGAAATCCTGTCTTCCCCATTGTACGGGAAAGGATGATGCCGGGTACAGACAGGGTTTCATTTATCTCTGAAGATAGATCGGCCAGCTTTTGTCTTTGTTTCTCTGCAACTTTTTCCCGTAATTCCCCCACCCAATTACTTAATAGTAGTGTCAATGGAACAACAGTTAGTGAAAACAATGAAAGTTTCCAATCCAGGAGAAACATGGCAATGACAGTCATGATCACAATACTTAGATTTTTAGCTGCTTCCTGCGCAGTATTGGAAACCAATTCCTGCAGTGATCCGATATCCTGCGTAATGCGGGACTGAATTTCCCCACCACGCGTATTGGTAAAAAAATGCAGTGATAGCGAATGCAAGTGCGAATACAGCTTTATTCGCAAATCGTGAAGTACGGATTGTCCGATTTTAGTTGAAATTATCGTCTGAATCATGTTGATTACGGCAGACACCAGTGTTGCCAAAACCATGGCAATGACTAATGTGACCAATAACTGCATATTAGCATGAGGAAGTGCATCATCGATAATGTTCCGTAATAAAAACGGCATTGCCATTCCCGCTCCTGCTCCTATAAAAATAAGCACAATGGAGCCAATTAACTGCCATTTGTAGGGTTTAAAAAATCCGTAAACACGATATAGTGAAACGTGCTTAGTGTTTTTGTTTGTTTCTGTTTCGTGTTTGTGCGTAGAGAATTCCATCACTTCTTTTTTAATTAATTGACATTATGCTTTTAATTTCGGTACAAAAAAAGTGAAAAGCTATTCACTTAGAAAAATAAGATGACGAAGACTCAATAATCCGTGACAAAAGCTGTTGGTCCTTTTTCAGAATAGAAAAAATAATGGCCGCTTTACGTTGAGAACTGAAGCGACCACCTGTAAAAAATAATTGATACAAAGAACCTTCGCTATTCTATAAATATCAATTTCAGTGCAAAATAATACAAAAGAAAAAACGATAAAAAAAAAAAATGACGAAAGTGTAAAAATCCATGATAAAAAGCTTTCGTCCTCCTCTTTCTGATACCACTTACAAAAAATGGCCGATCATTAAAAATGAAACGGCCATCAGTCCAAAATTAAATTGATATGAATAAACTTCGTATCCAATATTACCTACAATAAGCAGAGCCTGCTACGGTCATCCTATCCCTAAAATTCCAAGTAAATATGAACAATAGCGGTTCAAAGAAAAGGACAAAGTAGCTGGCTGGAAAAATAAAGTGACAAAAGTGCAACAATCCATGATCAAGGACTTTCGTCAGCGACTTGTATAAAACTTACAAAAAATAGCCGATCATTAAAAATGAAACGGAAAAAAACACCAAATCAACTAATATATAGAATCTTTATATCCAGAGTAATACATTACAATAAGTAGAACATACTACTGCCAGCCGCCTCCCAAACTCTTGTAAATATGAACAACAGCTATTAATTGTTCTTTTTTTGCCTCAATAAGTTCCTGCCTGGCACTTAAAACATCACGTTGATTCAGTAATATTTCAAGATAATCTGCTCTGGAATTCTTAAATAGCAAACCGGCTATATCTATTGATTGATTTAAAACCTCAGTCTCATTACGTTTCATCTGATAATAAAGATCTATATTTTTAACCTTTGACATTAAATTCGCAACTTCAATGTAAGCATTCAGAATAGTTTTGTCATATTCATATAAAGCCTGTAACTGCCTGGCATTTGCTGTAGAAAAGTTAGCTTTGATAGCGCTTTTATTGATCAGTGGGCCGGCAAGGTCACCTATAATCCCATATGCTATGGACTCTGGCATTTTAATCAGATAGGAAGGCTTAAAAGCGGCCAGTCCCAATGTTGCCGAAATTGTAAAGGATGGGTAGAATTCTTTTCTAGCCACAGAAACGTTTAATTGTGAGGATCGCAGTTCCAGTTCGGCTCTTTTAATATCGGGCCGGTTACTTAACAGCTCAGAAGGAATACCAACTCCAATTTTTTGGGGAACTGTTGATAACAGACTGGATTTATCTCTTGGAATAGGCTGTGGAAACCTTCCCAATAGAGCATTTAATCCATTTTCCTTTTCTGTCATTTCTTGCTGTAAAGTAGTAAGTGTAGCTTTAGATTTAATAAGTTCTGCCTCAAATCTTTTAACAGCAAGCTCAGTACTTACTGCAGCCTGCTTTTGAATTTTTGCTACAGACAGAGCCTTTTCCTGGATCTGAATATACTGCTTCACAATATCCAGCCGGTTGTCCAACGCCAATAAATCGTAATACTGAGTTGAAATCTGCTCGATCAAATTGGAAAGCACAAAATTTTTGCCTTCTATGGTAGCAAGATAATGTGATACAGCTGCATCCTTACCATCCCTTAACTTTTTCCAGATATCCACCTCCCAACTTGTGTTAAGACCCATTCCGAAATTGGGAAGAGGATCCGGCATCTTTCTCCCGGGCTCAATATCTGTAGTGGCATTACCGGCTCCTTCGCTCGTATACCTTGCACTCTTTTTCACACCTGTTCCCATGGACATTGAAACGGTAGGACTCATTGCGCCTTTTTTGAAAAGAACATTGCTTTTGGCAATTTCTATCTCCTGAAAGACCTGCATTAAATCTCTATTATTTTTTAATGCCATGTCAATGAGGTTCACCAGTACCGGATCAGTAATAAATTCCCTCCATTTTACATTTCCTGAATTAAGGGTTTGTGCTTCCTGATCCGGAAATTGCTCCGGAAGATCTTCTTTCATTTCTTGTTTTATGATAGCCCCCTGCGGTGCCTTGCATCCTGTTGCCAAAAACAAGCCCGCTAGCAAAACAAGCCAGGTCTTCCGATGAATCGCCATTTGTGGCTTGATCCGACTGGTACTAAGATCCGTCAGATATCTTCCATTAAAATCGATCATAAGTTGGTAATGTTTTTTTAATATGTATTTAATTGCTATTTTCCAGCTCCAGTATCTAAGTGCTGAGATCATCCGGTTCTGTCAGTGGAATTTCATTCTCATATTTTGCCAGTTTAACTTTTTCGGCAATAGTGGCAAAAATGTAATAAAGGCCGGGAACGATGAGTAACCCGAAAATAGTTCCCATAATCATTCCTCCTGCGGCAGCTGTACCGATAGTTCGGTTTCCTACCGCACCGGGCCCGACTGCAATAACCAAGGGGATAAGACCTGCAATAAAAGCCAGTGAGGTCATAATAATGGGACGAAATCTTATCGATGCTCCTTCAATAGCTGCCTGTGATACAGAAATCCCCTCTGCTTTACGCTGTACGGCAAATTCCACAATAAGAACCGCATTTTTTCCCAAAAGTCCGATCAGCATGACCATTGCAACCTGGGCATATATATTATTTTCCAATCCCAGCAGATGTAGGGATAGATACGCTCCAAAAATCCCGAAAACCAAAGACAGAATAACGCAAAGAGGTAGAACAAAACTCTCATACTGAGCAGAAAGGATAAAGTACACAAATACCAGACAGATCAGAAATATGAATATCGCCTCATTCCCCCGGCTGACTTCATCTTTTGAGATACCTGCCCAGTCAATATCATAGCCTGCAGGCAGTGATTTTTCCGCTACTTCTTTAATCGCTCTTATAGCCTGTTCACTGCTATATCCCGTAGCGGGAGTACCGCTTACCTGAGAGGAATTATACATGTTATGTCTGGTAATTTCTGAAAGTCCATAAACCTTCTCTAAGCTCATAAAACCTGAATAAGGTACCATCTGGCCACTACTGTTTTTAACATATAGTTTAAGAAGGTCTCCAGGTAAGGCCCGATATTGTGGTCCTGCCTGAACAATAACATGGTAAGGACGGTCAAAACGAATGAAACCCGTTTCATAACTTGAACCGATTAAGGTGGAAAGGTTGCTCATTGCATTATCTATGGTCACTCCTTTCTGTTCCGCCAGTTCATTGTCGATACGTAACACAAATTGGGGAAAGCTAGCCGAATAAAAGGTAAACGCTGAACCTAACTCAGGTCTTTTATTGAGTTCCTGTACAAAATCATTGCTCACTTTTTCCATTTCGGCATAATCGCTGCGGCCGGATTTATCCAGAAGTCTTAATTCAAAACCACCGGCAGCACCATACCCCGGAATCGAGGGAGGCTGAAAAAATTCTATGTTAGCGCCCGCTATATCCTTTGCTTTTTCTGCCAGTTTTTCAATGATGTCCCGCGCAGATGATTTCCGATCATCCCAGGCCTTCAGGTTGATCAAGCAGGTCCCGGAGTTAGAGCCTGTCCCTTCGCTCAGCATTTCGTAACCAGCCAGCGAAGAAACAGAGGAAACACCTTCGATTCCCTGTGCCATCTTCTGCAGTTCCAATGCAATACTATTAGTACGTTCCAGGGTAGATCCCGGCGGAGTACGGATAATAGCATAAATCATCCCCTGGTCTTCATCAGGAATAAATCCACTTGCAACTTTTCCATTCATAAAGAATGTTCCCAGCGCAAAGAGTACCAACAAAGGAATTGTAAATATACTTTTCCGGACTATGCGGGTAAGAACTTTAGCATAGCGCTCTGTTCCTGTCTGAAACAAAGAATTAAATCTACCAAGGAATTTTGTCAAAAATGTATTTTTACTTTTCCCATGGTTGTTTTTTAAGATCAATGCGCATAAAGCAGGAGTCAGTGTCAATGCAACAATACCTGAAAGGATAATAGAAGAAGCCATTGTTATGGAAAACTGACGATAAAAAATACCTACCGGACCTGTCATAAAAGCAACTGGTATAAAAACGGCTGCCATGACCAGCGTTATGGCAATTATTGCCCCACTGATTTCCTGCATTGCCTCTTCAGTAGCCTGGAGCGCAGAATAATTCTTCTCTTCCATTTTGGCATGTACTGCTTCGATCACCACAATCGCATCATCCACCACCACCCCGATAGCCATAACCATCGCAAATAATGAAATCATATTTAAGGTAATTCCAAACACCGACATTATGGCAAATGTTCCAACCAGCGAAACGGGTACTGCTAATGCGGGGATAAGTGTTGACCGCCAATCTCCCAAAAATAAAAATACAACAACCGCCACCAGAACAAAGGCTTCAAGTAAAGTATGGATAACCTTTTCCATGGAAGCATCAAGAAAACGGGATACATCGTAACTGATCTCATAATGCATTCCTTTAGGAAAATTCTTTTTTTCAAGTTCAGACATTACCTTTTTGATATTACTGATAACATCACCTGCATTACTTCCATAGGATTGTTTTACAGTAATAGCAGTTGATTTCTTACCATTTAAAGTGGAGTAAATATCATACATTGAGCTTCCGAACTCGATATCGGCAACATCCCGCAACCTTACAAACTCGCCATTGGATTTCGCTTTAAGAATGATATTCTCATATTCTTTCTCACTATTGTATCGCCCGGGATATTTAAGGATATACTCAAGAGACTGTGAACGCTTACCTGAACTGAGCCCCGTTTTTCCAGGGGAGGCTTCGATACTCTGCTCACCAATTGCCTTCATAACCTCGTTTGCTGAAATAGTATAGGAATTCAGGCGATCCGGTTTTAGCCAGATCCTCATGGCATATTCCCGTGTTCCCAATATCTCGGCAACCCCTACCCCTTTTATTCTTCGGAGCTCCGGCATCAGGTTGATATCAGCATAATTATAGAGGAACTTTTGGTCTGACGAAGGATCATCACTATAAAGATTGATATACATCAGCATATTGGGCTCTTCCCCGGTAATTTTAACCCCTTCTTTAACTACGGCTGGTGGCAGCTTATTGACCACAGATGAAACCCGGTTCTGTACTTTTACTGCTGAAACGTTCGGATCTGTTCCCAGATCAAATACAACCTGTATGGCTGCCTCGCCGTCATTACCAGCATTAGAGGACATGTACTTCATCCCCGGCACTCCATTCAATGCGTGCTCAAGAGGAATAATAACAGACTTGACCAAAAGCTCATTATTTGCCCCGGGATATACAGCCCTGATATTTACCTTAGGCGGTGAAATGGAAGGAAATTGCGTTACAGGTAAAGCAAATAGAGACAAAATCCCCAAACTGACGATGATGAGTGATATTACAATAGACAGAACGGGTCTGCGTATAAACATTTTAGAAAACATAATGATCGGTATATTATTCTGCCTTTAGCTGTAATGAAGCAATCGCTTTTTTAGGATCCATCATTTTGGCACTTATTCTCTGGTTGTCCTTTACCTTCTGTACCCCTTCTAATAAGATCACATCGCTAGTTGACAAGCCCGACCCTACAACGTAAAGGTCCTGTAATTCATGGGCGACATGAATGCTTTTTGATTTGACATGTCCTGTGCGGTCTATGACAAAAACATATTTCTGATCCTGAATTTCAAAGGTGGCTTTTTGTGGGATTATGATAGCTTTCTTTAACGGGACCATCATTTCTATTTTTCCTGTTGACCCGTGACGCAGCAGATTACCTGAATTAACAAAATTAGCGCGGAATGCGATATTTCCTGTTTCTGCGTCAAACTCGCCGTCAATGGTCTCGATTTTTCCCTGATTAGGGAACTTATCACCATTAGCCATAATAAGCGATACTTTATTACTTGCCCGATCTTCAGAATGGTTCTGATAATGCAGATACTCCTGCTCCGAAACATTAAAGTAACCGTAGATCCTGCTATTGTCCGAAAGTGTGGTCAATAAATCTCCTTCGTTGATCAGACTTCCCAATTTCAGCGGAAGTCTGTTAATAAAACCCGAAAAAGGTGCTTTGATATCCGTAAATGACAGATGAATCTCGGCGAGCTTTTTTTCAGCCTTTGCTGCATTTACTTTGGCCTGGGCCATGGATTGCTGGTTCTTTGCCACCACATTGTTTTGTACCAGTGTACTGACATTTTCAAGCTCTATCAAAGCCTGCTGGAATTCAGCGTTGGCTTTGGCCAGCTCAGCCTGATACACCTGTGGCATAATCCGAAATAAAGGCTGACCGGCACGAACATACTGACCTTCGTCAATATAGATTTTTTCCAAAAAGCCTTTCTCCTGCGCCCGGATCTCTATTTTCTTCAGGGAAGTTATCTGCGCAACAAACTCCTTACTAATCACTGTATCAATACTTATAGGTTGGGTGACAGGGTAAGTCTGTACAAAATCTTTTCTCTCTTTAGCGCGATCGCAGCCCGTCACTAAGCAGAGGAAAGCAATAGGAATAATTCCAAAGCCTCTTTTGTTCATAATAAATTCAGTATTTCTTTTTTATGGTTGTTGCTAAATCCGGAAGGATGGTTTTTATTTATTATCTGCGCAGCATGCACCGAAAGCCAGTGACATGGAGGACATGCTCATCATTTCCTTGCAGGCAAAGTCACTATCTACTACAAGCTCGTTTGCCGTCTCTGATAATTTACTGTAGTTCAAAAAATCTAATTTCAGGCCATCTCTTACCACTTTATGTTGTTGATCTGCGTAAAAATGCAGAACGCTCACCCGGATTGCCTGATCAAGAGAAGCACTGGAATACTTCTCTTGATGGGCAATATTATTTATCCTTGCCATTTTCATTTTAAAATTTGCTATTGATTATTTTACTTTCTTCTCCTTCTTGGTGACTTGTCATCCGAGTGATCAGAAAAATGACTTTCTTTTTCCTTTGAAGCACGTAATCCGCCGAACTGCCAGCTGAACGTTAACGTTGCTGCCCTGTTATAAAATCTGTTGATCTGCGTACTTTGAAAAGTAGGAGCAAAAGCATAAACAGTCTCCTTAAAATTGTTCTGGAATGGATTGATGACCGCCAGCGTAAGGCTTGCCTTATTATTCATAAAATCCTTCTTTACCGCAAAACGGTAAGAGTAATTTGCTGTAGTTTTACCCTGCAAAGTGATAAAACCATTGCCGTAATCTCCTGAAGCACTGAACTGAAGCCCCTTCATCAGATTGATGGTATTGCTGACGCTTGAATTAAAGAACGTTCCATCGTTTTTCAGTCCTAATGAATTACTTCGGAATTTTAAATGGAATACCTCAGCACCAGCATTGACCGTCCAGATTTTAACAGGATTAAACACTGCATTAACGTTCACGCCCATTCGCGTGCTTTCACCGATATTATCCGGCATGGTATAGGAGATTCCCTTTTCATTCACCCTGGCAATCTGTTCAACCGCATTCTTGTTCGAGCTATAATAAATGCTGCTCGTTAATAGTGTATTTTTGCTTCCGGTATAGGTATGAGAGAGTTCCAGCTTTTTGGTAAGCTCAGGATTCAGATACGGATTACCCTGCGTAATATTTAGTGGATCTGCAGCATTGGCGTACGGATTCAGGTCCATGATCCATGGGCGGCGGATTCTTTCGTTATAATCTAATTTCACCTCATGGCGCTCACCTAATTTCTTTACAACCAATAAATTGGGTACCCAATTAGAAAACTTTCTTTTGTAAGGGGAATTATTCTGAAAGGTCGCATTGATGTCAGTATTTTCAAAGCGAATCCCGGGACGTAATGTCCAGTCATTTCCAAGATCAAAATTTAAGGTAGCGTATGCTGAAAAAATCTGCTGCCTGTACTGCATACTTCCCGAACGGCTAGGATCTACCGGCAGTGCACTGTTAAGAACTTCATACACGCTTTTGGAATTATTTCCCAGATATTTCACCCCCGTTTCCAGTGAGGTTTTTCCCTCCTGTCCAAAAGGATGTGAATAATCAGCCTGAAGACTCCACTCCTTTTCCTTACTGTTATTGGGGCCCCGCTCTGTAAAAGCGAGCTGACCATCCGGTTTGTACTGCTCAGTCAAATAATTGGACACATCAGATGCCGTGGAAGCCAGCCCGATAATCTGCAACTCCTGTCCTTCACGGTGAAATTTTTTCTGATAATTCAATACCCATTCAGAGAAATTGAATTTACCGCTTTGCTCAGTTTTTTGTCTGTATTCCTGATACTGATCAGCATTCTTATATCGGTTAAACAATCCACCCTTTTGCGGCCATGAACCGTTCCAGTAAGAATAACTTGCCTCAAGGGTCTGTAGGGAATCTATTTTATATTGAGCAGACAGGCTTGCAGAACCACCTTTTGTGGTTTGCAGCATATCAGATTCTTGAAACAGCGATCCGGTCTGCTTTCCGTTATTAAGGTTAATTCTGTTAAGTGAAGAAGTTGTTCTTTCACGTTCTTCACTGTAGTTGCCCATAGCAGAGATATTGAACTTTCCTGAACTCATATTTAGCGATAAATTTCCGGTATGCTCCAGATTTCCGCCGGTCATATCCAGCGTTCCGCTAGTTCCTTTTAATTTCTTTTTTGTAATGATGTTCACGACTCCTGCAGCACCCTCCGCCTCATATTTGGAGGATGGATTGGTAATCACTTCCACGGAAACTATGGAATTTGCCGGAATCATCTTTAAGGCTTCTTTCAGGTTTTTTGCCATGATACGCGAAGAAATTCCATTGATCAGCACTTTAATATTAGAATTTCCACGCAGCTTTAGATCGCCGTTGGCCCCTACAGTTAGCATGGGAGCTTTACGCAGTACATCTGCTGCGTTTCCTGATTTGTTACTGATATCCGAAGCTGCATTGTAGATGAGCTTGTCTTTGGTACTTTGAACCAAAGGTTTTTTACGGCTTGCTACAATAGTGACCCCTTCGAGCATTGTACTTTTGGTATCCAGATATATTCTTCCAAGATCAAGGTCTTCCTGTTTCAGAGTTATAACACCGGAATTATAGTCATTAAAACCGATATAATTGACAACAACAGTGATGGCCGTCGAGGGTTTTACTTTTAAGCTAAATGTTCCATCTTTTTGCGTGTTCGTCGAACCTAGTGTCCGACCGGCGGCATCTTTGACTACAACTGTGCTTCCGGCCAAAAGTGCATTTTGGGATGCATTAACGACGGTTCCTTTAACCTCAATTTCATTTCCTGCTGTCTGAGCCATGACCCATGTTGTACTTAACATCAGGGTAAACAACAGTATTTGCCTGCATACGTTTTTTAATAATTCTTTCATTTGCAAAAATTTAGTACTGCAAAACAAGATGATCTATAGCACCATCAGAAATAAAACGGACGAACAGGCCATATTAAATGTCAAAAACCGTTGGTCATTTTAATTTTCCGAATTACCTTTATTTTTAGAATTTTGAAAGATGAAAGTGATACAGGGATCTTTGCGATCGGCAATGATGACCCGTCAACTGAAAACGGCACTTATATTATGAATACTACGACAATCAGCATACAAAAAAGGTGGAGACAGGAGATTATCATCTTCTGCGCGATGTATGTTCTTACAATGCTCCATGAGTGGTTGTTTATCAATTCGCTGGAAAATTTCTTAAAAGGCCTTGTCTTTTTTGTCATCCTGTATGTACAGGCTCAGATCCATCGATTTTTTATCTTCAGGTTTTATCTGCTCAAAAAATATCTCAGCTATATTTTTTATTCGTTGGCTGTTATCCTGGCAGGGGCATCTGTTCTCTTTATAGCGAACATCTATTGGATACAGCCTGATTTTTTTGAACCAGATGAGCTGGCACTCAGTTTTCTCTATCATTTCGTGATTTGTATCATCAGTACAGCAACCATTATGGCCCTGTCGCTGATGCAGAGTTATGCTTTGGAAGTGCAGCGAAGAAGTATGGACCAGATCCTGCTCAATGAAATGAATCTAAAATTTCTCCATGCCCAGCTTAATCCACACTTTTTCTTTAATATGCTCAATAATCTGTATGGAGTGAGCTTAACCGAACCGGACCGTACTCCGGGACTTATTGTCAAACTATCAGAGCTGATGCGCTATCAGATAGAAAATGGCAACGTACCTAAAGTTTCCATGGCTGATGAGGTCAATTTTATCCGGAATTATATTGACTTAGAAAGGGAAAGGATCGGTAAAAGATGTGACATACAGTTTATATGCAATCACTCACCGGAGGAAATGAATAATTGGCTGATATCGCCCCTGCTTCTTATTATTCTGGTCGAAAATAGCTTTAAACACAGCCAGAACCTATCCGATTGGTTTGTTCATATTCACATTGAACTAAAACAGGATGAGTTACTGATGACCATTGAAAATTCGCTTGCAGATGAAAAACTTAAAAAAACCTCTACACAGGTAGGTCTCAACAATCTAAAACAGCGATTATCGTTTATTTACAATGGGAAGTTCAGCCTTAATGAAAAGCAGTCTGAAACAAGCTATGAAACAACACTTTTAATCCCACTTCAAAAACAGCTTATATGAATCAATTAAATTGTATTATTATAGACGATGAAGAAGGTGCCCACCGCGTACTGGAACACTTTATCAGCCAGTTGAAGCAACTTCAGCTAAACGGATCTTTTTACACCGCTGTAGAGGCGATGGAATATCTGTATAACAATCAGGTAGATATTATGTTCCTTGATATCAATATGCCCGGTTTAACCGGAATGGAAATGCTGGAAGCGATGTCCAATAAACCTTTTGTTATCCTCACAACAGCCTATAAAGAGTATGCGCTGGAATCCTATAAATATGATGTGGTGGATTACTTGGTCAAACCATTTGATTTTAAAACCTTTCTTTCGGCCATTGATAAAGTAATTAACCGCCTGGGGACTCCTAAGAGAAATTTAGAACAGAATAATCCCGATGCCCACCAGCTAGTACCAAAGCCGGATCACCTTGTTTTAAAAGTTGACAATGAAATCGTAAAACTGGATTTTAGTACGATATTCTATACGCAGAGCTATGGCAACTATGTGAAATTTTTCACGGCTGGGAAAATGTATATGAGCCAGATCACAACACAGGAAGTTGAAAACAAACTGGATCCCGAACTTTTTGTCAGAATCCATAAATCTTATTTGGTCGCACTGAATGAGATTTCCAAAATTGCCGGTGGCGAACTCTTTTTAAAAAACGGAACGATTCTTCCGATAGGAAAGTTCTATAAAAAGAATGTGATCGAACGTATGAAAAGTTAGACCCATTCTTTTTTTAATAGGGCAAACTGCAGGGTATTTTCATATCGTGGTGATCCGTCATCATTATGTGTAAAAGAGATATACTCAAGAAATAATCCTTCCTCACGCATGCCCAAGCGTTTACACAATTGCTGTGAACGAGTGTTGTAGTCCTCGACATAGCAGTATATTCTTCTTGCATTTTTACGATGAAAGAGATAGTTAAATAAGCCCTTTGTCGCCTCTGTTGCATATCCCCTACCTTCAATCTTGGTATTGAAATGCCAGCCAACATTGTAGGTATCCCCCTCTTTCATCGCAAAAAGATGTCCGATCAACATATCATCTTCTTTCCTGCAGACTGCGAACTGGGATCTATCTTTGCTTTTCTTTCTGACATCAGCTATGGCCTCCTGCATACCAGAGAGCTTTTCTTCCAAAAAACAATTTACGCGAGGATCGCTCATATAATCCAGGAATGCTGCCGCGTCGCGCTCGCTGAATCGGCGAATGACCAGTCTTTCAGTAAGGTATAATGCCATAAAACTACTATTTAATTGTTTTTCTATTTTACTAAAACTGCGTTTCTTTGCTTTTCACTAAACTTACAAATCACCAGATAAAGGGAAATGCATAGGTTTATAAACGATAAATAAAAAACGGGCTACTGCTACTCAATTATTTTCTGAAGTAGAATGCCAGAGCAAACCAACAACAGAACAATCAAAAATACATCATAATGTTTTTGCGATATCGATCTCCATAAATTGTATTTTTGGTTGAAGATGATACCTGATACAGCGGAAACGTAGCCGATAATCCCTCCTATCGTAACATCCAATATGTAATGTGCCCCAACCCGCGTTACAGAAATGTCCGTGGAGATTATGATAAAAACCAATATCCATACCAATTTCTTCAATTTGCTTTTCGGCATAAATACTATTAAAACAATTATTAGTGTGGTAAATACGGTAATTGCATGGCCCGAGGGAAAAGTGATCCGTATCTAATATTGCCGCAGGCCTCGGAACACTAAAAAGCCATTTTAATACAAAGCAAAGTAAACCTGAACTCAATGATCCCAACAATAGCGCACCAAAGATCCTTGGCGTAAGAATGAGCAGAGACGAAAGAACAGAAAGAATAAGAAGCGCATCTCCAAAGTACGTGAGATTTTCCATCCATTTGGGGTAGTTCGAGAACACCAAATTAAGTTTCAAAAATACCTCTTTTTGAACGGCAATATAGTTGTCGGCCGTCCAGGCATTATTGACAGACAGAAACATCATTAGTATCACCAATAACAGTAAGAGTGCATAAAAGAACGACAATTTTACATTTTTAAAATTTCACTCAGTTAAATTATTCATAAAAAAGAAGATCAGTAATTACTAGAATATAAACACGAGTTCGCATTGTTTACTTTTTAACACACATCACTTTATTGATAACCAGTGGTGCCGCCAAAAGATCGATATCATGGCTTTATACCATATATTTTTGCATCCACAGCTGATCATATTTATCTTTAAACTCCCTTAATCCACGCGTATTTCTGAAGTATTTATTTTTACTATAAAGAAAATGTATGGTTGTTCCGATAACGCCTTTTTTACTGTCAAAACCTGAAAGCGGCGCCAGTCCCATATTTAACATCTCATACCCCTCTTCCCAGCAGTATTCTATAAAGCAGAGCAACAGCACATACATATTCCCGGCCGGGGCCGTATGGATTTTCCGGATCAGGTCATAGGTCGCTTCTTTAGGGGCATAATTGGGGATGATGTTTAAAAACGACAAGATTTTACCATTTTGGTCTTCCAATGAGGCTGTCTCAAAAGGTAAACCAACGCTGTGAGAATTCCTTAAATGACAAAAGTTGTCAGACAGGATTCCGAGAGAGGGGGGACTTTTGAGACAGCCTCTATTTCTTACTTTTGACTCATCAAACATCCCCTGAGAAAAAACGCGCTCGCTTATTTTCATGTACAAATCAATGACAAACCAATTGGAGTAAGAAAATTAAATGACAAACGTACCAGTATTCTTGTCAAAATATTCTCAGGTAAAATCATCGATATAATAACTGTAAAACAAAATTTGGAATTCGGGCAATTTCCAATTTCATAAGTTCATGCGGGAATTCTCTCTTTTTTTTAAAAATGGGATAATTATTCACGTTACTCCTGAAAATGCTGACGCTTTTATTTACAGCTTTTTTGCTCTTTCAGACTATCGGAATACTCACATAAGCTTTTTTTCTGCTCACTTGCTCATTTGTTTTTTTTTTTTCCTTAAAAAAGAGACAACTTGTACCTGCTTATCGGTAACGGCGTCCCGTAATAGTAAAAGAACGCCATCTGAAAAATATTAGCTTATGAAAAAAATTTTAACAAAAATCTTTAGATCATCAGAATCATTTTTAAGAGTAGGAAAAACAAGTCTTTTTATTTTATGGGCTGTATTCTGCAGCAATGCTTTAAATGCTCAGCTTGTCCCTGTAAATCCTTCAGGTACAATAGTAAAAATAGAAAGACGGGATCAGTCATTTTCAGCCAACGATCCTGGATATGTTCCTTCTACAGTATCATTGGAGTTTAAAACAGGTACCATAGTAGAAAGCAAAAGCTTTATCCAAGGCCAGATGACTGCTCAAAATTTTTTACTTCCGGATGTCTTTACGACCATTGGACAACCACCTGTTTTACGTACTTTTAAGGTCTACTTCTCTAACCCTGGATTAACCAGCAGATATTATCCGATTCCAACGGCCATTGAAGGTTCTACTACAATTATTCCCGGATGTTGGTCACCGGAACTTGATGCAGGTTTATTTCATTATGGAGGTCCTAACACCACAAACCATGTTAATAGCTTTGGGTATGGGGTAACACTTACCCGTAAAGCTGCAACCCTCTATTATCTGCACTGTACAAAATACATATGTGCGTTATGCGATACTAACCCATGTTCTCCTATGATTTCAACTTTTAGTAAAAATGCGACTGAGCAGAACAAGGCTAAACTCTATCCTAACCCAAGCAGCGGATTTTCGGAGCTTGAATATACTGCTTCAGGAAACGAGACGATCACTGTCATGGTTACTGATATAGCTGGCAAGACAGTATATGGATATAAGACAGATATTGCTTCCGGACTAAATAAACTACCAATAGATATTCAAAATGCAGTTTCAGGAAATTACTATCTTAACTGGCGTTCCAGCAACGGAAACGCAGGATCGCTACAGTTAATAAAAAAATAAATATATCACGGTAAAAACTGATATTGATGAAAAAGCGCACTTTGGTGCGCTTTTTCAATAAATTAAGTTAACAATATACTTTAATGCACCAATTTAATTTCAATAGGATTTTTATGAGAAGAAGATATTATGATGTTTTTGTTTATGAGAAAATTATCATATATAGGTAGACAATTTTCTGATTTAATTTTATAACTTAAATACCATTCAACACCTTCAAAATATTATCTATATCTACTAATAAATGGTTTGTATAGAGTACTGTCAAGTTCACAAACAGCCAAATGGCTCCAATTTAATCCAAATTGAGCCATTTTTTTTATTTTTTGGTGTCAGATTAATCTTTTTTAGAGTAATAAAACTTGATCTGAATTATTACAGGATCACTTCATAATTCGATGTCAAATGATAGGCTGTACATCATGTGAAATTTTATTTTATTGTTCAAAGCTAATATTGCAGTCAACGTACATCATATTGAATCGTCAATGGACCAAAATTAAGATCACGAAAAGGTCTTTCCTGTAAACATATCAATATCAGACGAAGTAATTATGGGATTTGCACCTGCTTTACTTGCTACAATAGCACCCACAGCGCTGGCAAAATCCATAGCCTTATCCGGTTTTCTATTCGATAACAATTGGGCGATCAAACTCGCCAGAAACGAATCACCTGCACCAACGGTGTCACCTACTTTTACCGGATAACCGCCGTGTTGATAGATTTTATCTTCCCATAATAGTAATGAGCCGTGCTTTCCCAAAGTGACACAGACAGAACCTGTATTTGTTTTTTCAGAAATGAAACGGATATTTTCTTCAAGATCATCCGATTTAAAACCTAACTCAGCGGCAATTTCCAGGATTTCTTCATCATTAAATTTAATGAAATCGGCTTTATTCATCAATTCTTCCAGAAGCCCAATGTGGTAGAAAGGTTTTCTCAGATTAACATCAAAAACCTTGAACATTCCAGGGTTGGAATCCAATAGCCTGAAAAGCGTGTTTCTTGAAGCATCATTCCTGCAGACAAGGCTTCCGTAAAAAAAGACATCGGCATTTTTAACGATATTCAAAGTATCATTATTGGTTTCAATAAAATCCCAGGCAGACGGAAATTTGATTTCATAAGTTGCAGAACCACGCTCGTTCAATGTTACCTGGACAATACCCGTATCATAATCCTGGGTTGTCATGATTCCACTGGTATCAAGTTGATTTTCACTGACATAGTCACAAATCACCTTTCCATCCTCATCATTTCCAACAGCACTTATCATCGCCACTGGAAATCCGAAAGACGCCGTTCTGAGTGCCAGATTGAGCGGAGCACCACCAATTTTCTTTTCTTCTCCAAACACATCGAAGAGCACCTCTCCGAAACTGACTGCATTTATTTTTTTATTAAGAAACATTAATTAAGGATTTTTGACATTAATATTACTGAATGAACTGTCCGAAGAACCAAAAATACTCCATTTTTTGTTAACAACATCGTACACTCGATTGCTGAACGCCAACTTGTCATTCACATAGACCACACAAACATCATTGCTGATGAAAACCGTTACATTATAGTTGGTTCCCGAGATTCCGGACAAAGGATAAGCATTGGCAAAATCCTCACTTCCGCCGTTCATTACATAACTTGCTATTCTGTTGGAGGAAGGTTCGAATGCAATTTTAAAACCATTTTTTCCGTCATTATCCTGCGCCAGAATCAATCCTGATTTTCCGTTAGCATAAGCGTTCAACGTAAAGCTTATTTGATTTGCTTTCTGAAGTTTCCCAAACATCACTTGCGAATTGGCAGACAAATTAAAACCGTTACCATTTTGAGAAGCATTTCCTATAGTTTTATCTACAGAAAGTGAAGCACTTTGTCCAAATACAGATTGCAAGGTAGAAATAGGTTTTACCGCCAACTTTCCATCCTGACTCTGAACTAATTGATGTGCTACAAGATTTCCCGCCCAGTCTTTTCCACCAGTGTTGCTTTCAGGAACTTTTCTTGCAGTCCAACCTACCAGATAACGGTTGGCATTGTCCGAAACACTTTTTGCAGCGTAGAGATAAGAGCCGTCCAACCGGTCATTCACAGGTGTAGTCCACGGTCCGTTTGGCGAAGTTCCGATTCTGTAATGTGTTCCGGTATTGTTACTCCAATTTTCGGAGAAAAGAAGATACCAGTAATTGCCCATTTTGAAAAGGTCGGGACATTCCAGCATAATGTAATTTTCTGAAGAAGTTGTCGTGTAAATCGGGTTTTCCACCGTCCAGTTTCCGCTGGCAGGATTAGTTGTTGTAAATTTAAGAACAACCGCTTTTTTAGCCGAAGTCTGTGCAGAAACCAGCATCCAGTATTTTCCATCCTCAGCATTGAAGAAAACATGCGGATCGCGGAATTCATAATCATAATAACCAGCCGGAGCAGTGATTTTAAAATTCTTCACTTTCGTCCAGTTTTTCATATCGGTACTTGTTGCCAAAAGCACACTTTCCCTCGGATTACCCGCTAAAAACGAAGCAATTGCATTGTGCCCTGTGTAATAGTAATAATACATACTCCCGACTTTCACCAGACTTCCCGTTCCTACACCAAAGTCCGGTTCGGAAGCTGTTCCGTAGGGAATTTGTCTCCCTTGATAAGTAAAATCCTTAAAATTGGTCGTCTCAAAGCTGTGAATATCGTGAAATCCTTCGCCTGCAGGTTTGGTTTTAGCATCATGAAGAAAGAAAAGGTAGAATTTCCCGTTTTCGTAATATGGCATTACATCACCAACATAACCTGCTGTGTAATAGGGATTAGTGTTTCCCATCCATTGATTGGGCGGTTGCGGAAAGATGTTCGTCTGTCTGAAAATATCATCCGGATTCACATCAGCCACCGAATCCTGATTCTGGCAGGAATAAGTTGCTAAAGCCATCACAGCGGCTAAATATATTTTTCTGATTGTCATTGATTCTGATATTAATGCGTTACAAGATAATTAAGGCTGTTCTCCGTGATTTTTTTGATGTTATCCAAAAATCCGTTCGGCTGGCTTGGTGTTCCGTTCGAGGTTTCGTTGTACCAGTCGTAAGCACCCATTGAAATAGTGATACACTTTTTATTGGCAGTTCCACCTGGAAATTCGGCCACGGCAACACGTCCGTCCAAAGTATTGTCCCAGGCTTCACTGGCCAGGTTATTTCCTCCTGTCTGCGTTCTCCATCCGGCACCGTTCACATAGCCGCCCCAATCCGGCAAGAACCACCACGCGGTGTGATTCAATCTGAATGTTCCTTTCTGAAGGAAATTGGCTTTCCCGGATTCGTAGGTCAGGAGTCCATCAAAAACAGGGTGCGCTTCGTTACCTTTGAAGGAAATTCCCCAATCGTTGTTCGCATCTACAAACCCGTTCGGTAAGAAATCCCCGAAAACATTATTCGGACCTTTTCCCGAAGGCACAATCCCCAAAGCATCCACATATTGAGCAGCAAATCCCGTTAACAGGATATTTCCGCCCGCATTCAGATAGGTTTTGATTTTGGAAGTTACATTTGCATTCAATGCATCACCCGGTAAAGCGGTAGCCGAGTCAAAATGCCACCAAATCACATTGATGCCCGTCAGATTCGTTGTACCACTCGCCACATCTGCCATTGAAACATAAACTGCTCCGGAAAATTTTCCGAAAAGCCAGTCAGAAGCTGCAATTTCATCAGGATTGGTAAGGCCTGTTCTGGTTGCTGCCGTTCCGAGGAATGCGACTGTTGGCCCAGAAACCGGAGTGGTTACTTTTGCCGTGTAGATTTCAGTCAGATTCGCATTGGAAACAGTAAATTGTACAGGGCTGCCGAAATTAATCGTAGTTCCTGATGCAGGATTGATGCTTACTCCGCTTGCCATTTCTATTACAGGCTGCAAGGCAGTAAGATTCGTTCCTTCCGGCATTGTGAGTGAAATCGTCTTGCTGGAATGGTTGATAGTTGCCGATAATCCGTTAATTTTAAAACTGATAATCGGAACCTGAGCCTGAACCGTCACCTGATAATCTTTATAAATATTACCATTCTTTACTCTGAATTTGACAGGCTGCGAAAAATCAATTACAGTTCCCGAAGCCGGGGAAATCACTGCACCTTGCGGAATTTCTATTATTGGCAATAAGGTTTTTACACTCGTTCCGTAAGGTAACGTTACCGTGATTTTATCATTTTTATTGTCAATGTCTCCAGAAACGCCGTTTACTTTAAAGGAAGAAACATTCACCGAAACATCTGTTACCAATCCGTCTTCTATATTGTTGTCACAGGACCAGACTAACATAGCAGAAACCAGCCATAGAAAAAATATTGGAAGTTTATTAAATATTGTTTTCATAAATCTTTAGTTTTAATAACCGTTATTTTGCTTGTACAATCCCTGGCTGAAATTGATCTGAGCCAATGGAATCGGGCAGTATTCTTCAATTCCATGGTCAAATCCTGCCTGGGAATAGTAAGATCTTTTCGTTTTTTCTCCGGAATAATAGGTATTCATCGTACCTGCTGCAGTTCCCCATCTCACAAGGTCGAAGAAACGGCTGCCTTCCATTGCAAATTCCATTCTACGCTCCCATCTCAAGGCTTTTCTTGCAAAATCCTGATTCCAAGTACAGTTCACACCCGGTTCATATTTGCTGATCAGATTGTTTGAAGTGTAACTTCCGGTCAAAACGGTGCTGTTTGCTGCACGTTGTCTCACCTGATTAATCAATGGCAACGCTTCGTTGATCTGTCCAAGCTCTGTCAACGCCTCAGCTTTCATTAGCAACACATCGGAATAGCGGATGATGATTCTATTTTTAGAGTTGCCATAAAAAGGGTCAACATTTACGGTACAGCCACAGCCAACCGGTACATTTTCTTTTAATGAAGCATAATAACCATAAGTTCCCGGGCTCCTGTTCCAGCTTTCCTGATAGATTTTGTTTTCCTCGTATTTCCAAGGCAATCCCGGCAAAGCAACCGTGTGGTAAAGTCTTGGATCTACTTTGTAATTATTGAGCTGATTGTAATTCAAATCCGTGTCATTATACGTATCGAACATTGGCAGACCTTGAGGCGTTGTCTTGAAAGCGTTCACCAGATTCTGGCTTGGTTTGTGGAAATCGCAGCATCCCAAACCTTGCGGCAGAGAAAGCACATCCCCATAATTCAGTCTTCCGAAAAGCGTTCCGTCATTGTCAGAATATTGAATTGAGAAAACCGATTCCGGACCATTTTCGTGCGTTCCCGGGAGAAAATTGTACCCGAAATCTGATTCAAGAGTATAATTTCCGATCACCTGATTAGCCGCATCAATGGATTTCTGAAGTGTTGCCGGATTGATCTGAGTTACTGTATAATTGTCGTCCTGCTCATAGGCCTGGTACAATCGCACTTTTGCCAAATATGCATAAGCCGCACTTTTCTTTGGTCTTCCGACTTCGGATTGCGTTGACGGCAAATCGGCGGCAGCATCTTCAAAATTGGAAGCAATGGCATCCCACAATTGCTGGTCGGTTTTCGCACGGTTGGAGATTTTCGGATAATCGTCAATTGGTGTATTTTCATCCACGTAAGGCACATATTTGAAGAGGATTTTCAGCATAAAATAAAAATGTCCTCTCACGAATTTCATCTCGGCAATACGTTTCTTCTTGTTCGGATATTGCGCTTCAGAAAGCTGGTTAAGCGCTGCAATTGCTTTGTTGCATCTTCCGATTCCCACATAATGCAGATACCAGAGACGGTCCAATTCACCAAAGTCCGAACGGATATTGTTGGAAATTTCAAAAAAGTGAAATGCTTGGATATCATTGGTTCCGCTTCCGCCTTTGTAAGCATCGTCAGAACGCACATTTCCGTACGGCCAAAGGCTGAAAGGCGTGTCGTAATGGTCGTTTCCAAGTGCTGCATAAGCTGCGATCACAAAACCGTCCACATTTTCCGGCGTTACAACATCGGCTTCGGAAAGAACGCCTCTTGGCTCATTGTCCAAAAAATCGTTGCAGGAAGTTGTTCCCAACAGAAATGCGCAGGCAACTGTTAATAGTATATATTTTTTCATTGTTTTAATATTATTTTTGATTTTTTTTGTCTCTCGCTGATTTCGCAAATCGAGCAGATTTTTTTAATCAGTTTCATCTGGATAATCTGCGAGAATTTATTCAAATATTATAGTGATAAATTAACTCCAAAATTGAACGTCAGCGGAAGCGGATAACCGAAAGCCGGCGTTTCCGGATCAATACCCGTGAAGCTTTTGGATTTGATGGTCAGAAGATTCTGTGCGCTGATGTAAATCCTGAAATTGGTAAGCTTGTACTGCTCCAACACATTTTTAGGAATACTATACCCTAACTGTAAAACCCTTAGTTTCAGATAACTTCCGTTCTCTACATAATAAGATGAAAATCTAGACTCTGCATTGCTGTCCACCGTTGTCAATGCAGGAATATCAGAATTCGGATTCTGTGGCGACCATGCATTGAGCAACCTCGTTCCTTTATTGGAACCAACATCATCCACACTCCAGAAATCGGTCTGGTATTTTTTAGAATTAATGACATCCACATCGCCGATGCCTTGCCAGAATGTCGACAAATCGAAGTTTTTATATGAAAAGTTAAGATTAACGCCATACATAAATCCCGGATTCGGATTTCCGATCCATGTTCTGTCTTTGTCATCAATAATTCCATCATTATTTAAATCGGCATAACGAATCCTTCCCAATCCTTTGCCCGGTTGAGTAGCGGAATTATCTACTTCAGCCTGCGTTCTGAAAAGTCCGTCGGCAACATATCCATACATTGAATTGATCGGTCTTCCGAGAATATTATCCGTGGTTCCGTTTCCGCCATAATTGTTGATAACGGATTGTGGTAATTCCGTGATTTTGTTCCGGTTCATTGAGAAATTTCCTGAAATCTCGTATCCGAATCCGCCGGAAGTCTTATCCTGATAACCCAAAGCGACTTCAATCCCTTTATTTTCCATAGATGCGCCGTTGATCCAGCGGTTTCCACCTTCGCCAATTACGCCCAGATAGGGAGGTAAAACGAGAATATCTTTGGTTGCTTTTTTATAAATATCCACGCTTCCCGTCAGTTTCTGATTAAAAAATCCGAAATCCAGACCTAGGTTGGTTTGCGTGGTAGTTTCCCATTTCAGATCATCATTTTTAGTTTGTGTTGCAATGAATCCTGAAGGCAATAAACCGCTTCCCACTCCAGAAATATCATAAGCCGTTCCGTAGGAAGTTGCCCAGGTCGGATTTCCGCCTGCATAATTAGCAATGTAAAGAGAATATACTGCCGAGTTGCTGATTTCCTGGTTTCCGGTCTGTCCCCAACCTGCTCTCAGCCTCAAATCTGAGAAAAACGGAATCCATTTCTCCGCAAAATCTTCCTTGTTGATTCTCCATCCAGCCGAAAATGCCGGGAATGTTCCAAAACGGTTGTTCTTCCCGAATCTTGACGAGCCGTCATAGCGCACCGTTGCAGAGAAGAGATAACGATTGTCATAATCGTAAGAGAATTTTCCGAAGTATGACAGTAAGCTGTAATAGGTAGAACTTCCGCCATTGAAAGCATCACCGGTTCCAGCCTCAGGATACATATAATCCGGCGTCTCTATCAGAAATCCTTCTTTTCTGAGCCAGGTGTTGTTGAATGTTTCTTTATACATTTCCATACCACCTAGCAAATCGAAGTGGTGATTTCCTGCTTTGGCGGTGTATTGAGCCGTGTTGGTCCATGTCCATTTTTCAGTATCGGACTGGTCGATATTTACCGCATTGGTTTTGTTTTGAAGATAACCGGAAACATAACTTCTCTGTAACATTCTTTTATAATAATTCGAAAAATCAACACCGAAACTTGACTTCAATGTCAAATTTTTCACAGGCTGTAATTCGGCATAGACATTTCCGAAAAAACGCTGGTAACGGTAGCCGTTGTCTTTGTTGTATTCCAAAAGACGGACAGGATTCTGACGGTCATTCATCCCGCCAACCGGACCACCCCACCCGATTCCGTCCACAGTATGAACAGGAATAATGGGCAACGCTCTCAAAGCCGGATCAAGAACACCCGGATCCATCAATTCGTTGGTTTTATTGTACGTAAAATTTTCCCCGATTTTTAATTTACCATCGAAAAAATTATAGGAAGTGTTCACACGGGCAGATAGTCTTTTGAAATTGGTCAGCTTTACGATACCGTCATTGTCATAATAACCCATTGAGAAGAAGGCAGAACCTTTGTCCGAAGCACTTGAAGCCGAAACATCCAAAGAATTGGCAACACCGGTCTGGGAAACCTCATCATACCAATTGGTATTGGCAGATTTGATGGTTTTTGCCGCATCCAGATATTCCGGAACGTAGCTGTTGTACAAGGTCGGAACACCGTTCTGAACGCCCCAGTCGAAGCTGTAGCTCAGGTTATTATTGTTCGGATTCAGACCGTCATTGATATTAGCCTGCCAGAGCACCTGTCCGAATTGTTTTGCGTTGAGAACAGGCGTTTTTTTCGCGTATTGAGAAAAAGCAGTATAATAATTCAGGTCGATTCTCATCTTGCCTTTTTTTCCTTTTTTGGTGGTAATGATGATCACACCGTTGGCCGCTCTGGAACCGTAGATGCTTGCGGAAGAAGCATCTTTCAGTACCTGCATCGTTTCGATGTCGCCGGGATTCAGTTCGTGCATTCCTGCTTTTGTTGGTACACCGTCTATGACATAAAGCGGGTCGGTATTGTTCAGTGTCCCGACACCACGAATCAGGACTTTGGTACTTCCTCCTGAAGGCGAACCATCGGCGGAGATATTTACCCCAGCTACTCTTCCCTGTAGTGATTTGATGGGATTCGGTTCCGCCTGTTTGTTAAGATCCTTCATATCAACAATGGAAACTGCTCCGGTGATGTCGGCTTTTTTCTGCTTGGTATATCCGGTCACCACAACTTCGTCGATATTCTTTACCTTATCGGCTGCCAGAATGATGTTGAGGACAGTTTTTTCATCCACCACCACTTCTTTCGTAGTATAATCGGGATAGGTAAAAACCAGCGTGTTTCCTTTCTTCAAATCATTGATCTGAAATGTCCCGCTGCTATCAGTCGTTGTAGTAGTACCCGTTTCGGAAACAGTCACGGTTACACCACTAAGCGGTTTCTGATTGGAAGACAGCACCTTTCCTTTCACAATTTCCTGCGCAAAAATGTAGGAAAACGGAAGAAGGCAAAAGGCGACTGCAATTTTATATTTCTTCATATCATATAGTTTTAATTTTAATTGATTGTCTACGGAATGTTCTGCACTGTTATCTCTTATTTAATATTAAGCTGATGTGCATTAATATTTAATGAGCTTTCTTTCGTGTCTGTTGAGATAGTCAGTTCGGAGAAATGTTCGTTCGGGAAGAAGATTTCGGTCATTACTTTTTCGCCATCGTTGAAGAAGATTTCAATCGAAGTCTTGTCGATGACCAGTTTCATTTTTGCTTCGGAATAGATCTGATTCAAAGGCGCTTTGGTAACCGGCGTGGCGTAATGGTTTCCAAAACCTGTTTTCCCTGATTTGGAACGATCTACAAACAATTCTTTTCTTTTATTATCAATTCCAAAAATGACTTCTTCACCCAAAGAATTTTTCAGAGAAAAGCTATAAGTTCCGGTAGTCATTTTCTTTAAATTTAAATCGAGAACTGCTTTAGTCAGGTCAATTTCTGACGGACTTATTAATTTATTTTCAGCCTTCAGATTGATTTTTTTCCGGATAGATTTCCCTTGATAATTTTTCAGTCCGGCAACCGGAATATTTTTAAGGAGATAGCCGTCTTTTGTTTTTTTGAGTGAAACTTCCCTTGCCATTGTCGTACTGCTTCTCCACGCTTCCGTAGGAACTTCCTGCGCATATTCCCAGTTGCTCATCCAACCGATAATCACCCGTTTTCCCTGCGGAACATTATCAAATGAAACGCTGGCATAATTGTCTTTTCCCCAATCCAGCCAGGCTGCTTTTTCTTTCTGAAGCTGTTTTGTGAAATATTCATCAATCTTAAAAGTTTTCCCGTCAAAGTCACCGACAAAATATTGCCCTGCAGAACCATTATTCGGTCCGCCTGGATTGATATTGACGATCAGAACCCACTTTTCTTCATTGGTGCCTTCTACTTTTAACGGAAATAGATCTGGGCATTCCCAAACGCCGCCGTGACCGCCCAGATCTTTTCCAAATTCGGATTGGAACGCCCATTCTTTCAGGTTTTTTGATGCGTAAAAGTGCGTTCTGTCCTGAGCCGCCAAAACCATAATCCATTGCTGTCTTTTGCTGTCCCAAAATACCTTTGGATCACGAAAATCACGGATTCCCGGGTTTTTAAGAACAGGATTTGCGCTATATTTTGTCCAAGTTTTACTATTATCCAAAGAGTAAGCGATTCCCTGAGATTCCACATCTATCTTACCGTCTTTTTCACGGTTGGGATTGTGATAAGTATACACTGCAACGACAGGATTATTTTTGGAATCCCCGAAACCCGAAGTATTATTTTTATCGACCACCGCACTTCCTGAGAAAATGTATCCCAAATCATCCGGATAAAGAGCAATCGGCTGCTCTTCCCACTTGACAAGGTCTTTGCTTGTGGCGTGTCCCCAATGCATCGGTCCCCATTTGTTTCCATCGGGATAATGCTGGAAGAACAGGTGATAAACACCGTCTTTGTAATAAAGCCCGTTCGGATCATTCATCCATCCTTTTTTGGGGCTGAAATGGAAATTGGGGCGGTAAAGCTGCTCTTCCTTCTCCGAACCCGACTGAGCGTTGAGATTCGAAAAAAAGACAGAAGCGACAATTAAACTTGATATTATTTTTTTCATTGAATTATTTTTTCTCGAAGATTTTTGAAGGGTTTATTCTTTTGTAAGTGTTTTGCTTAATTTTTCCAGTGATACGCCTTTTGTTTCCGGCATCATAAAAATCACAAATAACAGCTGGAATACCATTGCGATCGTAAATACCAGAAATACCGTTCCGGCGCCAATCGTAGAAAATAATGTCGGGATAAGTGACGGAATGATCGCTGCCAAAACCCAATGCGTAGAGCTTCCGAATGCCTGTCCTGATGCGCGGAGATGGTTCGGAAAAATCTCGGAAATAAAAACCCAGATCACCGTTCCCTGTCCGATGGCGTGAGAAGCGATAAACAGGAATAAAAATACAGGAATCGCCAAACCCGACCAATGGAAATAAAATGCCATAGAAACCAATCCTAACGAAATGATATAACCGATAGAACCAATATACATCAGGGTTCTTCTACCGACTTTGTCAATAAGATTAACACCAACCAACGTGAAAACCATATTAACAACTCCAATTCCGATACTGCTGAGAAGTGCTGTTTTCTCGCCCAATCCAGCCTCACCAAAAATTCTCGGTGCATAATATAAAAATGCATTGATGCCCGACATCTGATTGAAAAATGCGACAAGGAAAGCGAGCATCAACGGAAAACGATATTTTTTCATAAAAATATTTTCCTTTGGCGCTTCGGCATGATCGTCTTCCATCTGAGAAATGAGTAGGTCAGAATCCTGATCCGGATTTACGATTTTAACTACATTTTTAGCTTCGTTTATTCTGCCTTTGGAAACGAGCCATCTTGGGCTTTCCGGAATTATAAGCACACATAAGGTGTAGATACTTGCCGGAATTGCCTGAACACCAAGCATCCATCTCCAGTCGTTATCTCCGATTCCACTGAGTAGATAATTGGATAAAAAGGCTACCAAAATCCCCAAAACAATATTGAACTGATACAATGAAACCAATCTTCCGCGATCTTTTGCAGGAGCGATTTCGGAAATATAAGCCGGCGCTGCAATGGTAGATGCTCCAACGCCCAAACCTCCCATAAATCTGAAAAATGCGAAAATATAAGGATCATTGGAAAGCGCTGTTCCGATTGCTGAAAGTGCGTATAAGATGCCGATTGCTAAAAGTGTTTTTTTCCGTCCGAATTTGTTGGTTGGGATTCCGCCAAAGATGGCTCCGATAACGGTTCCCCACAATGCCATTCCCATTACTACCGCACCGTGGAATGCGTCTGAACTCTGCCAAAGCGCCTGCAGTTTTTTATCGGCTCCGGAAATCACCACCACATCGAACCCGAAAAGAAATCCTGCCAAAGCCGCAGTGACAGACCACATCAAAATTTTATTCATATATAGATATTTATTATTTTTTATTGATCAAATGAAATCGCTTACTCTTATTGATAGTTGCGTTTACAAATCATAGCGATTTCATCTGTTGAAAAATATTACTTTGTTTGTGGCTAATATATCCCGGGACAGGAATGCGAAGGTCTAATTATGTAACAAAATATTTCGTCAAGGTTAATTATTTGTTAACTAAATTTAATTAACTGAAAATCAAAATTTTAAAATTGATGTAATTTCAAAATATGATAATAATGTTTCAAAAATGTAACACCATTCTATAAAAATGTTACGTGGATTATTAGGACTTTTAGAAGTATGAACGAATTTTAGTGTGGGAAGATTGACCGAAATTTGAAGTCGGTTTTTTGGAAACTACGGCTTTAGTTTTTATAAGATGAATACTTCGAGCAAGCAATGCATCATTGTGCAACCGAACAACGAGATCTATTAGTGCTGACAACGATATCTCGTTCGCACGGATATTGCTACTCTATTCGGGAAAGAAAAGAAAAGATATACAAGGATTAATTACTCCTCACCAACGCTCTTCCTAAATACATTCGGAGAAACCCCAAACTTATTTTTGAAGACCGTGGAGAAATAATTCGGGGAAGAAAAGCCGGTTTTATAAGCAATTTCGGAAATCGTCAGTCCTGGATTTTGCAGCATCGATTTTGCCTGTTCAAGGCGGATATTGTTGATGTAGTCGCTTACATTCACATCAAACATTGCCTTGATTTTCCTGTAAAGCTGGATTCTTGAGATATTTAGTAAATCTGCAAGATTTTCCACTGAAAAATCGGGATTATCAATATTGGTTTTGATGATCTGATTCAATTTGTTCACGAACGTCTGCTCCATACTTCCGAAGGATTTACTGTCAACGATTCTGCCAATGTTGTTGGTGTAATAATAACGGAGTTTTTCGCGGTTGTAAAGTAATGAACGCAGCGACTGTGTCAGGATCGGATAGCTGAATGGCTTCGTAAGATAAAGATCAACCCCGGATTTCAGTCCCTGAAGATAAGATTCCTTATTGTCCAAAGCCGTAAGAAGAATAACCGGAATATGAGATGTTCTGAGATCATTTTTCAGGATTTCGCAGATTTCAAAGCCGTTTTTTCCAGGAAGATTCACATCGCAGACAATGATGTCGGGAATCTCGCTTAGCGCCTTATCAATCGCATCCGTACCATCGGAAACCATCACATCAAATTCCGTCTGAAGCTTATTGCTGAGGAAAAACGACAAATCCGAATTATCCTCCACCAAAAGCAAAGAATACCGATCACCTGGATTTTCCTGATTTTGCATAAAACTTCCTTCTTCCACCACGCCGAAAACACCATCTTTTGCCAGCGTTTCCGCATCCATAACACTCGGTTCTTTTATCATCTGATCTTCATTGAAATGCTTGTTTCCTTTGTAAAGACTGATGATAAATTCCGTTCCCTGAAAAGAACTCACCTCAATTTTCCCGAGATGAAGCTCCACAAACTGACGGCTGAGATGAAGCCCAATTCCTGAACTGTTTTTCCGGTTGTTGGAACCTTTAAAATAGGGTTCGAAAACGTTGCGGATCTCTTTTTCCGGGATTCCTATACCGTTGTCTTTGAAGCTGATAACCGCCTGATTTCCTTTTTCCTGAATTGTAATTTCAATTTTTCCATTGTCCGGCGTGAACTTAAAAGCATTTGACAAAAGGTTAAAATATACTTTATCCATCAGGTTTCTGTCAATATACAGTTCCAGATTTTTGTTTGCGGAATGGATTTCAAACTTAATAATCCTTTTTTTGGCCTCATTTTCAAAATCCCTGAAAATGCCATAAGTGAAATCGTAGATATTGGTTTTGGAAACCCTTAGATTGAAGGTTTTATTTTCTATTTTTCTGAAATCCAAAAGATTATCCACCAACCTAAGCAAACGGTTTGAATTTTTATTAATCAGTTCCAGCTCATAAGACGGCTTTGTCCCTTTGCTTTTAAAAGTATCTTTCAATGATTCCAAAGAACTCAAAATAAGCGTTATCGGCGTTTTGAATTCATGGGATAAACCCGTGAAAAAGTTTACTCTTGCTTCATTACTTTCCTTGAGTTCATTGGCAATGGTTTCAATCTGATTCCGCTGAATCGTCACACGTTCGTTGGTGAGGGTAAGCTGTTTATTTTTAATTTTAATGGTATAAATCAGATAAATAGCATAGGCAATCAGGCAAAACATCAGAATCAAAAGAACAACTGACCAGCGGAACAATTCTCTTTGGGAAGAATAGAGTTCGGTCTGCTTTTTCACGGCATTCACCTGATTTTCGATAACGCCCTGCTGTTCGATGATCTTATCGAACTGGTTGCGCATAATTTCAGCATTCAGCCTGTCGATAATGGTTGTACTGAGCTTAATTCGTTTCGGTGGAATTTGCCCGTTGTAGATTTTAATAGCAGTTTCAATGGCTTCCGTTCCGCCGGTAGGATAAAGTAAAGTGGCATTCAATTTACCGTCCAAAACCATCTGGATTCCACCGTCTTTGGTATTCAGACCATCCACACCGATAAATTTGATTTGATTTTCCACACCGGCGTTTCTCGCTATTTGCCAGGCTTGCGTTGCTAGTTGGTCATTGAAAGCAAAAACATAAAGAGCCTGATTTCCCAATGAATCCAGAGTTTTTCTGAATGCTTCAGCCGGAAGACCTTTGAAGGTTTTTATCAGTTCTGTATTGGAATTATTTTTAATAGTATGCTGCAAACCCAGACTTCTTTCCGTAGTGGGCGAAGAATTGTCATAGCCTTTTATTTCAATGACTTTTTTTAAATTTTTAGAATCCGAGATAATATACTGCGCTGCTTCTTTGCCAATTTCCACATTATCAGCACCGATGTAAGTTGCATATTTATCCGAATTGATTTTTCTATCCACCAAAATCACAGGAATTTTTTTTGCAAAGGCTTTTTCCACGACCGGAACCAGCGAATCGGGATCAATGGGTGAAATAATGATGATATCCGCTTCATTATCTATCATCTTCTGAATATCCCCGATCTGTTTCTGAACCGACCCTTCTGCTTTACTAATGCTTAGCTGTACCTCAGAATGCAAAGACGCCTGAATCTCCATGGAATGATTCATAGCCTGTCTCCAGGGATGATTTCCCAAACCTTGCGAAAAGCCTATATTGATTTTATCCGATTTTGCTGAAGCATCCTTGCAACCATGCAAAATCATCAGCAACAAAAATAAAACGGTACCAACTTTGGGAAAACCAAGCGTTCTAAAAACTTTTTTCGTGGACATATGAACACAATATTAATAAAGATGTTTTACACCTACAATTTTTGGTGAGAGTATTTTATGCTAATTGAATATTAGGTTATTTTATCAGGGTGTTCCGCTTTACCAGAAAACAGAGACAAGAACTGCTCATTGAATCAAGATTTCTGTTAGGAAATAATAATTATTTTCAGGCATTTAACTTTATTTGAAGACCGGAGAAAGAGCATCAACTTCTCACCATCGGAAGAAATGCGTTTGAAGATGCTTTTGATGAAATAAGAAATTTTGACTTACTACGAAAATTATATAGAGGTTCTGTTTGGATAACATTTATTGAAATTTTATAAACATCAGATTAAAAGACGGAATGTTATATCGTAGTATTTTTCAAGTACTTTTATTTAAAGTACAGTATTGATTAAGTAAAATAATAATATAAAAAACAATAAATATTATTATTTATCGATAATCTCAATAAATTCATTGATTGCGAATGTATCAACTTTTTGAGCTTTAGATTTATCTTTCAGATTTATGAATTTTTCATAATGCTTTTTTACATCGTTTACACTCGATGCGTAAATTTTAATCTTTGCCCCACAGTTTAGACATTCAAAACTAGCTCCAGCAATTAATGCTTGCAGATTATAGGTAATAGGTCTTCCACATGACGGACATGGTAAAGTTTGATCTACTCTCATGGTCTAAAGTTTTATTATAAAAATATTATTAAAAATTTGTATATATTTTTCACTAAGTTATCAATTTTAAAATAAAATCGATCCATAAAATGCAATATCGTAAGTTCTTATATATTATTCTTGCGCTAAGTTATAGTCATACCAAAGAAATGTCCTATTAATGCTGTTACTCCCATAGCAACAGTTCCCCATAAGCATATTCTTAGCACAGCAATTCCTATTTTTGAACCTCCTGTTTTAGCTGAAATTGCCCCTAAGATCATTAGGAAAATAATTGAAAATCCGTATTGGAAGTATACCATTTCCTTAATCGGAGCAAAAAGAGAAACACCAAAAGGTAATAATGCTCCTAAAGCAAATGAACCCAAAGATGCAAATGCAGCCTGCAAAGGTTTTGCCTGAGTAATTTCATTGATTCCCAATTCATCGTGAACATGAGCAGCCAAAGCATCGTGATTACTTAATTCAATGGCGACCTGTAAAGCAGTTTCTTTGCTTACACCTCGCCTTTGATAGATTTTAGCTAATTCTCCTAACTCCACTTCCGGCATTTCTTCAAGTTCCCGTTTTTCTCTTAAAAGATCAGCTTTTTCTGTATCCTCTTGTGAGCTAACTGAAACATATTCTCCTGCAGCCATAGACATCGCTCCTGCAATCATTCCTGCTAATGCAGCAAGAATAATGGTATTTCTATCGGGATTAGCTGCAGCAACACCAATTACAATACTTGTAGTAGACAATAATCCGTCATTTGCACCTAAAACCGCTGCACGAAGCCAACCGACTCTATTGACATAATGTTTTTCCAATTGATGATGCATAAGCTTATTTTTTTGTTAAAAAATGACTTACCAAAGATCTTTAGCAAGTCAAATTTAAACTGATTTTATTTAAATCTCAAATTAAGGGAAAGATTATCTGATTTGATTCTATTATAGAAGAAAGTATAATACTGAAAAACAATCAGTTTCTAGATAAACAAAGCCAATTAAAAAGTTTCTTAGCAGAAAAAAAGTCTGTAGTTTCTATTTCACTTGGCTCAAACAAATAAGTAATCTACAATAGTGTTTGAAGACATCCTCGTTACTTGACAAATAGACAAATGGTTCAACTAAAGAAAGTTGTTAACTATTGCCATTGATTAAATTAGCTTTATCATCAAATTTATAATTTACCAGAAAAATTTCTTTTACAATTTTTACTTCATCGCCTTCTCCATCAGCCCAAATAGTGTTACTGTCATCTGCGAAGTATGAGTGTCCTTTATCAAAAATTACCGAATCTGAAGGACAGTACAATGATTCATGCGGTTCCTTATAATCTGTAATGGTCTTGCAATTCAGCTTATCTGAAATAATTTTTGCCAGATACTGTCCCCGTTCTAGCGCATTCTTATCCGGAGTTCCTGCTATTTCAATCATAATGGGAAATTCACTTTCATTTTTAATAAGACTGAAACAAATTGAATGATCATCAAGTTGTTTTGCATCCTCAATTTCCCAAGTGTTTCCCTGATCAAAATAATGAATTTTGCATCCTTTAAAAGTCTCGGATAGAATGCCTTTAATGATGTCTTTCTTTATTTGTCTGTCAATTCCAATTTGTTCCAGCATACTGTCTTGTTTAGTTGCAGATAATGGATTAGGTATTCCAAAAGGACTGAAATATCATTCCATCTTTCTAATTAACACCATTAAACCATTTATGTTTCAACAAAGAATTTAAATGAAGTTTATAGTCATACCAACCCGAACCCTCATAATGTTTTATTAAGTCAAGATTTTTCAGGACTTTCAATATGTCATTATAATTTTCACTCGTTAAATTAATTGATTGCTTCAGAATATTATTTATTGATTTAGAAGCTTCAAATTCCGGTAGAAATTCCGGATACTTTTCTGAATTTGATTGGAAAGACTTACACATCATTTCCATTCTCTTAATTTGCAGTTTTAATTGTTCCTCCGTCATACTTATTTGCATATAAATTTATTGTTTACCCTTTCAAGAATTGCTCTATTATTTAGTACTAATTTCGTTTGCTGTAATACCATATAATGAATGTTCAATGTTTTTTGTTGTCTTTGTAAATATTTGCTTTCAGGGATATTCAAATCCAAACTCAAATTTTTCTAATCTGTCATTCCATAATTTATAACTTGCAAAATATTTGGGCATATTGTTCTTTTCCAAAATTTTTGATTTACTGTCTTGCGGTTGTTCAATGACATAATAAAGTTCTATGTAATTTTTTGTACTGTCAATTGGTGCATAACAATCCCCCAATTTTTCAATAATTTGCTTTTTTGTCAGGCCTAATTTTATTCCTTTTCCTGTTGCAAATGTATCAAAGTTTAATTCTTTAAATTCACCATTGGGTTTATCCGATTTCTGAACTTTAATTATTGAAATCTGGTTTTTACTATCTCCGGGATGTTGTGTTAATGTTAGAATTTCGCCTTTAAGTTTTGAATAAAAACGATAATGGTCTAATGTATCCATATCATTTTCCGAACCAATAATTTTTGTGGCACTTTCTGAATTTCTTAAAATTATTCCGGAAAGTGATACATCAGGCTCATCAAAAATACAATTTGATTTTTTAAGTTTTTCAATCGCTTCAAATTTTAACCTTTCTGCTTTGTCCGGCTCGGGAACAAGTTCAGTTCTTTCATGTTCGCCTTGAGTTTGTTTTTGTATTTTATTGCAGTTATTCAACAATGTTAATGTCAAAATTATAATTAAAGTATTTTTCATTTTTTCTGTTTTGAAGTTTCATAAAGGAGTTTTTATTTTATAAAAAACACTCTTCCATCCCAGGAAAACTCTCCGCCTCGTCCCCATGTCGCATAATAAATAATACTCAAACAAATAATGGAGCTTATCACAATAAGTGGAAGCCAATATTTATTGTTATTTTTCTTCTTGAGCCACCTTGTAATTAAGACATGTCCAACAGTTGCTAAAATAATCGGCGGGAAATAAATAATGTTTCCTAGCCCATGACCAAAGTTCAAGAGCCCAAGCATTGTCAAAACACAAAGTCCAATCAGTATCCACAGAACGATCCTGTTAAGTTTTTTTAAATTCATCTTTATAACTTTCATGTTATTGCATATAAGAAGAGGTTAATTATTTTTTAAGGTAGTAATCTGCTGAAAAATTCTTTCTCCCAATATTGTATCCCCTACGAATTCATCCCATTGACAGGTTGGAGCAAACCATATAAATAAATCTTCCAGAACGGCTTTGTTTCCATTTTCCAATTCAAAAATATGATCTTTTAAATCTTTGTGAAATTCTTCAGCAGAAAAATATTGACCTGAGTATCCGCCTGAAAATTCTGACAACATCCTTTCAGCTTGTCTTAAGCCATTGATTAAAGATTGAGTGTCATTTTTGAAGTCATTTTCCATTTCAAAAGATTTCAACCGGATTTACTTATTCATGAGTTCCTGCAGTTTACGGAAATCACCACAACTTCCGAAATTTCGGATATTTCTTTCAGTGCCTATTATTGTCGCAAGATGACAGCTATAACAGATCTTAGCAATTCCTACAATCTGATCTTTTTTTCTGAAAATAAAGATATCTCTAAATGTAGGAATGCAAAAACTTCCTAAATCGTCATTACATGGCTTTTCGCTGAAAATAGTATTTATTTCTGGGTATCGTTTTTTATCAATATCAGTTTTCTTAAAACCGTATTTTATAAGTTTTTCAGGAAAATCCTCTTGTATTGTTTCAGGATAGTTATTTCTTAATAGTGACAAAAACAAGGAATCTTTTTTACTTATTTTTTTATAGTCGAATGAGTTTTTCTTTCTCTGATATTCTATGTCGGAAATATCTTGAGTACTAATATCTATTGAAAAATAATCAACCTGGTCAAAATCATAAAATGGCAATTCCTGAGCATGAATGGCAGAAGAAAATAATAAAAGTAGAATCAGAATAGACAGTAATTTGAATGAGAATTTCATAAATATTTCAAGGGTAATTTTAATAAATATCATAGCTTATTTTTCTTCATCAAATGTTTCATGATATTCTACAGTGTTTTGATTTCCGTAAGGGTAATCACCAAAGCGTTTTACAACATCATGTGTTGACAATAAAAGAAACTCATTGATTGCCATTTCATCGTTGCTGTGTGTATTGATGTAATCAAGAACAGTTAACGCAGCCTGCTCTCTCACTTTATCATATGTATGATTCGGAATATCAGATGTTTTTGAAATTCCATGAACAAACTGTTGGCTAACAATTCTCCATTTTAACCAAGCTTCAAAAAGATAAATGCTATACTTTTTTTGGTCTATAATTGATTTGTAAATCTCAATTGCTTTGTTAATTGAATTTTCATCAAGCCTTTCAGCGTTCCTTACATACTGATCTGCGAGTTCAATTTTATAAACATAATATTCCTGAAAGTCTGTTGTATGTTTTGAAATTTTCTCAAGCAGAACCAGAGCATCTTTCAAATTTGTTGTTTTTAATTTTTTGTATTTTTCATAATCGGCCGATTTAATATAATTGTTCTTATCAATCGTTTTCCAATACATTTCCTCGTTTATACTAATAAAATTGTGAGTTGCAAAAGTTGAGTAAAAATAATTCATATATTTGTCACTGAATGCTTTATACTTTTCAAAATCCTTTTTAAAATCAGGTGAATTAAAGCCTTTATTCCTGGAAATGCTGTAACTCTGTTTGGTCAACACTAAAAAATCGGAAATATAAGTGTTAAGAGTATCATTTTTAAAGTGAATCTTTTTTAAACTGTCACAGACTTTAATATAATCACCAAGCAATATTTTCAGTTCTTCATCCGAACTATCATCGATCGTAAGGTTTATCATTTCTTTTTGCTCAGCAATGATATTGTTTATATGAAAGGCTCTATAACAATCCTTTAGTCTAATGACTAATTTTGAATTGCTTTTAACCTCATCTAACAAATTCTGGCTGTAACTACTGTTAAAAATTAAAAATAATAGAATTAATGTCAGTAGTTTTGATTTAAAATTTAATCTATTCATTATTATTTGATTAAATACACAATATTTGATAATTTTGTTTTGTATATAATAAGCTTATAACGATTCAGCTTTATTCAGGATATAATTTGACTTATTTTTCCATTCACCATATTCCGCTAATGGTCTAAACCGCAATGTTGTGAATTCAAAATGAAAATCTTTTCTATCCCGTTCTTTCACCGCATTGATATGTCTTTTGGGCTGTGGCATTTTACTATGACCATGTACCATATCTGTCATTGCTTTTTGTGTTTTCCAAATGGAAAAAGTAGAAATAATGTTGGGATATCGAATAGAAGCCAAAGACAGAGTCGTCCTATTATCATCTCGAACTTGTTTTTCAACAGGCCTACCCCAACGAAGAAATCTTGGTATTTGCATATACTTCATTCGAGCGATAGTAACCGCTACTACAGGAGTATTTTCGTTTTCTATTTCCATCTCTTTTTTCGGAATTTGAAATCCTGAGATTCTTCCCCATTGTCTTAAGAATTCTAACCTTACGTGCCATCCTTTTGCTATTTGCCTTCCCCTTGAGGTGGATTGTAAAAAAACATTTAGGTCATTTTCATTTTCCCACTGAGCAAAAAATACAATTTCTCTGTTAAAAAATCTGGACTTAGAGAAAATAGGTGAACCTAGTATCATCGCAGACATGGTTTCCGCATAAATCAATCCCTTTATTTGTTTTGATTTAATGGGGAACAACATAATTCTGATAGCAGTGATTAATGGTAGCTTCACAAGATGATACGAAAATATAATCATTTTTTTGTCAGTCCAATTGGTTATGAATATTCTATATTTTTTTCTGAAAATATTCGAATTTTTTAAATTAATATCCGTTTTAACACATTATTATTCCTTATATCCTCTCCATTCGTGTTTTAATTTTAAATATTTATCTAATTCTACTGTTAAGAGTTTTGCCTGATTGTATAATTCAGTCTCCAGTCTTTTAGAAAAAATTTGGAAAAAGTAGCTATGGAAAGAAATAAACCAATAGAGATTGTAGCAAAAGCATCAAACCAGTCTTTTGCTGTTTTCTTATAATTTACTACAACTTCTCCGGCTTTTTCGATAATGGTCAAATTTTCAATTCTTTTTTCTGAATATTTCATAATATTTTGATCTGTCCCGTTATATTTTGATTAGTTTCTTAATCTCGAATACCTACTCACCACATTCATTTTAGAATCCCCTTGTTTTATAGTCAGAATATCTGTTTCTTGATTGTAATCAACAGTGTATTTATATTTCTGATTAGCTTTTTCATCAAGAATTATGTTTCCTTCTACAAGTTTATATTTTAAGTTAATTTTTGTTTGATCTCCATCAAATTTATAGACTGTAATGGTGTTTTCATTAATATTGAGCTCAGCGGTTTTAAACTGATTATACAATTTTTCACCTATTCTTTTCTTTGCCTCGGAATCTTTAAGATTGCCTAATGTTTTCTCAAAATAATTAAGGGTATATTTTTCAGCATTTTCATAATAAATAGTATCTGAATCCATTGTATAGAGATTAAGCTTCCATATTCCGGAAATATCTTTATTAAGTCTCTTTTCAGGAAAAAATAAAATACTGATTATCAAAAATATCAAACAAGTAACAATCTTCATTTTAAGGCATTTATTGGATTATTTAGTATCGTTTTTTTGTTTTCTTTGCTTGAGGAAAATGCTCCACAATATAAAGGTGACTATTCCAATGAAGAATGTAAACATGAGCGCTACATTAAAAAAACCGGAAGCCTCATTGCCCATTGTTCTCCCCCAATAAGGAACCATCATCGCAATGCACACGCTAATCATGGCTAAGAATGATAGTGAAGATAATATAACAAATAGTATTAGTAGAATTCGGGTTATTAGTTTTAGTTGTTTCATGGAATTATTAAAGGAATCTCTAATTTAATATTAAATTAGAATATATTATTCAGATTTAGTTTTTACAAATCGTATAGTTTCAGCATTTTGCTTATTTGGATTCTCAAAATATAGACTATAATTATTATCATTATCATAAGGACTTGCCCATTGAGATAGATTGCCGTTTTCGTCATAGAATTCAAACAGCCCGTCAATACCTCCAGTTTTCCAAGTTCCCTGCTTTTTTAATCCTATTTTTTCATGACCATCAAATAAATAGGTTCCATCATCAAATAAGATTAATTTATATCCATTTATTTTACTTTTACTTGGTTTAAATGATTCATTGCCAGAAGAATTTAAAGTATAAATACCCGCAAAATTTTCCATTTCACTTTCATTGATTGATGGCAATGTTTTAAAATACCAAACAGCAATTAATCCCCAACACAAAATAGGAATAATGGTAATTTTAAGAGCCGTTTTTTTTAATGCAGAAGATTTTCTAATAACTGCTATCAACATTATAATTAATGCAATTACTATAAATAATCCACTGACTAAAAGAAGTAGTATGAATAATAGACTTTCTAGCATATTTTTCAATATTATTTCGGAAATTATATGATAGCTATATGACAAAAGATATGGTCAGGATGATAGAAGTTAAAGAACCAAATAACAGGCCCCATCCTATTTCTTGCATTTTTGACTTTTCCTGATATCTTAAATTGATGATAAGCCCTGATATAGCACAACAAGAAAATATGAATACTATTAAATCAAAACCATCTAGTAATTGCAGTACTGCAATCAGTAAAAATCCAGGGAAAATTTTTAGAACAAAAGAAATTAGTTTCAATTTTTTGCGTTTTTTGTAAATATAATAAAAAAATCAACTATATACTCTTCAAAATTTTGTATGTTTTTCATTTGTCAAATCCGGTAAAGCTTTCGCGGATGGAAAAATTCAATAATAACAAGTAATAGATAAAAGAAAATCCATTCTCTAAGCCAAGAGTGGAGAAAAATCAAAAAAAATTACATTTCACAATTGTGTGACGGACTCTTTTATTCCAAATGTAAATTATAAACAATGCAGTATCAGCGTTTCATATTCATTCTTTCCTCCCGCAGATCCAAAACTACATAGTAACTAAGAATAATTTCAGAATTGCTCAATTGATTTTCATATTTCTGCAATTGATCATACAATGCTGGAAAACTTTCAACTTTTCATCATAATTACTACAAATTTATCGCTTGTCACTATTGCCAGACTGTTCTGAATGTTGTAATCGATCTCTTACGCTTCTTATAAAATTCTGGACTACCGGAGAAAATAGATATTACAACCAGATTTTCGTAGTAAATGCTATCCTTTTCCGGAAATAATCCTTTTTAATTGGGATCTTCTTTATGACGATTGACCTAATGATTATAAATCTCCATTAATATCTAGAATTATTTTTTACCTACAAATTTCTATAATGTGTTTTTAAAGCTTAATTATTTCACCACCAACTTTTTACCGCTTCACCTATTTATTATATCATTGGTTTTAATATTTTGCTTTCTTTGTATCAATGAATAAGAATGAGCAAAAAATATATTTTTACAGTGCCTTTTTGATCACACTAATGGTCAATTCTGCAAATTTGATGGCCCTTAACAGTGATGGGATTATCGCCCGTTACTGGCAGTTCAATATTGGGGAATATGGTTACCAGTTTTTGTATAATATGGCATTCTGCCTTTTGTTACTGTATCTTAATCTGACCCGGGGTAAGTTTCTGAGTGTGCTTAGAGAGAATAAACGATACTGGAAACTCTACACATTTAATGTCTTAATAGTTGTGGCAGCTGTTATACTGGGAAGCATGGTTCATTCTTGGTTCTTTGGAACTCCCCAACTTACGGGAGGAAGAATCAGAGGATATTTTGCCCGGTTTTTGCTCAGCAGTATCATGATTGCTGTCGTTATCCGACTTATTCTTCTGATGCGTGAAAGCAGAAATAAGGACCTTATCAACGAGCAGCTCAATTCCGCTTATCTAAAAGCACAGCTGCAATTGCTCCAGGAACAGCTTAACCCTCATTTTCTATTTAATACACTGAGTAGTCTTTCTGCTATAGTCAGGGAAAATCCTGGTCTTGCCCAGAATTATATTCTTCATCTTTCCAAAATCTTCAGATACAATCAAACATCTTATCAAACATACAAGTGGTTTTCCTAATATGCCTCTAAAAAGTGAAAATAAAAAGGCTTTTTTTGGAGGATTGACACTCATCAAAATTGAAACGAAGCCCGGAGAAGTCTATTCTTATTCCAACACAGCTCCAGAGTTAACCGCATATATTCTTGAAAAAGTGTATCAAAAATCTTTTGAGCAATTGGTTATTGAATTTATTTTAAAGCCCAATAAAATGAACCAAACCAAATTTACACTCAATGAAAATGACAGAAAAAGATTAGTAAAAGGTTATAACGATAAAAATGAATTAATGCCCAACTACAACAGAACTTTATGGGGTGGAATTTCGGGATTACACTCTACGGCTCCAGATTTAGTGAAATATATGAAATTGCAGCTTGATCAATCAAATCCTGTTGTAAACCAATCTCATAGAAAATTACACAAAGAGGGTTCTGATTTTTGGGAAGGATATCATTGGTACATCATAGAAAATGATAATCTATTAATTTACAGACATCACGGCGGTATTTACGGAATGCAGAATTGGTTTGTAATCTATCCTAAACAAAATATTGGGATATCTATATTAACAAACACCAGCTTTAATGAAATGAAACAGGAGAAATTTTAGAAAAAGTGGTTGATAACTTGTATAATGATCTTAATGTAAAATAAAAATAATTCGCTCATAATAACAGTTTTATTTAGGATACATAAATTTAAATATCATTTAAAACCTTCAAAATATTGTCAATATCTGCTAATAAATGGTTTGAATAGAGTCCTGTCAAGTTCACAAACACCCAAAATGGCTTCAATTTAATCCAAATTGAGCCATTTTGTTTGCTTTTGATTCCAAAATAAGCCAAATCAGAATTTTTATTGTTTTAGTAAATCCATTTTAAGGAAATAAGAAATGGCAGTAATATATTTAGATGTATAAATCAAAAAAACGAACTATACAATTAAATGTACCATATAGATGATATTTTTAAAGGTCTCTTTCTAATATTATTTACCTTCAATAACACTATCATAAAGGATTTTGCTGAAATCTACTTTTCCTATGTTCAAAAGGTTTTTTTATGAACCAAACTCATTTAATGATCCGCAGCCAATTTTCTCACCATCCCTTCAAAGATCAATCCATGAAAAGGCAATACAGAAAACCAATACAACCTTCCCCACAATCCTTTTGGTCGAAAAACTGCCTTCTGCCAGAGTTTGCCCTTATATAGCTTGAACATCAGCCAAGCTTCTCCGGGCAGTTTCATTTCAGCAATAAGAATCAATTTACCTTCTTCCCTATTGGCATAAAGCACACGCCAAAAATCCAAAGCGTCACCTTCGTGAAGTTGCAGCGGATGCGTTCTTCCTCTTCTCAATCCAGGACCACCAACCAAGACATCCATATAACCTCGTATTTTCCAAAGATTTTGTCCGTACCATCCGTTTTTGCCGCCCAAACCAAAAACACGGTCGAGACATTTTTCACGGTCGTCATATTTTTCACTTCGAACGTCTTTAAAACAGCCAAAATGTGGAACTTCAATAAATTCCTTCAGGGAAGAATCATTTCTGCTGCTTATAAAACTGTCTTTCCAGCTGGAACGAATTTCGTTGGCCTGAATCTTTGCCATCGTTCTCTCCAAAGCCTGTGTGTAAGAAAATGGCTGTATTCCGGTTATTTTTTTAATCTCTGATAAACTTTCTTTGTTGCAGACTACCTCAATTTTCATACTTCCAACAAGTGAACTTGCCAAGCTGTAAGTGGTTGAAGTAATGAAATATAACCAGTAGGAAGATAATTTTGGGGTCATTACCGGTATTGTAATAATGGTTCGTTTCAAACCTCGGATTTTCGCGAAACCCAGCAATATTTCTTTGTAAGTCAAGACATCATCACAGCCAATATCAAAACTTTTACGGTATGTTTCTTTTTTGAACAAAGTAAAAATTAAAAAATCTAAAACATTCGCAATTCCTATGGGTTGACATTTGGTATTGAGCCATTTTGGCGTAATCATTATCGGTAGTTTTTCAACCAAATCTCTAATGATTTCAAATGATGCACTTCCGGAACCGATGATAATCCCAGCTCGTAAAACCGTTGTTGGAATTTTAGATTCAATTAAGATCTTTTCAACATTAAATCTTGAATTCAAATGCTTTGACAATTCTTTCTGATTGACTAATCCTGATAGATAGATAATGTGTTTGCAATCCGTCTTTTCAATTGCTGAAACAAAATTCTGAGCACAGATTTTCTCTGATTCTTCGTAATCACCATTCGCACTCATAGAATGCATTAGATAATACGCCCCTGAAATATCCGCCGGAATATTCTTTAAAGATTCCTCTTTCAAGAAATCAACTTCTATAACTTCTATCAAATCATCTTTGATTCCTGCAGGTTTAGAAAATCGGCTAACGTCACGGCAGCAGCAGAGCACTTTGTAACCTTGCTCTGTAATCACACTGACCATCCTTTTCCCGATATAACCTGTTGCTCCTGTTAATAAAATTTTTTTCATGAGATTAATTTGAATCAGTTAAAGATCTTTTTGAATTTTAAATCTTTTCTAAAAAATGCCCGAAATAATCTTTCTTTGTCGTAAGATAAGACGAATTGACAGGATTTGATTCAATTTCCAAAGGAATTCTTTTATTAAGCAAAATTCCGCTGTTGTAGAAAACTTTCAGTTTTTCTGGATTATTGGTCAACAAATTTACTTCAGTAACTTTAAGAATTTTCAACATCTCGATTGCGACATCAAAATTTCTACCGTCCGCCGGTAAGCCTAATCTCAAATTAGCTTCTACCGTATCAAAACCTTCTTCCTGAAGAGCATAAACTTTTAATTTATTGATGATTCCTATATTTCTGCCTTCCTGTCTGAGATAAATAATCATCCCTCCGTTTTCCGACATAAATTTCATTGCGGCATCCAGTTGTTGCCCGCATTCACATTTCCTCGAATGAAAAACTTCTCCGGTAATGCACTCTGAATGGAAACGTACGTTAACAATTTCGTTAAAATCTGTTTTTTCAGCAACCCAAACCCAATGTGGGCTCCAGTCATTTTCATTTTCTGAAAATGCATAGACGGTAAACATTCCAAAATCGGTTGGTACATTAGATTGAGCCTGTATTGTAAGCATTAGTTATATTTTAGATCGTTATCATAGTACAAATTTATACTTTATTTATTTAATTAGTAAAATTAATTACTAAATTTGTTGATAAATAATATCAATAATGGAACAAGAAAATATAATTACAGAATACAAAATATTTGAATTGTACGGCGATTATATCTTGAATCACGGCGAAAGACCAAAAAGCATTTACTGCTTCGCAAAAGACAATGAGTTCGAAGAAAAAGACTTCTACGATTACTTTTCAAGCTTTGAACAGATAGAAAAATCAATGTTGGCCAATCTCTTCGATAAGTCTGTAGAGCTGGCTTCGGAAGTTAACAGTTCTGATGAAATTACTTCCAAAGAAAAACTGTTGAATGTTTATTTCATCTTTTTTGAAAATATGACGATGAACCGTTCTTTAGTTTTAATGATTTTAGGAAATAACAAATTACATTCGGCAAAAATGTCAAATCAGCTTAAGGAAACGCATCGGCAATTCATCAGAACTCTCGGTTTTAATGATTGGGAAATGATTCAAAAAGCAAAAGATGATGTGAAAAATTTCCATCAAAAAGCTCGTGAAGAAGCTTTGTATCTGCATTTAGTCTCCGCCATCGAATTTTGGAAAAAAGACACATCTCCCTCATTTGAAAAGACAGATATTTTCATTGAAAAAACAATTGATACAGGATTTGAACTGATGGATAATGAACCTTTACGAAAAGTAGTTGATCTCGGAAAGTTCTTATTTAAAGAAAAATTTAAAAAATAGTAGATGAAAACACTCAGTAAAATACCAACCGGAAAGTTAGAAAGAACCAGCAGTTTGCTGAAAGCGGGAGCAAAAATCGGTGTTAATTATATCAAATACTACGGAAATAAAATCACGAAGGATAAAGATGAGGACGAAGCAAGAAAGACTTTGAATGAAGACAACGCCACCGACATTTATGATTCTCTGAAAGAACTGAAAGGTTCAGCCCTGAAAGTTGCCCAGATGTTAAGTATGGAGAAAAACATTCTTCCGCAGGCTTATGTTGAGAAATTTTCTTTGTCGCAATTTTCGGTTCCGCCGCTTTCCGGCGCTTTGGTAAAAAAGACTTTCAGAAAATATTTTGGGAAAAATCCGGAAGATTTATTTGATGAATTTACGAATGAATCCGTCAACGCGGCAAGTATCGGACAGGTTCATAAAGCGAAAAAAGACGGTCAAAACTTTGCCGTGAAAATTCAATATCCCGGCGTTAGAGAAAGCATTTCAAGCGATTTAAAAATTGTAAAACCTATTGCGATGAAAATGTTTAACATCAAAAAAGAAGGTTCAGAATCTTATTTTCAGGAAGTGGAAAATAAACTGTTTGAAGAGACGGATTACGATTTGGAACTGAAAAGAAGCAAAGAAATTTCTGAAAAATGTGCTCATCTTCCGAATATCGATTTCCCAAAATATTACCCTGAATTTTCGTGTGAAAGAATCATCACGATGGATTGGATGAACGGAAAGCATTTCTCGGAATTCACAAAATTGGACAATTCTCAGGAAGATTTGAACAAAATCGGACAGACACTCTGGGATTTCTATATGTACCAAATGCACGTCCTGAAACGGGTTCACGCAGATCCACATCCAGGCAATTTCCTGGTTTCAGAAGATAAAAAACTAATCGTGATTGATTTCGGATGTATCAAAGAAATTCCGAATGATTTTTACGTACCTTATTTTGAGTTGGCTAAACTTGAGAATCTGAATAATCCTGAATTTTACAAAGAAAAATTATACGAGCTCGAGATTTTGAGTGCTAATGATTCTGCAATAGAACAGGCATTCTTCATCAAATTATTCTACGAATTATTGGAACTGTTTACAAGACCTTTCAACACCGAAATTTTTGATTTCTCTGATGAATCGTTCTTTCAGGAAATTGCTGATCTGGGTCAGAAATATGCCAAAATCAGCGATATGAAAGGAATGAATACCAACAGAGGTTCGAAACATTTCATTTATCTGAACCGTACATTTTTTGGTTTGTACAATATGATGCACGATTTGAAAGCGAAAAATATTGTGATCAGTCAATATAAAAATTTTATCCAATAAATGCCGGCCTACTTACCTTCAAAGATTTGTGAGGTCTGCGGACTGCCTTTCAATTGGAGAAAAAAGTGGAGGAAAAACTGGGACGAAGTAAAATATTGCAGCGAAAAATGCCGGAAAAACAAAAAATCAACATTCTCTGGTTAGGGAACGATTTAAGAATCAGAGACAACGAATCGCTTTATAAAATAATGCAAGAGCATTTGCCTTTTCTTGCGGTATATATTTTTGACGAAACTTTTTTCCGTTCTACACAATTTGGTTTTAAGAAAATTGGAAAGTTCAGAGCTAAATTTTTATTGGAAACGGTTTCGGATTTGGAAAATAATTTAAAGCAAAAAAAGATTACGTTTCTAAAAAAAATTGGTCAAGTTCAAGACATTTTTAAACAGATTTCTGAAGATTTTAAAGTTGAAAAAATATTTTGTCAGAGAGAATGGACAAAGGAAGAAATTGAATTGGAAAATCAAATCAAAACCATTTTTCCTGATGTACAATGGGTAAAATCTTATTCTCAACTTTTGCTTGAACCAGATTTCGTTAAAGAACGATTAGATAAAATTCCTCTACTGTTTACTACATTCAGACAAAAAATAGAGAAAGATTTTAAAATCAGAAATGAGTTTGATTCTGAACATCTGGTTTACAATAAATCCATTTTAGATTTAAAAATAAGCAGCGACGATATTTCATTACAGACTTTAGTTTTTGAGGAATTTGAGATATATCAATCTTCTGCTTTTCCATTTTCAGGTGGAGAAACCGAAGGATTGGAACGGTTGAATCATTACTTTTTTGAAACTAAAAATATAATTTATTATAAAGAGACAAGAAATGGTTTAATTGATGCAGATTACAGCAGTAAATTTTCTGCGTGGCTTGCCAACGGAAGTCTGTCCGCAGTATCTATTTTCCATGAAATCAAGAAATATGAGGCCGAATTTGAAAGCAATGAATCGACATATTGGCTTGTTTTTGAAATGCTTTGGAGAGACTTTTTCAAATTTACTTCAATGAAGTTTCGGAATAAAATTTTTCAGCAAAATGGAATTTCAGAACAAAAATACGAATGGAAATATGATCAAAATTTAATTAACCAATGGATCAATGGTGAGACGGATTCTGATTTTATCAACGCCAATATGTTGGAAATTAAAAACACTGGCTGGATGAGCAACCGCGGACGACAAAATGTAGCTTCCTATTTCTGCAAAATCCTGAAGCAGGATTGGAGAATGGGTGCAGCTTATTTTGAGGAAATACTTATCGATTACGATGCTCACAGCAATTATGGAAACTGGATGTATCTCGCCGGTGTTGGAAATGACCCGAGAAGCAGAACTCTCAATGCTGAAAAACAGGCTAAACAATATGATTCGGATCGAAAATTCAGAAATTTATGGCTAAAGTAGCATCTTCAACGGCGCAATTGATATTTCCGCATCAGCTTTTTAAAGACACGGATTATCTGGATAAAAATCAACCTGTTTTTTTGGTGGAAGAGTTTCTGTTTTTTAAACAATACAAATTTCACAAACAGAAAATTGTCTTTCATAGGGCGACTATGAAGTTTTATGAGGAATTTTTGACCAAAGAAAAATTCAAGGTGGAATATATTGAAAGTATTTCCCTACTTTCCGATGTTCGAAATTTAATTAAACATTTAGAAAAAGAAAAATTTGAGAAAATTCTCATCACAGATGTTTGTGACAATTGGCTTGAAAAGAGAATTAAGGAAACTAAATTGGAATTAGAGATTATTGAAAGTCCTTTGTTTATCAACAACCGGGAAGATTTGAAGGACTATTTTGAAGATAAAAAATCTTATCATCAAACCGATTTTTACAAGCAACAGAGAATTTCCCGAAATCTTCTAATGAAAGCCGGAAAACCAATCGGTGGAAAATGGACTTTCGATACGGAAAACCGTAAAAAATATCCTAAAAACAAAAAAGCGCCGTCCGTTCACTTTCCGGAAAACAGCAAATATTATGAGGAAGCGAAAATGTATACAGAGAAAAACTTCAGTGAAAATTATGGTAATTTAACTTCATATCAGCTTTATCCGGTCACTTTTAACGAAGCAGAAAGCTGGATGAATCAGTTTCTGGAACTGCGGTTTGCTGATTTTGGAATCTACGAAGACAGCATCGTGGAGCGTGAACATTTTCTGCATCACAGCGTGCTTTCTCCACTGTTAAACATTGGACTTTTGACTGCCGAAAACGTTTTAAAAGAAGCGATTGATTATGCAGGAGAATATAAAACTCCCGTCAATTCTCTTGAAGGTTTTGTGCGGCAGATTTTGGGCTGGAGAGAATTCGTGAGGGGAATTTATCTCTATCAGGGAACTTTTCAGCGGAATAAAAATTATTGGAAACATCATAATCCACTCCCCGAATCTTTTTATACTGGAAAGACGGAAATTAAACCGATTGACAGCACAATTAAAAAGGTTTTGGAGACCGGTTATGCGCATCACATCGAACGTTTAATGATTTTCGCCAACTTTATGAGCTTGTTGAATCTTAATCCCAACGACGTTTATCAATGGTTTATGGAAATGTTCATCGATTCTTACGATTGGGTAATGGTTCCGAACGTTTATGGAATGAGCAGTTTTTCTGACGGGGGAAAAATGAGTACAAAACCGTACATCAGCGGAAGCAATTACATTAAAAAAATGAGCGATTACACCGATGGCGACTGGACGGAAAAATGGGATGCCCTCTTTTGGAATTTTGTGAATGACAAACAGGAATTTTTCAAAACAAATCCGAGATTGGGAATGATGTTGCGAACTTTAGACAAAATGACGGATCAGAAAAAATCCGAATATTTTAAAATTGCGAAACGTACGATTAAAAATTTAAAATAATGGTGAAAGAATTTAATTTAATACAGACAGACCGTATCATTGAAATGGCTTGGGAAGACCGAACGCCGTTTGAAGCGATAGAATTTCAGTTTGGTATTTCTGAATCTCAAGTGATTGAAATGATGAGGACAGAACTGAAACCATCAAGTTTTCGGCTCTGGAGAAAGAGAGTAAATTCGGGAACTAGCCAGAAACATTTGATGAAGAGAAATCCTGAGATTAGCAGGTTTAAATGTACGAGACAAAAGGCAATCAGTCATAATAAGATTTCAAAACGGTAAAATATTACAAAAATGAAAAACATAGTCATTATCGGTTGCGGACAGGGAATTGGATTTGCTGCTGCAAAAATACTGTCGGAAAATCACAATGTAATCGGCATTTCAAGAACAGAAAGTACTGAAATTAAAAATTTAAATATTCAATTTCATCCAATGGATATCCTTTCGGGGAATCTGAATGAAATTATATTCCCTGAAGTTATTGACGGATTGGTCTATGCGCCGGGAAGCATTAATTTAAAACCATTTAACCGTCTTTCGATTGAAGATTTTGAGAACGATTTCGAAGTCAATGTTTTGGGTGCAGTGAAAGCGATTCAGAAACTGTTGCCTAATTTGAAGAAGTCGGAAAGTGCTTCTGTTGTATTGTTCAGTTCAGTGGCTGCAAAGCTGGGAATGCCTTTTCACGCCTCGATTTCTGCAAGTAAAAGTGCTGTTGAAGGCTTAACGAAAAGTCTGGCCGCAGAATTGTCTGCTCAGAAAGTAAGAGTGAATGCAATTGCACCTTCTTTAACGGATACCAATCTCGCTTCAACACTTCTTTCAACACCTGAAAAACGGGAAGCATCCGGAAAGAGACATCCGTTGCAAAGAGTGGGGACTGCCGACGAAATCGCAAAAATGGTAGAGTTTTTATTAGATGAAAATTCATCGTGGATCACAGGACAGATCATCGGGATTGACGGCGGAATGAGTAACATCAAATTGTAACCATTCCCAAAAACTAATATCTTTACCATAAATTACAGCGATGCAAACTGATTTTATCATAGAATTACTTCATCAAGTCAAAGAATTTGAAAATTCTGATGCTTGCAAACCCAACTCTACCGTTGATGATTTCCGCATTTGGATGAATGATAAAAAATATTACGACGAGAGTCCGACCAAACTTTTTAAGAATGAAAAACATCAGGTTTCATTTATCGAAAATGAAATTTGCAAACAGGTTCTCTTATTAGGACGATATTCTAAATTACTGATAAGAAAAGGTTTGGGAGATTTTCCTGAGTTAGCGAATGAAGAATTTACTTATCTGTACCGATTGAAAGACGAACCTTTTTTAACGAAAATTCAGTTGATCGAAAAAAACGGTCACGAGAAGCAGACCGGAACTCAAATCATCAAAAGACTTTTGGAAGCAGGATTTTTTGAGGAGAAAAATGATAAAGACGATAAGCGCAGCAAACGACTTAATTTGACTAAAAAAGGCGAAGAAATTTTCCACGCCTCGGTATCAGATGTGAATTTAACTTCAAAAATTTTATCCGGAAAGCTTGAAAAAGATGAAAAGAATGAACTTCTGAGGATTTTGAAAAAACTAAATGAATTTCATTCGCATATCTATGCTGACTATAAAAGCGCTGATATTAATATGATTGTTAAAATTTTCGGATGAATTTTAGTTAATAATATACTTAGATATCACTTAATACCTTCAAAGTATTATCTATATCTTCCAACAAATGGTTTGTATAGAGTCCTGTCAAGTTCACAAACAGCCAAATGGCGCCAACTAAAGACAGTTGGCGCCATTTTTTTAATTTTATTTTCACATATCTTTATTCTGAATAATCAGACTAATATGTGTAAAAATATACACTTATAACAAAAAATACAACTACGCATCAATATTGAATCTACAATATTTCTCATTTATAACCCCACTTAACCCATTGTATATCCCATAATGTTTTCATATATTTATCAAAACTAAAAAAAACATGAAAAACTATTTATTCGCAGTTACTGCAAGTGTATATGTTTGACATTACACTTTAGATCACCCGGGATGACTCCCTGAGAGCATCAATAGTCCTTGAAAATTATTCATATCATGACTGAAACAATCATATATGAATTTACCTTATCAGAATTCTTACAATATAACTGTACAATTATTTCAATTTGGAGTAATTAGGGTATACAAATACAGGAAACTCATTTTAGGACAGAATAATACCCCATCTACTCTTCATTCCTATAAGTCATTCTACTTTTATTATTGTCAGTAATCTGATCAATAAAAATCACTGTTAAATTTTATAGTTAAACTGATTTGTTGTTCAATTTTTTGATTGGCATCATCTCCAAACATTTATAGCAGTATGTCAAAACGAAATCTCTATGCCACACTTATTGGTATTAATAATTACAGGGCGGTTAATAAACTGAACGGATGTATACAGGATATTTTAAATATTGATGATACCCTGCGTAAAATATGTGCCTCTCAGCATGATGATCTGAATTATATGCCGTTGTATTTACTCGCCCCGAACGAAAATGATCATTCTATTGCGGAGCATGAACACGATATTCAATATAGTGAACCAAACTTTGAAAATATTACAGGCATTGGTTTTAACCATCTCGCCCAAGCTGGCGAAAAAGATATCTGCCTTTTTTATTTCAGCGGGCATGGCTCTACGATAGCCTCCCCTCCCGAGTTTAAAGATTATAAAGGAAATCCTCAGAACGAAACTCTTGTTTGTGTGGACAGCCGTACTTCCGGCGCACGCGATATTTTAGATATAGAGCTGGCTTATTTACTGTCTAATGCACTGAAAGATAAACCGGAGGTACATTGTCTTGTCATCATGGATTGCTGCCACAGTGCTGATAATACACGAGCGATTGAAGCAGCATTCGATGTGATGAGGGTTCAGAACAGACAGGCTTCTCAATCTACTTATATATTAAAATTTGAGGATTGTATAGGCTACAATACAGATTTTTTCAGTTTAAAAAACAGCAAGGTTAGCTATAAACCGACCCGATATGTACAATTATCTGCCTGCCGGGATCATGAACAGTCAAGAGATAATCCGCAGGGTGGATTATTTTCCAGAAAACTGGTAGAGATGCTGCAAAATGAAGGAACCACATTAAGTTATTCTAACCTGATGAAAAGTGTAGCAGCCGCAGTATCTGTTGTCAACGCAGCCCAGAACCCCGTTGCCGATGCTACAAACCCCGAAGATCTGAACCAACCGTTTCTTGGAGGCGGTATAATTCCTTACCGTCTCAGTTTTGAAGTACATTTCGATCATGGGAAAAAACAATGGGAACTTATGGCCGGGCTTCTAAACGGGATTACTGGGCCTAATAACAATCAGAAAACCATTATAAAAATAGAAGGAACTGATGTGGAAGCGGAAGTCAGCCAAGCCGACATGAAAACAAGCCTTCTTCAGGGAAGTAACCTTGGTCAACTGGATCCAACCCAACTTTACAAAGCACAGATTATCAGTCTGGCTTTAAAGAAAAAACGCATCGGAGTTTCACAAAAGGTACGAAATAATACTCCAATACTGGATTCCCTGAAAAATGCAGCCAGCCAGAACCTATTATATGTTGAACTGATAACTGACTCATCAGAGGACATCGATTATCTTGTAAACATATATGAAAAAGGCGGGATTTTTTATTATTATCTGTCTGAAATACAGCAAGACATCCCGATATTCAAAGCAGAATCTTCAGCAGATATTCTCTGGAATAATACCGATTCGGTTGCCAAATGGTATTTTGTGAAAAAGCTTGAAAACAGAGCAACCCGCTTCAAAGCAAGCGATTTCATATTTACCGTAGAAAAAATTGAAGGACAAAACATTACCCGGCAAAATGCAAAAAACATAACAGGTACAGCTTCTGATGTTCCTCCTGAAAATCCAATTGAATTCTCATACAGAAATAATCATGCCCCGGCATTTCGTTTCAGTATCCGTATTCATCCCAAATCGGCTCTCAAGGAGTGCTATATTCACAGTATCTATTTAGACAGCCTTTTCGGTATTGATACTAAAAAAACAAGACAGGCTATTAATCATCTGACAAAAGACGGAGTCATCCGACTGGTACAGTATGATCATGGTAATGAGTATGACCTAACCGGTTTGTTTATTGACCCTGATTATGCTTCCTACGGCATTAATGAAATTACAGACTATCTGAAAATTGTGGTATCCTCCCATCCTGATATTAATCTGGATCATTTTGACCAGCCCAGCCTTCAGTTGCAAAATCTTAACTATAAAAGTGCCACAACCGGAACAGAACTCTTTAAAGGAGCAGGATCACCCTTCGCTCAAAAGCCCCCGGAAGCTGATTGGGCGGTATTTAATTTCCCAATAAGAATCATTGGTCCTAATAAAAGTAAACTATTGAAAGCAGGAACGCCTGCCGTTTTTGATGCTTTTGAAATATCAGCTCCCGGTAATTTTGAAGGATTTGTGACGGCAGTATCCGGATCCGATATTCAGACATCCCGCAGCATTAAAGACCTTTATGGATCTTCAATCTGGGGAGAAGCTCTTACCGACAGTACCCCTTTTGAATCCGGCCTGGGGTCTGATAACAACTCTATTGTAGCCCTTGAAATCAGTGCTTCCGGTAAAGATACCTTTCCTCAGCTTGAGGAAGGAAATCCTTTGAAAATAAAATTAACCCCTTCCGTACAATCAAGATCAATAGATGAATATGATTCCACTATTATTCCTTACGGCTTTGATGAAGAAAACGGATTATTCTACCCCGTGGGTTATATGAACAATGAAGAGGAAATCATTATTGAACAGCTGCCAAAAGCAACTTCAGGCTCGTTGGTAAGTAAAGCCATTACCAGCAGAAGTATTTTCAGTTCTATAAAATTGTATTTCAAAAAACTATTCCGGATATCTACAGAAACCCTCACATTACATTATTTTGAAAATGAATGGAATTCTACCTCCAATGCAAATATTATAAAAGAAAAACTACGACCATTATCCCCAGAAGTTACTTTACCGCTTATTATTCATGGTATATTCGGAGATACCAGATCCATGATTGAATCATTAAAAGCTGATGCAAGAGTAGGAAACGACCTGAAAATGATGCTGAGCTTCGATTATGAGAACCTTGAAAATACGATTCCCGAAATTGCAAAAAAACTGGCCATTCAGTTGAATACAATTGGTCTTCCCGATCAGTCAATGCCTAAGCTCACCGTTGTTGCCCACAGCATGGGAGGATTGGTTACCCGCCAGTTTATCTGTGAAAACGGAGGAGCAGATATGGTCTCAAAATTTATTATGGCCGGCACCCCAAACGGCGGCTCGGAATGGGGAAAGGCATCGGGACAGATTGTACAGAGTCTGCAATTACTACTGACTCATGCACTTAATGTAACCGGACCTGTAAAATGGGCTATTACCGGACTGAGCTTTTTAATTAAAAACTTTTATAATCCTGGCAATACGCTTAAAGACATGACCATAGCAAGTCAATTTCTGAATGACCTCAGCAATAAAACATTTCCCTCAAATCTTCCTTTTTATATAGTGGGCAGCAATACTGAGCTTGTGGATAATGATTATGCTACCGATGATCCTTTTTTAAAAAAACTTCCCCAACTATTAAAAACAGGAGCGCTATACCCGGGCCTTACAAAAGTATTATTTAATGGCCATCCCAATGATATGGCGGTCACACTGGAAAGTATGAAAAAGATCAAAGAATTTAATAATAACATGGTCATTTTCCCGGGAGACCATATCTCTTATTTCAGCGAAAAGCAGACAAGAGATGCTATTATAGACCTCATCTGTAAAAACTAAAAACTAACCTTAAAAACTCTACATCATGAAAGGCTACAGTATACACATTGGTATCAATACCACAAATCCTGATGTTTACAATAACTTACCTTCCCTTAAAGCGGCCGTAAACGATGCTGAATGGTGGCAGGAATATGCAAAAGGACTTGATTATGAAACTCTGCTATTAACAGATCAGGAAGCCCAGTCAGGAAAAATTTTATCTGAAATTGAGCAGCGGGCACAGACCATGCAGCCGGGTGATATTATCCTGATCACCTATAGCGGCCACGGAGGTACGCTTCCTAACGAAAAACCTTCGGAACTGGATACGGAACCAATGGATCAGACCTGGTGTTTATACGACAGGCAGTTAATAGATGATGAACTGTATGAAGCATTTAAAGCATTCAAAGAAGGAACCCGTATTCTAATCGTTTCAGACAGCTGCCACAGCGGTACCGTCACAAAAGATATAGAAACGATGGAAACTCCGGGCAAAATTAACCTTACCGAAGTTTTAATTGACGGAATAGAACAGTCGCAAACCTCCAGAGGATTTGCCAACAGGAAACTTCCGGCAGAAGTGGAAAAAGATATTCTGACCCGGGATTATGCGAGCATCTACGTTCCCATTCAGGAAAGGTTTAAATACAAATCCAAACGAAGTGAGGTAAAAGCTTCAGTAAAGCTGCTCGCAGCATGCCAGGACGACCAGTCAACCTATGATGGAGAAAAATACGGGCTGTTTACCGGTACGCTGAATAAACTTTTTTTACAAGATGGATTTTCCGGTAACGCCAGAGAAATCATAGCAAAAATAAAAAAATACTATACGTTCCCACATCCGAATTGTTTTGAATATGGTTCCGTCATTGAAAGTTTTGATAAAGGTTTTCCCTTTACAATCAATATTGAAAACGCGGATACCCTATCAGGATACCTCAATCCTACTCAAACTTCAGTAAAAGATATCGTTGCAAACAATGATATCACAACAGGTAACGTTGATAAAAATGCTTTATTACTGGTTGAATTCCAGGGAGAGGTCCCACAGATTGAGGAAGGAGATCAGATCAAAATCATCAAACAAAAAGGAACACGGTTTACCTTGGAAGCTTTACATATTCATTATGAACAAGGCTGGACGGCAGCGCATGCCCTTAAACTCCGTTTGAAACAGTCAGGATACACTGCAACGGTGGAACCTATTTTAAGCTTTAGTCCTGCTGATGATCAAAAAATAACCCGGGCCAGCAACGGTAATGATGAATACATTCCTGAATGGCCGCCTGCACTTGACAATCCTAAGGTAAAAATAGGCTGGCATTTGGATGACCAGCATTCCCAGCTCTCTGCTGCTGCACAAAAAGTAATGGCAAAAACAGGTTCTTACGTTACAGTCGGGCACCTTGATACAGGGTATTTACCCGGTCACATAGGGCTTCCTGAAAAGCTTCGGACAGACAAAGAGAAAAATTTTGTTACCGGTAAAGGTGAAACAGAAAATCAGGCTCATGATAAAATAGACTCAGGTAATGACGGTCATGGTTTGGGTACCCTCTGTTTATTGGCAGGAAACAATGTTCCGCTCTCTTCTACGTTCAATGAGTTTGAAGGATATATAGGCGGAGTTCCCATGGCTGACGTTATTCCGATGCGTATCAGTGACTCTGTGGTTATTTTAAATACTGAAAATTTCTGTGATGCCATAGATTATGCTCTGGAACAGGGATGTGAAGTGGTAACCATGAGTATGGCCGGAAAACCAAGCCCGCGTATGGCAAAAGCCGTGAACAAAGCTTATGAGGCAGGACTTGTTATTGTTTCTGCGGCAAGTAACTGCTGGTACACAGGATTTTTCAAAACCTTACTTCCTAAATGCGTTCTGTACCCCGCCGCTTTTCACAGGGTTATTGCCGCCACAGGAGCAATGTATAACCAGCAACCTTATGACAAGGATTTTCTGAATACAGCAAAAGGTGATTTTACAAAATATATGCAGGGAAGCTGGGGACCTCCTTCGTCAATGACAAGAGCCCTCGCTGCATATACCCCCAATACCCCATGGGCAGAGCATGGAGATAAATTTGTAAGAAGCGGCGGCGGAACCTCAAGTGCAACACCTCAGATCGCGGCAGCAGCAGCTTTATGGATTGCTTACCATCGGGATGAACTGGAGGCAAAAGGTTATTATCAACCGGGACAGCAATGGAAAAAAATTGAGGCAGTGAGGTATGCACTTTACACATCCGCAGCAAAAGCAAGCGCCTTTAAAGACTGGCAGAAATATTATGGTAACGGGATCTTAAGAGCAATGGATGCACTCAGTATAGGAGTGCCGGACGAAAGCCTGCTCAGTAAATCTCCGGAAGCAGAATCTTCTTTCGGCGGTATTACCCAGATCCTGGGATCTTTCTTTAAAAACAGAAAACTATTCCGCGATACCAATACCCTAAAACCTGAAGAGGAGCAACTCGCACTGGAACTGATGCACCTGATGCAGACCGATCCTGCTTTTTTTGAAGATTTTTCTCATTTAGATATGAGCAGTACCTCCGAAGCTGAAAAACTTATCAACAATGATGATTTTCAGAAAAAAGTACTGGAATCTCCTTTTGCATCGCCTTATCTGAAAGAGGCATTTGTTCAATAAAAAACGATAGTCATGCCTGGAAACAACAGACGTAATGTAACAGAGGAAACAGAAAAGACCTTTGATACCCTCTCTAAATCTGAAGAACTGACCGATGATACCATTTCTCAGCAGAAAAGTGATGCTTTAACATGTGACGATACGCCGTCACAAGACAGTTCCACACATGAAACTAAGGCAGCAGGACCTCCTTTTAATACGCAGAAAACCGATACCCCGAGAAATAAATTCAATGGGGTGAATTATCTTTTGCTGATCGCAATAGATGATTATGATGAAAATACAACAGGATGCAAACCATTGAACAATCCTGTCCGGGACGCTGAGAACCTTGAAAAAATATTACAGGAAAGATACGGATATGAGAAAGAAAATATTATAAGTCTTCCAAATAAAAAAGCAACAAAACGGAATATAAATCAAAACATCAGTGATATAATACAAAAAATGACAGTCAAGGACCAACTGTTAATCTATTTTTCCGGTCATGGGATGGGAGGGGCCAATATGAGACTAATCCCTTATGATTATGAAAACGGTATCATAGATTCTACCATACTCTTAAATCAATTGCTCGATTTTGAAGTTACAGCAGGTGGAATTACTACAATCCGCCATAATTTCAGAAGTGTGCTAGCCATTGTGGATGCGTGTTATGCAGGAAAAGCTATGATTGGTAATGTAGATATTAGAGAAAGCGAAGAGGTAGCAGCAAGGGAAATCATCGTTCCATGTTCCTATGATCAAGTTACTCTGGACCAAGCAGTAAATGCTGCAAACGGAGAACTGGGAAGCCCATTCTCTCTAGCATTATGCAAATTTCTGAAATACAATACAGCTGACACATTTTTCCCTGCAAGTTTAATCGAAACAAGAATCAAATCTGATTTCAATAAAATTATCGGTAAAGATTATACACGTGAAGTAATTCATGGCTTAGCCGCAACCAAGGAAAATTCTATTCCTAAGTTTTGTTTTTCTCTTGCCGAGCAGGAGCAGATTCCAACGGCCGTACTCGCCGAAAGTATTGTCAATAATCTAAACTTTAAAAGTGAAAGAGAATATTTTGATGCTTTAAATATTGACAATTGCAATCAGAAATATTTTTTTATAAGTTCTGTATCAAAATGTTTAAAAACAGAGTCCATCCGCTGGTATGTTTTTTCAAAACAGTTTTATACAATAACAAGTCCTGATTTTGATTCTAATCTAAAAAAATGTCACACCATAAGTTTTAAAATTGATATGCAGAACGTCAGAAATGATGCAGATTTAATTTTCACTATTGATAAATATATGGCTTGGACATCTTCATCGGATCAAACAGCAGAGTCCTGGTATGATAATATAACCAGAAATATATGTGCCAGAATCAAATTAGCAGATTTTGAAAATTCATCACAATCATATAACCCTTTAATCATTGCTTTTATCGTTACTAATTGTAAATCGGATCAATTTCATATTATTTCTTCTTTTTTACAGGAACTTATAAAACAGATTGAGATCCAAAGAGAAGATAATCAATCTACTCCTCTATTTTTTAATATTATTTCAAATTATGACAGTTCCATATCTGAAGGAGATGAACATTATTTTGACAAAGATCATATGAAGCATCTTTATTATTTATCTGAAAAAGAAACCAGCTTTATTAAATTCGACCATGTAGGCAAAATAGACAAACCAGGTGTTAGAGCCTGGTATAAAGCTACAAATGAACGGTTGAAAAGTGAACTACTTTCCCACTACTTCAATGCCAATTATGATGATATCTGCGGCTCAAATGATAAACTGGACATCATCAAGTTTATTGACAGGCTTGTTTCTAAGATTTATAAAAACAACCAAAAAAAATATAACGAAATCTATTCTACACTATTCTTTAACAAACTCTAAACAAAATGAAAATCAAACCATATCCACACCCGAATCCTAAAGTAAAAGGAAGCATCAGCCGTTTTGAACAGCTGATTGATAATAAATTGCAGCCTTCAATAATCACTCCTCATTTTCCTGATGGTAAATTTGAAGAAGTATACAATGAAGGAAAGCTGATATCCCTGAAATTTAAAAAAAATAAAAATACAATGGAAGGAAGACCTATTGCTCCTTATATTCCTTCAGCAGAAATCAAAGAAATTGTAAGGCTTGCCCAGATCCTCAAACGTCCTATACTGATAAAAGGAGAGCCTGGCAGCGGTAAAACCCAATTATCCAGAGCAGTCGCCTATGAATGGTATGGGGATGATTATAAACAGCATTATTTTGAATGGATCATCAAATCTACCTCAAAAGCCATTGATGGAATCTACAGCTTTGATCATATTGAAAGGCTCCGCGATGCTCAATTATCCCAGCAGTTCAGCGAATTAAAGGATAAAAAAGCCGTAGATTATCGAAAATTCGGGCCTATGGGAATGGCATTTCTTACCTCTACTGAAGAAAATCCAAGCATCCTTCTGATTGACGAAATAGATAAAGCAGACATCGATTTTCCTAACGACCTTTTAATGGAACTGGACGAACGGCGGTTCCAGATTCCCGAATCTGAAACAGGAGAAATTATAGAAGCAGAATATCCTCCCGTTATATTTATCACAAGTAATGATGAACGTGAATTACCGGAAGCTTTTTTGAGACGCTGTCTGTTTTTATACATTAAATTTCCAGATGATGAACAGATGAAAAGAATCATAGAAGCTCATTTACCGGACCTGGTAAGATCACAAAGATCAGATAAAAGTTTTGTTGAACTTACCATTGAAAAATTCAAAATACTGAAAAAAGAAAGAGAAGATGATCCTGCGGACAACAAACGCGTAAGCACCAGCGAACTATTAGACTGGCTTACCGCCTTTGATTATGACAGACGGAATGGAAAAGGCGCCCCTGCCGAACATATTCACGACTATCTGAAACATTTTTTCGAACCCGGAAATGATGAAAAAAATACAGAAGCTATAATTGATATCGATAAAGGTAAATCATTAGGAGCTCTTCCTTTTTATTTTCAGACGATCCTCAAATCCTATGCAGCCGTACAAAATCAGAAAGATAAAAACAGTCAGAAACCTTAAAACCAACTGAATTATGAACGTATTTCTAGATGGACAGTTACCTTTCTGGCAGTTTTTCCATCAGATTGAACAGCAGTTAAGCTACGAACGCTGGATTGATAAATATAAGCACTTTTTAGAGCTTCTGCTAGATCCACATATCTGTTATGATAATGAGGGTGATTCTTTACTCTCAGCCTGTAAAATATTGTATTTACAGGATATAAAAGACGAAGACCGATTTACTCAGCTCTTCAGAACGGCCTGGCTCGAGGAAAAGAGCAAATGGGAAACGTTTTTCAAAACAATAGAACAGGAAACTGAAAAAAAGCCTGAAGAAAAGAGTAATTTACCAGCAGAGCTGCAACAGCCCTCCTCTGAAGACAGCCCTCCATCTAACGAATCCGAAGACATAAAAAAAGAAGAAAAGAAAGACCCCGCTGTACAACAGGAAAGTAAAAATGAAGAAAAGATCATTGAAGAAAAAGAAAACTATTACTTTACCCCAAGCATCAGCTTTGACAGTCTGATTAAAGATGAAGAATCCCCGCAGGATACCACCGGTATCCCTCTGTATAATTTTCAGGATGAATATTTACCCATCAACCGGCGTGAGATGATCAAAGGGTGGCAGTACCTGAGAAGACACGAAAAAGGAAAACTGACCAATGAAATAGACATCTACTCTACCGTTAAAAAAATCGCGAGAGAAAACATCTTCACCGAGCCGGAATACCTGCACGGATTACGCAACCGCGAAGATGCCATTATTTTCTTTGTAGATTGTAACGGCTCTATGATGCCGTTTCATGAGCTTAGCCGCAGACTGGTAAAAAGTGCCCGAACTTCCGGAGGTCATAAAAACGCACCGGTTTATTACTTCCAGAACGCACCTACAGATTATGTATTTAAAGAATTTCAACTGACATCACCGGTTAAAATCGCACAGGCGCTTTCAAAGACCAATTACAACTTCAGTATTGCAGTGGTCATCAGCGATGTTGGTTTTGCAAGAGGATACGGAGCTCCCGAAAGGCACAAAATAAGATGGCAGCAGCTACAGCCCTTCCTTAAACAGCTGAATGAAAACTGTGCCCATATACTCTGGCTCAACCCTGTCCCGGAAAACAGATGGCACGAAGAAACAGCACAAAACCTGAAAAAAGAAGTGCTTAAAATGGCTTCAATATTTGATGCAGGAATGAATCCGTTTCAGACGATCACAAGGACCTTATTAAAGTACCAAAACAAAACCTAATAAAATGGCAGTTTTACCTGACAATTTCCCGATAGATGATCTGAGTACTATTGAACGTATTCAGCTGGAATGGTTTTACTCCAAATTTACAGAAGAGTACTACAGTGACTATTTTTTTGGCCATATGATGCTGGCTGCCTATGCCTCGGTTCCCGCTTACCTTACCCCGGACCTGCTTTCCAAGCTGTGGCAGAACTTTGGAGAATATACCTGGAATGAAGAGAAAAAATTTATCCACAGAATGGCGATCTCTGATATTTTACTCGCCCCTTTCTGCACCCAGATAAGCTACGAAGTATACCAGATGGATTCTGATACAAGACTCCGTTTTTTAAAATGGATGAACAGTGATGATAAACTATGGACTTTACGAAAACCCTTCAGCATAGCTGATATCGCCAGATTTGTAGAGCAATATCATAATAATCCCAATGATATTATTACCAGAGAAGGCAGCAGGTATCTGGAAATACAGAAATCGGAGGCTCAAATGTATTACGACCCTAAAAGTGTGGTTAATAGCTATCTGAAACAGCTTAAGGAATTACACGAGAATAAAGATAAAAATGAGAATGAAAAAAATAACGAAATTGTAAACCTGCTGGAAGCCATTGAGCAGGCCAAACAAAAAGAAGATTATGTAAATCATCATGATAAAAATAAAGCCATATTCGGTTCTCTGTTTAAAAATGAAGAACTCAGCTTATGGAAGCATTCACTATTGCAGAATGTACATACACTGGGAAATATTATCGCCAATAACAATATTCCTGATTCTCTGCTTTCAAAAAGTGCAGAAAGAAAAGAAAATTCTATAGCCATCACTGTTGAAAAAAAACAGACAACTCTGGTTTCAAAATTTGAAAGTGCACTTCCATCAAGAAAAATCGCCCTAATAATAGCAGATAGTGATACTGATATTACCCAAATAAGAAAGATATTAGAAGCATCAGAAGAATGGAGTCAATATATCATTGAGGTAACAAAACCCATTTCATCAAAAGAGGAAAACTCTTTAAATGCGAAATATAAGATCACAGAAAAAGATCATTTGTTACTATATATTCATGCAAAAAATACCCGAATGAATGAGAACCACTGCTATTTCCAAATCTATAAAGAAACATGGATAAGTGACTCTAATATCAGTGTCATTGCGTCTGAAATGAACCCTCTGTCATTTACATTAATACTGGACGGAGCTCTTACAGCCACTCCGTTTTGGACAGATACTACCAAAACAGGATACGCTCTGTTTGCTTTTGAGCAGGATAATCTGACTGTTTCCGAACCGAATACTACAAATTGTGCAGAGCTTATCAAAAAGCTGATCAACGACAATCACAAGGAATCCATCAGAAGTGTGTTTGTAAAAACAGTTTTCACCAACGAAAACAGCAACCTTCCCAACTGGATTCAAAACAAGCAAATTATCATGATGAGTAACCGGGAAACCTATTTTTCCCCTTTAGGAAAAGCATCCGATGAAGTGGTGAAGGCACAGCATCTGTTGAGGCTTTCCGGTAAAACTAACATGAGGGAATCCCAATGGCAGGATCGGGAAACGGATTATGCACTAAAGAAAATAGCCGCAGAATTCAAAATAAATCCAAATGTCTACGAAGTTCTGCCGGTTTTACAAGACTTACATAAAAAGAATATCCAACATCAGAAACCTCTGTTTATATTTATTTTTTCAGATCCGGAAAAGATGTTAACCAATCTAGACAGGGAAGCTAGGTCTATCAGAAGTTATTTGCTTAACAGTGAAATTGGCTTGTACAATGAAGTCCGTTTTTTCAAAAACAGAGAGTTAAAAGAAATTGAAGCCTTCATACTGCATCCGGATAACAGAAACCGCGTACAATGGGTTTACTATTCAGGATTTGATACGCGGGGAGCTCCCAATATCAACGGAAAAGTAATAGATCTTATGGTATGGCAGCACTGGCTGGAGTTTCAGAACCGGCTGGAAATGGTCATATTAAATACCTGCAACAGTAAAAATCTTGCCCGGCAATTGACACAAATAGGCGTAAAAGCAGCAATAGGCAGCAATGCAATGGTCATGGATAACGTAGGTGCTGATTTCGGAATTGATATGATGAAGAGCATAACCCAGGATAAATATTTCTTCCAAATAAAAAACTTAATAAAACAGTAATTTTTTATGGAACAGAACATATATTCAGATTTCATGATGTTCAGGGCATCATGGAGCGATGATCATAATGACATACCGGAAAGCTGGTACCAGCAGCGTGAAGATATTAAACCTAAGCTTCACTGTATATACGGGTACAGCCCCCTCAGTAATCTGGCGCCCGGAAATATCTCAGCATTTCAAAATATGATGACCGGACCTCTTAAAAATCACCTTTCCGGTTTCACGGTTATTTCACATTCGCTAAATGATACAACGACACCTGAAGAACTCCCCCATCTGAATTCGGAAGACTGCTGTGTTATTTTTTTCAGCGGTGAAGCCAGGCAGGATAAAAAAGGAAATACAATTCCTTATCTGGGAAATGTACAGAAGGAATACCAACAGGTCTTTGAGAAGTATATTACCACCTCAGAAGGACACTTCTTTATTATTATTGATGTTCACAGGATTCAGCCTGTAGAAAATGATATTCAGCCTCTTCAGTTTTCATATGCTCAAAAGCTGGTTGTTTTGCAGAGCTACAGTAATAACGGTTCTCACAACTACTTTTTCAACCTGCTTTTGGAAACCATTAAGCAGACTGGAGGCAATATCAGGTATTCAGATCTCATTACAAGACTACACCTCAGGTATTATCATGATAACAGAAAGTTTTTTCCTGAAATGTATGGCCATCAGAAAGAGGCCATTAAAACATGGTTGTTTTCAGGACTTGTTCCCTACAAAAAAGCAGAGCAGGTTTATTATAATGACAACATCGGATCCTGGGTTATAGGAGCTGGACTTCAGGATGGGATCACGCCGTCATTAGAGTTTATGAATACTTTAATCAAGCTGGAAGATGAGAGAATTTACAGGTTAAATGAAGTGAGAGATACCTACAGTGTTGTTGATGGATTCTATGAAGAAGATAAAGAAAACATTTTCAATGCAGAGTTTTTACAGATGGCCCTTTCTAAAATAAAAATAGGTTTTGGTGAAGATCTCAAAGGTGAAATGAAAGATAGTTTTATAAGAACAACCCAAAATTTTGGTTTATACTTCATTGATTTAGTTGAAGATCCCAAGGATGCTGCATTTTTGATTAAAAACAGGGAGAATAGATACTTTTTGACACGGCGAACCAACGAAGCCGAAGAACAGGAGTATTCCATGTTCTTTCATCAGCCGGATATTTATGAATTTATCAAGGAAATAGAATATATTGCTCAATGGAACGCGGTGATTGACCTGGATAATCCTCAGAATAAAATACCATCGGACGATTATGAGATTGTATTTGAAAGCATTGAGGGACAAGATATTACTCAGGAAAATATAGATGAAATATTCGGACAAATCCATATTGACCCGAAAAATATAGTGTTAAAATACAGAAATGAAAAAGTCCCGACTTTCAGATGTCATCTGGAAATGAAAAATAATGATCTTGATAAACAATATTATGTAAGCTTTCTATACATGAGCGGATCTTATGGTATTCAAAACTTCAACGCGGGCAATAACGGCTTGCTTACGGCCTCTGGAAAAGTAGCCGTAAATATTCCCGGACCCGGCATTGTCTGGACATTCATTCAGGAAGAATATACTAATAATAAGATCAATGAATTACAGGATTTCCTTCTTGTTTTTATTTCCAAAGAACCTATTGCGCTCAATCCATTAGAACAGGAACAGCTCAGATTCAGAACAGAAACATCAAGATCCCTGAGTTTTGATGAAAGAACATCCAAGCAGACCTTCTCACTACCAAGAACAGACTGGACCGTAAAAAAGATCCCAATCAGAATTCTGTACGATTACAGAACATTTAAAGAAACTGTGCTTCAGACCATAAAAAGCCGTGAAATACTTGTTCCCAATGATCTTCAAAAAAAACGCTGGGGCGGGCAGCCTATGAATAACGGTTTCGTTCTTTCAGCAGAGGTAAAAGAGAAAACATTATCTCTTATTGGCCTATATGAAGTGATTTTACAGGTTACCCATACTACGAAAAAAATTCCGGACAACAACAGAGTAGCGATTCTGTTGCATGACACTTTTGCTGATTCTTTACGCTTTCTCAAATTTAAAGACGGTAAAGCAACAGTAAACATTACAGCTTACGAAGATTTTACAGCCGCTGCCATTTTATATGACGGCACTGAACTGGAACTGGATTTAAGCGAAATCCCCGGACTGCCCAGAAAGTTTTATGCCTATCAGCCCACAAAAACCTTTAAAAAAATAGTAAAAAATCTCCTGCATAGTGAAATAAAATACCCGGATGACCTTCAAAAAGACAGATGGGGAGGAAGTTCAGCCAGTAATAACTGGCAGCTTTCGGCGGAAGTAAAAACAGAGAACGATTCTCATAGAATTATATTAACCGTACAAAACACTCAGGAAAACTCTGAAAAAGAAGTCGCTTTCCTCCTGCATGACAGTTTTGAAGAAAAGCAAACCATGTTTGCAAAAACATTAAACGGAACTTCCCGATGCAGCTTTAAAAGCTATGAAGCATTTACGGTAGGGATTTATATTGAAGATGGAACAAAACTAGAGCTAGATCTCAATAGACAACAAGGTTTTCCTGAATCTTTTTATTATAAACTTTAGAAAGACTTGAAGGTATGAGATGAACAAAGAAAATTATGCAAATCATAAAATATAACTGTTTATCATTACTATTTTTTAGAAGTGTCTCACTAGCTGATTAAATTATAATGAATTGATATGCTTATAAGTAATAAAAAAACAAAAATATATTTTAGTCCTTTTAATTCAAAAATTTTATTTTAATCGTTTTGTGAGATTTGTTTATTCATACAATTAAGTCTTCTCTTTTATTTACAGTTTCTCAAAAAATAAAGGAATTTAAAATAAATTGCAACAATATTTTTAATATTTTTTTAATAAAAATGAAACTTGTAATTCTTGCTTAATTTGGTTTAAACGAACTAAATCATCTATAAAAGTGTTTGAAGATACGATCGTCTTGGTCACCAAAAAGCCAAAAGGCGCCAACTAAAGACAGTTGACGCCATTTTTTTAATAACAGTTCTTAATAGAGTTTTAATCTTGAAAGTTCTGTTAAGAAAAATGATTCTATTTAAATCTCAAATTCAGTGAAATAATAGCAGGCTTCATTCCCACGGATTTCGTGTAATGTCCGTATCTGATTTCCAGCATATTCAGCCTTTAGCCCACAAATAAACCGTTCTTCGGACTGATTCTGATTCCTGCTCCGTAAAAATTTCAAAAGCCATTGAAGCTGATATCTCAGAACAAAAAGTTCCTGTTGTAATTGTTTTAACTGGATTACCCACGAATTTTTACGATATGGTCTTCAGAATGTATTCTTTCGCCACCCGATTTTACAGTTTCACCTGTTTATTGCATTATTACTTTCAATATTTTACTTTCTTTGTAAAAATGATTAAGAGCGAGAGAAAAATATACCTGTATAGTGCCTTGCTGATTACACTGGTCGTCAATTCAGCAAAACTGATGGCACTTAATAGTGATGGGATTATTGCCCGTTACTGGCAGTTCAATATTTGGGAGTATGGTTTTCAGTTTATCTACAATTTGATGTTCTGTCTCGTCTTATTTTATCTTAATCTTTCTGATGGTAAATTTTTTAGTGGGTTTAGAGAAAACAAAGAATATTGGAAAATTTACATATTCAATATTGCAGTGGTTGTAACAGCTATTATATTGGGAAGCCTGATCCATTCTGTGTGGTTTGGAGTTCTCCAGTTTCCTGGAGGCAGAATAAGGGGATATTTTGCCCGGTTTTTGCTCAGCAGTATCATGACTGCCGTAATGATCCGTCTTATTCTTCTGATGCGCGAAAGCAGAAATAAAGATCTTATTAACGAGCAGCTCAATTCTGCTTATCTTACAGCACAACTGCAGCTGCTTCAGGAACAATTAAACCCACATTTTCTGTTCAATACGCTGAGCAGTCTTTCTGCCATTGTAAGAGAAAATCCGCCTTTAGCCCAAAACTATATTCAACATCTTTCCAAAATATTCAGATATACTCTGCTCCGTTCAGGAAATGATTTGGTAACTCTTGAGAAAGAGCTTGATTACTTGAATTCTTATATCCAACTCATAAAAATGCGGTTGGAAAACACCTGTCAGATTCAAATCAATCTCAGCAAAAACATTTTGAGTAAAGAACTACTTCATTTATCACTGCAACCTCTGGTGGAAAATGCTGTTAAACATAACAAAGCTACAGTTTCATCTCCTTTAATCGTAGAAATTTATGACGAAGATAAATGGCTTATCATCCGAAATAATCTTCAACCTACTATTAGTGAAACAGAAGGAACCGGACTTGGTCTTGTCAATCTTAATGAAAGATATAAATTACAGTTTCATAAGGAAATAGAAATCCTTCAAACGGAGCAATATTTCACAGTAAAACTTCCTTTATTATGACACAGAATTTACATATCGTAATTATTGAAGATGAAGCTGCTACTGCAAGAAATCTGGAATATATCCTACAGGAAATCGATCCTGGGATTGAGATTATTATAACATTACAAAGCGTCGCTGAAGCAATAGACTGGTTCGAAACAAACGATAATATTTATGATGTGATATTTTCAGATATACGCCTTTCAGATGGATTATCATTTGAAATCTTCAGCAAAACGAAAATATTAAAACCTGTTATTTTTGTAACCGCCTATAATGATTATGCTATCGAGGCTTTTCGGAACAATGGTGTTGATTATGTTTTAAAACCTTTTGACAGGGAAGAAATACTGCGGACTTTACTTAAATATAATACTCTTATTGCTTCCGATGTAAACAACGAACTGTCTAAAACAAAGTCTTTGCTGCACGAGCTTCAGTATGCCACAAAACAATATAAAAAATCATTCCTGATCCATTATTGCGGAAGACTTATTCCCGTGGAAGCAGCTAAAATCAATTGGTTTTACACAGCTAACGAAATAGTGTATGCATATCTTGCTGATGGCAGGCAATATGTTGTGGAATTTACACTGGAACAACTGGAACGTGAGCTTAATCCTTCCCTTTTTTTCAGGGCAAACCGCCAATTCATTATCAATAAAACTGCTGTAGACGCAGTAGAATATTTTTTTAACGGAAGACTGCTTGTGAAAGTACATCCGTTACCTCAGGAACAGATAATCGTAAGCAAAGCAAAAGCCATGGATTTTAGAAAGTGGCTGGATCAGTGATAATTTCACCCCTGGATTTAGCAGGTTCACCTTTTTTTATATTAAAGTAAATATCGGGTATTGCTACATTTGTTTCATTAAAAATTAAAATTCTCCAAGATGCGTTTAAAACAAAAAAAACAATGGCCGCTTGTTGTAATGGCATTTCTATGGATGACATTTACAAATGTATCGGCACAGGCAAAAAAATTAAAGGACACTACTCCGGAACAGCGTGCCAAGATGCAGACGGAATGGATAACAACTAAACTGTCTTTGAATACGTCACAAATCCAGAAAGTTTCTGCGCTTAACCTTCAGTATGCCCAAAAGAATGAACCTATTATTCAGAGTAGCGAAAATAAACTCTCTAAATTCAAAAAACTGAAAGCTCTACAGAAAGAAAAATCTAATGCACTGAGCCAAATTCTGGATGCAGCACAATATCAGAAGTATCAGGAAATTAAAGATCAGATGATTCAAACTTTAAAAGAAAAAAGAAAATGAAAAAACTATTTTATCCATGGGTAATGATTTTGTTTATTACCACCTCAGCATGTTCTCAGAACACTAATGACACTGACGAAGCGGCTCCTATTCAGCCAAAGCTTGGCAGCAGTTTTCAGGGACCTATTCAGAAACCGATATCAGGATATGGTGCAGATGGCAATTATGAAGTGGCTGAAATTGATTTTAATAATCCACAATATGCAGGAACACAGGTTTCTATTTTCTATCCTAAAGGAATTACGTCTCCCAGACCTACGATATTCTTTTCACATCCGTTTGGTGGTGAAGACAAGGATTATAATATAGAACTCTATAACTTTATCGCAAAAAAGGGTTATGTTGTGGTATTTGTACCTTACCGTACTGTTGATATCAGTGTTGATCACCGTTACCAAACCCTATGGGAAGGCTTCATAAAAGCTGCAACAGATTATCCCAATATTATTGATACTCAGAAAGTAGGATTTATGGGGCATTCTTTCGGGGGTGGAGCAAGTATTGATCTTGCCTATAAAGCATTTACGGAAAAAGGTTGGGGACAAAACGGACGCTTTCTTTTCACCATGGCTCCGTGGTATTCTTTTAACTGGAACAGTACATTGACTACCCAACAGCAATTGCAGAGTTTTCCTTCTAACACCAAAATGATCACCCAGGTCTATGACGAAGATGATGTCAACGATCACAGAATGGCAATTGATATCTTTAAAAACATTAATATTTCTAATGCTGAAAAAGATTTCATTTATATTAAATCATCTACTGTTAACGGATACAATTATGTAACAGATCACGCAATGCCAAGCTCCCGAAAAGTATTTGATGCATTGGATTATTATGGTGTATATCGTCTTTTAGATGCCATGATGGATTACAGCTTCAACGGTAATACGAGTGCCAAAAATGTGGCTTTAGGTAATGGTTCTGCTGCACAAGTTACCATGCCTTCCTATAGCGGACAGTCGATGGCTCCGCTGGAAGTTACAGATAATCCTACTCCTAAATATCTGCAAATCAAATATCAGTTTCCATGTGGAAGCAGTACGAACCCTAGAATTTCTTACTGTAACTAGTATGAAAAACAGCTTTCTTTGAAAAAAACACATTTAAAATAATAATTAAAAGGCTTTCCCGCTATGTGGAAGGTCTTTTTTAATTATCAAAAACTACTTATTTCAGGAGGTACAAAATAATCAATTAATAGTATATTGTGTTCAAAAACAATTAACAATATCTGTCAAAAATCAGGTTGAAAACCCAACAAAAAAGATCAAAAATTCTTTGGCCTTTTAGGTCCCGGGTTGACAACAGGAGATGCTGATGATGCCTCCTCAGGCATTGTATCTATTCTCAGACAGGAGCTCAGTTTGGTTATAACCAATGATGGACAGCCCTCTAATGCTACCGTTTATGACTGCCGTGAAGGAAAAAAATGATAATGCCATACATATTCATTCAAAATATTAAAAGACTTTATAGCAAGATAATCTGGAATTACAAAACCTAGCTTTTTAACCCTTTTATTGAATAGTAAATTTTATCAATGATATGCAGATACCTCTTCCAATTTTAGATTTAAGTTTAGAAAGCTCAAAAATTAAATTGTAAGAATTTTAATTAAAAAAATACCGATAAAAATGAGCTGTATAATTCCTGTTTAATTTTGCGCAATCGAACTAAATCATCTATAAAAGTGTTTGAAGATGCACTCTTTAGGTCATTTAAGGAGACGACTATTTGATGAAACAATATGTTCCTTACTATTATCATCTGTATAATAGAGCTTCAGAAGACCGGACAATACAAAGTATATATATTTTACGTTTTCACCTTCCTTAAAAATACAATTGAACTTTTATATTCTTTACAAATAAAGCTCTCCTATAAATGCAAATTCCTCTTCTGTAATTGCTACGATGTTCTCTATATGCACTTTTAACAAATTATGCTTATTATCCATTGAATTTAAGTAGACCGCTGTGCATTGCTAGGATCTTAAACTCTTTATCGGTTTAAATCAAATATACAGCTTTATAATAATGACTTTAACACCTTCCTATCCTAAATTGAGCGTAAGCATTAAAGTTAGATAAATATAATGCAACAACCATATACACGTAAGACAATAGCTGTTAGACTGTTAGCGTTTAAGTAACTGTAACAATTAATTGAATTGACCTCTATATTGCTGTGGACTTTGATTTGTTTTTAATTTAAATAATCTGCTGAAGGATTGGGGCTGTTCAAAACCTAATTCAAACGCAATTTCGGAAATACTGAGAGCTGTAGTAGATAACTTATTTTTAGCAAGGTAAATCATTTTATCATGAATAATCTGTTGAGTGTTTTGCCCTGTAAGATTTCTTAACAGATCGCTTAAATAGCTTGCTGACATATGTAGCTGATCAGCTAAATAATTAACAGTTGGAACTCCGGAATTCAGCACCTTATCGCTATTAAAATAGTCCTCCAATAATTGATCGATACGATCGGTAAGACTGGGATAGTTTTGTTTTCTGGTAAGAAACTGCCTGTTATAAAAACGTTGTGCATAGTTCAGCAATAGTTCGATTTGAGATATGATCACATTATGGCTCATGTCGTCTATACGATTTTCAAGCTCTTCTTCTATATCTCTGAATAACGAAAGAATGGTTTCTTTTTCTTTAGCCGAAAGGTGCAGCGCTTCATTGGTAGCATAAGAGAAAAAATGATACTGATGGATCTTTTGTGCCAATGGGTATTGTAGTAAAAAATCAGGATCTACAAGTAGTGTGATCTGCGGACTAAGTATTTTCTGTTCCGCAGTTTTCTCTTTATCGTTCTCTTCTATTGAAGAAAGAATTTGCTGTGGAGCTACAAAAAACAAACCTCCCTCTTTAAAATCAAATTTAGTCTGCCCATACATTAACTCTCCTCCGGCATCCGGTTTAAAGGCTATTTTATAATAATTCAGTACGTGTGATTTATTAGGGGCACGACCTTTCAGTGGTTTGTCTACACCGTTTAACAAAACAATTAAAGGGTGCTTTGGGGGTGGAAAACCAGAGGCCTCCATTACGTCAGCCAGCGTATTGAATCTTTTTACGGGATGATTCGATTTTTTTGAAGCCATGTGATAAAAATTCTAGATTACAAGTTAAGCAATATTCGCTTTTCCTCACTAAAAAGAAAAGCGAATAAAAGCATATCAAAAAACATCATAGATGGATTAACCTTGGGCTGCTTCTGAAACAGTTTTCCAGATTTCCCATTCCTGAAGGCGTTCAGCATAGATTTGTTGGATATGTGGCCAATCGTTTTTACCCAGAAGTAATCTCAACGGCGGATTTTCTGCATCAACTACAGCAAATATGGCCTCGGGAGTAGCAATAGGATTTCCTCGTTCCAGTTTTTGTAAATTTTCCATCAGGCTGCTTTTCAAATCATCATAATCCGCTAGCCTTTTGCTGGCTATTTTTAACGATTCGGCACTGCCAAATTCAGTATTATAAGCCCCCGGTTCAATCAGCGTTACTTTGATGCCAAATCCTGCAACTTCTTTAGATAAACTATCATAAATGGCTTCAAACGCAAATTTTGAAGAACAATAATATCCGATTAGAGGATTACTGTAAATGCCAACAGCGCTGGATGTCCCCAAAACATGGCCGTAACCTTGGGCCCGAAGTATAGGTAATGCTGCCTGAATCACATGGATAGGCCCTATAATATTGGTCTCGTACATGGCTTTTACCTCATCGGTGCTGCTCTCTTCTACGGTTCCCACCAAAGAATATCCGGCATTATTAAATACAATATCTAATCTTCCAAAATATTCGTTAGCCTTGCTAATAGCGTTTTGCACCTGTGAGGCATTGGTTACATCGACTTCAAGAATCAGGACCTGATCGCCATACGTTTCTTTTAAGGCTGCAATGCTATTGATATTACGTGCTGTAGCAGCCACCTTGTCTCCGCGTTTCAAAGCGGCTTCTGTCCATATTTTTCCAAATCCTCTTGAAGATCCCGTAATGAACCAAACTTTTTCTTTCTGTCTATTTTCCATTTTTTAATTGTATTACTATGAATGCAAAGTTGCTCCTAATCAGATACACTTACGTTGCCAGAATGAGGATTATCCTAACCAAAACAAAGAAAAAATCACCTGCCCTTTTGAACAAAGTTAATTAGGCCTTTTGAACAAAACAGAACAGGTTAAGCTTCTCTAATTTTGTCTCAGTAATAACAATTAAACGTATTCAAAATGGAAAAGAATAATTATCAGGGAGCTCAACAACAGCCAATCGGTTCAGGCTTCAATGCATTTTCAACAGCCAATGATGTCATTCAAAACATCAATCTCACCGGGAAAGTGGCTATTGTCACAGGCGGTAATACAGGAATCGGGCTGGAAACCACAAAAGTTCTCGCCTCAGCCGGAGCTACAGTAATCGTACCCGCACGCGATATTGAAAAGGCAAAGAAAAATCTGGAAGGAATTGCCAATGTGGAAATTGCCACAATGGATTTAATGTCACCCACCTCTATTGATGCCTTCGCAGAAAACTTTATCTCGTCAGGAAGACCTTTGCATTTATTGATCAACAATGCAGGCATTATGTGGGTACCGCTTCGCAGAGATGTACGGGGTATAGAATCCCAGCTGGCGACCAATTATTTAGCTGCATTTCAGCTTACCTCCGGATTATGGCCAGCACTTAAAAAAGCCAATGGAGCACGGGTTATCAATGTTTCTTCCCACGGTCATCATTTTGCGTCTTTTAATTTTGATGACCCTAATTTCCTGCATAGAGAATATGAAACTTTACAGGGGTATGGACAATCCAAGACAGCCGTCAATCTTTTTTCGATGGAACTGGATGTACGGGGACAATCTTCCCATATCAGAAGCTATGCGGTTCACCCCGGTTCTATTGGCGGAACAGAATTAGGCAGGGAAGCTCCACTGGAACTATTTCAAAAAATGGGTTTCGTGGATGCAGATGGCAATATATTACCTGAAGTAGCGGCATCCTTAAAAACCATCCCACAAGGAGCTGCTACAACAGTTTGGTGTGCTGCCAGCCCTTTACTTGAGCATATTGGTGGAGTCTATTGTGAGGATGGGGACATCGCAGTACTCTCATCAGATATTACCGAGCAGAAAGGAGTAAATCCTTATTCACTGGATGAAAACAATGCCAAGAAACTATGGAAACTGACTGAAGAGATGACAGGCATCCGCTTCAATCCATAAATACTGATAATTCTCTGAATGTTTTTATGTAACTCAGTCCTAAAAAACAAAAAAATGAAAAATCTAAATGGTAAAATAGCCGTTATTACCGGTGGTAACAGCGGTATTGGCTATGCCACAGCCAAAAAGCTAAAAGAAAACGGCGCCCACATTATCATCACCGGAAGACGGAAAGAAGCTATTGAGAAAGCTGCTGATGAATTGAATGCAACACCAATGACTGCTGACCAGTCGAAATTAAATGATATAGAAAATCTAGTCAGTCAAATAAAGCAACAATTTGGAAAAGTTGATATCTTGCTTATCAACGCTGGTATTACAAAATTTTCCACCATTGAGCAGACAACAGAAAGTTTATTTGACGAAATCATGAATGTGAATTTCAAAGGAGCTTTTTTTACATTGAGTCGCTTTATTCCGTTACTTAATGATGGCGCTTCTGTCATTATGCTTTCTTCTACTTCTGCAACCATTTCGCCACAAAGCGCTTCTATATATGCAGCCAGTAAAGCTGCGATCAATGCAGTTGTAAAAATAGCGGCCCTTGAACTGGCTTCGAGAAAAATACGCATTAATGCTGTAAGTCCAGGCCCCATAGCGACAGAAATCATGGATAAAATCGGTTTGAATGAAGAATTGGAAAGTCATCTGATACAAAGCATTCCAATGGGAAGAATGGGAAAAGTAGAAGAAGTCGCTGATATGATCCATTATTTAACAAGTGAAAATGCAGGTTTTCTGACCGGAGCCAACTTTCTGGTGGATGGCGGACAATCTATTTAGAGAGGCAAGATAGCCATTTTGCTTCTCTTACCATGAACTTTTAAACAAAGTAAATAATGTTATTTCTTATCTTTACCTTATTGATTTCCTTCTTAAAAAAACAAAAATCATGGAATACCAAGCCCGATACATTACCGAAGATATAAAACTTTCAAGCTACGAAGACAAGTTTTTCAAATCGGACATTATGTTTGATGAGCATATGCTGGTCTGGTTTCTTTCAGGAGAAACCAAGATTGTACAGGCTGATGCTTCCTATATATTTGGAAAAGGGGATATTTTTCTAATTCCCAGAAATCAGTTAGCTACTATTATCAATTATCCTAAAGACGGTGAACCCCACAAAACAGTGGTCATGCATTTATCATTAGAAACATTAAAGAATTTTTATGCAGACAAGAACATAAATCCTCAACCCAAAAATTCACCGAAGATTTTTTGTTTCAATAATCACCCTCTGCTGGAAAGTTGCCTGGCATCGCTTATTCCCTATTTTGACATGAAGGACATCCCTGTGGATATTGCTTCCATTAAAATTACCGAAGCCATCAGTATTCTCAGAACCCTGAACCAAGAAATCGATCATGTGCTTGCCAATTTTGAAGAGCCCGGAAAAATCAATCTTGTAGACTATATGGAAAAGAATTTTATGTTCAATCTTCCGCTGGAAAAGTTTGGTTACCTCACGGGCAGAAGCCTTACAACATTTAAGCGGGATTTCAAAAAGGCTTTCACCATGACGCCACAACGGTGGTTAACACATAAACGTTTGGAGCTTGCTTATTACCAGATCACTGAAAAGAAAAAAAGGCCATTGGAAGTTTGCTATGAGGTAGGATTTGAAAACCTCTCCCATTTTTCATTTGCTTTCAAAAAGCAATTCGGTATTGCCCCGAGCTCTTTAGTTTCTTAAATTTTTATAGTTAAAAATCTTCTGTCAGTCAATTTCTATAGCTACATTTTACATTGTTGCCAGGTTAATGATTTGCAATATTCAGCCAATGAAAACAAATATTTTTTAAATAATTTTACAAATTGTTTTTACTTTTAAATATAGATATGGAAGATAAGCAGCTTCAACTGGAAAAAGGTGATTTTAAAATCCGGCAGCTTAAAGAAAATGAAGCACAGCTATATAAAGCTATGCGATTAGAGGCTATTAAGACTGAACCTGCAATGTTCAGAGTCAGCAATCCGCCCGAAGCTGAGCTCACAGATATTGAATGGGAACAACGAATTAAAAATCCCAGACTGGTTTACGGCCTATTTAAAAATAATCAGCCGATAGGCATGACAAGTATGCTTCTATTGAACCCTGAAGAAGCATATTTGGGACAATCATATATTAAGAAAGAATTTAGAGGCCAGGGACTTTCTTCACTCCTGTACCAGATAAGAATGCAGAGTGCCTGCCAGTTAGGATTAAGAAGATTGTCTGTTAGCCACCGTAAAAGCAATCTTGCTTCAAAAGCAGCAAACCAGCGCATGGGCTTTATTTTGACACATGAGGAGAGCATGAGCTGGCTTGATGGTACAACGGAGGATGTATTATATTATGTACTGGATCTATGAAATTTTAAAGAATTTATTAACTACAAAAGTCTATATTTTTTACAATTAGTATTAAGATCAGAATTTTAAAATTTACCACTGATTCTTGCTTTTTCTTTCATAATCCCAAAGTAGGAAGTGGTAAAGGCTGATAGACTTTTATAACCAATCATTAAAGCTATCTGACTTAAAGTATATTGTCCTGTATTGATTAGCTCAATACTTTTTAAAATACGGATCAGCTGTATATATTTTTGGACAGTAATGCCTGTTTCCCGTTTGAATATACGCTGAAGGCTTCTTATAGACATTAAGGATATATCAGCTAAGGTATCTATGCTTAGCTGTTCCATATAATTCTTATTAATATAATTACATACAGGGAGGAGCCTTGAATCAACTGGAATCGGGATTTGTAAACCTTTTTTCTCTGTACAGAAATGAGGAAGACTACTCAATAAAGCTTTTAAGAAATATCTCTGCTCTTCATTTTCATCCAATAGTTTATTCCATTTTGAAGCATATTGAAGCATTTCTTTCAAAACAGACGGTGCAGAAAAGACATGTACTTCATTATAAAAGTCATTGTCAAAAACTTCTTTGAATAAGATAACCATAAGGTTAACTGTGCCAGCTTCCGACTGAGTAAGATGTCTTTTACCTGAAGGAATCCAAATTAGATGATTTTGTGGAACAAGATAAATTTTATTCTCAATGTGAAAATACTGATATCCCTCTTCCACATAAGTCAGCTGATATCTTTGGTGAACATGATCATAGTCATCATGTGTCCAGTCTTTCTCATACCAGACATAAGCAGCAATTCCAATTTCATCATCAAATTCCCCTTGTCTTTTTTCTAATAATCCACATTTCATCCTGGCGTTTTATATAATAATTTTGGCAAATTTAATAAAAACATCGATTGTACATTTGTATTATCATAATTAAAATGAAAACATGTTTATTTTTACACAACCCTAACAATATCATTATTAAACACTTATTATTCTGTTCAGTAAAAAAAACATACAGAGCAGCCTGGGTGCATATTCAATACCAGGCAACTCAACTGTCGAAATTCAAGCTATCTTTGAGATAGAATAACATAAAAAAATAACATTATGAAAAAAGTTTTTGTTGCAGGAGCCACCGGATGGGCGGGTTCTGAAATTAGCAGATCAATTTTAAATAATAACGAAATAATATTAACTGGCGGACTTTCTTTATCTCAAGATGGGAAAAATCTGTCAGAGATTCTGTCATTAAAATCGGACAATAATATTCCATTGTTTAAATCTATAGAAGATGCAATAGAAAATGTAGAATTTGATATTCTTGTAGATTTTACCAAGCCGGAGATAGCAAAGCATAATATCCACACTGCTTTACAAAAAGGCAAAAAAGTCATCATTGGAACTTCAGGATTAACTGATAAAGATTATGAAGAAATCGAACGTATTGCCAATGAAAATGATACTTCTGTTCTTGCTGCAGGGAACTTTGCATTAACTGTTGTTTTATTGCAAAAGTTTGCTGAAATGGCAGCAAAATATATCCCCCACTATGAGATCATTGACTATGCGGATGCTAAAAAAATTGATGCCCCAAGCGGAACAGTGGCAGAACTGGCTTATCGTCTTTCTAAAGTTCAAAAGCCTAAACTATCCGTAGCAATAGATGATACCATAGGAAATAAAGAAACAAGAGGCGCAACAATAAACGGCATACAGGTTCATGCTGTTCGTCTGCCTGGCCACACTCTCGCTGTCGAAACCATCTTTGGACTCAAGGGAGAAAAATTAATACTGAGACATGATTCCGGAGAAAGTGCGGAGCCTTATGTAAAAGGAGTATTACTTGCCATCAAAAACATTGATACTTTCAAAGGTTTACGAAGAGGATTAGACTCAATAATGGAATTTTAACAGGAAAAACAAAAAGAAAATTTCCCGGGGAATAAAATTTCACTTGGACCTATTTCCTAATATACATTCGTTGAGATCACAAATAGCCAAAAGGCGCCAACTCTCTTTAGTCGGCGTCTTTTTTCCTTTTAATCGAAGGGTATGAACAGTTTCTAAATATTGGATTTTTTATCCTGTCGGATAATAAATGCCACACGAAAGTATTCGTACGGCAGAGATTTATAAAGAAAATGTCTGTGGATATACAAAAAGAAAATTTCACCCGTTAGAATTTACCATTGGTCTGGATAAATCTTATAATGCTCAAGTATTTTCTTTTTTTTCAAAATCATCGAGTTTAAAATAATTACCTTAGCATAACTAAAGGGTAAAACATGTCAAAATTAACAGAACAGCGGGAAAAACTTTGTCTTACACAGGAGGAACTGGCAAAAATTTCAGGTATTTCTGTGAGAACCATTCAGCGGATAGAATCCGGGCAGGTACCAAGAGCCTTTACGCTAAAGGCTCTTGCCAAAGCTTTGCAGGTGGACGAAGCTTACTTTGAAAAGAACGAAATTCCTAAAGATGAAAAACAAAATATGCAGTGGAATAAAATCGTGAATCTTTCTGTATTACCTTTTATTTGTTTTCCGCCGTTAAATATCCTTGTTCCGATTGTTCTTATTCTTTGGAAAAAACAACTGAATCAGGTCAATAAACAACTCCTCTCGATACAGATCATTTGGATATTGATCGGTATCATACTGTTCATTTTTATTTTAATTCTGAACGATTGGTTCGGGGTGAAAAGTAATGCAAAAATGCTCATTCCTATTCTTTGGATCGGTATAAATGGGGTTATAATCATCCGAAATGCGATCATTTTAGCAAAAGGAGACTCTAACCGTATTTCACCGAATATCAACATCTTATAATCTAAGGCAGGTAACTGGCGGGGTATTGACGTGACATTGACATGTATTATTTTCTTATTCTAGAGATTTACTGCATTTCTTTGCTCAAAAATGTATGTCATGAAAAGATCAGATATTAAATACCGGTTCTTTAAAATTTTAGTGATGTTTATTGTAGGAATGCAAATCAGTTATGCACAGCAAAAAATCAGAACGATCAAATCTGCTTCAGAAAAAGCCTTAATCAGTGATGGAGATAACGTTAAAATGGATTGGCATTTGGAGGCTGGAGTTAATCCTGATATTTATTACGTCAATATTCCTTCCCAAAAAAGTGTTATAAAGTTCACAACTGATCAGGACGAATTGATCATCAATACCCAACCTCAAAAAAAATATGATTTTGTGGTTTTACTTAACAGTAAAGACAGTTGTCATATCCAGATTGCATCTGTTCTTCCTCCTGATGCTGCTCATCTTGAAACAAAAAACAGCTATCCAATTCGTGTACCTTTCACATTACTCAATTCCAGGATTTACTTAAATGGACAAGTCAACCATAAAGATGTGCTTTTACAGCTTGATATGGGCGCAGGAACCAGCGTTGTCAACAGAAAATCTTCAGAAAAAATAGGTTTAGAATTCTCTTCACACAAAATGGTAAGCAATACACATGGGCTAAACAAAGAGAGAACAAGTCTGAATAATCAAGTGACGATATCCGGTTTGCAGTGGAATAATATTGAACTGACTGAGGTTGGAAATATGGATGATTCTGAAGACCTCATTATCGGAAATGGATTTTTCCGGGATAAGATAATCGGGATTGATTATGATAAGAAGGAACTCACTATTTATGAAAACCTGCCCAATAAAGCCGGAGATTATAAAAAAATGCCTGTGTATTATGTTCAAAACCGACCGATGTTCAATGCTGAAATTGTACACAACAACAAAAAGTACAGCTCATGGTTCCTTTTTGATACCGGAAGAGACGGTTCTATGTTGATTGGAAATGATTTTACGGGGTCAAAAAACAATTGGGAAGAATTGAATCCGCTCACGGTAGTCAACGGACGGAAAATAATTCGGCTGGATGCTTTTATTGCCGGGGTACAATTTAAAGACATTGTAACCAATGCTTCCAATCCTGCTGTACCAAATGCCAAAGCAAGTTTATTTGGTAATCAGATTTTAAAGCACTTTAATGTGATCTTAGACAACAAAAAAGGAACACTGTATCTGAAACCAAATTCCCTTACCCATGAACCTTATTTCAACTATGACAGCTATCTGAAACAAATGTCAAATAAATAGAAACCAGGTATCATGATCACCATAAACATTTGTCGATTTGAAAACCCGCTTTATTTATATAATACAGGTTCATGTATACCTGCTTTGCTAAGTCGGTCCTTATTCATTTCGAAATGCATAACAGTCATATCATTATAATATTTTTTGAAAGAAGGTAAATGATAGCGGGCTCTCCATTTGTCGACCCGGGCACTGTCTACAAGTCCGTATTTGGGAATAGCCTGCCCAATTTTGTTATAGGTTACCTGTGAGCCAAACCGTTGCTTTTTCTTTTGATTAACTGCTATTCTGTCCTCCAGCATGGCATAATGACTTCTGTCGGCATTCTTTTTCCTAATTTCTTTTTTCAGCACTTTCAGCATTTCTTGCTGAAACGGAACATCATTATCCGCATGCTGGATTGAAATCCAAAACTGGGTTTCTTTTTCACCGATTTTATCATACCCCAGATAGCCATATTTTTCATAGAGTCTTTTTATTCTGTTTTGGTTTTCAAGTCCAACACTGTCTCTCATTTTCAGGAATACATCCCAGACTTTTTTCTCTCCATATTTTTCTTTCAATTCCGGAAAAGGAAGGCCTGCATATTTTTGGTCAATGGTATAGATGTAATTCAATTCATCCAGAATAGTTTTTTTGTCAGCATCAGAAATTTGGCTGGATCTGCAGCCTAATGCTATAAAGCTTAAAAATATGATTATCAAATATTTTTTCATATATCATTTATTTTTTAGAGTTCTCCGGTAGTTGGGTACATTTTTATAATTTCTACACATTAGCAATAAGTTCCGCCATAACGCTCAAATTAATTCCAGTTTTCACATTCCTGATTTTTATATGATCGGTTTGATCGCATAGGTTTTGCTACATCCAAACGCTGTCACTTTTTATTTATCAATTGAATTGTATCATCCAGTTCAACATCCTGCTTATTGATCCAATTTTCGAATGTAGCTGCTATTTCATGATCCGGTATTGTACCGCGGCCGAAGTTTTTATTCAGATCAACCGCATTGGTGTATTTCTGCAGAGGTATAGTGATAACCAATCCTGTTGGAATTTTAGCTCTGCTCAGCATTCCGCTTGTATTGCCTTGATAACCGCCACCCGTCTCCTGCCCGATCACTACAGCTTTTTTGTTATATGACATCACGGCTGTAAAATCAGCACAGGATGAAAGACACAGACCATTGGTTAACAGATAGCTGTTTCCCTTAAAATTCATTTTGGCAGGTTTCTGCGGCTCGTAGTAATCGAATTCTTTGGTGATCCATGATTTTTTCCAGAGATACAACCCGTTATTTTCTTCTGGTTTTTTGTAGAAGATCTTGTTGACGCCTTTGATCTCTTTAGCTACACCTTCTGTAACTTCAATCTTATCCCAATACCTGAAGGTCTTGTCAAAAAAGAAAGACGCCAGTAAAGCTGCATTATCATCCGTTCCTCCTGTATTGTTTCGTACATCAATGATAAGATCCCTGATATTCTGTTGTTGTAATGTCTCAAATACTTCCCTGATAAATTTCTTAAAATTCTGCCCGCTTTGCTTTATTGCGGTATCAGCAAAGGAATGAACTTTTAAAATAGCCATCTTATTTTTTATTTCGAACTCAAGTGCCCCATGATAGTTCTTTTCAAGCTGCTCCAAAGGAGGAAACACATCTTTGGAAACACCGCTTAGCTCAAAGGTCTGATCAGTACCTTCTGATCTCACAACAACTTTAAAAACTTTAGGAGCATCTATTATTTCCTGATACCAAAATGGAAATCTGTAATTCAGCAAAAGTATTTTTTCCGTTTGGTTATATCCGTCTGAAGGAACCGCACTAAGCAGTTTTTTTAATACTACCGGAACAGGAGTTCCATTAATTGAAACCAACTCTGCCCCCTGCATAACCCCTTTATTTTCCGAGTAATTTTTTGAAACCAATACTTTCTGATTTTTGACATCCACGAAAAGTTCTAACGGTAACAAAGTATTAGAAGTATTAAGATAAGCTTTATATTCTTCCGGAAGCTCAATTCCGGTATGTAGGCATCCGATTTTAGCAAATAATGGTTTCAGCTTCCTGTAATATTGTAGCTGGGTTAAGGAATCCTGAATGCTCTGCTTAGTGGAATCAATCAAAAATCCAAATTTTTCCCTGTCTGTATATCTGTAGAATCCAGGGTGCTTTTTGCTAATTTCATCCATTAATCCTGAGGTCCATAAACGTAAACTATCTGCAGGATATTTCTGAGCAGATTTAAGATCCTTTGTCTGCCCAAAGAAATTTAGTGTTGAACTTATCGATAGTATAATTATTAATGCCGGTTTGATAAAATAACTTCCTTGCTTCGATAGACTTATCATTGTTGATTTCGTAATTTAATTGTATTAACTTCTTATTTTTTGAATTGATGTTGATTGGATTAATCAGGTATCTTTTCAACAACTTTATTTTTGAATCAGATCATCCAAAATTAATTATAAGAAAGCTAAATCAACTTGACGATGGGTAAGTTTTACTTTCCCTTAAAACTTTTTTAAGTGGCGTGCGCTGAAAAATTTCGGGAAGCTGGCTGATGAGATTGCGATAACGTTCTTTCGGATTAAGAATCAGGAGGTTGCTCTGATCCTTTTGTTTTCACCGGATATTGGTTTCAACGAAATGAAGTAAGACCAATCAGTTGAGGCTTAAATATTAAATAAGAAAGATGTGAGTATAACCCAGGGAAAGCTATACCCACAACAATATAAGACCGGATTGCCAGGAAATAGAATGACGTAAGGGATCTTTCTATTTTAAATTCCTTCAAAAAAGTGAATTTCTGCTGTCTTTACTTTTTAATGACTTTTATTGTTTCCAGCCCTTTCTCAGTTTTTACCCTAATCAGATAAGAGGCTGGAGTAAGGGATGACAAATTAATTTCAGCTTCAACACTGCTTACTTTTTGCCTTATAACAGTTTGTCCTAGAAAGTCAATTACTTCAACATCTAAAATGGGTTGTTGGGATGTTAGGAATAACTTGTTTGTAGCAGGGTTAGGAAAGAATTTAAAATTTGTTGTTTTTTCTACTGAAGATACATTTAAATAAGTAGTACAAACAGTTCCGGTATTTATAACACTATTATCAACCCAGTTAGAGGAATTTCCGTTTAAAGAAAAACCATTAAGAGTTCCATTGTAATTATTTCCGCTGCTATCCTGCAAAGTTGTTACGGAAGCATTATTCGCATTAGCGATGCCCTGATTAAATTTATAATATGCAACTAATCCTGCTACCGGACCTGGCAGCTCACAGTTCATGGTGCTTGTTATTTCACTGGGAGACAAAGCCCTATTCCAGATTCTCACTTCATCCATAGTTCCTGTAAAACTATTTGCGGCATTATTAAAAGCACCTAACCTAACCATGTTTCCTCCATCTACCGGACCAACATCGTTACTGGTATCTATTAATGCTCCATCTTTGTATAATTTCAATGTGGTAGTTGCAGCATCATAAGTTACTGCAACGTGATGCCAGGTATTAACAGACAATGGAACGGTATCCTCAAGAGCGAACCAATCTCCGTTATGCCCTGCAGAAAGTTTACCGGAACTATTGGGTATCCAGAAAGCATGCAGCCCGTCTGAGTCACCACCAGAGATGATATTATTTTGGCTGTTTAAACTTTTCACATAAATCCACGCTTCTTTGGTGTAAGATAAAGGCAATATGTTTCCACAGCTTACATAATCATTTGTACCATCAAAATCCAGCGCCGCTCCTTGCTGGGAGAACCCGATTTGGAACATTAAAAGAAAACAGGCAACCCCAATTTTTTGAAAACTCAGCTTGAATGGCATTAAAAGTAATTTACGTTTCATAATAATAATTTTATTAATTAAATCACAAAATTGTCGTATTCTTCCGGAGATTCATACAGGGGTAAACCCTTGAATTAAGGATTGCATAATTTTCAATATTAGAAATTGATACATTTGCAGAAAAATACATGTATGGCTACGATTAAGAAAATAATATTCTTATTCATTACTTTTTTTACACTATCATGTAGGGAAAAAAAAGAAAATTTTTATTTTGAAAAAGTAACTCCGGCAAAAGAAGAGCCTACAAAAGTTTGGTTAAGAAAAAATGAAAACTATCATGCTGATAAAGAATATTACCTGAAAACTTTTCTGAATTACTATCAAAGTAAAATTGCTAAAGGCAATTATTCAGATGCTTCCGGAATTCTGGATTTAGTGACTACAAAATTTGTTTATTTTTATGATTTTGACCCTCGTCTTACCAAAGCTGTAAAAGAATTTGATGAAAGATATAGGAAGGATTTACCGCCACTAAAAACAATTTACATTGATAGTTATTATGGCAATTTAGAATTTGACAGAGACCATCTGAACAAGGCTAAGGATTACTTTTTAAAAATTACAGCTTTAGAGCCGGATGACTACAGAAGTTGTTACAAAATAGCCCGTGCTTATTATGATTTATCATATACTTATTTTGTTTTAGGGGATTTAAAAAACAGCATAGAAGCGAATGAAAAATCAAGAAACTACTCCATAAGAATTAGAGATAAGGAAAGCATAGTTTCCGTAGAGTCGAATTATGTCAATATTTACAAAGCAAACGGTTCTTTTCAAAAGGCACTCGCAAGTGCAGATGAAGTGATAAAGGGATCTAAAGAAATCAAAAACACCTATGATTATTTTATGGGAAAATATAACAAATGTTCTGTTTATGGTTTTTTTAATAAGCAACAGTCTAAAAATAAATACATTCACGAAACTTACAAAGAGTATATAGCCAGCCAATATGATAATGATGTACTTCTGCTCTGTATTTCTGATTACGAAATAGAAGCTTTAATTGAAGAAAATAAATTAAACGATGCCAAAATAGTTTTAGACAGAATAAAGCCTGTTGCAGAAAAAAACACCTCTCAAAATTGGCAAAAGGATTACCAGGCGACATTAGCTTTATATCAAATCACTAGAGATGTAAAAACATGTAACACAGAATATATAGAAAATTCACTGCCCAATTTGCTGGAACATAAAAACTACGAAAGAGCCAACCTGTTTTACAATGTTTTATTAGAAAAAGCAATTCAAAGCAGAGATCTGGACAAAGTTGTTTTTTATAATAATGAAGTTTACCGCACAAAGGACAGCTTATCAAGCGCAAAAAGTAAACTGATCAATTTAGAACTCGCAGCAAAATATGAAACTAAAGAAAAAGAGCAGGAAATTAACCTCCAACAGGAAACCATTACCAATAAAAATGCTGTTATTGTGGCTTTAATACTCGTTTTTATTGCCTTATTATTAGTTATTGTTATTTATTATTTAAAACAAAAGCAAAAGAAATTGTCTTTAGAAAAAGAACGGTCACTGCAATTTACCAAAAACCTTCTGGATAAAACCGAGGAAGAACGCAAAAGAATTGCATCTGATCTCCATGATAGTGTGAGCCATGAACTCTTGTCCCTTAAGCATTCTTTTGAGGCAAGCCAGCTTCAGTTAAACGAAAAAGTGGATAGCATTATTAATGATATCAGAGCCATCAGCAGAAATTTACATCCCGTCCTTTTTGAGAAAATAGGACTCAAAGCCAGCTTAGAACAATTCATGGAACGCATCCAGAATACACATCGTTTTATGATTTCATCCGAAATTGATTATCAGGACAGCCTCACAACTGAAAAAGAATTACAGATCTATAGAATTGTGCAGGAAGCTGTTTCAAATATTATAAAATACGCAGATGCTATCGCAGCAAAAGTAGTTTTAACGGAAAATAAAGACACCGTTATCTTAGAAATTTTTGATAATGGAAAAGGGTTTAATGTAAAGGAAACTATGGAAAAAAAGGATGCTTTTGGTTTACACAATATTATAGAGAGGAGCAAAGCGATTGGTGGACAAGCTTATATCACGTCAACTGATAAAGGCACAAAAATAGAGGTGCAAATAAAAAAATAATACTATGAAAATTCTAGTTGCAGACGATCATCCTTTAACCCTGAATGGAACGGTTTCCTACCTTACCAATTTGGGCTATAACGTAGTTAGTGCCTGCTCTAACGGAACTGCAGCCCTTAATTACATTCAGGTTTATTTGCCGGATGTAGCTGTTTTAGATTTAAATATGCCAGGTTTGGACGGATTGGAAGTGGCCAAAAAAGTAATGGAAAATAAATGGCATACTAAAGTTATCATCCTTACGATGCACAATGAAATTGGAGTTCTGAACAAAGCAAAAGAATTTGAAGTAGATGGCTATATTCTAAAAGAAAAAGCGGCTCCTGATTTAGAAAAATGTATGAAAGAAATTGCTTTGGGAAAGAAATATTATTCCGGAGCCTTACTTCAAAATTACACAATAGAACAAACGGATGACATAGGCAAACTAAATCTATTAACATTTTCTGAAAGAAAAATAATAGAATTAATAGCTGCTCAGAAAACCAGCAAGCAAATTGCAGAGCTTCTTTTCCTGTCCGAAAAAACAGTAGAAGGACACCGTACCAGAATTATAGAAAAATTGGGTATCCCAAAAGAAAAAAATGCATTGCTGATTTGGGCAATACAGAATTACAAAAAATGAAAGATACCTTTCGCCCTATTATAAGCACGGTCAAAATAGAGCAGATTCTGATGAACATCCAGTTTCTCTGATTACATAAAGTGTTGGAAGATACGCTCCTCTCCGGCACAAATTGTTAAAAGGCGCCAACTGAGACTACTGCTTCATTATTTTCTATAAAAAATTCATTTATAATAACTTATAAGAATTATTTTGATTTAAGAACAAAATGCCATGATTGAAAAAATTACGGTAAAACATCAGATATTTTAATTTGACAAGAATTAAATTTGTATTTCTATTAAAAAACAATGGACAAGTTCTACTTTCTGCATCTCGTTTCCGCTATTGGTATTTTCCTGGTATTTTTGTTTGCCCTGTTTTTGATTACTGTAAAAACGAAGTACAGACTTTCAAATTGGCTGCTTGCATTTTTTCTTTTTACCAATGCCGTAGATGCAATCAAATTTCTGACAAGAGATTTTCCAGTAAATCATATCAACCTTGAGGCGTTTCGCTGGAGCATTGTCTATTTGGTTCCGGCATCGTTTTATCTCTATGTGCTGTCCGTTTGTTATGCCAATTTTAGACTAAAACCGAAACATCTATTGCACGTGATTCCGTTTGTTGCTTACAATTTGTATTTAATGGGAGGGATTTATTTTGTAGACACAGCCTCTAAAATACATTTTATAAAAGGAATCTATAAAATGCCTGTAACACAATTTTTCTACTTTCTTTTCGAATTTCTTTTTCAGGTATATTTTATTGCGTCATTTCTGGTGATCAGAAAATCCAAAACAGTCTATCTCGAGAATTATACAAATCCTAATGTTTCTGTACTTAACGCACTGTACAAAATAACACTTCTGTATTATGTTATACATTTTATAGTTCTTATAAGATGGCTGGTTACTTTCATCTATGGTCCGGGAGAGCTTCGAGCCTGGATCGTAACGCTTGATGGATTTGCATTTCTATTCTGTACCTGTTGGTATCTCTTTGTTGCGTTAAACAATCCCGAATTTTTCCGAGGAGTAAATTCCGGGCTAAAACCAATTACAGAGGTCGTTCCAAAACAAAAAACCAGCCCATTAATAATTGACGAAAAAAATGCGCAAATCGAACTCTTAAAAGATTTTATGGCGGAAAAGGAACCATTTTTGGATTCTTCATTAACGATTCAGGATTTGTCAGAGCAGGTAAAAATGCCTGTCAAGGATTTATCTACTCTGATCAACCTGTATATGGATAAACATTTTTTCGACTTTGTCAATGAATATAGAATTGAAAAAGCAATGCAGATCCTTAAAGATCCTTCTCAAAAAGAACTGACTGTTTTGGAAATTTTATATCAAGTGGGTTTTAATTCAAAATCTTCGTTTAATACCTCTTTCAAAAAATATACTGGAAAAACACCAACTGATTTTAGAAAACAAGCTTTATAAAAATCGAATTACTTTTAAAAAATGAGTTCGACTTTTTTTAATCGGTCGTATATTAAACCGTTCTGATGCATTTTTGCAGCAAAATAATTAAAAATAAATTGAATCGTTGTCAATACGTTTTCTGTAACTCCGGAACGCAGACTAAGACTATGATAAGACTCAATTCTATCAAAAGAACGTCTAAATAAAATTCAAAAATTTCTCATGAAAAATATAATTGTAATCTTTTTTTGCATTTTTTCAACACAGGTCTTTTCTCAGAAAAAAACAAAAAACGCCCAATTCACTAAGCAAACAAAGACAGATTTCAAAGTTGATAAAACAAATAAAAAATTAATAAGCCAAATCGATTCGGTAATGGTAAAGTCCTACGAGAGAAGTTTATTCAATGGGAATATCCTTATTTCTCAACATCATAAGATCATCTATCAAAAATCATTTGGTTTTAGTGATGAAACAAAACAGACTGCTTTAAACGACAAATCAATATTTAACACGGGTTCTATTGCAAAGGAATTTAATGCGGTTGCCATAATGATTTTAGTCGAACGGGGTCTTCTTGATCTTGATGACAAAGTATCAAAATTTAATTTAGGGTTGCCTAAGTGGTCTGAAAAAGTTACGGTAAGACATCTTATTAATTATGCAAGCGGTATTCCTCAAATTGACCCAATGGCACCTAAGAATGATGAAGAAGCATGGAATATCCTGAGAAGCAATGACAGTCTACTTTTTGAACCAGGAACCAGTTACAAGTATGATAACAGTAACGTCTTTTTGCAAAGAAGAATCATTGAAAAGGTTACCGGAATGTCATTTGAGGAGTTTGTTTCTAAAAATATAATTGAGCCGTTGAAGATGACCAATTCAGTGTTTGATCCAAAATCGGGATATAAAAACCGAACATCCTGTTATGATTTTGACAATGTTAAATGCCCTGAAATGCAATTTATAAGCGGTTGGCTTTGGGTGGATATCAATGATCTGTATAAATGGATCGAAGCGATGAATTCCAATCGGTTAATATCCAAAAAATCCTTTCAGACCCTGTTGAATAATCCATATGCAAAAGACGAAGGAGGATCTCTTGGCAGGTACTTTGAAAAAGAAGGACTGCAAAGACACAATGGCGTTTCGTATAAATTTGAATCTATCTTTTTAAACGATTTTAAAAATAATATGACGATCATTCTATTGTCTAATAATCTAAATAAAGTCTGGGATTTAGGACATATTATTCACAGTTTAATGTTGGGAAAACAGTATGAAATTCCTAAAAAATCCATTTATCAGGCGATAAGAAAAGAAGCTCTCAATGACGTAAATAAAGCTATAGGGACTTATTATTCACTCAAAGAAAATTCTAAAAATGAATATAGTTTCGAGAATCCGGGTGAGCTTAATAAATTGGGATATGAATTATTAAAACTCGGAAAAATCAATGAATCTATAACCCTATTTAAATTGGCGGCAAATGAATTTCCTAAAGACGCAAATATTTTTGACAGTTTAGGAGAAGCTTACTTTACAGGTAAACAATATGAATTAGCGCTGGATAGTTATAAAAAAGCAATCCATCTTGGCGGCACTAACGGGAATGCTGAAAAAATGATAGATAAAATCGGGAAAGAAATAAGGAAGTAAAATTTTCAAATCAGATTTTAAACAAAAAATCCCGGATTACCGGGATTTCAGTTTATTTGATCTCTACAGGAACCGAGATTTTATCCCAATCCATTGTAAACCCATTACTGTTTATTTTATACACTAAATTTTCCTGTGTTGCCGGTAACGCTTTTGTTTTTACATCCACACGTAAAGCATCTTTAGCCTGTTCGTATTTATAAGCACCCCATTGTTTGGGCTCTTTGTTAAAAATGGCAGTCCAGGTTCCATTTTCTTTAGGGATCAGGAAAAAACTGTATTTACCTGCAGGAAGCGGTTTACCCTGAACGGTAATATTTTTATCCGTTTCGAAAGTAGTTGCTTCATTGGCACCTGCACGCCAGACTTTATCATAAGATTCTAAACCACCCCAGATTTTACGTCCTTTAACAGATGGGCTGCTATAGGCTATTGTAATGGTGGCATCTTTAATTTTTCCGGTCGCCGTAGCCGGAGGGCTGGCAGGTTTTTTAGTGTCCTGTGCAAAGGCGTTTACTGAAATCGTCATTGCAGCCAAAACCATGGTAGCAGATTTAATCATTGTTTTCATACTATTTTTATTTGTTTGTTTTTGTGATTGTCCGTTTACGAATTTACTGTTTTCTGCTTATAAAACAGTAAACCGATCGCAGAAAATATAATGACTGCTGCTGCCCCGATTACATTAAGCCAAAGGAAAGAAACGATATCGAACTGATAAACCGCAATAACCGTAATTTCCGATAAAATGGCAGCTATAAATACATTTGCACCATCGATTTTTTTATAATAAAATGCGACCAGAAAAATTCCCAATATCGGACCGTAGAAAAGAGAACCCAATACATTTACCGCTTCAATGAGGGAACCCATCTGCGTGGCAAACATAGCAACACCGATTGAGAAAATACCCCAGGCTAACGTATGCAGGCGGCTATACTTCAATTCGGTTTTCTCATCAGGAATATCTTTTCTGAAGAGTAAATGAACATCTTTTAACGAGCAGGCGGCAAGGGAATTCAGCGCTGCTGAAATGGAACCCCAGCTGGCCAGGAAAATGACAGCGAACAGTAAACCGATCATCCCTGCAGGCAGGGTATTTTTTACAAAATACAGGAAAATGTAATTGGTATCCGTTTTCTCTGCATTATCGTTTGATTGATTGATCGCTTCCTCTACCCTTCCGTGAAGGGCTTTTACCTGAGCCTGCGTGTTTTTAAATTCCTCAATAGTTTTTTTGAGTTGGGGAGAATGGGTTTCTTTCAGTTTTAGAATTTCTTTCGATTCTGCATTGAATTGTATCTGTAAATCCTGATGTTCTTTTTCAAAAACCGCGGCCTGTTCAGGTTTTGTTTCCTTTAAATGCTGATAAGAGCGTTCATTAAAATAAATCGGAGCCGGTTTCAGAGAAAAGAAAGCGAAAAGCAAAGCACCGATCAGGAGAATCGCAAACTGCATCGGAATCTTAACCAGTCCGTTCAGCAGCAATCCCATTTTTGCATTGGTATTGTCTTTCGCTGTAATATATCTTCCAACCTGGCTCTGGTCCGTACCGAAGTAAGAAAGTGCCAGAAAAAAACCACCAATCAGCCCGCTCCAGATATTGTATTTATCTTTCCAGTCGAATTCTGTGGTAATGACATTGAGCTTTCCGGATTTTCCCGCCAGATACAGCGCATCATTAAAGCCAATTCCATCCGGCATGTCCTGAATCAGAAGATACCCTGCAAAAGCCATTGTTCCGAGGATAATGAGAAACTGTAATTTTTGGGTATGAGCGATCGCTTTTGCTCCGCCAATATAGGTGTAGATCAACAGAATGCCGCCTGTTAAAACATTGGTCAAATAAATATTCCAGTTTAAAACGCTTGATAAGATGATGCTCGGGGCATAAATGCTGATTCCCGTTGATAAACCTCTGGAAAAAAGAAAAAGCAGTGAAGTGAGTACCCTCGTTTTTTTATCAAAACGGTTCTCCAAATATTCATAGGCAGTGTAAACATTTAAGCGCTGAAAAATCGGGATGAAAGTAATACAGATCACAATCATCGCCAAGGGCAGACCAAAGTAATACTGAACGAAACGCATGCCGTCTGTATAAGCCTGGCCTGGTGCTGAAAGAAATGTAATGGCACTGGCCTGGGTAGCCATAATCCCGATAAGCACAATGTACCAGGGCATTTTATTATCTGCTTTCAGGTAGGATTCGTTGCTCTTCTGGCCACGGCCGATGAATACACCGTAAACCACCACTGCAACAAGTGTAACAATAAGAACGGTCCAATCTATACTACTCATGCCCAGAATTTAGTAAACCAATAATAAAATGCGATCTGAACGACTAATGCAACAGCCAATAGCAGGTACCAGGTATTCCAGTTTTTAAGTTTCTTGTTCATCAGTTTTTCTGTGCAGATAAAAAGTTAAAAAATAAACGTGCCGCCCCAACATTTCCGGCAGGCAGCTGTCTGAAAAAAGCCAACGGTGTATAAATAAAATTACCTTTCCCATATCGGGCATATAAAGTGGATCCTTGCAGCGGCTCTTCACCGGTATCATGCATTTCAAAAAGCGGTTCATACGCTGCGTCCCATTGAGCCGGGAAATAGGCACCACGCTCCTGTACCCAGCCTTTAAAATCATCCGCAGTAATTTTGTTAGGAAAGTTCAGTAATTTATGATTGGGATTCAAAAACGTAACCTCAGCATTTTCTTCGGTAACCCGCTTATTGGCAATACTGAAATTGTATATTCCCAATTGGTCAACGGTTGTATCCTGGCTGGTGTTATACTGCATCACCAGATTACCTCCGGTTTTAACATAAGACCATAAAAAAGGCATCCAGCGGCCCAGCTTTTTCTCCGTATTATTGGCACGCACACCCAGTACGATGGCATCATATTGCGACAGCTTGTTTTGATTGCCGTTTCCGCCAGATTCATTTAAGTTGCCATAAAAATCTTCGTCTTTCAGAACATCTACCTGGATACCCGCAATACGCAGGAAATCAGGAATAAAATCGCCCGCTCCTTCTATATAGCCCACTTTTCTGACCTTCGCCTGAATATCACCTTTCATTACGGTAACCGTAGCAGGCGCAAAATACTGTAAAGAAGGTAAATGCGGGTACTGAATTAATATTTGTTTTTTATGATAAGTGACTCCATCTGCCACAAAATTGGCATCCAATAATATCCGGGATGAATTGATTGTGGCAAGCTTTGTTTTTGGAATAACATAATCGATTGTAGTATCGTTTCCATTAAGTGAACTTATATCAGCACCACCTAACCGTTCTCCGTTATACATCAGGTTCAGAACACCTTTATTGAACTGTCTGCCGGAGTTAATCTTAAGATTTAAGCTCAAATGTAAATCTTCATTTTCTTTAACCACATACAGCGGCTGTATAAATTTCAGCTCCAATGCAGGAACAATACGCAGGGCTTCAACTACATCACCACGCACCGGATCTAATTTTTTGAAAGATAAAGGAAGCTTAACGTGAAATTTTTCCGAACCTATTTTTAAACCAAGCAACACATTCAGTGGCGATTCTGCCTCAGGCAAACCCACTAAAGTATCATCCGGAACAGAGAAAGTGGCTGCGTTCACTGGAGGTTTTGCCAGCCAGTAAGGTTCTGTGAGTGCTGCATCTGCAGGAATCTGAATGTCATGCTGAATGGTAATTAAAGAATCTTTTGACAGTTTTCTGTTGAAGCTTTCCGACTGGCTTAACCATTGTACATTTTCTAAAACAACAGGATCTGCAGCTCTTGAAATCAGGTTTAACCTGAAATTATAATGATCTCCGGCAACCGCTTCAGCCTGAGGGGTAACCACCTCACCCATAAAACCGGCACAGCTTAAAATAATACGATCAAGAGATTTCATTTTATCTTTTTTCAGATCTGAATCATTGAGCGCCATGACCTTTTTCCGCAAAGCAAGCAACGCAGGTAAGCTCTGGGCTGGTTCATTAAAACTGAAAGCCGAAATGATTTGATCCAATGCCTGGTCAATATCAGCGTTTCCCTGTGAAGTCCAGGTTTTAGTGACTCCGTCAAAAAGGGTATTTTTTGCAGGTTCGCCAATCACGTGTGAAAAATATTCAGTTCTGATGCCGGCTACAGACTGTGTTCCTGCACCCTGGCTTTTATGTAAGCTTCTGCTTAATCCCGCCAGTTCACCATAGCCCATTCCCAGTTGCGCATCATATTGCCCAACGGTAACTTTCAGTTGATTTTCAGCGGTTGTATTGACTCCGCCAAAACGGAAGGTATTCCACAATACACGTTTTGGCTGCCATACATTCACATATTTCAACTGATCCGGGAAAGCGTTTTTATCGCCTGCCAGCTTAAAAGCTTTTTCTGCCACCACCGCTGAAGCCGCATGCTGCCCGTGGCCTGCCGCCGCAGTAGGAGGAAAACGACAGATGATAACATCCGGACGGAATTGACGGATCACCCAGACTACATCCGCTGTGATGCTGTCTGCATTCCATTGTTTAAAAGTATCTGTTGTATTTTTGGAAAATCCGAAATCAATTGCACGGGTAAAGAACTGTTGGGCACCGTCTAATTTTCTTGCCTCTAAAAGCTCATGCGTTCTGATTAAACCCAATGCAGCGCCTTGCTCTGTACCCAATAAATTCTGTCCGCCATCTCCTCTGGTTAAAGACAGATAGCCCGTTTCTACATTTTGATCGTTGATTAACCAGGAGAGCAATCCTGTATTTTCATCATCAGGATGTGCCGCAAGGTATAGGACTTTAGGAAGATGTTTAAGGGTTTTGAGGTCGCGGTAAATTTCAGATGATTTTAAAGGCCGGACCTGCTGGGCAGAACAAAAAACCGTATAAAATCCAAGGATAAATACAGTGCTTACTTTTTTAAACATTTAATTTTACTTTGCGGAACAAATATAAGTAAATCATCTTTCTTTCAAAATTAAAAGAATCAGACTATGAATTTCACAAAAAATAGTTTAAATTTTTCATTAAATCACAATTCAACACTTCAGCAGATCAACGAAGTTGATTCTTTTCTTTTGCTCTCTTAAAATCAAGTCAACAGTTTCAAAGGTGATTGATATATTGAACCATTAAGATTTTTTAAGCTGTTAAGAACCGTTAAGAATATAGCTAAAGCTATTCATAAAGCGGTCTTCTTCATTCATGAAAGATGAATCTTAACTTATCTTATCCTCTTCATTTCTCTTAATGGTTTAAATACTACAAATAATATGTTATTTCCTATATTTTGCACTTGTCTCCTATTCTGAAATAGTGTCAGCCCTCTTTTTTTCCTTCTTTCTCTGAAGAATAAGGTGTGCCGCATCCAGCATTTTCACCGTGTGGATGTAAGGCATTACGATATTTCTTTCCGGCAGATTTTCATAGACGCCCATTGAGAAATAGACGATTCCGGACATAAAATAATCAAATTCTTTGAGGGTGTAGGCACTGAATGCTTTTTTGAAAACCAGCAGAGGATTCCGGTATTCTTTCTCCGAAAGCAGACCAAGAACCCAAGGGGAAATCTTTTCCGATTGTGTATCGACCGTCCATTTTCTGTCCTTCAGCATCATAAGATACCCTGCCCGGATCAACGACCTCATGGACTGATGAAAATGAAAGATTACCGCAGGGTCTTCATGGATCCAGCTATTTCTCTTTACTGCATAATTCATAATGTTGCTGAGCCTTTCTTTGGAAACATCCAGCTCATTGAACTGAAAGAAAGTTTCTATCAGCTGCAAGCCGGAGCACTTCTTACCTGCCCGAAACCGGGGATCAAAGTTTGTTTTGCTTTTTTTCATTGTTTGTATTTTTTTATAAATGTAAGAAAAGAAATTTAATTACGGTCGATCGACCGTAATTTTTTATTATTTAATTATTTCATTTGTTCTATGACAGATATAAACGAAAAAATTTGTTCATACATTACAAAGAAATGGTTAATACCTTGGCTTCAAGAAGGCAAGTCACAAAACTCTTTTGCCAAAAATCATGGTGTAGAAGAAAGCACCGTTAGAAAAATTAAAAGTGAAGAAAATTACAGAATACCTGTTGAAACACTTTTTAAAATATGTGAAGCAAGAAAAATTAGTTTATCTGATTTCTTTAAACTTATAAATGAATAATCCTGACGAAAGTTGGGATTTTTTGTTTTATGGAAAACCGTAATATTTAACAGAAATAATAGGATAAGTTTGTATCTATAAAACAGCAAAAAATTTTAATCACTAAATAATAAATCCATGAAAAAAATTGCTTTCTTCTTGATAATTCTATTATCAATGGTCTCTTGTACAAATTACTATACGGTATTACTAACTGAAGATACCAATGTATATGCAACCAGCAGTAATGAAAATCTTATAACCGCAATACCCAAAGACACTCAAGTCTATATATCAAGTAAAGCAAATAAAAAGAATTACAAAAAAATAAAATGGGGAAATTATTACGGTTTGGCTTATAATCCAAGTTATACTTCTTATAGCAATTATAAATCAGCTGGAAGCTACAATACATCCACTCCTTCCTACAATTACACTCCCGGTACAAGTAGTGGAGGAACAGTGCATGTAAAAGGCTACACAAGAAAAGATGGAACTTATGTAAGACCACATACCAGAAGTGCCTCGAGAAGAAGATAATGTGAATTATGTTCAACAAAATAAAATTGAAAATCCCTGATGAAAGTTGGGACTTTTTTGTGACGAAATTTTGAATGTGTTTTTCTTTTAATATTTTTAAAAATTCCGTAAAAATACTGATTCATGACTTTCAGATACTTTTTATTTTTGTTATTTATGGAAACCCATAATTTAGATTAAAAAAGTGTTTGTATATCGGGCAGCAGCTAAAAAGTAAAGAATAATACTCTTGCATAGAAATAAATCTTGACAGCAAATACCTTTTTGTTAATAGCATTTTAATTAATATAACCTGAATTTAGAATATACAAAAATATTTAAACTAAAAATTATATATGGCAAAAATTATTTCTCTATTTAATCACAAAGGTGGAGTAAGTAAAACTACTACCGTTTTTCATTTAGGTTGGAAACTAGCATCACAAGGAAAGAAAGTTTTAATGATCGATGCAGATCCACAATGTAATCTTACAGGATTAACTTTAGGATTAGATGATTATAATTCCTTATTAAAATTTTATGAAGATAAAAACAATACAGATATTTTTAATAGTCTTGCTCCTATTTTTGAGTTTTCAGATGTAAATATCGAAGCAAAAGAGAACCCGCATGCAATAACACCAACAAGCAATCAAAATTTGTTTATTTTAGCAGGTAATATTAGATTTTCAGAATTAGATATACAGATTGCAACTGCATTAACTAGTAGTGGTACAATTCCAATTTTACGAAAATTTGTAGGTGCTTTTAATAGTTTTGTTAGAAAAATTGCAGAAGAAAATGATATTGACATTGTAATTGTAGATATGAGTCCAAGTGTCTCATCAACAAACCATTGCATTTTCATGAGTTCAGACTACTTTATTATTCCTGTTTCTCCTGATTTTTATTGTTACCAAGCAATTGACTCTCTAAGTAATGTTCTCCCGAAATGGGCGAACGATATTGAAAAATTCAAAGGTAAAAACGAAGACGATTTACCTGTTGAAAACCCTAAAATGTTAGGTTTTATTACACAAAATTATAGAATTTATACTGTTGGTAGGAATGCTTCAGATACAGAAGATGTAACTGCACCAAAACAAATGTCTAAAGTTTATCAAGATTGGCTTGACAGAATAAATCACATTTTAAATACGAAGCTTGTTCCAGAATTACGGGAAAAAGATATGATTGTTGATGAATCTCTATTTCAAGAATCAGTAACTTATGGTGATGCATACCATTTATCAGGAATTCAAAATTTCAGTGGATTAATACCTGTTTCACAAGCAACCGCCAAGCCTATTTTTGAGTTAACTAAAATGGATGGAAATTGGACAGGGGCTAGATGGAAATGGAAAAAAAATGGAAAAGAATATGGAATTAAGAATAATATAGAGGAAGCAAATATGGTTTATACTAATCTTGCTGAAGCTGTAATCAAAATGATATAATAAACAAAACTGTCTTTTATGACAGTTTACTGCTCTCCAAAGTCTTTTGACTTTGAAGACAAATGTTAGGAAATGATATTATTTACTAGCTCAAAATCAGAAAAATTTGCACAGCAAAACCATCAAGTTTTAAATAATACGGTTTTCCGTAATGCAAAAGATTTAACTTACTTTAAATTTAAGACGTTAAATAAATTAAAAAATGGAAACAATTAAAGCAATTAAACCAGGCCCAAAACCTGACAAGTCTGATGGAACACCAGACAAAAGAAGAAGGGTAACACCGGAAACAAAACCAAAACATCCGGATCTAAAGCCTCACAAACACAAACCTGGAGATTCGAAATAATCTTTGGATTGTTACAAATGTCTTTAAAAGTCTCAGCACTGCTGAGATTTTTTGATTACGAAGAATAGTAACTTTAGTAATAACCTTATGATAGCTATCATAAAATTATTGAAATCAAGCAACAAAAAGTCAAAAATCACCGTACACATTTATGACGCTTAAAGAAATTGAAAAAGCTAAGCTAGAACATAAAAAACTTTATGAGGAAAAGATCATTAGCAAAAATGAGTATATTGAAAAATTATTTGAACTATCAAAGGAATTAGATGAACATAAATACAGGTTAGAAAATATTCATCTGATATTTTTAAAAAAAATAAAGTATTGGTTTAGAAAAAACAACAAAAGAGAATAACTTGCTCCGCAGAAACCCGCTCTCCGAAGTCTCCTGACTTCGGAGCAAGTTCAAAGAAATAACCTTATTTCATCAGCTTAAAATCAAGAGACTTTCCGTTTCAGAAATCAAAACAAAAAAATCCCAGCTTTCGTTGGGATTTTTAGGTAAGTCTTGACTGAAGTTTCCAGGCTATTCACTTTAAAGTAAATAAAAGCTAATAAGCAAATCCAAGTCTATTTTTAACATGCTTACTTTCTTCGTCTCTTAATTTCTGATTGGTAATGATTTCATGCTCTTTATTTTTTTGGATAAGCTTAAACCAATGTATTGCGGGAATCAGCCCGTTGGAATGTAATTCAAGCCTGATGATAAACTCATCTGTCGGCTTTCGATGATTATTAATATATTGGCTAAGTACAGCTGGCTTCACATCCACCTCAACAGCAAAGTCCTTATCTTTTTTGTTTTGTCTTCTAACGTACTCATTTAAAAAAAATCCAAAACTAAAAGCTTCCAGATATTGACTGCTATCTATATAGTCTTCCAATTGAAACTTTAGCTGCAACAATTTTGAATACATTTTTTGACGATGAGTGCGATTGTCAAATTGTTTCCGACGAGCTGCCCAGAAGTCCTTCTCCTCTTTTTTCTCTTTCTCATCCAAAATTTGATCTGCAGGAAAGACAAAAGCATCCGCAAGCTCTTCACCTGTAAATTTTGAAAAATCTGTTTCCTTAATTTCCTTCCTGTTTGTCTTCATAATATTCCTGAATTAATTGTAATGAATTTTCACCTTCAGTGATCAAATATATTTTGGTTGACTGTAATCCATACTGCTGCATATAATGTTTAGCAAGCTTTGTTTTTGGCTTTAAGCATACATACCCTCCAAATCCTTTTTTAAATGCTTCTCTGCATGCAAATGCAATAAGACAGCCTGCAATCCGGCTATAGTCCTGCGATTGACCAACATTTTCTTTGGAAGCCGCCAGAAGTCTGATTTCCAAAGCATAATCCTGTGGCCGCTCTTCTATTGATAACAATCCTATGGGTTCTTCTTTCTCTTCTGCTGTCAATTTATAGACATGAAAGTCTTTTTCTTTGTTCCAATTAAAATCAAATCGCCTGGTTTTATTAATTTTCGAAATTTCAGCAGCATCAATTTTAGTTATTGTTGCTGCTTCTTTCTTACCCGTGATTTTATTTAATACGTACATTGCTTAACAAATATACAAAAAAAAGTTTACACATAATGTAAACTTTATTTCTAATTACTTCTTTTTCAGATAGCTTAATTAACAACTCAAAGCCGTGAAACTTTGCGAAGAGAAATAACCATCTATGTTTTTCTAATTACATTCTGCGTAAGATAAATATAATTAAACATACAAAACGTCGCTACCGCCCCAAACGTATGCCATAAAAAATGGGTTCCGAAACTGAACCATTCCCATTTATCAGCGATACGGAAGGTCAGTGCAAAAACAAATGACAGTACAGCAAAGCCTACCCATTGTCCGGCTTTCCATTGGGTATACATCAGATACCTGAGTACCGAGAAAACTACAAATGACGCCATGATGGCATAATTGACGTTGATAAAAAGAGAAGGGTTATCTGCCAGGATCCAGTTTCTCAAAGCAAACATCAGAACGGCATATCCCAGAACCATTACAGCAGCATAATACCATCGGGTACTCTGAGTTATAAAATAAAATCCGGCAGACAGACATAACACCATAATGGGCAGCCAATCCATCATGATAAATACCGGCCACTGTCTGAAAGAATGGTAAACAGTTCCCCCTATGGCACCAATATACAATAAAACCAGGCAGTAGGTTAAAAAAGGATATTCTTTAAAATGCCCCTTCATCTTAAGGGTCCAGAAAATGGCTATGGCTAAAAAAAATGCGGCAGTGATTGCATTTAAAGGCTCAGGGAACAGCTGAGTCATATCTGTTTCTTTATATAACAGGCCTCCGTCCGGAGGCATTAGGTGTGTCGGCATTGGCTTTTTTATATTATATGGATAGGCATGCTTTGGAGTAAAAAATACAAACACAAGCCATTTTTCTAATCATGAGTAAAACATGTATTGATATACTAATATAGTTCTTCTTAATATAATTTTTTATCAGAAAATTTAAAATCCTGTATTTTGGGCAGGGGCCTTATTAAAACTCTTTTTTTTCTTACGCTCAGTGCTTTGGCTGAGCCGGATATTTCATCCGTTTCAGTTCTGATCCCGGTAACCAGATCAAATTTGGTTTCTGTAAATACTGTTTTTTCATCAATATAGCCTTTTGTTGCATTATTAGTGAGTTTATCGACATAGATTAATTCAAAATTGCCGTTATTATATTTGAAGTCGTAGGTAATATTCCCGCCTTCAATTTCACTCCTCATTTTTAAGATCCCCTTTTCAATAGAGAAATCCGGAATTTGATATCCATTAAATTTCCCCTGGTTTTCAACCGGATATTGGGGTTCTATGATCTTGGTTGAAGATACAGCCAGAGCTAATTTCCCATTCGGCTGGGACAGAAAAATATCTAATCTTAACGGTCTTGTTTTGTCCACTGTATCCATTTTCACCGTTATTCTATCCATTTTGCCGTCATTATTTAAATCTCCATGTTCTTCTCTGACCTGGTACGTATAATGCTCTTTAGGATTACTGTTTTGGGCCAGTAAGTTCAGGGGGACCGAAAGTAAAATGAATATAAAATATATGCTTTTCACAGTTTCACTCATTATTTTAGTTTTTTCATTAATGATATTATAGCTGATAGACGGTTATTGAGTACTAACATTTTCTGCCCTCACTCAACTTATCCAGGATCAATTGCAATATAACAGGTCACCGGAGTGCATCTTACCTATGACCTGGCTGGCGTACTCATTTTTTATAATATAAAGGAAAGCTTTTATCTGAGATTTCTTTTCCCCGCCATTCCGACTCGCATGGGTCTGCCCAGCTTCAATCTTCATTGTATGGCTGCCATCGTCACCCACTATACAATATTTAATGATCCGGTCTCCTAAACGCCAGGTATAGATATCATATGACTTAATAAAGGTTTCTCTGCTCACTTTTGACTTTCCATATTTCTCATCCAATAACTCTACAAACTTTTTAGTTTCTTCTAAAGAGATCTTTCCCGCAACCGCATTAAAAACCATCATCTTACCATCAGGAGTGGTGGCAAAATTGACGGCATTAAAATCAAAATCGTCAAACCTTGCCAGCACATCTTCATAAGAAAAAATTTCCTGCCTGTATTCAATCCGTACGGGCTTTTCACTTCCTATAAACGCTCCGTCAGAAATAGTATCAACACCTATCACCTCAGATTTTATCTGGTAATAGTTGTCATACGTTTTGTACTTATCCTTATCTGAAAAATAGGCAGACGCCTTATTATTAAAATTGAAGTCCTGTAACTCTATGGCCTTTTCCTTTTTACAGCTTGTCAGAAAAAGTAAACAGATTAAAATAAGGATGATTTTTTCCATGCTTAATGTTGGCTAAAGTTTATTGCGATCCCGAAATGAAGTCACCTCTAATATATAAAATTATATTGGTCTTATATATAATTTATTTTTAATCAAACAATTAACAAACCATTGAGCCTTCTCCAGTCCAATAGGAAAAAGACAGTAACGAATAAATATTTATTCTTTGAGGTAATAAAAAACAATGTTAGATGGTCTTATCTTTACATATACAATAACCAAACTATCATTAGTATGAAAAAACTTAATCTATTACTATTGCTGTCTTTATCCCTCAATATTTTTGCACAAAGTGTTAAGGATAAAATAAAATCATTTGAAAACAATCTTCTTAGCTGGGATACATCGAAAAATAAAAAATGGACTTTAAAGGAAAGAATGGCTTTCTACAATATGAATGCAGTAAGTATCGCAGTCATTAAAGATTATAAAGTAGAATGGTCGAAAGCATACGGTTTTGCGGATGTTGGTGAAAACAGGCCTGCCACGACTCAAACGCTCTTCCAGGCGGCATCTGTCAGCAAATCTATCAACAGTCTCGGCATTCTGAAACTGGTTGAACAGGGAAAATTAGATTTGGATCATGATATAAATAATTATCTGAAAACCTGGAAATTTCCATACGATTCTGTTTCTAAAGGGAAAAAAATCTCCATTGCGAATCTTTTAAGCCATAAAGCGGGACTGTCTGTTCATGGTTTCGGAGGTTATCAGAAAGGGAAAGATCTGCCAACGGTCATACAGATTCTCAATGGGCAGAAGCCTGCCAATTCTCCTGCGGTTCGCTCTGTGTTTGAACCTGATCTTAAATTCCAGTATTCAGGTGGCGGAACCACAATCACCCAGCTGATCCTTGAAAATACCACAGGGGAAAAGTACGAAGATTTTATGGGGAAAAATGTATTAGTACCCTTAGGAATGAACGAAAGTTCCTACAGCCAGCCTCCATCTCAGGATAAAAAAGAATTACTGGCAACCGCCTATAATGACGGAAAAGAAGTAGAAGGTAAATATCATATCTATCCTGAAAAAGCAGCCGCCGGTTTATGGACCAATCCCAATGACCTGGCCAAATACATCATTGAAACCCAACTGTCACTAGCAGGAAAATCAAATAAAATCCTGTCCAAAGAAATGTCTGTAAAGAGAGTTGAGAATAATTACGGTGTATTTCTGAATGATTTCAAAGGCACAAAATACTTCGGCCACAGCGGTGGAAATGAAGGCTTTGTCTGCTACTATATCGGAAGTGTTGAAGACGGAAACGGCCTGGCTGTGATGACTAACGGTAATAATTTTAAATTAATCGATGAAATTCTTTTAAGCATTGCCAGTTTGAACCATTGGAAGGATTATCCGATAGAGCCTCAAAAAGAATCTATCAGACTGACAATCAGAAAAGAATGCTTAAAAAATATTGACAAAGGAATTGCTTTATATAAAAATCTTAAAAAGACTAAGCCTGATGATTACAATTTCTCTAATGAAAACGAGCTGAATGACCTTGGCTATGAGCTTCTGAGAGATCATAAAACAGACTCGGCAATTAAAATTTTCAACTTAAATGTTGATGAGTTTCCAAATTCAGGAAATGTTTACGACAGTCGCGGTGAGGCTTATTTTAATAAAAAAGAGTACAGCCTGTCAAAAAGCGATTATGAGAAATCGCTGAAACTTGATCCCTCCAATAATAACGCAAAAGAAATGATTTTGAAAATCAATCAAATGCTGTCTGCTAAAAATTAAACCAGATTTTTATTATTAATCCTGGTGCTGTTTAAACTTTTTGCTGCAATCCATACTACAGAATCATTAAACGCAAAGAAAATGCATGGAAGCAAAGGAATTTGGCAGTGAAGGGTTCCAATAAAATTGCGGTGAAGCTTACCTGATTCTGATTGCTCTGTAAAAATGTTTGAGGCCAATATCCTAGTTAAAAAATCAAATGGCGTCACTTAAGTGGCGCTTTTTTATTCTTTTTGAATACCGAATCAGATAGGTATCAATTTAGAATTGAATACAGTTTTAGAGCTTTCTCAGTCATTCTTTCCCATTCTCTTTACAATTACTCTTCTCAGCCTGTCTTCATTTCTGTCACCCCAGGATCCTAATGCAGAAATGACAGGAATTAAGGTTTTACCAAAATCTGTAAGGTAATATTCAACTTTGGGCGGAACCTCAGCATAGATTTTCTTTGTAACAAGTTCGTGCTCTTCAAGTTCTTTCAACTGGATATTTAAGACACGCCTTGAAGCATCCGGAATTTTACGCTGTAATTCGCTGGGACGCAGATGACCTTCATTGATAAACCACAGCAGACGGATTTTCCATTTGCCGTAAAGGACTTCGCCAATAAGGTCAAGGCCACAGTTTAAATTCAAAGGTATTTTTCTCTCATGCATACACAAATTTAGCCCAATGTACCCAATTGCACAAGAGGGGAAAAAATTATCCCTATGCGATTCCATTTTCCGTTATTGCCTGAAAAAGTGATACTTCCGAAATTTGTACCAAAGAATTCTACAATGGAAAATCTATTCAATTACAACAATGAACTTCAGGGTAAAATTGCCCTGGTAACAGGAGGTACAAAAGGAACCGGCAGAGCTATAGCAGAAAGATTGTTACAAGCTGGCGCAACGGTTATTATCACTGCAAGAAATTCACCTGAACAAGAAAACAGCAACCTGTATTTCATTCCTTCCGATTTGAGTACAGCAGAAGGAACTCAAAAAGTCATCAGCGAAGTGCTGTCAACTTATGGGAGGCTGGACATTCTTGTGAACAACCTGGGTTCTTCATCTACACCTGCCGGTGGTTTTAGCGTATTAACTGATGAAGACTGGGAGTCAACCCTACAGGCTAATCTGCTGGCTCCCGTCCGACTGGACAGAGGATTTTTACCCCAAATGACAGAGCGCAAAAGCGGAGTCATTATTCATATTGCTTCAATCCAGGGTAAACTGCCTCTGTACGAATCTACTTTGCCGTATGCTGCGGCAAAAGCAGGATTGATCAATTACAGTAAAAGTTTATCAAATGAAGTGGCACCAAAAGGTGTTCGTGTTCTGACTGTTTCGCCGGGATGGATCAGGACAGAAAATGTCAAAGTATGGCTGGAAACAATGGCCCGGAATTCGAAAACCTCTGTTGAGGAAGCCCAGCAAAGTGTTCTGAATGCATTGGGCGGAATACCTTACGGCAGACCTGCCGAACCGGAAGAAGTAGCTGAATTAGTAGGTTTTCTTGTTTCACCGAGAGCTCATTATTTAACAGGAACTGAATTTATAATCGATGGCGGGACAGTGCCTACCATTTAATCATCTTAAAAATTAAAACAGAATGAATTTACCCAACATCATCTCAGAATTAGTGAAAGCCCAAAACGAATTCAACAGTGCAGCCTATGCCAACTGTTTTGCTGAAAATGCAGAGGTATTTGATGAAGGCCAAACCCACCACGGAAAACCGGAAATTGAAAAATGGATTGATAAAGCCAACAAAGAGTACAGAGCCACTATGAAGCCAATAGATTACAACGAAAATGAAAACATCCTATCTGCAGAAGTTGCAGGGACATTTCCGGGCACCCCTATTGTTTTGAAATATCATTTTCAGTTGTCTGAAGGATATATTCAATCTCTGAAAGTAACAGATTAACCGTGTAATCATCATATAAATTGAATACTTTAACAGCATGCAGAGGCAAGCAGATTGCCATTCTTTCTTAATTGGCTCACCCGAACCCAATCATGAATAAAAGTATTTGAAAATACGTTCATACTGGTCACAAAAAATGGCATCACTTGTCTTAAGCGATGCCATTTTTTAATACTAATGAGTATAAATACCTCTATCCGGTTTTTCCTCCTTCCCGTATGGTTTTAAATTTTGATTCTAAAAACCTTAAAAGGCTTTTTAAATTCTTCTTTTCCTTTATGAAACCAGGGCATTAGCTGAATCTGTGAATTGGAAATATATAAATATCCATCGTCAGAAATACTATAGCTGTCAGGCCATATCAGCTTTTCGTCATCTTTTACAATCGTATGCATTTTCAGATCCGGTGTTATTTTCACAATTGAATTCTTCTCCAGATCTCCCAAATAAAGGTTTCCTTTTTTGTCGAAAATCATTCCGTCCGTTGTGATGAATTTCCCTAAATCTTCCACACTTTTGTTAAGTACTTCTTCAGTTGTTCCAAAATTCCTCAACAGCTCAGTTTTAATTCTGTACAGACGGTTATCAGTAAGCGGTTTGTAATATAAATACTGATTGTCAGGAGTCAGGGCAATTCCATCTGAATTCACTTTCAACAAAGAACCGTCGTCTTTCCTGAGTTCCGTTCCCAACGGAGTAAAATGATAATTCGGATCTGATTGCACAGAAGGAGAATTGGCTAAAACCAATCTTGATTCCCCGTTTTTGATATTTAAAACAACAATTCCTCCGGTATTTGAATTGGTTAAATAAGCAAAACCATTTTGATTATCGATACGGATATCATTAATATAAACATCTTCCCCTACTACACTGCCCGGAAATCTGTAGATTCTTTCAATTTTATTCGTTTCCAAATTGATTTTCACCACTTTACTGCTGTTCTGATAAACCTTTCCAAGGCCAATTCCGGCTGCATCTACCACCCAAAGAAAACCTTTGTCATCAGCCACTACCGATTGTACGGTTACGAATTTATTTTGTCCGTCCTCACCCTTTTGGAAACTGTTCCATTCTTCGTCAGGATAAGGAACAGGCTTACCGTTTTTCACCTCAACAACTGAGTAAGAATGAGTGTCCAGCCAATACGGATAATTCACAAAAACCCTATTGTCTTTTGCAACAGCAACACCGGTCAACTGGTAAGTGCTGTCTGAGAAAACCTCTTCTAAAGGTGCATTTTTCTCTGCTGAAGTTTCAATGTCATTTTTTGCATCTGCCCTGTTGGGAGATTTATTACAGGCTACCAAGGAAATCAATGCAGCTGCCCAGAATGTTATATTTTTAAAATTCATTTTTATTTTTTTATCATGTTGATTACAGACTAATTACGATTTTCCCTACTGTTCTTCCGGTTTCCTGTTCCAGATGTGCCTCTCTCATTTTATCGAAAGGAAATATTTTGGAAACATGCGCTTTAATGGCACCACTTTCCAATAAAGAAGCAATCTGCTTCATATCTTCTCCGCTGGATTGTACGAGAATAAAATACCCCTTTACTCCTTTGGATTCTGCTTTAGAAGTGACCTCTTCATTCAATCCGGTGGGGATACTGATCATCGAACCGCCTTCTTTGATCACTTCCAAAGAATGATCGATATTGTTCCCGCCAATCGTATCCAATACAAAATCAAAGGTTCTTCCTGCTGATTTCCAATCGAAACCATGGTAATCGATATGTGAATCTGCCCCTAAGCCCAGCACGAAATCTTTATTTTTCGCAGAAGAAGTTCCCGTAACGTTTGCGCCCAAATGTTTGGCAAGCTGCACTGCAATATGTCCCACACCTCCGGAAGCTGCATGAACCAAAACATTTTGACCCCGCTGAATATGGGCATGATGAACCAAAGCCTGATAAGCGGTAAGAGCTACCAACGTTGCAGCAGCAGCCTCTTCAAACGAAATATTCTCAGGTTTTAACGCCAATTGAGCAGCCGGAGCAGCAACATATTCTGCATAGGCTTTTCCGTGTCCCGGGAAATTGACCATCCCAAAGACCTCATCTCCCACTTTGAAATCCGGGCTTTGGGTTTCTTCTACAATTCCGGAAATATCCCAACCCAGGATCAATGGGTTCTCTGTTTTGATTCTTCCGTACATTCCTTTTCCTGCACGGCTTTTTACATCAACCGGATTGATGCTGATGGCTTTTACTTGTATCAGCACCTCGCCTTCGCCAATCGCCGGCTTTGCCAATTCTGCATATTCCAGATTTTCTACGCCTCCTGCTTCTTTTAATACAATTGCTTTCATAATATTGTTGTTGGTTGGATGTTATTTAATGTGTTGAATATAATTTCTCTGAGCTTTTGCATTGATTTTCCCAGATTTGATTTTAATGATTTTAACAAGTCAAAAGTACCCCCATTCTATCTTAATAAATAGTACATTTCCCGCTAATAACAACACAGATTTACAGAAATGAAAAAGACTGTTTCAAAAGTAAAACAGCCTCAGCCCAAAAGGGTTTTAATTGATCTGGGACTTTCTGAATTCCAAAGGTTTCATTCCCGTTTGCTTCTTGAATAATCTTGTGAAATAAGAAGCATTTTCAAAACCCAGTTCGTAGGCAATTTCTGCAACTCCTTTTTCTCCCAGCCTCAACAGGTTTTTCGCTTCAGAAATCATAAAAATATGGATAAGTTCCATTGCTGTCTTTCCGGTTTCCTGCTTTAATAAATCACTCAGATATCTTGGCGAAACAAAAAGCTTTTCCGCTAGAAATGCTACATTAGGCAGTCCGTTTGTTTCAAGCAGACCATTCTGTATATATTTTCTCAAGGCATCATTAAATTTGGAAGCAGTCTTTCCGCTCACCTGCGTTCTGTCTGTAAACTGCCTCTTGTAATACCGCTGCGCATATTTCAGGATAGAAGAGATATGGCTCAAAATAATATCACGGCTGTATTCGTCAGGATTATTAAAATATTCTCCCTGAATTTTCGAATAGAGCTCTAAAATAATCTGTTCTTCTTTTGGAGAAAGATGGAGAGCTTCCGTCACTTCATAGTCAAAAAAACTATATTTTTCTATTTCCTTGAAAAGCTCATGCCCGTTCAGATAATCTTCATGAATCATGAGCATATATCCTTTCTCTTCAAATTCAAGATTTTTCATCTCGATAATCTGTCTCGGCCTGGCAAAAAAAAGACAACCGTTATCATGATCATATGGTGTTCTTCCGTACATGAAAATACCTGACTTTATTTTTTTGAAAGCAATCACATAACAGTCTGCTGTAAACTCCCTGTTCCCTAATTTACATTCAGACAGACAGCCAATCATACTGAAAAGCGGATGTTCCGGAGCCTCCCAGTGATTGCCTAAATGTAGTTCCGTAAGGGTTTTATAATGTTGCATTGGTTTAATTTTATCTAAGTTAAAAATAATTTGCCGGAAGCAGGATTATTTTATGTCAAAAAAAAACTGATATATCCTGCAGTAAGAGTCTGACTGATAATAAGGGCCATGTACCACATCATTTAAAATGACAGGCTGTATGGCAGGTTCATTTTTCATTAACGGAAACCTGCTTTCTGTTCCAACCTGATATCATGGCCCTCAGAGGATTGCTGCTTTTACAGTGGTTTATACCGTTTTTAATTAATACCCGTGTGCGGCAATACTCACCTCTTTCCACTTCTCAATATCTTCCAGTCTTTTCTTATACACTTCATGGATGGCATGGTAAGCAATCTTACCGAACAATAATCTTTCCGGAGGATTCTGATTGTCAATAAGATCTAAGACAGGCTCGACTGTAGCTTCCGGTTTTCCCCAGATTTCAGGATTATCTCCGCTTTCAGCAAAAGCTTCACGTACCGGATTGTAATCAGCAATATCCGAAGAGGTCTGGACTGCTGAAGCACCTGCCCAGTCTGTTGCAAACCCGTTAGGTTCAATTAAAGTGGTTTTGATTCCCAAATGAGCTGTTTCAGAACCGATGGTTTCAATCAACCCTTCAACTGCAAATTTTGAGGCATTGTATAATCCTAAAAGGGGTAAAGTCGTCAATCCCAAAAAGCTTGAAATCTGAATAATATGCCCGCTTTTCTGTTTTCTCATGACTGGCAAAACCGCCTGTACAACCCACAACGAACCAAAGAAGTTAGTTTCCATCTGTTCCCTCGCCTGCTGTTCTGTTGTTTCCTCTGCTGTTCCGAATAAGCCAAAACCTGCGTTATTAATCAAAACATCAATTCTTCCAAAATGTTTTTCAACCTGATCTGTTACCTCAAAGACTTCTGAACGGTTGTTGACATCCAGTTTTAAAGGAAGGATGTGGTCTCCATACTGGTCTTTCAAATCCTGCAAAGCCGAAATATTTCTGGCTGTAGCCGCTACCTTATCTCCTCTTTTCAAAAGTGCTTCAGCCCATAATTTTCCGAATCCTTTTGATGCTCCTGTAATAAAAACTATTTTACTCATTTAATTTTTTTTGTTATTTAATGAAGCAAAGTTATCATCAGGCATGGGGAATAAATAGTCCGTTTCAGCTGAAAAATAGTACAGAAATACGTTTTAAAATAAAAAACATATTGTTTTGATTATAATAATTAAATTTGTTCTATAATCAAGAGTAAATGTTCGATATTTTCCTAAAGTACCTTACCGATAAAATAGCACTTTCTGAACAGGAAATACAATTGATAGAATCTGTCTGCACATCTAAAAAACTTCGCAAAAAACAATTTCTTTTACAGGAAGGTGAGGTCTGGCATTATAATGCTTTTATCTGCAGAGGCCTGGTAAAAACTTTTTCCATCGCTGAAAACGGAACGGAACATATCATAAGCTTTGCCCCCGAAAATTATTGGACTGGTGACCGCGAAAGCCTGATTAATGGGACACCTTCCCGTCTTAATATCGATGCAATTGAACCTACAGAATTGATTATAATAGAAAAGTCAGATTTTGAAAAAATCTGTGCAGACATTCCTCAGCTCAATCAGCTGATGAATCAGATTATTCAGAAAAGCTTTATTGTTTCCCAGAACAGGATTTTAGCAAATATCAGCTTTACAGCAGAAGAAAAATATCAGAATTTTCTCGAAAAGTATCCTCATATTGTCAACCGTATTCCACAGCATATGATTGCTTCTTTCATTGGAATCACACCGGAAACCCTTACCAGACTGCGTAGAAATAGGATTAAGAAATAGAATATTCCATTTCATTGACATTTGTTTGCTTTTTTTTCAAGCTTTTATCAATGGAAAAAGCCTCTTTACAGCAGCATCTTTGTCTTGTTAAAACAACAGTTAAAAATAAGACAAAATGAATAAGACCGTTTTTATTACAGGAACAAGTACAGGTTTTGGAAAATTGACAGCAACAACACTTGCGAATGAAGGCTATACAGTGATTGCCGGAATGCGGGGCACTTCAGGAAAAAATGAAGCTGCAGCCAAAGAACTCGGAGCCCTCCCCAATATTGAGGTCGTTGAAATGGATGTAACTGACGATCATTCCGTAGCTGATGCTTTCGGAAAAGTACTTCAAAAATATGGTAAAATCGATGTGCTGGTCAACAATGCTGCCGTTTCAGGTTTCGGATTGCTGGAAGCATATAGCCTGAACAGAATCCGCCAGATGTTTGAAGTCAATTTCTATGGCGTTATCAGGACTTACCAGGCAGTATTACCTTCTATGAGAAAAAATAAGAGTGGATTAATTATCAATATTACTTCCGGAGCAAGTGCTCATACCTCTCCTTTTATGATTCCCTATTTTGCATCTAAATTTGGGGTGGAAAGTATTACTGAAGGACTGCAGGATGAGTTAAAACAATTTAATATCGACAATGTTTCCATACAGCCGGGAGTTTATCCAACAGAAATGAATTCGGGTGAAAAAGCTGGTGTCAATGCAGATCAACCGGAAATTTCAGCGCTTTATGATCCGGTAGCCACTGAGCAATTTAATGCGATTGGGGCTGCATTATTTGGCAAAATGAAAGTGTTTAACATGAATCCGCAAACCATAGCAGACGGAATATTGGAATTGATTAGAATGAAAGAAGGCTCCCGTCCTTTACGTTTTCCACTTGATGCTGTAGCACAGGGAACAGATCTCGAATTCATCAATGCAAGAGCGGCATTGAAAGCAAAATGGCTTGCAAAATACAATGAATAATTAACACATTAATGATAGAGCAGAAAGGTTGGAATGTTTTTGTTCCGACCTTTTTATTTTGATGATTTTCTAGTATGCCTTTTGAATACTGCGTTATAAAAATGCTTTGTCTTATTCTTTTGTTCCCCTGAATTGGCTTGGTGAAATCTGCAGCCTTTTTTTAAAAAAGGTACTGAAGTGAGAGGGTCCTTCAAAACCCAAACTGTATGCAATATCAGAGATCGCCCATGAACTGTGCTTGAGCATTATCTTAGCCTCCCGAAGTATACGTTCTGATATGATGTCAGATGTTGTTTTTTGTGTAACTTCCTTCACCGATTTGTTGAGATGATTAACATGTAAAGCCATCTGCATGGCAAATTCTGACGCTGTACGTAAATGTAACCCATTGAGTGTATTACGAATTGGAAACTGATTTTCCAGAAGTTCCATGAATAATGCTGTAATTCTGTTTGCAGCAGTATTCTTTTCTATAATAAGCTGAGAGGAAGGCCGTATTTTCAAAGCAAAATGTATCAACTGTAAGATGTGGTTTCGGATAACATCATCCTTAAACTCAAAATTTGATTTTTTTTCACTCATAATATCAGTGAAAATTTTTATCAGAGTATCTTTTTCTATTTCATTCAATTCAAAAACGGGATAACCGCCTGCCTGAAAGACCGGATATTTTTTTAAAGATCCAAATTCATTAAAATAAGATTCCGTAAAAATACAGCTGAACCCCGATTGTTTTGTTTCTAATGGCTCCCAGTTATATGGGATTAGAGGATTTGCAAACAAAAGCCCGTTTTCGAGAATCTCAAAACTTTTATCAGCATAATGAATTTTACTCTTTCCGGTAACGACACAAATCTTAAAATAATCTTTGCGTCCGTATGTTATTGTATTGGCATATTCTGGAGAAAGTTCCTCAATTCTGAAAACATTGAAATGTCCCTCTTCCTTACTTAAGTCAGGGGTTTTAATGAATTTATATTTTGCATAATATTCTTCTAATGTCTCCGGCTTTGTCATTTTTAAAAGCATCAACCGCTTCAGTATAAGGTTTGCACTAACAAAACTAATGATTTTTTGCATACAGGTATTTTAAGAAAAATAAATAGTCCGAATAGGACTTATCCGGACTATTTTATAATTGCGGGTTTAATTTTGGACGAATTCACTTAAAGGAGCATTGATGGCTTCCAGGGCCACCATAGGATTCCAGAAATCCACATATTTCAAAATATTCCCTTCCGTGTCGGTGGTCACTACTGAAATATATTTTTGATGATAAGGTTTGCCTGTGGAGATTGCATGCCCTTTGCTCGTAAATTCTGCGATCACAAGCGTAGGATCTTCCGTCGCATGGAAGTGAAGATTTTGAAACTCTACTTTAAAGTGTTTAGGGAAGTTTTTCATATATTCAAATAATTCTTTTCTCCCTTTTACTTTTTGAGGAAAATCTTTCGGGCCATACGGAAACTCCAGCTCACCATCTTTTTCAAATAGGTTTACCCATTTCTCAATTTGACCTGTAGATAAAAATTCCAGGTGATTTTTAAATGCATTTTGTGCTGTGGCCTTGATTTGTTCTTTACTTTTCATTGTGGTTTAATTTTGTTATTACATCAATTGATCCTGACTTTCAGGTCAATTTTCTATGACAAAATTAGTCTGCAGTTGCAGTCCGCAGTTTTAAAAAATCAAAGCATTATTTTAACAAATCAATCATTATTTATTTTTTTGATTTTTAATCTGTCGATTAGGGGATTTAATTTATTAAAAAATCTGCTTTCATTAACAAACCAGGTATTTTTCATCTGTTTTTTCAGCAATACAATTCATTTCATATATGCTGTCTGAGGTGTTCTTCAAAAGAAACTAATTCCTGTTCAATCTCTGGATTTTTGAAAACATCATAGAAGGCAAATGTCGGTAACGGCTGAACCCCCACAAACTGAAGTGTCGCTGTAAATGGTTTCGTAAATTCTTCCATGGAAAAATTTTCTAACAGTTGCCCGGAATTTCCAAATGTTTCCTGTGGTGCATTCCAGGTATTGACAATAATCCCTTTAGATTTCAGCAGCCCGCCGGTTCCATAGTTTCCGCCATTATTTCTGCCATCTCCCATATAGATTTTGCCATAACCGCTCATCAAAACCTTATCAATATAGTCTTTTGTCTTTGCAGGCATTCCAAAACCAGTTGATCGGAAAATGAAACAGGATGACATCGGCATTCACCCACTTTTCGATTTCCTGAGAAATTTCATAGCCATTATCAATAACGGTTTCCAGAATTTCATATTCTTTTTCGCTGAACACCTCTTTACTTTTTTCAAAAATTGTTTTGTTCAGATTTCCTTCTGCAATTTGCGGCCATTTGATATGCCCGTTGATTATTAATGCTTTCATTCAGCTATAAATATTTGCCCAGGTTAAGTTCTACATCGCCATATTTCTGCAACCCCTGATCCAGCAGCTTTTTGATTCTCGTTCTTGCTTCCGGTTCTGTCAATGATGCAAAAAATCGGGTCTGGGTTTCCATAATATGCTCATTTTTAGGAATAATAGCTCTTTCATTCATAATAGATTTTATAGCTGTAATGATTTTTTTGTCAAATGAAGCAATTCTGTTGGCAAGATTTTCTACAAAAGCGTCAAGCTCATTATCAGGAAAAGCTCTGTTGATCCAGCCATAGCTCGCTGCCGTTTCAGCATCATAATCATCACCGCTCAAAATAATTTCCAGAGCTCTTGCTTTTCCGGTCAACAAATGCAGGCGTTCCAGTCCGCCACCGCCAGGAAAAGAACCAATTCCAATTTCAGGCTGTGCAAAAACAGCTTTTTCCTTACTGGCAAAACGCATATCAAAAGCCTGGATAAACTCGCTTCCCAATCCTCTTGCTCTTCCTCTGACAGATGCAATACTTACAAAAGGAGCCTGTTCCAGACGTTTGGCAACATCCGGCCATGAAATTGAAAGTCCTGTTTCTCCGGTGCCTTTCGGAAATTCAAATATATTAACCAATTCTGCATGGGCAACGTAGAAATCCGGGTTGCCACTTTCAAAAACCACAACCTTCAGATTTTCATTGGCTTCCAGCTCTTCCATTGTCGTTCTCAGCTGAACAGAAAACTCAGGATCAAAAACATTTACGGGAGGATGATTGATGACCACTTTCCAGTAGCTTTCACTTATTTTTTGTGTTGTAAAAATCATAGTAATAATTTTAAATGATATTAAATTTTTAAGACATAGCTTATCTGTCTGTTCAAAATTAATTGGACAGACCCGGGATTTTTAACACAAATCAGGGAATATCTTATACTTTTCTCTGATTTCTTATTTCTGTTGGAGAAATGCCTTTAGCTTTTTTAAAAAATCTTGAAAAATAAGGAACGTTGGTAAAACCCAGCTGATAAGCCACATCACTGATATTCATGTCTGTTTGCAGCAATAAAATTTCGGCCTGTTCAATCAAAAAATCCTGAATGAAACTGATCGTACTTTTTCCGGTTTCTGCACGGATAAGATCTGTAAGATAATTGGAAGACATATTGAGCTCTTCAGCAACAGAGGAAACTGTGGGAAAATTTGAAACGGGTTTTGAAAGATCTTTATAATGTTTCTGCAGTAAGCTTTTTAATTTTGAAGCAACTGAAATGGCTTTTGTGGCTTTATCTTTAAATTGTCTTTCATAAAAAACATCTGCGTAGGAAAGAACAGTATTTAACAGAGAAAGAATAATATTGATGTTTGCTCCGGCTTTATTTTCAACCAACTCCATATGAATTTTTGTAAAAAGCCAGGTAATCGTCTCCTCTTCCTGCGCCGTCATCAATAACGCATCATTGATCTCATAACTGAAATATTTATACTGATTGATTTTACCTGCTATCGGATTCTGCCTGATCAGATCAGGATGAAATACAAATGCATAACCGTCCCAGAAAGTCAGACTATCCCAGGAAACAACCTGTCCCGGCTCACTGAAAAGCATCAACCCATTCTCTGTATAATATTTATTCTTGCCGTAAAGAATATCTCCGGTGAAATTTTTCTTCAGTGAAATTTTAAACAGGTTAACCTGAATCTCGCCGCTTGTCTGCGGAAAATTTGGAATGGCCTGCTTACAAACTCTGCTGTCCATCAACGGATGCAGTGGTGCGGACAGATTCAGATATTTATTATAGTTCACTAAATCGCTAAAGGTTTTCATATAAGCAAAGTTGCAAAATTGTTTTATAATCTGAATATAAAGTTTTAAAGATATAATCTGTGAAGGATGAGTTTTAGAATCCGGTTTTAATCTGGCTCAAACTATCAAATATCTACAAAAGTGTTTAAATATATGCTCTGGTAACTTAAAGAGACAGCTATCCAATAACGGTCTCTTTTTTATACTATAAAATCTAATTTATTAAAAGCTATTTATTCTACAATTCGATCTTAAAAAATGGATTGCTATTAATTAAAAGACTCCCAGTCAATATTGTCTTTTGCCCACTGCTCAGCAGAAATGGTCTCAATACCATTTTTAAAATTATAGGTTGTCTCTAATGGCCAGGAAACACCTTTTCCTGCTCCGAATATTGAACGGTACTTTTTAACAAAATTGGAAGGATCATTTTTAAGATCATTCTGTATCTCTGTCATATCAGAAAGCGTACGATTATATTTTTGTCCTGACAATGACTCTGCGATATCAGCTAATTGTCCATAAGTAATTGTGTCTCCACCGATATATACGACTTTATCCTCTATTAAAGGTTCTGCAAAAAATATCTCAGCTGTCAGCTTACCAATATCCTCCGGTGTGGTTACTGTAACTGCAGTGTCCCATCCGCCAATAGCATTGATTGATTTTTTTTCTAAATCCAAAACACCAAAGAAAGGTTCAAAAAGATAGCTGGTAAACATCCCTGTGGAAATAATAACCCATTTTGTGGCATTTTGTGATCTGAGAAGCTCCCGGACATCAAGCTGTTCATCAAAAAGATCCTGTGCACTGCCTCGTCCTATTACTTCAAAATCAACTCCAAACTGCCATGGAAAATATCTTTTGACCCCAGCATCCAGCACAGCACTGGCCAGCTTTAGCTGAAAACCTCCCGCACCATTTCCATATCCTGTACAGGAAACAATAGCGTCATAATTTTTAAAAATTGACACCAGTTCAGAAGACGGAGCAGACAGATCCCCGGGAAGTAATTCTACCCCCAATTCTTTAAGTTCTGTAATATTCTTTTTCTTATTGATATCTTCAGTATTAATCGTTGCTTCTCTCAGCAGCACTGTAACTTTTGTATTGCTATACTTTTTAGCTTTTTTGGCTAATTGACGGATGACAGGCATTCCTAATTCACCTGCTCCCAAAACTAAAATTGATGTATTATTCATTTTAAAAAATTTAAGGTTCAAAACTCTGATCTAACCTGATACAATAAGTTCATTTCCCTGAGCAAAGTTACTATGATCAGATAATGAAAACAATAAGGCACCTCGTTGTGAGCTACTTACACAGATGTTAGTTTTTTGATTGATAGTCAGATTATTTTAAATAATACAGAAAATACTTATACGACAACATGATCTATACTAACAAATTCATTTTATTATACACCTTCTTTTGTCAGAAAAATCTATCTTTAAACAGCAATAACATGTTTTAATTATGGATAGACTGATGACAGATGCCGAAATCGAAGAAGCCTGGGATGACATCTGCAAAGTACTGAATAAAGACCAGGATGAACTTAAGCGGGATATAGTAAGTCATATTGGTAATAAATGGTCACTTTTTGTTCTCCACGCACTGGGAATAGACGGTAAAATGCGCTTTTCAAATTTGGAGAACCATATCAATGGAATCAGCCAGAGAATGTTGACAAAATGTTTACGGGAATTGGAAAGAGACGGATTGATCTTAAGAAGTGTATATCCTGAAGTACCTCCAAAGGTGGAGTACGAATTAACATCTCTGGGTCGTGGCTTACTGATTCAGGTTACTCCACTTTGGTTGTGGATCGCCCGTCATAGTGAAGAACTTAAGAGTGCACGAGCAAATTATGAGAAATAAATCAACGGGAAATTAAGAAAGAATGCACTGTTAATACTTTCATCAGTATACACGCTATAAAGCCCACAATCAGAAATTTTTCTTTTTCCAACTGTGGGCTATATATCAAATCAGTGATCATGCTTCTTTACCAGACAAAATCACATGGCTGCTCTCTTTCTGCAATCACTCTGCGTAATTCTGTAATATACAATCTTACAAAGCAGCCCGGTTTAATATTATATATGGGCTTATTATATATTCTAACTTCCATCGGGGCACCATATTTGTCAAAATTGTAAATGACAATCTGTTGTTTTGGGTAGATTTCTTTGAAGTTAACCGCCATTTTAATCTGTTCTCCGATAATATGGATCAGTCTGTTTCTGTCATCTACTTCAAGCAGCCCGGAAGAATCAATCTGATATTCGTGCGGATCTAACCTAATGGTATAATCAGATTTATCGTTTACAATTTCATCTCTGAGATCAGCTACTTTACCATTAGGAATAAATATTGTATCCGGGTTTTCATCGTTCGATTTAAAGTTTTCACTGGCTTTTATGGAACCTTCAACCACTAACTTATCAGCATCATTGGCCTTTCTCCCCATTCCAAAGTTCTGTATACCCCAATGATAGTTTAAACCATCAAAGTCACTCTTCTTTGAACCATAACAATAATATTCTTTTCTTTTTGTAGCGACCTGTTTACCCTCTTTGCTATCGATAATACCTGACTCACCTCCAAAATAATCATCTGCAATGACCAGCCCTGATCCTGTATTTACTGTAAAATCCAAGTTCAGCTGTAAGCTGTACTGGGTCATATAATTCCACTTCTGAATATCTGTGAGTGTAAAATCTGCATCTGTCCAGAATTTATACCATGGTGTAGTCCAGTTTCCATCAATTCCTTTTCTGATTTTGAGCATCGGAATTCCGGAGCCATTAATACCACTCTGATTTGCAAATGCCAACTGATAGGACGAATCTCCTGTAGAGGCAGTTGTACCATCCCAAGGCGAATAAGTCATGATACCAGCATAATTTCCTGACGCTCCCAAGCCCGCACTGTTAGACTTAGCAAAATCAAATCTAACTCTTTTTGGGGTAGCATTAGGAGCAATATCATCTGCATTTCTTGATCCGTCCCTAGATGTAACGAAAAAATTGGTAACGGTAACAGCATTATTTCCGCTTATACTTAATTGCTGCCCTCCTTCATTTTCAGGAGCAGTGCCCAATACAATCTGATTTTTGTTGACAGCATGGCTTCCAAGCGTCCCATTGGGAATAACAGGACTGTGGGTAAATGTTTTTGTATCGCTTATTGTTTCAACTCCATTTTTTCCAACGAACATATTTAAGGACTCATTCTTCGTATAATAATTGGATAGTGCCGAAGTGGTAAGATATGATGCATTGGCATGGTTTCCCCAGTTAAATGCAGTATTCCAGTTGCTTACATCTGTTCCGGAAAAGTCATTTGAATCCCAGTCTTTTGTCCAGGGATACCAGTTTCCACTATAATAATATCTCCTGTAAACATCATTGCTATTTGCATAGGTAGTATATTCCTGAACAATATGGGTTGCTGTGTAGTACACTCTTAATTGTCCCGCTAAGGCTGCAGGATAATTATTTGCAGAAGTTGCATTGATGTTTACTGTCTGAACCCACCATCCTGTAGAAGTAATACTGTTCAGATCTACTGTAGAGCCCAAAACACCTCTGTAGAGAAAACCTGTATTATATGCTGATATCCAATCGGAAGAAGTTCCGTCATTGAGCGTTGTAATTCTACCGGTATTATTAATTTTTACAACCTCAGTTAATGTCGGAACATTTCCATTCGTACCGGTAGCACTCCCATAATTAAATGAAAAGTACTTGTGATTGTTCACTGAAAGTCCCCATGAATTTAAGGCTCCTCTTGGCTGAATAAAATCGGTCCCATTAAATTGTAAATTCTGCCCCAGCCACACCCCATAGCCATGCGTTGCATTAGCTATATTCGTATGGAAAATAGCAGATCCTGTTGTTGTTTGATTGCCAAACAGTAAATTATAAGCATCTACAAACTGTGTGTTATTGGCATTGATAACTACCTGACCTGCCATTACGGAATCTCCCTGAGGCCTCAGATACACAACTCCCGAAGTCCCATCTCCTGAGATTAATGTAAACGTAGAACCCGTTCTGATTCTATTGACTCCTATTCTCTGAACCAGAAGTTCACCTGCTGTACTGTTAATACTTCCTGCAACTCCTATATTACCGGATGTATAGCTGTTACCGGCAACATGAAGCCTGTATCCATCCAACGGTAATGAAGACCCGCCTAAACCAATTCCTACTCTCTGGTCTGAGGTCCAGAGGAGTGCTTTAGTGGCATTGTAACTTGTCGCTCCAAAGTAGCCATACGTCATTTTTACTGTACCATCCGCATCCACAGCCCCAAACCATGCAACAGCATCTACCACCCCATTAGATCCGCTTAATTGTAAAATATCCCTGGCAAATCCTGACGCCGTAGTGATTGCAGATAGATCTTTTTTAATTGTACTATTTACAGCATGATTAAACGTAAGGGTACCACTCATCAAGTCTCCCGATCTATTAACATAGGAATTATTATCCAGAGAGCCGTCCGCTTTTAAAAACTGGGCAGCTGTACCACCCGTCACTTTATAGCCTTTAGAGCTGTTATAATATGCGTATTTTACATCCATTCTAAATATCTTTACGGGTTACTGTTACGGATACAGTATTAGGCAAAGCAGAATCAAATTCAATATCTATTTTATTCGGATCAGTTAATTTTATTCTGCCGTCAATTTTGTAAAAAGTCACCGTATCATACATGGCAACATCTACATTTCTGGTTCCTAAGTTGTGAGCCACACTTGCAGTTCCAGAAATAGAAGTAGTGTATGATTTTACTGTGGTATTTCCGGCTGTTACCCTACCTTTGGAATCAACAGTAACCTCATCATAAGTCCCGGCAGCTACACCCGTTGCACTTAAAGTCAACGCTGAAGTTACATTGGCAGAACCGTCAAATGTAACATTCCAGCTTCCGTCACCTGTAGCCGCTATTGTTCTCGGTGTTGTCAGTTTTGCAGCTGATCCGGTGGTATTGATTGATGCTATTCCTGTCAGTAATGTTGCAGGCACAGCGGTAACAGGAACCACTACGTTTCCGGAACCGTCAATGTTCTGTGCCGTAGCTGTAACTCCGGAAAGTGTAATAGTTCGTATTGTCGACCATTTTGTAGCGGAAAGAACGCTTTTCGCAGCGTCTGCCGTATTATCAACATTACTTAACCCAACATGAGACTTATTCAGAACTACCACTCCTGTTAATCCATTGACAGAGTCTACAGCTCCGGAAGTGATATACACGAATGTTGTTCCCGTCCATCGGTAAGTTTTGTTAGTATCCAGAGATACATAAATTTTGCCTGTTTCCCCGGTGATAAGGTTAGTATAAGCAGCTTCTTTATAAAACTTTCCGTCAGCCACTTTATAATATCCTTCCAAAACATCATCCACATAAGATGGCAATTGGGATGCTGGGACTTGCCCGGATGCATCAAGAGCTGCTACTCCATTCGCTGCACCTTTTTGTGATAACGGGATATAATTGGCCAGATCCGAAGCGGTAGCCATAGAGCCCAGATACACCGTTATTCCGTTGGTTGTCTGACTTATTCCGGTAACCACATTCCCCGTACCTGAAGTAGTGACCGGCAAGGAAAATGTAGTCCCCGTAAGTGTCAGACCATTGCCCGCACTGTAAGTCGTATCCGTAGAGGTTAATGTGATGGTACTTCCAGTCTGGCTAATCGAGGTATTGGCTCCTGCTGCCAGGGTAATATCCCCGGATACCAAAGATCCTGAAGCACCACCTTTCAGGCGGGTAATTGTGTCCGGTGTTGTAAATGATCTGTTGGCTGAGAGATCATAAGAGGTACCATTAATCGTTAAAGTCCGTGTTTTTGGTACATAATCTAAAGGATTTAAATTTCCATCATGCCAGAAAGAATTGATTGATCTTGTGCCACCGCCGGCAGTTAAAATATCATTGTCTGTTTTCCCTTCTATTTTATATCCAACAGAACTTCGATAATAAGCGTATTTAATGTCCATAACTATATTTTTTTAATTGTTAACTGAATGATGTTTGGGGGTAATGAATCAAATAGTACTTCAATATTATTGTTGTCTATCCTCTTCACTTTAAGGGGAACTGTAAACATGGTAACGGTGTCATAAGCATCCATTACAAAACTTAATGTATCAAGATCATGTTTTATTCTGGAGTCCCCCTTAACTCTTTCTTCATGCTTGATTTTCTCGGAACTGGCAGCATCTTCGATCTTTTTAATTTTATCATATACCAAATCATTAAACTGATTTTGATAAGTGACCGCACCCCAGTTTGAATATATTCCGACAAGATTGATTTTATCATCCGAACTGCCTCCGATAACAGCCTGTTTAAGCAATTCTATCTCCTCTCTGTTCTGTTTGATATAGCCTACGATTTCCTGAAGCGTATCAAGATCACCATCATCAGACACCAGTATTTCATTCATTTTCGAAAGATGCTCAAACAATTCATCATCCTTTGCCTGAAATACATTCACAATTTCACCAATCTGCTCTTTTGTATAGACGTTTCCGGTGTTTCCATCTCCATCGATAGTAGCAGCTAATTTGATTTCTAATTTTTCTTTCCATTCGTTTATATTGGCTGCAGTAAGATTGGAAGCGTTGCGTTTTGCCAGTACTGAAGTATGTGCACTTTCATCCTCCAGATGATTGGTAAAAGCCTTAATAGAGAGTGTTTCCTGAAAAGCTTCAGTTAAGCCTGACACTTCGTTTATTCTGATTTTTTCATCTATATGACGGAATGAAGAAAAGGTCTGTTTAAATTGGTATTCTGTAGGTATATCACCTTTTTCAAACCAACTGAAAATTATATTTAATGGTGTACTCATCTGATTGAAATTAATTTTGATAAAACTGATAATTCGAAAAAACCTCTATAGGGATTATTAGACTAATGGAATTATATTTTTTGAGTGATTTTTTTAAATTATCTCTCTTTTACCATTCCATCAATTTGTGAATTATTTATTTTATATGGTCATCCCCAGAAAGACCATACATTTTGTCAATGTTATCAACAATATCACGCACGCTTTTTCTGCAATACCTTCTGTTTATTCTCCTGATAGATGATATAAGTAAGTTGTATGATGATACATCCAGAATCTCAAATTCCATCCTTCCTGCACTCTTACAGAAGTTTTCTGATCCCTCTGTCCAGTAGTTGCAGCAAGCTTTATTTTTCTGAATTGAGGCGATATTGTTGTGTAATTACAATGTTCAAAATTCATTTTTTTTAACTTCATATGAAAGCTTTTTGCCCCTTCTGTTCTGTAGTTGCAGTGGACTTATATTCTAAAATCCGGTTAAGCCCTTTATAATGTTAAGCTTTAGACTAAAATATACTTCGCCCCTTTCAAGGTCAATAAAAAAGCTGTCTCCTACGTTTGACAAAGCAAACATAGGAGACAGCCACTAATCAATTATTTCAGTTATTGAGTCTCTGAAATTTATAAACTTTACGGTTTCAAATCTTCAAACTTCTCGTCTGCAGGCAAGATATGCTGTACTTTTTCAACCACCAATTCTTTCGGAACAGAAAATTCTGATGTAAGCCTGATATCTAGAGAAGAGGCCCCCACAGAAATTTTATAATTACCGGCTTCTGCAACCCAGGCGGATTTCCCTGTTTCAAATGAAGCCAGATCTTTCGGATTTAAAGTCATCGTAAGGGTTTGAGATTCTCCGGGTTTTAAGTCTTTTGTTTTTGCATATGCTTTCAACTCGGACTTGGGTTTATCAATAGATTGTTTCGGAGCAGACAGGTACAGTTCCACAATTTCTTTTCCTGCGACTTTTCCTGTATTTTTCACATCAATAGTTACGTCAACATTGCTGTTAAAGCTTTTAGAACTGATTTTAATATTCGAATATTCAAAATCTGTATAAGACTTCCCATAACCAAATTCATACGAAGGTTTTACCCCAAACGTATTGAAATAACGGTATCCGACATACACTCCTTCCTGATAGGTTACCTCTTTCGGATTGTCCACAGGAATTCCCGGAAAATTCTTTGCTGATGCATGGTCTGTATAATTTACAGGAAAGGTCATTGTTAATTTTCCCGAAGGATTTATCTTTCCGGAAATTACATCCGCCACAGAATGTCCCCCTTCCTGTCCCGGCTGCCAGGCCAAAAGAATAGCGTCCACTTTGTCTTTCCACGAAGCGGTTTCGATAACTCCACCTATATTCAGAATCACAACCACTTTCTTACCTTTTGCGTGAAAAGCTTTGGTAATTTTATCCAGCATATTGATTTCTTCTGCTGCCATATTGAAATCATTCTCCACTCTTCTGTCTCCACCTTCACCGGAATTTCTTCCCAAAGTCACAAAAGCAATTTCGGAAGTTTCTGCTTTTTTAGCATAAAACGCATCATCCAGTTTCATTTCAGGAAGTCTTTCCGGCAACGCCAGAATTCCTCTTTTTTTTCTGTTTTCTTTTTCTGAAGCCTGTTCTTTTTCTGCAAAAGGTTTGTACAGATCAACCAACTCTTTGTCTAATTGATAACCTGCAGCATTCAATCCTTCCAATAGAGAAACGGTATGTTTGTTATTTACACTTCCGCTTCCTGTTCCTCCTGTAATCCATGCGTAGGAAGTCACTCCGAATAAAGAAACTTCTTTATGTTTATCGGCAAAAGGCAATGTATTATTTTCATTTTTAAGCAAAACCATTCCTTCTGTTGCTGCATTTCTTGTGACTGCCGCGTGTTCCTCCAGATTGGGTTTATCACTGTATTTGTATTGAGCAAAAGTGGGCGTTCTGAAAACATACTCCAAAATCCTTTTAACATTGAGGTTAATAACATCCTGAGATACTTTCCCTGAATTTAAAGCTTCCAGCAAAACTTTTTTCTGCGCAGGAATTCCCGGCATCAAAAGGTCATTTCCGGCATTCATCTGTTTTACAACGTCAGAAATACCACCGCTTCTGATTGATTCAAATCCAGGGAAACCACCGAACCAGTCTGTCATTACAATTCCTTTGAAGCCCCATTCGTTTCTCAGAACCTGGGTCAGCAAATCTTTTGAATCGGATGTATAAACACCATTTATTTTATTGTAAGACGACATTACGGTCCATGGCTGAGATTCTTTTACTGTAATTTCAAAATTTCTCAGGTACAGTTCCCTCATGGCTCTTTCAGAAACATGGGCATTGATGGTCAAACGGTTCGTTTCTTCATTATTGGCTGCAAAGTGTTTGACGGAAGTTCCAACCCCCTGAGACTGAATTCCGTTTACAATAGCAGCCGCCGTTTTTCCTGAAATCAAAGGATCTTCAGAATAATATTCGAAGTTTCTTCCGTTCAACGGATTTCTCTGAATGTTCAAAGCTGGCGCTAAAAGCACGTCAACACCATATTCTTTTACTTCATTTCCCATTGCTTTTCCAACCTGTTCCAGCAAAGTTTTGTTCCAGGTTGAAGCTAAAGCTGTTCCTACAGGAAATGCTGTTGCATAATAAGTTTTAGAGTCGTTTTTTCTGGTTGGCGAGATTCTTAAACCTGCAGGTCCATCAGCAACCACTGTTGCAGGGATCCCGAACCGGTCAAAACTGGCTGTTCCTCCGGCTGCACCGGGGACTAATCCCTGCTTTGAATCTCCAACCGGACCGGTCAAAACTTCAATTCCAGGCATTCCGGTTCCAATTAAAAGATTAACCTTTTCTTCGTTGGTCATTTGACTGATAATCGCATCAATTCTTTTATCCACTGAAAGTCCTGTGTCTTCCCAAACATCAAGCTTCCCGTTTTTGTTGAGGTCTTTGAATACTTTTCCGCCAACGGTAACTGTCGGGCTATTTTGAGCCTTTACAAAAGGCGAAGCTGCTAATAAAGCCAGGAACAATCCTGCAAATTTTGCTTTTTTCGAAAGCATCAGCAAGGTAGTTTCGTTCTTATTCATACTGTTGATATTTTATTTTCTACTCACAAAAGTTTTTTATCAATGGGTTATATAAAATTTCAGATTTAAAACTGACCTTCCTTTTGTGGTTACTATTTATAGTTTAATGATTTACAGAAATTTGTGGAATCTCAGCCAGTCCAGATAGACATCTGACCATTGGTCAACAGGGAGGTTCTGTTTTCCCATTCCGAAACCATGCCCACCTTTTTCATAGATATGAAGCTCAGTTGGCTGTCCCGCTTCCAGCCATTTATTATAAAGCAAAACTGATTTTGGTGCCAGTTTTAACTGGTCGTCACTTGCGGCACAAATAAATAAAGGAAGAGGAGATTTTGGAAGTTCTGTATCTAAAATTTCCTGACTGGGACCACCATAAATGGATGCTGCAAAATTAGGCAGCGTTGAAACATCTTTACTGTGAAAAATACTTTCCAGGATTACACTTGCCCCTGCCGAAAATCCAATAACACCTAATTTTTCAGGATTGATGTTTAACTCTTTCGCGTGGGTTCTGATATAAGAAATTGCCATTTTGATATCATCTCCAGCCATTGCCTTAATAGGTGCAGTTTTCGCGTCAAAAGCTTTTCTGTCTTTGATATTTTCCATCATTTCTCTGGCTGGATCGTTGGATTTTGTTTCCAGCAATCTGTATTTTAAAACTACTGCGGTAATTCCGTTTTCCGCCAGTTTTTTTGCCATATCAACCCCTTCCCGGTTGATGGATAAACTTTGAAAACCTCCCCCCGGAGCGATAACGATTACAGTTCCATTGGCCTTTGCTTTATCGGCTTCAAAAACCAGCATGGAAGGCTGTGAAACATTGAAAACGACTTCTGTTTTGAACAGCTCATTGAACTGCTGTGCTTCTTTTTGGGTCCAGTTTTCTGTTCCGGGTGCTTTTCCTTTGTATAACGGAATTGATTTTTGAGCATTGATACTGTTTAAACCGAAAAGGAATAAACTTGCTATGATGATTTTTTTCATTTTTATTGATTTTAAAGTTTTAATGCAAACAGTTAAATAGTTTTTTGTGCAATTCGTTGTTTTTAAGTTCACAAAAGCATTTGACTGCATTGAATCCTCATTTCATTCAGCAAAGAACAAAAGCTAAATAACAGTTAATCCGTCATTCGGCTGGAATCTGGATTCAGCATTTCAAGACCATAGCTGAGATTCTATGGAATGTCAAAAATTCTGTTAATATCTTATTTGAACAACTGTGGAACAAATTCGTTCAGATAGGTTCTCCAATTGCTCCAGGTATGCCCTCCTTCTGATTCTGCATATTGATATTTGAAATTCATTTTGTCGAGTTTTTCACGATACTCTTTGACATTCTTGTAGAGAAAATCGGTCTTTCCAATGGCAATCCAATAAAGTTGGTAGGAATTGGTTTGCTGGATTTTTAGCTTTTGATCTAAATTCTGATATACTGGACTTTTCTTATCGTCAGGCGGAAGAATCGCCGGAGAAAAAAGACCTACATAATCAAACGTTTTCGGCTGATTGGCAGAAATATACAGTGAATGGAAACCACCCATTGAAAGTCCGGCAATCGCACGGTTTTTAGCATCCGCTTTTACACGATAACTGGACTCTGTGAAATCCATAATTTCCTTGAAATACGTTTCCATATCGCCACTGAAAATATCCGGCGTTCTCATATCTATTTTATAAAATCCTTTTGAAGATTCGCCAGGCGCCGCTGAATTGCTGGTGTGACCATTCGGCATTATGACAATCATAGGCTTTGCTTTTCCCTGAGCTATCAGATTATCCAAAATCTGTGACGCCCGCCCTAAAGTCATCCATGCTTCTTCATCTCCGCCCATTCCGTGTAAAAGATACAAAACAGGAAATTTTTCCCTGGAATTTTCGTACCCCGGCGGAGTGTAAACGGTTAATCTTCTGTCTTCCTTCATTCCGTTAGAGTGATACCATCTTTTGGAAACCGTTCCGTGAGGGACGTTTTGAACTTTGTAATTTTCCGATGGCTTCCCGTCAATTAAAATCATACTCATCACCGAAGAAACATCACGAACCTGGTAAGAATTGTTCGGATCATTGGCTTTTACCCCGTCAACAATAAACGAATAGGTGTAAATATCCGGATTAAAATCATTTTTTGTGAACGACCAGACACCGTCTTTGTCTTTCTGTAAGTCAACGGAGCCCGGCTCCATTCCTTTTGACGGAAACCAGTTTCCCTGCAGTTTTACACTGTTTGCATTGGGAGCCAGCAGACGAAAGGTAACATTCTGACCGTTGATTTCCGGAGAAACCAGGTTTTTCTTTCCGCTGAAATCGAGGTTTTCCTGGGCAAACATTAATGAACCCAGCATTAATGAATATAGTGTGAATTTGATTTTCATATTAAGTTGTTTTTTAGGCACAGAAGTTTTTAACACTTAATTATTTTAAGTTCAATGCTATTTTTTTAAAGGCCACTTATATTTTGAAAATCCTTGATTTTCGATTTTGTAGACTTTTAGAATTATTATTTTAGACTTAAAGCTTTTGTGACTTTTGACTCCGTCGAATCTTTTGATTTGTAGTTGACAGAAAACTGTTTTTAATTCAAAAAATAAAATTCTGAGCCCGTACAATACAGGCTCAGAAACATTCAATTACTTTTTATATTTTTCTGTCCTTGCATCTTTAATCACACCAGACCAATTCATCCCGTACCCAAAATCATAATTATGGCCTTCAGTATCTCTGTGCGTTTCCATATCGTATGGAACATCTTCTTTCTGCTTTTCTACCGTAGCCATATTCGCAGGCATCTGAACCGGAAGCAATCCTGACGGTTCGTATTTTCCGGTGATGATATCTACAACTGCCTGATTGGATACGTTGAAGTTCATCAGAATCGCATCAGCATATTTTTCAAGTTCGTTGAAAACCATCGGTTTTGAAGCTGTTACTGAAACAATGACAGGTTTCCCATTCATAGCTTTATACGCATTTTCAATGGTCAGCAAATCGGTAAAGTTCGTAACTGTTGAGGTCTTATTTTTGTAGGATCTGTTATGTACATCCGGAGCCACCACCGGGTCTCCGGCAGCTATACTTTTTTCACGCGCATCAGTCGCTGTATAGGTCTGGTACTGAAGAGAAATCGGAAGATACCCGTTTCCGCCTTCTTTGGCATCGATGTCACTGTAACCGCCTTCTTCGCTGTGCGGGCTTTTCACAAAAACCAATGCAAAATCAGCTTTTGTCGGATCTTCGGTTACGTTATAATCTTTTTTGATTTTCTCAATGTTCACGGGATAATCCAAAGACGGAGGAGTATAAATTCCCCACCAGTTGAACATTGCAGGAGAATACCGCTTGGGAATATAAACCGTTTTTCTTTCCTTGATGGGAAGAACATTGGCTTTATTTTTCAACATCACGATAGATTTTACCTGAGCTTCGTAACCTGCTTTCATAAATTCAGGATTACCAACAGTCTTTTTGGTTTCTTCAACGTTAACGTAAGGATTTTCAAATAACCCTGTTCTGAAGAAATTTCTCAGCAAACGAACAGCAGACTGTTCAAATTTTGCTCGGTATACTTTTTCCCCATGCTCTTTTACCCCCATCTGATACGCTTCCAGAACAGGGCCTTTATCATTATTTCCTCCGAATTGGTCAACGCCGGCTTCCAACACTTTATAATGACGCTCAGCAATGGATAGTTTTTCGGCTCCCCAGGGTTTTCCGGCAAATCCACCCGGTGTTTTTGGTTCATTGGCTGTAATGAGCCAGTCAGTGCAAACAACACCATCATACTTATATTTTCCGCGAAGTAAATCTGTGATTAAATATTTGCTGTATCCGTTTCCAACGTTTTCCCCGTTTTTCGTATCCTGATTAAAGCTAATCGTGTAATAAGGCATTACTGCAGAAGCTTCCTTTGTTCCTCCGTTTAGCTTGAAAGCGCCTTCAGTAAAAGGTTTTACGTGATTCTGAAAATTATTGCCCGGATACACCGCAAATTTTCCCATTGCCCAGTGTCCATCGCGGCCACCCTCTTCCGGTCCGCCTCCAGGCCAGTGTTTTACCATTGCATTGACACTTTTGTTCCCCCAACCGTTTTTGCTCCCAACGGTGGTTTGGAAACCATCGATATAGCCTCTTGCCAAATCAGCCGTCAGTTCAGGACTTTCAGAGAAAACATAGGCAATTCTATACCAGCGAGGTTCTGTTCCCAGGTCGATCTGCGGAGATAAGGCCGTTGAAATTCCCAGCGCCCTGTATTCCTGCGCGGCAATATTCCCGAATTTCTTTACCAACTCAGGATCGAAAGTTGCCCCCATAGCCAAACCATCCGGCCAAAGCGAAATCTGTCCACCTGCTCCTTCATTAAATTCTGCCGTTACTGTTGCAGAATGTCTTGGGTCTGTACTGTTGTTGGCTGGAATCCCCAATCCCAGACCTTCAATATATGCCTGGATATTATTGCTCCACTGGGCTGCAATTTCAGGAGATTCAACGGTTGTTACCAAGACGTGACGAAGGTTGTCTTCCTTTAAAAACTTCTTTTGCTGGTCGGTCAAATCAGAAGCTTTTGCTCCGCTTTCTTTATAAAACATGCCATTATATTTTCCTGCTCTGATACCGTCTGCAGGAGCTGGAACAGACTGATGTCCGCTGTACAGCATCAGACCTGCAATTTGCTCAATGGTCATTTTTGAAGCCAGATCTTTCGCCCTTTCATCTGCGGAAAGTCGCCAGTCTTCGTATTTATCGAGTTTGCCGTTTCTGTTTAAATCTTTGAATTTATTTCCGCCAACCGTTAGAATTTTCACTCCTGAATCTGTGGAATACCCTAACACCGGGCCTTTTGAATTGGTCACGATCTGAATATTCTGAGAAAAAGCGGTCACACTTAAGAATAAAGCGGCTATGTTGAATACTGATTTTTTCATTTTCAAATTTTAGAAATTAAAGCTTACTGATAACTGACCTGTCAATGGCATAATGTATGTTCCTGTCAGCAGTTTTCCATAATACTGGCTTGCATCGGTAATCAGCTCAGCTCCGTTGATGGTTCCGCTTGCTCCCCTCTGATTTAGGAAGTTGATAACCGTTGCACCGATATTGATATTTTTATTAACGGTATAGCTTACCCCACCGAAGGTTTCCCATCTTGGGGCAAAATACAATGCATTCGTAATATTGGCATACTGCTTGGAAAAATACCTGAAACTTGCCCAGAATCTCCATTTTTCTATCGTATAACTTGGATCTATCTCCATTAAAACCTTTGAAATTCCCACTACGTTTTTATCGCTGTAATTGTAGTTCTGTCCGAAGGCATCAAAGGCAAAATCTTTGTAAACCGGATTCTGAAAAGTTATAAGATAGTGTAAATTAAACCCTTTAAAAGGTTTTAAAACAAAGTCTGTCGTCCATCCTAAGGTCTGGATGCTGTAATCCACGCTTGCCACAAGAGCCTGAGTGGAGTTATTTGGGTTAACAAGATTATATCTTCCTAAATATCCGTTTTTCGTCAGCCAGGTTGCCTGAGAAATCAACTGAATATAATCGGTATTCCAGAATACGCCGAGTGCACCCAGTGGACTTTTAATTTTTCTTGTATCAGGGCTGAATGGCTGAGAATAACTTTCCAGTCTTCGGTTTTCTTCGGTGTAAAGAAAATTAGCCAAAAGACCAAAGTTTTTGCTGATGTTGTAGACTGCATTAACGCTTCCCGCAATGTGAAACCAGCTTTCGTTGATATCCTGGAAATCATTAGGACCGAAAACAAAATTCGGAGACCTTGGCGTCATTGAAAACTGTCCGTTGATGATATGGTTTCTCAGGTGCAAACCATAGCTAAGATTGAAATTATCTGAAACTTTCCATTCATCATTGGCATAAACAGAAATTTTGTTCTCGGTTCCGCTGTGGAATTCACCACCTACGTTGTAATTGTAGAATCCGTCTGCATCCGTCGTAGGGCTCACCAATCTCTGAGGCTGTGCTTCTGCAGTCTGAAAGAAGAACGAACGGTTTGACGTAAATTTGTCTACGTTATAGTATTGCTCCAGAAGTCCGAAGGTCAGGTTGTGATTTTCAATCTGTTTATTTAATGAAAAACGACCTGCGATATTGGTAACCGGTGTTTTCGGTGTATAAAGTACAAGCTGCGTTCCTACCGGACCGGAATAAGCCTGGCCCGTTGAAGCAATTGTATATCCTGATGCTGCAGGAGCATTAAAAATACTCAAAGGAATAATATTGGCCATTTTAGTTGTTGCAAAATGTGCCCTTGTGGAGAATTTAAAATTCCAGCCGTTATTCAGCTTGTAATTTCCCAGCACATCAATATTGTGGGAAGTAGTTCTGTTGTCTTTCCCATTCATTGAAGCCCACTGCATTTCCCCGGAAAGAATATCTTTGAACTTAATTCTTCCGTCCCTCGTTACATAAGAATCTCTACCGATGGTAAAATTGTCAAGTTCAGTCACTTTTCCGTTCTCACCATACTGGAACAGTGCGTAATTGGTGATACTGTAAGAATCTGCGTATTTGTAAAGGAATGAGATTTTACCCCGGTCATCTTTAAAATATTTTGTAACTCCTGCTCTGAAAATTTTGGTTTCATCTGCATTTCTGGCGAATCCTAATTTGTAGGTACTCGGATCATAGTTGGCAAAAGCACCTACCGTATATGTCCAGCCGTTTTTAGAAATAGGTCCGGAAGCATTCACATCACCCTGCAGCCATCCGAAAGTACTGGTTGTAAATTTCCCTTTGAGCTTAAATTCCTTTGTTCCTGTCTGCGCGTAAGAATTTACCGCAAACCCAAGGTCGCCCATGGTGTTGGCAAGCTGGTCCATCTTCAGAAGTCCGGTTCTTTCTAAACCAACACTCTGTCTCCAGGTTTTATTGGGAAGCTCCGGCCAGAAAAAGTACACAACCGGCAGATCATTTTCGAGAATGGTAATTCCCCCCACTGTTCCAGGCAGACCGATATTTACATCTCTTGGGCTGGTATTATTGGCTGCATTGAGCATTACATTTCTGTTGTTGTCTTCCTTGGATGTGACCGTTTTTACGCCTTCTTCAGGTTTAGAAGCTGATTTCAGAACATTTTTCACAGCTGTGCTGTCGGTTTGCTGACCAAAGACAGTGGCAAAGGAAAGCATCAGTCCAAGTGCAGAAATTCTTAAAGTTGATTTTCTCATTTTCAGTATATATATTTTCAATTTTTCCCAATAAAAGATTGTTTTTCAAACATCTGAATGTTTACTAATCAACTTTCAAATTGTTCAATCTCTGCTCAATAATTTCAAACTTTCCTAAAGCTGCTTCATATATTTTTCAACTGCTGATTCTAAAATCATATCAATGCTTCAATATGAAGCATTACAATACTATAAATTTTTGTGAGAAATTCAAAAAAAATGTAACAAAAAATTAACAATTAGTACAAGTATTTAAAAATCAGAAACTTAAATATTGATTATTTATGGATTTTTCATTGTTTCATAACGAATCAATGAGAACACATTAACAAAATATTAACCAAAAAATGTACTCAGTTTGCCTAATTTGACTTTTTCTTAAAATTTTTAGTATTAAATTTGTACAGAATGACAAAATGATGTTATGGATTCCAGAGAACTAATCATACAACAATCTGAATACAATAAAGCCCGCTATATTCCCAATCTGTCTGTGGACTCTGTCATTTTTGGCTTTGAACAGAATGAACTTAAAGTTCTGCTGCTGAAGACCGACTACAAAAAGCTTTGGCTTTTGCCTGGTGGTTATGTTGAATTTTCGGAAGACCTGAATGATGCGGTGGCCCGTGTGCTTAAAGAACGTGTAGGAATTTCCGGAGTTTATCTGGAGGAATTTGGTGTATTTGGAAGGAAGGACCGAAGCCAGTCTTTTTTTGATGAATTTGATGAGACTCTGTTCCACAAGCAGCGCTTCATTACACTGGGCTTCTATGCGCTGTACAATTCTTTGACACTTAACCCTATTCCTGATAAGTTCAGTGAAACCTGCGGTTGGGTTTACCTCAGCCAGCTTCCTGAAATTGAATTGGCAATGGACCACAGAGAAATCATTGAAAAGGCCTTAATGACTTTAAGAGAAAAGATCTCTATTAAACCTATCGGTTATAATCTTTTACCTGAAAAATTCACGCTTCCTGAACTTCAAAAACTGTATGAAGCCATTCTTGGAAAAGAACTGAACAGGGGAAATTTTTACAGAAAAATTAAAAATCTCGGAATCCTGAAAAGATTAGACGAACAAAGGCGCGGCGGTGCACATAAAGCACCGGATTTATATTCTTTTGATGAAGAGCATTACAATGCTGCCTTAAAAAATGGATTAAACAACTGGTAATTATAAAGACAGTCTGTTTTTAGACTACACTTTTTACCAGCTTTTATCTTTTATATCAGTTAATTGATTTTTTTCTTTAAATTAGGCATTGAATATCATTTTCCGAAGTCTTTAAATCATTACATTAGCACAGAATTAAAATGCCCTGAGATTTCTATGAAAAATATATTCTGTGTATTGCTTCTTTCAATCGTACAGCCAGTACTGGCACAGACCAAATTAGAAAAAGCAATTACCAATCTTGAGAATAATTATGAACAGGAGAAGGTATATTTACTGACCGACAAATTACAATATGCTGCCGGTGATAAAATATGGTTCAAAAGTTTTGTATTTGACGGATATAACCGCTCTGCATCATCCACAACCCTATTTGTTGAACTGTACAATTCTGATAAAAAATTAATAGACTGGAAAACCATCCTTCTTACCAATGGCGAAGGCAGCGGTGATTTTCAGCTGAAAGACGATCTCCCTGAACAGGTTTATTTTGTAAGAGCCTACACTCCTTACATGACTAATTTTAATGAAGATTTCCAGATTGTTAAAACACTTCCGATTTACAATCCGAATTCCACAGAATCATTAATTATCGCCAAAAGCTCTGATTGGTCTGTCAAAACCTTTCCCGAAGGCGGAACTTTCATTAGCGGTATGCCTACAAAATTTGCGGTAAGATTATCAGGAAATTCTTCTTTGCCGGAAAACTGGACCGGAAAAGTAATCGACGTTCAAAACCCCAGCACACCCATCACCACATTCAAATCTTTTGATAAAAATGTTGCCTCTTTTAAAATAACTCCCGCTTCAGGAAAAAAATACCAGGCTATTATTCAGGATAATAACGGAAAGAAACAGACAATAGATCTGCCACCCGTTGCCGACAGCGGCCTGAATATGGAAGTTTCAAGCTCTAAAGAAGGAATAAAATACACCTTAAAAGGGGTAAATCTTAAACAACAGCTTCAAAATTATAAAATTATCGGAACGATCAACAACCACCTTGCGTACCGAGCTAATATCAACCACCTGACCAATGAAGTTTCAAGTCTTATTCCTACCAAAATAAGCAATGGTGCCAACGGCATTTTACAACTGGCCATCTTTGATGAACAGGACAATGTGGTTGCCAAAAGGCTTTGCTTTATAAAACCCGGAAATTTAAAGATTGACAAACCTGAAATCATAGCTCAAAGCTTAAAACCAACTCCAAGATCGTTTAACAGCATTGATCTCTCTCCGGAATCCAATTTTAAAAATTATACTGTTCTGGTGAGCGAAGATGACGGGATTCAGAATCCGGAAGAAGAAAATATCCTGAGTGCACTTTGGCTTACCGGTGATTTTACAACAAGAATAGATAATCCTGCACAATACTTTTCTAAGAATGCCAACACAGAAGCTCTGGATGCTCTGCTTATTTCTGAAAACTGGAAAAGATTCGACTGGAATTCTGTTCTCAGCGGATCTGCACCTTCCATTAAAACCAATTCACAGCAATTTCTTTCTTATAGGATAAAACCTATTAAAAACAGTGCCCTGCTGATCAATACCAATGTAAATATAATATCACAATTGGGTAAAAATGCATCTGCTTTTAACCAATTCAAAACGGATCAGAACGGCTATGTATATTTAAATAATCTCAGCAATGATGAACCTTTGAATATTTCATTATTTGTAAATTCGGAGAATAAAGAATCAAGTACTGATAATTTATTTGTTACCATTGAACCCCTGGTCAATCCCACCCCATTTAATGGAAACTTCCCGGGTACAAAATATACTTTGGTAAAAGCCGACAAAAATAAATCCCTTCCGCCTGCAATTTCCAGAGCCATCAACACTCAGAATAACAATAAAAAAATAGCAACTAATGAAATACAGATTGAACAGGTAAAATTGGTAGGAAAAAAGAAGGACCCAAAAGAAGAGCTCAACAAACAGCTCTCCACCGGAATGTTTAACTCTGTCAACTCCACTATATTTGATTTTGTAAATGAAGATCAGCATGCTGCAGGATCAACCAATATACTGGACTGGCTGCAGGGAAGAGCTGCGGGTTTAACATTTCAAAGAAACAGTTCAGGGGTTAATATACCTTATATCCGCAATCAGCAGGCTAAACTTTATTTAGATGAAATACCTGTTGACCCAAGCATGATTTCCAGTCTTCCTATCGCCCAGATTGCTATGGTAAAAATTATCAAGGGAGCTGGATTAATAGGTGATGCAGTAGCCGTTTACACCATGAGAGGTGATATGAAATCTAAAAATACTGAAAAGGATGCTCCAAAGAACAACTCTTCTGTCATAAAAGGATATGATAAACCTTCAGAATTCCCTATTGAAATGATAGATGATAGTGCGAAAATTGAAAATGATACCCGGGAAACCCTGTATTGGAATCCTAATTTGTTTGACAGTGACTATGTTCCTCCCAGAATTAAGTTCTTCAATAACGACAGTGCAAAGCAATATAAAGTATTGATCATAAGCTTTGATGAATATGACAATCTCCTGTATGACCAGCAAGTTTTGAAATAATTAAAAAGAGCCTTTCATTTCCTGAAAGGCTCTTTTTATTTTGCTGCGAACAGGATTTTTATTGATCGTAGTTTTACTACAATTTTACATATTTAACGAAAATTTACATTATGTAATCTATTTTTTATCTAAATTCGGTGACATAATACCAAAAAAAAACGTACAAAATATTATGAAAAACTCCTCAAATTCTGAGAAAGTTTCAGACAACCACATTTCGGGCATTAACCGGGTGGTAAAACTGGATATTGTGGTTGAGGGCAAGACTATCAATCACTTTAAACACTTTCGTTTACAGCAGAGTGCAAGAAAGCACCATGATTTTGAACTGGTATTGGCTCATGACTCTTTAGGTGAGGTACAAAATCACAACCTGGAGCAGGCCCAAAAGTTTTTAGGTAAGAGAATCACCATTGTTTTTAAATATAAAGATGCTGAAAATGAGAGCCCTGAAAGAACATTTGTGGGTCTCATTACCCAGGTAGCATTCAGTCAGGAAAAAATGAGCCTGGGAAATATCATCTTAAAAGGAAAAAGCCCTACTATTCTGATGGATGCTGCTCCCCATACCCAAAGTTTCGGAGGAAGCCAGACGGTGAATACGAATATTATTGCCAACCGGATTATCAAGGAAACATTGGGAACAAATAAATTCGATTTCAGGATAGACCCACAAAACAAAAGTTACATCAGTTACAGTTCACAATACAACGAAACCCATTACAATTATCTTACAAGGATTGCAGAAGCCTACGGAGAGCAGTTTTATTATGACGGAGAAATTCTTCATTTCGGAAAGCTTCCCCCTTCTGAAAAACCGATCCAACTGGTATACGGAAGCAATGTAACGGATGTGATTGTGGAACTAAAAGCAGTTCACACCAAGCCGGAATACTTTGGTTATAACAGCAGCAGCCATACGAAGATGGTGGGTTCTTATGACCGTGTACAGCACTTAGGAGAATTATCTGCCAAAGCCTATGAACTGAATGACACTATTTTTACCACCCGTTCACTGACTCCTACTCCCGTTAATGCCAATATGTTTCTGGATGTGGATGACTCCCAGAAGAGTGCAAGGGGAAGTAAAGCGGTAGAAGTATTTACGGTTACAGGACACACGACAGTGCCATTCCTGTACATTGGCTGTGTGGCAGATTTAGCTATGAGGAAGACCGATACCAATGATACTTCGCATTTTACCACCCTTATGATTACGGAGGTGAGCCACGAAGTGAATGCAAGAGGATATTATACAGGAAGCTTTGAAGCTATTGCTGAAGGCACCGGCTTTATGCCAAAACCTGATTTTGAAATGCCTAAGGCAGAACCTCAGGTGGCCACCGTAATATCGAACACAGATCCATTGAATCAGGGCAGAATACAGGTTCGGTTTGACTGGCAGTTAAATGACACCACCCATTTTATCAGAATGATGAGTCCTGATGCGGGAGGAACAGATGCTGTAGCTCAAAACAGAGGTTTTGTAGCCATTCCTGAAGTTGGCGATCAGGTAATGGTAGGATTTGAATACCACAATCCCGATTTCCCGTTTGCAATGGGGGGAATGTTCCATGGCCAGGTAGGTCTGGGCGGAGGCGTAGACAATCATCTGAAGTCCATACAAACCAGAAGCGGTATTAAGGTATTAATGAATGATGCCGAAAAAAGTGTAACCATTAAAGATCCAAGCGGAAATACCTATTTTATGGATGGACAGGGCAATATTCATGTTACTGCACCGAAAAATATGACTTTCACGGCAGGCGAAGATATGCAGATTTCTGTGGGAAGAAATATGACCACTAAGATTGGACAGGACAGTACCCTGCATATTGGCAATGACCATACCGAATCAATTACAAAGAGATATACTCAGACCTCTGAGAATAAAAGTGTTACCGTAAAAAAAGATCAGACAGAAAGCACAGGCAATACCTTTAGAAGTATTTCCGGAGAAGCTGATATACAGACCTCTAAAGGTGATTTAAAGCTGAGAGGAACATCATTGGCCGTATTTCAGGGAGGAAAAGACGTTAAAGTAAGTAAAGGTTAGGCCTGCTTCGGATGGGGAAAGTCGGTTTCATCTGTTACCAACGAATGATTCCAACCTCAACCTTTGAATCCAATCTAAAATATTAACACATGGAAGATCAGAATACTTCAGCACATGATAAGAAACTTTCTGAGAAAAGGGCAGAAAAACAAAATAGATCCAACGATGATTCTCCTTCAGAAAAGAGGGAAATGGTAATGCATGGAGCCACCTTGAAGTGTCCTTATGCCCAGGCGCCGGGAGAATTGAAAGTAACCTCAAACGAGATCATCCTTCAGGATAAGTTATTTGCTACAAAGGGCGATGGGAACAATATGGTCAACCTTCAGTTCAAAGGAACCTGCGGACATCCAAAATGGCCTGCCAGAAAAATACCTCCTCCACCCTGTATGAGTGTGATAAAATTAACGCCCTGGCAAAATCTGGGAACCTCTGTTATCCAGGAACAGACTGTGCTGGTAAAAGAGTCTTATATAGACTGTGACCCTGAGTTTAATGCTGCGGCTGCGACACCGATTCCGAAAGCTGAAAGTATAAAAAGCGAAATTCAAAATAATGAAACTCCAAAAATAATTGATGCCTACTTTGTAAAATGGACCGCAGAGAAAGGATCTCCTGTTGAAAAGGAGGAGGAAGTCTATAACAAAAAACTGGGGAAAAAAGTTTCTGTAAAAAAGAAAGTAGATACTACAAAAATATCTATGGAAAAAATAACAGAACGGGGATTAAGTTATCAGGTTGCCTTAATTGTTGAGACGGAAGGACTTTCAGGAAAAAAAATAAAAGTTAAGATTAAAAGCGGTAAAAATAAAGTTCTGACGGATATTGATACTGAAGTAAGCTTAATTGATATAAAAGATGTAGAAAAAGTTACTGATGCTTCGAAATATGCGGGCATAAAAGCAAAAAGTGAATTTGAAATAGATGTTGATAATTTTGCCAATGATCCCACAATAGAAAATTCAAGCCAGTTCAAAAACAAAGCAGTGCTAAAGCTGATGCTCAATCAGCGTGCTGATGACCTGTCATTTAATTTAGCCAAGCTTATAGCTGCAAGTCCGGACAAAGAAGCCTCAGTATATATAGAAGTTACTTCTGATGAACCTAAAATTGAATATCTGGGTAAAGAAGGAAGCAGCAGTCTGAAAAACACCTTCTTAAATGAAGCCGGTAAATATTTTAAAATAAAATACCTTGAGCAGCCATGGGTTGTTAAGGCCCGGGAGGAGCAGGAACTTGGCGTTTCAGAAGCCACGCACTGTTCAAAAATTGTAGATGAATATCATGCTGTAAACCGGCAAAATAAGCCAAAAGCCTGCGCCAATACGGATAACAGCTCCTGGTGTGCTTCATTTGTGGGATGGTGTTTAAAAAACACAGGATATTCTGCTCAATTAGACCCGGGTGCCTATTCATACGGAGAAGAAAAGACAAGATACAGAGCCGGGCTTAAGAAGAACCCGACTGATAAAAAAGGACTGGAAAAAGAAGAATTTGACGATCCGGTATGGGGGAAGCTTATTGCTGGTAATCAGCCTCTACTGGGTTCAATATGTGTTTTATTAAACAAACACCACGTAAGCATAGCTGTCGGAAAGAGTAATGATGGCAAAACCATCTATTATCTGGGAGGAAATCAGGGAAACAAAGTCTGTGTAGGAACCTTCGGACAAAGGACTTCCTCCATATATCCCATAGAGTATACCAAAAAATCTGAAGATGATGAATTACCTATTTATTATACAAAAAATGAAAAGCTCAGTTACTAGTATGGTATTACTTTTCTGTATTCCTGTTTGCGGACAAAAGTCTGTGAATGATACTTTGAAAAGGTATTATCAGGACTCACTGATCATACATAAAAACTTCAAGGACGGAGGCATATCCAATAAGCTTACAGTAAAAGTAATTAATCCCTGTAATTCTGAAAAAAACAGATTTGACGGAGCCGTAACCCTGATCAGTGCCACTGTTAAAAATAAAAATTACAGTAACAGCATAGATTACAATTATCCCTATGCACAATCCGGTTTAATCCATGTAAAAGCTGAGAATATATCCATTAATAACATAGATAAACATCAGGCTGTTTTAATACCTTTTACCTATTGCGGAAACTGGGATAATGATACAAAAGTCTCCTACATCATATTGTATAACCGTAAAAAGTATTTACACCATATAAAGTATTACTGCGAACAGGAAGGCAAATGTAAGCTCAAAGATAATCTGAATGTTACATTGAAAGATTTACCTTCAAAATTAAGGTTAAAAGTACTCAAAGACTTAGAAACAAAATATAATCAATCCAATGATTTTTACTAATAAGCTCAAAATAGAACGCTATGAGTGAAACACAAAAACAAGATGATTATGCTGCAAACCCCAATCAAAAGGTTTATGATCTGCCACACCAGGTAGATCATGAAGTGAATGTGGTAAAAATATATTTTGCAAAACAGGTTCCCAAAATGACCTGGGAAACCAAGGAAGAAACGTACACAGTGAAAAGTGGCGGTATGGTATCTGATGTCAAAAAGAAGTATGAAAAAAAAGGAAGAAGAAACATACAGGCTGATAAAGAAGATTCGGTAAAACTAAAAGCAAAAGAATCGGTAAAAGTCACCTGGGAAGAAGAGGTACAGGCAAAAAAAACAGATGGCAGCCCGGATTTTGATTTTGAGAGAATAAACAGTACGACCATTAAAAAGAAAGTATGGGTAGTCGCTAACTGTGAAGGTGCAAGCGGAAAGCTTTCTGTTGAGATCCATGAAAATAAACTGAAAAATGCAGAAAACATTTATGAAAATCCCGTAAAGTTTCTGGATGGTGAAGAAGAAAAAAACAAAATAGAATTCACGATCAACGGAACACTGGTGTATGCTAAAGAAATAACGATGCGTCCCAAAACTGATGAAGATCTGAAAAAACTGATTGATAAGTTTAATAAAAGAGACGACAGGAATGCTTTCTTATATTTCAAAGTAGAAATAACGGGAACTGAGGATGAAGTGAAATTTCCGGATGATACGCATGAATTTTTAAATAAGGACAATGAAAGGTTTGAGATCAGATACTGTAATTGCGGAAACAATTATGATATTACATGCACCCGGTATAGCGGAAAATACGGACCTGCCTACTGGGGAACAAAAAAACTTGAAAACTATGCTGATTGGGATACACTGATCGAAGACAAGAAAATCACGACTGAAGAAAAGGCTATTTTGATAGGAATGTCTGAAAATGAAGGAAAATTAGATTCTGTGCAGTCCTATGACTGGGACCTTTCCGGCGAACAGATGATATTAACTGCCGGTGCCATGCAGAAAACGGTGGATCATACAGGAAAAGGTGAGTTTACAACACAGGTTGAAGAGTTTAAAGCCCAGTACCCTGAGAAATATGACGAATTATTTGTATCATGCGGATGGACAGTAGAATCCGGAATTCTGTATTATAAAGACCCTTCAAACTCCAAAGCAGAAAAAATTACGGGGAATACATTATCAAACAAAATCAGAGAAAACTGTAAAGAATCCTTATTTGGCAAAACAGTGGAATGTAAGCCTCTTCAGCCGATTGTAAATGCTGTTATTGATAAGACTTTTCAGGAAAAACAGGTGCTGGATTTTATCAAGAGGCTGAAAGAGGTCGTACTTCCTATAACTCCTACAGGCTACTCTTATAAATTGTCAGATTATTTACAATCCAAACTGGGCAAGGCCACCGTATTGGATCATCACATCAACAGACCGGCATTGGTAAAAGATGATTTCGGTGCCGCATTAGGCCGGTTTTTTGCTAAAAAAGATGCCAATACAGCGAAAGAAAATAAAACTAAAAAGGAAGGAGAAAAGGTAGAAAAACTATCAAGAAACCCTGCTGAATGGGGAGATAAGCATAGCCAGTATGAGCAGGAAATCCTTGATGATTACGGTAATAACAGAAGAGGTACCGATATGGATAAACGGTATGAAAAAATGAAAAAAAATTCCAATCTGTCATGAAAAAAATTACATCCATCGTAATGATTTTAGTCATTTGTATTACATGCGGAAACACCGTTTCCCGGCGAGATCATTATGAGCACAATAAAACAGTAAAGAAGGACACCCTTATTGCTTTAAATAATACTTTATCATTATACTATGCCTCCTATAATAACAATACGAAACTGTGGTACAATCTCTATATCATGAATAAAAAGAAGCGTATAAAAGTGGATAAAGGCAATGAATACAAAGGCATTGGAAGTGAGCTCTTCTACCGGCTGTCTCCTAATGCTAACTATGTAGTGGTAGATGCCATCATCAAAGATTATGTGCATGAAAGTGATAAAGACAGCACCCTTCATGAAAACTATACCTGTGCCATTATTGATCTGAAAAAAGCCAAAATAGTAAAACAGATGCAGCAGGACTGTGACGGATCATGGAATAAAAAAAACCAGTGGATTTCTTCAGGTGGAAAAGTAGTTTTCAAATAAAAAATGGGGTAAACTGCAATAACAAGTTGATAAAACGAGTGAGAAATTATGGAGCCTGTATTTCCCATCAATGTTAAATTAAATCTTTCAGAAGGAAAGAAATTTTACCGCTATTCCTGTAATGAATACACCACAATCTATGGGAAAGTACACAGAAGCGAGCTTAACAAAAACTTTCATGTCACGCTGAAGCGTTTGGAAGCTGATAGATTTGAATACCATATTGAAGTTTTTGACAGAGTTCACCGCGATAAGGAACTTTCATTATCTGAAAAGGATTTTTTAGCCAGAGTTGCAGATATCAATGATGATGTAGTTCTTATAACCGATGAATATGGCCGTTTAAAACATGTACAGGGATTATCAATTCTTCAGGACAGAGCGGAAAAGGCTGTGGAAAGGCTCTCCCGGTCTTATATTGGTAAAAAGGCAGAAGATATTTATCAGTTTTTAAAAACATTTTACCAAAATGAAAAATTAGTGAGTCAGGATTTTTTAAAAAATATTCATTTTGGGATGATCCTCCATAAATTTTATGGCTGGTATGACAAGGAAAATCTGGTAACGCATAAGGTACGCTACAGTAATTTTATGGACAGTACCATAATAGATATCAATGAGACTGTACAAACGGAAGCCATGCGCTGTGATGATGAATTATTGCTTTTACAGTACACCGGCAATATTCCTTCGGAGAAAAACTGGGAAATGTTTTATGGTGCAATGAAAAGAAAAGAAATAACCTATCACAGTGAAACAGATGTTCCGAAACTTGAAAAATACAAAGGACAGATGTTATTAGATTCCACCACCAAAGAAGTGCTGGAACATAAACTTACCATAGAATTTTCCCTGGGAGAAAACTACCAAAAGAAAATCATCTATCATATAAAAGAAATAAGCCATGAAGAATTATAAAAAAATAGGATGGATTGAAGAAATACTGAGCCCGCCGGATAAAAAATTCAGCGAAGGATTATGCCATTCCGGCAGTGTATGTTTATTAGTTGGATGCATGAGCTTTCCTTCAGCTAAGGAAAATACAATCATGGACCATCCCCGTCAGGAAATAGCAGTAACTCCCATATTAAAAAAAGAAAAGTTTTAAAATGGCAACACGCATTACCATCACAGACTCCGGGCAGACACAGACATTAAACGGCCCATTGGCTCCGGATACTCCCGATAATTCTTTACAGCGTATTACGGATGTTTATTTTGCCAAGAAGGTCACGACAGACAATGGAACAAGAGTCAATTTCACAAAAATTGATTCCGCCCATGTACAGCAAGACCATCAGAACCAGGACATTCCCTATGATTCGATATTGGGAAAAACAGTATATCTGGTTATAGAAACCAGTAATATGACAGACCTGGATATCGATGTGGTGATAAGACCTTCAGCCAGTACCATGACAGAAAATACAGATACATTACAGCTAATGCGTTTTATATCTCCTGACCGGTATGAGGCACAGAGATTGTTTACAGTACGGGTTGGAAATTTTGATGCTCTTAACAACAGAGATGGAAGCCATGCCCATTACAGCAATCTGCAGAGTGATCATATCAATAAAGCGATTATCAAATTACAGCTGAGACCGGATGGAAGAGCTACTTTCGATGAATGGTCCCAAAGACTGGGAGACGGCAGCATCAACCTGGAAGTGGTCGTAGAAAGAACAGACAATAATCCCTGTGCTTACGGAGAGGGGCAGGAAGAAGTAAACGGAGCCGGTATTTTCCTGAATGATACCACAAGATTCAGGGTGGTGAATAAAAATATATATACCATTCATCATGGCAGTAATGTTTATAATACTTTACCATTGAATAATGCGGGAGGAAGAAGAAGAATCCAGAAGGTTGTGAATCGCCATTCTACTGAAGCCGTTTATTTTTATTATGACCAGAATGATAATGAGCACAGAATTTGTTCAAGAATTAAGGAAAGGGTAACCCGAAAAAGAAGAGTCAATACCATTCCACCGGTGGCCCAGAGAGGAACTCTGCTGGAGACTATAGATTTCACGGCAAACAGAGCTGCAGGAGAACAGATTGATGCCCATCAGCTGCTGGTGTATTCCAACGGGACACTGGGTGACGGAGCCACTGATAAATGGTATGCCAATCAGCAAGACAATGTAGAGCTTGTCAATATGGATATTTTACAGAATACAGGGGTTGGGTCACAGATCTTTGAAGCGTTCAATTATAACCGTGATGGCGTCATCATCCGATACGGCTTTCAGCATACCAGAAGAAGGAGCATTCAGCCGGACTTATTCTCCGGATTCTTAGGAGCACTGGCACAGTTCAGACAGGAAGGACACGAGCATTATATCGTATCCCAAGGGTTTTCCTATGCTGATGCCTCATGCTATCCCAGTGCCGAACACGTCAATGGAGAAGCCGGGGATCTGAATTTATTAACGACCCAGCAGGATGGAGTCAATACCATCCTTACAGCGGCCAATTTTGATTATGACAACCAGGTCATTCTCCGGAATATTCTTTATGATTTTGGATTTATATTAGGCCGGTCAGAGGATTTTTCAAATACTTCCAATACGAGTACTGCAGACAATACAACAACGCGGCTGCCTCATACGACCCATACCGCTACCCCCAGACATAACAACCACCTGCATATTCACGGGTTCAATCAAATATCAGATATTTATGCATAAAATTAATATCGCCTGTTTCAGTATTCTGTTTTTTCTTTTTTCCTGTGGGACCAGAGCCCAGACAGAAAATAAGACCATTTATACAGAAAAATCTTCAGCAGCTCAGGGATCGATCTCCTTTAATACCCATAAAACTGACTGTATCAGCCTGCCCTTCGGATATTCCGATCTTTCAAAAAGAACAACTTCGGATGCCGTTCTTCCTGTCCTGCAGGATGAAAATAAACTGAAGGAGCTCAATGCCTTGAAATTTGAAACGCCCATCAGGAAAGATTGGGTATCTCTCCCTGAAGAATATGATGTTTTTCTGCCTTTCAGAGAAAATGTCAATGAGAAAAATAACCGCATTGCTGTGGCCTCCGATTTTCTGTGCTATGGAGACCAATCATTATACTTTATGGCGGTGTATAATACGGTCCGTTACGCTCAGCCATTTATTGAAAAAATATATTTAATTTCAACCAGGGACAATACACCTGTTGATATGAAAAGAATTTATCTTCATCATGAAGGCGAAATGGGATTTGCCCGCTATACCTTGTTCAATATCGATAAGAATTATATTATTTCCCTTCAGGATTATGAATTTACCGAAGATCCTTTTACAGTAAAACCTTTACAGCAGTACCAGATTCTGCCTTCCGGAAAATGGGTCAGATACTATGAGCATGACGGCATTTATAAAGATGAGGAAGAACAGGGCATCGTGAAAAACCATCACAAAGAAGGAAAATGGATAGAATTCAAATCAAACAGTTCCATAGATTTACAGAAGTATCCGGAATTTACAGATCCCTATACCTATCTGGAAGCGGAATATAAAAACGGACTGCCTGCGGGAACATGGAAGTTTTATAAGTTGCTGCAGAACTATAATGAAAAAACAGGAAAACCGCTTATCAATACAAGAAAAAAGGGGAAATTGATATACACTGAAACCTATAGAGACGGCATATTGGAAAAACAGGAATTTCAGTAATACAACCGAATATAGAAAAGCCTTCCCATTGCTATGGAAGGCTTTTTAGTTTCGAAGAAAGAAGCTGAGAAAAGGAAGCTATGGTGATCATAAAGAACAGCAACTGATGCAACATTATCTTAAAAAGTTAATCAGATAATCCCATTTTTTACTCTATAAGTGAAAGTTTTTTTTGATATATCAGAATTTATTGTATTTTCGCAGCTCAAAATTAATAACCATGCTAAGAAAATTACTGCCACTGATCATAGTGGGCACAATTTGCACGTCCTGTGCAGAAGAAACGTTTGCTGAAAACACACCAGAGAGTGTAAGCTTACACCAATCATTAGCTAACAGATCTACAGGAGAAGTAGTTAATGGAAGATTATTCTTTAATACAAAAGAAGATTTTCAGGATACTTTTGACCAGCTAAAAGATTTAGAGGAGGAAAAAATTGCCAGCTTTATTGATAGCAAGGGGATAACTTCGTTACGACCTGTTGTTACAGAAGGCAATGAACAGTTGATTAATGACCTTACTGTAAAAAGAATTGAGGCTTTAAAAGACAATCCTCGGTTTATGGAGACAAAAGATGCCAAGGAAAGGCTAAGTAACAAAGAGTCTATGATTGAAGATATTGAAAATATCGAGTCTCAGATTGGTGACGATACTTTTGCAGCTTTATTAAATAGCGATGGAGAAGTACAAATTGGAACTGATATTTACAAGTATACAGATACCGGACTATTCGTTATCAATGAAGATAATTATCTGGCCTTAAATAAATATTTAGCAATGAATAATATTTCAGATAATTTCTTGTATCCTACCAATGATGATGTCAGAACAAACTTTGTACAGGAGCGGGTATCACCGAACAATAGTTTACAACTCATCGATCCCAATGACGGAATCTACTATTTTCCTATAGAGATCACTGTACCACCTTATAATCCGCCTGCAGGAAATCAGCCACCCCAACCTACAGTGTCTACCAATCCTTCAGATGCGATGTATAATTATATCAATAATCTTCAAAGCTGTTCACCTACAAATGGACTTTTTGACAATCTTTTCGGAGATAATGACGTATGCACGGATAAATATGAAAAGAGACGTAGAGTGAAAACAAAAGCTTACAACTATAATTACGTGCTTGTATATAATTTAGGAGTAAAAGTGAAGCACCAATATAGAGGATGGACTGGCTTTTGGAGAAAGGAAAATACTGATGATATCAGGCTAGGTGTTATTTCCGGATCTTTCGTTTATGATTACAGCACTTATTTTGATCCTGTACCATCCCAGTACAGAATAACAACCATATACAATAACAATTCAAGATTAATGTTTGATGCTACAACAAACTGGGCACCAGGCTTCTATCCGAATGCATATACGATGACCGGATACAGTACACAGAATTACCCTAAATTATTTAGAGATGATTACTTTATTGAAGATATCTTAAATAGATGGGTTGATTTTTCTTCTAACAACTTTTTAATAGATAAAGCCATATGGTCTGCTCTGGATGCTGGAAATAAAAACCTGGCCAGTGCCTATATGAATAAAAAATTCTGGGATGAATCATATAAGTTTCTGGGTGATACCTGGCAGGCACTTGGCAAGCCGAAACCTGATAATAATATAACCTATTCATTAAATGTTGTTGAAAAAGGGAAATTATTAATTCATAAAACGCTTTACAGAAATGAGCCAGGTGGAGACAAAGTTGAAAAATCATTTGACTGGGGGTTCCAGGCTGGAATTAATATTGCAAGTGATGGAAAGATCTCACCTAATACATCAGGTTCAGGACTTAAAAAACCTAGCAACTTTAAAGTGACAATGTACGGAATAGCGAAGCGAAACGGACAGTGGCATGGTAGTAAAATAAATACATACTAGAAATTTTGAGAAAAATCGTATTTATATTAGTCTGTTTTTTAACAATTTCCTGTGAACGACTATTAGATCAACAGCATAAAAATTTACAAGAATCTCTAAATACCTCATCATTTATGGGAAATTGGAAAGGATATTATGACGGTGATTTTAAGGGCACAATCAATATGTACGTTAATAAACAGGGATATGTAAATGGCCAATTTAACTCAGAAGACTTGTCGGGATTAATATTAAGTGACGGATCAATGCTGAACACACAATCATCATCAGGTTTTATTTTACAAGGTAATTTAAAATCTAAAAATGGGGTATGGAAGAAGCAAAACCTAACAGGAACCTGGCACTTAACTAAACAATAATATGCAATGAAAAAAGTATCTCCAGTCATTTTATTATTATTTTATACATTTTCTTATTCTCAAAAAGAATCTGAAAAAATCTCCAAATCAATTACAGGGATACAAGCCGGTTTAATTGGCCTGGATGTATATAATGAAATGCGTATTTCAGATCATATATCATTAAGAACTCAAGTATCTCTAAACCCCTCCCTATGGGGTGGAGATGCTTACAGTGAAACAGGATTTGCTTTGTCACCCTCTATTTCAATAGCGCCTAAGTTTTACTATAATATAAGTAAAAGAGTAAACAAAGGATACAGTGTAAAAAATAATTCGGGGAATTATTTCTCAGCCAGACTGGAATATTTACCTGATCTTTTTGTGATCTCTAATACTAAAAATGTTCATGTAAATGATATGATTTCTGTAATACCCAACTGGGGGTTACGCCGAAATTTTGCATCTCATTTCAATTATGAATTAAGATTAGGTTTAGGAATAGGTAAAATTTTAAAAAAAGGTTACGATCCGCAGATTATTCCAGATATAAGTTTTAAAGTTGGATATGATTTTTAATACCTAATAAAAAACCAAAAAAGCAGGCTGTTTCATCATGGGTGAACAGCCTGCTTTATAATTTAATATACATAACGGTAATACCATATGATTAATAGTATTTTTAACAACAAAAGAGTGTGACTGTCCAAGAAATCATTTTAGTTTTACTGATTCAAAGTCAGACGCTTTTTCCAATAGATATTTCAAAAAAATCACCATCTTTCAAAAGAAACACCCAAATATTCCGTTTAATTCTTAAATTTGGCTTATGCGAAAGAATTTATATCTCATCATTATATTATGTTCTCTTACCAGCTGTTATACCTATCAGGTAAAAAAGCCGGCAGATCCGGCAACCGACAGTAAACAGGATCCTAAAAAGAATAATACAGCACTTGCCAATGCTGCTTCACCGCAGATCAATGGGGCAAGGGCTGCATCCCAAAACCTGAATGCAGTACAACAGGCACCCGCTCCCATCAGTATTCAGGAAAAACTGGCAGCCGGTAAAAATGTTAAAATTGAAGTGGATAACAAGAGTTATAAAGTCATTGTTGACCGATGGGAAGGTGACAGCCTGGTTGTACACCCTGTCCGTAATGCTAAAAAGAATATGAAATTCCATAAAAACCAGATCAATAGCGAGAAAATTGCCGAAAAACGCTTTTCGCAACCCATTGCTGATATTCTTACGGTTACAGCCTATGCCGCAATTGGTGTTGGAATCTACCTTCTTGTCCGTTAGTTTTCTTCAGCTTTCCGGTAATGAGAAAAGGATTTTTCTTCTTAAACTCTTAAAGCCTGACTTAAAAAAATAAAAACAGCGCCACTTAAAAATAAGTGGCGCTGTTTTTACAGATAAGCCTGATGGCCTTTACAGTCCTTCCCTATTCCATCGACTATATTTATTTTCACAAGGTAAAGCCCTGATGCAAATCCGGAGACCTCAAAACTCTCAGATTTCTCTGAGGGTAAAACTAATAACTATGAAACTCAAAAAACATGAGCTGTATTTTATTCAATAGCAGTTATGACAGTGGCTTTTATCCACGTATACTTTATTACCGGAAGAGTTTATATAATAACAACCTCCCTGATCGCCTACGTGTAAAGTATGTCCGCTGTAAGAGCATCCACCCGACCCTCCATCACAAGATGCAGCAATCCCCCCAATAATCAATAGTAAAATTATTTTTTTCATTTAAGTAAAATTATTTTTGACAAAAATAAAGTACCCAATCAAAGATAAAATACGGGTTTCCATAAAAGCAAAACCTCCCGAATCATCAGGAGGAAAAGTGTAGATTTCGTAAATGCGAAATTTTCGAGCATTCAAATATAAGGTATCCGGGATTTTACGGATATGACTGTAGTCATAAGCCTGCGGAAAGCCGTAATTGTTGAGTTTGAATTGTTTGTATATTAGGGTTCATAAATTAATTATTATGGAATACAAAGTTTTAAACAGTCAGTTTATTCAAGTCTTAGAAGAACAAGTAAATGCTCATTTATTGGTTGGATGGCAGTTACAAGGAGGAATATTTGCTAACGATAAAAGCTTCTTTCAAGCTATTTTTAGAATGAAATAATAACAAAAAGCCCCACCCTAATAGTGGGGTTGTTTATTTCGAAGAATATTCCGCTTCAGTTTTTACTCTCCGAATCCAGGCCATTTAAAACCTTTCCTCCGGCGGTAATAATATTTTGTGGTAAACCAATTCCGGATTACAGCTGCTTATATAAGATCATTTTATAAACTTAGACCAACCAATACCAACCCTATCACTCACAAAAAAGCCTCTCAATTATGAGAGGCAGCATTAGATTAAGAGAATTTACAGCATCCGCTATATGATGCTACAAGCATGCTTCTGTTACGGGTGCGCAATAATATGCTTTACCTCGTGTACAACATTTTCTTTCTCCAGGCAGGCAGTTTTGAGTACAAGCTTCAATTCCTCCGTTAATAGTGACCAGTCTTTTTCTGGAAATCTTTTTCAAATTTTTCATGGTTAATATATTTATCTGCAATAAGTTACTAATTAATTTAAATTTAAAACCACAGTGAAAATACGGATTTTATGTAGTTATAATACTACGGAAAACCGTAAGGTATGGGATTTAATTGTTTGTATATTCGAACCCAATAAAAAATTAATAATTATGACACAAACATTTACGGCTAAAGATTGGGGCCAAAAGAAGCTCCAACACCTAATGTAACACAAACCTGTTATTTTATAGATGAAAATTCAATAAGAATATTTAATAAAGAGCCATTTGACAGCTGTATAGTTTTTAAGTAATACGAAAAATAAAATCACCTCCGTAGCGATGCTTTTTTTATGCCTGACGTTTCCGAAAGTGTCCCAATTGTTCTTATCCCCACTCAGGAAAGAAACCTAAAAGTAGCATTACCTACCATTGACATTTCCCTAATTCATTTGTCCATTCCAGTTAGGTCTAAGTAGAATTATTCATCGATGGATGACTTCTCCATAACCGGAGCTTTCTCTTCGATAATTTCTGTTACAGTATGTAACATTTTCGAGTACAATTCCATATCTCCTACTCTAGCTTGGGGACAAACCTCAAAGCCATACGCATTGGCATGGCAGAACGCACGCCAAATTTCCAGGCTTCATAGGAACATGAAGACACAACTCCCCTATCTCCACACCTATTATCAGAGGTATTCCATTGAGTTCAGAGTTCATAAGCCTCTCACAGAATACAAAAAAAGTATCCAAGTCCATATGTACAATCGACCGTTCCATTTTACAAAATTAGATATATTTTTTAACCAACTATCACAAACTGATTGATATTTTTTGCATCATAAATTACACAGCAAAGCAAAAGCCTTTATACGAAAGAACTTGACGCATTAAAAAGTTATCCACAAAAAATAATGTTCTCCGTATTTTCCCGGATACAACTTTCGTAATAACTCTCCGGGAAATCGTAATTGTTGTATTAGAATTGTTTGTATATTCGCCGCCAAATTGAGTCCATGAAAAAGAAAGAAAAATTAATAGAATTTGTAGCTAACAACGGTCAAAAATTACTCGTATTGCTAGTATTCATTTTTACAGTAGTACAAATAGCTTCAAGTTTAGGAAATGAGACTAAATACGAAAATCTAATAAAGCTATTTGGTAATCAATATTTTATTGCTGCAGTAATAATCATTGCAACCGTGACAATTTTAATACCATTCATAGTTAAGTTTCTTTACAATGATCGTTATTTAAAAAGGGAGGAAGTATTAAGGAATAATATTAATAAACTTCGAGAAAGCAAAAGAATCCATGACCTTGTAGCCAATAAAATAAGTGAAATTATGGATAAAAATAATAATATTCATGAACTTGAGAACAGCTTGCAAAGAAGAATAGAATATAATTTTGAAGAATCAATTTTAAAAAAAGTAGAAAGTAAATTAGAACTAACTATTACAAACTCTGTTTTAAATAAAAAAATATCTTCTGAGTTAACCCCTTTAGTTGACAACACTATTAAATATATTCATACAACCCAACGTAATTCAATAATTAATTTGGCGATTGGTATTACTGGTAGTATTTTCGCTATACTTACTTTAGGTTTTTCTCTTTTATCCAATCGTACATATATTAATATAGAAGATTTTTCTATACAAATAATTCCTCGTGTAACCTTTGCAATTTTCATTCAACTTTTTGCCTTCTTCTTCCTTAGATTATATAAAAACAATTTGGAAGACGGGAAATACTTTCAAAATGAACTTACAAACTTATCAGCAAAAAGTTCGGCTTTGAAAATTGCTGTATTAACAAAAAATATTGAAAAGCAATCAGAAATTATTGCTAATCTATCTCAAATAGAACGCAACTTTAAAATTCAAAAAGAAGAAACACTACTTACGTTAGAAAAGGCAAAAATTGAAAAAGAATACGATTTGGAAATTTTAAATTCTTTCAAAGAATTTCTTAAATCTCAAAGAAAAGAATAATTATTCTTTTTTTTATTAACATTCCTATTTCCCAAAAACAACATTGTAGTACTTCAGCTTATTTCCCAAAGAACATATCCGCCTCTACTTTTCTTCTCCGGATCAGGCCATTTAAAATCTTACCTCCGGCAGTAATGTATTTCGTAGTAAACCAATTCCGGATTGCGGCTTCTGATGCACGGTCATTTACCAGCTTGAACAGACCGTCTGAGCCACCGGTATTATAGGTATGAGAAACCAAAGCGTCGAATTGGTTTTGTGCCAATGGAACTTTGATTTTTGAATTCACTATTTTTTCATAAGTTGGTAAAACAGACGAAAATAATTCCACTCCTTTTTCTTTACTGATGGCAGGATCGTTCATGGTTACCTTTTTACCTCCGGGGTAATACGTATTTCCATAGCCTATTGTCGGAATACCCGCTGAGTCCAGGTATGGTTTTGAACTGAATCCTTCAAACGATATGATCAGATGTATTCCTTTCTGTGATGTTTTCATTTCTTAAAATAAGTATAGGTGAAATAAACAAGTATTAAAGTGATTCCCATGATGAGAATGAAAATCCAGGCGGCAGCATCCAATCCATTCAGCTGTACTTTTTTTGTTTCTTCAGAAACTTTTGAAGCTACTTCTTTATGATTTTCTTTTGAAACCGCTTTATGGGCTACCTCCTGCATATTCAGGGCAGATTCTTCTTTTTTAACCTCTGCCTTTTGATGATGGGCCTTTGTATAATAATTACGGATTATATATTCTGCATTTCCCATGATAGAAATGCTTTGAACAGTATCTTTTCCCACCACATTATGGAAAACAAAAGGATTCAACAGATCCGATTTCCCTTCAATGAACAGTTCTCCGGATATTTCATTTTTCTCTTCCTTCAGCAATGTATCATCAGATTTACTCTGAACTGATGTGGAACTTTTTACACCTGAAGAATCCATTTTCATTTTTTCTGATTCCTTTGTGTTTTCTCTGTAAGTGGTGGTTATTTTATGTTTGCTCCGACAGCCTAGCACGACGCAGCTCAGCAGCGTCAATATAAATATCATTGTTTTCATGAGTCTTAGTTTTTAAATTGAACAGTTTAGATCACTGATCTTTTTGAATTTTTCAATACAGAAGCCGGAATTCAGATTTCTAAATGAATATTTTATCTTCCTTCACGTATTCTTTTTTAATCCCTTCCAGCAGCATGTCTGAATTTACTTTATAGCCCGGTTCTTTTGAGGCAATGGTTTTTAAGCTTATATCCTGGATAATGTTCATAATATTGGATCCGGTAAGTTCATACCGTCTGGCAATCTGCTCCAGATCAATGTCTTCAAGCTGTAACTGTTCCGGGAGATTCTGCTGCCAGATACGCAGGCGTTCTTCGTATTTTGGATTATTGAATGGTATACAGCTGTGAAAACGTCGTGTAAAAGCTTTATCCATATTATTTTTAAAATTGGAGGCCAGGATAATAAGCCCTGAAAACGTTTCAATCCGCTGCAGCAAATAAGAAACTTCCTGATTGGCATATTTGTCATGAGCATCTTTTACGGAGGTTCGTTTTCCAAAAATGGCATCTGCTTCATCAAAAAATAAGATCCAGTTTTTATTTTCGGCTTTATCAAATAACTTAGCCAGCTGTTTTTCTGTTTCCCCGATATATTTTGAGACCAGCATAGAAACGTCCACTCTGAAAACCGGACGTTTTGTATATTTCCCTAAAAGACTGGCAGCAAGCGTCTTTCCTGTTCCCGGTTCCCCGTAAAACAACACCCGGAAGCCCGGCTTAAGCTTTTTCTGCATATCCCATTCTTCCATAAGGATCCGGCTGCTGTGGTACCAGGCTTCGATACTCTGAAGTTCCTGTAACGTGGCCTGAGGAAGTATTAAATCTGCCCACGATCTACGGGTGTTTAATTGTTCTGCCGGAAAGTCATTGCTCATTTTTGGTAATAATTCCAATCCGAAAATGATTGCATTAAAAGCTTCCTGATGGACACTTATCTGGCTATTCATGGCGATATGATCATGAACTGAAAAAGCAATAAGCTCTTCTTTCATCATCACCGAATCCGGACCGAAATAATCCAGCGCCTTTAATCGTCCTGAAATACTGTCTCCACCTAAAATATACTGAACGGCCTGAATGGTAGGATAAAAGAGCCTGCCACTGTCATTGGTTGCACAAAAGTCAAACAATTCACTATTGGGAAATTCCAAATACATGCGTTTCAGCAATGCAGGATCCAACCGTGGCAGCAAGGCCATTAAGAGAATAATAACTTCCTGATGGGCAAGCCCTTTCCCTGAAATATAATTGCCTAATTGAAATCCTTCATGGTCATTAGCGCTAAATTCAGGTGCTCCTGTATTAAAATCTTCAGAAGAATTGTTAATACGCCATGTAATGACTTCTTCTAAATGGGTAAATAATTTTTGTAATTGACTGGCCTCCATTGGTTTTAGTTTTTCTATTTTGAAGTTTATATGCTACAATTCTGTGATCTTATTTAAAACCTCAACCGGAAAGTCTTTCACATTTGAGCATCTCTCCGCAACTGCCAGAGCAGCTGCTTTTTGGGAAAGTCACTCCATCACCGGAGTTCCTACTTTTTAAAGAATAATCTACACCTGAAAGAGATTATCAGATCCGAAGAGCCGGTATTCTACTTCCCCGATGAGATCCTGATGATCATACATCAGAAAATTCAGGTATTTCAGGCGCAAAAGGTTTCCCACTAGAGAAAGTCTCTCCAATTGAGGTATTTTTTTATTTTATATTTTTAGATATCATGTACTCAGCCTGCAGAAGGAGTACACTATAGTGCGTATGCTTTAAGAAACCTCAACCGGAAAGTCTTTCACATTTGAGCATCTCTCCGCAACTGCCAGAACAGCTGCTTTTTGGGAAAGTCACTCCATCACCGGAGTTCCTACTTTTTAAAGAATAATCTACACCTGAAAGAGATTATCAGATCCGAAGAGCCGGTATTCCACTTCCCTGATGAGATCCTGATGATCATACATCAGAAAATTCAGGTATTTCAGGCGCAAAAGGTTTCCCACTAGAGAAAGTCTCTCCGATTGAGGTGTTTTTTTATTTTATATTTTTAGATATCATGTACTCAGCCTTCAGAAGGAGTACATTATAGTGCGTATGCTTTAAGAAACCTCAACCGGAAAGTCTTTCACATTTGAGCATCTCTCCGCAACTGCCAGAGCAGCTGCTTTTTGGGAAAGTCACTCCATCACCAGAGTTCCTACTTTTTAAAGAATAATCTACACCTGAAAGAAATTATCAGATCCGAAGAGCCGGTATTCCACTTCCCTGATGAGATCCTGATGATCATACATCAGAAAATTCAGGTATTTCAGGCGCAAAAGGTTTCCCACTAGAGAAAGTCTCTCCGATTGAGGTATTTTTTTATTTTATATTTTTAGATATCATGTACTCAGCCTGCAGAAAGAGTACACTATAGTGCGTATGCTTTAAGAAACCTCAACCGGAAAGTCTTTCACATTTGAGCATCTCTCCGCAACTGCCAGAGCAGCTGCTTTTGGGGAAAGTCACTCCATCACCGGAGTTCCTACTTTTTAAAGAATAATCTACACCTGAAAGAGGCTATCAGATCCGAAGAGCCGGTATTCTACTTCCCTGATGAGATCCTGATGATCATACATCAGAAAATTCAGGTATTTCAGGCGCAAAAGGTTTCCCACTAGAGAAAGTCTCTCCGATTGAGGTATTTTTTATTAATCAATAATATAGTTAACCAAATCCATCCTTTCTTTTCCCAAAATAATTTTTATATTGACGGGATATGATTGGTACTTTGTACCGTTTATATCAATTTCCAGAAACATCTGAATAAGAGAAAATGGTTTTCTATGATGAACCGTATATCTGAATGAACCGGGTCTGTTGAGTGTGCCTGACGGATAAAACTCGTTATAGTTTGCCCCGGGTTTGAAATAATGAATAGGATTAATATCCAGCGTCATTTCATTAGCCGTTACAGGATATTCAGATTCTCTGCCCCAGGATTTTGCATCTTCCAGGTGCTCTCTGTAGAAGCCCGAATCCTTCACCCCACGCTTAACTTTTTTCTTCTGTTTATAACGTTTTATGATAAGCTTTGGCTGATATTTATCAATATCCAGCTCACCTGATAGTTTTATGTTTAAAAATTTATAGTTTATATCTTTACTAAAAACATATTTGTAGTTGTCGATCTTTTTCGGGTCGCTTCCGGATTCGGCTTCGAGATTGATATGTCCCCTGCCCGATTTTTCAATGTTTTCAGCCAGATAGAAATGATAATATTTACCCGTCCAACTCGATGATGCTTTTACATCCAGTCCGAAATTAAGTTCATTCAAATGGACATAATTATCAATGAACCTCCCAAATTGACTTTGTGTAGGATATTTACCTGTTTCAAAATAGGTTTTGATCTCCTCTCTCTGGATTAGTTTATTTTTTTCTTCCATGATTATTATAATGTTCTTTATTGCTTATATCTTTGGTATAATTGCTTTCCGGAACCCATTACCACTTCTGATTCAGAAGTTCCAAAATTCATCCTTTTTCTGTTTTTATGAAAGTTTTTCGGCGTTTACATCCTATCGTTGCAGTAACTCCTGCAGGTGTAAGATGAAATGACAATGCCTGTGCTGGAAATTCCCGTATCTCAAGAGTAAGAGCTTCCCCATAAAAGGGTATTATGCCTGGTTGGATGATTTTTATGAATTAGGAATGCTGCTGATCTGCTTTCCGGATGTCATTATTATTAATGATTTCGATTACAAAATTCGGTCTTTTTTTCTTCTTATAAAAGTTTTCTGACCTCTCCATCCTGTAGTTGCAGTAACCTTTATTTTCATCAGATGAGCTTTTTAATTTTTAGCTTCTTTCTCAGTATTTCAGTATGACAATCTTTTATTTATATTCATACTTACATTCAATTCTTATATTTCTGACTTCATTGACCTGCCCTCCATACCAGTCACTATGACTTTGTCCGGCGTTTAGGTTGCCTGTAGTTAAAAGACTGTTATTATCCTCATCATAGATCTCGCAGAGTATAGACTGATTGATCTCCTTAAGGTCTGCCTTATAATAAAAGGTGAGATTATCCCATGCATCATAATGATCAGTAACAGTGTCTTCAGACCGGTACCTGTTACTCCAGGTAATTCCTTCTACCCTGTACTCAATTGGTACCTGGGTTTTATTAATAAACTTAACGTTTGTATTTACAATGTTTATTTTTTTTCCAAAATCCTGTTTGGCAATCTGTACAGGAACCCTTTTACTTTCCATTGCGCCCAATTCAAAACCTTCAGGAACAGTATCCAGATTATTACCAAACAACCTGTAGATCATATAATTTTGACTGATCTGATAGCTAAAAATATAATATTCAGTTTCTTTCAGATTTCCTCCGGAGGCTTTTTTTGTTCTCAGGATATAAGGCGGACTACCTAATATAAACTGTTTCTCCACAGCGCTGTCAGTATTTTTTACCGTAATCACCTGATCTTCTTCATCCTGAGAACTTACTACTATTGGTAATCTCAAATCTCCTACACTGTTTGTATTATAGTAAATAAATGCATTATCAATAATTGCCAGCCTATTGGCGAGCAATACCATTTCTTTGTTGGTCAAGGCATCTCCTTTATGCTGCAAGGAATCTATCAGTTCTGAAAATTGGTTTTGTGTGGGATATTTACCGGTTTCAAAATAAGTTTTCAGCTCCTCTCTTGGGGTTAATTTGTCATTTTTCATAATACTTCACTATTCTTTTATATCTTATACTGTCCACATTATTGTTTTTGGGTTCAATGATTTATGAATCAAAATTCATTATTTCCTGGTTTCTGTAAAAGTTTTTGGACCTATCTATTCTGTAGCTGCAAAAATCTTTATTCGTTCAGAATTCCATACTCACATTCAATTCTTATATTTCTGATTTTAAACACCTGATCGCCAGCCCAGACATCGTGGTTATATCGTCTGGCATCCAGCTGACATGCTGTTAAAATTCTGTCTTTATCCTCATCATAAATCCTGCATACCACAGAATCATCAGTTGCCGTAAGATCTGCCTCATAATAGATAGCCAAATCATCCCAAATATCATAATGATCGGTAACAATATCCTTGGATCTGTATTTATCACTCCAGTTGATGGCAGATGTTCTGTACTGAATAGGTATTTCTGTTTTATTGACAAACTTAATAACGGTGTTTACGATACTTATCTTTCTTCCGAAATCCTGCTTATCCACCTGCAGGTAAAACCATTTTTCATCACCTTCCAGTATTCCGAATTCAAACCCATCAGGAATGGTAGGAAGATTATTCCCGAACATTCTTGCAATAGAATATTTTAGCTGTACCTCAGAGGTCAGTACATAATATTGATTTTCTTCCAGCCGGTCTGCTGAAAACTCCTTTGTTCTAACAGTATAAGGAGCGCTCCCAAAAAAATATCGTTTTCCTTCCGGAAATCTATAGCTGCCCGATTCTCCCAACATGATCACCTGATCTTCTCTATCTTGTGAACTTATTACGATCGGGAATTTCTGCCCTTTGATACCACCAGATAGATTATAGGTAATAAATCCATTTTTAATGGAGGCCAGATTATTGGCAAAAGCTACCATTTCGTCATTGGTTAGAATATCTTCTTTGTGTCTTAGCGAATCGATCAGATCTGAAAACTGACCTTCTGTAGGGTATTTACCTGTTTCAAAATAGTTCTTTAATTTTTCTCTTGGGATTAAGTTATTTTCTTCCATATACATTATTATTCTTTACTGCTTAAATTTTCGGTTTAATTGATGTGATATTTAAAGTTCGAAATTCATCTTTTTTTTATTTCTGCGAAAATTTTTTGAGGGCTCTATTCTGTAGCTGCAGTACCCTTGTTTTTTTTCAGAAAAAGGATGATTGATTATCTGATTGCAGATCCAAAATTCAGTTTTTTTTAATTCCTGTGAAAGTTTTTTGGAGCCTCCATTCTGTAGCTGCAGCAGCCTTTGTATTTTCAAGGGCTCATGATAAAATTATTTCATCTGCCTGGATATTCTGTATGGTAAAAAGAGCAGAAAGTATATCAGAAAATTCTTTAAAACAATACATGTTTATCATAGAAAAAGGCTCAGATTATAAAATCCAAGCCTTATTTTTATTTATCCTGTTTATTCTTTACAGATCTGCCATCAATTCATCTTAAAAAAGAAATACACGACTGCCGCCCACTCTTTTTTAACTCCTCTCGCATAACCAATCGTGCTATGGCTGCTGCTTTCTACTGTTCCATCATCCTTGATATAACCAATGGTGGAATGGCTGCTGTTTTCTACCGTTCCGTCACTTTTTACATATCCCACCGTTGAATGGCTCTTGTTTTCAATAGTTCCGTCACTTTTGATATACCCAATCGTTCCATGGCTTTTGTTTTCTATAGTACCATCGCTTTTAATATAACCTACTGTTGAATGACTGCTGTTCTCTATGGTTCCATCACTTTTGATATACCCTGTAGTGCTGTGACTTCCGGATTCTATAGTCTGTGCCATTATCATAGAAAAGCTGAACAGAAGAGAGCAAATGAATAGTGTTTTTTTCATATTTAAGATTTTAATGGATTATTAATTTTGGTTTATTTGATGTATTCAAAAGTATTGATTATTCTTTTATAAAGATAAAACTTGAAAATAAAATAATTGAAAATAAAAACCGCACGAAAGGATTCGTGCGGCAGTAGTAGATTTTCTTTTAAATTTATATCAAACTGTATGACAGATCATTGCATACTCTTTTCTGCTTCTTCAATATTATATGCAATTCTATCATCTTCTTTTATCAAAGATTTAAAAATATCTGCATATTTATTAAAACTACTTTTATCATAATGAACAAGTACCGGAAACAGCTGACTTGCCTGATAATACCTTTTATTTTGTAAGGAATCGTGGATCGCCTGCTCTATTTCTTTTAAAAGCGGTGTGCAATTTTTCTTTAAAAGAAAGTCTTTTAGATTCGATTCAAAAAATTTATTTCCATAAATACTCAGAAAATACTTAATGTAAGGGTAAAGCTCCTGTTCGCTCTTTCCGTTTATTGTCGAAATATATAGAGCGTCCGTAATTACATCATATACATTATCTTCGCTGTGTATTCTATGGGATTCAAAACTTTCTTTTTCATCCCATTTTTCGGAAATAAACCGGTCAAGCTGTTGAAACCCTTCCGGTATTGCCCACGCCAATAAAATAAGCATGGCCTGGTAAGCAATATACTGATCGTCATTGTGAAGAAGTAATTTTAGCTTTTCAACTCTTTCTGAATCTATATTTTTAAGGAGTTGTACTTCGCTTAAATCATATCCTTCGTACCCTTCTTCGTTGTAGTGATAGAGGAGTTCGTTTATTTGGGTATTCATTTTATTATTAATTATTTTAGAATATTAGAACATCGGAACAGTTGCTTCATTAAATATTTTTTGATTGATGATAGTTTATAATCTTATCCATAGCCCTCCGCTGTTGCACGAATCCTTTCGTGTGGTTTATATTATTTACAAATCAAACATTCTAAAAACAACAATATGATCTAAAAGCCCTTTTTCATCACAATAATCTATTGCGCTGCTGTATCTGTAATCCTCTGCACGGAAAACTAAACCCGCTTCTACCGGATTTTGATGTACATAATTTATCTTCTGCCAAATCACTTTATTGCTCCATAACTCAATAGGATTATTATCATGTCTCCAAAATTGATATTGAGTTACATTAGAAGTTTTTAAACCTTCTTTAAGAAAGAAATCCAATAAAAATTCTTTTCTGCTTTCTGTAGGATTTTCTTTGATTGCTGCGACAATTGCTTTACTTGTAAACCTTTTTAAATCACTAATCAAAAGTTCTGGCTTCTGCTCATTTATACTCCTGAAAACTAAATGTACATGACTTGACATGATGCACCATGCATGAATTTCCATTCCTTTATTCTTTTGGCAAAACCTTAAACTTTCCAAAAAAATTTCTTTGTATTCATTTCTAATAAAAACATCCAGCCAACCTACAACAGCAAAACTTATGAAATATAATCCCTCAGGATTGTGAAACTTGTAATTACGACTCATCAATTATGTTTTTATAAAGATAAAAACTTTTGAGAAAATGTTAAAAAAAGCCACACGAAAGGATTCGTGCGGCAGCTAGGGAATACTATTATAAACAAAAATTATTCAAAAATATCTCTGGGACCGCGATACAATGTTGTAGGATAGCGATAGTCTTTGTTAAAATTAATCTTAACATTTTTTGGTGCCATAGCTTCAATCTTGTCAAGATCCTTAATACCACGTATATATATCTGACATTCTGAAACCAAATTATTAAAAAATGCAGTATCAAAAAAGGTAACATCATTATTAGGCTCCAACAATAAAAGCTCAAGATTTATAAGACTGTCCAAATTCTCAACTTTACCTATTTGATTTTCATTAAGGTTCAACCATTTTAAATTGATTAAACCATCTAATCCCTGTATTTTTGAAATTTGGTTAAAATTTAAATCAAGAATTTCCAATTTCGTTAAGTTTTTCAAGCCTTCAATGCGCTTTATACGCCCTGTTGAGATGAAAAATTCTTTAAGATTTTTCGAAGCTTCTAATCCTTCAATTTTTTCCACTAAAGAACCATCTAAATTAATGCTTTCCAAATAAGGAAATTGCTCCAAATGTGTTATTTTCTTAATTTTGGTTCCCTCTATATTCAATAAACGAATATTTTTATTTGCACTTATTTTTTTAATACTATCAATTTGACTATAGGATGCATCTAAGTGGTACAAGGATTCTAGACCTTCCAAGTCTTTCACTTCATCAAGACGGTCGCTACCACCAATAAACAACATTTCTAAATTAGTAAGATACCCAATAGATGAGGTGTCTTTAAGATTTGTACCTCTTAAATCCAGCTTTTTTAGTTTTTTCAGATAACTTAAATACCTCAGTGTTGATCCGTGTAAATTATTAAGGCGTAAACTTAATGTTTCTAACCTAGCAAACGATTTTAACACCCCTAAAGTTTTGATGTTACACCCTATAACAGCAAGGTTAATTACATTTTCTGCTATGGGTAATAATACATCTAGTTCATTTAAATTGACATGTCGTAAAAATAATGTTTTAATATTCCCCTTTTCATCCACATCATAGTAATTTTTTACCTTGAGGTGTTTACTGGAATGGATAATTTGAGTGTCAAACTCTTTTTCTAATTTTTTTATAAAATCTGTCATAATCTTATTTTCTATTTCCTCTTTGTTGATATCTTATTAAATCTGCAAATTTTGCCGCATTATCTGCTCCTTCAGGTTTAGGCTTTATGTCTGATAATAATTTATCCTTTAAAATAAACATAGCAAATGCAAAACAATCTACAACTCCGTAAGAATACTCCAAATTCTCCCATGTCTCTTTGTAGTGATCTAACTTTGTGCTTGCAGAATCAACAATATTTGCAACATTCTTCGGATTAACATTTAGAATAATATAATTATTTACAATATCTTTACCTATTCTTCCAGCAGCTTTTACATTAACAATTCCATCATCTGGCCTTAATAATCTTAACTTTACATCTGTATCGGTTCCTACAAGATCAAATATTATCCCTTTTGGTAAGACTGCTCTAAAATGATGCGGATTGGGTTCTCTAATCATAGCTACTTGATTGGACCTCAACTCAATTTCCTTACCACCTTCTATTTTTAATACTGTTTTAACTACCGATCCTTTTTTAGTCGGATTAACTTCACCAAATATATAAACCCATTTTTCATTTGAATCTACCTTTTCCGTAACAATTTTTAATTCTTTTAGTTCATAAGTTTGTTTTATATTTTCTAAACGTTTCTCTCTCTCTTCTGAAGTTAAGCTCTCATCTTGTAATAGCTTTGTCCCTTCTTTTACTCCTTCATCTAAATCACTTTTCTTTTCTTCAGTAGTACGTAGATCTTCTCCTTTTTTCTCCTTCTTATCTTTCTTACCACCAACTCCGATCTTCCCAAGCAATCCTTTAATCTTTCCTTTCACAAAGTTCCAGAACTTGACAATCGCATTTTCAATACGCTGGCGTATTTTTCGGATAACGCCCAGTACTTTATCTGCTAATCCTCCAATTCCTAGTAATGAAGCTAAGAAACCAATCAGTACAGGAACAGCTCTGCCTAATGCATTTTCTATCGATTTGGCCACGGCTCCTACATTTCCGCTGGCAATTGCTTTTATACTATCGGTAAAGGCTTTTACCAATTCCATAATTTGCGCTGCCCGCTGGACGAAGAACTTCACTACATCTATAATGGCCATTGCGGCTTTTATAAATGCTCCTACCGGAGTAAGCAATCCCATCACCCATTTAATACCTGCCTGTATTACCTGTGACCGGATAATATCCATTATGGCATCCATCACTGTAGCTTTAAGGTCGGCAAACTGGTCTTTCAGATATCCCCAAAGTCCGGCAGCACCTTCTTTACGGACAACCTTCACGATTTCAAGGCCTTTTTCAGAAGCGGTCTCCAGGACTTTCATTACAGGTTCACCGATCACTCTGGATCCAATCGCTCTGATTCCGCTCCAGGTTAAACCAAGCACCTGCGTGGCAATGGAGAAAACACCTTTCAATGAGAATACATCTTCCGGCATCGTCAAAGAAATCCCTTTCATTGCTCCGGTCAGCCATCCGAAGAAACCTGTTTTAAGGTGATTCCAGATGTTGGTTCCGAAGTTAGTAAATCCTTGCGAAACTCCGGCAATAAGATTTTTGAAAAACCCTATCGGATCCATGATGATCGCCTGAATGGCACTGATAACCCCTGATAATAAATTGGTAAGTGTATTTTTAATTTCAATGATAACAGCAAACACGCTGGTTTTAAGTGCATCAAGAGCCTGATTAACCCATCCACTATTCTGTGTTTTTAGGTCTGCAATTCTGGCATCAATACTGGTTATATTGTCTGCATATTTTTTAGCCAATACATCAATTAATGCATCCTTCTTACTGTTTACACTTTCTTCCAATGCATTGAATTTTCTTTGGATCTCTGCAATGGCTTCTTTTCCAATTTTTCTTAAACTTGGAGATAAACTGTTGACATAGGTCTGTACCTCTTTTTTACCTTTCGCAATTCTGGTCTTAGCAGCATTAAGCTGAGTGGTAACGTGGGTTGCAATTTGGTCAATAAATTTATCCATGACCTTAATGTACAGGTCCTTACCACTGTCAAAAAATTTGTTGACCTCTTTAGGTAAGCCTGTAGCTTTGTCCCATAACCATTTCCCAGCCGCGACTAAAGCTCCGTATTTTGCATAAGCATCCCCATAACGTTTCTTTTTATAGGCTTTCATTTCTTTATCGACATGGGCTTCAAATGCTTTTTTAGCTTCTCTGCTGCCATTATCAAATTTTTCGGCCACCGATTTGTCCAGATTATTTAAAATACCATCCACATCGGTTTTGGAAGTAAGATAGATCTCATTAATATGATCGGCTATTTCTTTACGTTTTTGGCTGTCTTTACTTGAGGTTTGCTTTTGTTCACCATGCACATTGCCCAGGCCTCCTTTTCTCGCACCATGCATGCCACTAATATGATGTGCCGCTTGTGTTTGTGCTTCACTGCGGGTTTTAGACAACTCCTTATTTTCGTTATTCCTAAACTGTTGAGTTGCTGCAACACTTTGCGCTTTGGCTTTATTCTTTTGGGCCAAAGCATCCGTAAATGATGGTTCATTAGATTTCGCCAACATCGTATCGGTAACTCCATTGGCTTTCATTTCGCTGTCGAGACTTGCCGTTTGCTCTTTAATAGGCTGTTCTACGCTTGCGGTATTTCTTTTCACAGGCATCGCTTTCGCTGCATTCGGTGTACCCGGAGCTTGCCCTACATTTTGTGTAGGCATTTTTGCCACGGCACGAACAGGCTGTGCGGCGGTATCAGGCTGTGCAGCTGTTGCAGAAGCAATATCATTAGAGGCTACATTCTTCTCTTTTTTAACATCTCCTACTGCCTTTTGATTGACTTCCTGTATATTGTTGTGTTTCTCAAACTCATCTGCCTGCTCTTCATTTTCAGGAAGCTTAATGCTGTGTATTTTTTCACTTAGCAAAGCTTTGAAATCTTCTTTCTTGAACAGCCCCGGTTTTTGTTCGTCCATAGTGTTCACTTGACTTGCCTGTGCCATACTCTGGCGCTCGTTCGCAGGTGATGGCGCAGCAGCTTGTGCATCATTTGTCGACTTGCTTGATGGTTCGTGTTGTTTCTGCAGTTTAGCAGTACTGCTTATTTTTCCGCTTAATGCCGTAAATGCAGGATTACTGTTCGCATTTGCCGATATTGCAGTTTCAGTATCAATTACTTCTGCTTTATCAGGATTTACTGCCTGGGACTGATCGGCACTGGCAAGATCGGATTTATTAGACACTCCTTTTTTCTCTGCGGGCTTTACAGCAGGGTTTGTTTCTTCAGTTTTCTTATTTTGCTGCTGAATTATAATCTGCTTTTCTGCTATATTTGGAGATATTTCTGGTTTAGCACCATTATCGTCCTGTACCTGATGAAGATTGAGGGTTGACCTGTATCCTTTCTCCATCTTTTTAGTATCGGGATGATTGATGTCTCCGGTTTGTGCTAAACTCTCCTGATGCTTTTTATACATTATTTCAGCTCCCTGATCGTAGATGGTCTGCAAACCATAAACGGTTGGAATAATCCCATTGAGATTAAGCTGCTTATTATTGGGATTTACAGATCCGGTCCCTTTCTGCTTTTTCGTCTGTATACCCACCATCTCTACACCGGATTGATGAACAGCCACCGACTCTTTCGGCTTTTGCTTTTTGCTTTTGCTTTGGTGGGCATTTTTGTCTTTTTCTACAGGTTTTGCTGCTTTCATTGACTTAGTTTTTTAATTCATATTTTTTAAAAGACATACAAAGCACAACTAAAAACGGTTGTGCTTTATATGGTGCCTGCCGGGTTTGAAAAATCATACCATGCGGATGATTCTTTAAGAATTTAAGTAAATAGAAGTGGTTTTGACAATAAGAAACAGGCAACAGTGATCCACTTCGGTTTTATTCTCTTGTTTTGGTTTTCAGGTTTTCAAATTCAAAATTCACTTTTTTTCAGAATGGCTCCTATTTTTTTGGGCTACAGTTTCAGTAGTTACAGTAAAGAGTTCCGGGACTTTTATTCCTGTGATGATCCGGTCGGCTAACAGGTCGGCAGCATCCTGAATTTATTGACAGAACTATGGCTGTTAGCTATTGGTTTATTCTGAAAACTGTATTTTCTGCTTTTACATTTTATTGTTTTCTATTGGCCGATGTTATCTTTTTTCTCTTCCTCTTCCTCAGGCTGTCTGTCTGTTTTGATGCCGTATCGGTTTTCAATAAAAAGGTTCACCGCTTTATCAATCCAGTTAGGCAGGTTGGTTGTGATCATTTTCAGAAATTTATCATAGCCGTAGCCAAGAACAAACAGGACTCCTGTTGAATACCATTTGTCATCTAACTCAGCTCTGTTCATCAAATAGCTCATTGTAAAACCAACAATTACCACGATTACCAGTGTGATAAAATGTTCCCATGGCTGTTTTTTTTCCTTATTTTGTATGGAAATCAACACCCTTAATAATCCTCCTGAAAATGCTATTGCAGTTCCTATCAACAGGGCTTTTATACTATCCAAATTCATTTGTTTTCCTCTATATTATTTATTAAAATTTTAATTTTCTGCGATTTTCAGATGGGTCTTATTATTCCTGATCCAGCATGTACATGTCATCTAAAAACCTTTTACTTTTCAGGATGTTTTCATTCTCATTCATATAAGCTAACTCGTCAATAATATCACTGATATCTCTTCTGGGTTTCTGTCCTTTTTCCTTATTTTTTTTCTTTTTTTTCTTTTCTTTCTTTTTCATGGTTTCTCATTTTTTTGAAATTGCTTTTCATCTTTCAATTTTCTAACCCCCGATTATCCGCACTCAGATTCATCTGAAACAACAGAACTAAAAGCAAAAACTTTTTTCACTTTAGGATACATTTATAAATTTTAATTTGAGAAAGAAGTCAGGAAAACCTTTGAATGAGTATTTCTCAGGCAGCTATTGGCAGAATAATAACTTTGGATCCTTTTCTATCTGTTTTTAGAATATTATATGTTAAGATCTGGCGGATGATTGGGCATTAGGATTAAAAAGATTTACCTAATAATGTTCGACACGGCATTCTCCGATATTCACTGAACTGTTTTCACCTACCTGCTAAGCCTGAAGAATAATATTATATATTGTTCTTTCGGACAAAAACAACATTTCTGTCAGTTCAGTTACAATCACTTTCATTTGTTTGCTTTGATTACGTTTTACGTATTCAATGACAAAATCTTTTCTTTTCTCTAGTAATTCTTTACTACGTTTCATTTTTCTATGTTTAAAGTTTTTATGGTTAAGTTTTTGTTTTTATGAGGCCAGCTGTCGATTTCTTACATTTCTAGTGTTTAATTAGGTCAATAAGAAACCCTAAAGGCATAATTTTACGCCCTTAAACAGATGTCAATCACATTTTAAATTTTGGTTTCAGAAGCTGATACCAGGTGTTTCTCTCAATAGAGATCATACACCGACTTCTTTTCTTTAATTCTACATTCAGTAAATATTGTATTGATGTTTATAAGAAACTGATGTGTTTATAAACATGTAAACGGACATTATTTACTTCCCGTATCTGGTTGTAAAAGCTCGGTCTCTCATCATCTGACTTTTTAAGCCTTAAGAATCATTAAGTCTGCTCTGCCAACTTTGGTTTACTATTCAGGATGTACAAACCCTCTTACTGATAACTATAATTAATCGATATTTTATATGTTAATCAGCTGTATTCGCTGCATTTTAGAGACCGTTTTGGACTTTTCCGAAAAAAATAAAGAGCCAGACAGCCGCTTTATTTTAAACCCACTGATAATAAACGCACTTTTATCACAAATAAAGTCATTCATAAAACGCACAAAAAACAAAATCACGCAATCAACAAACGCATTATTTACACTTAATAAACCTGAAACATCTTTTTTGTTTTTAATAAGACATCGAAAACAAACAAGAATTGAAAATTCGAACGCAAAATAAACCAGGTAAAAAAACAAAATACAAACATCTGATTACAAGCACTTACGAATTTTTCAAAAAGCTCTTAAATAGCAAAAAAACATTTAATTATAAATATATTTTTGTATATTTGTGCGGTTACGTCTTAACAGCGAAACAAATATACGAACATTGTTCGTTTTTCAAAATATTTAAACGAATATTTTTCATATTTTTTTATAAATAAACTATAAACATATCAAAATGACCTATTTAGAATTCAAAGAGATCAGAAAAAAACTCAATATGAAGCAGTCTGATATTGCAAAATCTATAGGAGTTGGTACCAGAGCTGTACAATATTGGGAAAAAGGCGAACGAAAAATACCGGAAACAACTGCTTACTTTGTGACCAATCTGCTGCTAAAACAACAAGAGGAACTTAATAATGACAGTGCTGCACCTGTTGTTTTTTCAGATTTAAAGATTATGCATGTTCCTCTGGCAAATCAATATGCGCAGGCTGGTTATCTGAGTAATTTCGCAGATGAAGAATATATAGAAAGCCTGCCAACAATTCCTTTTACAGATGATGTAGAACACCGTGGTGAATACATGTGCTTCGAAGTAAAGGGAGACAGCATGGACAACGGATCGTACGAGAGCTATCTGGAAGGTGATATTATCTTATGCAGAAATATCAGACAGGATTATTGGATGAGCAAGCTGCATTATGATAAGTGGGATTTCGTCATTGTTCACAAAGAGAAAGGGATTTTAGTAAAGCGGATTATCAATCATGATGTGGAGAAAGGGATTATCACCCTGCACTCCCTGAATGAATATTATGATGATTTTGAAATCCATTTAAAAGATGTTGCAAAACTTTTCAATATTATAAGTACGAGACGTAAAAACAACAGAAGATAACTGAGTTAAAAATCTTCAGTCTCTGATTTCAGATCTTTCTAAATAATTATATACTCAAAGTAACGAAGATGAAGTACAGGTCGTAATACCGGCCGATGAGCTTATTTCATCTTCGTTATAATTTGAGAATTTATTCCGTTTCATAAGGAACCCGCCTGCGTTACCGGCATACAACCTGAACTATAGGCTGATATTGCTGATATCCTAAGGAGCAGAAGTGGAACATCTCTTCTGTAAGCCGATATCATCAATCATTTACTGAAAGAAATCCGTCCCCAAGGCATAATTCACCTTTGGCGCGACTACAAAAGCAAAAATTCTTTTTGTCCCGTTGTTTGGCCCGATAGCCTGAGAATTCAGCAACTGCAGGCCAGACGCTGTAGGATTGGTGCCGTTTACCGTACCAGATGTACCTGTCGTACTGAAAGTGAACATATCACCTGTCGTTTTACCATCTGTTGCACTTTTTATAAGATCTGTCAAAAACTCAATACGGTCTCCAACTTTCGCTTCAAATGATTTCCACTTATCTATAGGAGTATCGTATTGAGTATTGGCATCCCTGCTGTCTACTACAATCTCACCATTCTTCCTGATGACAAAGTTTACTAAGGTATTGAATGAATCTCCATTCAGAGTCCTTTTGGCATGATTATAAAATATGATCCTTGTCTCATTTCCATAACAGTTTCCAATCTGAAATGAATCAGTGCGGGTGGCAAGAACCCCACCTGCAGATATCTGCACTGTCAAATCGTAATTGCCCGGAGTCTGAATCGGTGGAAGAATTGTTATACCATTGGGATCAATGGTCCCTATATTGGTTGGATTCCCTGATCCATGAATCTCATAGGACGCAGTGGTAGTTGAATTCGCACTTGTAATCGGTATGGATGATGTATAATCTATCTCAAATGAAATCTCGCATTGTGCTGCTGCCATTATATTATATTTTTTTATTATTACTATATTTTTCCGAATATATAAAAGGGTGTTTCAGTTCTACAGCCTGTTTAAACACCCTTTTCTGGGTATATCTGATCTTGACCGGAGTCAGGTAAATTTATTTTTCACCTGCAATCACAGAGGTAACTATTCTATTAATCATACCCAAATATTAATACTTTCACAGTTTTAGTATCAAAGGCACCGGAAGCAGGATCAATAACCATAAATTGGAATATATAATTACCATAATCCCTCAAACCTGTAACCCTTACAGAAGGTTGATTACTCACATCAAGTATTAATTTTGATCCTGTATCACTATCTACCTGGAACCATGAATATTCAAGATCCGAAGGTCCATATCCTTTTCCTTCCAATATAAAAGCTCCATCATTTAAGTCAACATTTTTGTTCTCTTCCGTCACTTCAGCTTTGACTGTAGAAAGGTTCCCATCACAACAGTTCCCTTTTGGAAATTTAATACTGTTTATGACAACCGTTGGAGGCTTGTACCAGTTCCCTATCCTGATGGTCTGAGTACATCCGCCGTTGCTCACAAGCATATTTATCGTCGGATTTCCTTTAGGATCAAGATTTTTCACTGTATAACTCATATTTCCATCGGTATCCGGCTTTAGAAGATCTGCACTGCCAGCCACACTGTAGGTGTAATTTTGAAAGTATGGCCCGGAAACGATAAAGTTTACGGTAGCCTCTGTCGGATCACCGTTTGGATAATCAACAGACTTAACACTCACATTAACCGCAGGCTGCGTAATAACAGTGATATTGCAGCTGGTTGATACCCCATTAACAGTAAAAGTAATCACCTGACCATGTAACCCGGGATCTACTGACCGTGGATCGAAGCTATATTTCCCATTGGTGAATTTTACACCATCACCCGCACTGGCTTTTACAATCCCGTCTACAGGAAATACCGTAAAGTCTACAGGGCTGGATTCAGAACATATAACAGAAGTAGGCAAACTTAATTTAACAGGAGCATCGTACCAACCTCTTATCAGAATGTCTTGAGTACATCCGTTGCCGTTCACCTTCACCTTGATCGTTGGAATTTTTGTAGGACTCAGATTATAATAGGTATAACTTACATTTCCATCCTTATCAGGTTTTAGGGTAACGAAACTTCCATTATCCAGGAAATCCCAACTGTAGATATAATCTGCAAAGTTGGCTCCGGTTATTGTAAAGTTTACGATTGTTGCCGGTGAGACACCTTCCGGATAATATACAGAGCCAACAGAGATCTGTATGTCCGGCTGTGAAATAACCTTGATGCTGCAAGTAGTAGGCATGCCGTTAACCGTAAAGGTAATTTCCTGACCTTGTAATTCGGGGCTTACTAATTTCGGATTAAAGAAATAGAGTCCATTGATGATTTCCACTCCACCGTTTAATTTTGTATCAACATTCGCTTTTACAGTTCCATTCATAGGGAATACCGTAAAAGGTATGCGGCTGGACTCAGCACAAATAACAGAAGCCGGCAAACTCAGTTTAACTACAGCTTTCGGTGTACAGCATATGTAAGGAAGCGAGAAATCTGCAATAACGTTCTGACTGTTTAAAGGATCATAAACCATGATAAAGGTGCCTCCTTTGCCAACTCCATGTTTATGTTCCAATCCTGAATTTTTTTCTACATACTCATTGAAATAGGCTTTTGACAGATCTTTATTATCTTTCAATTCCTCTAAAGATAAAAGCATAATATCAAATCCCAACTGATGTTTTTCTTTTATTTGCTTTATTTCTTCAAAAGCCGTTTGATAATTCATCCCCTGATGGCCTTCAATATTATAAAACGAATAATCATCCAGCGTAAGATTTAGAGGTGATTCTTTTTCCAGGCCTATTGGCATCCAATCGGTATTAAAATTCAAATTATTACTAAATGACCGATTGCCTGTCTTATCAAAATTCCATACTTTCAAAAATCCTTCTGTAATACGGTAATAGAAAGGAATTGCCTTATTACTGAGAGGGTTTAATTTTTGTGATGGTGTAATTTTTATACGTCCTTTATTCTCAAAAATATTACCGTAGTTAAAATTCTGTACCTGCTGATTAAAACGATTGATCAATACTTTGACTCTTTGGGTCGCTTTATCACTATCTAAGGCAGGTGAATTATAGAACTGATGCCTCAGGGAATCCAATTGTTTATCTGACACTAATTTTCCGAGCATGATATGTTTAGGAAAGGAAACAAAATCGGGAAATGCTTTAGTAAATGCCTTAGGAAGCAGTTCTGCAATTTCAGCGTAAGTATCCATCAAGTCCTTTACAACATCATAAGCATACTGAAAGCCGGAATCCTGGTTAAAAATATTCACGAATGCTTCTTTGAATGCAGCATAGCTGGCAACTGGAATACCCAGTATTTTACCGATAGCCTCAATTCTTTCAAAAACAATCTTACCATAATTATTTTTTTCCACAGCCTTGATATACAGATTTTTTAAATCAGATACTGTCAGGCTTGTTTTTGACACAAACCGTTCTAAAATAATCCGTTCCTGTTTTACAGGTTCCATAATGCCATCTATAAATAAGGGATGAGGCTGAATTGCATCTTTTACACCAGGCTTATAGGTATTGCTCAAAGGATCATAGACAAGTCGGTATTCTCCAAGAAGGTCCGTGATTCCTTTTGATGTAGTTACCAATACTTTTAGGTTTCTGATTTGCTGGATCCCGTGATTATCACAGTCGACTCCCCTACATGGCTTAACTTCTTTCTCATAATCCTCCAAATAAAGCAGCAGATATTTGTCCTCTAAATTTGTAAGATTACTGACAGGCTGAAAATCAGATTTTGCTTCTTCATCTGTTGCCAGCTCCCAAAGCTCAATCTGCTGGTCCTTATCATAAAATGCAGGATATTTTATTTTAAAATTATCATATGTTTTAAAACAGGTATACTTTTTATTTTCTATTGCAACAGTTTTTAAGTCACTCATATACAAATCCTTACTCACTTCACTGGTACTATTTAAGGTAAGAAGGTCTCCATCAGTCGTTATAGCTGCTCCCTGAGAAAGCTGTACACCGCTTAAAATTCTGTTTTTATAAATAAGTTCGTGTTTTAGGCCACATACAATACCTACTCCCTGCAACAGCACCCTGGACAAACGATCCTGATCTTCGAAAAAATCCAGGAACTCATTGAACTGATCCGGATCTTCGATGTACTGCCCTTTACTGAATTTGCGGTATTGGGTTGATATATTACTTAATCTATTCTTCATTATTTTTAATTTTTTAATGATTTATTAAGATCGGTTAATGAACTTCATAGACAGCAAACTGTCTATGAAGTTATTAAACACATCTCTCCTTATCAGAATTCTTATTTTGTTACACCTGTACAAGGATTTATTTCTAAGAAATTACCATTTGGATAACCTGAATAAATAGGTGTTGCGGCATTGGCCAGGAATATCTGAGTATAAGCAACCCCGGTATGACAATTGGTTAGTGCGCATTCAAGGGAGAATTTCACAAAACCATCAGGTGACTGCTGTGCTATTGCCTGAGCCTCATCTTTGGTAATGATAATCTCATTATATCTGCTGGAACCACTTAAAGGAGCAATATTTCTTGCATCCTGAGATCCTCCTGTATTACTTAAATGAACATTCCCTTTGATGATTCCTCTTGGATCGTTGTATGGTATTTTACCTAATATCAGAGTACCATTTCCTTTTAAGTTGAAACTCGCATTATTACAATCATGACCAGGATCTATTCCTGCTCTGTACTGAATCACAATTCTCATCCCGTCTAAACATGCAACGGTCATTTGACCTTTCAGCTTTACAGGACCTACAGCAATTGTTTTACTACAACCGTTTTTATTGGTCACAGTAAGTGTAGGGTTAAAGACATCTTCCTGCCCGGCAATAAGATCATAGGTATGCTGAACAATTCCATTAGCAGGTAAAGTACTTAATGACAACGGAGGTGTTCCGTCCCCAAAATTCCATGTGTAGGTAAGTCCTGCACTGTTATTTGAAGTACTAACCTGGAAATTAACTGTTGCATCCGGATCTGATGTATCTACCCCATACGTTATATTTCCTATCGCGACAGATGCACTTGGCTGTTCATACACAATCAATTGTGCCTCCACAGGGTCATCATTAACCGTAAAGGTAATGGTCTGCCCTAAATAAGCTGCATTGACCAAACCAGGATCAAAGAAACTTTGGCCTCCGGACTGTTTAATGGCTGGTATTTGGGTAGTGCCGTTTACAAATGCTTTTACCTGTCCATCCAGCGGAACAATTGTAATAGCCATTGGGGCATCACTTTGGCATAGTTTACTGTCTGGTAACGCTAAAAATACCGGATCTTTTTTAGAACAGCACAAATAAGGTAATGAGAAATCTGCAAGAACCTGATTATTTGTTTCCGAATCATAGAGCAAAGCAAAAGTTCCGCCCGGTTCTACACCAGCTCTATGCTCAAGTCCTGATTTCCGTTCTACAAATTCACTTAAAAGTTCGCTGACCACTTCTTTTTTAGGGTCCTGCTTTACAACGGTAATCCCTTCTGATGATCCTTCTTTTGAAAATTCAGCCTGGTTCAGCAATCTTAACTGATCATCCAGTTTAGAAATATTAAGCAAAGTATTTTGTGAATTAACCGCCCGGTTGCTGACATCGCTGGAAATAGACACCAGCTGCTTTCTAAGTTCTTCTATGGATACTGTTTTTTCTCTGACTGGCGTTTCGCTACCAGGTTTTTCATCTTTACGTAAAACCAGTGCAATGACATCAAAAGCTAATCCGTATTGGGTCTTAAGGTCATTGATGTTTTGTAAGGCTGTTTTATAAGGCATCCCGATGTGACCTTCAATTCTATAGAAATCATTGTTATCGATGTTATAGTTCAATGGATTCTGAACAAAATCATCTCCTGCCAGATGGGCGGTATGATAACTTAAATTATAGGTTTCTCTGTCAGTTTTTGTTTTTTCAAAGTTCCATTGAGCCAATAAAGGCTTATCTACATTATAATAATATGGTATAGCCTTATTTCCCAATCTCACATTCTGGTTTGAAGGTGTAATTTTAATACGCCCGATATAGGACTGGAATCCATTAACTTTCTGCACAAAACGATTGGCAAGCATTACAACTCTTTCGTAATTCTCATCGTCATTGGTCGTTACCGGTGAATTATAAAAGCTATGACGTAAAGGGACAGACTGCCCTAATTCCATCTTTGCTCCGACAGGGCCTAACATCAGATGCTTAGGGAATGAAGTGATATCCGGACAGCATTCAACATCCAGATGCAGGATCAATCCTTTTATTTCATTGTAAGTATCAATCAAATCCTTCAATAAATCATACCGGTACTGATAATCTTCTAAATTCGGTGAAGTAGTAGAAAGTATAGCATTCAATTTATTAAACAATGTCTGCCCTCCCAGATTAACACTGACATTAAAAGCTCCTGCAATAGAAGTAAAACCTTCGCTTAATTCGGCAACAGTACTGATAGCACCCTGAAATTTTGCTTTTAATTGTGATGCTGATTTAACAAGAGTATCCAGAATAACTCTCTTAGTCTCAATGTTTGGTAAACTGTCAAAAAGCCTTTCATAGGCATTATGCTGTTTATAGATAATATCTTTTGCATCGCCTTTCGTAATAAGCTGTGAAACAGACTCCGAATCTGCCAGAAGTACTTTAAGATCAGATACCTGTTCTGCTCCGTTATTATCACAATCAGCATCCTGACATGGACTTTCATCATTAGAATAACTTTCTAAATACAGAATGACAATTTTATTATTTAATGAACTGCGGATATCTTTTATCTGTTTAAAATCCCCGGCATTAGCTCCTCCGGCTACCAATTGATTATACTCCTGAGTTGTAAACAGTTCTAAAAGAGGGATCTGCTGTCCCCCGATATGAAAATGCTTATACCCCAGGGTATCAACATAATTTCTGTAATATCTGTAATTTTTAACAGGGAAGTCTATGACTGCCTCTGAGGTATTTGCTGTCTGACGCAGTGTGATTAAGTCTCCATCTGTAGTAACTCCGGCTCCTTGTGTAATTGCAATAGTATCGAAGGGAATTTCAATCAAATCTCTCCCAAGTTCAGTTGTTTTTTCCATTGAAGCCTGAGGCTGCAATTCCAGCTCTATGTATTCTGACTGGAAGCCGCACACGATTCCCACCCCGTTCAGACGGGTTCTTGATAATCTGTCCTGATCTTCAAAATAGTCGATAAATTCGTTTAATTGCCCTTCTGTTAACGCCTGATTGTCGTTGAACTTTCTATATTGGGTTGTTACCTTGTCTAATTTAGTATTCATTATTTTTTGATTTTTGATAAGTTTGATTGTCCTAATATGATTTTTCCATCCAGATCATCATTATCATCCGCCGCACAGTCCAGAAGCCTTCCCGGTCTATAAATATTATTTAAGTGGGCAAGAGCAGTCAATAGATCTGTAATGCTGTTTCCCAGATTCACAATATTGTTTCTTGATTTATCTGACAGATATTTTTTAAAAGCAGCTTCAAATTCAGCAAGGTCTCCCTGAGCAGTTTGTTTTTCGCTCAACCGATCCCCAACCCAGCAAATTTTGGCTAAAATATGGGCTGGAATTTCCTGTCTGATCACTGTTTCAGCATAGCGTCTGAAATCAGGATCCTGGAAACGATAGGCAAATCCCGGAAGAACAACGCTTACCCTGTAAGAATAAGGATCAAAAACATCTGTTTCACAATCTTCTTCGCAGGAAGACATGAAAGCTTCCGAATATTTTATAGGATCTTCTGAAGGCGCTCTTTCTTCAATGTCATACATCACTTTGAAGGTACCTCCTATGGACATACAGCCAATTCCACCCATCTGTTTATAATCTTTGGTAGTTGGCTTCAGTAATAGGTGCTCAACCAGGAAAATACCCTCTTCTGTAAAATCATATTTAAAATAATTCACTGTGGTTTTAATTCCTTCTATCAAATCCTCCGGTTTCGTGTAAGGGTTTGTTTTTTTATGAGTCGCAATTACATTTTTCTTTTCAGGATCATCTACAATCTCAAAATAATAGTTACCTCCCAATGAAATGCGAATGATTATATTTCCGATTAACCGGTTATGCTCAATAGGCCCCTTTAATGCGTTATCAAGATCTTCCTGATCAATCTGAATGGTCTGATAAATGGCCTCATTCAGGTTTTTGATTGCAATATGTTCAGTTGTATAGGTATTGACAGATGATAAGACAATATTACCATCCTTATCTTTTATTTTCCATGTATAGTTTTTTTTACCATTTCCGTCTACTGTCTCAATAATGGACACCGGTGATTGGGATAAGTTTCGCTGAGTATAGTTTTTAATACCCAGAAGACGGGCAATTCTTTTCTGCACCCCGGAAATGTTTGTGGTATTCCAGATATCTGAATCTCCAATTAAGGTATAATTGTAACCTAATCCTCTGTCTTTACTCAGAGAGATATACTCTTTCAGGAAATTTTCCTTGTTACTCAGGACAATTTCATCAGTAGATTTACCATACAGTGATTTCATTACGAAAGTATAATCACTGAATGTTTCTGCAAAACGGGAGATCAAATGGTCTAAAACCTCATTTCGGCGTTCTACACTATTGTCCAGTTCTTCATATAATGAATCTGTAAGCTGATCATCATTTTCCGTATTATAATCGGAAACCAATTCATCAAAGCCTTTAATATTTTTGAGTGCCTGTGTAAAAAAGGTTCTTTTTAAATGACCATTCACGCTCAGTACTTCTTTTACTTTTTCAAGGTGTTTGAAATAGCTGGCAAGGATCTGATCAAAAAACAGCAAATACGCTTTCAGCTGTTTGGCCAGAGCTTCTCTATCAGGAGTCTGATGTCCTATAATTCCTGATACTCCTACTCCGTAGGTATCCGGAAATTCATTTAAAATAGTAGCATAGTTTCCTATATCGTATGATGTTCCCTGCGGTAAGGACAGTTCTTTATTCTGTTTTGCATCCTCTCTCAGGATTTCCTCTTCTCTTTTAAGAGTTTCAAGGTAATCCTTTACTTTTTTGTCATTGATATTTAAAGGGAGCGCACCTTTGCTGTAGCTGAATGAACTTAGCTCGCACAATTCAGGTTTTCTGCCTTTTTCAATACAGATCACCCAGTCGTTGGTTTGCCTGATCACGTTATCACAACCTGCTATAGAAATATCATGAATTTCCTTCACTCCGTCAATTTTCATGATTTCACTGATGATATCAGAAAGACGGACTTCTGTTCTTAACTGGCTGTTTCTAAGTTCTTCGGTATCAATAAAACCGTTATCTAAAAGTGGACCATCAAAGATCTGATCTGTAGTCAGTCCTTTTTCAAGCATTTGCTTCAGCGAGTAAAAATAAACCTCAGGAGATAAATAGTTATTCACCGCTCTTATTACTTTGGCATGCACCAGTTCTTCATCAGCCTTGTTTACAAGTCCGATACGGGCACATACAGCCACCTTCTGGGTTTCAACTTCTTTAATCTCGGCTAAATCTTCACAAAGACTTCTATTGGCGTGATAGCGGTCTAATATCTTAATGTTGACATTAGATTTATCGCATCCGCTGTCTTCGGCATCAATATCTTCGGCATAATCTACATAAAGATCGTATAATCCTTTTACATTAAAGCTCTGTGTTTTATCTCCAACAGGTTTAAAGTCTAATTTTCCGGTTTTACAGTCTACATACAATGTTTCAGTTTTAGGAACTAACCAGCAATTGCGTACAGGACGTTGATGGCCCCCCTCCATATGAATGTCTATAAACAGCTTTCTATAGTCAAGCTCGTTTAAAGGTCTTGAAGGTAAAATCTCCGTGGCTTTTAAAAACTGTGTATGAATGTCTTTATCGGCATCTTTAGAGGTCAGGATGTCTTCCATATCCAGGTTCATTCTCATACCAAGATCCGTGATGGCATAGCTTAAAACTTCCAAAGTGGTAATACCGGGATCATGAGAATTATAATCGGTCCAGAGTTTTCCTCCTAATTTTTCTATGTATTCAATACCTGTTCTGCGTAGAAAATGAAAATCGGTCTGATCCCCGGTTTCTATATTTTTTGATATACTGATATGTTTATTTTCTGACATGATGATGTTTTCTTCTGTTTATTATTAAATACATACTTGTTCCGTAATAGTTATCTTGTGCTGCTTGGCAGAGACCAAAATTGATTTTGGATCCACTTCGATTAATGACTTTCTCTGTATTACATCATTCACCAAAATTTTGACTTCATCGATGTAATCCACATAATACAGCTGTTCCAGGTAGTTGATTAAATGATTAATATTCAGCTCCACATTAAAGTCAATATCTTTAGAGTCTGTAAATGCCCAGGGGGATATATATTTTTTAATATCTTCATCTAATTGTTTGATATAGAATGTTTCGTCATACTGCTGAAAAAACTTAACTTTCGTATCTACTTTTGCTTCTTTGTAATTGGGGTTCACCACCTGAGCTTTTACATGCATGGTATTTAATTCATTGACATAATTCTGAATTTTATTCAGACTGGCTCTGCTAACTCTAGGCTGATAGATATCAAAGGCATTTTTATTTTTAATATTCGGTACCACCATCAGAGTGACATGGCCGGGAGCCATATATGAAGATTCAGAAGTATGGTTTAAACATTTTACCTTAAAGACTTCCGGAAATTCCTGTAATACCAACTGTTCGTAATCCCATTGTGTGATGGCTCTGTGTTTATGTCTCAGCCGTTCACTCACACGTCTGTAAAATTCTACATCCGCTTCTTTATATTTGCCATCGAATGAATTGTAAGGCTGGCTAACCGATTTCACCTGAGGAACTCTCGTGATCAGTTTGGAGATTGTTTTAGCTTTCAATCCGTTATTCAGATGATCCAGATCATTGTCCTGATTCTGGAATGTAGCTAAAACAGCCTGGGTATATATTCCCTGTATTTTACATACGGCATCATAACTTCTTTGAGATTGGGCTCTGATCCAGATTAATCCATCAGGAAGCATGGTATGGCTGTTGCTGATATCTTTAGAAATTTTGAATTTTACAATTCCTGATTCCAGAAACTTTCTGGTTTCATTTTTCAGCATATGATTCGAAAGGCTCCTCCATGTATTATCTGAAAGGATGTGCCATTCTATAAATTCTTTTTCCCCGAAGGTCTCAACCAAAGGATTTTCACTTCCTTCCAACATCTGGATCAGTAGTGAAACAGTGGTTTCCGGCGTTGCTTCCAGCCCGATGTATAATTCACCCCCGCCCTTATGTACAGGGACAATGCTTCTGGTGTCAGTCTCTTTTTCATACTGCCCAAATGCATCTTCATGATACAGCTGTACTCCGTTGTTTTTAGACGCTTCACCTATGGATTCTTCATTTAGGTATGAGTATATAGATTCACTTGCTCTGTAGTTCAGTTCTATATCTTCTGCAAAAGGGATATAAGGCTCGTTGGGAATGAGCTTTTTAGCTGTCGGATTACTGGATAATGCCAATGTATATAATTTAGGATATACATCCTGCAGTGCAGACTGTTTCAGCGTCAACCTGATCGCCTCACTGGTGCCCGATTCATTACTTAAATTATTAACAGAAAACCGGGTTTTATAAACACCGTCTACTTTTTTAAATAAGTCAATATCCTGGGCTTTATTGTACCATACTTCTTTTTCCAGGAGTGCAGTATCTGCTTTAAAGTAATCATCACCTCTTACAACAGATGGGTTTTCAGAAGCTTCGAACTCTTTTAAACTAATATTCTGATTAGGCTTAATGACATATCCGCTGTATAATTCCTGTATGGAATTGGGGGTATTCTTCCAGTTGATCGTAATGTCTGCCTCTTTCCATTTTTTGGAGAACATTTCAGGACATTTGATATAAAAATTAGATCCTTTAACGGGCTGTGCAGTGAATGGATAATATGGCTTTTCTGAATTTAAAGTATTGTTGTCATTTTCTATCTGAACTGACTTTATCCCTTTTACATCAACAGTTACGGCTATATTTTTCACCAGTTTTTCTGAAAGTGCCTCGTAGATATCGTAGTATTTCTTTCCTTCGATCATCAGCCTTACCACCGGATAACTGGTCTGGAATGTTTCTGACAGCACTTCTTGGTTATATTGTACAACGGCAGGAAAATCTTTGGATAATGTAAAAGAAAGTTCCAACTGATCTTCCTCATTATTGGTGCATTTTAAAACAATACCTGAAAGCCATTCCTTTTCCCCACTGCAAAGCACTTTGATATTATTTGCAATATCCGCTTTTGAAATATTCTGTAATTTTTGCGTTGAATTTTTATCGAAATCTATTCGGAGTGTGACCGTTCGTTCCCCTTCTTTCAAATCAAATAAAGATGATGCAATGGAAAAGCCCAGTTTAGCTGTCGGAAGCTTTTTATAGGCAGATTTCTCCGAAACGGTTTCATCAGAATTATATCCGAACGGCCACCAGTAGCTGCTTTCTTCTGGCAATGTATCTCCAAGACCGTCAGCAGAGTTGGCTACCGGAGCCATCTTCAGCTCTCTTTTTTCAACATCGTTTAAAAAGCTTTTTATCTGAACCACTTTTGCCTGATTAGCGATAAGCTCTTCGCCTGTTTTGTAAACTCTCTTCTTTCCATTCGCATCTTTCCCTCCATCCAGCAATGTACCACCTGGAATTCTTTCCTGAAGCGCTTTTTTTGCCAATTCAAAAATGACGTAGGCTTTATCTGCTTTAGCTTCATTTTTTTCAATCTGAAGGATCTCGTTATAATAGAAATCCAAATGTCTTTTTGTCAGATTATTAAAAGCTTTTTTTGAGAAATCCAATAGTTTTAAAAAGCAGACAAATAATGTCAGGTGCGGAGTCAGATTACTGTCCTGTTCAAACTGGGACATCAGATCTGTAACCTGTTTTTTCATACTTTTATACTCAACGCTTTCCCTGCGTGGGATGGCATTGGTATCATCACCCAGGAAGAAGTTTCCCCAATTTCCTTTTGGTGTTGTATTATCATCTTTTTCAAAATAGTTTACACGCTGAGCAAAATTGTTTGCGAACAATAGCCAGTCAAACAGATCGAAATCGTGTAATTCAAGATTACCAGGATCTAGTTCTGCTAAAAAGCGCTGCATTTGTGATTTTCCTTCACGATAATGTGAAAATGTATCTGTTTTTTTCATTTGTTTATATTTATCTTTCTATGGTCAGATGCAATACTTCATGTAATGTTTGGTAGTATTCAAAATGGCTACAGACATCCCGTAATTCATTATATTTCAGTAGCTTCCCCTTTATAAAAAGGAAAAACAATATTGCTTCTTGTATTAGTATTTCTTACTTCGTAGTCAATTTGGATCAGAACTTCACCCTGAAGTTCATCCTGAGTATCAATATCAATATTCAGAATGTTTATCCTGGGTTCATGATATAAAATGGCCCGCTCAATGATCCCTTTCATTTGGGTGATCAGTGTTAAATCCAGAGGTTTAAAAAGCATTTCCTGCAGGTCACATCCATAGTTCGGGAACATGACACGTTCTCCCGGACGTGTTGACAACAAAATAATAAGGCTGTTATTGATGTCTTCCACATCGGTGGTCATGGCCAGCTTTCCTTCAGCCTCATTAAACTCAGGCGGGAAGCTCCAGCCTATTCCTAAAAAATCTGTATTTATTTTCATACGTTATTGGTTTATATTTAATTGTAACATCCTGCATCTGTAACATAGAATTCAGTTGTTTCAACTCTTTGTTATGGATGTTTAACATTTTAATTTGGCCGGATAATATTGATAGAGCAGATGATGATTCATATCAGTCTATTCTTCTTTATCCTCCTATCAGGACAGTGGCCTCACCCGCGGTTATTACTCCTCCATGGGCGGTAGAATCTCCCATTCTTGCAGCGGGTTTCCCGCCTATCAAAACACTTGAAGATCCCGATGCGACAGTATCTATCGGCCCTGTACATACTGCTTTGTCACCAACCCTTGCTGCGGGCATCCCGCCGATGAGCACTGTAGGCTCGCCTGCCGGGATTATAGGGCCTCCTACATGGGGAACATTTCCCGTCACCATAGGGCATGTATGCATATCTGTAATTCTTGCTGCCGGTTTCATGATTTAATTGATTTTAACTTGAGATCCTTTTACGACTGTTACTGCGCCTGATTTAAGTTCAGAACCTGAACTTCCTTCTGCTTTTAGCTGGGCACTCGCTTTTACGCTGATATTGGTTCCTTCCATGCTGATATCACCTTTTGCCTTGATTTTGATGTCTTTTCCACTTTCCATGCTAATACCATCTTTATTAAGAGTTAATGTATTAGAATGCTCATCCTGTATTTTAATGACATCGGCATCTTCATCTACAATCACTTTTTTACCTTTTGGTGTTTCAAGGGTATAAGAGATTTTTTCATCATTAAAGATCATTTTCATTTCGCTTCGGGTTACAAATCCTTTTTCATTGTTATCATCAGAAGCTACTATGGGAGCCGGCTTTGCACTGCTGTTTAACATTCCCAGCACTACGGCGTCATTGGGATCGTCATTAATGAATCCGATGATGACCTCGTCTCCGATTTCCGGTCTGAAAAATGAGCCTCTGTTTTCACCTGCATCAAGGGTGGCTATTCGTGACCAGATTCCTTCCTCTTCATTATTAATGATAGGTATCTGTACCAGGATTCTATCTTCTCCATCCGGATCAGATTCCAGCTGTGATACTACCCCTACCTGCAGTCCGCTTATGGCAGGAATAATTCCCGAACCAGGCATTTCATTTACATCATAGGTTTCAGAAAACCATGTTGGCGAAAGTCCGAACTGAGCATCAACCAGCCAGTTTCCATCAGCAATTTCATGGCGGACACCTGTTACGTATATTTTTCCGTTAAACCGGTTGCCTACTCCCTGCAGTGTTAATGTAACCCCTGGCTTTACAGAGGGAATTCCCTGAAATTTCACTCTTCCTCTGGTTTTTGCCAACTGCTGAAAAGTAGCTTTGGCATCTCCCCATTCCTGAAGTTCATCCTGAGTAAGATTCCCGCCATGCTTCAGCTGCAGATCTTCAATACCAAAGACACCTGCCAGATCACCTGATGAAAGATTTCCATTGAGACGGATGGCCGGGTCCTGCGCTTCTACTTCTGTCAGTTCCTGATCTGTGTAGCTCCATGTTTTGGCTGTAATTTTATTGAACTGATCCCTTGCATCAATTTCTCCGTCAAATTCGTGTACAGATGATCCATAAACCACTGTTTCTACAGTTTCCCCACTAAAATCAGGTTTGGCAACTTTGATGGTTCCATCTTCAACAAAACAAAGCTTACCGTTGGCCTGCGCTCTGGTCAGCATAAAATCCCAGTCAGAAGCCCGGTACTGTATCAGTTCCTTGTGGGTATTAGCTGTTGCTTCTACATCGGCAGTTGCACCGCTGTTATTTATCAGTTCTTCGATGATATCACTGTCTTTACTGTCGTAGAAATATTTGCTGTTTCTTCCTAAGGTCATTTTTACAGCCTTATCTCTGCATTCAACAATCAGGTAAGAATCTCCATTCCTGATTTTGATGTTATGCTTTACCACAACCCCTTTAAAAATGGTTTCTTCTTTGGAATGGTATCCTGCGGTAATTTCAATTTCTTTTCCGGGAATCAGCAGGTCTTCGTTACTTAGCTTAAAATCCTGTTCCGGTACACTTCCGTCTAAAATAACAATGTGGGCATAAGGAATTCTGTTTACCTCTTTTTCCACGACAATGCTTTTCACACCATACCTGCCGGGCAATTCTGAACCTCCGGACATTACCTTATAGGTGATAAGATCCGGGTTTTTTGCTGTTTGTATGTATCCGCTATTGTTCATGTTATGATGTTTTTTCTAATGGCGGAAAGAATAGCTCCTGCCCTGGTGTTAACTGTCTGAAACTGATAAGGCCATTGATTCTGGCTACTTCAAGATAATATTTGGAGTCTCCATAAATTCTTTCCGTCATCAATGGTAATGTATCTCCATCCTGTACTGTTCTTTTATGGGTAAGATCCGGAGAAGAGGTTTTTACAGTTCTTGCTGCAAGTTCTTTACTAACAGCTCCTGCAAATGTTGCTTTTCCTATGGCTCTGAGAGGGGTTCCATCATTATTAAACAATTTATAGTCTATTGTAAATTCAGTCAGAACGCCTTTGAATTCAAATTCACCCCAAATAATGATAACATTATATGGTTTATGAATAGACCCATTATAATTTCCAGTAGCTACATAAAATTCTGCCAACTGATCTTCTACCGCTTTTTTGCTGAAAGGGTTTCTTTTTCCTAAACCTTCCTTTATCTTATTTATAAGTTTATTACCTGGGTTGGCCTTTGTAACTCCTGTACCATCAAATAAAAATTCCAATTGTAGGGATTGAGGAGATGCATTGATATATTTGGGATCAGCTTCACTTGCTCCAGGTTCCAGTTTCGTATTATATTCATTTTTACGTGTAAAAGAAAAACCTGTGGGATTAATGAGAGCCACAAAAGCACTACTGCTAATCCTTCTTCCGTATGTAGAATCTTCATAGGTTCCTATTGTTATTTTTTTTATTTCTCCTCCCATTATCTTTCTTTTTTACGTTGTTCTATCTTTACTGCCTGTTCTACACTTTCGCTGACTGCCCGCATAATTTGTGCTTCATCTACAGAAGCTGCAGAAGTGGTCGTTGCTGTTTTCTCGTCCACATTGATTTTAATGTGAAGCTCTTTTATTTCTATTGGCATTTCGTTTGTTTTTAATCGATCATTAATATTCAAAACACTAACAACCAATGATTTAAAATATTTATTTAAAAAAAATCCAAGCACATGAAGAGTCTGTTCAGCCTTGTGATAGACCAATCTGTTGTTTTTTATGTGAAAAAATTATTTTGCTAAAAGTTATCTTTAGACTAAAACACTTTCAGGTGCTTAGATTTAATTTAGAAATTACAAGCCTAAGCTTGCTAACGATGAGGGTATTGTGAAATATCTGTATTTCAGCTCTATTGTTTCAATAGCAAGTTTGCTTTCTTCTGCGTTGAATTCCGATACTTCCCATTTTACGGGATATGCTCCGACTACGTTCCAAACCATTAAAGGTGCCGTAGACTGCAGCCCTCCGGAAAGGGTCACCAGGAGATCCCTGGGTTCAAACTCGAAGTTTTCCATAGCGTTTCTGCACCAGCTTATCAGTCCGGAACTTACAATTAATCCGCGTTTAAGAACTAAATTCGGATATTTTGGCCTCAAAGGAAGCTGATGAAGAAATCTGTTTTCGCCTCCTTCGGCATATTCTTCAGTTGCAATTTCTGTTGATAAACCAGATACAGACTGAAATCTGGAGTCAATACCCTCTGTTGTTGAAATCCCGTTAACAATAAAAGAGAAACTGGTTGGAGGATATAAAAGAGCCATGATTAGTTATTTTCAATAGTTAATCCTTCGTGTGCAAGTTCCAGAGTTTCAATAGCAACCTCGTTACCTTCAGCTTTCAAATCTGTTGACTGCAATTTAAGCGGAAACGCATTTTTCACTTTCCAGGTTACGGCAGGCTCTCCGTTTTCATCCAGAAGAGAAATCGTAATAGATCTTCTTTCCACCGTATTCAGCTGAATCGACTGGAACCATTCGAAAAACTCGTTATCTTGTTTGAAAGTTCCTCTCTTTAAAGTGATGTTGTTGAAAACCCTCAAGCCTGGCATTTTGATTTTGCTGAAATCCGGACTCGCGCCATGTCTGTATTCAATAAGACCAGCTTCAATATTTAAGCCCGATACTTCCTGAAAACCTACTTTTGTTCCCCCCCAATCTACTTCAAAGGCAAACTTTACTAATGGATATGTACTCATAATTATTTTATATTTTTTTGTTATTTACTTTAAATTTTTCTAAGCTTCCTGTAGTTTGTGAGAAAAACGCAACACAATAAATTCAGCAGGACGTACAGCAGCCATACCAATCTCAACGATCATTCTTCCTTCCAGAATATCCTGGGCAGACATTGTTTTGTTTAATCCTACACTTACATAATATGCTTCTTCAGGCTTGCTTCCTGCCAAAGCTCCATCCTGCCACTGCTGGTTAAGGAAATTTTCAATCATTGTCTGCACGCGAACCCATGTATTAGCTGTATTCGGTTCGAAAACGAAACGTTCTGTCGCTTTTTTCACAGACTCTTCCACCATGTTGAAGAAACGGCGTACTGAAACATATCTCCATTCGTTGCTGTTTCCATCCAGTGTTCTTGCTCCCCAAACCAATGTTCCTTTTCCTGTGAATGTTCTGATCGCATTGATGGATTTCCCGGCTGTTGCATCTACGTTAAGATTTTCCTGATCTTCATGAGAAATTTTAACGGTAGGTGCTACCACATAATTAAGTCCAATATTAGCCGGTGCTTTAAATACTCCTGAAGTGCTGTCTACTTTGGCGTAAACTCCTGCCATTGAAGATGATGGAGCCATTACTACTTTTTTAGACTCGATTGCAGCCTTGGCCAGGTTGTACAATTCTGAATCTTTAGTTTTCCAATACTCTAAAGTTTCACCCGAAACCTCAACAACTTTTGAATCATATCCATAAGTTAAAACAGTTTCTAATTTTGGATAATAAGCAGCTCCATATTTTAGACGCTCACCGCTTGGACCAGAACTAGGACCCGCAGTTCTGAATGCAGAAACATTTCCAAGAACGTCCATAATAACAAATCTGTCTTTCAAATCTTCTGCCTGATCTAAAGCTAAATTATACAATTGATAAGCATCATTTTCTGAAGCTAATCCTTCAGCATCCGGGAAAACAATAAGAGTCGGCTCATCTTCTTTTTCCAGAGTCTTAAGACCTGCTGTCAAATCAGCTAATTTCACTCCTGTGGATGGATAGTCTGCTGCTACAGAAACAATATAACAAGGTCCGCCACCGTTTGCAAAGTACATTTGCAAAGCATAGTACATTTTGAAAGGGCTAGGTGTCAAATTCGCCGTAACAGTTCTAGGCTTAATAGGCGGAGTTGTTGTTGTTTCAACTACAGTAAATGTGAAGCTTTCATTTTTTGCTCCTCCGAAAAGCGTTTCGTATTCCAACAAAGAAGAGATTCTTGTCGGTTCATTTTTTGGCCCTTTTTCAGTATATCCGATAAAAGCTGGAATAGCCGTTTCTACTTGTGCTACAGATGGTGGAAATTTTGCCAGTTCCTCTACGTAGACTCCAGGTGTTTTGTAATTCATTTTTTTAAATTTTTAAATTAATAATTAGTTATTTTCAATAGTTAATCCTTCGTGTGCAAGTTCCAGAGTTTCAATAGCAACCTCGTTACCTTCAGCTTTCAAATCTGTTGACTGCAATTTAAGCGGAAACGCATTTTTCACTTTCCAGGTTACGGCAGGCTCTCCGTTTTCATCCAGAAGAGAAATCGTAATAGATCTTCTTTCCACCGTATTCAGCTGAATCGACTGGAACCATTCGAAAAACTCGTTATCTTGTTTGAAAGTTCCTCTCTTTAAAGTGATGTTGTTGAAAACCCTCAGGCCCGGCATTTTGATTTTGCTGAAATCCGGACTCGCGCCATGTCTGTATTCAATAAGACCAGCTTCAATATTTAAGCCCGATACTTCCTGAAAACCTACTTTTGTTCCCCCCCAATCTACTTCAAAGGCAAACTTTACTAATGGATATGTACTCATAATTATTTTATATTTTTTTGTTATTTACTTTAAATTTTTCTAAGCTTCCTGTAGTTTGTGAGAAAAACGCAACACAATAAATTCAGCAGGACGTACAGCAGCCATACCGATCTCAACGATCATTCTTCCTTCCAGAATATCCTGGGCAGACATTGTTTTGTTTAATCCTACACTTACATAATATGCTTCTTCAGGCTTGCTTCCTGCCAAAGCTCCATCCTGCCACTGCTGGTTAAGGAAATTTTCAATCATTGTCTGTACGCGAATCCATGTATTAGCCGTATTCGGTTCGAAAACGAAACGTTCTGTCGCTTTTTTCACAGACTCTTCCACCATGTTGAAGAAACGGCGTACCGAAACATATCTCCATTCGTTGCTGTTTCCGTCCAGTGTTCTTGCTCCCCAAACCAATGTTCCTTTTCCTGTGAACGTTCTGATCACATTGATGGATTTCCCGGCTGTTGTATCTACGTTAAGCGCATCCTGCTGTTTATCAGAAATTTTTTCTGCTGGGGCTTCCACGAAGTTCAGTCCTAAGTTAGCCGGTGATTTCCATACTCCTGAAGTGCTGTCTACTTTGGCGTAAACTCCTGCCATTGAAGATGATGGACCCAATACGACTTTTTTAGATTCAATAGCCTTTTTAGCCTGGTTATAAAAATCAGAATTTGTTGATTTCAACGCTGCTAAGGTTGCAATACCCGATGCACCGGTAATCAAAACATCCGCTTCCTTATAATTATAACTCAAAACTGTTTTTAATTTTGGATGATAAGCAGCTCCATATTTTAACCCTTTGGCCGTTACTTCTTTTCTGAAAATAACATCATCACCCAATACATCCATAATAACGAATCTGTCTTTCATCGATTCTGCCAAATCCAAAGCAGTATTATATGCAGAGTAAGCCTCGGTAATAGCAGAAGCTATGTTAGCGTCAGAAACATTATCGGCATTTTGAGAAGCAAAACCAGAAATGGTGTTGGTAGTTGTAAGATCTGCAGTATAAGCATCTGCAACAGCTTTGGCAGCAGCCTTAACGGCGGCAACACTAGGATTTGTAACGGCAGCTGCAGCTCTGGCAGCGTTTACAACAGCCTGAGCAGCCTGAGCAGCAGCAACTTCGGCAAGATTACCAGGATCATTAATTTCATAATCATCAGCAACAGCAGCGGCGGCGTCAACAGCAGCAGTTACACTAGCGCCATCAACAGCGTTTGAAACTGCTTTAGCAGCAGCTTCAGCAGCAATAGCTGCATTCCTGTTATCCATGGTAGCCTGAAGAGCAGCATCTGCAGCAGCAACTTCAGCAGCAGTAGCCACTAAACCTTGAAGATCCGGAAATACAATAAGCGTAGGTTCGTCTTCTTTTTTCAGCAATTCAAGACCCTTTAATAAAGTTTTATCCGATGTAGCAGATTCTACAAGTACAGGATCTGTATAGTTTCCTACTGCCACGATATAGCAAGGCCCTCCGCCATTTGCAAAATACATTTGCATCGCATAATACATTTTGTAATCGCTTACTTTAGGCTGCGTTGCAGTGGCAACACCGTCTTTGAAAGCTACAGCAAAAGTTTCAGGGTTTGCTTTTCCAAAAAGAGCTTCGTACTCCAACATAGAAGAGATTCTCGTTGGTTTGTGTTGCTCTCCTACTTCGGTATACCCGATAAAAGCAGGAATAGCAGTTTCAACTTGCGCTACGGAAGGCGGAAATTTCTCCAGTTCCTCCACATAGACTCCAGGGGTTTTGTAATTCATTTGTTAAAAAATTTTAAATTAATATTAATTATATCTCGAAATAAAACTTCGAATATTTATCCGTGATTGACAGTTGTTTATGATTGTTGTAATTGGTGCGAAAATTTCAGGATAATAAATTCTGCAGGACGTACCAACGCTATTTCGATCTTTGCATTCAGAATATGATGACCGGTAACTTCATCTTTAGTACCATCAACCTCTACTCTATAAGCTTCTTTTGGTGTGTTTCCTGCCAATGCACCTTCGATCCACTGTTGATTCAGGAAATTTTCCAACATTGTTTTTGCCCTCAAATAAGTAGAAGGAATGGCAAGCTCATCAATAAATGTTTGAAGGGCTGTATTGATTGACTGCTCAATCATATCATAATAACGGCGCACATGCACATATTTCCATACATTATCTTCAGTTCCTATCTTGTCTCTTCCATCAAGCGTTCTTGCACCCCAGACCAAGGTCCCTTTTCCTGTAAAACTTCTGATAGCATTGATTGATTTGCCTGAGATATCTATATTTAAACCCGAATGTTCCTGATCTGAAATTTTCTCTGTTGGTGCCATAACATAATTAAGGCTTACGTTTGCAGGCGCTTTCCAAATCCCTCTTATACTGTCTATTCTCCCGTATACTCCTGCCATTACAGATGATGGCGGTAAAATAACCTTTAAAGATTTTATGGCGTCCTTAATCTGACTGTACAGTAAAGAATCGGAGGTCTGTAAGCTTTCCAAAGTGCTGCCGTTTGCATTTCCCAAAAGGTCTTTTGCCGCTGATACTCCATCAATTAATTCATCAAACTCATCCAGGAAGTGTATATCAACACTGTCAATGGTTCCATTGTATATAGCTTCTATGATAGCAAAAGGCTCGGTAAGATCTACTTTTTGATCAGCAGTCTCATTAATTTCTTCTACAATTGCTACAGCCTGGGCCAATAGATCAGCAAGTACTGCAACATTTGCTGAAGCAAATAATATTTCGTCACTGGCCAGTCTTTTTAACTCTCGCAAAGCATCAGCTTCTCTACCGTAGAAGCTTCCACTATTTACCTGCCCATCCTGTAAACCTTTGTGTTCAATAATAGCCTTCTCGTCAAAAGTATAATTCAAAATAGTTTTCACATAAGGAAAATAAACAGCAGCATGGCTTGTTGAGTCTATTTCTCTTCTAAAAGATTCAATGGTGTTACTTCCGTTTGATATGATTGTAGTATTTCCGTAATAAGTATCCAGGATAGCAAACCTATTTTTTGTCTCATCTTTCGCTTTTACAATGACCTTCTTGTAAAGCGTATAAAAATCAGCTTCCCTGGATAATGAGATGGCATCAGGGAGAATAATAAGTGTGGGTTCTTTTATAGCATCGATCATATTTAATGCCGTTTCCAGTAAAGACAGCTGTACTGTTCCCCCTGAAGAATATTTCCCGGCAGAAATAATATAACATGGGCCACCGCCATTGGCAAAATACATCTGAAGAGCATAGTACATTAAAAACTGTACCTGAGGGGTTACAACCGTTACTCCCTTTCCTTGTATATCTCTGAGCTGGAGACTTTCTTTTTTTGCATGTCCAAAATACTGCTCATATTCAAGAAGAGAACTGATTTTTAGCGGCTTGTCATAGTCTACAGGAGTCAATTCGGTATACCCGATAAATGCAGGTATAGCGGTTTCTACTAATGCCACTGAATAAGGGAGTCTGGATATTTCTTCCACTGAAACACCTGGTGCTGTTGAATTCAACATGTTTTAAAATTTAAGTTAAAGGTTATTAGTTTTTGTTTTATTTTTGCTGTTGATTAATCAACTTTGATACTTTGTATATTTACCTCATTAATCAGTTCAACAGGAACTACATCTTTGGCCACAATTTTTATCACACTGATTTTATATAAGACAGAAGGCATTACCTTTCCGCCCAGCAGTCCCCAGATGTAACTTAGCTGTTCAAAGGGAACAGAATGCAGCTCGATTCTGAACCTGAAATTTTTATTTGGATCCGTATCAACATATTCCAGTACATTTTTTTTCTGAAATATTTCGATAACTTTTGAGATGTTCAGTAAAGCCCTGGCATACATACTCCTGTTAGCAGCCACCATTACATATAAGTTTAAGTAAGCTGGCGGGCTTTCTCTGTCATATCGGGTTGGGTTGTTGTCTACGATTACTTTTTCGTACCTGGATCTGTTCTTTAATGTTGATTCTTCCTCAACGCTCAGAAGGGTAATCACCACCTTATTATCAAGGCCTGAGGTTTCGTCCTCATGTTTTGCGATGTCCCCAACAACAGCGATATCGATTTCGTTAGGAACATTCGGATCCCATAAACCATCCGTAGCATTCAGCTGGTCTTTTAAAACGGTTAATACTTTATCAATCATAATTTCTGTTCTTAATTATTATGATGCAAACATACAATCAGACCTCTTCAAAAGACAAATATTTTGGGGCCTCAAACCTGTCTTTGCAGTAAATAGAATTTTACTCCTTATAAAAAAAACAACTGCATAACACTGATAAGCAGACAATTAAAAACTCATTAAAAAACACATCAATTTTGAACAAAGAATTTCATCACCTAACAGCGGCCAAATCTGAGCTTGTTATTCTACTCCAATTCTGTCACTATTTTCTCATCCTTTTCAACTTTTATAAAGGAGCAAAACCTGCATGCTTCCGATGGCTGGTCTTCTCCAGATGAGGTACTGTAAAATCCTTTGTTCCATCTCCAACATCAAAACACAAATTCTTCTCAGGCTTATAGTTTTCCGATTTAGAATTATCTTTTATATCTGTCAGTATCTAAAAATTTCCAACCTGAGAACTTAAGACATGATTTTTCCTTTTTACTGCAAAGACAGAATGCAGCAGCCTCATAATTAGCAGGATGATTTTTCTTCCTCTAATTTTGACCCAATAATTTTAAAACTTTAATCATATGAACATCAAAAAACTTTTTGGCAAACGCAATGAAATCATTGGTGGCCATTTCAACGAATTACGTGCAAAACTGGGTGTCGCTGATCAAAATGAAGAAGCTATTTTTTCTTTAAGAGAGGAAATCTGCAATCAGTGTCCTTTAAAAAACGGAAACAACTGTAACGCTATGAAATGGATGAATCCTGAAACACTTGAGGTTGCAGATTCTCCTAAAGATGGATTTATCAGAGGCTGCGGATGCAGATTGAGTGCAAAACAAAGATCAAAGCTAAGCCTTTGCCCTGCCGGCTTTTGGGGTGGAGAGTTTGACCGGAAATAATACCGTATCAGCAATCCCATATTGTATAACTAAAACCTATTAAATGTGAAAGAAGAACATATCATTCAGAAAGTTTTTGTCGAAATTACAGTCAACAATAAAGAAAAGGCTTTTAGTATAAAAGATGATATTAACAGCTTTCTGTCTATTGATGTTTTTCCGGAAATAGAAAAGTATATCAATACTTTAGAGTATAAGTTAGCTGGCCATACGCTTCAAATCCTCCGGTTAGAGCTGAATCTGGATGTAAAAAACAGCTCTTTAAACGCTGAATTGAAAGATAAAATTGTACAGCTTTTTAGCGAAGAACTGTCAGAAATCACAGATCCTGCTATCAGCATAAATGAAAAAACAGAAAGTGATCCAAAAGCGTATCTGATCAACAATCAGGAAAAAATATTTCAGGCTTTTATTTATTTTTTAGAAAACGGATGCATGCCATGGTGGAACCCCGTGAGAAAAGGTATTGCTTTTTTAGACTCACCAGTATTTGACAGTCTTATTTCAACAGACCATTTCCAAAGGGATATCGCTCCTATTCTGGTAAAGAAAAGTGTTCAGGATCGAATCATCAATCAGTTTTCAAACGAACAGATTGCACAGTTATGCCTGGCAGCATTAAAAAATAAAGAACTAAAATTAGACTTAAGTGCTGAAATAATACGCCATCTGTCAAAACTAAACCCAACTGACAGAGCTATCGTATGGCGTTTGGTTCTCAATATGGTATCAGAATATGTGCATCGATCAAATAAAAACATTCAGGGATATCTTTTTGAGCAAATATCAAAAATAGAACAGGCGGCCTTAGTACAGGGAAAAAGCAGTAGCCAAAATTGGCAAGTAATAACCCAGATATTCCCTTTTATTAAAGAAAAAAAAATTCCTGAGCGTCTGAAAAATAAAATAATACATACTTCTGAAAACGGACCATCATTGGCAGAAACAACTCATCATAAAAATGAAATAACCCACGCAGATTTAAGTCAGGATAATGGCCAGTATATTCAAAATGCAGGACTTATACTGATACATCCCTTCATCAGGACCCTCTTTGAACATTGTGGTCTTCTGGATCCCAAAACCCAGGATCTCATTGATCCTGAAACAGGTGCCCATCTGTTGCATTATATTGCTACCGGAAAAACAAATGCCCCGGAATATGATATGGTCTTCGAAAAATTCCTGTGTAATATTCCGGCAAACCAAGCCATTAACAGACATATTAAGCTCTCCCGAAAACATAAAGCAGAGGCTAAGAATGTAATAGAAAGTGTTCAGCATAACTGGAATCCCATGCGAAAGTCATCTGTAGCACTGCTACAAAACGAATTTTTTCAACGGCCAGGGAAACTGGTTATGACCGACTATGATTATACCCTTACAGTAGAACGAAAGGCACAGGATATTCTGCTTGATAAACTTTCCTGGGGAATCGGTCTTGTTAAGCTGCCCTGGCACAAAAAATTCATATTGGTAAACTGGTAAAACTCTTTTTTACTGATTGATTTTTACGATACAAAATTTTCTGCAGATCTGTTTCCCACGGCAAGGAAAATATTTCTGAAGCCCCTCTCCTTCCTTAATCTTTTCAATAACATCAACTCAAAATAAACCTATGGAATCTCTAATTAACCATGAACAAAAATCATTGATAAAAACAAAAGTTAATGAAAAAATAAAAGTAGCTAATCCCGTATTTCAGGTCAGCGAAATACGTCATGAATCTCTAAATAAAGAAATGAAATGGCTGCAATCGCTCATTGAAACACGATGCAAAGAGTTATTTTTAGAAGATGAGATGGAATTGAATGCTTATGAAATACCTTCCCCTCCGGAATTTGATAACGAATCCCCCTACGCTATTACGGTAAACTCATACAGCCTTACCACCATAGAAAGGGTAATTCTGGCTCTGGGCATTGCTTCTGCCCATTATCCATCCATACTGAAAACATTTGTACAAATAGAAGAAAGCAGTAATGCATTTGCTATTGAAGCAGGCGGGGAATATAACAAAGTCAACCGCAGTTTTAAGCCAACTTTCCAAACAGCTCTTTTTTTACTTGCCGGTAAAGATTTAACATTGTGGTCACGATATAGTGCCCAGCTGATCAATGGCAGTATACTGCTACAAAACGACATTATTTACAACCGTTCTTCAGCAGAATTTATTCATGGAAAAATTGAACTGGATACCGCTTATTTGAATTATTTTCTATCCGGGCAAAAACCGCAGTTAGACCACGGCTCTTACTTCCCGGGAAGGCTTTACAAATCTGACCTCACCATGGATGACATCATTTTAGAAGATCACGTCAGAGAACAGATAAAACCCATCGGACATTATATAAAAGCATTGGAAAACGGTTTTTTCCAAACCAAGGGACACAGCTTTAAACCGGGCTTTATAGCTTTATTCTATGGTGCGCCGGGAACAGGAAAAACAATGTTGGCAGGTATCCTTGCCAATACATTTGGTATCGATATGTATCATGTGGATCTTTCACAGGTGGTCAGCAAATATATTGGTGAAACAGAGAAAAATCTTGAAGTGTTATTCAACAGGCTGCAGAGCAAAAACTGTATGTTGTTTTTTGACGAAGCCGATGCTTTGTTTGGAAAGCGTTCTGATGTAAAAGACGCCCATGACCGTTATGCCAACCAGGAAGTGTCTTATTTATTACAGCGGATTGAAAAATTTGACGGATTAACAGTACTGGCTTCCAATTTTGAAAACAATATGGATGATGCTTTCAAACGTCGTATAGACGTATCTGTAAATGTAATCCGGCCGACAGAAAACACCAGAAAATCGCTTTGGGAGCATTATTTACCTCATAATATAACCTTTGAAAGTGATGAACTTTTAAAACACTTAGCCAAAGAATATTCTTACACCGGAGCCAATATCCGCAACATTATGAAAAACATTACGATGGCCTTGCATGAGCGTAATGAAACTATGATTACCCATTCGCTGCTGAGCACTTATTTAATGATAGAAAACGAAAAGGCTTTCGGAAAAAACCAGTCCCGCATCAGCCCCTTCATACAAAAGTCAGAATAAGTTCCTAAAACAGCATAATAACGAATCTAATAACCAGCAACATGAGCAGACATAAAAAAACATTTGCGCCAAGGACCAACAGGTCTGAGGCGCAAATGAATGATCATAAAGAGGATGAAAAAAAACACGAACAGATCAGTGATCAGGACAGTAAAGTATCCCTTGCCAAAACAGAAGTTACCCAAATAACCTATGATCCTTTTAAAAACAGAGCATTCCGTAAAGTAGAAAAAGACGGATCTGTCATTCAGTTGTTTGATAAAGGACCACATGTAACAGTACTTAATAATGCACTTGATAAATTAGGGCATAAAGTATCAGAAAACAAAGCTTATTTTGGTGATAAAACAAGGATTGCTCTCATCAATTTTCAAAGCAATAATGGCATTACAGCTTCTGGAATTTTTGATAAAGAAACTTTGTTGAAAATGGACAGAAAGCTTGCGAAACTTAATGTTCAAAAAACTAAAAAGGATAATGAAAATATTGCTTTATCCGCAACATTTGAAAACCCTAAAACCAATAATACCAAAGATGATGACTCGATTACTTATACCATTATTATCGCGAAAAATCAAAAGTTTAATGGTAAATTGATTCAGACAGATGAAGATCTCAACCACTTTGCAGAATTTAAGATGCACCTTACCCGTCATCTGGTCTGGAAACCAGCATTTACGAATGAATATGTTCAAGAAAAAGTTGCCAAAGGAGGAACTGTAAACTATAGAATATCTGCAAAAGAAAATAATATAGAACAAGAGACACAGGCATTATCACCAGATAAAAAGCAATTTATCAGGGATGCAGCAAGTACTGCCGATTATATTCAAAATACGCGTATCCTTGATTTATTAAAACAATTATCAGAGGAAGATCTGGCGGATTATAAGAGTAAAGTTTCACAGGAAACAAATAGTTTGAATGCGATCGAAGAATCTCTTAAAGAATATATTAAAAATAGAAATGACCGAAATAAAGAAAAAGATAATCGAGAAAAATTACAAAATCGATTAGCAGGACTAGAAACTTTATACAAAAAATATACAAGCTATATTAAATTTAAGCATAGTCACGAAAGCACCCCTTACGAACGAAACGATCCTAACAAGGCACTTTTCGAAAATGCTTTAAATAAGCAATTAGAAGAATTACTGGTTTTGCTTGAAATAAATGGATTTACTCTGGACTCATTCAAAAAAACAATTATAGATTACGAGCTTTCTTTCCGTAAAGAAACTGTTCACATTGCAGAAGATTCTTTGATAAAGTACAGACATGTTCTCTTCGAACAAAAAAAGAAATTACTCAATGACACTTTCATAAAAAATTTATTAGAAAAAATAAAAGCCTCTAAAGCCAAAGAAAGTTATGAAGTAGCCAATAATGCCGACACACCAATCATCATCGAAAAACCGACTCCTGAAGAGAGGGATTTCAAAAATAAAATGGAGGCACTTGCCAGGAGTAAAAGAGCAGAGGGTAATACAGCAATCAAAGAATTATCATCTGTAACTCCACTCGTTGAAGATAATGGTTTTAATAAAGAAGGTTTTGCCAATGTAGAAACGAGACAGGAGCTTCACGATTTTCTGGAGAATTACATCAACGATCAGGAAGAAAATATAACAAAAATCATTGCAAAATTACAATCAGATCAAGGACTTTCTATTTATGGTTTTTCAAGCCTGCTTCAAAAATCAAAAGAGCAACAGGGAATAGCCAAAGACAGCATTTTTGATTTAATAATAAATGATAAAGAAGACCAGGAGAGCACCAGACATCTCATAGAAGGTTTACTGATAGGTGTTTTAGCTGTTGCATTAGGATTACTTTCTTTTGGTACGGGAACGGTAGCCGTATTATTAGCCGCAGGAAATTTTGCTTTAAGCAGTTATTTAACTTATGAAGAAATAGAATCATACCGCACCCAGCTTGCTGCTTATAAAGTAAATATTTCTAATGATGAGCCAAGTGCTGTTTGGGTTATTATTTCTGTTGTAGGTTCAGTTTTAGATGCTGCTGCTGTTGCAAAAATATCGGCTAAATTGGTGAATGCAGGCAGAGCATTTGAAGTATCAAAAGATATTACGGAAACCAGAAAACTTCTTACTGAGGCAAACTTAGCTCCTGCAGTTCGGGAACAAGTGATAAAAGCCCTGGAAAATGATTTGGCCAGAGTTGAAGCACTTGAAAGCAAAGTACAGCAAAATGTTGCTAAACAAACTAAAATAAAAACTCAAAAGGATGAAGTATTACATGGTTTTAGACAGGCAAAAAAACTTACTTATGTAACAATACCATTCCTAATAGAGACAGGTGAATTATTAGCCAGAGCTGTGTTTGCCATTCGAAAAGGAATTGTTACATTTGATAGTTTTATAGCTGAGCTCAAACTAGCCAAAATAGTAAGTGAAACAGGATTAAATCCAGAAGAGCTGATAGCAGCGAAAAATGTTTTTGAGAAGGCAAAAACCCTAGCCAAAGATGACAAGCTGGCTATCGAACTTGAAAAAGCAATGGCAGATAATGATCTTACTAAGGTGAAAAGTTTGCTGGAAGATAATAAGGGTACAACGACTCGTAATATAGATTTTGATATTGAAAGTGAAGAAAAGCTTTTGATTGAGCTTGAAGAAAAAAATGCAACAGTTTATAGAACGCAAGGGGGTAAAAAACCGAATGCTAGCCAACATAGAATAAGGTTAGATGAAAGTGGAAATGTAAAAATAAATGGAGATAATATGCTATATGTAACATTAGATGATAGATCGCATCAAGTTTATTTTTATGAAAAACGAGGTGGGAAAGATTTGGGTGTAAAAATAGTTTCTTTTGAAATACCGGAATCATTAGCAAAAGAAATTAGAGAAACTGCAGTAGCTCAAGACTTAGGTAAAGCGCATCCTACAAAACCACAGATTTCAGATCCCACAAAATCCACAGGAGCATTTGGTTTACCCAAAGAATATATAAAAAAAATAGAAGAACAAGCTATCAAAGGAAGTTGGAAAATTGAACAACCATAAATTAAATTGTATGAAAAGTATAAAACAAAGATTAGATGAAAATTATATACTAGGTTGTATAAAACATAAGAATAAATATCAATTTTATTTAATGCCAATTGCATGGTGGATTTTAAATTATGAAAAATACAGTCCATCAATATTACAAGATATTTCTCGTCAAAATTTTAGAAATGGGGCTCTAAATGTAACCGATGATAAAATAAATCTCTTTTTTACGTCTATTTCTGAAGATCAAATTTCTATATCAGACGTAAAAAGTATTATTGAAAATTTCACAGAAGAATATTCTGTAATTACATTTTTCATTGATTTCGATAAAAAAGAATACATCAGTATATTTGACTATATTGAAGTAGAAACTTACTTACCAGATAAAACTTGGCTCGGAAAATATGGAAATCCAACGGATTATATTCCTGTGAACATATTAGATCAAATCTAACTAATTTTAGCAAACGCAAATAACAATAAACCACAACACAAGAAGTTGTGGTTTTTATTTTACCGTCAATGCACGTAACTTCCATTAGGGTTATTGATTTCGATTATTAAAAATAAATCACCAACAACTATTTAGTCAATCTATTTCACTTGCCAAAAAATGTATATTAGACCAAAGAAACTGAATAACATCATTATCAGTAACAAAGAAACAAATGTAGCGGATATCAGAGAGATGCAGATCGTCAAAAATACAATTCAGGAAATTCAAAAAATAAAAACACCAAAAAATATAAATTTACTTGAAAATGAATAAAAAAGATACAATAGAAAAGATTTTATACTATCACTTTGAAATAGAAAAGATCAATAATAAGGAAAACTATTCATTACTAAGAGCGGTAATGTATAAAGATGCAGGATTGCAGGGAGAAGAATACTATAATAGAGAATGGCATAGCGAAAAAGCTGCATTGAGTTATTATCCGGATCCAACACCGGGAGAATTTGTAGATGAAATACGGGCAAAAGAGATCATGAAAATAATAGATAAAGAAATAAGATGAATTATAAAGACCAGCTGTATAATGCTAGAAAATTTGCAATAGAAAAACACAATGGTCAACTTTATGGAATATACCCTTATGAAATTCATTTAGGCAATGTAGTAAGTGTATTAATGAGATTTTCTATTCTTCCGACAAATCAAGAAAACACTGATATCCTGATAAGTGCATGGCTTCATGATATATTAGAAGATACTACAGTTTCAATTGAGGAGTTAGAAAAAAGATTTGGAAAAAAAATTACTGAAATTGTGTATTCTTTAACTGATGGAGATGGTAAAAACAGAGAAGAAAGAAAAGACAATATGTATAATAAACTTATTCATAATCAAATTAGTATCGTTGTAAAATTAGCTGACAGAATAGCTAATGTAGAGTTTTGTTTGATACAAAATAATAAGAAACTATATGATATGTATCAAAAAGAACAGCCCAAATTTCAACAAATAGTATCGTCTAAAATGAACACAGAATTAGCAAATTCTCTCTTAATCTACTTAAAAAAATTGCTATAAGAGATTTTCATCCTTAATAAAATAACATTTATAATTTCTACCATACAAATGCTAGATAATGGCTATTGGTAAATATATAAAAGGAGACAATATATCGTATATGTATGCATTCTTTTATTTATCATTCTAAATTTATGCGGAAGTAAACTGATATTTAAGTCAAACTTTAATTCTACTCACGGCCACACGATTGCATTGTGTGGCTTTTACTTTCATTTATATGGATATTTTTAAAGCATTTTTAATCATATTTTTGTTTTTAAAATATTTGATTTATAATATTAAGCCATACGAAAAGATTTGTGCAGTAGCTGAGGGATGAGTAGCCAATAAATATAAAGAATTAGTAAAACCATTAAACTAAATAAATATGATTTTTGCCATATACGATTTTACCCCTTTAAAGATGAATTGCCTAAATTTAATTTAAAAGAATTACTAAATATCGAAGATTTAAATAACTCTATTTTTGAATATTCTCAAGCTACATCAGCAAGAACAGTACATTAGTTTCAAAAAATCTGAAGAGGCTAAAAAGTACAGAGAAGATAGAAATATCAGGCTACCTTATGTTGATTTTAAAAATTTACCCGAAACTCTTGATGATATATTATTAGAAAAAATAATGGTCTATCAAAAAGAAGGAGAAGTTCGGGATGCTATATTTGATTTGATTTCAGAGGACCATAAAGGTCAAATTGCACGATTTGAATACAAAATACGAGAAGAGGAAGCCAAAAGGTAAGCTTTAATGTCTGACGAGGAAAAAAGAAAAGGAGAAGAATGGTGGGATCAATATGATGCAGCAACACCTGGTTTTATGGGCAATGTAGGCGAACCTGATACGGTTACAAGCTATATCATAAAATACGGTGTAAATCCCTTAACCCGAGAGTCTGAAACTATTGAAAGTTTTCAAAAAAAATATACTATCGATCCAAAAACAGGAGATCCTGTTCCAAGGAGAAAAAATGAATAGTACTTTATAAATAAATTCTAAAGAGGCTATCTTTACAATGAATAGCCTCATTTTTTATGTAAAAAAATTAAAATGAATAAGAAACTATTAGAAAAGAAAGATTGGGAATATTATGTTTTTGAAGAAGACAGCAATATTGAATTATCTGTTCCTATTCCCAATCCCAGCCCAGGATTTGATATCATTTATATTCTGGATGAATCTGAAAAAGTAATGTATTTGAAGACAGGGATTAAAGCTCTTGAAGACAGGATAGAGGATATGAAAATTAACTTTTCAAATTACAAAATGAATTCATGGAGATAAGAATAGTATATCAACTTTAACAAAAAAATATCCTATAAAACCACAACACAATAGTTGTGGTTTTACATTTAATTATCTTTCCTAGGTAAAATATAAAAGTTATCTTTTAAGTTTAACTTTAAAATAGATAAATGTATACAGATTTAGAAGACAAGCTAACGAAAAAATATTATCGTGAAATAGTTGAAAAAGCCTTATTACAGGCAAAAGAAGAATATGAACAGTCTCCAGATACTTCATTGAACATCTCTTTTTATAATCAATTACTGGATATAAAAAAAACAGTAATTGACAATAATGAAATTTATACAAAAGAAGAGGCTTATCAAAAATATCCAATGGCAGTAATGATAGCAAAAAATTTCTTAGCAGAGGAAGCCAATACAGATTATGCCAATATGTTAAAAGACATAGTCTGGGGAATATCATTATATCCGACTATGATTGAAGAATAAATTAATGCATATCAAAAATATACAGATAAATCTTTAAAAAAGAGTTTATCATTGAGGGTATATTAAACTTATAACAAATTAAATATGATCAAAAAAAACGAAATAACCAGACAAAAATTATTTGATGGCGATGAACAAGAATGCCTGAAAGAAGTTTTTGAAATTGAAAATCAGAAAATCAGATTAATTGATTTTTACAACAGTCCGCTAAGAGATTTAAAAAAAGAAATAGATGATGAAAGTTTTGACGCCATTATCAGTGAATGCCATTTTAATCTAAGGAATAATTTTATTGAAACATATTTATCTGAAGAGGGATTAGAAATTCATTATGTAAAAAATAATGATAGCATCTATCTGTTTTCCTATGGGGAATTTCAGCCCGGCAGATATATGCTATTTTTAGAAGGGATTGATCATTACATGGGCTAACAAATAACTGTTGAGCAGAAATTAAAAACAATATACCCAAAGACCTTTATACTGAAGCTTTCTCCAATTGAATAAAATTTTGATTAAAAATAGCTTAAGTACCCTGCAACACAAATAATATAAAAACCACAACCCAATAAGTTGTGGTTTTATCATATTTTCCTGATTTCAGATCTTTTCTTTTTATTCCGGGTATTCATGCTAAAAGCAAAGGTAATACAAAGAACATTTCAATGCATTAAGAGATCCATTTCTATAGTTTTACTCATCATTTACATGCCGGCCCGGTTTCATAAAAAACACACAGCCTCCCGCCGCCAAAAACAACACTCCGGCCAAAACAATTGCAGATGAGGGATCAGCCCCTAAAAAATTATTAAAAATAAAACCAAACGACAGGGTCTGGATCAACATGGGAATAACAATCATCATATTGATCACTCCCATATAAATTCCTCTTTTACTGTGAGGAATAGAAGGGGAAACAATGGAATAAGGCAGTCCCATCATTGAAGCCCATCCGATTCCCAACGCAACCATCGGAATAAGAATACCATATTCATTTTTGATAAAAGGTAGCGTCATTATTCCCAATCCTGTAAGAAATAAACAGAAAATATAGGTGTTTTTTGAGCTGAATTTTTTAGCAAAAGGAACTAAGAGCAACGCACAAAACATGGTTACAATATTATAAGAGCCATTCATAAGTCCAGTCTGCCCTACTGCTACTTCTACCTGATGCAACACACTTTTTGCCCATGTCAGGTCGGATACTGCAACGGATATTCCACTTTTCGCGTTTTCCAGAAATTGGCTGGCCTTCATGTCATCGGCTTCGGAAACTCCATACAGTGACCATTTAAGCATTGGAGTAATAAACTGCCAGTATACAAAAAGGGCATACCATTGGAAGAGATATACCGATGCCAATTGCCAAAGAATTTTCGGCATTTCTCTGATGGCTATTATTATTTCTATAAAAGGGGTAAAAAACGTACTGCTTTCTTTAGCTTTTCTTAGCTCCTTAAGCTCCTCGTCAGTGGGTGGGATCTCCGGCGTTTTATACACAGACCATGCTACCGATGCAATAGAACAGAAGGACCCTAAGAAAAATGAATAATAAACCCACACAGGAATACCTCCGTTCGCAGAATTTCCTCCCAGATACTTTTGAAAAACAAACAGTGAAAGATTGGCCAGTGTAATCCCTGCTCCCACAAACAGGCTCTGCATCTGAAATCCGAAAGTCTGCTGATCTTCAGGAAGTTTATCTCCAATGAATGCACGGTAAGGTTCCATGGCTGTATTATTGGCAGCATCCAAAATCCATAACAAACCTGCGGCCATCCAGATGGTAGAACTGAAGGGAAATAAAAATAAAGCGATACTGCAAAATAAAGCACCCAGCAAAAAGAATGGTTTTCTGCGTCCCCATTTAGGGCTCCAGGTTTTATCACTGATAGCCCCAATCAATGGCTGTATCAATAATCCTGTAATAGGCCCGGCAAGATTCAGAATAGGAAGCTGCTCGGCATGGGCTCCCAAAAAAGAATAAATAGGATTAACTGCCGTCTGCTGAAGTCCAAAGCTGTACTGAATACCAAAAAAACCGACATTCATATTCCAGATTTGCCAGAAGCTCAGATGGGGAATGATTCTTTTTACTTTCATAAATTGGAGGTTACAAGTTCATAGTTTTTTCCCAATATAAGATCTGCATCATTTTTAAAATTTCTGATAATCTGATGCTCTATTTCCAGTACTTTTTCTATAAAATCACTTTGCTCATCGCGGTTACGGTTCATCCGGTTCCTGTAAGTATCCTTATAATTCCTGTCTATAAAAATTTTAAAATCAAAAGATTCAATTTCAAAGACATAAGTACCTTCTACAATAATAATATTGTATTCAGAAGTTTCTATTATTTCATGACCGGCTGAGTTTTTACCATAGTTCACCAAAGGCTTTTCTATTTCCGGAACTCCGTTTTTAAAATCCATTATATTCCGGGAAAGTGTATTAAGATCAACTTCATGGATACCTACATTATCGAGGGACTGCATGCGGTTTTCGTGATTCGTTCTCGGAGGAAGCTTAAAATAGTCATCCATCTGTACAACGAGACTCTTAAGATGATCCTGTTCCAGAACTTTCTGAATGGCAAAAGCCGTTACCGATTTTCCGCTGCCACTTTCTCCAGCAATTCCTATTGCTATTTTCCTTTCTTTGCCTAACGAAAAATGTTTTTTCAGTATCTCTGTGATCTCTTTGGCTGTAGCCAGATGTTTATCTTCCAATTCTATAATATCTCCAATCATTTTTTTATTTTTTGAGCCAGGTTATTTTGAAAACGGTTCTTTATAATGACATTAAAATATATCCGGACGCAGAAAAGCAGAGCTGCTCTGTTCCCAGTGGCAAAAGCTTGTCTGTTGAATAAAATTCTCTGAAATGCTCACCCTTTTCATTCATTAATGTTTCGTATTGTGTAATAATTTTTTCAGGAATTTCCTTGATTCCTTTTTTCTTAAGACCCAGACACAGCCACCCTAAAAATATAGGCCATGATCCTCCGTTGTGAAAATGACAAGGCTGGTTTTTAAAGCTGTAACTGTAATTGTTTTCCAGCAGACGCCAATCATCATCTCCTGGAAAAATAACCGGGTAAAAGACGGGAAGCATCCAGTGCTTAAACTCATTACTCATATCCCTTAAAAATTCTGAAAAATCCTGAACATCAATTTCAAAATCTAAAAGCAGAGCCAGTGCATTCCCGGCAAGATCAAACCGCTCATCATACCCGTTTGCATTCAGAGATGCCCAGAAGAAGGGTTTTGCTGAAGCTTTGGCATAAGCTGTTTCATGATACCTGGCTGCATTTGAATCATTTTTGCAAAAATTTTGCTGGATCAGATTTTTGGTGTTTTCCGATACCGTTTTTAATTCAGGATCATTATAGGCTTCTGATACATTTTTCAAGGCCCAGTATCTGAGAACATTATCATACAGTGTATAGCCCGACGTCACATATTCATCTGCCCAGTTTCCTCCCAATGGACTGTAAACCAACCCCCTCTGATTGTATTCCCAAGTCTTAAGGCATGAAAGTGCCTGATAAATCTTTTTTTTCAGACTGCTTTTAAGAGCGTCATCTGATGTTATTCTGAGGTATTCGCAAGCGGTAACAATCCACCATGCCGTAGCATCTGTCCTTCCAACATGTGTTCCGTAGCTTGCTTTGCCATTCACCACATTGGAGGGAATCTGCCCGTTTTCTGCCTGATGTTTGACCAATGTCAGAATAGATCTTTCAAGCCCCGTAAGAATCTCTTCATCATGGATTAAAATTCCGGCATACCCTGCCATCATAGAATCTCTTGCCCATACTCTTGCGTAATTGTCTTTTTGTTGTGCAGATGCCAGAATTCCTTCTTCTGTAATCGCTTTTCTGATAATCTCTATGGCTTCCTGTCTAAACATATTATTATTTTTTTAAAATGCAGAACGAATAAAAATTCGTTCCACATATGAGCAAACTATTAAAAATCAAATTTCACACTTGCACTGTAGCTGCTTCCCGGAAGCGTTCTTGCTCTCACGATTCCGTTTCCGCCTGCGATGCTTCCTTCTTCTGCTTCTGTAACCGCAATGGTATTAAAGATATTATTGGCATTCACGCTTACCGAAAGATTTTTCATGATCTGATAAGAAATATAAGGGTTTACAATAGCATAACCTGGCATAATTAACTTGTTGGAATCCTGGGTATAAGCTTTTGTAGCTCCGATCAAATAAAAGCCAACATTCAGTTTGTTCATATTGAAATTTGGATTTACGGAATACATCAGCTTAGGTGTTCTTCTTGGTGTGTTTCCAATAATGGAAGGATCAAGTGCATTTTTGATCTCGGCGTGAGTATAAGTGATTCCTGCCTTTACTTCAAAGCTTTTTGTAATCCTGTAATATCCATCCAGTTCTACTCCCAGGGACTGGTATTTATTTTCTGTTTTTCTCTGAGTTGTCGCTTCATAATTGGCCTCCTTTGTTCCTGCATAGAAAAGTGTTGTATTCAGGAAATATCCGGCTCCTCTCAGTTTGTATCCGGCTTCTATCTGATTTACCTTATTTACCTTTACAGCATCCAGTGCAGGATCATCATTATTGGTGTAGTTATACCCTGAAAACAAAATTCTGTCTGCAGAAGCACTTCCACCCTGGCTTACTCTTGCAAATACTGCATTTTTACTGTTCAGCGCATAATTGGCACCTACTGAATATCCGAAAATTCCGTATCTGTAATTTACAGGAACAATGATATTATCATTTGAGCCAACCATTTGTTCAGGAATATCAATGACGCCGTTACCATTCATATCAAGGCTTGTATAGGTAACGGTGGCTCCTGAGAACGTTCCTGTTACTTTCCCGATATCATATCTTGCTCCGGCATCTATCGTCAGTTTATCTGTTGCATTGATTTCGATCTGTGCATGTGGGGCAGTGATATCGTATTTTGTATTGTAGTCTCTCTTCAGATTTCCCCAGTCTTTCATTCCATAATTCAGTAAACCATGATCTGTTATATATGCTCCGGACGTATTTTTCACATCAACCAATCTGGCATTACTGTCGTTTACTTCCTGAATATAATTGTTCCACATCCATGACATATTGATATTTTGTGTAGATTTATACAAACCTGCATTTAATTTTAATCCGTTCCATTTTTTGTTGATATTAAAATCATTCACAAAATTATTGAAGTTATTCAGCTTTACATTAAAAAGAGCCAGCTTCATATAATAGGCATTCATATCGACCGGAGTATTGGTTCCTGCATAAACAGCGCTTCCGAAATTGGTAAAATTACCCGCAGTAAAGAAATCACTACCTCTGCTTACACTCGCAGGAAACGGGGCAATAAACTGCCCACTGTTGGCTGCATAACGAATTTTTTCTTCCAGCTTCCAGCCTTCTCCAAGATCATAATTAAATTCTGCACCTATCACTTTAGAAAGAGAGTGCATTCCATCTGAAACATCACTGTTAAAGATATTCCCGTCATTCCCTAAGGTTCTGTCATGCTGCAGATTAATGGTTTGTAAAGCTCCTCTGAGAATATTGTAATTCGGCAGAGAAGACCATTTAGGATCTGCATCTGTTCCCATAACCCCTACCGGCATCGGCATATACGCTGCTGTTCTGTCATCCAGTATCTTTGCGTATATTCTGAAACTACCTCTATCAAACTTTCTCAGTAAAGAAAGCCTGAACTGTCCGCCGTTATTGGAATTAAATCCGGTCTTTCTGGGCCCGTCTCCTATTCTGTAGAATCCTCCTACCGCTACGTATGTATTTTCTGCTATTGGGGTTCCGTAATCAAAATCAGTCCTGTAATTTTTATAGTTAAGCCCAATCTGCTGAGTAATGCTTCCCCCTTCTTTTTCTCCTGTTTTTGTGATAAAATTGATGATCCCTGCCGGAGAATTACTTGCAAAAACAGAGGCAGACCCTCCTCTTAATGCTTCTACTCTGGAAACAAAAGAATCAAACCTTGTAAACTGATCCTGCGTTCCGAAAGCGATGTCTCCAAACTGCATTACCGGTAACCCATCTTCCTGAATCAGTAAATATCTTGAACCTCCCGCCGAAACCGGAACCCCTCTTACGGTAATATTGGAATTACCTTCCCCTCCTGATGATTCTGAACGTATTCCGGGAATTGTTCGGAAAATTTCTGCAGTTGTTCTTGGGGCAGCATTTTCTATGTCCTTCATTTTTAATGTTGAAATAGAAGTACTGGTTTTAATAGAAGCTTTAGGGTTTGAATTCCCTGTAACGACTACTTCATCAATTGCTTTACCTTTTGCAATTGTATCGTTTTCTGTACTTTGGGAAAACATAAATGCTGCGGTATTCATAGCACCCAAAATGAACAGTCTGGTAAAAATTTTCGATTCCATATTTTTAGGAGTTTTTTAATTATGGTCTAAAAGTATTTTTTTTACCATATGTAAAATATGGTTTGTTCACAGTGTTAAATTATTATTAAATTCAAACGTTTGCGCAAACGTTTGCGGTGGATAACTTATTTTAATTTTAACTTTTCTATAACACTTCAATTGTATAAATTAACATTTTTTAACTTAAATTTACTCCCAAAACATCACTAAATTAACCCAAAAATTGCCTCAATTAACTTAAAAATGAAAAGAGTCACAATAAAAGACATTGCTGAAATGCTTAATATCAGTGTATCTACAGTGTCCAGAGCACTGAAGGATCACCCTGATATCAGCAATGCTGTAAAGCTTAAGGTAAAAGAGGCAGCAGAAACCTTTAATTATATCCCGAATGACTTTGCCATCAACTTCCGGAAGAAATCATCAAAAATGATTGGGCTTATTATTCCTGAAATGTCCATGTTTTTTATCCCTTCTATTATTAAAGGAATATCTTCTGTACTTCACAGAGAGGGTTATCATTTTTTTGTACTGTCGTCAGAAGAATCTTTAAACAGGGAAATAGAAAATATTGTTACCTGCATCAACTCCCGGGTAGACGGTATCCTTATTTCTCTTACAAGATATACGAAAGACCTCTCCCACCTGCAGAAAGCCAGAGATATTGATCTTCCTGTTGTTATTTTTGATAAGACAATTCCGCAGAATCATTTTGACGAGATTATTTTCGATAATAGGCTCAACGCTGAAACAGCTGCCGAAAGACTGATAAAAAACAACTGTAAAAGGATACTGGCCATATTTGGTGATGAAAACCTGAAAATAACACAGACCAGAAGAGATTTTTTTATCGGTAAATTAAAAGAATCACCAGAAACAGAGTGTAAAATAATCTATTGTGAATCTGCCGAAAGTGTAAAAGAAAAACTGAATATCATCCTGGATTATGAACGTTTTGACGGATATTTTGCCATGAGTGATGAAACGCTCGCCGGATTGCACAGCTCTCTTATCAAGAAAAAAATACCAACTTCAGAAACCAAAGTTATTGCTATAACGGAAGGTACTCTTCCAAAATATCTTGACGAATCTTATGAATGTATTATCAACGATGGCTTCAATATGGGCACAATGGCTGCTGCCAGGTTGCTGGAAATAGTAAAAAATGCTGATCTAAAACTGTAACGGTAAACAGATCTATCTATCTTCTCATCCTATGACTTTCCGCTAAATCAGTATATTTGAAAAAACATCATACAATCTCTATCATTCAGATATAAAAGATGGAAAAGAAGTTAACATCACAGCAATTAAAACTCATCACATTACATAGCCAGGGCTTAATACACAATACGCCGTTCGGAACCGGGAAAACAGCTGTTCTTAAAGCATTGGAACATCTTGGATATATACAGATCGATACACTCTCTGTCGTTGAACGTGCCCATCATCATACCCTTTGGACAAGGGTTCCTGATTTTCAGGCAGATTATCTGGAAGAACTGGTGGAAGAGCGTAAAGTATTTGAATATTGGTTTCATGCAGCATCCTACCTTCCCATGAAGGATTTCCGCTATGTTTTACCGCAAATGCTGATGATCAAAAGAGGAGAATCCCGTTACTATAATGCAGATCCTAAAGTGATGAAATATGTCACAGATACCATTCGCAATGAGGGTCCTAAAAAAGCAAGGGATTTTGAAAATGAAAGCAAAAAAACCGGAAGCTGGTGGAATTGGAAACCTGCTAAACTCGCACTTGAAAGACTTTTTATGCAGGGAGATCTGATGATCAGCGGACGCTCCGGAATGCAGAAAACCTATGATCTGTCAGAAAGAGTATTACCTTCTTTCACTAGCACTACAGAACCTACGTCTGCTGAATTAGCGGAATATCTGGTAAAAACCAATCTTCGTTCCTATGGGTTTACCACAGTAAAACAGATTACTCACCTTAGGAACGGAAATGACCTGAAGAAGAATGTCAATGAGATACTGCAAAGCATGCTTGAAGAAGGCATAATTTCCAAAGTCAATGCTGAGGGAGGAAACGCTGTTTTCATCCAGAATGATATACTGGAAAAAACATTTGATCCTGCTGATCCAGGTGTATGGCTGCTCTCTCCATTCGATAATTCTATTATCCACCGGGATAGAATCAAACAGATCTTTGATTTTGATTTCCGTCTGGAATGCTATACTCCAAAAGAAAAAAGGCAGTATGGTTATTTCTGTCTTCCCATCCTGTTCGGAGACCAGTTTATTGGAAGAGTGGACTGTAAAGCGCACAGAAAAGAAAAAAAATTTGAGCTTATTCATCTGCATATTGAAAACGGCGCTATAGCTACTGAATTATGGCTTACTCCTTTTATGGAAACCGTAAAGCGTTTTGCAATCTTTAATGGCTGTGAGTCTTTGGTTCTGACCAATGTAAGTCCGTCAAAACAAAGTCCTGATATAAGGAAAAAACTGTCCGGATTAAAATTAAAAAAATAGTTGGCATCTCTGTTAAAAACAGAAGGCTGTCTCAAAAGCCAAGTTATATGACTTTTGAGGCAGCCTCTTTATCTTTTCAGGAAAAACTTATTTAGTTTAAGCTCTGGTTTGTTTTCTGAACAAAATTATTCCATTGCAGGTCCAGATAAGCTACAGCTTTCTTTTTCTCTGTTTCATTCAAAGAAGAATAATCAATAGAATTGAAAACCAGTTTTTTTATTGCTTTCAGATCCAGTTCCCAATATACCTGCGTAACCCAAAAATCATAACTTAAGCCTGTATAGCCATATACGGAAGGATCATCACTGTTGATAGAGCACTGCACTCCATTGCTCAATAACACTCTTGCAGGATGATTTCTCAGATCGCTTACATATCCTAAGATCTGATTGCTGATCGGGCTTACTTCTACCAGCTTATTCTGTTTTCTGATCTGTTCCATGGTTTTCGGGAAGTAAATCAGATTGAGCCCGTGACCAATTCTTTTATTGTTCAATGGAACAATATCCAGTACATTTTTGTTCAGGGCAGAATTGCTTTCTCCGGCATGAAGGAAAAGAGGTATTTCCACACCATACTTTTTATTAAGTTCATTCATTTTTGCCCAGCTTTTCTCAAAGAAACTGATATGATGCCCGGCAGCTTCATCTGCTACAAGATCAAAGCCTGAAATCATATCCGGAAACTCTTTTTTCAGTTCAAAAGCAGTTTCCAATTGTTTTCCAATACTTTCGTTATCCAAGAATTTAAAGCTTGAATAGATCAGCTTCAGTGTGAACTGCGGATCTGTCTTCTGTATTTCTTTAATAATGTCCTGCAGATCTGTGACAGAAGTTTTCAAAGGATATTTTCCATGCTGAAAATCGTAAAGTTCATCAAAGATATATCTTATTTCTACGTGCTGCACCTTGTCTTTTATCAGATCCTGAAATCCTTTCAGATAATACTCCTTAAAGAAAGGACGATACGGAAGCAGCAGGTTGATGCGCTTAAACCGTTTTTCAAACTCGATCCAATAATCTGTATAAGAACATAGATTATCCCTTTTCAGGGTTAGAAGGTCCTGCAGTTCTTTTTCAAAACCAGGATCTGAAGCCAGCTTTTTATCAAGACTTACAAATCCGGCCGGAACTTTTCCTTTTTCAAAAAAAGCCAACTGTCCGAAAATAAACTGATCATTATCTTTCTGATCGTAAACATAGCATTCCTGATATTTTCTGGCAGCCGAAATGACCCATTTCACGTCTGTTATTCCTCCGCTGTGGGTATGCAGCAGACCTCCTTTCGGCATACCCTGAAGGAGCTCAAACAGCTTGCTGCTTTCTATCAATGGTTTTAATTCATTAAAAGAACTGTTATATAAAGATATTTTCTTCGCTTCTGTATCACTGAGAAACTGTTTACGGAGCTGGAATATTTTTTTATCCAAAGCTATTTCTGCATCAGTTAACCTGACATTAGCATCAAATGCCATTGCCTCATTTTCCTTCTCTGATAAAGCCAGGCTTTGCTCATAAGCAGATTTTCCAGTCACTTTACTTTGTCCCCAAAATAAAGGTGCTCCTAAAAGCGATATATAAATAAGGTATTTTTTCATCATAATATTGGAGAATTTTGTACTGCGGTCATGTATTAACCGTTAAAAGTAGCTTGTTACAGCAAAAATTGTGCAGAATAAAGCTATTTCAAAAATAAAATTAATTTTGTTAAAAACCTCCAAGATTATTATGCTTTAATTGTTTTCTTCCCATGTTCACCTACGGGTTCAGAAGCCGGTAATAATTGTAACATCAAACCTACCATAATCACACAGATAAGAACACCAATAATCCCAAAATGATAAGCTGTCTGCCAACCGTCTTTTGAAAAATAGAAAAATACCCCGCCAATAACACTAACCCCTAATGCAGAAGCGGTTTGCTGAAAAGTAGAATATATTCCGGCCGCACTTCCTGCATACCGGGAAGGCACATTTTTAAGGGCAACATTCAATAATGAAGGAAGAACCAAACCATTTCCAAATCCCCACATTGCCATTAATCCTATGATCAGCCCGGTACTGATTCCCGGCTTCCAAAGTGTCATCTGAAGATAAAATGCAAAGAAAAGAATCACCACACCTATCTGCAGTACTTTCTTTCCATATTTTACAATCAGTCTGGAAGCCATAACAGAAGAAACAACAAACAGAATCCCCGGTGCAATAAAGTATAATCCGGAATCCAGTGCTGAAATCCCAAGTCCGTTCTGAAGATATACGGCACTCAGTAACAAATAGGCAGTATGAAGCATAAAATGAAATAAAACAGCCGTAAGCCCGATATTGAAATCCTTTATTTTAAATAATCTGACATCAATCAAAGGATTACCATTTTTCCCCAGTTTTATTTTTTGATTATAAATGAAAATAACAAACAGAACAAAAGAGAGCATTAAAAGTCCGAAACTCCACAAAGGCCATCCTGACTCCCGTCCCTGAATCAGGGGATAAATAAGAAAGAACAGAGCAAAGGTTAATATGACAACTCCGGTGTAGTCAAATTTTGTACTTTCATGTCTGGGGGTTTCAGTAACGTATTTCTGGGTTGCCCAAAGGGTGATAATCCCTATGGGAAGGTTTATAAAGAAAACCAGTCTCCAGCCTTCTATCATCCAATGTGTATCAGATAAATAACCACCAAGTACCTGACCTATTGCAGCAGCTGTTCCCAGAGTAATTCCGTACAGACCAAATGCTTTCGCCCGCTCTTTAGTCTCTGTAAAAAGGATCTGAATAAATGCAATGGTCTGCGGAACCATAAACGAAGCGCTTAATCCCTGAAAAAACCGTGTGATATTCAGCTGTAATGCAGACTGTGACAACCCGCATAAACAGGAAGTTACTGTAAAAGCAAGCATTCCCCAGAAGAATACTTTTTTTCTTCCGAAATGATCCCCTGCCCTTCCTCCTGTAATCAGAAAAGCAGCATAACCGAGAAGATAGCCAGCAATAACGAATTGCATTTCACCATCGGTCGCATGAACCCCTTTTTTGATAGTGGGTATGGCTATATTGATAATAAACACGTCTATAACAGAAAGTAAAGGGGCTGCCAGAACAATGATGAGTTCCAGCCACTTATTATTTGTAGTTTTCATTTTAAATCAGTTTTTGAATAATTTTCTTTGCTGTTTGTATCTCATCCGGATTTTTAAAAACGGAAGCTGTAACTATAGAACCTTCCAGCATTACATAGATCATTTCGGTAAGATCCTCATCGGTAAGCATTTGTTTGTGACCGGAATTTATCACAAGTGTTTTTATAAATTCCTTACTGTGAACTTTTGTTGCCTGAATCTCTGCTAACACCCTGGGATCACTTGTTCCGGCTTCATCATTGGCCTTAATAAACGGACATCCTCCATACTGTCTGATTTCCTGTCGCTTGGTGTGATGGTCAAAAATGGCCAGCAGCTTTTCCTTAGGGTCGCTGACTGCATTTACACTGGCTTCCAGCCTGCTGAACCAAAGCTGATGCATACGCTGGATATAGGCAATTAATAAATCAGTTTTTGTTTCAAAATGCTTATATAAAGAAGCTTTTGCAATATCAGATTCACTTATAATCTGGTTAATTCCGGTATTGTTATACCCCTGTTCGTAGAATAATTTTTCTGCGGTATCTAAAATTTTGTCAATGACAGCCTGTCCTCTCTGTTTCATGAAGCAAAGATAGATATTAAATAGACAAATTTGTCTATTTAATTTTTTAGCTTTTTTCTATCCTGTTTATTGATTTTACCTTTCATAGATACACCACTTCTCTTTAATTTTCAATAAAGTCTGGAAAACAAACGGATTTTTTCAGTAAGACTATTACTTTTTAACACTTTTTTAATCTTTAGCGGTTGCACTTATTTTTAAGTTTTAGTTACCTTTGTCTCTGGATGCGGAAAAGATTTTATCAATATTTATACAGCTTATTATTTGCCTTGCTTACCGTTTTAGGTTGGTATTATGGGCAAATTCAGCAGTATATTTCAACAGATACTTCTTCTGATCTTCACTTTACTACAGATCTTCTGGTTCATCAGAAAAAAAGCATCAAAAAATCTTTTGCCTTTATTAAAAATCAAGAGACCAATGATGCTTACAATATCAGTCATCCCCGCTATAACAAGATCAGAGCTAATCTTTCTGAAAATGACAACGAAAATGACGACAATCTAGAGACATCCGATTCTACAGAGCTTCTTGTGCTTTTCAAAGATGGTTTCTGGCACCTGATCTCAGGTTTTGTCACTACCTTTCATGACAGAAAAATCGCTGTTTCACTTTCTCAGTCAGAATATTTAAAAACTTTACATGATGATCTGTACATTCAGTACAGGGTCATCAGACTGTGATTTTATAATAATTTTCCCGAAATCTTTTTATAGGCTTTCAATTCTATTTGAGAGCAGGTAACTCTATTTTTTCAATTATAAATTATTATAAAACAATATTATCATGGTCAAGAAAAGTCTCATGTATATTAATCTGTGCCTTATTTTCTTGTTAGCAGCCTGTCAGCCTGAAAAAAAGGAAAAGACAGAAGCAGCATCATTCAACGTTACAAGTCCGCTTGTAAAAGATACTTTGGTCAATAAAGATTATGTAGCACAAATCCGTTCTATCAATCATATTGAGCTCCGTGCTCAGGAAAAGGGATACATTCAGTCTATTTATGTAGATGAAGGACAATTTGTACAAAAGGGGCAGCTGCTATTTAAAATCATGCCTAATCTTTATGAGTCTGATGTAAACCGTGCAAAAGCAGAGTCGAAATATGCACAAATCGAATATCAGAATACCAAAAACCTTTCAGACAAAAACATTGTAGCCCCGCAGGAAATGGCGATGGCTAAAGCAAGATATGAAAAAGCCCAGGCTGAACTTGCTTCAATGAATACCCATTTGAAATTCACAGAAATCCGGGCTCCCTTTAATGGAATTGTAGGAAAACTGCATGTCAGAAAAGGAAGCCTGGTGGATGAAGGTGAACTGGTAACTGAACTTTCCGACAACAGTAAAATGTGGGTATATTTTAATGTACCGGAGGCTGAATATCTTAATCAGATGGACGCCAAAAAGGACAGCAATCCAATGCATGTACGTCTGAGAATGGCCAATGGCAAAGAATTCACTCAGGACGGTATTGTACAGACAATAGAGTCTGACTTTGACAATGAAACAGGGAATATTGCCTACAGAGCAACATTTCCTAACCCTAAAGGACTGCTGAGATACGGAGAAACCGGAAACATCGTCATCACATCCCCTTATGCCAACGCCATGATGATCCCCCAGAAAGCAACCTTCGAGGAGCTGGAAAAGAAATACGTTTATGTGATCGGCAAAGATGGCAAAGTACATGCCAGAGAAATAAAAGTTGCTGCTGAATTACCACATATTTATGTAGTCGCTTCAGGGCTTGGAAAGGATGACAGAATCCTTCTGGAGGGTCTTAGAATGGTTCAGGAAAATCAAAAGATCAGTTCAAAATACCAAAAGCCTGAAAAAGTAATGTCGAATCTGGATCTGTACGCCGAGTAACCCAAAAGCAGCATTATGTTTAAAAAAGTAATACACCGACCGGTTTTCGCCATTGTGATATCGGTTGTAATCCTGTTTATGGGAGGCATCGCGATGAAGCAGCTTCCTACAGAGCAGTTTCCTAAAATTGCGCCTACAACAGTAGCTGTATCTATTGCCTACCCCGGAGCGAGTGCAGATGTATTGGTAAAATCATCTTTGATTACAATTGAAAATGCCATCAATGGTGTTCAGGGAATGCGGTACATCACTACCGATGCCACCAGTGCCGGAGAAGCTACTGTCAATGTGGTCTTTGATCCCGGAACCGATCCTAATGAAGCGGTAGTACTGGTAAAAACCAGAGTAGACCAGGTAATGCCTCTATTACCGGAACTTGTACAGAAAGAAGGGGTTGTGGTAAACCCGATCCAGCCGAGTATGCTGATGTACGTGAATCTTTACAGTACGAATAAAAGTATGGATGAAAAATTCCTGTACAACTACTCTATGGTGAATATCATCCCGGAAATCAACCGTATCCACGGGATTGCAAAATCTCAGATTCTGGGAAGCCGTAGATATGCCATGCGTATCTGGCTGAACCCCGACCGTATGCGTGCTTACGATATCTCGGTAGATGAGGTGATGAAAGCGATTGGAGAACAAAGTATTATCGGGCGTCCGGGAAGAATCGGGCAAAGTTCCGGTATTGCAGCACAGTCGCTGGAATATGTATTGACCTATAAAGGACAGTACAACAAGCCGGAAGAGTATGAAAATATCATTGTCCGTTCCAATGCTGAAGGAGAGAATGTAAAGCTGAAAGATATTGCCAAAGTGGAACTTGGAAGTGAGTTCTTTGATATTTATTCCAATCTTGATGGGCATCCTTCCGCTTCTATCGTTTTAAAACAGAACTACGGAAGTAATGCGAATGATGTAATCAGGGATGTCAAGGCAAAACTTGCAGAAATGAAAGGAAACTTCCCTCCGGGGGTTGATTACAAAATCAGTTATGACGTTTCCCAATTCCTGGATGCTTCTATTGAGCAGGTAATGCATACATTGAGAGATGCGTTTATCCTTGTGGCCATCGTGGTTTTCATTTTCCTGGGTGACTGGCGTTCTACCCTGATTCCTATTATTGCCGTGCCGGTTTCTCTGATCGGAACATTCTTTGTGATCCAGTTCTTCGGATTAACCATCAACCTTGTTACCCTTTTCGCATTGGTACTGGCCATCGGTATTGTAGTTGACAACGCGATTGTGGTGATAGAAGCCGTTCATGCCAAGATGGAAGACAGTAATATTTCGCCTTATAAAGCGGTAAAAGAAGTGATGGGTGAAATTGCCGGAGCCATTATTGCCATTACAGCCGTGATGGTAGCCGTTTTTATCCCTATTTCATTTATGACAGGTCCGGTGGGAACTTTCTATCGTCAGTTTTCTATTACTATGGCTAGTTCTATTGTGATTTCTGCAGTAGTAGCGCTTACGCTGACTCCGGTTTTGGCGGCAATGTTATTGAAAAACCATCATGGAAAGCCTAAAAAAGTCAATATTTTCACCAAAGCTTTAGACTCTTTTAACAGCGGTTTTGATAAAGTAACCGGAAAATACGCTTCATTCCTTAGAAAAATTGTGAGCCGAAAAGTGGTGACATGGGGAATTCTGATTGCTTTCTGTGCAGGAATTTTTGTGATCAACAAAGTATTGCCAGGCGGGTTTATCCCGAATGAAGACCAGGGAACTATTTATGCCATTATTCAGACTCCTCCGGGTTCTACCCTGGAGCAGACCAATAAAGTTTCGAGGACCTTACAGAAAATATGTATGGGCGTAGACGGTGTGGAATCTGTATCGTCACTGGCTGGATATGAGATTATGACGGAAGGGCGCGGCTCCAATGCAGGGACCTGTCTGATCAACCTTAAAAGCTGGAATGACCGTGATCATTCTGTAAAGGAAATCATGGAAGAGCTGGAAGAAAAATCAAAAGATCTTGGAGCTACCATTGAGTTCTTTGAACCACCGGCTGTACCAGGATTCGGATCTTCTGGAGGTTTCTCTATGAGACTTCTGGATCTGAACAGAACTACCGATTATCAGGAATTTGATAAAGCCAATAAAAATTTCATCGCCCAGCTAAAAAAACGTAAAGAACTTTCAGGGGTCTTCACCTTCTTTGCTGCCAATTATCCTCAGTATGAGCTGGTGTTTGACAATAATGCCGCCATGCAGAAGGGAGTTTCTATAGGAAAAGCGATGGATAACCTCAACATTCTGATCGGTAGTACCTATGAGCAGGGCTTTATCCGTTTCGGACAGTTCTTTAAGGTATATGTACAGTCGTCCCCGGAATTCAGAAGACTTCCTACAGATATCATGAATCTGTATGTGAAAAACGACCGTGATGAAATGGTTCCTTATTCAGCCTTTATGACGATGAAAAAAACACAGGGACCTAACGAGATTACCCGTTACAATATGTACAATTCAGCTGCAATCCGTGGACTTCCGGCCGCTGGATATACAACCGCTGATGCTATTCAGGCCATCAATGAAACCGCGGCAAAAACGCTTCCTCACGGATATAAAGTGGCATGGGAAGGATTGTCTTACGATGAGGCGCAGCGTGGTAACGAGGCCATCTATGTCTTCCTTGTTGTTCTGGTATTTGTGTATCTGGTTCTGGCAGCTCAGTATGAAAGCTTCCTCATTCCTTTTGCTGTACTGTGTTCGCTTCCGGTGGGAGTATTCGGATCTTTCTTACTGTTAAAAGCAATGGGACTGGAAAATGACATTTATGCACAGGTAGGATTAATTATGATTATCGGATTACTGGGTAAAAACGCAGTACTTATTGTTGAATTTGCGGTGAAAAGGCGCCAGGCGGGAGATTCTATCCTGGAAGCAGCGGTTGAGGGCTCCAAAGCCCGTTTCAGACCGATCCTGATGACCTCTTTTGCGTTTATTGCAGGATTGGTTCCGCTTGTTTTTGCAAGAGGTGCCGGAGCTATCGGAAACCATACCATCGGGGCTTCTTCATTGGGAGGAATGCTTATAGGAACACTATTCGGAGTCATTGTTATTCCGGGGCTCTACTACATATTTGCCAAGTGGTCTGATGGTAAAAAAATGATTAAAGACGAAGATGAATCTCCATTAAGCGAAGACATGATCCATTATGAATAAAAGAAAAATATATCAATATGCAGGTCTGGCAGTCTTCTTATTAAGTCTTACTGCCTGTAAACCTATCGAAATAGAACAGCGTGCTGAGAATAAAACCGTTCCCGAAAAATACGGTCCGGCAGAAAATGACACCATCAATACAGGAAAAATGAAGTGGAATGAATACTTCAGTGATCCTCATCTTCAGGAACTGATTAGCCAGGCTCTTCAGAATAACCAGGAACTTAATATTGTTCTTCAGGAAATTGAAATGTCTAAAAATGAAATCAAAGCCAGGAAAGGGGAATATCTTCCTTCTATGGGTTTAAAAGCCGGTGCAGGAGTAGATAAGGTAAGCCGCTATACCAATATCGGGGCTATGGAGGCCAACACTGAAATAGAACCCGGCCGTGAAATGCCGGAGCCATTATTTGATTTTGGAGTAGGTGCCCAGGCACAATGGGAAACAGATATCTGGGGAAAACTTCATAATGCAACGAAAGCTCAGGTACAGCGATATCTTGCCAGCATTGAAGGCAAAAACTTCATGACCACCAATCTTATTTCAGAGATTGCAGATTCTTATTATGAGCTGCTGGCATTGGATAATGAACTGGTTATTCTGAATCAGAATATCAAAATTCAGAATGATGCGCTGGAGATTATCAAGGATTTAAAAAAGAATGCCCGGTCCAATGAGCTGGCAGTGCAGCGATTTGAAGCCCAGGTTCTGAAAACCCAGGGAATGCAGTATGATATCCAGCAAAAGATTGTGGAGACTGAAAATAAGATCAATTATCTGGTAGGAAGATTTCCTCAGCCCGTAGAAAGAAGCCAGAATTCTTTTGATTCTGTTGTTCCGCAAGCTGTGTACGGAGGAATTCCTTCTGATTTGCTGGAAAACCGTCCGGATATCAAGCAGGCTGAATATGAGCTGGCTGCAGCCAAGCTGGACATTAAAGTGGCCAAAGCAAGGTTCTACCCTTCTCTTGATCTTTCTGCCGGAATCGGTTTACGGGCTTTTAATCCTCTGTACATCATCAAGCCTCAGTCATTCCTGTTTTCTCTTGCGGGAGAACTTACAGCTCCTCTGATCAACAGACGAGCCATTAAAGTCGCTTATTACAATGCCAATGCAAAACAGATTCAGGCTGTGTATCATTATGAGCAGACCGTTTTGGGAGCTTATATTGAAGTGGCAAACCAGTTATCTAAAATCCATAATCTGGAAAGCAGTGTGAACATCAAATCGAAGGAAGTAAATGCCTTAACAAAGTCTATAGATATTTCCAACGACCTGTTCAAATATGCCCGTGCCGATTACATGGAAGTCCTGCTGACTCAGCGGGATGCCCTGGAATCAAAGTTTGAGCTGGTAGAAAAGAAAGTGAACCAACTTAAGGCGAGTGTTGCTGTCTATAGAGCGCTTGGTGGCGGTTGGGACCAGACTCCTTTGGCTGTTCCGGATATTACCAAACAATAAAATTCTTTTCAATCTTGTTTTTATAGGAGTCTGCCGAAAGGTGGGCTTCTTTTTTTAGGTTTTGGCTGAAGCCAGATGAAATTTTATTTTTTAATAAACGGGCTAATGCCCATTTCTATTGAATATAACAATCTAGGGGCTATTTAACCGCAGATCTCACGGTTTGACACAGAGGTTTGAGTATATTTCTTCCATTCATAATTCATAATTTATAATTTATAATTTATAATTCTATTCTAGCCCTGATAGCAGCGGTTACCCCACAGCAGAATGTGGATTCAGCCAGGTGCGAGGAGTATGAGCGGATAGCAGGATAAAGCTTATGATGCCTACTCTAATGATTGATAATGCTATAAAATAAATAAAAGTCTATAAAAAAAGTAGACTTATTGATATTAATTTTAATTAAACTATCAAAATCTAATTTTTTTATCATTTTTTAACATTTTGAATAATAAAACAAAACACTGATTATCAAATAAATAAATTTATACATTCTGGTTTTTTTATATTAATCTACTAATTTAGTAGACTAATATGATTTATCTCATATCCCTTCTTTATACCGGTTTACCAATTATTAAATAATTTTGACCCAGTTAAAAAAAAATAAACTTTATTCTCATGAATAAGAATACCTTTAATTCTTACCTATGCACCATTACGGCGACAGCTTCCACACAGCAAATGTGTTGTGAAATGCCTGCCCATTCACTGCACAACTGTATTTCTCAAGACATGTGCTTTGATATGATGTGCATGATGATGTGCTGACTTTTAAGCGGTACATTCATTACTGTAGGAATTAAAGCCAAAGCGTTCAAGGCTTCTTTCATCCGGGTACATCTCCTGTAAATTTAAACCTTCTGTTTTTTATAACCTCCCTGAAAAAGGAGGCAGAAAGTTACATTTTCTACCAGAGGATCAGCAGTAATACACAGTCAAATTTAAACCTAGATTAATATAATGAAAAAGAAACAATGCAAGCTTGGTGTATTGGCCTTACTGCTATTCGCGGAATATGGTTTTGCCCAAAGCAAAGACAGCCTTTCCAGGGAAACCTCCATCAAAGAAGTAGTGGTGGTAGCCTTTGGAAAGCAGAAAAAAGAAGAGATTACAGGATCTGTACAGTCGTTGAAGGCCAAGGATCTTTCTAATCTTCAAAACGGAAATATTCTTCAGGGAATTGGAGGAAAAGTAGCGGGAGTACAGGTAATCTCCTCAGGACAGCCAGGTTCCCAGCCTACCATCAGGATGAGAGGAATTGGCTCTATCAATGCATCCAGCGACCCGTTAATTGTACTGGACGGCATTCCGTACAGTGGAAATCTCAACAGTATTGCCGCATCGGATATTGAAAGTATTTCCTTTCTTGAAGATGCATCCTCCAATGCTTTATATGGTTCCAGAGGGGCCAACGGAGTAATTATTGTGAATACAAAAAGAGGGAAAAGCAAGGGATTAAGTATTGAAGCTGATGTCAGAACGGGAGTTAACTTCAGATCCATTGAAGATTATTCTGTGTATACTTCTCCGCAGGATTATTATACGGCCTACTACAACAGAGCCAGAATAGGTGAAATCGCAAGGCTGAAACAGCCGGGAGCTGTTCCTTCCGGCCCTTCTCCACATGATGTGGGACTTGCAGCACTGGCCAAACTGGGTTACAATGTTTATAATGTTCCTTTCAATCAACTGATCTCAAAGGATGGATCATTCAATCCTGATGCGAAATTACTGTATCAGGACGATTGGAAAAAACTGCTTTTCAGACCAGCTTTGAGAAGAGAAGCCACCGTAGGAATCAATGCCAACAGTGACCAGGTAAAATCATATACTTCGCTTAATTATCTGGATGATAAAGGATATTTGATTTCTTCAGGATTTGAAAGATTCGGGATCAGGTCTAATGTGGACTACTCCATCACTTCAAAACTGAAATTAACCAGTGCTTTATCTTATACTTACAGCAAACAGGATTTCGGTGAGACCGGCGGTTTTTCCAACCCATTCCAGTTTGCCAGAAATATTGCTCCTTTCTATCCTGTTTTCTTGCGGGATAACAATTACCAAAGGCTTTATGACAAGTATGGAAATGCTTTATATGATTACGGAGACGGCCAGGGACCCAACGGAGCCACAAGATCTTATGCTGTTTTCGAAAATCCTGTAGGCAACCTTCAAAAAAACAAATCTCAAACGGTAAGTAATATTACCAACCTTAATCTTGGCCTAAATTATGAAATCATCAAAGGGCTGGATTTTACCTATAATTTCGGGGCTTATCTCGAAAATGCAAGAAACCTGCAGTTCGGAAATACGGAAGGAGGAACTTCTTCTTCTGTAGGAGGAACGATTTCACAGAGTTCTAACTTTAAATATACCTTAAACCACCAGCAATTGCTTACCTATCAGAAAAAACTGGGAAATCACAGCTTTAACCTGCTTATAGGACATGAATTGAATAAGATAAAAGATGATGGGTTTTCAGGATCAAAGCAACAGCTTTTATTACCTGATTCACAAGCTTTTGACAATGCTGTAAAAATTACCGGGTTGTCCGGAAGCGGCTATGAATATGCTGTAGAAGGGTATTTCACAAGATTGCTCTATAATTATGACGGTAAATACTTCTTCAATGCCAATGTCCGAAGAGATGGCTCTTCAGTCTTTTCGCCGGAAAGCAGATGGGGAAACTTCTATGGACTTGGATTAGCTTGGAATATTGCAAAAGAAGATTTTCTAAAGGATAACACCGTGATTAATTCTTTAAAATTAAAAGCTTCTTACGGTCAGCAGGGAAATGACAACATTCTTTTAGGAGGCTCCAGCAGGGATTATTATGCCTATCAGGATATTTATGGAATTAATAATTTCGGGGATGACAAACCTGTTCTGTCTCTGAAGAAGCAAGGGAATAAAGATTTAAAATGGGAAACTTCGAAAAATCTGAATGCCGGTTTTGAGCTCTCCATTTTAAAAAACAGAATCACCCTGAATGCAGATTATTTTGAAAGGAAAGTTTCGGATATGATTTATACCCTTCCCCTTCCTCCCTCCAATGCCGGTTCTTATGTAAAGTATGGAAACATAGGGGATATGACCAACAGAGGAGTTCAGGCTAATCTAAATGTAGATATTCTTCGTGGTGATGAGTTTCAGTGGAGAGTTTATGCCAATGCCACTCATTATAAAAATAAGATCACCCGGTTACCGGCTGAACAGAGAAATACAGGTCTTGTAACCGGTTTGTTTATTCTTACAGAAGGTGGGGACCGTTATACTTATTTCCTCAAAGAATTTGCCGGAGTAAATCCTGAAAACGGGGATGCCTTATGGTACCGGACAACGATAAATCCTACTACTCAAAAAGAAGAAAGAACAGTTACCAATAATTATAAGGAGGCTACCGACTATAACACTGGAAAATCTGCCATTCCAAAGGTATATGGTGGGTTTGGGACAGATTTTTCTTACAGGAGATTTAATCTGGCAGTCAATTTTGCTTATCAGTTCGGAGGTTATGGATATGATGACATTTACAGAAGCTTATTTCATTCTGATAGCTATGGATCCAACTATTCAACAGATCTGGATAAAACATGGACTCCGGAAAATCCAAATGCAGCATTGCCAAGGGTAGATCTTACGGCAACGAACCAGAATGGAAATTCAACACTTTATCTGATTAAATCAGATTATATCAGTCTTCAGGATGTAACGCTCTCCTATCAGCTTCCCGATGATTTTGCGCAGCAGGCAGGCTTGTCAGGTCTGAAAATTTATGTAACGGGAAACAATCTTTATCTGTGGTCCAAGAGAAAAGGATATGATCCGAGAGCTTCACTCACGGGAGTTTCTGATTCGTACCGCTATTCTCTCTTGTCAAGTGTTTCTTTAGGGTTTAAACTTAATTTTTAAAAGAACAGGAATGAACAAAATAAAATATTTTATTGCAGCGGTAACTATAGGTTTTATTACTACCAGCTGTGCCAATGATCTCAACACGTTACCGGAAGGAGATATTTCCGGGGAACAGCTAAATAACGACGCTAACAGCCCGGAAAAAATACTGGGCGGAATCTATCTTGATCTTCGCAGCAACGGGGCCGGCGGTACTACGGTTCACTCAGATTTCGGAATCATGGGAATCAAAGCGGGTGCTGATCTGATGTCTAACGATGTCATCCAGTCTACCAACCAGCATCTGGGAATGTTTTATAACTATGAAGCCACCAATGCCAGCAATATCGCTTCTGAAATTGTATGGACTACTTTCTATGCCAGAATATTTGTGATCAACAAACTGCTTGACGGTTTGGATAAAAATGCCAATGCAAAAAACAGAGCCATCGCAGGACAGCTGCTTGCTTTGAGAGCTTATTCCTACTTTTATCTGGTTCGTTTCTATGCTCATGATTATAACGGACATCAGTCTGAACCGGGACTTCCACTGGTTCTTACTGCCAGTAATCCAGGCCAGGGTCTTCCAAGATCAACGATTGCTGAGGTGTATGCACAAATCAAGAAAGATATTGAGGAATCTGTTTCACTTTTAGATACTTATTCCCGTCCATCCAGAGCCCAGATCGATCAAAGAACCGCTAAGGCTATTGCAGCCGAAATATTCCTGGAAACAGGAGATTATATCAAAGCAGCCCAATACGCAGGGGAAAGTAAGCAGGGAATTACTCTGATGACGGAAGATGACTATACCACTACCGGATTTTCCAACATTAATAATCCGGAGGTAATATGGGGTTTTCATAATACAATTTCTACGATGAGTATCGGAAATTACTATGCCTCTTTTTTTTCTATGTTTGATAATACCAATGAAGGCTATGCAGGAGCAGCGCAGATCCGTAAGCTGATAGACAAACGCCTTTATGAAGCTATTCCGGCCACAGATTACCGTAAGAAAGTGTTCAATGGCAGCCAGAATGCAGCATATACCTTTAATGGAAAAACTAAAAATTATCCGCCTTATGTAAGCTGGAAGTTTAAAGATCCTACGCTTTTTGAAGGAGATTATATCTACATCAGGGCTTCTTCTCTTTATTATATTCAGGCAGAAGCCCTGGCCAGACAGGGAAGAGAAGCAGAAGCAAGACAGGTATTATTTGATATTACTTCAAAAAGAGATCAGGCTTATACCCTATCTACCAAGTCAGGCAGTGAACTGATCAATGAAATTATTCTCCAGAAAAGAATAGAACTCTGGGGTGAAGGCTATGCTTGGTTCGATATGAAAAGATTAAATATCCCATTAGAGCGTATATACACAGGAACCAACCATACTTTTGGAAGATTCAATCTGACACCGGATAAATTCAGGTTCCAGATTCCTAACAAAGAGATTAATAATAACCCACAAATCAAGCAGAATGAGTAGATAAACAAAAAACAATTTTACATTCAAATATATTCAGTGACGAGGCACCATTTACTTGTAAGTGGTGCCTTTTTTATTGACTAAAGTAAGGTGCTGATATTTTTTTGACTTTTACTTGTTAAAATCTTTGATTTTTCACGCCTTAAAATTATACATAGAATTAAAAAAGCTTTGCGATTTTCCAAAAAAATACAAATAAGAAAGGTATAATTGGAAACGCAAAGACGTAAAATTCTATGAAGAAGGCTGATATAAGGCGCAAGGATTTTATCTGCAATAAAATTGAATACTGTCTATTTTCAAGTCTCTTGCAGATTCTTTATTTTATAACAATATCAGATTTGTAATGATCTTTCACTAGCTCACCATTTTTATATAACCTCTGGTTAACCACCTTTCCTTTTTCATTAAAGTAAAGCCATAAAGCATTTTTTCTTCCTAAAGAATCCAGACGTCCCATTTCTTTCGGCATTTTGTTGTTATGAAGAATCTGAACAGGATATAATCCTTTCAGGTCTTTCAGGGAATCCATTTTATCCGGGATCAGTTCAGCGTCGTTCCCAATTTTGAAAGTGTATTTTTTTCCTTTATCACTTTTTAAAATTATTTCATTTCCAGATATCTCATATTTACCTTCTGAGAAAGGAGCAGTTACGATCTGATCATAGCTTATACGTTCCGTTTTTAAAAATTCGAAAATTCCGTTTTTGATAAAAAGTGTATAGCTTCCGTTACCTGACTCCAATTCGGCATATTTCGGATATTCTTTATCTTTTTTACAGGAAATAACAGAGAAAACAAGTACAGAAAGACCAATAATTTTAATTTTCATGGAAACTAAATTATTAAAATATTCTGAATAGAATAATAATATCCTTATTATTTATAGTATTCCCATCCTACCTTTTTTCAAATTCTCTGAGCTTATGTTTCATCAATCGGATTTCTTCGGATTGGGTTCTAAGGATATTTTTCTGCAGCGTAATCAGCTGAGGATCGCTGAGATGGGCTTTTTCAGACATTAAAATAGCGGCGGCGTGATGGGGAATCATACTTTTTACAAACTGTCTGTCATCTACATTCATCTGTTCCCTGATTCCGAACCATGAAAAAACACCTGTTGCCACAGCAATAACTACGATGGCCCAGTTTATTGCTCTGCTGGTATACATCTTTCGCATGATCCACAATTCAATAAGAAGCATCGCTGAGGTCATCAGCAGTGTCATATATAGATTATTAATATTTGAAATAAGATTCCGAAGGCTGTCTATCATCGCATACATAATGATATACATGACGCAGAACATTATAAAAGCCATCAGCACAAATTGTCTGTACATTGAAGAGGGCTCTGAATGCTTTTCAGCGTTTCCGGAAGAAAATATTCCATGTTTATGCTGTGTATTTTCCATAAAAAAGAAATTTAATTGATTATCATTTCTGAATAGCACAGTCAAACAAGTCAAACATTATTGAATAGCAGCTGATCCTGATAATATTCAAAAACTAAGTATAAAAGTAAGTATATTTATACGGTGGGTTTATGCTTGTACTCATACGGATTGACGAAAATATTATTTGTTCAATCCTGAGAAAAAGATATATTTGGAAACTTAAATCTTTGGACAACCGTTCAGAGTATTTCAATTTTCAGTAATACAGCATAAGTAATGACCAAAATACAATTATTTTTCACAGGTATATTTTCTACACTGTTAGCTATTACCGTAACAGCTCAGAAAAAAGACATATATATTGATAAAATTGACAGTATTATAACGGCTTCCAGTCCCATAGCGTTCAATGGTGTTGTTTTGGTTGCCCAAAAAGGAAAAATACAATATCTGAAATCCAATGGGTATAAAGATTTCGAAAAGAAAATTCCTCTGAAAACAGATGATCAGTTTGAAATCATGTCCAATTCAAAGCAGATTACCGCTGTTTTGATCTTGCAGGCTGCCGAACAGGGAAAACTGAATCTTCATACTCCTGTCAAAAAATATCTTCCCTCCCTTACCCAAACCTGGGCTGATACTGTGACGGTGCATCATCTTCTGAATCATACCCATGGAATCACAGACATTGAAAAGCCAGCAGCTTTCAAGGCCGGTTCTCAGTTCAAATATGGAAATCTTTCTTATATGCTTTTGGGAAAAATCCTTAAAAACACAACAGGGAAAAGCTTTACAGAATTGGCTCAGACACTTTTCAGAAGGCTTAAAATGGACAAAACAACGGTATATGATGCAAAAAATAACTTATCCGTTGTCCCAGGTTATATGAACGGGAACAATACGTTTGAAAAAGTAAAGGAAACCTTCCTGAATGATGACATAGCACCCGCCGCAGGCGTCATTTCCACGGTACTGGATCTGGCAAAGTGGGATCAGGCATTATTTAAAGGAAAACTTCTCTCACCTGAATTTCAAAAAAAGATGATGACACCTTCCACAACCTCTCAACACAATGTTTTCGGGAAGGAAAGTATGGGATTCGGGTATAATATAAGATTTATCAAAGAGGCAGGGCTGGATTATTATGCAGTAACGGGTCTTGGAGATGGCTTCACCTGCCTTAACACCTATTTTCCTTCCACAGATACTACTCTCATTATTCTTGAAAATCAAATGCCTGAAAACCGTGAATACTGGAGTTTCAAAGAAACTGCGATAAAGAATGCCGTTCTGAAAGTAATCACGCCTAAATAGCCCAAAACTATTAAAAAGTATCTGCCAAACGCTTTTAAAATAAACAGCATTCAATTTTTGAAAATCAATCCCGAAGATGGTAGATATTATACAATTCTTTTTAAAGCCTTTGTTTTAAGAACAGAGAAAGGTTTTTCTATCACAAACCTGTAGAATACGCCTCCAAGTATACAAGTAAAAAGACATACAATAAGACTTATATTGTCTGATGTCTCAAGTTTAAAATAATCAAATCCTTCCTGTACGAGATGAATAATTCCTTTATGCGAAAGATAAACAGCATAAGATAAAGCTGCCAGCTGAGCAGTAATATAAGATTTTGTCCGATACAGGAAAGATGATGGAGAAACTGCTGCCATCAGAATAAATCCAAAACTTACAGCTACCAACGTAAACCCGAATATGGAAGCTGTTTTTGAAGCCTGTTCATTACATACCCAGAAAGATATTCCCAACAGTACAATTCCCAAAAAGAAAAGTCTGTTTCCATTGGCTTCAACCGTTTTTTTGAACCCTGAAGAATACTGCATCAAATATCCGGTCAAAACACCTATCCCAAGCCCATCAAGCCTCGTATGAGTAGGATAATATATTTTCATATACCATAGTTTCCAGAAATCCGGGGAAGCAGTGTCCGTTCCTATGATAAATTCATTCCATGCGATTACTCTGGCCGTCATAGAAAAGCCTATAACAGCAATTATAAAAACCACAAAATATCTGAACAGTCTTGTGGGGATTAATATTAAAAGCAGCAAAGGAAGAATAAGATAAAACTGTTCTTCGATACACAATGACCATGCATGGGAGAATGTCCCTCTGCTGATCACATCCAGACCATAATTCTGGGTAAAAGTAACAAACTTCCATATGGGAGATAAAGCTTCTCTTTCTCTGAAAAAGGGAAATGTAAAATACAGAAAAACCGTAAAAAAGTAAGCAGGAAAAATCCTGAAAAACCGTTTGATATAAAATGTTTTCAGACTGATTTTTCTGTTGCCCTCATTTTCTTTAAACAGCTGGCTGGAAATCAGAAAACCGCTTAACACAAAAAAAAGATCCACTCCCGTCCATCCGAATCTTCCTATACTGTCAATCCAGCCGGGATGTTTAAATGCCCGGTAATGATACAGCAAAACCAGTATAATAGCAACAGTTCTCAGATGATCCAATCCGTATAGCCTTTCAGAATTTTCTTTCATTATTTTTTTAAGGCAAATATTGATAAATTTCAATCTGTTTTCCAGCATCCGTTTCATATACAGCATTATTTAATTCCGACAGCAAAATTTGCAGTCTGCATTATGAATAGGGTCATCCGCCATTATTTTAAATCATTTGGCATATCTTTTCTCTGATCTGGTTTCAGATTTTATATTTTTGACAGTGATGAAAATCAAATCAGAAAATCAGACCAGACAAACACTCTCTTTCCAGCTGCTCTTCTGGACGGCTCTTTTTGTATTCGGAACGGTAAGAATATATGGTGAATATGATGGTGAAATTTCCAAAGAGATGATCATTTATAATTTTTGCCACTGGATTTTCCAGATTGTGGGTGCCAACTTCATTTATTTTTTTCTGATTCGCTGTTTTTTTGACAGGAAAAAGTATCTTGAATTTTCAGTCTATCTTATTTTATGCCTTTATACAATTTCTGTCATCAACCGTTTTTTTATTGTCTATATAGCTGAACCCCTGTTCACCAGTGAAGACAAAGACAGCTTACTCGATATTTTTACAGATATTCCTTACCTTCTTCTTCACTATACCTTTCCTATTATCAGCGGAGCATTTATCTTTATCTCGGTTATGTTTATTATACGGTATAAGGACGAAAAAGAACATACTGTCCAGCTGCAGAAGGAAAAAACAGAGCTGGAACTCCAATCCCTCAAATCCCAGCTCAATCCACATTTCCTGTTTAATACCCTGAATAATATTTATTCGCTGTCAATAAGCCATTCTGATAAAACTTCCCAATCCATCAGCCAGCTTTCGGATATGCTGGATTATATTTTATACAATGGACAGAAGAAGTGGGTCCGAATTTCCGATGAAATGGATATTATCAAGCATTATATTGCCCTGGAAAAACTAAGGTATCCTGATGAAAGATTAAAAATTACAATGCATATTGCTTTACCCTCAACAAATACTATTCCTCCCCTGCTTTATCTTACTTTGGTTGAGAATACCTTTAAACATGGTGCCGGAAAAAATCCGGAAACAACAGAAATAAAAATTAACCTGAAAACAGATCAGCAGTATTCTGTTTTTTCCATTGAAAATACATTCACAGATCATCTGAAAGATCATGAAAAAGGAATCGGACTGCAAAATATAGAAAGGCAATTACAATATCATTATCAGGGCAATTTCACCTTCCGGGTTTCAAATAAAAACAATATTTTTAAAGTTGAAATAACAACGCCTGCTCATTATGATTAACTGCATCATTGTAGAGGACGAACCTTTGGCTGCGTCATTACTGCAAAACCATATTTCAAAAATCCATGACCTGAAGCTGCTCGGAACAGCTCAAAATGCTATGCAGGCTTATAAATTATTACAAAAACAGACCATCGACCTGATGTTTCTGGATATCCAAATGCCCCATCTGAACGGAATTGATTTTTTAAAATCATTACCTCATAAACCGGGAACTATTTTTACTACAGCTTACCGCGATTTTGCTCTCGAAGGCTTTGAACTGGAAGCGGTAGATTATCTCCTGAAACCAATTACTTTCGAACGCTTTTTCAAAGCTGTGGAAAGGATACTGAGAAATACATCTCCCCACAAAGAAGACTTTATCCTGATCAAAACAGAAGGCATCCATCGGAAACTTTCCCTTTCCGAGATCGTATATTTTGAGAGCCAGGGAAATGACATCAAAGCGGTACTGGCTACCAAAGAAAGTTTTGTTTCAAAAAGTAAAATTACCGATCTGGAAAAAATAGTATCCGGTAAAGGCTTTGTAAGAATACACAGGTCTTTTATCATCAATTCGGCCTTTATCACAGGTTTCAATAATCATGAAGTTCTTGTCAGCAGTCATTATATTCCTGTGGGAAGAAGTTATAAGCAGGAGTATGATGCGTGCATAGCTGCTATTTCCAAAAACAAACTGTTGTAAGCTCATAAAGAATTTAGCATGGAATGCATAGCTATTTTCTGCATTTTGATTGGGAAAACCTTATTTTTAACATTTATTTTAAATTAATTTTTAATTCAACTTTATTTGATTAATTTTCAATCTGTTTTTCAATACATTACATTAAATCAATACTGTACATTTGTGTGAATCTGAAAAAAGCAGCTGTTTAAAAAAAATAAATAATCCAATGATTAACAACCCATTAAACAAACAATACAATCTATAGCAGCAACAGATCATTCCATATGAATATTAAAAAAAAATGTTACTTTTGCTTGAACGAATAAAATTGCGTTTTAGCTTTTTTATTAGTAAGTTTATGTGCACCAATTTATAAAACATTAAAATTCACTCCATGAGAAAAATAATTCTACTTATTACATGTATGTTCGGTATTTCAGTTTTCTCCCAGATTAAAGTGTTGAAAAGTGAAAGTTTGGTGGAAATTGGTAAAGATAATTCCGTTGGTCTGTATAAAAAGGAAGATAAATTTACTGTCAATTACCAGGATCTGAATACCAGTAATCTGAATACGATCCGGTCATTTTCTTTCCAGAATATTAATGGAGATGTTGCCGGATTGTTTAAGCTGATCATGGATGGATTTATCTCTGTTCCTGATGAGAATATTGTACTGGAACTTCCTAATGATATCATCGAGCTTCATTACGAAAAGAACTACGGTCAGCAGACGGTACAGTTTATTCAGGTGATCAACAAAAACAGAAAATATATTGGAAAGTCACAGTTTTTAACACAAAAACAGGTGGAGAAAATTTTTGGCAGAACCAATGGAAAATATGCTTTATATGATAAACCTGCCACTATTATTACTCCCGCTAAAGGAACGGTAAATACAGCCTCTAGTGCAGCACCTGCAACAGGGGGAGCCAAGAAAAAATCAAAAAAATAATGATATTTTATAAATATTGCGAAACTCATTCCAACGAATGAGTTTTTTTATTTTATTTTTGCACAAAGACATTAAACATATGCCGCTTCAGATAATCAATTTAACCAAAAAATTTGGTGAACAGACTGCCCTTGACAACATCAACATTTCTATTGATAAAAACGAAATCATTGGTCTTCTCGGCCCGAACGGTGCCGGAAAATCTACCCTGATGAAATCTATTGTCGGTGCACTGAAAATTGACCAGGGAGAAATCATTTTTAACGGCTTAAATATTTCCGATCATGAGATTGAAAGCAAAAAGAAAATAGGCTTTCTTCCTGAAAACAATCCGCTTTATCTGGAAATGTACGTAAAAGAATACCTTCAGTTTGTTGCCAATATCCATAAGATCCCTGATTCCAGAGTTGATGAGGTCATTGAACTGGTAGGAATTACCCCTGAAAAATCTAAGAAGATCGGACAGCTGTCAAAAGGATATAAACAGCGAGTAGGGCTGGCACAGGCTATTATTCATCAACCAGACTTACTGATTTTAGATGAACCTACGAATGGTCTGGATCCTAATCAGATCATCGAAATCCGTAATGTAGTAAAAGAAATCGGACAACAAAAGACTGTTTTGTTATCCACTCACATCATGCAGGAAGTGGAAGCGCTTTGCTCCAGGGTAATTCTTATTCATAAAGGAAATATTCTTCAGGACTGTCCTATTGATGAGTTCAAAGGTAAATTTGAAAGTCTGGAAGATGCGTTTGCGAGTTATACGCAGAGTTTTGAGGTTAGGCTTGAAGATTAATGATGAAGACAAAATTTACTTTTAAAGCATTGTTAATACCATTACTCTTAATTCTTATTTTATATCTCATTATCTTAATTATTCCTGAAATTTTTATTACAAAAAATTTTAGTACACCTTTATTTCCAAGAATATTTATACCGACTATACTTATCTTTTCGTTTGTATTACTTTTTTTTGGAGAACTAAGAACTAAATGTATCAGTATAACAATAAACCAAAATGATATTTTTGTAAAAAAATTTTTCGGACTTCTAACTAAAACTCATAAAATTTCTGAAATAGAGGGTTGGAAATATAGCCATTTGACAGGCAAAGGAGGAACCTATGAATATCTTTATTTATACAAAGCAGGAACGAAAGTTTTAAAAATATCACAATTCTACCATAAAAATTATTTTAAGGTAAAAAATCACATCCAAAGAAATTTCAAGTATTTGGGCTATGAAAAGCTATCTTATATTGATGAGTTCAAAGAAATATTTAAATAATTTTTTTCATAATCTATTTTTAACCAAAACAAATTATTACTAGGAACTTTATCTTATATTCAGTTCCATTGGGATGCACACTACGCAAATCCAGTTTGATAATTGCAAAAAAAGAATTTCTTAATAAAATAAAGGCTTTCACTTTTAAAAATGAAAGCCTTTATTTTATTATTAAAAATTGACTTGGGATTATTTCACCTTAAGGCTTGGGATTACTATCCGTTTTTGCGTCAATGTCATCTTCCGTTTCTACACTTTTCCTCTGAATCTGTTCCAAAAGCTGAAGTCCCAAAAGTCCGCTTATGCCTCCATTCGCTGAATCTCCGTTACCCCCTATTAATACTTCAGGCATTATTCTTACATTCTGGCTGGCTATATTTTCCATAATTTTCAATTGGGTAAAGTTATTTCCACCCATTGCTTCTACAGATAATTTGTAAGCTTCAGCATTAGACTTACCGATGGCCAATATCTTTTCTGCTTCAGCATTACCTGTTAATGAAATCTGTTCAGCACTTGCTTTTGCCAGCAATTCTATTTTTTCTGCTTCAGCTTTTGCCAAAAGTCTCGTTTTTTCTGCTTCACCTGTTGCCAGAAGTTTCAGTCTGTCTCCTTCCGCATTAGCCTGCAATCTTACAGAATTGGCATCTCCTGTTGCTTTTTTAACGGATGCATCAGCAATTCTTTCCGCAATCACTACCCCCTGATCTGCTTTTACGATTTCCTTCTGCATATCAGCTACTGCCGTCTCCTTTTCCAAAGCCTGACGGGTTTCCTGAGCCAGCATTTCGGTTTCATAAGTAATTTTCTGTTCTTCCGCCAGTTTTCTGTCTGTTAAAGTTTTCATCAGGCTTTCCGGTGGAACAATGGCTCCTATTAAAGTATCAACAGCATTGACGTTGTATTGTTCCAAAACACTGCTGATGTGATCTTTTGCTGATTGCTGTCTTTCTTTTCGGGTTCCCAAAAATGCAATTACATCACTGTCTTGTGCCGAGTTTCTGAAATAGTTACCAATAGTAGGTTCCAAAACCTGGCTTACAAGATTGATCATATTTCCAAAACGGGCAATCACTTTCGGAGCTTCATAAGTGGGAATATGAATGATCTGAGAAACATCCAGATTGAAAGGGAAACCATCTTTACTTCGCACCGTAATCGTTGAAAGATTTTTATCAAGCTGATGAGATTCACTTCTTTCATAAGCCCAGTTCAATACCAGATTGGTGGTAGGAACAAGCTCAACTTTCATAATGTAAGGATTAATTGGATATTTTCCTGGACCAATAGGTTCTGCCCAAACTCCCTTATGCCCCTTCTCTACAATATTTCCATGTTTAAAATCAACTCCGCTTAAATCTTTTCCTTCTTCTCCTACATAGCTGATAATTACTCCAACATGGCCAATCGGAATCTCTGTCATTTTCACCATTTCTACTTTTGTAAACCAGGGATTCAGAAAGTATGATCCTGCAAGAATTACCTGCTCCTGAAGGCCTTTATACCCACCGTTATTCAAAAAAGTATCAACATCCTGAAACTTATTATGATCATTGATAATTTTACCCGCAATCTGACCTTCTTCCAAAGGACTTCCTTCCATTGTTGTGATGATTCCCACTGCATTATCAGGTATCTGAGTCATATCCGTCAGTTCTATCTCAAACAATAATGTATTGATTCTGTAAGATCCCGGTGCTATAATTGCAGTCTGGCGGCCTTTTCTTCCCCCGTTTTTTAAAAAAGCTTCAGCATCCTGAAAAGAATCACAATCTACTTTTCTGCCTAAAATCCTTCCGGTTTCCAGCTCTATACCGTCTTTTGCCAATAAAAGACCTATTTTTCCGGTAGGAATCACGGTGAAAGACTGAAAATCAATAGAATATTGCCATATCCATTTTCCGAAATAAACGCCGGGTGCTAATGTCTGTGCCTGAAAGCCTGCTTCTCCATTAGTTGCAATGATTCTACCTTCCGGAAGTTCCTGCTTACCGACCAGTACGAATTTCTTGGTCACCAAACCGATTTTGTCCTGAGGAACAATGATTAACCCAAAGAAAATTCTCAAAATGAATTTGTAAAAAAGTACGCATAAAAGCGCCATTACGGCCGGAATCATCCAGCCATGAAAACCTAATTCCATAGTTTGTTTTTGTTTTTTAATTAAATTTTAAAACAGGGATTGTGCTCTGATTCTTCAGAATACGAAAAAACAGAGTACGAATTATGTGATAATTCTTTCGAAAAAAATTAAGAAATTACAGGAGGAGATGTATTAAAAATCGTGAAGATGATTTCTGATACTTTTAATAGAAAAAACTTAAAGTTAATTAGTTTCATTTTGATAATAAAGGAACGAGATCCTTTGATGGTACAAATGTACATAAGAAAAGTAATCCGTTGTTTTAGAAACTGACAATATTTTACCAATACAACAATAACAAATTGAAAATCAGTATTATTATTTTCTAAAAACACGCATCCGGCAGTTGTAAAAATCTAATTTTCAGCACGATATATTTATATTCTAAATTAAAAATGGCTTTATATTTGATAGAATCTAAAATGTTAACCAATAACCACTCAATATGATAAAGCATATTTTATTAGGAACCTTGTGCTTCACTCAGTTTTCTTTCGCGTTTGCCAAAGAAGTTCCGAATCTGAAAACAGATCGTTTTATAACCACTTCTGTAACCCAGCAGGTACCCAAAACGGTAATTATTAAAACCAAAAAGTTTAAGGTCAGAATCGACAAACAGCCGAATGGTAAGTACCTTTACCAGTCGTGGAATGCCAATGCAAAGATCACTTCAAAGCCCAGCATGATCATCAGCGACGGAGAGCTGATTCCTGACGGTACAGGAGGAAACTACTATATTAACTTCAATAATGAAGGACACAGCTATCAGATCTGGAGAAATTATCTTACAGACTCTCCGAAAAAAGCCCCTTATACATTGGTTGTAAATGATGCGAATGACCGTGAAATTGTGCGTCAGGACGGATATGTGGTTAAAAATTAAGAGACCTAAAGGCTGAAAGCTGGAGGATAGAAGCTGGAAGTTATATAGCCTGTCTATTCAGATTCACCTTTTATAAAACAGAAATCCTGCATTGCTGCGGGATTTTTTATGTTCCGGATTGTTTTAGTTCTGTAAAAAAACCGCTGGATTCATAACTCTCTTTGGCTGCTTTGTAACCGATATTAAAAATCTCTTCCAACCTGTCTTTTCTACGCTCAAAAGTTCCATAAGATGCGAGCTTCTGTGAAGAAATGAACCAGTCACAATAATCAAATTTTATTCTTTCTATTCTATAGGAAAGAAGGTCATAAGAACGGGAAACAATTGCTTTGATTGAATTCAGATCTTTGATCTTGGCTTCATTGGGTGGAGATACAAATACCCCAATCAGCTTATCACAGTCATCTCTGATGATATCTGCCGGAAAATTGTTCAATACCCCACCATCACAGTACATTTCGTCACCAATGATGTAAGGAGTTGTTATTCCCGGGATGGAACACGACGCAATGATCGCATCAACGATCTCAAAATCTTTGTCAAAAATTTTCTGGGTTCCGGCAACCAGCTCTGTTGCTACAATTTTCACTTCGATGTCCAGATCTCCCAGTTTCATTTCATGAAAAATAGGTTTCAGATAGTTTCTGAAAATCACTGAAGAAACCAACCCTGGCTGATTAAACGTAAAATGTTTCCAGTTGAAAAAATAGACAGAATTGAAAAATTCCAGAATTTCTTCCGGGGTTTTTCCTATCGCATGCAGACATCCTACAATAGATCCTGCGCTGCAGCAGGAAAGGATGTCAACCTCAATGCTTTTTTCCTGTAAGAATTTTATTACGCCTGCGTGAGCGATTCCTTTGGTACCGCCTCCTGATAAAACAAGTCCTACTCTTTCAAAATTCATAGAATAAATGTATGAAAACAGGCTGAAATAATTAAGTTAATTTTTATAAATATGACGATTTTAAAATTATTTTAATAAAAAGCCATTAAAAAATTAGATTCTGCCCCCTTAAGAATAATTAAAGAAATCATTAACAACATATTTAATTTGGAACGATCGGTTTAAATTGTATATTTGCAGTATGCCAAGAAATAAAGAATTTGACTATACAGAAAAGCTGGAATCAGCCCGTAATCTCTTTTGGAAAAAGGGATATCATGCGACTTCTATGCATGATATAGTTGATGCAATGAAGCTGAACAGAAGCAGTATTTATGATACCTACGGCAATAAGCATGACTTATTTTTAAAATGCCTGTCAAATTATGCTGATTTTAAAGAGGAGCAATATTCCCAAGCGTTACAGGCAAAAAATAAAGGTATAAGCGCACTTGAAAATATCATTCGCGATGTTGTTGAACAAACCATAACAGATAATAAGGCTTGTCTTACGGTAAAGACCATTTTTGAAATTGTTCCGGAAGATCAGGAAGTAAGGCAGTTCCTCTTGAAAAGTGGCAAATCCTTACACGCTATTTTAGAAAAAGCAATCGTACAGGCTCAGCAGAATGGTGATCTTAAAAGTGAAAGCCCATCTCCGATTATTGCCCGGTATATCCTGTCTTCTTTCAGCAGTTTTTGGAGTCATTATAACTTGACCCAGAACAAAAAAGAAATGATGGAAATGGTCGATTTTTTAATAGAACAAATCAAAAAATAAATTTTTTTGTCTTATTTTGGAACGATTGGTTTAAAATAAATGAAAAGCAAAATTACAATAATTACGACTCTTTTCGTATTGACAACAAAGATCAATGCTCAACAAAGAGTATCAATAAAACAACAAAAGCATATGAACAATACAGACTTGGCAGCTCTTCGGAAAAACAAAGTGAAAATTTATTTTAAAAAGGTGGATGACGGGCAATTTGACGAGGAATATTTCAACCTCTATACAGAGGATGTAGAAATATATTATCCTAAATTCGGGTTTGAAAAGGGAAAAAATGGAATCAGGAATTTTGGAAAGGTAATGGGTAGTCATCTGCAAAACCTCAGTCATGATATTGATAATTTCAAATATGTAATCTCTGATCATACTATTGTGGTAGAAGGAACAGAAAGTGGAACTACACGATCCGGAAAAAAATGGCCTGATTATAAGATTTCACACGGTAAATTCTGCAATGTATTTGAATTTGAAGGAGAATTTATTAAAAGGGTTCATGTCTATGTAGATCCTGATTTTGCATCTGAAGATACCGACAGGGTACATATTTTCAAAAACTTACTGAAAGATATGGGTGAAAAATATAGAGCATCAACACGAGAAGTTATAGATGAATTCTTTGCTTTACAATTCGGTGAAAAGAAAGGAAATATTTTAGATTTATTTTCGGAAAACGTAGACTGGGACCTCCCTGGAAATAAAGACAAATTTTCATGGGCGGGTAAAAGGCAGACAAAGAAAGAGATAGAAGAGTTTTTTAAAGAATTATACTCAAATGTCAAACCGGAAAAGTTTGAAATTGACTTTATCGCTGTTAATGGCGAGAATGCAACTGTTACCGGGCATCTGTCTTCTAAAATTCTTGCTTACAACAAGGTATTTAAGACCGAGTTTGTCATAATTTTTAAAGTGCTAGATGGTAAGATTGTAAAATATCATTTTATGGAAGACAGTTATAAACTCGATGAAGAAATGCAGTCTACCATTCAATAGGAACTCCATCGGAAGTAATAAACATTAACTAAAAAAGCCGGAGAAACTATCTGTTTCTCCGGCTCTTTATTATTTAATGTCAACCTGATGAATGACGATCAATAATATATTAGATGTGAATCACCTCACCGTAAGCAGCAGCAGCAGCCTCCATAATAGCTTCAGAAACTGTTGGGTGCGGGTGGATAGACTTGATGATTTCGTGACCTGTAGTTTCAAGTTTTCTCGCTACAACAGCTTCAGCAACCATATCAGTTACTCCGTCACCGATCATGTGGCATCCTAACCACTCACCGTATTTGGCATCAAAAATCACTTTGATAAATCCGTCTGTATTTCCGTTTGCAGTAGCTTTACCGCTGGCAGAAAGAGGGAATTTACCTACTTTGATTTCATATCCTTTTTCTTTAGCCTGCTTTTCAGTAAGACCTACAGAAGCTACTTCAGGGTGGCAGTATGTACATCCAGGGATATTGCCATAGTCGATTTTTTCAACGTGCAGACCTTTGATTTTTTCCACACAAGTAATCCCTTCTGCAGAAGCAACGTGAGCCAATGCCTGAGTTGGGATAAGGTCTCCGATCGCATAGTAACCCGGGACTGATGTTTCATACCATTCGTTTACCAATACTCTTCCTTTATCTGTCTGGATTCCCACTTCTTCCAATCCGATGTTCTCAATATTTGCAGCAATACCTACAGCTGATAAAAGGATATCAGCTTCAAGCGTAATATTTCCGTTAGCTGTTTTTACATTAGCTTTTACGCCTTCACCGCTTGTATCAACACTTTCTACAGAAGCGTTTGTCATAATTTCGATTCCTGATTTTTTCAGAGATTTCTCCAAGTGCTTAGAGATTTCTTCATCTTCCACAGGTACGATGTTTGGCATAAATTCAACAATAGTAACCTTCGTTCCCATTGTGTTATAGAAATCAGCAAATTCTACTCCGATTGCTCCAGAACCTACAACGATCATAGATTTTGGCTGCTCAGGAAGAGATAATGCCTGTCTGTATCCGATTACTTTCTTACCATCCTGCGGTAAGTTGGGTAATTCTCTTGAACGAGCTCCCGTAGCGATGATAATATGATTTCCTGAATATTCAGTGACTTTACCATCTTTATCTGTCACAGAAACTTTTTTACCTTTCTGTACTTTTGCAGTACCAAGAATTACGTCAATCTTATTCTTTTTCATCAAGAATTCGATTCCTTTGCTCATTTTATTGGCAACACCACGGCTTCTCTGGATCACATTCGGAAATTCAAAGCTTGCTTCCACTTTATTCAAACCATAATCTTCAGCATGGTTGATATAATGAAAAACCTGAGCAGATTTCAATAAAGCTTTAGTTGGAATACATCCCCAGTTAAGGCAGATTCCTCCTAAATTTTCTTTTTCGATAATTGCGGTTTTGAAACCCAATTGTGCTGCTCTGATCGCAGTAACATATCCACCAGGACCACTTCCAATGACAATAATATCGTAATTCATTACTTTAAAAATTTTTATGCGAATTTAAGGAAAAATATTGGATGTTTCATGTTTCTGCAAATTGATCTTAAAATGCATCTACAAGCCATTTTTATTCAATTTTACACAAAGAAAGAGAACACAAAACGCATTCTCTTTCAATAATTTTTATTTTATACTGAAAACTTTTCAAATTTAAAAAATATAAAAAACTGCTTTTCTCATTTTAATAACTGCAGAGGTTCTGTATTATTTTGCCTGTCTAAGCAATCGTTTCTCAGTCGCATATCTTGCATTTAAAGCTTTCATCTGATCTCTTTTCATTTGTTTAGTGGCTAACGGATGATTAAGGATCAGTTTTTTTTCTGTGTTATATTTTTTGGTAAGCTCCTGCATTTTAATATTTACCAACTCGTTTTTTGAAGGATGTGGTGGAGCCGGCGGATGTTTTTGTGCTGAAACGTTCATTGATAAACCTAGTAACAATACTGTTGAAATTAATAACTTTTTCATAATGTTCATATTTTTGAATGGATTTAATTAATTCATCTTTTTATTAATTAATCCATCATGGTTCGTTATAAATATTACATATATCGTACCAATATTTCTGTTGAAAATAAAACAGGCATCAAAATAAAAAAAATAAATACTGCTGGGACCCTGCTATTTTCATACATTTATTCATCTTTTAAATAAGCACTTATGAAGACTGTGAAAAAAACTCAACTGACCAAAGACAGTATCTGGCTGAAGGAACCTGAAGACCATGATTTTCCTGCAGCACAAGACTATCTGGAACTACTTTTCCAACCCGATGAAGTACAAAAAATGGTTAAAAAATTAAAGGCCGCTCCCACTATCATAAAAAAATCGAAAGATATTTTAAGAGCCAGTAAGCTTTCCCTTCTTCCGGAAACCAATATTCATGTAAAAGAAAACCTGAAAAAAGTGGAGAAAAATAAAAAGCTTTCACCTATACTGCTGGTACGGGGAGAGCATGAACTGATCATTGCAGATGGCTATCACCGCTTATGCTGCAGTTATTATCTTACAGAAGATCTGGAGGTGCCATGCAGGCTTATTTAATAAACTCTGCAAATAACTCCTATCACTAAAAAAGTGATTTATCTAAAAACATTCAAATTATTGTGTTTCAGTAGATTTTTTAGCATTTTTTTTTAATATTTTTGTTAGAAACCAAAATTTAGAAATATGAAAAAATACATCTTGATCCTCTTTTTTGGAGCAGTTCCCTTAACTGCACAAGTAGGTATTAATACTACCACCCCCAACAGTACACTCGCTGTAAATGGTTCATTAAGGGCAGGCTACACTCAGGTCACTGCCACAAACTATTCTATTCTGGCTACTGACCATTACATCACATATAATGGAACAGCCGATGCCACTTTTACACTCCCGGTCATCGGAACCGGTACAACGAGTTTTACAGGGAGAATTTATAAGATTAAAAACATTTCTCCTAATAATATTACGCTTCAGGCATCAAGCGGTAATACCTTAAGGATTGACAACACTCCTGTCTCTTCTTTTGTAATCCCTACCGGCGCTTATGCCGAAGTGGTGAACAACAGCAATACTTCCGGAGGGACATGGGATTTATCTTTTACGGTTCTTCCCAAGCCAAGCAACGTGGAAATTTATGGTACACAGCTCTTCATTCCTCCTCATGCACTTGGAACCGCAGCTCTTGCCGACTGGACCAATCATGCTAATGCAGGCTATGATTCAGGTGCTGCAACAGACAGGTGGTGGATCGTGAGTAAAACATCTGTGGACAGAGCCCAAACAGCTGCTTACTCCAATGCCAGCAGAATGACCCTTGTTTATGAATATCAGGGTACTCCTTTCAATGTTACCAATATGTATCCTATTCTTACTGCAGGAAACAACTCAAGTTTCCCGGATGTATTTACAGCATCCTTTGTGAGTCTTGCCAATAACGGAACTGCTGGGAGAACCCGTCTTACCGTTTCAGTGGCCCGTGTAGACTTTATCGGTACGAACGGTGCCACTACCAATAACAGTAACTGGGCAGGAACATTCTTATTGAACGTTTTACTGGCCAGAAAATACTAGACCATCTCCAGAATATATACAAAAAGAGCAGAAATTTCTGCTCTTTTTATGACTATAAAACTTCAATATTCTGTTTTAAAGGAAGATTTTTTGATGAATTTCCCACCATAATTCTGTACGTTCCTTTTTCTACAATCCATTCCATCTTTTCATTCAGAAACTGCAACTGTTTCACAGGAACTTCGATAGTAACGGATTTTGATTCTCCGGGCTTTAATTCTATTTTCTGAAATCCCTTAAGCTCAATGACCGGCCTTGAAACCGAAGCCAGCAGGTCTTTCACATACAGCTGAACAACTTCACTTCCTGCTTTCGAACCTGTATTTTTCACATTTACTTTAGCAGTAATGGTTTCATTCTCCGAATACTGGCTTTTGTTCAACTGTAAATCAGAGATTTCAAAAGTAGTATAACTTAATCCGAAACCAAAGGGATATAGCGGCTCACCACTCAGGTCGTAATAGTCATTTCCTCTTCCCGTCGGATGATGATTGTAGGTCAATGGCAGCTGCCCCTCTTCCACAGGAAAAGTAAGAGGCAATTTTCCGGATGGATTCTCAGCACCGAAGAGTGTTTTTGCCACTACATTTCCACCTTCTTCTCCCGGATACCAAATATCCATGATCGCTCCAACCTTATCTTTCCATGCTGTTGTTTTTATGGCTGAACCTCCTACCAAAACAACTGCAGTTGGCTTATTTAATTTTGAAACTTCATGAATAAACGCTTCCTGATTTCCCGGCAGGCTTAAAGATGAACGGTCCTGAAATTCTCCTTCATGAATTCCGGCTGTAACAATGATGTAATCTGCATTGTGGGCGAGATTCAAAGCCTCATTAAAATCTTTCTGATAATCATGCAACCCATAATTCCAGATCAGTTCCAGATTGGCTTCACCACGGTTTTCATGAAATTCAATTGTAATGCTGTATTTCTTTCCTTTTATAAAATCTACATCGATCGTTTTTGTGGAATAACTCAGTTTTTCCCATTGGCCAATAACCAGCTTCCCGTCAAGATATAGCCTGAAACCATCATTCCCCCGTAATCCCAGTTGGTATTTACCGGAATCCGGGGCTTCCAATTTTCCGGTCCAGCGGATGCTATATTGATCCGGCTGAAGCTTTTCAGGGTTGGGAGAGTATAAAGTCCATTTGAAATTGAACTGCTCATCCTGCTTTTCAAAAGCAGGATTACCTTTTAAATCAGTGTTGGAAAAATACATTCCTTTTAACCCTTTTTTATTTTCAGACGAGAGATATTTATCAGAAATTGTGGTAAAATCTTTTATATTCCAATCGATACCTTTTGAATAAATGATTTCAATATCTTTATTTTTTACATAATTTTTAAGACCTTCCAGGATATTTACTTTTTTATTGCCCGGTCCTGAATAACCGCCTAACCTTGCATCCACCGCATCTGTTCCCACCATAAGAATCTTTTTTATATTTTCGGGAACAGGAAGTGTATGATTATTGTTCTGAAGCAATACAAAGGATTCTGCAGCTACCTCTTCCGCCAACGGCTTATAATTCAGCTTTTTTAATTCTTCAACTTCTTTAGGTGAGACATAGGGGTTTTCAAACAATCCGAGTTCAAACTTGGCTCTCAGCACTCTTGATACAGCATCATCAATTCTTTCTTTTGAGATTCTGCCATCCAGAAACGGAGGGATAAAGAGCTTATAATGTTTATATTCTGTCTGAAAGATCACGTCAAGCCCTGCATTAATAGCCTGTGCAGATGCATCATCATAATCTTTTGCCGTAAAATGCAGGACATTTGCGCCTCCCACTGCACTTGCATCACTGATTACAAAACCTTTGAAACTCCAGTCTTTTTTTAATTTTTCTGTCAGCAGCCAGTGATTGGCCGTTGAAGGTCTTCCGTCAAGCAGATTGTAGGAAGTCATCACCGCCCGGCTTTTTCCTTTTGTAAATGCAGTATAAAAAGGGATTAAATGAGTCTCTTCCAGATATCTTCTACTCCAGTGAATGGGATAAGAATCTCTTCCTCCTTCGCCTACATTGGCTAAAAAGTGTTTGGGTGTCGTAATAATTCCCATATTTTCAAAGGAACTGATAAAACTGACTCCCATTACAGATGTCAAAAAAGGATCTTCTCCATATGTTTCTTCCGTTCTTCCCCACCTCACATCACTGGCCAGATTCACTACCGGTGTCAGAATCTGGCGGATTCCTCTTAATTTTGATTCTTTTGCAATGGCGGCTGAAACCTGAGCCATCAGTTCCGGATTGAAAGTAGCAGCCAGACCTATTGCCTGTGGAAAAGCGGTAGTACCTTCCCTTACCAACCCATGCAAAGCCTCATCAAAAGGAATAATCGGAATCCCTAACCTCGATTCTTCAACGAAATATTTCTGGATCGCATTGATCTTTTTTACCAGTCTTTCCGCATCTTCACCGGCATTGTATTTCAGTAACTGCCCCGCAGCTCCACCTCCCTGATTTTCGGCACTCACCTGCAATCCAAAAATCCCATGAAAATATTGTCCTTTCGGTACATTATCCAAATCCCCGGGAATCATAAAGCACTGCCAGAATTTTTCTTCGGGCGTCATTCTCTTCAACAGGTCCTGAACCCGGGTTTCAACAGGTTGTTTGGGGTCTTTATATAGAGGCTTCTGAGCGGAAACAGAGATAACACTCAACCATAATGCAGCTCCTGTAAGTTTAAAACGAAACAATCTCATTATTGTATAATTTGAATGACGGTTGCATATTTCAGAGCTTTCCTTTCTTCAGGTAATTTGATTTCCATGATATTTCCTTCTGTTTTTTTCCATTGAATTTTTGATGAAATCCCCAGTACTTTCAAAGATTTAGGTTTAAAATTTTCCGGAACGGAGAAAGTAAGCACTGCCGGGGCCTTATATTCTGACTGTTCATTAAGATGGAAAACATTCACCGTTTTATGGTCTTTACTTTGGGTATAATAGTAGTTTCCTTCGTGATAGGGAGCAATACTTCTGGTTGCAAAAACAGCAGACCCGTTTTTGTCCATCCATCCCGAAATCTGATGTAATCTTTCATAGACAATGGCATCATAATCACCATTAGGTCCGGGAGCAATATTCATCAGGTAATTTCCTCCTCTTGAAATAATTTTAACCAGGGTTTCAATGATCTTTTGAGAAGATTTATAGTGGTCATCCGGAACGTAAGAAAAGGAATCCCCCATAGTGATACAGCTTTCCCAGGGAATGGAAAGAGCTTGTTCCGGAACCGCCTGTTCAGGGGTCACATAGTTTTCCCATTTGCCGGGAACGGTACGGTCGACAATGATAATCCCAGGCTGATTTTTTCTGGCCATACTTCCTATTTTGTCCATGTCAATATCCTGCTCTACTTTGATGGTACGCTGCCATTCTACTTTCGGATCTATGGTGTTGAAAGGACGGACCCAGCCCCCATCCAGCCAAAGAATATCAATTTTTCCGTAATTGGAAGTAATTTCATTTAATTGATTGAATGTAAATTTTTTAAAGCTCTCCCATCTTTCCGGGTATTTCTTGGGATCATAATTGACATTTCTGTCTTTTGGCGGAAAGTAGGACCACCAGTAATCATCGGAATGCCAGTCAGGCTTTGAAAAATAAGCTCCTATTTTAAACCCTTCCTGTCGGAAAGTGTCAAAAATTTCCTTTGTCACATCTGATTTTGGATTTTTTGAAAATGGTGTTTTGGCTGAGGTAATTTTATAATCTGACTGCCGGGTATCAAACATGGCAAAACCATCATGATGCTTGGTGGTAAAAACCACGTATTTCATTCCTGCTTTTTTTACGGCATCAGCCCATTTTTGAGGGTTAAACTGAGTAGGGTTGAAAGTGGTCTGAAGGTTTTCATAATTCTTTACATATTCACAGTAAGATTTCCCATGTTCAGACTTTCTCTGGGTCCAGGATTCGTCTTCAGGACATAAGCTCCAGCTTTCAACAATTCCCCACTGGCTGTAGGTTCCCCAATGCATAAACAGTCCGAATTTCATATCCTGCCATTGGTCCAGGTTCTGAATAACAAGAGGATCTGTGGGTTTCTGATATCCGTCAGACACATTATGAGCCTGTGAAAATACTACTGAACTTATTAAAAAAGAGGAAAGGAAAAAAGGTTTTATTTTGGATATCACCAACATATGGAATAGTTTTCCGCTAATTTAATTATCCTCTGGGAAACCCACAAACATTAGGATCTCAAGAGATTAAGAATTGCTTCATCAAATCCGGGATATGAAAACTGAAATCCGCTTTTCAGGAGTCTCTCAGGATACACATTACGGCTTTTCAGAAGCAGTTCCGTTTCGGTTTTCAGAAAGACAGAGACTATTTCCAGTTGCCACACCGGAGCATTGAGTCCAAAAGGCATTTTCAGTTCTTTTCTCAGTTTTTTCATCATATTTTCATTAGATAGCGAAGCGGGTGCAGTGATATTAAAAGCTCCTGAAATATCTTCATGCTGAATTATCCATTCTATGGCTTTACAGAAATCTTCAATATGAATCCAGCTTACCATCTGATTCCCTCTGCCCTGTTTTCCTCCTAGCCCCAGCTTTGTAAGCATTTTTAGCTTAGGAAATGCTCCACCATTATTGCCCAGAACAATGGATGTGCGAAGGGCAACTTTCCGTATTCCTTCATTTTGAACTGCAAAGAATTCTTTCTCCCAGCTTTTGCAGATATTCATTGAAAAGTCATCTCCGATAATCCCGTTTTGCTCCGTGTTCAGGTGTTGTTCAGAATGAATATAAATAGTTGCAGAGCTCGCATTCAACCATATTTTGGGTTTTTCAGAACATTCATCTACCGCTTTCTGTAATATTCTTGTACTGTCAATTCTTGAGGAGTAGATTTCTTTTTTATTTTTCTCATGATACCGGCAATCCACAGATTTCCCTGTAAGATTAATCAGTACATCTGCTTTTTCCAAACTGCTTTTCCATTCACCTATGGTTTGGGCATCCCAATAGATTTCGTTTTTACGCACAGGTTTGCGGGTGAGGATGCAGACCTGATTTCCTTTTTCTGTAAAGTATTTTTCTAAGTTTTCGCCAAGAAACCCGGTTCCTCCGGCTATGATTATTTTCATTGTTTTAAAGTTTAAGTTTCGGGGTAAGATTTAAGGTTTTAACCGTAGATTTTCACAGATGGCTGTAGCTGATATTTCATTTTATTTTAACAATTTTAAAAAAAAATCAAATATTTTTAAAAACTCATGTGAACTTTATTTAATGCAATGATATCATCTTCATTTACTTAAGTATCTAAAAAGCTTTTGCGGCATTTGTGGTTAGTTTTTTCCCGCAGATGTAACAGATTTTCACAGATGATTGAGGATAGGGCTCTTTTCCTCAATGGATTATTAGCTGATATATTTCTTGGTTTTGACTTGAATTTCTGAGCCATCGGCAAGCATTACAGAAACAGGCTGCTGATGATTCAAACCTTCAAAATCATTTCCGTAGATCTTTTGAAAATCAATTTTCAGTTGATAGTCATTTACGGTGTAGCTATTCCATTTCGGGTGGCATACTTCATATTCTGAAGTGGTATTTTCTTTTTTTGTAAAGCCAAAATAATGCTCTGTGATAAACGCAAATTCTGAATTTTCTTCCATCGGTTTAGCTCTGTTCTCAGCCATAATCTGAATAGAATACCAGCTTTTATCTTTCCATGAGTACCGGATCAGCAGTTCGTCTTCTTTTTCATGGATGAGGTTCTTCATAGGCATCGTGTGATAATTTTCTTTATAAATGGTATTCGCAACAAAACTTAGTGCAGGTTTGGGAACGATTTCCTTAATAAAAACCACACCTCTTTTCCATACTCCTTTTTCTTTTTTCTTTACATAAAATCTCAGGTTTACTTCTTCAAAATTGCGGTGAAAAGGAATGGACACCCCCAACAGGGTAGTATTTAAAAACATAAATCCCACAAGACTTACATAGCATTTGCTATTATAAAAATCGAGCTCTGTACCTTTGGGCAGGTATGGTAATAAAATATCGGGATTAATTTCGTAATTGATGATGGCCAGCTTTCTCCATTCTGCTTTTAAAAAGTTCATAACTGTATGTTTTTAGGTTAAAAAACTGCAATCCCGTCACGGGTAGAAGATTCTGCAAAGGTTTTGATCATTTCATTTCTTTTGATCAGAAAGCTTGTAAGATAGCCCTTGAGAAAAATGGCATTGAATAATTCTCCAATGATGCCTAGCGGAGATTCGAACTGAAAAATATCGGTCATCAATGTTTTCCCGTTTACAGATTTAAAAATATGTCTGTGACGCATAGATCTGAAAGCTCCTTTCTGCATGACATCAACGAATTGAAACGGCTTTTCCATGCTGACAATTTTTGTAGTGAGGTTTTGATAAACGCCCAGATGTTTTGCTCTCCATGTTACCGTTTCATTTTCTTCAATCAGTCCCGAAGTACGTCCTGCAATGGCTTTTTCATGTGATTTTGATGTTGACTGCTGATGCAGATCAATATTTCTTGCCACATCAAAAACATAGTGAATGTCTGCATTAATTACAGTATTTAAATAGATGGTTGACATTTTTTTTAAGATTTTAAATTTTAATGTTTGTAAGAATAATGATCATCAACGCTATTATTCTGAACAATATCCATGAGATGGTAGGAAGAAGATTCAGCTTTAGTATTCTGCATCTTCTCAGGTGTTCCAGAAACATAACCAAGACTACAGCTCCAAAGTATATCAGATAAAAGACAGGGTGAAAATCGGTCATCAGAGCAGGAATTAACAGTAAAGTCCCGATTAAAGAAACGGTCATCATATTTCCGAGATAATCCCAGATTTTATCTTTGAGATAGCTTTTTAAAAAGAGGCTCTGCCAAGCGATCTGACCGAGGCAAACAGCAAATTCTCTCGAGAAATTTCGTTCTAAATTAAAATCCAGCTTCAAGGAAAATTCACTTAAGATATATGCCGAAAAAATAACAACAAAACTGATGTATGCTATTCTATATTTCAGGTTAAAATCCGGAACACAAGATTGTTCTGTATAATCTTTTGAGGAAGGAATAATCTGTTTTCTATTATAAGAAACGAAGGAATACAATTTTTGAAAAAACCAATAGAGAGGTCCTTTTCGAGCAATTTTTGCCAACAATGGAAAAGAGTTTCCAATGATGACAAGCAGACTGTCTAATCCGTAAACGACTTCATTTTTGTTGTGATCTACCAAAGCAATTTCATTTTTCGCCCGGTTGAAGTCTATTAAGATCTTATTTCTCATTGAGATTTCCGTAAATGCTTCCCTTCCGTCTTCGTCCAGCATTCCGCATTTTATGAAACCTTTGGAATAGAAATTACACATCGGACATTCATTGTCGTATATCAGGGTCTGGTTTTTGAGTGTTTTCATCGTAATTATTTATAAGGTTCATAACTGTTGTAACAATCATATACATAAAGGATGGCCATTATAGGCGTATAAAACAAAGCCAGAATCAGGAAGACACCCATGAGAGCCATTGTAAATTCAGTATAGATTTTTTGGTCAATCAAAAGCAGACATATCCAGACAGGCATGATGGTTAATCCATATACTCTGAACTCAGATGTTTGTTTTAGTTTTAAAAATAGCCTGATCAGATAACTTATCAATTGCACTCCTCCAACCACATAATAGAATTCTATAAATTTCCAGTCTTTATAATGCATCACAGCACCCACAATACTGATTATTAGAATAATCAATTGGATAAAGTAATCGTATTTCGTAAATGTTTTCATGGTAGTTATTATTTAAAGTGATCCTTTTCGTCTGAAATAAATAATCAGGAATAAGTGAATGATTAAATTTTTCATAATTATGGTTTGTTTTATATTTTCAGTAATTTTTGAAATATGGATTCAAATAAAAAATCAGTTTCTTTCAAAATCAGTAGTCTGATTACTTTCTATGTTTTCTTTGTTCAAAGCATGTCTCCGTCCTTTCAGGAATAGTAACAGATTCAGAAGCATCATTATTCCCAGATATATTGAAAATCCTCCGATTTTTTTACTCAGCGCTACCACCAGCCTTTCCACGGTTTCAATTTGAAAGAATTCTATGATGCATAAAGCAAAGCCAATATTTAAAAGATAAAAACCTATTTTAAAAAGAGAATTGGTTGCCATGGCAATATCTTTTTTCTGGTGAAAAATATCAATCATGAATGTTTTTGAATTTTTAAATAAAAACTGGGAGACCAATACGGTAAGGGTAATTACGATCGGTAAATAGATCATGTACGCTGAAAAATTATACGTTGCGGTTAAAACTGTAGCTGCCATAATAGTATTATTTTAATGTTAATTTATTTCTTAAAAAGTAAAGCGCGAAAATGTTCATATAATGTAATACACAGAGGATTAAAACGATACTTCCTACTCTCATTGCTGTAATACTTATCATTTCCTCCAGGCTGTTTATTTTGTTCCAGGTTGTAAGATTGATAGCGATATATCCTAAATTCAACAAGTAATAACATCCAAGAAGTATCCTGTTAATTGTCAGGCAGAGACCTTCATCATGGAGCAGATATTTTAAATACGCTTTTCCTTCATGGTAACACCTTCTTCCTACATCAATCGTTATGTATGAACTGATGGTTAAAAACAGTATATATGAAACAATATTGAACATTTTATAAATTTTATATTTTCAGTAATTTCTGAAAGTTTATTTGAAATAAAAAAGGATTTTCATCCTTTGATTATTGCAGTTTATTTTTCTTAAGATACTCTTTTATAGCAGACCAGATAGAAAACTTGCAGGTGCTATCTCTAATCGTGTCTGATTTTCCTTTATTATAGAAAATATATACATCTCTGGTAGTACAATCACCATCTTTCGGAATTTCCCTTATTTCATTTTCAGTTTTTACAAAATAAGCCCATGTTGTTCTATCTATCGCTTTTAGATTTCCACCTTCCTGGCGGATAAAATAATGATTATTTTTATTTATAACAGTTATTGAGTCTTTTTCCTGATGAAAGCAACCTGTAGATTTAAAGACCAATTTTGCTTCTGAATCTTTTAGGTTTTCAAAAACTGATTTGTTATTTTTTTTTACCAAGCTGTCAAGAGCGATTCTTATTCTGTACGTTTTAGATTCATCTACTTTTATTTCTTTTCTGATAGTTTCTCCAAAATTATTTTCGTAAACAAATGAGTATTTTCCTTCTTTTATGCTGTCCAGTTTTATATTAGAATTTAAAGACAAGGCCCACTTTTCAGGTTCTAAAATTTTGAATATCTTTTCATCCTTGTAAATTTCAATCTTATACAAATCATTTATCTTATGATTATAAGGATCAGAATTTTCTTTATAAATGTCAAAACCGGCATTCACATTTTTCTGGCAACTGATTATTAAAAAGCCTGAAATAAATAATAAAAGAAGATTTTTCATGTGTGGAATCATTCGTTTATTTCAACAGATTGGTAATCTTCCCTACCAGCCAGTGGTCATCACTTTTGATGGCCAGATCCATGATATTGTTGATTTTTCCGGTTACCGAACTGAAGTCATTCATCAGCTTGATAAATTCCCTGGCTTCTTCTGAATCCTTATCGTCAATATTCTTTAATTCTTCCAGAAAAGAAATGACAGGTTCAATTTCTCTTTTTCTGCGTTCTTTGGTAATTTGCTTGAAAAGGTACCAGACATCTTTTTCTGCAACGAAATATTCTTTTCTGTCTCCTTTTATCAGCTCTTTTTTCACAATCCCCCAGTCGATCAGGCCGCGAAGATTCATATTGGCATTTCCTCTTGAAATCTCCAGCTGTTCCATCACTTCATCGGTAGAAAGTGGTCTGTCACTTGCCAGAAGCAGTGCATGCACCTGTGCCATGGTACGGTTGATTCCCCAATTGGTAGCAAAGGTTCCCCAGGTCTGAATGTATTTTTCTTTTGCTTCTGAAAGTTGCATCTTGTTTTTCTTTTAAATTTCCTGTAACAAATATAATTATATTTTTTGAACTTTCAATAATTTTTGAAAATTAATTTAAAAAGATTTTTTTTTATCCTTGTCAAGGTTTTAAACCTTGACAAGGATAAATGGATGTCTGTTTCAGTTTATAAAATTAAGGCTCAATACTGGTTGTAATCCCTTGATTCCAATATTTTGCTTCCGGCATATAATAGAGGTACACGTTACTTGATTTCCCGGTATAGGTTCCCGCAAATTCCACTTTAAGATCAAGATTGATGGTTTTTATTTCTCCTGCACTAAAATGTTCCCAGTACAGCACCAGATAATTATCAAAAATTTCATAATAGGAAATCTGTTTTTTATCAATCAGGTCTTTCAGCAAAGCATTCTGGAGGGTCAGGCCTGCAGGAATACCGATCTTCGCTATGGTCATGGGTAACTGGCCGTTTATTTTATTTTTAACGATGACAGTCAGTCTGTTGGTCTCTCCTACTTTTGATAATCCTGATTTTAATTTTATTTCCAGAGTAAGAGGAATGTCTTTGCTTTCCGGAGCCTGAAGGGTATGATACTGATAATCCAGTTTATAAGGTAATCCGTTTTTAGCCGGATAATAGATGCTGATATTATTTTCTCCTGCTTTATAGGCTGATGAAAGGCTGATGTAGGGAGAGGTATTTGCCTTATTAATCTTGATTACAGGTTTCTCTGTTCCATACAGCTTTTCATTTTTTGATAAAAAGTCAGACAGTGCCTGTACTGCCAGTGTTGTTGCCTGGGTGGAACCAAAACCATAATATCCGTTTAAATTAATAAGCTGATCTACTGCCTCTGCTATTTTCAGCTGATTCAGGCTTTCATCTTTCTGAAGTGCCATAATGTATAGTGAAAGTGTTTCCGCTTCTGCAGACCTTCCCCACCATGAGCCTGTAAAAGTGATGTCGCATTTCAAATTCTTTGTTTCATATTGCTTATCCATAATTTTCATCAGCTCATCATATTCTTTCTGTTTTCCGAGATAAGCAGCAGCATTGGCCAGCAAAGCCAGCTGATAGGAATCCTTTGTAGCCAGAGCTCTTTTCATCATTATATTAAAAGAGTCTTCAATCTCATTTTTAAAGCCTACTTTGGATAATGCATATACAACGTACATATTTCTGGCCCAGAAATATTCAGAATATTCCCTTTTTAACTCATAGCCTTTTCTCACTTCAAACAGTCCATTTCTATTTTTTCTGGATAAAATAAATGATGAAAGTCCCTGAATAAGCTTGGTATCCGGATTGACATATTTCTTTAAATCCGTAAACTCCAACAAGGCAAATGCTGATACCGCCACATCAGATTCTTCACTGTTGAAATACCCGAAACCTCCGTCTCTATTTTTATAGCTCAGCATTTTCTGGAAGCCTTTTTTCATATTTTTAATCACCAGATTCTCCGTAGATGTATCGATCTTTTTACCGGACTTTAAATAATCCAGAATAAAAAAATTAGGATACACTGTTGAAGAAAGCTGTTCAAAGCATCCATAAGGTTCCTTCTTTAGTTGTTCCAGATTGTCAAACAGCTGTAAAGCACTGTTTTCAAACACATAATATGAGGAATAAAGACTCCCGTTGATATATTCAGGAATATTGATTTTTATATCTTCAGTTTTATTATTGATTATAGAAAACTTATGTGGGAATCCCTTCTCTTCTACTTTAAAAGGAAGGATCATTGTTTCCCTGAAATCTCCGGATCTTATGCTGAACTGGATATTGGAATCCACAATTTCATCAGTCTGTATTTTGACAAATAATCTTCCTGATTCCAATGGTTTTAAGGTGATCAGGCTGTCAGAATGAATCAGTTTTACATGATTGGGTACGATAACATCCATGGTCATTTTCCTGATTTCTGAGGAATTATTTTTAAGGACAACAGGAATCATCATCTGATCGGTTCTTGTCAGATACTGAGGAATTTTGGCATCTATTGAAATAAGGCTCTGCGCCGCATAGGCTGTTTCATCCCTTCCTACAAGTCCTGATGCCGCAATCCCTTCTGTAATAATTCTAAAAGTAGTATTGGCATCTGAGTTATAGAATTCCACGGTTGCCTTCCCATTCTTATCGGTTTCCACCACTGGGTTCCAGTACAGGGCTTCCCTGTAATCAAAACGATAAGAAGTATTGGTGGTTTTATACTCAGGATAAGCAAATTTTCTTGATCCGGTGTATGAAGTAAGCTTTCCGTATGGCACGGCTTTTACGGCAAGATAGGATTTCGGGGTAATGTCAACATTGATTTTTGAGCTGTTATTTTTACCTGAATTTACAATGACTACCCCATTGGCAGCACGGCTTCCATAAATAGCTGTAGCGGCAGCATCTTTGAGAACAGTAACACTGCTGATATCATTCGGATTAATAGTAGTATTGAAATTTTCTACCGGAACACCGTCTACAATAAATAAGGGGCTTTTATTAGTAATAGAAGAATTTCCTCTGATATTGATCTGCTCACCGGCTCCTGCCTGGCCCGTCCCTGTAATTACTAATCCTGCGACTTTCCCATTCAACAGAGAAGTTACACTGGCATTCTGAATTTCCATAGAAGAAGCAATTGTTGAAGAAGCCATGGCTGATTTATCCTTTCTCATACTGTAGCCCAATACTATAACTTCTTCAATTCTTTTATTCTGAATCGTATCAGATCTTGAACGCCCTGGCTTATTCAGCGTTTGGGTATTATTCCTGTTTTCTGTCTTTATTTCCTCTTTTCTTTCAGCTTCCTGTACGATTTCTTCCACATCTATATGAGACAGATTCTGTTTTATTAAAGGATTAATATCCAGATTATAAGATAAAATATGGATTTTAACCTGATGCCTGGGCTGAAAAGATTTGGCAATGATTTTATAGGAATCATCCGCATTTAAATCTGAAAAATAGAACTTCCCGTTTTCTGCAACAGTCTGTTTGAGAATTTTTCTGTTGTCTGTATTCAAAAGAAAAACATCAGCTTTTACCGGTTTTTTGTTTTCATCTTCTACCACTCCATAGATCGTATTTTTCTTCTCGGGAAGGTATTTGTATTTATCAGTTTTCAGAACCTCCGGGATAAGCTCAAAATAGCGATAGCCATTTGTCAGCATCACAAGGTCTAAGCTTTTATCTGCTTTTTCTTCTTTTTTATCAAAATAAAACTGTGGCTTTTCAATTTTCCCTTTCAATTCAGAGTCCATCAGAAGCCAGGAAATGATATGATTCTGTTTGTCATCAGCATAGGTCCATAGCTTATCATCTACCACACTTACTCCAAGATTAGCAGGAACAGGTTTATTATTTTCATTGGTAGTTTCAATATCCAGGATTACTTTTTCTCTTGGCAGATAATACTGTTTTACGGGCTTAACTTTCACATTCAGCTGATTTACCTTATTGGTAAAAACAATACGCTCTGCAAGAGGAATATTATCTTCCAGCACTGTAAACCTGCAGATTCCCATCGGAAAATCTTTTTCAGGAATTTCGAGTGTGGTGCTTCCAATTTTTAAAGAAAGAGCTTTAGTATAGACTTCTTTCTCACGAAAACTTCCTTTCAGAATAATTGCTTTTTCCTGGGTTGAAATGATGGTAACAGTCAGCTTTTTATTTTCATTCTGAATATTGAAAATCAGCCCGTTGTCTTTTGCCACCGGAAAAGTATAAGTCCGGGCAATATTTTCCGGCTTCACAATTTTTGCATAATAACTTTCTCCTTTTTCAGGGGTAAACCGAAAACTTCCCATTCCGAAATTATAAGCTGAAATTTCCTTTATTTTTTCATTCCTCTGGTTATAAACCGCCAGAACAGCATCTACAGGTTTTTCAAATTCATCCAGAATTTTAAACGCGATATTCTGTTCTATTCCATTGATAAAAGTTCCGCCTTCAGGCAGAAATCTCACATCCAGATTGTTCAGGACAACTGGGATATTTCTGGAAACAGATTCTGTAAATCCATCAAAATTCACTTTGATGTTCAAAAGGGCATCAGAAGATTTTAACCTCTCAGGAAGCTTAAAGATCAATTGTTTTTTCCCTTCTTTATCGGTAATAAATTTTCCTTTTGAAACGGTTTCTCCATTATGCATTACTGTGAAATCTGCTTCATAGAAAGGAATAGGAAGATTGCTGAGGCTTCTCATCGAGAAATCGGCAGTCACCTCATCTCCAGGGCCATATCCTTTTTTAGGGAAGTCCAGTTTCATAAGAATTCTTGGTGATACTATTTTCTGGAGGGTAATTTCTTTTTCAAAGGCATTTTTACCTTCTTCATTCTGCATCCAGTTGGTAAAAGCTCTGATCTTATAGATTCCACCTTTCATATCTTCAGAAAAATAAAAATACCCTTCGGCATATCCATTGGTAATTTCATATTTCATTTTTTTTACAGCACTTCCCGCCGGATCAATGATTTCAAAATTAACCACCTTGCTGTTTTCTGCCGGAAGATTATTATTTCCTTTTACAACATATATTTTAAAATACATTTCCTCACCGGGTTTATAAAAAACATGGTTGGTCTGAACATACGTTTTTTCTTTTTCAAAATCCTGAAATGACTGCTGCCCTTTCACAGAAAAGGATAACAATAATAAATACAGCAAAATGATATATATTGAGATAAACTTGAGATTCATGAGTTAAAATTTAAGTGAAACAATACATCCGAATGTTTTAAAGGAAGGAAGGTTGAAAAAATCCAGTCCCCTCCCGTTATCCATATCATAAAAATTCTGATTGGGATCTGCTCCTTTATTAGCCTGCCAAAGCATTATATTATTCACATAAAAAGTCAGTTTAAGATTCTGTTTCCCATAATTAACCGGAAAAGTGGATGAAAGTGAAATATTGTTGATTCTTATATAATCTGCCTTTTGAATATAACTTTCCGCTACCCCCAGATAGCCATACCTCGACCATCTGTTTTCCAGAACATTCCGGTTTGGGTCATAAAAATCTACGGGAATCTGATTAACACTTCCATTGGAATGCACCCCCTGAAAAACATAATTCTTAGTATTTCTTTCTTCTCCTGAATCATAAGACCGTCCGTAATAATCGAGAACAGCCTGTGTTCCGTTCCAGAGCTGTCCTCCTTTTTTCCATTCCCAATTGATATCCAGAGACAGATTTTTATAAACCAGACTATGATTGAACTTCATCACAAAATCTGGTGTAGGATCCGCAATCATTTTCATTCCTTCTGCTTTTTTAGGGTATCCGAACTCATCAATGATCAGCTGACCGGCTGCATTTCTCTCAAAATAACTTCCAATGACAGATCCTAAAGCCTGCCCTTCTGTCAATGTTTTGTAGATATCTTTAAATCCAGAAACGGCCAGATTCTGATATCCGGGAGCGATACGGTCTACGATATCTTTATATTTGAAAAATGAAACTTTATGGGTTGTATACATATCATATCCAAGGCGCAGCCTGTCATAGGCAAAATTGAATTCATATCCACTGTACGTATGGTCTGCTGCATTTTTCAATTTCAACAGGTTGTTTTCAAAAACAGGAAATATGTCGTCAGTATTTTTTCTGTTGAAATATTCACCCTCCAGGCTTATATAATACCCAATATTCAGCCTGCCTCCTACTTTCCATTCTTTGGTGTTGATATTGGATAAACCTCTGAAACTTTCCGCTTCCAGTACCGGGAAATACTGATTATAATTTTCTGCATTCAGCAATGTGGTCGCGTAAGAGGCGTATGATCTGGTAATTTCCGGTTCGGAGCTTAGCTGTGTGTAACTTCCCAGTAATTTGAAACTGTAATTATTCCAATTGAAGATATCACTGAATTTTAAATAAAAGTTAGCCTTTGGAAGCCAAAAATTATTTTTAAGGGAAGTATTGGATATATAAAATGAATTTCCAAAATTAAAACCTGCTTCAAAGTCATAATCATGAATTTCCATATTATAATTAAAAATATGATCCTGTGAGGTTCTCTGATAGAGATCCTGGTGATTGGTCAGGCTGTTATAGACATCAGATTTTTTATCATTTAGAATAAAGTTCAGAGTGAAAGTATTTTTAAAATCATAGTTTCCCAGAGTATATGAGCCCAGTATATTGGAATAGTATGAACTGCTGTTTTGAGTCCTTTCATTCAGTATACCATTGCTGAAGCCATAAGCAGAAGGCTTATACTGATCCAGGTTCCGGATATTGTTAGTATCATAGGACTGACTGATACTCAGTTTAAAATCATCCCAGTTTTTCATAGCATTAAGGCTGAACTGTCTTTCAAGTTTCTGATAACGATATTTACTGTCCTGCTCAAAAAGAAATGAAGGGTTGTCTGCATATTTACTGTAACTTCTCTGTAAACCGTTATTCAGAAAAGTATTTTGCTCATTTGAAAAAGAAATGGGAGTCAGCAATGAATTCTGATACGCCCGATTGAACAGCCCTATTCTATTGGTATTGGTTGCCTTATCTTCTTCGTAATTAAATGCAAGATTGATGGAGTATCCCCCCATTTCTGTATTTAGTTTTGCTTTAAAGGTATTCGCAACATCAAACTGATCTATAAAATACATCTGATTTTTCTGTTGGCCCAAATTCAGTGAAAGTCTGATTTTCTCGTTATATTCTTCTTTTATAAAAGCGTTTACATTCAGCTGGTTGTTGTATCCTACCGTTGTTTTAAAGAGGCTGTTATCATATCTTTTTGCATGTTGCAATCCGTCAATCCACGGGATCAGTCTTCCGTTCTGATCGTATTCATAAGCTAATCCATTAAAACCCAAAGTAGAAATATCAGGGCCAAAGCTGAACATTTCGTTCGTCTCAGGACCTTTCCATACAAGGCTTCCGCTCTCTGATCTTCCCTGTACATATCTGCTTTGAGTGACCGGAACAGCATTTCTGCTTTTAATGTCAAAAGATGTTGTAAAGCTTCCATTAAAAAGCAATGTCCTGTTATTAAGCCGTTTTAACGTGTAAATACTGTCATTTCTTTGCCGTAATTTTCTTATCTGTACAAAATAAGAGTGGGATTTCTTACTTAAATGAGTCTTCGTCTTTTCAATACTGAAATCATCTCTTGCTTCCTTTGAAACCAGGCTGTCATAATCTTTGCTATAAATATTTCCAACACTTTTCTTTTCTGTCTGACTTTCTAAAATAGTTTTTAATTCCCTGAGTTCATAGGCAAAAATAACATGGGTACTTTTACCCTGATTCCAGACAAGAGTATCAGAAGGTTGGGCAGCAATAATGGCAAACCCTTTTTCATCGGTCAGTTCATAAATCCCGCTATTTTTATTATAAACCTTTAGAAAATTCTGTTCTTTATTTTTAACCGTTAAAAACTTTCCGGAGTAATAGAGTTGTGAGTTTTGTGCCTGTAAAAGGGTAATGGTAAATGGCAATAACAGCAAATAATTCTTTTTCATCAGTTATTAGTATGCTTAAAAATATGAAAAAAGAAATTTCCGGGGAAATTTCTTTTTTCATAACAATTAATTTTTAATGACCTTAAATGTTTCCCATTGATCGTTAGTAAAAACACGCACAAGGTAAATTCCCTGAGGATAAGAAGTTAAATCAATTGTATTCTTACCTTCCGGCAGTTTTTCTTTTCTCATAATAATTTTTCCGGCAAGATCATACACAAAAAGTTCTTCAATTGATTTCTTTGTTTTTATGTGCATCAGTCCTTTTGTCGGGTTCGGGAATATCACCGTCTTACTATCAATATTACTGTCAATTTCTTTCTCCATTTTTTTATTGATATGATCGTTTGAAATTCCTGTCCCGCATTCCGGTAAAAGTGCTCTCTGAAGAATTAATCTTAATAATAAATCATTGAGTTTTTCAACCTCGTAAGAATCTATAGTGGGTTTGATGTGGCTGTTTCCTATTCCGCTGTCATCCGTAAGGAATGTATATGTACCATTCGTAAGTAAGGCAAATGTCCGCATCAGGTATTCTGTCTGCTTATCAGTACCACTGGCAGCCAGGGGAATAATTGTAATTCCTTTCTTGGCTGCAGTCTTTATTGTATTATATAAATCCTTTATATTCTGTTCCGAATGGTGTGGTGGGGCATCCAGAATTAAAAACATTATTTTGGCAGAGTTTTCATGGCTCCATTTCAGATCATCAACTGAAACTTTCAAGGCTTCAACAACTGCTTCCGGTGTATCTCCACCACCGCTGGCATTTTGTTTTTTAATAAATCCAATAAGATTTTCTGCTTTTTCTGAAAAATCGAATTTCCGGGTCACATATTCATCTCCCTGATCTCTGTAAAAAACTGATCCATACCTTACCGTTGTATTTTTTAACTTTCCTTCCACTTTTTTCAACACATCCAAAAGTTCAGACTGAAGATAGGAAATCTCATCACCCATAGAACCTGTAGCATCCACTACAAAAGCAAGATCCAATACCCGTTTTTGCTGGCAAGACTTATCCAGGATAATCAGATTTTGTCCATTTTTAAAGGTTCTGAGATTACTGCTGATTATCTGCCCTGAAGCATCGGATAAATAATATTTGCCTGAATCTGGGCTTTCATCAGTCATGGGAGATATCCATAATTCTACATTCCCCAGATTATCGGAAACTGCTTCCCAAATAATATTTTTCTTATCATCCAACAGCTTTACTCTTTCACCTGTAACAGGTCTTCTGTCTCTATTGACCAATTGAACAGAGACTCTTTTATCTGGAAAGAATTTCCATGTATTTTTATACTGGTCCAAAGTAGGAACAGCAATATCTTTCCAATAATCCCATTTAGAAAAATCATTAACTTCTCCTGCTGTCAGCTGTCCTGCTTTCGGGAATTCTTTTTTGGGCTCTTCAGGTTCTTTTAATATTTTTTCTGCACTGTCTGAGGAAACTTTTTTGAGTTTTTCCATTTCTTCTTCAGATAGCCCTATTGTCGTAATTACAACAACTCCGTTATTAGCTTTGCTTCCATAAAGAGCAGCAGCTTCTAAACCTTTCAGTACTTTTATTTTTTTTATTTTTTTAGAATCCAGAGTGTTTAAAAACTCAGATTCCTTACCTAATACAGTTCCGTCTACAATATATAAAGGTTTTGTAGAACGACTATCTATACTTTTTGCTCCTCTGATTATTACTTCATCACGCCTTTTAATACCCCCTGCTACTTCTATTCCAGCAACCCTTCCAGCCAATGCAGATACGGCTGCTGGAGCATGCACAGGAATTTTATCTGCAGAAGCAATCATAGCCGTTGAAGATGACATGATCTCGCTCTTAACTGTTTTTGAATACCCCATTACAACAACTTCATCAATACTTTTTGTCTTTAAGGTATCCCTGTAGATTTGGGGTAAAGATGGTATTATTTTATCAGGAGCTTCTACAGGTGGGATATTGGAGATATGTGGAGATTTGTATTGACCTGTTCCTATACCCGGTAAAACATGATGCACCAAAGGAACCGATTTTGTTACAGGCAGCTCTTCTTTTCTGATATTATCTTTTATTGTACGGTCTATTTTTGCAATATCTGTTGGGTTAATTGGACCTCTTGAAGCTGTATTCTCTGCTATTACTGGTTTTAAAGGTTCTGCAGCTTCTTTCTTATTCATAAAATAAAATGCACCTAAACCAATTACCAGACTTGCAGCAATGCTATAGGGCAGCCAGAGAGGAATAGTTCTCTTTTTCTCTTCTTTTTTATCTAATTTCTCTTCAATCTTCCCCCATACTTTCTCAAAACCGGGAAAAACAGTTGGTTCTTCAGAAAGCCTGGACGCTTCATTGAATTGTTGATCTATATGATTATTTTCCATTGTTGTAAAAGTTTAAATGTTTTGATTCCCTAAAAGTTCCTGCAGCTTTTTCCTTGCAAAATTGAGCTGAGATTTTGAAGTCCCTTCGCTGATGGAAAGCATAGCTGCTATTTCTTTATGAGGGTATCCTTCAATGGCAAAAAGGTTGAAAATTGCCCTGCAGCCCTCCGGCAGGAAGTTTAATAAACTTAAGATATCTTTTTCCAGCGAAAGATTTTCCGTAGTTCCTTCAGAATGATTCATGGAACTTTCTTCCAGAGAAATAAATATTCCTTTATGGGCTCTTAACTTTTGCAGACACTCATTCACTGCAATTTTTCTCGCCCATGCTTCAAAAGTTTCAGCATTCTGAAGCTGGGTAATTTTTGTAAAGATTTTGTAGAATGTATCGGCCAATACTTCTTCTATATCTTCGTCATTTTTTAAATAGCGTCTGCAGACTGCGTAAAGCCTGCCTGCCATCTTCTCGTACACTCTCCGCTGTGCATTGCGGTTGTTACGCTGGCATTCCAATAATAATTCTTGTTCCATAGTCAGGAGTTATATGAATATAGATGCAGAAATTTTTGCGGAGGTTGGAAACATCATCAACTTTTTGTAAAAAGGGTAAAAAGTAAATTTATAAATGAGTTTATACTTTTTTCATCTTTTTTTCATTTCAAATTTAACTTTTCCTTCGGTAACAAATCTCTATTATCAACGACTATTAATACAAATAATCTTTTTACAGTAATGAAGAATGCTAAAATTGCATCATTACTTTTTGTTTTGTCTGCAGGAAGTATGATGTTTGCCCAGGATGACTTAATCAATAAGTTAAAAAACAACCACTCACAAAATACTAATTTCCAGTTCACAACGTTAAAAGACGTTGGCGCAACTTCTGTAAAGAATCAGGGGTCATCAGGAACCTGCTGGAGCTACTCAGGAAACTCTTTCCTTGAATCTGAAATGCAGAGAATGGGCAAAAAACCTGTAGATCTTGCTGAAATCTTTACCGCAAGAAACTCTTATCATGATAAGGCGAAGTTATATGTGCTTAACAATGGAGCCATCAGCTGGGGTGACGGAGGAGAACTTCACGACGTAATTAACATGTATAAAAAGTATGGAGCCGTTCCTCAGGAAGTTTACACCGGGCTAAAAGCCGGGCAAACCACGAACAACTTCAAGGAAATGCAGGGAAAACTGAAATCGGTTCTTGACAGCCTTGTTCAGAGTTCCTCAAAAGGAAAACTTACGGATAACTGGATGGATCCTGTAGATGCTATTCTTGATGAATATTTAGGAAAAGTACCTTCCAGCTTCACCTATGAAGGGAAAAACTACACTCCGAAAACATTTGCCAAAGAAGTAGTAGGAATCAATCCTGAAGATTATGTAGAGCTGTCTTCTTATAAAGATTATCCTTATTTTCAAAAATTTGTAGTTCCGATTCCTGATAACTGGAGCCATGATTCCGATTGGAATGTTCCTATGAAAGACCTTACTGCAATTATTGACAATGCTGTGGCTAAAGGATATTCAGTAGGCTGGGCAACGGACGTTACTGAACCTTATTTTTCTTACAAAAACGGGGTAGCTTACGTTCCGGACATGGATCTTGATCAGATTACTGCAGAGAACAAACTGACTTTGTTTACAGAGCCTAAAAAGGATAAAACAATCACCGAAGATATGCGTCAGAAAGCCCTTAACAACCTTTCTACAACGGATGATCACGGAATGCATATCGTAGGATTGGCAAAAGACCAGACGGGTAAAGAATATTATATGGTCAAAAACTCATGGGGAGTAACCAATGATTTTGCCGGATATATTTATGTAACAAGACCTTATGTTGAATACAAATCAACAGCGATTCTTGTTCACAAGAATGCTATTCCTAAAAGTATCTTAAAGCAGCTGAAACCTACTAAGAATATTGGTTTATAAGAAATCATTTCTGTCACCTTAGTGACAGTTTTAGATATTTAAATCTGTTAAAACCCGCTTCCGGAAATTCCGGAAGCGGGTTTATTTTCAGAACATACTTTTTAAGAATATATTTCACATTCATGTGTAAAGTATTGTTTCGTTTTCAAAAAATATTATATTTGTATGAATCAACAAATTATTAAACATGAAAAATCTAAGAAAATTAACAAAAACTGATTTAAAGAAAATCAATGGAGGAAATGCTCCTGATTGCCCACAAGGTACGACAGCCTGCTATATTCCTGGCAGCAATGGTATCCCACCTCGTTGGAGATGTGTTCCTGATACAATGGAATGTCCTTAAAATTGATTGACAGATTCAATCAAATATCAATCTGAATAATAACACGTACAATCAATAAATTATTAAACATGAAAAATCTAAGAAAACTGACAAAAACTGATTTAAAGAAAATTAAAGGAGGAAATGCTCCTGTATGTGAACCTGGTTTTATTGCATGTCGCCACAGAGCTGAAAATGGTATTCCTGCTTACTGGACATGTGAACCTTCAGAAACAGGATGCAGATTCTAAGGAAGTAGAAACAAACAAAAACCCGATTTCAGGATTTCTGAAATCGGGTTTTTTAATAAATAGGTGAAAATTAAATATAAAATAAAGTGAATTATGCTGATTTAACACCAGTAGATTGGCAATTCAGCTTCGCCAGTGAATAAAATATGCTGGTAAAAAATTGACTGCGAAGCCTATACTTATCATACCTGATATTAAAATAAAACGCTCATACTTTCTGCTGAAAAATCCAGAAGAGCTTCAGTATTTCCGTCTTTGATCTTCTGTACCCATTGGTAATCCTGAAGAATAGCCCTACCTACAGCAACAAGATCAAATTCTTCATTATCCAGTCTTCTGATCAGCTCTGTAAGATCTGATTTTTCTGTTCCCTGCCCTGCAAAAGCATTAAGGAAATCTCCGTTCAATCCTACGGAACCTACTGTAATAGTTGGCTGTCCGGTAATCTTTTTAGCCCATCCTGCGAAATTTAAGTCTGAACCTTCAAATTCAGCCTCCCAGAAACGACGCTGTGAACAGTGGAAAATATCTACTCCTGCTTCTTTTAATGGTAATAACCATTCTTCCATTTCATTAGGGGTGAACGCCAGTCTGGTTTTATAGTCCTGCTGTTTCCATTGTGAAAGGCGGATAATAATGGTAAAATCCTCTCCTACTGCTGCTCTGATCGCTTTTACGACCTCTACAGCAAACCGACTTCTTTCTTTTAAAGTTTTACCACCGTATTCGTCAGTTCTGGTATTGGTTACTTCCCAGAAAAACTGGTCGATAAGATATCCGTGTGCACCATGAATTTCAATACAGTCGAAACCAAGATCTTTTGCTGCTTTTGCAGAGGCTGCAAACTGAGAAATGGTATCCTGGATATCTTCAATGGTCATCGTAGAAGCTTTTTCCATAGGAACAAGAGGATAGTCCTCTGACATTCTTGTATCTCCAACATGCCAGATCTGAGGTCCCATTTTACCTCCATTATGATGTACAGTATCAATTACATTTTTCCAGCCGTTTAAAGCTTCTGTTCCATAGAAATCCGGAATATTCTGTAGATTTTTTGATCCCGGTCTGTTGATCACAGTTCCTTCAGAAAGAATCAATCCTACCTCCGAAGCGGCTCTTCTTCCGTAATAATCTGCAATATTCTGAGTAGGAACTCCATTGTCAGACTGTGCTCTGGTCATAGGAGCCATTACGATTCTATTTTTAAGCTGTAAATTTTTGTATTGAAACGGTTTAAATAATGATGAAGTGCTCATATTTAAATTTATATTTTATAATTGTTACACAAAGTAACTAATAATAGTTCATTTTTGTATCTTTTATTGAAAAAATAGTGGTAACTTCGCAGTAACTTACATTAGTAACATCAAAGTAACATATGAAACGACGGTTCAGATGATATTAAAATAAAGATCTCTCTATGAAAAAGAATGAATTAATGCAATACAGCTGTCCTCTGGGCAAGGCAATGGCTGCTTTGGGAAGCAAATGGAAACCCATTATTGTTCTGGTCATTAAAGACAGAAAGTTACGTTTTGGAGAACTGGCTGTACGCATTAATGTTATTTCCAGAAAAGTACTGACAGATCAGCTTAGAGAAATGGAAACCGATGGGCTTGTGATCCGTGAGGAGTTTAAAGAACTTCCTCCAAGAGTAGAATATTCTCTTACAGAAAAAGGATTGGCTTTGTTACCTATTCTCTATTTGCTGGAAGAATGGGAAGCAAAATACCAGGTGAAAGGGCATGCAGATAAAGACTGTACTTTTTTGAATGATGATAAGAAAAATAAAAAGGCTGTGAATGTTTGACGGTTACTTTTAAAACAATACTGAAAATCATTTATTAATTATCTGGCTTACTTTTTATAAATAAGGATAAAATAAAAAATATAATTAAAAACATAGTAAGCTGAATCAATAAAACTGGCCATATACCTGGGTCAGCATATCTCCATATAAAACTCAAAATTGATACAGGAAATGTTACTAATATAGCATATGAAGTCCATTCACCGTATAATGGATCATTACCATAAGCTGAACATACTGCCAATGTTCCGGTTCCTACATATACTATTGAAATAATGAGTGCCCATTTCCGGGATTTCAAAAATGAAGTGATGGCTTTCATTTGTCTTGTTTAATATGATTGAGTACTTTCAAAGAGGTAAGTGTATTACGAAAAAGTAAGTATATAGGTTCAAAACCATTTCTGATGCAAATTTGCAGAAAAAATTTCATTATGAATTACAAAGACATTGCAAAAGAAACCATTGGAAACCTGTATAAAGCACACAACAGCATCAGAAAATCCGGGATTGATGAAAAACTTATTGCTTTAGTGGAGCTAAGGGTGTCTCAAATCAATGGCTGTGCCTATTGCTGCAGCTATCATGCGAAAGAACTTTCTGATTTCGGCATTGAACAGGATATTATTAACAGGTTTCCGGGCTGGAAACATACCAATGCCTTCAATGATCAGCAAAAGTTGATTTTAGAATGGGCAGAAGCTGTCACTTACAGCAAAGATGATTGGGAAAACACTAAGGCAAAACTTATAAAGCATTTTACAGAAAGAGAAATTGTGGAGCTTACTGCAAGCATTACTTTAATGAATACGTTGAATAAATTGAGGATTACTCTGGCTGAAGAAGATTAAAATATACAGTGCCGGCAGAAAACGACAATAAAGAAATTTTGATTCTAATTTTTCTTTAAAATCAACATATTAGCAAAAGGAGTGAGTTTCATATTTTCTATTATTTCCATTTCTGCCGGTGAAATTGATTCTTTCCATTGTTTCTGACTTAAAAAATGAAAAGCTCCGATATTAAAGAATATAAAATTGGTAACATCTCTAAACTGTTCAGATATAATGATCAAACCTCCTTTTTTCAAAATCCTTTTAGATTCTTTAAAAAACAAGACTCTTTTCTGATGATCAAGAATTTCATGAAGTGCAGTGACTGCCAGAATGATATCCTGGGATTCATTTTCAAAAGGTAAAATATCAGGTGAAATTCTTATTTCTTTAGGATTGGGAGGAAACATTTTTTTAGAAACCTCAATTCCACTTTCATCTTCATGTCTGTTCCCATAAATATCACAAACCGTAAAATTTATATGGGGATATCTTTTTTCCATCTTAGCTGACAAAGGATCAAAGCTTGCATGAATAACAACCACATTTTCAATTTTTTCCCAATCTACAAACTCCTGTAAATTATTCAGTTCATACAAATCAGATTTATCATAAAGTATATAAGAAGCTGTAATAGAAGCCAATATGTTTAAAATAATAAGACACCCCAAACTTCTTAGTAATATGATCCATAAACTTGAATTGATCTGAAAAGAAAGTATAAAAAGAAATAATGAGATTAAAATCCCAAGTACTATTTTTTTATAATTGAATAAAATGACAAGCTGAGTTATTTTCATTTAATTAGTTTTTGAACAAATGGTTGATTCTCAAATTTACAATTTTATGTCTATTTCTAAAAAACAAAACCGCTCCCAAAAGGAAGCGGTTTTACAATTTATCTGAAATCCCAATTAGAATATCGCTGGATATTTCTGAGGATTTGTTTCATTAAACATTGCGTAGATTTTTTCTACCATATCGTCTGTAGATGGCTTGCTAAAGTAGTCACCATCACTTGCGTAAGCAGGTCTGTGATCATTGGCAGAGATCGTCAACGGATCTGAATCCAGATATCTGAATGCTTTCTGCTTTTCTAGGATCTGCTGTAGGATATATCCTGTAGTTCCACCTTCCACATCTTCGTCAATTACTACTAATCTGTTAGTTTTCTTAACACTTTCAGCAATTTCATGAGATAAATCGAAAGGAATCAACGACTGAATATCGATAACTTCTGCAGAAATACCCAGTTTTTCCAATTCGTTAGCGGCTTCCGTTACAATTCTCCATGTAGAACCGTAAGTCACCAAAGTAACATCTTTTCCTTCTTTGGTAACTTCAATTTTCCCTACAGGAACAGTGAACTCACCTAAGTTATCCGGTTGCTTTTCCTTTAATCTGTAACCGTTCAGACATTCTACGATGATTGCAGGTTCGTCAGCCTGAAGCATAGTGTTGTAGAATCCTGCTGCTTTCGTAAGGTTTCTAGGCACCAATACTAAAATACCTTTTGAAAGATTCAGAATACCCGCCATTGGAGAACCAGAGTGCCAGATTCCTTCTAATCTGTGACCTCTCGTTCTGATAATTAATGGAGCTTTCTGTCCTCCTTTGGTTCTGTAATGCACGGTTGCCAGGTCATCACTCATTCCCTGTAAACAATAAAGAACATAGTCTAAGTATTGGATTTCAGCGATAGGTCTCAATCCTCTCATGGCCATACCAATGCCCTGTCCAAGGATGGTTGCCTCACGGATTCCTGTATCAGCAATACGCAAAGCCCCATATTTCTCCTGCATTCCTTCCAATCCCTGGTTAACGTCACCGATGTTTCCGGTATCTTCTCCAAAGATCAGCGTTTCAGGATATTTTTCAAAAATTTTATCAAAGTTATTTCTGATCACCACTCTTCCGTCCACTTCTTCAGAACTGTCGGAATATACAGGCTTGATTTCCTGCACATTTTCAGCTTTCCATTCGGACTGAGAGTATAAGTGAGAAGAATAATTATCTTTTTCAACAGCTGTCACTTCATTGTATTTCTGTATCAGCTGAGCTCTTTCTGCAGAATTTGTTCCTCTTGTTGCCAGTAATGTTTTTCTTACCAGGTGGAAGATATCTTTTTTAGCTTTGGAGACCAATTTACTGAACTGAGCAATATAAGCTTCCACTTCAGCATTCTGCCCTTTCAGATTTTCCACTAAAGGTAAAATAGACAGGGTAAGTTCTGAAATAGCCTTCTGATAGTTTTCCCATGCAGTTTTCTGTCCCGCTTTTGCAGCTTTTTTAGCTTCTTCATCAATGGTATCCAGTTCTTCGGAAGTAGCAATGACTTCCTCTTTCCCATCAATTTCGATAGAATAATCCAGAATCCACTCTTTGAATTTTACTAATCCGTCAAACTCAGCCTCCCAAGCCAGACGTTCTTCGTTTTTATATCTTTCATGAGATCCGGAAGTAGAATGTCCCTGAGGTTGAGTCACATCTACCACATGTACTACTACCGGTACACTTTCTGTTCTTGCAAAATGTTCTGCCTTGGCATATGCATCCAATAGTGCAGGATAATCCCAGGCTTTCACCTGAATAATCTCACATCCCTGATTTTCTCCTTCTTTTCTCTGGAAACCGCTAAGCATTTCACTGATATCAGCTTTTGCTCTCTGGTTTTTGGTAGGAACTGAAATTCCATATCCGTCATCCCAGATAGAAACAATCATAGGAACCTGAAGCGCACATGCTGCGTTCAGCGTTTCCCAGAAGTGTCCCTCTGCAGTAGAAGCATCCCCGATAGTTCCGAAAGCAATTTCATTACCTTCTTTTGAGAATTTTTCAGATCCGTCAAATTGTACACTTTTATAGATTGTAGAAGCCTGAGCCAATCCCAATAATCTTGGCATCTGTCCGGCTGTAGGAGAAATATCAGAAGAAATATTTTTCTGAGCTGTCAAATCTTTCCAGCTCCCGTCTTCATTTAAACTTCTTGTTGCGAAATGCCCGTTCATCTGTCTTCCGGCTGAAGCAGGTTCTCTTTCTACACTGGTATCCGCATACATCTGAGCAAAGAAACTTTCTACTGTCAAGGCACCTATTGCCAATGCAAAAGTCTGATCCCTGTAATATCCTGAACGGAAGTCTCCATTTCTGAAAACTTTCGCCATTGCAAGCTGAGGAAGTTCTTTTCCGTCCCCAAAAATTCCGAATTTAGCTTTTCCTGTGAGTACTTCTCTTCTTCCAAGATAAGACATTTCACGAGAGATCCTTCCTAACCTGTAATCTTCAAGTATCTGATTTTTAAAATCTTGAAAGGATATTTGCTGTGTTTCAATATAGGTTGTTTGCATAGCTAAGTAAAAAAGTTTTTAATCTTCAAGTATTCTGCTAATATACACTTTTTAAATTAATTTTAATTTTTAATAATCTTTTTTAAAAATTTGATAATAAAAAAAATTGTGCTTTACTTTGAAAAAAATTGTAAAAGATGGAAAAAAAGTCACCTCATATTCTGAATGCATCCAGCAATCTTTTAGGTTTTTCACTGATTATCATTACCTCCCTGAAAATCGCCAGAATCAGTCAGAATACGTATTTAGACGAATTTGCAGGATTTGCCTGTATTCTTTTTGCATGCAGCTGCTTTTTTTCTTTCCTGGCCATCAGAACACGGAACATAAAGCGGGAACACACGTTTGAGAACATTGCGGATTATTTATTTTTAATCGCTTTATTTTGTATAGTCCTGGCTGTTATTATTGTAACCCTGAAAATTATTTAACTTAAAATTTTCGCCCAATTGTACAATCCAGAGTAATATATAATGATATCAGATATCAAAATTTAGAAATTTTATGGTATTAATATTACTTATCTTATTCTCTGAACTTTTATAGTCGTATTCAGGTTATTTATATTTCTGAATAAAAGATAGTATAGCAGACAAATCACATTCTTAATATAAAAGAGAAAGTGTTCTGTATATAATTTCAGTTTCCCGAAACCATGTACAAAACACTTTATTTTTTAATTGTATTGTAAAGATATAATTATATCTTCTGAACGGTTACATTGGTAACATTTCCACTTCCTGTAGATCCTGTTTCTGTGGCAATAATCGTAGCATTTTGATTGGGAGCTGCTGTAAAACGGATCTGATACCCCGCAGTAGGAGCTACAATTACAGTTGTATAATTCATCAGTTCACCTACCGTTCCTGAAGAAGCAACCGCATTATAATGGCTTCCCCTTCCCAGGTAATTGGCATCCGGTACAGGCCTAATGCCGATGAGCAGCTGGGTATCAGCAGGCATATTGGTAAAGCTTGCCTGTAAAGTTACCAGATAATTCCCGGCCTGATTAAAGGTCAATACTCCGGTTCCTGTATTATAAGAGTAGAAGGGAGAAGTTGCTAATGGTGTAGCGAATAATAAAGTGGTAATAGTAGAAGAATTAATGTTCTGGTTAGCTGCTAAACGAGCATGAAACAGCGAATAAGCAGTAAAGTCTATAGTCTTCAGCACTCCGGTAGCGTCAGCTACAACAACTCTGTCAGTTCCTCCGATACCTACATTCGAATTAATATTGCGGATACGGGCATTTCCAGATGCTACATCCAATTTTTCAGTTGGGAAAATTGTTCCTATCCCTACTTTAGCACCCGAAGTGACACTAAAATCATTATCCTGTTGAGCAGCAGAAGGAGTTCCCGTAGCAGGGTTGTCTTTGGATCCATCAATATGAAATGTTGTTTGGGGATTCTGAGTACCTATTCCCACTTGTGCATACATAATAAAGCTTGAATTGATAGCACATGCTATCATCATTGTTTTGATTTTTTCCATTATTTGTTGTTTTTTTGTTATGACAAATAAACAAAAATTATATTGAAAACCAATAAATTATTAACAAGCACTTTATTTGAATTATGCAAAATATTAGTTCACAGCAATTTACCGGATAAAAAAAATCAACTAATCACAACTCATTGAATTATTGAAAGTTAAGATGATTTTCTTCCCAACCATAAGTACACCATATTTATGCAGGCTTAAAAAGAAATAAGAGAAAAAAACTGGGAATAACAAAAGAATATTTATGTCAGAATTTTCTTTCAATGACATAATCCAGCATAATATGCAATGATTTTCTTGCCTCAGAATCCGGAAATTCATTCAGGATATTTTTTGCTTTCTGTTGGAAATCTTTCATGACCGTAACGGCATATTCTAATCCTCCGGAGCTTTTAACAAATTCAATAAGCTCTTTTACCCTTTTTGGATTATTATTATAGCGTTTTATCGTATCAAAATAATACTTTCTATCCTTTTCGTTCGCTGTCTTCAGAGTATGAATTAAAGGCAGCGTCATTTTCTGTTCTTTAATATCAATTCCTACCGGCTTCCCGATCACATTTGAACTTAAATAGTCGAAAAGGTCATCTTTGATCTGGAATGCCATTCCTGTAAAGGTGCCAAAATCCATCATCTTTTTGGCTAAAGCTTCATCCGCATTGTTGGAAAGAACGCCTATCTCACAGCATGCTGCAATCAGTGTGGCTGTTTTCTGACGGATAATTTCATAGTAAACATCTTCGGTAATATCAAGTTTTCTGGCTTTTTCCAACTGAAGGAGCTCTCCTTCGGACATTTCGCGGATGGTTCTGGAAATCACTCCCAGCAAATCATAATCTTTATGGTCAGTAGATAATAATACAGATTTTGACAACAGGTAATCACCTACCAAAACTGCAATTTTATTTTTCCACAAAGCATTGATTGAAAAGAAATTGCGACGCTTAAAACTTTCATCCACCACATCATCATGTACCAGCGTGGCGGTATGAATCAGCTCAATCATAGAAGCTCCACGGTATGTCTTTTCCGTTACTTCACCCACAAGTTTGGCACAAAGAAACACAAACATAGGACGCATCTGTTTTCCTTTGGTGGTTACAATAAAACGGGTTACTTTATCCAATAAAGCTACTTTACTCTGCATTGATTCATAAAACTTCTGTTCAAAAAGTTTCATTTCATCATTGATCGGTCGTTTAATCTCTTCTACAATGTTTGCCACAATCTGCGATGCTGGGTGAATAATTATTAATTCTCACAAAGATAATTTTTTTCGCTCAATTTTAAGGTAAAATTAATCTTTGAGTTGATCTTTCGGAATAAAATAAAATGAAGGTTTTGCAGTTCCCAATGGAGATCTGAATCTTTCTCCTGATATATAAATTCCCGATTCATCTACGCTTATTCCCTCAATCTGGCTTAGTGAAAGTGCCGTTCCCAGATAATAATCCTTAGGCTTCTCTTTGAAGAATACTCCCGGTCCGGTTTCTGTAAAGATATCTAAAAAGACCTCTGTTTTTTTGGTATAGCCCACCAAATAAAGCTTTTTATCAAAATAAGAAGCATCTGTTACGACAAAGCCTGTTTTATAAGTCTCTATTTTTTCTGCTTTCTGTAATTCTGAAATTTCAGGATCTACGATATAATGAGAGGTTGCTTTTGAGGCCCATTCTTTGGTAAATATGTGCAGCTTTCCATTCAGATAAATCATGGCTTCCGCATCGAAGTCGTTCTTTGTATTTTTAGAAATAAACTCAGTCTGTTCGGGATAATAAAACAGAATTTTCGTTCCATCGAAAGCCCTTTCTAAACCTGGAATTTTAATGGCATTAGATTCATCAAGACGTTCGTAAGGAACTTTGTAAATCATCAGATCCTTTCTTGTTCCTGTATTGTTTCCGAAATCTCCGATATAAAAATTTTCACCATCGTTGGTTAAGGCTTCCCAATCTGTATTGACTAAATTGGTTTTCAGTGTTCTGATGATTTCACCACTCTTTTTATCAATTTCAAAAAGCTCAGCCGGATTTCCGCTGTCGTTGAATGTATACAGCTTTCCGTTTAAAATATTCAGTCCGGAAGTCTCTTCAATTTTATCGCCAAGATAACCTACTCTGTATTTTTTTATTTTCAGAAATTCTGTCCGTTGGGAAAAGGCAGATTGAACAACGAAAAAAGCAATAATCAGAAAAAGTTTTTTCATAAGACAAAAATAGGTTTTTTATTGCGAGTTGGGTGCGAAGTTTTGAATTACGGGATACAGGTTTGATATTCTGGGATTAGGAGAGGTTATTTTTTAATGCTAATGACGTAAGGATTTTTAATTACTCGTGAAGATTTTATGATCACAAAGGAGTTTCACTTAGCCAAGGTCTTTACTTATTATATCTTAATTTTTCTGTGTTACTGTTTTACTCTCTATTCTAAAAATAGAAAAACGGACCAAAATAGCCCGTTTTTCCCTTAGATTTCTATTGATTTTAAATCAGAAGTTAAGCCGTTTTCTGCTCTTTCTGATTTTGCTGTTGTTCTTTCTTTTTCGCCTGTCTTGCAAAATACTCTTTCTGGTATTGTCTTACTGTTTTTCCTGTCCCATCGTGTCTCCATCCCGGTGAATTGAAAATATAATTGATCCTGTCTGTGAATTTTAAACCAGGCTGCTTAAGGTCTTTCCAGATTTTTCTCCATTCATAAAAAAGAACGGTGTCTGGTCTGTTATCCGGCATTTTGGGATAGATCCCATATTTCACAGGAACATTGGGGTCTTCTTTTTGAAAGGTTCCAAATATTTTATCCCAGATAATCAGGCACATTCCCATATTCTTATCCAGATATTTTACATTACATGCATGGTGTACACGGTGATGGGAAGGAGTGACCAGAATATGTTCCAAAAATCCCATACTCTTCACAGTCTGCGTGTGTACCCACGTTCCATACACTTGTCCGATCGCGTAAGCAACCATAATATGCCACGGATTGAATCCTAAAAATGCAAGCGGTGAGAAATATAAGTACCTGTAGAGCGGCTGCAATACAGGACTTCTGAATCCTGTTGTCAGGTTAAAATATTCTGAACTGTGATGCGTAATATGAACTGCCCAGAATGCTCTGGAACGATGGTCCACATAGTGCAGCACATAATAAGCAAAGTCTGTGATTACAAAACAGGCCAGCAGATACCAGATACTAAGATCCCATGAGAAAATCCTGTGGTGATAAAAGAAAAACATCACCCCCATGGCAAACGCCTTCATGATAAGGTCCAGTCCAAAGTTCATCAATGCCAGATAAATATTGGTAGCAAGATCTTTTCCACTATACAATTTAGCTTCTGAAACGTGGCTGTAAATCATTTCAGCTAAGATAACAGTAGCATGCAAAGGGATAGCCCATGCATACACATTTTCCAGCCCGTCCTCGCTCATAAGAAAATCCATCATCACAAAATAATTTGTGCAAAGGTAGGGTTTTAACCTATGTTTTAAGGAAATTTTTGGTTTTTTTTAAGGAAATTTTAATCTGCTGTTTTGTTGGCCAGCTGTCCGCAGGCCGCATCAATATCCCCTCCACGGCTTCTTCTGACCATTACGGTAATCCCTGCATTTTCAAGCTGACGGATATAATTTTCTTCCGCCTGTTTATTGCATTGGTCATACTTTCCATCCCCTATCGGGTTATATTGAATCAGGTTTACTTTGGAAGGAACCTGTTTACAGTATCTGATTAAAGCTTTGATATCTTCATCGCCATCGTTGATCCCTTTCCATACACAGTATTCAAAAGTGATAACAGAACCTGTCTTCTGATACCAGTACTGAAGAGCCTCCATAATATCTGTCAGCGGGAATTTATCAGAGAAAGGCATAATCTCATTACGTTTGGATTCGATGGCTGAGTGAAGGGATAAAGCCAGTTTCACCCGCAGCTCATCATCTGCCAGCATTTTGATCATCTTAGGAATACCTGATGTAGAGACAGTAATTCTTCTCGGAGACATTCCCAATCCTTCCGGCTGGGTAATTTTTCTGATGGCCTCCACCACATTTTTGTAATTCATCATCGGCTCCCCCATTCCCATAAATACAATATTGGAAAGCGGTCTTTCGAAATACATTCTGCTCTGGCTGTCAATCAGGGCAACCTGATCTACAATTTCAGCAACTTCAAGATTTCTCATTCTTTTCAGTTTGGCTGTAGCACAGAATTCGCAGTTTAATGAGCATCCTACCTGTGAAGAGACACAGGCTGTAGTTCTTGTTTCTGTAGGAATAAGAACCGATTCCACCAGCAGTCCGTCATGAAGTTTCACGCCGTTTTTGATGGTTCCGTCAGAGCTTTTCTGAAGAAGATCTACGGAAACAGGATTAATGGTGTATTCTTCCGAAATTTTCTCCCGAAGTGATTTGGAAAGATTCGTCATTTCGTCAATCGAATGGAGGTTTTTGCTCCACAGCCAGTCATAGACCTGCTTCGCACGGAACGGCTTTTCTCCTAAAGACAGAAAGTAGTCTTTAAGCTGGTCTAATGATAATGTACGGATATCTTTCATAATATTAAAGAGCCAAGTTAAAAGTAAAAGGTTTAAAGTTTAGTATTGTTAACTATTGCAGCCAAAATGTTTTTAAATTCGTTACTTTCATTCAATAAAGCTTTAAATTCCTCAGAATCATAACCATCTAATTCTTCTAAAACCCGAAGCCAGAAATGACTTTCTCTAGCTTCTCTTAAAGCAATTTTTACTTTATTTTTAAAATCTGCTTTAGAAGATCCTGCCTGGGATTCTTCATAATTAGCGCCTATTGAAGTAGCTGATTTTCCGAGCTGAAATCTAATTAATTTACTTTCAGAATCATTGGGAAGCGTTCTTAAAAATTTAAGACAATCAACTCCAAATGTAAAAGTTCTTATAAGCAAATCATTTTGTCTCATTTCTACTTGTATTACCTTTAACTTGGCTCTTTTTACTTTTTTTATAGAATTAACATTGCGTCACCGTAAGAATAGAATTTATACTTTTCTTTTACGGCTTCTTCATAGGCATGCATTACGAAATCTCTTCCGGCAAACGCAGCAATCATCATGATCAAAGTAGACTTTGGTGTATGGAAGTTGGTGATCATTGAGTTGGCAACTCCGAAATCGTGAGGCGGATAAATGAATTTGTTAGTCCATCCGTTGAAAGCAGAGATTTTTTTGTTTGAAGAAACAGACGTTTCCAATGCTCTCATGGTAGTGGTACCTACTGCACAAACTCTTCTGTGAGATTCTACTGCTTTATTGATAATGGCAGCGTTCTTCTCATCAATGATGATCTCCTCAGATTCCATTTTATGCTTGGAAAGATCTTCTACTTCAATCGGATTGAATGTTCCCAATCCTACGTGAAGGGTAACTTCAGCAAAGTTGATCCCTTTGATCTCCAGTCTCTTCATCAAATGCTTAGAGAAGTGAAGACCTGCTGTAGGGGCAGCTACCGCTCCTTCTACTTTTGCATAGATTGTCTGATATCTTTCTGCATCTTCTGGCTCTACCGCTCTTTTGATATATTTCGGAAGTGGAGTTTCTCCCAATTCTTTTAATTTCGCTCTGAATTCTTCGTAAGACCCGTCGAACAGGAATCTTAATGTTCTTCCTCTTGAAGTGGTATTGTCGATAACTTCCGCTACCAAAGACTCATCTTCAGTGAAGAATAATTTGTTACCAATTCTGATTTTTCTTGCAGGATCTACCAAAACATCCCAAACTCTGGTTTCTTTATCAAGCTCTCTTAATAAGAAAACTTCAATTTTAGCACCGGTTTTTTCTTTGTTTCCGTAAAGACGTGCAGGGAAAACTTTAGTATTGTTGAAGATAAACAAATCATCTTCATCAAAATAATCCACTACATCCTTGAATAATTTATGCTCGATAGTTTCTGTTTTTCTATCAAGTACCATTAGTCTCGCTTCGTCTCTGTGCTCTGATGGGTGTTCTGCCAATAATTCCGCAGGAAGGTCAAAATTAAAATCTGATGTTTTCATTTTTTAAATTACGGTTTAAAAATTACTGAAATTACAAGGTGTAATTTTCGGAGTGCAAATATACGACATTGAATACCCCTTTGTCAAGTATTATTTACAATCAAATATAAAACCATGGTTTTATCGGCCTTTTCAAAGCTTAAAAAGAGTATTTTCAGGAAATTAAAATAAACAGTATGGAAAATACAAGTAAAATATATTTCACTGATAATCCGTATCCTAACGGTCATAAAATTGAAATATTCAACTGGAGTGGGCGCATTGATGAGTATGGATATATCTGGTTGGATTTTATTTGAAAACCGAAAATTACTATGCCAATGATGATGAAAATAACGAGGAAGAAGACGAAACCTGTCTGACTGGAACCCCAAAATAGTGTAGAGAAATTATCATAACTGTACACTATCTTCCAGCTACTGGGGTGAACAAAGAGGAATCGGAATGAGCAATCTTGATTAAAAATTTGATTTCAAAGCAGAGATTTTCAATGTCGAATTCGAAGGTTTTCACTATCCTAAAACCTGGTCAGTAGAAAAAGCAACAGAAATGTTCAAAGCCAGACTTGCCAATTTTGAAGACTATGAATTTGTGGATTTGAATCCTAAAAGTAACAAAAGAGAGTATAAGTTCGACAAATCGAAACACTAACTTTATAAAAACACCTTTAACAAAATAATTATGAGTAAATATTCAATAGAAGCATTTATCAGCGAAACCAAAGAAAATCCACAGCAAAGGGATTATTTTGAACTGGAAACCAAACACCTTCTGGAAATCAATCTTAATCATCAGGCGGTATGGACCAAAAGAGGAAGTATGGTAAGCTATGTGGGGAATATCAATTTTGAAAGGCAGGGAATGCTGGCCGGAGGAATTGGCAATCTTCTGAAAAAAGCCATCAGTGGTGAAGGAGCCAGATTAATGAAAGCGGAAGGAACCGGAAAATTATATGTGGCAGATTCCGGGAAAAAGGTCCGTATTCTTTATCTGAATAATGAATCGGTTTGTGTAAACGGAAATGATGTTCTGGCCCACGAACAAAGCGTAAAAAGTGATATTACCATGCTGAAAAGTATTGCAGGAATGATGTCCGGCGGACTTTTTCAGGTGAAACTTTCCGGAACAGGCCATATTGCCATTACTACCCACGGAGACCCATTGACTTTACTTGTAACTCCGGAGACTCCGGTATTCACAGATCCTAATGCAACCGTTGCATGGTCTGGCAACCTAAGTCCGGAACTTAAAACCAATGTTTCTTTTAAAAGTCTTATCGGCAGAGGAAGCGGGGAAGAGTTTCAGATGAAATTTTCAGGGCACGGATGGGTACTGATTCAGCCATATGAGGAGGTATACTATATGGAAAAATAGAATATACGGATTTAGAAGTGACTTAATGTGTTTTCGTAATAATTAAAATGACAGCTGATGAACATTCTTATAAGGCTATTTTTCGTGATCATTATACTGCCCAACGTGATGATGGCCCAAACATCAAAGAAAAATTACGAATACACTATAGATCTGCTTCATATGTCCAATGATGAAGTCAGGGTTTCTTTTTCTCCTCCAAAAAATAACCTTAAGCAAGGTAAATTTATTATTCCCAAACTGGTTCCCGGATTTTATCAGGCGATGAACTTCGGCCAATATGTTTCTCACTTCACAGCCACTGATAAAAACGGCAAAAAAGTCTTCACTGAGCGGCTTGATAAAAACAGCTGGATGGTACATGATCTTAACCGTGTAAAGAAAATATCTTATCAGGTAGCTGACGGATGGGACTCCCTGGAAAAGGAATCCCATGAAGCCAGATCTGCCGGCAGCATGTTTATAAAAGACAGTGTTTCTGTTATCAATTATAATTCTTTAGTGGGATACTTTGAAGAAATGAAAGATATCCCTTATCAGATTACCATAACAAAAAATAAGGATTTCTATGCTTCCTCCGCTTTAGATTATCAACAGAAAAATAAAACGACGGATATGGTTTGGGCAAAAAATTACCGGGAATTGGTAGATTCTCCTGTCTTATATTCTGTTCCGGACACTACATGGCTTAAAATAGGCCACACCAAAGTACTTGTATCATTCTATAATAAAAAGGAAAAACATTATTCCAAAACAATAGCCCATGAAATAGAGAACATTCTGAAAAATCAACAGGCTTACCTTGGCGGAACATTACCGGTCAACAAATATGCATTCCTGATTTATTACGAATCTTCCCATGAGAATGGTTTTTTGGGAGACGGGCTGGAACACTCCCACTCTACAGTCTGTCTGTACCGTTCCGGGAGTATGAAATTTCTTCCCAATGCTTTGAACAGAGTGGCTTCCCATGAGTTTTTTCATGTCATTACACCACTCAACATTCATTCAGGAGAAATTCAGCATTATGATTTTCTGAATCCTGTGATGTCCAAACATCTGTGGCTGTATGAAGGGATGACCGAATATGCCACCATCCATATGCCTATCAAGCAAAAAATGATCAGTCTGGAAGATTTTGAAAAAAGTCTGGAAGAAAAGATCCATGGTATGAAAGAGTTTGACAATACGCTGCCTTTGACGGAAATGAGCAAACATTCTATGGAAAGACAGGATCAGTACATGAACTTTTATCAGAAAGGGGCATTAATCGGGCTATGCCTGGATATAAGATTAAGAGAACTCTCAGCGGGTAAAATAGGAACCCAGGATCTGATGCAGATGCTCATGAAAAAGTATGGAGAAGGTAAATATTTCAATGATGATGACCTGTTTGATGAGATCACCCAAATGACTTATCCTGAAATACGTACATTTTTCAGGGATTATGTGGAAGGCTCCCAACCTATCCCTCTGAAAGATTATCTGGAAAAAGCAGGCTTCAACTATGAGGAAGCTACCGGAAAGGTAACCTCTCTACCCCATCCCGATGCAAAACAACTGGCATTAAGAAAAGCCTGGATTAATCAATAGATTTCTACACAAAAGGACCGGTCCCGAACTCTCATTCCTTTAACCCTGGAACCCCAAACTCTCATACCTCCTACTTAATATCTCTCACGCCATCGGGATTTACAAAAGTTTTAATATATTTAGGAAAAAAATAGATGGACAACAGCAACTCCCGCAGGAACTTTCTTAAGACAGCTGCTTTGGCAGGCTTTGGGGCACTGGTTTTACCCAATTCTTTATTTGCCTATTCCAATGATTTTAAAACAGATAAAAAAGTCCGCGTAGGTTTTATCGGTGTAGGTCTTCGGGGACAGGAACATGTAAAATTACTGGCAAAACGTAATGATGTAGAGATTGTAGCATTTGCCGATCCGGAAAAAAGAATGCTTGCCGCTTCTCAAAAAATCTTAAAAGACAACAATAAACCGGCAGCTCAGGAGTTTTCCAACGGGGAATATGACTATCGAAATCTTTTAAAATTAAAAACAATAGATGCTGTTGTGATTGCTACTCCATGGGAATGGCATCTTACTCAAGGTGTGGAAGCAATGCGTGCAAAAAAAATTGTAGGCATGGAAGTTTCCGGAGCGATAAAACTTCAGGACTGCTGGGAGTTTGTAAAGGTGTACGAGGAAACAAAAGTTCCTATCTTTATGATGGAGAATGTATGTTATCGAAGAGATATCATGGCCATCATGAATATGGTTCGTAAAGGAATGTTCGGAGAGTTGGTGCACGGAAGAGGCGGCTATCAGCATGACCTGAGGGGTGTACTTTTCAATGACGGAACCACTCCATATAATTCCGGTGTTGAGTTTGGAGATAAAGGCTTCAGCGAGGCAAAATGGAGAACCGAACATTATGTAAAGCGTAACGGAGAGCTTTATCCTACGCATGGATTAGGTCCGGTTGCCGTGATGATGGACATCAACAGAGGAAACCGTTTGACGAGGCTTTCTTCATTCTCTTCAAAAGCTGCAGGACTTCATAAATATATCGTAGAACATCCAAAAGGTGGAGAAAATCATCCAAGTGCCAAAGTAAAATTCAACCAGGGAGATGTGGTCACCACACAGATTGCCTGTGCCAACGGGGAAACCATCCTTCTGACTCATGATACAAGTTTGCAGAGACCTTATGATCTTGGTTTCCGGGTTCAGGGAACTGAAGGATTGTGGCAGGATTTCGGATGGGGGGATTTCGATCAGGGACATATTTATTTTGAAAAAACAATGAACCATACCCATCGCTGGGATAATACAGAAAAATGGATGAAAGAATATGATCATCCAATGTGGAAGAAGTTTGAAAATACTGCTGCAGGTGCCGGACACGGCGGAATGGATTTCTTTGTGATGAATACTTTTATTGAGTGTATCAAACGAAATATAGAATTCCCGATGGATGTGTATGACCTTGCTTTATGGTATTCTATTACGCCATTAAGTGAAGAGTCTATTGCCAAAGGAGGTCAGGCAGTGGATATCCCTGATTTCACCAATGGAAAATGGAAAACCCGTAAACCTGTATTTGGAATGACCGATGAGTTCTAAGAAGACACTACTTATATTGGCTGGCGGATTAGGCAGCCGGTACAAAGGTCTTAAACAGGTAGATGGAATACTTGATAACGGTTCGCCAATTCTTGAATATTCTATCTTTGATGCATTGGAAGCCGGCTTCCGGAAAGTGGTTATTATTGTCAATAAACTGATCCCTGACAGTTATATTGAAAGGCTCAACAGGATTTCAGAAAATAAAAACTTTGAACTGCATTGGGTCTATCAGGAGATGGACAGCATTCCTATATCATTGGAAGGTTTTGATTATCCTGACCGTGAAAAACCATGGGGAACCGCTCATGCTGTTCTTTGTGCCAAATATTCGATACAGGAGCCTTTTGTCATGATCAATGCAGATGATTTTTACGGAAAAGAAGCATATCTGCTGGCTGCCCATGAAATTGACCATCATCATATTTCAGATACACAGCTGGGAATGATTGCTTATCCCGTGGGTACCACACTAAGCGGAAACGGAGCGGTAGCCAGAGGTATATGTACACTGGATTCAGAAAATTATCTGATCAAGGTAGAAGAACAGACTTCTATTCAAAGAATAAACGGCTCAATTATTTATATTGAAAACGGAAAAAATATAAAATTAGATCCCGACGCTTTGGTATCGATGAATTTTTTTATTTTTCATCCTCACATTTTCTGCTATCTGGAGGCTTATTTCTATGATTTTATTGAGTCTGATCCACTGCCTAAACAGGAATTTTATATTCCTGCTGCTGTACAGCAAATGATAGATGAAGGCAGGGTAAAAGTAAAGGTAAAAGCATCTCCTTCCCAATGGATGGGAGTTACCTATGCTGATGATAAAAAAGAGATTAAAGATTTTCTGATTTCAGAGATGATCAATAACAGATACCCTGAAGATTTATGGAGCTAAACGAAATTGTCATTCAGTTTATCGGTCAGGATCATTATAATCTTACTCCTGTTACTGGAGGACTGATCAATACAACCTATCTTCTGGAGAACAAAGATCAGAAGAAAAAATATATTCTGCAGAAAATTAACCATCATGTTTTCAAACAGCCGGAGGTTATTGTCAATAATCAATTAATGATTAATGAAATTCTAAGGTCAAATACTTATCAGTTCCAAATCATTGAGCCTGTTCCCTCGCGTACCGGTAAGATTCTGATAGAAGATATAAATGGCTCTCCATGGCGTATGCTCAATTTTGTAGAAAACAGTGTTACTTTTCTCACTGCTCCATCGTTACATACGGCATTTGAAGCAGCAAAAGCCTTCAGTTATTTCCTTGCTACCATCAATACTGATAAACTGCCGGCTGTTAAAGATCCAATTCCCAATTTTCTTAATTTTGAGAAGAGAATCGCAGATTATAAAAACGCTCTAAAAAATGCTGATGTTCATTTAAAAGAAAGCGCAAAGGTTGAAATAGAAGTCACCAATCAGTTCCTGTCTCTGCCGGATCAATGGATCGAAATGGAGAAAACTCAGCAGATTCCCAAAAGAATTATTCATGCAGATGTAAAAATCAGCAATATTCTTTTTGATCAGAATCATCATCCGCTAGCCGTGATTGATCTTGATACCATGATGATTTCTACTATTCTGTATGATTTTGGAACGATGATCCAATCCTATACCAATACAACCCATGAGGATGACGGAAATGCTGTAAACAATTTCAACCCTGAAATGTATAAGGCTGTAAAAGAAGGATTTCTGTTCCATTTAAAGGAAAAACTGTCTCCGCAAGAAACTGAAAATCTTGATTATGCAGCACAGGTCGCCATTTATATCCAGGAACTTCGTTTTTTAACCGATTACCTGAATGGAAGCACCTACTATTCTACGAAATATCCACAGCATAATTTAGACAGAACAAAAAACCAGCTGGAGCTGCTGAAAGGACTGAGAGCATATTTGGGAAGTGAATGATTTTACCTTTATAATTCTAGAATTACATACAAAATTTAGATTCCTACGGAATGACAAAGTATACGGATAAATAAAGCGCTCTGTTTGTCATTCCATAGGAATCTATGCTTTTACTCAAACTCTCTAAAAGACTCTCAAACCCTCAAACTCACGAACCCGATCCGAAACTCATCTCAAAAATTCCAGTATCCTCTTCCACTCTTCCAATTTCTTTTCAAAGGAAACTGTATGAAGCGGGCTCGTAGAAGGCAATAGAAAAATGGGCAGTTTATAATTTTTCCCTAACAGTTTTTGTAAATTTTTATAGGATTTTCCTCCATTGCAGAAAATAGCTCTGACATTCGGGTGTTCTTCCAGCAGTTCAGCGATCTGGTTGGCTTCTTCATTTCTGATTTCAGAATCCAGACTTCCTTTTCTCTCACAGGAATCGATGACATCCCAGAGGGCAATATGATGGTTCTTTAATATTTCAATTCTTTGATTATAATCTTCAGTAAATTCTTCGTGCAGTAATTCAAAAATGATTTTCCAGAATTTATTTTGCGGATGAGCATAATACTGCTGTTTTTCCAGTGATTTCACTCCCGGAATTGAGCCTAAAATTAAAATTTCAGATTGGGCATCAATAATGGGTAAAAATGAAGAAATACGGTTTTGCATATTCAAATATAGAGATTTAATTTATTTTCATCAGGCTGGAAGCTTGGAGCTTGAAGAGAGAAGTTATTGAGGTTATCAAAAACGGGTTGTCCATATTTTATCTTTTTAAACAGTGATATCATTAATTTACGGCAACCTCTATATATGTTAAGATTAACAGCAACTTCCAGCCTCTCTTCCAGCTTCTAATAGTCTGAATTTAATTTCTTAACCCAACTCAATTTATTTAAGTTTTGGCTAAAGCCATTGAATTTTTGGGCATAAAAAAAGCGGGCTAAAGCCCGCTCCTATTGATATTTTATACTATTCTTATAAAGTTTCCTTCAGCCAATCGAAAAATTCTCTCTGCCATACAAGGCCGTTTTGTGGGTGAAGTACCCAGTGATTTTCGTTCGGAAAATACACCAGCTTAGATTTTAATCCTCTCAATTTTGCAGCCTGGAAAGCTTCCTGTCCCTGTTCGTAAGGAACACGGTAATCAATTCCTCCCTGAACAATCATGATCGGCTTATTCCATTTATCTACAAAATTGCTTGGATTGAACTCTGTATATGCCTTTGGAAGCGGTTTTTCCCATGGTGAACCAAGATCCCAGTTCGCAAACCAAAGCTCTTCAGTAGTCAGATACCATGATTTCATATCAAACAGTCCGTCATGGGCAATGAATGTTTTGAATCTGTTTTCATGAATTCCTGCCAGCATAAATACGCTGTATCCTCCGTAGCTTGCTCCTACTGCTGCTACTCTGTCGCTGTCTACATAAGGTAAAGTTTTCGCAAAGTCTGTTGCCGCCAGATAATCTCTCATTGGCTGCCCTCCCCAGTCTCTTGAAATTTCTTCATTCCATTTTGTTCCCCAGCCTGGCATCCCTCTTCTGTTTGGTGCTACCACAATATAATCATTGGCTGCCATCAGGGCAAAATTCCATCTTACACTGAAAAACTGAGTAAGAGCAGACTGTGGGCCACCCTGGCAGTATACTAAAGTCGGGTATTTTTTGTTCGGATCAAAGTTGGGTGGATAATGAAACCAAACCCCCATTTCCTTACCGTCTGAAGTTTTCACCATTTTAAGTTCAGATTTCCCTTGCGCCAACTTAGCATAAGTATCTTTATTCGCTTCAGTCACCTGCTTCATTTCTCCGTTTTTAACGTTTACAGAGAACAGTTCTGTGGCATGGTTTATATCTGTTCTTCCTACTAAAAGTGAAGTTTTATTGTCTGTAAAGATTTCGTTGACATCAAAATCTCCTTTGGTAATCTGCTGTACTTTTGCTGATTTTGAATCCAGGGCAAAAAGCTGTTTTGTTCCTCTGAACGCTGCAGTAAAGTAGATCGTTTTTGAATCTGCTCCCCATAATACATCCCCTGAAACACTCTCATCCCAACCAGAAGTAAGATTTGTCGTCTTGCCTGTCTTCCAGTCCAGGATTTTCACATCATTTTTATCTGCTTCATACCCGTCTCTGGCCATACTCTGCCAGATCAGAGATTTTCCGTCCGGACTGAATTTTGGATTTACATCATATCCTTTGTTTGATTCCGTAAGATTTTTGGTGGTACCTGATGCCAGATCGTAAGCAAAAATATCGGTATTGGTGCTTGTAGCATATTCTTTACCGCTTTTAGGTTTTGTCACGTATAAAAGCTGTGCAGAATCAGGACTCCAGATAAAGTCTTCAGCCCCACCGAAAGGTCTCTGAGGAGAATCCCAGGTCTTTCCTTCCAAAAGGTCTTTTGCTCCCTCTGCTTTTTCAGAGACATTTACAACAAAAACATGGTTGTATTTTCCTTCATTAAAATAATCCCAGTGTCTGTGGTTCAGATCTGTGTATACCTGAGCAGTAGTTTTGGGAGTATCGCTGAATTTGTCTTTCCCCATTACTTTTTCTACCAATACCTGTTTGCTGAAAGCGATTTTCTTTCCGTCAGGAGAAATGACAATATTATCAACTTCCCCGATGGTATAAAATTCTGCCCAGGTTTTTCCAGCATCCTTAGAAAGATAGATTTTATCACCTTCCTGAGCATAAATTCCGTTTTTATCCCACTGAATAAGCGCTTTTTTACCGAAATCAATTTTGGAAGACTGATGATTAAGAACATTCAGAAAATAGTTCTCATTTTTTGTTTTCTCTGTTTTCAGATCAACCTGTCCTACTTTATAGATAAGGGAACCCTGATCCGGTGAAACTGCCTGTACCCCAACTTTTTTCAAAGTCCAAAGAATTTCAGGCGTCATTACTTGTTGTGCATTCATTAAAAGCGGAGCTGCCAAGGCCAGCAGACTGTACTTAAGTTTCATATGTTGATATTCATTTTTAGCGGATGTATAAAAATCAGCTGATTTCCTACTGTCCTTTTATTACATTCAAAGATTGCCAAAGTTAATATTTAAAATAAAAACGGACGAAAGAATTAACATTAAAATTTAAAGTAAGTGATTTATAAATAGGTAAATTTCATTAATTTTAAAAAAAATAAACTAATACCCATCTTTTATGAAAAAGTTTCTGCTTATTTCGTCATTTCTTATATCCTCATTCTTTTTTTCACAGCTGACGATAAGTCCTTTTCCGAATCATTACTATAATACTTATCAGGCCACCATTTCCGGAAACGGAACCATTTATTATACGACTGACGGAAGCACACCTACCCTAAGCTCTCCCTCAGCAGTTAACAATGTGCAGATTCTTATTGATCAGAATAAAGAAATCAAGGCATTTCTTGTTAACGGACAAGGAGGTTCTTCGGCAGTAATCAGTAAAAAGTATTACACAGGAAGTGTTCCTACGGCTACCATTTACTTTAAAATGCCTTCTACATGGACTGCTGGCAGCTGTGTAATGGTTGATATGGTAAACCCCAATTCAATTGATGGATTTGCCATCGATACCTTCTGGCCGGGCGTTGTGATGCAGTCTGCAGGATGTGAATCCTGGTATAAGACTACAAGAGATTTTGAAAGTGCCAATGTACGCTTTAATAACTGCACTCCTTTTGAGAATATTCCGGCAACCATCAGTACCAATCTGATTCCGATGGGAAGCACTTTGTATTATGATTTTACTGACGGCGTAATAACAACTCCACCTTCATGCCTGTTTTTAACAACGAATGAAACAAACCCTAAAAAAAACACTGTCCTGATCAAGGTATATCCGAATCCTGTTTCGGATATTTTAAAAATAAATACTGACCTGAATTTTCATGAATATGAGATCATAGATGTGAATGGAAGGATTGTTTTAAAAGATAAATTTGTGAAAGACATTGCAATCAATCAGCTTATTTCCGGAAATTATTTTCTAAAGCTTAAGGATTCAAAGGAAGATATTGTTTTACTGAAATTTATCAAAAAATAAAAAAATCCGCTCGATGAGCGGATTTTTATTTCCATATGGTACGTTTTCATTAATCTCCATCTGAGAACATCGAGTTCGCAAGAGAAGTTACAACGGACAATAGTATACTGAAGATAAATGCCCACCAGAAGCCATCTACAACCATGCTGTCTATGAAATAGTCTGCAATCAGGATGATTCCGGCATTGATCACCAAGGCAAAGAATCCTAAAGTAAGGATTGTTAACGGAAGGCCGAAAAGGCTTAAGATAGGTTTTACAAATATGTTAAGAACCCCAAGCACAATAGCAAAGATAATGGCTGAAGAAAATCCTTCAAAATGTACTCCCGGTAAAATTTTGGTTAAAAGATAAGCTACAATCGCTGTTACAAATAATCGGATAATTAAGTTCATTGAGTTATTTTTTAATATTTATGGGGTGTAAGGAGCAAAAGCCATTCCATTTTGGAATAAATAATTCTACCAAACCCTTTATTAAAGGAATATTTTATTATATATTTCCCTTTGTCAATTATTTTATTTTCATCATGGTCACTAATGAGGTCGCTACGTGACTTTCTGAATCAGAACCTTCAGTCTGAACATAAATTTCTGTCCTCACCACAACGATTTTGCCTCCACCTTTGATGACATAAGATTTCGACACCAGAGCATCTCCCATTGCAGGCCGAAGATAATTCACTTTCAGTTCAACGGTCACTACATAGCAGTCCTCAGGATAATGGCTCACGGCTGCGTATCCTGAAGAAACATCTACCAGAGAGGCTATCATTGCTCCATTGAACATTCCTGCCTTTCTGGTCATCATTTCCATTTTAGGAATTTTCATCGATATAAAGTCGGTATCTACTTCCAGCAGTTCAGCTTTGTAGAACTGTAAGGTTTCCGAACGGTTGAAGCTGTCTGTAATAAGTTTCTTTTTTTCTGGTGTCATGAAATTTGAATTTATCTGTAAATTTAAACATTCATTTAAACAGGTAAAGTCAAAAAAGCAAAAAATATCCGGCATGATAACGTTTTATATTTAGACGGTTTAAACTTTATTGTTTAAATTTAATTTACACGTTACGACTATTAAGATAAGCTTTGTTTACCTCTTAAAATCAAAATGAAAATTTATTTAACTTTCAAATCATTGAAGCCAAAAACAAATTCTTTTCATTATGCTGAATGACTACAAAAAACATGAATTATTCGGAAAAACCCTGATCCAGAAAATTGATTTGAAAGCTCCATTCAGATATGATTTTCCGGTTTCAGAGCAGGCCTGTTTTCTCTATGTTATTAACGGTGAATTTCATTATAAAACGGACGAGCAGGAGTTTGATATTTCTGCAAATTATTCTCTGTTTCTGAACTGTATCAGCTCTGGGAAACATATTCAGCATTCAAAATCTGAGGACAACTGTCAGATCGTCGTTGTTACTTTCTACCCGGATATCCTTAAAAAAATCTATGACAGAGAGCTTCCTTTATTGCTGCAAAAACCTGTCAATATCGTTTCAAACCAATCAAGCGAGAAAATAAGTAATGATTTTCTGATTCAAAAATATGTTGAAGGGCTCCTTTTTTATTTTGAAAATCCTTCACTCATTAATGAAGATATATTAATTCTTAAGCTAAAGGAGATCATGTTATTGCTGGCTCAGTCACAGAATGCGGACTCGGTTCAGTTGATTCTGTCACAGCTTTTCTCTCCTACCACTTATTCTTTTAAGCAGATCATTGAAGCCAATTTATTTTCACAGCTCACGATCGAACAGCTTGCAGAGCAGAGCAATCTCAGTGTATCATCTTTCAAAAGGGAATTTGCAAAACTCTATGATGATACCCCTGCCAACTATATCAGAAACAAAAAACTGGAAAAAGCCGCTGAGCTGTTGTTGATATCATATGAACGGATTACCGATATTGCATTTGAATGCGGGTTTAATGATCTTGCCACTTTTACAAAAAACTTCAGCGATAAATATCATATTTCCCCATCTGCATATCGTCAGAAACACAGAAAATAGCAGACTCTATTTTATGTGATTACAGAGCGTTCCTTTTTACAATAAGAGATACCTTTTCTGTTGAACCAAACTCTCAAATACTTGAACTAAATCCCAAAATCATTCCGCCGTTTCCGTCGCAACTTTGTACCATCGGTTTCAGGGAACAGAAATACATCTGCTGCTGAAGCTGAATGTATCAATTTAAATACTATCAATATGAATCTATCAGGTTTAGGAATTTTTCATACCGTTATCGGTATCGCTGCCCTTATTGGGGGCATTACAGGTTTTATCAGATATGGTAAAATCAATCTGGCACAACGATCAGGAAAAGTCTATTTTTATGCCACTGCCATTACATCCCTTACTGCGTTGGGCATCTCAAAAAACGGAGGTTTCAACGCAGGACATGTATTCTCATTGTTTATCATTGCTTTAATCTCTGTTGCGTACTTTCTTTTCTCAAGAAAACAGGAAGTCACGAAAGCCAGATATTTTGAGAATTTCTTGCTGTCATTCAGCTTTTTCCTCTCTTTAGTTCCTACCATTAATGAGACTTTCACAAGGGTTCCGATTGGGCATCCTTTGGCTAAAGATATCAAAGATCCCGTAATCGGGCAGACTCTTCTTATCATTTTCCTGCTCTTTATCATGGGATCTGTTTTTCAGTTTATGAAGCAGAAGAAAGAGAATCTTGAAATTTCACGATGATAAGGTATTCAAAAAATTGTAAAACCACCCGTCAAAATTCTCTGAATTTTTGCTACCCCTCCGGATGAGGGGAATTTTTACATCTTCAGTTACTGTATTTGTGAACAGTATAAATATTGTGAAAGTATAGAAAACAAGGCGGGATTCCTGCGGAATGACCAATACGAAGCTTCGTTTATCCGTACTCCTCGTCATTCCGTAGGAATCTCTCTATAGATTGGTTGAAAAACGCAGAGGTGCTAGAGTTTTTTTCTAAGCTATAGGGGTAGCGTATACAAAACGATCACGTTTGACTGTCAGTCAAAAGATCACGGGTCCGAATCCCGTATTCTCCACTCAATAATTCTGGTTAATTTATTTGTTCTGAATCACGGATAAGATATACAACTAGCTAAGTTGTACCTGAAAATCATCACTTAAAGTCAGGACACCTTCTGCGATGCCTTCCGGATGGATGGTAAAGCCTTTTAATTTTGAAGTTTTTCCTTTTAAAACAAGGTCTAAAAGCTGTTTATCTGATAATTTTTTACCAAAGATTTCGAACGTAATTTTAAAGCCGCAGTTTTTGAAATCGGAGCATCCGACTGCGGTTTTTCCCTTGATCAGGTTGTGTTCCTTACATTTCGGACATTTCGTTTCTTCCCAGGACTGAAGTTCTTTTTTCTGTGCAGGTTCTCTTTTTTTCTTCTCTTTTACTTCTTCTTGTTTTTCCTGAAGGGTGATCACTTTTCCTTTTCCGTATACCACTTTTTCAGTCAGTTCTGTCACCATCTGGATCAGTTCTTCTTTGAAGAGATTGGCTTCATACTCGCCTTTTTCAATTTTACGAAGTTTGGATTCCCATTCTCCGGTCAGTTCCGGGCTTTTTAACAGCTCATCTTCGATGGTATCGATCAGCTGGATGCCGGTTTGGGTAGCGATGAGGTTTTTCCTTTTCTTCTCAATGTATTTTCTTTTGAAAAGAGTTTCGATAATATTCGCACGGGTAGATGGTCTTCCGATACCATTATTCTTCAGCATCTCACGCAGCTCTTCATCTTCCACCTGTTTTCCCGCTGTTTCCATAGCTCTCAGCAGTGTTGCTTCGGTATAGGGTTTTGGAGGAGTCGTTTTTCCCTGATGGATCATCGGATCGTGAGGGCCTGTTTCTCCTACAATGAATTCAGGAATGGTCTGTTCTTCCTCTTTTTCTTTTTCCTTATCGGAGGTTTCTTCTTTCGGTTCTTTAGCGTAAACGGCTCTCCATCCTGCTTCAAGAACCTGTCTTCCGCTGGTTTTGAAAGGAATGGTTCCTACTTTTCCCTCCACCAATGTGTTTGAAATTTTACATTCCGGGTAAAATACAGCGATAAAACGTTTTGCAATCAGGTCATAGATCAGTTTTTCTTCCCTGCTCAGATTCTGAGAAGGCGGAATTTCCGTAGGAATGATCGCATGGTGATCGGTTACTTTGGTATCGTCAAAAACAGCTTTTGATTTTGGAATTGGAGCTTCCAGCAACGGGGCAATCAGATCCTGATAAGGATACATTTTCTGAAGAATGCCTGCTATTTTCGGATATAAACTATCTGATAAATAAGTGGTATCAACACGCGGATAGGTTACGTGCTTCTTTTCATAAAGACTCTGCACATAATTCAATGTATTTTCTGCAGAGTATCCGTATTTTTTATTGGCTTCCACCTGAAGTCCGGTCAGATCAAAAAGCCGTGGATTTTTTTCTTTTCCTTCTTTAATTTCGAAAGAGACGATCTCAAATGGATTTACTTTAAGATATTCCAATCCTTTTTCTGCACGTTCCAAAGTCTTTAAACGATCAATCGCTGCACTGAAAAGAACATCTCGGTATTTGGTCTTCAGTTCCCAATATTCTTCAGTGGTAAAGGCATCAATTTCTTTCTGACGCTGCACAAGCATAGCTAGTGTGGGAGTCTGCACCCTTCCAATGGAAAGAACGGCTTTATTTCCTCCGAATTTCTTTGTAAAAAGCCTCGTAGCATTGATTCCTAATAACCAATCTCCTATGGCTCTTGCATTTCCCGCCAGATATAGATTCTTGTAATCTTCTGCAGGTTTTAAACTGGCAAAACCTTCTTTGATCGCATCTTCCGTCAGGGAAGAAATCCATAAACGCTGAACCGGTTTATTGCATTTTGCTTTCTGCAATACCCAACGCTGAATGAGCTCTCCCTCCTGCCCGGCATCCCCGCAGTTGATGACCTCATCACATTCTTCGACCAATTTTTCAATGACTTTAAACTGATTTTCGACGCCTTTATTCGGGATCAATTTGATTCCAAAACTGTTGGGAATAATGGGTAGTGAAAAAAGATTCCAGGATTTGAACTGTGGACCGTAATCATGAGGTTCTTTCAAAGTACAAAGATGCCCGAACGTCCATGTTACACAATAGCCGTTTCCTTCCATATAACCCTGTTTAGGCGTGGTAGCACCCAATACTTTGGCGATATCTCTGGCAACACTGGGTTTCTCGGCAATACATAATTTCATGAACTCGGGTTTATTGAAGGAGTGCAAAAATCGGGATTTTTTTTGACTTTTCAAATTTCGCTGAGGATTGAGGTCTTAGAGTTGAAAGAGAGGAAATTAGATTGGGTTGTTCTAAAGATATAAAGCTTAACAAAATTTATTTTTAATTATTTAAACGCAAAGGAGATTGGATGCTATTGTTTATTTAAGGAGGTAAAAAATTGTGACTTAAGTCGCTGATGAAACGACAGGATAATCCACAAGCAAAGAAAGAATCAATTTCATTGATTCTTTCTTTGCTCCCTTAGAATTTTAAAAAGGTACATTAAACTTTGCGTTTCAATAAATTACTTGTCAGATATGCAATCGTGATCCTATTTTTTATAAAAAAGCCCCCTTATAAAAAGGAGGCTAAATCAACAATGTAATGAAACCAGTTCATTATTTCTTTTGAGCTTCTGAAATGGCATCGGCAATTCCTCCGCCTGCGGTTTCAAAGAAGGCAGGGCCAGCCAGAAGGTATACTTTTTCTAATTTTTTTGTAGTGGATAGCTGATGTTCTTTCAGGTAATTTTCAGAACGGTTGGCATGTACGATTCCTCTTACTACATTTCCAGCTACCAAAGCCGTTGGAGAATCTATCCCGGCATCTTTCAGATCGCTGGCAAAGGCAAAATTGGTAACGCCTAGTCTCATGGCTTCGCGGGCTGCCACTTCACCTACGGAAGTCATTAAACCGGGTGTAAATTTGTTACGGTCACCTAAACCGATTAATAACAATTTCTTTGCAGACATCGTTCCCGCAGGTGGTGTTATTAAAATAGTTTCCAAAGAATGTCCCTGAAACTGCCCTGTTTTTCTGATATTGGTCAGTTCTCCTTTTAAAGCTTCATCCAAATGAACTAATCCATTTAGTTTTGCGGGTAAAGCCTGAGCATTAAAGATATCCCTTTCTGTATATTCAAAAACACAGGCTACCTGAAGCTGGGCATCAGCAGACGAGGGACCCTGTACCAGTCCAACCAAAGATATTCCGTCTACGGTTCCCCAGGTTTTGGAAGTTCCGATGGCAGTTGTTGTGGTCTGTGCAAAGCTCAGTGTAAAGAGCAGCAGTCCTGCGGTAATATATAGTTTTTTTAAGTTATTTTTCATGATTTTCTATTGTTTTTGATGTGGGTGTACGTTTGCTTTTACATCATCTTAGAGCGTCATCGGCACTTCCATTAAAAGAATTTCCGTACCTTCTTTAAGGGGTTTGATATTGAGATCCTGAATATCCCATACCCCGAATCCATCACGTTCTTCCAAAGTCTCTCCTCCTATTTCCGCACTTCCCTTAAGAATGAAAGCATAGACTCCGTTTCCTTTTTTTCTGATCTGATACAATGTTTCTTTGCCCTGGTCAAAAGTTCCCAGCTGAAACCATGCATCCTGATGAATCCATACCCCTTCATCGTCTGCATTGGGGGAAAGGATCTGCTGAAACTGATTGTGGCTTTTCGTTTTGTCTAAAGTAATCTGATCATATCTCGGTGTCAAATTTCTCTTTTTCGGATAAATCCAGATCTGAAGAAATTTTACCAGCCTATCGCTGTTTTTATTGAACTCGCTGTGCATAATTCCGGTACCAGCACTCATTACCTGGATATCTCCGCTTCTGATCACCGCTGTATTTCCCATGCTGTCTTTGTGTTCAAGGTCGCCTTCCAAAGGAATGCTGATGATCTCCATATTGTCGTGAGGATGCGTTCCGAAACCTCTTCCCGCTTCCACTTTATCGTCATTCAGAACTCTCAGGACTCCAAAATGCATTCTTTCAGGATTATAATAATTGGCAAAACTGAAAGTATGGTTACTCAACAGCCATCCATGATCTGCTTTTCCTCTTGAGTCTGCTCTGTGGATCACAGAGTTTTCTTTTATTTTTGATTCTGTATTAGGAAGATGATTGTATCCGATCGGTTCTAATGGTTCGATCTCATCGATGTCATTTTTCATAGCACTTGCCAGAGAGCCTGATGCTACAAACATTCCTGTTCCCAATAATCCTTTCTTTAAAAAATCTTTTCTGTCCATATCAGATTGTTTTTTCGTTTTTGATGAGACAAATTTAGGGATACCGGAAATTCTGCACATTTAACTAGTTTAATAAATGACTTTGCAAAAAAAAAATGCCGGATATTTTTGTATTCGGCATTGTAACTATAGTGGATTGCTGTTTTTTTGGAAAACACAAGTATGTTTTACTCTTAAACCTATTTAATTTTATAGATATTTTAAAGAGTAACTTTATTTAGATTCCTACGGAATGACAAGCTATACGGATAAACTAAAGCGTCTTATTTGTCATTCCGTAGGAATCCAGTCTTACAATTTCCTATTTAATCACGATCTTTACCCTATTCACAAATTCAACAAATAAGATGTAAAAAATTCCCTTCCTCCGGAGAGGCGGCGAAAATTCAAAGAATTTTTGACGGGGTGGTTTCAAAGGTAAAGTCATGGTAAATCTGCGGATAAAACATTTTTCAAAGATCTATTTCTCTTTTGAGGCAAGACGTTTTCTGATGGTGCTCACAAATTCTTTTGAAACACCAAGATAGGAAGCGATATAATATTGTGCCACTCTTTGCGGGATGGAAGGATATAATTTGATAAATTCGAGATATCTGTCTGATGCTGTTTTAGAAATGGTGTCTACCAATCTGCCTTGAAGGTTAGCCAGATTCCTTTGAACCAACATCCTGAAAACTCTTTCGAATTTGGGAACTTCCTGCAGCAGTTTTTCTTTTGTTGCCGGGTTCAGCATGTAAATTTCAGAATCTTCAAGCGTTTCAATAAAAACTTTAGAAGGCTTCTGTTCCTGAAATGAAGCAATATCACTGATCCACCAGTCTTCAATAGCAAACAGAAGAGTCACTTCCGTACCATCATCATCCAGGCAATACATTCGCAAACATCCTTTCTGAATATACCCTTCAAACTGGCATACCTCACCTTCTCTCAACAAAACTGTTTTCTTGGGAAATGACTGACAAATCAGCAAATCTGTAAAAATTTTCTCTTCTTCCGTAGTGATAGAGATGAACCGGGTAATATTTTTGATGATATTTTCAAACATAGCGCAGAGTTTACCCCTGCAAATTAGGAAAAAGACTGTAAACTTCGTTCTTTAAAAGTCCACTTCCTCCTCCATAATGGTCAATTACTTTCACATCTTTATCTAAACCGGCACAGAATATTTTTATATCTTTCTCAAAATCATCTTCCAAGCCGGAGCTCAAAAGGACAATATCTACCGTATTATTTTTTATATAGTCATAGCAGAAATCTTCATCACTTTGTATTTCTGCTGTCCAACCTTCATTATTCTCTATAACTCTTTTTAAAGTATCAAGAATCTCCTGATTCTTTCCAATCACTAAAAAATGTAATGTTTTCATTTTGTTCAATGTTTATGGTTGTTGCTTAAAAAGGCAAAATAACAAAAAGATAAATTTGCTAAAAAATAGAATTTATACTCCCAATCTCTCCAAACCCTCAAACCCTCAAACCCTCAAACCCTCAAACCCTCAAATCCTCTAACCCTCAAACCCTCAAATCCTCTAACCCTCAAATCCTCTAACCCTCAAATCCTCTAACCCTCAAACCCTCAAACCCTCAAATCCTCTAACCCTCTAACTCAAATCCCGGAATCCCGTACCTCTACAAATGTCTGTTTCCCGTAATCTTCAGCTCATTCAGATCCAGCTGTGATTCAGCTTTTCTTATTTCATCATCACTGAAGAGTTTTTCGCGTTTCATTTTAAACAGTTCTTTTCTCTGCAGTGCAAATATATCCAGCATTACCTGATGATATTCTGCCATATCGTTCTGTCTGTTGGTACACATCTCAATGGAATTTAAATGATTCTGATGTGCCTTAATATCATTTTCCAGCGTTCTTTTCAAGTTGATCAGCAAAGTATTATTATTTAGCAATTCAGCATACTTTTTGTCAAGTTGGTCTGCGGCCAGTTTATCCAATCTGATCTGAATCCCTGCCTGCTGCTCGTGAGAAGGAAGAATAGGATCTATCTCCCTGATTTTGGTCAGTTTAATAATCAGAGGTAATGTCAATCCCTGGAACACCAGGGTCACAAAAATGACGACAAATGTGATAAAAATAATCAGGTTTCTCATGGGGAATTCTTCCTGGCTGTTCATCATGACCGGAATTGAGAGTGCTGTAGCCAGCGAAACCACTCCTCTCATCCCTGCCCACCCTATAATTAAAGGATTTTTCCATCCCGGACTTGGATCACGTCGGACCTTTTCGCTGAACCATCTCGGAAGATGGGCTACGGGATAGATCCACAACAAACGTACTGCAATAACGATCAGGCTTATGATTAAACCATATTTTATTCCTTCCATTAATGAGGTTTCACCCAGTCCATTAATAATATCTGGAAGTTCAAGCCCTATCAATACAAAAACCAAAGCATTCATGACGAAGATCAGGGTATTCCAGACTCCCGTCATATTGATTCTTGTGGTTCCTGTTTTGAAAATTTCATGTGCACGGAAAGACATAAACAGCCCTCCGCTCACCACAGCCATTACTCCTGAAAAATGAAAATGCTCCGCAGAAAGAAACAGAATATAGGGAGTAATCACCGTAATAGCAGCATCAATCGCCGGTGTTGTAGGTAAAAAGCGGTGGATGGCATAGAAAATATGAGCCCCGGCAATTCCTACCACGACTCCCATTCCTGCTACCAGAAAAAACTGTCCTGTTGCTTCATGCATGGAAAAAGCACCTGTCATGACAGCAGCCAGTGCAAACCTGAAAACAATCAATGATGAAGCATCATTAATCAGGCTTTCCCCTTCCAGTATGGCGATGGTACGTTTGGGAACCTTCAGTCCTTTTAAAACGGTAGTCGCAGCAACCGCATCCGGCGGCGAAACAATTCCGCCCAATAAAAATCCTAATGCCAGAGTGAAGCCTGGAATCAGCATCTGTGAAGTATAGGCAACCACCAGGGAAGTCAGAAATACGAGACCAAAAGCCAGCAGGCTGATGGTGCGTTTCCATTTCCAGAAATCATTCCATGAGGTATACCAGGCCGCTTCATATAAAAGAGGTGGCAGGAAAATTAAAAATATAATATCCGGATCCAGTTTTAAAATGGGTACGCCGGGAATCATACTGATCCCTAATCCGGCGAGCACCAGAAAAATAGGATAAGCAATTTTAATCCGTTGCGCCAGCATTACCAGCATCATAACGAGTAATAAAAGCCCCAGTATTAAAAGTAGTTGTTCATGCATTTCTCCGAAGGTTACAAATTTTAGCCAAAGCCGGTGAAATATATTTTTCAGGCGGGCTCAAACCCATTTCTATTGAAATTTAGTCTTTTAAATATAAATAAACAATGAAGTTCTTTCCTTTTTTTCGAGATTTTTCGTTCTGTGTCCTTTTCCGGCAGTATCTTCTACCAGAAGAATTTCACCCGTTAGGAATTTTCTTTTATCTCCCAGGGAGGTTTCTATTTCCACACCTCCATCCAAAAGGGCAATATATTGCTTCTGCGGTGCACAATGAAAATCGAAATCATAATCTGCCGATACTTTTCTGAACTGTAATTTTTTAACATCAATAGCTTCTGAAAGGAAACCGATATCTCCCTGATCAACAAGAGGAATTTCTATCTCCTCAAAATGAGTTTCACCTCTTTCATCACTAAAAATACGTGTGATATTCATTGTGTCTGATTTAGAATAAGATTTTTTTAAATTCAATTAAAGTTAACCGCGAAAGTCGCAAAACTATTATCCGGTATTTTAAACGCAGTTAATAAGATCTTTGCGGCTTTTGCTGTTAAAGTACTTATTTAAATAGTATTGAGTTAGTCAATTCAATTTCCTCTGTATTGATGGAATGTCCGAAATTGGCATATACTTTTTCGGTTACCTCAGCATTCATTTCTCTTAAAATATTTGCGGTAGCATATACTCTTTCTACAGGAACATGAAAATCAGGATTGCTGGTTCCCAGAAAAACAGGAGTTCCGGCAAAGTCACCTTTATAATTTTCACGATTGATCTTATCTCCTATCACTCCTCCGATAATAGCTGCTGCTCCTCCAAACTTCTGAGCATTGCGGGCCAGAAACTCAAGGGTAAGACAGGCTCCCTGTGAAAACCCGAAAAAGTATATATTTTCTGGTTTAATTCCTGCATCCACCGCTGCTTTTACTGTTTCGCCAACCATTTCCAGAGCTGATGAAAGCCAGGGCTCATTTTGTTCTGCCGGTGCCATAAATGAATAGGGATACCACGTATGATTCAAAGCTTGTGGTGCCAGCAGTGCATAATCTTTCACGTTCAAATGCTGGGATAAACTTAAAATATCCTGAGCAGTTCCTCCACGTCCATGAATCATGATCAAGGCTTTTTCTGCCTGATTCAATGGTATTCCTGCTGTTTTTATATTGATAATATGACTCATTATTTTTATCTGAATTTTTCTGTTGGATAATCGACTACAGGAAGCACTTCACTAAGACGTTCTCTTCTTTTTTCAAATTGCTGCGGTAACATCAGATCCTGTCCTAAAAACTCTGCTTCTTCATCGACATCGAATCCGGGGCCTGAAGTGGCAATTTCAAACAATACACCTCCCGGCTCTTTAAAATAGACAGAGGTAAAATATTTTCTGTCCTTCACTTCTGTATGTTCCAATCCGTATGCATTTAATCTCTTTACCATTTCAAGCTGAGATGCCGCATCCGGAGTAGCAAAAGCCACGTGGTGAACGGTTCCTCTTCCTGCCAATCCTTTTAAGGCATTAGGAGTGGAAAGCAGATCTACATATTTCCCCGGCATATTTTCTGTTCCCAGTCTCAGTCTGTCAGGACTTTCTTTGATCACTTTATGATCCATCTGTGTCGTAAGCAGAGCAGCCGTTCTTTCATAGGCATCCTGCCAGATTTCTACATGATGAATTCCCCTGATCGCGTAATCTTTAGGAATATAACCATTATAATATCCTTTTCTTTCATCCTTATTATTAAAAACCAATTCCAGTCCCAGCCCGTCAAAATCTTCAAGATAAATAAAAACTTCATCTGAAAATCTTTGCTGTGGCTGCTTAAAAGGAATATTAAACTGCTCCAGACGGTTCATCCAATAATCCAGAGCATCTATGGAAACGGAAAAAGCAGTGGTATTGAGCATTCCTTTACCATGCCTACCATTGATCAGATCTTTACCATACGGAAAAGTAGTCATAATTGTTCCCGGTGTTCCGTATTCGTCACCAAAATAAAAATGATAAACATCTGAGTAATCGAAATTGACTGTTTTTTTGACTAAACGAAGTCCTAATACTCCTGTGTAAAAGTCTATATTTTCCTGTGCATTGCCGGTAATTGCCGTAACATGATGCAGTCCTGTGATAAGGTTCATAGTATTGATAATTATTAAATGGTTATTATGATGGGATTCGAGATTCGGGGATTCGGGTTGATAAGGTCGAGACTCTCAAACCCTCTTACTCTCAAACTCAAACTCGAATCCCGAAACCCGACTCTCAAACTCATTACAGTTCATCCTTCAGCCAGACATCATTATATTCTTCCGGATGGCGTTTGAACTGAGCGTGAACATACGGACACAGCGGCAGAATCTTTAAATCATTTTCTCTTGCATAAGACACCAGCCTCTCCAATAAAATTTTGGCAAAGCCTTTTCCTTCATATTCCGGATCCACTTCGGTATGATAAACAGTCAGCTTTTGTCCAATGACTGAAATATCCATTTTACCTGCTTTATGATCGTCTGAGAAGAGCTGGATTTCTCCTTTTCTTCCTTCTAACACTACTTCTGTTCTTTCCATTTTGTTTGTTTTTAATTCTTAATTCAAAATTAGCATCTTTATCAGAGCCTGCCGATGATCTATGATAATTTCGGAAGCACTCCTTCTATTTTCTCGCGTATTCCCTCGTATTGTACAGGAAGCTTCAGGTTGGTTCCCAGTTCATTCAGAGGTTCATCCACTGTGAATCCCGGATTATCAGTAGCGATTTCAAATAAAACACCACCCGGTTCACGGAAATACAGTGAATAGAAATAATCCCTGTTGATTTTCGGAGTGATGCTCAATCCCGCAGATAAAGCCTTTTCACGATATTCCATCAGAACATTATCATCTTTTACTCTGAATGCAATGTGGTGATTGGTTCCGGCAGCATTTCTTCCTGCAGAAATGGTATCGTTTTCAATAATATCTACCAGATTAGCGGTATCAATGGCATCAGTAGCCAATCTGTATCTTCCCCCCTCCTGTTTTTTAAGATCATATCCTAAAATATCAGTCAGAACTTTGATCGTAGGATCTGCTTTTTTTAGGGTTAAAGTAACATTGTGAAATCCTTTCAGTGCATTTTCTTCCTTAATATCATCAGTTGTCCATACTTTTCTGTTATCATCACCCGAAGGTTCTATAAACTGCAACTGAAGTCCGTCCGGATCCGTAAAAGAGATCATCTTTTCACCAAATACTTCGCCTTCTTCTACATTGACATTAAAATCCTGCAAACGGCTTTTCCAGAATTCAAGACTTCCTTTAGGCACAGAATAACCGATATGGGTAGCCATTCCGCTTCCATTGGTTCCCTTACCGATTCCTTCCCATGGAAAGAAAGTAAGAATGGTTCCCGGAGTTCCGTTTTCATTTCCGAAATAGAAATGATATGTTCCCGGATCATCGAAATTTACTGTTTTCTTTACCAGTCTTACTCCTAAAACTTTTGTATAAAAATCTAAATTTCTTTTCGCATTGTCTGCTATTGCTGTAATATGATGCAGACCTAATATTCTATTGTCCATGTCTTTTAATTTTGATGCTAAATTACAGTGAACAAAAATCCTGTGCATTTAACTAGTTTAATAAATGCAGATTCTCCATTTTCTCAAAATATTTCAGTCTAGAATAAAATTTGTACAATTCCCAAAAATCTTGACTTATTTTATATTTTTCATAAGATCAATAACAGTATAATTTCAGTAAAGTTTCGGTTAACTATCAGAAAACACCAGGTAAAGCATTCTAAAACACTAAAACACAAAATACATAACAATCTGATTTTAAATAAACTAAATCGTTAACAATAAATTAATATCTAAATTGTCTACTTTTTTAGTGGACTAATAAAAATTATATTATATATTTGCAACCGTATTCAGGAAATAAAGCAAAATGAAGGCAGAATTAAATAATTCAATAAAAAAACATACCATCAAAAATATGATGAAGGATATGTGTATGCCTATACATCAAGAATACTGTGGTTGACCTTACTTTTATTTAGACATATTTTCAAAGGCTTTACCACATGGTAGAGCCTTTTTTCATTGAACACAACAACATTAAAAACATAAAAATGAGCAATTCTAAAAACAAATGGTTGATTCCATTGGCGTTTACAAACATCTATGTGATATGGGGAATTACGTTTTTAGCTATTTCATTTGGCTTGAAAGGTTTTCCGCCATTCATTCTTTCGGGATTAAGATTTCTGGTGGCCGGAATTCTAATGATCGGATATCTTCTTTCTAAGGGGGAAAAACCAAATTCTCTGATCAACTGGAAGAAAAATGCAATTACCGGGATTCTTATCCTTACCGGAGGAACAGGTCTTGTTGCCTGGGGAGAACAATATGTAACGGCTTCTGAAGCTGCAATTTCTATTGCAACCGGACCGTTCTGGTTTATTGCCATCGACAGAAAGAACTGGAAGTATTATTTTTCAGATAAGTTTATTCCTATAGGATTGGTTATTGGTTTTGTAGGGCTGGTACTCTTTTTAAAAGGCAGCGTACACGCTAATGAAGCCCATGCAGCCGTTGACGGAAATCTTCGCATTACTGCATTTGTGGTTTTGGGATTAAGTTCTATTGCATGGGTGCTTGGTTCTTTATATTCAAAGAAAAATCCGGCGTCACAATCTACCTTTATGAATATTGCCCAACAGCTTATAGTAGCAGGATTAGCATCTTTTTTGATCGCTTTTTTCAGAAAAGAATGGACAGGTTTTTCAGTTTCTTCAGTTCCGTTATCTGCATGGTCCGGGGTTCTATTTTTGATCTTCTTTGGATCGATAGTCGCTTATTTGTCGTACATTTGGCTCTTGTCCGTAAAACCCGCTGCTTTGGTAAGCACTCACACCTATATCAATCCTATCGTAACAGTGATTGCAGGCTGGGTTGTTGCCCATCAAAGCATCAATGGAGGTCAGCTGTATGGTTTGTTCATCATATTGCTGGGAGTACTTCTAACAAATGTGACCAAGTATTTCAAACTTTCAAAACGGTCGAAGGTCAAAATCAGAAGAATAAGAAGATTTTTAAACAGAACAGGCAGACCCTATCAGCCTATTTAAACAGTATATAAAATCAGAATGATAGAAATCAGAAACATATCAAAAACATTCCACCAGAAAAAACAGTCTTTTAAGGCATTGGATAAGGTGAGTCTTACTATAGAAAAAGGAGATATTGTGGGAATTATCGGGTTTTCGGGTGCAGGAAAAAGTACCCTGATCCGTACCGTGAATCTATTGGAAAGACCGGATGAGGGACAGATCATTATTAACGGAAAAGATTTTACTACACTCAGTTCCCAGCAACTGGCTGAGGAACGTAAAAAAATAGGAATGATCTTCCAGCATTTCAACCTTCTTTCTTCAAGAACTGTTTTTGATAATGTAGCGCTTCCTTTGGAGCTGGATCACAACAATAAAGATCAGATTAACAAAAAGGTCAATGAATTACTGAAGATTGTAGGACTTGAAGATAAAGCCAACGATTATCCCAAGAGCCTATCCGGGGGACAAAAACAAAGGGTAGCTATTGCAAGGGCCCTGGCCAATGATCCTTATCTTCTTCTTTGTGACGAAGCCACCAGTGCTTTGGATCCGGCAACTACACAGTCTATTCTCCAGCTTTTAAGAGATATCAATCAGAGATTGGGAATTACCATCCTTTTAATTACCCACGAAATGGAAGTGATCAAATCGGTATGCAACCACGTTGCAGTGATCGACAAAGGAAAATTATTAACAAAAGGTACATTAAGCGAGATTATCTCGGACAGAGAAAACCCGATTATCCGCCAATTTATAAATTCAGATATCATGACCCTGCCGCAGGAACTCATTACCAGACTGCAGAAAGAACCGAAAGACGGTCTATTTCCGCTGGTAGAGATAGAACTTAACGAAAATATCAGCGTTGAACAAATTCTTTCGGCGCTATATAATCAATTTAAAATCCCTTATAAACTTTTAAAAGCCGACGTAGAATACTTCGGAAATTCCAATTTCGGTAAACTTCTGCTGCAGCTCCAGGGAGGAACAGAAGAAAACCAGCAGGCGATCTATTATTTCAATCAAAATAAAATTCAAAATACAGTAAAAGGATATGCTTAGTGACGCGGTAATTGCCCTTTTGGCAAAAGGAACCTGGGAAACGGTTTATATGACATTTTTGTCCGGCTTTTTTGGTTTTGTACTGGGACTTCCGGTAGGAATTCTGCTATTTTTAACCAGAAAAGGCCAGTTGCTGGAAAACACTTTCTATCATAGAGGACTTTCCATCATCGTTAATATCTTCCGTGCCATCCCTTTTATTATTCTAATCGTCTGGATGATTCCTTTTACCAGAGTTCTGGCAGGAACATCTATCGGAGTGAATGCAGCTTTGGTTCCGCTAAGTGTGGGAGCCGCTCCTTTTATTGCACGACTTGTGGAGAACAGTCTTATTGAAGTTCCTCACGGGCTTATAGAGACTGCGAGAGCGCTGGGAGCTTCTCCGTTACAGATTATCAGAAAAGTTTTGCTTCCTGAAGCACTTCCTTCATTAATCAACAATGCCACCATCACTTTGATTACCCTTGTAGGATACTCAGCAATGGGGGGAGCCGTAGGTGCCGGAGGACTTGGGCAGGTGGGCTACCAGTACGGATATATCGGGTATGATATTGTTATTATGAATACAGTACTGATATTACTGGTACTCCTGGTATTCATCATTCAGTTTATGGGTGACAGGCTGTCCAAAAGATTTGACCACAGGTAGTTGAGTCCCGGTTATAGGTCGGATAGTTTGGGAGGATGGGATTGGGCACCTTTCTAATTTGCCTTTCGTAATTTAACGACTCTCATCTTAATTTTAAATAAAAAATAGAATGAAAAAAATAAAGATTTTTGGTTTATTGGCTGCGGGGATATTACTGTTCAGTGCCTGTTCGGGAAGAAAAGATGACCCGAATTTTATTCGTGTGGGAATCACTTATGGTCCTGAGCAGGAAATTGCTGAAGTGGCAAAAAAAGTAGCAAAAGATAAATACAACCTGGAAGTGGAACTTATTCCTTTTAATGATTATGTAGTTCCCAATGAAGCTTTGACCAACGGAGATATTGACGCCAATGCATTCCAGCATATTCCTTACTTAACGGAACAGTCCAAGCAGAGAGGTTATAACCTTGTTCCTGTGGGAAATACATTTGTGTACCCTATTGTGGCCTATTCAAAAAAGATTAAAAATATTAGCGAGCTCCAGAACGGCAGCACGATTGTTATTCCCAATGATCCTACCAACGGAGGGCGTTCTTTGCTTCTGCTGCAGAAAAACGGGTTATTGAAATTAAAAGCAGGCGTTGGACTTCTTCCAAAGGTAACTGATATTACAGAAAATCCGAAGCAGCTGAAAATTATGGAAATTGAAGGAGCCCAGATTCCAAGGGTTCTGGATGACAGAGATGTTGTTGTAGGGGTGATCAATAATAATTTTGCTGCACAGGCCGGTTTGGATCAGGAAAAGCAAGGCATCCTTGTCGAAGATAAAGACTCTCCTTATGTGAATGTAGTCGTGGCAAGACAGGATAATAAAAACAGTCAGAAAGTAAAAAATTTTGTAAAAGCCTATGAGTCTCCTGAAGTGGAAAAGAAAGCCAAAGAAATTTTCAAAGGAGGTGCTGTGAAAGGATGGGACTGATGAGTTGGAGGGTTTGAGTGACTGAGAGTATTAGACATAATTTCTTTTCAGATTTGACATTTCTCTTTTTCTCTTTCTTTTTCAGCTCCAAAAAATAAAATATTTAAGAATATGCTGTCTGCAAACAAGCAGGCAGTTTTTTATTCATTATTTTTTATTTTCTCAATTTGAGATAATAAAAATTTTCTTTACTTTTGTTTTTAATCAAACTGAAAGGCATTATGTTAAAAAAAACCGTCATTATAAGTTTACTCACTTTTATTTCTGCATCTTATATGGCTCAGATCAATACTCCCATTCCCGTTTATCTGGATGAATCCAAACCTGTAGAACAGCGTATTCAGGATGCATTATCAAAAATGACTCTGGAAGAAAAAGTGGCTATGCTGCATGCACAGTCTAAATTCAGTTCACCGGGTGTACCAAGATTGGGAATCCCGGAATTCTGGACTACAGATGGACCTCACGGGGTTCGTCCTGAAGTCATGTGGGATGAATGGGACCAGGCAGGATGGACCAACGACTCCATTATTGCTTACCCTGCCCTGACTGCTTTATCTGCAACATGGAATAAAAAAATGGCATGGAATTATGGAAAAGCTCTGGGTGAGGAAGCCCGTTACAGAAAAAAAGATATTCTTCTGGGGCCTGGAGTAAACATCTACAGAACACCGCTGAACGGAAGAAATTTCGAATATATGGGTGAAGATCCCTATCTGACTTCAAAGATGGTGGTTCCTTATATCAAAGGAGTGCAGTCTAACGGTGTTGCAACTTCTGTAAAACATTTTGCGCTGAACAACCAGGAAATGTTCCGCCATACAAGTAATGTGAATGTAGATGACAGAGCGCTTTATGAAATTTACCTTCCTGCATTTAAAGCAGCGGTAACAGAGGGTGATTCATGGACGATCATGGGAGCTTATGATATGTACAAAGGCCAGTATGCCAGCCAGAATCAGTATCTTTTAAATGATATTTTGAAGAAAGAATGGAACTATAAAGGCGTTGTGGTATCCGACTGGGGTGCTGTCAACAATACGGAACAGGCTATTCACAATGGTCTTGACCTTGAATTCGGATCATGGACCAACGGACTTTCTGCAGGAACAAAAAATGCCTATGACAATTATTATCTGGCAAAGCCTTATCTCGATTTGATTAAAGCAGGAAAAGTAGGAACCAAAGAACTTGATGATAAAGTCACAAGACTGCTTCGTCTCGCCTATAAAACAACAATGAACCGTAATAAACCTTTCGGAAATATTGCTTCTGAAGAACACAAAGCGGTTGCCAAAGAAATAGGTGAAGAAGGAATCGTTTTATTAAAAAACCAGGGAAATATTCTTCCAATTGATATTAATAAGGCTAAAAAAATAGCAGTTATCGGAGAAAATGCCATCAAAATCATGACGGTAGGCGGCGGTTCTTCATCATTAAAAGTGAAATATGAAACGTTGCCTTTAGATGGGATCAGATCCAGATTTGGAAAACAGTCTGACGTACAGTATGCAAGAGGGTATGTAGGAGATATCGGAGGTGAGTATAATGGCGTAAAATCCGGACAGGATCTGAAAGATACCCGTTCTGAAGCAGAATTATTGAATGAAGCTGTAGAACTGGCCAAAAAATCAGATTATGTCATTTTTGTAGGCGGCCTTAATAAGGCAGATTTCCAGGACAGTGAAGGAAATGACAGAAAAAGCTATGGACTGCCTTACAATCAGGATCAGATCATCTCTGCTCTGGCAAAAGCCAATAAAAACCTTGCGGTAGTTTTAGTTTCAGGAAATGCTGTGGCCATGCCATGGATTAAAGAAGTTCCTACCGTTGTACAGGCCTGGTATCTGGGTTCTGAGGCTGGAAATTCCATTGCTGCAATTTTAGCGGGCGATGCCAACCCATCAGGAAAACTTCCGTTTACATTCCCGGTAAAACTTGAAGACAATTCGGCCCACCAGCTCGGGGAATACCCTGGCCAAAAGGATGAATTCGCTGCAGGAAAAGGTAAAGACCAGAAAAACCCAATCAATATCACATACAACGAAGGCATTTTTGTAGGGTATCGCTGGCATGACACCAAAAACATAAAACCATTGTTCAGTTTCGGACATGGTTTGAGCTATACCACTTTTGAATTCGGGAAAGCAAAAGCAGATCAGACCACAATATCACAGGATGGTAAGATTACCTTTACAGTAACGGTTAAAAATACGGGTAAAAAAGCAGGTGCCGAAGTTGCCCAGCTTTACATCAGTGATTTAAAATCATCTGTTCCCCGTCCTGCAAAAGAACTGAAAGGCTTTGAAAAAGTATATCTGAATCCGGGAGAACAGAAAGAAGTTACTTTCACGATTGACAAAACGGCTTTAAGCTATTTTGATCCTCAAAAGCACGATTGGGTTGCTGAACCGGGAGACTTTGAAGCACTGATTGGAAATTCGTCAGATGCGATTAAAACGAAGGTGAAGTTTATCCTTAAGTAAATAAAAACTGAGCGTTAAGAGTATAAAACTCTGTTTGATAATTATTTGATTGAATGCTAAACAGATTCCAGATCGGGATCTGTTTTTTTATCCAAGGTTTTTGAAAGCTGTCAGATCTACGAAAGTTTTTTAACGCAAAGTTTTAAATGAAAAAAGTAATACTTTTAAGGGGGCTAAGAAAGCAACACTGTTGTTTACGAAGGATCATGACTGTACGTTTGCTTAGAAAGAATCAATTTCATTGATTCAAAACTTTGCTGCCTTAAAATAATAAGAAACTCAAATGAAACTTTGCGTTAATTTTTTTCTCACAGATCACAGAGATTCCACAGTTTTTGGAGATCATCAAGAGTAGATTCTCTCTTCGAGCTTTCAGCCAAAAATAAAAAGCAGATTCCAATGGGAAACCTGCTTTTATTGTATCTGACAAGGCCTGAATTATTTTCCGCCTCCGCCATTTTTCTCTACATCTGTTTTGGTATTTTCTTTTACCTTCTGATTTCCAAAGCGTTTTACAAAAGTAAGCGAAACACCGTACCAGTCCCATTTTGAATATTCTCTGAAAGTTCCGTCAGGGCTATAAGTCGTATTATCCCCATAAGGCCTTTTAAAGATATTCATCAGCTGCATGCTCAGCTCCATCTGGGTTTTCGGGAATATTTTGGTCACTGAAATATTATGGAAAACATTGGTATTGTTTGCATAAGAGTTTCCGTTATTCTGATTGGCCAATTCTACCCATGCGCTGAGGTTAATATTTTTATTGAAAAGGTTGGTATAAGAAACATTCGCGGAAGCCCCCCAATAGCTGATATAATCTTTCCCTCTTAAATCATTTTTTTGATTGAAATCTTTATTGTTAATATAGTACCACCCAAATCCGGCATTTACGTTCAGCTTATTTTTCAGGAAATTCTGATTGGTATTGGCAAAAAGATAATACTTTTCAACCTTTCCATCGAAGTTCCCGGGTAAAGAGACTGTTCTTCCGTTCTCCGTTACATAAGTCGTCCAGTAATCCTGATTGGTATGCATATACCTTGCAGAAATAAAGTATTTTTTCAGAATTCCAAACTTCAGATAAAGCCGGTCATTAGGGTTTGGATTCAGATAAAGATTCCCCCTGGAATAAGTTCCGTTAATTTCGGGTACCAGAAAAGGATTAAATTCTGAATACCATGGTCTCCAAATACTCCGGTTATACGTAAGGCTCAGATCAAATTTCTCTGAAAAGCTGTATTTCAATAATAAATTGGGAAGAAAAGTCCCGTAAGAATCTCTCCTCTCCGTACCTGCCACATCCTGTCTTACTTTATAATCGATATACTCATACCGCAGCCCGATCCTGGTTTCCAGTTTTTCAAAAAATGTCTTGCTGTAGTTAGCATATAAAGAGCTCAGATTATCCTCATAATGAAACCTGTCATTTCTTGATAAATTAGAAAATTCAGGTGTTGGATTATCCATACTGAATCCGTAAAGACTGTTGGGAATAACATGATTATTCAATTCCGTTTTCCCTCCCACTTCCATAGTACCGCCTGATTTACCAAAAGGCTGTGTATAATCAACCTTCAGATAATAATTACGCATCTGATTTTTACTGATCACTCCCAACTGCTGGTTTGTTATTACTCCCTGCTTGTTAATCTGTTTATCAATTAAATTATCATCATTATTACTGGAGTAGTTGGTTCCTATATTAACATCTAAAATTCTGTTCTTTTCTTTATCATAATACTTATAGAAAGCATTGGTTCCCAGATTACGGCTGAAGCCCCAGTTATTCTGAGTCTGGTGAAAAGATTCACCGGGATCTCCGTCTTTGGAAGTCATCCCGTCGGATTCTGCCGAAGATAAATTCCTGTTCTGTGAGTATTCCAGTACAAGCCCAAAATTATTTTTGTCATTGATTTCAAATTCAGAAGTAGAGGAAATAGAAGGGCTTTCATTTCGCATGAGGTTTTCCAGACTGAACTGGGTGAGCTTATTTCCCTCATACCGGTTGTCCCACGTCTGAGTCTTCTGTACATAATTTCCGCTGCTGTAACTTCCTATAAGGGTCTGTGTAAACTTTTTCTTATGGTAGTTCAGATTAAAATTCGTGTACTGTGAGTTTTTGGTACTCTGCCTGTTATTGAGAGAGATACTCCCTTTTAACCCTTCGTCATCCCTTTTTTTAAGGACAATATTAATCACGGATCCTGAGGTTTCATAACGGGAAGACGGGCTGGTAATAACTTCAATTTTCATCAGGTTATCAGCGGGAATGGTCTTAAGATACTCTTTCAGTTCTTTTCCTGTAAACACTGATTTCCTGTCATTAATATAAACTGTTACCAGCTGTCCTTCAGCTTTTACCTCATCATTATTATTAATACTTACCAAAGGAGTCATTCTAAGAACATCCCATGTTGTATTTCCGGCCAGAATTGCACTGTTAGCTACATTGAATACAGTTCTGTCCACTTTAGATTCTACGGTTGGTTTTCTGGCAACCAGAGTGACCGCTTCTATTTCTTTTGCATTTCCTTTTACAGTATCCTTTGCAGCTGTGGCCTGCTGGGCCATTGCTAATGAACCCGTTAATATTGCGATTGGAAATATGAGTATTTTCATGTGAAATTATAGTTTTTTCTATAAGACCACTATCTTCATGTATTTGTTACATCAAAAAGTAAAAAAAATTAAAATAAGCATTTAATTTCCAATAAGATACCAACTGAAAACAAGAACATAAATTCAAAAAAAATATAAACTATTCAAAAAATCAATACAATATAAATTACCTCAATAATAAATACTCTTAAAAAAGTATTTTATATGTAATTTCAGTATAGCATAAAAAATTTCTAAATTAATGACGAGCACATGAATATTTGTATTAAAACAGGAAAAAATTTCTTCATCAGCAGATCTTCAAAGACCTGACAAAAAAGGTCCGGATCTCACCCGGACCTCCAGCAATAGTAAATTTACAAGGAATACTATTAAAATATACGTTAGTTTAAACTTTCAAAATAATGGATAACTCCTACTTCAGGCAGGCGAAGCGGGTCCCCGTTAAAATCAGATTTCTGTTTTCTGCTGTTTTCCAGGAAAGAATTACTGAAAAGAGCATATGAAGGCTGCTCTGCTATTCCGTTTTTTAAAAGCTGATGAGCTTCCACAATTGTTTTTCCATATAATTTTCTGAAATTTCCAATACTATATTGGGAAAAGGAGCCATAATGAACAATGAACTTGAGAGCCAGATCAATAGTAGTCCCTAAGCTCCTGCTCAGTTCCTCTATTTTCCTGTTGAAAGCACTTCTCATCTTCCACAGCATCTTTGATATACTTTTGTAAGATGGATTTTCATCATAACGGTAAAATAAAATGGCATCACCCTCAATCTCGGAAATTTCAAAGTACTGATTATTTACATCAATCAGCGTAGACAGTAACTGTCGTACAATATACTCACCTGTATACAGTTTTGTACTGAACACAAACTCGGTAAATCCGCTGAAATCCGGAATAAGAATGATCCCCTCCTGTATATTTGTCTTCATAATGATAATGGATTAAAAATCTGCTTCATCAATACAGACGAAGCAGATTCAATTTTACTTTATCATTCTAAAGCAAAAAAGAAAATCTAAGGAAACATCTGCTGAGTACATTTTTGTTAAACAACAATAATCAATTCCTTATCATATCCGTTGTACTTCTCATCAATATAACCGTGAGGGTTGCAGATCACTTCCGTTTCATCAATTTTATATCTGCATGGAGTGTGAATGTGGCCGTGAATCCAGTATAATGGCTGATATTCTTTTATTACATCCTCCAGATCAGAAGCATAGGCAGCCGTTAGTTCATCTTCTTGATATTGTTCCGGCACTGATCTGATGCTGGGCGCATGATGCGTAATGACAATATTTTTAAGTCCTCTTGAATCTTTCAGGCTTTCCTGCAGCCATTGTTTTGAGAACTGATGGATTTTAAAGGTATCCAGTGTTCTCATTTTCGAATAGGAAGGATCTCTCCTGATCATTTTATAATCATTCATTTTGGACTGACAAAGCATTCCGTACTGAACAGGATTTCCAAAGATAGAAAAATCCGTCCATAAGGTGGCCCCATGAAAACGCACTCCTTCAATATCTACACATGAATTTTCAAGCACATGAACATTGGAATCCAGAGCCGCTTCTTTGATCTTGTTAAGGGTTTTCGGGTATGAGCCTTTATAGTATTCATGATTACCCAAAACATAGATGACAGGTTTGTCAGGAATGACATCTTTAATCCATTCAATACCTTTGGTTCCGAGATTGACATCCCCTGCCAGCACAACAATATCCGAATGATCAAAATATAATTCCGTACTCCCAAATTCCCGATGAAGATCGCTAATAACCTGTATTTTCATGACAAATAGTAAAGAAGCAAAGATAGCGAAATAGCAAGAGGAAGAAACTATTGGGTAAAAATGATAAGCAAATTTGCAAAAAAAGAACCGACACCTGGGCGCCGATTCTTTCCTCATATAGTTTGTGTATTTTTAAGGCCGCTCATTATGAAACAGCTACTTCTGCCCGCTTCACTTTTAAGCTTTTCAAGATAAAATAAGATAACATTCCAAGCGCCAAAAGAGCGTAACCTGTCAATATCATCAGGTTGAGGCTTCCCACTGAAAATTCTGACGGAAAGATCTGCCCCATCAAAGTCATGAAAGACAGCCCTATCCCGGCACCCAAAAAGTAACTGGTAGAGCTCAAACTTGATGCCAGACCATAATTGGAAGGTTCAACATCCTGAATTCCCATTACTGAAAGTGCAGTAAAGCAGAACGTCATTCCTACTCCCGAAATACATGCCGCTCCCAATAAAACCAAAGTTAGCGGATGTCCTGTGTAAACAGAGATCAGTAATAATAAACCTCCAATCAACATAAACAGCCATCCTAAAACGCCCATTTGAGAGGAAATCAGACGTTTTGAGACATGAGGCAGAATGAACTTGGCAGTCAGGGCAGATATAATACTGAACGGAACAAGCATTAACCCTGCTGCTGCAGCACTGTATCCCATGTCTTTCTGAAGCATCAGTGAAATCAGGAATAAGAACCCGATAAAAAATGCGCCCAGCATAAAGAATGCAGCATTGGAAACGACTAAAGACCTATGTTTAAACAATTTCAGATCAACCAATGGCTCTGTAACAGATCTCAACCGGTAATAAACCATGACAATAAGCAGCAATGCCAGAACCAAAGAACCTGTTATCAGGTAAGGCTGTTCTTTAATATGAACCAGTTCATGAGTTCCGTATGTTAAACTTAAAAGTCCCATCACCATCAATATTCCGGATACCACATCTGTTTTCTTAGCGGTTTCACTTTTTTCATCTGATGGAAGATAGTAGTACGAAAGTACCAATGTGATTAAGAGAATCGGAACATTGATCAGGAAAACCCAATGCCAGCTAAGGTAAGTACTGATAATTCCTCCTACCGAAAGGCCGCTGCCGGAACCGATAGCAGCAAATGAACTGAAAATTCCGATCGCACGGTTTCTCTCCTGCTCCTCCCTGAAGGTATTCGTTACGATAGATAATGCTGAAGGCATCACCAAAGCAGCTCCCAACCCCTGTAAAGCACGGAATATTGCCAGTATTTCAAAGTTTTGAGATACTCCTGCCCCCAATGAAGTGAGCATAAAGATCAAAGCTCCGAGTAAAAACATCTTTTTTCTTCCGATCTGATCAGAAAGCTTACCTCCAATAATCAGAAATCCTCCAAAAAACAGTACATAAAGGGTCTGCAGCCATTGAACCGTTTCTGCTCCGATCTGAAACTGCTGCTGAATAGAAGGAATTGTTAAATTAATAATGGCGATATCCAAAGCCTCCACAAATGTTCCTACCGATGCTAAAATTAATATTAAGTTTTTCCTTGTATCCATATTTCAAATTTCCTGCAAAATTAAAATTAACAGAACGTATATAAAAATTTAATCATAAATTTGGAACGAAATCATTTATTACAAAAAATTAAAAGAACAAATTACCTAATACAGCTAACAACCCCCTATAAAAACAGAACAAAATGGCAACTGAAAATTATATTCCCGATGAAAAAGATCTGTCGATCCTCCGTCTGCTTCAGAAAGACGCTAAAATGAGTGTACGGGACATTTCAGCAAGAATCAACCTGAGCCCTACACCCACTCACGAGCGTATCAAACGTATGGAAAAACAGGGCATCATTAAAGAATATACCACCGTTGTAGACCGCAAGAAAGTCAATAAAGGAATGATGGTCATCTGTATGATTGCCCTGAATGTTCACAATAAAAAAACGGCAGGAAAATTTATTGAAGAAGTCGGCAGACTGAAAGAAGTGGTAGAGTTTTACAACATCAGTGGAGATTTTGATTTTATGCTCAAAATCCTGGCTCCGAATATGGATGAATTTCATGAGTTTTTTGTGAATAAATTATCCGAAATCGAAGGAATTGGCCAGACCAAAAGTATTTTTGTGATGAACAGCATCAAGGAAAGTGTTCAGATTGTTTAAGTCAAAAGAAAAGCAGCTGTATATTAATTCACAGCTGCTTTTGTTATTAAAATATGATATTTTCTTGTTATTTCCAGTAATTCCAGACTGATCCGTCAAATACGGCAAGCGTTTTACTGGCTGTATCATAACACATCATTCCTGGATAAGGATTTTTTACAATGAGATGCGGCGTTGCTATTTTTGGCAGCACCATTGCTTTATTCCGGGATTCCAATACCAATACTCCATCAGCGCTACTTTCATCACTGCCTATAATAACCCCCTTCCCGGATTCTGCTGAATTGTTGACAGCAACCGCGCCTGAGCTCCCTGTATCTGACAAGGATTTCCAGGTATTATTCTCATATACTTTTACCTTTTTATCTGTAACATCAAAGATAAATGTTCCATTAGCAATGCTCCCTGTGGGAAAACCTGATGTTGCAGGAAGAATCAAACCTCTTGTATTTCCGGACCCATTATCAAAATCCAGGACAGTACTGATCCCATCCACCGATTGCTTACCAATTGCAACCTGTGCAAAAAATGAATTAAAGGCAACCAAAGCAACTGCCATACTTATGTTTTTTATATTTTTCATATTGTTATCATTGGGGTTAATCATTACAGCTTTTTTGTATACATTTCCATTCTGTTCCGTTATAAAGCTTTACACATTTGTCCTGAATGTCATACAGAAGCATTCCTTCTTTCGGCTCTGCGATCGCATCTCCGGACTGTGGCACCTGACTTACATGCTGAACCCTGGTAATAACAAATCCTTTGTTTTTTGATTCCATGGCTAAAAATCCGTTAGGGATATTTTCAGGCCACGCACCGCTTTTCTGCTGCACAGTAATTCCGAATCTGGTGTATCCGTCAGGTGTACCGGAAGCTCCAGGCTTAGTACAGAATCCGTCGATATCATCAATAATAATTGGAGCATTCCCACAGCTGGCTTTATCTTCTGATAATCCTTCGGGCCAAAGAGCAGGACACATGGCCTTCGTGGCATTTGGTCCACAGAAGCTTGAGTTCCCCATTCCTAACCCTATAACAGATCCCATCGCAATAGTTACAATCTGGGCATCATCACTGATTATGGAAGCCCCTCCCCCTCCACTTACATCTGCTTTTGCGATACAGTACGCTTTACCGGTAGGAATACCCATGTATTCAACAGAGGGATATGTAGTAGACTGCTGGGTAAATGTTCCACAAATTTCCACTACACTGTTTGTTCCCATCTCGATCACTGAAGTCGTTCCGGGATAGAAGCCTCCAAAGGTTGGATCTTCCTGAATTACTGATCCAACAAGAGAGAGGAAAGATTTCGTTCCTAATTTAATCTTTGAATTTTTCTGAGATCCGAAAGTACCTACTTTCACGGTTCCTGTAGACTGAACACTTGCCCCGTCACCAATTTCCAATGTTCCATCCACCTGAATACTGTTGGATTGAAGCTGTCCAGACTGTATCATAAGAGTCGTCCCATTCGGAATACTGATATTTGTACTTACACTAAGGTTTCCACTAAGACAATAGGTATTTCCACCTGTCATTGACTGTCCCGTATAAGGAATACACTGAGCATAGGCAAAAGCACTGAAAGCAAACATTAATAAAAAAATAAATTTCTTATTAATATTTAAGAAAAATAATCTATCCATATACATTTATAATATTTTAACGAATTATTACCGTTTAAATAAAAAATATTTAAATTTTCAACATCATTGGCGCATTAAGAAACAATTAACATACCAAACAGGTGTTTAATTTTTCTATCCTTACAGAATACTTCATCAGAATTTATATTCTTACCCATCATTCAAAACAAACATAAATCATTGAAAAACAAAACACTGAACCACTCTAAAAACATCAAAATATATTCTATTATTTAATTTTTAAATGTTGTTTTTTCCACCTGATGAGGTTATAGTTTAACTCAAAATCGTAATAATTTTACAGGTCTTTTCTGTTTTATCCCGAATAAAACAATAGATAATGTGAATAAAAGACCTCAGCAAAAATTCATATTAAAAATCGTAAATTTGCATTATGAATAACGATACGATATGTGCACTGGCTACGGCCAATGGAATAGGTGCTTTAGGCATCATCAGAGTTTCAGGAAATGAAGCTTTATCTGTAGTTCAGAAAAGTTTTCCGGCTAAAAATCTGGAAAAACAGAAATCCCATACCATTCATTACGGTTATTTTATGGACGAGGCAGAAGCTATTGATGAAGTAATGCTTTCCATTTTCCTGGCCCCAAAAAGTTTCACCACTGAAAACTCTGTGGAGATTGCTTTTCACGGCTCGCCGCATATCGGAAAACGTATTCTTGAAACCCTTATAAAAAACGGCGCGAGAATGGCCAAAGCCGGAGAGTTTACACTCCGCGCCTTTATCAATGGTAGAATTGATCTTTCCCAAGCAGAAGCTATTGCTGATGTCATTGCATCTGAAAATGAAGCTTCCAGAAAAGTGGCCATTAATCAGTTGAAAGGAGGAATTACCAATGAGATTTCCCTGTTAAGAACCGATCTTTTAAATTTTGTATCCCTAATCGAACTGGAGCTGGATTTTGCTGAAGAAGATGTTGAATTTGCAGACAGAAGCGCCTTAAGCGGATTACTCGATAAAATTGAATTAAAATTAAATTCCCTGATCGAAAGTTTCCAATACGGAAATGCCATTAAGAACGGAACAGCCGTTGCCATCATCGGAAAACCCAACGCAGGAAAGTCTACCCTGCTAAATTCCCTTCTGAAAGAAGAAAGAGCCATTGTGAGTAATATTGCGGGAACCACGAGAGATACCATTGAGGAAGTCCTCCATATTAAAGGACATGCTTTCCGATTAATTGACACTGCCGGGCTCCGTGAAACAGTAGATGAAATTGAAGCTATCGGTGTTAAAAAGGCAAAGGAAAAGGTTGAAAATGCCAACATTCTTGTCTATCTGGCTGATGCTGCCACCGAAGATTTTTCTGAGGATATTGAAATGATCCAGTCTCTACTGAGAGAAGACCTGAAACTGATTATCTGTGCTACAAAAATTGATGAAGTCACTCCTACAAAATACGAAACAGTAGAAGACATTTTCAGAAACGCCATTGCTCACGAGTTTGATTTCATAAAGATTTCTGCCGTTGAAAATCAAAATATTCAGGATCTGAAAAATGAGCTTTCATCGTATGTTGAACATTTAAAATCCGAAGAAAACAATGTTGTGATCACCAACCAGCGTCATTTCGAAGCATTAAAAAAATCTCTGGATGCCGTTCATAAGGTGAAAGAAGCCATTTCTTTCCGAATCTCTACTGAGTTGCTTGCTTATGAGCTCAGAAACGCACTGGAACATCTTGGAGAAATTTCTGGTGAAGTCACCAATGATGAGGTACTGGGGAATATTTTTTCTAAGTTTTGTATCGGAAAGTAGATGTTTTTAAGATTATATAATTGAGTTTTTTATAAAAAATCAGAGCAAGCTGTTAGCTTGCTTTTTTTGTTTTTATATTTTATGAAATAATGGGTGACGAACGTAACGCTTGTGCCAGCGAGGGGGCGAGAATATACGATTTTGATCATTGGTAAGAGTTTAATATAAGTATTTTCAAAATTTATTTACGCCCTCTTTTACTTAAGGCAATAAAAGCATTAGGTTTTAAAAATATAAAAGCGGTAAAGTGCCAAGGTACTAAAGAATAAAGGTATACAAACACCTGGTCAATCTTTAGACATATAGTTAAAGAATAGGCTATTTCGATTGTTTTAATGTCAAAATTGCGTTGTGCTATTTGAATCGTAGTTTTACTACAATTTTTGAAATAAAATCAAAAAAGTTCAGTTTTGGCATTGTTTTTATCTACATTTAGTGATATAAAACACACAAATCATAATGAAAAAAAATAGATCTAATGCCGAGAAAATTTCGGATAATCATATTGCAGGCATTAACCGTGTGGTGAAGCTTGACATTGTGATTGATGGAAAACCTATTAGCCACTTTAAGCACTTCCGTTTACAACAAAGCGCCAAAACACATCATTACTTTGAACTTACTCTAGCACACGATTCATTAGGTAAAACACAAAGCCATAATTTAGAGCAGACAAAACAGTTTTTGGGAAAAAGATTAACAGTTATTTTCAAGTATAAAGACCCTGAAAACGAAAGTCCAGAACGCACATTTGTAGGAGTTATTATGAAGGTAGCATTTAGTCAGGAAAAGATGCGTCTGGGAAATATTGTATTGAAAGGAAATAGTCCTACCATTCTGATGGATTCTGCTCCGCATACTCAAAGTTTTGGAGGCAGCCAACCAGTCAATACTTCCATTATTGCTGATAGAGTGATCAAAGAAGCATTTAGTAACAATGATTTTGATATTAGAATAGATACGCAAAACAATAGTTATATCAACTACAGTTCACAATATTGCGAAACCCATTATAATTACCTTGCCAGAATTGCAGAAGCTTATGGGGAACAATTCTATTATGATGGAGAAACGTTACACTTCGGAAAGTTACCACCTCATGAAAAGTCTATAAAGCTTATTGATGGCAGTAATATCAATGGGATACAGATAGAGTTAAATGCGATACATATAAAGCCTGAATATTTTGGATACAATAGCAGTAATCACGCAAAGATGATTGGTGTTGATAATCAGATCAAGCATCTTGGTGAACTATCATCTGAAACTTATGAACTTAACAACAATATATTTAAAACCCGCTCATTGACTCCTGCTCCTGTAAATCCTAATATGTTTCTAGATATAGATGATTCACAGAAAAGTGCAAGAGGAAGTAAAGCGGTAGATGTTTTTAAAGTTTCAGGAAAAACAACTGTACCATTTCTATATACAGGCTGTGTAGCAGATCTAGCCATGAGAAAACCAGATAGCAACCAAACTTCACACTTCACTAGATTGATGATCACTGAAGTAAATCATGAGGTGGATGCAAGAGGATATTATACTGGAGATTTTGAAGCTATTGCCGAAGGAACTGGTTTTATACCTAAACCTGATTTTCTAATACCAAAAGCTGAACCACAAATTGCAACTGTAATCTCCAACGTTGATCCTTTAAACCAAGGAAGAATACAGGTAAGATTTGATTGGCAGTTGAATGATACCACCCATTTTATCAGAATGATGAGCCCTGATGCGGGCGGAACAGATGCAATAAGCCAAAACAGAGGATTTGTCGCAGTCCCTGAAATCGGAGATCAGGTAATGGTTGGTTTTGAATATCACAATCCAGATTTCCCTTTTGCAATGGGTGGAATGTTTCATGGTAAAATTGGTTTAGGCGGAGGGGCTGATAATCATCTTAAATCCATACAAACACGTAGCGGAAATAAAATTCTTTTTAATGATAATGAAGGACAGGGAAGTATACGAACAGAGGATGGAAGTACCAACTTTATTTATTTAGATGGTGAAGGGAATATCAGAATAAATGCTCCTAACAATATTATACTTGAGGCTGGAAATAATTTGGATATGAATATTGGAAACAATATGACATTCAATGTTGTGAATAATGCAATGCTCAACATTTTTCAAAAAATGATGGTTAACTCTCCGACTTTATTGCAAAATATAACAGAATTTTTCCATACACAAGCAGGTAAAGCTGTATTTAATTCTGAAAATGAGATCAAAATTGAAGCAAAGGAAACCAATGTAGCTGGAACCCAAAAACTGTTTATGCATTCTGATCAAAATACAATTGTAAACAGTAAGGGAATTGTAGATATGCATGGTAAACAGGGAAATAATCAAACTAACAAACCTCAAAACTATAAATATGCTCCTGTTTATGTGGATGAAAGATGTCTCGTAAGTTTTAGACCAAAAGATGATTGGGGTGGCAAAGGATATGGTTTTGACTGGATAAGAGTTGGTGATACGAAAATCCCAGGAGATGTTTACTATGGAAATAGAATAGGAAAATATCGAGATAGTAATGGAGCATTACGACAAGTATATGATAATGATCCTAATCTTCCTCCTGTAAGTTTTTTTGTTAGTGATAAAACTGAGTTTGTTAAATTAATGTCATTATTCAATCCTCATGTCTATACTGTAAAAAATAAAAAAGGTAAAAAAATAAAGATAAACTATTGTGTTCCTTGGTTAAGCTTATATCCTAAAATAATAATCAAAAATATTAAACAGAGTAATGGAAAAGTTATACCTAAAGAACTTGCAACCACATATAAAAATACTTTAGCTACATTAAGAGTAATAGTTGATATAAAAAAGAAACCTGAAAAATTAACATTAGAATATGAAAATAAGTTTTTCAACATAACCCATGCACCTTTTCCTTTAACTATAGGAAAACATGAATTAGAAATGAACATTACTTGTCTGAAAGAATTTGCAACAGACCAGCCTATTAAGGTTATCGCAACTTATAAAGACTCTCAAGGTAAAGAAGAGCTATCTTTGGCAGGTAAATTAAAAGTTGCGAAAAATAAAAATAGATATAAAGCCAAAATTGTTTTTATTGAAGTATGGACAAATATTGGCAATGGTATAAAAAAAGCGCAACCAGTAGGTCGAAGTATTGAGCTTACACAATACATGAACCAAGCATTAATAAATCCACATTTTGAAAATAAATTAACATTAAAATTCCATGAAGATGTTGATTCAATAACGAAACAAAAACATAATCGCAAAACTAATTTTAATAATACGCTTTTCATTGTTGGCTCAAATGCAAAAAAGAGAATTGAAAACGGATGGTCTGATAACATTTACAATTTTTTAAATAATGAGCTTTATAAAAAATATGATAAAACAAAGAATTATAGGGATTATTATAAAATTTATTTTATAAATGAATCAGCTGGTGGTTTATATGGTATTGGACGAAGTGTAGATAAAGATTTGAGAACAATTATAGTTTACGCAAAGGGATTCAATGACAGCACTGTGGCTCATGAAACTTTACATTCTTTAGGTTTGTATCATAGCTTTGATAATGATGGAGAATTTACTCTTGAACAAAATATTACTGATAATATAATGGACTATTCTGATATGGCAACTCCTCCTGTCCCTGTTATTAGCATTTATCATTGGCAATGGACAAAAGCACAAAAAAGATGTGAAAAAGAATAATTTGCCTGATTTTTTAAAGAGTAATAATATTATAAAAAAAATAAAATGAAAAACTTAATTTATATAACCTTTATATTCTTATTTCTTTCTTGCGAAGGACAAAATAAAAAACAAAGTACCGCAGATAAACCAAATATACCGACCTCTATAAAACATTCAGCTATGCATACACAAAACAATTATAAAAATCTTATTAATGATAAAGTAGAATATTTTGACATAAAATATTTTGATAATCATAAAGATGAGGCAGAAAATTTAATTTACACAGACAACTTCGGTTCAGAAATAAAAATATTTGGAGATAAAGAAAGTGGCTACTTTAATGACACGACTCCTAAAAATTCTTTATTTACAATTCATAAAGAATATAATCACAAGGGAGTTATTCATCAAAAATGGGTAAATTTCAAAAATGGTATTGGAGCTATCGGTATCAAATATGAGTTTGACGATTCAGGAAAACTTATCAAACAAACAGACACAGACAAAGATTTTAAAATAACACCTGACGATATTATCAATTATTGCAACAAAAATAATATTGATTTGCATAATGAATATACTTCAATAAGCCGAGGAGTTGATGACATAACTAAAAAAAGTACTTGGGAAATAGAATATAGAGGAAAATATGACGGTAAATATGGTTCAAGTATAATAATTGAGCTTGAAGGTAATACCGGTGAGATTCAAAAGGTAACTTGCATCAATGGCAAACATAATGATTCTGTTGAAATTCTATATGAAAAAAAATAAACTTTATGCCACAAAAAATTACTGATACCGCCCAATTATCCTGTAACCAAGGAACAACACCAAGTATTCTAAGTGTTACCAGCCAGAACTTCTCTACGGCTGAAGGAAAATATATTGCTACAGAACAGGATGAGCAGGCGAATGTAAATATAAAACCTTTTGGACAATGTAAATTAAAACCTACTTCAGCTGGATATTTACCATGTATGCCAGCACCAACGGCTTGGCAGAAAACAACAGAAAAAGATACCATCAATAGCTATAAAATCCTTACAGAAGATTCATTTTGTATGTGTAGTATAGGAGGTAAAATAAGTATAAAAAACAAAGGGCATAAAGAAGACCATGAGGCGCGGTGAATAATTTGGTTTCACTGATGACATAATTTAAAAAGCATCTACTCCACTCATAAACCTATGTTTTTTAAATAAAAAAATTAACATTGTGAATCATTTGAATTTGTCTCCAGTTTTGTCCCAATTCTAAAGTAAAAAATTCAAGATTTTATAGGTTAACTCACTGCACTTAACAGACACTATCACTTTATAAATAATCAATTACTATTTTATTTCAACAGAATTTTTCAGAATTTTCACCAGTTTTTCAAATAATCGATTAAGAACATATCATTAGTTTAGTTTGGATAGTTGGCCTATTTCTTCACTTTGAATAATTTATTACGCCCATTAAAAGGTTAATTTACTATACTTAATAAATTGATTAACAATTTTCAAAAAGCTGATTTTTAAAGTTCTCTCAACATTCTATATCATCCACTTTGAGAGAATTTGAGTGAGGAAAACAAATAAATTAGCCTGAGTCCAAAATATATAATAGTAAAAATTCATTTCTAAAAAATGAAGTCACTGAGAAAGTAAACCACAGCTCTACATAGATTGCTTGATAATACAAATGACTTTAGACAATTAGGTTTTCAAATTTAACACATATATAAAATCTATCGATAATTACCTGATTTACAATAAGTAAAAATTACATTTACAACATATTATTCACTAGTCATTGAATACAAATCGCCAAGATAGTGCATAGTGCAATAACATTTGTGATATTCAACTTTCGAATCATATTTTAATCACATTGTTTTATTAGACATTCAGATTATTAAATACTTTTTATTAACCATAAAATCATTAAAACATGAGTTATCCATTAACACCTGTTGGTGTAAAACAAAAGCAGGCTGAATTGTTTCAGCTTTCAGACAACGAATTGCAACAGGTTGCCATCGAAATGGCAACTGATTTAAAATCTTGGGTTTTAGCCAATTTTGTAGTAACCCAATCCCAGCAGGAATATTATGAAGGTATGGAAGAGGGTTTTAGGCTGGTGCTTGGCTGGCAGACTGCAACTTCTATTCTATGCAGAGATTATGTTGAATTTGGAGATGTACCCGTTAATGCTACTACTGAACAAAAAAAGGCAAGATCCACTACAGGGGAAGTCACTGGTAACGTATCGTATTCTCCTGGCACTGGTTGGCAAGGAAATATTGGTTTTACTGTAAAATTCGCTCTTTAAAAAGGTGACAATATACTTGAATGTACCAAAATTTATTTTTTAAATAATAGAATTTTATAGATTGGCAGATCAAATATTTTAAGTTAATTAACGTCCTATTTTATACGACTAAACATTTGGTACATTTAAGTATATCATTATCAAAATAATTTAGGTACTATTTTGAAAGTGAATTATTTATATTAATTATGACTGTTTTGTTTTCATAATAATACTTAATTAATCTATATTAACCTGTCAGATTAAGTGCTAGCAGACCAACACAAATTTTGTAGCGAAGCATGAAAATGTATCATCTAGCTTATTTATAATGTGTAGATTCTAGCATACTTTAGAGGAAAAAAACTATACATTTACGATTTAGGAATGCAAGATAAATTTCGTTTTTATAGACAATCAAGTAGTCAAATCAAGTCCATAAATCCTTAAATGAACTTAACCTTTGACTATGTAAAGAAGTTTTAAGCTGTTAACTGTTTGAAAAAGGGAAAGTTTTCAGAATTTATTTCTTATTATAAATAAATCCTGTCTCCAAAAAAGAGACAGGATAACCGAAAAGACTAAAAAATATTTTTAAATGAAAAAAAACTTTTCCAAAAGTATACAGCATCATACCAATCACTTTGTCTTTCCGGTACATTTTGAAGATAATAATACTGATTACTAGTTCTTTAATAAAAATCCTAGACCTAATTTATCAGAATACTTTTTGGAGATATCGATTTTATTATATTCCGGATATTCAATTTTCTTCACAATAATTTATTTTATCCTAGTCATTTATGTCTTTAGAATCTACGAATGAAATTGGCTAATATTCTTAAACTGCAGTCAACATTGAGTGAGGGAAAACAGCTAACTACTTTCAAGTAAAATGAATACTTTTCGTAGCTTTTCTAAAGCTAAAAAGAATTAATTTTTAGTAAGAGCTTGTTATATACCAATAATTTCCTTTCGAATGAAATGTTAAACATTTATTAGTATTTGGATTGACTATTGTGCTTGGAGTTGGTCCATGTAATGGCAAGTATATTTGTGACCCGGAGGAAGAAGATATTAACTTCCCTCCAGAATTTGCTGTACACAAAACCAGAATTCTATTAATATTTTTGCCACCTGGCGGAGGTAAAGTTATATTTCCTTTAAGAATGATAGTATAATCATCATCAAGTACAGAACCACTTCCTTCTCTGATCTTGGCATATATGCCACTTCCTGAATAGGTTGTGGAATCCAGGCCAGAACTAAATCGCACCCAGATACTACCATCAAAGTAATAATAACCTTCTTCTTTAACGTTTTTAGTTTGCCCTGTGGAATTATTAGCTGCTGAGGTAACATATACAATTGCCCCTTTCTGACTTGAAGTATAGTTTTTTTCAGAAAGCTGATTTCCTGTAATTCTTGGAGCAATAATACCATCATAAAAAGCGGGATTTTCGGGCTTACCTACGACATCTAAGCTTGCATTAGGATTAGTAGTATTTATCCCTACCTGACTAAAAAAACTAGCTGATAAACAAAAACTTACCATAAAAGTAACCTTTTTCATAAGTACATATAATTTTAATTATAAATTGAATTTAAAATGTAATCTCTAAAACATATCTGGACTTAATACTTTAAAAGCCCCTGTCTGGTTATTGTACTCCACCTTTACAAAAGTTATCTGTCTGACAGGTCATTACTAAGCTTTCGCAAATACAAATGGATTCGTTTTGCATCGCAAAATTGAAAAAAACATCTTTCCTCTAAAAAAAATATACTATCCACAAATACTCATTTATACCTGCTTTAAACCATATTACCAATAAAACAATTGACGGAGTTTTAAAAAAAAATTGAAATAACTTATTACCCGTCATAAAAACTCTTATTTACACTAAAATGCCAGTAGCTCGCAACATAAGAGTATCTTAGTACTATGAATTCACATGTTGTCAAAAGCTTGTAGGATTAATGTTTAATATCTGATAGTCATTTTGGATGTTTAAATGATGTCTGTACATTATTAAAACAAGGGTTTAGATTGCCTAAACCCTTATTTTTTTAGTATAAGCTTGTACAGAATACAGTATAGATTTATTTTTTAATAATTTATATATAATTTTGCACCTACAATTCAGCAGTTCCATGCTATAAACACAAATAATTTATACAATAAATTAGATTATGAAATTTTTTTGCTTAATGTTTTCATTCATGATATTAATCGTGAATGCTAAAGATCCATCCCAACGTCAAATTGATAGCCTCATCAATGTAGCAAACAATAAAAATGCATATTCAAATTTAGGAGATAAAGAAATGCTAAGGTTAATCACTGAAGCTTATTATCTTTCAAAGGACCGGGGCTATGATGGAGGCCGTTTAGCATCATTAATTAAGTTTCTGGAAATATATTATAACACAAACAATATCAATGGTATATATGAAAAATCTAATGAAACAATTAGACTGGCTACAGAGTTGGATAATAATTATATTCTAAGCAGAGCGCTCAGATATAGAGCATGGATGTATATTAAAATAGGCAAATATAATCTAGCAAAAAATGAATTAAAAAAAGCTGCAGAAATTGCTTCAAATATTATTGACAATGATCAAAAATACAAATCTTTAATGAACATTAGTTCTACTATGGCCTCTTATTACGAAGCTTATAGATCAGATACTGATTCAATGCTATCGCACGCAAAAAAAGCATATCAATACGCTTTCCATATCAAAAGTTCGAATCCAGATAAAAAAGGATACCTCTCAGCAACAGCCACTGTAATAGGTCATATTTTATTATATAAAGGAAATGTAAAAGATGCTAAAAAATATATTCTTAATGCTGAAAAAAATCTTATTAATAGTCCAGATAAAGCGACTCTGGTAAAAATATACAAAGCATTAGGAATAATTTCAATGAAGGAAAATCAACATGAACTGGCCATAGATTATTTTAATAAGTCTATTTTTCTTGCAAAAAAATATAATCAGAATGACGAGTTAAAAAATATCTATCCAATGCTATCAGAAGCTTATGAGGCATTAAAGGATTATCAAAAAGCTCTTAATCAACATAATAATTACAAGAAAATCAATGACAGCTTGAATTTTGAAACAAAAAAAGTAATAAATAAAATAAAAAATCTTGAGAATAAAGATTACCAAAGCTTTGATTTCTTTGACTACAGTATACTTGGAGTATGTTTATTGCTTATTATTCTTATGATTATACCTAAGCAAGATATAGTAGAAACGCCCAGATCAGAAATAACGCTAACGACTGAGAAAGAAAATCATAAACAAAATATTTTATCATATGCCACCATAGAACAGTTGAATCAACTTACAGATCTTGCTACAAAAAATGAACAGGCATTTTATACAAAATTCCAAGAAATATATCCCCACTTTATAATAAATATAACTGAAAAATTTCCAAAACTATCCACAGCTGACATTAGATTATGTGCATATTTAAAAATGAATTTTGACACCAAACAAATTGCTGTTTTTACTAATTCTACCATACGATCTGTGGACGCAAAGAAATATCGCCTTAGAAAGAAAATAAATCTTAACCCAGAAGAAGAATTATACACTTATTTATCAAAATTCTAATTTTCTAATTAAGGCTAGTCATTGATTGTAATTTTTGGATTTTATCATTAGTGTGATGTAGTAGTAATTCTTTCTTTTAAAATTATTTATATTTTGTGATAATTATTAATAGTTGAAAAAAGGTAAACCTTATTTCCCACGATTTAGATAAAACTTTTATTATTAAGGATTTTACGTTTTGTATCGGGAAATAACCTTTGTTTTATTTTATTAAAATATTCCTTACCTCTATTCACCCTTGCTTGTTTTTCTATTTTATATTATGCACATCTTTTGTACTCTTCAACCAGGAAAATTAGAAGTGTTCAAAATAAATATATGTTTTGCAAAAGCCTTTGCTATACTTCTTAATAGACTATTTTATTTTTAAAAAGATTTTTAATGACAAAAATTCACTAAAATGTGAATGTTTTATTTTTTTTGTGAAAAAATAATAGTAAATTTGACTGAACGACAATCACATAACACCAATAATCGTATGAAAGCAAAATTTACACAATTGAGTATAGTACTTATTTCCGGATTCTCTATTGCACAAGTAGGGATTAATACAGCATTACCTAAAGCAACAATGGATATATCTGCTAAAAGAGATAATTCCGGACAGATTACAGACAATACACAAACTTTTGGATTGCAGGCCCCAAGACTTACCAGAGCCGAGTTAACAGTAAACACAGCTACCTATAATAGTGATCAGAGAGGAGCTTTAATTTATATTACAGATGTTACCGGTGGAGATAATGCGGGACAACGTGTAAATATAACTTCGATGGGCTACTATTATTTCGATGGAACGGTATGGCAAAAACTTTTAGAAGCTACCAATACCATCGCTCCTGCAATTAGTGCTTTACAATGCAACTCTGCTTATCTGAATCCTTCTACTTATACCGCTGGGACTCCTTTCAATGGTAACTTAAGAATTACCTATAGCCAGGGAAACGGAGGGCGATATAACTCAGGAGCTCCATTTACAGTAAATGGATTAACTTTCCAATTAAGGCCGGGGACTCTTGAGTTCGGAGATGGGGAATTGGTATTTTCTGTGACGGGAACTCCTACTAATGATAACAACATGCTCCTTCCTATGACCACCGCAGCAATTCCTTTCTTAACCGCAGCACAAAACTGTACGGCTACCGTGGGAAACAACAGTCATGCGGATATTACCCCTGTCGCTGTAATGGGTTATCCTTCCTTAACGACTGATGCTAACGGAAAGCAGGCTTACACCTTAGCGCTACCTACCCCGGATGGTAAATATTCGATTAGGGTTATATTTGATACCACAAGCGGAACAACTCCTGCAATCCCTAATGTTCAATTATATAATAATACCGGTTCTACAGTTAATCTATACTGGAATTATAATACTGAATATGGCGGATATATTGGTGCTGCTGTAACGACAAACAATATTACTTCAGGAGTATGGGGAGGTATGGGAGATGCATCAGCTACATGGTATCCACAAGGCACAGGAGCAGTGGGAAGTGCGTACTGGGGGAATGTAGGGATTATAGATGGATCCGGTGGGGGACCTGAACACAGGAGATATACCTGGATAGACAGCAATCCTTCTTCAAAAACAGCTTATACTGCAACCATTATGGTGGGAGCTCCTACTACAGGCAGTGCTCAGCCTAACCTTTCAAAAATATTTATAAAGCTGGAACAAGTGAAAGCTCAATAATGAGATGTATCTATACGAATACCTATATTGAACGCTTTTGAATATTTTTTTTATTCAATGATTTAATTCTGATAGCACAAACGAAAGAAGAGGCTGTATTGAAAGTTTTTATACTTTGAAACAGCTTCTTTCTTATTACTGAATTAAATCTTACAGGTTCTTATTCTTTGGATACAAACGTACATAAAAAAGGACAGAAACCATAGGTTACTATCCTTAATTAATTTAAAACCTTCAGAAAACAGATCTGCTATTTTATCGGGATTTTATTTGAATTATCTTTTAAATCAGCATAATTTATGGACTCTTCACATCCTTATTTCTCTTATCAATCAATTGTGTCGGAGGATGCCCGAACAATTTTCTAAATGCAAAAGAGAAATGAGAAAAATTCTCAAAGCCCAGATCAAGATAAATTTCAGAAGGCTTTTTACCTTTCTTATCGATAAGGTAATAAGCTTCTTCCAGTCGTTTCTGTACAAGCCAATGCTTGGGAGTTGCACAGAATATCTTTTCAAAATCACGTTTGAAAGCGGACAGACTTCTGCCAGTGAGATAAGCAAACCGCTGTAGACTCACATTGAATCTGTAATTACGGTTCATAAATTCCTCAAGATCTATTTTTTCAGGGTTAGTGAAGTCAAAAAAAACATTCGCAAGCTTCGGATTTACCTTCAGCAGTACCAATAAAAGTTCGGTCCGTTTAACATTTAAAAACTGTTCTTCTATGATCCCGTTTTCATTAAAATAAGGAATAATGGATTCCATAAAATTTTTGACCAGTTTATGTTTTGCCATCGGAATGATTGCATCAGTTGTTTTACTCCCTTCAGCACTGAATTTGTAAGTATCATTAAAGGTCTTTAAAAAATCCTGTTCAAATAAAATGAATATCTTTTTGAAGGCCTCATTGTCAGGCTTTTTGGTATATTTTGCAAGATGATTCCTTCTGCCTATTCCATAATCTCCGGAACTGATTTTATATTCCTTGTGTCCATCATAAACAAGCATAGCTCCTGAAACCAGATACATAAAGCAATGGTCCGGTATAAACTGCTCCGTATGAGGGGACGGAGTCATATAACAGGAAGCAATAGCTGATTCTTTCATAGGATAAATTTAATAAATATTGCTTTGTCAGATGCCTAATATAACTACTTTTCAATAAAAAACTAAGACCAGCCTCCTAATACAGCACCTCTTATAATATCTTTTACTTTTTAATTAACCCCAGCTGTAACATAGTTTCTGCCGTTGCCATAATCGCCTCTTCACTGGAACGGGGTGACCAGCGTAATAATTGTCTTGCTTTCTCGCCACTTGTTTCTGCATATTGACCAAGTAAAGTAGCCAGCATTCTTAATGATGGATTGAAAATAGCAGCTGCCCTTACGAACCAATTGGGCAGTTCTTTAGCGGGAGCCTTTGCTGCTGTTTCTCCTAAATTTTTCTTCAGTATCTGAGCTATATCAAGCATTGACAGTGCATTCCCTGTGGTAGCCAGAAATCTTTCACCGCTGGCTTCCGGATGTATCATGGCAAGCAGATGCAAATCAGCAACATCACGGACATCCACATAGCAGCAGTACACTTTCGGGCATGCTTTTATCTCACCTTCCAGCATTTTTTTCACCACCTGATTGGAATGGGAATAATCTGTTCCGAGTACGGGCCCCATTACAGCAACAGGATTGACCGTAGACAGTTCAAGTCCTCCCCCTTCACTTTTGATAAATTCCCATGCCGCTTTTTCAGCAATTGTTTTTGATTTTTGGTAGGGATGAAGATTTCCATTAAGATTAGACCAGTCTTTTTCCGTATATGGTGTTGTGCGGTTTTTATTTCCCATCCCTATCGCTCCATAGGCAGATGTTAATACAATCCGCTTCACACGGGCAGCTCTTGCCGCTTTCAGAATTCTTAATACACCTTCTTTTGCAGGGATGATCATTTCATCCTCATGTTTATAGTTAACAACAGGTGTTGGAGATGCTACATGCAGAACATAAGTACAGCCCTGCACTGCCTTATCCCAATTCTTATCTTTCGAAAGGTCAGCCTCAATAAAGGAGAGTTCTTCAAAAGAGCTGATGCCTCCTTTCCTCAGCATTTCCCTCACTTCATGCTGCCTGTTAAGAGTCCGAAGCGTTGTTCTGACCTTATAACCTTGCTCAAGTAACTTTATAATACAATGAACAGCGATGAAACCGGATCCGCCTGTTACCAGAACGGTTATCCCATTATTTGAATTTGTCATATTCTTTGAATTTATAATGCAAAGATCGCTGGAAAAGTCAGTAGCATGTTTTGCTGAAAAGTCCAAATTCATTGTGCTGGAAAGTTCATCACGAAAGGTATCCGCGATGTTTTTCTATCGCTGATTATGCACCCCGGTTAGCCACCAGTTCATTAAAAACATTTGTATTTTGATATTGTTATCTGGAAAATATTTTGTGCATGGTTATTTTTTTCTGTGTTCTTCAATCAGGTTTTAAACACTTAAGTTTTTCAGAACCAGACCTTTTAAGTAATAAAGCATCCCTAAGTTTTGTGAAAATCTTTGATTTTCATCTTATGTGAGCTTTTCTGCAGTATCATCTTAAACTTATTAAGTGAACTCAAGTATTTTAAAAATAAATCATCAGCAAATCAGTAACAGCCGGTATTCACCATCATTTTCCACAGGAGCTCTGTGTACACAGGGCAATACCTGCTGCTCAGGATGATCTACTGCAATTCGCCAGAGATGACCCGTCTCTAAATTGACCGGCTCTGCACCAGGCTTAGGCTGGTAATGAAGATCAAAGAAATAATCTTTCAGGAAATCTTCAAATTCTTCTTCAGGACCTCCGTGTAACTGTTTGAGCTGTTCACGTATTTCAGGAACTAAAATTTTCTGTTCAGCCTGATCATTGGGAATAATATCACTGGCTGCTCCGTGATACGTACAAAGGAAAGTATCTGTACCAATGGGTGAACGATCTACATGATAGGAATATACATCCGTTGATATAAAACCGAGTTCTTCATCCCGCTCATAACATTTAAGTAAATTAAGAACTGGAGAAGCTCCCAAATCGGTCAATAATTCCAAATCCTTTAAGATGGTTTCTCTTGCCAGATTTCCTTCATCTGATAATTGCAATGCCAGCAGATCTTTAGCGGAAACTACTGTAATATTATCTTTTAACTGAAGATTGGAGACAATTTCTTTGAAATCTCCGGCTAAATTTCTATGCCAGCAAATTGCATTCATGGTTCCATGAAATTGAGTATTTACAAGTTCAGAAAAAGAAGAGACCACATCAATTTGATGATGCCCGGAAAATGTATTGTTCATAATTTTGAGAAACCTTTCAGCGGCTTATTTTTTTACAAAAATACGGAATAGGTTATTTAAAATCTTGACTATAAAAAATTCTGATAGATTTTTAAATGGTTATTTTTATTTTAATATACTCTTTTTTTATTCGTATTGTATTTATTCCTAACTTCGAATTAATGATCCATCAGTCAATTAACCCCAAAAACAGCTATGCAGATTCTCCCTTCTCCCCGCTTAGCGCCTTATATAAAAAGTTACACCGTTATTACGATTGAAAAGGCCCTCAAAGATGAAGTATTTTACCCGAGCGGATATGTTGATCTGATCATTAACATTTCCGGAGGTTTTGCAGCAACTATCATCAATGGAAAGCAAAAGGACACCCCGGATATAGAACTGCTGGGACATCTTACCCTTCCCACACGGCTTACAGCTGCAAAGGGAACTTCGGTGCTTATCGCAAGGATTTATCCTTATGCCAGCACTTTATTTTTTTCTGATCCCCTATCAGAATTCACAAACTATGCTACTGATATGTATGACATTGCAAAAAGCGAAAGCAGAGATTTGTATGACCGCATAATGCAGGCTGAAAACCTCTCCTCCAAAATCAATATTTTAGAAATTTATTTTCTTCAGCAACTGAAAAAAAATGAATCCAGACTAAAGAAAGCAACAACAGTTCAAACCCTCAGCCAACAGCTTATCATGGACCATTATCAGCTGAATTTACCTGCTCTCGCAAAAAGTTCAGGATTATCAGAACGATATATCCAAAAGCTTTACCTTATGAACATAGGGATAAGTCCGTCAGCTTTTGCAGCCGTAATCCGGTTTAACAAAAGCCTGCAGAACGTGCTCAATACTTCGGAATCTCTTACAGCCATAGCTTATGAATGCGGGTATTACGATCAGGCCCATTTTATCAAAGAGTTTAAAAAGTTCACCGGCATTCCCCCTTCTGCAACCAGGCTGTCGCTGATCAAAAACGATACAGATCTCCAGCAGGCTCTCAATATTGGTTTTTAATTCGGTTTCACAGGATGATTACTGCTGAACATATCCCTGTGCATCTTCCAGCCGTCTTTTGTATTCTTCCAGATCACAATCACCTTTCCGTCATCCATTTTTTTACCTTCTAAATCTGTCATCTCATAATAACTTTCTTCAGTAACTGCCGTTTTTCCATCTCCATATAAATTCTGAATCGTGAACTTAACATGTACCTTTGGTCCGTTCTTAAAGAAACCAAGTATAGCTTCTCTTCCGCATACCGGTGCTGCATTGGGAGGAAACAGACAGGCATCGCTGGTATACCTGGTGAGGATTGATCCGTCATCTTTATTAGCCAGATCAGCATAAACTGCGTTACTGGCTTCAATAGTTTTTCTTACAGCGTTCACAGGGCCTTTAGCCTGAGCATTACACCAGAGTGTGAACATGAGTAATCCGCTTAGAATAAGTAATTTTTTCATTTTATTTTTTTTACAAAGCAAATCTTTCCTACAGGTAAAAAATTGTAAAATTGCGAACAAATATATACTCTGAACCGACAGACCGAGTCATAAAAAAACAGTATCCTCTTTCGGAGAACACTGCTTATATATAAAGTTAGTGATTTTCAGTTTTGAGTTTACTTCTTCAATATTTTCTCTGTTACTGTAGAAGATTTGGTTTTGAGTTTAATGTAAAATACTCCTGTCTGAAGAGAAGATACTACCACCTGCTCCTGCATCATATTCAGAGCTCCCTGTTGTACCAGCTGTCCTGTCGGTCCAAAAATTTCATAGGAAATCAAAGGCTCCTTACTCCGGATGCTAAGCACATCCTGAACCGGATTCGGATATAATTGTATTCCTGCCTGGACAGCCGTTTCCTCTACCGACATCTGACTGCATGCCGATTTGGAATATTTTGTAATAAAAGACTGGGACTTCCCTCCCGTTACATTGACTGTCATCGTATTGACATTATCATTGGATTCTGTAAACAGCTGGTCATGAAAAAGACCCCCTAAAACATAATTCCCGTTCTTGTCTACAGCAATCGCTGTAAATTCATCCTGAATCTGAAAGTTACTGTGAATCTCCCCGGTACCTATTACCATTCCTGTATCTTTATTAAAACGCACTAACAAAGGATCAGACAAATCCGAATTTGGACGTGTCATTGAAAAAGCTCCCCAAATTTCATTCCAGCTTCCTTTAGCAAATGCTAATTCATTCCCGTTAAGTGCAATTTTGCCTTTCATAAAGCGGTAAGCAGAAAAACTGGTAAGCCCGTCGGGAACCTTCGCCCATTGTACTATCCCATCAGCATTAAGCTTCATCACAAAAGGAGTTTGCCCCTGATATATTTGGACAGGAAAAGAGTAACTTCCGAAAGTTGTAGGAACCGTTCCTGAAAAATAACGTCCTGAAATATAAATATCTGAAGAACCTGCAGCTTTGATAACAGAATGAATTTCATCATCCATAAACCCAGGTAAGCTGTTATCAAATTCTTTTCTCCATAATTCTGCCCCGGTACTGCCATTAAACGCAAGCAGATAGGCATTTTTTGTAAACGGAACGTTATTGTATGAAAAGCTCTCCATATTACTGCTATAGTTTCCAACCATTCTTTTACCAGCCAGATAATACCTGTTTAAAGTTTCATCATACAGCAGATTCACTTTACCATCTGTTCCTCCCGCTGTTAATCCTCCTGTAATAGGAAGTAACAAAGGTGTTGCAGGTGTCATATTCCCATTGTCATAGTTAAATTTGACCAGATAATACTGCAACGATGTAGTGAATGTTGAAGGCACTGTAATCAAACCATTTAAATGAGTACCTGCTCTGAAACCCATAATAGCATGAATATTTTTGGATGAATCCATATACATCATCTGTACATCACAACGTCTGCTAAGATAACTGACATCTCCCTGTAAAGCCTTACTCCAATCCAGTGTTCCATCAGCCGTTTTATATTTAAGCAGATAACCTGCTTTATGTGCGGGTTCTACCGTCTGATCATAATAGGTATACAAAGGCAGTGTATGAGCAGCATCAAAATGCATAGGAACAGCAGTTGGATCTCCACTATATGAATTATTATAAAGAGTAGCCATTACATATAATCCACCATTATTATCCACTTCAATATGCCAGGCATTTTCTCCATCTTCTGACCCTCCGATAACGGTAGACCATAATGTATTACCCTGACAGTCTGTGGCAAACAAAATAAGATCACGAAGTCCATAATTAGGAACAGATACACCGTTCAAATTTTGATCACCATTCCATACACTTGCGAGATAATAGGTGTTGTTATTATTATCAACAACAATATCCCGGATAGATTCATCAAATTGGTAATTAAATCCCGGATCGGCAGAACCAGATTGTCCACCAGCCTGTTTTGCCCATTGCCATTGGTAAGTCTGACTAAAAGATAATACCGGCATCATAAGAAGCAATCCCCAGAGTTTGTTTTTTAATTGTATCATAAAAATCATTTAATTATAACATACTATAAAAAACAGTGCTCTCCGAAGAGAACACTGCTTTATAAGCTACTAATTTTTAATTAGTTTTCCTTGTAATGATGTATCTCCCGTTTGTACAATAACGATATAAACACCTTGCAGCCAGCTGGAAACTTCCACGTCCAGTTCTCCTGAAGCCGTTTTCAGTTCCTTACGGAATTTGATATTGCCCATAGCATCAAAAACTGTAATCTGTTTTGCCAGTAATTTTTCATCGCCCGTATTATACGAGATTTTCACTTTTTCCTTTGCAGGATTTGGGATCATTTTCAGAGAAGAAACTGAAGCTGAGCTTACACCTCTTCCTGCATTTTTCATCCCCATCCAGTCCGGATCTACTGCCTTAATGGTAAACTTACAGGTTTCGTTAGAGAATAATATCTCATCTGCTCCCTGGAAGCTTGAGTTTGGATAGAATGCCAAAGGATTTGCGTTCATGTCATACATTCCTCCTGCCGGAATTGTAATAATAGATGGAACATAGATTCCGAATCCATTAACACTTGATACCGTAAGACTTATCGGCTGGGTTCCTGTGTTGTAAATAAAACCATAAACAGCATAATGATCTCCAACCCACTTCATTCCTTTAATTTCTCCTTTGATCTTACAGTCTTCGGATCCACATTCTTTACCCGGATAGTAATTCATAGTTCCGGATGTGTACTGGCATCCTAAATGGTTAACCTGTAACTGGTAAGTTCCTGCATTAATGATGTACAGCGGAAAGATGAAGTCATTGTTTCCGCTCTGGATATTGTTTCCGAACAGCTGCCAGTCATGGTGGTCAAATACTCCTTTAGGCCCTAAGATATAGTTATTCTCTCTGATACATTCGTCATAGCATCCTGTAGGGAATACCCACATCAGGCTTTCAAGACTTAATGGCACTTCTACATAATTAGATACTTTACAACCGCTTGGCGCTGTATAAATAACCTGGTACGCACCACCTTCATTTACGGTGATTGTCTGGCCTGACATTCCATTGCTCCAGTTATAATCTCCTGAAGATGGTCCTGATGCAGTTAACTGAATTTTGTAAGGCTGGCAACTCACCAAACTATACGTTGCAGTAATAGATGATGGCGGATTACTTACTGTAAGGGTAAAGTTTTTAGAACTTATGCACCCTGATGTTCCTGGAGTTCTTACCTCCAGTGTATAAACATAGGTTCCTGCCGTTAATGCTCCTGTATTATAAGTGATAGGATAAGGAGCAGAAGTCCATGGAACAACCACTGAACCGGCTTTTTTCCATTGGTATTCTAATGTATTGTCAGTTACAAGACCACTGAGTGTTGCAGAAGATCCTGCACAGATATTCGCTTTACCTGAGATATTTACATAGGGAACATTTTTAACTGTCACTGTTGCTGCTTTAGTACTCATGATGCTTGTTCTACAACCATCAGATGATACCAGTACCGGCCAGTAAGTTCCCGACTGAGTAGGTGTGAACGTCATTGAATTTGGTGCTCCCGGCACTGGCTGGGAACCGTTCATCCAGATATACTGGCTGGCCGTTCCTACTGAACCATTAAATACAAGTGTAGGAACAGATCCTGCACAGGCAACTACGTTAACAGGTGAGATATTACCATCAATGAAAGCTTCATTCACGCTAATGTTTGCAATTGGTGAAGTATACACACATCCGTTAGGGGTCGTGATTTTTAGCTGTACTGTTTTGGCACCACTTGTATTATACGTAACCGTAGCGCCTGCTCCGGTAGCTACATACGCTGTACCATCAAAAAGCCATGTGTATGTATTAGCCGGGGTGTATCCTGGCGCAGTAAATGTAATAGGTTCACGCACACATATCCATGCCGGAACCAGGAAGCTGGTACTAGGAACCGGAGCTAATGTGATGGTCTGTGTAGTGGTACACACTGGTTTCCCTGGCGCAGACATTGTCATTGTGAAGGTATAAGTACCTGGCGCCAGATTATTATATGTAGCCGTCTGACCTGTCTGAGTTGGCTGTCCGGGACTGGTGAATGTGTAGGTAACAGATGCCGGATTGATCTCAAATATTGTAGAAGTGTTGAAAAGAGTCACATTATACCCGTTTCCATTACACACTGTACTGATATTGAATTTAGGCTCATAATTTTTTCTTACTTCTACGGCTTTGCTGTACCAGCATGCACCGTATCTCAAACGTACAAAAACAATATGTGCCCCTGCAAGACCAGTCTGGTAAGTAGCTGTAGGCTGTCCCTGAGGAGAAGTTAAAGTAAGAACATTGTCTGATGACCATTGAATCTCATCAGGAGTTCCGTTATAGGTTAAACCTGAAACAGAAATCGTATTACAACCTGACCACGAAGCAGCAAAACTGATCTGAGGATCTGCTGTACATGTCCCGCTGCTTGGGCATAACTGAGCCACATTAACGTCCTGTGAATAAACCACACACCCATTAACATCTATAGCCCGTACTTTATAGGTTCCAAAAGCACCTGCTCCAGCTATCGTGTAAGAGTTGGTAGTAGCACCTGGTATAGATGTATTATCTTTAAACCACTGCCATGAAGTAATATTGGTAAGCCCGGTAGAACTGTTTGCCGTAAGGGTATATGGTGTCATAGTTGCAGGATCACATACCAGGATATTATATACCGGAGAAATTGTTATAATGGTTTCAGGATATATCGTAAAGTTTGCGCTTGCAGTAGGCTTATAGTTACATCCGTTAGTTCCTTCATATGTTACAGTAACCGTTTGGGAAACATTGCTTCCTGAATTGTTCTGGATATATCCGTTATTTGGGAAGCTGTAAACTCCGGCCGGGTTAAAGGTTGCAGGAAACTGAGTTCCATTAGCAAAAGTGAATATCACATTTGTTGCTGAAGTGATTGTTCCCTGATTCACGGTGAAAGAAAGGTTTGAGCCTAAACAGACTCCTCCAATATTAGTAAAGCTTACTACCGGAAGCGGTATTAAAGATACCGGCATGCTGATAATTTTCGTTACTCCACATTTTACCACTCTTAAGTTCAGCATGGTGTTGCTTGTTGAAGAAATTTCGTTGAAGTTTACCGTAATATTAGCGGTGCCCTGACCTCCTATAACACTTCCAAAGTTGGCACTTCCGAATGTCCATTCCATAAAGTCGGGAACAATACCGTTCAGATTGGCACTGAAAGTCTGGGTACTGCTCGGACAGAAAGGTCCTGAATTAGGTGTGATCGTAATCGTGTTAAGATCCAGCGCCGTAACATTGAATGAAATAGGAGCCGAAAGGCAACCTGCATTACTGATTGATTTGTTCTGCGCTGAAACGGTGTATGATGAAGCGCCAGAGTTAAAGATCACTGTTACAGAAGAACCGGCATTACTGCCCTGAATTGTTCCGTTCGTAACACTCCAAACCGGTATCATTCCTGCATCTACAGAACTGATGGTATATACATAAGGTTTTCCCGGACACACTTTTGTTTCTCCATAGATTGTTCCGGAAGGTGACTGTGGAATTGGGAGTACCTTAATGATTCTTGAATTACTCTCGCAGCCTCCCCCTTGTTTGGTAGCTGTAATGGTATAAGTACCTGCTGTTGCAAAGTTGTAGGTAAATGTACCTGTTGTTGGTGGAGATGTATAAGTAGATCCTCCTGTCGTTACTTTCCAGATAACAGGTACGTTTGGTGTAGCTGTAAATGCCTGGCTTGTTCCTGCACAGATCTCATCTGTTCCTCCGCTTATCACCACAGGTGCTTCCACTACGATATCGATAGAGGCACTCCCCCCACATTTTAATAAGGTATTCAGATAATTAGCCGTAAGATGATATGTCCCCGGTTGCGTAGCTGAAAAAACAATTTCATTTCTCTGCTGGGTATTGACCAGCATACCTCCTGCAGGACCTGATACATTCCATTGAACACTGGTTGTAGGCCATTGAGGAATTGAATAAGTATACTGTTTTCCTGCACATATTACTGCCTGGCCATTAACTTTCGCATTTTTTAGCACTACAGGAATTTTAATAGTAGTCCACTCAGGGCAGCCGCATTCAGACCGATACATCACGTAACCGAAGCCATCAAGCGGATCTACCTGATCCCACTTCACTTCAATTTCGTTACCATTATTGCTGACAATTGAGCCTCCGATAACTTTCCATTCTCCTTTACAGTTATCCTGCACATTGTATTTTTCCAAACTGTTTTCACATACTACAGAAGCACAGTTGATCTGTACAGGATCCGTTTTTATTACCTTGATCTCTTTTTTATATTTGCTCTGGCAGCCGCACTTGTTCGTTACCGTCAGCTGAACAACATAATTACCGGGATTGGTATACGTATGGGAAGGTTCAAAAGCTGTGGATGTGGAAGTAGCTCCATCTCCAAACTCCCAGAAATAATTGATAATATCCGATCCTCCGTTTTGATCAGAAAGATTATCAAAATAGACCGTTGTATTTTTACATACGGTATAATCCAGATTTAACAATTCAAATTTGGCGATGGGCCTGTTGATCTTTTCAATACAGATCGTCTGGGTTTCAATAGTTCCGTCACTGTAGGTGATAACTGCCTGTAAAGAACCGCTGCCTGCCGCTCCCCAAATAACGTTCGCAACCGTATTTCCTGGTCCGGAAATGGCTGCAGTTCCTCCGGAAACAGTCCACTGTACATTGGAAACATTTGATCCCTGAATCTCATATTTAACAGGAGTGACTGATTTCTCACAGACACGGAGGCATTGGGATGAGTTGATGTAAGAACTGGCGATCCCATTATCAGGGACCTGACCTTCTTTTTCGCCACGGAATTCCTGGCATCCGACCTGTTCAGTCCATGTAATTCGAGCTTGTGCCTGCAGTACCCATGGTACCAAAAGCCAACATAGTAGTAGCCACCTGAAGATGTACTGCCTACCAAAATAGGTGTTGTTTTTCATAGTTATTAAAAAAGTGTTATTAATTTTTTGTCAAATTAATAAAAAAAATAATATAAAAATCATTTTATAGTGAAAAAATAACATTATTTCACTACTGAATTTCAACAATATAAAGAAATTCATAAGTATATGCTATTTCACAAACCTATTAATCATGCAGGAAAAGTCAGCATTCTCGCGGGTTCTTGAGTATAAATAAAATAAAATTCTACATTTATACCATATTAAAAATAAAATAATAACTAAAATATAAATTAATGTTATTTTTTTATAGTTAAAATAAATTAATACTTAAATCATTACACATACAAAACATGCAATTCATATCAATTCCCTATCCTTTAATTTTGCCATGAACTTACTCTCCACATATAGATCTGTATAACCATATTTATTACCTTAAATAATACTGATCACCGAAGGCATATACAGGATAGAATTGCCGGCACGATTAAAATATTTTATCTTTGTTTCTCGAGGCTTATCATAAATATATATTTGAAGATCTTCCCTATGAAAAACAACAGCTTTTTATTTTCTGCAAAAGGAATTTGCACCGCGGCTTTTTTATCCTTAAACACCATTGTTTATGCTCAGAAAGCAGCAGATATTTCAACCATATCAGAGAAAACTTTAAATACCATTCTTGAGAAAAACAGAGCATATTATACCCAGGGAAAAGTAGCTGATTATATTCCTGAACTGGGAAAAATGGATGCTAAAGCCATTGCTTTCTCAGTGGTGGATAAGAACGGAAAGGTATTCAATACTGGTGATGTAAGCAAGAAATTCACAATGCAGAGTATTTCTAAAATCATTTCACTGATGGTTGCAGTTAACGAAAAAGGAGAAACCCATATTTTTGATAAAATGGGGTACTACGGTTCAGACAAACCTTTTAATCATTTTTCAAATCTTGAAACCACAGGAAAACCGCTCAATCCAATGATGAATGCAGGAGCTATTCTTACCACTTCATTAATATCAGGAGATGGTGAAAAACCTTTCCTTAAAATACTGGACATGGTGAGGTACATTACCAAAAATCCTTCAATAGAGTATAACAAATCCGTTTATGAATCCGAAAAATCAACGGGACATCGCAACCGTGGCATGTTTTACATCATGAAAAACAGTGGTCTTATTTCAGGAAACGAAGACCAGCTGGACAATTATTTCAAACAGTGTTCTATTGAACTTACCGCGGAAGACCTTGCAAAAATCGGGTATTTCTTTGCCAATCAGTGTGTAAGATTTGACGGAGATTCTACATATAAAAATGCTGACATGGCCAAACTGATAGAATCACAGATGCTGACTGCCGGAATGTATGAGTTCAGCGGAGAATATTCCAGAATGGTAGGTCTGCCAAGTAAATCCGGTGTCGGAGGAGGAATTACGGTAAGTGTTCCCGGAAAAATAGGAATCGGGGTGTTCAGCCCTGCCTTAGATCAGCATGGAAATTCGCTGGCAGGTTACCACATGATTTTAGATCTGGCCAAACAGTACGGATTAAGTATTTTTTAAAGATTAAAGCACATAAAGTATCATAGAGGGCTCCAAAACAAAATATTTTGGAGCCCCTTGCATAAAGGCTTAATGATGATCTCTTCTCTTTATTAAAAATGTATTTATTTTATCTGCAAGACCAACAAGTACATGCCCTTTTTCCGAATCAATATAAGATTCAAAATCAGGAAGTAATCTTTCAAGTCTTTCTTTTATCTGTTGAGAATCCCGGATCACATCATCTGCTCCTCCTATAAAGAAGACAGGCATGGTGATATTTTTCAATTCTTCATCAGAAAAAATATATTCCTTATCCATCCTTGCATTAACAGAAGACTGCATGAGATTCATAAAGTCCAGAATCGGCTGATCTATTTTCTGTGAACCCATAATCAGTTTATTGATTTTTCTCTTCCCGGCATTCCCGAGAAAAGAAAAGAGTATCGCTTTCAAAACAAAACTGCGCTTCGTTTTTACAATTCCTCCCGGAGAAAGAAGAATGAGCTGGCTGACCTTTTCAGGATATCTGGCTGCAAACTTTATTGCAAGCCATCCGCCTTGAGACAATCCCACCAAAGATGCTTCTGCTATTTTCAGCTGTTGGAAAATCTCATTCAGCCAGTCACTGTAATGATCCCCTTTGTAAGGAAGTCTGTTTTGCTCACTTTTACCTGGTTCCCCAATAATATCAATAACATATACTTTGTATTCTTTGCCGTACAAAACAAGATCTTTTATCCAGGACGCAGCATTAGAATTAGCCCCATGAAGTAATATAAGTTTAGGATGATCTTCATTTCCATAACTCAGAACATGGGTTTCTCCAAAATTTGTTGGGACCATTTGCTGACGGATATTTCCTTTAAAATTTGCCAGCACAGTATCATACTGCTCCAATACCTTTTCTCTGTGAGCATCTGATTTGAAAATTGTTGTCTGTTTCATATATATACCTGTTTTCATTTGTAGTATTTTTTTAAATCCAAAACAAATTTCTGTATGATACCCCCAAAAAGTCAGATCTCCGGAATCTGAATGCAGTTATTCAAGATCAACCAGAAACCGGTCAATTTCAAAAAAGGCAGGTTTACACGAATGAGTAATGGATGGATAATATTGAAACTCATTCTTGATCACCATCATTGATCAATATCAGAAAATGAGCTTCATATTATAAAGTACAGGCATATATCAATCATAATTTCATCAGATATCAAATTATGATTTAGTTTGTAACAGTGCAAAAATACAAAAGTTTTTACAAAACACTGGTATTATCATAAATTGTAAATGCAGGACAGATGTTTTTCGAAATCCCCAAAGAGGTTATACGCCAATATAACTCATTAACAAACAGATTATTTACTCTAAAAAATAAAAAAAATACTGATATGAGATATTTACTTTTTTTTATGAATTTCGAAAAGATATATTAATTATTCTTAAAAATACCTATATGTTTATTTATCAAAAAGATATGAAAAATTCACAAATAATTTAAATTAAATCACAATATATTGATTAATTTTATTTATATTCGCATTATCGTTTTATCAGATTGATAAAGACTATTCTAGCATTTCTGAACATTATTCACTGTATATTATCTTTTTGTAATATATCAAAAACAAATCTCTCTTTTTTGAAATATTTTATTTTTTATTACTATATTTGCTTAACATTTCTTTAACTATAATTATTTATAGTTATGGCTAATAAGATTGTATCGACCTGTTTCTAAGAATAATAAAACAATAAATATACTTTAATAAAATTTGAACAATTGAATTTTTTATATTAAAAAATCATTATCAAATTTCATTTATGATTGAATATATATTATATTTTTATTATTTTTATTCACCATAACAAGAAATCTGCAGTTAAAACTATCTGAATTGATATTTTGTTATGATATATTACCAACTATTCAATACCGTAAATGCTATGAAAAACTTGAGTAAAATCAGGCTAATGCCCTTTGAAAAGCCGGACATTAAACTTACATCTAATAAGTTATTGAAGAATAACAAATTATTGATGAGTTATCACAAAACGATACATTTCGTTAACGATTTAACAAAAACCAATTTTATTATATCATAATGAAAAGCATGGGGTCTTATTACCGAAAGGCCCAGCACTTTGTTATGAATCTCTTGCCATCATTCAATAATTATCACGCCATGAAAAACTTAACCATTATTGGACTAACGCCATTCGAAAAACCTGACGTTAACCTTATGCTTAAACTACATCAGGCGGGTGCATTTCCCGTCCTGAGTCTAGGTGACGAGCTGACAACTGCCCAGGAAGCGTTACATCAACTTGATCAGATAGACGTACCATCCTATGGTATTTATTTTTCTAACAACAATTTCACTACCCTGCAAATTCCTGAAAAAGTCAGGTTTGCGATTCTTCCATGCGGAATTTCCGGGCCTTCTCATCTGCCTGCTGTTTATCAGGTAAGCAATGTGGAAGAAGCCAGACAGGCTGAACAATCCGGAGCAGAAGGAATTATTATTAAGGGGAATGAAGCTGGCGGATGGGTAGGTTATGAATCCACGTTTGTATTATTTCAGCGTGTGATCAAAGAAATACAGAGTATTCCGGTGTGGGTACAGGGAGGAATAGGTCTCCATACTGCCGCCGCATCTAAAGCATTAGGTGCTACAGGAGTAGTACTGGACAGCCAGCTGGCTTTGTTCCCTGAAAGCTCAGTTCCCCAGGAACTGAAGGATGTATGCTCAAAACTGAATGGTACAGAAACTAAGATAATCGCCAACCATCGGGTGCTGGTAAGACCAAACTCTCCTTTGTTGCCAGAAAATGTTACCGCTGAAGATCTGAAACAGTACTTTAAAGGACTGAACCTGAGTACATGCTACATTCCTATGGGACAGGATATTTCACTTGCAACAGACCTGTATGAAGACTTCAGGACGCTGAAAAAAATGATTTTCGGATTCAAAGAAGCCATGTATGGACATTTGAAGCAGGCAAAGGCACTGAAGGTAATTGATAAAGGTAATCCGATGGCTCAGGAACTGGGTTTAGATTATCCTATCGCCCAAGGTCCTATGACCCGCGTAAGTGATGTTCCTTTATTTGCCAATGCAGTTGCTGATGCCGGAGCTTTACCATTTGTCGCTTTATCCTTATTGAAAGGAGAGTCTGCAAAGTCTCTGGTAATGGATACCAAAAAGCTGGCTGGGGAGAAAACCTGGGGAGTGGGAATTTTAGGTTTTGCACCACAGGAATTAAGAGATGAACAGACTTCCTACATATTAGAAGCGAAACCGCCTGTAGTTTTGATTGCAGGAGGAAGACCCGCCCAGGCCAAAATATTTGAAAAAGCAGGAATAAAATCATTCCTACACGTTCCGTCCCCTGCCCTTCTGGATATTTTCCTGAAAGAAGGCGCTAAAAACTTCATTTTTGAAGGACGCGAATGTGGAGGTCACGTAGGCCCTCTGTCCAGTATGGTTCTTTGGGAAAAACAGATCGAACGTATCTTGAAAGAAGACCATCCTGAAAATATCAGTGTCTTTTTTGCAGGAGGAATTCATAACGCATTTTCAACCGCTTTTGTATCCATTATGGCCGCACCTTTAGCCGCAAGAGGTGTAAAAGTAGGTGTACTGATGGGAACAGCCTATCTCTACACCCATGAAGCGGTAGAGACCGGAGCTATTCAGGAAGAATTCCAGTCGCAGGCTATGCAGGCGAAAGATACAGTCCTTCTGGAAACAGCTCCCGGACATGAGACACGCTGCCTGAATACGGCATTTGCACATCATTTCAATACTGAAAAAGCAAAGCTTTTAGCTGCAGGAATGGATAAAAAAGAGGTATGGGAACAGCTTGAAAAATTAAACGTAGGCCGTTTACGTATTGCTGCTAAAGGTATAGAGCGTCAGGGTGATAAACTTGTCAATATCCCTAAAGACGACCAGCTGGATCTAGGAATGTATATGATCGGCCAGGTGGCTACCATGCACAACCGTGTAATTTCACTGGCAGCTCTTCACCAAAACATTACAGATAATTACGAATATATTCAGAATGCAGCATTACCGGAAAAGCCGGTTTCTAAAGAAAAACCGCTGGATATTGCAATTGTAGGGATGGAATGTATCTTCCCCGGTGCTAAAAACCTTGATGAATACTGGAGAAATATCATTTTAGGAAAAGACAGTGTTACCGAAGTACCGGATGAAAGATGGAATAAAGAACTGTATTATCACCCGGATTCTGACGGTCCGGATGTATCCCATTCAAAATGGGGAGGCTTCATTCCTAAAATCGATTTTGATCCATTGGCATTTGGAATTCCGCCACAATCATTGGCAGCCATTGAACCTACACAATTACTGACCTTATTGGTAGCAAAACGTGCCATGGAAGATGCCGGATATGGTGAAAAACACATCAACAGAGAAAACATTTCTGTCATTATAGGAGCTGAAGGGGGAAATGATCTTGCCAACAGCTATAGTTTCAGAGGATATTATAAGCAGGTTTTCGGAGAAATTCACGAAGAAGTAAAAGAAGCATTTCCGCACACCACAGAAGATTCTTTCCCAGGTATCCTGGCGAATGTAATCGCGGGTAGAATTACAAACCGACTGGATCTGGGAGGCAGAAACTTCACCGTAGATGCAGCCTGTGCCTCTTCACTAGCCGCTATTGATCTTGCCTGCCAGGAACTTGTCTTAGGAAAATCCGATATGGTTCTTGCAGGAGGAGCAGATTTACACAACGGCATCAACGATTACCTGATGTTCTCCAGTACCCATGCGCTTTCCAGAAAAGGAAGATGTGCTACGTTCGACAGTGATGCAGACGGCATCGCTCTTGGAGAAGGAATTGCTATCCTTGTCCTGAAACGATATGAAGATGCTATCAATGATGGTGACCGTATCTATTCTGTAATTAAAGGAGTAGGCGGATCCAGTGACGGCAAAGCTCTGGGATTGACTGCCCCTAGAAAAATAGGCCAGGTAAGGGCATTAGAACGTGCTTACACCCAGGCAGGCATCAGCCCTGCTTCCGTAGGGTTAGTGGAAGCTCACGGTACCGGAACTGCCGTGGGAGATAAAACAGAATTGAGTGCCCTGACAAATCTGTTCAGCCGTTCAGGGGCGCTACCTGGGCAAACCCATCTAGGTTCAGTGAAAACACAGATCGGACATACGAAATGCGCCGCCGGATTAGCAGGATTAATCAAAGCTTCCCTTGCGGTATATCATGGTGTAAAACCACCTACCCTTCATCTTCAGCAGCCTAATGCCTATTACAATGCTGGAACCAGCCCATTTGCATTCCATTCAGAAAGTGGATTATGGTCAGAAAAAAACCGTTATGCAGGAATCAGTGCTTTTGGATTTGGGGGAACCAACTTTCATACGGTCATTGCCAACCATCCTAAACAGGATAATTCAATTGCCATGCAGTCATGGCCTTCAGAATTATTTGTTTTCCGTGGAGACACTTATGAAGAGGCAAAAGAACAGTCCGGTCAGATTAAAACTTTATTAGAAATTAATGATGGTATTCCGTTACAGGATATTGCGTACAGCTTAAGCATCAGTTCAGAAAAGCCTATCCAGTTCAGCATCGTAGCAGATACAGTGGAAGATCTGATGATGAAGCTTGAGCTGGTATTGCTAGGGATTGAGACAAAAGACACCTTTACTGTAAATAAAAAAGAAGGTAAAGTCGCATTTACATTTCCTGGACAGGGCAGTCAGAGAATTAATATGGCCCGTGACCTGTTTGTAGTTTTCCCTGCCATGCGTAAACTTCTTGATGAATACCCTGATCTTGAAAAAGTAATTTTTCCTTCTAAAACCTTTAACGAAGCTGATTTAAAGCAACAGAAAGAAACGATCAGAGATACCCGTTTGGCTCAGCCGCTTTTAGGAATTGTTGATCTTGCATTGGCTAAATTCCTTGAATCATTAGGCATTATCCCGGATATGCTGGCAGGTCATAGCTATGGTGAATTACCGGCTTTATGTTTTGCAGGAGTATTCGGAGAAGACAAGCTGGTGGATTTAAGTGTTAAGAGAGCTCAGTCTATTTTAGATTCAGTAGAAGGCGGAGACCCTGGTTCAATGCTGGCTGCAAGTGCTACTCCGGAACGTCTTCAGCCTGTTATTGCTAAAGTAGAAGGATGTTATCCGGTGAACTTCAACGCTCCTACACAATGTGTTATTGCCGGAAGTACGGAAGCCATCAATAAACTGCTTGAGATGCTTAAACAGGAGGGTATTTCTGCTAAAAAACTGGAAGTTGCCTGTGCATTCCACAGTCCTTTATTGGCAAAATCCAAGGAACTATATGCTGAAGTGTTGAAAGATATTCCTTTCGGGGAAATGCAGATACCTGTATGGTCTAATACTACAGCACAGGTATATCCAGAGAATCCATATGAAATAAAAGAAAGACTTACCGATCATCTGGTACAGCCTGTAAGATTTGTAGAACAGCTGCAGGCCATGTATAATGACGGTGCAAGAATATTCATCGAGGTAGGACCAGGAAAAGTACTTACCGGACTGACCAAATCCTGCCTGGAAAAAGATCAGCTGACCCTATATGTTGAAGACAACAGCCACAATAAATTCAGTCATCTGCTTTGCATGCTGGCACAATATTTAGGAACGGGCAGAAGCTTTAATATTGACAAACTGTTTGATGGCAGAAACGTGAAGGTTATTGATCTTAATCAACCTGAACTTTATAAGAAAAGCCCTGCTATCTGGCGTGTTAACGGGCAAACTGCCCACCCAACTACTGGTAATCTGCCATCTAATGGTGCACCACCACTCATAAACCCTATTCCCATGAACAATTTTACTACAACTCATCAGGCACCAGCAGCCGAAGCACAATCTACTGCCGAACGTATGCTGCAGGAATATTTAAACAGTATGAAATTAATGATACAGGCGCAGCGTGATGTAATGCTTTCCTTTATGGGACAGAACCCTCAGGCATTCCCCGCTCCTGTCTATAATTCTCCGGTACCCGCTCCTGCCCATCAGCCCGTATCTGCTATTCCGGTTCAGCCTGTTCAACAGGAAAAACCAGCAGTTGCCTCAATACAACAGGCACCATCAAGAGATATCAAATCCTTATTACTACAGGTGGTAAGTGACAAAACCGGATATCCTCAGGAAATGCTGGGTATGGAAATGGATCTTGAAGCCGATTTAAGCATCGATTCTATTAAAAGAGTAGAAATTATCGGAACACTTCGCAATGAACTGGGGACGCTGGGTAACGGAAATACCAGTGAAGATACTGTTATGGAACAGCTTGCAGGAATAAAGACCTTAAGCGGACTGGTTTCATGGCTTACAGAATTTTCAGGAACAGAAACATCTGCTACTCCTGAAAAAAAAGGATCTGCGACTGAATCAACAGTTTCAAAATCACAATCTCAACCGGCATTCTCTCTGGAAGATCTTCAAAATGCCATTCTGAATATTGTAAGTGAAAAAACAGGATATCCAAAAGAAATGTTAGGTCTTGATCTTGACCTGGAAGCAGATTTAAGTATAGACTCCATCAAACGTATGGAAATCATCGGTGATCTTAAAACCAAGATCGGATTTGGTCAAAACCTTGAACAGGCCGATGATGTCATGGAAAAACTGGCTGCTATTAAAACCCTTCGAGGTCTGGCGAGCTGGATCAGTGAGATGAATGGTGAAACCAACGATGCAGCTCAGAAAGTGAAAGAAAAAAATACTACAGAACCAACTCAAAACATACTTTCACGTCTCCGTTTTGACATCACTCCTACAGATGCTTCTTTAGTACAGAATACAGAAGTATTGAATGGAAAACGTTTTGCCATCACTCAGGATGACAGCAAACAAACTTCTGCAATCAAAGAAGCTTTGGAGAAACACGGAGCTATCGTAGAATTGGCAGATACAGAAAGAGATCTTTCCGATATTGACGGATTAATTATGCTGGATCTGTTCTCAGCAACTGATAAACCGAGCATTATTGATCATGTAGATCTGATCAAAAAACTGGATTTTGATAGGGCGAAATGGGTATACCTGATCTCAGACATTCCGGCACACCTTCAGGAAATTACAGATACAAGCATATTACGTCATCATCAGGGATATCCTGGACTTTTCAAAAGTTTGGCAAGAGAATTTGATAATACAACTTGTAGATTAATCAGCCTGAACACCCCTCAGGAAGTAGACCAGATTGCTGAGATTACTTTAAAGGAAATCCTTACCAACGATAAACCTGTTGAAATCATTTATAAAAATGACCAACGACATAAAGTAGATATCATTCCCTCTCCATTATCAACAAGTCTGAATGAAGCTCATATCCAGTTAGATCAGAAATCTGTAGTCCTGGTACTGGGAGGTGCACAGGGAATTACTGCCGAACTGGTGAAACATATGTCTCAGGCTTATCCTTGTACTTACATTCTGGTAGGTAGATCCGCTGATCCCAGAAATGAACTTTCTGCGAAAGACTTTGAAGGCATGAAAACCAAAGAAGAAATCAGAGGCTTCCTGATCAAGTCAGGTCAATTTACATCCCCTGCAGAAATAGAAAAAGAAACGACGAAGATTTTCAAAAATAACCAGATCCTACGCACAATACGCGATATGGAAGAACTTGGAAATACGATTATTTATCAATCACTGGATCTTTGTGACGAAGAAGGCTTGAGTCATCTGATCAGTCATATCTATGAAAAATACAACCGTCTTGACGGAGTCATTCATGGAGCCGGTCTTTTAGAAGATAAATTATTCAAGCAAAAGACAACAAGCTCTTTTGGACGTGTATTTGATACCAAAGTGAAACCACTTCGTGTATTGGCAGAACAGCTTCGTTCAGACTGTCAGTTTGTGGTATTGTTCTCAAGTATTGCTTCCGTGTATGGTAACAAAGGCCAGACAGATTATGCTGCCGCCAACAGTGTACTGGATGATTATGCCAATGCTTTAAACAAAAGATTAAAGGGGAAAGTAATTTCCATCAACTGGGGACCATGGAAAGGTGCCGGAATGGTTTCGTCCACCCTTGAATCAGAATACGAACGAAGAGGTATTTCTATGATTCCGTTGGATGAGGGAAAAGAAATATTCCTTAACGAGATCAAATACGGAACGGAAAGCCAGGTGCTGATCATGTCAGGAAATAATTGGTAAAACACTGTATAAACAAAGTATGAAAAAAACAGATGTTGCTGTAATTGGCCTATCCTGTGTCTTTCCCGGGGCACAGGATGCCAACACTTTTTGGCAGAATATTGTCAATAAAGTTGATTCTACCGAGCTCGCTCCGGCGGATCGGATAGATCCGGTTCATTTCAGTGATACCACAAGTCCCGTTGACCGTTTTTACTGTCAGCGCGGAGGATTTATCCCTGATTATACTTTCGATCCTACCGCCTTTGGCATTCTGCCATTGGCTGTGGAAGGAACGGAACCTGACCATTTGCTTACCCTTGATCTGGTACAGAAAGCACTGGAAGATGCAGGCGTATTTCAGAAAAATATTTCCCTTGAAAAAACAGGCATCATCATTGGTAAAGGAAACTATACAGGTCCGGGCGCTACCCGCGCTATTGAAATCGTAAGAACCGGAGAACAGATTTCTTCGTTACTGCAGGAACTGCTGCCTAATGTTTCCTCTTCTGATATTGAAAAGGTAAAACATGCATTTCAGGAACGCAAGGGACGTTTTGCCGCAGATACCGCGATGGGATTAATTCCTAATCTTGTAGCGTCTCTTGTAGCGAACCGCTTCAATTTAGGAGGTGCTGCATTTACCGTAGACGCTGCCTGTGCCTCTGCCTTAATTGCCGTAGACCATGCTGTACAGGAATTGCAGAGAGGCCGTTCCGATATCATGATTGCAGGAGGTGTCCACACGGGACAGAACGCTGCTTTCTGGAGTATTTTTGCCCAGCTGGGAGCCATGTCCCGCCAACAGCAGATCAAACCGTTCAGTAGTGATGCTGACGGCTTACTGATTGGTGAAGGTTGTGGTTTCGTCGTGCTAAAAAGACTGGAAGATGCCGTTAGGGATCAGGATAAGATCTATGCAGTGATCAAAGGTGTAGGAGTCAGCAGCGACGGTACCGGAACCAGCGTGATGAGCCCTTCTGTAAAAGGTCAGCTGAAAGCTTTGGAACAGGCATGGATCAATGCTGATTTAGATAAAAATAAAGTGGGATATCTTGAGGCTCACGGCACAGGAACACCCCTTGGAGATAAAACAGAACTTCAGACCTTAGCCCAGTTCTTCGGAAAAGAAGAAACTGCTCAGGCTGCAGGTATCGGATCTGTAAAGTCCAATATCGGGCACGCTATGCCGGCCGCCGGAATTGCAGGATTAATTAAGACCTGTTTAGCATTACATCACGATACCTTGCCTCCAACCTTATATTGTGAAAACCCAACTACCGAGATGCAGAACACCAGATTTGAACCGGTACAGGAAGCTAAAAACTGGTCAAAAACCGGACTTCCTAAAGTGGCTGCAGTGAATGCTTTCGGATTTGGAGGAATCAATGCCCATGTTGTTTTGGAAGGGTATGATATGCCCAAAAAAGATCAGGTATTGATATTGGCCAGACCTACGCATGAAGAACTGCTTTCGGCCTTACAAAATAATGAAACCACCATTGGTGAAGGGGATTTCAGGATTGCGATATTCGATCCGACACCTGCCAGAGTAGAAAAAGCCATTAAAATTGTTTCCAAAAATATCACCTGGAAAAACAAACAGGATATCTGGTACACCTCTGCTCCTTTATTAAAAGATGGCGGTAAAGTAGCCTTTGTATTTCCTGGCTTAGATGGACTGGCAAAAGGTGAGGTAGAAACGGTAAGCCGTTATTTCGGACTGAAAGCACCTATTGAAACGGAAGGCGAAGGCCTTCTAACTGATGCTTTAAACATCTTCAACAACTGCAGTATTCTCGATAATTCACTGAAAAAACTGGGAATTATTCCGGATATGAACGCCGGACACAGTTTAGGAGAATGGCTGGCAGGATATTCGTCTGAACTGGCAGAAGCCAATTCTGTAAAAGCCTTAATTGACGTACTGAATCCTGAAACTTTTGAATTAAAAGATTCCAGATTCATTGCCATAGGAGCCGGAGTTGAGGTAGTACAGCCTTTTATTTCAGAAATTTCAGACTTATATATTTCCAATGACAACTGCCCTAATCAGGTGATTCTCTGCGGAAGTAATACGGCATTGGATGAATTGGTACCTTTGTTAAAAGCAAAGCAGGTATTTCATCAAATTCTGCCTTTCCAATCAGGATTCCACTCTCCTTTTATCGCCGATAAGCTGGATGTAATCCTTGCAGGAATGGAAAAAGCACAGTTTCAGCAAACAAAAATTCCATTGTGGTCTGCCACAACATTAGAACCTTATCCTGCAGATCAGGTAGCGATCAGAAAACTGAGTGCCGAGCATTTGGTTGAACCTGTCCGCTTTCGTGAACTGACCGATAAATTATACGAAGAAGGCGCAAGAGTGTTTATTCAGGTGGGTACCGGAGGTCTTATTGGATTTATTGATGATACCTTGAAAGGGAAATCCTTCAGTACCATTCCTTCCAGCGTTCCTACCCGTTCTGCTCTGGCTCAGCTGCAGCGTGTAGTGGCTTCATTATTTGTAGAAGGTAAAACAGTTGCCCTTGATTTTCTGGAGATTCAGCATCAGTCAAAAAAATCATCAGGAAAAGGCATTAAGCTGGAATTAGGCTCCCCTATTATCCGTAATTTTAAAGAAGTGAAAGCGTTGGCTCTGTCTTTTGACACGCCAAAACAATATACCGCAAAAGCTTCAGCTATTGCCACCAAAAGTGGTCATCCACTGGTACAGGCATTCCAGGATAACGTAGCTGAGATGATCCGTATGCAGGAAGAAGTATTAACTTTATTCCAGAACCGTCCGGAAATCACAATCTCAAGACCAGCACCTGTAGCACACGCTGCCCAACCGGCGCCAAGGAGTACAACTTTCTCAAAAGACCTGCATGTAACTCTGGAAAGCCACCCTTACCTGATCGATCACAGTTTATTGAGACAGCCAAAAGGATGGGCTCATTTAGCGGATATGGAACCGGTCATTCCAATGACAATGATCTTTGAACAGTTGGCAGAAATCGCAGAAGCAGAAATTCCGGGAACACAGGTTCATAAAATCATGAACGTAAGTGTCTTCCAATGGATGAACGTTGCCCAACCTTTTGAAAAAACCGTAAAAGGAGAATGGCGCTCACCGAATCACGCTTATCTCGATATCGAAAACTTTGCCAATGCGGAAGTAGTCTTAAAATCTACTCCCGTTCCGAAACCGGCCTTCAATCTTTCCATCGGTAATCTTTTACCTATTGAAAGAACCCCTGAAGAGATCTATGACATGCACATGTTCCATGGAGATAAATATCAGGGAATTACTGAAGTTTCAGCCGTTGGAGACAAAGGAATCATTGGTAAGATAAAAGGAAACGGAGGTAAAGGCTCCTTGCTTGATAATGCAGGACAGCTGTTCGGGCTTTGGCTTCAGCTTACTTTGGTGAAAGACCGTATTGCATTCCCTGTGAAAATCAGAGATATTGAATTCTTCGGAGATATGCATGATCAGGAAGGTATTTTTGAATGCACCTGTATGCTGACCGAACTGAATGATGAATTTGCCATTGCAGATATCATTCTGACAAGAGACGGAAAAGTATGGTGCGCGATTACCGGATGGCAAAACAGAAGACTGGAAATCGATGCAGCATTATGGAATGTCTCTATGTCACCCCTGCACAACAGACTTTCGGAAGAGATTGCTCCTGAAATATTTTTCTTCCATCAGGCATATACCAGAGTGGCTTCATGGGATTTTATCCTGAAAAGATATTTCAACCAGACGGAAAAACAACATCACCAGCAACTGTTACCGAACAAGAAGAAAAACTGGATGGTAAGCCGCGTAGCGGTAAAAGATGCTGTAAGAAACCTTCTCCGCAAAGAAAAAAATCACGCCTGCTTCCCGATCACATTTGAAATCCGTTCCGATGAAGTGGGGAAACCTTACCTCATCAGTGATTTCACAGAGGATATCCATATTTCCTTAGCCCATAAAGGCAAAGAAGCTGTTGGGATCGCCAGATATGGAAAATCTGTAGGAATCGACATGGAACTGATAGAAGAACGCAGCTCCGGATTCTATGACATGGTATTTACTGACAACGAATTAACCTTATTAAAAGACAGAGACCAGGCAGAATGGACCACCCGTTTCTGGGTAGCCAAGGAAGCCTACGGAAAATTCCTGGGAACAGGACTCAAAGGAAATCCTAAAGCCTTCGAAGTCGAAATGATAAAAGACGATCACCTGTGGATCGATAACATTGAAATCAAAACTATTAAACATAAAAATTATATTATCGGATGGACACTGTAAACGCAACATTAAAAATGAACCACGAAGAACTTTTTACTTTATTAAAAGGTTTCATTACTGAAGTGATAGGTGCTGAATTTGTAGAAGAGATGGACATTACTCCTGAAAGTTCATTCACCAAAGATCTTGAAATGGACAGCATCGAGATTGTCTCTTTCTCAGAAAAGATCAAAGCGCATTTTGGCGATCAGATCGACTTTACAGGCTGGCTGTCTTCTATGGATCTTGACCAGCTGATCAATCTTGACCTTAGTATGATCATCAATTATATCTACGAATGCCAATAATAACTGTCAATAACAGACAAGTTCATATACAGGAACTCAACAAAGGAGCCGAACAAACCGTGGTACTCATCCACGGTATGTTCAGTAACCTGTCCATTTATTATTTCAATATTGCCCCGGTGCTGGCAAAACATTTCCATGTGGTGATGTACGATCTGAAAAGCCACGGTATGAGTGAGCGCTTTCCGGATGGGTATGACCTCGACAATATGTCTTCCGACCTGATAGGTTTAATAGATCATCTTCAACTGGAAAAAGTACACCTTGTAGGCTATAGCTTCGGAGGTCTTATTGCCTTAAAAACAGCTTTAGAGAATCCTGAACGTATCAGTCAATTGGTAGTGATGGAAGCTCCGGACCCTCAGGACGAAAAAGCCCGTAACATCATTGATGAATACAGCAAAGAATTTCTTGAGCACTATGTCGCCAATTTTACAGATACCACCAAGGTACAGATGGGCAAAAGACAGATGGAAAAGAACCACCGTATGTATGAATTTCTGTTTAATCAGACCAGCATTAAAGCAGATATGATTAAGGAAAAAAATTTCCTTGGCGAAGCCCGTTTCAATGAATTGACGGCTGCTACTCTGTTGCTTTATGGTGCTGATTCCAACTGCAGACCTACCGGTGAGTGGCTGCAATCTCAAATCAGCGGCTCTGAACTTGAATTAATCCCGGGTGATCACAACATTCCGATCCAGGAACCTCAGCTCATTGCTGAAACGATTGCTCAATTTTTATCTAAAATCTTAACACAAAACCATGGCTAAATTTGCATTTATAGTTCCACCACTGACAGGCCATGTCAATCCTACCTTAAGCATCGGTGCTACGTTGCTGGAAAGAGGACATGAAGTAGCCTGGATCAGCCTTGACCCTATGTTAGAGGCCAAACTTCCTGAAGGAGGAAAATTATTACTGATCCAATATGATCAGACCGATGAAGAAAAGAAAGAAAGCGAACAGTATCTCGATATTATTTCAAAAAAAGTAGTGTATGGTATAGACAGCGTTAAGTTCCTGTATGAAGATGTACTTATCCCACTGAACAGGCATTGCTATAAGGGAGTTATCACTTTATTAAAAATAGAGCAGCCTGATTTAATTATCGGGGATCATCAGCTGTTTGCAGTTCCTGTTGCCGCGAAAATTCTTGGAATTCCTTATGCCACTTCTGTTACCGCTCCGGCTGCCATCAAAATCATGAATGAATTGCCAAAAGTACACGAATGGCAGGTCAATCAGATTATCGATTTACAGAAAGAACTTGGTTTTCATGAGGAACGTTCTCTGGCAACCTCAGATCTGCTGACACTGGTTCTGACTTCCAATTATTTCTTTGGCGAAATGGATGATCTGCCTTCTCAATATCAGTTTACAGGCCCGGTTCTTACCGAAAGACGTATCTCATGTGAATTTGACTGGGATAAATTAAAAAACAAAACCAACAAAAAGATCCTGGTAAGTATCGGTACTACCTTCGATCACGACCATAAAAAAGCCTTTTTCCAGAAGGTGATTGATGCCTTTAAAGATGAAGATTTAACCGTCGTAGTGGTTTCCGATCCACAGCTTTTCGGGCAATGGCCGGACAACTTTATGGTCTATCAGCAGATTCCTCAGCTGGATCTGCTTCCTCATCTTGACGGTGTGGTTTGCCATGGCGGTCATAATACGGTTTCCGAAACATTATCCAACGGTATTCCTCTGGTAGTGATTCCGATTGCGTATGACCAGTCTCATGTTGCAGGGCGTGTGGTGCGCACAGAAGCGGGTGAACGTCTTAATTTTAACCGATTTAAAGCCAATCACCTGAGAGAAGCCGTACAACAGATTTTAAATAACCCGGGCTACCGTGAAGCAGCTCAGAAAGTGGGACAGTCTTTTGCGGAGGCAGGAGGTGCAGCAACAGCAGCGAGCCTATTGGAACAGACTATTTCAAAGGCTTCAAAACCTGAAAAGCCCTCTAAATTTCTATTCGTTGTCCCACCGTTTTTCGGACATGTAAGTCCTACTTTAAGTGTAGGAGCCAGCCTGATTGCCCGTGGACACGAAGTAAAATGGTTTGGGATTACCCCCCTAGACCGTAAACATATTCCAGAAGGAGGCTCTTATTTCTATCCTGAAGAAGATCTTATTCCATACCAGGAGGAAATTGCCCGCATTTTAAAAAGACAGGATGACGGACCGGCATGTTCAGGACCTGAAGTAATGAAATTAGCACTTGAAGAAACGTATGTTCCTTTCGCCAAAATGATGATGCCGGGATTAACCCGTTTAACAGAAAGCTGGATGCCTGATGTTATTGTGAATGACTGTATCACTTTCGGAGGAGCTCTTTTTGCCCATAAAAACAATATCCCTTGTGTAACGACGACTCCTGTTCCGCCAGATGTCATGGGAGATACTGAAAAAAGCGCCCCTAAAATATGGGAATGGCAGCAAAACCTCATCAAAGACCTGCAGAAAGAAGTAGGCATTCATGAAGAAGGAATTTACATCCATTCTCACAAACTGAACATGGTGTTTACTTCACAGGCATTTGCCGGTTTTGAAACAGTCCCACCTCATATGAAATTCGTAGGTCCCGTGAAAGGCCGCCCGAATGACGCCCCATTTGACTGGGATAAATTAAACGCTTCCACAACTCCGAAGATATTCGTATCATTGGGAACACTCCTGGTTGACATCAGAAAAGCATTTTTTGAAAAGATCATTGCTGCATTTAAAGACCAGCCGGTTACGGTAATTGCTGCTACTCCACCGGAAATATTTGAAGAATGGCCGGATAATTTTATCGTGAACAGCTTCGTACCCCAGTCTGCAGTGATGCAGCAAATGGATATGGTCATCTGTCACGGTGGTTTTAATACGGTTAATGATACCTTCCGAAACGGATTACCTATGCTGATCACGCCCATTGCTTATGATCATTTTCATATTGCAAAATTAATTGAGCAGGCAGGCTGCGGAATCAGTATCCGATATAAAAGACTGCGTGTAAATGCTCTTCGTGAAACCGTTTTTGAATTACTGGAAAATCCTAAATACAGGGAAGCTGCCAGAGAAGTTCAGAATACATTCACTCTTGCCGGAGGAAATGATAAAGCGGTAGAACTGTTAGAAAATTTTGTACAGGAACATTCAGCATTAGCGTCTGTATAGCCTGTAAAATTCTTACGATTTGCAGACTCCACATGATGATGAAAACGATTTGATTACATATGACCTAATTAAAAAAGACATCTACCTATGAAAAGAAGATTGTTATTTGGGGAACGTATGTTATTAGGTGACGGTACAGAACCTTTTAACGCGGTCATCCCGTTCAGGCTGAGAGGTACTTTTACCTTAAAGGAAATCCAGCAGGCGCTGGCACAGATTCAGAATAAACATCCATGGCTGAGAGCATTGATCAGCCATGATGAAAAAAATACACCATGGTTTAACGTTCCTGAAAAAACGGTTTCTATTCCTGTAAGAATCATCACCAGACAAGGTGAAGATCAGTGGCAGGAAGAATCCAGAAGAGAATGGAACACCACCTTTCATTACGAAAAATTGCCCCTGATACGGTTTGTCTGGATCAAGGGGGAAGACGTTTCCGACATGCTGTTTGCCTTCCACCACTGCCTGTGCGATGGTGGTTCTGCAATGGCTTTTCTCTACGAGTTTCTCAAGGTTCTGGACAATCCGGCCGCTGATATTGGAACTGAAAACCCGATATTGGGAATCCAGGATGTAGTTCCTGCCAACATTCTCAACAGCCGCAGACAGAAACTGAAAGCAAAATTTATCGGAAAGCTTGCTGCCACTGCAATCAAATGGATTCCGGTAGGTAAAAAAGCTGTGGAAAGGCAGAATGACTACCTGATCAACTGGAAACTGGATGAAACAGTAAGCAAAGAACTGATCGCGTATTGCAAATCCCAGGGAGTGACCGTGAATACATTTTTGAGTGCAGCAGTATTGCATGCATTTAAAAAAGTAAGAGGGGAAAAATCCTTCAATAAAGTTTCCTGTCCGGTAGATATCAGACGTTTTGCCACTCAGATCAAAGAAGATCATATCTTTGCTTTCGGACTGATGATCGTGGTGTCTGCTGATGAAAAGCTAAGCTTCACAGACAATCTCCGTGTGATGCAGAAATCTGTGGAACAAAAGACCTCAAAGCTGAATCCTTATCTCACCATGATGGTGATGGAATCCGGACACAATGCGCTGAATAATTTCACAAAGCTGTTAAAAAACGGAAAGTCATCCAACGACTGTATGTTTTCCAACCTGGGACGTATTCAGATCCCGCATGAATATAAAGAATTTACGGTGGACACAATTTTCAGTCCATCAGTCATTGGTCCGTTAGGAAATACTACTACACTGGTAGTTTCCACCTATCGTGGAAAAATGGATTTTTCATTCATGGGAAGTGAAGGCTATCTGCCATATACCGATGCACTGGCCGTCCGCGATGAGGTCATGCAGACCATTCATTCACAACTAAAACAAGCCGTGCTATCATGATCAAGAGACCTTTAATGATGGTGGAAAGGATCATGTATGTAGATCCTGAAACTCCAGTCAACTGTATATTCACCGTAAAAATCGACGGGATGCTTCCTGAGCAAAACTTCAAAACAGCCCTGGAAAAAATCCAGCAGAAACACCCTATGCTCAGAACCGTTATTGATTACAAAAGTGAAAAATATCCTTTTTTCGTCGAAGAAAAGGATATCACTCCTATCCCGCTCCGCATTGTAGAAAGGAAAACGGATGAAGACTGGCTTCTGGAATCCCAAAAAGAATGGTACCGTTTATTTGAGGGGGAAAAGCAACCTCTGGCACGCCTGGTTTGGATTAAAGGACAGCATACCTCAGAGATCCTTTGGGTAATGCCTCACTGTATTTCTGACGGAACTACGGGAGTCACTCTGATGCAGGAGCTTCTTTCCCTGGTAGATGATCCTTCCGTGAAGCTTGAATCTTATGAAGCTTTTGAATCTGTCAATGATTTTCTGCCTTCTGATTTTAATGCAGGTATCAGGAAATACAAAGCCGGCCTTTATTTACTGTTTGCAAAAGTCTTCTTTATGATGCAGCGAAAGAGTAAAAAAAGAAATCTCGGAGAAAATTATGCCATTCACTGGAAAATGAGTCCGGAAATCACCGCCGAAACCGTTGCAAAATGTAAGGCCCACGGGATTTCTGTTCATGCACTTCTATGCTCTACTTTTATGCAGGCTTTTCAGGAGATCAAAAGGGAGCGGGCTAAGGGAAAGGTGATCAGTCCGGTGGATGTGCGTCATTTTATTCCGGAAATCAAACAGGATCATCTGTTTGCCTTTGCCCCTACTATTGAACTGACACTGAAAAAAGGAAGTAAAGATCTGCTGGACAATGCGAAAGAGATCAAAAAAGATATTGTTCAGAAAATAGGAAATATGGAAACCCGGGAACTCCTTTGGATGGGTGAAAGAATGCATCCTATTGTCGACAGAATGATCTCTATGCTGAAATCCACTGAAGGCGGTCACGATGTAACCTTCTCCAATATGGGGAAGATCAATATCTCCAATGATTACAAAAATTTTAGGATTGAAACCATCTTCAGCCCTACGGTAGCTTTCCCATGGTTAAATTCCAACACCTTGGTGACCACCACATACAATCAACAGATGGACTTTGCATTTATGTCCAATGAGCATTTTCTTCCGAAAGAAGAAGCGAAACAAATAAAAGATAAAGCCCTTGAGCTATTGACCACCTTTCTATGAAATTTAAAATAAAGCCTCCAAAGCCTAAACCAATAAAGAAAACCACTTTAAGACGCTTCCTCATAAGGCGTACGATTTATTATGTCCTTCCGAATGTATTTTTTAATTTCATCATTGCCTATGCCAGTTTTAAAGAATTAGGTTACACCCATTTCTTTTCGGGCACTCAAAATCTGGCCCGTCTTACTCTGCCTATGGCCATTTTCCTTCCGGTTGTCCTTACCATTGATATTATCAAAAGAGTGACAGATGCAGCTAACCAGGAGGCCATAGAATTTACGGTAGACGAGCAGCTCAATATTAAAAAACTGATGACCAGATTGAGTATTTTACACGGACTGATTACGGGTTCACTGGTATTATGCCTGCTCTTTTTAGGACAGTACAATTTGTCAAAAGATTACAGGCTGGATGCTACGGCAATGGCTGTGGTAGTAGGAACACTGGCAGGTATTTTGTCTGTAATTTTTGTATATCTTCCGGTGTGGAGGCTGAAAAGGTGGATGTGTAAACGAACGCAGACGATGGCTGTGGATTTACATCAATAGCCTATTTTAATATCAACTTTTATCTCTGACAGCATTACATGATATGGCCAAAGAATAGCTTCATTATTTTTGCAGCTCAAATTAATTTTTTTCTTTAAAACACAATATTTAGTAATTTTTTTATATTTATATAAATAATTACAAGAATTTTCTTGGGCAGAGTTATCAGTAATGTATGTACAGAATCACGGATCAGTTAAAAAATATAGGCTTCAGTATCAATCGTTTAGACTTCCTTATTAATAGAAATAATAACAAAAGAGAATTCAATACCCTGGAATATTTCTGTATTTACATCATTCTTGAAGACATCCTGTTGACGGTAGAAGATGTCCCGTATTCATTGAAAGGAGGAAATATTGCTTTTGTAGGGCCACAAAAGAAAATAGTTTTCGGGGAGACCAAAAGGTCTGATGTTTATTCAATTGCTTTTTCATCCAGCTTTTATGAACGGTCAACCAAAGACAGTCTTTTTATCAATTCACAGCTTTTTTACAATTATAATTCTGAAATATTTATCGCTCCGTTCATTAATATAGAACAGATGAGGATCATATTTCTGGAACGGATGGAAAGTTTCAGGAATAAGGATGAAAGCCTGTATATCTCTGCTGCCCATAACGCCATAGAAAGGCTGATGCTGGATGCTTTTTTACATATTCCCACCGAAGAAATCAGGAAAGATATCAAATTTGACTATATGTATTATGTCAACCGGTTCAAAATCCTGTTACAAAGAGATTACAAAAAAGCTAAAAAGGTTGCCTATTATGCCGGGGAACTCAATATCTCTTCAAGAAAACTGACCGAGATGACAGAATATGTATTGGGAAAAACAGCCAAACAGATCATTATCGAAAAACTAATCACAGAATGTAAAAAATCATTAAGTTTTTCAAATTCAACGATTTCTGAAATATCTTACGAACTTGGATTCAGCAACGAAGGAAACTTTACAAATTTCATAAAAAAACATACCGGAAAAAGTCCCTCAGAAATGAAATAATTTGTATATTTACATAAGTAACCTTTTGGGGAAAAATACAGGTTATATGTTTGCAAAGTACATTTTAATCATTTTATTATATTTTGCTTTTACAAAATCATTTGCACAGGCAACAGACGGGTTAAGTCTTAATGTAAGGCTTTATCCGGTACAGATGCTGGCTTATGGGACAGGATTTTCGGAAGGCGAAACCGAATCTTCCTACCAGGAGGCTCGGTCTGTCATGATCTCAAGCCCGTCAGGATTTCAGCTGAATGCAGGATATGATAAATATTATGATACAGCAGACAATCCCAAAAGCAACAGAGAAAGATCTGATGAATATCTGCTCATCACCCACCAGAAAGGAGTGGTTGAACAGCGATATGCCATCGGTAATGAGATAGAAAATGCAATAAATAATTTAGGTGCCGGCGGCAGCGACGGACCGGATTCTTTAATATTAACTCTAATTTCTCAGTAAAAAAATGAACAGGAGGTTAAAAAATTATTATGCACCGAATAATAATTTTACAATTTACCCATTCCTGATATGCTAAATAAAAGCAAATGTTTAAGATAAAAAAGCATTTATTTTATTTTATGGCAATTTTATTGGTACTTAAATAACACTTTTTATGTCCTTTTTCATAAAAAGACGTTCCTGTTTACGACGAATTGAGCAGTAAAAATTCACAAATAATAAGTGTTTTTTCACAAAGGCACTGACGTTCTTTGTATTTACCTTTGCCACCGCAATTTTAAAAATTTATTAATACAAAAAAACGTCATTAAACCAATGAAAAATTTTATTTTGGCATCTTTTGCTCTCTTGGGATTCGCAACATTAAAAGCACAACAAAATGTAACACTGAATGTAAGACTTAAGCCTATCCAGACTCTTGTAGTCAACAATGCTCAGAAAATTGTTAACCTAGACTACGTAACTAAAGACGATTACGCAAACGGTGTATCTTCTGTGAATGCAGATCATTTGAGCATTTACAGCACAGGAGGATTCCAGGTGAAAGTAAAGAGTGCTAACGCTGCATTACAGAACGGAGGTAAAAACATCCAGGCCAACACGATACAGATTAAGGCAAGTGCCGGTTCTGAAGCTGTAAACGGCGCTCAATATGCACAAAATGTACAGTTATCTGCTAACGAAACCACTTTGGTAAGTTCTTCTAACGGAGGAGTAGATAAAAAAATCAACATTGAATATAAAGGAGCCGGTGCTAACGCTTATCTGGACAATTATATCGCAGGACAGGATCCTACTGTATATACCACTGAGCTGACGTATACGATTATTTCTCAATAATATATCATTATGTAATGATAAAGTGTTGTACCTACCGCAGCACTTTATCCTCACTTAAAACTAATATCCGTCATGAGCAGATTCTCTTTCCTCCTTTTCAGCATTCTTTTCTTATTTTCTTTTCAGGGGTACGCACAGACAGGAGTTTCGGTTTCGCCTCCAAGACTATATTTTGAGTCGGCAAACGGAAACAGTAACACCCAGAAAATAATGGTAACGAATGTAAGCGCAAAGAATTCTCTGGATCTGGCTGTAAGTCTGGGAGACTGGGAATATGACGGTAAAGGTGAAAATGTAACGTATCCCGCCAACACCCTTCCTGCATCCTGTGCAAGCTGGGTTTCTGTAAAAAAAGAAGATAATTACTTTACGCTGGCTCCGGGAGAAAAGAAAGACATTGAGGTTACCATTACGGTTCCGAATGTCCTTTCAGACCAACTGGCGGCCCACACAGCAGTCCTTTATGTAAGCCAGATGAATCCTGTGGATGATGTAGATCACAAAGGAGCCAATATCAAAGTAAGCATCCGCTCAGGGATCAAGCTGTTTCATAAGCTTCCTGCTGCCAAAACAAAAAAACTTGAAATCCAGAATCTGGTATACGGAAAACCGACCAACACAATCAACCTCTTTTTTGAAAATCATGGAGACGTATGGGCAGATGGGAAAATATATACCGATTTTGTCAATACACAAACCGGAAAAAAAGTATCACTTGATCCTGTCATCTTTTATACCATGCCCGGAAATAAAAGGGAAATGGATATTCCACTTCCGGCAGGCCTTGAAAAAGGAAAGTATACCGCTTCGGTAATGATTGATTATGGAGACAACAATAATCTGGAATTGGGAGAATTAAGTTTCAGCTATGAATAGTAAAAAACTCTTCTGTTTCTTTCTGTTGGTTTCTCTGAACTGCTTCTCACAGGTCAATTATAACTCATGGGTGAACAGCTATCTGCAGATTAATTCCTACAGCGGAAATACCAATCCTGATGCTTATACCTTTACCCTGGCTGGTAATGGAACGTTTAATATTCCTTACTGGAAAATATCCATCAGGCTGAAACAGCCTATCACTTCTACTGACGGAAATTATACGATGCCTGCCAACAAAATATCATTTCAGCCGGTTTCCACTTCAGGACAGGCTTATCCGGGACCTGTACCCACGATTCCTCAGATCGGAATGCCGTTAAATATTTTTCTTCAGGCAAACCAGGAAGTCTTTTTAATTCCACAGTCCAATGCAGCGTTGTACAATCAGCCGCCACAGCCCAACGGCTATTATAATCTGCAGGTAAAATACAGCCTGACCGTTATGGGAGGATCTTATCTGGGAAGCTACCCTTCCTGGACCAGATTTAACGTTCCGGTGCAGTTTACGGCGTATGACCAGTACAACAATATTATTGGCAGAGCTGATCATAATTTTCAGATTCACATCGGACCCCTCAGCGGAACTCCGACCGATGTACCCGAAATGTCGCTTCAGTTTTCCGCAAAAGCGGTCAACGGATCACTGGAATTCAAAAGCATGTCAGATTACGTAAACGGAGTCAGTGTCATCTATTCCAATGGACTGATCGTAAAAAGCAATACCAATTACCAGATCAAATTACGTTCTCTTCAGGGGCAGTTCAGCTCTCCTGCCGGGAATTTCATTCCTCTAGACACCGTAAAACTGAATCTCACTCCCGTTTCGGGAAATACGGGTAATGTATATCCTATCTTACTGAGCGCATCTCCACAGCTTATTGCAACAGGAGGGTCTACCGGAAACTCCAGTGTCAATTACGATATCCGATATTCAACCAAAGCGAATGACGAAAGGGTAATTAATGCCAAGTCAGAAGAATACTCCACGACCCTTCAATACGAGATTATCCCCCAATAACCATGCTTCAAGACCTGTTCAAAAAAATCTTTTTCATTTTTTTGATTTTGTTTCAGATATGGATTCCGGCACAAAGCAGTTCCGGGGTAAGTCTTGATATCCGTAATGAATCCAGAACAGATAAAGCAGGTATCCTGGACCTTATAGCCGTACTTGAAAATCAAGGCCCCAATGATTTCAAAGGAAAGGTAAGCATTACAGTTCCTGACGGATTCAGAAATATTTCAGGAAACAATCTTCAGGTCGAAATGAAATCCGGAGAAAAGCTGTTCTTACCGGTAAAAATCATCGTCAGCAACAATGCTGTTTCGGGAGCATCCAGAATTGCTTTCCGGCTTTCGGACCAGCAGAATAAAACAGCTGCTGAAAAAGAAATACTTTATACCGTTGCTGAAAATAACGCAATGCGCATCACGGCAGAAAATCCGATGATCTATGTGAATAAAGCCACCGACTCCGTAGAGGTCAGAGCGCGGGTTTCCAATCTGGGCAACAGAAAGCAGGATGTTACCATTGTATTTAAAATTCCCGAAGCCGAACAGGGCAATGCCTTTATAGAGAAAAAAGGAAGCATCGGTGTTCAGAAAGATTCAGTTTTTGTATTCCGCTTTATGCCTTCCAGGGTCAGATCCCGAAGCTCACAGCTTTCTGTCAATATTGCAGGCTTCAGGGAACCGGACAGAGAAATATTCGGCAACACCAGTGTATCCATACAGAATGTTTCTTCCGTACAGCGTTATGAAGATCTTGAATCCACAGCATTTTCAAATTTTACCAAGAATACCATAACTGCCAGCTACAGGCGTGCCGGGGAAAACCTGGATATGTATCAGCTGACAGGTTCCGGGGGCTTCAACCTGCCTTCCGGCTATGTTTTTATGCGGGGGAATATCTATACGATCAATCATCAGAGCGATCCTATTGTCAACAATACCTACCTGACCTATCACCGGGAAAACAGCGAATTCACTGTCGGAAACATCAATAAGCTGCTGGAACTTTCTTTATTTGGAAGAGGGCTGGAATATGCCTATACCTCTCCGGATAAGGACAAGAAAATTGAAGCAGGCTTCGTTGACCAGACCTACAGCCTGATCGAAAGAAATTCATTTCTGAAGTACGGCTACGGATTCTACACCAGGGGAACTCTGGGAGCTCAAAACGCTTCACGTAATATCTCCGGAACTTATATTTTCAGGGACGATCCTTATGAAAAAGCCAGGCATCATGTAGCCGGAACAGACCTTCAGTATGCTTTCGGCAAAGACTGGAAAATGAATACAAAGATGTATGGCGGTCTGAGTTTTTATGAAGGCAACCAGCCTACCAAACCCTCTCTGGCTTTGGAATCACAGTATTCAGGGATGATCAGGAAGATCAGCATGAACGGAAATTATTTTTACAGTACTGATTACTATCCCGGAAACAGAAGGGGAATCCTGCAGATCCAGCAGAATTTTTCCACCATGATTTTCAAAGACCATTATGTGTATGCCAACATTATGGCTTCTCATTTTTCGCCTAAATTTTACTTTTACAACAATACCCTGAATTCAAGCAACTTAAGACTGGACACAGGAATTAACTTTCCTAAAAAAGGCAATTTCGGGATGGGATTGGGCTACCAGTACCAGGAAGAGAATTCCAACTCTTACAATAATTTCTTCAATGCACAGCCCTACGAGAATACCAAACAGCTGAAAGCACAGCGTTTTACAGAATACCTTACCTGGCTGAGTCCTGACAAACAGCATACCTCGATCCTCAGCATGGAAAACGGATTGGTTCAATATCCGGACAACAACAAACAGCAATACCAGATGAAAGTAAGCGGAACCTACAGCTACAAATGGCTTACCCTGAACGGTATCTACCAGCATGGAAGTTATTTCCTTTCTGAATATGCCTTTTCCAGGCTGATGAACACAGCCAGCACCTACGAAAAGCTTTCCCTTTCTGCGTTTGTCAATAAAAACTTTTTCGACCATAAGCTGAACGTAACCTCAGGACTCTCTTATACGGATGATGTTCTGTACGGGAAATCACCATCAGCTTTTATGAATCTGAAGTACTCACGGGAGAGATATGCCCTCTACCTGAATTCATCTTACTTCAATTATTCTTCAGGAAATTTTACCAATAATCTGTTTACCATTGAAGCCGGCGTTACCCTCAACCTGAGAAACAGCACCCTGGATCCGGGGAAAAAAGGCGACATCAAAGCGTTTGTCTATTATGACCTGAACGAAAACAATATCTACGACGAAGGTGACAGAGAAGCGGCAGGCTACCTCATTATGCTCAACAACATTTCATTTAAAACCGACCCGTCAGGCTCTATCAGCTACCGTTCCATCCCGTACGGAAAGTATACTCTGAAACAGATCATCCAGCAGGGCTGGTATTATGATGAAACGGAATTTACCGTAGACAGGCACCACTACGCTCTCGAAATCCCTCTTCATCAAAACGGAACCACCCAGGGAAAGGTAACCTACGATTTTGATGCGAAAACAGCAGTGGATTTCTCTCCCAAAACCGGAGGTGTTCTATTTAATATTTATCGCAATGATCAATTAGTTCAGCATATCATTACAGATGACAACGGAGAATTTGCCTCTTTCCTACCCTCCGGAAATTACAGGATTGAACTGAACAAAAACTCTCTGCCTTCCAATACCTATTGTGAACGCTCCAGTGATAATTTCAAAGTGGAAGCCGGAAAGATCGTACATCTTGAGCCTTTTGTGATTAAGGTAAGGGAAAAGGTGATCAGGGTGAAGAAGTTTGGGAGTTAGAATGATAGAATAAAAATCATTAGTTATAGGCTTCAATAACTAGTTTATTTTCAAAATATCTATCCGGTTCTCATATAAATCTCTATCATTGATACTATTAAAGAGATGAAACCTCCCTATACTTTTACAATCTCAAAATAAACATTGTATACTGAAGACAGAATTTTCTTATTTAAAGAAAAAGTAAAACAAAATACGTTCAGCAGAAAAGACTATATGCAGAACTTCAGGAGTTGAACAGGGTATTTTATTAAAATCTGGAGAACAGAACAAACTTTTCGTCAATAAAGCCAAAATCTATATGGAACAATATGCCCAATATGTTCCTAACTTCCTTGATAAAGCAGAATTCGATAAAGATTATATCGCCAGAGAACAGATCGAACAAAAGCTGCAGCAGCTGGATTCTTTAACAGAACAGCTTTCAGACACCAAAGTATTACTGGATCACGATAACTATCATAACGCCATCAGTTTCTACCGAAGCATCAGATATCTTTCCGAAGAGAATGTACCGGGTACCAATGTTATTTATGATGATATGAAGCAGTTTTTTGTGACGGGACAAACTTCAGGCCCCACTGAAACACCCCCTCCATCGGTTCTAACAACAATCAGTAAGAATAAACACTTTTGAAAGCACGTGAAAACGTGCTTTTTTGTGCTCGCCCATTTGCTGATTTTTGGTTGGAAATCGCAAAGACGCAAGATCTTATCATAGGGACGCTATTTAAGGCGCAAGGATTTTATCTCCGATAAAATTTCTATATCCTGATATCCTTACCTATTGAAAATTTTTGATTTTCTTGTGCCTTACAAAACATATCAATATTGAAAACTTTGCGATCTTACGTTTAAAACACAATAATAAGCCATTGTATCTGAAGAAATAGGATATTTAAAATGCAAAGGTTTTATTAGTCAGAATTAATGATTAGAGGAAGCGAAGGAATGGTAGCTACGCCACTGATGAAGCCATATGAATAATGCTAATGATTCTTACAATAATCCATTCCCCTTCTTACCTCCTTCCTAACACCCTCCAGGTAGTATAGCAACCGTCTCTATCATCTTAATATAGGTAGGTGGAGCCCCTTATCCAAGTCCGTCTACCCCCTTACCCAAGGGGGTACAGCCTCTTCATGAAGGGTTGGAGACCGTTTATGAAGTACCTTCAGAGGCTTGGTGAAGGGATTGGATGGGCTTTGGAAGGGACTAAAATTATTTCTGTCATATTTTGACAGATTATCCCAAAATTATGGATTCCCATAAGAATGGAATTGGAAATTTTTACTATCATTGAGAAAAACTTAACCATGATAAAAATTCAGACAGATTTTGATGCTGATTTGGTGTTTGGAGATGATAACGTTACAGGTCTGCAGGGATTAATCCTGGAATCAGGAGGTGGCGTGAAAAGAAGAAATTCTCATCACTCCAAAGTATTCAAAGATATCCTTCACAGACTTAAGGGCATGAATGCAAAGAATATTACAATCTATGTAGCAGCGCACCCTACAAGAGTAAATTATTATCCGGATAATGAATATAGAAAAATCAAATTCAATGGAAAAACCCTTCTAAACTTATCAAATATAGATCTCTACGAATTTGTAAAAGCAGCAAATAAGCAAATAAAACAAAAAGGAAAACTTAACCCGGACAGTCCTAACGGATCTATCCACAAGAGGCTGCTAATTACCTCAGAACTCAACCCTGACGGCTGGAAAAGGCTTTTGGAAAATACAGATGAAAATTTCAAAAAAGAGTTTGAAAGTATTGATCATAATTCTGAAGCAGAACTGGAATATATTCTTCAGAGAGTAAAAAAAAGACTTCGCCAGACGAAATTCAGAAAAGACCTTCTTGAGGCATATAGTAAAACCTGTGCCGTCACAGGATGCAAAACAGAACATGTTCTGGAAGCAGCCCATATCAAACCACATAGTGAAGGAGGCGCAGGGGTTATCAGCAATGGTATTGTATTACGATCTGATATTCACGATCTGTTTGATCAAAGAGATAAAAATGGTAAGCGGCTCCTGCATATTACCACCTCTTATACTATTGAACTGCACGAATCACTGGCAGATACAGAATACAGGGAATACAATGGTAAAACAATTATATTGCCCTTAACTAAAAATCAATATCCAAATTTTTAAAAATGAATACAGGTGTAAAGCTGGAACCCATTGCCAGTCTTCTGCAGAAACAGTTTTTTATCAGGTCTTACCAAAGAGGCTATCGCTGGGATGAAGATCAGGTAAATGACCTTCTTAATGATTTTAACGGTTTTATAAAACAGGAAAATAAGCACGAGGATGAATTCTACTGCCTTCAGCCTGTCGTTGTACGGAAGATGCCGTCATCTGAAAAAATGAAAACAGATTTTTCCGGGGAACCTGTTTATGAAGTCATAGACGGGCAGCAGAGGATCACCACTATTGTTATTGTACTGCATTACCTACTCCACGCATTATCCGGTGAGATCAGACTCAGACTGCCTACCATTGCTTATGAGGTAAGACCTGAAAGCAAAAAAATACTGGCCTCTTTCAACAATTATATGATGGATGATGAAAAACAAAAGGAGCTTGAAGATGATATAGACTTCTATCATATGAAAATAGTGTACGATACAGTTGTAAAATGGTTTGAAGAGAAAACCTATCTGCATATTCCTTTTTTAAAGTTACTTACATCCTATAAGATCAATAATGTACGGGTCATCTGGTATGAAGTGGGGGCAAAAGAAAACAGTATAGAAGTATTCAGAAGATTTAATATAGGTAAAATTCCATTATCAAATGCAGAACTTATCAAAGCTCTTCTGCTCAAAAATAATACTGATGTAAGCCCATCACTGATATTTTCTATTGCCAAAGAATGGCAGATGATAGAAAATCAGCTGCAAGATCCTTATCTGTGGGGATTCCTGAACCCAAAGAAGAACTATACTTCCAGAATAGAATATCTGTTTGATCTCCTGTTCAGAAAAGAGAAGCTGAAAAACAAAAACCGCCAAATCGAATTTGATAAAAAATTCGGTACGGACAAGAGTTCTGTATTCAGATTTTTTCAGGAAAAGATCAGCAAAGCAGGAAATAATCTGCAGCCTGTATGGGATGAAATAGTGCTGGTTTTTGAACAGATTGAGCAGTGGTATAATCATCCTGAGCACTATCATTATATTGGATACCTACAGAACTACGAAAGTCCCAAGGAAACAGGTGATATTGTATTTGATATCATGAAGCTTTCCGAAGATGATGAGGAGTATTTCAAAAGCAAAAATGATCTAACAGACTATCTGATCGGAAAAATTAAAACCACTTCTGCCTCCTGGTTTAGTAATAAGAAGATTACACTGATCTACGAACAAAAAAACCTCCAGAAACTCAGGAATCTGTTTTTTCTCTTCAACGTAGAAACCTGCATAAAAATATCTCTTTCAGGAGACGGAGAAGAAACCTACCGCCTCCCTTTTAAACTGAATAAAGATAACAACTATGATATAGAGCATATAGACTCCAAAACGGAACGGGAGCCTTCAGAAATGAATAATGAAGAAAAGGCAGAATATCTGAGAGATCTTTATCTTGATTATGAAACTGAACTTTATTCGAAAATACAGGAACTACATCCGGAGGCCTTTGCAGAAGGAAAGTTTTCGCAGCATTGGGTTGAAGAAAACATTCTTACAAACTTACCTAAACTGGATGTAATTCTGGAGGAAGTATTGGATGAACTTGACAAAAAACTGTCCGTAGAAGGAGACCAGCTGCCTGATAAAAACTGTATTGGTAATCTGACCGCTTTAAACAGTACCATCAACAGAAGCTATGGTAATTCTTTTTACAAAACAAAAAGAAGGCGGATCATTGAGGAAGATCAGGCTGGAACCTATATTCCCATTACTTCCAAAAATATATTCCTGAAATACTATTCCAAATACCCGCAGAAATATTCCAGATGGACTGCCTCAGATGTGAGTGAATACACAAAAGAATTGGAAAACTGCTTAAACAAATTTATGCAAGATGAGAACATATAATCTAAAAGACTTCTTAACAGCTCCCATTACTTCCGTAATAGAAAATGAGGAGGATTACTGCTATGAAACGATCAGTTATGATTCTCAAAGAAACCAGAGTCACGAAAGCGGAAATATTCTTTCATCATTAAAGATTCCTTTGATACAGAGAGATTATGCCCAGGGCAGAGAATCCAATACTGATCTGAGAGAAGGTTTTATTGCCAAACTGTTTCAGCATCTTGAATCTGGGGAAGAACTGAAATTAGATTTTATATACGGATCTGTAGACCGGAACAGTAGAACAGTGTTTCTTCCTCTGGATGGCCAGCAGAGGCTTACCACCCTGTTTCTTCTTCATTGGTATATTATTAAAAAAGAATGTGGCCCGGGCTCAGATTATGAAGAGATATTTACAAAGTTTTCCTATGAAACCAGAGATACATCAAGAAGATTCTTTGAAAAACTCTCAGGATTTTGTCTGAAAGACAATCCAAAAGAAGACATAAAAAATGCCTATTGGTTCAGTGACCAGTACCGTCTGGATCCTACCATTGATGCGGTACTCAACACCCTTGAAACAATCCATACCTTCTATAGCAAACTTCAGGAAAAAGGTACTCTTTATCTCAATCTCGATAAAATTGTATTCTACGTCCTCCCGATGGATCAGTTTAAACTTACGGATGATTTATATATAAAGCTGAATGCAAGGGGTAAACTGCTGTCTTCCTTTGAGAATCTGAAAGCTGATCTCATAGGATGGATTAAGAACTGTAGTCATTTTGACAAAGAGGTAGAAAATGGCAGTCTCATACTTCCCCACTTTGACAGCATTGCCCTAAAATTTGATAACCAATGGTCCCGCTTTTTCTGGAAACAGACAAAAACCAACCGAATCTCTAAAAAAACTGTAGACCCTTATTTTTTCAGGTTCATCCATCGTATTCTGATTAATGACTATATTGTAAATTATAAAGGTACAGCAATAGATCTTCTGACTGATGAAACATATACTTCACTTCTCTCAAGAGAAAAAGAACTGTATTTTGCCAGTTTTGATTTTTACAGACCACTGATTTCAAAAGAATTTGTATTAAAACTGGAAAAACTTCTGGATTTTTATTCAGATCATGGTTTTGAAATATTTGATCATGTACAGCCTCTATGGAATACTGATTATAAATGGGATATTTTTAAAGGAGATGAGAATAACAGGTTTACGATGGATGACAGAATGCTGTTTGATGCTGTAAATGCTTATGCAGAAAACAATAATACTTTCGATCTTGCATGTTTTAAAGAGTGGATCAGAATAGTATGGAATCTCATAGCAGATCCTGATATCAGAAGTATAGGAGCCAATAAAACAGCAATGCAATTTATCCGCATGATTGCAGGATTCTCTTCTGATATACTGGGAAGTCTCACCAGAGGCACTTTGGATACCTGGTTAGATGACCATAAAAATATTCACAGTATTCAGCTTAAAGAAGAAAAACAGAAAGCGCTGCTTCTGTCAGATAATGAAAGCTGGAACGAAGCTATATTTAATGCGGAAGGCTTTGGCATGCTGCAGGGTAATATTTCTTTGCTCTTAAGCGAAACAAGTTCTCCTGAAATACTTCATGATAAATTTGAGAAGTTTAAATATTTATTTTCAGAAACCAGTCCCAACCAGTTAATTGAAAATGAAGACTATAGTATCATGCGCTATATTCTGGCATCCTTTACGGATTGGGGAAAGCTACAGGCATTCAATTTTTCCGACACAGTACTGAACTGGAAAACCTATCTCCGTAGAAATAATGAGGTTATAGAGGCTATAAGGCAATTACTCCTGCTTGACAAAAATTCTATACAGGATCATATTCTTAAAGCTATAAAAGGGCAGTCCCGTATTGATACTGCAGATGAAAAGCTTAGAATAAGCCACGCTCATCTTTACCATGATAACGCATTTCACATATGGATGCAGAAAGATGGAGTAAATAAAATCAAATGGTTATGGACCCACTTCTTTGCTATCAGACCAAGTGCATGGTACAGTAAAGTAATGATTGATAATTACCGTAATGAACTTATTGAACAATTGATCCATACTTTTGGAATTAATACCCTCAACAATCACCGATGCGGCGATTCTGCCTATTTTTGGGGTGAAAACCTGGAAATCAATAAGCACACTGAAAATTATAACATAAGTTTTTATTTTGACAGTGAGAAAATTCTTCATATAGGCCTTAAAAAGGACCTTAATTCCCATTTATCCTATGAAGATACTGACATTCATGAAGATGCTGACAGGATATGGATAAAAAAAATTGAGTTTGATTATTCATCCATAATAAGTCCTTCAGGAATAAGTTTGTTTATAGAAGAAATTAAAAACCGCTTAGCAGATAACAGCTCATTTTTACAGGAACTGTAAGCAGAATATGTAACGACTGATCAGAATGCAGAATAATTAAATCTCCTGATTTCTATTTTTAAATAAAAACCAGCTGAAAAAGACTTTTTCAGCTGGTTATATTTAAATTTTCCCGCAGATTGCTTTATGCTTTATATTTGACCATTCTGACTTTCCCTATTCTCCTCAATTTTTTTTACTTGTTTTTTTACTTGCATGGCCAGATAATCATTGCTTATCAGATAAATAAGAAAAAAGAAAAATAGAGAAACCACGATATATAGGAAAATAATAATATGATAGATATTCTTTGGAATAAATGATTCTATCAATAGAATGGTTATAAAACCTCCACAAAAAACAAAAAGAGTTAGGTACATTAGTGCATTTGCAGTATATTCCTGATATTTTCTAATGTTTACAATAATTTTCCCCTGTTCATTTTCCTGTAAATACAAAAAGATTTTCCGGTAGACACTCCAGTCATATTTTCCCCCTACGTATTCTTTAAAAGACTTCAGTTTCTGAGCAAAGGCGACGTTAGTCTTTATACCAGTCTGTAACTCAAAAAGTTTCTCTTCAGCAATTTCTTTTTGATTTTCCAGATGGTTTTCTCTGATGATGGTAAATACTTTTTCCAATTCTTCCGTTTTTTTTAAGCTGGATTTAGGTTCAAAAAATTTGTCAGCAATTTTGAATAATAAATTAAATGCTTCGTTAATCATATATTTGGTATTTAAATTCAGTACTTATAATACAAGATAAAATGATCTAAAAAAAATAAAGCACCTAAAATATCAATAAAAATTACGGTTGTATTATGGTTTTCAGTAAACAGATAATTTCCCGAACTCCTACGCCCCTCATAATACTTTAACACCCATTATACCCTATCCCCCAATAAATTTTCGTTCTTTTGCAAAAATTATAATTTTTATATCCGCATGTCGAAGTTTGATGCAATCCGGTATTTCTATGATCAGGAAGTGAACGAGAGATTACAGAGCATAGCCCGTGATCCTATGATGAAAGCACTGATGAATTTTACTTTTCCGGATACGGATGAGCAGGTCTGGCTGGAACAGTTTAAAAATGTTCATTCCATCAGCGATTTTCAGCATCAGTTTGTAGCCTATGCCGTTCGGCAGATCCTTGCGAAAAGTTCGGAAGGTTTGACGACTTCAGGCTTTGATAAGCTGGACAAAAATACCCCTTACCTTTTCATCTCCAATCACAGGGATATTGTATTGGATACTTCCCTGCTTAACCTCGTTTTGCTGGAAGGTGGCTATATTATGACTGCCTCGGCGATCGGAGATAATCTTGTCCGTAAAAAATTTCTACATGTACTGGCCAAACTGAACCGCAACTTTCTTGTACAGAGAGGCCTTTCGCTTCGTGAACAGCTGACAAGTTCACAAACGATGTCCGAATACATTAAAATGCAGCTGCATCAGGAAAACCGTTCCGTATGGATTGCCCAGCGTGAAGGCCGTACCAAAAACGGTAACGACGCTACCCAGCAGGGTGTTTTGAAAATGCTGGCTATGGCAGCCGGAGATCAGCCACTGACGGAGTATTTTAAATCCTTAAAGATTGTTCCCATCTCCATCTCCTATGAATATGACCCTACAGATTCCTTAAAGATGCCCCAACTGCTGGCCCAGCACAGGGATGAGGAATATATTAAAGGGAAAAATGAAGATTTCACCAATATCCTGAGCGGAATTCTGGGGCAAAAGAAACGCATTCATCTGCATGCAGGAGACGTTATAGGTCCAGAACTGGATGAAATTGCTGCTGCCACCGATAATAAAAACAAACAGCTGCAGGCGATTACACAGGTTATTGACCACTCTATCATCAGCAATTATAAGCTTTGGCCAACCAAGTATATTGCCTATGATCTCTTGCACAATACCCATACCTATACCTCTGAATATACAGAGCAGGAAAAACAGTTATTTGTCCGCAGACTTGAAATGCGTATTGATCCGTCTGATCCTGTTTCCAGAGAGTATTTCTTATCGATGTATGCCACTCCTTTGGTTAATAAGCTAAAATCTGAAGAGAGATCTGAAAAATAGGTTACCATTCAATAAACGTAAAAACCACTGCTGCTGAGCAGTGGTTATGCTACTTTAAATTCTTCAGTTTTTATCTGGACTGCGACATAAAATCTGCTTCTATGACTGCGTCTGCAAATGCTTTTGGAGCTTCCTGCGGTAAATTATGCCCAATTCCTCCTGTTAAAGTATGGTGTATATATTTGCCGATATATTTCGAAGCATAACTTTCCGGAGCAGGAAATGCCGCTCCGTTGGCATCACCCTCCAGGGTAACTGTAGGAACTGTAATGGACGGGGATTTTGCCAGCCTGGTTTCAAGCGCATCATATTGTTTTTCTCCTTTCGCCAATCCAAGACGCCAGCGGTAATTGTGGATCACGATATCAACATGATCAGGATTATTGAATGCTGCTGCAGAGCGTTCATAGGTCTGGTCATCAAAAGCCCATTTTGGTGAAGCCGTTTTCCAGATGAGTTTATTAAATGCCATGGTATTCGCCTGATACCCCTTATATCCTCTTTCGGTTGAAAAGTAATATTGGTACCACCATAAAAATTCAGCATTGGGGGATAAAGGTTTTTCGTTTGCCTTCGGACTTCCTATTAAATATCCGCTTACTGCCACCAGTCCGGAACAACGCTCAGGCCACAGTGCAGCAATGATATCAGCTGTTCTGGCTCCCCAGTCGAAACCGCCAATGACTGCCTTATCTATTTTCAGGGCATCCATAAAAGCAATGATATCCAATGCCACGGCACTTTGCTGACCGTTTCGTTTTGTATCGGGTGATACGAAGGTAGTAGTGCCATAACCCCTTAAATAAGGGACCAAAACATGGTAGCCTTTCTCAGCAAGTATGGCGGAAGACTGTTCAAAACTATGGATATCATAAGGCCATCCGTGAAGAAGAATAACAGGTTTTCCATTGGAGGGACCTACCTCTGCATACCCCACATCCAGCAGTCCGGCCCTGATCTTCTTTGTATTCTGAAAAGCTGTTCTGGTGCTTTCCGTATCTTTTTCAACCGTGGTATAAGTCTGTGCTTTTAGAGACCATAATCCTGTTCCCATAAAAATAATCAGGGATAAAACGGATCTTATTTTTTTGCTCAAATTCAATGCAGTATTCATAATAATAATGTTTTTGTGATGGTAAAATTATGGTAAAGCGGTCCTTACAATAAGAACAAATACTCTAAACAGGTCATATTAAACGGTGAATCCGGATTTTCAGCCGTTAAAGCAGACAATCCAATAAATAAAATGCCTCAACATCAATCATCGTTCATCATTTATCATTTATCACGTATCTTCGTAAATCGTATGAAACAAGTAATTCCATCCCACCACAATCAACTGGAAAATTCAGCTGTACGGCTAATGCCGTTATCCATTTTTCATGAAAAACAGGCAGAAGTTCACAGGGACGACCATTATATGTTTATCCTTCAGCAGAAAGGAGACTTTGTGATGGAAATAGATTTTAACAGGATTGTATTGAAAGGCCCTTCCTTATGTTTTACCGGTCCCGGACAGATTCATCAGTATATTCATCAGAAAGACAACGAGGGATGTTTTTTTTTCGTAGAGGCTGAACTTGTTCCTGAGGCTTACCGTGAAGCACTGGACCTCCACCAATGGCTCCGTCAGTCCTCAGCTGTTACGGAAAATGACATTATTTTCGATCTGCCACCCCTGTTTGAAAAAGCTGAAAAAGATCCGGTACTGCATATACCTTCCATCATGAGATCACTGGCAGAATCTGCAGTTGGAATCATTATTTCAAGAATTTCAGGAACAGAAACAGAAGGTTTTCATCAGCAGGGCCAAAGGTATTCGATTACAAGACAGTTTAAAAAGCTGATCACAGAACACTTCATAACTGTCAAACAGGTACAGCAGTATGCAGAATTTCTCAATATTACTCCGCTTTATCTGAATGAAGCTGTAAAAGATGTTACCGGATATCCTGCCAGTTTCTGGATACAGCAGAAAGTCTTATGGGAAGCCCGCCGCCTGCTGTTTTATACCAGTATGGATGTAAAACAGATCGCCTTTGAACTGGGCTATGATGATCCTGTTTACTTTTCACGCTTCTTTAAAAAAGGAACAGGGATGACTGCTTTACAGTTCAGAGCTAAAAACCATGATTTGTCCCATTATCACCATTAAATAGCTCTCGGACTCCCGGACCTCAGATTCTAATTTTGTCCCGTCAATCATCAAAAACAAATAACAGGATTGATCAGCAATTATGATGGTACAACAATTAAAAAACAAACGTATTGCAGTTATAGGAGCCGGATTGGGAGGTCTGTGTCTTGCTCAGGGATTAAAAAAGAATGGAATCCCCTTCACGATATTTGAAAAAGATACTGCTATAAACACCCGGTCACAAGGGTACAGAATAAGGGTGAATGAGCCTGGCAGAAAAGCTTTAGAGGAGTGCCTTCCCGGAAATCTGTACAGGCTGTTCCTGGACACCTGTGCGGCAAGCTACAGTGGAATGAAAGTTTTGACCACAACCCTTGAAAGTTCCCGAAATGCCCTGGTAGAATCCTGGAGTGACGGAGTAAAAGAAATGCCGGACCTGAAACCCAACCGCCTGACATTACGTGAAATTTTACTTCAGGGGATACAGGACCATATCTGCTTTGGAAAGGAGCTCACAGCCTGGAAAGAATCAGAAAACGGTGAAGTGGAACTCGCATTTTCAGACGGCTCAACCTATACCGCAGATCTGGTAATAGCTGCCGACGGGGTTCATTCCCGAATCGGAAAAGAGTATTGCAAAGACCATAAAATCAATACCGGGAATATAACCATCTATGGAAGAACTTTCTGTTCTCCCGAAGCTCAGAACGCTATTGCTCAGGAATTGCAGGAAGGTACATCAGTGATTATTGGTGACCGGTTTTCTTTAATTACAGATTTTATGAGTTTTGATTTTTCCCGGAAAGATACATCCTGGAATCAGCTCAGTCCGATTTCCGATTATTTTTACTGGGCATTCATCGGAAATCCACAGGCTTTTGGAATGGCAAAGTCTGATTTTTACAGCCATTCAACAGAAGAGATTTTACAGGCAATCAATAAAGTGACCTATCAGTGGCACCCTAAGCTTAAAGCATTATTTCAGTATGCTGATCAGCCTTCATTATCCGTAACCCCTATCCGGTCTTCTTTGCCAAAGGAACCATGGACATCCGGAAATATTACAGCATTGGGTGACGCCGTCCATACGATGAGCCCTGCAGGAGGAGTCGGAGCCAATACAGCCTTTACAGATGCTGCCCTTCTGACCCGTTATATAATCAGTAAAAGCAGTATTCCGGAAGCTGTCGAAGAGTATGAAAAACAGATGATTATGTATAGTAACCACGCGATTGAAATATCTCTGAAGGGCGGCGAGATCCTGCATGGGATCACTGAAGATCACGGAAATAAAGAATCATTGTAAAGCGGCTTTATTTTGTGTGATAAGCCTGGTATGCCCGATGCGATCATGAATCAAAAAAGTACCACATCTGGCAAAAACATGGTGAAAATCATTTTATTAAAAGTAAAATTGTTTATATTTAATTAGATAAAAGCAAAGATTTTCATGTTGTAAAAAGGCAGGATAATTGCAATGATCTACAAAACCACACAAAATAAGATTTATGAATGTACAGTTAGATCCATATGCTAAGACTGAAAAAAATACTGTTGACCAATTTCGTTCAGATATTTTGAATGGACTACAGAATATGCCTAAAAAGCTATCTTCAAAATATTTTTACGATAAAACCGGTGATCATCTTTTTCAGAAGATTATGGCCATGCCTTCCTATTATCTGACCCGTTGTGAACTGGATATTTTCAAGAATAAAACAGACGAACTTATTGAGCTTCTCATTCCGGGAAATGAACCTTTTGACCTGATCGAGCTGGGTGCAGGAGATGCAATGAAATCAAGCTATCTGCTGGAACAGCTGATCAAAAAAGGGTTTAATTTTACTTATATGCCAATTGATATCTCAGGAAATATTCTTTCGATACTTCATGAAAAACTAAGCAGCCGGTTTCCGGAAATGAAAATCACCTGTCTGGAAGGGGATTATTTTGAAATGCTTCAAAAGGCCGCTTCATTATCAGACAGGAGAAAAGTGGTCATGTTCCTGGGCAGTAATATCGGGAATATGACTCCGGAAGAAGCTGAAGTTTTCTGCCTTCACCTGAATAAAAATCTATCACCTAAAGACCGTGTACTGATAGGATTTGACCTGAAGAAAAATCCACATATTATCCTGGATGCTTATAATGATAAAGAAGGAATTACCGCTGCCTTTAATCTTAATCTTCTGACCCGTATCAACCATGAACTGGGAGGTAATTTTGACCTGACACAATTTCAGCATTACCAGACTTATGATCCGGTTACAGGAGCCTGCCGAAGTTTTCTGGTAAGCCTTACCGGTCAGCAGGTAACCATTGGCGATATCGTGATTTCATTTGAAGAAAATGAACTTATCGATATGGAGATTTCACAGAAATTCTCTCCTGAAAGAAGCAGGGAACTTGGCGAAAAATCAGGTTTTTCCATCACCGGAGAGATCAGAGATTCTAAAAAATGGTTTTTAGATACGATCTGGCAGGCAAAATAGAAAGATAAACAGCACATCACTTCTTTAAAAGTGAAAAAATAAAATCATGCTTTTTCATTAAAAATCAATCATTAAAACTAAAAGACATGACACCAGAGATCACCATAAAAGACAGTACAAAAAAGTATATGGACATCCGCAGGCGTTCTGAAGAAATCTGTGCACCGCTGGAAACCGAAGATTATGTAGTACAGCCTATTGTAGATGTAAGCCCTCCGAAATGGCACCTTGGTCATACCACCTGGTTTTTTGAGACGTTCATTCTCATTCCCCATTTCCCTGATTACAAAGTTTTTGACCCTCAGTATAATTTTGTTTTTAACAGTTACTATGAGACCGTTGGTGCAAGGGTTATCCGAACCGACCGCGGCAATCTCAGCCGCCCTTCTGTTTCAGAAGTATATGAATACAGAAGGTATGTGGATGAACACATGAAAGCTTTTCTTGAAAGTTCTTTCCTTACAGAAGCAGTTGAGCCTCTTCTGGAGCTGGGGCTCAACCATGAACAGCAGCATCAGGAGCTGTTAATTACTGATATTAAATATATTTTAGGCCATAATCCGCTTTTCCCTGTTTACACAGAAGAAAAACCTGTACATAACAGCTCAAAAGATCCCGAAATGCTCAGCTTTTCTGAAGGAGTCTATGAAATTGGTTTTAAGGGGGAAGGATTCTGTTTTGATAACGAATTGGGAAGGCATAAAGTTTATCTTACCGATTTTGAGATTGCCAGTCAGCTGGTCACCAATAAAGAGTATTTAGAATTTATGAAAGCCGGAGGGTATGAAGATTTCAGACACTGGCATGCGGAAGGATGGGACTGGGTGAAACAAAATTCTGCGAAATCTCCTCTGTACTGGCATTATATTGAAGGGAAATGGATGCATTATGCGCTGAACGGATTACAGGAAATAGATCCTGATGCTCCGCTATGCCACATCAATTTCTATGAAGCCTCCGCTTTTGCTTCCTGGAAAGGAATGCGTCTCCCTACTGAAGCAGAATGGGAAACCGCCTCCGACTATTTTGACTGGGGAACACGCTGGGAATGGACTAATTCTGCTTATCTTCCCTATCCTCATTTTAAGAAGGAAGAAGGAGCCGTAGGTGAATACAATGGAAAATTCATGGTAAATCAAATGGTATTAAGAGGAGCGTCTGAAGCTACTCCTCCCGGACACAGCAGAAAGACCTACCGGAATTTTTTTCAGCCCAATTTAAAATGGCAGTTCACAGGAATCAGGCTCGCCCAGTAATTTTTTGCCGATGATCACAGTAGAATCAGTCTCAAAAAGTTTTAACGGAAAAAAAGCAGTGGATCATATTTCTTTTCAGGCATCTGATCAGGAGATCCTTGTCCTCCTGGGCACGAGCGGTTGCGGAAAGACGACAACCCTTAAGATGATCAACCGTCTCATAGAAGCAGATTCAGGAAATATCCTCATTAACGGAAAGAACATCCGGGATCAGAAACCCGAGGAGCTGAGAATGGGAATTGGCTTTGTCATGCAGCATGCCGGATTATTTCCTCACTATACGATTCAGCAGAATATTGCGGTAGTTCCTGAACTTTTGAAATGGGATACAAAGAAAACAGAAAGAAGAATGCATGAGCTTCTGGCTAAACTGCATCTTCCGGAAGAGATTCTTTCCCGGTTTCCCCACGAGCTCAGCGGCGGACAGCAACAGCGTGTGGGTATCGCAAGGGCACTGATTGCAGACAGTCCGGTTTTGCTGATGGATGAACCTTTCGGGGCATTGGATACCATCACCAAGGCTAATATTCATTCGGAATTTAAATCGCTGGAAGAACTTAAAAGTAAAACCATCATATTGGTTACCCATGATGTGCAGGAAGCTTTTGAACTAGGCCACCGGATATGCCTGATGGATCATGGGAAAATTATACAGACCGGTACTCCCAAGGAAATGCTATACCATCCTGCCACTCATTTTGTCCGTGATTTTTTTGCTGAAAACCGGCTTTTGTTAGAATATAAAATAGCCGCTCTACATCACATCAGTCCGTTTCTCACTCCGGAAAGCTCATATTACAGACCGGACAGTACAGACAATACAAGTGTCTGGAATATTTTACAGCAATTAAGTTCTGATCATCAAAATGCTGAGGTGTATGAAGAAGTGGTGAGAGCTTTTAACCATTATAAAAAATCACAGAGGGTATGATACAGCAGCAGAGTCTATGGCAATTTATTGCTGAACAGCATGAAAAGCTGACTGCCCAGATTATCCAGCATCTTGGGCTTACCTTTTTGTCCCTGCTCCTCGCCATCATAGTCGGTGTACCTTTAGGTATACTGATCTCCAGAAAAAAGAAACTTTCCAGCCCGGTGCTGGGCATCGCCGGTATTTTACAGACCATTCCGAGTATTGCCCTGTTGGGTTTTATGATTCCTGTTTTTGGCATTGGCCCCAAACCGGCAATTGCGGCTTTACTCATCTATGCGCTACTTCCCATTATCAGGAATACCTATACCGGAATTACGGGCGTGGATCCGGCAGTGATTGAGGCTGCCAAAGCAATGGGAATGAACAGAAACCAGCTTCTTTTTAAAGTGAAGCTCCCTTTGGCAATGCCGGTGATTATTGCCGGTATCAGAACTGCGGCAGTTATTAATGTAGGAGTGGCTACCCTTGCCTCTTTTGTGGCAGCAGGAGGTCTGGGAGAGTTTATCTTTGGAGGGATTTCACTCAACAATACGAATATGATCCTCGCAGGAGCCATTCCGGCAGCATTGCTGGCTGTTATACTGGATCAGGTTATTGCAGTGATCCAGAGATCAGGTTACCGTTTTTTTCAAAAACTGAAATATATTCTTCCGGTTGTTCTTATCATTTTAGGAACAGGTTATCTTCTGACTTTTGTGTCCCACCGGACCATTAAAGCAGGTTTTACACCGGAATTTATGGGGAGGCAGGATGGAGATATCGGGCTGCGTTCGGTATATGGGCTCAATGTGAATCCTCTTATTGTAAGTGATGCAATTATGTATAAAGCAGCGTATGGGAAAGAGCTGGATCTGATCAGCGGATATTCTACAGATGGCAGAATCAAAGCTTATGATCTGTATGTGCTGAATGATGACAAAAAAATATTTCCGCCTTATTATGCAGCGCCTATTATCAAAAACCAAACACTGAATAAATTTCCGGAACTGGAAAAAACCTTGAATCTACTGGCCGGAAAGTTCAATGATTCTCTCATGACGGATCTGAATTACAGGGCTGATCATCTCCACCAGACTCCGGAGAGGATTGCAAAGGATTTTCTGATCAGCAACAATCTTTATAAAAGTCCCCGAAAAGGAAATTCAGGAACCGTCCGGATTGGCTCAAAAATCTTTGGAGAGCAATATATCCTTGCAGAAATGTATACCATGCTTATTGAAGGCTACACTGACTATAAAGTGGAAACCAAAACCGGTTTAGGAGGAACGAAAATCTGTTTTGATGCGCTGATGAATGATGCGATTGATTTTTATCCTGAATATACGGGAACCGGACTTCTGGTTCTTTTAAAGCCTTCGGCAGAAACAATAAGAAATATTTCCCAAAGTCCCGATAAAACGTACAGATATGTGAATTCAGAATTTGAAAAACACTATGGAATCCGATGGCTGCAGCCTTTAGGATTCAATAATGCCTATGCCCTAATGATGCGGAGAAGCCAGGCTGAAGAACTTCAAATCAAAAATATATCTGATCTTAAACAATATTTTAACGGGAAATAATGGTGATCATTCACCATCATCAACCCTTCTGTTCTTTCCTGATATAAAATTACAGACAGTCTTTTTTTAAATGCTATCTTCGCAGGAGATAAAAAAATCTGACAAAATGAAAAAAATACTATTTCTGGCTTCGGCTGTACTGGTTCTCAATTCATGTGTAGTAAGAACAGCTACAAAAGTAGTATCCGGAGCTGTAAACTTAGGATATAAAGCTGTCAAAGGAACTGTCAACGGAATCAGCTGGGCAGTGAGTAAGGCGAAAGGAAAAATAGATGAAGACCGCTTGGACGGCACCTGGAAAGTAGTGGGTGTTTACCGTGGTTCTTTTGAAGATTTTTCTAAAGACCAGAATCCTGACGGCTCATTTACTTCAGAATGTACAGAAGGTTTTGATCAGATCGTTTTCAAGGCTAAAAAGTCTAAATTCAAGCTGGTACACTGCAGCACCCAGGATGAAGATTGGGTAAAATATTCTATGGAGTTCGGAAAAAATCCTTCAACAAAAGAAAAGGAAAATTATATAGAATACAATTCCAACAACTATATTTCTGTCATTGATGTCAACAGTAAAACAATGGTTCTGGAAGGTAACCTGATGCCCAAATTAGGATTTTCCGGTGCTAAGTTGTATCTTCTGGAAAAGGTAAAATAGAAATTCAGACTATTGTAAAAACCTTTCTGCAATAAAATATCCTCCACCCACTACCAGTAATGGCAGTGCTATTGAGAGCAGTATTAAAGGCCAGGCAAAGATTCTGAAATAGGTATATAAGCTTACAGAAGAAGGATCATCCGGATCATAGATAACAGTCTCAGTCTCCCCTACCGACCAGGCTGAAGGATTCGTACCTTCCGGAAGTTCATAGCTATATTCTGTATTATTCCGGGTCCTGAAAGTAAAAAGGGGGATATACACTTCTCCATCCGAATCATCTATCCGCAGTGAGGTAACAGTAGCTGTTGCCTTTTCTGCTTTTTTTAAGAATGCAAGAGTACTTCTTAAACTTAAGAGTGCAAAAATAAACAGCGCTATTCCTGCACCGAGAATGATATAATATTGCCACATAGTTTTCTTTTTATTACTGCCCATACCCATTTCATCTCCTGAAAAACAGATTTATTGCTATCCAGCTTATTTCCAGATTGATATCCGAATATACAAAAAGATTTTTATTGTATAGGCAGTTACCTGGTTTCTATATCTACAATCTTTTTGCCTTCTTCTCCCAGATAATGAAGAACCAGCTTTTCGTAGACCTTATACCCGTCATCAACATTGGTAAAAATAACGATCCCCTTACCCGTTTCCGGCAGTATAATAGCAATACACCGGGTACCCTGGTCTGCCCCGCTATGGGATAAAGCATACTCATTATTTCCCAGGTCATAAATTTCAAAACCTAACCCGAAATATTTATTTTCTTTAACCTTTACCTGTCTTGTTGTCATTTCCCGGAAAATTTCAGACTTCAGATTTTTTCCTTTCATGATACTCACCATAAAATTTCCGTAATCTTCTATTGTAGTATGCAGGTCATCGGCAGCATTAGCCTTTGTAATTTTCTCTATCGGATAGGCCTCTCCTTTTTCATTATACCCCGTTATAAATCTTGATGTATCAGTATTCTTATCCCAGATATAGTTGGTATCATTCATTCTGAGAGGCTGAAAGATGAGCTCTGTGGCCAGCTGATCCAATGATTTTCCAAATTTCTTTTCCAGCGCTTTGCGAAGGTATTCAAACCCTTCTCCTGAATACTGATATTTTGTGCCGGGATCAAACTGAAAGTTCAGCTTTTTGTCTGCATTCATCCATCTCCAGTTCGGAAAGCCAGTCTGATGGGTGAGAATAATTCTGGTTGTCAATTTTTGATGTCTCGCATCATTTACAATATCCGGATCTGTCCAGTAAGTATCAAGAGGTTCATCCAGCTTCCATTTTCCCAGACTTACAAGGCGTAAGGCGACCATTGCTGTAACAGGTTTGGTAAGAGAAGCTACATTAAAAAAAGCATTGCGGGGTGCTGAAATTCCTTTTTTAACATCGCCAAAAACTTTGACCTGCTGTAGTTTTCCGCCTTCAATAATACCTAATCCCAGAGCAGGAATATTATTTTCTTTCAGCCAGCTTTGCATCGACTGGTCGTTATCAAACATCGCTTCATTATCGGTCGTCTGTTTCGGATGGTGATTAAAACTTAATGAATTCCTAAGTTTCCACTCAGCATTCTCCAATATCCACAGATGGGTAAACTTGGCTTCCCCCACCAATTTCTCAGCCTGATTCCCAACTCTTTCATAAAATAGGTGATCCCCATTCTGAATGGCCGCATAGAGCTTTCCGTCTTTATACATGGGATAAATCTCTGTGCTCTTATCAATCAGAACTCTCTTTACCTGATAAGTTTCCGGAGATTTGCACAATCCGGTTTTAAAATCACTGATAAATTTCTTTTTGTCTGCAAAACCACCTTTATCGTGATAAAATTCAAACCTGTCGTCTAAGACACTTTCTATCTGCCCAATGTTGCATCGGTTGTACCCTGCAGAAAAGAGCAGGCTGTCTTCAGACATAATTTTTTTATAAAGTGAATCTGTTTTTTTTACCTGTGCATGCAATACACTGATGAACAGCATAAGAAATGGGAGGATAAACTGTGAAGACTTTGTCATTGTTATTTTTTTGACAAAGGTTAGATTTTTAACCAATTTTTCATTAAAAATAAACCTGACAAAGACCCGACAAAACCCTGACAGAATTTATATCATATTGAATTTCAATTTAATATATAATTTTTTACGACGGTCAATTTCGGCTGCATTGCGGAGGATAATAAATACATTGGAAAGTACAATCAGGATCATAAGAACCAGGGTGAACTGTTTTCCGAACTTTAAAAAGATTCCAAGCATGAAGATAATGGGTGCGATCACTGTCCAGATCATCTGTACTGAAATGATCTGTCTGGCCAGAGCGTTTTTCTGCTTCAGGGTAAACATCAGGATCAGCGGAGCGAAAATGTTCAGCGGAGGTAAAAGTGTAAAGATGAGTGATGAAAGATTAATGATCTTGATATAAGAATAATTGATTGATGCTTCCTGTTCTTCTGCTCCTGTTTCAATCTCAACTGTTTCTGTTATGACCTTTGACGGTGCCTTATCCTCCAGTAATGCAGACTCTTCTATTCCCAAAGTCTGCGCCAGAATTCTCAGCGTATGTCCCTTAGGTTCCGTGCCGGATTCTATCCTCTGAATCGTTCTTACAGAAATCTTTGACTGTTCTGACAGCTCCTCCTGAGTCAGATTTTTTTGTTCTCTTATGGCTTTTAGCTTAGACATACAATATTCAAAAAGGTCTATTTCAATTAATTTACTGGCTAATTTACATCTTTTCAACGTATCTGTAATTTACTTTTTTCAACCATTATAACTGCAACAGCGCCATCCCTTTCGGTATGGCGCTGTTGATACTAAATGTCAGCTTTTTTATATTTTTTCTTTTCTGAATACCTGCTTCCCGTCTTTATACGTTTCCATCACAACAATATCTTTGATATCAGCAGAATTTACTTTAATCGGATTTTTATCCAAAATAACAAGATCTGCTCTTTTATTTTTTTCAAGGGTTCCTTTTTCTTTTTCTTCTCCCCACTGCCATGCCGCATTGATTGTAATTGCCTTAAGGGCTTCGTAAGGACTGATACGCTGCTCGGGTCCCAGTAAATACCCTGAACGTGTTTTCCGGTTAACCGCAGCATATACTGCTGTCATCAGATCTGGCGGTGTTACAGGTGAATCATGGTGAATCGTAAAGCGGATCCCCTGATCCAGACCTTCCTTCAGCGGGCTGATTCTTTCGGCCCTTTTTTCTCCCAGCACATTGGTACGGTGCCAGTCTCCCCAAAGGTAAACATGAGTAGGGAACCAGCTTGGCATAACTCCTATTTGCTTATAACGCGGAACCTGATCTTTACGGCATACCTGACTGTGGATAAGAACGCATCGCATATCCTCGGTAAGCTTTTTTTCTTTTTTCAGACGCTCCAGCAGATCAAGACCTTCATCGATGGCAGCATCACCATTACAGTGAATATGAACCTGCATTCCTTGTGCGAAGATTGCTTTAAGTCCTTTATAGGCCGCCTCTCTTGAATAAATAGGCTGTCCTTTAAAATCTTGTTTTTCTCCATCCGGAGGTATCAGATACGGTTCTGTAAGCCATGCTGATTTTCCTTGTGGGGATCCGTCAAATGTCATTTTTATTCCTCCAATTTTTACATGCCCATTGTATTTTTTATAAAATTGCTTCCAATGGGCAAGTTTATTGGCATTCAAATCATAGTCCGGCAATATGACATAATCTCCTTTGAGTAATCCTTTTTTATCGGCTTCTATAATATGATCAATATTGTCCGGTGCTGAACGTCCTTCACAGATTGTAGTCTGGCCATTGGCAAACCATGCCTGCTCTGCTGCCTGCAAAGACTTATACTGATCACTTTCTGCAGGTCTGGGAAGTTGGGTAACCGCATATTGCAGGGTATTGATATTCGCATTTTCCTGCATTTTTCCTGTAAGCTGTCTGGTGGCAGGATCTTTACCAATAATGCCGCCTGTGGGATTGGGAGTATCATAGGTAATATTCATATTTTTCATCAGTAAAGAATTGGCCACTCCCATATGCCCTGAAGCATGTAGTATATAAATCGGATTGACAGATGATACCTGATCCAGTTCCTGTGCAGTAGGGTGTCGGTGTTCTTTCATAATGGCATCGTCATATCCGTTTCCAATGATAAGTGTCCCGGGCGGAATTTTATTGTTGACAATATAATCTTTGAGAACCTTCTGCAGTTCGGGAATAGACATTACTTTCCCATAAGGTTCCGGCTGGAGGTCAATCATCTGTGATGCAACAGCATATTGAGAAATATGACCGTGGGCATCTATAAATCCAGGCATCAGTGTACGGCCGGACAGGTCTGTTAACTTTGTTTTGTCTCCTTTAAGAGTCATTGCCTGCTTTTGGGTTCCTGCAAATACAATTTTTCCGTCCTTTATGGCAAGAGCTTCTACATAAGAAGCTTTAGGGCCTGTCATGGTCAGAATATCTCCATTAACAAAGATCTGATCAACATCTGTTTTTGCCGTACACCCTACTGTTAGAGTATAAATGGCTGCTGTAGCAGCAAATGATGTCCATAATTTTCTGATTAAGTGAGGGATTTTCAACATATTTTATTGTTTTTTAAAATGTAAGTACAGTCACTTATTTTAATTCTAAATATAGTGATTTAAAGCGTTAAAAACAAGATTCGGGACAGTATTTTTTTGTCCTGTCCCGAATTTCAATAAATATTCATATAAAAAAAACTTAACCTAATCTGTATCGGATGGGTAACGGTTGTGCCAGAAATTTCGGCTTAGTACTCATGGTATCAATAGTGAAAACATATATTTTGATCCATCGGTATGTTCACTGACAGATATTCTGATCAAATATTCCCGGAACTCTCTAACAGTTTTTCGTAAACTTTCCTTTTTTGTGGGATGACAGGATTATAAGTAACTTGTCTGTCTATCCAACGCTCAGGTCGCAAAAATCCCAGAATAATATTCATGTCACCATCATTAAATCCTTCTGAAAAACGGCTTTTTTCATCTTTAGAAATAGGAATAGGAATTGTACCATCTTTTTTACGTGGAGCAAAATAGGCTCCCGTGTATTTGCTTTTTCTCCTTCCTGCCTCTTTCTCTATTTCTTCTTTTTCTTTTTCATCATTTATCTTAGCCTTTTCTTCTGCTGCTTCCGTATTTATTTCTCTTATTTTCTTCTGAAGATATTTCCCTGATCGCGTTGGAGGCTCAGTAAGTTGTAAACGCTCATATCCGGTCGCATCACCTTTCTTTTCAGTTTTACCGCCTTCTACAGCCCTCCAGGCAAACATTCTGGCACCACTTTCACTTCCCACTTCTTCCAGGTACCTGACTTTATACCCCAACATCGCCATCACTTCAAGATTTCCACTTCTGAATCCTAAGTGTTTTACTTCATTAAAATGTCTTTCAAAATAATCATACAGCTTAAACTGACCGAACCGGGTGGTACCCATCCATGATAAAAATTCCGGCTCCCCATCCCAAAATTCGGTGATATTGAAAACTCTGGAAGATTGAACATCTGTATTAACCTCTCTGGCTATATCATCAAATTTAGATCCTCTCTCTTTTATATATCCCTTATCCCCTGTTATAATGATTGTATCATACATCTCCGCTACTCTGTAAACAATCTGCTTAATACCGGTATAACTTGTATCGTGCTCTATGTGAATGTCCCCCCCTTTTCCACTGAATCGTGACCATAAAATAAGTAATCGGTCTCCACTTGTCGGTATTCTCTGCTGTTCCAGCCATCTTTTTATAGCATCATCTTCACGATGATTAATATCCCATCTGTCTTTTAACTTATTCTTCAGGTTTTCTGAATATTTTCTGGCAATATAGTCGGTTCCATAGTTTACTCCTCCAATACGCCTTCCCCCCCGAAACTTAGCCGCCCTCTGTTTTAATTTTTCTTTGGTAACCGCTCCCCGTAGTTTTTTTACGTTTATAACATGTATTCTTTTTTCATCTATTCCTGAATCTTTATAAAACTTTTGTATAGAATCAGCTTTATCCGTATGGTCTATAAAAGTACCATTGCCTTTTGAAATAACAACATGAAGTTCTTCATCATCAATTAAAGCAGCAGCGATTCCAAACATATCACCTGTGGCGTATCCGGGTTGGATAAGTACTCGCAGATCAGGATCTGGTTCTCGTTCACGGATAATTACGGGTCTGGGTTCATGAATCGGTTGATGCCGGTTAATAATACGAGTTGTATTAGGTACAGGTACTGTATTTCTCTGTTCTGTAATATGTCTGTTTCTTATCATATTTTTTACGGTTTATATGTTATACAACAAATTTCAAGGTAAAAAACCTGAGAGCACAGAGGGGATCACCCCATTTTCAAAAAATAAGGGTTTACCCGTATGAATTGGAAAATGTATTGATGTATTCACGCATAAACAAATGGTTTTAAGTTTAAATTTCACGTGTAAGAGAATTCCCTTATTTTTTAAAATTCCGTTTTTTCCCTTAATGAAGATTTATTTTGTTTGATGAAATTTGTATCAGACAAAAGAGATCAGCAATTTCATAGATGATGGCTCAACTGAAAAAATAAAGAGGATGAGTTGAAAGAAAAAATCTTTGAGAAAAGATCTTCAAAACATTAAAACAATAATAACCCATTAAACCCAGAATATGGCAGACACCGTAAATAACCAGACTACAGATGCAGTAACGCAGACCAATGTTACCGTGCTTGGTGAATCTCCCGCACAGGCCATGAGTATGCTTTACCAGATGGCTACCCACGCCAGCGGAATTTCCATCCAGAATTCGGTAACCAATCAGCAGAATTTGAACCAGCTTAACCCTGCAATTGTTGCTGATGCCATTAAAATTTTAAAAGGATAATATAAAACCTTACGATCATGAGTGAACACAACAGTGAAACCCAACAAACCCAGGCGGCAGATGCCGGCACTCCGGCGGAGAAAGCTGTAGTATTTGTGAACAGTGAGGTACTGGCTCCGCCTAAAGCTTCTCCAATGACCGGAGTGACCAAAGTAATGATAGAACAGTCCACGGGAATGATGGTTCAGGATTTACAGTCTTTTTTGAAAGGATTTGAACAGGTGGGCCTGATCGCATTAAGCCGACTGGCCAATAATCTACTGACCTATGGAACGACTTTCGGGCCGGCACCGGGCAGTAAAGAAACCTCAAACCAGATCTCAGAGCATCTGCAGAGCCAGGATGCAGGAAAGGGAAATGAAATGATGAAAGACTTATTCAAAATGGTGAGTGACTATGCTGAAGTAAAAGCGAAAATTTCCAATACTATTTATAATGTCAATGCACTTCCGGTTCCGGATGTACTTCCCTCTTCTCCCTTATTTACGGAAGTTTCTCCTGGGAATGAAGACTCTGAAAAAAAAAACGGGTAGATCCGGCTCCGGAAAAGGACTTACCCGAAAAAGACAGTATGAGAAAAAGCTTTATCACGGCTGATCATGGGGGAAAATTAGTATTAAAGTCAGTAAAACTGACACAGCCACTCGTAAAACCAGAGATTAAAGAAGCAGTAATTCCTTCAGTGGAAATTGAAGTCAATCCCAAGAAAAAAACAATAATAACCCAACTCTTTGAAAAAATTAAAATAAATAAAAGATGAACTATTCTTCAGTAACCAAACCCGCCAAAATTTTAAATCTGGAAAGCTTAACCGATTTAAATGAACGACTTTACCTGACCAGAAGCAACGATACTCTTTATCTGGATCCTAAAAAGGCCGATCGTAATGCAGACCGCTCTGTATTTAATCTTCAGACCTCCAATATGAATGTACAGCCCTCTATAAGGCTGGTCAACTGCCTCAACAGAGGCAATAAAAGATACAATCATTTTCAGTCTTTTGTAGTAGAACCCAAGGATAAATCTACAGGAATAGCCGTGATTATGATCAAACTGGATGATCCAAAAGCATTTTACTGCAATGTGAGAATTTTACCTTTTTCCAATTTAAGTGAAATTGCCGTTCCGGATCTTGATTCAAAGCTTCTCACCATCAATCTTGAGAAATCAAAATGGATACTCAAAACTGATATTACAATCACACCATCCAATACGGGTGAGGCTCAGTATTCTGTACATGATGTAGATGTTGCAGCTATTGCAGAACTGGTGACCCAGGATGAATTGGTAGAATTAAAAAGAGAGCTGGAATTCCAGGCCTCCAAACTGATTGCCCATTACTTTCAGGAGATCCTGAGTATTGTTGTGAATGAAATACCTCCGAACCATGGAACTCCTCCCGTGATTCCGGATGACTATATCCTTACCCTTCCCCTCAATCAGCTGAAAGAAATGTTGTCTGCCAGTGCTATTTCAGCATGCATCGCTTTGGAGATTACAGGCTACAATGTAGTTAAAGAGATCAATCCCGACTGGAGGGCTGCTGCTGCATTTATCAATTATCTGCTGTAATATCTTTTAATCTTTAATCAGAATCTTTATGCGCAGAAGAATCCGAAAAAAAGCTCCTGCTACAAAACCTCCGGTGCCTGTAGCAGAGCCTGAAGTCATCGAAAATGAAATCATGCCTTTTGTTCTGAGACATGAAGATGAAATCATTGCTTATATCAAGGATAAAGCGGTCAAAGAGACCATGAAGTCACTGGCTCCGCTGCTGGAAAAACTGGAAGAAGCCGTCAAACAACAGCAGGTTCCTCCAGTCCCTGAACCCCCACCACCACCTGAGACCCCTGTAATGGATTATGAAGAGCAGCTGAAAAAACTTCAGGAAGCCTCCAGGGCCAAGGTAAAGGAGAAAGAACTTAAAATTATGGAGCGGATGAATAAGCTGAATACCAGACTGAACAATATCCGTCCTTAAAAACAATAAATAAAATATTATGAACGAAATTGACACCATCATCATGGGAATGTCTACCGCTGTACCTCAGGCAATTTCAACCCAGGTAAATGCACATTCTACAGGATCTATGCAGATCAATTCAGCATTGAACCAGCAGCGAAATGCCATGACCGGCATCAGCAACTATGTTATGAGCTTAAAAAAAATGAGTCCCCAAAATATAAAAATCAAGGAATTAGGGACATTAAAAAAAGATCGTTTTTAATCGAACTCTCTAAAAACTACGGATGCGGTATACATTCTCTGCAAAGATGAAATCCAGTGCCCTCAGCATATATACAATCAGGTCAACATTTATTTCGCACCGTGTTTCAGATACTGCCAATGTACAAAAGCAATTATTCAGAATCCATTTTTAGCCCAAAGGAATCCGCCATTGACAGTATACCTGCAGCAGAAATTTATTTTTAAGACAGATCGTAAAAATAAAAACCGCATCCTTTTATAAAAAACAAGCTTAAACTCGCACAGATTTTACAGACAGTTTCAACGATTGTATTCAGAGCCGCCTTTCAGATCCAATCATCATCCACCAATCTGTATATACCAATACTTTGAAATCTTTTTATCTGAAGGATCTGTGGTGAGTTTAAAATCCAAATATCAAACTAGTTTACCTCAATAATTATTAACCGAGATCAGATCTCAAAAAAAACAATTACAATTATGCCAGTCAACGAACAAATCACAGACGCAGTAACACAATCCAACGTAAAAGTAGTCGCAGAATCTCCTGCAATGGCCCTGGCCAATGTGTACCAATCTGCAGCACACTCAACAGGAATCATGTTTGAAAATGCGGTAAATACGCAAAATCAACAGAACATTTTAGGTCAGGCAGCCACCACTCAGGGAATCCTGCAGATCTATAGCCTGGACACCGTATCAGATGCGGTTTCTATTGCGAAGATTCTTAAGCCTTAATTTTTAAACTTTTTGATAAAAGTAAATACCTCAACCGGAAAGTCCGGTTGTTTTTAACCCAATAAACCATAATCATTATGCCAGTTAATGAACAAATCACAGACGCGGTAACGCAGTCTAATGTAAAAGTAGTAGCAGAATCTCCTGCAATGGCGTTAAGTAATGTGTATCAATCTGCTGCCCATTCTACAGGAATTATGTTTGAAAATGCAATAAACGCGCAAAACCAACATAATATTGTGACCCAGGCAGCTACGACACAGGGGGTTACTCAAATTTACAGCAAAGATACCATCGCCGATGCTATCTCAATTGCTAAAACCCTTAAACCTTAATTGATTTTGCAGTCCGCAGAATAAAACCATTTTATAGAGCCTGAAAACCCGGTGCTTTTAACCAAAATAAACAATAATCATTATGCCAGTAAACGAAAAAATCACAGACGCAGTAACACAATCCAACGTAAAAGTAGTGGCAGAATCTCCTGCAATGGCTTTAAGCAATGTATATCAATCAGCAGCACATTCTACAGGAATTATGTTTGAAAATGCTATCAACACTCAAAATCAGCAAAACATTGTTACTCAGGCTGCCACAACGCAAGGAGTAACTCAAATCTACAGTCTGGATACAATAGCCGATGCCGTATCTATTGCTAAGATCCTTAATCCGTAAACCCTTTACGAACAGCTTACATCCTATTATCCGAACAACCGGAAACTCCGGTTGTTCTCTAAATCAAAATAAACAATAATCATTATGCCAGTCAACGAACAAATCACAGACGCAGTAACGCAATCGAATGTAAAAGTAGTAGCAGAATCTCCTGCAATGGCTTTAAGCAACGTGTATCAGTCAGCTGCCCATTCTACAGGAATCCTGTTTGAAAATGCAGTGAATACACAGAATCAGCAAAATATTGTAACCCAGGCTGCAACTACGCAGGGAATTGCACAAATCTATAGCCTTGACACTGTAGCCGATGCAGTTTCAATTGCTAAAATCCTTAATCCATAATTCGTTTTTACGAATCATTTAAATTCCATTATCCGACAACCGGAAATTCCGGTTGTTTTCTAACCCCAATAAACAATAATCATTATGCCAGTCAACGAACAAATCACAGACGCGGTAACGCAATCGAATGTAAAAGTAGTGGGAGAATCTCCCGCAATGGCCTTAGCTAATGTCTACCAATCCGCTGCCCATTCTACAGGAATTATGTTTGAAAATGCAGTGAATGCACAAAATCAGCAGAACATTTTAGGCCAGGCAGCCACTACGCAGGGTGTGATCCAGATCTACAGCATGGATACTGTTGCAGATGCAGTTTCTATTGCTAAAATATTACATCCTAAATTATAGTGTTTTTTTAGATTTCCTATCCGGAAGCCCATGTATGAGCTTCCGGATATTTTTTTGGTGATACAGTTATTTATCAAACAATACAATTTCATCAGCATCTATCACTTTATTCTGTACTGCATAGATAACAAGCCCCGCCATATTTTTCACTCCGGTTTTGATCATCAGATTGGTCTTATGTGTTTCTACCGTTTTGGGAGAAATAAACAGTGAATCTGCAATTTCTTTAGTATTGAACTGCTGGCAAACCAACCGTAATACCTCTATTTCTCTGTCTGTCAGTTCATTTTTTGAGAAGGCATGAAACTCCGGCAGCTTATTCGAAAGCTGGGTTCTCATCACATTGATCTGATCATTGGAAAAATAATGACCTGTTTGATATACCGTGTTCATGACAGCCAACAATTCCTCAAGTTCAATTTCTTTGGGTAAGAAAGCGTGAGCTCCCATTTTCAGCATCTGCCCCATAAACGAACGCCGATAAAAGCTTGAAAGAACGATAATTTTTGTTTCAGTTTCGCTTTGGGCCAATTCACCCAGAACCTCAAGGCCATCTCCGTTGGCCATCCTCAGATCAAGAATCAGGATATCTAAAGAAACAGAGCCCCGTTCTTTAAGAAACTGATGGCCTCCCGTTGAGGTCAGAACCACCTGATAACTGCCATTATTTTCAATATAGTTTTTCAAAAGCTGCACAAACAGCAGGTCATCATCTACAATGCCGATTTTAATTGTTGAATATTCCATGTTTATATTATTGTATTGCCATACAGGCTATAAATTTTGTTCCTTTTTCAGGCTGTGTTTTAATTTTATAAATGGCTTTAATTTTCTGTGCCCTGGACTGGATATTTCTCAGTCCGATACCTCCCGATTGAGATTCCATAATAAATCCGCACCCGTTATCTTCTATGATCAAAACAAGATAACCGAATGATATTCTGAGAGATACATCAACCCTTGTCGCCGCAGCATGTTTCAATATATTGGTGATCAGTTCCTGAACAATTCTGAAAAGATTCAGTTTTACAGGATTGCTGATCGGTATTTTTATGGTGATATGCCGGAAAATAACCTCTATATTTTTGCTGATCTGATCCAAATAATCTGCAATCAGATCTTCAAGTTCAATCTCATCAAGATCAGGTGGGGTAAGATTGTGGGAAAATTCCCGTATCAGCTGCATAGATCTTTTTAAATCCCAGTTAAGCTGTTCAGTATTTTTATCATGAAGACTCAAACGAATGAGATTCAGCTGCGAGATAATATTATCATGAAGTTCTTCTGCCAGACGTTCCCTGTCCCGGTCCTGTAAATGCAGTATGTTCTCCTGATATTCTTTTTGGGTATTCCGGACCAGCTGAGAGACTTTCTGTTTATTCTTTTTTATACTTTTTAAATAATTAATCACCAATGCTGTAATTAATACTGTTGTTAAAAGAAACAGCCCTATACCAATCCATATCCAAACAACTATCTGGTCCTGATCTTCCCAACGCCACATCCCAGATTAATAAAAGCAAGATATAAAAACAACAGTAAAAAACCCCTGAAAAGCCAGATAGGGGCGACCCAGTTCAAATGGTTGCTGATTAGAAAATTAAATGCAGTAGAAATCAGGCATTCAACAGAAAAAAAGAGAAAAACAATGATGTTCACAATGAACATATTCTTTTCTGCTCTGCCTTCCCTGATGATCTTCAAAAAATAAGACGCTGCATAGCTGCAAATAATAATACTTGTGATAATATTGGAGTAAAAAGTAACCAGTCTTTCATTTTGTGCTGAAAATATATTCGTAAACAAGGTCAATACTGCATAACAATAGATCATCCATTGTACCCCACGGGAAATCCGGATATAATAACGGCTGTAAATCACGGTAAGAACAATCAACCCAAAAAATTGACTCAATGCATAATTGCAGGTATTAAGCGTATTTAATTTCATCAGCCGGTCCGTTAGATCCGTCAGCTCCAGCATCAGTTCTCCTGAAAGAAGCACCACTAAAGAAAGTTTTGTTTTTACTCCTTCTTTCACCAGAACAATCAGCCCTGAAAACAGGACAAGATTAATAACAATTTGCAGATACAGGGATAAACTGTTATACGAAAACACTGTTGCTTTGCTTCAAAAGTTGATAATCATTAAGAGTATCAATGGTAAAAGGAGGTCTCGGAGTAGAATAATTTTCTGCGGTCTCACTCATATGATTGACTGCCAAGCTTTTCACCGTGATAATCTCAATATGATAAGAAAAATCTGACCCTTTTTTTACCAGATCATCAGTAAGTCCAAAGAAACTGGTGCAGGTCTGTCCTCCTTCAATACCCATTTTTTCATAATCTGAAAACGGAATGGAAATCAGCTGAAAAAGATCTGCGGTTTTCTGGGCCTGCATCCATGCAGTCCCAAACATATTCCACCTGAAGCTGCGGTTAATGGCTGATTCTGCGGTAATGGGGGGAGGTGTTACCTCAAGATCATTACTTTCCATCTTTTCTTCTGTAAACTCACGGGAAAATTCCTTGGTAAGAATGGTATTGAAATCGGCATCTTTATCACTCCTGGAATCAATCAGAAAAAATTTCAGCCGGTTTTCATGAATACCTACGTAGGCATGAATCGTTTTCAGCTCTTCTGATGCAAGATTTATTTTCCATTGCTCAATTTCTTCACCTGAAACGCTGAAGTGAGTTCCCTGATTCAAATAATTCAAAATTTCTGCCCCATTCGCATCAATTCCATTTTGGTAAGAATCAATAAGATTTTTCCATTTCCTGATGGCTGCAAAGATGTTTTCAGTAGTCATGATAATATATATTTGTGAATGATAATTATTTTATGTGTTGAAATTTACAAAAAAAACAGACTGATATTCATTTTTAAATCACATCGAAGTGGAAAATAAAATACAATTGAATAAAAATCAATGTTTCGTCAGTTTTCATAAAATTAAATCACAAACACCTTGTATCTTTGCGCCGGGAACAACGTTAATTAAATAAATACTCTTTATGATTCCACTTCACGAACTTATATTTTTCATTCTGGCGGCACTCATTTTAGTCATCAGTCCCGGTCCTAATATGATTTATCTGATCTCAAAATCCATAACGCAGGGGAAAAAGTCCGGATTTATCTCATTGGGCGGAGTCGTGTGTGGTTTTTTATTCCATATTATTATGGTTTCTTTTGGTCTTACTGCTGTTTTACTTGCCGTCCCATTGGCTTATACCATTCTTAAAACACTGGGAACTGTATATCTTTTATACCTGGCTTATCAGGCTGTAAAACCCAAGAGCAGGAATATTTTTGAGGTTGATAAAAACGGAGTACATGACAGTCCTAAAAAGCTATTTACCATTGGTTTTCTAACGAATGTATTGAATCCAAAAGTTGCGATCTTTTACCTGTCATTTTTCCCTCAGTTCATCAAGCCTGCCTATGGTTCTGTATTCACCCAGAGTCTTGAACTTGGGGTAATTCAGGTTCTCATCAGCTTCAGCGTCAACTTTATCATTGTATTAACCGCTGCAAGAGTTGCCTTGTTTTTCTCTCATAATCCGGTATGGATTAAAGTTCAGAAATGGTTTATGGCCAGTGTATTGACTTTTTTGGCTGTAAAAATGGCATTTTCAAAGGCCAGATAAAATCCGGAACAGCTTTCTTTCTGTCCCGAATTCCTGTGTATATCATATAAAATCTGACTTGAAGACAGCATCATTATGATGCACCGCGAATTTGAGATTAATATCCGGGATATGAAACCGTGAAAATACGTAATTTTGTGGTTGCGTATTATCCTTATCACAACAGCTCCGGTAATGAAACAGACAATTCCCACCTATGATTTAAATGGGATTTCCCATCACCAATTCCACGTCAAAAGAATGGATCAGCATACCCAGATCGCGGAGGATAATATTCTTATGGATAAAGGAATACATCGGGACAGCCATTATATTTTTACCTGTATGGAAAGCGGACATGTAAAAATGATGGTAGACTTTAAAACAGTTGAAGCAAAAGGTCCTGCTCTTTTCTGTGTACTGCCCGGCCAGGTACATCAGGGACTTTTAATGAATAATATTTCCGGATGGTTTGTTGCTGTTAAAGCTGAACTTGTTCCTGATACCGTCCGTTCTTTTTTTGATGAATCCCTGGTTGAAATACAGCCTCTTTTCATTGATAAAAACCTTATCGAAAGAATCAGCACAACAGCAGATATTCTTCATTCTTCATATACTCACGAAATGCTTTCCTCTAAAGAAGGTTTTCTGGTTGCACAGTCTTTACTTAATGCTTTTCTGGGAATGTTTACCATGCTCTATTCTCAAAATAATATTTCTCATGGTTCTAACGAAAGCCGTGCTTTACAGCTGTCGCGAGCATTCCGAATTCTGATTCGACAGCAATTCAAAACCTTGAAAAGTCCATCTGAGTATGCGGAACTTTTAAATATTACAAGAGGATATTTAACAGAGACTGTTCGTGAAGTAACAGGAAAGCCTGCACAGCACTGGATCCATCAGGAGATTTTAATTGAAGCCAAAAGATTACTGGTTTTTACCAATCTGAGTGTAAAAGAAGTGGCTTATGAGCTGGGATACAGTGACCACACCTACTTCAGCCGCTTATTTTCCAAATTGGAAAACCAGTCACCTTCAGAGTTCCGGAATCAACACCAATAAGATCACCACGAATAGTCCAATTAATCCCCCGAAACAGCTATCGGTATTTTCTGATTTTGCAACGTCCTTTGCAATAAAAAATGACTTATGCCAAGCCTACCGAAATGGATCAATGATACTGTAGAAAATGTCTGGTCCTCAAAATTTAAAGATTGTACTGTAACCGATATAGAATCCATCACTTCTGATCTTCGCCGGATATATTTTGAAGGTGATTTACAGGATGTTCAGTTTGAACCTGCCTATGCGATAGGGATCAGGGTCAGTGATAGAGATTTCCGTAATTATTCACCATTTAATTTTAACAGTGAAACAGGAACTTTTGAAGTGATATTTCATGTACATGATGACAAAGCTGTAGGGAGCCAGTTTATCAGCCGCTTATCTACCGGAGATTCTGTAAGAATTTTAATACCAAGAGGAAAACGATTTTTTGAACCCCATGCAAAAATTCATTTTTCTGTAGGAGATGAAACTTCACTCGGAAGCTCCCTTTCCATTAAAGAAGCTGTTGAAGAAAATGGATTACAGTTTATATGCCTGCATGAACTGGAAGAAGCCTCAGCGCTTGAAAATCTCAATCTATACGGTTATCACATTCCTAAAAACAATACCATGAGAATGATTGAAGCACTCAACGATTTTCTGAGAGAAGAAAAGGAAACCATCAGTGATGATGATGTTGTTTTTTATCTCACCGGAAACGGAGGACGAATGTCGCTGATCAGAAAATTCCTTAAAGCCAGAGGTGTATCTCCGAAATGCATAAAATCACAGGCGTATTGGATTGAGGGAAAAAAGGGATTATAGTAATATCTAAAGCAATCTTACAGATGCGATGGAACTGACCCTTTACTATTTTATCAAAGAGTCTGTTTAAATTTTTATAATCATTATTTCAGATTTTAGACATAAAAGTTTTAAACACTTAAGCTTTTCAGAACCAGGTCTTATGCGTAATAAGTCCCCCTAAGTTTTGTGAAAATCTTTGATTTTTATATTATGTAAACTTTTCTGCGGAATCATTTCAAACTTACTTAAGTGAATTCAAGTGTTTTAATATGAAACCTTTTGTGACTTTTGTGGTTAGGTAAAGTTTAAACATTTTAAGAATAAAAACATAATAGTGTATACTGTTATGTTTTTTTTATTTAAAGCAGTCAGAAGATTCCCCATTAACTAACTGAATTTCCAATTCAGTATGCCTTTACGGTTTTCCGTAATGATTGTCAATATGATGTATTTACTTTTACCACATCAGAAAGTTAAAACATTTTCAATAAAGACAAACTTTTGAATATATAAAACTTAAACAGATTGTATGGCAATTAATTTACAAAAAGGTCAGAAAATTAATATCGGATTAAATAATATGACCATTGGCCTGGGCTGGGATCCTAATGAAGGAACCGGTTATGAATTTGATCTGGACGCATCCGCTTTTATGATCAATGAAGAGAGGCTTATCCCTTCTGACCCTTTTTTCATTTTTTATGGAAACACAGAATCCCCGGACGGAGCATTGGTGCATACAGGTGATGATCCTGATGGAAAATCAAGTGATGGGGATGATGATGAATCTATCATGGTTGATCTATCAAAAATTGATCCTCGTATTACTGAGATATTATTTGTTGTAACGATTCATGAAGCTGATATAAGAAAACAGAACTACGGACAGGTACGCAACTCATACATCAGAATTGTCGACAATTCTACCGGACAGGAAATAGCCAAATACGAGCTGGGTGAAGACTTTTCTATTGAGACGGCTGTCGAATTCGGACGTCTTTACAAAAAGAATGAGCAGTGGAAATTTGAAGCTTCCGGCATCGGATACAGAGAAGATCTTGCCTTTTTTCTATCAAAGTACTATAAAGGAAACATTATAAAATAAAAACCATGTCTATTAATCTACAAAAAATCACCATTGAAAAAAAGGGAGATATCCATTCTATTGACCTTACCAAACCTGAAATTTCTAAAAAGGAAATTATCATTAATCTCAACTGGTCCCAACCTCAACAAAAAAAAGGCTTTTTCTCAAGTCTATTAGGAGGGAACAGCAGCATTGATCTGGATCTGGGATGTTTTTATGAACTGAACAATGGACAGAAAGACTGTATCGATGGATTACAGTTTGCCAATGGCAAAGGAGGTTCAAGAGACAAACTTACCAGGCAGGGAAGATACAGCGATGCCCCTTTTATCTGGCATACCGGAGATGACCGTGGTGCCAATTCAGGATCAGGTGAAAACATACTTGTAAACCCCGTTGGCATCAACAGTCTTAAAAGAATTGTGATCTACTGTTTTATTTATGACGGTGTTGCCAGATGGAATGAAACGAATGGGATCATCAATATAAAAGTTTCAGGGAATCCCGATATAGAGGTTGAAATGGGTAAGCAAAATGACTCAAGAAAGTTTTGTGCTATTGCTGAAATCCTTTTTTCTCCTCATTCTATGCAGGTAAAAAAACTGGTAACTTTTCATAATTCTCACGCAGACTGTGATAAAACGTACCGCTGGGGAATGAAATGGGCTCCGGGATCTAAATAATAATCAAAAAACAATAAAAAAACTACCATGAGAAGACTTCCCGTATATTTACTTCTGGATACCTCGGGCTCAATGACCGGTGAGCCCATTGAAGCCGTTAAAAATGGAGTTCAGATGATGCTTCATTCGCTCCGTCAGAATCCTCAGGCTATAGAAACCGCTTATGTAAGTATCATTACTTTTGACAGCCAGGCCAACCAAATTATCCCTTTAACTGACCTTGCTTCTTTTCAAATGCTTGACTTAAAAGCTTCCGGTACAACTTCATTAGGGGCCGCCCTAAGCCTGTTAGCAGATAAAATGCAGTCAGAAATCATTAAGACGACAACGGAACAAAAAGGAGACTGGAAACCTTTAACTTTTATCATGACAGATGGTGTACCTACTGATAACTGGCAAACCGGATATCAGAAACTGAAATCCGTCAATAAAGGGCTGATTGTAGGATGTGCTGCCGGACAGGGAGCAGACGATGCTGTGTTGAAACAGATTACCGAAGCTACAGTAAGATTAGATAATGCAGATTCTGAAAGTATTTCAAAATTCTTTCAGTGGGTAACAGCGTCTATTTCAACCACTTCAACCAAAGTGGAAACAACAGGAGTAGAACTGGCAGGAATAGATCAGCTTCCTCCACCCCCATCTGAACTGGTAATTGTGGCTTAGATATGAACAGAAGATTATTGGCTTACTTCCTGTTGGATACTTCCGGCTCAATGAGAGGAGAACCGATACAGGCACTTAATAATGGTTTCAACGGGCTTATCAGTATGCTTCGTTCAGATCCGCAAGCAATGGAATCTCTTCATATCAGTGTTATCACTTACAATCGTGAAGTGAACAATATGGTGCCTCTTGTTGATCTTGCAAGTTATCAGCCTGTAGAAATAACATGTCCGGACAGCGGACCCACACATACAGGGGAAGCTCTTGCCATGATGTGTGATCTTGTCAGTAAAGAAATTGTAAAAGGCTCCCTGATCCGTAAAGGGGACTGGAAGCCTTTACTCTTTGTTTTTACGGATGGGAAACCATCTGATATTCAAAAGTACAGAGAAATAATTCCCAGCGTTAAAAAACTTGATTTCGGAGTTATTGTAGGTTGTGCTGCCGGCCCTGAAGCAGAAATAAGTTTTTTACAGGAACTTACCAGTCATGTTGTTAAGCTTGAATCTACGGATGCCGGTACACTGGCTACTTTCTTTAAGTGGGTAAGCACTTCCATTGAAATGGGTGGGAAATCTCAGGGAACCGGAGAAACGATGGTATTGCCTCCACCACCAGCAGAGCTCAATATTATTGTATAAAATATAGCGATGGTCTTACTGACATTTCAGCATCATTGAAAAAAACAGAAAAAATCCGGAATTGAATTTCAAAAGATGGATTTGATGGAAACAGAACATGAGAATAATATGGAAACATTTTTAAAAGACATTTTAAAAGATTTTGAGATTGAAGAAAATAAGATTGTAGAAACCACGATCTCCAAGCTCATGCAAAATGCAAAAGTAAGCGACCTTGAAAAGTCAATGCATTCAATAAAAAAACAGGTTTTAGAAATCTTCAATATGTACAGAGATAAAGAGGAGTTTAAAGAAAAATATATTGCTATTCCCAATGCCAATGCAAAAAAAGAATATCAGTATTCATTCAATACAGGTGAATTTCCGAATATAGTTATCCGTGAAATTAAAAATCTGGATATCGCAGGACTGCAGTTTGATCATGAAAAATCTTGTATTACAGGAACTCCCATGATGGCTAATACTATTGATATTCAAATTGTATTTTATAACAGAAATGACAAAAATGAAACAGATGACATTAAAATCATTCCATTTGTAGTCAATGCAGATCCAAAAGATCTTTGGATAGATAAACCCAGTGATAAAGGCAGTAGATTTGCCAAATCAGATACTTCTACCCTGTCTGCAAAATTTCTGGATAAAAAAATTGTGATTGCTTCAAAAAGAGGCCGTTCACACGCCCATGCAGGGACATTCAGAGATGATGATTTTCATCTGCTTGAATTACCTGACAACTGGGCTGTCATTGCCGTAGCTGATGGGGCGGGATCTGCCCAATATGCACGAATGGGTTCAAAAATAGCAACCGAATATATCACAAGAAGTTTTGATGATACTGAAGTGCTGCAGCAGCTTTCTGAACACATCATTGATTTTTTCAGTGAGCACTCAGTAAAAGATCCAGAAAAAACAGAACCCCAAAATACCATTGATGATATTCCGCAAGAGAATAAAGATAAAAACGAAAATTTGGATGAGGACTACAGACTGCAAAAAAAATCAGCCATCATCAATATTCTTTACAAAAATGTAAGAAATCTTCATCATGAGCTTAAAAATTTTGCCGGCCAGGAGAATATACCTATCAAAGACCTCAATACTACCATCATCTTTGCCCTGATAAAAAAATTTGATTTCGGCTATGTGATACTTAGTTTTGGAGTGGGTGACTGTCCTATCAATATCATGACTGATCAGCATGAAAAAGTACAACTTTTAAACTTTCTTGATGTAGGTGACGTAGGAGGCGCCACCCGTTTTATTACCATGACAGAAATATTTTCAAGCCCGGATATGGGAGCACGCTTTGGCATCAACTGTTTTGAAGATTTCTCAAAATTATTCCTGATGACAGATGGAATATATGATCCTAAATTCCTGGTAGAAAGCAAATTGGAAAACATTGACAATTGGAAAGAATTTCTAAGAGATCTTGATGGGGAGAATGAAGAGCTGGTGAAAGTTGACTTTGAAGAAGACTCTGATATTGAATCCCAACTCCTTCATTGGATGGACTTTTGGAGCAAAGGGAATCACGACGACAGAACACTTGCTATAATTTACTGAGATGAATATTATAAAAGTAAAATCAGTCATTGATCCATCAAAAATTTACGAATACGTAGATGATGGTAATCCTAAAGTGGGAGGTGTAAAAGATGTCTATTTTTCACCAGACAAAAAATATGCAGTCGCTTTCTTTCGTGATTTTATAGATTTCAACCATAAAGAAAGTATCAAGAAAATTGTCACTTTATACCACAACAATATCAAAAACGGAAATTCATCTGAATATTTTTTAGATGAAATCTACAGATGGCCCTATGATGCAGTTGAAAAAAATGGAAAATGGGGAGTCATCGTTCCTTTCTATAATGGTAAATTTTTCTTTAAAAAAGGATATACAGCCAATGAAACGATCAAAAATGGTGAAAAAGTTGGAAAATGGTTTACAACCCCTTCCTTCAGAAACAAACAATATCCTTTATCCCTTGACCGTTCTGAACTGGGAGATTGGTTAAGCTATTTTCAGATTGCCATCAATATTTCCAGAGGGGTAAAAAAAATGCATCAAATGGGACTGGCCCATTCTGATCTTTCCTATAATAATGTACTTGTAGATCCTGTCACAAAATCAGCATGCATCATAGATATTGATGGTCTGGTAGTACCGGGACTTATTCCTGCCAAAGTAATAGGGACTGCAGATTTTATAGCTCCCGAAGTTTTAAAAACCAAACATTTGAATATCGGAGATCCAAACAGGATTCTTCCCAATCAAAAAACAGATCTTCATGCCCTTCCTGTGCTGATCTATATGTATTTATTAAGGAGACATCCTTTCAGGGGAGGAAAAATCTGGGATCTCGATGCTGAAAAGGATGAAATATTGGCTATGGGAGAAAAAGCTGTTTTTATAGAACATCCTGAAAATCCTATTAATCGTGTAAAAACAGATCATCTCAAAAAGTGGAATATATTCTGGGGAGACCCTAAGAAATCACCTTTTACCATTACGGGACCTTATCTGACAGAACTCTTTAAAAAAGCGTTTATCGATGGTTTGCACAATCCTATTCTAAGACCCATTGCCAATGAATGGGAAACAGCTCTTCTGAAAACAGTAGACCTGATACAACCCTGCAGCAATCCGGATTGTGATGAAAAATGGTATGTCTTTGACAATACCTCTGCTCCCAAATGCCCTTTTTGCGGCACCCCTCACAAAGGAAGTTTACCCGTTATTGATCTGTATTATAAATTTAAAGATAATGTATGGAAACCTGAGAATCACAGACTGATGGTATACCATAATCAATATCTTTTTAAATGGCATGCATCCAGGAAAGTAATCCGGAATGAAAGTCTCACCCCGGAAGATAAAAAACCCGTAGGTTATTTTACATTTTACCAAAACAAATGGATGCTCGTCAATCAGGGAATGCCTTCCATGAAAGATCTGTCTGAGAATAAGGTTATCCCCGTTAATTCGATGGTCGAAATCAGGGACGGAAAGAAGATTATGCTTTCAGACGAAGAAGGAGGAAGGCTTATGTATATTACTTTAACTCATAATTAATTCTTATTATGGATCAACAAAATATTATAGATTTACATCCAGGACTTATCATCGGCTTTGCATTACTTATTATGATAATGCTGTTGCTGGATCTGGGTGTTTTTAACAGAAAAGCCCATGAAGTTTCCACTAAAGAAGCAACAGTATGGTCAGTCATATGGATTTCACTATCAATGGTTTTTTCAGGTATTATCTACTGGATATTCAATCAGGATGAAGGAGGCAATGCACTGGCCTTTGAAAAATTCACACAGTTCCAGGCTGCCTATTGGATAGAGAAAGCACTTTCCGTAGATAATCTGTTTGTTTTCATCCTTGTTTTCAGCTTTTTTAAAGTACCCAAATATCTGCATCATAAAGTATTGTTCTGGGGAATTATTGGAGCTTTAATTTTCAGAGCTCTATTTATATTTGCTGGTATCGGAATCATACAGTTAACTTATCTCCCTGAGACACATATATTCGGTAAAGCAGTACAGATCAACATTGTAATGACGCTGTTTGGTCTATTTCTGATATATGCCGGAGTCAAATCGTGGGGAGAAGGAGATGATGAGGATGAAAAAGATTTCAGTAATACTGCTGGTGCAAAACTTATAAAAAAATGCTGGAAAGTTTCTGACAACTATGCCGGTGATCAATTTTTCACCATTCAGAACGGCATTAAAATGGCTACTCCCCTCCTGATTGTAGTAGCTGTTATTGAGTTTACTGACGTTTTATTCGCAGTGGATTCCATTCCTGCTATTTTTGCTATTTCAAAAGATCCTTTTATTCTCTATACCTCTAATATTTTTGCCATTCTGGGCTTAAGATCGTTGTATTTCTTACTTGCAAATTTCATTCATATGTTCAGCAAACTGCCTTACGGGCTGGCTGTTATCTTAAGCTTCATTGGCGTTAAAATGCTGATATCTCCCTGGGTTCATATTCCATCGCCCATATCTTTGGGAATTGTCGCCGGAATACTCATTCTATCAGTTCTTATGTCTCTTCTTTTTCCCCAGAAAGAAGCAACAACTTAAACTGACAGATAATAAAAATACTATTGAAAAAATGTTGTATCCATTAAGGATAACATTTTTTCAATAGTTTAATGGACTAAATCAAAACTCACTTTAAATTTCTACCCAAGTCTTTCACCTTTCTCAGCCACTGATTTCGCTGCTCATCCTTCGAATTCCGGATGATACCGATGTAAGTCAGTTTAATGGGTTTTACTCCACAATATTCCAGGATGGACTTTTTAAGCTGATTGACACTGGGTCTTCCGAAAAACAAACGGTAATACCATCCCGGCTGGTCCAATGTTGTAAGGATGTGAGCTGTTTTTCCTTTTAGCAGTTTATCCCACCACACGGAATTTTCCCGGTATTTATAAGCCATTCCGGGTAAAAATAACCGGTCTATAAATCCTTTCATAATGGCTGGAAATCCTCCCCACCACACAGGATGTACCCAAACCAGATGATCTGCCCATTGTATAATTTCCCAGGCTTTCACCAAATCCGGTTCAAGTTCCATTCTTTTCCGGTATCCAAACTGCAGATTGGGATTGAAATCTAAATCCCGGATCACAATTTCCCTGACTTCGGCTCCTGATGCTACAGCTCCCGACTTATAAGCTTCCGCAACTCCAAAATTGAAGGAATCTTTATGGGGATGTCCGTTGATAATTGCTATTTTTTTCATGATGTCACATTGATATTGATAGAATCATAGGCATTAAGCTGTGCCAGTAATGATAAAGGCTCATGCAGCTGATGGCTGAAATAGACCTTATTTTCATGAGGATTTCTCAACAGTTCTTCGGTATGCAGAACAGCAGATAGAGCAGTAAGTTCTGCCTGTCCTTTTAAGCTCTGCAAACTCAGCTTCTTTTGTCCAGCCTGATCATCAACTACAATTTCAAAGACTGACTGGTCACCGTTTCCACTCGACCCGAAAATCATTTTTCTCTCCTTTAAAGACAGTATATTATAAATTCTTAAGTATTGAAATGCCCCCAAAAGCCAGGTAATGAATTTTGAATTATAGGTCATTTTTACGTTAACATCAGAAATTCTTTCCACTTTGTTGAGAATGTACAAATCAGGCACATCAAAATTATATGCACTTCTCCTCCCTATTCCAAAAGAAAAATTAAAAGCTTCAGTATCTAAAAAATGCCTGATAGAAACCGGTTTATCATTTTTATAATGCACAAAAGGTACCGCTACGTTTTCCGCCATAAAATGCGCAGAACTCTCCCCTGCCAGGTCTTTCACAGAATAGTAGACAAAGAGTTTTACTTCATTAATATCCCCTGAATCAGACAAGATATTAACCAACCCTGGGACAATACCGCCCATCCAGCCTGAACTGAAGACAATTCTGCTGTTCACTTCCGCTTTTCCGGCAATATTATAGGCTTTCACCAAGGCCGGGGTAGGCTTCGTAATATCCAGATAATCTATCTGATGATCAATAGCGAAACGAAGAACATGATCCTCTTTATCATTGACGGAAAGAATGATGAGATTTATTTTTTTGTCAGAAATCACTTTAAAAGAAGAAGGATCTGTAACATCAATTCTCAGATCTTTATCTGTTTTTCCTCCTTTTCGGCCTCCGATAAAAACAGTAAGATGAGGATTTCTTGATTTCAGGATTCGGGAAATTGTTTTGCCTACCAACCCGTTTCCTCCGATAATTAAAATATTTTGCTCCATAACTTTTTTTGACAAAAGTATAGCGCATCTGTTTTAACAGACAGGACAAATGTCTAAAAAGAAATTTCCTTTCGGATACGGCTAAGGTGACGCTGTGTGATGCCAAGATAGGAGGCCAGATATTGCAGTGGGATTTTCTGAATATAATCAGGCTGATTCTTTAATAACGCTTCATACCGTTGCACTGCATTATCCCTTTGAAGCTGAAAAAAACGGGTTTCAAGTTCGAGATATTCCTGCTCAGCAATGATTTTTAAAAACTGAGTCCAGTTCAGAGCATCCTTTACCAGGAGATCCATTTTTTCTTTTTTCAGAATCAGCAATTCTACATCAGTAATCGCCTGAATGCTTTCTTTACTAAGACATCCTGAAATAAATGATGAGTAAGCAGCAATCATCATATTGGGAAATTTGAAACAATAGGTCATATCTTTTCCGTTATCAGAAGTATAGAAAGACCGGAAGATTCCTGAGTTGATAAACGCTACTTCCCTACATCTTTCACCTTCCTGCACAAAATAGTCATTTTTATTCAGCCTTCGGATTTCGAAAAGCTGTAGGAACTCTTCAATTTCATCTTCTGAAAAGAGATTAAAGCTTCGAAAGTAATCACGTATCATTTTTTTAAATAAGGATGTTTCTAATGAATTACGAAAATAGATAAAAAGACGGAGGTTCCATACCGGATCAACACAAAGTTTTAATTTTTGCAGAATTATGGTAAAGACCGCATCAATTTCATGAATTGTTTTGAGCTTACCCACTATAAATTTTGATTAATATAAAAAAAAATCATCTCAGGACGAGATGATCTACCGTTTTGAATTTACTTGAGTTATTTATGAAGATATGAATGATGTTTTGTTGATACAAATATAGGGCAGCCCTATTTTTTTTACATCAGGGTAATCCCTAGAATTATATCCGTAAAAATACGGTTGCATAAAAAGAAAAGCCCTGCAGGAAATACCCTACAGGACTTTGGTTTATCTAACAATTATTCTGTTTAACAGTTAAAATAAAAATTTAAACCACTGATTATCAACAGATTTTAATTTTTATTTATTTTAAAGAGGGCTTACCAGTTGCAGGAACCATTCTTTAACTTCTCCCTCCAGATAAGGAGCCAGTTTTTCTTCACAGCTTTTGTGGTAGCTATTTAACCACGCGATTTCGCTTTCTGAAAGGATTTCTTTTACTACCGTATCTTTAAAGAATGGGCAGAATGTCAGAGTTTCAAACTCATAGAATGTTCCATGAATCGTTTTTTCTGCTTCTTTTACAGCAATAAGGTTCTCATGACGGATTCCGTAATGTCCTTCAAGATAGTATCCAGGCTCATTGGACAGCACCATTCCCGGAAGAAGTTCCTGAGGGTTCAGATCTTTTCTGATGTTCTGCGGACCTTCGTGTACATTCATGAAACTTCCTACTCCGTGTCCGGTTCCGTGATTAAAGTCTTTTCCTTCCATCCATAACGGAAGTCTTGCGATGGCATCTAAATGTACACCTTTTGTTCCTTTCGGGAATTTCACCATTGATAAACGGATCAATCCCTGTAATACCAATGTTGAGTTTCTTTTAAATTCCTCCGAAGGGGTTCCTAAAGCGAAAGTTCTTGTAATATCTGTAGTTCCTTCAAGGTACTGACCTCCTGAATCTACAAGAATAGTATCCTCATTGGTTACTTCTTTGCTTCCTTCTTTTTTGGCAGAATAATGCATGATGGCACCGTTATCTTTATATCCTACAATGGAACCGAAACTTTCTCCTACAAAATTTTCTCCTTCTGCACGAAAGCCTCTCAGTTTCTCACCGATAGAATATTCGTTCATGGCTTCTTTTCCTGCATTGTGTGTTAACCAGTAAAGGAATTTTACCATAGCCACTCCGTCTCTTACCATTACTTTTCTGAAACCTTCCAACTCAGCTTCATTTTTCTGGGCTTTCATCAGGTTACCGGGAACCGGAGCTTTAATAAACTGGTTCTCCGTTTTTAATGTTTCAAAAATCTGCTGGTTGCTGTTTGGAGAAACCAGTACTTTTTCATTTTTGAAATTCTTCAGATAATTGTAAAATTCTTCATAAGGCATCATTTTCACAAAGGCATCATCCATTTGTTTTCTAGCCGCTACTTCCATTTTTTCCAGCCCTGTAAATAAAACAGCATCATTTTTAGTGATTACAATATATCCTAAAAAAACAGGGTTGCTGTCTACATCACTTCCTCTGAGGTTCAATGTCCATGCGACATCATCCAGACTTGATATGATGTGTACGGTAGCCTCCTGCTCTTCCATTTTCTGACGGATAGCAGCAATTTTATCCGATACAGATTTACCGGCTCTTTCTACAGGATGTACAAAAATAGGGTTAGCAGATGGTGTTCCTCTGTCTTTCCAGACTTGTTTTAAAAGCGGAAGATCTATCAGGGTAATATTTTTTGAATTAAATTTTTGAGAAAGCAGTTCCCAGTTGGCATTAGAAGCAGCCAAAGCATTTACAGCCACTTTACCGCCTGAAGGAATTTCTGAAATAATCCAGTCGATATAATTAGGGGTTCCTTCCATACCGTCTTTGAAAAGGTCAATTCCGGAACCTTCCAGCTCGATAGCAGCTTGTGTAAAGTACCTTCCGTCTGTCCAGAGTCCGGCTTTGTCTTTGGTAACCACCACAAAACCGGCAGAACCAAGGAAACCTGACAACCAAGCTCTTTCCTGCCATTCTTCGGGAAGGTATTCGCTCATATGCGGGTCTGCAGAATATACAATAAATGCATCAGCATTATTTTTCTGCATTTCTTCACGAAGCGCAGCAACTTTTTCCTTTGAAGTCATTCTTTTCTTTTTTAACCACCGAAAGTTACGAAAAATTTAAAGGCTGAAGATGAAATTAACATGCTATTTTGCTTAATAATCTGTTATTTTTAAAGGACTTCTTATTGAAGCTGTTTCAACTTTTATATTCATTATTTTTAACCACAAAAGTTTTAAACACTTAAGCTTTTTAGAGTCAAGGTTTATGTATAATAAGTGCACTTAAGTTTTGTAAAATCTTTGATTTTCATCTTATGTGAACTTTTCTTCAGTTTCATTTTAAACTTACTTAATAGAACTCAAGTGTTTAAAATGAAACCCTTTTGTGACTTTTGTGGTTTTGTAAAGTTTAACAACTTTATTGAGAAGATTGATCACTTGAACATCAATGCCATATTAAATAAATCAGATACAAACTTTGACTTTCGTAATCACTTAAAGCATATTCAAATATTGAAATACAAACAATATAAATTTACAACAAAGAATATCAATACAAAGAAGCTAAAATAGACAAACTAAACATACCACAAATGTTGATTTATTATCAAAATAATAAATTTTGGAAAGATTATTGCTGCATGCTACCTTATGAAACAGCAAAACTACAGTAACCACAGGAAATTTTATCCGCCACATCACTTTATTTATCTTCCGATATTGATCCTAATGGAGATTTTCGGAATTTATAAAATCTGGAATGACCCGGAAAATCAGTTGATCTGGCTCCTGTTTTCTATTGTAATTTTTCTGCTTTCCTACCTTGCATTTATGACCCGGCAGCATTATGCACTGGGACTGCAAAACCGGATAGTGATTCTGGAATTTCAGCAACGGTATTTTGAAATCTTCAATATAAGATCGGATGAAACGGTTGAAAAATTGAAATTCGACCAGATTGCTGCCTTAAGATTTGCTTATGATGACGAGTTCAAAGAGCTTTTATACAAGGCACTTCATGAAAACATCTCAGGAGATGAAATTAAAAGATCTATCAAAAAATGGAGAGCTGATCATTTAAGAGTTTAACATCACAAAATATACTACTATGAAAAAATTAAGCTTATACAGTATAATGATATTAAGCTTGTTGACATTGACAAGCTGTGAGGCCGTAGAAACAATTTTTAAGGCTGGAATGTGGTGGGGAATTCTCTTAGTCTGTGTAATAGTAGGGATTCTTTTACTGATTTTTTCGAGGGGTAAAAACTCTTAACCATGCTTTATGGAGAAGAATACAGACCTGGAAATCATTTCTCACCTGAAACCTTCAAAAATTGTTAAGATCATGAAGGATCCGGAAGCTTCTGCAAAGGCGGTACATCTTGTATATACCACCGATGCAGAGACCGCCGGAATTACCCGTAAGAAAACAGGAAAGAAATATTCCTATTACAGGGATGGTGAAAAAATAAAAGACAAAGAGGAAATCACCAGGATTAATAAACTGGTCATTCCGCCCGCCTGGGAAAATGTATGGATCTGTGCGCTGGAAAACGGACATCTTCAGGCAACAGGTTTTGATGTCAAAAAAAGAAAACAATACCGTTACCATCCTCTCTGGAGCGCTCTGAGAAATCACACAAAATTTTACCGCATGCTTCAGTTCGGATATTCATTACCCAATATCCGCCTGCATGTAGAGCAGGATCTTGCGCTGAGAAATTTTGAAAAGCGAAAAATCCTTGCCTTAATTGTCAGTCTCATGCAGAGAACCAATATCCGTATCGGCAATAATGTCTATGAAAAACTGTATGGTTCTTTCGGGCTCACTACATTAAAAGACAAACATGTACAGGTGAAAGGGCAAAAGATCACTTTTTCTTTTAAAGGAAAGAAGGGAGTCATGCACCATGTTGATCTCCGGAGTAAAAGATTGGCAAGGCTCATTCAGAAATGTAAGGATATTCCCGGTAAAGAGCTTTTTCAATATTTTGATGATGAAGGAAACCGCCATTCTGTAGATTCCGGTATGGTGAATGAGTATATCAAAGAGATCAGTGGTGAGGATTTTACAGCTAAGGACTTCAGGACATGGTCCGGAACGGTAAGTGCTTTGATCGCCTTCAGGGAAATCGGGTATGCCGAAAATGACACTCAGTATAAAAAGAAAGTAAAAGAAGCTCTGGACATCGTTGCAGAAAATCTGGGGAATACGTCGGCCGTCTGCAGAAAGTATTACGTTCATCCTTTAGTGATCAACCTTTACGAAAACAATACGATCAAAAAGTATCTTGACGAACTGGAAGTTATTGAAGAAAATGACGGAAAAGCTGATCTTACAAAGGAAGAAAGGCTGGTTCTGAAAATCCTGGAAAATGAGAGGATGTAGGAAGTTTTCCAATCAATAGTGAATTTGCTTCGCAGTGAATTTTTTATTCTGTACTTCATTAACCAATTGACTATTCACTTGCGAAGCAAAATTGACCATTGATATTTAATTATTTTTCATATCAAACGGAAATCCTATTATTATTCAAAAACTGTATTCTGTATTCCTTAGGGGTTATGCCTGCAATCTTTTTGAAAAGCTGGGTAAAGTGGGAGGCAGTATGAAAGTTCAGTTCGTAGGCAATTTCTGCAATATCTTTGCTGGAGTGCAGCAATGCTTTACTGTAATTGATATCAATCTCGTTGATCCACTGTTTCGGGGATTTTTGGGTAACACCTTTCACACATTTGTTCAGATAACTTTCCGTTACAGACAGTTTATCAGCATAAAATGCCACTCTCTTTTCTCCTACATGATATTTAAATAGTAAATCCCGGAACTGCAGGGACAACTCCATTGGGCGTGTTGCCGATTTATGGTGAGTATCAGAATCCGTGATCAGCATTTTGATCAATATGAGATGAAGCATCGTTACCACTACATCATTGGTATTAAGGTTATTCAGCCATAATTCCTGTTCCATGATGGGAAGAAGCTGGGTAATGGTTCCGTATGTCAGGCTGTCAAGATTCAGGAAGGGTGTCATGAAAAAAATACTGCTTTTATGTTTGGGCAGTTCCTGTTCAGACAGAATATTATTTTCATAAGCAAGAAAGAAACCTTCAATATCATCGGATAATTCAACAGTTGCCGTGATTGTCCCCTGTTTGATAAAGATCACGCCCCCTTTTTCAGCATGGTATTCTTTATTTTCAAGGTATTGCCTGATGTGACCGTTGGTAACGAAAATAATAAAATTGAAAGTTGTACGGTACGGAATTACCGGCATCAGAATTCCTTTAAGATAATTTTCTATCCGGTACAGCTGTATATCAGCATTGTTGGCCAATATTTTTTCCGTAATATTCGGAAGAAAGAGCTTCTTGTATTGAAAATTGGATAATACTTCCATAATGAATTGATTATTACAAATTTAATGCTGAAATTATATTATTGTACAATGTCGGATGTAAAATGTACAATGTATGAGAATGACATTATCTGAACCATCGTTTTTATTTTTAATCCAGAAAACAATTTACCGTCGCTACATTATACATTATACATTATACATTATACATTATACATTATACATTATACATTATACATTATACGCTAGAACTTATAATACACTCCTACTCTCACTCCAAAAGGACTTCCGGGCGTGTAGGTAAGATCTGTAACAGGTTCTGCTTCTCCTTTCAGCTGAGTTTCGGTGGCAAACTGTGCTTCGTTCCATTTTACGTTGAAAAGGTTATTGACCTGAAGATTGGCACCCCATTTCTGACGGTTATAGGAAAGCATCAGATCATTCACAAAATAGGCTTTGGTTCTGATGCTGTTATCTTCCACGGCGGGCCTTGCTCCCAGATATCTGTACTGAAGCCCCAAAGAAAAGCCATTCAGGAAATCCCAGTTTACCGATCCTGTGCTGGTAACTACCGGCGCCAGCGGAACATAATCCTGTCCTTTTTCTTCTTCAGTAAATCTGGCATGGGAATAATTGATATCTGCATTCAGATAAAAGTTTTCCAAAGGCTGGAAACGAACTCCAAGATCTGCCCCGAAACGTCTTGATTTCCCTGAAGGCTCTACCACAGCATCATCTCCTACATACACGAATTCCTGCTGCAGATCCATATACCATAATGCTGGTGTAATAATCAGTGATTTGAATGGATGCAACCTCACCCCAAAATCTGCTCCGATAGAGTATGGAAGGGTATTTTCATTCTTATTGGGAACAACCACTCTCAGGTCATTGGAATGAAAGCCCATTCCTGTTTTCAGGAACCACATCACATTGTCATTCTGAGCATAGGAGAAATTCAGTTTTGGACTCAGTCTTGTTGCTTCTTTTGACTGTCCTGATGGCAGCAGTTCTGCATCCAGCAGATTATGCAGATTGAAAATAAAATGATCTACTCTCAAAGCCGGGTTGATCCTCCATTTTCCGGTTTTCCATACTATCCCTGAATAAGCATGAAGATTGGTTTCTGTTCCCGTCACGTCTGATAATCTGTCAAGCAGCATATCTCTGTGATATACATGATTAAGCTGCAGAGTATTAATATCATCATTTCTCAGGCCTATTCCTGAAGTCCAGTTTAAAGAACTGTTTGCCAAGGAAAAAGTTTTGGTATATTTTACTTCGGCTCCGTAGATATTCCTTCCATCGGTCTGCTGGATTTCATCTCCATGATCTTTATCTTTTAAATTAAAGGTGAAGTCGGAATACAGATTGAAATTATACTTTGAATAAAATGCCATAGCATCAATCTGTTCGGAAGGAGAAATAAGATGCTTAAAATTCATCTGAAGGTTTGTTCTTGAAGTTTTTCCGCCTTCTGTAGGATCTATACTTCCCCACCTTCCTATAATTCCTTCATCTACGGCACGCTCCGGGATCTGTCCTGAAGCATTCCAGGAAGAATTAAATGTAGAGAACTGGACATTAAAATAGTCGTTATCCGTAATCCATTGATTGTACTTTCCAAAAATATTGACTCTGTTAAAATTCTGCTTTACATCGAAAGGTCCGTCAGTATAGTTATATTCTGCCGCCACATATGCATTTTTACGCCCAAGATCATCATGGAGAATATTGAACATTCCCAATACTCTTTTTGAATTGAAAGAACCTCCTTCCAGTTTAATCATGCTGTTTTTCAAACCGTTGTACGTCTGAAAATCCACATACCCCGCCGTATTAAAGTCCCCACGGTCCATATAATATGCTCCTTTTCCAAAATCGATATTATTTACCGTTTCAGGAATCACAAAATGCAGGTCAGAATATCCCTGTCCATGGGCATGGGAAACGATATTCACAGGCATTCCGTCTACATTTACACTTACATCGGTACCATGATCAGCATCAAATCCTCTTAAAAAAAGCTGTTCTGCTTTTCCTCCTCCGGCGTGTTGTGCAATAAAAAGTCCCGGAACTTTTCTCAACAGATCCTGCGCTGAGTTTACCGGAAATTTATTCAGATCAACCTTGGTAATGGCTGATAGAAATGAACTGTGGTTGATAGCTACTTCGGAAATCTGAAAAGGCTTATGCTGTAAAAAAATAACTTTATTTTTATCTTCATCATTGGTTACCACCCATTTTACCTCATCATACCCCTGACGGCTGATCACAAGGGTATCAGGAAGGGATTTTACAGGAATGGCAAATGTGCCGTCCGGTCCTGTATGGGTATGGCTGTTTCCGTTGTCATATTTTACCAAAGCATCCGCAATGGGAAATTTGTCATCTGCATCTTTTATCAGCAACTGTTTTTCTGCTTCCTGAGCCATCATTTTTCCACTGAATGCCATGACCAGAAATGCAGCTGCTATTTTTGTTATTTTCATTTTTTATTTTTTTTGTACAATGTAAAATGTATAATGTATTAATGATTTTAGAAGTTAGAAACCAGAGGTTAGGAGTCAGAGGAATAGCAATAGTGAATTTTGCTCCGCAAGTGAATCGTCAATCATCGTAAAAGAACTTTAAATCTTGAACTTTAAACAATCTTCCACTCTAAAACTCTCATATCCTCAAACTCTCCCACTCTCTAACCATTAGATTTCACTTTAAGAAATGCCTTCTGAATTAAAAGTGTAATCCAGGTTCCGGCTACAAACGGGAAAGTAAATACTCCGCCAACGATATCCAGACAATGATTGTCTATTAAGAAATCATCAATGGCAATGGTAATAAGAACTGCAATAAGCACCCATAAGCCGTCTGTTTTTCTGACTCCGGAAAAAACGATAGCGGAAAGCACCGCGTTGAATCCAAATAATCCCATGTGGATTTCTTTGATGGGTTCTCCATTCAGTTGTGATAATCCTGCACCAAGAATGGATGCGACTAATCCATATAACGCTGCTACCGGAGAACTGATGAAAACAGCCAGGAAGAAAATCATTCCTGAAAGTACCCCTCCCTGAAAGATTACTTCACCAAACCCATTGGTACATGTTAGAAAGTCATCATATTCTGTAGGAACTACTTCACTGCTTAACATGGCAGAAGGTGGAATGTGGGTAAAATGACGCAATGCAAAAACCAATACCCATGTAATAATGATGAAAGGAAAAGTAAACACCGGAATTTTCTTCTGGATAAAGAAATGCTGGATAACGGCAGCCAATGCTCCACCTAATAGGATCAAAATCCAGATCAATACCGTAGTTTGGAAAAGAAATGCCAATGCTACTCCCACCAGCGCTGCACTGAAACCGTACAGTCCCGCATTGATTTCAGATTGATCGTATTTAAGCCTCGTTGCAGTAAAAGTTCCGGCTGCTGTTGAAAGCAATACCGCAACTCCGCACTGCCAGCTTCCCATGAAGATTCCTATGAGAAACAGAAGCCCGGTCCATCTGTTTTCCTGGAGCATAATCTGCCCGATTCCTTTTAATATATTGTCTAAAAAAGGTAGTTTTTTGAAAAATTCGTCCATAGTTTTTTTGTATAATGTATTTTGTATGATGTAAAATGTATTGATGATTTGGATTAGGTAGTAGAGGTTAGAAGGAAATAAAACTTTTCTCTCAAACTCTTTTACCCTCAAACTCTACCACGCACCTCGTATCCCGCATCCTGAAACCCTTTTACCATCCAAGAAAGACCATTCCGACACCACAAACAGTAACTACAGCTCCGCTTACCACTCCCATATATCTTTCCAGTCTTTCGGTATTGAATAATGTTGAATATCCATAACGTCCCAGAAGAACCATTCCAAGCATAGTTAATACTGTAGTTGCAGTAAAAGAAATTACCAGTACGGCAATTTCAGACATTGAGTGTTTTACTCCTGAATAAAATAACAAGGGAATCAAAGGTTCACTGGGCCCCATCACGAAAATCATGAACAATACAAGCGGGGTTACTTTTATTCTTTTCTGAGGCATTACCACTTCACTGTGATTATGTTCATATACATAGACATCATCACCCATCACATCAAAATGTTTGTGAGGTTTGTTTCTGATTGCCTGAATGAGACCATATATCAGATAAACGCCTCCGAAAATCAGCAGTGCCCATCCAGAAAAATTTCCCCTGATATCCTGAAACCATGAAATCTTATTCAGCTGCCACCCTAGAAACACCCCGATAAAACCTAAAATCAGTGAGCTCAATACATGACCGAGTCCACAAACAACCGTTAATACTGCGGTTTTCATTCCACTCCATTTTTTAGATTTTGAGATCACTATGAATGGCAGGTAATGATCCGGCCCTGAAGCGGTGTGTATAAAACTTATTGAAACGGCGCTTAAAAGAAGTGCCCAAACTGTACTGTCCATTTTCTATTTATCTATTGCTGTTCTGTTCTCTATTAAGTTTTGGCTAAAGCCAATGGAAGCATATCTTTAGTATTGCGGGCTAAAGCCCGCCTCTATTGAATATTTTCTCTGTAACTTAAATAAAGAATCATTTTAATTTTTATTCTAAAGACCAAAGGATTTCCTGAATATGCAGGAAGAAGTTGTACATCAATTCTCCTCCATGTCCCAGAGCTCTTACTACAAAACCATTGTCATCCATTGCAGAAACCCCTACTTCCATTTGTTCATGATGCTGCGCGGATGCTTCAACTATTTTTTCAACCAATCCGTTTTTGTCTACATTTTCCTTCGTACTGCAGAAGATCAGAGTTCCCTGATGAGTATACTGTTCCAGATTTCCGATGCTGCTGATCGGGATCATATCAGGTTGAATCAAGACATTATCTTTTACAACCAGCTTATTGTTGTGATAGATTTCCATTACATTCTGAAAACGCTTCAGTTTAAAGACTTCCCCATAATGTTTTCTTCCGCAGGTAATGATCTCACTGATGATGATCTGGCTGTTGTTCCCGATATGAATCTTCGCTTTACTCTTAAAATTGGAATCTTCGTGAGGAACGATAGGATGAGGAACGTAAGCAAAAGAAGTTTCATCTTCCATAGAGACATTGAGTTCCTGAAGCGCTTTGTCCTGCATATTGAAAAGCCTTTGATAAGATTGTGACTGCAGCTGAAGCGCGGCTCCTTTTTCAAGCGTAACATCCAAATGATAGTGGTCTCCATCCAGAATTCCCGGGGAGGAGCTCATCACCATCTGATAGAGCTTTTTGTCATTTTTTCTCTGCCCTACAGAAACTACCCTGAAAGGAAGCGAGACATAGAGATCTTTTACATAGGATTCTCCTCCCTTGAATCCTGCAACAATTTTTAAATGACTGTCCATTTATCTTACCAGGTTCGGTTCTTCAACTTCTTCTAAAAGAGCATATTTTTTGATCCAACCTATTACTTTATCCAGCCCTTCATCTGTTTTCAGGTTGGTAAAGACAAAAGGGTTTCCTTTTCTCATTCTTCTGGCGTCATTTTCCATCACCTCAAGGCTGGCTCCTACATAAGGGGCAAGATCAATCTTATTGATAATCAACAGATCAGATCTTGTAATACCAGGACCTCCTTTTCTTGGAATCTTCTCTCCCTCTGCTACATCGATAATGAAAATGGTAACGTCTGCAAGGTCCGGACTGAATGTCGCTGAAAGATTGTCCCCTCCACTCTCAATAAGAACCAGCTCTATCTCAGGGAAACGCGCTGCCAGTTCATCCACTGCTTCAAGATTCATACTTGCATCTTCACGGATGGCTGTGTGCGGGCACCCTCCTGTTTCCACTCCGATAATTCTGTCGTGAGGAAGAAGACTGTTTTTTGCCATAAATTCAGCGTCTTCTTTGGTATAAATATCATTGGTAATCACTCCAAGATCATAAGTCCCGAATAATTTTCTGCTTAAACGTTCCAGTAATGCAGTTTTTCCTGACCCTACAGGTCCTGCTACTCCTACTTTTATATATTTTCTGTTTTCCATTTTATTTAAATTTTATTTTTTAACGCTATGTGCGCTAAGTTTTTTTGATTGTGAATATTTTTCGATCGCAAGGGCGTTTCACTCAGCAGAGAGCAATTCGCCAATTTGCTCTTTTACCTTTTACCTTTTTAGGACATATAAAGCCTTGAATACAATCTCTCATGCTGCATACATCGGATGTCAAAGGCTGTATTACAAAGCCCTACCATGTCTCTGTCCAGTTCTATCGTTTCTAAAGCTGTTTTTTCCATCACAGGGTAAAGAGAAAAAAGAACATCCTGTCCGTCCAGCTGCCCAAGAGGAACCAGTTTTACAGCATTGGTGATCATTCCCGCTACTGAAGTGTAATAGAATCCCAAAAGTGCTTCGTATAAAGGAATTTTCATCAGATAAGCATACACCCCGAACACAATACAGTAATGGGAGTTCGCTTCTTTATGCCGGACTGCCTTTTCAAATGCTTCCATAAGGGGAAAATTCTCTCTTCTCTTAAAAATTTTAATCAGTCTGAGGCCCAATTTCTGACTGGCCTGGCGGATTTCTTTCGGACATTTTATAGCGTTGCACTCATTATCAAGAAGTAACAATTCCTGTAGATCTCCTTTTCCAGCTGCTTCATAAGCCAGTTTTACAAAAGCTCCATCATTGAATTTAAGGTTGTACTGAAGCATATTCTGTACAAATTCTTTCGCGGTCGCTAAATTATGTACAATCCTTTCCTGCACATAGGTTTCAAGTCCGTTGGAATGGGTATAGCCCCCAATGGGAAGTGTAGGATCTGCAAGATGAAGCAGTCCTGACAGGAAGTTTATGTTGCTGTTATTCATCTTTCGGGGCTGCCATTTTTAAGATTTTGGTAAAGATTGTGGATCCAAGACTGCCATGTCCGTGGGGCTCTACATTGGATTTAAGAAGATTCAGCAGCTTCACAGATTGCTTTTCCGGTTTGAAACCGCTTGCCTCCAGCCATCTGAACATCGGCATTTCAAAAGGAAGCAATACTTGATCATTCTGAATGAAAAGCGGAATATGTTTATTTCCGATCTCATAACATACGGTACCCATTTCAAGCAGTGAAGTGGGCGACATAACAATAGCTTCTGTTTCCAGAACATTGATTGCAATTATTTTTTCTGCATCCTCAAAAAGAATATCTCCTTCACGTAAGCGCTGTCCTTCTCTGAGAAATTTGATGGCAACATCAGTTCCCTGTCTGGTTTTTTTGCGCTGGATTCTTTTGGTGGTTTCAAACCATTCCAGATCAAGATAATCTATGGTTTTGTCCGTAGGATTTTCAGCAAGATTGCCTATGATTTGATTAATGATCATTGTTGGATTTTTTTCTGAAGTCTAAGTTTTTGGAGATTCCTACCCCGAATGTTGAACCACTGATTCCTGCTATATAGCTTTTCGTCCAGCCTTCTTCTTTTGTTTTAGTTTGAAGCATAGACAGTTCTGCAAATTTGAATTTCAGTGCCCAGCCTCCTCCAAGTAATATTCCGATCAAGGGATAAGCACGAAGGCGAAATCCGTTAAAGTTCTGCATCGCATCAGCCGCTGTTGACAATTGCTGTCCCCAAACATAATGAGCATCTACCTGCCCTATCAATACAAAGTATTTTCCAAGCATTAATGAAGGACTATACCAGATTCCCGCTTCATTCTGTTTGTAAACTACATTGTGATCAACCGTATTCTGCGAGTAGGCATAATTAACCCCGACAAGATCATTATTATTTATAAAATAACCCAATCCAAGCGGTGCACTGGAAACGGTACTGCTGCTGCTTGATGGTGTAGTGATTTTTGAGTAATCCAACGAGCCGTAAACCATGAATTGACCTTTTGGTCCGTCTTCATCACTTTTAAGCCTGTGCCCGCCCAGAAACTGAGCATTCAGATTTCCTGACAGCATAGATATACCGGCTATGGCAAGAGAAAAAACTGTTTTATTTAAATATTTCATTCTATACTTAGTTCTATAATTGTTTTAAAATATGGACTGATAAATCTTTTTTTGTTGTTAAATAAACCTAACAGGTTTTTGAAACCTGTTAGGTTTTATTCCTAAAATTTATCTTAGAACAAGTAATACAACTGTGTTAAAGGAAGTGTTTCCGCAGGTTCACAAGTGATGTATTCTCCATCTACCGTTACTTTATAGTTTTCAGGATTCACTTCAATTAAAGGTGTCTTATCATTATGAATAAGGTCTTTTTTGGAAATATTTCTACAGTTTTTCACCGGAAGAATCATTTTTTCCAGCTTGTAAGAAGCAATTGTTCCGTTATCAATAGAGATTTGGGAAACGAAGTTGGCACAAGTCCCGAACTTAGCTTTTCCGTGGGCTCCGAACATATTTCTGTAAATAATCGGTTGAGGTGTTGGTATGGACGCGTTTGGATCTCCCATTTTAGCAGCGATTACAAATCCGCCTTTTACGATCATTTCCGGTTTTGCTCCAAATAATGCAGGCTTCCAGATTACCAGATCCGCCAGTTTTCCTTTTTCAACAGATCCCACATATTCTGAAATACCATGGGCAATGGCCGGGTTGATGGTATATTTGGCCACGTATCTTTTGACACGGTAATTATCATTATCTGCATTCTGATCTTCATCCAAGGCACCTCTCTGCTCTTTCATTTTGCTTGCAGTCTGCCATGTTCTGGTGATCACTTCTCCCGGTCTTCCCATCGCCTGAGAGTCTGAACTCATAATACTGAAAACTCCCATGTCATGAAGAATATCTTCTGCTGCAATGGTTTCCGGACGGATACGTGAGTCTGCAAACGCCACATCTTCAGGAATGTTCTTACTTAGGTGGTGACAAACCATCAGCATATCCAGGTGTTCATCAATTGTATTGACCGTGTAAGGACGTGTAGGATTTGTAGAAGCCGGCAATACATTGGGATACATGGCTGCTTTAATGATATCCGGTGCGTGACCTCCACCTGCCCCTTCGGTGTGGAAGGTGTGGATTACTCTTCCGTTGATTGCTCTCATCGTATCTTCAAGAAATCCTCCTTCATTCAGAGTATCAGTGTGGATGGCCACCTGAACGTCATATTTATCTGCAACTTTCAGTGCGGCATCAATGGTGGCAGGAGTCGCTCCCCAGTCTTCGTGAATTTTTACTCCCAAAGCACCTGCTTCTACCTGTTCTTCAATAGGTTCTTCTGCCGAGCAGTTTCCTTTTCCGAAGAAACCAAGATTCATAGGATATTCTTCTGCTGCTTCAAGCATTTTCTGCATGTTGAATCTCCCGGGAGTTACTGTGGTAGCATTGGTTCCGTCATTTGGGCCTGTACCACCACCAATCATTGTGGTAATTCCGCTGTAAAGAGATGTTTCGATCTGCTGAGGGCAGATGTAGTGAATGTGAGTATCAATGCCTCCAGCCGTTACGATATAACCCTTTCCTCCATGAACTTCCGTTGATGCCCCGATAATCATATTGGGTGATACACCATCCATTGTATCAGGATTTCCTGCTTTTCCGATTCCTACGATTTTTCCATCTTTGATTCCGATATCTCCTTTTACAATTCCCCAGTGGTCAATGATTACTGCACCTGTGATACAAAGGTCCAAAACACCTTCATCTCTTTTCGCCGTAACATTCTGTCCCATCCCGTCACGAACGGTTTTTCCGCCTCCGAAAACGGCTTCGTCTCCGTAGTGGGTGAAATCTTTTTCGATTTCAATGATAATTTCAGTATCACCCAGCCTGATTTTATCTCCGGCTGTAGGACCTAATATATTAGCGTATTGTTTTCTGTCTACGTGTAAGCTCATTTTAATGATTTTTAAAGTTTAATTCTTCAACTTTTGCAAGGCTCGCTCTTTTCTGTTCGTCGGAATCTACCTGTCCGTCCACAAGATTATTGAAGCCCATTGCTTTTTTGGTCCCTCCTATTTCTACCAATTCCACTTCTTTTTCTTCTCCCGGTTCAAAACGTACTGCAGTACTTGCTACAATATTCAGCCTTTTTCCGAAGGCTTTTTCGCGGTCAAATCTCATCGCTTTATTAACTTCAAAAAAATGAAAGTGTGAACCTACCTGAATAGGACGGTCTCCTGTATTGGTTACTTTTATTTTTACCGTTTCTCTGCCTTCATTGCAGATAATGGTCCCTTCTTTTACAAAAATTTCTCCTGGTATCATATGAATAGGTATTAACGGATGGGATTGTGTACGGTTACCAGCTTCGTCCCGTCCGGGAACGTGGCTTCAATCTGAACATCGTGGATCATTTCTGCCACTCCGGGCATTACATCCTCTTTAGTAAGAAGATTAGCGCCTTCCTGCATCAGTTCGGCTACTTTTTTCCCGTCTCTTGCACCTTCAAGCAGGAAGTGGCTGATGAGTGCTATGGATTCAGGGTAGTTTAATTTAAGGCCTCTTGCCTTTCTTTTCAGAGCGAGTTCGCCTGCCAGAAACAGCATAAGCTTTTCCGTTTCTCTCGGTGTTAAGTGCATAGTATTTTTTATTTAAAATTGGACAATGAGAATCCTGTTCACCTTTTGTAAGGCAAATAGAAATATTCAAAAATGTAAAGTGGAAAAACGATTTTTACGGATCTGTATTCACATCAATACAAACCATAAAAGTCATTACGATTTAAAAAAGGAATTAGCAGCCCGCAATCTGCAGGGAATGATACAGGATGTACCTTGGTGCTGTAATATAAATACGGTTTTGAACGGCCGCAACCTTTGTACTGTAAGTGTAGCCGGCAAAGAAATAGTATAACCACTGCTGCGCAAGCACTGAGTAATCAAATTTCACTTTCTCCCAGTCATTGGAATCCTGAACATCCTGCACATCTGAAAAACTGTACATTTCAGGATGGGTCTGCTGATCGGATTTCTGCTGAAGAAGATGAATGTTTGAAAGGATATCAGAGTATGATTGAGTCTTCCCTTTATGTGCAAAAAGACCTGCACACAACGCTGAGAAAAATATCACAAAAGAGAAAAATAAGACTCTTTTTTTCATACCTGCTAATAATGTTGTAAAATTAGAACAATCTTAATCTCCCGGCTATCAAAAAATTTATTTAAAATGTTCAAAATCACAACAAATGTAATTTTGTGTATTTTTAACATTCAACCACAAATCCTTTATTTACAATACTTAAGCACTCTCTACGAACTATGACAAATATTTTTTTGTCCTTATTCATATAATTATAATCGTTAACATCCTCTTTTCATTCTATTAAAAAAATCGAATCAACGCCTATTTTATTCTTAATTATACAATTTGAAAAAATGTTATTTATTAATGATTATCAACAAATAAAGCTTATTTCGTAAAAATATGCAGTATTTTTTCTTTCCTTATAATTATTGTAAATTTGTATACGCATCTTATTTAATTTAATAAAATAATAAAACGTAATATGTCAAAAGCAATTTCGCAAGTACCATTAGCGGTAAACGAGCCGGTAAATTCATATGAACCGGGGTCTCCGGAAGTTAAAAGCCTTATCGACACCTATAAAAAAATGTGGGCTGAAAAGGTAGAAATCCCAATGATCATCAATGGAAAGGAAGTAAAAACTGATACAAAAGTACAGCTTCAGTCTCCACAGGATCATGCTCATGACTTCGGATTCTACTATCAGGGTGGTATGCAGCATGTGGATGACGCTATCAATGCGGCATTGGCAGCTAAAAAAGAATGGAATGAACTGGGCTGGGAACAGCGTGCAGCAATTTTCTTAAAGGCAGCTGATCTTTTGGCGGGTCCTTACAGAGATGTGATCAATGCGGCAACAATGATCGGGCAGTCTAAAAACGTACACCAGGCTGAAATTGATTCTGCTTGTGAGTTTATCGACTTCTTAAGATTCAACGTAGAGTTCATGACAGAAATGTATGCTGAGCAGCCGGTTTCTGATAATGGAATCTGGAACCGTGTTGAGTACAGACCATTAGAAGGATTCTGTTTTGCAGTCACTCCGTTCAACTTTACAGCGATCTCAGGAAACCTTCCTACTTGTATGGCTATGTTAGGTAACGTAGTGGTTTGGAAACCGTCTGACAAGCAGGTATATTCTGCAAAAGTAATCATGGATGTATTAACAGAAGCGGGTCTTCCTGCAGGGGTTATCAACATGATCTTTACTGATGGTAAAGAAACTGCTGAAAAAGTATTGGCTCACCCGGATTTTGCAGGTCTTCACTTCACAGGTTCTACCAAAGTGTTCCAGGGAATGTGGAAAATGATCGGTGACAATATCCACAACTACAGAACATATCCAAGAATCGTTGGAGAAACTGGAGGTAAAGACTTTGTTATTGCTCACCCGTCTGCGAACGTAGAGGCTGTAGCTACTGCATTGGTAAGAGGAGCTTTCGAATATCAGGGGCAAAAATGTTCTGCAGCTTCAAGAGCTTATATTCCTAAATCTCTTTGGGCTGATGTGAAAAAAGTAATGGAAGATCAGATGAGCACAATCAAAATCGGTTCCCCTGAAGATACTTCTAACTTCGTCAACGCTGTAATCGACAAAAATTCTTTCGAAAAATGTAAAGGATATATCGACAGAGCCAATGCTTCCGGTGAAGCTACTGTAGCTATCGGCGGAAAATATGATGATTCTAAAGGATGGTTTGTACACCCAACGGTAATCGAAACTACAAATCCTCACTATGAAAGTATGGTAGAAGAAATCTTTGGCCCGATCTTATCGATCTACGTATATGAAGATAAAGACTGGAAAGAAACGCTTAAGTTGGTAGATTCTACTTCTCCTTATTCATTGACCGGTTCTGTATTCTCACAAGACCGTTACGCAATCGCTGAAGCTTACAAAGCTTTGGAAAATGCTTCCGGTAACTTCTACATCAATGATAAACCAACCGGTGCTGTGGTAGGACAACAGCCTTTTGGTGGCGGTAGAGCTTCAGGAACCAATGATAAAGCAGGTTCTAAAATGAATCTTCTGAGATGGGTTTCTGTAAGAAGCGTAAAAGAAACTTTTGTTTCTCCGAAAAACTATAAATATCCATATCTAGGGTAGTAAACAATAAATGATCATTGATAAATGATTTAACAGCCTCGGAATTTCGGTTTCGGGGCTTTTTTGTTGCACTTGGGAGTTTGAGAGTTTGAGAGTAATGTATCGCGACAATAAAGTATTTTCCGGATTATAATTATAAACTTAAACTCCTAATCTGCTACTTGCTACCTAACATCTTTTAACAAACTTTACCTATATTTTACGATTTCCAAACCTCTATTAGGAATAATTGTTGATTTTTCATTATTACACACCCCAAAATAAAATAATATGAAAAAGTTATTGCTAGCAGCCGTTGGAATAGGAATATTTGCAGTGAGCTGTGGAACCAAAGAATCGACAATGTCAACAAGTAGTCGTGATTCAGCAACAGTAGGAAATACCAAAAAAAGTATTCCGCCTACCACTACTGATACAATGACTACAAAAATGACGAATCCTGACACGATCAAGATAAAAAGGGATTCTATGGCAACGTCTCCTGTCAAATAGTAGTTATAAAACGTTCAATCTAAAAATGGAAAATCTGCAGATGAAAGTGCTGCAGATTTTTTTATTCAATAAACAGAAATTATGAACATACATGAAATTTGAAAAGATTCTTGTTCTAGGTTTTGGCTAAAGCCGATGATTACATATAATTTCTAATAGCGGGCTACCCCCCTATTGAATCCAGATATTTAAAGGAACATCTTTTATCTTTTATCTTTTATCTTTTATCTTTTATCTTTTATCTTTTATCTTTTATCTTTTATCTTTTATCTTTTATTAAATCATTATATTTGATTACACCAAACATTAAAATATATTACTATGAGAAAATTATGCATGGGAGCCGTTCTTGGATTTCTTTTCCTTGGAAGCTGTGCTCAAAACAAAGAGAAAAGAGAGGAATATAAAGAGGCTCATAATAAAGATTCTTTAAGAAACAGAATGGGTGATTCTGCAGTAGCCAATTCTATACCTTCATCATCAACAGCTGATACCTCAAAAACAAAAACCGACAGTACAAGAGTCAAATAAAATCACAAATCCACAGACATCTGTGGATTTGCACTTAAAAAAACTTGACTGAAAAAAAACCGGGCAATCAACCCCGATTATGAGGTATGGTTTATATTCCCTATGAGAATATTTCCTTAAAATTAAAAAAATGGGAATTGCAGTTTCTCTTACAATGATCTTAGTTCAGAAGACGAAATAAAAGAGATAAGCTATGGCAGGATTGTGTCAGAACCCGTGAAACTGTCGCAAAGATATGGCTGCAAACGTTACCTGTAAAATAATTGGTTGTTCATTTTCATGAAAATGGTAAGATAGAGTTTAAGAAAACACGTCTTTTTAATCATTTTCCGGAAAACGGACATCTTTATCTGACGGATTCTCTGAATCAAGATATTTAATATATGCCGAGGGAGAATAATCAGTAACGGCTTTGAAAACAGCTGCAAATTTACTGTGTGAAGAGAATCCGCATTCATCAGCAAGGATACTTATTTTATACTGTCTGTACTTTTCATCATTAATCAGCTTGTCCACGATATAGTTGATCCTTAAACGGTTAATATATGTTTTGAAATCAGCACTTTTATGCTGATTGATGACATAAGACAGGTATTTTGTATTGGTATTCAATTCACCAGCAAGAAAAGAAAGTGACATTCCCTTATTATTATAAAGGTCCCCTTTTTCAAAATCTTCAAGAAGTTCCAGCAGTTTTGATTCTGTTTCAGAAGTCATTAAAGAATCATTTCGCCTTCGGCCTGACTCCGGATCTTTTTCATCAATTTCTTCTACAGAAATATTGGAAAATTCAGAATCATCAGATTTTTTAAAGGGATAATGAGTTTTATTACTGATCATATTCAGCTGAGCTCTTATGATATTTCTGAACTTTGAGCGCTGTCTTTTTTGTTTTATTCTGAAGAAAGCAACTAAACCCACCAATGAAGTAAACAGGACAATAATCGCAGTATTTTTTACCAGGTTCATCTGTCCTCCTTTTTTATTCACTTTAGTTTTCAGATGATCATAGTCTTTCATCGCAAAACTTTGGTTACGGGCAGCGATACTGTCATAAGCATGCACATATTTCACGGCATATAAAGAAGCTTTATCATTATCTCCCATTCCTTCATAATAATCATTAATATTGGAATATACTGCCTTTTTTAATTTAAGACTTTTGGAAGTATCTGCTATTTTTTCTGCTTTTTTAAGGTATATTTCAGCATCTTTCCAGTTTTTCTGCTTCAGACGGATACCTCCAAGTCCGTTATAAACTAATCCCAGCGTGCAACTTCCATTTTTAAGCAGACCTTCAGCTTTTCGGTAGTAGTTTTCAGAAAGAGTAAAATCATTAAGCCTGAAATAAACATCTCCCAATAACTGATAAGAAGCTGCTGTAGTTCTGTTTTCATTGTCAGTGTTTATTTTTTCAAAATATTTCAGAGAAGATTCAATGTACTGTATGGCATTGGAATAATTGCCCATTTCCATTTCGTAGAAAGCCATTTCCTGATTTAAAAGTCCGGCAGTCTCATTGCTTTTCTTAAAATCAGTAATCTTAGCTGAAGCTTCCAGCCCTTTTAGGATATATTTTTTTGATCTCTCATAAAGTCCTACCTGACGATATTGCCTGGCTAGCAATCGGGTCACGGCAGCCATCCATTCCGGATTATTAATCTGGCAGGCTATTGAATGGGCATTTTCACTGTAACATATTGCTTTTTTAAATTCACCTGCGTGATGATAAAGCTCAGAAGAAAGCATAAGACATTTTATTTTCTCCAGCGGCGTCTGTGCTGACATATAAAGTGAATCAGCAGTTTTGATCGCTTTGGGTAAGTCTTTGTAGGCCATGACAGAAGACGTTCTCTCACAGATAAGATCAAAGCTGTTTTTTTTCTGGGCAAATATGGGGACTGCTGTTACCAGCAAAAACAAAAATTTCAGAAGATTTTTAGACATAAAAAAACAAATTATTATTTTTATTTTATAATAATTCATCATTATTTTCACTGGGTGTCTTTTTGTTTTTTACAAAACTAGTGATATTTTATTTTTTATTAAAATATTATATTGAAATTTAATCATTTAACTTAAAACATGCATTTACATTAATTTTAATAATAAGACCAAAATAATAAACGATTATCTTACATATAAACTGATATCTGTTTTAAAACTAATATTCCCTTATAATTATTTTCAATATGAACGGCTTCAGTGTCTTCATATTTATTACATTTGTACGGAATAAAAAGTTTTATGAAAAAAATAGCAATACTTTCCTCAATTTTCATAGGAGTCCTTGCATGGGCACAGGGAATTAAATTTGAAGAGGGCAATTTTGCCTCTATCCTTGCGAAAGCAAAAAAAGAAAAAAAACTGGTCTTTATAGACGCATATGCTTCATGGTGCGGACCTTGTAAACTAATGGTGAAAAATATTTTTCCGCTTCAGTCTGTGGGGGACTATTATAATTCTCACTTTATCAATGCTAAAATTGATATGGAAAAAGGAGAAGGAATTGAGCTTGCCAAAAAATATAATGTAAAAGCATTCCCTACTTATCTGTTTATTGATGGAAATGGTGAGGCAGTTCACAGAACTTTAGGATATGTGGAAGAAAAAGACTTTATCCAGTTTGCAAAAGATGCTGAAGATCCAAGCAAAAGGCTGACTTCTCTGAAACAGCAGTTTGAAAACGGGGAAAAAGATCCTGAATTTTTAAAGAACCTGGCCGGGCTTACTATGTATAATGATACTGAATTTGCCGGTAAAGTGATGAACCGTTACTTTCAGCAAAAATCAAGCTTAGATCAGGAAGATATTCAAATGCTTCTTTCAGGTGTTCAGACTACAGACAGTCCTCTGTACAAAATTTTCCAGGACAAAAAAGCAGATATCATTAAATTTTTCCCTGAAGACAAATATGAGAAGTTCAATAAAAATATCAAGCTGAATACCGTTTCTAAAAAGGCCTATAATCCGGATACAAAAACATGGGATGACAGCTATTTTATGGCTGAAGCTCAGAAATTCCTGAGCAAAGAAGAGGCTGATAAGATCTTAAAAAGAATGAAAGCCAACAGGGCTTTGAAGAATAAAGATATTCCTGAGTATGAAAAATTAATTCTTGACCTTTACAAAGATTATTCTGCAGCAGGTTCCGAAGAACTGAATTCTCTGGCATGGAATTTCTTTGAAAATGTAAATAACAAAGCTTCTCTGGAAAAAGCTATCGCATGGGCACAGGAATCTGTAAAGAAAGATCAGAACTTTGCCAATACTGATACTTTAGCCAATCTTTATAATAAAGTAGGTGATAAGAAAAATGCAAAGATATGGGCAGAGAAATCTATTGAACTGGCCAAAAGCACAGGACAGGATTCTTCCGATACAGAAAAATTATTGAAAAGCCTTTAATTGATTATTAAGGTCTAAAATAAAAAAACGCAGAACTCTGTTCTGCGTTTTTTTATGATGTATAAAACTACCCGTCATAAATTCTTTGAATTTCTGCCACCCCTCCAAAGGATGGGAATTGAGCTCTTCAGTTGTGGTATAAATGAAAATAAAGCTTCTCTTAGTATTCAAAAAGAACACTACCCCATGTAAATCCACTTCCGAAAGCAGAAAGAAGAACAAGGTCTCCTCTTTTGATTTTTCCCTGCTCAATCGCTTCACTTAAAGCAATTGGAATAGAAGCCGCTGTTGTATTTCCGTATCTCTGAATATTATTGAAGACTTTCTCGTTCGGCAACCCGAATTTTTCCTGTACAAACTGAGCAATTCTAAGGTTGGCCTGATGTGGAATGAACATATCCAGATCTTCAATGGTTTTTCCTGCTTTGTTCAATGCTTCCATCATGGTTTCCGGGAATCTTGTCACCGCATGCTTGAACACGAAGTTACCGTTCATGATAGGATATACTTCTTTGTTCGTTACATTTTCGGGTTCTTTTCTCATTCTGTCACTCCATCCGAATTTTGAACCCGGGAACTGGGTACAAAGCTCATCTGCATATTTCCCTTCAGAATGCATATTCACGGCTAAGATATCTCCCGCATTTTCATCTTCTGTAGCAGAAAGCACAATCGCTCCTGCTCCGTCACCGAAAATAACCGAAACCCCTCTTCCTTCATCAGAGAAATCTAATCCGAAAGAATGAATCTCAGCACCTACCACAAGGATATTTTTATACGTTCCGGATTTGATAAATGCATTGGCCACACTCATAGAATATACAAATCCCGAACACTGATTTCTTACATCCAGCGCCCCGATTGTATCGCATCCCAACATCTCCTGAAGCAATACCCCACACCCGGGAAAGTAATAATCCGGTGAAAGGGTTGCAAAAACAATATAATCGATATCTTTTGAGGTAAGACCAGCATTCTGAATCGCTTTTTCTGCGGCTTTAAAACCTAAATAAGCACTGGTTTCCTGAGAGTCATTTCTGTTTTTTCTGTGCCTTCTTTCTTTGATACCTGTTCTTTCCGTAATCCACTCGTCATTGGTAGTCATTAGTTTGGCTAAATCATCATTTGTAACAACGTTATCTGGAACATAAAATCCCACACCTTTTATTGTACTTTTAATCATATAGTTTTTTAATTTTGGCAAAGATAAAACTTATTTAACACATAGTTTTTCAAAATATTAGTATTTTTACTTTATGCCAATTGATACGATATACAGAACCTCCCAGTGCGAATGGGTAGATGTAGAGGCTCCTACTGTAGAAGACCTGAAATTCCTTCATGAAAGATATGAAATCAATAATCTTCTCCTGGAAGATACAATGGATCCTAACCACCTTCCGAAATATGAAGAAGATGGAAATGTAAAATTCTTCTTACTCCGTGAAAGTACAGAGCTGGAAAGAAAGAATCTGAATACCATCAGTGATATCAGCACCAAAATTGGAATTTTCCTGGTAGAAAACACCATTATTACCATCCACAGGATGAAAACCAGGAGTATTTCCGAGACCAAGAAAAAAGTTTCTCTGATCCAGGAGGATGTTACTCCTCAGCAGATCACGCTGATGATCACTTTATTGATCATGAAAAGCTTTGATGATGAATCTTTAAGCCTGTTCGAAACAATGGACAATATAGAGAATGAGATTTTTCTTAAAAATACCAATCATACCAGCCAGATCCGCCGCCTTTACAAGCTGAAAAGAAAGTCGGGGCTCAATTCACGGGTTTTGGTTATTTCTACAGACGCTATTGATAAATTTAAATTGCTGAATTTACAGGACTCCGAAATTGTCGATTTAAAGGATAAGCATAAAGATGTAGTGGCTGACTTTGACCATCTGAATATTCAGATTACCAACCTTATTTCCATGTTCCTGGCACTTTCAGATCAAAAGGCCAACCAGGTCATGAAGGTATTGGCTATTTATTCGGTATACTTTTTACCGATCACTTTTATTGCCGGGGTTTATGGGATGAATTTTGAAAACATGCCAGAGCTTCATCATAAACATGGATATTTTATAACACTCGGCGTCATGGCCACGGTCGTGATCAGTACGTTTATTTATGTGAGACGAAGACAGTGGTAACTCATTTTTCGAACGTAAAATTTTATCTTCGATAAATATGAAACTGGTTGACTATTTGATACCAGAGATTACTTCACCTCAGTTCACAATAACGACACCCATCAAAACAAAATACCATGGCTCCTGAAAACCTCAACAAAATCCTGGAAGATCGTTCCCTTTCGCAGGCATCCAAAGATAAACTGCTAGCCTTACACGGGAATATAGCAGCCAAAGAATTCTCTGACCTGCTGGACCAGTCCGGCAATCAGTATGTAGAGTTTGTACAGGAAGGTGGTGGTGTCTGGGGAAGTGCGCTGGTAGGTTATCTGTACGGACTGGAAATATTCGGTATCCGTTTTCTCAAAGTGGCAGGAACAAGTGCCGGAGCTATTAATACCATGCTCATTGCAGCCTGCAAAACCAAAGAAGAATCTAAAAGCGAGCTGATCAAAGATATTCTTTTCAGCTGGGATTTTTCAGATTTTATAGATGGAAAAAGTTATGTAAAAACGACGCTCCATGCGATGCTGAACAACAAAGATTTCTTTAAGATCAATGCTGTTATTGCCGCAATTCTTTTTATGATTCTGATCAGCATTCCTTTTCTTGCGACTTCAACCACGATTCTGAACGCCAAACTGATGTTTCTGATTCCACTGATTCCGGCGGTAATCCTGTTTTTCTGCATCCAAAAGCTTTACAACAATTTCAGAAAAGAAAACAGCGGACTGAATCCCGGAAATGCATTTCAGAATACGATGCAGAATGCCCTGGATCAATTCGGAATAAAAACGGTTGCCCATCTCAATAAAAAATTCATCCAGAAAGAAAGAGAACTCAATCTCAACTACCGGTATGGAAACGGGCAGGAATACTATCTGATGGCCCTGCAAAGTATCGAAAAGATTAAAACCAAAAACCAGGAACATATTGATCAGACCCGATACAAAATTTTCTATGAAAGTTCTGCCAATAACGATTATTATAAAAACAATCCGTTTTACCTCCTTAAGTCAGAATATGTAGTTATTACCACGGATATCAATGCCAAAATTAAAGTGGAGCTTCCCACCATGGCCAATCTCTATTGGTCTGAAGAAGAACTGAAACACATCAGTCCTGCTGAATTTGTAAGAGCTTCTATGGCCGTTCCATTTTTCTTTGAGCCTTTCCAGAAACAAATCAATAAGGAAGATGATTCTGTAAAATATGCCTGGAGATACTGGATGAACACCCAACCTGAAGATATCAATCCTGCAGGCGTTTTCATTGATGGGGGCAGTATTTCCAATTTTCCCATTGATCTGTTTCATGCGGATGAAGTTTTCTATCCGAGAATGCCTCTTTTTGGAGTACAGCTGACCAGTGATTCTGCTATTCTTTCAGAAAAAGGGAAAACCAGTGAGGAAATTCTTAAAACCCCCTTCAGCTATACCGGAAATATCATCAGCACCCTGAAAGGATTTAATGACAAGACATTTCTTACCAAACATACCTTTTATAAATTATACAGCATACAAAGCGTTAATTGCGGAACAAGCAGCTGGCTTAACTTTTTTATGAAGAGAGAAGAAAAAGAAGAACTGTTCAATAGGGGCTTCCAGGCTGCCCTTGATTTTCTCAATACATTTGACTGGGAAAAGTACAAATATGAAAGAATGATGCTTACGATGAAGGATAAAAAAATACTGAAAGAAGAGGATACACCTACGGTGGGGTAAGAATTCCAATAATAAAAAACAGGAAGCATCTGAAAAAAATCCAAATGCATTCCCAACAAATTTTACAGATTATCCAAAAACTCCAGATACATAGGAACACTTCTTTCAATCCACTCATCGGAAGAATCTCTTTCAATGCCGTAGTAGACGAATGGTTCCTTGTAATCTGCTTTTATATAATCAAAAGTCAGTTCATAAGGTCTGAAAAGTTCCTTCATGGTATATTTATACTCTCCGGATGCGCTGTAACCTTCTTCATCGATTCCTGCGGTAACAGCCAATGACATTATCTTTCCGGCCAGCTTGAAACCGCTATTGCTTCCATATGCCCATCCATACAAAACCACCTCATCCAGCCACTGTTTTAAAAGCGGCGGGCTGCTGAACCAGTAAAATGGAAACTGAAATACAATCTTATCATAAGATTCCATCAGTTTTTGCTCTTCTGCCACATTGATTTTTCCATCGGGATAAGCTTCGTATAATTGATGAACCGTATATTTTTCAGGATATTTTTTTAACTCGTCAATCCATTTTTTATTGATCGCTGATTTTTCAATATCAGGGTGTGTTACAATGACTAAGGTCTTCATTATGTTTAAATTTCTGATACAAAATTACGATGCATAACTTACATTTCGTACATTAGCAACCCATTGTATGGTACTATAAAAAATGTAAGTAATGACTAAAATAAAGGAAACTTCAACCAATTTTGCCAATAAAAAAGCACTCGCTGATGAGTGCCCGGAAATCTACGCTTCCAATATTATCGGAGGTCAATGGGCATTGGCAATATGTTGTTATCTGATCAATGGAAAGATGAGATTTGGAGCGCTTAAAAAAAAGCTTCAGAATATCACTGAACGAATGCTTACCCTACAACTTCGCAGACTGGAAGAGGATAAAATCATTACCCGAACAGTCTATGCTGAAGTGCCACCAAGGGTAGAATATGAGCTTACAGAAATAGGCTACAAACTGAAACCGATTATTCTGGAGTTTGAAAAATGGGGTAATGAGCATAAGGAACTGATGAAGCAAACATCAAAGAATGATTAAAAAAATAAGATTCCAGTGGAATGAGAAATAGAAGTGTTTAACATGAATCACGCACGATACCATTCCACTGGAATCTAAGTTTATTATTTTTCCAAATTTTTCCGCCACAAAGGTTTTTGAGCCAATACTTTTGAGTGGATCGGGCAGCTTTCATGATGGGCTCCTTCCAGATATCCGGTGCTCATGAGAAATTCGTTCACAATCTCTCCGCCTGTAAATTTGAATGTTTTTTTGAAGAGTTTCATCCACTCCTGTAATGATTTAGGATGATGACGTTCCAGCCACTTTTCAAATGAGCCAAACTCCTTTTGCAGTTCTATAATTGTCTTTGCATTTTCAATGGCAGCATTTACTTTTAGCCTGTTTCGGATAATTCCACTATCGCTTAAAAGCCTTTCACGATCTTCCTCCGTATAGGATGCTATTTTTTTAATATCAAAATTGTCATATGCTTTTCTGAAACTTTCTTCTTTCTTTAAAACCGTTTCCCAGCTTAAACCTGCCTGGTTGATTTCCAGAATCAGTCTTCCAAACAATTCATTATCATCATGAATAGGAAATCCATAATAATTATCATGGTAGTTTTTATGTAATTCTTTTCTGCTTTCAGGCTGCATTCCGTCTATGGCTAAGCAATAACTCATTGAAGTATATGTTTTAGTTTATCGGGGTAAAGATAAGACAAGGTTGTGACAACTGTTAGTCAGTAGGATTTATTTTTGAAGAAAGGAAGATGGAGGCTGAAAGGTGAGAGCTTTTTGAGTATGAAAAATCTTTCAAAGTCTTTTAATAAATAGATACCTAATCTTAATTATTCTGAAAACTACGATGGTTTACAACATTCTCAATCAACAATTTCCCTCAATACTTCAGAAATATTAACTAGATTAGCAATCTCAAATATCAGCCATGAAATCACTGTTTTCTCTTCTATTTTCTTTATTCTTAATTTCAGTACACGCTCAGACTATCTATTCTAAAGCCTATGGAAATCCGACAGATCCTCCAGTCATTTTTATTCATGGCGGACCAAGTGGAAATGCAACATTATTTGAAGGAACCACAGCTCAGAAACTCGCTGACAAAGGGTTTTATGTAATTGTATATGACAGGCGTGGTGAAGGCCGATCCAAAGATGAAAATGCGACTATGACTTTTAAAGAAAGTTTTGAGGATTTAAAAGGTATTTACACAACATATCATATTAAAAAAGCCAACATTCTTGCCCATAGCTTCGGTGGAATTATAGGAACCCTCTTCGCAGCACAGTTTCCAGAAAAAGTACAATCTCTTACTCTTGCAGGCGCTTTATTTACCCAGCAGGAAACTTATGATCATATTCTTCAAAATGCAAAAGAACATTTTAAAAATGATCCGTCTCAGCTTAAAGAGATTTCTGAAATAGAAAATCTGGATAAAAATTCCGCAGCCTACAGAAAAAGATGTTATGAAATGGCTGGTAAGCTTGGTTTCTTTGACATGCCGACCCCTACTCCCGAAAGTGAAATGCTGAGAAAAGAATATGCAGCAGGAGAATTTTATAAAAACAATATAAGAAACCCAAGCTCCCCTCTTAAATTCTATCAAAATGAACCTTTAAACAATCTTGATAATACCGCTGTTTTAAAGGACATCCGCAAAAAAGGAATTCCCATTTTTGCCCTATATGGTAAAAATGATGGCATATTTTCAGAAAAACAGCTGAATGATCTTAAAAATACTGTCGGAAAGAAAAATTTCAGGATTATAGATAACTGTTCGCATTATTTATTTGTGGATCAGCAGAATGAATTTTTACAGTTTATTCAGTTAAAATTAAAATAAAGTGTAGTTTTGTATTAATGTCAAACACCAAGACCCATACGAAGACTTATAAAGCCGTCATTATGATGCTCATATTGGTGTTTTCATTATCACCATGTTCTGTAAAAAGAGATGTTCTTGATCTCTTTGATATTGAATACATCAGCGGCTTAAATAAAGTAAGAACAACAACTGGAGTTTCATTAAACTGTGATACTTCGATCGCCTCTTCAAAAATATCTCTTTCAAAAGCTGAAGTAAAGTACAAACCCTCATTTTTGAGTTCCATTGTAATTTCAAAAATTACAGGAAAAGAAAGTATCTTTTTTAATGAGTATTCGGGGCATGCTACAGGAAATAGTCCACCAAAATATATCTTATTTAAAAGACTGAAATTAAATCTGGTTTAAAAACTTTTTAATCCGTCATCAGTTTTTTACAATACAATATTAATTTCAATGAAACATACCATAAACAGCCAGTCTTTGGATCTGGCCGGGCTATATACTTTACCCTTCCGAATGGTTATCGGATGGACTTATTTTTCAGCATTCTGGCGCCGACTTATCCTTGAAAACAAGCTTATTCCCGATGAAAATGGATATATCGGGGAAAAATTCAATCATTTTTTACCAAATGCACTCGGAATAAAACCTGTTATTGAATATCTGGTTACCCATCCCGATGCTTTACAACGCTCCATGATGATTTTTACCATTATTGAAGCCATCGTAGGATTACTCATCATTCTTGGCTTCTTTACCCGACTGATGAGTATAGGAATATTCAGTCTTGCATTGGGAATTTTATTGGGTTCCGGATGGCTGGGAACAACGTGCCTTGATGAATGGCAGATTGGTGTTTTGGGAGTAGCGGGTGGTTTTGTTCTGTTCCTTACCGGAAGTGGTTCTTATTCCCTCGACTATTATATTATAAAGAGAAATATAAGCTTTACTCAGAAAAAATGGTTTCAATGGTTGGGCTCAGGAAATCTTCCGATCGCAAAACCGAAAGTTTTTGTGTTGACAGGTTCATTGGCTATTTTTGGATTAACCCTTTTTACCAATCAATATTTCCATGGCGGCGTGTGGGGAATCCTTCACAATAAATCAGTAAAACCGAAGCTTGAAATTTCCAATATCTCCCATAATAACTCAGATCTGAAATTTAAAGTATACAGAACAGAGGGTGCCGATGTATACGGCTCTTTTGTAATAGGTATTCACATACTTGACAAAAACGGAAATATTTTAAAAGAGCTTGATCATCATCAGCTTTCCGGAATTTCAAAGAAAAGCATACAAAATCATTATGTCACCAAAGTAAAGCCGGGAAAATATAGTCTGATAGTTCCTTTGGGAGCAAAAGCTGATGTGACATTGAGTATCCGTGATGTTCTTCAGAAAAGTAAAATTCATGCCTTAAAGCTGATTGACATCAGTGGTATTGAATGGATAGAGAAAATTGAATAGGAGTTTGAGATTAGGATTCAGGAAGTGATATGTGGTTTTTATTTTTGGCTAAAGCTGAAGGTAATAATCTTTTTTTGACAAATGAGCTAAGCCCATTTCTATTGAACTATCCCTCTATGATTTTATTAAAATAAGATCTACAGGAGGTAGGCCAAATCGACGGGACATTTATACGTTTTGCCTTAAAATCCAATTCCATTACAGAAAAAGAGGTTGGCTCCTGCATATCAAAATATAGCATAGGAGACAGCCTCATTTTGAAATAAAGATCCATTACAGTGAAATCTACAGAATCTTTAAAATTGGTGAGATGATTTATAAGAATCTATTTTTCTGAAATCATTACATGGTAACTGCATGAGCTGTCCGGGTCAAGTTTCAGGACTTTTATTTCAAGTAAAACATCCAGCCCCATGGTATCGCAAACTCCCTGTATAAAAGGCTTTATGACCGGCCATTTCAACAGGCCTGCAATCTGCAGACTCTGTGTGATCTTGTGATAACGGTCTATTCCTTTGATCAGCAGTTCACCTTTGTGGTCATTTAATTCTTTAAATTCAAAATTATATTCGGGACTGGATGTAAAAACGGCTCCAATAAGTATTTTTGCGACTGCCGGGATCCCAGGCTGCAGATTAGATTTTGTTTCAAGATTTCTCAGGGTCATTCTTGATCCGAGGTCATACATAAAAGTACTGGAAAGCTGGTCTATCGCTTCTGCTCCATATAATTTTCCAGCCTGTTTAAGTATTCCTCCATAAAAAGCTCCTGTAATATCTGACAAACGCTGGGTAAGCTCTGTAAAGGTTCCGGGAAAGAAATCTGCAATAATCTGCGCCTGATTCATTTCAGTCAGATAAATATCATGTTTTCTGAAATCGGATAATGCCATGTAAGTTTCCGGCAGTTGTATTTGATTCATATTTACTCTATTTTGAGATCATGGTTAGTTTAAAAAATCGTGGCTAACTTCTCAACCGTTTAAAAAAATCAAAAAAACGATAGAAGTTGAGTTCATATTCTTTGTTTGACATTGTAAAGCTAAAAAATATAAATAAATTCTCCAATAAGTGATATTATTTTTTAATTAACAATTTGAAAACATAAGGTATTGTATAGTATCATTTTACGGACGAAAGGGCATAAAAAAAACCTTCGGAATTTCTGAAGGTTTTTGATTAAAATTTAGTGCATGGCTTCACTCAAATCTATTTTTTCTTTACTCTTTCTCTCTTTTATAAATAGTATAAACGGAATACATACTAAAAATATTACTCCCAGATAAAGAAATACATCCATATAGGATAAAACAGTGGCCTGCTTGGTTACGGACAGATCCAGCATTTTATAAGCAGCATTCATCGCTGCATCAGGTGTCATTCCTTTAGCTACAAAACTCGCTTTCAGTGTTGCCAGTCTTTGCTGCACATCAAAGCTGTTTTCGTCCAGATGGGATATTAAGTTGTTCCTGTATTTCTGACCGGCATTGGCAATAAAAGTAGTGATCGCAGCGATTCCGAAAGATCCTCCAAGCTGTCTCATCATTCCTGTAAAAGCTGCTCCCTGGCCAATTTCCTGTCCCTTCAATGTACTTAATGACAAAGAGGTAATCGGAATAAACAATAATCCCAATCCTGCTCCTCTTACAATCAGCATCCAGAAGAAAGCATCTTTACTGGTATCCGGTGTCAGGATTTTATATCCCCAAAAGCTATAAACAAAGAAAATAAACAGTCCCAGCGATACCAGGATCTGCTGTTTTGCTCCTTTCGCCAGTAATCTACCAATAATCGGCATCATGAAGGCGGTCGTTAAAGCAGCTGGAATCATCAGGGCTCCCGACTGAAGAGCCGTCCATCCTAAAATACTCTGGGTATAAAGAGGCACAATGAATGTGGAACCATAAAGTCCGAATCCAAGCACGAATGACATCATTGTCCCGATTCTTAAATTACTGTTTTTAAGCACCCTGAGCTCCACAATCGGATATTTAAAGGTAAGTTCCCGCCAAAGGAACAAAATAAATCCTAAAACGGCCGCTACAGTAAACGCTACAATCATTCCACTGGCAAACCAGTCCTCTTCATGTCCTCTTTCCAGGATAAACTGTAATGAACCTACGGTCACAGCCAATAAACCGATCCCGATCCAGTCAACATCCGAAGCCTTCCTTTTTTCAGCATATTTCGGACTTCTTACAAACTGCAGTGTCATCAGCGTCGCTGCAATTCCGATCGGAATGTTGATATAGAAAATATAGGGCCAGCTGAAATTATCTACGATATATCCTCCAAGTGGCGGACCTAACGTTGGGCCGATAATTACTCCCAGACCATAAATAGCCTGAGCCATACTTCTTTTTTCAATCGGATAAGATTCCGTAATAATCGTCTGTGAGGTAACCAGTAAAGCTCCTCCTCCGATTCCCTGCATCAATCTGAAGAACACAAGTTCCCAGATATTGGTCGCGTTTCCACATAAAAATGAAAATACGGTAAATATAATGACGGATGCCGCAAAGTAATTTCTACGTCCGAACTGCTGTGAAAGCCAGCTCGTCATCGGAACAATAATAACGTTCCCAATAGCATAAGCCGTAATCACCCAACCCACTTCTGAAAGTGTAGCTCCAAGATTCCCCTTCATTTCATTCAAGGCAACATTGACAATCGTGGAGTCTACAATTTCAAGAAGGGCACAAAGGATAGCAGTAATCGTAATGATCACTCTCCGCGCTCCATATTCTACTAATGAATCTTGCATAATTTTTATTCGAATATTTGTATTAATGTAAAATGTAAGATATTAATCATTTTCAATTCATCATGAATACATTTTACGTAAATACATCAATACTATTTCAAAGCAACCTCTGCCTTCACGTTCATTCCGGTTCTCAATCTTTTTGCAATATTCTTGTCAAGATTTACAAAATCAATTTTTACTGGAAGTCTCTGAACTACTTTTACGAAGTTACCACTCGCATTGTCTGGAGGAAGAATAGAGAAAGTAGCACCTGTAGCCGGAGAGAATGAGCTTACCACTCCTTCAAATTCCTGATCAGGGAAAGCATCAATCTCAATTTTCACTTTCTGACCTTCTACCATCTTGTCTACCTGAGTTTCCTTAAAGTTGGCCACTACCCATTTCTGGTCGTTTTTAACCAAAGCAAACAATTGTGCTCCTGCCTGCAGATACTGACCTGCCTGCGTAGGTACTTTTCCTACATAACCGTCTTCCGGTGCCAGGATTACTGTATAAGATAAATTCAACTTTGCATTTTCTACATCTACTTCTCTTTGTTTAGCTACAGATCCGGCAACACTGATCTGTTGAGAGCTTGCCGCCGTCTGAGAAGAGGCAATGTGAGTTTGCTGAGCAATTTGATTTCTCTGATCAACTAAAACCTGCAATTGTCTGTCTGCAGATTGTTTTGCTGCTAAAGCCTGCTCATACTGCTGTTCTGTAATAGAATGATCTTTTACAAGATTGGCATATCTTTTCAGGTCCTGTGAAGTTTTCCAAACATTTACTTTTGCGGCTTCTATCTGAGCATTGGCAGTGACTACTGCTGCTTCTGAAGAACCGATATTTTTTGAAGTCGCCGTCGTTGTAGCTTCTGCATTGGAAATATTGCTTTTAGCTGTGGATAATGCTGCCTGAGCCTGTTCAAGAGCCATTTTCTGATCTCTGTTATCCAAAATCACCAGTGTATCTCCTTTCTTTACAAACTGGTTATCTTTTACTTTTACTTCAGCTACATAGCCTGAAATTTTAGAAATTACCGGTGCCATATTGGAGGCAATCTGAGCATCGTCAGTCTCTTCGTGGTACTGTCCGTAAGTAAAGGCTCTGTAACCGTAGATTCCTCCTCCGATTACTACTGCTGCTAGAATGATTGGAAAAACTAAACTTTTTTTCTTTTTAGGTTCAGCGGCCTGTGTATTATTATTTTCCATTTTGGTTTCGATCTGATTATTTAATTGTTAAAGTTCCTGTTGTCTGTAATAATTTTCTATATGCCAGTGCAGCATCTGCCTTAGCATTGATCACGCCTACGTTGGCAGCAATCTGAGCGGCGTCTGCATCCAATAATTCAGTCATGGTAGCAAGACCGTTGTCGTATTTATTTTTTGTAATTCTGTAATTTTCATTGGCCTGTTCAGCAGATTTTTCGAAAACAGCAATTCTCTTTTTAGAGTAGTCTGTATTCTGGTATTCCCTGTTGACATCCAGCTTAATGTTGTCATTTAATAATTCATCGGTAGCTGCCAATTGCTTTTCTCTTGCTTTTGACTGTCTCAATGAAGAATTTTCTTTCCAAAGATTAGACAGATTATAAGAAACCCCGATTCCTACGTTAACTGCATTATACAGGGTTAGAAATTTAGGAATATCTGCTGCTACATATCCACCTGTAAATGCAATGGAAGGAAGATTTTCAGCTTTTGCAGCCTTAGTTCCCAATTCTGCAGCTTTTCTCTGCTGTACCAAAGCCTGCAGGTCTTTACGGTTTTCCCTGGCTTCATTTACATAAAAATCAACAGGCTTTACATCCGCCCCCTCTTCAATATAATTTTCATCCACTTCAAGTTCTGTTGTTTCAGGAAGCCCTAATAACAGGTCCATGTTGATATTGGCAATATTGTAATTATTTCTGGCTTCCAGCAATTGCAGTTCAATATTCGAAGTCTGAAGGTTTGCTTTTAATCTGTCATTTCTCGCAATCAAACCGTTATTTTCCATTTTAAGGAAAGTTTCATCTCTTTTCTGAGAAGCGGCAAGGTTTTCTTCAAAAACTTTGATTGACTGGTTGGCTTTAAATAAATTATTGTAAGCCTGAGCAACGTTATAAGCAATGGCAATTTTGTCATTCTCAGTGCTTAGTTTGGAAGCTTCTACCAGGTATTTTGCCGACTGAATGCCATATTTTATTCTTCCTCCGCTGTAGATCGGAACGCTCAAATTCGCAGAACCATAAAGTACCTGATGTACTTCCGGACCTCCTGCTCCTCCTGAAACACCGGGAAGCTTGATATCAATATTCGGTTTTATCGGAAGGTACATATAGCTGCCTGATACTTTCAGCTCCGGTAACTGCCTGTTTTTAGCTTCCAAAAGATCAGCTGTAGCCTCTTCGATCTTGGCTGCATCGATCTTGAGATTCTTGCTGTTCTGGATTCCCAGTTGTACGGCTTCATCAAGAGAAAGTGTTTTTTTCTCCTGGGCATTTGCATTTGCTATTCCTACGAATAGTGATAATGCAATCACTGAGTTATTTATTCTCTTCATAACCTAAAAGGTCTTTTAGTAAATATTTAATATGTTTATTAAGTTCTGTATAGTATTTTTCATCAAAAGTTTCTTCATCTTCTGTTTCGTTCAGGAACTCTTTATACATTTCTTTCGCATTGAATGCATAAAATAAAGTTCCGCTTACCGTAGAATGGAGAAGATAAATAGGTGGTTTTTTGGTAAAAATTCCATTTTTAAGACCACTTTCCAATATTTGTGAATACATGGAAAGAAATCCCATTTTAGTCTGTTTCAAAAATTCAACAATCTGAGGATTCTTGGTGTGCAGCTGCTCTCTCTGCATAATCCTGTAAAAGCATTTTTGAGTCCGGATCTTATTAGAAAACTGATCGATTACTTTTTCAATTTTCTGCCATTCGTTGATATCAGTTCTTCCCAAAAGATCTTTTGAAAAAAACTGACCTTCATTCATTCTGTATTCTACTAATTTCTCATAAAGTTTTTCCTTAGAGCCAAAATAATATGAGATCATAGAGATATTTACATGAGCGGCCTTTGCAATTTCCCGGGTAGAGGTTCCTTCGAAACCTTTTTCCGCAAAGAGCTCTTCGGCAGCGAATAATATATTCTCTTCTTTTGAAATCATGTTAGTATTCATTTTTCAGGCTGCAAATTTACATAAGTTTTCATTCAAATCAAACGATTGATTGATTTTTTAATATAGATTTAATGTATTATAAACAAAAGACGATTTCTATAATGCGATATTCACTTATCAAATCCTATTATTACCAACAAAAACATCAAAAATCTTCCTATTGATTTAAAATTCCTAAATGATCCGAAAAAGTATTACATTTATCCACTTTTAAATTTTTAATCATGAAAAAATAATTTCAGTTCTGGCAGTAGGTTTATTTACATTAGGCTATAGTCAGGAAAAGCCTAAAGAAGGGGGATGCTGTGCAGGAAAGGACAAAAAGGAATGCACCGTAAAGGACAAAAAAGCGTGTGCTGATACTCACCATAAAGATTGTGATATGAAAACAAAAACAGCAGAAAACACTCCTAAAACCAAGGATAAAAAAACAGTAAAAGTGAAAAAAGCCTAGGCTGAATTTATATAAGCTGAAACTCCGGCCATGGCCGGAGTTTCAGCTTATATACTTTTATGAATATATCTTGATAACTTTATTCCCAGATCGGTCCATACAATTTTAGGATTTCCGTTTCTTGTCAGATGCAGATCAGCAGCATTGATTTCTTCTAAAATACTTTCAATATTAGCTCCACTGATAAATTTTGAAAATCCTGCCCAATTGAAACCATCCGCATTGATTTTCTTATAGACCAGATTTTCGGACTGGTAATTCTGAAGCAATGCCAGCCTGAAAATTTCAGCACAATAGTTCAGAAAGTTTTTTTGCTTTTCACGGTTCCACCCTGCAATCTCTCTAGCCCAGAAAATAATACTTCTGAGGTATTCGGGTTTCTTTTTCACCATAAATGCATCTCTTACCCATTGTACAAATAGTTTTTCAAATTCATTGGTCTTATCACCGGAATTCAGAAGTTTTACGGCAGTGTTAAGATCTCCCTGGGCCTCGTGAACAATTTCCCTCAATTTCTCTTCAGAAACAGAAAAGTTTGTTTTAAGATGGCTTTCAATATCCTCGTCCTCAATTCTCGGAATCTCTACAATCTGAGTTCTGGAAAGTATGGTAGGAAGAATATCATTGGTATTTTCAGCCGTAAGAAGAATGATGGTCTTTGCGGGCGGCTCTTCTAAGAATTTTAAAAACTTATTTGAAGCGGCAACGTTCATTTTATCTGCTCTCCAGACAATCAGGATCTTAGTGCCTCCTTCAAAACTTTTCAAAGAAAATTTCTGATTCTGGTCATCAATTTCATCTGCAGAAATAAATAACTGCTTATTTTCTGACTCCAAAAAAGCGGTCCAGTCATCATAGCTTGCATAGGGAGACTCAAGAATCATTTCTCTGAACTCATCAAATTTATTCTTGCTTAAAGAGTTTTTATTATCTGTAAAAACCGGAAAGCTGAAATGCAGATCCAGGTGATTGAGGTGCTCTACTTTCGCTGCAGCATGTTCATTTTCCAGGCGTAAGATCTCACGGGCGTAAGCCAATACAATCGGCAGTGTTCCGTACCCTTCTTTTCCTACAAAAAGTTGGGCATGGCTCACTCTGTTTTCAGCAATGCTTTCTCTAAGAAGTTTTTTAAGATTCGTCTGTCCGGCGATGTTCTCCCAATTCATGTTTCAAAGATAAAAAATCTTAATTCAATTCATAAATTAAGTCTGGTTAAAATGCATAAAAATATAGGTGATGTATTTTGAAGTTGTTTAAAATTATATAGAGGTTGTTTAACTTTTATATTCATTATTTTAAGCATAAAAGTTTTAACCACTTAAGTTTTTCAGGACCAGACCCTATGCGTAATAAGTACACGTAAGTTTTGTGAAAATCTTTGATTTTCATCTTATGTAAACTTTTCTGCGGGATCATCTTAACTTCTTAAGTAAAATCAAGTGTTTTAAAATCAAACCTTTTGTGACTTTTGTGGTTGGGTAAGGTTTAAACAACTTTAATATCAAATACTGCCTTTACAAAGTAAAATTATTCGTAAATTCATTACTATTTCACACCTTATTCAAATATTAAAATTTTATACTCATGGATGCAAACCTGGAACAAAAAATTAAAGGTATATTTCAGCAACAGAAAACCTTTTTCAAAAACAACCAGACGAAAGACATTGAATTCAGAAAAGCAAAATTAAAAAAATTCCGGGAAGTTTTTTTGCAGCATACTGATGCACTCTGTGAAGCTTTAGACATAGATCTGGGCAAAAGCAGAAAAGAAGCGGAATATGTGGAAATTCAAATTGTCATCAGCGAACTGGATTATTTATTGGAAAATATTGATGAATGGGCAAAACCTACACCTGTTCCTTCAAAATCGCATCCGTCCGGAGCTGAGGTTGAAAGCAAGGTTACTTATCAGCCTTATGGAGTGACCTATATTATCGGTCCTTTCAACTATCCTGTCCAATTGACCTTCAGTCCGCTCATCGGAGCCTTGATTTCCGGAAATACCGCCATCATAAAACCTTCTGAAAACACACCACATGTTGCACAGGTTCTTGAAGATATTGTCAAAAAATCTTTTGATGAATCCTATGTATCAGTTATTCAGGGGGCTATTGAAGAAAATACATTATTATTAAGTCTTCCTTTTGATTATATATTTTTTACGGGAAGCCCTAATGTCGGGAAAATAGTGATGAAAGCAGCTGCAGAACAGTTAATTCCAGTAACACTGGAACTTGGAGGGAAATCGCCTACGATTATCCATAAAGATGCAGATCTGGATAAAGCTGTGACAAGAATTTCTTACGGAAAATGGATCAACTGTGGGCAAACCTGTGTTGCTCCTGACTATATTTATATTCATGAATCTATAAAAGAGGCATTTATTGAGAAATTTAAAGTTCATTTAAATACAATATATGAAGGTAATTCTTTGGGAAAAATAGGTAAAATTGTAAGCCAGAACCAGATCAAACATCTCGCAGGCTATCTGGATGCGACTTCTGAAAAAGTAATCTACGGAGGACATTATGATCTTGAGACCCGCCACTTTGAAGCAACTTTAATGGATAATATAACCTGGGATGATCAGGTTATGCAGCAAGAGATTTTCGGGCCTATTCTTCCTGTTATGACGTATGATGATATTGAGGAAGCACTGGAAGAAATCAATATCCGCCCTAAGCCTTTGGCATTATATGTTTTCACAGAAGATCAGAAATTTGCTGATTATGTTTTAAGCCATACTACAAGCGGAGATGCTGAGATCAACAGTGCCATTATTCATGTAGGCTCTCATTATTTGCCTTTTGGAGGAATAGGAACTTCCGGAATGGGCAAATACCATGGGAAGTACAGTTTTGAATGTTTCAGCCACAGCCGCTCTGTTCTTCAGGTAAAATAATAACAGGAATGTTTTTCCTGTAAACCACGACTGTTCATCATAGAACAGTCTTTTTTGTAAAAACAGAATTAATATTTTTATTGCAGAAAATTTGCATTTTTCTTTTGAAGGAAGGCCCTTAACAAACTTTAACCACATATAATTTTTACAATTCATTAATATTTAAGATATTTGCGCATTGTTTTAAAAATAAAGAATGAAAAAAATCTTTGTAGTATCATTCATATCAGTTGGATATTTTCTGAACGCACAGAGTCTAAGCAACTCTCCTTATGCAACTTATGGAATTGGAGATGTGAAATATGATAATACGATCGAAACTACTTCTATGGGAGGTATATCTACTGCTTTTATAAGTGATTTTACCAGTAGTTTCAATTTTGCCAATCCGGCAAATAATGCCAATTTTGAACTTACAAGTATCAGACTGGAAGCTACCAACGAAAACAATTATTTCAAATCGAACTATAACGATATGAAATCTACAAAGCATTCTACGTATCTTTCCAATATCTCATTGGCTTTTCCGTTATCTTCAAAAGTAAAAATGGGGATCTCATATCAGCCATACAGCTCTAAAAGCTACGATATTGTCAATGAACAAATGGCAGCAGACGGAGTAACTCCTCTTTATAAAAATAGTTTTAAAGGAAGCGGAACCATCAATACTGCACAGGTTGCTGTTTCTTATAAGATCAACCAGGAGCTATCTGTGGGAGCAAGAGCAAATCTTTATTTCGGGGACCTTAGTGATCTGAACGAGTTCCGTGCCTATAACAGTAATCTGGGGACCTATGTAGGCGAATATGTTAATGGCTATCAGACTAAAAACAGAGTCCGAAACTTTAACTTTACGCTGGGTACAAGCTACCAGACTTTAAATCCCCGTACTGATAAGAAATTAACGATCGGAGCAACGGCTACATTTGGTAATACAAGTAATATGACTACCGAGTACATCAACAGTACTTACCGATATGCTGATGCTCAGGAAACGACCAAAGTTACAGGTTCTGAAACCATTATAGACCAACAGGATACAAAATCCAAAAACCTTCTTCCATTGCAGGCATCATTAGGAGTTGGTTACGGAAGTGAAAACCATTGGTTTGTATCCGGACAGGTGGATTATAAAAAAGGAGAAGATATTGCTTATTTTGGTAAAACTTTTGACTTCCAGGATACCTACAGAATTTCTGCCGGTGGATGGTATCTTCCTAACTATAACAACTTCAGAAGTTATTTCTCAAGAGTAATCTACCGATATGGAGCCTTCTACGAGAGAGGAAACCTTAAGCTGGATGGAAACAGCATCAATAAATTCGGTATTTCTGCGGGAGTTATGCTTCCATTCAAAAACAGCAGTATCACCAGGATGAGTGGTCTTGAAATAGGATTAGAAGTAGGTAAAAGAGGAACACTTAAAGATAACCTGATCAACCAGAATTTCATCAACCTTAGAATCGGCTTTAACTTTGCTGATAAATGGTTCAGAAAGACTCTTTATAACTAGAATGAATTTTTCAAAAAAAATATCATATAAAAATATAGCATGCCTTTTTAGTTGTGCTATATTTTTTATATTGACATCCTGTGAGGAAGATTTAACCAAAGCCAATGGCAGCCAAAGTAAAAATTTCCCGTCACAGATCATCAACAACGCTGATATTATACAGCGTGATTCAGGTTTTGTTACATTAAAAGCCAAAGCCCCTATCATTGAAAAATACGAACTGATAGACAGCCCGTACGTAGTGGCCAGAAAAGGAATTGATATCGAATTTTTTGACAAAAAGAAACCTAAAGTGCCGGGAAGAATTACCGCTAAATACGCCCGTATTTTCGAGTATAAAAAATTCTATGAAGCCAAAGGGGATGTCAGAATAAAAACCAATGAAGGGCAAAGATTTGCTATGCAGAGCATTTACTGGGATCAGAAAAGGAACAGGATCTACACCAAAGATACCGTTTATGTCACTATGGAAGACGGTTCTACGCTGGTAGGCGCCAATGGGATGACTGCAAAAGATGATTTTTCCGAATATACATTCTATAACAACTCAGGAGATTTCAGCTCAAAAAGAATCTCTGAAAGTAAAAAATAAATCCAAAAACGATGAAAGCTCTGGCAATTGGGTTAATGTCCGGAACAAGTCTTGACGGCTTGGATCTCTGTTTTGCTGAATTTGAAAAACAAGACACCTGGGCCTTTCAGATCCTGAAAGCTGAGACCCTTCCCTACCCTGAAGAGTGGGAAAACAAGCTCCGAAATTCCATTCACCTTTCTGCTGAAGATTTACTAGAACTGCATTCAGATTATGGATTTTACCTGGGACAACGGGTAAAGGATTTTATCAATCGATATCAGCTTGAAAATATCAGCCTTATTGCTTCTCATGGTCACACAATATTCCATCAGCCACAGAGAAGATTTACACTCCAGATCGGTGATGGCAGAGCTATCAAACTGGAGACCGGCCTACCGGTAGTATATGATTTCAGAAGCCAGGATGTTCTGATGAAAGGCAACGGAGCTCCTTTAGTTCCTATAGGTGATGAGCTGCTTTTTTCCGGATACAGCGCGTGTCTCAATCTGGGTGGATTTTCTAATATTTCTTTACAGTCAGGCGGAAAGAGAATCGCCTTCGATATTGCTCCGGTTAATATTGTACTCAATCATCTGGCTCAGAAACTCAACAAAAACTTTGACGAACACGGTGAACTGGCAAGAAAAGGGAAAATTGATCAGACTTTGCTGAACAGGCTTAATGCTTTAGATTTCTATCACCTTTCCCATCCGAAATCATTGGGAATAGAATGGTGCAATGAACATGTATTTCCGGCTTTTCACAATACTGAGACGCCGGATGCACTTGCTACCTTTACAGAACACGCTGCCCAGCAAATCACCAATGTGATCAATACCAATCATATAAAAGATATTCTGATTACGGGAGGAGGTGCCTATAACACATTCCTGATTGAAAAAATAAGGACAAAAACAAAAGCTAAAGTAATCATTCCTGCAAAAGACATTATCGATTATAAAGAAGCCCTGATCTTCGCCTTTATGGGGGTTCTGAAAATGAATAACGAGGTTAATGTGCTTTCTTCTGCTACCGGAAGCTATGCTGATCACTGCTCCGGAGTAATGGTGTAAGGCCAATTACTTTCATGAATATACCAGACATGTTGATGGAAATTATAACAACCTCCGGATACGGCTTCTATCTCACAAAATATTATTCCTTTTGATCCGGTTCATAGTTCACAACACGTAAACAGCTTATTCTGTACTATCAATACTGCCAACAGACAAAAATTTGTATTTTTATCAAAATCTTTTGAACAGTAAGAAATTGTAAAGAGAAATGGCACCGATCACAAAAATCAAGACCTATCATTTTCTCCCGTATAAATACGGTTCGGAACTGCTGTTGGATATCGGGCGCATTGAAACTCTGAAAAATTATGTCTTAGATAATGCCCTGCATCAGCTTAGCTTTTATGAAATCATTTTTATCGAAGAAGGATCCGGGACTTTTATTTTAGATGAAAATACAATGGCAATCACTCCGCAAACTATTATTTTCACCAGTCCCGGACAAGTCCGTCGTTGGGAAATAGAAGAAATGGTAAAGGGATATACATTATTTTTTGAAAAAGATTTTCTTCATCTTTTCTTTTCAGATGAGTTGTTTCTTTACCGGTTTCAATACTTTCATCAGTATTCCCATCCCAACGAAATAAAGGTATCGGAGGCAGCTTTTGAAAAGTGCCTGACACTGTTATCTGAAATAGAGCGTGAGTTCGGGCAGCTTCAAAATGACAGTAACCATTTGATCAGGTCACTTTTGTATCAGCTGCTTATCATTCTCAACCGATATTATGCAGGGGTGTATAATGTTCAGAGGGATACTTATGTTCATGCTGATTTTTACAGATTCCGGTCTTTACTGGAAAAAAGATTTATGCAGGACCAGAAAGTGGAAGCCTATACCAAAATGCTTAATATCAGCCCGGGATTTCTTAATAAAATATGCAGGCAGTTTAGTGGGCTGTCTGCACAGCAAATGATTCATCACAAGCTGATTTCAGAAATAAAGAAACAGCTTTATAAAAATAAATCGGCAAAGGAAATCTCTTATGAGCTGGGGTTTTCAGATCCATCCAATTTTAACCGCTTCTTCAAAAAACTTACCAATACCACCCCTCAACAGTATCGAAAGAAAATGTAAAATGATCATTATAAAGATAAAATGACCTTTTTGCAGAATAGGAATGTTTCTACTTTTACAGAAAAAAGAAATATGATAAAATCTGTAACACTTGGTCTTTTATTCTTCTTTCTGAACCTATTCTCGGTAAGAGCAGAACAGCTATACGTGAATCCTCAGACCGGCAATGATACCAACTCCGGAATAAAAACCCAGCCGTTAAAAACTCTTTTAGAAGCCGCAAGGCGTGTCAACCTGAACAAAGAACAGACAGGAACAGTGATCATCCTCTCAGAAGGTATTCATCTCCTAACCCAGACGGTTATATTTACCAATGATAAATATACCTCTCAAAACCGTCTGGTTATCCGCGCAGAAGTGATGCCTGATGATACTGGCTGGACTCCTCAAAAGATGCCTGTTATAGTAACAGCAGTACCCCTTGAACCCGGTGTTGGCGGAAAAGAAGCCAAAGGGATACAACCCGAGGTAAGCCATGTTACCATTGAAGGGCTCAGGTTTACGGGCAGTCCTGACTATTCATATATCGATGGTACTAATCTACGCCGTTCGTATCCTGTATGGCGTGAGGGAAAAAACCTGGATGATCTGCTTATAGCCCAATGTCTGTTTGCAGGAAATGCAGATGTATTACCCTTACACGTAGGAGTTATAGCCAATGGATATGGTCTGGTTATCGATCATTGTGTATTTTTCAACTGTAAGATTCCGGTTGTTTTCTGGAAAAATGATGGAAAGACAGGTAGCCGCAGTGCGATGCACCATTCATTGGTATATGGCGGTTATTTCTGCGGAGTATGGACGACACAGGGAACCAACGGAGATGAATTCGACTTTCATCATAATATCATAGCTGACACAAGCACGATATGGATCAGAGAAAAAGGGAGTAAGCGCCAGTACAAAGCTTCTGACTGTATCTTTGTCAGTTATAATAAACTGGCAGGTTATGGAAGTGGTCCCTTAAGTGACAGTGATGCCACTTCAACAGATTTTCTGGAAATGAAAAACGTACAGACTGCCGGAACAGTAACCATTGAAAAAGATCAGAGTAAACGTAATTACCTCCAGCTGGCAGAAGGCTCCATAGGATCTGATTTAAAGGCCGGTCTTTTTAAAGAAAACCTATAAAAAAAGAGCAGAGTTGATGGGGATTATTGAAAAAAATACTGAGAATACAAACAGTATAAACAGATTTCACTTTCAAAAGAACCGTAAAAACAAAAAAACCTTCATTGCAGAAGGTTTTTTTATTATTTGTAAGCTTCGATTTTATCGGTAAGCGTATTGATAAAATTCTGTAATGGTTTTTCTACCATCATCTTGATAAATGGATTGAATTTCCCTTCAAATAGCATCTGAACCTCAGTCTGATTTTCGCTGATCGGATTTAAAGTAGCGGTTAATGAAAAATCCAGGCTTGAACTAGCAGATCTTAAAACAGCTTTGTGATCATCCACTTCATCTATTTTTAATGCGATCTCCGGCATTCCCTGTAATCCGAATTTAAATCCGTTATCTCTTGTTTCAAATTTCTGAAGACCATCCGGCATAAAATCTTTATAATTTTCAGGGGAATTCAGCAATTCGGTAAGTTCTTTAGATGATTTATTGACAATAATCTTTCGTCCTTCTAAATTCATTTTTTATTTTTGTATTAAATTCTTAACTCTTACAAATGTATAAAGTTTTTGTCAACGAAAAAAAATTATTACTATCTAAGCATCCTGAAGAACTTGAAAAAAAGCTTGGGTATGAAAATTATACCACTTTAGAGATCGCATTGGATCTTCTGGAGAATACTTCTGTGCAGGAACTTAATGTATATGGAGAGAATTTGGATGAAATCTGGCAGGAATTCCAAAAGCTTTTTAGGATTATTGAGGCTGCAGGAGGTCTCGTTAATGATCCCGAAGGTAAGATTCTTTTCATCAGAAGGCTGGGAAAATGGGACCTTCCGAAGGGGAAGATGGAAAAAGGAGAATCCAGAGAAGAGTCTGCCGTACGGGAAATAGAGGAAGAAACGGGCCTGAGTGATGTTGAGCTTGTAAAATTCATCAATACCACCTACCATATCTATATAGAAAGAAATGGAGAGAAAATTTTAAAATGCACCCACTGGTTTGAAATGAATTTTGACGGAGAAGATACTTCCAAACCACAGATAGAAGAAGGCATTACCGAAGTGGCATGGAAGACAACATCAGAAATTGAGAATGAAGTTTTCCCAAGTACTTTCAAAAACATCCAACTGATCGTAAAAGAATTCTGGGATTTGAATAAATAAGTCATAAGGCCGGAAGTTGGAAGAATGAAGCTGGAAGTTACGATCCAGCACCGCTCGTTTTCTGGTGATCATTTTATTTTAACAATGAAAATTTATAAAATGGTATAGAAAAGAGAATACTCGTTGTTTACCTTCCCTCTCCCAGCCTCCAGCTTCCTTACTCTAAATAAAGTCGATCGATTTTTCCAGCGCAATTCCTCTGGATCCTTTCAACAGTATGTTTTCGGACTGAATTTTATTCTGCTTTAAATATTCTATTAATTCTGTAGTACTATCAAAAGCAGGATCTGAAAAATTAACGGCTTTAAAATGTTTCCCTACAGTGATAATTTCATTGAAATTAAGATCATGGGCCAGTTTTAAGACATTCTGATGTTCTTTTTCACTCTCGTCTCCAAGTTCAAGCATATCTCCAATAATAATGGTCTTACTGCCTTCAAAACTGATAAAATTATTTAAAGACGCAGCCATGGAACTTGGGTTCGCATTGTAGGTATCCAGTACAAGAGTTCTGCCCTCTTTTTTCACTACCTGAGATCTCATGTTGGTAGGCGTATACAGCTCCAGCGCATGCTTTATGTTTTCAAAGCTGATTCCGAAATGAAGCCCTAAGCTTGCTGCTGCACAAAGGTTGGTAAAATTATATTCTCCTGTCAGTTTTGAAACGGCTCTTACGCCCTGATAACTCAACCCTACAAAATGTTCTTCTGAAAAAGACTCAAAATTATAATCGGAAGTATCTTTTCCAAAAGTAATTTTAGGGGAATAATTTTCAGTTTTCTCAGCCTGGATAGGATCATTTTCATTAACAACTATTGTTCTGTTATTGCTTTTAAGATAATCATACAGCTCAGATTTTCCTTTTATTACTCCTTCAAAGCCTCCGAACCCTTCCAGATGAGCTTTCCCGAAATTGGTAATATATCCGAAATCCGGTTGGGAAATGGTACACAGAAATTCAATTTCTTTCTGATGATTGGCTCCCATTTCAATCACAGCCATCTCATGTTCGGGTTTAATGGAAAGGATCGTTAAAGGGACTCCGATATGATTATTAAGGTTTCCGGATGTATACTGAACATTAAACTTTTCTGAAAGAACAGCATGAATCAATTCTTTTGTCGTTGTTTTTCCGTTACTTCCTGTAAGACCTATAAAGGGAATGCTAAGCTTACTTCTGTGATAGACCGCCAGCTGCTGCAGGAACTCAAGCGTTGATGGAACATAGAAGATATTTTTATCTCTGTTTTCAAATTCCGGAAGCTCAACAATCACCGCCAGGGCTCCATCATCAATCGCTTTTTCAGCCTGAGTAGCCGCATTAAAATTTTCGCCGGAAAAGGCAAAGAAAATATCATTCTCTGCTATTTTTCTGCTGTCAATGGTCACTTTTGCAGCCTGCAGAAATAAAGGATAAAACTGTTCTATATTCATGTGGAAATATATATTTTTTTTAAAGAAGTCATATGCAATCGCCAAATCTGTACGAGTATTTCAGGCTTTTCAGTCAAAGCGATTTCATCATTCAAAAATAAAAAAACCTTCCGAAAATCCGGAAGGTTTTTTATAAGTATTTTTTTGATAAATATTATCTTCTAGTTCTACTCTTATCGCTGGTTCTGGCATCCTGTGCAACACGGAAACCTACCCAGCCATAAGCTTTGTTTTGGTTTTTATATCTTCTTTGTCCCGGATCCAGCCAATATGCTGTATCCTGCCAAGAACCACCTTTTACTACTCTAACCTCGTTAGAGATTTCAGAAGTTCTGTCTCTGGTATCTTTCTGCAGTTTTACTCTACCGTTTCCGTCTACAACGAATCTTGATTTAGGAGAGTTATACATATCGAATCCTGCAGTAGAATCTGAAGCTCTGTAATATTCTAACGAAGACTGTCTGTCACCATCTCTGTAGTTTCTGTAGTCTGCAATCGTTTGTCTTTCAAACTGTCCCGGAAGCCCTTTGTAAACTAATCTTCCGTCAGCCAAAGTATCATATTTGATTGAGCCTTCATCGATCATTTTGTAAGTTCCGTCTCCGTTTCTTACGATAGCCTGAGGCATATTACCTCTATAGTAGTTGAAATCGTTATAATCTTCATCAATGATTGGTCTGTAAACGTCAGCAGTCCATTCTGAAACGTTTCCATACATACCATAGATTCCTAAATCGTTAGATGGATACTGTCTTACGTCAGAAGTTTGTGCTGATCCGTCGTTTTTCCATCCTGCGATACCGGAATAGTCACCTTTACCCATTTTGAAGTTTTCAAGGAACATTCCTCTGTCTCTTCCTTTAGTACCTCTTAATCTTTCAATTTGAGGCTTTTTACCCAGGTATTGGTTATATTCTCTGTTTTTAGCCATCCCAAGAGCTGCATATTCCCATTCTACTTCGGTAGGAAGTCTGAATTTCTGTACCATTGCAGCATTTGGAGCTCTGTTGGCAGCAAGCAGTCTCTGGTTGGTCGTTTTCATACCTGTTTTCTGCTGCATTCTTTTTTCATTGATATATCCCTGCATTTCAGGATCATTGGATTTGAATTTATCCATATTGAATGCAGTTCCTCCCTGGTTGTTGGATTCGTTGATATACAAATCTTTGGCAATAATACCGGCCTGCATCAAAGCTTTTTCATTCGCTCTGTCTGACAGCCATTCGCAGTATCTGTTTGCCTGGGTCCAGGAAACACCTACCACCGGATAGTAATCAAACTCCGGAGAACGCAGATACGTTTCATTATAATCGTTTCTAGATAATTTGTTGTCCCATAATAAGGTATCCGGCAAAGCACCGTTATAGATCTCCTTAAAACTAGGGTCACTTGGTGGGAATACATACTTCAACCATGTAAGGTATTCGCGGTATTCGTAGTTAGTAATCTCAGTTTCTCCGATAAAGAATGAACTTACCTGCATTCTGCGAGGTGTGTTATTCCAATCGTGCATAACATCATCTTTCACTAATCCCATTGTAAAAGTTCCACCTTCTACATATACCATCCCAGGCCAACCCTTCTGCTTCTGTTGCTTTCCTGCAAAAAACCAACCCTGTTTTTCGTTTGGTTTCCAACCTGTTTTGCTGACAAATTTTTTGGTACCGCCACCTTTGCTGGTTCCTGATCCGCCACAGCTGGTTAATGCAAGTGTAGAACTTAATGCTATTAATGAAAACAACTTTAGTTTTTTCATAGTCGATATAAATATTTTCAAAGTACAAAGAAAAAATAAATTATTCAATAAATCAAATAAAGATTTGATTTTTTTGAAAAACGATAACAAATTAATTTTATTGTATCACAATTTAATTCTAAAATTTTCATTTATTTTGTAATTTAGCAATTTCAATAGTAAACATGAAACGAAAAATAACGCTTTTATCTTTAATCGCTTTTGCATCAACACTTTACGCCCAAAGAAACACCATAGAATGGAATGGTTCTAAAATCCAGGATTTTGGTGACACAAAATTAAATCTTCCCAATTTCAAAAATGAGGGTTTTTCTTTCAGCCAAAATAATGTTTTTATAGTAACCAAGCAAAAAATCGGAGAAAAGCAGTTAAAAATCTCAGACCTTGTCTGGGAAAACGTTTCCAACCAGGATTTATTTGAGCTGGATAAAGGCAGGCTTCCTGCGAATGATGTGGCAGATGTTTCTTATTATACATTAGATGGAGACAGCTATGCCAGTATCAGTGTTGCCCTTTTTAAAAATGTAAAGGGCCGTGTTCAGAGATTATCTTCCTTCAATGTTTCAGAAGCTTCTTCTTTCGTCAATACTACAGGAACGGTCAATAAAGTAGGAACTACTGTTAATCCTTTATCGAGTGGTAATTTTTATAAAATTAAGGTAGACAAATCCGGTATATTCAAAATCACCTCTCAGTTTTTGAAAGATAACGGGATCAATCCTGCTTCTGTAAACCCAAAGAATTTCAGAATTTATGGAAACGGAGGAATCATGCTTCCTGAATATAATCAGGATGTAAAATATGGAGCTCTACAGGAAAATGCGATTCAGGTGGTGGGTGAAGATGATGGTGTATGGAATGATAATGATTATGCCCTTTTCTATGCGCAGGGGCCGGATGGATATAACCTTTATGACACTTCCAACGGAAACGGTTTTAAAAGACATGAAACCCGAATCAATACAAGCAATAATGTTAAAAATATATATGAGGATTTCTCATATTACTATATCAACTTTGACAAAGGTGCCGGAAAAAGAGTTCCCACTGTTGACGGAAATCTTCCTGCTCAGCTGATCACAAGATATGACAATTACCAGGTGATCAACAAAGATCAGAAAAACCTGTTAAAAGTAGGCAGAACATGGGTAGAAGACACTCCTTTCAATAATGAAAAAACAGTAACACTCACGACCAATTCTCCTATACAGGCTAATGATGTGATACGATACAGAACTCAGGTCGTAGCATATAATTCCCAACAGAATACCATTGATTTTAAAATCAACAATTTAAATCCCCAACCGATACAAACGGTTCCTTCGGACACCTCGAGTTACCAGTATACCTTCTACCCTATAATATATTCCGGAACGCTGACCAATCTGACCGGAAACCAGTTTACACTGGTGTATAATCCTGACATCTCCAAAAATCCCAACGGGACCTTTTATTTTGATTATGTAGAAGTTCAGTACAAAGAAAACCTTGCTTTCAATGGCTCGCAGATGAACTTCAGGGATTATTCTATTGTAAGCGGAAGCAATACAGATTATGGTTTCAGTATCAGCAATGCGGCTAATATAGAGCAGGTGTGGGATGTAACAGATATTACCAATGCCAACAGAAGGGTGAATAAAGCCGGAGCCGGCTCTTTCAATTTTGCGTACACTGCTGCTGACCAGAACTTCAACAATGAATTTGTTGCTTTTCGTGCCGATGCTGCTTTCAGTCCTCAGTTTGTAGGAAGAATTGCCAATCAGAATCTTTCGGCTATACAAAATGTAGATTACCTGATTCTTACTGTACCGGAAATGATGGGACAGGCACAAAGAATTGCCAATTACCATCAGACCAATCACAATTACAAAGTAGAAATTGTAGATATTAATAAGATCTATGAAGAATACGGCAGCGGAAGCAAAGATCTTACCGCTGTAAGAGATTTCGTAAGCAAGCTGAATACGCCACTCGGAAGGCTTCAGTATGTATTCATTCTGGGAGATGCTTCTTACGATTATAAAAACAGAGTTCCAAATAATACAAACGTTGTTCCCAGCTACCAAAGTGAGCAGTCTTCAGATTACGTATCATCATTTGTAACCGATGATTACATTGTAATGACGAAGCCACAGAACACATTATTAATTGAAAATAATCTTCCGGATCTTCCTGTAGGGAGAATTCCTGCGGCCAATGTAAGCGAAGCCGGAGATATGATCAATAAAACACTAGCTTATTACAATTCCCTTCAGGGACAATCGAGCCCGTTTGGAGACTGGCGTATGAGGCTTGATTTCGTAGTGGATGATAATAATGAAGGAGGAAGTCCTTTCCACAATGTAATGAATGCTTCTCTGGCCGGTATATTTGAACAGCCAGGCCAGACTGACCTGAAAGAATATAATGTTAAAAAATTATACATGGATGCCTTCCCTGCTCAGAGCACATCCGGAGGACGAAGATATCCACAGGTCAACCAGGCTATCTCCAATGCGATAGGAAACAGCTTATATTTATTTTATTTCGGACACGGAGGAATTAACGGCTGGGCACAGGAAAGAGTACTCACAAGTACTGAGGTTCAGAATGCCAATAACTTTTCCAATGTATACAGCAGATTCCCGTTTGTATCTACCATCACCTGTGAATTTACATTATGGGATGAGCCGGCCACCAATTCTGTAGGTGAGCAGTTTATTAAAATGAAACAGGGAGGGGCTTCAACAATGATTACCTCCAGCCGTGCCATCGGAGTGGATTACGGACGTGATTTTACCAATACATTTACCCAAAATATCTTTAAATTAACCAATGATGATTTCAACTCTTTAGGAAATGCACACTTAATTGCAAAAAAACAAAAGGGTCCAAATAATAATCACCTAAAGGTTAACTTCCTGGGTGATCCTGCCATGAAACTGAGCAGACCTCAAAGACTCCTGATTATTGATAATATTGAAACTCCGGTTCCGGGGCTGATAAGAGGTTTGGATTTCGTTAAAATAAAAGGACACATCAATAATCCAAACGGAACATTAAATAATACTTTCAACGGAAAAGTAAGTATCAATATTTTCGACAAAAGACTGAACAAGAAAACCTTAAATAACAACGGACTTTTATCTCCTGTCCTTGATTACACAGAAGAAGGAAGTGCTATTGTAAAGGCTGCCGGAACTGCTGTAAACGGTGTATTCACTGCTGAATTTTATGTACCTAAAGATATTAATTATGCTGTAGGCCAGGGAAGAATACTTGCCTATGCAGATAATAAGTCAACTGATGTTTTCAATAACCAGGCCGTACAGGTAGGTGATATTAATCCAAACGGAATCAATGATAATCAGCCCCCAAAAGTAAAGCTGTACATGAATAACACCAACTTTGCGGATGGCGGAATTACGAATCAGAATCCAATGCTTCTTGCCTGTCTTACCGATGATACAGGAATTAACTCAACAGGATCTGGAGTAGGGCATGACATTACCGTATATCTTGACGGACAGATCATCAATACGGTCGTTTTGAATGATTTTTATTCTGCAGGAGAAGGAAATGGTTGTTTAAACCCAAGTCTAGCCGATTATCAAAAAGGGAATGTAACCTATCCTTTCAGAAATCTGGCAGTGGGGCAACATCAATTAACATTTAAAGTTTGGGATATAAACAATAATTCGACAACTGCTACGTTAAATTTTGAAGTTAAAGATGAATCTGACCAGCACCTGACGATCAACCGTCCTCTGAACTGGCCCAATCCATTTACGAATAAAACATATATTCAGTTTGAACACAATTGTGATGATATTCTGGATGTGAACGTACAGATTTATACAATAACCGGAAGACTGGTAAAAACTTTATCACAACCGGTGGTTGCAGAACCTTTCCTACAGGGCTTTAGAACCCCTCGTCAGGCAATAGAATGGGACGGAAGAGATGATTTTGGGTCTACAGTAGCAAAAGGTACATATATTTTTAAGATATTTGCAAAAAGTCAAAATCAAGAAAAATGCAAAGGAAGTGCTACAGCTGTAGAAAAAATGGTACTTTTGAAATAATTAAATAAAACATAGACAATAATATTAATAAAAAACTGATAATATATAAAAGACAACATATGAATTTAACTACTAAACTGCTTTTAGGATTTGGTTTGAGTGCTGGTTTTTTAGGCTATTCGCAAGATTTAGGTAAAGTAAACCCAGTTCTTACCGGAGCTCCTTTCTTAAGAATCGCACCTGATGCGAGATCAGGAGGTATGGGAGATCAGGGGGTGGTAACCTCTCCGGATGCATTTTCACAATTCTGGAATGCGGCTAAATACCCTTTCAGCAGGTCAAGTTCTTCCGTAGGTCTTAACTATACGCCTTACATGGGAAAACTTACCAATGATGTATTCTTATTATATGCTTCGTTCCATAAGTTTCTGGGGCAGGAAGAAAGATCTACAATTTCCGCGAGTATCTATTATTTCAATATGGGACAGGTAGACCTGACTCAGTTGGTGGGTACAGAAATTGCTTCAATGGGTACATCAAAACCAAACGAATTCTCAATTGACGTTGCCTATGCCTTGAAGCTTTCTGATTCATTCTCCGGAGCTGTTACCGGAAGATTCATCCGTTCAGATTTAGCCGGAGGATTCAACACAGATACTACACTTAAAGCGGCTAACAGTTTTGCGGTAGACGTTTCAGCATATTATAACTCTCCAAGATTCTCCAGTATCGGTGGATATGATGGTAAAGTAAATGCAGGTTTAGCTATTCAGAATTTAGGTCCTAAACTGGATTATACAGGAAATGAAGAATCAAGATCTTATCTTCCTACCATGGCAAGATTAGGGGTTGGATATGACATGTACCTGGATGATATGAACAGAATCGGAATTTCTGTGGAAGGTTCAAAACTTTTGGTTCCCGGATCAGAATACGCAGGAATAGACCCGAATACAAGACAGCCTATTTACCAGATCCCGAACGTAGGACCTATGGCTGGTATCGGAAAATCTTTCAAAAATAAAAATAGTATCATGTACAGTGGTGCTTTAGAATATTCTTATGACAATGCATTTTCTGTAAGAGGAGGTTACTTCCATGAAAGTGAAGAGCAGGGAGCAAGACAGTTTGCTACAGCAGGTGTCGGGTTAAAATACCGCTCTTTCGGATTGGATCTTTCCTATCTGATCAATATGTCCAAAATCAACAGTGCACTGGATAATACACTTCGTTTCGGTCTTACCTGGAACATTGGAGACGAAACATCCAACGTAGATCGTTAAAAAAAACAACAGCAATAAAAAAGCCTCATACTTTGTAATGAGGCTTTTTTATTAATTGTCAATCGTCAATCCATTTCGCTTGTCAATTTCTTTTACAGACTGCAATCATTCACCATTCACTTTGCAAAGCAAAAATTCACTATTGACCTTTGAATAAATCAATGGTATAATCAAGGAGCTTTCCATCTCCATAATCTCCATGCCCCGGAACTACAACCTTCACATTGGGATATTCTTTTTTAACTTTCTCAACGGTTTTGGACCATGCAGAAATATTAGCATCTCCCAAATATCCTTTACCTGCCTCAAGCTCTTTTAATAAACAGCCTCCAAACAAAATATTTTCACCTGGAAAATATCCTACAACATTATCTTTTGTATGTCCCTCACCAAAAAACTTTGCAACAACATCTTTATCTCCTACCTTTAAAATAACAGCATCATTAAAACTGTTTTCAGGAATGACAAAATTATTCTCTTTGGCTAATTCAATTGTTTTAGCATATGAATAAGAGGGAATATTATGTTTATGAAAAGCCATCAATCCTCCTAAACTGTCATCATGAAAATGGGTTGGAATAATTGCATTGATCTTAGCATGCAACTTTTCATTGATCCATCGTATCAGCTCTTCTGAACTTTTATCCTGAGTAGGAGTATCAAAAACAATAGTTTCGTTGTGATCTTTTACAATCAGTCCATTACAGGGCACATTCCCGAAATCATTCGTCTGTTTAAAAGAAGTATGTATAAAAGAATTTTCCGAAATCTGAGTGATAACCAAGTCTTTTGATTCATAAATTTTCTTTGCTTTAAAACCGTTCTTGTTTTGTGAACTACAACTTAAAATGATAAAAGAACACAAAATGATACATACATTTTTAATAATGAATTTCATAAAACTATTATTTAAAATTGAGATAATCTAAGATAAGAATTCATGGAACAAGATTTGTTAGCTGTTGTGTTAAAACTGGTCAAGCAATACATTATGAATCTGCTTCATCTGTCAGTTTATTTTAAATGATACAATAACCTACTTAAAAAAAATATAACATTTAAGTTGATAAAAGTATCTTTTTTATGGCGATTTTCTTAAATTCAATAGCTATTTTTGTAGTATGAACTATTCAGCGGAACTCAAAAAATTCGTAACCAGTCAGTATGTATATTCTGCGATCAGAATTACATTAGCTACTGTTCTGCCATGTTTAGTTCTCGCTCACTTTGGGATCTTAATGGAATATTTTCTATTCCCACTCGGAACCAGCTTTGTAGCTCTCACAGATCAGCCAGGCCCTTTCATCCGCAGAAGAAATGCTCTTACCTTTGCAATCTGCAGTTTTGTATTGGTAGCGCTCATTGCCAGTCTCGTGATGAGCATCAAGATACTGGTACTTCTTGAAATCATCGTATTTGGGATGTTTTTTTCCCTTATCGGAGTTTACGGACAAAGACTGGCTGCAGTAGGTTCACTATCCCTTGTTGTACTCGCTATCTTTATTGACGGACATCTTACAGGAAATAATATCTTTAAAAGCCTGCTGATATTTGCTTCCGGCTGTACATGGTTTTTACTCATATTCCTTATTGTAACAACAATTCGTCCTTATAAACTGGCAAGCCAGATGATTGGAGAAAATTATCTTCAGCTTGCCGAATTTTTAAAGATCAAAGCCAGTTATTACCAGAAAAATCCGGATTTTAATAGGCTGACCACTCAGGTTATTGCCAAGCAGATTGAAATAAAAAACCTGCAGGAAGACACCAGGGAAACAGTTTTTAAAACAAGAACAATCGTCAATGAATCTACAACAACCAGCCGTTTACTGATGTTGATGTTCCTGAATTCTATGGACCTTCATGAAAAGCTGATGACCTCTGAAAGCGATTATCAAAAGTTACAGCAGAGCTTTGAAGAAAGTATGATCCTGGTCAATATTCATGATTACCTTAATCTTTTGGCAGAAGAGATTACCAATATTGGAATTGCTCTTCAAAGCGGTACAAGAGCAAAACCTATGTTCAATCTCGAACTGGAATTAAAGAATCTTAATTATAATTATTTCGAACTCAGAAATAAGCAGCTTTCTCCTGATAACCTTGAAAACTTCATGATCCTGCGACAGATCCTGATGCGTATTTATGAGATTACCAAAGAAATCAACGAAATCTACAAAGTGTTTTCACAGGATATAAAGCTGGCAAAAAGTTTATCTACAGGACTGGACTTAAGGAAATTTATGCCCAATGAACCTAAGCTTAACGCTAAGGTATTAAGAAATAATATTTCCTTATCATCATCCCATTTCCGCCATGCAATCAGAATTACAACCGCATTGCTGTTAGGATATCTTTTTTCTATGTTTGATTTTCTGGGACTGGGGCATACCTACTGGATATTAATCACCATTACAGCTATTCTGAAACCTGCCTATTCCATTACCAAGCAGAGAAATCTTCTTCGTCTTTACGGAACCATTGCAGGAGCTGTTATTGCTTATGCCATTCTGTATTTCATACATATCAACGGACTGCTATTCGCTATCCTGCTTATCAGTATGATCATGTGTTTCAGTTTTTTAAAAGGGCGGTATTTCTGGGCAGTTTTATTCATGACCATCTATATTTTCCTGAGCTTTAATTTTCTGAATCCGGGGAAAGTCAATATTATTTTTAAAGACAGAATTGTTGATACGGCTATTGCCGGAATTATCGCTTTTGTGGTATCTTACATTGTATTGCCCGTTTGGGAACATACACAAAATCTGGACCTGATGAAAAAGTCCGCAACAGATAACCTCATCTACTTCCAGAGTGTGATTTCAAAATTTCTGAAGGGAAATTTTGACCTTGAAGATTATAAGGTAAAGCGAAAGAATGCCATCATTTCTTTAGCCAACCTTTCCGATAATTTCCAGAGGATGATTTCTGATCCTAAAAACCAGCAGAAAAAACTGGAAGTTGTCCATCAGTTTGTAGCAACATCACATCTTATTACAGCATACACCGCTTCCCTGTCTCAATATTCCAAAAGCAATGAGCAGTATCCGGAAATAGATGCTGAAAGCTGGAGCAGAAAGATTGAAGCAGAGATGCAGCAAACTTCTGCCCTTCTCAACGGAAATGATATCAATGAAACACTGAAAATGGAAAGCCGTCTTGAGCCTGAAGATTCTTCCATTGAAGACATGCTGCTGAAAAGAAAAACTGAAATTGAGGAAAATGATATTACAGACAGAAGAGATCCTGATAAGATATCACACCTGACAGAGCTTAAAAATATCCAGGATATTCTGGAACTGATCTACGATGTAGCGAAAGAACAGAGAAAAGTGATCGAAAAGTACAGAAACGAAACAACCCCTACTCCTCCACAATCGTAAAGCAGTAATCATCAAAAAACTCTACCCTGGCTTTGAATTCATCAGAAAACTGATCATCATATACCCTGCAGCTTATTTTATGAAGATGCTTCAGCTCAAAAGGCTTTACTTCATAGTTTTTCTTTAACGACCAGTACTTTGAATGATGAATTTTGTACATACTTTCCTTCACACTCCATATGATAGTATAAAAGGTATCTGCTTTATCTTCAGGAATAAACCCACGCTCATTTTCGTAGGTAAACTTATCAATGACCCTTAAAATCTTAGGATTAAATTTTTCAATATCAATTCCTATTTTGCTTTTAGAAATGGCAATTGCGGCAAAGGGAAAAGAATGGGTAATGGAAATTTCTGCATCATATGGAGAAAGAAAAGGCTCTCTCTCTTTGTATAAGATTTTAGAACCAGGCTTCAACCCTTTCAGAAGCTTACGCACCATCAGAACTTCCAGCAATTTTTTAGGATGATAATCTTTTACTTTTTCTGCATTTTCAGGTTCCAGAAGTTCATTGATATCAAGTTCTTCACTTTCATCATACTTCCAAACAAGGATGGTGGCATTATCATCTGAAAAATCTCGGTAAAGGGGCATTGTTTTTTTATTGGACAAAAATAGTGAAAAGAAATCATTCGAAAAAAGATGAAGGATGGAGGTGGCTTGAAGTGTATAAAGATTAATCATAGCGAGAACTTTCTTCCATGCTTCAGAATTTCATGTTGAATCTCATAGATCTTAAGTTGATCTGTCGTTTTTATATCTTAATTATTAATCGTAATTTTGCCTTTCATTATCAATTGAATTTAAAATTATTCATTACATATGAGTACTACAACACAATACCTTCCTTATAAAGTTAAGGATATCTCCCTTGCAGAATGGGGTAGAAAAGAAATTACCCTTGCTGAAGCAGAAATGCCTGGTCTGATGTCTATCCGTGAAGAATACGGTCCGTCTCAGCCACTGAAAGGAGCAAGAATCGCAGGATGTCTTCACATGACCATCCAAACGGCTGTGCTTATCGAGACTTTGGTAGCTTTAGGAGCTGAAGTTACCTGGTCATCTTGTAATATTTTCTCTACACAGGATCACGCTGCTGCTGCTATTGCTGCTGCAGGAATTCCGGTGTACGCATGGAAAGGTTTAAACGAAGAAGAATTTGACTGGTGTATTGAGCAGACTTTATTCTTTGGTGAAGACAGAAAACCATTAAACATGATTCTGGATGATGGTGGAGATTTAACAAACATGGTTTTTGATAAATACCCTGAATTAACAAAAGATATTAAAGGGCTTTCTGAAGAAACCACTACAGGAGTACACAGGCTGTATGAAAGAATGAAGAACGGAACTTTAGTAATGCCTGCAATCAATGTAAATGATTCAGTAACCAAATCTAAATTCGACAACAAATACGGATGTAAGGAATCTGCTGTAGATGCGGTAAGAAGAGCTACAGACGTAATGTTAGCCGGAAAAAGAGTGGTAGTTTGCGGTTATGGAGATGTAGGTAAAGGGACTGCTGCTTCATTCAGAGGAGCGGGTTCTATTGTTACCGTTACGGAAATTGATCCGATCTGTGCGCTTCAGGCAGCTATGGACGGCTATGAAGTAAAAAGATTAGACACTGTAGTAGACAATGCTGATATCATCATCACTACAACTGGTAACTTCAATATCGTAAGAGGAGAGCATTTCCTTAAAATGAAAGATAAAGCGATCGTTTGTAACATCGGTCACTTCGATAATGAAATCGATATGGCTTGGTTGAACAAAAACTATGGTCATACGAAGTCTGAAGTGAAGCCTCAGGTTGATATTTATACTGTTGAAGGAAAAGAAGTGATCATCCTTGCAGAAGGTAGACTTGTAAATTTAGGATGTGCTACAGGCCACCCAAGTTTCGTTATGTCAAACTCTTTCTCCAACCAGACTTTGGCTCAGATCGAATTATGGAATAACGCTGCAGCTTATAAAAATGAAGTATACACGCTTCCTAAGCACTTAGATGAAAAAGTAGCAGCTTTACACCTTAAGAAATTAAGCGTAGAGCTTGAAACTCTTTCTCCTGAGCAGGCTGCCTATATCGGAGTAGACGTACAAGGGCCATTCAAGCCGGAATATTACAGATACTAAGATCTTAATACAACATGATATAATCCCACTATTGATAAGATAGTGGGATTTTTTATGTGATACTACCCAGTATTTCTTATTTTTGTCCACAAAAAAAATAACATGAAAAAATTCTTATTTCTGGGACTCATGAGCTCAGTCGTATTCTTTAACAGCTGCAGCAGCAATGATGATAATGAGGGCACGAATACACCTTCCGAACAGCCTCAGCTGTTATTGAGTAAGATAACCACCGTTTATTACGATAATCCTTCCAATCCTGAAACAACTGTTTCAACTTTGAGTTATAACAATCAGAGACAATTAATCAAAACAATTTCAGAAGGAAGAACTTCAACCTTCGAGTATGACAATACCGGAAAACCTTCAAAAACAAACTATTATAAGTCAGATGGTACGGTAGATTATTATTCAGTCTATACTTACAATGGTGATCGGCTGACAAACGTAAAAGCGATTTACACAAACGCTAATTATAACAGGACAGTCACCTATACTTATAATACTAACGGACAGGTGATCTCCTCCACACTCTGTCAGAATCCTGAATGTTCCAACCCCGGGACTGATACGTATGTCTATAATGGAGATAATATTTCATCTGAAACGTCAACATTGGGAGGAACTATAACTTACAGCAACAAAAGTGATTTTTCTTATGATGACAAGCTCAATCCTTACACCAATATCAATAAGTATATTAAAATTATGATGGGAGGAGCTTATACTTTAAGCAAGAATAATTATCTCGTAGAAAAAATAAGCTTTAAAAATAACGGAGTATGGCAGCAAAGCCAGACTGTAACTTACACTATACAATACAACAGTTCAGGATTACCGGTTCAGGTTGTCGGAAAAGAAGCTGATGGAAGCCTTTCCGTTCAGTACAACTATGAATATATCACTCAATAAGGATTAAGCTCTCCGGTTTGGGGAGTTTTTTATGATAGATGAGTTATGAGAGTGAGATTCGGGTGATGTGCAGCTGAGATGATTGATATGTTCTCTGAGTTTATTTTTATAATTACCCAAAGAAACGGACTTTAGTTTAAGCGTAAAAATTAATAAATATACAGTGTCCGTATTTTACACATATTTCAACTTTACTAAGGCTCTGTTTATAAAAAATGAATATCTTAGCCCTCCTAAATAAAACATTAATCTATGAAAAAACAAAAGGTATCGAATGCATTTATCGCTGCATCGTGGGTAGCATTGGGAGCAGGAATGATCGGGTTCATTGTCGGCCTTGCAAGAGCTGAAATGCAGCTGAATGAAAAAGGGTATTATTTCACCATTCTTCTTTATGGTCTATTTGCCGTTGTTTCACTGCAAAAGGCGGTAAGAGACAGATTGGAAAACATTCAGGTAACAGATATTTATTATGGGATCTGTTGGTTTGCAACATTATCATCTATTGTATTACTTGCGATCGGACTATGGAATGCAACCATTCTTCCCAGTGAAAAAGGTTTTTATGCCTTTGCGTTTTTGCTCGCTCTCTTCGGAGCCATAGCAGTCCAGAAAAATACACGTGATAATATGATTCAGGAATAAAGCAGAACTCTCCATTTTGGAGAGTTTTTTATTTATATAGCTTCATTAAACAACATAAAATACTGTTAATTTTACAACAAAGTTAAAAATATATTAAGTTTTTTGTATTTTAGCTATGTTTATTTCACAAACTAATGACATGTACAAAAACTTTTACCTTTTCTCTACATATATTATCATTTCATTGTACAAAAAAATATATCCGGTAAAGTCCTATAGGAAAGTGCTAATAATTCCATATTCATTCTCTAACAGGTTTTGATGAACAATAGGATCTATCCTCTCCTATTTATCAAACAGTAACCAAAGACAAAACTAATACCTATAAAACGATAAACATGATCTTAAAAAAAATTCCAACATTCTTTTTTTTTATGCTGGTCTTCCTGGTGAAAGCCCAGAATGAATTCATTACCATCTGGAAACCTGGGTCTACTGTTTTACCGCCCGTAAACGTAGATGCTCCTTATCAGGCAAATTCTCAGCAGATATGGTTTCCCGGAATTGGTGACAATTATGATATTTACTGGGAGGAAGTAGGATACCCCCAACACAACGGGACTCTTACCAATGTCACTTCCACAAAGCAGGTTTTTATTGATTTTGGAACTTCCTTTTCAGACGGGCCCGATGCAAAATACAGGGTAAAAGTGAGCAATGGCAGCGGTACATTCAGACAAATCAGATTCGGAACATCCCAACTATTTCCCGGTCCCGAGCAACTCATCCCCATCTGGCAGATCAATGGAAGTACAGATAAATTACTAGAAATAGAACAGTGGGGTAATATTTCATGGACGAGTATGAACTGCGCCTTCAGTCTATGCAGGCTGATGGAGCTTACTGCCACAGATACTCCGAAACTTAATAATGTGGAGGATGCTTCTTTCATGTTTTATGGTACTACCAATTTTAAAGGCGCAAGCTCTATGCAAAACTGGGATACTTCGAAGATCCGGAATTTCAGTTTTATGTTTTCACTTTTATTTGATACACCATCGCCACCTGGGCTGACAGAGCAATTCAACCCGCCTTATCTTGACAGCTGGAATATGTCATCTGCCACGAATCTTAGCTATATGTTTTCAAACAGAACCCATTTTAACCAGACTCTTAACAGCTGGGATGTATCAAAAGTAACTGATATGAGCTGGATGTTTGGCCAGTGTTTAAGCTTCAATCAGCGTCTGGATAACTGGGATACATCAAACCTTGAAGATATGCACTTTATGCTTCATATGATTCCTGTCTTCAATCAGCAGTTAAACTGGAACACTTCCAACGTTACCAATATGGCTCATATATTTCATGGTTGCACATCCTTTAATCAGTCTTTAGAAAATTGGGACATGACTAAAGTAGAGAGAATTGATCATATACTGAATGGTGCAACAAGCTACAATCAGCCATTAGGAAACTGGAATTTGGCTTCTCTTATCAATGGTAACGGTTCTTTAACATTATCAGGACTTAATTGCGAAAATTACAGTAAAACACTCATGGGATGGGCAGATAATCCCAATACGGCGAACAATATCTCATTAGGTCCTTTAACAGTATTAAAATATGCTTCCAATGTATCAGACAAAAGAGATATTCTCATCAATAAAGGGTGGTCATTCACAGGTGATACTGTTGGAAGCTGTTTATTGTCTTCATCAGATGTAAAGCTGAGTAAAAAACTTTCGCTTTATCCTAATCCTGCAGTAGATGATATCCATATTGAAGGCCTAAGTGATATTAAAAATTATAAAATTTATGAGGCAAGCGGAAGACTCGTAAAGGAAGGAAATCCTAACAGAGATGCCATCAATGTAAGCTCTTTACCCAAAGGAAATTACATCATACAGCTTATCACGAAAGAAAAAACATTTTCTTCAAAATTAATTAAGAAATAACCATAAAGTACCCAATATGATACTGAAAAAATTTTTGGCAGTCTTTTTAATTTTGATGGTATACATGATAAAAGCCCAGAATGAATTTATCACCATCTGGAAGCCTGCTTCTACAGTGATACAGCCTATTACTGTAAGTGCTCCCTATCAGGCTAACGATCAACAAATATGGTTTCCCGGAATTGGTGAAAACTATGATATTTACTGGGAAGAAGTGGGTTTTCCCCAGCACAATGGAAGCCTGATCGGTGTAACTTCCACAAAACAGGTTTTTATTGATTTCGGGATGTCATTCGGAGATAAGGATGCTGCAAAATACAGAGTAAAAGTAAGCAACGGCAACGGTATTTTCAGACAAATAAAATTCGGCGATGTACAGGAAGTTCAGCTTCCGGATCAGATCTTCCCGATCTGGCAGATCAACGGCAGTGCCGATAAAATATTGGAAATAGAACAGTGGGGAAACATCGCCTGGACTTCTATGAACAGTGCATTCGGTCACTGTAAAATCATTCAGATCACTGCAACTGATATTCCTAACCTTAGCAATGTTGAAGATGCCTCTTATATGTTTTATGGTATAAAAAGCTTTACGGGTGCCAGCTCTATGCAGAACTGGAATACTTCAACAATTAAGAACTTCAGATTTATGTTTGCTATTATGTATGATAGTATCAACACCTCCCTCCCCGATCAGTTCAATTCTCCTTATCTTAATAGCTGGAACATGTCATCGGCAACTGACCTCAGTTTTATGTTTGCGGGAAGAGGAATATTTAACCAGTCGGTAAACAATTGGAATGTTTCGAAAGTGACTGATATGAAATGGATGTTTGCTCTTTGCCCAAGCTACAATCAGCCTCTGAACAACTGGGATACCTCGAGCCTTGAAGACATCCGCTTTATGTTCCACTTTGATTCTGCCTTCAATCAATCTTTAAACAACTGGAATACTTCTAAAGTTACGAATATGGCTCATGCTATTCATGGCTGTACAGCTTTTAATCATTCTTTAGAAAATTGGGATATGACAAAAGTTACCAGAATAGACCAGATTCTTAAAGAGACTCCGAACTTTAATCACTCTCTTGCAAGCTGGAATCTGGCCTCCCTGACTATCGGTGCACAGGCTTTGATGGGGGCAGGAATGGATTGTGAAAATTTCAGTAAAACACTGGCAGGATGGGCTGACAATCCTAACACGGCCAATAACATTGATTTAGATAATACAACACCTCTGACATACGCTTCCAATGCAACAGATAAAAGAAATATTCTTATCAATAAAGGCTGGATAATGTCTGGAGATACTGTAGGAAACTGCTTACTGTCTTCATCAGAGATAAAACTCAGCAAAAAAATCCTGCTTTATCCTAATCCTGCAGTGGATGATATTCATATTGAAGGATTAGATGATATAAAAGGATATAAAATTTATGATGCAGGCGGAAGACTGGTATTGGAAGGAAATCCTAATAAAGATATGATCAATGTGGGATCTTTACCAAAAGGTAATTACATTCTACAGCTCATCCTGAAACACTCTACGTTCTCTTCAAAATTCATTAAGAAATAAAACAAAGAAGCCCCGCTGAAAAGCGAGGCTTTTATTTTGAGTACTGAGATTAACTATTTGTCAAAATGATTAGGATGCTGAGCCTTGATATCATCTACTGTTCCTAACACCTTATCTTTTAAAGAATCCTGATATTTCTGAAGTTTTGCGGCCACTTCTTCATTACCGCTTCCTAAAATTTTTGCTGCCAATATCCCAGCATTCAAAGCTCCGTTCAAAGCGACCGTTGCTACAGGAATTCCGCCAGGCATCTGAAGAATAGATAAAACAGAATCCCATCCGTCTATTGAATTACTGGACAAGATCGGAACTCCGATCACCGGAAGTGTCGTACAGCTTGCCACCATTCCCGGAAGATGAGCTGCTCCTCCTGCTCCTGCCACGATTACTTTTAAACCTCTTTCCTGAGCCGTCTTGGCATAATCAAACATTCTTTCAGGTGTTCTGTGTGCTGAAACTACTGTCAGTTCATAAGGGATATCAAGGCTTTTAAGAAAATTTGCAGCCTGTTCCATGATCGGCAGATCGCTCTGACTGCCCATAATAATTCCTACCATCTTCAATTTTATTAGATGTCCAAAGATAGAAAATAATGACGGAAGTTGGAAGCCGGAAGTTCTTTTATCATAAGCAAAGCCTAATCAACAATTTTTTTTCTCATATCTGTATCATCAAAAATTGAAAGAACTGTACCCATTCTTTTTCCTGTAAAAACTTTACATTTGTTTGTCACACCACATTATATTGAAAGATTATAAACTTACACTGGCTGTATGTACCGTTGCTATTGTCTGGGGTACTACTTTTTTATCAATAAGGGTTGCGGTAGAAACCATTCCCGCATGGTTTGTAGCAGGGATACGGCAATTTCTCGCTGCTATAATCATGTTTCTCATTCTTACCTATAAAAAGGAATTTAAATGGATTGGATGGAACAACCTGAAATATCAGTTTATCTTTTCAGCTTTAATGCTTGTGGTTGCCAACGGGATGACAACCGTAGCTGAAGAGGAAGTCACAAGCAGCCTGACTTCACTGATAAGTGCATGCTCCCCTATTCTGGTATTTTTCGGAAGTATGGCTTTAGGACTTCAGAAATTCAGCTGGCGGGCTTTTGCAGGGGTGGTTTTGTGCTTCAGCGGAATTCTTTTTATATTCTGGGATGGCATCAATGATCTTAAGAACCCGGACTATGCCCTTGGTATTCTGTTTTTATTTATTGCCATTGCCGGATGGGCCTCGGGAACAATTTTCACAAAAAAACTTAATATTCAAAGCGGAAATATTTCCCTGAACCTTTTTTATCAGTTTGCATTTGCGGGTGTTATACAAATCATTTTCGCTTTCCTTTTTACAGAAAATTATAATTTCGGAAACTGGAGCCTGAAAAGCATCTCTGCCATGTTGTATTTATCCTGTTTCGGTTCTGTAGCTGCATTTTTTGCCTTTCATTATGCGCTTACCAAAGTTTCTCCGGTTCAGGTATCCATATTAGCTTATATCAATACGATAATTTCCATTTTTTTAAGCTGGCTGATTCTTGATGAAAAAATTTCTGCCAAATTCATCATCGCAGCAGTATTGATTATTGTGGGCGTTTTTGTTATCAATTACAATCCTGCCATGTTTAAAAAACAAAAGATAGAATCATAATCATGTTTTATTTGAATTCATAAAAATAAATTCACACAAACAACTGTTTTCAAATATGTCATACAATTAAAAAACAATAGGCTATTTATGAAAATTACTGATCAGTATTATAAATTCTATTGACCTTCAGCCATTTTAAAAACATGTCCGTCCATTCTCCCGTATTAGTCCCCTTTTTTCCTAAACCCCAGCCATGACCGCCAGACTGAAATAAATGCAGTTCTGCGGGTACTTTATAATCCTTCAAAGCCTGATACATCAGAATGCTGTTTTCTACTGGAGAAATAGGGTCATCTTCAGACTGAGCCAAAAAAGTAATCGGAGTCTTAGCATTCACCTGCTTTTCAACAGAAAGTCTGACCTGATCCTGAGCATTGGAATTTTGTCCTAATAAAGATTTAAATGAATGGGTGTTATTATTGGGTGGCAGCATGGATACTACCGGATAGATCATTGCAGTAAAATTAGGCTGTGCAGAAACCTTATCAATATCATCCTGAGGAGGATAATAAGGAATATCGTACGTAGATGAAATATATCCGGCCAGATGCCCCCCCGCTGAAAATCCCAGAATACCAATCTGATCAGGGTTTATTTTATACTGCCCTGCATTTTTTCTGATGATCCGTAAAGCCCGCTGTGCATCCTGAAATGGAACAGACCTGATACCCCATCCTTCTTCTGGAAGCCTGTAGTAAAGCTCAAAAGCTGTAATACCGAGGGACTTCAGCCATTCACAGGCAGGATACCCTTCTGATCCTGATTCAATATGGGCATATCCGCCTCCACTGATCACTAAAACGGCAATTCCATTGGGATTTGCAGGCTGATGAATGATCAGTTTAGGGATGCTGATGTGAGTGAGAGAACCTTTGGATGAAATAACAGTTTCACCTCCGGGACCAGGACCATCCGGAATCGTTTTCCAAATATTCACAAACGGTAATTGATCCTGAACAGCGGTTGTATTTTGTGCTGAAAAAATAGTACTGAGAAACAAAAATGATAGAAATATATTTTTCATGCCATTCAATTTTAATGCTAACATACCAACAATAATCTTACCTAACCTATCCGGCTGTTTTTTAACTTATTAAAAATAATTAAAATTAAATCTGCCTCATAAGGGTTTTTATATTTCCTTCATTTTCCTTATATTGTATACTTCAACCGTTACACTATGCTGAAAAACACATTTTTTTTATTTCTGGCCACCTCTTTTCTTCTGGTAAGCTGTGATTATAAAGAGAAGGAAAAAAACCTGACGGACAGGGAGAAACAATTATTAGAAAAGGAAAAACTATTTGCCAAAAAAGAGTCTGAATACCAGTCGCTCCTGAAAATGAGGGACAGTATTTTTGCCAAAAAAGATTCTGTGGTGATCGCTACATGGCCTGCGGAGATTTCCGGGCCATGGAACGGAAAGGTAATCTGTACAGAATCCAACTGCAGTGATTACGCTGTAGGAGACCAGCGTACCGATACCTGGGAGTTCGATAACGATTCCACCCAACCTATTACCAAAATTATCAATAACAACAATCTGGTAAGACTGTATACAGGCAAATTTGAAAATAATGAGATCCGATTGTCTTTTAAAACAGACTCTACAGCCAAAAAGAATGTAGAAATGAACGTTCTTCTCAATGATATTTCGGACAACAAGATCAAAGGAACAAGAACCATCACCTCAGATGGCTGTACCGCCAAGTTCTCTGTTGAATTAGTACGTTCCACAAAATAAACACTTATGATTTTACTGAGTATACATAACCTGAGTCTTCCTATAGAAGATCCGGTACTGAAGTTCCTGTTGGTACTGGTCATCATTCTGGCAGCACCACTGCTGCTTAATAAAATTAAAGTTCCGCATCTGCTGGGACTTATCATCGCAGGAGCTATCATTGGCCCGAACGGATTCAATGTATTATCCAGAGACAGCAGTATTGTTGTTACGGGGACTACAGGGCTTCTTTACATTATGTTTCTGGCAGGACTTGAGATTGATATGGGAGACTTTAAAAAGAACAAATGGAAAAGTCTCACCTTTGGGATCTATACCTTTACAGTCCCCTTTGTATTGGGATATCTGGGAGGATATTACCTTCTTCACTTCTCCATGCTGACCTCCATTCTGTTTGCCAGTCTTTTTTCATCCCATACTCTTATCGCCTATCCATTGGTGAGCAAGCTGGGAATTGCAAAAAACAAAGCGGTTAACATCACTGTTGGAGGGACCATGATCACAGATATTCTGGCCTTACTGGTACTTGCTGTAATTGTGGGAATGTCTCAGGGAGATGTCGGAACAGAATTCTGGGTTAAATTATCTGTGTCTTTTGTGGTTTTTGCATTGATTGTATTAATTGTATTTCCGATTATTGGACGCTGGTTCTTCAAAAGAGTGGATGATAAAATCTCTCAGTACATTTTTGTACTGGTCATGATTTATCTTGCAGCAATGCTGGCCGAACTGGCCGGTGTAGAAGCCATCATCGGAGCATTCTTTGCCGGATTGGCCTTAAACAGACTCATTCCTCATACCTCTTCCCTGATGAACAGGGTTGAGTTTGTCGGAAATGCCATCTTTATTCCTTTTTTCCTGATCAGTGTGGGCATGCTGATTGATTTTAAAGTGTTCTTCAAAAGCTGGGAAACCCTCGAAGTAGCAGGAATTATGCTGGTTGCTTCTATCGGAGGAAAATATCTTTCTGCAGTGGCTACCCAAAAAACATTCAGACTGACCAAAGAGGAAGGAAAACTGATCTTCGGTCTGAGTTCTGCTTCTGCAGCTGCCACACTGGCTTCAGTAATGGTAGGATATAATATTATCCTCTCAGAAACTGAAACCGGAGAACCCGTGAGGTTACTGAATGAACATGTACTGAACGGAAGTATTCTGCTGATCCTTGTTTCGTGTACCATTTCCTCCTTCATTTCGATGGCAAGTGCTCAGAAAATTGCTGAAAGTGATAATGAAGATACCGTTTCCGGAACTACCCATGAAGAAGAAAACATTCTGTTGGCAATCAACCACGAAGCAACTGTAGAAAGAATGGTGAATCTGGGAATTCTGATTAAAGCACATTCCAATACAGAAGACCTGTTTGCTTTAAATGTCATCAATGAGGATAAAAATGAATCTTCAGTAAAGAATGCTGAAAAGCTTCTCCACCAGGCAGCCGATGCAGCGGCTGCAGCTGATGTGAAACTACAGGCTTTAAAAAGATATGACAACGATGTCATCAACGGGGTAAACAATGTGATTAAAGAACAGAAAATAACAGATCTCATCATTGGATTGGAGGATGAAAAAGGCTTCTCTCCATCTTTCGTTTACAATCTCTATAACGGTTATCTGCAGAATGATGATGTGAATGTATTGGTATATCATGCGGCACAGCCTCTGTCCACTATTAAGAAATATGCTGTGATGATTCCGGAAAATGCTCATAAGGAAGCCGGATTCTTCCACGCTTTGCTGAGAGTATGGAACATTGCCAGAAACTCCGGAGCTACGATTGTATTTTATGCTCCTGAAAATATTCTGGATATCCTTCAGAAAATTATTAAAAAAGCCAATATAGAAGCAGAATTCATCATTATGAACACGTGGCAGGATGGAGAAAGAACGGCTGCCCAGCTGAAAGATGATGAAGCCCTGATTATTCTGATGGCCAAACGGGGAATGAAATCCTATATTCCACGAATGAGACTGATTCCGGAGCTTCTGAACAGGAATCTGAAAGATAATAATTACCTTCTGATTTTCCCTTTCTCAGAATACGATAAAAACAGTCCGGAAATACGTTCTGTAGGAAATCATGGGGATTTTGTGGAGATTGGAAATGTGATTCAGAAGATTTTTAAATAAAAGGCAGGGAGCTGGAAGAGGGATGATGGAGATTATTGATGTGTTTGAACAATCATTTTTTATTAAATTATTAAATAATTCAGCATCAATAGGATCGGGCTTTAAACCGATATAAACAACATGTGTGCATTCGGTTTTAGCCGAAACCTAAAAATAAGTTTTGGCTGAAGCCGATTGAATTGATAATCTTTTATAAACGAACGGGCTAAAGCCCGTTCCTATTGAATGGAATTCCAAAACAAAATAAAAGACTGTTATTTCGGCCGTGAAAATAATGCGTTATACATCACAACAACAAATCATTATGATACAGCACGTTATACTATTCTTCTTAAAATTACAAAAGGAAAAATGGCAGTAATTCCTTTTTAGAATCGATCAATTTCGTATTTTGGTGCAAAAAATAACCTGTGAAACAAACTATCGGATTTCTCATCTTTTTTATGTCCATTATTCTTTCTGCACAAAACCTCACTCTTTCTGATAAAGAGCTGAAAAAGAAACTGGACTCTATCAAAACTGAAGGAAATCTACTCTACTCTTACGAAAATGCATCATGGCATGCAGGAGATCTTGTAGGTAGCAATAAAAGACTTGCTGAAAATACCGGAAGCTATATCACCTATCAAAAAAATGACACCATCAAAACTTCTTTTCTTAATAAAGTCGGTAATATGGTGATTGCAGAACTTTCTTTCAAAAATAACCAAACAAAACCTGTGAAAGAAAATTTTAAGGAAAGGGTAATTAATGAAACTGAAACCACATTAAAAAATATCCGTTCTACCATTATTCCGCAGTTATCCGATCCAAAATATGCAGTAACGGTACCACAAGGCTATAGCCTTAATATGATTATTATCCCGTTTAATGAAAACTATAAAGTGTATTTAATACCAGGTACGGCACAGTCCGGAGTCATTCCTTTCGGAAATGATTATCTTTTTGTTTCTGATAAAGAAGGGAATATTATTTCCCATAAAAAATTTCATTCAAGACTTATTCCAACCTCTACAGTATTGGAAAATGGAGGAACAGTAACAATGTCTACTCACAGCCATTTGGCAACCAATCCTTTTATTTCTGCAACGGACATTTGTACGTTTAAACTCTATGCACCGCTTACAACTCTGGACGAATTTTCGGTTTTGTCAACAGCTTTAGGAACTTATATTAAATACAATTATAAAAAAGACAATATTGAGGTGGTTAAGAAGCCTTAATTATAAAAGCAATTATATTATCAATAGAATCGGGCTTTAGCCCGATATAAACAACATGTGTGCATTCGGCTTTAGCCGAAACCTAAAAATAAGTTTTGGCTGAAGCCGATTGAATTGATAATCATCTGTAAACGGGCTCCCTTCGGCTACGCTCAGGATAATAGCCCGTTCCTATTGAATCGTTTGTAGAACAATATAAAAAGGAGCTGTTTTAAAGATAAAAACAGCTCCCTTTATTTATTTTAAACTGATATTACTCAGCAATCACTCTTACCATTCCTTTCACCTGTACAAGCTTTTCCATCAGCTCTTCTCTGGAATCCGCAAGGACATTGATGTGTCCCATTTTTCTTCCTGGCTTGGTTTCTGTTTTCCCATATAAATGGATATAGGTTTCAGGTAACTTAAGAACGTCCTCCATTCCCTCATAGATTACTTTTCCTGCATATCCTTCTGCTCCTACCAGATTCAGCATTCCGCTGTACGTGATGGCATCGGTATCTGCTAAAGGCAGATTTTTTACGACACGATACATCTGCTCAAACTGTGAATTGGTATTTCCTTCCTGGCTCTGGTGTCCTGAATTGTGTAGCCTCGGAGCTGTTTCATTCACCCATACCTTTCCTTCTCTGTCAAGGAATAATTCAATGGCAAATAAACCCGGAGAGTTAACCGCGTTTAGGAATTTCTCCGTAATAGAATCAATCTGATTCTGAACATCCTCTGTCAGAAGAACCGGACATACATTAAAATCTAAAAGATTCAGCTTAGGATCTGCAACCATTTCTGTCACCGGAAAAATATTAGTTTCTCCTTTCTCGTTTCTCGCTACAATGACAGAAAGTTCTTTATCAATGTCTACAAGGCTTTCTATAACTGATGCTTCAGTCCATAGATGCTGATAATCTTCTTCCGTTCTGATCACCTGAACTCCTTTTCCGTCGTATCCGCCTGTATTCATTTTCTGAACAAATGGCAGCGGCATAATGATCTTTTCATCACTGTTCCAAACCACCTGAAATTCCGGACTTGGGATATTGTGAGCTTTATAGAATTCTTTCTGAAGGATCTTTTGCTGGATGGTTTTGATAATATTGGCATTGGGAACCACTTTTATTCCCTGTTTTTCAAGCTCTGCCAGTGCATCAGCATTTACATGTTCTATTTCAATAGTGACAACATCTTTATCTTTTCCGAAGTTCAAAACCGTTTCATAGTCATTGAAATTTCCCTGTGTAAAATAAGAGATATTATGACATGGTGCATCAGATGCCGGATCCAGCGTATAAAACTCATCATCATATTTCAGTGCACTTTGTATCAGCATTCTTCCCAGCTGTCCGCCACCCAGAATTCCTATTTTCATTTTTTATTTTATTAGATTTATTTTTATTGGATTTTATCAATTTTCAAATAACCAAGCCCCATTGGGTTTTTCTGATCTTCTGCATCAGATTTTTTAAGAACGATAGAATATTTTTCTTTCATATGAGCAGGAAGAATATCACTCACATTGAAAATATCATCAATATCCACTCCATGCTTATCATCAATATGACTTACCGCTCCTTCAAATCCCATGGTCTGATAAAATTCGGTACCTTTTGCTCTTTTTACAATTTCTCCCATAGACTGCCCTACCATCAGGTGCTGCTCATGGAACTCTTCAAAGAAGCCAGGCTTATATCCTCCCAAATTGAGAAAAAACAGTTGATCTTCAGATGTTTTTTCTCCCTTTTCCACAATCTCCACTTCATATCCGTCAGCAAATCTTACCTCCTGATAACAATCCACATGAATTTTTCCTTCTGCTTCTTTCCAAAAGTGTCTCATATCCGGAACAAGATCTTTCAGATTCTCTGCAATTCCGAAGAAAACATCGTGCTGCTCAATATTTCTTCCTTTAGGGGTTGCCCCTAGAATGACATAAAATAATTTCATTTGATTTTTCATGCATACAAAAATACGTTAAATTTATCTTTTTCAAATGTTTGGCAGACTACTACAATAATTTTATATTTGTAGCATTATTTGTAGTATGTCAGAAATCATCATACTCTTCCTTGGTGCAATTTCCGCCGGTCTTTTAGGTTCACTTACGGGTTTGGGAGGAGGAGTTATTATCATTCCTTTATTAACGCTGGGATTCGGCGTTCCAATGCATTATGCTATCGGTGCTTCGCTCATTTCTGTGATCGGAACTTCTTCCGGTGCGGCTGTTGCTTTCGTCAAAGAAGGCTTTACCAATATGAGAATCGGGATGTTTCTCGAAATAGCCACTACGGCAGGAGCTATCATTGGCGCCCTGGTTTCAGGAATGCTCAACCCGAATACCATCGGAATTATTTTCGCAAGTATTCTTCTTTTAACGGTTATTTTAAACCTTAAAGGAAAACCGGACCATCAGGAGCCTCTTGTTAAAGGAAGTCTTGAGGACAAACTGAAGCTATACGGAACATTTCCGGATAAGGGAGTATTGAAAAGCTATTCTGCAAGAAATACAGTCCCTGGGTTTTTAATGATGATGTTTGCGGGAGCAATGTCCGGGCTTTTAGGAATTGGATCCGGGGCATTGAAAGTATTGGCAATGGACAATATGATGAAACTGCCTTTCAAAGTATCTACAACCACCAGCAACTTCATGATCGGAGTAACGGCAGTAGCAAGTGCACTGATCTATTTCCAGAGAGGAGAGATTATTCCGGTAATTGTAGCTCCGGTACTCATTGGAGTGGTCATCGGAAGTTTCATAGGTTCAAAAACACTGATGGTATCAAAGACCAAAAAATTAAAAGTATTTTTTGCCATTGTGATTACTATTCTTTCGATTTATATGATGTATAACGGTATCAACAAAAGTTTCAGATAATGAAAAAGAATTTTACAGATGTAGATCTGAACCGTTCGGTAGGAAATCTTCTGAGACTGGGTGTTATTCTATCCGTAGCTACATCATTGATTGGTTTTATCAAGCTGTTCTTCGAAGGTTTTAAAATGCCTGAAAAATATACCAGCCTAGTGGTAGGCACTTCTTCTGAAAAGGTATGGGGGCATTTCTGGGATTCCCTGTGCAAAGGAGAAGGTATGGCCATTATTCAGCTGGGTATTCTATTATTGATTATTACTCCTCTGATGAGGATCGTTTTCGCTCTGATAGGCTATTTAAAAGAAAAAGACTACGTCTATGTAGTCATTTCCTCTATTGTTTTAGCCATTATGGCGGTGAGTTTCTTTACCGGTTACGCTCATTAAGATTTTACATTTCGTAAAACTCTAATGGCAGCTGGTCCGGATCCTGGGTGAAGAAAAACTCTTTCCCGGTGAACTCATCTATACGGATGTCTTCACAAACAAGTCCTTTTCTTATCAGCTCATTTCGCTTTTCTGTAACATTTTCCACGGAGAAAGCAAGATGCCTTAAGCCGCATGCTTCCGGGCGTGACGGGCGCTGAGGCGGATCGGGAAAAGAGAACAGCTCAATCACATAATGATCCCCGATGGCCAGGTCAAGCTTATAAGACTGTCTTTCTTCACGGTATACTTCCCGAATGATATTCAAATCTAAAACTTCTGTATAAAACTTCTTTGAAACAGCATAATCTGAACAGATAATGGCAATATGATGGATGTTCATATTTCTTTAATTTAAATAACTATTTATTCTACTTTATTATTGTATTTCTTTACAGTTCTCTTTCCTTCTTGTATCAATGATATACTGAATTTTCCACTCATTATTCTGTTTTACCAGCTGAAAACTGTTAGCGCCGCAATGTGAAAGTTTCCCCTTTAAATAAAAAGAATAGGGAGTAAAAACACTGGCCAGGTTTCCGTCTGTATGAACAGCTTCCACGATAATTTTTTCGTCCAGTTCGCCTTTCGGAAATTTTGAGACTGAAGCGATGAAATCCTGTATACTTTCACTTTTTACAGCACCTTCTTTCGTTATGGTTTGGAGTACAGCATTTTCTGCAAAGACAGATTTTACCAGCAACTGATCTGCATTTTTCATACCAAGGAACAGGTTACGGATAGGCTTTTCAATATCCTGCTGCTGTCCGAAACCTGAAATACTGATCAGAAGAAGAAATACGATTATTTTATTCATGGAACAGATTTAGATTAATAAAAATAGATAAAATAAAATTTAAATTGATCAATAAATTTTAAAATTCATTTTCCTTAAATTGTAGCAAAATTATTTCAGTTTTTTATATGTGGATTATTTATATGACTCTGACCATACTTTTACTGGTCATAACTATACTGCCAAAAATTAAGCATTCTCACTGGATATTCAGGGTTCCTGAATTTGCTAAAATACAGGTTACTTATTTTATAATTTTCACTTTTCTGCTTGGACTTATGATCCAATCAAAAGAATATGTATGGTATTATCAGGGCTTTTTATTGGCTTTGTTTGTCTACCACGGTCAGACTCTCGTCAGGTATACCCCTCTGTATCCTGTAAAAAAGCACAGACAGCTTCACAAGTCTTCTGATAAGCTACATTTTATTTCGGCCAATGTTTATCAGTTCAATAAGGAATATGAAAGATTCTCAAGTCTTGTCAAAAAGCATAATCCGGATTTTTTCATGACGATGGAAAGTAACAGCGATTGGGAGACCGCATTGAGACCACTGGAAAAAGAATATCCCTATCAGCATAAAGTGACTCTTGAAAACACCTATGGAATGCATTTTTATTCGAGGGTTATCGTTAAAGAAGCCAGAACTCATTATTTTGTGGCTGATGATATTCCGAGCATTGAAATTCACATGAAAACAGCTGATGGATTTTCTTTTGTTTTCTTCGGTGTACATCCACCACCGCCGAGTCCTACAGAGGAAGAAACATCGAAGGAAAGGGATGGTGATCTTCTGAGTGCTGCCAAACGTATAAAAGACATCAGAAAGCCTGTTATTGTAGCAGGTGATTTCAATAACGTCGCGTGGTCAAGATCATCTGTACTTTTCAGAAAAACCAGTCATCTGATAGATCCGAGAGTAGGACATTCTTTTGTTTCTACCTTCCACGCCAAGTATCATCTTTTAAGATTTCCTATTGATCTGATGTTTCACAGTGAAGATATCTTTATCAGACAGCTGAAAACCCTGGAAAGTTTTGGTTCAGATCACCTTCCTGTATACTGCGAATTTTTCATAGATCATCACAATGATGAACAGGAAGAACTGATTGAAAGAGCTACTGCCAAAGAAAAAGCAGAAGCAGAAATCATGATCGAGGAAGGAAAAAAGGAAGATGGTGAGCGTGAAACGGTTGCCACTGAAGATTAGGCATAAAAAAAGTGGACACAAGCCCACTCCTATTTGAATATTTTTCTGTTTTACTTTAGAAATTCATCACATCCTTTACTACTCCATTTTTCTGGGTATGCTGTAACAGCTCAGCTTCAATGAATGTTTTAATCTGTTCTTCAGAACCATTATCCGGGAACAGAAGATGAACGTTGGCTCCGGCATCCAGCGTGAAAAATAGAGGATATCCTGTTTCTCTTCTAAAATCCCAGATTTTATTGATTACTTCCAGTGTTCCTGTTTTCATCAGGATAAAAGCAGGATCACTCATCATCATCATGGCATGTAATGTAAGCGCTTCATGCTCTACCAGTTTGATGAAACGTTCCATATCTCCACTTTTCAGAATTTCTTTCATCGGAACAAAGTTTTCCCCGGCTTCCTGAAATCTTCTTTCTGCATAAGGATTGGTTTTCATCAGGCCGTGTCCTACCGTTGAAGAAACACTTTTCTGCCCTTCATGAATCAACAGCACCCAATCGTTAAAGTTTTTGAATACTTCGTGAATTTCAGCATCCGGATACTGCACCCCGAACAGATCAGAACTTCCTTCTACCTCATCAGTTTCTCCCCATACCACAAGCCCGTTGTATAAGCTTCTGCATGCACTTCCGCTTCCCAATCTTGCCAGAAAGGAAGCTTTTCTCAAAGATTCTTCCTCAGAAGTTTTTTCTGTGAATGAAACATCCAAAGCCATAAGACATTTTGCAATCGCTCCAAATCCTGAAGCAGAACTTGCAATCCCGGAACTGTGCGGAAATGTATTCTCTGTTCTGATGATATATTTTCCTTTCAGAATCCATGGAAGATATTGCTCTATATTTCTGAAATATTTTTCAATTTTTTCTGCAAACTTCACTTCTTCATTTCCAGCCAGGAAAGTCTGTACCGAAAAAGGTTCATTAGCTACAAATTCCATTGAAGTATTGGTTTTACAATGATTTAAAGTATAACTGATACTTGGATTGGCAGGTATCTGATCAGCATATTTCCCCCAATATTTAATCAGGGCAATATTAGACGGACAGCTCTCTGAAACCGTTTGTGTATGAATGGTGAAATTTTCTTTTCCTATAAATTCTTGTGTCGTCATAGTTTAATGTAAAGGTACTGTTTAGTACATCTTCTCTATAATATCTGCATATTTCTTAATTACCACATTTCTTTTGACCTTCAAAGTAGAGGTTATTTCTCCTGTATTGATATCAAATTCAGCCGGCATTAAAGTAAATTTTTTCACTTTCTCATAATCTGCCAGGTGGCTTTGCAATTCTTTAATTTTCTCTTTATAAACGTCAATTACCTTTTCATTTTTTACAGCCTCTTCCCAATTGGTAAAAGGAATATTATTCTTTTTGATATAGTCCTGTAAAAACTCAAAGTTAGGCACAATCAACGCTGAAACAAATTGTCTTCCTTCTGCAATCAGCATGATCTGCTGGATAAAATTATTATTGGTCAGAAGATTCTCGATCTGCTGAGGAGCGATATATTTTCCGTTGGAAGTTTTCATGAGATCTTTGATTCTGTCTGTAATGATCAGGTTTCCTTTATCATCAAACTTCCCTGCATCACCAGTCTTGAACCATCCGTCTTCTGTGAATACCTTCTGCGTTTCTTCAGGTTTATTGTAGTAACCTTTCATGATACCGTTACCTCTGGCCTGGATCTCATCATTTTCTCCGATACGCATTTCTACCCCCGGTAATGGTTTTCCGCTGGTTCCATGTTCAAAATGAGTCAAAGGAAATAGCGTCAACGTAGCGGTAGTTTCCGTTAATCCATAACCAACGGTTACATGAATTCCTACTGATTCAAAGAAACGGGTAACTTCCGGCGAAAGAGATGCACCACCACAAGGTAAGAACCAAAGTCTTCCACCCATTTTTTCTTTGATTTTACTGAAGACCAGCATATCCGCAACAGATTCTTTGAATTTCAGTCCAAAAGGAACCGGTTGTTCATTTCTTCTCAGTTCTGCAGTTTCCCATCCGGTTTTAAGTGCCCAGTTAAAGATTTTCTTTTTTAAAGGTGAACCTTCTTCTGCCTTTTCGAGAACTCCGGCATATACTTTCTGGAAAAACCTGGGTACAGCACACATTGCTGTAGGCTTCACTTCTTCCAGTGCCCTGGCTACATTTTTAGGGTCTTCCAGGAAATAAACACGCGCTCCGCCATATAAACAAAGCAAGCTCCAGCTTCTTTCAAACACATGACTTAACGGTAAAAATGCCAGCGATAATTCTTCTTCAAAGTTTTTAAACTTAAAAAATTCAAAATGGGAATCAAATGCTTTGATAAAATTTCCGTGGGTAAGCATTACTCCCTTTGGAATTCCGGTGGTTCCGGAGGTATAGATCAATGTGGCTGTATCATCATGCTCTCTTTTACAGATCTCCAGCTTTGGTGAAGCTTTTGCTATAAAATCTTCAAGGTAAAAGCTATTGAATTCCTTTTTGATCCATACTGCTTTTTTGGAAACAATAATCGTTTCCATGCTGTTTTCTTCTTTATGTAAAAACTCCAGGCAGGCGTCATACTGCATCTGGTTTCCTACCAAAACAACTTTAGCCCCTGAATCGTTGATGATGTGCTCTGCCTGTTCAGCATTATTGGTAGAATAAATTGGTACTGTGACAGCTCCTATAGCCATTGAAGCAAGATCCATGATCATCCATTCGGACGAATTATCTGAATAAATAGCAACTCTGTCGTTTTCCTGAACACCCGTTTCCTTTAAAGCGTTGGCTGTTTTAAAAATAATCTCGCTGAATTTTTTCCAGCTCAGTTCTTTCCAGGCTTCATCTTTCTTTTTAAATCCGATGGCTGCTTTTATAGGATGTTTTTCTACATTTTTAAGGATAATTGCCTCTGCAAGATTCATTTCTTCAGCTTTTTGTCGTTAATATAATTATTCAGGTGAAAGTCTATACTTTCTTTTACGGGAATAAACTGATAGTTCAATTTTTCTTTGACTTTGTGATTGGAAATGGTGCTGAATGAAGATATGGCCTCGATATTGGATTTAGTCACCATTCTGAGCTTTGGAATCAGCCATCCGAAAAGGATGTTGGCTACCCTTCCGATATTTAGCTGGGTCTGGGTAAGAATTTTTGCTTCTTTAAGCCCAAGACGGGTCCTGATCTGTTTGGCAAGATCAGCATATCTGTTATTTTCCGCCACAATGATAAAGCGTTCTCCAAAAAAATTGTTTTCCATCAGTCCGATTGCCGTACGGGCTACGTCTCTTACATCAACATAAGCTGAACCTCCTGAAAAGGTAAAGCTGTTTTCTTCAAATGTAGAAAAAAGCTCACCGCTGCTTTGGTCCCAGTTTCCGCTTCCTATGATCATTCCCGGATTGATAATAATGACATTCAGGCCCTCTGCTGAGGCTCTCCAGGCTTCCATTTCAGATAAATGTTTTGAAATCCCATAGGCAGAGTGTTCCATTTTCGGATTAAAGTCAGAACTTTCGTCTAATTCTCCTTTTTCATTAAAATTATCCAGAACGGCAACGGAACTTACATGAAGAAACTTCTTAACGTCTGACCCTTCACAGGCAAACAATAAGTTTTCTGTACCCCTGATGTTGGTATGGTACAATTCTTTTTCGTCTTTCGGATGAAAGCTCACCTTTGCGGCACAGTGATACACCTCATCTACACCCTGCAGCACTGCTTTCAAAGAATCAAGATCATCAAAATCTACGTTTACCCATTCAATTTTATTAAAAAAATCGTCGGGATTCTCTGTATAAAAGCTGTATGAATGCCTTACGTCGTTTAAATTGCTGCCCGGTCTTTTGGAAGCACGTACATTTTTTCCTCTTTTAAGAAGCTCCAGTACAATTATTCTTCCCAGAATTCCGGTAGCACCCGTTACAAAAATCATTAATTATTTTACTTGATTGCTGACTAAAATATAACAATATTTTCTATCCGGCAATTCTTCCGGATCTATAAAAATTCTTCAGAAAAACTGCTTCTGCAAATTTGCGATTTTTAAAGCATAATTCCACTTAATTTAACCAATATTATCATTCCTCTACCAACAATCAGAAAAAAACTAAAATGCAGCATATGATTGTATGTAAAAGTCCTGAAAGAATTGACAGCTTTCAGGACTTTTAAGATTAAAAATATTTAATGCTAAGCCATTACCTCATTATTTCTCCTTGGAGCTTTGTCGCAAAGAACATCTGCAATACTTCTGGAAATAAGATTTCCTTCTGTAAGATTATCCAGCCAGAAGAATTCTCCTGCGGCATTGATCTCTATGAAATAATATTCATCTTCAGGAGAAACAATCATGTCTATTGCTCCATAATCTACGTTGTAAATATCAAGAAGCTCCAGCAGTTTGGCCTCTACATCCGCAGGAAGCTCTGTCCTGTTCCATTTATCGATAAGATTGACTCCGTCTTTTCTCCAGTCTATTTTAGCATCTTCTGACTGCTGGGAATCTATTTCAAATGCATAAACATCTCTTCCCACGATGGTAATACGGAGTTCTTTTTTCTTTTGAATCATCTGCTGAAACTGCATCGGACAGTACAATAATGAATCCAGTTCCTCTAACTTGTCCTCGCTCACAACATTGGTAAATACTACGCTTTCAACACCGTCTTCATAGATGGCAAAACCGGTTTGCATTTTGGCCACTACATTCTGATGTTTCAGAATAAATTTCCGGGCTTCATCAGGATTGTTGGTAAGGCAGGTGGCAGGAATGGTCAGTCCCAGTTTATCTGCGATTTTCAGCTGTTCTTCTTTACTGTCAAGCCTTCTGTAAACACTTGGTTTTCCCAAAGAATAGGCATCCACAGATTCAAAGAAACCAAAAAGTGTATTCCTTATTTCTCCCATTGCCGCTCCGTAAAACTTAGAATCCATTTCTTCTCTTAATCCTTTTCCGATATTGTAAGCTCTTCGGTACCAGATTGCCGAGATATCATCCAAACGGTGTTTTGCTTCAGGCGTTTCAAGAAAGCTTACCCATTCTCCATCCTGAAAAATAGTAGACAGTTTATTTTGTAAGGGATATACATCTACATCAAAGCGAATGACTTCACAGTTATTTTTTTCGATATATTCTGTTACTTTTTCAATAGAAAAGTTATCCGCGGTATGCGTTATAATTAAAATTTTATTCATGGAAATTAATTCTTTTGATAAGGTTATCAGCAATTCTTTCTGCGATGGGAAACCCCAGTTCTTTCTGTAACATTCCCCATTCTCCCTGTGGATTCACTTCAAGGAAATAATATTTTTCGTCTCTGCCTTTGATCATATCAATAGCTCCCATATAAAGCCCCATTTCACTCATCATACCAGTAATATTGGCTTTTATAGCTTCAGGCAGTTCATATGCTGACCAAAAATAGCCTTCACGTGCTACTCTCCAATCTGCATTTTCGCTGTTATTGATCTTTCCTGTGAAAAAGCCGCCATCGATATAGACAATTCTCAATTCATATTCTTTGTCAATATAAGGCTGAAAAATCATAGGGCAATAGGCAATATCAGAAAGGTGTTCAAGAGAATCTTCCTCTATAACCATAGTCGAAATCATATTTTCTCCCGACATTGTTTTTGCGGTTACTCCATGAAGCTTTGCGATTGCTTTTCCCTGGCAGTATTGATGGAAAAATGCCGTTATTTTTTCTTCATCATTGGAAAAAATGGTTTTGGGAATTGTTAAATTATTTCTCTGTGCTGTTTTCAGCTGAAATATTTTGTTACCATCAACCTTTTTTTCATTCTCATAAGGGTTAATCCAGGGAACATGCTCTAAGGCAGTCATCAGATTGTACCTAAGACTTCCATATTCATTCAGAAAAAGTCTTTCATAATCCTGATCCAGTTCTTCAGGAGCATTTATTCTCCAGGCTTTTCTGTGCCATACTCCTTTAATATCATCAGAATGTATTGTATTTCCAAGCTCATCAGTCAGTTCAAATGAGTTTTCATGAATGCTGATCTTCTGAAGATGGTTCAGGCGGTCAGAATTGAGTCTGAAATAAGGAATATTTTGAGAGGCCAGATATTCAAAAAAGATATCGATGTTATAAAAATCCTGTGAGTGGGTGATGCAGAGAATCATTTGCCGGTTTTATTAAAAAGGGAAACTTAATGTTTAAGTTTCCCCTACTATTTTATTTAATATTCTTTCTGATCTTAAAGTTGGATGACATCATCATCACCGTCAGATGGATATTTCATGGTTTGCATCATATCATCTTTTGGAGATGTCACCGTATCTACTGTCGGCTTTGTGATCAAATCCGTTTGAGCAAGGGTTATATCACCTCCTCCTTTTACTGTTTCAGGATCCTTTACCTGTTTTTCTAAGAATGATGCGAAAAAAGGCTTCTTCTTTGAGTTGTTGCTTTTCATAATGTTTAGTTTTGGTTTGATTTATAATTTAGCTTATGCTTGTATATTTTCTCATACTTCTAAAACATCCTCATCACCGTCAGAAGGATATTTCATCGTTACATTATCATTATCAGGCTTAGTAACATTATCCTTAAGAGGTGTAGTGATCTGATCCTGCAGGGCTGTAGTAATCTGATCTGCAAGGACAGACGTAATACCTCCTCCTTTTACTGTCTCAGGATCTTTAACCTGTTTTTCCAAGAATGTAGCGAAAAACGGCTTCTTTTTTGAATTTTTGTTTTCCATAAGTTAATATTTTTATTGTTTTGAAAATCCAAAGTACAAAAATTTCATCTTATAGAGAAATAATATTACGTTTTAATAAAATTTTAACATAATATAGAAAAGTGAAGTATAAAATTAATTTAAACCAAGAAATTCCTTAACAACATTTGCAAAATCAATAGGATTTTCCGCCTGTACCCAATGTCCTGCATTCTTTACTGTAACTATTTTAGCTTTAGGAAATTGCTGCTTGATTCCATATTCATCCTGCGGCAGGATATAATTGGACTTTGCCCCGGCTATAAATAATGCATCCCCTTCAAAAACTCCGAATTTAATAGCATTGGATACAAATTCATTATACTTTTCGGATAATGTTTTAAGATTGAATCTCCAGCCCAGTTTTTTATTTTCATCCCAATAAAGGTTTTTCGTTAAAAACTGCACTGTGGATCTTTCTGGAATGTACTGATTCAGGACAGCTTCCACTTCATTTCTTGAGCTCACAGTATTAAAATCAACGGTTTCCAGAGCTTTGATAATTCCTTGATGATGCGGTGGATATGCTTTAGGCGAAATATCCACAACAATCAATTTTTCAACACGTTCAGGGTATTTTATGGCAAACTGCATGACTGCTTTCCCTCCTAATGAATGCCCCAGTACATGTGCCTTCTGAATTCCGTAATGATCCATATAACGGGCAATGTCATCTGCCAGATCATCATGAGACATGCTGTCTGAATGAAAGCTTCTTCCATGATTTCGAAGGTCAATCAGATGTACAGGAAGAAATTCTCCCAGATCTTTTCCAAAGCTTCCCCAGTTGTCAAGCATTCCAAATAATCCATGAAATACAAGAAGCGGCGTGTGGGTCAAATTTTCGCCGAATATTTTTGAATTTAAAATTTCCATATTTTACAAATTAAAGGTGAGAATTCAGAAATCAGATAAGATCAGAAACGAAGTTTTACCAGCTTCTAATCTCTAAGTTCCGGGTTCTCATTAATTACCATTTCGCCAGTCTCTTCAGATAAGCCTGAACTGTATTTTCCAATCCCATATAAAGCGCTTCTGATACTAAAGCGTGTCCGATGGATACCTCCAGCAGATTGGGAATGTTGTCTGAAAAATATTTCAGGTTTTCTAAGCTCAGATCATGACCGGCATTAATACCCAGCCCGAAATTGGTAGCTTCAATGGCTGTATCATAATAAGGTTTTATAGCCTGTTCTTTATGGGTCAGATAGTCTTTTGCGTAAGCTTCCGTGTACAGCTCTATTCTGTCAGCTCCGGCCTTAGCAGCATATTCTACCAGTTCTGGTAAAGGATCCAGGAAAACAGAGGTACGGATTCCAGCTTTTTTAAATTCTGCAATGATCTCTGTAAGGTAATCCAGGTGTTTTTTTGTATCCCATCCTGCATTGGATGTAATGGCATCATCAGCATCCGGTACCAGGGTTACCTGTTCTGGTTTCACATCAAGCACCATATCGATAAAACTCTGATGAGGATTTCCTTCAATATTAAACTCAGTCGTAACCAGCGGCTTCAGATCATAGACATCTTTTCTTGTGATATGCCTTTCATCAGGCCTTGGATGGATGGTAATTCCCTGTCCTCCAAATTCCTGAATTTTTACAGCTGCTTCTGTAACACTTGGGGTTTCACCTCCTCTTGCATTTCTTAACGTCGCAATTTTATTAATGTTTACGCTTAGTTTTGTCATTTTTTATTTTAGATGTTAGATATAAGATGTCAGAAGTCAGAGGCCCGGGACCGGAAGCAAATCCGGACCTTGTGCTTCAATGGGTACTTCTGCATTCAAGATCATTTAAAAATTGAATTAAAATTTATATTTAAAAGGGATAATACTTCCAGCTTCCCTCTCCCAGCTTCTGCTACACTTTCACACTTACCTGCATCACCTGAAGTTCAAATTCTTTTGAGGCTACCAGCAGATGATCAAAGATGTCTGCCTGGATCTGTTCAAAACGTTCCCATTTGGAATCATTGGAAAAACAGTATACCTCAAGGGGAAGTCCTTGTGGAGTAATATCAAGCTGACGCACCATGCGGGTCCCATGCTTGTCTACATCAGGATCATTTTCAATATATTTCTGTGCATAATATCTGAAAACCCCGATATTGGTAAGCTGCCTTCCGTTCACAATCTTATCTTTATGGATCAGGCTTTCTTTCTCTTTTTTGATTTCAGAAGTTCTCTCTTCAAGATAATCTGATATTAAATTGATTTCTTTCAGGCGTTCAATATCCTCGTCTGTGAGGAATTTAAAAGAATTAATATTGAAGTAAATTGATTTTTTTATTCTTCTGGTATTGGATTCAGACATCACCTGCATATTTTTGATTTCAGTAGTCATCAGATCATAGGTTGGAATCGTGGAAACCGTTTTATCAAAATTGGTGATCTTGGTTGTCAGAAGATTGATCTCTGTAATGTTTCCTTCAATACTGTATTTGGGAATGCTTACCCAGTCTCCTACTTTTAAATTTTTAGAAGTGGCAACGTGAAGACCTGTTACAAATCCCAGAATTGTATCTCTGAAAACCAATACCAGTACAGCAGTAATTGCTCCGAGACTTCCTACAATTGTAGTTCCTTTGATCCCGAAAATCACACAGATTCCTACAACGGTAAATATGAAAATTCCTAAAATCTTTACGGTTTCTGAGATGGCATTAAGCGCCATTATCTTATAGAAATCCTGTTTGATGCTAAAATAATTTCTGAAAGCGGTCAGCGATCTGTAAAGCATTCCTGCAAGTATCAGCACCAATCCCAAATTGACACATCTTATAATGAAGATGGTTGTTTTCGGAAGTGCATTTTCCGGAAATATCGATCCCTGGATAGCTCCCACCACAATCAAAGCAGCAAAATGGGCTACGGAATTGGTTATTTTCGACTGATAAACAGATTTTAAGATCGGAAACTTCTGCTCGTTATGAAACAGCCTGAATACCGAATTGATGATGAACTTAAAAGCAAAATCAGTAATTAAAAACAAGACCAGAAGTAAACTCAGTTTTACAATGATATGAAAAACCCAGTCCAGCCCGGTTGGTGAAATACGGGTAATATAGATATAAAGCTGCTCACTCAGCTCCTGTATAAAATTTTTGGTTTCTTGTAACTGGTCATTCATTACAGCAAATTTATGAAATTAAGAATCATCATTTTACTATTCACAATCAATTTTCATCCCAAAAATATTCATTGAGAGATATTGATTGAATTATACTAAAAATATCAAAACCTCTACAGCACCTCATTACAAATGAAAAATTAACTATAAATAACAGATTTAAGTAAAAAATATTAAAATAAATTACAATTTTAATGTTTTAATATTAAAAATTTATTAAATTTGATTAAAACTAAACTCATCAAAATCAATTAAATATGAAACAAAATTACCTGTTAATCTTGCTATGCACGTTTGTGCTTTTAGTCAATTGCAAAGGAGATGATACTCCTGAAGAAAATCCTGCCAAAGTAGTCGCCACAGGAAAACTGGAAGGTAAGGTATTTGCTAAAAACGGTACCAAACCTATCGGAGGAGCACTCGTATTTACTACAGATGCCCAGAGCAATATCTATCATACTTATTCCAGTGCTGACGGCAGTTTCAGCTTAACAGCTCCTGAAGGGAATACCACACTCCACATTCAAACGGGTGATGGTAAAAATTTCAGAACAGAAGTTCCGGTTACTGTTAAAAAGAATGAAACTGTTACCATTACCGCTAATGATTCAAAACTGAATCAGATTGCGAAAATGGCTTACGTAAAGGGAAGCTATGACAAAATTGAAGATATTATAACTTCTCTAGGCTATACAGCAACTGAGATCAGCTATCAGGATTTAAAAAATATCAATACGATTTCCCAGTATGACATTATTTTCCTGAACTGTGGTTCCCGCACAACCACCCAGACAGGAACCTCCACTCCGTCCAATGACGTTAATGTTTACACTAATCTTTCCACTTTTGTGACCAATGGCGGAAGCCTTTATAGCTCGGATTGGGCCTCGGCTTATCTGGTAGGAGGAAATACAAATACCGAGAATTGCAATGCTCCCGGAGGTTTCATCAATGACAATCTCCTTTGCCTGAAAAATATAGGAGCTGCAGGTACTTATACAGGCTGTAATGTTTCCAATACAGCATTAGCAAGTGCATTAGGATTTAATACATTAGATATTGAGTATGATCTCGGAGCCTGGGAAAAAATTCAAAACTATGATCCTGCCTTCTGGGATGTTCTGGTTCAAAAAGGCAATGAACCATTAATGATAAGAACAGGACATTATACCAATCCTTCTGATCCACAGACTCCCGTAGGCAATGCTTTAAACAACAACCATATTACCATCTGCCACCACACAGCCAGTGGAAATAATATCACCATTACAATCAATCAAAATGCATGGAGTGCCCATCAGGCACATGGAGATACAATGGGACCATGTACAGGGAACTCCAGCAGCGGTAATATCTACTATACCACATTCCATAACCATGCAACCGGGAATATTGGTAAAGCAGGACCCATCCTGGAATATGTAATCTTAAATTTGTAATAAAATTTTATAACTCAGTTCTCAAAGTGGCTTTTTATAAGGCCACTTTTTTTATATTGCATCTAATTTAAGACTGTAAATGGATACAACAATTATTAATATTTTCTGCCTCATTCTATTATTTGTCGGAATATTGGGAACTTTTCTCCCGGTGTTACCAGGACTTCTGCTGAGCATTTGCGGGCTTCTGATCTATAAATTCGGGACGGATGCAGATCTTTCTATGATCTATATCTGGGCATTCGGAATTCTTACGGCAGCTTCTGTCGTGCTCAGCTATGTTATTCCTGCAAAAACCAACAGAAAATACGGAGGTACGCGTTGGGGAAGTATGGGTTCTGTCGTAGGAACCATCATTGGGATATTTATTCCTATTCCACTCGGCTTTCTGATAGGTATGTTTGCCGGAGTATTTATCGGTGAATTACTTCACGACAGCAAGGATATGAATAAAGCTTTACGATCAACCAAAGGGGCACTGATTGGGTTTATTTACGGAACCGGATTCAGCTTTGTGGTAGGAGTGGCAATGTTTTTGGTAGTACTACTTAATATGTTTAACGTCATTTAATTAAATATAAGAAACTATGTTCCATAAAATTGTTCTACTCAGCCTGGGAATATTTGCATTAACAGGATGCGATGCCCAAAAGAAATCAAAGATAAACACAAAAGCCACTGAAATGCCAGCAGGTACAAAATCTACAAGCGCCAATAATCAGCAAGATGGCATTATATATCTTAATGAAGGGGAAAATAAGTTTTTAAAGGAATATCAGATGAATGTAACATTCAAAGGCGTTTCTGAGGACAGCCGCTGTCCTGAAGGAGTCAACTGTATCTGGGCCGGAGTAGCTCTTGCACAGGTGGAAGTAATGGGAACCTCTACCCGACCTGCTATTTTGAACCTTGCCAGTGCAGATTACCCGGGAAGAAACTATCATCAGTCAGCAGAATTCAACGGGTATACTGTTACATTACAGGAGATTGCACCCTATCCGAAGCAGCAGGATGGAACAAAAGCATTAGCCGGAAAATATAAAATCGGAATCACTATAAAAAAAGCCGGCCAATCAGCTGATTCTACCAAGAAATAGGTTTCTTTCCTTTAGAAACGAGATATTCGTTAATTTTTGAGAAAGGCTTACTTCCAAAAAAACCTCTGTGCACAGAAAAAGGTGAAGGGTGTGCCGATTTCAGAATAAAATGTTTAGCCGGATCTATCAGTTCGGCTTTTTTCTGTGCAAAAGCTCCCCATAAAACAAATACAACGTTTTCTTTTTTATCTGAAATTTCCTTAATAATAAAGTCCGTAAACTTTTCCCAGCCAAGATCTTTATGAGAATTAGGAGAATGGGCACGAACCGTTAAAGTGGCATTTAACAGTAAAACGCCTTGTCTGCCCCAATCGTCAAGTTCTTTGGAGGTTCTTACAACTCCTAAATCATCTTTCAACTCAATGAAAATATTCTTAAGTGACGGCGGTGCCGTTACCTGTTCAGAGACAGAAAAGCATAAACCGTTGGCCTGATAATCATTGTGATAAGGATCCTGCCCTATAATCACCACTTCCACATCATCAAAAGCCGTAAGCTCCAATGCTCTGAAAATCTGATTTTTCGGTGGAAAAACTTTGGTTGTAGCGTATTCATTTTTTACTTTTTCCCAAAGGGTTTTAAAATATTCCGTGCTCTTTATCGGGGCTAAAATTTCTGTCCAGGTCATACTGCAAAAATAATAATATTAAAATAAGAGTATCAATTATACCTTAAATATCTTCACTTTTCTTTCAATCAGCATATATGAAAAATAAGACAGCAGTAGTGAAAAAGTGATTAATAAAAGGGAATTAACAAGCGGCAGATCTACTATTATAAAGTTCTGACTTTTAACAATATAATGTACAATATACAATGAATACGAAATATTTCCTAAAATATAAACAGGCCTGGTTTCCAGAAACACCTGAAGATAATTCTTTTCTTCTGTATATAATTGTCTGATCATCAATGCCGACAAAAATGGTATAAAAACCAGCCCTCTTGTTGTAAACAGTGATAGTAAAGATAGCGTGAATACAGCATATACAGGCCAGCGGCTTTTTATTTTAAATCCCGGGAGTAAAGCAACTCCGATTCCAAAAAAATAAGAAGCTATTGTTCTGATTAAAGAATTTACACCATATGGAATATCAAGGTATTTTGAAGATTTCCACATATTGGCGCCCCCTCCCGGGTTAAAGTACATATCAGGGAAATGCGGAAGTGCTACCCTTAAAAGCAAACCTCCAACAATCAGGATTTCACCACGAATTTTATACCGAATAATCAGATAAAGCATAAAAGGAAATATCAGATAGCATATCCATTCTGTACTCAGAGACCAATAAACGATATTCAATAAACGGTCTGGATTAAAAAAGCATTGTACCAATCCGGCATTGATAAAAAATGTAAACCATGAGATTTTCCCTGCCAACAGGATTATCAAAATAATTGAAATAAAATAGACAGGATAAATCCTATTGACTCTTTTCTTATAAAACGTCAGGATTCTTATAATCTCTAGATTTTTAAACTTATCGGAATAGGAAACCGTCAGCAAAAAAGCACTTAATACAAAAAAGACATCTACAGCAAGATATCCTTTTCCTATAATATGCTGAAGAATTTCGTTTTTGAAATCAAAAAAATGAAAAAAAGTCACCCATAACGCCATCACCCCTCTAAGTCCCGTTAAAGATTTTATTTCTTTTTTCATATAATTTCAATCGGCAATAAAGATAGAAAAAACCTGTCAGATTCTAGTGATGACCGTGGGAGCACCCCTTAAGAATAAAGATTATATTATCAGGAAACCCTTCATCCTTCTCCTCTTCCAACAAAACAAAATTATGTTTCAAGAGAATTCCTTTTGAGTTTTCATTAAACTTATTGGTAATAGCGAGGATTTCCTCTAAATTCAATTCATTAAAACCAACATCCAAAACAGCTTTCAAGGCTTCAGACATTATTCCCTGCCTGTGGTATTCGGGTAGCAACTCATAACCGACTTCCGCTATTTTACGGTCTTCAGAAAAATTCCAGAGACAAATTGTTCCGATAATTTTCGGCTGCTCTTTTAATGAAATTCCCAAATAGATAGTTTGGTTATTTTTAGTTCTTTCTTTAATGGTTAAAATAAACTGGAGTGCATCGTAATTATTTTTAGGAGAGTTCCTTATAACAAACTGATTGATGATTTCATTGCTCCGAATGCGTAAAATATCCTCTACGTGGCTTTCGTTGATATCTCTCAGTAATAATCTTTCGGTTTCCAGTTTCATATCCCAAATGTAATAAAAAGAACATCACAATTTAGGTAAATACTAAAGACGGAATCAAATTTATTTAAATGTAAAGATTATTAGATTCTATTATCTGATTGGAACAGATAAAGAAATACGACTAAGTCGCTGACGAAGCAGAAGAATAATCCACACGCTCAGATGAATTAATTTCATTGATCCCACCTTTGCTCTCTTGAAATAAAATCCTATAAAAAATAAAATCTGTGCGCTTAGAAATTGATCTTTTTTGATACTTAAAGATTTTCAAGAAAAAGTAAATTATCAAATTCAAAGGTAATTTATTCTGTAAATCTCTCAGATATACGTAATAATCAAAATTCTCACTAAATTTGCACTGTGTATATAGATAAAGAAGATTTAGACGAATTAGAGTTTCCGCAATTGCTCGCGGAAATCTCCCCATTTGCGTATTCTCCGAAAACAAGAGAAAAAATTCTTCAACTTCGTCCGATGGAAATAGACGAGGCAGAACTTTCATTAAAAAAAACTTCAGAATATCTGTCGAGTTTTGAAAGTTCAAATGCGATTCCGTTTGATGAATATGAAGATATTGAAAGTGAGCTGAAACTGATGCTGATTGAGAACTACCGTCTGGAAAATGCTGCTTTCATCAAAATAAAAACCATTACGGAACAGATCGGAAAACTGCAGAAGTTCTTCCCTACCATGCCGGAAACTTTTCCTACTTTATTGGAAGAAGTTTCTGTACTGGAATTCAGAAAAGAGATCATTGAGAAAGTTGATAAGGTTTTTAACCGTTTTGGTGAGGTAAAAAATGAAGCTTCCCCGGCTCTGAAAGGGATAAGAACTGAAATCCAGCATGCTAAAAAAGCGATCCAGGAAAATTTCAACCGTGCACTTACCACCTATGGACAGAGTGACTTTCTGGATGATATCCGGGAAACGATTATTGATGACCAGAGGGTTCTGGCTGTAAAATCAGGATTCAAAAAAAGAGTTGCCGGAAGAACATTAGGAATATCCAAAACAGGTTCCATTACTTATATTCAGCCGGACAGTGTTGTAAAGCATTACTTCAAACTTCGTGAAAATGAAGAGGAAGAGAAAAAAGAAATCGATAAAGTTCTACGTAAACTTACCGCAGAATTGGCAGAATTTCAACCTCAGCTATGGAGATATCAGGTTTATATTTTTGATCTTGACCTTACCAGGGCGAAGGCGAAATTTGGTGAACTGATCAACGGAGTTCTTCCGAAAATCAATCATCATAAAACACTGAGATTAAGAGATGCCTATCATCCTCTGTTATGGTTAAGAAACAAAATAGAGAATAAAACGATTCATCCACAGACGCTTACCTTAACTGAGCACAACAGAATCATCTGTATTTCCGGTCCCAATGCCGGAGGAAAATCAATTACCCTGAAAACGGTAGGATTATTACAGCTGATGATTCAGAGTGGCATCCTGGTTCCTGTTCATCCAAAATCTGAAATGTTTTTCTTTGAGAAGATCATGACTGATATTGGAGATAACCAGTCCATTGAAAACCACTTATCGACTTATTCTTCAAGGTTGAAGAAAATGTCGGGAATCATCCGAGAAGCAGATGCCAATACGCTTCTGCTTATTGATGAATTCGGTACCGGTTCTGATCCTGAGCTGGGAGGTGCCCTGGCAGAAAGCTTCATGGAATTTTTCTATGATAAAAAAAGTTTTGCCATCATCACGACACACTATACCAATATTAAACTGGTGATAGAGCAGCTTCCGAATGCCCAGAACGCAGCAATGCTCTTTAATGAAGAAACATTGGAACCCATGTATAAGCTGGAAGTAGGACAGGCAGGAAGTTCATTTACCTTTGAAGTTGCAGAAAAGAATAAAATTCCAAGGTTTATCATCCATTCTGCCAAGAAAAAGGTAGAACATGATATTGTTAATCTTGACAAAACGATTGTAAAACTGCAGCAGGAAAAATTTGAGGTCGAAAAACTGAAATCCGATCTTGCAGAAAGAAAAGAATCCGTAGAAGATAAGCGTGATAACCTCCAGAAACTGAATGACCAGCTTCAGCAGAAGCTTTTCAATTTTCAGAAACTATACGAAGAGGAACACCGCAAACTTCAGTTCGGAAATAAAATTGAAGCATTCATCGACAGCTATACCAAAGGTAAGTCCAGAAAAGATGTTGTAAAAGATTTTGTCAAACTTCTTGAACAGGAGAAATTCAGAAAATTAGGCACGGATAAGGATGAGTCCAAACGTCTGCAGGTTGTTAAGAGAAAAATCACCCAGCAGCTGAAAAAAGAGGAAGTGATTGAAAAAATTGCTGAAACGAATGAAAGACTGGAAGAAAAACGTAAAACTGACCGTGCTGCATGGATGAAAGTCGGACAGCGTGTCCGTATTACGGGAAGCACCAGTGTAGGAACCATTGAAAAAATTTCACGCAACAAAGTGATCGTCAATTATGGAACTTTCAAGACCACGATTGATGCGGATGAACTTGAGAGAATTTAATTAATCCAAGGATTAAATATGCTAATACTAAGAGAGCCCTTTTCAGGGCTCTCTCTTTTATTTATTTCTTAATGAATTTTAATCTCGCTGCTTTGTCTTTCAGATGAATAAAATAAACTCCTTTTGATAAATGATGTACATCTATTTTATAATTATAAATTTTCCCTTCTCCTGATTTCTGTCCTGCAGCATTATAAATTTCATAATCCGTCGATTCTGAAACTCCTGAAATATTTAAAATATCACCAACAGGATTTGGATAAATATTTATTTCACGATTTATCATCTCACGTTCATTAACATTCAAACTTACAGGATCAATAAATTCAACTTCATAATCCTGTATTTCTGCTGTAGGTCCACAATTTGAAAAATAAGGTGTCGTATTAGATATGACTCTCATAGCAACTTTACAATCCACCTGTCCGGCCTGTAGAGGTACATTAAAAGTTGCTGTAGGATTCATATCAGTACTATTACTTGAGTATAAGATTCTTTCAGTAGAATCGAATGCTCTATCACCATTGTAATCAATCCAAATTCCTATAGTAGTTGGATTTTGAGTAGCAGGTCCGGCTTTAGTTACAGAAATTGCGTTATTAGTACTTCCACGAACCAATTTTACCTTACGAGTAGGATCAGAGCGATAATCAGCATAAGCCTTTGTCCCTGTTGAACTACTTGTCATTGAAGGCAAATCTGTAGCATTTAGTGTAATATTAGATGCATATAAATAAGGAGTAATTGTTGCTGTAGAATTTTCCATACAATACCACATAGGAGTTGTAAATATAACGGGAGCTGAATATCCTCCTCCAGCCTGCACATAACTTACTTTTACTTCATAAGTGGTACATTGTGTCAAATTAGTAATAGTTATACTGTTGCTTGTAGTGTAATTTGTACCACCTGATCCCGGAAGACCAACCTTATTATAAGATACTGTACTTCCTGTACCAATTTGAGGAGTCCAGGAAACAGTAGCACTCGTAGGGGTTATATCCGTAACCGTAACACTTGCTGGTGGTAACAATAATGAACTTGTATTTTCTTTACCCTTCAATACATTACATTGATAAAACGAAATAATTGACAAAAGAAATAATAGAACTAGTTTTTTGATCATGATTATAGCTTAAAATATTAACACCAAATTTAGCCAAAATTTTAAATAAATTTAATGAATATTCAGAATACCAATCTTTTTAAGTTATGTAATAATAATAATAATAATAATAATATATTACCCCATTATTATTTTCTTTTTAATACATTTGAAATTCAGCTATAAAATATCAGACAGCCATTCTAAATATATTGAACATGGTCAGAAACTTTACTATTCTTTGGATTTTTTATAAAAAAATCCTTATTCCTGCCTTGCTGTTTTCATTACTTATTTCTTTTTTGCTCCCCTACCGGTTGGAAACATTTGGATTAAGCTTTCTTTTAATTTTACCGGTTCTTCATTACTTTATTTATGAGTTAAGGTTTAAAAGCGAATATTACTTTTATGCCAATTTAGGATTTTCAAGGCCTTTTCTTTGGGCAGGAACGATCGTATTGGGACTCTTTGTAAAAATTATAATATTGTTCTTATGAGTAAGCTTCATGTTGATAGTATTACAAAATCTTTTAATGAAAGAAAAATTCTGCAGGATATTTATATAGGATGCGAAACAGGGCAAGTCATAGGCCTTCTTGGCAGAAATGGAAGCGGAAAGTCAACACTGTTAAAAATCATCTCCGGAATTGAGCATGGTGATACTCAGTTTATAAGATGTGACAACAAAATTTTGAGAACCATACCTAATAGAAAAAACAGAATTTCCTATTTACCACAGGATCTTTTTTTACCAAAATATATAAAAATAAAAAATCTGATTCCTCTTTTTTGTAATCAAAGGAATACTGAGCTGCTTTTTACTTCAGAATTTGTACAGCCTTTCCTTCATGAAAAACCTAAAAACCTTTCCAAAGGCGAACAGAGAATTATTGAAACGCTGATGATCATTTATTCTGAAGCTGACTTTATTTTACTGGACGAGCCATTCCATAGTCTTTCTCCCAAGGTTACTGAAGAACTAAAGAAAAACATTCATCAGGAATCAGCATATAAAGGCTTTATCATTTCTGATCATAATTTTAAAGATGTTATGGATATTTCCGGTCTTATATATCTGCTTTCTGAGGGTCACCTGAAACAAATAAAAGATTTAAGCGAACTGCAGCGTTATAATTATATTCCGAAAAGCATTTAATTTATATATTTGAAGAATCAAAAAATTTTCATGATGACTTTCATAAACAAAGCATTCTATTTATCCGCTTTCAGTATTTTTTCTTTAGCTTTTGTAAAAGGACAGAACAAAGTTCCTTTCGGAGTGGTAAAAGCTGAGGAAGGATATGCCAATGTACGGGTTCATAAAGACAATTACAGAAAAATTGTGGACAAGATCCGTATGCGTAAAGGTGATGTATTTGTTTATGTAAAGCCTGCTCCCGGAGAAACAGAATGGATCTGGATCAAATATCCTGAAAAGCAGGATGATGACAAACCGTTTGTACGTTATGAAACGCTTGATAAAGAAGGAATGGTGAATAAAGAACGTATTGCTTATATTGATCAGCTTCCTGCCTATACTCCCTCCAAATCCAAAAACGGAAGATCACTTATTTTCACCGATAATTCTGATCCTAAAATTCCAACTTCCCAAAGAAGCAAAGTGGTGATTGATATCTATCCTTCCAATGCAGGATACCGTAAAAAGGAAAAAGACGCTGATGGGAAACTTCTTACCATTGATAAAGTAAAGCCCTGGGGAATTGGAAATGACCTTCCTGAAGGAATGACTGAAATCAAATCAATCAGGGTACAACAGCCCGGAAGAGGTTCTGTTTTTGTAAGAGAAGCCATCAAAAACATGTTCCAGCCTACCATGGATTTTGAGAACGTTGGAGTAACTTCCCTTGATAACGATAATATTTTCCTGTATATGATCAACGGCTCAGGAGAAAACAGATACACAACATTGTGGACCATCAAGAAAGGAAGAGTAATCAGCCAGATTATTTATCATAATCCGGAATAAATTCATTATTTTTGCATCCGAAAAAGTTTTACGCTTATTCATCACAGAAATTGGTTCTGCATCACTGCAGATTAAAAGGGAACCGTGTGAAAATCACGGACTGTCGCGCAACTGTAAGTAACTGAAGTCTTTATCAAAGATCCACTGTGCGAGGCATGGGAAGGAGATAAATGATGTTACAAGTCAGGAGACCTGCCTTTTTCTTAAACATGTAACTTTCGCGGTCTGAAGTTGTATTGATCTGATGAATTGTTTCAGGAATTCTCCAAATTCCTGTGATTATTCTGTTGTTTTAATATCATTTCATATCGCTTTAATTAATAATGATATATGACTACAGAAGAAAGAATTGAAGCATCCGAAACCAGAATCTTTAAAGCGGTTTTCCCTAACACAACCAATCATTACGACACCCTTTTTGGTGGTACGGCCATGCAGTTGATGGACGAAGTCGCTTTTATCACCGCAACCCGTTTTGCCAGAAAAAGAGTAGTAACGGTAAGCAGTGACAAGATCGATTTCAAAAAACCTATTCCTGCCGGAACTATTGTGGAACTGATCGGGAAAGTTTCCTATGTAGGAAAAACCAGTATGAAAGTAAACGTTGAAATTTACACTGAGCAGATGTATTCCTACGAAAGAGAAAAAGCCATAGTAGGTGATTTTACTTTTGTAGCGATTGATGAATTCAAGAAACCAATCCAGATACTATAAATACTAAAAGTTTCGGGCGGCCTCTGGCCGCCCGAAACTTTCCCCGAAGCAATATAATATATCTTCATTAAACAATGATTGGAATTCATTACGTTTTTCTTTAATTTTAGCCCTCGGGAAATTATTCTTACTATTTCCCAAAACTATAGAAGAACTGATATTACATGAAAAAAATTATTTTAATCATTACACTCGTCCTTTCAGTATCATTAGCAGCACAAAGAGACGTAAAAATTGAACTCCCGGAAAGTTACGAATTGGGAAATATCATTTTAGCACTCACAGAATACGGTAAAACAGATCCATATGACGTTCAGAAAGTTTCTCCGTATTATGATGAAATTATGTCTTATTTTGAGCCTGTAAAAGATCACCCACTCTTAAAAAAAGTAAATTATTCAAGAAAAGACTGGAAAAAATTTCTGGGCTTCCGTACTGACTTTTATGCTTTTTCATTTGATGGAAATGGATTGCTTACGAGAGATTTTCCATTCAATTCATTTGGTCCCAAAGAAGTGGATGAAAATCTGGAACTGATCAATGATTTTGTGAAGAAATCAAATTACAGGGCTTTTTATAAAAATCACCAGCAGTTTTACCATTCTTTAATTGCCAATTACAAAGAGTATTATTACATCAATGATACCTATGCTTTTTTGGATAAAATAGCAGAAAGACCTGCCAATGAAGGAGGTAAAAAGTACATTATCGCCATTTCTCCTTTGGTAGGCGGGCAGAATTGCCATAGAGATATCAACAGCTCCTTAACTGTTGACTTTCCTAATATCGGAGAAGATCTTATCCTTGGAAATCTAAAAGATAATCTTGCAAGAAGGATTCTTGATAATCACACTGTATTTTCGGAAATAGACCATGGCTATGTGAATCCTGTTTCTGATAAGTACTCAAAGGAAATAGCAGCAAACTTCAATCTGGCAAATTGGGATAAAAACTCAGGATATCCGGGTATCAATTCATTTAATGAGTATATGACATGGGCTGTTTACGACTTATTTATCAGAGAAAAATTTCCAAAAGAAAAAACGGACAGTCTTTCTGCAATCTATCATAAAGTGAATATCAGACGTGGATTTATTGCTCAGAATTTATTTTCTGAAAAGGTTATACAGCTTTACAAAAAGCATAAAAGCCTGGACAAGCTGTACACTCCATTATTACAATGGACGAAGACAACAGGAAAGAAAATTTCACAGCCTTCCGTAGTTAATGCCAACAACAAAGATTTTAAGAAAGTTGACCTCAGCAATGTGGTGGTACAATTCACAGAACCTATGAAAAAGACAGCTACTCTTCAGCTGAGACTGTTCGAATATGTGGATGGAAAAGAAACAAACAATACAGTTTTTATCGTCAAAAATCCGGTTTGGTCTAAAGATGGAAAAGAAGTAAAGTTTAAACTGGATACTTCTTATAAGAATTTTGAACTGAGATTTTATATCTGGAACAGCATCGCAGGGTTTTATTCTCAAAACGGAATTTTATTAAACCCTGATAACTATTTACTTCTATCCTCATAAAAATAAAGACCCTGTTCAATGATTGAACAGGGTCTTTATTTTTTTAAATTATTTCAAAACTTTTTCCGTTTCCAGATTCCTGTTCAATAAAAACTCAAAAGCCTCTCCCATTTCATCTGATGCTCTGCTGATTGCATTTTCAAGCATATTTCGGATCTGCCTCTCTGTCACTCCTGCTTCAGTCCAGCTCTTTCCTGTCGTATGGGAATTCAGGATGAATGGCATGATTCTGTCGATTCCGCAGGCAAAGACAGCATCAGGAGTTTTCTCATCTTCAAACTCCAGCCATAAATTAAAAAACTCTGTTCGTAAAGGTTCATCCAGTATTCCAAAGATCTTTTGGGCAGATGCTTTTTCTCTTTCAAACTTCCCCACCATTGCTTTTTCGTCAAAAATAAAAGTATCTCCGGCCTCTATCTCCACAAGATCATGAATAGAAAGCATTCTTATCACTCTTAATAAATCGATATCCGCACGGTTTTTGGCATATGGATAAAGAATCTGAGCCAGAATGATAATCTGCCACGAATGCTCTGCGGTATTCTCTCTTCGGGAGTCGTCTGCATTATAATTTCTTCTCTGCACGTTTTTAAGCGCATCTACTGCCAGGATAAAATCAATTTCTTTCTGAATTTTCATCTTACTTCTTATTTCTGTTATATTGATCTGACGGATATACCTTTGTTTTGGTAATCCATTTATTATTGAGCTTTTCTTTGGTGGTCACTTTTAAGCGGCCTTCTACGGTCATATCTTCTTCTTTTTCAAAGACTTTATCAAGTCCTTTATTGGGAATGACGGCATATTCTATGGTAAAAATATCACAGCAGCCGGATTTTCCATAAGAAATAAGGCGTTTGCGCCGGGCGTCCACATCAAAAATATCAAGACCGTTTGAACCTAGTTCTGTAAGCTCTTCACTTTTTACAAATGCCATTCTTGTTTTATTGAAGACATATACGTCATAAGAGGCACCACTGTAATTCCCCATATTTCCGTTCCTTATCGCCACATCTTCGGTTCCGTCAAAATTAAAGTCATCTATAATCACACACCGTTGGTCCTTTGAAAGCGGAATCAATTTTCCCGGAACCAGTTTTTGACCTTTCTCTGCATATAAAACAAGGTCATCAGAAATAAAGGTCTGTACCTTGCTGTTTTTATGATCAAATAACTCTACTGTACCTTTTCCTCCACATCTGTCATCATAACAATTTTCTATCTGGATAACAGCATCATAACTTTTTGATACATCTTTAACTTCAAACTGATATTGCCCGAAGCATGCTGGCCCAAGCAAAACAAAAGCCGATATATGCTTATATTGATTAAATAAATCCATGGTAATAGTAAGTGATTTAGGTATTTTTAATTGCTAACAAAAATACGAATCATAATACCGATCTCAAAATTCCAATGACTTATAAAATAGCCGGTTCTTTAAACAGAAAATTTATAGCAAGCTTTTCCTGCTATCCGTTCATACTCCTCGCGCCAGGGCTTTCATTCTGAATGTAACCGAAGAATCCAATGCCTGCTGTGGGGTAACCACTTCTATCAGGGCTATGTATCAGTAATGGGAATAAGAATTAAGTAAAAGGCTATTTTTTCTCTCCATTCTATTAAAAGTTTAAATTTTCAGGTATTTTCTGTCTAAATTTATTTTATTCAAAATTCAGAATAAAAATTATCTATCTGATTATTAACATATTATATATTTTATTTTAAAAATTTCACTACTTTGTATTGCATAATACCATTTTATTTACATATCTTTGTAATGTAAAATTAGAATAGGCTCAGCTAGCTAGGAGCATCTTTCTAAAAATATAACTAATTAACAAAACTTATCAAAGATGAATACCGAAAATACCAAAGCGCAAATGCGAAAAGGAATTCTGGAATTCTGTATTCTAAGTCTCATCAATCATCGCGAAATGTATGTTTCCGATCTTATTGACGAACTGAAAAAAGGAAAACTGGATGTAGTGGAAGGGACCCTCTACCCTCTTCTTACAAGACTTAAAAACGGAGAATTTCTCTCTTACAGATGGGAAGAATCTACAGGAGGACCACCCAGAAAATATTATCAGATCACTGAAAAAGGAAAACTTTTCCTGGATGAACTTCAAAATACATGGAATGAGCTGACAGCTTCAGTAAACCAAATCACCCAACAAAATTAAAAAACAAAGCTATGAACAAGACACTCTCAATAGGACTCGCAGGTTTTTCTTTTACCATAGAAGAACACGCATATATAAAGCTCAGCGACTACCTGAATGCACTGAGAAGCTCACTGGAAGCTTCAGAAGCAGATGAGGTAATGCATGACATAGAAATAAGAATGGTGGAGATTTTCAAAGATTCTTTAGGAAAACGTGAAGTGATCAACGATACCGATGTAGAAAAGGTAATCGCACAGATCGGAAGCCCTGAAAAAATCGAAGAACAGGAAGAGGCTTATTTTTCTGAAAAAACTTCTAACAGAAAAAATAATTCAGGAACCGGTTATACAGACAAAAAACAACTGTTCCGTGATCCGGAAAAACAAAAAGTTGCCGGGGTTTGTGCAGGTTTGGCTCAATATGTAGGTATGGACATTACCACGATGAGAGCAATCTGGCTGGGAATATTCATCTTAGGAATTTTTACAGCAGCCATTTCTTCATCGTTAATAGGTCTTTTATATGTAATTCTTTGGATCGTACTTCCAAAAGCTGAGACCGCAGCAGATTTCCTGAAAATGCAGGGAAAGCCTATGAACTTCGACAATCTTAAGAATGAGTCTAATAAATTGGTACAGTTTGCCAATGAATCTACTCAGAGGGTCGGAGAAATCTATAACGAAAACAAACCTTATATCAACAACGCAAGCAGCGGAGTTTGGAATGTATTCAAGTACATCGTAGGAGGATTCTTCGTATTGATGGCAGTAGGAAGTATTATCGGAGTATTTGTATTATTCGGTCTTTTCGGGATGGATACAGACTTTCCCGGAGCTAATGAAATCAGATTCTACATGGATGATCAGGGACTTGACAAAGTACTGGCAGCAATGATGGTCATAGGAAGTTTAATCCCGGCAATCCTTTTCAGCTTATTAAGCATCAAGATATTCTCTCCGAAAACAAAACTGAGAAATATCGGATGGGTTGTAGGAGGTTTGTTCCTTCTTCTGATCGGCCTGGGAACTTACTTTGGAATCAGCATGGCTAAGAAAGATATGATCTACAGAGGAAGCAAGGAAGATGTGGAAAATGTTGCCATCAATACAACTTCAGATACAGTATATGTAGATGTAAAACAGGTTAATATCCCTCAGAATTTCAAAGCTTATAATAATGATATTTATTCAGATAAAAGATCCGTTTATGAAGAAGATTATATCTCTGTAGATGTAACCAGAAAACCAGATATCAAAACACCATATCTGATCATTAAAAAAGAAGGAAAAGGCTATAACTTCCCAATTCAGATGACGGTTCCTGTAGAAGTGGTCAATAATAAAGTATTACTTCCTAATTACATAAAATATCCATATGAGCACAGATTCAGAGACTACAGCCTGGACTATGAACTTGTGGTTCCGCAAAAAGCAGTTGTTTTATCCATGAATAAAGATCGTATCCACATGGACGGAGATTTAGACGGAGACGGTATCAATGACGAAGATCAGGACAGAGATGAAGATCATAACAATGTCAGAATTGAAAAAAATAAAATAACGGTAAACGGTTCCAGTATCGAATACAACTCTGATGACAAAGACAGCATCATTGTAAACGGCAAAAAAGTTCCAAACAGCCAGGCAAAGAAAGTAATTGACTCTGCAGTGTCCAATATCAAAAAATCAAATAAAGATATGGACATCAAGATCAAAGACGGAAAAAACGAAATTTCCATACAAACTAAATAATTAACTTCAGAGAGTGGTAGAAGGTGTGAGTGGATGGCAACCGTTTGAAATTCACACCCTTCTTCTCTCAGAAAAGTGAAAATAAAACAGTATTTAGTTTCTTATATGAAAAAAATGTTTTAATTTCGTAAAGCTAAAAATTTAATAACCAATCAACCAAAAACACAGCCTTATCATGATACAATTTGCAATGGAATTCGTAATGAAAATCGTAGATTTAATTAGCGGTTTGTTTTAAGAGCGATAATATTTCAATATATTTGTAAAGTATAACCAAAGTTTGGTTATACTTTTTTGTTTTTAATCCAAGAAATCTATGAAAAAGCTGATAGGCAAAGCAATGTTAAAGATATTAGGCTGGAAAGTCGTTCTGCAGGGCGATGTCAACAACCTGAACAGATGTATACTGGTAGTGGCTCCCCATACCCATAACATGGAATACATTTTAGGAAATTTCGCCTACTGGTCTTTAGAAAAGCCTTTAAAAATTATTATTAAAGACGCTCATACCAAAGCATGGTATGGAAGTATCGTAAAAGGACTTGGAGGTATAGGGATTGACAGAAGCCAGAAAAACGACCTGGTGAACTTCGTGGCCAACCAGTTTTCTAAAGAGGACTTCAGTCTTGTAATAACCCCGGAAGGAACCAGAAGCTGGGTTCCGAAATGGAGAAAAGGATTTTACCATATGGCTTTGGCAGCAAAGGTTCCTATCGTACTGGCAGCAGGTGATTTCAAAAGAAAAATTGTTTACCTGGGATACACGATCCCTTATGAAAGAATAGCATCGGTACCTTTTTCTGAGATCATGCAGGAGATTCAGGATTATTATATAAAAAATGATATTGTTCCTAAAGTTCCGGCCAACTGGAATCCCAATATTATGGGAACCGGGAATGAACAGGACAGTGTAAAACAGAATTAATCAATCATCATTTAGCAATTGTAAAATGAAAGGCCAGACAAAAGAAGAAATATTAGCTTTTATCAATAACTGGGGAGACGTAACCCTTGCCAAAACACTTGAAATAAAATTCATCGATATTGATCTTGAAAACGAAACCCTTACCGCAACAATGCCAGTTCTTCCGAGAACTCATCAACCTTTTGGTATCATGCATGGAGGGGCCAGCTGTGTTTTAGCTGAAACTTTGGGTTCAAGCCTGTCCAATATTTTTATTGATGGCGAAAAGTATTATGGAGTGGGAACCAATATCAACTCCAATCACCTAAGAAGCAAAAAAGACGGTATTGTAACCGCGACAGCACGTTTTATCCGAAAAGGAAAAACCATGCACGTTTCTGAAATTGAAATCCGCGACGAAAAGGGCGTTCTTATTAATCATACGACAATGACCAATAACATTATTCACAGATAAGAATTTGATCTAGATAAAAAAATAAAGAGCTTAAAATAAATTTAAGCTCTTTTAATTTTGACATCTTTAAGACTAGTAATACCTTTGCAGAAAGGAAAATCATCGTGGAAATTTTCTCTATTATTTTCCGCTGATGATTTTCAAAATCCTTCATAACTCATGATTTATTTCAAACTTCCATTCGACGAAAGACTACTATCAGCTGATCAAAAAAACAAAAAGAATGCAGTTACCTTTTTTGCTTATAACGGCTTAGATCAGATCAGTTTTCATGGAGATATTACTGAAATTGATCCTTCAGAATTTTCACATATTTTTATTGCAAATGAAAATTTGATAAATGATTCAACCAATTCTTCTGCCGAGACTAAAGAAGAGTACTGCAAAACATTGCAGGAAGTAATTGAAGTCATTAAAGAAAATAGCCTGGCAAAGCTTGTCTACTCGCGAAGAAAGATTTTCAAAGACTTTACAGCAATTGATTATAAGGAAAGTTTTAAAAATCTATGTGCATCCTATCCGAATGCTTTCAGATATCTCTTTAATGATGGGCAAAATGCATGGATGGGAGCTTTCTCAGAAGTATTAGGAAAGTTTGACAAAACTACCCATGAATTTGAAACGATGGCTCTTGCCGGAACCCTTCCGGTATCCGAGGAATGGTCTGAAAAAGAAATTGAAGAACAGAAGCCGGTTACCACTTACATTCAGGATATTCTTAAAAGTTATTCCGACGATGTAAAACAGTCGGAAACATATGATCATATTTCCGGAAATATAAAGCACCTGCGAACAGACTTTAAAACCCATATAAAACCCGAATATCTTGACAGCCTCATTCAGGATTTACACCCTACTCCAGCCGTTTGTGGTATCCCTAAAGATTTTTGCAACGAAAATATCCGTAAATACGAAAAATTTCCACGTGAGTTATATGCCGGTTATATTAAGATCGAAACACAAGAGAACATTTTTTATTTTGTGAACCTGCGTTGCGCAAGACTCTACAAAGGCTCTGTACACGTTTTTGTAGGAGGCGGAATAACAGCCCAAAGTAACCCTGAAAAAGAATGGAGAGAAACCGAACTGAAGTCTGAAGCAATATTGAAAAATTTAGTTATTTCATAGAATTTTGTAGAATTTTCTATCATTGTAAAGTTCTAACCGCAATTTGCAAAGGTTTGCACTGATTTTGGTGTTATTTTCTTTGCTGAGTGACAACGCCTTTGCGAACGATTTTAAAGCATGAATAAAAACTTTGTGAGCTTTGCGTTGTATTCATTCTAACACCTAAAACCTCCAACCTATTACCCAATAAAAAACCTCCTTCAAAAAAGAAAGAGGCTATATCTATATTGAAATATTCAATTTATTTCTTTAAACCAATTCTGCTCCAGGTATCCATTACAAAAAGTAAGATAAGGCCTATTGCAGCAGCACCAGCTGAGAATACAAACCTAACATTATCCTCATCTCCCAAAATATCTGTTGCCTGCCAGTTGATAGCATAAAGATTGATGGTGATGAAAACAAGAAACAGTACTAAAAATACTTTATAAAACTTCTTCATGACTCTTAAAAATTAATATAATTCTGCACCAGCTGGGCAAAATTTGCGGTGAATAATTTAATTGAAATTGCCAAAAGGATGATTCCGAAAACTTTCTGAAGGATCATTAAAGTAGCATCCCCGATTTTCTTCTCCAACCATTTCGCTGATTTCAGCACCAAATATACGAAAATTGTATTAAGAATAATTCCGCAGATAATATTAATATCATGAAATTCAGCTCTCAGGGATAGTGCAGTCGTTAAAGTTCCAGCTCCTGCAACCAGCGGAAATGCGATGGGGACAATAGATGCGGCCTTTGCTTCAGTTGTTTTATTGATTTCAATTCCCAGAATCATTTCCAGAGCTATGACAAAAATCACAAAAGCTCCGGCAATGGCAAAGGAATTGACATCAACTCCAATAAGTTTAAGGATCTTGTTTCCCACAAATAGAAAAACAATCATGATAGCTCCGGCAGTGATTGCAGCCTTTCCTGCTTCAATCTGCCCAAACTTCTGTTGAAGGCTTACTATAATAGGAACTGAGCCGATGATATCGATAACGGCAAAAAGAACCATAAAGCTGGTAACAATCTCTTTAAAAGAAAAACCATCAAAAATTTCCATCTCTTTGTAATTAAAAATTTCGCAAAAATATGAAAATAAACTGATTATTTGCTAATTTGTGAATATAAATTAACAATTGTTTTCAAAAGTTCTTCAAGACCTTCAGCAGACCTTACAGGATTATATTTTTCCATCTGAACTTTCTGCTGCAATTTACTGTATTCCTCAGCAACAGAAGAACCTTTGTGCTTTTCAAGAAAAGTCTTAAACTCCATGGCAGAACCCTGAAAATACTGGCTTCTTACTTCCTCGTCCAATTCTTCCAGTGTAGCAAAAAACTTTTCATACTCTCCGTTATCTTTAAGATTTTCCAGATATCCAAAGTAATCATTGATGTCCGTTTTCATCAATTCCCGGATCTCTTTTTCTGTTTCAGCTACTGATCCTAAAGGTTTTGACGGTACAGTTTCCCTAACTAATGTACGTTTTTTTTGCCAATTTTTAAATAACAGATAGGCTATAAATAAGCTTATCAGAATAGCAATATTTGTCAGAAGAATATTCCAGTGAAATTTGCTCTTTTCTTTTACTTTGAATGAAGTGGTTTTTAAAACCGGAGTATTCACCGTCTCCAGAAGATTATTGGTATACTCATTTACTTTTTCCACAGTAGAGCGGGCCTCCATAATCTGATCGTGAGAAAATGCATTCAGATCCAGTGTTTTCTGCCCCAAATCTACATATTCTTTATTTTCAGGATTAAAGAAAGCAAACTGCTCAGTTTTAATGGAGATTGCCCCTGATTTTTTTGGAATAATTACATAATTAGCAAGGATTTCACCCTTCATCCCTGCAGTTCCCGGAGCAACTTTAGATGTAATTTTCGGAGCAAATACTTCATAATCCGGAGAAGCCGCAATTTTGGGAAGTTCCATATCCGGTAAATTACCTTCACCTGAAACTTTCACTACCACATTCAGAGGTTTTTTAGCTTCCGGTTTTTCTTTAGAAGCGTTATATACGTTTACATTAAAGTTTCCAACAGCATTTTTAAAACATTCTGGAGCTCCTTCAGGGAGCTTCCTTACATTGATTTTAACTTTATTGGAAACAATTTTGGTTTTATTTGAATAAGTACTTAGTGATGCGGATACTCCCGGAACTTCCACATACCCTGCTTCATTCGGAAATACCATAAACATAGCCAGAACCTGTGAGGGCATATTGGCATATCCGGACGGATCTATCTCAGATTTATCAAAACTGATAGGATGTACATTGATATTATCCTGTTTTGGAAGATGAATATTTTTCACCTTTCTCAGGTTATCCATGTTTCTTGAGTACACTCTCAAAACAGCTACTGTAGGCTGGTCCTGATAGACATCTCTGTCCTCGATCTCCATATTCAGATAAACATCATTGGAGGTATTGGCAGCCAACGATCTTCTGTCTACAAGATCACGGATATTGATATCAAACGGTTCTGTTTTGTAAATTCTGTTATTGACAGTAACCAATACTGAACCAATTTTTATTTTCCCTTTTTTCTTTGGTTCAAGGGCAATTCTGGATACCTTTTGGGTAATTAAAGTGTTGGTGGCCGGATCAATCACGGTATTGGTAACAGATCCGCTTCCTATGATATTAAATTTTGAAAGATCCGGAAGCTGGAAACCTGTCTGCTGCACAAGGTCACTTCCGTTAAGTTCAAGAACAATAGTAAGATTGATGATATCCTTACCTGCATACTCTGATTTATCTGCATCCATAGAAAGATTTACCTGTCCGTAAGTAATTACGGACGCAAGAGTAAGCAATATGTAAATCAATTTGTGCTGCATCACCAATCTTTCTCGTTGCTTTCAGGCATCGAATAAGAATTTTTATTTAAAATTCTTCTGGCGGTTTCTTTTTCTTTTTCGTTTATTTTATCTAAGATCGCATTTTCAAGATTCTTTGGCATCCTGCCTTCGTTATTCTGATTCTGCTTAGGATTGTCACCCTGGTCACTTTTACCTTCGTTCTGAGGGCCGTTACCCTGATCCTGTTTTTTGTCTTTGTCGCCTCTCTGATCGTCACCTTTGTTCTGATCATTTCCGCCGCCGCCTTTTCCTGAGTTATTCTGTTCGTTTTTTTGTTGTTGTTTTTCTTTTTCTTTCAGTTTGGCAATTTCATAATTTTTACGGGTTACCTCACTGTAGGGATCCTGCTTCAGGGCTTTTTTATAATAATCAGCTGCTTTTTCAGGCTGATTCATCTGCATATAAGCATTTCCTAAATTATGCAGAGCTGCTGTTTTATCAGGAAGTGTCTGTGAAAGCTTTTCTGCTTTTTCAAACTCTGCTTTTGCTTCTTCGTATTTTTTATTTTTGTATAAAGCATTCCCCATGTTATAATGAGCAGTAAAATCTTTATCATTGGATTTTATTGCTTCCATATATTTTGAAGAAGCACCATCATAGTCTTTACCGTCAAATTTCTGATTGCCTTCATGAACTAAATTCTTATAGCTTTCCTGCCCAAACAAGAAGCCTGAGAATGAGATGACAACAATAAACGACAAAAATATGATTTTAGTATTCATCACTTGCAAAATTATTCCTTTATATGTTAAGAAACAGAGTTTTATTTGTTAAAATTCGGTTAAAGTACTTGTAGAATTTCTTCTATAAATAAAGGAAAAACTACACATTAAAATCCTTTTTTGGATTAAAAATATAAATTAAAAAGAAAAACAGAATAGATACTGCAAGAAAATATTGATAATAATGATTAGCATTCTGTGATTTCACCATGGTTTCTGCGCCTGCAGACTTCTTATTCACAGCATCTACGATTCTGTCCGGAGCTTCATTGATGTTATTTCCGTCAATATAAGTACCGCCTGTAGATTCAGCCATTTTCTTCAAAGCTTCGGTTTGTCTTTTTGAGATTACTGTTCCCCCATTCATATCGGTTTTATAACCCATCAGCTGCCCAAATACATATTCCGGAACCGGAGCTCCTTCATCTGTACCAATTCCTACAGAAGTAATGCTTATTCCTTCTTTGTTGGCTAATCGTATAGCTGCATTATCATTCCCTTCATTATCTTCACCATCGCTCAGTAAAACAACTTTTCTGGAACCTTTGCTTACATTTTTAAACTTCTCCACTGCAGCCTGCATCCCTTTCAGAAAATCTGTCCCCTGAATCTGCATTGAATTGGTTTCAATACCGCTGATATAAGTTTCCGCAGAGTTATAATCAGTAGTAAGAGGCATAATAGACATTGCCTGTCCGGCAAAAATCACAATACCAACCTTATCATTAGTCATTTTCTTCAAGGAGGCTGTCATCAGATTCTTAGCTTCTGAGAGACGGCTTGGGTCTATATCCTCAGCATTCATAGAATTGGATACATCCAGCATAAAAATTACATTATTCAGCTTCTGGGTACTCTTTACTTCTTCCGATCCATTCAGAAGATCAATGATAGAGAATATCAAAAATAAGGTCCCTAATAGATAGAGCGCAGGAAAAAACTTTGTAAATCCTGATTTCTTTTCAAATAAGTTATCATGAAACTGACTGGCTGCAAAAATTTCTCTTTTTTTGTTTCTCCATTGTAAGAAACGGATCATAAAAGAAGCTAACAGCGGCAGAAGCAACAGTAAAAACAAATACCAATAATTTCCTAAAGACCAACTCATCAGCTTAAAATTTTATAAAAAACCCATCTCAACAGTGCATCAAACACCAGCATTCCCAAAGCAATCCAAAGGAAAATCTTAAAATATTCCTCATAGTTGTAAAGCTTGGAAACTTTCACATCTGACTTCTCCAGCTGGTTAATCTCATCATATACTTCTTCCAGACTGCTGTTTGAAGTGGCTCTGAAATATTTCCCTCCTGTAGTCTGTGCGATTTCTCTTAAAGTATTTTCATCAATAGTAACCTCTGCTTCAGTAAAGATAAGATCTCCAAAGATGTCCTGCGATGTCGGCATCAGAGCATAACCATTGGTCCCGATTCCGATTGCATATACCTTTATATTATTATTTTTTGCCAGTTCGGCAGCAACCTGTGGAGGAATCGCATTCTGGATATTGCTTACCCCATCGGTCATCAGGATGACTACTTTACTTTTAGCTTTGCTTTTAATCAAATGATTCACAGCAACGGAAAGCCCTTCTCCAATCGCCGTACCTGCTTCAAGGCCGGCAGAATTCAGATTTTTAATTTCATCAACAACAACCTGATGATCCGATGTAACAGGGACTTTTGTAAAAGCTTCCGCAGCATAAGCCACCACTCCTATCCTGTCATTAGGACGTTTCTGGACAAATTTTACTGCAATATCCTTCAGTGCCGTAATACGATCAGGATTTAAATCCTTTGCCAGCATACTTAAAGACACATCAATAGATAACATAATATCTACTCCCTTTGTATCATCTCTATCCTGAGAAATTGTAAACGTTCTCGGCCTTGCCATGGCAATAATCAAAGCGGAAAGAATGATATATTTTGAGATTTTCAGTAAAAAAAGTACCCCTTGTATGCCACCGCTGTGATCCATGTTTTTTATTGTAGGCACCTTTATACCCTTTCTTTTCTTTCTCCCGATATCTTTAATTAAAAGTGGGATAAACAGCAGAAAAAGCAGTAAAAACCATGGGCTGTAAAACTCAAAATTAAACATCCTTTCTTAAGTTTTCGAATTCTAAATCCTTAGATGATCTTTTTACAAACTCCCTGATATTGGCAAAATCTTTTTCCATAGTTTCCTTATCAGGAAAAGTTTTGGCAAATTTCACCAGATCGCCTCTCAGAAATACATCTTCCACAATTTTTTCGTTATCCTGGGAAATTGTATTATTCTTTTTCATGACATCAATAAGGTCATCAGTAAGAAGGACATCCGCCGGAAGCTGATATTGTCTGGTAATAAAGGTTCTGGAAATATCAATCAATTCAACATAAAAAGACCGAAAATTACCTCCCTCAATATATTTTTTCTTTTTAAGTGAATCCAGCTCTTTCAAAGTCTGGTTAGTAGCCACCACAGGGGAACTCTTCGACTTTCTGCCCCATTTTACAAACATAATAATAGCAATAATCAAAGCAATTGCTGCCAGTGCTGCCAGAATATAAAACTTATAAAGCTCCCAATAATCCTTCGCCTCAAGTTTGACTTCCTTGTTTTTCATGATATCATTAATCTGGTCTGCTTTCTGAGCAGTATTGATGACATCTATCTCATAGGGGATTGTTTTAAGTATTTTATCCCCCACTTTGAATTCCAGTTCCGGAATGGTAAATTTCCCTTCATCAAAAACAGCAAATTCAATTTTCCTTTCATAAGAATTGGCATTTTGCCCGATACTGTCTTTAGTTTCTTCAAAATGAAAAGGAAGCAGCTCATTTTTCGGAGCTGAAGCAACTTTCTGCCCATTAAGATTATCAATCTTTATGGTAATATGATTGGTTTCTCCCAGTGCAAGGGTTTTCTTTTCTACATTAGAGGATAATATCTGTGAAAAAACATTTGCACAGATCAGAAAAGGTAGTATTAAAAATATTTTTCTCAATGTTACAATAATAAAGGCAGCTGCCTGATATTTTTATTTACGGACAAAGCCCGATGTTATTTTTTCTGAAAGTAATTATACAGTAATTTTGAATAATCTGATCCTGTATTGATATTCATAAAACTTGCAGAGCTGTTGGCAAAATCTTCTTCCAAAGCTCTCAGCTTTTGTTTCTGAGCTTCTGCAAAAGTATATCTCCATCTTGCGCTGGAGGTATTAGCCCAGATCTCCTTTCCGGTTTCTGCATCATACAAAAGGGCATATCCTACATCAGGAATTTCATTATCCTTTTCATCATAAATCCTCATTCCCAGCAGCTGGTGTTTCTTTGAAGCCACTCTCAGCATTTTGGAATCATAGCCATCTTCAAAGTCTGAAAACAGGAATACCAGAGATTTCCTTTTAAATATCCCCATCATGTATTCCAGCGCTTTGTCTATTTTAGATTCTACCGGAACATAATCTGCCGTCAGGATATTACTGATAATGGACAGAATATGTTTTCTTCCTTTCTGAGGAGGAATTACCTTGTATACTTTATCAGCAAAAAGGATCAGTCCTACCTTATCATTATTCCCGGCAGCAGAAAAGCCTAAACTCGCAGCAATTTCTGCTACATATTCTCTTTTCAGCTGAACTTTTGTTCCGTAATCCATGGAAGCAGAAATATCAACGAGAATCATCATCGTCAGCTCTCTTTCTTCTTCCATTACCTTTACGAACGGTTCACGGAAACGTGCGGTCTTATTCCAGTCGATTCTCCTGATCTCATCGCCAAACTGATAGGGACGAACTTCAGAAAAAGTCATTCCCTGCCCTTTAAAGGCACTGTGATATTGTCCCATCAAAGCAGCCTCCGTCTTTTTTCTGGTACGGATTTCAATCTGCTTTACTTTTTTTACAATATCTTTTATCTGCATAGACAAGTTTAAAATTTAATATTCAAAGTTAATATCGATGCGGGATCCGGGTTAATCTTTTAACTCAATAGATACATTCAGCCACTCGCTCTCAAACTTTGTACTGTATTTTTTATAAAAATTGATAGCTGGTTCGTTCCAGTTCAATACCTGAAACACCATTCCGCTGTAATTATTTAATTTTCCATGTTCCAGCGTTACATCAAACAGTTTCTTTCCGATCTGCTTTCCTCTCAATTTTTCCGTTACTACAAGATCTTCAAGATACAGCCTTCTCCCCTTCCATGTTGAATAGCGGTCATAATACAATGATATCCCAACTATTTTCTCTTCATATTCCGCCACAAAAGCTCCCCATACCGGAGAAGTACCAAAACCATCCTGAATAAAATCTTCCAGCGTTACAGTTACTTCATGCAATGCTTTTTCATATTCTGCCAATTCTCTGATTAAATCCAACATGGAAGCACAGTCTTCCAGAACTGCTTTTCTTATGATCACTTCACTCATTATGGTGCCTGGATTTTTGCTAAAATTCTGTTGATGATTTCTTCTGTTGAAATCTCTTCGGCTTCAGCCTCGAATGTTAAGCCCATTCTGTGTCTTAAGACATCTTTTGCCAACGCTTTAACATCTTCCGGAATTACAAATGCTCTTCCTTTCAAGAATGCGTAGGCTCTTGAAGCGATAGCAAGATTAATGGAGGCTCTTGGGGAGGCTCCGAAACTGATATAATTTTTAAGTTCAGAAAGCCCGTAGTTCTCAGGATAACGTGTGGCAAATACCATATCCAGAATATATTTTTCAATTTTCTCATCCAGATAAATCTGGTTGATCAATTCTTTAGCGTCTACAATGTCCTGAAGTGAAATCACCGGTTTCACAGTAGGTTGGTGTGAAGTTGAAACCATTCTCATCACCTGTCTTTCATCTTCAAAAGCAGGATAATCGATCGTGCATTTCAGCATAAAACGGTCGCTTTGCGCTTCAGGCAGCAGATAAGTTCCTTCCTGATCAATCGGGTTTTGGGTTGCCAATACCAGGAATGGTTTTGGAAGCTTCATGGTTTCATCACCAATGGTCACCTGTTTTTCCTGCATTACTTCCAGAAGGGCCGACTGTACTTTGGCCGGTGCACGGTTGATCTCATCAGCCAGTACAAAATTTGCAAATACAGGACCTTTTTTTATAGAAAAATCATTGTCTTTGATATTATAGATCATGGTTCCCACTACGTCTGCAGGAAGTAAATCCGGTGTAAACTGAATCCTTGAAAACTCTCCATGAACAGCATCTGCAAGCGTTTTTATCGCTAAGGTTTTGGCCAGTCCGGGCACTCCCTCAAGAAGAACGTGACCATTCCCCAAAAGCCCAACCAAAAGACGGTCTACCATGTATTCCTGCCCAATAATAACTTTGTTGATTTCCTGTCTCAGAAGAGAAAATAAGTAGTTTTTTTCTTTTACTTTTTCCGTCAATTGGCGGATATCTTCAGCTTGATATATCTCTGACATAGCTTGATTTAAAATAAGTGGTAAATTTCTGATAAATACTTGCATTAATCAACATAATAAATGCCATTTTTGAGTTAAAGTTTGTTAAATATTCCAGCATTTATGCAAGATCAAGAATGGCTGAAGCCTTAAAACTCAATAAGATTATCATTTTTTTTCATAAAAATATATAAATTTCACTTTAATCTCCCGCTCAAAAATTGTCATTTCCAGTTTATTAAACTATTTTTGGAGATTAAAAATTTTGCAAAATGAATTATCATTTTCAAGCACACAGACAGGTAAGAAAGAACCTTTTAGGCATTCTTCAGAACACATCTCATGAAGATCTGATTCTGATTCCGGATGGTTTCAACAACAATATTTACTGGAATATTGCACATACGGTTGCCACACAGCAGCTGCTGCACTACTATCTGAGCGGAAATCCGTTCCGTATTGATAAATATTGGATAGAAACCTATAAGAAAGGGACCTTACCCAACTTAAATGTTCAGAAATCAGAAGTGGAGGATTTAGAATTTTTACTTACAGAAACTTCGAAGATTCTGATGAAGGATTATGACAGCGATTTTTTTTCTGACTATACTCCCTATACCACAAGTTTCGGGATGGATCTGAAAAGCATCCAGGATGCCATTATCTTCAACAACATGCACGAAAGTCTTCACTACGGGTATGTGTTGTCACAGAAAAGAGCAATTTTAGGAGAGAAGTATTAGTTCTTAGTTTAACGTTTAAGGTTATGGGAACTATTAATAGATTTGAGGATTTAGAGATATGGAAATTATCCAGACAACTTTGTCATGAGATTTATGAAATTATTGAATCTACCAACCTTAAAAACAATTTTAAACTTTGTAATCAAATCGATGGATCTTCAGAATCAGTAATGGATAATATTGCTGAAGGATTTGAAAGAAACGGGAACAAAGAATTTATACAATTTCTTTCTATCGCGAAAGCTTCCTGTGGAGAAACCAGATCACAACTGTATCGGTTTTTTGACAGAAGTTTTATTTCGCAGGAAAAATTTGAAACATTAATTGAGCAGACTGAAACGTTAAGTAAAAAGATCAGCTCTTTTATAAAATATTTAAATACAACAGATTTAAAGGGAACAAAGTACAAACTTTAAATTCAAAAACTTTAAAACATTAAGCTTTGAACCTTAAACAAAATTTTAACAACTCAATGAAAGACGATTTTATTTTCGGGCTGCGTCCCGTTATTGAAGCAATTGAAGCGGGAAAAACAATTGACAAGATCTTTGTGCAGAACGCACTTCAGGGTCCTATTTATGCTGAATTAAAAGCCATTTTAGCGAAAAATAAAATCCGTCCCAATTATGTTCCGGTTGAAAAACTAAACCGTTTTACAAGAAAAAACCACCAGGGTGTGGTTGCTTTTATTTCGGATGTTCCGTTTCATAAAGTGGAGGATATTGTTCCACAGTTATTCGAACAGGGAAAAACCCCTTTTCTTTTGATTCTGGACAGACTTACTGATGTAAGAAATTTTGGGGCCATCTGCAGAACGGCAGAATGTGTAGGTATTGATGCCGTTATCATTCCGGAAAAAGGAGCCGCTCCTATCAATTCTGATGCCATAAAAACTTCAGCAGGAGCAATCTACAATATCAAGATATGTAAGGAAAATAACCTTGCACATACGGTAGACTTTCTTCAGCAAAGCGGAATTTCTGTGTATGCAGCCAGTGAAAAAGCTCAGAAATTAATCTATGATGTGAACTTTACAGAGCCATGTGCTGTTGTGATGGGAAATGAAGAAACCGGAATCTCTAAAGAAGTATTACATCATGCTGACGAAAAAATAAAACTTCCTATTGAAGGAAAAACCCAATCCCTGAATGTTTCTGTAGCATGTGGAGCAATTTTATATGAAGCGGTAAGGCAGAAAATGACTGTAATACCCAATCCGTAAACGATGAAAATACAATCACTTTTATCCTTATTTTTTGTCCCGTTGGTTTTTAATGCCCAGTCAAAAAAAATAGCAACAGACAACAGGCTTACGACTGATCTTGATAAAATGGTTCAGAAAGAAGCTCTGGTCTATATGCAGGATCCTTCACGTGTAGGGCTTTCAATAGGTGTTTTTAAAGATGGTAAAAGTTATTTTTATAATTATGGAACCACGGAACTGGGGCAACAACAACTCCCAACCTCCAAAAGTCTGTATGAGATTGCTTCCATTACCAAAACCTTTACCGGAACGCTTCTCGCTCATGCCTTAGTAGACGGTAAAGTCAAAATGGATGATGATATCCGAAAATATATAGGAAATTATCCTAATCTTGAATTTGAAAAGCATCCTATAATCATTGGAAATCTTACCAATCATTCGTCAGGATTACCGCAATTTTTACCGGATCAGTCAGAAACCTTCAAAAAGCCAATGGACTCCATTGCTTTAGCCCTGTCTGATTTTTATAAAAACTATTCTAAAAAGAAGTTTTATGAGGATCTCCATCAGGCTAAACTGGATTTTGTTCCGGGCTTAGAGTATAAATATTCCAATACGGGAACGCAAATCGCAGGAGATATCCTGGAAAAAGTATACCATAAAAGCTATGCAGATCTCCTTGCAGAGTATATTACAAAGCCTTTGAAAATGAATCATACTATTCTTGGTACGAATTCTGCACAGCTATTGACTTGTTATAATGAAAAAGGAAAAGTAATGCCCAGGAATTTCACCACAATTTTTGGCCCGGCAGGTGGAATTATATCTACTACGGAGGATCTGGTAAAATATATGAAATACCATTTGGATGAAAGTAATAAGTATGTGAAAGCCTCTCATATTCCTTATGTAAAAAGTAAAGGAGATGCTATTGGCCTGTACTGGAGGTTACACACGTATGAAGATGGAACTCAAACCGTTTATCATACAGGAGGTACATTTGGTTTTTCAAGTGTACTTCAGATTTATCCTTCAAAAAACATGGGAGTCGTAATACTTTCCAATGAATCTGATAGAGAATCTCAGGGAAAACTGCAGGATATTGCAGACAATTTATTAAGAAATAGTAGTAAAAAATAAAGTTAAACATCGAATGAAGAACATTGCAGCGCTTGCGCTTATATCATCAATAGCCCTTGTATCTTGTAAAAAAGAAACGGCAAAAATAACAAAAGTAGATCCTAAAACCGGAAAAACGGTCACTGTAGAAGTCCCTGCTGATTCTGTGGCGAAAGTCTCAGAAAATCCTGCTATCAAGGACTCTGCGGGAGTTATCACACAGACTTTCAAGCTTGAAAAAGGAAAAACATATCCTCTTACCACCTATCAGAGAGATGTGAAGACAATGACTGACCCTCAGGGAAAATCAATCACTGCAACAAGTGAATCTACAGATGAAATGAATTTCGTGGTAGATGATATTAAAGGAAATGTATATGAGATGACCCTTAATCTTGTGGCGAAAAGAAACTCTCAGTCTGCACAGGGAAAAACAGTAATCGTAGATACTAAACTTCCTCTTCCTAAAGAAGATGATCTTAAAATGATCTGGAATGTCAACAAAGCACTTACCGGAAACAAACTTCAGATGAAGATGGATACGAAAGGGAATGTGATTTCTATTACAGGATTTGATGCTGTATACACAAAAGTTGGGAATGCAGTAGGTACGCTGATCAAAGATGCCAATGAAAAAGCAAGCGTAGTAGCAAGCCTTAAACAGTCATTCAATGAAAAAGTACTGAAAGATCAATTCCACAAAAACCTGATGATTATTCCTAAAAAAGGAGTGAAAATTGGCGAAAAGTGGTCAACTTCCGAAAGTGCTGACCCAAGTGGAAATGTAAAAGTAACATCGAATTATGTACTGAAAAGCTTAGGAAACGGAATAGCAGAAATTGCAGTAACCGGAGGAATTCCTAAGAAAACAGAGAAGAAAGCTCAGGGACCGATTACTCACAGCCTGAGCAGTGAACTGGTTCAGAACGGAGCCATTAAGTTTGACGAAAGTACAGGATGGATTACCAACCAGAATATCAACGTAAAAACAACTCAGATAGAAACTATTTCCGATGGAAAGCAGTCTCAGTCTATGAAAAGCGTTTCCAATTCTTCTGTAATGGTAAACCCATCTGCTAAATAACTTGAATAAACATTCAGTGTTTAAAATAACTTTTAAACACTGAACTTTAAACAAAAAACATTATGAAGTACATTCTTGAGTTAGTCCTCACTGCCATTATTATTTTCTTTGTCTGGAACATTCTTAAAAGAATCTTCTTCAAGACTTTCTACAGCTATCGTTTCAACAATGATGACCAGAATAAAAGACAGCAGGACATACACAACTCGAATAAGAATAACAACCAGAGCCTTAACTGGGATGCAGAAACTGTAGACTACGAAGAGGTAAAAGAGAGTAATGACAAAAGGTAAAAATTCCAGGAAATAAAAGATAATAACCAGCATGGCAAAAAATAAGAGCTTAATTTATATTGCAGTTTCATTAGTCATATTTATAGTTTTAGCATTTTTATATTCTACTCCTGTATTTACAGGGAAGCAGCTTTTCCAGCATGATATCGTACAATATAGAGGTGGTGCAAAAGAACTGCTTGACTATAGAGCCAACACCGGAAATGAAACCTATTGGAGTGACTCCATGTTTGGAGGGATGCCAACTTATCAAATGGGAAGCCAGTTTAAAGGCGATATCATCAAAAAAATCGACAGCAATCTGAATTTTATGCCAAGGCCTGTCAATTACCTTTTCCTGCTGTTTGCAGGCTTTTTCATGTTAGGAATGGTAGTAGTCAGAAACTGGAAATATGCCCTGTTAGGAGCTACTTTCTTCGGACTTTCAACCTATTTTTATATTATTATTGCAGCCGGACATAACGGAAAGGTAAATACTATTGAATATTTTGCTCCGCTTCTGGCCGGAATTTTACTGGTTTATATCAGGAAACAATACATTTGGGGATTTATTGTCACCACCCTTTTCATGGGGCTTCAGATTGCAGCGAATCACCCGCAGATGACGTATTATCTGTTCCTTGCTTTAGGATTTTTATTCCTTTCCGAGCTGATCAGAGCCATCCAGAAAAAAACACCGATGAAGCATTTCCTGATATCATCAGGAATTATTGCGGCATCATGTATTATCGGAGTAGGAATGAATTCGCAGAGAATCATGGCCAATTCAGAATATGTAAAAGAAACAGTTCGTGGAAAGCAAATTCTAACCAACGAAAGCCATACTTCAGGAAAATCCGGAATGGATAAGGAAAGTATGCTGCTGTGGAGCTATGGCCAACTTGAAACTTTAAACCTTTTTATCCCAAGATTGATGGGTGGTGGAAGCCAGGAACCTGAAGGAAAAGATATCATGAACAGAGTTCAGGAACTGGTTCAGGAAAATGTAGGTTCGCAGGCTGAAATGGATAGAATTTCCAAAGGCTTCAGCGGGGTAACCTACTGGGGAGACCAGCCGGGAACTTCAGGGCCTGCCTATCAGGGGGCGATTGTATGTTTTCTTGCCTTGCTGGGATTCTTCTTCGCCTGGAAAAAATACCGTTACTGGATTTTAGGAGCTTCTGTTCTTACTATTTTACTGGCTTGGGGAAGCAACTTTATGCCGCTATCTGATTTCTTTATCGATTATGTACCGTTTTACAATAAATTCAGGGCACCTTCTTCCATTTTAGTTGTTGTGGAATTACTGTTCCCACTGATCGCAATCCTTGGATTATACAGATTCTTCACCGATGAAAAACTGACTGAAGAATATAAACAGAAAATCCTTCTTTATGTGGGAGGAGGAACATTAGGATTTTTATTGATTCTTTTAGTCTTTGGAAAATCATTATTAGGATTTGCAACAGAAAACGAAAAAACGTATTTCCCTCCTTTCCTGCTTGATTATCTTGTAGATGAAAGATATAAACTATTTAGAATAGACGCCATAAAAGCATTTATCTATGTAGCAATTGCGGCAGCAGCACTATTCCTTGCTTTAAAGAAAAAACTCAGCCAGAATATTGCTTTGATAATAATCGGAGTGGTAAGTTTATTTGACCTTTGGACTGTAAACAAGCGTTATTTGAATGACGAAAATTATGTAGATAAAATTTTTGCTGAAAACCCTTTCCAGACTGAAAGCTCAGATCTGCTTGCTGAAAAAGTTCAGGGAAATCCAAATCTGGAATCCATTTTATCCAATGTCAATATCAACAAAACATTGGAAACCATTGCTGAAAAAGACAAAACCCATTATAGAATTTACAACCAGACACTGGGCGTAACAAGTGAAACCAATACTTCTTATTTTAAAGCTTCTATTGGGGGGTACCATGCTGTAAAATTAAGAAGATATGATGATGTATTAAATGAATATATCAATAGCATTGACAGTGTAAAAACCCCCAATGTATTAAACTTGCTGAATGCTAAATACATGGTTTTCGGAGGTCCAGAGCAGCCACAGGTTGTTCCTAATCCAAAAGCTAACGGAAATGCATGGTTTGTAAGTGATTTAAAGTTTGTGGATACACCTAATCAGGAGATTAAATCTATCGGAACTATTGATAATAAAAGGACAGCTGTGATTGCATCTTCTGATAAATCATATTTTGATAACAAACCGGTTCAGGCAGATTCTACAGCATTTATCAATCTTACAAAATATCAGCCCAATGAGCTTGAATTTAAATCTCAGTCGAAGACTCCTCAATTGGCAGTATTCTCTGAAATTTACTATCCTCATGGATGGAAAGTTCTGGTGGATGAGAAAGAAGTTCCTTATATAAAAGCAGATTACTTACTTCGTGCGGTGCATGTTCCGGCAGGAAACCACCATATCAGAATGGTATTTGAACCTGAAGTCATTGAAAAAGGAAAATGGGTTTCTCTTCTTTCATTCGGATTATTTATCCTGTTGGCTGCATTTGGAATTTTCTGGATCAACAAAAACAGGAAAAAAGAAATTATAGCTGAACAAAACGCTTAATAATAGGAAAGCTCAAAAAATATAGTGCAATGTCATTCTGAACGAAACATAACGTAATGAAGAATCTCAAAAATCAAACATGAGAACGTTAGGCACTCATAATTACTATGTTGATATACAGGGATTCAATCCAGATTGGAAATTTCTCAATGAAAAGATAGAGTGAGATTCTTCACTGCGCTCCGCTTCGTTCAGAATGACAAAGACCATTAATTAAATAAATGGAACAGAAGAAAATATTGATTATCACCTATTACTGGCCTCCTGCGGGAGGTCCTGGTGTTCAAAGATGGCTGAAGTTTGCAAAATATCTGCCTGATTTTGGATGGAAACCCATCATCTATACTCCGGAAAATCCAAGCTATCCATTGCTGGATGAGACCCTGATGAAAGATGTTCCAGAAAACATTGAAATGGTGAGAACCAAAATATGGGAACCTTATCAGCTGGCTGAAAAACTGAATAAAAGCAATAAAAAATTTAAGGCCGGACAGTTTGATGTCGGAAAAAATCAAAGCTGGAAATCCAGACTTTCAATTTGGGTAAGAGGTAATTTTTTTATTCCTGATGCCAGGGTTTTCTGGGTAAAACCATCCATTAAATTCCTCGAAAAATATCTGAAAGAAAATAACATCGATACGGTTGTAACCTCAGGCCCTCCCCACTCTCTTCACCTGATTGGTTTAGGGCTCAAAAATAAACTACAGGATCTTAAATGGATTGCCGATTTTCGTGATCCATGGACAGAGATTTCCTATTACAAACATCTGAAATTAACTAAAAGTTCGGACAAAAAACACCGCCAGCTGGAAAATGCAGTATTTAAGAATGCAGACATCACCCTGGCGACAAGTTATACCGATGCCGAAAACTTCAGGAAAGCGGGAGCCAATGCTGTTTGTATCACGAATGGATTTGATGAAAGCGATTCGGGTGAAAAAGCAGAAGAACTAAAAAAAGGAAATAAATTCACGCTAAGTTATATCGGTGTTTTGGAACAGCTGAGAAATCCGGAAAATCTTTGGAAAGTACTGGATGAACTGATAAAGGAAAACACAGAATTTGCCGCTGATTTTACATTAAAATTTGTAGGAAGAATTGATGATAAAATCCTGCATTCTATCGAAAATTCAAGCCTGAAGAATCACATCCTTAATCTTGGATATCTTTCGCATGGAAAAGCTATAGAGGAAATGCAGCATTCTGACGTGCTTCTTATTACCAACTTTCCCAAAGAATCTTCAAAGGGAATCATTCCCGGAAAGATATTTGAATACCTGGCTTCAGGAAAGCAAATCCTATCATTTGGTCCGGACAAGGCTGATGTTGCCAAAATCCTGGAAGAAACGCAGGCAGGAAAACATTTTGGTTATCAGGACACAGAAACCATTAAAAAGTTTATTCTTGAAAAATATGAGCTGTGGAAAAATGACAGCCCTTTTGAAAACACCCAGCATATTGAACAGTTTTCAAGAAAAAATCTGACCCGTCAACTGACTGAAATTTTATAATATAAAGAAAGGAAGTTAGAAGCTGGAAGTTTATTTCAGTCGTCAGCTTCTAACTTCTAACTTCTAACTTCTAACTTCTATATTGTCCACTGATCATTTACAACAGCAACCAGATAATATTTCCCCTGAAACTCTTCAAAGACAAAACGAAGAGTTTTCCAATCCATATTGGCTGATTTTTCATTTCCTTTGATATAATTTTCTGTAAAATCATCTTTAGGATAAATTTCTTTTAAATTGTTAAGAGAATTACCTCCGCCAATAAATTTATTCAGTGAATATTGTGATGCTGTAAAATCTTTAGAAAACACACATTTCCCAAGATAATCATTGATCGTTGCTTTATAAGGATCTCCGGAACCATCATGCGCTCCCCAGGTAAACAAGGTCTTGGTAGGCTGATATTTTTCAAAATCTGCTTTAGAAAAATGCTTGTCTTCTTTCAGATTAACAAAAGCATACATTGAGAAACGAACCCCTTTTTCCGGATGAATCAAAGAAGCAAAAGTGGCATAATCTTTATCTTTCAAGGTTCTCAAAATCTCATCATTAGTCTGTTTCAAAGTGACCTCCTTATTAGGATTACTATGAACGGTACCCTCACTATCTGTTTTATTTTGTGCAATAGAATCTGTTTCGTTCGGGACAGGCTTTCCAGCCTCTTTCTTACAGGCTACAATGATACTCATAATGAATACAGCAATCAATAATTTTTTCATATTTAAGATTTTGCAATGGGTAGAAAACACCAAATCTGATGCCAAGAAATATATAATTTAAAGAGATAAAGATTATAAGAGTTGAGGGATTCAGGGTTCTTATTTTAAAAATTACATCGTACATTTGTTAGATGGAAATGTTGGATATTCTGATTATCGGGGCGGGGCCTATAGGTTTGAACTGTGCCCTTGAAGCTCAAAAAAACAATCTTAGTCATGTAATCATAGAAAAAGGAACCATTGTTAATTCTCTTTACAATTATCCTTTGTACATGCGTTTTTTCTCCACTGCTGAAAAGCTGGAGATTGATGAGATTCCTTTTATTTCTACCGCTCCAAAACCGGGAAGGCAGGAAGCTCTGGAATACTATCAGGGAATTGCGCGACAGAAAAAACTTAATATCAATCTGTATGAAAAAGTTCTGAATGTCTCGAAAAGGGATGAAATATTTGAGATCAGGACTTCCAAAGCAAACTACCTGGCCAAAAATGTAGTCATCGCTACCGGATTTTATGATATTCCAAATCTTATGAATATTACCGGTGAAGATCTTCCTAAAGTCAAACATTATTATACGGAACCTTATCCTTACGCAAGACAGAAAATAGTGGTGGTAGGATCCAGTAATTCTGCGGTAGATGCAGCATTGGAAACGTACAGAAAAGGAGCTGAAGTTACCATGATCATCCGTCATTCTGAGATTTCAAAAAGTGTAAAATACTGGGTAAAACCGGATATAGAAAACAGAATTGCAGAGGGCAGCATTAAAGCCTATTTCAATGCAGAAATGATCGAAATTAAAGAAAACACAGTCGTTTTTAAAGATAACAATGGAAAAACCCATGAAATTGAAAATGATTTTGTATTGGCCATGACCGGTTACCTTCCGGATTTTGATTTTCTGAAGAATTCAGGAATAGAACTCAACGGAGACTGTCTGAATCCTTTTTATAATCCTCAAACCATGGAAACCAATATTTCCCATCTCTACCTTGCGGGAGTTGTGTGCGGGGGAAAAGATACTCATTTATGGTTTATTGAAAACTCCAGGATTCATGCCAATATGATTATTAATTCGATTATATCAAAATTTTAACCATAAGCGACTAATATATAATAAAAAGCTTCGGGCAATTTCTACGAAATTGCCCGAAGCTTTTTATTTTAAAATTCATGAATCAAAAGCATTATGTCATCTCTTCTTCAGCTTTATTTTTGTCTTTAAGCATCCATGGAATGATAAAGTAGAAACCAACAGCTATAGCTACAGCCAGCAATCCTGTTCCAATCCATAATGTATTAAATCCCAATTTTTCTGCAATCAGTGTTCCTATGTAAGGGGTGACGATAAATGCAATGGAAAAAGACATTCCGTTCAGCCCCATATAAGCACCTTTATTGTTCTCCCCTGAACGTAATGCTGTAATGGTCGACATAAAAGGAAGTGTCCATATTTCTCCCACACAAAGTAGGGTCATAGACAGGACAAGAGTCATCATACTGTAATCAAAGGCAAGCATGGCATAGGAAAATCCACACAGAAAAGTCCCTATCAGCATGGTAAAAGCTAAGGTGAAATATTTTTCGGCAATCTGTACCAATCCCATTTCAAGCAGTACAATCAGAAAACCGCTGTATCCCAAAATATATCCGATATTCTGCTGGCTCAGATGAGCTGTATCTTTATAGAATATAGTCAGTGTACTGAACAGCTGGAAGAAACATATGGAAAACAGCATACAGCATGCACAGTAAATCAAAAATTTACCATCATTGTATGGTGAACTTTCTTTTTTAATAACAACCGCATCTTTTACCTTTTTGGCCTTCTGTTTGGCTAATTTTGCCCGGTCTTTAAAGAACCAGATATACATCAATCCTGCCAGCAAAGCTGCCAGAGCATTACTGAAAAACAGAAACTCATAAGAAATAGCAGATAAAATTCCCCCCAGCGCAGGCCCGATAGAAAATCCTAGATTGACAGCCATACGATTCAGAGAAAAGGCCCTGGTGATATTTTCGGGCTTTGCATATTTGGTAATCGCTACCGAGTTTGCCGGACGGAAAGTTTCACTTACAATACTTTGGGCCAGGATAATTCCTGCCAAACCGGTTTCCGTTGTAAAAAGCGGAATCAGGCAGAATAAAGGAACGCTGAGCAGCAGACTCAGGCTCTGCACCCTGTATTCGCCAATTTTATCAGTGACCATTCCACCCAGCCATGATCCAATGACTGAACCTATTCCAAAAAAGCTCAGTACAATTCCCGAATTTTCAATGCTGAAATGCAAATGATTGGTCATATAAACTCCCAGAAACGGAAGTACCATAGAGCCAGCTCTGTTGATGAGCATTACCAACGCCAGCATCCAACTCTCCTGCGAGAGTCCTTTAAAAGAACTCGTATATACATTTATTAATCTCACAATAATATTTTGGGGGTAATTTGAAAATGCAAAATTAGATAAAAATAACTCAAAAGCCTTTATTTAAAATACTTTTAATAAATACAGCTATCAAAAAATCCGTCGGTTATATCTGAAAATATTTAATATTTAAAACCCAAATACTTTTATAAAAACCGTAAATTGCAGTAACAGCGGGAGCTCTAAACCTAACTTCTGAAAAAATACAATTAATTTAATCAGCACGTAAAAATGATAACCTACGAAAATTTACATGATACACTATCTTTTTACAGTATTGACTGCCGCCAATCCTACTATATTTCTTCCGGTAAACCTATTTTTGAATTTCCAAAGACTCCTTTCAGAATGGACTACTATGCTCTTTGCATTTGTACTGCAGGTGAAATCAACATTGAGATTGACCGTCAGAAATATAAAGTGAATGTTCACAGCTTTTTGATCGCTGCTCCTTCTACAATTGTGAAATTTGGAAAAGCAAGCGACGGTTTTACGATGAAACTGCTTTTCTTTGACAAAAACTTTCTGATTAAAAATATTTCCAATCCTTTTATCATAGAAAAAATGAATCTTTTTTCCAAAGGTTCATACAACATCATAAAAACCACTGCAAAAAATTCTTCATTGCTGCAAAATCTTCTGGATTATCTTGAAAAAAAATCTAAGAAAAAGGGCAAATTCACTGAGGAGATAATCCGTACCATTATATTTAACCTGCTGCTCGAAACCGCTGAAATAATAGAACAGGAAAACTTGGTAAATCCCGGAAAAGAGGAAGGAAAGAAAGATCTTTATCTGAAATTCAGCAAACTCATCCGGGAAAATATCAACCGGGAGAGAACAGTTCAGTTTTATGCTGATAAGATGCATATTTCCAGTAAATATCTCATAGAAATCATTAAAAAAGCAAGTGGAAAAACGCCTCATGAAGTCATTGATGAAGCTTTATTGAAAGAAGCTTATGTCATGCTTGGAAATCCGGATATCACAATCTCAGAAATAGCATTTGAACTTCAGTTTAATTCGGCATCAGCTTTCGGCCGTTTTTTCAAAAAACACACTACCTTGTCTCCTTCAGAATATAGGATTAAAGAAAAAATCCAGTTATAAGAATTTGGGGATAATAATTCCGAACTTGGGGATATATATCGCTTTGTGAATAGAGGTAACTTTATACTGTTAATTAAAAACAATATAAAATGAGTACGATCAATTCAAAATTCGACAAAGTTTTAAAAGCTTCTGACCAGTTTGGAAAAGTAAACCACGAGCCGGATTCCAGTAAAGAAGTTCAGATTAACACTCCTGAAAAAACAATGCCTTTTTCCGACCAGATCGGAAACTATCAGCGCAATAAAGGAATTCCTTTACAGTCTTATGAAAACAGTAAAATTTATATTGTAGGAAGCGGAATTGCCGGTATGTCTGCCGCTTACTATTTTATCCGTGACGGTCATGTTCCCGGCAAAAACATTATTTTCCTTGACCAGCTGAATATTGAAGGCGGATCTCTGGATGGAGCCGGTAACGCAAAAGACGGATATATCATTCGGGGAGGAAGGGAAATGGATATGACCTATGAAAATTTATGGGACATGTTCCAGGATATTCCAGCTTTGGAACTACCTGCCCCTTACAGCGTTCTGGATGAATACCGTCTTATCAATGACAATGACCCTAATTATTCCAAAGCAAGACTGATCCACAATCAGGGACAAATCAAGGATTTCAGTAAATTCGGACTTGAGAAAAAGGATCAGCTGGCGATTGTAAAACTACTCTTGAAGAAAAAAGAGGAACTGGATGATCTTACTATAGAAGATTATTTTTCTGAATCTTTCCTGAACAGTAATTTCTGGTTCTTCTGGCGTTCTATGTTTGCCTTCGAAAACTGGCACAGTTTATTGGAACTGAAACTGTATATGCACAGATTCCTTCACGCTATCGACGGAATGAAAGATTTTTCATGTCTTGTTTTTCCAAAATACAACCAGTATGATACCTATGTAACGCCTCTTAAGAACTTTCTGGTAGAAAAAGGAGTACAGATCCAATTCAATACTTTGGTAAAAGATCTTGACATTCATATCAACACGGAAGGGAAAACAGTAGAAGGAATTATTACCGAGCAAAACGGAGAGGAAGTTAGAATACCGATTGGCAAGGATGATTATGTGATTGTGACTACCGGTTCTATGACTGAAAGCACTTTCTACGGAGACAACAATACTGTTCCTGAAGTTACAATCGACAACAGCAGCGCAGGACAGAGTGCCGGATGGAAGCTATGGAAGAATCTTGCAGCAAAATCCGAAGTATTTGGTAAACCTGAAAAATTCTGTAGCCACATTGAGAAATCTTCATGGGAATCTGCTACATTAACATGTCACCCTTCTGCCTTCACGGAGAAACTGAAAGAACTTTGTGTGAATGATCCTTATTCCGGAAGAACCGCTACAGGAGGAATTATTACGATTACAGACTCTAATTGGGTAATGAGTTTTACCTGCAATAGACAGCCACACTTCCCTACTCAGCCGGATGATATCCTTGTAGTTTGGGTATATGCTTTACTGATGGATAAGGAAGGTAATTATATCAAAAAAACAATGCCTCAATGTACCGGAAACGAGATTCTTGCCGAGCTGTGCTATCATCTTGGAATAACAGATCAGCTGGATAATGTCACAGAAAAAACGATAGTTCGTACTGCATTTATGCCTTACATTACTTCTATGTTTATGCCAAGAGCGATGGGAGACCGTCCGAGGGTCGTTCCTGAAGGATGTACCAACCTAGGGCTTGTAGGGCAGTTTGTAGAAACCAATAATGATGTTGTATTCACCATGGAAAGTTCTGTGAGAACTGCAAGAATAGCTGTTTACAACCTGCTTAACCTTAATAAACAGGTTCCGGATATCAATCCGTTGCAGTATGATATCCGACATTTATTGAAAGCTACTCAGGCTCTTAATGATTACAAGCCATTCTTAGGAGAAGGAATCCTGAGAAAAATATTAAGAGGAACTTATTTTGAGCATATTTTGGTCAACCGTCCGGAAGAACAAGAGGAACATGAATCTTTCTTCAGCAGATTTCAGGAATGGGTAAAAGGAGTGAAAGGTTAAAACAAAACTCCACATTTCAAAAAATAAAAATAAATCTCATGAATTTTAAAAATATAACGATAGCAGGAAGTGGCGTATTAGGATATCAGATTGCCTTCCAAACAGCCTATCATGGTTTCAACGTTACCGTATACGATATCAATGATGAAGTATTGGAAAAAGCCAGAGGCAAATTCGCAGGCTTAAGTGAAGCTTACCGGCAGGATTTAGGTGCAACACAGGAGCAACTTGATGCTACATTTAAAAAAATCAGTTATTCATCTGATCTTACTGAAGCAGTAAAAGCTGCTGACCTTCTGATAGAAGCTGTTCCTGAAGATCCAGCCATTAAAAAGGAATTCTATCATAAGCTGGCTGAAACAGCACCGGAAAAAACAGTATTTGCAACAAACTCCTCTACTCTCCTTCCGAGTCAGTTTGCTGAAGATACAGGAAGACCGGAGAAGTTTGTAGCTCTCCATTTTGCGAATGAAATCTGGAAGCACAATACCGGAGAGGTAATGCGCCATCCTGGAACTTCGCAGGAAGTATTTGATTCAGTCATTGCATTTGCAAAAGCTATTGGAATGGTAGCACTACCTATCCAGAAGGAACAGCCGGGGTATATAGTCAACTCATTATTGGTTCCATTGCTCGGAGCGGCAGTCAATCTTTGGATAGATGAAGTATCAGATATTGAAACAATTGACAAAACATGGATGGTAGCTACAGGAGCACCTGCAGGACCATTTGGCATCCTGGATGTGGTAGGTATTGCAACAGCTTATAACATCAACAAAATGGAAGCTGAAGAAACTCAGGATCCGTTGAAAATCAAAGCTGTAGAAAAATTAAAAAAGGATTATATTGATAAAGGAAAGCTGGGTGTACTCACAGGAGAAGGATTTTATAAATATCCCAACCCCAAATACCGCGACAAAGATTTTTTGAAGTAGAGTCTTATAGTTCAGATATTTAAACTATTAAATAAGAGCAGGACTTGTATGAAGTCTTGCTTTTTTGTTTTTTACCCCCTTGGAATTGATTATGGTTTATATGTATCTGTTAGAAAACGCAAAGGAGCAAGATTATTCCTTTCTATATAATATAAGACGCAAGGATTTTATCTATGATAAAATTTTACACTGTTGATTTTGAGAACTAAGAATATTGATTGATTAAGCGTTGCATTTGCAGGAAATCTTCGATTTCCTTGCGCCTTAAATATTCACCATGTATAAAATTTTAACAGCTTTGCATTTTCCGACAAAAACAAAAAACCAGGACTCCAAATGAAGTCCTGGTTTCTGTTTTATGATCTATTCCTGAAAATTATTCAGGTTTATAAGAATCTTTCAATGTTACTGTACGGTTAAATACCAACGTATCTTCTGTAGAATCCTGATCTTTTGTAAAGTATCCGATTCTCTGGAACTGTAATGGTTCCCCAATAGCAACCTCTTTCAGACTTGGCTCAGCAAATCCTTTCACAGTGGTTACAGAATCAGGATTGATAAAGTTTAAGAAGTCTACATCTTTTTCTGCATCAGGCTGTTCTACAGTAAACAGCTGGTTGTAGATTCTTACTTCTACAGGAATTGCATGTTTTGCAGATACCCAGTGTAAAGTACCTTTTACTTTTCTCAAACTTTCCTCTGTTCCGCTTCCTGATTTACTCTTCTCATCATACGTAGCGTAGATCGTTGTAATCTCACCATTTTCATCCTTCTCCACTCTTTCAGCTTTGATGATGTAAGCAGACTTCAAACGAACTTCTCCCCCTAATTTAAGTCTGAAGAATTTATTGTTAGCTTCTTCTTTGAAATCTTCACGTTCAATATAGATTTCTCTTGAGAATGGCACTTCTCTTGTTCCAGCATTTTCCTGTTCAGGATTATTTTCAGTTTCCAGCCATTCTTCCTTATCTTCCGGATAATTTTCGATCACTAATTTCACTGGATCTACTACTGCCATCACACGCTTGGCAACCTTATTCAGATCTTCACGCACACAGAAATCAAGTAACTGAATTTCGATAAGATTTTCTCTTTTCGCAACTCCTACTTTCTCAATAAAGTTTCTGATAGAAGCCGGAGTAAATCCTTTTCTTCTCATCCCTGAGATAGTGGGCATCCTGGGATCATCCCATCCGGTTACTACCCCTTCGGCGACCAGTCTCTGAAGCTTTCTTTTGGAAGTAATCATATAGGAAACATTCATTCTTGCAAATTCTCTCTGCTTAGGAGCTACCTTCGATTCATCATATACCTGATCCAGATACCAGTTATAAAGAGGTCTGTGATTTTCAAACTCTAATGAACATAAAGAGTGGGAAACTTGCTCAAGGTAATCAGATTCACCATGTGCCCAGTCGTACATCGGATAGATTTTCCATGTTGTACCTGTTCTGTGATGAGGTCTTTTCAGAATTCTGTACATCACAGGATCACGCATATTCATATTGGGTGAAACCATATCGATTTTTGCGCGGAGTGACATTGTTCCTTCTTCAAATTCTCCATTCTTCATTCTTTCAAACAGATCCAAAGATTCTTCAACCGGTCGGTTTCTGTATGGAGATTCCACCCCCGGTTCTGTAGGGTTCTTTCTCTGCTCGGTAATCACTTCAGATGGTTGCTCATCTACATAAGCTTTCCCTTCTTTGATTAACTGGACTGCCCAATCGTAAAGCTGCTGGAAGTAATCGGATGCATACAATTCTTTATCCCATTTGAACCCAAGCCATTCAACATCTTTCTTAATAGAATCTACGAATTCCTGCTCTTCTTTTTCAGGGTTCGTATCGTCGAAACGAAGGTTTACAGGAGCGTTGTATTTTTCACCCAGACCAAAGTTGATGCAGATGGCTTTTGTATGCCCTACATGCAGATAACCATTGGGTTCAGGGGGAAAACGGAAACGGATCTGATCTTTCTTCAGCCCGTTTGCCAGATCATCTTCAATAATTTGCTCAATAAAATTGAGGGATTTTTTTTCTTCTTCCATTAAAGTAGCTTTTATTTTTTTAGCAAAAAAAGTTTCACAAAGTTACGGAAAAATAAGCGTTTGTAAAAATGATAATTTAAAAGCCGTATCTGTTATAATTCAATATTTTTTGTTAATTTAGGAAAAGCTAAAACCATTGTAACCAATTAACAATCATGGCCGTTTATATCCTAAGCAACCGTAAAATCATCAGGCACAAAGGTGAAAAAGCAGACTCTTTTTCCAATGATGAATATTCAATTCCTAATTTCAGGATCGCTAAGTGTGATTTTGACAACTATAAAGAGCCCAGTGCACAAGCCAAAAAGAAAAAAGATTACACCAATAGAAATATTTTAAACTACACCCTTTTTTCCGAACCTGAAAAACAGGGTTATGAAGAAGTTCTGGATGTCCTTCTGAGCGAAAAAGGAATTAAAAAATCCTCTCTTACAGCTAATAATCTCGGAGGCACACAAAGAATGTTCTATGAGCTCTACAAAAATATGTCTTCCACAAAAGACAGAAGTGATGTGCTGATATTTCTTCATGGTTATTTGTATGATTTTGATGACGAATTAAAAGCCATTCTTGACCTTAAGAAAATATTCATCGATAATCCGGCATCACCTGTAGAACATATTTTATTTATTAGCTGGCCTGCATCTGGCAGTATTATTCCATTAAGCTATTTTGACGACAAGGCATCAAGCATCAATTCCGGGACATCTCTGATGAGACTGTTTTATTTCTATACCCAGTTTTTAAAAGATATTTTTTCCAACCGGGATCTCAACCCATGTAATCAACGAATTCACATCATGGCTCATTCTATGGGAAACAGGGTGCTTCAAAGTATGCTGTACAGTCTTAAAAGAGAGAATATCCTGCGGGCTATCGACCAGGTTTTACTGTTGAACGCCGATGTGAGCTATAAAGTATTTGAAGATTCCGAGGATGCATTTAATAAACTGCCATTATTGGCCAACAGAATTTCTATCTACTTAAACAGACAGGATGCCGTTCTGGGAATTTCGCAGTTTTCGAAAAATATACTGACCCCAAGACTTGGAAAAAATGGTCCAAGTGATATTGACCGATATAAAGATATTGTGTCTATTATAGACTGCACTTTTGTGAAGGATGATCTTCTGAGCAGCTTTAAATATGAAGTGGGAAACCACTGGGGGTATCTTTCCAGCTCTCAGGTTCAGCATGATATTTTCCAGAATCTATACGGAATAGACAGGAACCTCATTACCAACAGAACTAAAGAAAACGAAAACACCTTTACAATTATTTCTTAACAAATAATTAAAATAACTCTAAAAAAATAAACTCTATGTTAAAATTAGCTTAGCTCTATAGTATGGCATAAAGATTGCTAATTCATACATTAGGGAATTACAATATTTTATTATGGGACAGATTAAAAAAAAGGTTTCTTTTATATTAAATTATATAAAAAAAGCCATCTTCGTAAAAGATGTGATTTAACTGAATAACAACTTTTAAAACCGTAATTTATTCGAACAAAAATTACTTTAAACAGAAACTATCCGAATTATAATAATTTTTACATACATAATGTAAGAATGTATTGTTATGGCTAAATATCAAATAAATTATTATAAAATTAAAAGAAAGGTCACCTCTTGGATGTAATAATTGGAATCCAGATGTTAGGTACTGGAGATCATGTGCACTATGTCCATTATCATGTTACTTAATTTTCCTGCGATTATATTTTGAATCTTAACAGTTCATTTCTGAGTTCCAGATTGGATTCAAAATTATTAACAAATAAAGATCCGGTACCTAAACCCTGTGGCATTGGATTTTTTTTGGTGAAAGTGTATTGAGCAATAGCATTCAACCCTATATTACTTTCCAGAGCTGAAGTAATCCACCAACCTATATTATGCTTTTCAGCAAGGGAAATCCATTCATCCGAACCGGAAAAACCTCCTACCAAAGCAGGCTTTAAAATAATATACTGAGGCTTTATTACTTCTAAGAGTTTTTTCTTTTTTTCAGCATCTATAATCCCGATCAGCTCCTCGTCCAATGCAATCGGAATAGGAGTTTTTGCGCATAATTCTGCCATATCATCCCAGTTTCCTGCTTTGATAGGCTGTTCTATAGAATGAATATGAAGATCGGCAAGCTGCTGCAAAACAACCACCGCTTCATCTTTACTGAAACCGCCATTTGCATCTACCCGAAGTTCCAGCTGGTTTTTGGAGAATTTCTGTCTTAGTTTCTGAAGAATGGTGTATTCAGAATTCCAGTCAACCCCTATTTTTAGCTTAATACAGTGAAAACCTTTTTCCAGTTTATCCTGGATTTGCTCTTCCATATATTCTTCATCTCCCATCCATATCAGTCCATTAATGGTAATGGCAGATTTACCTTCGGTAAATTCACTTGGAAAGTAAAGATGATCACCATTTCTAAGATTCAGAATAGCCTGCTCATATCCAAACCAGATTGATGGAAATTCTTTCAGTTGTTCTTTAAGAATAGCCTTATCCTGATTGATGTTTTCACAAAGCCATTGTAATTTTTCTTCGTAATCAGGCCTGTCATCAAAGCTCAACCCTCTGAAAACGGCACATTCTCCTATTCCTTTATTTGCTTGTTCAGAAACAGTCAGGATAAAGGTTTCCTTATCAAGCAAAACGCCGCGAGATGTTCCACTCGGGCGTTTAAATTGTAATAAATATTTTAAATACGTTGCTTCCATTTATTTTACGCTGTCAATACGCATAAATTCTTCTGCTTTTTCTACCATCTCTACACTTCCACAGAAAAACGGAATTCTCTGGTGGAGTTCTGTAGGTTCTACTTCAAGAATTCTTCTGAATCCGTCTGTTGCCTTACCTCCTGCCTGCTCTGCAAGAAATGCCATTGGATTACATTCGTACAGCAATCTTAATTTACCGTTTGGAGCTTGTGAGTATGAAGGATAGATATAAATTCCTCCTTTCAGCATATTTCTATGAAAGTCTGCTACCAAAGAACCGATATATCTTGAAGTGTAAGGACGGTCACCCTCTTCCATCTGGCAGTATTTAAGATAATTTTTTACTCCCTGCGGGAATTTGATATAATTTCCTTCGTTAATGGAGTAGATTTTACCCGTTTTTGGGAAAGTCATATTAGGATGAGAAAGATAATATGTTCCCAAAGAAGGATCCAGAGTAAATCCGTTGACTCCGTTTCCTGTTGTATAAACAATCATGGTAGATGACCCATAAATAACATAACCTGCGGCAATCTGATTAATTCCTTTCTGTAAAAAGTCTTCCAGCTGTACCGGAGTTCCAGGCTCAGTAACTCTTCTGTAGATTGAGAAAATAGTTCCTACGGAAACATTTACATCAATATTGGAGGATCCGTCCAAAGGATCTATCAATACAACATATTTACTTAAATGACCGTTTTCACCACATTTAATATCAATAAAATCATCATTTTCTTCAGAAGCAATACCACAAACAACCTCTCTTTGAGACAAAGCCGTAATAAAAATCTCATTAGCGATCACATCAAGTTTCTGCTGCTCTTCTCCCTGAACGTTTTGATTTCCTGCAGCCCCTGTAATATCTACAATTCCAGCTTTATTCACTTCTCTGTTTACCACTTTCGAAGCCAATCTTATTGCACTTAGAAGACGAGAGAATTCCCCTGTAGAATACTGAAAATCGTCCTGTTTATCGATAAGAAATTCTCCTAAAGTCTGTAATGGTTGATTTGACATATTTTTCTTTTTACGTTTTGCCCAAATTTCGGAAAATTTATTTCATTAAGAAAATTTAATTACAACCTTTATTACTCACTGTATTTCAATATAATACATAGCAGCATATCATAATTCGGGATCTCGATCAAAAATTTCATGTCCGGATTTGGGGCATCAGGCTCATGAAAATTCATGATTATTTCATTAATTATTGATTTTAAGGAAATCTTAATTCTGTCATTCCGGCTGGCTATTTCATATCTCGTTGTAAATTTATAATTTTGACGTCCGTAAAAAACTCATGTAATTTTTTATCTAACAATTTTATTTTTAACAATTTAATGAAAATTTTCAAGTTTGGTGGAGCATCAGTAAAGGATGCTGAAAGTGTAAAAAACGTGTCTATGGTTCTACAAAGCCAGGGATTTGCCAAATGCTTGCTGGTGATTTCAGCAATGGGCAAGACGACAAATGAGTTGGAAAAAGTTGTAGAACTTTATTTCAAAAAAGATAACTATCAAACTGAGATTGAAAAGATAAAACGAAAACACATTGAGATTGCGGAGGGGCTTTTCCCTGAAAATCATGCGGTTTTCGCTGAAATCAATCTCTTCTTTGATGACATTGACTCTTTTTTAAGAAGAAATAAGTCTCCCAACTACAACTTTGTGTATGATCAGGTAGTAAGCTGCGGAGAAATGATTTCTACTAAAATCGTGAGTGAATATCTGAATGAAATCCAGTTTATCAATCAGTGGTTAGATGCCAGGGATTATATTAAAACAGATAATTCATACAGAGAAGGTACGGTAGACTGGACAAGAACTGAAGAATTTATTTCGAATCTTAATCCTGAAATCTGCTATGTAACTCAGGGATTCATCGGTTCTGACGACAATAATTTTACCGTAACGTTAGGAAGAGAAGGCTCTGATTACTCTGCTGCTATTTTTGCTTATTGCTTAAATGCTGAGGCGATGACGATCTGGAAAGATGTACCGGGTGTAATGACCGGAGATCCAAGAAAATTCAGTGATGTAACTCTTCTTTCCAATATCTCTTACGAGGAAGCTATTGAGATGGCCTATTATGGAGCAAGCGTCATTCACCCGAAAACATTGCAGCCGCTGCAGCAAAAAAACATTCCTTTTTATGTAAAATCTTTCGTAGATCCTACTAAAGAAGGGACAAAAGTAGGAGCTTCCGACAAAAATCAACAGGAGGAATCTTATATTCTGAAAGAAAACCAGGATCTTCTGAAAATATCCACAAGAGACTTCTCTTTTATTGCAGAAGATCACATGAGCTTAATTTTCGGATATTTATCCAAATATAAGATCAAGGTTTCCCTGATGCAGAATTCTGCAATCTCCCTGGCATTGTGCCTTGAGGACAAGTTTAATCATATTGACGAGCTCAATGAAGAGCTTCAAAAAATTTTTAAAACCGAAGCAATTAAAAATGTATCTTTATTCACAGTAAGAAATGCGAAGATGGATCACATTGATCAATTTTACCATGAAAAAAATGTATTATTGGAACAAATTTCCAAGAATACTCTTCAAATGGTAACACAATAATATTAATTGCGACTAAACACACATGAGTTTAATTTCGAAAAACGATCTGATCAAAGCTTCCGGCTTAAATAAAATCGGGTTCCTCAAGAACCCGGTAGCATCTGCTGTAATGAGCATTGCTAAAATAAATGAAGTAAATAAACTGTACGATAAATTAAAAGACAAGGAAGGCAAAGACTTTTTCGACTCATTTGTGAGAGAAAGAAACCTAAGCTATGTAGCTTTTGAAGAGGATCTGGCAAAGATTCCGAAAACGGGACCGTTTATTCTGGTTTCCAATCACCCGCTGGGTGCTATTGACGGAATCCTGATGTGCAAGATCCTGACAGAGGTTCGCCCTGATTTTAAGGTAATGGGTAATTTCCTTTTGGAAAAGATCAAACCTATGGAACCATATGTAATCGCTGTCAACCCTTTTGAAAACAGAAAAGAAGCTTACAGCAGCTCTTCAGGAATGCGTGAAACACTCAAGCATTTGCAGAACGGAGGCTGCGTAGGTATTTTTCCGGCAGGAGAAGTTTCCAATAAAAACAATCCTTACGGAGAAATTTTAGATAAAGAATGGGAAAAAACGGCACTTAAGCTTATCAGAATGGCTAAAGTGCCGGTAGTTCCTATGTATTTCCATGCCAAGAACAGCCGACTTTTTTATCAGGTCGCTAAACTTCATCCCAATTTACAGACCCTGATGCTTCCCGCTGAAATGATGAATGACAGAGAAAAACCTATCAGAATCAGGATAGGGCGCCCCATCACGGTAAAAGCAATGGATGAAATGGAAACGATTGAAGAACTGGGAGAGTTTCTGAAGCGTAAGGTATATATGATGAAATCTTACTATGAAAAGAGAAAATCCCTTGCTCAAAGCATCAACCTTCAGAATTTATCAGTAAAGTTTCCTTTGTTAAAAGAAGAAAATATTGTTCAGAATATCATTGACGAAACTCCTCTGGAAGATATCATTAAAGATGTGAATAAACTGAGGGGGACTGATAAAATGCTGTTCAGTAACGGAAATTATGAGATCTATTTTACGACTTATGAGGAAATCCCTTCTATCATGAGGGAAATCGGACGTCAGAGAGAGCTTACCTTCCGTGCTGTAGGAGAAGGAAGTAATCTTCCTTTTGACCTTGATGAGTATGACAAACATTACCACCATTTATTCTTATGGGACAACGGAGAGAAAAAACTGGCCGGGGCTTACAGAATGGCATTGGGAAGAGAGGTGATGAAGAAATATGGCATCAAAGGCTTCTATACAAGTTCTCTTTTTGAATTTGAGCAGGACATCCATCCTTTCTTCAAAAAAGTAATTGAAATGGGACGTGCCTATATCTGCCAGGAATATCAGCAAAAACCATTACCCCTTTTCCTTTTATGGAGAGGAATTGTACATGTATGCCTGAGAAATCCTGACCACAAATTCCTTATGGGTGGCGTGAGTATTTCCAACAAGTTTTCAGAATTTTCAAAATCCCTGATGATTGAGTTTATGCGTTCAAATTATTTTGATTCTGCTGTAGCTCAATATATCACTCCCAGAAATGAATATAAGGTAAAGCTTCGCGACAGGGATAAAAACATTTTCTTTGAGGAAATGGAATCTGACCTTAATAAACTTGACAAGATCATTGATGATCTTGAACCTGAATTGAGGCTTCCTGTTCTGATTAAAAAATACATCAAGCAAAATGCTAAAGTAATTGCTTTTAACGTGGATCCAAATTTCAATGATGCGATCGACGGACTGATGTATATCCGAATCAGTGATCTTCCGGAAAACACGATCAAACCGGTATTGGAAGAGATGAGTGAACAGATAAGAAAAGAACAGGAAAATAATCCGGCTGATAATCAGTAAGTTTTTAATTTTATGCAAAAAAAGTACGATGAACACTTGCTTTGTATACTAAAACTTACTACTTTTGCATCACTTTAAAACAACGAAGTAAGTCAAACAAAAATATAATGGTTTCTTAGCTCAGTTGGTAGAGCAATGGATTGAAAATCCATGTGTCCCTGGTTCGATTCCTGGAGAAACCACTTGAAGACCTCTGATTAGTCAGAGGTTTTTTTGTTTTTAAGAGATCAGGTGCAAAAGTTGGGGCTAAGCAAAAAGTTTTGTTAATCTGAAGAGAAAAATGTTCTGTCCTTCACTCCTCTGAGCTGCATTCTGAAGTTTTTGATAAAATATCTTTGTAATGATTTATTTTTGCAAAAAGATTTGTGATGCCCTCCTGCACTTTACTGCAGACGAAAACGCTTGAAGTGTTTGATAATTTTCCATTCATCATATCCAGCCTCACCACACGGTTGTTTCCGGTGAAGACTCACCTTTCAGACAGTTGATAAATATAAAATACTTCTAGTTGGCCAAATATGCTTTAGCATATAACCAAGAGTTCTATAAGTTAAAAAAGGCAGAACAGCATCCCCTGAACGGGTGGATATACTATTCTGCCCGATATGTAAATTCTGAATATGCTTAAGAAGGCCATGCTCCGAAATAAGAAGAATTTCCAAGATCTATCTGTTCTGCACTTACCACAAAACTGATGTACATGCTGTTTTCATCTACTGCATCGAAATCTACTTCATGTTGGATAACATAACCGTTTGTCCATTTCAATGTTGTTAAAGTCCCCTCTTCATGAGATTTGTTAAAGGTGATTTCTCCTACGGTAGGTTTGTATTTTCCGTTCAATAAGCTTTCCAGGATGTCTGATTTTTCAGTAGCTTCTACCGTAATTTTGATAAGCGCATTGGAAGGATCTGATGCTACACGCCCTGATACATCTGTAGATCGGGATACGCTGTAGTTAAGTTTTAATAATTTTTGTCCTTCACCGTTGTTGAATTTTAAAATTCCTCTTGAATTTCTTTCTGCCATGATTATAAATTTTAATGGTTAATATATTGTGATTGTTCGTTTTATATATCACCAAATATAGACGTATTTACAAAAAGCAAATTATATTTCTTATTAAATTTCAAAAACTGTAGTAATAGTACGACTAACAACCGTTAGGATTATTAGATGTTATAAATAAGGTGTTTGTCACTTCACCCTATTGAAGATCGACTTATTTTTTTTATGTTTAAAATGCAGCGGGCAATTTTATCCATCTGAAAAAAGTAAAGTATAAGAAAAAAATTAAAAAATGGAAAAAAAAGAATCTATCAAAACACTGATGAACAACACATTGAAATCAAAAACAAGCTTTATCACGATATTTCTTCAAAAAAATAAAATAAAATACTTGCACCGTATTATAAAATGTTATACTTTTGCATCACTTTAAAACAACGAAGTAATAAACAAAAACATAAATGGTTTCTTAGCTCAGTTGGTAGAGCAATGGATTGAAAATCCATGTGTCCCTGGTTCGATTCCTGGAGAAACCACTTAAAACCTCTAATTTATTTTAGAGGTTTTTTTGTATTGTACCCTTAAAGCAGAATTTAACGCAAAGATTTAATATTTAGAATCAAGTGCAAAAGTTGAGGGCTAGTACAAAATCTATACTTTTTATTGAACGACAGGTCATTTTTTAATCGCAAAGAAAAATGATTCAAATGTTTTATTTCAGGAAGCTAAGAAGTGTAACTTTGTCGCTGAAAAAGCTTAGTGGATATGTATTTGCTTAGAAAGAATCAATGAAATTGATTCCATCCTTTGCTCCCTTGAAAATATGAGATAAGAGGCTAAAAACTTTGCGTTAGTTTAAACAATATTCCCCCAACTTTTGAGACTGATCCCTTTCTTCATTCGCTTAGCAAATAATGATTAAGGAAAAATAATAATGTAGATTTAATTCTTATCAAGTATTCAGCCAGTTCAGACATTCAGCAATCTGCATTTTACTGATAAAAACGTCAGCATTTACTTCCGGTTCAGGCGAGAGCTTAATTTCTACTTTCTGACTGGAATGCTTAATGATTTGAGAAACAGCTTCCTTATTGATGATAAACTTACGGTTTATTTTAAAGAAAACATCCGGGTTCAGTTTCTGGATAATATCTTTAATGGTATCATCATAGATATAGGTCTGGTGATCTTTTGTGGTAAGGAAAAGGTATTTTCCGGAGGCAAAAAAATAAGCTATATTATGCTCGTCTATTGATTTGAGCTTATTTCCATCTCTCACCATAAAACGTTTCATCATATCAGCATTTCCCTGATGCAAACTGGAAATAGATTTCAGAGTAAGCTCGGGATCAAAATTATTCCTGATAGAGATAAATTTCTGTAATGCTTTATGCAAATCCTCTTCTTCAAAGGGCTTCAGAAGATAATCAATTGTAAAATGCCTGAAAACCCTCATGGCATATTCATCGAATGCAGTAATGAAAATAATCGGCGCAAAAAGCTCTATCTGTTCGAAGATCTCCAGACTCATCCCATCACCAAGATGAATATCCATAAAGATAAGATCTGCGGAATTTTTCTCAAAAAAATCAACTGCCTGCTTTTTAGAACGAAGAACAACCGTCTCTGTAACAGGGACAATATTCTGTGAATCCAGAAGGTTTTTCAGATAATTCACAGCCAGCAGTTCATCTTCTAGAATGGCAATTTTCATGATGATGCAAAAGTACAAAAAAACCGCTGAAACAATTAAGTTCAAGCGGTTTCATCTGTATTGAATTTGATATGAAGTTCTATAAATTAGGATTATTCTTCTTTGCACTCATTGGATATTCAATAGTATATCGCGGATCATTCTGCTGAAGAATATACTCTTTACCACTGATGGTGTGGCTTATTTTTTTCTGATTGGCTCTTCTCAGGTCGAACCACCTTTGCCCCTCCAAAGCAAATTCTCTGAATCTTTCATCAAGGATAAAATTCATAAATGCTGTAGAATCCATTGAAGACACTGTATTTTGTACTGAAGTATATCCGTCCGGAGTGTATCTGTTTTTTAATACTTTCAGAAGTGTTTCCTTCGCTTCAGCAAGTTTATTCAACTTTAACAATGCTTCAGATTTTATAAAATACTGTTCTGCTGTTCTGAAAGACACTTTGAATTCTAAGCTACCTCCTTTGATCACTTTATACTTACTTCCATTTTTTTCAAAATATATGCCAAGTCTTTTATCAGTCGTAGTATTGTATGAAGAAATCAGCTCCGGAGATGCAAAAGATAAATTCTTTATCGAATTATCCCATGTATTATCCAAAGCCAGAATAGATTCCGGGGAAGCATAATGGTTAGGGGGTGTATTTACAGTATTCAAATTAACAAGATCTGCTTTCACTGCCAGCACCTGATCTGCATAGTTTACAGCTTTATTCCAGTCTCCTTCATACAGAGCCGCTCTTGCCTCAAAGGCGAGCAATGCCGTTTTTGAAAATCTGTAGTTCACTCCCACTGCCTGCTTTTGCTCTACCATCAGGTCTTCTGATCTTTTAAGGTCTGCGTGAACCTGGTTGTAGACTTCCTGTACAGAAGATGGCTTCAGTACCTGCTCAAGATCAATTTCAAGGCTGATCGGCACTCCTCTGTCGGTAGCAGCGGTAGCACTGTTGTACGGTTTTCCGTATAAATTCACCATATCAAAATACAGATAGGCACGAAGCGCATAAGCCTCTGCTAAAATCTGGTTTTTCTCAGGCGAATCCTGCATAGTCTTGCTTCCTTCATTGATAATCTGATTCAGATAGAAGTTCACCGAATAAAAGCTTACCCATGGAAATTCTGTAGAGGCTGGATCATTATTGGAATCTTTCCACATGGCAATTTCACGGTAGGAGATAAAATCCGCAGAATTATCATCAATATTCACCTCATCGGTACGAAGCGCTACCAGAGATTTATGAACAGGATATTTTGAATAAGCAGAAGTAAGAACTTTCCGATAATCTTCAGTGGTTGTAGGAATAATTTTTCCTTCAGGCTGAATATCTAAAAACCTGTCACATCCGATATTGATTAGGCTGATTGCTGCAAGTGCTATGATTGTTGTAATTTTTCTCATTTTTATGAAGTTTTAAAAAGAAACATTAAATCCTACGGTCACCGACTTGGTGATAGGCTGTGCATAAATATTACCATACGTTTCAGGATCAAAATATCCTTTATATCCATTACTGAATACAAAAAGATTACGTCCTTCAACACTCAGCCTCAGACTGGAAATTCCCATAGGATTTGTAAATTCTTTTGGCAATGTATATCCTAAACGGATGCTGCTGATTCTTACATAACTGATCTCTTTCGCCCAAACATCCAATAAACTGTATGCATTTGAACGGTTACCGGCAAACCATTTATTAGCCATCCATCCGTCAGGATTAGCATCCATATCAGGACTTGTAATCCCTGGCAGTGAACCTCCTGCTTCATAGATATCTCTTGTATAATTTCTTCCTCTGTCGAACTCCATACCGCGGTAAGAAGGAGTTCTCATTACCGTCTGCTTCAGGTTGAATGTTGCAGAGACCGTCAGGTCGAAATTGCGTACCTTAAATGTATTGATAATCCCTCCTGTAAATTTCGGATCCCTGTCTCCTACGTATGTGAACAGGCTCCTCAGTTCAGCGTTTGAAAGTTTTGTATCCACCAGCTGCCCTGGCAGGAAGTCTGCATATACATCGTATAATTTAAAAAACTCTGCTGCTGAAATTTTCTGATCTCCTTTCCAGAACAATGGGTTTCCATGCTCGTCCATTCCTGCAGTTTTCAAAGCAAAAACAGCATTTACAGGAAGGCCTTCTCTGGAAGGAAGCAATGAATTATCGCGTGGCTGCTCACTCAGTACCCGACTCTTGTTATGAGCAAAGTTGATGGTAGTCGTCCATTTGAAATTTTCATGATCGATGTTTCTGGTAGATAATGCCAATTCAAAACCTTTATTGGTCAAACTTCCCCAGTTCATCATCGTGTATTCAAATCCGGTTTCAAGCGGAGTTTCCTTCATACTGATCATATCCGTACCTTTTCTGCTGTATACATCAGCGGTAAGGCTAACACGGTTTTTGAACATTCCCAGATCAAGTCCCAAGTTGGTATTTGTAGTTTTTTCCCATCTAAGCTTATCATTCGGCGGGCTGAGAACATTGATAATGGATTCTTTTCCTCCCGGAAGAATTGTGGCATCATTATATTCACCGATAAAGAATGGTGAGGTATTTCTGTCAATATTTCCCTGTAGACCATAAGATGCTCTCAGCCTAAGGTTGGATACTGCAGAGATATTTTTCATAAAGTCCTCTCTCGTTACCAGCCATGAACCGGAAATAGCCCATATCGGAAGGTATTTATATTTTTTATTTACCCCAAACAGGTTTGTTCCATCATACCTCACACTTCCAAAGAATGTATATTTCTGATCATAAGTATAAGATGCTGTAGCAAACATAGAAGCATAAGCATTCTCTATAGGTGCTGCCTCACGGTAGGTTTCATATCTTTTATCTGCTGCAAAACTTGAGTTCGGGAAAACAATTGCTGTAGCTCTTCTTGTTGTCGGATCATATCCGAAAGCTCTTGTAATGGTTGTATTGTCTTCTGTTTTACGGATTTCCGTTCCAGCCATTAAATCAATTTCATGTTTTGAATTGATCTTTGTGCTGTATGCCGCCTGTAATTTCCAGTTGTACTGAAAGAAATCATTATCCCAGTTTTGTTTTACCGCACCAGCCGGCAGAAAGTAGTTGTATTTACCATCTTTATAGTAACGGGTATTTTCTTTCATTTTTCTGGTGAAGTAAGTATTCTCCGCTGCAAATTTCTCCGTTTTGTTTGCATCGTACTGGATTCCTAACTGAGAGGTAAATCTTAAACTTTTTGAAGCTTTATATTCTAAATCTAAAATAGCTTTTAAAGAGTTATTCTTCAACGAATAATTGGTATTTTCTCTTTCTTCAAGGAAGTTGAAAGGAATATAACGGTCTTCAAAACCATCCATATCTCTATCATAATTGTAACTTCCGTCTGCATTGAATGGTTTCAGGTATGGATTGGCGTTTCTTGAATAATTAACAGGGTTGATTGAAGCGTCGGCATCCGTTACAAAAGATGTACGTTCACTCTGCGTTCCGAAAATAGAAATTCCTGCATTTAACTTATCGCTTAATTTATAGTTGTTTTTTAGAGTCAGGTTATAACGTTTAAAACCTGTTCCGATAGTTGTTCCTTCTTCATCGTAATATCCCAGGGAAAAATAGTAATCAGCACGGTCACTCCCTCCGGAAACACTTAACCCATATTGTTTGTTGATAGCATTTCTGTACAGTAGTTTACCCCAGTCTGTATTATTGTTTCTTAACCCGTTGATCTGCTGGCGGGTCAAAGAGTTCAATGCGTCAAAACCTCCGTTTCTGAAAGCATCAAGCTGATTATTCTGAGTCAGAATTCTCATCACTTCTCCCTTATCTGCACGGTAAGTAAGATCTGCACGCTTGGCAAGCATCAGTTCCAGGTCTACTTTTTCAGAGGCATTTAAAAGGTTCAGTTTATCAAAATCAGGGCGTGCTGTAATAAAAGTATCTGCAGAGAAATTCAATTTTAAACTTCCTTTTTTCCCTTTTTTTGTTGTGATGGAGATTACCCCGTTTGCAGCTCTTGCTCCGTAAATTGCCGTTGCAGCCGCATCTTTAAGGATGGTGATATCTTCAATATCATTAGGGTTCAAACCTGCGATAGAGAAGTTCTGAAGCTGGTCAATATTGTCTTTATCCGTAAAGTTAGGCACATCATTTCCTTCCAACGGAAGCCCGTCGATTACCCATAGCGGATCCTGAGGTCCGGAAAGAGAAGCTGTACCCCTGATTCTGATCTTCGCAGGACTACCAGGAGCCCCGGTTTCGGGAGTTACTGCCACACCGGCAATTTGTCCTGCCAGCATCTGATCCACACTGGCCACACCAGCCTGGCTGATATTATCCATTTTCACGGTAGAAACGGCTGAAGTCTGCTTGCGTTTTTCAATTTTCTGGTAACCGGTGATAATTACTTCCTGGATTTTATTTTTATCTGAAACTTCAGAAGTCAGTCTGATGGTATAATTCGTTTGTCCTTCATTAAGCTGAATGACCCTGGATTCATAACCGGGGTAACTTACCAATACAGTTTTTGTATCAGCAGGAATTTCCAATATAAATTTTCCGTCCTTATCGGTTACCGTACCTACTGATACACTTTCGATAATTCCTTCCAGTTCTGTTTTTGTAGAGACCGATTGGGTCTCGATTTTTATAGATGCACCGCTAATAATCTGAGAAGTGTTTCCGTCTTCTATTTTTCCGGTGATGGTTTTCTTTTGCTGGGCCATTGCTATATTAGCAGCCAAAAGAGGTAAAAGTATTAGAGTTTTTTTCATAGCCGTTTATTTGTTTAAAGCCTCCTGAATACGAATGATTAAATCTGTGTAATGTGCTCTTGAAGCATCATCACCTCTGTACCTTGTTCTGTTCAGTAAATCCAGAACTTTCTGAAGTTCCGCTCTTTTGTAGGTAGTTACTTCAGACACTCTCTTCATGGATGAGTAATTGATATTCCTCAAACCGTGATCTTCCTCATGAAAATTACAGATGGTCGGGATATTCAGGGTATCATCTGCTTTTAATCCTTTCACTGCTGTTTTTTCAAATAATTTGTTCACCGAAACAATTAAGGCATCCACATAATTTTTCTGAGTCATCTTTTCAAGCATTGTAAGACTTCCTTTTTTACTGAAAATGGCTGTTCTTACCTGATCAAATAAATTTTCTACCGTGTAGATCTCTTCTTTAGATCCTGAAACCTGATGCTTCAGCTCGTTTTCAAGCAATCTCAGCAATCGGTCATCCATAAACAGGGAATAGATATTCGCATACTGCATTCCTCTTGCCAGCGTATAAGGCGTCTGCTCGAATGGTCCCATTGGTGAATCTTTTACCGGATACGTTTTTTCTGTAATTGGATTAAAGAATAGCCACTCCGGAAGGTTGATAGCGTTTTTAAGAAGATAATCAACCGCTCTTCTCTGAATTTCTGCAGGAACTGCTTCGTAAGCTTTCTTTTTGTTCCCAAAAACAGTATTATTCAGATAAATTCCACCCACATTGGCCATTACATGACCTGTATACAGATCCCACTGCCCGATTACCCCAAGATACAGCTTTCCGGTATCCGTATAATCTTTACCATCTTCATACGTCCATTTCAAAAGGTTATTGATGACCACTTTCAGGTTTTTCATCCCATATTCGCTGGCTTTCATGGCATCATCTCCCAAATCTTCAGACTGCGAACGCGGATCAATGGTCTCCAGATAACTCTGCTGTTCTCCATAGAAATACATCGGGTCATCCTGATGTTTTTCAATTAAGTTTTTCAGCGCCTTTTTCTCTGTAAATTCATCCGGATACCAACGGTACCCCCATTCTATGGCATATTTATCATAAAGACCAATTTTTGGAGTGATAGCTGTAACACCATCTTCCGGCTGTGCTACATAATTGTAACGGGCATAATCCATAATAGAAGGAGCTGTCCCTCCCATTTTGTCTGTAAATTCTTTAGAACGAAGCGACTCTACAGGGAAAGCGAATGAAGCTCCCATATTGTGCTTCAGTCCGAAAGTGTGTCCTACTTCATGGGATGAAACAAAACGGATCGCTTCACCCATATGTTCATCACTGAACTTATTTCCTCTGGCTTTCGGGTCTATAGGTCCTGTCTGAATTCTCATCCAGTCATGAAGAGAAGTCATTACATTATGCCACCAGATGATATCTGCTTCGATAATTTCTCCACTTCTCGGATCTACTACAGAGGGGCCCATTGCATTTGACTTTGGCGAAGCGGCGTAAGTAATCACAGAATATCTTACATCATCAATATCAAAATCTTCATCTTTTTCATCCGGCATTTTCGCAATCACTGCATTTTTGAATCCTGCCTGCTCAAACGCCGCCTGCCAGTCATGTACTCCGGCAATGATTTTTTCACGCCATTGTTTAGGAGTTGCCGGGTCTATATAATAAACAATCGGTTTCTTAGGCTCTACCAGCTCTCCTTTTAAATATTTTTCTTTATCTTCATCTTTGGGCTCAAGATTCCATTTGGTAATAAAGAATTTTTCATCCATTTTCTGCTGATTGTCATTAAACGACCAGTGTTTTTCTGAGAAAAATCCTACTCTTGAATCCGCTACTCTTGGTTTCATCGGTATTTTAGAAAGAAGTACCAGATTCGTCGTAACACCCAAGGTTACCGGCAAGTCTACTCCACCTTCATTGACGGAAGTAGACAATTGAGATTTCACCACAAGGTTCTTTGGAAACGTCTTCACTCCTTCTATATAGGAAAGGCTTGATTTCACAGATCCTCCCAATCCTACATTAGCCAGAACATCATTAAAACTCTTTTGGTTCCCATCAAAAACCTTGTTCACTTTAATAGCTACAGCCGTAGAATCATTATTTTGTGCTTCAATATCAAAGACTTCAATGACAGATTCTGAAAAGTTATCTTTTACGGATTTTGTAATGGCATCATTCTTCGGAGATGACACTTTAGGCACCACAGTTTTCACCCATACTTTTTTAGCTACAGGATCACGGTGGAAAGAGATGACCTTATTTTCATAATTCATTCCTTTATTCAAACCTGCCTCATTCACCTGCATGGGTACCTGAGAGAGTTTGTTAACCACCAAAAACTGACGCCCCATCAAGCTATCAGGAATCTCAAAATAAATATCCGTTTTTACCTGAATCGTATTAAAAAGCCCTTTTTTATAGGTTCCTTTTTTGATCAGGTCTTCAATCTTTTTTGTTTTCTTTGAGGAAGAGGTCTCTGTTTTGTCCGTTTTTTCTTTGTTGACCTTTACTGTATCTTTATCTTTTTTCTGTGCTACGGCCATTGGTGAGGCCATAGCAAGACCAAGATACAGTGCAAGCCTGTAATTCTTCATTAAAATAGTCCGATTCATTCCAAATAGTAAATATCTTAGTTTCAGCCAGCAAAGCTATAGGTATCATGAATCATATAAATAATATTAGGGAGTGAATGGTGAGTTTTCGGGAGTGAATGGATTTTTATTTTCACTTCAATAAAGGCAAAAAACATATGAAATATTCACCATCTACAGAAATATGAAGAAGATTATTCTTAAAATATCCATAAATTTGATTCAAATAATCAATTCCGAACTTTTCACCCTGCACCGGTTCTGTTTTAGGCTGCCAGGTGTTCTTTACTGTAATCCCGTCTTTGTCAACAATAATGATAATTTCCAGAGGCTGGTCTATTGTTGCTATATTATGTTTGGTTGCATTTTCTGTGGCAATCTGAAGAGATAAATAAGGAATTCTTTTTTCCAGACTTTCAGGAGCATTAATGATCAGTTCAAATTTCATCTCTTCATCAAACCTGCTTTTCAGAAGCTCCATATACTGTTGTATAAATTTGATTTCCTGAGAAACCGGAACAATATTTTCTTTCGGAGGCACTATCAGGTACCGATAAATCTTAGAAAGATTCATAGTAAATTTCTGAGCATTCTCTTTATTGATTCCGATCAGCATATAAAGAGAGTTCAGTGAATTGAAAAGAAAGTGCGGATTAATATTATTTTTAAGCTGCTGAAGCTGATTGATCACTTCTGCTTTGTGCATTTTTTCATTCTCAATAAGAAGAAAGTTTTTCTCAGACTGTATTTTTTCTTTTTCCTGATACGCGAGGTTGGTTGCCCGCAGGAATAAAATAAAGACTGTTACAATAAGGAATAATGCGGCCAGAAAAATATAAACAGTATAGGTTTTTATCTTACTGATATTTTCATCAATTATAAAATTGACATGGTTCACAACCGTATATCCGTCAAAATTATCAGTCTTTAATGGTTTTATGAACCTTGTTACCTCTACGCCAAGATATTCCGAGACAGCTGTTCCTTTGATGTATCCCGCTTCAGTTTTACTGGCCAATGTATCGGCGGGCTTAATATCTGTAAAGTCAAAAATATTCTTTCCTATATATTTCTTTTCGGGATGTGTAATGCAGATTCCTTCTTTGGTGAAGACAAAGGCATAGGTATTGGAGCTCTTATCAACATTGATAAAATATTGATGGAGATCATCCAGGCTTACGGTAGAGCCATAATACAGTTTGTTCTTATCAGGCAGTTCTAAAGAATCATAGCTCACCCAGAACATACTGTCTTTTTTTGTAACCAAAAGATCTTTGAAATGCCCCGGACCATTATTTTTGAGAACAATAGATTTTTCTTTATTCCTGGTATTTTTAAAAATAACGGATAACGGATTATTACTTTCTATTTTTCCTGAAGTTTTATTCTCGTAATAATACCAGCTGTATGGCAGCAGGTTTCTTTTTTTATTCAAATCATTTAAAACCAAAGAATAGTCTTTATAGTTTTTCAACCCATCTTTCTGGATCAATGCACGAAGGATATATTGATAATCTTCAATATTTCTGAATTCATGTTCTATCGATTCATACTTCCTGAAGAAAGTTTTCTTCGCAAAATCATCGGTATTCTTACGGCTGTCTTCCGTAATCAGAAGACTTAAAACAGCAAATGCCGCCACTGCAATCAGGCAGGCAGACAAAGCAGTGATATAAATGGACTTTTTGGATAAAGCGTGTTTAAAATTAATAATCAATTTCTCTAAAATTGGGAGTTCCTTTATTTATAAATTATTCGTTTGCAAAGATATAACAAAGATTTCAGGACCGAAAAGTGAATTAAATTTAGATTTATTTTTTTCTAAAACAGAGAAGAGAATAAATTTCAATTCTAAAGCAGTATAAAAATAATTATTTTTTGAATTTTAGTTCAATGGTCTTAAGTCATAAAATTAGTTAATATCATCATTCATACGACAGATTCAGCATGGTATATTTTGAAAATTAATTATCTTCGCCTACAAATCTTATTTGAAAATGAAGAAGATCATCTCTGGGATATCTATTTTTTGTGCCATCGTTGTGTCTGCTCAGGAATCTATACAGTTTCAGGAGCTGCCATTCAAAGATATCATCGCAAAAGCCAAGAAAGAAAAAAAACTGGTTTTTATTGATGCCTATGCTTCCTGGTGTGGCCCCTGCAAAATGATGGAAAAAAATGTTTTCACTCAGAAATCGGTCAGTGATTATTACAATACCAACTTCATTAACGCAAGATTTGACATGGAAAAAGGGGAAGGCAGAGACATCGCTTCTAAATTCGGAGTACGTTCCTACCCTACTTATCTATTCCTAAACGGTGAGGGTGAGCTTGTATCCAGAAATACAGGATACATGGAAGAAAGTCTGTTTGTAGCAATGGCTCAGGATATCAATTCACCTGGAAATAAAAAGGGGTCTCTTAAAGATCGTTTTGCAAGTGGTGAAAAAGACCCGGAATTTCTGATTAACATTATGAAACTTAATGCCAACTCAGATTATGACTTCGCTAAAAAAGCTTCTGAAAGATATTTCCAGAACAAAAAGAAAACGGAAGAACTCACAAAGGATGAAATTGGCTTTCTTCTTTATTTTGTAAAATCATCGGAAGATGCTAATTATCCTGTCTTTGCATCCAGAAAAGCCGAAATCATTAAATTTCTTCCTGAAGAAACATACAGCGAGTTTGATGCTCAGTTAAAATTAGGAAAAATAATGGAGCAGTCTATCGATGATAAAAATAAAAAGATCAACGATGATTATTTTATGAAAAACGCTGAGCCATTAGTAGGAAAAGAAGCCGCTGTTAAGAAGCTTAATCAGACAAAATTGAGCTATTATGAACAAAACAGCAATTTTCCTGAATATGAAAAAGCTGCTTTAGACTATTATAAAAACTCGGATGCCTTTGATCCTAATGAACTTTTAAGAGCCGCCTGGATATTTGCAGATCATGTGAAGACACCATCTTCACTAAAAAAAGCAACAGAATGGGCAGAAAAATCTGTGATGAGGGGAGAAACTTCTGAAAACACTTATATTCTTGCTAAACTCTATTACCTTAACGGAAATAAAGAAACCGCAAAAAGCTATGCTGAGATGTCTAAAAATATGGCTGTTCAGACCAATAAAGATTCTCAATTGGCAGATGAATTATTAAAACAGATAAAGTAACATACACACCACATGAAATATAAATTATTAGCAGCAGGCATTGTAGCTTCTCTCTCAGCAGGAACATTAAGTGCCCAGGAGCGGGAACAAGGAGGACAGGATAAGAGTTTATACATAAAAGGAAATGCTTTATTTGCACCCATAGGAATTTTAAATCTTGGAATAGAAAAACAGATCAGTCCCAAATACACCTTACAGGGGGATGTTTTCATTTCGCCCTGGAAATCTTTTGCAGGACATGAATTACAAATCTATTCTCTCTCTGTTGAAGGAAGATATTATTTTAAAGAAGCTTTTAAAAATTGGTATTTAGGAGCAAATATTGGTTTTGCAGCTTATAATCTTCAAAAGTGGAGTTATTGGCATGACGGATATTTTTATAAAGACAACGGAGATGTTCTTTTGAATACTAACCTTTATCAAAAAGGATTTACTATTATGCTGGGTATTACAGGCGGATATCAATTTCAGTTATCTGACCGCTTAAATCTTGATATTTATGCTACTGTAGGAACATCACAGGGTTTTTACAAAGGATATGACCGTTCAACCGGTTTACGCTATGATTCTGCAGAAAAATTTAATAAAAGCGGAGAGATCATCCCATACAGAGGAGGCATAATGATTTCCTACAAATTAAAATAATACAATGAAGCCATTCGGAAAAAATCATATCATTATTTCAGTAATCACTTTTGTGATTCTTTTTCTAATGAATTATATCGGGAATGATCTGCCTGACAAATTACAGAGGGCTTTAATGACTGCTTTTGCAGGAGTTGTGGGATTAACCGTCGGATTATTTATATTGAATAAAGGCAGAAATGATAAAAATCCACCTCAGAATTTTGACTAATTAATCTTTGTATACCACATATCTGGTTCTAATCTTTTCAAAACTTTCCAGATCTTTTTTCCATGAAGCTTTGATTTCCGGAATTGATTTTCCGGCGATGATCTGTTTTCTCAATTCATCAGTCCCGGCCAATGTGTCAAACCAAAAATTTTTCCCTGATGCAGGTTTTAAAAAAAAGCCCAGTTCAGGATTTTTAAAATTCTGATAAGCTTTAATCACCCATTCAAGATTCAATTCTCTTAGGTCTTTGGGATATCCGGATAGATTTTCACCATAGCACAGTTTCCCGTTCAGAAAAGGATCTTTAGCTCCGTAGCTCGGCTTGGGAGTAAACTGATAAGGAAGTTTTTCAGTCCATGGAGAGCCATAAATCTGAAAAGGAAGTTCTGTTCCTCTTCCTACGGAAACCTGTGTTCCTTCAAAAAAGCATAGACTTGGATATAGATTGATCGCTTTATCATTGGGTAAATTAGGAGAAGGTTTATCAAGCATCATATAGCGCTGTTTTTTATGATAATTCTTCATAGGAACAAGGGTGTACTTAACCTGAGCACCATTTTTCAGCCATTTTTCACCATTAACCATCTTTCCATACTCTCCTATCGTAAGTCCATACACTACAGGAACCTCGTGAAGCCCTACAAAACTGGCCCATTTTTTTCTCAATACCGGTCCATCTGTATATCCGTCGTGTGGATTGGGGCGATCCAATACCATAACCTCAATATTATTTTCAGCTCCGGCTTCCATCAGATAAGACAAAGTGGAAATATAGGTATAAAACCTTACCCCAACATCCTGAATATCAAAAATGACAATATCAATTCCGGCAAGCTGCTCCGGTGTGGGTTTCTTATTATTCCCATAAAGAGAAACGATAGGAATTCCTGTTTTCACATCTACTCCGTTTTTCACTTTTGCACCCGCATCGGCATCTCCTCTGAAACCATGCTCAGGAGCAAAAATAGACTTGATTTTAATTCCATTCTTCACCAGAAAATCTACCAGATGTGTCCTGTCGCTCATCAGGCCTGTCTGATTGGTTACCACTCCTATTGTTTTATCTTTTAACAGTGGCAAATATACTTCTGGCTGGTCTGCGCCGGTTTTAAAATCCTGTTGAACCTGAGTCTGAGAATAATATTGGTTGAATACTCCCAAAAAAATTAGGCAAATCAGAAGTAAATTTTTAATTTTGAAATCTAAATTCATAAGCTTGAAGTTTCCTTTATATTTCTCCAGAAAAATAGCATTTTCCAAAGATAACAAAAATAACCTTTCAAGGGTTATCATCTTCATTGGCAGGCTTTCCGTAGCATTAGGAATCATTGTTTCCTTAATTACGGTGGCCACTGGTTTTGGTTCCAAAAAAGCGATTAAAGAGAGGCTGGCAGATTTCAGTGGACACATCACGGTAAGATCTACGCGATCAAATTCTTCTTATAATACTTCTGTGCTTGACAATCAGGGGCTGAATATTGCAAAAATAAAAGAACTTCCTGATGTTGAAAGTATTCAGAAATACGTGACAGTTACCGGAATCATGCGTAATGAACACAATTTTGCAGGAATCATATTTAAGGGAGTAGGAAAGGATTTTGACAGCTTGAGGTTTAAAAAATTCCTTATTGCCGGTACTACTCCGAAAGTGACAGAGAAAGGGTTCAACAATGATGTTACTATTTCGCAAAAAGTAGCCAATGACCTACACCTTAAAGTGAATGACAGTATTGTTACCGTTTTCTTAAAAGCTGATCAAAAACCACTTTACCGTAAATTCAGAATTATAGGAATCTATAGAACAGATATTAAACTTATTGATGAGCAATTTGTTATCGGTGGAATCAATCACGCAAGGAAAATTCAGGATATGAAGCCTGATGAAATTGGTGGAATAGATATTTTTCTGAAAAACGTAAATGATATTGATAAAGATTTCTCTGGGATTGAAAAACTGATCGGATATAAGAATTATGCAGAAAAAGCAACTGAAAAATTTCCTCAGATCACAGACTGGATCAGTATTTTTGACACCAATATTGCCCTCATCATTATCATCATGCTGATTGTGGTCGTCATCAATATCATCATGGTTCTTCTGATTCTTATTATTGAAAGAACAAATTCTATTGGTCTTCTTAAAACATTGGGAGCGAGCAATTCACAGATAAGGGCAACCTTCATCAACTATACCCTTATTATTATGATCCCGGGACTTCTGTATGGAAATGCAATCGGATTAGGACTTATTCTGATTCAGAAATTCTTCGGAGTAATCAAACTTAATCCTGAAAACTATTATGTAAGTACAGTTCCTGTAGATCTTAATCCCATTGCAATTATTTCTATCTCAGTAGGAATTCTTATTATTTCAGCCCTGGCTTTAATTATCCCGAGCTATCTGATCAGTAAGATCTCTCCGGTGAAGGCTATTAAGTACAACTAATGTGATAATAGATAATAGATAATAGATAATAGATAATAGATAATAGATAATAGATAATAGATAATAGATAATAGATAATAGATAATAGATAATAGAAAGTTATTCATTGTCTTTCAGGTAATTTCAGTTTTATCCACAACTTATCCACATGTTATCCACAGCGCAGATAATTTTAAAAGCATTATCTTTGCACTGCTTATAAAACATTTATGAAATACGCAAAAAATATCCTTGAAACGATAGGTAACACACCGCTGGTAAAGCTTAACAAAGTATTAGGTGAAGATTTCCCGGCATTAGTATTGGCAAAAGTAGAGACCTTCAATCCCGGAAACTCAGTGAAGGACAGAATGGCTCTTAAAATGATAGAAGATGCTGAAAAAGACGGCAGATTAAAACCTGGAGGAACCATTATTGAAGGAACTTCCGGAAATACAGGAATGGGACTGGCATTGGCAGCAATCATCAAAGGTTACAAATGTATTTTTGTTACCAACTCAAAACAATCAAAAGAAAAATGTGATATTCTTCGTGCTGTAGGTGCAGAAGTAATTGTTTGTCCTACTGACGTAAAACCTACAGATCCGCGTTCTTATTATTCAGTTTCAAAAAGACTGGCTAAAGAAACAGAAAACGGATGGTATGTCAACCAGTATGACAACCTTTCCAACAGAGCGGCTCATTATGAGTCTACAGCACCGGAAATCTGGGAGCAGACAGAAGGAAAACTGACTCACTTTGTAGTAGGAGCCGGAACAGGAGGTACAATTACCGGATGCGGAAGCTTCTTCAAAGAAAAAAATCCGGAGATTAAAGTTATCGGGGTTGACACTTATGGTTCTATTCTGAAGGAATTCCACGAAACAGGTGAACTGCATTATGATCACGCATACACTTATATTACAGAAGGAATCGGGGAAGATATCATTCCTGAAAATTATGATATGTCTGTCATTGATCATTTTGAAAAAGTAACGGATAAGGACGGTGCTATCTATGCAAGAAAACTGGCTAAAGAAGAAGGAATTTTCTGTGGATATTCTGCAGGAAGTGCCATTGCATCACTGATTCAGATGAAAGATCAGTTCACTAAAGATGATGTAATTGTAGTTTTACTTCATGACCACGGTTCAAGATATGTAGGAAAAATCTACAATGACGAGTGGATGAAGGAAATGGGATGGCTGGAAGAAAGTAAATAAGCAAAATTGCTAAAAGGTAAAAAAGTTAATTTATAAATAATAAAAACGGAGCAAAATAATTTTGCTCCGTTTTTATTTTATGGGTTGACATTTACTTTCTCTTTCAATGTATTTTTGAGAAGACTGTATTCTCTTTCGCTCATTGCTTTCCTGGGAAACATATAGCTGTATTTTCCCTCAAGGGAAATGAAATCCTGAGTACTGTCAAAATACTCAAAATCTTTCCATTCACTTGTTTCTTTTTCCCCATCAATATTTACTGTAAAAAAGTTCTTATCAAACCGGATTTCATACACTTTGCATTTTTCCAGTCGATTTAAATAATGATTGACCTGTTTCTTCCATCTTGAAACTTTGTTAACACTTACTGAAAGAAAAACTGCACAAAGCAAAAATATAAAGCTTAAAAAATATAAAATCCCCGCACTTTCTTTAGTCAAATAATCTTTTAAAAGAAATACAGTAAATACGATCACAGCTGCTGCCATGGTCGTAATGGTCTTACCTTTTGTTGTCGGTGAAAAAAGCAAACTGCCCTGATTACCACTAAAATAAATAGCTTCAAAAATCTTTCTGTCTGGTTTTAGGGTAATCACCTTTTCTTCATTCATAATTGTAGAATTTGCTTTAAAAGCTACAAAACTACATTAATTATCTTCATATTGATCATTTATTGCAGAAAGTTTATTCATCAGTTCTCTGTTTCTGCGGTTCAGAGCATCCAGCTTTTTCAGCATATTATAAATCACTTCAAGACCGGGAAGATTTATTTCAAGATCATAATACCAGTTGGCAAATTTTTCCAGATCAGGAAGGTCTTCATACATCAGGTAATGAATATTATTTTCAATCTGAATGTTCAGCAGCCCATAATCTACAAGTTCATCAAAAAAAGTGACTTCTATATTATATATTTTTACGAGTTCTTCCCGTGATATTCTTTCACTCATAGCTTATGAATTTTTTAGTTGTTCAAAAAGTTCTTTCTGCTTTTCAGTAAGGTTCGTTGGCAGTTTCACTTCATAGGTTACAAAAAGATCTCCATGTTCACCTTCTTTTTTATAGACAGGAAAACCTTTTCCTTTCAATCTTACGGTAATTCCGTTTTGGGTTTCCGGTTTTACTTTAAGATTGACATTGCCCGTAAGCGTATTCACTTTTACATCTCCACCTAAAACGGCGGTGTACAAATCGATCACAACCTTTGTTTTCAGATCATCCCCTATTCTTTCAAAATCCGGATCTGCCGGGATATTGAAGGTAATATACAGGTCTCCGTTAGGTCCTCCGTTTACGCCGGAATTTCCATGTCCTTTCAGTTTGATCTGCTGTCCGTCATATACCCCTGCCGGAATGGTGATCCTAACTTTTTTGCCGTTGATATCAAAAGTCTGCTGATGAGTGGTTGCGGCATCTCTTAAGCTTAAATTCAGTTCAGCCTGTATATCCTGTCCTTTAAATTTTCCGGAAGCCCTTCCTCTTGAACTCTTGCCAAATCCTCCGCCGGCTCCACCAAACATGCTCTGGAAGAAATCTGAAAAATCTTCTCCTTCGCCAAAATCCGTACCGGAAAATCCTCCGTTGTAGCTTTGCTGCTGATACTGTCTTTGTTGTTGCTGTTGGGCTTTTTCGTATTCTTCGCCATGCTTCCAGTGTTCTCCGTACTTATCATATTTGGCACGGTTTTCAGGATTACTGAGGACTTCATTGGCTTCATTCAGCTCTTTGAATTTCTTCTCTGCTTCTTTATCGCCGGGATTTAAATCAGGATGATGTTTTCTGGCCAGTTTCCGGTAGGCCTTTTTGATATCATCCTGTGTTGCGTTTTTATCTACGCCTAAAATTTTATAATAATCTATATAAGCCATAGAAATGAGGTTTACTCAAATTTATGAAATTTAGGTTTGAAAATTGTATAACAGAATGTTAAAAATAAACCTATCTTTGATAAAATGCTATACATGAAAGATGTATTGAAAAACTACTCCGGAATCCTGTTTTTACTTTTAGGGATCATTGTTGGAAGCATCATTGGAATTGTTGCGCCCGGTTTTGTGGAATACATAAAACCTTTAGGAGATATTTTTCTTAATCTGCTTTTTGTGAGTGTAGTTCCTTTGGTATTTTTTGCGGTATCCAATTCTATCGCATCACTCGAGCAGCAGTCTAAATTTGGAAGGATCATCCTGGTTATGGCACTTACCTTTTTATTTTTCATTCTCACGGCTGCTATTTTTACCATTTGCGCAGTATACCTGTTTCCGGTATCTGGAATCTCCGGAAGTTCTGAGATTATTTCCGAAGCAGCTCATGAAGATACATGGGGCAACAGAATTGTAAGCTTTTTTACGGTAGGGGAATTTACAGAGCTTTTCTCGAGAAGAAATATGCTGGCTCTTCTGGTATTTGCATTTCTGACAGGATTTGCAGCAAGAAAAACAGGAGAAAAAGGTCAGCCTTTCAGAGTTTTTATCGCTTCAGGATATGAAGTAATGAAAGAACTTCTTTTGCTGGTTATGAAACTTGCTCCGATTGGTCTTGGAGCTTATTTTGCTTATCAGGTTGCCACTTTAGGGCCACAGCTTTTTGGGTTTTATGCCAAACCCTTAGGATTATATTATGTTGCAGGAGTTATTTACTTCCTTGTGTTCTTCTCTATTTATGCTTTTATGGCGAATGGACAGAAGGGGGTGAAAAGTTTCTGGACCAATGCTATATATCCTACATTAACTGCTATAAGTACATGCAGCAGCTTTGCAACAATGCCCGCCAATTTACAGGCTGCATCAAAAATCGGGATACCGAATTCTATTGCCAACCTGGTGATTCCCATTGGTACTACGCTGCATAAAAACGGGTCTTCCATGTCATCTATCATCAAGATCTATGTAGCTTTCCTGATTATCGGAAGAGATTTCTTTGATCCTGCCAACCTTCTTTTAGCTTTGGGAATTACAGTCTTTGTGAGTATTGTGGCTGGAGGTATTCCTAATGGAGGATATATTGGGGAAATGCTGATGATCTCTGTTTATAAATTACCTCAGGAGGCTATTCCTGCTGTGATGATCATCGGAACTTTGGTAGATCCTTTAGCAACAGTACTGAATGCTGTAGGAGACATCGTTGCCGCCATGTTTGTCAGCCGGTTTGTAAAGGTCTGACTGATGAATACCGTGGCTGTAAACACTTCTTTACAAAACTGTTTGACTAATGACTTTTATTCGCTACGTTTTACCGGCTCCAGATTTTCATATTCTTCAGGAGTGAAAAGCCTGTAATGAACTTTAAAGGTTTTTCCTAAAGGGGTTTCCAGGGAGAATCCTCCGGGTCCGAAACCATCTGTCACATCGAGTTTAAAGTGTGAATATTTCCAGTACTCAAAAAGATCCCGGTCTATCCAGAACTCATGTCCGTTGACGGTACCGATCATGGCATCATTCATTCGGGGAAAAAATCCTCCTTTTTCAAAACACTGCGGCTGTGTTCCTTCACAGCATCCTCCTGCCTGATAAAACATCAGAGGTCCATATTGATCTTCCAGTTTACGGATTACTTCAAGCGCCTGTTCTGTTGCTGAAAGTCTTGATATTTTTGTTTCCATTCTTAATATTTAACCTGATATTACCTGAAGTATAAAAAATCCCGGTAAAATAATTAACCGGGATCCACAACACATCTTCATTTAATTTGAGCCGGCAATATCCAAAACGATTCTGCCGTCAATCTGACCTTTTTTCATTTTATCGAAGACATCATTGATGTCTTCAAGCTTTGCAGGAGTAACCGTCGCTTTTACCAATCCTTCATTGGCAAAATCCAATGCTTCCTGTAAATCTTTTCTGGTTCCTACTATAGAACCTCTTACTGTAATCCTCTTTAAAACCGTTTCAAAAATGGGCAGCTCGAAAGATCCGGGAGGAAGGCCATTCAAAGCAATGGTTCCCTTTCTTCTCAGTACATCTATTCCCTGTTTGAAAGCAATAGGCGAAACTGCTGTAATCAATGCGCCGTGCATTCCGCCGACTTCTTTATGCAAATATTCTCCAGGATCTGTGTTTTTTGCATTGACTACAAGATCGGCTCCCAATTTTTTTGCCAGCTCAAGTTTATCATCTGCTACATCAATGGCAGCAACATGCATTCCCATTGCTTTTGCATATTGAACAGCCACGTGTCCCAGCCCTCCGATTCCCGAAATGGCAACCCATTCCCCAGGTTTTGTTTCTGTTTCTTTTAATCCTTTATAAACCGTTACTCCGGCGCATAAAATAGGGGCAATCTCCAGAAAGTTAACATCCGGTTTCAGGTGTCCCACATATCTCGAATCTGCAATAACATACTCTGCAAATCCGCCATCTACGCTATACCCTCCGTTTTTCTGTGCTTCACAAAGGGTTTCCCATCCGGTAATACAGTAATCACAGCATCCGCATGCACTATACAGCCAAGGAACTCCTACCGCATCTCCTTCTTTTACAAAAGCTTCAGGTCCACAGGCCACCACAATACCTACACCTTCATGTCCGGGGATAAGAGGCATTTTCGGCTTTGCCGGCCAGTCGCCATCTACAGCATGCAGGTCTGTATGGCAGACACCACAGGCAATTACTTTGACAAGGACTTCATATCTTCCGGGTTCTCTTACAGGTACTTCTTCTATTTTCAGAGGCTGACCGTAGCCTTGTACTACCGCCGCTTTCATTGTTTTTGGGATCATATTTTATTTTTTGGATTGAGTTTATTTTTTTGTATTAGTTTTTATCTCTACAGCTGAACTGCTTCAGTGAATTTCTTTTGAGAGTTAATATCATATCAAAATACTGATATTTCCTGCGTGAGGGATAGTAAGGGCGGCGAGGAACGAGCCGGTGCGGAATGAAATGGAGCACCGAAACGAAGTGCAGCCCTGCATAGCCCGACCGTTTTGCCCTGGGAAAAGCCAAGGCAATCGGGCACGTCCTAAATAATATTAAAAAAAGCCTAACTTATTCTTGTTATAAGAAATCAGCATGTTTTTAGTTTGACGGTAATGGTCGAGCATCATTTTATGATTTTCTCTTCCGATTCCTGACTGTTTGTAGCCTCCGAAAGGTGCTCCTGCAGGGTAAGAATGATACTGGTTCACCCATACTCTTCCTGCTTCAATCTGACGCGGAATATTGTACAGCTGATGCGCATCTCTTGTCCATACTCCTGCTCCCAGTCCGTAGATGGTATCATTGGCAATTTTCACAGCTTCTTCCTCGTCTTTAAAAGTAGTAAATGCCAGGACGGGACCAAAAATTTCTTCCTGGAAGATTCTCATTCTGTTATTTCCTTTGAAGATGGTAGGCTGAATGTAGTATCCGTCTTCCAGATCTTCTCCCAGATGATTGACATCACCTCCCACCAGCACTTCTGCTCCTTCTTCTTTTCCCAGCTGGATATAGGAAAGGATTTTATCTTTCTGAATCTGTGAAGCCTGAGCACCCATCATCACGGTTTTGTCCAATGGATTTCCTACTTTGATCGCTTTTACTCTTTCAATCACTCTTTCAATAAAGGCATCAGCAATACCTTCCTGAACCAGTAACCGTGAAGGGCATGTACAGATTTCTCCCTGATTAAGGGCAAAAAGAACAGCTCCTTCTATCGCTTTATCTAAAAATTCATCATCTGCATCCATTACTGAGTTGAAGAAAACATTGGGTGACTTTCCTCCCAATTCCAGGGTAACCGGAATGATGTTTTCTGTTGCATACTGCATCACCAGACGTCCTGTTGCGGTAGATCCTGTAAATGCTGCTTTGGCAACTTTCGGATTGGTCACCAGGGCTCTTCCGAGTTCTGCTCCAAATCCGTTGACAATATTAACAACGCCTGCCGGTAAAAGATCTCCGATAAGTTCCATTAAAACCATAATGGAGACAGGGGTACTTTCTGCCGGTTTTAAAACAACACAGTTACCAGCCGCCAATGCCGGAGCAAGCTTCCAGACCGCCATAAGTATCGGGAAGTTCCACGGGATAATCTGCGCGATTACTCCAAGGGGTTCATGAACGATCAGCGACACAGTATCTTTATCCAGTTCGTTATGAGATCCTTCTTCGGCGCGGATAACGGATGCAAAATATCTGAAATGATCAATAGCCAGAGGTAAGTCTGCTGCCAGAGTTTCTCTTACAGCTTTACCGTTATCAATAGTTTCGACCGTTGCGAGGTATTCAAGGTTCTGTTCTATCCTGTCTGCAATTTTGTTCAGAATAATGCTTCTTTCTGTAGAGGAAGTATTTTTCCATGTCTGAAATGCTTTTTCAGCAGCATCTACCGCCAATTCCAAATCTTCTTTGGAAGAGTGGGCCACCTGAGTGAAATTTTTCCCATCTACCGGAGAGACTACATCAAAATACTGGCCTTTAACAGGTGGGGTGAATTTTCCGTCGATATAGTTATCATATCTGTTTTTAAACTGAGGACGCTGTAATAGAGTCGTTGATCTTGGTTCTGTAATAGTGCTCATATTAGTTTGTTTTTATTTTTTCGTTAATGCCAAATTACACTGAGAAGCCAAAAAGAGTATAGCACAATCGTACAAAAAAAGTGTAAAATAGTGCAGTGAGTTGAATTTTAGTATTTTATTAACAGCAACATACAGTCAAATTTTCTATATTTGAGTTACCTCCTTTTGAAAAAAATTTAGAAATGAATAACAATAGTAAGATTTTATTAAATACTCCTGAATTACGTAAGGAAAACCAACTATTGAGTCTTGTTGAAAACCAGACGAAGTTCAATCTAAACAATTGTGAATTTAATATTTACGAAACCCATAAGGCTGCTTATGATGTAAAACTGCATTTCGAAAATATTGCATTTACAGCGATGCTGAGAGGGAAGAAGCACATGAAACTTGATAATAAAACCAATTATTTTGATTATTATCCAGGGGAAAGCATTCTGGTAGCACCGGGGGAAACCATGGTGATTGACTTTCCGGAGGCGGATGAAACTCCTACACAGTGTATTTCTTTAAGTCTTAATCCTGATTTTATTGAGGATTCTCTCAACTATCTGAATTATCATCTTCCCAAAGTGGACGAAGCCTCACAATGGAATATTCAGCTGGATGAGTATTTTCTTTTTAATAATAAAGCCCTCGCTTCTGCTACTAACAATATTATGAGAATTGCGATGGATGATAACTCTCAAAAGGATATCATGGCAGACTTTGCCCTGAAGGAACTTCTGATCAGACTCATGCAGACCCAGGCAAGAAGTATGGTAGAAAAGAATATTGCCAAGAATAAATCCAGGATAGGATTTGTGGTAGATTATATTAAACGTAATCTGCATCAGAAATTGTCGATTGACAGTATTGCCAAGCTTGCCTACGTAAGCAAGTCGAACTTCTTTAAAATGTTCAAAGATGAGTTGGGAACCTCTCCAAATGATTTTATTTTACAGGAAAGAATTAACCGGGCGAAAGAATTATTAGCCAGCCAGACCAGCATCAAGGAAACCGCTTTTCAGACAGGGTTTTCAGATACGAATTATTTCACCAGAGTATTTAAGCAACTGGAGGGAGTAACTCCGAAAAGCTACCAGGATAGGATGGTGGTAAGATAGTTCAGTAATGAAATAAAAAAGAGCCCCATTTCTGGGACTCTTCTTAAAAAATATATTAAAATTAAATCTTAATACTTGTCATTCTGCTTAACGTTCGGGTTTGCAGAGATTTCTCTGATTGGAATAGGTAATGTATATCTGTAATCACCATTTGGAAGATTTTTCACATCGATAATATCATCCGTAGGGTTTCTGTCCATGCTTACATTAGCTAATACAGCAAGTCTCTTCAAGTCGATGAAACGGTGGCCTTCAAGTGCCAATTCAATTCTGCGCTCTTTCAGAATATCAGCATAAGCAAACTGTGCAGATGTATAAGCAGGTGTTGTTGCTGTTCCAAGATAATTTCTTGCTGCTCTTACCTGCTGAATCAAATCATGAGCTACTGTAAGATTTCCTGCTGCTACCTCGGCTTCTGCCAAGATGAAGTACATTTCCGATAACCTGAAGACTTTTACGTCGTTTCTTGTAGCTGTACTTGTTTTACCTGGGTATTTGTCAATAACTAATGCATCATTTCTGGTATTTCCTGCCGTAGCACTCGCATAGTTAGGATTTTCTTTAGATGTAGGATCTACATAAGCATACCTTCTGATATCTCCTGGAGTACTCTTGAATAAATTATATAAGTTTCTTCCCCAGAACCACATTGGAGAACCTGTGATGTTTGACTGGTTTGTATTCCATCTTGAGCCAATTGCCCCTCCGGCACCTAGAGGAAGTCTGTTTAGAGAGAAGATAATTTCTCCTCTTGAAGAATCATTCCAAAGGTTTCTATATGGATTGAAAGAACCTGCTACACCATAAAATGCGGCATTCCAATCATCAGACCCAACAGTAAAATCATTAACAGTAGATGGAGTTGCCTGAGTTAATGATAGAGTTGAATTTGTTATTACTTCCTGTGCGTATTGTTTCGCTAAAGCAGTATTTCCTCTATACAAATTAAAACGTGCAGAAACAGCGTTTACAAAAATTTTATCTGTCAAATATCTTCCTTCGGAAGGATATCCTGTTTGACCTGGATATAATAAAATACTTCTTGCGTAATCCAAATCAGCATTGATGAAATCATACACCTCCTGATTCTTAGCTCTTGGTAACTGAGCATCTGTAGCAGGAACATCTTTTAGAAGAATCACTCCTAATGCATTAGGATCCTTCATATCAGAAGAAAAATAAGCTTCTAACTGTACATAGCAATACGCTCTGATTGCTCTTGCCTGGGCAAGAATCGCATTGTATTGCGCTTGTTCTTTTGCATTAGAAGGCGTAATATTTTTTGCTCCTTCAAGAAGTCTGTTAACTCTGTTAATTACTTTATAATTATTCATCCAGATTCCGTCACTTGAAGCTGTACTTACAGTTCCTCCTGTTACAACAGCACTGGATGGATCAAGAAAAAATCTGTGTAGAGAATATTCCTGTCCTCCACTACCAGATCCAGGCTTTACTTCATCTGTAAAAACAGCTGTGAAGTAAACCTCATCAATCGGATCTAACTGAGCATAAACGGATCCATTTAAAACTTCACCTAAATTAGCAACACTTGTATACAGATCCTGTTCCTGTAATTCTCCCGGCTGCTTTATATCTAGTGCATCCTGACAGCTGTTCAGCGTAAATGCCGCAGATGATAAGGTTGCTACAACTAATATTGTATTTATAAATCTTTTCATAATTCTTCTCTATTAAAAATCAACATTCAAACCTACAGATACGGTTTTTGGGTTAGGATAAACATTTAGTGAATACGAAGTAATTGGCTCCGGATCAAACCCTTTCCAATCTGTCCATGTATAAAGATTCTCCGCCTGAACAAATACTTTGATTCCTTTTACTGGCAATTTACCTAGCTGACTTTTGCTGAAGTTATATCCTACAGAAATGTTCTTAAGTCTGATAAAATCTGATCGGTGTAAGAATCTGTCTGAAGAACCCAAGCTTAGGTTACTTGCTTTCAATCCAGGTACGTCAGTATCTCTGTTATCAGGAGTCCAGGCGTTTAGTAAATCAGCTGAAAGATTTCTGGTTGCCGCAGCACTTGGGTCCATAATCCATGATTGTAGATTATCATAAATCCAGCCTCCTTGTTGGAAAGAGAACAAAGTATCAAGGAACCAGCCTTTGTGCTGTAGATTAAATCCGAAACCTCCTGTAAACTTAGCATATCGCGACTTTCCAGTCAATACTCTGTCTGCAGATGTTGGAGCTTCAGTGATGTTTCCGTTTTTGTCAAGGAACTGTAAGTTTCCGTTATCGCGGTTTACTCCTACATATGAATATAGCTGATACTGACCTGCAGGCCCACCGATAGCATTTACTACGTCCCCTGCAAGATTTTCGCTGTTCATAGAAACAATCTTGTTAGAGTTGTATGCTGCATTCGCGAAAACAGATAATCTTGTATTTTCGTTTCTGATCACATTATATCTGATCATCCCTTCAATACCTTTATTATCTAGAACACCGTCATTACCTCTGATTGAGTAGTAACCGGTAACAGATGATCTTTGAAGGTCATTGAACATTCTTGATGTTCTTTTCTGGTAGTAATCAACACTACCTTCGATCAGTCCTTTAAAGTTGAAGTCTAATCCAATGTTACTTTGTTTTACCTGCTCCCATTCTAGGTAAGGGTTTGATAAATTAACAAAGTTATATCCTAATAAGTTCTGATATCCTGAGAAACCATTATAAAGATCAAGGAAGTTATTTGGAAGAAGAGCTAACGGGTTAGCATTATCAGTTGCAATTCCTAAGTTCTGGTTACCTGTAGTACCAATTGAAGCTCTTAATTTAAGCAATCTGAATCCGGAATTAGCCATAAATTCTTCTTTATCGATATTCCATCTTGCCGCTACTGACCAGAAAGTCTCCCATCTGTTGGTAGGAAGGAAACGGTAAGAACCATCTCTTCTCACAACTCCACTTACTCCATATTTATCTTTGTAATCATAGTCAGCTGTTGCAAAATAAGCTAAAGTACCCGCAGTTACTTTTGATGCACTGTTGGAAGGTCTGTAGATGTTTGGAGTATCCGGGTTAAATGGAATATAACCGGTTCCTGCACCGAATTCCCATTGTAATGGGTTCAGACCATTCTGTCTTTGAGTTGTTGAGCTCACATGAGCTTTGATATAATCTAAGTATGCACCGGCACTAATCGTATGATCTCCAAAAGATTTATTGAATGTAATATTCGTAATACTGTTGAAAGTCAGATCTCTCGTTGTTGAGAAGTCTTCAAATCCTCCATATTTTGAACCATCTCCTTTTGCTACACTGATTGAAAGATATCCCAGTGGTGATCTTGCAAAGTTTCTTTCGTATTGTTTGTACTCGATACCTGTTCTGTTTCCTACGCTCAAATAATCTGTAATCTTATAATTTACATTAGCATTGGCAGAGATACTTAGTTCTGTAAATCTGTTTCTAATTCCTCCATTGATGTTATCCTGAAGGATCCATTGTCTGTTATTTGATGCATCTGCTCCGATAGCATTATATAACTCCTGTCCGTTTGCATATGGAGAAGGCCCGATATACGGTCTTGAAAGAACACCTCCGAATAATGGATTCTGAAGAGTATTGTTTGCAATACCTGTATTTGTTTCATCATCAAGCTGGTTTCTTCTGGAATATCCTAACCCCATAATAGCCCCAAAAGATAATTTTCCGTCCTTTGACTTACCATTAAGATTGTTTCTCATTGTAAATCTCTTGAAGTCTGTAGATTTTACAGTACCTTCGCTATCAAGATATCCTAAAGATAAGAAATTATTGATATTTTCTCCACCACCTGTGATTGACAGGTTGTGTTGCTGGGAGATTCCAATACGGGTAAATTGCTTATTCCAGTCTGTGTTAGTAGCCCAGTTATCAATCTCTTGTTGTGATAAACTACCACCTTTACCAGTTTGTAAATTCTTTTGAATCTGTAAAAGTTGTCTACCATCTGACATGTTATAATCAGAAGTAGGTAATTTACTGAACGAAGTTAATGCATCATAAGAAACTTTCAGTCCGGAGTTGAATTTTCCCCCTTTTGTTGTAATTACAACAACTCCATTCGCTGCCCTGTTTCCATAGATCGCAGTCGCTTGAGCATCTTTCAGGATACTGAACGTATCAATGTCATAAGAGTTTAGGTTTCTGAACTGAGACCCTGAAGTAATTACCCCATCCACAACGTAAAGAGGATCCGTAGAACCATTAAGGGAGCTGGCACCTCTGATCAAAATATTGAATTTTCCGGAACCTGGAGATCCAGATGCCGAATTCACTACAATCCCGGGAGCGGTACCCTGAATCGAGTTTAGTACCGAGATATTAGGTCTGTTTTCTAAAGTTTCAGAACCAACGGTTACTGAAGATGTAGTAGTTTTAGCTTTAGTAGCAGTTTTGCTATACCCTAAAACGACAACTTCCTCAAGTTTCGTCTCCTTGTCCTTACTGTTCTTAGAGTCCTTTTCCTGAGCTAGTACAGTCTGTCCTGTAAAAAACAAAACTCCGACTGTCAAAACGCTTAATTTCACATTCATATTAACAGATTTTAATATATTCAAGCGACAAATATGTCGATAAATATCTGTAACATCAATTCATTAAACGCTGAAAACCGGCTTCCAGAACGGAGATATTCACATTGATACTTAAGAAATGATGGGAAATCATTTTAATTGTATTAAAAAAATTAACAAAAAATAAGTCAATTTATACATTAACGGAATTTTAATAAATTTTAAAATTAAAATCAATTTACACACATTTGAAATAAAAGGTTAAAAAAATTAATTTAAAAATAAAACACCAACGTAAAATATAAACAAAACCAATTCTCAATTTCAAGCAAAAAACTAAAAAAAAGCGTTTTTTTTCTTAATTTTTATATAAAAAAAAGCTATTACAAACAACTAATCCCTGTTTTATGATGGTCTGGCCGGGATTAAAATTAAAAAATCATTAATATATCTAATTCCAAATTGGGTTAAAACCTATCGGATTTCCATCTATGTTTACTGTATTTTTTTAACCATTTTATCATTAAAGTCAAAAATAATTCGACTATAAAAACATTATAAATTTTTACAGTAACTTCATATTTATAAAAAAGTAAAGCACCTCAAATAAGAGATGCTTTCGATATTAATTGTTTAATAAAATTAGTGCTGGTAGCTGTAATATCTGGCTCCGATTAATACAGGATTTTCGTCTTCAACAGATACAAGCCCAAAACCCTTATAATTTTTTACAGATTCATTCAGCTGTTTTCTGTGAAGTTTTTCATAAGTTTCAAAATCAACAGCTGTTCTTTTATTCAGGCTTTCAAATAAATTCCATTTTTCTACTACGCTTCTCCAGTTAGCAGAAACCTTACCGGCAAAAACCTTCGATTTCGAGCCACTTCCATAGCCTATAAAACCAATCTCTTTTCCCGAAAGCTCATCATGTTCATTAAAAGATGTTTGTAATGCCGAAAGAAACGCCATAAAAATAGAAGCTGTATACATATTTCCTATTTCTGATGACGCTCTCTGCGTTTTTTCTATCTTATCATTGATTAATTTAAGGTAGCTTTCAGATTTGGCCACAGATTTCTGTTCATCCACAGTTTCATAAGAAAGATTATTCTCCAGACTGTAGATTTCAGTAAAGACTCTTTTCCCATGGAAGGCATAGGGAAGATGGAAAATAATATACTCCCAGTTTTCATAGGGTTTTTCCTTTCCTGTTATCTCTTTATAATGATTGTAAGCTTCTCTTATTCTATCCTGATAGCATTGATTGGAATATTGTCCGTCAAAAACAGGTTCATCCGTAAAGATTTCAATTTTTTCAGGGTACGTTTCCGGAGCTCCATTCAGATTCTCTTTCTTATAAGATCTTCTCGGTTTGAAAAAATCAAAAACACTTTCTGAAGCAACCCCCCAGTTATTTTCGATTTCAAGAAGGTCAGGTTTTGATGAGATTAAAAGGGCCACCGCACCGCCTCCCTGTGTATATTCGCCTGAAGAAGCCAGCTCGTATTTGGCATAATCACTGGCAATCACTACAGCTTTTTTATCAGGATTCACTCTTACAAAATCCAGAGCATTGTGCAACGCATCTACTCCCCCCACACACGCAAAAGTCATATCCAGTACATCACAGTTTCTGAAACATCTTGCCCCAAACTCTTCTTCCAATACTTTCTCTACCATCTGTACAGCATAAGAGGCCGTAGGTTTTGCAGCATCCACTGCACTTTCTGTTCCCAGATATACTCTTGCTATTTCCTTAGGATTAATATGATAATCTTGTATAAGCTTCAGTAATGCTTCTGCTGCAAAGGTAGCAGCGTCCTCATGAACATCAGAAAGTCCCATCTTATGAAGACCCAAGCCTTTTTCCAATTTGGCCGGTTCTATTCCCCTTTTTTCCGCTAAATCCTTAATCTCCAAATATAAACCAGGCACATAATAGCCCGCTGCTTCAATTCCAAAACTCATAATTGTCTAAATTTTAAACGAATTTATGAAAGATAACGCAAAAAACAGTGCTAAAAAGTAGTGATTTTTACAACATCATTAAAAATCAATGTATTTTGAATGATAATCTGGCAGTTTAGTATTCGGCAATAAAAAGAAGGGAGCCGGTAAATTTACCGGCTCCCTTCTTTTATTTATAATTTTCAATGGCTTTATTAATCACATCAATCTGCTTGTTGATGCTTGCTGCGTTCTGTGGATTCTGTTTCAGTAATTCCATTTTTTTGCTCAAGCCATCTTTCAGCATTTGAACCATCATCATTTTAGCCTGTGGGTTATCTGCCATTTGATTTTTGGCATATCCGGCTATTTTTGTGATACTTTCTGTCGCTTTGAGATTATCAGAAGTCATAATCCAGTTGAAACCGTCTTCTGCTGCTTTTCCCAATTCCGGGTTCTGGAATTTAATAAACGGATAGAAAGTGGCAAGAGGAGCAATATTCTCTATCTGGGATACAATTCTGTTCTTCACAATAATCGGAAGCAGTTGTGCCTGCAATTCATCTGAAGCTCCTTTCATATCAATTTTATCAGCCAGGCTATTTGCTCTCGACGGATCGATGGTAAGAATTGCGCTCATTGAACTTCCTCTCACGGCATTTGAAACAGCATTCATTCCTTTTTCAAATAACGGAAGATACTTCTTGTCTTTTGTCTTTCCTAAAGCCGTAATAGCTGCAGCCTGAGTTAATGTCTTCGGATCATTGGAAGCCAGTTTTTCAACTTCAGCACCCAATGCCTTCATTTGTTCAGGATTGGTAAGGTCTATTAAATTCAAAGCTTTTATTCTTACCCTGAAAAAAGGATCTTTCAGTGCAGCGGCTAATAATTTTACAGCTGCAGAGCTCTTTCCTGTTTGATCCTTGATCCCGCTTAACGCCAGATATCGGCTTTTAAATTCTTTAGAGTTTGTAAACTGTATCAGATTCTGTTCCGGAGTTTTGGTATCTGTAATGTCTGCAAGTAAAACGCCATCTGCATTGATATTGACAAGATCCGGAGTCTTGGAGACATCAAAATTAAAAGTATTTTTGGCTTCTGCATTTACCCAGACATTGTATCTTTTAGATTTTCCATTGTCATAAACGTCTATAGCCAGAGGAAATTCAAACAGTTTTTCCTGGGTTTGATTAATGGTTACAGCAACCTGTTTTTTCACAGGCTCAAATGTAGATGAGTAATTGATTTTCGGATTTCCGTTTCCAAAATACCATTGGTTAAAGAACCAGTTTAAATCTTTACCAGATACTTTTTCAAAAGACAGCCTCAGCTGATGGGCCTCTGCGTTTTGATATTCGTTAGTTCTGAGATAGTCATTCATTCCTGCAAAAAAAGCATCATCTCCAAGATAGTTTCTCAGCATATTTAAAATTCCTCCTCCTTTCTGATAGGTTACCAGATCGAAAACATCTTCACGGGATTCATAATTGAACCTTACCAGATTTTTATTAAAATCAGACGGATTATGAAGGTAGTTATTCACATCAGTCATCAGGTGATAATCAGCCTGGTCTTTTCCATATTTGTATTCATTCCAAAGGTATTCGGAATAATTGGCAAAAGACTCGTTAACGGTGAGGTTGCTCCAGCTTTCTGCTGTCACCAGATCTCCAAACCAGTGATGAAACAATTCATGGGCAATGGTATCTTCCCATGTATTTTCATCAATAAGCTGTCCCGGCTTTTGAAGAATATCACTTCCATGAAGTGTTGCAGTGGTATTTTCCATTGCTCCACTTACATAATCTCTTCCGGAAATCTGAGCATATTTCGCCCAGGGATAGTCATAATTCAGTTTTTTGGAGAAAAAATCGATCATTTCCGGGGTATTCCCGTAAATCTGTTTGGCATACGGCTCATATTCTTTTTCTATATAATAATCAACCGGAATGTTCTTCCATTTATCTTTTACCACAGCGTATTCTCCTACTCCCATGAAGAAAAGATAGGTAGAATGTCTCTTGTCCATTACCCAGTGATCGGTTCTGAGGCCATTGGATTCTTTTTTGGATTCTTTCAGAAGGCCATTGGAAAGAGTAATATATTTATCAGGAACCGTCATATAGATTTCCTGTGTTGTCTTTTGATTGGGTTTATCAATCGTGGGGAACCATGCGGATGAAGATTCTGTTTCTCCCTGCGTCCATATCTGTGTAGGCTTATCCGGATCTGTTCCCTGAGCATTGATAAAATAAAGTCCTTTTGCGTCATTGATTGCCATACTTCCCTGCTGTTTTACTTCATTCGGCCGGGCGGTATATTTGATATAGACTGTATAATCCTGATTTCTCTGATATGTTTTATCCAGAGTGATTTTTAAAATATCGTTTTTATATTCATATTGTAAAGGAGACTTTTTGCCGTTATGGTCAAGCGCGACTTCATGAATCAGCATTCCTTTTGCATCAAGAGTAAGTTCATTTCCTGGATAAAAATAGGGTGAGGCAGTAAGCCATTCTTCCCCGTTCATCTGTTCTTTCTGATAATCGAAATTTACTTTCAGCTTGGTATGCTTGAGTTCTGTTACTTTGGTATGGGTAGCTCTGTATACTTTTTCCCTTCCTGAAGTTTCAGTTTGTGCTGATACGTTAGTGGAAAATAAAATTCCAAGTATAGCAATTGATAAAATGGCCTTTCTCATCGGTCTACTTTATTTTTTAGAATTATTTTTTAATGATTATATCAAAAATATCATTGACTAAAGTTTCATAATCTCCCTTTTTAAGCTGTTCCTTTGTTTTAGCAAAGGCTTTTTTGAGCTCGCTTTCAGGGTTTTCTTCGTCCACTATTTCTGTTGAAGCAACTCCTTTTAACTGTTGTACAGCATTTTTCAGCGCTTCAATATCAGCATTCTCTTCTATATTGATTTTTAAATACTTCATGATTTATTTTTGAATATTTGAAATTTGTAATCTACATGATCTTTTCATAAGATTCAATGTAGGAGTTATTCTTTCAAATTTAAGAAACAATTACTGAAAGAACGCCTATTCATATTTTATATAAGCATAATTTGTGGTACGGATTATTTTGTACGGATTATTTTTCCTTTTTGATAATAAAATATCACTTCACAATTTACTTTTTTGTCATTGTTGTAAATATGAATTTTCTGTGGATCAATGCCATTCATTTCACTCAGCAAAGGTGCTTCCCAGTCATTATAAAAAAGAGGTTCCCTTAGTGTAAGATTGGGATTGGATTTAAGCTCATTAAACATATCATATTCCACACAGACGTTTCCACTCTTAATATTATTTTGCTGAAGAGCTGTATTCAATTTGCTGAATAATTTTTTATTGAACTGATTGGCATAAATCCAAGAGTTTTTCACACTTATATTAGTTGTGACAAGGATAAAAGTAATTCCTGTAAACAAAACACAGATTGTTCTGTTCTGTAATTTTAGTTTAACGGATACATATATTAATCCTGAAATAATAAATAGCGTATAGAAAAGTCGTATTGCTCCAAGATTCCTGTTATCAAATCCGAACAGAGTTGGAATATAGGATGAAAAAAAGAAAATACTTAATGCCAGTAATATTGAAATAACCGAAATGATACTGAGCTTCTTAAACTCCCCCACTCTGCTTTTAAAATCATATTTGCTGAATACTTTATAAACAGTCACAGGAATTATCAATGAAAATACCATTTCCACTACATTCAATTTTCCAATGTTAAGTAATCCTTTACAGAGGCCTGTAAAAAGATCTTTGAAAAATAGCTTTATAGCACAGACTAATGAAAATGAAATATGTTTTAAATCAAAAATTTTACTGAGTATATCCCTTTGATAAGAATGCAAAAATAAGTTGGGCTGAATAAATTTCCTGAACAGTACTATCACCCCCATAGTAAGCAGAACAAACAAAACCCTCTTCTTATTCTCTTTAATGATAAAAAGATGGAGAAGAAATAAAGGAATAAAAATTTCATAGCTTAGTAAAGAGGCTATGAAGCACAATGCACTGGGTATAATTTTGTTCTGCACGTATGCATAATAAATACTTAAAGCGAAGAAAATTGTTGCCAGATTCGAATTAAGCATAAGAGAGGAAAACTGAATACTTGTTCCCATTACTGAGCTTGAATACAATAATGTTATCAGACTGGCCAGCTCTTTTGTAAATATTTTTTTAGTAACCCAATATATCACAACTAATGAAAGCGGAAAAAAAAGAGTCCCTAAAAGATAAAAAGATTCATTATTTTTTGAGAAATAAAACAACGTTCCCGTCACCCAACCGGATACAGGTCTTGCAGCCATCGTTGCTGAATCCAGAAAGGAATGAATATAACTGAAATAAGATTCTGAGATAGCCCTTAATTCATATACTCTTGCCAGATCATCTGTCAGTATTATTTTTTCTGAAAAAATTGTCAGGCTGATATAAAGATTGTAAACAATAATCAGGATATTTAATAATACAAGATAATTATTGCCGTTTTTTACCTTCATATTCAGATTATATCGTCTATTAATATCAAAAAATAATAGAATTAAATTAAAGGAGCTGGACTGATATTACAGAATATCAAATGGCTACAGGAGCTTTAATCCCTGGATGTGGATCATAATTTTCTAAGGTAAAGTCCTCGAAATCGAAATCAAAAATGTTTTTAACATCAGGATTCAGTTTCATGGTCGGAAGTGCTCTTGGTTCTCTGGCAAGCTGTCTGTTTACCTGCTCAAAATGATTATTATAGATATGAACGTCTCCAAAACTGTGAACATAATCTCCCACTTCAAGATCACAAACCTGTGCTACCATCATCAAAAGCAACGCATAACTCGCGATATTGAACGGTACCCCAAGAAAAACATCAGCACTTCTCTGATACAGCTGTAAGGATAATTTACCATCCGCTACATAAAACTGAAATAAGGCATGACAAGGCGCCAGTGCCATATTGGGAATTTCTGCGACGTTCCATGCTGATACAATAAGTCTTCTGGAATCCGGATTCTTTTTGATCTGATCGATTACTTCTGTGATCTGGTCTACTACTTTTCCGTCCGCTCCGCTCCAGCTTCTCCATTGTGCTCCGTAAACCGGCCCCAAATCTCCGTTTTCATCCGCCCATTCATCCCAGATACTTACTCCATTGTCTTTAAGGTATTTGATATTGGTATCCCCTTTCAGAAACCAGAGCAATTCATAGATAATAGATTTTAAATGCACTTTTTTAGTAGTTACCAAGGGAAATCCTTTTGACAGATCATATCTTAACTGATACCCGAACACGCTCCTTGTACCGGTGCCGGTTCTATCGGTTTTATCAGTTCCGTTGTCTAAAATATGCTGTAAAAGGTCCAGGTAGTTTTGCATTTTTGAATGAGATTTTAAGTTCCAAATTTAGTAAAAAAAAAGCACCCAACCTATGGATGCTTTTTATAAGGTGCATATCTCTTTTCTATTAAATGAGTATAAACATTATATTTTCAAGCGATTAAAACAGCTGAAATATTATAATACAGAAACGCTGATTTCTTCATTGTTTCCATTGATTGATTTTAACTGGCCATATCTGTTTTTATCAATAAATTTATCATTTGAATAATCCAGTCTAACCGGGCCAAATTTTATAAGCTTCTGAAATTTACTTTCATCAATAATATCTTTTGTTCCATAGTCAATAGAGATATTTCCTATTGTCTTCAGTTTACCCAGCCTGCTGTTATCTATCACATCATTTGGCCAGTAATCTATATTGAGACCACCTATTTTCTTTACCTTACCTGCTTTTTCTGTGGTAAATGCAGATTCTTCCCAATAGTCTATAGAAATATTTCCTATACTTTTCAGCTTCCCTGCTTTTTCACCTGTAAATGCGGAATCATCCCAGTAGTCTATTTTGACATCCCCAATACTTTTCAGCTTACCATATTTGGCTTTATCAAAAACCTGATTATCATAATACTCAAATTTCCCATTCAGATCAGGAGCATTAAAATCAGAAATTGATCCGTCAGCATTCAGTGTAATTACAAAACCATCTACTGTCAGTTTTACCGTTTCCAAATCATATGTTTTTGCAGAAACTGTAGCACGAACCTGTGCATTGATGGTCAGACTGCCCAATAAAAAGACAAAGAGAAGTAAATTTTTAATTTTCATATCATTAAATATTGATTTACCAAATATGTTCAATATCCTGATTGATACTGTTGATGGTAAAACGATCTCCCATTTTCTTGCCAAACATGGCTTTTACTAAGGGAGATTCTGCAGAAACCGTCATGATCTTCTGATTTTCAGAAAAAATTTCTCCCATGGAAGCAGAAATATAGAATAAGCCTTTATTGGTTTTCACCAAAGCACCATTCTGAACTTTCTCAGAGGGCTCTGAAGTTATCTTTTGCAATACAACCTGCTGGTTCAAAACTTCATTTAGCTGCCGCTGAAGATTATTGATTTCCTGCTGAAGCATTTCTCTTCCGGTTTCATATTTGTCGCCCATAGAACTTTTTGTGTCATTATTGGACGCGCGTGTTTCTGTAATAAGGTTTTCAAAATACCGGATTTTCTCCGCAGCTTTCGCTTTAATGATATTAAGTATTTCCTGTTTGTTCATTAGATGATCTTTTTTATTGCGGACAGGCGGCAGATAAACCACCCCGTCAAAATCTGTGATTTTGACACCCCTCCAGAGGATGGGAATTGAGTGCACTGGAAGACTGGTTGTTAAGATTTACATTTTCAGACGGGACTTTAAGGTTGGAAAATTTATTTTTCAAATACGGCATAATCAGAAACTTTGAAGCTGAAATCTTTTCCATGATTGAAATCTCTTTTTGTTTTATCAAAAACATTTCTGAATGTTCCTGATACATGTTCATCTTCAATGGAAAAATTAACAGGTTCTTTTGACAGGTTCAGAACGACCAGAACTTCATCTTGACCATTTTTCCTTACATAGGCCAGAATTTTATCATTTGCTGTCGTATTAAGAAGATAGGTTGTCACATTGGTATCTCCTCCCCTTAACGCCGGATTTGATGCTTTTAAATCTAATAATGTTTTATAGAAATCAGCAACCTGATAAGTGTTTGTCCATTTGATGGCATCTTTTTCGAAGAATTCCAGTCTTTTCATATTCGGAAGTTCCTGACCGGAATATAATAACGGAACACCATTCCATGTTGCTGAAAATACGGCCATAGGTTTTGTGATTACTCCATATTTTTCATATTCGGTACCATTCCATGAATTTTCATCATGATTGGTGGTAAACCATGCTCTCATTGAAGCGTCTCCAATATTGGAATATCGTCTCAACAGGTCCTTTAATTCCTGAAGAGGTTCATTGTTTTTATAATAGTCAGCAGATTTGTGCATCCATTTCCAGGAATAGCTGGCATCGAAAAATTTTCCGTATTCCGGACTTTCCAATTCATCGAATTCTCCCAGCCAGAAAAGAGGTTTTATTTTTTCCACTTCCGGACGGGCCTGTTCCCAGAAGTCCACTTCAACCCACGATGCAAGGTCACATCGGAAACCGTCAATATTGGTCTCCTGCACCCAGAATTTCATAGCATCAATCATTGCCTTACGCATCGCCTGATTTTTATAATCCAGCTCAATGATATCATCCATTCCGGAAGCAATATGAAATTTACCATCCGCATCTTTCAGATAAAATTCAGGGTGAGTTTTTGTCCATACATGATCCCACCCTGTGTGATTGGCTACCCAGTCAAGAATTACCTTAAATCCTAACCTGTGTGCTTCGTTCACCATATCTTTAAAATCCTGTAATGTCCCGAATTCCGGATTGACAGAGGTATAATCTGCCGCTGCATAAGGGCTTCCCAGGCTCCCTTTTTTATTCTGTTGGGCAATGGGGGTAATGGGCATAAACCAAAGTGTTTTTACCCCCATAGATTTCAGGCGGGGCATTTCTTTTGCAAATGCTCTGAAAGTTCCTTCCTGAGTATATTGTCTTACATTTACTTCGTAGATATTTGTGTTATGTTTCCAATCTTTTGGCAGTTCTGTCATCCTTCTGGTATTTTTTTGAGTGGTACAGGAAACAATTCCCAGACCAATTACAGCTAACAAAATTAATTTTTTCATTAAACTATTTTTAACAAAATTAAGGATTGTTTTTGGGGTAAAAGGGCAAAAAGGCAAAATCGTTAAAAGCAGAATGGCAATTTGTTGACCCAGCATAAAAAAGCCCCGGATCGAAATCCAGGGCCAGTAAGTATATTGTATGACTATCTTTCGTCATCATTATCATCCTCATCATCAAAGACATCGTCATTGTAGTCTTCTTCTTCCTCATCATCGAAGCTGTCATCTTCATCTGCAAAATTACCCCCGGCTCCGAAATCCTCATCAAAACCGAATTCATCATCTACCAATGGCATTGCTGATTTCTTTTTGCCTCCTGAATTTCCGTTTTTGCTAGGAGCTTTCAATGGAACATTTCCAAATCTGTACACTGTGATCGGGTAGTTGACTCCTTTTGTTTCCTCAATCACTTCCACAAGCTCGCAGAAAAATTCCCAAAGATCAAGAAGTCCATACTGGAATTGCGCTTTGTCACCTACATTTTCAAAAGCTTCATCAATGTAAACATCTGACATGATTTCACCATCACCATCATCACTCATATCTTCCAATGGGACACTTTTTACGATCGTTCCGTCATCTTCCAACAGATTAAAAGTAGAAAGCTCATCTCCCTGCAGACTGAATGCACTTTTAATTCCTAAATGTAAGTTCCATAACGTTTGTTTTCCCTTAACTTCGACATCACGGAAAATATCCTCTTTCGCATCTAATATTACGCGGATTTTGTAAACCATATCAGTTTCTTAAATTACTTTTTGCCTTTATAATTATGATAAATCTCTGTTGCAAATATATAATAAATGACATGTGACAAAAAAATATTTCAGGATTTTTTAAAATATTTTTTTTTCTTACATTTTGCCGGAATTATTTACTTTTTTCCAACATAAAACTGAATTTTGTACCTTCAAGGTAAACGCTTTCTACGGTAATATTTTCGTTGTGCGCTTCAAGAATATGCTTTACAATAGCAAGACCAAGCCCTGAACCGCCTTCTCTCCTGCTTCTGCTGGTTTCTACACGGTAAAATCTTTCAAAGATTCTGGGAAGAATTTCAGATTTGATTCCCATTCCGTTATCAATCACTTCTATCAATACCTTATTTTTCAGGATGCTGGTTTTTACAATCACTTTTGCTTCCTGTCTGTTGGCATAATGGATGGCATTGGAGATCAGATTAATAAAAACCTGGGAAATTTTCTGTTTGTCAGCTTCTACAAAAATCTGCGGGTGAAGGGTCTGGATCTGCAGGGTTGTATTCCGCTTTTCGGCTTCAAGATCAAGAAGGTCGAAAATTTCCTTAATCAGAAGATTGACATCAAACTTAGAAACGGTAAGGTTGATTTCACCCGCTTCCAGCCTGTTGATCATATCCAGATCTGTTACAATGGCAATCAGTCTTTCTACCGATTTATCAATTCTTTCCAGATACTTGTCTCTGATGGTAAGGTTGTCTACGCCACCGTCTCTTAAAGTTTCTACATATCCCTGGATAGAAAACAAGGGAGTCTTGAGTTCATGGGAAACATTTCCGATATATTCTTTACGGTAGCTCTCCATCTCTTTCATCATATCAATTTCTGATACCTGCTGTTGGTTAAGATCCGAGAACCTTTCCCCTAATTCTTTGATGGTGATATTTTCGTCATGATTCTGTACTATTTCCTGCGGGAGAAACCCGGAAAGACCTTTTACCTGTTTTCTCCCATAATAATTGAAAAGAAGTTCAAGCACTACACAGTTGATCAGGAAGATCAGAACAATACAGATAAAAAGACCCGTTTTGAATAAAGGGGTCTCATAATAGATATCTTTCAGTGAATCAAATATGATTACCAAAAGGAACATTACCAATGTCAGCAGACAGGAGGCAACGAGGGTAAGTCTGTAAAATTTCAATTTTACAACGTTTTAATGATTGAACGTAAAGTTAAGATTTTTAAATCATTAAACGATCAGTTTATATCCAATCCCTTTTAATGTCTGAATCGTATTGATTCCTAACTTTTCTCTCAGCCTTCTGATATGAACATCGATTGTTCTCTCTCCTACAATCACATCATTTCCCCAAACTTTTTCCAGAATCTCCTCTCTTTTGAAAACCTTTTCAGTATTGGAAGCCAAAAGGTAAAGCAAATCAAATTCTTTTTTAGGAAGAAGAAATTGCTGTCCGCTTTTGGAAACTCTGAAGTTATCTTTATCAATGACAAGATCTCCGATTTCGATGAGTTTAGCATTGTCAGAAACCTGAGAGGTTAACTGCAATAATGCATTTACTTTAGAGATAAGGATTTTCGGTTTGATCAGTTTTACAATGTAATCATTGGCACCCGCCTGAAAACCTGCTAACTGGGAAAATTCTTCGCTTCTTGCAGAAAGGAACACAATAAGTGTTTTTTGAAGTTCTTTCACTTTACGAAGTTCCTGACAGGTTTCTATACCATCTTTCTCAGGCATCATGACATCTAATAAGATAAGGTCCGGAACAATTTCCTTTGCTTTTTCTATACCTTCATTACCATTGGTAGCAGTATAGATATCATACCCTTCTTTTTCCAAATTGTAAGACAGAATCTCTAAAATGTCCAGTTCATCGTCTATTAAAAGAATTTTTTTGCTCATCTTCTAGTTTAAGAATTCCCACAAAATTAATTATTTCCATTGATTCCATCTATTCGGCAAATGTTAACTAATTATTAAAAAATTACATTTTACACTTAAATTATAAAATCAATAAAAAAACAAATAAATAAATACACACAAATCAAATATAGGCAATATTTTTTAAAATTAAAATAAATATTATAATTATATAAATGAAACTTTGACAAATGTAAATTCAGCTTATCCGTTAATGCAAACTTCATAATTAATTAAGATTATCCTAAAGTTTTCCTAAAAACTTAGCCTTTATTTTGCCCTTGAAAAAGAAGTAAAAGAAGTAAAATGAAAAAACAACTCCACAAGAGCATAATGCTACTTGCCTTGTTTTCTGCTGGCTATGCTTTTGCACAAAGTCAGATTTTGGAAGGTAGGGTATTGGACGAGAAAGACAACACCCCTATACAAGGGGTAAAAGTAAAAGTAAATGGGCAGGAAGTAACAACTGACATTTCCGGATACTACTCTATCAACCTTTCCCCTGGTACCAATTACATTGTAACGGTAAGCTCCAATGGGTACAACGGAAAAGAGATCAGTGAGGTCGTTATCAAAAATGAAGGCAACACTCACCTTGATATCGTTCTGGAAAAGCCATCTACCAAAGAAAAGGAAATCGAGGGAGTTGTCATAAAATCAAACGCAAGAAAGGAGACTATAGCCTCTACCATCGGTTTACAAAAAAATGCCGGTGTAGTTTCTCAGGTTATCGGTGTTGAAGCGATCAAAAGAAGTCCGGACAGAAACACTGGTGAAGTTCTGAAAAGAGTTTCAGGGGTGAGTTTATTTGAAGGAAAATATATTGTAGTAAGAGGTTTGTCTGACCGTTATAATCAGGCGATGCTGAATGGCATTCAGCTATCCAGTACAGAACCGGACAGAAAGACTTTCTCTTTTGACCTTTTCCCAGCTAATGTTATCGAAACACTTGTCATCAACAAAACTTTCATTCCAGAATATACAGGAGAATGGGGAGGTGCTCTGATTCAGGTTAATACGAAAGATATTCCTAATAAAAACTTCTTCAATGTACAGGTAGGTGTAGGAGGAAACACAGCTACTATGGGACAGGAATTCCATATGCAGAAAGGCGGAAAATGGGACTTCCTGGGAATTGATGACGGTTACAGAAAACTTCCGGCTAATATGCCTGCAAAAAATGCGTTCAGCATTCTTACTGAGGCACAAAAAACGGAGATCGGTAAAGGATATACAAAGAACTTAGGGTATAACAGCATTGGTTACCCGGAAAATTTGAGCTTACAGCTTGACGGAGGTTTCAACACAAAAGTTTTCGGAAAAGATTTAGGGGTAATCGCGGTTTTAAACTACAGCAACAATAAAAGAAGAACCGAATCTACCAACCGTTTCTTTACCATCAACGACCAGCTTGCTGATACCAATTTCGATTATTTTACAGAAAAATACAGCAATGATATTATTTTAGGAGGAATGTTGAACCTTGCTTTAAAGCTGAACAACAACAATAAAATCTCCCTGAAGAATATCATTACCAACAATACGGTAAACCACATGTCCTTCAGAACAGGAAAGGACTTTGAATTTGATCCGATCAACGGAACAAACATCATGGCAAGGGAGATCGGTTTTAAAGAAACTACTTTTTACAACTCAACCCTTAGCGGTAACCACAAAATTGATGCTCTTGGAGGATTGGCCATAAACTGGTACGGAAGCTTCGGGATCCTTGATCAATATATTCCTTTGCTGCAGCGTTTACAGTATAATCAATATACCAACATGCCGGGAAGCCCTTATTTAGCATTGATTTCTAATGGTCTTTCCCAAAAATCAGGAAGTGTATTCTACTCTACTCTGAGCGACTATCTCTATAATGCAGGAGGTGATGTTTCCAAGTCATTTACAATGTTTGGACAGAAACAAACGATCAAAGGAGGGTATTTATTTCAGGTAAAAGACAGAATATATAACTCACGACCGTTCTCCGTAAGACTTGAAAACTTCAACCAGGGATTACTTTCCCAGCCTTTCGAAACCATCTTCAATCCGGGTAATTTCGGAACTAACGGTGGATTCACGTTTGATGAGATTGCTGGAAATCAGTACAGATATATTGCCAATACAATCCTTAACGCAGGGTATTTACAGTTTGACAACAATTTCACACCATGGTTAAGAGCAGTTTGGGGATTAAGAGTTGAAAACTTTGACCAGTTGGTAGGGAGTACAAAAAGAAGTGACGACCGTTTTGTAAATACAAAAGTTACCGACTTTTTGCCTGCTGTTAACTTAACATTCAAGGTAAATCCTAAAATGAATATCCGTCTTGCAGGTTCACAAACCGTTGTAAGACCGGAGTTCAGAGAGGTTTCTCCTTTAGCCTATTATGATTTTGATTTAGGAGCTACAGTAATAGGTAACAAATCTATTGAAAGAACCAAAATAACCAATGTTGATCTTCGCTGGGAATACTACCCAAGAAACGGAGAGATCTTCTCTGTGGCAGGTTTCTATAAAAATTTCAAAAAACCTATCGAATTATATTTCAACCAATCCGGGGTAGGAACAAGTAACACTTTCAATTACCTGAACGTAGATAAAGCTGACGCTTACGGAGTTGAAGCGGAATTCAGAAAAAAACTTGATTTCGTTTCTGCGCTTAGAAACTTTACAGTAGGTGGAAATGTTGCCAGAATCTGGAACAGGGTAACAGATGAGACCACTAAGATTGACAGACCAATGCAGGGACAGTCTCCATATACGGTAAACGTAAGCCTTCAGTACGATACTGAGAAATCAGGATGGTCTTCTACTGTATTATTCAACATGATCGGAAGAAGAATCCTTTATGTAGGAAACGATCAGGTTCCGCCAATCTGGGAAGCACCAAGACCTCTTCTTGATTTCCAGCTTGCTAAAAAACTGTGGAGCAACAAAGGAGAGATCAAGCTGAATGTTTCAGATATCCTGAACCGCCGTGCCAAATTCTACCATGACCTGAACGACAACGGTAAGTATGACAGTAAAGATGCTCTTGCTATTGAAAGGCTTACAGGAACCAATATCAGTTTAACACTGGGATACAATTTTTAATACACTCAACAAATATCTAATAAAAATAATTTAATTCTTTATAACATGAAAAAGTTCGTTTTATATTCTTTAATGCTTGGCGCTCTAGTATCCACTACCGCTTGTAGAAATATAGAAGAAGATGGACCTACCATTATTCAAAATGGAGGTAACGGAAACGGAGACACTGAAAACCTTATTCTTTCAGGAAAAATCACTTCCAATACTACGCTTAAAGCCAATAAAATCTATAAGCTGAGAGGACTAGTATATGTAACTAACGGAGCTACTTTAACAATCGAACCAGGTACAAAGATTGTAGGTGAAGCAGATAAAAACGGAGCTTTGATCATTACAAGAGGAAGTAAAATCATGGCAGAAGGTACTGCTGCCAACCCTATTATCTTTACTTCTGAAAAACCTAGTCCGAAAAGAGGAGACTGGGCTGGAGTAGTTATTTTAGGAAATGCTCCTACCAATGCTTCTTTCGGTGGTGCAAACGGAGTTGGAGAAATTGAAGGAGGAATCAACAACTCTGAAGGTCTTGGACTTTACGGTGGAAACAATGCTGCTGACAACAGTGGCGTATTAAAATATGTAAGAATCGAGTACGCAGGATATGCATTCTTACCGGACAAAGAGATCAACGGTCTTACATTCGGTGGTGTAGGTAACGGAACTACAGTAGACTATGTAGAAGTTGCTTATGCCAATGATGACAGTTTTGAGTGGTTTGGAGGAACGGTAAACTGTTCTCACCTTATTTCTTACAAAGGTCTTGATGATGATTTCGATACGGATAACGGTTTCTCAGGAAATGTACAGTTTGGTATTGCAGTAAGAGATTCTCAGGTAGCAGACGTTTCCGGTTCTAACGCATTTGAATCTGATAATGATGCCAACGGTTCTACATTAACGCCTCAGACTTCGGCTACATTCTCTAACATGACGATTATCGGGCCAATCAACTCTACAACTTCCGGATCAATCAACGCTTTATTCCAGAATGCCCTACAGATCAGAAGAAACTCTTCGATCTCAGTATTCAACTCTGTATTTACAGGATTCCCTGTTGGATTATTCATTGATGCTACAAAAGGTGCTCCAACAGATAACAATATTGTAGGTAACAAATTATTCTTCGAAAACAACGTATTGGCAGGAAATACAACTCCTTTAAAATTCGGACCATCTACATCTACCCCAACAACGTATACATTAGCAGATCTTACAACATGGTTTAATGCTAAAGGAAACACAATTCTTGCTTCTACAGCTGATGTAAAACTTGCCGGAGCCTGGGCTCCTGCAGGAACTACTCCAAACTTTACTCCTACTGCCGGGTCTCCATTATTAACGGGCGGATCATTTACCAACCCTAAATTGGCAAACTGGTTTACACAGGTAACTTACAGAGGTGCTGTGAAGGATGCCAGCGATACATGGTATGCAGGATGGACTAACTTCAACTTATAACATGTAGATATAAGTACCTAGATTTAATTTCAAATAAGAAAGTCTTCGGAAAATTTCCGAGGGCTTTTTTTATGATAATTATCCAACATGTTGACGATCTTCTGAAATCAATATTAAGAGATGTTCATATTGTAAAAACAGAAAAAGGGAATATGAACAGTAATTTTTTAAATTGATCATGGGGTTTTATTGCTAGGTTTTGGCTAAAGCCGGACGTATGTATTCTTCTATTTAATAAACGGGCTAAAGCCCGTTCCTATTGATAAAGAAGAACCCCAAAACCCGGATCCCGAAACTCATAACTCATAATTAAAAAAACGCCACCAGAAAGACTCCCGGCGGCATTCACAAAAAACAAGTGTATAAAAAATATATATACTTCAGTTAATTTCTCCAAAACAGATTCCCATCATTCATGAGAGCCTTTATTTCAGACATTCTGGAAACAGCCTCTGCAGAACATGAAGTATCTGTCAGTATAATGGCCGCTTCATCCCCCGCTTTTGGCCACTGCTGATTTCCTTTTTCATCTAGAGGAATAATATTTTGAACAGCAAACTGTAAAGTTCTTGACAAGGCATATTCTGTAGCATAACCATACAGTTCAGCAATCAGATTGGCTTTCTGCAGCATACTTCCGGATCCAAACGTACTCCAGTAATCCTGTACATTGTCATTTCCGATCAGTACATTGACCCCATATTTTTTCAAGATTGGAATGGGCATTACTTTTCCTTTAAAAGGTACAGAAGAAGCAATTCCCACCTTTCCTTCAGCCAGTCTTTCTGCTATCTGCTCCGTTTCTTTAGGCGAAAGATGAGCTAAAGCAAATGCATGACTTATAAATGTTTTCCCTTGAAGCTCAGGATTTTCTATCGCTTTATCAATAAGGTAATTGATCGTTTTCATTCCGGACTCTTCTGTTTCGTGCAAATGGATATCAATTCCTTTATGGTAATCCAAAGCCAGTTGAACAGTAAAATCCATCACTTTTTCAATGCTGCCGTCAATACTTAATGGATCCAGTCCTCCAATAAATTCTATACTCTTAAGTTGTGCTGCTTCTTTCATCAAAGGCGCAGATTCAGTATAATAAACACCATGCTGCGGGAAGGCAACCAGTTCAGCTTTGAAGGAATCTTTTTTATTTTCAAGAGCCTGCTCAAGATGTTCAAGGGATTTTAATCCTGAAGTAGGATCAATATTGAAATGAGTTCTCACAAAATGAGTCCCGTAATGCTGCAAGAGGCTGATCAGCTGTTCTGCCCTGCTTACCGAAGTTTTCAACAGTTCGGGAATAATTTCCTGCTCATAGGCAATCATATCTTTTACCGTTTTTCTTTTTGGAGAAAGAGCCTGCCATGGAAGCCCATATAATGTTTTATCCAAATGGATGTGCATATCCCTGAAAGCAGGAAGCATCAGATATCCTTTAGCATCGATCCCTTCAGAACGCGGATCATTGGCTTTTACCGTTTTTATTTTTCCAGCCTCAATTTCAATACTGAAAAGATCGGTTTTTGTTCCAATTACCTCTTCATTTTCATATTCAAAACCTGTTTCCAGGCGGACATTTTTCAGGGTATATTTTCCTTTCGCAGTTAATTGATAGGGAAATTGCATGATTTAAAATTTTAACAATACAAAGTTAACCCGGTCTGAGGGTAAAACCGGTGTATCAATTATGTCTTGTTTTGTACAGATTATTCCTTAAACTTGGAGGGAGTCATTCCCGTCTGAGCTTTAAAGAATTTAGAAAAACTGGCGTGATCATAAAATCCCAGATCATATACAATGTCTTTTACTGACATTTCGGAAACTTTTAAAAGTCTTTTTGCTTCCAGTAAAATACGGTCCTGGATAAGAGATGAGGCCGAAACATTAAGGCTTTTTTTACAGACAATATTCAGATAGTTGGCAGAAATATTCAGCTTGTCTGCATAAAAGGAAACGGATCTTTCTGTTTTGAAATGTTTGTCAATAAGATGCAGAAACTTTGAAATAATAGGATTGGAATGATAAACTTCAAAATCTTTAAAGGCTCCTTCCACAGATTTACTGACCAGCAAACCGATAATTTCGCTTCTTTTTTGAATGAGTTCCCAAAAAATTTTCTCCCCGCCCAACTCTTTCTGGATTTCCTGAAACTCATACAAAAATGTAGTAAAAACTTCTTTGGAAAGATTGATTACCGGGTGATTCTGATAATAAGATGCTGAAAACCGTAACGATGGCAGAAAGCTTTCAAACCAATCTCTGCTGATCATTAACTGATATCCTATGGTTTCTTTTTCAATCACCCACTGATGCACCTGGTCAGGAAAAACAAGATGGATCTGGTGATTTTCAATTTGATATTCCGCAAAATCTATGGTATGTGAGCCTACTCCGTGCTCAAAAAGGTTAATAATAAAAAAGTCATGCTTGTGGGGTTCATCAATAGAACGCGCCCCATAAAGTTCATTAAATAACAGATTACAGCCCTTCAGCTGATTCTCGCTGAATTCCTGAATTCCTAAAACCGGAAAATGATCTGTATGGTAACCCACTCTGCCTGATTTTCTCCTAAAATTACTAAAAATTGTGAGAGAAAACTAAAAATAACCACAAAAGGATAAAAGCATTACCTTCACTCTTACATTAGTTTCAGTCCGCATTCACTTCTATACCTTTTGTGGTCAAAAAAAACACAACTAGATTATATTTATATCTTTATTTAATCAATTCTTATTTGAATTAAAAAACAACATTTCCATCATGTACCAATGATTCCACCTCTGAAATTCTTGATACCGCTTCTGCTGAACAGCTGGCATTGATCAGTACAAAATCTGCTTTATCTCCGGCTTTAGGCCACTGTTGGTTTCCTTTATCATCCAGCGGAAGGATATTTCCTGTTGCCAGCTTTAAACTTCTTGATAATAAGAATTCTGTTGAATATCCATACAATTGGGCCATTAAGTTGGCTTTCTGAAGGACACTTCCTGTTCCGAAAGTATTCCAGTGATCCACAATGCTGTCATTCCCTGTAAGAACAGTGACATTATGTTTGTAAAGTGTTGGTATTGGCATGATCAGTCTTCCGAAGGGAATTGTAGAGACAATTCCGATTTGGGCATCGGCTAATTTTTCAGCAATTTCTTCCTGTTTTACGGTTTCTAATTTCCCAAGAACAAAACAATGGCTTAAATAGGTTTTCCCTTTCAGAGAAGGATTTTCATTTACTTTTTTAATCAGATATTCTACCGTTTTCAATCCGGAATCTCCGGTTTCATGCAGGTGAATATCAATTCCTTTTTTATGATCTGTAGCAAGCTGAACGGTAAAATCAACGACTTTTTCAATATCTCCATCAATGTTGAACGGATCTACCCCACCGATAAAATCGATATCCATTTTTGCTGCTTCTGTCAGATAAGGCGCTGAATCTGTATAGAAAACACCATGCTGTGGAAATGCTACCAGCTCTGCTCCAAAACTTTTCTTTTTATTGTCTAAAGCTTTCTGCAGATTTTTTAATGACTGAAGTTTGGAAGTAGGCTCAATATTTACATGGCTTCTTGCGAAGGAAGTTCCTTTCGACTGCAACAATTCAATTAGTTTTTCAGCCTTGAAAGTGGAATTTTTAAGCATCTCCGGAAGCATTTTCTGCTCCAGTTCGATCATTCCTTTCACTCCACCATTCCTTTTTCTAACGGCCTGCCACTGATCTCCGTAAAAAGTTTTATCAAGGTGAATATGCATATCCTTAAATGCAGGAAGCATTAACAATCCTTTTGCATCTATAGCTTTAGCATGAGGCTGATTCGGGGAGATCTTTATAATTTTCCCGTTGTCAACTTCTATATAAAACAGATCTGTCCTGGTAGAAACCACTTCCTCATCCTGGTACTCAAAACCTGTTTCCAGACGGACATTTTTAATGCTCATTTTTCCTTTTGCTGAAATACTATTTTCATCAAAAAAAGGTGATGCAGCCATGATATTAGGCATTAAAGTCAATCCCGCTGCAGCCAATGCTGAATTCCGAATAAAATCTTTACGGGAGATCGTATGGTCCGAGGTCTTCATTTCCAATCTGTTTATGACAAAATTAAAAAGAAGAACTCTTAACAAAGTGTATGGTTTATTACAAAATCTGTATGATTTATGCTTTGTGATGATTACTTGCTAAATGTTAAGTTTATCTTTCTGCACTACAACAAAGTGTATCCCGCAACGCTTGTCATTCCGTAAGAATCCAGGTTATACTGTTTACGTTGATGAGACTCCTGCGGAGTGAACAAACTATCTGTGTATTTTTAGATGTAATACTATCACTTATGATGAACGGAAAGTATTACCGGCACCTTATCATTCCGTAGGAATCCAGGTTATACTGCTTTACGCTGCTGAGACTCCTGCGGAGTGACAAACTATGTGGGTATTTTTTAGATGTAATACTATTACTTATGATAAACGGAAATATTACCAGCACCCTTGTCATTCCGTAGGAATCCAGATTATACTGCAGACTTTCCAATTCAAATCATTCTGCATAAAAAAACCGGATGTAAAATCCGGTTTCATGTATATTTACTTATTGGAATATTCAAATTTTCTTACAGCTTCAAGGGTCATATCAATTTCTTTATCCTTGATGGCATCACTGATGAAGTATGTTTCATAGCCGCTTGGCGGAAGATATACTCCATTCTGAAGCATTTGGTGAAAGAAGTTATTGAACAATGAATGATTGGCTTCCTGAGCCTCATCAAAGTTGGAAACACTTTTAATATGGAAGAAAACAGACATCATAGAACCTTTTCTGTTGATTCTGTGAGCAATCCCTTTTTCATTCAGAATTTTTCCGATCTCGAAATCCAGTGTTTCGGTTGTCTTTTCTAATCTGTTGAAAAATTCAGGATCATTTTTAATGAGCTGCAGCGTTTTTAATCCGGCTCTCATGGCCAAAGGGTTTCCACTTAATGTCCCAGCCTGGTAAACACCACCTTTGGGTGCCAGGTGATCCATAATTTCGTTTCTTCCTGCAAAAGCACCTACCGGAAGTCCCCCACCGATTACCTTTCCATACGTTACCAGGTCTGCTTTTACATTGAAAAGCTCCTGAGCTCCTCCGAATGCTAATCTGAAACCGGTCATTACTTCGTCAAAGATTAATAAAGCTCCGTTTTCATCACAGATCTTTCTCAACTTTTGTAAGAAATCATTTTCTGGCAATACGCAGCCCATATTTCCTGCAACTGGTTCTATAATTACCGCTGCAATTTCTCCCTGATTGTGACGGAATAAATCCTCAACCTGTTCAAAATCATTATAACGGGCCAGTAATGTATCTTTAGCGGTTCCTGCTGTTACTCCAGGAGAATTCGGATTTCCAAATGTAGCGGCTCCACTTCCTGCTTTGATCAGGAATGAGTCTGAATGTCCGTGATAACAGCCTTCAAATTTTACAATCTTATCCCTTCCCGTATATCCTCTTGCCAGTCTGATGGCACTCATACATGCTTCTGTTCCTGAAGAAACCATTCTGATCTGATCGATATTCGGGACATTTTCAATGATGAATTTTGCAATTTCTGTTTCCAGTTCGGTAGGCGCACCAAAAGAAAATCCTTTCTCTGCCTGTATCTTCAGTTCTTCCAGTACTTCAGGATGGGTATGTCCTAAAATAGCCGGCCCCCATGAGTTGATATAATCAATATATGTATTGTCATCTGCATCAGTAAGGTAAGCTCCCTTTGCTGATTTCATAAAAACTGGCACTCCTCCTACGGATTTGAATGCTCTTACCGGAGAGTTGACTCCTCCCGGAATGTATTTGTAGGCTTCATCAAACAAAGCCGAACTTCTTTGATACTTCATTTTCTTTTATTTTTTTATTTAACCCTCAAAATAAAGGGTTCCATCTTCTCCTGCATAGTTCTTCTGCCCATCAATCACTGTGTAATATATCTGAAAAGGACCGCCATTCTTCCAGAGTGTAACGGCCGGTTCAAATTTTCCATACAAAACCTTATTATTGGGAAGAAGCGTTTTAAAAATCACATTATTTTTATTATTCGGATCTGGTTCTGAAAGAACAACTAAATGGCTGTCATCAATCAGATTGATCGTTGTATATCGTATTGGATAAATCTCACGAAAGTATTCGTCTACCAATCCAAACAATTCTGAATGGTTGGTAGTAAGAATATAAGGTTTTCCCTTATAAAACTGCCATCCAACATATGCTATTTCGCGTGTATTGATAAATATCTTTTTAAGTTTAGGAATATAAATCCCAATATAAGTATCCCCTTCTGTTATTTCAATAAAATCGCTCTTGTAATTCAGCTGATACCCGTCATGATCATACGGACCCAATACATTCAGATCGTCATCATCAAGATCATCCCTGCTTAATGTCAATTTTGCATTATTTCTGTCAAGCGGATTATAATTTTCCCAGCCACTGTCTCTTACAGGATAACTTTCTTGCTTAATATATCTGTCAAGACGCATTTTTGTTTTAATGGAATAGTAATAATAATCCAATCCATCAAACACCAGATATTTACCTCCTTCTACAGATATAGGTATATTGGAAATAAATGGCATGATCATAACAGCATTTCGATCCACGATTCCAAATCGTCCATTTTGTTCCGCATGAAACCCTCCTATAGATTCGTCATAACTGCTTATGCTGCTATATTGTGGTTGTATAACTATAAATTTATTAATATCGCAAAGTCCCCATAATTTTCCTTTTCTGTAAGGAATATAATTTTGCTCCTGAGAAAACATTGTACACGACATAAATATCAGAAATATCAACAAATATTTAGTTTTGATATTTAAGATTCTCATTGTTTTGGGGTTATTATTAGTTTCGTGGTTTTTTATCTATTAAATAAATAAGCTGTCCTGCGGATGGCTGCTGTCCTTCATCCATTCTGTTTTTAGCATACAATTTATTTAATTTGATTCCGAATTTCTGGGCGATATCATGCATATCTTCTCCGTATTCGGCTTTATAAGTAGCTGTATTTCCTGTAGAATTTTTAGATTCAAGGAAAATGATGTCATTTTTCTTCAAGGTTTCACTTTCCAGTTCATTCCATTTCATCAGTCTGCTTTCGCTGACCTTGAATTTGTTAGCAATGAATTTCACATCGGTATCTTCAGGAATAATGATATATTTCAGGCCGTCATTGGGATGACTTTTGATCAGAATGGAATTCAGAATTTCCGCTTTTGTTTTGATTCTTTCCACTCTTTTCTGCTGTTGTGCATAAGAAGTCTGTTTATAAGGAACTTCTACAGTAACCGGATCTTTAACTTTTCTGGTTGCTTTTGAGGGCTCCAGCTGAGCCATGAATGTTCTGTCATCTTTAAGATCAGGATACATTTTCAACACAGCGTACAATACTTCATTGGAATTGGTATTGTCGTATTCGTATAATTTATACTTTTCAATTTTTGTGATAAGAATGGAAGCATAGCGGGGATTGGTAGCATAACCTGCTTTTTTCAAACCGTAAGCCCATGCTCTGTAATCTTTCATATCCAGTTTGAAAAGATTAGCATAATATTTTCTGGTGGATAAAAATATGGAATGGTCCTCATAAGACTGTCTTGGATCTTCATACACACGGAAGCATTCGTTGGGGGCATCATCGGTATGTTTCATCGTTTTACCGGTCCAGTCTTCTTTACATTTTATACCGAAGTGATTTTTACCTTCCAGTGCCAGCCTGCTCTGCCCGCCCCCTGTTTCCAGTAATCCCTGGGCAAGGGTAATAGAAGCCGGAATTTTATATTTTTCCATTTCTTCTACGGCATATTTAGCAAACTTCTGAATATACTGATCTTCGGTTGCCCAAGTCTGGGCTGAAAATTTTGATAAAACTAAAAGGCTTATGGATAGGAAAAGTCTTTTCATCTTATATTTTTTATTGTTTTAAAATGAAAGATGGAACACTAAGTGTTTCACGTTTTTCAATTTTACTTATATAATTAAATTTCTATTCTGTTTTTCCAACAGTAAATTAGCACCCTCAATTCCCTGCAATCCGCCAGTGTGAAAGCACAAGATTTTACTGTTTTCAGGAAAATACCCTTCTTCGATCAAATCAAAAATCTTCTCCATCATCTTTCCTGTATAAACCGGTTCCAAAGGAATACCGTACCTTTCTTTGAAATCATTGATAAAACGGACGTTTCCGTCATTTATTTTACCATAACCTCCAAAACATGAATCTATTAGATCAAAATTATGCTTTAAAGTTAATTCAAAAATTTTATTCTCCAGTGAAGCATCGTCAACTGCTTTAAATCCTATAACTTTCTGATTATCTTCACAAAATTTTGAAATTCCTGCAATGGTTCCTCCGGTTCCGACTGCGGTGCAAAGATAGTCAAAATCTTTTGTTTGTTCGTTGAGCATCATTTTCACTCCTTCTACAGCCTCTTTATTGGTTCCTCCTTCAGGAACTATCAAAGCTTCAGGGAACTCCTGCTGAAGGAATTCTGTCAGTTTTTCTTTGTGACGGTATTCTTCACGGGTGACAAATTTCAGGTTCATCCCATTTCTTTTTGCAAAAAGCAAGGTTGGATTATCACGCCATTTATGCTGCAGTTCTTCTCCCCTGATAATCCCCAATGTTGGAATACCTGCCAGGCTTCCTACTGCTGAAACCGCAGCGATATGATTGGAAAAAGCTCCTCCAAAAGTAATAATATAAGGGTTTCCGTGATTTTTTTCGAGATAGTTATTAACATTGTAAAACAGCTTCCAGTATTTGTTACCTGAAATCAGCGGATGAATCTGATCTTCCCTTTTAATAAAAAGTTTGATATTTTTCTCAATGGGAATCTCCTGAATGGGAACAGGCTCTATGGGAAGTTTTAATAGCATTTCAGTTTTACAACTCAAGGTTTATTCTTTACAAAAGTAGGAAAAGATTTATTGTTGTGTGAGTTTTCTTTTTTTCCTACAGATAACGCAGATTGACACAGATGATCGTGTTAAATATGTACGAATTTTGTATAATTAAGATAGGGATTATTTAATTTAAGTTTTGGCTAAAGCCGGATGAATTTAGATTGTTTTGATAAACGGGCTAAAGCCAGCTCCTATTGAATATTGTGATCGTTAACCGAAATCCCAGCCCAGATTCCCAAACCTTGATCCAAACCTTGAATCCCGAAAACACACAACTCATCATTTATAATTTATAATTTCAAAGGTATTTCCTGAAGTTCCAGAATTTTCTTTTTCTGAGATAATTCAGGTTGTTTTCATTCGCGTAAGCTTCTCTTTCAAAAGAGATTCTTCTGTAAGCCAGGTAACCATCTTTGAGTTTGAAGAACCAATAATAGTATTCGATAACATAAAAGATGTAAAAGAAAATGATGAGCATTTCCAATTGTTGCCGCAAATGGATTTTTTCGTGATTGATCAATACATTATTTTCCTTATCTTCGGGTTTCCTAATAAAGATAAAGGGAAAGAGAGCAATGCCATTAATTTTTAATCTTTTTAAAGGCTTTTGGCATACAATTATCATAGTAACAAATATAAAAAGTTTTTTGACTAGCATTTAACTTATGGCCCATTATGACATCAAAGAGGGTGAAGACTTCTACTATAATGAACAGGGGTACAAGGTTTTTACAGAAAAATTCCATCTGAAAAGAGGTTATTGCTGTAAAAGCGGCTGCAGACACTGTCCTTACGGGTACGATAAAAAGACTGATACATTCATTAAAAGTGATAAAAAAAATAAATAAAATGAAAAAATATATTTTTATTTTGTTGGCATCTGCTACTTTAGGCTTGACTTCTTGTAGCCCTTTTCAGGTACGCTCAGACTATGCTGAAACAGCCAATTTCAATTCTTACAAAACCTATAAGATAAGAATTGATGATCTAAAACTGAATGATATTGATAAAGACAGAGTGCTGAATGAGCTATCGAGACAGCTTCAGAGCAGAGGGCTCCAGTCCGGAGAAAACCCTGATCTTATTATCAACGTAAAGGCAAATCATAAAAAGATTACTGATATCAATTCTTCTTCACCTTACGGAATGTGGGGATGGGGCGGACCATTCGGATGGGGTGTTGGCATGAACAGAACGTGGACAACAAACTATAACGAAGGGGCACTGATTGTCGATTTAATTGATGCAAAAACCAACAAATTGGTTTGGCAGGGTATCGGAAGCGGAATTTCTGTAGATTCTCCAAAAGCAAAACAGAGACAGATTCCTGAAATCATGGCTGAGATTATGAAAAATTATCCGCCGCAAAGAAAATAAAATAAGTCATCCATTATATCTGCCGGTACATTTTGTGCCGGTTTTTTTATGTCTTATAAAATTATACTTATTTAAATAATGCATTTGATGATCCTTTCATCATAGATCATGCTGATTTGAACGGATGTTTTTTGATTTTTTATGAGTGAAATATTAAATTTTGGCTAAGGCCAGTGAAACAAGCTTTATTATAAATCAGGCTAAAGTCCGGGTCTGTTGAATTTGTAAGATATTGAAATATACAATCTAACTCTAAAATCCGAGTCTCCGATCTCAAAATTCCGGATCCAGGAACTCTCACGACATTACATGCAATACATTTAAAATTAACGATTCTGTAATTTTTTATTCACAAAAATGTGGTATTCTTGCTGAAACTTATATTGATATGAAAAAAATCATCTTATTTTCTGTATTTGCGGGACTTGCACAGGCTCAGGCCCCTGCCGGATACTACAATTCTGCCAACGGACTGAGTGGGGCTGCCTTAAAAACTGCATTAAGCAGTATTATCACTAACGGACACCAGGACAAAGGCTATAACGGTTTATGGACAGCCTATAAAACCACTGATATTGACAAGGACTACGAAAACGATGGGTCCATTCTTGATATCTATTCTGAAAAACCTTCAGGAACTGATCCTTATAAATATACTCCGGGAACTGACCAATGCGGTACTTATTCTACAGAAGGTAACTGTTACAACAGAGAGCATGTAATTCCTCAAAGTCTTTTTAACCAGGCATCTCCAATGGTTGCGGACATTCATTTCATCAGAGCTACAGATGGAAAAGTAAATGGCATGAGAAGCAATTATCCTTATGGAAAAGTTGGGAGTGCTTCTTTTACCTCAATGAACGGATCAAAGCTTGGAACATCCGCTTCGTCGGGATATTCAGGGACGGTTTTTGAGCCGATTGATGAGTTTAAAGGCGATGTCGCACGTATGATTTTCTATTTTGTAACCCGTTATCAAAGCAAGCTTTCCGGTTTTTCGTCAGGAGACATGCTGGGCAGTTCTGCATTCCCCGGACTGCAGACCTGGGAACTTAATGTTCTCTTAGCGTGGCACAATCAGGATCCTGTTTCACAGGCTGAGATCAAAAGAAACAACGCTTCTTATACTTACCAGGGAAACAGAAATCCATTTATTGATAATCCTAATTATGTAAATCTTATCTGGGGATCCCAACAGCCTTCAGGTGACACACAGGCGCCCACTACAGTAACAGGTGTAAATATTTCAGGAAAGACTTCCACCAGCATTTCTCTGGCATGGAGTGCTTCTACAGATAACGTAGGGGTAACTGCCTATAATGTGTATATGAACGGAAACCTGCAAACCACAGTAAACTCCACTTCAACAACAATTTCAGGGCTTGCACCTTCTACAACTTACAGTTTTTATGTTGTAGCAAAAGATGCGGCTGGCAATTCATCATCAAACAGTTCAACGGTTTCTGGTACAACCAATGCAGGAAGCACTACTCCGACCAGCTGTGCCAATGAAAGCTTTGAGACAATTCCTGCAGCAAGTGCCACTTATTCGACCAGGTCATGGAGCAATGGAGGTATCTCCTGGACAGCAACAGATGCAAGAACGGATCAGACTCTTAATAATAAGGCTATTACAGTAAGAAACGGCTCTTTAACTTCCGGCAGTTCTGCCAATGGTATTGGCTCTTTAACAGTCACTACACAGCTTAAATTTACAGGAACTAACGGCACTTTTGATGTAAAAGTAAACGGAACAACCGTGGGAACTATTCCTTACAGTGCTTCCGTTGCCACTACAACCATCAGTAATATCAACATTTCCGGAAACGTAACAGTGAGTCTGGTTAACAATTCAACAAGTAACAGAGTGGCTATTGATGACCTTTCATGGACATGCTATTCCGGATCAAGTGCGAGGATGGTTCAAAATACGGCTACAGAAACGACTTCCGGCAGTTTTAAAATCTCTCCAAATCCAATTACCAATCAGGAAATTTTTGTAAAAGGAGATCTTCAGAAAGTAAAGAAAGCTGAAATTTATAATCTTCAGGGGAAAGTTCTTCAGACGATCGATCAGCCTTTCAAAAATGGAAATTCTATTAAAACCAGAAATCTCGGCCAGGGAATTTATATTCTGAAACTGGATCAGGTTACAATGCAGTTTCTCGTAAAATAATTCAAATATTAATTTCTATAAATAATGCCGGTCTAAAGAAGACCGGCATTTCTATTTTAAACTCCCACAGATTTTCCTGATTGAACAGAAGTTTTTTTTAATGTTTTATTTTAGAAGGCGAAGCGGAATCAGGAGGCTGATTTGACTAAACGGATGTGTTATTTTTTGTTTTAAATTAATTCAATGAATTTTATCAAGATATGGATATCCTGATCCTTTCAGAAGGTCTTTCCATTCTTTATTTTTGAACACAAAGAGGTTACAGCGGTACTCATCAGGTCTGTTATCTATTTTGGTTTCACAGTAGTAGTAAAGCATATCTTTATTTCTCCAGATCGCCACTTCCTGGATGAGCTTATTATGAGTCTGGATGATCACATCATCTTTCACCTCTGATTCAAAACCTTCATGAATAGTATCAAAAGTGGGTTTCTGAAGTGTTTTGTTTAAGTTGGCAAAGAGTGCTGTCTTTTCCTGTTCAGTATAGATATCAAGCTGATACATTCCTAATTCGTCTTCTTTCTCATTGGCAAGCGGACCTATTTCCTGATCTACTTTTCCGAAATGTAAAATGACTTTATTCGTATTTTTATGATTCTTTCCTTCCAGATCTATCCCATTAAAGTGTAATAATTCTTTTGATGAAAAAGCCAGTTTTTCATTTCCGATCAGGGTAACTTCATTGGTACGTACAGCTTCTTTTTCTGTTGCTCCGGCAGATTTTAAAATTTCATTAATATTTTGTCCTGCTTTCAGCTTGGCAAGATTGAATGGTTCAGTCTGGGTACTTCCCGCTGTTTCAACCAAAGACTCACTTTCTTTATTTTTCTGCTGGCCGCATGATGCAAGACTCAGGCAGATTACTGGTATTAATACATATTTCAGTTTTTTCATAATGTTAGTGTTAGTGTCCGGTTATCAATAATAAACAGAAAAAACAGGATTCAAGTATCCGGAAAACGTTTTTTTATTCATTTTTAACCTCAAATTCCTATTTGTTTGTATGAATATAAAACGCTTATATTATTTCAAATTCTTCCTTTCCTTCAGGTATATAAAATGAAATATCAAGCATCAGTTCTTCTTCTGTTTCAGGATTTTCCAGATATAAAGCAGATTCTCCGTTTGCCTTTTTTAAAAAAGCGACTTTATTTTCTGCACATACAAACATAACGGCATCTTTAGAAACAGGCTGTATTTTAAATCCGGACTTGAAATCTTTTACAAGATCAGTAAAGCGTTCTTCCGATTCTGCTTTTGACAGATACATAGAAGCAGCCATATTTTCTTCCCTTCTGGAAATTGATTTCTTATAATCTTCAAATTTATTTTCCCTTATTAATCTTGATATATGATCATAAGCCTTCTCCAGTTTTTTTCTGCCGTCTTTAATGTCCTGCAGGTTTCTCCCGTTCTGCCATGCCGAAAGCTGATAAGGAACTTCTGCTTTAAAGGAGCCAACATGTTTGATAACCTGTTTCTTTTTGTCTTCAATAGCCTCTGAATGATAGTCTCCAAACTGTTTATCAAAAACAAAATCATTAGCCACATCAAAAAGTTTGACATTAAATTTCAGTTCTGATTTAGGATGCAGCTGTACATCGCCAACATTAGGTAAAATGTTTGCTGATATCGTCTGAACACCACTTTTCAATATGGCAAAATTGATCGGAATATTGGTGGCAACCTGTCCCTCAACATTCATATGAATCACAGGATAATCATTAATCCTTATTTCAAACAAACAGGCTGATGCACTGAAATCGATCATATAATAGGGTTGTTGTATCATAATTTTAGTTTTTAATGATTTTAGACCAGTCTGTAAACATTTTACTGATGGTATTGGTATTGATGATGCTAAAACAGAACATTCCAAGGAAAATAGAGCTCCAGCACCACGCAAGTTTAACTCCGTTTTTATCTGTTATGAAAAAAAGAATGAGCATGGTAACCGTTCCAAAAAAGAAGGTGAAAAGCAAGGTATAGAGTATTGCCTGAATGATATACATATTGAATTTCAGTTTCCTGAACATCCATCCTATGATACTCACCACCATAATCAGTCCTATAGGAAGAAGCATCGCCCCGAACAAAACAATTTCGGGTTTTTCCATCAGTATATTTTCATATCCGAAAAATGTATTAAAACTGAACGCCTTCATAATGTTTTTCCTGATTTGAAATGTCTAATAGGGTTTTGTCCTTATACCCAAGTATTTTTGCCAATATAACATTGGGAAATTCATGAATTCCTATATTGTAAAGGTTTACACTGTCATTGAAAAATTCTCTTCTGTCTGCTATTTTATCTTCCAGTCCGGAAACTCTTTTCTGCAGTTCCAGAAAGTTATTGTTTGATAGCAGGCTGGGATAGTTTTCTGAAACAGCAAAAAATGATGAAAGTGCTTTTGATGTCTCATTGGCAAGCTCTGTTTTTCTGTCGGAATCATTGGTGCTGTTATAGGAAGTTCTAAGTTCTGTCAGTTTGGTAAGCAGATCTTTTTCATGTGCCATAAACTGTTTGGCAACATTGACAAGGTTAGGAATTTCGTCTGCTCTTTGCTTCAAAATAACATCTATATTCCCATACGCTTTTTCTACATTGAATTTCAGCATGACAAGCTTGTTGTACAAACTAATGAAAAAAGCCACGATGGCCACGATAAGAAATACGGCGATAACAATTGCTACAATTTGATTCATTATTGTGATAAGATTAAAATCATTACGATAAGTATAACGATACAGGTGACAATAAATGACCTCAACAGGGGCTGGTATTTATTCCAGACTGAAATTCCTGCAACAGTGGTAATTCCTAAAAGCTTATGCCCTGTATCTTTTCTGATGAAAGCTTCTCCGTTTCTTGAGTCGGCAGCTCCCACAAGAAGCATTTCCTGGCCGGATTTAAGCAATGTTTCCTTATATCTTTTCTGTCCGTTATAACTTACATTGGTTTCTTCGATTAATATCAATTCTATGCCTTCGGGATGTATTTCAATGGTTCCTGAATCATCCTGCATCAGAAAGAGATTGCACTGGGTTTCTCTATGAATTGTTGTATAAGAATTTTTCCCTTCTTTATCTCTGGTTACATCTTCAATTGTATAATAATATCCTATGCATTCTTCTCTCGCAACGGGTGAAATCAAAGGTTCTTTCATAATAAGTTTTCCCTGAATTTCTACCAGCCCCATGGCCACAGATTTTATTTTGGATGTGGGTAATGATGCCTGAATTCTTAAAAATCTTTTTCTAGAATTAGGAAGTAGTAAAATAACTGCAATGACAGAAAGTATAACTAACGGTAAATACGTAATTACTTTTTCTGCATAATAATCATAATTATCCATCAATAATAATCTGCTATGAAGTATACGTTTTCAGAAGGTGTGCTGCTGCTGTTTCCTGCCCGTCTGCTGTCTTCACCTGATTGTCTACAATATAGAGAACAGAGGAAGTATTGGGTTTATTATTGGTATATTCATAATATTGTACCAATACCATTGTTCTACCTTTCAGATCCCAGGCATAGGCTGCATTTCCCAATATTTTACCTTCACTGTTCTTTGCCGGAACTCCTGCAAGAACTTTAGGATTTTTGTATTGTGATTTGAGATAGGCTAGAAGATCGTTACCTGCGGCAGTATCTTCCAGTTCTATTTTCACTCCTTTGGTAAGCCTTTCTGTAGTATTGTTAATGAGTAATCCTACGGTGGAGCTTTTTACATTATTTTCTTTGTGTTCCGGAAACGATATATTTCCGAATTTATATCCGGAAACATCTTTGGTATAAGCTACAGGCAATGTAGTTACAATTTCCCTCGCTTCTGTCTGATATTTGGTATCTTTCAGAACTTCTTTATATCCTTTGGAAAAATCTACTTTTTCCAGATCTGTCTTTTGTTGTGACTGGCATGATACAAACATGATAAAACACAAAATTATTAAAACTATCTTTTTCATATGATCTAATTTCTTATTAACGGAATATCGGCACTGAACCCGAAAAGTTCTTCAAGACTTTTGATGACATCAAATTTAGGTACAATTTCGTTAAATTTCCCTTCTGCGATAATACCTTCGTCTTCTGAACTTCCTTTAAGTTCTGCCGGTTTTTTATTGCCCCCTCTAGGTATTTTCTTTTTTGCAGACATTCCTACTTTTCCTTTGATCACATATTCAGCGTTGAGTCCATCAAATCCTAATTCCGGGCGGTAATTTAATCCTTTATCATCAAATTTCACACCATGCCCGAATGTAATGGAAGCTGATCCCTTTCCGCTCATTTCAAAATATCCTTCTACTTTCACAATAACAAGATTGGCTTCTGCTTTTGCCCAAACCCCTGCTTTTAATTCAATTTTAAGGGTATTTTTGGCTTCTATTTTTCCTTGCTTATCATTTTTTTCGCTTACAGTGTTGAATGAAAAACCAATTGATGTTTTGATTTCACTTGAAATAACAAGATCAATGTAAACATCTGAACTCAGTTTAGCTCCGAAATCATCATTTCCAAACTCTACTCCTGTATTCATCCGGTCTTTGATCACTCCATACAACCTTACAGCACCTGGTGCTGCGGTTCCACCACTCACAGCTCCTGCCACCAGTCCTACAGCTGTACAAAGGAGGTCTATTGTAACTTCTAATCCTATCAGGGGTTCTGCATTAAAAGATATATCAACCTTTGTTCCTAATCTTTCAATTTCTGTATTTTTCTGTTTGGCTCTTTCTAAACACCATTCACCTTTAAGATTGATATTAGGTGGTTTAATGGCAAAAGTTACCGGAAGACCTTTAAAACCTATATTTCTAACCTGTCCTTTAGTTTTGTTCGTAATACCGTCAGACATTGCTCCCATTGAGCCGAAAAGATCATAAAGCTTTTTGAATTTTGTCTCGTATTCTCCTTTAACTTCTTTACTTTTCTGAAAACTACCGCTTCTGTTCTTTTCCCATTCACTTTTCAGACTGAATCCGAAGGAAGCATCCTTTTGTTTCCATCTTCTTTCAGCACCTATTTTACCGGCTTTAGCCTGTAGGTCTTTATGTTTTGCCGCTGGCTGATTCTGCCATTTCACACTCAGTTCATTGGTAAGATTAACGAAGAAAGTGAGTGTCCATTTAATGTCCGGGTAGGCTTTGATTAATACGGTTGTTCTCTTTTCATTGCTAAAATACCTGCAGGTATGTGCGTGAAGATGGAACTGGTTGGGAGTGGCCCACATCGGCCAGATATATTGTATAGGAAAAGCATCAAATTGTGATAAATCTGAGTATACTCCATAATTAAATGATGGCGTAGTAAATGTCTTTACCGTGTCTCCTTTATCTATTGCCTGCCCTACATCTACAATCTGTATCTGTTTTTTGTGCTTTCCTTTACTGTCTCTGAAACATTCCTTTGTTTCAAAGCCAGTAACGTCAATAGTCAGATTTTTCTTTGTAGAAACACTTGGTGCGGTTACTTCATAATTGATAGTCTGTGCATCATGGGCATTGAATATAAATGAAATATCTACTCTACGGTTATTTTCGTAGTCTTTCTCGTTTTTGTATTTGATATTATCTCTTCCCATTTTATCATCGGTGGGATCTGCTTCCCCTTTTCCTACTGAGATAATTCTTCTTGGATCTAACCCTCCGTCTGCAAAGAATTTTTTGACAACATCAGCTCTTCTTTGCGAAAGCCCTTTGTTATAATTTTCTTTTCCTATAACGCAGGCATAGCCACTGAGATTCATTGTGGAATCTTTGTGTTCAAGAAGAAATTTGAGCACATTATTCAGGACGGCTTCCCCGTCTTTATCAATAACTGTAGAGTCAAACTTATAATAGATGGTTCTCTGAATATGTTCCTGTAAAGCGGCGGATTTTATCAGTTTGACCCCATTCCCGTTATCAAAGACTTTAACGGTTGTGTTGCTGGCTTTGCCGTCCTTTGTTTCATTTTCAGTAATCTTGATCACTTCAAATTTACAGGGTTCGAGTCTTACAGAGTTGACATCCGGCTTATAAACTTTAGTCGGTGTCTGGTTCTGGGCTCCGTTGGTATTGGTAGTGGCAATTTTATTTTTTACATTCAGATAGATGGCATGAAGATCATCGCCAAGCTTATCTTTAATGTATTGTTTGGATGCTACATCTTTCACTTTAACATAGAATTCCTCTACATTCTGGATGTTGTCCACATATGCCATCCAGGCAAAGGTATTTTCTATTTTCAGATTTACCTCACCATCTATGACCTTTACATTGTTGTATACATGTACCAGCTTATCTTTTTTGGCATACTGCTGATTCCACAATTCAATAATGACTGTATTTCCATTCAGGCCTTCCGTCATGAGGTTCAGATGAACAATATGTCCATAGGAAATATAATCAACTTTTTTATTGTTTTTAATGCTTTTGCTGTTTTTCTGTGTAGACCATTTGCTGCTCACAATTTTAGGCTCACACCAGCCTCTTACAAATATTCCTGTATTATTTTTTTTATCTCTGACGCCTGAAAGGCTGGCTTCAATATAAAAGTGATAGCTTCCGCAATACTGTTTGTCTATTAAAAACTTATACCCGGTAGCAGAGGTTACCTGATTGACAATATTTTGCCTGTTGCTGTCCTGTCTCATCCAGGTCAGAGGTTTCTTTTTATCTGCATCTGTAGTGCCCGGCAGCCACTCTTCAACGCCAAAGTACACCCACTGGTCCGGTTTTATGGTAATCCTTTGTCCTAATACAGACATTTTGGGATAATACAATCCACTTGTAACCTTTATTTTTTTTATGCCTTTTGCCATTGTATGATCATTTAGATTGCACCATCCTGCCCTCCTCCTGAAGGCTGCTCATTATACATTTCTTCGGAATCTACCAGCGGATTAATCTGCTGCTGAACATCTTTGTCGGCATTTTTAAAATTTTGCTGGCTGGCTTCAGCGCGCTGTCCATGGTCTATAATCTCAATGCATGGAGTACCGGCAACAGCACATACTGCCTTGCTGTCTTCCACAATGATATATCCGCCATTGCTGAGCTGTACTTTATCATAAAAGTTCTGCCATTCTGTGACCATAATTTTGCATGGCGGCGGCGGGCTACCCATTTTGGTACAGTTTCCGAATGTATTTTTTTCAAATGTGGCTCCTCCTATTTCTTTCGTGGTAACGATCAGTTTTTTGGAAGCGCTTTTATCATTGGCATATTCTTTTTGGTGTGTAAGTACTTTCAGCTTGTCCGGAACCTGTCCGAACTGGCATTTGCATAGAGCTCCCTGTACTACAATATGTTTTTCTGCCATATTAATTTTATCTTTAGTGAAATGGTAATTTAGTTTTCATCAATTCCTGAAACGGATACTGAAATCTTTTTTTCTTCCTGCAGCATAATGCTGCATTCCAGATAAAGAGATTTCGGAAGTGAAGTTTCTTCTTTCATATAGTTTATTATTCTGAAGGTTCCGTCTTCATTCATTACAGGTGCATCATTTATAATCAATGAAAAGGGCGATCTTCTTATAAAGTCATCAATGTCTCTTTCTTCATATAACTTTCCTGATCCTTCTACCGTAATCAGGCCGGTTTCTCCTTTCAGCGGATCTGTTTCCAGCGTGATTTTATATCCAGGTTCAATAGCATTATCTACTACAGGAAAGGTTGTTATCATCTCAGTTTTATATTCTGGACCATAGCTTTGGTATATTCCAAAAAACAAAGTACGGATGAAATAATCATTTTTCAGGTAAAGATCGATGGCTTCAGGCCGGCTGATTACTTTTTCAATCTTTCCGCAGTATTCGTCTACGGTTTCGCCATCAAATTCTTTATACAGTTCTTCCTTTACAGCGGACCATCTTTTCAAAAACACCTCAGCATTTTCTATGGCTTCAAATTTCCCATGTTCATTGGTGCTGATCTGTAACGGGTATAAAACCTTAGATGTTCTGTAAGCCAGCAAATCGGCAATTTCATTTACTTCTTCTTCATTGAGATAAAGGTTTGATGTTCTGTCTATCTCAAAAAAATGATTTCCTTTTTCTGTTTTCAGCCAGCGAACAGATGTTTCATATTTTAATTCGCTTTTATCTTCTCCTTTTTCAATGGTAATGACGACACTGTATCTTCGCACTGAAGCTTCCGGCTGAAGGACAAGGCTGTTTCCTTTTCCGAATTTCACCAAAAGGTTTTTATCTGCAACTGCAGTTCTCGGAATAAAAAGCTCTTTCTGCCCGTTCAGGTTGATCAGGATCATATCCTTAACAGCGCAATGGTTGTTGTGGAAGAGTTTTAATGCGTCTTTATCCAATCCGTACAGCGAGGCTATACTTTTTAAAGTTTCATCTTTCTGAACGGTATGTATGTTATATTCCTGCATAAAAATGTTCCTGCTTCAATTTCTTTCTTTGTATGGTATCTTTTTAAAATTTAATTCTAATGGATAACTCTTGTTCTGTTTGGTCTCGGATCCATACCAATTCCTTCTCTTCTGGCTGACCAATGAAGATATTTATGGCGAAGCGTTCTTAAATCATCCTGTTCTTTTACTTCTTTCTGATAAGCCTCCTGGCGGTTTTCCGGGATTTGGTTTCCTCCATAGGCGTCACGCAGTTCTTTATAATGTCTGAAAGAGTATGGCTTTCCGTCTCCCATGACGTAAGATCTGAGACGTTCCTTTATTCCTATTAAAAATTGATCATCCGAAATGGAATATTTTTCATCTGTCAGCTTCTTCATGGTTATGGGAAGATTCTTACCTATACCATATTCTGCCATAAAATGTAAAGGAATGTAACTGAATGTTTTCAGCAGATAGCGTGAGCCTTTCAATGACAGGTAAAATCCCGGAGTAATGGTGAGTTCACCTTTTTGGTACCATCCTTCGTTTTCAAGTTCTGTCTTTAATGCCTGCAATTTCGTACTGGTTGTCCACGATGTTTCAACTTCTTCCCATGTTTCCTGTCCGTTTTCATAGGCACCTCCTACATCGCAGTGAACACCGGGGAATGTTTTTTCAGTTCCGATATGTACTCTTGTGAGATCAAAGTTTTCTCTGTGTTCATTTTCTGCAATGAAGTGAACGACAGTCTGGGCTTTTCCGATGTCATTCAGGCTCAATTCTTCTACGTCATTGCTGAAATTGGGCATTGGTGACAGGTATTTTGAATAAGAAGAAACGGTATCATAAATTCCAAGAAATCTTACTTTTAAGACATCTACCTTTAATCCTGCTTCTTCGAGCTTAAGGCCAAGATGTCCCCATTTTGGAAGCTCTTCCCCTTCTACACTTTTACCGTCACCATCTGAATAAGTGGTCACTGTAGCAGCTTCATTGGAAATGGTACGTGCGGTAGCTTTATATTTTGCTTTTCCTATTTCATATACAAAATTACGGGCAGCGGCAGCTCCGCGGCTGAATCCGAACACATCAAAGGTAAGAACTGCGATTTTATCAGCTTTTTTTTCTGCTTTAATGGTTTTCACCTTTTTTACGATTTCCTCGCAGCCTTTTCTCACTTTTGATCTGATCCCGGTTTCTCCGGTTCCGAAAGCGTATCCCAGCGTAGCATCTCCTTCTTTATCCTGTGTACCGATACCTTCTATATAAATACCGAAGTTTTTATCATAATTGTCCCACATACGGGCTACATTGCTCCAGTCATTGTTGTAGCTTGTATTGTCTGATGATTTTCCACCATGTTTTTTATGGGCATCCGTGTTATTTTTTCTTTCGTCTGTATTGGTTTTATTGTTCAGGGTTCCGTCAAAAAAAATCCCAATGGTAATATCCAGTACCTCCTCTTTGGATACAGTTGGTGTATAGCTTCCAAATTGATTATTGTGCATAGTTCTTGTTTTTAAATTGACTGAATGAAACCTATTCTTCTATCTTTTGAGATACTCTTATTTTTGCTTTGGTTACCGGAAGTTTGTCTTTTTCAGAGTCAATGGATATCAAAACCTTTGTATTGTCTTCATTGACTTTAATGGTCAGATCAATATTTTTGTCTTTTCCTGTTTTCTGAAACAAATCAAATATTTCTTTGTCATCAAAAGCGTCTATCCATACCGCATACCTGTTGTTGTTTTTATCTTTCCAGTAAAAACCGCAGAATTTTGGTATAGCTCTGCTTTTGTATGTATTATCTTTTAAACTCTGATCAAAAAGATTTTCCTGTTCTCCGTTATAGCTGGTAAACCCGAAATCGATCCAGGTGGCTCCTTCCGGGAGAATTACGGAAGGTTTCCAGTTGTATCTTTCTCTGTATACATTATAAATGTCTGCATCAGGATATCCTTCTTTTTCAATTTTCTCACGAACTTCCGGCTTGAATGTTTTGTAGGACGGATCTTTCAGCATTCTGTCTGCAAAGCCTTCTTTCAGCATGTATTGGGCATTGTCATATGCTTTTTCTTTGGTAATGACAGTATCATGTGCCTGGAAAGCGCCCACTTCCTTCTGATTTCCAGCACCTTTCATCCACAGCACTACTCTTCCCTTCGGAGCCAATCCTACCACAAAAGAATGGTAAGTAGCTTTCTTTTTTGTGTCCTGGTCTACGAATCCCTCATCCAAAAGTTTTTTGATCTTTTCTTTATCCAGTTCCCATTTTCCGGTGTAAAATTTTTTCTCCACTAAGGAATACCATGTGAATTCCAGCTTATGAGGAGCATTCATTCTTTCGGTGGTTACGTTCATGGTACCTCCTTCTTTACCCCATCCGGTATTCTGTGTTCCCCAGATGGCATCAAAGGCATAAGTGAAATCATTGGCAATAATAGCTCCTTCATATACTTCCATGGGATATTCCTGCGGAGCAGAAACGGTTCCCAGCCATGTGTATTTTTCTTCCATTTTTTTATTCTGACAATTCGTTAATGAGAAACAGCATATAATAAAAAGAATCAGTATGTTATATTTACTTATGGCCATGGGACATAATCTTCTTGTTACTTGCTAAAACCAGATTTTCCTTATGTGCTTCCACATTGATTTTCTTTGCTATTTTTTCAACCTTTTTTCCAACGCTCAGATGATAAGTATCTTTCACTGTGATGCGCAGATTGGTTGCTGTCTTTATAATTGCCATATCAGAAAAGTTTTGATTTTTCAGCACTGTTGAATTCTACGATCTTTCCACTCTGCATGGTCATATTTTCCAGCTCGCTGAACATGGAAATTTCCCCTGCAATTTCATTGGAAGTTTCAGACTGTCTCTTGAATTCTTTTTCAATCATTTCTGTTCTGGTATCGGAAGTTTCTGTAATGTCTCCCGAAGCCGTAAGTTTCATATCTTTTCCTGCAATGGAAACAATATTATCGTTTGCGGTACTGGTAATGCTTGCTCCTGCCCCTATAGAAATTTCTTTTCCTGCTGTGATATTGATATTGTCACCTGCATTCAAGGTGAAATTTTTAGGAGCTTTCATGCTGATATTTCCCTGTCCGTCCATGAAATAAGTGTTGCCGCTCGGATCAAGAATCGTCACGCTTCCCTCTTCATCATTCATTAGAATTCTGATCCCGCTTCTGGTTTGAATAGACTTCAGGTGATTGTTGACACCTCCTCCCAAGGCTATTCCTCCATGGAACATTCCTCCCATTACAAAAGGTCTGTCCGGATGACTGTGCACAAAATTGACCATCACCTGATCTCCCACCTCGGGAATAGCCACATAGCCACGGTTTTGGGTAATCTGGTCTGTTCCTCCTGCATCAGGGCTCATCATACGGATAAAGTGAGTGGTGTCATTCGTCTGCCAGTCAAATCTTACCTGTATTCTTCCCTGTCCTTCCGGGTCCGTATTGGAAATAACAGTTGCTGTCTGTGGCTCAGCTTTGGGAATGGTAAATTCCGGCTTTGGAAGAAATCCAGTATCCGCTGCGATACCTACGAAGCTTCCACTGTAATGCCCTCTGGTGTCGATTTCATGCTCTGATTCCGTAATCATGATTCTGGTGAAATAAGAGGTTTCATTGGAATCCTGTTTACGCATCTGTACATCTGCTACACAGCCTGGATGCAGAAACGGAACCGTTGTATTTCCTGAAACGGAAAAAACATTTACTGCTTCACTTCCCGAAGCACTTTTCTGAGAGTACTCAACATCAAGGTGTGTGGTTGCTTTAATAGGAGCTATTTGCAAAGCAGGTGTTTTATAAATAGTTTCATTATGGCTGTATGCTGTTTTTGCAAGGTCACTTACATGTTTGATCGGCGTTGACCCTGAAGTCAGCTTTTCATTTTTATTGCTGTTATAACCGTAGAACTGCGGCTTGGTGTGTACAGCTTTCAGCTCAACTTTAATATCATTGGCACTGCTTCCGTAAGTAAGGGTAATGGGTTTATTCTGAGCCGGAAGTTTTCCGAAATGTAAAACTTCTCCGTCATAAAAGAACTGTTCACCATATGCTTCAGCCATTCTGGCCAGATAATTATAATGGGTTTCATCGTACTGGCTGCTGTAGATGATCTGAGAATAGTTATTGGCATCTATCCTGATATCAAAACGGCTTTTATCAATCCCCTGTTTGATGACTTCTTCAGCAATAATTCCGATGTTAACAGGCTGGGAGCCTCCAAAACTCTGAATATGAGGTGCCCCGTCAAGAAGAATGGTAGGGCTGTATCCTGTAAGCACAATATTTCCCAGGCTCATTTGCTCCTGACTGAACCCTACTCCGGTAATCACTCCTACAAATGTTCTTTCAGGGCTGTTGTCTATATCTTTATAGGAAATCACTGCTGTAAGCCTTTTTCCAAGAAACTTATTGGCTTCTTCCAGTGAGTGGGTTTGTCGGTCTCCCAGGGTATCATGTGCCAGTGTCAGTGTGAATTCATGATGTCGTCTTGTACTTTGCTTAAGCCTGAAATGTTTGTAATATTTGATAATTTTACCTTCTATAACAAGGGAAAGCTTTACCAAACGGTTAATACCTGTATGATGGTTTTCGGAAATACCATCTGCATTCTGCGTTGGACGAAAAGACGCCGCTTGTAATTTTCCAGGTGTATTTGACATATTTTTTAGTGATTTGATTAATTTTCTAAACGGTTATTCAACAGAACGGGAGTTTAAAAACATAAACAAAAGATCCCGCAGAATATAGTCTAAGGTAAAAAAGACCGTCTTATAAGGACAGTCTTTTATTTTTTATTCATGAAAGACTTAGCTCATCGGCCAAAGTCCGTCATAAAATGAATTTCCATATATGATACTTTCAGCGCTCACTACGAAGCTAATCAGCATATTATTACTGTCAATTGCATCAAAGTCCACTTCATGCTGGATAACATATCCGTTTTCCCATTTCAGAGAAATCAGGGTACCCTCTTCGTGAGATTTGTTGAAATTGATCTCCCCGCTTGTAGGTTTATATTTGCTGTTCAATAAGCTTTCTAAAATATCAGATTTTTCTGTTGCTTCAATTGTTACTTTGATCAATGCATTTGACGGATCAGATGCTACACGTCCGGAAACATCTGTAGCTCTTGATACACTGTAGTTAAGCTTTAATAGCTTCTGACCTTCACCTCCATTGAATTTTAAGATTCCTCTTGAATTTCCTGCCATATTCTTAAATTTAAATCTTTATAACAAAGATAGACTTCATGTTCTAATTTAAAAAGTTTTTGTGGCACTGTTTCATAAATTGTAGTAGTTCTACGACATTTCCAAAATTCAGCACAACAAAACAAAGCAAGAATTTTAATCTAACAAATTTTATTTTTTATTGAAATTTTTCTAAATAATTCTCTTTAAATCAAAATACAAAATAAGATACATTCTATATTTTCTGTTTAAAATCAAACACTTACACTATTCTTATCTTTAATTAATAATGTTTATATAGGTAGCCAATGATCATAATAATAAGATTAACTCCCACCAAAATCATTAAAATATTACTGTATTTTCTTTTTTTATCGATAAAGCTCAAACCCAGCGTAAGAAAAAACAACAATAAGGTATATACCGCAGGATACATTTGAAAAGCTTCAGCAAATTTTCCTTCAAATACCAATACGACTGCTCTCTGTGCACCACATCCCAGGCATTCTACTCCCAGGAATTTTTTACTGGGACAGGTAAGCATGAAGTCGTTGATATCCATTTCTGTTGCTTTGAAAGTTATCCGGGAACTAAGAAGAGATTTTGGCTCTGGTGTACTGATGAGGAAAGAAACAGTCTTCCTTCATTTCAAAAGATCCCTGAACAGCAATATAAGGATTCCTCAAAATTTCTCTTGCCACAAAAATCAGATCAGCATCTCCTTTCTGAAGGATTTCTTCAGCCTGTTCTATTCTGGTAATTAAACCTACTGCTCCGGTGTTCACTCCTGCTTCATTTCTCACCTGTGATGAAAAAGGAACCTGATAGCCGTCAAAAACAGGAATTTTTGCCCCATGGATATTTCCGCCGCTGGATACATCAACAAGGTCTACTGCGTGTTCTTTTAAAATTTTTGCCAGTTCCACACTGCTTTGGATATCCCAGCCGTTTTCAGCATATTCTGTTCCTGAAATTCTTACAAAAAGGGCCGTATTTTCGTTCAGTTCTTCGTTAACGGCATCTACAATTTCGATCAGAAACCTGATTCTGTTTTCAAAGCTCCCTCCATATTCATCTGTCCTGATATTGGAAAGTGGTGATAAAAACTGGTGGATCAGATATCCGTGTGCTCCATGAAGTTCAATAATATCAAAACCGGCTTCTACAGCTCTTTTTGCAGCTTTTTTAAAGTTCTGAATCTGTTCCTTCACCTCATCTGTAGTCAGTGCATGCGGAATTCTTTCCGTCGGATGGTAAGGAATAGGGCTTGGTGCTACAGTTTCCCAGCCTTCTTCCACAGAAATCTGTATGTTATTCCATGTAGATCCTTTTCTTCCGGCATGGGCCAGCTGAATTCCTATTTTACTTTCGGAGTTTTTATGAACAAATTCTACAATTCTCTGCAGCTTCTCCGCCTGTTCATCATTCCAGATTCCCATACAGTGATTGGTGATTCTTCCTCTGGGCTCTACTCCGGTAGCTTCTACGATCAGCAGGCCTGTACCGCCTTGTGACCTGCTTCCATAATGTACAAAATGGAAGTCGTTAGCTTCTCCGTTTTCGCATGAATACATACACATAGGTGACATTACCCATCTGTTTTTCAACTCTACATTTCTGAATTTTATTGGTGTGTATAGCATTTTTAATCTTAAAAAAATTGAACTTTTCAGGGGAAGAATAAAATATTGCCCACTTCATTAAAAAGAACTAATTTTACCCCCCTTTTTTAGTTGACAATAAATATATGAAAAAAGACATACAGATCAGTTACGAATATTTTAAAAATAGCGGTGAACTGAGCGATATAGAAAATAAATTATTTGAAAGAGCCAAAGAAGCCCGTGAGAATGCGTATGCGCCTTACTCTCAGTTTCTGGTAGGATGTTCTGTATTATTGGAAAACGGAGAAATCTACTCCGGGAATAATCAGGAAAATGCAGCCTATCCATCAGGACTCTGTGCTGAAAGAACGACTCTTTTCTGGGTAGCTGCCAACTTCCCGAATATGAAAATAAAAAAGATCTTCGTAGTAGGCGGCCCTAAAGAGTTCCATGAAAAGAATCCTCCGATTCCGCCTTGCGGAGCATGCCGTCAGAGTCTGATTGAGTATGAAACCAAGCAGAACGAGAATATTGATCTTTATTTTTCAAGTATGAATGAAGAAGTTGTAAAAGTACATGCGGTGAAGGACCTGCTTCCTTTTTATTTTGATTCAACATTTTTGTAAGAAAAGACTTTATCCTTGTCAAGGTTTAAAACCTTGACAAGGATAATAAAAAAAAGCTGTTTCATACTTTGAAACAGCTTTTTTTTATTATCCTTCGGATTCCAGATCATCGTCTTCGTATTGCTCCAGATAATAGCTGAAACTAAAATCTTCCACTTCTTCTTCGGCATCCTCCAGCGTTGTCAGCAGATCTTCAAAAATCTCAAGCTGATCTACTGTCATGTTTACGAATTCTAAATGGAGTGGCATTTCAAGATCACCGGTGATGGTATCAAAAAGTGCATCAAGATTATCTCCAAAGTGTTCAGGAAGCTGGATCTTCTCTTTCAGCTGGGTGTAAAAATCTTCATAGTCACCGATGTCTGTAAAATCTATATATACTGTCTTCATATTGAATTAAATTTCCAATTTTTATTGATTAAAAAAGTTTTGCATTTTTTGCAGAAATCCGTTTCTTCATCCGTAGGATTTTTGCCTTTCGCATCCCTCATAAAACACATTTTTTCAGGACAATGTGACAGCCCTTGCGTATGTCCCAGCTCATGAATGGCTATTTTATAAAACTGCTTATCCGAATTTTCTTTATCAAGTCTGAAATTTGAGGCTACACAAGCTTTTCCTGGCCTATACCCTAATCCCATAATTCCAAAGTCTGCTATCTTACCTCTCGTGGCACTGATGTCTTTTGAAGTCAGGCCAATTGTAACAAAACCTTCTTTTGTTTCCTTATTCAAGAATTTAATGATTGAATCTGCCCTATATCGGTTTCTCTCCTTATAGAAAGTATTTTTCGGAAAGTCTATAGCTTCCTGCACTGTTACATTCGGATATACCCTTCGTATTTCCTCAGCTACTTTTGCTACAGTTTCCGGTTTAATATTTTTAAATGGTCGTATAAGTATTGTTATAGCTGTTTTTTCAGTCTTTTCCTTTACTGCTATATTTTTCTTTTCTGAACATGAGTACGTCAGAAGCAAAACAATTAAAAGGTAAAAAAAGTTTCTATTTTCCAAAATTAACACTTATCATTATTTAAATACAAATTATGCACTAGTCATTGCGAAGAGCTTGCACTTCTCTCAATAACTATTCACTATGCATAATTACTGTTTCTCAAAACTCTTATAATGGTTTTTGGTAAGGTATACATCACCGTTCTCAGTATAAATGATACGGTCAGCATTTCTTCCGCCACAATGATAATTTACATCTGCTTCAAAATATCTGTTTCCATCCGGCAGGCGTCCTTCTCTGTTTCCGAATTTATCTCCGCCAATAGCTTTTCCGGGAAGCACATCACAAAGATTTCCTTTGGACGGATCCCAACCCTGCTTTCTGGCTTCATTTTTAGTAATATAATAATCCGGAAGCTTATGATTCTGCTTCACATAACTGATTACCGTTTTTTCTTCAGTAAGCTGCTCAATAGAAACCTGAGCCGATGAATTATATGCTTCTTCTGAAGAAGTACTGCCATAACTCACTGCCTCCTTTTTTACAGGACCCGACAAATCTCTCTTGTCTTCAATAAAATTCCTGTAAATATACATCACAGCCATCCCGAAAAGGAGCCCCAGGCATATGAAAAAGAGTGATCTTATTTTACCATTCATGATAATTTTGTATTAATGTAACAATTTACCAATATAACAGTGTAACAACAAGAAAACATAAAATATTGACAAACCGTTACATTGTTAAATAGGTTCTTTCATGCTATTTATTTACTTCTCCATTCTTCAGGAATATCACAAACCGGAATAGGATCCATTTTATGTTTCGCTGCTTTGTGCATTCTGTCAAAAATCTGGAAAACTTCCTTATCTCTTCCTTCGTAATCATCAGCCGTTTTAGTCCCATATTCTTTCTGGATTTTTTCCAGCTCAGGATATGTAGCTCCGATTTGCTGCTCGTCTGTTCTGTCAACATCCCAAAGTCCGTCCGTAGGAATAGCCTCCTGAATGCTTTTTATAAGATTCAGGCCTTTAGCCAATTCATAGACTTCAGTCTTATAGAGGTCAGCAATTGGAGAAACGTCTACTCCGCCATCACCGTATTTCGTATAGAACCCGATCCCAAAATCCTCTACTTTATTCCCTGTTCCGCAAACCAAAAGTCCGTTTAACTGTCCGTAATAGTAAAGAGTAAGCATTCTAAGACGGGCTCTGGTATTTGCAAAAGTTAGTTTTTCATTTGGATACACCTCATCATTTACATGGAAGGTTTTATAAATTTCTTCAAATGCCGGCGTCAGATCTACAGATATTGTTTCTACATTAGAAAATCTGGATTTAAGATCATTCATATGATCCTGTGCCCGGTCTACCTGATCAGCTTTCTGACGGATCGGCATTCCGACCAGTAATGTTTTCATCCCTGTCATCGCAGCCAGCGTAGAAACCACTCCGGAATCTACCCCTCCGGAAACTCCAATTACATATCCTTTTACTCCGGCATTTGTTGCATAATCTTTTAACCAGTTTACAATATGATCTATTACTTTTTGTGTCTGCATCGTTTATATATTTTTTTAATCTATTCCAAATTCCTGAGGGTATTTCACCACTCCTTTTTTATTTTTTAATCCGTCTTTTACCAACTCTATAGCCATTCCGTTTTCTTCCGGAATTTCGAATGGAAATGAAATCCCAAAATTACTCGTTTTTTTGTAACCAAAACGCGGATAATATTTTTCATGTCCGATGAGTATTACAGATTCATATCCCAGCTCTTTCGCTCTATCATGTCCCCAAAGAATAAGCTTAGCTCCGATTCCCTGGTTCTGGAACTCAGGTTTCACGGAAACAGGTGCCAGTGCGAGGGAATCAAATGATTCTTTATCATTGACAATCTTAATTTTTGTGAACAGAATATGCCCGGCAATAATACCGTTTTCATCTTCTGCCACTAATGATAATTCTGGAATAAATGCTTCGGATTCCCTCAGTTTTTCTACCAGAAACTGTTCCTGATGATCACTGTGTTCCATTTTCCTGAAAGCCTCTTCCGTAAGCTGGAAGACCTGTTGATGGTCTTTTTTTTCTTCCTGACGTATTGTTATCATTTTTTATTATATTTTTCACGCTTCAGTTCATACCAGAAGCAGGTACCATCAGGTTCTTCGAATTCTCCGGTCTTTTCAAAGCCTAATTTTCTTAAAATATGATTGGAAGCATCATGTTCAGAATGAGCATAGGCATAGATAACCTCTGCATTCAGATCATTAAAACCATATTCCAGAGAAGCAGTACCGGACTCCATTGCATATCCTTTCCCCCATGATTCCGGCAGAAAACGATATCCGAGTTCCAGTACATTTTTGTAACCATTCGTTTCAAGGGTAAGCAATTTCAGTCCACTCCATCCTATCAGAAGTCCGCTTTCTTTTTCCACGACGCCCAATCTTCCGACTCCGTTTTCTTCATATTGCTTCTGAATCATTTTAATTACATTTTCTGATTCTTTAATATCTGTCAAAGCCGGTATTCCAATATATTTCATCACTTCAGGATTAGAATCCAGAAGAAACATTCGATCTACATCTGTATCTTCAAGTTTTCTTAAAATAAGCCGTTTTGTTTCTATTTTCATATTCATTAATTTTGCTTCTCTGCGCCAAAAATGGTGACATCTGCTTTCTTTATATCTGATCCTTTTTTTATATTATTACCTGTTATATTCAGGGTTTGCAAAACCGGATTTCCGGAAATATCAATTTCCTGAAGCTTATTATGTTCCAAATTCAGTTTTCTCAATGTCTTAAATGGAGTCAGGTCAATTATTTTTAAACGATTTAAAGATAATGTTAATTGGTCAATTTTTGGAATTCCTGCCAGTGAAATACTCTCCAGTTTATTATTATCGAGATATAGCGAGGTTAAGTTTTTAAGATGGTCTGCTTTGAACGAAGACATTTTGCATCCCGTACACGAAAATAGCTCCAGCTGATCCAGATCACTGACTGTTATCAACGGAATTACATTATCATCCATAACAATCATTTTTACATTTTTAAAAAAGCGCAGGTCTTCTGCAGAAGTAATTCCCCGGTCAACGAGAAACAGATTCGTTACCATAGCTGCTTCAGGAGATTCCAGCAGTCCGTTTTTATTCAGATCAAAATTTTCCAGCACTGCTTTTTCAAAGTTTTTATCTTTAAATTCAAGCTTTTGTCCATAGAAAAAATATATCGTAAAAATAAGGCAAAGGGCTGTAAATATTTTAATTTTCATCATAAATTGTGTATTTAATCCTTATTTTTGTAAACTTAAATTTCATGTAAAAATAATGAAGATTTTTAGATATATTGCACTTTCTTCTGTTTTAGCTGCCGGACTTATTTCCTGCAAAAAAGAACCTGAAAATCAATGGAAGGTAGAGGTTAAAGAACCGGCTGAAAAAGTTGATATCACAGATATTTCCAAAGAATTTTATAATCCCGGTATCCCTTTGAATCAGTTTAAAGCTCAATTTCCATGGTTTCAGGGAAGTGTTTCTGATACTGATTTCGAAAAAAGAAGAGCAGATGCTGAAGAGATAAAAATCTACAGGGAAGCGATCGGAAAAATAGATCAGACAAAGCTTCAAAAAGAACTTCAGAATTTATTTTCACATATCAAATATCACTTCCCACAGTTCAAAAGCCCAAAAGTATATCTGTTTTCTTCAGCCTTACAGATGGTACAGGATCCGATATTTTATGATCAGAAAGGAAACCTTCTTTTTATAGATGTTACGGGCTTTATGGGAGATGGAAATGCCAACTATAAAGGGTTGGAGCTGTATTTCCAAAAATCCATGAATCCACAAAATATTGTTCCGAAAGTATCACAGCTTTTTGCAGAAAATATTGTAACAGAGTCTCCTGATCATCAGAAGTTTATTGACCAGATCGTTCTGAATGGAAAAGTAATGATTCTTCAGGATGCTTTTCTGCCTGATGTTCCTGATTATCTGAAAATGAATTATACCAGAAAGCAGTATGAATGGGCAACAGCTAATGAAGCCAATATCTGGAATTATTTTGTGGAAAGCAATCTGATTTTCGGAGATGATCCGAGACTGGGAGAACGTTTCATCTCGCCGGGACCATTCTCAAAATTTTACACAGAAATTGACAATGAATCTTCACCACAGATCGGAATTTTTACAGGATGGCAAATCTGCAAAGCATACCTGAAGGAAAAGCCTGAAACGAAGCTCACGGATTTTCTGAAAATGGATGCCACCACAATTTTTAATCAATCCGGTTATAAGCCGAAACTTAAATAAAGAAAATTTAGAATTCAGAAAAAATAGAAAAAATGAGAAAGACTCAGATTACGATAGATGTAGAGCTTGATGAAAATCATGTCCCGGAAAACATTACATGGAACGCTCAGGATGGCGGTATTGAAAAGCAGGAGACCAAAGCAACCATGATTTCTGTGTGGGATGATAAAACAAGAGAAGCGCTAAGAATTGATCTTTGGACCAAAGAAATGCCTGTAGACCAGATGAAGATGTTTATCCACCAGATTCTAATATCTTTAGGAAACACGTATCAGAGAGCAACAGGAGAAGAGGATGTAGCACAGTGGATGGAAGAAATTGCAGAAGAGTTTGCTGTGAAATCGGCTATCAAGTAAAATGTAACACATTCAATGTAACAATGTATTAGTGTAACAATATAACAATCTTTAAATAGAAAAGTATTGGTACACTATTAGATTATTCAGATTGATAAATTATAAAATATTATGAATTTTAATACAAAAGTAATTCACGGAGGGCAGCACCATGAGTCTGCAACAGGTTCTGTAAATGTACCTGTATTTTTAACCTCTACATTTGCACAGAAAAGCCCGGGAGTACATTCCGGATATGAATATTCAAGAGCAGCCAACCCAACAAGACAGGCGCTGGAAGACTCTTTAGCAAGTATTGAAAACGGAGCAAGAGGTCTAGCTTTCGGTTCTGGCCTTGCAGCCATCGACTGTGTTTTAAAATTATTAAATCCCGGTGATGAAGTAATTGCTGTAGATGACCTTTATGGTGGTACCTACAGAATGTTCACCAGACTTTTCGAAAAATATCAGCTTAAATTTACATTCGTGAATTTTGATGATGTTTCTAAAATTGCTGATGTTATCACAGATAAAACAAAACTGATCTGGGTAGAAACGCCAACGAACCCATTGATGAAACTGGTAGATATCAAAGCGGTAGTGGAAGTTGCAAAAGGGAAAGGCATTTTAGTAGCAGTGGATAATACTTTTGCTACTCCTTATATCCAGAGACCGATTGATTTGGGTGCTGATATTGTAATGCACTCTGCAACCAAATATTTAGGAGGACACTCTGATGTTATTGCCGGAGCTCTTATTGCCAAAGATGCCGAACTGGGAGAAAAGCTTCACTTTATTCAGTTTGCGAGTGGAGGTATTTTAGGACCCCATGATTCTTATCTTGTATTGAGAGGAATTAAAACACTGGCCTTAAGAATGCAGAGACATTCAGATAACGGCCTTGCTGTAGCAAAATATCTTGAGACTCATCCGGCGGTTGATAAAGTAATTTATCCGGGATTGGAATCTCACCCCCAATATGAACTGGCAAAATCTCAAATGAAGGAATCCGGAGGAATGGTTTCATTCACTTTTAAATCAGGAAAAAAAGAAGATGCCATTAAGTTCTTAGAAAAAGTAAAAGTATTCACTTTAGCAGAATCTTTAGGAGGAGTAGAATCTTTAGCAAACCACCCTGCTCTGATGACTCACGCTTCCATTCCTGCAGAAAAACGTGCTGAACTGGGAATCACTGATGATCTTGTCCGTTTAAGTGTAGGTATTGAAGATGCGGAAGATCTTATTGCAGATCTCGAGAGAGCTTTCTCTTAGCAGAAAATACATTAATGAGAAGGATTGCAAAATCTTTCTCATTTTATTATAACCACAAACTGTACTATGAAAAATACAAGAAAGGCAGTCATTTCTGACTTACCGGAACTTGCGGAATTGTTTGATCAATACCGGATATTCTACCATAAAGACTCTGATATTTCCGCAGCAAAAGACTTTCTTCGAGAAAGACTTGAAAATAAAGATTCCGAAGTTTTTGTTACAGAAGAAAATGGTCAACTGACAGGTTTTGTTCAGTTATATCCCATATTTTCATCTACAAGAATGCAGCGCTACTGGCTTCTGAATGATCTCTATGTTAATGAAAACTACAGAGGTAAAGGCTATTCCAAAGAACTGATTGAAATATCCAAAGAACTCTGTCGTTCTTCAAAAGCCTGTGGCATCCTGCTGGAAACAGGAAAAAGTAATGACATAGGAAACCAGCTTTATCCCGCCTGCGGTTTTGAGCTCTATGATTCTGTAAATTTCTACGAATGGACTAATCATGCGTAATGAGCAATAAGTAATAAATAATTTTCACATTATACGCACGAACAAACCCAGAATCCAGAAAACTTGTATCCCTAAATTACTACTAAAAACAAAAAATAATATGACCGAATTTCAAAAATACATCCAAAGATACTTAGATCAGATTCCATCAGAAGACTGGTTAAACGAATTAAAAATATCCGCAGACAAAACCATAGGCATTTATTCCAATCTTACTGAAGAGCAATCTACATTTGCTTATGCAGAAGGAAAATGGACTTTAAAAGGACTCCTGCTACATTTATCGGATACGGAAAGAGTTTTCCAATACAGAATATTGGCTTTCGCCAGAGGAGAGAAAAACAACCTTCCTGGATTTGATGAAAATGAATATGCTGACCAATCTTTTGCCAATGAAAGAAGTCTGGAATCTCTTTTAGAAGAATATAAACTGGTAAGGAAGTCCTCTCAGATTTTATTAGAAACACTTCATCCTTCCGCTTTACAACATACTGGTACTGCGAATGGCCACGAAATTACTGTGGAAACCATCGGAAAACTGATCGTGGGACACAATTATCATCACCTGAGTATTATTGAGGAAAGGTATTTATCGAAATTGGGATGGATGTAAGAAAACGAATTCCCCTTGCCAGCCTGTTAATTTTCATAATTTCTTTTTGTTTTACAGCTTTTAAAGCTGAAGATATGGGAGAGATTAAAGATTATAAATCATTTGAAACTTTTCTTATAGGTCCGATTAGCTTTTTAGGCGGGGGCCTATTTGAATTTCTGGTATGGACAGCTAATATTTGGTTCTTTATTGCAGTGATATTCTGTTATAAAAAATATTTTTTAATTTCTATGATATTGGCTGTAGTAGCTTTTTTAATTGCAGGAACATTTTTTTTCTGGAAGGAAATTCTGGCTGCAGAAAATGGAAGAATGGGAAGAATATACAGCTTGGAAAAAGGTTATTTCTTGTGGATAGCCTCTATTACATTTTTAATAATTGGCTCATTATATTTATTCATAAAATCTAAATTTAAGAATCATAAACTCTCATACTGATGTCCCATGAGATCTCTAAAAAATTTAAAAATTACTGAAAGTATTCAAACTGAAAAATTAGTTTATGAAGAAAGTTCATACGATAAGTTTGATACGATCTCGATCTATTTTGGATTTTCAGCATTGGCAATAGCTTCTCTGCTGTTATTAAAAGAAGTAGATTTTTCTCTTAGTAACAGCTTCGAGTGTGCAATTCTTATAAGTTTATTCACCTTTAGCATATATATACTGTATTGTAAATACACCGAAAAACATTTGAAAGAAATTAAGTTTGAAATTCCTAAAGAAGAAGCTAAAAGCAGAATTATTGAATATGGAAAAAAACATCATTACAGAATTTCAAAGATTTCTGGGAATCTGATTTTCCTTAATGAACCGACAGATCTCTACAGTTTAGGTAAAGAGTATGAACAGACAACCATTGTATTTTTTAAAAATAACGGTATTCTTTATACTTTAATTAAAGAAGGTTCAAGATCAAATTTTCCTGTATTGATTTCACAACATCTTACCAAAAAAGATTTCAAAAAAATACTACATCCTGATTATATTGAGCCTATTAAGCGCATAACTTATTTTAATTCATTTTTTCATGGATTATAATCTTTCCGTCTTGTCATAATAATCAAACAACCATATTTACACCCTATTTTTTTGTCCAAAATTTACAGATTTTCTACCTTTATCCACTCTTTGAACTCATATAAAATTATGGAACATATTATCGAAATATTAAAATCCGGCGGAACGATTCTTTACCCTACAGATACCATCTGGGGAATTGGTTGTGATGCCACCAATATAGAAGCTGTCAATAAAATTTTTGAAATCAAAAAACGTGAAAAGAATAAATCTATGATTATCCTAGTGGAGTCTGAGAAAAGACTTCAGGATCTGGTAGATGTCCCTGAAATGGCGTGGGAAATTATTGATCTTAGTGAAAAGCCTGTAACCATCGTTTATGAAAATCCAAGAGGCCTGCCTAAAGAGCTCCTTGCTGAAGATGGAAGTATCGGAATTCGTCTTGTAAAAAATGATTTCTGCAAAAAGCTGATTACGAAACTGAACAGACCTTTGGTATCCACTTCCGCCAACTTCAGTGGTGAAAAAAGCCCGTTGAAATTTTCTGATATCTCTCAGGAAATGATCAACCTTGTAGATTATGCGGTAGAAGAAGACAGAGAAAAAGTTTCAAAATATTCAGGCTCTTCGGTGATTAAGATATGGAGTGATAACAGAATAAAGGTTCTTAGAGAATAATTATTCTGAAGTTATTTGTTTATTTTTAGAGTCTTGTCAGTTCATATCGGCAGGATTTCTTTTTTTTAATTCTATCTTTGCAAACTCAACTCATAAACTATTTGCTATGGATCATCAAAAATTTGCTCAAATGTGGGTCAATGCATGGAATTCTCATCATTTAGAGGATATTCTGTCCCATTATTCGGATGATATTGAGATCACAACCCCCATGATTGCTATGGCGACAGGCGACAGGGAAAGTTCTTTAAAAGGAAAAGAAGCTATTCGTGAGTACTGGAGCAAGGCCTTGAAAAAATTTCCGGACCTCCATTTTGATCTGATACACTCCACAGCAGGTGTAGATTCGGTAGCTTTATTTTATAAGTCGATTATGGATAAACATGCTGTTGAAGTGATGTTTTTCAATGAAGATGGAAAAATTAGTAGAATGTATGCACATTATGATTAATGATGGCAACATTGGTAGAAATTGACACTGTTATTAACGATGAAAATTAATCTTAATCAAAATAAAAATTTAAAACTATTTAAAATCATTTCTGAAGCAGCAGAAAGGAATAACCAGTCCGTATACATTGTCGGGGGTTATGTACGCGACCTTCTGATGAACAGAAAAGCTTCTACAGATATAGATTTTGTAACGGAACAAAGCGGTATTGAGCTTGCCCAGAATGTAGCTCAGGATATAGATCCTAAATTAAAGGTTTCCGTATTCAAAACCTATGGTACTGCTATGATCAAGTATAAGGATCTCGAACTTGAATTCGTAGGAGCGAGAAAGGAAAGCTACACAGAAAACAGCCGAAAACCTGAAGTAGAGGGGGGAAGTCTGGAAGATGACCAGAAAAGAAGGGATTTTACCATTAATGCGATGGCGATCTCTTTAAATAAAGCCCATTTCGGGGAACTGATCGATCCATTCAATGGAATCGATGATCTCGAAAAAGGAATTTTACGGACTCCGCTGGAACCTGCGCAGACTTATTCTGATGATCCTTTAAGGATGATGAGGGCAGTGCGTTTTGCTTCTACTTTACATTTTAAAATTGAGGAAAACTCTCTGAAAGCTATCCAGCAGGAAGCTGAAAGAATCAGGATTGTTTCTATGGAAAGGATCATGGTAGAATTCAACAAGATCATGCTTTCCGAAAAACCTTCTATTGGTCTTAGATTAATGGAACAGACGGGCCTTTTAAAGCTGGTTATTCCTGAACTGATTGAACTGAAGGGGGTGGAAGAAGTGGAAGGACAAACACATAAGGATAACTTTTACCACACATTGGAAGTAGTAGACAATATTTCCGTGATTACAGATAACCTTTGGCTGCGTTGGGCTGCTCTGCTTCATGATATTGGAAAAGCTCCAACCAAAAAATTTGTGGAAGGAACAGGATGGACGTTCCATGGACATGAATTTTTAGGCTCAAAAATGGTCAAAACACTTTTCCAAAGACTAAAACTGCCGTTGGGAAGTGATATGAAATATGTTCAGAAAATGGTGAAGCTTTCGTCAAGACCAATTGCTCTGATCACTGATGATGCATCAGATTCGGCATTGAGGAGGCTCTTATTCGATGCCGGTGAAGACCTGGAAGATCTTTTCACCCTTTGCAAGGCAGATATTACCACGAAAAACTCCAGGAAACAGGAAAAATTCAAAAGAAACTTTGAATATGTAGCGGTAAAGATCAAGGAGGTGGAAGAAAAAGATCAGGTAAGAAATTTTCAGCCACCTATTACAGGTGAAGAGATTATGGAAATGTTTAATCTTAAGCCGGGCCGAGAAATCGGCATTTTAAAAGAGAAGGTAAAAGAAGCCATTCTGGAAGGTGAAATTCCCAATGAGAAGGAAGAAGCTACAAAGTTTGTCATTGCTGAAGCTGAAAAGCTGGGACTGACCTTATAATTTAAATATAAAAAAACAAAAAATTCCGGCGGGATGTTCCATCCCGCCGGAATTTTTTATGCTTACTATGAAAACAAAGCCGGCCGGTTTCTTTTACAAGAAACCGGCCGGAAAAAAACACAAATGATGAAAAAATAAAAAATTATATTTTTACATGCTGTAAAGCATTATTATTGATTCAAAACAGTGCCGTTAGCACCAATGCCTCCTGTTTTTATAGTGATAATCTTACTTCCTGTAGCTGCTGAATATACAACCATTTCACTTTCTTGTGTAAACTGCTTTACGTCTGAAGCAAAAATTCTTCCATCGATAACGTTAAATCCATAAAGGGTAAAATAAGGCCCGCCATCTGCTGCTGTTAATAATGGGCTGGAAGGAACTGTCGGAGTTGCTAAACTTGTTGTATACACTTTATTAGCTGAGCTGAAATATAATTTATCATTATCGATCTGAAGGTTCGTTGCACTAGGAATTCCAGTCAGTGTAACTACCGGTGTAAGAGTTCCTGTACCTGAAATCTTATAGATATAAGAATCTGTAGCGGTAGAAGAAATCGTATAAACATTGGATTTGTAGGAAACTGTATTTCCAATCTGACCATTCGGAACGGTAATTTCAGTTTTGCTGTCGTTGGAAGTATTGATATAAGTAATCTTGTTTCCATATCCTGATGAAGCATTTTGTACAAAAACATTCCCTCCTGCTTCTACTGTTTTATCAGAAACCTCAGTCATATTGATTTTGCTTACAAATGTATAGTCGGAAGCTTTATATTTCGTTATACTTTTTGCATTGGTAGAGAAGTTGGTGTTGGCAACATAGATAAAGTCATTTGCAAAAGCAATTCCTCTTGGATTATCAATCTGATCTGTAATTACTCCTAATTTTTTAAATGTATAACGGTCTACTACAACAATTTTATTGGAGTTATTCATAACTAGATAAGCCTTATTTCCATTAAGACCAATAGTCTGAAGAACATCTCCCAGAATTTCTTTATTGTTGTTATAACCATATACATCATCCTGCTTCAGGCTCAAATCCCTGGTAACGAATGTTACTTTGGCTCCCTGGCTGTTAAAGTTACCTTCGTTGGAGATAAAATATCCGTTCTGGTACGTAATCGGAGAAACTTCAAATTCTTCAGAACTGCTTGTACATGAAGAAATGTTAAACAATAACACTACTGCAAATAATACAGTTAAAAGTTTAGTTAATTTCATAATTTATTCAATTTAATTTTTTAAAAATTTATTGCGGCATACACACTATAGTTTCTTTTGGGTAAAGGATAGAAAGAAACGGTTTTATAATATGTATTTGTCAGATTATTCACTTTAAATCCTAAAGTATATTTTTTTGCAACCGTTGCAGAAACACCCATATTTAAAAGAAAATAGGGATCTATGGCTTCCGATCTCTTTTCATCACTTGTGGTATAGGTAACTCCGTTTAATAATCCCTGTACAAAAAACTTAATAAACCCATACTCATAGTCTATATCGGCACTTCCTCTGTGTATCGGAACATAGGGCCTTTGCATTTTGGTTTCTTTATCAATAGATTTTGCAAAATAGTATCCTGCATTTGCTCTGAACTTATGGTTACCAAATTGTTTGCCGAAAGACAGCTGGGACTCCAGCCCGTAGGATTCTGATTTATTGACATTAAAGGCCTGCCAGTAACCTTTAGCAGTTGGAAGCCATACAATAAGATCTGTTATATTCATATAGTATGGAGACAAAGCAATCCTGAAACCTCCCACTTTGAATTCATGGGTCATATCCACCTGAGTAGAAGTTTCCGGTCTCAGATCTTTATTTCCTCCCGGTTCATAATAAATATCATTAAATGACGGATATCTGAAGTTTTTTGAAACATTAATGCTCACATCATACCATTTTGCTGTACTCCATTTCCCGGAAAATGAATACATAATTGGAGATTTTACATCTTCTACAAAATCTTTCTTAAATCCTCCTTCAAAACGCAGATCTTTTGTGGCAAAATATCTTAACAGCCCCGAAACAGAACCAATATTTCTGCTTACATCCGATATACCGCTCTGATATCCTTCTCCTTTATTAACCTGAAATTCTCCGATCAGATTAAAATTCCACTTTGAATTCAGGAAATAGTTGAAGTCATTTTTAAAGATATAATTTTTTCCGGTTCCACCACTGGATTTAGGCATATTCAACGAACCGAAATACTGAAAATTCTCTTCTGTATAGGCAGCTTTAAAGGAGTTGCTGAATTTTGTTCTGCTCCAGTCCCAGGAAAGAAGGCTTCTTATACTCTGAGTCTTATATTTTGTCTTTGTTCCTGTTTCCTCATACACTGGATAATGTTGTGAAGAATCAAAAAACTGGCTCTGCCAAGAAATTTTATGATCATTTGTGATTTTATAGGATGCTCCTACATTGAACGTTGTATTGTAATAATTTCCGTTTCTGTTGATATAGTTCAGATCACTTACTTTATAGTCATTTTCACTTACAGAATAATTTCCGGAAGCTTTAAAACTGAACTTATCATTGCTGTAAGAACCTTTTATAAAATTATTATAAGTATTAAACGATGCCACTTCAGAAAATAATGAACCATGGAACCCTTTATTAAAATCAAGGGTATTATTCAGATGAATGCTTCCTCCGATAGCTCCGCTTCCATAGACCACACTTCCGCCGCCAGCTTTTATTCCGATCTGATCATATCCGAATAGAGCAATATTATTGATGTCTCCCTGCCCCAGAAAATTGGAATTGATATTAATTCCGTTCCATACAAATGCAGTCTGCTGGGCAGTAGTTCCCCTGAAAGAAGGTGAAGAAACAGCTCCGCGGCCATTTTCCTTAATAAAAACCTGTGACTGAAATCTCAGAAGTTCTGAAAGGTTGCTGGAATTTTTCTCAGCATCTTCCGCCGAAATTATTTTTACAGGATGAAAAAGCTTCACCCTATTCATCTGATTGTCGAAGACGTAAATAGTGTCAATGGTCTTCTCTTGTCCAAAAAGAAAACAGCCATAAGATGAAAAAAGCAGTACTAAAGATCTTTTTATATCCATACCTTTTTACTTTTCCTCCGAAAGCAATATGTTTTTGATTATAATTCCGGCAGGTCTCCTGACTTTCGCATTCTGCCCCTTCCCGTCATTAAACAGTGGTTTTTTGCAGAAACTTGTATTGCGATTTACAGTTGCGGGGACAGTCCGGGAGTTACACCCGATTCCCTTTTCATTCCAAAATACTGGAAACCAAAATTTTTGCAAAGATAGTTTTTTATATGTATCCGCCAAAAAACGCAATTACTCATAAAAGCACTATCTTTTGTCATATAAACAAAAAAGAACAGCTGTTTTCAATATTGAAAACAGCCATTCATCCCATGACTTTACTATTATATGTGTTATTTTTTAATAAATTTATAGGTCTGTTGTTTTCCCCCCTTCACTAAATATTCCAGAATGTAAGCTCCTTTTGACAAGGATGAAACATCAATCTGCCCTTCCACAGTATTGAATGATTTCACCCTTTGTCCAACCAAATTATAAATTTCTGCTTTCTCTATTTTTCCTGTGCCTTTAAAATATAGAATATCAGTGACCGGGTTAGGATAAATACTCATGCTGTTTTTCTCTTTTGCCACATCATTCACGGATAAATATTCAGATGTATCCAGATAAAAAGCAACCATTTGATTGGAAGCATTGACTCCCATTCCCGCAATTTTCTTCCCATCCTGAGAAATAGCCAGAGGAAGTCCCATTGTTACCCCATTGGTGGCAATTCCTAAGGATACAGCATAATCATTCAGGTTAACCCTTCCGGTAGCTGAGGTCCAGATAAAGCCTTCTCCTGACATTGGAGGAGCTCCAAATGCTCTGTAATATCCAATAACTTTTGTCCCATCCGCTGAAATTCCTGTTGCTCCTCCTTTGAAACTGAATGATGCATTAGGATGCGTAATATAAGTAAGTCCACTTACCGCATTCCAAACATAGGGGTTAGGATTGGCTGAACCGATGATGGTACTCCCGTCTGCGGAAATACCTCCCGCTTCCCCAACATTATTCCCATTGTTATCTGTAATAAAGCTTTCCACTCCATCCTGCCATTTCGCGCCGCTTCTGGTACCGTTTGATTCGTCCTGCCATCCTACAATCACCGTTCCTGAAGCATTGATTGCATTTGCCCTGGAGCTGCGTCCCTGAACAATACTTCCCAGATCTACCATTCCGTTGACTTCGTCCCATTTCACAGCATGTGCATTAGCAGCTGTAAGGAATCCCAGTCCTACAATCATGTTTCCGTTGGCTGTCATACCCCAGGTAGAACTCACACTGCCGTCCCATCCGGTAGGAACCAACCCTCCTCTGTTTACCCATGTGGCTGTTGCCACATCATAAGTAGATATCTCATTGAACCCTGTTGCAACATTTGTAACAGAAGACGAGATCTTACTTCCGTCATTCGAAACTATGGTTCTGCCCGCAGCCGGATATCCGTTTGATATTGAGCCTATCAGTACAAGTCCTCCCGCCATATTCCATTTATATATACCTCCTGCACTTGTATGCATACTTACCACTCCATTATCCGAAACCGCCCCTACATTATAATTTCCCAAGCCAATTACAGTAAGCTGAGCTTCCGCAATACCGAATTTCAGAAAAAGGCAAGCTGTTAATATTTTCATTGACATTCTGTAAAAATTTTTCATATTTTATTATATTTAGACTTTCTAATTGGTGAAAACAATATTAATACAATATTTACGACACCCAAAGAAATTGACTTTCATAATTCGTGAATTTCAAAAGAATACAATTTTTAAAACATTAATAATCAAATAAATAAGAAAACATTATTTTGAATATGGATTTTACCCGAATTATTCAAAAAAACACAAACAACCCATTATTCATTCAAAAATTATTTCATCATAGCAAAGAAATACTCCTTGTTATTTTCATTGGATTTTCTCTTATCACCAATGCACAATCCGGCCCTGACTTTAGTATTTTGGCAGATAAGGCATTTTTAAAACTCTATCAGAATTCTGACGAATGCATCAGCTATACTCAGGGAATTCTTGTCAGCGATCAGAATACAGAACATAAAATGATCCTTCAGAATATTATTTCCCAGGCTTTTGCCATGAAGGGTGATTATGTACAATCTGTGAATATTTTCGCTCAAAAAGAAGATCCTGATCTGCATAATAATCTTTCTTATTTTATGCAGATCTTCAATGATTATAACCTTGCTGATCAATATCAGAATCTGGGTTTATACAATCAGTCTAAGAGAATTATCAGTTATCTCCTGTCTGATCAGAAACTTCTTAAAAGTAACGATCCGGCTTTAAGAGTTACTGCTGCAAAACTGTATCAGCTTCAGGCTTTGAACTCAGGAATCAACAGGGATTATCCCACAGCGCTTCAAAATCTGGACAAAAGCAATCAATACCTCAGCAGTCATAATGAAGAAAATAAAATATTAAAACTGGAAAATAGGATTTTCCGTTCTTCCTATCTGCTGAAACAAAATAAACTTATCGAATATCAACCTCTTATAAAAAGTATTATTGATGATCTTGAGCATCAGAAAAACCAGCCATTTCTGTTAGGTCTTGCCTATGAAAACCTGTCTCAATATTATTTTCTGAAGCAGGATTACAGTGCATCTGTTGAAAAGCTGGAAGCCGGGCTTTCAATGATTGAAAATCTGCCTTTCAATAATTTAAAAATTAAAATATATGAATCATTATCCCGTAACTATTATGCACTTCATGATGATACAAAGTACCATCAATACAATAAACTCTACAATGATCTAAAAACAAAAACAGATGCCAGCTCAAGGGAAGGAATACGGTATATCGTAAAACTTGTAGAAACCAGTCAGAATAAAAACATTGAATTTCAAAAACTGATGTTTGTTAAATCCTTCTGGCCGTTAGCGCTCATTTTGTCCTTGATAATTTTGGGACTATTCGCTTATTTTTTAAGTATTAAAAGTAAAGGTAAAGACTTAAAAAAACAATTTGATTTCTTTGAAAAACAGATCAGTCGCAAGTCTCAATCTGCCATTCCAGAGAAGGCTACTGTAACGGCAAAAGATTCCGGTTCTACCAAAATATCCAGAGAAAAAGAAGATGAGATTCTCCGCAAACTTGAAGAATTTGAACAATCCGACCGTTATCTGAACAAAAATATGTCGTTATCCATGCTTTCCTCTCAGATGGAGGTTAATACGAAGTACCTTTCGGAAGTTATTAATAACAAAGAGAAAAATTTTAACGGTTACATCAACAAACTGAGGATCAATCATATTGTACAATTATTAAAGAATGATTCTACTTTTCTCAATTATAAAGTGAGCTATCTTGCAGAGTATTCAGGGTTCTCATCGCACAGTGCCTTTACTACTGTCTTTAAGTCTGTCACCGGGATGTCTCCCAACACCTATATTCAGGAAATCAGTAAAAGTAAAACTGTATGAAACTCTTTTTTAAAATAGTTACACCAATCTTTCTGTCATTTTGTCTCGTCATGAAAGCTCAGAAAATACCGGATCGTGAATTGATCAGAAAAGCCCGGCTAGACATTTATGACAACCCTGATTATACTATTAAAACCGGGGAACAGTTATTAAAGAAAAAACCGGATATCAGTACATCCATTGATATTTATATGTTGCTTTCCACAGCGAATATTGCCAAAAGAAACTTCGAGGAATCTTTAAAGTATATTTTAAAAGCTAAGGAGCTGTCACAGAAAACCAACGATTCCAAAAGCCAGGCAAGTGTTCTTATTTCCGTTGCCATACAATATCAGCAGATGGAACTTTTTAATAAGAGTTTAGAAACTTTGAATGAGGCCGATCAGTATCTGGCCAGAATACCGGAAAAAACACCTGTTAAATATATTGAAACGGCAAGAAGTTATGCTATAAAAGGAATGATTTACAAGAGTCAGTCTAATTCAGAAATTGCCCTGGAAAAGTTTTTAACTTCGATACAGAATTTTGAAAAAGTATCTTTCAAAAAGACCACTTACGCTAATATGAGTGTGGTATACTACAACATCGGATACTGCTATCTTAATCTCAATCAAATTGATAAAGCACAGGAGGCTTTTGTTCAGTCTTTGGACTATGCCCGGAAAAATCACGCTAAAAGTCTGGAAGCATTTGCCTTGAAAGGAATTGCTGAAATCTATAAGCAAAAACATGAAAATCAATCAGCAATCAATCTTTTGCTAAAAGCAGAAAACCTTTGTAAAAATACAGGAGATATCATCCTGAATGAAGGAATCTATAAAGAATTAGCTGATAATTATCTTGCTTTGGGAGAACAGAATCTCTATCAGCAGTATAACAGAAAATACCTGGAAATGCGTTTCAGGAGAAAGCAGAACGAACTGAAATCCATTAATCAGATTATCGATAATCATAATAAGGAAACCTTTTTAGAAAGCGAAAAACTGAAATCTTATCATCATTCCATAATAATAGCTTCTGTTGCACTGGGAAGTGTTGTAATGGCTGTTCTCCTGTACTTTATTGTAAAGGTCAGAAGACAAAATAAAAAGTTTCAGAAAGAAATCCAGCAAATGATAAGAACTTCATAACCTATAATAAAAAAACGTTCCAGAGCCGGAACGTTTTTTATGATCTGTAATTTTCAACTTTATTTACCAATAACTTCAGTAATAGGATTCCCCACATTTCCACTTGGAAACTGGATTTTCAGTAAAGAAGATACGGTAGGGGCAATATCCGTCATATGATATTCCTTATTGCTTTCTCCCTGCTTCACTCCCCATCCCATAAAGATCAGTGGAATATGTGAGTCGTAAGAATTCCAGACACTGTGTGTAGTTCCTGTCTTAGAATATGGCGGAAGCATAGAGTCATGAGAAATCAGCTGGATGTCTCCGCTTCTCTGTCTGTTGATTCCATTGATAATTCTCTGTTTGATTGGCTCCGGAATGCTGGATTCCTGAACCTTATCTACAGAAACGGCGTATAAAACTGTAGGATCTTTCTCAATTTCTTTAACGGCAAAGTTTCTTACATCATCCAGTTCAAGCTTATTGTCAGCCAATACTTTTCTGTCAAAATAAATCTGGTAGTTATCAATGGCGTTGATCAGCTTGTCAGCTCCGAATTTTTCTTTCAGTTTCTGATTCAGATTCTTTTCTGCATCTTCTCCGAAGAAACCTGTCGGAATTTTATGCTCTTTAAGGAATCCTACAGAGTGGGCTCCCCCGTGATCCGCAGAAAGGAAAACCGTATACTCGCCTTTTCCTACTTTTGAATCAAGATATTTGAAGAATTCTGCCAGATCCTGATCCAATCTGATATAAACATCTTCCACCTCAATAGAATTCGGTCCGAATTTGTGTCCTGCGTAATCTGTAGACGCCAGGTTGATAGCTAAAAAGTCTGTGATATTATCTCCACCCAGTTTTTCACCTTCTACAGAAGCTTCTGCCAGCTTTAATGTCAGCGTATTCCCGAAAGGTGTATACCGGATATTATCTTTTTTAGCCTGATAATCTTTTGCTAAATTGCTGTAAGGGAAAGTAGGTGTTTTGGCGCTTCCCAACAGACCTTCCCAGGGAGAATTGTCAGGTGCGCTTTCTGTATATTCATTAATCGGAAGTAAAGTATTCCAACCATTGGCAACTAATTTTTCCGGAAGATTCTGGGAGTTGAATGATTTCACCCATTGCGGAAGATCATTCATATACCATGTACTGGTAATGAAATTTCCTGTGCTGTCATCAAACCAGAAGGCCCCGTTGGGTGTGTGGCCTGCAGGAAGAATGGAAGCACGGTCTTTCAAAGAAACCCCCACTACTTTTCCCTGGAAGTTGGTAGCCAGTCTCAATTCATCAGTCACTGTCGTAGACCAAAGATTTTTCGGAGAGTGGCTTCCGGTTTTTGTATTGGTAGTTCCAACCGGCTGAACGCTTTCATCTGCGGTACAGTAAACTCCTTTTCCGGTTTCCTTATCCGTCCAGTCATTTCCTGCAATCCCATGAATAGCCGGCACAGATCCTGTATAGATACACGTATGTCCCAAAGCTGTAATGGTGGGAACATAAGGAATATGTACATTATTCAAAGAATACCCTGTATTCAAAAGTCTTTTGAAACCGTCATTTCCATATTTACCATAAAAACGGTAAAGATAGTCCCAACGCATCTGGTCTACGACCAGACCTACGACTAATTTGGGTCTTTCCAATTGAGTATTTCTGTTCTTCTGCGCATTGATTGTAACTACGGACAATAAAGTAGCTGCCGCAATTGAAATGTTCCTAAGCATCCAAGTAAAATTTTTATTGACCACAAATTTAAGGGTTTTGAAAGTTTTGGAGTGTGAAATTTTATTTAATTTTGATTATTATACAATTCATCAATTTATCTTCTATGATTCTAGGCGTATATTGGTATTTTAAATTTCCGGAAAATTTATATGACTTTCAGTTTTTCAAATTTTATCCGGGATACGGAGGACACGCCGATAACCCAGCCGAACTGGCAGCGAGAGTCCGTGTTGAAAACACAGATGATCTTATCCGTAAGCTTGAAGAACTGAAAACAGATTTCAAAGAAACTTATTTGCAACTGAATATTGACGGGAATCAACTCATCATCAATATTGGAGATCATCAGCTTTTTGATTTTCATTTTCAGTTTGCAAAAGAGATTGAAAAGTTATTGATTCTTGAACATGCTGTTTCATTGGATACCCATGTTCCCTTTACCGTTCAATCCAGTAAAAGCTATCTTCCGGAAAGAGAAGCATTCAAAAATATAGAACACCGCTTCATTCAGATGGTTGGTTCAGATTTCAAAAAAAATAATGCAGAGAATTATGCTGTCAGAGTAGATTGCAATCTGCCTTTGCTGTATAAGCACAATCTTATTAATGATTTAGTAAAGATATGCAAAGAAGAAAACTTCCAGGTATTTTATTATAATGATTTTGATTTTAAAGATCATTGTAACCTGATGCTTTTTTTCACTAATGGCAGACAGAAAAAAGAGTGCGTTCAAAAGGTTGATATCAATTCTTTCGGAAGTAAAGTACACCGTCTTACTGAAAAATACCCTCTTCACTTCGGTCATTTCGGAAGCTTCAAAGAGTATCCTTTACAGGGGCCTCATACAGAACTGATCGTAGATGAAGAATATATTATCAACAAAAAATAAAAACCATTTTAATTCAAATTACATGATCAAATTTAAATATATCATTCTGTATGTAGAAGATGTAGAACAGTCCATGAATTTCTACAAAAATACTTTCGGTTCTGAAATAAAATTCATCACTCCTGAAAAAGACTATGGAGAGCTTCTGACCGGAGAAACCACTCTTGCATTCGCCTCTGTAAGTCTTGCAGGCTCCAATATTAAACAGGGATTTTTAACCTCAAAAACAGAAGATAAGCCTTTCGGAATGGAACTGGGATTTACAACAGACAATGTGGAAGCATTGGTAGAAAAGGCAATAAAGAACGGAGCTGTTCTTTATGAAGATATTGCTGTAAAACCATGGGGACAAAAAACAGCTTATATCAAAGATCCCAACAATTATCTTGTAGAAATATGTACTGAAATCCAATAAGCCTAAAATATCTGATGTGGAAATAAAAAATTTACAAAAGCTAACCTCCAACCCCAGCTCTGAATGGGGACATAACGGTTATACAACAGACAGAATATATTCAGTTTCTTCCATAGAATTCGGAGGTTCTTTTGAGTTTATTTTAAAAGAAAAAGCATTTCCTTATACCAAAATATGGGAAACAACTTCCGAAGACCTTAAGGAGCTGAATACCATTATTGAGCAGGGAAATTCTTTCGGTGCTTTTGTCAATGAAAAACTGGCAGGCTGGATCATCTGTGAACACAGGAAATGGAACAACAGTTTTTATATTGAAAATATTCTGATCGACGAAAAACACAGACGGGAGGGAATTGGAATTATGCTGATCAAAAGTGCTATTAAAGAAGCCCGAAGATTAAACTGCAGAGTTATAGAGCTGGAAACCCAAAACACCAACTACCCTGCCATACAGTTTTACAGAAGAATGGGATTCAATGTTACCGGGCTGAACACCAGACTGTATAATAATGCTGAGGAAATTGCTCTTTTCATGACTTTAGACATGGAATAAATATTATAAAACAGATACTTAATACACGATATTTGATCCCGTTCAATTAAAACACTTGTGGGTGTGCTAATTTTTATATACATTAGTAATCAACAAATTAAAAAGTATTACTATGAAAAATCTAAAAAAATTAAAAAGGAATCAGCTCGTCCTGATTAGTGGTGGTGATACTCCATATGCTTTATGTGATATTGATGGCAACTGCCCTCCTACGATAGGATCATACTATTGCAGCGACGGTACCTGTTACAGAGTTTCCGGCGGTGGAGGCGGTAATCCGGGATGTAATGAACCGATGCGTCTTTGCCAGGAATGGGAAACAGGATGCGGATGTGTTTATATATAAAGTATAATTTGTTAGATAAAATTTTGTTGAGGGCGGTTTTTACCGCTCTTTTTTATACCTGCCTCAGAATATATCTCCTTCAATTTTATTACTTTCGCAAACAGGATCCCTTAATAATATGCAAAATCTTCTGAATTATATCAGATCACTCACTTCATTTTCCGACGAAAGCTGGAATATGCTTCAGCCTGCCTTATCGGTAAGAATTTATAGAAAAAATGAACTGATGTTGCGGGAAGGTGAAATCTGCAAATCCTTATTCTTCATTGACAAAGGATTTTGCAAAAGCTATTTTGAGATAGAAGGTAACGTTAAAAACACCGGATTCTTCTTTGAAAACGAAATTGCAACCAATATCAGCAGCTTTGGGAGTGGACAAAGATCCGAATTTAATATCATTGCCTGCGAGGAACTTCATGCAGTTATTTTTGATAAAACAAAATTATTTGGAATTGCAGAAAAATCTTCAGAAATTGAGAGTTTAGGCCGCCATTGTATCCGTCAGTTTGCTTCCAGACAGGAAGAATTTTCCAATCTGTTCAAGCTCTATACAGCGCAGGAAAGACTCGAATATCTTGAAGACCAACACCCTTATATGATTCAGCGCATACCTCTCACTCAGCTGGCTTCATTTCTGGGTGTTGCAAGAGAAACATTAAGCAGAATCCGGAAACGGAGAATATCCAGGTAAACCAAGCCTATATTTAAAAATCACACCACACTCAAAATAGTATACTATGACAACATTAGTCTGGCAGGGAGTCTTTTATCAATCTCTCGAATATTTTAATCTATTATCCGAGGATAAAAACTATACTGCGGAATCAAAAATTATCGGATGTCACGAGGATAAAATATATGCTTTAGAGTATAGAATCCTCACTGATAAAAATTGGGTTGTTCACAGTTTTTCAATCGAATCTGAGATCAATACGGTTAAAAGAATTTTTAGAGGAAAAAGAAATCAGGATCAGTGGGAAATCAACGGCAAAATAAATCCTGATTTTAACAACTTTAAGTTTATAGATATCTCCCTGACCCCATTCACCAACACGCTTCCCATCAATAATTTAAAACTTTCAGAAAACATTCCTCATAAGATCGATGTGATGTATATTGATATTTTAAACCATTGCATCCGGCCTGTAAAACAGCAATATACCCGGACAACCGCTAATAAATACCTGTATGAGAATATTGAAAATGATTTTAAAGCAGAAATTTCGGTAGATGAAATGGGATTAGTCACCAGCTATCCGGAATTGTTTGAAAAGATTACAGGACTCTGAAAACCAATCAACAGCAATTTAATCAGAAGATAATAAATCAAGTATCTTTTATTTAAATATCAAAAAAACATTTTAAAATTATAAAATAACACGACAGCTTTTGTCGCCGTGTTTAGATAATTTCGCATCAGAACCAGACAAAATCATTATAATATAAATATAATCAAATAATGTATAGTATGATTTATATTAAATCGCATTAACGTGAGTTTCGCTTCTTAAAAAGTGTTAAATTTGCAAAGTTTCAAAAAAAACTAATTACTAACTCAAAAAACAACATTGAATGAGAAAGTTTTATCTCAGTGCACTTACTTTGTGCATGATTCCGGGAGTATCGGCCCAGGAAGTGGTATGGCAGAAAGACATCAGATCCTCTACCCAGGCTTTCCTGAGCCAGATCACCACAACCATCGATCAGCAATATTTAATTACAGGAAGTTCTATACAGTCAGGAAGCGGAAAGCTGGAGACTGGAAGTAAGCAGAACAACGGTTATGATTTTCATCTGGTCAAGCTGGACCAGCAGGGAGAAGAAATCTGGGAAAAATATTTCTCAGGACAAAATCATGATTATCTGTCAGCCACTGTTACAACACAGGATGGCGGATTTCTTCTTGCAGGAACCTCCTACTCAGGGAAAGGGCTGGATAAAAAAGAGGATTCCAAAGGAGGATCTGATATCTGGCTCATTAGAATCAATGAGTTTGGAGATGAATTATGGCAGAAGACCTTAGGCAGCTCTTCTGATGAAGAAGCCAGAGCGGTTATCCAGACTACCGATTTGGGATTCTTTGTAGCCGGAAATATACAGGGGTCATCAAAAGGCTACGGTTCCAAGGATGTCTTCATCACAAAACTGGACAAAGATGGAAAAGAGCTCTCACAGCTTATTTTGGGAGGAAAAGGTTTAGATGAGGTAGAGAAAATGATTCCAACAAAAGACGGCGGAGCTTTACTAGGAATGTATTCAAGAAGTTCAGCTGTACAAAGTCCTCAAAATACATCCGACACCCGACATCTGACAACGGTACAAAAACAAAGCGACAACTTTGGCGAAGGCGATTACTGGATCGTAAAGCTGGATAAAACAGGAAAAGTGGAATGGGAAAAGAACTTCGGAGGGAAAGGTGATGATCATTTGAGAACCCTTGCATTGACCTCAACCGGATTCATTATCGGTGGAGAATCCAGATCAGAAAGATCAGGAAATAAAACGGTAGGATTAGAAGAAGGAACGGACCTATGGTTAATTTCTTTAAATGACAGAGGCGATGAACAGTGGCAGAAATCTTACAATTTGGGTAACCGTGATATTCTGATGGGAATGAGTGTTCTTCACTCTGCAGATGACAAATTTTCCAAAGGAATCTTATTAGGTGGCTATACCCAGGCAGAAGGAAGAATAGAAAATGATGATGAAACCTTCTGGATGTTGTATCTGAATCAGGATGGAAATGAACAGTGGAGAAAGCACGTGAAAGGAGAATCCAGAAAAAGAGAGGAAAGACTTTCAGACATTAAACTAAACAGAGACGGTTCTATTATTCTGGCCGGAACTAGTGCTGAAGAACTCGGTAAAGAAAACTGGAAGATTGTAAAGCTGGGAGACAAACAGGTTGACCAGTTAATTGAAAAATACGATATCAAGATCTACCCGAATCCTGTCTCAGATTATGCTTACATAGAAATCGGTTTTGATTTTAAGGAATCGGATATTCTTTTGTATGATATGAGCGGAAGACAGCTGCAGAGTATTAAAACAAAGAATAAAGTGACAAAGATCAATACCCAGGCTTTGGTACAAGGAGCTTACCTGATCACGATAAAAACGGATACAGATAAAACGGCTAATGCTAAACTGATAAAGAAATAACACAGATAATGAAAAGATCATACTTATTACTGCCTTTACTGGCAGCACAACTTTTTCAATCCCAGACAACTCCTGCTCCTGGTTCGGTAAGCAGTCCTATGGATAATATAAAACAAATCTATCCGGCTGCTCCCACTGCAAATAATTTAATGAAATTTGAGGAAGTTCCTGTAAGCTATTATACAGGAATCCCGGATATTAAAGTTCCACTTGCAGGGATCCCAACCCATGATGCTGAAATTTCTATGAATGTTTCCTTAAATTATCATCCTTCAAATGCCAGGCCTGATGATAAGTCCGGGGAAGTCGGTTTGGGATGGAGTCTGTTTGCCGGGGGAAGTATTACCAGAACGGTAAGAGGTACTCCTGATGACCAGGCTGTATCGGCTTCTTACGGAGGACAGGCAACTATAGGCATTTTGTTTGATGAGTTTACTTCAAACTTTACAGATAAGAACTACAGCCGGAAATATCTGGATGCTCAGGAAACAGGAGTCGGCATAGATCCGGGTAATGTTCAGTTTAGAAAACTGTTTTATGAGGGTTTATTTTTAAACAGATTTGATACAGAATATGATCTGTATCAATATAATTTCATGGGATACACCGGGAGGTTTATTGTTAAAAAAGACTCCAACAATCAGTTGTATGCTGAGAAACTGGATAAAAATAATTTGAAAATTACCATTAGTGCCACCAATCCTTCAAACAGCCTTGAGGCCATAGCATTTCTGATCATTGATGAGCAGGGCAATAAATATTCTTTTGATGTTCCTGAAAAATCCGTACGAACAACGCTTTCCAATAAAACAGGCTTTTCCGGAAATATTAATACCAATGTATCTAATTTAGGAGATATTAATTCTGCTTTTCACTTAAGCAAAATACGCAGTTCATCGGATGCTGACCTTGTTACATTCAGCTATTACCCTTCCCAACAGGTATTTTATACGGAGTATTCCCAAATTGACAGAAGTAAAAAGTTTCCGGATGATGATATTGTCAGTGAACCTGTGAGAATACAGTTTGACGCAGAGATTCCTGCTATGCAGGAAATAAATACAGCGTCAACGAATACAGCTGTTCGCTCTTTAAAGGATATTGAAATCGTAGGCAAAGGGAAAATCAGCTTTATATATGTACAGGGCCGGGGAGATACCAATTATACCCATCCTGAGCAATTACAGAAGCTTGATAAAATAGAGATCATTGATTTGTCCGGAAAAACCATTGAAACCTATACATTTTCCTATGACTATTTCCGATTTAATGTATTAGGAAGAGCATCGGATGATGCAAGATTGTCATTATCTAAAATAACCAAATATAATTCAGATTCTGTCAAAGATTTTGATTATGTATTTGATTACTATAAAAACACCACCAATTCAATTTTAGGAAAGGACCATTGGGATTGGTTTAACTGTGTCAGGCCTACAGATCAGGATCCGCTTGCAAAAGAACCCTCTCCATCATGTGTGAACATCAATCTGTTAAAAAGCATCAGGCTTCCTTCAGGAGGGCTGAGGGTTTTTGATTTTGGAAGTAATACCTATTCCTATATAGGTTCTGATGCAGTAGATCCTTATGAAAATCCGGATAACTGGGAAAGTGAGGAAAAAGAAGTTGGCTATACTAAAACAGAAAAAAATATAAAGAAATATTTCTTTACCCTCACCTCACCAAAGACTGTAGAGATCCAGAATCTCAGCAGCCAGCTTGCAGCCTATGCATGGACTCTGTCTTTTTATAAAAAAACAGGGAACTCATATACCATGGCAGGCAGTATAGGTCCTGTTACAGATCCTGATCCAGATTACCCTCAATACCGTTCTCTGGGGTTTGAAGCCGGAGAATATTATGCACAGCTTTCATTTGTAGAGCAAAAGGTTGATTTTACGGGAACCGTTAATTTTACCGCTACTTATAAAAATAAGAAAAGTAACATCAGTCCTTATGTATTTGGGGGTGGGGTAAGGATCAACAGTATCAGCTATTATGACAGACCGGATCAATATTCAGGGAACCAGATTCCGGCAAAGAAGGTCAACTTCCTTTATAGCGACATAGCAGGATCGGGAAAGAGCAGTGGAGCACTGATATTTCCCAAGCCTGTTCATACTTACCAGTATCCTTATAATAATGCTTTTGTGTATCAGTTTGGAATAGGATTTAACAAGTATAACTATTCCAATACATTTACCATCTATTCTTCTGAAAACTTCCTTCCTGTACAGAAAACACAGGGAGCAGACGTAGGATACCAGAATGTAACGGTGTATGAAACGGATAAAGGCAGGAGTATATATACCTTTACATCACCCATTGACAAACCCAATCCTGACCAGGTATCGGCCTCGCCTCCATTTATACCTGTTGCTAATTATGATTATAAAAGAGGTTTGTTAATTGATGAGCAAAAGAAAGACAACAACGCTGTTCTTCAGTCAGAAAGAAGTACCCAGTATAATACCTATGATACAGGGAAGCTGACGGGAATCAGCCTAAGGTATGCAGGATCTCCCTATAGCGAATATATCTATGCCGGTCATTTTAAAACTTATGATACTTATATCTCAAGCTGCCTGAATACAGGCAGTTCAAATGCCTATTGCGGTACCAGCGACCCTGCCAATATGATCGCATTCAGTTCAAATATGGAAATTGTAGGGAAAGCTAATCAGATTCACGTAGAAAACAAAGATTTTTATGCCAATGGAACTGCTGTCAAAACACTTGAAGATATTACCTATAATATCAGAGATTATCCTATAAAACAGAAAACAACTTTTGCCGACAATACAACTTCGGAAACTACCTCCAGTTATGCTCATGAGAAAAATAATCAGAAGTTGATCAATGCTAATATAATAGGTATTCCACTGCAAACGATAACAAAAAAAGATAATGTAATTGTGTCAAATACGGAAACGAAGTATGACAATCCATTGAACTTACTTCCAAGTTCTGTTGTCTCCACTGATTTACAAAATATTGCTACTACAGAAGTAACTTACGATCAATATGACAGCAAAGGTAATTTACAGCAGTACACGACTAAGGACGGCCTTCCCACAGTCATCATCTGGGGCTACAATCAAACCCAACCTATTGCCAAAATAGAAGGAGCGAAATTAACAGATATCCAGCAGTCATTCATTGACTCTATTGTGACCGCATCCAATACAGATGCATCTGCTACAGTTAATAATGATGAGACTTCATTTTTATCAGCATTGAATACCTTCAGAAGTAATACCGCATTATCTGGTTATCAGATCACTACTTATACTTATGACCCTTTAGTAGGAGTAAGAAGCATCACCCCGCCATCAGGAATCAGGGAAAGCTATATTTATGATTCAGCTAACCGACTTGAAAAAGTGATTGATGTGAATGGCAAAGTGCTGAAGGAGATGAAATACAACTATAAAAACTAAAAACCGATGAAAAAATTATTAATACCGGCAGGAGCCCTGCTTCTGTCCAACCTTGTATTTGGGCAGGCTTCTACCACAGAAAACTATGTTCAGACCAAAACCTATCTTGACTACAATGGAACTACACATACAAAAACCTCTGAAACAGTCCAGTATTTTGATGGATTGGGAAGGCCTAAGCAAATCGTTAATGTAAAAGCATCACCTCTGGGACGTGATGTAGTGACCCATATCGAGTATGACCAGTTTGGAAGGCAGGTGAAAGATTATCTTCCTGTTCCCCAGGGGAACACTTTAAATGGTGCCATTATTCCTAATCCTTTGAGCAATGCTGCGGGCACTCCCTATGGTCCGGAAAAGATCTATTCAGAAAAGATCCTTGAGAACTCTCCTCTGGACAGGATTCAGCAGCAGATCCAGGTGGGGAATGACTGGAGTAATAAACCTGTTAAGTTTGAATATGCAGCCAACATAGGAAATGATGCCTACAAGTTTGTTCCTACAACAATATGGGAAAACGGAGCTACAAAAACGACGTTAACGGTATCTGCATATAGCAGTGCCAATCAGCTTTACAGGAATATGGTCACAGATGAAGACGGGAACAGGACCTATGAATATAAAAACGGACAGGGACAGACTATTTTGGTAAGGAAAATGATTTCAGATACAGAATATGCAGACACCTATTATGTATATAATGAATATAACCAGCTGGCTTTTGTTCTTCCTCCCAAGGCTGCTAATCAGAGCCTGACAGATGATCTGCTTAATGCCCTTTGCTACCAGTACCGTTATGACGCAAGAGGACGTCTGGTTGAAAAGAAACTTCCCGGTAAAGCCTGGGAATACATGGTATATGACAGGCAGGACAGGCTGATCATGACCCAGGATGCTGTCATAGGAGCTTTAAAACAGTGGCTGTTTACCAAGTATGACCAGTTCGGAAGAGCAGCTTATACGGGAATATATACCAGCTCCCAGGTATACAGTGCCGCAGGAAGAGCAGCTGAGCAGGTGTTGGCAGATGCTAAAGGCAGCAACAATGTAGCCAGATCTGCTACGGTGGGATTCACAAACAGTGGACTGGGAGTGTATTATGACAGTGGTTCTACCAGCTATCCGGGTTCTGTTACTAAATTACTGACTGTCAATTATTATGACACCTATCCTACAGGCTCCTCTGCGGTCACCAATGTATTTGCCCAGCCCCTTCTTACGGATAACCCCGCTAATGCCCAAACCACCAAGGGAATGCTTACCGCTTCCTATATCAAAAATATAGAAGATGACAGATGGACAAAGAACTTTATCTGGTATGATACCAAAGGAAGAAACATTGGCTCAAGAAGTAACAATTATCTGGGAGGCTACACCGTGATCAACAATAAGCTTGATTTTGCCGGGGTTGTCCTTCAAACAAATACCTACCACAGAAGATTGGGTTCAGATCCTGAAAAGGTCATTGTGGAAAAGTTCACTTATGATTCCCAGAACAGGCTGCTGACCCATACCCACCAGGTTGGTAATAATCCTGTTGAATACCTTGCTCAAAATAAATACAATGAAATTTCCCAGCTGGAATCTAAAAAAGTAGGAGGAACAGCTGCTGCATCCCCATTACAGGCTGTAGATTATAAATACAATATCCGCGGCTGGATGACCAGGATCAATGATCCTGCCAACCTGAACGGGAAATTATTTGGATATGAAATGAAGTATAACAATCCTGTGTATACCAATACTTCATCAGGAAGTTTTAATGGAAATATCACAGAGATTGATTGGAATATTTCCAGTGCAGAGGGTTTGAAAAGATACAATTATCAGTATGACCCTTTAAACAGGATGTTAAAAGGAGTGTATTCCGAGCCCAATTCTTCTGTAGCCCAGAATAATTACTTTAATGAAGAGCTTACTTATGACCTCAATGGAAACATTAAAACCTTAAAAAGATTTTCATGGCCTGTTTCCGGGGAACGACTGCAGAGAAGATCGATGATCTGGTCTATAACTATCAGAATGGGGACAAAAGTAATACCCTGGACAGAATCACCCTTCCTCCTGGTGTTATTAACAACAGTTCAGGATATAATGCTTTGCAGGGAACCATGGGCTATAACCTTAATGGGAATATAACGGATCATCCTGATAAGAAAATGAATATCAGTTATAATTATCTGAATCTGCCTAGTTATATTTCAGTTAACGAAGGGTTGATAGGTATTTCCAACACCAGCTACACCTACAGGGCAGATGGCACGAAAGTATCTAAAACATATAGTATGAACGGATCCATAGAAACCAATTATCTAGACGGTTTCCAGTATGATAACAGGCATGCCTATGATACGTCAGCATCTCTTTACACCGTTCCGGTATTGAAATTTGTACCCACCTCAGAAGGGTATTATGATTTTACTGAAAATAAGTATATTTACAATTACACGGATCATTTAGGAAATATAAGAGTGAGCTATAAGAATAATGGTACTGCACTGGAGGTTATTGATGCCAACAGCTATTATCCTTTTGGGTTAAAACACCAGAACGGACCTGTTGTACCGGCTCCTTTTGCAGGTGTGCCTTATAATTACAAGTACAATGGGAAGGAATTACAGGAGACGGGAATGTATGATTATGGAGCAAGATTTTATATGCCGGATATTGGACGATGGGGCGTTGTAGATCCGCTGGCGGAGAAGTACCAACCGATGTCTCCTTATAATTATGTAGGAAATAATCCAGCAATATTTGTAGATTTTAATGGAAAAGATTTTGGTGTAAGAATCGACCATGCTACTAAAACTATAATAATAGAGGCAAATTATTATTACCAAAACCAGACAGCAATGGATAATAATCAAGCAGCTCGTACCTCTTGGAATAATCTTACAGGGACTTATACAACAGCAGACGGAATAGAATATGCTGTTTCTTTTAATTTGCAGGGTAGCCTAACTACAGGAGACCAAACAGTTCAAGCAGCAGCAGGAGCAGATCCTATAGGTAATTCAGTTCAAGAATTATCTGATACAGGTTATAACAATTGGGTTACTGCCAAAGCGGGTGAAACTAGAGCTAGTGATCATCGGGATAATGGTGGAGGCGGTATGACTGTTAATAAAAAAAATATAGCAAATAAAGCTTCTGTAGCAAACACAGAAACCAGAGCACACGAAAAGGGACATACCTTGGGACTTGGAGAAAACGAAGGTGGAGTTATGGATTATGCCGAGAGTCTTTCCAGTATGTCACTTCCGAATGGAACAAATCTTCAAAGTGTATTGACTGGAGCAATGAATAAAGCCACAACTCCAAGCACTTTAAATACGGAAGGAAGTAAAGCTACAAATACTACAAATACACCTAATGTTATCATAAATGTAAGTGGAACTTACACTGGACCAGGTAATTTTACAGACCGTAGAGTTGAAACAACAACAGCGACAGGCAGATAATTATGAGAAAAATAATTAATTTACTATGTGTAATAATACCTTTTTTCTATTCTTCGCAAGAAATAGAAATTATAGACATTAAATACTCTCCTTCTTTAAAATATATCTCATTTTATCATATAGATTCTAAAAAATATGATGAGTACACAACAGGGAAGAATCTTTCTCTTATTACTAATTCTTGCATGAATTTTAGTAGAGTTAAAAAGCAAAAGAGAGGAAAAGTTTTCAAAGTTTTAAAAAAAGATACGATTGTAAATAATGATATTGATATTCCTTTGAAATCTATTATTGACTCTAAAAATCATATTAAAATACCAGTAGAGATTACTCATTATATGGATAGCTTAAAAATTGAAAAAAAACCATTTAAGAAGGGAGAAGAATATGATATATTAAAGGTTACAGAAAAGAATGTAATATTTATAGTTGTAAAAATGACAAAAGAATATTTTAATAAAAATGGGCATAATTTAATTTTGTCAGGAAATCCTAATGACAAAATTATTGTGTATCGTCCATTGACAGGAGCTGATGATTTTTTAATAGAAAAGTTGAGTGAGACTTTAAGATCTAACAAATAACCCGATGTCGCGGATTTGTAATCCCCCGCGCTGCGCAAAGTCTTCCGACTTTGCGCGGATAATAATAAAACCCACCGCATTGCGGTGGGTTTTATGTTTTTATAAAGCAGCAGCATTTTTTTAGCAAAAAAATCCCCCTACAGCACGATTGCATCGTGTGGCAGACCCCTTGCTGTCGCACGAATCATTCGTGTGGAACTTATACTATCAAATCAATATCTATCGTGTGTGATGTCGATATAGTAATTCAGAATAATAAAGAGCATCTGTTAAAATATAAGATCATAAAAAACAAAAATTTTTAGGAATTCAACCTGATGGTTTGATCTATAGTTTTAAATTAAACCACACGAAAAGATTCGTGTGTGAGACAAAATAAAAATAATTATGAATAATAGAATTGTAAAATCAATTATATACTTATTGAAATTTTGTGGAATTATCATATTGATCGATATTACATATAATATTGCAGTGTTTCATCAATTAAAATCAGCTAACATAATATTTGATGTTATTTTTGGTTTTTTGTTTTGGATATTATTCATTTTTTCTGGTAAACTTCCTAAATAATATTTTGAAATCCTTGATAACACCATAATCTTCCTTGTACATATGCATATAAATAAAAACCACTGCTAGTTTAAACTGCAGTGGTTTATTTTGGATTGAGAAAGTCATTTCCACGGTCAAGCAGCATAGCCTGATAAAGCAAGTTTCACAACTTTGTACAGCAGTAGAATATTGAAACTGGAATATTTTCTCTCCCAGACAAATGATGCGCTGTCAGGAATGAAAAAAAGCTACTGCTCTTAGAGAATTTTAGTTCAATAGAAAAAATAAATACCTTCGTTAACCTCAGATTTTCTCATGTAAAGATCTGTATATTTATCTGTAAAAATATCCTGTATCCATGACAAAAATTCCTATTCTGGATTACCTTACCAAAGTAGTCAACAGTGAAAATGTAGATGAATTTACAACCTATCAGATCTATCCTACCGCGATTTCAAAAACACTTGGATTTCAAATAACTGATGTTGCCTCCGGAGAAGCCAAAGTCTCCATCAATGCAGATCATGAAATACATGGAAATCAACAGGGAACCATCCATGGCGGATTACTATGTGAACTGGCAGATGCAGCCATCGGAACAGCTCACTCTACTCTGATGAATGAAGGTGAAAGCTTTACCAGTATTGAACTTAAGATCAATTTTTTCCGTCCAACCTGGAAAGATAAACTTACGGCTTATGCAAAGCCCATACAATCAGGTAAAACCATCACTGTCTATCATTGCGAAATATCCAATACCGAAGGAAAACTGGTGGCAGCAGTAACCAGCACTGTTATGACCTTAAGAGGTGATAAGGCAAAAGGAAGATAATCTGGTATTTAGTAATAAATCCCCCTTTACAATTGTTATACTAATATGAAAACAGTTGCACTCCTACTCTTTTTTTTCGTTTCTCTGACCGTTGTTTCAGCTCAGAATCACCCGTCAGAAGGTTACTTTGAAACCTCAGATCATGTAAAGATCAAATATAAAGTCTCCGGAAAAGGAGAAACCTGTATTTATATTCCAGGCGGTCCGGGGCAGGGATATCCATCTTTTGAACTGATGGGAGGCAATACCCTTGAAAAAAACATGCAGATGGTTTACATGGATCAGCGGGGTTCCGGGGAATCCAGCACATCGGAAAATTATCATCTTGATAAAATGGTTCAGGATATTGAAGAACTGAGACAGCATCTGAAATTGAACAAGGTATTCTTACTGGCTCATTCCTTTGGCGGAATCATAGCAGTCAATTATGCAAAAAAATATCCTCAGTATACCAAAGGAATCATTCTGGCCAACGTTACGCTTCATTTTCTGAATGAAGAATCCGTCAAAGAACAGATTGAATATGGAAACAGTCTTCTACAGGCAAAAAACAGACTTATTTCTAAAGACAGCCTTTCTTTAGAGCTTTCTAAAATCAGCAGTGCATTAAGGAAAAAAAGAATCGGGTATAAATTTCTTACTGAAGATATCGAAACCATAAAGCAGATGGATAAAATAGATTCTCTCCATCCCCGCATCATCGACTTCGGAATGGCAGTGATCTCAAAACCCAAAGATTTCCCTGAATATTATGCCGATTATGCACCCATCACCAGGGACATTCGTGTTCCGGTACTTATCATTACCGGAAAAAATGATAAAGCAGTCGGAACTCAGCATTATAAAACCTTCCAGTTTCCCAATCAAAAAGTAGTTTCTATTGATGGCGGACATCTTTTGTACTACGAGAAAAATAAAGAATTTGCGAAGTCTGTTACTCATTTCGTAAAAACAACGAAGTAATAGCAGCTTTTATTTTTATAATCAATTTTATGGCGCGGCCTCCGGCCGCGCCATAAAATTCTCCCATAAAAACATTCATAAAAAAACCCGGCTGTTTCAAATTTGAAACAGCCGGGTTTTATCTGTTAATTTCTGCTTAAAAGGCAGGTAAATCATTAAAATTTCAAATCTCCATTCACTTCTCTTACCGCATTAGCAGCTTCAGCGAATTTCAATTGCTCTTCAGCAGTCAATGTTACATTTACGATTGATTCTACTCCGTTAGCTCCGATGATAGCCGGAACACCTAAGCAGATATCGTTTTGTCCGTATTCTCCTTCAAGCATTAAAGAACAAGGGATCATTTTCTTCTGGTCACATGCAATGGCCTGAACCATTACAGAAACAGCTGCTCCTGGAGCATACCACGCAGAAGTTCCTAATAATTTGGTAAGAGTAGCTCCTCCTACTTTCGTTTCTTCGATTACATATTTTTGTTGTTCATCACTCAGAAACTCAGTTACAGGAACACCGTTTCTTGTAGCTTTGCTTAATAATGGAAGCATACCTGTATCACTGTGAGCAGCGATTACCATTCCGTCAACATCAGAAATCGGAGCTTCTAATGCTTCGGCCAATCTGTATTTGAATCTTGCAGAGTCTAATGCACCACCCATTCCGATGATTTTGTGCTTAGGAAGACCTGAAGTTTTGTGAACAAGGTAAGCCATAGTATCCATTGGGTTAGAAACTACGATAATGATTACTTCCGGAGAGTGTTTTACTAAGTTTTCAGTAACGTCTTTCACGATACCAGCGTTGATACCGATCAGTTCTTCTCTTGTCATTCCAGGTTTTCTTGGAATCCCTGAAGTGATTACTGCTACATGAGAACCTGCAGTTTTGCTGTAGTCTCCTGTTGTACCCGTAATTTTTGTATCAAATCCGTTAAGAGATGCTGTCTGCATCAAATCCATTGCTTTTCCTTCAGCAAACCCTTCTTTAATGTCTACCAAAACTACTTCTGAACAGAAGTTCTTCATTGCGATGTATTCTGCACAGCTTGCTCCTACAGCGCCTGCACCTACTACAGTTACTTTCATATTGTTACTTTTTAAATTATTTTTTTGTTAGTTAAGTTTTAAATTTGAAACTCCCCAAATTTAACAATTCCTGAAAAAATGCGCAATTTTTCAGAAATTTAATTAGAATTAAATGAATTAATTAACGTTCAGTAAAAACGTATAGAGTTTTCTCGCTCCTGAAAGCACTTTGCTGTAGTTTTCTTCAGCCACTTCCGTATCCAGGACTTCTTTAAAGTTTTTCCACATAGGCCCTGTATTTTCCTGATAACATCCGAAAAAGTTGAAAGTAACCTCATCGAAACCGTCTGTTTTAGAAAGCTGTTTTGCAATAACATTCCCTCCCAGCGTAGAACCTTCAATCACATACATAGCGCCAAGGGCTTCATGCTCATTATCAAATTCAAGATGATGGGAAGCTTCCTGATTTTTCAGAGAAAGGCTTTTAAGGTCTTTTTCAATGAGGGAAAGCTTTTTTCTTGCATCGAGCTGAAGTTTTGCGGCATACTTATCCGAAAGACTGCTGAATATTTTATCTTCGCTGTGGAGAAGCATCAGGTAATTGGTATGGATGATTTTTTTATAATCCTCTAAAGTGAAAGTCTTATTGAAAATCTTTTCAGAATTAAAAAGTTTTTCTGCTGCATCGTGATAGTCTGCCGTATTCTGTTTAAGATATTCTGATACCATAATAACATTTTAAAAGTTTCTCAAATGTAAGGCTTTTTAAAAGTTAAAATAAAGGAAGTTCCTTCATTATTGCTTTCATAATCAACATTACCCCCTATTCTTTTCATAATACGGTGTACAATAGACAATCCTACTCCATTTCCTTTGAATTTTTTGGCATTATCCATTCGGTTAAAGATTTTAAACATCTTATGCTTTTCCTCCTGAGGGATCCCGATACCATTGTCAGAAATTCGGTAAATAATGGTCTGTCCGTCTTCTGTCCCTTCAATTTCTACTTTTGGCAGCTCTTTATGAGAAGAATATTTCACAGCATTATTAATGATATTCAGAAATACCTGGTGAAGCAATGTTTTATCAGCCAGCACATCGGGACATTCTTTAATGATAATCTCACTGTTTGGACTCCCGTAGGTCATTTTAGCATTTTCAGATATTTTCTCAATCGTCTGAGCTGTTTTCAGGCTTTCAAGCTGGATTTCGCTGTGCTTGGCACGGCTGAGCTGCAGCACATCATGCATCATTTCAGCCATGTTATCGATTTCCTGGATAATTGTATTGATTTTGGTTTTATTTTTTTCAGAATGATCAGCAAGATTTCCCAAAAGCATCTGTGCATTCAGCTTCATTACGGTAAGCGGTGTTCCAAGATCGTGTGATATGGTGTACGAAAAGCTGTCAAGCTCTTCATTTACTTTTTTAAGCTCATCATTAAGCCTTTTTATTGCATTATAATTTTTGTGGGAGGTTTCTAAAATAAGATCCCTTACAGCCTGCACTGCACTTATATTTCGGGAATTCCATCTTTTAGAATGTCCTTTTATATTTTCGGTAAAAATACGGAAGGAAGTTCTTGGTGATACCATTTGCTTTTCCTCTCCGTTCTGAGAAAATACCTCTATTTTTTTCTCAGGATTTCCGGCCCAGTTGATGTGCTCATCAAACTCTTTCCTGAACCAGACCAGCATTTCATTTTTATCTCTTTCAATAAAATAAACAATGATTCCGGCAGCATTTTCAGACAACCCAAGCGCTTCACCATGATCTTTAAGAAAACTCCTGCTTACATAGATCCCCTCTGCAGTATTACCAAGAGCCCATTGTGCGATTCTGTTAATAGTTTCCAGATCAGGCGTACTGCCATCCGTTATAATATTTTCTTCAGAAACAATAGCTAACCCGTCTGCTTCAGGTAAGTTTCTGATCTCTTCTTTACATTCAATAAGAGAATCAAACAAAATATTATGTTTTAAAAATTCCGTTTTCAGCTGAGACATTCTTTCGTTCAATTCCAGACGGTAATTCAATTCGCTTTTTGATTTAAAAGAGGAATAAGCATTGGCAGCCAAAGCCGTAAAAATCCCGGCCTGTACCCTGTCTTCAAGATCAATATGTTTGGGTTCAACATTCTGGCATGTTACCAATCCCCAGAGGTGATCATCAATAATAATTGAGATACTGAAACTGGAAGCTGCACCAGAATTTTTAAGATATTGTCCGTGAACAGGTGACATTCCTCTGGATGCTGAAAAAGTAAGATCAATAGGGTCAGGACTCTTGCTTAGAACAGGAACTGCATCAGCATATACATTACTGAAAATCCTTTTCCTTTTCTTCAGGTAGAGATCTCTCGCCTGCTTCGGAATATCAGATTCCGGATAATGAAGTCCCAGGAAACTTTCCATATCCTCATTCTTCTTTTCGGCAATTACCTTCCCGGAACCGTCCATCATGAATTTATAGACCATCATCCGGTCATAATTGACCACTTTTGAAAGGGTTTCCAGAAGATGATTCCACAGCTCTTTTTCATTATCGATGATGTAAAAGTTATCATACTTATTGGAAATCCGTTTATTTGGATTTATGATAACTTCTTCAAACTCCAGGAAAATATAAAGCTCACTTCTGAAAACAGAAAAATGATACTCTCTGTCATTGATAAAAATTTTATCAAAATACGTTTCATTTTTACGTCTTGTAAATTTGTCCAGTGAAGTATAGATTTCTGAGTCTATAATGCCTTGAAAACTTTCCGGAAAGTCAGTGAGCTTTCTTCCGAACAGCTGTTCCGGGCTCCCGATTTTAAATAGATCCGAAATATTCCTGCTAAAAAAAGTAATGGTACGAAACTCTGCGTCAATGCCAATCAAATAGCCAAAACTTTGTATAGAACCCGGAATATGGATAGGCTCTTCATGGCATTCTATAAAATTCATATGTCTTTTCAGTCTGTTAATCAAATATAACGATTTTTCTGAACAGCTTTCTATTTTGTGGTACCTAATTTTAAAATACAGTATAACAATGTTTTACAATGTAAAACATTGAAAAAACAGAAGAAAATAAGCATTAAAACATTCTTTATTTTACCCTCTGTTTTATATCATATCTTTAAAATATACAAAAAAAATTGTAACCATCCAATTATCATTCTTTAACCATGATTCATAACATAAATTACATAATATTAACCTAAATGATTACTTTATTTAAACAAATTTTGCTAAATTTATATCACCAAATAATGAATATGATTAAAATACATTGAATTATTCACAATAAATTCAATATAAAATTTAAATTCAAATAATACTATTATGAAAAAGTTCCCATTAATTTTATTTTCTCTGACCCTTTCTATAGGATTATGGAATCCTTCTGAAGCATGTACAAGAGTAGTGTACAAAGGTCCGCAGAATACCGTTATTACAGCCCGTTCTATGGACTGGCGTGACGAAATCCCTGTCAATCTCTGGGTTCTCCCAAAAGGAATAGAACGAAATGGACTGGTAGGCTCTAAATCTGTGAAATGGACCGCCAAATACGGAAGTCTTGTAAGCTCTTCATGGGATATTGCTTCAGCTGACGGCATGAACGAAAAAGGACTGGTTGCCAACCTGCTTTGGCTGGGAGAATCTCAATATCCTAAATTTGATGGAAAAGGCAGTAAAAAAGGCATTGCCATTTCATTATGGGCCCAGTATTATCTTGATAATTTTGCCACCGTAAAAGAAGCTGTAGAGTTTTCCAGAAAGGAACCTTTCGTTATTGTAAGTGATTATATTCCGGGAACAGAAAGGTTTACAACCGTCCATCTTTCTATTTCCGATGCCTCAGGGGATAATGCAGTATTTGAATATATTGACGGAAAGCTGGTGATTCACCATGATCCATCTTATACTGTAATGACCAATTCTCCTATTTTTGAAGAACAGCTGGCACTCAACAATTACTGGAAAGGGATTCCGGGAACGGTTATGCTTCCGGGGACCAACCGTGCAGCCGACCGTTTCGTAAGAGCTTCTTACTACATCAATGCAATTCCGCAGACAGCTGATACCCGTACAGCGGTAGCCAGCGTTTTCAGTGTGATCAGAAACTGTTCAGTGCCTTACGGAATTACTTCCGCGACTGAACCTAATATTTCATCAACAAGATGGCGTTCTGTTTCGGATCAGAAAAACCTGGTATATTATTTTGAAACCGTTTTCACCCCAAATACTTTCTGGGTAGACCTTAAGGATTTTGACCTGAGCCCTAAAGGAAAAGTGATGAAACTGGATCTGAGTAACAACCGCACCTATAACGGTAAATCCAATACAGAATTTAAAGAATCTGCACCGTTTGCATTCTTAGGATTAAAGTAATATTTTATCACAAAAACGCTTAACATCCCATCAATCTGCTCTATACAGATGACAGGTGCTAAGCAAAAATCCGATCATAAAGATCTGTCGGCAGTTATAAAAGCTCGTGATAGAATAAAGTTCTCAATAAAAAACAAAAATAGATATGGCCTTTTTTTCAATTAAAAAGAAAAGCCTGATCCTGTGCATGCTGGCCTGCGGGTTATCTGCCTACGCACAGAATCAGGATTCTCTGAAGACCACGCCTCCTCCACAGGAAGAAGATAATATAAAATATCCACAGCTGCAGATCAAGGGCCTTTTCCAGGCACGTTATCTTGTAGGAATGAGCAAAGATGTTGACGTCAACGGACTTCATCATACCGATGGATCCGGAACAGATAATAATTTCATGCTCAAATATATGAGGGTTCAGGTACGCGCGCAGATCAGTAAACGTACAGAAGTGGTTGTATTGGCCAATCTTGCTGACTTTAAAAATGATCCAAAGAGCAGAGTCCTGGAAAATGCTTACCTGAAATATACTTTCAATCCTAAATTAGCGATTACCGTAGGACAGTTCAGACCCTGGTTCGGCATTGAAGAAACTTATCCTATTGATATTATTAAGTCTTTAGACTGGTCTAATCAATACACAGAATTCGGAAAACTGGGCTGGACAAGCTTCCAGATCGGAATGTCTGCCACGGGACAGCTTCAGCTGGGAGAAATCCCCTTCCAATATGCGGTTTCAGTGGTTAACGGAAACGGGAAAAATCAGATCAATGACAATGACAACGGAAAACAGTATTCCACCCGTCTTGTTTTCGGATTATCTAAAAAATATAATTTCAATGTAGGTTTAAATGGTGGTATCGGGGAAGTTTTCAGCAAAAAAGTATATGCGCTGGGAGTAGACCTGAGCTCACTGATCCATTTTGACCCGAAATGGAGCCTTGATATGCAGCTGGAAGGCAAGCAGGCCACCAATCATGTTCTGTATAATTCCATAGCCCCAGAGCTGCGGCCTGAGAATCCGGATCAGTACCTGATCCGCGGCGTTTATTTCCTGCCAAATCTGAGGTATGAGATCAACCATAAAAATCTCAGTGCTTTCGAATTATCCTGCCGATACGAATATCTTGATACTAATTTCAGAATGGCTTCCAACCCAAGACAGACAATCACCCCGATGTTCGGATTGGAATTTTTGAAAAATTATGGCGCAAGAATTCAGCTGGGAGTACAGTTTGACCGCTACAAACATCAGATAGAAAACACATCACAATACAACAATAATCTATTCATTGTACAGGTACAGAGTAGATTTTAAAGATTAAACAGTTAGTATCATGAAAGAAATTAATATCAAAAACGTAGCGATCACATTTGTCGTTGCGTTGATCATATGGTTCATTCCTGCACCGGAAGGAGTTGCCGAGAATGCCTGGCATCTGTTTGCTATTTTTGCTGCAACTATTTTAGGAATCATTCTTAAAGCGGCTCCAATGGGTACGATGTGTATGATGGCGATTGCCTTTACAGCTCTTACCCAGGTGGTTGCTCCTGGAGATGCAGGAAAATCTATAACCAAAGCTCTTTCCGGTTTTGGAGATAAAGTAATCTGGCTGATCGGGATTTCATTCTTTATTGCCAGAGGATTTATCAAAACAGGACTTGGGAACCGTATTGCCTTTTTATTCATCAGAGTTTTTGGGAAAAGCTCACTGGGACTGGCTTACGGATTAGGACTTGCCGATGTTTGCCTTGCTCCCGCTATTCCGAGTAATACTGCAAGAGGTGGCGGAATTATTTATCCTATTATGAAATCTATGGCCATAAGCTTTGATTCCGTTCCTGAAAAGCCGGAAACCCATAGAAAATTAGGTTCATTCCTTACTTTAAACAGTTACTATATGAACCTCATCGCTTCATCCATGTTCCTTACCGGGACAGCCAGTAACCCGATGTGTCAGAAGTTTGCCGCCAACCTTGGGATTGATATTACCTGGATGTCATGGGCTGCTGCAGGTTTTATTCCCGGTGCGGTAGCATTCTTTGTAGTTCCTTTGGTATTGTACAAATTGTATCCGCCTGAACTGAAAAAAACAGGTGATGCTCCGAAAATGGCGGCTGAGAAATTAAAAGAAATGGGCCCTATTTCCAGAAACGAATGGCTGATGCTGTTAGCATTCTTCATTCTTTTAGGTCTTTGGATCTTTGGAGGAGCGCTTTCAATTGATGCCACGACTACTGCATTTATTGGATTGACATTGTTGCTACTAACTTCAGTGTTAACCTGGGAGGATGTAAAAGGTGAAAAAGGGGCATGGGACACTATTGTTTGGTTCGCCGTATTGGTGATGATGGCAAGTTCACTGAATGAATTGGGATTCATTGGCTGGTTCAGCAATCTTATCAAAGTACAGATCGGAGGTTTAAGCTGGCAGGTAGCATTCCCTGTTATTATTGTAGTATATTTCTTCAGTCATTATATTTTCGCAAGTGCTACCGCTCACGTGGCTGCCATGTATGCAGCATTGCTGGGTGTGGGTGTTTCTTTGGGAATTCCTCCTATGTTGTTGGCTATGATGTTGGGTTTCATGGGTTCTATTTATGGAGTACTTACTCATTACGGTCACGGCCCTGCTCCGGTATTCTTCGGAAGCGGATATGTTGATCTGAAAGCCTGGTGGCTCAGAGGTCTTGAAATAGGAATAGTTCTATTGATCATTTATATGGTTGTAGGAGGATTGTGGATGAAAGTCTTAGGATATTATTAATTTTTAAATCAAAAATATGTTATCAACATTGTCAAGAAAAATGCTGATGTGCCTTACAGGACTCTTTTTGGGATTCTTCCTGTTGATTCATTTCCTTGGAAATCTTCAGCTTTTCCTTCCACAAGAACAGGCGCACCTGCAGTTTAATGCCTATTCGCATTTTTTATCAGGAAATATCATTATCAAAATAGTTTCTTATGTTTTGTATGCCAGTATTATTCTGCATGCAGTTGACGGATTGATTATTACTTTGAAAAATAAAAAATCCGGTGGTGGTTACCAGACTGACAGACGAGGAAGGGCCAGCCAATGGGCTTCCAGAAATATGGGAATCCTCGGAACATTAATCCTGATCTTCCTGGTGATCCATTTCCAGAATTTCTGGTATATCTACAAATTCGGAAATCCTCCTTTGGACGAGAATGGGAATAAAGACCTCTACATTCTGGTAGTGAATATCTTTAAAGAATGGTGGTACGTTATCATTTATGTTTTATCAATGATCGCTCTGTGTTATCACCTTATTCACGGGATACACAGTGCCGTAAGAACGCTGGGACTTTACCATCCTAAGTTCGTAAAATGGTTCAAGGCTGTTGGGATTGCTTATTCAATCATTATCTGTGTGGGTTTTGCATTGATGCCCATCTATGTATTTTTTACTTATCAATAAACAGAATGATCATGATTTTAGATTCAAAAATACCACAAGGCCCATTGGAACATAAATGGGAAAATTATAAAAAGAAAGCGAGACTCGTTAATCCTGCCAACCGTAAAAAACTAGATGTCATTGTTGTAGGAACAGGCCTGGCGGGGAGTTCCATTGCAGCTTCTCTGGGAGAAATGGGCTATAATGTCAAATCATTCTGTTTTCAGGACAGCCCGAGAAGAGCACACTCTGTAGCAGCACAGGGAGGGGTGAATGCTGCAAAAAATTATAAAAACGATGGCGACAGTGTGTACAGAATGTTTGTAGATACACTAAAAGGAGGAGACTTCAGGGCCCGTGAAGCCAATGTATACAGAATGGCAGAATGTTCTCTGAACCTCATCGACCAGGCTGTAGCACAAGGCGTCCCTTTCGGTCGTGAATATGGGGGATATCTGAACAACCGTTCTTTCGGAGGTGTTCAGGTAAGCCGTACTTTCTATGCAAGAGGACAAACGGGACAACAATTGCTTCTGGGTGCCTACCAGGCTTTGATGAGACAGGTTGGAAAAGGCTCTGTACAATTATTTTCAAGACATGAAATGCTTGATCTGGTTACTGTTGATGGTAAAGCCAGAGGAATTATCGTAAGGAATTTAGATACCGGAGATATTGAAAGACATGCAGCCCATGCTGTAATATTGGCGACCGGAGGTTATGGAAAGATCTATTATCTATCTACACTGGCAATGGGATGTAACGGCTCTGCCATCTGGAGAGCTCATAAAAAAGGCGCTTTAATGGCTTCACCTAGCTGGATTCAGGTGCACCCTACTTCGCTTCCACAATCCGGAGATTATCAGTCTAAACTGACCTTAATGTCTGAATCGTTACGTAATGACGGCCGAATCTGGGTTCCTTTAAAAGAAGGGGAAAACAGATTACCGAATGATATTCCGGAAAATGAAAGGGATTATTATCTTGAAAGAAGATATCCGGCATTTGGAAACCTTGCTCCGAGAGATATTTCCTCCCGTGCTGCGAAAGAAAGAATTGATGCAGGCTTCGGAATCGGGCCTTTGAAAAATGCTGTTTATCTTGATTTTTCAAAAGCAATACAGGAACAGGGAAAAGAGAAGATCCAGGAAAAATATGGGAATTTATTCGATATGTATCTTAAAATAACAGGATACGATGCCTATAAAGAACCCATGATGATCTCCCCTTCTGCCCACTTCTCAATGGGTGGACTTTGGGTAGATTATGAACTGATGACAACGGTTCCGGGACTGTTTGCTTTAGGTGAAGCTAATTTTGCCGATCATGGTGCCAACAGATTAGGTGCCAACTCACTTTTACAGGCTTCAGTAGACGGATACTTCATCGCGCCTTACACCATTGCCAATTATCTGGCGGATGAAATTCATACCGGAAAAATTTCACCAGATACTCCTGAATTTGAGCAGGCTGAGAAAGCAGTTAAAGAACAGATTAATCATTTTATTAATATCAAAGGATCCAAAACCGTTGATTATTTCCATAAAACATTAGGAAAACTCCTCTATGATTATTGCGGACTGGCCAGAAATGAAGAAGGTCTGAAGTATGCCATTCAGGAAATCAGAAAACTAAAACAGGAATTCTATAAAGATGTAAGAGTTTCCGGACAGGGAGATCAAATGAATACAGAACTGGAAAAAGCCGGCCGTGTAGCCGATTATTTCGAAATAGGAGAACTGATGTGCTACGATGCATTAACCCGTAACGAATCCTGCGGCGCTCATTTCAGAGAAGAATTCCAGACTCCGGATGGTGAAGCCATGAGAAATGATGCGGAATACCAATTTATTTCTGCCTGGGCATGGAAAGGGGAAAATGGAGAACCTGAACTGATTAAAGAACCTCTGATTTTTGAAGAGATCCAGCCAACGGTAAGAAGTTACAAATAAAAAAACAGAAAATTATGGATTTACATCTTAAGATATGGAGACAGAAAGACAGAAAAAGTGAAGGAAAACTGGTCCCTTACGACCTGAAAGGATTGAATCCTCATATGTCTTTCTTAGAAATGCTGGACACTTTAAATGAAAAACTGATTATTGAAGGAGATGAACCCGTTGAGTTTGATCACGACTGCCGTGAAGGAATCTGCGGACAATGTGGTATGATGATTAATGGTATTGCCCATGGTCCTTTAAAAAATACAACGACCTGCCAGCTCCATTTACGATCATTTAAAGATGGGGAAACCATTCTGATAGAGCCTTTCCGTGCTGAAGCATTCCCAGTGAAGAAAGATTTAAAAGTAGACCGTTCTGCTTTTGACAGAATTATATCTTCGGGAGGTTTTGTATCGGTGAATACGGGCCAGGCGCCTGATGCGACTGCTATTCCGGTTACCCATCAGACGGCTGAAGAAGCTTTTGATTCTGCAGCATGTATCGGATGTGGAGCGTGTGTTGCCACCTGTAAAAACGGAAGTGCAGCTCTGTTTACCTCAGCAAAAATCACCCATATGGCACTCCTTCCTCAGGGAAAAGAAGAGCGAAACAAAAGAGTACTGGATATGGTAACCCAAATGGATACTGAATTATTCGGGCACTGCTCCAATACAGAAGCCTGCGAAGTGGAATGTCCTCAGGGAATTTCTGTACTGAATATTGCCAGAATGAATTTTGAATATAACAGGGCTTTATTTTTTAGGAAAAAAGCTTAGCTCAATAAAAAATAATGCTAAAAATGATAATGTTTGAAAGGGTAAATCTGCAATGCAGGTTTGCTCTTTCTTTTTTTATTTATGTTCTATTCATTCATCATGGCCACTACCCTTGCCGGAGCTGCAGAGCCACCAACGATTTTAAGCGGAAATACGCAGATTTTAAATCCGCATGGAGGCAATGCACTCAGATTGGTAAGTTGTTCTATGTGTAAATATTCTTTTTCAATTCCTACGCGATGACCTTCCCAGAAGAATTCGGGGTCGTTCATTTCTTTGGCTTTCTGAGCCATATATTTCAGAGGAAGATCCCAACCCCATTGGTCGATTCCCATGACTTTCACCCCCTGATCAATCAGCCATTCGGTAGCTTCTTTACTCATTCCTGTTCCTTTTTCCACAAAATCAGGAGTTCCCATCATTTTGTCACGATCGGTTCTGATCAGAACAATATTTCCTTCCCGGATGGTAATTCCGTTTTTATCAAGATCTTTTTTCAAATCATCTACGGTGATGGCTACAAAATCTTCTTTATGGGTACAGTCGATCACAATACCATCTCCATAACACCATTCCAGCGGAATCTGGTCTATGGTTTTGGCAGGTTTTCCCTCTACAACAGGACCGTAATGCCACGGAGCATCAATGTGAGTAGTAGCATGAAGTCCCATATTTTTGATGGTATCATCAGCCCATCCAATCCAGTTTTTAGGAAAAAGCCTTGATGGCAATCTCAACGCCAGGCGTATCAGCCAATGTGATTGACGGTGTGCCTTATGTTTAATTTTTACCCGCATGAACCATGGGTCTCCGGCATTGTATTGGATAGGTTTCGTCAGATCAACAATTGTTGTTTTCATATGATTTAGCTAAGGATACAAAGATAGCGAATAAGGTAAATGGACAAAAGGGTAAAAAGCTAATCCTTGTCAAATCAGCAAATTTGCACTTTTGTAGTTTTACTTTTTTTTGCAATCTAAAACCCTCTGGGGATTATAATTTTCTTCGGGTCATTCTCATCATACATGATTTCTATGGTTCCCTTTTTAGGAACAGAAGACAGATTCAGACGGCTGACAATTTTCTTATGCACCGCAATATGTTCGGTTCCTCTGAAATCTTTAAAACTTAGCTGAAACATGATTTGAGGCTGATCATTCACTGTGAGCCCTGTCTCACTGACACTGATGATATTGGCTTCAGCATTTCTTCCCGAAAAAAGGATCCGTTCTTCTTTTGTATTTTTAAAAAACCTGCCGAAAATCAACTGAAAAACCAATACATAGATCATGGTCATCACACCGCTGAAAATAATCGGGTGCATGAATGTCAGAAACCTCCAGCCAAAATCAAAGGATTCCCTCATATAAAAATAGCAATATAAACCAATGACATAAGCAATAAGCAATCCGGTAAAAATAATTCTTAATATCATCCCGGATGTATTGAATTCCACTTTCTGATCACTTAAAATAAAGTAAGGTTCCTTTGATACCTGAGGATTCAGCATTACTTTGATTTTATTTCCGACATCAAATCTTTTTTCGTGTGGCTTGGAATCATGAAACATCATTTTATGTTCTATCACAGTATTGCTGAGATTGGGGAATGAATGCGTAACCTGAATAAGATTCATGTTTTTTTTAGGAATGTATTTGAGGAGTCTATAATCAATGATTCTGGCTTCTCTTGGAATTCCGTTCCGAAGAATAGATTTTATCGTATTTTTCTCTTTAAAAGTGGTAATGAAAAGCTTATTGATAAAGAAAATAATCACATATCCCCATATTAACAAAGAAAAACCGAGATATCCATAGCTCACCGCTAATGAATTTCTCGGTTCTGTTGTCAGCTCCTCATTCAGCATATACAATAAAATCGGAAAAGGAGCACAGAAAAAAATGAAAAAAGCTCCCCAGAAAATAATCAGAAATTTCATAGCTGTTATTTTGTAATCAGCAATAAAGTTATGATATTATTATGGAACCGGAGATCTATTTTTATACTTCTTTTTCGAAATAAAGTCTGTAGTATTTTCCTTTATCATCCTCACCCATTTCAATTTTCTGTCGGTCTCCGTGGATATAGATATGGAAGTTTTTGTCTAATTTAATGATACTTTTAAAGTGTCTCTGTGTCTTTTTCACAGCAGCTTCACTGATGGGAAATTCTTCAGCAATATTCACCTGCATATCCTGTTCGTAATCTGTTTTAAAATTCACAAAACTTTCAATTACATGTTCATCACCCAGTACTTCATTAGCAAATTCATCCAGCTTAAACTCTTCTTTTTCTTTGAAAAAATTGATAGACTTATTCAGGAAATCTGCCTGGTCTGCTTTGGAAACTTCAAATTCCTGAGGAAGCTGTTTGGTGATATAATCTTTATACACCATCAAAGCTTCCTGTGTGTGAAAATATTCATCATCACGCTGTTTTACTTTCAGGAAATCTTCGAACCAGTAATACATATCGCCGTTTTTGTTGTTGTCAACCACAGACAGTACATATCCTGTTTCTTTATTGTTATTATAGATCAAAGCAGCTTTATCAATTTTGGATAAACCGATTCCCTGATCTTTTTCAATATCAAATGTTTCTTCCCCAGGATTGATTTTCAGGAAAGACTCTCTCTTTTCTGTTTTAAAGATCCCGATTTTGTCTACTTTATCAGGTCTGTCACTTTCATCTTCAAAAAGTACGATGAAAAGTTCTCCGCTCTGAACCCTTGGGTTTTCTGCAGCTTCAAAAAGATGTTTGGCAATATTCTCAGATTCCCAGATAAACTTGGATTTATCATCAAAAATTTCAGATACCGCACTGTAAACCGGATTATTTACCAGATAGGTATCGCTGTAAAAATGAAAAGTTTCTTCTGACTTAAAAGAACCTAAAAAGTAATCTTCCAGCAATTCTGCCATTCCTTCTTCCAACTTCAACTCTTCCTGAGAAAGTGTCAGGGAATCTCCGTTGATCTTATTTCCGACTCTGTGTACTATTATTTTTGAAAACATTTTTCTGAATATTTGGACTGCAAAGATATTCATTCTAATTCTTTCTGCGAAAATTAAAAATGCCATTTTATACTACTCTCTTTTGGCCACCCCGTCAAAAATTCTTTGAATTTCCGCCACCCCTCCAAGGAAGGAGAATGATCAGTCGTTCATTTGTTATGGCAGGTAACATAGTCTTTTGCCTTCCCCTTTTCCAAATTGATAAAAACCTTATCATTTTGAAATGTTTTTTTATTCAAAAAAATCAGATTCAAAAATCATAAATAATTATATATCAATACCTTATATAATATTTATTTTCAGAGGAATATTATTGGCATCATGATTTGAAAACATAGTAAAATGGACTTAAAGACCTTAAACAGACTCGACAAGCTCAGAAGATTGAAAAGCAGAGGACCTGAAACGCCAAAATGGCTGAAGCCTTATCACCTGCTCTTTTTTGCTTTTTTAACCGTTTTCATTTTTGGTGGCATCATCAAACTGTTAGAACATCATCCAAATTAAAATATCGTATTATGAACTATTTACAAGCCGTAAAGGAAATCACTGATGTGGTTCCTGATTTTGAAAAAGAAGTAAAAGCAATCAAAATTCAAAACTCATACAGCATTATCCGTACCTTCACGGAACGCATTAAAAATATGATCCGCCAGAATGACAGAAATCTGCTGTTCAGAAGTTTACAGAAAATGGACAAAATCTACACTGACGGGGATACAGTATTAAAGAATGCTGTTGAGACTACTTTTATCTATTCTCTGGACAATTGTACCGCTTTCTGCGGTGAGGAATACAGAAAAGTGATTTTCAGTCACATTTCTGCCAACCTTCAGCAGGTGTATTCAAGACAAATTTACAGTCACGGCATATAAAGGTTTTATTACATTTTTTATCCGTTTCATTACAAAGTGTTTAAATTAAACAAAATTAAAAATAACTCACAATCAATAGATTATGAAAAATAAAATCCGAAGAATTTCAGACTGGAAAACCTGGAAAACAACGACCAACAGACACAATACAGAGATATTACTCACTCACATCGCTGTGATCGTAGGGGTATTTATTTTTGCAGCCTGTCTTTAAATTTTGGTATACATTTCGCTGCAATACAAAGTGTTTGAAAAATTCTTAATTATGATGAAAGTACAAATGCAAACTATTAATCAAAAAATAGCTGTTGAATACTTAAAATTTTTCTATCCGCCACTTCGCAATGAAATCACACAGTTGTCTGTACAGGACAATTTCGCCGGGATCATGCAGGCTACCGTGAACTATCTGAAAAACCTGCTGCAGGAATCGAAGATCAATATCATTGCCCATCACATCAAGCTGATGGACTGGCTTTACAGAAACGGAAATTCTTATGTAAGAAGTATGATTGAAAACCTTTTTGTAAGGTCTTTCGAAAGCTTCAAAAAACACGCAAAGATCCAGCACTGGAAACTTCTTTATCAATATATGCCTGTAAGCTTCCAGATCATTTATAATGAACAGCAGAAGCAGGATCAGATGTATTTTGGAAAATAACTTAAAAGTAAAAAGGACGAAAACAATGTTGTTTTCGTCCTTTTATATAAATTGAGCATCACAAAAAATGTGATTACATTAATGAGACAAAATCTCCCGGAAATTAATTTCTTTGGAGACTTATATATTCTTTATTTCTTTACAAACACTTTCTCTATCATCTGTGCTTCTTCTTTATTCAGGGCTGATGCTTTTCCCAGTTTGGCAATGAAAGTGGTTACTTCTTCCGGTGTTGCCGGTGAGCCCAGATTTTCTCCTTTGGCATCAAAAGAATCAGCTAAAACTTCTCCTTTTGGATTCAGGATCAGCCAGAAAGGGAGTCCGGCATTTTCACCTTTATACTTATTCATCAGTTCCTGGCCGCCGGGGTTTTCAAGACTCTTTTTATCTCCTCTTTCCTGAACATCTACGTAAGCTGTGACAAATCTTTTATCAAAAATGGGCTTGGTTTCAGGAAGATCCATATTTTTTTCCATCATCTTACACCATTTGCACCATGAAGCATGGAACACCAGTAAAACATTTTTCTTACCTGCTTTAGCCTCTGTAAAAGCCTTATTTAATACCACATCCGCTTTTTCCTGTGCTGCTCCCAGCTGAAACAGCAGCAGCGTTACAACAATAATAATTTTGGAGTATTTCATTCTGAATTTTTGTTTAAATCTACACGAATTTAGGTATTTCCTCTAATAATATAACTGCATATTTTTATAAATTTGTTTAAACATTGTGTAATTTAGTCAGCGCTAAAGCACCGATTTTCCAAAATGATTGAAATAAGAAAATACTCCAACCAGACAGGATATCCTGAACCGCGACGGGTCATCAGATACACTTTATTCTGGTGCAGCCAGGGAAGTGCTGAGATCCTGATCGACGAAAATATTTTCACCCTGAAAACCGGACAGACCGTAACCATTACATCAGGACAGTTTCATCAGCTAAAATCTGTTGAAGGAGAGCTTACAGCCCTGGATTTCACCCTGGATTTTTTCTGTAAAAGCGACAGTGATATTGAGCTTATTTTCCACAACGGGCTCTTTTGCCACTTCGGAATGAATGAAATGATCACTGTACAAAATCCTTTATTTTTCACTGAAACGCTGAACACCATTGAAAAAGAAATCCAGGAACAGCCCTATCAGTATCTGATCTCTGTGCATTCCCTGGTTGAATTGCTGCTGGTAGAAATCAACCGCAGCAAAATTGCCAATGGCGATGAAATCTGGAAACCGGATGCTTTATTCTTAAAGTTCCTTGAAAGTGTGAGGGATCATTTTAAAAGCAATTATCAGGTCTCTGATTTTGCTGATCTTCTGGGAACCACCGAAGCGAAACTGAATGAGGTTTCAAAACTTCACACCAACAAGACCGCTCAGAATGTTATCTACAGCCTTACGATTTCTGAAGCTAAGAGGCTTTTACTGTATGAAAAACTGACCGTAAAGGAAATTGCCTATCTGCTTGGCTTCAACGATCCGTTTTATTTTTCAAATTTCTTTAAAAAACATACTTCACGCTCTCCCAAGGACTACCAGAAAGCAGTAAAGGAAATGTAAAAAAGGAGTTTTAGTCTGAAGAAAAAATTAACAGTCTCTTATTAACTCCCATCCTCCGGCTTCCTTCTTCCCCCAGATATTACATGCTTTTTCCTGAATTGTCTATTCTTTAGGCAATAGCTTTTGCTGAACTTTGTACTGTAATTAAAACCCAAAAATATTATACGTATGAAAACGCAACAGGATATCGCCGTTTTTCTATTAAGAATAGCTCTGGCTTTCGGATTTTTGTCGGCAGTGGCAAGCAGGCTGAGCCTTTGGGGAACCCAATCTTCCGGCTGGAAAAAATTTGTAGACTATGCTGCTGAAACGAATTCGTTTTTACCTCAATCCTGGTCACCTGCTATTGCTGTATTATCCACTAGCGCTGAGTTATCATTGGGCATCCTGCTTCTGCTGGGTTTTCAGACAAAAAGGACGGCATGGTGCGCTTCTCTTCTCACTTTATTATTTGCTGTTGCAATGAGTATTTCTTTTGGTATTAAAGAACCTCTGGATTATTCAGTTTTTGCATTTAGTGCAGGAGCTTTTCTTCTGAGTACCTTTTCCCATTACCAATGGAGTTTAGACCAGTTTTATATCCATAACAATTAAAATTTATATATCATGAACACCAACATTCACGATTACATCGTAAAAACAGAACAGAAAGAATGGCAGCCTTTGATTGAAAAAGGTATTCATTATGAGGGGATTTTTGTAAAGTCTCTGAAATTCGATCCTGAAAAAAACCGTTCTACCAGCATTCTATTAAAATTTGAACCGGGAGCCAGCTATCCTTATCACAATCACCCTGCAGGAGAGGAACTTTTTATCATGGAAGGTGATGCTTTTATAGCAAGAGCACATCTTGAGAAAGGGGATTATCTGTATACTCCGTCCAATTTTAAACATTCTGTAAAATCTGAGCGGGGTTGTACCATTCTTTTTGTTGTACCGGAAGAAGTGGAAATTCTTTAAATCTATTACAAATAAAACCACAGTAAAAATTTACTGTGGCTTTATAATTTTAAATGACAAGATGGAAATTACTACTTCAAAACTGTTTTATCCGATGGTACCGGTCTCAAATCGATTAATGTTTTTTTCTTTCTTATGATATCCACCAAAGTCTGTACTGAAAAAGTGAGAATAATATACAGTAGGATAAGCACAGATACATAACCGACTTCATGTTGTCTGTATCCGAAAATTCCTTTTCCCCATGAAATTAATATCCATTGGATCATGTACATTGAGGTTAAATTTTTACTGCAGTATTTGAGGACACGCATAAAGCCATTTTCCTTAACATTGGCCGTAATCGTATTAATCAGCCATAAAAAGAATAAAGTCCAGCCTGCAAAATAAATAACACCACCAGGTCCCATGTGATAAAAACCATTGTAATGATAATCGCCATAAAGAAAAACCAACGGTGCTCCTATTGCAATGAACAACAATCCCACATAGAGCATATTTCTAAATATCTGTTGGCTATCGTAGTTCAGCTCCTGAAACCATTTACCAAAGAACATTCCGATGATGATAAAAGCCATCCACGGGAAAACAGGGAAATAGACGTATGCTGGATAATCAGTGCTGAAAAGGAGATCCAGAACATAATTGATCACAGGATAATCAAGATTCATTCCGCTTACTTCCCTGGATACCAGTGCAACGAATAAACCAATAGCCAGAATAATATATTTATTTTTCACATATTCTCTGATAAACCCAACGAATAATAAAGACATTCCTGCCAGCTGTAAAATATCCCCTAGCTGTACCAGATATACATACTGCTGTTCTATAGGCGCATGCCATCCGTATTTCTGAATAAAATTATCAGGAGCAAAATTAAAAATTACAGGGATCATAAACTTCATGAAGTTCATAAACAGCCCCGCCAATACCAGCAAAGCACCTCGTTTTAAAGCACTTTTAAGACTTTGATGGCTGGAAGTCATGAAGGTGATGCCCATACAGATCAGGAAAATGGAAGTTCCCCTTCCGAGAAAAACAATAAAACTGCCAATGGCTGTTTCATACTGTGATTTTACGTCGGCATATACCAATAAAGTATGGATAATGATCATTCCGATAACACTTATCCCTTTTATTAAATCCAGAGTGAGGATTCTTTTGTTAAATTGTTGCATAGTTTTTAGTGAAAATTGTGGATTAATGGATAAAATATTTTTATTTATTCTAAATAAAATCAAATATACAAATTAAAACGACATTACATCTTTTACTGATAAATTTATTATAACCAATTAATAATAAAACAGTTATTACAGAAACAAAGAATATCGGGATACAATTTTCGTTAATAAATAATCATAGAAGTCTGTATATTAGTGGGACATTATTGATAGCTTTCTATAGATGAGCGGAACCTTTACTATTTTTGATACAGTTGTTATCGTAGGCTTTATACAGGGAATAGCTGCAGCAATAGCTATCGGGCTTTATCCTTCCCTTACTTCAGGGAAAAAAATATTGTCCGTTATACTAATTACCCTCGCTTTTTTAAGCAGTAAAATATTGCTGCATACGCTGGGATTGTGGCAATATATCGGTTTTCATTATTTTCCTCTGGCCATTGATACTCTCATTCAGCCGCTTTTTTATCTGTATACTTGTTTGCTCACGGAAAATAACTTTACACTGAAACGGAGGCAATGGTGGCATTTTGCTCCTGCATTGGTCTTTCAGTTTCATGCAATCATTGTGTATGCTGCCAGTCTTATGCAACCTGATATACACGCAATGGATATCATTGCTGAAAAATATCTGTTTTATAATGCGGTGAAATGGGCAGAAGATGTTTTTGCCCTTTGTTCAGCAGGTGTTTATTGGTATTTGAGCTTTCGAAAGATACAAATGTACCGGCAATGGCTTTTTACCAGTCAATCTTCAACCCATTATCCGGAACTGACGTGGCTTCGGAATCTTCTTATCGGAACCGGAATACTTGTACTTGTATTGTTTTTATCTTCTATATCATCCAATATTTTACAGCTCAATAATTCATTTCTCTATCTGGAAATATTTTATGGATACATTACTCTTCTGATTTATTTTCTATCTTTTCAGGGATACCGGACTCTGCTTGCAGCCGAAATGCAGATCATACGGACCTCAGTGAATACAGTTCAGCCGGAAGTTACACATGGGGATATAAAAGCTCCTGTAAATGAAGAATATTTTCATACCATTCAATTATTATTGCTGGAACTCATGGAAAAACAAAATCTCTTTCTGGAGCCGGAATTAAGTCTGAAGGATGTTGCAAAAATAACCGGATTTCCGACAGGGCAGGTTTCTGCTGCCATCAATGCTCAGTTTAATATGAATTTCAGAAGCTGGGTCAACAGCTATCGCGTGGAAGAAGTAAAGAAAAGACTGAACAATCCGGAATACAGGCATCTCAGCCTTACAGGTATCGCTTTTGACTGCGGTTTTAATTCTGAGGCCAGTTTTTACAGAATTTTCAGAAAACATACGGGACATTCTCCCAAAACATATCTTCAATCTGTAAAATGAGAGTATTTTAATCACTCTCAAAACCTGTTTTGAGTGGGCTGAGGATTCAGGATGCTGTTTATTTGCTGCATAAAATCTCACTTATGAAGCTTATCAACTTATTATCCGTCATCTTTTTACTGACTGCCAATCCTGCCTGCTCTCAGATCAGTACAGAACAAACTCCTGCACAAAAGCCTGCTGGAATTGACGCACCTTTCCTGTTGGAAACCAACTGGGACCAGTGGGGGGTATATGCAAAATACACTCCTGAAAAACAGGTATTGGGATGCTGGAGCACTGCTCTGGCGCAGATCCTTTACTATCACCGCTTAAAACCATCAGGTACTGTTTCCTACAGCTGTTCCAAAGGGTATCTCATTAAGGATACTTTATCAGATTATTCTCCGGAATGGAAGAATTTTGCAACAGATATCAATAACAGAAGCAAACCGGAAACCATAAATGCTGTGGCCCGTTATTCCTATCTTACCGCTATAGCCATCGGGAAAGATTTCGGGACTCCCAAATACCTGGAAATGATCAATCCTGCACCTCAGATAGAAAAACATTTCACCTGTAAAGCTACCTTTTATGCAAGCTTTACCGGAAAGATCCCTTTTTCACAGGAGCAAATGCAGCATATTGCTGAAAAAGAAGAAATCAAACATTTAATAGACAAAGACAGCATCATTCTGCTCATCAAAAAAGAGATCAGCCAAAAAAGACCCGTCTACTTTCATATGGGAAATTTTACAACATACGGACATTCGACAGTCATAGACGGATATCTGGAAAAAAACAATATTTTTTATGTGCATATTAATTACGGTTCGGGTGGTTTCCGTACAGGCTGGTATGATTTATTCAGACCTATTGACGTAGAAGATGATATCCGTTTACGCGCATTTGTTACCATAGAGCCGATACAGAAATAAATTAAAACAATAATTTAAAATGTAAAACTCTTCCCCCTGGAAGAGTTTTTTATGACTTAGGCAACACTGCCGGGTGTATTTTGTATCGGTTGGTGCTTAGAGTTTTCAAAAAGGCTACAATATCAAAAACTTCATCGTCCGTAAGATTCAGTTTTTCTACCATACCTGATTTGTGAGGGAATTTGGGATCATTGATAAGGTTCTCTTTTGAAGTTTCATCCATCATACCTGTATTGTACATCATAACAACGTTGGCCAGCTCAGGAAAAAAGCCATTATGCATATAAGGTTTACTCACAGAAACTTCCCTTAGTGTAGGGGTCTTGAATTTTCCTACATCTTCATTTTTTTTAGTCACAACATATCTTCCCAGGTCTTCATATTGTGTTCCATAATAACTCAAACCCAGATTGTGAAATTTCTGATCAGAAAAATATGGTGTGTTGTGACAATTAACACAATTTGCCTTGGTCCGGAATAAATGCAGACCGTTGATTTCAGAATCCGTTAACGCCTCTTTCTTTCCGGCAACAAATTGATCAAACCTCGAAGGCGGGCTTATCAGAGAGCGCTCAAATGTAGCAATGGCTTTTGTAATTTTCTCTTCCGTCACTTCTCCGTTTCCGAAAGCTTTCACAAAGAAGGGTTTATATTCCTTGATCTTACTGATGTTCTTTGTAGCCATTGACATATGAAGATTCATTTCTATCGGGTTTTCAATAGGTGCCTTCACCTGCTCCTCCAAAGTGGCTGCACGGCCGTCCCAGAAGAATGTTTTGGCATATCCGATGTTCATCAGTGTAGGTGCATTTCTGGTTCCTGTCTGTTTGTTATGTCCCAGAGAAACCCTACTGCCGTCTGACCATCCTATTTCAGGATTGTGACAGGTTGCACAGGAAATTTGTCCGCTTCCTGATAACCTCGGATCAAAGAACAACATTTTCCCCAGTTCCATTTTATCTTCAGAATAAAGATTATCCTCAGGAAAGCTCATTTCTGACAAAGGCCCGATATCCTGAAAGTCCTTTTTCACCTCATCAAATAATTGAGGAGCAGGCCATTTACTCTGATCTCCGCTGCCATATAATGCACGAAGCTCCTCCACGGTATATCCTGTAGAATCATTAGAAGTATAGCTTAGTAAACATATTATACCGGTAACCGCCAGAAAAGCAATATATCTGTCTTTCATTTATTTTAATGATAAATACTGAGCATTACAAAGATAGCTTTATTAATCGCTGCTACAAAAAAGTTGAATTCTACAACATCAGAAAAAATTATCAGAGAAAAATAATTTGTACTGTTTATTATTAACTAAAAACTGGCAGACAGTGTATTTCTACGGATTTTGAAAAACAGACTGAAAATTAAATGCATAAGAAGAGGGACCATTTTCCTGCAAATATTTTAAACGTTTCAATGCTTCCTCTATATCTGGATATTCATCATTTTTAATCCACCAAAGTGCATAGTAAGCTTTTCCATATTTTTGAAACCATTCTTTTCTTCTTCTCAGAAAATCAACGTGAAATGTCTTATAAGTAAAATATTCCAGCGATTCTATATTTCTCCATACGGATAGATTGATGATAACCTGCTCATCATTTAACGGATTAAAGCCTGTAGCATTGTTCTCATCATCTTTCAGTCTCCAGATAAACCCATCACTTTCTTCGGCCAATTGGTTTACTGAATCAAGGTGGTCTACAAACTCTTTCATTACAGGGTCTTCAATGTTGGCCCCGATCATTCTGGCAACATTAATTTGTGCTAAGTGGTACATTTTTTTATTTCTTTTATTCTGATTAATATTGTGTAAAAATAGGTCCTGTACCATGAGTATAAAATAACTATCCATATAGATACTACTAAAAAAATGAAAAAAGAATGTGAGACTTCCTATATCAATGTTGATCAAAAATCTTATCCCTGTGCAGTAAGTTACGTCATGGATCTCATTGGAGGAAGATGGAAAGGTGTCATTTTATGCCACTTAAAAAATGGGGATAAAAGGTTTGGCGAACTGAAGAAAGACCTTTCTTTTATTACAGAAACAACGTTAAGTATCCAGCTGAGACAACTGGAAAGAGACCAGCTGATAACACGGACTGTATTCGGAACAAAGCCTCCTGTAAAAGTTGTATATAGTCTTTCAGATTTGGGGTTGTCATTTACTCCATTATTGGATCACATCAATGATTGGGGTAAAATGATTCTGAAAGATAAAAAAGATACTTAAAAATGCGCACTCAGACTTTTGACTGGGCAGTAAATATTCTGTAAAATAAAACCCGCGCTAAACAAGTTTACTGCGGGTTTATTATAAATGTTAGTGTTTAGACAAAGGATAATCTCAAATTCATTTACTGCTTATCATTAGATTACAATTTTACAAAATATCACTTAAAAACTCCGGTATAAATATCAAAACGAACAATCCCATAAACAGCTGTTTATGGGATTGTTCTATATTTTATTAATGGTTTAATTAATACTTATTTTACTTCTTCAAAAATGACTATATTTGAAAATCAACACTTTACGAAATTATGGTACAAATAAGGTACAGAATAAAATATTGTTACACATATCCTGTCACAAATCTATATTACATTTTTTGAAAAAAATCATTTGGTTATGACCTAATTTTCTACTAAAAGCCATTTTAACTTTTGACGCATCATAGAAAGTACTTTTTTTTAAATGTCTAAAACCCTATAGTAATAATTGAATAATTATCTTGCGAATCTTTAAGGAATTCCCTTTCCAATTGCTGTAAACCATTTTCTTGATTGATATACATAAGAATCTGTTCAAGGGAAACCGTATTGTGAACTCCATCTGAACAGATAATAAATGAATCATCTTTGGAAAACTGAATAAGCTGATATCCAATACTGGATTCCGAAGGTTTGCCTGATATAGATCTGGTCACGATGTGCTTATATTTCTCCAAAGACTTTTCTTCTTTTATGCTTTCCGTTTCTAAAAGGCTGTTTACCAATGTATGGCTTCTGGTCTGAAACAAAACATTCTCCTTATTTATTTGATAAATCATCACATCGCCAATCCAAAAAAGATGAACAGTATTTTCTGCTACAATAATACCACCTATTGTAGCGCCAGATTTTATGTTATTTTTACTATTGAACTGTTTGATAGCTAAATTGGCTTTTTGAACAGCTTGTTGAATATTTTGTTTGTTGATGCTACCGACAAAATTTAGGAAGGTGAAAATGTTTTCAGTAACAATTCTTGCCGCTTCATCGCCTTTCTCATAACCTCCCATACCGTCGGCAATCAGAAAAAAAGAAGCATCAGACTCTAATTTATCCACATAAATTAAATCTTGATTGGTTTCTCTTTTTCCTATTCCTGTTAACTGTTTTACTTCCATTAGTTTCCAGTTGCTTTTTTTGTTGCTCCTCCGTGATTCGTTACTCTTGGTCTTGTACTTATTTTTACTGGTTTTGTTGTTATACTTTGTTCTGATGCTTTAGAAGCCCAAAGAAAACCTTCGCCTGGTTTTAAAACACTCATATCAGAAGCAGTCAAGCTATTTAACTGGGTCAAGGATTTTTGAATATGCTTTAACCATTGAGGTGAATTAAATTTATGAAGTAGAACAATACTGCTCAATTCGATAATTTCGTTGGGTAAACTAGGCGGATCCTGACTTGCAATCATGATGCTTACTCCTTTATGTCTCATTTCTCGAATTGCAGTAACTATATTATTTGTCAAATCTTTATTGTCCATATATTTATGAGCTTCATCAAAAACAATGAACTTATTAAAGTGCTTACCATTAAAGGTTTTGACTCCTGAAAAGATATTAAGCATAATCACAAATAATCCTAGAGCTTCATCCTTAACAATAAACTCATCGCGCAAATCTACAATGACCAATCGTCCTGGTTTTAAAACTTCTTTTAAGAAAAATCTATCGTCAATATATTCTTGAGCAAAACTAAGTTTCTGCCTTGCTAAAGATTTTTGTGTATTCGAAAGTAATTCTGATGCTTCCACGCTTTCCCTTAATCCATCCAACGTTATGTTTCTACGCTGTTCTTTCATCATAAATTTCAACTGTTTGATATACGATGAGTCGTTTCCAATTGCGCCTAATAAAAACATCCAATCTTGAACATTGAGTTCTTTAGAATTAAAAGCTATTGACTCAACTTGTATAGATGGAAATTCCTCTCTACGCTCTTCAACCTTATCAGAAGGAGTTAATATTATAACATCTTCAATAGCATCTGGTTCAGCACCATATAATTCCTTTAGCTTTTCTAATTCTGGAAGATTCGTATTAGCATTAATCATCGAAGTGAATTCTGGTTCATAATCCATACTTTCACTATAATGGAATATAACGCCTGCTAAAGGAGCGGGAAGTTTATTGATATTTGAAAATTGTTTCAAGACCATTTCGCTAATCGTACCGATAGTATAACTTTTTCCACCACCTTGTACACCGAATAAACTTATCGTATTGGTTTCAGACAAATCAATTGCGATTTTTTTATTGTGTATTGACGTACCGATAATGCCAAATTGGTCAGAAACACTATTCTTCCCTACAATAATGTCAAATTCTGGAATGGTATGAGTTTCGCCATTATTTTCAGGTACAGTTTGATGATTACTATATTCCTCTTCGTTAGATTCTGCTACTTCAGTATTTTTTGGTTGTTCGCTAACATACGCTTCAATTAAACTTGTCGTTTCCTTTTCAGGTAAATCTTGAATTTCATTTGTTAAATATTCTTCTTTTTCCTCATTAGAAGATGGTTTAAGCTTTGACTTAAACTTTTGTATAAACGGTTTTAATTTGTTATTAGATTCAAAAGCAGAAACCAATTCTTTATTAAGTTCTGTATCTTCCAATCTTTTGGTATTCAGATCAGAATTTGGGTCTAATATATCGCTGATTAATTTATGCCCAAAAGTAAAAATGATGGTCTTATCATCAATATTTTGCTTTTGATGCTTTTTTTCAAAAGAGAAGTCGAAGATGAAACCTAATCGAGTGAATTTAAATTCAAATCCATTATTTAAGGTTTGAATAAAATCAATATAACTGTTATAAGCATTTTCACACAAGTAATTATATCTGTATGCTCGTTCTATATAAAAGCTAAATAGCGATTTTAATTCCTTATTTTTTATTTCTCGATCTAAGCGGTCACTACTTTTGTAATCATTTGGGTCAAAATGATGTTTAATGGCAACGATTGTATTATCAATCTGTTCTACCATTTTGGTTTTAAGTTCATCACGTTCTGATGCCCCCAAATAGCTTCTACATTTTATTTCTAATATTGCTATTTTAATCTCTCTTTTCTCTTTATTGATAGAAATAAAAAGATTATCTGCTCTGCTTTTCGAATTTGTATCTAAATTCTCGAAAAGATTTTGATGTAAATCAATTGGAATCAGGAACGCATTGTCCAATAATCCTTTTTTCTCTAAAATTCTTTTAGAAAAAGCTGTTCCTATGGCTTCAAAAGCTTTGCTTTTTGAAGAATTTAGCTGAAGAACTAAAGAGCTGCTAATTGCTCTTAAATCCTCAAGGATGGTCTGAATTTTACTTATACCTTCGGGACTATTAATATCTACTCCGAACGATTCAAAATGTGGACTTAATAATCCTACTATCTCACTTGAGGGCTTCGTTGTAAGATAAGAAGAAATTCCTGAGATTTCCTCTCCTGGAATATAGTCTAGCAGAAATGGTGTTTTTCCATTTTCAGACGGCTGATCAAAAAAATGTGGACCTAAGTTTTTGTCAAAAGTTATAACCCAGTCCGAATATTCGTGTAAATGAGATAATAATACCTGATCTCTATTGGTTAAACTTAATTGTGTGGCAGGAATAGAATCTGTAGCGTGCGCTGCCAAAGATCCTGATGTGAAAACTTGATATGAAGCATATAGTTTATTTATTAAGTTCTCTTTTGGGTTTTCTATTTTCACATAATTATTCCAAGTAATTCTTTGGGGTTCTTGAACCATCTCAACATCTGTTGCCCGATCAATAATTAAACTATTTAGGTAAGTAGATTTATATTCCCTATAAGGTTTGTATAAAGTAATTTTTGCAGCAAATGGATTGACCAAAAAGCTAATATGAGCATTATAAACAATCGGATTTTCAACAAAATCTTCAATGTTATTAATAGAAAATCTTAATTTAGGGAATAACCTATTTTGAGAAGGTTGTGAAAACAACTCTGCCTCTTCACTAATATTCGTTTCTGGGTTGAGCAATGCCTTTAGAGCCAATCCGTGTTCAATCAAGGATTCTTGCCCTACAAAAATCCGAACTTCAAATTTAGTATTATAGTATTCGGAATATTTACTTAAATCAACAAACGCATCTGCAAAAACTTCTGCATCACCAACATTAAATAGGTTTATTATTAATGTATCTGTGTAGGGGTGCTGTATTAAAAAGTTTTTTATATGCTTTACTACCAATGCTCTACTAACATCATTATTCACAATATTTCCAGAATCAATATTCAGTAAATGTCTGAAATAGTACTTTAATTGGTGCGAAATAGGAACAAGTGAATCATTTGAATTAGGAGTAGATGCATTAATATATATTCCCCAACCAAAACTTAACTCTCCAAGGTATTCATAATTTATAAACTGGTTTGGATCAACCAGTACAAACGGATTGTTGCTTGGGTTCAGTTCTCCTAAAAACAAGTTCTCCAATTGTTGCCATTCACGAAGATGATCATTATATAAAAGTGATTTAGCTAACCATTCATCAAATTGATCTATTAGGTTCATAAACCAAGTTAATCTAATAGGATGTAACGGAGATAATAAAACCGCAGAAATAGAACCTCCGGTTGGCAATTTTGTTTTTACTTTTACGGTATCTAAAAATTGAACTTCGGTGTATAGAAGTTTGATATTTTCTTTTTCTCCTATAGAAACATCGGTCTTTTCAATTTTTTTATTGAGACTTACCAACCAATTATTGTAATGTTCCAGATAGGTTTTAATATCTTCTTTGATAGTATATAGATTTACAGTTTCAAATACTCCGTTTTCAGCATCATTTGATTTTTTAATTTTCTCAAAAACAATTTTTCGTAATTCTAATAGCTTTTTGGGAGCTATTTCTGTTAGGCTACTGATTGTGTACTCGCTGTTTTGTAAACCTAAGGATGTATTGTTATTACTAATTACAGTATTTACAAAGCCAAAATGATTACTATTATTTAGAATCTCATTTTCAATCATTCTAAGTTTTGAAGACAAAATAATTTGGTAATTATGCTTGTTAGAATAATTAATATGAAAGACTGATGACAACTTTGTTTTATCATCGTTTAACCACACATTAGATTGTTCACTTGGCTGAGGAATATCCAATGCTGCTTCTTGTCGTAATCTATCAATGTTATATTTAAAGAATGCTTGAAGAACATTATTTAATTTATCCTTGCGTATTGTTTCTTCTTTTTCGGTATTGATGTCAATAAAATAATCAAAATCTTCAGAATCGCATTTTAGTTTATAATTCAGATCTTTTTTGCTCTCAAGAGAATGGTTATTTTCCTCCCAAACTCTTTGGATAGCATCTTCATAAAAATTATCATTTACATTTAGAACATTCCCTAATTCATCTTCAGCAAGTACTTTAAAGAAGTAAGAGCCTTCTTCAAGATTATTGGCATTAAGTTCAATTTTAGCTTCTCTGTAAGATTGTTTGGAGTTGGTATTTTTTAACTTTCTTAATGTTGTTATCTCTTGTCCCGAAAAACCATCTACAGCCATCAAAACAACTCTAAAATATTTTAATTCTTCAATATCTTTGGGTTCTGGCAGTGTTTTAAAGCGGATAGTAACTTTGGAATTTGATGCACCATCAGACAAAAGAACTTTTTTGCCTTCCTCAATAGTAAAATCTGTTGATCTTATTTCAACAATTTCCAATTTGATTTCTTGAAAATTAAGATTCGGGATATCCCATTTGTCAAACCAAAGTTCTGGATGTTTGCTTGCAACAGTTTCTACAAGACCATTTAATGAAGTGATACTATGCCCATTTCTAAATAACTGTATGAAATCTTTTTGAAAAGTTCCTTTCTTTATTTGAAGTTCATCTACTCTTTCATAGACAGATTTATTAAATGATGTCAGAATATTACAGCTCGTAGTATTTAAGTTAAGTCGGGAACGAATTAAATTTTCATCAGCAATTAACTTTAAATCAGGAAACAACTCCAAATGGAATAAATTTTTTCCGAGACTTTCCTTGGTAAAAGACTCCTCTTCTACGGCTAATAAATAGCTTAACAAATTTGATTGAGTGGGATTTACATAATTCGTTATGGTATTAACAAATGCAGATACCTCAATAGGAAGTTTTTCTTTCAATTTTTTTACCAAAACAGGTTCTATACTATCTAAAGAAATTTCTTTAAAGGTTGCATTACCGTAAGAATCTTCTGCTGCGGTTCGGCTATTTGAAGGAACAAGTATGAGCAAGGGTTTTTTCTGCTGATTACGCAATTCTATTAGTTTTGTTGCAGAAATATAACAATCCCCTTGTAGTGTTTCATCAACAATATAAGTATCTAAATTCTCAAAATGATTGGTTATCAATTTCCAAAGCGAAAACAACTGCTCATTTCCCAATCCTGTAATTTTCATACAGTGACCGGGTTTTGCATCTTCAAATTCCTTCTTGTATATAGCTACAATCAATTCGATGATGTATTGATAATAACGAGTTAAAATATTTACGTCCATTCTTTCTAAATTATGATAATTCGTAACGAGGTCTTATTTTCTGTAAGATGTAAGCATCGCTTAAATCATTGTAAAATCCTATCTGCCTCAATTTAATCTTGAATGCTTCTACATTTTCTTTAAATGCTAAATGCGTATGGATATCAACATTTTTAAAACGTTCTTCTTCCAATCCATTTATAATTAGCCCGTAACGGTTTCGCAGATTATTCATCAATTCTTCAATAGACAAACTTTGGGTAATAAATTTATTCTCTTCGAGATGCAAAACTTGTATTTGAACCAAAGCTTCTAACAATCTGGTACCAAGCACATATCTTCTGGGATGTTTTTTGCTTCTTCCCTGAGCCAAAAAACCTCTTTCGTTATTCTTTTGAGATAAACTATCCAATAATTCTATGTAAGATTTATGTTGATATTTCCCTCTCACTTTTAACAACAACTCTACATACCTGTCGAAATATGTAGTTTCATACTTTACCATTTCAGCCAGTAAGTTTTTATCGTCTTCGTCCTGTGTTTGAAACACAATATCCCAATAAGCCTCAAATTTTGTTTCGTATTGGCTTATTTCATTTTTCAGAATGTCCAATGCTTTTTCAACGCTATCTGAATTAGCTTCATCTAACTTTAGTTTTTGTATAACGCTGTTAACTTTAAACGTAGCCTTGATGTATTCATATAGGGAATTGTAGGTTCGCTCGGCATCTGCAATTGCAATGAAAGCAACTTTACTTTCAAAGTTGTCTGTGGTATCCAATACTATACTCCAATCATCAACAATATCTTTAGTTCCTTCTTCCACCATTTTTGGCAACAAATAAATAACTTTGTGCACATACAAAGAGAGGTGAAACGAAGTAATTGTTTTCAGATAATCTATCAGCACATTTCGAGGGATTTTAGATTTATACACCAATAGTCTTCTAACATCATCACAAAACAATTCGGCTTGTTTTTCTAAAAGTGGTTTTATCTTATTAAGGGTTGTATTACTTTCCAAAAAACCGGGATTAACATTCTTGATTAAATAAAGAATACCCAAACTATCCACATCTAACTCTTTTGAATGTAGCAATGTGTTTGTTGTTTTATCCCATCCTTCGGCTAAAAAATTCCGAAGCTCATCCTTTACGATAGAATTTTGTCCTAACATCAGGTAAACTTGGTCTGCCGTGAAATAATCTCTTGTGTTCGGAACGTTCCGTACCCGATAACTTTCCAAATGAATAGGTCTTAATGAAGATACTTTTTCTTTCTCCGAATTTCCACGGTTTACCATATTAACAAGGTTGGTACGTAACCAAAGTTCCACCGCTTCAGGATTTTCGTTAAAACCTTCTAATTCGTTATTTTCCTCTAATTTTTGAAAGATGTTTTTGAGTTTATCCAGTTCAATGAAAACACTATCTCCTCTTCTGGTTCGTTGTTTGGGACGAATACCTTCGTGCTTCAAAAGCATAAAAAGGTTGACCAACGTATTATCAATTCTAATCGTTTTGGCATCAGCGGTAAAAAGAAGCTCATTTCTGAATGTGCTTTCCTGTTTGTTTAATTTGATTGCCATATCTAATAGGTTAATTTGTTAATAGCAATTTTGTTGTTTTTCTTTTTAATGGAATAAAACAAACGGTTGTCTGCTGTTACCACAATCTCATCGTAGTTTAGATTTTCTAATAAATTTTTGAATACAATTAATTCGATGAATTTGCCTTTCAAATCATTCAAAGACGGACTAAAACCTTTCTTTATAAAATACAACATCTCATAAAGATCTAATGAAATAGCCAATTGTATCTGCTTATTCGTTGTATGTCTGAAGATTAAACTGTCTGGTTCATATTCTAGATATTTGATTAAATGATCGGTACGATTTACAATCAATTCAAAATCCTCTAAAGGAAACATTTTGAACGATTTTCCTCGAATATCCTTCACATCGGTAGAGGCAAGGATTAAATTTTCTTTGTCCAATGCCTCATTATCACAACCTTCATTTAATGAAACCGCTCTGGAAATCACCTGCTTTGTTTTTTCATCTATAGTTGATTGAGATAGTATAGAAACAAAATCAAAAACCGACTTGTAAGGTAAGCGTAATAAATAGGAAGGTTTTAGCCCTTTTTTATTGGTCTTTTCGGTTTTATCTTCAAGCGTTTCATCTTCTTTGAACCAAGCCGTTTTTCCCTCGAAATAATGATGTCTTGCAAACACTTTGTGCTTTTCTCTTATTTCTCGAATGAGTTCTGGAGTTTGTTCGTGTGCTGGAATAAATGATTTTTCGTCGTTAAAAGAATCTAACAAATTCTGCTCTCTTTCCGAAAACTCAACGTAATCTTTTGGATTGTGCTTGCTGAAAAATAATTCTCTGTCCCAATGCGGAATAGCAACTTCTCCTATATCTGTTTCTCGCAACAGTTTTATCAAACGGTCTCTATTACCGCTATCATCTAAATTAGGATTGGTAATATTGAAATAATAATACTGCCAATATTTTTCAGGTGCCGTATTTTTCAGTTCTTCAACTTTTGATAAATCCTCACAAGAAACATCACGGGTAAGCATAAAAGCAATAAACGACCGTATATCACGCATTGTAATATGCAATTCTCGTTTTAGGCTTACCGTTCTTATCAACCATTCCAATCGGTTAATTACCGTTTCTCCAGAAGCTGTATCGTTTAACGTATCAACATTATATTTGATAAAACAATCTTTTGCCAGCTCACATCCTTCACATTTTGTCCAAAGCGATTTTTGTGTTAATACTTTTACCTGATTTTTAAACAAACTTCCTGTCCCTAAATCATCAGCTACTACCGAGCGAAGATTTAAATTGACAATCATTATTCCTTTTGGAAGCTCTGTATGCCCTTCATTATTGAAATAGTCTTCAATTAGCTTTGCTAATTTTTGATGTTTTTTTGAAGTGGTTAAAAACTCAACCAAACGTCCTTCATTTATAGCGATAATCCGTCCTTCGGTGGCTTTATCATAATCTTTCACTTCCTCAAAAGGTTGAAAAAAGCTTTCTAAAACATCATTATTGATGTTATTTTCCTCATCTTGCGAACCGTCATAATTACTTTCATAAGCAACACTATTTATTTTGAACTTTGCTCCGTTATGATGGGTGAAGTGTTCAACATCTTTTACTGAAGTATGTTGTTCTATTTTCTTGATAAATGCTGTTTTTCCATCCCCTGCATTTCCAGTTATGATGACCAATTTATATTGTCCATCTACAATAGCCGGAATTAAACTTTTATCTAATTTGGTAGGCGTGTAGGTTTGCTCGTCTAACTGATGAGCATTGCTATTTACTCTCGTTCCAAAATTTCCATATTTCGATTGGCTATACAGCGAGTTGATGTATTGAATTATATTAACATCGGAAATAAAACTCTCTTTAGTTTTTGGGACAATATCTTCTAAAATTTTATTTTCTATGGCAACCAAGGCATCAAACATTTCCTGTGCATTTTGGAAACGCTGAGAAGCATCAGTAGCAATGGCTTTCAATAAAAAAGAAGCAAATTCATTTGATATTCTAGATTCAAATGCTTTCGGATTATTAGGTTGTCTGCTGCTCATCGGCATTTTAGATGGATGCCACGGATATTGTTTACAAACCAACTCATACAAAGTTACTCCGAGAGCAAAAGTATCAGCCGATAAATCCCAGTTTACCTTATAATTGTCAGCAATTATATCAGGAGCTAAATACGGATTGGTACCAACAAAATCTTTGTTGGTTTGATTGGAAGAAGCCACATTAAAATCAATCAGCACAAAACGTTCTCCTTTGTCCCAAATAATGTTCTGTGGTTTAATGTCTCTGTGCAAAACAGGTTTTTCTTTGGACTGCATTGCTATCAAAGCAGAAAGAATTTCCTTACCTACTTGAAATATCTTGTGAATAGGCAATTTGGCATCTGTACGTGTGTAAATGCTTAAATTCTCCCCATCTAAAAATTCCATTACTGTAAAAAACTGTCCCGAAGCCGCTTCATCATTCCATTTGAATTGAACAATGTTGGGATGATTTAAATTGATTAACGCATCGTATTCGTCTTTTACAGAACTAAAATTTACACTTTCATTGAATAATTTCAAAGCATAAAAAGTATCTTGAATGCGGTGTTTTACTTTGAATACTTTGGAATAACCGCCTTTGCCCAATGTTTTGTGAATAGAATACGTTCCGATAGAATCGCCTTCTTTTAATTCTTCAAAAGTGGATGATTTTACAACAGGTGCAACCACAGGAGCTACTTCTGCAATAGATTTGCTTTCTATGGCATTGGCAATAAAATCCTGTAAGGTTTCTATGCTTTCTATTCGCTTTAAATCGTCTGTTAAAATGGTTTGTGAGCAGATTTCATCAATCCATTTAGGCAAATTGGAATTGATATGTGTTGGGAGTAAATCCGCTTTCAGCTTACCACCCATTTTATCTAAGTCATAAGGTGTACTAAATGGTTCTTTATCCGTAAATAACCAATAGATTAAAACGCCTAATGAATAAATATCCGAAACCGCACTTGCATCGTTCACCGTCAATTCCAAAGGATGATATGCCGTTGCATTATTTTGGTTAATGGTCGGCATAACGGTATATCCTTCTTCGCTGTGATCAATGAAATAAGATTTACCAAAATTGCCCAAATAGGCGTAGCCACTACTCAAATAAATATTATCAGGATTGATGTCACGATGGAAGATGCTTTCTTTATGAGCTTCTTTCAGAGCTACCATCACATTGGTTATAATATCAATCTTTTCTTTGAACGTAAAGGTTTTTACACGAGCTTCTGAACGTAAAGAATTTTCTTCCAAGAAATCTGAAATTTCATAGAACAAATGATTGACTTCGTCAATACGAAATTCGACATTGAGGATAAAAGGTTTTGCCTTTAACTTGTTGAGTGCGTGGTATTGGTTCTTGATTTTGTCTTCCCGCTTTTTCAGCTCTTCTACAGATAAACCGCTTACTTGTAAGGCGTATTCTTTAATTCTACGACGTACCGAAGTAACACCTTTTGGCTTTACTAGATATTCCGTAAAATTTGGTTCTTGCTGAATGATTTCCAACACTTCATAACCTTCAATTTCTCTTTTTTGTTCGGGAGATTTCTTTGATTGTTGACCGATTAAGAATTGCATTATTGCTTGTTGAATGTCAGCAATATCATCTCCTAATTTCCCGATGCTATACGCATCGGTAATAAAGTCAATCAGTTTTTTATTCAGTCCGAAGGTAAGCTTTTGAGCTTCGTGGGAAATAACAGGAGGATAAGTGTTATTAAAAGAAAGCGTAAGCATATTTTGAATCCACGCCTTCCCCCAAGTAAAGTTGGCTTCTTTGAGTTTGGATGCTAATATCGCTGTCTTTTGCCGACCTGTTTTAAGTGGATTGGGCATTTGCCGATCATTGAGATACCAGTAATGGTCATCGCCTTCGATACGTCCCTTCCAATCTTTGTTTTCGATATTGTAAATACCATGCGGAGCTACGCAAATTAAATCGTATTCCCAGTATTGGGTACGATTGTTTTTGGGATTGGTAGAAGCAATCTCCACATTGGGAATTAAATAGTAATTATCCGGAAGATGAACTTCCAGATAATCCAATAATCTCTTTTCCCCGGCATTAACGACCGATTCGAAATAAGGCGGTTTTATGATACTTGCCATAGGTCAATCTCTTTTTCTATTAATGCAATGGCTTGGTTTTCTTTGAGAATAGCTTCATTTATGTTGAGCTTATATCTCATAACATCTGAATCAATTTGATTCATTATCTCATCATTTAATAAGGGAATTGGAACCAATTCAAGATGATGAGGTTCTATTTGTGGTATTACTGAACCATAAGTGAAACTTTGAATTACTTTTACCCCAATCTCTGATGAGAGAAATGCAAATAGATAACCAGTTTTAATGCCCTTTGGAATAACTCTTAAAATATGTTGTGATGCTAATTTTGTTGCCAAATAGGAATTAACAAGTACAGACGCTCCTATTGTACCACCACAAGTAACCAAAATCCAATCTTCTTTTAATGTCAGTTCGTCAAAGTTTGGTGTATTTCTTTTAGATAATTTTTTATCACTATCAGGAATGGATTTAGTAATATCAGCCCCCCCTAAAAAATCTACTCCTTGCTTTACATAATTTCGTTTAAAAATACCAGGTCTAAAAATATCTTCCGAAGCATCCCTTAAAAGAATATGGTCAGAATTTAATATTCTATCACGATAATTGCTTCCGATAGATTTGTGATATTGAGATTCAAATCTTTTCTGATGAGATGTAATAATATCTGTTATAGAAGTTTTCTGATAAATTGTGCTTTTTCTAAAATTTAATTTCGATGTAATTTTGTTTTGAGCCTCGTCCAGCAACCTATTCGCTTCAACTCTTAATTCAGATGCCTCCACTATAAGCTGATGAATTTGTTGCTGTGTTTCTGCTGATAAGATAGGTATAGGAATATCTTTCAACATATCTTCAGATATATAGGGTTGAACACCTCCAGCAGCTAATCTATTAATTAGTGTATTTCCATATTTTGAGGTAAGAAAACTATAAACATAGCCCGATATATTTTTGTCTTTGCAGACAATTCTAATAATGTTATCAGAACCCATTACCTGATTATCTTCTAATTCAGATGTAATATAGGCTGTTTGACCTATTGCCCCAACCCTTCCCGTTACAATCATCCCTTCTTTCAGAAAAGAAGGTTCATCAAAAGCATATTTTTTAGAATTATATTTGCAACCCTCTAAAGGATTTCCCTTAACAACGTCTGAATTGCTCAAGTAAGGAAATCCTTTATTTTTTTCTGTATATATTCTTTTACTTCTACCTGCGGTAAAAATATCAGAACATAAACTTTGTAATTCTTGATGTGGCATTTTTCGTAACTTTCTTAAATACAAAGTGCCATCGGAAAGATGATAACTTCCATCGAATCTTAACGATTCAATTATATGTTGCTTTTTAACCTTTTGTATTATCATTTCCTAATTATTTAAATTTTCCAAATATGCCTTTGAAATTTTTGGCAAATCATCATCCAACATACGCTGTTTTTCAACACGAGTTTTTACAATTGGCTTCCCATCTTCCGGTCGATAGGCTACATATTTGTTCTCCACTGGGAAAATAATTTCAGCTCCGTCTTCATCTCGCAAATAGATAGGGTTTCCTCTTCGGTCTTTACCTAACTTTTCGGCTATTGCCATAAACACGTCGTAATCTTCTTCTCCTTCGTGAGCAATATTGCGTTCATTGGCAGATTTTTTCTGTAAAAACAATAATGAAGCTTGCACACCAACTTGCGGTAAAAATGCTTCTACAGCTAAATCTACCGAAGCTAATATTTTAAACTTATCCAATATCCATTCTCTGACAGGCAATGTATTCGGATTACCTAAAATACCATCAGGCAATACAATAGCCATTTTTCCGTCTTCTTTCAAAAAATTGTAACAGGCTTCTATAAACAACACTTCGGGAGCGTTTGAATACTTGGATAATTCATAATTAACCGCAATATCTTCATCTACTTTTACTTTAGCTCCAAATGGCGGATTGGTAAATATGATGTCGAATTTTTCTCTCGCACTATTTCCATACATTCCTTCATCATCTTTCATTGCCTTTAAACTCCGATTGATTGCTTTTTCAATCTTTTCAATTTCGGTAGGATGCTCCCAGTTAGGATAAGCCAAAGAATTAACATGAAAGATATTGGCGTGTCCGTCACCAGCCATTACCATATTCATTCGTGCCGCTTTCTTTAAATCCGGATCAAAATCAAAACCGAAAATGCTGTTTTCGGCATATTCACGAACTCTTTCGTTTACTTGGTAAGTATTATATTTTGCAGCAAGTAATACTTCATCTGTAATTTCTGGATACAGTTTTTCTGCTATTTGTTTACGAACATGATCCAACACCATTACCAAAAAACCACCCGAACCACATGCAGGGTCGAGCACTCGGGTATTTTCAGTTGGATTCATCATTTCCACCATCGCTTTGATGATGTTGCGAGGAGTAAAGAATTGACCAGCCTCTTGTTTCAAGGTATTACTGACAATTGTTTCGTAAGCCAAGCCTTTCACATCTACAGAAGCATCAAGGAAGGAGTATTTTGCCAATTCCCCTGCAATAAATGCAATTCCTTTGTCGGTTAATTCTATTGCTTCATTCCCATCAAAGACATCCGAAAAAGTGCCTTCTGTTTTTAGCTCTTCAAATATTTTCTTAATTCTTTCTGCAACGGCTTTTCTACCTTCAACCGTATTTTGTTCTTTTACACCCACCCAAAAATAACGACGATAAGAAACACCGTCTGGCTGAGGCATAAAACGTCTTTTTTCATCGTACAATTTACAGAAAATAAGATAGAGCAATTGCCAAAAAGCATCTTTCTTACGACCTTCGTTTCCATAAATATAATCGTGTGAACGCTTAAAAACTTTGATTAAGGAATCGTTTGCGGGCTTACGACTATGTGAACGATCGCCACGGTTTAAATCGTCTAAGTTTTCTCCAAATCCAGGGAAATCCGATAAATCAGAAAAAGTATAATCAAAACCAACAGCGTCATCTTCTTTTTGTAAATATTTGATGTCTGTTCCGTTTGTCCACAAGCCAAATTCGCAATTATCGACAGCAGCAAGAGCATTCTCCAATGTGATGGTTACACCTTTCTTCTTATCATTTTCTTTTATCTTTTCGTCCTGTACGATGGCAATTCGAATAATATGATTTTGCTCGTGTGATTTGCTTTTTTCAAAAATAACGAGTTCAATCTTTTGTTTTTTATTTTTTCCAGTGTCAGGATCAGTATAAATAATATTGAAATCCCTTTCCATATCGGTCAGATCAAAACCATACTCTTCGTTGAGCATACGGATAATGGACTGCAGATTGTTTTCTTGCGATGTTGCTTTTCTTGGTTTTTCCGTAAGAATACACATCACCTGATTGTCTTCTAATATTTGTTCTTTTGTATTATTGGTTGCCATTATTATATTTTTTGGTTGAGGATTTGAAAGCAATCCTGTATATCATCAAATTTTATATGATTTGTTTCTAGTATTTGATTGAATAAAACACTGTTTTCTTTTGCATTTATTTCTATTTCGATAATTGCTTTTAATTTTGCTTTGTTGGCTTCATTGTCAGTCAAAAGGTTGTTAATATCAATACCTAATAGAGCTGAGCCAGCTTTTGTTGTGGTAAAGTCTTTTATTTCATACACCTCTTCATAATGTTCTGTAGCTGCTCTCTCTTCGTGGATGTTTAGATAGTTTAAAAAAATAAATCCCATATCATCCGCATCTTTATTTCCTTTATGATGCCTGTCTTTCCAGGCAACCAATTTCAAAATGAAAATTCCAGCCAATGAAACAATATCTATTTCCAGTGTATCATCTATCTTAACTCTGACTAAATCCCTTTCTGCTTCTTCAAACCCCAATACGGTCATTGCAAAAGACTGGTCTGGTGGCCAGAAGATCTTATCTTCAGCAGTTGTAATTCCACCATACGGAACTACATCTAATTGAAAATCATTTAGATACAAAAATCGCTGCTGTTGCTTTGGATCTTTCTCAAAATCAGTAAGTTGTATTATTTCTTTCTCTATAGTTGAAAACTCCTCCCATTTATCTACAACTATGGCAATATCTATGTCCTGTGTTCTTCTACCAGATTTTTCTCCGTGAAGTTCCATAATGATATCCCGAGCTGTTGCACCGATGACAAAAAACTTGATTTCCAATTTTTGAAATACAGGAATTAGCTCATCCAATAATTTTTTTAATAATGGATGTTCTAGTTTTTCACTTGATATGTTATAATCCATTTTCTAGAATAATTTTAGCTGTTTCTATATTTCTATTATTTCCGGTTCCTAGTAAATCTGCGTATACGACCAACGGAGGTGCAGTATGTTCATTCTTCAAATGAAGACTATCTGTCCAGAATTTATTATACAATTCAATATTTCCTTCTTCGTCTGGGACAAGTTTCAGTTCTTTTGCAACTTTACTTGTCTCTTCGTCCGTATATATGATATAATCTTTGGGTTTTAAATGACCAGTCAGAAGTTCTCCTCCTGGCTCTCCTCCGAAGTAGAGTTTTATGTTATTCTTATTTATAATATTATTTGTATTAAATTCATTTCCTATCGCCCTCATCTTCTTCCTTAAAGAGCGGGGTTTTAATAATTCATTGTAGGCAATTATCCAACGTTCAGTGATGTCGTCCTGATTTTTTAAAACCCTTTTGTTTCTTGTTTTTAATAAATAATGGCTTTCCTCCAGTTCTTTAAAGATATTACTTACAGACCCCAAAGCAATTCCTGTTTTTTCTGCTAATTCTCTATAAGAAAATTGCAATGTTTCAGGATTAGAGATAAGCAATAGGAGTAATTTCAAACCTGCTTCCTGAAATGCTCGGGTTTGGTTCGTTTTTTTATTGATTTTTGTTTTTCTGCCTTCTACATATACAAAAAAATCCCTTGTCTTAATAAAGGCATTTCCGGACGCATCAAGATAATTGATGCTATTTTGTTTAAGTTCTTCTGCTGTTTTTTTAGTTAAATAATCAGCAATGACAATATTATTTTTTGAATTATTAATGTCCTTCAAAGAAGACATAATGATGCCGTAATTTGCATTTTTTGCATTCTTTTTAGCAATGCAATAAAAGGTCTCATTGTTAATTTGAAGCACCACATCATAGGTTTCTCTAACACTTTCAATTGTGATAGAAAGCCCTGTTGTGTCTTCTAGGGAAGCAATAGCCTCATAAACAAAATCATTGTCTCTATACATTTCTTTGTTCAATAAAATTAAGTGTTCAGTAGGAATGAACATTCAAAAATAATGAACAAAAATATACTATACAAGTTTTACAAGATTAAATTTTATGATAGAAAAGAAAAATATAAGTTTATGCATTAACTAGGTATTCGGGATTACACCAATATCAGTATGTCTTTACTAGAATATTACATTACCAGTAAAATTTAGAATCGAAATATATAATATTCTCATCACTATTAACAAAAATCCCAACATTAGTCAAGTCAGGATTTTTTATTTTTAATTTCTTTAATATCGTATTTCTTATCTAGGATTGGTTCATCAGGAAGAAAATCCTTAATCGAGCATCCTAATGCTATTGCAATTAAATTCAGATGGATTAAATTATATTTTGCTTTTTTAGATGGGGCTTCTATCTGTGAAATAAATCCAATATTCTTCCCAATAGAAAGAGAGAGCTCCTCTTGGGTAATGCTCTTTGATTCTCGTATTTCTTTAACACGTTTTATAACATATCTTTCTATTTCCTCTAACGATTCATTCATAAATCAAAGTGAATGAAAAACATCAAAAAATATTATGTACTATAGTACATATTATAGAAAATGTTTTTATATTTGTAAAATAAGTTATTGAAATGTAACTTTGCGATACTTCAAAGAAATATAGAAGCTATTGCTTAGAATCTCGAACTGAAAACTGGTAATTTTTAATATGCGAGAGGATAAGTAAGTAGCTCACGACCTAGGCGTGAGCTCACTTATCTGCATATAAGGTATACCAGTGCCCCAGTTCGGATATGTTGAGTTTCACGCCATTTATTTGGAGGCAAGATGTAGTGAGATAGTGCATAAAGTGGTACAGATAATTCATTCGGATCTAAGCAGTTTCTTTTAGCAATCATTAAGCTGAAAAATACCGCTTATGAAAAGATCATACTCACTACCCCGAAAGCTAACTGATTTTCAGTTATATGAACTGCTGAAAAAAGGTGATCCCACCTCATTAGAACATATCCATTTACGATACAAAAGACTTCTTTTTTGGATTGGAAAACAGATGCTTGAAGATGATTTTGTTGTAGAAACTTTGGTGCAGGACACATTTCTTAAACTCTGGCTACACCGTGATACCATTGAAACTCCAAATCATATTCTTGGCTTTTTACGGTTTGTTTTAAAAAGAGACTGCATATCTTATTTCACTGCTCCGAAAAATAAATTCGCACGCCTAACGGCTTCACTTGAAAGTTTTGAGAACTATCAGGATTATCTTATAGGTTTTGATCCCCAAAATGATAAAGAGAATCTCCTCGATCAGGAATCTGAACAAAAGAAATTTGATGAAGTTAAAAAGGTTGTAAACGTACTCGATCCCAAAAGAAAACACCTTATTGAACTTTGTCTTGAATATGGTTTTCAATACAAACCAATCGCAGAAGCAATGGGAAGTAGTGTGACAGGCATCAGCAATGAGGTGAGCAGAGCTATAAATGATCTTCGGAAAATTCTTAATAGAAGTTCTCTAGAACTTCCAACGGAAAAAGCTTTCGGTAACAAAGAGCAAACTAAAAAACTAAGTAGTCAGCAACTCGACATTATAAATAGAAGATTTGAACAGAAATCTTCATTTGCAGTTATTGCACGAGAACTAAAACTTTCTGAAAAAGAAGTCCACCAGGAGTTTCTTTATGCCTACCATTATTTACAGACGAAATAACTCTGAAATATCTATTTGATATGGAAAAATCGACGATTACACTTACCCGAAAAATTCAGTTGCTGATCGATGTTCCATCAGATCAAAAGAATGAAATGTGGGAAAAACTCTATCGATATCAGAATCGATGTTTCAGAGCAGCTAACTTAATCGCTTCTCATCTGTATGTTCAGGAAATGATCAAAGATTTCTTTTACCTTACAGAAGAACTTCAATACAAGTTGGCTGATGAAAAAAAAGATGAGATGGGAATGTTTAACCGTTCGAAAACTGGAACTACCGCACGAATGGTATTTGACCGTTTCAAAGGAGAGATTCCGACTGATATTTTAGGAAGCCTAAACAATACAATTCAGTCTACTTTTTCTAAAAATAAAGCCGACTATTGGCAAGGAACAAAATCATTGAGAAATTTTAAAAAAGACATTCCAATTCCTCTTCCGGTTAAATGCCTCAGCAAAATTAGATACGTGGAAGAAACGAAAGCCTTTTGCTTCAATATGTTTGCAATACCTGTTAAAACATATTTAGGAAAAGACTACACAGATAAGCGAGTGATAATGGAACGTCTGCTAAAAGAAGAGATAAAACTATGCACTTCGCAGATACAATTAAAAGACAGGAAAATCTTTTGGCTTGCAGTTTTTGAATTTGAAAAAGAGAAAAACTTGTTAAAACCCGAAATCATTGCGGAAGCTTCTCTCTCTTTGGAACATCCAATAGTTGTAAAAGCCAACAATGTAACAATCAATATTGGCTCGAAGGAAGAGTTTTTGTATCGCAGGCTTGCGATTCAGGCAAGCCAAAAAAGGATTCAAGACGGCATAGCCTATGCCCGTTCAGGAAATGGAACTAAACGCAAACAGAAAGCATTATATAAATCAGATAATATGGAAAGTAAATATGTAAGTCATCGGCTTCACCTGTATAGCCGAAAACTTATAGATTTCTGCATAAGACAACAGGCAGGCACACTTGTTCTTAAAAATCAGGAAGAAAAAATCGGGATTGCAAAAGAACAGGAATTTGTGCTTCGCAACTGGAGCTATTATGAACTGCAGACCAAAATAAAATACAAAGCAGAAAAAGCTGGTATCGAATTGATCATCGGATAGCTAAAAAATGAGGGTGCTTGTAAACCCGTGGGGTGAGGTTTTTAACTCTCACTAAATACTTTAAAAGTATATACAACGGCGTGGGTTCTTTTTTTTAATATAGCATGGAATACAAAAATGGTAAATAAGAAAAAGAAGAAAATCACAGAACATAATTTCATAATTTCCATTACAGGGAAGATTAAAGATTGCTAGGAAGCTTAATTTTATTTTGTTTGTTTAACCAACAAACTTTTTATGAACTAACACCTAAAAACTATAATAGTAAATGTATTATTGATTTTAAGTATTATCGGTTTTTAGATTAAGTTGGAAACTGATAAATAGTAGAAATAATACCGTTAGCCGCCTATATTATTAAGCTCAATCCCATTAATTATTATTTGCTTAGGTGAATCTCCTTCTTCTGGAACAACAATAATGATATCTCTTTCATTTTGAGGATTTAGTAAACCATCTAATATACTAATTTTACTATATTTATTTTCTAAAAAGCTTTCTAATTGTCTCAAATTACAAGGAAGTGGTTGAAGAGTAATAACTTTATTCCCATCGTTATCAAGGAAGGAAATAGTTATCATATTTCCATTGAGAGAGGCAGATATTTTCAAATCTTCATTTTGATAGCAATGAATAAGACCATTAAGACCATTGGGATCCAAATTCGACATTTTGTATACAAAAATAATAGTGGGAGGTTGAGCACCTTTTGCATACGAAAATCTCACATGGTCAGCCTTACTATAAGATGTTATAATTTCTTCCTTTATCTTTTTCCTTTTTTCTTCTATAGCCATCTCGTTAAACTTATCATCGGAAATACAACAATCAATCACTTTTTTCCCACTACCACAAAAACAAGGATCTGTTTTACTTAGCCACGATTTTTTAACAATAAATTCTGCATCATCGCCTGATTCAAGATTTATACTATCACCCTCTAACGCTCTTTCAAATTCTTGCATCTTTTCTTTCATCATCTCTTTTTCTGCTTCAGAAAGTTCTCTGTTCCAATTACTTTTTATTGGATAATTGAAAAACTCTTTCCATAGTTGAAAAGTAAATGATGATTCAATAATCGGCGGAACATTTTTATATTTTTTTCTCTCATCAGTTTCAAGAGTATTAAGAAACGTAACAATGTTTTTTAAATCCTCTTTTAATTCTTGCCCAACTATAAACTTTTGATCTTCTCTAAGTAAAAGAGGTATGAGACTTTTGTGAAATTTATCATTTGATGTAAACACGTTCCCAAAAGGTAAATAATAGAAATATTCTAAATCTACTCGATTGGTTGGTCTGGTTCCAATTAATCCACTAGTTAGGCCAAAAAGAAATAATGAATCAACTCTTAGGCAATGAAATGCATAAGGTGCAAATTCTTTTATCAAGGGGTTGCCTGATTGATACCATCTTCCAAAAATTTGAACGGCTGCATCAGCTTCAATATCATAATTTTCAAGCAAAGAAATTAATAGGAATTCTTGTATATTCGGGTCATTAAGAACCTCAGTAACATATTTATCTAGTTCTTTAAAATCTACAAACTTTAAAGATTTATCAGGTTTTAAAGATTTTTTTAATCGCTCCAGTAAATCCTCTTGAGTTGTTGTCATCCGCCAAAGTGCAGATAGTTCGTGATCTGCTTCAGTAAAATTTCCTTCTTTCCATTTATAGATAGATTTTTCTTCTTCTGACTCTTCAATTAGATAACCTTTCATTCCACTTTCAGAAGTAACAGCTTTCTTCATACCAACATGAGGTCTACCATCAAATGAAATAGTGTTTCCTAAAAGCTCACTCTTTATAATAGTCTTGTAATGTAAGTTTACAATTGTCTCCATAGGAAACAGTTTATTTGCAAAATCTTTAACTCTATCTTCAGATGGTGTATTTCCTTCCTGCACTTCCTTTTTTAAGTCCCCTAAGATTTCCATAGTGAGCACTGGAGTGATTATGTGCTTGTAGTAGCAACTTAATCTATACAATTCCTCAAAACTTAATGATTGGAATGTTGATTTATCTATTATTATTGAGATATTCATTGTTTGTATTTCTATTGCTAATATAAAGTTTTATTTTGAAGATTTAATTTTGTGAAGATTTAGACATATTATTTATCTTAAGTTTTCTTGGATTATAGTCGTATTAAAATTTTCTACCTTTTTTTTTCTTTTGCATTGCAATATTCTCAGCGTCATAGTCTATATTATTACCGAATCGTAGGAAATTGAAAAGCTGATTTGCCATCTCATTATTTTTAAAAACCTCATTAATAGCAGAGAATGGGATATTATTTTCTTTACAAATTTTTTCTGCAATCTGCCCCATTTCTGATATAAGCTTTTGCTTATCTGTTTTATCTAGGTTTGGACTTCTATATCTTGAAAATTTGATCTCTCTTTCAAGAATATTGGTGACAGAATCTAAATATTTTTTCTTTTCAGAAGCAAAGACGGTCGGATTGGACAATAGAACGGCGTTTTTGTTTTTGAATAGATTTACCTGTTTTTTTAAATCATCAACCTTTGTATTAAGCTCAACAATTTGTTTTGACTTAGACTCTAACTCAGTTTTATTTTTAAGAATTGTGCTTTTGTAAGTTCGAAATGCTTTTTCATAATTCGCAATTGTTTTGTCAGTCTTAATTTTTTTAAAACCTAAAAAATCATTTTCCTTTACTATCAGCTCTTCCGATTTTTTGGAACTCATCTCAGATTTCATCGTATTGAATCTTTCTTCCAAAACTTTAAGATCTTCTTCTTTTTGCTGAATTTTAAATTGAATAGCCTCTAATCTTCCTTTCGATCCAGAAATCCCCCTTTCCATATTCAGGCATTCAGCTGTCAGATCCTGCATTTTTGAGTAGTGGTAAGATTGATGCTTAAGTGTTTTACCAGTTTCCAAATCCTGCCAATCAGCTACAAGATGAGCGTGATAATTTGGCTTCCATTCTTTCGTGTCTTTATCGGTATGACCTTCGTCTTTATGAATAGCAATTTGAAAAACACGAATATTCAATTCTTCTTCCAATCTCTTCGTCAAATTTTGAAGTTCCAACATGGTTGTATCTTCTTTAATTACAACTACAGCTTCCCGAACTGGCATTGCATTCTTCTGCAATTTTCTTCCGGACTTTTCTTTACAGTATGCTTCGATTTGTTGGATTCGGTCTGCTATTTTCTGCTCAATCCAATATTCATTCTTTGATGTCAGATCTTTACGGATATAGTCGAAAGTCTTCTTTCTGAAATTATGAGTTTCAGAATCCGATTTGACAGCTTTAAAATTAATTGAAGTCTTCATTATTTTTCATCTTTAAAAATTTATCAAAGATTTCTTTGATTAAAATTGCTGCAAAATATTATGCAGAATTCCAATTTACCTGTGGATATTTTACGCACCTTTGAAATAGACCTGTGTGTTTTTTACACAGGTTTTCATCAGTCAACCTTAGTCTATTTCACTCAGGTTAGAAGCCTCGCAGAGCGTATTTGAAACTTTGTTGGGAGGAACGACCTTCAAAGTTGCGAATGCGCTCCTAACTTCTGCCGGTAGTTGATAAAAACATACAGCACGCTCTATCAACGTTTCATTTTAAAACCATTTGAATTTCTAATTTCTGGTTCCGGCTTTCTCTCTTCTGTTTTATCAGCTTCAGGAAATTTTATAGAATTCTTACCTAAGTTAATCGAGACATCATTGATTATCCGATGCATCAAAAATTCGTTCAGATCTTTATGGTTTGAATAGATATCGGAATGATCTTTTGCTTCCGGAAAAAATTTTATGATTAAAGACTTACATTTAATTCCTGCATTATCATTATCTAAAAAAAGATTGATATCAGAATATTTATTCAGATGTTCTATGGATTTTTTTAAAAGAGCAATGGAATTCATTACGAGAATATCTCCTGAGAAAGATTTCTGCATTTCTACAAAAGACAAGGCATCCATAAAACCTTCAAAAACTGCAACAGATTTGATATTTTTATCTTGAACATTTGATCTATCCTGTACACTACTATTGAGATTAATTATTGAAATATCCTTTTTCAACAATGAACCTTTATAAAAAGAATTGCGAAGCTCAAAGCCTTCGGATAAATTTTCGAAGCCAATTGCATAGAGTTTTTTTTCTCCGATTGTAAATCGCACCTCTTTTATGTACTCATAAGTTTTAGAACTTAATCCACGTCCCTGCAAATATTGTTTTAGGTTTGGATTCTGGAGATTCAGTATTTCATTAATTCTGTAATTTGGTTCTGACTTTCTCACCTGTGCTTGCTGATGAAAAGAAGAAAAATTTTGTTTTTTCGCCCAGTCCAAAACTTCATTTACCGAGGTCTTTAAATATTTCTTCATAAAATCAGTGTTATTACCACCGATGCCTTCTGAATGAAGATACCAAGCATTGAGTCTTTTATCCAATTTAAAAGAGGCTTGGAATTCGCTGGCAAAGGGGTTGAGATACCAAGCTTCTTTTTCATTTTGTTTCGTGGGAAGGTGTCCGAGAGAAAGGAGGACTTCCTCCAACGATATGCTGTTAAATTGTTTGCAGTTCATAGAGTTAAATTTTCCGTGTTTTGAGTGTAATTTTTTTTGTTGAATTGTTGAGTAAACATTGTAACCTATTGATTAAATACAATTTGGATATTCAACAAAGTCTCAACAATTCAACAAACAAGAGTTTTTGCGCTCAACAAACATTCAACAAAAATTTTGGTTTAGAAGTTTGTTGAGGATTTTGTTGACTGTTAAATATTTGATTTTGTTTTCATTATCAATCAACTCAACATTTCAACATATTTATTTAGAATAAAATCCTTGTTTATGGTGAAAAACCGACCAACTGAATTGTTTTGGTAAAAGATTCCAGCAAAATCAATATCGTATCTGATATAAGTCAAACCATTAGTTTGTGGAACTAATTTCCAAGTTTCTTTGAGTATATTTCGAATATCATTTCTTGTCCAATACGTTGGTCTGAACATTCGATTCATCATATTCAGTAAATCCTGTGGAACAACATTGATCTGCTCATCATTATTGCTTTCAAAAAACTCATACAGCAACTCAATTATCTTAGATTCCAGTTTATTATTATTCTTAAAAACTAATTTTTGAAGTGCTTTAGTTCTTATTTCATCGGCAGAAAACCACATTCTGGTTTTCTTCTCAGTTGAAAATGGTCGATCAATTAAAAACCGAAGTAAATAGGGGATTTCAGAAATAAGATTGCTAAGAAACTCTGTATTTTCAGTTTTAATGGGATTGATTTTCAGTATCCAGAATCGTATTTCATTTTCATCAATTTGAATGAAATTTTCTTCGTTATTGGAACACAAAATAAACTTGGCGAAAAAGTCGATTTCTTCTCTGTCTTTCCCTTTGGCTTCGAGTTTATCTTTATTGGTTGTCGATAGATATTTTAATCGTTCGGTAATTTCTTTTTTATCGAAGAAAACTTCATCAATAGCCACCAATAGCATTGCTGCCCAATCGGAATTAAATTGACTTCCAAAAGAATCACCTTTAATGTAGGTCATGTTCAAACCGAAAATCTCTTTCAACCATTTGATGAATGTAGATTTTCCGGTTGATCTTTCTTTAGAAACCAAACATAAAATTGGTAGAATTTGCGTCGGAAATTGTAACAGAATTTTTAAGTAATCCAAACCCATTTCCAGCTGTTCGCCGAAAATATGGTCGACAAACTTTAACGAGAAAGGAATCAAGTTTTTTAAATCTTCCTTTTCACAAGAAGGAGCAAAAGGAATTTCATTATAAATATTATAAAAACCTTTAACGATTTGTTGATAATCTAAATGTTCCGGAATACAGCAAAACCCATCATATTTCGGAATATCCCCAACAAAACTTTTTCCGTGGTCGTTGATAATTGTTTCCCGATTCCAACGAACCAAAACCGAAGTTGTATCACCTGAGATTAAAGGCTTTTCTATGTTTTTATAGTAAGTGGTTCCAACTCTCAAATAAGGGGATTTCTTGCTCATTTTGACAGATTTTGATTAGAACCTATATTTGACTGTCGTGAATTTTTCTTGAAGCTGGCTTCAGCTTCTGATTGAATTTCCTGTAGAGTTTTCTTTTTACCTTTAGAAATCCAGTCTAAAAGTTCATCTTCAAAAAAATAAAGTTTCTTCCCATTTTTATAACAGGGAATTTTTCGGGTTCTGACCAATGTGTAGACAGTTGGTTTTGCTTTGCCAATTAATTGGCAAGCTGCATCAATGTCAATCGGAACTCTCTTTTGAGAAATAATAGGAACTTCTTTTCTTTCTACAAGAAACTTAATCTCTGCGATTTCGCTAACTAAATGTGCGACTGCTCTTGGCAGGTTTTCAAATGAAATTTCGTTACTATCCATAACTAATCGTTTTTAATTGTTATGGTGCAAAGAAAAAAAGTGATTCCTCCGTGATAACCGTAAACACGCAATTACAGAGGAATCACTCTACAAACACTTTGTTTTGTAATTTTTTATAAGTTTTATTAGTACGTCAAATTTTCTTGAATTTTGATTATGCCTTTTTTAGGCTCGTCCTTTAAATGTGATTTGATGGTATCAACATCAATATCATCAAGCGAAACGAACACAGTTTTTAATAATTTCGAAACTCGTTCTTGTTTTATAGGTTTAAAATGATTCCAAATATTCCAACCAAAATGATAGAGATCAAGATTTGAAAGTTCTTTAGTAACGACTGAAGTGTGAGGTGGGATTTCTTCTTGTTTTGAATAGAGACTTATTGATTTGCAAATTTCAGCAAGACTTTCGTCAGTTACATATAAAGCAAATTGATTACGGGTATAATCAATAGCTATTTGTAATTTTTGATTTTCAATCTGTTGCTTTTCTTGAAGTTGAACTTTTCTTAGAGACTCCAAATTTACCAATACAGAAGTTTGAGCTAAATTATTTTCCTGTGAATCTTCGTTGAAATGAATTGATGAATTATCGTTTATTATTGTTTCTTGCACCTCAATTTTTTCATCTAAATTATTAGCTGGAACTGATTTTATCACGGTGTTTTTTGAATTCTTACGTTTCTGTATAAATTTTTTAATACCTACCAAAATTACATCCAGAAATAAAATAATAATACCATAAATCAAAACACTAAAAGCGGTAATTGACCAAAAAACAATATTCGCAGTATATTCATCTCCACCTTTATGAAGAAAAGAAAGTCTCGCCAATGTCCCCGCAACTACACATACGAGCAGAACCGAAAGATAAATAACTATATATTCAAAATATTTCAAATTCATTTTTGTAAATTCTTTAGATGAATGGCTTGTGAAGCTTTATTTTTCTTTTCATCTACCACTTTTGCGTAAACTTGAGTAGTTTTTACATTTGTATGACCAAGCATTTTACTCACGGTGTAAATATCTGTTCCACTAGATAGCTGTAGAGTAGCAAAAGTATGTCTAAAATTATGAAAAGTTATTTTTTTGGTAATTCCTGCACTTTCAATCCACTTTTTAAGTGGTCGGGAAATCCAAGCTGGATTAGTCAAATTTTTAAAAATCAAATCAGTAGGAAGACCTACTTCACCACAAAGCTGTAATGCTTGTTTAGAAATCGGCATGTATTCTACACCTTTTGTTTTTTTCTGCGTGAAATTGATTTTTGCTTGCTCATTTTCAATACTTATTTCGTCCCATGTTAGTTTTTGGATATCAGAATGCCGTAGACCGGTTAAAGCTGAAAATAATGCTGCACGTTTAAGGACATCAAGTTCGCAAGGTGTTTCAACCAAGGTATTAAGTTCTTCTAGAGTTAGATATTCTCGTCTTGACTCCTCGTGTGGAATCGATTTTACTTTAGCAGAAATATCAGAAGTAAAGTAACCATCAATAAAAGCTTCTTTTAACGCAGCTTTAAAAACGGAAAAATATGTTGAAGCGGTATTCTGAGAAATAGTATTCTCATTATTATTTCCATTTTTTGCAGTCAAAAGATATGATTTAAATTTTTCACAGAATTTTGTATTTATCTGTGAAAAGGTAATTTTTTCACCTCCAAAATCTTTTAGAAATTTAATGGAGCGATACCAATTTATTTGTATAGATTCTGAACTGTTTTTATGCCTCTTAGTGACTAACAAATCAAAATATTTAACAAAATCCTGCTGAGATTTTTCTTTTTCTTCAGCCTTTATTGCGTCAAGTTCACTGTAGAGTTCTATATTATCATATTCTCTTTGACGTAATTTGCGAAGAGAATCTGCGTAGATCATTGTTTCTCGGTCATTTTCACTTTTACAAATGATGATACCGTTATCATCTCTTTTAGGTTTATATGAAACTGAATCTTGCTTAGTTCTTGCAGGCCTTTTTTTGTCAAAATCTACAGTTGTGACACTTCGGTTTAAATATTCCCGAACTCGTTGTGCTTTCTCTTTACCAGGCACAATAACAGGATAACTTTCCAAATAAATGAACCATTCTTTTCGGAACTCGGCTTTTCGCAATCTTACTGTAACTTTAGTTTTCAATAATTCTTTCATTTTCCGTCAAAAATTTTATCGATTAAATTTTTAGGCACATATACGAAACTTCCAACTTTTTTTGTCGGAATTTTGTTTCTTTTAATAAGGTTTGTTACGGTTCCTGGATCAGCATGGAATTTTGAACTAATTTCGGAAATTGTGTAGCAATTACCAACTTCAAAATTGGGTTTCTCAACTACTATTTCTTTTTTCTCTGGCATTTCAACGGCTGAAAACAAAGCTTCCAAATCTGATCGCTTCACGCGAGTCAGTCTTGTTCCAAGGTTAGTCCCAGTAATTACTCCTCTTTTTATATATCTGTGAATGGTATCTTTTGATATTCCAAACATAACTGTAGCTTCAGCAACCGAAATAAAATCCCTTGTTTGTACTTCAGCAATCTTGTTTTTATATTTTTGTAAAAGAATTTCTTTTTCTACTTTTTCTTTTTCAAGCTTCTTCTTTGCTTTTAATGCTTTATTGTTACAAGAAGTAGAACAAAAACGACTTGTAACTGTCTTTGCTTCAAAAGGTTTCGAGCAATGCTCACAAACCCTCGGTATTTTTAATTTACTAAATCCCATTCTGAAATAACATCCTGCACATTTTCTGTTTTTCGGTTTCTAAAATAAAATAAGGCGCATAAGACGCACATACTATCCAAATAACGCTCGGTACAAATAAGAGACAAAAATACAATAAAAAATGATTAAAATCAACTATTATCAAAAATTACAAAAGCAAAAAAAATCGCTGTAAACATTACATTTACAGCGATTTGCTAATTTATTTCAATCGATATTAATCGATGATAATTGCTACTTATTTGACTTCTTCGAAGTCTGCATCCTGTACATCCTCACCTCCTGCATTACCACCAGGGTTCTGAGCTCCTGCACCTGCATCAGCACCTGGCTGTTGACCAGCTGCATATAACTCTTCAGAAGCGGCCATCCATGCTGCATCTAATGCTTCAGTTTTAGCTTTTACATCATCCGCATTTTTAGCTTCGAAAGCTGTTTTTAATTCTGCATGAGCTGCCTCAATAGCTGCTTTTTTGTCAGCAGAAAGTTTTTCACCGAATTCTTTCAGTTGCTTTTCAGTCTGGAAGATCAATCCGTCAGCTTTGTTGAAGATTTCAACTTCTTCTTTTCTTTTAGCATCTGCTGCAGAGTTTTCCTGAGCTTCTTTCTTCATTCTTTCGATTTCTTCCTCAGAAAGACCTGAAGAAGCCTGGATTTTAATAGACTGCTCTTTACCGGTTCCTTTATCTTTAGCAGATACACTTAGGATACCGTTAGCATCAATATCGAAAGTTACTTCAATCTGAGGAACTCCTCTTGGTGCTGGCGGAATATCTGTAAGGTCAAATCTACCGATTTCCTTGTTATCATTGAACATGGGTCTTTCTCCTTGTCCAACTCTGATGCTTACAGCCGGCTGGTTGTCAGAAGCTGTAGAGAATACTTCAGATTTTTTGGTTGGGATCGTCGTGTTTGCTTCAATTAATTTAGTGAATACAGAACCCATCGTTTCGATTCCTAAAGAAAGTGGTGTAACGTCAAGAAGTAATACGTCTTTAACATCTCCTGTCAATACACCTCCCTGAATAGCAGCACCAATTGCTACCACCTCATCAGGGTTCACTCCTTTAGATGGTTTTTTACCGAAGAATTTTTCTACTTCTTCCTGGATGATCGGGATTCTTGTAGATCCCCCAACCAGAATTACTTCATCGATATCAGAAGTTGATAAACCAGCATCTTTTAATGCTTTAGCAACAGGCTCCATAGATCTTCTTACAAGATCCGCAGATAATTGCTCGAACTTAGCCTTTGTTAAAGTCTTCACCAAGTGTTTAGGACCTGTAGCAGTAGCTGTGATATATGGTAAATTGATTTCAGTCTGAGGAGAAGAAGATAATTCAATTTTAGCTTTTTCAGCCGCTTCTTTCAATCTTTGAAGAGCAATTGCATCCGCTTTTAAATCTACACCTTCTTCGGCTTTGAACTCGTCAGCCATCCAGTTGATAATCACATCATCGAAGTCATCCCCTCCTAAGTGAGTATCTCCATTTGTAGACAATACTTCGAATACACCGTCTCCCAAATCAAGGATAGAGATATCAAAAGTACCACCTCCAAGGTCATATACTGCAATTTTTTGATCTTTATGATTTTTATCAAGACCGTAAGCTAATGCTGCAGCTGTAGGCTCGTTGATAATTCTTTCTACTTTAAGTCCAGCGATTTCACCAGCTTCTTTAGTAGCCTGTCTCTGTGCATCATTGAAGTATGCAGGAACCGTGATCACTGCTCTTGTTACTTCCTGTCCAAGGTAATCTTCAGCAGTTTTCTTCATTTTCTGAAGAATCATTGCAGAAATTTCCTGTGGTGTATATTCTCTATCGTCGATTTTTACTTTTACAGTATCGTTTGGTCCGGCAACTACTTTATAAGGTACTCTTGTAATCTCAGAAGCATCATCTTTAAAGTGTGTTCCAATAAATCTTTTGATAGAGTAAACAGTTTTGGTTGGATTCGTTACCGCCTGTCTTTTTGCAGGATCACCTACTTTTCTTTCTCCATCTTCCGTAAATGCTACGATAGAAGGAGTTGTTCTTTTACCTTCAGCGTTAGGAATAACAACAGGGTCTTTACCCTCCATTACAGCAACACAAGAGTTGGTTGTTCCTAAGTCAATTCCAATTATTTTACTCATAATATTTTATATTTTTTCTATTTTTAATTTAATTTACACTCTCAATTTCTCAATATCTGTACCATTCGAAGAAATATGACAAAATGACACAATAAAAATAAAAACCCCGATAAAATCGAGGTTTTGTATAATTTTACATGGAAATATTTTCATTATTTCTTGATAAACTTCATGGATTTCACGAAGTCTTTGCCATTATAAGTTCTTACATAGTAAACACCGCTGACAAAATCTTTCACATCAATTTTATCTGTTTCATTCTTAATGAACGCTTTTTTAACTAATCTTCCTTCAGCATTGAAAATCTCCACTTCGTTGATCGGTGCCAAAGGAGAAGCAATAGAAATATACTGCGTGGTAGGATTCGGGAAAAGATTGATAGAATTGGCCTTTTCAACTTCATTTACTGATAAAAATGCGCATGCATTGGAATTCAGAAGACTTGCCCTCGGCCCTGCCATTGTATTGGTCTTGATTGTTTTCTGATCATTGGTAAAGAAAGCCATCTCTGTATCTGTCACATAATCCATAAAATTCATAAACATAGCGCCATTTGCAGTAGGCGTACACATAAAAGAGTTATCCGGAAAAACATTCCCTCCATAATGAGCATCATTAATAGCAGGCGTATCTGCACAGCCATCATCATTATCCAGTGTTCCACATGCACTTCCATCTTCTCCCCATGGGTGAAGAAATCCGAAATAATGTCCAATTTCGTGCGTTGCAGTTCGTCCTCCATTATAAGGATATGTAGCAGCACCGGTGGTTCCGAAATATTTATAACCAATGGCAAGACCGTCTTCCGGGTATCCGGCTGCATCTGGCAAATACGCCCATCCCAGGTATGGACTAGGCATATTTCCTACCCATATGTTCAGGTATTTGGTAGGATCCCATGCTGTAAGTCCTGAAGACAGATAATATTGGTTGGCAAAATCAAAATTTGAAGCAACAGACTTTCTTTCTATTCCTGTTGTAGAAGCTCCGGTAGGAGTTTTTGTTGCCATACAGAAATTCAGCTCCATATCTGCGGCATAAGGTTGAAATGCAGCAGGCACTACAGAATTAAAATCCGCATTCAGCTTTCTGAAATCATTATTAAGAACAGCTATCTGTGAAGCAATCTGAGCATCAGAAATATTCTGTGCTGCATTTCCATACAGGACATGTACTACAACCGGGATAGTCACTACAGTCTGGCCATTTTTAGCTGTGGTATTCGCTGCTGCACTTTTGCTCGTTAAATAATTTCTTAAATCTTCTTTTTTTGCCAGAGCCTGCGGATTTCTCGCATAAAACTCCTTCATTTTCAAATCAGTGGCACATGCTCTCTGACCATACACATTAGCCATAAGAAAGCCGGCGGTCAATAGTAAAATTTTTTTCATGGAAATATTATATATATAACCGGCAAATATAATCATTATTCTAAATTTTACTTCGTAAAACTAAAAATCCTCGTTTTTTTTAGAAATAAATAATAATAATATGTCTGGTAACATAATTATTTCTCAGTTTTATAGGAAGCAATTCACTCCTCTTAAAAATTAATCAAAGTTTAACCTAAGAAATAGAGGAAGAATCTTTACGAATTATTATTTTTGATAAAATATACACATTCAGAATGTCATTACACTTTAATCCACGGGATATTACTTGGCTTGCCTTTAATGAAAGAGTTTTACAGGAAGCCATGGACGAAAAGGTTCCTTTACATCTAAGAATACGTTTCCTCGGAATCTTCTCCAACAACTTAGACGAGTTTTTCAGAGTGCGTGTAGCCGGATTAAAGCGCGCCATGGATTTTAAAGAAAAAGTAATTGCTGAATCTTTCTACCAGCCCCCTTCCAAGATCCTTCAGCGCATCAACGAAATAGTGATGCGACAGCAACAGAACTTCGATAAAACCTGGAAAAAAATCCAGAACGAAATGGCTGAACATAAAGTTTTCATTAAGAATTCCAAAAACCTGACCGCAAAACAAAAAGAATTTGTCAGACAGTATTTTGATGAAGTGGTAGAATCCAATGTAATCCCGATCCTTCTTCATGAAAATACACCGATGCCTTATTTGAGGGACAAAAGTCTTTATCTGGGAGTAGCCATGAGAAAGAAAGACTGGCAGTATTCCAGTAATTATGCAATTATTGAAATTCCTTCCCGCTTTGTAGGCAGATTCGTATTATTGCCAACGGAAGATCCGGAAGAAAAAAATGTAATGCTGCTGGAAGATGTTATTACCTTCAATCTTCCGCATATATTTTCTTATTTCGGGTATGATGAATTTGCAGCCAATGCTTTTAAGGTGACAAAAGATGCCGAACTGGATCTGGACAATGACATCAGAACCAACTTCGCAGAAAAAATAGAAAAAGGACTCAAAAACCGAAGAAAAGGAAAGCCTACCCGTTTCGTCTTTGATAAAGATATGGATAAAGCCTTGCTGGAGCTCCTCATCAGGAAACTGAACTTAACGAAAAAAGACAGTATCATTCCAGGAGGAAAAATCCATAATTTCAAACACTTTATGGATTTTCCTGATGTTTTTGAAGCCTATGAAAGGCCGGAGGAGAGAACTTCTTTTACCCATCAGGCCTTTGAACATGGAGAAAGAGTGACAGATGTTATCCTGAAAGAAGACGTCCTGCTTACTTTCCCTTACCACAAATACAATCCGGTAATAGACCTTCTTCGTGAAGCCGCGATGGATCCGGACGTAAAATCAATACAGATTACCGCTTACCGTCTGGCGAGCAGCTCAAAGATTATCAATGCATTGATCTATGCTGCAAGAAACGGTAAGGAAGTAACAGTAATGCTGGAACTTCAGGCCAGATTCGATGAAGAATCCAATCTGGAATGGAAAGATATGCTGGAACCGGAAGGAATTACCGTTCTGGTTGGGCTTCCCAACAAAAAAGTACATGCCAAGCTCTGTGTGATCAAAAAAAGAGCCCATAACAAAACCATTCAGTATGGATTCGTAAGCACAGGGAACTTCAACGAAAAAACAGCAAGAATATATGGAGACCATCTGCTGATGACAGCCGATCGTGGCATCATGGCAGATATCAATAAAGTTTTCAATGTGCTGAAAAAACCGAAAGATGATTATCTTCCTGTTTTGAAAACATGTAAAAATTTATTAGTTTGCCCCCAGTTTATGCGTGAAAAGATTGTTCATCATATCGATAAGGAAATTGAGGAGGCTAAAGCAGGACGAAAAGCTGAGATCATCGTGAAAGTAAACTCTATGAGTGACCGTTCCCTGATCGAGAAAATATATGAAGCTGCCAAAGCCGGAGTGGTGACCAGAATGATCGTAAGAGGAATCTATTGTGCCGTAAATCAAAAGGAATTCAAAGAAAAAATAAAAGCCATCAGTATTGTAGACGAATACCTGGAACACGCCAGAGTTATGTATTTTTACAATAAAGGGGCTGAGGATATGTACATTTCTTCTGCAGACTGGATGACCAGAAACCTTGACTACAGAATTGAAGCAGCCGCTAAAATCACTGACAAGAATCTGAAGAAAGAATTAAAAGACATTCTTGATATTCAGCTCAGAGATAATGTAAAAGCAAGGATTTTAGACAAGAAACTGAGCAATGAATACGTAAGGAATGATAAAAAAGAATGCCGTTCACAAATAGAAACCTATACATATTTAAAAGCTAAAACAAGCAAAAAATGAAGATAGCAGCGATAGACATAGGGAGTAATGCAGCCCGCCTTCTTATCAATGAAGTAAAGATTAATAACAGAAAACCTGAATTTATCAAGCTGAACCTTCTCAGAATTCCTCTGAGACTGGGAATGGATGTTTTTACCATCGGTAAAATAGGTCCGGAAAGAGAAAAAATGGTTATTGATTCTATGAAAATCTTCAGTGATCTGATGAAAATATACAAAGTAGACCATTACAGAGCATGCGCTACCAGTGCTATGCGCGATGCAGCCAATGGTACTGAAATTATCAGCCAGGTAAAAGAAGCATCAGGAATCAATATCGAAATCATCTCCGGAGATGAAGAAGCAACCCTGATCTATGAAAATCATGTTGCAGAAGGTCTTGATAAAGAATTTGCCTATCTATACATTGATGTAGGAGGAGGTTCTACCGAGCTTACCTTTTACGAAAACGGTAAAATGGTTTACGAAAAGTCTTTCAATATCGGGACCATCCGTCTTCTCAATAATCTTGTAACAATGGATAACTGGAAAGAAATGAAAGATGAAATCAAGAAAAATATTGTCAGTAAAAAACCTATCGTTGCCATAGGCTCAGGAGGAAATATTAATAAAGTATTCTCTATGAGCAAAACCAAAGACGGAAAGCCCATGTCTCTTTCTCACCTGAAAAAAACATACAAAGAGTTCAACGAGCTTTCTGTAGAAGAGAGAATGACAAAATATAACCTCAGAGAAGACCGTGCCGATGTTTTGGTACATGCATTGAGTATTTTCAACAATGTGATGTCATGGTCTGATATCAGCAGAATATTTGTTCCTAAAATCTCGGTAGCAGACGGATTGATTCATAATATCTACAGTCAGCTGCAACATAAAAAGTAACAGCAAACAATAGTATTGAAGGCCAGCCATTTTGTGCTGGCTTTTATTTTGTCTTTGCGAGGAGCAACGCGACGAAGCAATCTCTATGCTCTCAGATGGTTTTTTACAATTTTTATTAGATTTTGGCTAAAGCCAATGGAAGGTAGATCATTTTTTAAGGCGGGCCAAAGCCCACCCCTATTGAATTTTATCAACAACATCTTTTATCTTTTATCTTTTATCTTTTATCTTTTATCTTTTATCTTTTATCTAAAATTTTAAAGTAAAACCTCTCCCCCATCCGTCATACCAATAGCAATAGTAAAACAATGAATCCAATCAAAATAATTCTTACAGGAGCTACAGGAATGGTAGGCGAAGGTGTTTTAATGGAATGCCTTGATAACCCTCGTGTTTCTGAAATACTGAGTATAAGCCGGAAGCCTTCCGGAAAAACACATCCTAAGCTGAAGGAATACCTTATTCCTGATTTCCTGTCAATAGATCTTAATGATGAACAGCTAAAAGGTTATGATGCCTGTTTTTTCTGTGCGGGAATCAGCAGTATAGGGATGAATGAAGAAGACTATACCAGAATCACTTACGATACTACCCTGCATTTTGCAAAAACTGTATTGAACCAAAATCCGGGAATGGTTTTCAGCTATGTCTCCGGAGCCGGTACAGACAGCACAGAGAGCGGAAAACTGATGTGGGCACGCGTAAAAGGCCGGACAGAGAATGATTTGAAAAGAATGAACTTCAAAGGAGCTTATAATTTCCGTCCCGGGTTCATGAAACCTATTGAAGGTCAATCGAATGTAAAATGGTTTTTTAAACCTTTTATTTGGATTTTTCCTGTATTTTTTCAGTCAAAATCATTAACTTTACAGGAAGTGGGTAGAGCAATGATCAATGTAACACAAAATGGATACCCTACAGCTACTTTAGAAATTAGAGATATTAAAAATTTAGCGATATGAGAGACATGTTAAAAAGAATTGTTCTGGTTATTTTTGTACTCTTGCTTGTGACTGCTGTTTCAGGATATTTTTATATGCAGAAACATCCTTTGGAAGGAAATAAATCAGGAAAGATTTTAAACTTTTCAGGAAAGTCAGGAAAATAGCTGAATCCTAAAATACTCTTTTGAAAATAATTTTATCTTCTATCGGAAATATACCTATTTTTTAAACATTTCTTAAGATTCCATTAAAATAGTTGCGGAACAGAAAGTTCATTTTTGCATATCTAATTGAAGTAAAAATGATTAACAACTACCTATTAAAAGGGTCTGTCATTGCCGCATTCTTTTTTCAGAGCGGACTTTTCGGACAGACACTGATTCATTACTGGAATTTTAACAATAATACTTCCGCAGCAGCTATTACCGCACCTTCTTCTACGCTGGTGAATGGTTCTCTTGCGGCGGTAGCAGGAGGTACAAGTGCCATTGATTTTGCAGGAGGTACAGGGCAGAATTTTAGTTCTCAGAATTTAAATGCCAGAAACGGTGATGTACCCGGTACCCATTTAAGATTCAATAATCCGATCGGAGGAGCTTTGCAGTTTAACCTTCCTACAACAGGATATAATAATGTCATTGCTAAGTTTACCACCAGGAGATCTGCACAGGGAGCAGGAACTCAGACCTGGTCTTATTCTACAGACGGAACTACATTTGTCCCATTCCAGACTGTCAATCCTCTGGATAATGATCCACAATTGATTACACTTGATTTTTCTGCCATTCAGGGAGCTAACAACAATCCTGATTTTAAATTAAAGGTTGAATTCTCCGCAACAGGTGGCGGAACGGGAGGAAACAACCGCTTTGATAACTTTACAGTAGATGCTACTCCTACAGGAGGTGTTGATACTACTCCGCCAACGGTTACCTATCTTCCGGTCAATAATACCAATAACGCATCAATTGCTGTACATCCTACATTATCTTTTAACGAAAATATAAGATTAACAGACAATTCCGCGATCAACGATTCTAATGCACAAAACCTTATAGATTTCCGTCTTGGAAATGTTACAGGTACACAAGTTCCCTTTACTACGACTTTCAGTAACAATATGATCACCGTGATTCCAGCATCCATACTGGTACCTGGGCAGACTTATTATGTAGCCCTTAAACCCAATATGGTAGAGGACTTCAGTGATAACAGTGTTACCGCAGTTACATCCAGTACTTTCACCACTGCAGGGACAACAATTTCTTTGGAAAAGAATTTCATCAAAGTCAATGAGAACGCAGGAAATCTTGCCTTTAAAATCAACGTCACGAATCCTTCAGCTTCTACGGTAAATCTTGTCGTAAAACCCGTACCTTTCAGTACAGCAGACAGTAATGATTTTACGTTAGCCAATCAGACGATCAATATTACGCCTTCCACTACAAGTTATACCGTTAATATCCCAATTATTGATGACACAGTGGCAGAACAACAGGCAGAATACTTTGCAGTAAGCCTTGAAAACCCTGTTGGTGCAACTATTTCCGGAGACAATACGGCAACTGTTTATATTGTAGATAACGATAAACCGGCACCGGTTCCTTCACATCAGATCCAACTGAATTACCTGGGAAGTTTTGACCCGTCAGGAAATAATAACAGTTCTACAGAAATTGTAGTTCATGATCCATCAACTCAGCGTCTGTTCACCATCAGTTCCATTACGGATGTTTTCGATATTATTGATTTTAGTAATCCGGCAATACCTTCAGTTGTAAAGACAGTGAATATGGCTCCTTATGGCGGGATCACAAGCATTGCTGTGAAAAACGGAATTATTGCGGCGGCATCTCCCAATACCGATCCTCAGCAAAATGGATCTGTAGTCTTTTTTGATATCAACGGAAACTTCATTAAACAGGTGACTGTAGGGGCTTTACCTGATATGGTAACTTTTTCTCCTGACGGAACAAAAGTCGTTACTGCCAACGAGGGTGAGCCTAATGATGCATACACGATAGATCCTGAAGGGACAATCAGTATCATTGATATTTCAGGAGGTATCGGAAATCTTACCCAAAGTAATGTGACAACGCTTAATTTCAACGGTTTTGAATCTCAACTGGCTGCATTGACTGCGACTGGTTTAAGAAAGGTAAGAACCAACAATACGCTTTCCCAGGATTTGGAACCTGAATATGTTACCATCAGCGCAGACAGCCAGAAAGCATGGGTAACACTTCAGGAAAATAATGCAGTGGCAGAAATTAACCTGGCTACCAAAACCATCACAGGAATCTGGGGATTAGGTAAAAAAGATATGAGCCTTCCGGGGAATGGTTTTGATGCTTCAGATAACAATGGTGAGGTGCTCATTGCCAACTGGCCGGTAAAAGCCTATTACGTTCCTGATGCGGTACAGAATTATAAAGTAGGAAATACCCATTATATTGTAACAGCCAATGAAGGAGATGAAAAAGATCTTTCAGGTTATAGCGAAAGAACCACTGTGGGAGCAGCTAATTATATTTTAGATCCTGTTATATTCCCTAATTCAAGCATTTTAAAAGCTTCACATAACCTTGGAAGATTCAGGGTTTCATCGGCTACAGGAAATACAGATGGAGATTCAGAGTTTGAAGAAATGGCAGCTTTGGGAGCACGCTCATTCTCTATTTTCAATGCAGATACCAGACAGATTGTATATGACAGTGGCGATCAGTTTGAAAGATATATTGCAGCCTATCATCCGTTGATTTTCAATGCAGATAATGAATCGAACGCAGTTAAAAGCAGAAGCCGTGCAAAAGGACCTGAACCGGAAGGGATAGCATTAGGAAACATCAACGGGCAGACTTACGCTTTCATCACATTAGAAAGAACCGGCGGTGTTATGGCATATAATATCACAGATCCTAACAACCCTACTTTCACCGATTATAAGCATTCCCGCTCTACATCCGCATACGGAGGTGATAATGGTCCTGAAGGAATCATCTACATTGCTCCTGAAAATACAACTACCAATAAGGGATATGTAATTGTTGCCAACGAAATCAGTGGAACATTATCCATGTATGAAGTGTCAACACCTGCTACACTGGGAGCAGGTGAGATAAAGGCTGAACAGGCTACCTTCAATGTGTTCCCAAATCCTGTAATCAAAGGAAATACACTTTATTTCAACAGAAAACAGGATTACGAATTGTACGATATGTCCGGAAAATTAATTGGAAAAGAAAAGAATGCCTTAACAATAAACACTTCCCATCTTTCTACAGGTGTTTATCTTGTAAAAACTTCGGAAGGACAGATCAAAAGAGTCATTGTAAAATAAATATACATCACAGTATATCACAGATTAAAGCTTCGGACTTCCGGAGCTTTTTGTTATGGGGAAATCAAAGAAATTCATTAAAAGTAATCCTTAAAAAGCATTTTAATTAATATGATTTAACTTTTGAGATACCTGCACAAATCATTTTATTTCTATATTTACCCTTAACAAAAACCCAATTCACAATGAAAAATATTAAACGAGCAGGAATTCTTGCCATCCTGTTATTAGGAACAGGGACCGTTTTTTCACAGTCCAGAAAAACAGAATCTGCAAAAGGGGTAGAAAAAACCGACAATGATAAAATCGTACAGGTGGAAGGTGTAGGACACAAACTCAATTATACTCTTAATGGAGGAGTTGCAGAAGTAGAAGGAGGTGGTAATACTGTAACCATCAAAGGAAGTGCAAAAAAAATTACAGTATCGGGAACAGGCAATAAAGTATACATTGACAAAGTAGATAAAATATCCATGGAGGGTGGTGATAATATAGTCTACTATCGTACTTCCGGAACAAAATCAGGGAAACCTGATGTTTCAATTACGGGAATAGGAAATAAAGCTGTAAAACAGTAAAATATTTAGAAAGATAAGTTGCATGTTCGGATTTGCATTAGATACAGGAAATGAACCTGAAATCATTACGTTAATAGATCAGGTAAAGAATATTGAGGGATCTAATCCTATTGCTTATAAAAAAATCAGGCTGGTAAATGTTCATAACATTTCCAATCTTATTTCTGCTATAGAAAATGCCTCTAAAATTTACCAGAATAATGGTCTTATTTGTAAACTTGATTCACAAAACAATATTATATCTGGTACTTTTATCAAAAGCATTAAAATAAGTAAGTCCAAAAAAAACATTATTCTAACCGGTTTTGCATGGACAAGTCCAAAAGGGTATCAAAAAGCTCTGGATATGAAACTCAATAATGAAATTAATAAAAAGAATATCTGGAAAAGTTTCAGAAAAGATGAACTGCAGGGGTGGCTTGTTTATGCTTTACATTCCCATAACCCTAAAATAAACAGGGAAAATATCAGCATTCAGATTGATGGAAATGAATTTCATAGTCTAGATGGCTTTTTCTGTATACTGGGAGAAGAAATCCATGGAGTTTCTGGATATTTCGGACGAAGTCTATATGCTTTGTATGATTGTCTCCGGGGAGATTTCGGAGTAAAATCCATTTCGGAACTCAATTGGATCAATCATAAAAGAAGTAAAAAAATCCTGAAAACAAAATTTATACAAATCGTTCAGATTTTTGAAGATCACAATATAAAGGTTCTATTGAATTAAATTTATTATCAGAAACCTGACGGGTTTGGTTAAGCTTAACAGGTTAAACTTATTACTGTTAATACAAATAAAAAGACAAGCCTTAATAAAAAAGCCTGTCTTTTTAAAAATATCTCAGATATAATTACTCTACGTTGATTACCTTTTCGATTTCCGGAGCATGTTGTTTAATGGTATTTTCAACACCCAGCTTTAAGGTTGAAAAATTCAATGAACACCCGGAACAGTTACCCAAAAGTTTCACAAACACCTGATTATCTTTCACATCAATAAGCTCAATATCACCCCCGTCTTTATTCAAAAACGGTCTGATGCTTTCCAGAGCTTCCATTACTCTTGTTACTGTATCTTCGTGCGTTATGTTTGTTTCCATATTTTTTCAGTTCAATTCGGTTTCTTCAAATTTTATTGAAATTATTATTATTTTGCTTTGGGTGAGCATCCTGCCATCGTAGAAATCTTCACTGCTTCAGTAGGAGGAAGATTTTTATTTCTTTCCACTAAGCTTTCCACCATTTTTCTGGCAGTTTCTGTGTAGATATCTGCAATTTTAGATCCTTCCTGAAGCGCAGCAGGTCTTCCAACATCTCCTGCCTCTCTGATGCTTTGGATCAATGGAATTTCTCCCAATACAGGAATTCCAAGATCTTCAGCTAAATATTGTGCTCCCTGATTTCCAAAGATATAATATTTATTGTCAGGAAGTTCTTCCGGTGTAAAATACGCCATATTTTCGATCAAACCAAGAACCGGAATGTTAATACTTTCCATCTGGAACATCGCAATTCCCTTTCTTACATCTGCCAATGCAACATGCTGAGGTGTGCTTACGATTACCGCTCCTGTTACCGGTACTTCCTGAATAATTGATAAGTGGATATCACCTGTTCCCGGAGGAAGGTCAATTAATAAGAAATCCAGCTCTCCCCAGGCAGCATCTCTGATCATCTGGTTCAATGCTTTTGAAGCCATGGGACCTCTCCATACTACAGCCTGATTAGCCCCTGAAAAATATCCTATTGACAACATTTTTACCCCATAATTCTCAATAGGCTTCATCAGATTCTTACCATTAACTTCTACAGAGATTGGTTTTTCACCTTCTGTATCAAACATGGTAGGCACTGAAGGACCATAGATATCAGCATCTAACAATCCTACTTTAAAGCCCATTTTAGCTAGTGTTACTGCCATATTTGCAGACACTGTAGATTTCCCTACGCCTCCTTTTCCGGAAGCAATAGCGATAATATTTTGAATTCCCGGAATTTGTTTTCCTTTGATCTGGCTTTGCTGAATTTCACTAGGTTCCGGAGAAACGATTTTAAGTTTCAAATGAACGTTTTCTCCAAACTCACTGGCAAAAGCCTGTTTCATGGCTGCCTCCAGTTTTTTCTTTTCGTGCATTGCAGGAGAATGAGCAGTCATGTCAATATACACATCATCACCCATAATCTGAAGATTATTCACCAAATCATCTACTTCTATTTCTTTAAGGAATTCCTGAACCTTTTCTTTCGTCAACATATAAATATAAATTGTTTACAAATTTACGCATTTTTTTCGGTAATTTAGAATCAATAAAATCTATAATATCAGGTGATAAATCAGATCATTAAAAATTTTTTATTTCTGTTTTATATTCTGATGCCACATCAAGTTTTAGAAAATAATTGATATGAAAACTTCGTCTTATCCTACCAAATATGCACAACCAAAAGGGATTTTCAACCTTGGAAAAACAAGATTCAAATGGTATGATCTGGCATCTGATCCTGCAGAAATTTCCCAACAGGATATCAATAATGCACAGAATTGTATTGAAAATTCCCGGGAAAACTTTCAGAATATTGATGATCTCGGATTCGTCATTATGCACCGTTGCGGAGAACATTATCTTCTGCTTGTTTGTACCTGGCGAAGCGAAAACGAACTGTGGGAAAGTGTATATTATGACGGTTCCGGAAAGTTTGAAGTATGGGACAGAAGCAAAACCCACCTTCCCACGTACTGCGTCTGGGAAATGGGAATTGTCTATCATGAATCTCAATCCTGGAAAAAATATCTGGGCTCCGGACGGGAAGGAAAAAACAAAGATGAATATCTTAAGGATTTCTTTGTGGGAGAAGTTTAAATATTTTGCATTATCATTCTAATGAAGAATCTCACAAAAAGAAGAGCTTCTTCATTCCACTCCGTTTTATTCGGAATGACATAAGTATAAAAAACAATCTAAATCCAGACTATCAGTTCGCTCTGTTTTTTTCATCAAATCTTACATTACGGTCCATTCCTTTTACTTTTTTATTTCCAAAAGTATAGGTTGCAGATACCGTAAGTCTTCGGGCATCATAGTAATTATTGTAGGAATGCGTTCCTGTCGTATAATAGATTTCACCCAAGCTTTTACTTTGTTTGAAAATATCTGAGACAAAAGCATTCAGCTGTAGGCTTTTTTCCATAAGATTTATCTTAACACCTGATGTAAAGTTTCCTGCAAATTTCATATAAGAATTCCCGGAATTGGAAGGCAGACGGAACCAGTAATTCAGGATCAGCTGTACGGTTTTGCTTTGATTGAGCGATACATTATTCTGAAAATCAAAATCATAGCCGTTTCCTTTTCTGGCAAGGGCATCTGTTGCAAAAACATCAGTACTCATATAAGAATAATTGGCAGAATAATTCGCTTCCCATTTTTTGAAAAAAGTATCAGAATAGTTAAGCGACATCCCAACACTATTCTGATTGTAATAGTTTTCAAAGGTACTTACTCTGTTTTCCCCTTTCAAAGTGGCCAGCTGCCCAAAAGCCTCCAATGTTCTCTGAAAATAAGCTGATGCCGATAATTTTCCTTTATAAACATAGGAAAACTCAAAATTATGATTGATAGACGGCTTCAGGAAAGGATTTCCTGTAAAATAAGAATTGATATTGATGTACCAGCGGTATGGATTGATTGCTCGGAAACCAGGTCTGTTAATTCTTTTGGAATAATTCAGGTTGAAGGTATGGTTTTCATTGCTTTTATAGCTGATATAAGCTGTAGGAAAAAATTTCCCGTAGGAATTTTCAGTCTGTTGCCCGGAAGTCAGAGAATTTCCGTTGACTACAGAATACTCATACCGTAAGCCTGCTTTTGCTGACCATTTTTCATTGAAAGATTTCTCAAAACTGATATATGCAGCATAGTTTTTCTCATGATATTCAAATTCATTACTTTTCAAAGGATCCGTAATGTATTCTCCATTGGTTAAATTCTGATAGAATATATTGGAATTATTATCAAAATTAGTAAACTTCACTCCAGTTTCTGTCTTTGCAAACTGATAAGGCAATGTAAGGTCCGCCTGCCCGGAATAAATTTTATAATCTACACTAGATGGCGACTTTACGACAAATCGGTCTCCCGAGCTTTCTGTAGTGTTAAAATCAATAGTTGTTTCTGGTGTATTGGAAAAATAATTTCCTGTAATACTCAGTTTATTATCCTGTTTTCCGAATTTAAGATCATAGTAAGCACTGGCAGTATGCTGTCTGCTGGTCGCTCTGTGTTCAGCATAAGTCAGCAGTGTATTGGTATAATTACCATTCTGGAAATAGTTGGAAGTATTTGTGATATCCATATTGGAATGCCCGAATCCTAAATCATAAATAAATCCAATATTAGACTTTTTACTCAGCTGATAATCCAGACTTAAGTTCGCTCCAAGTCCATCTCCAAAATCCCTTCTGTTATCATTACTTTTAAGACCATCCACGCCTTCTATCCAATAATTCTCATAAGAATGTTTTTCATTCTTATTTTGTCTCAGCTTTAATGAAGTCCGTAATTTTTCGTTCTGATAATTGATGGTCACACTGTTGGAATTACCTGTATAGGTCTGTTGCTGAAGCGTACTCGTAAGACTTCCGCTCCATCCCAGGTTCTGATTTTTCTTTAAAACGATATTGATCAGTCCACTGTTTCCCTGGGCTTCGTATTTCGCTGGAGGTGCAGTAATGACTTCAATTTTTTCAATGTTTTCAGACCTGAGACTTTTCAGATAGGTAACCAGTTCGGCATCTGACAGGTTCAGGATCCGGTCATTGATCATCACTGCTACTCCACTTTTCCCGACAATTGAGACACCGGTATTATCATCTACTTTTACCAATGGTGTTGTGGCCAAGGCATCTGCTCCATCCATCCCCTGTGAAGCAACAGAATTGGAAACATTAAATACAAGCCTGTCCGCTTTCCTCTCAATCAGCTTTTTTCTGGCAGTCAGCGTAACACCTTCTATCTGTTTTTCTTTATTTTTTCCGATAAAAAAATCCTGCTTCACCTCTCCGTTTATGGTTACCTGCTTAGAGGAGATCTCTATTCCGTCCTGGATAAGCGTAATATTATAGTTACCGTTTTCTGAAAGTTTCAGTGAATAATTTCCTTTTTCATCTGAAATAGCAGTCTGTTTCTTCTGGTGTTTTATGGCAACCACCTCAACGTAAGGAACAGCATTTCCGGTTTGAGTGATTCTCCCTGTTATACTTTGAGCCATTGCAGCTAAAGGCAACAGCATGACCACAGCAAGTACTATCTTCTTCATGAATGATATTGTTTTTTAATAAGACAAACCGTTAACGTCTTTTATTACATCTCTTTTATCGTTTTTTCGATATATTCGCTGTTATAAAATCAGAATATGAAAAAAGCGCTTATTGCATTTTCTATAGGTATTACTCAGATCATCTTCGCACAGAATTACTCTCGATATGTCAATCCGTTCATAGGAACCGGAGGACATGGCCACACTTTTCCGGGGGCAATCGTTCCTTTCGGAATGGTACAGCTGTCTCCTGATACAAGAATTGACGGCAGCTGGGACGGATGCAGCGGATATCATTATTCAGATTCTGTAATCTATGGTTTTTCCCACACCCATCTGAACGGAACAGGAGTTTCGGATTATGGAGATATTATGCTGATGCCTACCATGGGAAATCCAAGCTTGGACAGTAAAGGTTATTCTTCAAAATTCTCGCATAAAAATGAAAAAGCAACAGCAGGATTCTACGCTGTCAGATTAGATAAAAATAATATTGATGTTCGTCTTACTGCTACCAAAAGAGTCGGCTACCACGAATATACTTTCAACAACGCAGGGAACGCTAATATTATCCTGGACCTCAACCACAGGGATAAACTTCTGGAAGGTGAAGTAAAGATCATTGATGATAAAACCATTGAAGTCTTCCGAAGAAGTGAAGCATGGGCTACTAACCAGTATATCTACGCCAGAATTGAGTTTTCAAAGCCGATGAAAATTTCAAAAAAGGAAGTCAACGGAAAGCAGGAAAGCAACCTTTTTACAGGAACAAAGCTAGCTCTGGCGTTTTCAGCCAATGTTAAAAAAGGAGAAAAGATCAATGTAAAAGTTTCTGTTTCTCCAACCGGCTATGAAGGAGCAGAAAAAAATATGCTGGCAGAAGGACAGTCCAAAGATTTCGACGCGGTAAGAAAACAGGCGCAATCTGACTGGGACAAAGAACTTTCAAAGATTGAAGTAAAGTCTGATGATAAAAACAAATTAGCTGTTTTTTACACTGCGCTTTATCACGTTTTTACACAACCGAACATCAATATGGATGTTGATGGAAAGTACAGAGGCAGGGATAACAAGCTTTATATTGCCAATGGTTTTGATTATTATACGGTATTCTCACTTTGGGATACCTTCAGAGGAGCCCACCCGCTGATGACTTTAATAGACAGAAAAAGAACTGCTGATTTTATCAATACATTCATCAAGCAATATGAACAGGGAGGGAAACTTCCGGTATGGGAACTCGCTTCCAATGAAACGGAATGTATGATTGGCTATCACTCGGTTTCTGTCATTGCAGATGCTATGAGTAAAGGAATTCAGGGGTTTGATTACGAAAAGGCATTTCAGGCTGCCAAAGCTTCAGCCATGCAGGATATTTTTGGACTGAATGCTTATAAACAGAATAATTACATCAGTATTGATGATGAGCATGAAAGTGTTTCCAAAACCGTAGAATATGCTTACGATGACTGGTGCATTGCCCAGATGGCAAAAATTTTAGGCAAAAAAGAAGAGTATCAGTATTTCATGAAACGTTCTCAGAACTGGAAAAATCTTTACAATCCTAAGACAGGTTTCATGCAGCCAAGAAAAAACGGAAACTGGTATGAGCCATTTGATCCGAGAGAGGTCAACAACAATTATACGGAAGGAAATTCATGGCATTATTCTTATTCTGTACAGCAGGACATTCCGGGACTTATTGCAGCTCATGGAGGAAAAGAAAAATTCGAACAGTTCATTGATGCCATCTTTACCGCTCCTGATAAAACCACGGGCAGAGAACAGGTAGACATCACAGGACTGATAGGACAATATGCACAGGGAAATGAACCGAGCCACCATATTGCCTACCTGTACAATTTCGTAGATAAACCAGAAAAAACAGATGCCAAAATCAAATACATCCTTGATCATTTTTATAAAAACACTCCTGATGGACTGATCGGAAATGAAGACTGCGGCCAGATGAGTGCCTGGTATGTTTTAAGCTCAATGGGAATTTATTCTGTAACGCCGGGATTACCGGAATGGGAAACGACCACTCCTTATTTTGATGAAATTAAAATTCATCTTGAAGATGGCAGCACAAAAACGATTACTAAAAATACCGGCAGAGCAGAACTTAAAAAATTGGGGTTCGAAAATGTAAAACCTGTTAAAGATTTTAAATATTCTGAGCAGACAGCTTCACCGGTAATTGCAGCTGACAGAATCTTCGACTTTTCTACCAAAGTTGAGATTACTCCATTGAATCCGAATGACAAAGTATATTATGTGACAATGGATGAGAATGACAACAATAAAAGAAAGACTTTCTCTACGTATAAAGCTCCATTCTCCATTACCAAAACTACTCAGGTAATGGCTTATGCTGAAAGAAACGGCGAAAAAAGTTCAGTAACAACCGCTAATTTTAACAGAAGACCCAATTATTGGAACATTAATATCCTGTCTAAAGTTACTCCGCAATACAGTGCTGCCGGAAATCTTGCTCTTATCGACGGAATCAGAGGAGATGTGAACTGGAGAAAAGGTGAATGGCATGGATATCAGGGGCAGAATTTTGAAGCAATTATCGATTTTAAATCTCCTCAGCAAATCAAGTCATTATCATCTACTTATCTTCAGGACAGCAGAGCATGGATTCTGATGCCTAAAAAAGTAGAATATTATGCTTCTATGAACGGAAAAGATTTTGTTCTTCTGAAAACTGTTGATAATGATATTGATCCTAAAGATGAGAAAGTACAGATCAAAGATTTCTCTACTGAAATTCTTCCTACCGAAGCCAGATACATCAAAGTAAAAGCGTACTACTTCGGAAAACTTCCGGAATGGCATCAGGGAGCAGGCGGTGATGCTTATATCTTTATTGATGAAATTGGTATAAAGTAAGGAAGATGGGAGAAGAGATAGAAGTTTCTATTTGACTTCCTGAAGTCCGGCTGATATTGATCTATAGACTTTCAAAACTTCCTTCTCCCAGTACCAGGCTTCCCAATATAAAAACGCCCTTCGAAAAATTCGAAGGGCGTTTTTAATCAATTCATTCTTTCAGACCATTGCAGGACTTCCGGAAGTTCTGTATCAGAAAACTCAATATGGATAACTCTTCTTTTCTTTCCGTTCGTCGTTCGGTTGGAACCATGAAGCGTCAAAGGTTTCATCAGCATAATTCCACCTTTTTCTACTCTGCAGATTTCTTCTGTTTCTACGGTCCAGTCAATGGTTTCTGGTCTGTAAATACCTTTTGAGTGAGATTTTGGAACCACTTTCAAAGCTCCGTTATTTTCATCAGTATCATCCAGGTGGATTCTGATGGTATAGATATTTTTCAGAACATTCAGCGGAGGCTGTACAGCAAACTGATTCTGCTTGGTCGTCCACGGGCCAAAGCCAGGGAGTTCAAGCTTTTTATCTACAGAAATCGTCAGATCCTGATGATAGGCAACATACCAGTTGGAGGTTTCAGGTTTATCAAAGTAGATACTTTTGACTACAAAATATTTCTCTCCAAAGATTTCCTGTACCACTTTCCTGATATTTTCATTAAAAATCAGGTCTTTGATTTCCGGAACTTCTTTTAAAAACTGTCTTATGGCGAACAGATCTTCAGATTTTCTGAAATTTTCTTTTGAAGTGTCTATACTTTGCAGAACAGTATTTATTTCTTCAAGTTCCTGCTTTGAAAACACATTATTGATAACAGCAAAGCCATATTCAAGAATATGGCTTTTATGATTGTCTAAGTTATTTAAACTCATGATTGTTTTTAAATTTTGTCTAATGGCTCAGTTAATTGTCCCTCCCATTTTGAAACCGCTGAAGTTGCCAAAGTATTTCCTAACACGTTGGTCATACTTCTTCCCATATCACAGAAATGGTCAATTGGTAAAATCAAAGCAATACCTTCCGGCGGAATACCGAACATTGAACATGTTGCTACAATAATTACCAGAGAAGCTCTCGGAACCCCTGCAATTCCTTTTGAGGTAAGCATCAATACCAAAAGCATCGTAATCTGTTGCCCCAGAGTCATTTCGATTCCGTAGATCTGAGCAATAAAGATAGAAGCAAACGTCATGTACATCATACTTCCGTCCAGGTTAAATGAATATCCTAACGGTAAGATAAAAGATACTACTCTGCTGTTACACCCGAACTTTTCAAGTTCTTCAACCAATTTCGGGAATACTGCTTCCGAGCTTGTAGTGGAGAAAGCAATCAGTAATGGCTCTTTAATTCTTTTTAAGAGATCAAAAAGACGGTTTCCTAAAATGAAATACCCCACTAATAAAAGGACCACCCAAAGAAATGCTATCGCAAAGAAGAAATCTCTTAAATAAATAGCATATACTTTAAAGATTTCAAAACCATTGGTTGCCACTACGGCTGCAATAGCACCCAATACTCCAAGCGGGGCAAACCACATGATATATCCTACCATTTTAAGGATGGCATGAGCAATAATATCAAAAAGTTTCACAACAGGCTTTGAATATTCTTCTCCTAAATTAGCCAGCGCAACTCCAAACATAACCGCAAATACAACAATCTGTAATACTTCATTCGTAGCAAAGGCTTCAAATAAACTTTTAGGGATCATGTGCTTTACAAAATCTTCCATTGAAAAACTTTTACTGCTTTTAAGAAGTTCATCAGCAGAAGCTACATCCTGAATCGGCAGTTTTGTGACATGTCCCGGTTCCAGCCAGTTAACAAGCATCAACCCAATGAAAAGAGAAACCAGAGAAGCGGAAATAAACCACAGCATGGCTTTCGTCCCTACTCTTCCGATCATTTTGATATCACTCATTTTGGCGATTCCTACTACCAGGGTTGTAAAAACCAATGGAGCAATAATCATCTGTACCAACCTGATAAAAACGGTTCCCAACAGTTTTATATTTTTGGAAAAAGGTTCGGCACTGTCCGGGTAATTTACATGTACAATACCTCCGATTCCTACTCCCAGAAGAAGGGCAATGATAATTGCTATAAAAAGTTTATTCTGTCCTTTCATATATATAGTTCAATTTGCGCAAATATAATGGTTTTTCAATTGGCAGAAGATTTTCTTCTGTGAGGATGAATTTTACTTTAGGTTTATAATCTCTGAAAATTAAAACCCTGGTACAGAAAATATTGTAAAAAAATTAAGAAACATTTATTTAAATTTTATTCATTTGGTATAAATTTTATTATTACATTTGAGTGTATAACAACATTAAAATAAATATACAATATGAAAAAAACTATTGCAATGGCTGCATTAGCTGTAGCTGTATCTTTCGGTGCTATTTCTTGTAAAAAGAAAGTTTCTGATGCCGACCTTCAGACTCAGGCTACAACTGTAGTAACTTCTAATCCCAATGCTTCTGTTGAAGTAAAAGAAGGTGTAGCTCACTTAAGTGGTACTTTCACAGATCAACAGTCTAAAGACGCGATGATTGCCAAGTTAAAAGCAATCAACGGAGTAAAAGACGTCATGGATATGTCTACTATAGCAGCGGCTCCTGCACCAGCAGCTCCTGTGGAAACAGCTTCTGCTGTAGATCCTGCTGTTCAGAAAAAAGTTCAGGATGCTGTAAAGGATTTCCCTTCTGTAAAAGTGGAAGTGGTAAACGGACAGCTTACGCTTACAGGAAATGTTTCCAGCCAGCAGGCCAGAAAAATCAAAGAATCAGTAGATGCTTTGAAAATCGGAAAGTATAACAACAACCTAATCGTAAAATAATTTAAAATGAGCGAATTACAAGATAAATATTCAAGCGTAGTCTCAGCAGCACAGTCTGCAGGGATCTCAAATCTTCAGGTTCAGGAGCAGGACGGAATTCTTTATGTTTCCGGAAGTGCTTCCAATACTGCGGCTAAAGATGCTGTATGGAATGCCTTAGGAGCGATCGATTCTACTTATTCTGCTTCAGATATCAATATTGATGTACAGGTTGCAGGTCTTGCTTCAGGCGCTTCTTTAACAGTAGCTACGGAAGAATCTAATCTTAATATCAGACAGGAGCCTTCTACTGAAGCTGCTGTGGTAGGTAAAGCTGCCAAAGGATCTTCTGTAACTCTTATTGAGCAGACTTCTGATGACTGGTGGAAAGTGAAAACGGCAGACGGTCAGGAAGGATATGCTTATTCAAGATATTTAAGAGCATAATTTTTATTAAAAAATTATAAATTTTCACAAAAAAAGCATAGAAACATCCCAAAATTGGGATGTTTTTATATTTTTACGGCTCTGAAAAAAAACTAATGAAGAAAACTCTGTTGCTACTGACTTTGATGTTCACAGTCATTATACTGCACGCCCAAAAACTACACATTGACGGAAAAATATCAGATTCTGAAAAGAAAGCGATAGAAAATGCGACCGTCTATCTTTTGAAAGTAAAAGATTCATCTATTGTCAATTACACGGCAACCAATAAAGAGGGAAAATTTTCTCTGAAAATAGACGATGTAAAAGAACCCTCCATTCTTAAAATTGATGCTGAGAAATTATCTTCTTACACCAGAAAATTTGAAAAAATAGACCAGTCATTATCTCTGGGGGATATTCAGCTTGAAAAGCAAGGTCTGGTGAATGCTATTGATGAGGTAAAGATCACTGTCTCTCCCGTAAAAATTAAAAAAGACACGATTGAGTTCAATGCTGCTGCTATCAAAGTAAGACCTGACAGTAAAATAGAGGAGCTTCTGAAACAGATTCCCGGTGTGGAAATCAGTAATGAGGGAAAAATTACGGTGAATGGAAAAGAGGTGGATCAGATCATGATCAACGGAAAACCTTTCTTTGATAAAGACGGTAAAATTGCCCTTCAGAACTTACCGGCAGATATCATCAAGAATATTCAGTTTACCACCACCAAAACAAAGGAAGAAGAACTCAGCGGAAAAACAGCCAAATCGCAGAATACCACCATCAACTTTACCATTGACGAAAAGAAAAATAAAGGTTTGCTGACCAGGCTTACTGTTGGCTACGGATCTGACAAACGATATGAAGCAAGCGGACTGGCCAGCTATTTTAAAGGAGATACAAAAATAAGTCTGTTGGCCTCTTCCAATAACATCAATTCACAGGGATTTTCCAGAGATGAGGTCTTTGACAGTATGGGTAACGGACGAAATGCCTGGATGATGCAGGGAGGATCTGTCTCAACAGTAGGAAATGTTACCTACTTTAACCAGGGAGGCGGCACGAAAGGAATTCAAAGGTCTACCACCATTGGGTTAAACTATAGTGACAAACTGGGAAAAGATGCTGATCTGGATTCTTTCAGCCTTATGCATTCCGATTCCAATACAGAAACAAGATCCAAAGTTTCAAGGTCTACCCTTTTGCCCACTTATACCCTTCAGACGAATTCTGAAAGTAATGGAGAGAATGAATCGAAACAATACAGTTTTGATACTTCAGCCAAAATTAAACTGGATTCCATGACCAGTATTTACCTTTCTCCAAGATTTACAAAAAACAGCAGTTTTAATTTTAATAATTCAAAATCTTCTACCTTAAATAACGGTAGTCTGTTGAATAAAAGTAATTCTTATTCAAGCAATGATTCTGAAAACAATTCATTCAATCCTTATCTCTATTTTTCCAGAAAATTCAGGAAAAAAGGCCGTTCTATTACAGCCAATATGAACAGTTCCATTTCAGAATCCAGAAGGGATAACCTGAACCAGTCCCAGAACACTTTCTATCAAACTAATGGAGTAACTGTAGACAACAGGGATCAATTGGCAAGGAATAAAAATCAGAACAGCAGTTTTAATTTTACTGCAGGTTATACAGAACCTGTTTCCGATTCGGCCAGTGTAAGTTTTGAAGTAAAGTATGAAACAAGATCTGCCAGAAATTTGAGGAATGTCAATGATTTTGATAATACGACCGGAGATTACACTAAATTCAATCAGCTTTTATCCAACAATATGAAGCAAAGAATTAATCAGATCTCTCCTGAGTTCACCTACCAGCTTAATAAAAAGAAACTGAATTTCTGGGCTTCCATGAATGTTGACATCTCAGACATGAAAGTAAACTCTATCTATAACGGACAGCAATATGACCTGCAGAAAAATTTTGTACTCCCCCAGTATAATGTAAATCTTAACTACCAGATGGGAGAAGGAAAATACCTGAGTGTTTATAACTATTCCAACTTTACCATTCCTACAGCAGAACAGCTTACTCCGTATAAGGATGAATCAAATCCTTTGATTACCTATCAGGGAAACCCTGATTTGAAAAATACCTGGATCAACAATCTTTATCTGTATTTCAATAATTATAATAAAGTAAAAGACCTCAGCTACTATTTCAATATTGGTTTTACGTACAGAAATAATGACATCATCAATTTTTCCACCTATGATAATGCAGGAAAGCAAGTAATTACTTACAGCAATGTAAGCGGAAATAAAAACATCAACGCAGGCGGAGGTTTCAGTAAAACCCTGAAATGGAAAAACAACAAGCTTACCATCAACCCGAGATTCAGCATGGTATATGCATATAATAATGGGTTTATAGACGGACAGCCCTTTACCAGCAACTCATACAGTCTTAATCCGGGACTTAATCTTACCTATGAAATCAAGGATAAAATGACCATCAAACCTTCTTACAGACTTGGATACAGTTTTTCAAATTATACCAATTACAATGTAACGAATGTAAATACAGCCAATCAATCCTTAAAGCTGGAACTGACCAATTATATGCTGCAGGGAAGGCTTGTTTTTGGAAATGATTTTGAATATAATACCAACTCCAATATTGCCCCGGGCTTTAAAAAAGATTTCTACTTCTGGAATACCAGTCTGGGATACTCATTCTACAAAAAACAGTTTACGGCAAAAGTAAAAATCTATGACGTTTTGAACCAAAATCAAAGTGTGAGAAGAACCATCACCGATTCTTATTTTGAAGACCGTGAAGACCTGATTCTGAAAAGATATATCATGTTCTCCATCAGCATGAAACTGAATAAGTTTGCAGGAAAAAAGACGCAATAAAGCAACACCATACTTTTATATAATTTCTGATAATGGCCGGATATTTCCCGGCTATTTCTATGAATAGCCTTAATTTCATTACAACTGAAGACGTAATATTCCCCTCCTTTGGAGGGGTGGCGAAAATTCAAAGAATTTTTGACGGGGTGGTCTTACAACAACAACCTTTTAAACAAGATTTACGAATAAAACTGTTTTTATTTTTAAATTAGCGGCAAATTTTTTTTATGAAAATCCCTATTTCAGTATTATGTGTTCTTTTTTTCATTTTTGGAAAAGCCCAGAAAACAGAACAGAAAGATACTTTCGTTAAAGACAATTTCACCAAGAAAGAATTTTATATTCCGATGCGTGATGGAGTGAAACTTTTCACAGCCGTGTATATCCCGAAAGATATATCGAACAAGAACAAATATCCGTTTCTGATGCAGAGAACCTGCTACAGCATTGCTCCTTATGGAGAGAATGAATATAAGACCAAGGTAGGCCCCAATACCTATCTTATGAAAGACAAGTATATTTTCGTGTACCAGGATGTTCGCGGAAGGTATATGAGTGAAGGTACATTTACCAATATGACACCACAGGTAGAGCGTAAAACGAAAAAAGATGTTGATGAAAGTACGGATACCTATGATACCATCGAATGGCTTTTGAAAAATGTTAAAGATAACAATGGTAAGGTAGGTCAGTTCGGAACATCATATCCGGGCTTTTATACTGCTGTGGGGACATTATCACAGCATCCTGCTCTGGTAGCATCTTCACCGCAGGCTCCTATTTCCGATTTCTGGAATGATGATTTTCTTCACAACGGAAGATTTATGTTAGGATATTTCAGAACCTTCCCGGTTTTCGGAATTCAGAAGACACAACCTGAAAAGCAGGCGTGGTATATGAATTCTTTCATTAAGCAAACTTCCGAAGACGGATTAAAATTCTACAGAGACCTTGGTACATTGAAGGATGCTTATGAAAAATATTATAAGAATAATTTCTTCATGACAGAGATTATGAATCACACCAACTATGATGAGTTCTGGCAGAAAAGAGGACTTCTCCCTCACTTAAAAAACATCAATCACGCTGTAATGACTGTCGGCGGATGGTTTGATGCAGAAGATCTTTCCGGTCCTCTGAATATTTATAAGACCATCGAAAAAACAAGCCCTAAAGCCAAAAATACTATTGTAATGGGACCTTTCTCCCACGGCGGCTGGTCACAGGAACAGGGAAAACATTTCCACAGTGAAACGTATTTTGGGGATAGTATTGCAACGTATTATCAGAAAAATATTGAAACAAAATTCTTCAATCATTATCTGAAAGGTAATACCAAAGAAGATGCAGGACTTCCTGAAGCGCTGATGTATGATACAGGGGCTAAACAATGGAAGGAATTTGCTTCTTACCCTCCTAAAAATGCACAGAAAGTGAATTTCTATCTGGCTGATAAGACCTTAAAAAAATCATCAGGACAAGGTTATTCCGAATATTACAGTGATCCGAACAATCCTGTTCTAAGTTCGGATCATTTAAAAGATTTTAATGGCTTTACTCCAAAAAATTATATGTCGGAAGATCAGAGATTTGCAGTGGGAAGACCTGATGTATTAACTTTCACTACCGATGTTTTAACGGATGACATTACTTTCGCCGGAGAGATCATGGCCAAACTGAACATTGCCTCTTCTTCTACCGATGCTGATTTTGCAGTAAAACTGATCGACGTATATCCTGAAGATTTCAAACCAGCAGAAAAGAAAGAAGGCGTTATCTATGGCAACTATCACCAGATGGTAAGAAGTGAGATCATGCCTGCGAGATTCAGAAATACAAGAGAAAAGGGAGAAGCTTTGGTTCCTGATCAGAAAACAGCGGTCAATTTCAGACTTCAGGATGTGGTTCATACCTTCAAGAAAGGACATAAAATTCAGATCCAGATCAGCAGTACATGGTTTCCACTTTTCGCGATCAACCCGCAGAAGTTTATGGATAATCCGAATTTTGCCAACAAGGAGGACTACACCAAGGCATTTATCAAAGTATATGATGACAGCTCTATTGAAGCTGATGTTTTAAAATAAATTGAAAAGCTGTTCGTCTCTTTTTATTTTTTAAAGATCTGAGGTTTTATTTTAGGTTTTGGCTAAAGCCGGATGTATTGGTTCTTTTGTTCAAGTGGGCCAAAGCCCACTTCTATTGATAAATATAATAGACAAACATTGTGGATAAATATCCTCTTAAAACTATTCTTCAATGGTTCTGAAAGTCAGGTTTATTCTTGGAGTATGCACTTTTGTGGTAGGCGGAAGCCTGTGAAGCCAGTGGTCCTGAGTAGTTCCTTTCATAATTAACAAACTGCCGCTTTCCAGGAATATTTCAACTTTTTCTTTGGTTGTTTTATGTTTAAATAAAAACTTTCTTTCCGCTCCGAAAGTCAGGGAAGCGATTGCCCCGTGTTTCTTAAGATCTGTTTCTGCATCACTGTGGTACGCCATTCCTTCACTTCCGTCATGGTATAGATTGAGCAGGCAGGAGTTATAGATTTCTCCTGAAACTTCCTCACACTTTTTCTTCAGTTCCAATAATTCCGGAGTCCAGAACTTTGCATATTTTGTTCTTTTTGAATACGTATATTCAAATGCTTTTTCTCCAAACCAGGCTACTTTCCTTTTAGTTAAAATCAATTTTCCAAAGATGATTGCTTCATCATTCTCCCATGGAATCTGATTAAGCAGATAATCATAATAAAAATCAGATTTTTCTTTGGAGAAAACCTTGCCGTAATAATGAACGGTTCCGTCATGCGGAAGTATGTTGAGAGGATAATCTGAAATTTCTTCAAAGAGACTCATCATCGTTTTTTTAATTTAAATGCTTTATTTTGTAAAAGGTAGAATGTAAAATGTATTTATGGCTTTTATTTAAACACAAATGACACTAATACAGATCACAAATAACACCATATTCTTTTTTATCAATAGGAACGGACTTTAGTCCGTTTAATAAAAAGAGAGTTAATCCATTGGCTTTAGCCAAAACTTAAGGCTCAATATTTTTCAACCACAAAAGTTATAATACATTACTATTTAACTAACAAGATTCATACATAAAAGTATACTAAAGCCTTCGAAGATCTTTGATTTTATTGTTGTGAACTTTATTACAGATAATTTTTAATCTTATGATCCATCTCTCAAAAATCCTTTTGTGTCTTTTGTGGTAAAAATATATTACGAGTACATCTGTGAACCTTCCCAACCTACAATAAGTTGTTTTCTTTCACTTCCCCATCGGTAACCGCCGAGGTGTCCGGTAGACTGAATCACACGGTGACAAGGTATCAGAAATGCAACAGGGTTACTCCCAATAGCCGTTCCTACCGCTCTGGATGCTTTAGGATTTCCTATTTTTTCAGCCAGACTGCCATAAGTAGACAGTTTACCCATAGGAATTGTCAATAGGCTTTCCCATACTTTCAGCTGAAAATCAGTTCCTTTTAAGTGTAATTTAATCGTATTGAGTTGAGTCCAGTCTTTATCGAATATGGACAGTGCATTCTTTTGAAGAGCATCCTGCTGCTCAATAAAAGAAGCATTAGGGAACTTTTGCTTCAGTTCCCCGAATGCTTTTTCTTTATCGTCTTCAAAAGCCATATAGCAGATTCCTTTTTCTGTAGAAGCTACCAACAGATTTCCGAAAGGGCTTTCGGAAAAACTGTAATGAATATTGAGGCTTTTTCCTCCGTTTTTATATTCTGCCGGAGACATTCCTTCTATTTTCACAAACAGGTCATGGAGCCTGCTGGTGCTTGAAAGGCCTGTCTCATATGCAGTATCAAACAAACTTGCTTTTTCTTCCTTCAATAAATTTTTAGCGTGTTCAAGGCTGATGAACTGTAAAAATTTTTTCGGACTTGTTCCTGCCCAATCTGTAAAGATCTTCTGAAAATGGGCCGGACTTAAGTGAACATTTTCTGCCACTTCTTCCAAACTTGGCTGAAGCCTGAAATTGCTCTGGATATATTCTATCGCTTTTGCAATTCTGTTATAATCTATCTGACTTTGTGTGGACATTGTATTATGATTTTACCTCACAAATTTCCAAAGAATATACGGCAGAAAAAATCCGATTCTTGCGGAATATTAGTTGTTGTTATAAATATCGTTATAAGCAAGCATTTTATAATATAGCTTAGCAGCAAGGAAAGCCGTTGGCTTAGCCATTGGAGAATCCATCAACTCTACAATGTCAAATGCTACAACATTACATTTTTCAAATACTTTTCTTAATAATTCCAGTGTCGGATACCATTGTAACCCGCCTGGCTCAGGAGTTCCTGTAGATGGAGCAATAGAAGGATCAAAAGCATCTAAGTCTATTGTAATATATACGTTTCCTGAAACTTTTTCCAGTACATCATTGATCCAGTTTTCGTTGTTCGCAATTTCGTGAGCAAAGAATACTCTTCCTTCCGGTAAATACTGAGCTTCTTCAGCATCCATAGAACGGATTCCCACCTGAACTAAATTATGTTTCTGGTTAGCTTCAAACACCGCACAAGCATGGTTAGAAGTAGAACCGTGGAATTCAGGACGTAAGTCTGTATGAGCATCCAGCTGAAGAACGGTAAGGTTTTCAAATTTCTCTCCTACTGCACGGATAGAACCGATAGACACAGAGTGTTCACCTCCAAATAAAGTAAATACTTTCCCTTCATTGTTCAAAAGCTCTTTTGTTTTCTGATAAACGGCTTCTGTCATTGCTTCCGGACTGGAATTTTCAGAAACTTCTCCTGCCAGATATACCCCCTGAAGATAAGGCTCTGTTTGGGTTTCAATATCATAAAGCTCCATGTTTTCAGAAGCATCTAAGAATAATTCCGGACCTTTATCAGCCCCTTTACCCCATGTTGAAGTTCCATCGTAAGGAACGGTTAACAACATTACTTTCGAATTCTCTAACGTTGCATTTTCCTCGGGAATTCCTGCGTATGTTTTCATATATAATTATTAATTAAAAAATTAAATGATTGAAAGATTAAATGATTCCGCAAAGATACAAAATAGTACCCGAGTTATAAATGATGAACGGTTTGTTATGAATATTTAACCTTTATCCTGATTTTTAAATTTTTAAATCTTTCCCTATTTAAATTTTAAAAGTTATTTTTGTATAAAACTACTGATATGCCTTTAAAAGCTGTTCTCTTTGATATGGATGGGGTAATTGTAGATACGGAACCCTTACATAGAAAAGCCTATTTCAAAACATTTGATGAACTGGAAATTGTAGTACCCGAGGAACTGTACACCTCTTTTACAGGAGCTTCTACCAAAAGAGTTTCTGAAACATTGATTACTGAATTTAACTTAGATCAGACTTACGAAACGATCGCAGGAATCAAAAGATCTCATTTCAAGGATTATTTTTACAATGATGAAGAATTTGACCTAATTCCGGGGGTAAGAAAACTGATTGAGCATTATCATGAAAATGGGATAAAGCTTATCCTGGCTTCTTCTGCTACAATGGTAACCATTAATATGGTTTTTGAAAAATTCGGATTGGAGCCCTATTTCAGTGGAAAGATCAGCGGCGCCGATTTAAAGGAATCAAAACCTCATCCTGAAGTTTTTCTGCTGGCAGCTGAAATGGCTGGAGAACCTGTTGAAAACTGTATGGTGATTGAAGATTCCACAAACGGCATTCTTGCGGCTCACAGGGCAAAAATCTTTTGTGCTGCATACAGAAGCCAACATTCAAAAAACCAGGATTATACCTTAGCAGATACAGTGGTTTCCGATTATGAAGAATTAGAACTGGATAAGATTTCAAAATATTTTTAAATAAAAAGCTCTCAGAAAAATCTGAGAGCTTTTGTTTTGTATAAGTTTTGGCTAAAGCCAATTGACTTTTCTATTGATTGTAAATGGGCTAAAGCCCATTTCTATTGATCATAAAATTATTTATATCCAAGAAGCTTCAATACATCTTCCGGCTCCTGTTTTTCACGGAAAATTTCGTACTGTAATTCACCGTTTTCATCTTTCTGAATCAGAACGTGTCTCGGCTGAGGCATCAGGCAGTGGTGAACTCCGCCATAACCACCGATTGTTTCCTGATAAGCTCCTGTATGAAAGAATCCTATATACAAAGGCTTTGTATCACTGAAAACCGGCAGATAAATAGCATTGGTATGCTGTTCAGAGTTATAATAATCGTCTGAATCACAAGTCAGTCCTCCAAGGAACACTCTTTCATAAGTATCTTCCCAACGGTTAAGCGGAAGCATGATAAAGTGTCTTGAAATGGCCCATGTATCCGGAAGAGTGGTCATGAAAGAAGAGTCAATCATATTCCACTTTTCTCTGTCGTTCTGACGTTTCTGAGAGATAATTTTATAAAGGTTGGCTCCACTTTCCCCTACGGTAAAACTTCCAAACTCAGTATAGATATTGGGTTCCTCTACTCCTTCTTCTTCACAGAATTTCTTGATCTGGGAAACGATTTCTTCTACCATATACTGATAATCGTAATCGAAGTTCAAAGAAGTTTTGATTGGGAAACCTCCTCCGATGTTCAGTGAATCCACTTCCGGAGCGATTTTCTTCAGACGTGCATATACACGAAGACATTTATACAATTCGTTCCAGTAATATGCCGTATCCTTAATCCCCGTGTTGATAAAGAAATGAAGCATTTTCAGCCTTGCATTCGGATGTTCCGCAATCTTCTGGCTGTAATAAGGAATAATATCTTTATATCCGATCCCTAATCTTGAAGTATAGAATTCGAACTTCGGTTCTTCTTCCGATGCAATTCTGATCCCGATATCAAAAGTAGAATCAATGCTTTCTGTAAGCTTATCCAGCTCTCTGTAATTGTCAAGAATCGGAGTAATGTTTTCAAATCCGTTATTGATCATATCTGAAATTTTGGCCAGATAATCATCGGTTTTAAAACCATTACAGATTACTTCAATATTCTTATCTACCTTACCTTTCTCATAAAGAGATTTTACGATATCCATGTCATAAGCAGACGATGTTTCTATTGAAATATCATTCTTCAGAGCTTCTTCCAATACGAAATTAAAATGACTGGATTTTGTGCAGTAGCAGTAGGTATAATTCTTTTTATATTCGGTTTTCTCAAAAGCTTCTTTAAACCAGCCTTTCGCTTTCTGAATATTTTGAGAAATTCTCGGCAGGTAGCTAATCTTTAGCGGAGTGCCAAATTGTTCAACAACATCCATCAACGGAATATCGTGAAACAACAAATTGTTCTCAGAAACATTAAATTCCTCCGTAGGAAAATATAATGTCTGATCAATAAGTTCCGAGTACTTTATTTTCATTTCTAAACAAGTGAATTAAGAAATGCAAAATTGCTAAAAAAGTTTCATTTTTAGGTGTTAAAATTATTATAATTTTAAATAAAGAGCCAATATTAAATCCGGTAAAAATTTCCCCCTGAAAATCAATAGGTAAATTTCTGAATATATTCTCTTCTTTTGGCTTCTGAAATCCCCAATACCTGTTGAATATAGGCATCTGTGGAGCCATATTTTTTATTGATCTCTTCAAAAGCTGCGTCAAGATATCTTTTTTCAACCCAGCTCAGCTTTTCCAGCACCTTCAAATCCATTTTCGGATAGAGGAAATGTAATCTGCCAGCAAGGCGGAGCCTTTTCTGAACAAGGTCTTTCCTGTAATTGTTGGATAAAAGATAATCGTTGTAAATGGTTTCTTTATCAAATTTCAGAATGGTAAGGATCAGTGCTGTGATAATCCCGGTCCTGTCCTTACCGGCTGTACAGTGGTAAAGAACAGGGTCTTTGGACTCCAGCACTTCGGTGATAATCATTTTTATGGTTTCGGGATTTTCCGTAACGTATTCACGGTAAAAATCGATCATTCTTTTATCCGCATCAGAAGCATTCACTTTGCCTTTAAGAACCAGTTTTTTTGCCTGAGCCAGCTGATCGCCTTCATCTTCAAATGCCGAATATTTTTTATATGCACTTTCTGCCGGAAGCTGATCAGGCTTCTGAGCTATTTCTTTAGAATTTCTGAGATCAATAATCTCTTTAATTCCCAGTTCATCAAAACGGTCAAAAGACTTCTTTTTGAGTTTATGAAGATGAGCACTTCTATACAGCTTTCCTTCTTTTAATATTCTCCCTTCTGTGTTTTTGATATTTCCTACGGTCCGGAAATTGTGTACTTTTTTAAGCCGGATCACTTTTTCAGCTTCATTTTTTCCGTATTCCGGGGTTTCAAAATGCGGTGTTTTGCATGAAACAATGCAGCATAATGAAATGGTGAAAACTGATATTTTGATTAGTTTATTCAATGGTTTTTAATAAGTTTTGGCTAAAGCCAATGGATTCATCTGTTTTAAATTACACGAGCTAATGCCCGCTCCTATTGATAGGAGAATATGCCAATAAAGACTCTTTTAATATTTAATAGATTGCAGGATATTCTATCTCCTTGATCCCTACAAAAAATAAAACGTCTCCTGATTCATATTCTATGGAAATCTCATCTTCAACAGCGAAATTCCGGGTTCCAATTCTTGAAGTAATGGATAAGCTTCCATTTTCCAATGGCCAGTTCAACCCTTTTGTGGTGATATTTTCCGCTGAAGGAAAGGGATATAGGGAGATCATTTTATTTTTCACTCCTTCTACCTTAAAGTTTTTAGTGATAAAATAATACACTGAATATTCATCATAAAACTTTAGATCCATATGATCTTTGAAAGTATAAGCAACGGTAAGATTTCCAAGAAAATGATCCTGTTCACCTCCACTTCCTCCAAAAACATCAATCTCTGAAAAACCTTTTTCCTGAATAATTTCCAGAGCTTTATGAAAGTCTGTTTTGTCCTGATCTAATGTAAGAATAAATTTTTCTTCATACATATCTTCATCTGATCCGGAGTGCGAATCAAAATCACCGGATATAAAATCCAGTTTATCTAAAGGAAAGCCCATTCTTTTCAAATAATGGAAGGCCCCGTCTGTGCAGGCGATCAAACCATAATTTTCAGGATTGGGTAATGATTTTGGAGCATCTCCGTTGATGAAAAGTAACACTTTATCTCTCATTCGGGTTCCAGTATTCTTCCGGTTCGTTGTTCAGTTTTGAAATGTATCTTGCTAACACAAAAAGATAATCTGAAAGTCTGTTTAAATATTTAATCAGTTCCGGGCGTACTTCTTCGGATTCATTCAAAAATACCAATGAACGTTCTGCTCTTCTGCAAATTGTTCTTGCCGCATGTAAAAAAGTGGCCGATTTCCCTCCTCCCGGAAGAATAAAATACTGAAGCGGTTCCAGTTTTTCATCAAAGGCATCCATCCACTGTTCCAGTTCTTCTATTTCTGTTTCTGAAATAATGATAGGAAGGCGGGATTTCCCATTGGCAAGCATCAGTTTATCTACCGGTGTTGCAGCTTCTGAACCCACAGTAAACAAATCAAACTGTATTTTTTTCAGCTGTCTTAAAACTTCTTCATTTTCGATATGACTTTTTGCAATTCCGATAAATGAATTCAGTTCATCTATATTTCCATAACTGTCTACCCTTGCACTGGCTTTGGAAACTCTTGTTCCGCCATATAATGCCGTCTGACCTTTATCTCCTGTTTTTGTATAAATTTTCATAGGACTAAAATACCTTTTTTTGTACAATGTAAAAAGTAAAATGTAGTAATAACGTCCTGTTCTATCTGAAAAAAATTGCCTGACCTTAGTTAAGGTCAGGCAATTTTCATATAGTTTGGTTTATCTTTTGAAATTGACTTCCCCTGTTAACCATGACAAAACAATTCCAATTCCTTATTTACTAGCTAAAAGGTGTAATTTACATTAAGCTGAAAAGTTGTACCATTAAATCCAAACTGATTAACCTCCCACGGATATTTGAACCTTCCTCCAAGATCTGTTACCACATCTCCTTTGCTGTCTATTACGTCCGGATAAATATTAAATAAATTATTTACAACTCCGGAAACTTTAAGATCATTCGTAATTTTATAGGTTAAAACAATGTCTGTAACTACCTTACCGGAAAATGTCTGATCTTTGGCAGGATCAGTAGCGTGCTGCCATGTAACAGAACCAAAGTAAGTATTATTAAGATTGAAATTAAACTTTGCAATGTCATACGACAGACTAAGGATCGTTTTTGTTTTTGGCCTTGCGGAAGTAATTCTGGATTGTTCTTTTCTGTCAAAAAAGTTTTCTGAATAGCCATTTTGTGCCAAAATAGACGGAACGGCAATATTATCCACTATTTTAGTTTCGTTATAATTGAAGGCTGCAATAACGCCTAATCTTCCTTTTCCAATAGCGGAAGTATAGTAATTCGCAACGAAATCTACTCCCTGGGTAACTGTATTTACAGCATTGGTGAAAAACTTCAGGGAAGTTATTTTATTATTGTTCAATATGACTTCCACAGGGTTTGACAGGTCCGGACTCCCCGGAGCACCGGTTTTGTAACCAATATCACCTGAAAAAAGTACACGGTCCTCAATTTTTATTCTATAATAATCTGCTGTAATAGTAAGATTTTTAAAAGGTTTTACGGCAACTCCTCCGGTAATGTTAAAGGCTTTTTCAGCATTTAATTTGGGTACCCCAAGATCAGATCTTACAATGGGAGAGTCATTATTAAAGGTACCCTGATTAGCTACCGTATTCCCAGTAATTTTGGTCTGAACATTGGAATAGTAAATCTGGTGTAATGAAGGTGCACGGAATCCTGTGGAAACAGATCCACGGAAAACTAATTTATCATCCAGCAATTTATACCTTGCATTTCCTTTCCAGGAAACATTATTTCCAAAATCACTAAAGTTTTCGTATCTTACTGTTCCTCCAAGCAGCAGGTTTTTTGTAACATCCCATTCAGCATTCATATAAGCTCCAATATTCTGACGATTTTTATTGACTTCATTTTGAGGCTGCAGTCCTGGAAATGATTCTGCACCACTTCCTATATAAGATGCCTCTTCTCCTGCTCTTGCCTGATAGTTTTCATTGCGCATCTCTACTCCGGCTCCTAAAACAAGCACACCAAAATCCCTGCTGACATCTATGTTTCCTATAATATTACTGAACTGGTGACCACCTGCCTTAAAACTTGTTGGTGACTTTGCACCCAAAGATGTATTAATGGTATTTCCTACCACATAATCTACTGCATTAGAGCCAAAGGTGGCACTCCCATCAAAACTCCATTTTCCAAACATGCCTTTCCATCCGGAGGTTAAATTATAATCATAAACATCGGTTTTAAATTCCGGCTGAAATCCATTGTAAGGCTGTCCTTTTGGAGTTAATAAACCAAAATCTGATGATACCCAATAAGGTGTTCTATACAAAGCGAAACTGGTCCCATTTCTGTAAGTTGTACCGCCAAAAGCATAAAATTTACCCGTTTCGCCGGTTGGCAATTCAAAATTCACAAACATATTGGCAACTTTTGTCTCCGGTTGCCCAATGATCATTCCTAAACCAGGATTAGCCTGTGTCCAGGCATTATCCACACCAAAAAGTTCATCTTTTGTAACAGAACCTGCACGGTTAGTTTTATTTTGTGAGGAAAATCCTAGTGTAAGATTCAGGCTTCCTGTTTTTGCGATTCTGATTCCTGTATTAAAATCTGCTCCGATATTAAAGCCATCTCCTTTTGAAGTAATTCCGGAAAAGAGATTCACTGTGCTTTTCCCAACACCGTTTTTAAGAATAATATTGATCACACCTGCAATAGCATCAGATCCGTATTGTGCAGATGCACCATCTCTTAATACCTCTACGTTTTGTAAGGCTGCTGAAGGAATACTTTTCAGATCTGTACCTACTTCACCTTTTCCCGGCGTATCGTTTACATAAATAAGAGCACTTTGATTTTTTCTTTTATTATTGACTAAAACTAATGTTCTGGAAGGCCCCAAACCTCTTAAGTCTGCCGGATCAAAATGGGCCGTGGCGTCAGAAACAGTTTGTTGTGATGAATTGAAAGATGGAACAGCATAGGTTAAAGCTTTATCAAAAGTAACCTGACCTGTAGATTTTAGCTGTGCTGCCGAAATATTGTCTATAGGAATTGCTGAGGTAATGATGGTTCTGGGCTTAGTTCTACCCGTGGTAACCACCACTTCATCTATTTTATTTTGTTTTATGCTGTCCTGAGCATATCCCATAGCACCAGCTCCGCTTAATACTAAGACATAGATTTTTCTATTAAATAAATTTTTTCCCATGTTAATTATTAATTATTCAATAAATCTAATAAAAAAATAAACATTAATCATAAAAATAAAATATATAATAACAATTTAATTTCATATTTGCCAAAATCATACCATTTCATTAAAATAAAAATTGATCTACAAAACATAAAGTGATTTACTCAAAACATGAAAAAAAATAAATCAATAACATCATATTTGTATAAAAAAAATCAATCAGTTAACATCAGAAATAAACATGATTTTATTCGTTCTGATAAGTAATTTTCAACGGGTTGAGATTGCTTCGCTTATGGCTTGCAATGAATGGGAATAAAAAATGGCCGGGAGAAACCGGCCATATCCAAATTATTTATTTACCTCTACGTATTGTATGATGGTCTGATTTTTTGGGTTGTAGATAATGGTACTGCTTTTGGGAAATCTTTTCAGCTTATAATACTGAATATTCTTGTCTGATTTTATATCCTCCAGAATACCAGTATCCAATGTGTTGTCAGGAAGGAATTTAGATAAGAAGCTTATTTTATCTACAATGCTTTGTCCATCTATTTTTCGGGCAGTATTATCAGATTTACTTTCATCAGAAGTAGGCTGCCCCTCTAAAAAAGGAAGTACTGCTGCTATATCCGCTTTGTATTTAAAAATATAACCTTCAGGTCTTCCCGGAATTTTGATCTTTTTCCCTTTTTCTTCGGAAACAATGGAAGCACCTGTGCCCGGAAAAACAGTACTAAACTTAACGTCCTCAGAATTAATTAAAGAATTCACAGATTCATTGACTGTTTTCTTCACTGTTTCTTCAACAGCCTGTTGTGCTTTCTGTTGTACGGTTTCAGTTGTTTTCTGAACAGTCTGATCAATTTTTTCCTCAATCTTATTGCATGATACTAATAAAAAAGTGGTAATAGCAGGTAAAATATACTTCTTCATAATTCTAATAATAGCGATTTTTTATTAATATCCCTACTTCTAACGGAAAAATAGGTCAGGATATTTTAGCAAAGAAAAAAATATTTTTTTAATATCAGAAACACTACTGACAAACTGTTGTCATTATCTCATCTTACCTTTGTATCAACAACAAACAAAAACAATAATATTATGACAACTACAGCCACAGCGACTAAGCAATTCATGACTACAGATCAGTTATTAAAAGACTGGCAGGGACACAGAAATCTTACAAGAAGAGTGATTGAAGCTTTTCCTGAAAAAGAATTATTTGAATTTTCTGTTGGAGGGATGAGACCTTTTGCCAAACTTGCCACGGAGATGATCAGCATTGCAGGTCCTGCTTTGAAAGGAATCATTGAAGGAAATATGGAAGGTTATAATGAAGAAGGCTTCAATCCTTCAACTAAAGAAGAATTATTAAAAAGATGGGATGAAGAAACAGAAGTGATCAACCACTATTTCAATCAGATTTCTGAAGAGCGTTTCCAGGAAGTATTCAACCTGTTCGGACAATATGAATTCCCCGTGTATGAAAATATTCTTTATTTCATTGACAATGAAATCCACCACCGTGGGCAGGGATATGTTTATTTAAGAGCTTTAGGGATTGAACCACCTTTCTTCTGGGAAAGATTTTAATAAAAGCGAAAAGGTAAAATTGCAAAAAGGTTAAACAAACTCATATCTTTTTTTGCGACAAAACAAATCTGCTTATTTGCAATTCTGCCTTTTCACTTCAAGCCATTTCATTTATTTGCCTCAATTAAGTCTTTAAACCTCAACAGATATCTGTTGGTGTTTTATTGATGTCTTTCTATCATTTTTATCAACAGTTCATTCAATCGTGTGCGAAGACTTTCCGGTTCAAGAACAGTAGCATAATCGGCAAAAGTAATGAGCCATCGGGGAAAACCGTCACTGATCCATTCGGTTTCAAAAGTAAGCTCTACCCCTTGTTCGGTTTCTACTTCTTCTACGAGTCCGTAGTATTTTTTAGAATTCACCAGATGAGACATGACCTTTTTGTCTACCAGAAGTTTAGCCCTTATCTTATTTCCATTTGATTTTTTACGGTAATCATTCACCTGTCCGTATTCCTGCAAAAAGGGATTCTGCGTCTTTGAAATTTCCAGAATACGGTCTATACGAAACTGTCTGAAATCTTTTCTCAAAGTACAGAAGGCCATGATGTACCAGAAATTAAACTCAAAAAACATCCCCACGGTTTCAATGGTTCTGTGATTTACCCTTCCGTCTACCGTCTGATATTTTATAGTCAGCTGGGTCTTCTCAGCAATGCTTTCAAGAATGATAGGAATTACATTTTTCAGTGAGTCGCCCGAATCTGTATGAAAGCTGAAAACATCAATCTGCTTTTCTATATTTTTGATCAGATTTTTATCAGAATATTTCAACACTGAACGTACTTTCTCCATAGCGGCCTGATAATGATTTCCCAAACTCTGGTGGGAAAATTTCTGCATCAGTTTTTCAGCAGTGATGAAACTTAAGACCTCTTCCTTTGTAAACATGATCGGAGGAAGTTTATAGCCCTCCATAAGAGAATATCCGTTGCCCGCTTCTCCAACAATAGGAATCCCTGCATTTTCCAGAGTTTTCACATCACGATAAATGGTTCTGATGCTTACATCGAACTTTTCAGCCAGATCCTGTGCGCGTACAACAGATTTCGACTGTAACTGGGTAAGGATAGCCGTTACCCGATCGAGTTTTTTAAGGTAGTGATCATTCATTATATAGCAAAACTAAAATTCTTTTTTGAGGTATGGCTTATAAATATGGCAGCTTTTTTATTAAATTTATTTTTTACAAAAACAGATTCTTTCTTTATGCTTCATACTCATTTTGTTCAGTCTATTGAAAAAGTTTTAAAACCGGAACAGGCAGTCATAGATGGACTTGTTTCCCATATGGAAACCAAAACTTACAGGAAGGGAGATTTCCTGTTAAAGGCTGATGAAACCTGCAGGTATTTTTATTTCATTGAAAAAGGACTGGTGAAACTGTTTTTTGATAATGGTGATAAGGATTTTATCATGACATTTTTTGCAGAAAATGCTTTTTTCGCAGAATTAAGTGGTTTTCTTACAGGACAGCCGTCAAAGTATATGATCGTTGCCCTAGAAACCACTGAGGTACTTCGTGTACACAAAGACGTCATTGAGGGATTATGTAAAAAATATCATACCGCAGAAACACTTTTCAGTAAACTTTATTCAAAAGCTCCGGTCAATATGATGGGGCGGATCAGTGAAATGCTCGAAGACGACGGAAAAAAACGCTATCATAATTTTCTGAAGCAAAGACCTGATCTTATTCAACGTATCAGCCTTGGAGATCTTGCAGATTATATTGGCATCACCCAGGTTTCTTTGAGCAGAATCAGGGCACAGAAACTTTAGAGTAAAGGAAGCCTGGAAGGGGGGAAGTTATTGAAGACCGAATATATCAACTACTTAATAGTAACTTCCAGCATCCAGCTCCCATCCTCCAGCTTCAAAAAATCTTTTCTTTTAAAATTTATCATTTGTAAAAAAAATCAGAAAAATTCCATTCTACATTTGTCACATAATTCATCAAAAACAAATATTATGTCACAAAGAATCAACGCATTTGCGATCGGAAACAAAGCGGTAAATGCCCTTCATAACATGGGATTTCAGGTACAGAATTCTTCACTGGACAATTCATTCCTGGAACTGATATATTTCAGGGTTTCCCAAATGAACGGATGTGCTTTTTGTCTGGATATGCATTCCAAAGAATTAAGAGCGAAAGGAGAAACGGAACAGAGAATATTTCTGGCAAGCGCCTGGAGAGAATGTTCATTTTATACGGATAAAGAAAAGGCCGGGTTATTATGGGCTGAAACTCTAACTGCTTTAAGTGGTAAAGAAGTGAATGATGAAATTTATTCACAGGTAAGCCATCACTTTTCTGAAACTGAAATGGTAGATCTGACCATGACTGTCATTGCTATTAACAGCTATAACAGAATAAATATTGCATTCGGGGCAGATGTAGGAGCATATCAGGTTTCTGAAAAAGCCTAATAAATGATTTTTTAAAATGTAAAAACTCAGCCTGACCGCTGAGTTTTTTATTAATTTTCTTTAAAAGTATTCACCAGTTTATCGAGATTCAGACTGCGGGCAGAGGCATCAAAAATCTCACGGTAAGTACCTTCTTTATTGTAAAGTTCATCATGAGTTCCGTTCTCTACCACTCTTCCTTTTTTCATCACATAAATGATATCAGAATCCAGAATCTGTGACAGGGAATGAGAAATAATGATGACTGTTCTTCCTTCTTTTATAGCATCCAGAGAGTTTTTGATCTGTTCTGTAGCGATGGCATCCAGGCTGGCAGTCGGTTCATCCAGAAAGATGATCGGAGGATCTTTAAGAAACAGTCTTGCAATTGCAATTCTCTGTTGCTGCCCTCCGGAAAGCTGCGTGGCATCATGCTGGTATTTCTCCGGAAGATCCATAATCTGTTCGTGCAGATAAGCTTTCTTCGCCGCCGCCTGAATTTCTTCAAAGCTTGCATCCATATCTCCATACCGGATATTATCTTCAATGCTGCCCTGGAAAATATGATTTTTCTGAAGCACCAGCCCAAGGTCGCTTCTCAGAAAAGTATTGTCATATTCATTAAGATTTACTCCATCCAATACAATCTCTCCGGAATCCGGAAGATAAAATTTACATAACAGATTAATCACTGTTGATTTTCCAGCTCCACTTAATCCTACCAGAGCGGTAGTCTTTCCGTTTTCAATTTTCATAGAAACATTATGCAATGCTTTCGTTCCGTTAGGATAAGTAAAGTCTACATCTTTTAATTCAAAAGTTCCTTTGATTTCTTTTTCAATAAAGCCTCCGTTGGGTTCAGTTTCATTGTCTGCATTTAAAATATCAAAATACCCTTCTGCATAGATCATCGCATCGTTCATATCATCATAAATTCTGTGCAATTGGCGAATAGGTGCCGAAACATTGTTAAAAAGCATGATATGAAGCATGATGGCACCAATCGTCATCTGTTGATCAAGTACCAGATATACGGTTAATAGGATAATTAGAACCACTCCAAATTGTTCAATAAAGGTTTTTAAACCATCATAAATAAAATTGGTTCTTCTGGTTACCATCTGGCTTTCCATGAGTTCCATCTGAAGATCATATTGCTTTTTTCCTTCAAATTTTTCACGAACAAAACTTTTAATAACCATTATCGAATTAATCAGATTCAACAGACCTGAGGTCTTTTTCTCCCGTTGGTTTCTGAGCTGGCGGCGTACTCCGCTTAGCTTTTTCGCCTGCAGGGAACTGATATAAAAATAAATCGGAACAATAACTGTAGAGACTATTCCTACATACATATTCTGCATGTACATAATAACAAGAGCAATGATGGCATTGGAAAACAACGGAAGAATATCAATAAAAAAATTCTGGACCAGTTTTGTTAAGCTTTCAATACCGCGATCTATTCTGATCTGCAATTTTCCGGATTCATGATTTTCATCATTAAAATAAGCAACTTTATAGGTCAGAATCTTATCAATCGCAGACTGTGCCAATACGGAACTAACATTGATCCTGATCTTCTCTCCGTAAAACTTCTGTCCGAAATTGATAAAAATATTCAACAATTCCTTTCCCAGTAAAATAATGGAAATAATAATAAGGATATGAATTCCTTCGGACATCGGATGTGGAAGATGGGTAAGCTGGGTCACTTCATCAACCGTGTATTTCAAAACAATCGGATTGACCTGTGCGGCCAAAGCCCCGAGAAATGTAAGAAAAAGTGTTCCATAAATCATAGGGCGGTAAGGTCTGATAAATGGGACAAGCTGTTTATAGATTCCGAATAAGGTAACGGTTCTGTTAAAAGGTTTAGCCATAGAAATCATTTTAAATGAAAAACGTACCGCTTTCAAAAGAAAAAGGTACGTTTTATTATCATGTTCAGCAAATAAATGCTTTATATTTTATCCTTCATACATATAAGTCGTAAGGTAATGCAGTTCTTTCCTGCTGGCTTCTTTAGACTCTGCTTCTGCCTGTTCCAGAGAATACTGGCTGTTGATCTCTTTTTTCTGGAAAACAAATGAATTGTTGGCATTTTTATCCACCACATCATTAAAAATATGCTCAATTTCAGAGTTGGCTAATGAGGCAAAACTAATATCTTCGAATCCATACATCAGTCTCAGGTCATCAAACTGTCTGAAATTTTCATCTACAAATCCTTGAAACTGTACCTTTGAGTCAAAATTACCTGCCCAGATATTATAGGCGTACTTTTTCTTTTTCGGCTTATCCAGAATGCTTTGATAAACAAAGTTTTCGCCCAGATATGCTTCTCTTACCTGCGGATCGTTCGCAAGATCTTCAGGAAGCCCTTCTTTAAGGATCTTTCCTTCAAACATAATATAGGTTTTGTTGGTAATTGCTAAGGTCTGCTGTACATTGTGATCGGTAATGAGAATTCCGATATTTTTATCTACAAGGCTTCTTACAATTTTCTGAATATCTTCGACAGCAATCGGGTCTACACCGGCAAAAGGCTCATCCAAAAGGATAAAGTTCGGGCTTGTGGCAAGGCAGCGTGCAATTTCGGTTCTACGTCTTTCTCCTCCGGAAAGAAGATCTCCTCTGTTTTTACGGACATGCTGTAAAGAAAATTCTTCGATCAGTTCATCACATTTGATCTGCTGCTCCCGTTTTGAAAGTTTAGTCAACTGCAATACTCCCATAATATTTTCCTCTACGGAAAGTTTTCTAAAAACTGAGGCTTCCTGAGCCAGATACCCGATTCCCTTTTGAGCTCTTCGGTACATGGCATCAGTAGTAATCTCCTGTTTATCCAGAAAAATTTTCCCTGAAGTGGGCTTAACCAACCCTACGATCATATAAAACGATGTGGTTTTTCCTGCTCCGTTTGGACCCAGCAAACCAACAATTTCTCCCTGTTGAACCTGTACAGAAACTCCTTTTACAACTTTTTTAGGACCGTATTCCTTGATTAAGTTTTCTCCTCGTAAAATCATAAGGCAAATATATCAAAAATATAAACTCGCGGATAGGCGAAAGAGCAAAAAGGCTAAAAGGCTAAATAACAAAAGGAGAATTGGGTGAATTTGCAGCTTTGATATACGGTTTTCAATTTTAAAGCTAAAATCTCTATAGTAGTGTACAGCCAATTTGCAATTTTGATTTTCCACTCTCTTGATTATTGTAACTTTTTATCATTTTAAACTACTTATTGTAAAACATATCAATCAATTACAAAATACTAAGCAATGGAAAATTACGGTTACACAAAAACAGAAAATGAACAAAACCAGCAAAGCGGTGTCCCTTACCGTTCAGAAAAGAAAATCCCTGCAGCTTTATTGGGAATTCTTGTAGGCTGGCTGGCTTTAAATAAATTTTATCTGGGGTATACAAAGGAGGGAATCATTCAGCTTGTTCTGAATGTTGTCACTTTAGGAGCAGCTTCTATTATTCCTTTTATCGAAGGCATTTTATATCTCTTTATGAGTGACAAACAATTTGATGACACTTATGTATATGGCAAAAAAGGCTGGCTATAAGAAATAATGAACTTAATTATAAAAAATCGGCGGTTCTGATCAGAACCGCCGATTTTTTATAATTGAATATCAGCTTATTGATTCAATAGGATAGCAGCTTCTTTGGCAAAATACGTAAAGATCATATCCGCACCAGCTCTTTTGAAACATGTTAAACTTTCAATGATCGTTTTGTCATTATCCAGCCATCCATTTTGGGCAGCAGCTTTTACCATTGCATATTCTCCACTTACATTGTATACTGCAATTGGAAGATCAATGGCTTCACGTACTTTTGAAACGATATCCAGGTAAGGAAGTCCCGGTTTGATCATGATAACATCTGCCCCTTCCTCAATATCTTTAAATACTTCATTCAAAGCTTCGCGTGAGTTGTGAAAATCCATCTGATAGGTTTTCTTATCTTTCGGAATTTCCATATTGTCTTTCGGAGCACTGTCTAAAGCACTTCTGAAAGGTCCATAGAAAGAACTTGCATATTTGGCAGCATAGCTTACAATCCCTACATCTGTAAAACCGCTTTCTTCCAATGCTTCACGGATAACCTGTACCCTTCCATCCATCATATCACTTGGTGCCACAAAGTCTGCTCCTGCTTCTGCATGGGATACAGACATTCTTGCCAGAGCATCATTGGATGCATCGTTCAGCACTTTTCCGTTTTCAATAATTCCGTCGTGTCCGTAGATTGAATAAGGATCTAAGGCGACATCAGGCATAACAATCATTCCCGGAACAGCATCTTTGATCGCTCTGATCGTATTCTGCATTAATCCGTCTTTATTCCAGGCTTCTTTTCCTGTATTGTCTTTCAGATCTTCTGACACTTTCATGTACAAATTGACTGCTTTTACTCCCAAAGAAAATAACTCCTTACATTCCTTCACTGTTAGATCTATACTGCGCCTGAAAATTCCCGGCATAGATGGGATCGCCTCCTGCTTGTTTTCGCCCTCCATTACGAAGATCGGCATTACAAAATCATCAGTTGTAAGCACATTTTCTCTTACCAGACTTCTGATAGATTCATTAACTCTAAGTCTTCTATTTCTTGAATGTATCATTTTTGGAATACTTTTTGAATAAGTTTTTACAAATTTACTACAAGTTCTGCAAAAAACTATTGTATGAAATTGCAGAATGTATTACATTTGTTATATATATTCGAGAAATTATAAATTTGATGAAAAAACTTTTACTTTTATTTCTATTTGTAGGCACTTTTGTTGGATTTTCCAACAATTTTAAAGCTCAGCTTAGAGAGCCGGGTTCCATCACTCAAAAGGCGGATGATGGTGTATTGCTTGCCTATCCAAATCCTGCAAAGGATTTCCTTATTATTAAGGCAAAAGATTCTTCTTTAAGAATCAAAAGTGTGACTTTTTATTCAATTTTGGGTATGCAGGTCGCTAACTATACTGTGAACATGAATTCCGGGGAGATCAATATTGAAAAATTGAAACCTGGGAAATATATGATTCGCTATATCTTAAGTGATAACACACAAAAAGTTACCCAAATCGTGAAACAATAAATTAAAATCCTGATAATCATCAGGATTTTTTCTTTTACATTAATTCTGTTTTAATATTTCCGTAACTTTCGGAACTTTTTAATACTAATAGTAAAAAGAACAATTTAATGCTAAAAGCTGAACATATTAAAAAGACCTATAATGCCGGAAAAAAGGTCGCACTGGATGATTTCAGCATCCATGTACCAAAAGGCAGTATTTATGGCCTTTTAGGTCCCAACGGAGCCGGAAAAACTTCTTTTATCCGCATCATTAATCAAATTACACAGGCAGACTCCGGAGATATCTATATCAATGGACAGAAACTGAATCCGAGCCATATTAAAGATATTGGCTATATGCCCGAAGAAAGAGGATTGTATAAGAACATGAGTGTCGGCGATCAGATTCTTTATTTTGGAGAATTGAAAGGGATGAGTAAAAGCGATGCCCTGAATGAAGCCAAAAAATGGTTTGAAAAGCTGAATATCGATCAATGGTGGAAAAAAAAGCTCTCTGAGCTTTCAAAAGGGATGGCTCAAAAAATACAGTTTGTAGTCACGGTTCTTCACAGGCCTCATCTTTTAATCCTTGATGAGCCCTTTTCAGGCTTCGATCCGGTAAATGCCAACTTAATCAAAGATCAGATTATTGATCTTAAAAATAACGGAACAACGATCATTCTTTCTACCCACAGAATGGAAAGTGTGGAGGAAATGTGTGATTATGTCGCCCTGATCAACAATTCCAAGAAGATTATTGACGGAAGAGTCTTTGATGTAAGAGAAAAGTTCAAGAAAAATATTTTTGGGGTTACGCTTTCTGAAGTAAGTCATGATCAGTTTGAAAGTTTCAGAAACAAGTATGATATTTTCAATTTGTCGAATGACAACAATCTTGTTTCTTTTGAGCTGAAAAATGAAGAAAGCCAGAATAATGTTCTCCTTGATCTTGTACAGGTGGGTAAAGTAAGATCATTTGACGAAAGGATTCCTAGTATGAATGAAGTGTTTATTAATGCTGTAAGTAACCATTCTTAATTTTTATGAATAATATTTTTTTAATTACCAAAAGAGAATTTCTTACCCAGGTTAAGAAAAAATCTTTCATTATATTGACGCTGCTTGCTCCCGTTATGATTATTGCTTTCGGAGCCGTAATCGGATTAATGTTTAAAGCGAATGAGTCACACAGTATTATAGAAGTTGTTGATAAAAGCGGATTGTTTACCAATCAGCTGAAATCCAATGATCAGTTAAATTACGTTTTTGTTTCTGCTGCCGACGAAAAATCAAAGATCAACAATCTGAAAGGAAATGAATCCCTGGACGGTATTCTGATCCTGCCTGAGCTGAAAAATCAGAATTTTGATGAGCTTGAAAAGGATACCAGATTGGTCATCAACAGCAAAATAGGATTTGACACAAAACAGAGAATTGTTTCTGATATCAGCAATGTTGTAAAAAAAGAAAAAATCAAGCAGCTGGGCATTCAGGAAACCCAGTTAATTAATCTGGATAAAGGCTTTACTTTAAAAACCATCAACGTTACAGACAACAACAAAGAGGATTCTGATCTTGTTTTTGGGGTTAAATCAGGGCTGAGTATGGTACTGATGTATGTCACTTTTATGTTCATCATTATTTATGGAGTAAGAGTAATGCGAAGTGTTCTGGAAGAGAAAAATAACCGCGTTGTGGAAATCATCATTTCTTCTGTAAAACCTTTTGAACTGATGATGGGGAAAATTCTGGGGGTAACGATGGTAGCGCTTACACAGTTTGTTATCTGGATTACCATGTCTGTCATAGGAGCATTGGTATTAAATACAGGATTCTCACCTCTTCAGAGAAATATTCCTGGCGGAAATGAAGAACTTGCCAATAAACTGGACGTAGGACAGCTTGCTACCCAGATTTCTCACAGTTTACTGGAGCTGAACTTTCCGTTGATTATCTTTGTATTTATTGTTTTTTTCCTTTTAGGATATATCTTTTACAGCTCTATTTATGCAGCCATCGGCTCTGCTGTGGATAACGAAACAGAGACGCAGCAGTTTACTTTATTTGCGATTTTACCATTAACATTAGGCATGTATGGAAGTTTTACATTGATGAATAATCCAGATGGTCCCTTAGGTTTCTGGCTGTCCATTATTCCGTTTACTTCACCGGTAGCCATGATCGCAAGAATTCCGTTTGGTGTTCCTGCATGGCAGATTGCATTATCTATTGTATTATTGCTGGGAACTACTGTTTTCATGATCTTCCTGGCAGGAAAAATCTATCGTGTAGGTATTTTGATGTACGGAAATAAGGCTACATTAAAAGAACTTTGGAAGTGGATTAAAGGATAATAAAGCGAAAATATAAAGGGAAAAATTGCTGAGAAATCCAATTGTGCCCGTTGATAAAAATAAAATAACAAAAAAACCGGAAACTGAGTTTCCGGTTTTTTTTATTTTGAAATATTCTATTTGAATATATAGCTTAAAGTAAGAGCGATTACCTGTTCTGATTTTTTCTTATCTGTACCTCCCTTTTCTTTCACAAGACCTGGGTAGGTGTCTGATAAACCTAAATCATATTTTAAAGCTAATTCAAGCTGCCTCTTATAGCTGTATCCTATACCAAGTCCGAGTCCCCAGTTAAAGCTTTTTGCTTTTCCGTTTACTCCCGGTGGCTGTGTAGGATCAGTAACATCCGGATCATAGTAAGGTCTTCCTATAGGAGCATTCTTAACATCCTGACTCACTAAAAAGTTAAATCTAGGACCTATTAATCCAAAGAATTCCGATTCAGCTTCTGAAAAGTATCCTTTAAAATAAAGGGGTACACTCAGATAATTATTGGCATATACTGCATCATAACCATCTTTTCCTTTAGCATCTTTATCTTTTCCGGTTTCTCCTGCGCCATAATACAGTACTTCCGGCTGAATAAAGAATTGGTTTGCCTTCCCTACGGGGATCAAAGCCAAAGCTCCACCTTGAAAGGTGTATCTAGGGCCAGAGGGATTGTGGGCATTTGCTACTCTTGAGTAGTTTAAACCTGCTGTAAGACCGAATCTTGTATTATTCCATTGCACCTGTGCAAAGGATAAAGCAGAAAAAGTCAAAGCTGAGGCCAATAAAAGTTTTTTCATATGGTGTGATTTTATGTTATCCTAGAACTTTTGCTACAGTAGCACCGATATCAGCTGGAGAATCTACTACGTTGATACCGTTTTCTCTCATGATTTCCATTTTTGCCTGAGCTGTATCTTCAGCACCACCTACGATGGCACCTGCGTGTCCCATGGTTCTTCCTTTTGGAGCAGTTTGTCCGGCGATGAATCCTACAACCGGCTTAGTAGATCCGCTTGCTTTGTACCATCTTGCAGCTTCCGCTTCAAGACCTCCACCGATTTCACCGATCATTACAACAGCTTCAGTTTCAGGGTCGTTGATAAATAGCTCTAATGCTTCTCTGGTAGTTGTTCCGATGATTGGGTCTCCACCGATACCGATTGCAGTAGAAATACCGTAACCAGCTCTTACAACCTGATCAGCAGCTTCGTAAGTAAGGGTACCTGATTTTGAAACGATACCTACTTTACCTTTTTTGAAAACGAAACCTGGCATAATACCAATTTTAGCTTCTTCAGAAGTAATGATTCCAGGGCAGTTTGGTCCGATTAATCTGCAGTCTCTGTCAGCGATGTAAGATTTTACTTTTACCATATCAGCTACAGGAATACCTTCAGTAATACATACGATTACTTTAATCCCTGCTTCAGCAGCTTCCATAATAGCGTCTGCTGCGAATGCCGGTGGTACGAAAATGATACTTACGTTGGCTCCTGCTTTTTCAACAGCGTCAGCTACTGTATTGAATACCGGCTTTCCTAAGTGCTCGCTTCCTCCTTTTCCTGGAGTAACACCACCTACTACGTTTGTTCCGTATTCAATCATCTGACCAGCGTGGAAAGTTCCTTCGTTCCCTGTAAATCCTTGTACAATTACTTTAGAATCTTTGTTTACTAAAATTGACATTTTATTGTTGTTTTAATTTATTTATTATTTTATTAATGCTCACAAATTTACTTAAATTTCTTTGATTTCAGATAAAACCTTTGGAATTGTTTATTTGAGATTTCTCAGCTTTACTTCTTTTTTCAGATAGCTTTTAAAATCTTCTGCAAACAGACCGATGTATGTTCCTTTTTTAAGATCTTTATTAACGCCGGATTTAGCCAGTAAAACGGTCCCTTTCTCAATGGTAAGACCGGAGGCAATTCCTACCTGTCCCCACATGGTTACTTCATCTTCAATGATACAGCATCCTGCAATTCCCACCTGAGAAGCGATAAGACACTTTTTCCCGATCACAGTATCATGGCCGATCTGAATCAGGTTATCCAAAACAGATCCCTCTCCAATCACGGTAGAATCTGTAACACCTCTGTCGATGGTACAGTTATTACCAATTTCCACATTGTTTTCAATCACCACATTTCCGACTGAAACCAGACGGTCAAAATTTCCATTCAGTTTTCTGTAGTAGAAAGCATCTCCACCGATAACAGTACCGGATTGGATAATCACATTATCTCCGATTTCTGTACGGTCTCCAATCACAACATTGGGGAAGATAAGGGTATTTTTTCCGATTTTAACATTGTTTCCAATGACTGCAGAAGGGTGAATCCTGGTACCTTCACCTATTTCAACATCATGAAGTTCTTCTGTAAAGTTATATATTCTGGTGAAATGAGTATTGATTTTATTAAAGTCTCTGAAAGGATCATCAGAAACCAAAAGTGCCTTACCTTCAGGACATTCTACTTCCTTATCAATTAAAATAATAGTCGCTGCAGAGTTTAATGCTTTGTCATAATATTTAGGATGGTTCACAAAAACGATATCACCTGGTTTTACCATGTGAATTTCATTGGTTCCCAATACTTCAAAATCTTCAGGCCCTACAAATGCTGAGCCTATTAAATCTGCAATGGTTTTAAGCTTTTGCGGAGAATGGAATCTCATAACAATAGATTTTCTTATAAAACAAAATTCGGAGTGCTGATGCAAACCGAATTTATGTAAATTTTATTTATTCTTTTACTCTTTCTAAATAGCTACCGTCTTCAGTGCTTACTTTAATTCTGTCTCCCGGTTCAATGAACAAAGGAACCATTACTCTTGCTCCTGTTTCAACGATTGCGTTTTTAAGAGCATTGGTTGCAGTATTCCCTTTCACACCCGGATCAGCTTCGATAACATCAAGGTATACTGATTGTGGAAGTTCAGCAGAAAGTGGAGTTTCATCAGCTTCTTTCAAAATGATTGTTACTTCTTCACCAGCTTTCATAAACTGAGAGTTCTCGATCATTTCTTTGTTGATATATAATTGAGAGAAGTCATCATTGTTCATGAAGTGAAATCCGTTCTCATCATCATACAGATACTGGAATTTTCTGGTAATTACTTTTACTTCATCAATCTTGTGTCCTGCAGAGAAAGTATTATCTATTACTTTACCGTTAGTTACTGACTTTAATTTTGTTCTTACGAAAGCAGGTCCTTTTCCTGGTTTTACGTGAAGAAATTCGATTACTTTATAAATATCATTGCTGTACTCAATGCACAGCCCTTTTCTGATATCGTTACTTGTTGCCATTAATATGTAAATATTTATTTTCTTTTATTAAACTGTATCCCCTGCCCCTGCTGCTGCATCCTGTTAAATGTATTATTATTGAATGTATTCACATTGTTATTCAATCGAATGACATTCATCTGAATATCAGATTTATACTGATCAGTTGTTCCTAAAATTGAACTTCCGGTATTTTTCTGTTTCAGAATACCATTTAAATTATTCTTTGCAATACTATCATTAGACTCTTCAGAAAGCTTCCTTTCTATGGTGAAAGGTTTTTCTTTTTTTACTCTTTCAGACTTTTCTGTTTGTTGTCCGGACAAAAAAGATATTGAAGAAAGTGCCATAAGTAAGATTAAACTTTTCATGGTATGATAGTATTTGTTATTCAGTTATTCTCTATCCTTTCCGGTTCCGTATCCTTTTACGATACCTCGCGGTGAGTTTTGAATGAACTGCAGAATCTCATCTCTTTCAGCGGTTGGAAGCATTTCTTTTTCAATATGGGAAATTGCCTGGGAAACATTCATTTTCATCTGGAAGATTGCTCTGTAGATTTTCTGGATTTCGAAGATTTTCTCATTGGTAAATCCTCTTCTCCTTAAACCAACAGAATTGATCCCTGCATAGGACATTGGTTCTCTCGCTACTTTTACATAAGGTGGAATATCTTTTCTTACCAGGGTACCTCCGGAAATCATGACATGTTTCCCGATTTTACCAAATTGGTGAACAGCAGATAAACCTCCCATTACTGTATAATCTCCAATCTCCACATGTCCTGCAATACCACAACCGTTTACGATGATAACGTGGTCTCCGATGACACAGTCGTGTGCTATATGCGAAGTAGCCATGATAAGACAGTTGGCACCTATTTTAGTATATCCCAGGGCTTTTGTTCCCCTGTTTACCGTAACACACTCTCTGATTGTTGTATCGTCTCCGATAATTACCTGTGTATCTTCGCCATCGAATTTCAGATCCTGAGGAATCGCAGAAATTACTGTCCCCGGGAAGATCCTGCAGTTTTTCCCTATTCTTGCTCCATCCATGATGGTAACATTAGGACCGATCCAGGTTCCTTCTCCGATTTCCACATCTCCTGCAATTGTAGTGAAAGGTTCTACAATTACATTTTTGCTGATTTTCGCACGTTTATCTACGGCTGCTAATTGATGAATCATTTAATCAACTTTATTTTTTGCAACTTGAGCCATAAGCTCTGCTTCTACTGCTACGGTATCGCCTACATATCCATACCCCTGCATATGAACAATTCCTCTTCTGATTGGCTCTATCAATTCAATTTTGAATATAAGCGTATCTCCGGGAATTACTTTTCTTTTGAATTTTACCTTATCGATTTTGATGAAATAGGTAGAATAGTTTTCAGGATCCGGAACACTTGCCAGTACAAGAATACCTCCTGTCTGTGCTAATGCTTCTACCTGAAGAACTCCGGGCATTACAGGTTCTTTAGGGAAGTGCCCAACGAAGAAAGGCTCATTCATGGTTACATTTTTCAGTCCTACTACATGAGAATCTGAAAGTTCAAGAACTTTATCGATCAATAAGAACGGCGGTCTATGCGGCATAAGCTTCATAATTCCGTTGATGTCAAATACCGGCTCTTTCGTCAGATCAAAATCCGGAACATTTTTCTTTTTCTGCAATTTCCACTGGCGGTTTAGTTTTTTGGCAAACTGGGTATTCACATAGTGTCCCGGTTTGTTGGCAATAACTTTACCTTTTATTTTTACTCCTGCCAAAGCAAGATCACCGATTACATCCAGTAATTTGTGTCTCGCAGCTTCGTTAGGATAATTTAAATTAAGATTGTCGAGAATACCGTTCGGTCTGATTGATACATTATCTTTTCCAAAGGCTTTCTTTAATTTTTCTGTTGTTTCAGGTGTAAGATCTTTATCCACATATACGATGGCATTGGAAATATCTCCACCTTTGATCAGCCCATGATCCAAAAGCATTTCCAATTCATGCAGGAAACTGAAAGTTCTTGCGGATGAGATTTCATCTTTAAATTCTGAAATATTTTTAAGAGTGGCATTCTGGGTCCCTAATACTTTAGTCCCAAAATCCACCATTGTCGTTACTTCGTAAGTATCTGAAGGAATGATTGTAATTTCCGAACCTGTAGCCGGATCACTGTAAGTAAGAACTTCTTTTACCACAAGATATTCTCTTGCTATGCTCTGTTCTGTTACTCCTACACTTTCTATAGCTTCCACAAAATATTTTGAAGATCCATCCAGAATAGGAGGTTCAGAGGCATCCATTTCTAAAATGGCGTTGTCAATATCACAACCGACAAGGGCTGCTAAAAGGTGTTCGCAAGTGGTAATTTTTACCCCTAATTTTTCTAATGTAGTTCCTCTTTCCGTTGCTACAACATAGTTTACATCTGCTTCTACCTGTGGATGTCCCTCCAGGTCTGTTCTTACAAATACAAAACCTGTATTTTCCTTGGCAGGTTTAATGGTAAGTTTTACTTCTTTACCCGTGTGAAGACCAATTCCAGAAAGAGTTACCTCTTGCTGAAGTGTTTTTTGCATATCACTCATTAGTATTATCTTTTGAGTTATTCTCAAGATTATTTATTCTACTTACTATTCCAGGCAGATTCCTGAAATGAACATAGCTTCTCAAATAGTCGTTATAGCTGATGGCCGGTGAACCATACAGTGTTTCTCTATCATTAACGCTGGAATTCACACCGCTCTGAGCCTGAATTTTCACCTGATTTCCAATTTTAATATGCCCTACAACTCCTACCTGGCCGCCAATCTGGTTCCAGTCACCAATTGTAGTAGAACCTGCGATTCCTGCCTGGGCTGCAATCACATTATTCTGACCTATTTTCACATTGTGGGCAATCTGGATCAGGTTATCAATTTTAGTTCCTTTTCCTATAACGGTAGAGCCTATTGTAGCCCTGTCAATACTGCAGTTTGAACCGATCTCAACATCATCTTCAATAATTACATTTCCAAGCTGCGGTATTTTTTTGAAACCTTCGGCTGTCGGCTGGAAGCCAAAACCATCACCACCAATAACCGTATTGGAATGAATCACACAATTATCTCCTATGATACAATAGTCATAAATTCTGGCACCACTGTCTATTTTACAGTTTTTACCAATTTTTACTCCCTTTCCAATATATACATGTGGGTAGATCTGTGATCCTTCCCCGATCTTAGCTTTTTCCGAAACATAGGTAAATGCTCCAATATAAGCTTTATCTCCTATTATAGCTGTATCGTGTATGGATGAACCATTTTCAATACCTTCTTTTCTCCCCTGCATTTCCTGGTATAGATTCATCAGAACCTGAAAAGAAAGATAGGCATCTTTTACAACGATTAAGGTAGGGTTATAGTGATTTTTCTCGAGAAGTTTTTCCGAAACGATGATAACTGAACATTTTGAGGTATTCAAAAAATGAGAAAACCGATCTTGTGCTATAAAAGAAAGATGTCCTGATTCCCCATTTTCAATTGGTGAAACCCCTGTAATAAGCGCATTCTCGTCACCTATTATTTTTCCGTCAATAAAACTTGCAATTTGCGAAGCTGTAAATTCCATATTCTGCAAAGATAAGAAATTCTATAATTTGCAAACACGTTTTAGTTTCAGATCGTAAATTTTAATATTCTTTAAGAATCCAGTCCGGACATATCTCTTGGAAACATAAGGATATAGCGGGTTGTCTTGTTCACCATCAACCCTGATAAAAGCTGGTCTTCTGACTCATGCAGCCTTGTTCTTTTACCATTTTTATGCAACAAATAGATAGGCTGCTTTTCCGCATGATAAGGAAGTAATTTTCTTTTTATTTCATGAACCAATTCATGGCCATTATCAATTCCGAAAAATTTATTGACATTTTTCACTTTTTCATCAATTATTTCCGCTTTGAACGGATGTGATGAAATGATTGTTTTGGGTAAATTTCTCTGAATTACACATTTACACCAATAGGACAGCACAAAATCATCGGAATTCTGCCATTCTTTCATTGCCTGGATGACATCATTGTCATCAAGCCTGGTAAATCTTTCTATATCTTCATCCGTTGCCGCACTTTTCTCCCTACATAAAAAATATTTCAGATGATCCGTCGCTGGAAGCTCCATGCCTTGAGAAATCAGATATTTTGCTCTTTCGAGGATTTTAACCAAAAGAAACTCTGCCAATGCAGAAGTTTTGTGATAGTAGACCTGCCAGTACATAAACATTCTGGCTGTCAGAAAATTTTCAATAGAATAAATCCCTTTTGCATCAATCACCAGTTCGCCTTCTTCACAGACATTCATCATGGAAATAATTCTCTGGGTATTTATATTCCCTTCTGATACTCCGGTAAAAAAGCTGTCTCTTTTCAGATAATCCAAACGGTCAACATCCAGTTGGGAAGAGATGAGTTGGTTGAAAAATTTTCTGTGGTACTTTCCCTGAAACATTTCAATGGCCATGGAAAGCTCTCCTTTAAATTCTTCATTCAGTTTATTCATCAGCAATAAAGAAAGGTTTTCGTGATGCCAGTCATCCATCAGCATGCTTTCCAGCGCATGTGAAAACGGACCATGACCAATATCATGCATCAGAATAGCCAGCATTGCTCCTTTTTCTTCTTCCTCAGAAATTTTCACGCCTTTCTGTTTCAATGTTTCCAGGGCTGTAAACATCAAATGCATTGCTCCAAGGGCATGATGAAACCTTGTATGGGTTGCTCCTGGAAATATCAGGTTCAAAAGTCCGGTCTGTCCGATTCTTCTTAATCTCTGAAAGTAAGGATGCTCAATGATATCAAATAAAATTTCGTGTGGAATTTTGATAAATCCGTGAACAGGATCGTTGATGATTTTTAGCTTATTCTGCATTGAAACTTCAGTATTAGTAAACAAAGTTAGGCATTTTAAAGTTTAGCATTTTATTAAATTACTATTAAAAGATGGCCACACGGCCATCACACCCATCATCTTTTCTGCAAATGACCTTCTTACCGGCTTTCAGAAATTACCCAAACGCCTGTATCTTTAATCCAATTTTTTGAAAACCTTTGTATCTGTTGTGATAAAGCATTATCTTTGAGAGAAAACACACTCCCTTTAATGAGACGTTTCTCTCTCCTACTTTTATTATTGTTAAGTTTAAAATTTTCCGCGCAGATTGTCACAGAAACACAAAAACTGGAATCTCTCTGCAGGATCTGGGGGTTTCTTAAATACTATCATCCTTACGTCGCGAAAGGAAATCTGAATTGGGACAGACAACTTTTTCAGAAAATTGATGACCTGGAAAATATCGATAATAAAGAAGCTTTGAACCATTTTTATTCTGACTGGATCAAAAGTCTGGGAGAAGTTTCCCTTTGCAGAGACTGCCCAATAAAAGAGAATAAAGTCTATTTTCTTAAAAACTTTGACGTGAGCTGGATGGATAACCACCTTATTTTCTCAAATGAATTATCCCAACAACTTCATTATATTGAAAACAACCGGAATCTTGGTGACAATCATTATTTGGGTAAAAGTGGCAGAAAAATATATTTCAGAAATGAAGAATCTTATGGTTCCGGATTTACATCCAGAAAAGTCAGCCTGTTGGAATTATTCAGATACTGGAATTATGTTGAATACTTTTTCCCCTATAAGTATGAAACTGATCAGAACTGGAATGATGTTCTTTCCGAAATGATCCCAAAATTCCTGATGATCGGAGATGATGAAAATTATCATTTGGCACTGGCAGAACTTGTTACCAAAACAGATGACTCCCATGCCTATCTTTCCTCGAAAGAGATCCAGCGCAATCTGTACGGAAACCGAAAAGTTCCCGTGGAATATTCCTATGCAGAAGGGAAATTGGTGATTACAAAAATCAATTCCACAAGATCCGGAGAAAAAAGCCCTTTCCAGACCGGAGATATTATCTATGCCATTGAAGGTAAAACAATTCCGCAGATGATCAACATTCTGGGAAAATATGTACCCGCATCCAACTCCTGGGGTAAAGTAAATAAGATAAAAGAAAAACTTCTCTTCAGCAATAGCGATTCTCTTTCTCTAATGATTGAAAGAGAAGGACAAAATAGAGAAATCAAAACCAAAACATATTTTGTCAAAGACATTATTCACATCAAAGATAAAGTGATTCAAAAGTGGAAATTCATTGACAACGAAAAGGAAACAGGCTATGTCAATATGGGAATTATAGAGAAAGGAGATCTGGATGATATGTACAGAAATTTAAAGTCAACAAAATCCATTATCTTTGATCTTAGAAATTATCCCAAACAAACTATTGTACCTTTAAGCTATTTACTGCTTCCCGAAATGTCAGTTTACTATCAGTTTACTTTTCCGGACAGCAGCTATCCCGGCAAATTCTACAGCAGAAAAAATGTTACGGGCAGAAAGAATCCCGAATACTATAAAGGAAATGTAATCGTTTTAGTAGATGAAAGTACTCAGAGCCAGGCCGAGACTACCACGATGATGCTGAAGCAGCATCCGAAAGCCAAAATTATCGGCAGTCATACTTCAGGAGCCAACGGCGATGTTATCACATTTAAAATTGCCGGTCTTGATACCCGGTTTACAGGCCTTGGAGCTTATTATCCTGATGGCAGAGAAACACAAAGGATAGGCATCATTCCTGATATTACTGTAAAGCCCAGTATTGAGGGGCTTAAAAACGGAAAGGATGAAGTCCTGGAAAGGGCTTTGGAATATATAAAGACCATCAATTGAATGAAACATAAAATGTGAAATATTTTACGATATTTCCATTTAACTAATATTTAACTTTTAATCTTTCGATTTTGTGAGATTTTAAAAGGAATTGGTCAACATTTTGATACAATAACCATGTAAAAAATAAATTATGTCAGAAAAGATATTATGGATCGATGATGAAATAGATTTACTTAAACCTCATATCGTATTTTTAGAAAAAAAGGGTTACCAGGTAACCCCTGTTAATAATGTGAATGAGGCTTTGGAACTTATGGATTCAGAGAAATTTGCTTTAACGCTGATCGACGAAAATATGCCTGGTATTTCAGGACTGGAAGCAATTCCTATGATTAAGGAAAAAGATAATTCCTTAAAAATCGTAATGGTTACCAAAAGCGAAGAAGAACACATCATGGAAGAGGCTATCGGCTCTCAGATTGCCGATTATATATTAAAGCCTGTCAATCCTAATCAGATATTACTTTCCCTAAAGAAAAACCTTCAGCAGGATAACCTGGTGGAGCAAAAAACGATTTTACAATATCAGCAGGAATTCAGAAACCTTTCTATGGAACTTTCTTACCTGAGAACATATCAGGAATGGGCTGAATATTATAAAAAGATCCTTAGCTGGGAAATTAAGTTTGATAAGGTAGCAGATAATGAATTTGCAGATCTTCTGCAGTCCCAGAAAGAAGAAGCCAATATTCAGTTTGCCAAGTTTATTGAGAAAAACTATGAGAACTGGCTTACAGATTCTGATAAACCCATGATGAGCCATACGCTTTTCAAGGAAAAAATAAAACCGGAAGTAGAAAAAGAAAAAGTTCTTTTACTGATGGTGGACAATCTTCGTTATGACCAGTGGAAAGTTATTGAACCCCTGTTCACGAAATATTATAATAAAATATCCGAAGATTATTACTACAGCATACTTCCTACCGCAACACAATATGCAAGAAACTCTTTCTTTGCGGGATTAATGCCGTCTGAAATTGAGAAACGTTTCCCTGACAAATGGTTCAATGACAACGAAGAAGGAAACAAAAATGAATTTGAGCGTGACTTCCTTGAAGATCAGATGAAGAGAATTGGCCTTGGTTCCAAGTCTATGAAGTACCTTAAAGTACTGAACGCTGATTTTGAAAGAAAGATCTATGATGATTTTAACCAGCATAAAAATAACGATCTGCTGGTGATCGTATACAATTTCATCGATATTCTTTCGCATGCCAAAACAGACAACCATATTGTTGATCAGCTGATCCGTGATGATAAAACCTTCCGTTCTCTTACCCTTAACTGGTTTGAAAATTCTTCACTGATGAAGATTATCAAAACCGCTGCAGAAAACGGATATAAACTGGTCATCACGACAGATCACGGGACTGTTTATGTAAAAAAACCGAGCAAAGTTGTTGGAGACAGGGAGACTTCTACCAATATCAGATATAAAACCGGCAAGAGCCTGACGTATGATGACAGTGATGTATGGGCTATTACCAATCCTGAAAAACTTTTCCTTCCAAAAGGAAACCTGAGCTCAAAGTATATTTTTGCCAAAAACAATACCTTTCTTGCTTATCCTAAGAACTATAATCATTTTGTTAATTACTATAAAGAAACTTACCAGCATGGAGGAATATCACTGGAAGAGTGCATCATTCCTATCAGCATTTTAGAACCCAAGTAGTTTTTTTCATAGTTTATTTAATTTTGGGTTTAAAGCGGAAAAAATCAATTGATTTTTTCCGCTTCTTTTTTAGGCATTCATTTTGCATGCTAGAATACAACATTAAACAAATATATATTTATGAAAAAGCATATTTTTATTGCTGCAGCAGCTGTTGCACTACTTTTAACTTCATGTAAAAAAGAAAACAAAGTAACAGATTCTACTTCTGCCTCTGTAGACAGTGTTGCTTCTAAACCGACTGATTCAGCCGTTGTTGCAGGGAATCAGGATGAGATTGTAAAAAGCACCTCGAAAGACAGCCATGGAAAAACTCTGGAAATGACTTTCAACAATACCAAAAATACAGCTACAGTAGTATTCAACAATGAAACGATTGAACTGCAGGGGCAAAAGCCTGCTTCAGGAATATGGTACAAGAATGATCATTATGAACTGAGAGGAAAAGGTGAGGAAATAGAACTAACGAAGGATGGTAAAACAGTTTTTAAAAAATAAACTCACTTCCTAAAAATATAAAAAGTCGGCTTTGAAATTAAAGACCGGCTTTTTTATTTCCCTACATTTGAAAAAATTTATTTTGTTTATGAGATTAATCACTTACAATGTCAACGGAATAAGGGCCGCTTTTACTAAAGATTTTCTGGGTTGGCTGAAGACTGCTGATCCAGATGTTATCTGTATTCAGGAGAGCAAGGCCGGAAACGATCAGATAGACATTGAAAGCCTTGAAAAATTGGGATATCACAGTTATTGGCACTCAGCAGTAAGAAAGGGCTATAGCGGTGTCGGAATTGCTTCAAAAATCAAACCTAATCATGTAGAGTACGGGTGCGGTATTGAAAGTTATGATAATGAAGGGAGAATCATCCGTGCAGATTTTGATGGATTTTCTGCTATTTCTGTGTATGTTCCCTCAGCATCTAATATTGAGAGGCTGGATTTTAAAATGCAGTTCTGCCATGACTTTCTGGAGTATATCAAAAATTTAAAAAAGGAAATTCCCAACCTGATTATATCCGGTGATTTCAATATCTGTCATGAAGCGATCGACATTCACAATCCTGTCGGCTTAAAGAATGTTTCAGGTTTTCTTCCTATGGAACGGGAATGGATGACCAATTTCATTAATGAATGTGAACTTATTGACAGTTTCAGATTCTTCAACAATGAACCTGATCATTACACATGGTGGAGCTACAGGCAAAATTCCAGGGAAAGAAATAAAGGATGGAGACTGGATTATAACTTTACTTCTTACAGTTTAAAAGACAGACTCAGCAGAGCTGTTATTTTAAAGGAAGCAGTACATTCTGACCACTGCCCTGCATTATTGGAACTTAATATATAATCAATGGGATAATATCCATACAAAAAAGCCAGCTTGTCAGCTGGCTTTTTTTAATTTAAATCATAAAATTAATCGACAATTTCATATTCAACCGGAATGGTACCATGATTGATATCTCCGATCTCATCGAACGCTGCTTTAGACATATCTAAAGCTCTTGATGAATGGAAAGGTCCTCTGTCATTAATCCTTACTATTACTTCTTTCCCGTTATTAAGATTCGTTACCTTAACGTTTGTTCCAAATGGAAGCGTTCTGTTTGCTGCGGTAAACTTTGAGTTATCAAAGATTTCTCCGCTAGCGGTTTTTCTACCGTTAAATTTATCGTGGTAGTACGATGCATAACTTGTTTTTTTCGCATCTAAGGCATTACTCGTAAAAGAATAAATACCTAAGGTTGAAATCATCATTATGATTACGAGAATGAATCTTTTCATCATGTTGAACTTTTATTGGTTTTGACGGAGCAAAAGTATCAGGAATCTTTATAAAACCCTACTCCACATGTTAAAAACAGTTAACAAAACACTAATAAAATGTTAACAAACCCTGCAACATCCTATGAATAGGGGTTTTATGTCACACTGTTAAAAAACGTTAAAAAAACATCTGAAAAGTTAACATAATTAACTAATTTGTGCATAATTTAAAAAATACAAATTAAAACATAACTGATAATCAGGTAATTATAAAATACGCAATGTTAATTTCTGAATCAAAATAATTATCTTTAAAAATAAAAGTCTTAAAATCCGGATATGAAGAAAACTGCTGACAGACTATGTACAGCCCTGTAAAGTTATATTTTCCAAAAAAGATTTTAACATGCTGACAGATTGTTAAAATTCCAGAATGTTCTAATTTCAGTAAATATTTAGGATTAAATACTAAATATTTGAATCAGTATTACTGGATCAGTCTCAAAAGCTGGGGGATATTGTATTTATGGAATTTAAATTTTTAGCCTCTTATCTCATATTTTCAAGGAGCAAAGGATGGAATCAATTTCATTGATTCTTTCTAGCAAATACATATCCACTAAGCTTCTTCAACGACAAAGTTGCACTTCTTAGCTTCCTGAAATAAAACATTTGAATCGTTTTTCTTTGCGATTAAAAAATGGCCTGTGGTTCAATAAAAAGTATAGATTTTGTACGAGCCCCAAACTTTTGCGCTTGATCCGTATTACTTTTAGTTACAAAAAATCAATGAACGTACAGTCTCTTAAAAATAAAAAACCAATGATTGCTCATTGGTTTTTTATAATATAATTAATTCTTTATTATTTCACGTATTCTAATACATAGTCATATGTATCAGCCGGGTATACTACAGACATGCTGGGAGAACCTGTAACAGCATTATTTGTGCTACCAAGATTATAAGAATAAAGATCTCTAGAGTATACTACTTTGTTACCCGTACCTGAAGTCTTATAAATAGTAATTCCGTATAATGAAGTCATTCCTGATGGTGAAGGAATAGATACAGCAGTAGAAGCTCCTGTAGTAGTAAATGTACCTTTCACAGCATATACCTGGGCTCCATTTACAGAAGTATTAGTAATAGTCTCTGTAGTAAGGATATTTACTTTACCTGCATTAGGGTTAGCTCCCATCGGAACCCATCTACCTGGAGCAACATTTGTAGTCTGACCAGGGTTTGAGAAGTAATAAAATCCTGGAACTACAGCAGTTACAATTCCATTTCCTGTTACAGTATTACCAGTAGCCGTATTATAAACTACCATACCATCATAGGCAGATGGAAAGTTAATTCCGTCAAGGCTGGCCGTTTTAAAAGTAAACTGAGTTAAATCAGTTGAAGGAAATAATAAACCTTTACCATCATTAACTGTAGCATTATTATTTGTAGAAGCATCTAAGAATACATTCTCATTTGGGAACTGATTGGCGATAGCACCATTAGATAAAACCTGAGCACTTGCTAATGTACCTGAAGCTACAAGAAGCGCAAATATTATTTTTTTCATTTTGTTTTAAATTAAATATTACAACTAAATTCTATTATCTACCGGAAAGCATAGCCCAAACGTTCGTACCAGCCTGATCAACTATGATAAAGCAGAAAGATCCTCCTGAAGTAATTGTACTTGGTAAATTGTTAATGGGTCTTGTAGTACCTGGAACTGCTGCAGGATCCCATCCCACATTTCCGGGTCCGTTAGAAGACACACATCTTACTGAGTTTAGAGGTAATGTTGTTGCATTAGGTAATAATAACTGGCTCGTACCCCCCATTGCTGTTGTAACAACAGAGTAGTCATCAGCAGCCCATACAATTGGAGCGTTAGCTGAGTGAAGTCTTCCTTTTTGAATTTGGAAGTTGGGAGTAGAAGATCCTCCACCTACGCCCTTCCAAACAGAGTTTGGGGCATCATAATAATAAAAACCTGTTGTAATAACATTCGTTGTTTTTGGAGTGGCTGTACCATCTATTGTTGTAACAAATGTAAGGGCTCCATTTTGATCTGCAGTATAAGCTGCATCTTTTGCTAATAATTGAGCTCTTGTCAAACGAGGGACCAATAAGGCATCAGGTTTAGAAGTATCAGCAGTATTTGCTGTTACGTCTAAGGTTGTGGCAGGTGTGGTTGTGTTAATCCCCACTCGCCCCTGCTGAGCCTTGGAAAGCGCCGAAAGGCCAACAAGCATAATTGTTGTTAATAAAAATTTTTTCATAAGTTTTTAAAGATTTTTAATTACATTTTAATCAATATTCTATAGAAAACTGCATCCCAACTTGTGAATATCAAAGCATTTAAAAACAAAACAATTCGTTCCTATGTTTTTAGCTCACTTTAAATGATTAACTTATTGAAAGCACATGATTTAAAAATATTGCTTATTGCGCAAATTTAAGACATAATTTTCGAATTTTAATAATTTAAGAAAAAAATTTAAAAATTCTTAATCTCACAAAAACATAATCAACTGGAAAACAATTGTTTAAAAATAATCTAGAGAAACAAAATTATGTTAAATTCTATGAATATCTTAATTTTTAAATTTATTTTTTTTTCCTGATTAATAAGTATTTAGCTATACCAATTCTCCGTATAAATCAAATTCTTCAGCGGAAGTGATTTTGACCTCTGCAAATTCACCGATAGAAATATAGGTATCTTCAGCGGAAACCAGCACCGTATTATCTACATCCGGTGAATCGTACTCTGTTCTACCAATGAAATAATTTCCTTCTTTACGATCAAAAATACATCTGAATGTCTTACCTACTTTTTCCTGATTTTTTTCCCATGAAATCTGAGACTGCAGCTCCATGATCTCTTCTACTCTTGCTTCTTTTACTTCCTGTGGAATATCATCTTCCAACACATAAGCCGTTGTATTCTCTTCGTGAGAGTAAGTAAAGCAGCCTAGTCTATCAAACTTCTGCTCTCTTACCCAATCTTTAAGCTCCTGGAATCTCTCTTCTGTTTCTCCTGGATATCCAACAATCAGCGTTGTTCTGATCACCATATCAGGTACTTTTTCTCTGAATTTTCCTAAAAGAGCATCTGTTTTCTCATGGGTAGTTCCTCTTTTCATTGATTTCAACAAATCGGAGTTGATATGCTGAAGAGGAATATCTATATAATTACAAACTTTAGGTTCTTCACGGATAATGTCAAGCACATCTTCAGGGAAACCGCTCGGAAAAGCATAATGAAGACGGATCCATTCCACACCTTCCACTTTTACCAGTTCTTTTAAAAGATCACCCAGTGCTCTTTTTTTATAAAGATCAAGACCATAATACGTAAGATCCTGCGCAATAAGAATCAATTCTTTGGTGCCCTTTTTTGCCAGTTTCTGAGCTTCTGAAACCAGTTTCTCAATAGGGGTTGAAATATGTCCTCCTCTCATCAGTGGAATAGCACAGAAAGAGCATGGTCTGTCACATCCTTCAGAGATTTTCAGGTATGCATAATGTTTGGGAGTTGTTGTCAATCTCTCTCCTACCAGCTCATGTTTATAATCAGCTCCAAGGTGCTTTAACAGTACCGGAAGATCCCTTGTCCCGAAATACTGATCCACATCGGGAATTTCTTTGATCAAATCCGGCTTATACCTTTCAGAGAGACATCCTGTAACAAATACTTTTTCTACTTCACCTCTGTTTTTCGCTTCTACATAATCAAGGATGGTATTGATAGATTCTTCTTTAGCATTATCAATAAATCCACAGGTATTGATCACAACAATGTCCCCACGGTCTTCGTGAACCACTTCTTTGCCGTTGGCCTTCAGCTGGCTCATTAATACTTCAGAATCATATACATTCTTGGAACATCCAAGAGTGACTACATTGATTTTCTTCTTCCCTACAGATTTTGTACGCATCGTTTTGATTTTGAGTCTGCAAAGATACAAAATATTGAAGAGTTAAAATCAAAAAATAAAAACCACTTTATAAAAGTGGTTTTCAGGGATATGCTTTAAAAGTTTTTTTCTTTGAATCCAGGAGCGTTCTGGTCTTTTTCTGAAAGCACAGTATCTTTTTCATCTATCTTCCAGTCAATATTAAGATCCGGATCATTGAATCTGACACTGCCTTCTGATTCTTTGTTGTAAAAATTGTCACATTTATAAGAAAATACAGCATGCGTACTCAGCACAGAAAATCCATGTCCGAAACCTCTCGGTACATAAAGCTGTAATTTATTCTCAGCGGTAAGTTCTATTCCAAACCATTTTCCATAAGTAGGGGAATCTTCTCTAAGGTCTACAGCTACATCCCATACACTTCCTTCAAGACAGGAAACCAATTTTGCCTGGGCGTGTTCTCCTTTCTGAAGATGCAGTCCTCTCAATACACCATAAGATGATTTAGAGATATTATCCTGTACGAAATGACCATTCATCCCTGTCAGTTCTTCAAATTTTTTTTCGTTGAACTTTTCAAAAAAATAGCCTCTTTCATCTTCAAATACAGTAGGCTCTATAATGTAGCAGTCTTTAAGCGGGGTTTCTTTAATTTTCATGATTTATTTCTAAAAAGTTTAGAGATTATATTGTTTTTTAATATTCCATTTTAATATCAGATACAATCCTCCAATGGGTAAAAAAACCATAAGAGCAACTAACCAGATTGGAAAATCAGAGTATATTAAAAAAACATTTATTACCAGTTGCAGAAAGGAATATACAAAACTTATCAACAGATGGGAAACTTTTTTTTCATTGGCAAAAAGCTGATACAGATGTCTTCTGTGTGCCTCAAAGATATTTTCTTTTAATATAATCCTTTCAATGATTGTCAAAACGACTTCAATTCCGTAAACAGATAACAGTAGTATGTATTTATAATCCTGAGTTTTCATGATCAATAGCGTAATAAGTCCTATCACCCAAAAACCAATTCCCATACTTCCCACATCTCCTGCAAAACATTTTGCTTTTTTTCTAAAATTAAAAAAAAGAAATACAATACACGCCAAAGCCGGATAGTAAATAAAGTTACTCTCAGTAAATTGAACAATATTACTATTGATATAAATAAGACAGCCAATGGTAACCAGGCTGTATAATCCTGTCATCCCGTTGATTCCGTCCATAAAATTATAAGCATTCAATGTTCCAACAATCACAATAAACGTCATCAGCCATGCCCAAAACGGTATCAAAGCAAATGCATTTGTAAAGTACAAAAGTAAAACAACAGAAATAAACTGAACCGTAAGTCTTATTTTATTTGATAATGGCTTGACATCATCTATAAAACTAATGGTACAAATGGCAAGCATTCCTAAACCAAAAGCCCAGTACTCTTTAATTACTTCACTGAAATTGAAAAGGCTAAAAAGTATAAAAGCAATTGGAAATATAATTCCGCCACCTCTTAAAGTAACCTGGGTATGGGCACTTCTATGATTAGGCTTATCTATAATATTATATTTATCGGCTATTTTGAAATAAATCAATTCAGCCAAAAAAAGTAATAAAATTATCACTAAATAAATAAATTCATTCATCAAAAGTAAAATTAATTAATATATACAGCCGAATAAAATAACTTCGTAAACATATCTCTTACAATATTCGACTTTGAAACAGGGATTAAGCTTAATACAAAAAATAATGGTTTAACAATATCCTGATTGACAACCACTTGCGGTTTTTTAATTTTAAAAAATGATAACAGCTCTTCCTGTGTATGATCTTTAAAATCCTTTACAATCTTTAATGAATCCTGGCTTGCACTTATAGAATTTACTACTTCACTCACAGCCACATCGACATGACATAATGAATAAATTCTCTTTTGCTTTGTAATGAAAGGGATCTTCAGTACAGGAAGGAAAACTCTTTTTCCTAAATCTTTTAAATTATTTTGTGTGTAAACAGGTGCTAATCTTAGGATATGCAGTGATTCAGGCTTTTTCCCTTTTAACAATTCTTCACATGCCAGCTTACTTTTCCCATAGTCTGTAACAGGTAATGGCTGATCATTCACTGAAATTATTTCTTTATTATTTTTGAAACTGTATACAGAAACCGAGCTTAAAAAAATAACTTTTGTATTTCTTACATCCAGAGAATTAAAAATATTTCTGGTCATCAAAACATTAGCTTCACCCACTTCCATTCTGCTATTCTTATTATTGCCATGGGCTATTGCTGCAGCATGAATAATATAATCAAACTCTTTATTTTTAAAAAATAATTCACAGTCACTTTGATTCAAAAGGTCGAGAGCTGTATATTCTTCTCCTACAGAAGAAGAAGAGACCGCAGTAACATCAAAATTATCCTTCAGAGCTTTATATATTTGTGAACCTATAAATCCGCTAGCTCCTGTCAAAAGCAACTTAGCCTTCATTTCTAATAATTTGGTTAAATGTAACAAACTTATAGTTATTCTCTTTCAACAATTTAATCAGTTTATGCATTTTATTTTCCACGCTCTTTCTTCCTTGGCTAAATCTGATTTTTGTTTTAAAATCTGTATTGTCGGGAACAGTAATATTATAATTTTTCGAAAACTCAAATGGGTGAATATAAAAGAAATAATGCTGATTTTTTTTAAAATATTTTTTTAAAAGCATTTTCGTAAGTGCCCAAGGAAAAATTCTTAAATATCCCCCTCCTGAAACCGGCAGGTTTTTCCCCAATACTTCTACGGTAGAAGCTTCAAACTCATAAAATGACCCCTGTTTATATATTGTTGGGCTGAATTCCTCAAAATCATCAAGATTAATGCTTCCATATAAGTCATGTGCATCAAATTTTATTTTACTCGAATCAAATGAAAATCCTAATTCTCTTAAAATCTCCAGCCGGGGTCTATCTAAACTAAAGCATGGAGCCCGGTATCCATCCACTGCAAGGCCCGTAAATTCTTGAAATGAATTGATTCCTTTAATGGTATCTTTTCTAAACTCATCAAGATTAAGCTGAAGAGGTCTTTTATGAGCATACGAATGCATACAAATTTCATGACCTTTATCCTTTATATGTTTAATCTTATCCTTTAAAACTTCTACAAGTTCTCCTACAATAAAAAAGGTAGTTTTAATATCATATTGATCTAAAATATCCAAATAAATATCCAATCCGTCTAAAGTTGACTGACTCAACTCACATTCTTCTTTTGTAAAATAGTCCAGATGATACCACTCTTCTACATCCATACTAAGCACAGCATACTTATTCATATTAATTTTCCTCCGTTTTTAGTAAAGTCCTGAAATTGGTCAACCGTAGGCCAGGTAAAATAACTGCCTTTCTCAGCAAAATTCTCTTTAATGCTAACAGTAGAATTTTGAATATTACGAATAGTTTCACACATTAGATTTCCACCTATTTCTTTGCTTTTTAAAATTAAGGAAAACATAGTTTCATTTGGAGAAATCTGAATTTCCTCTTGATTTAGGATGGCCCCATTATCAATTTTTGAATCCATATAATGTACTGTAGCTCCCGTTGTTTTTTCTTTTTTATACAATGTCCAAAAACTAGGCATTACCCCTGCATAATAAGGTAAATATGAACAGTGCAGATTGATGCACCCGTGTTTAGGAATCTCCAATAAGGGTTCTTTAAATACCACAGGTGCAGAATAGGACACTATAATATCCGGCCGTAAAGCTTTTACTTCTTCTAAAAACTCTACTGAGTTGGGGTTTTTTATCCTTTCAAATGGTATATTGTATCGTCCCGAAACGGCTTTCAGACTTTTAGGTTTAATAGCAAGTCTGTAAGATGTAAAGATATCTACACTATTCAAGACCTTAGCCGAGATTACTTTCAGACCCATTTTTATAGTCTGCAGTAATCCAAAACCTTTAATAAAGTATGATTTTTTATTAACAAGACTATAATTAGAATCAATATCTACTACTTTTAAAAGCTCCACATTTTCTAAATGCAGAATCTTTTCAATATTTTTGGGAACAACAAAGGAATCCTCCTGAGTAATAATTATTATTTTCATCGTTGTTTTTTTATTAGCTATTCATGACACTATTGATGTGTTGATAATATTTTTCGGTAACTTTTTCTTTTGTATAATCTTTTTGTACCATATTAAATCCTTTCTCCCCCATTTGTTTTAATTTATCTCTATGATTCAATACGTCCTGGAGTACAGTAAATAATTCTTCATTAACATGATTAGAAGAATTTTCAATTAAAAATGCAGCACCGGTATTTTCCAGCAGGTCATACAGAGGTGTATCCTTATTACTGATTACCAGCAAAGGTTTTTTACATGCCATAATTGTATACACTTTGGAGGGAAGACCATCTTTTTCTAATTTTTTATTCATAAAGATGAAGTGCAGATCTGCATAATTAATCATATGAGGTATCGTTTCTCTCGCCTGATAATCAATTAAACTTATATTATTCAGCTTATGTGTTTCAATTTGGGTTTTAAGCCATGATCTGCAGGCCCCATCACCAATAACAAAATAACTGATAGCCATCCCCTTTGTTTTCTTTGCAATTTCTATAAGCGGAATCCAGTCCTGGGCAAAACCAATATTACCCGCATACATTACCTTTAAATGATCATTAGCAGGAAATAGTTGAGTATTAACTACCGGAAGATCTATTGGATGATAAAGTTCCGTATCTACAAAATTAGCAATAATCTCAATTTTATCAGGATTTTCAACTCTTGGAATCAATGTATTTTTAAAATTCTGGTCTATTGTTACCAGTGAATCTGAATGCCTGTAAACAAATTTTTCAAGCTTCTTAAGAATATTTAAAACAAATTGAGATTTCATTTTGCCTTGGTTCACAAAAAAATCCGGATAGATTTCCTGAACATTATAGATAAACTTCGCCTTTTTTAGTTTTGCCAATGCAATAGATACCAGTGCAATAGTAAGAGGAGGTGAAGGGCTTATAATCACATCAACATTTCTAATTCTCATTCCAAGAAAAAACGATAGCAAATGCCAGTAAATCATAACAAATCCTCTTAAAAGAACACTTTCATATTTCTTCTGAGGTACATGATATACTTTGATCCCTTTATAATTACTGGAATAATAAAGTCCTAGTAATTTCTTTTTAAATTTTGTTTTACTCTGATCAACTTTATTATAATGTGGCATTGTGGAAAGAACTTCCACTTCAAAGCCGTTCTTTTTTAAATTATATGCAATATCATTATAAAGGTAAGCTGTAGAAACAGCATCAGGAGCAAAAACAATACTGTGAATGAGTACTTTTTTAGCCATATTTTCTATTTTCTCCAGACCACTCTGTTTACATAATCTGTGTAACTAAGAATAATTCTCACCATTTTCTCAGAAACATTTGGCATAGAATAATCTGATACCGGTCTATAATTTCTTTCTTTCCCTGTTTTTTGTTGTTGAAGCTGAACCAATCCCTGTAAGATTCTTTCAGGAGATAAGCCTACCATCATTACTGATGCTTCCTCCATAGCTTCAGGTCTTTCGTGTGCTTCTCTGATATTAAGGGCTCTGAAATTAAGAATTGAAGATTCTTCTGAAATCGTGCCTGAATCTGATAATACGGCATAACTTCTCATTTGAAGTGCGTTATAATCATGAAAACCCAAAGGTTTTAAAAACTGTATTTCAGGCCTTACAGATATCTTCATTTTATCAATCATGTTTCTTGTTCTGGGGTGGGTAGAAACAATAATTGGATATGCAAATTTTTCTGCAATTGTATTAAGGCTTTCCATTAATCCCAGAAAATTCTTTTCAGAGTTTATGTTTTCTTCTCTGTGTGATGAAACGACAAAATATTTCCCTTCTTCTAAGTCTAACCTTTTCAGAACATCAGAGCTTTCTATCTGTGGTAAATAATGGTGTAGTACCTCAAACATGGGAGATCCGGTTTTGATAATTCTATCCGCAGGCAGTCCTTCTTTCAGCAGATATTCACGGGCTATATCCGAATATGTCAGATTGATATCTGATGTATGATCAACAATTTTACGGTTGGTTTCTTCCGGCACTCTCTGGTCAAAGCATCTGTTACCTGCTTCCATATGGAAAATAGGAATTTGTCTTTTTTTAGCTGGAATTGCACAGAGACATGAATTGGTATCCCCTAAAACAAGGAAAGCATCTGGCCGCAATTCTTCTAAAAGCGGATCAATCTTGATCAGGATATTTCCAACTGTTTCCGTAGCCGACTTTCCGGCTGCTTCCAGAAAATAATCTGGTTTTCTTAATCCAAGATCATCAAAGAAGATCTGGTTAAGCTCATAGTCGTAATTCTGCCCTGTATGGACAATAATATGTTCTACAGCCTCAGATGAATCCAATGCTGATAATACTCTTGATAATCTAATGATTTCCGGCCGTGTTCCCACGACCGTCATTACTTTTAATTTTTTCATCATGACAAAATAAAATTATGGATATAAATACTGTTGAAAAAGTCCAGAATTCCATATTAGCAAATAGGTTATAAGAAGTCAGGACAAGAACAAAATATTGTATAAAAAATAGAATAAATGGTAAGTAGTATGTATTCTCACTTATAAATTTCATCCTAAACTTCCATACATCTTTAAAATACGAAAAGAATAAAATGATTCCAACAATCCCCATACTCATAAGAACTTCCATAAAAACATTATGCGGATACAAACCATCTTCAAATAAAATACGCCCTCCAAAAGGTATATTATTTTTGAAAACATCCCATCCTTTTGTTAAGTAATAAGACCTCCCGGATCCATCTCCTTTAAAAATAGCATTATACATCCTTTCAACAAATTCAAAATCAAACATATAAACCTGTTTCAAAATATAAATGCTTATAATAAAAAGAAGTACTGTAAGCAATAATGCCACCCAGTATTTTAATTTATTAACATATAATAATACGATAAATAAGATCACAAAAGCGGCTAACATAGGGCTCCTTGCTGAAGAACTAAATACAGTAAAAGCTCCAATAAGTATTCCTAAAAAAGATTTGATTTTTTGTGGTGAAACAAAATAATAGTACACAGATAATATGAGTAACGACAAACCGTAATGCCCGGTACTAATATAATATCCGGCAAATATCCCGCTTGATTTTTCAAAAGACTGAAAGACAAATATTGTATATAAGCAGCTTATTCCTAATATGATTAATAAAAAATTAAATATTAAGCGGTTCAGTTTTATTACAATTTCTTTTGAAAAATGAATACTTAAAACAGCAATATAAGGGATTAAATTCAACCCGATAATTCTTATATAAATCTGTTGTTCATTATTTAATGTTTTCTGCAGATAGGTATCTGTATTAAAGCTATAGATTGCTTTTATAAGATAGAACCCCCAAAAAAGAATAACAAAAATGACTGTCGTTTTTCTTTTCTTTATCGTATCAAAATTGGCATAGATAATGTAAAAACTGATGAGGAGCAGCACAACACGAAAAGGAACCGAAAAGAGCGTATTCGGAACATTCAGAGGAACTGCAAGTGAGTAAAAAAAGATATACCCAAAAGTCAGAAAAAAAATAAAAATATACTCAATATAATTTTTCTTTATCGTGATCATATTTAGACGTTTAAAAAGTAAGTATCCGCATCTTCAGGATTAAATGGTTCATTGATCCAAAAGATCGTATAAAGCTCTTCATTACCTATATTTTTAATATTATGTGTATACCAGATAGGCATATCTACATAGGCAGGTTCACTTCCATCCAGATAAAAATCCAGTACCTCATCTGTGTCTATTTTTCTTAACTGTATCAAAGCCTTACCTTTAATAACAGCAAATCTTTCTATTTTTCTGGTGTGAAAATGGTTTCCTCTTGTAATCCCGGGAACTGTTGTAGAAAAGGAACACTGGCCGCCAATTCCTAAACGAATTACCTCTACAAAAGCACCTCTCGGATCTATATGCTGTGTAAATTTTACAGGATAATGATTTTTAACATCAAAATAACATCTGAAAGTATTGAATAGGTTTAAATCAAATTTGGTTTTTAATTCCGGAATTTCTCCATTTTCAAAATAAAGCTGTTTATAGCTGTTTAGTTTTTCCAGTACCTCCGAAACTTTATTGACAGAGGTATGGGAAACTTCGTATAGTTCTTTCGTTTCTCCTGTATAGATATTATTTATAATTTCCTGCACAAGCTCTCCTACATAAATAAGTTTAACTTCTCCATCATGATCAATACTTGGAGTTTCTCCATGAGTAAGTTTATGACAGAAAGTTGCAATGAATGAATTATAATTGGGTTTACCAAAAGGGCCGAAAACATTTGGAATCACCATTCCCGTAAAAGTACCTCCAGATCTTTTAGCCCATTCTGAGAACAGTTCTCTTCCTTCTTTTTTAGACTTTCCATATAAATTTTCTTTTTCTTCCTGAGAAGAGGAGGAAAACAGAATATGAGCCTTTGATCCGGTTCTCTCTAAAGAAGCGATCAGCTCTTTAACCAGATTGATATTATTTTCAAAAATAACTTCGGGATCCGGATGGCGATTCATAGCGGCTAAGTGCACAATGATATCGCATTGTTCTACAAAATGGTCCAGTTTCTCAGGGTTGTTGAAATATTCTTTTTTAAATTCAATTCTGTCAAATTCTTCCGGCTTTAACCCTAAAGTATTATATAAATGAGATCCTACAAACCCATTCTGTCCCGTAATTCCTATTCTTTTCATTTTATAAATTTTCGAAATAATCTATAGGAAAACGATAATCATCATCTATTTCTCCTAAAGAATAATTTGCCATTACTAATAATTTTGATGCTTTTTCTCTAGCCTGAATAGCACTTGCGTAGCCTTCAGGAACATGGAGCACATCCAATTGGTCTGTATCTAACTGATATTCTAAAATTTCCAATCCTTTGGAAGGCACAGACCAGTCATCTATTTTGATCAGCCTTATGATAAAACTTCCTAACAAAGCTGAAAACCAGCGTTGCTCAATCTTATGTCCCGTCCAGCCTCTGATAAACTGTAAATCAGTATTTTCGATATAGTAAATTCTTTTAATTACAGATGCATCAAAGTTATTATTAAAGAAAAGACATCCTCTTTCATCCGAATACTTTCCTCCTTTGAAAACCTTAGGTAAACTCATTAGATATTCTTTTTATTAATCCGGATATTGCAGTAGATCCTCACCTAAAACTTCTTTCCTGATCAGAGGTAATTTCAATAATAGCTTCTTCATTCCTTCTACATCCTGCTGCTCAGTATTATGGGAATGATAGTCTTCTATTTTTGAGACATCTTCCACTCCTTCTGAAAAAAACTGTGCATAGTTCAGGTCTCTGTTATCAGCAGGAATTCTATAGAAATTTCCCATATCTTCGGCTTTTAACATTTCTTCACGAGTACATAGTGTTTCATAAAGCTTTTCACCATGCCTTGTTCCTATTATTTTAATCTGATTTTCAGCCTGAAACATTTCTTTTAGAGCCTGCGCCAAATCACCTATAGTTCCTGCTGGGGCCTTGTTGACAAACAGATCTCCAGAGTTTCCATGTTCAAAAGCAAACAATACAAGTTCGACAGCCTCTTCAAGAGACATCAAAAATCTGGTCATATTAGGATCTGTAACTGTTATTGGCTCTCCGTTTTTGATCTGTTTGATAAATAAAGGAATTACAGATCCTCTTGAAGCCATTACATTTCCGTATCTTGTAAGGCAAACTACAGTTTCTTCCAGATTTCTGGATGCTGCAACGGCAACTTTTTCCATCATAGCTTTGGAAATTCCCATTGCATTGATGGGATAAGCAGCTTTATCTGTACTTAAACAGATAACTTTTTTCACCTTATTCCTGGCCGCTGCATCAATAACATTTTGCGTTCCTTCTACATTTGTTTTTACGGCTTGCATCGGAAAAAATTCACAGGATGGGACTTGTTTCAGTGCTGCTGCATGGAAAATATAGTCTACTCCTCTCATGGCAGATTCAATACTATTATAATCTCTTACATCCCCTATATAAAATTTGAGTTTATCATTTTTAAACTGATTTCTCATATCATCCTGCTTTTTCTCATCACGGGAAAAAATCCTGATCTCCTTAAAATGGTCTGTATTGATGAACTTTCTTAAAACAGCTGTGCCAAATGAACCTGTTCCGCCTGTAATGAGAAGTATTTTATCTTTTATGTGCATAGTAATATTTTTTTTCTACATGATATTGATAATTCTTAAGAAAGCTCTTTTAGGGAAACAAGCAACAATCTTAAAAGAACGATTTCATATCATCAATAATTATTTGTGTCTTAATTTTTCTTTTTCTTCAAAGGAAGGATAATTGATCAATACAGCTTTGTAAACTCCTTTAAACACGAATAAGCTGCCTGCAGCCACACCAATGATACCATGTTTATCGATGACCTGTTTTATATCATCTAAGGATCCGGCTCCTCCTAAAACCGTAAGAGGCAGTGAGATTTTCTCTCTTACCTTATCTATTAGTCCTATATCATATCCTTTCATTACCCCATCCTGATCAATTGAATTGATAATAATTTCTCCTGCTCCTAATTTCTGAGCCTCTTCCGCAAATTTAAAAGGATTAATTCCGGTGGATTTCTTACCATTGTGGGTATAAACTTCATATCCACCAAATAATTTTTTCTTTACATCTAACACCACGATAACACTTTGTGAACCTACTCTTTCTGCAATCTGAGTGATCAGCTGAGGATGTTGAAGGACAGCAGACGAAAGTGCAATTTTCTCTATGCCAAGTCCAAAAATCTTCTGAGCTTGTTCTACTGTTTTTACTCCACCTCCATAGCAAAGAGGCATTCTGGATTGGTTAGCAATTCTTTCAATTAAACTATAGTTAGGTTCCAATCCTTTTACAGTCGCGTCTATGTCAAATATAGCAAGCTCATCGACTTCTTTTTCATTGAAAATTCTTACTGCATTGATAGGATCTCCTACATATTTAGGATTCTTAAAATTGACTGTCTTTACAAGTCCGTTATCTTGTATCAGAAGAGAAGGTATAATTCTGGGTCTTAACATAGACTCTTAAAGTTTTGCAAAATTGTGTAATAAAATCTCACCATAATGGTGACTTTTTTCCGGATGAAATTGTATTCCAAATTTATTTTCATGATGGGCAGCAGAAGCAAATTCTCCACCATATTCCGTTACTGCCATGATATCTTCATTATTATTACATTCAAAATAATACGTATGAAGGAAATAAAAAATTGAATTCTCATGTAATCCGTTAAATAACCCTACATCTTTTACAGGTTTCACATCATTCCAACCCATATGGGGTAATCTGGTTACTTGCTGTATTTTAGTTTCGTCAAATTTCCTAACAGTAGCATCAATCCATTTAAGACCTTCCATGACTCCTTCATCACTTCTGTTAGCCATCATCTGCATTCCCACACAGATCCCAATAACAGGTACTTTCTGGTTGAGTACCAAATCATCAAGCTTCTCTCTCATCCCCGAATTATTCAGTTGAGCCATTGCATGGTCAAAATGCCCTACTCCGGGCAAGATTAATTTTTGCGCTCCTTCTAAGTCCTCTTTTGTTCTGGCTATTTTAACAGGAACATCCACTCTTTTATACACATTTACAAAAGCATTAATGTTTCCTACACCGTAGTCAATAATTGTAATCATCTGAATAGTCTCTTTTCTAACCCTAACTTTTGCATGGTCTGAGCACCAAATTTAATGATACCCATTTTATTTTTATAGTCTTTATATGTCTTATTTTTTCCTTCGAAGATCTGCTGCAGTTCTTCTTGTGTAAGGTCTAACTTGTTTGCGACATATTCAAATTCTTTCTGTAAAAATTCTTCTGACAGTTCAGGTCTTGACACTCTGTCCAAAGCCTCTTCTCTGGTCATCTGCCCGGTAAGAATCAGTGAAGAAAAGTGTGCTTTTCTCTTTTCAAAACCAAATTTCCTTGGTAACCAGTAATCTTCATAAAAACGGGTAAATCTTGATTCATGATGTTTGTGTTGGAAAGGCTCCCAACCAAACTTTTCTACTAAAAGGGATTCAGCTTCTTTTTTATGAAACGGAACCAGATTCAGAGGTTTGAATACTTCCATTCCGTATACATATTTGTAAAGAATTTTATAAGAAAGAATATCAACTAACGGAAATGTTTTAAGAGGTCTTTTACCAAACTTGGAATGAATATCTTTTACCAAGGTGGTGTCAATCCCGGGGAACCCTCCCCATTCCTCAGGTTCTCTGCAGCATTCAGTAGAAAAATTACTTCCCGTAAGTACATAGTTGATTTTATTTTTCTTTGCAAATTTATATAGGGCAGAAAAGAAAGCATAATCCTGTGGTAAATCCTGATCTGAGATTTGAGACTTTAAAAATGCGACCTGCAGATCTTTCATTTCTTCCCAATTGATTACTTCAGTATATAAATCCAGATTCAGACCATTGATCAGTTTTTCAATATTTCCCACGGCTTTGTCTGTATTCCATCCTGCATCAACATGAAAAATCAAGGGACGAATCCCCATAACTTCTTTTGCTATATAAGCTGCATAAGAACTGTCTAATCCTCCACTCAGACCAATAATACAATCAAAATCTTTATTTTTAGATGTTTTTTTGATTCTATCAGCAATTTTCATCAATTCGTCGTATCCTTGCTGATCTGTATGCCAGTTGGGTTCAATATTTTCTTTAAAATTGGTATAATAATCACTTTCTCCCCTTTCATTAAAAATAATATTCGGGTCTGTAGTGTCCATTATAGTTTTTGTACAGATCTGATATGGTCTTTTATTCATCATTTTTTACTTTGTAAAACGTCTTTTATTATCTTGGCTTTCCTTATTATCGACTCATCATTATGAGAAATAAAATTATTGAGGGTCCCTTTAAATTCTTTTCTCATATTTTCCGCTTCAGGTCTCTCATAAAAATAGGCATCTGCTCCCCACCACATAATTCCATCTACAAATTTACCATTTACATTTTGACTTGCAACAGTTTCCATCTGTTCCTGCCATATCTTATCTGAAATTTCCTTCATAGCATCTTTCTCATTACTGGTATGGTATCTGTGCCACATAAAAACATAAACAGGCTTTTTATAAGCAGTTCCTAATTTTATAAGCCCGTTCAGATTATTTTCTAAGTAATTACCATTAGCAAGAACCGCTGCAGGATTACTATAAAAGGTATATAGTGACGGAAAAAAAATATCACATTCTTTCAATAGAGGTGCAAATTTGTTTTGTTCATCAAAAAATTCCTTATTCGGTCCCCAAACACTGGTAAATGGGAATCCATAAAATCCCCATTTTATATTTGGTCTTGCTTTTTTAGCATATCTTAATACTTCAAGGCAATAATTCATGCCTTTCATGGCAAGATTGTTATCCTTACCATTCATATCTTCAAATGGCATTTCCAGGTCTATATAAACAATACCTTTTGCATTTTTATCGGGAACTCCTCTATTGATTTCTTTTTCTAGTAATTCTCTGTTCAGATAGTACTTATCTCCGGTCCTGGAAATGAACTGCCCTTCGTCTAAAAAGCCCACTTCAACAGCTCCTATCTGTTTAAAATAATTGTCAGCCTTGTTTCCTATTGTACCCAATGAATAATAGAGTTTTGTCTGGTTATTTTTAACTTGTGAAGTTGACGTACAAGCCATCAACAGTAAAAATAATGATGATAATAAACTTTTCATAATTTTCTGTTTACAATTATTAAAAAAGAAATAAGCAACTATAGTTTTATAAAAGACAATTCTTCTTTTGAATCTGATATTCCAAATAATTTAAATCCTTTTTGATCCAGCATATTAAGAAGTTCTTTGGTTTTATCTTTTCCATCTGAAAAAAACCTCTCATGAATTTCTATTAATATCTGACCTATCTCTACCGGAGCAGACAATATACTCTCTAAAACCTTGTATTCAGAACCTTCAATATCAATTTTTACGATATCTATATATGAATGCCCCAAGTCTTTAACAATATCTGAAAGACATTTCATTGATGCTTTTACAGTTTTCTTTTCATCCACATTGATCTGATTGATCACACTTCCTGAAACATGATTATCATTTTTAGGTAACAAAAATTCAACTACTCCTGTATGGTCATCTATACCATAGGGGAAAAAAGCAAATTCTGAAGGTATATTTCTATTTTTAATCCATTCTATGGATTTTGGAGTCGGATCGAATGCAAATACTTTACATCCAAATTCTTTGATCAAATCTTCATCAAATGAAATATCTTCGCCTACTCCAAAAGAATAGATAATCGATTTTTCACTAAGTTTTACCGGAGAAACATAAAAACCACTGTAATCATTACCATACCATTTATGGTTTATATTTATGTTTCTTTTTACATTAGTAATTTTTCCGGTCAATGCATTGATGGTAGATCGTATTTTTACAGTGAAACTCATATCTATTTGGTTTTTTAGTATTCGTTTTTAATTCTTAGTTATTAATTCTTTATATAAATCTATATAATTTTTGAATGCATTTTTTTTATCAAATAAATCCAAGATTCTTTTTCTGCAGTTTTCAGAATAAAAAGCACGGGTGTTGTTCCGTACTTCCTGGATAGCGTTTACAAGTCCAGAAACATCACCTTTTTCTACCACAATTCCCGTTAATCCACTGATCGCTTCCGGGGAACCTCCTGTTTTAAAAGTAATAACCGGCGTTCCGCAAGATTGAGCTTCTAAATTGGTAGTTGGAAAAGTGTCTTCCAGCGTAGGATTTACAAACACATCCGCAGCGGAATAGAGTTCTGCCAGCTCATTTACATCTTTTGTTCTTTCAAATCCAATAATATTTACAGGTAGAGCTTTTACTTGTTTTTTACTTAATCCAACCAATACAATTCTATAATCATCGGATAACATTTTTGATAATTCTATAAAATACTTTAATCCTTTTCGCTTATCCCAAGGACTAGCTACTCCTAATATTAAAAATTTATTTTCAATATGATGCCGTTGTTTAAAATCATTCTCTCTATACACAAATTGCTGAATATCAATACCATTATGAATAGTCTTCACATTATAACTTTTCAGAAAGGATTTTTTCACTTCACCTTCGAGCCAACTGGATACGGGTACAATGGTCATTCGGGGTACTGAGGTAAACAACTTCTTTTTGTCAATATAATTTTTTTTCGAATTATCTTTCCATATAGACTTTGGATATTCTGAAATTTGCGGACATTCACTACACTGTGTTTCCCATTTATTGCATTCTATCAACTCATAATAGGCACAATGTCCTGTAAAAGACCAGCAGTCATGGAAAGTCCATACTACAGGTAAATTGGCCTCTTTTAAAAAATTAAACAAAATATCAATATTTACAAAATATCCATGTACATGTTGTAAATGAATAATGTCCGGATTAATTTTTTTTATTTTCTCGATAAGCTCTTCTGTTGCTCTTCCAGATCCATATCCGTGTCTATCGGTAAGTCTTGTCAAAATAACATGTTTATAAATATCCAGTTTATTTCCGATCTGAAAAACTTCAGACTTACTGGGAAGAGCTTCTCTTCCATAAGCAATATAGCTTTTCCATCCTTCATTCAGGACATTTTCTCCAATCTGTTCGGCAATTCTACCTACAGATCCAATATTTACTTCACTGCTTATTTGTACTATTTTCATAAGACTTATCTGACAGCTGCTTAGCTTAGAGTTCTTTTTGCAATAATAGAATAATCTAAATACTCTTTTGCTGTTTTTTCAGCTCCCTTTTTCATTGATTCAATTTTCTCAGGATTCTGAATTAAATCTAGCAAAATTTCTTTAATAAAATCTTCATTAATATCAGAGGCATCAATTTTTATAAGATTACCATTCTGATTGAGATAAGACATATCCTGACCCCCAGCATCCCCAGCAATAAGAGGTAAATGCATCCCTATTGACTGCTGCCAGAGTACTGACTGACTGGCCGGAAATAATGCAATATCAGAAATTGCCATTAGCTCATAAATTTTTTTACTATCTGCCCATCCTGTAAAATGTATATTGGCGCCTTCAGCATCTTGCAGCATAGTTTTTAAGTACTCTTCATGATTCTTATCTGCCGTACCGAATACTATCATATGTACATTTTTCTGATTTATTTTTTTCACTGCCTTTACAGCCAAATCAGTACGTTTCAACTTATGGAATTTTCCACCTGTGATAATCACAATATCATTGGGTGAAATACCATATTCTTCCCTAAGTTTTATAATATCCGTTTCTTTTCTAAATTTTTCACATTCATCATACTCACAGCCAAGAGGGAGAAGTTCCATCTCATCATATGAAATTCCATAGATTTTATGGAGGAATTCTTCACCGGCAGGAACTACAGGATATATTTTATCAATATATTTTTTATATCTATACAGGTATTTTTTTCGTATAATTTTATGAAGAATGTTAATTGACACCCAGTTTTTTCCAGAATTTGAAAAATCAGCATGATAATCCATAATAATCCTGGTATTATATTTTTTTTTATAATCTACCAGATCTCCGATATTAAATTGTATATCATGAGAAAAGAGAAAATCCGGCTTTTCCTGATCCAGAATTCTTTTAACATTTTTAAAGCGTCTTACCCTGTGTAGAATATTTATACTATAAGGCTCTCTATAAATTTTAACTCCATTATCATATTCAATTTTTTCAGGAAGTGAATTATCATGAATATCATTAATAAAGTCAAGAATTTTTTCATTTGTATTTGTTATCACGACCACTTCATATCCTAATTTAATATAACTTTTCGCAATTAAATTTTCCTGATACTGAAAGTCGATAAAGTAGGCATCACACAGCATTAATATTTTCATATCTGTATTGTTTTTCCGTTTTGTTGTTTTGTAATATGGCTATTAATGGTAAATGCCAATAACGGCCAGAATAATAAATAATTGGCAATAGATCCTGATGAATTGGATGAAATCACATCCATCAATAAAATGGCTCCCAGCCAATTATAATAGGGTATTTTTATATATCTGACAGCATTAATGAATGCTATTATGATAATTATAATAATCATTATTCCTCCCACAAAACCAATACTCATTAAGGATTCAAGCAACAGATTATGGGGATAAGTACCTTCAAAAACAGTTTCAATCGAGTCACCAAAGACGGGATGATCAAGAAACTGATTCCAGGCTGATTTAAATAATTCTGCTCTAAACCGATCACTATCATTAGAAGAAAAACCTGTTTCTTTAAATCTCTCAAAAACTAATTCTGAAATATTTAAATATTGTGGAAAAAGGGTCATCAGTATTACTACCATAATGACAAATAAGAGAATATATTTCGGCTTAATAAGTTTTCTTGAACTTAATAAAAATACAATAATAACAATCACTAGCTGTAATAAAGGGCCTCTTGACCCCGCCATAAACAAATTGAAAAGGCTGATCCCCATCCCTATACCAAGCAAAACTTTCTGCCAGGCTGTATTTTTTTCTAAAAATATAGTAAAACAAATAAAGAACATAACAGCGGCTGCCCTACCGAAAGAAACAGTATTAAGAGCAGCATTAGCATCTGCTCTTACCAGCACATCATCTGGTACTATCTGAGGCTGTGTAATGTTATTATACAGCCCCCATAAATTAACGATATATAAAACAATTACCACCCATTTTCGTGCGGATATAATGGTATTTTGATTAAAATTTGTTGTACAAGCCAAAGAACAGCCAATAATCCCTGCAGAGAAAGCCCAATAATCTACAATAGGAGATTGTATTATTTTTGAGGTCAATGCTGAATCATAAAATAATCGTAATAAATACAGGAACCAGAAAGTATATATTAAAAGGTGTTTATTTGTTAATCTGATTTTATTTTTAAGAATTACCCAGCTAGCCAATAAAAAAACAAATACTCTATATCCTACAGATACAGGTCTTGATGACTCCATATTCAGTAAACTAGGAAAAAAAGATACCAGTTCATACCCATAAAGCATCAGAACCAAAAAAACGACTTGTAATTTATTTACTTTTTCAGTATACACCTTTTGATAATTTATTTGTAAAAATTAAGAAAATAATATTTGATAAAATAGAAACTCCAGAAAATAATATCAATGAAATATAGTAATCTGAAAAGAAATAATACCCTGAATAAATTGAAATAAAAACCAACAAAGCATTTACAACCTGCAGTCTCATTAATATTTTTTGTTTACCCACTACATAAAATAAAGTATTAAGAGGAGTAACAACAAATTCTATCAAAAGCATAACAGACAAGATTCTGGCAAAATAGCCTGCAACTTCCCATTTATCACCAAAAACAAAAACGAATAGCTTAGGTGAGATAATGAATACGGCTAAGTATATCGGAAGTGACATTAAAATAAGTTTTTTAATAGTAGATCTATAAAGGTCCTTACAATTTCCTTTTTCCCGGATTTCATCAATAGCTTCATTTCTGAAAACATTCCCTACTGAAGTTGTAATAACAATGTTTGGAAGTCTTATCATCCTGTTTGCCATTGAAAAAAAACCCACAATTGTAGTGTTATATAAAACAGAAAATAATATTGGGATGAATTGTTGACAAGCTGCAAGAGACATATCAGAAATGATCATGTATCTTGGAAAAGAGGAGTATTCTTTTGCTACACTTTTTAATTCATTATGGTGAGATTTTAAGAAAGTTCTTAACTCTCTATCTGTTAAAAGTAAATAAAGTATAGAAGTAAAGATTCCCGATATCATCCCTATTATCATCCCATTTTTGTAGCCCAGTATTCCGAATATAATACTGAATATACAAGAGGTAATTACTTGTATAGCATTTGAAAAAGTAATTTTTTTATATTTTTTATTTCTTTGATTCCAATATCCTAATGCAGAATAAACAGCACCAAAAAAAATATATAAGGGAGCTATATATACCTCATTATTTGAGAGAAACTGTGTTTTGTCATGGATATGAAAAACATTTTTCAATAAAAAAATCAGAACAAGATATAATGATGTTACTGTAATGGAAATATAAATAATAAGTTTAAATATTGCTGAAGCTCTACTATCTTCTTTTGGAAGTCCGACAGCCAATTCATAGCGTCCGGTTGAAAGGACTGCCAGAAATACGGTAAAACTTGTAAAAATAGAAAGAATACCGAACGATTCAACAGAATACATTCGGGAAAGAAGAGGAGAGGTCGCAATCACTATCAACTGACTGATAACAGTTCCACTAGATAATATCGCTACGTTTTGTAAAAAAGAATTCGATTTTACACTATTTAAAATTTTTTTAAAATTCAAAGCTATTCAAACAATTTTTCATTCATAATTTTTTTGTTGGAAGTAACCCATCTATTTCGCATATTTATACAATTCCAGCAACTATTGTTTTAACAGTAAATAATTATTCTTTTAGGGCATAAATTCTTTCTATAATGTCTACTACTTTTAACCCTTCCAAAGCATTGGTTGTAATGGCATTTCTACCTTTTAACACATCTACTACATTTTCAATAATATAATGATGGTTTGCCGCGGAACCTTTGTATGCTCCATAATCATTCCCTGGGTTAGTAGGCGGCAATTCAGGCATTACATAATCCTTCACGCTACAAACTTCCACTTTATCCATGTATTGACCACCGATTTTTACGGCTCCATTTTCAGCAATAATCGTCATAGAACTTTCAAGGTTTTGATTCCATACTGAAGTAGAATAGTTTAAAGATCCCATCCCACCATTTACAAAATCAAAACTAACAAATCCTGAATCTTCAAAATCAGTAAGAGTTTCATGGTTAAAATCTGCAAATTTTGCCTGAATATTGGTAATATCACCGAACAGCCAGTACATAATATCTATAAAGTGAGAAAATTGTGTGAATAGCGTTCCTCCATCCAGATCAAGCTTTCCATGCCATGATTCAGGTTTATAATATCTTTCATCACGGTTCCAGTAGCAGTTTAGCTGCACCATAAATATTCTACCCAATTTTCCACTCTCCACCATTTCTTTAATCCATACTGATGGAGGAGAATACCGGTTCTGCATTACCGCAAAAACCTGCTTATGTTTGTGCAAGGCTTGAAAAATAAGTTTTTCAGCATGTTGTTTGCATAACGTCATTGGCTTTTCCACTACCACGTGCTTCCCTGCGTCTATTACCTTATAGGCCTGTTCAAAGTGAAACCCATTCGGTGAGGCAATATTAACGACGTCAAAATCAATTCCGGAATTCAATAATTCATCCAGAGATTTAAAAAATGGAACCTCATAACGGTCAATTCCCAGAACGGATTTGTCTTTTACATCCACCAAAGCAACCAATTCACACTCTTCATTTCTGGATATCATTTCAGCATGTCTTTTCCCAATATGACCACATCCTACAACTGCAAATTTTATTTTATTCATCTGTATTTATTTTTTTTAATTCAAATTTTGCTGTATTTCTTAGAATATTATATTCAGGAATATTTTTCTGAACAATACAACCTGAAGAAATAATACTATGGTTTCCTATTTTCACTTTTGGTTCTATAAAAATCCCTGTTCCAAATTTTATTTCATTTCCAATAGTACAGCTGCCAGAAAAGATAACTGAAGGGCCAAATGTGTTATGATTCCCTAATTTATTATGATGTTCAAAACTACAATATGAAGAAACAACATTATTATTTCCTATTTCGACAAATGGGCCAATTCTTGTATTAGCAAAAAAGATATTTCCTTTTCCTATATTCACAAAATTACTAACAATGCAAGTAGGATGAAGAACATTGGCCATAGGAATATGATTACTATCCAATACTTCAAACCACCTTTTTCTTTCTGCAATATTCCCCGAAAAAGAGATTATAATTTCATCATATAGCCTCTGATTATAATCTTCGATAATTGTTTCAACTGAGAGTTGTTTTATTTCAATTCCCAAAAGAGTTTTACCTATTATAGAAGAATTGTTATCGTACAATACAACAGGGTCTATATTTTTAAGTTCAAAAATCGTGTCAAGAAGTTGTAGAGCTGCTTTTCCAGCTCCAATGATCGCCAGTTTCTTCTGACCATTTCTAACTTTAAAATCAATACTTTTAGAATAATAATATTCTATATCCTGAAATGAATGATTCTCTGTTTTGGATAAATATTCTAAAATGATTTCTTCGGAAATAATTTCATCATCAAAGATATTTACATCAATATTATGACTATCTATAAGTTTTTTCGCTTTTTTGGTAATAATCTTATCTGTATCTTGAAATGAGTCCTTACCGGATAGACTTCCTTCATTAAAGATCTCATCTAAATGATCCAGAGGTTCTTCAGAAATTACAGCTAATAAATAACCAATTTTATAGTTCTTTTTCAACTGAAGTGAAGGATTGTAATAAATATATCCGTCTTCATTTGAATCGCCATCAAAATCAGCTTTTGAAGATTCATAGGAAATTATAATGTCACCCCTACTAATTCTATCACCGCTGTTAAATGGTATAGAAGTGATTAAATATTCATTATCACTTACGTTAATTTGTTCAATAAAGTACTTATTCATGAGCAAATTTTTTGATTTTGTTGAAAATTAAATTCTTATTGGGTATCACACTTAACTCTGCATCTTTAGCACAAGGAATCAAACTTTCATTAGAAATTCTAAGTGCTTTATTCAGTGCTATCTTATGCTCTGTAAAATAAGAAAAAATTTCCCCTGATAAAGAGGCATATTTAGATCCTTCCTCTATGATACAAATATTTTTTGTTACAGATACACTTTCAATGACCTGATTAATATTAAATGGAGACAATTGCGTAGGACAAACGATTTGTACAAAGATTTCCTCTACAAGAAGATCCTCTATTGTAGCCAATACTTCGTCTAACATACCACCATAACATAGTATTGTCAGATTAGGCTTTATTTTAGCAGGTTTAAAAATTAAAGTCGGAAAATCTTCTTTAGTTTTATATACATTATATCCTTTCAGATCTTTCCAGAAGATTTCTTTTGTATAAGCAATTTTGTCTTCTATAATTAAAGTTAATATATCATTCTTATGATATAGAGTTTCAAAAATATCTCTAGGGTTATAAAATGAATTAAGAGCTATGACTCTAGTATTAGGAATAAATAGGAAATGCTTTTCTATATTTTGTGAATGTGTGGGTCCATAACCTCTTCTTCCTCCCATAGGTGTTCTGATAATCATAGGTAGTTTTACTTTTCTACCAAACATTTCTGGTATTTTAGAAGCCTGTTGTAAGATTTGATCAAATCCTAATGTTAAAAAGTCTCCAAACATAATTTCTGCAATAGATTTGTAATCATTCAGCGCAGATCCAATTGCAAATCCTATTATTGAACTTTCACAAATAGGAGTATTAAATACTCTGTTATTATGTTTATGACTCAACTTTTCAGAGACTTTAAATGCTCCTCCATAATTTCCAGGGGTATAAGCTGTTGTTTCCATAATATCTTCCCCCAAAAAAATAGAGTTTTCGTTGGTTAAAAATATATCCAAACCTTCATTAATAAGTTTGTTTATCCTTTTTCCTAACTTTTCGATATTGTATTCTTCTATCTCTGATTCTAAATTAAATACTGAAATATGCTCAGTCATAGAGCTCAAAGGCTTCTCTTCTTCAAGTTCTTCCAGATAGGCCATCAACAATTTTTTGGCTTCAGCTTCATACCCGGATGCTTTTTCAGGGAAGTTTTTGTAAAAAACATTAATAGGGTCAATCTCAATATAATGAGCTATTTCATTTGTTTCTCTATTGTCGTCTCCTTTCGAATGTGAATTCAACCTATAACATTCAATCTCCAAAAAAACAGGGTTTCCTTCTCTTGTCTCCAGGGTTGCTCTGGTTACTGTCTCTTCAAAGTCTGACGCCCAAATTGAAGTTTTTATATATTTCACCCCGAATCCTTCGATTCTGTCTTTCATTTCCCCTCTCTTAATCATTTCAAAAGGAGTTGATTGTGCATAGCCATTATTCTCCATAACAAAAAGTGTTGGAGAAGAATAGATCGCTCCCAGATTCAGTGCTTCATATACAATTCCCTGCCCCATAGTTCCATCGCCTAAGAAGACAATCGAAATACTATCATTTTGTTTGAGCTTATTGGCATATCCATATCCAACAGCTACAGGAGCCAATCCTCCCTGAATACCATTGCTTATGAAATCATCATTATATAAATGCTGGCTGCCTCCGATTCCGGAAGAGATTCCTGATTCCTTTCCCAACATTTCAGCAAGCAGTGATTTAATATCTCCATTTATAGAAATAAAGTGACCATGCCCCCTATGATTGGAAAAAATTCGATCTCCTTTTTTAAAGTTTGAAGCAATGGCTACGGCTGTAGTTTCCTGTCCTACACAAGTATGGACTGTTCCATTAAGTTTTCCTTTAGAAAATTGATCTAAAAGTAATTTTTCAAATTCTCTGATAAGTATTGCCTTAGAATAATCCATAATTTAATTAAAATAATTCTTAATTTCTGTAATAATAACATCCAGTACTCCCTGGTCAAATTCTGTATGGACAGGAAGAGAGATGACTTCTTTGCAGAGCTGTTCTGTAACCGGAAGGCTAAAGCCCTCGGCTACATATTGAAGAAAAGCTTCCTGCTTATAAAGAGGTAAAGGGTAGTATATCATACTTGGAATATTCTTTTCTGCCAAATATTTTTGTAATCCGTCTCTTTTTCCATTCTTCACCTTAAGGGTGTACTGATGAAATACGTGAGTAGAATTTCCAGCTCTCTTAGGAATCTGAATTTCAGCAATAGCCACAAGGTTTTTATCATAATAATCTGCCATCCTGTTTCGGGCAGCTGAATAGTCATCTAAATACTTAAGCTTAACTTTTAACACAGCTGCCTGAATAGTATCCAGTCTTGAATTACAACCTAAAATTTTGTGATAGTATTTCTTTTCCTGACCGTGGTTGGCAATCATTCTGATTTTGATGGCTAATTCATCATCATTTGTCATCAATGCCCCTCCATCACCATAACATCCCAGGTTTTTTGATGGAAAGAATGAGGTGCAGCCGATATGTCCGATAGTTCCCGTTCTTTTTACAGTCCCATCTGAGAAAGTATAATCAGAACCGATTGCCTGAGCATTATCTTCTATAACAAAAAGGTTGTGTTTTTCTGCAAATTTAAGAATTTGTTCCATATCAGCACTCTGCCCATATAAATGGACAGGAACTATTGCTTTGGTTTTGGGTGTAAGATATTTATCAAGATCTTCCAGCTGTATATCAAAAGTATCTTCGTTTACGTCTACCATTACAGGCTTCAATCCTAAAAGACCAATAACTTCTGCTGTCGCTACATAAGTAAAGGCTGGACAGATTATTTCGTCTCCGGGCTGTAGGTTAAGGGCCATCATGGCAATTTGAAGTGCATCTGTTCCGTTAGCACATGGAATAACATGTTTTACTCCCAGATATTTTTCGAAATCCTGTTGAAATTCTTTTACCGCAGGACCATTGATGAATGCTGTTTTATCAATACAATCCTGAATTCCAGCATCAATTTCATTTTTTATTTTCTGATATTGACCTTTAAGATCAACCATTTGAATTTTCATCTTTTAGTTTTTTGAGAGTATTTAGAGGTGCGTTTTTAACTTGTAATAAGTTCACTTATTTTATTTCCTATAGAAAGGCAGGAAGTGGCAGCCGGGGACGGAGCATTTCTGACGTGAATGATGTTTCCGTTTTTCACGATATCAAAATCATCAATCAGGCCTCCGTTTCTGTCACAAGCCTGGGCTCTTACTCCTGAACCTCCCGACACAAGATCATTTTCCTGTATTTCCGGTAAGAGCTTCTGGAGGGCTTTTGTAAACGCAGATTTGGAGAGTGAACGGTGCATTTCTCCCATTCCTGTTTTTCCATATTTCGCTACAATTTTCCTAAATCCAGGCCATAACACAGTCTGCATGGTTTCACCGAAATTGAAATCGAAAAAATGGTATCCCTCTTTTTTAAAAGCGAGAACGGCATTAGGGCCTGCTTCAATATTGCCATCAATCATTCTGGTAAAATGTACCCCAAGAAACGGAAAGTTAGGATCAGGCACCGGGTAAATAAGATGTTTTACCAGATGTTTTTTTTCATCCTTAATTTTATAATATTCTCCTCTGAAAGGAATAATGACCACATCATTTTTTTCGTTGGTCATTTTGGTTATCTTATCAGAATATAATCCCGCACAGGAAATCAGTTTTTTAGTTTTAAATTCGGAAACATTGGTGTTTACAATAATTTCAGAGCTTTTATCAATAATGTTTCTTACTTCATTATTAAACCTTACTTCTCCTCCTAATTCTTCAAAAAGTTCTTTTATTTTTTTAGCTATTCCGGGATAGTCAATAATTCCGGTCTGTGGGACTCTGATCGCCTTTACTCCTTCGCAATGGGGTTCAATTTCACGAAATTCTTCCCTTGAAAGATACTTTAAATCCTGAAGTCCGTTTTCAACTCCTCTTTTATAAATAGTATCTAAAAGAGGCAATTCTTCCTGGGAAGTGGCTACAATTATTTTCCCGCAAAGGTCATATCGTATTCCGTGTTTTTCAGCAAAATTAATTACCGAGTTATATCCTTCAATGCAATTCTTAGCTTTAAGGCTTCCCGGTTTATAATAAATTCCACTATGGATTACTCCACTGTTATGTCCCGACTGATGCAATGCCACATCATTTTCTTTTTCTAAAATCAGAATCTTAGAACCAGGACTTTTCAGCTTAGTCTGATAGGCTGTAGCCAATCCTACCAAACCTGCGCCAATGATGATAATATCATAATTCATTACCTGCTATAATCTTGCATCAACCAGATTTCTGTCTAAACATGCTTTGGTATCAAAAACCACGGCATTTTCTTTTTTAAGCTGATCCAGATCCATTTCCAGAAACTCATTGTGAGAAACAGCAATAACTAATGAATCATACTTTTTTCCTTCCTGAAGAACATCCAGAATATCAATTCCATATTCGTGCTTTACTTCTTCTTTGCTTGCCCATGGATCATAAATATCTACATTTACACCATAATCTGCAAGTTCTCTGTAAATATCTACTACTTTAGTATTTCTGACATCGGGACAGTTTTCTTTGAATGTTACGCCTAAAATCAGTGCATTAGAGTTCTTTATTACTCCACCTTTTGCAATAAGAAGTTTCACTACTTTAGCAGCAACAAACTTGGCAATAGAATCGTTTACACGTCTTCCGGATAGGATAACATCCGGGTGATAACCCAGCTGTTCTGCTTTGTGTGCAAGGTAATAAGGATCCACTGAAATACAGTGTCCTCCCACCAATCCTGGTTTATATTTAAGAAAGTTATATTTTGTACCTGCTGCTTCCAATACATCATTGGTATCGATACCTACTCTATCGAAGATTAAGGCTAATTCATTAACAAAAGAAATATTAACATCTCTTTGTGCATTTTCAATAGCTTTCGAGGCTTCTGCAACTTTAATACTAGGCGCTTTATGGGTTCCCGCAGTAATAATTTTCTTGTATAATTGATCTACTTTTTCAGCAATCTCTGCCGTAGAACCTGAAGTTACTTTTTTAACGCTTGTAAGTGTATTCACTTTATCTCCCGGATTAATTCTTTCCGGGGAATATCCTACAAAAAAGTCTTCATTCAATTTAAGTCCTGAATATTTTTCAAGCACAGGCACACATTCTTCTTCTGTACAGCCAGGAAAAACCGTCGATTCATAAATGATAGTATCTCCTTTTTTAATAATTTCTCCCAACATTTTTGAAGCAGAAATCAAAGGAGTCAGATCCGGAGCATTATATTTGTCAATAGGAGTAGGAACAGTTACAATGAATATATTAGCTTCAGAAATATCAGATAATCGGCTTGTGGCTTTATAGCCTAAAGAACCATTAGATTCTTTATATTTTTTCAGTCCGTCATTTAATTTATCAACATCAGCCTCAAGCGTTATATCTTTTCCGTTATTAAGCTGATCAACACGTTGTGTATTAATATCAAAACCAAAGACAGGATAGTGATTGGCAAATTCAAGGGATAGAGGAAGGCCTACATAACCCTGGCCTATAACCGCTATTGTATATGCTGCTATCATTAACTAAATTTATTTTTTATTTTTTGAAGCCAAGATTGTTCTGCATGTTGGTTATAGCCATAACCGTATTTGTTACTATATCCTAAATTCTCCCTATTCACATCATTAAGTACAAACCCAACATTTTTGATTTTTTTCTGATCGATATTGCTATTGGCAAATTCTAATAATGCCTTTTCGGTATATTTAGATCTGGACACATAGATGGTAACATCAGAAAGTTCAGCAATAAGGAAAGTATCTGTAACAAGGAGCAATGGTGCAGTATCCAGGATAATATATTCATACTTCTCTTTCAATTCACTTAAAAGGAACTCATAACGGCCGTTGGATAATAATTCTGTCGGGTTAGGAGGAATCATTCCTGAATAAATTACATCCAGGTAAGGATTAAAGGATGAGACATGAATAATATCTTCAAGTTTGGTTTCATCATTATAAAGATACTCTGTAAGTCCCGTAAGTCCTTTTCTTGCCGGATTATATCTTTGAAGCTGAGGATTTCTGATATCAGATCCTATGATAATTGCTTTCTTTTTAGGATTAGCCAATGTTAAAGCTAAATTGACTGAAGTAAAGGTTTTTCCTTCTCCTTTCACTGTTGAAGTGACAAATACAACTTTTCCTTTTTTCTCTTTTGAAAGCATAAAGTTCATATTCGTAATAAGAATTCTAAATGCCTCCGCCATAGGAGTAATATCGTTCATTTTTACGATTTCAGAATCTCCTTTTTCAAGACTTGGTAATTCTGCTATAATAGGTGCATGTACCAGTTTTTCCAGATCATGTTTAGTGACAATCTTATTATTTAATAGTTCTGATAAATAAATAATTAGAAATGGAATAAGTAATCCTATAAATAAAGCAGCCAACAAAATAACCTGTTTCTTTGGAGCCACAGGATTAAGAGAAGCATATGCCACATCAATAACTCTGGCTTTAGGTGCTGTAATAGACTGTGCTATTGCGGTTTCTTCTCTTTTCTGTAGTAATAGTAAATATAAATTTTCTTTAATTTGTTGCTGCCTCTCTATTCCTCTAAAAATTTTCTCTATAGATGGAATTTTAGCAATTTTTCCAGACACTTTATTCTGTTCTCCTATGTATTCATTTCTGGCAAGTTCCAACCCTGTTTTATTTCTTTGAAGAGCTTGAACAACAGAAGTTCGCATAGCATTAATCTGTTTATTAAGTTCTACAACCACTGGATTGTCAATAGTTGCAGATTCCAGTAATCTTGATCTTTGTAATATCAGTTGATTATAGGCTGTAATACCAGACGCTGCATCGGCATTACTTAACCCAACATTTGACGGTAAAATTTGATATTGACCTTGTTTGGAAATAAAAGTAATTAATGAGTTGGTTAACTCAATTTGTCCATCAAGTTCCAGTTGCTTACCACGAGCTGTAGCTGAACTTTCTAAATCAATTTTAGCTTCTGTCTCCAGATCAGTAAGGTTATTTTTAGCTTTAAAATTTTCTTTTTCATTTTCTACCTGTCCAAGCTCAACAGATAGTTTCCTTACTCTGTCTTCAATGAAATCCAATGTCTTTTTGGATTCAAAATTTTTGTCTAAAATTGCATCATAATTATAAGCATTTACCAAAGAATTAAGAATATCCTTAGCCTTTTCCGTTTGTGGATAATTCATTGCTAGCTTAAGTACAGTAGCATCTTTATTAGCTAAATTGACATTAAGTGCATCTGATAAACTATTAACTTTGGCTTCAACAGTTGAAATATTTAATTCTAATTTATTGGTATTTACCCCTTGTGAAGTTTTGGCATCATATTTATTATTTTTTGTAATAATAATATTTGCAAAGGGAAGATTGATTATTCTTCCATATTCAGAAACAATTTCTTTTTCTAAATCATTATAATTTACTACAACTTTATTGCCTTTTAATTCTACATTAATCAGGTTATTTGGAGTTTTAGATTTTTCATTTACAACTTTAACTTCAATAGGGGATGACTTTTTGTAAAGCTCAATACTTCTTATTCTACCTTTGGCTATAATATTTGTTTGAAGGTTTTGGCTAACCACTACATCAGTCATGAGTTTTTTCGATTTCAGAACCTCAATTTCATTTGTAATACTGTTGGTTTTCATTCCTCCTAATCCAGATAAATCTGAAAGTACTCCCAATTCATCAGATGATGAGTTTTTTGAGTCTTTTATAAGAAGTGTTGTCTCAACAGAGTAGACTGGTGTTATAAACTTTACAGCTATAAAGGCAACTATTAGAGTTAAAATTGCACTGAAAATAAACCATGGCCATTTTCGTAAATATGGTTTGATTATCTCATTGGTACTAATTTTATTCGAAATCTTCTCCGTTCCTGAAAATTGTGTAGATTCCTGGTTATCCATCAATTTTTTATTTCTTATTAAATAAACTTACTACTACTGCTATGGCAGTCACCCCAATAGAAATAGCAGTCAGATATAGTCCTGTATTTGGGTTTTGTTTTGAAATAGCATCTTTTGTATTGTTCGAAGAAACAATAATAGCATCACCCTGTTTAAGATTATAATAAGGTGAATTGATGACATTCGCATCTAAAAGATTTATACGTCCATGTGAAACCTGTCCGTTTTCTGTTCTGATCACCAAAACTTCATCTCTTTTTCCATATGTTGTAAAATCTCCTGCAAGACCTAATGCATTTAAAATTGTTGCATGACCATTAGCTATTGTATAGTCTCCTTGCCTATTAACTTCTCCTAAAACGGTTATTTTAAAATTAGCAAGTCTTATATTAACTGTAGGATCAATAACATATTTGGTCATCTTATTTCTTAATTCATCTTTAAGCTCAACGAGAGTTTTATTGGATGTGTTGATTTTACCCAGAATTGGAAAGTCAATATCTCCATTAGTATCAACAATATAAGTAGGACCTGAAATAGTCACGGCTCCCTGATTAGGGGTATTACTCCCTGCTAAAGTATTTGTTTGAATAAATTCGGATGAAGAGTAATTCTGATTAAAAGGTTTAACCACATCCATATCTTTGGCAGTAATCAAAATAACAATCTGATCACCAGCCTGTATCGTATTATTAGAATTTTTAGCTGATGCATCTATAGCCACTTTTTCTATATTCTGCATATAATTTAAATCGTTCTTAGCATTGGGATTCACTTTACAGGAAATCACTAAAGAGGATGCCAAAACTACTGCTAATATTTTTCCTTTCATTATTTTGTTAAATTGTGCAAATATACATTTATATTTTTTCTATTTATCCAAAGCCTCATAAATTGAATTATTGCTTCGGAATTCCGGCACTATTGTTTTAAGAATCCTTACTACTTCCACTTTATCTCTTCGCAGAGAAGCTTTGGTAATTTCTTTAGTAAGCCTATCTATATCTTCAAATCCCATGGAAGGGTCTTTAGAAATCATAATTTTATCATTATGAGTAGGAAGCGTTTTTGCATCATCACTTAAAAGTTCTTCGTAGAGCTTTTCTCCAGGTCTTAATCCCGTATAAATAATCTTAATATCAATATTAGGTTCGAATCCTGATAATTTTATCATTCTTTTCGCCAGATCAATAATTTTAACAGGTTCTCCCATATCAAAGACAAATATTTCACCTCCTTCTCCCATTGTTCCTGCCTGAAGAACCAGTTCACAAGCCTCAGGAATAGTCATGAAGTATCTTACAATTTCAGGATGGGTAATGGTTACCGGACCTCCAGCCTCGATTTGTTTTTTAAAATGCGGAATGACCGAACCGTTGGAGCCTAATACATTTCCAAACCTTGTTGTAATAAACTTGGTCACATTACCTTCTACATTCTGAAGGGACTGTACGAAAAGTTCTGCAGCACGTTTTGAAGCTCCCATTACGTTAGTTGGATTTACAGCTTTATCTGTAGATACCATTACGAATCTGTTTACTTTATACTTGCTGGATAATTTTGCAACTATCTTTGAACCCAATATATTAACAAAAATGGCTTCATGAGGATTCTCTTCGACTAAAGGTACATGCTTATAGGCAGCAGCATGATATACCATTGAAAAATTGTACGTCTGGAACAGAGATTCCATTCTATGATGGTTAGAAACATCTCCTAAAACAAATTTGAAAGTAATATGAGGGAATTTTTCTCTCATTTCAAGTTCAATTTCGTACAGCGGAGTTTCGGCCTGATCCAGCACTACAATTAAAGAGGGATTGAAATGAGCAACCTGTCTTACAATCTCACTTCCTATAGATCCCGCTCCACCGGTTACCAATACAGTCTTAGCAAAATGTCTGCTTTTAACTTTTTCATTCTGGATTTTGATAGGTTTTCTATTCAACAGATCTTCAATCTGAAGATTCCTGATAGAACCGCCAAGATCACTGTCTCTTAGTTTTTGTACGGATGGTGCTTTAAAGACATTCAGGTCCTTCTCCAAAAATAAATTTACCCAAGCATTCATTTCATCTCTTGCCATCATCTCTTTAACAACAAGAACCCCATCAATAATAAGATCTTCTTTTGAATGCTCTTCTATCTTTTGTTTTTCGTAAATTGGTTTTCCCAGCAGAGATGCTCTTTTAGAATCTGTTCTTTGAGTTAAGAAACCAACCACCTGATAAGGCAGGCTTGGGTTATCCAGAATAGCACGTGCAATTGCAATCGACTGTTCATCAATTCCCAATACCAGAATTCTTTTTTTCAGCGCACTTCTTCTGTATTCTCTTACAATATGGAAAAACTCTTTTACATATAATCTGAAAAGGAATAATCCCATAAAAGAAATGACAAAGTAAAGTACCAGATAAGGGGTAAGAATAAACTTACTTCCTGTAGTCCAGAAATAAAGAATATTTATCGTTCCGATAGTCAGCATCGTGCAGAAACAGGATATCAGAAGCTTAAATAAATCTATAAATGTTGAATGGCGAATAATACCGGCATAAGTCTTGAAGACATACATAAAAACAGTATTTACCAGAATAATAAAAGCAAAAATTAAACTTTTATCTTCATGGTATATAAACTCCTGCTTGGTAATCTTTGCGATAATGTAAGTGGAAAGAAATAAAGATATGATCAGAATAATAATGTCTATTACAAGAATTATCCATCGAGGAAGATATCTTACGTCTGAGAGATTGACAACATTATCCCCTCCAAATATTGTTTTTCTAAGAGAATTGTACATTGTCTTTATTGGTGTTCATATTTAATTAAGGTATAATATCTGATTATCCAATCAAAGATAATTCTGATACAATCATACAAAAATAAATAAATTTATTTCAATATATTGAAATCAAAAATAAATTTGATGTTATATTTTATGAAATCTAACAATTTCATTAGGTACAGCTAAACTCAGTGACAAAAATCATACCATAAAAACTCTTTACAAAGGTGATATATATCTGTTAAAGTTCTTTATTTAAGCTGTTTCTCTTTAAAATAATTACTAAATCCCTATATATCAATCTTTTTCAATGAACTGCTTATTTTTTTCCCTAAAAGTCATACGTCAAGTTTTTTAAATTTTATTAATATTTAGTCAAAAATATTAATTATTTTTTCATATTCAAAACCTTTACCCATCAAATACTTTATAGTCTTGGTTTTTTTTTGATATTCTTTCAAACCCTTCTGCTTAGAATAATACTCCTCAAAAATCTTTCGGATAGTTTTCTCATAATCAGAATCATCAATCTCATCAAAACACGAATTGATCAGCTTCTCGGAAATCTGTTTCTGCTTCAGATTCATTTTGATTTTGGTCTTTCCCCAATGTTTGATGTAAAATTTACCTCTGATATAGCTTCGGGTAAATCTTTCTTCATTCAAATAATTTTCTTTCAGAAGATACAGAATAATTTCTTCCTTGGCTTCATCAATAAGCATGAACTCCCTCATCTTCTGTTCCACTTCAGCATGACAGCGGTCCTGATAAACACAATAGTTGACCAGTTTCTGCTTGATTTCGTCGAAAGTATAAGATTTCTTTTCCATTTGAATAAAAAAAGAATGAGCAGCCTGCTCATTCTTTATATAATATTGGAATGTCTGTTAGTAATTGAACAGAGCTTTACCTTCCATTAATTCGTTAACTTTCTTTCTTACAGAACCAATAACTTCCTCATTTTTGATATTATCTACTACTTCAGAAATTAATCCTGCAATGGTATCCATATCATTTTCTTTCAATCCTCTTGTTGTAATAGCAGCAGTTCCCAATCTGATACCAGATGTCGTAAATGGAGACTTATCATCAAAAGGAACCATGTTTTTGTTACAGGTAATATCAGCAAGTACTAATGCTTTTTCAGTTTCTTTACCGTTTACTCCTTTATTTCTAAGGTCTACCAGCATCAAATGGTTATCTGTACCACCACTTACAATATCAAATCCTCTGTTGATCATTGCTTTTGATAATGCCTGAGCATTGGCTTTAACCTGTTTTGCATATGTTTCGAACTGTACGTCTAAAGCTTCACCGAAAGCTACTGCTTTACCAGCGATTACATGCTCAAGTGGTCCTCCCTGAATTCCCGGGAATACAGCTCCGTCCAATACCTGACTCATCATTTTGATTTCTCCTTTTGGAGTTTTGTGACCATATGTATTTTCAAAATCTTTCCCCATCATGATCATCCCTCCTCTTGGACCTCTCAGAGTTTTATGGGTAGTGGTAGTTACTACATGGCAATGTTCGAATGGAGAATTCAGTAATCCTTTTGCCACTAAACCAGCTGGGTGAGCAATATCTGCCCAAAGAGTAGCTCCCACTTCGTCTGCAACTTCTCTGAATTTAGCATAATCAAGATCTCTTGAATACGCTGAGAAACCAGCAATAAGCATCTTTGGTCTTTCTCTCAACGCTACTTCTCTCATTTGGTCATAATCAATAAGACCTGTTTCCTGCTGTACTCCGTAAGAAACTACATTATATTGAATACCAGAAAAATTCACTGCAGAACCGTGAGTAAGGTGTCCTCCCATTGAAAGGTCCATCCCCATGATTTTATCACCAGGTTTTAAAACTGCAAGATAAATGGCTGCATTCGCCTGAGAACCGGAATGTGGCTGAACATTCACATAATCTACTCCGAAAAGCTCCTTAGCTCTGTTGATAGCTAAAGTTTCAACCTCATCTACTACTTCACATCCTCCGTAATATCTTTTCCCGGGATATCCTTCAGCATATTTATTGGTCAGTACACTTCCCATTGCTTTCATCACGTTTTCAGAAACAAAGTTCTCTGATGCGATAAGCTCTAATCCATGGGTTTGTCTTTGTCTTTCTTTTTCAATCAGGTCGAAAATAATATCCATTTTACTTTTAGTTTTTGAAATTTTCACCCCAAATGTACGGAATTTTCGTCGAGATTTTTCTATTGAAAAAATGATTTTAAACACTAAAAAATGAGAACCTCATCAATAAATCAAATATTATAGCTGTTTTAATTTGATCAAAAACCCTTTAAAATTCTTCGTCTGCAAGTTCTTTATTGACCACTGCACCTGCAAAATTTCCCTGTGCAACAGCATTAGCCACGGAGCGCATCATAGTCACATTATCTCCACAGGCAAAAACTCCGGGAACATTTGTTTTCTGCATCATATCCACTTTAATAAATCCTTGTTCTGTAAGTTCGCATCCCAGGTCATCGGATACATTAAGGTTTTGTTCAAAAGGAATTTTAGCATATAAAGCCTGTAAAGCAACTTCTTTTTCGTTTTTGAAAATTATTTTCTGAATGGAACCATTTGTATGCTCAATACTTTTAATTTCATCTTCGTTAAGAATAATTTTATTCTGCTTCAGTTTTTCGAGTTGTTCATCAGTAAGAGCAGCTTTCCCGTTTGTAAACAGGGTAAGATTTTTAGTCAGATTAAAAATCAGTTTTGAAAATTCGTAAGCCATATCCCCATTGGAAAGAATTCCGGTAACCTCGTTTTTCACTTCATAGCCATGACAGTATGGACAATGTATAACAGAAATCCCCCAGCATTCTGCAAATCCGGGAATATCAGGCATTTTATCTTTCACTCCAGAAGCCAAAATAAGTTTTTTAGCCTGGAATTTTTCGCCGGATGAAGTTTCAATTCCGAAACCATCAGTTGTTTTTACTGTTTTTACAACTGTTCCATTATAAAACCGGACAGTGCTATATTTCTCTACATCTTCTTTTGCCAGCCTTGCAATTTCTGACGGTGTTTTTCCATCATGAGTAACAAAATTATGGGAATGTGGTGTTTGCCTGTTGCAAGGTTTTCCGTTGTCAATAATCAGGACATTTCTTAAAGATCTTCCCAATGACATACCTGCGGATAATCCTGAATAGCTTCCTCCTATTATAATGACATCAAAATTTTTGTTTTCCATAGTTCAGTTGATAGTTGATAGTTGATAGTTGATAGTTGATAGTTGATAGTTGATAGTTGATAGTTGATAGTTGATAGTTGATAGTGCAAAAATAAAATAAATTTCATTAATGCAATATTGTTGCGATAATGTTTTTTATCTATTATCTTTATATCTTAAAACTAATTATCATTCTTCTATCTTATTATTTCCATTCATCTTTAGTCTCATCAATTTCGTCCTGAATTCTTTTACTGATATCTATTTTTGCTCCCTGCAAACTGAAAATTGCCGTTCCTCTTTCTCTTGCGTACGGATTGGTAATGGAATCATATAATTTTGCAACTTCAAAAAAGGAGCCTGATTCTTTAAGTTCTTTTCCTGCTTCAGGAGCATCTTTAACCCTGATAACATTTTTATATTTTTTTGTTAAATCTATCCAGTTAATATAATCCGCATGAAATGACATGGCTACAACACCTGCCTTTGAATAATAATTAATAGCGCCAGTCTGCCCGTAGTTATCACACAACACCATGGTATTTCCGGATTTTGACAGTCGGGAATATTCTTTATCTACTTTTTGAGCCAATTCTTTCCAGCCTTGCATATCGGCAAAATCCTGAGGCAACGGATGATCCTTTCCGTCTTCCCAGCGAAGCAGTCCGAACTTTTTGTACTGATCCTGATGGGACTCAATATATTCAGGACTCTTATTGGGGAAGGCTACATTATATAAAGGAAGAAATAAAAGTATAGGGATAAGGATGCTGACAGGTTTTAAAAATCTCTTCCATCCTTTTTCAAATAAGTGACCCAGAAAAACGGAACCAAAGGCAATATACACCGGATACAGCCCTATCGCATAGTAATCTTTTGCTTTAAAAAATAAAAACAGGGTAATGGTGATGATATAACTCCAAAAGAAAAACCTGAATTTCTCAAAGGGCTTGTACAACAGTAATGCTCCCCACCCTGCTATAATAGCAAAAATAACTCCTATGAAAAAGAGAATCTGAGATTTCATAAAACCCATTCTATCCACATGCACGAGCTGTTTTTCAGAAAGCTCTTTCATATGATGGATTACCGGAAAATGATTCTGATACTGCCAGAGAAGATTGGGAAAAACAATAATCAAAGCCAGAAGAGCGGCCCAATATACATGAGACTGCATCAAAATTTTTCTTTGCTCTGTTAGCAATAATGCAGGAATAAGTCCCAATAATGAAAAAGCAATATTGTATTTATTTAATATTCCTGCTGCGAAAACAACAGCTCCTATGTAAATCCACTTTACTTTTTGGGAGTTAAAATATTTAATCAGGCTATAATAAAGGAACAACCACAGAAGAATTTCTAAAGACGTTGGCTGAAACAGCATATTTACCCGAAGCAGCACTGAAAACAGGATACCTAAAGAAGCAAGTATTTTAGCAAAGAGGCCCCCATTAAGTTCTTCAACAATCTTCCACACCAGGAATATCGTCAGTGCTCCAAATAAAGCAGGGAAAAATTTAACCCAAAATAGAGAGCTCCCTAACATCTTGATCATCCAGGCTATCCAGGAATTTACAGGGGGAACAGATAAATAACCCCACGCCAGATGATTAGCCTGATCGAGATGCAGATATTCATCCCGGTGAAGTTCATACTCAGGACTTATCAGCGAGTATTGAAGAACAAATTTTGCAACGATAAAAAGAAATAAAATCCAATAGTCTTTTTTCATAGGATATAATTTGGAATTTAAAGGTAAGACAGTATAGTGCTCTCTTTTGTTACATAATTCACATGATTTCAAACTTATTATCTATAATTTCAGTTTTTATCCGTTGAATTCTGTCTGACCAGTATTCAATCTCTTCAGCTTTATCCGGAAATTCTTCTATTGGTATCTTCTGGCAGTCAGTCAGGGAAACCTGATAATCCTGCAATATTGTTTTCAAGTACATTTGATAGTCCATGGGATTTTTAGGAATATATCCTATTCCATCACAGCCGCATGAATGAAAGCATTTCCCTGTTTTAAAAAGACTTTCTATGATTTTCCATTCTTTGGCTGCTGTCTTTTTAGGAGCCTTAAAGTCTTTTCCAAGGTCAGCCATTATACTTCTGCATTCAGGACACCTTATAACACGGTTTTCCAGTGTGGACACCAATTCTTTTCCCTCTTCTGTATTTGGCAGTTTAAAAAGCCGGCTTTCTTTGCGGTTAACAAAAACGGATCCAATATTTATTGATTTACCATCAGGTCCCTGATATACTTTTTCTTTTTCAATCCTACGTAAGATATCATATACCGCCGGCTGTTTAAATGATTTCCGGCATGTAAAGCAAACATAGTGTGATTTGTAGGTTTTTACTGCGTATCGACACATTCTTGATTTATCTGATTCAAATATAGGAATTTACTCATGAAATGTATTGACATAAAAAGAATTCCGGAGAAAAAAATCCTCCGGAATTCAACAGTTTAAAAGTGTATAGTGTAGTTTATTATTTTTTCTTAGACTTTTCTTTCAGTTCTTCTTTATCTTTATCAGAAGGGTTCCATACTTTCACTTCTGAATCTTTAGTGATATTTGACCCCGGAAGTATCTGGACATTGATTCCATCACTTGCTCCAAGTTTTACATATACTTTCTTAAATTTCCCGTCTTGCTGTTTCACTTCTACAAAAGGGACATCTTTTCCTTGCTTTTTTTCATACTGAACTAAAGACTCATCCAGTAACAATGCATTTTTCTGAGAGCTCAGGACAATTTCACCATTTGCAGAAAAACCTGCTCTAATATACTCATTATTAGGATTACTTACGTTACCTTCTACCGGAAATTTAATAGTTCCTGCATTATCTTTTCCTTTAGGGGCTATCATAGTAAGTTTTCCAGGGAAAGTTTTATTCTGTAATGCTCCAATTACGATATTCATATCCATTCCTTCACTCAGTTTTCCCGCTTGTGCTTCATCAATTTCTCCTTTAAAAATCAAAACATTCAGATCCGCAACCGAGCAGATTGTAGTTCCTGCATTGAAGTTATTTGCTTCAATCACCTGACTTCCTGCCTTTACAGGAACTTCAAGTACGGTACCTGAAGCTTTTGAGCGGATCTCAGTAGTCGCCAGCCCCTGTCCCTTCAGCTCAGGAGTCGCTCCTGTTTTAGCGATCTGCAATCTTTTTTGAGCCGTATTCAATTGCTGTTGGGCATTTTTCAAAGTCTGCTGCTGAGAGAATAACTGCTGCTGAGAATTAAGAAACTCCTGTTTGGAAGCCACCCCCTGCTTATAAAGCTTTTCCTGCATATCAAACTGCTTCTGCATATTTCCCACATTCATCTGTGCATTGCTGATCTGGATCTGTGCATTCTGAACCTCCTGCTGTGCAGCGTTTACCTCAGAGATGCTCGGAACAATCTTTACAGTAGCAATCAGCTGCCCTACTTCTACTTTATCTCCTTCTTTTACTAAGATTTTATCTATGATTCCCGCAATATTGGGTTTAATTTCAATTTCTTCCTTGGGAACAATTTTACCTGTTGCCATGACCTTATCATCCATATTCTGAACGGTAGGCTTACGGGTAAGGAAAGCTTCTCCTTCTTTAGAATTAGATTTGATAAGATAGCCAATCCCTGAGAACAATGCCACTGCAAATAAAAGCCCCAACACTATATAAATGGCTTTTTTCCAAGTGAATTTCTTTTTCATATGTATAGTTTATTTTTTATTAAATAGATTTAAAATTTAAATATTGATTCTCTATATTATTTTTTGCTTTTAAATCTTAAAATGATTTTACTTTCAAATTAATTACTCTGTTCTTAAGGCTTCAATAGGCCTGATTTTTACTGCTCTTTGTGCAGGAATCATTCCGATGATCAATCCTAAAATTACCATGACAGACATGGCAGCAAATACGTTTCCATAGTTGACCGTCGGATTATAAAATGGAAAAGAATCCTGCCCCTGAGTAACAGCATTCAGAATCATCAGCACAAAAATCCCTGACATAAAACCAATTAATCCTGATGAAAGTGTGATCACAACGCTTTCCAGCAAGATCTGATTTCTCACTTCTGACGGCTTTGCTCCTAATGCTCTTCTGATTCCTATTTCTTTGGTTCTTTCCTTTACCGTAATCAAAAGGATATTTGAAATAGCAATGACTCCTGCAAGAATCGTCAGGGTTCCTACGATAATGGTCAGTAGCTGCATTCCTGTAAGAAAGCCCGTCAGTTTTTTAAATTCTTTTCCAAGGTTAAAGCTTCCAAATGCATTGGTATCTTCAGGTGACACTTTATTTTTGGTTTTCAAAGCCTGCTTTACATCTTCTTCTACAGAATTCACATTGGCATTAGGCTTACTTACAATAGCAAACATGTCGATCTGGTCTCCGGCATTATACATTTTCGTATAGGTAGAAAGCGGAATGAAAGCCGTTTGATCATTTTCAAATCCCCCTCCTTTTTTTACACGGAAAACTCCAATTACATTAAAAAACAGTCCTTTAATATTGATGGATTTTCCTATCGGATTTTCTTTTTTCTTGGAATCAAAAAAGTTTTTATAAATCTCTTCTCCGATAACCACTACATTTTTATTTCCGGAAACGTCAGCATCATTGATATAACGTCCAAAAATCAGTTTCTTTTCTGAGATTTTATTTCCTACAGAGTAGTCTCCGGTAAGCGAATAGGTTCCGTTTTTTCCATTCCTTGACATTGCTTCTCCTGGTGTTCCGGTAAAGCTTCCTCTTGCATTCTGCGGCGATATATAATCTATGGCGGTTATTTTCCTTTTCAGCATTTCCATATCGGTTAAATTCAGATGAACTTCTCTTCCTTTCGGGAATCCTTCATAAGGGATAGATGTTTTCTGCGCCCACAGAAATATAGAGTTGGTGGCAAAACCTGAAAATAATTTATCAAAACCATTCTCCATTCCTTTTGCTGCTCCAAGAAGGCTTACATACAAAAACATCCCCCATCCTACGCCGATCATGGTAAGAAATGTGCGGAGTTTATTATTCCTCAATGAGTAATAAATCTCCTGCCAAGTATCTTTTTTAAATATGATATTCACCTTGTTGAATTATAAGTTATAAATTATGAGTTATGAATTTCATTAATCCGTTTATTTTTTCGCCAATTATTCTGTTCTCAAAGCTTCGATCGGTTTAATTCTTGAAGCTCTGTATGCCGGTACAAATCCTGCGATCAATCCTGAGAAAATCAAAGCGATAAATGCCATGATGATGGCGCCCCAACCTACACTTGGGCTTTTAATAAAGAACTCTTCAAGACTGTTTCCGATAAGACTTAAAGTCAAAACGCCTACTCCTACTCCAACAAGTCCGGAAACCACTGTAATCACAACGCTCTCCTGAACAATCAGTCCTACAATTCCGCTTGGTTTTGCACCAATAGCTTTTCGTACGCCAATTTCTTTGGTTCTTTCTTTTACGATATAGACCATAATGTTACTGATTCCAATGATTCCGGCCAGCAATGTTCCCAGTCCGATAAATCCAACAATCGCCGTGAGTACAGCCATAAAGGTGAATGTATCATTCATGTTTTTAGCATTGTTCCAGACACGCACCCCATTTTCATCATCTGGGGAAACATTTTTTCTTGATTTCAGTTTATCTTTAAGCTCATCTCCATACTTAATGGCTTCCTGCGGAGTGAGTTTATCACTGTAGGAGATATAGGCAATATTTACTGTATCAGAACCTTTTTTCATTTGCTGCAAAGTGGTAATAGGTACTGTGATATGTCTCTCATCCCAGTCACCGCCATCATCAGAAAATACACCTACCACCTTAAACATGGTTCCGTTGATATCAAGTTCTTTTCCTACGGGGCTTCCGTTCTTGATCAAATCTCTCTGAACCATTCTCCCGATAACAGCAACATTTTGTTTTCCTTCCAGATCTCTCGGCGTAATATATCGGCCGTCAATCATTTTCCGGTTTTCAATAATCTGCTCACCCGGCTCTGCTCCATGGATTTGATAAATCCCGCTTTCTTTGCCATATTTCACCATTAAACTGGCATTATACCTAGGGCTGGAAGCTCCTACATTCTTTTTGTCAGCATTGATAAGGAAATCATAATCACCATTATTCAACGTAACCGTACGGTCCGACTGTAATCCTTTATAAGCCAATGTCGTTTTTCCTGTAGTAATGGTAATCAGGTTTTTGGCATCACCTGAAAACCCTTCAGAGAAAGCATTCTGAAGCCCTTTTCCAATTCCGAAAAGTACAATGAAAATAAACAGCCCCAAAGCTACCGTAAACCCCGAAAGTACCGTCCTTAGCACATTGCTCCGGATAGAACTGAATATTTCCTGCCAACGATCTAGGTCAAACATAATTTTTATTTTTTTACTTTGTAAAAAAGTCAATTAGCTGCGCTTTCAATTTTCTTCGAAGTCAATTAACTTTGTTGTCAATTTATTCTTCATAAGTCTTTAATTACGAAGCAAAATTCATTTTTACATTTCTAATCTTTTTTCAACATTTTACTTAACAAGATAAATGCTGTTTTTATTAAATTTCCAATTTTTGTTAATTCTTCTATTTTAATATAGTTACATTCTATAACAATATCAAAACAAGAATCCAACTCAATAACCGAACCTCTGGCAATTTCAAAATACCTTTTCCTTTCCAGTTCAGACTTTCTTGAACATCCTTCGGTAATATTTAATACCACTGAAGTAGAAGCTCTCCGTATCTGATCGATTATATTAAATTTTTCATGATCAGGAATTTTAGATAAAATCTTATAACATTCTATTCTTAATTCTCTGGCTGACTGATAAACATCAAGTTTATAATGGTTCAGATTTAAAAACATTTTTATTTTTTTTCATATTCATTTGTGTGTGTTGTAAATTAATTACCATTCTCATTGTAAAATTCACTTGCGAAGCAAAATTGACCATTCACTATTCACCTATAGTACAATCTGCTTAATAAACTCATCACTTTCAATAACCCCGTCCTTCAGCACTACATTTCTTTTGGTCTGTGCAGCTACATCGGGTTCGTGGGTTACAACGATGATTGTCTTTCCTTCATTATTGATATCCTGAAGCAGTTTCATAATATCATGAGTAGTTTTAGAGTCCAATGCTCCGGTAGGTTCATCTGCCAGCACCACTTTTGGATCAGTAATTAAAGCTCTTGCAATAGCTACTCTCTGCTTCTGTCCTCCGGAAAGTTCGCTTGGAAGGTGGTTCGCCCACTGTGCCAATCCTACTTTTTCCAGGTATTCCAGTGCCTTCTGATTTCGCTCTTTCCTCGGTACATTCTGATAATACAGAGGAAGCGCTACATTCTCTAAAGCTGTTTTGTAATTGATAAGATTAAAAGACTGAAAAATAAATCCTAAAAACCGGCTTCTGTATTCTGCAGCTTTTACCTCAGATAAATGTTCAATAGGTACTCCGTCTAACTCATAGGTTCCAGAATCTTTTTCATCCAGAATCCCAATAATATTAAGAAGTGTAGATTTTCCGGAACCGGAACTTCCCATAATAGAAACAAACTCGCCCTCAGAAATATTCAGATTAATTCCTTTGAGAACATGAAGCTTGCTTTTTCCTGTATCGTATGACTTATTTAAATCCTGAATTACTAACATTAAGTGATGTATGTTTTATACCCAATAAGTAGACGATATTTTCAAATTGTTACAAGAATAAAAATTTATTCAAATATTTTTTTGTTTAACAAATTAAACCTTTATTTATAATACTTTACAAAATATTGTTTAACTGTAACTTCCAATTTCCATCTATTTATCCTCAGGATTGCTGTCTAGCCTATTATCCGAGGCTGTTTCATGTAAATGTGGAAAACTTTTCCGGCTAAAAGTCAGCCGATTAGTATTTACCCCTTTCAAAATCAGTTCTTTTTTTCGAACTTTGCTATTAGTTCTTTACAAGAAATATGGATTTGCAAAAGTGAATAACTTCAATTCACAACCCGCAGAAAAACAAAAAGTTAAGTATTTCCGGAACGTTATCCACAAGGATCTAAATTATTTAATTATAAAGATATTTAATATGGGAATTTTTGATAAAAGAGTAAGCTATAAGCCATTTGAATACCCGGAGGTTCTTCAATTTGTAGAAGCCATCAACAAATCGTTCTGGGTACATTCGGAAGTGGACTTTACTGCAGATGTTCAGGATTTTCATTCGCAGTTGGAACCACATGAAAAGCACGCTGTGAAGAATGCGCTGTTAGCCATTGCACAGATCGAGGTGTCTGTAAAGACATTCTGGGGAAATTTATATAACCACTTACCAAAGCCGGAATTCAATGGATTAGGATCTACTTTTGCAGAATGCGAGTTCCGTCATTCTGAAGCATATTCCCGTTTATTAGAGGTTTTAGGATATAATGATGAATTCCTTAACGTCATCGAAATTCCTGCTGTAAAAGGAAGAATCGAATTCCTTGGAAATGCTTTAAAACATGCTAATTCGGCTACTCCTAAGGAGTATGTTTCCGCTTTACTGTTATTCAGTATTTTGGTGGAAAACGTTTCTCTTTTCTCGCAGTTTGCCATCATCCTTTCTTTTACAAGATTCAAAGGGTTTATGAAAAATGTTTCCAATATCATTGCATGGACTTCCGTAGATGAGCAAATTCACGCTAACGCCGGAATTTATCTGATCAACAAAATCCGTGAGGAACAGCCTGACTTGTTAACAGACAGCGATATCGAAGACATTTACACTTTGGTGGATGAATCTATCGCAAGAGAAGGAGACATTCTTAGCTGGATCTTTGAACTGGGAGAAATCGACAACGTTTCTAAAGAAGACCTGTTAAACTTCATGAAATACCGTGTAGATGACAGCTTGAAGAAAATCAACATGAAAACAAAATACAACATTACTCCTGAACAATACAGACCAATGGTATGGTTCGAAGAGGAAGTTTTCGCCAATTCATTAGATGATTTCTTTGCAAAAAGACCTGTTGACTATACCAAGCACGACAAGAGTATTACAGCAAACGATTTGTTCTAATATTGGAGCGCGAGCGAAGCGAGCGTCAAAGCAGTCAGTATCAGGATTACCCTTTGCTGATTAATATGTGGAAATGCTGTTCATGAATAAAGCACAAATACAAAAGAAATGATCAATGTAATAGTAACCTACACGGTAAAACCCGAATTTGTTCCCAATAATAAAACTAATATCCAAAAGTTTCTGGAAGATTTCAAAAATTTAGATTCTTCCACCTTTGAATATAAAGTTTTTGTAAAGGAAGATGGTGTTACATTTGTACATTATTCAAACTACATCAATGAAGAAGTTCAGCATGAGGTTTTGAATGTTCCGTCTTTTAAAGAATTTCAGAGATTAAGAGATGAAAGCGGACTGAACGGTTCCCACAAAGTAGAAATTTTACAATCAATACTATAAAAAAACAAAATTCCGGAGTGATTCTCTCATTCCGGAATTCGAAAATATAACATCTATGGAAGAGCAAAATTCAAATATATGGTGGCTCAATGAAGAGTCTGAGCAAATGCTTAACAGAGGATATCTGTTGAAAGGTGAAACGGTAGACGGAGCGATCGACAGAATTACCACTGCCGCTGCAAAAAGGTTATACAAACCTGAACTTCAACCGGCATTCAAAGAAATGATCACGAAAGGATGGATCAGCTTCTCTTCTCCTGTATGGGCTAATATGGGAACAGAAAGAGGTCTTCCTATCTCATGTTTCAATGTTCACATCCCGGACAGTATTGAAGGAATTACTCACAAAATGGGTGAGGTCATCATGCAGACTAAAATCGGAGGGGGTACTTCAGGATATTTTGGAGAATTGAGAAACAGAGGAACCGCTGTAACGGATAACGGAAAATCTTCAGGTGCAGTTTCATTCATGAAACTTTTCGATACGGCTATGGATGTTGTTTCTCAGGGAGGAGTAAGAAGAGGTGCTTTTGCTGCTTACCTAGATATTGACCACGGAGATATTGAAGAATTTTTATCTATTAAAGATATTGGTAGTCCGATTCAGAACCTGTTTACCGGAGTATGCGTACCGGACTACTGGATGCAGGATATGATTGACGGTGATATGGAAAAACGTAAAGTTTGGGCAAGAGTATTGGAAAGTCGCCAGCAAAAAGGTCTTCCGTATATTTTCTTTACAGACAACGTAAACAGAAATAAACCTCAGGTTTACAAAGATCTAGGAATGACGGTGAATGCAAGTAATCTTTGTTCTGAAATCATGCTTCCATCCACAATGGAAGAATCTTTCATCTGCTGTCTGTCTTCCATGAACCTTGAATTGTATGATGAGTGGAAAGATACAGATGCCGTAAAATTAGCCGTATACTTCCTTGATGCTGTATTATCCGAATTTATTGACAAAACTGAAGGTAACTATTACCTGCAGGGTGCCAGAAACTTCGCGATGCGTCACAGAGCTCTTGGATTAGGAGTTTTAGGATATCATTCTTATTTACAGAAAAATATGATTCCGTTTGAAAGCTTTGAGGCGACTCAGTTCAACGCAAGAGCATTCAGACATATCAAAGAACAGGCTGAGCAGGCTTCAAGAGAACTTGCGAACATCTATGGAGAGCCGGAAGTATTGAAAGGATATGGATTGAGAAACACCACAACAATGGCTATTGCTCCTACCACTTCAAGTTCTGCAATCTTAGGACAGACTTCTCCTGGAATTGAGCCTTTCTCTTCTAACTATTATAAAGCAGGTCTTGCCAAAGGAAACTTTATGCGTAAGAACAAATATCTTGCACAGCTATTGAAAGAAAAAGGGCTGGATAACGAAGAAACATGGAGAACCATCATGCTCAACCATGGATCGGTACAGCACCTGAACGAGCTTACTCCTGAAGAAAAGGCAGTATTCAAAACGTTCAAAGAAATCTCTCCGATGGAGATTATCTCTCAGGCAGCACAGAGACAGCAATACATTGACCAGGCACAGTCACTGAATCTTCAGATTCCTTCTACAATGCCTGTAAAAGATGTTAACTATCTTTATATTGAAGCATGGAAAAAAGGCGTAAAAACGCTTTACTACCAGAGAAGTTCATCGGTTTCAAAAGAAATGATGGTTAACTTCGTATCATGCTCAAGCTGCGAGGCATAGGACCAAGTAATAAACACGCTATATTTACAAAAGCATACTGAAAGGTGTGCTTTTGTCGTTTTATAACATAATAGGTTGGGATGAGGTCAGTTTAATTTGTTCGTCCGCGGATTACACAGATTTTTACAGATCTTCCTATGGTATTAATAAGTTTTGGCTAAAGCCAATGGATATTATGGCTTATTTTATGAAAACGGGCTAAAGCCCGTTCCTATTGAATAGCTATCATTTGTATGAGTTTTAATTAACCATAGATTACGCAGATTTCCGCAGATGATTGCATTAATTTATCTAATTGATGGTAAAGATAAATTGCAATTTCTGTATCAGCGATCTATAATTCATGAATTATCATTTATAAAAAGGTCCGGAAAGAAAATCCGGACCTTTGAAAAAGAATTATGAAGTAAAATGTAAAAGCGTAATTAAAAATTATATCGGATACCCAGCTGAGCCTGGAACCTTGATGCAAACTGATCAATGGTATAAGGCAGTCCCGGTGTTTTGAAATTATATGTAGGATCTCCGGCAGAAGGCTGTCCTGATGCTATATTCCCAACTTTTGTCAATCCTACACTTGCTGTGGAGTTGAAGGTATTAGGTACAAAATATACTTTTCCCCAATCTTTATTCAGCAGATTGGTAAAATTGATGATACTCAATGAGATCTGTATATTATTCTTAGATTTCTTGCTCAGCCTGATTTCATCCATGATTCTGATATCCGCCTGAATATTCCATGGAGTAACATCGCCGTTTCTCTCTGTAAATTTACCTCGTCTGGATTTCAGATAGTCATTACTGTTGACAAAGCTTTCATAATCTGCGATCTGCTGCTGAGCAGTTACCACTACATTTCCTGCTGCATCTTTTATAGGAACAATATATTTGGCAGCTTCTGCAGCATCTTTAAAGATATATGCAAGCCCTGCAGCCTGTCCGGTATTGGCAATTGTACTGTTCACAAACCCCCATGAAAAAGGATTTCCGGATTGGGCATTGAAATACACATTGGTGGATAACCTGTTCATATCAGAAATGTTAAAGGCATATCCAAGATTGGCTACCACTCTGTTTTTGATAGCGAAATTGGAGGTGGTCAGTTTCGGATCATTAGGTGTAAGAGACTGATTCATCTGCCAGTTACTTTCCATCGAGTTTCTGATACCATTGGTGATATCTTTAGCATCTCCGTAAGTATAGGCTACAAAAAAATTAAATCCGAAATCATATGATTTTGAAAGCTGTGCCGTCAGATTATAGCGATACCCTTCTTTGGTATTGGACAAAAGATAGGCATTGGAAAAATTACTGTTAATATTTGTCGTATAGATTGGCATTTCATGATTCACATCATAGCTGTAATAATTAACATTGTCTGTTTTGTTTACCTGCTGGAATTTCAGATCATAAAGTACCTTTGTATAAATACCTTCCAATGTCAGTTTGTACCCGGCCAGTGTATAATCAAAAGCTAATGAGCTTCTCCATACCCTTGGCATTTTAAAATTATTATCAATAAGGTCTACCTGTACTTTTGAAGAGTTCTGCCATTTAGGGAAATTGGAACTGTTCAATGGATCTCCGTTGGCAGCAAGCTGTGCCGCTGTTGGTCCGTTGTAGTCATAACTTCCGAAACCTACTCCGTCGTTGTAATAAGCATATCCCAGCCATGCAAAAGGAATTCTCCCCACAAAAATACCTGATCCACCTCTTAACACCATCGATCTGTTCTCTGTAAGATCAATGGTAAATCCAAGTCTTGGAGAAAATGTCGGCTTGTTCAGATAGTTATTAGTAAGCTGGCTCAATGGAGTATAGTTATAGGTATTTCCGTAATTCGGATCCTGAGGGGAATTGGTTACCAATGGACTCAACTGTGGTTTATTCGGTAAATCTGTATAATCCACTCTAACTCCCGGTGACAGTCTCACTCTGCCCCAGTTGATTTCATCCTGAAGATATAAGGAAAGGAGATTTACTTTATATTGAGCATAAGGATTATCAAAAAGTGTCTGTCTACTGTCTCCGTTAAAAGGATAAGTACCTCTTATCCTGGCCGGTGTCCCATTATAAAAGTCAGTCAGGTTTTTATAGGAAATTCTTCCGTTCAGGGCATTTACAAAACCGTAGTTGATATTATACAGCTCATTGTGAGTTCCCAAAAGGAAGGTATGATTTCCTTTTTTATAAGTAAGGTTGTCGGTGATTTCAAAAGTTTTCTGTTTCATATTGAAAACGGTGGCTTCTCTGTCATTTCCCAACAGGATAGTTCCGCCATTGTAAGCAATTTCCACCTGAGGAAACATTGCGTTACCGGAAGTGGGGTCTCTGTAATCATGAATCGAAGAATATCCCAGTACCAGATTATTGCTCCACTGGTCATTGAAGCGGCTTTTTAATTCAAGTGTTGTAGTGGAAGCTGTATTTTTCTGAACGAAATCCATGCTGGAGAATCTGAAGTTGGCCCCGTCTCTTTCCAGGTTGGATGCCTGTGAAAATACCGTATTGTTTTTAATGGACAATGTATGTCTGTCATTAATTTTCCAATCCAGCTTATTGAAAAGCTTTGAACTTTCTGAAAAGTTATTGTACTGGTTAAAGCTTCCTACATTGAAGCCATATTTATTGCGTACAAAATCAGAAATCTGCTGGGCTACCTGTTCGTTCACCAGTGCTCCCGGATCGTTGGCATTATAGAATACAGGATCCGTTCTTTTGGTATATTCCAAGTTGGTAAACAGGAATACTTTATCCCTTACAATTGGCAGTCCTACTCTTCCCCCATAGATAAAATCTTCAAAATCCTTCGGCATTTTAGAATTGTCTCCCACTCTGTTTCTTCCTGTTATCGCAGCATTTCTTCCATATGCATAGACAGAACCTGTAACATCATTGCTTCCGCTTCGGGTTACCGCATTGATACTTCCTCCAAGGAAATTTCCCAGTTTCACATCATAAGGAGCAATATACACCTGCACATCCTGAATAGCATCCAGGCTTATAGAATTGGATCGGGTACTGCTTCCGGGCATTCCGGAAGTTCCTGTCTGTCCTCCCAATGAAGGGCTGAAACCAATTGCATCATTATTGATAGAACCGTCAATCGTTACGTTATTATAACGGAAATTGGTTCCGTTGAAAGAATTGTTGGCACTCTGGGGAACCAGTTTAGTGACATCCTGGATACCACGATTGATATTTGGCAGCCCGGAAATCTGAGCCTGGCTGATTCCTACCCCATATTTTGCAGTCGTTTTTTTGGAGGTAATTTTCACCTCGTCAATTGTTTTTTCTTTATTTCCTATTTCTACTACGGGCAGATCATTATTTCCCAAGGAAAGCTGCAGGTTCGGGTTCTCATAAATAACCTGTGCCCCATCTGATATTTCAATTTTATAAGGTCCTCCAGGCTGAAGATTATCTAAGCTGAACTGCCCTTTGCTGTTACTTTTCGTTTCAAAGGTACTGTTGGTAGGAATATGCACTACCTTTACCGTAACTTCGGAAGAAATTCCCTTTAATCTTCCAAAAATTTTAGAGCTGGTTTCCTGTGAAAATGCAAACCCAAAAGATAACAGGGCAAAAGCACAGATGATTTTTTTCTTCATATTTTTATTCGCTATAAACTTGGTGTAAAATTAGATCTCCTAAATATGAAGTGTGGTAACATAAAATTAACATTACGTAACAGAATGTTTAATATTTCCTTAAAAAAAACTTAATAAGAAGATAGTATCATCCTCACGAAATTTTCTACAGAAAATAAAGAATCTTCTGTTTACAAGACTTTACAAGCATATACTCTCTTATGAAGAGCATCCGGAAAAGAATATATTTCCTCAAAGTCATTGTGAAACCAACCAATTTATCCATCAGTTACTTTCCCTGAAAATCATGAAATGCTCTGGGATTTTTGGTTTATATTTGTGTTTATTGTTTAATACCAAAACTACAGATATGAAATTCGGACAAGTAGAAGACCCTTCTAAAATAAATTTCACATTACCTAAAGACCATCCCAGAACAAAGGAGATTCTGGCTCTTAATAAAAAGGGATTGGAAAATATTTCTATTGGATGTGCTAAATGGAATAAGACTGACCTTAAAGGATTTTATCCTAAAGGAACCAAAGATGAGTTGACGTATTACGCCACTCAGTTTAATTCTATAGAGCTCAATGCTACTTTCTATGGAATGCCTACTCCTGACCAGGTAAAAACATGGAAAGAGAAAACTCCTGAAAACTTTAAATTCTTTCCAAAGATCACCAATACCGTTTCTCATTTCAGAAGATTAATTGATGTGACAGATCCGGTGACTCATTTTGCTTCCGCCGTGATCAATTTTGATGAAAAGCTGGGAATGGCTTTTCTTCAGCTTCATGATAATTTTAAACCTAAAGATTATGACAGACTGGAAAAGTTTGTAAAAGAATGGCCTAAAGAAGTCCCATTAGCTATAGAACTCCGAAATACAGAATGGTTTACCGACGAGGAAATTCTTAATACAACATGTGAACTTTTTGAAGCCTATAATATTACCAACATTATCGTAGATACTGCAGGAAGAAGAGATATGCTTCATATGCGTCTTACTACTCCAAATGCATTCATACGTTATGTAGGTGCCAATGCAGAAAGTGATTATGAAAGGCTGGATGATTGGTTGAAACACCTCACAAAATGGAAAAAAGAAGGTCTTCAGAATCTTTACTTTTTTGTACACCAGAATATTGAAAAAGCCTCACCTTTATTATCTGCCTATTTTATAAAGAAAATAAACGAAGAATGGAATACTGATATACATGTTCCCCAAATGGCAACAGAAAGTACAGGAACGCTGTTCTGAATGACAGAAACAAAACATTAAACAGCTTTATTTATTTTCTTTAAAAATAGCTGAAAATTCCTTTTCGTAACAAAAAAAATCGTAAATTAGAGTATAGTGTATTTCACTAAACATTATATTTTAAAACATAAATCATGGAAAAGGAAATTTGTACAATCAGTATTGCCAATAACTGGCTTGGTGATGAATATGTTTTTTATGAAAACCACACCATAAAAAGAGTATATGACAACCACAGTCTGAATTCCAATAAGTCTGAATGGCTAGAGCCTAAAGAAATCAGTAAGCAGAATAAGGATAAACTTATCAAATCATGCCCCGAAGAATTTAAAGAACGGATTATGCAGATTCTGGATTATCCTTAATAAAAAAGGTAATGAGCTTTTTATACTCATTACCTTTTTTATTTATTTTTTCTCATAAGCAATACCAGATTAAGAAACAGAAGCAGGAAATCCAGTGTAATCCATATCCCTAGCTTTGTATTCTCATAATTATAGGAATCAACCTGTTTTTTGGCTGCTTCAGAAAGCTTCATACTTTGGTTGATATAATTCTGTACTTCTACAATCTGGTCAATATTTTTATTCGGTACGGAATGCTGAGAAAAATATACGAGATTCTTCTTTCCAAGATATCCTACAATCCAGTATTCATCAGACTTATCCATTTTCAGATATTCTATCCTGTAATATTCAGGACGTATTTTCCCGATATGCTTGGGTTCAAGAGTTGAGGTTTTATCGTTTTTATTGACATTAATGAGATAAAAATCCAACGTTTGGGGAAGCTTATTGATCACTTGCAGCCCCACAGAATTATCTACAAATGCCACAGCACTTTTCTTGATAAACCAATAGGTAAACACAGAAATTGAAAAAACCACTGTCACAACCCGAAACAGCTTCGCCCACTTTGCCATCCTTCCTGACGTAACCTTAAACAGGATCAAAGAAACAACAGAAGCAAGGAATATTATAAAAATAATGAGTGTCATATTCTGCAAAGATACTTCTTCTCTATATTTTATCTATAACGGTGACCAATTTTCTAGTCCACATTCCATTCTTTATAAAACTGGTCGAGGAAATTCAGCATATAATCATGTCTTTCTTCGGCCATTTTCTTTCCTTTTTCGGTGTTCATCATATCTTTCAGAAGCAATAGTTTTTCATAGAAATGATTAATGGTTGTCCCATTCGATTTTTTATATTCTTCTTTTGACATTCCAAGTTTTGGCTTTATATCCGGATGATACATCAGATTATTCTTAAAGCCTCCGAAATTGAATGTTCTGGCAATTCCGATAGCTCCTATCGCATCAATACGGTCGGCGTCCTGTACAATCTGAAGCTCAATAGGTGGATTGGTTGGAGCCTGGTCTCTGTTTTTAAATGAAATATTCTCAATTACAAACAAAACCTTCTGTATGGTTTCTTCCGGAACATTCTGCTCTTCAAGAAATGCTCTGGATATTTTGGGAGCAATAGTTTCATCACCATTATGAAATTTAGGATCTGCAATATCATGAAGAAGTGCAGATAATTCTACTACCTCTTTGTCACAATCCTCTGTTTCTGCAATTTGAGCAGCCAGTTTCCATACTCTCTCAATATGGAACCAGTCATGTCCTGCTTCTGCTCCCTCTAATTTTTCTTTTACAAATGCTACGGTGTTATCAATCGTACTTTTCATTTATCTGTCAGTTCATTTAAAATAATATCCCAGAGTTTACTGTTGTAGCTTCTGAAAAAATTGATATGCCCTATTTCCTTTTTATCAGATTCAGAAACGGCAACCAGCCTGTAAGTAGGTTTAAGATTGGGATAGGTATTATTCAACAAGCTTAATACTCCTTTTTCTGTCAGCCATATGTCGTCTTCAGCACGGATTACAAATACTTTCTGTGTCAGCTTCTCTGAAAAGTTATCAATTTTCTCCAACAGTCTGTTGGTTGATTTCTTGTTTAAAATTAAGGTTCTCCAGTCATATGCGCAATTTTTTGGCAGACTTTCTCCCAATCCAAACCAATGTGCGGGAAAATACCCTAACAGTGAAGTAGTTAATGGCTGGGCAATTCCAAAACCTAAATATGCTTCAACTTTTGTTATTCCTTTAAGGTTTCCGACAAAAGCATTTTGTGTTCCTACAAACACCAATTCTTCAAACATTTCAGAATCCTCATTCATTCCCAGAATTAATGCTCCTACAGAATGGCCTAAGCAGTATTTTTTTAAATCATTAAAGTTGGCCTTGATATATTGTGTTATAGCTTTATAATCTTTTGAACCCCATAGTCTCATTGAGCCATGGAATCCTCTCATGCTTTTTGGTTTAGACAGTCCTATTCCTCTGTAATCATAAGTAATTACCGTAAATCCTTGCTCTGAAAAGTAAGTTGCAAAGGAAAAATACACCTGCTGCTTTACACCTGTTGCAGAATTGATCAGCAATAGCTTCCCATTATCTTTTTCGGGTTTAAACAAATGGACTGTCAGGGCAACCTGGTCTTCTGTGGTCAATATTAGTTTTTCCATAGTATAAAAGAAAAAATCCACTATAAAAGTGGACATTTTACTTATATTTTTATGTTAAGTTTCAGACTTTTGATATGTCGTAAATAGCTTTAAGAAAAGAAATCTGAAATTCGTGGAAGCCCTGTCTGCGAACCTTTGCCTCCTGAAACTCTTGAGGAAACTTCATTTCCGAATTTCACACATTCCTCAATAGAGTTTCCATGACAAAGTGCTATGGCAAATCCTGAAGTAAAGGCATCCCCCATCCCCATTTTATAAACGGTTTCATCCTTATCATTTCTGTAATATTTCATCTCAGTACCGTCAAAATAAATGGTAGAATTGGTATCATCCCTTACAAAAACCTTATTGAAATATTTTTTAAGGACTTCTTCTCTTTTTTCTTCTCCGAAAATAATATATAATTCGTTGCTTTTAGCCACGATAAAATCAACTTTTTCCAAAATATCTTCACTTACTCTCATGGCAGGAGAAGCATACAATCCTACTTTTTTTCCGTACTGTTTGGCTTTTTTCACGGTATGCTCTACGACTTCCATAGAAACCTCCAGCTGTACCAGCACAAGATCTGTAGTATGAAAATATTTGTCTGCTTCGTCTATATGCGATTTACGAAGATATTTATTGGCTGCAGGTACCACAACGATAGCAGCACTTCCGTGAGAAGTTGTCACATACGCTGTCCCCGTAGCCTCCTTATCGGTTTCATGAACAAAACCTACATTCACATTTTCACTCACCAGATTTCTCATGATCTGCTGGCCAAGAGGATCCATCCCTACACATCCGATGAAGTATACACTAGCTCCTAATCTGGAGGTTCCTACCGCCTGATTAGCTCCTTTACCACCAAAATAACTGTCTGACTTAACGGCCAAAACCGTTTCGTTAGGCAAAGGAAGTTTTTCGGTTTCAAGAACCAGATCTATGGATGAGCTGCCCACAACAATAATACGGGGCTGTTCTGACGAGAAATTCATTGTGTTTTGTATTAGCTTTAAAGTTTATACCTGATAAAATTAAGTCTCTAAAATAACTAATTTTAATTTAACTTATTTCTATAAATTCAGTAATTATTTTTACCGGCTGCTGATCTTTGTTATAAGCTATATAACTGGCATAAAATCCTTCTCCATATCCTGTTTCAAAAGCAAAGATCGTCCCCGGGTGTTCCTTTGCAGGTTTCAGAAAGGCATACTGATCTATGGCTCCGTTTTCATCAAAGAAGTAATCATGAAAAAATTCTTCGTAGATTCCCATAAAATCACCTCCTTTATTCTGATACAATCTCTGTTCAAGTTCATTGAGACTGTTTTGGGTATCAACATCCATAAAACATCCCATTCCACTTTCTACAGGATATCCAAAAACTTCCCCTTCCTCCAGATCTCTTATTTTCTGCCCTGACGTGGTTGCCAGTTTCCACTCTTTAACTTCAGAATTACTGAATATGATCTCTGCATAGGCCACGCAGTTACTTTCCCGTTCTTTGTGCAGCATTACAGAAAAGTCTCCTTTGGGGAATTCTGTAGTGAAAGGAAGCATATCATTGGTGATCAACGGATCGCAGGCAACCAGCTTCCCACTGGAAAGATAAATTTTCCCTACTTCAAAACTTTCCAGCAACGGACTTTCTACAAAGTCTTTCGAGAATAGCTTTTTTATGTTTTCTATATGTGTCATTTTTATTTATTCTTTAAACCATCAGGCTGGATACAATTTTCATGTGTATCCAGCCTGAGATTTCTGACAAATTTATTGTCTATATTTTACAAACTTTTCAGTTTCTCTTCAAGGATCGCAATCTTATCTAAGGCATCTTTCTGTTTTTGACGCTCTACCTCTACGATTTCCGGTTTTGCATTCGCCACAAATTTTTCATTGGAAAGCTTCTTTTCCACTGAAACCAGGAATCCTTTCAGGTATTTCAGTTCTTCTTCAGTCTTAGCTTTTTCCTCTCCTAAATCTAAGTTTTCACTTAAAGGAATAGAAACTTCAGTTGCTCCTACCAGGAAGGTAAAGCTTGGCTTATCTGTTTTCTGTCCGAAGTGGATTTCAGAAACATTAGCCAGCTTTCTTACCACTGCTTCATTGGCAAACTCAGAAGCATTGGTATAAATCTCAGCAGCTTCTCTTGGTGAAATTCCTTTTGTCTGACGGTAATTTCTAACCCCTGAAATCAATTCCGCAGCAGTTTCGAAATTTTTAATAATATTTTCTTCAAACAGTCCCGCCTCTTTCTGCTGAGCAATCACCAAAGCTTCATCAATCTTCCTTTCTGAGATGGTTTGCCACAATTCTTCAGTTAAGAAAGGCATGAACGGGTGAAGCAACTTCATCAGTTCTTCAAAGAAATAGATGGTTTTGTTATATACTTCTTTTGAAACCCCTTCTCCATAGTTAGGCTTAATCGCTTCAAGATACCAACCGCAAAAATCATCCCAAATTAATTTATAGATCAAATGCAGTGCATCGGAAATTCTGAACTTCTCAAACTGATCATTGATTTCAAAGATTGTTTTGTTCAATTTATTTTCAAACCATTCAATAGCCTGGTTATCGGTAGCAGCAGCTGGTTTGTCTTCATGATTCCACATATTGATCAGACGGAAAGCATTCCAGATCTTCGTCATGAAATTTCTTCCCTGAAGCATTAAATCTTCATCAAAAAGAAGGTCATTTCCAGCTGCAGAACTCAATAGAATTCCTACACGTACACCATCAGCACCATATTTATCCATTAATTCAAGAGGATCCGGAGAGTTTCCAAGAGATTTTGACATCTTTCTTCTCTGCTTATCTCTTACAATCCCTGTAAAATATACATTCTTGAACGGTACTTCTTTTCTGTATTCCAGCCCTGCCATAATCATTCTGGCTACCCAGAAGAAAATAATATCCGGTCCGGTTACAAGATCAGAAGTAGGATAATAATAATTAATATCTTTATTTTCCGGATCCAGTAACCCGTCAAATACAGACATTGGCCACAGCCATGATGAGAACCATGTATCTAATGCATCGTCATCCTGTCTAAGGTTTTCTAATGTTAAACCTGCATTTCCAGTTTTTTGCTTCGCCAGTTCTAAAGCCTCTTCTTTGGTTTCTGCTACTACAAAATCTTCATCCCCTTCTCCATAGTAATACGCAGGAATCTGCTGTCCCCACCAAAGCTGACGCGAAATATTCCAGTCACGGATATTTTCCATCCAGTGCTTATAGGTGTTCTTAAACTTCTCCGGATAGAACTTTACTTCATCATCCATTACAACATCCAAAGCCGGCTTGGCAATTTCAGCCATTTTAAGGAACCACTGTACTGAAACTTTGGGCTCAATAACAGCCCCTGTTCTCTCAGAAGTTCCTACTTTATTTACATAATCTTCAGCCTTAAGCAAAAGATCTTTTTCTTCAAGTTCTTTAGCGATCTGTTTTCTTACTTCAAATCTGTTTTTCCCTGCATAATGTAATCCATGCTCATTAAGATTTCCATCATCGTCAAGAGCATCAATCATTTTCAGCTGATGTTTCTGTCCGATCTCGTAATCATTGATATCATGGGCAGGAGTAATTTTCAACGCTCCTGTTCCGAATTCAATATCAACATATTCATCCTCGATAATCGGGATTACTCTGTCAACAATCGGTACAATTACGTTTTTACCTTTCAGATGGGCATATCTTTCATCGTTAGGATTGATGCATACCGCTGTATCTCCAAAAATAGTTTCGGGACGTGTAGTCGCCACTGAAAGAAACTCTTCTGAACCTTCAATCTTATATTTAAGGAAATATAATTTCCCGTTTTGCTCTTTAAATATTACCTCCTCATCAGAAATATTGGTTTTCGCTTCCGGATCCCAGTTGACCATCCTGTAACCTCTGTAGATCAGCCCTTTATTATAAAGGTCTACAAAGCTTTTGATAACCTGTTGCGAAAGTTTATCTTCCATAGTGAATCTGGTTCTGTCCCAGTCACATGAACATCCTAATTTTTTGAGCTGCTCAAGAATGGTTCCGCCATATTTATTGGTCCAGTCCCAGGCATGGGTTAAAAACTCTTCACGGGTAATATCTGATTTACTGACTCCTTCAGATTTCAGTTTAGCAACAACTTTAGCTTCGGTAGCAATGGAAGCATGATCTGTTCCCGGAATCCAACAAGCATTAAATCCGCGCATTCTTGCACGGCGGACCAGAACATCCTGAAGGGTATTATTCAACATATGCCCCATGTGTAATATCCCCGTTACGTTTGGCGGAGGAATGACCACGGTATATGGTGGTTTGTCATTAGGCTCTGAGTGGAAAAATTTATTTTCCAGCCAGTAATTGTACCATTTCTGTTCTGTTTCCTGTGGATTGTACTTTTCTGAAATCTGCATAAATTCTATTTCTTTGGCTTGCAATTTGCAAAAATAGTCTAAAGAAAAAAATTTTTAAGCATGAATTAAAATAATTTTTAACTTTGTTTCACAAAATTTATCTAACAAACATATTAACATTCAAGAATATGAAAAAACTAATTGCAGGAATTGCACTATTCGGGACATTTGCTCTGGCATCTGCACAAACAATTACATTTGATAAAACAACTTTCGATTACGGAACGATCAAGCCTAATGCTGATGGTACAAGATTCTTTACAGTAACGAATTCAGGTGATAAGCCTTTGATCCTTTCAAATGTAAAGCCTTCTTGTGGATGTACGACTCCTGAATTCAGTCAGGATCCGATCATGCCGGGTAAATCTGCTAAGATTAAGGTTGGGTATAACACAGCAATCCCTGGACCTTTCAACAAAATGATTGAAGTTTTCTCTAATGACCCTGCAAACAACAGAAGTGTAATCTACATCAAAGGTAACGTAGATGCTAACGCTCCTGAGCCAAAAGTATTGACTCCTGCTGAGCAGAAAGAAGCTGCTAAAGCTGAGAAAAAAGCTGCAAAACTTGCTAAAAAGGCTGCTGCAAAGTAAGCTCTACTCAAAAAATAAAGAAACCGTCTCTATTGAGGCGGTTTTTTTATTACATTTATGTTGGATTAGGTTGCAGATGATAGGTAATAGTCTGAAGTAAATGTATTGACATTGATCAAATATATTATTTAGGTTTTGGCTGAAGCCCCGGGATTTACCTTTAAATGGATGGGCTAAAGCCCTCCCTATTGAATTTTAATATCAAAATCTTTTTAATTTTTTAATTTTTTAATTTTTTAATTTTTTAATTTTTTAATCTTAAATATATGGACACCAATTTCTCAGATGACTTCAAGATAAACGGAAAATTTTCAATAAAAAAAGCTTCAACTTCCTATAAAGGAAAGCTCACTAAAGAAGAAGGAGAGCAGATGCTGATTCAGGAGAAAGAAAAGCTCCGTGAACTGCAGGAAAAGTTATATGCCGACGGGAGCCAGTCTCTGTTGGTTGTATTACAGGCTATGGATGCCGCAGGGAAAGACAGCATGATAGAACATGTTTTCGGAGGAGTGAATCCCCAGGGATGTAATGTAACCAGTTTTAAGACACCCAGTTCCAAAGAATATTCCCATGATTTTCTATGGAGGCATTATCTGGCTCTTCCACAAAAAGGAATGATAGGAATTTTCAACCGTTCCCATTATGAAAGCGTTCTTGTATGCAAAGTGCATCCTGAATATAATCTGAGTGAAAAAACATGGTCTTCCGTAAAAGATTTCGATGCCAAATTTTGGGAAAACAGATATGAAAGCATCCGGAATTTTGAAAAACACCTTTCACAGAACGGAACCACAGTTGTAAAAATCTTTTTAAACGTATCTAAAGATGAACAGAAAAAAAGGCTCTTGGATCGAATTGATGAACAGGAAAAAAACTGGAAATTCTCTGCAGGAGATCTTCCGGAAAGAGCATTATTCGATCAGTATATGGAAGCCTATGAAACAGCTATTAACGAAACATCAAAAGAGCATGCTCCATGGTATGTTCTTCCAGCTGACAACAAGTGGTTTGCAAGAGTAGCTGCTATCCAGATCATTATTGATACGCTGGAAAAAATGAATCTTAAATACCCTATCCTTTCCGATAAAGACAGGCAGGAATTACAGGATTCCAAAAAACAATTGGAGAGCGAATAAAATTGGCTTTAAGAAGGAAGCATGAAGATGGAGATTTAAATCATTACGTTTAGAAAACTTCACTCTTCCAGCTTCTAACTTTCAGCTTTTAAAAAAAATCACGAGAAAATCTATAAGCCGGATTCTGTACTTCCGAAGAAGTGCCTGTTATTTATCTGCGTGCTACATTGCTGCAGCACTTGAGCTGATTACCCCTCGGTTTTCAGGACGAGCCGCCCCTATTTTCATTGCTGAAAAGAACCGATATACTTACCATTGCACCGCAAAGAGTTTACCTGGTTTCACTACAGCCGAACTGTACCTGCTTTCTGTTGCACTTGTCCTACCCTCACGGATGACGGATGTTATCCGCTTTGCTGCTCTGTGGTGTCCGGACTTTCCTACCTCCCGCTAAACGGGAAATCAACAGGCCGATTTTCTCGCGGAGGCAAAGGTACACAAATTTTGTGGTAAAAAGATAAAACAGCTAAACACCCCAATGGTTTTTGGTTCTGTATAAATGATCCTCATTTATAATATTTCTCTTTTACTTTTTTGCCTGTTTACTATTTTACATGATAATTTTCCCTAATTACCAGTTTATTATTATCTTCGTGCCATTATATATCTATGAATTCCAGAGAAAAAGAATTTGCGCAGCTTATTAAGGATAATCAGGGACTGATTATCAAAGTATCGCGCCTGTATACCAATTCTCTGGAAGATGAGGAGGATCTTTTCCAGGAAATCGTGTTACAGCTCTGGAGAAGTTATGATTCTTTTAAAGGAAATTCCAAAATTTCCACATGGATGTACCGTGTAGCGCTCAATACAGCCATTACCCTCTTTAGAAAAAAAAGCAAAAGCCTTCCTACAAATGAGCTGGACATCAACCACAGGGATTTTGTGGAAGATGACGATGAAAAACAGCAGCAGGTATCACTTTTGTATACTGTAATCAAGACTCTTCCCAATGTAGAAAGAGCCATTGTCATGATGTATCTTGACGATCTGCCATACAAGGATATTGCAGAAAACCTCGGAATCACTGAAGTCAATGCACGCGTGAAAATGAACAGATTAAAGAAAACCCTTAAAGAACAGATGGAAAAATATGCCTGAATTTGATTTAGACAGCTTTAAGAAAACGTGGCAGGAACAGCCTGTTCAGCCTAAATATGACAACAGTGAAATTCTTCAGATGTTGAACAGAAAGTCACGCAACTATGTGAAATATATTTTCTGGATCAGTGTTGTAGAATTACTGTTCTTTTCAGTATTGGGACTGTTCTACTTTTTCCCGGAAGAAGAGTCAGACAGTTTCCGTAAGATGCTTGAAAGATTAGGAGCTCAGGAAGCTCCCGAAGCAGAAAATAATTTCGGTCATGTTTATCTGGCTATAAAAGTCTTAAGCCTGTTAATCACAGCCTATTTTGTATTGAAATTTTATCAGAATTACCGGAAAATAAAGATCGAAGAAAACCTGAAAGGACTTATCACCAGGATCATTAAATTCAAAACCACCGTCAATGCTTTTATCCTGATCAGCATTGTATTACTTTTAATATTCACTTTTGTACTGATTGCTTTTATATTTTATATATTGAATTCCCAGAATATACAGCCCAGCGGCTCCAATCTTACCATTATTATTGTTGGAATTGCTGTAAGCACATTGCTCGCAGTCTCTATGATCTGGCTTTACTACAGACTGGTATATGGCACGATTATCAAAAAGCTTGATAAAAATCTAAAGCAGCTTAAAGAAATAGATTCTCAGGAAAATTAATATCCATAGGCATAATTCGGGATATAATTATTAATTTTATTCCACCAAATCTTAAACTATGCCCTTATCTTATGTGTATGGAACTTCTGAGGTTCCATTATTAGGACAGACCATCGGAGCTAATCTTAAAAGTACTGTCGAAAAATACCCTCATCAGGAAGCTTTAGTCTGCGTTCATCAGAATTACAGAGCTACTTACCAGGAATTTTATAATCAGACAACCGCTGTTGCAAAAGCGTTATTGTTTTTGGGAGCTAAAGCAGGTGACAGAATCGGGATCTGGTCTTCCAACCGTTATGAATGGGTACTTTTGCAGTATGCTACTGCGAGGATAGGAACTATTTTAGTGAATATCAATCCGGCGTACAGAACTCATGAATTAACTTATGTACTTAATCAATCCGAAGTTCGCTTTATTTTCTCTTCCTTAAATTTTAAAACCAGCAATTACAAAGAAATGGTTGAGTATGCAAAAGAAGTATGCCCAACCCTGGAACACGAAATATTCTTCGATGAAAACTGGGAAGATTTTGTCAATAACGGACAGGAAATTTCAGATGAAGTCCTTCACAGCTTTGAAGAGCACGTACAGTTTGATGATCCTGTTAACATCCAGTATACTTCCGGAACTACGGGTTTCCCGAAAGGCGTTACGCTTTCTCACCATAATATCCTCAATAACGGCTATTTTATAGGTATCCGATTAAAATATTCTGAAAAAGACCGTGTCTGTATTCCCGTACCTTTTTATCATTGCTTCGGCATGGTAATCGGAAATATATGCTGTACTGCTCATGGCGCCTGTATGGTCATCCCTAATGACAGTTTTGATCCGGAGATTACTTTAAAAGCCGTTTCGGAAGAGAAATGTACTTCTTTATATGGTGTACCGACTATGTTTATTGCTGAACTGGCCGTAAAAGATTTTGAAACCTATGATTTTTCAAGCTTAAGGACCGGTGTTATGGCAGGTTCTGTATGTCCTCCGGAAATCATGAAGAAAGTGGAAAGCCTGATGAATATAAAAGAAATGAGCATCTGCTACGGCATGACGGAAACATCACCTGTATCTACCCAGACTTTAATTGGAACACCGCTGGATAAACAGGTCAGCACTGTAGGAACAGCTCAGGATCATCTTGAAATAAAAATTATTGATGAAAACGGAAGAACATTAAAACGCGGGGAACATGGCGAGCTTTGCACAAGGGGATATTCTGTCATGCTGAAATACTGGAATGATCCTGTAAATACCAGGAAGGTGCTGGATGATGCCCGATGGATGCATACCGGAGATATGGCCATAATGGATAAAGACGGTTATATCACTATTTCCGGCAGAATAAAAGACCTCATCATCCGTGGCGGAGAAAATATTTCTCCAAAAGAAATTGAAGATTTCTTATACACCTATACCAATATCCTGGATGTTCAGATCATTGGAGTTCCCAGTGAAAAATTCGGGGAAGAAGTAATGGCCTGGGTGAAGGTAAGAAAAGGATTTACCATCACCGCGGAAGAACTTCAGGAATACTGCAAAGACAGAATAGCCCATTATAAAGTTCCGAAATACTGGAAATTTGTAGATGAATTCCCAATGACTATTTCCGGAAAAATAAGAAAAGTGGAGATGCGGGAGATTTCGATGCGAGAACTTGGACTTGAAAATGTAAGACAAAATTAATTTGGCAGAAAAGCTAAATTGTAAAAGGGCAAAGAGCCATTGCTTCATCTATTATAAAAAAACAAAAAGCATTTCAGATTGAAATGCTTTTTGTTTTTTTATTTTAAAGTTCTTTTCTTAACCTTGCTACCGGAATATTGAGCTGTTCACGATATTTTGCAATCGTTCTTCTTGCTATATTATATCCCTGTTCTTTCAGAATGACCACTAACGCATCATCGGTAAGCGGTTTTCTCTTATTTTCTTTATCAATCACTTCCTGAAGATGAGTTTTGATTTCTTTGGTGGAAACTTCTTCCCCATCATCATTCGTTAAGCTGTCTGAGAACAGGTCTTTAAGATATACAATACCGTTAGGTGTATCTGCATATTTACTTTTTACTACCCTTGAAATCGTAGAGATATCAAATCCTGTAATGTCAGCAACATCCTTCAAGATCATTGGTTTCAGAGATTTTTCATCTCCAGTGATGAAATAATCTTTCTGAAATTTCACAATGGCTGTAATCGTCTGCAATAAAGTATTCTGACGCTGATTAATGGCATCGATATACCATTTTGCAGCATCCAGTTTCTGCTTGATAAACAAAGCGGCTTGCTTATGCTCTGATGAATTTTTATCATGGGAATACGTTGTCAGAATGTCTTTGTATTCTTCAGAAACCCTTAAAGTAGGTGCATTTTTACTGTTCAGCATAGGGATTACCTGACCATCTTTCACCTGAATCACAAAATCCGGAATAATTTCCTGATTGATTGTAATCGTCTGTGTATCAAAATTTCCTCCCACTTTAGGAGATAGTTTTGATATTTCATCCAGTGCATCTTTCAGATCATCTTCTTCAATATCATATTTCTGAATGATCTTATTATAGTGCTTATTGGTTAAAGCTTCAAACTGATGTCTCAGGATGTTGGCAGCCAAAGAAACCGCTTTGTCAGAACTCACTTTCTTTTCAATCTGTAATAACAGACATTCCTGCAGTCCTCTTGCTCCCACTCCTGGCGGATCAAGTTTCTGAACATAATTTTCCAGGATATCCTCCACTCTTTCTTTGGTGGTATAAATTCCCTGTGAGAAAGCCAGATCATCAACAATAGATTTGATCTCTCTTCTCAGATAGCCGTCCGTATCTAAATTCCCGATAAGATATTCTGCAATCTTCAGATCTTCATCACTGATATTCACCAGATGAATCTGTTCTGTAAGATAATCATATAAGGACTGTCCTTCCGTTAAAAGACTCTCGTTATCAAATTCCTCATCATCCGGAGAGTAGTTGCTGGATGCGGTTTTATAGCTGGGTTCATCGTCATAAATATATTCATTGACGTCGAAATCTGTTTCAATGCTTTCTGTACCCTCATCCTGATAAGCGTCTTCAAGGGAAGAGTAATCATCTTCCTTAGAATCTTCTTTCGCAATTTCCAAAGCTGGGTTTTCTTCTAACTCTCTCTCCAACTCCTCTTCAAATTCAAGAGTATGAAGCTGAATAAGCTTCATCAACTGGATCTGCTGAGGGGCCAGCTTCTGTCCTAATTTGAGTTGTAAGTGTTGTTTAAGCATATTCTTTATTTGCGTTTTAACATAACATATTCTACGAATTTAATAAATTTATTTGATAAAAAACGCATTTAGCATGATTTTTGCATTACTTATCCTAACATAATAAACTATTAAAGAATAAAAAAAGCCTTAACTTCTGATTAAGGCTTTTTTTATTGTTCTAGAATTCAGCGCTTTTCGGCGTTCTAGGGAAAGGGATTACATCTCTGATATTCGTCATTCCCGTTACGAAAAGAACTAATCTTTCTAATCCTAAACCAAAGCCGGCATGCGGTACAGAACCGAATTTTCTGGTATCAAGATACCACCAAAGTTCGTGCTCATCTACGTGCATATCCGTCATTTTCTGTTTTAAAACATCTAATCTTGCTTCTCTCTCTGATCCACCGATGATTTCACCAATACCTGGGAAGAGAACATCCATGGCTGCAACGGTTTTATTGTCATCGTTAAGTTTCATGTAGAAAGCTTTGATTTCCTTTGGATAGTCAAATAATACTACCGGGCTTTCAAAGTGTTTCTCAACAAGGTATCTTTCATGCTCAGACTGAAGGTCAGTTCCCCATTTTTCAACCGGGTAAGCAAATTTTCCTTTTTTATTCTCTTTAGAATTTAATAAAATTTCAATCGCTTCTGTGTAGCTTACACGCTTGAAACGTTTTGCCACTACGTTCTGAAGCTTTTCGATAAGACCTTCTTTTGCTCTTTCTTTTTCAGGTTTTGATTTTTGTTCTTCTTCAAAACGTTTGTCTAAGAATTCAAGGTCATCTTTACAGTTATCCAATACGTACTGGATTACATACTTTAAGAAATCTTCCGCAAGGTCGATATTGTCTTCAAGATTATTGAAAGCCACTTCCGGTTCTATCATCCAGAATTCAGCAAGGTGTCTTGTCGTGTTGGAATTTTCAGCACGGAAAGTCGGTCCGAAAGTATAAATTCTTCCCAATCCCATAGCTGCAGTTTCTCCTTCCAACTGTCCGGAAACGGTAAGGTTTGTTTTTCTGCCGAAGAAATCCTGCGCAAAATCAATCTCTCCTTCTTCTGTTCTTGGCATATTGTTCAGGTCAAAGTTGGTTACCCCAAACATTTCGCCTGCCCCTTCCGCATCAGCACCTGTAATAACCGGTGTATTGATATAGAAAAACTGGTTCTGGTTAAAGAATGAATGAACAGCAAAACTTACTGCGTGACGCACTCTGAAAACTGCCCCGAAAAGGTTTGTTCTGAATCTTAAATGCGCCTGCTCACGAAGTTTTTCAAGGCTGTGTTTCTTCGGCTGAAGAATTGTACTCTGAAGTTCTTCCGTAAAGTTATCCCCTAAAATAATGATCTTTTTAGCAATAATTTCCACAGACTGTCCTGCACCCTGGCTCTCCACCACTTCACCTACTACTTTAAGGGATGAAGCTGTACTGATATTCTTGATGATCGTTTCATCAAAATTTTCGAAATCAACAACTATCTGCAAATTATTAATCGTAGAACCATCATTAAGTGCAATAAAGCGATTAGCACGGAATGATCTTACCCATCCGTAAACTGTAATGTCATGATGTAATACTTTCTTGTAATCCTTCAGGATTTCTTTGATCGTTTGCTTTTTCATTTGTTGATGATAAATTTTTTGTGTAAAAATTAATGTCTGCAAAGTTACAAAAAAACAGCGCAACTTGATGATTGCGCCGTCTTTAAAAATCATTTAACAAACATTTAAATTTTTGATTCAGGAATTTTACCTTTTCTCCTGCCTGTTCTTCTTCATTTTCAGGTTACATTTCCACTCAATATTGCCCTGAATTTCAAAATAAATCCGTATTTGACCCGGAGTGAACACCACTACGCTACCACTTTTAGAAAGAATAAAACTTTCATTTTACTCTGAGTTTTCATGGAATTAGTTTTAATGTATTGAAATGGTTATTAGTTTTTAAGCGATAACTTATGGCCAACCACCGGGTCTTACATCCATTTTTAGACTATACTATACTACTTTTAAACATTATGAAGGATTCACGGATTTTGTTTACTTGTTTCATGATTTTTTAAATGATCACTATTCTTTACATCTCTAACTTATGAACAATTGATTCATTACTACATCTTTGTTTTTTTGCGCTGATTTTATTTCTCATTTTTATCAGCCTCGTTAATAATTTTGTTACTGCAGTTCCGAATTTTATTTTTAATCAACCTATTGTTCAGAACTGATATTTTGTATTGTGCACATACAAAAAATGTTGCGTTTTTACCTTGAAGCAAAGATGCAGAAAAGAGGAGCAACGAGGCAAGTGAATGGTATATAGATTCATAAATCTATATATTTAAAATCATGAATTTATAAATACAAATAAATGAAAATCAACAAATTAAAAAAATCACTCCAGCATGTTTTCAATTTCTTTCAGATAGATAGAAAGAGGGGTTCCGGTTCGCTTTTTGAAAGCCAAAGTGAAGGCCTGTTCATTATTATATCCTAATTCTTCAGCGATAAAAGGAATTTTATAAGACCTGAATTTTTTGTCATTAGCCAATCTGTTGATGGCATAATCAATACGAAGATCATTAAGATAGGTAGCAAAGTTTTTCCCTTTATAGGTATTGATAATTTCCGACAGGTATTTTGAGTTTGTTTTTATTTTTTTGGCAAGACTTCCCAGTGTAATTCCTTTATTCAAAAACTGATCTTTGTTTTCAAATATTTCAAGCTCTTTTAAGATGGTCTGGGCTACATCTTCAGAAATGGTTCTGGATGTTCTGTCCTCAGAACCTTCTGTATTTTCTGACCCAGGAATGTCATGAAGAATTTCTCGGGCCTCAACCTCCCTGTTTTTCCCCACCTTGTTTTCGTTAACAGACAGGATAAGGTCCTGGGCAATCTTCTTATAGTTCTTCTCGGATTTTTTGTATTTAAAATAAACGTTGATAAATAATAAATGGGATATCAACAAAAGACTTAAGACAATATAAAAAAGACTTTTTCTTTTGGTAAGCTCATTGGTAATGCTTTCTTTTTCCTGCTGAAGTTCCGGAGTATCGTATCTTCTAGGAAGTTCTCTGGAAATATACCTGAACTGGGTATCGAGCACCTGATCAACTTTTAAAAAACGATCTACATAATACAGTTGTTTTTCCTTATCCCCGTTTTCTTTATAATAATCAATAAGATAAGTATATACATCTCTCAGCTCCGGATAGATATAGTTGGTTTTAAGAACCATAGAATCAATCTTCCGGAAATAGTCTACTGCTTTCTCTTTTTCGTTGAGCCCTGCATAGGATTTTCCTAAATATAAAAAAGTATAATTATGATTTCTTTTAGTTCCGTTATTGTTGGTAAAGAAATATTTTTCACACTCCAATAAGCCATCAATCGCTTTCTTATAATTTTTTGAATGTAAATAAAAGTATCCTAACAGTCCAAGGTTCTGATGATAGCGGTAGACATTCTTATTCTTTTTAGAATCCAGTAAGCCTTCCTTTATGAGGATATAGGCGGAATCCATCTTATTAATCTCTATATAAGCATCAGCCAGATTTAATTTGAGAGAATTCTTCTCATCTTCGTTCATATAATCGGCATCATATGCATAATGTCTGAGTACTTTTGCTGTCTCTGCATGCTTCCCGATATAATTATTCAGGTAAGCAATACTGATATGCGCCATAGCAATTTGCCTTTTATTTCCTTTTTCCTTAGCATATTTCAGTCCCAGGATATAATTATTTAATGCAGACTGAAGTTTATCTGTATTGAAATACAGATTTCCTTTTAAAAGATAGATTCTAGCCGGATATGTATTTTCTTTAGAGTTCTTTGTGATATTCTGTAAGCTGTCAAGATATTTTAATGCATTGGGCAGAGTCTCTTCAAAATGAAGCATAACATATCCCTCAGCAATCTGAGTGGTATTTTTTTCAGCTTTTGCCTTTTTAAGATAACTTTCTGCAATTCTTTTACTGTTCACATCTCCGATATGACTACTGTAGAATTCTTTTTCCAATTCTTTATAAGTCCGCTTTTCCGAAGTATTTTTTTCTATATTATTGGTTTGTGCATGAAAAAACAGATTTCCAATAATAAAAAACAGTATTAAACATTTTATTTTCATCATTCATCCGAGCTATACTACAAAAATATTATTTTTCTTCAGTAGACGCATCACTGCATTTGCTTTTTTCCTGTTATTATTCAATATTTTTATGAAAATCATCCATGATGATCTGCCAGCCAAAATGATATTGTTACAATATTATTTCCATTCTACTTTCCCTTCCAGATAATATACTCTTCCATTGCTCTCATACAAAAGGTCATAGCCCTGAGAGGTAAGATAAAAATGACAGACCTTCATTTCACCATTCCTTTCTTTAAACTGAAGAACTGCGGGACACATTTTTGCCTGTTCCATTTTCTTCACAATAAGATCAAAATCCTTCTGAATATTTTTTCTATTATACAGAGACAACATCCGATCATTAATAAAACGAATATATTTCAAAGATGAAAGAGGATAAGTAATTAACTTAAAAGGCTTTCCTGCCAGCTTCGCTGCATTCTCATTGAAAAAATTCGTGATCGAAATACTATCCTGTGTAATAGTTTTCACCACACTTGATTCATATCTCTGGCCATCTGCAAATTCCATGCTGTATATGGCTTCCATTTTAACGGCAAAACCTTTTCCAGATTTTCTTAAATCTTTAAGGTCCGTAAATTCTTTTCCTTTTTTAATGATAATCAAAACATTTCCTTCTCCAAAATCACAGTCATAATATTTTTTATAGTCGAAAGGCTCTTCAATATTGGTTTTCAATGTATCATTCACTGCATTTTGTGAAAAAATACGGACTGACATCATCAGTAAAAACAAGATCAATTTATAATTTTTCATGGTTTTATTATATTATGGTTACAATTATTTACTTAATTTTTTAAGATACTGATAGTGTGAAACCACAGCATTAACAATACTTTTCTCATGATAAGGAAAGCTGTTTCTGGCGGCCGCTTTTTTGATAGCCGGAGTAATAAGGGTATAAACAGTATGTGGCAGACCAGGAAACAGATGATGCGCTGCATGAGAATTGAATCCTCCGAAAATCCAGTTCGCAAACATACTGGTCGGGTGATAATCCAACGATACGGCTAACTGATGTTCGTAATAGTCATAAGGCAGATATCCTTCATCATCCGGTTCGGGAAAATCCGTTTCAAGGCTCAGATGAGAAATAATCAAAGTCAAAACAAAGAATAATGAAATCGTTAAGTGCATGATAATAAAGGATACTAGTATCGTCAGTACCGGAATAGGGGTAAAAACAGCAGGAACAACCAGCATATAAACGAAGTAAGCTAATTTCAACAGGATAACTTCAGCCACAGAGATTATTGTATGTTTCTGATTTCTGAGATTAGCCAAATCTTTTTTCCTGACATATATAAAATCCTTGATAACAATCCAGTGCAGTGTATAAAAGCAATACAGCACCGTAGCATACAAATGCTGATAAGCATGGATACTCCTTTTAGGATGATGGGCAGACAGCCTTAAAAAAATATTATCATCGATATCAGCATCACAGCCATCCACATTAGGAAATACATGATGAGACGCTATATGTCTTTTTCTCCACAACCTCGCATTCACTCCCTGCAGATTAAATGTAATGTAGTAAATGATCCTGTTGAGTTTTTTATACTTTGAAAAGGTATTATGAACGCAATCATGGGCGCAGTTAAAAGCGAGCAATATTCCGGCAAGCCCTAAAGCAATATAATTCAAGGTTACCAGCCAGTTCTTATCTTCTATAAACGGATTAAAAAGATTGGTATATAAAAACAAGAAGGTCAGAGAATACAATAAGAATTTGATGATCATCAATCTTTCTGCCTTTTTAGTGATTTCATCTGTCAGTAATATATTGACCTCTTCACGTAATTCCGAATAGAAAGGAGAGGTTGCTTTTTTAAATCTGATTTTTGGTTTCATAATTATTGTGTTAATTATTTAAAAAACAAGGTTAATTCCTATACCGTAGCGAAATCCTTTAGTGGGAAATACCCTCTTAAACTGTAGTAATTCTTATCACCATCAGTAAGTTTTGTTCCTATTGAGAGAAATGCCTTATTATCCATTGAAGTTCCCTCAATTCTCGTACTGAGAAGAAAGACCAGCCATTCTTTCTCTTTGATTTCTTCAAACTGGGCTTTCAGAAAGCCACAAAGAAATATGGTAATGATTGCAACAAACTTTCTCATAGTTCCTTATTTGTTTTCTGTTTTTTAAAATTCCAGTTGATGAGAGGAAGCTTTCTCTTTCCATTCTCATTCCACATCCCGATTTGTACTCCTCTGAAATTCTCACATTTATTATACAATCCGATCTGAACTCCTCTACACTTTTGGCCAATATTGGCAAAAGGTGCTACAGAAACTCCTTTTATCTCATGGTGCAGATTAAAAAACGGAGAAACAGAGATCCCGTTCGTGATAGCATAGGTATTGACATTACTGGAAATATTGATTTCCAAACCATTGGTTAATGTAGGCTCCATATTGATGATGGATAATTGCAGCCCGTTAATCGTATTCATTTTCTTACGGGGAACAATTACATAATCACTAAGATTCCAATTACCCGGCTGGAGGGTGACAAGCATCAGTGGTGGAAGGAAAATCCCTATAAAATTAAATCCCATTCCTAATCCGTTTACTTTCTTAGGCTTAAAATGGTCTTCCTCATCAAAATATTTAAATAAAATCCCGTTGACATTCCGAACATGCTTTGAGGGCGAAGCTGCAATTAATCTTGGCTTCAAAGAATCTACCTTCAGACTGTCTGATGCGTATATCAGACTATGGACTAAAAAAACTGCTATTACTAAAATCCGTGTTTTCATAACTCATTATTTTAAAATTACAGTTCAAAATTATCGGCAGAAATCAAGGTTCCGAATGTGAAAAAAAATAAAAAAAAATATACTGTTTGCGAAAATCACAAAAAGTATAAATAATGACAATGATTTTTTTTTCACATCATGGTGCCGGAAGCGGGAAGAAGGAGGCTGGAAGTGATTTTCAGTAATCAATATTAATAATCATTACAATATCAAATTGTCTTAAATTGTTAGTAATTCTTTCGCCACTCAATAATTCCCTGCTCCCAGCTTCAGGCTTCCAGCCTTCAAAGCAGAAAATCAAAAACTCTTTCCTCAAAAAATACTACATTTGTGAAAATCACAAAACCATGCACCAGGAAGCTCTACTGAAGGAAATCCGGAGAAAAATAGGAGAAAAATCTTTAAATGATGAGATCGCCAACATCCTTAATATCAGCTATGATGCGGCCCACAGAAGAACTTCTATGAAAGCGAAGTTCAGTTTTGAGGAAGCCCTGGAACTTGCCAGATATTATCAGATCTCACTGGATCAGTTTCTGGGAACAGAAAATCAATTAGTAGTCAAGAGAACACAGCCTGTAAAAACTACCGAGGACCTTTTAAATTATTTTGAAAACTCTTTGAAAATTCTGAATGTTTTCCAGAATATCACCCATTCTCAGGTATTTTATTCGGCAAAAGACATCCCTTTTTTCTATACCATTTCAGATTCTATTTTGTCCCGTTTCAAGTTTTACGTCTGGATGAATTTACTGAACCAGGATAAGTTCTTAAGTCCGTTTCATGAATTTACGATGAAATACCATTCTGTAAAAAATGAAATGCTGAAAGATCTTTATGACAAACAAAATGTAACCGAAATCTGGAATGACACTACTATTATGAGCGCCCTAAGACAGATTTCGTTTTATTATGAAATGGGATTACTGAAGAAAAATGATGCAGAACTTATCCTTGATGATCTGAGGAAATTATTGGAAGGACTTGAAATAAAAACACTGGAAAAAACTAATTTCCAGATATATGTAAATGATTTAGTAATTTTAAACAACAGTATTTTATTCAAAAATGAAGAACAGTGTTCCTTTTTTGTTCCTTTCAGCATGTTCGGATATATGATGACCAATGATAAAATCACCTGTGAAGATTCTCTGAGCTATTTTGAACATCAGATCAAAAACTCAAAATCATTAAATGAATCCGGAAACCGTGAAAGGAAAATATTTTTTAATAAGATGTATGAACAGATTGAACAGTTAAAACAGAATTTATTATGAACAGTCTTCGTAAAGGCGAATATTTCGGAGAAACCAATCAAATGATCAACCTGGAAGGATTGACCATTACCGATACGGAATATACCCATCCTTATGTAGACTGGCATTATCATGAAAACGCTTATTTTACCTTCCTGCTTCAGGGTAATATGACGGAAGGAAACCGGAAAGAAACCTATGACTGTTCTGCCGGAACATTATTATATCATCATTGGGAAGATCCACACTATAATATTAAACCGGATATCTTTACAAGAGGCTTTCACATTGAAATCACCCAGGATTGGCTTGATCGGTTTGATATTCAGAAAAATAAAGCTGAGGGAAGCTTTAGCATAAAAAATCCAGCCTTAAAGTTATTGGTTTATCAGCTATTCAAAGAAACCAAAATGAATAACAACTCTTTGGAAGCCAACGTCAATCAGCTGTTATTACATCTTTTCGGCGAACTGACCTGCGAAAAGGAAAACAAAGAAAGAAAACCTGTATGGGTAGGTCAGATCAATGAAATTCTGCATGAAAGTATTACCGAAAAACTTACCCTTAGCGGAATTTCCAAGACTCTGAACATCCACCCTGTTCATTTAAGCAGAGATTTTCATAAATATTTCCATTGCAATCTGGGGGAATACCTCCGGAAAATAAAAGTCAGCCAATCCATGAAACTTCTCAACACCCCTTCTTCTTTAACAGATATTGCTTTGGAATGCGGTTTTGCGGATCAGAGTCATTTTACCAGATGTTTTAAAGAAAACATAGGAATCACTCCTTTGAAATACAGGAATCTTCTGAGAAACCATTAAAATCTTCCCAGGCAAAGTCACCATTCACGATTTGGATACATCATTCCCCGATTCGGCTACATTTTCCCATCTGTAAGTTTTCATCTTTGTACCATCATTTAAACAAAAAAATATTTAAAAATGGAAACAAAAAAAGTATGGTTCGTGACAGGAGCTTCAAAAGGCTTAGGATTCGAGTTGGTAAAAAAATTACTGTCCGAAGGATTTCAGGTTGCTGCTACAAGCCGTACCGTTGAATCCCTGATCGCTACAATCGGAGAAACTTCAGAAAACTTCCTTCCTCTCAGCGTCAATATTACAGATAACAACGATATCAAATCTGCTATTGCCAAAACAGTAGACTATTTCGGACAGATCGATGTGATTGTTAACAATGCCGGGTACGGACAGATCGGAACGCTTGAGGAACTTACCGATGAAGAAGCCAGAGAAAATTATGCTGTGAATGTCTTCGGAACATTAAATGTAATCAGAAATGCAATGCCATATCTTCGTGAGCAGAGATCAGGAAACATCTTCAACATTTCATCGGTCGGCGGATATTCAGGAAACTTTCCGGGTTGGGGGATTTACTGTTCCACAAAATTTGCCGTTGCAGGATTTACAGAAGCACTGGCTGAAGAAGTAAAAGACTTCGGTGTTCATGCTACCGTTGTTTATCCCGGATATTTCCGTACAGATTTCTTAAATAAAGATTCTGTAAAAACCCCTGCCAATCCTATCCAGGCTTATGAAGCAGCAAGAACTTCAGAGCAGGCTCATCTTAATGAGATCAATGGAAACCAGCCGAATGATCCCGCAAAAGCAGCTGATGTTCTGATTCAGATCAGTAAGGAGAAAAATCCTCCGGTACATTTATTATTGGGTGTAGGAACGATGGAATTTCTGAACAATAAGATTGATATTTTAAAGAAAGATGCTGAGAAATGGGAAAATCTGACGGTTTCAACCGCAATCTAACTTTACGATGATATCCTTCGGCTCTGTTTTGATTAAGCAGAGCCGAAGACTTTCATACATAATGCATTAACCTTTTTACAAAAACAACTAAATTAGCTATATGAAACAGCCTGTTCGTTTTAATTCTATTTCAGATTTTCATGCTTTCTGCGGACTTCCGAATCCTGAGCATCCGCTGATCAGCCTGATAGATTACAGCAAGGTCCGCTATGTTGTGGAAAATGAAGAACTGAAATGGATTCAGAATTTTTACTCTATTGGTCTGAAAAAAAACGTCAGTCCGAAATTCAATTACGGACAGCAGCAGTATGATTTCGATTCGGGAGTGCTTTGTTTTGTATCTCCACAGCAGTATTTAAGCCTGGAGATTGATCCGGATGTTGAAGTTGAACCCACCGGTTACTTACTGTTGATCCATCCTGATTTTCTGTGGAATACCTCGTTGACAAAGAAAATAAAATCCTACGACTTCTTCAGTTATCAGGTGAAGGAAGCCCTTTTTCTTTCAGATAAAGAAGAGATCGTCATTGTTGATATCCTCAAAAATATCGAACGGGAATACATGGCTAATATCGATAAATTCACGCAGGATCTGATTGTTGCCCAGATTGAATTATTGTTGATTTATTCGGACCGCTTTTATGAAAGACAGTTTTTTACCCGAAAAAAATCGAGTCATGAACTGCTGTATAAATTTGAAGACATTCTCTCCCAATACTTTGAAAACGGAAATCTTCTTGAAAACGGTATTCCATCAGTGAAATGTATCGCCGAGGAGATGAATATTTCGCCTAATTATCTTGGGACACTGCTTCGTCTTCATACCCAGCAAAACACGCAGCAGCATATTCAGAATAAATTAATAGATCTTGCTAAAGAACGTCTGAGCACAACGGGTCTGTCTGTGAGTGAAATTGCTTATGAGCTGGGATTTGAGCATCCGCAGTCTTTCAGTAAACTTTTTAAACAAAAAACGAATCAGTCACCAGGAGAATTCAGGAAGCTTTTCAATTAACTATCATTTTGAAGTGTATTATCCATAGTAATGTTAATTTCATTCTATTTTAACCTAAAGAAGTTTATTATTTTTGTTTAAATACTTCTTTGAGATGAAACCATTTCTATTATTGATCTTTATTTTTATATTTTGTCTTTACCAGGGGCAAAACAGTAATATTGTCAATCCTGAAAAAATTGAAAATCTCCTCCAGAAAAAATATTCCGGAAAAATTGTTTTTCTCAATAAAACCATCTCCCTGGAAAACCTGAAAGATACGGATATTGTTACGTCCTCTGTATTTCAGGAAAATGATGATCTGGGTATCTACGCTTTTTTCAACAATTCACTTGTTAATGATCTTCATCAGCTTGAACCCAGCTGGACTGTAGATGAGTTGTTGAAAAACGGCAATTACCAGTTTTCATTCTATGTTGACGGAAAACTGATCTACACAGAAAATCTTAACACTGGAGCTGGTACTCCGGAAAATAAAAAGTTCAAAACAGCATTACGGATCCCTCTTATCAGCAGTAAGAATGAAGACTCATGGGGCAGATATTTATGGATGCGTTTTTACATGGCTCATGACGGAATCGACGCGCTGACTGCAGGAAATCACATTTTAAAACTTGAAATCCGTCCTTATCTGAAGGCTACCCACATCAAAACAGGACCCGTCATTGCAGAAGGACAGATCAACCTTACTGTTCCTTCCCAAAACATTCCTGAAAAACAGATGGCTGTTCAGTCTATCCTGCCCAACAGTGGCTGGAAGATTTCCAAAGAAAAAATCAATACCGAAGTCATTAGGATCCTGAATAGGAAAATTGCCGAAAAAAGATTTAAAGATCTTACCGGAATTGTGATGATAAAAGACGGAAAACTGCTTCTGGAAGAATATTTTAACGGTTCAGGAAGAGATTCTTTACAGGATACAAGATCAGTAGGCAAGTCTTTTTCTTCAGCTTTGACAGGAATAGCGATCAAAGATGGATTTCTAAAAAACGAAAATCAACAGTTAAAAGAGTTTTATGATTTAAAACAGTTTAAAAATTACTCTGCTCAAAAAGACAATGTCACTATAAAGAGCTTACTGACAATGAGCTCGGGTTTTGAAGGAAATGATGATGATCCGGAATCTCCCGGAAATGAAGAAAATATGTACCCGACCGAAAACTGGGTAAAGTTTGCCTTGGATCTGCCAATGACTGAGAGTGAAGCAGGAAAAAGGTGGAATTATTTTACAGCCGGAGTCGTGGTAACCGGAGATATTCTGGATAAAACAGTTCCTGAAGGTTTAAAAAATTATGCAGACAAAAAGTTGTTTCAGTCTCTTGGAATCATCCGTTATCAATGGCAATTCACTCCTCAGCAAAAACCTTCGCTGGCAGGAGGATTACGGATGAGAGCGCTTGATTTTGCCAAGTTTGGGCAGCTGTATAAAAATAATGGAATCTGGAATGGAAAGACTATTCTGGATAAAGAGTGGGTTAAGAAGTCGTTCACCAATTATTTTACAGATCATTCTGATTTTGAGGGCTACGGATATTTATTCTGGAGAAAAGTTTACACTGCAGGAAATAGAAGCTTTGAAGCATTTCAATCCAGCGGAAATGGCGGAAATAAAATCATTATGTTTACTGAGATTCCGGTTGTGATTGTGATTACAGCCAGGGCATATAACAAACCTTATGCTCATCAGCAAGCCGATAAAATAGTACAGGAATATCTTTTACCCGCCTTAAAGATGAGTAATGAATAATCAGTAATGAAATGAATAATGAGAAAAGTGAGAAAGAATAGCTTATTGCAAAACTATTCGTCTTTCTTCGAAGGAATCAGAAAAACATCAATAAGACCTTCAGGAAGTTCCATTTTGATGATTCTTTCTTCTCTGTCAACTTCAAGAATCCAGTCTTTGATCATAGGAATAACCACTTCTTTTCCATCCAGATTTGTAATGAAATATACCTGTGCTGTCTGATCGTTTACGGATCTGATCACACCACAGTTGTTATCATTTTGGTCAAAAATTTCAAATCCGATAATTTCGTGATAGTAGAACTGTTTTCCTGAAAGCTTTGGAAGCGTAGCAAGCGGAAGGTAAACGCTTTTACCCAACACCTGGTCTACCATGGCTTCAGAAGAGTTTTTGAATGCAAGATTCAGAGCATCAAGCTTGCTCCATGATGATTTTTCAATAAAAAAAGGAACCAATAATCCGTTGATTTCAACGAATATTGATTCCAATTTATTGTAAAGCTCGGGTTGATCGGTATCCAGTTTGAGGATTACGTTACCCGCAAGTCCATGTCTGCGTGTGATTTTTCCTAAAAAATAGCAATCTTCTTTACGCATAACAGGGTTTGTTCTTAAGCTTCAGTGTTTTCTTCAGTTTCAGCAGCAGGAGCTTCTCCTTCTGTAGCTTCAGCAACTTCTTCAGCAGGTGCGTTTGCAGCTTCTTCAGCAGCTTTAGCATCAGCTTCAGCTTGTGCAGCAGCAGCTACTCTAGCTTCGTTTACTTTTACTTCAGCTTCTAAAGCAGCTTTCTTAGCATCAGCTTTAGCAGTAGCTAAACCATCTACTTTACCTTGAACTTTAGCATCTTTAGCTTCTACCCAAGCATTGAATCTTTTTTCAGCTTCAGCTTCGTCAAAAGCACCTTTAGCTACACCACCTTGTAAGTGTTTTTTGTAAAGAGCACCTTTGTAAGATAGAATAGCTCTAGCAGTATCAGTAGGCTGAGCACCGTTGTTTAACCACTTTACAGCAGAATCAACGTTCAATTCGATAGTTGCCGGATTAGTAATTGGGTTGTAAGTTCCTAGTTTCTCGATGAATCTACCATCTCTTCTAGCTCTAGAATCTGCAACCACGATGTGGAAAAAAGGCTTTCCTTTTTTACCGTGTCTTTGTAATCTGATTTTTACTGACATAATGTTTGAATTTTACGGGAACTCGTCCCAGTTAAATATTTAAGAGTGCAAAGATACACAAAAATTCTAATTGAACAATTAATAAGTATAACAATATTTAATTTGTTTTCAAACCATTGTTACATTGGTAAATTTTCAGATTGCTACATTAAAAATTATACAGCTCCCATGTAAAACAATCCAAGACATTTCTGGTTTTCTTCAATAGTAAGGGAATCTTTCAAATGATCAACAATCTTGGGAGAGCTCCAGTAGCACCCGATATTGTTGGCGGTACAGGTAAGATACATGTTCTGAACAGCCATTGAGGTAGCTGCTATTTCTTCCCATTCAGGAACCATTCCGCTGAAATTAACAATAATGGAAACCACTACATCAGCTTTATTGATTTTGAAACCGATGTCATTGTATTTTTTTTCCAGGAAAAGCTGTTCGGGTTGAGTGGCTTTATAGATTGCCTGCATTTCTGCAGCCAGCTTAGCTTTTTCTTCGCCTTTGAATATTTCAAAACGCCATGGCTTGGTACGTTTATGGTTAGGAGCCAGCGTGGCAGCGTGTAAAATTTCCGCCAAAATTTCCTGTGGAATTTCTGTGTCAGTATAATCTTTAGGGAAAATACTTTTTCTCTCCTCTATGATTTCTTTTAAAATGGTTGCTTTATTCATACCTGCAAATTTACAACATGGAATTCAATCTTTCTCATTTAAAACGTTAAGGATTTACAGCCAGTTTACGATTTTTATACGCCTGATAATTGCTTATGATAAATGTTGCTGCGATGATCAAAGCAATCAGAATACTCAGCCATTTTTCATAGACCTCGCCTTTTGCAGGATTCAGCATAAACAACGCAATAAAACTTATGGAATATACTACCCCGGCAATAACCCATCTGTTACCAGGATCAGGATATTCCCTCACCGTACTTGCTTCATTGTAATTAAAAAGAGGAAGCAGTTTATGTTGATCCCAAATAACCAATATCAGTACAGCAATCATCATTAAGGAGGTGATTATCCAGGTCCCTGTAAAAGAAAGACTGAGGGTAATCACCCAGATATTACTCAATATAGCCAGAAACATTAGTGCTCCAAGTGTTGCAAAGCGTTGTGTCATCAGTAAAATTCCGGCCGTCACCTGTGCCAGTCCTAAAAAATTCCAATAAAATCCGGATTGATATAAAGCTTCAAAAAAATATCCGATCGGGTTATCGGTTGAAATTCTGGTAAACCTTTCTCCTATAAGCTTTATTAAACCCGATGGAAAAAAAGCAGATCCTACAAGATAACGAAGATGAATAATGACCCACTGGTTAATTCTGCCTGTTCTTAATTTTTCAAATTCCATAGTATAGTATTTTGCATAGCAAGGTACTAAATAAAAACAAAACTTCAAATATAAACCTGAAGTTAATCCTTATAAAGATGAATAACTATTCGTGGAAAAAGAGATATTGCTGAATCTCTTTTAAAGTACCTCTACAATTTTCTGATGGATTTTATTTAAAGTAAACTCATCTCCGGGTTTCATTCCCATCATTTTTTTGGCCATAGGACTTTCAGGAGAAATAGCATAAAACCGGTCTCCTTCAAAAAAGAATTCTCCCAATGACACTGAAATATAAAACCTGGCCTTGTTGGTAATAACCAATGAACCCAGCTGTACCCTTTCTGTAGCTGTATTCAGGACTTTTGCCATATTTCTTTTAAGATCATTCAAAGCACCCAGCTGACGCTGCATCTGATAAATCTCCTCCTGCATCTCTTCTCTCATGCTGTCATATTTAGGAGTTTTTTTGATGTCACGGCTTGCTTCCAGGGTAAATTCGATAAAGTTTTTAAGCTTTTCTATTTTCTCTGCGATAGTCATTTTCACAAAGTCTCTGATATCACTTTTTTCAAATACAATCTTCTCCATACAATCGATTCTTTATATAAAGATAATATTTTTAGAATAATATTTCAATGACTTAGCATAAAATAACTCTTCTTCTCAATCAACGGGATTAATAAAAAAGAATTATACTAAAAAAGCCCTGTAGATTTTACAGGGCTTTCATTTTATTTTTCAGCAAGTTTCTTCAGATCACCCAGACCCTGGCTAAACATTTTGTCCATATTACCGTTCATCAGAGGTTTCATAATCTTCATCATAGGCGTCAGCTCATTATCAATCATCCAGGTCACTCTGGTACCGCTTCCTTCACGAGCCATAACGAAATTGGCCTTCATATCTCCTTCAAAAGGTTTTATAAAGTGAAGTTTTGTAGCCATTTTCTGATTGGGAACCAGCTCCGTAATAGCCTGCTCTCCTTCTCCTACATTTTTATCTCCTTTCCAATGATAGGAATCCCCTACTTTATCCCCGTTTCCTGAATAGGTAATGACAATGTTTTTATCAGCCTTGGAAAAAGGATCCCACTGATTGTATCCTTTTAATGTGCCTACATAAGGCCATATTTTATCCTGCGGTGCATTGATAACAACAGATTTTTCATAGTGGTAATCTTTACTGAAAGCCAGTACAGCAATTACAGCATATATAAGAATCAGCACAATGATGATACCAATAATTTTTAAGAGTGTTTTCATAGTCTATATATTTAAGGTTATATTATTTAATGATGATTTTAAATCTGTTCCCAAAATTAAATATTCACACATCACTCCTTCTTTCCATATGACAAGATTATTTAAAGATAAGGTATTTTTGTCATAACTTGTCAGTAAGGCATTATTTTTGAGCATTTCAGCTGTGATTCTCCGTGAATCATTAAATTTACTTTATAATAAAAATCGAAAAATGAATATTTTAACAGAACAATTTAACACTCCATATCATTCGGCTCCGTTCAGTGACATTAAAAATGAAAATTATCTTCCGGCATTTAAAGAGCTGATCCAAAAATCTGAAGCAGAAATCGATGCTATTGTCAACAATCCTGAAACACCCACTTTTGAAAATGTTATTGAAGCATTAGCCTATTCGGGGGAACAGCTGGATGTGGTTTCGAATATTTTTTTCAATTTAAACTCAGCAGAAACCAGTGACGAGATTCAGCAGATCGCCCAGGAAGTTTCGCCGATCTTAACAGAATATTCTTCAAAAATATCTCAAAACGAAGCCCTTTTCAACAAAATCAAAAAAGTATATGATGAAAAGGAAAAATATAACCTCAATGAAGAGCAACAAATGCTTTTGAATGAAACCTACAAAGGGTTTGTAAGAAGCGGAGCTTTACTGAATGAGGAAGACAAAGAAAAATTAAAGAAAATCAGCATGGATCTTTCTTTAAAGTCTTTACAGTTTGGGCAGAATGTACTGGCTTCTACGAATGCTTATTTTAAACATATCACCAACAAAGAAGATCTTGCAGGAATCCCCGGGGCTATCATTGATCAGTATGCTGAGGAAGCTAAAGAAAGAGATCTTGAAGGCTGGGTAGTGACACTACAATATCCAAGCTATATCCCCTTCATGACCTATGCAGAAAACCGTGAACTGAGAAAGGAACTGGCGCTTGCCAACGGTAAAAAGTCTTTTGATGGCGGTGAATTTGATAACCAGAATCTGATCAAGGAACTGCTTGATCTGAAACAGCAGAAAGCCGAGCTTTTAGGATATAAAAACTATGCTGACTACGTTTTGGAAGAAAGAATGGCTAAGTCTCCGGTAAAAGTTTTTGATTTTTTGAATGAGCTTTTAACCAAAGCAAAACCATATGCGGATAAAGAAATTGAAGAATTAAAGTCTTTAGCCAAAGCTGACGGAATCGAAGACATGCAAAGCTACGATCACGCCTACTATGCAGAAAAGCTTCGTAAGGCAAAATTTGATCTTAATGATGAAGAACTGAAGCCATATTTCCCGTTAAACCAGGTACAGGATGCCGTATTCGGACTGGCAGGAGAACTTTTTGGGCTGACTTTCGAGGAAAGAAACGATATTCCGAAATACCACGAGGATGTAAAAGTATATGAAGTAAAAGAGAACGGAAATTATAAATCACTGTTATATGTTGATTATTTCCCACGAAAAGGGAAAAGAGCTGGCGCATGGATGACCAGCTATAAAAATCAGTATAAGCAAAATGGTGAAAATTCGCGTCCGCATATCTCAATTGTCTGCAACTTCAGCAAACCTACAAAAGATACACCCAGCTTACTTACTTTCCAGGAGGTGACTACTCTATTCCACGAGTTTGGACATGCACTTCACGGAATGATGGCAGATACTCAATATCCTACGCTGTCAGGAACTTCTGTGAAATGGGACTTTGTAGAACTTCCATCACAGTTTCTGGAAAACTTCTGCTATGAGCCGGAATTCTTAAAAACGTTTGCAAAACATTATAAGACCGGAGAAGTACTTCCAGACGAGAAGATTGAAAAAATCGAGAAGTCTAAAAACTTCATGGAAGGCTACCAGACGCTAAGACAGCTAGGCTTTGGACTTCTGGATATGAACTATCATACTAAAGTTAAAGAATTGGAAAATGAAAGTATTAAGGAGTTCGAAGATAAATATACCAAAGCAACAAGCCTTTATCCTTCCAATTCAGAAACAGCTATGAGTCCGAGTTTTTCACACATCTTCCAGGGAGGATATTCTGCAGGTTATTATTCTTACAAATGGGCGGAAGTTCTGGATGCTGATGCTTTCCAGTATTTCAAGGAAAATGGAATCTTCAATCCTGAAATCGCAGCCAAATATAAAGTATTGCTTTCTTCAGGCGGAACCAAAGATCCAATGGAATTATATAAAGCGTTCAGAGGCAGTGAGCCCAAAGTGGAGAGTTTATTGAAAAGAGCGTTCGGGTAGAATACAGGTTCAATGATGACAGAAAAAATCAATAAGCTGGAAGTCATTTTTAATGATTTCTTAAAAACAGCTCTTATCAGTATTACTCCCGAAAAGATTGATGAAATACTTGATAACAGAGATTCAGCTGAGTTTTCAGAGGCATGGATGAAAGCCTATCACACCATTGAAGAAAAGTCTGCTGGTGAGGAAACGGAAGATAAAATCAGTGATATCAGAAAGGAGATTTTTATATCAATCTTCAGAACTACAGGTTCTTCTGAGTTACCTGCTTATATTTCTGATGATTTTGGATTAATCTGCTCTTACTATATCCATCAGATTGAAAACAATTGGGTAACCAATTTATTTTTCACTTATCTTCATCATCAGATCCCTCATGGTGAGCTGATGAAAACGGATAAAACAATGGAAGAACTGATTCAGTAAATCAAAAAGATAAGTACAAAAGAACAGCAATTGCTGTTCTTTTTTGTTGATGATCATACATCCCATATCTTAAAAATTGATAAATTAGTCGTTTGAGTAACCTTAAATTCTATATGACCATCCAGGAACAAATCAAAGACTATATCAACAGTCAGCCAGAACAGAAACACAATGACATGCAGGAACTCCACCGCATCATCCTCGGACTTATGCCGAAGTGTCGGCTGTGGTTTCTTGATGGTAAAAACAGTGAAAATAAAACCGTTTCCAATCCCAATATCGGATATGGATTCTACACCATACAATATACTGGTGGAAAAACCAAAGATTTTTATCAGATCGGAATGAGTGGCAATACTTCCGGAATCTCAATATACATTATGAATATCAATGATAAAACCTATTTATCTCAAACTTATGGTGAAAAATTAGGTAAAGCCAGCGTAACCGGATATTGCATTAAATTCAAAGCGTTGAAAGATATCAACATTGAAATCCTGAAAGCGGCAATAAAGGATGGTCTTAAATAATATATTTCCGAATAAAAATATCTTTTAACTTTGTCTTTATGACCATAATCACCCAGCTTTATACAACCTTAGATGAACGCAGACGTCCAGAAGATGTTGCAGAAATGATCGTTGATGTCTTGAAAAGCGATCTGAAAATTCAGGAACATGCTATTTTAACTAAAGCAGCCAACCTTTCGCTGAATAAAAATTTCTATGGATATACCTCGATGCTGGAAACTTTTGGAACAGCCATCGGAGCAGGAAAGCAGATCAAAAAAGCGACTGAGATTTTTAAAATCAATGAAAAAGAAAATTCAGGGTATAACAATGTAGATGAAATTGAAGCTTTTCTAAAAGAAGTGTCTCCGATTATTCACAAAAATATAGGACAAAATGATTTCAGAAGTGATCGCCTTAACAGAGATCTGAGGAAGTTGGCCGGACTGGATATTTCCAAGCGGAATTACAATAAAAAATGGAGATTGCTTAAACGGATTGAGATCAGACTCCAGAAATTTATTCAAGAATCAAAAAAAATTGAGTTTCAGAAAATGGCCAAGCACGGTCTTTCTCACACGATCAGTTTTGAAGATTTTTCCGGTGATCTGAATACAGCCTGCTTTATCGCTTACTTCAATGCGCGCAGCAATCTGAGAAGCACCTTTACCAATCAAAGCCAGGACAGACCTTTCGATGAAATATGTGAGATGCTTTTCAGCCGATGCAAACAAAATCCGTCAGAAACAAACTGGTCAGCTATTTCCTATATCTATTCCTCTAAAGAAGTTTTACAGCATTTGACAGATGAACAGAAAGGGAATTTATTAGGAAGATGGACTGTTATTCTTGAAGAAATTTCAGAATTTCTGGAAACACTTTGGAATGAAAATGATATCTACCGGAAAACCATGGCTGTCAAAAAAGGGAATGATTCCACCACCTGGAATAATACCGCCGGAGCCTGGAATAAAGCCAGAGATAACTGGATGAATTTGATTTATGCCTTAGGGCTCGATTCTGTTCTTGATGATCTTTGCTTTGGGAAAGTGATGCGTCTGATGGCTGCTGATGTTATTGCATGGCACTTGTCTTCCGGTGGTAAGATTGATCCCAACACAGAAGTATGGAATAATGTACCTTTGCCGTGGGAAGTTTTTCAGGAAAAAGTTTTCTGTAATAAGGAAACCATTGTCAATGCTTGTAAAAAAGCTGGCTTAGATCCTGAAAAGTCAGGATGGATTGCACCCCGTACTCATGGAGTAAGCCCATTCAGGCCCACTCCTGAACTGGTGCATGGTGTAACGGTTTCAAATCCTTTTTTAGCAAAGGTTTTAAAACAGAATAAATATTTTTCAGGAAAAATCTGAAAAAAATAAAGGATAGGTTAGCTCAGTGGCAGAGCACCCGGCTCTTCACCCGGGTTGACGCAGGTTCGAGCCCTGCACCTATCCTGATATCTGATATAGCTCAGTGGCAGAGCACCCGGCTCTTGGACCGGGAGGACACAGGTTCGAGCCCTGTTATCAGACCTAATTAATACAACGAAAGATGGTAAATGAATGTTCTACCAGTAGAAATTTAATTGGTATAGCAAAGAAAACATCCATTCTCTAATTTTTAATAATGAACAGGATAACACTAAGATTAGAAAACGTAAAAAAACTTCAGGCTAAAAGATGGGAAAATGAAGATCACTGGGATGCTTTGAACGATCTGCTGGTCAGAGAGCTGGAAGAAATTCTTCTTATTGAGCCTGAAAATACTTCAGCTTTAATCAATATGGGTGCTGTTTATTCTGATATGGGTGAGAATGAAAAAGCTCTGGAGTACTTAAAGACGGCATTAAGTCTGGGTTCTAAAGACAAAAACCTGTTTATCAACCTTTCCATTGTGCTTGTTTATATGGGAAAACATCAGGAAGAGTATCTGGAATACCTTGAAGAAGCCGAGGATAAAACGGAAGATCCTCTCACTTTTAAAGCCTATTTTGATCCTCAATCGCGTTAAAAAATCAGTTCAATTAAAACTTAAATCATGTTACTGGCTATCTTACTTCCCTTCTTATCTTTTATTGTCCGTGGAAAAATTTTTACAGGAATTATCTGTCTGATTTTACAGATCACTCTGATCGGCTGGCTCCCTGCCGCAATATGGGCTGTGCTTTCTTTACAAAATGAAAGAGCTGATAAGCGAACCGACAAATTGATTAAAGCCATGAGGCAAAACAAAAAATAACTTTTCAACACCTAAACTTCTGATTGTAAAATATTTACGCAATTTATTTTATCATTTTTTAATTTCTGATTTGTAAATTTTTCAAAAAAAATTTGCGAAACCGAAAAGTTGCGCATATATTTGCAACCATATGGTTTCACTTAAAAATCATTGTTTATGAGAAGAGATATTTTTCAGGCTATAGCTGATCCCACACGCCGGGCCATCATTGCGCTGATCGCTGTACAGGCAATGACACCCAATGCCATTGCAGAGCATTTTGACACCACAAGACAGGCTGTTTCAAAGCATCTGAAAATCCTGACGGAGTGCGAACTGGTAACTCAAAATCACCAGGGAAGAGAAATTTATTACCTGTTAGAAATTGATAAAATGAAGGAAATAGATCATTGGCTGGAACAGTTCAGAAAGATCTGGGAAAGCCGTTTCGAGCAGCTTGACACTTTACTGGCAACACTTAAAAGCCAGCAGAAATAAAATTTAACCCCATAAAAACCAAAGGTTTTTCAACATTTTAATCCAGAACAAACTATAAAAATACTATTATGAAACATCATCTTCAGTTCGATTTTCTTGCAGACAAGGAAAAGAACACCCTGACTATCAGACGTGAATTTATGGCCCGCCGACCACTGGTTTGGGACTGCTATACAAAGAGCGAACTTCTTGACCGCTGGTTTGCTCCGAAACCTTTGACCACCAAAACAAAATCAATGGAATTCCGTGAAGGAGGACATTGGCATTATGCTATGGTAGAACCCAATGGAACAGAGTATTGGGGCTGGGTAAGCTATCATAAGATCAATCCTATTGATTCCTATACTTCAAGCGATGCTTTCTGTAACGAAAAAGGAGAGATCAACACCACTCTTCCTCAGGCAGAATGGACGGTAACTTTCACAGATAAAAATGAAAATACTCTTGTAGAAACCATTGTGAGCTACCAATCTTTGACTGATCTGGAAACCATTATCGAAATGGGTATGGAGCAGGGAATGATAGCTACCCTGGAAAAACTTGACGAATTATTATTAACACTAAATCAATAAAAATGGGACACAAAATCACAGTCTCTGCGATCATCAATGCAGATGCACAAAAAGTATGGAACTATTACAACCAGCCGGAGCATATCATCCGGTGGAATTTCGCCGACCCTTCATGGCAGTGTCCTTCTGCTTCCAATGATATGAAAGTCGGAGGAAAATATGCCGCCAGAATGGAGGCAAAAGACGGAAGTTTCGGTTTTGACTTTGAAGCGGTTTATAATGAAATAAATGAGGGTAAAAGCTTTACATATACTATGCCTGACGGAAGACAGGTACATGTTGACTTTAAAGAAAATAACGGACAGACCCATGTGGATATAGCTTTCGACCCAGAAAACCAAAATCCTGAAGAAATGCAGAAAGGCGGCTGGCAGGCTATCCTTGATAATTTTAAAAAATATGCGGAAGCTAATTAAAAGTATTGCTATAAAGCTGGATGTTTTACATTCAGCTTTTTCTTTTCAGGTATCAGGAATCTCTGAACTCTGATATTGTTGTTGTAAATTTACATTTCAAAGCCTGAAATATCTGAGTTGAATATCAGAAAGAACATTTATCCATGTCAGGGTTTAAAACCTTGACATGGATAAATGATAAGCTAAATAAAAAGTCAAAATGACTTTAATTAAGAACCACAATTTTTTGAAGTTATGAAAGAAAATAAATACGACAATCCTGCATTTTTTGATCAGTATGAAAAAATGCTCCGTTCACAGATCGGATTGGAGGGCGCCGGAGAATGGCATGCATTGAAAAATATGCTGCCTGATTTTAAAGGAAAGAAAATTCTTGACCTCGGCTGCGGTTTTGGATGGCACTGCCGTTATGCAATGGAAAATGGTGCAGAATCCGTAATCGGAATTGATCTTTCGGAAAGAATGTTATCCAAAGCTAAAGAAATCAACAATATGGCAGGAATTCAATATGAAAGGAAAGCTTTGGAAGATGTTGATTATCCTGCTGAAAAATTTGATATTATATTGAGTTCGCTCACATTGCATTATGTAGAATCATTCGATAGCTTGATCCATAATATTTACCAATGGCTTACTCCCGGCGGGTCATTTATTTTCTCCGTAGAACATCCTGTTTTTACAGCAGAAGGAAGCCAGGACTGGATATATGATAAAAACGGAGAAAAAATCAGCTGGCCCGTGGACCGCTATTTTCTGGAAGGAAAAAGGAATACTACTTTTTTGGGAGAAAATGTTATCAAATACCATCGTACTTTAACATCATATTTAAATACTTTATTAAAAAATGGCTTCACAATCAAAGCGGTCACAGAACCTGAGCCCAGTCAGGAGATGCTGAAAGAAATTCCGGAAATGAAGGAAGAACTTCGCAGACCGATGATGCTGTTGATCTCCGTTGAAAAATAATTTGAAAAAGGTGCAAGGCAATAAACTTAAAACGATGTCAGTGTTTAAAATGTATATTTGTACCATCACAAATAACAGATTATGAAGCTTTTGACCTTTTTCTTCATTTTTTTATCATTAAATCTTTCAGCCCAACAATACAGTGAAGAGCTTGATCATTACTTTACAGCCCTCATAGATCTGAAAAACTTTAACGGAAATGTAAAAGTTGCTAAAGACAATAAAGTTCTTCTTGACAAAACCTATAATATTTCTGGTGAAGACAAGGCATTACAGATCAATAAGAACAGTAAATTTATTATTGCTTCAGTTTCAAAAATATTTGTAAAATATGGAATACTGAAACTGGTTGAACAAGGAAAACTTAAACTGTCAGATCACCTTAATCAATACATTCCTGATTTTCCAAACGGAGAAAAAATTTCTATTGAAAATCTGTTATTTCATCAGTCCGGACTTCCAAGAGAAATTAAAGATTACGAAAAGTATGATCACCTCAGCCTTGAAAAGACTATAGAGCTGTCAAAGCAGGAGTCTTTGCAGTTCAAACCTGGAACCCAGACCTTATATTCCAATGTGGGATATTTTATTCTGCACTATCTTATTGACAAATTGTCTGATAAGGGATACTGGCATTTTATCCGGGAAGAAATCATCCAAAAATACCATTTAAAAAATACAGGTGAGTTTAATTCTTCCCAATCATTGTCTGATTTCGCTTATGGATTTTCTGCTGAAGGTGGTAAAATTGTTCCTGTGCCCCAAATCAGCATCAACCGGTTTGAAACAGGAAATTATTTTTCGACCATTGATGATTTATACAACTTTAGCCAACAGCTTACTTCCGGAAAAAATATCAGGAAGGACCTTGCTCTTAAAATGTTCGGACAAAACAGCCAATTGATACAAGCTGGAGGCAGACCAGGCTACAGGGCTTATTATTATCAGGATTTAAAATCGGGAATCACCTTCATTTTTACATCAAATTTCACAGATATTCCTTTTCAGAAAGTGACTGAAGATATCATTAACCTTTTGAATGGCCAGCCTTATCGTTTTCCTCAAAAGGTAAGCAGAAAAGCAATTGAAGTATCTGATGAAATTCTCAAACAATACACCGGAAAATTTGCCCTTGAAGCCGATCTGTCACAGGTTTTTACTGTTATTCTGGAAAATCATTTCCTGTATATTCTTGATAAAGATGGGGAGAGAACTAAAATCTATCCGGAATCCCAGACCTCTTTTTTTGATAACCCAGAATCTGAGGATGGATATCAGTTTTTGAGTGATAAAGATCAGCAATACCGCTTAATGATCATTTCAACAGGTGTCAGATTAAATACAAAAAAAATACAGTAATTCATATCGATTTTTATAACATCACATTACAGTATTCCCGTGAACATCTATAATAGTATTCAGCAATTGTGAAATAACCCAATATTATTTTTTATCCATTTCCGGGAGAACATGATCCGGAACTTTAAACACTGAAAGAATGACCAGAATCAAACAGAGAATATTGATCAGTAATGTCACAGAAAAAGCTTTTTGATAATGCTGTACTGTAGGGTTTTCTCCGAGAAAATAATAAAAAATACTTCCCACAGCAACAATTCCAATGATGGCAGCGATCTGCTGAAACGTATTATATACTCCGGATGCATTTCCTATCAGCTTTTCAGGGATCCCGGATAAAGCAATATTGGCCAGCGTAGGAATGATTGAACCAACTCCCACCCCATGCAAAAACAGCAGCAGACAAAAAAAGAGAAAATCCGCCTGTTTCTCGAATAAGAACAGCTGAAGAACCAGAATCATAATGATAAAGACCAGCCCTGCGACCATGGCTTTTTTTCCATATTTTAAAATGAGCTTTACAGAAATAATGGATGACAGTATAAAACCCAATCCCTGAAATACTATAATCTCACCTGCTTTTAGCGGATTTATTTTTAATCCGTTCTGAAAAAAAACAGACAGAATATAAAAATAAGAATCCAGCATGATGAAAAAGAAAGAAACCGCCACAATTCCAAGATTAAAATTTTTATACCGGAATAATTTAAAATCAATCAGGTAAGAACGTTCATTTTTGATTCTTTTCTTTTGGTTTTTAATGAAAACCTGTATAATGATTACTGAAATCATCATCAATGAAACATTTTTGAAATGAATTCCCTCATGTTCAGACATGGTTAAAGCGTAGGCAGCACAAAACAATCCGGCAGAAAGCATTAAGACACCACTTATATTAAAAGACTGTTTCACCGGAATTTTGGATTCGTTCAGTACTTTCAGACTGAGAAAAATGGCTGGCAAACATACCGGAATATTCATCAGAAAGATAAGCCTCCAGGGTTCTTCTATTATTGTCAAGGAAGAAAAGTATCCACCTAGGAACTGTCCCAGAATAGTTCCTGTTCCAATGGTAATCCCATACCATCCCATCGCTTTCGTACGTTCACGATGATCTGGAAACAGGATCTGTATCATTGAAAGCACCTGTGGTGCCATCATGGCAGCACTTACCCCCTGAATAAACCTTGAAACAGCCAGCTGGCCCGCATCCACAGAAATTCCACAAGCTGCTGAACTCAACGTAAAAGCTGCCAATCCGATCATATAGATCTTCTTTCTCCCATACACATCCCCTAATCTGCCGCCGGTAATCAGACAAGAGGCAAATCCGATGAGATAGGCAGCAATCATAAACTGAATTTCCCCGTTACCGGCATGAAGATCCCTTTGGATAGAAGGAATGGAAACATTGATGATAAAAATATCCATAATTGTCAATAATTGCCCCAAGAGTATCACCAATAATTTCAAATACTTATATTTCATTTTTATATAGATATATCTATTTTTAAATAATCAAAAAAATTAAGGCAATAATCCCTCAACAATTTTTTTTACCTGGTCAAAAGAATCATTTTGTCTTCTGATCGTGGAGGTAACCACAGCACCTTCTATTAATAAAAAGATATTTTCTGCTAACAAATCCGGGTCTGAAATCTGTTTTTGCATTCCATGTTCTTTTACAAGCGCTGTAATCAAATTCTTTTGCTTCTCTTTATGCTGTTGGGAAAAACCGGATATGGAAGGATTACTATCTCCTATTTCAGAAACAATTTTAATGAAATGGCATCCGGCAAACTTTGAAGTCTGCTGCAGTTTTTTCCTGTAATCAATAAGAGCTAAAAGTTTTTCTTTCGGATCTGAGATTTTGGATGTACTGTTTTCAAATCCTTCAAACCAATTGTTTTCCTCTTTGATCAAATAAGCCTGCAGGAGATCATTTTTGGAGGAAAAATGGTTGTAAAGCGAACCAATGGCTATATCAGACTCTGCAATAATCTGATTGATTCCCGTAGAATTATAGCCTTGCCTGTAAAACAAATCTGAAGCAACCCTGATAATCCTTTCGCGTACTTTTTCTTTTTTCATCCTGAAAATTTTTACAAATCTAGTTAAAAAAATAGATAAATCTATCTATTTTTTAATACAGATAAAAAATTTTACTGTACAACATGAAAGAGTAAAATATCCGTACCATTCAGTGCATATTATTTTTTTAATAAAGTTGTGGCATATTTTGTATCTTTAAATAACCATTTTAAAAGACTATCTGGTAAATAACTATGGCAGAAGAACTGTATTTCATCAAAACCAATCCAACTGTTGCCAAAATTAATTTGTACAATAAGCTCAGCCGTGAAGAAGAGAATATTCTGAAACACCTACCTTCCGATGCAGTACATACCCTTGAGAATATTAAAAACAAAGTAAAAGATTCTGTTGAAGAACTTACTCAGGAGGAACTCTTACTTATTTTTCAATGGTTTACCAAAGTTTATTCCTCGGATCACGAAGAAGCCAAAACACAGCTTTTCATTAATGGTATTGATCTTTTTTATGAAATTCCGACAACTGTTCATGCGGAAAATTTTCTTCAGATTCTTTCTGATTACGAAAAACTCCTGAAGCAGGATATGAGTTATATTGTGGATTCCAGGAATTTTAATCAGTTCCTGATCTATGGGATCTTTCTCACAGAAATCCTCAATAAAGAACAGCATCAGGATAATATACTTTGTGAATATCTGAAACCGGATAATCAATCTTTATATCTGCTTGCAGAAGACCAATGCAGCCTGAAGGAATTTGACGGTAAAATCATCCCTGATCTTCAGCATCATTTTACTGATCTGTATGATCTTACCCGGTTTTATAAAGGTCCTATCATCAAACTGGAACAACAATAAAAGAGGCTTTTCAGACCTCTTTCAGCATTTCAGGATTTTTTATGAGATAATCTAATGCTTCTTTTACAGCCTTTTCAGGGCCTTTAGGATTGAATCCTAACTCATTCCGGGATTTAGAAATATCAAAATCCTGCTGTAATCCTGAAAACATGGCAATATCTTTTCGGGTAAGGACCGGTGGCTTACCGCTCAGCCTGGCTGTAAATTCCATAAGGGCAGCAATGGCAAACAGAACTCCCTTAGGTACGGAACGTGGAACTTCCAGCTTCAGTTCCGGATAAAGTCTGTTGGCCAGAATTGTCGTATCAGTAATAGTCATGCATTTTTCATTGGCGAGAATATAACGTTCACCAGAACGTCCTTTTTCAGCAGCCAGATAGCATCCTTCTGCAACATCTTTCACATCTATCCAGTTCAGGGTAATTCTGGTATCTACAGGAATTTTTTTGTTCAGGATAAGCTTCAGTATTCCATAAGAAACATTTAACGGTAAAAATGCTTCACTGCCAATCATGGCAGATGGCATTACAGAAACCAGCTCTATACCCATTTTTGCAGCCAGCTCAAAGGCTAACTTTTCACCATCATTCTTGGAATTATAATACATATCCCTGCGGTCAGGATTATAACCATTACTTTCTCTGGTAGGCAGATGGGTATAATCGAGCGCCGCAATAGAACTTACATACACTATTCTTTTCACCCCCGCTTCTGCAGCTGCTTCGATGGTATTGCGGGTACCTCGCATATTTACATCATAGATTTCCTTTTTAGGATCTTTAGCCCATAATTTAAAAGCAGCCCCTACCGAATAAAAGGTTTCCACTCCCTGCAGAGCTTTTACAAAAGAAGCTTTATCTGTTATATCAGCCTGAACCAATTCACAGTTCAGCCCTTCGAAAGGTTTTCTGTTGTTGATATTCCTTACGGCAGCCCGTACCGGCACTCCCTGTTTCAATAAAAATCTGACTAAATTATTTCCAAGATGTCCGTTTGCCCCGGAAACAAGGCTTATATTATTCTTTGTCATTGCATTCATTTTAATGCAGCAAAGTTCACCTTCTCTTTACCGGAACCACTTGACTTTTGTTAGTTAATTATTTTTTTCCGGATCCTGCTGAGACTTTCCGCCTTCATTCCTAAAAATGAAGCAATATACTGTACAGGAACATTCTGAATGATTTCCGGATAATCTTTCATAAGTTTGAGATAGCGCTGCTCAGCATTTAGGACTGACAGTTCTCTGGAACGGTTCTCATTATAGGCTATCGACTGCTGAAAAACCGAAATACTGAAGTCTTTCATTGCCTGGCTTTCTCTGATCAGAGCATCCAGGTTATCTTTTGAAATTCTGAGAAGTTCAGAATCTGTGATACTTTCCACATTATTTTCGGAGACAGTACCATTAATAAAATCCTGATAGGAAGTAAAAAATCCCGGAGGGCAGTTGATATGGGTCGTTACTTCATTTCCATTACGATCAGTATAAAAAATACGGAGATACCCTGACACAATATAATAGAGATAACAAGGAACTTTACCAGCTTCTTCTACTATGGTATTTTTTGAAAATGTGACAGGCTCAAAATATTGTCTGACCGCTTCTGCCTCTTCCTGGGTAAACTCATGTCCTGAGCGGATATATTGTAAAAGCTTGTCGTGCATTGAAAATAAATATCTGTTGAGTCAAATACAAAAATACCAAAATAAAACCTCAATATCTGATGAACAGTAAAAAGATTCTTCACCACCAGATGTAATAGCTCCGCCAGAATAATTGTCTTGTATAAAAAGCTAAAATATGAATCGGAAGATTACTATTCTTTTAAGCCTTATTTCTTCATCTTTTATTTTTGCACAGAGTGTTGAAGGGGTGATCACAGACAAAGACAATAAGCCGGCGACGGAAACTGAAGTACTGATTACTAAAAACGAGGTGAAGTTTTCAGCCATCACAGACGATAAAGGGATGTTTAAAATTCCATTGAAAGAAGACGGAGAATATTTATTTGAAGTCATAAAAGACGGGGTAAAAACCAATAGTGAAAAAATTACAGTCAAGGGAACGCACAGAAAAGATCTGCAAATCAAGGAAGCACCGGTTGCCGAACAGAAAATAGAAGGGGTAACCGTTACGGCAAAGAAAAAATTATTCGAAAGAAAAGTAGACCGTCTGGTCTTTAATGTTGAAAATTCTGTCGCCTCACAGGGCATTGATGCCATAGAAGCACTTGCCAAAACACCAATGGTAAAAACCAGTGATGATGCGATAAGCATTGCCGGAAAAAGTAATGTTGCTGTTATGATCAATGACAGACTGCTGAATCTTAATGGCCAGGAGCTTATCAATTATCTGAAAACATTACGATCTGATGATATTCTTAAAATTGAAGTCATCACCACTCCACCCGCAAAATATGATGCAGAAGGAAAAAGCGGACTGATCAACATTATTCTCAAGAAGAACGCCAATCTGGGCTGGAACGGATCTATTCAGACTTCAGGTAATTATTTCTGGGGCAGGCCCACGGTATCGGCAAGAAGTGGGGCTACTTTTAATTATCAGGGAGAAAAGCTGTCTCTGAGTACCAACCTTTCCGTGGGGGATAATTACTGGTATTACACCACATATAATTATCTTTCCGCCAACAGCAGCAATGATTACTGGAACCGGGATACTCAAAACCTTAATAACTACAAATATAAAGGAGGAAATGCAAAGGCAGAATACAAGATCAATGACAAAAATCTTATCGGAATCAATTATAACTACTCCCACAGTAATCCATTGGAACAGGGAGAAAGCCAATCTGCAAGGTTCAATGATGAAGGATTGCTGAATATCCTTTCCAATTTCAGGAACCGGAACAGCAGAGATGTTCATAACGCTACAGCATTTTATGAAACAAAACTGGACAGTGCTGGAGGTAAACTAAACATTACGGCCAATCTGATGCTTAATAATTCCAATGCCAGAAATTTTTCCAATACCATTACTTCTGAAACGATTTCTACAATGGCCAATCCCATCAGTAAATACCGGATTTATTCAGGGCAGGCTGATCTTGAAAAAACTTTTGCTAAAATCAAGACAGAATCCGGTATAAAATATACTAAGATCAAAAATGATTCTGAATTTAATTTCTTCAATATCAACAACGGGCAGTATGACCTGAACACGGGCAGAACCAATACGTTCTTTTATAATGAAGAGAACTATGCCGTTTACTTTTCTACCAATTTTAAAATCAGTGAAAAATGGGACGCAAAGGCTGGGCTCCGTTATGAATACACTACATTGGAGGGGATTTCCATGAATGATGATACTTCTGCAAAGATCAATTATGGAAAATTTTTTCCTACTGCTTACATCAGTTATAAGCCCAATGAAAACCATTCATTCTCTCTCAACTACTCACGAAGAATTTCACGTCCGTACTTTGGTAACCTGAATCCGTTCAAATATTATACTTCCGAGTATGAATACAGCACAGGTAACCCTTATCTTTTACCATCGTTTTCAGATAATTTTGAATTTGGATATGTGCTGAACAATAATCTTAATATCACCCTATATTACAATTACAATAAGGACAACTGGGACAGGATCCAAATGGTAGATGGTGATTACAGATATACAGTGGCCAAAAACTTCTACAATGAAGATCAGGCGGGTATCAATATCAGCTATAACTACAACAAGCTGAAATGGCTGGAATCTACGGTATTTGTAAACGGATATTATACGAAATCCAAATCTTATGATCCCCAGATTCTGCCGGCTCCTGCCGGATACAGTGCCAATCTTAATATCGACAACAGCTTTTTCCTTAATAAAGAAAAAACAGTCACTTTTATGTTGGGACTCTGGGGCAGTCTTCCTAACAGGGTTGGAAATTCATATTATTACAACAGTTCTTCATTGTATACGGGTATGAAACTGGCATTTATGGAAAAAAAACTGCTGGTTAACCTCTATCTTAACGATATTCTGAATAGCAACCGGGAAAAAGGAATAGAATATTACCCTTCTTATAATATCGATTTTCAGTACAAAGGAATTACCAGAAATGTTCACCTTTCTCTTACCTATAAATTTGGGAACAATAATGTGAAAGGAGCTACCAAGCAGGTAAAATTTGAAGAATCAAACCGGGCAGGTGGCAGCAACTAAGCCTTGTAGATCTATTACCAAAACAGGATAAAAACGATAACACCGCCGGCAGTTTCCTTACGATCTGGATATGCCGGCTTTTTATTTACCGGCTATCAAAGGCCTCACTTTTATAAAGTAATACAATATTCCTCCGGTAGAATAAGCAAGTACATCGGAAAAATCTCCTGTAAAATCTCCGGATAGCCTAGGGCAAAGCACTTCAAACAGAAGAGAAAGATAAAGTACTGAAGTCAGTACAAATTTCAGGTCACATTTCCAGTGATACCCTAAAACAGTATTCATGATGTACTCTATCAGGTAGCAATACATGGGAACGGTAATACCATCTGTAAAATAATCATTGATAACAGGAATAAAGATTCCGTTTCGCCTCAGCAGAATAATGATTCCCCAGGCAATCAGACCCAGCAGAAACCAGTATGAAATTCTTTTTTCCATTACATATGCAGTACTGCCATGATAATCCCAAGAAGGACCTGCAGTATTTTTGATATAACTTCCTGTGGATCTGTTCTATTCTCTTTTCCAGTATTTTCTGCTGATTCGTAATCGAATTTTTGTTTTCCTTCCATTTTGATAAGATTTATGGTACAAATATATTAAATTAGAACATTTGCTCTAATTTTAAAAATATGATTTATATCCACTCTTATATTCTTATCTTTGAACTATGAAGACCAAGGATAAGATTCTGTCCAAAGCACTGGAATTATTTAATGATAAAGGGTATAATAATATTACCACCAGGCATATTGCAGCTGAGCTCAGTATCAGTGCAGGGAATCTGCATTATCATTTCAGGCATTCCGAAGACATTATTAAAATTCTTTTCTCAGAGCTTACCCTGAAAATGGATGAACTTCTGAATCAGATGAAAAAAAAGGAACATAAAACCCTGGAAGATCTTTTTCAGTTTACGTTTTCTACTTCTGAAATTTTTTATTCCTACCGTTTTATATTCATCAGTTTTATAGATATCCTGAATCAAATTCCTGAAATAGAATCTAGATATAAAGGCATTAATTTCAACAGAAAAGAAGAGTTTCAATTGATATTTTCAGATCTCCAGAAGAGCAATATTTTTAAGAAAGATATTCCTCATTTTGTTGTAGACTGCCTTACAGAACAGATTTTTATTATTGCAGACAACTGGCTGACCCACAACAGGCTTGTTCTAAAACTCAGCTCCCAGGAAGCAATACAGCATTATACACTTCTTCAGATGAATCTTTTTTATCCACTTCTCAATAAAGAACAGCAAAAACTTTATGAACAACAATATATCCGATAACCAAAATATTACAATCAGAAAAGGGAACGAGACTGATCTTCCGGAAATGTTGAGTTTGTTCAAAACGAGCATAGATGAAGTCTGCAAAAAAGACTATGACCAGCATCAACTCGAAGCATGGAAATCCGGAGCAGACAACAAAGAAAGATGGATAAAAGTGATCAGAGATCAGTATGTTTTGGTTGCAGTATCCGGAAATCAGATCGCAGGTTTCTGTACTCTTGATCAGGGAAATTATATCGACCTGCTCTTTGTACATAAAGATTACCAGCAAAAAGGAATAGCCTCAATCCTTTACAATGAAGTTGAAAAAGAAGTACGATTGCATCATCAAATGCAGATAACAGCTGATGCAAGCAAGACCGCAAGACCGTTTTTCGAGAGAATTGGCTTTCATGTGATTCAGGAACAAGAGGTCAATATCAAAGGAATTGCTTTGACCAATTATAAAATGGCAAAAAATCTTTCTTAACTTTTGAATGAGGGAATTACAACCGGTATATAACGTGATCAGAATTTCAGTTCCAAAGGAATTCGAAAACGTACTTTTATGATTGAAAGCTGTTCTGAAAATCCGGACTGCCACCTAAAGTCCAAAGACCCCGTTTCGTTTTCTTACAATTTTTGAAAAGCACATCCCTCTACTTTTGTCTCGTTAATCTAAATCATCAAAACAATGAGACACTTAATTATTTACGCGCACCCCAACGAAAACAGTTTAAATCATCATCTTATGAACACGGTGGTTGAAACACTCCGGTCCCGTAATCAGGAGATCGTGGTAAGAGATCTTTATCAAATCGGTTTTAATCCTGTCCTTTCCCTGAATGATATGCAGGGACAGCGCATGGGAAAAGTATCGGATGATGTAAAGACAGAACAGGACCATATTTCATGGGCCGAGCAGATCACTTTCATTTATCCTATCTGGTGGACAGGACTTCCCGCTGTAATGAAAGGCTATATAGACCGTGTTTTCAGTTATGGCTTTGCATACCGTTATGATCAGGGGATACAAAAGGGACTTCTGAAAGGTAAAAAAACAGTCATTATCAATACTCATGGGAAATCATCTGAAGAATATGAGCGTACAGGAATGGATAAAGCCCTTTCCCTGACTTCTGATCATGGAATTTTCATCTATTCCGGGCTGGAAATCATCAGACATTTACTTTTTGACAAAGCAGATAAAGCCTCTTCTGAGGATCTTGACATATGGAGAGACCAGATTAAAAATCTATATTCAGAGCAGGTACTTAATTATTAATTTTTTATAAACATGCATTGGAAACAGGGCATAAGTCCTGTCTTATTGACCTTATACAAGCAACTCAGGAAAATAATAAAATACAGTTTTTTACATCCTGATCTTCTATTTTATTGTTAACCAATTTGTGGCATGAAATTAGCTTCAGAAATCGCAAGTAAAATTGTTTTGAACCATTATTTTAAGCCATTAAGACTGATGGATGGTTAAGTTTTTTTTAAAACAAATCTTGTTATAACCCTGCAATGCGTCTTAATGGTTTAAATATTGGATTTACAGCAAATTTCTGTATATTGGCATCACAATGAAACATCTGAACAGTATATTACGTCTTCCATTCTTCAGTGAATATTACACTCCGGGCTATCGTTCGGGAAGACTTTCTATATCTGTAATCCAATAATAATCTAACTTATAATATATAGAGCCCGGACAGTACCTGTCCGGGCTTTTTCATTTTAAAACTATTCAACATGATTGATTCATTACAAGAAAATGTGGCCATCATCCTGCCTGAAAACGGCCTCGAAGAAAAACTTAATCAGGCAAAAAAAGAAAACAGAAAACTATCTGTCAAACTGGGATTTGATCCTACCGCTCCGGATCTTCATCTGGGACATGCAGTAGTATTGAAAAAACTGAAGCAGTTTCAGGATCTGGGGCATCAGATTATCATCGTTGTCGGAAGCTTTACGGCAAGAATTGGTGATCCTACCGGAAAAAATAAAGCAAGAAAACCTTTGAGTGCGGAAGATGTAAAGCATAATGCACAGACTTACATCAATCAGCTTTCCAAAATAATTGATGTTAAGAAGACAAAGATTGTATTCAATTCCGAATGGCTGGACGCACTTGATTTTTCTGAGGTGATCCAACTGCTTTCAAAGGTTACTGTTGCCCAATTGATGCAGCGTAATGATTTTAATAAAAGGTTCACAGAGAATACTTCTATAGCTATGCATGAACTGGTGTATCCTATTCTTCAGGGTTTTGATTCAGTAAAAATAGAATGTGATATTGAGATGGGAGGTACAGATCAACTTTTCAACTGTACTATGGGAAGACAGCTTCAGGAAGTTCACCGGATGCCTGCCCAGATTATAATGTGTATGCCATTGCTAAGAGGCCTTGACGGAAAAGAAAAAATGAGTAAATCTCTGAACAATATTATCGGACTTACGGACGAGCCTAATGAAATGTTTGGTAAAACTATGTCTATTCCGGATGTCTTAATTGAGGAATTCATCAACCTGATCACCGATTTCTCCATGGAGGAAAAGGTAACTCTTGTTTCCAGAATGACAGAAGGTGAAAATCCAATGAATATCAAAAAATTGATTGCGAAGAACATCGTTACACAATACCACGATAAAACTGCGGCAGAACAGGCGGAACAATTCTTTATCAGTCAATTTCAGAATAAAAATTTTGAAGAGAAAATATATCAGCCTGTTACAATTGATTCCCTGGCAAGTACATACAGCAGGATTTCTATTGTTGAACTTTGTCATCATCTCAAAAATGACCTCAGCAAGTCTGCTATCCGGAGACTGATTCTGAGCGGAGGAATTCAGATCAATAATACTAAAATAACAGACCTTAATGAAGAAACGGAAATGATCCCCGGAACAAAAATAAAAGTCGGGAGAAGAGGCTTTTTTGAGTTGATATAAGGATGGAAGCCAGAAGAGGGAAGAGGGAGATTTTTTAGGACGGGGAACTTATGAATATTTTGATTGAGATATTTTTGAAAGTATTTATTGAATTAAAAAATACAAAGATTCTTTACAACATAAAAAGTAACTTCCAGCTTCCTTTTTTCCCCTTCCATTCTTCAGCTTATTTCAATATCTTCGTCATGTTAAAAACTATTTCCAATGAGCTACATCATGGTTGATATAGAATCGGACGGACCGATTCCGGGTGATTTTTCAATGGTCTGTTTCGGCGCAGTACTCGTCAATGAAGAGCTGGACACTACCTTTTATGGAAAACTGAAACCGATTTCTGAACAATTCAATCCGGAGGCCTTAGCAGTTTCTGGGTTCAGCAGAGAAGAAACGATGAGTTTCGATGATCCTGAAAAAGTAATGCTTGCCTTCGAAGAATGGATTAAAACGAATTCCAAAGGCAGACCTATTTTTATCAGTGATAATAATGGTTTCGACTGGATGTTCATCTGCTGGTATTTTCATCATTTTATCAGACGAAACCCTTTTGGCTTTTCATCCAGAAGGCTTTCTGATCTTTACTGCGGATTGGAAAAGGATACTTTTGCCCAATGGAAACATCTTCGCAAGACTGAACACACCCATAATCCATTAGATGATGCCAGAGGAAATGCTGAGGTTTTGCTGTATATGAAAGAAGAAATGGGACTGAAAATTGCATTAAAATAAAAACACTTTTTAACTATGATTCCTGACCTGCGTTACAAAAAAGCTGATGAAACGGATCTTGATTTTCTTTTGGCTCTCAGAATGAAAACCATGAATCCCCACTATGAAACTTCCGGACTTTCTACTGACAGGGAAACAACCCTGCAAAGAGTTCTTCATGAGTTTGATAAAGCCCACATTATTCTTTTAGACAATCACCCCATAGGACTGTTAAAAATAGACAGAACATTTACCAACATTGAAGTCCTGCAGCTTCAGATTGATCCCGGCCAGCAAGGTAAAGGGCTTGGAAAAAGGATTTTGTCTGATATCCTGGAGGAAGCTTCATTAGCAGGAAAAACGGTATCATTAAGTGTCTTAAAAACCAATAAGGCACAGCATCTTTACAGCAGCCTGGGCTTTAAAATTGTAGGAGAAGACAAGCATTCTTATTTTATGGAAACTGAAAGGCAATAATTGAAAATTGCATATTTAAGTTTTTGACTAAAGCCGTTGATTTTTCCTTTGATTAAACGGGCTAAAGTCCGTTTCTATTAATATAATAACAGCTTATTGATTGGCTATGGTCACATAGATCAGTCTCCCCCCTTCTTCTGCGGAAAGTAATATTTTTTTACCATCTGTGAGTTCTGCCATAGAACCTGGCGGAATTTCTTTCTGCTCTGTGATATCTTTCATTCCGGATAAGCTTTGGTTTACCAATACCCATTTTCCCTGGTGGAAGGTGAAATAGCCTACAGGCATTTTATCCTGCATGGTCAGATTTTCGTTTCTTATAATCTTTCTGGAAACATGCCATTTGAACAGATACTGATTATGATAGACCATCAATCTGTGATTTTCCGGTTTCCAAACCTCATCATCAAATTTAAAATACAGATCCAGAACCGGTAATGTTCCCTGATGAGGTGTCCCGCAGAACGGGCATTTCGGATTGCTGGTATTGTCAAAGACATACCACTTTTCAGTACAGCCGGAATTATGGCAAGGCTGGATCAGGTCTACCGTTTTCAGTAAAGCGGTTTCCCATTCATTGGCTGTAGGACGTCTGATCGGGTCATGCAATCCTTCTATAAATGTTTTCCGGAACAATTCCGAAATATAAGGACCCGTAACCGTATAAGGAATTTTCTGAGGATCTCCCCAGAAAGCATCCCATTTTCTGAGATGATCCGCTTTTACCTGATTGGAAGGGTCTTTTGGATGTTCTACAAATAATGCTTTCTCTCCCATTGAGATGATTTCATCTTTTTCAGAATCCAGATCCCAGATTTTGCCTCCACGGAGAGGATGTCTTCTCAGCAGATACATATAAATCAACACTGCAAGGGCATGCAGATCTGTTTTTTGATTAGGCAAATGCCGGCCTGGGTCCTGAAGGCTTAAGTGTTTTGTCTTTAAAACTTCAGGGGCGATAAAATCTGCAGTTCCTATTACTTCCGGCGGAAACAATTTGGGAACAACAAGACCGTCAATATCAATAATACAGGCAGATTTTGTAACGGGATCTACCAGAATATTATTATAGGATAAATCTGAGTGTGCCAGCCCCATCTGATGCAGCTTTTTTACTCCTCTGCTGATATTGATCGCGATCTGAAAATAGCTCAGCCAATCTCCCAGTTCCGACTGGTCCAGTCTCAGGGGATACTGTTGATTTCTGAACATAGGAGCAGTAAACCACTTCCCCACTTTATCCTGTCCCTGGATATTATCCGAACCGATATATCCTTTGGCAAAATAAAATTTATGGTGATAAACAGGAACCACAATTCCTGTAAGTTTATTTTTTTCAACAATATCGTAAGGCCATCGGAATATTTCGTTCAAAAAGTATTCGGAAGCATTTCCGTTCTGTATACTCTGCAGGTAGATAGAAACAATTCTCATGATCCTTTCTTTTTGTCCTTCATCCAGCGGATTCCGGTAGAAAGCGACTACATAGTCTTTATCAGGCGAAAAATAAACATCTTTCATCCCCCCCCGGATGGGGGTTTCATCTACATATTCATAAGATTTGGCTGTATCCAGGACAGAAACAACCTTAATGGTCTTTTTCATGGGTCTTAATAGATTATTGCCAATGTACGGTCATCATGATTTCCTCTGCTCCAGAAATCGCTCCAGATTAAAAGTTCTTCATCAATTTTTTCATCATTGATAAAGTCTGTTTTTGTACGGTCATCATTATTTCCGGCCAGGTCTTCAAAAAACGTTTTCCAGCTATCGGTATCTTCCAGTTTATTTTCTGTTGCAAACTTAGCATCATAAATACCATCGGTCATCAATACAAGATAGGCAAAATCTTCTATACAGGTAATTCTGAAGCGGGAAGCTATTTGATCATTGAAAATTTCTTTCATCGTAATAAAGCGGGTACCACCGCCAAATTCACCTACATCCATCAGATTCAAAAGTTTCACTTCAGAAAAATCAGGATTGATAAGATTAATCGGGCAATCTCCTACTCCAAAACTAAGGATTACATACCCGAAACTAAACTTTTTAAGTAAAGTAAAAATCAGCGTGGCATGCAGATCACTTACAGACAGAGCATTTTCTGATGCCACTTTTTCCAACCTTTGATAAACATGTAAAACACTTTCTGATAAAATATTTTTGATATTCTGCTCAGCTTCCGATTGATTTTCATCAGAAGCCTGAACTGCATACAAATGGTTGATATACTCTTCAATCTTGTTGACAGTCTCCTGTGAGCTGAAAAATTCATTGATCGTTACCGTTGCCAGTCTTGAACCTTCCCTTGCCATTGCAGCCGAGCCCGCTCCATCTGAAACAGAAACAATATTCCAATCTGAAGGAAGTGTATGCACGGCAAAATCATCTTCCCGAAATTTCCCTTCATGGGCATGAGATCGCCCTCTTTTGGAAGCTACCACAATTTTTCTGTCTGAAAATGAGCCTTTGAATGCATCTTCTTCAGATTTATAAAAAGCAGCATTTTTATCGCTTGGAATATTTTTCCACAGGTCTTTCGGGTCCGCGTTTACAAACAGCTGTATTTTCTTTGTTTCAGCCTGCTTCTGATCATGAGTATGATAAAACTGAACTTCCAGATGATACATATTATTGATTACCGGAATTCCCGAAATTATATTATTTTCAAAACGAAGTCCTGTTTCTTCAAGACCATTGATATTCTGAATTTTTATGTTCGGAAAATCTTCCATGTCAAGATGAAATTCATAGAACTGCTTTGCACTGGCATTCTTTAATACCCAATGAGCATCTTTGAATTCCTCCTTTTCTTTATGGATAAGAGCTTGTTCCATCGTCTTTGGTTTAGATTCAGCATCTGATTTCCGAAAAAATTTACCCATCATCAGCCCAGAGTTCTGTTAATATCAAATCCTCCTCCGGAATATCCGTAGTAATCCGAAGTTCCACACCATGGGCATTTACTGTATCCTTCTCCTCTTAAACAGTGAATCCCTCCGCAGGAGCAGGTAGCCAATGCAATAGGATTGGCACAGTGAGGACATGAAGTGCCCCCATCCAGCTCTTCTATATTAATTTTAAGTTGGGTTTTCTGATTTGAAGAAAGCCTGTAATACGCTTTTTCGTCAATTTTATAGGCACCATCCAATCTGTAATATCTTGTAGCCATTCCCGGAATGCTGGATTCTGCAAATGTCTTTTTAAACTTCATCAGGTAAAGTTTTTCCGTTTCCTGACATTTCCCGTTCAGGACAACAAAATTATTATCCGGAAATCTCTGTTGCATTTCAGGATCTACTTTCTCCAGAATCTGAGCATCAATTTTAGACAGATTGATTCCTTCTTTTTTTGCTTCTGTTACACTCTGGCTGGTAGTTTTAATAGAATCTGTAACCCATTTGAAAAATTCTTTATAAGAATTCTCATCGGAATTATTGAACAGTAAAACATTCTCTGCCAGAGAACCGAGAAGTTTATAATTGGTATTTTCTCCTATAGATACAGCGATCGTATTGGATTTGCCATTGTATTTGGTATTCCATCTTTCAATGGCTTTGGTGGCATCATCAGTGGGCACTCCATCTGTAAAAAGGAAAACAATAGGTTTCCAATCACCTTTTCTTTCATAAGTGGTTTTGATAATATCCCTGTCTATACAGTCCATTACCTTAATTAAGCCCTGTGAAAGTGATGTACCGCTCCCTATCGGAATTTTAGGCGGATAAAAGCTGATAATGTCCTGAAGCGGAGTAATTACTTCTGCTTCTCCCGCAAAACCTATCACCGAAATATAAACGGTTTCCAGTGAATACGGATCTTTTTTTAATTCTCTGATGATATTGGCGATACCTTCCTGTACCTGCTCAATAGGTTCTCCTACCATAGATTCGGAGATGTCCACTAAAAAATAAATAGGCAGTCTTCTCATGCTGTAAAGACAATTTTTTAAATAATAATATTAAGTTCCGATGGCGGCGGAGGTAATGTGATGTTTTCTCCTGTATTATGAGACTGCCCCCCTTGTGTAATGGAAGAACTCACCCATCTGAAAAAGGAAGAAAGGGTAATAGCATCGGTAGTATCAAGCTTTACCACATGATCCGTCAGTTCCTTCAAAAACTGTTCGTCTGCTTTCGGACCTGCTGCACATCCTACGATAGCCCCAAATTCCAGTCCTCTGATCACCGGGATCATCTGTCTGTATTTCTGAATATCCGACGGTTTACCATCTGTAAATATAAAAAGCAGAGGCTGCCAGTCTCCTTTTGTATCAGCAGATTCTTTTACAAGGTCTTTCTGCACCAATTCAGCAACCATTTCCAAAGCTGCTCCTGTGTGGGTAGGCCCACTATCCGGGCAGGTAATTTCCATTGGATAAAAACTTGCCAGATCTGTTAAGGGTATAATATTCTTAACCTCTCTATCAAAGGTAATGACACTTAAATGTAAGCTGTCCATCGCCTGCGGGTCTGCGCGAAGCATACTGATAAGGCCATTGAAACCATTGTTCAGTGCCTGAATAGGCTCTCCGTTCATAGACCCCGAAGTATCTAATAAAAAATAAGCTAATAATCTCCTGCTCATTATAGACAAGTATTAATTCTGAAGCCGGCGGAGAGAGTCGGAGACTTCCTAGCCGGCTTTTATGTAAGTTGAAAAATTGAAAATCTAGTTAGAATAAGCGTACTGCTGTCTCAGAATATCTATAAAATTATCTGTATGATGCGGCTCTCCTACTGCGCGGAATTTCCAGTCTCCGTTGTGACGGTATGCCTCTGCAAAAACCATTGCACACATTCCATTCATGCTTGAATCACCGGAGAGACTGTATTTGGTAATTTCCTTTCCTGTAGCATCTACCGCCCGGATAAATGCATTTTCTATCATTCCGAAATGCTGGTTATTGGTTCTTCCCTGATAAATAGTAACAAGAAATACAATTTTCTGATAACTCTGATCCAATTGATCCAGTCTTACAATGATCTGCTCATCATCCCCATCACCTGCTCCGGTTCTGTTGTCTCCTGTAAGCCATACATTCCCGCTGGGATGCTGCATAGAATTAAAAAAAACCACATCTCCCTGGTAAAGCCCCATTTGTCTTCCATCGTTGGTCTGTACTGTTCTTCCCAGATTAGCCACTTTACCATTTCCATCTAAAAGAAAAGCTACTGCATCAAGATCGTATTCAGCTTCTTTACTGAACAGTTTACCGAAGAATCCTCCCCCTTGCTTTCTTACATCCCATCCTAAACCGATGGTCACTTTTGAAAGATCATAAACGCTTTCACCGCGGTCATTCTTTCTTAAATCTATCGTTTGTCCTTTCTGTAAATTAATTGCCATAGTTATCGTTTTGTGTATTTGATGATGTTATTTGATAATCTGTCCCTTATAGTACTTTTCAAGGAAGAAGCCAAGGTCTGCTCTGTATCCTATTCCTGAGGCTTCAAACTTCCAGCTTCCGTTTCTTTTGTAAAGTCTTCCGAATTCCACTCCCGTTTCGATAGAAAAATCTTCATCCAGTTCATATTTTGCTATTTCCTGGTTTGAATGGTTATCCACAACTCTGATGTAAGAGTTTCTTACCTGCCCGAAATTCTGTCTTCTTCTTTCAAAGTCTTCTATGGTTACCACGAAAAGAATCTCTTCCACTCTTGAATCTACTTTATCAAGATCTATAACGATTGCTTCGTCATCATCACCATCACTGTTTTTACCATTGGGGTCGTCACCTGTATGAGTAAGGGCACCATCCGGAGATTTCAGATTATTGTAAAAAACAAAATATTCTTCGCTTACTAATTTTCTGTCAGAATCAATCATGATTGCAGAAGCATCCAGGTCAAAATCATAGCCGGTTCCTTCATTGGGATCCCAGCCTAGTCCAATAGTCATTTTCGTCAATCCTATTTCAATCTTTTGCCCTTTCTGTAGATTAATTGCCATAGTGTCTTATATTATGAATTATTTTTTGCATTAAGATAGATTTGATTTACGAATTAACCAAATTTATTTATTAAAAAATATTCCATACAGCCCATTTAAGCCACATTATATAAAAAAGGTCCAATTAAAAATTGAACCTTGTATAGTATAAAAAATTGTGTTGAGCCTTAATTTTCAAAGTTTTTATCTGCAACAGCCACATTTCTTGCTTTTGCCAGCATAGGAATAGAAATCAAGCCCATGACCAACATAATTACAATTTGCAGCGGTAAAGAAATAAAGGAATAAGTAAGTCCCATTTCACCTCCGAAATCAGCACTTTTCCCCACAGAGATAAAGAGTGCCATAAAACCGTATTTCATAGCAAGATTATAGGCTCCGATCCCCCCACTGGCAGGAATAATCATTCCCAATGTTCCTACTACGATAATAAAAAAACCGTCTGCGAAGGTAAATGCAGATGTTTCAGGAAGAGCAAAACATACAAGATAAGCAGCCAGATAATAGCAAATCCAGATTCCTAATGTATAAAGGATGAACTTTCCTTTTTCTTTTAATTTAAATATTGATGTGAGTCCCTGAAAAATACCATCGATAAAACCGACCACTTTTCCTAAAAACGGAATTCCTGAAAGCTTCTTTTTAAATACAAAAAACAGAACTGTCCCTACAATCAGAATTGACAGAGCTAGCATGATCTTGTTGGGGTTCATATTGATTCCTGAATTTTTATAGAATGACAGAATAGCCTCATATTTAAACAGTAAAGTCAGTCCTAAGAAACCAAGCATACAGATAAGATCTACTACCCTTTCCAGAATAATAGTTCCAAAAGATTTGTCTACAGGCACCTTCTCTACTCCATACAAAGCAGTAGCTCTTGCCACTTCACCGCTTCTAGGGATCGTAAGATTCATCAGATAACCGAAAGATATTGACCACAACGCATTGGAATTCGAAATCCTGTACCCCAAAGGTTCCAGCATCAGATTCCAGCGGATCGCTCTGAACCCATAGGCAAGAAGCCCAAATACGGAAGCCAACAGCACCCAAAGATAATTGGCTTTTGCCAGAGATTTCTGAATAGTTTTAAAATCAAGCCCTCTTAAAGCAAGCCATAAAAAAAAGCCTGCAAAAGCAAGCGATATTACTATTGTAATTATTGTTTTTACTGGACTTTTTGATATTTTCTCCATGTACTACGTAAGAAGGTTTGTTTTTTCGTCCGGGAAAACAATTTTTGGCTGGAAATCTTTTGCTTCCTCAGGTGTCATCTGTGCATAAGCAATAATGATAATGATATCATCTTTCTGTACTTTTCTCGCAGCAGGCCCGTTCAGACATACTTCTCCAGATTTTCTTTTCCCTTTGATCACATACGTATCAAAACGTTCTCCGTTATTCACATTGACGATATAGACCCTCTCTCCTACTACCAGGCCGGCAGCTTCTATAAGATCTTCATCTATCGTTATACTCCCTATATAATTAAGGTCAGAGGCAGTTACTCTCACCCTATGGATTTTGGACTTGAAAACTTCTATTAACATGTTGCAAATTTATTAATAAAAATTAATAAATCGGGTCTTTACTCTCATTAAAAAACTCCCACAAACACAGGGGTTTAATTTTACAAAACACAAGGATTATAATAATTACTTATAGATTTAATAATCATATGGTTAAAAATATTAATTGTTTATACAAAATTTAGGATTTAATAAATAGAGGAAATAATATCTACTTTTTGCTAAAGTCAATAAACATAAGCATTTGGCATGATTTTAGTAACCCGTAACGTAGATTTTCTGTGAAAATTAGAATTATCATATTTTAACTGATTTCACTGAAAAGCAAAAAAATTGTACAAGTTTTAATAAAAAAATTGCACAATTAGAAAATAGTACTATATTTGCTATAATTACGAACTAACTTTAATATTAAAAATTATGAACAAGTCTGAATTAATCGACGCAATCGCAAAAGATGCAGGTATCACTAAAGTTGCAGCTAAAGCTGCTCTAGAATCTTTCATTGGTAACGTAACTACTACTTTAAAGAAAAAAGACGGAAAAGTTTCTCTAGTAGGTTTCGGTACTTTCTCAGTAGCTGAGAGAGCAGCTAGACAAGGTATTAACCCTGCAACTAAAAAACCGATCAAGATCGCTGCTAAAAAAGTTGCTAAATTCAAAGCTGGAGCTGATTTATCAAACGCAGTTTCAGGTGCTAAGAAAAAATAATCATTCAGATTACAAAAATTCAAGGGCTGTTTCTAAGAAACAGCCTTTTTTTATTTTAAATGATGATAGAGAATTAAACCATTAAGAAGTTTTAAGGGGTTTAGAAGTATTAAGTTTTGGCTGAAGCCTTTAGATCATGCACCATAAAAATAAGCGGGTTAAAACCCGCCTCTATTGATAAATTTAGCCATAAAAAGAATCTATTACATTTGAAAAAGACATTATTCAATAGGAACGGGCTTTAGCCCGTTTAAAAATAAATATCAATTCCCACGGCTTTAGCCAAAACTTAAAAGGTAATCTAATATGACAAATGTTGTCATTATTCTGTTCAAACTTAATAAGTTTTGGCTGAAGCCTCTATCATTATGCACCATAAAAATAAGCGGATTAAAACCCGCTTCTATTGAGATATCATTGGCAATTCGTAATTTTTCCGTTACGGCGCCAATCTTGAAATTTTCCAGTCAAGATCTTCAAGCTGATAAATAATCCTGTCATGAAGACGATTTGGTCTTCCCTGCCAGAATTCTATTTCATAAGGTCTTGCAAGATACCCTCCCCAATGGGCAGGTCTTGGAACTTCCGTATTTTCATATTCTTTTTCAAGCTCTCTTAACTTATCTTCCAGAAATTCCCTGTTGGGAATCACCTGGCTCTGCGGAGATACAACAGCTCCCAGCTGGCTTCCTTTCGGTCTCGAATGAAAATACCCGTCACTCAGATTTTCAGCCACTTTCTCAAGATCCGCTTTAATGATAATCTGGCGTTCCAGATTAGGCCAGAAAAAATGCAGGCAGGCCTTATGGTTGTTTTCTATTGCTTTTCCTTTTCTGCTGCTGTAATTGGTATAAAAAATAAATCCTTCATGAGTATAGGCTTTAAGAAGGACCATTCTTGTTCTCGGACATCCATCTTCTTCCACTGTAGAAACCGCCATAGCATTAGCTTCTGAGATCATCGGATTCTCATTTGCGTCCAAAAACCAGTCTCTGAACTGCTCTATTGGATTTTGTTTGATCTCACTTTCAATAAGTTGGGATTTCTCATACACTTTTCTTTTGTCGTGCAGGTTTTCCATAATTTTTTTTTATTAAATTTGAGTATGAATCACTCATACAAAGGTAAAATATTAATCTCGACACCTGACATTTCCGGCGATATTTTTTCAAGATCGGTAGTATTGGTTATTGAACACAATGAAAGTGGTGCATTTGGTTTGATATTGAATAAAAAGAACAGCCAGATGAGTAGCAAATTCAAAGATTTCTTTGACTTTAAAATTGAAGTATATGATGGAGGTCCTGTAGAAAATGATAAAGTTTTTTTCATTGTAAAAGGCAAAAGAGTCACGGAAATCTATACAGATATTACTGATGAATACTATCTTACAGAAGATATAGAGCGTATCATTAATGCTGTGCTGAGTGGTGAACTCAATATTGAACATATTAAAATATTTTCAGGATATTCCGGATGGTCTCCTAACCAGCTGGATACTGAAGTGCAGAGAAAAATGTGGACGGTAGTGGATGTTTACAATCTGGATTATACGCTTCCCAACGATCAGACACTCTGGAAATCTATCATGCAGAATCTTGGAGGAGAATTTCTCCTTTGGGCCAATTCACCTGAAGACATTTCACTCAATTAAAAAGTATATTTTTCGTATCAAATTGACAATTAACAAACTTTAAGATTCTTTTAACCAATTTTAAAGAAAGTTTTTCCGTTCTTTGAAAAAACTAAAATCACTGATATGAAAGGTATTACATTACTTGCTTTATCAATATTTTCTACAGCGTTTTTATCATTTACTCCTACCAATAAAAAATACATTGTCATAGATGCCGGGCATGGCGGAAATGATTTTGGGGCAACGTATGGTGAAGTGCTGGAAAAAAATATTTCATTAAGCGTTGCTAAGGAAATCCAGAAGATCAATGAAAACCAGGATAAATATGAGGTTATTCTAACAAGGGATTCGGACAGCTATCCTACCCTATCTGAAAGAACAGAGCAGATCAATAAGCTGAATCCTGAAATGGTTATTTCCCTCCATGTTAACAACTCTCCACAAAAAGAAAGATCAGACAACGGATTTGAAGTCTATGTTCAGAATTCTGATGTTTCAAAAGAATTGGCCGGGAAAATTTACAAGAAATTCAACGCCCGTAAAATTGAAGAGCGCAATCTTCATATACTAAGAGAAACCAAAGCACCTGCTGTATTGGTAGAACTTGGGTTCATCAATAATTCTGATAACAGGAATTATATTACCAGTGAAAAAGGGCAGAAAGAAATTGCACAGAAATTCGTTGAAATTATCAACGAGTATTAAATAAAAAAAACAATTTCTGATTTACTCAGAATAAAACCCGGTAAAGGACTTCTGGAACTTTGTTGTTTACCGGGTTTGTCAATTTTTTTATTGATTAAAATCGGACTTCCAGCTTGCTACCAATTCTGAGAAACGGGCGGTTTCAAAAGTCTTATTTCTTATTTTACATACAGAAAATATACCTTTCTCTTCAGAAATCATTAAAATCTCCTCGGCCTTCTGCGATTCAAAGGCAATAATCTCATGTTCCTGGATATCAGCAAGATTATTTTTATGTAAGAAAGTAACAAAATTTTCCATTAAAGGAGAAATGTAAGCACCTTCGGTCTGTCTTGGTATTTTGATAACATTACCTTCCAAAAAAAGAAGATTTCCTGTAGTGGTACGTGCAATTCTTTTATTCGGATTAAGGAGAATTACATCGTCAAGATCGTTTTCCTGAGCATAGATCTCCCCGTAGATATTTTCCGGACAGTGAACCCTGATATTGCTCAAAAGGTTGTTATTAACGTTAATTTCTTTGATCATATCCAGTTCCAGAGGCCTTCGATGAACAGCCAGCACATCCTCCATTTCTGTTACTTCATAAAAGTAAGAGACAGAGGATTTTGCCAAAGTAATACCATCATTATTCCTGAATACCTGAAAATTGACAATTCCGTTTTTCACTCCTTTACCTTCAATAATATCTTTATGAAAAAGTGTCTGAAAAAACTCCAGCGTGTACGTTAAAGGAATATTCATTCTCATCTTTCTCATGGAAGCCATCAGGAAAAAATAGCATTCTTCGTCCATGATCAAACTACCATTTCTTACAAAGAAAGAAACCTTTACTGAGTCACCCCACAGAAATGCTCTGTTCTTTACATTTAACCCGTCTGATGTAAAATATTGATTTTCCAATTTTTGATATGATTTATTTACAAAAAAATAATGAACGATAAATCGTTCATCAGTTTTATCATTTAATATAGTACAGTATTAAGCTGCACCTAATTTTATTCTGAGGTTTTCAATAAGATTCTCCCAATACATTGCGTTTTCATCTTCATCACCATCTTCACAGAAGTCTGTAATATTAAGAGAGAGATCTTCTGTAATATCATCTATAACGATAGTCATTTCAAAGAAGTTTTTAGTTCCTTCATCTTCTTCCCATCTGAAACGCACGAAACCTTCAGGCTTATATCTGATCAAAGTGGCCTTCTCAGCAGGCCCTCCGCCCCAGCTAAAAAAGAAATCATCGCCTTTCTCTGTTACCTCATCCGCAAACCATTCAGACAATCCCTCTGCAGTCGCCAGATATTCATATAAAATCTCTGATAAACAGTGCATTGGAAATTCGTAATGGACTTTATGTTTCGCCATATAATCTTTGTTTTATCGTCCCGCAATATATAAATTAATTTTTTTATTACGCAAAAAAACAAATACTTTTTTAAAGAATCTGTATGATATTTATCACCGGATTCAAATCTTTATCAGACTAAGTTTTAAGGCTTAAAACTGCCATGCTAAACATAAAAAAAACTCTCCTTTCTGGAGAGGTTTATGCTTTAATTTTCATTTAATATATCCAGGATAATCTGACATCCTTCTCTGATTTCATCCATTGATAAGGTGAGCGGCGGAGAGATTCTCAGGTATTCATTTCTGTACAGCTGCCAGAAAACAATAAGCCCTCTTTCCATACATTTTTTGGCTACTTCCAGCGTATATTCAGGAGTTCCTAGATTTACAGCCAGCATCAATCCTTTACCATTTATATTTTTGATTTTAGGATGAACCAAAAGTTCTCTGAACAGCTTTTCTTTTTCATCCACCTCATCCATAAGGCCACTATCCAGAACTTCTTTTAAGGTAGCATAACTTGCTGCCGCAATTAACGGATTTCCTCCAAAAGTAGTGATGTGTCCAAGCTTTGGTGAATGTGAAAGGGTTTCCATAATTTCTCTGGAACTCATAAAAGCACCTACAGGAACTCCTCCTCCCATTCCTTTACCCATTACCAGAATATCCGGAACGATTCCAAAATGTTCAAAAGAAAATAATTTTCCTGTTCTTCCAAATCCTGGTTGTATTTCATCCAGAATCAGAAGTGCTCCTACTTCTTCACATCTTCTTTTCAATCTGATCAGATAGTCCTGGGCAGGAACTAAAAATCCTGCAGCACCCTGAATGGTTTCCAGGATTACACATGCAGTTTTCTCCGTGATTTTATCAAGATCTTCATCGTTATTAAATTCGATAAAAGAAACCATCGGCAGTAAGGGACGGAATTCTCTTTTGTGGGTCTCATTTCCTGAAACACTTAAGGCACCATGGGTATTTCCATGATAGGAATTTTTAAAGGAAACAATTTCCTCTCTTCCTGTATATCTTTTTGCCAGCTTTAAACTTCCGTCAATAGCTTCTGCGCCGCTGTTTACAAGATAGGTAACTTCTAAAGGCTCCGGAGTGGCTTCTGCAAGCAGCCTGCATAGGGCAACAGGTTTTTCCTGCGCGTATTCGCCATATACCATTACGTGAAGATATTTATCTGCCTGTTCTTTGATTGCATTTACGATCTTAGGATGTGAATGCCCCAGCGTATTGGCAGAAACTCCTGCTACAAAGTCAAGGTATTTTTTTCCGTCTGTACCATAAATATAGCTTCCTTCTGCTTTTTCAACTTCAAAACCTGCCGCAAATTTTGTGGTTTGAGCCTGATATATAAAAAAATCTTTATGCATTTCCATTGTCTCCAAAAATTTCAGCAAAGCTATAAAAGATTCATTAAAGGTTAAAATTAATCCATAAAAAAGACCAGCGAATACTGGTCATTTTATTATTTTCTTGTTCGTTTAGGTTTTTTAGCTTCTTCTTTTGCTCTTTCATCATCAATGGCTTTCTGGGCTTTATCGAAGAGCTCATTATCAGCTGTATATTGTATTTCTTCGTTGTTGGGACTATCTACGAGGATATCCTGCCATTTTCTGATCCTGTCTTTCGTATTCCAGTTAAAATCCGGGAATTTCCTTTTTGAAGGTTCTATCATACTCATGGGATAGGTATCTGAAGCCGCTCCGATACTGCATGAAATAATCTGTAATGCCCTTTCTTCAAACAATGCTCCGATAATTCCGCAGGTGGAAAGCGTAATCCCTATTCTTTCCGGCTTTTTGGTTTCCTGATCAGTATCATCCACATAGACGATAGATTGGGCGTTTCCTACTACTCTTGCTTCTTTAATGGCATTCTTTTCATAGTATACCGTCATGAATTTTCCTTTGACCTGATTGAACTCATCTTTAAGATTCAGAGAGTCTACTTTACTGATGGCAAAGGCATTTCCGATTACTTTTAAAGAATCAATATCTTCTGTCTGGGTATTGAAGTAAGCTTCCACTTTATCTCCCGTTACCTGTTTTTCACCACTCCAAAGAATAGGGTTGGTATACATGTGCATAATTCCGTCCGTTTCATTGAAAGCAATAGAATCTGCTCTTCCCTGTGCATTGGATTTATAAATACGGGCTTTTTTAAAGGCTCTCAGGTAGCTTTTCTTCACTTTGACATCCAGGGAATCCGGTCTTTGGTAAGAGATGATTTTTTCAGCTGCAAAATAAATAGAGTCTTTCTCCATTACTTTTACAGCATAAGGACTTTTCGTCATCATGGCAGAGTCTTTCTTCTCGAAAATTTCTCCGTAACCTCCTTTTATATATCTCCTTTCCTTAGGATCATCAAGGGTTACATTTCCTGTTGCTTTACCGAATCCTGAAATCTGATTATAATACATATCATCCCCGGTAAGGATTTTCTCATTATAAAAGATCCTGGAGTTTTTGGTTAAATAAGCCTCCTTGGTATCCATTTTATAAGTCCCCTTTTCAGTATAGATTCTATTTCTTGGATTGGTTTTGCTGGTAATAGTTGTAGGACCTATAAAATCAGCAATTTTCGTATTTTGATTCTGCTTAATATTAGGCCCTTCTATTGTATACTGAGGGGTTTCAATTTTTACATTTCCGGTAAGGTCTACGACTCTTGTATTAAGGAAATAAGTTCCTACCTTGGCATAGGTTACATTCTGGCCGTCAGAAATCGTCCCTCCTGTATTGAAATAAGCCTGATTGGCTAATCTGTCATAATACAGAATGTCTGTTTTTATGGTTTGTTTGGGATCGGTAAGAACTACATTTTTCCTGGCAACACCTTTTTGGGTATTGGCATCATATTCCATTTCTCCTGCAGTAATTACAGAACCGTCTGTGTTTTGAAGTCTTGTATTGCCTATTGCTTTTACAAAATTTTCCTCATTATACAGAACAACTTCATCTGCTGTAAGAATGGAGCCCTGATGTTCAATCTGAACATTTCCGGTAAAATATTGATTCCCATCGTATTTTTCAGGGTTTTTCTTGATCTCGTCCGCATGGATGATCTTTACTTTATCTTCAGGTCTCACCTGTTTAGGCTGAGTGGGTGAAGGAGCCTGCAAATAAGGATCTCGCTTCACAGGGGTTTTATCCTGCGCAAAGCTTAGCGTAGAAATAAAGAGTAACAGAAAAAAAGCTATTCTCATTAATTAGTCATTCTTAGTGCCATAGAAATACAGCGAATGAGAATCAATTTTTACGCCAAATGCTTCTTCAATGGCTTCTTTGATTCCTTGAATTCTTGGGTCACAGAATTCAATAATTTCTTCAATTTCTTTATCAGAATCTTTTTTGTAGATCACCAGGTGGTCATGCTGTTTATCAAAATAAGATTTTTCATAAGATGAAGAGGTCAATGTCTTTTCTCCAAACTGATGCTTACGGATCAATCCCGCATCAAGGAAAATTTCAATAGTGTTGTAAATCGTTGCTTTGGAAACATGATATTTTTTCTGCATCATCAGAAGATACAGATCATCAACGTTGAAGTGATGATCCATATTATAAATCTCTTCCAATATCGTATATCTTTCAGGAGTGTTTCTAAACCCTTTTTCTAATAAGTAGTTTCTCAACACATCCTTGATCAAAGCTATATTTTTTTCTTTTTGTACTGTATCCATTAAAAAAATTATCTACAAATTTATTGAATTTTATTTAAATAGATATTATGGTAAATACTAAAGGATTAAGAGTTGTGACGGAAATAGCCGGACTGCTCGATCTTATTATCATAAACTGTTAATTCTGTAATCGGTGCAGATTCTACCTCAACATTATGAGAAGATACTCCCCAAGCCTTAAAGTCATCACTTCCGATATACTTCACAAAGTTGTAAATGTTAAGAACAATCTTCTGTTTAACAGTTAAAAGAATATCGTTGATATAGGTGTTATCTATGATTACATATTTAAGATCCGGCGGTATATCATGGGCTCTTAAAGAAGGATGACTGCTTCTGGAAGGAATGGTTCCGTCTGCCATTAAATCCTTCAATACCATATTGAAATAATCGTTGATTCTACGGTCTACTTTAAACCCTAAGAGGAAATTGATTTTATATACTGTTCCCGGAAGAATTTCGTCTACGGTATATCTGAACGTGTATGGATCTTCCTGGTTTACGATGCTCAGGATGAAATAATGGTCGGCTCTTTTTGGCTGTTTTTTGATGATGGAATAAATAATCTTTGATTCCACTTCATCGTTTCTTTTTGCTCTGCTCAGATAAGCCAGGTTTGTGGCATATTTCGGAATGGTTTCATCCAGTTTCATGTCTTTAAGAATAGACACATATTTTTCTATTTTGACAAACTGGATAAATCTTGTTTTTATTAATCTTCCGTTATACCATGCATACATAGAAACTCCGATAGAACCCGCCAATACAACGGTAATCCATCCTCCCTCCATGAATTTGATGATGTTCGCACTGAAGAATCCTAATTCGATAGCCATATAGACTAATGCGAAAAACAAAATCAAAACTTTGCTTACTCTATGTTTCAGCAGCCAGAATACCAACAGCACTGTTGTCATCAGCATGGTTACGGTAATGGAAAGACCGTAAGCGGCTTCCATTTTCCCAGATTCTTTGAAATGCAGAACGACAATGATACACAGGATAAGAAGTCCCCAGTTGATTCTTGGGATATACATTTGTCCTTTAACCCCTGAAGGATAATCAATTTTCTGATTCGGCCATAAGTTAAGGGACATTGCTTCTGAGAATATGGTAAAAGAACCTGTAATCAATGCCTGGCTGGCAATAATAGCAGCGGCTGTGGCTAAAATTACTCCCGGGATGATCATCCATTCTTCCATAATTCCGAAGAACGGATTAACAACAGAGAATCCGGGTTTGTTATAATTAGTCAAAAGCCATGCTCCCTGTCCAAGATAATTTAGAATAAGCATGATCTTAACAAATGCCCAGCTTACTCTGATATTTTTAGCCCCACAGTGACCCAAATCTGAATACAGTGCTTCTGCTCCGGTTGTACAAAGGAAAACAGCCCCTAAGATAACAATTGCACTTGGTGAGTTGACAATCAGTTTATATGCGTAATAAGGATTGAATGATCTTAAAATCTCAAAATTCTCGCTTAAATGCATTACTCCAAGACCTCCCAATACTAAGAACCAAACTACCATTACAGGACCGAAAAACTTTCCGATAAAGCTGGTTCCAAACTGCTGTACCACAAAAATAGCAATCAGAATTCCGATGGTAATAGGAACCACCGGTGTATGTGGGTTATAAATTTCAAGACCTTCAATAGCTGACATTACCGTCAGTGATGGAGTAATTACACCGTCTGCAATAAGGGCTGCAGCCCCAATAATCGCAATGAGATACAGCCATCCTTTCTTAAGGTTTCTTACCAGTGAAAACAGGGCAAGAATACCTCCTTCACCTTTGTTATCTGCCCTCAGAGCAATAATCACATATTTTATTGTGGTCTGCAAAGTAAGGGTCCAGATAATACAGGAGAGAGCTCCTTCTATGTATTCATTGAAAGGCATATTGCTCCCCTGAGATCTCGCATTCACAATTGCTTTCATTACGTAAAGCGGAGAGGTACCAATATCTCCAAAAACAATTCCTAGAGACACTAAAACTCCTATAAAAGAAAGTTTCTTTAGATCGAAGTGGTAACCATCTTCTGTAACTTCTGCCATATCAGCTTAATTTATTTTAAAGGCGCAAATTTATACTAATTTTATGACGTCAAGAATTTTTCTTCATGAATATAATAAATGAAAAAACTTCCTTTCGGAAGTTTTTTTCTATAACTATTTTACGTACATCGCTTTTTTGATTTCCTCTTTTACTTTTTCAAGTTTAGGGAACCATTCTGCAAACAATGCTGCAGAGTAAGGTGCAGGTGCATCAGGAGTAGTAATTCTCTTGATAGGAGCATCTAAATAATCAAATGCTTTTTGCTGTACCATATAAGTAATTTCTGAAGATACAGAACCAAACGGCCACGCTTCTTCCAAAATAACCAGTCTGTTTGTTTTCTTCACAGATTCCAAAATAGTATCGAAATCTAAAGGACGAACTGTTCTAAGGTCAATAACCTCTACAGAAATTCCTTCTTTTTCCATATCTTCAGCAGCCTGGATAGCCAACTTCATGATTTTACCGAAAGAAACCAGAGTTACATCCTTACCTTCTCTCTTGATATCTGCTTTTCCTATTGGCAGATAGTATTCCTCTTCAGGAATTTCCATTTTATCACCATACATCTGCTCAGATTCCATGAAGATCACCGGATCATTATCCTGAATCGCGGTTTTCAGCAATCCTTTTGCATCATAAGGGTTTGAAGGTACTACTACTTTCAGTCCCGGGCAGTTAGCATACCAGCTTTCAAAAGCCTGGGAATGGGTAGCTCCCAATTGTCCTGCAGAAGCAGTAGGGCCGCGGAAAACGATTGGACAGTTCCACTGTCCACCACTCATTTGGCGGATTTTTGCAGCGTTATTGATAATCTGATCAATTCCTACCAAGGAGAAATTGAATGTCATAAATTCTACGATAGGTCTGTTACCGTTCATTGCAGCTCCTACAGAGATCCCTGCAAATCCAAGCTCTGCAATTGGTGTATCAATTACTCTTTTCGGACCAAATTCATCCAGCATTCCTTTTGAAGCTTTATATGCACCATTATATTCTGCAACTTCCTCTCCCATCAGGTAGATGGACTCGTCTTTACGCATTTCCTCGCTCATTGCCTGCGCAATTACCTCACGAAAAGTATATTCTGCCATATTTTCTTGAAAAATTTAGACTACAAAAATAGTGTTTTTTTATGATACACATCATAAAAAGCCATCTCATTTCAATGAGAAGTTATAATATTAACTGTATTTAAAATGAATTTTCCTTCTTTCTACTTAGAACTTATGGTTTTTCCAGGTTCCGAAAATTTTACACAACATTTTCATTCACAAAAAAACGGCATTTCATTGCTGAAATGCCGTTTTAAATTTTATATAAACCTGAATTAATTAGATTTCTCCCAAACCTGAGTTCTTCCTAATAAAGATAATCCTAAGTAACCTCTTACATTCAGTTTATCTCCGCTTCTTGTAATGGTACATTTGTACGTTTTTCCTGTTTTAGGATCAGTAATGGTACCTCCGGTAAACTCATCACCATCCTTTTTCAATCCTCTGATAATTTCAAGACCCAAAATCGGTTTTCCTTTTCTGTCATCCTTACAAGAAGTACAGTTAGGTTCAGCCGGTTTGATCAATAGCTGGGAAACTTTTCCATAATATTTTCCGTCTGATTTCTTGAATATCTCTACAATAGATTTTGCCTGTTTTGTTTCATCATCTATTGTTTTCCACTTTCCTTCTATCTGCGCAAACGTTAGCATACTAAATAAAGAAAGCGCGAATGTTAACAATATTTTTTTCATATTTCTTATAGTTTTAATTGATACAATATTCTTGTCTACGTATTTTATAAAAGTATAAATTAATTTTCAACAAACAAAAACTTTTATTATACAAAGCATAAAGAGGATAAAAAAGTAAAATCGTTAAAAGGCAAAAAAGCTAAATTTCAATCAGTCCGTTTATGTTTTTGCAATTATACGTTTTTGCTGTTTTACCTTTTCACCATTTCACTCTAATACAGCTTCCTGTTAATCACCCTATCCATATAATCCTGATACCAGGCCTTTGCGGTTTTCTTCCCCTGTTCTACTTCAGGATTTTTAACTTCATTGATCAGATTTTTTTCAAGACCCAGATCAGATTTGTCATACACGCCTATGAATTCTTTTCCATCAAAACGGTAAATATAATTTCCGATCATGAACTGCTCCGTGCTTCCGTCTGAGTTCACAACAATAAAAGGATACTTCTTATCACTCACCAGACTTCTTCCCCAGCTTCTGATGGGTTTATCATATCCGATAAGATCTGCCAGGGTAGGATATATATCTGCCTGCTGTGCAATTTCCTGACTGACTCCTTTAAGCTGGTATTCAGGATTTGGAGAATAAAAAATCAATGGAACGGCATAACGGTTCATGGCTCTCTCATACTCCGGATAATATACCTGATTGGTATGATCTCCTGTAAAAACAAAGATGGTATTATTGAACCAAGGCTGCTTTTTGGCAGTTTCAAAATATTTTTTGATGGCGAAATCAGTATACTGGATGGGTTCATGCATTTCTATCTTCCCTTTTTTAAATTTCCCGTTATATTTTTCCGGAATTTTAAAAGGGTGATGTGATGAAGCGGTAAATACAGTGGTCATAAAAGGTTGTTTTTTTCCTACATTTTTAGCAAAATACTGCAGGAAAGGTTCATCCCAAATCGCCCACATGCCATCAAAATCTTCATCATGGTTATATTCTGTTTTTCCGAAATAATGTTTAAATCCTAAAATATTTCCAAATCCAAGGAATCCCATTGAACCGTTGGGTGCCCCATGATAAAAGGAGGTATCATATCCCAGATCATTACATACAGAAACAATAGACTGAATTTTCTGATTGGAATATGGAGATCCCGTAAATGCGTCAGTAAGACTGGGAATTCCGGCCAAAACACTGCTCATCCCATGAATAGACTGTCTTCCGTTTGCAAAAGTATTGGGAAAAATAAGACTCTGACCAGCCAAACTGTCCATAAACGGGGTGTAAGAAACATAATCTTTGATATTTTTGTCTTTATTAAAAGCACCGGAATATTCTCTGCTGAAAGATTCTACAATGAAAATAACAATATTGGGACGGTTTTTTACTTTTCTGTCATACACTTTATAAGGCTGTACATACTCTTCGATGTCTTTTTCACTCACAAAATGAACTTCCTTAAAATTATTGGTATTTAAAGTTCTGAAAAATGAGAATGTACTGTTCAGCACCATATTTCCCTGCAGTGGATTTGTTACAAACCGCGTAGCATCCACCATATTGATAGGCCTTGTACTATGTTTAAAATCTCCTCTGATTCCCCCCACCACCAATACAGCAGTAATACATAAAGTCAGAATGGAAGTCAGAAAATAGGGAAGCAGCTTGGCAGGTTTCAGCTCCTCTACTTTTACTTTTTTATAAAGGAAAACCCAAAGAATCATCAGCACTACATACCAGATCAGCACAAAAGGATGCTGCCCAACAGAAATCATCAGCGTTTTATAAACGTTAGACTCATGCTCTGCTACCTGAAATACCGCTGAAGTAAGTCTCGCCTGGGAAAATTTATAATAAATAAAATCCCCGAAGTTCATCGCATAGGCAATACCATTGGTGATAAAATAGAGCCAGAAAAGTATTTTTTGAAAAACGTTCTTCGTATTGATTACCAAAGGTAATAAACTAAGAAGTATAAATAACGCATTGACGTACAGAATAGCGGTGGTATCAAAAGCAGTACCATGAAAGGCCAGCTTTATATATTCTGAAACGGAATCAACTTTAATAAGATCTTTATTAAAATACCAGAATAAAAGCCTGGCAATCTGATAAAAAACATAGGCCAGAAAAATCCTGTATACCAATACCAGAGCTTCCTGTTTTCTAAATCCTTTTAAAAATTTCATGGGGCAAATTTACATCAAAATCACTTTAATGCATTTTTTAGTTCAGATTATTTTGAGTTAGAATTTTTAAAAACTGTAATTTTGTGCTTATGGATTTTATAAAGAATAATCTGGCCAATGCCTTAACCCTGGCGAATTTATTTGCGGGGTGTGTAGGTGCAATACATCTTATTTTAGGAGATTATCAGACAACAGCAATCTGCCTTATTCTCTCTTCGATTTTCGATTTTTTTGACGGCTTTGTGGCCAGGGCTTTAAAATCAAACTCCAACCTTGGGCTTCAGCTTGATTCTCTTGCCGATATGGTGAGCTTTGGAGTGATTCCGGGCCTTACAATGTATAAAGCACTTGAACCTTTTGGAACTGAACTTCTTGGGATTCACTTTCCATTTGACATCAAATACATCGGGATTATTGTTACTGTATTTTCCTGTCTAAGGCTTGCCATCTTCAATCTTGATGAAGAACAGCGTTATTATTTCAAGGGATTAAACACGCCTACCAATACCGTTTTACTTTTTGGTCTTTATTATGCCTTTAAGGAAACCGGAACTTTCAGCTTTTTATTTAACAATGAACTGCTATTGGTTCTGCTGACTCTTATTACATCATGGCTTCTGATCAGTCCGATCAAGATGATGGCGATGAAATTCAAATCAAAACAGTTAAAAGATAACTACCCTAAAATTGTATTACTGGCAGGGGGAATTATTATTCTGGCTTTATTTCAGGTAGTAGGAATCCCGATGCTTGTTATTTATTATATATTGGTGTCTCTTATTTTTCAGGGACAGTTAAAATAACATATTTCAATAGAACACATTTCAAATTATTAATCATCAACATGAATTTAAAACTCCATAAACCACTTTGTATTTTTGACCTGGAAACCACAGGGACCAACATCGGAAAAGACAGAATTGTTGAAATCTGTATCTTAAAGGTAAACCCGGATGCTTCCAGAGAAAGCAAAACATGGCGCGTCAACCCGGAAATGCCGATTCCTAAGGAATGTAGTGAAATCCATGGCATCTATGACGAAGATGTAAAAGACGCTCCTACTTTCAGGGATATTGCCGCTAAAATTATGGAAATGATATCAGGTAGTGATCTGGGTGGTTTTAATTCCAACAGATTTGATGTTCCGCTTTTGGCTGAAGAACTTTTAAGAGTAGGAATGGATTTTGATCTGAGCAAATTCAGACTGGTAGATGCACAGACTATTTTCCATAAAAAAGAGCCCAGAAATTTAGGGGCGGCTTATCAGTTTTACTGTGGAAAAACACTGGAAAATGCACACTCTGCAGAAGCTGATGTCATGGCAACATTCGAAGTTCTGGATGCGCAGGTGGGAAAATATGACGATATACCAAATGAGATAGCACCACTAAGTGAATTTACGTTCCATAATAAAAATGCAGATCTTGCCGGATTTATAGGATATAACGAGAAAATGGAAGAAGTTTTCAACTTTGGAAAATATAAAGGTCAGGGTGTGAAAGCAGTGTTTCAAAAAGATTTAGGGTATTTCGGATGGCTGCAGAATGCTGACTTTCCGTTGTACACCAAGAAAATTTTTACAAAGATTCAACTCTCAAGCAGATTTTAAATATGTCTGACCTAGTTCGTTTTAAATTTTATGAAACTGCCCTTGAAGCTAACAGGGACAAACAGATCCTGGCTGAAAACGGGATTAACAGTTTCATTGCGAATGAGCAGCTCATCCAGTCGGATTGGCTTCTCTCACAGGCGGTAGGTGGCATACAGCTCCAGGTATTTGAGGATGATATGGAAAAGGCCCAACAGATTCTGCAGGATTACAAAGACAATGAACAATATTCGCTGGAAGTAGAACACACCATTGAAGATCCTGAATTTGACTTTGTCTGCCCGAAATGTGGTTCCAATCATATTTACAGGGACGACAGTGCCACCAGTTTCTTTGGAATTTCATTTCTGACGAGTCACAAATTCAAATGTTATTATTGCGGGAATGAGTTTACCCATTAGCCAATAGAAATTAATATCCATTAAGCGGTATCAATAAAAAGGAAGATTGCTTCGTTCCTCACAATGACGAAGTCAAAAAAAATAAAATAAAAGAATTATGAAAATCATCTGCATAGGAAGAAATTACAGTGAGCATGCGAAAGAATTGGGAAATGAAATTCCCGAGAATCCAGTTATCTTTATGAAACCGGATACCGCTGTTTTAAAGGGAAATGATTTTTACATTCCTGAATTTTCAAATGATATCCACTACGAGCTTGAAGTGGTATTAAAAATTTCAAAGGGAGGAAAATATATTCAGAAAGAAACAGCACACAAGCATTATGAAGAAATAGGTTTGGGAATAGATTTTACGGCAAGAGATCTTCAGAGCGAACTGAAATCAAAAGGGCTTCCATGGGAGCTTGCCAAAGGTTTTGACGGTTCTGCTGTGGTAAGCAGCTTCTTTAAAAAAGAAAATTTCAGTCTGGAGAACCTTCAGTTTTCATTATTAAAAAACAAAGAGAAAGTACAGGATGGCAATACAAAAGATATGATGTTCAACTTTGACGACATTATTGCTTTTGCCTCCCAATACTTTACGTTAAGAGTAGGAGACCTTATTTTCACAGGAACTCCGAAAGGGGTTGGAAAGGTAAATGAAAATGATATCCTGGAAGCTTATCTTGAAGAAGAAAAAATCCTTGATATCCGAATATTATAAGTATTTAACATCAGAATATGACAAATTTTTCATACCTTTAGGTAACAAAATTAGAGGTTATGATAAATATTGTATTACCCGTAGATTTTGGGGACAAGACAGACCAACTGGTAGACGGTGCCATAAAATTTGCAAAACAGCTTAACGGCAGAATTTACCTGATCCACGTAGCGCCATCAGATATCGGCTTTGCCATTGGTGATATGGGATTTCAATATTTTCCGGAAGTGGAAGCCAACGAAATCAGAGAAGAGCTGGTACAGCTTAATAAAATTGAGCAAAGAATCATCGGCCATGATATTGATTGTGAACACCTTTTGAAACAGGGAATTGCAAAAGATATTATTCTGGAACATGCAAAAGAAAAAAATGCAGACTATATTGTGATGGGATCACATGGCAGAAGCGGAATCTATGATGTATTCGTGGGAAGTTTAACAAAAGGAATTACGAAAAGTTCAAGCATTCCTGTTCTGGTACTTCCGATTCACGACTAAGAAAAGAAAATTTTAATCGTTAGTAATAAAAAAACCGATCAAAGCATATTGTTTGATCGGTTTTTTACTATATAACCAATTAATTAACCTTCTTTTTTGTAGATATTCGGATCGTAGTAAGGATGCTTACCTTCCGTTGGAGAATAATAGTCTTTATCTTTGTCACCACCTAGTGTAACCACCAGTACATAACACCAATAAGTGAACAGTACACAGCAAACGATAAACAGAATCCAGTTTAAAACATTACCGAAAGCATCAAAGAAACCGAAAGACCATTTGAAAACTTTGCTTAAGAATAGAAAGAAAGACGTCATTATTTTCCTTTTTTAAATTAACTTTGTACAAATTTATAAAAAATGTTTAAATTACTTTCAAAAGAAAGCAATATTTTTTCAATTCCTGTTTATATTGGTTTTCTTCTTTTAGTAGTCGTAATATTTAACATACTGAATTTCAACACTTACGAAGCTATTGTTGCCGGAATAACTTTTCTGGGAATTGCTTTGGGATATTTTTGTTTTCACAGTATCGCTCTTAATTATCAGACCCATCTGCCTTTATTCTTATATACCTTTTTTATTTTCGGGCTATACCCCGGGAACCTGGATATAGGAATCGCCGTTTCACTGCTTACCAACTCTTTTCTTATCCTTCTTCTGACCAGTGCAGATGAGGATATCAGAAAAAAATCTTATGTGTTGGTAGGCTCTATAGTAGCTTTGAATTTTATTTTTCTCCCTACTACCTGGCCGATGGCTGTTTTTGTGATCATCCACGTGATTGCCACCTCTGCCAAGATCGGGCTGAATCTTTTCAGATTTCTGCTGGGAATTGTTTTGATTATATTCAGTTATTTTTCTGTCATGTATTTTGTACAGTTCACATCATGGAATATCGATTATTTTCCATTTGGAAAAATGAAACCGGTAACGGATTACACAGAACTTCTGCCATTAATTCCCGTGGTTCTGATGCTTATTTATGCTGTATATGACCATTTTAAAAATTATAATAAGAAGAGTCCGATAAGCAGGTATAAATATACCTTTCTATTGGTCTTTTCTGTAGCACAGCTTATTTCTATTATCCTGTACATGAATAAAAGCTATGAATACCTGCTTCTTCTGGCATTTCCTTCAAGCATTATCCTGAGCAGAATGATGAGATTTTTACCTAAATACTGGATGCGTGAAGCCAGTGTATGGCTTATTATTATTAGCCTGCTTACCTTTAAGGCAGGTACAGTTTTTGATTTATTTTAAGAAATTATGATTCAGATAGACGATAAATTGATTTCCGAGGAAATTTTTTCCGAAGAATTTGTTTGCAACCTTACAAAATGTAAAGGTGCATGTTGTGTGGAAGGAGATGTAGGAGCTCCGTTGGATAAAAGCGAGCTTGAAATATTGGACAGTATTTTTGATAAAATAAAACCTTACCTCACCCAGGAAGGAATCAAAGCCCTTGAAGAACAGGGAACATGGACTACTGATCCGCACGACGGAATGTATGTTACTCCTATGGTGGAGAACCGCGAATGTGCCTATGTAACATTCGATGAAAAAGGAATTACCAAATGTGGTATTGAAAAAGCGTATGAAGATGGTGCTGTAGACTGGCAAAAACCGATCTCCTGTCACCTCTACCCGATCCGTGTTACGGAATATTCTGCCTTTACTGCATTGAATTATCATGAGTGGAATGTATGCAGCGATGCCTGTACCCTTGGAAAAGAGCTTCAGGTTCCTGTATATAAGTTCTTAAAAACTCCGCTGATCAGAAAATACGGCGAAGAATTCTACAATGTTCTGAGTGAAGCAGCTGATGAATGGAAAAAAGAATATGGTTCTTAACCTGATACGTATTTGAATTAAATAACAAAAACCGCAGAAAAATCTGCGGTTTTCTTATTGTCAGCAAAAAGTTGACTAGTTGGCAGCTCCTGCTTTTACCGTCACAGTTTCTACCTTTTTAGCCTCTTCTTTTTTAGCATTTTCCCATCCGTCTTCCGGCATCAAAGTCGCTACAATTCTACTTTTTGTAAGGTATTTTTTAGCAACATCCTGAAGGTCTTTTACTGTAAGCGCTTTTACTTTATCCTGATAATTCAAGATATCGTACTTATCACTTCCGTCCAGTTGATTCTTGGCAATAGCATTCATCCAGAACATATTATCTTTCAGTTCTGTTTTATTGTCATTGTATTCTCCTTCCTTGTATTTGTCAAGATCTTTCTGCTCAGGTCCTTTATCAATCAGTTTCTGAAGCTCAGCAATAGCGCTTTTCGTAAGCTTCTCAGCATTCTCAGGGCCACAAGGGAAGCTGATGCTGAAATTGTAGGAATTGTAAGGAATTTTATTCATTCCTCCTCTTGCTCCTCCGCCATAGATGCCGCTTTCATCTTCTCTCAGTTTTTCGATCACTTTGATGGTTGCCACTTCTCCAAGAGCTGATAAAGCCAATGCTTCTTTTTCATTATAAGGAGCTTCTCCTGCATAAGAAATGGTTACCATACTCTTCGGATCTTTACCTTTTTTATACACCTTGGTATAATCTCCGGTCATCTGTCTGTATCCTGTATCTTTGAACATACCAGCCTTTCCTGATGAAGGAAGACTTGCAATGTACTGCAGCACCTGGTCTTTGAATTTCGATTCATCAATATTTCCTACAAAATAAAAATGGAAGTTTCCTGCATTGGCAAATTTTTCTTTATAGATATCATATGCTTTTTTATAATCGGTGTTCGCCCAATCTTTCTCCATTGGGAACAGACCTATAAATCTAGGGTTTTTCTGATTCATGAATTTGGCATGTTCGCTCGCAAAATAAGTCTGTGGATTAGACAAAAGATTATTCAGCATGGCAGACTGCTTTTCTTTATAAGCATTGAAAGAAGCAGGATTATAGTTCAGATTTGTAAAATAGGCATACATAAGTTCCATCGCTGTTCCCAAATCTTTTTGGGTAGTCCTTCCGGAAACCCCTTCAAAGAGAGCAGTTACCATTGGATTCACGTTTACTTGTTTACCGGCAAGATAATTGGTAAGATCTGCTTTGGAAAATCCACCAACACCAGCTTCTGACAATGCTGAGAAAGCAAACTGCGTTTTATTAAAATCAGCATCAGGAATAATAGAATTTCCGCCTAAACTTCTCGCTGTAAATACAATCTCATCATCTTTAAAATCTGTTTTCTTGAAAGTTACTTTAGCCCCGTTGCTTAAAGTCCAGGTTGTTGTCCCTAATTTGGCATCCGTTTCTGTTTTCGCAATTTTCCCTTCAGATTTGAAAGGTTTTACTAAATTTTTAATGGTAGCCTTTTCTTCATAAGGTTTAAGATCTGCCATTTTCACTGCATCAAATGTATTCAGAACCATTGCTTCTGTAGGCATGGTTATATTGTCTTTTTTAGGGCCGGTGATCACAATTACCCTGCTGTCATCCTTCACCATTTTCTTGATGACTTCGTTGGTCTGCGCCAAGGTAACGGACGGTAAGAAAGATTTGGTATCTTCATATTCCCACGCAATTCCAGGAATCGGCTCCTGCTCCAGGAAGTTTCTTACATACTCTCCTACCAGCATATCACTTTCTGTTTTATCTCTGTTGTTATAAGATCTTTCAAGGTTGGAAAGGACCTGAGATTTTGCTCTGTCGAGTTCAGATTGTGTAAAACCGAATCTTTTGGCTCTTTCTACTTCCTCTAACAGAACTTTCAATGCATTCAGCTGATTTCCTTCTTTTACCATGGCAAACCCCTGGAAGGCTTCTTTGCTTCTTGCATACGTTCCTCCATGATATACTGATCCGAAAGTAAACGGTGGATTTGTAGAATTGATCAGTTCTCTCAATCTGTTATTCAACATTGTGGTTGAAAGGTTTTCTATAAGGCTCTGATTGTACTGTTCAATAGTTACATCCGGTTTGTAGGCCTCAGCATCTTTCATGATAAACTGTACCATAGAATTGGTAGCATCCGGATCTGTTTCAATAGCTACTAAAGTTTCTTTGTGATTGGGAAGATCAAAAGATTTTCTTTCTCTTGGATTTGAAGGATTTTTATATTTACTGAAATTATCCTTGATCTTTTTTTCGATCTCATCTACATTGATATCTCCTACTACGATAATCGCCATCAGATCCGGTCTGTACCAGTCCTGATGGAATTTTCGGATCACATCGGGTTTGAAGTTTTCCAAAATTTCTTTTTTTCCGATCGGCAGCCTTTCTGCATATTGTGATTTGTACAAAAACTTCGGAAGATATTTATCCATCATCCTTTTATCTGCTCCAAGCCCCAATCTTAATTCTTCCAGCACAACTCCCCTTTCTTTATTGATCTGTTCATCAGAAAGTGTTGCATTGAATGCCCAGTCTTCCATTACTTTCAGTCCGGCATCCAGATTTCCGGGTTTATCTAAGGGAACCGGAAGCATATAAACCGTCTCGTCAAAGCTTGTATATGCGTTAAGGTGCTGTCCGAATTTCACTCCGATAGATTGCAGGAAGTCAACCAGCTTATTATCCGGAAAGTTTTTAGTTCCATTGAAGTTCATGTGCTCCATAAAATGGGCCAATCCTCTTTGATTCTCATCTTCAAGAATGGAGCCGGCATTGATGGCCAGGCGGAAATCCACCTTTTTCTCAGGTAATGTGTTTTTTTTGATATAGTACTTCATTCCGTTGGAAAGGGTACCGATTCGCACAGAAGGATCCACCGGAATGTTCTGTGCAAAGGCATTCGAGGACATCAGAAAGATGACCGCAAATGAAGATAATACTTTTCTCATGGTATTTGATTTTATTTACACGCTAAAAGTATCAATTATTCACAAGGTGAAGAAATTGCACAATTTATTTCATAGTTAAATTTGAGTTAAAAATATTAATATATTAAAAAAACCGGGTAATTCCCGGTTTTTTATATCTTAAAAAAGAGTTTTTATTTAAAATCTGCATCCGTAACTCCGGAGTTGATCACCACTTTTGTAGTTTTAATTGTCATTTTCTGACCTCCGCCTTCAGCGTCTACTTCTGCAGGGAACTGTATTCCGTCTACAGTCATATAACTTTTGATGGTAGCATTTCCTTCTCCGGCATCTGTTTTATATAAAAGTCCGGTTCCTGCATCAAAATAAAACTTTCCTTTATCAGAAGACAGTACATTATAGTCTTTTCCGTTTAATTTTTCTGTTGATACAGTCTGAAAATTAGAAGCATCAAAAGCTAACGCATCAATGGGTTTTCCTTTTTTCAGGTCAGCAATCTTGTCAGCAGGAATATCTGTTTTAGTTCCCATCTGATCAAAATACCCTTTCTCTCCGTCAAACAGCTGAATCATTTCTTTCCCCATGAAAGATTGTACAGATTTGAATTTATTTCCTAATTTCTTTGTAGTCATTTGAATTTCCATTCCCTGCACACCAACCGTATTATCAGTAATCGTAGATTTTACAGCGTCCAGTTTATCTTTCCCACCTAATGCTTTGAAATAATTATCAACAACTTCTTTAGGTGTCAGTTTTGATTTTACAGCTTCTGTTTTAGCAGATGCAGCTCCCTTTTTCTGAGCTGCTGCAGGTACTGAGAAAAGTACAGCACAAAAAAACGGAATGATGATCTTTTTCATATTTATAATAAAGTTTAAAAAGTAAATATAGGAATATTGGCGGACATACAAATAAATAATGAGTAATGAATGATCAATGATGAATCGTAATTGATAAGTACCTGGTGATGATAACTGATTAATTTTAAGGTATAGATATATAATAAAAAAACCGCCAAAAAATGACGGTTTTCAAATATTTATATCCGGGTATAATTACTTCTTAAGTTCTTCTAAAAATTCGTCGTGAGAAATTTTAGTTTCTTTTTTACTTGCTTTTTCAAGAATTACATCTTTTAGTTTAGCCATAGCTACTTCAGAAGAAATTTGTCTTACCTGCTCCTGATCTTTCAGCATTTCAACAGCATATTTCTGGATCTCTTCATCACCTAAGTGGTGGATTCCGTAGATTGCCAACTGATTTTTTACCAGCTGCTCAGCCTGAGCCAATACGTCAGCATAATCAAGGTTGATTTCGTTCTCAGTCATCAATTTACCTTCAATGATCTGATATTTCAACTGGTTTTTCTCAGCTTCAAGAATTTCTTTAGCCTGCTCTTCAGACTGAATGTTCTGGTTTGAGAATAATAACCACTTCACTAAGAATGATTCTGGAAGTTTCACTTCTTCTTTCTCAGTCACCTGTTCCAATACTTTATTCACAAAGTGAACATCAGCATTCTGTTGGAAATACTCATCCAATTCAGTTTTCACTTTATCTTTAAGCTCTTCTTCAGACTTGATATTTCCTTCTCCGTATACTTTATCGAATAGATCCTGATTAAGCTCAGCTAAGTTTAATGAATAGAAATCTTTTACTTTTACTTCTACTTCATTGTGGTGTAGGTGTTCAACTTCTTCTTTGCTGAATCCTAATTCTTTAGCTAATTCTTCGTCACCTGCAAGCGTTTCTTTTGTTACTTTTACAGATCCATCCATTTTCAAACCTTTTACCAATTTGAAAGCTTCTTTGTTTTCAGCGGTAATAGTAAGGTTTTTTGGGTGGTGGTGGTGCTCTCCTTCAGCATCTTCTTCCACAACCTGAGAAACTTCTAAAGCAATGTAAGAATCTTTAGTGATTTTATCTTGAGGAACCTGCTCAGCGAAACGCTTCTGCATGTTTTCAATGCTCTTACCGATTTCTTTGTCAGAAGCTTCTACTTTGTAGTGAGGAGCTTCATATTTAGCTAAATCTATAGTGAATTCAGGCTCAAATCCTACTTCAAAAGCAACTTCTAATTGATCAGCATTGTAATCTAATTCGTTTACGGGCTGAGGAATAGGCTGACCAACTAATCTTAATTTGTTTTCATTAACATAGTTGTTCAATGCATCAGAAACCTGTCTGTTGATTTCTTCAAATGCAATACCTGCTTCATATTGTTTTTTAACCATACTCAAAGGCACTTTCCCTTTTCTGAATCCAGGAACTTGCGCATTTTTAGCATAATTAATCAACTGCTTCTCTACTTTTTCTTTGTAGTCAGATTTTTCCAATGTTACTGTAAGCAATGCACTTACGTCATCATGGTTTTGTGCGGTAACCTTCATTATTGATTAAAATTTTAGGTTGCAAAAATAGGAATTTTTTATGAAAATCACCCATTTAAAATCAACTTATAACGCCAAAAATTGTTAAATAAAAAACCGCCGGATTATTCCGGCGGTCCAAACAAGATTAATTGTCCTAATTACTTAGGTTGTATTTTGCCTCAGCGTCGGTTTCTCCTCCTACGACGCTTCCCCAGGCAGTACCTGATTTAGCATCGTTTACACTTTGAGGAGAGTGAATAAGCGTCAGTTTTAAAAACGGAGCCGTTCCGTCAACAGCTTTCACGACAGTCCATTTGGTTCTCAATCCAACTCTTTTCCCATCACTTCTAAGATCGCTGCCATCTACTCTTTCTACGGTAATATTGGATTTTGGAAAATCAAAAATTAAAAAATGTTCGTTTTTAGCATCAATGATCTCCTGGGTAGCATCTTCATTTCCGTTTCTGAATTTTGCCTGAACAGTGTAAGTCTTACCATCTGTAAGCGGAATAGTAGGCGTTCCTCCCGCTCCGATACTGTAATCATAACTTTGAGTGGTTCCTGCTGCATCATCAGTTACCAGTAACACGATATTCGTAAGTTCTTCCTGAGGAAGGTCATCTTCTTCTGCAGAACCGTTTCTCTGACAAGATGTAACAGCAGTAACAGTGATGAATAAAACAGCTAATAATTTGATAATATTTTTAGTATTGAATAGTTTGTTCATTGTTAAGAATTTAAAATTGTGAAATTTTGATTAAATGTTTTTTGAAATCTTTAGAATCTGTATCTAAAGTTTAAAATAAAGTTTCTTCCTGCCTCATCTGCAAAGAATCTCAAACGGTTCAGATACTCTCTGTATGAAGTATTGAAAAGATTATTTACAATAAGTCCCGCAGAAAGATTTTTGCTGATATTGATTCCCGTTTGGATATTCCAAAGTGAGTATCCGTTTGGCGGCGTACTGAAATCGATTTCCTTATCCACCAACTCACCATTCACAAAAAGCTCCAATGGTGCATTTCGGATCGGGAATCTGGTTTGTTTTAAAAATGTCTGGTTTTCAACAGTGAAATAGAAGCTGTTCCATTCCTGCTTTTTAAACTGTAATGCATTGGAAAAATTTGGAGGCATCATCAGGATCAACGGCTCGTTATGGGTATCGTCCTGCCCGTATACGTAGCTTCCTTTTCCTACATAAGTAAGGTCATCCGTAAGTTTCCAGTTGATATCCAGATCCACTCCATACATTTTTGCATCAATCTGCTGATATACCCATTCCGGGAATACCCCTCTGATTGTTCCTTTGATCCCAACGGGAATTTCATTAATGAAGTTTTTAGTGATGAAGAAATATGGGTTTACAGAAACATTCAATCCTTTTAAAACATTTAATTTTGAGTCTACATTTAAATTAAACTGATGTCCCTGCTCATTTTTCAAGCCCATGTATCCGGTTTCAATAATACCTGCAGAATGGTGCAGCCCGTCTGAAAATAATTCAGCAACATTCGGAGATCTTCCCACTTTTGCATAATTAAATTTCAGATCAAAATTGGCATTGGGACGGTATTCCAGCCCTGCATTGAAAGAGACATTATTATAATTAAGCTGAGGGCGTGTCAAAACTCTGTTCTGATCTGTTTTCACGTAGAATTGTGGATAAGCATTGGCATATAACTGATCCCAGTCACTTTTATCATACCATTTGGTTACATCATAACGGGTGAAGTCATATCTCGCTCCTGCTTCAAAATTGAATTCAGGTGAAATTTTATATTTAAAAACAGAATAAGCACCTGCCGAATATTTATCATAATTCGGGATCAGACGTCTCGCTTTTGTTGCAGGATCTGAATAATTGTTTTGAAACCCTGCATCAATTCCGGTTTCCAAAGACCACTTTTCTCTCTCTAATAAATCATTAATATTGAACTGGTGCGTCATCAACGCCAAATCCAGTGAAGGGGTATCATTTAAATCTCCTCTTCTTATATCATATTCCTGTCTGTGGTTGTACTGATAACTGTACGTAGCAGACAATTTCCCTATATTTTCAAATCTCTTGAAAGCAGAAACTTTTGCAATATGATGTTCAATAACCTGTCTTGGGTTATCAATATCATAACTGAATTTTCCTGAATAGATTGGAGGATTGGCATTCATCGCCCTGTCATAATCTTCAGAGGTGGAAACGTGTGAGTCTCTTAAAATTCCTATATTCTGGTTTGTCAGATAATAGTCAAAAGAGATCCCTCTTTCATAGGTATTATTCTGAACAGTGAAATTGAAGGAAGAAAAATCCATTCCTGTATTTTTCAGATTATAATTGGGTGCACTCTGGTCTCCCAGTTTCTTGATGCTTCCGCCAGATTTTACAGCCCATCCGTTTTTCCAGACTTTAGCAACATCTACATCAAGCCCAAGACCTCTTCCGTTGGAAATTCCGGTAAGACCGACTGAGCCTTTGATAGTATCCTTTTTGGGGAAAATTTCCGGCTCCATTACCACGACTCCACCAATAGCATCACTTCCATATTTCAAAGCAGAAGCTCCTTTGATTACATCGATATGCTGAAAATTATTAATATCAACATTCGGGGCATGTTCCACTCCCCATTCCTGCTCAGCAAGGCGTACTCCATTGTTCAGGATGCTGATTCGGCTTCCATACAGCCCGTGAATAACAGGTTTTGAAATATTATTCCCGGTTTTCAAAGCCGTCACTCCTGAAATTTTAGATAATAAATTCCCCAGATTATCCGTAGAGTTTTTCTCTATATCAGATTTATTGAGCGTTTTCACTACCAGTGAACCGTTGTTTTTATGACTTCCATGGATGGTAACGGTTTCAATATCTTTGACATGATGTTCCAGGGTAATGACCAACTGAACATCCCGATCAACTCCTATATTTTCAGTATAATCATTGCAATCAGGATGTTGTGCAATGAGCGTATACTTCCCTGCAGGAATTTTGTCAAAAGAAAATTTACCTTTCTTGTTTGTTTTGGCTGTAAAGTTTCCGATTTTGATGACTGCATTTTCCAGCATGGTCTTATCATGAAAATCCTGAACGGTTCCCTCTACAGTATATGTTTTTTGTGCACTTGTAAATACTGATCCGCAAAAGATCAGCAGCAGGCAATATATCAATTTCATTGTAAATAGATTGATTGCGTACCTATCAATAAGGTACATTTTTCGTTAAAATTTGTGGGAAGGGTTTGTTTTAATTGTAGAATGTACAATGTAAAAAGTACAATGTATTGATGATGAGAAATTAAAAATTAGTCACTGAAACCGTTAATAACAGCCGTTACCAAATGATTTCCAACAGCTTTAAACTTCGAACATCAAACATTAAACTTTAAAGTACAGAACTTTAAACCCAATAAGAATCTATGAATTATGAAAATGCGGGCGGTCCCCGAAGCTGAAAAGTGAATTTGGTCTGAGACCATATTTTCTCCTGAATGGCGATGATTTGCTTTACTTCATGGCTGTAATGCTCAAAAGTAAAGCTGAATTCTTCAGGAGCCAGTGTATGTCCGGTCACCAAAAAGTGGCAGGCCAGACAGTCGCCAGCTTTCTCTTTAGTAACAGCCTTCGTCACCGTATTCTCCGTTTTTTTAAGATTAAAAGCCTTAAAATAGTCTACAGAATCGTGATGGTGAAAGCTTTGAGAAAGCAGCGCAAGGAAATATACTCCAAACAACAGCTTGGAGATAAAACTCTTTAAATTTCTGCTTTCTTTAATAATCATGGTTCAAAATTATGAAAATAATTTAATTGTTTCCTTAAAGTTTTATTAAATTACTTTGCAACTACTGATAATAAGTAGAGATGAACAGCATTCTGTTACAAAAAAAATGCTCCATAATTTCTAATTTATGAAGCATGTATATTTTTGATTAATCAAGTTGGGTTCCGAGATATTCCCACTCCTGCAGTGCTGTCTCCAGATCTTCCTTGAATTTATTGTATTGTTCCAGGGTTTCATCTGAAGGATTTTCTTTAGCAAAAGAAGCTTCCATTTCTTCTACTTTTGTTTCAAGCTCAGAAATTCTTTCTTCTACTTTCTTGATTTTATTCTGAATATTTTTTTGTTCTTTACTGACAATATTGGAAGATTGGGTACTGCTCACAACAGGTTTTTCTTCCACTTTCTTAGGTTCTGTCTTTACTTCGTTATGAAGTTTGGCTTTTTCTGCAGAAATCTCTCTGATGGTTTCCTTTTGTCTGTACTCAAGATACTCGTTGATGTCTCCAAGGAACTCTTTCATTTTTCCGTCACGGAATTCATAGATCTTATCACAAAGCCCCTGCAGGAATTCCCTGTCGTGCGAGATCACAATCAGAGTTCCTTCAAAATTCTGCAATGCCAGCTTGATAATTTCTTTAGACTGGATATCAAGGTGGTTGGTAGGTTCGTCCATGATCAGTGTATTGAAAGGACGCAGCAATAGTTTACAAAGTGCCAGACGGTTTCTTTCTCCTCCGGAAAGCACTTTTGTTTTCTTAGAAACAGCATCTCCCTGGAAAAGGAAAGATCCTAATAAGTCTCTTACTCTAGGTCTTGTTTCTTCGGTTGCTGCATCTTCAGCTTCTTCCAGAACCGTTTTGTTAGGGGTCAAAACCTCTTCCTGATTCTGCGCAAAATATCCGATATTGACATTATGTCCAAGATTCCATGTTCCGGAATAATCCTTGATATCTCCTGCAAGAATTTTAGCCAGCGTAGTTTTTCCCTGACCATTCTGTCCTAAAAGAGCAATCCTGTCTCCTCTCTGAACGATGAAATCTACATTGTCAAAAATCTGTTTCTGCCCATAAGCCTTTCCAAGATTTACCGCTTCGAAGATCACTTTCCCGGGAACCATAGACTGAACGAAACGGATGTTGAATTTTGAAACATCTTCGTTATCAACCTCAATACGTTCTATTTTATCTAATTTCTTAATAAGTGACTGCGCGAAAGATGCTTTTGTAGCACTGGCACGGAACTTATTGATATTGTCTTCCATCTGTTTGATCTCCGCATCCTGATTTTTTTTAGCCTGAATCAGTTTCTCACGGCGATCTTCTCTCATGATCAGATATTTGGAATAGTTGGCTTTATAATCGTCAACCTTTTTATTATTAATATCGAAAGTACGGTTGCATACAGCTGTCATGAACTGTTTATCGTGGCTTACCAGAACAATAGCTCCCGGATATTCCTTAAGGAAGTTTTCAAGCCAGATGATGGATTCCATATCCAGGTGGTTGGTAGGCTCATCGAGAAGCATAATATCGTTCTTCTGAAGAAGCAATTTTGCCAATTCGATTCTCATCCTCCATCCTCCTGAAAATTCATCGGTAATCTTTTGGAAGTCATCTGCTTTAAATCCTAAACCAAATAAAACTTTTTCCATGTCCCCTTCAAGATTATAGGCATCATGGTTCATCAAAAGATCATTCAGTTCGGTCATTTTATTGATCAGATCTGTATAAGAATCACTTTCGTAATCCGTTCTGACGGCCATCTGATGATTGACTTCTTCAAGCTCGTTTTTCCAGGCATTGATCTGTTCAAAAGCCTGCATGGTTTCATCCCAAACCGTCCTTCCTTTTACGAAATCAAGATCCTGCTTCAGGAATCCAATGGTAATACTTCCTTCTGTCACCACTTCACCTTCGTAGAAATTAATTTCTCCGGAAAGCATTTTCAATAAAGTGGATTTCCCCGCTCCATTTTTTCCTACCAGACCTACTTTATCATCCTTTTTAATGGTGAAATTGACATTTTGAAATAAATAATTTCCTGAATGATGTAATCCTAAACTTTGAACCGAAAGCATCTTAATTAATAATTAGTAATGAATAATGAATTTTCGCCGGCAAAAATACGGAAAAAGAAATGAATAGCCCAGAAATAATAAAAGCGGTCCGTTTTGGACCGTTTTTATTTCTAACGTTACTGATGTTGCAGAAGTTTATCCTGGAGTGAGTGGCGGGGTTTTCCTTCCGGACTCTACCATTGCAATCATTTCTACCAGACTTTGGGCTGCCTCTTTATAAGTTACCTGTCTGATTCCGTGGTGAGATCCTATCTCATGCTGCAGCTCGTTTAAAGTAGTAGCCTGAGCCATTGTCATCTTTTTACTGCCGTTTTTGATGCTGATTTCATTTTCGCAAGTCTGCAAAAGCTTATTAGCTTTTTTAAGCCATTCTGAAACTTTCATAATTATTGGGTTTTGGTGATTTGTTATATAATTTTATGTATTGAGGAGCTGTATCAAGGACTGCCCCGCAGGTATACTGTCTACAGGAGCTGCTCCGGGTGCATTTGCAATCCCATAAGTTCTTCGGATAATCTGTAAATCGTACTGCATATTTTCAGCACTGAAAGTAAACGCTCCCCCTGGTGCCATTGAATTTAACACAATATCTCCGGAATGCATATTTGCCTGAGAAGCAAATAAGACTATCTTTTCATTAGGTTTCATACTCACCTGTCTCTGTGAAGAAGATGTAAATGCACAGAAAGGCTGAAATACTCCATTTACTTTTGCAGCAAGCCCTATTATAACATTAGGAGCCCCCGGATGTCTTTCATTTTTTACAGTGATTATTCCTTCAGGAGTACTCTCTCCTCTCGAAAATGAACCGTCAGAATGAAAGCTTATGGCTGTTCCTAAAGGAATTTCCTGTGATAATGCCTGCATGTGAATGGTTGTACCAGGTTCAATAACTGCTCTATTGAAAACATATACTTTATATTCGGGTTCACAATAAATTTCTTCTGTACCAAACATATGCCCAAAGTTGATGGCAAACCAAGCCGGCACTCCTACAGAAATCTGATTTGGGCCTGTTGCTCCTTTAAATCCCATTAATTGACAGGCATTTTCCTGCAGATATTGTAAAATTTGTTTCTGATCAGCTGATGTGAAATCAAATTTAATTGAGTATATTCTGGTTCCGGGTCTTTGAATTAGTGTCTTTTCCATTGTTTTAATCTTTGGTATTCCTACTCTTTATTAGTGCTAGATTTTTCAATTTTCACCTTTATTCAATTTTCTATTTTGAAGCTCTATGAAATGAACAGATCAAAGTAACGAGAATCAAAAACCGGAAACTACAGTATAATACACCAAATTCAGAATTAGGTAATTATACTCAATTGACGGCCAAAATCTTAAGAAAAAAGGAGACACCTTAATGGATGTCCCCTAACCTAAATTTAAAACTGAGAAGCACTGTAATTAATTTCTAATTTCATTTAACGGAACTGAAGCAGGTATTTTTACAATGGAACGAATCCAAAGATCATTATTGGGTACATTGGTTCCATAAAGAAAATCTGCCACAAAGCTGTCTTCCGGCAAATGGAGTTCTTCAGAAAGCCTTGTCTGGCTATTCTGATCAACAGAGGTATTACTGGAAACATTCAATCCGTGATTGATTAGTTCAATATTCACTTCCTGTTGTGACCTGTACCGGAAACTTTTACTATATAATCCAAAGTTTGATGAAATATGGATATAGTCTGCAAATTTTCCAAAATCATATATTGGCTTCCTGCTTCCTGAAAGATCTTTTATATATTCTTTCATTTTTATATAAAAACGATTGAGAAAAGAATGCCTGTTATAATCTGTTCCAAAATAAGCCTGATTTTCTATACTGAAAACAGATCCTGTCGTATTGGTTTCATCCATCATCAGTTTTCCATATATTTTCGAAAGTTCATTATATACCTTATCCCTACAGACATATGCCTGTGAAAGTCCGTTAACAGTCTCTACTCCGTAACCTGAAAGCAGAGCATCCCATATTTTATCTCCTTCAGCACTCATCTTTGCACTTCTGATATCTGAAACATAATGATGAAGGTCATCAATATTCATAAAGTCTGTAGAAATATAAACAGACTGTGGTCCCTCCAAATAACCGCCTCCTACATCAGCATGATCTCCCGGCACAAAAATTTCTTTCCAGACGGATGACTGATGTTCAGATTTCTGATCCTGCATAGTCTTTGAATTTTCAAAAAACCCGGTTAGCGGAAAGAAAAAACGGCTCTCATTAACTGCACAGATATGGAAAGCGTTCTCTACCTGGGCAGGTATATTCAGAGCATAGGTATTAAATGGCTTGGATTCTACGGTATCAAAAACTCCCAAAAATTTGATCCGGCAATGATCCGGCGCATAATAATTCAAAAGCTGATTACAGAAAGTTCTGGCCAGCATTCCTCCTCTTCCAAATCCATAAATATAGAAATGGTATTCTATGGTTTGATCATGGGTAACCTGTTGCACAAAATCTTCTGCCTTCTGAAGTTTATCATCTGATGAATAACCGCTACCATAAGGCGGATTTGCGCAGGTTGCCATCGCAAAATTATTATCTTCACTCCCTGATACGGTACCAATTCCCTCGATATAAATTTTTTCATCTCCAATGAATAAACTGTATAATTTATAGATGTTGGTAAATGTGCCATAATAGCTTTCATTATTGTTCAGCGGTTTGTCCGGTGAAAGAATATTTACTCCATTATTTCCTGTACCGTCAAAGAAAATCCCGACGGAAATCACTCTGCTATTCATGTTTTACTTTAATTTTTTATTACAGATCCTGTTTGTGTTTTTTAACTAAAAACCTCTAAAAGAGACAATTCAAAATAACAGAAGAAAAATAAGCCTGACTAGAGTGAAAAGTACCAAATAAAAAATTCCGTATTTCTACGGAATCATATTATATTTTTTCAAGCGTGTATATATTGTTGACAATAGCATAGATAACGATTCCCACTGTATTTTTGGCTCCAATCTTCTCCAGGATACGCTGACGGTGGCTTTCTACCGTTCTTGGACTGATAAAGAGTTTTTCGCCTATTTCGTTATTGGTAAATTCCTGACAGATCAGTTTTACGACATCTTTTTCTCTTTCAGAAAGCTCATCTTCTGTGTCAAAAAGAGAATTCTTCTTGGCAGAACTGTTCATATAGGTAAACAGCATCTGATGATCTTCAGCCGTGAAAAAGACTCCGTTTTTATCTACCATGGTGATGGCCTCAATAAATGTCTTTTTATTTGAATTTTTGGGAAGGAATGCCGACACTCCCAACTTGACCATATATCCCAGAATAGATGTTTTGTAATGGGATGACAGGATAATAATTTTAAGATCAGGATATTTTTCCTTCAGAATTTCTACCAGCTCAAAGCCATTCATTGGTTTCATCTGAACATCCACAAGGGCAATATCAGGAAATTCATCTTCTGAAAGTTTTCCGAGGTCTTCTATAAAATCCGGGCCGTTATCTGCAGTAAGGCACACCGAGATATTTTTTTCATTGGACAGCAACATTCTTACCCCTTCAAGGATCAGCTGTTCATCATCAATCAGTGCTAGTTTGATTTGGGAACTCATGATATTTTGGAATTTTAATAATTAAACGACTTCCTTTATTTAAAAAGGTTTTTTTCCATTTGTGTGTGGCGTTCATCGATTTGATACGGGATTCTATATTTTTGATTCCCATACCCTTTTTCACCTCTTCATATTCAAACCCCTGTCCGTTATCTGAGATAACAACCGCCATATTTTCAGGATAATCTTTGATATAGATCCAAAGATCCGCTGCATCCGAATGCTTGATCACATTAGTAGTAAATTCCTGAATAATCCTGTACAGCTGCACTTCTACAAAAAGATCTTTTTTTTCATATCCCGGCATAACCTGCAGGGAAATATTTATTTTGTGAGAAAGGTTGGCGATCAGTTCTTCAACATATAATACCAGCCCTACCGATTCCAGATTAACAGGGTATAATGAATGAGAAATACTTCTTGCAGCATCAATCAGAGAAGACATCTGCCCGTAGATATTTTTTTTGATCAGCTCGTCACCCTGTGTATCGAGATTATTCAGCCATAAGGAAAGAATATTGAGACGGTTTCCGATATCATCATGAATCATAACCGCAATTCTTTTTCTTTCTTCTTCCTGGGCCTTGATGTTTTCCAGTACCAGTTTTTTCTGGTGCTGAACTTCTGCCTCATGCTGTACATTCTTTTCCTTTATAATCCTGATGATAAAGGCTCTGTAAGCTAATAGAATAAAGGATACTATAACTGTTATGGTAACAATTATAAGGATCAGCAGATTGATATTTAAAGTTACTTCTTTAATTTTAAAAAAGTGTATAAAAATGAACAGTACAAGATACTCGAAAGAATATTATTGGCACTGAGAATAGTATAATAATCGTTTTCCGACAGATTGGCAATCTGATGCTGAATGATAAAAATAAACACCGAAACAGAATAATAGAAAAAAATACTGGCATCCACCAGGAGAAAACGGTTCTGTGCAGAGGTATTTTTAATCTCACGAATCAATGTAAACCCTGAAAGACAGATAATAATGATATTGGAAATCACTTTTGCAATATCGGCATTTGCAGGATACCCAAAACCATATTGGGAAATCATAAAACCCGCAGCCAGCAGACCTACAGCTCCAAGTACAGATTTCGGCCAATCCAGTTTTCTGATAAATAAGGCCGTCAGTAGAAAAAATTCTCCTGCAATATATAAAGGATAAAGGAATGAAGTATCATTAAGCCTGAAGAGGTAAGGCAGAGCCAGATTCAGCAGCTCAATAAAAAAAAGAAAAGCAATACAATAATAATACTGCTTTTCTTTGTGATATAATATACGGTATTTTACTGCTCCCAATATTATAACCGATAGGAGCAGCCCATAGTTCAGGAATAAAATTGCCTTATAAAGTTCAGCCATTCCTCAGTGTAACTTTTTAGAATTCACATCCAACATCCACATCCGGAATACGGCAGATAGGAGGACATGGCTTTGCCCAGTCGTAGGTATTTGAAATAGTCTGTACTCCATTTTCTGCATCCTTAAGATTTTCAAGGAAAGAGATAAAGATAAGAGTTACCAGCATTTTACCATAAATATCATTGTATTTAAGACCAAAAGAACAGGTAATTCCTGCTAACCCCTGGTTATCAAGGCAAAGATCCGCTGTAGGAACATAGAATTTTCTAAAAATCCCGTTTCCTGCATTTTCTCTGCATTCTTTGTAAAACCAGTCCATCCCTTCATTTCTCCAACGTTCAATAGCATTTACGGCTACATCCTGCTCAAGAATTGGTGTACTGGAAACCGGAAAAGCCATATTGGAATCTTTCTCAGTTTTTTCTAAACTTTTGGAAAGCACTGCATTTTTAACAACGGTATATTCCTGGATTTCCTGAAGTCTCAGATCATGATCCAATTCAGTAAGGAAGCTGTATGGGTATTCTTTTACATCTACTTTATCCCCTTTTTCGTTCATAGGATAGAGAATCATTATCAAACGCCCTTTGTATACTCCTATTGCTGAACAAAAGTCTTTATAATTACTAAAGCCTTTCATCCATTCAAGATGTTCTCTTGAGATATTAAAAACATAGTTCGTAGGGATAAGGCTTTGCAGTTTTGAAAAATCAGAAAAACAGGATTTCCACTCATTGGCTGCCGCTCTGCATTCTTCCACAGGCAGCATGTAGTCTACAATGTTTAACGTTGTCATAAGCATAGTTTTTTTGGTTGTATAAAAATATGCAAACTAAATATGCTATGCAAGAGGATTTTTATTAATAATTTTTCACAGTGATATGATAACAGCTTTGCTGCTTTTCTTTAATATAGCAGATTCTACCGGCTTTTTCATAATATTTCAATACTTTTTCCAGAGCAGCTTCCATTTTCGGATTATACTTCAGTACATTATTGAATCTTACATAAGAGATATCAAAAGAGTTACCATAGTTGTGGGAACTAATTCCTAATGAGGCATTCCCGTTTACTCTTCTCAGCCTGCACTGGTCTTCAAGAGTTCTGGTAATGGATGAAACGGTAAAGGTCCCGCCTTTTGTTTCTTTATGGAACCTGGCTCCAATCTTCTCCAGTGTTGTTTTTGCTTTGGAAACCATATAAGCCCTGCTGTAATCCAGTCTTTGGACCTGATACCCCTTACCTGATTTTTTTATCTTGTGGAACTTCCCGTTATTGATATACTTCTGCACCATTTTGGAATCTTTCAGCAGCTGAATTCCGAAGCTCTTTGAGGCATCAAGATGAGATTTATAAAGGGGAGTAGGTTCAACCTTCAAGACAGCAGCAAGATCATAGCATGGAAAAGATTTTTTTGCTGCCTGTGCATAATGTAAACTATAAATAAAAGGTACAAAGACCACACAAAGAAATTTTCTCATTCACCATCCTTTTAAATTACAAATGAAAGATAAAACATTTATGATATCTCTTTCAATACTGACTATAACACTCTCTAAATAAATCCCAAACAAACTTTACACCAAATTATTGATTTTGTAATTTTTGTTCCCTGTTTTTTGAAATATTTTTTCAGTTTTAACTTTTTACTTTAAGATTTAAATTTTACATTTGAGATACATTTAAACATAAACAACATGATAAAAAAACTTTTTGCTGAATTTTTCGGCACATTTTGGCTTGTTTTCGGAGGGTGTGGAAGCGCTGTTTTTGCAGCCGGTGTTCCAGATATTGGCATCGGACTTTTAGGAGTTGCTTTGGCCTTCGGTCTTACTGTTCTTACCATGGCTTATGCTGTAGGGCATATCTCAGGAGGGCATTTTAATCCGGCAGTATCCTTCGGGCTTTTAGCAGGTGGAAGGTTTCCTGCAAAAGACCTTATTCCTTACATTGTGGCCCAGTGTTTAGGAGCAATTGTTGCAGCGGGCTGTCTGTATACGATCCTCAACGGTGCCGGAGCAGTAGAATTCTCGAAACCCGGAGATTTTGCTACGAACTTTTACGGTGAAGCCGTTTACAATGGAAAAGCTTTCAGCATGGGAGCAGCTTTCCTGGCTGAGTTTTTATTAACAGCATTCTTCCTTATTGTGATCATGGGAGCTACGGATAAATGGGCTAACGGTAAATTTGCCGGTCTTGCCATCGGTCTTGCTCTTACTTTGATCCATCTGATCTCTATCCCGATTACAAATACCTCCGTAAACCCGGCAAGATCACTTTCTCAGGCAGTCTTTATGGGTGGAATTGCTATGTCACAGCTTTGGCTGTTCTGGGTAGCCCCTATACTGGGAGGAGTTGTAGGAGGATTGATCTACAAATTCCTGCTTCAGAGAGACACTGCTGAAATTGCTGATTAATTTCTTAAATACCATTCAATGATAAAAATCCTGTCAGGCGGCAGGATTTTTTGTTTTATGATTTCTGATAAATTGTTCTTCCCTTATTTCAGCTTTTTGATGTCAAAGGGATTTTTAAAGATCAGTTCTTCGTGTTTTCCTTTGATTTCCATTTTACGCTGAAGAAGATTCAATGCTATTTTTCTTATAAAAAGATCTTTATCATTCAGTGTCCAGTAAGAATCTTCATGAAGCTTTTTAGGCTGGCGGATCTGGTAAAATTCGGTTTCCCAGGTATCTACATTATGATAGAATTCAATGATTCCGCAATGTTCCGGGATAAGTTCAGCATCTACCATTCCCATCGGAAGTAAAAAACTGAAAGAATTGCACATATAATCTCCACAGGAAATTTTATCATGTTTCAGAAACTTTTCTCCGGTATCTTTATTCAGGTATGATTTTTTGAAATCATTTTTAAAATCACTTTTTGAAAGTTTGATTTCAATTTCATGACTGCCGCCTTCTGCATCAATGATCAGAATATCTGCTTCCCAATCTGCCTGAAAATAATTGGTCAGCACAATTTCTTTTTCAAAATCGCAGTAGGTATGAATATAGGCGTGTATAAGTTCTTCTATTTTAATCATTGTTATGACTGTAAAATGTACAATGTACAATGTAAAAAGTATTAATGATAATACAATTCATTAATGGTAAATGTTGTAACGCAATGTTCACAAAGCTTTTATTTGTTTGTTGTTTAAAGCTTCGCAAAGGCATTTCACTCAGCAAAAATTGCAAATCATTTATCTCTATGATGATGAAATCCAGATTTTAAAGCAAAATTTCAGACACTAATTAAAAATTGACAAGCGAAGCGAATTGACGATTCACAATTGTTTTCTCAGGTTAGCTAACCAGCAGACTGCATCCCCTGATATCAGAATGGTCTATTCTTCCCAATACCTGAAACTTATCTCCCGTTATTTTTCCTAAATCCTGCGTTGCAATAAATGAGCAGGAATGGGTATTGGCAAGATCAATGATATTGATTGCTCCCGTCCGGCCTTCTTTTTCATAAGCTAAAGGGTCCTCTGCATTACGAACCATGATCCTCATCCAGTTTGGACATTCGTATTCGTTATTCCCAAGGGAATAGGCCTGTGATAGCAGTTCCGTCATAGAATATTCGGAATAAATCTTATCTGTATTAAGACCTTCCTGGAGAGTTTTTAAAAGCTCATCCTTTGTCATTTCCTCTTTTCGCCCTTTCATTCCTCCGGTTTCAATCACGATTAAATTTTCAGGAAAATTGAGAGACTCCTTGCTATGTTCGTGATGACAATAATCAAGAAAGTCAAGAAGAGCAAAGGAAACTCCGAAAAGAATAACTTTCCTACCCTGCAGCCTGTTCAACAGCTCAAAAAGTTCAGCATGATTGTAAAGAAAATATCCGTTTTCAGGCATGGCAGATTTTTTCATCAGATAATCTACCATATAGATCAGTGATGAATGCTGCCTCTCAAGATAGCTTGGCAGTAAACCCAGAAAAATATAATCTTCCGGTTTTCCTATAAACTGTGTGAAACTCTTATAAATGCTTTCTTCATAAAGCTCAGTATCTGCAATGAAATGTTTTGAAAGATTCATCTGAGTGGTACCCGAACTTTGAAAAAAAAGATCTGCAGTACTATTTTTATCCAGAATCTGATGATTTTTAAACATTTCGATAGGAAGAAACGGAATTTTCATCAACTCATCCACCTCATCGGGATTAACATTCAGATAGTCAACGAATTTCCTGTATATTTCAACATTTTCATATTGATAACGAAATGTTTTCAATGCTGCATTCAGGAAATCCTGTTCCGTCTGTATGTTGAATATATTTTTCAGTTCCATAACTTTTTGAATTTCTTAATCCCTCACTACAAAGCAATTATAGTGATAAAATATTATTTATTTAATAATTTTTAATGTGCTGAACCTATTTTGGTAAACTTATTGCAATTACTTATCCGGAATATGGATTAAAAACAAGAATGGGCTTCCACCCGTTCGAAAGTTACCTCTTTTAGAGGTAATTTTTTTTGCTTTTATTTTTCAAAAATTTTCAGTTCAAAATCTTTTTCGAATACTCCATAAGTAAAATAGGAAATCCAGTCTCCAAGATTGATATATTTTGCATTCGGTTCCAGATCCAATACCATAGGCAGGTGCCTGTGTCCATAGATAAAGTAATCGATCTTCTGAGTCTTCAGCTTTTCTTTGGAATAAATGATCAAAAACTCTTTATCTTCTCCCAGAAATGCCTTGTCTTCTTCCCCGGAGATCATTTTATTTTTTTGGGAAAGATATAATGCAATTTTCATCGCAATATCCGGATGAAGCCATTTGAAGAACCATTGTGCTACAGGATTTGTAAATAGTTTTTTCATTCTTTTATATCCTTTGTCACCAGGCCCCAATCCATCTCCATGAGCCAACAGGAATTGCTTCCCTCCCATTTCAAAATACTGTTTCTGATAGAATACGGTACACCCGATTTCTTCTTCCAGATAATCTTTCATCCACAGATCGTGGTTTCCGACAAAAAAATAAATATGAATTCCCCTGTCTTTAAGTTCTGCAATTTTCCCAAGTACCCGGACATATCCTTTAGGAATAACATGCTTCCATTCATGCCAGAAATCAAAAAGGTCCCCCATTAAAAACAAAACCTGAGCATCTTCTTTGATCTCGTCCATCCAGCGTATAAACCTCTCTTCGCGCACTTTACTTTCCTTTGGTGTAGGAGCACCAAAATGCTGATCTGAAGCGAAATATACTTTTTTTCCAGGTTCTAAGTTAATTGTTGTTTTTAACACCTTCTGAGTTTTGTGGGGTAAAATTACTGATTATCTTCTGCAAACCATTCTCCATAAGAGTTTTCTGTCTCATGAAGCTTAAGATAAGCTAAAGAAATTCCTTCGGGAAGTTTTGATTTTATTTTGGCTGCAATGGCATACAGCATGTTTTCGCAGGTTGGCTGGAAACTGCAATAGATTACTTTATGTCCTTTCTGCTCAAGATCATCCCCCAATTCTTTGTGGGGAGACAATGCATTGACAAGAACTGCATGGTCCCATACATCTACGATCTCAGATTTTACGATACTTTTGATATCTCCGAAATCTACCACCATCCCATTTTTAGGGTTATCAATATCATTAATCGGCTTTCCTTTCACTGTCACAAACAGCTTATAGGAATGTCCATGCATATTTTTACATTTCCCATCGTAGTTATAAAGCACGTGAGCAGTTTCGAATGTAAAAATTTTTGTAATACGTATCATACTGCAAAGATATGACAAAACCGCTTAACACAGAAAAGACTGTTTCTATTACAGTAATATTAATATTTTTTTAACAGATTTTCAATACCATTATTACTTTATCGTTTTTTCGAATCTGTTCATGACTTTATATTCTCGATCTTTTATAACAATATCATAATTTCCTTTATCCAGGATCAAATAACGGTTGTCTCTAGAAGTCTTGAGTTCAATGATATCAGCAGGAATTCCTTTTTGTTCGTACTCCTCTTTTCTGTAAGCAAAAATCAAAGCAGGATATTCTGAAACTTCAGAAGCCGGAATCTTATACAGTTTTCTATTATCCGTCAACATCCAATTGGGTCTGCCTTTAACGTATTTTGTAATGGGATGAATGATTTTAACGTCAGTATACAATTCTTTGTCTTCGCCATTATATATTCCCTGATTTTCATCTTTTAAAACGACAGGAACAGTATTCCTGATCAGCCTTAACAGTGGCTCATGAAACTTCATATCACTTTTTTCTGAAAACTGAGTCTGGTCAATGGTAAACGGATTGATCCCTGTAAGATCAGAAAGCCGTCCCGCCATCGTTTTTTCCCAGGATTTATGAGTTCCTTCAAAAGCATGCTGATAACCACAATAGATCAGATATTTTCCGACTTTGTTTTTCTGCATAAAATCGAAGATATTTTTTGCCTCTCCAATTTCCCTTTCCTTGTTATTTCCTTCAGCTTCGTATGGAAAAAGTTTAAACCCAATTTTCAGGGCATTGTAAATAAAATTTCCAAATTCGGGTTCTTTGGAATAGTAGCCGCTGCTGAGGGTAGCAAACTTTCCTATATGTAATGAATCATTCGCTAACGTTTCGATTCCTAAATACCTGTACCCCTCGTCATATAACCCCTGAAGTAAAGAAGAGGCAAACGTTCTGTGGCTGGCGTTATGATGAGCTTCGTTGATAATAACAATCTGCTCATTCCTTGCTCTTTTTAAAATATAATCTTTAGCATTGGCAGGAGTTAGTTTTGAATATTTCAGACTATCTGCAGCAGTCAGCTTTTTCATCCTTCCGAAAGTAATGTCCCAGCTTTCCAGTGCAGATTGATACTGTCCGCTTATTGAGTAATACGTTGCTCCCATCTGACTTCTCCAGGATTGACTTTGGGTGGAGTCTGCCACTTCCTTTTTTATGTCATCTGAAAACCGGTAAGGATTTTCCTGACTGTAACCTGTTACACTCAACAGTAGTGAAGTGAATGAATAGAAGAGTTTCATGTATTCAGTTTTGATTTGATGCATATGGTTAAAAAAACTTCTCCAGCCAGTCGCTTTCCAGTCGCTTGATCTTTTTAGCTTCCGGGTCAAACAGAATCCAAAGCGTACTTGAGTCAACCACAAGCTCATCATTACAGTAAAATTCAACTTTTCTTGGCTGTTTGGCACCTTCGGGAGCCATCGGATAAGTTCTTACGGTAATAATATCATTAAGATACACCTGTTTTTTATATTGGATATGGTGATCCAGAAGCATCCATGCATCATTGATATATTCTGTTTTATGTTTTAAAAGATCCCAGTGTTCAGCTGCTACTTCTTCTACCCAGTGCACATACTGTACATTATTCACATGATTGTTCTGATCAATATGTTCTTCCGTTACTTTGATCTGCTTTTCGTACATTAAATTCATTCTCCTGAAAGTTTACTCAAATTTATCATTTTAAAACAGAACTTTCTTACTCTTACCTCATACTTTATACATAAAAATACGGAATCAGCAGACCTGATTCCGTATTCATATTCAGCAGATGAAATTTCTTATTTAGATTTCCCAGCCGGCTTGGCAGTTGTAGCAGAAGCCCCCAATTTACTTTTTACAAGCGCTGTGATATCTTCGCTTCCATCGTTGTAAACGAGGTTATTGGTTTCCTGAGATGCTATATCAAAAACATAATTGATACCTCTTTCCTTAGCAGCTGCAGAAATAGCAGCCTTTACTTTTTGCTGTAATGGAGTAAACAATTCATTTTGTTTTGCTGAGATATCTTTAGCCGCCTGAGCTCTTGATTCTTCAATTTTTTTACCAAGATTCTGCAATTCGGTCTGAGCAGCCATAAGTTCTTTAGTCACTGCTTCTTTATTAGCTTCACTAAGCGTTTTTTCTTTATCCTGCGCTGCCTTCAGTTTAGTCTGATAATCTCCGATCAGTTTTTCAATTTCTGTCTGCTTGGTTTTTGTCAGGTTATCAACGGTTGCACTTATTGTTTTTACTTCAGATAAACTTGCAAAAATATCATCAGTGTTCACGCTTCCAATTTTCTGTTGGGCTTTCGCAGCATTTGCAGTAAGTGTTAATCCTAATGTAATAAAAAGTACTTTGATTAAATTCATTTTTAATAATATTTTTCGTCCTCAAATATAATTCAAATTTTCATTACTTATTCTCTGACATTTATTACTTTATTATTTTAATGTTGGATTGATTTTAAAATAGCCTTAAAAAATATTCAGCAGAGAAAAACCTTCCCCAAAAGAGAAAGGTTTAACATCAAAAAATATGGAAAAAAATGGCTAATGGAATTGTGCCGTTTCTGTAGAATCTTTCATCGCTACCGTAGTTGAAGAGCCGTTGGTAACAATATTCTGTATCTCATCGAAATATCCTGTCCCTACAAAAGACTGATGCTTCACAGCCCTGAATCCTTTCTGCTGCAAGGCAAACTCACGTTCCTGCAGTTCTGAATATCCGGCCATGCCTCTTTCTTTATAAGCTAAAGCCAGTTCAAACATAGCGGTATTCAAAGCATGGAATCCTGCCAGAGTAATAAACTGGAATTTATAGCCCATCTTAGCAAGTTCCTCCCGGAAAGTAGACATTTCTTCAGTACTCAGCTTTGCTGCCCAGTTGAATGAAGGGGAGCAGTTATAAGCAAGCATTTTACCCGGAAATTTTTCATGAATTCCTTCTGCAAATCTTCTGGCCTGCTCCAGGTCAGGATTGGAAGTTTCCATCCAGATCAGGTCTGCGTAAGGAGCATAAGACAGACCTCTGTCTATCCCCTGCTCTACTCCGTTTCTTACTACATAAAAACCTTCAGAAGTACGTTCGCCGGTTACAAATTTTTTATCCCGGTCATCAATATCTGAAGTCAGTAAATCTGCCGCGTCAGCATCCGTTCTTGCAATAATAAGGCTTGGAACGCCCAAAACATCAGCAGCCAGACGTGCTGCAATTAATTTATTCACTGCTTCCTGGGTTGGCACCAGTACTTTTCCACCCAAGTGTCCGCATTTTTTTGCAGATGAAAGCTGATCTTCAAAATGTACGGCTGCTGCTCCTGCCTCTATCATTTGCTTCATCAGCTCAAAAGCATTCAGATTACCTCCAAAACCTGCTTCAGCATCTGCAATAATAGGCACCAGATATTCTTTATCACCTGTTCCGTTCACAGATTGTACCTGATCTGCTCTCAATAAGGCGTTATTAATCTTCTTGACAACAGCAGGCACTGAATTGGCCGGATATAATGACTGATCGGGATACATTTCTCCTGATAAATTAGCGTCTGCTGCAACCTGCCATCCTGAAAGATAAATTGCCTCCAGGCCGGCATCCACTTCCTGTACCGCCTGATTACCGGTTAATGCACCAAGCCCTGCTACATAATTCTGGTTATTTAGTTTATTCCAGAATTTCCTGGACATTTCTGTCGCAATGGTATAATCTATGGTATAAGAGCCGCGAAGTTTCAGAACTTCTTCTGCTGTATACGGCCTCTTGATACCGTTCCAGCGTGGGTTTGTCAGCCAATCTTGCTCAATAGCCTGGATTTGTTCTTGTCTTGTTTTCATAATATTTGGATTTTGTTTGATTAGGTTTGAAAGTAATTTTGTTACCAGATGCTGGTTATATTGTTACTGTTAAATGATGATCTGGCTTCAACCAGCTAGTATAAAACCAGCAACCTATATTTTACTATATAAAAGGATATGCTTTCAGGGTTAGAAATTCTTCAAAGTTCTCACAGAAGATCAGTTCATTGAAAAGTTCTTTGGCAAGATTGAATTTTCCGTTCTTAAAACAGGCCTCTCCTACGTACTTTTCAATGTGGTCCATTTCTTCTTTTTCCCACTGCAGAACCATATTTCGGGTCAATGTTCTGTCGTCACTTAACACCGCTTCATTTTTCAGCCATTGCCAGATCTGAGTTCTTGAAATTTCTGCAGTAGCCGCATCTTCCATCAGATTATAGATGGCCGCAGCACCAGTTCCCATGAGCCAGCTTTCCAGGTAAAGAATTCCTATATTGATATTTTTTCGGACTCCTTTTTCGGTAATATCCCCTTTGGGAATTTCCAACAGGTTACTTTCAGTAATATGATATTCAAATTTTTTATCAATCTGGTTGTGGGAAGGCATATATTGGTCAAAAACTTCTTTAGCTACGGCTACCAATGCCGGATGTGCCACCCAGGTTCCGTCATGACCGTTTTTAACTTCACGCTCTTTATCGTTTCTTACTTTTTCAAAAGCCTTCTGATTAGCTTCTTCATCATCTTTTACAGGAATCTGTGCTGCCATACCGCCGATAGCATGTACATTTCTTTTGTGACAGACTTCGATGACTCTTTTTGAATAGGCACCCATGAAAGGTGAAGTCATGGTCACCTGATCCCTGTCCGGAACAATAAATTCCGGCAGGTTTCTGAACTTTTTGATATAAGAGAAAATATAATCCCATCTGCCACAGTTAAGACCGGCACTGTGTTCTTTTAATTCAAATAAAATTTCGTCAATCTGAAATGAAGCAGTGATGGTTTCTATTAGAACAGTAGCTTTGATGGTTCCTTCCTGAATCCCCAGATAGTTTTGGGCAAAAACAAAAACCTCATTCCACCAACGGGCTTCTTTATAATGTTCCAGTTTCGGAAGATAGAAATAAGGACCACTTCCATTTTCTAAAAGCTGTTTTGCATTTCTGAAAAAATAGATTCCAAAATCAATCAGCGAACCGGAAGCTTTCTCTCCATTGATTTCAATATGTTTCTCCGGAAGATGAAGGCCACGGGGACGGACCTGTAAGACAGCAGTGTCTTCATTAAGAGTATAAGCTTTTCCTTTTTCATTGACAAAATCGATGTTTCTGTTTATAGCATCAGAAAGATTAATCTGTCCCTGGATACAGTTTTCCCATACCGGCGAGCTGCTGTCTTCAAAGTCAGCCATAAATGTAGACGCTCCGGAATTCAAGGCGTTAATGATCATCTTACGGTCAACAGGTCCCGTAATTTCAACTCTTCTGTCCAGCAAATCTGCCGGAAGTGGCGCACACACCCAGTTCCCTTTTCGAATCTCTTCTGTTTCTTTTAAGAATTGAGGGAGATTTCCCGAATCAAATTTCTGTTGTGTGTTTTTTCTTTCTTCTAAAAGTGCAAGCCTCTTATGATTGAAATTCTGATGAAGTGCTATCAGAAAATCTGTCAAATCTGAGGTGAAAATCCCTTCAAACTGCTTCTGTGCCTTTATTTCCAATTGAGTCTTAGTTTCCATAACCTATTGATTTTGTGATTTGATATTACAAACATAAATAAAAATTTTCACAAATAGCGAACGTTCGCTAAATTTATTTAAAAATTATTATGCGAATAATCGCATCTATTATTTATATTTGAGTAATGAATTCAGAAAGCGACTTTATCAAAACAGTTTTCGGACTGAAACTGAAACAGCAGCGACAAAAGAAAAACTGGTCCCTGCAGGATCTTGCTGTAAAGACAGGGTTATCAAAATCTTATCTTAATGAGATTGAAAACGGAAAAAAATATCCCAAGCACGATAAGATCATTCAGCTTTCTGAAGCATTGAGCTGTACTTTTGACGATCTGGTTTCAACCAAACTTGATAAAAGCTTAGCGCCTTTCAATGAAATCCTGCAATCTGATTTCTTCAAAGAAGTCCCCCTGGAGCTGTTCGGCATCAACAAAAACAATCTCATCAGCATCATCAGTGATGCTCCTAAAAAGGTGACCGCTTTCATCAATGCGCTCATTGAAATCTCCCAGAATTATAACCTTGGAAAAGAAAGGTTTTATTTTGCTGTATTAAGATCATTTCAGGAACTGTATGACAATTATTTTCCGGAAATTGAAGAAAAAGTGGGTTTATTTACCAAAGAAAATAAATTACAAACCGGTAAAAATTTAAAGTCTGATATTCTTGAAAAGATTCTTGGAGAAAAATTCGGCTATATGATTCAATCTGAAGATTTTGAAAAATACGGAACCCTGGATAATCTCCGCTCACTTTTTATTCCTGAGAAAAAACTTTTACTCCTGAATCAAAAACTGGAAAAAGATCAGAAGACCTTTATCCTTGCCAAAGAAATCGGCTTCAATGTGCTGGAATTAAAAAATCGCCCCAATACATACTCCTGGCTGGATTTCGGAAGTTTTGAAGAAATCCTGAACAACTTTTATGCATCTTATTTTGCCGGAGCTTTGTTAATTTCAAAAGAGTCTGCCATTGAAAAGTCTTCTGACTTTTTTCAACAGAACAAATGGGAACCGAAAAGTTTTGAAAGCCTTATCAACAGCTTTACCCACTCCCCTGAAACGTTTTATTACCGGCTGACCAATATTCTTTCGGCTGAAATGGGAATTAAAGACCTGTTCTATTTATGTCTGGTAAAAAAGAAAAACTCTGATAAAATCCAGATTTTAAAAGAACTCCATCTCAACCATCAGCAGGCCCCTCATGCCAATGCCACCAATGAACATTACTGCAGAAGATGGATTGCTGTGAAAAATCTTGATCATTTAAAAGAAAATGAGACCTTAACTGATGCTCAGATTTCACATTATAAAGATCAGGGAATAAGCTACCTGGTCATTTCCACCTCACAGAAAAATCCTTTTTCGGACGGAAGCAACAGAAGCTACTGTCTCGGAATTCTGCTGAATACCCAAACGATTAAAAAAATAGGTTTCATTAAATCTCCTTCTTTAAAAACCATCAATGTAGGGGTTACCTGTGAATCCTGCAGTATTCCAGACTGTGAAGTAAGGCAAGCACCGCCGGTAAGACTGGAAAAGGAACATTTTAACCTGAGTATGAAAAACTCAGTTGAAAAGATCAGAAAAAGATTTGAGAATTAATGGGTGAATAATGAATTGTGAATGTGTGTACAGCTAGAGGCTCAGAATACCTGATCTGGGTTTATATATTGTTCAAAATCTACTGGTAACATATTTTCTTAAAAGCAAAGTTCGCAGGTTTTCCATAGTGTTTTATAATGCCTGATCGTAAGGACATTTTAATTAGCGTTAATATTTCACTATTGATTTTGCGAAGCAAAAAATTAACAATAATTTTATATCTTAGTACAAAGCACACTCATGATGTTAAATGTATTATTTCCCAACCGTTGCATTCACTGCAACCGAATTACTGATCCTGAGATTCCGGTATGTGATCTTTGCTTTCATCAGATTCATTTTACCCATTACGATTATTTCGGGAATAATCCGGTTAAGGAAAAATGCAGTCTGCTTTTTCCTATTGAGAATTCTTTTGCATTAATTCAGTTTGAAGAGGAAAGTTTAAGCCGTAAAATCATTCACCACCTGAAATACCAAAGCAGGGAAAAAATAGGAAAGATTCTGGCAGAATGGACTGCAGAACGACTGGATTTTGGCAATGAAAAACCCGATCTTTTGGTCAGTGTACCGCTTCACCCAAAGAAGCTGAGAACCCGTGGCTACAACCAGCTTCATTTATTCACTGAAACGCTATCTGACTTGTATAACATCCCGTTTGATCATGAATTAATCAGGAGAAATTATTATTCTAAAGCACAAGCCTTAAAGAACAAGAGACACCGGTTGGAAACAGTCAATACTTTCTCTGCCACACATCCTGTTTCCGGAAAACATATTCTTCTGATTGATGATGTTTTTACGACAGGAAATACCATTTCATCGGTTGCCTGGGAAATATTAAATGCGGGAGATAATAAAGTGAGTGTCTTGGTAATGGCAATGGATATCTGATGCTGAGATGCGGGTTCCGGGTCTATTCAAGCTTTCAAAAAAACTGTTTATTCAATCTATTTTCATCATTCGATTCTTTTCCCTAATTTTCAGGAAACTAAACCACTATGCCCAATCTTATTTTATTACACGGAGCTTTAGGCCACAGCGATATTTTCACCCCTTATCTGAACACGTTATCCCAATATTTTACAATACATACTCCCTTATTTTCAGGACATGGAGACCGGGAGCTTCCGGCAGACGGAATCAGTATCGAAAAGTATACTCAGGAATTATCCGAATATTGTGCAGCGCATAATCTGACCAATGTATCGATATTCGGGCACAGTATGGGAGGTTATATTGCACTGTGTTATGCTATGAAAAGTCCGGAAAATGTAAATTCTATGATGACCCTGGGAACTAAGTTTGAATGGGCTGAAGAGCAGGCTTTAAAAGAAATCAAAATGCTTAATCCTAATGTCATCCTCGAAAAAGTTCCGCAGTATGCCCGCCTTTTAGAATCACAGCATGGATCAAAATGGAAAAAACTTCTTCCGGCTATTGCTGAGCTAATGATTGGGTTGGGTAAAAATCCTCCTTTGGAAAACAATCTTTCTACCATTAATATTCCAACTCAGATTATGGTGGGAGATCAAGATAATATGGTCACTATCGAAGAAAGTGTAAGTGTTTACAGAAGCCTTCCTGATGCAAAACTGGCCGTACTTCCGGATACCAGACATCCTATGGATAAAGTACGGCCTGATTTATTATTGAATTTAATGAAAGATTTCTGGAATCTTTCCTAAATTATCTCTGAAGTTTTTCTCCGTAACTCAGATCGCCGGCATCCCCCAATCCCGGAGTAATATACCCTTTGGCTGTTAATTGCTCATCAATAGCTCCTACCCATATCTGGGCTTCAGGATAAGCATTCTGAATGGTTTCAACACCTTGCTTTGAAGCAATGGCAGCTACAATATGAAGCTGGGTTGGATTTCCATGGGTCAGCAAATCTTTGATGGCTTCAATTAAAGAGGCTCCTGTTGCCAGCATTGGATCTCCCACAATCAAAGGCCTTCCTTCAATACTCGGGCAAGTCAAATAATCCTGTTTGATAGAAAAATAATCATTTGCATCGTGTTTTCTGTAAGCTGCCACAAAACCACAGTCTGCTCTGTCCAGATAGTTCAGAATCCCTTCAAATAACGGAACTCCTGCTCTTAAGATTGTTGTAATAACAGGCTGTACGGCAATTTCCCTGCTTTTTATTGTATCTAAAGGAGTTTGAATTTCAATTTCTCTGTACTCCAGTCCTTTACTGATTTCAAAAGCGGCAATCTCTCCGATTCTCTCCATATTTCTTCTGAATCTCATTCGGTCATGCTGAATATCAACGTTTCTAAGTTCGTTGATCCATTCATTGACAAGAGAAAAATTTTGCGATAAAATAGTAAGCATGAAAATTTTATTTTTTTTTAATTTCAGTTAATTGATATTAATTCCTGCAAAATTACAACTAAAAAACGAATTGAAAGATTGAGCCTGAGGAGAAATATGTATATTTATGAAAATATTCCCACTACTCTATTTAGTAATTTTTTAAATGATGAAAAGCCTGATTTTAGGAAAGATCAGTCCGGAGTTTATCAGAGAAGAGACTCTGCCTGAATTATTGATTCCCACCTTTGAGAAATATAAAGATAAAACAGCCTTTATATTTAAAGATAAAAAAATATCCTATGCTGAACTGGACAGCTGGAGTAATGCCATCGCACTGCAGCTTCAGGATCACGGCGTGCAGCCTGGCGACCGTGTCGGGGTATGGTATCCGAGAAGTCTTGAGCTTCCTGTAGCCATACTAGGAATTCTTAAAGCCGGTGCGACGTACATTCCGTTAGACCGTGAAATGCCCGAAGACAGGATAAAAAGGGTATTTACAGATATTAATGTCAAGATTTATTTTTCTGACACGGATGCCCATATTCACTGCCAGCCTTTAGAAATTGCACCGCAGCCTCAGCATTCAGTTCCTTCACCTGTTATCAATTATACACCAGACAACTGGGCCTATGTATTATTTACCTCAGGCAGTACCGGAAACCCTAAGGGAATTCCGATCTCTCACCGGAACATTTGTCATTTAATCCGTTCTGAGCAGGATTTTATAGAAATCAGAGATACTGATATGGTGTATCAGGGGTTTTCTGTTTCTTTTGATATGTGGTGTGAAGAAGTGTGGATCAGTCTTTTTGCAGGAGCTACCATATGGATTGCCGACGCCACCACTGTAAAAGCAATTGATGAACTCAGTGATGTTTTAACCCAAAATAAGATTACTGTACTTCATGCGGTTCCCAGTATTCTGGCCATTATTGATGAGGTTCCTGCTGTCAGATTTATCAATACCGGAGGGGAAGCCTGTACAAAGCAGGTGCAGGAAAAATGGGCCAAGCCATACAGAATATTCATCAATAGCTATGGTCCTACAGAAACAACAGTCTCATCCAATATGGCCCAACTGAATGAGCAGCAGGAACTGACAATCGGCCCTCCTCTGCCCAATTATCATGTTGCTGTAATTGATGAAAACATGAATATCGTTCCACGGGGAGAGCGTGGGGAGATGGTCATTTCAGGACCGGGAGTCAGCAACGGATATTTTAATCTTCCTGAGCTTACTGAACAGAAGTTTTTAGCCAACCCATTTCCGGAAGATCTTCCCGGAGACAGAATATACAAAACCGGTGATGCCGTTATCATCCGCGAAGATGGATTTATTGATTTTCAGGGAAGAATAGATGATCAGATCAAATTACGAGGATACAGAATTGAACTTGGGGAGATCGAATCCCGGCTCAACCGGCTTCATGATGTTTCCTCGGCTGCAGTAGCCGTAAAAGAAGATTCTAACGGGCAAGGGCAACTTGTGGGATACGCAGTCATGAGCGACGAATCTTCTTTCGATGAAAATGAAATGCGCAAAGAACTGGCCAGATTTCTGGCTCCATACATGGTTCCGATCTCTATTGTTTTGATGAAAGAAATGCCGAGAATGCCAAGTGGTAAAATCGACAGAAAACGGCTTCCCCTTCCTGAAAGTTTCTCAAGTCATCAGAAAAACGAAGAAATCAATATTGATTCTGAAGCGCCGATAGAAGAAAAACTTATTCAGACCCTGAAATGGGTATTTCCAGGAAAAGAAATCAATCTTACCCAGGATTTTTTCACTGATCTGGGTGGACATTCCCTGCTTGCGGCCACACTCGTTTCCCATCTTCGTCAAAAAGCAGGTATTCCTACTGCTTCACTGAAAGAGATTTATGAAAACCGTCCTTTGTCAGTTTATTCTGAGTTTCTCAAAAACAAGCATACTCAGGCGACATCCCGTCAGGAACCGTTTCACAGGGTTTCAACATGGCAGTATATTGTCTGTAATATTGCCCAGACAGTTAGTTTACTGGTTGTATTTGCTTTATTAAGTATTCAGATTTTCTTCCCTTATCTGAGCTATTATTATTTTCAGCTTAACGGATACGGACTGCATTATGCCTTACTGAGTGCTGTTTTACTCTATACACTGATTCCACCTGTATATTCGATCATTATAGTGCTTACCAAATGGCTGGTGATCGGAAAAATAAAAGAAGGAGATTATCCGCTATGGGGATGGTATTATTTCAGATGGTGGCTTTGGAAAACCATTAAACGGCTAATGCCTTCAGAATTCATTGTAGAAACTCCATTATATCCGAAATACTTAAAGCTTCTTGGAGTAAAGGTAGATCCAAGCGCACAGCTGAGCCTTCTGCCTATTGCAGCCGAAGATCTTGTAACGATTGATAAAAATGTGAATACCAGCTCCGGCTGCAGTATTGACAATGCTTCTGTCGAAAATGGCATTTTAAGGATAAGAAAAGTACATATTAAGGCTCATGCCTATCTTGGGTCTTCAGTGATTGTATGTGGAGATACCGTTATTGAGGAATTCGGGGAACTTCAGGATTTAAGCTGCCTTAATGAAGGGGGAAAAATTGGTTTTGGAGAAGTATGGAACGGAAGCCCCGCAGAAAAAGTAAGAATAAAATCCGGTGAAGAAGTTCAAATTCCCCAGCTAGCTTCTGCGCGAAAAAGAAACCGTTTTGCTTTATTGTATGCATGCTCTTTATTCTTCTTTCCCCTGCTGATTGTTTTACCTTTAGCCCCAACCCTCTATACCCTGTATTATCTGGATGACCGTTCAGCTGATTATAATTTCTATTATCTGTGGCAGGCTCCGATACTTTCTACAGTTTATATTTTATTGTTTATCGGAGTGGTAAGTGTGCTGACCAGGATTTTACAGTATAATATGAAACCAGGCATCTATCCCGTGTACAGTTTTATGTATTATAAAAAATGGATAAAGGATCAGATTTTTAACCTCTCCCTTATTATTGTACACCCTCTTTTTGCTTCTATTTATATCAGTAAATTTTACAGAATGATGGGAGCCAAAGTGGGGAAAAACTCAGAGATATCGACAGCAAGTGATGTTTCCCATCATCTTTTAGAGATAGGGGAAGGTTCTTTTATTGCAGATGCTGTTATCCTTGGAGAACATGATGTAAGAAATGAAAAATTAATATTATCAAAAACTACGATAGGAAATAACAGCTTTGTAGGAAACAGCGGTCTGATCCCACAGGGATATGAACTGAAAGATAATATGCTGATCGGGGTATTGAGTAAAGCTCCGTCCGAAGAACAACTGAAAAACTCTACTGAAAAAGACTGGTTCGGCTCTCCTCCTATTGGCCTGCCATCCAGACAGAAATCTGATGTTTTTCAGGATACTCTCACCTATAATCCGCCGTTCAGACTTAAGCTTGCAAGAGCCATAGTGGAAGGAATCAGAATTATTCTTCCACAGACTGTGGTGATCATCTGCAGTGTACTTTTCATTGCCTATACAAGTACTTATCTGGAAGGAAACATTCACTATCTCATCTTAATGTCTCCGTTTTATTATCTGGGAATCGTTGCCTTACCTTCATTTTTCTTCACTGTACTTCTGAAATGGATCTTAGTAGGAAAATATAAAAAAACTGAAATGCCTATGTACAGCATGAAAGTATGGCTGAGTGAAGGGATTACAACAGTCTATGAAGCTCTTCCGGTACAGTTTTTCCTTGATTTCCTGCGTGGAACTTTCTGGCTGCCATTCTTTATGAGATTTTTGGGGGTAAAGATTGGGAAAAAAGTATGGCTCAATACCACCGATATTACGGAATTTGATATGGTTTCAATCGGAGATGAAACCATGCTGAATGAAGACTGCGGTCCCCAGACTCATCTTTTTGAAGACAGGATTATGAAAATCGGAAGTGTAAAAATCGGAAAGCAGACCACGATCAATTCAAGAACAATTATTTTATATGACAGTGAAATTGGCAACAATGTTAATATTGATCCTCTTTCCCTGGTCATGAAAGGAGAAGTTCTTTCGGATAGTACCTCCTGGTATGGCAGTCCGTTAAGAGGAAAGTGATAGAACTGGCAGCATAAGGCCGGAAGATGGAAGTAATTCAGGCTCAGAAAAGAAATAAATATCTTTCCAATTAAAATTATTTTATTCATCAATAACAAGGATTATGATTGCATAACAGAAGCTCTAACTTCCCTCTTCCGGCTTCCAACAAATAAAAAACATCATTATGAATTATTCCATCAGAAAAATAAAAATCGCCGAAAGCCTCGCTGTTGTCGATGAGCTGGTAGGTGAACTCCATATTTCAGAAAAGGAAATGAATAACAATACCGCTGACTGGAGCCAGATCAGAGAAAGTTATCTCAGGTTTATGTCAACATGTGAGGAAGAAAATGATGGCACTTTTCTTATTGCTGAAGCCGATGGAAAAGCAATAGGTTTTCTTTTCGGTTATCTTGAAGAACAAGATGACAGTAATTTTGAACTTGGAGAAGGAGATGATCTGTATGTCTCAGAAGGATATGTAAAAAAAGAGTTTAGAAAACAGGGGATCTATTCTGCCCTCAATAAAGCATTTGAAGAAAGGTATGCAGACTATAAAATCCGGAAAATTTACCGTTATACATTATGCAATAATGATACAATGCAGCGGTGGCTTGCTTCGCAGGGATATCGTCCTGTAAGACTGGTGTATGAAAAATGGCTGCCATGAAAAAGAGCCCTAAATGAAAAGTTATTTCAAATAAAAACTCCGGCAAGCTTCGCTTGCCGGAGTTTTTATGAACAGTTGTTCTTATTATTTCTGTCTGAAATATACTTCAATAGGAACTCCGGTAAATCCGAATTCTTTTCTCAGCTGATTTTCAGTAAATCTCTTATAAGGTTCTTTCACATACTGTGGAAGGTTACAGAAGAATACAAACTGTGGTGATGGTGTAGGAAGCTGAACACAGTATTTGATTTTAATATATTTCCCTTTTAATGCCGGCGGCGGTGTGTTTTCAAAGATCGGAAGCATTACTTCGTTCAGTTTTGAAGTTTTAATCTTCTTCTTACGGTCTTCATATACCTGCATGGCTACCTCTACAGCTTTTAAGATTCTCTGCTTCGTTAAAGCTGAAACAAATAAGATTGGAATATCCTGGAACTGACCGATTTTATCTTTGATTGATTTTTCAAAATCACGCATCGTGTTGGTCTGCTTATCTTCAATCAAATCCCATTTGTTCACAAGGATCACAATTCCTTTTCTGTTTTTCTGAGCCAGTCCGAAGATATTCATATCCTGAGATTCCCATCCCTGGGTAGCATCAACCATAATGATCACTACGTCAGAATACTCGATAGAACGGATAGATCTCATTACAGAATAGAACTCAAGGTCTTCATTTACCTTAGATTTTCTTCTCATCCCTGCCGTATCCACCAATACAAACTCGTGTCCAAATTTGTTATATAAAGTCTGGATACTGTCTCTTGTTGTTCCCGCAATATCAGTTACGATATTTCTTTCAACATCCAGTAAAGCGTTTGTCAAGGTAGATTTTCCTACATTCGGACGGCCTGCAATGGTAATTTTAGGAAGCCCTTCAAATGGGTCTTTATATTCTGTGGTCGGGAAGTCTCTAACGATATCATCCAGCAGATCTCCTGTTCCGGAACCTGTGGCTGAAGAAAGTGTATAGTATTTATCGATTCCTAACTGGTAAAATTCTGTTGCAGGAAGTTCTTCTTTCGCAGAATCTACTTTGTTGATAACAATATAAATCGGTTTGTTGGATCTTCTGAGAAGTCTGTAAATTTCGTGGTCCGTATCAGTAAGCCCTTCCTCTACGTTCATCATAAAGATAATAGAAGTGGCTTCATCTACTGCTAACTGTACCTGCTTACGGATTTCTTCTTCGAAGATATCATCTGTACCTACATCATACCCTCCGGTATCAATTACGGTAAAGTCTACTCCGTTCCAGTCAGATTTTCCGTAGTGACGGTCTCTGGTAACACCGGCTGTAGAATCTACAATAGCCTCTCTTCTTTCTAATAAACGGTTAAAAAGCGTGGATTTTCCTACGTTGGGACGCCCAACGATTGCGACAATATTTGACATAAAAAAATGTTTAATAATCCTTTTTGCTATGCTCAGGATATGTTATTAATGGGTTACTCCAACTTTTGGAGCCCAATTTTTTTGCAAAGATAAGGTTTTATTATTTAACTGAACTTTGAAGGATGGAAGCTGGAAGAAGGAGACGGGAAGTTATTATCCATCGGAGAATGTATCATTTTCGAGTAGAAGTAATTTTTTTTAAATTTTTACTGAAAAATAATTCTTTGGATATCAATACATAAAGCCGCCATCTTAATAATTATGTTAATGAATCTTTAATTTTGATTTTCATATTTAAAATAAATTCTATAATTTCGCGGCATAGAAACAGAGACCCATGGTGTAGCGGTAACACTACTGATTTTGGTTCAGTCATCTGGGGTTCGAATCCCTGTGGGTCTACAAACCAAATAAAAGCAACTCGCTAATTTACAGCAAGTTGCTTTTTTTATTTTAGTCACTTTTGGTCACTTGGTCACGATTTTGGTCACTGTTTTTCTAAAAAACGCTTAGAGTGAACTTCATTAAATCTATTTGAATCTAATTGTATTTTAGCTACTGAAATAATGTCCATCACTTTCAAAATAATTATACATTAAATTTCTTGCTGTAGCTTCCCAATCAATATAAATATAATTTGGTAAGCTTTCAGGAATACTTTCTTCTAATATGTACTGAGTAAATGTTTCATCGTCTGAAAACTCACCCATATAATAGTTTATTATACCGTCATAAATACTCTGAAAATCGATTTTTCCAACACAATCAATATAAGCTTCAAAAACTTCTAAATCATACCCAGAATCGTTTATTTGCTGGGCTATTTCGTAAATTCCAGAAGATAAATGACACTCACTAATCAATCCTAGTTTTTCAAACAGTTCACAGTGTTCGTAGTCCTGAAACATAAATTCTGGGTCAGGCTCATCAGAATGTAGTTTATACATTGCTGTAAGTAGTTCGTCATAGTCTGAATAATCAGAAAGATTGAGCCATTTACCATAAAGACTTCCGTTGTTGTACTTTGCATACGTTCCTACATAGATACTGCAAGAATCAAGACAATTTTGTAAATTTGTCATGTTGATAATTTTTAGTGTAATTAAAATTTATTGATGTTGCCTATCGTGTTCGTAGCACTTTAGGCATTTTTATATATTATTGTGAGAGTCTATATAGAAAAAAGAACTTGAAACAGTTCTTTGACACATTAACAAAGTCAATATTCATGCCAATTGACAGAGATTTTAACTTTAAAATTAAAGTTTTTAAAATATTTTTAACTACAGGCCACACAAACAAAAACTGTCAATAAAAACATACAGTTTGAAAAATATCATCAGTACAAAATAGTAAGTGGAAAATAAAATTAGATCTGGAAAAACCGCATATAACAAAAGAACTGTATGAGAACATGTTTGATAGTTGGGAGGGGTAGCAAAGAAAACAACTCTTATACCCTCTGGTTTATCTATAGATACTTCTGTCCGTACACTCATTAAAGATTTTTTGGTGTTAAATTGTCACAAATTCTTCTATAAAGGAATGATTGAACTATTGAGAGAAATTGGGTGGGGATATTTTTGTGGGAGGGGATTTACCATTGTCTTTCTTTACAAATATAAGATACAATATATAGCATTGGTTGTTCATTTATTGGATGAGTTGGGCAAAGGTAAGTAAAATGAAATGTAGGAATTAAAAGTTATTATAATACTTTAAATTTCTAAAAGTTTTGGAAATTGAAATCTCAAAATTTAATAATAAATAGACAGTTGTTTTCGGTATAGCAGTACGTATGGGCTCTACCATACACCATAAATTTAGTAATTTCAATGATTAGTTTATAAATGGTCAATTGATCAGTAACAAAAACCAATTATCTATATCTCAGATTAGATAAAAAAAGGGAGTATCCGAAAAGTCAGATATACCGTCTGAGAATCAAATATTCATATACTCCTCTTGTATAGGGGGTACGAATAAAATCAACAAAAATTGAGGCTGTCCGAAAAGTTTGGACAGCCTCTTTGTTTATTATCTGAGAACGAACGAGACATTCGCACTAGTGGGGACTTTGCTCAGTGTTTTTTTATTCTATAATCTTTTTATAACAATTCTCCCCATCATGGTAGCCAAAGCAAAGTACAATATTCTTATCTTTTTTCTCAAAAAAAGTAGTATAAGTCATATCAGTATCATTCACATCTTCTGGAAAGGCAATTAAATCTTTATCAAAATTTAAATAAAAATCATTAAACTTTATTGTGTTACCTTCTAATTTGTATTTCGAATTGTAATTCAACACTTTCTTCCCTTTTATATTGTAAATTACTCTGTTATAAACCCCATCCTTGTTAATCGTTAAAGTGTCATATGTATTTTTGTATGATATGGGTGAATATTTTCCATATATATCTTCATTACTAATATTTTGGCACGAAAATAAAAAAGGTAATAAAATTAAACTTATACTTTTCTTCATATTTATTAATTTAAGTTGTTCGATTTAAAATCTAGGTCTTGTTAGTATAGATGGTGGTGTTATAGCTTGTTTAAAAACGTTCTTTGAGGTTGGGTTAATTACTTTTTTTTGAATTTCGGAGTTGCTTTCAGTCCATATATAAGTCTGATATGTATTTCCAAAGCTTTTTAGCTTTCCTTCGGTTCTTTCAAAATTATTTACTGGTAATCTATAAAACAATGACTCTTGTGACTTAGAATCAGTCATTAAAAAAAGTGTTTCATCTCCTAATTTATACCAAGACACATTTGATCTTCCCCACATCTGCTCATACCAATCAAAATTTGCTGTGATGGGGTTAGCTTGAAGATAATCCATTCTAACAACTCCTTTTGGTTCTTTTGAATTCATTGCATCCTTTCTTGCTAAAGAAGAATATGGAGACGATGCCTTATCTAGAGAAGCAAAAGGTCCATCATTAGAATCATTAAAATCACTAAATAGACTGCGAGCAGGTCCACTTCCTCCAAAATATTCAAGTGCTATAGTGTCCCATCCTACATCTTTTCCTCTATGAGTATAACCTCTAATAATAGATTCTCCGTCTTTAATAATATTTGAAGCTCCAGTTTGTCGACTAACTACTTTAGTGTCTCCATTTCTTTGATGGTAAAAATCTATTTTATTTCCACCTAAATTACTAATCATCTTGCCATTCTTATCATACTCATTAAATGGTTCTCTTCCATCAGGATCAATAAATCTCAAAGGATTGTTAAAAGCATAGTTATAAGGGCTATGTCTTGTCATTTTCTCTGCCAATGGATCAATAACTCCCCATCTACCAAGGTCACTCATATACATCCTTGCTCCAAAATCATACATTCCACTTTCCTGAAGCTCTTTTCCGTTGTACTTATAATTCTTATAAGTTCCTTGCCCAAAATAAGCATTACCCGTCTTTAAATGGTTCATACCAAATGGGTAATAATCATTAGCATCTGTTATCTCAAGAGCACCTGTGCTGTTTCTTCCAAAACTCACTCGGACATTTCCTAAGTGATCTTTATATTGGTAAATGTATTGATTTTTCTGATAATCATAAAATCCTTCAGAAGTTGGGAAAAACTGTAAATCGGGAGTTTTGGCTGGCGGGGGAGAAACGATATTATTTTCCAATGAGAAAGCTTGAGGTTCCATTGCTCTTGCTGTCATCATTTCAATTCCACCTCCTCCCGGATCTCCTCCTGAAGTAACGATCTCTTTTTTGTAATATTGGAAGCCATCCAGATAATCTGTCTTTTCTGTAGTGGTCGTAACATTATTATAGCCTGCGACATTACTTACAGAGGTTTTTTCCAGCTTTGTACCATCTGCTCTATACATGGTATTGATAACAGTGCCAGAAGTTCCAAAATCAATGCTCATTTCCTGAGGCAGATTCAAATGATTGTATTTAATCTCTGAAATCTGTTTATCAAGCATGTTTTTCATGTTCCCGTTCGCATCATATTCAATCGGATAGCCTGCTGTTCCTTCATAACCCGTTTTGTTATTACTATTATCCTTGATTTTGACAGCCCGATTTCCAATATATGTATAAGCAAGATTATCAATAACGGTAGCTGTAGTACTTCCATTCTCCATCACAGAAGTTCTGTAAAGGGAGGTAATATTACCGTTCATATCATACTGTAAAGACTCTATATTTTCTTTACTGTACGGATTATTAGGATTCTGGTAATATCCAGCCGTCAGCCTGTTTAAAGGATCATAGGCATAGCCGTATCTTTTTGGGGTTAATGAAGGGTTTGCGCCCAATGTTTCAACAGATCTCCAGTCTACTTCTGCTATATTACCATTATACCTTGGCAGTACATCCTTACCTGAAAATTGTGCAGGATCAGGATTGCTGATACCATCTTTCTGGGTATACTTAATTTTATAAGAAAAAAGCCTGCCTCCTAAATCCGTAAGACTCATCTGGGCTTTGTTAATATCAGTCATCCATCCTCTGATATTGTAGGCATAATCAATACTCTGAAGGTTGTTTCCTACCTCTTTGTTGACCAGCTGGGAGAGTTCATTATAGCTGTTTTTAGCCAGTAGCTCTTCAGGGTTGCTGTCTACCTGATGGTAATGTTCTTTTAGCCTGTTTCCGTTATCATATACAAAACGTTCTTTTACAGTGATTCCTGTTTCCCCTGCCTTTCGTAAATGAGTGGTAATGGTTTGTAGTGTTAATCCTGCAAAATCAAGTTTGGATTCTGTGCGGGTATATCCACCCAAATGATTGATAGAATGGCTTCCAATAGCTCTTCCTTTCCTGTCATAATAGGTGTAGTTTTTTGTCCAGCTGTCATCTTCAATGTTCTTTACAAAGCTCATGACAGGCATCCCTTTAGTGCTCCTTCCATCAGAAGTAGGCGAGTCAGATAGTGTAGGTTCTCCCTGAATAGTTGAAGGAAATGCAGGATTAAAGCTGTAGGCAGGGTAAGAATCGTAATAGTTTAAAGACAGTAAGGTAACCCATTTACTCGCATTGGGATAGGTAGTGTCAGGATTGTTATAGTACACATTCATTCCCTGTCTTTCAAAAAAGGAAGTATCTGTTCTATTGACATTGTTAGAAGCATATCCATTAACAATATCCTGCTCCTGGTATCTTTCCCCTCCAGTACATATTCCCGTAATAGCAACTCTTCCAAACTGATCATACTTGGTATACAGCCATTGTCCTTTTGCTCTTAATTCAGCGTCCTGAGTTCCAACAAGCCTGTCCGCCTTATCATACACCATAAATTCCCAACCTTTACCAGGCACTTTCTTTTCAACCAGTCTTCCCTTTCCATCATAACGGTACTGATAACACAAGGTATTGAGCAGATCCTCTGTCAGACTCTGATTAAAAGCCTTTGGAGGAATAACAAATGCCAGCTGGTTATATTCATTATATACATAATAAGTGTCTGCATACTCTGTATCAGAAATCATTTTTCTTAACAGAACGGTTTGCCCCTGTCCATTTTTATATTCATAGGTCCTGTTTCCGTCTTCATCTGTGACCATATTCCTGTAAAGCTGATTGGCACTGCTATATGCAGATACGGTTAACGTCGTTTTTGTAGCTCCGTTTTCCCATATTGTTGTAGGAACAAACTTGTAGGCATCATTTCCTATATTGGCTGCATATTCAAACTTAACAGGTTTATTACTCCAGTCATTCCCCACCTGGATCTGCTGCTGAATCCTGTCCAGAGGAGAGTTCTCAAGGATCTTTTCTGAATAGATCTTTTCCGGACCATAGGGAGTGCCTGCTGTATTGCTCAAAGGATTAGGAATAATGGCACCATTTAAAGTATTCCCCTGGGGAACAGGAAGGTAATCTTTCACCTGCCTTCCAAACTGGTCATACTCGATATGGGTCACTACATCACGTCCCAGAGGTGATGCTTTTACATTGACTATTTGTTTAGCTCTTCCCAGCCCGTCAAAATACTGGACAGTTTCCATTGATTTTGTAGCGGTGGTGCCATTATAATCAAGATATGTTTTACTCTGGATATAGTTTTCTGTATTAGGAAGCGTAGTAAGCTGTGCCTGCAGAGTGCCTGTTATAAGCAAAGCACTTATCGGTATTATTATTTTTCTCATTGTGTTTAGTTTTTATAGTTATACTTCATTTCCTTTAGCACCTGTCCGTTTACATCTACTACTTTCTGAAGTCTGCCTGCAGAATCATAAATGTAGTTTTCTCTGATTCCTGACGGTGGGGTAATGCTTCTTACTCCAATTAAAGGATCATAGGTATAAGTAGTAATCTGATAGTTTGGCAGAGCGTTTTTAAAGGTATTCAACACTGATAAAAATGCAGACTCATCATTATTAGCCACAGCAGAAGCATCTGTATTGGAAGCTGTAACAATGGAATCAATCAGCGACTGTGAAATATCTGTTAATTTAGCTCCTTCTATCTTTGCAATAGGTTGAGTCTGGTTGTAGCCCCAAATGATTACAGTAGAAGTACCATCTTTTGTAGTGTACTGCTGTAAGTTTCCTTTACTGTCATATTTATCGTAAGTAACTTCGGTGGATACAATGTTTTGTAAGTCTGTAGATACAACAGAGCTTGGAAGTAAGTTCAATGGATTATCATACTTAGTTTCTGTTTTAGAAATAATTTTTCCTGTATTATCATTTACATTGATCTTTTTCACCACAGTTGTTTCCAAAGGAATTCCTATCATATTAGCATTGATAAGTTTTTGGTTGCCTTTTTCATAAGCATAATTATACTCAGTCTCATTAATTACTCCATCAGGCATAATGTTTTTCTGTTTCTTTAATTGACGATGAGAAGGGCTACCATAAAAATACTCTGCCTTAGTTTCAACAGGTGTACCATTAAAGTAATCCGTTGTTTTCTGAGACTGTAAATAGGTAAAACGACTGATATTTTTATAATATACAACATCCATATGTGGATAATCAGCATCCCAGATGCCATTATTGGCAAGAGGCTCATAAATTTTACGTCTGCTGATGCCTCCCAGATAAGATGTTCTGGCGGGATCTTCAGCATACAGATTTTCAACAGTTTTTAAGATCGTCCCTCCATTGTCTTTATAAACGGTTAATAACTCTTTCCCATTCTTCCAGCCTGAGTTCGTCCAGGGAGCAGAGATAATAGAACCTCCTTTAATAGGATTACCCCAGTAATCGGTTTCGGAACTGAAGTGATGGATGGTTTTTCCTTTCCCTTCTATTTGTTCTTCCACAGTGTCATAGAAAATATTAGGATTAAAGGAAAATAACCTGCCTATATTGGATGAAGTAATGGCCGTATAGGTGGACATTGTAGGCTGTGAATTTAAAGAGCCTAAACATACAGAACCTACCGACCTGTCTTCAATAAATACAGGGTCCCTAGTAATGTTGATAGAATGCTCGCCGTTATCCTTGATATATTTATATTTTCTGGTCACAGGAAGCCCGTCAACAGGGGTGTCAACCGTTGAACTCACTCTATAGCCTCCTTTTAGCACATCTTGTAAAACTTTTTTATCTTCCTGATCATAATAATATACTTGAATATGTGCCTGACAACAAACAAACCAAGCTTTTACGGTAATTTTAACAGTCTGATTTTTCTCAACATACACATAAGCAGTTTGGCTGGTACTCAATGAAGATTCCGCTGTGTTTCCCAGAGGTGAAAATCCTATATTGGGTATTTTTTCATATAAAGGCATATAATTTCCTGCCTGATTTTTTACCCATACCTCGCCTTTTTGCTTATCCGTTTCCAAATCAGGACTGTCTTTACAATCGCCATATGGATTAAGGTAATTGGATAGCCCAATACGAACATAACCTGCTTTCGCTGGGGTAATAGTTATTTCCTGCGTTGAATCATAAGTATTTGAATTATTTACTGTCGAAGCTCCCAGAAAAACTTCAGGCGCATAAATTAAAACATTTTCTTTTCTGACGTGATTCTCGTAATTGAATAATGTGTTTCCTCCTGTTGGATAAGTAATCGTTTTTAATAGTCCATATTGACCATAAGAGGGATTTACACTCTGGTCAGCTCCATCATATTGAGGTGCTAATACATCGGTACTTGCAAACAATTTTGGTACAAGACTAGTATTACTTGCTCCATTATAATATCCCCACATATCTCTGGAGAAGCTCAATCTTGAAGGAAAGCTTTGAGGATTATTGTAGGTGAATTTATGTGATGAATTCGTTTTATTATTTTGTATTTCTGTTAAAAATACTCTTGAAGAATTCGTTGTCAAATAATTAAAGCTAATATCATCTATGACTACATTATTATGATACTTTTTTATATTAGTGAGCCTTGAATAATCTCCATTCTGAACTGCATAAGAGAAAACAATAGAGTTATTGTTGGCATCAAATATTTTCTTGAGCTGTTTACCCACTACATACTGTTCTGAATCAACAATAAGTCCTAAATCAGGGGATATTGTATACGTTTCAAGGGGGCAGAAAGGAGTATTCATAAGAGGGTCATTTTCTAGCCCTCCAAACTTATACTGTTGATCTTTGGTATAAGCCATCGTTTGAGACTGTGAAAGAATGGTCGTATAATTCACATCCTGATATTCAAAGGTAAGTGTATGGCCATTAGTAGTAACAATAGAGCTCAAATACCATGATTGTATATATTGTTGTGGAAGCTGGTGTACTCCAGTATTAAGTGTCCTGTTTTGTATATATTCTACGGCATTGAAATTATATCGTACTCCATTATCCAGGATAATTGAAAATAAGTTCCCATTATCATTTCTTTTAATTTGGTAATCTTTCTGATCAATCATAATAATATTACCTGCCTTATTGATCACAAATTTCACATTATAACCAGCAAAGTTGGCAGTATACAGATCAGGTTCAGAATCGAAATCATCATTTTCACAAAATGTCAGGTACGTATTCAGTTGTGTAGCAAAATTTTCAGTTAGTGGTACATCCCCGCTATTAAAACTACTTTCTTCATCGGGTCTATCCCGTATGGTTCTGGTGATTACTCCACCTGAAATAAATGTCCAGCCTAATCCAACTGAGCCATTCATCTCATCCACATTAATACCGTTGGAAGCATAATTTAGAGAAATGGGAATACTGGTTCCATCAACTGAAAGTTCTGTAATTGGTATATTAATATTGGGAGCACCTGTAAACATTCCTATAGGAACATTTCCATATTGGCTGAATTTAAATGATTCAGGGCTGGTTGGAGATATCTTAGGAATGTGCTTACCAGCATCATTCGTATTGGTAGTATAATCTTGTGGAGTATTACTTTGGCTATACATTAAAGCAGAAAGAATAATCCCTGACAATGTTAAAGTTTTTTTCATCGTGTTATTTCTTAATTAGTTTGGCGCTTGCCGTTTTATTGGTATCCGTTTTTATCGTGATCAGGTAAGCTCCTTGTACCAAAGCCTGGGTATTGATCTTAGTCACTTTGTTCTTTGTTTTAATACTCTGCAGCTGTCTTCCGCTCATATCATACAACAGAATCTCTGCATTCTTGAAATCAAAACCGATTTCTACATAAGCATAATCCGAAACAGGATTTGGATAGATTTTGATATCGTATTTCTCAATTAACTGGTCAACCTGTTTGTCTCCCAGTTTCACAATTTTCCAGTTTTCTTTACCGAGTTCTTCAGCACTGGTCCCTGCAAGAATAATAGAGCCGTCTCTGTTCAGCTTTAAATCGGAAAGCCTTTCTTCCTTCTTTCTGGATTCTCCCTTTACATGTTTTCTCCACTGCTCATTTCCATTCTGGTCAAGATAGAGCATCCAGAAGGTTTCATCATCATTTTCTATTCTTCCTTCTGCCTGGGTATAGCCACCCAGTAAGATTCCTTTGGAAAATTTGTCATCTGCAGAGTGAAGAACACTCATTCCCATAAGAATATCTCTATTTTTGAAATTATAAGATTTCTGCCACTGTTCATCGCCTCTGTCATTTAAAGCAATGAGCCAAAGGTCCGTTCCTTCTTCCAGTCCTACCGTTTTATTTCCTGACCTTTCTGATCTGGATTCTCCACCGATAATGAATCCGGTTGAGGTCAATGCAAGGGTTCTCAAATGATCATCACCTTTCCCTCCGAAGTTCTTTTCCCATTCAATTTTTCCGTTTTTATCCAGCTTTACGATCCAGTAATCGCCTTCGCCAAAGTTGTCGCTTTGTTTTTGTACCGTTGTCAGATGTCGGGTGTCGGATGTATTTTGAGGACTTTGTACATTATACATTTTACTTTGTACAGCTGAACTTCTTGAATACATTCCAAGTAATGCTCCTCCATCTCTCGTTGGAATCATTTTCTCTACCTCATCTAAACCTTTTCCTCCCAAAATAAGCTGTGAGAGCTCTTTTCCATCTTTGTCCAGTTTTGTGATAAAGACATCTTTAGAACCGTAGCCTTTTGAAGAACCCTGTATATTTCCGGCTACAAAGAATCCCAAATCTGTAGTCTGGATAACCGCTCTGGCTTCTTCATCAGAAGAGCTGCCTAAGGTTTTCTGCCATAATTCATCTCCAAATTCATTGATTCTAATGAGCCAGATATCGGATCCTCCTTTGGAATCCCCTTTTTTATCCAGCCCTTTCCCTGAATAAGAAGTGCCTGCTAAAAGAAATCCGCCATCCTGTGTTGTGACTGTAGCTGATAAATAATCATGGTTTTGTCCTGAGAAGTATCTTTCCCAAACTTCTTCTCCTTGTTGATTGAGTTTTACTAAGTGAAAATCATAGCCATTGCTTTGCTTGTTTCCTTGTTGTAATTTGTTGCTTTGAATTGAGCTCCCTGTGATCAAATATTGTTGATCAATTGTTGTGGTGACTTGGCTTAAAAAATCTTGAAAATTGGATTTTATATCTTTCTGCCAGAGTACCTCTTGAGCAAATATGCCCGTAATAGTGCATAGAAACAATGCACACATGTAGAATTTTTTCATACTTGTGTTATTAATGTTAACTAAATGTTGATTGTATTTATTGTGTATATAGAAATACCCAAATTATAGAGTAAAATTATTGTTTCATAGTTATGTTTTTAACGCGTTCAAAATTAGGACTTTTTAATCTTTATCTCAAAGAAAATTCATTAACTTTCTTTAACAAAACAAAGATATGCCTGTAGAACGACAAAGCTTGTCGTGTTATTTTTCTATATAGAAAAACTTCAAAAAAACTGCTTCAATACTATTGAATTCGTAGCATCTGATTAATGATCCTAATTTTTTCAACTTTATATTGAGAATATCAGCCACTTCAGAATATTCATCAACCTGATCCAAGGATATTTCTTGATAAGTCTTTTTATATCTGATTATAATTACGAAAGTAAAATAGTTTCTGATCAACTACAATTTTTTAGTTATGATTTTTTTTACACTACTTAAATATCTCATTTCTAACCCTTAATAGATTTAATTTATTCTCAATCGAATTCATTTTCTGTAATATTTTTCAGTCAAATATTTTGATTGTTTTTGATATTTGCACTAATTATTTAATTGTTTTACCAGAATATTTTGTAAAATCAATAAAACTTAACTCATACTCATAAATTAAAATCGGCTGCCCTTCGGGCAGCCGATTTTACTCTCTAAAAAATTATTTTCTATATATCAAACCTATCCAGATTCATCACCTTCGTCCATGCAGCTACAAAATCTTTTACAAATTTACTTTGTGCATCGGCGCTTCCGTACACCTCGGCAACGGCTCTTAATTCAGAATTGGATCCAAAGACGAGATCTGCACGGGTCGCGGTCCATTTTGGCTGACCGGTTGAGCGGTCACTTCCCATATACAGTTCTTTATCATCTGACATTGCTTTCCATTGCGTTCCCATGTCCAAAAGGTTTACGAAGAAATCATTAGTAAGAACGCCCGGACGGCTGGTAAATACTCCATGTTTTGACCCGTCAAAATTCGTATCCAAAGCACGCATTCCTCCGATCAGGACAGTCAGTTCCGGGGCAGTAAGCGTTAACAACTGTGCTTTATCAATGAGTAAAGATTCTGTAGATACCGTGTATTTTCTTTTCAGATAATTACGGAATCCGTCAGCGGCAGGCTCCAGATATCCCATTGATTCTACATCCGTCTGCTCCTGCGAAGCATCCATTCTTCCAGGTGTAAAAGGAACTTTTACATCCTGACCTGCGTTTCTTGCGGCCACTTCAACTGCAGCATTACCTGCTAATACAATTAAGTCTGCTAGTGATATTTTTCTACCCCCGTTCTGAGAATCGTTGAACTCTTTTTGAATGCCTTCCAGTACACTTAATACTTTATTCAACTGTGAAGGATTATTTACTTCCCAGTTTCTCTGAGGCTCCAGTCTGATTCTGGCTCCGTTGGCACCGCCACGTTTGTCGCTTCCTCTGAAAGTAGAGGCAGAAGCCCAGGCTGTAGATACCAGTTCAGAAATACTTAATCCGGAATTCAAAATTTTTGATTTTAATGCTTCCACATCGTTTCCGTCAACCAATTCATGATCCACTTTAGGAATAGGATCCTGCCAGATAAGCTCTTCCTGTGGTACATCCGGCCCCAAATAGCGGGCACGTGGTCCCATATCTCTGTGCGTCAGCTTAAACCAAGCTCTTGCAAATGCATCAGCAAACGCCTCAGGATTTTCATAAAAATGTCTTGAAATTTTTTCATAAACAGGATCAAATCTTAAAGAAAGATCTGTCGTAAGCATTGTTGGCTTATGCTTTTTGGAAGAATCAAATGCATCAGGAATAATATCTGCTCCATCTTTAGCTACCCATTGGTGAGCTCCGGCAGGGCTCTTTGTCAGTTCCCATTCATTTTCAAAAAGATTTTTAAAGAAATAATTACTCCATTGAGTTGGAGTTTCAGTCCAGGTTACTTCCAAACCGCTGGAAATAGCATCTCTTCCGCTTCCTGATTTATAAGTACTTGCCCATCCAAGCCCCTGCTGTTCAATTCCGGCTGCTTCAGGCTCTTTTCCTACATGATCTGCAGGACCCGCTCCGTGTGTTTTACCAAAAGTATGTCCGCCGGCAATCAAAGCAACGGTTTCTTCATCATTCATCGCCATACGCCCGAAAGTATCACGGATATCTTTAGCGGCTGCAATCGGATCCGGGTTTCCGTCCGGACCTTCCGGGTTTACATAAATAAGCCCCATCTGTACGGCAGCTAATGGATTTTCAAGATTTCTAGAATGAATATCTCCATCTGCATTGTCATCAGTAGGAAGAACCGCTGAATGTCCTTCCACCACTCCTTCTGAGCCATGAGCATAACGCAGGTCTCCTCCCAGCCATGTTTTTTCTGATCCCCAGTATACATCGGCATCCGGTTCCCATACATCGGCACGTCCTCCGGCAAATCCGAATGTTTTAAAGCCCATTGATTCCAAAGCAATATTTCCGGTAAGAATCAAAAGGTCTGCCCATGAGATATTCCTGCCATATTTCTGCTTGATTGGCCATAATAATCTTCTTGCTTTATCAAGACTTACATTATCCGGCCAACTGTTTAACGGGGCAAAACGCTGCTGCCCTGCTCCTGCTCCACCTCTTCCGTCACCTACACGATACGTTCCGGCACTGTGCCAGGCCATACGGATAAACAAAGGGCCATAATGCCCGAAATCCGCCGGCCACCAATCCTGTGAATCTGTCATTAATGCATGAAGATCTTTTTTTACCGCCTCCAGGTCAAGGCTTTCAAATGCCTTGGCATAATCAAAATCCTTGTCCATAGGATCAGAAAGGGAAGAATGCTGGCGCAGAAGATCTACCCTGAGCTGATCCGGCCACCAGTCTGAATTCTGGGTTCCACCGCCCGCTACATTATTCTTCTTCATTGTTCCGTTATGAAACGGACATTTACTGATGTCATTCAAATCTTTTTCCATTGTCGTTTATTTTATTTTTATATTGATTAATACAGTTTAAATTCCTTGTTGTAGAATATGACAAACCTACAACGTTTATTCAATAAATACAATCTATTAATTTTTATTTCAATGATAGTTAAAAACTATTTATAGAAATTTCCAACCAGTACAAAAGCCGAGACATAAATGTGGTATTAAGTTAATAATTTTTTAAATTCGTCCAGCCAGCTGTTCTCTATTTAGAATAACTCAATGTAAGAGATGAGGGGGAACAGGGTATCAGGAAGCAGGAAGTTAAATGAACAGAAAAAAGAAAATTTCAATAATACAATCTGGAACTGCAAACTTCCAGCTTTGTCAAAGTAAAAATAAATTAACTATCTTTATAGGTACCAAACATGAATCCTTATGAAAAAAATAATTGTTGTCATTCTCGTTATCTTTATCATTATTCAGTTTTTTCCTATTGATAAAACAAATCCACCGCTTACCCCGGGAATGGATTTTCTGAAGGTAAAAAAAACTCCTGAGAAAATTGCCCGCACCATCAGGACTTCATGTTACGACTGTCATTCCAATGAAACAACATATCCATGGTATGCCAATATTTCTCCTGCATCTTGGTGGGTAAAAAATCACATTGATGAAGGCAGAAAAAGTCTTAATTTTTCTACCTTTGCAGTATATGAACCTCAAAGGCAACTTCATAAACTGGAAGAATGTATTGAGATGGTTGAAAAAAAAGAAATGCCGCTTGAGTCTTATTATTTAGGTCATCAGGCAGCCAAACTTTCAGATGAACAACGTGCAGATCTTGTTCAATACTTCAAAATGATAAAAGAAGACACAGAAAGAGGAATCATGTTTAATAAATAAAGTCGTGGAAAACTGGGAAGATAAATATATTGTATTTTTTGATGGAGATTGCGGAGTCTGCAATTTCTGGGTACAGTGGATTCTGGAGCGGGACAGGAAAGACCAATTCATGTTTGCTTCACTTCAGTCCGGTTTCGGACAGAAATTTCTGTCAGAAAGAGGGCTGGAAACAAAAGTTTTCAATACGATATATTTATGGAAACCTGGAAAGTATTACCTGATTAAATCAAAAGCAATATTACAGATTGCCAAACTTTTAGGAGGAATCTATTCACTCTCCTTTATAGGCAAAATCATACCAGGATTCCTTAGTGACAAAGCCTATGATATTGTTTCCAGAAACAGAATGAAACTTGCCAATCAGAAATGTTACCTGCCGGATCAGCACCAGAGAAGGAAGTTTATTCAGGTATAGCTTTATCATAGATAAAAAATATCAGTCCGTAAGAGCCTCCGACAAGTTAGCGTAAAAACAATACACCATAGAAGCTCCTACGGAATGACAAGCCTGATGGATAATTAAATACTCATTACTTATAAATTAAGCGACCATACAGAATATGAATTCGGGGGACACTGGATTTTCACCCATTTATCTCCCTGTGTTGTCGGATACCAGCCTGAATGCCCGGTGAAATCTTTAATCTGCTGACTGCTCCAATTGGTTTCCACCCATCTCTCCTGCCAGCTTGATGAAGTGTTGATATAAACAACAAGTCCCGGGTTGCCATTATAGCCGTTTCGTCTCGCAATATATTCATCATTATCCGTATAGAGAATAGAAGTGGTTCCGGTAGCTTTATTATTATGAATCCATATCAGATTGTTCAGTCTTTCTTTATTCAGCCATTCTTCATAATCCCTGTAAAAAATAGTAGGATACCCTTCATGGGTTAAAATATAAGCGTATGCGGGCATCTTATTGTAAATAATATCTGTATCATGATTGGCCACAAAAGTAACGGCTTTGTATGGGTTTCTTTTCCACATCATATCATCATTCAGAACATTCAAATTTCCATTATCAAAAGCTTCATCCATTTTATAATAAGCAGCGAAATCAAATACGGAACTGTTGGCATTATTGGCCCACCACTCCAGCGTATTTACATTGGAATCCCATAGCTCACCCACAGAAAACCCTCCCACTTTTGCGTTCCAGGTATTGACCACCCAAGGGCCAAATCCTTTTACGTAATCAAATCTCCAGCCATCAAATTTCATCACATTTTTATAATATTTTGCTACAGAATCATCTCTTCCCCAAAGCCAGTCCTGAACATGTGGATTGGCATGACACAGATCCGGGAAACCGCCAAAAGCTCCCTCATCATTATTACCATAGGCATTTTTATAAAAATCATTATAGTTTCTCTGGAATTTTCCGGAAGCCACCCCCGAGAAATCTGTCCACGTATTGGTTCCGGTAAAAGGGTTGGCTTCCGACTGTCCACCACTGTTATGATTGATAACAATATCTGCATATACCTGCATATTTTCTGCATGAGCTTTTGTAATCAGTGCTTCCAGCTCTGTTCTTGAACCAAAACGTGTTTCTACACTGCCATTCTGATTAAAATTTCCAAAATCATAATAGTCGGTTGGATCATACCCCATAGAATATGCCCCGTTCTGTGCTTTCGATGCCGGGGGAAGCCACACTGCACCAATTCCTGCATCAGACCATGAGGTCAGTTTATCTTTAACCGTATTCCACCAGTTACCACCATCAGGAACATCCCAGTAAAAACCCTGCATTAGTACACCTCCTCCCGGGCCGGCAACAAATTTACCCTGCGTGGATTCCTGACTTTTTCCTGTACTGAAAGGACGGCCGTCGTGGTGTGTCACATTCACTGTTTTATTATGAACTTCCTGCTGTTGGGCAGGCTCCATAATCAATTCATCACTGTTCTGGCATGAATAAGCTACTGCTAAAGCCAGTAGGGAAAGGAAAAAATATGTTTTTCTCATCGTAATAACTAATTATCAATCTATTAACCAAGATACAATTTTATTAAAAACAAATTCAAATGAATGGGAAATATTTTAATTATTACTAATAAATCAAGAATATAAGCTTTTAAATTTTTCATTAAAAAATCATAAATTTTTCAGATTCTCGAAGCAATTTTTCTTTTAATCCATATATTTGCATACTATGGAATACAATACCCAAAAAACTCAGCTTCATATGCCGGAATATGGCAGAATAATACAACAGTTGGTTGAGCGCTGCAAAGAACTTCCTACCAAAGAGGAAAGGAATGAGATGGCTATGGCAATCATCGATTTTATGGGTCAGAGAAACCCACAACTTCGTGACGAAGAAAATTATAAACATAAACTTTGGGATCATCTTTTTATTCTTGCAGATTATGATCTGGATGTAGAATCTCCGTATCCATTCCCTACAAGAGAGCAATTGGCGGAAAGGCCTAAAAAGATGGAATACCCTAAACTTCAGGGTGATTTTAAATTTTACGGAAAAAGTATTCTTCAATTAATAGAAAAAGCAATTGAACTGGAACCCGGAGATGAAAAAGAAGCTCTTATTGAAGTCATTGCCAATAATATGAAGAAGTCTTACAATGTCTATAATAAAGAACATGTCACAGATGATGTAATTTTCCGACATCTGAAAGAACTGTCTGAAAACAGGTTGGATCTTACCGGAATTGATTCTCTTGAAAAAAGTAAGATTTATTATACCAATAATAACAACAGAAACAACAAGAACAGCAGCAATAACAACAATAATAAAAACCAGCCCAACAAGAGAAGGCATAACAACAATCATAAAAACAGAAAATAATGAGTGGAACATTTCAAATAAGAGGAGGAAAAAGACTGCAGGGTGAAATAACTCCACAAGGGGCCAAGAATGAGGCCCTACAAATTTTATGTGCGGTTCTCCTGACGGACGAAGAAGTAAGAATCAAAAATATTCCGGACATTCATGATGTGAACAGACTGATTGAAATTCTTGGAGATTTTGGGGTAAAAATTACGAAAAACGGACAGGGAGATTATACTTTCAAGGCAGATCAGGTAAATTTCGATTATATAAAATCCAACGAATTCAAAAAGGACGGAGCAAAATTACGCGGATCTATTATGCTGATGGGTCCCATGCTGGCCCGTTATGGAGAAGCTTATATGCCAACTCCGGGAGGTGACAAAATCGGGAGAAGAAGGCTGGACACTCACTTTCAGGGACTTGTTGAATTAGGCGCTGAATTCAATTATGATGAAGAAGAATATTTTTATTCCTTAAAAGCGAAAGAACTGAGAGGAAAATTCATCCTGCTGGAAGAAGCTTCTGTAACCGGTACGGCTAATATTGTAATGGCTGCAGCATTGGCAAAAGGCAAAACAAGAATCTACAATGCTGCCTGTGAGCCCTATCTTCAGCAGTTATGCAAAATGCTGAACAGAATGGGAGCCAATATCTCGGGAATCGGTTCTAACCTTCTTACCATTGAAGGAGTAGATTACCTGAGAGGAACAGAACACACTATGCTTCCGGACATGGTAGAAATCGGATCATGGATTGGTCTTGCAGCGATGACAAAATCTGAAATTACCATCAAAAATGTAAACTGGAACCAGCTTGGTGTGATCCCGAATACATTCAGAAAATTAGGAATCCAGCTTGAGCAGAGCAATGATGATATTTATATTCCGGCTCAGGAACATTATAAAATCCAGAAATTCATTGACGGTTCTATTCTTACCATTTCAGATGCGCCATGGCCAGGATTTACACCGGATTTATTATCTATTATTTTAGTCGTTGCCACTCAGGCCAAAGGAAGTATTCTGGTGCATCAGAAAATGTTTGAATCCAGGTTATTCTTTGTGGATAAATTGATTGATATGGGAGCTCAGATCATTTTATGCGATCCACACAGAGCTACGGTAATCGGATTGAACCAGGAAGCTCCGTTAAGAGGAACAACGATGGTTTCCCCGGATATCAGAGCAGGAAACGCACTTCTTATTGCAGCACTTTCTGCAGAAGGAAAATCTATAATCCACAATATCGAACAGATCGACAGAGGATATGAGAATATTGATGGAAGATTAAGAGCAATCGGTGCTGATATCGAAAGAATTTAAATTATTTACTGACCTAATCCTTTTAATAATAGCTTCGACAGGCTCAGCCTGACAACGCTTAAAAATTTCGGTTAATATTCGAGCTGTCACCCTGAGCCTGTCGAAGGGTTATCAATAAGAAAACCTTTTTTAATTATTAATCTCGGGTATTAATTAAAGGAATAAGTCAATAATTCTACTAAAAAGCGTTCAGAAGGTTCTGAACGCTTTTTTTGTTTTACCACCCGCCTTTTTTAACCACCCCGTCAAAAATTCTTTGAATTTTTCGCCATCTCTCCAAAAAAGAGAATTTTGTCATCATGGGTTTTAATACAAAATAAAAAGTGCCCGGTACAATACCGGACACTTTGAGTAATTAAAACTATATGAATCTCACTTAAAAATATGTTCTGCAGGTATATTCTACCGTCGTATTGATAAGTTTATTTTTATTCAGATAGATTTCAAGCTGCTGATAATCATCTGAATTGACATTTATATATAACTGTACAGATCCAAAACTATACCCGTTCACGTACTCTACATTAGCAGATAACACTCTATGACAGATGCCCAGTTGATTGTAGATGGTGTTCATTAAATGTTCAAATTTCATTTTGCCATTCAACTCTATTTCCAGTAACAATTCTTTTTTAGGCAGGTTCACTTTATTTTGTAAAACCTGAAGGCCGGGATTAGGTGTAATCATCGCTAAACATTTTTGGGTTAGACATTTTCAGATCATATTGCGCTTTGCATTTAAATCTGTGACAAAAATATAAAAAAATATTAGTCCACCAAATTAGTAGACTAATATTTTTAAAAATTTAACATAAAAAAAAGAAGCCTCTTCAGCTTCTTCCGGTATTTTAAAGTTTTCCTATCCTTTCCAGTTTATCCGAACCTGCAAGGCCATTGGGATTGCAACCCAGCTCTCCTTCAGGGATATTCAGATTTCTCTTACGATAAAATTCTTCCCAGAATGAATTCGTTTTTCCTGTTTTGGGATCAATAAATGTCATAGGTTCTAATTTAAAAATATGATTTTCCCGAAAAGCTCTTTCTACAAAATCTGAACAGTAATATGAATTCTCATCCAGAATATAATTGAAATTATAAGGTTTCCCAAGCATGGAATGAGCTTTTTGTATAGCGTCAGGAACAGATTTCCTGTATTCTGGTTTTAAACGGTAAACAATTACCTCCTGTCCATCTTCTCTCTGATCTTTTATAAAATCTTGTAAGATCTGTTTCTGAGAACCGCCTTTAGGAGATGCGTGCAGGACAAAAAAACGGTTATCTTCCTTTTCAAGAATTCCCATATGATCAAACGAAGCAATCTTTTCTTTTTGAGTCACATTATTGATCGCTCCGGAAAGTCCTGATTCTTTCGCTGTTACAAAAAGAAGATCCCCATTTTCTAGCCGTATCTTGCCGGAATTGGCATTACTATAACTACATTGAACCATCAATATTGCTAAGCAGGACAAAAGCCCGGTAACAATGATTTCTTTTTTTCTTCTGAAAAACACTGCAAATTCTGACATCTGATTATACTTTCAGGGCCAAAATTACAAAATAGAATTCATTACATTTGCTGGTATATTGACCTACACTTCATATTAACCAAATATTTTCAAAATTTCATGCCACATATTTTATTAGTTGAGGACGATGACAGGCTTTCGAAATTGATTGCAAAAGGATTCCAGGAAGCTGAATTTGAGGTTACTGTAGCTTATGACGGTGCCACAGGTTTGAAGCTGGCTTTACAGACTCAGTTTGATATTGTTGTGACAGATATTGTTCTTCCTAAAAAAAACGGACTTGAATTTTGTAACGAAATCAAAGTATTAAAACCCAACCTTCCGATCATTATGCTAACCGCATTAGGAACCACCGATGATAAGCTTGAGGGATTTGATGCCGGAGCGGATGACTATCTCACAAAACCTTTTGAAATGCGGGAGCTGGTGGCCAGAATCAAAGTACTTCTGAAACGTTTTTCACAACAGCGGCAGCAAAAAGTTTTTATTCTTAAATATGAAGGCATTGAAATGAATCTGGAACAGAAAACCGTAAGCCGTGATCATACTCCGATAAAACTGACCCCAAAAGAATTTAATCTCTTAAAATTCATGCTGGAAAACTCAGAAAAGGTACTTTCCCGAAGTGAAATTGCTGAGAAAGTATGGGAGACTCATTTTGATACAGGCACCAATTTTATTGATGTTTATATTAATTATCTCCGAAAGAAAATAGATAAAGACTTTGACACGAAACTTATCCACACCAAAGCAGGCATGGGATTTATTCTGAAAAAAGACTACTGATCAGGTCTGCAGAGTGATCATTGAGATGAATTAAAAATTATCAGGATGAAAATAAGAACCCGGCTTACATTGCTTTTTACCCTAATCACTGCAATGCTTTTAAGTATTTACAGTATCTCGATCTATTATTCATCCAAGGAAGCCAGGGAGAAATCTTTTTTCAGCGAACTTCAGAACGAAGCGATTGCCAAGGCTGATCTGTTTTTCCGAAGCTCACTCCCCGAGCAGGAAATGCACAAGCTTTATAAAAATAATACCAGAACCCTGAATGAAGTTCAGGTTGCTATTTACAATTCCGATAAACAACTGATTTATCATGATGATGCCAAAGTAGATTATGTCAAGGAAACTCCCGAAATGCTTTCACAGATATTTCAAAAGAAGAAAATCAATTTCTTTCTCAATGATCTGCAGGTCGTTGGAATGGTGTACCATTATGAGGGAAAAACGTATGCGGTAACAGCTGCAGCTTATGACAAATACGGTTACGATTATCTTACTCATCTTTTTACCATCAGCATTATTTCATTCTTCAGTATTTTAATATTGATTTACCTGGCAGGGATATTCCTTTCCAAAAAAACATTGAGTCCGCTCAGTGAAATGGTTACACAGATTAAAAAGATTACCGCCGGAAAACTGCAATTGCGGCTGAAAACAACGAAAGAAAAAGACGAATTGAATGAACTGGCTCAAAATTTCAATGGAATGCTGGAACGCCTTGAAAATTCTTTTGACTCACAGAAGCATTTTGTATCCAATATTTCACACGAACTGAGAACGCCTTTATCCGCTATTATTACCGAACTGGAACTGGCTTCCGAAAAGGAAAAAACCAAAGAAGAATACCAGGAAACAATCCGATACGCCCTGGAAGATGCCCGCAATATGGTAAAACTTTCCAACAGTCTGATGGATCTGGCTAAAGCAAGCTATGACCCCAATGAGATCAGTTTTACGGAAGTCCGTCTTGATGAAGTTCTTCTGGAATCTTACACCAAAATCACAAAAGAAAATTCAGAATATAAAGTTTCGCTCAATATAGAAGATTCAGTAGAAGAACACCAGCTTATTGTCCAGGGAAATGAATATCTTCTTCAGGTTGCTTTTAACAATCTCATTGACAATGCCTGTAAATATTCGCCCAAACACACCTGTTTAATTGATGTAAAATCCAATTCCAAAATTCTTAAAATAAGTTTTATCAATACAGGGAACAACATTAATGATGAAGATTTACAGCATATTTTCGAACCATTTTACAGAAGCGAAACTTCCAGACAGGAAAAAGGGCATGGAATAGGACTTTTTCTTACTGAAAAAATTATTACCCTTCACCATGCAAAAATCACTGTGGCATCAGATCAAAATGAAACCGCTTTCACTGTCATATTTGATATTATCTAAAAGACAGCTTTTTATTTTCTTTTTTTGTATTGCCAGCAAATATTGATCGTAAAGACCATACTGCTGATTACAAAAGGAATCATCTGAAAAAAAGGTCTTAACAAAAACGTTCCAGAGCTTTTTTCTTCTACTATACTTTTTATACCCAATCCAACAAAAAAAAGTGAAATCAACAGCAGAATAAACTGTATTTTCCAATGTATCCTTATCATAATATAAAAGTACTCTTAATGATTGGAAACTCTGCTGAAAATGGTTGTTCCTATACTGGCCGCAATCACACAGGCAATAGAAATCCATTGTAAAAAAGATAATTTTTCAGCAAGGAAAATCAAACCTGAAAGTGCTGCAAATGCAGGCTCCAGACTCATCAGTATGCTGAACGTTTTGGCAGGAAGTCTTTTCAAAGCCATAATTTCCAGTGAAAACGGCAAAGCACTCGAAAGAATAGCCACCCCTAGTCCTTTTACAAAAATAGTCGGAGTAAGACTGAAAACAGCTCCATCCCATATTGTGAAAGGAATAATTACCAAACTTGCAAATATCATTCCTGTAGTTACCGCATCTTTTCCATCCATTATTTTAGAAACCTTGCCTCCCATAACGATATAAACAGCCCAGAACATCCCTGCCAGAAAGGCAAGCCCAAGTCCTATCAGATCTACGTGATCATTCTTCCAGGGAACAATCAGCAAAATTCCTGCACAAGCCAGCAACGCCCACACGACATCCAGCAATTTGCGGGACAGGGCCAATGCCAGAAACAAAGGTCCTGCAAATTCCACCGTAACCGCCAGTCCCAGAGGAATTCTTTGAATAGCCATGTAGAAAATGAGATTCATTGCTGCCAATCCGACTCCATACATAGCACAGTATTTCCATTTCTGCCGGTTGAACGTTGAAAATTTCGGACGGTTGATCAAAGTAAGCAAAACAGCTGAAAGTACAATCCTTAAAGTAACCGTTCCAATAGCTCCGATAGCAGGAAAAAGCTGTTTTGCGATGGAAGCACCTCCCTGCACACAGATAATCGCTAAAAGCGTAGCCGGTATTGCTATGTTTGATTTTTTCATGTCTACCATATACAATTCAAAAGATTATGGGAAGAAATTTCCGGAATTAAAAAGGGTTTTATAGCACGAATCATGAAATTCATTATATAAAATAACCCGCCTCAAATGTATTGATTTTTTATCTTTTACAATGGGTACAGTTTTCATATATTAATAAGACTTAACGGTATTATTATTTTTTACTTTCCGGATGAATGTTTCCGGAACGGAAAGATATTTTCCTAATGATTTTCTAATCATATTCTAAAGCTTTTCTAACCATCTGTCTCTAAAAGGTGGAATACCTTTGCAGCAAAGAAAAACCCCTATGGACACCGACCCTTTACAATACCATAACTAAGCATTCTGCCGATACTTTTTCTGTATAACGGCGGCATGCCATAAACAGAAAAGTAATGAACACATTAGAATTTACCCTTCGTCTCCTTACCGCATTTGCCCTTGGTGCCAGCATTGGTTTTGAAAGACAGTGGCGCCAGAAAAGCGCAGGTCTTCGTACCAACACTCTTGTATGTCTGGGCTCCGCAGCATTTGTTCTTCTCTCCATAAGAATCGGTGGGGATGCAACCGGCAGAATAGCCTCTTATATTGTAAGTGGCATTGGTTTTTTGGGAGGGGGTGTCATCATGAAAGACGGTCTTACCGTAAGGGGACTCAATACAGCCGCTACAATATGGTGTTCGGCATCCGTAGGGGCACTCAGCGCTATGGGATTTCCTTTGGAAGCATCCATTACCAGCGGATTTATAATTCTCACCCATGTCATTCTCCGTCCTTTGGGAGTAAAGCTGGGAAACAATATCAATAACAGAAGCCATTATACTGAATACCTTCTCAGCATCAAGTGCAAAAGTGAAGTGGAAAATCATATCCGGGTACAGCTGATGCAGTCACTGAGTGGGAATGATAAAGTATTACTGAAATCGTTGACCAGCGATGACAACGGCCTGCCTGAAAATGCCATCATTACAGCGGAAGTTCACGCTTCAACACCACAGGACAGTTTCATGGAAAAAACAGCCAGCAGACTTACTATCGAAGATAAAGTCATCAAAGTGAGCTGGGAAATTATAGGCACCGAAAACGATTTATAACATTTAAAAACAACCATTGAAGCAATGTTAAAAAAATCTTCAAACAAAAATCTCAATTCAGCAGCTCTTGTCAAATTAAAAGAAGCTGCTGCTGAGAACGAAAAAATGATTTACGCCATGCTGGAAACCTCGGAGGAGGGGCTCAGCGATAATACCGTAAAAGATCGTCTGAAAATTTATGGCAGGAATGAAATTGCCACACAGAAAGCCCCTTCATGGCTGAAGCAGTTTGCTCATTCTTTTTTTAATCCGTTTAATTATATTCTGGCCTGCATAGCGGTAATTTCTTTATTCATTGATGCCATTCTTGCTCCTGAGGGCGAGAAAGATTTCAGCACCAGTATCATTATTTCAGTCATGCTTCTGTTCAGTACAATTCTGAGATTTATTCAGGAATTCCGAAGCAACAAAGCCGCAGAAGCATTAAAGAAAATGGTAAAAACAAGCTGCCTTACCAAAAGAAAATTTCATGAAAGTGAAGAAATAGAAATTACTGAAATTGTCCCCGGTGATATCGTTATTTTATCCGCCGGTGATATGGTTCCTGCAGACTGCAGAATCCTTAAAAGCAAAGATCTTTTCATCAGCGAATCCATTCTGACAGGAGAAGCACTTCCTGTGGAAAAAAATGCACTCCCTGTCAAAGATGCTAAAGAGCGCAGTCCTCTTAGTCTTCAAAACATATGCTTTATGGGAACTAATGTAGTAAGCGGCTCAGCAACAGTGGTAGTTGCCAATACAGGTATTTTCACTTATTTCGGAAGCATCAGCCGAAGCCTGGTCTCCAAAAGACCCGAAACGGCGTTTGATATTGGTGTCAACAAAGTAAGCTATCTGCTGATCCGGTTTATGCTGGTTATGACTCCCGTTATTTTTATCATCAACGGATGGGTAAAAGGAGACTGGATGCAGGCTTTACTGTTTGCCATTGCCGTTGCTGTAGGATTAACTCCCGAAATGCTCCCTATGATTGTTACCGCCAATCTTGCCAAAGGAGCCGTCAACATGAGCAAAAAGAAAGTCATTGTTAAAAGGCTAAATGCCATCCAGAATATCGGAGCGATGGACATTCTCTGTACAGATAAAACAGGAACACTTACCCTGGACAAAATTGTATTGGAAACCCACCTTAACGTTCGTGGTATTGAAGATGATGAAGTATTGAAGTGGGGCTACCTCAACAGTTTTCATCAGACAGGCCTCAAAAATCTTTTGGATCAGGCTGTGCTGGATCATGCTGAAGTCCATAACCTGATGAAAGCAGATGAACTTTACCAGAAAGTAGATGAAATTCCCTTTGATTTTGAAAGAAGAAGAATGTCTGTAATTCTTAATACCTCCAAAGGAAGGCACCTGATGATCTGCAAAGGTGCAGTGGAAGAAATGCTCCCACTATGTCAATATGCTCTGGATCCCGGAGAAGATCACAGTCTGCATATTGAGAATGACAACACTGTTCCACTGGATCTTCACATGAAGCAGCAGATTATAAGAATGTCTGAAAAACTGAATGCCGAAGGACTGCGGGTTTTATTGATTGCTATCCGGGAATTTGATGGCGGCCATCCACTGAATTATTCCGTAGCAGACGAAAATCACCTTACCCTTACAGGATTCATGGGATTTCTCGATCCGGCAAAGCCTTCTGCTGAACCAAGTATCAAGGCTTTGCACAAACTGGGAGTTGAAGTAAAAGTGGTGACAGGAGACAACGATATTGTGGCTAAAAAAATATGTCATGATGTAGGAATTCCTATCAACACCATTATGCTCGGTGATGAGCTGGACAGCATCAGTGATGATGAACTTCGAAAGGATATGGATCTTTATTCTGTTTTTGCCAAAGTAAGCCCGCTACAGAAACAACGTATTGTAAAAATATTAAAATCGAAAGGTCACACCGTTGGTTTTATGGGTGACGGAATCAATGATGCAGCAGCTATAAAAGAAGCAGATGTAGGAATCTCTGTGGACACAGGAGCAGACATTGCCAAAGAAAGCGCAGACATCATCCTCCTGGAAAAAGACCTTATGGTCCTCAGAAGTGGAGTAATCTACGGAAGAAGAACTTTCGGGAATATTGTCAAGTATATAAAAATGACGGCCAGCAGCAATTTCGGGAATATGTTCAGTATGATCGGAGCCAGTGCACTGTTGCCTTTTCTGCCCATGCTTCCATTACAGATTTTAACCCAAAATTTACTGTATGATGTATCACAATCCTCCATTCCATGGGATACAATGGATAAAGATTTTCTGGAGAAACCGAAAAAATGGGAGGCTGGAAGCATTAAAAAGTTCATGCTTTATATCGGTCCTTTAAGTTCCATTTTTGACTATGTGACCTTTGCGATAATGTTTTTCATTTTCAAAGCCAATACCCCGGAACATCAAAGTTTGTTTCAGACAGGTTGGTTTGTGGAAGGTTTATTATCCCAAACCTTAATTGTTCATATCATCAGAACAAAAAAGATCCCATTTGTCCAAAGCTGGGCGGCCACACCAGTAGTTGCTTTAACGAGTTTAATTATGCTGATCGGAATTCTTATTCCTTTCAGTCCCATGGCAGGATACCTGAAAATGCAGCCACTGCCCCTGAACTATTTTCCTTATTTAATAGGAATTCTTACAGGATACTGTGTATTAACGCAGCTTGTTAAACAATGGTTTATCAGAAAATTCGGACAATGGCTTTAGCAATAAAAGTCATAACCGAAGATCTGTAAAATAAATTAAATAAAACAATGGTTATAAATAACTTATATGAGAAAAACAGTCTTAACAATGCTACTTTTGACATTTGTTACCTCTTGTAAAAACCCAAAAAGTGAAACCTTACAGGATCATGATCTCCGTATAAAAAATGATCGGGTGACCGTTCCGGAAAACAATCCTGTTTTCAAAAAAATCAAAACACAACCCGTTATCGAACAGGAGCACAGTGACGGCGTTGTTTCAGCAGGAACAATTCAGGCAATCCCGAATCATTATGCGGAAATTGCCAGTCCTTTTTCCGGAAGAATTACCCAGTCATTTATCCAGCTTGGGCAACGTGTTTCTGCCGGAAGTGCACTTTTTGAAATCCTTTCTTCTGATTATTTTTCAGTTCAAAAGGACTATACGGATGCTCTGAATGACGTACAGCTTGCCGAAAAAAATTACAGACGTCAGCAGGATCTTGTCAAACATGGAGTGGGTATTCAGAAAGAACTGGATGAAGCGGAAACCGATTTTAAAAATAAAAAAACATCCCTCTCCAATGCCTCTTCTGCGCTGAAAGTCTATAACAGTAAAGGCGGAAGTATAGGAAGTCCAATGGTTGTAAGAGCTCCCATCAACGGAGAAATTATTTCCAACAAAATTGTAAACGGGCAATATCTGAAAGGAGATGCCGATCCTGTAATAATTATTGCAGAATTATCCAAAGTCTGGATTTCCGGAGATGTAAAAGAAAAAGATATCAGGTTTGTCAATACAGGAGATCGGGTTTCTGTAAAAGTAAGTGCCTACCCCGACAAAAATATTACCGGAAAAGTATACCACATCAATGAAATCGTAGATGAAGATACCCGCAGCATCAAAGTCCTTATTGAATGTGACAATCCGGACAGAAAATTAAAACCGGGCATGTATGCCACTGTTAACTTTTCAACAACACCCGAAAAAACAGTCATGATTCCCGTAACTGCCCTGATGCAGCAGGATAACTTTCAGTATGTATGGATAAAAACCGGCAAAAATCAGTTTACCAAACGTACTGTAACAACAGGAGAAACCGACCAGAAAACAGTAAGAATAACATCTGGTATAAAACCCGGAGAAACCATTATGACCGAAGGAGGAATTTATTTGCTGGATGCTAAATAATGTAAATGAAAAACTATGAAGAAATTACTTACACTCTCCATACAGAAGAGATGGCTTATTCTCGCTCTCTTTCTTTTACTGGGATTCTTTGGATATTACTCTTGGACCAGACTATCCATAGAAGCCTACCCCGATATTGCAGACGTAACTTCCCAGGTGGTAACACAGGTTCCGGGTCTGGCCGCTGAAGAAGTGGAACAGCAGATCACCATTCCTTTGGAAAGATCACTGAATGGACTTCCGGGAATGCATGTGATGAGAAGCAAAAGTACCTTCGGACTTTCCATCATTACCATGGTCTTCGATGATGGTACAGATGATTATTGGGCCCGACAGCGTATTCAGGAAAGACTGACAGATGTAGAGCTTCCTTATGGTGCACAACCCGGGTTAGACCCCCTTACCTCTCCCATCGGCGAAGTATACCGGTATATCATTGAAAGCAACAACCATAGTCTTCGGGAACTGACAGATTTACAAAAATTTGTCATCATTCCCCGTATCAAACAGGTTTCGGGAATTGCCGATGTCACCAATTTCGGAGGAATTACCACCCAGTTTCAGATTGAGCTGGATCCTCATAAACTTGAGCAATATGGCCTGTCTTTGTCTGAAGTTACCGAAACAATATCCAAAAACAATGTCAGTGCCGGAGGAAGTATGCTTCCCCGCGGAAACATTGCCTATGTTATCCGGGGAATTGGTTTGGTAAAAGATCTAAACGATCTCGGAAAAATTGTAGTAAAAACCCAAAACGGAGTTCCGGTATTTCTGAATGATGTAGGAACATTAAAATACGGAAATCTGGAAAGAAAGGGAATTCTGGGTTACACCGACAGAAAACGTAATTATTCTGAAAGTGTGGAAGGGATCGTGCTTTTATTAAGAGGACAAAATCCCTCCCAGGTACTGGATGGAGTTCATGAAGCCATTGAAGAACTCAATAATGAAACGCTTCCCCCAGGGGTACAAATTCATGCTTTTCTGGATAGAACGGACCTCGTAAAAACAACCCTTACGACTGTTTCTCATACCCTTACTGAAGGAATTGTATTGGTTATCATAGTACTGATCGTATTTCTCGGAAGCTGGAGAGGTGCATTGCTGGTGGCTATCACTATTCCGCTCTCTTTACTGTTTGCTTTCATATTAATGCATTTTACCAACATTCCGGCCAATCTTCTTTCACTCGGAGCAATTGATTTCGGAATCATTGTGGATGGAGCTATTGTAATGCTGGAAACCATTCTGAAGAAAAGGGAAGAGAATCCTGAAGAAGCACTGGAAGAAAAAACAATTACCCAAAGGGTGATTGAAGTAGCCAAGCCCATTTTCTTTTCAACAATCATTATCATTACTGCTTATCTGCCGTTATTCGCTTTTGAGAGAGTAGAGAAAAAACTGTTTACCCCCATGGCTTTTACTGTAGGATATGCCTTATTGGGCGCACTCGCTGTGGCATTACTTCTGATCCCGGGACTGGCGTATGTTATCTACCACAAACCACAAAAGATCTATCACAATAGATGGCTGGAAAAACTCGCTGCAGCCTATGGAAAAAGAATAGAAAAAATAATGCAGACTCCCAAAAGAGTTGTTGTTCCGATCATCATTGTATTGATATCCTCCGGAATTCTGTCTTACACCGTAGGAAAAGATTTCCTTCCGGAGCTGGACGAAGGTTCTATATGGCTGCAGGTACAGCTGCCTCCGGGAATATCCTTAGCCCAATCAAAAGAAATGAGTGATACTCTTCGTGCCCGTACTCTAAAGCATTCCGAAATAACTTATATGATGGTGCAGGCAGGGCGTAATGATGATGGTACAGATCCATGGACCGCTTCTCACTTTGAAGTATCTGTTGGAATAAAGCCTTATAGCGAATGGCCTTCCGGGAAAACAAAAGCAGATCTCATCAAAGAACTTGCGGCAGATTATAAAGACATGCCTGGATTCACGGTAGGTTTTTCGCAACCTATGATTGACGGAGTAATGGATAAAATCTCCGGAGCTCACAGTGAGCTGGTTGTAAAAGTATATGGAGAAGACTTTAAAGAAACCAGACGTATTGCAGAAAATGTGTTGTCTACTTTAAATAAAATTCCGGGATCAGCAGATCTTGCTATCGATCAGGAACCACCGTTACCTCAGCTGCAGATCATTGCTAATAGAGATAAGATCGCTCAGTATGGATTAAATGTAGCGGATGTTGCTGACCTTATTGAAGTGGCGTTAGGAGGAAAAGCTATTTCCCAGATCTTTATCGGCAATAAAGTGTATGATATTTCATGCCGTTATACCGAAGACAGCCGCGATACTCCGGACAAAATCGGAAACCTTATGCTGACTTCAGCTTCCGGGGCGAAAATCCCACTATCACAGGTAGCAGAAGTGAAATTAAGCACCGGTGAAAGCACTATTACTAGAGAAATGAACAAAAGACATCTTACGGTAAAGCTTAATTTAAGAGGTACTGATCTTTCTTCGTTCCTGAAAAAAGCCCAGGATAAAATTGAAAAAGATATCCGATACGATCATGAGAAATACCAGATCAAATGGGGCGGACAGTTTGAAAATCAAAACAGGGCTTATTCAAGACTTGCATTTATTGTTCCATTGGCGTTAGCCATTATGTTTCTGTTATTATATGGTGCATTTGGAGATTTCAGACAGGCTTTGGTTCTGATGTCCATTGTCCCGTTAGCTTTATTTGGCGGAATGCTGGCACTCAACCTACGGGGAATGTCCCTGAATGTTTCTTCAGCAGTAGGATTCATTGCATTATTTGGGGTTGCCATTCAGAACGGTGTGATTATGATTTCTCACATTAATGATCTCCGCCAAAAAGGATATGATCTGAAACGGGCAGCCGTTAAAGGAGCCGGAGACCGTTTCAGACCGGTACTGATGACGGCAACAGTGGCTGTAATCGGATTATTCCCGGCATCATTGGCCACAGGAATCGGTTCTGATGTACAGCGTCCTTTGGCAACAGTAATTGTTTACGGACTGATGTTCTCTACTATTTTAACACTATTCGTGCTGCCGGCTATTTATTTTATGGCTGAGCACCGCAAGGAAAATCAAAATTTGGAATCAGATGAAAATTAAAGTTCATGTTATCATATTAACTGTAGTATTATTTAGCATTACAGGAATAAAGGCACAGGAAAAAGAGCTTTTACAATTTGAGGAATACCTGAGTCTTGTCGGAAATAAAAATCTTGGATATGCGTCTCAGAAATATAATGTCAGTATGGCTGAAGCAGCTATTCAGACCGCCAATATGTTTCCTGATCCTCAACTGGAAATGGAAACTACCAATAACGGTGTGAATCAGAATATGGGATACGTATATGGAGCATCAATCGGCTGGACATTAGAGCTTGGCGGTAAAAGAAAAGCAAGGGTAAATCTAGCCAGAAACCAGTCTGAGCTGAGTAAAATACAGTTACAGGATTTTTTCAGGAATCTTCGTGCTGATGCCAGTTTAGGATATATTGATGCATTAAAATCCAAAGCTTTACTTGAAGTTCAGCAGGATTCTTATAAAAATATGCTGCAGCTGGCAAAATCCGATAGTATACGGTATCGTTTGGGAACCATATCATTAGTTACATCCAAACAGAGCAAGCTTGAAGCCTCTTCCCTTCTCAACGAAGTCTATCAGGCTGAAAGCGCAGAACAGCAAGCTCTAACCGGTCTGTCCATATTTTTGGGAGACAGCAAAATAACAGACAGAGAAGCTGCCGGGGATTTCAATGCCTTCAACAGAGATTTCAGTATAGATGATCTTGTTCTTCAGGCATTGAATGAAAGAGCAGATCTATTGGCCGCCAGGCAAAATACGGAGGTTACCAAAAGCCAGATCAGCCTTGAAAAAGCCAATCGTGTTATTGATTTAGGCATCAGCGCCGGAGCTGAACGACACACTGAAGCGGTCAACGAGATTGCCCCTTCCCCTACTGTAAATGCTGTAAAAATGGGAATCAGCATTCCCCTGAAATTTTCCAACAGAAGAAATGCAGGATTAAAAATCGCAGAAATAGCCCATTCTCAGGCCGAAGTTGAATACAAACAGATCGAACAGATGATCAAAGCTGAGGTAATACAGGCATATCAGCAGTACACAGCAACTCAGAAACAGGTAAGACAATTCCACAACGGAATGCTTACAGAGGCCAAAACTATTCTGGAAGGCATTATTTACAGCTATAAAAGAGGAGAAAGTTCTATCCTTGAGGTGTTAAATGCCCAAAGAACCTATAACAATGTGAGAAAAGACTATTATCAGGCTCTTGCCGATAATGCAGCGGCTTTAATTGAACTTGAAAGAAAAGCAGGAATCTGGGATATTCATTTTTAGCTGGAAGAAGGAGGTTTATGGAAGCCAATGGATAGATGAAAATCACTTTATTAATTTGACAACTATATACAATTTTACACCATTGTCATTCTGACGAAGAAAGAATCCCATGTAAAGTTTAGATTCTTCATTTCACTACGTTAGATAGCAGGATTAATATAAAATTGGATATAAATATCAATAATTTTTAAAAAACTCAAAAAATTACCATCAAATGGCAATCAATAATTCTAACACAAATATTACTTCCAGCCTCCATTTCCCAGCATAAAAAAGCTCCGAAATCTATCTGATTTCGGAGCTTTTTTATCTCTTATACTGCGATTCATAAATTCTGATCCAGTCATCAGGAGTCATTTTCTTACTGAGTTCAGCGATCAGTTCAAAAGGAATATCGTCCACTTTTTTAAAACGGATACAGGATTTTCCCATGTCCAGTTTCTTTTTGGAATGTTTAGGGTATTCTGCTACGAACCAGTCCAGAAGTTCAGGTCTTGAATACAGCCCCATGTGATAAAGGGCTATAAAATTCTTCTGGGAAGCCAGATTGATGAATGGCAGCGGTGTACCGGGAGCACAGTGATATCCCGCAGGAAATGTTGCCAAAGGAACGACCCATCCAACCATGCCATAATTGGTAGCTTCTTCAAAACCGTTCGGGAGATTGTCATTCACCGTATCATAAAGTTTTTTGAAAGCTTCCTGTCTTTCCTCAGGAATTTTTGAGATATAATCTTCTATGGAAACTGACTGAATCTGCATATTGTATTTTTTTCTAAAATACGATTATTTTATAAAATTATATACACTGAACATCTGAACATCTTTGCTGCTCTTTTGAAGGAACATCATTTTATTCACATTCGGAACATACTGAATCATATTTCCGTCTGCAAAACCATAATTTTGGAAGAAATTTCTTCCTTTATAATCAAGACTTACTTCCAGAGGTTTCAGATTCGCAAAATCAAAAACTTTCATAGAAAATCCTGTGTTTCCAAAGGCTCCTTTAGGATAGAAAGCTGAAATATAAAGCTTTTCTCCAGCTTCAACGATATGAATTCTTTTTCCTGTAGAAGCTCCTGCAGCAACGAATTGCTTTACTTCTCCTTCTTTATTGAACTTGATCAGCATTCCGGCATCCAATGAATACACAGGATCAGGGAAGCGATTCATTGCCGTAGGCATAGGTCTTGTCACCGTTTCCTGCTGAACAGCCATTAAAGTCTCATCACCCTTTACAATTGTTTTGATGACCTTTACATCGCTCATATCTTTGCTCCCTGCTAAATTAGTATTGCTGATCACTGCTTTTCCTGACTTCATATCATAAAACATTACTGTGCCGAAAGTACTTGCACCAATGGTAACTGCTGCATTTTTTCTTCCAAAGGTTACCAGATAATCGCTGTCATTTTTACTGAATGCATATAATTTCTCAGGAATATATTTGTCATCAAACGGAAGATCCTTGTCCTCTGTGTTAGAAACAAGTTCCAGCTTATAAGATTCTTTCCATCCTGCAGCCTTACGCAATACGACAATTTTCGCTGAGTTCGTCAGTGTCAAAGACTTTTCAACATAATCATTGCTTAATGTGATTTCTTTGTTCCAGACCGGAGAAAGGGTTCTCAGATCCAGGACCAGCACATCATTCACATTATCGGTCTTTTTGTTGGCATATCTGTCATTGAAGATCGCAGCATATTTTCCGTTTTCTGAGAAAAGAACATACGTTGTTCCTGATTTATTGGTAGATTCAATGCTGTATTTTGCAATGCTTTTTGTGGTAAAAGTACCTTCTTTTTTACTGAAAACATGCTGAAAAACTTCCTTCCTGTTTTCTTTACCGAAATACTCTTCCGTAAATGCTATAAATTTATCATCATCGATCTGCTGTGATCCCAGATAATTGTGAAGCACGCCGTTTGTTTTATTCGCGTAATCTTTTACATAGGTGTCCACAAGACTTCCGTTCTGATCCAGTTTTCTCATCAGTAATTTCTTATGAGGGAAAACATTTCTCATAAGGCCGTCAATATTGATGGCACTGAACATATAAGAATTGTAATCATCTGCCAATACCAGTTTATCATCAGTTTCAAGATTGGCATCCACAGTAAATTTTGTTCCTTCAGTCACTTTTGTCTGCGCATAAGCGCACACAGAAGCAGTAATTAATGCCGAAGCAATAATCTGTTTAATCATATTGTTTTTCTTTAGTTATTATAAATTTTTTCTTCTAATCTTTTCAGCTCAAGATTAGCATCGTAGGATAGTTTGATATCTACAAGATGTTCCTGCAGTTCATTTAAATATTTCTCGGCTTCCTGATAATTGCCTAAAGCAATGTTTAATCTGATCAGGTTAAAATAAAGATATTCTCCTATTTTCTGGTTGTAAACAGCCTTTTTATCATTGTAATTCACTTTTGTAAGGACTGCTTTCCAAAGATCAATTCCTTTCTGCATATTTTCCATGGCGACTTTATTCGGTGCATAATCCGATTTTGCCTGAAGTTTTTTCAGATTGGTTGTTACATAGATATAGGCTTTCTCCAGATCATCATATTCTCCTTTATTCTTTACAGTGGACAGTGTCACCGTAGAATTGATCGTCTGGTAACCGAAGTTTTCATTGATAATGTTCCTTGTGCGGTCCATCATTCTCTGCAGATATCTTTTTTCCTGAGCATTCAGGTTGATTTCATTCGTTGGAACACTTGCCACTTCAGTAAAATCCGAAAAATAGGTCTTATCAAGTTTTACAGCTCCACCTTGTTTTGCTATTATTCTCGTAGGCTGATTGGCAAAAGTTTTTCCCTGATTGTCCTGAAAGTTGGTTCTCTCCATTTCAATAACAATGTCAAGATAGTTTCCCCCTTTTGAAAATCCTGATACATCTATTTGGGAAGCCAGAATCTTATTATCCACAATCAGGGCATCTCTAAGATCAGGCTGCTGATAAATAGGCATTGGAGGAATATTAAGAATAGGTCTTGAAGGTAATCTCAGCACAGGAGCTCCGTTGGTTGCTGCAATTTTTTCAACCGCAGATAATTTATTGTATTCTGCAGATTCCAGTTTGTACTTTTCCTGCAGTTTCTTTACCTCAGCATCGTAGTCTTTTAATCTTTCCTGATGCTCGTACTTGGCATTTTCAACATTCGTCTGGTAATTGTCCACCTTTCTCTGATAATCTTCTTTTGATAATCTTACAGCATCATCTTTCGTGATATTATAGGGTGATTTTACCGTAATCGTATAATTTCTATTGGAAAGTTCTGTAGGAAATACCGGTTCTTTCAAAAGCTGGAAGCTTATTATTTCTTTATCAATTCTCTGTGCCTGTGAAAATCCGGAACACAATAAGGGCAGTAAAAAAAGTAGTTTAAATGTATTCATGTACGTTATAGTTTTCGGCACAAATGTATAATAATTTTATCAACAATTTTTGATATTTTTTTTCCAGTTATTATTTAAATTCATCACAAAAAAGGCAGCCACACGAATGCAACTGCCTACAGAAATTATTAACTCAAAAAATTTTATTTTTTAATGGCTTTTACTGTTGATCTTGAACCATCTTTAAAGTTCATTGTCACTAAATATAAACCGGCATTCAGTTCTCCTAACTGAAGTTCTGTAGTTGGATTATCAATAATTTTCACCACTCTTCCTGCTACATCTGTAACAGTTACAGATTTAACGTTCTTGATGTCCGCAACGTGAAGGACATCTTTGAAAGGATTAGGGTACACATTGACCTCTTTTTTCTTCACAGATGTTTCAGCAGTACTTAAGTTAGACTGTGTAAGCGAAAAATCATCAAATCCCATATAGTATGGATCCGTTGTTGTATTGAAAGCTTTAATTCCAAATGAATAATCACCAGTAGATGAAGGAATATATGTAACGGTAACTTTAGTATAATTGGTACTATTACCTCCTCCGGCGGCTGTTTGATCAGGTGTGATAAATGTTGTTAAACTGGTTGCTCCGGTCGCCGTTTGTGCATTGTTGACCAATACTTCATTTTGCCAGCCTGCATATCCATCTCCTACCCAGTAGAATGAGAAATCATATGATGTTCCTGCAGTTAATGTAAATGTAGGTGTCCATAAATATGCAGCATTGCTATATGGATAATAAATTGTCAAATAGTTTGGTGCAGATTTAGGATCATTGTAGGTCTGCTGGGAAGCATTTGCTGACGTAAAATTATATGAAGATGAACTTCCTCCCGGAGTTTGTTTCCAGCAATTCGGAATGATCGCAGAACCAATAGTTGTCATTGCATCAAAATTTTCGCTCCAAGGCAGTGTAGTTACCGGAACACACAGGGTTGTAAATGATGTGGAAGTAGCACTCCAGATACTCTTATCAGTTGCACTGCAGTTAGATCTCACCCATGCATAATATGTTGTAGCAGGCTGCAGTCCGCTTAACGGTGCGGAAGTAGTGGTAGAAGTTGCAGAGTTTGAAGCTGTTAAAACAGTAGAAGCATCAGGTGCAGTATTGCTTGTACTGTAATATACTTCGTACCCGCTTGCAGGAACTGACGAAGGTGCTGTCCATCCAATCGTTGCTGAATTCACACTTGCATTTGACGATGTAATTGCAGTGGGCTCAAAGCAAGAAGGAATATTCTGAACAGTAATGTTATCGATATAGATAGAACGGGATGTACCCCCTAAACCATGCTTAAATGCCAACTGCAGATCCGATCCTGCAGGAATATTCACTGTATATTGTGTATGGGTAGTTGTTAAAGCAATAGGAGAACCAATTTGTGTAAAAGACGCAGGGTCCGCAGGATTCGATAATGTACCTACCAATAATGTATAATTACTTCCTCCTCCTCTTGCATAGAATCTTACACGTTTGGTGCCGTCTGAAAGGTTCACTGTTGGAGGCGCAACCAACATCTGACTGCCCGTGGTAGCCGTTGAATTAGTCATATAATAGGCATTGGGTGCCGAATAACTATTTGACGTAGTTACGTAGCCATACCCTGCAAATGATGCACTTTCCAGATATGCCCAGCAGCTTGGAGCATTGGTATTTGAGCTGGAACCTGTACTTGTGGTATCAAAGTTTTCTGTATAAGGAACAGTGAAAGTAGAGCAGGCTGTCTTAAATGTTCCTGCAAAAGACCATACACTTTGACCTGTTGCAGTGTTACAGTTGGATCTTACCCAATAATAATAGGTAGTATTGGAATTAAGCCCTCCTATTGTTGTACTTGTTCCTGTTACCCCCGGATAAGTAGGTGTTACTGAGCTTGCAGGTGTTGTGTTTGAAGTACTGTGGTATACATCATAACTGGCAGCATTACCTGTCCATGAAACTAAAGCGGAATTGGCAGTTATTCCGGAAACCGCCTGTAATACAGGAGGCGCACAATCCGAATAAACATCTGCTGAAAAAGCAAAAATGTTCGGTATTCCTGAACCGCTTGCTTTGGTTACCGTTACACTTTGTACAAACTTTGTCTGATTGGCAGCATCTATTGTTAATGCTGTCTGATAAAGTCTCGGATCCGTGGTGTTGGGTTCCAGGCCGTCTGTTGTTATTTTAATTCTTCCGATTCCCTGTATGGCAAAATTGGCACCTCCATACCAGTCATTAAGGCTTATATTGGAAAATGCCTGTGTGCTTCCATCAGAAAAATTAACCGTTACATTTACTGCAGAGGTTCCACTTCCGCTGGTGGAAAGCATATACAGAGTAAAAGCAGGTTTAGGTGTTGTAAAAGTAAGAGTTCCACTGTCATTTGCAGCGGCCAGCCTTAAAGAGTTATTTCCACTGTAGTTTCCTAAGACATAGCTAAGCCCCGGAGTTCCCGCAACGACAGAATTAATAATTCCATCTACCGGCAAACCATAGGAAAGCGGTGTGCTCGTGGAAGTTAATTGAAAATCTTTTGAAACAAAAGCATAAGAAACTCCATCTACATCATTATTTGTAGAAACTGACGAGGAGCCTACTCCGTTTGCAATTACATCTGCGGTATAGCCTGAGGAAACCGGCATTGTTTGAAAATTCTGAGCCATCATTGCAGAGGCAGAAAATAGAGCAATAGCAGGTATCACTCTAGAAAATAAATTTATTACCATTTTAATCACATTTATGGCGAAATTAAGGAAAAATAACAATACAAAAATATTATTTTTAACAAAATCATAACATTTATTTTAAATACATGAAAAATCAATATTAAAACCCCTTAAATAGGTGAATTTTAAAGAGAATGTAAAGTTCATTAAACATCTTTCTTATTGGCTCATAATTTTATTATTGAGAAATTAAATCCTATTTTTGTCATACAAATTTTTTGAACAATGCCGAATATTTCAAACAGAGCACTGCATATGCCGCCATCGCCGGTAAGAAAACTGGTTCCCTTTGCTTTACAAGCAAAACAGAAAGGAATAAAAGTATATCACCTTAATATCGGACAGCCTGATATTGAAACTCCGGAAACAGCTTTAAATGCTTTAAAGAATATCGATTTAAAAGTATTGGAATATGCGCTTTCTGAAGGTAATATCGAATACAGAAAAGCCCTTACTGAATATTATCATTCATTAGGCTTCTCAGATCTTACTCCCGATAACTTCATTGTTACTAACGGAGGTTCTGAAGCTCTTAACTTTGCGATTTCCACTTTATGTGACGAAGGTGATGAAGTGATTATTCCTGAACCTTACTATGCCAACTACAATGGATTTACCAGTACATTTGATGTGAATGTAGTCGCTGTACCATCTACCATTGACACAGGTTTTGCCTTACCTCCTGTTGAAGAGTTCGAGAAAAAAATCACAGAAAAAACAAGAGCGATCATTATCTGTAACCCTGGAAACCCTACCGGATATCTTTATACCCGTGAGGAACTACAGAAACTTGCAGAAATTGCTTTGAAATATGACATCGTTATCATCTCTGATGAAGTATACAGGGAATATGTATATGACGGGAAACAGCAGATTTCAATGCTTGATTTCCCTGAACTTGCTGAAAACTGTATCATCATTGACTCAGAATCCAAGCGTTACTCTATGTGTGGGGTAAGAATCGGATGTATGGTTACCCGTTCCAATAAGATCCGTAATGCGGCTATGCTTTTTGCCCAGGCAAGACTAAGCCCTGTTCTTTTGGGACAGATTGCTGCAACAGCAGCACACCAGAATGACGGTCCTTATATCAGAGCAGTAAGAGAAGAATATACTCACAGAAGAAATATACTGGTAGATCTTTTAAATGCTATTCCTGGCGTGATCTGTCCTAAGCCAAAAGGAGCCTTCTACTGTGTTGCAGAACTTCCGGTAGATGATACTGAAAAATTTGCCCAGTGGCTGCTTGAAAAATATTCTCTTAATAACGAAACCATCATGGTTGCGCCTGCAGGAGGATTCTACAGCAATCCTGAATTAGGTAAAAAGCAGGTAAGAATTGCCTACGTTCTGAAAGAAGAGGATTTAAAAAGAAGTGCTGAAATTCTTAAGGAAGCTTTAAAGAAGTACAGAGAAGAATTCAGCCTGTAAAAACATACTCTATGCCGACAACAAAAAAACTCTATCTGAAAATCCTGTTTTCGATTCTTTTGCTGTCGGCATTGTTTTCCTGTGACTCCAAAAAAACACATGAGTCATCTGTTTCCCATAATAATCCGTACGAGATTACATTTGTCAGCGTATCTGAAATCGGAGGCCGTCTTGGAAGCTACAGGATCATCAAGGCCACAAAAGATTCTGTTTTTGCAGAAAAAGGAATGACAGCCGGTAAAACCCATAAAGAATGGGCATCCGCCATCAATTCCGAAACCTGGAAAAAACTGATATCATCAGTCAATATTACAGATCTTGATCATATCAAAAGTTCTCCCAGCCAACAGTCCGTAGACGGAATTGATGAAACCTTCCAGATCCGGACTCCAAAAAAATCACATATTTATGTGAATGCCTATACAGATACTTTACATTATAAACAGCTAGAACAATTTAAAGAACAATTAGACAAGATTCTTCCCAAAGAATACCAATAAAACATGCAGGAAAATTTTTCATTAAAACCTTATAACACGTTCGGTGTTGAAGCCAAGGCCCGATACTTTACTGAAATCAATACTATTGATGAATTAAAAGAGGCCCTCATTTTTGCCAAGACCCAATCTCTTCAGCTTCTGTTTCTGGGGGGAGGTAGTAATATCCTTCTTACCAAAAATTTTGATGGCATTGCTATCAGACTTAATTTAAAAGGGATCTCTGAAGAGTATATTAATGAAAATGAAGTATGGGTAACCGCAAAAGCAGGTGAAAACTGGCATGAATTTGTGATGTGCTGTTTACAGAAAAATTATGGCGGACTCGAAAACCTTTCTTTAATTCCCGGAAATGTAGGAACTTCTCCAATGCAGAATATCGGAGCTTACGGAACGGAGATTAAAGATATTTTTGTCAGCTGTGAGGTATTGGATTTAGAAGATCTTGAACTGAAAACTTTCAATCTTGAACAGTGTAGATTTGGTTACAGGGATTCTATTTTCAAGCAGGAAGGAAAAGGCAGGTATGTTATTCTTGAAGTAACTTTTAAACTGACTTCAAAAGATCACCATATCAAAACGGAATATGGTGCCATCAAATCCGAACTGGAAAATCTTGGCATTGAAAATCCAACGATTCAGGATGTTTCTCAAGCAGTCATCAATATCAGACAAAGCAAACTGCCGGATCCTAAAGAAATCGGGAATGCCGGAAGTTTTTTCAAAAACCCAACCATTCCTCTGGCTCAGTTTGAAGCACTGAAACAAAAATTTGAAAATATTCAGGGTTATCCAAACGGAAATATGGTAAAAGTTCCTGCCGGATGGCTGATTGAGCAATGTGGATGGAAAGGAAAACAAATCGGAAATGTTGCTTCACACAAATTGCAGTCTCTGGTGATCATCAATGCAACAGGAAATGCAACAGGAAAAGAGATTTTTGATTTTTCCACAGAGATCATTAATTCTGTGAAAGAAAAATTCGGGATAGAGCTTGAACGGGAAGTAAATATTATTTAATCTAAAAATATACAAAGACTGATTCATATGAATACAGTCTTTTTTATAACCTGTTGGATAAACGCTAAGCTTAATTCAAAATCAAATTCATACCCAGTCTCTGAAAAATCATTATTTTAGCTAAAAAAATTTACAATCCGTAATGAAAATAGCTATTCTTGGAGCCGGAAATATGGGACTTTCTTTTTCAAAATCATTTTTGAAATATGAACTGATCAAGCCTGAACACCTTCATCTGATTATCAGAAATCAGGAGAAAATCACCAAAATAGCTGAAGAATTCCCCAAATCTAAAATCTCCACTTTTGAAGAAGTGAAAGACATTGATGCAGATTTGATCATCATTGCTGTAAAACCTCAGGATTTTCAAACAGTAGCTCAAAACATCCAATTTACTTTAAAAGAAAACCAGATGGTTTTATCCATCATGGCCGGAATCAATATTGAAAAAATTCAAAAATTACTGAATCATCCGCTTGTCGTAAGAGCAATGCCCAATTCTCCTACCCTTCTGGGAATGGGAATCACCGGATATACTGCAGCCAACGGAATTTCTTTCAGCCAGTTAATCAATATTGAAAGATTGCTGAACAGTACCGGAAGATCGGTTTACCTGGAAGAGGAAGAGCTCCTTGATGGTGTAACAGCACTTTCAGGAAGTGGCCCGGCTTATTTTTATTACATTATTGATGCAATGATTAAGGCAGGTATTGAAATGGGAATCGAAGAAAATCTTTCTAAACTTTTTGTAAAGCAGACAATGCTGGGCGCTTATCACCTGATCAATAATTCAGAAAAGAATCTTGAGGAACTGATTAAAGATGTCGCATCTAAGGGCGGAACTACGGAAGCTGCCTTAAAAACATTTGAAGAAAACAGTTTTAAAGAAATTCTGAAACAGGGAATTCTAAATGCTGAAAAACGCGCGAAAGAACTTAACCGTTAAATCTTCTTTCAATCATTCTGAACAATACCCATCCCAGATACACCCCAAAAGTATTCAGAATGATATCGTCTACCTCAAATATACCCATTCTTGTAAAATATTGAAGTGCTTCAACAATAACAATACATGAGATAAAACCAAAAATCAGGGGTTTCAGTTTTTTCAGTCCGGGAATGATCCAGCCCAGAAATCCAAAAGGGATAAACATGATAATATTGCCCAAAACAATCTTGATAATATCTATGGTCTTATTCGGTCCCCGGATAAATTTTATCGTTGAGAAAACAGGTTCTACAGTAATAAGATTATCCTCATACTGAAATCTGCCCATCCCTAAAAACATCAGATAGAGCAAAAACAGAGTATATGGGATAATAATAATTTTATATATTTTCTTTAACATTGAACTGCTAATATATTCTTTTCAAAAACATTAAATTTGTGTATTAAAATAATTTAATGAAATACGTTCTGCTTACTCTTATTTCAGCAATGCTGCTGTCGGTTTCATGGCCAACTTACGGAGTCCCGTTTTTTATATTTTTTGCGCTTGTTCCTCTTTTGATGATGGAGCACGGAATTTCAAAATTTTCAGATTATAAAAGAAAAAGCTGGGCGGTCTTCGGATTATCTTACTTATGTTTCGTGATCTGGAATATTGTCACTACAGGATGGCTATATGGTTCAAAGAACCCTGATGGAAGCCACTCCCTGATGGCAGTTTTATTTCCGGTACTGGTAAATTCTCTTTTATATTCTTTGGTGTTTCAATGTTATCACTGGTACAAAAATGCACAGGGAACATATTGGGGATTAGGATTTCTGATTGCCCTCTGGATGAGTTTTGAAAAATTTCATTTAGGATGGGAATTAACGTGGCCATGGCTGAATCTGGGAAATGTATTTGCAGATTATCCAAAGCTGATCCAGTGGTATGATACTTTAGGAGCAACCGGTGGCAGTTTCTGGATACTGCTGATTAATGTGCTGATTTTTTATACGGTAAGAACCTGGGAGGCCGGAAGAAAGAGAAAAGAACTGATTAAAAACTCAGCTATTGTTGGAGCTTTAATTGTTCTGCCAATGATTATCTCAGTCGTTAAATACAATACTTTTGACGACAAGCCAACCGGCCAGGTCAATGTTCTGATGCTGCAGCCTGACCTGGATCCTTATGCGGAAAAATATTCGAAAGACAGTTTAACAATAGAACAGGATTTATTAGCACTTGCTGAAAAAAACTCAACCGGTAAAATTGATTATTATATCGCACCGGAAACAGCTCTTCCGGGAAGAGGGTCTATTTCTGAAACAGCTTTTGAAAAGAGTGTACTGCTGAACAACATCAAAGGGTTTCTATCCAATCATCCGGGATCTGTTTTTGCAACAGGAATTTCGTCACACCGTTTTTATTATAATCCTGCAGACTTGCCTAAAGAAGCATATCAGATCAACAGTGGTGTCTGGGTAAGCAGTTATAATACAGCCATTCAACTGGTTCCCGGTCAGAAAGTACAGGCTTACCATAAAGGGAAACTGGTTCCGGGAGTTGAAATATTTCCATATATGAATGTTTTAAAACCACTGTTAGGAGATGCCATGCTGAACCTGGGTGGCACTGTAGCCTCTTTAGGAACTGATAAGGACAGAGTTGCTTTTTCAAATCCTTATAACAAAGGAAAGCTGGCTCCTATTATTTGCTATGAGAGTATTTATGGAGAGTTTGTAACAGACTATGTAAAAAAAGGAGCTAATTTCTTAGGTATTATGACCAATGATTCCTGGTGGGGTGTTACAGAGGGACACAAACAGCTTTTATCCTATGCTAAATTAAGGGCTATTGAAACCAGAAGAGAAATTGCCCGTGCTGCCAACAGTGGCATTTCAGCGCATATCAATGCTAAAGGAGAAGTAACCGCTGATACGTTCTATGGTGATCAAACCGCTCTGTTTGCAAAAGTGAACCTGTATGACACCATGACATTTTATACCCGGGCAGGAGACCTTCTTTCAAGGTTTTCCATATTTGCACTAGGATTTTTATTGTTTTACTATCTGATTGAATGGTTCAAAAAGAAAACAAAGAAAGTGTAATTAAACACGAACTGCACAAATCTTTGCACAAATAATTCCAACCTGCATAATCCATTAATTTTTTCGCAGGTCTTATTCCACAAAAAAAGAAAAAGCCAGCTGGACGTCTGGCTTTTCTCATTGATAGAAGATAGAATTGATTCAATTACTTAACCGTAAGTTTCTTTGTGGTTATTTCGTTTTTTATCTTCAGTTTTAATAGATACATTCCTTTAGGTAAATGAGACACATCAATAGATTGATCCCTGTTCAGAGTTATATTTATCTTTTTTCCATCCATTGAATACATTTCAGTTTCTGAAATTTTTTCTCCTTTGATGTACACTCTGTCTGATGCAGGGTTCGGATAGATAACAGGCTGTTTTTCAGATTTTATTTCCGTTGTTCCCAGGACGCTTTGCGCGGAAGCCTCAGAATATACTTTTGATGCATCAATAGATTTCACACTCCAGTATACATTCTGAATGGCCGGATCCAGTTCCAGAAACCATGATGGTGTCGTTACAACATATCGGGCAATATCATAAGCTCCCGGCAAAGATCCTACCATAATTTCATAGCGCAATGCATTCACCGGGGTTTTATCATCCGAGGCTCCGCTCCATGTAAAATTGAATCTACTGCCGTTTCTGGTCAGATTCAGCTGAGTGGGCGCTGTGGGCTTTGCGTTTGCTGCCGTAGAATTATTTTTAAACAACTTGGTTTGCGAAGGCAGGTCGGAAACAGACCAGTCGAATCCGCCTAATAAAATATCCGGATGATGATCATTATTAAAATCAAAAAGCTGTACCAGTCCCGGCCCTCCCAGTTCAGTAATTCCGGAGGCAGCTCCTTCATTAAACTTGTGATTGGAAACATCATATAGATATGTTTTTACAACAGCATTGTAATTTTCATTTCCTGAAATGATAAAATCGTAATAACCGTCATTATTTAAATCCCCTACACTTAATGACATATCTGAAACGTCATTTCCCGGAATTACCTGAGGAATCAATGCCCCGGTGCCGTCATTCATCAGAACAGCCAAATACCCTTCATCATTTCCATCCCTTCCGATTATGACTATATCCTGAAAACCATCTGCATTAAAATCTGCAAAATCTATTTTCCCTGCTGCTATGGGAGGAAGATCCTGGGCAGGAGTCAGAGTTCCAGCCTGATTCATATATACCTTTGATACAGGATTGCCGTTGATATCTGACCCTATAATTACAAGATCAAGAAGGCGGTCATTATTAAGGTCTACCAACTTAAAACTTCCATTCTGAGTTCCATCCACCCAGTTTTCAGTCATAACAAAACCGGCACCTGTATTTTTATAATAATCAAGACTGTTTCTGAAACCGCCACCATGGGCATATTGTGTTCCATTAAGTGCATAATCCGGTTTTCCATCATGATTAAAATCAAAAACATCCAGAGAACCATAAATTTTACCAGGCAGTTCTTCTTCTTTTATAAATCCTGTTCCGGTATTTTTGAATCGGTATTGTTTATAATTAACAACATCCATATAACTAAGTCCGGTAGAGATAATATCCATCAGACCGTCATTATTATAATCAATGAACCTAATATCTCCAAGATGGGTTACATCCGCTCCCAACCCGGCAAATGGCAATAATGTCGTTCCGTTATTCTGATATACTTCATTATAGGTACTGTCTACATTTCCGTCTCCATCAGAATCTATTGCTCCATTAATCACAATATCCAATGTTCCGTTATGGTCTATATCTGCGACATCAGCTGCAGAATAATAAAAATTTTTCATGCCAGTCTGTACCTCTGTAAAATCCTGGGCCATCAGACTGAGCGGTAGCATACAGCATAAAATATAAATCTTTTTCATCCTATTTTTATTTAGATTAATTAAAAACAAAGATAAAATATTAAATAACTTATCGGAAAAAAAGCCCGCATGAAATATATCATCATTGATTATCTGCTGTATCCCAAGGATTCTACTATTTTAAAAAAATCAATATTATTAATCAGCCACTTATTTATAAATATTTTTCAAAAGATTTGCCTATCTAAAAAATTCTTCGTTATTTTGCACTCTCAAATATTATACAAATAAGAACATCGAGATATGTCAAGAATTTGCCAAATAACAGGAAAGCGTGCAATGGTTGGTAACAACGTTTCTCACGCTAATAACAAAACGAAGCGTCGTTTTGAAATTAACTTATTAGAGAAGAAGTTTTACCTTCCGGAGCAAGATAAGCACGTTACACTGAAAGTATCAGCTCATGGATTGAGAGTGATTAACAAGATTGGAATCGAGGAAGCTATTGAAAGAGCTACTAGAAACGGATTGATTAAAAAGAATTAATAAATCATGGCAAAAAAAGGAAATAGAGTTCAAGTAATCCTTGAATGCACAGAGCACAAAGAAAGTGGTATGCCAGGAATGTCCAGATACATTTCTACAAAAAATAAAAAGAACACTACAGAAAGATTGGAATTGAAAAAATACAATCCTGTTCTTAAGAGATCTACCATTCACAAAGAAATTAAGTAATTTATAAATAATAACTTACCATGGCAAAGAAAGTAGTAGCAACCCTACAAAGCGGTCAGTCTAAAAAAATGACTAAAGTGGTGAAAATGATTAAGTCTTCTAAATCAGGAGCTTACGTTTTCGAAGAAAAAGTAATGAATGCTGATGAAGTAGATGGTTATTTGAAAAAATAGTCAGTACTTTATTTACAATATAAAAAACTACTCATATTTTGGGTAGTTTTTTTGTTATCTTTGTGCACCAGATTATTAATCAGTAAAGTATGAGAAAGATACTTGTTCTGGCCTGCACAGTAACTTTTTTATTTTCATTCAGTCAGAAAACAATGAATCCTGTAGAATATAAAAGTTCGCCGAAAGTCTTCAGCATAAGAGGACTCTCACAGTCAGTAAGTATTGACTGCGGAGGTTCTAAAATGATTTTATTATCCGGGCAGGTACCTCTGGATTCTGACGGGAACCTTGTGGGAAATACTATTGAAGAGCAGACAAAGCAGGTTTTCAGAAATATTGAAAACATCCTGAAAGAATATGGAGGTACAGGAAAAGATATTATCAAACTGGTAATCTATACCACAGACGTTACAAAAACACCTGATTTCAGAAAAGTACGGGATTTGTTTGTCAGTCTTCAGACACCCCCTGTAAGCAGTCTCGTGGAAGTGAACAGGCTTTTCAGAGATGACATACATATAGAGGTAGAAGCCACAGCAGTGATTAAAAATAAATAAGAATAAACTAAAACTATGAGTTGGTTTAAAAATATTTTCAAAAAAGAAGAAAAAGAAACCTTAGATAAAGGGTTGGAAAAATCCAGTCAGGGATTCTTTGAAAAAATGACGAAAGCCGTTGTCGGTAAAAGCAAAGTAGATGATGAAGTTCTGGATGATCTGGAAGAAGTACTGATTGCTTCCGATGTAGGCGCATCTACCACTATTAAAATCATTGAAAGAATTGAAGAGCGTGTTGCCAGAGATAAATACGTAGGCGTAAACGAGCTGGATAAAATCCTCCGCGAGGAAATTTCAGGACTATTACTGGAAAACCCTCATGCAGGTACAGGAAATATCGATACTTCCAAAAAGCCATATGTTATCATGGTAGTAGGAGTAAACGGAGTGGGAAAAACAACGACTATCGGTAAACTTGCACACCAGTTCAAATCGGAGGGTAAGAAAGTAGTTCTGGGAGCTGCAGACACCTTTAGAGCTGCTGCTGTTGACCAGCTTACAATCTGGAGTGAAAGAGTGGACGTTCCTATCGTAAAACAAGGAATGGGTTCTGATCCTGCTTCTGTAGCGTTTGATACGGTGCAAAGTGCTGTAGCACAAAACGCAGACGTTGTAATCATTGATACTGCAGGAAGACTTCACAACAAAATCAACCTGATGAATGAGCTTTCCAAGATCAAAAGAGTAATGCAGAAGGTAATTCCTGATGCACCTCATGAAATTCTGCTGGTGCTTGACGGTTCTACAGGACAGAATGCGTTCGAACAGGCTAAACAGTTTACCGCCGCAACAGAAGTAAATGCTTTAGCCGTAACGAAACTTGACGGAACAGCAAAAGGAGGTGTTGTAATCGGTATTTCTGATCAGTTTCAGATCCCGGTTAAATATATTGGTGTAGGTGAAAAAATGCAGGACCTGCAGCTTTTTAATGGTACGGAATTTGTAGACTCATTCTTCAAGAAAAGATGATTTATATCATGTTTTCCCTTATCTTAGTAAACAAATCATTTTTAAATATTAACACTAAAAAAATTTGCAACTATGGGAATACTAACATGGATCTTATTCGGTCTTATTGCAGGTGCCATCGCTAAAATGATCATGCCTGGGACTCAGGGAGGAGGATGGCTAATCACTATTATCCTGGGAATTCTGGGAGCATTTGTAGGAGGAGCTATAGGAGTTTACATTCTGCATTGGGGAGATGTCACTTCATTCTGGAATCCGAGAAGCTGGATTCTTTCAATCGGAGGAGCTTTGATCATTCTCTGGATTTACGGAATGGCCACAAAGAAAAGCTGATAGTAAGTAACACTAATAAAAAATAAAATCCCGGATCTGAAATTTCAGGTCCGGGATTTTTGTATACAATATAAATTTAGTTAGTTGTTGATTCTAATCTGATATGGCATTTCCATTTTTACCTCAGACTGTAATTTTTTGTCTGTGATCTGCTGTAAAATCTCATAGTTGGATTTCCCTATTTTGTTTTTGATAATTCTTGCAGATACATCTTCTTCGTTCAGATCTTTGAAAATTTGCTCAAACGGTGACATTCTCTTAGGAAAGGCTTCTACATGATAAGATTTCAGTCCTGCCTTCTGTGCGGCGAATTTCACGGCGTCATTCAAAGTACCTAGTTCATCCACTAATCCTATTTGTTTAGCACGGACACCGCTCCATACTCTACCTCCTCCTACATTATCAATCTGCTCAAAAGTTTTCTTTCTGTTCTGAGTCACAAAATGTACAAATCTCTTATATGTTCCTTCTACACTTCTCGTCATCATATTAACACCGTAAGGAGTCACTCCGTTTAATCCTGAATAATACATAGAATTCGCATTGGTAGAAACAATATCCCCACGGATTCCGTTTTTAGCCGCAATATCTTTATAATAAGGCATCACACCGAAAACTCCGATGGATCCTGTAAGTGTATTGGCCTCAGAATAGATTTTATCTGCTGCCATCGCTACATAATATCCTCCAGACGCTGCATAATCCCCGAAAGAAACTATGAGAGGTTTTTTCTTCTTCAACTGCTGTAATTCAAATAAGATCTCATCAGAAGCATTCGCACTTCCTCCTGGAGAATTGATCCTGAAAACAACCGCTTTCACTTTATCATCATCCTGAAGTTTTTTAATATACTTCACATATTTTTCTGAGTGGATATCACTATATTCGTCCCCATTATTGATAGATCCTGAAGCATACAATACCGCTACCTTTTCACCGGATTTATCTTCATCCGAATAAGAATTGATATAGCTCGTCAGAGAAATCTTATTCAGCTTCTCTTTATCTTTTACGTTGAGCTTTGCTTTAAGGAGATCTTCGTATTCTGATTTCTGGATCAGTTTATCTGCAAGCCTGTATTTTAAGCTTTGTTCAGGAATCATTCCGTATAAACTGTCTGTAATGGTTCTGAACTGAGCGGTATCAATTTTTCTGGAAGCAGCCATTTTACCTGAAGTATTTTTCCAAAGGTCATTGAGAAGAGTACTTAGCTGCTCTTTATTTTCAGGAGAAATATCATTTCTTAAAAAAGGTTCTACAGCAGATTTGAATTTACCGTGGCGGATCACCTCAATCCCGATTCCATATTTATCAGCAAAAGCTTTAAAGAATGTAACCTCCGTAGAAAGACCTTTCAATTCAATCCCCCCCGCCGGATGCAGATAGTACTTATCTGCCACAGATCCCAGATAGTAAGCGGACTGTGATACTCCGTTTCCATAAGCATATACAAACTTTCCGCTTTTCTTAAAATCTTCAATGGCATTTCTGAGATCATCAATCTGGGTAAGTCCTGCATATAAATCATCGGCTTCAATGCTGATCCCTTTAATATTATCATCAGTCTTTGCTTTATTAATAGCTTCCAGTGCATCATATAAAAGAACACTTTTATTTTGGGCACCGATGCCGAACAACCCCATCTCTTCTTCAGTAGGACTGTCAATGATATTTGTCTTTAAATTAATCGTAAGAACCGAGTTCTTTTTCACCGCTACCGACTTGTCATTCCCCATTGCACTGAATACAAGCATCATGATGAAAAAGATGAAAAATACAGCGCAAAGTATGATAATTGCTACTATATTTGCCAAAACATTTTTGAAGAAACTTCTCATAAATCAATCAATTTTCCAATATGTCGCAACATAAGGTCATTTTGTTACTAGGAAGTAACCTGGGAGAGCAAAAAAAAAATGTAGAGCTTGCACTAAGAGAAATAGAAGCTGCCGGAAATCACATTTCACAAACCAGCGAATATTTAATGTCTGATCCCGTAGAATTTGCCAGTTCCAATATTTTTTGTAATATTGCAGCAATAATATTCACACATCTTTCACCAATTCAACTGCTTGATTGTATTAAGAATATAGAAGTTAGAATGGGAAGAATTAATGATTCAAAGATATCCGGAGGTTATACTGACAGGATCATAGACATTGATATCATTAAATATAATGAATTGAATTTTAAATCAGAAAGATTAGAAATCCCTCATAAAAAACATCTTTTTGAAAGGGATTTTTCCAGAGTATTATTAAAGGATTTTATTAAAACATAAAACATATAGTATGAAATTAGGTTTATTATTATTGGCTACATCACTGCCAATTGCAGCTTTCGCTCAGAACAGCAGCACTACAGTAAACTCTTCCACAGAGTACCCTAATACATTCTCCTCAGGATCCGCTAATGTACAACCTTTTGACAATAAAGCCAGACGCTTCAGAGACTGGTCTATTTCTGTTGGAGGAGGGGCTGCATTTATGGTACATTCCGATTTAAAATCTATCCGTAAGGATAAAACCAATTGGGGTTACAATGCCTATGTAAGCGTAGACAAACAAATCACACATACATTTGCCTTAAGCGTAATGTATATGAGAGGAGAAACGAAACAGACAGCACAGCTTCCTGGTGCTGCAGGTGTAAAATCCGGTGTAGCAACAGCAACAACACAGTTTGACAATATCTCTTTATTAGGAGACATTAACTTTTCAAATCTATTCAGAAGAGTAGATAACCACTCCCCTTACAGATGGGCATTCCATGGATATATGGGAATTGGGGTTCAGGGATTCAGAACGTCTTTACATGACAATGATGAATTCAGATGGAGCACTACTCCAAGAAGAACTCCTTTATTTATCAAACAGGATATTGATATCAACTCTATCTTCTATCAGGGAGGACTGGGAATCAAATATAATGTTTCGAAACTTATTGACGTTGAAGCAAGAACCATGTACATCATCAGTGGTGATGATGAGTTCGATGGTGGAGGATGGGCAGGTCCTAATGACTATGATCCTTCTACTCCAGGTTCAAAATATAACATGCTAAACCCTAGAAGATCTGATAATGCCTGGACAGTAAGTTTAGGAGTCTCTTTCAAATTAGGAAAGCAATTATCTCACCTGGCATGGCATGATCCACTTCAGGAAGCTTATTACAGAACGAGCGTTCTTGAAAATGCCTCTACTGATCTTGTTGTTTGTGAAAAAGGAGATGCCGATAATGATGGAGTATGTGACGATTGGGACAGACAGCTTGACACTCCTGCAGGAGCAAGAGTAGATGGTGCCGGAGTTGCTTTGGATATGGACCTAGACGGAGTTATTGACCTTTATGATAAGTGTGTAACTGTGCCAGGACCTGTTGAAAATAACGGATGCCCAATTAAATAATTAAAAAATTCTTTTTCCAGAAGAAATCAAATAATAATACACGATGAAATTAAGTTTAGCAATTGTTGCATTTGCTTTAGCCATTCCTATGGCCAGTTATGCACAAGACTCAACGGCAGATTCAGGCGGAAAATATCCTAATACATTTTCTTCAGGGTCTGCAAATGTTTCCCCATTCACCAATCAGTCCAAAAGATTCAACGATTGGTCTGTTTCAGTAGGAGCTGGAGTTCCGCTTCTTCAGTCAGCAGATTTGACCTCTATTAAAAATGGTAACGGTAAAAACCTTTTTGGATATTCAGCGTATGTGAGTATTGATAAAGCAATTACCCATGCTTTCGGGATCAATCTGCAATATGACAGAGGGGAAACCAGACAAGGATGGTTCAATACTAAAGATTCGGCACCAGACGCATCAGCTGTAGGAGCCAGAACCCAGTATGACGCCATTTCAATCTTAGGAGACATTAACTTTTCCAACCTATTAAGAAGAGTTGATAATCATTCTCCTTACAGATGGGCACTTCATGGATATGCAGGTGTAGGTACTATTGCTTACAGAGCATATCAGAAAGATGGTACTAATAGACAGACATTAATGACTGAGGTTAAACCTTTCCAGTTAGGTTCTATGTTCTTCCAGGCAGGTACAGGTCTGAAATTCAAAGTGAACAGAAGAATTGATATTGAAGGCAGATTAATGTATGTCGTAACCGGTGATGACGAATTTGACGGTGGCGGTGATGCATACAGCGCTATCAACAAGCGTTCTGAACAGGTTTCTGACAATTTCTTCAACGCTACTTTAGGTCTTTCTTTCAAGCTTGGAAAACACGAGTCTCACTTGATGTGGCATGATCCGCTTCAGGAAATCTATTACAAACTTGATGTATTGGCAAATAAAAACCAGGATATCGAAGTATGTAAAAAAGGAGATGCTGATAACGACGGGGTATGTGATGATTGGGACAGACAGCTTGATACTCCTGCAGGAGCAAGAGTGGACGGAGCCGGAGTTGCCCTTGATACCGACCTGGATGGCGTAATTGACCTTTACGATAAGTGTGTTACAGTTCCGGGACCTGTTGAAAACAATGGTTGCCCAATCGTTAAAAAAGATAACAAAGAAACTGCTGTAGAAGTAGAAAAAACCCTTAAAGACATTTACTTTAATTTCAACAAAGCGACCATCAGACCTGAATCTAATGAGAAACTGGATCTGGCAGCTTCAATTATTAAAGAAAACGGAGGTAATTACCTGTTAACAGGTCATACAGATATTAAAGGAAATGCTGCTTACAACCTGAGACTCTCTAAAGAAAGAGCTGCTGCTGTAGTAGGAGCTTTAGAAAGCAGAGGAATCAACGAAAATGTATTAAAATCAAGAGGTGTAGGTTCTGCAGAAGCAACTATCCCAGCGTCTGCTTCAGATGCTGAAAGGATGGCAGACAGAAAAGTTACTGTAAGATTTATAGAAAGTTCAGAATGGGATTCTATTAAAAAGAAAGACTATGAAGATGCTCCTGTAAAAAAATCAGTAAAAAAAGTTCAGCCTAAGAAAAAGAAGAAATAATTCTCATAATACACCATAAACCGAAAAGAATTGTTCTTTTCGGTTTATTTTTTTTCTACTACGAATTTTTTTACATACCTTTATCATTATTTTTAGGGTAACTGGCCTGAAACGCATTAGAAATCAGCAAGTTTATTTTGAAAAATAATAATACAAAATCACTTTTTAGCGTAAAAAATCATTTAAAATAACTTAACTTAAAAAAATAACACTATGAAATTAAGTTTAGCAATTGTTGCATTCGCTTTGGCAATTCCTTCTGCCACTTATGCACAAGACTCAACGGCAGTTTCAAAAGGAGAATATCCTAATACATTTTCTTCGGGATCTGCTAATGTTTCCCCATTCACCAATCAATCCAAAAGATTCAACGATTGGTCTATTTCTGCCGGGGTGGGAGTTCCGCTTCTTCAGTCAGCAGATTTGACCTCTATTAAAAATGGTAACGGTAAAAACCTTTTTGGATATTCAGCGTATGTGAGTATTGATAAAGCAATTACCCATGCTTTCGGGATCAATCTGCAATATGACAGAGGAGAAACCAGACAAGGATGGTTCAATACTAAAGATTCGGCACCAGACGCATCAGCTGTAGGAGCCAGAACCCAGTATGACGCCATTTCTATCTTAGGAGATATTAACTTTTCCAACCTATTAAGAAGAGTTGATAATCATTCTCCTTACAGATGGGCACTTCATGGATATGCAGGTGTAGGTACTATTGCTTACAGAGCATATCAGAAAGATGGTACTAATAGACAGACATTAATGACTGAGGTTAAACCTTTCCAGTTAGGTTCTATGTTCTTCCAGGCAGGTACAGGTCTGAAATTCAAAGTGAACAGAAGAATTGATATTGAAGGCAGATTAATGTATGTCGTAACCGGTGATGACGAATTTGACGGTGGCGGTGATGCATACAGCGCTATCAACAAGCGTTCTGAGCAGGTTTCTGATAACTTCTTCAATGCTACTTTAGGGGTTTCTTTAAAGCTTGGAAAACACGAGTCTCACTTGATGTGGCATGATCCGCTTCAGGAAATCTATTACAAACTTGATGTATTGGCAAATAAAAACCAGGATATCGAAGTATGTAAAAAAGGAGATGCTGATAACGACGGGGTATGTGATGATTGGGACAGACAGCTTGATACTCCTGCAGGAGCAAGAGTGGACGGAGCCGGAGTTGCTCTTGATACCGACCTGGATGGTGTAATTGACCTTTACGATAAGTGTGTTACAGTTCCGGGACCTGTTGAAAACAATGGTTGTCCTGTAGCAACAACAGGACCAGTAGTGGAGACAGAAACTAAACTGGAAGGAATTGAGTTTGACTTAAATTCTGACAGAATTTTACCTTCAAATACTCCAATCTTAAATAATGCAGTAAACTATATTAATTCTTCAAATGGTTCTTACAATGTAATCGGAGCTACTGATACTAGAGGTACTGATGCTTACAACCAAAAACTATCTGAAAGAAGAGCAAACAACGTTAAAAATTATCTGATCAAAAACGGTGTTCAGACAGGTAAACTACAGGCAATAGGAAAAGGTGAAAAAGACCTTAAATATCCTGAGTGTGAGCCGGCAACGAAGTGTCCTGAATGGAAAAACAGAGCCAACAGAAGAGTATATTTCGAAGCTAAATAATAAACTTATTGATATATTATATGAAAGTCACGCCTGGCGTGACTTTTTTTGTCCCAATTCTTTGCTTATTTTTACATCATGATTTCTCCGCAGGATTTTCAAAAGCTAAAATATGATACTCTTAAGTATTTCTGGGGTTATACCGGCTTCAGGGATTCTCAGGAAGAAATTATCAATGCAGTAATCAACGAAAAAGACACTCTGGTTCTGTTACCTACCGGAGCAGGAAAATCCTTATGTTATCAATTACCAGCCTTATTAAAAGAAGGAACCTGCCTTGTAGTTTCTCCTTTGCTGGCACTGATGAAAGACCAGGTCAACCAGCTTAAATCCCGGGGTATAGAAGCAGAATATCTTTCTTCCGAACTGGATGAATATGATGCTGAAACAATTTATGACCGCTGCAAGGAAGGACTTACAAAATTACTCTATGTCTCTCCCGAAAGACTTACCAATACACAATTTATTCAAAATATGGAGGAAATTCAGTTATCCTTCATAGCTGTGGATGAAGCCCACTGTATTTCGGAATGGGGACAGGATTTCAGACCAAGCTATCAAAATATTAAAGGATTCAGAAATAATAACCCTGAAATACCTTGTCTTGCTCTCACTGCAACTGCTACGCCAAAAGTACTGGAAGAGATTAAAAATAAATTGGAATTAAAAAATCCTTTTGTTTTTCAAAAAAGTTTCAAAAGAGAGAATATTAAAATTTTCACAGATGAAGTATCTGATAAATTTCAGCGGGTTTTTGATATTTTAAAATACAGCAACGATTCAGGAATTGTCTATGTAAGAACCAGAAAAGAAGCTGAGCTGCTGGCAGAATTCCTGAAAAAAAATCAACTGAAAAATGTGGATTATTTTCATGCAGGATTAACCACTAAAGAAAAAAATGCAAAACAGAATCTCTGGAACAACAGTGACAATCATGTGCTGATTTCTACCAATGCCTTTGGAATGGGTATTGATAAAGACAATGTCCGTTTTGTTATTCACTACTCCCCTGCCGCATCCCTGGAAAACTATTATCAGGAAATTGGAAGGGCAGGAAGAGATGGAAAAGACAGTTTTGCCTTCATGCTCTGGAACAAACAGGAACTATTGAATTTCGATCAGGTTTTAAAAAACCAGACCCCAAATAAGGCTGAATTTCTGAAGATTGTAAGTTATCTCTACTCAATTTTTCAGGTAGCAGAATTTGAACTTCCTGAAAAAACATTTCAATTGAATAGCCTCAGTATACAGAATTTTACAAAGCTTTCGAAAGCGAAGATCAGCAATGTACTTAATTTTCTGCATAACCAGGAGATTGTCTACTATAATGATAATAAAAGTCTGTCTTCGATCGAGCTTTTTATCAAAGCTGATGAGATTGATCAGTTGCCACAAAAGGATGCTCATTTTATAGAACTTCTTTTCCGTACTATATCGGGAATTACGACCCATAAAGTCATGTTCAGTGAACAGCAGGTAAGCAACAAAATTAATGTGAGCGTTCCTTTAATCAAAGAAAGGCTGAAAGAAATGCAGCAGAAAAATTATCTTGAATATATTGATGGAGCACTTTCCAGCATAAAGTTTCTAAGACCCCGTGATGAAAGGGCTGTGAACAGTACTTACTGGAAATTATTTGAACATATTCAGAGGAATAAAATCCAGAAATGGGAAGAAATGAAATTTTATGCAGAAAATAATGATTACTGTAAAATGAAGCTCATTCTTGCTTATTTCGGTGAGAAAAATTCAAAAAACTGTGGTCAGTGTTCAGTCTGTGAGAAAAATAAACAGTCTATTTTTGGGAAAAACATTTCCCAGCAGATCATTAATTTATTAGCAAAAAAATCTGCTACTATTGAAGAATTGTCTATACAGCTAAGCTATCATCCTAAGGAGAATATATTGGAAAATCTGATCTACCTCTTAGATTCAGGAAAGATAAGAATGCTGAATTTCAGAACCTATGCACTGAATCATGAGTAATGGGCAGAATATGAAGTAGTCATAATTCCATCCTATCTTTAAAACTCTCCCACTCTCATACTCTACAACTCCCTATCCTCAAACACTAATACCTTCCATCTCTCAGATCAAAAACTTATCTTTGCGGTATGAAATCATTGAAAGTCGTTTTTTTAGGAACTCCTGAGTTTGCAAAAACTTCTTTGGAGGCGATCCATCAGTCTCACCATCAGGTGGCAGGAGTTGTAACCGTTGCTGATAAAGCCAGCGGACGCGGACAAAAAATTCACCAATCACCGGTAAAAATCTATGCAGAAGAAAATAATATTCCTGTTTTCCAGCCGGAAAAATTAAGAAATCCGGAATTTTTAGAAGAACTAAGAAAACTGGAGGCTGATGTTTTTGTAGTGGTTGCATTCAGAATGATGCCCAAAGTTCTTTTTGAAATGCCTAAAATGGGGACTTTTAATCTTCATGCTTCATTGCTTCCTGACTACAGGGGTGCTGCTCCTATTAACTATGCGGTCATCAATGGAGAAGAGAAAACAGGAGCAACAACGTTCTTTATCAATGAAAAAATTGACGAAGGAAATATTCTCCTTCAGCAGGAATTGGAAATTTTACCCGATGAAAACGCAGGAAGTCTTCATGACAGACTGATGGAAATGGGTGCAGGACTCGTCGTAAGAACATTAGATGGCCTGGCTGAAAATGCTATTGAAGAAAAACCTCAGCCACAGGTAGAACATCCTAAAAATGCCTATAAAATTTTCAAAGAAGATACCCGGATTAATTGGAACCAGTCTTCAAAGGCTATTCATCAGTTTATCCTCGGAATGTCTCCTTATCCTGCTGCTTTTACTACGTTAAAGATAGAAAATGAAGAAAAGGGATTAAAGATATTCGGAGGAAAGTTTGAACTTGCTGACCACGGAAAGCCAGCTGGAACACTGGATATTTCAAAGAATGAGTTTAAAATCTATACCGAGGATGGAATTTACTATCCGATAGAACTTCAGTTGGAAGGAAAAAAAAGAATGATGGTAAAAGATTTCCTGAATGGTTTCCGAAACTTTGACGGAATCACCTTAAATTAAAGAATGATATCTTATCAGATAATCAAATATAAAGTCCCAGAAGTATTTACAGCTTCTGGGATTTTTAATTAGTAGCGAGTAAAAACCGATTATCGGTTACTGACAATTTTCTTCCTGATCCTGCTTATAAATTCAGGAGTTACTCCAAGATAGGCAGCAATCTGAATATTCGTAAGCCGGTGAGCTGTTTGTGGATAATCCTTTAAAAATTCAACATAACGTTCATCTGAAGGTTTACTAAGATTATCAATAATTCTACGTTGCAACGCTATAATGGATTTCTGAAATTTAAGCCTCATCAGTCTTTCAATCTCTGGCATTTCAGCATACAGTTTTTCTTTTTCCTTTTTGGGAATCATAAGGATCTCACTATCTTCAAGTGCCTGGATATTGAGCTTTGAAGGAATACAGTTCACAAAACTGTCAATATCTGAGATCCACCAGCTTTCAATTCCAAAATACAGTATTTGTTCTGCAGCATTATGATGGGTGTGAAAAACTTTAAAACAGCCACTGAGAACGAATCCTTCAAATTCACAGATCTCTCCTTCTTTTAAAAGGAATTCTTTTTTCTTTATTTTCCTAAGATTAAAGGCGCTGCAGTATTTCTCCAGCTTTTCATCTGAAATATCAATATATCCCCGGATGTGTTTTTTTAAAAGTTCAGTCATAGGCTAAAAATAAAAAAGGTTTAGAAAAATCCTAAACCTTATTTTTTGTGTTGCCAACTACCATTTATTATAAAATAAATTTTCTATTGGCTGTTCATTTACTATAGCTGTACCATCTCAGTAACCTCTACATCATATCCTCCAACCTGAGGTTTGATATTTGGGTTTTGAGTGATTACTTTAAACTTATTGATCCCCAAATTCTTTAAGATTTGCGTCCCGATTCCGTAATCTCTGTAATTATAAGCTAACGTAGGGTGCTGCTCCTGCCCGTCCTGATAGTTCAGGAACTGCTGAAGTTTTCTCAAAGTATTTTCAGAATTGGAAACATTGTTAATAAAAATAATTGCTCCTTTTCCAGCTTCATTTACGATATTGGTTACTTTTTCCAGTAAGGGTTTCTCACCATTGTTCAATCTTGTCAATACATCGAAATAAGAATCTGAAGACTGTACTCTTACCAGAACAGGCTCATCAACAGTCCAGGCTCCTTTTGTTAAAGCGAAATGGATCTGTTCATTGGATGTTTCCCTGAAAGCATAGAAATCAAAATCTCCATAATGTGTTTTTACTTTTCTTTCTTCAATTCTTTCAACCAGATTACCTTTTTTAAGCTGATAATGGATGAGGTCTTCGATAGAAACGATCTTCATGTCATGCTTTTGAGCAAAAGCATGAAGTTCAGGCAGACGTGACATCGAACCATCTTCGTTCATAATCTCACAGATTACTCCTCCTTCTTTTAAACCTGCCAGGCTGGTAAGATCAATAGCTGCTTCCGTATGTCCTGCTCTTTTCAATACTCCTCCTTTTCTTGCTCGAAGCGGGAAAATATGACCGGGTCTCATAAAATCTGTAGGTTTGGATTTTTCATCCATCAGCGCTAAAATTGTTTTTGCTCTGTCTCCTGCAGAAATTCCTGTAGATGTTCCGTTTCCTAAAAGGTCCACAGATACGGTGAAAGCCGTTTCCTTAGGATCGCTGCTTCTGCTTACCATTACTTCAAGCCCAAGCTCATCACATCTTTTTTCAGGCAGCGGCATACAGATCAGCCCTCTTCCGTGAAGAGCCATAAAATTGATAATTTCCGGCGTTGTCAGTTCTGCTGCGCAAAGAAAATCACCTTCATTTTCTCTGTCTTCATCATCTACTACTATGATTATTTTACCATTTCTAAGGTCTTCAATAGCCTCTGGAATAGTATTTAATTTAATATCGGACATTTTTACTTTTTATTTGTGCAAAGATACTCATAAAAATAAGCATCTGCCAATTAATTATGGATGGTTTATTACGCTTTGGATAGAGAGTCTGCTGCCTCTCTGAAAATCTCATAAGATCTTAATCTTTTCTGATGGTCATAAATATGGGAATTGATCATTAGCTCGTCTACCTGAAATCTTTCCTGGAAATTTTTAAGCTTTTCCTGAATTTCTGCCTGATCACCAATAAAAGTATATCTCAGTTTCTGTAAAACCATAGATTTTTCCATGGGCGACCAGATTTCATCCATATCATCTACCGGAGGCGCGAAAGGTTTTCTGTCGTTTCTTACAATATTGATGAAGGCCTGGAATAAAGTAGTGGAAATTTTATGGGCTTCTTCCGAAGTCTCCGCAGCCACACCGTTTACGCAGGCAATGATATAAGGTGTATCTAAATATTTTGACGGCTCGAAATGTTCTCTGTATATTTTAAATGCCATTTCCATCTGTTCCGGGGCGAAATGTCCTGCGAATGCATAAGGCAGACCAAGTTCTGCAGCAAGCCATGCACTGTCTGTACTGGATCCCAGAATATACAGAGGAATATCCAATCCTTCTCCGGGAATCGCACGAACCATTGCATCTGAATTTTCTTTGGAAAAATATCTTTGAAGCTCAAGAATCTGTCTGGGAAACTGCTCGTTGATAATCGCCGGATTTCTTCCTAATGCTTGTGCCGTTAAACCATCTGTTCCCGGAGCTCTTCCCAATCCCAGATCGATTCTTCCCGGGAAAAGAGATTCTAAAGTACCGAATTGTTCTGCAATGATCAGAGAACTGTGGTTGGGAAGCATAATTCCACCAGAGCCTACTCTGATCCTTTTCGTTCCATTGGCAATGAAACCTATCAAAACGGAGGTTGCTGAGCTTGCAATACTCTCCATATTGTGATGCTCTGCCAGCCAGAATCTTTTATAATTTAAATTTTCAGTATATTTTGCTAATGATAAGCTGTCCTGAAATGTATCGTGAATGCTTTTCTCCTGCTTTACTGGAGCAAGATCTAAAACAGAAATTTCAAAATTTTTCATAGTGAGAGGTTCATTTTTCTTTGGTCTCAAAAAACCAAACAAATTTAAAACATAAAAACTGCATTAGTTACTTTTTGTAATTAATAAAACCGATCAATCACTTCAGGGAAAAACTATTGGAATTCAATTTTATTTTATCTGATTTTATTTATAGAATTTTAAGTAAATTGTCCATGTATAAAAAAGCATGAAACCAAAAATAATGTATATCGAAAACAAATCCTTCGGGCATCACGGGCCGGCTTGGATTGGTTTTGTAGAATTTTCAAAATCCGGACAAACAGTTTATTTCAATAACAAAGCCATCAAAAAGCTCAAAAACCCAGGAATCTATGCCAATCATTTTGATATAGAAACCGGAGAAGAGTATTGGATTTCGAGTGTAAAGAAAAATGGACAGGACAGACATCAGCTTGGGGGTGGAAAAATTATGATTGATAAAAATTCAATTGATGAATACCTGAAACTGGTAAGATTTACAACTATTGATGAAAAGCATTTTGAAATTGTTGAATTCACCAAAACAGATAAAAGCAGATTTAATACAATAGAAAATACAGAAACTGAGTTCAGAAACGAAAGTTATTATGCTACTTTTTACGACAATAATCGGAGAAAATTAATCTTAGATACTAAAATTAAATAACAGAGAATCTGACAAAACTGATGGTGAAAAATTCCAATAAAATTTTATCAGGAACTCCGATCCTGATGATATTTATAAATTATTTGGTGAGAAGTTTTTTGAGGTGACTGATAAAGAAAAACTTGTAAAACTTATGAATACAGTCAATGAGATTGGTCCTGTTGAAGAATACAATCTTGCAAAATGGGAAATAATGGTAGTAAAGGGAAGCAATGCCTGAAGTCAATATTTCTTTATGCAAAATGTAAAAAGAGTATAAAAACAGAAGATCTTTTACTTTAGAATAGAATAAGAATGGAGATATAAAAATTGTCGGTTACAGAGTCAATCAGGATTTGCTAAACGAATAGAAATAAAAAGGGTTTTGAATATTTTTCAGACCTTTTTTATTTTTTATGATTTTATCTATCAAAACGAATAGCAATAAAAGATATATTTCAACAAAAATAATTCATTAAAAAGAGAATTATTAAGTATATTCGTATACCAAATCTTTAAAAACTTTAATATGAACCAAAAATCCAATTCCCTGATCTATCCAAAATTATGGACAGGAAAAAGTGTGCTGATAACTCTTATTATCGCTGCAACATTAGTATCCTGCAGTAAAAATAATGAAGAAATTACATCCGAAGTACAAGCCAGTGCTTCCAGTGCTGAAAATGTAAAAAGGGGACAATTGAATGGCCAGGAAATTACCTATGAAAGGAAAAACGGAATGAACTTTTTCCAGGGAGATATTGTTCTTACCGACAAACAATTGTCAGAAGGCAGCGGACTGAATAAAGGCGGTGCCAGTTATTCAAGGTGGCCCAATGGCAAAATTTACTATACCATTGCCAGCAATATGGGCTCTATCAACATAAATAAAATCAATACTGCGATTAATGAATACAATGCCAAAACCAATACTCAATGGATTTACCGGACCAATCAGTCTAATTATGTAGAATTTATTTTCGGAAGTTCATCAGGATCAGATGGCTGGGCTCATATCGGATATCAGGGAGGAAAACAGACAGTCTCTCTGGATCAATATATTTCTGTAGGATCGGTCATTCATGAAATGGGACATACAGTGGGACTTTATCATGAACATACCCGTAAAGACAGGGACCAGTATGTAAAAATACTATGGAACAATATCCAAAGCGGGCAGTCTTATAATTTTAATATCTATAATTCTGGAACAGATATAGGACCATTCAATATCAATTCAGTAATGATGTATTGGCCGACCTCTTATTCTAAAAACGGGTTACCCACTATTACAAGGGCTGATAACTCAAGCTTTACCTATAACAGAACGGGGTTTACGGCAGGAGACATCAATACCATCAACGCGATGTATCCTTAATTTTAATATTGAAAAATTTTCACATAAAAAGAAAAGAACCCTTAAGAGTTCTTTTCTTTTTTATAATTATAATGATTGATCAAAATTCTGATTTCATTAAATTCAAAATGGCTTGGCAGTGCATTCTTCCATTCTGTAAGAGTTTCGTGCGGGTTTTTGTAGAACTCTTCTTCAAAAGCCTTAATCTTATCTGAAGTAATTACCCTTGTAATATCAAGCAATCCCTGTTCTGCAAACTTAGCGAGATGGCCAATCACGGTTTCTTTCACCAAACCTCTTTCCAATGCAATTTCTCCGATCGTTTTTCCCTGTTCAAATAACTGGAAGGTTAAAACCTGAGAGGGCACTTTAGCGATTTTCAGATTAATTTCCTTATCATTCTTTTCATCTAAAAGTTTCGTTTCAAGAAGATAAATATCCCGTAAACTGTTCAGATACTCTTCAATGTCTTCAAGCCAGCTTTTAAATTCTTCATTATATTGTTTTAAGCCTTTTGCACCTTTTATTTCAGCATAAAACTCTTTTAAGGGATCAAAAATCTTATTCCTGGTCTCTGTAAAAAAGAAATTAACAGCCCCTTTTGATTTGCTTTCAATTTCGGCCCATTCTTCTTTTTGTTCAATAAAATTACTGACTTTCTGGAAAATGATTCGTTCCAGTTTTTCAAAAATTTTCCCCAGATTGACCGCTTCATGTTTGAGCTGCAGATAAAGCTGTTTGGTTTTAACATGGTCAATATTCTTAGTCACAATCGAAAGGTTATTCCATTCTTCCACTTCTTTTAAAAACCATGTGCAGTCTAACGTACGCAATACTTTTCTGATGCTGTAGTCATATTTTTCCTGATTCAGAATGGCTTCAACATGATCATTGGCAATAGTATCCGTATGGAAGTGCAAAATCCTGTTGTCTTTAAAAATAACTTCAGGAGTAATTTTTGATTTTAAAACAATTCCTTCCAGTGTTCTGCAACGGGATAAAGCCACATAAACCTGACCGGCAGTAAAACTTTTACCGGCATCAATGATGACCTTATCAAACGTTAATCCCTGACTTTTATGTATCGTAACAGCCCAGGCCAGCTTTATCGGAAACTGTTCAAAACTTCCAAGGACTTCTTCCTGAATATTTTTATCTGTATCAAGAAAATACTTCTTCTGTTCCCAGGTTTCTCTTTTTACCACAATTTCATTTTCACTCTCATCCAGTACCACCCGGATTTCATTTTCATCCAATCCTATGATCTCTCCCAGCTTTCCGTTAAAATATTTCTTTTCACCGGAAACATCATTACGGATAAACATAATCTGAGCCCCAATTTTTAATTCTAAAAACTGCTCATTCGGAAACTGGTTTTCTTTAAAGTCACCCACAAGTTTAGCTTCATAAACCTGAGGATCCGACTTGATTTCCGCTAACTTCTCCTGGTTGATTTCATCTGCCATTTTGTTGTGAGAACAAAGATATACGTAAGATTCTTTCCCCATGTCGAAGTCAGGATCATATCTTTCATTCAGATGCTCAAAATCAATATTGTCAACATCACCGTCCCGGATAGCATTCAGGATTTCGAGAAACTCCTGATCAGACTGTCTGTATACTTTTGTCAGCTCAATGGTAACAATTGGGATTTCCTTAATGGCATGACTGTCGAAAAAGAAAGGAGAGTTGTAATACATTTTGAGGATATGCTCATCCCTCACTACCGGAGGAAGCTGATACAAATCGCCGATGAACAGCATCTGCACACCACCAAACCTCTGGTTATTTCTTCGGATAAACCGTAAAGAAAAATCCATCATATCCAGTACATCAGCTCTCAACATCGAAACCTCATCTATAATGATAATTTCAACTTCTCTTAAAAGCTTAAGTTTATCTTTACGATATTTGAAATGAGGCATCAGGTCAGCAATATTATTTGCCAAGCTGGTATCTATCCTTTCTGTTGTCGGCAGAAAGGTTCTCAATGGTAATCCGAACATAGAATGGATCGTTACTCCGCCAGCATTAATAGCAGCAATTCCCGTAGGAGCTACCACAATATGCTTTTTCTTCGTTCGTCTTACAAAATCATTAAGAAACGTTGTCTTCCCTGTTCCCGCTTTCCCGGTCAGAAAAACACTTCTATTGGTATACTCTATTAAGTCAAAAAAATGATTATTCATCGTTTTCAAAAATACGGAAATGAATTTGATTTTCTTACCTTGGCATAAGTTTTGAAAATTCTTAAAAAGAAAAATGTTTATTGTGAAAAAAATATTCTTTCATATCCCAGCAATAGTATTATGTACTACATTAACTCTTGTTTCCTGTAATACCTCAAATAATGCCAACATCAATCTTCCTGTTGATATTGCAAACCGACCTGCTGATGAAGACAGCCAGAAATATGAACAGGCACAGCTCGATAAGTTAAAAGCTTCTATAGAATCTGAAGTTTCTGGGGAAAAATGTACGGATGCCAGTGAATGGGCTTTTACTCCAATGGGATCAAAACCTTGTGGCGGACCTCAGCAATACATTGCTTATCCCAAGAAAATAGAAGCTTCTTTTTTACAAAGAGTGAATGAATATACTGATAAAGTGAAGGCTTTTAATGAAAAATATAATATTACGTCCGACTGTATGATGATCGAGCCACCTACATCGCTCAAATGTATCAATGGCAAGATCAGGCTTATTACACCGGATAATAATTAACAATAAAGCAAAGGTTCTATATCAAATCGAAAAAGCTCTGTTTTGAAACAGAGCTTTTATATTTATTTTAAATAGATCAATGGTAAATTTTGCTTCGCAAGTGAATAGTGAATTTTTGACACCAAAAATAATTGATAAGTGCAGCGAATTGACTATTCACTATTCACTTGACAGGTTATAATTGATGATCTTTCACATTCTCCTTGTACCAGGAAGAATATTTCACATAGTTATCCGCAATTCTGTTTACTTCTCCTTCCAGCAACTGCGCATTGATATCTTTGATTTTTTTTGCAGGAACTCCTCCCCAGACTTCTCCTGATTTAATATGAGTTCCCTGAGTCACTACAGAACCGGCTCCTACAATAGAATTTTCTTCCACCAGACAATCATCCATCACAATAGCTCCCATCCCAATCAATACATTATCTTTAATGGTGCATCCATGAACAATTGCGTTATGCCCGATAGAAACATTGTTACCAATATTCAAAGGATATTTCTGATAAGTACAGTGCAGCATTGCATTATCCTGAACATTCACTTTGTCGCCCATTCTGATATAATTAACATCTCCGCGTATCACTGCATTATACCAGACACTGCAGTCTTTTCCCATGGTAACATCACCAATAATGGTTGCCGTTTCTGCTAAAAAAGTATTCTCTCCGATCTGTGGTGCTTTTCCTAAAAGTTTTTTTATAAGTGCCATAATATTAATTTGAAAATTTGAAATGAGCCAATTTGAGAATGTGATATGTGCGATATAATTTCAGGTATCTAACTTCTAAATTACAGCGATAGCAAAAATCTAACTCTCAATTTTCAGCTTCTAACTTCTAATGCGTATTTTTGTATCTCAAATTTAACGAAAAAATGCGTACCGTACTTATAGAACCAACCGAAAACCCGAAAGTGATGAAATTTGTAGCTGATTACAATCTCATACCAGGGTCTTTGGAACTGGACAGAAATTCAGATATATCAGAAATTCCACTGGCACAGGAACTTTTCAATTATCCGTTTGTAGAAAGAGTTTTCATTACGGCTAATTTTGTAGCTGTGGCAAAACAGGATACCATAGAATGGGAACATGTTGCTGAAAGTCTGAAAAACGTAATTGAGGATGAATTATTGGCTAACCCGAGAATTTATCTTCAGAAGAAAAAAGAAATGTATCAGATTTATGCTGAAATGACTCCAAATCCCAATGTCATGAAGTTTGTATCAAACAAGCTGCTGATGGATGGTTTTGTGGAAGTAAAATCGAAAGAAGCGGTTGAAGAAGTCCCTTTGGCTCAGGCTATTTTTAAAGAATTTGATTTTGCAACGGAAGTTTTCATTTCTGACAACTTTGTAGCAGTTACAAGAGACAACTCTGTTGAGTGGCACCAGGTGATGATGACTGTTCGTGCTCTTATTGCTGAGTATCTTCAAAACGGAGGTGAAATTTCAAAAATTGAACCTCAGAAACATGAAAATCCTGTTGAAAAGATCATCAACAGAGATTATACTGAAGATGAGCAGAAAATTTCAGATATTTTGAATGAATATGTAGCTCCTGCCGTAGAAAACGATGGAGGAAAGATTTCTCTGATGGAATATGATCAGGAAAATAAAACGGCAAAAATGCTTCTGCAGGGAGCATGTTCCGGCTGCCCAAGTTCTACAGCTACCCTGAAAAACGGTATCGAAAATATTTTAAAGCAATTCGTTCCGGATTTAGTAGAAAAAGTAGAAGCTGTAAACGGATAAAACAGTGGCTATGCCTCCCGGAAAGAAAATTATAGTCATTATTGGAAGTGCTTCTGAAAATTCCAGCAATCAGCAACTGATGCAACAGGTACTGGAAAAAATGGATGATGCAGATTTCCAGATGTATGATGATCTTTCTGTTCTTCCGCATTTTAATACTGCGTTAACGGATCATAATACTCCTGAAAAAGTACTTAAGATCAGAGAGGATATTAACAATGCAGCAGGGATTATATTTTCTACGCCGGAATATATTTTCAGTATTCCGGGCAGATTAAAAAATCTTTTGGAATGGTGTGTTTCCACTACGGTTTTTTCTGAGAAACCGGTAGCTGTAATCACGGCTTCTGCCAGTGGAGAAAAGGGACATGATGAGTTATTATTCATTTTAAAGACTCTGGGTGCTGTAGCAGATGACCAACATCAGGTATTAATAAAAGGGATAAAAGGAAAATTTGACAGCAATGGCTTACTGGAAAGTGATACCTTTGCTAAAATAGCAAAATTAGTGACAGATTTTACAATATCTGTTTCATAATTAAAAATTAGAATATTGAATAAGAAAGGAATTTTACTGGTCAATCTCGGATCGCCGAGATCTACCTCTGTAAACGACGTAAAGGAATATCTTGACGAATTTTTGATGGATGAAAGAGTGATAGATTATCGCTGGATTTTCCGTGCTCTTCTTGTACAGGGAATTATCCTGAAAACCAGACCTGCAAAATCTGCCGAAGCCTATAAAACTGTTTGGACAGATAAAGGCTCTCCACTGATTGTTATCACAGAACAGATTCAGAAAAAGCTTCAGAAAGTAGTAGATGTTCCGGTGGAAATAGGAATGAGATATGCAGAACCTAGTATTGAAACCGGCATTCAGAAACTGGTAGATCAGGGAATTACGGAAATTGTTCTTTTTCCTCTATATCCTCAATATGCGATGAGCACAACGGAAACGGTGATTGAAAAGGCAGAAGAAGTCAGAAAAAAGAAGTTTCCACAGGTGAAGATCAATTATATTCAGCCTTTCTATAACAGAGATATTTATATCAACTGTCTTGCAGAGAGTATTAAGGAGAAGCTTCCTGAAAATTTCGATGCCCTGCAGTTTTCGTATCATGGAGTTCCGGAAAGACATATTTATAAGACAGATCCTACCAAGACCTGTAATCTTAATGACTGCTGTTCCAGAGAAGATAATCCGAGTCATCAGTTCTGCTATCGGCATCAATGTTATAAAACGACACAGCTTGTGATTGATAAACTGAATTTACCTAAGGAAAAAACTATTGTTTCTTTCCAGTCAAGATTAGGAAAAGACAAATGGATTGAACCTTATACTGATGAAACGCTTGAAGGTATTGGCAAAAAAGGAGTGAAAAACCTGGCCATTGTCTGCCCTGCTTTCGTTTCTGACTGCCTGGAGACGCTTGAAGAAATTTCTGTGGAAGGAAAAGAACAGTTCCTCCATGGAGGTGGAGAAAATTTTCACTACATTCCATGTCTTAATGATGAAGACCGTTGGATTGAAGTGGTAAAAATTCTTTGTGAAGAAAAACTGAATGATTTTTATCTGGTGTAATTTACTTTACTCAAAATATACAAAAGGCCACAAGATTAACTTGTGGCCTTTTTGTGAATATATTAAAAAATTTGGTGCTACTTTTTAATAAGGTTTCCTGCTTTCTGTCCGTTTACCATAACAATGTATACTCCCGGAAGAATATTGGAAGGAAGCTGAATATTAAGTTTATTTACTCCATCAGTAATTTCAACTTTTTCAGATATCTCTTTTTTACCTGTCAGGCTTACCAGTTCTACAATTCCTTTTCCGGCTTTACCTTCAAAGTTTATGGTGAATCTGTCGGTTGCAGGATTTGGGCTTATAGTATAAAGCGGAGTATCTGCAGCTGCCACTTTTCCTGCAGCTGATGTTCCCCCTCCTACACCTACTGCATTCCATGCATTGGTAACCTGAGTTACTTCATTACTGCCGGCACCATACAGATCTGCGGCTGCCTGAAGAGAGTAGGTTCTTGCATTGGCATAATTGGATGAAGAGGTCAGATAAGTCGTTAATGTTCTGTAAGCGATAGCTCCTGCTTTATCCAGTCCGATTCCGGAAACATTATAAGCAAATCCTTTATCATTTGTACCAGACCCTCCGGTTACTAACAAATAATACCAGAAATTAAGTACTCCTGAGTTGGTATGTACCCCACAATAATCATTAGACTGGCTTGGAGTAGAACATCCTGAGGTGGTAGTGGTTTTCCAATAGGTTCCCATATAAGTATCAGGCTGGCTGTAATCATTTGGGTTAGCCATATTTCTGATCACATAGTTGAAATCTTCTCCAAGAGTCCAGCTTGCCTGTGTAGGTCTTGCCCAACGCTCAATCGTATTTCCGAAGATATCTGAGAACCCTTCATTTAAAGCTCCGGATTCTCTCTGATAAGCAAGATTAGCCGTTTTAGAAGTTAGACCGTGTGTGATTTCATGACCGCAAACATCTATTGCTGTTAAAGGTTTTCCTCCGTTTGTTGTAGAGCTGCCATCTCCATAAGTCATTCTGGAACCATCCCAAAATGCATTAAAGTAATTGGTAGAATAATGAACATAAGATTTAATAGCGAAATTATTATTATCAATACTCTTACGTCCATATTTTGTATAAAAATAATCTACTGTCATTTCAGCTCCCCAATGAGCATCAGTAGCATATTGATCTTTATTGGTATTGACATTATTCCAGTTATTATCTGTATCTGTAAAATCTACAGCAGAAGCATAGCTGGTTCCTTTTTTAAGATTATAAGTTTCCACAGCTGTTCCTCCATTTCTTCCTGTTTCTCTTAGACGGTAGCTTCCATTATAGGAATCTGCTGTTATATTACGGGTTCCGCTGTATGCTGTAACAGCCGTTCCCGGACTGTTTACTTCGTGGATAATAGCATCTACCCCTAACACCTGTCCATTTTTAGCATCTACAAACACATATTGTCTGCTTAAAGGCTTTTCAGCATAAATATCAAATTTATACGCCAGCCTTAAATCATTCAGTCTATCATCGTCAGGATCGGAATAATATACTAATTCACCTTTGGGTTCAAAACTTGCATGGGGATCGGCAGATTCTTTTTTTAGGAAATCCTCCTCTTCTTTATTTTGCCACTTGTATACCTGTGCACCTACAAAAGATAAAGCACTCTGCAAAGCTGTATTTTCAGAAATATTGGCCTTTCTGCTCATTTGTTTTGGAGCCTGCAGAACCCATTTACCGGTTTGCCCTACAATTTTGCCGTCTTTTGTCTGTACAGCCATCATTCCATATTCTACAGGAATATCATTGATGGTCTGCTGAAATCTATGGGTTTCGAATCCTAATGCATCTTTTTCTAATCCCAGCTTACGTCCCTGGCCTTGAGTAAGTCTTTGTGATGCTTCGTCAAATAAAACAGGGCTACCCTGGAATGCAGGTTCATTTTTTTCGAATCTCATAAACTCTGCATGTAATCCGCTTTTACCCGGAACTAATTTTGATGGTGTGTTTTGTCCAAAGACAAAAGAGCAGGCAGCAACGCTTGCCACTAAGATAAATTTCGTTTTCATATTAATATTGGTTGATTGTGTTGACGAATTTATAAACTTTTCACAATAAAACGATATAAAATATAATAAAAATTCAATTGATATTATAAATCAATAAAGAAAACACAATGACGATTTTAAAACAAAGAAAATTATTTAAATATAATTTTTCAGCAATGCGAATTTTATGTTAAAATATTTAATTAAAATCAAAATTTTGTGAATTATTTTTTTTCACTATGTTGTGCATTATAATTGAAGAAATAGGGTCAATTTGGTTGGGAAAATATTCTTTTAGTATGTAAAAAAAAGAACTGCCTCAAAAGACAGTTTTATATATAAAATTTTATGTGGCAATTAATAATTACTGATTATTAGCGTTTATTCGCAATTGGGGTTCTGAATTCCCCATATCCCATCAGGCCATCATAGTTCCTTCCGAAAGGCGCATAATACAGGAATGCCTGATACAGGTTTTCTGTCTGCCAGAAGTTTCCGTTGATCTCACCAAAATTAAGAGGTCCGTTTCCCTCTTTTGTAGCCAAAAGATAATTATAGAACCCTTGTTTCAGAAATATTTTAGCTACATATTGCTTTGTAGCCGGATCGTATTGCATCTGGTTTTCTTTACCTGGTTTAAAATTATTAAACCCACCCAAAACATAAATCTCTTTATCCACAGGATCTGAATCCAGATAGAAATGTACCCAGGAATAATCAGCCTCTCTTTCCGCATCTCTCTCTCTTCCCAAATCATTTCTTCTGTAATACCATGCTCCGTTGACATCCGGCTGATATTGATAATTTAAAGGAAACGCCCATACAGGATGCAGATATGTCTGGTTGACATCATCTTTTATCTCAGTAGCACGTACCATATCCGCTGCCATATTCATATTTTTATTATCAAAATAATAAAACTCATTATCTCCGGGAAAAGTAAGATTCATCTGCTGAAAAAGCACCTGATTTCCTAAAACACTGCTAGGCTTAAGGTTGGAAAGCACCATATTCGGATTATTGTTCTGCATCACATTCAGGGTGATTGAATTAACATTGGAAGAAATATCTCCTCCTTTTGGAGAAACATTCACTTCCACCCTCTGATTAAGACTGGGATTTTTTGCATCCGCAAATCTCGAAATATTTAAACCAACAGATGTCACATCTTCTACCAGATAAAATCTTTTTTTGAAAAGTGGCTGGTCTGCAGAATCTTTATAAACAATCAGCTCATAATTTCCTGAAACCTTAAGCTGAATTTTATCATTCGGAAAAACCAGTTTATAGTGGGTATACGCCTGTAATGTATTGAAAGAATACTGAAACTGATCCAGAAGAGCATTCATACTTCCGGTAGCAAATTCTGTAAAAAACAGATTATCTTCATTCCAGTTTCTGTCATAATGTTTGAATGTGTATCTATAGATCTGACTGCCGTTGGTAAGATCATCAAAGCCCAGCACCAACTGTTCACCTATCCTAATTACCGGGGTTTCGTCATTGGTCTGAGGATTGAACAGCTGAACACTTTGGATATTTTGTCCAAAAACCAGTCCGCTCAAAGAAAGTAAGAGTATTCGCAAAGTTTTCATTATGACGAAGATAACGAAAAATAGCCATTTTCTTAATAATATCGTATTTTTGGATAAAAAATATTCAGATATGCTTCAGATTCAAGGTTTCGTATTCAACTTTGCCAGCGAAAATACTTACATTATCTATAACGAAAATAAACATGCCTGGTTAATTGATCCGGGAAATATGAATGCCCAGGAGACTCAGGTTATTCATAATTTTATTACAGAAAAAGGGCTGAAGATTCAGAAAATCCTTTTGACACATGCTCACATTGATCATGTAATTGGGCTTCAATGGGCTTTTGATATCTTCAAAGTACCGGTTTATATGCATCAGGAAGATCAGGAAGTACTGGATATGCTTCAGGCGAGTGGTGTGAGATTCGGGATGCAGATAGATCCTGTAAAAGTAGATATCGAATATGTAAAGGAAGGTGACGAGCTTGATCTGGATGGTGAAAAGTTTAAAATTTATCATGTTCCGGGACATTCTCCGGGAAGTGTTGTTTATCACAATGAAAACCAGAAATTCATGATTTCAGGTGATGTACTTTTTGAAGGCAGCATCGGAAGAACAGATTTATATAAGGGCAATTATGATCAGCTGATTGAGGGAATCAAATCCAAACTTTTCATTTTACATGATGACACACAGGTTTTTTCAGGACATGGGAATCCTACTTCAATTGGGTTTGAAAAACAGTACAATCCATTTTTTAAGTAAGAGAGATTGAGAGTCAGAGGGATTGTAAGTTCTGTAAATGTATGGAATCCAACTTGGGTCTGACACTAAATATAAGAGAACATAAAAACACAAAACCGTCAGAAAATTTCTGACGGTTTATTTTATAAAGAAACAGAATTTAGAAGTCCAATGTAATTGAAGCTCTGGCAGCAGCTCCCATAATAGGTCTGGCCATTCTGATATTTCCTACAACAGATGATGATCTCGGGTCTCCCTCTGTGATTCCTATTGTATTAAATATATTGGTTCCGTCCACAGCAAAGCGTATTTTTCCCAGCTGATAAGACATACCTGCCCCAAATTCAGTAAATGACGGAAGAATATTATCTTCAGTATTCCCTTCATTCTGGAAACGTTTGCCATAATAGTTCATACTTACATAAGCTCTCCATTCTTTTGTAATGTTGACAGCCGGAGAGATATTGAAATAAAACTTCGGCATTCGTCTTACCACATTCCCGTCATAATCAAACGTAGAGCCATCTGCATTTCTTCCTCTGAAGTCTTTATATTTCGGGTTCTGAATGGTTCCGTTAAAAGTAACTTCCAGGATATTATTGAATAATCTTGTATATCCTTCAATCTCCACCCCAAGGTTGGTCGTATTGGCAAATTTATTCTCGGAAGTTCCATCAGAGAAAACATCTGTAAATGAAATATTCTTAAGAGTTGAATAAAATGGAATCACTGCAACATCAAACGTTCTGGAATAATATTTATATCCTATTTCCAGCTGATTCGTCAATACAGGCTTGATCTGGCTCAGATCTGCCATATTATTGTAATATGCTTCTTCATTCGGAGATCTGAATCCATTGGAAAAACGGGCATATACTGCATTCTCACGATTGATTTTATAGTTTGTTGCCAACGTAAAAGAAACTTTGTTGATGTCATAATACCAATAGGTATATTTATTGCCTAATACAGACATTTTATCATCAGCTGTCGTAGTGGCAAAGCCATGGGTACCATCCACCGTTAATCCTGAATTATTAAGATTGGCTGTTGTGGTATTGACTCCATATCCTTTATAATAATCACGGCTGTAACGGATTCCTCCGTTGAAGCTCCATGCATCAGTAATATTATAATCCAGATTCATATACACATCATTAAGGCTACCCTGAATTTGTGAATCCCTGATCAGAAAAGACATGCTTGTCACTCCGTTATAGGTTTTTGAGTATCCGGTATCAGCCGGAGACAGAGAAGTATCTACAAGATTTAATAACTGAGGTCTGTCTGTAGCTGTTGTTAAAATATTACTCCAGTTCCAGTACTGATGAGATTTCCAGTTTGATTTATAAAAACCTGCGGTTACATTTCCTTTATTAAATTTATAATTGAACTGCAAATCATTCACAAAATTATTCATCTGTTTATCAATAGCCCAGAATCCCAGCTCCTGTACAAATTGAGGATTAACAGTCCCACCGCCGCTTACTAATGAATATTGATAATTACTTCCTGAAATCCCGCTTTTTTTAGCAAAATCTGCTGCTGTGTACGGAGCTCCTGCCGGGAAAATCCCCGTATAGTTCATATTGATGTTGGTATACCTGGTTTTATTTAAAACACTGAAATTGTGTCCAAGATCGTATTTAAACTCAGCTCCCAATACATCTACCTTCGGATGAATTCCATTTTCCAGATCTCTGCTGAAAAAACCTCCGCCAGCCTGCGGAATGTTCAGCTGACTGATTCCTCTGTAACTGTAAGTTCCGTAATTAGGATCAAAATCCTGGAATCCTTTCAGTTTATTTCCATCCTGTACCAAAGGGATCGGTAAATAGAATGTATTCCTGTCATCCAGTTTTTTGTAATATACTTTTACGTAGCCTTTATCAAAGACGTATTTCAGATTCATTCTGATCTGCCCTCCATTATTGGCTTTGAAACCTGTTTTTCTTATCCCGTCATCTGTTCTGTAAAAACCTCCTACATTGAAAAACAATTTATCCTGAACCAATGCTCCTCCCAGATTGACATCTGTACGCATTAATCCGTAGGTACTGGTTTCCAGTTTTGCAGTTCCTTTAAAATCATTGGAACCTTCTTTTGTAATAAAGTTGATCAGACCACCGGGAGAATTATTGGCATAAATAGAACCTGAGCCTCCTCTCAAAGCTTCCAGACGGCTTACCGAATTATCTACCCTGAAAAAATTATCTGCATTGGCAAACTGAAGGGCTCCGTCTTCAAAAACCGGAAGACCATCTTCCTGCACCTGTACAAATTCATAGGCTCCTGCCGAAGGAATCCCTCTTGCAAAAAGGTTATTTCCTACTTCACCTCCCGAAGTTTCCACGGCAAATCCCGGGACTCTCTGCAATAAAGCAGCCGCACTGATCGGGTTCTGCTTCTGAATCTCTTTGGCACTGAATGTCGAAATTGCTGTACTGGACTCTATTTTTTTCTTTGGATTTGAGTTTCCTGTGATAACAATCTGATCGATGGAAGAAACTTTTGCAGAATCCTGCGGTGTTTCCTGGGCATAAGCATTATTAAAATATAACGTAGCTGTTGCGGCGATTAAAAATATTGATTTTTTTTTCATAGCCTTATCTTTTATAGTTAGTTTCAGTTTTGTTGTAATTGTAAATACACGCCATTCGTCCAGCCGAATCCATCCTGATTGGGGTATTCCCCGCCGCCTGCTATTGTTTCTGTGTCTAATGCATTGTATTTTTCCATCAGTTTTCCGGTGTTTTTGTAAACCCTTTCTACATTGGAACACCAGTTGTTTTTTATCTTCTCAGCCAGTTCATCAAAGCCATAATTTTTCATTGCTTTGAAGCCCAGCCACTGATAGGGAGCCCATGCATTGGGAAGGTCCCACTGCTGGCCTGAGTTTTTAGTGGTCGTCACAAGTCCTCCCTGATATAAGAACTTTTCTGTAATAGTTTTAGCAACAGCTTCTGCCTGTTCCTGGTCTGCAATCCCAAGGAATAAGGGGTAAAGAGCAGCAATATGTTCAGACGGTGTTTTTGTGTTTTTTTTAGTGTGATAATCTTTATAATTGTTAGTATTTCCATCCCAGAAATATTTATTGATCATCTGTCTTCGGCTTGCTGCTCTTTCAGTAAAATAATTTTCTTTTTCTGTCAGACCCTGAAGCGATGAAGATTTTGCCAATGTCATTTCCAGATGCCATAAAAGGCAGTTCAGATCAACCTGTGCAAGATTCAGCGTTTCTATCGTCTGTATATGTTCTCCGTCTGCAAACCATCTGCTGGAAAAATCCCAGCCTGACTCACAGGCACTTCTTATATTTCTGTAAAATTCATCTCCTGTAGTTTTTTCATGATCTTCAATATCGATCAGGTAGCTTTCAGGACGTGGCGCATTCTCTGCATCATAATACCGGTTAAGAATATCACCTTCTGCAGTTCTGACTACTCTTTTTACGTTTGAATTGTTCTCCAGCCATTCTTCACCATCCATCCAGAATGCATATTCTTTCTCCAAAGTTGCATAGTACTGCGAATAGATTCCTTTGTCATGATTGGTTTCAAAAAGGAGATCCAGCATTAATGAAAAATAAGGAGGCTGCGATCTGCTCAGGAAATGAGTTCTGCTCGCATTGGGAACAAATCCTACGTTCTGAATAAGGTAAGAACAGTTCTCGATAATATTTTCCATCATTTCCACTCTTCCGGAAGCTTTTAATCCAAGCATAATAAAATAACTGTCCCAATAGAAAAACTCATTAAAACGGCCGCCTGGAACAATATAAGGTTTTGGCAGTTTTAAAAGGGTTCCTTTTTCTTCATAGGCTGTACGGGTCAATTCATCCCACAGCTTTTCAATGTGTTCCTTAATCGGAAGATGATCTTCCCTCTGAACAGAAACTCTGGCTCCTAAAAAATCAAAGTGGGCCATCACAAAATCTTTCAGATCAAAATCAGGAGAGTCTTTCATCTTTTCATACTCTTCATTGATCTTCACAATCGGAAACAGAGGAACTGCATCCGTCATCATTTTCTGATCTTCAAAAATTTCAGATCGCTGTACATCATCAAAAAGACTTTGAATTTCATTTATATAAAGCTGATTACTCATTGTTATTTTTTAGGGTTAATTTTTAATTTATTCATGAAAATTGCTGAAGTGATCAGTAATGAAAGTGGAATCAAAGACAGATAAAATGCCTGCTGCCCACTGAATTCCTGAAACACAAAACCGGTAATGATAGAACCTATAGTTCCTCCGATGGCCGAGAACACCACAATTAATCCTGACATTGCACTGTGCAGATATTTCGGGATTGATGCCAGGATCACAGAGTTAATACTCGGATAAATAGGTGCCAGCAAGCCTCCCATCAAAGGAAATAAATACACCACCAAAGGAGCATTCAGCCAGTTTGTTTGAGTATCAATATGGATATTGTGAGTCAATGGTAAAACCAACAGTAAGCTAATGGCAAAACCTATCACACAAAAAGAAACCACATAGATCCAGCTGAATTTCTTTGAAAAAAATCCTGACAGGAATCTTCCTAAGGCAAAAGCACCTGCCAAAACCGCTCCCGCCTGGATACTCATGGATGTCGGTACTTTTAAAATTTCTTTATAAAAAGTGGGAGTCCAGGTCTGAAAGCTTTGTTCTACCAGCACAAAAAGGAAAGCACATAATAAAAAGCATAACACTTTTTTGTAACTGAACAAACTTGCGCTGTTCTTTAGATCTCCCAGCAGATCTGTTTTCTCATTTTTAGCTTCCTTCTCATTCAGTTTCGAAAAGAAAAGAAATAAAAAAGACATGCTTGAAAGTCCTCCAAGAACCCAATACACATTCAGCCATTCTGTAGATCGTGGATTGTGATCATCAATATACAAACTGAACAGAACATTTCCAGCCAATACTCCAATCATGAAAAACCCTTCCAGAAATCCCATAAAACTGGAATGCTCCTTATCTGTTTCTGTCACCAGTCCAATAGAAGTAAATACTGATATTTTGATTAGCGCAAAAGAGACTCCTACCGTAGCAAACAATATTTTAAAAACCCAAAAAGCATTGGTAAACGGCATCACAAAACACATACAACTTACCAGCAACAAAGCAGTCAGCATGGATTTCTTTATTCCTATTCTGGGCAGAAATGAAGCGAGAACAAATGAACATATGGCGATCGGAAGATCTTTAAAACCTTCCAAAACACTGGCCGAAGATTTTGAAATCCCAAAATTCTGCTGTACCTGCAGGATGACTGTTCCCACAGAATTCAGGAGAATCGCGAAGACAAAATAATTTAAAAATAAAACGGCCTTGATGTTAATATTTTTCATTCAGGTTATTTCTTGCTGGCTAAGATAGAAGCATTTGTGTTAACGATAATTTAACACAGTAAATGAATATTTGAACTATATTAATATAATTCGTATTTTTAATAAATAAATATGATTAATTAAATGAAAGTTACTTTTGAAAGAGTGATTCCCAATGAAAAGAGCTCATTTCGCACTATTCATAACAACTCTCCTATCTCAGAATTCAAATGGGAATATCATTACCATCCAGAAATTGAACTGGTATGTGTCATTTCGGGGAATGGAACCCGCCATGTTGGCTATCATAAAAGTAACTACACGAATGGTGATCTTGTATTGATCGGGTCTAATATTCCCCACTCCGGATTTGGACTGAATTCTATTGATCCACATGAAGAAATTGTGCTTCAGTTTAAGGAAGAGATCCTTCAGTTTCCCCAGCAGGAAGTAGAAGCCAGATCCATCAAAAACCTGTTGGAACTTTCAAAATACGGAATCCATTTTCATCATAGAGTAAAAAAACTGATGCTTCCCAAACTGAGGCTCATGCTTGAATCGGAAGGTTATAAACGATATTTACTGCTTCTGGAAATTCTTTTTGAACTGTCAAAGTGTGAAGATTATGATATACTGAACAAAGAAATCATGCCTTATACCATTATCTCTAAAAATAAAACCCGTCTTGAGAATATCTTCACATTTGTGGAGCATCATTACGATAAGGAAATTGATATTGAGGAAGTAGCAAAACTCGCTAATCTCACGTTGCCTGCTTTCTGTAATTTCTTCAAAAAAGCGACTCAGATTACTTTCACAGAATTTGTCAACAGATATAGAATCAATAAGGCCTGCTTGCTGATGGCACAGGACAGGTCTATTTCAGAATGCAGCTATCAATGCGGTTTTAATAATGTGACCTATTTTAACAGGATGTTTAAAAAATACACTGGTAAAACTCCTTCAGAGTTTATCAAAAATTTTTCTCACAATAATGTTAATGCAGATATGAAGGTTGAAAAGGAGGTCAAAGCCAAAGTAAGTTTTTAATAATTTGTTTGGTTCTTGTCAACAATTCGTGTGGCTATTCTAAACGCTTTGTTTGTTCATTCCTTAGGAATCCAGATTTACTTATAGAATTCTTGCATAAGATTACAATAAAAGAATACAGGCTTTGTCGAGACTCCTGCGGAGTGACAAACTGGATGGAGAAGTTTAGCTCTGCATTATCAACTGAATCCGTGAGAGAAAAACCCAACTTATTAATCAACAAGAAACAAAAAAGCCACTCCAAAAAGAGCAGCCTGTATTATAATGAGTAAAAACCAGTAGCTAAATAAACCAGCAACCAGTAATTATTTCCATTTAATGTTACATCCCATACTTGGTCTCTGAATTTCTTCCTGTGGCTCTCCGGCTAAAAGATTTTCAAAAGCGATAATCAGATCTTCTCCGGTTACATCTTTATTATTTCCCGGTCTTGAATCATCCATCTGGCCTCTGTAAATCAAATCCAGCTTATCATCAAAAAAATAAAAATCCGGTGTACAGGCAGCATCATAAGCTTTAGCTACCGCCTGGCTTTCATCGAATAAATAAGGGAAATCGAACCTTCTTTCAATCTGGAACTCAATCATTTTTTCCGGAGAGTCTGCCGGATATTTTTCAATATCATTCGAATTGATCGCAATGAATTCAATTCCTCGTTCATTATAATCTTCATATAATTCATTGATCTTATCGATCACATGAAGAACAAACGGACAGTGGTTACACATAAAAATCACCAATGTTCCTTTTTCTCCTTTCAGCTCTTCCAAAGACTGAAGTTCATTTGTTTTTGACGGGTTAGGAAGTTCAAAAAACGGTGCTTTCGTTCCTAATGCCAGCATATTTGATGGAGTATTCATATCCTTTTTTCTTTACAGGCAAAGATAATTATTTCTTTTATTAATTGTGCTGGGTTATGAAAACAGACATTTTATTTTTGTAAGGCAAGGAAGCTGGAAGCTAGAGGAAGGAAGATTTTAGCCCTCAAAAATAGTTATAGTTAAATTCTATTAATGGTATTTTTTTAATTTAATTAACCTCCAGCTCCCATTTTTCCAGCTTCCAGCCTTTAATTAATTTTCTTTAAAAAGTAGGTGAACCCATAAAACTCACAATATCCCTTGGAAGTTATAATAAAAAGTTTGTAGTTTTGCTAACGCTGTTAGTAAAAAATATATGGGCCTACATGAACGTCGTCAAAGAGAAAAAGAATCCATCCGTGCAAATATTTTGCAGGCTGCCTTCACTTTGGCAAAAACAGAAGGCTGGGGTTCACTTTCTATGCGTAAGATAGCTGATGCTATTGAGTATAGTGCCCCTGTTGTATATGATTACTTTGAAAATAAAGAAGCTATTCTATTCGAAATTTCTTTAGATGGCTTTCATAAGTTACACATAGAATTATTAAAAGCTCAGCAGAAGCACGATACTCCGGAAGAGCAGCTTGTTGCCATTGTGGATGCATACTGGAACTTTGCTTTTAAAAATAAGGAATATTACCAGCTTATGTTTGGTCTTGGGATGCAATGCTGCGGAAAAGGGCAGATGAAAAAGGAGTTTTCGTCATTCCAGGAACTTATTTATGAGTGTACCTATGAGATTATTAAGAAAAATGGATCCAACCCGGACAATGCATGCCATATGTCTCACGCTCTGTTTTCTGCCGTTCACGGAATGATCTCTATAATGATGATGCGTACTGCTGATATTCCTTCAACGATGAATAAAACGACTTTGGACGAAACTGTTTCAGCTTTTATTAAGTCTTTGTAAATTTTTTTTGAATTAAAAATTAACACCGTTAGGAAATTTAACACCGGATTAATCTAAGTTATTCTGTTATTCCTAATATAAAAAATAAAATTATTATGAAGCAATTCATAACATTCAGCTGTTAAAATTAATCATTTTTTGCTTACAAATTAACGCTGTTAGAAAAATTAACATATATACACCTCATCTTATATATAAAGCAACATTAAAAAAAATCAACTATGGAAATTATTGACCTAATTGCACATTAAAAGTTCTGTAATTTTTTTTGAACGAATTATTAACACCGTTAGGAAAAAATACAGCATTTATTTAAAACACTTTACTTACCTCTAACACTTCATTAAAAAATTAAACCAAAATGAAAATACCTGGAAAAACAAGGTTTATTGTACTTATTGCAAGTATAATTCTTTTACAGAGCTGCACGAAAGCCGCAGAAGGATCCAATGCCGCACCTCCAGCTCCAGAACTTCCGGTTTATACCGTTATTACATCGCCAGCTACTACATATCAGGAATTCCCAACCGCTCTGGAAGGAAAAAACAACGTAGAAATCAGATCTCAGGTAGATGGTTACCTTGATAGAATTTATGTAGAAGAAGGCTCATACGTAAGAGCCGGACAGCCATTATTTAAAATAGATTCCCGAAGCTATGGTGAACAGATGAATATGGCACAGGCTAATCTGCAGGCAGCAAATGCCAATATACAGAAAGCAAAAGTGGAAGTAGATAGACTCCAGCCGCTGGTTGCTGCAAAAGTGGTTTCTGATGTACAGCTTAAAACTGCAAAAGCCAATTATGAAGCTGCCGTTGCTGCCGCTGCACAAGCCAGAGCCTCTGTAGGGAACGCCAGAATTAATGTAGGTTTTACAACCATTACAGCTCCTGTAAGTGGTTATATCGGAAGAATCCCTTATAAAAAAGGAAGTCTGATCTCCAGAACAGATGCCAATCCATTGACATTACTATCTGACATCAGTGAAATATATGCCTATTTCTCTTTAAGTGAACTTGACTTTATTGCTTTCCAGAATAAATATCCGGGAGCCACTTTGGAAGAAAAGCTGAAAAATATGCCAATGGTGGAACTGGTGATCGCTGATAACAGCACTTATCCTGAAAAAGGAAAACTCAGCATTGTAGACGGACAGTTTGACAAAACTACAGGAGCCATCAGTGTTCGTGCCGTATTTCCTAATGCCAACGGAACTTTAAGAACCGGAAATACAGGAAGAGTACGTATGCCTCAATTGATTTCCAATGCTGTCGTAATTCCGCAGGAATCTACTTTCGAAATCCAGGATAAAACTTATGTCTATGTAATGGGTAAAGACCAGAAAGTAATCGGAAGACCGATCAAAATATCAGGAAAAACGGATAGCTATTATTTTATTTCTGAAGGGCTTGCTCCTGGAGAAAAAATAGTTTACACAGGAATTGGAAACTTAAAAGACGGTGCTTCTATCAAGCCGAAAAATATTTCTTCTGACAGCTTATTAAAAGCAAAACCATTATAATCCTTTCCGAATACAGAAGACTTAAAAAAATAAACTTCTTATGTTAAAACAATTTATAGAAAGACCGGTCCTTTCAACGGTCATCTCCATAATACTCTTATTATTGGGAGCTTTGTCTCTCTTTAATTTACCGATTGCCCTCTTCCCGGACATCGCTCCACCGAGCGTTCAGGTAACGGCATTCTACCCTGGAGCTAATGCTGAGGTTGTAGCCCGTTCGGTTGCCACACCTATTGAGGAAGCAGTAAACGGAGTTGAGAACATGACTTATATGACCTCCAACTCCAGTAACGACGGAACCATGACCCTGAGCGTTTTCTTCAAACAAGGTGCTGATGCAGATAATGCCGCAGTAAACGTACAGAACCGTGTATCGAAGGCAATGAGCCAGCTACCACAGGAAGTGGTACAGGCCGGGATTTCCACACAGAAAGTACAGAACAGTATGATCATGTTCATGGGGTTGACCAGTGAAGATGCTAAACAATATGATGAATTATTCCTTCAAAACTATCTGAAGATTAATGTTATTCCGCAGATACAGCGTATTCCGGGGGTAGCACAGGCTCAGGTATTCGGGACAAGGGATTATTCCATGAGAATCTGGCTGAAACCGGACAGACTGGCAGCTAACAATCTTTCGCCTCAGGAAGTTTTGGGAGCCATTAAAGACCACAACCTTGAAGCGGCTCCGGGCCGTCTTGGACAGGGAAGTAAGGAAACTTACGAATACATTCTTAAATATAAAGGAAAACTGAACAAAAATGAAGACTATGAAAACATTGCTATCAAAGCAAACAGTGATGGTTCTTTCCTAAGATTGAAAGATGTAGCACGAGTAGAATTTGGTTCTTACACCTACACTGCTACCAACAGAGTAGACGGAAAACCGGTTGCCGGATTTGCTATCCTACAGACAGCAGGTTCTAATGCCAACGAAATCCTTACGGAAATTGAAAAGCAGGTGAAAGTAATGGAAACTACTCTACCAAAAGGAGTAAAACCCATCATCATGTATAACTCCAAAGACTTTTTGGATGCTTCTATTCATCAGGTGGTCGAGACATTAGTAATTGCCTTCATTCTGGTATTTATCGTGGTATACATCTTCCTTCAGGATTTCAGATCTACGTTAATTCCTGCCATTGCGGTACCGGTTGCGATCATCGGAACATTCTTCTTCCTGCAGTTATTTGGCTTCAGTATCAACATGCTAACGCTGTTTGCACTGGTTCTGGCCATTGGTATTGTAGTGGATGATGCGATTGTGGTGGTGGAAGCCGTCCATTCTAAAATGGAACAGACGGGAATGCCGGTAGAACATGCCACTATGAACTCAATGAGCGAAATTTCAGGAGCGATTATTTCCATTACACTGGTCATGTGTGCCGTGTTTATTCCGGTTGGTTTCATGCAGGGACCTGCGGGAGTTTTCTACAGACAGTTCGCTTTCACATTAGCTATTGCGATTTTAATTTCAGCAGTAAACGCATTGACATTAAGTCCGGCATTATGTGCAATGTTCCTGAATGATCCTCAGGGAGAACATGGGGAACATGGTCATAAAACAGGTTTTGGAGCAAGATTCTTCAATGCATTTAATGCAAGCTTCAACAGCATGACCAGAAAATATATCTACAGCCTTAAGTTTTTAATTAAAAATAAATGGGTGGCTATAGGAGGTCTTGTTCTTATTACAGCAGCAAGTGTCTTTCTAATCAAAAAAGCACCGTCAGGATTTATTCCTACTGAAGACCAGGGGTTTGTATTGTATGCAGTGAATACGCCTCCGGGAAGTTCATTGGAAAGAACACACAGAGCGACTGCACAAATTGATAAAATCATCAACAGTGAGAAAGCAACCAATCACCTTTGGGTAGCAGACGGAATGAACTTTATCAGTAATGCCAATGCCTCTCCATATTCTGCAGGTTTTATTAAGCTTAAAGATTATGACAAACGTGGCGAAATGAAGGATCCTGATCTAATTGCAGGAACTTTAACAGGAAAGGTAAGCCAGGTGAAAGATGCCAATGCTTTCTTCTTCAACTTCCCTACTGTACAAGGTTTCGGTAATGTTTCCGGATTTGAATTCATGCTTCAGGACAAAACGAACGGTTCTTTTGAACAATTAGGAACAACCACTCAGCAATTCATTGGTGAATTGATGAAACGTCCTGAAATTGCTTTCGCCTTCACTACTTATGCAGCAGGAAACCCACAGTATACTATTGATGTAGATACGGATAAAGCCAACCAGCTGGGAGTTTCCATAACGGAATTGATGCAGACCATGCAGATTTATTTCGGAAGTAGCTTTGTATCGGATTTCAACAGATTCGGAAAATACTACAGAGTAATGGCACAGGCAGATATTCCTTACCGTACTGATGTTAACTCTCTGGAAGGAATTTATGTTAAAAATAAATCAGGCGAAATGGTTCCTGCAAAAACATTAGTAACGTTAAAAAGATCTTTCGGACCTGAAACGGTAACAAGAAATAACCTTTTCAACGCAGTAACAATCAACGGAACACCAAAACCTGGATACAGTACCGGAGATGCCATTAAAGCGGTAGAAGAAGTGGCTCAGCAATCACTTCCTAGAGGATATGGATATGAATGGACAGGGATTACCCGTGAGGAGATCAAAACAAGCGGACAGACTGCATTTATTTTCTTCTTAAGTATTCTGTTTGTGTATTTCCTGCTGGCAGCTCAGTATGAAAGTTATATCCTTCCTTTTGCTATTATTCTTACGATTCCAACAGGGATTTTCGGAGTATTTGCCTTCACAGGGTTAGCCGGAATCGATAACAACATTTACGTTCAGGTAGGATTGATCATGTTGGTAGGGCTATTGGCGAAAAATGCCATCCTTATTGTAGAGTTTGCCGTACAGAGAAGAAAAGCAGGAAAAACTTTGATTGAGTCTGCACTTCAGGCATCAAGATTACGTTTAAGACCAATCTTAATGACCTCTTTTGCCTTCATTGTGGGGATGCTTCCATTGGTATGGACACAAGGTGCCTCTTCAAAAGGTAACCACTCTATTGGATACAGTACTGTAGGAGGAATGCTTACAGGAGTAATATTCGGGATTTTTATTATTCCGGTAATGTATGTGATCTTCCAGTATCTGCATGAAAAAATGCCAAGCAGAAAACAGAAAAGACTGAAGAAAAAACAAATGGAGGAAGAACTTTTAGCTTCAGCTCATTAATAAAAATGAATAACAAAAACTTAGAGAAAATTTTAAGACAAAGGATTAACTATTCACCTGCCTGTTCTTAATGGTTTACAAAAGCTAACTATTTTCTCCTACTAAAGACAATTTTGCATCCACAGAAACCTCTCTAAGTTTTTGTATTCAATTAAATGTTTAAAAACTATGAAACGAGTAAAAAATATTATTCTAACTTTTGCGCTGGCTATAGGCTCTGTATCATGTGTGTCCAAACTGGCATACACGGAGCCTGAACTGCCACTTCCGGAAAAGTTTCAGTATACTGCAACTGCCGACACTGCCAGCATCGCGAATCTGGAGTGGAAGCAGTTCTTCAGCGATCCTATTTTACAGGGATTGATTGAAAAAGGAATCAAAAATAATTATGACCTTCAGATTGCATTGAAGCAGGTTGCTGCTTCACAGGAAAAACTGAAACAGGCAAAATATATGCAATATCCGGATGTAGGTTTTGGAGTAAGCGGACAGATTTCAAGGCCTTCCAAAAACAGCATGAACGGGCAAAGCTTAAATTTATTTTTAGGTTCAAGCCATGTTGAAGACTATAACGCAGCCTTCAACCTTTCATGGGAAGCAGATATCTGGGGAAAAATCAAAAACCAGCAGGAAGTTTCAAGAATGCAGTACCTTCAGACTTATGAAGGTTCAAAAGCTGTACAAACTCAGGTAGTGGCAGCGATTGCCCAGGGATACTATAACCTCCTGATGCTTGACAGACAATTAGCCATTGCAAAATCCAATCTGGAACTGACTAGCAACACCTTACTGATGACACAAAAAATGTGGGAAAGTGGTGATAATACGTCTTTAGGAGTTCAGCAGGCCGCAGCACAGAAACAGGCAACAGAACTTCTGATTGCCCAATTGGAACAGAATATTGCCATCCAGGAAAATGCATTAAGTATTCTGGTTGGAGAACTGCCTAATAAAGTGAACAGAACGATTGAAATGTCTGACACATCTTTACCTCAGAATATCACTGCCGGACTTCCTGCAGCCATGGTAAGCAGAAGACCGGATGTCCGCCAGCAGGAATTGGTTTTGTTACAGGCCAATGCGATGGTGGGAATTGCTCAGGCCAATATGTATCCGGCATTAAAGATAACCGCTAACGGAGGAGTAAACTCCTTCAAATTTGATAACTGGTTTCAGATTCCGGCTTCATTATTCGGATCGGTTTTAGGAGGAATTACCCAGCCTATTTTTCAGAAAAGGCAATTAAAAACAGATCTGGAAGTAGCTAAAATTCAAAGAGAGAAAAATGTTCTTGCGTTCCGTCAATCTGTATTGAATGCGGTGGGTGAAGTTGCTGACGCTTTGGTTTCCAATGAGAATTTAAAAGTTCAGGAACAGAAAGCTACAGAGCAGGCCACTACACTGAAAGATGGAATTAAAAGTGCACAGCTTCTTTATAAAGGAGGTTCAGCCAATTACCTGGAAGTGATTACAGCACAGGGAAATTCCCTACAGGCAGAGTTGAACCTGGCTTCCATTAAGAGACAGAGATTAAGCAGCATTGTAGATCTATACAGAGCGCTGGGCGGCGGTTGGAAGTAGTAAATTAAATTATATTTGTTTTTAAGATGCGGTTCTTTTCAGGACCGCATTTTTCAATATAAAAATGCCTTAATTAATGATCATCCGTACTGTCATTCTGAATGGAACAAAGTGAAATGAAGAATCTTTAAAAATAATTGATGAGTTTCTTCCTTCGTCAGAATGACAGACAGAGTGCTTAATTTATTCCTGTAATTGCTCAGCAATCCATTTTAGCAGAGTCTCAAAGTCTTCCTGAGAATATCCCAGCTGTAAATAATGGATATCATCTGCTTTCCTGTACCACGTCAGCTGACGTTTCGCATATCTGCGGCTGTTCTTTTTAATTTCTGAAACCGCAAAATCGAGATCCCACTCTCCGTCAAAATATTTGAACAGTTCCGCATAACCTACCGTATTCAAAGCCGTCAATCCTTTGAATTTCTCAAGACCTTTCACCTCATCCAGCAATCCGTTTTCCATCATAATATCCACTCTGCGGTTAATTCTGTCATAAAGTTCTTCCCTTGGAGCTTCAATTCCGATTCTGAATACATTAAAATCTCTGGAATCCTGTGACACTGCAATCAATTCAGAATATTTTGTATTGGTTTGCCAGATTACGTCTATGGCACGCAGAAGCCTGCGATGGTTGTGAATATCCACCACACTGAAATATTCGGGATCGAGCTCCTGTAAAATTTTCTGAAGTTTTTCAGTTCCCTCCTGCTCCATCATAGCCTGAAGTTTTTCCTGGTTTTCAGTATTAGCTTCCGGAAGATCATGCAAACCTTCTATCACCGCTTTTTCATACATCATGCTTCCACCGACAAGGATGACAGTGTCATGGGTCGCAAAAAGTTCATTAAGCTTTTGGAGAGCATCTTCTTCATACTGTCCAATAGAGTAATATTCTTCCACAGAAAGATTTCCTATAAAATGATGAGGTGCCTGCGCCAGTTCCTCTTCTGAAGGAGCTGCTGTTCCTATTTTCATTTCTTTAAAAAACTGACGGGAATCACAGGAAATAATCTCGGTATTGAAATGTTGGGCTAAATCAATTGCCAACCTCGTTTTACCAATTCCGGTGGGGCCTACTACAGAAATCAAATTTTTCTTTTTCACAGCGCTAATTTACGAAAATGTGCTCATTTGATTTTTTATTTAAATACAAATAAAGCTGCTGTTTATTTGAACCATTAAGATTTTAATGGTTCAAAATAAATTTAAAAACAAAATAATTAAATACTCTACGTTAAAATTTCATGGTATTATAGTATACACTTAAATGTTTATCTTTGTAGAACAATAAAAAACTATGATTTTATCAATGACCGGATTCGGTAGAGCCGAAGATGTTTTTGAAGGAAAAAAAATTACTATAGACATTAAATCTCTAAACAGCAAGAGCTTTGATTTAAATATTAAAATTCCTTTACGTTATAAAGAAAAAGAATTTGAAATCAGAAAAATTCTTAATGATAGAATTATCCGTGGAAAAGTAGACTGCTACGTTAATATTGAGAACCTTGAAGAGTCCAATGATGTAAAAATTAATAAAAACCTGATTGACTCCTATATCAACGAACTTAAAAACATAGCTTCTGACGGTCCCGATTTTGAATACCTGAAAATGGCAGTAAGACTTCCTGATGCCATTACCTCAAGACCTGATGAGCTTACAGAAGGTGAATGGGAGGCCTTGGCAAAAATTGTCAATAATGCCGTTGACAGATTTGAAGAATTCAGGAAAACGGAAGGTGGTATTTTACATGAAGAATTAAACAGGAATATTCAGAATATCGACAAGTATCTTGGAGAAGTGATTCCTTTTGAGGAAGAAAGAATTGTAAGCGTAAAAGAACGTTATCAGAAATCTTTGAAAGAGTTTGAAAACGTTGACGAAACGCGTTTCTATCAGGAAATGGCTTATTTCACTGAAAAACTTGATATTTCTGAAGAAAAGGTAAGACTTGCACAGCACTTGAAATATTATAAAGAAGTAATGGACAATGAGTCTTTCAATGGAAAAAAACTGGGTTTCATTTCTCAGGAAATCGGAAGAGAAATCAATACACTAGGTTCTAAAGCCAATCACGCAGAAATCCAGAAACTGGTAGTGATGATGAAAGATGACCTTGAAAAAATTAAAGAGCAAACGTTAAACGTATTATAAGTTGCGAGGTTCGAGATGTGGGTAATAATTCCGGATGCAAATACTACGGAATCAACCTGAAACTCACAATCCCGAAACCCGAAACCAAAAAAAATGGATAAAGTAATTATATTTTCAGCACCATCAGGAAGCGGAAAAACTACATTGGTAAAGCATTCACTGGAAACATTTCCAGAACTGGAATTTTCCATTTCATGTACCACAAGACAACCAAGAGGAAGTGAAGTACATGCAGTGGACTATCATTTTCTGACCCCGGATGAATTCAGGCAGAAGATTTCTGAAAACGCTTTTGTAGAATATGAGGAAGTATATACTGACAAATATTACGGTACTTTAAAATCTGAAGTAGAAAAAATCTGGAATCTGGGAAAGGTTGTTATTTTTGATGTAGATGTAAAAGGAGGTATTTCATTAAAAAAATACTTCGGTGAAAAAGCCCTTTCTATTTTTATTGAACCACCTTCCATTACAGAATTGGAACGAAGATTGATCTCCAGAAATACAGATGATGCAGAAACTATAAAAACCCGTGTAGCAAAGGCTGAAGAAGAAATGACCTATGCAGGCGAGTTTGACAAGATCGTTATCAATGAAGATCTTGATACAGCTAAAAAAGAAATAGAAAGTTTAATAAAAAGTTTTATAGAAAGAAATTAGAAATTAGAAATTAGAAGTTAGTTTTTTAGGGTCAGGAAAATTATCCTCATTTCATACTAACCTCTAGTTTCTGATCTCTCACTTCTATAAAAGAAAAAATTGAGGTTGATATGAGTACCGAAACATTAGAAAAAGCTAAATCTGCTATTCCTGTAAGAGGATTTCTGGATATAAAAGATATTGCTATTCCTCAGGGGGAAGAATTGGTGAAAGCTATCCTTCAACTTAAAGAGGAAAAAAACGCTGTTATTCTTGCCCATTATTACCAGCCGGGAGAAATTCAGGATATTGCTGATTTCCTTGGAGATTCTTTACAGCTGGCAAGACAGGCAAAAGAAACCAATGCCGATATGATCGTATTCTGCGGAGTACATTTCATGGCAGAAGCCGCTAAAATTCTAAACCCAACTAAAAAAGTAGTTCTTCCTGATACAATGGCAGGATGCTCTCTGGCAGACGGCTGTTCCGGAGAAGGACTGAGAAAGATGCGTGAGCAGCACCCAAACGCATTGATTGCTACTTACATCAACTGTAATGCGGAAACCAAAGCAGAAAGTGATATTATCGTAACAAGCTCCAATGCGGAAACAGTTATCGAAGCCCTTCCGAAAGACAGACCAATCATCTTTGCACCGGACAAGAACCTGGGAAGATATTTATCTAAAAAAACAGGACGTGATATGATCCTTTGGGATGGAAGCTGTGTAGTACACGAAGCATTTTCTATGGAAAGAATTGCCCAGCAATTGGCAGACAATCCGGATGCAAAACTGATTGCACACCCTGAAAGTGAAGAAGCTGTTTTAAAGCTGGCTCACTTCATCGGTTCCACTTCTGCCCTGTTGAATTATGTGGAAAAAGACGACTGTCAGAAATTCATTATCGCAACAGAAGAAGGAATTCTTCATGAAATGAGAAAACGTGCCCCTCATAAGGAACTGATTCCTGCACTGGTTTTTGATGAAAGCTGTAACTGCTCAGAATGTTTCTACATGAAGCGTAACACAATGGAAAAACTGTATTTATGTATGAAGTATGAGCTTCCTGAAATTCTTATCGACGAGGAATTAAGATTAAAAGCATTGAAACCTATTGAAGCTATGCTTGATCTTTCTAAAAGCATAAAATAATTTTTTTTATTGAATATTTATTATATTTAGAATCCAAACTGATAATAAATATGAAAAATTTAAAAAAATTAGACAGAAGAAGTCTTAAAAATGTAAACGGAGGCAGTGACACATGCAGTTTAAACTGCGAAATACATGAAACTTGCGGAAGAGGATGCAATGGAGAATTGATCTGCGTACCAAGAGGACTTTACATTCCAGACAATTGTTAAAAAATAAAGCACTGTTTTTCACAGTGCTTTCTTATTATCATATTAATACAAATATCCGTTTAGGATACTCCTCCATCTACACATTCTATGCTTACCAGAACACACATCTTACAGTAATCGGGAAGTCCCTGATAAGCAGCACAGGAATACTGGTATCCCGGACCATCACCAAATGTAGCATTCTGTGGACATCCGGCACATCTTGACGGGCCAGCTGCTCCGTATAATTTTTCAAGTTCTTTCCGGTTTAATTTTTTTAGATTTTTCATAGTAGTTTTAATAAATTTCTGGTTTTGTTATTTTTTCACTAATAACCTCATTAACAATGCTGTTACAGCATCGGTGCATAACAGGTTCCTCCCGGCTTCAGCCAGCATCCCCATCCGCCTTTACGGAAACATACAAACTGCTCACCACCACAAGCTTCAATCTGAATATCGGTAAATCCTCCTGTGATGTTTTTCTTTTGTTCGCGTGATAATTTTTTAATTGTTTTCATAGCATTTAATTTTAAAGTTATCAAAGTTATTTAAACTCATTATTAATTTTTTTAAAATCAATACGGATCAGAGCATTCAAAACTCACCAGTACTCTACCTTTACAACATTGTGGCAAAGCATGATAATCAGCACATGATCTTGGCTCACCCGGTCCATATGGCCCCGGAGGACAGTACTCAAAACAGTCATTTATATCTCCTCCACTGATTGATTTCAGATTCTTCCGGTTCATTTTTTTTAACTTTTTCATGTTTAATTGTTTTTGGTTAGAATCCTAAATATAAGATTTTTAACCCATTACAACAAATATATCTCTAAAAAAGGAAATAAATTTTATCGTAATAAAACTTGGCTGTTTCAAAATAATTTGTACATTTGTTCCATTACAATGAATATATTAAGAAACATATCTGATATTTCTGCCCTGAAATCACTTATTTCAGGCATATCTTCTGTTTCTACATTCACAACTACAACAACTACCCCATAACGGGGTAAATTTTCACATATTATTTCCGGTACCCGTACTCTTTTTTTAAAGAGTAAACACTTCTTTTTACCCAACCTTAAATAAATAATTGATGAAAGTTTTAAAATTTGGCGGAACATCAGTCGCCCATTCTCAAAATATCTTACTGGTGGAAAAAATCATAAAGCAGGAATCTTTACAAAACAAAGTTGTAGTCATTGTATCAGCATTGCATGGTGTTACCGATCAATTGATAAAAGCAGCAGAATGTGCTTCTGTAAAAGATGAAAACTATATTCAGATTGTTCAGGATCTTGAAGAAAAACATATTACTTTAGTCAAAGAACTTTTCCCTATCGCAGAACAAAGTTCATGGCTTAGCTTTGTAAAAAAACATTTCAATGATATTGAAGAGCTCTGCAACGGAATTGCTGTTCTCGGTGAACTTACAGACAGAATCAAAGATAAGATTGCGTCTTATGGAGAATTCCTGTCTTCAAAAATCATTGCCGCAAGATTACAGCATGAAGGACTGGACTGCATGTGGATGAACTCTGCAGATCTGATCATAACAGACAGTAATTTTACCCATGCAAAAGTAGACTTTAACTGCACACAAGATAATATTATAAGATTTCTGACTGAAAACCAGAACCGTATCATCGTAGGACCCGGTTTTATAGCCCGTGACAAAAAAAATAATGCAACAACATTAGGAAGAGGCGGTTCCGATTACACAGCTTCTATTATGGCAGCCTCAATTCCTGCTGAACAACTTCAGATCTGGACCGATGTAAGTGGAATGATGACTGCCGATCCACGCCTTGCTTCCAATGCCAAACCCATTTCGGAAATATCTTATCATGAGGCTATGGAGCTGTCTCATTTCGGGGCAAAAGTACTTTATCCGCCTTCCATCCAGCCTGTCATGGTGAAAAATATAGACCTGATCATCAAAAACACTTTTGAACCTGATGCAGTGGGAACTTTAATTTCTCATCAGTTGAAATCTTCAGAAAATAAAAAGCAGATTGCCGTAGGGATTTCCAATATGAACAGTATTGCTCTGCTCACACTGGAAGGAAGCGGGATGGTAGGCATACCAGGAGTTTCAGCAAAATTATTCCAATGTTTAAGTCATGAAAAGATAAATGTCATCCTTATTACCCAGGGTTCTTCGGAACATTCTATTACAATAGCCATTGAAAAAAAAGAGGCACTACGTGCTGAACACGCTATCAATCTTTCTTTTGCTGATGATATCAATTTGAAAAGAGTATATCCGGTAAAAATTGAAACCGGACTTTCTATTGTAGCACTGGTAGGAGAAAGCATGAAAAGCAGAAGTGGAGTAAGTGCAAAAATGTTCGGTTGCCTTGGAAATAACGGAGTCAATATAAGGGCGATTGCACAGGGTTCTTCGGAAAGAAATATCAGCATTGTCATTTCAGAAAAAGACAGCAAAAAGGCAGTAAATGTACTTCACGAAGAATTCTTTGAATCTGAGATTAAACAGATCCATCTCTACATCTGCGGAACAGGTAATGTGGGTACAAAATTGATTCAGCAGATTTATGACCAAAACGACTATTTAAAAGAAAATTTCTTAATCAATTTGAGAATTGCAGGAATTTCCAACAGCCGTCATATGCTATTTTCGGATCAGGGAATACCGAAGGAAAACTACATTGCCTGGAATCAGCAAAGCGGGGAGGCTTCTTCCAGAGAATTTGCTGATGAAATTATCCGCAGAAACCTTAGAAACTCTGTTTTCGTTGATGTAACCGCAAGTCCTGATGTTCCGGAAATTTATGAAAGTTTGTTAAAAAGAAGTGTGAATATTGTCGCCTGTAATAAAATTGCTGCTTCCTCAGATTATAAACAATACAAAACCCTAAAAAATACGGCAAGAAATCACAGCTGCAATTTTTATTTTGAAACCAATGTAGGGGCCGGGCTTCCGGTCATAGGGACTATCAACGACCTTATCAAAAGCGGAGATAAAATACAATCCCTTAAGGCTGTATTAAGTGGTACATTAAATTTTGTCTTTAATGAATACGATGGCAGCAAAACATTTTCTGAAGTAGTACGACAAGCCCAGAAGGAAGGCTATACAGAACCGGACCCAAGACTCGATCTGTCCGGAACCGATGTGGCAAGAAAAATTTTAATTCTGGCAAGAGAGGCAGGGTATCCGCTTCAGTTTGAAGAAATCGAAAATAAGAGCTTTCTGCCGGAAGAATGTATGCAGGGAAGTGTCGAAAATTTTTACGAAAAGCTTACTGCCTATGAAGATCATTTTAAGAATTTACTGAATCAAGCTAAAAGCAAAGGTAAAATACTAAAATATGTGGCTGTGTTTGAAGATGGAAAAGCCAAAGTAGGACTGCAGCATATTGCTCCCGACAGTGACCTGTTTCATCTTTATGGCAAAGACAATATTGTCATTTTCAAGACCCTAAGATATTCCGAGCAGCCTTTGGTCGTAAAAGGTGCCGGTGCAGGAGCTGATGTAACGGCAAGTGGCGTTTTTGCAGATATTATCCGTTCTATATAAAATATTGATATGAAGAAAATAAAATTAAAAGTCCCCGCTACTGTTGCCAATCTGGTCTGCGGATTCGATATTCTGGGAATGGCGGTACATGAGCCCTATGACGAAATGCAATTCCGATGGCTGGATACTCCGGATATCATCATAAAACACACTGATTCATTCGGACTCCCTGAGGTGCCTTCCGGAAATGTTGCAGGAGTTGTCCTGTTAAAAATCCAGGAGTATTTCAATCTGAAAAATGGTTTTGAAGTCATTATCCATAAGCATATAAAACCTGGAAGCGGGCTCGGCTCCAGTGCGGCAAGTGCCGCCGGAGCCGCCTTTGGAGCCAATCTGTTACTAGGGAACAAACTGTCAAAAGAAGAAATGGTTCATTTTGCTATGTTTGGGGAAGAACTCGCTTCAGGTGTAAGACATGCAGATAATATTGCTCCCTGTATCTATGGAGGAATTACCCTGGTAAAATCTACAAATCCTATTGATATTATTCCCTTAAGCAGCCCTGATCTGTTTGTAACCGCTGTACATCCACAGGTGGAAGTCAAAACTTCAGATGCCAGACAGATTTTAAAGAAAAATATCAGTTTAAAAAGTGCTGTCGAACAATGGGGAAATATAGCCGGATTGGTCGCTGGAATTCAGAAAAACGACATCCTATTGATTGGAAGAAGTCTCAATGATGTCATCATAGAACCTATCCGCAGTATTCTGATCCCGAAATTTGACGACATCAAAGAGATGAGTTTACAGCTGGGAGCTTTGGGAGGAGGAATTTCGGGTTCCGGACCTTCTATTTTTATGCTGTCAGAGCAAAAAGAAAGAGCAGAGAAAATTGCTCAGATGATGAAATCAGCCTATGACAAAATTGAAATAGAAAGTTTTGTTTATGTCTCAAAAATAAATCCCGCAGGAATTCAAATCATTGAAGAAAAAGAAGAAAAATAAAGCAGAAATGAAATATTATAACTTGAAAGATCATCTGGAAAAAATAAATTTCAGAGAAGCAACAATAAAAGGACAGGGAAAGGAAAAAGGATTGTTTTTTCCCGAAAGCATTCCTCAATTTGATGAAGAATTTATTCAAAATCTCCACCAATATTCCAATGAAGAAATTGCATTCAAATGCATGAAAGGCTTTGTTGGAGATGAGATTCCATCAGAAATACTCAAAGAAATTGTAACAGAAACGGTCAGTTTTGAGATTCCATTAGTAAAGATCAATGACCAGATCTCCATATTGGAGCTGTTTCATGGTCCTACCCTTGCCTTTAAAGATATTGGCGCCAGATTTATGAGCCGCTGTCTGTCTTATTTTCTAAAGGATGAGCAGAAAAAGGTCACTGTTCTTGTAGCTACTTCCGGAGATACAGGAGGAGCTGTTGCTCACGGATTTTATAAAATCCCACAAATCAATGTGGTCATTCTTTATCCGAAAAACAGGGTAAGCCCGGTTCAGGAGAAACAGCTGACAGCATTGGGAGAAAATATTTCTGCACTGGAAGTAAATGGCAGTTTTGATGATTGCCAGAACCTTGTTAAGCAGGCTTTTTCCGACCCAACAATTAACAGTCACTTATTTTTGACGTCTGCCAATTCAATCAATGTCGCAAGATGGCTTCCTCAACAGATATATTATTTAATAGCATTGAAACAGTGGATTCAACATCATAATGAAAAACCCGTAATCGGTGTTCCAAGTGGAAATTTCGGAAATATCTGCGCCGGGCTGCTGGCCTACTTCAGAGGATTACCTGCCAGTCATTTTGTTGCGGCCTGTAATGCCAATCATGTAATTCCAGATTATTTTAAAACCCAAAATTACCAGCCACAAAAAGCAGTTGCTACTCTATCCAATGCTATGGATGTGGGAGATCCAAGTAATTTTGTGAGAATTCTGGAACTTTTCGGATACCAATTTGAAACTTTAAAAAATAAAATATCTGCTTATTCCATTGCTGATGATCAAACCATGAGTACCATTAGAGAAGTTTATGAGAAATATGGATATATTCTGGAACCCCACAGCGCCGTTGCTTTTGCTGCAACGGAAAAATATCTGCAGGAAAATCCAGAGCAAAAAGGATTTATTCTGGGTACTGCTCACCCGGTAAAATTCCCGGATGCAGTGGAAAAATCAATCCATACACAGATTGAAATTCCGGACTCACTGAATGAGCTTATGAAAAAGGAGAAAAAAACTGTAGAAATACATTCAGATTTTGAAGAATTAAGACGATTTTTGCTTCATAAAATCTGAAACAATGAGCAAAATATATCTTGAAGATGTAAGAATATATGCATACCATGGTGTGCTTCCTGAAGAAAACATTATCGGAACGTATTATATTCTGAACACAGAACTTCATACCGACCTGTGGAAAGCTGCTGAATCTGATGATTTGCATGACACCATAAGCTATGCAGACATCAACGATATCCTTCACAGCGAAATGAAAATAAAATCCAAATTGCTGGAACATGTGGGTGGAAGAATTATCGCAAAGATCCACAACAGTTTTCCACAGGTCGATTATATCAAATTAAAAATTACTAAAACAGCTCCACCAATGCAGGGAGAAATGAAAGGGGCCAGCATTGAGTTGGAAAAAAGCTTTAAACCGGAAAATTAAAATTCCTATTTTCGTTGATTAAAAAACATACAAATTGAAATTCGTTAAAATATTATTTTTAGTAGCCGGAATCAGCGCTTTTGGCCAGACCGGTGCTGATAATCAGTTGGCAGCTTATAATTTCCCAAAGATAAAGTCCAGTATCACAATGCCTGTGACCATTCCTCTTTCGGAATTAAGCAATATGATCAATGCTTCTGTGAAAGATCTCATTTACCAGGATGATTCCTATACAGACAATAACAATGATCAGTTTAAAGTAAAAGTATGGAAAACAAGACCTATCCGTCTTGTAGGTGGAACAAACCAGAATCTGTTGATTGAAGTTCCATTAAAAATATGGGCAGAAAAAGGAATCGGAACATTGGGGGTCTACACCTATCAGAATACCACTTTTGAAACCGTCATGTCATTCAATACAACGGTTACTTTTAAAAACAACTGGACTATTATTACCAATACCCAGCCTAATGGTTTCAGATGGGTAACCAAACCTGTGCTGGATTATGGAAGAATACAGATCCCGATTACTTCTATCGTTGAAAAAAGCCTCAAGGAGCAACAGGAAAAATTCTGCAAAACAATAGATCAGCAGATGGCTACACAACTGAACTTCCAGCAGTATGCCCTAATGGCGTGGAATACTTTTCTGCAGCCCTTCAATATTTCCGAAGAATACAATACGTGGCTGAAAGTAAGTCCGGTGGGGGTCAATATTACCCCTTTGAAATTTTACGGAAATCAGATCAATGCCACGCTTGGTGTTGACATTTTTTCCGAAACGTTTACAGGAAATAAGCCTGCAGCCTCTTCACCGGTAACCAGCGTTGCCAATTTCAACACAACGCCTACCGTTGCAGACAGATTTATTTTACAGACCACCGCCAATATTCCTTTTACAGAGGCAAGCAACATGGCAAGAAAAACCTTTTTAAACAAAGAATTTGATGTGCGCGACTCTAAAGTGAAAGTAACAGATATCAGAGTCTATGGTGTGGATAACAGAGTGGTCATTGAAGCACAGACTGAAGGTTATATAAAAGGGACTTCCATTATTTCAGGAATTCCGGTGTATGATGAAACGAAAAGAAAAATTGTTTTATCAGAAACTAAGTTTAAACTGAAAACAACCAATATTTTACAGAAAACGGCATCTCTTTTATTCCAGGGGAAAATTGTAAAAATGATTGAGGAAGAATATGGCATTCCAACTCAGGAACTGGAAGAAACTTCAAGAAAAAGTATTGAAGAAGCCTTTAACAAAGAATATTATAAAGGATTAAAAATGAATGGAAAGGTTTTCAATCTTAAGCCCAGCAAAATCCTGCTCAGCAATACAGGAATCACAGCCGTTATTGACACAAACGCTTCATTAAAATTACTTGTTAACGGATTTTAAAATTTCAAAAAAACAAAACTAATAACCGACCATGAGAAAATATTTAATAACTGTAGATCGAAACCGAGCTCAGAAGTTGACAAGATTGGCTAATCTTATTATTGACAGAATCATTATCCTGCTTATTTTTATTGCTTTTGGAGCAATTTCAGCCCTAATATTTAATGTAACAGGAAGTGATCTTTTTCTCAATATCACTATGAAACTGTCACAAGTAAATAGATTTTGGGATATACTGATTACCTCTATAGTATATTTCACTTATGCACTTCTGATGGAATACTTTACCAAAGGAAGGACTATCGGCAAGTATATTACAGGAAGTAAAGTCGTTTGTATAGATGGCACTCAACCTACTTTCAATGATTATTTTATCCGGAATATTTCCAGATTGGTTCCTTTTGATGTACTTTCTTTTTTGGGTGAAAACGGCTGGCATGATAAATGGAGCGAAACACGGGTAATTAACATCAAAAATTATCAGGCTGAAATTCAAGCAAAAAGCGAAATTGAGGCTCTGGGAACGAAAGAAATTGCTTAAAAACTTTTGTTCATAAAGAATTTTTACTATATTTGCACACCTCAAAAATGGTAAAAATGGTACTTTGGCCGAGCGGCTAGGCAGTGGTCTGCAACACCATCTACAGCGGTTCGAATCCGCTAGGTACCTCAAAAAAACCTCTAAGTTAACTTAGAGGTTTTTTGTTTTTGCTAACGAAGCCAAGCCCCAGCTTTTGAGACTGATCCCCTATTTTTTGTGTCTTGGTAGCTTACTTAATCTTAGCACTACTTCTTCGTGTAGTACTTTTTACTTCATAAACAGGAAACATTTCCAATAACTTATTATACATTCATATGAAAACGCAACAGCAATCCACTGATCTATATAGATATCTTTATATTTGTAGAAAAATCATATTCTATAATAATAACCATGTTTTTAGCAATATCCTCAACACATATTATAATTTCAGCAATTGTATTACTGTTAATCATCTTCTCTAGCATTTATGGCTTTTACAAGCTAATAAAAAACACTGTTAAAAGATGGATCAAAGAAACAGAAAGAGAATAACTCTCTATTGAATTAATTTTAAACAAGAAGTGTACTGACGGCATTATAATCTTCCTCAGATTCTTATTGGATAAAGAATGGATCATAACGCTCGGTTATTAAATCACTTTTTCACTCTGCCATTCCCTTTTCTGAGTGATTTTTTATTTAATAAGTCACCTCCCTAATCTTTATATTATTTGTCATGTATAAAAAAACAAGCTCTTCTGTAATTGGAAGAGCTAAATAAATAATGCAAAAAGTAATGGTAGATAGAAAATTATCTCATCCAAAGATAAGGATGTATAAACATGCTATTTATGAGCACCGTCATATAAGGTCAAAAAAAAATCCCCGGAAATTCCGAGGATAAAAACTAATAACCATGAAAACTCAAATTAAACATGAGTTACATTTCTATATTGAAAAATCGTGCCAAGAATGCCAATAATTGGAAAAAAAAATTATGACACGACATTGATCAATTCAGCATTTTAAACCGATTTAATTGAAGCTTTAAAAAGCCAATTATAATTGTTTATAATTAATTCAAATAAATCTAACATCTGGGCAAAATTATTAAAAATAAAATAATTTACATTTTAATAAAATAAAATTGATATTCAGTCAATAAAAATTTTATATGCTTTATTGTCTGCTCCAAAAATATCACAAAAAAACAAATTGGCATAATTTATTCTTTATTTAAATCAAATAACTTAAAATTTAATCATCATGGCGCAAAGAATTTTCAGTAAAAAAGACTTTAAAAAGTCCGGTGAGAAAGAATATCAGCTGGAATACACGATAAGCGAAATAGGTGTAGGATCTAATCTTATCGTAGAAAAACTGACTGAAAAGGGAAGCTATGAAATCATTCAGACTCCTTTACGAAAATCAAATGATAAAATTTTGATCATCTGGGATACTCCTTTTGACGGCAGAATTCTTTTTGATGTATGACACATCAGCTCAACATATCAAAAAGCCCCCAAAAATGGAGGCCTCAAAAAACACAAATGATGAAAAAAAATTTTATATCAGAGATAAAAATTATTTTATCTATTAATTCTAACGTCAAAGTTATATCAGTCTTTTTTTTAATTTTATGAGTACAGTCATAAAATTATTGTTTCTTTTCAATAAGTATTTCTTTGGTTCATCGATAAAATAGCACGAAAAGTTATTCTCAATTTATTATAAATGCTGAATAAAAAGCAGCAAACGCAGCTCATGAAAAAGAAACGGCCTCCTGACGGAGGCCTAAAAAACACAAATGATGAAAAAAATCTATTTAGAAAAATCCAAACAGAATATTGCAGAATCATTCAATACAACCCTATTATAATATTTCTCGGATCGAAAAATAAGATATAATAATATGGAATAAGAGAATGAATACTTCTATAAGAATCAAACTATCCTGAAGATTACAAAATATAAATAATTTAAACTATCCCGGCGTTCTATTAGTTTTTATTCAATATAAAAAATTGATTAAATAAAATAAAATCCAAAAAAATTATTTAATAATAAAAAAATCTTCATTTCTGGAATGGGTAAATTTAGTTAAATATTTCTTTGCCCGCAAGGTTATTCCTCCCAAATAATAGGAATATACACGGTAATATACCCATCTGAATCTACCTGAGCATCTGAAACAGTAGCAACTACCGTTCCATAACCTACCCAGCCTCCCTGTCCCTGCATCGCAGAAAACGTATAGGTTCCGGCAGGAAGACCGTCATAATACTGTGGAACAGACTGAAAACCACCTCCATAATACGTATCATATACTTCTCCGGTAGCCATATTTTCAGCAAGAAAACTGCCGACATCATAATTTCCCGAAAGAATTTTTGTTCCGCTTTTTGAAAGAAGCCCATAACGGATTTTATAAGTCTGAGTTTCCGGCATTCTGTCAGAAACTTCTGAGCAGTTATTGTTATTTTTTTTTATTTCCGTGAAGGAAAACGATGTGGTAACAGTCAGCAATCCAATAAACGCTGATACTGTAAAAATTGTTTTTTTCATGTTAAAAAGTAATTTGGTGTTCAAAAATAGTCAACTTATATGAATTCAATAAAAATTTTGAGTGAAATAAAACTTACAAATACTTAAAAAAACATTGAAGGATCTGAAATGCTAATGAATTCTGATGGAAAATTTAACTTGATGGGAACAAAAAATTATTACTATAAAAATATATATTAAATCATTCAAAATTCCTTATCTACAGTGCAAAATTCAATAGAATCCAAAATTATTTCACTTTTCCATTTTCAACTTTAACATTTATTAACTAAAATTTGGCTTCATAATTGAAAATAAACTAAAATCAAAGTTACTTTGGTTTAGTTTATAAAATTTGAATTATGAAAAAGATAATATTAGCAGGTTTTTTATCTGTATTTTTGATGACAGCCTGCAAGAAAGATGACAGAACAGCCGAAAAGTCACTGGAAGAGCAAAAACTTGAATTTCAGGCCAGACAACTTGAAATAGAAAAGCAGAAACTGGCTATTGAAAAGGAAAAAATGGTATACGAAGCTCAGAAAAAAGCAGACAGTATATCAGAAAGCAAAAAAGCAAGAGCTGCAGCTGAAAGTAATTCAAAACCAAGAGTTATTAGAGAAACAAGAACAATATACAGAGACAGGAGCTCAAATTCCTCTGGAGGAAGCAGTAACGGAAGCTATGCCAATAACGGAAGTGGTACTTCACAGGGAACTACTCAGAAAAAAGGATGGAGTAAGGCTGCCAAGGGAACTGTCATTGGTACTGTAGGCGGTGCCGCTGTAGGAGCCCTGGTTGCTAAGAAAAACAGAGGATTGGGTGCTGTAATCGGTGGTGTTGTAGGAGGTGCTACAGGATATACTATTGGTAGATCACAGGACAGAAAAGATGGAAGAGTACAGCCTCGTTAATAAATAATTTAACCGTACAATATAAAATAAAGATTGCTTATTTTTAAGCAATCTTTTTTTATGTTACTGATTCTGTTTTCTTCACTTTTCATCATCCCTGTCTTAATCGGATGGGGAGAAATTATGGAAAATCTATCGGGATTTTTATTTCAGGGAATCTCCGGGAAAATTCTGTCCGGGATCGTTGGAATAAGCTTAATATGGACTGTTTTTTCTTTTTTTATGCCTTTAGATATTTATGCAGAAACAGTTTCTATACTTCTAGGATTATTCTTTTTTTTAAAAAATAAACTCTATCAAAAGCTTTATCACTTTTCAAAAAAAGATACATTGCTCATCAGCTTCACTGTATTGATTATCCTGTTCACAGGTTCGTTTTATCCTTATATATTAGATCATTTCGGATATTATGTTCCTACCATTAAATGGCTTACAGAATATGGTCTGGTAAAAGGAATCTCAAATATAGATCTTACATTAGGACAAATGTCTGTCTGGCATATTTTCCAGGCTGGGTTTTCAAACTTTTCAGATCCGTTTTTAAGGATCAATACAGTATTGCTGATTATCTATATCCTTTATACTGTTGAAAGAAAGAGATGGATACATCTTTGTTTTCTTCCGGTATTGCTGTTGTTTTCACAATCTCCAAGCCCTGATCTTCCCGTTATTATTTTTTCATTGATTATTTTGGATGAACTGATATCCGGAAATAAAAACACCTCTCTCCTTTTTGTCTTTGCTGTATTTGTTTTTGCCGTAAAGCCTACCATGATATGGCTGCCAATCCTCGTTCTATTACACACTGTTTTTATTTTAAAATCTGGCCTTAAACATTTGCTTTCAGGATTTTTAATTCTCTTTGTATTCTTCATTAAAAATATCTGGACATTCGGGTATCCGGTCTTTCCTGTTGCAATAGGTGATCTGGGACTGCCCTGGAAACCCAATCCTGAAGTTTTAAAAACATCATCACAATTTGCTGTAATGAAAACATATGACATGCAATACTCTTATGAAGAAATTCAAAAGTTTTCAACAGCAGGTTATATTTTAAACTGGTTATCTCTTGATGGAATTAAATCAAAAATTAATATTCTTTTTATTCTGAGCCTGGTTATTTTCACAATATTTGCCGGAGTAAAAAAAAGAAAACTCATCACCTTCATTTGTATTGCATTATGGACAAAGAGCATATTGGTACTTATTTTTTCAGCCCAATACAGATTTTTTCTCGACGTTTTTTTTGTAATATTCTTTGTTCTGTTTCATGAATATTTCAATCAAAAGAAATCCATTGTTGTTTTTTCGGTGCTCAGCCTATTTTTTATTTCAATTTTATCTTTTCCAGAAATCATTCAAAGATCCATTCCAAGCTTCCGTATGGGAAGTTTTATGACAGGATTTGAAAAAGAGCAGCTTTACAGGCCATCCACTTACCACTACCACCAGTTCAATACATTTAAAGTCGGGAATTTTAAATTTAATGTTTCATATAATTATCCCTACAGTTTTGATACTCCTATTCCAGCTGTCACTCCTTTTTATATTTTTGATGATGTAAAAGCAGGCATTTTTCCACAACTTTCTGATAAAAATGATATAAAAAAAGGAATTATCTGGAAAAAAATGACCGCAGAAGAAAAAAAAGAAGCTCAAAATGTTATCAATAATATCAAAAGCACTGATAAATAGAACAAATCCGGAAACTTTATTATCTGAAGAAAAATAGGTATTTTTGTATCATGTTCAACACATTAGGTAATCTTCTTAGTCTTACAACATTTGGAGAAAGTCACGGAGTGGCTTATGGCGGTATCATCAATAATTTTCCGGCAGGTTTAACGGTAGATCTCGATAAAGTTCAGTACGAACTGAACCGAAGAAAACCGGGCCAGTCAGCAATCGTTACGCAAAGAAAAGAAAGCGACACTGTAAAGTTTCTTTCAGGAATCTTTGATGGAAAAACAACAGGTACCCCAATTGGTTTTATCATTGAAAACGAAAATCAGAAATCAAAAGATTATGACCATATCGCTGGAGCGTATCGTCCAAGTCATGCTGATTTTACTTATGATCAGAAATTTGGTTTCAGAGATCATCGTGGTGGTGGAAAATCTTCTGCCAGAGAAACCATGAACTGGGTAGTGGCAGGAGCTCTTGCCAAGCAGCTTTTACCTGACATTGAGATCAACGCATACGTTTCTTCTGTAGGTGATATTTTCTGTGAGAAACCTTATCAGGCTTTAGATTTTTCTCAAACGGAAAACAATGATGTTCGCTGCCCAGATGCTGAGACAGCAGAAAAAATGATTGCGAAAATCAAAGAGATCAAAAAAGAAGGAAATACCATTGGAGGAACTATTACATGTGTCATCAAAAATGTTCCTGTAGGAATTGGGGAACCTATATTCTCAAAACTTCAGGCTGAACTGGCCAAGGCAATGCTGAATATCAATGCCTGCAAGGGTTTTGAATATGGAAGCGGTTTCTGCGGAGCTAAAATGACAGGAAAAGAGCACAATGATGCTTTCAATACAGATTTCACTACTAAATCGAACCTTTCAGGTGGTATTCAGGGTGGAATTTCCAACGGAATGGATATTTATTTCCGTGTGGCTTTCAAACCTGTGGCAACTATTTTGAGACCTCAGGACAGTATTGATAAAGATGGAAATCCTGTGGTGGTAGAAGGAAAAGGACGTCACGATCCATGTGTAGTTCCAAGGGCGGTTCCTGTGGTAGAAAGCCTTGCTGCTTTTGTACTGGCAGATCTGTTTCTGATCAACAAAACAAGAAATATCAATAATTTTTAACATAAATATTTTTGGTAATGAAAAATTACTGGGATAAAGGAATTTCATTTGAAGAATATCTTCAGATTGCAAAAGAAAGATTAGAAAATCCTTCCAATCAACAGGAAGCTGATTATAAACAATATTATGAACTGGGTCTTCAGAGAATGGACAGAACGGTAAAAAAATATGTTCCGGATGAAGATCAGCTGAAAGAACTTGCTGCCAAAAAATTTGACGGAAAGATTTTAATTATTTCCGAGGCATGGTGCGGAGATGCCAGTGCAACAGTTCCTGCTGTTTTCAGATTTTTTGAAGGCCACAATGAAGTAAGGGTTTTCCTTAGAGACAGTGATAAAAGCTTAATCAATCAGTTCCTGACCAATGGTACAGAATCTATTCCTAAAGTGCTGATCCTCGATAAAGATCTGAATGTAAAAAATTCATGGGGACCGCGCCCAAAATATGGATATGAGCTTTTAATGAAATATAAAGCGGATCCTGAAGCGTACCCAAAAGACACTTTCTATAATGACCTGCAGATATATTATGCCAAAAACAGAGGTAAAGACGCAGTTCAGGAAATTTTAGATCTTCTATAAAAAAGAAACATGAAAAAAAACGTCATTTATCTTGTATTGATCGTCATTATCGCAGGTATTGCGTTGATACCGGGAGTAAGAAATTTTCTGAAGGACACTTTCTTTCCGGTTGCCACCATTGAAAATGCGGTCCACATCACTGATGAAGATTACGATATAGAGCTTAAGGGAATCAATGCGCCCAGCACCAACCTTAAAAACTTTAAAGACAAAGGTATTTTCCTTAACTTTTGGGGAACATGGTGCCCGCCATGCAGAAAAGAATGGCCCTCTATCCAGAAGCTGTATGACTCCAGAAAAGATCATGTAGATTTTGTATTGATCGCTATGAATGACAAAGAAGAGGATGTAAGGAAATTTTTGAAAGAAAACAACTATACCGTTCCTGTATATATTGCCCAAAGTCCAATTTCTGAGAAGATTCTTCCAAAAGTATTCCCTACCACTTTCCTTTTGGACAAGCACGGAAGAATCCTCATTAAAGAAGATGCTACAAAAGACTGGAACACAGAGACTGTACATCAGTTCATTGACAATATTATCAAATAATATTTTAACTAAATTTTATAATTTGTTGGTACAGGATTTGTGAAATTTATACCGTTGAAAAATTTATTAAATCCAAACACAAAATGAAATATTCAAAATTAAATCTTGCAAAAGAAGCCATCAATCACAAGGGGTTTGTAAAAAAGATTCCAGATATTTTCAGAATGGTCAAAATGTGGAGAAAAGGGATCTATCCAATGAAATCCATAGACATTATTCTTCCTTTACTGGGTATTTTATATGTCATCTCCCCCATTGATCTGCTTCCTGAATTTGCCATACCGGTGCTTGGAGTGATGGACGATCTGGCAGTACTTTCACTGACGATTCCTAAACTTATCAAAGAGGTTGACAAATTTTTACTCTGGGAAGCTGAACAAAAATACAGAGGTACTCAAGTTATTGATGCTGAAATCGTAAAATAATAGTTTATTATATTTTCCACACCATCCCGGTACATCCGGGATGGTTTTTTATTTACAAATGACCGATAAATTTTTAAGCCTTATTTCAATTCCTTAAATTTGCAACATCTAATAAAAAATAATGGAAAGTAAAAAAGAATTCTTCTTAGAGTGCTACAAACTAGGCATCATCAAATTCGGAAGGTTTACCCTGAAAAGCGGTATTGAAAGTCCTTTTTATGTAGACCTGAGACCTTTGGCTTCAGATCCTAAAATTTTAAAAAATCTTGCTAATTATTTATTGGAAATGCTTCCGTTAGATAATTTTGATTTAATCTGTGGAGTTCCTTATGCCGCTCTTCCTATGGCGACTGCAATGTCTCTGGAAAGCTATATTCCATTAATTATTAAAAGAAAAGAAGCGAAAAGCTACGGTACCAAAAAACTTATTGAAGGCATTTACCAGAAAGGACAAAACTGTCTTTTGGTAGAGGATGTGATCACTTCAGGAAAATCATTGTTGGAAACGATACCTGAAATAGAACAGGAAGACCTTAAAGTTTCAGATATCGTTGTGGTACTGGACAGAGAGCAGGGAGGAAAACAGTTACTGGAAAGCAAAGGATATAGAGTACACACTCTTTTTAATATTTCGGAAGTATGTGGCATTCTTCAGGAAACCGGTGAATTGTCAGATGAAGAAGTAAAAAGAATCCAGGACTTCCTTCAGGGAAATCATATTCAGTTTGAAGAAGAAACCAGATCTTCTTATGAGCAGAAACTTCAGGCAGCACAACATTCAGTATCAAAAAAATTACTGGAAACAGCTTTAGCAAAAAAATCAAACCTTATCGCTTCTGCAGATGTCACTACGACTCAGGAGTTATTAGAATTGGCAGAAAAAGTGGGTCCACATATTATTGCTTTAAAAACCCATATCGATATTATTTCTGATTTCGAATATGAAAAAACAATCATCCCTTTAAAAGCAATTGCCGCAAAACATCAGTTTTTGCTGATGGAAGACCGAAAATTTGCTGACATTGGAAATACACAGGAACTTCAGTTTACAAGCGGGGTTTTCAAAATTACCAACTGGGCAGATTTCGTAACTTCACAGGTGATCGGAGGCTTTGAATCACTAGACTGCTTCAATAATGTAGGAGTGGTAGCTATTGTTGGTATGTCTTCCAAAGGAACATTAACAACAGCAAGCTATCGTGAAGAAGCTTTGAAAGTAGCATTATCTCATCCTAATGTAATAGGTGGTGTTTCTCAAAATAAGCTTCCTGAAGAACTTTTATTATTCACTCCCGGTGTAAACCTTGCAGATTCGGGAGATGGTAAAGGACAGCAGTACAACACGCCGGAACACGTATTCAAAACATTGCACACCGATTTTATTATTGTAGGAAGAGGAATTTACAAATCCAATGATCCTGAAGCATCTGCGATCACTTATAAGACTGAGGGATGGAATGCGTATATTAATTCTTTGGAAAAAAAAGCAATTCAGGGTTAAAATGCTATAAAGTATATACAAAATAAGTTATATTTGGACTTTATCACGAATATTTGAAAAAGATCAGCATTTGTCTTATTTTGTTATGGGGAGCTGTACAGGTTTCTGCACAGACAGACAGTATATACATTGAAGCTAAACTGTCTCCTGACAAAAAGAACCTTGATGTCAGCCAGGAAATTGTTTATCACAATCATTCCGGAAAAGACCTGCAAACCATAAAACTCCTGAACTGGGTTTCTGCCTATAATAAACGGGGGACCTCTTTAGTCTACAGAAAACTGGAAGACAGAAATACTGATTTACATTTTGCAAAAAGTGATCAGCTGGGAAAACTCCTCGAACTGAATATTAAAAATTCTGAAAATGAGGCTGTTTCTATCAATACACTCTCAGATGAGAATCTTTTCATTCCTCTTAAGAATGTATTGAAGCCCGGAGAAAGTGTTAAGCTGCAGTTACAATATCGGATGCAGCTTCCTGATAGAGCTTTTACGGGATACGGAACCTCCGCTCAGAATACCATATTAAAATATTTCTTTATTGTTCCGGATCACTTTGATCCGGACAATATTTCCAGAAGAAACTACCACGATATTGAAGAACCTGTAAGTTTCAATACTTTCTGGACTGTAAACTTTGATATTCCTGTTAATAGTTTTGTCGAAGGTAATCTTCCGCAAATCCAAATGAATTCATTTAAAGGATATCTTGATTCGGATCCTGAATTTTTGGTTTCAACAACCAGCTTTCCTTCTATAAAAACCAATGTTGACGGAGAGGAAATCGACATCAAGTTTGGATATAATCTTAAACCGGAGGAAAAACAAAACCTGGAATTTTACCTTCCTTTACAATTAAAATTTCTTAAAGAACGCATCGGATTACTTCCAAAAAGTATTTTTATTTCAGATAAATTCAGAGCCAAAGAAGATTTTTTCGGAAATAATGATATTACTTTCTGGAAATTCAGATTCCGTTTATTTACTGATACAGAAAATACCGATCTGGATTATTTTGGAATTATTGCCAAGAAAATTCTTGACGAAAGCGTAATTGCAGATAAAGAAAAAGATCATTGGTTTAAAAATGGTTTAAAATCTTATCTGGAAATTCAGTATCTCAAAAAATTCTACGCTGACACAAAACTTTTGGGGACTCTTCCTGAAACCAGAATATTCGGAGTCAAACCTTTAAAATTATTCCATGCTTCCAAAGTAAAACTTCTTGATCGTTATGGACTGTCCTATCAGTATATCATGCTGCAGAATCTTGATCAGAAAATAGATGAGCACTTTCCTGTTTTGAGTAACTTCAATGATATGGCCATCAGCAGCTTTGAAACCGGAAGTCTTTTCAACTATTCAGCTGATAAAATGGGATATGACCGCTTCAATGAAATTGTAAAAAAATATATTTCTCAGAACTCCGGAAAACAAATCAATCCTGAAGAGTTTCTGACGGCCCTCTCTGAAAAAAATAAATCAGCAGCTTATCTTTCTGATTTTTTCAAACAAAAAAACAGAGTTGATTTTAAATTGAAAAACATCAGAAAAGAAAACGATTCTCTGCAAATAAGAATTGTAAAAAATACGGATATTTCCATTCCTGTAAAACTGCAAACAGAAACCAGAGAGGGGGAAAAGAAAGATTACTGGGTAGACACTCAGGAAAATGAACATGTTACCAGCTTATCTCTTCCTGCATCAGAAAATATTTATAAAGTCACTTTAAATAACGGATATATTTTCCCTGAATCCAATTACCGGGACAATTTTCTGTATGCAAAGGGACTGTTTTCAAATGCAAAAAAAATTAAACTTAAATTAATAAAAGATATTCCCAACCCTGAATACAATGAAATTTACATCAGCCCAAGAGTACGTTTCAACAATACCTACGATAAATTCCTTTTGGGAGTGAATCTAAAAAATCAGTCTTTCTTTGACCAGAAATTCCTGTATTCAGTGACTCCTACCTACAGTACCGGAACAGGGAAGCTGACAGGATCTGCTGCAGTCTCCTACTCTTTTCTTCCGGCTGAAAGTATTATCAGAAGTTTAACTTTTGGCGCTTCCGGCTCTTATTTTCACTATGATTATGATCTTGCGTACAGAAAAACCTCCCTATCTTCCACTATTAATTTCAGGAAGAATCCGAGAAGTACAGTAAGCAGAGGAATCGGGATTTCTTATAATTATTTCGAGAGAGATCTGAGTCCTCAGATGATCGCGACTAATGACTACAGCAAATATAATCTCTGGAGCATCGGATATGGCTATAGCGACAGCCAGATGATCCATGAAAAAAGCTTCAGTCTGAGCACCCAGGGAATGGAAGATTTCAATAAAATAACTGCTGAAGGATTCTACAGATGGGAATTTGCTCCCAAACAAAAGCTCAGCGTACGTTTATTTGCAGGATATTTCTTAAGAAACAATACCCGGACCAACCTTTTCAACTATGGAATTTCCAGGGTTTCCAACTATTCATTTTCTTATACCCTTTTGGGGGAAAGCGCCAGCAGCGGAATTCTTTCACAACAGTTTATACTGGCAGACGGCGGATTCAAATCTTTTCTGCCAGGAAGTGTTAACCAATGGATCACTTCTGCCAACGTAGATTCAAGTGTATGGAAAATATTCCATGTGTATGCTGATGCCGGGGTTTATAAAAATAAAAATCTTCCTGCCAAATTCATATGGGATACCGGGGTTAAGGTAAGAATCATTCCTGATTTTCTGGAAATCTATTTTCCGATACAGTCTTCTTTAGGATTTGAGCCTTCATTCAAGGATTATGGAAAGCGTATCAGATATACATTGATTCTTAATCTCGGCTCCATTATTAATGCAGCAAGAAGAGGCTGGTATTAAATTTTATTAATAAAGGTATTTAAACTTTACAAAAAATAATGAATATAAGTTTAACAACCTCAATAATAAAAAATATTGTGGAAAACTTTGTGGATTAAATTTCCAAAAGACCACACTTCGTCTAAAATAAAAGAACAGCTTATAAATATTTGCTGTTCTTTTTATTAAAACTAATCTTTTATAATTTTCTGTGAGATGGGAATATTGTTAATGGTTCCTGTGACAATATATGTTCCTTTTGGAAGCTCTGCAATATCAAGACTTGAAGCTAATTTTGTGGGTGATTTTTTCACTACCTGCCTGAATGTATCATATACTTTCACATCTTTCACTTCAGTACCAAAGATAACTTTACTATCCTTAATAAAAGGATTTTGCACAAAATTGGATTTTACACTTCCTTCAAGAGAAAAATCTGTCATATTATCATTACTGCCTACCAAGGTTCTTTTGATAGCAGTGGTTACAGTCGGAGAAGGAGCTGGTCCGTCGCCTTTAAACTGATCTGCATTTGATCCATATCCTACAAAATCCAGCACATTGGATGCTGAGGGTCCTGTAACCTGTACAATATTTCCTGCTAAAGCGATTTTCCCGGATACATTTGAGATTTTTAACCCTGAAGATTTGTTGGGAGTTCCGTCAAAATTCGTTACAGTAGTTGCAATAAAGTCTGGTGCAGGCAGACTTTCAACTCCTCCTTCAATCACCGATTCCTGAATAAGATAAGTTTCTTCAGGTCCCAGTGTCAGATCCGGCAATGTATGATATTCCGTAAAAGGACCAATAGCCGGAGCATACTGTATGCTTGCCCCTGTTAAAGAAACCAAAGTGGATCCGGTATTTTTAAGGACAATATAATTATTCTTCAATACAGCCCCGGAGTTAGCATTACCGCCATAGATCTCATTGATCACGATCTGGGCCTTAGAAAAGGATAATAATACGGTAAGACCAACAAGAGCAAAGATTTTTTTCATGGTAATTATTTTAGGAATGGACTGAAATAAAAATATCAAAAATAATACCAGTAAATTAAGAAATAAAGCAATATAAAAATCTAAGAATGAGGAAATAACCCATAAAAAACAGCCCCTTCAATGAAGAGGCTGTTTATATATTTTCATCCAAAAAGATTAGTCTTTAAGAACCTTTTGAGAAACCGGCTGGTTATTCACCGTACCTGTCACGATATAGTTCCCTTTTGCCAGTTCAGCAACGCTTACAGTTCCGTTCTGTTTTACAGAAGTTTCTTTTACAAGCTGTCCAAACATATTGAAAACTTTTACGTCTTTTACATCAGATCCGAAAACGATCTCATTATTTTTAACGAAAGAATTCTTTACAAAATTGGTTGCTTTTGCGTTTTTAGCGTCAATGACAGATAAAGTTGCATTACTTGAATTCTGAGGAGTAGGTGTTCCTGCTGTGAAATCTACAGAGTTATTATTAGTATCTCCTGCAAGTCTTGCAATTGAAGTTGTATTTGATGGTGCAGGCGCAGGTCCGGTTCCTTCAAAATAACTAGCACCTGTACCGTATCCTAAAAAGTCAATGACATTAGCACTCGTAGCAGAAGTAGGTGCAGTATTATCAGAAGTTAAAGCAAGTTTACCGGCAGATCCTGACAAATTGATCGTTCCAATAGCATCAGGAGTAGGCAAATCGCCTCCTGCTGTACCGGCACTTCCTTCCTGAAGAAGATAGGTTTGTCCTGGAGCCAAAGTAATGCTTGGCAATGCATGATTACTATTACCTCCATTGAAAGTCCCTCCAGATGATGCATATTGTAAATAGGCTCCTGTTAAAGTAACAGTTGTTGATCCAATATTCTTTAATTCTACAAAGTCGTACTTATATAGAATAGCAGAATTACTTCCACCACCAGCTCCATAAATCTCATTAATCACAATCTGGGCATTCATTAATGCCGTTGCTGACACCAATCCTAAAATAGTAAAGATCTTTTTCATAAAATAATTTTTTTTAATACTCCGTAAAACTACAAAAAAAACGCTATTCAAACTGAGTAGTGATATATATTTAACAATTAGTTAATTAGCCATTCTGTTTTTCGGTAATTTTCTCTGAAACAGTTTTACAATTATAATTTTGGGTATATTACAAGCCCCCTTCTTTACAATCAGAAACTTTTAAAGAAACATTTGCGCTTCTTAAAAGCCATATCTGCCATGACAATTTATTTTCACATTCTTGAGTTTCTAACATACTTTATAGTTGAAGCCCTGAACATCTGTACCCGTTTATATAAACTAAAGAGAGGATAACTTCATTAGAATTATTTCCAATAAATAAAGCATTACATCCATCTGAAACCACAGAAATTCCCGTTAATAATGTTAAACCTCTTAGTATTAACATTTTTTAATTATTTTTACGAATTATTTTTCAGGACTTGCGGAATTTTATCATTCTATTCGTATTATTCTTCTTTGGCATATTTTCAGGAAATGCTCAGGTATTTTCATGGAAAAATCCCAACATTCCTGAAGACAGTATTAAAAGAGACAGTATTCTTGCCGCAAGGCTTGAACAGGATATTTTCGCAAAAGACACCCTGGATTTCATAAAAACCCACAACAAAATCGTTATCGATGAAGCTGTACTGGCAAAAAATGATAAAAAAAGATTTTTAGGAGAGCTTAATTCAAAAGGTTCTATCATCCGTGGGATTACATTTGGTAATAACCAGGGGCAGTCTGTGCAAAGTTCCATGGATCTTCAGATTTCAGGACGGCTATCAAAGGATGTTACCATTTTAGCCAGTATTTCAGATCATAATCTTCCGATTCAGGCTGATGGTTATACTCAAACTTTAGAGGAGTTCGACAAAATCTACATGCAGCTCAATATTAAGGAAAAGTCTATCCTCCGGGCCGGACACCTTGATCTTATAGAAGCCAAAAATTATTTCGCCAAATACCAGAGACGGAGTATGGGGCTTCAGTTTCAGACGGAATTCGGAAAGGAAAACAAAACATTCGTAGATATTTCTGCCGGTGTTGCCCGAAGTGAATTTCACAGAATACGTTTTCAGGGGGTTGAAGGTAACCAGGGACCTTATCGTCTGACAGGGAAGAACGGTGAGCAGTTTATCACACTTATTTCCGGTTCTGAACAGGTTTTTATTGATGGGATCTTAATGAAACGTGGAGAAAACCAGGACTATGTTATCAATTACAATACCGGTGAGGTTACCTTCACCAGCTTCCGTCCTATTTTCCAGCAGAACTTCATCACGATTTCTTATAACTACGCCAACAGGAATTATTCACGATACCTCTTTACCGGAAAGCTGGAGCATCAGAGAGAAAAGTTTAAGGTAGGATTTAACTGGTTCATGGAAAATGATAATAAGAATGCTCCTCTTTCTTTAAATCTTTCCAAGGAAGATGAGCAGATTCTTGCAGAGGCGGGAAACAATCCTGATCTTATGTATGCCCCTTCAGGTGTAGTAACCGAATATGATGTCAACAAAATTTTATACAAATTAAATTCTGCCGGAAATTTCTATGAATATTCCACAGATTCGAGCTTAACACTCTACCAGGTTTCCTTTACTTATTTCGGAGCCAATCTGGGGGATTACAAAATTGCACAAACTACCAATAACGGACGTGTTTTCCAATATGTAGGTCCTAATGCAGGAGATTACAGAGCGGTAAGAAAACTGCCTTCCCCTCAGAAATCTCAGGTATACTCTCTAAACTCTGAGTATTTGCTGAATGAAGGAAAAATAGGAGCTGATATTTCCCTGAGTAATTATGATGTCAATTTATTTTCATCAAAGGATTCTGATCAGAACATAGGCTATGCATGGCGTATTTTTGGAAATAAAAGTTTTACAAAAAATACATGGAAAGGAACTCCAAGTTTTGAATACCAATATATAGACAGACAATTTCATATTCTGGACCGTATCAATGATGTGGAATTCTCCAGAGATTTCAACCTTGCACAGGAATTTAATAAGAAAACTCAAAACAGGTTTATCTTCAGCTTTCTGAACAAATGGAATAATAAGTCCACTTTAAATTACCGCATCAATTATCTGAATGAACAGGATTCTTATAAAGGGATCAAAAATGACCTGGACTTCGGATGGATCACTGGAAAATTTTTTACCAAAGGAAATTTATCTTACCTGAGTACCAACGCTACTCTTCAGGATACGAAGTTTATCCGTGGTGGAGTTTCAACTGAATTTACAGGTAAAAAAGGAAGCTGGGCAATTGGGGGAAGCATGGAACACAACGAGAAGAAATACAACGATACTCAGCTGATGGATGTTACAAGTTTCAGCTGGAAAGAGATCTTTCTCCAAAAGAAAATTGGTGACAGTACGAGAACAAAGCTATTGGCAAAAGTATATATGAGAGATAATGACTCGGTGCGTGACAACAGACTTCAGAATATGAACCATATTCTGGGATTCATGGCCGAAAGTCAGATCATCAAAACAGAAAGAACTACTTTAAATGCATTAATTCATTACAGAAAATTCTTTTATTCCGGAGCAGAAGGTGAAGTAACCCGAAATAATGACTTCGTGGTTGGGAATATCCTATACAATCAGCAGCTTTTCAGAAACGGGATGCGTCTTCAGGCTTTCTATGAGCTTGGAAACGGACAGGAAGCACAAAGGGAATTTCAGTACATTAAAGTAACAGATGGACAGGGGGTATACAAATGGACGGATTATAACGGAGATGGTGTTCAGCAGCTGGACGAATTTGAGATTGCCGAATATTCAGATCTTGCCCAATATATCCGTGTATATACCAATTCTGTAAGGTATCTGCCATCTAACAAGAATAAATTACAGCTTGCCTTATTTGTAAACCCTGCAATTATTTTCAACTCTGAAAACGGATTTTTAAAGCGTTGGAATTTCAATATTTCATTAAATTCTCAGAACTCATTCTATAAAAAGGATAAGGTTCTTGTGTTGAATCCTTTTGAAAAAAACAGTGATCAAATTCTTAAAAATCAGAATATCCTTGCTTCCGTACAGTTTAATCCAACAGATAAATCAGGATGGAACGGGAACTACAGATTCATTACCAATGACAACCTCATCAATGCCAATTTCAGCAATGAAGAGCGGGAGCAGACTTCTCACTTCCTGAATATAGGATATTGGTTCAATAAAGAATTCAGAGTCGACTGGGAAAACTCTGTTCATGATATCAAAAATTCTTCACAGTTATTTGCAACAAGAGACTATCGTCTCAATAATTTTGAAACCAAGCCTAAAGCAACATATAAATTTACAGATGCCATTCAGGCTGAACTATCTTCGGCATTCCGCCAGAAGCAAAGATTGGACGGTGAAGAGCTTCTTAAAGCTTTTGATGTTACCGGTACCATCCAATGGGAACGCAGAAAGACTTCTATCCGTGGAAACTTCTCGTTCATCAGCAACAATTTTACAGGAAATAATTTCAGCATTGTCGGAAACCAGATGCTGGATGGCCTGAAGCCTGGAAAAAACCAGGTATGGAGTGTATTTATCCAACAGGCTATTAATTCATTTATCCAGCTCAATCTTAACTACGAAGGAAGAAATTCCGGTGACCGTACCATTCATATCGGAAGTATGCAGGTAAAAGCCAGTTTCTGATATGCTATATGATAAAAAAAGGCCCCAATGCTCTGCATTGGGGCCTTTTTTTATATAATCTGAATGTTATTTTTTAATAACTTTCAGTGATTGGGATCCTTTTTCTCCATTCACTTTTACAATATAAACTCCTGCAGGAGCACGTCTCATATCCACAGATCCTTTTTCTGCATTGATGATCTCACTAAGAATTCTCTGCCCTGAAGCATTATACAGTTCAACATCTTTGATTCTGCTTTCATTGTTAATATAAAGGTAATCCACAACCGGATTCGGATATATGCTTACCGTATTCTTTTTCGCAGCTTCATTGGCAGCTAATACCGTTGCTGTAAACTCAAAACTTCCAAGATCCGGTGTGACAGCATTTCTTGTGTTGCCATCAGCATCCAATGTTACTTCAGCTACCGGAGTTCCCTTGTTATCAAGAGCTGCATTTCCTGTAGCAGATAAATGGAAATCAGTTGCTGATACAAATACAGGTAAAACGTTCAATGAATTTACATTTCCTCCGAATCCAGCCTGAATATCGGTAAGTGTTGCTTTTGCGGCGCCGCCAATATAGCCAAGATTCGTACCGGAAGAATAGAAGTTGTTATAATTGATAGTAGAGAAAACACTGCTGGCAGCTCCGGCATAAATAGCATACCTGTCTCCCGCCTGCGTTTGGGTATTGACAAAAAGATTATTTCTCACATCGATACCTCCTGCACCGGTTACTCCACTTGTAATATTCAAAGCAGACGGTCTCCCTGCAACTGTCTGGCTGACATTCATCACAACAGTATTATAATAAAGCTTATATCCGCCTCCTGCAGTAATAATAATACCGTTCCCATTGTCATTTACTCCTCCGGTTGTTGCATATCCATAACCTGCCACACCACTCACGACATTATTGGCAACCAGTGTATTGGAAGTAAGGCTTGTTGTTGCAAGATAGATACCCTGAGCTCCATATCCTGATGTATTGGTATTTTTAATTCCGTTAATTTTATTATTATTGATGGTTATTCCGGTTGTCAAAGTACCTGCCGCATAAATTCCGGCAAACAGAGTCCCCGTTCCACTGGAAGTAAAATTGGAAATTGTATTTCCGCTTACATTAATATTGGCGACTGCAGAGGCTCCTGTATTACCAGAGGTTACTGTTATCCCGGAAGCTCCTCCGGTAGAAGTTCCGGTATATCCAAGGTTGGTAATTGTATTGGAAGTAATTGAAGAATTAACGGTTGCAGTTGCAAACCAGATCCCTCTTTTGATCTCAGCATTTGTTGTTTCAAAATTACCAATCGTATTATTACTTACTGTCACCCCATCTGTTCCCTGTGCATAAATTCCACAGAGACGGATGGCATCTGTTCCTGATGTGCTCAGATCGTTTCCTGTCACCAGGGTATTCCCTCCGTTACCTGCAGCTGTTGCAGCAAGTAAATAAATTCCTATGTAAGCTTTCTTCACAGAATTATTCTGGATGGTCACATTATTAAAGAAGCCACCTGTAGGAGTTGTTGCACCATCATACATTATAAAAGCAGAAGAGGTATTGATACCATTAACTATATTCAGGTTTTTAACCGTAATATTCGTATTGGCAGCAGCAGCTGAGGCTGCTATAAATGTAAGTACCTGCGGTGCTGTAACAGAAGTGTTGGTAAGGGTAAGATCTCTTGTAGTTCCTGAAGCTGCATTGCTTCCGTCCAGGGTAATATTACTCCCCTGTATTCTCACTAAAGGTGCACTGGCAATATCTCCGGAAATAGTGGCAGTAACTCCAGTCGCAGGCTTTAGGACTACGGAAGTATAACTTGCTGTTCCCCCACTGGCATTGAGACTGGCCGTTGCCGTTTCTGTCGTACTGGCCGTAACACTGATTGTAATGGCTCCCTGATGTGTTCCTGCGTTAATCGCATCAAATGCTCCTTTTAACGTAGTATAGGTTCCTGTAGCTGTTCCTGCTGTAGCAGAAATATTGATTTGTGAATAAAAATTTGATGAAACTAAAATTGCCATCAAATAAAATAGAATTTTCCTCATGACATTAATTTTTATTATACTAAATATAAAAAATAATTATCAATAAAATTCAATAAATACTGACAATCAGTTAAATATATTAAACAAAAACTAAACAACGTATCATAAAATCCCTTAAATAACACAACACAAGCAAAACATAGTACCACATCTGAATTTATAAAATATTGTTTTTTCAGAATTTCGTAAATTTGCACCATGATAAAAATAGGCAACATAGAACTGCCGGAATTTCCACTTTTGCTGGCTCCAATGGAAGACGTAAGCGATCCTCCGTTCAGACGTTTGTGTAAAATGCACGGCGCAGATTTAATGTATTCGGAATTTATTTCCTCCGAAGGGTTGATTCGTGACGCTATCAAGAGCCGTAAAAAGCTTGATATTTTTGATTATGAAAGGCCGGTTGGAATACAGATTTTTGGTGGAGATGAGGAAGCGATGGCTATGTCTGCAAGAATTGTTGAAACAGTTAATCCTGATCTGGTAGATATTAATTTCGGATGTCCTGTAAAAAAAGTTGTCTGCAAAGGAGCAGGAGCAGGTGTTTTGAAAGATATCGACCTGATGGTTCGCCTTACAAAGGCTGTGGTAAGCTCTACTCATCTGCCTGTAACAGTAAAGACCCGCTTAGGATGGGACAGTACCAGCATTAATATTGATGAAGTGGCAGAACGCCTTCAGGAAACCGGTATCAAAGCACTTACAATCCACGCCAGAACCCGAGCTCAAATGTATAAAGGTGAAGCTGACTGGGAACATATTTCAAGAATCAAGCAAAATCCCAATATTGAAATCCCGATTTTTGGAAATGGTGATATAGACTCTGCTGAAAAAGCATTAGAATATAAACAAAAGTATGCATGTGACGGTATCATGATTGGACGTGCCGCTATTGGATATCCTTGGATATTTAATGAAATCAAGCATTTCTTTAAAACGGGAGAGCATTTACCTGAACCTACAATTTCAGACCGACTGCTTGCTGTTCGTCAGCATGCGGAATGGAGCACAGAATGGAAAGGAGAAAGATTAGGACTTGTTGAAATGAGACAGCATTACAGCAACTATTTCCGGGGAATTCCTCATTTCAAGGAATTCAGAAAAAAATTCCTGGAAGTTTTCACAATGGAAGAAATGGATAGTTTGATCAAAGAAACCCAACAATTCTACGAAGAATATCAGGCACAGCTATAAAAAATAAAACCATCAGTGTTGCTGATGGTTTTTTATTATTCTGAATTTTGATTTAATTAATATCCTTCTGTCGAAGATTCATTCTTAATTAATGCCAATGCTGAAGAGGTTCCGATTCTTTTTACTCCCATATTAATCATTTTTCCAGCATCCTCAGGAGTTCTTACGCCACCTGCAGCTTTTACCGGAAGCTTCCCGGCATTATCAAGCATAATTCTTATTCCTTCAAAAGTTGCCCCGTTGGGTTTCCCTTCAGCAGTTTTATAGAATCCTGTAGATGATTTAACAAAAATGTTTGCCAGGTCATGATCAGAAAAATTCTCTTCCGCCCATACAGCAATATTTTTAGTAAGATCTGCAATTTGCTCATCACTTAATGCAGCAATTTCAATAATCCATTTTGCAACTTTATGATGATCAAGAGATAATCTTGTACATTTTACAAATTCTTCTTTTACCAGCTCTGTATTTCCCTGCAGATAGGCAGTATAATTAATAACGAAATCCAATTCATCAGCACCGTCTTCAATAGCTTTTGATGCTTCTGCCAGTTTTTCATCGACAGAATAGGTACCTTCATGAAAACCTATTACCGTCCCTACTGCAACATTTGAATTTCTTTCCTGAATATATTTCTTGATTTCAGACACATAATCCGGACGAATCATTACGGCAAAAATACCATTATCTATAGCTTCCTGAGCAAGTTCTTTATCCTTCTGAAGCGTTTTTTCATGAGAAATACCTGACTGTTCCGGAGTTTTCAGGTAAGTGGAATCCAAATATTGGGCTATGTTCATATCGTTTATACTTTCAATTGTCTGTAAATACCTTGTTCTAAAGATATAAAAGTTTCTGTTCTTGTCACACCCTTCAGTTTTTGAAGTTTGTTAAGGATCTGCATCAGGTGATCATTATCTTTACAAAGAACTTTCAGGAAAATAGTATAATTTCCTGTAGTATAGTGGGCCTCCACTACTTCGTTGATGTCATGCAAAGACTTTACCACTTCAGGATAATGACTTGGCTGATCCAGAAATACGCCGATGTAGGAAATCACCTTATATCCAATTTTTTTAGGATTAAGGAATGATATTGAATTTTCAATAACTCCTGCATGTTCGAGTTTTTTGATTCTTTGATGTACTGCAGTGGTGGAAATTCCGACATTTTTTGAAATGTGGGCTAATGAAGTTTTAGCATTATCCATCAGCATGTAAATAATTTCCTTGTCAATAGAATCTAAATGATAGCTTGTGTTGCTCGAATTTTTCATTTTCTACTTTTTTATTATTTATGTTTTTTACTGTAAATTTTTAAATTTTACAAAAACCGGAAAGTGATCGCTGTATCCTCCTAAATACCGGGTACCGGCATAAGTCCGGAAAGGCCGTCCTTCAAAATGTCTGGTTCTGCTGCGGATTTTTTCAGAATTGAATATATGAGCATCCTGAAAAGCCAGCGTTTTATTATCAAGTAAAGATCTTGACATCATGATCTGATCATACAGCAATCCAGATTTATAATGAAAAGTAGAATAATTTCTTGTAGAAAACAATTGTTGAAAAGGATTCATCAAAACCTTCTCATGGTCATTGTCATAGAGAATCTGTACTAAATTTTCATCATCCGGGTTTTCATTAAAATCACCACACAATATAACATGCTCTTTATCTGCATCCACTATTTTCATAATCCGTTCCCGGATCTCATTCAAAATAAAAGCTCTTTTAGGCTTATTGACATCTTTTTCGCGCTTAGAGGGAAGATGGGCGATAAAGACATTAATAATTTCTCCTTTATATTTTATTTTTGAAAAAAGTACGTCTCTTGTTGTGTCGTAATTTTCTGTGTTTTTATTTACTATTTCAAAAAAGAAAGTAATGGTTTCTGAATCTATCACCTCTACTTTGTTTTTATCATATAACATGGCTACATCCACCTTTCTTTCGTCCATAGAATTATAATGTACAATTCCATATTGCGAATCAAAAGGTTCCATTTCTACAAGATCCTCCAAAACTTTCCTTCCGGAAACTTCAGATAATCCTATGATAAATGGCATTACACCATTATCCTCCTTCATAAGCTGAAATACATGAGAGATTTTAAAAAGTTTATTTCTATATCTCTTTTCATCCCAATTTCTTAATCCTGACCGGGTAGGATCTAATTTATGGACAGGCTTAGGGTCGGGTAAAAATAAATTTTCAACATTATAAAAAGAGAACAGCTCCATCTACACTAATTTCTATACTTTTAATTTATTATGCTCTTTTTCTTAAGATGTAAAATTATTATTATTTTTCAAATTTTATTGATCTGCCACAAAAATAACAAATCAATTTCCAATAAAAAACCATTCAAATATAGTAAAAAATACTAATGAAATCAGCTATATAAAATTAATTTTTCAACTATTTGAGAGTTTTAATATATTAATCAAAATTGAGACAATATATAAAATCACGAATAATAGAAATAAATTTTCAATTTAAAATTAGAAATATTAATATTTTTCACACTTAACAAACATATAACAAATATTATTCCATTTATCAATAACAAATGGAATTGGGTAAATCCGTGGAATTAAATAAGTTTCAGTAACTCTTTCCTATAATAAATCGGGACGTTTTTCTTTTGTGATTCTTAGCGCTTCATCATGACGCCATTCTTCAATTTTACCAAAATTTCCACTCAATAGTATTTTTGGAACCTCCAGCCCTTTATAGCTTTCAGGTCTTGTATAAATGGGTGGTGCAAGAAGATCATCCTGAAAGCTGTCTGTCAGTGCACTCTGCTCGTCATTTAAAACTCCGGGGAGTAATCTGATAACGGAGTCAGCAAGCACGCAGGCTGCAAGTTCCCCCCCTGTAAGCACGTAATCTCCGATTGAAATTTCTTTTGTAATATGAAGGTCTCTTACTCTTTGGTCTATTCCTTTATAATGCCCGCAAAGGAAGATCAGATTTTCCTTGATAGAAAGTGAATTGGCAATTTTCTGATTTAAGGTAACGCCATCCGGTGTCAGGTAGATCACCTCGTCATAATTTCTTTGAGATTTAAGCTCTGAAATACATTTATCCAACGGCTCAACCATCATTACCATTCCCGCTCCCCCTCCGTAGGGTTCATCATCAATCTGTCTGTGCTTATTGGTTGCCCAATCTCTCAGATGATGAAAATGTACTTCTGCAAGTCCTTTATCCATCGCTCTTTTCAAAATAGACGTTTTGAAAGGACTCTCCATCAATTCAGGAAGCACGCTTATTATGTCAATTCTCATTGTAATGTTCCGTTTTTCTTAGTAGGTATAATAATTAATCTTAAAGAAGAATCTTTATTGATATAGCTCCACATCCAGTTGAAGAATATGGCCAGTTTATTTCTAACGCTCAAAATTAGCATTAAATGGAGAAACATCCAGAAATACCAGGCAAAAAATCCCTGGAATTTAATAAACGGCAGGTCGACAACAGCTCTGTGCTTTCCAATAGTTGCCAATGACCCTTTGTCATCATATTCATATTCTTTCCACTCACCCTGACTTTTCTTTAATAGATTCTTCCCTAGATTTTTTGCCTGATTAATCGCTACGTTGGCCACCTGAGGATGTCCCTGCGGATATTTCGGTGTTTCCATGTAGGCAATATCCCCGATAGCATAAATATTATCGTACCCTTTTATTTTATTATACCGATCTACAATATATCTGTTTCGCACTAATTTTTCTTCAGGAAAGCCGCCTACGACATTTCCTGTAACTCCGGCCGCCCATATGACATTATTAGAAGGGATCTCTTTCCCGCTTCTGAGATGTACTTTATCACCATCATAATCTGTCACTACCTCTCCACTCATAAAAGTGACCCCAAGATCTTTTAGGTATTTTTCAGATTTATCCTGAGCTTCACCACTCATCACAGCAAGTGGTTTTTCTGTAGAGCTTACCAGAATAATTTTCAGATGATCAAAATTCATATAAGGATAATCTCTTGGGAGGATTTCTTTTTTCATTTCAGCAAAAGCCCCCGCCAGCTCTACTCCTGTAGGACCGCTGCCTACGATAACGATATTCCAGTTTCCGTCATCGCTTCGGCTTTTTTCAATAATCAGCTTTTCAAAGGTCATCAGTACATGATTTCTGATACTGATTGCTTCCTGGGTATTTTTCATTCCGAAAGCTTTGCCTTCCAGCTCTTTGTTACCGAAAAAATTAGTTTTACAACCTGTTGCAATAATGAGTTTATCATACGTAAACTCTGCTTCGTCGGTAATCACCTTGTGGTTGGCAGGGTCTATCTCTTTCACCTCTGTCATACGGAACTGTGTGTTTCTGGACTGCTGAAAAATCTTCCTGAAGGGGAAAGAAATATTGGACGGTTCTATCCTTCCTGAGGCTACCTGATAAAAAAGCGGCTGAAACATATGATGGTTCATCCGATCCAGAACAATGACTTTTTTGTTCTTGTTATTCAATGTTTTTGCAAGTTGCAGCCCCGCAAATCCTCCTCCAATAATGATGATTTTTTCGCGTGTTTCCATAATACACAAATTTACTGATTTTATTTTAGCATTTAGCAGTGAAAAAAGTTAGTTTTGCAAAACTTTATGTCACCAAGAAAGTACACCAAAAAAACTGCCAAACAAGTCCATAAATCCCGCCGGAAGAAGTATTTTTTCCGAAGATGGATCATATTGGGTATATTGGTCATAGCATTAATAGGGACCGGATTTTATTTAAAACAGACGGTCAGCTATTATTATGCACTGTACTTTAATAAATTCAGACATAAAAAGCTTCATAACAGTGAAAAAGAGGCGGCCAGAATACAGAGAATATTAGCCGACAACCTTGATAAAACTTTTGGCTTTGATGTTTCCCATTACCAGAACAGAGAAGATATCAAATGGGACAGCCTCAGCATTGGAAATAAAACCATTCCGTTAGAGTTCGTTGTGATGCGTGCAACGATGGGAAACAGAAGTGCCGACAAACATTTTGATGAGTTCTGGGAAATTGCCAAAAAGCATGACCTGATCCGCGGAGCTTACCATTTTTACAGAGCAGATGAGGATCCTGTTATCCAGGCAAACAATTTTTTAGAGAATGTAAAACTTGAAAGCGGAGATCTCCCTCCAATTCTTGATATTGAAAAAATCCCCAAACGTAAGACCAACAAAAAACTGGTTGAAGACCTGAAGGTATGGTGTAAAATTGTAGAAGATGCCTATGGTGAAAAACCTATTATCTATACCTATTATCATTATTATAAAGACTTTCTGAAAGGAGAGTTTGAAGATTATCCTTTATGGCTGGCCAATTACAATGATGTTCCTTCTCCTTCTCCCGATGACAAATGGGATTTCTGGCAGTTTACAGAAAACGGGATTGTACATGGTATCAATGCAAAGGTAGACCTTGATATTTACAATGGCAGCTCCTGGTCACTAAAAAGACTGACACTGGATTAATCAGCTTCCCGCCTTTATCAATTGTTTTCTAAAAACCCCAGGATATCTGTATTAAGCTGATCCGCCTTCTCAAAAGGGATCATATGACTTGCATCTTTATAGATTTTCAGTTCTGCAAAAGGAATCTGTTTTGCCATAAACTCAGTGTGTTCCTTTTTGATAACATCACGGTCTCCGGCAATAACCAGTACAGCACTTTTTATTTTATTCAGCTCTTTTTGGCTGATTCTGGGCTCTGTAAGCATAATTTTCAGAAGCCTGCGTTCATTGAATGATTCCGGAACATTCAGCTGCTTCAGCTGGTCCATTTGATTGATGAAATTATCGGTAATTTTCTTTTCTACCCCTTCAGGAAAAGCATTTGCACCGATTATAATAAGCTTATCCAGGCTGTCCGGATATTTCAAAGCAAATTCAAGTCCGGTATTCCCGCCATCGCTCCAGCCGGCGATATTGATTTTATTCATTTTCAGATGATCTGCCAGTGCTTTTACATCATCGGCAAACAGTTGATAAGTATAGTCTCTTTTAGAAGTATCCAGACTTTTTCCCTGTCCTCTGGTATCTAAAGCAATTACCTTATATTGTTTGGAAAGAGCTGGAATCTGCTGGTAAAAATCTTTTATACTTCCTGAATTCCCATGAAGTAAGACCAGTGGTTCCCCTTCTCCATACACTTCATAATAAAGTTCAGCATCTTTCAGTTTGAAAGTATTTCCGGTGGATATATTCCTGCCGTAGTCAGTATGTTCTGATTCTTCAGCATACTTGGATACATCCGGAATTAAAAAATCTTCAGCATCTGAAAATTCATTTTTATTCTGATTATTACTTGCATTCTTATCCATTTTCACATCAATATTAATGGCTGGTGCAGCAATGGTCATTTTCTTCCAGTCACCATAAAACTCTCTTATAAATCCTGTTCTGAACAAAGCTGCACTTATTTTAATTCTGCCTTCAAAATCTTTTAAAAACTGTATACCGACAAAAAACTTTCCCTGTATCCATATGTTACGGTCGTTAACATCCAGTGTATATGTTCCGTCTTTAATCATATCTTCAGTTAATGCCACGGTAATTTCCTCTTCCAAAATGTTCTTATCCGGAAAACCATTTTTTTCACTGTAAATACTGTATCTCATCAAAACGGGCTGAGCAGAAACATAGCTGGCAATATTCAGATTGATATTTTTGATTTTTGATCTTTTCTTAGCATTGAATTCTAAAGCTGTTTCTCCAAGAAAATTTTTTTTATCCAATTCCGGGTTAACCGAATAGATAACACTTTTTGTTTTGGTATTGACTCCCCAGTTTTTATCTATCAGCTTTTTAGGCTTAATCGTAATCTCTTTAATATTTTTAGTTTTCTCTGTTAAAAATATTTTTTGCTGATGATTTTGTTTAAAACGCTGAACTGTTTCCTGATAAAGGTAATAGCCAGGCACCTCTATTTTTATTATCTGTTGTGGATCCACCTGAGAAAGGTCTATCGAAAAGTTTCCTTTTTCATCAGAGATGGTCCCCGTTGAGTTTTTCTCTATCCCGATTTTTACATAAGGAATCGGTTGATTTTCGTTTTTAGCGATGACCGTCCCGGAAATAACCTGCGCTTTAAGAGTAACAGCAGAAATAAGAAAAAATAGAGTATGAAATATTTTCATGTTAAAAGTTTGACGCAAACTTATTTATTTCCCATTTCCTAATGTCATAATTCTTTATTAAATTTATTCTTGCATTAGTTAAAATTGTTTTAAATATTTCCATATTTCTATCATAATTCTAAAAATATTTAAATTCTCATTATTAAAGAATATTCATAATATCTTCCCAGGAGTGAACTCTTTGGTAAGTTTCATTTTCGATCAGTTCATTATGGGGTTGGGTAAAGATTAATCTCTGCCCTGAAAAATGATCTAAGTTTTTAGGATAATCGTCAATCATCACATCTCCGGAGACTACTTTTTTGCTTCCGCAAAGAACAATCTGTTCCCAGGTGATGAATGGAAAATGCTCTGCCAACCAGTCGTACTTTTCTCTTAAACTGTTGGGAAACTCCATTCCGGCTGATACAATATAAAGATCATATTTGTTATTCAGATATTCCATTGCTTCACGACTTCCTTTCATTACAGGTAATGTTCTGAAAAAGCCCACTTCATTAACGTGTTTTTTCCCATTTGGAAAGGCTTCTATTTCAGGCCTGCCCACCAAATTACTGATTTCAATTTCTCTTCCTGTATCTCTTTTTTCAAATTGTGCCAGCTGATGATATACATCCGCCATTACCCCATCCATGTCAACAATTACTTTTTCCATTACTTCATTCTGATTTTAATATTGAAACTGTTTAAACTTTTATATTCATTATTTTTAACTACAAAAGGCACAAAAGTTTTAAACACTTAAGTTTTTTAGAATCAAGCTTTATGCATAATAGGTACATCTAAGTTTTCTGAAAATCTTTGATGTTCATCTTATATGAACTTTTCTGTGGCTTTGTAAAATATAAACTACTTTATTATAAACTACTGTATCCCATCAAATTTACAGAATAGTTTTTTCAGATAATGAATACAGTTTATTAAAAAATTATAAATATTGATTTATAAAAGAGTTTACAGAAAATTTAGATTACATTTTTGTATTTTTGCGGTTCATTTCAAAATTAAAACCCAACCCTTAATTCCCAATGAATTACGTTTCTGTAGAAAATCTTACCAAATCTTATGGCATCAAGGTTTTGTTTAAAAACATTTCTTTTCACATCAATGAAGGAGATAAAATAGCTATTGTTGCCAAAAACGGAAGTGGAAAATCTACCCTTCTGAAAATATTAATGGGTAAAGAAATTGCAGACAGCGGAACTGCGATCATCAACAAAGATATCCAGGTGGTATTATTTGACCAGGAAATCGACTATGATCCTGATCTCAGCATTGAAGAGTTTATGATGACTCTTGATTCTGAGCCTATCCTTGCGCTTAAAAACTATCACCAATCCCTGCATTCTACGGATAATGATTTTATCGAGAAAGCTTTGGCTGATATGGAGGTTCACAAGGCCTGGGATCTGGAAAATGAAATGAAACAGATCCTTTCCCAGCTGAAAATTACTGATCTGGATGCCAAAATGGGTACGCTTTCCGGAGGACAGATCAAACGGGTTGCTTTGGCCAAACTTTTAACAGAAACAAGAGCTGAGCACAGGCATACGCTTCTGATCATGGATGAACCTACCAACCACCTGGATGTGGATATGGTAGAATGGCTTGAAAATTATCTGAATAAAGCAAAAATCACCTTATTGCTCGTAACCCACGATCGGTATTTCCTGGACAGTGTCTGTGACATTATCTGGGAGATGGAAGATCAGAATCTTTACGTTCATAACGGTTCGTATGCCACTTATCTTGAAAACAAGATGATCCGTGAGGAGAATCTAAATGCTACTATTGATAAGGCCAATAATCTTTACCGAAAGGAACTGGAATGGATGAGAAGACAGCCAAAAGCCAGAACCACAAAATCAAAAAGCAGGATTGATGCATTCTACGAAACTGAAAAGGTGGCTAAAACTGACACCAGAAAAGATGGATTGGAACTGGATTTTGAAATGAAACGTCTGGGAAATAAAATTCTTGAACTCAAACATATTGATAAGAGTTTTGGTCCTAAAGTTCTTTTAAAAGATTTCAGTTATCAGTTTCAACGTGGGGAAAAAGTTGGAATTGTTGGAAAAAACGGTGCCGGTAAATCTACCCTGCTTAATATTATTCAAGGCTATGAAAAAGCGGATAAAGGAGAAATTGAAACAGGAGAAACTATTTCTTTCGGTTATTTCTCACAAAAAGGCCTTACCTATAAAGAGGACGAACGTGTCATTGATTTCATTAAGGAAATTGCAGAGTTTTATCCTTTAGCCAATGGAAAAAGCTTATCTGCTTCACAGTTTTTAAGATTGTTTTTATTTGACGATCAGACTCAATATTCTCCAATTTCTAAACTTTCAGGAGGCGAAAAGAGAAGGCTTCACCTGATGTATATTTTGTATCAGAATCCTAACTTCCTGATTTTTGATGAGCCAACGAATGATCTTGACCTTCCAACGTTAACGGTTCTCGAAAACTTCCTTCAGCAGTTTCAGGGATCTTTGATCATCGTTTCTCACGACAGATATTTCATGGACAGAATTGTAGATCATGTTCTTGCTTTTGAAGGAAATGGAAAGATCAGGGATTTTGTAGGAAATTTCTCAGAATACAGAGAAGCGAGAAGCCGAGAGGAAGCATTAGAAAAAAACGCAACAGTAAAACCTGAGCCGGTTAAAGAAACAATTTCCGCAGTAGAAAGTACTGTATCTTCCACTACGAAGCGAAAATTAACGTTCAAAGAGCAGAGAGAGCTTGAAACGATTGAAAAAGAAATGCCTGAACTGGAAGAACAGCGATCCAAAATTCTGGATCAGCTCAACAACGAAGCCGATTATGAAAAGATAGCCAAGCTTTCTTCAGAGCTGGAAACAGTTTCAGAAAAACTGGAGAATCAGGAAATGAGATGGCTGGAGCTTCAGGAGCTACTTTAATAATTATGAGTTAAAAATTATGAATTATGAATGAGTCGGAGCGTTTGAGTGTTTTAGGGTTTGAGTGTAAATGAGTTGAAAATTTCTAATCACAACTACGATCAACCTGAAACATTAAACCTTGAACCTGAAATTTTGAATTCATTCATAATTCATAACTCATCATTTATAATTTGATTATTCTTTCTTCTTTTGCACTTTCCAGAGAAGCATCAATGATTTTCATATTCTGAATAACTTCTTTTCCCGGAGATGGTAAGGCATATCCAAACACAATGTGTTCATAGATCTTCTGGTAATAATCCATATAATTCCCGGCTTCACTTGAAGTCAGCTTTCTTTCTGTTTCAGAACGGTCATTCAGGAAGTTTAAGATGCCATCCGCCTCTTTCAAAGGCTGTGTCCATTCTTTTCCATATGTGGGAACAGCACCTGCTACCAGTTCATTTTCCTGGTTATCGGTTCTTTCCTGAAGAAAAGTTCCCTTATCTCCATGAATGGTATAAGCATAATGACCTTCTTTGCTGAAAACAGAAGATTTCAGTCTTATTCTCAGGTCGCTTTTGTAGAATAAAAGGATCTCAAAATAATCATTGGCAAATTCAGCTCCTTTCATAGAAAATACATCTGCAAAAAGTCTTTCAGGATATCCAAAGTACTGCACTGCCTGATCGATAAGATGTGCTCCCAGATCATGAAGCGATCCTGAACCTGTCTGATCCGGGCTTTCTTTATGCTGCTTTCCGCTGGGAGTGGTACGGAACCTGTCAAAACGAATCTCAACCTCTTTTATATTTCCTAATTGGCCTTCATTCAGAATTTTTTGAACCTGTAAAAAATCACGGTCAAATCTTCTGTTTTGATATACACTTATAAACAGTCCCTTTTCTTCAGCCAGCCGTACGAGCTCTTCTGCTTCAGAAACATTTACTGTAAAGGGTTTTTCCACAATAATGTTTTTCCCAGCCTCCAATGCTTTTTTGGCATACTCATAATGGGTCTGAACGGGAGTATTGATGATCACCAGTTCTACATCTGCATGCTGAAGCATCTCTTCGACAGAACGGTAAATTGTTGCTTCCGGGTACTTTTCCTTCGATTCTTCCTTACTCCTTTCTACGACAGCAGAAATAAAAAATCCCGGATGCTCTTTTAAAAAGGGAGCATGAAAAACTTTTCCACTCATTCCAAAGGCACACAGCCCTGCTTTTACCAATTGCATATTTTAATTTTTAACAAATATATTCATAAAAAATTCTCTTTTCCCCGGTATAAAGGAGGGATAGAAATAATCCATCTTTGATTCTCCAAAAACATGATAAAAATCAGAAAATTATTTTTATCTATTCTAAACAAATACTTACATTTGCGCCTTATTTAAAACTGTTCTACATAAAAATAAAATGAAAAGACAATTACTTTCTCTAGGGCTTCTACTGACTGTAACTTCTTTAAGTGCACAGCTTAAGGACATTGAGGCAGATACGATAAGAACTCAAACGATCGAGGATATTAATCTCCACAAAACAGGAAATCCTAATCAGGCAAGGACGTTATCAACAAAATCCAATCTGACGGTAATGGAGAACCCTCAGCCCATTGCCATTGTTACTCACGAAATCATTGAGCAGCAGCAGGCAAAACAGCTAAGTGATGTTATCAAAAATGTAAATGGTATTTATTTAACATCTGCAAGAGGAGGATCTCAGGATAGCTTTGGCGGAAGAGGTTTTATTTTTGGAAATGATAATATTTTTAAGAACGGTGCAAGAGTAAACAGTGGTGTTTTCCCTGAAGTAAGCGGACTAGAGAGGGTTGAAGTTTTAAAAGGAGCCAATGCTATGTTATATGGTAACGTGGGACCTGGTGGTATCGTGAATCTTATCACAAAAAAACCAAGATTCGAATTTGGTGGTTCAGTTGGATTGAGTGGCGGTAGCTGGAATTCTTACAAGCCTATGTTTGATATTTATGGTCCATTAAGCAAAAAAGTAGCATTCAGAGTGAATGGTACCTACGAATATGCAGAGAGTTTCAGAGACATGGTAGAGTCTAAGAAACACTACTTCAATCCGTCGTTTGTTTTTAATTTGAGTGAAAACACGCAGTTAATTGTAGAAGGAGACTATTTACATCATAATTTCACTCCAGATTTTGGAATTGGAAGTGTAACTGATAAAACTACAGGAGTATCCAGATTAGCTACTGAAGTTGACCGCAGAAGTTTTTTGGGTGCCAACTGGCAATATCAGACCAACCAACAAGCTACTACAGACGTTATTTTAAATCATCAATTGAACAGTAAGTGGAGTCTAAATGCAGTTGCTTCCTATCAGAATTATACAAAAGATTATTTTTCAACAGAAAGAGTTCAATGGCAATATGAATCTGGAAAAGGAAACTTTAATCCTTCATGGGGGAGAACTTTAGGAAGAAATTATACTGAACAAAATTACACTTCCTTACAGGTTAACTTAAATGGAGAATTTAAGACTGGAAATATCATTCATAAAGTTTTATTTGGAACAGACGGAGACTATGGCCTGGCAGACACTTACACTTACAATTTTACCAATCCTACAAGTGTCAACTATGGAACATTATATTTAAATGACCCATCCACCTGGTCCACTGACGGAACCATGCCAGAAACCTACAGAGCGTCAAGAAATAGAATAGCTACAAAAAGATTTGGCCTTTATGCACAGGATTTAATCAGTGTTACCAAAGAATTTAAAGTATTGGCAGGAGTAAGATGGTCATATGTAAAAAATGAAGACACAGAAGTAAAGGATTTCCTGAAAGGAACAGAGACACCTACAGTAAACAGCGGTTTACAAGCACACGCTATATCACCAAAAGTAGGACTAATTTATAACCCTAATGATAACTTATCAGTTTTTGCAACATATACCAATTCATTCTCACCTAATTCAGGTTTTGATCAAAACAATCAATCTTTAAAAGCGTCAACAATTGACCAGTATGAGGTTGGTATTAAGAAGAACTTATGGAACAACGCAATCGCTGTTAACTTAACAGCGTATCAAATAAACAACAGAGACGCCTACACTTCTCCATATCTTGCAGATAATAAGCTTGCCTTATATAAAGTATATGCAGGTAATATAAGAAGTAGAGGTGTGGAATTGGATATCACAGGAAATCCTACAAAATATCTTTCTTTAATAGGAGGTATTTCTTATAATAACACGGTGTATACAAAAACTCCGGAAAACGGATTTGTTGAAGATCAAAGATTGGTAAGAACTCCTGCCCTTACAGCAAATGCTTCCGTATTCTATACCTTTACAGATTTTGCAAAGGGTCTGAAGGTGGGTGCGACTGCATTCTATACAGGAAAAAGACAAGCTGGTTGGAATGATGTAAAAGGACAGGCTCAACAGACAAGAATGATTGATATTAATGGGTTCACAACAGTTGATATAAGCGTGGGTTACGGTTGGAAAAAATTCTCTATCCAGGGTAAAGTCGGAAACCTGTTTGATGTTGTCAACTACAATGTTCATGAGAATTATTCGGTAAATCCGATTACCCCTAGAAACTATTATTTTACATTGGCGTACAAGCTTTAGAATTAAAATAAATTATTCTTTATTAAAAAGTGGAGATTGCATTTTTGCAGTTTCCACTTTTGAAATTTAAAATAAAAACAGAACAATAAGATATGGATAAAATTAAAGACACAAGAAGTTTCATGAGGGTTACACACCGTTATCTTGGATATTTCCTTGCAGGAATTATGGCGGTATACTCGTTAAGTGGAATTCTTCTGGTATACAGAGACACTGACTTCCTGAAAAGCGAAAAGAAATACGAGAAAAACATCGCCCCCAATCTTTCAGAGAAAGAGCTGAAAAAAGAGCTGAAAATGAAAGGACTTGAGGTGGAGAAAACAGAAGGAAGCGTTCTTTATTTTAAGCAGGGAACTTATGACAGTGCTACCGGAAAGGCTAAGTACACCAAAAAGGAACTGCCCTTTGTGTTAGATAAAATGGTTTCTCTTCACAAATCACAGTCTAAAGATGCCATATCGCCTTTAAGTGTATTCTTTGGGGTTTCACTTTTCTTTTTTGTCATTTCAAGTTTCTGGATGTTTAATCCTAAAACAAAAGCATTCAAACGTGGGATAAAGTTTACCATTGCCGGACTCATCATCTCTTTAATCCTTTTATTTATTTAATATGGTAAAACCGGAATTCTTATCAAATTAATGATCTGCCATCTATTTTTACTATTTCGATTTTAAAAAGCCCATTCCATTGTATTTATCATTATGATATCTTCAATTAATATGTTAAAAAGATAAAATATATCTCACTGACAATGTTAACGTTTATTTAGAAAAATTACGTAAAATTAAGAGTATGGCACATTTATTGTTTTTTCTATAATTCGTGAATAATAAACATTTAATTATTAAAATAATAAATTATGAAAAGACTTATTTTAACAGGGATATTAGCCGTAGCAGGTTTAACAGCAACTGCAAACGCTCAGATTCAGAAAGGTAATTGGATGGTAGGGGGTAACCTTGCAGGAGCCAACTTCGGTTTAAACAAAGGAGGAGGTTATGATTTTAATATTCAACCGAAAGGAGCTTATTTTATTGAGGATAATATTGCATTGGGAGGATATGTGGATTTAGGTTTCAAAGGCGCTAAAGATGCACCAACTACTTTCACGTATAACGTAGGTGCTTTAGGACGTTATTATCTTAATCCGGGAGAGCAAGGAGTAAACAATTTGCTTCACCACGGAAGATGGTTCTTCGAAGGTAACGTTGGTATTGGTGGAACATCTATTTCAAAAGGAGGTTCTTCTTCTAACGGTCTTAACTTCGGATTCGGACCTGGGTATTCTTACTTCATCACTCCAAACATCGGATTGGAAGGTTTAGTAAAATATGATGCAAACGCAGGTTTCGGAAGCGGTGGATATACTAACAAAATTACGTTTGGTTTAGGTTTCCAGATTTATCTTCCAACGTCTAAAGCAAAGCAAATCATCAACGACGTTAAGTAATAATACTTATAAAAAAATGAAAGCGCCCCGGAAATTTTATTTCTGGGGCGCTTTTCGTACAAATTAAAACTAAACTATAAAAAATCAAATAAATCATGTATTAGGTTGTGGAGTGTATCGCAAATAAGGCTTTATTTCCGTTACACCCTTTGGAAATATTTTCCGTGCTTCCTCTGTAGAAATGGCCGGAGGAATAATAACATCCTCTCCATTTTCCCAATTAACAGGAGTTGCTACACGATAGTTATCTACCAATTGTAAAGAATCCAGCACTCTAAGGATCTCTTCAAAATTCCTTCCTGTAGAGGCCGGATAGGTAATAATCAGTCTTACTTTTTTAGCCGGATCAATGATCAGTAAAGAACGTACAGTAGCCGTTGCCGAAGCATTAGGATGAATAAAATCATACAACTCAGAAACTTTTCTGTCTTTGTCTGCAATAATAGGAAACTGTACAGTGGTATTCTGGGTCTCATTAATATCTTTCACCCAGTTCTGATGGTCTTCCACTCCATCCACACTCAAGGCAATCACCTTGGTATCTCTTGCATCAAATTCTGACTGCAGTTTTGCTGTATATCCTAGTTCTGTAGTGCATACCGGCGTATAATCTGCAGGATGCGAAAACAGAATTCCCCAGGAGTCCCCCAGATAATTATAAAAATTGATATCGCCTACAGATGATTCTGCCTGAAAGTTGGGTGCTGTATCTCCTAATTTAATTGACATAATGTTCTCTATTTTATAGTCTACAAATTTAGTAGACTTTTTGGAACTGGCAAATTTTTTGCTTAAAATTTATATCTTTAATTAAAATTTTTATTCATGGAGAAAACGGGACTGAGGTATATAGATGTTGTTTATAAAGTCTTGGAAAATTGGTATATGACCTTTGCCGAACTTACCCCGAAGCTGATCGTTGGAATTATTGTATTCACATTTTTCCTTATTACCAGCAAGTATTTAAGCAGAGGAGCAGTAAATTTATTTCACAAATTTTTCCCGAAAAGCCAGAAAGAAAGTTCTTTAGTGACTTTAATCAGTATATTCAGATTCCTGATCATGCTGATGGGAACCTTTATTTCCCTTGAAATTATGGGATTCAGTGGTTTTCTCTGGAAGTTCATCGGAAGCTTGGGAGTTGCAGGGGTAATTGCCGGAGTTGCCCTGAAAGATCTTGTCTCAAGTATTTTTTCAGGAATGCTGATTGGAATTGACAAAGCATTTAAAGTAGGAGATTATATTACGATCGGTAACCACTCAGGCACAGTACAGGAAATTGGTTTTCTAACCACGAAAATACTTACCGACGACGGAAAGAAAGCTTATATTCCCAACCAGGTTGTTTTCAATGCTCCATTCTACAATATTACAGCTTCTCCGCAGCGGAGGATTATTTTAAATTTTGAAATTCCTGCCGATGAGGATATTACCAAGGCGCAAAAGGGGATTCTTGATGTGGTAAAAAGCCTTGATAATGTGGATAAGTTAGATACTGTAGAGGTGATTTTCACAGACCTTAAACAAGGAGCCTTTAATCTTCAGGTGAAATTCTGGATAAAAGTAGGGGCTAATCTTGCACAGGTGAGAAGTAAAGCTTATCTAGGTATTAAAGAACGTTTTGATACGGATAAAATCCAATTGGTAACCCCTACAAGCATCAGTATTACGAGTGGTGAGGCTAACTTGCCGGAAAGCCATCAGGATAAGTAATCATATACAATATAAAGACCATTTCAAAACCTGGGTGTTTTTATAGTGATTGCTAAGAAAAACCTAACAGGTTTTTAAAACCTGTTAGGTTTAAAATACACATTTCTTCTGAATTTATTACAAAGCTCTGTCCTTTCATTTACCAATAAAAAAACCGTTTCAAAAATGAAACGGTTTCTTCTATTTTATCTGAAAATTTTAGATTAAGCTAAAACTTCTTTTACTTTGTTTGCAGCTTCTTCCAAAGTAATTGCAGAGTGTACCGGAAGACCAGACTCGTCAATTAATTTTTTAGCTTCTACAGCGTTAGTTCCCTGTAATCTTACGATCAATGGAACCGGAAGGCTACCCATAGCTTTGTAAGCATCTACAACTCCCTGAGCAACTCTGTCACATCTAACGATACCTCCGAAGATGTTGATCAAAATAGCTTTTACGTTTGGATCTCTTAAAATGATTCCGAAAGCAGTCTGTACTCTCTGAGCATCTGCAGTACCACCCACGTCAAGGAAGTTAGCAGGGTTACCACCTGATAATTTGATGATATCCATCGTTGCCATTGCAAGACCAGCTCCGTTTACCATACAGGCAACGTTACCATCTAATTTCACGAAGTTAAGACCCGCTTCACCCGCTTCAACATCCATTGGATCTTCTTCTCTTGTATCTCTAAGCTCAGCTAAGTCTTTGTGACGGAACAATGAGTTGTCGTCTAAAGTTACTTTAGCATCAACAGCGATAATCTTGTTATCGGAAGTTTTTAATACAGGGTTGATTTCGAAAAGAGAAGCATCAATTCCTGTGTAAGCATTGTATAAAGAGGTAATGAATTTTGTAAATTCTTTGAAAGCGTTCCCTTCAAGACCTAAGTTAAAAGCAATCTTTCTAGCCTGGAAACCTTGAAGTCCTAAAGCAGGATCAATGATTTCTTTGTGGATCAAATGAGGAGTTACTTCAGCAACGTGCTCAATATCCATCCCCCCTTCAGTAGAATATACAACTGTATTTTTACCTTCAGCTCTGTCTAAAAGAATAGAAACATAAAATTCTTTAGTTTCTGATTCTCCTGGATAATATACATCCTCTGCAACCAAAACAGAATTTACTTTTTTACCCTCAGCAGAAGTTTGTGGAGTTACCAACTGCATTCCGATGATATTCTGAGCGTTTTCTTTAAGCTTATCCATGTTTGGAGAGAACTTTACACCACCACCTTTACCACGACCACCTGCGTGGATCTGAGCCTTTACTACCCACCCTTGAGCGCCAGTTTCAGCAGTTAGTTTTTCTGCAGCAGCTACAGCTTCGTCTACGTTATTGGCTACATAACCACGTTGGATAGCTACTCCGTACTTTGATAAAATCTCTTTTGATTGATACTCGTGAAGATTCATATTATTTTTATTATTTTATTTAAAAATTTAAAGGTTGACAAATTTACTAAAAAGACATGGAAGTTCAAGTTTATTGACTTAAAATTTAAAGTCTGACGGACTTGATTTTTAACATATCATTGAATTTTCCCTTATTCTTTCGCTAATTTCTCAGACAAAAGAGATTGAATGTTCGTATGAACCGTCATCTTTTTTTAATTCTCAATCTTAAATTCTGTTTTTAACAAAATATAAGATCAACATTCCCCAGCTTAGGATCATCATCAACCCTCCAAGCGGAGTGATAGGTCCTAAGAATTTAAGATTCATTCCCAGATAATCCTGCATGCTCAGGAAATAGATACTCACGGAAAATAAAAATGTTCCTGCAATCATCAAAATGGAGGTCCATTTTTCAGCAGAAGTTTCAAATTTTAAGATATACCCGATGATCAGCAGGAAAAAAGCGGCATACATCTGATATCTTACTCCTGTTTCAAAACTTTCCAGTCTTTCCACAGCTAATATTTTCTTTAAAGCATGTGCTCCGAATGCGCCCAGGATTACAGACACCATTCCGTAGACTGCTCCAAAAACTAATGTGATTGTTTTCATTTTATAACTCTTCTAATTCTAAGGTTAAATATTTTTTTGTTTTATAATCCTGCCAGGTTCCAATGATTTTCTTTCCTTGCAAATCAGCCTCTACTAATGCTTTGAAAACCCATTGATGGGCCTCTTCACTGTAATAATCATTTTCTATGATAGAAATATGATTGCCTTTTATCTTCCCATTCCACTCAATCAGCTTTTTATTTTTATCATACCAGTATTTTGCAGAAAAAGAGCCGTCATCATATACCTGATCGATCAAAACGGTGATGGAATACTTTCCGTCAATCTTACCGCGATACAGTTTATTATTAAGACTGGTTATCTCTGTTTTTTCAGAACCGGAAATTAAATTTTTTGCATAAGAACTCCAGTATTTTTCCAATTCTTTGTAAGTGAATTCTATCTCATGGCTGCCGAGTTCATCCAGTGCTCTCATGGCATGATTGGAACATCTTCCGGCTACAAAAGTCAGTTTATCTTTTCCAAAGAAGTATTTGACACTTCCCAAAGTATGCTCTGTAAAGCAATCTTCGTAAAGCGCAATCTGATCTTCAGTTTCTTCTTCAGGATTTTTTTCAGCTTTCAGTTTGACAAGAAATTCAGAAATTCTTTTTTTTACTCGTTTCTGAATGATCCCATCTACAATTTTTACTGAACCGGGTTGAAATAAATCTGCAGCATTAATAAAGTTTCCTGTTCTCAGATCAAAGTTCTTCCAGTCCGCAAATTCTTCCGGATAAGCTCCCGAAGCTTCACCATGAATACCTATCGTTAAGATATTTTCAGGAGTTTCCAATTTCTCCCAATCATAGAAATAAAGGTAGTTGGAGTAAGAATTGGTAGCTTTAGAAGCTAATTTAAAAGGATTCCCACCGGAATCCGGAACATATTCCAGCTCACTGACCTGAAGAAATGTATTGATCTTATTGGCTGCTATTGGATTTCCCGGATAGCTTATCACAGGAAACACATAATTTTCAGATTTTGGCTGCAGATCATTGATCTTTAAACTTTTCTGCTGCGAAAAACTTAAACCGGAAACCAATAAGAAAAATACAATACTCTTTTTCACTATTTTGACTTTATATACATTAAAATAAACTTGGCAACCAGTGTAGAAATTCCCAGGATAATAAACATGTTGGCAAATCTCTTGGAACTCCTGAAACCTTCGTTATTTGTTTTCTTCAGAAAAAAACCAAAGAGAAGGAATACAATGGGCAAAATGATCTGTAACATTAGTTTCCTCTCATTCTGTTAAACTCATTGATCACTTCATGATGGCTTACCGTCTTGTCTTTAAAATACGTCACAAAGTGTTGCTTTTCTTCTTCAGTAGCCCCCAGTTGGTTCAGAATATTCAATAAATGCATTTTCATATGTCCTTTCTGGATTCCTGTGGTTACCAGAGAACGTAATGCACCGAAGTTCTGTGCAAGTCCTGAAACTGCCAGGATGCTCATCAGCTCTTGTGCGGAAGGTTTCCCAAGAAGTGCCAGTGAGAACTTTACCAGTGGGTGAAGATTTGTAAGTCCTCCTACTACTCCAACAGAAATTGGTAAATCTATCCAGAATCTGAATACTCCGTTATCCGTTGTACAGTGAGTCAGGGATCTGTATTGTCCGTCTTTTGCAGCATAGGTATGTGCACAGGCTTCCGTTGCTCTGAAATCATTTCCTGTAGCGATCACCACTGCATCTACTCCGTTCATGATTCCTTTATTGTGAGTCGTGGCACGGTAAGGTTCAATTTCCGCGATAGTGACCGCCTGCTTGAATTTGGAAGCAAACTCTTCAGGAGAAATTCCGCTGTCATCCTTCAGATCTTCCATTTTACATGATACCTCAGCTCTCACGATACAGTCAGGCGTGAAATTGGAAAGAATATTCATCACGATCTGTAGTGAATTCTTTTCTTCCTGAGTAAAATCTTCACTTGTGGCTACTTCCTGTCTCAATGTTTTTCCAAACTGCTCAAGACATGAGTTGATAAAGTTGGCCCCCATTGAATCTACCGTATCAAAGCTTGCTTTCAGCTGGTAATAGTTGGGCATTTCTGCTGTTTTATCCACCAGGCTGATATTTAAAATACCTCCACCTCGTTTTCTCATATTGGAAGTGATATCTTCTGTTGCCTCGAATAGTTTTTTCTTTAGGCTAAAATTAAAGAAATGTAACAGTTTATGAGGTTCTACATTAAAAATAAAATGGGTATGCCCCAGCTTTTCAGTATTGATAATCGTTGTTTTAAAACCTCCTTTATCAATCCAGAATTTGGCTGCCTTAGAAGCGGCGGCAACTACTGAACTTTCCTCAACAGCCATTGGAAGTGCCAGCAGTTTTCCATCAATTAAAAAATTCGGAGCGATTCCGTATGGCATATAGAAATTGGAGATGGTATTTTCAGAAAATTCTTCGTGAAGCTTCTGAAGATCTGCATCATCGTTCCAGTATTGTTGTAATATATTTTGATATTCCTGGTTTCCTTCAAGATATTCGTTTACGAGCCAGTCAATTTTCCCCTGCTTTGGAAGCTTGGAAAAACCTTCGATTGGTTTATGATTCATGATATAAACTTTAATGAGCCGTAAATATAATGATTTTGAGGCTCTTTTTTGTTGATAACTTCTATGAAAAAAGGTTGACTTTTATCAATTTTGGAACTAAATTTGAACAACATTAAAAATTATATTGATACAAATAATATCAAACCACCAAAAGAATGAATTTTGACCGCCTTAAAGAAAAGCTCGAAATCCTTGCTGATGCAGCGAAATATGACGTTTCCTGCTCATCAAGCGGAGGCACGAGAAAGAATAAAAAAGGGGCTTTGGGCGACAGTTCTGCAAGCGGGATTTGCCACACCTATACGGAAGACGGAAGATGTGTTTCCCTGCTTAAAATTCTGTTGACCAACCATTGCATCTACGATTGTGCTTACTGTGTTTCCAGAAGTTCGAATGATATCAAAAGAGCTGCTTTTACCGTAGAAGAAGTAGTAGATCTTACCATCAATTTTTACCGCAGGAATTATATTGAAGGCTTATTTCTGAGCTCAGGAATTTTTAAGAATGCAGATACAACGATGGAGCGTCTTGTAAGAGTGGCCAAAAAGCTTCGTCTTGAAGAAAATTTCAACGGTTATATTCATCTGAAATCTATTCCGGGAGCAAGTGATGATCTGATGCAGGAAGCGGCGTTGTATGCAGACCGTTTATCTGTTAATATTGAAATTCCTACGGAAAGCGGATTAAAATTATTGGCGCCTGAAAAGAACAGACAGGATATGATCAGCCCGATGCGGTATATTCAAAAAGGTATCATTCAATATAAAGATGAAAAGAAAATCCTTAAGAAAGTTCCGAAGTTTGCTCCGGCCGGACAGTCTACACAAATGATTGTGGGAGCAACCAATGAAAATGATCTGCAGATCATTAAGGTAGCGGACCACTTTTATAAAAATTTTAATCTGAAAAGAGTGTATTATTCCGGGTATGTTCCGGTGCTGGAAGATCAAAGGCTGCCCTCTTTAACCACAGAAGTACCTATGCTTCGCGAAAACAGGCTTTATCAGTCGGACTGGCTGATGAGATTTTATGGTTTTAAAGCGGAAGAAATTTTAGATCCGAATGTTCCTTTTCTCGATCTGGAAATGGACCCGAAATTAAGCTGGGCATTGCGAAACTTAGATCAGTTCCCGGTGAATCTTCAAACTGCCGAATATCGCACGATTTTAAGGATTCCCGGAATTGGCGTAAAAACAGCTCAAAAAATTATAAGTGCCAGACGTTTCCAGATTTTAACGATGGACCATTTGAAAAAACTGGGAGCAGCTGTCAACCGTGCAAAATATTTTATTGATTTTACTGCGGGAAATGCTTACCTGAAATACTTAACGGATAAAAATTTCAGGAAACTACTCATAGGTGGAAGCTCATCCAAATTTCATAACCAGTTTTCGCAGCAATTAACATTGTTTTAAACACAAATCACACAAATATTTTCACAAATGATCACTAATTTATTACTTCGATTTAACAGCACATTTGTCATTCTGACGAAGGAAGAATCTCAGAATGACAAGCACAACTAAATTTTAAACTCAATACATGACAACCCTACTTTATGACGGAAGTTTTGATGGTCTTTTTACTGCAGTATTTGAAGTTTTTGAATACCGTTATAAAGATGTAGAGATCGTAAGCACAGAAAATTTTCATCAGGAGAATATATTTGCAGAAATTCATGAAGTCATTACGCAGCCGGAGAAATCCGAAAGAGTTCTCAATAAACTGGAGCAAAACATTGGAAAGCCCGGAATTTATCAACTCTTAAAAGTATTTTTATCTGAAGATCCCGAGCTGGAAAATTTAATTTTATCAGCTGTAAAACAATCCATCAAGCATCCCGGACAAAATATTCTTGAAAACTTTGCCGATTCTGATATTTTAAAAATTTCAAAGATCTGTAAATCAGTAGACCGGGAAAGACACAGAATGACGGCTTTTGTCCGATTCGAAAAAATGCAGGATGATGTTTATTTCTCCAAAATAGATCCTGATTTCAATGTTCTTCCTTTAATCAGAAAACATTTTCATAACCGCTATCAGGACCAGAAATGGATGATCTATGACCTTCGGAGAAACTACGGCCTTCTATATGACCTCAACGATTCTGAGTTTTTCTACCCTGATGAAAAAATTGATTTAAATCATTATCAGCAAAAATTCCATGACGAAGAAAAAAGCTATCAGGTACTCTGGCAACGGTATTTTACCAAAACCAATATTGTTGAACGAAAAAATATGAAACTCCATATTCAGCACGTCCCGAAAAGATATTGGAAATACCTGACTGAAAAATGGTAACTAAAATTCCATATTGTGGATAACTTTTTATTTTGGACAAAAAAGACAGTATTTCAAGCGTTTTTTACAAGCACATTATTTAACCTATTAATTTATTGACAGATAGAATCCCCATTAATCGAAAACTCATATTGTGGATAACTTTTTACAGTTAACATACCGTTAACATTGAAAATAATTTCAACCTTACTTTTGTGTAAAAAATGAGTTAATAAAGCCACTCCCAAAGAAAAAGGGAGATAAAAAAAGGCATGTAAACGTCTCTAAATCTGCAATCTGTAAAACGCAACAGCTGTTTCACATGTCAATTTTGTGGATAACTTTTATTTTTTTATCGTTCTTAAAGCCTTTTTAACGATATACTGCGTTTCTTTTGTCGGACTTTCCCGGAGCCATTCATCACAGATTTCCACTACAAATTCGGGTTGTGATTTACTGGCATCATTCAACCAGTTGCCGACACTATCCTGTACATATCGGGATGAATCTGATCGTAAAAGTTCCAGAATTTCCAGTCCAAGTCCTGGGTTTTGTTTCAAAGCATCAATATGCTCACACCAAACTCCCCTTGGTCTTGTGGATTCACTGGCAAAACGTCTCACGTTCTCATTATCATGTGTTGCCCACATTGATAAAATGGATAAGCTTTTCTCAAGATTTCTGGCGATATCCGGACGTACTGTCATCCAGCAGATTTCCCTTACTCCAAAATGAGTGTCGGAAGCAAATGACTGAATTTTATCTAATTTTTCTTTCAGTTTTAAATCATTATTTCTTCCAATGGTATATGCTGCCCAACAACGTACAAGGTCTGCAGGATGAGTTGAGAGCTTCAGCAGAAATTCATCATCTTTATTTTTTACTGCAAGAGTAAGCAAACCAATTCCTATCGTTTCATTAATCGAATTGACGGTTTGTTTTTTCAGCCGGTTTATATTTTCTAAAACTGGCATCAGATATTCTTTACGATCATTCTGCAAAAGCAGATTTTCAAGCAACAATTTTTGATCTACTGCCAGCCATTCCGTAAGATTGGCGGTTTCAATTTCTCCTCTGTTCAGCTGTTCCAAAATATCCCGTGGAATATCTTTGATAGAGCGGGCTCCTTTCCTTTTTTCTGTCATACTATTTTAATGATTATCTTTACAAAAGTCTGAAAGTGAGTGGAGAAAAACAATACCGCATATTTTTCACCCATAGGGATAAAAAAGTCAATTTTATGGAAACAAAGGGAAGAGCTGAAGAAAATAAAATTTGTCCGTTGGAAATCGCCGTCAATACCATCAGTGGAAAATGGAAAATTCCTATTGTCTGGCAGATTAATGAAGGGAAAAAACGCCCCAGTGAATTTTTACGCGGCATTGCTAAAGTAGACCGCAGAGTTTTAAATCAACAGCTAATGGAAATGGTAGATGATGGCATCTTAACAAAACAATCCTTTAATGAACTTCCTCCAAGGGTTGAATATACTTTGACAGAGCTTGGTGAAAAACTGGTGGAAATTCTTTGGAAATTGAATGATTGGGGAAAGTTGCTGATTCCGGAAAAAGAAGAAGTATAACAGGTTTAATATGATTTCAAAATCTTTATTGGGGACACATAAAAAAAGGAGATATTTGTGTTAACTAAGAACGCATGAAAAAAGTTATTACAGGAATTACAGTTATTTTCATTTGCACTGGTTGCACAAAAGAAAAATTCTCAGACCGTTTACTGCCCGAACCAGATAAGAATGAGCATTTAATAGCAGAAAATGCTTTAAAAATCAATAAAGAAAAAAATACCATCTGCGAAAGATTTTCGCCTCCTGAAGGCTATAAATGGATTAAAGAAAAACCGGGTTCTTTCGGGTATTTTATTGAAAATTTTAAGCTGAAGCCTTATGGCAGCCAGATTGTAAAATATGACGGAACACCCATTTCTACCCAGCATCTTCATGAAGCCGTTTTTGATATTGATACAGGAAATAAAGATTTGCAGCAATGTGCTGATGCCGCCATCCGAATGAGGGCTGAATATCTTTATAAGGCGAAAAAATTTAACGAAATTAAATTTCATTTTACAAGCGGAGATCTTCTCAGCTGGAATGATTATAAAAATGGAACAAGAGCTTTTGTGAATGGAAATTCGGTCAGCTTCCGAAAAACAGCAGCCTTCGATGATTCTTATCAAAGTCTCAGAAATTATCTGGATCTGATTTTTAATTATGCAGGAACGATTTCATTACATAAAGAAACAAAACCGGTAACAAAAAATTCTGACCTGAAAACAGGTGATATTCTGATTTCGCCGGGAAGTCCGGGGCACATTGTTTTCATTTCGGGGGTCTGCCAGGATCAGAAAGGGAAAAGATTGTACTTATTAAGTGAAGGATTCACACCGGCACAGTCTGTACATGTAATTTCAAATCCTTTTAACCCGTATTTTACGCCCTGGTATGATCTTGACATCCATGCTCCTGAAACAAAAACTGCAAGATATTTTTTTAAACCTACAAACTTCAGAAGCTTTTAATAATTTATATTCAAAACTATTGGAAAGTTACTACGATAATCTGAACTTGTTTTTGTAAATTTGTGTTCGAAATTTTTTTCTTGATGAAAGAGAGTGTTGTAAAAAAAATTGCAGTTCTTACTTCAGGAGGCGACTCTCCGGGTATGAATGCGGCATTAAGAGCGGTAGTAAGAACCGCTAATTACTATAATATCGAATGCTACGGGGTGAGAGAAGGTTACAACGGCCTTATCAACAATGATTTCCTGAAAATGGGAGCCCGTTCCGTAAAAAATATAATCAACCAGGGTGGAACGATTCTAAAGTCTGCCAGATCTGCTGAGTTCAGAACTAAAGAAGGCCGTCAGAAAGCTTATGACAATTGCATAAAGCTTGGAATAGACGGATTGGTTTGTATTGGTGGAGACGGAACTTTCACTGGTGCGAAAATCTTTAATGAAGAATTCGGAATCAGGGTAATCGGTATTCCGGGAACAATCGACAACGATATTTTCGGAACTGATAACACCATCGGATACGACACCGCTTTGAATACCGCAATGGATGCCATTGACAAAATCCGTGATACAGCCACTTCCCACAACAGGGTTTTCTTTGTGGAAGTAATGGGTCGTGATGCAGGGTTTATTGCTCTAAACAGCGGATTGGCAACAGGAGCTCTGGATATTTTAATTCCTGAGAAAAAAGACAGTATTGATGAGCTTTTCGCGAAATTCAGAGATGCTGAAAAAACAGGAAAAGCATCAAGCATTGTTGTAGTAGCGGAAGGTGAAAAATTAGCCAACGTATATGAACTTGCCGAAAAAACAAAACAGACATTCCCTGATTATGACATTCGTGTAGCGATTCTGGGACATATGCAGAGAGGAGGTTCTCCAAGCTGTGCAGACAGAGTTCTGGCAAGCCGTCTGGGGTATGGAGCTGTAACAGGGCTAATGGAAGGACAAACCAATGTAATGGCAGGGATGCGTTCTAATGATCTGACGTATACACCGATTGAAGAAGCCATTAAAAAACATAATGAAATCAATAAAGACCTTTTACTGATTTCAAAAATTTTAGCAATTTAATTATTTTTATAATCTAATAAAACAAACTATTATGTCAACAATCAAAGTAGGTATCAACGGTTTTGGTAGAATTGGACGTCTTGTTTTCAGAGCAATGACTGAAAGAGACAACATTGAAGTTGTAGGAATCAATGACCTAATCAATGCAGAATACATGGCTTACATGTTAAAATATGACTCTGTACACGGTATTTTCCCAGGTGAAGTTTCTGTAGAAGGAAATGATCTTGTAGTAAACGGAAAAAGAATCAGAGTAACTGCAGAAAAAGACCCAAGCAACCTAAAGTGGAACGAAATCGGTGCAGACTACGTAGTAGAATCTACTGGTTTATTCTTAGATAAAGAAAGCGCTGCAAAACACATTACTGCAGGTGCTAAGAAAGTAATCCTTTCTGCTCCTTCTAAAGATGATACTCCAATGTTCGTAATGGGGGTAAACCACAAGGAACTTACTGATGATATCAAAATCTTATCAAATGCTTCTTGTACTACAAACTGTTTAGCTCCTTTAGCTAAAGTAATCCACGATAACTTCGGAATCGTAGAAGGTTTAATGACCACTGTACACGCTACAACAGCTACTCAGAAAACGGTTGACGGTCCTTCAATGAAAGACTGGAGAGGTGGTAGAGCTGCTCTGAACAACATCATCCCTTCTTCTACAGGTGCTGCTAAAGCAGTAGGAAAAGTAATCCCTTCACTAAACGGAAAATTAACAGGTATGTCTTTCAGAGTACCAACTGTTGATGTTTCTGTAGTAGATTTAACAGTGAGAATTGAAAAAGCTGCTTCTTATGAAGAAATCTGTTCAGTAATCAAAGCTGCTTCTGAAGGTGAATTGAAAGGTATCCTAGGATATACTGAAGAGGCAGTAGTATCTCAGGACTTCGTAGGAGATAAGAGAACTTCTATCTTCGACAAAGATGCTGGTATCATGCTTTCTCCTAACTTCGTAAAACTTGTTTCATGGTATGACAACGAAATGGGTTACTCTAACAAGTTAGTAGATATGCTTGTACATGCGGCTTCTTTATAATAAATAATGAGCGATAAGCAATATAAAACCTTCCCGATGGGAAGGTTTTTTTGTTTAAATTAACGCCCAAAATTTAGACCATGCTCAACGAACTTATTGAAAGATATTCTCAATATTCTGATGTAGAGTTAATGAATGTATATTCAAATAAAAATGCTTATACAGATGATGCAAAACAAGCCTTGGATATTGTCATAGAAAAAAAGGGAGGAATACAATCTTTTACCGACCGGTATGATAAAATTGTAGCGAAAGAATTGGAAAAATCAAGGATAAAGAATGATGCTGTGAAATTGTATTTAAACGGGATGACAAAAAATGACATCAACCATATTTTGATTTCAGAAATATTAGCTTCAGATGAAATACAACAGATCATAGAAACTACTTCTAAAGAAATAGAAGCAACAAAAAGGGATTTAGAAATTAAACCCAGCACAATTATCGGGAGCATATTAGGAGGAATTATCGGGGGGACTATTGGTGGTATATTATGGGGACTGCAAATTATGTATTCCGGTCACGTCTTTTATATTTTTGTTATAGGTCTGGGAATAATCTCTTACGGCTTTATAAAATTTTTCACTAAACAAAGCAGAAATAATATTGCGGTATTTGTCATTACCATATTATCTGTAATTTATGCTCTGATTTTAGGTTTTTACCTATATGAGTTATTTGGCTATCATGGACCTGACAGATATTGATAAAGCACGAGAAATGAATTCACATTATTAAAGTTATTCAACGCTGATAAATCTCACCAGCATATTTCGGTGTAAAACTTGTACTTTTATAGGTAAAGGAATGAACATGATACAACCCCGGTTTAAAGACGCACCTCATTTCAGGGATTTTTGGGAAAAGGGCAATGGAAAACAGCTTATTGAATTTTCCGGAGCAGAAGTGAGTTTTGAGCATTTTGAAAAATTTGCTCCCTATTTTCATCATACGGATGAGATCGGAGATGAGGTGGTAAAAGATGTTTATTTCACTAAAAAATTCCACGAGGCCTCCAGGGAAATTGAACATTATATCAGAAATGGGGTTTCGGAAACTGATGACGTTCCTGAAAGTGTAAAAAAATTGTTCAGCCAAACTCAAAAAGTTCCTGATTGGCTGGATCATCAGTTACTCAAAAGCGGAGCAGAACTATGTATGAGAAGCAATCTTGACTCCTTGATCTCCTTAAGGGATTATTGTCTGATCGGCGGCTATGATTATGCCTACCTCAACAAACCACTTGTTGTTACAGAAGCATTGAAAAAAGGTGCAGTGAAACGCCTTTCTGAAACATTGGATTTCTGGGTAAACGCTACCCGGTACAATTCCCTGAACGTTCACGCAAAAGGATATGAATTTGCGATAAAAACCCGTCTGATCCATTCTTACGCCAGGCTTTCCATTAAAAAACACTATAAAGACTGGGATACTGATAATTGGGGAGAGCCTATCAATTCCTGGGATATGATGGCAACGTACATTGGATTCAGTCTGGTATTTCTTCATAGTCTTAAAAAGCTGGGAAATCGTTTTTCTGCTGAGGAGGAACAGGGAATTTTTCATCTCTGGAAATATGTAGGGTACCTGTTGGGAATTCCAGAGCAGCTTCTTCCCAACAATAAAAAACAGGCAACGGAATATTTTTATTTATGGGCCTCTGTTCAGCCGTCTTCTGATAAAGATTCTGTGCTTCTTGCCCATTCTTTACTGGATGAATCACTGGAAAACCCTATCTTAAAGTTTGAATTTCAAAGAAAGAACTTAAGATATCTGCACATCTGCTGTACCTGGTTTCTGCTGGATGATGAAGTATGTAAAAGATTACAGATTCCTGATGTTCCTTACAAAACTCTGTTTCCAAAATCGAAAATACTTTTCAACGCAATATATGACAAAATGGTCAGTCGTACTGCAAGAATACAAAGAGGGAATAAAGATCAGATGAAAGTACTGGAAGATTATCTGAACATCACTAAGAATTCAAATTTTCATTAAAAGTAATTGTTGGAAATCGCAAAGGCGCAAAGATTTTTAGACATTGTGGTACTTTTTAAGGCGCAAGAAAATCGAAGATTTTCAGCAAGGGAAAGTATATAATTTTAGATGAAATTTTCGCAGATGAAGTAGTTATGAAGATTTTCATTAGCACCATTGTAATTTGCATAATCTGTGAGAGGTCAAGATATGCAGCATTCAATTTTATCGGAGATAAAATTTTTGCGCCTTAAAAACAAAAGTATTCTACATAAATAGCGCCTTTGCGATTTCCAATAAAAACAGCTTCTTTTATTTAGTAAAAACACTTTAGATACCACATTCCGCATGTGCTTCGTTATGAAGAAGATCAGCCATAAAATTTTATCATTTTTTAACTCTAAAAACAACTTTAGGAAATAAAATATATTAGCTTTTAATATTTAAATTATGTATTTTTGAGAAATTATTTTAATAGAGATGAGTAACATTGATGATAAGAAAAAAGCACTCGCTTTAGTGCTTGACAAGCTAGATAAAACATATGGAAAGGGAACAGTAATGACTTTAGGTGATGAATCTATAGACAATACAATAGAAGTAATCCCTTCCGGTTCTTTAGGATTGGATATTGCCTTAGGAATAGGCGGATATCCAAAAGGAAGAATCATTGAAATATATGGTCCTGAATCTTCAGGTAAAACAACGTTGACCCTTCACGCTATTGCTGAAGCTCAAAAAGCGGGTGGTATTGCTGCTTTCATTGATGCAGAGCATGCTTTCGACAGAACTTACGCTGCGAAATTAGGAATCGATCTTGAAAACCTGATCATTTCTCAGCCGGACAATGGTGAGCAGGCTTTGGAAATTGCCGATAACCTGATCCGTTCAGGAGCTATTGATATCGTTGTGATTGACTCTGTTGCTGCTCTTACCCCAAAAGCAGAGATTGAAGGTGAAATGGGAGATTCTAAAATGGGTCTTCATGCAAGATTAATGTCTCAGGCATTAAGAAAGCTTACCGCTACTATTTCAAGAACAAAATGTACTGTAATCTTCATCAACCAGTTGAGAGAAAAGATCGGTGTGATGTTCGGAAACCCTGAAACCACTACCGGAGGTAACGCTCTTAAGTTCTATGCTTCTGTAAGAATTGATATCAGAAAAGCCAGTGCACCAATCAAACAAGGTGATGAAGCTATCGGTAGCCGTGTGAAAGTGAAGATTGTGAAAAACAAAGTAGCACCTCCTTTCAAGCAGGCAGAATTCGATATCATGTATGGCGAAGGAGTTTCTAAAGTAGGAGAAATTCTTGATACTGCTGTAGATATGGGAATTGTGAAGAAAAGCGGATCATGGTTCAGCTACGAAGAGACTAAATTGGGTCAGGGACGTGATGCTGTAAAAGATGTTTTAAGAGATAACCCGGATCTTGCTGAAGAATTGGAAGGTAAGATCAAGGAAGAAATGAAAAACAAATAATTTTTCAGAAAAATATAGAAAAGGCAGTCTTCGGATTGCCTTTTTCTGTTTTAAAATAAAGATTTTTTAACGTAAAGGTTTCATCTGTATGCTGTAATATTTTTAAGAGAGCAAAGTACGGAATCAATTTCATTGCTTCTTACTAAGCAAACGCATCATTTAACACAAAGCTGTATCAGCGATGCTCTCTTATAATCAGCTTTTGAGTCATATTCTTTATGTTTAAATAATGAAGGATAAGAAAATAAAAAGAGGTCATTCCACAGAACAACCTCTTTGATATTTTATATTTTTAAATTATTCAGCTATTTTACCCTGCAGCTGAAGTGCTCCGGTCACTTTCATCCCTTTTGCTGGAGTTTCAAATCTCATGTTTTCTTTATTTACAAAAGCATCAATAGTGAAGAAATCCTCATCCTCTTCATTTGTAATCAACTTCAGTTTCAGGATATACCCTTTAATACTTCCGTCTTCAAGCAATTCTGTTTCCTTAAAGTCTATAACCTGACCAATAAAATCAAAACAAGCATAATTAGGAAGATCCTGGCTTGGAGCATAGGTTGTGAAATCTTCACTCATTTTAGTACCGTCAGGTAAATCAGTACTGGTATGAAGATCCAGAATAAAAATAATTCCGCTGATATTTATCTTCTGATGCGGCTGTGCCATGTAGATATTTCTGTTCTCAGCATAATCGGTAGCGAAAAACCAAACTCCAAAAGTATCTCTTGCCGGACCTGCTACGATTGCCTGTAAGTTCAGTGCATTTTCCCATTCTCTGATTGATCTTGTTTCAAAATCCAAAGAATAATCAGTTTTCACTTCCGGAATGATTGTACTCAGTTCATCGGTAACAATGGTTTTAAATCTGACATCTTCAAATTCAGTTTTGTTTTTACGTTCTCCATTCGGATCAGAAACCGTAGACTGCATTAAAACAGTGCTAAGATACTGACCGTAATCTTTAGTCTGAAAATTCTGATGTCCAAAAATACCGCTCCATGTGTTTACAAGATTATGAACATTGGATTTTCTAATGATAATTCCTGCTTCATTAGTCATTTCAGGAGCTGCAATTCCTTCTGTATTCGGGAAATAATCTTTACCATCTACCAATTGATGATTCATGATCTCATTATTTTCTTCATGAGAAAACTCTGCAAAACCTTTATAGGTAATATTTTGATTTTCGAAAATATAAGGCAGCCCTGTTTTGGCTTTCTCAGAACCTGCGAAATGATAAGCAAGTGAAATTCCTTTAAATTCCCCTTCCTGAATAGCCGGATTATGATTGCCGTTATGATCAAACTGAGAATGATACAGGATCATATAAGATCGGATCTTACCTTCCTGAAGCTCACTTTCAAACTTTTCTTCCATTTGGGAAATTACCTGCTGTGGAGAAAGTGCATAAGCATCTTCTGTCACCATATACGCAAAACCTTCTACTTCTCCGTTTTCTTTTTCAAAAGCTGAAATAGGCGTATATTCTCCTCTCAGCTGAAGCGCTATAGAATACACAATATAATCATTATAAATCCTGATTTTTTTATATTCTTCATTTACTTTCAGCTCCTCTACCGGCTGTGAAGAAATTTCCGGTATTGTTTCCACAACTTCTTCCACCACTTCCTCTACTACTTTTTCCTCTGGCATTTCCATTTCCTGAACCGGAGTACTTACATTTTCCTGACTGTTATTTTTTTTCTTAAAAAAATCAAAGATTCCCATACTGTTATTTATAATTGGCGGTAAATATAATAAAAGTGCTCAACAGGCTCATCATAAAAAAAATGCCATTGTGTCAGTTTATCTTTTGTGATGTATTTTCTAATAAAAACCCCGGGCGGAGCCTTTGGCTCCGCCCGGGGTTTTTATTAATTAGGTTTATCATCTGTCAGCTCAAATCCCCAATCTTTTCCTTTTTGGGTGGCCGGAATACCTTTTGTCATCCAGACCGGAGCTTTAGCCCCCTTCAGGTAATAATCAAAAAACTGCTGTTCGCGGATTTGAATATCTTTTCTGTTCTGGCGTTTCATAAGGTTGTGATCATCCCCATTATAATTCAGAAGCCATACTGGCTTTCCGAGACGGCGTAATGCGGTGAACATTTCGATTCCCTGATACCATGGCACTGCTCCATCTTTATCATTACTCATGATAACTACCGGAGTTTTCACCTGATTAATGGTAAAAAGCGGTGAGTTTTTAATATAAAGATCCGGAGCTTCCCATAGATTCTTTCCTAGTCTGCTCTGTGATTTTTCGTACTGAAACTGTCTGTTCATTCCTGAAGTCCATCGGATTCCTCCATATGCGGAAGTCATGTTGACAACAGGAGCTCCACTCCATGCAGCCGCATACATATTGGTATGAGCAATAAGATAGGCAACCTGATAACCTCCCCAGCTTTGCCCCTGAATTCCTATTTTAGTACCATCTACCCAGGAATTTTGCTTGAGCTTTTCCACTCCGGAATTAATATATTCCATTGCAGATTCTCCCGGGAAACCATCTGTATAAGAAATATCAGGAGTGAAAACCAGGTATCCGTTACTCACAAAATAAGAAATATTTAATCTTGAAGGGGTTGGCGCCGGTGCTACATAACGGTTCAGATTGTCCGAAAGCTTTTCATAGAAATAGACAATCATCGGATATCTTTTATTTGGATCGAAACCTTCCGGTTTGTACAGAATTCCTGTAGAAGTATTCCCTTTTGGTGTTGTCCAGTGTACCAGCTCATCCGTACCCCAGTTATATTGGCTTTGCTGTGGATTGGTATTGCTCAGCTTCTGCTGCTCTGAGAAATCAGATGTCACAAAAATATTGGGGGAATCTGTGTATGATTCTTTTACTAAAATATATTCTTCTGCATTTTTTGCTTTTTGAAGACTTCGGTATCCCCAGACATTTTCCATCTGAATTTTCACAGGATCAGAACCTGACTGAATGGTTGTTTTGAAGATCCCATTGGCCTTAGATATATTATCAAATGCTGATAAATAGATAGAAGATTTTCGGTTCAGACTTTTAATATCCTTATCCAGATCGTATGTATCAAATGTTATTTTATGTTTGCGTCCGAATCCATTCGTGATATTCCTTGGCTTTTTTGAACCATTCAGAAAAAATTCCCATAGATCGTAGCGGTCTCTTATAATCACAGATTCATCTTTATCTGTCCATGATGCTATGCCATAAGAATTTGGAAAATCCGGCATATCAAATTCTTCATCCACAAAGGAAACAGGTAAGCCTGTACTCAGCGGGAGCATTTGTTTTGTTTTTACATTATAACTCAGCCACTGTCCTTTTTCCCTGTCAAAAATCACTACAAATTGGCCAAGCGGAGATACTGCAGCGGCTCCATTAAGATTTTTAATAATTTCGGTTCTGTCTCCCGTTTTATTATCGATCAGGAAATAGGTTTTCTTTGTAGCACCTTCCCATTGTGAAGGAATTCGGTTGTTGATACTGGTAATCCCCAATGTAAATTCAGCATTTCCCTCGTTGACCCATCTTAAAGTATCCAGGTCTTCCCCATCAATATTACTGAAGATGTCCGGTTTTTCGGTCTGCATTACAGCAGCATAAGATTTTTTCAGATCATTTTTCAATTCCTTTAACTGTACTGTCTGCAGATAATCATCCTTATAATTCCAGATGTCTACCACTGCATGATCGTTTGCAATCATAGCAGTATCTTTGGCGACAGGCTTTGGAGCAACCCCAAAATACAGCTGTTTCCCGTTTTTACTGAACAAAGGCAGTCTGTTTTCAGAAATTACCCAATTTTTCTTCATCTGTGCATTTTCATTGGTTATAATTTCTTTTTTATTTCCTTTAAAATTAAAGTAATACAGCTGATATAGTTTCACCAGATCATTCTGTGCAGAAGGAGTTCCTACATAAGCCAATTGATTTCCTTCTTCATCAAAAGCCAATTGTGAAAAATCACCTTCCATCTCTGAAATCTTATTGACAGTCCCTGTTTGCAGGTCTACTACCTGTACCGTTTGAAATGCATATTTCTTTGGCTTTGATTTGTCTGTATCTTTTTTGTCAGCAGCCTTTTCATCTGCTGGGTCTTTCCCTTCTTTTTTATCTTTTTTCTCGTCTGGCTTTTTAGTTACAAAAACCAGCTGTTTCCCGTTCTTACTGAACTCATAACGGATTACGTTATCATATTCTGTAATTTTCCCATCTAAAAGATTTCTTACTACCAGCTGCAATGGTTTTACATTTTTATCTTCATCCTTACTTTCATCACTATCTTCTTTTTCAGAAGCATCATCCGAGGATTTATCCTTTAGATTTTCCAGCAGATAAGCAACATAAGAACCTGCTTTTTCAGGAATTTTAAATGATTTTACATTAGGAATCTTCTCTGTTTTATCATTTAAAAAATCTACAATGGCAAGACTGTCTTTCGTTAACTTATTTTTTTTAAGCTTTTTATCTTTTACCGCCTTTATGTCTTTATATTGCGGACGGATCTGAAAAACAGCAAACCTGGAATCATTTGTAAAATCCAGTTTTGTGGCTCTGTCAAATTTCTTCGAGGCTTTATTTTTAACAGAATATAAAGAAAGGGTTGAATTTCCTTCCTGAGCATCTACAGAATAGGCAACCCATTTTCCATCATTTGAGATTTTTCTTGTACCTAAATTTTGCCAGCTGTCGTAAACAGAATGGTCCAAAGGCTTTTTCTGCCCATAAACCCAACAGGTTATCATGAGCAGCATAAACACTGTACATTTCAACTTCATTTTTAAAATATTTTAAGAAATAAAAATAAGATATTTCTCCGACAAATTAGATGATGAGTGTGTTTCAGGCTTAAAAATGCCATTCTGTCACATTCTTCTTCATGGTATTTTTTTTGAGAAAGAATCTTAAAATTAAAAATCTAAATATGATGACTAAAGGAAATATTAATGTATCTGTGGAAAATATTTTCCCGCTTATTAAAAAATTTCTTTACAGTGACCACGAAATATTCTTAAGAGAATTAATCTCCAATGCAACTGATGCCACTTTAAAATTAAAACATTTAACAAGCATCGGAGAAGCAAAAGTGGAATACGGGAACCCAAAACTTGAAGTTAAGATTGATAAAGACCAGAAAACTTTACATATCATTGATCAGGGTATTGGAATGACAGGTGAAGAAGTTGAAAAATATATCAACCAGGTTGCCTTCTCCGGAGCTGAAGAGTTTTTGGAAAAATATAAAGATTCTGCGAAAGATGCCGGAATTATCGGACATTTTGGTCTTGGTTTTTACTCTGCATTCATGGTGGCAGAAAAGGTGGAAATTCTTACAAAATCCTATAAAGATGAACCGGCAGTACGTTGGATCTGTGACGGAAGCCCTGAGTTTACCCTTGAAGAAACTGCTGATAAAACTGACAGAGGTACGGAAATCATTCTTCACATCGCTGAGGATTCTGTAGAATTTTTAGAAGAAGGAAAAATCCGTGAGCTTTTATTAAAGTATAACAAATTCATGCCTGTTCCAATTAAATTCGGGACTAAAACACATACACTTCCTTTACCTGAAGGAGCTCCAGAGGATGCTGTAGCTGAAACAGAGGAAGTAGATAATATCATCAACAATCCGGTACCGGCATGGACAATTGCTCCAAGTGAACTGACCAATGAAGATTACATGAAGTTCTATCATGAGCTGTATCCAATGCAGTTTGAGGAACCATTATTCAACATCCACCTGAATGTTGATTATCCTTTCAATCTTACAGGAATTCTGTTCTTTCCCAAACTGAGCAACAATTTGAATATTGATAAGGATAAAATTCAACTGTATCAGAATCAGGTATTCGTAACAGATGAAGTAAAAGGAATTGTTCCTGACTTCCTGATGCTTCTGAGAGGAGTCATTGATTCTCCGGATATTCCATTAAACGTTTCCCGTTCTTATCTTCAGGCGGATGGTGCTGTGAAGAAAATTTCTTCTTATATCACAAAAAAAGTGGCCGACAAAATGGCTTCTTTAATCAATGAAAACCGTGAAGATTACGAGAAAAAATGGAATGATATTAAAGTAGTCATCGAGTACGGAATTGTGACAGAAGAGAAATTTGCTGAAAAAGCAGATAAATTCACCTTATATCCTACAACAGACGGTAAGTACTTCCTTTGGGATGAATTGGTTGAAAAAATCAAACCCATGCAAACTGACAAGGATGGCAAACTGATTGTATTGTATGCTACCAATGCCGATGAACAACACAGCTATATCCAGTCAGCGAAGGATAAAGGATATGAAGTTCTTTTATTGGATTCACCGATTATTTCACATGTTATTCAGAAACTGGAAACTTCAAAGGAAAACATCTCATTTGCGAGAGTAGATGCAGATCATGTAAACAATCTGATCAAAAAAGACGAACCGGTAATTTCAAAACTAAATGAAACGGAAAAAGAGGCTTTGAAAAAGAATGTAGAAGAAGCTATTCAGGATTCTAAGTTTACAGTGCAGCTTGAAGATCTTGACAGCAATGATGCTCCGTTTACCATTACCCAGCCCGAATTCATGAGAAGAATGAAGGAAATGCAGGCTACAGGCGGAGGTGGCATGTTCGGAATGGGAGGTTTCCCTGAGATGTACAATCTTGTGGTAAACTCGAACAGTGAACTCTCTAATCAGATCTTAAAAACTGAGAATGCTGAAGAGAAAGAGAATTTGATCAAATATGCTCTGGATCTTGCCAAGCTTTCCCAAAACTTACTGAAAGGAAAAGATCTTACAGATTTTATACAGAAAAGCTATAAGCAACTTGAAAAATAATACACGAAAGACTGTTTCATTTTGAAGCAGTCTTTTTTATTTTTTTTAACACAAAAGTCATAAAAGATGTTGTCCATTTAAGGTTTTACCCTGTAATATCATATGGGTAAGAAAAATATTTAAACGTTTGAGAATTAAAAAATTTTCTATTAATATGCACTTTTACACTAAATTATTTTGAACTTGCTTATGTTCACTAAAGTGTTTAATTGTAAAGCTTTTATAGATTTTGGTGGTCAACTTTTAGGCAAGCCTATAACATTGAAAATATTCAACAATACTACAAGAAACATTAATATTATGATGTTTTCCTGCTTATCTATTTAATTGTTAAGTATTATGAGCATATTTTTTCTGTTTTCTGTTGTATAGATTATGCTTTTTTGCCATTTTTGTATAAAATGTAGGTCATGCAAAAAGAAAAATTACGTCTCGTCAGAAAACAGAAAGGCTATACTCAACAGCAGGTAGCTGACTTTATCGCAACAGATGTATCTAATTACAGCAGAAAAGAAAGCGGTGATGTAAGAATTGTAAAAGATGAATGGGACAAAATTGCTCATTTTCTGGATGTCCCATTGGAAGAGATTTACGAAGATGAGGAAGCTACAATAGTTATCAATAATGATCATCCTGTATTTAATGACAGATCCTATTCTGCAGGAGTAATTACCACGCAGAATAATTACGATAATATTCCGGGAGCCATCATAGAAAATCTACAAAACTATATTACTCTATTGAGAGAAGAGAATGAAAGACTTAAAGAGGAATTGAAAGGTCTTCCAAAAAGAGAAAAATAATACAGTTTGAAACAAACTGTAAAAAGATATTAATGTCACTCCTATTAGTTTATAGGGTGGCATTTTTTATTATAATCAGATCAGAGTGTTTTTCAGATGCAAAACATTTAAGGATTCAATTGGTGTATTTTAAGAGGTCAAGGACTACGAACCTGTCGTTGACGAAGCTTTGTGATTATATGTTCGCTTAGAAAGAATTAAATTGATTCCAGCTTTACTCCCTTAAAAAATATACCGGATGCACAGGAAAACTTTGCTTAAAAAAATCTTCGTTATTAAATTTTCACCCAAATCATAATTCTGTCAGCGGATCCCAGAACAGCTTTTTGAAATTTTTTATTCTAAGATTTTCCACAGTGATACCTTCTGCTTCCAGCTTAGGCTGAAATTCCGGCACAGATAATACTCCTGAACTTGAAATCACGCGGTGGGCAGGAACATCTTCAGGACATCCTCCCATTGCTTTCCCTACATGTCTGGAATGGTTAGGATAGCCGACAGCTTTTGCTATGGCACCATACGTAGACACTCTTCCTTTGGGGATAAGCCTTGCTATTTCATATACCTGTTGTTTGAAAATTTCATCCATATGATCTGTTTACTCTCTTTTTTGCATCATTTTTGAACTGTGTTATGCTCAATGATGTTTCATTAAAAGATAAAGATATGAAAAAATCATTTTTCAGGCTGCTGAATGCCATCAATAAACAAGTTCTTCCGAAACTGAGTAATAAAGACCCCAATCATCTGACTAAGATTGAGAAGGGAATTCTCGCATATAGATATTTTGTGCTGGTGAATTCTTTGGATTGATTTTTATGACCCAGAGATCAGGCAGATTTTCATAAATGTTTTTATGTTTTTGAAGAACGCAAGGATCTTATCTCCAATAAAATTGGACCATTTTTTAACCCGTTAAGATTATTTAAGCTTTAAAGAGTATTAAGGGGCATCGCTAAGTTATTTTTATTTAGCTGCATATCTTATTTTCATCAAAGATGAAACTTAATTATTCTTACAGCCTCCATTTCTCTCAATGGTTTAAACAGTTTTATTTTTTCAAAACCAATCTGCTTCCAAATCCTAAAATAAAAAAGCGCTCCAGAGAATTGAAGCGCTGATAGGGTAATCTCTATTGAGATGTATATTCTTAAGCGTTTTCTAAGATATAAGAGAACATCAATGGTGCACAGATCGTTGCATCACTTTCAACGATAAATTTAGGTGTCGTAATATCCAGTTTACCCCAAGTGATTTTCTCATTTGGAACAGCTCCTGAATAAGAACCGTATGATGTTGTAGAGTCAGAGATCTGGCAGAAATAAGACCAGAAAGGAATATCATGCATTTCCATATCCTGATACAACATGGGTACTACACAGATGGGGAAATCTCCGGCAATACCTCCACCAATCTGGAAGAATCCAACTCCTTTTCCGCCTGAGTTTTTTGTATACCAGTCAGCAAGGTAAGTCATATATTCAATACCTGATTTCATTGTAGTAGGTTTAAGCTCTCCTTTGATACAGTAAGAAGCGAAGATGTTACCCATTGTAGAATCTTCCCATCCCGGAACCACGATTGGTAAGTTTGCTTCTGCAGCAGCGATCATCCATGAATTTTCTCTTGGGATTTCATAATACTGTTCCAGTACTCCTGAAAGGATCATTTTGTACATGAATTCGTGTGGGAAATACCTTTCTCCTTTAGCTTCTGCATCTTTCCAGATCTCCACAATATGTTTCTGTAATCTTCTGAATGCTTCTTCTTCAGGAATACATGTATCTGTAACTCTATTCAGACCTCTTTCCAAAAGATCCCACTCATCTTGAGCAGTCAGATCTCTGTAATGAGGAACTCTTTCATAGTGAGAGTGAGCTACAAGGTTCATTAAATCTTCTTCAAGGTTAGCCCCTGTACAAGAAATAAAATCCACTTTTCCCTGACGGATCATTTCTGCAAGAATTTTACCCAATTCAGCAGTAGACATTGCTCCAGCTAAAGTGATCATCATTTTCCCGCCATCTTTAAGATGGGCAACATACCCTTTAGATGCATCCACCAATGCAGCTGCATTGAAGTGCAGGTAATATTTCTCTATAAATTCAGAAATTGGTTTGCTCATTTTTTTAATTTTTGCAAAGATAAAACTTAAAAACGGAATGCCGTCAACGCACTTGAAGAAAGTATGATACAGGAGTCTTTTTTTATCATTTGTTAAATACTAAAGCTGTTCTATCGGGAAACTCAAACATGTAAAGAGCTCCCAAACATTGCGGGTATCTCAGGCGCAAGAAAATCAAAGATGTTCATCAAGGGTAAGTATATAGCTTCATATCAGAGATAAAATCTTTGCGCCTTAAGCACATAGTATATAAAAAGCTTGCGTCTTTGCGTTTTCCGACATTAACTCTATAAAAAAGCGCAGCTTAAATAAGCTACGCTTTCACTATCATTCAACTTAATATTATTCAGCAAGGATTATCCTTCCCAGGCTTCCACTTTCAGGATTTCTATTTTTCTTTCTCCATCTCTGAAAGGCCAGTTGATAACATCTCCTACTTTATATCCTACTACCGCAAGTGCAATATCCGACAGGATGGAAAGTTTGTTTTTTTTAAGCTTTTCTTTGGTGGAGGCTACGAAAATGTATTCATGTTCAAAATCCAGGGTATGGTCTTTTAATGTTACTTTTCTGCCCACTGTTACAATGTCTGGAGGAAGATCTCTTCTCAGCACCTGTTTTGCCTTTCTAAGTTCTTCGGTCAATCTTTTTTCTTCTTCGATGCTCACTTTTTTTCTTCTGAGTGTATCTTTTATGGCATCATAAATTCCTGTGGTTACAATAATATGATTGGACATTTCCTTTAATTTAAAAAATTTAAATGCAGTTATCCCTTGATGATCCAATGTAGAATCCAGGCATATTACAGCCCCCTTCTATAGAAAACCGCAAAAACTATACATAAAAATCCGGAATAATTCCCTGTCTTGGATCCTGACAGGGCTTAATTGATAAAGTCCTTGAAACTTTTCAGAAAAGAACCTGTGTGAAGATAAAGTAATGACAGCAACAATCCTGATTGTCTGCTTTCTGCTGATAAAGAAATTGTTGCCGCCATTATTAATGAGATGTTTATAATTCCCGTAAAGATAGCATTTAAAAACGGAATGTAGCAGCTGCGCTCAAAGAAACTCTTGTCAGTCCTTCTTTCTGATCCTTTCCAAGATCAACTGTCTGCCCGTTCACTTTTATCTTGTTCAAAGTTCCTGCAGTAATTCCCAACTTAGGACCTATCATAAAGTTTTTTGAAACTGCATATTGATATGCTGCCCCCAGTTCCAGGCCAAGGTTGGAGCCCGTCCCTTTTACGGCTTCTGTTTTTGTAGTATAGGTAATCACTCCTAGAGATACATCAGCAACAATTTTATGCTTCGTAGATTGGGTGTAGTTGGAGAACATAACGGAAGGGCCAAAGAATGTAATATTGTCTTTGGTACTTACAGAAGCTGTAACCATCTGTCCATTCATATTGTATCCACTCAATACCCCACTGCTGGAAGCATTGTAATTGGAAAATTTAGCACCAATTCCGATATTTTTCACATTATAATAAGCAGCAATTTCAAAATGAATACCGTTTTTCAATCCTTTAACGTAATTTTTTTCTGCAATGGAAAGCTCAGGTGCTGTTTTAGCGACTCTCCATGCATATCCTACGGCTGGTATGATGGTTATTTTTTCCTGTGCAAAAGAAAATAAAGAACTCGAAATAGTTCCCAATAGAATTAGTTTTTTTATCATGGTTTTAAAGTTTCCGGCAAAAATAGGGTTTTCCGCGGAAAAAACACCTTAAAACCTGAATCGTCTGTTTTCCTTTTTATCAGAAAGTTTTTTCTTACTATCCAGCCTTTTTTGTTTCTGGGCTTTTGAGGGCTTGGTAGCGGTTCTCTTTTTAGGAATAATGAGGGCTTTGTTTACGATTTCAGTTATTTTTTCAATGGCTTTATTTTTATTCATCAGCTGGGTTCTGCTTTCAGAAACTGTCAGGAATAAAAAGCCATCTGCATTCATTCTGTTTTTCAGTTTATTCTGAATCAATATTTTTTCATCTTCATTAAAAAAATCTGAAGAATCCACTTTCCAAAGTACAGTTACAGCAGTTTCCACTTTATTGACATTCTGTCCTCCTGCTCCACTGCTGCGGGACGTTTTGAAAGTGAGTTCTTTTGAAAAGTCTTTCATTTTTTTAGTATTTGGATATATGGCCAATAGCCTACGTTAGGGATTTATACATTTATACAGTTCCAGCCTGTTTATTTTCCCATTAGGTGTTCGTGGGATTTCATTGATGAAAATAATTTCTTTTGGTCTGTGGAAATTTTTCTCAAACGGGATTTCTGAAATTTTTCTTTTAATCTCATCAGATTCCTTTCCTTCAATAATCAATATCAATTTCTGACCCAAACTCTCATCCGGCAGCCCCATAAATACCGCTTCGTTCGGGAGAACTTTTTTTACCAGGGCCTCCAGAGCCTCAGGGAAAATTTTTGCTCCACCTGAATTGATCACATTATCAATTCTTCCTAGAAATTTAAATTGCTTTTCATTCTTAATATCGACTAAATCATTGGTCTGCAGTTCTTCAGCATTTACATTAGGGGCAAAAATTTTAAGACATCCCCTATCGTCCAAAGAAATGGTTACATTTTCAAAAACTGTGAAATAATCTTCCTGATTTGGCATCAGTTGTTTTAATCCAATATGGGAAAGGGTTTCAGACATTCCATAGGTTTCAAAAATGCGGTTGGAATTGCTAAGATTCATGTGCAGAATTTTGTTTTTCAGGCTTTCTGAAACAGCTGCACCTCCGATAATCAGATTTTTAATCAGATGAAGCTGATCCAGGGAATTTTCTACCTGAAGCGGGGTCATAGCACAAAAATCTATTTCTTCTTCCAGATGTTCCATTGGTTTTAAAGAGGGGTCAACAACTCTTAGCTTTAATTTTCTTTCTATTGAACGGACGATCATCATTTTTCCTGAGATATATTCTACAGGAAGACAAAGCAATCCGACATCTCCTTCTTTTAACCCCAAAAAATTACAGGTCATCACTGCTGAGTTAATCATTTTCTTTTTCTCAATATCAAAAATTTTGGGAACTCCCGTTGAGCCTGAAGTCTGGACACTTACCTCTGTTTTTTCTGAAAACCATTCTTCTAAAAAAGTTTTCACTTTTTTTTCAAATTCCGTATGGAATGATAATTTATTAATATTGAGATCCTTGAAGTCTATCAGCATGTTTTCCGTAAATAAATTCTACAGTAAATTTAAAAAAAAATTCAAAAAGTTCTTGTAAGTAAAGAAAAAAGCTGTAAATTTGCACCACTAAAACAAACAGAGACCCATGGTGTAGCGGTAACACTACTGATTTTGGTTCAGTCATCTGGGGTTCGAATCCCTGTGGGTCTACAAACCATCCTTTTTAAGGGTGGTTTTTGTTTTTTGTCCCAGAATTTGAATTGCCTATATTTTTTAAGGCCAGATGCTAATATTGAAAATCAGGATTTATATCTCAGCATTTTTTATAGCCAAGTATTTTCGTATAGTTTGTTCATCAATTTTATCATATCTTTTACTTTTGAAAAAGACTGCCTCAATGATGAAGCAGCCTATTTTATATTAATTTTTTCAAACTAAAAAAGTCTTGTAAGAATTATTCTGTAATCTAAAGATACATCTCCGTTATTGGTAACATTGATTATATCTGCTGAAGGCATTGTTAGCGTATAACTCAATGCTGAACCCGTTCCACCTGCACAATTGGGTACACCAGACCACACCACTGAAGTAGTAAATCTGTTTACCTCTGTAAACACAGGACCTTTAGAAGTAGTATCTGTATTGAGAAGACCATCTATACCCTTAATAGAAAAAGCATTATTAAAAGCATTGCTGGTTACATAATATTCGGCAATTGTAGTTCTTCCGCAGGCATTCCCAACAGAAACTGCCGCTTTATATACTCCTGCATTTGGAATTCCCGTAATCAAAGCAGCTGTAGCTCCTGCTGTTACATTCACGGTATTGTTAATAACTGTTCCGTATACATTAGTAACAGCTTTATTCAGAACACCATTTGTATCTGAATATACCGGTGTTATAAGGGTAGCACCGGCCGCCACATCCATGGTTCTTATTCTGGTACTTCCTGCAACGTCTAAAGTATTGGTTGGAGTATTGGTAGCAATACCTATATTACCTAAGGTTAAATCTATTGCCAGATCACTTCCACCAGGGGCCCGGGAAATAATAAATACCCCGTTATTTCCATTAAAATTGGGATTTATTCCCATTACCGCCTGTTTTATTCCTGTAGTGCCTGTAGTTCTCAAGATCGATAATATGGAACTATTGGCTATAGGATTTTCTATCAGTAATCCTGTATTGGTAGCTTCACCACCACCAATCCCGGTAGCTGTTCCTCTATTGGTTATGTGAAGATTCGATGATGGTGCGATATTGCCAATACCTACTCTTCCGGCGGAGGTTACTGTGAGATCATTGGCTTGCTGAGCATCTGTTGGAAGACCTGTTGCCGGATTATCTTTGGCTCCATCAACATGAAACGCACCTTGAGGATTAGAGGTACTTATCCCTACCTGTGATAAAACAATGATAGAAAAGAATACCATTGTCAAAGTGATTAAGTTTTTTTTCATTTTTTAAGATTTAAATGGTGTAATTTGAGTATTTGCTTAATAAGCCTTTAAATTTTTAATTCAAATAAACTTATATACTAATCAAATTTACACCTTTAAAGTGATTGTAATATTAAATTATCATAAATAACATATAATACAATTAATATTCACAACATAGTTCTGGTTTTTCAATAATCTATATTGCAGCCATTATTTGTTTTACTCAAGATTTTATAATTTATGCTGCTTTCAAATTTTTCGGAAATCTGTTCTTATAATAAAAGCGAATGCTACTGTTATCATCAATATTCCAAACTCCAATAAAAATCCCCATAATCCTGCGAAAAAGCACCTCAAAATCATCTCAGCTGTAAATTCTGCACGATCAGTGGTCATCTTATAGGTGGTCCAACCCGGGACTTTTCCTTGATGATAATGTGTAAACATCCCAATACTGTAATCATAGAAAACTGTAGCTATTTCCTGGCAAAAATTTGATGCAGACCATATTGTCACACCCTCTCCTATGAGAAAAAAAGGAAGAGCTACTAAAAAATAAGAGGACCTAATTTGCCCATCCGTGGTATTTCTCATTAATAGAATTATCAGTTTCCAAATCGGGATGAAGCCAAGAAAAAGAAATTCTATTTCAATAAGAATTAAAAAAATTGAAATACAAAGCAAAGATTCACTGGCATTAAAAAATATTGACGCTACCAGGGGAACTAAAAATATAAGCATTGCGATGGTGCTAATACAAAATATTGTATCTGATAATCCTATATTTCTTTTCATCTGATATTCTGTTTTTTTATAGGGTCACATTCTTTTTGTCTATTCTGCTCAGGAAAAACAGTAAGACAAATAAAAACTACTTTTTTTCAAGCTGTTTTTGAAAAAAAGTAGTCTATGGCATAATTGCACTGTATGCCTTCTGATCAATAAAAAGTAAAATATCTTGAATCTGATATACTTCTTCTTTTATTAATTAACTGCAACTGCATAAATCGCATTTTCAGACCATACTCCTCCCACTTTACCTAATCCGGCCCCCGTCACAGTACCACTAGCCTGAGTATTTCCTACAATATATCTATATGTTTTGGTTGTCCCGGATGTATTATTAATTTGTACTGTACCCGTAGCAACACTATATTTTTGTCCACCATTAAATGGTCCTTCCAATTGAAAACTCATTAAAGTAGGCCTTATGACATCTGCTGACTGAGTGCCGGTTTGTCCAATGGTTGTAAGATTTGCTTCTGAAAAAGTACTTCTTACAAACATCCAGTCACTTGCTGTAATTGTTCCCTGAGGTATTAATAATAATGAAATGGTAACCATCCATCTTCCCGGAGGTAAAGCAATGGAAGAGCCTGTATATCTATAATCAGAAAATTGAGAAAAGGGAACATCATATCCTCCGCCCAATGTTCCTACTGCAACATTAGACGCAGCTCTCTGCCATGTTGCCACACCGTTGGCATCTGAGGTTAATATTTTATTGGCTCCCTGTGTTCCATCTACAATTTTTAATGCACCGCTGGTTGCAGAACGAACATCCAGTACATTTGTGGGAGCTGTCGTACCAATTCCTACTCTACCATTTTTATTTAAAGTCATTAATGGATCTCCTGCTTCAGGAGCACCTGCAAATAATTGTAAAACATTGGCTGCATTTCCTAGTCCGTAAAAATCATCTCCTGCAGTGCTGTTCCATAATGCCAGTTTCTTTCCGTTACCAGTTCCTAAATCCAGCATATTCCTGGGAGTTGTTGTCCCTATACCCACTCTATTGGTAAATGCATCTACTGAAAATGTACTCCCATCCACTGAAAAGTGATTGGTCCCTGCAGTAGCAGTACTTGTAAAGGCTAAAGAGTTGGTTCCCTGAGCTACTGTACGGCTTCCTGTAAGTGTTCCGTTTGAATTATAAATATTCGTATTTGCAGATACAGGAAGGTCTTTCCATGTTGCCACACCATTCGCATCGGATGTCAGAACTTTGGCATTTCCCTGCGTTCCATCAACAATTTTCAGGGCACCATTGGTTGTAGAGCGGATATCAAGCTTATTAGTAGGGATTACTGTTCCTACTCCGACATTTCCGTTACTGAGCACTGTAAAATCATTAGACTGTTGAGCTATAGTTGGCACTCCTGTTGAAACGTTATCTTTTGCTCCGTCTACATGAAAAGAACCTTGAGGATTTGGAGTATTTATACCCACCTGAGAGAAAACTAAATGGGAGAAAAGCACTCCTGATGAAATGATTATTTTTTTCATTTGTTTACGTTTTAAAATAGGTTTGATGTTTAATTTTTTTTTTCTTGTGTATTTAGAATCGTACTGAAAAATATGGCCGGCCCTGAAATTTTTCAACGTTCGAATTAGATGATGCAAACTTACTGTCTGCAAATAAAAAAAATTCTACATCAAAGACACTTCAATTAATAAAACATTAAATATCAGTTAGTTAAATATTAAATGAAGTAACTTTGAAGTAAGCAAAAAAAGTGAATTATTAATTTTTGGTGGACACAATCCAGAGGATATAGAAGGAAATTATAAGTATTCTAAGGCTTCAATGATTCTATCCATTGAAAAGGCAGGGATTAAGAATACCCCTGCCCATAAACACAAACACTGTAGAATGAAAAAAATATTTCGTAGTAAATGTATCAATATTATATCCCCGTATCATTACACCAAACATACTTCACAATACAATGAATTAAAAAACAATACTTTATATTTTTCATGAAGTATTTTTGAAGTATACATTTATGATATTGCTCAATTAAAAAGTATTGGTAATCGCTTAATTTTTTTAAACATATTCATAAAAAAGTTATTTTTGTCTTAATAATTTTAAAAAATATGTTCCCCAATTTTAGAATTAAAACACTTTATCTGATTTTCTTTTTTATCTCCATATTTTATAACGCTCAGGATTTTTCTTTTCAACCTGAACCTATAAAAACAACATTAGAATACAGGAAGAAATTAGACGCAAAAGGAGCTTTACAATTTAATATTAATGCTATTAAACAATATGAAGAAAATAATGATACTAAAGGGATTATTATGGCATATACCAATATAGCAAGTTTATTAAACGGACTTGGCAGAAACAAGGAAAGTCTGGAATATCTTGACAAGGCTAAAAAAGAGCTGCTCCGTAGTAATGATCCTTTTCTAAATGCCAATTTATATAATGAATACGGAAGAACCTATACACGTCTGGGACTTTATGAACAATCTAATGCAGCCTTTGACCAGGCAAAAACTTATATAAAGAAAATTTCTGATCTTAAGCAGAGAGAATTTGCTCAGGATTACAACTATTCATGGAAACAGCAGAACCTGCCTAAAGATAAAAACCTTGACTCTTTGCTGGCTATAAAGAAGAAAATAATGGGTGTAAAGCCTGATATAACTTCCTATACACGAACAGCAGATCAGTTTATTGCGAAAAAAACTCATTTAGATTCTGCTGAATATTATATGAATAAAGCCATGGACCTTTCGGATGATGCATCTGATGTTGAAAAAGCAACTGCATTGTTCAGCTATGGAGATCTCTATAATGTGAAAGGAGATAAAAAAAAAGCATTAGAATATTATCTGCAGTCACTTGATATCTTTCAAAAAACGGAAAATACTCCAACTTCCTTACTGACGATATATGATACGCTTTCAAGTGTATATAAGTCTTTGAATGAAATTGACAAATCCAATGAATATCTAAGAAAATATACTGTTCTTAATGATAATATCAATAAAAACGAAAAAGAAGCTATAAATCTTGCTGTCAATAAGCTCATTGAGTTAAAACATGAGGAAAAAGAAAAAGAAAGAAAAACATTTTATGTGATAGCTCTGGCTATTATAGCTGTATTTTTAATATTATTCTATTTCATACGAAAGATCTATATCAAAAAGGAACTCAAAAAAGATAAAATTATTGAGAAAAAGATCATGGAAACGGATGTTCTTAAATTAAAAGTAAACGACTCTTTTGAAGAGATCATCCAATTGATGGAGAACAGAAGTCCTTTATTTCTGACACGTTTTAAAGAAGTCTATCCTGAATTCTATGAAAAATTAATTACACATACACCAGAACTTACAGAGCATGATATAAAATTCAGTGCCTATATCAGATTAAACCTCACCAATAAAGAAATCTGCCAGTATGAAAACATCAGTTTGCGGGGAATCGAAACAAAAAGATACAGACTTAAGAAAAAACTCAAACTCCCCTCAAATACTGAACTTCAGAAATGGATTCTGGAGCTTTGACATATTTTTATTTTGCAAAAAAAAGACCTCTTAGTAAGGTCTTTGTTATTTATATTCAATAGCACATTATTTTTTAAGATCATCAATTTCTTCCTGTATAGATCTGATCCTGTCTCTTAATTCCTGACTTACTTTTCCAGGAATCTTTTTGACTTTTCTTAAATCAAGAGCCAGCATAATGGAAGCGATTCCCATAAAAATAAAAGAAACGCCGGTAAGTGTCACTAGTGAAATTCCCGTAAAAACCGGATTGAATATCAGTAACAGGGAAAATATAATACCCCCTGCACTGGCAAGGGCTACATTTCCCCAGCTCATAATTCTCATGCTTTTCAGGTCAAAAGCAAAACCCAGTAACTGAAAGGAACGGAACAGTAAAGTAAATCCGATCACAAAAGGGAGCACCGTCATTGAAATCTGCGGATTTGCGATAAGATAAACTCCTATTGCGGTTGTTAATAATCCGCTTACAAGAAACCAGCCCCACCCCTGTAAGGATTTGCTGTTTTGTAAGGAAAAGAATACTTCAGTAATCCCTGAAAATAAGAATGAAACACTGAAAAGAACAGAAAGGGTAACATACGTTGCGAGCGGTACACTGAATACGTAAAAACCACAGATCAGAAACAGTATTCCGAAGATTAATGGGATATACCAATGTTTTACGGTGTTGGTAAGGGTTTGAAATAAATTGGCCATAGGTGTCTTTTTTGGTTCTGCCTACTTTTTGAAACGGTTTTCGGCTTATCCGCAGGAATTTCAAACAGATTATAATTCTCACCTGAATTTGAAATATAACCTCTTACTAATGTACGAAAAATAACCGAAAACATATGAGATATCCCTGAATTGTTTTTACAGACAGAAATTCTTCTTGAGATAAGAAAGGAATCAAAAAAAGGTGAAAATCAAATGATTTTCACCTTTTTAAAACATATGTAAGTTTGTTTTAAATACTTAACTCGGTTTGTATAATTTATACATCGCGAACAAAAAACCAATCCATATCGGAATCAGAATCACCTGTATTTCCATTCCTGTAATACTCATTAACCCTAAAATCAAAACCAGAAATGCAATGCAGATATAGTTAGAGATCGGATAAAAAATAGATGGAAATTTTGAATGAACTCCTTCTTTGCTTATTGTTTTTTTAAACTTTAAATGAGTGTAGCATATCATCAGCCAGTTGATGATCAATGTAGATACCACCAAAGCCATTAAATATTCAAAAGCTTTTTCCGGAACCAGTTTATTGATGATGATACAGATCCCTGCAAAGCAAGAAGAAACAATGATTGCGTTGATCGGAACTGCATTTTTATTCAGCTTTTTTAAAAATTTCGGAGCATTCCCCTGCTGAGCCAATCCGAAAAGCATTCTGCTGTTGCTGTAAACACTGCTGTTATACACTGACAAAGCAGCTGTCAGAACGATCAGGTTGAGTACATTGGCAATCAGTGTATTGAACTGAATCACTTTACCAAAAAGGCTGAATTCAAGTCCGTTCAGATTTTGAAATACCATGACAAACGGGCTGGATCCTTCTGTAATATCTCTCCATGGGCTTAATGAAAACAGGATCACCAAAGCACCTACGTAGAAAATAAGGATTCTGTAGATTACCTGATTGGTTGCCTGCGGAATTGTTTTTTCCGGATTCTTTGCTTCTGCAGCCGTAATACCAATCAGCTCCAGTCCTCCGAAAGAGAACATGATCATGGCCATTGCTGCAAATAGTCCTGAATATCCGCTTTCTGTTTTATTAAATAATCCTTTTGGGAAAAATCCTCCGTCATTCCACAGATTGGTAATGCTTGCTTTTTCTCCTCCTGTACCGCTTATTAAAAGGTATATTCCGAAAATAATCATCGCAATAATAGCCACTACTTTAATAATGGAAAACCAGAATTCTGTTTCTCCGTATACCTTTACAGAAGCAAGATTAAGCGCATTGATTACCACAAAGAAAAATAAACTGGAAACCCAGAGCGGTATTTCCGGCCACCAGAAGTGAATATAATGTCCGATTGCCGTGAGCTCTGCCATACTTACAAGAATATAGAGAATCCAGTAGTTCCATCCGGAAGCAAATCCGGGGAAATTTCCCCAATATTTATACGCAAAATAGCTGAAACTTCCAGAAACGGGTTCCTGAACTACCATTTCACCCAGCTGCCGCATAATAAAAAAGGCAATAATACCTGCTAAAGCATAGCCTAAAATTACGGATGGTCCAGCCAGTACTGCAGCTGGTCCGATTCCCAGGAATAACCCTGTTCCTATGGCACCTCCAAGGGCAATTAATTGTATGTGTCGATTTGTTAATCCTCTAACTAAATTCTCGTTTTGTCCTGTATTATTTTCGTTGTTCATTGAATGAATTATTCGGTCGCTAAATATATAAAAACTTTTCAGAGGAATTCATATTCCATCGGGGAAATTGGCAATAGGTAATGGAACAGACCAGAAAAAACCTCAGCAATTTGCTAAGGTTTATCTGAACACTAATATAAAATCATTGATCTTTCTTTATAAAGCCTTAATCCTTATAATTGTCATTTAGTTTGTAGGCACTGCATAAATGATATTTTCGGAAAAGTTTCCTCCAAATCCCTGGAAGTAAGTAGCCGTTGTCTGTGCACCTCCGATTACATTATTTCCTGCTATGTATTTGTATCTTTTTACAGCACCTGATGAATTGTTGATCACCAGACTTCCCTGAATAATAGAAAATCGTGTAAGTGTTGGAGCTGTTGGTCCCTGAATGAGTCCGCTCACAAGGACCGGAGCCTGGGAAATATCACCAGAAATATCAGCTACATCTCCCGGTACAATACCGGCCTGATCTGAAAAGCTCGTTCTCAGCCACATCCACTGATCACTGATTAATACAGCTCCTGCAGGAATAATAAGTTGCTGAACAGTGACCAGCCATTTCCCGGGAGGCAAATCGATATAAGAACCTGTATAACTGAATCCATTAGTAAATATAAAAGGAATATCTACTCCCGGACCATTGGTCCCTCTTACAACGGTAAGCCTCACGGGTTTCCATAGACCGTTGCCATTCACATCAGAAGTCAGAACATAATTTTCATTTTGTGCTCCATCTGCAATTTTTATTCCTGATACCGGCGCAGCCAACGTCCCTGCTGTCTTGATATCCAAGCTTGCAGCCGGATTGTTATTCCCAATACCTATATGACCATCAGCAGTCATTACTACATCATCGGCCTGGTTGGCAGGACTCACGGGACCTGATGCTTCATTATTTTTTTTCCCATCCAAATGAAACATTCCCTGGGGATTTGGAGTATTCACCCCAACCTGTGCAACGGCAAAGTTCACAAAAAACCCTAAAACCATAACATAAATCTTTTTCATTGAAATTGTTTTTAAAAATTATTGAGACACTAACCTACGGCTAAAAATGAATATTTGAAGAACAGATTCTGTACGGATTTTTCCACAAAACGGTAGTGATATTATGACTTCAGGAAGCTTGTTTTAATGAATTTCACTATAGATTTCCAGCAGTTCAACAAGATTGGAAATTTTTAATTTCTGATAGACTCTTCTTTTGTAGGTTCCCACGGTAGATTCTTCGATATTAAGGGCATTTGCGATTTCAAGATTACCGTTTCCTTTGGCCAAAAGATTAAAAACCTGCAGTTCTCTTTCTGATAAATTTTCAATTGCCTTTTTCTTTTGGTTCCCTTTCAAAATTTCGTTTATAATCCCGGTAGTGTAATAATAGCCATCTCTAAAGATTGCTTCAACAGCTTTGACAAAATTTTCAGGGTCACTTTGTTTATTAAGAAAGCCGTTGGCCCCTTCTTCAATATATTGCAGTGCAATATTCTCTTTATAGGAAGTAAATATCAGAATAAAAGTTTCCGGAGAAATGGCTTTAATTTCTTTGACCATTGATTTCAGAATACTTCCGGGAAGTTCAATATCAAGAATAATCAGATCATATTTTTCAGATTCAATTTTCTGTTTTACCTCGTCATACGTTTCGGCAAAATCTACTTCGAAATGATTAAAGTTTTTCTCTAGGATCATAGCAGTTCCGATCCGCACCACATGATGGTCATCGGCAATAAGTATTTTTTTTGTCATATTTTAATAAGGATTTTAATGAGGGTTCCTTGTGGAGTATTTTTATGAAAAGTCATTTCGGAATTTATCTTCCTTACCAACTGTGCAACCATATGAAGGCCTAACCCGTAATTTTTAAAAATCATATGTTCATTCTCTTTTTTCCTGAACAGTCCGGAATAATAGGTCATCTGTTCACTAGACATTCCGGTACCGGTATCCGCAATACTGACTTCCATATAGGATTCTGCAGAGGCTGATGTGATAATAATTTCTCCGTCTGAAGTATTTTTCACTGCATTATCAATGATATTATGAAAAACTGCAAGGAGAATATTTCTATTGAGCCTGGTCTTCAGTTGATGATCACAAAAATTAGATATAAATGTATTTTTCTGAGCTGCTATTTCTTCAAACAACAATCTTTTAGTTTCAATAAGATCATAGATGGAATATTCTTCGCTTTCTGTATTTTCCTGTTTATACAATTCCGTATACTCTTTAAGGCTTAATGTAAATTTATAGAGCTGCTCTGAGGTTTTATAAATACTGTCGAAATATTTTTTCTGTGTTTTCGGATCTTCAGACTCATTAAGTTCCTGTGAAAGGAGTGCTATAAACTTTACAGGTGTTGTAATATCATGACTGATGCTTTCTACCAGTTTTTTTTGATAGTCGGATTCATTTTTAAGTTTATTATTCGTTTCCAGCAGTTCTTTGTCTTTATGATCCAGGGTGTTTTTCAGCACTTTATTTTTCAACCTTAAAAAATTGGTCCTTACCTGTACGATTACCAGAATGATGAAAATGATAATACCAACGATCAGAATTTTAAAGAACACCGTCTGATAAAAATAAGCCTCAACTTCTACCGGAAGGGTTTTATAAACGAATTTCCCGGTTTCAGAAGACAAAAAACGAACAATAAGATTGTAATTCCCCGGTTCTATACCCGAAAACCGGAATGTTTTATCACTCCTGATATTGACCCACGAACTATCTTCATTATCAAGTTTAGCCTGCAAATAGATATTTTCCAGATCGGAATAGTAGGGAATATCTATATAAAGCTCAGCATTTTTGTATCCGCATTCCAGAAAGAGCTTATCTTTCATCTGAGTCATTTTCCCTTTTACCCTTGCTCTTTCCAAATAAATATCTTTCCTGCCCGGATAATAAGTTCTGATATTTTCGGGATTAAAGAACACAAATCCTTCCATGGACGGAAATACAAATTGGCCGTCCTTCAGTTGATGGGCACAAGGGTTTTCACTTCCGTTGAATTCATTATTTAAAAGGCCATGTTTTTTAGTATACCGATAATAAGTGATAGCGCCCTGCGGTGTTGTCATATACTGCAGGAGATCATTTTTATGAATCCTAAACAATCCGTTGTCAGAAGAGATCCATATATTGGAATGCTGATCTTCCAGCAGGTAATGTGCATTCGCCAGAAAATTATTTTTATCAGGGGGAACTCTGACTGCTTTCTGATCTTTTATTAAGTAAATTCCACTGTTGTAAGTGGTAAACCAAATATTTCCATCCTTTGTTCTGGTCATCTGTTTTACAGGAAGACCCTTTCCAACCTGCTTTATCACTTTGTTCCGGGAAAAAGAATATACATAAATTCCTCCGCCGCTTCCCAGATACAGAAGATCTTTATTATACCTGAAAACAACATCTATATTATCTCCACAGGGAATAATCTTTTCAATTCGCTTAAAATTATCATGATAAAACAGATACAGGTAAAACTGATTCCTATCGACGATGGATGCACTATAAAGACCTCCGTTTTTGTAAACTCCATCAATCTCTTTACCTTTAAAGGAAATAGAATCGTATTTTGTAAATCCGGTATTTTTATATCTTACATGAATAGAATTATTTTCCCTGTACACAAGATTTCCTGTATTATCTTCAAATATATACCTCTTATCATAAGACTGAGGCGCCCCAAACACTCTCTCTGAAGTATTACGGGAATACTTTATTCCCTCCTGTGTCAAAACAGAGCTGTCTCCATAGGCAACTGCAGCATAGCAAACCTCATCCTGGTAGGGCAAATTTTTCCTGGAAACCGAAAAATCCGATAAACTCAGAATCTTCAGTCCATTAATAGAACTCCCGATATAGAGCTTTCGGACAGTCTCATCATAAAACATAGCACCGGAAAGATCTTTATCAATATCCTTATACTCTAATAGAAAAGAGAGTTTTAACTGACCTCCTGAGAATTCGCTCCTGTATATTTTACCCTGGCGAATTATAAATACCTGTCCGGAGATTTGCTGCCAGTACATTCTGGTTTCAGGATCTGTATAGAGAGAAGGAGCTTCTATCTCTGATAATGTTCCTTTGTACAATCGGATTATTTTCTTTCTGACCGGATCACTGATGAATACATACTCACCATAGGCAAACATTCTTTTTAAACGGTCACAAGAAAACCCGGCAGCAACGAGAGTCCTTTTCCTGCTTTTTTTATCAACGTAAATAATATTGTCATCTTCAAAATAGTATGATCCCTCATCCAGCTGAACATAGTATGAATTGATATAATAAGAAATATACCTTGCAGTAATGGTATTTCTTACAATTCTTTTATAGATCTTACCTTTGAAAGCTCCTCCGTACTCAAACGTATTATTGGCCGCTATAATTTCCGGATGCCTTCGGGAAATCAGCAGAACTTTCTTCTCAGAAATATTAAAAACGGAAATACTGTCTTTTTTTATATTTCCATAGAAATCTCCAAAGCTTAAATTCTTAAGTTTAAAATTATTATACTGTACGAAGTTACTTCCGTCATATCTCAGGATCCTGCCTTCCATAGACAGCCAGATAAAACCATATTTATCCTTTACAATGTCTTTGATACTGTTTTGAGGCAGTCCATTGTCCATATTATACCATTGGGTAGTATAACTTTGCCCGCTGATACATAGAAAAAATAAAAGTGAAATAAAGGAGATAAACTTCATTCAGTGGGACAGCATTACATTTTAAGACAAATATATCATAGAAAATTAAATCTATTGTAAACATTTATCCACAATTATGTGAATTTTTTTCTACATAATTATTTATTGTTAATGCATCGATTATAATACATTTGAAAAACCAATATTTGTTCCCTCATCAACGCCATGATCATCAGGCATACTAGAAACACAGTCTTTTTTGTTCGCAAAAAAATATGATCTCCCTCTGTCCGGGGAGATCATTGTTTATGATAATAAATTTAATAGAACAGGAATTATTACAAAAATTCTTTTGGAATTGATATATTATTCTCTTTCATGTACTCCAAAAGACTTTGATATTTATCTTCAAACCCATCAGTCCCGCATTTATGCGAAATACTACAGATATCTGACGGTTTGATGTCTAAAATATCAGATATTTTAGTCAGTATCTCCAGGTTGATCTTCACTTTGGAATTTTCAATATCGGAATAAGCCTTTTGGGAAATTCCCATTTCAAAGGCCATGTACTCCTGCGTAAGATCTTTGCTCCTACGTATTTTCCTGATATTTTGCCCACATACTTTCATCGTTTCTGTTTTAGTAGTTTTCGGTATATTTTAGAAGATTATCTATTAGCCTTCAACAAAGTTAATAAATACCTTTGGCAAAACATTATACACGTTACATGATATTTACTTTTAACCTATAAAAAGGGATAAAAAAATAAACCTTTTTCAGAGAAAATATCACTTCGGTAAACACTATTGGAATTTATGGAGACGCAAAAATTTAATTATGACAATACCATTGTCAGAGCATTCCTCTATGCGACTATCGCATTCGGACTTGTAGGATTTCTGCTGGGGCTTACAGCTGCATTGATGCTTTTTTATCCTGAATTGCCTGAATTTTTATTCGGTACGGATGATACGACTATTAAAAGCCTGGCTTCGGGTAATATTCAGGGACTGATCAATACACAGGGAGCTATGGGATTCGGAAGAATCAGAATGCTTCATACCAGTGCCGTAATTTTTGCCTTCGTATGTAACTCCTTTTTCTGTGGTGCTTACTACAGTATGCAGAGACTTCTTAAAACCAGGATGTATAGTGATACCCTTTCCTGGATTCACTTCTGGTCATGGCAGCTGATGATTGTAAGTGTAGTGATTACATTCCTTATGGGAATCAATACTTCTAAAGAATATGCCGAACATGAATGGCCTATTGACATCTTAATTGCATTCTCATGGATCATTTTCGGAATCAACATGTTCGGAACTATTGCTAAAAGAAGAGTGAGACATTTATATGTAGCAATATGGTTCTATATGGCAACCTGGATCGCTGTAGCGATGCTTCATATCTTCAATAACCTCGAAGTTCCGTTATCTTTCACAAGCTGGAAATCGTATTCTGTATATGCCGGCGTAAAAGATGCATTAGTACAATGGTGGTACGGACATAATGCGGTAGCATTCGTATTAACTACTCCTGTATTAGGTCTGATGTATTATTTTATGCCAAAAGCAGCTCAGCGACCGGTATTCTCATACAAATTATCCATTATTCACTTCTGGTCGCTGATCTTTGTATACCTTTGGGCCGGGCCTCACCACCTTCAGTATACAGCTTTGCCGGCATGGGCTCAAGCTGTAGGAACCGGATTCTCCATTATGCTTATTGCACCATCATGGGGAGGAATGCTGAATGGTCTTCTTACTCTAAGAGGAGCATGGGACAAAGTAAGAGAAAATCCTATTCTTAAATTCTTTGTAGTTGCTGTTACCTGTTATGGAATGGCTACTTTCGAAGGACCTTTATTAGCAACAAAATCATTAAATAAAATTGGTCACTACACCGACTGGGTAATCGGACACGTGCATATTGGTGCACTCGGATGGAATGGTTTTATGGCATTCGGAATTGTTTATTACCTGATCCCGATCATGTGGAGAACACCGCTATGGTCAAAAAAATTAGCCAACTGGCATTTCTGGCTGGGGACATTAGGAATTATTTTCTACGCTGTACCTATGTATATTTCCGGGTTCACACAGGGATTGATGTGGAAACAGTTCAACCCGGACGGAACACTGTTATGGAAAAACTGGCTGGATACCGTAACCGCTGTCATTCCTTACTATAAAATGAGATTCTTAGGAGGACTATTCTATATTTCAGGAGCCATTCTGATGGTGGTGAATGTTATTAAAACGATTAAAGCAGGTTCATTCCAGAGAGAAGTTCCGGCAGAAGCTCCGGCACTGGCCAATATTGGAAGTGCAAGAAAAGAAGGTGAAGGCGTACACCTTTGGCTGGAAAGAACCCCTACTCTCCTTTCTGTATTAGCCTTCATCACAGTAGCCATTGGTGGATTGGTGGAAATTGTTCCAACGCTATCCCTAAAGCAAAGTGTTCCGACCATTACAGCCGTGAAACCTTATACTCCTCTGGAACTGGAAGGTAGAGACTTATATATCCGTGAAGGATGCAATGCATGCCACTCTCAGATGATCAGACCATTCCGTGATGAAGTGGTAAGGTTTGAAGGGAAAAACGGACAATATTCAAAAGCAGGAGAGTTTATATACGACAGACCATTCTTATGGGGATCCAAAAGAACAGGACCGGATCTTCACAGAGAAGGTGGAAGAAACCCTGATTCATGGCATTTCAAACATATGTATAACCCAAGAATTACATCTGCCGGCTCTATTATGCCACGTTTCCCATGGTTAATTACCAATAAACTTGATAAAACACAAATGGTGGATAAAATGAAACTGATGAAAAATGCTTTCGATGTTCCTTATACAAAAGCACAGATCGATTCTGCCAACCAATGGGCAGACAATCAGTCAAAAGCAATTGTACAGCGTATTTATGCTGAAGCTACCGACGTAAAAGATCAGATGACCAGGGAAAAAACAGCAAAAGGATCAGCCTATATACCGCTTGAGCAGAGAGAAATCGTAGCAATGATTGCATACCTGCAGAGATTAGGTACCGATATTAAAACAACCCAGGTACAAACCGCAAGCGTAGAGTAACATTAAAATTGTAATGCAATGAAAACGAGAACCCCAATTTCAATATATATCGCAACAACGATAGGTTTAACGATCATGGCCTTTGAAATGTTCGCCGGAGATTCAGGATATTTTTCTTCTCCTTTTTTCTGGGCGCTGATATTGATTGCCATTATTCTCCTGCTGATCATGAACTCAATTGGAGATCTGGTGGAAAATGAAAGTTTCAGCAGATTATCAGAAGAGGAGAAAAAACAATACCTGGAAGAAAAAAAGATTCCTTATTATCAGAAATTATGGAATTCCGCCTTCAAAAAACAAACCGCTACGGAAGAAAAAGATATCCTTATCGACCATGGTTTTGACGGAATCACAGAGCTTGACAATTCTCTTCCAAAATGGTGGATCGGTCTGTTCTGGTTCGGGTGTATCTTCTGTGCCGTATATCTGGTAGCCTTCTCTTTCACAGATTATGCCCACCCGGATGTAGAATATACCAAAGAGGCAAAAACCATGTTAGCTTCCATCGAAGAATACGAGAAAAGCGCCCCACAGATCAATCTGGAATCTGCCAAATACAGTGCTGATAATATTGCAGAAGGACAGGAGCTCTTCAAAACAAACTGTGTTACCTGCCACGGAGATGGAGGAAAAGGAGGTATAGGCCCCAACCTTACCGACACCCATTGGATTAATATTAAAGAAAAAAGCCTGTTTAAAAATGTATTCTGGATGCTCGAAAACGGTTCTCCCAACAATCCTACCATGAGACCTTTCATCAAGGAAGGAACCATTACCGGAAGAGATGCTGAAAAAATTGCAGCCTATATTTACCATATCAACCAGGAAACCGCTCCTATAACAGCTGCACAAGGCGGAGCAGCACCTCAGGGAGAAGAAGTGAAATGGGAAAACGGAAACGACTAAAAACTTATTATCTATCATATAAACCATGCCACGCCCCCTTTACTACACTAACATTTGAATTTTCATTTTTGCTAACTAACCTTTTCAACATTAAAAAAATGATAAAAAGGGGGCGTTTTTTACAATACCAATTCTTGCCTTGATTCGTCTTACTCAACTATTCACTTGACAACTACAAACTAGAAAATTCCATAAAAAGACGGTCAAGGCAGGATTTTTGCATATGCAAAAGGGTACCACAACAAAGACCAAATAAAATAGTATTATTATCTTTGTTAGAAACCACATCGCATTTGAAACTGAAAATCAACACCACAAAACTCTTAAGGCGTATTGCAATAACCTTTATTTCAATATTGGTTCTTCTTACCCTGTTGATACTAAGCTTAAGGCTTCCTGCCGTTCAGAACTTCATTAAAGACAAACTGATTGTTTACCTTGAGAAAAAAATCAAAACTCCTGTAAGCCTTGAAAGAGTTTACATCGGATTTCCCAACAGTCTTGTCATGGAAAACCTTTATCTCAAAGGCCAGGACGTAGATACTCTTCTGGCGGTAAAAAAACTGGATGTAGGTTTACATATGCTGAAACTTCTCAATTCTACGGCAGATATCACTTCAGTCAATATGGAAGGAGCCCGTGCCCATGTTGTACGGAAACCGGACGGCAAATTTAATTTTGATTATATCATCGATGCCTTTGCCACAAACGACAAAGAAGAAAGTCCTTCCAAACCTTTTATTATTTCTCTTGATAAAATCAATTTAAAAGACATTGGTGTTACCTTCAACGACCAGCAGTCGAAGAATGATATTCAGCTCTATTTTAAATCGTTCGATACGAGAGTTAAAACTTTTGATCTTAGCAAAAACAACTATGCTGTCAATGATATTAATCTTGACGGATTAAAATTAAAGCTAAAGCAGGACCTTGTAGAAGAAGTTGCCAAAAAGGTAGAGAAAAAAGTAGATTCCCTCAATGAAAAAAAGCCGATGAGTATTGGATTGAGAGGCATTAAGCTTACCCATTTCGATATTGATTACGGTGATGAAAATACCAAAACATTTGCAAAAGTTATCTTCAAAGAACTGAGCACAAAGGTCAATAAGCTTGATCTTGAAAACAATACGTACAATATTGCCAATGTATTCCTTTCGGGTGCAGATATTAATGCCAACCTTTTTCTTCCGGCTCAGAATGCCAATCCGAAAAAAACAAAAGAGCCGGAGGTTTCAAAAGTCTCCGATCAGGATAAAGCAATAAAACTTCTTTTAGGAAAACTTGTTCTGAATGATGTAAAAGCGACCTATAATAACACTGCGATTGCTCCTACCAAGCAGGGTATGGACTTCAATCATCTTAATTTTTCAAAAATGAATGTTGAGGTGAGAAGTTTCAAAATGGAGAATAATACTTTCGCAGGAACAGTAAATACTGCGGAAATCCAGGAAGGCAGGGGTTTGGATATCCAGAAATTCAATACGGATTTTGTGTATGCTGAAAAAGAGGCTTATCTAAAAGATCTTTATCTTCAAACCCCGAAAACCCTATTGCGTGATGAGGTTATTTTAAACTATAACTCCATTGATCAGCTGAGTTCAAACTTAGGTGCTGTAAAAATTTCGGCCAATATCAAAGATTCAAAAATCGGATTCTCAGATATTCTGAATCTGGCTCCGACTTTAAGAAATACGGTACCATTCAACAAATATCCAAATGCCATTTTAAACATAAATGCCAATGTAAAAGGGAGCGTCAATGATCTTTTGATTCAGGATCTTAAAGTTTCCGGATTGGATCAGCTGAGGGTAATGGCCTCCGGAAAAATCAGGAATGCGATGAATCCGAACCAGTTATATTATGATCTGAGAATCGGTGAATTGTCTTCCAGTGCCAAAACGATATTCAATCTTGTCCCTAAAAATACAATTCCTTCCAATATCTCCCTTCCTTCCCATTTCAGCATCAAAGGAAATGCAAAAGGGACAACAAAAGTAGTGAATACCGATCTGAACCTCTACTCTACTCTTGGGAATGCGGCTGTCATCGCACAGGTAGACATGCGTAGAAAAAATCACGAACTGTATGACATAAAAGCTAACCTTCAGGGGATACAGGTTGGAAAAATCATTCAGAATAAAGATATTGGTCCTGTCACTGCGCAGATTGCAGCGAAAGGAGAAAGTTTTGATTTTAAAAATGCCACTGCAGATTTAAAGGGCCGTGTAGCTTCTGCCGTCTACAAGGGATACCGCTATCAGAATATGAACCTTACCGGAAAGATCAATAAAGGAGCATATCATATTCTTTTGGACTCAAAAGATCCGAACGCCAGCTTACAGCTGACTGCTTCCGGAGTTTATGACGAAAAAAATCCAACGGTAAAAGTGAATGGAGAAGTCATCAAACTGGATGTCAACAAGCTTGGTTTCTATGAAAAACCAATGATTATTGCCGGAAAAATTGATGGTGATTTCACCAGTTTAGATCCGAATAATCTGAACGGATATCTCAACCTTAAAGATTTCGCTTTTTCAGATACCAAGGAAGTGTATCCCGTACAGGAAGTCAATCTGAAAGCATCATCTACTCAGGATTCCACACAGATTATTTTCAATTCCCAAATTGCTGATGTGGAACTGAAAGGAAAATATAAGCTCACTCAGATTTTTGGGGCTTTAACGCAAACTGTGAATCAGTATTATCAATTCCAGAAACCGGATAAAAGTCAGAAGATTGATCCGGGACAGCATTTTACCTTTACGGCCAAAATCAAAAATGATGATCTGATCAGGAAGTTTGTACCCGATCTGAAAGATTTTGAAACCATAAATTTAGCAGGAAACTATGATGCTGACTCTCAGAAAATTGAAATAGACGGACAGATTCCGCGATTATTATACGGTGAAAATTCTATTGAAAAAGGAGCTTTGAAAGTCACTAATGAAAATCAGGCGCTGCAGTACAGCCTGAATGTTGCTGCTTTAAAAAGCTCAAGCTTTTCTTTAAACAAAATCAACATTGACGGCGATGTTGCGGATAACACAATCCGATACAATGTCACAACAAAAGATGAAAAGGATGCCACGCGGTTCCTGATTGCAGGAAGTGCAAAATCCCTTAATGACATTACCGAAATATCACTTAATCCCAATGGCTTAAAACTGAATTACACTGACTGGAATGTTGCCGAAAACAATAAAATCCAGATCAGCAGCAAAGGAATTCTGGCGGATAACTTTATTTTATCTAACGGAAGCAGTGAAATTGCTGTTCAGTCGGAAAACAACAATCCCAGCAGTCCTTTAAATATTTCGTTGAAAGATTTTAAGATTGAAACCATTACGGAACTTATTAAAAAAGATACGGTACTTGCAAGAGGTACTATTAACGGAACCGCTCAGCTTCGTGATGTGACTAAAAAAATGACCTTTACTTCTGACTTGAATATTTCAGATTTAATTGTCTATGGAAGTCCTGTTGGAAATCTTGCAGTAAAAGTGAACAATGCTTCACCGAATGTTTTAAATGCCGATATCGCTCTTTCCGGAAATAACAATGATGTAAAAATCCTGGGAGATTACAATACCTCATCCAGGACTTTCGATCTGAATATGGCGATCAACCAGCTTCAGATGAAGAGTATCCAGGGATTCTCCATGAACGCGATTACCAATACGGAAGGCTATCTTTCAGGAAACTTAAAGATTACAGGGACCAGTGATCAACCGAATATTTTAGGAAAAGTAAAATTCAATGATGCCGGACTCGAAATTGCCAAAACAGGAAGCGATTTCAGACATCTGAGCGATGAAATAGATTTTACCAGCCGCGGAATTGAGTTTGATAAATTTAAAGTAAAAGATAAAGACGGTAACGCCCTTGTGGTGGACGGGCAGGTTCTTACTCAAACCTATAGGGATTTTGCTTTTAACCTTAATGTAAATGCAAAAGATTTTAAAGTAGTTAATTCTGAGAAATCCAACGATGCAATTATGTATGGTATTCTTGCCATTGATGCAGGTCTTCATATCCGTGGAAATCTTGATCTTCCAAAAGTTGACGGAAGGTTAAGCGTAGCTGACAATACGGACTTCACTTTTGTTCTTCCACAATCCAGCCCCTCTTTACAGGAAAGAGACGGCATTGTAGAGTTTGTAGACCAGGATCAGGTAGTTTTGAATAAAACAATTAAAGCAGACTCACTTAATGCACAGAGCCGTATCAAAGGAATGGATGTAAGTGTTAATATTGAGGTCAGCAAAGAAGCAAAACTTTCATTAATTATTGATAAAGCCAATGGTGATTTTGTACAGCTTCAGGGCGAGGCAGAATTAACCGGAGGAATAGATCCGTCAGGGAAAACCACACTGGTAGGAGTGTATGAAGTAGACAAGGGAAGCTACGATCTCTCTGTAAGCTTCCTGAAACGTAAATTTGACATCCAGAAAGGAAGTACTATTACCTGGACCGGTGAACCTACAATGGCTCAGATGGATATTACAGCCGTGTACAAAACAGAAGCTCCGCCTATTGACCTTGTAGAACAGCAGATCAGTGGTGAAAGTGCCTCCACAATCAATCAGTTTAAACAAAGGGTTCCTTTCAATGCGTTATTGAAAATGAAAGGTGAACTATTGAAACCTCAGCTCACTTTCGATATTACCACGGATGAAAAAAATAACGCCGTGTCCACCAATGTAAAAGATATTATTGACCAGAAACTCGCTCAGGTCAGAACCCAGGAATCAGAACTGAATAAGCAGGTTTTTGCCTTATTGCTTCTGAACCGGTTTATAGGAGAGAATCCATTTGAAAGCGGAGCAGGAATGTCTGCGGAGACCATGGCAAGACAGAGTGTGAGTAAAATCCTTTCTCAGCAATTGAATAACCTCGCGGCAGGTCTGATTAAAGGAGTCGATCTTAATTTTGGTCTTGATTCTTCAGAAGATTATTCCAGCGGGGAGAAAAATACGAGAACCGATCTGAATGTGGATATCAGTAAAAAATTACTGAATGACCGACTGAAAGTAACGGTGGGAAGCAACTTCGGACTGGAAGGCCAGGCCCGTCAGAATGAAAACATGACCAATATTGCAGGGAATGTTTCTGTAGATTACAGTCTTTCCAAAGACGGTAGATATATGCTGCGTGCTTATCGTAAGGATGAATATCAGGTGGCTCTTCAGGGGCAGATCATAGAAACCGGAGTCGGATTCATTATTACGTTGGATTATGACAAATTCCGGGAGATTTTCCAGAAATCCAAAGAGAAAAAACCGAAAAAGAATCAAAATAACCAAGTGGTAGAATTTAAATAATGAGTAATAAGTTCCATATATATTGTAAGTATCTGTTGGTTTCCGGAATGGCATCAACGGTGATTTCGTGCAGCAATACCAGGTTTTTGAAAGAGGGCCAGATGCTCTACACAGGAGCTGAAGTAAAGATTGAAAACGATACGATTTCGAAAAAGGAAAAAAAAGAATTGCAGGCTGCATTGGAAGCGAATCTCACTCCTAAACCCAATTCCACATTTTTAGGAATGCGCCCAAAGCTGTATTTCTATAACATAGCTAAAGAGCCCAAAAAAGACAAAGGCTTTAATTACTGGCTGAAATATAAAGTGGGTGAAAAACCAGTTTTATTAGGTGATGTAGACAGAGAATTCAATAAAGATATTATTGAAAATTATTCTGAAAACAAAGGGTATTTTAATGCTAAAGCTACTTATGATACGGTTTCAAAGAATAAAAAAGCCCAGGTTATATACACCGTGAGACCAGGTTCACGATACCTTATTGATGGAGTGAAGTTTCAGAAAGATTCTACGTTGGTCAATCATGAAATTCAGAGTTTTGCCGATAAAACCCTTCTCAAAAACGGCAGACCTTTTGACCTTGATGTCATTAAAGCAGAAAGAGAAAGAATTGATAACAGGTTAAAGGAAAGAGGCTTTTATTATTTTCATCCGGATAATATTATTGTACAGGCAGACAGTACAGTAAGCAAAAATCATAAGGTTGAACTTAACGTAAAACTGAAAGACAATACCCCGGATTTAGCGACTCAGCAGTTCAGCATTGATAAAGTAATTGTATTTCCTAACTACAACATTCAGGATGTAAAAGACGGTAAGTACAGCATCCCTATGAATAAAGACTCTCTTTCGAAATATGCTTTCGATGATATTTATGTAATTGATCCACAGCATAAATTCAAACCAAAGATTTTTGACAGGGCATTATATTTCAAACAGGGAGATCTGTATAACCGCTCCAATCATAATCTTACCCTGAACAGGCTGATCAGTCTGGGTGTTTTCAAGTTTGTAAAGAATGAGTTTATCGTATCTGATTCTTTAAGCCATAAATTTGATGCCTATTATTTATTAACCCCGAGACAAATCCAATCCCTTCGTCTGGAAGCACTGGGAAGAACAAACTCAGCGAATTATGCAGGAAGTGAACTGAATCTCAACTGGACTCACCGAAATTTTTTCCGGGGAGCAGAACAATTTAAAGCTGCGATCTACGGGGCTTTTGATTTCCAGATGGGAGGCGCTCAGAATGCCAATAATATTTTCCGTGCAGGAACGAATGTACAGCTTTCTATTCCGAGAATTGTGGCACCATTCCGTTTTCATTCTTCCAGTGAGTTTGTTCCCAGAACCAATATCACATTGGGATATGAATTCCAAAACAGAACACAGTATTACACGCTTAATAATTTCACCGGGTCATTCGGATATTTATGGAAAGAAAATGCGAGGAAAGAACATGAATTGAAGGTGATTGATATTACATTAGTCTCTCCGGCAAAGGTCACCGCTTTATATGATTCTATCTCTGCAACAAATCCTGCTATGCGAAGAGTTGTAGACAGACAGTTGATTTTCGGTCCAACCTATTCTTACACCTACACCAATACCATGTATCCTAAGACCAATACCATTTATTATAAGGGGACACTTGATCTGGCAGGAAATATTACAGGATTGGTTACGGGTGCCGATGTAAAAAAAGATAAGGAAAAGAAAATATTTGGAATTCCTTTCAGCCAGTATGTAAAAATTGAAAATGATTTCAGGTTCTATCATAAGTTCACTGAAAAGTCTTCATTAGCAACGAGATTCATTGGAGGAATCGCTTATCCATACGGAAATTCTGAGTTTATACCTTTCTCCAAGCAATTTTTCTCAGGAGGGAGTAACAGTATCAGAGCCTTCCGTGCGAGAACATTAGGACCGGGAAGCTTTGATCCGAGAACCATACCGGAAGGTTCTTATTTTGATCAGTCCGGAGATGTTAAACTGGAATTAAATGCGGAATACCGCGCCAATCTTTATAAGTTTTTAAATGCAGCCGTTTTTGTGGATGCCGGAAATATATGGCTTCTTCATGACGATTCCACGAGACCGGGGGCTAAGTTTTCAAAAGATTTTTTAAATGAAATTGCGGTGGGAGCCGGAGTAGGTCTGAGGCTGGATTTTTCTATCCTGATCTTAAGACTGGATCTTGCAATGCCACTGAGAGTTCCTTATTATCAAAAAGGAGACAGATGGGCCTTCGATAAAATTAACTTCGGAGATCCAAGCTGGAGAAAAGATAATCTTGTTTTAAATATTGCCATCGGATATCCTTTTTAGTATGATCAAAACCATCAAATTTTTCTGGGAGGTTCTGAAAGACACATTTACAGAATGGAACAATTCTTCTGCATCTAAAGATTCAGCAAGTCTTGCCTATTATGCTATCTTTTCAATCCCGGGATTATTGATCATTATTATATGGGTACTTGGAAATTTCTTTGGTGAAGAAGCCATCCGCGGACAGATCAGTACCCAGATCAGCGGTATTATGGGACCGGATGTAGCAAAAAGTATTGAAGGAATGCTGGCTGGGGCCCTGATTGACAAAAAAAATATTTTTATGAAAGCGGTAGGAGTAGGCTCATTGGTTTTTGGTTCTACAACACTTTTCTTTCAGCTTCAGCATTCATTGAATACACTTTGGGAAGTAGAAGCTGCTCCCAAAAAAGCACTGGTTAAATTCCTACTGGACAGAGCGAATTCTTTAGGCATGATTCTTATCCTGGGATTTCTTTTGATGATCACTATGATTTTGTCTTCTCTGATCAGTCTGTTCAATACAATCATTACTCAATATTTTGGTTTTGAAACCTATATGCTGGTAGAGCTTGTCAATTTTGCGGTGGGTTTTGGTCTGGTGATGCTATTATTTGCTCTGATGTTTAAAGTGTTACCCGATGTTTTGATTAGCTGGAAACCTGTATGGAAAGGCGCATTTCTGACAACCGTTTTATTTACCCTCGGAAAATTCTTATTAAGCCTTTATTTTAACCAGGTAAAACCTACCTCAGCCTTTGGTGCAGCCGGAACAGTTATCCTGATCATGATGTGGATCAATTATTCCTGTATGCTGATATTTTTCGGTGCTGAATTCACCAAGGTTTACACTTATAAAAAGGGATATAAAGTCACACTCTCCAAACATGCGCGATGGACTCCGGCTAAGTTGTATGCAGATAGTTTGAGGCAGATGCATAGTGAGTCCGATGATGAGACATAAAATGCGGGATTTTGAGATGCTCGATTCGAATTGCTTAGCATGAGAACCCATTAATTGATATAAAAAATCCTCCTGAAATTAGACTGCACCCAAAAGTTTAGACAAAATTAAACAATATTATTATATGAAAGAGTTCGGTACTGTACCGGACTCTTTCCTTTTAGATTAAGTCTTATCCTGTCGTTATTGTAATAATTGATATACTTCTTTATTTCTTTTTTGAGCTCATCAATGGTTTTAAATTTCTTAGTATAGAACATTTCAGATTTTAAAGTTCCAAAGAAGTTTTCTATTACTGCATTATCCAGACAGTTTCCTTTGCGGGACATACTTTGGATAATGCCTTTTTCTTTTAACAGGTGCTGATAGGCTTTCATCTGATATTGCCAGCCTTGATCAGAGTGTATAATGAGGTTTTCAGTATTTTTAATTTTTCTGAATCCTTTTTTGAGCATATTCACAACCTGCGCAAAGGCAGGCCTTTCTGAGAGATCGTAACTGATAATCTCGCCATTGTAAAGGTCAATTATTGGCGAAAGATACAATTTACTGCCCGAAACGTTAAATTCTGTCACATCAGTGGCCCATTTTCTGTTTGGCTGATCTGCCTTAAAGTTTCTCTCCAGAATATTGGGTGCTATCCTGCCTTGCTCTCCCCGGTAGGATCTGTATTTTTTAACCCTAACTATACTTTTCAATCCCAGGGACTTCATCAGTCTTAATACCGTTTTATGATTAATTACAATTTCTTGTTGTTTCATAATCAAAGTAATACGACGGTATCCAAACCGACCTCTATGCCTATGATAAATTTGTTTTATCAAAGTTTTTATTTCTCCATATTTATCTTTTTTTGTCAAGAGCTTTCTGATGGTAATAAAAACTGCTTCTGGCCATACCTGTACAATCCAACAGAAGTGACAGATCATATTTTCGCCTTAATCCTTCGATGGCCTCTGCTTGTTCTTTTTGAGAGTTAAGGCGTCTAACTTTTTTTAGAAAATCAATTTCAGCTCGAAGCCTTTCGTTTTCCAATAAAAGTTCTTCTTCTCTGGTCAATGGCTTATCAGACTTTCTTTTTTTACGTTTGTAATCACTCATAATGACGGGTCTTCCTTTGGGGGTGTTCTTTAACCCTAAAATACCACTTTTTTCGTAATCCCTTTGCCAATTCAACACGGTAGACTGAGCTGCAATATTAAATCGGATACATGCTTCCCTTTGTGAGATATGTTCTGTTTCGATGGTTTTTAGAACTTTAAATTTGAAATTCACGGAATAACTCATGTTTTTTCGAGGGTATAGTCCCGAGATTCCGTACTTGTTATAAAAACCAATCCACTTGCGCAGATTGCTTTCATTAAATCCTTTCTCTGTTGCTATAGATTTAATTGAACAATGAGAATTTTTGTGAAGATTAATACATTCTAACTTGAAAGCAACGCTAAATTTTTCTTTTCTATACATAAAAAAATGCCCCTAAAAAGTGTCTAACTTTTTGGGGGCAGTCCAAATTCAGGAGGATTTCTATTTTTACATTCTGTTTACGGTTCCGATACCGAGAAGAGCTAATGATTTTTTAACTGTTTTTGCTGTAAGATCTGAAAGGTTTAAACGGAATTGTTTTAAATTTTCATCTTCCAGTTTCAGAATAATATTACTTTGGTAGAACGAATTATAAGATTTAGCCAGATCATAAACATAATTGGCAACCAGGGCCGGGCTCAATGCTTCTGCTGCTCTTTCAACAATTGTTTTGTAGCTAGCCAAAAGCATGATCAGTTCTTTTTCATACTGGTTTAAAGTTACATCCGAGATTTCTTTATACTGGTAATCTGCTTTTGTCAGCAAAGACTGCGTACGAGCGTAGGTATATTGAATAAACGGTCCTGTATTTCCATTAAATTCAATACTTTCTGCCGGATTGAACAACATCTTTTTCTTAGGATCCACTTTCAGCATGAAATATTTGAGTGCTCCCATTCCAATAATTTCATAAGAAGCTACTTTTACTTCTTCTGAGAGACCTTCAAGTTTTCCTTGTTCTATAGCTTTTAATTTTGCTGTTTCATGCATTTCTGCCATCAGGTCGTCTGCATCCACAACGGTTCCTTCACGGGATTTCATTTTTCCTTCCGGAAGTTCAACCATACCATAAGAAAGGTGGAATAACTGATCAGCCCATGAATATCCAAGCTTTTTCATAATTTTAAATAAAACCTGGAAGTGATAATCCTGTTCATTTCCAACAGTATAAATCAACTTTTGAATATTGTTATCTTTAAAGCGCTCTACAGCTGTTCCAAGATCCTGAGTCATGTAAACAGAAGTACCATCTGAACGAAGCAGTAACTTCTGATCAAGACCTTCATCGGTAAGGTCACACCACACAGAACCATCTTCTTTCTGATACAAAACCCCTTTATCCAACCCTTCCTGAATAAGATCTTTCCCTAAAATATAAGTATTGCTTTCATACTGAACCTGATCAAAGTCAACGCCTAATCTTTTATACGTTTCATTGAATCCTTTATAAACCCATGAATTCATTTCTGCCCAAAGCGCTCTTACTTTCTCATCTTCATTTTCCCAGTCCAAAAGCATTTTCTGAGCTTCTTTCATTACCGGAGCCTCTTTTTTAGCCTGCTCCTCTCCTACGCCCTGCTCTACAAGCTCTGCAATTTCTTTTTTATAGTTTTTGTCAAATTCCACATAATAGTTTCCAACAAATTTATCGCCTTTGGTATTAGTCGTTTCAGGCGTTTCTCCGTTCCCAAATTTCTCCCATGCCAGCATGGATTTACAGATATGAATTCCTCTATCATTAATAATCTGAGTTTTGATTACATCATATCCAGCCTCTTTTAAAATCTGAGCAACAGAGAATCCTAATAAATTATTTCTGATATGCCCCAAGTGTAATGGCTTGTTAGTATTCGGTGAAGAATATTCTACCATTACCGTAGCGTTTTTCTTTTCTATTGTAAAGAAATTTTCACTTACGGATCTGAAATTATCCACAAACAATTGATTTTTCACCTTAACATTAAGGAAACCTTTTACCACATTAAAGCTTTCGAAAAGCTCCGTCTGCTCTGTCAAAGCCTCCCCTAATTCAACCCCGATGCTTTCAGGATTCTTTTTCAGCTGCTTTACCAATGGAAAAGTAACGATGGTAAAATCGCCCTCAAATTCCGTTTTATTTTCCTGAACTTCCAGCTTAATGTCTTTTAACTGATATACATTTAAAATGACTTCCGAAAGTTTTTGCTCTATAATATCTTTAATATTCATGGGTTCATACTTATTTTTTCAAAGGCCACCTGTAATAGCCTGCATTTTATTTCAAAATTTTGAAGTACAAATATACGGAAATAAAAAAACCGCCCGAAGGCGGTATAATATGAATGTTTATTAAAATATGTGTTAATTCTTATCCCAGAAAAGCTTAGTTGTTGCTTTATCACCACCTATTTTATCTCCTGCAGCTTTAACGTTTGCTCCGTTCAATACATATTCCTGATCAGAATAAGGCATTCTGTAAGGCACTGAAGATAAGTTAGATTTTGGAGGATTCACAAGAATAGGATAATCCAAACGTCTTGTAAAGTTCCAGCTGGCAAAACCTTTATTAAACATGGCAATCCAAGCCTGTACACCTATAGACTGTTTCCAGTTTGCCGGATTATAAGGGTGTGCAACCACATACGCATCTGCAATGGTACTGCTTATTCCATTCTCTCTCATAGACTCCTTCACAGCAGCTGCATAAAGCTCTACTGCAGTACCTCCTGCAGAATATCCTCTTGCAGCAGCCTCAGCTTTTAAGAAGGCCACTTCCGCATAACTAAGCAGATTAGATGCTGCAGTAGCACTCCTGAAATAGGCGCTTAATTGAGAGAAGTTGGTATATGGATCATTTAATTCTCCAAAAACGCCTCCTTTATATACTCCTCCTGTAATCTTTGTAAACCATACATCCATTCTTGGATCGGAAAGAGCGCTCATCGTATTAATTGTTAATTCACTAGGTAAAAAATCATTTCTATTTGAAGCCACTAAATTATCAAATACCGGATTCGAAAAAGTTCCGCCATCATATTTAAATTTATAAGCATCATCATCAGAAGAAATAACACCACTGGCAATTGCAGATTCAACAGTCGATTTCGACAATGCAGGATCAACATCTGCTAAATTCATCCCCAGTCTTAATTTAATAGAGTTAGCCAATTTCTTCCATTTAGCCATATTACCTCCGTAAACCAAATCACTGTAACCCGTAGCTGCAGGCTTTATAGTAGCAGTAACAGCATCGATTCTTTTAATCAAGTCAAGATAAATTGTCTTAGCATCATCGTATTTAGGGGTTAAAATCTCATCTGGTTTGAAAGCTTCAGAATAAGGAACATCCCCATAAGTATCCACAATATTTTCCCAAATAAAGATTTCTTCAATTTCTAAGGTTGCCAACTTATTGGTACGTATATCATCCGTCTCTACTTCATTCATCAGATTCACTTTTGCTTGTTTCAAGTTGTTAATACTGTAAACATACATTCTGTTAAAATGATTACGAGGCTGATTACGGGTTACCAAATTATATTGAGTTTCGTCCGGGTACTGAGTTTCCGCCCATTGTTGTGTAAAGAATCTGTAATTATTAAAATTTACACTAGGGTTATCCATATAATAAGATGACTGATATAAGGCCGTAGCTAATAAGTTATCAGATGGAAGGACTGACGGATGTTTAGGATCATCATTAAGAGAAGTTAAATCACTTTGGCATGAACTTAAAGCCAACCCAATACATGCAGACACCAAACTTATTTTTATAATATTTTTCATTTTTAAAGTAATTTAGAATTTAAATGTAACATTAATACCCAGATCTCTTGTCGTAGGCATTGAACCAATGGACCATCCGTAAGAGTTAAGTCCTCCACCCACCATAGCTTCCGGATCAGCGTAAGGTAAATTTTTATGAATAATCCATAGATTTCTACCTACAATTGAAATCTTAGCATCATAAATCTTCGTACCTGCCAACAGAGACTTTGGAAGCATGTAGCCAATACTTGCCTCTCTTAGCTTAATAAAAGATCCATCATAAACAAATTCGCGTGCAGGCTGGGTTTTGTACCCGGTAGAGCCACTGTTATCAACCTGTGATATTGCAATAGTATTTGGAGTTCCATCAGGAAGAACACCAGGTACAACAATAGGTTTGTCTCTAAAGTCACCTTCAGCAGTTTCTTTATACAGACCAGATGACAATCCATAATACATATCTGTTGAGAATATATCACCTCCTTTACGCATATCAATCAAGAAACTTAAAGAGAAGCCTTTATAGCTGAAGCTATTTCTAATTCCTCCAATCCAGTCTGGAGTAGTATTACCTATCACCTGATTAGGATTTTGCAAATATTTTCCTGTCTTCGGATCAATTACTTTTTCTCCATTTAAATAAGTGTAATCAGCACCTACCAGTGTTCCCCAAGACTCTCCTACTCTTGCATTTAAAGAGACTCCTCCCTGAAAACTGTTTAATAAAAGGTTGGTGATTCCCGGGTACAGGCTCACTACTTCATTTTTATTTTTTGACCAGTTTACATCAATATTCCATGTGAAATCTTTTAATTTTACAGGTACCAATCCCAGCTGTACTTCATAACCGGTATTATCAATTCTACCTGCATTAATTATTTTAGCTGTAAATCCAGCTCCTGAAGAAATAGGAAGAGAAATGATCTGATCGATTGTTTTGGTTTTATAATAGGCAAAATCGACAGTTATTCTGTCTTTTAAGAAATGAGCTTCAGTTCCTATTTCAAATTCCTTAGATCTCTGAGGTTTTAAGTTAGGATTTGGTTGATTTAAAATTGAATTATATATTCCTACCCCCGATAAAATCCCCGAAGATCTGTAATTATTAGCAAGTTGGTAAGGATCTGCTGTTCCTCCAACCTCTGCATAATTTGCTCTCAGCTTCCAGAAATTCATCCAGCTCTTAGTATTTAAGATTTCGGACATAATAACTGAACCAGTTACAGAAGGATAGTTATAAACATTATTTCCCGCAGGTAATGTTGAACTTTGGTCTACTCTCCAGGTTCCATCTATATAGAATTTTTTAAAGAAATCAAATGAAGCGGTAACATACCCTGAGTTTGTTTGGGTTGTAAACTGATTTTCATCTGGTGCCAAAGGTGCTTTTTTAGAATTGGATAAAGCATAAATTCCAGGTACTATCAATCCTCCCTCTGTAGAAGCATAGATTGAATTATAATAATTTCGACGTATATTTCCTCCTACAACTCCGGAAAGGTTAATATTATCTGTAATATCAAATTTATAATTCACCATTAAGTCATAATTGGTCTCGGTCTGTAGTATATCACGTCTTCCATATCCGGAACCAATAGAGTTATTTGACTGTCCAAAAGCCTGAGGTAAAGATCCAACAGCCAATCTCGTTTCCGCCATAAGATTTGATCTGTCATAAGAAACTTTTCCGGTAACAGAAATGTTATCAATCACATCATATGTTAACTGACCATAGGTAAAACTTCTGTATCTCTTGTCTGAAGAATAATTCTGATAGGCCTGGAAATATGGGTTGTTCCAATACGCAGGAGCTCCGTTTGCGGCAGACTTTCTGTTCCATGTGACATTACCATAGTTATTGGATGCATTGGCTATGTGCGGATCTACATTTGCAAAATATAAGTTTTGCAGATCCTTAATATCCACATTGGTTTGCCACCATTGTCTGAAACCGGTAGCTATATTGTTTGAATACCCTGTAATACTTCTACCTTTAGTTTCCTGTAAAGTCATTGTAGAATAAAAGGAAGAATGCAATTTAGGGGTTAAATCATAATTAATCTTTAAAGAGAAATTATTTTTATTCAGATGTGAGTTAGGTATTAACCCATCAGACATCATATTCTCATAATTAAAGCTAATGTTTTTCCCTTTTTGTCCTTTTTCTAATGTAACACTATTAATATATGAGGCTGGATTTTCAAAAAATTTAATCGGCCCATTTTTAGCGGCTACCCAAGGAGTAGCTTTTTGATAATTTGGGGACAGGGGATTGAATGAATCCCACTGATACACCAATAAATTAGGGTCAAATTTCGGGCCCCAAGAAGCATCTGCTCCAAAATTTGCATTATTCAAGCCATCGGAAGCCTGTGTACCGAATTTTTGAGAATAACCGGCTCCATATTTTGTCTGGTATTCAGGGAAAGTAGATTTATCAATGAATCCCACTTGTATTGCAGAGGAGAACGTTACCCCCCATGAACCGTCATCCTTTCCTTTTCCATTTTTAGTGGTAATAACAATTACTCCATTTAATCCTCTTTCACCGTAAAGGGCAGAGGCTGCGGCTCCTTTTAATACATTAATGGATTCAATATCTTCCTGATTAATATCAGAAAGAGCATTCCCATAGTCAATTGAATTTTCCCGGGTACTGGCATTATTAACAGGTGATCCATCAATAACAATTAAAGGATTACCTCCTCCCAGTGTCTTAATTCCTCTAATTAAGAGGTTGGAAGATCCTCCAAAATTGTTATTTGTAGTAACATTAAGACCGGCAACCTTACCTGATAATTGCGCTGCAATATTCCCGGTATTTGTTGTTCCGTCTGTAAGTGCACTGCCTTTAATTTCCTGTGATGCATACCCCAAAGATTTTTTTTCTCTTTTAATGCCCAGTGCAGTTACTACTACTCCTTCAATTTCTTTTGCTTTAATGGTATCTTTCTTCTCCTGAGCACTTACCATTACCACAGGGGAAGTCAATACCAAAACAAGAAGACTTGCTGTTAGTTTCTTCATATCAATTATTTTTATATCCGCACAAATTTGTCGATTATATTCAATAATTCAAACAAAAATGTTAAAAAAAATAAAAATTTATCACCAACAAGCAATAAAACATAATAATTAACAAAAAAAATAAGTTAAAAAAACCACATACATAAAAAAAATACTACTATTTAAAAAAATTAAGAAAAATAATTTAATTTAGTTAACCACATTATACCATTTAATTATTAAACAAACGATATTATTAAATAAAAAACCGCCTGAAGGCGGTTTAGTTATGTTAAATAAATCATTAATATTAATTTACATCCCAGAAAATTTTTGTAGTCAGTTTATCTCCTCCAATGGCAGCACTTGCAGCAGCATAATTCGTTCCATTTGTTGTTGCTTCTGCAGCTGGATACTGAAGTCTCACAGGAACTTTCCCTCCTGCATTTGGAATTGCCGTAGCAGGAGCTACAAGTTGTGGATAATCTAATCTTCTATAGAAGTTCCATGAAGTCACTGATTGATTATACATTGCTACCCAAGCCTGTTCACCAATTGATTTTTTCCAATTAGCTGCATTATAAGGATGTGATGCAATATAGGCAGCAGCATCAGATGCTAATCCCCAATCTGTAAAAGAAGATGTAACAGCTGTATTATATAGAGTAGCCGGCGCTCCTCCTATCCCCCATCTTGCTGCAGCTTCAGTAAGGTAAAATGCAACTTCGGTATAGGTCATAATAAGCCCAGGTGTCGTAGCTGTATAAGCAAAATCACCAGCATTTGAAAATTCTGAAAATTCTCCAGGAGCCCCTATTACCTGTCCGAGATAAACGCCATCAACATCGGTATAATATTCAGCAATTCTACTATCCATAGTAGCATTCATATAATCTACCAATGTTTTTCCTGCAATAAAATCATCTCTTGATTCTGTCTCCTGAAATATCGGATTTTGATTGGGAGAAGCATCCAAATAAGCAAACTGACAATTATCATTAGATGATGTCATAACCCCTCCAGAAATTGCCTGGTTTACAGTAGACTGGGCTAAAGTTGGATTAACATCCGCCAGAGCAATTCCTAATTTTAACAGCAGGGAATTACCAAACTTTTTCCATTTTGAAATATCTCCGTTGTAAAATATATCTCCATTACCAAAAGTTCCACCATTATTGGACAAATTACTTATATCCGTATTTAATTTTGAAATCAATGAAGAGTATATATCAGCTGCTTTATCATATTTAGGAAGCGGATAAAGGTCAATATTTAATGCCTGGGTATAAGGAATATCTCCATAGGTATCTACCAAAATCTGGTAAGTAAAGATTTTCATTATATCCACGATAGCCAGTTGATTTTTTTTCTTTCCTGGCCAGACAGACTGTTCTGAAGGTGCCGGAACATAGGCATTGATTATTTTTTCTGCCTGATCTAAATTCTTTAATACATTTACATAGTTATCCGTCCAAACATTATTTGACACGTTTCTGTTCGTAAAATCATAATTACTTTCATTTACATAAATCGTTTCTTGCCAGTATTGCATTGTAAGCCTAAAGTTATTTTCATTAACATTAGGTGTATTCATATAATCACTGAGCTCTTTTTGCGCATAGGTAAGCAAAGACTCTTGGGTTGTATTATAGTTGGCATGCTGATCTAGATTCACATCATCACCCGTTGTACAACCTACAAACAACAGAGCTAATATTGGTGTTAATATATATTTTTTCATATTCTTTAGAAATTAACTTTTACATTAAAGGAGATATTTCTTGTAGCCGGCATAGGTCCTGATTGATATCCTTGAATATTCCCTGAAGACAAGCCTGCCTCAGGATCAGAATATGGCAAATTCTTATGAATAATCCAGAGATTGTTCCCTACTAAACTTACAGACATTCCCTGTATAAATTTAGAATTAAACACATGTTTATCAAACCTGTAAGTAATAGCCACTTCTCTTAATTTCACAAAGCTTGCATCATAAACATAAGCCGCTCCCGGAAGGTCTGTTCCCAAAACCTGACTGGACTGAGATTTATCCAACCTGATCGTATTTGTAATAAAATGTCCAGGGTTATTAGGATCTTCCATTACTCCTGGCAGGATAACACCACCACCATTGGCTAGTGTATTTCTAATAGGATTACCTAAATCATTGAATCCTACAGAATCAGGATATATACCTGTTCCATATCCATAATATTGATCTAAAGAATATACCTTACCTCCTTTTTTCCAATCAATTAAAAAGCTTAATGACAGATTTTTATAGGAGATTGTGTTGCTTAATCCTGCAGTCCATTTAGCCTGGAAACTTCCCTGATTATAAGTAGGAGTATCAGTCACCAAGTAGGCTCCGTTGGCTCCCACGATAGGATTTCCATTTGAATCATAAACATAATCAGAAGTCCAGATTGATCCATAATCACCATTCAGAGGGGCATTAATACTAACACCTCCTTGCAGTCTTCCTATTGTAATATTTTCAATACCTGGTGCTAATGCTGTTACTTTTGTCCAAGGATTAGACCAGTTTAAGCTAAGATCCCAGGAAAAATCAGTTGATTTAATTGGGGTTGCATTAATGGATACCTCAAATCCTTTTGTGGTTAATTCACCAGCATTTTGGGTTTTCGCCAGTGCTCCATTGGCAAAAGATACTGGCAATGGTAATATCTGATCATATGCTTTGTTTTGGAACCAAGCTACATCAAACCCAAAACGGTTTTTAAACATTTTTGCTTCAATACCAACTTCAAAATTTTTAAGCCCCTGAGATTTAAGTTCAAAATTTCTTAAAGTGGTATTATAAGCATATATAGGGATATCTCCGTAGGATGGCTGTGCAAAGTATCTGTTCAACAGCTGATCAGCAGCAGTATCAGAACCTACTTTTGCATAAGCAGCCCGAATTTTCCCGAAACTTAGCCAATTCGCTTTCACTAAGTTTGAAAACACCACACTTGCAGATAAAGATGGATACCAGTATACAGCATCATTATCAGGAAGTGCTGTAGATTGATCCCTTCTGTAGGTCCCTTCCAAAAAGTAAGTGTTTTTATACCCCAATGAAACTTGGGCAAATACTCCATACACGTACTTTGTCAAGTCAGAAATCAACGGACGAACTGGCGCAGATGCCGAGTTTGCAATAGTATAAATACCTGGAATATATAATCCTCCTGAGGTTGACTGCTGATTAGAATATGTTTTCTGTACGTTAATATTACCCCCTAACAATGCATTAACATTAAAGTCATCCGTAATATTCTTTTTATAAGTTCCTATAAAATCATAATTGGTTTCAGAAAATTTATAAAGACTTGTTGCATAACCTGAGGGCTGATTAACCGCACCATTTAAACCAAAACTATTTCCGGCATATGACCCCACTGCTTTTCGGTCTTCAGTAATCATGGTATATCCATCTCTTCCCATTCTCACCAATAGATTAATATCCTTCGTGACATCATAACTTAGGCTAAAATTTCCTGCGAATCTATCTCTGGAGTCATTTTGATAATTTTCGTATCTCTGGAAATAAGGATTATCCCAAAATGCCGGAGTTAAATCAGAAATACCTCGCATATTCCATGTGTAATTTTTTTGGAAAGCACGGTATAAATATTCCTGATCTTTTATATCAACATTTGTAGGCCACCACTGCCTGAAATTAGTCATGATATTATCATTATAACCAGTTGTATTACGGCCAATCGTTTTCTGCGTAATATAGTTTGCATAAAGATTAGCAGTCAATTTATCTGTCAGCTTATATGATGCATTCCCACTGAAGTTATTTTTTACCAGCGAACTGTTGGGCATAATATCTGTTGCATCTGTATTTGTATAACTTAAACGATAGCTTGATTTGTCATCGGCACCGCTAAACGCTAAGCTATTTACGAAATTAGTTCCTGTGTTGAAAAACTTAATGGGACCATTTTTTGCCATCTGCCATGGAGTTCTCTGTCCTTGGGTAGGTGATCCCGGAATAAATGCACCATATTGCCAGACCATTGATCCATCGTAAGGAGATCCATATGAAGCATCGTTTCCGAAAGCTACTCTTGGACTTCCCTGATATAATGTACTGCTAAAACTGTTTCCAGTATATCCCTGTCCATATTGAGTCTGATAGGTAGGGAATGTAGACTTATCTATTGTAGACATTGTAATAGAAGTAGAAAACTCCATTCCAATACCTTCTTTATTTCTCTTTCCTCTTTTCGTTGTAATAATGATTGCCCCATTTTGAGCCCTAGAACCATAAAGTGCTGTTGCTGCCGCTCCTTTAAGAACATTCAAAGTTTCAATATCATTAGGGTTAATATCTGACACTGAACTTCCATAGTCATAACCACCACCACCTGTTGCCTGGCTAGCTGTATTGATATTTTTGTTCATAATAGGCACCCCATCTACAACAAAGAGGGCCTGATTATCTCCCAATAGCGATTTAAAACCTCTTGTAACCACATTGATAGATCCTCCAAAGTTTGTACTCTGTTTAATCTCCAAACCTGCAACTTTACCAGATAGGTTATTTAAGAAGTTAGTAGTAGGGTTCTTATTCACATCTTCCCCTTTTACTTCTTGGGTAGCATAACCGAGAGATCTTTTCTCTCTTTTTATTCCAAGTGCAGTTACCACCACACCTTCAATCTCTTTTGTCTGTGTAACAGTATCGCTTTTTTTCTGCTGAGCATTTGCAATAGCAACAGATGAAGACAATACCAAAACAATAAGACTGGTTGTTAGTTTCTTCATATCAAATTAATTTTTGTGACTTTACAAATTTGTAAAACTTTATCAATACCACAAAGCAAAATGTGAAAAAATTACAACTTATTCAATATTTACAAACAAAAACAACAAATAAACTATTAAAATAAGTTAAAATAAAAATATTTAACAAAAACAAAATCATTTTAAACTTATTTTTTTTAAGAAATAATAACAATCAGTCAAATTGATACAATCTATATTTTAAATACAAACTATCTTCAAAACAAACTGATTTTCAATTAATTAAAAGCAAAAAGGATGAAAATTCGAAAAACCCCGAACAGGTGTTATGCTAAGCATATATCTATAACTGTAGAAATATTTAATCTTTTTAAATAAAAAAACCGCCCGAAGGCGGTAAAATATATTGAAATTTGTAATTATAAAATTAATTTCTAGCCCAGAATGGGGTAAATTTATTTTTAGCAAAAACATCATCAGCTGCCATATTTGGAACATTGTTGGCGTTAGATTGATATTCAGAGTTTGGATACAATAACCTGTTAGGTTTCACTGATTTAAGCGATATTGTTGGTAATGGAGTTTCCGGATAAGATGTTCTTGTATAATCAAAATAAGATTGTTCAGGGTTGATTCCCGTTAAAGCAATCCATTTTTGTGTCATAATTGCCTCAAGCTTATTAGTATCAGTTCCAGCCCAACCTAACTTAGGTACAGCATTTACACTTGTAATATAAGCTGCTGCACCAGAAGCACCTAAATAAGTATATGATGCGGTAATACCAGCCTGGAAGTGAGATTGAGCTCCAGAAAATTGAGAAGGATAACGCAAAGCCGCTTCAGCTAATAAGAATTCTGTTTCGGCTTTCGTCATTAGAACACCAGCCTTTGAAGAACCCTTCTGAATTAATTCAGCTTTTCTTCCAGGACCATCTATAGCAATAATTGTCTGGGATCCTGCAATTAACCCATCTCCTGCTCTTGAAACAGATCTAAGTGATGGTGCACCTGGCTGCCCAGGAGTTGCCCCTTGCCTTACTCCTTCAACATTACTTGTAGAAACTCCTGCATTATCTTTAGTTGTAACCAACGTAAAGATTCTACCTCTTCTTCCATCAACAATCCCATTAAACTTCTGATATACACTTCTAGAATCAGAAGTTGTAGCCTGCCCATCTAAGTGAACAGCATTACCATTTAAAGCAATAGCAATATGTTCTGAAGGTACCACTAAAGTCCAGTTTTGAGGCTGGACTCCTGCACTGGTATAAACATAATAGTTCATCCATGGATTCTGTTGATTATCAGAACTTGGAGAATATCCTGGATTAACCGTAACATCAGCTGCATTAAAAGTCGCTCCCTGTAAAGTAGCAAGCTTTTGATCTCTATAAGTGGCTAAATCTCCTGTAACATTAGACATTCTGATAAGATACCTAAGCTTTAATGTGTTTGCAAATGCTTTCCAGCTACTCATAGATCCTTTAAAAACAACATCTGCAGTTCCTGGATTACTTCCTTTATTTGAATCTATCATTTGGATTGCACTTTCAATATCTGCAATAGAAGCTTTATAAATATCCTCTCCTTTATCATATTTAGGAGTCAGATTCAATTCTCTTTTAAAAGCTTCAGAATATGGCATATCTCCCCATAAATCAGTCAATATCTGAACATAATAAGCCTTCATAATTTTAGACATTGCTTTATACTGAGTATATTCACCAGTTGGATCACTATAATCTAAAACAAATTGGAAGTTGGAAACATTTCTGAACAACTGATCCCAAATGTCAGCATAAAAAGCACTTGTTATGTTTGGAGAGTATTCATCTACAAAAGGGGTTCCGAAGGAATAAGAATTCCCTGCCATACTGTTCATCATCACCCCTGAAAAAAGGTTCAATCTTCTTGCCTGCACAAAATAACTGTTAGTGACAGCTCCTGGAAAAACAAAATTAGGAGTCAGGTCATTTACAGAGATTTTATCTGGGTTTTCATTGACATCTAAGTAATCATTACATGAAGTTGTTCCAAGTAACAAACCTGCCAATGCAATTATATATAATTTATTTTTCATTTTCTTAATTAAAAAGTTGCGTTAATTTTAAAACCAAAAGTTCTTGTCGTAGGATACTGGGTTGTTAATGCAATCCCTGCAGCATTATCATTGCTGCTTGCCGTTTCCGGATCTGCAAAATTTCTATTATCTTTAGAATAAATAATAATAGGATTTCTCGCATACAAGCTCAAACTAAGACTGTTGATAAAAGTAGAATTTAAAACAGACTTTGGAACGTCATAAGATATTGCAATTTCTCTTACTTTAAATGCAGTTGCATCCACTACTAAATTCTCTCCAACGTTTCTGTAAATTGAACCTGACCAATATGTTGTTGCCCCACTATAATCAGCACCGTAAGCAGGCGTTGAATTCGGGACATATGAACCATTAACAAGCTGTACTGAACCAGGAACAATATATCCTTGCGTTCTATCCTGGCTAGCTGTTTCTTCAAGTGCACCTGTAAATGCTAGCAATCTTTTTGAAAATGACACAAACTTACCTCCCTTACGATAATCAGCTACAGCAGATAATGTAAACGCCTTATACCTGAAAGAAGTATTAAATGTCATTGTATAATCAGGATTTAAACTTCCCAATACTTTTGTTGCAGAATTTACTAATGGTACTCCGTTAGCATTTACAATAATATTACCATTTGGATCTCTTTGATAAGTTGTTCCAACAATTGAATAGAAATTCTCTCCTACTACCGCTGCCAAACCAACTGAAGGAGTTGTGTAAGTTAAAATAGGAACCCTTTCTGCTCCACTATTCAATTCTAATAATTTTGTTCTAGACATTGCATACCCTGCGTGAAGATTCCAGGTAATATCCTGTGTTTTAATCGGAGTTATTCCTAAATCAAGCTCAAATCCCCTCATTCTAGACTTACCGATATTATCTCTGTAAGAAGATAAACCAGAAGAGTTCGAAGGGGTTATATTACTTATTAAGTCCTGCGTAGTTGACTGATAAACAGACCCTTCTAACGTAATCCTATCTTTCAAGAATCCTAAAGCAACATTTAAATCTAAAGTATTTACGAACTCAGGTCTTATGTTAGGATTCGTAATAGAAGTTGACATAATATAAGAAGGCATTGGTCCAAAAGGATATCCTGTAGGAATGTTACCTGTAGCATTCACGTTATATGGGTTAATCCCTGATGAGTTTCCAACTTTTGTGAAACTCGGAGCAATTTTCATATAGTTCAACACATTTCCTCCAAAATTAAAAGCTTTAGTAGGAATAAAGGACACCCCAACTGAATAATAAGAATATGGCTTATTATCAGTCAATCTATCATTTGTAAGAGGATCTCTACTATTTACGGTATAAACAGAGTTCTTTTCATATCTGAATGTTCCGTTTAGGAATAAATAATCTTTGTACGCTAAATCTAAATTTGCAAATCCTGCGAACACTCTGTTTCTAACAGTATAATTATCCATATATCCACCATCAGCCTGAGCATCAGTATTCCCATATTGAGAGGGGTTGGATACGTTATTGTAATTATACCATCCTGGGATGTATAATCCAGTACCTCCAACTGTTCTAGCAGTAGAATAACTGTCCTGGATATTATTTCCAAGATTGAATTTCAAATTTAAATCTGATGTTAAATCATAATCAAAATTTAACATTAAATCTCCATAATACTTTCTATCGTTATAGGTTCTATTAAAATAGTATGCTGAAACATCCGGTGACCCAAACTGATTTAAGGTATGAGTATCTAAGAATTCTACTCCTGTATTAGAATAGCGGATAATACCAGTAGATCCGTCATTCCAGTTATCCTGCTTAGTTGTTGTAAGATTTAAGTTTCCTGTATAGCTAATATTAATATGCTTATTAAACTCATATTGTAATGACAATATACCATTCAAATAATCTCTGTTAGTATTATATCTTGCATGTTGTGTAGTCCAGTAAGGATTGGTAGCATACGCTGTAAGATATCCTCCTATTCCAGAATTTCTATAATTTCTGATATCATTACTAGAAGGTGTTTGCAAAATATTATCATATAAATCAGAATCAGTTTTATTAACCAATCTTCCTATATAATTGAACTGACCATCTATTCTTAATTTTCCAAGTTTTTTCCCTCCTTTAAATAAGAAGTTATTTTGCCTCATCTTATCTCCATCAACCACAAACGTGTTGTCAAGTCTGTTGATTGACATAAATGCATATCCATCAGAACCACCCGCATTCACACTTACACCATTCTGGAAACTAACACCATTGGTGAAGAATTTTGAGAAGTGATCTTTTACCGGAGAAAATCTTTCATAAATAAATGATCCGTCAGCTTGTGGCAAACCACTTGGAACCAATGTACCTCCGAATCCCGGATAGTCGTATGCAGGTCCCCAAGATGAGTTTTCCCATGGCACATAATTAGTTCCTCCATAATCAACATCACTATAACTGTCATCCTGAACCCCTTTTCCATATTTTTTTTGAACAAGCGGATACTTAAACCCTTGAGTCACTTCAACAGCAGAAGTCAAATTAACTTGAATTTTTTCAGATTTTGTTCCTCTCTTAGTTGTAACAATAATTGCTCCATTCACCCCTTGTGATCCATATAAAGCAGCTCCCTGCAGGCCTTTTATAACGTTTACATTCTGAATAATTTCAGGAGGTAATGAGTTTAAAACTGTAGCGTCTGAAATCACATTATCAATAACAACTAAAGCCTGATTGTTACCGGTAATAGACTTTGACCCTCTCAAAATGATTTTAAAACTTGGATCTACAGCACTGTTTGTGTTGGTAATTTGTAATCCGGACACTTTTCCTGTTAATGCTTGAACAGCACCAGGAGCTGCAGCTTGATTAAGTTCCTTGGTATTTACTATTTGCTGTGCATTTGTAACAGCATCAGCTTTTTTCTTAATACCTAAGGCACCCGTAACAACGATCTCCTCTATATTTTTGGTCTTTAGAGTATCTTTAGTGTTTTGAGCTGATACCATCACAAATGATGATGATAGCACCACCGCAAATACACTTGCAGTTAATTTCTTCATATTGAATTCAATTATTTTTTACAGGCTACAAATTTGTAAAACTTTCTTAAAATCACAAAATTTTTTCTTAAAAAAGATAACAATTTCAATTATTACTAAAAAAAACAACAGATGAAATATTAATATCTGTTAAAAACACTTTATTTAACAAATATTAACAAATATTTAAACTACATTATTTAGAAAACAATAACAATATCAATAATTAACATTTATCACATTAAACATACAACAATACAACCATAAACACCACAATCAACAACAAAAGAATAAGATAAATTCAAAAAAAACAACACAACACCAACATATCATCAATCCGCACTACATTATTCAATCATAAAAAAAGAAAAGAAAAATATAAACAATCTCACTCAATAGCAATATTATCAAAAAAAAGTTTCTTTTTAACAGAAATTGCTAATCTAAAATATTCAAAACCAAACATAAAACAATCTTAATAATACTTCACTTTATAAAATCACCAGGACAAACATTGGATTAATATTTTTGTTTGTTTAATTTTGTCATCAGTATTTAAACAAACATGGAGCTAATAAAAAACTGGTCAAACCTTTACATCGAAGCCGGATGTGATGAAGTAGGAAGAGGATGTTTAAGTGGTCCGGTGGTAGCTGCAGCGGTAATTTTAGACGATGATTTTCAGCAAAACCTGGTTAACGATTCAAAAAAATTAACCTTCAAAACCCGCATGGAGCTGGATAGCTACATCAAAGATAATGTGAAAAACTACGCCATCGCAGAGCTTCCTCCCTCCTTTATTGATGAGCATAATATCCTTAATGCCAGCATTCACGCGATGCATCGTGCTTTGGATAGGCTGACCATAACTCCGGAGCTTATTCTGGTAGATGGAAACAAATTCCACCCCTATAATTATATTCCCCATCAATGTATTATTAAAGGAGATTCTAAAGTTTTATCTATTGCGGCAGCCTCTATTCTTGCCAAAAATTACAGAGATACACTCATGATCCAGCTTCATGAAGAGCACCCTGAATACGGCTGGGACACCAATTTTGGCTATGCTACGAAAAAACACCAGGAGGCCCTTATAAAGCATGGCCCAACAATACACCACAGACAATCTTTCAGACTGAAATATGACTGAAAATAATTATTTTTTCAATTATTAAATTCATACAATTCTACAGGAAATTTAAAACCTTTCTAAATAAAACAACCCATCCTGAAAAAATTTATACAGATTACAGGTAAAAAAAAGAGCAGCAATTGAATAATTGCTGCTCTTTTATCATATAACCGGAAGTTATTTTTTCTTACTTCTCTGTTGTTCCTGAGCTTTCTGCTGCTCCTGAGCCTTCTCCATCATTTCTCTCATTCTCTTCTGAAATTTACCTTCTGCTTTAGGCTTTTCCTTGTTCGACTGAATCTGAGCATGAATTTTCTTTTCATCAAGAATCCAGTATTTAATAACAAGAATGATCAGGATATTGATCGCATTCGATACAAAATAATACCATGAAAGACCTGAAGCCGATGTGTTAAGGAAGAACAGGAATGTAATCGGGAAGATATACATTAACACCTTCATATTTGGCATTCCTTCCTGCTGAGGCTGCTGCATGTTTCCTGAAGTCATTACGGTATAGATCAAAATAACGACTGTACAAGCCAATGCAAAAATACTCAGGTGATCTCCAAGGAAAGGAACTTTAAACGGAAGCTTGATCAAGTCATCATAAGCCGTTAAATCCTTGGCAAACCAGAATCCCTGGCCTCTAAGGTCAATAAAGTTCGGGAAGAAACGGAATAATGCATAGAAGATCGGAATCTGAACCAACGCAGGTAAACATCCCGCCATCTGATTCACTCCGGCCTTTCTGTACACTTCCATTGTAGCCTGCTGCTTCTTCATCGGATCCGCATCCTTGAACTTAGCATTTACCTCATCAATTTCAGGACGGATCACTTTCATCATCGCACTCAGTTTATGCTGCTTGTACATAATTGGCGAAAGAATCAGTTTTACAATGATGGTCATTACAAAAATTACCCAACCGGCTGATAATCCCCAGGCAGCAATAATACTGTACAGCCACATGAAGAAATAACGGTTCATAGCTCCAATGAATGACCAGCCTAATGGAAGAATCTCATCAAAGTTCTTATCATAAGATTTAAGCAATGGCAAATCCAGTGGCATAAAATACCAAGTGAAATCCTGATTCAGTTCACTTCCGGTCATCTGAACAAAACCTTCATAGTTGAATTTCTTCAGATATTCTCCTTCTTCAACATTTTCCTGGTTTCCTTTACTCTGAGTGAATCCGTTTCTAGCTTCGATTACCGAAGAGAAGAACTGCTGCTTTACACCAAGCCAGTTAAGGGTTTCTTTTTCCTCCTCCATTGTAGTTCTTCCATCATAATCATAGTCTTTATAATTGTTGAAAGCATAAGAAAATTCTGAATGAGACTGCTCCTGGGCTCTACCTTTTTCTAAGTTTCTCACATTATAATCCCAGATAAAATCTGCCTTATTATCCGAAGTAATTTTAGAAAGCCCCTGAGTTCTTACTTTGAAGTCAAGAGTATATTTAGGAAGCAGGGTATAAATAAACTGAATAACAGCACCATTATAATCTGCAGTTAGAGTTACAGCATTCCCGTTAACAGCAGGGGAGAAAACTAAGTCTTTAGTATTAACAACCTTCCCTGTTTTATCTTTAAACTGAAAACCGTAGTTTGAATTATTTTTAGTGATCAGATAAAGTGGCTGATCTGCTTTGTCTGTTTTGTGATTATAAGCTTTATATTTTAAAAGCTCTACTTTAGAAACCTGTCCTCCTAAGCTTGAAAATTCAAGTTTCAATTCGTTATTTCCAAGGCTTGCCGTCTGAATTGCGCCAGGAGTTACATTTGGATTGATATTGGTGGCCTGAGTTTGTTTTACGGCATTTTTTGCCTGTTCCGTTTTCTGCTCCTGAGCTTTCAGCTCGGCTTCTTTTGTCTGTTTGTTCTGGAAGTAGAACATAAAACCGAAGAGAACAAGGCATAAAACCGCGAAACTAATCATCTGCTTCTTATCGATTCCGTTGTTTTGTTGCATTTTATTTTATATTAAAATTTTACATTTAAAATATACGTACTGGTATACGTAATTTGAGCTGACAAAAATACTGTTTTTTTATCAAAACTCTATGCTTTACGTTGTTACTATATAATAAACTCAAGCTGAGAATAATCAGCCTGAGTTTATGTATAGACGTTGATGATAAAATTTTTACCTTATTTTTTTTCGCAAGCCTTGATGAAAGCTCTGAACAAAGGATGCGGCGTCGCTACCGTACTCTTATATTCCGGGTGATACTGAACTCCCACATAGAAAGGATGATCAGGAAGTTCAAGGGCTTCTACCAAACCTGTTTCAGGATTGGTCCCTGTAGCAAGGAAACCATTTTTTTCAAACTCCTGAAGATAATCACTGTTGAATTCATAGCGGTGACGGTGTCTTTCAGAAATATTCTTGCTTCCGTAAATATCATATAATTTGGAACCGTTTTTCAAAGCACATTTCCATGCTCCAAGACGCATTGTTCCACCTTTATCAACTACATTTTTCTGTTCTTCCATCAAAGAAATTACAGGATCCGGAGTTGCTGTATCAAACTCCATAGAATTGGCTTTTGTATGTCCTAAAACATTTCTTGCAAATTCAATCGTCATGATCTGCATTCCTAAACAGATTCCCAGCATTGGAATTTTGTTTTCTCTTGCATATCTTGCCGTAAGCACTTTTCCTTCAATTCCTCTGTCTCCGAAACCTGGAGCGACAAGGATACCATTCACTCCTTTCAGAGTATCTTTGATATTCTCTTCAGTAATGTCTCCACTGTATACCCATCTTACCTTAACTTCCGTTTCAAGGTCAGCTCCTGCATGTTTGAACGCTTCAGCAATTGAAATATATGAATCCTGAAGGGAAATATATTTTCCAACCAAGGCAATCTCAACAGTTTTCTTAGGGTTTTGGAATTTTTTAAGGAAACTTTTCCAGTCTTTAAGATCAGCATCTTTATCACTTTTCAGATCCAGTTCTTTCAATACTACATCATCGAAATTCTGTTTCTGAAGATACATTGGAACTTCATAGATCGTTTCAAGGTCTTTGCATTCGATAACATTATCTAAAGGAACATTACAGAACTGAGCCAGTTTTGCTCTCTGATCTTTAGGAATCTTATGTTCTGTTCTGCACACTAAAACATCTGCCATAATTCCGCTTTCCATCAATTGACGAACGGAATGCTGCGATGGTTTTGTTTTCAATTCTCCACTTGAAGCCAGATAAGGCAGTAAAGTCAGGTGAATCACCATAGAATTGCGCTCTCCCAATTCCCATTTCAGCTGACGTACAGTTTCAATGTAGGGTAAAGATTCAATATCTCCTACAGTTCCCCCGATCTCAGTAATAATGATATCGTAGTTCTGTTTTGAAAGAATTTTAATTCTACGTTTGATTTCGTTAGTAATATGAGGAATTACCTGAACTGTTTTTCCAAGAAAATCTCCTTTTCTTTCTTTTTCAATTACAGTCTGGTAAATTTTTCCTGTAGTAACGTTGTTGTTTTGGGATGTAGGAGCATCAAGGTAACGCTCATAGTGGCCTAAATCCAGATCTGTCTCCGCACCATCTTCAGTTACATAACACTCTCCGTGCTCATAAGGATTCAAAGTTCCCGGGTCGATATTGATATAAGGATCTAATTTTTGGATCGTTACATTAAAGCCGCGTGATTTTAGTAGAAGTCCCAGAGAAGCAGAAACGATTCCCTTTCCCAAAGATGAAGTTACACCTCCTGTCACAAAGATGTACTTTGTATTCTTTTTACTCATTAGATTAGGTTTGTGCAAAGTTAGGGGAAAAAGAAATACAAAGCAATTATTTAAGTTTTTAAAATACGAAAATACCGTTCAAACAATTATAAAATCTGATTAAAATTTAGCTTTTGTAATAAAAAAGGTTTCCCATCAGAATGGAAAACCCGATTAATTTTTATCACTGGAAATATTATTGTTTTACCAGTTCAAAGTAAGCCATTACTTCAACATCCTTCGCAATACCAGCTCCTGAAGGATCATATTTAATTCCATAATCCAAACGGTTCACTGTAAACTTGGTCTGAATTCCCATTACTTCTTTTCCGTCTTTATTCTTTGTAATACCGCCGAATGTAACCGGAGCACTGATCTCTTTCTCTACCCCTTTCATTGTAAGCTTTCCTTTGACGATATAATTGTTATTTTTATCTTTAGTCACGGAAGAGCTTTTAAACTCAATAACAGGATATTTAGCCACATCAAAGAAATCTTCACTGATAAGGTGTCTGTCTCTCATGTTCACCCCTGTATTAATGGTAGAAACACTTATGGCAAAACTTAAATCGGCATTATCCAGATTAGCTCCACTGCTGGCTATTTTCCCTTCAAATTTATCAAACCTTCCCTGTACAAAGCTAATTCCCATATGTTTAATATTAAAATTAACGGAAGAATGCATCGGGTCAACATCCCACGTACCCTGGGCAAATGCAACAATACTTAAAAACGTAAATACGAAAGATAAAAATACTTTTTTCATTGTAATGATATTTTACATTAATATTTTAATTGAATAAAACGAAGATATGAAAGTTATTTCTATGGTGGATGCATTAGTTTTTAATATTAAAATCCAATCAGATTCTGTAAGAAAAAGGCTTTTTTTATAACTTCGCGGTATGGCAAAACTGAAAACAGCATATTTCTGTCAAAACTGCGGAACGCAATACTCCCAATGGATGGGACAGTGTAAAAACTGCGGGCAATGGAATACCTTAGTGGAAGAAGTGGTGGAAAAGACTTCTCATAAAACCCCTCCTTTCTCAAAATCCAAACAGCATGTGATTAATATTGTTGAAGTGGAAACAAGTGAGGAACCAAGAATAAAAACACCTTCTGAAGAGCTGAACCGTGTGCTGGGAGGTGGAATCGTTTTAGGCTCCGTGACTTTGATAGGTGGTGAACCGGGAATCGGAAAGTCTACCCTATTGCTGCAACTCGCTTTGAAGATGAAGAAAAAGATTTTCTATGTTTCCGGGGAAGAAAGTGCTTCTCAGATTAAAATGAGAGCGGACAGGCTTACGGATATCCAAAATCCGAACTGTTTCCTTTTCACTGAAACTTCACTGGAGAAAATTCTTCATGAAGCCAAAAAACTGGAACCAGACTTTATGATCATCGATTCCATTCAGACACTGCAGTCTCAACTGATAGAAAGTTCTCCGGGAACCGTATCCCAAATCCGGGAATGTTCCAATGAGATTATCAAATATGCCAAAGAAAACAATACTCCGGTTTTCCTTGTAGGTCACATCACCAAAGACGGACAAATTGCAGGACCAAAGGTTCTGGAACATATGGTGGATGTGGTTCTGAATTTTGACGGAGACCGGAATCACCTTTTCAGGTTGCTGAGAGCTAATAAAAACCGTTTCGGCTCCACTTCCGAAATTGGAATTTATGAAATGATTTCGCAGGGATTAAAAGAGATTAAGAATCCTTCCGAAATTCTGATCACCAAAAAGTTTGAGGAACTTTCAGGAAATTCTGTTGCTGTAACTCTCGAAGGAAACAGGCCGATGCTCCTTGAAATCCAGGCCCTGGTAAGTACAGCCGTTTACGGAACTCCTCAGAGAAGTTCCACAGGCTTTGACTCCAAAAGGCTGAATATGCTTTTGGCCGTACTTGAAAAAAGAGCCGGGTTCCAATTGGGAGCAAAAGACGTTTTCCTGAATATTACCGGGGGAATAAAGACAGATGATCCTGCACTGGATCTGGCAGTCATTGCTTCTGTTCTTTCCTCTAACGAAGACATTGCCATTTCTGAACATTACTGCTTTGCCGGAGAAATCGGGTTAAGTGGTGAAATACGTCCTGTAGCACAGATTGAACAGAGAATTACTGAGGCTGAAAAGCTAGGCTATGAAAAGATATTTGTTTCCAATCTCAATAAAATTCCAAAAAGAAAATTTGGAATTAAGATTGAAGAAGTGAGTAAGATTGAAGATTTTCACGAGAGGCTTTTCTAAGGTGAATGGTCAATTTTGCTTCGCAGGTCAATAGTCCATCTGAATGAGAATAAAAAAATTCACAAGCTAAGCGGATTCACTATTCTCCAGTATCAGACATTCACATTTAATTCATACCTTTAAGTTATGAATTATCTGGCTCATTCCTTTCTCTCTTTCACTGATGGTCAAATTGTTGGTCAGTTTCTGGAAGACTTCATCAGAAACAGAGATCGTTTTTCTTTTCCGAAAGATATACAGGACGGAATTACCCTTCACAGGGCGATTGATACATTTACCGATTCCCACCCGGCAATCCATGAAGCCAAAAAAGTTTTTGCTCCTTTGGTAAGACTGTATGCAGGTGCATTCGTAGATGTTTCTATGGATCATTTTGTAGCCAGAGACCTCTCCCTGAATTCTCTGGCTGAATGGAAAACCCATTCCCTTTATGTTTACAGTGTTTTGAATGCCCATCAGCAATGGCTTCCTGAAAACTTTAAAAGGATGCTGGTCAAAATGGAACAGGACGACTGGCTCTACAACTACCGCGAAGACTGGGGCATCAAATTCAGCATTCAGAATGTACTGAATAAAGCTAAATATCTGGATAAGGACATCCCTGTCTTTGAAGCTTTTTTAAAAAACAAAGATTTTCTTCAAGAGTGTTATCATGATTTTTTTCCTGATCTGCTTGCCCATACAAAAGGAATCAACGCAATGCTTCAGCTGGAAAATTAAAACTGTTTATAGAGATAACGGTTGGGATATGATAGTTTTTCACTTTTTCTTTCTCCACTGACAATAATATGGACTATATTGATCTGGTCATCAAAAAGGTTATACAGAAAACTTACTGCTGTCTCCACTTTTTTAGGAGTGGCCACCGGTTCAGATTCCATAAAAATATTTACAGATTCCTGGTCTTCTTCATACCCGATATAATTGACCTTTAAAAATTTATTGTCAGCTTTTAATTTGAAATATTCTGAACAGTACTTTTGCAGAGCTTCATTTAATCTTGCCTTATATTTCACATCATTGAAATGAAAAGCTCCGCCATATTTTTTCCCAAGACCATTCTCCATGTCGTCCAAAAAGAATCTTCCAGTCACTTCAAATGTTCTGGACTTTGAGTTATAATTAATTTCGACAGATCCTACATGATATGGGTGAAAAGCTTTACCAACCGAAAAGCTCTGAAAAACGACTGTTGTGAATAAAAGAAAACTCCAAAAAAACTTACCTGGCATGAATTATTTTATTTTACAGCAAATATAAAAAAAGCAACAGTTATAGAAACTGCTGCTTTTTATCGGATTTGATTGATAAAGAATTATTCTTTAATTACTTTTTTCGTAATTTTTGTGTTATCATCCAGCGTAACGGTAAACAGATAGATTCCCCTTACCAATTCTGAAACATCAATTTTGCCTGAATTGGCAGTAATCTGTACCGTCTTAATCAGCTTTCCTGAAGCATCATAAATGGTTACTGATCCTTTGGAATGTCTGCCCAGCATTACATTCACAAAATCCTTCGCAGGGTTCGGAGTAATATTTACTTCTGAGTTCACCTTAACATCTGCAGTTCCCAATGTGGTTCCTGTTTTAACAAAATATCCACCAAAACCTGTCGTCTGGAATGATACTTCCCAATACTGATAGGTGTCATTCCAGATAATATCTGCAATATCAGGAGTAATACTTGAAGCAGGCTCACCAAAAGAAGCTACGGTACCTGTAGTACTTGTTCCTGTATATTTTTCAATAATCAGATTTGCTTTGTTCGCAACATCGTTAGGTGAAGTAGGAAGCTTCACTCCATTGGTCAGATTATAGGCATCAAAATCGCTCTGCTTAAAGTATAAAGTCACTTTTCCGGTAGCGGTGGCGGCGTTTGTTTCAGGATTTATTTCATATCTTCTTGACACATAATTAGGCTGCGCGTTATCTACCCATACTTTTGAGGTCACATTTCCTGTCACCGTACTGCCGGTTTGTTTTTCAACCCTTGAGATCAGCTGGCAGCTGCTGGTAAAATAGTTATAGCCATTAACTGCTGCACTGGTCTTAGTTTGGTTGGAAGTTGCCAGGTTCTTTACTTCAGCCACATTTTCATATACTACAGCTCTCATTTTAAGGTCAAATGTTCTGGGAGTCCATGTGCTGCCATCTGTAGACGTTTTGGATCTGTTATTTACCACTGCATTTTCAGCTTTCATTGCAATTCTTCCTCCCAGGCCATTGACAACAATATAAAAATCTTTTCCTGTCACCGTTTGTACGTTTAAATCAGAAAGACTCACGTAGTTCCAGGTAAACCTCTGCGTACTGTTAAGCCATGAAGTAATTGTTTTAGTGGCTATAATATCTCCCGGATTCCCATTGGCATCCACTTTCCTGATCTGAATATCTACCGGAATATCAGAAGGGAGTGAAGTTCCTGTTAAGAATGAAAACCCTCCCAGTTTCCCTGTCAGAGTTGGGGTATATCTTACAGCAAGAGCTATATTATCAAAATAATAATTGGCTTCCGTATTCGCTATGATATAAGGTTCATCATATCCCACCGTTTCGAAATTGGATTTCACACACCCTAACTCATCGGTAACGGCTTTATAAATATCTAATTTACCATATCCCCATCTCAAATTTGGAACAGTTCCTGTAGCTCCATCCATTCTTGCGTTAGCCGTAAGACGTGCTTTCACCTGTGCCGCCGTCAACGCCGGATTGGCCTGAAGCAACAACCCTACAGCACCAGCAACGCCCGGTGAAGACATACTCGTACCCTGGTTTTTTACATAATAGCTGGTACCTGCAATAATATCCGTAGTTCCGGGAGAAGAATCACCTGATCGCGATGAAATCACATTCTGACCGGAACCTGCGATATCCGGCTTTTGAAAACCATCTACCCTGGGCCCCTGTGCACTGAATGACGATATAGATTCCTGTGGAGTGAGGGTATAATAGCCACTTGCTCCACTATACCAGCTTGCTCTTCCCATATATGACGCAACTGTAATGGCATTGGAAGCGTTCCCCGGAGATCCTACAATATATTCATTATCGCCATTTTGTAAAGTTGTAGCGACTCCCTGGCTGTACAGCCAGCCATGAGTAGTGATCTGCTGCGCTCCGTTGTTTGTAATTTCCAGCGTATAGTTTCCCTGAACATTGGCTGATCCGGAAGTTCTGGTGATAACCAGCTGAACATATCTTTTGTTGTTATCATTCCCCCAATAGTTATACATTGTTGCGGTAATGCCTCCTCCCAAAATGCTGTGAGGTGTAGTCGTACTTATATTCTGGGTATACTGCTGCCCGTCAGGAGTTGTCAGCTTTGCAGTGACAGGCGTATTATCATTGGCATACATAATAAACGAAAATACGGTTGCTGCAGAAGTATTGCTGGCAACAGTAAAAGCATAGGTCTGTGAAGCTCCGGCTGCTATATCAACTTTTCTGTGCAGATTAGCTCCATAGTCATTTCCTGCAGAAATAACCACTACTCTTCCCGGCCCTGAAGTGGTAAAATTATTAACAGCCACTTCGTGTGAAGAAGTTCCGTCATGTGCACTTGCCTGTCCGCCAATACTCATATTAACGACAATAGGCTTATTAAGTGCCGTAGCTACATTTTTAAAATAAGTTAAAGCATTGATCGTATTTGTTGTGGGAAAAGATCCGTTACCTCCTTTTACAAAGACAATATCTGCATCAGATGAAAATCCTTTATGTCTTTTATCTGTATAAGCAGACCCATTTCCTGCAGCAGTACCGGAAACATGGGTTCCGTGTCCGTTGATATCATTTTCACGTACAAATCCTGTTGGTGTTCCATCCAGTTCATCTTCAATCTGTGCTCTGGTATACTCTACACCTGTTGAAAATCCGGCAGGCGACGTCTCCCCTCCCTGTGCCGTTAAGGTCTGATCCCAGATCGAAACAATTCTGCTTTTTGTCTGATCATCAGCTTTTCTGAAATCAGGATGCTTCCAGTCTATTCCGCTGTCATAAATTCCTATCAAAACACCGGTACCATTATAAGCGGTATTATTAAAGGTTCCATCCTGCAACAGACTTGCTCCGGACTGAGCTCTGCTTACATCATTATGCAGCTCATCAAATGCGGGTCCCATAACAGAGGTAACATATGGCAGTTTCATTAATCTTTCAATATCCTCAATTGTGACCAGAGCTGTGGAAAAATCCGGCAAACTGCTTTGAACAAGTAAACCGTCAGCTTTAAGCTTTTTCGGCTCTTTCGTATAAATTATACATGAATACATGGTCTGGGCTCCCTTTGATGTCACCACTAAATGCCGGTCAAGTTTCATATCAGGACGTTCCAATTCCCTGACAGTTATTCCGTTAGCTATATTCTCTTTATTTTTTAATAAAAGCTCAAACCGGGAATCCAGTTTCTGAACCTGTGCATTAAAAGCATAAGAATATAACCCCAAAAAGGCGGCAGCGGCATTTCTCAGAAGCTTCGTTCCTCCAGGCGAAATGTTTACTTTTGTAGAAAATAATTTTTTAATATCCATATTACATTTTTTACAATACAATTATACAATTTTTATTTAGAACAGAAACAAAGTGTAGTATCAATAAAAAACACACCTAAAAAACCAAATCAACATAAATAATATAATATTTTAACAAAATATTCAAAATATAAAATATTTTAATCAAAATGCAGGATTTTCTTTTTTATTTAAACCTTGGATGGGAACATATTATCTCTCTGGACGCTCTTGATCATCAACTGTTTGTTCTGGCACTCATCGCTGTTTATTCGTACAGTGACTGGAAAAAAATCCTGATTCTTGTCACCGCATTTACAATAGGACATTCTATTACATTAGCTTTAAGTATTCTTGATGTTTTCAGGGTTCCTTCTGACTGGGTTGAATTCTTAATTCCACTGACCATTGTTCTGACTTCTCTGGATAATATTATCATGAAAAACAAGAAGCAGACATTGATGCGGGCCAATTATTATCTTGCACTCATCTTCGGCCTGGTTCACGGAATGGGATTTGCCAATACAGCAAGAGTAATGATCTCAAAAAGCCAGAGCATTGCCCTGCCATTGCTTGGATTCAATATTGGTCTGGAACTCGGACAAATTGTAATTGTTTTTGCAATTTTAGTCACTCTTTTTATTCTGCTTAATCTTTTTAAGGTAAATAAGAAAGACTGGATCCTGTTTGTATCTTCCGGAGTATTCGCTTTATCCTTAAAAATGACTTTGGAAAGAATTCCGTTTTAAAAGTTAAATATTTTCAATATTTAAACAGCTTATTATTATCTTTGATCATTAATAAATCATTTTCGGTTATGAAACTAAAAGTTGCCATACTTTCACTTTCTGTATTTGCATATACAGGTTTCACCGCACAAAATATTCAGAATAATCCGGGCAGCAATCACGGTAACAAGTTTGAGCAGCTGGGAACTATCCTGCCAACACCCAACATTTACAGAACAGCTTCAGGAGCTCCCGGTCATGGATACTGGCAGAACAGAGCTGACTACAACATCACTGCTTATCTGGATGAGGATAAAAGGAATCTGAAAGGTTCAGAAACAGTAACTTATTATAACAATTCGCCGGATGACCTCGATTATATCTGGCTGCAGCTTGATGAAAACGAACACTCAAGCATCAGAAATGCAGGATATGATACATCATCTGTTCTTCGCCCTTCAACAACTGACCAACAACTTAAAGCCACAGAACTTCCTGTAAAGGATAATGGCTACGGAGTCATTCTTGAAAAAGTAACGGATGCTTCGGGCACTCCGCTAAAATATACCGTCAATAAAACCATGATGCGTATTGATCTTCCTAAAGTTTTGAAAAAAGGGGAAAAATTCGTCTTCAAAGTAGACTGGAACTATAATATTTCCAACAGAATGAAAATGGGGGGCCGTGGTGGTTATGAAAATTTCCCTGAAGACGGCAACGACCTGTATACGATGACGCAATGGTACCCAAGAATGTGTGTATACAGTGACTTCCAGGGCTGGCAGAATCATCAGTTTACCGGAAGAGGAGAATTTGCCCTTGTTTTCGGAGATTTTAAAGTTTCAATGAATGTCCCTGCTGATCATATTGTAGGGGGAACAGGAGAATGTAAAAATTATGATCAGGTATTGACATCTGATCAGCTCTCAAGATACAGAAAAGCTGAAAATGCCTCTGAGCCTATTGAAATCGTAACATTGGATGAAGCTAAAAAAGCAGAAAAAAATCATTCAAAACAGAGAAAAACATGGGTTTTTGAAGCAAAAGATGTTCGTGATTTTGCGTGGACATCTTCCAGAAAATTTGTATGGGACGGAATGCGTGTCACAATTCCTGAAAACAATAATAAGGTGATGGCCATGAGTTTCTATCCAAAAGAATCTTACGGTCTTTACAGAAAGTTTTCCACAAAAGCGGTTGCCCATACAATCAAGACGTATTCAGAATTTACCATCCCTTATCCATATCCGGTAGCACAATCTGTGGAGGCTGCCAACGGAATGGAATATCCGATGATATGCTTCAATTTCGGAAGAACTGAAAAAGACGGAACTTATTCGGAAGGAACCAAAAACGGAATGATCGGGGTAATCATCCACGAAGTGGGTCACAACTTCTTCCCAATGATCATCAATTCTGACGAAAGACAATGGGCATGGATGGATGAAGGTCTGAATACCTTTACAGAATATCTAACAGAAGAAAAATGGGATAATAAATTCCCATCCAAAAGAGGCCCGGCATGGACCATCGTAGATTATATGAAACTACCGAAAGACCAGCTGGAACCTATCATGAGCAACTCTGAAAACATTGTTCAGTATGGGCCAAACGCATATTCCAAGCCTGCAACCGGATTGAATATCCTTCGTGAAACAATCATGGGAAGAGAACTTTTCGACAAAGCATTTAAAACCTATGCCAAAAGATGGGCATTCAAACATCCTGAACCTGCAGATTTATTCCGCACAATGGAAGATGCCAGTGGCGAAGATCTTGACTGGTTCTGGAGAGGCTGGTTCTATGGTACAGATCCTGTAGATATTGCTATTGATAAAGTAACAGTAGCTGTTCCTGATCTTGAAACCAATCCAAAAGCTGCTGCTGAAGTAAAATATCAGGTTGACAAACCATTGGTCAACAGTTTTGAAGATCTTTCAAAAATCAGAAACAGAGAAGACAAGAATATCAAATTCTATGTAGACGGAGATAAAGACGCTCAGGATTTTTACTACAGATATGACAGAGGCCAGGAAAAGGTAGATAACAACAAGGAATACACTATTAAAACAGAAGCCGGCCTTCCTTTAGATGCTAAGGACAAAGAGAAATTCAAAAATATTACCGCGTATCAGATTGATTTTGTAAACAAAGGCGGACTGGTAATGCCTATCATTCTTGAATTCACTTTTGAAGATGGCACTAAATTATATGATAAATCTGCAGCGCAGATCTGGAGACTGAATGAACAAAAAGTTTCCAAAACCTACTACTTTGATAAAAAACTTAAATCAATCCAGCTTGACCCTATGAGAGAAACTGCTGATATTGATACAACCAATAATTTCTGGAGCAGTACAGGATCCGGTACTGAAACTTCAAAATTCCAGCTCTTCAAACAAAAGCAGGATGGCGGACCGGTGAGAGGAGGTTCCACAGGAAAAGTCAACCCGATGCAGGCAGCAGGAAAAAGCTAAAAATCAAAAGGTTGTAACTTTTAACCAATACAGCACTACTTATTAGTAAAAAGATCATGAGAACATTTCTTTTCCTTTTGCTATTAAGTAGTGCTCGTTTTTTTTCGCAAACCCTGCTTACTCCTAAAAACGCAGACATTGATTCAAAATTAATCAAAGATGAAACTTCTGAAGCCGTATGGTATACTGAAACAGCCGGTACAAAAACAGAAATCGGAAGTATTGTTACAGAGCTCAAAAAACTGAACAAAACCGATCTTCTTATCCGAACAACCGTGAAGCTGAAGCAGGTACCGGATGCCAAATGGGCGGATTCTACTCTTGTCAAAATCTCGAATTTCAGCCCAGTATATCATTCATCCTACAATATGATGAGAGATATGGCACTTACATCCGGGAAAGATAAAGTCAGCGGATACTATCTTGATAAAAAGTCCCAGAAAAAAGATATCATAGATATTCCTGCCAATAATTATTTTGACAGCAGCAGCTATCCTATGCTGATACGCTTCCTGGCTTTAAAGGAAAACTATACTGCTGAGATTTCTATTTTTGATTACAATCCCAAATCTGAAAAAAAGGGAATAATGAAAGCCTACATTCTGGATACTCAAAAAGCAGAATATAAAGGGAAGCCGGTTTGGGTTGTAAAAACCAATGATGACATCAGTAGCCAAACCACGACAACTACCTATTATATTGATGCTGCAACAAGACAGATCATCAGACAGGACATGGATATGGCAGGGAGAAAAATGTCACTGGAAAGGGTTCAGTAAATTACGGCCAATACAAACGGCTGTATTCCGGATATAAAACATAACAGTCTGACTTAAAAATTTTTATATTTGAATCACCATAACACCAAATGTCAAAAACCTGATTGACTTTAAATGTTCAGGAACGTACACGTCAAAATATTAACTTATGAAAAATGCCAAATTATTAAGCAGAGATGCTCAAAAAACTGTCAATGGCGGAATTGCAGCAAGACTTGTATGCTGTGAACGCGACGACAACGGAAAATGTACTTTATGGATCGGGCCGGGACAAAACTGTCCTTAGTCCGATGATCTGATAACAATTTTGAATAAAGCCGGAAATTTCCGGCTTTATCTATTTTTTACCACACATCTTATTTATAGGCTGATAATCAAAATTTTATTAGGAAAAATTTCAATTAAAATATATCACATAATTAGGAAAAACAGTATCTTTGATTCACTTCTTTTACACCAAATGTCAAAATCCTGATTGACTTTAAATGCTCAGGAATGTACAAATCAAAATATTCTAACTATGAAAAATGCTAAATTATTAAGCAGAGACGCTCAGAAATCAATCAATGGCGGAGCAGCAGGACGTGTTTGCTGTGAATACAACTACAAAGGACAATGCATCCTGTGGATCGGACCGGGACAATATTGTCCATAGTTCAATCACATGATAACAATTTTGAATAAGCCGGAAGTTTCCGGCTTTTTATTTTCAGCTTAAATGTTCTTTTAAATTCTTTTTATAAGTTCTTCCCAAGGGAAGCTGATCTCCGTTCTTCAGGTATACATTATTTGAGTCGTAAGAATTGATCCGGTCAGACAATACAATATAAGATTTATGAATTCTGATAAATCCAAAATTCTGAAACTTTTCCTCAAAATTTGACATCCTGTCAAGGATCATATATTTCTTTAACGGCGTCATCAGCACTATATACTCCCCAAAACCCTGTATCCAAAGGATATCCTTCAGGAAAACCTTATTCATCACATAATTGGATTTGAACATGATATAGTCTTCCTGACGGGCATTATTTGCGGAGTTTTTAAACTGAAGAAAATCTTTTGCTTTGTTAACAGCTTTCCTAAAGGTTTCAAAATCTACCGGTTTTACCAGATAATGCACCACATCCAGTTCAAATGCCTTCACCGCATATTTTGATTCCAGGGTGAGAAAAATGCACAGTGGCCTCTCAGGAAGTTTCTGCAAAAGTTCTACCCCGTTCATTCTTGGCATATTGATATCAAAAACAACAAGGTCCACTTTATTTTCCTTAAGAAAAGACAAAGCTTCCTCCGGATTCTGAAATGAAGCCAGCAGCTCTACTTCTTCAAGCTGGTCACAATATTGTTTTACAAGCTGCAATGCAGGATATTCATCGTCTACATTAACGATAGTCAAATTAGCCATTCATATTAATTTTTAAAGTAATCTTATAGCGGTTATTTTCTTCCGCCCCGGAATGTAACTCATACCGGTCTGAATAAAACTTATCCAATATATGGATAACCGCTTCATTTCCTAATCCCTGATAACCTGTATCTACAAGCCCGGTCCTGCTTTCTGCCACAGAATTGATGATCTCAAAAAACAGTTCTGAATCTTCAATGATACACAACAATTTTATAAAACTGTTTTCTTCTTCCCCTATTGCAGAATGCTTTAAAGCATTTTCAAATAAGGTAAGCAATACGGAAGGCGGAATTTCCACAATATCAAATTCATCCTGATCCTGAATATCAAAAACAATATCAAGCCGGTTGCTGTATTTAAGCTGGTATAGAGCAGCAAGTGCTTTTAGCGAGGAAAATTCCTGGGAAATGCTTATCCTCTCCTTTCCGCTATCATAAATAATATACTGTAAAAGTTTACTGAGCTGCAGAATAGAATCCGGTGTTTTCTCTGAATGGGTAAAACTGTTGGCATACATATTATTAAGTGTATTCAGTAAAAAATGCGGATTCAGCTTAGACCTGATGAGATCAAGATAAAGCTGCTCTTTCTCTTCTCCAAGGTCAATCACATTCTGTTCTATTAAAAATTTGTCTTTGGTAATTCCCAGAAATGAGGCAACAAGAATCACAATACCCTGCGAAATATAAACATTATAGAGAAATCCCACATAATACCCTTCTCTGCTGAAATCTACCTTAAAAACGGCAGGCTCCCACAGAATCCTGAAAAGACTGGAGGTTAAAAAACAAATCAGAGCGTAGAGTATAAACTCCGGATATTTATTTGAAAGGTAAAAATGGGGAACCAGGTAATAATAGACCAGATAGTAAATTCCGATGTTAAAAAAAGTATTCAAAATGATACTTACCATCAATTCGGTGGAGTCCAGGAAGTAATTTTCGGTAAAATAAGTAATCAAAATGAAGATAAAAAAGAAAAAAATATGCTGAAACCTCAACAAAAGCTTCCAACGATACTCCATAAGGCTTCTTAGAATCTTATCATTAAACAAAATCCTGATTATCAGTAAAATAATAATAAAATTAATGATTAAAAACATAAAAACTGCCCTATTTTGAAGCGCATCAAATATAATATCTTTTTAACTCAAAATGCAGTTTGTTGATAAAAACTGTCATTGGTTGAAAAATTCCAGAGCCGCTCCTTCTAATAAATATATTTGAAAAAGTACAATATTAACCCAATATTATATGAAAATTAATATAAAATTAACCCTTATTTTATCATTATGTTTATTCAACGGACTTTACAGCCAGAGTAAAGATAATTACAATATGTGGTTTCAGTATCTGATGTCGGCCAAGATCACTGATAAAAGCACCCTTACTGCGCTTACCCAATACCGTTCCTTTGACCTTGCCTATGACACAAGACTTTTTCTGGTGAATGCCTATGTAGATTATGAAGTGGCTGAAAATATAAAGCCTGCTGCAGGAGCTATGTTTCTGATCCTTGAATCTTATAATGCTGACGATTCTAAAAAAATAAGATATGAAAAAAGACCTTTTCAACAGGTAACTGCTGATTATTATATTGGCAGAACATCAATATCCAACAGGCTTAGAGTGGAAGAGCGTTTTATCAGTAATCCGGATGAATTCGAAGTAAGAATCCGTTACCTCATTTCCGTCAGAATTCCTTTCAATAAAAAAGGAGAGAAAGAAAAACTCTATGGTATTCTGAAAAATGAAATCAGAATGAATGTGGATAAACTGGAACCTTTCGACAGCAATCGTATTACAGCAGGTCTTGGAATAAAAACAGGGAAAAACTCTGCTTTGGAATTTGCCTTCATCAATCAGATGGAAACCAAAAAAACAAGCAATTACGGATTTATAGGTTTCAGAAACACGTTTGACTGGAGAAAAAAGAATCAATAATCTCATTAACATTTACAACACACTATGCTTACATTTCTCGGTTTTTTAATGATTTTCATCTTCATGATCCTGATCATGAACAAAAAGATGACTCCCCTTACCGCTCTTGTTCTTATCCCCGTGCTTATAGCCGTAATAGCCGGATTCGGTCCGGATTTAGGAAAAATGATGAAAGAGGGAGTAAAAGAAATAGCCCTTACAGGAGTCATGCTGATTTTTGCCATTCTGTATTTCAGCCTGATGATTGATACCGGACTTTTTGAACCTTTAGTAAATGCCATATTGAAAGCTGTAGGTGATAATCCGGTAAAAACTACCATCGGAACGGCTATCCTTACCACTCTGGTCTCTTTGGACGGCGACGGTTCCTCTACCTATATTATCGTAGTAGCAGCCTTGCTACCTCTGTATAAAAAACAGGGAATGAATCCTCTTGTGCTTACCTGCATTATTATGCTGGCAGGCGGTATTATGAATATCCTGCCATGGGGAGGCCCCACTGCAAGAGTTATGAGCTCTCTGAAACTAGGTCATACAGAAATTTTTGTTCCTATGATCCCGGTAATGCTGATCGGAATTGTCTGGGTAATTATTGTTGCCTATATTCTGGGGGTAAAGGAGAAAAAAAGAATAAGTAAACACGGAAGATATACCCAATACAGCGGACAGGACATTGCAGGGGAGAACGATCCGGCATTAAGACGTCCCAAACTGATTGTTATCAATCTGATCCTGACTATTATTCTGCTTTGTGTCATGATTCTCGATATCATTCCTTTAGGAATTGCTTTTATGATTGCTTTCTGTATTGCTTCAGTAATTAATTATCCTAAACTGAAAGACCAGCAGAAAATCATTTCAAAACATGCAGGAAATGCTTTATCTGTAGCAGGAATGATCTTCGGAGCGGGAATTTTCACAGGAATATTAAACGGTACCGGCATTATGAATGCAATGGGAAACAGTATCATTGATATTATCCCTAAAAACTGGGGCGGCTACCTGAATGTAATTACTGCTATATTCAGCGTACCTTTAACTTTTTTCCTGACAAATGATGCTTACTATTTCGGGATATTACCAGTCATTACCGCTACCGGCCATCAGCTGGGCATTTCACCTGATGTTCTGGGACGAGCAAGCCTTGTGGGGCAGGCCTCTCATTTATTGAGTCCTTTGGTTCCTTCAACATATCTGCTGGTATCACTGGCCGGAGTTGAATTCTCAGATCATTTGAAATTCACTTTAAAATGGGCCATCGGCTCCTCTATTGTGATGCTGTTAGGAGCACTGATTCTTGGTATTATATAAGATTATTTCTATAATTTTTTGTATTCTTATCCTGTAAAAAGATATACGGTGAAGCCTCTATTCAAACAAAAAACCTTTACAGATTCCTATCTGAGGAACCTTACTTTATATGTATTCACAGCCATTATCTGTGGAGCATTAACCGGCTATTATTTTCCGGAAACCGGCAGGCAGCTGCAAAGTGTAAGTCATTATTTCTTTGTACTTCTTGAGGTCTTGATTGTTCCCGTTATCTTCATTGCTGTCACTTATGGGATAAGCTACATCTTCAGTATTAAAAATGCGTTCCGGATTGTGGGTCAAATGGTTCTTTATTTTTTGATCATCACCTCTGTCAGTATTGTATTAGGAATTGCTTTCGGTCTTCTTTTAAAACCTGGGGCCAACACGGGAATTAATCTGGCTGCCATTAATAAAAGCCTGCCCGAAAGCCTTTTAACGAGAGTAACGAATCCTTTACGGATCAGCAATTATCTGATCTTCCTGTTGATATCAATTTCTGCAGGAATTGCCATCGGCATGTATCAAGGAAAAGATAAAATCCTTCACTTTCTGGATGAGGGGAAAAATCTGTTTTTTAAATTAATCAAATATGTTTATATCTTTCTTCCGGTAATCATTTTCTGTAATATCGCCTATGCAATATCCGTTTACGGAATTAATACTTTACTGCCTTTAAGTAAGATTGTTGCCACCGTTTATCTTGCCTGTCTTTTTTTTATTTTCGGAATATTGGGATTGGTGACGGCTTATTTCAAAATTAATCTCTGGGATTTTCTGATCAGCATTAAAGAAGAAATCATCCTGGTAGTAGCCACCTCTTCCTCCAAGACAGCCTTTCCGATGATTTTTGATAAAATGGAATCTCAGGGATATGACCGCAAAATTCTTCGCTTTGTCATTCCTCTCGGGTATAATTTCAACCTGGCTGGAGCCTGTATTTACCTTTCTATTTCATGCATTTTCCTTGTTCAGTTTTATAATATTTCCCTTACTGTGCAGGACTATTGCTGGCTGTTCATCATTATTTCCATTGCATCGAAGACAGCCTCCGGTGTTCCGGGGTCCGGTTTCCTCGCCCTTATGTTTACCCTGAGCAGATTCGGAAAAATTCCTGTTACAGATCTTGCCCTGCTGTACAGCATAGACCGTTTTATGAATGAAGCCAGATCTGTTACCAATTTCATCGGCATTACTATTTCTGCCGCCATTATTTCAAAACTTAATCAAAATACCACTTCTTAAAAAATGATACTTTCTGATTTTTCACATCTTCTTAATGATATTCTTCAAAACCCTGCGAAATCTATGGCCATCGTTGCCAACCTTATTCTTATTGAAAGCCTTCTGTCCGTAGACAATGCTGCAGTACTGGCTACCATCGTAATGGATCTTCCGGAACAGCAAAGAAAAAAAGCCTTAAAATATGGGATTCTGGGCGCCTATGTATTCCGCGGCCTGGCCCTGATCTTTGCTTCAGTACTGATTTCCGTATGGTGGCTGAAACCCCTGGGAGGAATTTATCTGCTCTACATCTCCATTGACTGGTTTATCAAAAAAATAAAAAACACAAGTGATGAAGAAAGTCCGGAAGAAAGCCCTAACAAAGAATCCAGCTGGCTGTATAAAAATTCAATTGGACTGTTGGGGCCATTCTGGGCTACGGTTGCCATTGTAGAAGTGATGGATCTTGCTTTTTCCATAGATAACGTTTTTGCGGCAGTCGCTTTTTCAGACAACTTACTTCTGATTACATTAGGAGTTTTTATAGGAATTTTAGCAATGAGATTTATTGCGCAGTGGTTTGTCCGTTTGATGCAGGTATTTCCTTTCCTGGAAACTGCCGCTTTTATTGTGATTGCTGTTTTAGGAATTAAACTAAGCTTATCTCTATATGAGCACTTCTGCCCTTCCACGGCATTCGCTCAATTTTTAGGCAGCCATACTATGGAGATATTGGTTTCAACCGTTACTGTCCTTTTGTTCCTTGTCCCTGTGATGACCAGTTATCTTTTCGGATTTCCAGCCCGCAAAAAATAATTTTTCTGCCAATTTTTCACATTCGGAAATAAAAATCTGCCATTTCATCCATCAGCGTCTCATGGCATACATTTAGAGAATTAGAAGACAGAAATAATTAAAAAATTAAATATATTATGTCAGTAAACTTTAAACCATTGGCAGACAGAGTTCTGGTAGAGCCAATCGCAGCAGAAACTAAAACAGCTTCAGGTATTATTATTCCGGATACTGCAAAGGAAAAGCCGCAAGAAGGTACTGTAGTAGCAGTAGGTCCTGGTAAAAAAGACGAGCCTACAACAGTTCAGGTAGGTGACAAAGTTCTTTATGGTAAATATTCAGGTTCTGAATTGAAGTTAGAAGGGAAAGATTACTTAATCGTAAGAGAAGCTGACTTATTGGGAATCATCGGTTAATTTGTAAAAAGTAAAATGTATTCATGTAAAATGATATTTTCAGAATACAAAATCATTAATACATTGTACAAAGTACATTAATACAATAAAAAATTATGGCAAAAGAAATAAAATTCGATATTGAATCAAGAGACGCTCTAAAGAGAGGGGTAGATGCATTGGCTAATGCAGTAAAAGTAACTTTAGGTCCTAAAGGAAGAAACGTAGTGATCGAAAAATCTTTCGGTGCTCCACACGTAACTAAGGATGGTGTTTCTGTAGCAAAAGAAATCGAACTTGAAGATAAAGTAGAAAACATGGGAGCTCAGATGGTAAAAGAAGTAGCTTCCAAAACTAACGATATCGCAGGAGACGGTACGACTACCGCTACTGTATTGGCACAGGCTATCGTAAGAGAAGGTCTTAAGAACGTAGCTGCAGGTGCTAACCCGATGGATCTTAAAAGAGGAATCGACAAAGCGGTAACTGCTGTTGTTGAAAACCTTAAATCTCAATCTCAGGAGGTTGGAGATTCTTCAGAAAAAATCAAGCAGGTTGCTTCTATTTCTGCCAACAACGATGATACCATCGGTTCTTTAATCGCTGAAGCGTTCGGAAAAGTAGGTAAAGAAGGAGTAATCACTGTAGAAGAAGCTAAAGGTACTGATACAACAGTAGACGTTGTAGAAGGTATGCAGTTCGACAGAGGATACCAGTCACCTTACTTCGTGACGAACCCTGAGAAAATGTTAGCTGAACTAGAAAACCCATATATCCTTTTAGTAGAGAAGAAAATCTCTTCAATGAAAGAATTGTTACCTGTTCTTGAGCCAATTGCACAAGGCGGTAAGTCTTTATTGATTATCTCTGAAGAAGTTGAAGGAGAAGCTTTAGCTACTTTGGTAGTAAACAAACTAAGAGGTTCTCTTAAAATTGCTGCTGTAAAAGCTCCAGGATTCGGAGACAGAAGAAAAGCAATGCTGGAAGATATCGCGATCCTTACAGGTGGACAGGTAATCTCTGAAGAGCAAGGTTTCACAATGGAAAACATCTCTTTAGATATGCTTGGAACTGCTGAGAAAGTAACGATCGACAAAGACAACACTACAGTTGTAAACGGTGGTGGTGACGAAGCGAAAATCAAAGGAAGAGTAGCTCAGATCAAAGCTCAGATGGAAACTACAACGTCTGACTACGACAGAGAGAAACTTCAGGAAAGATTAGCTAAGTTAGCTGGTGGTGTTGCTGTACTTTACGTAGGTGCTGCTTCTGAAGTAGAAATGAAAGAGAAAAAAGACAGAGTAGATGATGCCCTACACGCTACAAGAGCAGCTGTTGAAGAAGGTATCGTTGCTGGTGGTGGTGTTGCTTTAGTAAGAGCCATCTCTGCACTTGACAATCTTTCAGGATCTAACGCTGATGAAACAACAGGGATCAAGATCGTGAAAAGAGCGATCGAAGAGCCATTAAGACAAATCGTTGCCAACGCAGGTGGTGAAGGTTCTGTAATCGTTGCTAAAGTAGCAGAAGGTTCAGGAGACTTCGGATACAACGCGAAAACTGACGAATACGTTCACATGCTTGAAGCAGGGATCATTGACCCAACTAAAGTAACAAGAGTTGCCCTTGAAAATGCAGCTTCTGTTTCCGGAATGCTTCTTACAACAGAATGTGTTATCACAGAAGTGAAGAGCGCTGAACCAGCTATGCCAATGGGTGGTGGAATGCCAGGAATGATGTAATAGCGAGTCGCTAAGACAAATTTAATATATAAACCGTTCTACTTTTGTGGAGCGGTTTTTTATTTTGTAGATAACTCCTTTGTTTATCATTTATTATATACTATTGCGTTTATCCAAAACAACTAAAAATAAACCGCTGTTTAACAAGCAATTGTACAATACATATATGAAATAAGCGCAATAATATATATGTGATATTTGTGCGCAATGCGTATATTTGGACGTTATCTGTAATTGCAAAACCAATATCTCGCAAAAAATAAATGACTTTATTAAATGTAATTTGGCCCGCTATTTATGTTAGTGAAGAAGTTCAAAAATTTTGGTATTTAATTTTCCTTACAATAATTATTGAAACCATAACTATTTATGTATTTCTTAAAATTGGTTGGAAAAAATCTGTGCTAATATCAATAATCGGAAATTTAATTTCTGGATTTCTTGGAACTCTTGTGATGATGTTTGCAATGTTAATTTGGCATTTTGCAATTGATAGATTTCTTCCAAATGCAACTTTTGACAAATTTAACTGGATTGCAACTTATTTTTTGATGTGCTTGGGAAGTGTGTGTATTGAAACTTTCGCAATATCAAAAATTTTCAAATTCAGTTTTAAAAAATTATTTATTCCTCTTTTAATTGGAAATGCTTTAAGCTATTCATTTATAGTATTTGCAGCAACAAAAGAAAACGATGTAAAACAAGCTAAACAAAAGCGTATTGAAAATGTTTTTTATAAACCATTAAAAAATAATTATACCTTATTAAACAAAAAAGATGTAATGTTTTACACTGCAAAAATTGAAATAGAATACGATGAAAATAATAAAATTTCAAATATCAGTTATCCATTGGAAATAATTTTTAAATATGATTATAGGGACTACTTTATAGATTTTCCGTTTGAACTTCGATTATCGACAGATGAAAATTCCAGCGAAATTGGAAACGGAAGAAAAATAATTTATCTTGACAAACTTTATGATACTGTAAAAGTAGTCCTTGAACAAAAAAATCCCGATGAAAACATTGGTTGGACAAAACCAATAATTACTGACACACTTAAATTCGTTCGATCAAAAACCGAATAATGCAACTACAGATAACATTATATTGGCAAAATATGGGTTAAGGTTGCCCTTGAAAACGCAGCTTCTGTTTCCGGAATGCTTTTAACAGCTCAATGTATAATCACTGAAGTGAAAAAAGACGAACCAGCTATGCCAATGGGTGGCGGAATGCCAAGAATGATGTAACAGCTGTTGCTGAGACAATTTAATATACTAACCGTTCTATTTTTATAGGGCGGTTTTATTTTTTTTATTGCCTAAATATTTCTATATTTTAAAGTTTTTATGTTTGCTGAGATATACAGAATAGTTTAATAACTTACAATAATACTTTTAAACAAAAATGAAATTATTTGAATATTCAACGTTTGAAGAGAAAGCAGAATTTTTTAAAGATGGAGAACTTCCAATCAATATAAATATAAATGCAATATTTGAAAAATTAGAAACTTTTCAAACAAAAGGAACAGGCTTTATATATAGAGGATGTGCTGAAGCAAAATATGGAATGTATAATTCTGCACAAAGACTTTATATAGCACAAGACTTACATTTACAAGCCCCTGAAGATAAAATACCCGAACATTATTGTCGCTTTATAAGTGAATTAATAAGTGAAGCTGAAAAATGGAATAATGAAGTTATTTCTAAGTTATTAGAGGTATCAGGCATAAACCCTAAAAACTCTATTGCTTTTTTAAGCTATATGCAACATTATGGTTTACCTACTCCTTTTCTTGATTTTACTTACAATCCATACGTTGCTTTATATTTTGCAATAGACAATATAAAATATACACCAAGTGATAATCCTATTGAAAATTACTTTTCATTGTATTATTGCTATGAAGAAAGCACAGCTTTTAAAGCATGGAAATATGCTTTTGATAAAAATTTTGAAGATGAAAATATTCCATATGAGAAAGTCAATGAAAATTTTATGAGTATAATAATTCCAAATAAAGAATTATATAAAATTGTTAATAGCTTAAACATTATTAATCAAGATGGGCTATTTCTATATAATAATCACCCATGGTATCCCATTGAGAAAACTTATAAGGAATACATTCATGACATAAAAGAATTACTCGATGAAGAAGAATATAAACAGAATATGTTTTTAGAATGTGTATCAGGTTGTTTTAATATACACAAATCTTTGATTCCAGCTATTAAAGACAAACTAAAAGAAATGGGAATTACAAAGGATTTTATTTATCCAAATATTGAAAAATTCAAAGAACAAGTAACAGAATTAGGAATTAAAAACATTCTAACTTTATCAAAATAAAACATTACCTACTGCACAAAATTTACCAACTTTAAATAATAAATAATCACCAAACGCCTATGTTAGAAAACGAAGCTAAATTTATTAAAATATCAACAAAAGCTGATTTAGATTATCTAATTAAGAGAATAAACAAAAAGGAATCTTTTGCGCATGAGTTCAAATTTACTGATCGAGATTATTTTATAAAGCTCCTTAACTCAATAAATGTTGACTATAAAGAATTTTCCAAAAAATATTTCTATTATGATAGAAATAGAACTTTACATATTTCAGAGAGTGAATTTGGTTATATATGGATAAGTACTTATGGATTAATTGCAAAAAATAAAACTACAGAAAATAGCATGGTAAATTCATGTGCGATTCAGTATACCGTAATATCATTACTATTAGATCGTGCAATTGAAATTAGTAAAAGTGAAAAAATATATGACATTGATTCATATAATTTTGGCCATTTATCCGAATTAACTCCTGCGTTATTTCAAAACATTATATTCTATATCGAAGTTTTTTGCAAGTCATATTTATCTTTAAATAATGTAAATTCCCCATTTACGCATAAACTAACATCAGTTTTTTCAAAATTAATTGAAGTTATGTTTGATAAACAACAAAATGACTCATTATTTCAAGTTAGAATAATAGATCAAATTTTTAAAATAGTAGAATATGTCAATACAATTCCTGGAAATTTTAAAGAACAATTTGTAAAATATGATGACAACCCAGAAGATAATACAATAATTATCTTCCACCCTGATCAATTTTTTGAAATCAAAAACGTGTTTGAGCTTTGTCACGATTTCATTATGGACTTTTATTATTCTGGAACTTCAACATATTATTTAAATAATGGTATGTTCCAAAAGATCATTGATAAAGCAAAAAATGAAGAAGAAAAAGTTAAAGTTAAGGCTATGTATAATCACTTATTAGAAAATACTGGAACATATGACTTCATATAACATCATTTTATTGGCAAAATTTCTCAAGCTTAAGCAAATAAAAACTCCCCCTTAAAATAAAAAATCCTAACTTTCGTCAGGATTTATTCATCAATTTTATATTTTTCTATATCGAAGTCAAAATCAAATAATTCCTTCGGTGGAATTTTAAATGCTGAAGCCATTTTAAGAATAGTTTCAATGGTTGGGTTTCCTTTACCATTCTCATATTTATTATAATTACTGGAATCAAAGACTGAATTTTGTGCAACAGCATCCATAGAATTATATTTCTCCTTTCTTATCTCCTTGAGATGTTCAGAAAAACACTGCATATACAATTTTAAAACGTCTTTGCTATCCATTAATTTTATAATTAGTAGCAATTTTGGAATTTCAATTAAATATTTCATGGTAATATATTACCATATGCGAGAAAATATATTATATTTGCTATTAGATTACATCCGAAGATGTAATTTTGCGATACTTCAAAGAAATATAGAAGCTATTGCTTAGAATCTTGTAATAGAAAACTGGTAATTTTTAAGAGACAAGAAGATAAGCAGGAAGCTCACGACCTAGGCGTGGGCTCTCCTTATCTGTCTCAAGGTATACCAGTACCCCTATTACAGATATTGTAGAGTCTCATGCCGTTTTTATTTCATGCAGTTCTGTTTTCTACATCTTTTTCTAAGCCTGCTTTACAACATAAAGTATCATGATACGGTACAATGGGGTGTACAATCCATTGCGGCTTTCGGGCTTTTTAGAAAAACACAAATTCTATACTATTCATCAGGCTTGTATGGGTAAAAAGTTCAGAACTTCTTCCTTTATGGCCAGTAAAATCGTACAATAAAAACAAAAAATATAACCATTAAGAAAGATGAAGAGAATAAGATAAGTTAAGATCCATCAAAGATGGATAAAGCAGTCCGCTGAACACATAGCTTCAGCTATGATCTCAATGATTCTTAATCCCTTAAAAACTCTTAATGGTTCAAAAAAAATATACCTGAAAAATAGTAACCATTAAGAGAAACAAAGAGAATAAGGTAAGTTAAGATCCATCAAAGATGGATGAAGCAGTCCGCTGAACACATAGCTTCAGCTATGATCTTAATGATTCTTAATCCCTTAAACATTCTTAATGGTTCAAAAAATTGTACACCAATCAATCATTTTAAAATCACTAAAAAAATACAAACTCATGAAAAAAAACAGAACAGACTTTCAGTCCCGGATGGGAAAAGACCACAAAAAATACTACGGCTTACAGCTGATGGAAAGCTATTTTCAGTTCAATGACCTTACAGCATCCAAAGAACAACTAAACAGCATTATGAATTATGCTCTCAAACGAAACAGCCGGATACAAGAAGATCCGTCCGTCATTCTTCATTTTTACCAGGCGATGCGTTCATTCATCCGTGCAGGTTACTTCATAGCGACAAAGGAAAAGAAAGGGTTCGTCAATATTCCGTTGGAAGAAGTCTCTCCACTAGTTCTTGGCTTGCTTTCTGAGAAAGAATACCAAAATCCTCTGTTGGTTTTCAAAAAAGCATTCAAAGAATACAGCATACAGGAGTTTGATTATTTTATATCCGGGATGGCTTATTTCTCACTTGGGGTATACAGCAATCTTCCGGAAAGGAATATGATAAACCCGTACATCCATTTGATCAAAATGCTGGATGCAGCGTATCTCCTTCTTGAAAGGAAAGGGAAAATATAAAAGCTATTCTAAAAGAACAATTTTTGTTCAAATGCTCTCTATTTAAATTTGAACCCATAATTTATCTAAATTTGGATATTTGTAAGAAAATCAGAATGAAAATTAATTGCAACAAATGTAAAAATGAAGTTATTACTCTAAACTTTTCTGAAGAACAAAAGCTTGATCTTTATATTTTAATACAAAACGATTTAAAAGTATTTGCTGAAAAAAAAATAATTGACGAATTCAATGTAGACAAAAATGAAGCAAAAATTATTATTCAGCATTTAAACAATAGAAATGGCAGATGTGCAGAATGTGAGTTTGAAAAATTGAATGGAGAATATATTGAATGTCCCAATTGTGGTGCTTTTAATTATAATCTTAATGAACCCATGTTTAATTTAGAATTTTGCAGTCATTTAGAATGGTCTCTGGATTTTAAAAACATTGAAAATGAAAAGATAAAATATTATGCTAAGACTTTTTGGTGTGATGGTATAAATCATTTACCAGAAGACACAAAATCTTTACTTTATCATAATATTGAAAACAACAGGCAAATAATAACAAAAGCCTGGATTGGATATAATGGCAATGAAATTTATGAAATGAAAATCAAGTTTGGGGAACAAGCCATAGAAAATTATAAAAATAATAAAAGTTTAATCGAATGCATTCCAGGAAATAATGAAAATCCGAATTGGATAAAGTTATTTATGGAAGATAAAAAGATTGAAATTCAATTAAAATAATAACTGTTGCTCACATGAGTTTGCACCATTGTAGAAGGCTGTAACCTCGCTCCACAAAGTCTCCCCGACTTTGCGTCAATAAAAAGAAAATCCAAAGTCAGGGGACTTCGGATAGCAAAGAAGGAAAAAAGAAAAATAGCTCAAACAACATCATCATAGTATATAATTTATATTGGTACAATATGTAAATTTGGGTTTAACTAAATTTATCACAACATACTGTTATCAAAATGAAATTAAACATTAAACTTTTTTCAATCTTTGTTCTTTTTCTGATTTCTAGCTCTTCTTTTGCACAAAAGAAAACTCCTTTTCAAATCAATGGAGAATTATTTGAAGTTCCCGGAAAATGGGAATATAAAGATCGACTGAAACAATCTGGACAGTTTCGCTTAAGCAATAAAGACGAAAAAATAAGTTTATTGATTTCAGTAAGAAAACCTGAAAAATTTGAATTTTATAAAGAAGGCTTAACAGAAAAAGAATTGCTGAATGCATATTACAAATGGGAATATGATTACTGGGCCTCTTCAGCCGGAGTAAAAGCTGAAGTTTCCGAAGTAAAGCGAAACGAAGAAAAAAATTATATTATCTGGAAAATTATCATAAAAAATATGCCCCAAAATGATAATAAGGACCGTACTTCCTATTTGCTGTATGCCGTGAGAAACAACAATCTGATCTCATTCAATTTAACAAATAATACCGATAAGAAGACACCATTAACTGAAGCAGAATCAGTGGAACTTCTTGAACAAAGTTATTTGAAATAAAAACAAAACTAATAACCACCCTTCATGAAACTCTATACTTTAATCGTAGGAATATTCTTACTGTTTTTCAGTTGCACAAAAAAAGACCAATACAGCGCCGGCCAGGAATGGAATTACAAAACCCGCCCAACGGAAAAAAGCTCAATTCTTAAAATCTTAAAAATTGAAGAATATCCTGAAACCGGAAAAGTGATTCATATTTCCATCAGTGGTTTGAAAATTAAAAACCCTGCCAGTCCTACGGGTTTTGCAGAATATTTCAGCCATATTCCTATATCAGAAGAAGCTTTGGACAAAAGTGTCACCACTCTGAAAAGTGAAACCGGCAAAAAACCAGATTCCCTTGAAATGGACGGATATTCTTACTGGAAAAGAGAATTCGATAAAGGAGATGCCGGGATATTTACCATTCCCGTTTCTGAGATCATAAGTACAATGGAGAAATCTATTATTGCAGGAGATTATACTAAATAAAATTCGATACTTCATCAATACCTTTTTTCACCTATACAATCGCAACAATATATACTAATGAAATCAAGAATTCTTTTTCTCTTTATTATATTAATATTTTACAGTTGTTCAGGAAATAAATATAGTAATGTTCCTGTCTGGGATGAAATTGATTTTTTCTTTAAAAAGTTCTCTGAAATTAAAAAAGAAGAAATAGATAAAAAATCAAAAGATATCTCCCTCGGCTATTTTTGGGGAATTGGGGAAGATATTTATCCAAGTTTTGAAATGTATAAGTTTGAAATTCCCAGATCATATCAACGAAACGAAAACAACTTCATTCTTAAAGTAGATTATTTTTTCACCAAAGATGAGCAAATCAAATTCAAGTCTTATGAATGGAATGAAAATGAAAAAATTGAAACTTCGAATGAAATGTTTAACGAAAAATTCCACGAAATAAAAAAATATATAACTGAAAATCTTGGAAAACCCTACCTTGAAGTATATGAAGATTTAGAAAAGTCTAAAGAAGAAATGGCAAGGAATGATATTAAATGGCAAAGTAAAAATTTGAGTGCCTATTTATTAGATTTCAGAGGAAAAGGTGGATTCAATCAGATACGGCTGGCAATTTATTGTAGTTAAAATACTTTATTGAATGAAAACTGATTATTCTGACTTTTATGTTTCGGGGAATAAACAACTTTTTGCCCACTGTGATTATGACCGTGAAGGCGAAGGAAATTATTATGACTATATTTCAATAAGCGGTCCCAATTATAATAAATACAGATCACCTTTCAACTTTGGTTCAGACCAGGCCCTGGTTGAAAGATTGCAGAAAGCATTTGCAACATTGGTTGAATACAATTCAACAAAAAAAGGCGCTGATGAAAAAATTTTACTGCCAGATATAAAAATCTTATCCTCTCCGGCCTATGCAACTCTCAGGATTTGTAAAAATAAAACTACCCTCACAGGGGTGGTTTTGATTTTATAGTTACATAAAAATCCACAGCTTTATTCAAAAACATTATGGTAATTTGTAGATTTGGTAACAAAAACTAAAACCATTCTCATGAGAAACATAATGTCAATAACCGCTTTATTCTGCTCAGCATTTTTATACACCCAAAATCTTTCAGATACAACCGACCAACTTATCGATAAAATGTGTTTAGATCTTAAAGACAATGAATCGCTTAATGATTCATTAAAAATAGAAAGTATCAACCAGAAATTTATTCTTCCTTATCTGGCTCAGTTTACGGATTCAGAACGTCAGGATAAATTTGATCAGATATATTTCAGATTACAAAATAGATGTCAGTCCTTCAGGGATTATTTACAGAAAAACGATCCACCCAAGACTGATGATTGGGTAAGACTGAATGAACACCCAGCCATTACAGTATCTGAAAATGAAATCAATCTTTTCAAAAAAAATACCACTTTCCACTACTTTGAGTATGGAGGTGAAAAAACAACTGTACAAACAGACAAAAGCTTTTGGAAAGAAAGTTTTGCTGATGGATCATATTCAAAATTATTTTACAAGTGGATTGGTAAAAATAGATTTGAGTTAGAGTTTATTGAAAGCAATAATAACGGAAGAAAGAATTTCAGCAAAAAAGGAGATCGGTATATGTACCAGATCATAAACAAAGAAGATAATTTTTACTGGATCCTTGTGGAATCGCCAACCGAAATTGTCAAATTTAAATTATTCATAGAAAACTAAATCACAGCTCCTCAAAACCTCTCAACTTTGAGACAGTAAAATACAATTCCATTTTAAATATTCTTTCTCCCTTTTTCACATTTTTTTCTTAGTTTAGTCCAGGAAAAATATTGGCAATGCCTATTAAAAACTAAATAAAATTCAGCCTGAACTTCTGTATAGCCCATACTTTTCGTCAGTATAAAACTTAACCCATGAAACAAATTCTATTGCTTTTATCTGCTATGTTATGTCTGATCAATATTTCAGCACAGCAAAATCAAACAGATTACTTTTTAGGAAACAGAACCTATTGCAAAAAACCGGACACTGAAAGATTTAATAAAATATATCCTCTTGGAATAAAATCTGTGCAGCAAAATTTATATCTCGGAGCCGCTTTCAAAATCTTTTCAGAAATAATAGAAACTGACAACTCTTTTTGTGATGCCTATTTCTGGGCGGGATACACTTTAAGATTAAGTAATATGGAAAATGATGCTGTAATTTTCTACCATGCTGCAGACAGTCTTGCCCAAAACAAATCAATAGAATTTAAGCAAAATCTTGCTTCTCTTGCTATGAAAGTAGGGAGAATGAGTTTTTCAAGAAGAAAATTCAAGGAAATGACAGAATATTTTCCTGAAAGTCCTGAAGGATATTATGGCATCGGGCTCACTTCTTTATTTATAGAAGATTATAAAAATGGTCTTGACAATATAAATATTGCTGAAAGTAAATATAACATTCCCAACAAAGATACCCAATGCCTCAAAGCGGTATTGTTAACTCTCAATGAAAAATATGAAGAGGCTATTCCGTATTTTGAAAAAGCAGAATCAAACTTTAAGAAAGATGATACATTTAATGGATCCTACGCATTGTGCCTGCAGGAGGTCGGAATAAAAAATTCTGATGAAAAGCTGATGAAAAAGTCTAAAAAATATTATGAGAAGGTAAAAAACAAAGATGGACTGCCTGCTGCAATAAAAACCAATTTAAAAGCTGAATAAAAACTGATGAAACCTTTCCTGTTATTATTTTCCTGTATAATAATATTAAACTGTTCCGTTGAAAAAGTGGGAAATAAATACTCAGATAACGATCTGATTATTGAAAAGATTATTGATTCCAATCATTTTAAAGCAAAAAAAACAGATTCAACCCAGAATAAAATTTCCAGCACTTTAATAAAAGTTGAAACAAATTTCAATTTTATGGATGAAAATGATTTTGAAAAATATTTTTTACCCATAGGAGCAGAGGGAAAACGTGATTCTACTGCAAAAAAATTCCTGTTTAAAGAAGACCATAAAGATTTTGTATCACAATACAACGAAAACAAGGTTACCGAAATAAGTAAAACCATAAAGAAAAAATATCGAAATTTAAAATTATCTGAAATTAAACATGACCAAGAAAAATATGCTATTTATGAATATTTAGAATTCTCAAAGGTCTTTTTCTCTCATGACAGACAAACTGCTTATATTGAAGTAAATTATTATGCAGGAATTTATGGGGATGGAACGGGCTATATACTTCAGAAAAATAATGGAGCCTGGGAAATTGTCCAAAGAATTAATATATGGATAACCTAACATTATTAAAAATATTCTTTTACGAAGGATTATAACTCTAACAATCAAATTTATATTAATTTCAAAACCAAAAACTAAATTTCAGCATATGAAAGCAAAATTATTACTCTTTTCATTTTTTGGTTCATTGCTAACCCATGCACAAACGCTTCAATTTAAAAATCTGGCGAATATGTCTGTAGGCAGAGGGGCTATAACCAGTGTTATCGTGGATGATAATATCTATGTGAGCAACGGCTATCAGGAAAGCGGAGGTACTGCCAATTATATTGAAAAATACAATATTACAGACAACAAATGGAGTCTTCTCAATGTTACTATCAGTCCTAAAAAATTTGCTAATTCGGAGACATATGATAATAAAATCTATATTTTTAACGGTTGGGGAAACAGTCATCTTGAAATTGTAGACCTTGAAACACAGAAAGTAACGAAGGGAGCTGTGAACCATTCCTATACAGGAAATGCAGGTTCTGCCATCCATAACGGAAAAATATATGTGTTTGGCGGCAGCGGACTTAACGGCGCTGCCACTACTTCCTTTTCCAACAGGTTCCAATATTATGATATTGCTTCCAATACATGGCATCCATTACCGGATATGCCTACTGCCAGAGAAGCAAAGGGCAAGATTGTAAATGATAAGCTGTATGTCATTGGTGGCTTTAACGGTACTTCATCCCGCCTGATCAATATTTTCGATCTCAACACCAATCGCTGGACCGATCAGATTACAATGCCAGCCGGCATATCAGGACATTCATTAGCTGTATCCGGTAATAAGATTTTTATTGCAGGAGGTTATAATAATCAGACTTTTCTGGCCTATTTCGATACTACAACCAATAAATTCCATCAGCTAACATCCAATATGATTCCCAGAAGGCACGCTGCTGCGGAAGTATACAATGATAAATTATACATCATCGGCGGAAGTACAACTTCTGTAACCAAATCAGCTATTAAAAGCTTACAGGCAGCTGATATTTCTGAGAATGCACTCTCTTCAAATACAGCTGGGGAAGACCGTGAGACTAAAACAAGAGTCTATACCAATGCATCCAGAGACGGTTTTATCATCAGCAATAAAAATAACAGTAATCAATTCGAATTTACCGTTTATTCTACAGATGGAGAGGTAATCAGCAGGGGCTTTGCCTATTATAACAGAAATATAGATTTATCAAAAGTACAAAGAGGAACTTATATTTTTAGTTTTAAAGATGAGAAAGGGGTTTTGCAGCAGATTAAAATTGTACGATAATTTCATTAATAACTTTGATGATACATTTGCGGATCGATAAAATTAAAGAGAAATGGACCAGTGAAAACATAAAACTTAGTCCACCTGCAACACCTGAGTCCATTAAAGAAGCTGAAGAAATTCTCGGGTTTCAGTTTCCGGATGATTGTAAAGAATTTTATTTAAGACTGGATGGATTTGCAGATTGGGACTGGACACAAAATATGTTTTCTATCTGGCCACTAGAAAGAATTCTGAAAGAATATCATAATGAAAATAATAAAAGTTTCATTGTATTTGCGGATTATCTGATCAATTCACATCATATGGGTTTTGTAAAAGGAAAAAAAGGAGTATTCAAAAATTTTAATGAAAACTATGAGTTAATTGCAGAGACTTTTACTGAAGCGATCCTTCTTATCATTTCTGACTCCGATATTTTATATTGATGTATTTCCTCTTATAGATAAGGATTCCCGTAAGGCAATCCCTTTCATCCGTTTTATTTTTGGCTTTCAATTTTGATTATTAAAATAAAACAATGAAAAAATCAGCCGTATTATTTACACTCCTAATTTTCGGAGTGTACTACACTCAGAATGCACCAAAATTTCAAAATGATACCCTCACAACGTCAACTGGTTTTAAAATATATGAAAATTTAGATCTAAAAATAGGGACAGGTTCTATGAATGACGGAGATTTTAAATTCATCAGAACCAATGCTTCTTCATTATTCAACTATTATTCAACGACGGGATATCAGGGATTAGCTAATCAAGCCAATTCTTTCAGAAGAAGTAACTCCAGACTGATATTCAAAGTAAAAAAAATTATGCCGAGAGGCAGCAAGAAAAATGGTTTTGTCTACTATGCTAAAATTGGAAGTGGTCTCATGAACTATGAAATTGACATTGAAAATGCAATCAGATCAGGTGAGCTTATTGTTCCTGATGAATTTCTGCCCAAAGATAAATCCCAACGTCTTAATCAGGAAACGAAATATGACAGGCTGAAAAAAATTAAAGAACTTAAAGATTCAGGCGTACTGTCTGAAGATGAGTTCCAAAAGGAGAAAGATAAAATAATGTCTGAAAAATAGATTCCATTCTAACTGCCCTGCTTTCCGAGCGGTTTAATTTTTTGAATCTGATATCATCATATCATCAATTTATTATAATATTTATGTGTAGCTTTGAAAGCTAATAACCATAATATGGCTGCTCAGGAACTTAAAACATTACTCATCGAAAGAGTTAAAACATTTGATCTAAAAAGGATTGCATTTGATACTCTTCATAAAATACTTTCAGAAGATCCTGAAGAGCTTATAGGGGGCTTTGAGCCTGGGGAAATCACCTTTCTTTTTGATGGATATCAATACCTGATTGAACAGCGATACAGCGAGCCTGTTATCCGGGCAAGAATAGGCCTGTATGTGGAAAACGAAATATATCTTAAAAACCTAGAACCCATCGGGTATTATGATCTTGAAATAGATTTTGATGGCGAAATAGTGGACGACTGCTTTGTGATAGAAAAGGAAAAATATCTGAAAGACATTGAAATTACCTCCTATTTTCAGGAGATGAACAGAAAGATGCCTTCTCAATATCTAAGAGAAAATCAAGGTGAATACGAATTTGTTTCATACATATCCTTAATTGGAACCCTGTTCATCAGCAAAGAATTCGAAAGTGCTGGAGTACTCGTCAACCAAGCAAACACTTATCTCAAAAATAAGGGTAATCCTCTACCTGACAAAGATTATTTAAAAGAATGCAGATATTTTCTTAAAATGATGAGTAATTATCTGATAGAAAATAACCTGATCTCTAAAGGATTGAAAGAAAGATTAGAAGATAATAAAAATAATATTTAATAATATCATAAACTATAAAATATGATGGTTAAAATGAATTTAAGTTTAGTACTGCTAAAAGAGTTTTTTCTTCTATGAAATAAGATTTTCTATTTAAGCCAACAAATTAAGTACTTTATACAGTCCAATTATTACATATGGAAATTAAAGCCATTCTAGAAAAGTATAAAACCATAGGTAACCTATTGGCTCATGATTATGAGCAGGAGAATAAAGCACTATCTGAATTCAAAACAAATAATCAAAATTTATCAGAACAACAAACAGCCGAATTAATAAATATTCTCCAAAATAATTCTGAAATATCAGACAAGTATTTTGTAGCCAGTTTACTGTATTTATATGACAATTTTAGCAAAGACCTATTTAAATCTTTACTCAAAACAGCCATAAATCATAAAGATCCCAGTTTCAACAGAATATTTCTGAGACCTTGCCTGAGAACGTTTGGCACTAAAGCTGTTGCCGATTATCTTGTTGATCAATTCAACAAAGGAGACATCATAGAACGTATAGGAATTTCGAATTTGATATATTGGCTGCATCCACAAGAAAATGGTGAAGCAGACCAATTACATCATACAATTTTAGAAAAAGCTAATAACACATCTAATTTAGTAGAATTGTATCACTATAAGCTACGTTATAAAAATAAGCTAAAACACGCAAGTAATATTCCGGACAACACTGAAGATCTTATAAAAGCCATAAATGGGAACAAAGAATATGAAAAACTCATATTTAACCAGCTTGGCTGGACAAGAAATACACAAATAATCATCGAAAATAAAGGAATAAAAACTGATACTTTTTATATTCCACCGTTCACTCTAAACTCTGGAGAAATTATAGTATTGCATCTCTACAACGGATATCATTTCTACGAAACGGAAATGTTTCTCAAAGATATATTCTGTGGTAAGACAAGCCATGAAAATGTTATCATCCACAATAACATGACTTTTGCAGAGCATTTCAGAGAATCAAAGTTCAGAGACATTTTTTTTCCTGTAACTGTAGGAGAATATTTAAGAAAGAACGCAGATCCTGAAAGTCCTTATGCCACAAAAATTTATGAGACAGAATGGATCAATAAAAAAATAAAAGTCAATACCCTTCCAGGTAATCCAAGGCGTTTATTAACTTTATATGCAACTCTTTCAAAAACAAATAATATTATTTTTGATTTAGTAGGGCAAGACTTGAGTGGAGCAAAAGAAACTTATAAAATAGTTAAAGAAATAGTAAAAAAAGGAGGTTCAGCCATTTTACTCGATGGATATGATGAGATGAAAAATGACTGTACAAAATACATTGAATTGCAATGGATAAAAACATAATCCTCACTTAATAAAAGATATGAAAAAAGCATTTGAATTTCTTACCGATTTAAAAGAAAACAACAATCGTGAATGGTTTGCCAGACATAAATCTGAATACGATGCCATTGTAAAAGAAAATAAAGTTTTATTTACTAAGATTTATAATGAACTTCAGGAGTATGATCAGCTCAAAGGAATTCATATTTTCAGGATTTATAATGACGTACGTTTTTCCAAAAACAAAACACCTTATAAAACCAATTTTGGCGTTGGATATTCCCGTTCAAAGCCCATGCTGAGAGGCGGATATTACATTCAGCTGGAACCGGGCAACAGTTTTGTAGGAGGTGGGTTTTGGGGACCTGATGCCAAAGATTTACTTCGTATCCGCAAAGAATTCGAAATCAGCAGTACAGAAATTGAAAAAATCACCTCCGATAAAACTTTCATAAAATATTTTGGAGAACTAAAAGGTGATTCTGTAAAAACAGCACCACGCGGTTTTGATAAAAATCACCCGGCCATAGACCTGATCAGGAAAAAGCAATTCCTGGTGATGCGGAAATTTACTGATAGAGAAGTTTTATCAGATACTTTTCAGAAAGAGGTACTTCTTACCCTGCTTGCCATGCGTCCCTTTTTTGATTATATGAGTGAAGTGCTGACCACGGATTTGAACGGTGAACCTTTATTTTAAAAAAGTCATAGACTTTACATGATGATCAAATTATGAATAATTTTTTTAGAACCTGCAGCTCTTTTACAACTGAACTGTAATTTTTATGAATATTATTTTTTATCAGAAAGCTACGCTCAGTTTAAATAAAAAAACACCCATGAAAAACAGATTCTTATTCATTTTCGTTTCTTGTATACTACTGAACTGTACCGAGAGTTCTCAAACAACAAAATCAATGGATTTTCACAGTTTTACATTTCAGGCTCCAAAAGACTGGCATCAATTGAGACTGGATGCTTATGACAGCAATGCCAGAATTATTGTTACAAAAAATCATGACTCTATTTATTATGACTACGGACCTTATTCCAATTCACTGGAACAGCTTTCGGCTCCTATTATCACAAGAAAAGACATGAACGAGCTATTAAAAGTAAATCCGGATATTGATACTACAGAATTTATTATCATCAATGCAAATGAGACTCAGGAGGATTTTATCCAAAGTAAAGTAACCTATAAAAAAATTGATGGGTATAAGGCAAAAATTCTGGAGCCCAAACAGGCTGGCAAAGGGATAACAGGTATTTATATCGATAGCTTAAAGACTGGATCTTTAGGGAAAATCCGATTCAATTTATATGGAACAAATCTGAAGAAAGAAAGCCAGACAGAACTTTTAAAAGCAATTCAGACACTACGCTTTACAAAAAAACGCAGCAATTGAGCCTGCAAAAAAAATTAATTGAGAGGCTTTAATTCTACTCATGTTTATAATATATTTAAACCCGGTCCGTTGTAAGAATGGTTTTTACTACTTACAAAAAACTCTTAACTGATGAAAAAAATAATCAATCTAATTTTAGTCTTTCCATTTATTCTTCTAGCTGCTCAGGATAATGAGGATCGATGCAAATATATGTCTGAAGAACTTAAAGAAAAACCTCTGGAATGCATCAACAACTCAACATTCAATAAAAACAATGAGGTATATCAGTTTTTCAAATGGTCTGCATTCCGAGAAAATTATTTACTCAGAATAGAAAAAATTGGAAACGAATATATTCTCATCAAAAAGAAAATATATACAAGTGAATATGATCAGAAAACAGGTGAAAAAATAGATTCAAAATTTAAAATTATTACACAGAAACATTTAACTCAAAAAGAATATGTTCAATTCATGAAGTTACTATCTGAAAATCATTTCTGGCTCAACAACAATTATGATGTTCCTTCCATCTGTACAGACGGAAGTGGAATATTTATTCATGCTCTTAAGAAAAATAGTTTCCTTAAAATGAGCAATGGAAATTGTTCTCCCCAGGATGAGTATCTGAACAATCTGTATAAGAAGGTTACCGAATTATTTAATTTATAAAACAATCAAAAAGCAAATTGAAAACTTTACTATACATCGGAATCTTTCTGCTGATTGGAATTTTAAATACCATAATTTCTGCTGAGTATATAAAACTCCTCCAATTACCTAGTGGAGAGGTTGCTATGCTTCCCATTGGGGTCATGGTTGTATCTGGCATCTCTTTAGGAGTTTCAACAATATTAGTTTTAATTATCAACATTAGAAATCAAATAAGCCTTACAACATCTATCCTGATGTATCATATTATTTATTTCATGACTTCTGCTTACTTTGGATTGGAATGGCCAACTTCAGATTTTTCTTTTACCAATATTAATTTGATTACTATTCTCACTGGGTGTATAGTTTGGATATCTATTTTTGCATGTATAAAATTCTTTCAATCAGTAAAAGATTGACATCAATGAAAACCAAAGCATGATTAAAAACAGTATTTCATTTTCCAACATCAAAAAGCGTAATACCTTTTATTTTATCTCACTCCTGTTTCTCTTTTGCTTTAGCTGTAAAGAAAACATAAAGGAAGACGATCGTTTTGTGACCTTCCGGATAGATCCTGAAAAGCAAGATATACAGCTGTACTGGAAAAATAATAAGGGAGAAATCATGAAAAGTATAGATGTGCTAAGAAATAATGTTGAAATCCAACATAAGAAATTAGTATTCGCCATGAACGGTGGAATGTTTGAACCGGATAACTCTCCTAAAGGCCTTTATATCGAAAATTTTAAAATCTTAAAACCTTTAGACACCTTACAAGGTACCGGCAATTTCTATTTGGAACCCAATGGGGTATTGTATTTAACCCAAAACAATAGCGCCTGTATTATAGAAACTAAACAATACCAACATAATAAAAACATCAGGTTTGCTACACAATCGGGTCCCATGCTGATAATAAACAGGAAAATCAATCCGATCTTTCAAAAAAATTCTAAAAATCTCAATATCCGGAATGGCGTAGGCATTCTGGAAAACGGAAAACTCGTTTTTGCAATGTCTAAGAAAAAAATCAGTTTTTATCATCTGGCAGAATACTTCAAGAACCTAGGCTGTAAAGAAGCACTTTATCTTGACGGATACGTTTCAAGAACTTATTTACCAGAGAAAAACTGGATTCAGAAAGATGGTAATTTTGGGGTTATGATAGGAGTGACAGAATCATCAGAATAAAAAATACCTGCCAGCTCCGTCATGAAAAAAATAAAATATCCCTATCTTTCCTGTCATTTCAGAATATTCAATATCTAACTAATCACTTATTAAAATGAAAAAAGTAATATTAGACCTTGCCACGACCTTAGACGGATTTATTGAAGGACCCAATGGAGAAATCGATTGGTGCATTATGGATGATGATATGGATTTTGATGGATTTCTTTCAGGGATAGATACCATTTTTTACGGGAGAATAAGCTATGATGCATGGGGAAACTATCAGCCAGAAGAAAATGCAGGAGCAGAAGAACAAAAACTTTGGAAAGCAGTGCATTCAAAAAATAAATTTGTGTTTTCCCGTCAGAGCAGAGAAAACGAAAATGCAGTTTTTATCAATTCTGATATTGCTGAAAAAGTTTCAGAAATAAAAAATCAGGGCGGGAAAGACATCTGGCTCTATGGTGGCGCAAGTCTTATTAAAACATTCATTCAGGAAAATCTTATTGATACTTACAGAATATCTGTTCATCCCGTTGCTTTGGGACAGGGAAAACCACTTTTTGAAGATCTGAAAGAAAGATTAAATTTAAAACTGGTTAAAACTAATGTCTTCAGATCAGGTGTAGTACAGCTGATTTATGAAGTCTAGACTAAAATTGATAAGATCATGAAAGCCAGACTTACTGCTATCATTCTGTATGTACAAAACGTCCAGCTGCTTAGAAATTTCTATGTGGAAAACTTTAATCTGAAAGTGATTGAAGAAGACCCGATCTGGGTGTTGCTTGATGCAGGAGGTGCTCAGATTGGATTACATAAAATCGGAGATCAGTACCTGGGGAAAATAGAAGCAGGACATCTTTTTGACAACAATACCAAGATCGTTTTTGACATTGATACCGATATTGAGTCCGCCAGAAATCAACTGATTTCAAAAAATGTTCAGATGAGGGAAATCAAAACGTTTGACAATTATCCATTCTGGTTGTGTGATGGAACTGACCCTGAAGGAAATGTGTTTCAACTGAAAAGTAAAAAATAAAACTAAACCTCTTTTACAACCATGAAAAAACGATCAGGAATCTTTTTCTTTATAATAACTTCTGGTATGGTATTCGGTCAAAGCATTTCCACAATTGAAAAAAAGCTGGACCGTTCTTTCCGGAGGATTCAATACTGGTATGATACAAGCCGCAAAAATTTTCTCACGTATGACTCTCTTTACGCTGCCAATAAAAAATTTGAAAAACTATTACATCATTATACATCATCCTATCCTCAGACTTTGAATTATGATTTCAAATTACTTACAAAAAATGGGTTATCTGTAAGTTCCTCAGAAGACGGAAAATTCAGGATTTATTCATGGAATACCCTAACCGGAGGAACGATGCGTTTCTACAGAAGTGTTTTTCAGTACGAATCCGGACAAAAAGTACAGAGTGAAATTTTAAAAAGCGATATGGAAAAAGATGCAGAGTCCAATTATTACCAGATTAATGATATCATATCGCAGCATAAAAAATATTATCTTGCTCAAAACATTTCTGTATACAGTTCAGCATTGTATTATTATAGAATAAAAGTTTTTTCCATTGAAAATGGTAAACTTAACAGTAATGCTAAACTTATAAAAACCACTTCCGGAATCCAGAATGAGCTCAGTTATGAATTGGATTTTTCAGCATCCTCTAATACAAATAATTCAATCAGTACCAAAAAACTGGAAAACCTGGATATTCAATACGACCCTAAAAAGAAAGTCATCAGTATTCCGCTGATTCTTGATAACTATAAAATTACAGATAAAAAAATCCGTTATCAGTTCAAAGGTAAATACTTTGAAAAAATATAAGCATGAAAAAGATTATTGCATTTACCTGTATTGTATTGGTGCTGACCTTTTACAACTACCCTGTTTTTGACGATAAAAAAATTACGTTTGCCATTATTTTTATTTGTTTTATTGTTCTTGCATTTTCAACAGCTAAGCTCTATTCTCCCGAAGAAAAAGACTATGACTCATTTGAAAAGCAAATGGATAAACAACATGAATATGACGGCATTTTCCAATACACAACTGATGGGTTTTACATTCAACAAAATCATAGTACAGAGTTCATAAAGTGGGATCAAATTGTGTCAGTATATTCATTCAGTATTCCCTCACCATTTAATGACAGACAATCCGGACTGGAAATTATTACCGATGAAAAAGCCTATGAATTCGATTATGAAGCAACCCCAGGAATTATAAAGTTAGCCGATCAGCTTTCTACTAATCTTCCCAGCTGGGAACTGGATTCATCAATGGTCAGGATGAACAATTTCGGACTTTTTAAGACAAAATTGTATGAAAGAAAACCTTCTATAAAGAGATCCGATTATGCCAGTCATCATTAAAATAAAAAATAAAACTAATTGGATATTGACCATTATATTAGGTATAGGTTTACTCGTACTTTTCTTTATAATTCTGGTTATTATTCCTGTTGTAAGCATTCAGGCGGAAGGTTTCTTTTTCATTTTAAACTATATTTCATTTGCCACTCCCTTTGCAGCATCTTTTATATTATTTCTGTATATCTGGCTATGGAATACCTTTGGAAAAACAGTACTCATTATTGCTCCTGAAAAAATAACAGTCCAATATAAAAACAAGCTGTTTACAAAACAAAAAACTTATCTGAAAGAAGAAATTGATCGGGTTCAGGTGAAAGATTTTCAAGTAGACAAATATAAATTTGGAGTCCGTTATCACATTTCTCTGAGTGGCTCAACCTATTCTGTTGTTCTTATACAAAAAGGCGTTGAAACTAGAATTGTAGATTGGATCACCGAAGCCAAAGCATGTGAAATAGCAGATGAAATAAAAAAAATTCGGATTAAATGAAAAAAAGATCAGTCAAAACACCGTATCTGTATCTCAAAAATAAAAAGAGCTACTATTAAACCCTACGATGCTTTTCAATGGACAAAGTTTTATGAAAACAACTCCTCTTTTTTCGATGAATATTCTGACATCCCAATCCAATTAAATGAAGAAGAATTGTGGATCTGCTCTACTATTATTTACTCTGAAAATTACAGCATTTTAACAACTCAGAAACTGATCACATCCGAAAACGGAATTTTAGAATCCGGTCTAATTATACATGCCGAAAATGGATTGTATGGAAACTTTAAGGGGACGGAGAGGAGAAACTCACTTTTGGAAAAATCATTCTGGAACATGGAAAAATTGTAAAATATTTTATCGAAACAGGAAAAGCATCTATGATTATGATTCAAGGTATTAAGACATTAATTCAAATTAAATAAATCATCACCAACCTTCCATCAATACAATATTTTTTGAAACACATGTAATATTATCACACTTAAAAGTGTCTTATTGAAAAAAAATTAAATGAAACCCATTATAACCTGCCTCTTTTTATTACTTGCGGCGACTCCTCTTTTCTCACAGAAAGCAAAAAAATTGGAACAATTATTCACGACTTATGACAAGGCTGGTCTGTTCAGCGGTTCTGTCCTGGTTGCTGAAAAAGGTAAAATCATTTTCGAAAAAAGCTATGGCTACAGAAATGCTCCTAAAAAAGAGAAAAATACCAATAACAGCCTCTACCGGATTTTCTCCACTACAAAAATGTTCACTGCCACCATTCTTCTTCAGCTGGAAGAACAGGGAAAATTATCTTTGAATGACAGACTCTCAAAGTATTATCCTGATTTTCCCAAAGGAGACAGTATCACACTCGCAAATCTGCTTTCCCACACTTCAGGTATCCCGAATGAAACAGGTTCAGAAAACACTGTTGATGAAAAAACATTTATACAATATATTTCTGCTAAGCCTTTCAATTTTTCGCCGGGTAAAAAATGGGATTACTCCAATTCCGGATACTATATTCTGAGTTATATTATTAAAAAAGTTACCGGTCTGAATTATGATCAGGTTATAGAAAATAATATCCTGAAACCTCTGAAGATGAACCATACAGGTTTCAATTTCAATAACGTAACAGATCAAAACAAAGCATTTGGTTATGAATTTCTGTCTGATAACAGATCAAATGAGGCATTACGGTTCAAAACCGACCATCCTTTTGGTGCCGGAGCTATGTATTCTACGGTGGAAGATCTTTTTAAATTCAATGAGGCGCTCAAAAACTACACTATCCTGAAAAAAGAGACCATAGAAAAAGCTTTTACCCCTTATCTTAATGATCAGTATGGGCTGGGGTTTCAGGTTTCATCTGTTTTTGATAAAAAAACAGTAGGACACGATGGTGGCGGACCAGGATACAGAAGCAGATATTACAGGGTTCTAGAAGATGACATCTGTCTCATCGTGATATCCAATTCAGCATTGTCACACACAGATCTCATCATCCCTAAGATTGAAAAAATATTATATAATAAGCCTTACAGCATTCCTACTCCCGCAAAAGTAAACCTTACGGCATTAAAAAAAATGGAGGGAACCTATTCTTCCGGGAACACAAATTACTATGTAGCTGTTGTTGACGGGCAGATCATTTTCAGAGAAGACGGCTATTCAAGATGCTCTTTGCTGCCTGTAAGCAATACAACATTTCAACTGGATGAAAAATTTTCCTTTACATATAAACCGGATCAGAATGAAAAATTGGATACTGCCGTCATTCGTTTCCGGGACGGAACCGAGAAAACAGTTAAAAGAACCACCAATATTTCTTCATGGGGTATCGTTGGTGACGCCACCCCTAATGGCTGGGACGGAAAAGATATCCCGTTACAGGCAGATCCCAAAAATCCGGATATTTATTTCCTGAAAAATTATAAACTGAGTAAAGGTCGTTTTAAATTCAGATATAATAATGACTGGAGCTATAACTGGGGACTTAATAATGATGGTAAAAGTATGGCTATGGATGCCTATGATTTCCCTATCGCTGAAGATGGAAGCTATGATATTGTTCTGGATATGTCCAATATCGTAAAGCCGCAATACAGCATCAAAAAATTGGACCTATAAACCGGCATTTAACAGCGAAAAATACACATTTTCAAACCGTTTTGTTTTCAGAACGGTTTTTTATTTGGAATATCCATCGATATTTTTATTATTTTTATCTCACACAAAATCAAACCACAAAATATAATCGATGCCTCATTTTATTATAGATTGTTCACAGGATATTCTTCAGCAGAGATCCTCTGACGAATTAATGGATACTGTTTATAAAGCGGCTGATGAAACAGGTCTTTTTGCCCCCAATGATATTAAAGTAAGGCTTCAGCCGTATCAGTATTACAGGCTGGGCACCGATAAGAGAAGTTTTCTGCACGTATTCGGGTATATTATGGAAGGGCGCTCTAAAGAACAAAAAGCTAACCTTTCCAGACAGATCTGCATCCGGCTTTCTGAACTCCTTGCCGATATTTCTTTTCTTTCTGTCAACATCAGTGATTTTGAAACGGCAACATACAGTAACAAAGCACTCATTCATCCTGAAAATACCGATAAAGACCGGCATTTTGGATTATAGCATCTCATTCAAACCAACTAAATATCAATAATATGAGCTTAAAAACATTAGTCAGTAAAAGTGCCCAATACAACAATTGGGTAGTCAACAAATACATTGACTGGTTGTCCACAAAGTCCGATGAACAGCTGAATCAGGAAACTATTTCCAGCTTCCCTACAATTTTAAAAACGCTGCATCATATCTGGCAGACCCAGGAATACTGGTGGAGCCACATTGCTGAAAACAATGAATTTGATTTTGAAAAAACGGCTGCAGTACATACCAAAGAAGATATTTTCAATGCCATCAAAAACAACTCCCAAAAACTGGTCGATTACGTGGAAAGTCTATCCGAAGATGATCTGTCTAAAAATGTAAAAATAGAATCTCAATGGTTCCAGTGTGACTTTTCCAAATATGAGTATATCCAGCATGCTATTCTTCATGGAACTTACCACAGAGGACAGATTGTAACGATGGGAAGAAATATCGGGATAACAGATGCTCCCATGACCGATTTTAACTTCTGGAACATTTATAAAGATCATAAATAGGAAAAACATTTTGAGAAAGCAATATATCAGAAAGAACGATACAATATCTATAATTTTAATAACTTATCCTCTTATGTGGAAAAAAACTTTTCTTTTATTTTTTTCTCTATGCTTCTTTTTCGCATTTTCCCAGCTTGAAAAAATTCCAGCTTTTCAAGATACAGCCTTTCTGATCGAATCAAAAATCCTTAATCAACCGAGAAGTATATGGGTTCATTTACCAGAGGGATATTCCTCTTCACAAACTTATCCTGTCCTATATTTACTGGATGGTGATGCTCATTTTAAATATGTGTCTCAAATGGCTGACTATCTATCAGATTATGATCGGAACAGAATTCCTAAAATAATCGTTGTAGCCATAGTCAATGTCAACAGAGGAAAAGATTTAAATATCCGTCATAATGCAGTCAATGGAAAAGAAGACCCTTCCAGTATATCAGTCACTGATGGTGCTGGAAGGTTTTTGAAGTTTCTTGATCAGGAAGTGATTCCCCAAATAAATTTACGTTTTAAAACTCAGCCTTATAGAATTTTGATGGGCCATTCGCTGGCGGGTGAATTTGCTTTGTATGCCAAAAATACGCTACCAGATTTATTCCAATCTACGATTCTGATAAGTCCAGCCATTCATGATGAAAATATTCTGATAATGGCTGATTTTAATAGAATCTTGCAACAAAAAAATCTAAAAGGCAAAATGTTTGTCACCATCGGAGATGAAGATCTCCAAAAGGTTAATCTGATTACAGAACAACTTAAACAATTTTCTTCCACAACTTTTGATTGGGATTTTAAGTACTATAAAGAAGAAAATCATTTCTCAGTAACATATAAAAGCATTTTTGACGGTTTAAAATTTATTTATAAGAATTGGTTTTTTGATAATTATAGTACAGTATTAATGACTCCAAAAGAAATCCAGCTACGTTTTGATGCTCTTTCAAAAGAATTTGGATATACAATTCCTCCAACAGAAGATTTCGTTAATAATCGTGCATACAAACAACTTCGTGCAGGAAATATCAATATTGCAATTGATTTATTTCAACAAAATGTAAAAAATCATCCAGATTCATGGAATGCTTATGACAGCCTAGGGGAAGCATACCTTAAAAAAGGAGATAAAAAATCGGCTATCAAAAATTATAAAAAGTCACTTCAATTAAATCCAGATAATGCTGATGGGAAAATAATGCTGGAAAAACTTCTATCAGAAAAATAAGATTTTGTAATCATCTTTTTTCATGAAATAACAATATAACAAATTGTGGATAACTTTTCCTCACCTCATTCTTCGCTGTGGATAAACTATGGATAAGTTTTTTAAGACACTAAACCAAAAGCCATAATCATCTATAATCCATTTATTTAATAAGAAAATAGTTTTCCATAGAATATTTCACGATATAAAAATATGTGGATAAGTTCTGTGGATAACTTAATCCATATTTTTTAATTCCGACGGGATCTTATCCATATAAAATTTACAATATGGTAAACAAATATTCATAATTGATTATGAATATTTGTTATAAATTGCAGTAAAAAACAAATCACCAAACAAAGAAATAAATAACACAACATCATTACATTCAATAATTTAAAAGATTACTTACAGAAAAATAATATAGGATTGATAGTGATTAACAATGATCTGTGCTGATTTAACAATAAAAATAAACACATTATTTAAACATATTATACATAAACACAGTGAGCAAAATGATGAAAAGTTATCCACAAATGAAAAATAGATTTAACCCAATAATCCCTCATTCAAATGACAACAACCGACATCAAAGAAAACATCATTCCATATCTTGGAGAAACCCACCCTTATATTTCCATTCCTGAAAACACTGTTTTCAATGGAAACAGAATAGAGACCCAAATTTCAAATTATAATTTCAGCAATGAAAACTTTTCAAAACTGATAAAAATATTATCATCATTAGGAAGCTGTAATTTATACAGACTTTTAAATACCACCTCCAAAGACCCGATTTATTTTATGGGTGAAAAAGTAAGAATAAGACAGCTTTCTTATAAAAAATCTGATTCTGCCTCTATCACCTGTGAGAGTTTTTTAGAATCCAAAAGAAAAGGCAAATCATCACTTCTGATGAGAGATAATCATTCAGGAGAAGCACTCTACTCTTTCGAGCTTGATTATCATATTATCGCCAAAGATATATTTAAACTTTTTTATAAAGATTATTACAATAATACGCCAATAGAATACTATGATGAAAATCTTCCGGAGGGACTTATTGTAATAGAAAATGAACATCAGTTTACTGTTTTACTCAATCCTTTTACGCCTAATCAGTGCAAAGGTCATTTTGAAAATTATCCTATTGTACCTTCTGTTTTTATTATGAACTGTACATTAAGAGAGATTTTCAATTTCATGGAAAACACCGGCCCATATGAAATAGACAACCTGGAAGGTTTTGCTACCAAGGCCATGCCTACAGGAATAGAATACCGGATTGAGATTTCTCATCAACGGTTTTTAAAAGACCTTATTTTCTTTAAATGTGAAATAAAAGATCTCCTGGGAACACCTTATGCTATTATTATCGTAAATCTGAGGTCAAAAGATAAAAAATAAATTTATCGAGAACGTCTTAAAAGTACTTCCAACATCAGAAATGGAAGATCCGATGCAGTCAACATCAAAAGTCAGATTTTTTGTTTTTTGAGACAATCTTGTTTTTCCACTCAGATCATAGATGTTTAACAGTCTTTTTGTAAATTGGGCTTAAAATATAACACACCAATTTACTTCTGTTGAAATGGAAAAATATGCACTCTCGTCAGACGGTCAAAAAATTTATTATAAAGAATCCGGAAATGGAACCCCTACTCTTATCTTCATCCATGGATGGCTAGGCAATACCGAATGGTGGGAAGAGCAGAAAGAATATTTCAAAAACCAATATCATATTGTTTTGATGGATCTTGCCGGACATGGAAAATCAGATTCTTCCAGACAGGAATGGACAAGCGCCGGATATGCTGATGACATTAAAGCAGTCGCTGATGCGGTTGATCCTCAGGAAATAGTTCTTGTGGGACATTCAATGTCAGGAGCTTATGTTTTGGAAGCTTCTTTAAAAATTCCAAAAGTAAAAGCTTTACTTCTGATAGATACATTGAAAAACCTGGACGAATCATTTACTCAAGAACAAACTGAAGAAGTACTTTCCCAATACAGAAAAAATTTCAAATACACTGTGGAAAACCTTCTGCCGCAATTTTTGTTTGCAGAAGGAACACCACCTGCTGTAAAAGAAAGGATACAGCGTGAATTTCTTCAAAATGAACCTGAACTGGCAATCAATGCACTCCGTCCTTTATATAAAACAGATTTCAACTTATTGGCGAAACAGATTCAAGTGCCTGTCATAGCGATCAACTCTGATGCTTCCCCTACCCATTTGGAAAACAACCGAAAATATTTGAAAAGCTATGATTATGTAACCATTAAAGGCGTTGGGCATTATCCTATGCTGGAAAAACCTGAAGAATTCAATAAAATTTTAGAAAATGAACTGAAAAAACTGGTTTAAAAAGTATGATATCAAGACAGGAAATTATCAATATATTCGCTGATCTCTCGGAAGGAAAACTCAACGCTGAGGAATGGATGGAATGGTTCAAAGTCTATACAGAAGACATTGAAAAAATATGTGGCAGAAGAACTTTTCTCAGTATAATGCCTAAAGACAGCTTTAGCGGAGTCCGTAATTTATATATTGGACAACTGGGCGCTTACGACTGGCTTATCTCTCAAAAAGCAGATGCCCAATGGTCTGACCGTTATAAAAAGGGATGGGAAAAAGAATTCAGCGACTTCTGTGAACAGGAAAAACAAAAAGAACAACACCTTCGAAAAACAGTTGAAAATAAGTTTGGACATCTAAAAACCATTTACCCTAAGTTTTTGAAGCAGCTGACAAAATCTTACAGTGATTCCGATTGCATTAAAAATGGGGTGAAAACTGAGGCAATACACAACAAAGAAAAAGAACTCTCTCTACAATTTCCTGAGGAGCTGTCCGTCTTCTATCAAAATATTTCAACATTAAAATTTGAAGGTTTAGAAATAAATTTTGAAGAATTAAGTTATGAAATGATAGATGACCAGCCATATCTGCTCATCGGAGAATTCTGGCTGTATGGAGATGGAGACCAGCTGTTTTATAATCCTGAAAATCGGAATGTCTATATTTTTGCTCATGAAAATATCCCTAAAATGATTAAAATAAGCTCTTCATGGTATGATTTTGTGGAGAAAAAAACAGTAAACTATTTAAAAGAATACGAATAATTACTTCCGTTGTTCAAAAGTTAAGATCTTAAACCCTCATGACCTCAATGCCCATGAAGAACACCAAAATTTTCACAACTGCTTTTTCCAGCGTCTATCCGCATTACGTTCAAAAAGCAGAAAAAAAAGGACGTACAAAATCAGAAGTTAATGAAATTATCTGCTGGCTTACAGGCTACGATGAAAAGGGACTGCAGGAACAAATTGATAGAAGAAACGATTTTATCACTTTTTTTGATCAGGCCCCACAGATACATCCTAATGTTTCATTAATTAAAGGCCTTATTTGTGGATATCGTGTGGAAGAAATTAAAGATGAACTCATGAGAAATATACGGTATCTGGATAAATTGATCGATGAGCTGGCAAAGGGAAAGAAGATGGAAAAAATTAAAAGAAAAAATTAAATTTCAATGTACGAATGGAATTATTTTTACGGAGCTATCATGCTGGATGAGGACTATACCGGTTTTCTAAACTTCATTAACAATAAAATGCGGGATCAGAAATATTTTTATTTTCATCCGGAAATTTTCTCCCGCGCCACCCAGGAACCAGCTTATTATTATGACAATATTCTTATTTCTTTTGGAAGAACAGAAAGATGGCTTATCGACGATACAAGGGAATTACAAAACTTCATTCGTGAATTTGAAGAAATATTAAGCCAGCTTGATTTTGAACATGCTCAGATAAAGACAGGAGGAATAAACTCAGATCATTCTTTCTTCTGGTCAAACAAAAAAAATAACAAGGTCTTATCAGTCTGACAGGATGATGGATATTGTGAAACATTATCATATAAGACTTTATGAAAGCGAAAGGTATTATTTCGGACTGGGAGAGATTAATCTATCTACAGGAACCTTCAATAGAAAAAACGATGACCATGATCTACACTCCTTTGACAGACAATATAAGAATTTCAGCTATCCTTTTTAACGGACAAAAATTAAACAATTCTTTTCTCCAATTCAAAAAACTTCCCGAAATTAGCAGTCTGTGCGTTAAATACTATTCAATGAAATAAAAATTTAAATTACAACATACAGCAAAACTTAGGATAAGTTTTCTTCGGGGCAGGGTGCAATTCCCTACCGGCGGTTACAGTCCGCGACTCCTTTCTTCTGAAAGGACTGATCTGGTGAAATTCCGGAACCGACAGTTAAAGTCTGGATGGGAGAAGAAAATGAGATGGCCAATAAGATTCCTTATGGACTCTTGTTGTGCCGTATTTCATTTCCATGTACCGAAGACTATTTTAACTTTTAAAAGTAAAATAACATGGAAAAATTATTAGAACAATTCGGAGAAACCTCCAGAGAACGTGTAGAAAAAGCACTTCAGACATTACAACAGGGAAAAGGCATTCTATTAGTAGATGATGAAAACCGTGAAAACGAAGGCGATATCATCTTTCCCGCTTCCACCATTACAGAACAGGACATGGCACTTCTGATCCGCGAATGCAGCGGTATCGTCTGCTTATGCATTTCCGAAGAAAAAAGCCGGCACCTCAACCTCCGTCCGATGGTGGACAACAACAGTTCAAAAAATCAAACAGCATTCACCATTTCCATTGAAGCCAGGGAAGGTGTGGAATCAGGCGTTTCAGCCAAAGACCGCGTCACAACAATCAGAACAGCAGTGTCAGCAGATGCTCAGGCAGAGCATATTGCAAGCCCCGGTCACGTTTTTCCTCTGATCGCCAGAAAAGGAGGCGTTTTTGAAAGACGTGGGCATACCGAGGGCAGTGTAGATCTTGTAAAAATGGCCAATCTGGGTGATGATGCTGTACTTTGTGAGCTGACCAATGAAGACGGCTCTATGGCAAGGCTTCCTGAAATTGTAGACTTTGCTATCAAAAAAGGAATGAGCGTCGTCACTATAGAAGATATTTATGCATATCGTAAAATGGTAATGAGCAATTAGACTTACACATTTTTAACGCACAGAGCCGCCTGTTGATATGATCAACAGGCGGTTTTTTCAAAAATTTAATTAAAAACGATATAATTTAACATTTGAATACTATTTTTTAATTATTTTTAACAAAAATTTCTGACTATGAAAAAATCTTTACTCCTTTTATTAGGAGCGTCTGCCATGTTTTCTGCGCAGATCACGCTTACAAAAGCGGCCAATGACCCTATTGCCGGGAATGTTGTGAATTACAATCATGTAACCGGAACCGTTAACAACTCTGCAACAGGAGCTAATGTTACATTTTCAAACGGAGCCCTTACCATGGGAACTTCGTCACAAACAACCTATTCAGTTCCTACTTCTACTGAAATAGCGACTTTTCCAGGTTCCACGATTAAAATGATAGACGGAGCCACAACCATTTATTATAAAGCATCCTCTACTAAGCTTGAAATCACAGGAATTGTAAATACACAGGCTACTTTAAACTTTAGTGTGGATAATGGTACTTATATTAGCTACCCGCTGACTTACGGACCGGCGCAGAGTGATACAGCCAAAGGAACTTTCTCTTCCTCTTCTGCTAACGGCTTGTTCAGCGGAACAATGAATGCCATTGCTGATGCCTATGGAACCCTGATTATAGGGAATCAAACGTACAGCAACGTTCTTAGAGTAAAGTACACGCAAAACTTCAATCTGTATCCGTCTTTTGATGTGACTTACTCCAACCCTATCGGAACAGTCACCAATACAGCCTATTCTTATTATGATGCTTCTCACAGATATGCACTGCTAAACTCTACAAGTGGAAATATCAGTATTCCATTGTTGAGCATCAACCAGACAGTAGCCACCGCATTAGCCTTAAACGAAACATTTCTGGCAACCAGCAATGCGGTAAAAAAAGAAAACCTGATAGTTTATCCTAATCCTGCACAGGACTTTATAGGTTTCAAAGGAAATACGGATAACTATTCCAAAGCAAATATTTACAGTCTGGATGGAAAACTGGTTAAAACTTCAGATATAAAATCCGGAAACGTACAGATCTCTGATCTTCCGCCAGCGTCTTATTTTATTGAGATCAGTGGAAAAAATAATACAGATACAAAGAATACAAAATTCATCAAAAAATAAAAAACGAAATCCCCGCTCCTACAAATGAGCGGGGATTTCTTATTAACATTCAAATTGGCATCTAAAAAGTGGCGGCTGGAGCCGTTTCATTATTAAGCTTTCGCTGGATTTCTGTCTTTTTCCCTTTTGAGAAATCATAGCTCAGCCCCAATACAAACATGGATTTATTATTCATAATCTGAGTATGAACTTTATAATCTACCAGACTTTCAGGTAAACTTTTTGTTTTATATTCCGAAGGCATTCCTATCCAGTACATTCCTGTGGAAAATGTCCAGTTTTTAAGCTTATAGCTTACAAAAACATTATTCTGATTTTCATTGGTATTCAGAAAAGCGCCGCTAAGGCTGTATACCGGAATATTAAACTGATATTGAACAGAAAAAGATTGATACTCTGAAGAAAGTGAAAAATAATTTCCCAAATAATCATTTTTAATCAAAGCACCGGTACTTGTCCGTACCGTTTCAGAAGTAGGCGTGATCACAGCTTTTACGACAAGCAGATTATTTCCGAATGGTTTGTAAGATCCTGTAAGCTGTACTCCGTACCGTTGTCCGTTTTTTCCATTTTCATACGTCAGCGCATAGCCTCCCAGTATCTCATCCTGAACGTAATACTGGTTGATCACCCTGTTGATATACCGGTAAAACAAACCTGCGTTAAAGTCAAAATATTTATTATTAAAGGAATACGTAAGGTTATTTGAAAAAACCTGCTGAGATTCTAAAAAAGGATTTCCTCTCTGAACAATATTTGGAGCCAGCTGCACTACATTACTGCTCAAAGCATTGCTCCAGGGACTTACCGGGTTATAACTTGTTGTAAAACGAAGATTCTGACTGTTTTTAAGCTGATACGCCAGGATAACTTTTGGAGTAAAAGTCCATTCATCAAAAGTATTCTCTGCACTTTTGTTGTGAATATTGGTAAGCCCGGCTCCAATACGGTAGCTGAATTTATCTGTCTTTCCTGCAAATTCAGTGTAAAAATACTGTTCCAGATAAGTGACACTGTATCGGGAATATCCGGCAAGATTATTCAGGTCATTCGAAATAGAAGACCGTGAGATACGATATCCTGATGAAAGTTTTCCTGCCTTGAAATCATGAGTATGGGCAAGCTCTCCCACCAGGCTGGTTTGCTTTGCCTCCAGAACCATATCATTATCATATACTGAAAATCCCGACCCTGTTACCCATTCCCTCGCTGTTTCCGAAGTATGGGTAGTATAGTGAGATCCAACAGCATTGATACTCAGTTCATCTTTTTCACTGATTTTTTTAGAATAATAAAGATCCAGTTTAGGAATCACATAATCTGAACCATTATTTTTAAACATAGCATGTTCTTCTTTCAGGTTATCTTCCGTAAAGACACTCTGCCCTGTTCCTTTTGAAAACCTGCTGAAAATATCCATATTGAATTTGGCCTGAAATGCATATTCATCAGGAACAAGTCTGGTGAAACGCAAAGCAATATTCTGAAAAGTATATCCGAAATGATCGGTTCTGTTTTCGTCAGAACGGTAATGTTTTTCATTGAGCTGATAATCATAAACACTGTTTACTCTTCTGTCATTATAATCTCTCAGATTCAGTGAATACTCCAAACCAAAATTATTTTTACCTTTTGTATAACTGGCATAGGCAGAACCATTCACAAATCCCGTATTCAAAGCAGCAGAAACATCAGCCCCGAAAACATATCCTGTTTCTGCAGATTTTGTCAGAATATTAACGACAGTATCAGCTCTTGTTGCCCATCTTGCCGGCGGAATATCATAATATTCCACCTTCAGAACCTCATTGGGAGCAACACTCCGGATCTGCATGTCTGTAGCCTCAATTCCGTTGATAAGAAATAATGTAGTTCCTCCCTTTGTGCTGGTAATGGTATTGGATACCGGATCAAGCTGCAGTTCCGGAAGGGTGCGAAGCAGGTCTTTTGCATAGCGTGCTCTTTCCAGAGCCTCCTTATCAAAAGTATAAACTGCTTTATCAGCAAACTGCTTTTTACGTTGTGATTTTAAAATAACTTCCTGAATCTCTTTAGCCACTACACCAGCCGTATCATTTTTCTTCTCCTGAGAAAATATAAAAGCTCCGCAAAGAAAGAAAATGGTATATATAGTTTTTTTCATTTCTGAAGATGAATTATACCATTAGGACAACATATCCATGATGTTTATTACATTTACAGATACAACATATTTAAAATTTTTCATAAATTTTCATTTAAATTCCAATTATTATGTTAAATTCAGCCCGTTTTTTGCTGATTACTTTTTAACATCACAAAATATAGCGTCATGAAAAAGTTATTCATATTAATTCCATGCTCTTTTTTTTCCGCATTAGGAGCTCAGGAAATTCAAAACAGCCCGGCAGAGAAAATGAATATCATCAAGACCAATGTTACAGCCTATGCATTCAGAAACATCAATCTGTCTTATGAGCGGGCTATCAACCAATGGTTTTCAGTGAATGTAGGTTTTGGAACAATGCCTGAAGGAAAAGTACCTTTCATCAATTCCTTTCTGAAAGACGAGGACGAAAAAAGGTTCCAGAACCTCAGGGTAAAAGCCACGAACTTTACTATAGAACCCAGATTTTATGTAGGAAAAGGTTACGGTAAAGGATTCTATTTTGCACCTTATTACCGTTATTCAAGCGTTACTTCCAATACTTTCGATTTTTATTATGACTACAATGGCCCTAATGGAATCACCTATCAGATACCTCTTAAAGGTTTTGGAGACACCAAAGGAAACAGTGGTGGTCTGATGGTAGGCGTACAGTTCTTTTTAACAAGAAGCCAGAACCTTGTGCTTGACTTCTGGATTGCCGGCGCCCATTATGGAAGCGGAAAAGGGGATTTTACAATGACTTCAGATTATGTACTGACTCCCGATATGCAGGCTCAATTAAAAAAGGAGATCGAAAACCTCGATATTCCATTTGTAAAATATACTGTAGAAACCAATGCCAACGGAGCGAGAATAAAAGTAGACGGCCCCTGGGCGGGGTTCAGAAGCGGACTTTCGATAGGATATAGGTTTTAACATATTCAACCCTAACATCTAAACCGTTCTTTATCAGTACGGTTATTTTTTTCTGAAATTTGTATCTTGGATCCCATTATAAGAACTTTCTGGAATTTATACTATCTATGAAATCAACCTCTGTTACCACCGGCCAAAGAATCAAGGCTATCATAGGCGGATCTATCGGAAATCTTGTCGAATGGTATGACTGGTATGCGTATGCAGCCTTTGCCATCTATTTTTCACATTCTTTTTTCCCGGATTCTGATCTTAATGCCCAACTGATGAATACTGCAGGGATATTTGCTGTAGGTTTTCTTATGCGTCCTATCGGTGGATGGCTGTTCGGAAGTATTGCTGATAAGATTGGAAGAAAAAAAGCAATGACTTTTTCTGTACTACTGATGTCCTTTGGGTCTTTGCTGATTGCTCTCACCCCTACCTATAAATCGATAGGTATTTTGGCTCCTTTAATACTTTTACTGGCCAGATTGCTTCAGGGCCTGAGTGTAGGTGGAGAATACGGGGTTTCGGCTACCTATCTCAGTGAAATGGCAACACAGGACAGAAGAGGATTTTACTCGAGTTTTCAATATGTCACCCTGATCGGCGGACAGCTTATCGCATTAGGGATACAGCTTATTTTACAAAAATTAGTACTTACAGAAACACAGCTGGAAGATTGGGGCTGGCGAATTCCTTTTGCTATTGGGGCTCTGCTTTCCATTATTGCATTATACCTTCGGGCTAATCTTCATGAAACGGAAGCCTTTGAAAATAAAAAAGAAGTGAGCGAAAAGAAAAAAGGGACCGTAAAAGAACTCCTGAAACATCCCAAAGCCCTTCTTACTGTAATAGGTCTTACTTTAGGAGGAACACTTGCATTTTATACCTATACAACCTATATGCAGAAATTTCTGGTCAATACCGTACATCTTACCAAGGAAGAATCTACATTGATTTCATTTATTTCCCTCTTTATATTTGCCTGCCTTCAGCCTGTATTCGGAGCATTATCTGATAAAATAGGAAGAAGACCTCTTCTTTTGGGTTTTGGTATTCTGGGAACTTTATGTACTGTTCCGCTTCTTACAGCGCTCAGCAATACTACTTCAATGTGGGGAGCATTTTCCCTGATTATGACTGCATTAATTATTGTTAGCGGATATACTTCTATCAACGCCGTGGTAAAAGCCGAGCTTTTTCCTTCTGAGATCAGGGCGCTTGGTGTCGGCTTACCTTATGCCATTACGGTTGCCGTATTTGGAGGGACAGCAGAATATATTGCGCTCTGGTTCAAAAAGATTGGTTCTGAAGAATACTTTTACTGGTACATTACCGGATGTATTCTTTTCTCTCTGGTTGTTTATATAGGAATGAAAGATACTAAAAAGAAGTCTACATTGGATAGAGACTGAATTTTTAGATTTTATAAAAAAGTTACGCCGCAGATTCTCTGCGGCGCACTTCTATTTTAATGATAGGCCTGTTTAAATTTTTCAATCATACTGTCCAGATTATGGCGCTGAACGTATATACTTTTTACCTCCTGATACCTCGGCGATTTGTAGAAAACCTCATGAAAATCCATACTGCCGTTTCCTACTTTTACAACTTTCTGTACTTCGATATTCAACTTTCTTAATTCGTCTTTGAAGACTTTAAATTCATCTTGGATACTACTGCTCATTAATATTTTTGGTTTTTTTAGTTAAAAATTCCTTTTACCCCTTTGAATATCAGGGGTAACCTCTCAAATTCTGAATAAAGTTAGTAATTTTATCGATACAAAATAACACTTTGACAATATTTTATTGTTTTTTTTATAAATAGTGACTTAATATTATACGATTGATACATATTCCGTATTTTTAACCTTGTGAAAAATCGTAAAAATGCCATACAATCTATGAATACCAAAGCTTTTTTCTCTTTATTTTTTTTACTATTGATTACTTTCCTGCATGCTCAGAAAATGGAATTTAAGGCTCCGGATTATGCGGCCATTCAAAAAAATATTGAAGATAAAAATTCAGAATTCTATTACCCTAAACTTTTAAAAAGATTAAAACAGAATGATACGCTTCTTACGGGCAATCAATACCGGCATCTGTACTTCGGGTATACCTTTCAAAAAGAATATCAGCCTTATAAAACGGGGAAGAAAGCTGAAGAAGCAGCCAAATATTATCGTGGGGAAGGTATTTCACAAAAGGATCTTTCCAAGGGAATTCAGCTTTTCCGTGATGTACTGGATGAAAATCCGCTGGACCTTCGTGCCATGAATTATCTGGCCTATTTGTATCATCTCAACAATGATGATAACACTGCGAAAAAGATTGCAGGAAACTTTCATGGATTATTAAGCGCTATTCTTACATCCGGTGATGGGCTTACATGTGAGACGGGCTTTCATGTTATTTCTGTGACTGATGAATACGTGCTGCTGAACAGGTTTCAAATGGAAACTCAATCACAAAGCCTGGAAGGAAAATGTGATTATCATGAGTTTGAAAAAGGCAAATATAAAGTCCCAGGGTTCTACTTTAATATCAGTAGATTCTATGGAAGAATATTAGATTAACAGCCTTCATTTTTATACAATAAATTTCATGTGATTTTGTCCTGAACACAAGGTTTTGGAGGAGAAAAAATATTTTTTTTCATAAAAAATAAATTTTAGTGTAACATTTTCTGAAGGTTTGTCTCTAAAAGACAAATAAACCTTAAAACTTTAGAAATCATGAAAAAATTCACGTTCCTTCTTATCATCCTCTTATTTTTTTTGGCGGTGTGCAATATATTTGGACAGCAAACATCTTATCCTTTTGAAGTAAAGAAAACCGGAAAAGGAAATCAGTCCCTAATTTTTATTCCAGGGTTTGCCTCTTCAGGAGAGGTTTGGAATGAGACAGCTGCAAAATTTGAAAAAAACTTCACTTGTTATACTTTGACAATGGCCGGCTTTGCCGGAACAAAACCACAGACAGAGGCCAGTTTTAAAGACTGGGAAAAAGGAATCGCAGCTTATATCATAAATAATAAAATTGATAAACCGATTCTTATCGGGCACAGTATGGGAGGTGGCCTTGCGTTGGCTATTGCAGCCGACTATCCGGAACTTGCAGGTAAAATCGTTATTGTAGATACTCTTCCCTGTCTGGCAGCAATGTCTGATCCCAATTTCAGTTCAAAAGAAAATAATGACTGCACCTCTACTATTACCCAATTAACAGCTATGAATGATGAACAGTTCCGAAAAATGCAGACTCAGGCAATGCCACGCCTGCTGGCGGATACTTCTATGCAGGAAACCGTAATCGGATGGAGCATGAAATCTGATCGGAAGACATTTGCAAAAATGTACTGTGATTTTTACAATACCGATCTCAGAGAGAAAATAAAAAACATTCAATGCCCTTCTCTTATTCTTCTGGAGTCCTTTTTTGTTAATCTTAAACCGACTATTGAAAGCCAGTACAAGGATCTAAAAAATGCCAATATGCAATATGCTTCAAAAGGATTGCATTTCATCATGTATGATGACAAGGATTGGTATCTTAACCAGCTTACTAACTTTTTATCTTCGAAATAATGGTTTTTGAAGAGATATACGAACTCTACTGGCAAAGGATATTCCGTTTATGCATGGGATATGTGAATGACACCGAACTTGCACAGGATCTTGCACAGGAAACCTTTATCATTGTATGGCAGCAGCTTCCTAAATTCAGGAATGAATCCAGCGTAGGAACATGGATCTTTAGAATTGCTTCCAATAATTGCCTGCGACAGATTGAAAAGGAAAAGAAATTTGCCAAAGCAGATTTACCGGTAAATCTGGAAGAGAAAAAGCAGGAATCCATGGAGCCTCAGATACAGATGCTCTACCAGTATATTTCTGAGTTGCCGGAAACGGACAGGATCATCATTTCACTGGAACTGGAAGAGGTAAGACAGGCTGAAATAGCCCATATCGTAGGACTTTCAGAATCCAATATCCGGGTAAAGATTCACAGAATAAAAGAAAAATTAACACAAAAGTTTAAAGAAAATGGATACTAATATCGATTTCAAAAATATATGGAAGCAGCAGACTTCCAACAAACCCAATATGGAAGAGCTTCTCGGTAAACTGAAAAAATTCAGAAATCAGAACCTGCGCAGACTGGTCTTTGCTAATATTGGATTAATTGCTACTTCCTTATTGATTCTTTTCATCTGGTACCGTTACCAGCCTGAAATGATCACAACAAAAATCGGAATTGTACTTGTAGTCTTGGGAATGGTTATTTTCCTGCTTGCCTACAACAAAATGTTTATGGTATTCTACAAAATTGATCAGACTCAATCAAATAACGAATATCTCCAAAGTTTGTATGTGGTAAAAAATAAGCAGAAGTTTATGCAGACCACCATCCTCAACATATATTTTATCATGCTGTTTCTCGGAATATGCTTTTATATGTATGAATACACATCAAGAATGACTCTTGGCGCCGGAATTCTGACCTATACCGTAACCTCAGCCTGGATTGCTTTCAACTGGTTTTATCTGAGACCGCGAACCATCAAAAAACAGCAGGGAAAAATTGACGAATTAATTAATAAATTTGAAGAGATCAATAATCAATTAAAAGAATCATGATATCTTCCGACAACAAAAGCCACTGGGAAAACGTATATGAAACCAAAAATCCGGATCAGGTAAGCTGGACACAGAAAAAACCTCAGACATCACTTGATTTTATTACATCTTCGGGATTGGGGAAAGATGCCAGCATTATCGATATCGGAGGCGGCGACAGCAACCTTGTTGATTTTCTTCTTGAAGAAGGCTACAAAAACATTACAGTACTGGATATTTCTGCCAAAGCATTGGAAAAAGCAAAGGAAAGATTGGGAGATGCTGCTAACAAAGTAAAATGGATTGCAACAGATATTACAGCTTTCGAACCTGCAGAGACCTATGACATCTGGCATGACAGAGCTGCCTTTCATTTTCTTACAAAACCGGAACAGGTTTCAAAATATATTGATATTGCAGAAAAGAATGTAAATAACTTTATGATTATCGGAACTTTTTCTAAAAACGGTCCCACCAAATGCAGCGGACTGGATATTCAACAGTATGATGAAGAGTCATTAGCTGAAAAATTCAAAGCTGGTTTTACAAAAATAAAGTGTATTACAGAAGATCATATTACTCCTTTTGAAACAGTTCAGAATTTTGTATTCTGCAGTTTTAAAAAGCATTGATAGATCAAAGCTGATATTTTAAATAAAAAACTGTATAAATTTACAAGTCGCAAAAGGTTAGACCGAAAAAAGAGAATCATAATGACTCTCTTTTTTGTTTATTATAATTTCTGATGGATTACGATTCTTTTTCTTCCTCCATTTCCACTTCATGACGAAGCTGGGCTTTGTAAAGAGTAGCATAATAACCGTTCTTATCCAGAAGCTCAAGATGCTTGCCTTCTTCCACAATTTTACCATGCTCCATCACAATGATCTTATCCGCCTTTTCAATGGTTGAAAGTCTGTGGGCAATAATAATGGATGTCCTGTTTTTAGTAATTTTTTCTGTTGCTCTCTGAATCAGCTTTTCACTCTCATGATCAATGGAAGAAGTTGCTTCATCCAGGATCAAAATTTTCGGATCTGATAAATAAGCTCTCAGGAAAGACAGCAGCTGCCTCTGCCCCAAAGAAATGGATGAACCTCTCTCGCTCACTACATAATCATATCCCCCAGGAAGCTGTTCAATAAACTGATCCACTTCAATTTCTCTGGCTCCGGCTTTAATTTTATCCAATGTTATCCTGTCATCACCAAAAGCAAGATTTTCAAAGATACTTCCGTGGAAAAGGAACACATCCTGCAGCACTACGCCGATATGGCTTCTCAGATTATACAATTCATAATCTTTTAAATCCACATCATCGATCAGGATATTTCCTGAATTGATATCATACAATCTGGTGATCAGACTGATAATGGTAGATTTTCCGGCACCTGTTGCACCCACAATTGCTACGGTTTCTCCCGGGTTTACTTTAAAATCAATTCCCTTAAGTACTTCCTGCTTTTCATCATATGCAAAGTGTACTTTCTGGAATTCAATTTTTCCGGCAAAGTGATCTTTCTTCACCGTTCCGGTATTTGGCATTGCGTTTTCTTCATCCATTAACCCCAGCACTCTTTCTGCTCCTACAATTCCTCGCTGGATATTATTGAAACGGTCTGCAATCTGTCTCAAAGGACGGATCAGCATGGAAATATACTGGATAAATGCAATCACTACCCCGGCGCTGATGGTAATATATCCCCCATAGAAAAGAATAAATCCTATAAATAATGAAGAAATCAGTTCCACTACCGGGAAGAAAAGAGAGAAAATAAATACAGTTCTCAGCAATGCTCCCTTAAGGGTAATATTGATATCATCAAATTTCTTAAATTCAGCTTCCTGTCTGTTGAATACCTGGATAATCGGCATCCCGGCAAGCCTTTCCTGAACAAAAGAATTCTGATTGGCAGTCCAGTTTCTCTCATCCCCAAAAGCTTTTTTCAGTCTTTTCTGGAAGAATCTTGTAATGACTACCATCAAAGGTAAAATGGCCAGTGTAATATAACTCAGGTGAACATTGGTATTGAACATCATGACCAATACAAACAGAATTCTCAGGATATCTCCAAACACCATCAGGAATCCATCTGTATAAACAGTAGCAATTGTTTCCACATCGCCTACCGCACGGGTCACCAGCTGCCCAATTGGGGTTTTATCAAAAAATGCAGTCTTGAAATAAATCAGTTTCGCATATAAACGCTCTCTGATATCTCTGATCACATTCTGCGAGATAAAATTGGAAAAATAAACCAGGAAAAAGTTCAAAATCGTTTCAGCAAACACCAATCCAACAAGGATATAGATATGCTTCATCATTAAAGCCTTATCATGAAGTTTTGTAATATCATTATCCACCACCTGCATGGTAAGATAAGGCCTGTAAGTGGAAACAATCGAAAGGAATATGGAAATGATAAGGGTAAGGATAAACCAAGAACGAAATTTCATTCCGATAAAGAACAGCCTTTTTATAATTCCCCAGGTATCTTGTTTTTTCATTGTACGAATCGAAAGAAAGAATTAAAATAAAATTCTATGCAAAAATAAGACTTTATAACCGGACTGCCTTTACAACTTTTGCAAATCGTCATAGAAAATTTAAGATATCTACCATTTACAGAATGAATATATTAAGCATTCTTTTGTATCCAGCTCAAAACATATTCTGCTACCTCTTCCCAGTTTTTTTCTCCACATATAAAATGACTCCTGCCTGCAAACTCTTTAAAATCCACAATGCTGCCAGTATCTTTATAAGCCCCCGCTATTTTCTTTGAAAATGCTGCCGGAAAAATATGATCATTAGATCCCGCTATGAACAGCAGCGGTTGATGGGGTTTCTTTAAATCTAATTTTGCAGAAGCTTTAAACAAAGGATCTTTTGCCAATTTTCTGCTTTCAGGAACTGCTACCGTCGTGTAAAGCCTGTCACTTTCTTCTTTTGAATAATTATTGAAAAAGGCCTTGTGATACCATTCTTTTGTTCCCATATATGGACTGTTTCCTTTGAAGAAATTCACCACTGGCCAAACGATTTTAACAGTAGAAAAAGGCGCCATAATATTTTTCGGAGGAGCACCGTCAATACTTATGCCAGCTGCTGCCTTCCCCATATCGATCAGCTTTTGGACCATAAGCCCTCCAAAAGAATGTCCGATAACAATAGGCTTTTCAGGAAGACTGTCAATCAGTTTCACAAGATTGTCCACAGTATCGTCAAAGCCGACATGTCTTAATTCGCCGGGAATGTTATTTTTCAAGTGTACAGGATCCCCTTCATGTCCTGGATTTGAGGGAGTATGTACGGTATATCCCTGAGCTTCAAAATAAGTTTTCCATTCTTTCCAGCTTGTATTATTCACAAATAACCCATGAATGAATACGATCGTTTTTGTTTTCATAATTTTCACTTTTTGTTTTGTTAAATTGATGAAACAAATTTCTGCAGATAAAATGACGAAAACTTTAACCCAGGTTAAAATCGTACTATTTACCTGAAATTCTTTTTCTTATCCTGCTCAGAGAAGGTCCCTGAATTCCCAGATAAGAAGAAATATGATACAGCGGAACATTACTGAAAATATCAGGATGCTCTTTCATCAGATCCAGATAACGTTCTTCCGGAGACTTTAATAAAAACCCTTCTACCCTTGTCATGGTCACGTTAAATGCTGCCTGCGCCAGAAGTCTCCCAAATTTTTCCCATTGATGCGACTGCTGGTAGAGAGAAATAAGATCTGCGTGCCGGATAAAAATAATAGAAGCATCCGTAAGGGCCTGAGTAAAATAATCACATGGGATCTGATTGAGAAAACTTTTAAAAGGAACTACAAATCCATTGGCAGAATAAAGAAAAACATTCTTTTCTTCACCCGTATCTCCATTGATGACATAAGAACGAAAAACTCCATCGACAATAAATCCTAAATAGGAACATACATTTCCCTGAAGATTATAAAAATCTCCTTTTCTATATTCTTTTGGCAGCCAGAAATTTTCAGACAGTCTGAAATCTTCTTCTGAAAGTCCGGCAAAATGATGTAAGGCAAAGGCTAGTTTATCAATTTCTGTCATGGTTATTTTTTTAGTACCCTTATATTATCTAAAAATAATCTTAATTTCCGATACTAAAAAGAGAAATCTTATTGATCAAAGGTCTTCCCTTATCACTTCAATTTCGATAGTTTTTGCCGGTCTTTCTTTTATGAATTTGTTTTCAAGGAGCCTATCAATTCCCCAAACTGATGCAATAGAGATGAACGAGCCTAAAATATTCACTCCGGAAAAACCCTGTGTAATTTACATTATCTAAAGATTCAGGATCTGTTAAGCTTAAATAAACACCATAGCAAAGACCTAAAACGATCTGAGTTCCCGGATAAATACCAATTGCCAGAACATGGTAATACCATTTTGTTTATCCAGACCTTTCGACTAACTGTGTGTAATATCTATAGGCACAGATAAGAATAAAAATTGATAATATGATTATTATTTTGTTTTAGTTTTTATTTAAAATCGTAGCCTACATCCACCAGATACAATCCGTGCCCCGGAGCTGAAGTTCCTGCAGCGTTCCGGTTTTTGTCTTCAATCACCTTACGGAGATCTTCCGGTTTCAGTTTACCCGTTCCTATTTCTACCATAGTTCCGACAATAGCACGAACCATATTTCTTAGAAAACGGTTGGCTGAAACGGTAAATTTCAGTTCTGTTCCGTTTTGCTCCCATTCTGCTTTGTAGATTTTGCAGATATTGGTTTTGTTGTCGGTTTTTAATTTTGCAAAACTGGTAAAATCCTCATATTCGAAAAGAATCTTGCATGCTTCATTCATGGCGACCACATCCAAAGGTCTTTTCCAGTGCTGCCAGGCAGATTCCTGCGTGAATGGATTTTTTTCCAATGAGATATAGTATTCATAGGTTCTGTACGTTGCATCAAAACGGGCATGGAAATCATCTTGTACAGGAAAAATTCTTTTAATGGAAATATCAGGAGGCAGAAAACTGTTCAGCCTTCGCGGAAGCTGATCATCCAATTCTTTTTCCGTATCAAAATGGGCAAATATTTTTTTGGCATGAACTCCTGTATCTGTTCTCCCTGCCCCTGTAGTTTTAATTTCTTCGCGCAAAATGGTGGACAGCGCCTTTTCCAGTTCTTCCTGTACAGAAATAGCATCCGGCTGTATCTGATAGCCGAAATAGTTCTTTCCGTTGTAAGAAAATTCAATAAAGTATCTCAATGTATTCTAATAACTCCACAAAAATACTTTAATTTAACGAAATATTTGTTGAAAAGTCTTTGAGAATATTGCACCAAATGCTTATGAAAATTCCTATTTTTGCAAACGTATGAAAAGATGGTACCTTTATCCTTTTTCCCTTGGTTATCATTTGGTAACGGGTATCCGAAACACAATGTATGATCTGGGAATTTTTAAGTCGACAAAATTCAAGACACCGATAATCAATGTCGGGAATCTTTCTGTGGGCGGAAGTGGAAAGTCACCCATGGTGATGTATCTTGCCCAGTTTTTATCCAAGCATTACAGAACCGGTGTGCTTTCACGAGGCTATGGAAGGCTGACAAAAGGCTATGAAGTAACCAATTATGACAGCAACTACAAAATGGTAGGTGATGAAGCGATGCAGCTTTTTGAGCGCTTTAAAAACCGTTTTGTTATCGCTGTTTCAGAAGATCGCGTTCCCGGTGCCAAAAAAGTGATCAGCGATATGGATCTGGAAGTTCTGGTGTTGGATGATGCCATGCAGCACAGAGCCATCAAAGCAGGTTTCAATATTCTGATGACTGATTTCAATGATCCGTTCTTCAAAGATTATCTGCTTCCCGCAGGCGACCTGAGAGAATCGAGATCCGGCTATAAACGGGCAGACATTATTATGGTCAGCAAGTGTCCCGATGAGCTTACCGAGGAAACAAAAAGGTATTATATCTCACGAATAAGACCTTCATACGGGCAGAAAGTCTTCTTTTCATCCATCGGTTATGACGAAAATGTATACGGAAAAGATAAAGTACTTCCTGACAACAACCTGAATTATTATGATATTTTACTGATCACCGGAATTGCCAACCCAAAACCGCTTCTGGAGCATCTGGCAAAATTCTCAAAAAGGGTAAAACATCTAAAATTCAGAGATCATCACAATTTCACGGATGATGATATTAAAAAAATCCTTGCGGAATATAAAAAATTAGGGGAATACAAGCTGATATTAACCACCGAGAAAGATTATGTACGTCTGAAAACTTTTGACTATCTTAGAGAAATTGTTTACTACTGGCCTATCAATGTACTCATTGATAAGAAAGAAGAATTCAATCAAATCATCTTGGATTATGTTAGAAAAAATTAAAGAAACTGCAGATTTTATTAAAAATATTATTCAGGAAACGCCTGATTTTGCGGTTGTTTTAGGATCCGGGCTGGGAAAATTACAGCATGAAATAGAGCCGATCCATGTTTTAGAGTACAAAGACATCCCTCATTTTCCGCAAACTACAGTAGCAGGGCATACCGGAAAGCTGGTTTACGGAAAACTGGAAGGAAAAAAAGTTCTGATGATGAGTGGCCGTTTCCATTATTATGAAGGGCATTCAATGGACACTGTGACCTTCCCTGTAAGAGTTTTTCATTTACTGGGAATCCAAAATCTTATTCTTTCCAATGCCTGTGGCGGTGTAAACCCTGCGTACGGTGTTGCCGATATCGTGATTCTGAAAGACCACATCAATATGATGCCCGAACATCCGCTTCGTGGAAAAAATACCGATGAGCTAGGACCACGTTTTGTGGATATGAGCGAACCGTATAACAAAAAAATGATTGCCACAGCAGAACAGGCTGCAATAGATCATCATATCAAAGTCCATCAGGGGGTTTACGTTGCTCTCCAGGGCCCAACCTTTGAAACTCCTGCCGAATATGGAATGATCAAAGCCATTGGCGGGGATATGGTAGGAATGAGCACTGTTCCTGAAGTTATTGTGGCCAGGCATATGGGAATGGATGTATTCTGCATTTCGGTGATCACAGACCTTGGCGGACCGGATATTGCCTTTGCCGTTTCCCACGAAGAGGTGTTGAATGCTGCTGACAAAGCAATGCCGAATGTAATTACCGTTGTCAAAGGTTTGATTAAAAACTATCAGTAAAAATCTGCCAATACTCCCATCCTCCCTCATAGAGTCCATCAATATTATAAATTTTTCCTAATTCCAAAGAAATCAATCTCAGATTGCCATTCATTGTTTAGATTTGTACAAATGAAATTGTACGAGATGAAAAAGTTGATATTAATTTTTATGATTGGGATTTTTGGGATAAGCTATTCTCAAAAAGTCCCTGCTGTTCTTAAAACAGGATTTTCAAAAAAAGCCTTACAGCAGAAACTGGAAGATGAAGAGGGAAAAAGCGTGACTATTCAGCAGATTCTTGATCAGCATAAAGGGAAAGTTTTAGTCATTGATTTCTGGGCAGGATGGTGCAGAGATTGTTTAAATGCGCTCCCAAAAGCTAAAGAACTGGAAGAGCGTAATAAGAATATTGATTTTGTTTTTCTGTCATTGGACCGTTCAAAAGAAGGATTTGAAAAAAGCCTTGAAAAGTTTGATATGAAACACAAAGAAAATTACTGGTTCGCTTCAGGATGGAAAAATGATTTTAATAATGATGTGGATCTTAACTGGATCCCAAGATATATGGTCATTGATCAGAAATCTTCTATTGCAAAATATTATGCCATATCACCTGAAGATCCTGAACTTCAACAAACCATCGACAAGCTTTTAAAATAGTTATCATTAACTTCAAAAACATAAAAACTCATTGAAAATGATCAACTTTCAATGGGTTTTAAATTTTATTTATATATACACCATGATCACAAGAGAAGCTACAGAACAGGATTTAAAAATTCTTTTAGAATTCGAACAGGGAATTGTTACTGCTGAAAGGCCTTTTAACAGTACATTGATTGAAGGAGAAATCCATTATTATGATTTAAAACATCTGATACAGTCTCAGGACGCAACAGTAATTGTTGCCGAAGAAAATAATGAGATCATTGCATCAGGATATGCTCTGATTAAAAAAGCGGAGAAAGACTACTATCAGTTTAAAGAATATGCCTATTTAGGTTTTATGTATGTAAAGCCGGAATACCGAGGAAAAGGAATCAATAAAGTGATTACCGATGAACTTATTTCCTGGTCAAAATCCAGAGGAATGAATGAAGTAAGGCTGGATGTGTATGCTCAGAATGAATCTGCTGTAAAAGCTTATGAAAAATCAGGTTTTGAATCTCACCTTCTTACCATGAGACTGAAACCGTAAAAGCTGGAAGCAGAAAGACGGGAGATGGAAGTAGTTTATGCCCTGGAAATAATCTATGCTTTTTTAATTAATTTTCATGCTCATTAACGTCTCTCTCCCGGCTTCAAACTTCAACACTATAAAAAATTTACCGTCAATAAAGGAATCCATATCTTTGTATATGGATTTTTCTTTGCCTCTTCGTAAAATTATTCATGTGGATATGGATGCATTCTATGCTTCTGTAGAGCAGCATGATAATCCTACATTGAAAGGCAAGCCTATAGCCGTAGGAGGACAGCATCGTGGTGTTGTCGCTGCCGCAAGCTATGAAGCAAGAAAATATGGTGTCCGTTCTGCCATGCCCAGTAAGACAGCCAAAGAAAAATGCCCACAGCTTATCTTTGTTCCTCCCCGTTTTGCCAGATATAAAGAAATCTCCAAAAAGATCCGGGAAATTTTCTATGAATATACCGATCTTGTAGAACCCCTGTCACTGGATGAGGCTTATCTGGATGTCACCGAAAATAAAAAGGGAATGGAGTCTGCCAACCTCATCGCCAAAGAAATCCGTCAGAAAATTTTTGAACAGACCGGACTCACAGCTTCTGCAGGAATTTCGGTCAATAAGTTTCTGGCTAAAGTAGCTTCTGATATCAATAAACCCAATGGGCAGAAAACAATCCACCCGGATAAAATGGAGCATTTTCTGGAGGAGTTGCCTGTGGAAAAATTTTACGGGGTTGGAAAGGTTACCGCCAACAAAATGTTTAGTTTAGGGATTTATAAAGGAAAAGATTTAAAAAAAAGATCGCTGGAAGAGCTGGTGAAAATTTTCGGAAAATCAGGGAAACATTATTATAATGTAGTACGGGGAATTCATACTTCCGAAGTAAAACCTCACAGGATTCAGAAAAGTGTGGCTGTGGAAAGAACATTTTTTGAAGACCTGCTGGATGAACAGCAAATCAATGAAAAACTGGAAAGTCTCGGGCAGGAACTCCATCAGAGATTACAGAAAAATAATATTCTTGGAAGGACTTTAACCTTAAAAATAAAGTACAAAGACTTCTCTCTTTTCACAAGAAGTATCACAAAGGAAGACTATTTTTCATCTCCGGAACAGTATTTTAATACCGGGAAAAGACTATGGGAACTTCGTCCTTTCGATAAGGCTGTACGCTTATTAGGACTCTCCCTCTCCCACCTCAATACAGAAGAAAAAAAGCAGGTTTCCGTTCAACTAAAAATCCCGTTTGAAGAATTCGAATAGAGGCAGGTCATATTTTTTTGCTAACTTGTATCAATCAAATCAGCAAATTTATGAACCCAACCATGATTCAGTTTTTCCACTGGTATTCTGAAGGAGACGGAAAGTTGTGGAAAGAAGCCGAAACACAGGCCAGATATTTAGCAAAACTGGGAATTACATCAGTATGGCTTCCCCCAGCATATAAAGGCACAAATGGAGGATACTCTATCGGATATGATGCCTATGATCTGTATGATCTTGGAGAATTCGACCAAAAAGGAAGTATTCCTACAAAATACGGAACCAAAAACGATTACACCAAAGCTATTAAAGCCTTAAAAAAGAATAATATACAAGTCATCGTAGACATTGTTCTTGGGCATAAGGCAGGCGGTGACGAACTGGAAAAATTCAAAGTGGTAAAAGTAGATGAAGAAAACAGAGAAAAAGTGATTTCTGATGTTATCGAAATTGAGTCTTATACCAAGTTTACCTTTCCGGGGAGAAGAAAAAAATATTCTGATTTTGAATGGAATTTCACCTGTTTCAGTGGTGTAGATTATGCTGAAGGTATGGAATCCCATATTTATAAAATACAGTCTGAATACGGAGATGACTGGGAGGAAATGATACATGATGAAAAAGGAAATTACGATTATCTGATGTATAATGACATCGAACACCGGAATCCTTTTGTACGGGAAGAACTCAACAATTGGGCAAAATGGTATTTTGACCAGACAGATTTTGACGGGGTAAGACTGGATGCATTAAAGCATATTTCTTTCGATTTCTATAAAGAGTGGCTTACTTTGCTCCGCTCCAATTCCGGAAAAAATATTTTCGCTGTCGGAGAATACTGGGCTCCCGGCTATCTACATCTGCTCCAGAAATATATTGAAGTGACCGAAGGCTGCATGAGTCTTTTTGACAGTTCACTTCAGAATAATTTCCATAATGCTTCGAAAGAAGGAAGCTCTTATGACCTGAGAAAAATTTTTGACGGAACTCTTACTCAGGCAGATCCCATGCATTCTGTAAGCTTGGTAGCCAATCATGATACCCAGCCTCTGCAGGACCTTGAAGCCCCTGTAGACTCATGGTTTAAGCCTCTTGCCTATGCTTTGATATTATTAAGAAAAGACGGTTATCCATGTGTATTTTATCCTGATTTGTATGGTGCCCATTATATCGATAAAGACTCGGGTGGTCATGACCAGGAGATATTCATGCCGAAAGTAGACGGTATCGAAGAATTATTAAAAGCAAGAAAAGATCATGCATACGGTGAGCAGCATGATTACTTTGAAGACGCCAACTGCCTTGGATGGGTCCGTACCGGAGATGATGCACATAAAGGCTGTGCGGTAGTTCTGAGCAATAAAGATGCGTATAATAAACCGATGGAAGTCGGGAAGCTTTATGTCGGAAAAAAATTCAAAGACCTCCTGAAACGGTTTAAAGAAAAAGTAACCATTGATGAGAACGGATGGGGAGATTTTCCTGTTCCGGCGGGAAATGTGAGTGTTTGGATTCCTGAGTGATACTAATTTACCAGAAACCCTTGTCAAGGCTCCAAACCTTGACAAGGGTATATTTTAGCAATAGATATATTGACAGTACCAAACATCTTTAGCCCATTCACAGCATTCTCCGTCTTCGTTGGAAGTACAGCATACTCTGCCTCTGTTGATATCTCCGGCTTTTAAACTCTTTAATTCCTTACGGTTCAGTTTTCTTACTTTGAAATCTTTGCTTGTTTTCATAATTATTATTTTTTATGGTTTAGTTATTAAATATACATTAAAAATCACAATTATGAATAAAAATTCATCATAAATCAATGAATTAAATACATATAAATCAGTACACTTTCCGGAGTTCAAGAATTTCTGGTCTTTCAGAAGTATCAGATATTTTTCCGTTTCTGGCAAATTCTGCCCAGAGAGCTCTTAATTTTTTGCCATGCTCATGAATACGGTTCCAGGGAATATTTTTCAGCAATTCTGAAGATTTCCAGGCGGCTTCATTGCCAAAAATTAAGGGAAGATCAATACAGTGAGGAGCACCGATATGATTATCTTTTAATTTTGAATGAATTCTGAAGAGATAAACATTTCCGCCGGCATCAGCCAGATTCTGTGCAAACTGCTTTGCCGGAGCTCCATAGATAAATTCTGTAGTCTTTTCAACAGTCTTATCCATAAGTTTTAATCCAAGTCCTTTTCCAAAATATTTATTTAAAGCCTCGGAGGTTTTGAGATAGAATGCAGTTTCATCATTATTCAAACCAATCAGGACATCAAATTTCTGGGCATTATTTTTCCACATTTCCACCGATTCTTCCTCTTTGCACAAAGGAAAGAATCCATATTGGGTTCCAAATGGCATTGCTGCTTTCAAACCGTATTTCATGACAGATGGTACCAACGCCTTATATTCATCCATCATTTTTAAAACATCGGTTTCATCTTTCAGTATTTCTGTTTTTTTCAGAAACTCTGCTGACATTTTCTGCCTTTTATGACGTAACCCCAGAGGAGCACTCTGGATAATCACCCGATGAAACAGATTTTCAACTCCTTCTGAGATCATTAAATGGGCAATAGCATCACCGCCTGAAGACTGTCCCAGAAGAGTAATATTGTTTTCATTACCTCCAAAATCCCCAATATATTTTTTTATCCATTTCAAAGCTTCAATGATATCTAACAGCCCAAGATTAGCAGGCCTTTTCTCATTGCCCCCAAGAAAGCCGAAAAGTCCCAGACGGTATGAAACCGTAACAACGATAATGTGCTGTTCTTTTACCCATTCGGCAGGGTCAGCAGTGGCAAGATCACCACAGCCTATTTCATGAGAGCCCCCGTGAATCCAGACTACGACAGGCAGTTTTTCATTTTCAGAAACAATCCCGGGCCGGGTTATGGAAAGGTATTGCGTAGATTCATCAGGTTCAAAACTTTCAACAGGTGTAGCGCCGATCATCTTTTCTACAAGCGGACTTAGGGCCTGCGGGCAAACCGGAGTTTTTTCAGGAGAAATAATTATCGATGATAAAGAAGATTCTACTGCAACAGGTCTTTTAAATCTTTCAGAATGGGCATAACGGATGCTTCTGGCTCTGATAATCCCTTCTTCTTTTAAGGCTAAAATATTTCCGAAACGGGTCTTGAAAATAATGGTATTTTGCTGATTAGGTGTCATCTTTACAACTGTGAAAACTTTTCTCTTTAAATTTAATTATTTAAACACTAACTTCAAAAACCATCATTGTGTCATTCGTGAAAAAATTAGGACTATTAGTGTTGAAAAAATCTAAACACAAATTTCACAAATGCAGACACTAATATTCACTTATTTTTATTGTTTGATCTGTGAAAAAATCTGAGTTATTCGGGTTAAAAAACTAGTTCAGGGTTTTATATTCACTCGGAGAAATACCAACTTTGGTTTTGAACAGCCTTGTAAAATGCTGCGGATATCTGAACCCTAAATCATAGGAGATTTCACTGATTGTTTTTGCCTGATCCAGAATTTGTTCTTTAGCTATATCAATGAGTTTATTGTGGATAAATTCCTGAGCAGAAATCCCCAGTTCTTTTTTTATCAGATCTCCGAAATAATTGGCAGACAGATTCAGTTTTTCTGCAAAATAATTGACCATGGGAAAACCAATGTTCTTAGGATTTTCAGATTTCAAGTAATCATCAACTAAATTTTCAAATTTTCCGATTACCCCCTGGTTAATATGATCTCTGGTAATAAACTGACGGTCATAAAAACGCATACAGTAGTTCAGGAACAGTTCAATATTATTAACAATTAAAGATTTGCTGTGCTTGTCAATTGCCTGCTCCAGTTCCAGCTTAATATTTTTAAAGCAGTCCAGTATAATTTCTCTTTCCTTTTCTGAGAGGTGCAAGGCTTCGTGTACATCATAAGAAAAAAAAGAATAGTCTTTCATATTCTTCCCTAAGTTGGTTCCTTTTATTAAATCAGGATGAAAAATCAAGGCAAAGCCTGCAGGCTGAACAAACCTATCTTTATTATAAATTCCATAGGTCTGCCCCGGAGCAATGAAAACCAATGTGCCTTCCTGATAATCATAACTGTGTTTTCCATACTGCATGTCTCCACACATGACATCTTTCAGAAAAACGGTATAAAACCCAAATTTTCTTTTATATTGGCATATAGGATCTGATTTGGAAAAATCAATGATACTGACCAACGGATGTAAGGTCTCATGATTTGCCATTTTGTTGTATTCCGAGACCGTATTATAGATTTCAACCTCCTGATTTTCCATGAAGTACATTTTTATTACCACCCAAAATTACCATTTTCATTCGTAACTTAAATGATGTATGTAAAATTGGTAAGTAATTCGGTAATCTGTATAAGTTTTGTTTATGGAAAAGTTTCGATTTTTGTTCCGTTATGGAAACTTTTAATACCAACATTTTTCCGAAAGGGGAAAAGGCTCCTTCAGATTATTTCTCCGGAGGAACAGCATGGGTTCATATTCTGAAACCCAATGAAGACAACCTGAACTGCCAAATCGGGAATGTGATTTTCGAACCTGGAAGCAGAAATAACTGGCATTCACACCAGGGCGGACAGATTTTAATCGTAACGGCAGGAAAAGGATATTATCAGGAAAAAGGAAAGCCTGTACAGATTTTAAACCCTGGAGATATTGTCAGTATTCCTTCTGATGTTATACACTGGCATGGAGCCGCTCCTGATAGTGGTTTAACCCATATTGCCATTAATCCTAATACTCAAAACGGGATTGTAGAATGGCTGGAGCCTGTCACGGATGAAGAATATAATAATGTATAATCCTAAATAAACTAAATATAAAAAAAATGAGTACAATCACAGTAAAAGCTTATGGTGCAGAGTCTACCACAGCAGATCTGAAAGAAATGAATATTGAAAGAAGAGAGGTAACCACAAAGGATGTAGAAATTGAAATCCTATACTGCGGGGTATGCCACTCTGACCTTCATACCGCAAGAAACGACTGGGGCGGCTCTTTGTATCCTGTAGTTCCGGGACATGAAATCGTAGGAAGAATCACAAAAGTAGGAAGCGAAGTTTCTAAATTTAAGGTAGGCGATCTTGCCGCTGTAGGCTGTATGGTAGATTCATGCGGACATTGCGACAGCTGCCAGCACGATTTGGAACAATATTGCCAAAATGGATTCACAGGGACTTATAATGGAAAAGATAAACACCTTGGCGGCCATACTTTTGGAGGATATTCCCAGAAAGTAGTCGTTGATGAACATTTTGTTTTAAGTGTTCCTGAAAATTTAGATTTGGCGGCAGTAGCTCCACTTCTATGCGCCGGAATCACTACTTGGTCTCCGTTAAGACACTGGAATGCAGGTCCGGGTTCAAAAGTGGCCGTTGTAGGATTGGGGGGTTTAGGCCATATGGCTATTAAATTGGCAAAAGGCTTAGGAGCAGAAGTTACTTTATTCTCAAGAACTCCGGGAAAAACGGATGATGCCAAACAGCTTGGAGCAGACCATGTAGTGATCTCTACAGATGATTCGCAGATGGATGCTGTAAAAGGTAAATTTGATCTTATCATTGATACGGTTCCTTATGAGCACGACATCAATCCTTACATGCAGACCCTTTCTCTGAACGGAACGCTTGTGCTTGTAGGATTCGTAGGTGAATTCCAGGAAACTGAAGTAAGTACAAGACCTATGATCTTCCAACGCCGTTCTGTAGCAGGGTCTTTGATCGGAGGTATTGCAGAAACGCAGGAACTGTTAGATTTCTGCGGAAAACACAATATTGTCTCTGATATTGAACTGATTAAAATGCAGGATATCAACAATGCATATGAAAGAATGCTGAAAAGTGATGTAAAATACCGTTTCGTCATTGACATGCAGTCTTTATAATTCTTCTGTAAAATAGTAACAGAACAGGCGCTTCACTTGAGGCGCCTGTTTTTATTTTTTTAGATTCTGGCTAAAAGCATTCTGATTCTGATTTGTTATATATCTGTTTCCTTCAGCACATTGATTATGATTTCTTTCCATATCGTGAAAGGCCCATGCAGCCATGGCATCAATAACGGGAGCAAGCTCATTACCAGCCTCACTCAATTTATAGGTCACATGGGGAGGCACTACAGGCTTTGCTGTCCTGATAATTAAGCCGTCCGCTTCAAGCTGTTTCAAGTGTTGGATCAGCATTTTTTCTGTTACGGCAGGAATTGCTTTTTTCAATTCACTGTATCTTTTTTCCCCTGTGGAAAGATTGAACAGGATAATCGGTTTCCAGAATCCGCCAATTCTTTCCATAACATACATTACAGGACAGTCCTGCACTGTCTTTTTATTCTCCTGAATGGTGGAGCTTTCTTTGATGGCTGTCATAATTACATACTTTAGGGTAAGTACTTGTATAAAAGTAAGTACAAATATAACTTTGTTCTCAGAAATAAAAAAATATTTTACCTATGAAAATAGTAATCACAGGATCATTAGGAAATGTAGCTAAGCCATTAGCCCAGCAATTAATTGCCGACGGGCATACTATCACAGTCATAAGCAGCAGCAATGCAAGAAAGCAGGATATTGAATCTATGGGTGCTACCCCAGCCATAGGATCTGTCACAGACGTTCAGTTTTTAACACAAACATTTGAAGGAGCGGACGCTGTTTTTGTTATGACCCCTCCTGCTATCAGTCCGGATAGGATTGTGGAAAACACAACGGATGTCGGGAAAAATTATGCTGAAGCCTTAAAAAACACCCAGGTAAAAAGAGCCGTAATGCTAAGCAGTGTTGGGGCTGAATCGCCTGTCGAAAACGGTCCTATCGCAGGACTCCACAATATTGAAAAGCTCTATAATGAAGTAAAAAATACCTCTTTTACTTTTCTGAGAGCCGGCTATTTTTATAATAATTTTTTCAACGACATTCCATTAATTCAAAATGCGGGAATCATTGGAGGGAATTATCCTGAAAGTGTAGAAATACCAGTCGTACATCCGAATGATATTGCCAAGGCAGCGGCTGAAGAACTGGTAAAAGCAGAACATATCAACAATATCCGTTATATTGTGAGTGATATAAGAAAAGCCTCAGATTTTGCAAAGGTCTTAGGAACATCAGTAGGCAAACCAGATCTTCCATGGGTAGCATTCTCTGATGAAGATTCTTTAAACGGAATGCTTCAGGCCGGATTGCCGGAAGATATAGCGAAGCTTTATGTTGAAATGGGCAGGGGAATAAGAACCGGTGTTGTTCAGAAAGATTTTATTGATCATGGCTCTCCTGTTACAGGCAGTGTTAAGCTAGAAGAGTTTGCTGAAGAGTTTTCTTCCAGGTTTTAATTTCTTTTATATTGAAACAAAAGTCCCAGACTGCAGTTAAAATAAGTTTCGGCGCACCAAAGGTGCGCCGAAACTTATTTTAATCATCCTATTTTAAATCCCGGGATTATTTCTTTTTTTTCAGAATTCCTTTTAAAACTTTCAGTTTTCCATCAATAGGCTGATCTATTTTCAGCCCTAAAACTTCAGCTACCAAAGGATAAACATTGACGTTGGCAAATTCACTGATCACAAGATTATTTTTAAATTCCGGTCCCCAAGCAAAAAAAGTAGCCTTCATTTCCGGTACTACTTTAGGGTCGTAGCCATGCTTTCCAACGGATGATTTCTTGCCCTTTTCCAGGAAAATTTTTGGTGCTTTAGGAATCAGAAGAATCTGTCCTATTCTGTTATATTGATCGTCTCTGGTCGCAAAATGCAGGTATCTGGGAAGTTTTTTATCAAGATATACTTCGTAATCATCTGTTTTATTGGCTTTAAGTTCTTGATAAACTTTTTTTACCTCATCCTGATTTTTAACGTAAACTCTTAACAAAGTCTGGGAATTGTAGAAATCGAATCTGTTTTTATCAAAAAGAATAGTCGGAATTTCCAAAGGAGTACCACCGTCTACTTTAATCATTCCGTGATCAGAAACAAAAACAAAGTTGACATTCTTTAAGCCCAATCCGTTTACTTTCTGCACTAGATCTCCTACTGCCTGATCAATCAGATGAACGGCATTTTCTGTTTCTTTGGTATCCGGACCGTAATGATGCCCGCTTCCATCCACTTCAGGGAAATACAATGAAATAAAATGAGGTCTTTTATCTTCTGGCAATTTCAGCCAGTTAACCACTTTTTCAACTTTTTCAGAAGGTGTGAATTTTTCGTGGTATGGGTAATAATAAGTTGGCCTTATTCCTCCTGCATCACTGGCAGATCCTACCCACATTAAAGAGGCTGATACCATTCCCTGTTTTTCAGCAAGTCCCCAAAGCGGAATTCCCCCATACCAGCTTCCGTCTTCAGCATTTTTCTTACTACTCAAGGCATATCCTTCTTTTCTCTTATAATCATAGAAAAAATTATCAATCAAACCATGATGAGAAGGATAAAGTCCTGTAATTAAACTCCAATGGTTAGGAAATGTTATACTTGGATAGCTTGGAATCATTGCTTCTGCTTTTACACCACCATTAGCTAAATTCAATAGGTTTTCAGCATTATACTTCCGGGCATAATCATAACGGAAGCCGTCCGTAGATATCATAATCACATAAGGCTTTGACTGTGCCTCGGTACTGTTTTGCCTTCCTGGGATGACTACCTGGGCAGTATCAATATTCACCTGTTGTGCAAACGTCGTAAAAGAAATCAGCAACAGTAAAAAATGGATTCCTCGCTTCATTGTTTTAAATTTTCCGCAAAGTTACATTCTATACTTCTGCCTGAAAAGTTTAGGAGATTAAAAGTATATTAAAACCTGTTATTTTTTTTGAATCAAAATTAAGTTCATTCAATTGCCCTTTTCATTTCAAATTGTGTCAGCCAATTGTCCAGCCCTATTTTTTCGCGAAGGAATTTACCGGTGCTTACTGAGGAATCATCTACATTATTTATGGCTATAGCCTGTCCATCATTTTTTTCTCTGATCGCATTAAAAAGTTTTGTGCCAATCCCGCGGTTTCTGTAATTCTTATCTACAGCAAACTGATACACTTTTTTTGCTACAGGGCCATAAATAATATACCCCACCAGTTTCTCTCCATCGTAAGCCCCTAAGGTAATATAGTTTTCCGGCATTGGGTCCAATACGAAAGCAGATCCCTGCCACGAAGGCTCAATATCCCAGAAAGCGCATAGCACCTCCCAAGGATAATCTTTCAGTTCACTTATGGCAACTTCAGCATTTTCTTTTCCCTGTTGAATACTTCCTCTAAAACAAAGCAGTCTCCGGGCAATGGTAAAACCTAAATTTTCATAAGCTCTGATCGCCTTATTATTTCCTTCAATGACTTCAAGCAGCAATGTATTGGCATTCCTTTCCTGTAAAATGGGAATTATAAAATCATACATTTTTCTCACCAGTCCTTTTCCTCTGCTTTCCGGAACAACTCCCGTTCCACCATTGTAGATCATCTTTTCACCATTTTCAACTTTTTCAGACTGAAGGATAAAGCCAACGAGTTTTCCCTCTTCGAATGCTCCGGCGGATAAATTCATGTCTAATTTTTCTGCTGCAATTTTTGAGACAAGCACCTCTTTCGTTAAGTGAAAAGGAATAACATAATCTGAAAATGAATGATTGAACACTGATAAAAGTTCATCTGTTGTGATATTGGCTAAAGTTTTAAATTCCATTGGCTGTAAAAGTTATATGGCTGAGAAGCTGTCTTTTTTGTTAACAATCCGGATATACACAAATATATGAATTTTAAAGCAATCCCCCTGAAACCGGTACTTTGTGAAAAAAATGATACCCCTGAAATCTCAGAGGTATCCGTTTTAAAATATTTAGGTGTGTTTTTTCTGAAAAATTATTCTTTAATCAGTTTTTCGTAAGATGTAGTTCCATCTTTAAGCAGGATTTCAACATAATAACTTCCTGATCTCAAATCTTCAACACTGATACTTTCGCTTTCAGGCTTTAGTGATTTTACCTTTCTGCCGGTTGCTTCGTAAATATCAACAGATTTTATTTTATCAAAGTTTTTGAAACTTACTGTTGCTTTAGCAGGGTTCGGATAAAAATTTACCTTTTTGCTGTTGGCCGCAATTTCATTGGTTGATAAAGAAGCTGCAGTCATCGTCAGCGTTGCGTATCCTCTCCCTGCATCATGATATCCTAAGGAAGTTCCGCCACTTTTACGGGAATAGAAGATATTAATAGTCCCTGCAGCATTGGCAATGGCAAAATCTCCAGCCCCTCCTGAAAGTGATCTTGTCGCCACTACAGTTCTTGTAGATCCGGATACGGTATTGGAAGTCTGTGTCCAATCCTGGGCTGCATCAGCATTAGGAGTCGTCATTCCGACAAATGTATAATCTCTGTTAGCTGACGAGTTGTAAATAAATCCGTCTGATCCTGAAGCCATCCCCACAGTTCCAAATCCAATTCCTAACATAGAATTACTGTCACCAGTTACTGTAATGGTTACCCCTGAAGGTGTTGTATCTAATTTCACCGTCATGGAAGTTGCCGGTAAATTTACCGTTCCGGATGAAAACTGTGCCAATGCAAAATTGGCCATCAATACGCTAAGCGCTAGTAAAGTTTTTTTCATATCAATTTTTTAAAAGATTAATAATTTCCTTATTATTGGTTTGTAATGCATATTCAAAGGGTGTCATTCCCATTGAATCTTTCTTTGTTTTATCTGCTTTATATCTAAGCAGCTGTTCTATCAGCTCTTTATTTCCGAATTTTACGGCCCAGAATAAAGGAGTATATCCGGTGGCATCTGCAATATTAGGGTCAGCCTTTTTCTTTAAGAGATGCTCTACCAGTTCCTTATTATATTTTATCGCAAGACCAGCCAGAGCTGTTCCTTCACGGCTTTTATAATTTACATCTTTTACATTGTCGATCAGAAAATCGGCAACGTTTACATTTCCTCTGTAGCAGGCTAAAATAAGGGGCGAAAATCCCCCTTCATTAACCTGATTAATAACATCCGGATTCTGCTTCATCAGTTCCTGTACTTCAGCTACAGTTCCGCTTCTGGCAATATCAAATATTGATTTTGCTTTTTCCTGGGCATACAGCAATGAGCTCAGCAGCAATCCTACGATCAGAATTATACTTCTCATTGTTTTACCATTACGTAGTTGTATTCAATATTTACATTTTCAGCAACTTTTTTGGTAACCATTTTAGGAATGGTCACTTTATAATCTGCCGGTCTTGCTGCAAAAGCACCCTGCATATATATTTTTCCATCTTTGGCGTATAATGTGGCTGCTGAGGTAACTGCTTTATCCACTCCATGGAAATTAAGAGTACCCTGAACTGTATATTTCTGTGGACTTGCGGAAAGCTTTGTCTTATCAAAATTGACAATTTTACCTTTGAAAGTTGTTTTAGGGTATTTTGCAGATTCAGCATAACTCTCGTTGAAATGCTCTTCCATTAATTTGGTTTTAAAATGGAAGTTTTTTACAGTTGAGACTGATGCCATTTCACCATTATCTGCATTCAGAATCACAATATTATTGTCATCCTGAGCGAAAATATCATCAAACAGGGGTACTGAAGCCTCAAAAGTTACCTTTCCTGTTTTAGAACTGTATTTTTGTGCTGAAACATACCCTGCAGAAAGCAGTAATATGCTTAATAATGCTAATTTTTTCATATCAATTTTTTTTAATTTTCATTTAATCCGTCCGCTTTCCACTTGATAAAAATGTTGATCTGGGCTGCAGATAACGATCCTCCCTGCGGCATTTTACCGGGATCTCCATTCGGCCTTTGGATGCGGTCCAGAATTCCGTCTATATTGTTTTTTACCTGGTCATAGGTAACCAAAGGTTTAAAACTCCCTGCGGAATGACAGCCTATACAGCTGTTATCCACAATGGGTTTTACATCTGCTGTATATTTTACAGTTGCTGTAATAGGTGTATTAACAGAAATTTCTTCATATGTTCTGCTGTCGCAAGCCGTCATTATAACTGCTGACGACAATATCAATAAGGATGTTAGCTTTTTCATATTAAAAAACTCTATAAAGATTAAACCCAAAGAAAATATGTCCCTTTCCCCATGCCCCTGTGGCATTGGTAAGATATCCGATGTCAGAATTAATCTGGGAATTTGTCAGTAAAAGCTGGAACACATGTCCTCCGGTTTCTATATCTACCCCTAATGATAATGGGTTTTTATAAAAACTGTGATCATCGAAATTCACAAAGTATTCTGCATTTACAGAAACTCTTTTTGAAACTTTATAGCGTCCTCCCAAACCTGCCAAAAACTGATTTTTGTTTTCAATATTAGGTTCGTAAAGGTTTTTATGAACAAAGGATGGGGTAAGCTGTAAGGAAAGCTTATCATTGAATCTTCTTGAAATCAATGCTTGGGTAAGATAGGAAAGCCTGTCGCTGAATTTCAGGAGTGGATAAGTATCTTTCTTCAGCTCCGTATTGGCTGCCATTACATTATACCCCACAATATCAACCGGGAAATTTTCATTTTGTCTTACCAGCCTGTATTTTACTGCTCCTTCAAACGTTTTCATATTCGTTTCTCTGGACAGGCTGACTGAAACAGCATCTGAAATCCCGTAGATAACACCCAGCTTGGTTGAGGCATGATCCAGACCAAAAAAGTCTTTGAATCCTGCACTTATATCTCCAAATCTATGGGCAACCACAATATACCATTCTTTTTTAGCTGCCAGTTTTGTGGACTGTCCGGTGGCAATCTGAAGAGCTTTGAAGGCGGGTTGTGAAGTTTCTGTATTGGTCTTTACGGTGTCAATATCTTTCAGCAGATCTTCCTGCGCAAAGGTAAGACCTGAAGAAAATACCAACAAAAATAAGAGAGTTTTTGTCATATACAATTTGAATTAAATTACGGTATGACAAACTTATTGAGTTCTCAATTCAAAATCAGGTGATAAAAGTCACCGACTGAATTGTTTTTATCAATAACAGATATAATCTTTTCGAACAATTTTAATTAGTCTGATCTAACATTTTCATTTACAAGCACTTTTATCCCGGCCTTCGTTTGTAAAATATCCCCTTCATTTTCAATTTTTTTCATCACACGGCTCACGACTTCCCTGGAAGTGCCTAAACTGTTTGCAATTTCACGGTGTGTTATTTTAATAGGATTGTTTCCTGTGGATAAAATCTGCTGTTTAATATAATTCAGAACCCTTTTGTCAAGTCTGTGGAAAACTGCATCATTGACCATATTCATGACCTCAGAGAACCTGCGGTCATATTCATGGTAAAAAACTTTATTGATTTCCGGAAATTTGACCAGCCATTCATGTATTACTGATACAGGAATCAGGATTGCTTTGGAATCTTCTTCCGCAACAGCATATACCCGGCTGACATAATCCGTAAGAATGGAAGAAAATGTCATCAGACAGCTGTCTTTTGGTTTAATATAATAATAGATAAGCTCTCTCCCATCATTAAGCGTGAAAACTCTGATGGAGCCTTTTATAAGAAAAGGCACAAACTTATTTTTCTGTCCTTCCCTTATAATTTCCGTTTTTGCTTTTATGTCAATCATAACAGCATGCTTTTCCATTTCAGCTAAAAAATCGGCACCTAAGAAGCCAAATTTATTTACGACAAAAGACCTATCAATCATATGCTCTACTTTTTCTAAAACAAAGATATAAAATTGCTATATCGATAGTATATTTTTTTATTTTATTAAAGAAAATTAACAATTAGACCAATTCAATATGTATTTTATGGATGATTTTATGATTCAATATAAAAAAACCACAGTAAAGAACTGTGGCATTTTTATTGAGCTGTATAAAAGCTGTTTATGAATATAAAATATATTCTAGAATCTGTATTTTACATTGAGGCCGTAAAAGAAATAAGCTTTTCCAGGACCCGAATTGAGATCTGTAGGAACGGTATAATTACTTCCTTTATCTGAATCATTGATATTATTTCCTAAGAATAAAAAAGTATAATTGGTCTGGCTGGTAAGATTATTGCCCATTACATATAGATCCAGATCCAGTTTATTGAATGACTTTTTAAATCCTAATTTTGAATTAAGCAATCCAAAGCCCTTTACCAAATTCGCATTGTTAAAATCAGAATAAACATTTCCGAGATAGTTATAGGTATTCACAAGATAAAATCCTGGTTTGGTAAAAATATCCAAACCTACAGCGTATTTATTCCTCGGAACTCCTACTACTGTTTTATGGTCGTATACCATTAGTTTTCCTACAGTCTTTCCTGTAACAGGGTCTTGATATTTAGGATCATAGATTGAAAAATCTTTATATTTTGTATCGTAATAAGAAAGATTTATAAAGGGAACGATTCTTTCAATAAAAGAATCTTCTGCTCTGTATTGATACCCTACACTAAACTCAAGTCCACTATTTTTCTGGCTTCCGGTATTGCCCCAATATGTTTGTCCACTGGTATTACCCGGTAAAAGTAACTGTGTAAGTTTATCAGAATAGTCGATTCTGAATACTGAAATACGGTAATCCAGCCTGGTATTGAGTAAAAGACCATGCACACTAAAATCCAACATTCTTGCACGTTCCGGCTTTAAGTCATCATTCACCGTATTGGTCGCTGTTATAAATGAAGAAACTGCGGTAGGAGAATTATAACCTTCACTATAGCTTAGGTTAAAGATCTGGTGTTTCCATTCCTTCTGTAAAGCAAAGTGTGGAGTATATGCCATATCATATTTCTTGTTGAAAGATTGATCTTTACGTCCGGCAATTAACCCTGGCAATGCAAAAAGGTCTTTCCTGTCATAGTTGGTTCTGTTACCGCTTATTCCTGCCAGCAACGTAAGTCCCCAGGGTTTATATGTAAGATAATCAATAACAAAATAGGTAGATTGGTTATTATTATACTTGAAATAAGATGCCCCGGACATTCCTGTGGTCAGTAATGGTTGTGATGGATTAGACCCATCGAAGCGATAGCTGGAAGTTGTGGAAACAGAATTCTGTATCTCTGCTCCGAAATCTAAGCGGTTTTCAAAATCTTTAAATTCATTCTTTAAAGTAAAAGTAGAGCGCAGCCCTACATTTGGAGAACTTGTAACTCCGTATGCCCCTGCTGAAACGCTTTCTGTATTTGCATTATAGTAAAATAAGGTCGTATAGTTTCTAAAGTTTGAAGTAAGATTTACCGAATTACTGAGTCCTACTCTTGTCGATTTTATTTTTGTGCCGGCATTTTTACTGATATAGGCTGCATTTCCGTTGTCGATACCCGCATAATAATCAGCGTAAGAAATCTGTCCTGAAGTATGTTCATAGGAGTAAGCCTGACTGGCAAAGAAGCTCAGCTGGTCTTTTTTGCTTAATTTCACCGTACCGTTTACATTGAAAAAGTTTTTTAAACCTCCTCCGTTTGGACGGTATCCCTCTGTTTCAAGATGTCCGTATGCAGCGCTTATTGAATAGTTTTCATCCGCAACGTTCAGTTGTGTCCTTGACTGAAAAGTTTTGAAAGCACCAAACATTGCATTTTCTGACACCGATGCTCCTTTTGTAAAATCCGGACGCGTGTAGAAACGTACTGCTCCGCCTACTCCACCTCCATACATTGTTGCTGCCGGACCTTTGACTACCTCAACATTGGTTACATAAGCAAAATCAACATCATCCAGAACGGTGATCCCTTCAGCATTTGTTAAAGGCATATTATTCCAGTATGCTTTTACACCCCAATTATTAAATTTCTGATCATTTCCGTACCCTCTCAGTACGAGTCTCTGTCCTCCGAAATTAGTCCGTTTATCTACCTGAAGCCCTGGCATTGTGGATAAAGTCTGATCTATAGCTGCAGGATTATTTCTGTTAAGATCTTCTTCTGAAAGAGTTTCTACTGACTGTGCATGTCTTTTGAATTCTGCACGTTCCTGTTTAATTTTTTTTCGTCCAAGGATATTGACCTCATCAATTGATCCTTCCTGTGTCTGCTGAGCATTTGCAACAGTACAGCCTAACAAAGCTGCTATGCATATATATTTTTTCATTATTTAAATTGATTACCATTAATATTATATTTTCACTTTAGCATAAGGCAGTCTCCGGTGGAGGAATAATAATGGTTAAATAATGCGTGTTTTCCAGTTGGTTATAGTGTAAAGAAATTGTTTCTAAAAACTGATTTGAAAAAAAACGGAATTCTTTTTTTTCAAGAATAGCGGTGGAGCCTGGTGTCTTAAACAGACCTTTATTGTGTCTGGGAAGATCAATCTGCAGTTTTAAACATGTTTTTTTAAAAGTGAATTTTTTCGAAAAGTCTAATAAAGAATTGATGATAATATCTTTTTTATCAATATAGCAGAAAAAATATTTCTTCCCATTGACAGTGCTTACTTTAATGATATCATAGGAAAAACCATGAAGCGTAAATTCTTTATCTTCTTTCCATTCTGCTTCCGTGAGATCTTTTTCCGTAAAACAGACCGTTTCTGATTTTCTGAAACTACTGTGGGCAATACTGCATTGGGTCTTTTCATAAAGCGCGCTCTTTACGTGGGAAATAACAGAATACATCACATTGCTGAATAATATGATAACCGGAATACAGAGAAAGATAAAAAGTAGTTTTTTGTTCAAAGAATGAAATAGATTTTATGGCGCAGGCTCTTCAGATGACTCTACAGATACAAATTTTTGAAAACCTATTCTATGCAATATCTGTGATCCTTTTACAGTATACTCTATCCAATTATCTTTTGGATTTAATTTTTGAGGAACAGGATTATCTATGGGAGCTCCTGCCGGCATTTGATCAGCAGTCTTTATATCATCATTTTCATGGGGAAGATTGCCACTTATTATTATTATACTGTCTATATTATTTTGTACAAACGGAATTGTATTTCCTTCTGCTTTTAAGGATTTAACCGTGATGCTGCTGCTTTTATTTTTTTTCTTCAGTTTAACAGTATATATGACTCCCTTTACTCCGGCTCTTCCTCCTATCCATTCTTTTTTTTCAGCAGAGATAACGGATACTGTCTTATCCTGATATAAAGAGGATACCGGCATCCCGCAGGAAGCCAGCATCCAAAATAATATTAAATACGATTGATTATTCATTTTCTAATCATCATCACCACCTGTACGTCCTAATACCAGGAAGTTACCACTATATACGATTTCACCTTTAGACTCGGCTTTCAAAATATAATTTCCAGGTACAAGTTTTTGGCCGAACTCTTCATCAGACTTCACATTTTTCTTACTGTATACCAATCTTCCTGAGCCATCCACAATGCTTATATCCACACTGCTGTATTTGGCAGTATCAAATCTCAAATGGGAAATCCCTTTTGAAGGATTCGGATATATAATATTCATATTCTTTTTGGATTTGGTTTCCGTTGTTGACAAAGGAGTTACTGTATTCTGAGTTGTCCATGCACCTCTGCCGTAAGTGGAAACCAATACTGTTTTGGTAGCAGGTCTGTAATCTAAATTGGTAATTCTTACATTTCCTATATTCCCTGTTACTGATGCCCATTCAGGTGTTGTCGCAAGGAAATTGGTGGTTCCCCAAACTCCCATTTCTGTTCCTACCAGCACTTCATTTGAATTGTCCGGATTTCTGAGTACCGTTCTTACCGGCATGTCAGGAAGATTTCCTTCTTTGTTCTGCCATGTTGTTCCGCCATCTGTAGAATAGAAAACACTGGTAAGGTTATAATTCGAGAAGGTTACAATAATTTCATTTTCGCTGGCTCCAAATTCTATGTCAGAAACAGTTCCTGTTACTGGTGATGTTAGCAAAGTGGCCGTATATGCTGTGGTATTGGCATTTGTTACTTTAAAGATTCTCCCAAGATTGGTTCCTACAAAAAGTGTTGTAGATGCTGTAGTATAGGGGGATACTTTCATCCATGAAATCTGCTCTCCGGATTGTGCAGTTCCTACAGTAACCACATTATTGGTAAAAGATGTTGCCGTTGCAGATAACCCACTAGTTCTGAAAAGCGTAAGTCCTGAACGGTAAGAATAGAAGACATCGTTGTTTCTGTCCAAAGCAATTTCGTTTACAAAATGTCCGGCATTTCTGTTGGCACTGCTTATCAGATAATACGTATTGTTCGTTAATAAATAATGGCTATTGTATACATAACTTGCAATTTCATAATTATCCTGATCATCATATTCAGTATACATTCCGTCACCCCCTGTAGCAGATTGGGAAGTCAGAAAATTATTAGCCTGTGGTGCTCCATACAGCCACCATGAGCCATTATCCTGTGCACCTGCCAATAATTCTTCATCAGCTGGCGTTTTTGTCGGATTCAGCATAGCAGAATAAAACTGCGTTACATTATATCGGGTATTTCTTGCAGAAAGACCACCAACAGCACCGATATTTGCTTTGTTGGCAGCATAATAAATTCCTCCGTCATTTCCAAACATCATTTGTCCTGTCGCATAATTATTATAAGGATTGAAAACGATTTCGTGTTGATCAGCGTGTACCTGAGAGACCTGTAAAGCCGCCATATTATTGTTATTGGACCACTTTGAGATCTGCGTCCAGTTCGCTCCGCCATTGACAGATTTATACAGATCGATACCACCAATATACAGGGTATTGTCATCTAAAGGATCTGTTGCAATAATCAGGTCATAAAATGACTGTCCTCTTGTAAAATCATTCGCAGGAATACTGGTATCCGTTGCTGTAGGAAGTGCTAAAACAGGTGCAGCATCATTTGTTGCCTGCCATGTTGTTCCGCCATCCGTAGATTTTGCAATTCTGATCGGCTCTGAAGAAGATGCCCCCTGCATGAATGCATATATTTTATTGGCATCTGTTCTGGAAAGAGTAAAGTTAACTCTCGAACCACTGCTTCCAACATTATAGACCTGGTTGAAGGTATTTCCATCTGTGGATTTGAAAATTCTGCCTCCAGAATCTATATTTGAAAATCTTGAAGATCTGGTTGAAACCCATACTGCATTATCTGCTCCTATTTCTATCTGCTGAATGGAATATCCGGTGGTACTGGTAGTACCTGTAGTGGTATTCAGAGCAAGCAAGCTGTTATTTTTCGTAAATGTTGTACCTCCGTCTGTAGATTTATACAGCCCAGCCTGGCTTAGCCCCTGCCATCCGTCATTAAAGGAAATCCCAACGTACGAACCGCTTACTCCTGCATAGACTTCAGAAACTCCATTATTATTTCTTACTTTGATATCATTAATATAAAAGTTACCGTTTCTTACTCCGGATGAAGAATAAGTAACCGGAATGGTGAAAATCTGGGTCCATGTTACACCAGCATCCGTTGATTTCCATATTCCCGATCCTACTGCATCAGCAGTTGGAGCTTCTCCTGTTCCTACATAGAAAACTTGTGGGTTGTTTGGATCATAAGTAATACTTGAAACGGAAGTATTTGCCCAGAATGTACTTAATGGCTGCCACTCATTAGTTGATACAGAAGGATCCTGGTTTACCCAAAGTCCTCCTGAAACACTCCCCGCAAAAACTCTCTTGCCCGTAGGGTCATTCGGATCGTACATGATTGCTCTTGTTCTTCCTCCTACACTGTAAGGTCCCCTTTCAATCCAGGGTTCATTGATTATTTTGCTGGCCGCAGAAGAAGCATTATGGCTGGAAATAAAAGACATCTGGGTCTTAGCCTTATATTTACCTGTTACGATATCCTGATTTACTTTTACAAGCCCTTCGAAATTGGTTCTCCCTGTAACAGGATCCATTGTTCTCTTATAATCCTCCTCATTGTATAAATTAGGAGGTATTCCTGCCGCTTTTGCATTTTTATGAGCTTTTTTAAGATCTTTCTCATATTTAGCATACAGCTCCTGCAGGTGTTTCTGACTGTCCTTAAGTGTATTCTGCTTTTGTGCATACACATTCATACAGAGTAAGACTGCCGCAATAGGGTAAAGTTTCATTCCATTCAATTTTTTACAAATTTAATCAAGCAATATGATATTTTTTAATTAATTTAGATCAATTATCAATAATTTATAATGAGAATTAACAAAAATATCACAAATTAAATTATTCATATTTAATTGACATATTTTCAAAATAAAATTGTGAAATATGAAAAAAAATAAAAAAAGGAACGAATGAGTGAATTGTTTGTGAATAAAAAAATGCCCCGGCAGAACCAGGGCATTTTTTATTTTATTGTAAAAGAAATCTTACGCTTGTACGTTGTTCCCTCCTAATACGAAAGGCTCAACTTCTTTGATTTCTCCGAACTGCTGCTCGTAGTTAGCGATGTTCTGTTGAAGAGCATTTAATACTCTCTTAGCGTGAAGAGGAGCAAGAATTACTCTTGATCTTACTTTCGCCTGCTGAACACCTGGCATCAACTGAATAAAGTCTACTACAAATTCAGATGGAGAGTGGTTTACTAAAGCCAGATTAGCATAGATACCAGCAGCTACCATTTCGTTTAATTCGATGTTGATGTTTCCGTCTTGTGGATTTTGATTGTTGTCCATTGTTATAAATTATGTTTTTAAAATTCGAAATTTGAGATTGTGAAAATATAAAAATAATTTCAAATCCCAAATTTCAAATCATTAATTTTAGTTAAGGTCTTCGAATTCTTTCTTCGAACCTACAATAACGTTCTGATACTCTTTAAGACCTGTACCTGCAGGAATTCTGTGTCCTACAATTACATTTTCTTTAAGACCGTTAAGATCGTCTATCTTACCAGCAACTGCTGCTTCGTTAAGAACTTTAGTTGTTTCCTGGAATGATGCTGCCGACATGAATGACTTCGTCTGAAGTGCCGCTCTTGTAATACCTTGCAGTACAGGAGTAGCTGTAGCAGGAAGAGCTTCTCTTACTTCTACCAATGCTAAATCTTCACGCTTCAACTTAGAGTTTTCATCTCTTAATTCTCTTGCCGTAATCATCTGACCTGGTTTGAATTCTTTAGAATCACCAGCATCTACTACTACTTTAAGACCGAATACTCTGTTGTTTTCTTCCAAGAAATCATACTTGTGCTCAAGAGCTCCTTCAAGGAACTGAGTATCACCTCCATCTACGATAGATACTTTCGTCATCATCTGTCTTACGATAATTTCGAAGTGTTTATCGTCGATTTTCACTCCTTGTAGACGGTAAACTTCCTGAATCTCATTTACCAGATATTCCTGAACGGCTGTTGGACCTTTAATTCTTAAGATATCTTCCGGTGTGATAGAACCGTCAGAAAGCGGAGAACCTGCTCTTACGAAGTCATTCTCCTGAACAAGAATCTGGTTGGAAAGTTTTACTAAGTAAATTTTTCTTTCTCCCGTTTTAGCCTCAACAATAAGTTCACGGTTACCTCTCTTGATTTTTCCGTAAGAAACTACCCCGTCGATTTCAGTAACCACCGCTGGGTTTGAAGGGTTTCTCGCTTCGAATAATTCGGTAACTCTCGGAAGACCTCCGGTGATATCCCCTGCTTTTGCAGATTTTCTTGGGATTTTGATCAAGACTTTACCCGCCTTAATTTTCTCACCATCATTAACCATCAAGTGGGCTCCTACCGGTAAGTTGTATGCTTTTTGCTCAACTCCTTTAGAGTCTACCACTTTTAAGGTAGGTACGGCTTTCTTATTTCTGGATTCAGAGATTACTTTCTCTTCAAATCCTGTCTGTTCGTCAATTTCAAGCTGGAATGAAATACCCTGGATAATATCCTCGTATTCTACCTTACCTGAAGTTTCAGCAATGATAACCGCGTTATATGGATCCCATCTACAGATCACATCTCCTTTCTTCACTTTATCACCTGGTTTTACAGATAATATAGATCCGTAAGGTACGTTAGCCACCATCAATGGAGTTCTTGACTCATTGTCAGCAACTAATCTGAATTCTGTTGAACGTGAAACCACAACTTCAGCAGTATTACCGTTTTCATCTTCAGAAGTAATTGTTCTTACTTCATCCATTTCAACGATACCATCTCTTCTTGCAACGATAGATGGGTTTTCTGATACGTTTCCTGCAGTACCTCCCTGGTGGAAAGTTCTCAACGTAAGCTGAGTACCTGGTTCCCCAATCGACTGTGCTGCAATTACACCTACCGCTTCACCCATATGAATTACTTTACCTGTTGCTAAGTTTCTACCGTAACATTTTGCACAGATACCTTTCTTAGCCTCACAAGTTAACGGAGAACGAACTTCCACAGCTTCCAGACCTGCTTCTTCGATTTTCTTCGCTAATTCTTCAATGATCACCTGATCAGCACTTGCAATAAGCTCATCTGTTTCTGGATCATAGATATTATGAAGAGATACTCTACCTAAGATTCTTTCAGAGATTCTTTCAACAATCTCGTCATTTTTCTTAAGTGCAGTAACTTCTGTACCTCTTAGTGTTCCACAGTCATCTTCTGTAACGATAACGTCCTGTGCAACGTCTACCAGTCTTCTCGTTAAGTAACCGGCATCGGCTGTCTTAAGAGCGGTATCCGCAAGACCTTTACGAGCACCGTGGGTAGAGATAAAGTACTCTAGAATCGAAAGACCTTCCTTAAAGTTGGCAAGGATCGGGTTTTCGATGATCTCCGCTCCGGTAGAACCGGCTTTCTGCGGTTTTGCCATCAAACCTCTCATCCCTGATAACTGACGGATCTGTTCTTTAGAACCCCTCGCTCCAGAGTCAAGCATCATATATACAGAGTTGAAACCACCTTGGTCAGTTTTCATTCTGCTCATGATCATTTCAGTTAATCCGGCGTTGGTATTTGTCCAAACATCGATTACCTGATTATAACGTTCTGTATCGGTAATCAGACCCATGTTATAGTTAGCTCTAATTTCGTCTACAGCTTCAATTGATTGTGCAATCATCTGCTTTTTCTCAACAGGAACAACGATATCCCCAAGTGAGAAAGAAAGACCTCCTTTGAATGCGTTTGAATATCCTAAGTCTTTCATTGCATCCAGGAACTTCACCGTTGTAGGGAAATCTGTATCAGCAAGGATCTTACCGATTACGTTTCTCAATGATTTCTTGGTAAGAAGTTCATTGATATATCCTACCTGTTTAGGTACAATCTGGTTGAATAGGATTCTACCTACAGAAGTTTCGATCAGTCTTGTTACGATTTGTCCGTCTTCTTTAATTGGCAGTCTACATCTTACCTTAGCATTTAAAGATACTCTACCTTCAGCGTAAGCAATTTCCGCTTCTTCAGGAGAATAGAATGCAAGTCCTTCTCCTTTTACTTTCATAGTCTCAGTAGAACTTAATTCTTTAGTCATGAAATAAAGACCAAGAACCATGTCCTGAGACGGTACTGTAATTGGAGAACCGTTTGCAGGGTTCAGGATGTTTTGAGAACCTAACATCAATAACTGTGCTTCAAGGATCGCTTCTGGTCCTAACGGTAAGTGTACCGCCATCTGGTCACCATCGAAATCGGCGTTGAAGGCCGTAGTTACTAACGGGTGTAGCTGGATTGCCTTACCTTCGATCATCTTAGGTTGGAAAGCCTGAATACCCAGCCTGTGAAGAGTAGGTGCCCTGTTCAATAGTACCGGGTGACCTTTCATCACGTTTTCAAGGATATCATAAACTACCGGTTCTTTTCTGTCGATAATTCTCTTAGCAGATTTTACTGTTTTTACAATACCTCTTTCAATAAGTTTTCTAATGATAAATGGTTTGTAAAGCTCAGCTGCCATATCTTTAGGAATACCACACTCGTGAAGCTGTAAGTTTGGACCTACAACAATTACCGAACGTGCTGAGTAGTCAACCCTTTTCCCTAGTAGGTTCTGACGGAAACGACCTTGCTTACCTTTCAATGAATCAGAAAGTGATTTCAATGGTCTGTTTGATTCAGATTTTACGGCAGAAGATTTTCTTGTGTTATCGAACAATGAATCTACTGATTCCTGAAGCATACGCTTCTCGTTTCTCAAGATTACTTCAGGAGCTTTGATCTCCAATAATCTCTTCAAACGGTTATTTCTGATGATAACTCTTCTGTAAAGGTCGTTCAGGTCAGAAGTTGCGAAACGCCCTCCATCCAATGGAACCAATGGTCTTAGTTCTGGTGGAATAACAGGAAGTACACGCATAATCATCCACTCCGGTCTGTTGATCATTCTTGTATTAGCGCCTCTCAATGCTTCTACAACGTTCAATCTCTTAAGAGCTTCAGTTCTTCTTTGTTTTGAACCTTCGTTGTGAGCTTTGTGTCTCAGGTCGAAAGACAATGCATCAAGATCAATTCTTTTTAACAGATCTTCAACAGCTTCAGCCCCCATTCTGGCGATGAATTTGTTTGGATCAGAATCATCAAGATACTGGTTTTCTACAGGAAGAGTTTCCATGATATCAAGGTACTCTTCTTCTGTAAGGAATTCCATATTTTCAAAATCAGAACCGTCTAATTTCTTAGCAATACCCTGCTGGATCACTACATATCTTTCGTAGTAGATGATCATATCTAATTTCTTAGAAGGAATCCCTAAAAGGTATCCGATTTTGTTTGGTAATGAACGGAAATACCAGATGTGTGCAATTGGAACTACAAGGTTGATGTGCCCGATTCTCTCTCTTCTTACTTTTTTCTCAGTAACTTCTACTCCACAACGGTCACAAACGATCCCTTTGTAACGAATTCTCTTGTATTTACCACAAGCACATTCGTAATCCTTTACAGGACCAAATATTTTCTCACAGAATAACCCGTCTCTTTCAGGCTTGTGAGTTCTGTAGTTAATAGTTTCCGGCTTTAAAACCTCCCCTCTTGAGTCTTGCAAAATAGACTCCGGTGATGCTAAACCGATGGTTATTTTATTAAATCTACTTGATTTATTTTTATTTGACATAATTTTTTTTAGATTTTAGATTTCAGATTTCAGATTTCAGACGAAATCATCATTCCAAATTCAAGGATTATAAAATTCTTAGAGTGTCACAGTCTGACATCTTGTGTCTGACATCTGATATCTTACTCCTCCAATCTTACGTCTAATCCAAGACCCTGTAACTCGTGAAGTAATACGTTGAATGATTCCGGAATACCTGGTTCAGGCATAGATTCACCTTTCGCAATAGCTTCATAAGTTTTTGCTCTACCAATCACGTCATCCGACTTCACAGTCAGGATTTCTCTCAGGATATTAGATGCACCGAATGCTTCAAGTGCCCAAACCTCCATCTCTCCGAATCTCTGACCTCCGAACTGAGCTTTACCTCCTAACGGCTGTTGAGTAATCAATGAGTAAGGACCGATAGAACGTGCGTGCATCTTATCATCAACCATGTGTCCTAACTTCAGCATGTAGATTACACCCACTGTAGCCGGCTGAGTAAACCTTTCTCCGGTACCACCATCATAAAGGTGTGTGTTACCAAATCTAGGAAGACCAGCTTTGTCTGTATATTCAGTGATCTGATCAAGGCTAGCTCCGTCAAAGATCGGCGTTGCGAACTTCATACCCAGCTTCTGACCAGCCCATCCAAGTACAGTTTCATAGATCTGACCGATGTTCATACGGGAAGGTACCCCTAGTGGATTCAATACGATATCTACTGGTGTTCCGTCTTCAAGGAATGGCATATCTTCTTCACGAACGATTCTTGAAACGATACCTTTGTTACCGTGACGTCCTGCCATCTTATCCCCTACATTCAGTTTACGTTTCTTAGCGATGTAAACTTTAGCCAGCTTCATAATACCTGCCGGAAGCTCATCTCCGATTGAAATTGCAAATTTCTCACGGTTTTTAACTCCCTGGATGTCATTATATTTGATTTTGTAATTGTGAATCAACTGTTTGATCAATTCATTCTTGTCAGCGTCTACTGTCCAGTCTGAACCGCTAACGTTTACATAATCTTCAACTGAAGTTAATAACTTGTGAGTGAATTTTACCCCTTTACCGATAATTTCTTCGTCAAGGTCATTTTGTACCCCCTGAGAAGTTTTACCGCTTACCAGTGTATTTAATTTTTCAATTAAAGTATTTCTCAACTCGTCAAACTTAGCCTTGTAAGTGTTTTCAATTTCTTCAAGTTTAAGTTTTTCTTCAGTTCTTTTCTTTTTGTCTTTAATGTTTCTGGAGAACAATTTCTTGTTGATTACCACCCCTCTTAAGGAAGAGTCAGCTTTCAATGATGCATCTTTCACATCACCGGCTTTATCACCGAAGATTGCTCTAAGAAGTTTCTCTTCAGGAGTCGGGTCAGATTCACCTTTTGGAGTGATTTTACCAATCATGATATCTCCAGGCTTCACTTCAGCACCGATTCTGATCATACCGTTCTCATCAAGATCTTTGGTAGCTTCTTCAGATACGTTTGGAATATCTGCTGTCAGCTCTTCCATACCTAATTTGGTATCACGAACCTCAAGAGAATATTCATCTACGTGAATTGAAGTAAACCAGTCTTCACGAACCACTTTTTCGTTGATTACGATTGCATCCTCGAAGTTATACCCTTTCCAAGGCATGAACGCTACCACTAAGTTTCTACCAAGAGCCAATTCTCCTTTTTCAGTAGCATAACCGTCGCAAAGCACCTGTCCTTTTTCCACTACATCACCTACTCTTACGTTTGGTCTTAGGGTAATGGTTGTACTCTGGTTGGTTTTTCTGAACTTCGTAAGGTTGTATGTTTTAGTAGCAGACTCGAATTGTACTAAATCCTCGTCCTCACTTCTTTCATATTTAATTACAATTCTGTCGGCATCTACGTACTGTACTGTACCTGTACCTTCAGCGTTAATTAAAATTCTTGAATCTCTTGCAACTTGCTGCTCAAGCCCTGTACCAACAATCGGAGCCTGTGGCTTCAATAGAGGAACGGCCTGACGCATCATGTTGGATCCCATCAATGCACGGTTCGCATCATCATGTTCTAGGAACGGAATCAATGAAGCGGAAATACCGGAAATCTGGTTTGGTGCTACGTCGATAAGGTCTACCTGGCTAGGTTCTACTACCGGATAGTCACCATCCAATCTTGCAATAATCCTGTCTGTTTCGAAATCACCATTATCGCTCAATTCAACGTTTGCCTGAGCAATTACTTTAGCTTCTTCATCTTCTGCATTTAAGTAAATAGGATCAGCATTAAGATCGATCTTACCTCCTTCTACTTTTCTATATGGAGTTTCAATGAAACCTAAGTTGTTGATTTTTGCATAAATACCCAAAGATGAAATCAAACCGATGTTTGGTCCTTCCGGAGTTTCAATCGGACAGATTCTTCCGTAGTGGGTATGGTGAACGTCTCGAACCTCGAAACCTGCTCTTTCTCTTGATAAACCACCAGGCCCTAGTGCAGATAATCTTCTCTTGTGAGTAATCTCTGATAATGGGTTGGTTTGGTCCATGAACTGAGAAAGCTGGTTGGTACCGAAGAATGAGTTAATTACAGATGTCAATGTTTTCGCATTTACAAGATCAAGCGGAGTAAAGATTTCGTTATCTCTAACGTTCATTCTTTCCTTGATTGTTCTTGCAATTCTTGAAAGACCTACTCCGAACTGCCCTGCCAATTGCTCACCAACAGTTTTAATTCTTCTGTTTGATAAGTGGTCAATATCATCCACCTCAGCTTTAGAGTTTACCAGTTCGATAAGGTGTCTTACGATAGCAATGATATCTTCTTTTGTAAGAACCTCAGTGGTTGTAGGAATGTTAAGACCTAATTTTTTGTTCAATCTGTAACGTCCAACTTCACCTAAAGAGTATCTCTGCTCAGAGAAGAATAATTTTTCAATGATTCCTCTTGCTGTCTCCTCATCTGGCGGATCTGCGTTTCTTAACTGACGATAAATATACTCTACCGCTTCTTTTTCAGAGTTGGTAGGGTCTTTTTGTAATGTATTCTGGATGATAGAGAATTCATTGCTGTTTTCTTTGTGAATCAGGATTGATTTCACACCAGCATCCAGGATAAGATCTAAATGTTCTTTTTCAAGGATTGTTTCTCTATCCAGGATGATTTCGTTTCTTTCAATAGAAACTACCTCCCCTGTATCTTCGTCTACGAAGTCTTCGAACCAGGTGTTCAATACTCTCGCAGCCAATGTTCTCCCTTCTACCTTTTTAAGGGCAGCTTTAGAAACTTTTACTTCTTCAGCAAGGTCAAAGATCTGAAGGATATCCTTATCAGATTCATAACCGATAGCTCTTAATAAAGTTGTTAATGGTAACTTTTTCTTACGGTCGATATACGCGTACATTACGCTGTTGATATCAGTTGTAAATTCCATCCAAGATCCTTTGAAAGGGATAATTCTTGAATAGTATAATTTGGTTCCGTTTGCGTGGTATGTCTGCCCGAAGAATACACCAGGTGAACGGTGAAGCTGCGTAACAATAACTCTTTCAGCACCATTGATAATGAAAGAACCACTTGGCGTCATGTAAGGAACCGGACCTAAATAAACATCCTGAACTACTGTCTGGAAGTCTTCGTGTTCAGGGTCTGTACAATACAATTTAAGTCTTGCTTTTAGAGGAACTGAATAAGTCAGACCTCTTTCCACACACTCATCGATTGAATAACGTGGAGAATCTACCAGATAATCTAAGAATTCCAATACGAATTGGTTTCTGGAATCCGTAATAGGGAAATTTTCCTGGAAAGTCTTGTAAAGACCTTCTGTCTTTCTGGCTTCAGGAAGTGTATCAAGCTGGAAAAATTCTTTAAAAGACTCGATTTGGATATCCAAGAAGTCTGGAGTAATGATTTTTCCTTTCGCTGACGAGAAGTTAATTCTCGGATTTCCCTGAGTTGTTGATTTTGTTTTACTCATAAAACTTTTAAGAAAGGGTTAAAAAATATTTTGATTCATTAAAAAATATCAGAAAAGAACAAAGAAACAAGGCAAAAGTAAAAGGTAAAAGTGTTTTTGGCGCTCACGAAAGACCTTAGGCGCTTTCAACTTTGTACTTGGCTCTTTCTAACTGCAACACTGGTATATCTTTTCACAGCGTAATGCAAAATATTTTCCTTACTTTTGAGGCAGTAATACTGCTGTATTTACAAACAAGAAATCCCCTTCATGCTTTACACAATGAAAGAGCTGATTTTCAGTATTTTATAAATTTACAAACAATTTTTCGCGCCAAAAGAGGGGCAAAGATACGAAAAGTTATCCACAAAAACAAATAAATCATCTCATTTTGAGGCTCTTAAAATAAGAGAGGCTGCCCAGATATGAGCAACCCCTCCACAACACAAGCTAATCTTATGATTATTTCACAATAACCTTATAAGATTTTATTTTTGATTTAGTTTCTATTTTGATAATATATACTCCTGTAGGAAGCGAAGATGTATCAATCCCTGTATGGGCATTCAACTGATCTGTTTTAACCACCTGTCCCTGTGCGGAGAACAGCGTGTAAATCCCTTCTTCTGCTGATGTAATTCTAATATTATCCCCCGCTTTTACCGGGTTCGGATATATTTTTATATCATGCACAGTATCGGTGATTTCCGTTGCAGTGATTTTTGCAGCAACATTGGAAGCTTTCAGCAGTGAAGCATAAGGCGAAAGCGGAGAATTTGGAGATCCCCTCTTTACAGGATCTGTATCTACAACTGCCTGGATACCATCTTTATCTTTATCATCGATAGTAGAAATGAATCCGCCACCTAAAGTATCAAGATTTCCTTTTCCGATCTGATAAAGGTCAAGATCTGAACCATTGGAAGTAATATCCAGAAAATCCGGCTTATCATCTCCGTCTGTATTTTTGACCGGATACTTCAATACTCCTGAATCAGGTGATGTTTCAAGAATGTCTGCGATTCCGTTTTTACCTACCGGAACATTGGCATCGATCACTCCATTATGGTCCGCATCAATCTGATTAATTACAGAGGCAGGAATTCCGGATTCGAATAAATCTAAAATACCGTCATTATCGGAATCAAGATCAAGGTAATTCGGAACTGAATCACCAAGCACAGGTGTTAAAAGAATATCTCCTTCATTATCATCATCCTGAAACTTGCCGTTTTTATCAAAATCTTCTACAGCATCAGGGATTCCGTCATTATCAGAATCCAGATCACAGGCATCTACGATACCATCACCGTCTGTATCCAATACAGGTGACTTATCATTGACAGCTGTACATCCTTCGGCACAGTCAGGAATTCCATTTCCGTTATTATCTATGTTGTCATCACCTCCGTTACATTGGTCGAAACAATTTGGAACACCATCATTATCATCATCTCTGCTTGCAAAAGCATTGTAGATATAATAATTCTGAGGGATTCTAATTGCCGTTCCACTGTTGAAAGTAATCTTCATGCGGTTAAAAGGTTTTGTCGCCTTTCCTCCCACATAGAACTTATTGGAGCTTGCAGTAAAGAAATTCCCACTGATAAGACTTCCTGAACTTGTAAAAGTATCCGTCAATGTATTTCCGTTGTATAATGTCACAGTAATATTTTCCAGAACGCTTACTCCTAGGAGATTTCCTGCTTTTTCCACGGTGAACCCAGCCACTGTGTTGACAGGAAGTACAGCATTGCTGCTTACTGTTGCAAATGCTGAGAAAAGACTCAAAACAGATGCAGCAGGAACAGTAGCAGTTGCATAATTGGATGGGTTATTATCCACGATAGCTTCCGGGCTGGTCATTTTAGCCAGAATAAGTCCGAGAAATCCAGGGCCTGATGTCCAGTTAGTTCCTGTCACCAAATTTCCGGGAACAGCAGAACCACTGGTCTGAATTTTGTCATCACATTCACAGGTAACAGGTTCCTCAAAAGCATAATACACTTTTAAGGCTCCTAAATTAAACCCTAATGTTTGAGTGACTTTTAATCTCACCTCGTTGAAAGGTTTAGTCGTAGTCAGTGCTACTTTCTGTTTTCCTGAACCATATCCGAGTACTTTAATATTGATCAGTCCTCCGCCATCAGAAAGCTGTTTTGAATCCTGAAGCTGCCCGAAAAGATAAGTTTCTATGGTAATATTTTTCAAAAATTCAGCACTCAGCAGTTTTCCCTGGTCATCTGGTTCTATCACAAAACCTGCCTTGTTTCCTGCAGGATACACCTGATTCTTATCAAGAACTCCCACTGAATAAGAGCCCAGTAATCCTACTGGAAGGACAATGGAACCATAAGAGTTTTTATCACCATCGCCAATTCTCTCTTTATTCTGAACATAGGAAAGCGGCGCCAGAAAACTGCTGCTTCCGGAAACATTCCCGTCCACTCCACTACCCGCAATAATATCATCGCAAATACCATTATTATCCGCAGGTACTTTTGCAGGATCAAATGCAAATGCATAGTACACGTTCATTGCACTGAAAACAGAAAGAACATTCGTCTGATACAGTCTTACTTCATCAAATTCTTTTGATGTTTTAAAGTGCAGAAATATCCTGTTTTTACTTCCTCCAAATGCAGGAACCGATAAAAGTGTACTGCTTGTAGTGGTCTCCTGAAGTACACCATTTTTATAAGTACTGATTCTCAAAGAGCTTAACAGATCAACTGTAATAAAGCTTGTTCCGAGGTCTACGTTGAACCCTGTAATATATCCCGCCGGATATGTTGTATTTTTATTTTTTACAGAGATTCCGTTTCCGCTTAAAAGTGAAGCGAAATTCCCCATACTTACGCTGTTGTCAAGACTGGCATCCACTACAGGATTCATACTCCCGTTATAACATGCAAGACAAATCCCTGAGTTGTTGACAGGTTTTGCCTCTACGCCCATCCCTCGGATCGGCTCATAGCCCTGCTGCGCAAATAATACCGCAGACATCATCAATGTCATGAGCATCGCAGCTAACTTTTCGAATAATTTTCTGGTCATTTTTTATTTTTTTAAGGTTTGTGTTTTTCTTTCGACTAGTACAAGGCTTTCCAGTTACTTCCGTTACAGCCTTCATGGGCCTTAATTGTTGTATTATATCGGATGGCACCTTCTTCAGCAGCAGTGCATGACGAATTAGCTGCTGAAGCAATTCCTTTCATCTGAACTGCCGCACCTGTAGAGGTCGCTGCAGTAGGAATCATATTAATTCCTACTATTGTATCTGTTCCGTTATTCTTATTAAAGAAAACATGTTCTTTATTAGCGTAAACCATCTGACCTGCTGCTGCCTGACCTGAGAAGCCTATTGCGAACGCTTCTGTTCCATTGGCCGTATTAGCAGAACCAACAGCGATATTATTCAACGATGTTGTATTTCCGCTTCCAATGGCAATTCCTCCGCTATTTATATGATTATTCCCAACTGTAAGCCCTGTCAGACCTGTTACTGTGTTAAGATTTCCGAATACTAAGTTATTGGGTCCGGTAGCAGTATTGTTATTTCCTATTATCTTGGCACCATTATTCGCCGTGTTTCCCAATCCTATAGCTACAGCCGGGAAATTTCCCTGTGCAGATACTGTATTATCTTTTCCCAGTGCAATATTGGAAGATGAACTGTTGGTAAGTACATTATTCGATCCCCATGTAAATGAGGCGTAAGCCCCTGATGCCGAATTAGAATTTCCTCCTTGTAAAGTACCGTTTACATCCAATATCCCTTTCACATTCTTCTGAGTAGCCAAAACCAGATTCTGCCCATCATTCGTACCAAGATAATTACCTGTACTGATATTGGATCCTAATGTTGCTGCCGTTGCTGTTGTTCCGGTATTTCCTGCCGTACGCCAGCTTCCGCTTAAACCGCTCCACTTGATACCATCAAAATAATAATAACCAGGCGAGAGGACCTCTGCAGTCTGTCCGGCTGGTGAGGTTTCTGCCACAGTAACATATACAATTGCACCGGTTTGGGCAGTGGTATAATTTTTAGCCTTTAGTTCTACTCCTGTGAGTCTTGGGGCAATCAGCCCATCAAGTTTAGCAGCATTGGAAGGCGATCCTACGATATCAAATGTTGCCTGAGGTTGACCTGTATTAATCCCTACCTGCGCTATTAATGGCAAACTTGCAGATAAAAGGGCTAATGTGAATAATTTGTTTTTCATTTCTAATGTATTTGTTTTTTATTTCTGAGTTGTAATGGAAAGGACAATTTTAAAGCGTTCTCATTTGGATTAAAAAATGAAAAATGATATTGGTTTCAGAAAACGCTGAAAATTGTTAGAAATATTAAAGAATAAAAGTATGGCTTGGTTTGTCGGGAATCTTGATGATAAACTTAAAACCATCAATAAGCTGAATAGAGTTCACATAAAATTTTCTGACCATTTGAGATGTCAAAAAAATATTTAATTTATAGTTTAACAATGAGTAAGCCCATTTACTTTGTATAACCCCAAGTTTTAATGCTTTAAGAACAGATATACAAATATTAGTTTTGCAGAAAAATAAAAGGTGGTATCCCGGGCTGTTGCAATAGAATCCGCAGTCTGTTTTCTGACCGTCAGACATATAATGCAGAACTGAAAGATCATTTTCATTTTCATTTCCAGACCATTGATAAGCCGGAAAATCATTTGAACACCGATGATCATTCGTACCTGTACAGTGAGGGAGTTCTATCTTACCAATCGTTACAGATATTAACTTAGTGTTGAATTTCCCTACAGCCGCCAGCAGCAATAAAAATGCTATCCTGTGACCATAAGAAAGAAAATAATTTCTATCCAATTATGTTGTGTTTTTTCAATACAAATATAATACTTTTTCAATAAAACAAAATATTTATTAATAAAAAACATGACAAAACAAAATAAAATCAAATAATAAATAAAATAACCATACAATAATTGCAAAATAATCAATCATAATAAAATATCACCAAATAAGAACTAATCATATTAAAATACAATTATCGATTAAGGTACAGATTTACAGGATATTACAACAACAAAAAAAGCCCGGGCAATTTGCCCGGGCTTCTATATTTATAATAAAATTGAAATTATTTCAATTCTACTTCAGCACCAGCTTCTTCTAATTGCTTCTTAAGAGCTTCAGCTTCGTCTTTAGAAACACCTTGCTTAATTGCAGCAGGAGCTCCGTCTACGATATCTTTAGCTTCTTTAAGACCAGCACCAGTTAAATCTTTTACTAATTTAACGATAGCTAATTTAGAAGCACCTGCAGACTTAAGAATTACGTCGAATTCAGTCTTTTCTTCAGCAGCTTCACCTGCAGCTCCACCTGCAACTACTACAGCAGCAGCAGCTGGCTCAATTCCGTACTCATCCTTAAGGATAGCAGCTAATTCGTTTACGTCTTTTACAGTTAGGTTTACTAGCGTTTCAGCTAAATTTTTTAAATCTGACATTGTTGTAATGTTTTTGTTGATTATTTATTTAATTTTTTGAGTGTAATTATTCAGCACTTGTTTCTTCAGTGCTTTCTGCAGCAGCTTCCGGAGCTTCGGCAGCAGGAGTTTCTTCTACTACAGGAGCAGCTTCTTCAGCTTGAGCTTCTACAGTTTCAGATTTGTTTTGAAGAGCAGAAACAACTCTCTGGATTGGAGACTGAAGTAATCCGATGATTTCACCGATCATTTCTTCTCTAGACTTGATGTTAGCCAACATATCTAGGTTGTTGTCACCAACGTAGAAAGTTTCCTGAACAAAAGCAGACTTTAAAGCTGGCTTTTCTTCTTTCTTTCTGAATCCTTGGATCAATTTCGCAGGAGCGTTTGCTGTTTCAGCAATCATTAACGCTGAGTTTCCTTTGAAAGATGGGAACATTTCAGAGTAATCTACTCCTTCAATTTGCTCCATTGCTTTTTGTAAAAGTGTATTTTTTACCACTTTCACTTTGATATTTTGCTTGAAAGCCTGTCTTCTGAAATCTGAAGATTTACCAGCGTTCAAACCTTCTAAATCTGCTACGTATACTACTTTTGCATCCTGAAGCAAATCTTTGATCTCTTGTATTGCTACAACTTTTTGGTCTTTTGTCATTGTCTTAAGGATTATTATTAGTTAACAGATTTAGTATCAATTGCAATACCTGGGCTCATTGTAGAAGACAAATAGATGCTCTTCACATAAGTTCCTTTAGCAGCAGTTGGTTTCATTTTGATCAATGTCTGGATTAATTCCTGAGCATTTTCTTTGATCTTAGCAGCATCGAAAGATACTTTACCGATACCAGCATGGATGATACCATACTTATCTACTTTGAAATCAATTTTACCTGCTTTAACTTCAGTTACTGCTTTACCAATTTCCATTGTTACAGTTCCTGATTTAGGGTTTGGCATTAATCCTCTTGGACCTAATACTCTACCTAATGGACCTAATTTACCCATTACAGCTGGCATCGTAACGATAACGTCAACGTCTGTCCAACCTTCTTTGATTTTTTGTAAATATTCGTCAAGACCTACATAGTCAGCACCAGCAGCTTTAGCTTCTGCTTCTTTATCCGGAGTTACAAGAGCTAATACTTTAACATCTTTTCCAGTTCCGTGAGGAAGAGATACAACACCTCTTACCATTTGGTTTGCTTTTCTAGGGTCTACTCCTAATCTTACAGCGATATCTACAGATGCATCAAACTTTGTAGTGTTCACTTCTTTTACAAGAGCTGAACCTTCTTCAAGGTTATAGAATCTTCCTTTTTCTACTTTGCTTAAAGCTTCTTTTTGCTTTTTAGTTAATTTTGCCATTTCTTTAAGTTTTAAGCGTTAGTTGGTTTTGTTCCTGTTACTCTTAATCCCATAGATCTAGCAGTACCTGCAACCATAGAAAGAGCAGAGTCCATTGTAAAACAGTTAAGATCCGCCATTTTATCTTCAGCGATTTTCTTTACCTGCTCCCAAGTTACAGAACCTACTTTGTTTCTGTTTGGTTCACCGGAACCTCCTTTGATTTTAGCCGCATCCATTAACTGGATTGCTGCAGGTGGAGTTTTAATAACGAATTCAAAAGATTTGTCCTCGTATACTGTAATTACTACAGGTAAAACTTGCCCTGGCTTATCTTGGGTTCTCCCGTTAAATTGCTTACAAAACTCCATGATGTTCACACCTGCAGAACCCAATGCTGGACCTACTGGTGGAGAAGGGTTAGCTGCGCCACCTTTCACCTGAAGCTTTACCATTTTAAAGACTTTCTTAGCCATTGTTTGTTTTTTAAATTTGAATAATTAATGAGTTTGGAAGCATTTATTATTCAGCAGGTTATTGTACTCACCTATAATAAACCTACTTTTTGGACTGCAAAAGTATAAAATATTTTTGAAATAGCAAATGGAAATTGCTGATTTTTAAAAAGTTTTATAAAATAGTTTTTTGACAGAAATAATTTCTAAGGTATTTTGAAATTTAACGTTTGAGCAATTTTAATCAAATACTCCTTAATAAATAAAAACGGCTATTTAAATTGTAAATAGCCGTTTCATATATTCTTGACTGCAAAAAAATTTAAAAACCTGATGGTTTGTTAATCGTTTGGGTAGAACCGTCATTCCCGCCAAGATCGGCATTGATATCGTTGATATTTTGCTTTTCGATCAATCTTTTATATGCCATCAGATACAGGTCCACAGTAAAGTTATTGTAAGTTCTTGAGGGAGTAGGACTTGTTGCAATAATCCTGCTGTCTGTAAATCTTGCTCTGATATGCCATGTCCCGTTGCTTTTGAACGCAACAACGTCAGGTGATCCCTGTTTGTTATCATTGACCCCATTATCACCATAATCAAGCATTACGCTGGTAGTCCCGTCATTCAACTTGAATGAATAGTTATGAAGTACAACAAGGAAATTATTGGCATCTATCTTTGTGTCATAATCTGTAATTCCTGTACCCGGAACTCCGGTAAGAGTAAGTTTCAGATAATTAAACAATCCACTGCTTTCCAAAGCCGGGTCATATAATTGCAAGGCATTCTGTGAAGTTGCCAGGAAGCTACCTCCCGACATAGTTGGTTCACCCGGATTTCTCAGATATAAAGAATTCGTATATGTTTTTCCATTAACGTCAAGGGTTTCTGCAGGGTTTGCTGTATTGATCCCTACTTTTCCTTTCTGGGCATTCAGAAATATTCCCAGACACATGATTATTGTGATATAAATTTTTCTTTTCATAGTTGTTTATTGAAGCCCCAGAGGGGTATTAGTTGAAACTCCTGAATAACCAGGTGATGCTGAAGCAGAAACAGAACCGTTAAAAGTTCCCCAGTCTTTAACCAAGGACTTTTCAAAGACATTCAAACTCAGCGTCCATGTTCCGTTCTGAGATGAAACAGTTCCGGCACCTTTAAAAGCTAAATTAATAGCATGATAACTTTTACCCCCACTGGTCACCTGTGTAACTTCTGTAGAATAAGAGCCAAATGACTTTGGGTTTGTCGTCGTATTCGCTGCAGAAACCGCTGCCGTAAAAACAGCCCCTGTAATAGCCACTACATATTTACCTGCTTCTAATCCCGTATTAAGGTTCACAACTTCATCCTGCCTCACATTTTTCAATACAACATTATACATATTTACAGGAGCTACATTACGGAGCGATATATCCAGCAGCTTAACCTTACCTACCGGTGAGCTGTCTTTTGAACGGGTAAGCAGAAGATAATCTCCACCCGCCTTTGTATTTTCAGTATCTATTAAATAAGATTCCACTAATGTTTCACCTTCAACATCCAGAGTTCCTTTTGGAGTATTAGTATTGATTCCTACTTGAGCATTTATGCTTAAAGCAGCAAAACCCGTAAAGAGTATCGCAATAATTTTTTTCATACAATTTATGTTTTTATTGAATTAAAGGAGCCGCAGCAGCACCCGTTGCTGAAGCATTAAGGTTTTGTGTAGCATTGAAATCTTTGGCATAAGATCTGTCAAATACCAGCAGGTTCAGCGTCCAGACGCCTGTTGGAAGCGATGAATCCGGGGAGAATCCATGATAATCTGCTTTCAGCTTCCATGTTCCTCCTGAAGAATATGCAAAAATCTGAGGTACAGGGGTAAACCAGTCACCAGAAAAAGTTCTTGTAGGCTGTGTAAAACCAAAAGAAGAAATTACCACCAGAAATTTTTTAGAATTGATTTTTGTATCAAACTGATTGACCCAATCCTTGTCTGCAGGATCACAGGTAATTTTGAACTGAATAAGGTTAATTGGTGCCGGTGAATTAGGTACAAAAGAGTCATTGTACGCTGTAATTTTGTTTTCAGGAGCTGGAGATTTGATAATGAAAGTATAATTCTCATCTGCCTTCAGCTTTTCCATAGGCTGCTTGAAAACAATTCCGGATGTCTTCATAGTACCATTCACGGTAAGTTCTTTTTCCGGTGTCGCAGTATTGATACCAACCTGAGCATTTGCGAGCACAGATGTTCCCACCAGAATGATCATCGAAATAATTTTTGTCATTGGGTTATGTGTTTATATAAGACTTGTGTTTTTAACCCATCCGCATTTTTATATTCCTTAGTTCATAAACATAGAGTCCTTCTACAACTGTAATCAGTGTATAAAAGAAAAAATATAAAAATTTATGGATTAGTTAACAGCTTGGTTGCAAGAAGCATGCCATCTGAAGGATCATCAGATCATAGAAAAACAATTCAGTAAAGACAAACAGATAAAATCCCATAACAGGGATAAATAAATTAAAGTAAATCGCACTATAGAAGCATACTGCAGATATCAAAATTTATAATACGAATAGAATAACACAAATAAACTTAAAAAAACTTAATCCCTGAAAATGGAAATTTATTCTTTATATTCGATTATGATTTAAAAGAAATAAAGTGATTACCCGGTAAAATCAGAAATTATTTAAAAACTCTTATATATAAAAGCAAAAAGACCGCTTTACAGCAGTCTTTATATATCTTGATAAAAATAAGTTACACTTATACTTTTTCTACTTGCATGTAGCTCAATTCCATTGGAGTTTTTCTACCGAAGATCAATACTGAAACTTCAATTTTCTTTTTGTCTTCAAGAATCTTCTCAACTGTACCATTGAATCCGTTGAAAGGTCCATCGATTACTTTAACGTTTTCTCCAACTACATAAGGAATTTCAACATCACTTGCAAATTCAGAAAGTTCATCCATTCTTCCCAACATTCTGTTCACTTCTGATTTTCTCATTGGAACAGGATCTCCTCCTTTTGTTAAGCTTAAGAAAGAAATAACTCCGGGAATATTTTTGATAACGTGAGGAATCTCTCCCATCAGGTCAGCTTCAATCATCAGGTAACCAGGATAATAAGGTCTTTCTTTAGGAACTTTTTTACCGTTTCTAATCTGGATTACCTTTTCCATAGGAATAACCACTTGAGTAACGTACTGCTCAAACCCTAAACGTTTGATTTCTGTCTCAATATAGTTTTTCACTTTATTTTCCTGTCCGCTGATAGCTTTCAGCACATACCATTTCAATTCGCTCATTATGGGAAAATACTTAATTATTAATTGAACAAGTTGATTAGCATTCCTATTATGTTGCTGATTGCTTTTGAAAACAATTCATCAACTCCAAAGGTAAATAATGCCAGAATCACTGTCGCAATAGTCACTACAATGGTAGATGACTGAAGGTCAGCCCATTTTGGCCATTCAACTTTATGTCTGAATTCGTTATAAGAACCTTTTAAAAAATCGACAAATGAACTCATAATTTATATTTGCACGGGCACAAGGATTCGAACCCTGATCAACGGTTTTGGAGACCGGTATCCTACCATTGGACGATGCCCGTAGTTAAAAAAAGCTCCGTAAAGAGTGTTCCTTACGGAAGCTTTTTTATATTGTTTTAGATGTGGATTAGTCGATGATTTCAGTTACCTGACCTGCACCTACTGTTCTACCACCTTCTCTGATCGCGAATCTAAGACCCTCGTTAAGAGCGATTGGCTGAAGTAATTCAACAGTGATTGTTAAGTTATCACCAGGCATTACCATTTCTACACCTTCTGGTAAGAAGATCTCACCTGTAACGTCAGTAGTTCTTACATAGAACTGAGGACGGTATTTGTTGTGGAATGGAGTGTGACGTCCACCTTCTTCTTTAGAAAGGATATAAACCTCAGCTTTGAATTTTTTGTGTGGCTTCACTGAATCTTTCTTAGCGATAACCATACCTCTCTTGATGTCAGTTTTTTCAATACCTCTCAACAATAGACCTACGTTATCACCAGCTTCACCTCTGTCTAGGATTTTTCTGAACATCTCAACCCCTGTAATAGTAGAAGTTAATTTTTCATCACCCATACCAACGATATCAACTGGATCTCCAGTGTTGATAACACCAGCCTCGATTCTACCAGTTGCTACAGTACCTCTACCTGTAATAGAGAATACGTCTTCGATTGGCATCAAGAATGGCTTATCCTGATCTCTAACAGGTTGCTCGATCCAAGTATCAACTGCATCCATTAATTCTTCAACAGTCTTAACCCACTTCTCGTCTCCGTTAAGAGCACCAAGAGCAGATCCTTGGATTACTGGAGAGTTATCTCCGTCATATTCGTAAGTAGATAATAAATCTCTAAGTTCAAGTTCAACAAGCTCTAAAAGCTCAGCATCATCCACCATGTCAACTTTGTTCATGAAAACAACGATTCTTGGTACGTTTACCTGACGGCAAAGTAGGATGTGCTCTCTAGTTTGAGGCATTGGTCCATCAGTTGCAGCACATACTAAGATAGCTCCATCCATCTGAGCAGCACCAGTTACCATGTTCTTAACATAGTCAGCGTGACCTGGACAGTCAACGTGTGCATAGTGTCTGTTTTCAGTTTCGTACTCGATGTGAGCTGTATTAATAGTGATACCTCTTTCTTTTTCTTCTGGAGCAGAGTCAATAGCAGAGAAGTCTTTTTTCTCAGCAAGACCTTTGTTAGCTAATACACTACTGATAGCTGCAGTAAGTGTAGTTTTACCATGGTCAACGTGACCAATAGTACCAATGTTCAAGTGTGGTTTGTTACGATTAAACGTTTCCTTTGCCATGATTTAAAATTATTTATTTATTGTTTTTCAAATTTTCGGTGTGCAAATATAATGAATTTTTAAATACCAAAAACTTTTTATTAAAAAAACTTTCAATATTCACATCCAAATGAAGTACAAACCTTATATTTCAATGTATTGAGATTGCAAATTTACACAAATTTCTCAATTTAAAAAATCATTGCTCTACCTTTTCACCAATTTATAAAGTATCTCTTTAATTCTGAATTATATAAATTGATCAGAAAATATTCTTTAAAAAAATATTCAGGAAAAACCATGAAGCCTATTTTCTCGTAAATATCAAATATAAACCATTAAAATTAATATTATGAGAAAACTATTACATGTATTCATCATGTTTCTGAGCATTTCTTTTGGGGTTTCCTGTAAAGATTCCGACGAAATGATGCCTCCTCCGGATACGAATGTTCAGGGACCTGATCTTATGGTCTATGGAATTACCGGAAACAATGAGCTGGTGGCTTTCAATGCCAATAACCCTAAGGTATTTGTTTCCAAAACAGCTGTTTCCGGAATATCTTCCGGAGAAAAACTGCTCAGCATAGACTTCAGACCTGCTACCGGAGAACTCTACGCGCTGTCAAACGCCAGTAAACTGTATATTATCAACACCGCAAACACTTCTGCCAGAGCTGTAAGCACTTCATCATTTACACCTGCTATTTCAGGAAGTATTGTGTCTATAGACTTTAATCCTACGGTAGACAGAATCCGCATGGTTAGCAATACCGGACAGAATCTAAGAATTCACCCTGAAACAGGAGCTGTTGTTGCCACTGATATGAATATTAACGGAGCCGGAACTCCATCAGTAGCAGGAGTAGCTTATACCAACAGCAAATCAGGAGCCTCCAGTACAGTTCTTTATGATATTGATATGACTTCCGGAAAGCTGTTCAGGCAAGATCCGCCTAATAATGGCACTTTGGTAGAAGTGGGGAGTTTAGGAACCACCTTTTCGGGACAGGCCGCTTTTGATATAAGATATGACAACAGTGCTGCACTCCTTGCATTTAATAATAGCCTGCATCTTCTGGATCTCAATAATGGTAAAGCAACTCTTATCGGAATGCTCCAGCAGCAGATTATTGATCTTGCAATCCCGACTGAAGCAGTAGCCTATGCTGTGGATAATTCCAATAATCTACAGATCTTTAACCCCAACAATCCGATGCCGGTAACAAAAATGATTTCAGGCCTGCAAAGCGGGGAAAACATTTTAGGTATTGATTTCAGACCTGCCAACGGACAACTCTATGCATTAGGAAGCTCAAGCAGACTTTATACCATCAATCTAGGAACGGGAGCAGCTACACCTGTAGGCAGTTCTGCTTTCCCTACTCTACTTTCAGGAACGGATTTTGGATTTGATTTTAATCCTGTTGTTGATAAAATACGCGTAGTCAGCAATACGGGGCAAAATCTCAGACTTGATCCTGTTACAGGCGGGATTACTGCAACCGACGCTATTCTTAACCCAGGAAGTCCAATGATAAGTGCAGCAGCCTATACCAATAACACTGCAGGAGCTTCTGCAACCACCTTGTTTGTCATTGATCATAATACGGATAAGCTTTACCAGCAAAACCCTCCCAACAATGGAACGCTTACAGAAACAGGAACGCTAGGAATCAATATATCCAGTGCCAATGGATTTGATATAGGAAGCATGAGCCAAAAAGCTTATCTGATGGCAACAGTAGGAACAGCAACAAAAATCTACAGTGTCAATACCTCAACAGGATCAGCCACGCCGGTTTCAGATTTCCCGAATGCAGTAAGAGGATTTACTGTCGGATTAGGATTTTAAACTCATCATATTTTATTTCAATAGCAGACTCCCCCGGACCTGGATCCGGGGGAGTCTTTTTACAAATATATAATGAAAGAATAATTAAATCTGCTGAGATTTTCTGGTTCTGTTGAAAATCCAGAAAATAATCGGGAAAATAAGGAGAGTGAGTACTGTAGCTGTCACAAGTCCTCCGATAATGACAATAGCCAGAGGTTTTTGTGATTCTGAACCGATTCCTGTAGACAAAGCTGCCGGCATAAGTCCTATTGATGCCATAAGTGCCGTCATAATTACCGGTCTTGTTCTGGATTTTACTCCGTTTAATATCGCAGTATCGAGATCCAGGCCGTTTTTGACATTCTGATGGAATTCCGTAATAAGGATGACCCCGTTCTGGATACAAATTCCCAACAGCGCAATCATTCCCACACCGGCAGAAATCCCAAAATTAATTCCTGTAACGTGTAATGCGATAATTCCTCCGATTAAGGCAAAAGGTACATTGGCCAACACCAAAAGAGAATCTTTCATATTTCCAAACAGAATAAACAGCAGGAAGAAGATCATCAGAATACTCACCGGTACTACCTGTGCCAGCCTGTGAGAGGCACGCTGCTGATTTTCAAACTGACCGGTCCATCCCACAGAATAGCCATCGGGAAGTTCAATAGCTGATACTTTTTTCTGGGCATCTGCAATAGTGCTCCCCAAATCCCTGTCCCGAATTGAAAATTTCACCCCGATATATCGTTTGATATTATCTCTGTAAATAAATGCAGCTCCGTTATCCTTAACAATAGTGCTTATTTCTTTTAAAGGGATCTTGGCTCCGTCCTGTGTAGGTACCATTAAAGCGGCAATATCATTTTCGTTGGTTCTGTATTCCTGTGAATAACGAAGACGGATCGGGAATTTTCTTTCACCATCAAACATTTCCGAAGCGGTTTTCCCTCCGAAAGCCATTTCCAGCACCGCCTGTGCATCTGCCGGCATTACTCCGTAAGCCGCCATTTTATCTCTGTCCAGAACAACACTTACTTCAGGCTGTCCGATATTTTTAATGATTCCCGGATCTTTTACTCCATCCACATCTTTAATTTTCAATAAAACTTCATGAGCCAGTTTGTCCAGGGTTTCCAGATTATCACCATAGATTTTGATTCCGTTTTCTGCTTTAAAGCCTGCTACTGCTTCTGCTACGTTATCTGAAATCGGCTGGGAATAATTGAAAGTAATTCCCTGGTAACTTCTGAGTTTTTTATCAATTTCATTAATCAGCTCATCATAGGTAATCTTACGTTTCCATTCTTCCCTTGGTTTAAGGTTAACAGCAAACTGTACAAATCCAAATCCGTTAGGATCTGTTCCGTCGTTGCTCCTTCCGGTCTGTGCAAGCACATCTGTCACTTCAGAGAAGCTCATAATGTCTTTCTTTAAAAGGTCTGCCGTTTTTAAGGATTCTTTTAATGAAGAGCTCATTGGCATTTCGGCTGTGATCCAAAGTGATCCTTCATTCAACTGAGGCAGGAATTCTGTTCCCAGAAATTTTCCGGAAAATAATGTAACCGCCAGGAATGAAATAGCAACGATCATACTTGTCTTTTTATGCTTAAATGTCATATTAAAGCCTTTCAGAACAATTCTGTCCCAGAAATTAACAAACGGATTGTTTTTTTCCTTTACATTTTTATTTAAAAGAATATGAGAAAGCACTGGAACCAGTGTCAACGTAAATATCAATGCCCCCATTAATGCAAATCCAAGTGTAAATGCCAGAGGAGAGAACATTTTCCCTTCTACTTTCTGGAATGAAAAGATCGGGATCAGGGAAGTAATGATGATGAGCTTTGAAAAGAAGATCGCTTTTCCCAATCCGGTTCCGGTCTGCTTGATCCATCCTCCTTTGGCGAGTTTATTGAATTTTTCCATTCCGTAACGGTGCGCTTTATGATCAAGCATCACAAAGAGACCTTCCACCATGACGACGGCACCATCAATAATAATTCCGAAGTCTACTGCTCCTAATGAAAGCAGGTTGGCACTCATTCCGGCCAGTTTTAAACATAGGAATGCAAACAGCAGGGATAATGGGATGATAATGGAAACGATAAGGGTAGTTCGCCAGTCGGCCATAAAAATTAAAACGATTACCGTTACCAGTACAATTCCCTCAATAAGATTATGCATTACCGTGTGGGTGGTAAAATCCATAAGATTGTCACGGTCATAGAACGTAACCATTTTGACATCTTTGGGAAGAATTTTTTCGTTAAGTTCTTTGATTTTAGCCTTCACTCCTACCAGAACTTCTCTCGGATTTTCTCCTTTCCTCATTACGACAATACCTTCCACCGTATCATCATGGTTGTTCAGGGCAGCCTGTCCGACTCTGGGCATAGAGCTTTCATGAACATCTGCTACATTTTTTACCAGAACAGGATTTCCACTGTCATTCTGGATGGTGATATTCCCGATGTCTGTTACTGATTTTACCAGACCGATCCCCCTGACTACATAAGCCTGTCCGTTTTTTTCAATCACATCTCCTCCTACATTCAGGTTGCTCTTGGTCACTGCATCATATACCTGAAGCGGAGTCAGATTATATTTATCCAATGCTCTCGGATCTATACTCAATTCAAAAACTTTATCCTGTCCTCCGAATACGTTGATGTCGGCTACTCCCGGCACTCCTCTTAAAGCACGGTCTATCACCCAGTTTTGGAGGGTAAGCAATGTCCTTGAATCTTTTGTTTTACTTTCCAGGGTATATCTGAAAATCTCACCGGTTGGCCCGTAGGGTGGCTGCACTTCTGGGTCTACCTCATCAGGAAGGTTAATGGTTCTTAACTGGTTGTTGACCTGATTTCTGGCAAAAGTATCGTCCACCCCATCGTCAAACAGAATTTTAACAATGGAAAGCCCAAACATGGTGGTGCTCCTCACACTTGTTTTTTTCTGAACCGGGCTCATCGCCAATTCGATGGGTGTAGTGACAAAGCGTTCCACTTCTTCCGCACTACGTCCATTCCATTGGGTAATGATAACAATCTGGGTATTGGTTACATCCGGAAAAGCTTCAATAGGCATATTTTTGAAACTTATAAAACCGGAAATCGCTAAAATAGCCACCCAGATAAAGGTAAATGCTTTATTTTTTAATGAAAAAGCGATTATATTTTTAATGAATTTATTCATGATAGATAAATTGATGACCTAAAAAAGCCGTTGAAAAAAAATGTAAACATGCTCACTGGCTTACGGGACTAGCTGTTCAATGAACGGTATACCAGCAGCTGGTTGTTGGTAATCACTTCTTCTCCTTCTTTCAGTCCGTCAGTAATATAAGTGACATCACCTACCTGTTTTAATACTTTGATTTCTCTGATCTTCACATCTGTTCTGGATTTAAAAACAACGACAAAGCTTTTATTATCATCAAAAATTACGGCCTTTGATGGCACAGCCAATGTTGTATTGTTCTCAAGGCTGGAAACTTTTATGGTGGCTTTACTGTCCGGTATCAGGAGTCCGTTGGCATTATCCAGCACTACTCTTGCCTGCATCGCATTGGTTTGGGGATCAATGATTTTGAAAATCTTATCAATTTTTCCGTCAAAAACTTTATCCGGATAAGAAAGGGTAGATACCTGAGCTTTCATTCCAAGGCTGATCTTATCAATATCTGATTCATTGACATTCATAATGGCCCACACATTGGTTGTATTGGCAACATCAAAAATGTTATCACTCCTGTCACTTCTGAGCTGCATATCCTTATTGATACTTTTCTGAACGATATATCCGCTTATCGGTGCTACCACACTGTATATATTTCCGGTTTTCACATTATAAACCGTACTTACAGCTGTTGCTCTCTGTAACTGATCTTCGGCTTTTTGCAACTGGCTTTTTGCTTCCAGGACATCTCTTTCTGTATTAAGTTTTCCTTCGTACAGTTCTTTTGCCACACGAAGATTATTTTTAGCTACCACCAAATCAGTTTTGGCATCACTTACATCTTTCTGGATTTCTGCCAGCTCAGTACTTCTGATGGTTGCCAGCACCTGCCCTTTTTTCACATAATCTCCTAATTCTACATTTACACTCATTACGTTTCCTCCTACCAACGGATAAACATCTATATAGCTGTTTTTGTCCGCTGAGATCTTTCCGTAAAAGCTGTATTCATCTTCTATATTCTTTTTCTCAACTTTTGCCAGGGAAATGGAATTCAACATTGTGTTGCTGAGCTCAAATCCTTTTTTGGCGTGATTGGTTTTCTCTTCCTCTTTTTTTGAACAGGCCAATAGTGAAAGAACCATCAATGCGGGAATAATATATGTTTTCATGTTTTTAATAGAAGATTTTCGTTTGTACTAGTTGATTAAGCTGTTCTGCAGACTGCATGATCTCATTTTTCATATCGTAGATCTGAAGGGCTGTTTCCCTGTAGCTGTCCATAAAATCTGTAAATTCAATCAGATTGACATTTCCTTTTCTGAAATTATTCAGCATTCCGTTGTAGACTAGCTCCATATTCTGAAGATCTGTTGTTTTCACATCCAGAAGCTGATCATACTGAACCTTCCATGTTTTATAGGCAGACTGAACTTTGGTTTCGAGGGTAAGCTTCTGAAAATCTGCATTTTTCTGATTCTGCTGAATAGCATAGTTGGCCTTTTCTACATTTCCCTGATTTGCTCTCCATAAAGGCAGCGGAATACCGAGTGTCAGATTGGCTTCATTATTAAAGGTTCCCCCTGCCTGATCCCATGCTGCTCCTACCGTTACATCCGGCACATTCAATGATTTCTGCCACTGTGCATACAGCTTGCTGTTATCAATGAGCTTCAGATTATACCGGTAATCGGCATTATTTTCCAGTGCTTTGCTTTTCAGTTCTTCTTCATCACCGAAAGGCTGGGCAGCTAGGGCTTCTTTGGCTTCTGCTTCAGACATTGTTGGTTCTATATCTTCAGAGATCCCTGTTAAAACTTTTAAATTCTGCTCAAAGTCAAGGATATTTTTGTTGATCTCCAGTTTATCATGATTCAGCTGAATTACAATACTCTGCAGCCTTACAGCATCTTTAAGCGAAACATTTCCTTTTGCTGACTGTACACGATAGGCGTTCAGGAGGTCATTCATATAACCCAGCTGTTTATTGGTATTCTCCAGTTTCAGTTTTTCGTAATAAAGATTAAAATAGGCAGAGCGAAGCTGAGATCTTAAATCGACAAGCAATTGGGAAAACTGAAGCTGAGCCAGTTCCTTATTGGATTTGGCAAAAGCAATTTCATTTTTCTTTTTCCCGCCCATATAAATCAGCTGTGTAATTCCCGCTCCTTTTGAGTGTCCGACATCAAAAAGCTTTTTACCCTGAGGATTATAAGCATTAACCTGTCCACTCAATTGGGGCAATTCCCAGATTTTAGCCTGCAGAATATCTGCATCAGCCATATTGATGTTGTATTGTTCGGCAAGCAGCTGGAGGTTGTTCTTCTGGAAAGCTTCTTCACATTCCAAAAGAGACATCTGCTGTTGTGCCGCCATGAATGAGGAAACGGCGAGGCACAGCACTGCAATTCTGTTCATTATTTTTTCTTTTTAAAATACAAAATTGCTTTGATGCGATTAAAAGAAACTTAAATGGTGCTTAAAAAAATATTAAAATCACCTTAAACAGGCGGTTTTGAAGAAAAAAAAGCATTGAAAAAAAATCTATTTTTCTCTATCTATTGAATTTTTTATTAAAAATTCAATCCCGTGTTTAACAAAAATACGCGGCATCTAAAACCTGCCTTACAGATATTTTTTAAAAATCAGCGTAAACTTATTAATGTACTCATCAGGGGAAGAATATACTATATCAGCATCATGATATTCCAGAATTCTTTTAACGATTCTGAGCCCCAAGCCAGAGCCTGCTATATTCTGTGCATTATTCCCTCTTGTGAAAGCCTGAAACAACTTTGCCTGTTCCTCTTCAGAGATTGTATTGCCATGAGAAATGACTTCAACAGAAAGATTATCATTGGTCTCAGTGATCAATACCTTTACTTCCGTATTATCTGAATACACAGCGGCATTTTTAAAAAGGTTAATAAAGACAATGGCCAGCAAAGACTGGATCCCTTTTATCGTGAGAAAAGCATTTTCAGAACTTTCTTCATGAATCATGAAATCCAACTGAAGCTGGGGGTAACTTTTCTCTACCGCTTCAAAGGCTTCAAAAATAACTTCATCAATTCTCACTTCCTCATAAATGCTCTGAATGTTTTCTTTATCGAATTTTGTAAGCAGCAAAAGAGAATTCGTCAGATCTGACAATTGATAGACATCCCGCTGAATCTGTTTTAAAGATGACAGGGTATCCGGAGAATGCTCTTCAAATTTAATCAGGTTTTCCAACTGAAATGCCATTCTCGTAATGGGCGTTCTGATCTCATGTGAAGCACTCGCAGTAAAATCCTTCTGCGACTGAAATACATCATCCAGTCTTCCGATCATTGTGTTAAAAGATCTGGCAAGAACACTCACTTCATCATTGGACTGCTGCACAGGGATCTGGGTTGTCAGTTTATGGGCAGTAACCTCAGAAATCTCTTTGTTCAGATCTTCCAGCGGGCGAAGAAATTTTTCTACAAAATAATAACTGAAAAATCCGATAAGCATGGTACTCATCACATAAGCTGCGATCAAAAGGTATTTAAGATAGACCAATTTAGATTTCCCATTGGTATCAAAGGCGCTGGTAAGAATGTAATAATTTTCACCGTTAATTGTTCTGAGTGCAGCATAGATCTCAGGAACGGTCTTTTCCGTATAGATAATTTTCTTTTTATCCAGCTCCTTAAGCATAGCACTGTCCCAGGTGACATTTCTGTCTTTGATTGTACTATAAATCAGTTCTTTTTTCTCATTAAAAATCAAAATCTTCTCATTCAAAAGAATATTATCTGAATTTTCGTTGAAAAAAACCGGGGCTTCCTCTTCAAAGTCTTTGGATTTTGAGATGAAATGAGAGGTAAATTCAAGTCTTTGCCTAAATCTTTCTTTGAACTCATCCCTTCTGAAATCATTAAAAGATAAGTAAATGACAGCCATGACCATTCCAAAAAGTAATGAAAAGGCTATGCTAATCGTTAAGGCTATCTTTCTTTTTAAAGACATTTATAATGGACTTAGGTAATATCCAAAACCTGAACGGGTATGAATCAATTTTATTTTAAAATCCTTATCAATTTTTTTACGCAGGAAATTAATATAAACTTCCACCGTATTGGTATTCGTATTAAAATTGTGTTCCCATACATGTTCCGTGATCTGCTGTTTGGAAACTGTTCTCCCCTGCGCTTCGGCAAGATAAACCAACAGCTGAAATTCTTTTAACGTAAGAGTGATTTCATTGCCTCCCCGGTATACTTTCTGCTCAGTCTTATTGATAATAAGATCATCAATTCTGAGAATATCCTGGTCCGAATTATCAGAAGGTGCTTTTCTTCTCAACAGGGAGTTGATTCTTAGCAGAAGCTCCTCAAACTGAAAGGGCTTTACTAAATAATCATCGGCAAGCCTCGTAAAAGCATCTTTCTTATCAGAGATGTCTCCATAGGCAGAAATGATGATAATGGGGGTATTTTTATCAAAAGAACGAATCGTCTGGCAGACATCAAGTCCATTAATTTTAGGCACATTGATGTCAAGCAAATACAGATCATAAGTACTGTTTTTTATCTGGCGGAGAAAAGTTTCCCCGTCATAGATCTTATCACAGTTAAAATTATTTGATTCTAAAAATCTGCAAAGTTCTGCAGAAAGAATGAGATCATCCTCCAATAAAAGAATATTCATCAAAATTTATTTTACACGAATTTAACGAAAATTTTTAGGATTGTGATTCTAAAGGTTAAGTAAAAGTATTTTTAAAGCAAAAGTGATCAACCTGTGATAGAGATTAAAGCCAATGGAAGCTTTTTATTTTTAACGGACTATTTTCGGCTACGCTCAGAACCCATTACTATTGAATATTAATCTGCCTCCTATTTTATTTATATGTTGACCGCTTTTATGGATCAGTCTCAAAAGCTGGAGGGATATGGAATTTAAACTAACGCAAAATTTTCAGCCTCTTATCTCATATTTTCAAGGGGGCAAAGCATGAAATCAATTTCATTGATTCTTTCTAAGCAAATACATATCCACTAAGCTTCTTCAGCGACAAAACCGCATTCTTAGCTTCCTGAAATAAAACATTTGAATCATTTTTTCTTGCGATTAAAAAATGACCTGTCGGTTCAATAAAAAGTATAGATTTTGTACCAGTCCTCAACTTTTGCGATTGATCTTGAAAAACAGAAGTGCAATATCAGAATTTTGAGCAAAAAAAATCCCGAAGAAATTCGGGAAAAATGGAGAGCCAACTACGGGACTTGAACCCGTGACCTCTTCCTTACCAAGGAAGCACTCTACCGCTGAGCTAAGTCGGCATCAACTAAAAAAATCACACTATGGAGCGTGATTTTCGTTGAGCGGAAGACGGGGGTCGAACCCGCGACATTCAGCTTGGAAGGCTGACGCTCTACCAACTGAGCTACTTCCGCAATTTTGTTTCCAAAACTATTGGTAACGCTGTGCAAAACTAAGAAAAACTTCTGAGGCTTGCAAGTTTTTTTTCTAATATAAAATGTGGGGAGAGCAGGATTCGAACCTACGAAGCCGAAGCAACTGAGTTACAGTCAGTCCCATTTAGCCACTCTGGAATCTCCCCTCATGTTTATATTAAAATGAGCCTCCAGAGGGATTCGAACCCACGACCCCGAGATTACAAATCACGTGCTCTGGCCAACTGAGCTATGGAGGCATTTTAATAAAGGACTGAAACTGATCGAGAAACTCTACTCTACACATTTCAGTGTTAAAAAAAAATCACCTTTATCGTGTGATTTTTTGAGCGGAAGACGGGGGTCGAACCCGCGACATTCAGCTTGGAAGGCTGACGCTCTACCAACTGAGCTACTTCCGCAATTTTGTTTCCAAAACTATTGGTAAACGCTGTGCAAAACTAAGAAAACTTATTTAATCCTGCAAGTTTTTTTTCTAAAAATATAAAGTGGGGAGAGCAGGATTCGAACCTACGAAGCCGAAGCAACTGAGTTACAGTCAGTCCCATTTAGCCACTCTGGAATCTCCCCAAAAGTTTATATTTTATGAGCCTCCAGAGGGATTCGAACCCACGACCCCGAGATTACAAATCACGTGCTCTGGCCAACTGAGCTATGGAGGCAAATATAAAAAAGAATTCAAAAGATCGCTGTTCCTTTTTTGCGAGTGCAAATATAGAACGGATTTTTTGAATTCTCAAATTTTTTATAAACTTTTTTTAACTTTTTTTCCTATGCCATTTCTTTTTTCTTGATTAATAGCTTTTTAGCAGTATCAACGCAAAGGTCCAGACTTTCTTCAAAACTTGTAGTTGTTTTCTTTACTACGATATCGTCTCCCGGAACCGCTAAAATAATCTCGGCTGTTTTGTTCGCTTTATCCGAATTATTTTCAACTTTCAAGAATACCTTACACTCCTGAATCTTGTCATAGAAGGTATCTAATTTGCTTACTTTTTTGTCGATGTGTGATTCTAGTGGTTCGTGTGGAGTTAAACCAATTGATTGTACTGAAATCTTCATAATTCTTCTTTTTTTGATGCTCGAGGGTGAGCCTGATTAAACACTTTTTTCAATTGTTCAATATTAGCATTCGTATAGACCTGAGTACTGGCAAGACTGGAATGCCCTAATATTTTTTTCACTTTGGAGATCTCCGCCCCATTATCCAATACGTGAGTAGCAAAGCTATGCCGAAGGATGTGGGGACTTTTTTTTTCTTTCGTTGTTATAAGACTAAGGTACTTATTAACTACCACATAAACAAATTTTTCATTGAGTTTTTTCCCTTTCTTATTGACAAAGAAATATGATTGATATTCTGTCTGCGGATTTCTTATTTCCAGATAACTTCTGAGAAGTCCAGACAGCTCAGCGGAAATGGGAACTACCCTTTCCTTATTCCCTTTTCCGATTATTTTCAATTCATTTCCGTATATATCAACATTCTCAAATATCAGGCCACAAAGTTCGGCCTTACGCATTCCTGTCTGATACAGAACCTCCATAATGCACTTTTCAAGAAGATCATGCATCTGTTCGAAAATTCTTTCATTAAGATCCGCCATTTCCTCTTTGGACATAGGAATCTGTTTTTCAGCATAAAACTTCAGGGAAGAGATGCCTTCAGTGGGAGAAACCTTAATTTCTCCAATTTTTAAAAGAAAAAGATAAAAACTGCGGAGGGAGGATAATTTCCTGTTAATACTCCTTTTGGAAATATTGTTTTCGCTCAGTTCGACAATAAAATTTCTGATAATTTTCTTGTCGGCTTTCGCTAAGTCATCGGAAGATTCTGTTCTGAGAAAGAAATGGGAAAAGTCTTCAAGGTCTTTTTTGTAGCTTGTTACGGTATGAGGAGAATATCTTTTTTCGAATTGTAAGTATTCTAAAAACTTTTCCAGCATCATAGATTATAAAAATAAAAATTCACTTCTCAAATATAAGAATTTAAGAAGTGAATTAATATATGGTTAAGAAAAAATCTTAAGCCTGCTCTTCTTTGCTAAGTGCTCTTTGTTTGTAAGCCGCTTTTAGTCTAGCTTGTCTTAAAGTCACAGAAGGCTTAATAAACTGCTGTCTAGATCTTAATTGACGAACAGTTCCTGTTTTATCAAATTTTCTCTTGTATTTTTTTAAAGCTCTGTCGATGGATTCACCATCTTTTACTGGAATTATTAACATATTTTACATCTCATTTTGGATGGCAAAAGTAGGCATTTTTTATGATAACACAAAATATATTACAAGAAACAATTACTTTCTTTATTCAATCTTTTTTGAAAACCCCGCATTAAAGGGAGTTCACATAAAAAAATATTTTATCCACACCGGCTGAATATTCAAGAGCTTATCTTTTCATTCTTTTCATTCCAGGACAAATTTTTCTTTAATACAGGCCATATTAATGAAATGTAAACAAAAAGCATTATCTTTGCATTCACTTTATTCATGGGGTTGACTGGTTTCGACAGCAAGACCAATGGGTAAGTAAGCATGCAGAGAACCGTAGCGCGATCTCTATAATCCCTTGCTACAGAATTTTAACTGGCAACGAAGAGTTCGCTCTTGCAGCTTAATATCGAAGTATAGTAGATTCAAGCGTTTTCCCGAAGATTTCAGTAAGGAAGCAAGATATTCCACAAATGCTCTGTTCTGCGGCGTTTGATCCTGGGATATAGGAATGCGGAAATAAGGCTTTAGAAGCTTCGGCTAAAGCACGAAAACCTCAGAAGATAAGCCGGAAGTTGGGCGTCTGCTCTCTGCTTCCCGTCGAAAACCAATAGCAGAATAAGCATGTAGAAAGCTTATGTATTGCTTGTTTGGACGAGGGTTCGAATCCCTCCAACTCCACTAAAACCATCGACTTCTCGATGGTTTTTTAATTATACTCTTTTATTATATCCTACATTAAGAATAATTTTTATGCATCATATATATATATAAGTCGTTTCAAAAATGAAAACCTATTGAGTTATCCAAACAAATAATTAATTTTAAGATGATATTGTAAAAATGAAGCTCCTAAGATGGACTTTCAAAGCAAGATCGTTCGTAGACTCTTTTAGTCTTTCTAATATTGATTTTACATTCATCTTCAGATAACAAATATAACCTCCTGAAAACTAAAAGACTAAAACTTCATAAGCTAAAATGAAGGCCGTCTATCCACAAAAAAGACTAAAAAAATGTTTTATCGTAAAGAATTTTATATATTTGCACCATCTAACAATTAAAAAAATAATTTACTATGTCAGACATTGCATCAAGAGTAAAAGCTATCATCGCTGATAAGCTTGACGTTGAAGAAACAGAAGTAACTCCTGAAGCTAGCTTCACTAACGATTTAGGAGCTGATTCACTAGATACAGTTGAGTTAATCATGGAATTTGAAAAAGAATTTAACATTCAGATCCCTGATGACCAAGCTGAAAAAATTACTACTGTAGGACACGCTATCGCTTACATCGAAGAAGTAGTAAATAAATAATATTCTTCAACAAAAAAAGAAATTAAACAAAGTTTATGGAATTAAAAAGAGTAGTTGTAACCGGATTTGGAGCAATAACACCAATAGGAAATAATGCAAAAGAATACTGGGAAAATCTTGTGAAAGGTGAGAGCGGTGCCGCTCCGATTACTCTTTTTGATGCCACAAACTTTAAAACAAAGTTCGCCTGCGAAGTGAAAAACTTCGATCCGTTGCAGCATTTCGATAAGAAAGAAGCTAAAAAAATGGACCGAAACACTCAGTTGGGACTTGTTGCTGCAAGAGAAGCAGTAGCGCATTCCGGAATTATTGAAGACAATGTAGATAAAAACAGAGTCGGAGTAATCTGGGGTTCAGGAATCGGAGGATTAGAGACTTTTGAAACTGAAGTATTAGGATGGGCCAATACGGAAATTCCGAGATTCAACCCGTTCTTTATTCCGAAAATGATTGCGGATATCACTCCAGGACATATCTCTATTGAATACGGTTTTCATGGACCGAACTATACTACGGTATCTGCGTGTGCGTCTTCAGCAAATGCAATAATTGATTCCAAGATGCTGATCCAGCTAGGAAAAGCAGACGTAATTGTGTGCGGAGGCTCTGAAGCAGCCGTTACAGCAAGTGGTGTCGGTGGATTCAACGCAATGATGGCACTTTCTACAAGAAATGACGATCCTAAGACAGCTTCAAGACCTTTTGACAAAGACAGAGATGGATTTGTACTCGGTGAAGGAGCAGGATGTATCGTTCTTGAGGAATATGAGCACGCTGTAAAACGTGGTGCTACAATTTATGCAGAATTGTTAGGAGGAGGTCTGAGTGCTGATGCACATCATATGACCGCTCCACACCCTGAAGGCCTTGGTGCTTATCTGGTAATGAAAAACTGTTTGGAAGATGCAGGCTTAACTGCTGATGAAGTAGATCATATCAATATGCACGGTACTTCTACTCCATTAGGAGACATCGCAGAATCCAATGCAATTTCGAAATTATTAGGCGAGCATGCTTATGACATTCAGATCAATTCTACAAAATCAATGACTGGTCACCTTTTAGGTGCTGCAGGTGTCATTGAAGCTATCGCTGCATTGGGAACTATTATTCATGGTACTGTTCCTCCTACCATCAACCATTTTACTGATGATGAAAATATTGACAGCAGACTAAACTTTACGTTTAACAATGCTGTGAAGAAAGATGTAAAAGTAGCCATGAGCAATACTTTTGGATTTGGCGGGCACAACGCTTGCGTTCTATTTAAGAAAATCTAAATTCAATGAATGGAGTTACAGAAATACTTTTCTAAATTCCTTCTCAAAAAAAGAAAAAGACAATTAACGGAGAGAGATTATTTTCTCAGTACCGAGCTTAAAAAAGTCTTGGGTACAGAGGTACAGAATATTGCTCTTTACCGCGAAGCTTTTTCTTTGAAAAATTCTTCTAAAAATCAAGACAGTAATTACGAAAGGCTTGAATTTTTGGGGGATTCTGTTTTGGGTACAATTATTTCCTGTCATTTATTCCAGACTTATCCACAGGCTAATGAAGGATATCTGACACAGATGAAATCTAAAATTGTTAATAGGAAAAACCTCAATAAATTAGGAGAAGACCTCAAGCTAACCCAACTTTTGCAAAAGCAAAATAATTCTTCAGCTTTAGGTGAAAATATTTCCGGAAATTTATTCGAGGCCTTAATCGGTGCCATTTATTTAGACTTCCATTATGATGCTTGTAAAAGGATCATTCTGGAAAAACTGCTGACCCCTTCAGAGATCAATAAGCTTGAAAATAAAATTGTAAGCTATAAAGGTCTGCTTCTTGAATGGAGCCAGAAGAAAAAAGTCAATATCAAGTACGAAACCTGCGAGGAAATACAGGCCAATAAATCTGTAGTATTCAGATGCCACGTGTGGCTGGGAGATGATAAAATTGCCAATGCAACCGAGACATCCAAGAAGAAAGCAGAGGAAAAGGCAGCGCAAAGGGCATTTTATATTTTAAACAAAAAAGAAAATATACTTGGAAATTCAAAAACTTTATGATCTTGATGATATAGAATTTGAAGATATTGCCATAGGATTGGTAAGATTAGCAAAAGATATACCTGCTCATGAGTTTTTTTATAAAATAAATCAAACCAACGATCTTAATTTTTCAAGAAAGAAAGATCTTGTCTTCCATGGAGGATATTACGATTATTTTTTTCCAAGATATGAGGCCTACCACAAGTTTACCAAAACCTGTTTTACCTTCATTTCAAATAAATCTTCTGAAAGTAAGCAAAAAAAAATTCAGACAGAACTCTTTACAGAAGAAGAAAACATTAAATTTTTATTAAATAATCAGGTAGATGTAGAATATATTCTGCATAGTTCGGAACAGTTTCCTGATTTTTCCGTAATTTTGCTCCCTGAAAATCTTGTGTTTCCAATTCAAGATTATACACTGAGTTCTGATGAGGAACTTTATCAAATTATCCAGTATTATGAATAAGTATTTAAAGAAGACAAAAATTATCGCAACACTAGGGCCTGCATCATCGTCGAAGGAGGTTATGTTAGATTTAATGAAAGCAGGTGTTGATATTTTCAGAATAAATTTTTCCCATGCAGATTACGACTTAGTTCGAAAAAATATTGAAATAATTAGGGAGCTAAACAGCGAGTATGGTTATTCAGTAGGTATCCTGGGAGATCTTCAGGGTCCAAAGCTGAGAGTGGGTGTCGTAAAAGAAGGGTCTTACCTGAATCCGGGTGATATTCTTACCTTCACCAATGAGAAGATGGAAGGAGATTCCACCAAGGTGTACATGACTTACCAACAGTTTCCACAGGACGTAAAAGTAGGGGAAAGAATCCTTATTGACGATGGGAAGCTGGTATTGGAAGTTACTGAAACCAACGAAAAGGATACTGTAAAAGCGAAAACTATTCAAGGGGGACCTCTGAGCTCTAAAAAAGGAGTTAACCTACCTAATACACAGGTATCTCTTCCGGCATTGACAGAAAAAGATATTCAGGATGCGAATTTCATGCTTGACATGGAGGTAGACTGGATTGCTCTTTCTTTCGTTCGTCATGCACAGGATATCATTGACCTGAAAGAATTAATCGCAGGCCATCCGAATGGTAAATTCAAGACGCCTATTATTGCGAAGATTGAAAAACCTGAAGGGGTTAAAAATATTGACGAAATCCTTCTTGAATGTGACGGATTAATGGTTGCCCGTGGTGATCTTGGGGTGGAAGTTCCAATGGAAGAAGTTCCTGCCATCCAGAAAAACCTGGTAGAGAAAGCAAGATTTTATTCCAAACCGGTAATTATTGCTACTCAGATGATGGAAACCATGATCAACAGCTTAACACCAACAAGAGCGGAAGTAAATGACGTTGCCAACTCTGTATTGGATGGAGCTGACGCGGTAATGCTTTCAGGAGAAACATCTGTAGGTCGATATCCGGTACAGGTTGTGGAAAACATGGCTAAAATTGTAAAAAATATCGAAACAACTCATTTCTATCAGCACAAGAATGAGCCTATCGAAAAAGATTATAACTGTATTGATGAAAGATTCATTACCAACAGAGTTTGTCTTGCAGCGGTAAGAATTGCCAAAACAACAAATGTTTCTGCGATTGTAACCCTTACTCATTCAGGATACACTGCTTTCCAGCTGGCAGCACACAGACCAAATTCGCATATCATTGTATACAGTGGTAACAGAAGAGTGATCACAATGCTGAATCTGCTTTGGGGGGTTCATGCATACTATTATGACATGAAGAAATCTACTGATGAGACGATCATCCAGGTAAATATGCTGACCCATAACTATGGTTATATCGAAACCGGAGACTTCGTTATCAACATCAATGCTACTCCATCATATGAAGGTGGAAAAACAAATACATTGAGATTGACTACAGTATAAGCAATAAGCAATAAGCAATAAGCAATAAGCAATAAGCAATAAGCAATAAGCAATAAGCAATAAGCAATAAGCAATAAGCAATAAGCAATAAGCAAAATTACTTTTTGTGAAAACATATAAAAAAACTCCCGGAAACTGATTTCCGGGAGTTTTTTTTATTCAAAATTGTAAATCTTAATTGCCTACAATTGTCTTAGCTGTTACAAATTCTTTTAAAGCCAACAGAGACAGTTCTGTCCCATACCCCGAGGCTTTGGTACCTCCAAAAGGGAAACGTGGATCAGAGCTCGTCATACGGTTGATATTAACAGTTCCTGATTCAAGGTTTTCAATGAAGAATAACTGGCGCTCTTTATTTTTTGTCCAAACAGAATTGGAAAGCCCGAAAGGAATATCATTTGCCATCTGTAAAGCCTCTTCATCGCTTTTTGCAGTCATTACCATTCCAAGAGGCCCAAAAAGTTCTTCCTGTAAGATAGGATTTCCTTCCTGAACCCTGATTAAACCTGGCTTAAATTCATTCTCAGAAATTCTCTCCAAAGGAATAATGATTTCTGCACCATTTTCCAGGGCTCTGTTGAACTGCGCTTCCAATTCGTCAGCCAGGTCCGGTCTTGCCATTCCTGCTAATTTTGTTTCTTTACTGAAGGGATCTCCAACTTCATAAGTTTTATATTCCTCAATAAATATAGGTAAGAATTGCTCTTCAATCTTTTCATCAATAATAAATCTTTTAGCTGCAGTACAGGTTTGTCCACAGTTCTGAAGCCTTGATTTTACTCCTGCTTTTGCTGCTTCTTCCAAATCTGCGTCATCAAAAATGATAAAAGAGTCACTTCCTCCTAATTCGAGTAGGGATTTTTTAATATTTAAACCAGCTATTGAAGCAACTTCCCCACCTGCTTTTCCGCTACCTGTCAAGCTTACTCCTTTTACCGCGTTGTGTTCAAGGATTTCTTTTACAACTTGATGTCCTACTTCAAGATTCTGGAAAATACCTTCCGGAAAACCTGCTTCCAAAAGCACTTCTTCGATAGCATTTCCACTTCCGAAGCAAATTGAAGCATGCTTTAAAACCACTGTATTTCCGGCCAAAATTGCAGGCGTTGCAAATCTCAGTACCTGCCAGAAAGGAAAATTCCAGGGCATCACTCCTAAGATCACTCCTTTGGGAGCATAATGAACTTCAGAGTAAGTAAATTCAGATTCAACTTTTTCAGGTTTTAATGTATTTTCTGCGGCGGCATAATAATTCATCATCAAAGCACATTTCTCCACTTCAGCAATTGATTCGGAAAGGGGTTTATTCATTTCCGACGTAATGATCCTTCCAAATTTCTCCGAATTATTCTTTAGAATTTCTGCTGCTTTTGCAATTAACTTCTGCCTTTCCTCAAACGGCACTTTTCTCCACACTGAAAACGCTTTATCTGCTTTAATAAGCTTGCTTTCAATTAATTGTTCCATAATATAAATTTCTGTTTTAAATTCAGCTAATGAATTTATGAGTGCTCTTATTTTAAAAGCACGGTGAAATCAGCAAATTCCATTCCTTAGGGGTTAATAAAATAATGATTTTCTCTATCGGAAGAATATAGCTTTATCTTAAATCATTAGCCATTCATTCACAAGACAGGCTGCCAGTCTTGCTGTCCGGTCCTGGATATCGAAAGAAGGATTTACTTCAGCCACGTCCAGGGCAACCAGTTTTTTATTTTTTAAGATATGTCTGTAAAAATGCATAAAAGCTGTATCTGCAAAGATACCATTATATGCTGCAGCGGAAACTCCGGGAGCGACTGATGCATTAAAAACATCCATACAAATTGTGAGATAGGCAAAATCCACATTGTCCAGCAAATCATCAATACGCTGGTAAATAGAAGGTAGATTTTCAAAAAACAGTTCATCTGCAAGGATGTATTTCATCCCATATTGATGAGCAGTATCAAAAAGTTTCAACGTATTTGAGTTTCTCTGAATGCCAATATGCAGAGAGTTGATCGGACCTTCCTGGGCAATCTGCCAGAATCCTGTTCCGGAGCTTGGTCCTACCCCTTTTTCTGGCTGTCTGTTGTCAAAATGGGCATCAATATTGATGATCCCGATTTTTTGTTCCGGGAAAGCAGTCTTAACACCTAAATAATGGGCATAAGTTACTTCATGCCCCCCACCCAGCACAAGGGATTTCCCTCCTTTTAAAAGTACTTTTGAAACATTTTTAGCAAGGCTATTCTGTGTATTTTCCAGATTACCGTCTTCACAGGTAACATTTCCAAAATCCAGCATTGAAAAATCAGGCATGATAACCGGGAAATTCGACATATTTTTTCTGATCATATCCGGGGCATCTTTAGCTCCCTGACGGCCTTTATTTCTCCTTACTCCTTCATCTACAGCAAAACCATGTAATACAAAATCATTTGCTGTGATATTGTCATAATTACGTTCTTCTTTTACTCTTTGAAATATTCTGTGATAGAGAAGTTCTTCTCCGTCCAATCTGCCTTGCCAAATATTATTCATTATTCAGTCATTTGCCTATTGTTTGTTTTCAATAAGCAGACACTGGGAACCGGCTCATTGAAGACAAAGTATGGTTTATTTATAATTTTTTATATCAGATTTCCATCAATATACACCTTCTCAGCTTTTAAACTTCCCTGATTATACAGTACATTCTGGAAGTTGTTTGTTTTAAAAGTGACAAAATCTGCCTTTTTTCCTGCCTCAAGCTGTCCCCTATCTTCAAGGTTTAATGCATAAGCAGCACGGAAAGTCATTCCGGCCAATACTTCAGCGGTAGTCAGTTTCTGGAAAGTAGCGAGAATAGATGCCTGGGTAATTAAATTCCCCATAGGTGCAGATCCCGGATTCCAGTCACTCGCAATGGCTACAATAGCGCCTGCATCCAATAATTTCCTTGCCGGGGTAAATTTCTCACCCAGTCCTAAGCTTGCTCCCGGAAGCGCAGTTGCCACGGTATCAGAATCTGCCAGAAACTGAATATCTTCATCTATCGTTGCTTCCAAATGATCTGCTGACTTTGCTCCTACTTCCACTGCAATTCTTGAGCTTCCCGGTGTAAACTGATCAGCATGAACCGTGATTTCAAAGCCCAGTTCTTTTGCTCTAAGTAAGAACTCTTTACTTTCTTCAGGTTGAAAAGCTGACTTTTCAATGAAAATATCCACTCTTTCAGCCAATCCTTCTTCTTTTACTTTGGGTAGAATTTCAGTAATGATATAGTCAAGATATTCAGGATTGCTTCCATCAAAATCTCTTGGTTTTAAGTGAGCTGAAAGACAAGTAGGAACTAAAGTAGCCTTAGTTTCGCTCTGTGCTTTTTTAATAATTCTGAGCATTTTCAGCTCATTTTCTACATCCAGACCATAGCCGCTTTTCACTTCAATGGTCGTAATCCCAAGATCAACCAAAAAGCTGATTCTTTCAATCAGAGTTTTCAACAATTCTTCTTCTGAAGCATTTCTTGTATGCTGAACAGAGCTCCAGATTCCGCCGCCGCTTTCTGCAATTTCCAGATAAGTCTTACCGGCATTACGCATAGCAAAATCATTGGCACGGTTTCCTCCGAAACAAATGTGGGTATGTGAATCTACAAAAGCAGGAAGAACTACCTGCTCTCCGGCAATCGGTTCAATGGCTATCCCTGGGTTTTCTGATTTTAATATTTCGAAATTTCCGGTTTTATGAATGGTATTCTGATCTACTACAATTCCTCCGTCAACAATAATTTCCAGCTGTTCATCGGAAATTTTTCCTCTTAATGGTAGATTAGCAAGTGTTACAACCTGCTTAAATGGTCCTATTAATTTCATTAGTTTAAAGTTAATGTCATGTTTAGATTGAGACCTGCTGATGTTCCAGCCAGTATTCATCTGCTAAACAATCAAAATTTTATTAATTTTTATTAATAATTTCTCCTCTCAAAAATACTTAAAATATCCCAATTATTTAAATCTTAGCTATTCCCATTTTCAACCTTAAGAGAAACTCGGCTTCAATCTTCACCTTTTCTTAATCAGCCCTTCAACCTTAGTCTAAATTTGCTATCTTTGAGGTAAAGGAATTGAATTAATGCCAGATTTTTTACACCCAGATAAGGAAAACTACTCACGAGAGGAGCTCATGCAGGAAGAACAGATCCGTCCCCAAAGCTTTAAAGATTTTGCGGGACAGAGAAAAACGCTGGAAAATCTTGAAGTTTTTGTTACCGCTGCAAAGAGGCGTGGCGGCGCACTGGACCACGTATTATTACATGGACCGCCAGGATTGGGAAAAACTACTTTAGCCAACATTATTGCCAATGAACTTGGAGTGAACTGTAAGATTACTTCCGGTCCCGTATTGGATAAACCAGGAAGCTTAGCAGGTTTATTGACCAATCTGGAGGAAAATGATGTTCTTTTCATTGATGAGATTCACCGGCTTTCTCCTGTGGTGGAAGAATATCTGTATTCCGCCATGGAAGATTACAAGATTGATATCATGCTGGAGACGGGCCCTAATGCCAGAAGTGTACAGATCGGGCTGAATCCTTTTACCTTAGTAGGCGCTACGACAAGAAGCGGTATGCTTACCAAGCCCATGCTTGCCCGATTTGGGATCCAAAGCAGGCTGGAATATTATTCTATTGAGCTTTTGTCAATGATTATCCAAAGAAGTGCAAGGGTTTTGGGTGTTATTATTTATGAAGATGCAGCCATTGAAATTGCCAGAAGAAGCCGCGGGACTCCAAGAATTGCGAATGCACTGCTGAGAAGAGTACGTGACTTTGCCGAGATCAAAGGAAATGGTGAAATTGAGATCAAAATTACAAAATATGCACTGGATTCTCTGAATGTAGATGAGTTCGGACTGGATGAAATGGATAATAAGATCATGCGTGTTATGATTGAAAATTTCAAGGGAAAACCGGTTGGGATTTCCGCCCTGGCAACATCTATCGGTGAAAACCCGGAAACACTGGAAGAGGTTTATGAACCCTTTTTAATTCAGGAAGGATTTATTATCCGTACTCCCAGAGGAAGAGAGGTTACTGATAAAGCTTACAGACATTTGAATATTACAAGACCCAAAAACCCTGGAGAGCTATTTTAATTCAAAGTTTTGAGGTTAAAGTTCAAGGTTTAAGGTTTAAGGTTAATGAGAATTGATTAGTTTATGTTTATACCTAAATTATACAGAAGTGAAGATTACAATTTGATGAGAGAAATCATCAAAGAAAATTCTTTCGCTTTACTGATTTCTTCAGTCGATAAGATACGGGCAACTCATTCTATGATGATGCTTAATGAAGACAATCCCGAAAAGGCTTATATTGAAACTCATATTTCAAGGGCTAATCCTCAGGCAAAAATTTTAAAAAACGGAGATGAAGTTCTTTGTGATTTTTTAGGTGCTCACACTTACATATCCAGCAGCTGGTATGATCATATCAATGTTTCTACCTGGAATTATGAAGCCGTACAGGTCTATGGAAAAGTTGAAGTAATGAGTCATGATGAGCTCTATGCCCATTTGGACAAATTAACTTCCAAATATGAAAGCTTCCAGCAATGCCCAATGATGGTAAAAGATATGGGAAGAGAGTTTGTGGAAAAAGAAATGAAAGGAGCTTTTGGTATTAAAATCATTCCCACTGAAATATTTATCAAACAAAAACTTTCTCAGAACAGAAAAGAGAATGATTTTAATAACATTATCACACAGCTTGAGCAATCTGATGATAATGCCAGAAAAATTGCGGAGAAAATGAAATTAATAAAAAAATAATCAAAATATACATATGAAGTTATATCCAATACAATGTGGAAAATTTAAACTGGACGGCGGTGCTATGTTCGGAGTCGTCCCAAAGAGTCTGTGGGAAAAAACAAACCCGGCAGACGAAAGAAACCTGATCGAACTGGGAACCCGTTCCCTGCTTATTGAAGACGGGAAAAAACTGATCCTTGTAGACTGTGGTCTCGGAAACAAACAGGATGATAAATTCTTCGGACACTACTCCCTGTGGGGAGATGATACTCTTGATAAAAATCTTAAAAAATATGGCTTTGTAAAGGAGGATATTACAGATGTATTCCTTACTCACCTTCACTTCGATCACTGCGGTGGCGCTATTGAATGGAATGACGACAGATCCGGATACAGACCCGCCTTCAAAAACGCCAACTTCTGGACTAATGAAAATCACTGGCAGTGGGCTACAGAACCTAATGCAAGGGAAAAAGCAAGCTTTCTGAAGGAAAATATTATGCCAATGCAGGAAAGCGGCCAGCTTAATTTTTTACCGCTCCCAACTACAGGAAATTATGGTTTTGCACCTGATCTGAAGATGGATGTCATTTTTGTAGACGGGCATACGGAAAAGCAAATGCTCCCTGTCATTCAATATCAGGAAAAAACATTGGTTTTCGCAGCCGACCTTATTCCTACAGCCGGGCATATCAACCAGGTATATGTGATGGGATATGATACCAGACCTCTTTTAACACTGGAAGAAAAGGGAAAATTCCTTAAACAGTGCGTGGATAACGAATATTTATTGTTCTTTGAACATGATGCCCATAATGAGCTTGCAAGCCTAAAAATGACTGATAAAGGCGTAAGACTTGACGAAACGTTCAGCTTTAATGATGTTTTTGGATATTAATTTTTAGTCATGGAAGAATTACATTCAGAAACCCAACAGACAGAGCCGGAACCAGCACCCAAGATCATAGGGTTAACCGGCGGTATAGGCTCCGGAAAAACTACAGTAGCGCATTTTATAGAGGAATTCGGTTTTCCGGTGTATTACTCTGATGACAGGGCAAAAAGCATTGTCAATGAAAGCGAAGAGCTGAAAATAAAAATAAAAGAGCTTCTTGGCGAAGGTTCTTACGATGAAAACGGATGGTATGATAGAAAATTTGTTGCAGATAAAGTTTTTAATAACAAAGATCTGCTTCAGCAGCTAAATGAAATCATTCACCCTGCAGTAAGGATTGATTTTGAAAATTGGGTCAGCCAACAAAGCAAATATCTGGTTTTCAAAGAAACAGCATTATTATTTGAGTTAAAACTTAACAGACAATGCTACAAGTCTCTTCTGGTAACCGCTGAGGATAATATCAGAATCAAGAGAGTAATGGACAGGGATAACAAAACCTACCGCGAAGTGGAAGCTGTTATGGAAAAACAAATGCCTGAAAGAGATAAAATCAAAATGGCAGATTGTATTATCTACAACAATACCAATCTGGAAGAACTAAAAGAACAAACTGAGAAAGTAATTTTCAGTATTGAATAAATAAGAACTCGTTAGAAAAATTTCTAACGAGTTTTTTCTGCAAAAAATATTTCTTAGTTATTCAAATTCAACCAGGATCTTTTTATAAAAAATAAGCCTCCATTCCTGGAGGCTTATTCTATCTGAAATTTAGGTTATCTATTCTTTGATAAATTTCTTCTGAACCGTTTTACCGTTATCATCGATATCTATCACATAAACTCCGTTAATCAGTCTGCTGACATTGATCTGGTTGTTTAACAGGATGCCATCTGCAATTACCTGTCCTGCCGCATTGTAGATCTTATACTTAGCTCTCTTGCTAACGTTTTTGACAAACAATACTGAGCTGACAGGGTTTGGATAAATCATAACACTTGTCTGATCTATAGGATTCGCTACGACAGGTTTAGAGATTCTTACCGTGTAGTCCTCCACTTCTCCGTTATTGAAGTCGGTACAGTTTACCGGGATACCATCTCGGGACATTGCCACTCTCATCACTACATACTTATAGTCTGTCATGCTTACAAATGCATCGGATGGTACATTGAACTTACCGGATACAGGGCTGTTTGAATTAGGTGAAGATGTGAATACCCTTTCGTTGATATCAAACTCACCGTTTCTGTTGAAGTCAATCCATACCGCAATTCCTTCGTTGTATGTTGTTCCCGTCCATTTCTTCTCAATGATGATCTCATTATCTGTTGATCCCTGGATCATTTCAATGAAAGTCTTAGGTACTCCTGTATAATCTGTATACGTAGATGCTCCGGATTCATTCTCCATCGTTTTCTTACCTGTAGGCTTCACAGTAACTTTGGAAATATACTCTCCCGTAGAATTTCCAGCCTTCATCTTACAGTAGATTACAGTAGGGGTTGTAAAATAGTATGGAGGTGTATAATTTCCTGGAGTACCGTTACAGATATTCACTACCTGCATTTCATACTTCGTCAATTCTGTAAGACCTGTCAGTACAAGATTGTTAACCAATGACGGTACTTCTGTCCAGCTCGGAATACCCACTTTTCTATAACGAAGAACATATGTTGCTCCCGGGAAAGGATCCCACTTAACTTCCGCTGATGTTGGAAGCAGTTGGGTAATGGTCAATCCAGGTGGAGGAATCTGGCAAATTCTTTCTGTTGTAAATACTTTAGGGTTTGAATATGGATTCAGTGTTGATTCTCCGTTACACTGGTTAGCGATCTGTACTTCATACGTAGTATATGGCTCTAAAGCAGTAGCACTTCCTAATACATAAGTATTTGCTGGTGGCGCAGGTAAGCTAACAATATTCCATGGATCTGTACTCCCTACTTTTCTCCATCTCATGGTATAAGTAGAGCTTGCTGCTAATGGAGCCCACGTAATCAATGCTGTTGTTGGAGTGATATTACTTATGGTTACATTAGGAGGAGTCGGATCACATCTTGTTGTGAAGGTCTTGATCGGGGTAGCCGTTCCCACAACATCTCCACATATTGAAGCTACTTCTACTTCATAAGTAGTAGCAGGCGTTAAGTTACTGATAACTAAAGGAAGGTTTCCTAGAAGCGTGGAGGCATACACCAGTGTCCAGGTAGTTGTTCCCTGAACACGGTATCTCACCACATAGCTTACTCCAGGACCGGTAATGGTAACAGTAGCGGTTGTATGCGTTGTGGTAAATGTCGGAGCATTAGGGGTTGCATTGCTACAAGGTCTTATTCTTACCCTGTAATCTTCAACTTCTCCATCTATCGCATTCTGACACATTACAGGTGCACTCGTACGTCTCAATACTACGCGCATTGTTGTAGTCAGTGGTCCTGTATAAGCGGTAGAAGGAACTGCAAATGTCGCAGTAACCGGGGTTGTTGTATTGGCTGGTGAAATTAAAATTCGCTCAGCATCGGTAAACTGACCGTTTCTGTCAAAGTCGATCCACGCTGTTACAGCATCATTGCCCGTAGCTCCGGTCCAGCCTTTTGCTACAGAGATTTTATTGTTCTGAGAATTCACATCTAAAGTAATAAGAGTCTCAGGACTTGTATAGCTGGTATAGTTGGTCTGTACTGATGTATTATTCATCGGTGGAACCCCAAGGTTCGAAGAGGTAACAGTTACATTCGAAATATGGTCATTGGTTCCTGTTCCTATCATCTGACAGTAAGATAACGGTGGCGTTGTAAAGGTTACTGATCCTGAATAAGATCCTGTAGATCCATTACAGGTGGTAGAAACCTGAACTTCATACTGGGTCTGCTCTGTAAGACCGGTAATCCCGTAGAAGTTCTGACCTGCAGTAACTGTAGCCGTTTGCCAGACACCTCCAAGTGTTCTCCATCTGATGTTATAAGTAGCACCTGCAGTAGCAACCCATGATACGGTTGCTGTAGTGGCAGTAAGGTTATTCACCGTAATATTTGTCGGAGGTGCTGTTGTACAGGTTTGAGGATCTACAAATTTCACTGCATAATCTTCCACTTCTCCCTGAAAAAATGTTCCACAAGGGTTGTTGGTACTACTTGTACTCATCACAATACGCATACGGGTTGGCTGAGTTCCTGTATATACATTACCGCTGGCAGCAGTAGGCACTGCAAAAGTAGATGTTACAGGAGTAGCTGTGCTTGCTGTAGTATTAAGAATTCTCTCACTTGTTTCAAATACCCCGTTTCTGTTAAAGTCTACCCACGCTGAAACTCCATAAGAACTGCTGGAGCCTGGCCAGTATTTGTTAACAGAAATTTTATTATTTGCTGATCCTCTTTCAAAGATAACAACTCTTGTTGCGTCTGCTGTATAATCTTTATAGCCATCCGAATCTGAATTACTTACCATAATAGGTGTATTCGTAGGAGTCACCGTAACGTTATTAATATATCCGCTGGTAGATGTATTACCAGTAGGATTAGCTGTACAATAAGTAAGAGCCGGAGTTGTAAATGTCACACTTGGTGAGAACGCCCCTGTAGTCCCTCCGCAAATAGTAGCAATCTGAACTTCGTATTGAGTCTGATCTGCCAAGTTAGTAAGCAGCTGGTTACTGGTAAGTGGAGTCGTGATATTAATTGTTGTCCACGTCACATCTGTCACCTTTTTATATCGTAATGTATAAGTTGCTCCAATAGCAGGAATCCAGTTTACAAGAGCTGTACTTGCAGTAAGGTTTGAAACTGTAATATTACCCGGAGGCGCAGCTGAACACGGCTGTAAAGCAATAACACTTAACGTAAAGTCCACGTAGTTACCATAAGCAGCAGGTCCGCATGAATTAAGGTTGCCTAACCATGATGTTGCCATCCTTACTCTGTAATTCCCAGGAGCCTGCCCTGCAGCTATTGGAATAGTTCCTGTAGCTGTCGCAGTATAACTGGTAGTAGCAATGATCGTTTCACCGGGACCGTTAAAGTTCATATCATTATTCCAGTCAACCCAGATATAATAGTAATAAGTACTGCTTCCTGCAGCTGCTAAATTTACTGTTACAGAGGTACTGGGAATAGCAGAAAATATGGTTGCCGAGTTATTCACATATGCTGTGTAACTGTTTGCTGAATAATTCAAATTTGAGATACCTCCTGTTGTTGTAATATTATTCAGGTAATATGTTGTACTTGAAGTACCTCCTGTAGGCACACAATATCCTGTATAGAAAGAAAGAGGTCCTTTCCATGCACTTTGATCAGTTGCACTACACCTTGCTCTTACCCAGGCATAATACGTCGTATTAGGACTTAATGGAGAAAGTGTAGTTGTTGTCGTTGTTCCAGAAACATTTTGTGATGGTACAGTTGCCCCTGTTGGAGCAGTGTTACTCGTGCTGTAATAAATATCATATCCTCCTGCCGGTACATATGAAAAAGCAGTCCAGTTCAATACTGCACTGGTTGGCGTTACCGTACCAACAGAAAGAGTTCCGCTTGCAGGCATAGGCGGGCATGTAGGAGGTGTCGTGAAACTTATTGGCCCTGACCATGTACTTTGGTCCGTAGCACTACATTTTGCCCTTACCCAGGCATAATACGTTGTGTTTGGCACTAATGGAGAAAGTGTTGCAGTCGTGCCGGAAGGAACATTTTGTGATGGAGGTGTTGCAGCAGTTGGTGCAGTGTTACTTGTACTGTAATAAATATCGTATCCCCCTGCCGGTACATATGAAAAAGCAGTCCAGTTTAATACTGCACTGGTGGTATTTACCGTTCCCATAGATAAAGTTCCTCCTGGAGGCATTGATAAACATGTAGGTGGTGCACCAAAAGTTAATTGTACATTAGGTCTGTTGGCAGTCACATTACCATTACCTGTCGGAGCTGAGCCATCAGCCTCGAAATACATATGGCTTGCAGCAGCATTGCTATATTTAAAGCCTGCTCCAGCAGTTCCGGATCCCCCTCCGGATCCTCCATAATTGGTTTCTACTAAAACCATAAGATTATCAGTTCCATTATAACTGTAAGGAAGCTGTAATTGAAGGGTATTCCAACCAACCGCAAGGCTGGTTACGTTCGCACTATATACCAGAGTAGCTCCGGTAGTTACTGTATTCCAGGTTTGAGCCGTGATGGCTGTAGTAGTGGAAGGTACAGATTTTAAATAAACCTTAACCGGGAAAGTAATATTCATGGTGGCAGTAGCTTCCCATCCTACGGATAAGATGCTTCCTCCTCCCGGAGTGTTTATTTCTGCAGCAGTATAGAGCGATGCAGACCTTTGATACCCATAATAGGGAGTCAAAGGATATCTTTGTGTACTGGTTCCTGTTCCGATAGTGACCGTTTGAGCATGTAATGACAGCCCAAAGATCAACCCAAGAAACAGAATTAAAGAGGTAAAGAGTTTCTTCATAATGTTTTGGTTAGAATTCTATGTTAATCTTACAAAATTAATCATATTTTTATCAATAACCAATTAGATTACTCAAATCATTAACATATATAAACAAAAAGATTATCAAATTTAAAAAACCCAATAATATAAAGAAAAAATAAGCATAGACCTTCATACAGATCTTCGCAAAAAAATAAGCCTCCATTCCTGGAGGCTTATTCTATCTGAAATTTAGGTTATCTATTCTTTGATAAATTTCTTCTGAACCGTTTTACCGTTATCATCGATATCTATCACATAAACTCCGTTGATCAGTCTGCTGACATTGATCTGGTTGTTTAACAGGATGCCATCTGCAATTACCTGTCCTGCCGCATTGTAGATCTTATACTTAGCTCTCTTGCTAACGTTTTTGACAAACAATACTGAGCTGACAGGGTTTGGATAAATCATAACACTTGTCTGATCTATAGGATTCGCTACGACAGGTTTAGAGATTCTTACCGTGTAGTCCTCCACTTCTCCGTTATTGAAGTCGGTACAGTTTACCGGGATACCATCTCGGGACATTGCCACTCTCATCACTACATACTTATAGTCTGTCATGCTTACAAATGCATCGGATGGTACATTGAACTTACCGGATACAGGGCTGTTTGAATTAGGTGAAGATGTGAATACCCTTTCGTTGATATCAAACTCACCGTTTCTGTTGAAGTCAATCCATACCGCAATTCCTTCGTTGTATGTTGTTCCCGTCCATTTCTTCTCAATGATGATCTCATTATCTGTTGATCCCTGGATCATTTCAATGAAAGTCTTAGGTACTCCTGTATAATCTGTATACGTAGATGCTCCGGATTCATTCTCCATCGTTTTCTTACCTGTAGGCTTCACAGTAACTTTGGAAATATACTCTCCCGTAGAGTTTCCAGCCTTCATCTTACAGTAGATTACAGTAGGGGTTGTAAAATAGTATGGAGGTGTATAATTTCCTGGAGTACCGTTACAGATATTCACTACCTGCATTTCATACTTCGTCAATTCTGTAAGACCTGTCAGTACAAGATTGTTAACCAATGACGGTACTTCTGTCCAGCTCGGAATACCCACTTTTCTATAACGAAGAACATATGTTGCTCCCGGGAAAGGATCCCACTTAACTTCCGCTGATGTTGGAAGCAGTTGGGTAATGGTCAATCCAGGTGGAGGAATCTGGCAAATTCTTTCCGTTGTAAATACTTTAGGGTTTGAATATGGATTCAGTGTTGATTCTCCGTTACACTGGTTAGCGATCTGTACTTCATACGTAGTATATGGCTCTAAAGCAGTAGCACTTCCTAATACATAAGTATTTGCTGGTGGCGCAGGTAAACTGATGATATTCCATGTTGTAGTACCTACTTTTCTCCATCTCATGGTATAAGTAGAGCTTGCCGCTAATGGAGCCCACGTAATCAATGCTGTTGTTGGAGTGATATTACTTATGGTTACATTAGGAGGAGTCGGATCACATCTTGTTGTGAAGGTCTTGATCGGGGTAGCCGTTCCCACAACATCTCCACATATTGAAGCTACTTCTACTTCATAAGTAGTAGCAGGCGTTAAGTTACTGATAACTAAAGGAAGGTTTCCTAGAAGCGTGGAGGCATACACCTGCGTCCAGGTAGTTGTTCCCTGAACACGGTATCTTACCACATAGCTTACTCCAGGACCGGTAATGGTAACAGTAGCGGTTGTATGGGTTGTGGTAAATGTCGGAGCATTAGGGGTTGCATTGCTACAAGGTCTTATTCTTACCCTGTAATCTTCAACTTCTCCATCTATCGCATTCTGACACATTACAGGTGCATTTGTACGTCTCAATACTACGCGCATTGTTGTAGTCAATGGTCCTGTATAAGCGGTAGAAGGAACTGCAAATGTCGCAGTAACCGGGGTTGTTGTATTGGCTGGTGAAATTAAAATTCGCTCAGCATCGGTAAACTGACCGTTTCTGTCAAAGTCGATCCACGCTGTTACAGCATCATTCCCGGTAGCTCCGGTCCAGCCTTTTGCTACAGAGATTTTATTGTTCTGAGAATTCACATCTAAAGTAATAAGAGTCTCAGGACTTGTATAGCTGGTATAGTTGGTCTGTACTGATGTATTATTCATCGGTGGAACCCCAAGGTTCGAAGAGGTAACAGTTACATTCGAAATATGGTCATTGGTTCCTGTTCCTGTCATCTGACAGTAAGATAACGGTGGGGTTGTAAAGGTTACTGACCCTGAATAAGATCCTGTAGATCCATTACAGGTGGTAGAAACCTGAACTTCATAATTAGTCTGTTCTGTAAGACCGGTAATCCCGTAGAAGTTCTGACCTGCAGTAACTGTAGCCGTCTGCCAGACACCTCCAGGAGTAGTTCTCCATCTGATATTATAGGTAGCTCCTGCCGTAGCAACCCATGATACAGTTGCAGTTGTTGCACCAATATTGTTTACTGTAATATTTGTCGGAGGTGCTGTTGTACAGGTTTGAGGATCTACAAATTTCACTGCATAATCTTCCACTTCTCCCTGAGAAAATGTTCCACAAGGATTAGCATTATCAAAATATCTCATCACTACACGCATGCGGGTAGGAAGGGTTCCTGTATAAACATTACCACTGGCAACAGTAGGCACTGCAAAAGTAGATGTTACAGGAGTGGTTGTATTATAAGTGGTATTAAGAATTCTCTCACTTGTTTCAAATACCCCGTTTCTGTTAAAGTCTACCCACGCTGAAACTCCATAAGATGTAGGAGAGCCCGGCCAGTATTTGTTAACAGAAATTTTATTATTTGCTGATCCTCTTTCAAAAATAACAACTCTTGTTGCGTCTGTTGTATAATCCTTATAATTATCAGATACGGAATTACTTACCATAATAGGTGTATTCGTAGGAGTCACCGTAACGTTATTAATATATCCGCTTGTTGCCGTGTTACTGGTAGGACCCGCTGTACAATAAGTAAGAGCCGGAGTTGTAAATGTCACACTTGGTGAGAACGCACCTGTAGTCCCTCCGCAAACAGTCGCTACCTGAACTTCATAGGTAGTCTGTTCCAGTAATCCAGAAAGTAACTGGTTACTTATTAAAGGAGTATTTACAGTAATCTGCTGCCATGCTCCGGAAGGAGAAACTCTGTATCTTACTATATAAGTAGCTCCTGTAGTTGATGTCCATGTAACATTAGCTGAAGAAGGAGTTACATTATTTACGATAATATTTGAAGGTGGATCTGTAGTACATGGTGATAAATCTATAAGTTTTACCGCATAATCTTCTGTTTCACCATAAGAATAGGTTCCACAGGCATTAATAGGGCTGTATTCATTCAATACAACACGCATTCTTGTAGTCAGATTTCCTGTGTAAGCACCACCCGCTGCGGTAGGCACTGTAAATGTAGCTGTTACAGGAGTTGTTGTATTACTTGGTGAAGTAAGAACTCTTTCACTGGCTTCAAAAATACCATTACGGTTAAAGTCAATCCAAACTCCTGTCAAGAAACTGTATTGATAATCCGGCCATGTTTTTGAAACAGAAACAGTAGCAGTACCACCTCTTACCAAAGTAACCAATCGTGTAGGGTCTGTACTATAATCTGTATAACCACTTTGAGCAGAGTTGCTGACCATAGAAGGTGCCCCCTGACCATTCACAGCCACCTGGCTGATATAACCATCAATGAAAGTACTTGTAGCTCCTGAAGCACAGTAACTCAATGCCGGAGTTGTAAAGTTTACACTAGCAGAGAATGCTCCCTGAGTACCTCCGCAGACGGTAGCAACCTGAACTTCATACTGGGTCTGCTCTGTTAGCCCCGAAATGGTAGCACTTCCTGAAAGAGGAGTAGTAACGTTAATCTGCTGCCATGTACCTGACGGTAAACTTCTGTATCTTACTACATAAGTAGAACCTATAGCTGTATACCAGTTAACAACAGCTGACACTGTGGTTATGTTGCTCACACTGATATTCGTTGGTGGTGCAGTAGTACACGGAGTTAACTGATGGCTTACCAGCTGTACTCTAGGAATATCAGAATACCTGCCTGATGCTGAAGGAGGAGAAGCAGGATTTGGGTTTGTTGTATCTTCATAATAAAGAATACCTCTATTAGCCCCTGCATTATAAGTTCCCCAAGCTGTACCTGGAGAAGATGAATACCCCGGTGTTTTCTCATTGACAGCAATCACGAGATTGTCTGTTCCGTTCCAGATAAATGGAGTATTAAGCTGAAGAGTAACCCAGTTTCCATTCGTTATGGTAGGTAAATCTCCTGCAAATACCTGAGTTAAGGAACCTAAGGGAATCCAGTTTGTATTGGACGTAAAGCTATTCTGGGTGGTATTCCCCATGTAAACTACCCAATCCTTATAGGAATCCTGAGAATTTGAAACGGTGTCTACATAAAACTTTATGGCCGTGATATAGGTCGACGTACCGATGGCAGCCGAAACTTCCGCAGCAGTATAAATCTGCTGGGAATAGCTATATCCATAGTAGGAACGTATGGGGAGATACACTGAGGTACCCGTTCCTGTCCCGATCTGGCCTGCCTGAGCTGAGACTTTGGATACAAAGCCTGTACATATCAAACAGAGAAACAGAATTAAAGAGGTAAAGAGTTTCTTCATAATGTTTTCATTATAATATTATTCATACAAATCTAATCATTTTTATTATTAATTTACAGCTACATATAGCTTTTTTTTGAAAAAAAACAACGATATAACAACTTATGCCTTAAATAAAGAAATCCCCGGATAAGTCCGGGGATTTACTGATATTTAAAGGTTATCTTTATTTTTTGATGAATTTGGATTTGAATTGCTCAATTCCTTTATCATCTATTGTAATTATATAACCACCTTTAACTAGACTGGAAACATTCACTTTTCCATTATTGATATTTCCTTTATCCACTAATTGTCCAGCAGCACTATAAATTTTATAAGTAGCTCTGTCTGAAACCTTAGTAACATTTAGAACATCAACTACCGGATTCGGATAAATCTGGATACCATCATTCTTAACAGCTGTTTCAGAAGTAGCAAGGTTCCCTGTAATAACTACGTTATAGTCTTCAACTTCTCCATATTGGAAATTGATACCACAAAGGTAGCTTGAAGGTAAATAAAACCCAGCATTATTTGCTCCCACATAAAAGCCAGCAACTCTCATTCTTAGAGGTGAACCTTCTATTGCATCATTTGGAATTGTAAATGAAGCAGTAGCTGTATTGTTAGCAAAAGTATTACAAGGAAGGTCCATAACGGCTTCAGTGTCATCAAAGAATCCATCCTTATTAAAATCTATATAAGCAACGATTGCACTTACTAAAGACGATGAATTTGCTACTTTAACCGTGATAGGATATGTATTTCCTTTTGTCAGATTAACCTGAAGAGCCGTATTGTTTGTAAAATTGGTGTAACCAGTAGCTGCTGCAGTAGTATTATTAATATTTGCCAATGTTACATTTGAGATATACACTGGGCTACCAGTATTTCCTGCTGCTGAACAATATGCAACAGCCGGGGTACTGAAGTTAACTGATGTAGAATAAGTACCTACAGTAGCATTACAAACTAAAGCAACCTGTACCTCATATGTTGTAGCATCTATCAGGTTATCTAAATTAACAGAAGGAACTGTTGTATCAATTTCAGTCCAAACACTTCCACTTGTCTTTTTGTAGCGTACCTTATAAGTAGCACCAGTGTAAGACATCCAAGAAACACTTGCCGTGCTAAATGTGATATTGCTTACAACTACATTAGTTGGAGCAGCACTGCTACATGCAGATAGCGGCGCAATACTAACAGGACCTACAGCATAGAAAACGTTACCTATTGAAGAAATTCTTACTTTAATAGTCTGACCGTTTAATGAAGATGGGAAGGTAAAGTTTTCAGTTCCATCATTAGGGGTTGATGCAGATAATACCGTCCATGTTGTACCGTTATCTGTAGTATAATCGATCTTTACATTAGCAACATTATAAGGAGCAGTGTTAGTGTTGGCAACAATCCACTGAATTGGAGTAGGTGTATTCACATCAGCATATTGATTAGCTAATCTGAAAGGCCCATTATCACCTACAATAATTGTCTGAACAGCATGCTTAGTTTGCTGCTGTTGCACGTTTGCGTTATTATCTCTTACTGTAACCGCAAAATTTGTAGTTCTAGGAACCATTGAAACAGATTCCCAAGTATTATTCGCATTATTTAACACTCCATTCATTACAGATGTAAAACTAGGAAAGTATCTTGTTGGATTTGTTCCTGTAGCCTTAGATCTGAATGACGCACCAGTTTTAGTTGACCCTAAGTTAAATTTATTAATCGGAGCTATGGCATCATCATATTCTTCCCAAGCATATGTAAGAGGATCATTTTCAGGATCTGTAGCAGAAGCCGTGAGTACAAATGCAGTACCTTTAGGAATATTATAAGTTGGTAAAGCTGCAATTACAGGTGGATTATTTGTAATTGGAGTTTCTACATCACATGTTTTATCAATTAAATTCTCTTGAATCTGCTCGATACTTGCAACGTGAAAATACGCATCTGAATTCGCCTGAACATCAGTATTAGCCCCTGTTATACCAGCATATCCCATAATAGTAGATCCCGAACCAGGTTCCATGTTTACACCACTTCCCTCAATATTGTGAGAGAATGTATGGTTACCTCCTAACTGGTGCCCCATCTCGTGTGCAACATAGTCGATATCAAAACTATCACCTGATGGAATTCCATTTGCCGGAGAAGTAAATCCTGAACCTTTTCCTTTAGGAACTTGAGTAGTTGGATTAACACATACACATCCGATACATCCTGCATTTCCTCCACCACCTGATTTACCGAATAAATGTCCGATATCGTAGTTGGCATCTCCTACACCATTTGATAAGGCAGTTTGCAGCTGTTGATTCCATGTACCTCCTGCTCCAGTTGTAGCATCATCGTACGGGTCATTACTCGGATCAATATAAATTACATTTGGAAAATTCTGTAAATTCAAATGTAATGCAAAATCTTTTTCAAAAACTCCGTTTACTCTGGTAAGAGTATTGTTGATGGCAACCAATGCAGGAGCTCTTTTCTGATCATCCGTAGCGGTAGCAGGTACACCGGCAAGCGTCATAAAGTACTGAGTATACTCACCCGTAACAGACATCGCTAACCTCATTGTTCTGTATTTCTTATCAGAATTTTTAGCAAAATTAGTTGGCTGGTTTGCAAAAGATTTTCCTTTTTGCAATAAAGCCTGGATCTGCTTTTTAGCCTGTGGACTTTCATTTGTAGAGCAAACAAATCCATCTCCATTCTTCATTGTTTTAGGATGTACTGCATATACGGATTTATCAGCATTAGCAGGTTCAATGAACTCATAATTACCTCCCTGAATAATCATAGACTGAAAATCATTAGGAGCAACACTAAATCTTAAATATTTAGTAGGATCATCGACACTTGTTCCAACATAAGAGCCTAATTCATACTTATCTGCCAGTTCTTTTACAACCACTGGAAAACTATATACATTAAACCTTTCAATTTTTCCATCCAGGGTAGGAAGAGAAATAATAACAGGAGCAACATTAGGCCCCATCTCTTTAGCATTCTTCAATTGAGATCTTAGTAAATCTAAGTCCAATTTATAATAGCCGTCAGGCTTTACATTAGATTTCTCTACTGTAAAAGTTCCTCTTTTCTTACTGTCTACTTTAATGAATGAAGTTGGCGTCCATTGACCGAACGCTGCCCCACCAATAAAAGTACACACTAAAGCAGTAAATACTCTTTTCATAAATTAAAACACAATTATAATTTTTGCCAAATATAGCTAATTTATAACTCACACAAACAAAATAAGTCCATATTTTTCAACACCATATATCTAATAAACATATTTATTAAAAAAAATACAAACTATAGAATATCCTACAGTTTGTATTTTATATATTTTTAAAGTTAAGATTTAATATTTCTAAAATTTATAAGCAATATTCCATGCAAATCCCATATTAAACTTTGAAGAACTTTTTCCAAACCCGGGAACAATCATTGGAGAAATATCGTCCTGCTTGGAAGTATACACCATGTATCTTGGTTGAAGATTCACATCAATATAGAAGTTGGAACTGAATAACTGTACCCTTCCTCCTATAGTTCCCTCGAGCCAAAAAGAAGACTGTGATGATGAGGGAAAGGCTTCAGAGGAGCTACTGCCCCCGAATCCGCGAACGGGTACCGCCATATATTCCTGATTATAGAATGATCCGGCAACTTTCCCGCCTGCATAGAATCCGTTGAATTCATTTTCTGCATCTTTGGCAAGCATATAGAATGCTCCCAGCTTAACGAAGGGACCGCTTGCTTTAGCATCATACCCATTTTTCTGGTATATATTCTTTTCAAAACCTGCTTCTGCAATGGCATGTACATTTCCTCTGATCTTAGAAGAAATAAATCCCTGATACAGTTTTCTATCCGAAAAAAATCCGACTCCCGTATTCAATGCATCAAGGCCAACCATAAAATTGGGCTCATATTTTTCATGAACCTTCTTCTCTGCTTCCTTTTTTTTGTCCTGCGCCCAGCTTATTATTCCAAATAAACTAAAAAGAAAGGTAAAGATTAGTCTTGTCTTCATTTTCTATCTGATTTTGTCCAACATCCACTTTCTGAACAGGATTCGGAGTTATTAATTCTGAACTTAAATTCTCATAGTACTTTTTGATCCCACATCCCGGAGATACGTAGGTAGACTTTGTACTGTAGCTGACTCTCACATGAGACTCCGGACCTTTGAATCTGGTTTTGAAATAAACATCTGTATAAGGCGAGTTGTCCACACGTAAAGGAATTAATCTGGAATCAATATTTGCAAGTTTCCCCAGATCCACTTTTCCTGCACCATAGTCTACTGATACATACAAGGTATCTATGGTTGTATCTTTTCCGCTTGCCAATGTCCTGAAACCTACTTTCATTCTGGGAGTCCCTTCTCCGCTTTCACAGATATCATCCTCTCCTCCACAGGAAAAAATTATTCCTAAGAAACAGAATGCAATGAGAAATTTAAAGTATTTCATATTAAGATTTGAAATTCAAATTTAAATAAATTTATTTTTTAAGCAGTAATGCAATATTTTCAACATGGTGTGTCTGTGGGAACATATCTACCGGCAGAATCTTCACCAAAGTATAGTGATCCTTCATCAAAGCAAGATCCCTTGCCTGGGTTGCAGAATTACAGCTTACATAAACTACTTTTTCCGGTGAAAGTTTTAAAATCTGCTCTACAACCTTTTGATGCATTCCATCTCTGGGCGGATCTGTGATCAGTACATCTGCTTTAGGATGGTTCGCCATGAATTCATCATTGAAAATATCTTTCATATCTCCGCAATAGAATGTCGTATTGGTAAGTCCGTTCAATGCAGCGTGTTCTATAGCAGCATCAATCGCTTCCTGTACAGATTCTATTCCGATCACCTGTTTGGCATTTCTTGCCACATACTGCGCAATGGTTCCTGTTCCTGTATAAAGATCATATACTACTTCATCTCCTTTCAGGTCAGCAAACTCCAGGGTTTTTCTGTATAGTTCCAAAGCCTGTTTGTAATTGGTCTGGAAGAATGACTTTGGTCCTATCTTGAACTGCAGCCCATCCATCTCTTCCATGAGGTACCCTTCACCAAAATACACATTAATATCTAAATCATAAATAGAATCATTCTGTTTAGAATTGATTGCATATACCAGTGTTTTAATCTGTGGGAATTTCTCCAGTAAGAATTCAAAAAGTTTTTCTCTGTTTTCTTTTTCTTCTCTGTAAAGCTGGAAAAGAACCATCCACTCTCCTTTGGAGTTCTGTCTCATCATTAAGGTTCTTAAGAATCCTTCCTGATTTCTCACATCAAAGAAGTCCAGACCGTTGTTTACTCCATATTCTTTTACGGCCAGTCTAATTGCATTGGAAGGGTCTTCCTGAAGGAAACACTCTTTCAGATCAAGAATTTTGCTCCACATTCCCGGAATGTGGAAACCTAGAGCATCTTTACTTCCGAAATTCTCCTCAGAACTGATTTCATACTGGGTAAGCCATCTTGCGTTGGAGAAAGAAAACTCCATTTTATTTCTATAAAAATACTGTTCTTCGGAACCCAGAATTGGTACGGTTTCAAAATCATCAATTCCGCCGATTCTTTTAATATTATTGTAAACTTCTTCCTGTTTGAAATCAAGCTGTTTTTCATAGCTCATATTCTGCCATTTGCACCCTCCGCAGGTACCAAAATGAACACATTTGGGCTCTACTCTGTAAGGTGATTTTTCGAGAACTTCTACAGCCTCGCCTTCATAATATTTCGACTTTGCTTTTTTTACTCTTACATTAACAATATCACCTGGAATTGCACCTGAGACCATTACGGCCTTACCTTCATCTGTCCTTCCAATTGCCACGCCCTTTGCACCGGCAGTTAACAGCTTTATATTTTCAAGAACTATATCTCTTTTTTTCTTCCTGCTCATTCTAAAATTTTCTATTTTCCTAATTGAAACCTTTACGTTTCAGTTTGCAAAAATACAATAAAAAAAACCTTATCCGAAGATAAGGCTTCTATACTGTGTTAAAGTTTATTATTTTGTTGGAGCCGGCTGTGGATTTGCTGGCTGTGGAGCTTGCTGCATTGCAGAAGGGTCTAGCTGTAATTGCGGCTGCATTTGAGCATTCGGATCCACTTTCGGAGCTGAAAGACCTGTTTGTTTATCCAGAATAGTTACTAATTCCTGCTCGCCAAGGTTCACAAACGATCTGCTGGCAATTTTACCATCTTTATCAATGATAACAAAGCAAGGTAATTTAAATCCATATACACCATATTTCTTAGCAATATCAGAGTTCAAACCTCCTTCTCCGTAAACATTTACCCCCTGAATTCCTTTTAACAGAGAATTGCTTGTCTTAACGAACTGATCTTTTGTATCATCAACGTTTACAAATACAAAATTCATTTTAGACTTATAGAAGTTCACCACTTCTTTTAATACAGGTACTGTAGCTTCGCTGATATAAGGATTCCATGAAGCATAGAAGAATAACATATAAGGTTTTCCTTTGTTTTCAGAAAGTTTATAAGCCTTCCCGTCCTGTTTTACCAAAGCCGCTTCAGGAGCTGCTTCTCCGATTTTAAGACCTGTAATAGCTACTTGCATCTTTAAAAGATCGCTTTTAATCGTAGCATCTTTAATATCTGAATCGATAATTTTTTTAATCTTATCAATGTTTGCAGCCGGAGTTGTAGGATGAATATCAGCCTGAGCCATTACAAATGCTAAAAGGTAATCTTTTGCAGTCTGAGATAAGTCTTTCTTGGTCTTTAAATACTGAGCGAACATTTCAGAAGTCGTGATGCCTGTTTTTCCTTTACTGTTTGCTTCAGCATATTTCTGGAAATCAGGAGTCATCTTAACAAGAAGATATTGTCTGTAAAGAGGGATAGTTTTTACCATCGCATCTTTATCAGTTTCCAACTGAGTCTCATAATCTTTGAAAGCCTTAGAAGCCTTGTAAGAAGGATTTCCAGACATTGGTCCGTGAGACATTTCATAATTGGCAAGCAAATTAAGAATGGTTACTTTCACATCATTTTTCTTCCACTCTAAAAGCCCCTTACTTGGGTTATTCTTTTTTGCAAGGTCATCTACGTTTTTATTAATATCATTTTCAACTTTGTGCATTCCTTTCAAGAATGCGGCTTCGTCTCCACTCATTAATGCCTGTAAATTAACTTTGCTGCCATAATCTGCCAAGAACTTCATACTTGCTGTAAGGAAATCATTATTCTTTTTAGCATCTCCTGTAATTACATATTCACTTGGGAAAGTAGCTCCGTTTCCTGAGATATTTACTTTTTGACCTCTCTCAAGATAGATCAGGTTCTGTCTTCCTGCATAGTTGATCACGTACATACCATCTTTAGGGGCCTCAAAGCTCCCAGAAAAGTTTCCGTCTTTATCTAAACCTATATTAATTAAAGGCAGGGTACCTACCCCTGAAGCTTCTACGAATTCAATTCTCTCTAATGATGAGCCTCCAGTAATTTTTCCTTTTACTTCTACTTTTTTTGAACAAGACATCACAAAAAATGTGATGATAAACAATAAAAGATATTTTTTCATTTCAATTTTTAATATTACACAAAAATACGCTTTTTAGGGCTTGCTAATTCACACTGATTATTTTTTTTAAAAATTTTATTATTATCGCTCAAAAGGATATCTCAACAATCTCTTTTTGAATGATAAAGGTTATTGAAAGTTATCAGAAAACAACTCAACTTCTCTCCAAATATATACTTATTAAATAAGGAATCCTTATAATCTACCAATAAGTTAACAAACTTTAACAGATCATTCTTTTCACAAAAAAATCGCCTCCAAAAATGAAGGCGATTTTTTATGTATTTGAATCAATTCTATCCTTGATCTACAAGAGCAGCCATGTATTCTCTGTTCATTCTTGCGATGTTTTCAAGAGAAATTCCTTTAGGACATTCCACTTCACATGCTCCAGTGTTTGAACAGTTTCCGAATCCTTCTTCGTCCATAGCTTTCACCATGTTCAGAACTCTTCTCTTAGCTTCTATTCTACCTTGTGGAAGTAATGCATACTGAGAAACTTTAGCTCCTACGAACAGCATTGCAGATCCGTTTTTACATGTAGCTACACACGCTCCGCATCCGATACACGCAGCAGCATCCATTGCCCTGTCTGCATCTTCTTTTGGAACCGGGATTGCATTAGCATCCAGTGTATTACCTGACGTATTCACAGAAATGAATCCCCCTGCAGCCATTACTCTGTCAAAAGCGCTTCTGTCTACCATCAAGTCTTTGATAACAGGGAAAGCAGCACTTCTCCAAGGTTCAATAACAATAGTTTCGCCATCTTTAAACATTCTCATGTGAAGCTGGCAGGTAGTAATCCCTGTATCCGGCCCGTGAGCTCTGCCATTGATGTAAAGGGAACACATCCCGCAGATTCCCTCACGACAGTCGTGATCGAAAGCGATAGGTTCTTTACCTTCGTTAATTAAATTTTCGTTCAGGATATCCAGCATCTCCAGGAATGAAGAATCTGTAGATACGTCTGATATTTTATAGGTCTCAAACTGACCTTTAGTTTTACTATTTTTTTGTCTCCAAATTTTCAGCGTAAGATGTAAGCCTTTTTTTGCACTCATAATGTTATATTTATAGGTTGGAGATTATTTATAACTTCTAGTTTTAACCTCGATGTTGTCATATATCAGTTCTTCTTTATGCAACACTTCCGCGTTGATATCTGCTCCCTGATATTCCCAAGCTCCGACGTATTTGTAGTTTACGTCATCTCTTTCCGCTTCTCCATCCGGAGTTGAATGGTCTTCACGGAAATGTCCACCACAAGATTCGTTTCTGTGCAGTGCATCGATAGCCATTAATTGTCCAAGTTCCAGGAAGTCTGCCACTCTGAATGCTTTTTCAAGCTCAGTGTTCATTCCTTCTCCTTCACCAGGTACTTTTACGTTTTTCCAGAAGTCGTTTCTTACTTCTTCGATTTCCTTAATCGCTTCTCTAAGTCCTTCAGGAGTTCTGCCCATACCTACTTTGTTCCACATTATGTGTCCCAGTTTTTTATGGAAGTGATCTACTGAATGAGTTCCTTTATTATTTAGGAAGAAATCAATTTTATCTTTAATTCCTTTTTCAGCCTCGTCAAATGATCCTGAGTTTGTAGGAATAGCCCCCGTTCTGATATCTGCAGAAAGATAATCCGCAATAGTATAAGGAAGCACAAAATATCCGTCAGCAAGACCCTGCATCAATGCCGAAGCACCAAGTCTGTTTGCACCGTGATCTGAGAAGTTAGCCTCACCGATTACGAAACATCCGGGAATTGTAGACTGAAGGTTATAATCAACCCATACACCACCCATTGTATAGTGAACTGCAGGATAGATCTTCATTGGAGTTTTGTAAGGGTCATCAGCAGTAATTTTCTCGTACATTACGAATAAGTTACCGTATTTCTCCTCGACCCAACTCTTACCAAGATCATAGATCTGCTGATCTGTTGGATTATGAATATGTTTTTCGATAGCAGCTTCTTTACCTTTTTTCATGATCTCTGTAGAGAAATCAAGGTAAACGCCTTCTTTAGTATCATTATTTTCAATTCCGAACCCGGCATCACATCTTTCCTTAGCTGCTCTTGAAGCAACGTCTCTAGGTACAAGGTTACCGAAGGCAGGATATCTCCTTTCCAAATAATAATCTCTATCTTCTTCTTTAATATTTTCAGGTCTTAATTTACCTTCTCTGATAGCTACTGAATCTTCAATCTTTTTAGGAACCCAGATTCTTCCTGAGTTTCTTAATGATTCAGACATCAAAGTCAGTTTAGACTGCTGTGTTCCGTGAACAGGAATACAAGTCGGGTGGATCTGTACATAGCAAGGGTTTGCGAAGTAAGCTCCTTTCTTGTGAATTTTCCATGCTGCAGAAACGTTTGATCCCATTGCGTTGGTAGAAAGGAAATATACGTTTCCATATCCTCCGGAAGCAATTACAACTGCGTGAGCAGAATGTCTTTCAATTTCACCTGTCACAAGGTTTCTTGCAATAATTCCTCTTGCTTTCCCGTCAACAATTACAAGGTCCATCATTTCATGACGGTTGTACATTTTGATTCTACCTTTACCAATCTGACGGCTCATTGCAGAATAAGCACCTAATAATAACTGCTGTCCGGTTTGTCCTTTTGCGTAGAAAGTTCTTTTTACCTGAACCCCACCAAAAGAACGGTTATCTAACTGACCTCCGTAATCTCTTCCGAAAGGAACCCCCTGAGAAACACATTGGTCAATAATATTAGCAGAAACTTCAGCTAATCTGTAAACATTGGCCTCTCTTGCTCTATAGTCCCCCCCTTTGATGGTATCATAGAATAATCTGTAAGTAGAGTCACCGTCTCCCTGGTAATTCTTAGCTGCATTGATTCCCCCCTGAGCTGCAATAGAGTGCGCTCTTCTCGGAGAATCCTGGTAGCAGAATGCTTTTACGTTATATCCCTGCTCAGCCAGTGTAGCTGCAGCAGAACCTCCTGCCAAACCTGTACCTACAACAATAATATCAATCTTATCTCTGTTGTTGGGTGCAACAAGGTTCATATGATCTTTATGATTTTTCCATTTATCCTTTAAAGGACCCGCTGGAATTTTTGAATCTAATTTACTCATATTAGTATATTGATATTATTGAGTTACAAAATGAAAAATTGCGATAAAAATAAATCCTGCAGGAATAAGGATAGAATACCATTTCCCGAAAGCTTTGATTACCGGTGTATATTTTGGATGTCTTGCTCCGATAGACTGGAATGAAGACTGGAATCCGTGAGCTAAGTGCAATCCTAATAAAACAAAAGCAATTACATATAAAGCCACTCTCCACATATCAGCAAACTTCTCATGAAGTTCCGGCCAGAAACGTTCTGCATCAGGAGTCAGTCCTTCTACATACTTATAATTAATTTCATGTAACCAGAAATCATAAAAGTGAAGTACTAAGAAAGCCAAAACCACAGCCCCTGAAATAATCATATTTCTGGACATCCATGAAGAGTTCACAGAAGGGTTGTTTGATGCGTACTTGATCGGACGCGCTTTATTATTCTTGATCTCCAATACAAATCCCATGATGAAATGGAAAATCACTGCAAAACCAAGAATAGGCTGCATTAAGAACTGCACAAAAGGATTATAGCCCATAAAATCTGATGCTGTATTGAATGCATCACGATTCAGAACTGATAACAAATTGGTCGTCAAATGCAGTATAAGAAAAATCAGCAAAAATAGAGCTGATAATGCCATAGCATATTTTCTACCTATCGTAGAACTCGTTAAACCTGCCATATAAGTTTAAATTTGAATTTCCACAAAATTAAGAAAGTTTAACAATATCAAAAAGTGAGAAATCTCACAATTAGACAGTTTGTAATCTTTCTAAATAAGAATTCATCCATTATAAATACAGGAAAACACCTAAATTAAAAACCATTATTTCAATTCATAAATTTTATCTCTGAAAACAACTTTTTGAACAGAGGGTGGCAAGCTTTTTATCTCAAAATGATCTATTCTTCTGGCAGCACAATAAGGATGCACTATATACCGTAAAATGGTGGTCTTATTTTCTGTATTTTGAATCCAGAAACAGGCTCTGTTACCAGTTTTTATCGAAAAAATCTTGTTTTTACCAAAGGTATGAACCAATATTTCTTCTTTACGGTTTTCAAAAGCTGTACTCCCCGATCTTATCATCAGAAATACTAAAGCGGCCATTATCAATGCCATTGAATTTTTAAAATTAAATTTCAATATCAAAGGTCTTAGTAAAAAAATAACAACCGATACAGAAATTACTTCTATCCCATTCATCGGAATATTTTCAAAGAACAATACATCTACCTCAGCAAACCAATGGATCATCTTGAGTAAAATCTGAATCACAAAATCATATAACCTGTTTATCAATTCAAAATCAGCGCTGGCAGAAATGAGCGCAGTCATTAAGAATGAAAACACAATGATGATTTCAGAAAAAGGAACTATAACAAAGTTGGCAATGATTGAGATCAATGAAAACTGATGAAAATAATACAGCACGAGAGGAAATGTAGCCAGTTGCGCAGATAAAGATATTGTTATGGTATTAAACAGTATCTTTTTCACATAATTATCCTGTTTAGGGAAATAGCTAAGAAGAGGCTGATTCAGCCAGTAAATTCCTAAAACAGCCAAAAAACTAAGTTGAAATCCAACATCAAAAAGCTGCTGCGTATCACCCATTAAAATAAAAAATGCAGATAACGCCAAAGCATGAAGCAAATCAGGTTTCCGCTGGAGCAATACAAAAATAAAATAAATGCTCAGCATAATACACGACCGCAAAACTGAATTTCCAAATCCGATAAAAGCAGCAAAAAGCCAGATAAAAACTAAACTCAAAATAATAGCATATTTTCGGAACCTTAAGGGAATAAAACGAATCAGCAAAAAGTAAAACATTCCAAAAATAACAACGATATGTGTCCCTGAAATAGCCAGAAAATGAACCAACCCGGATTTGTTAAAATCCTGTACAGTACCTGCATCTATCTCTGTACGGTCTGCCAGAATAATACCCTTTAAAAATTCTCTGGTTTTCCCACTCATTCCGGTTTTGTCAATTCTCCTGAGAATCATGAACCTATATTGCCGCAGCTTATCTGAAACTGTCAAATCATTCCTTTCCGCAGATTGTATTTCTTTTGAAATATAAATCTGATAATCAATATTCCTTCTTTTCAGGTATCTGGCGTAATCAAACTGGAAATCATATTGAGGAGCCTTAGGTCGTGTAATGTAGGCCTCAGCTTTATAATAGTGAATAAAATCAAGATCTTCACCCCCTTTCGGAATATAAAAGACTGAATTTAAATTTATCCTGCCTGCCTGAGCGGTACCCTCAAATTTTCTATATTTTTCAGTCGTATTTAATTTCTGAGAAATCTTAAAAGTAATGGTTTGTTTTTTCTTTACCAGCAAATGATCATCTGATGAAAAAGTATGATAAAAGTGAAGAATAACTCCTGCCCAAAAGAACAAAATCCCTAACAGAACAGCTCTGATTTTGTGCAGAAAGTAAGAATGAAAACCAATTAAAACCAGCAGAGCTAGACAAATTGCAACCAGCCAATGAACAACGGACTGACTCAGCAATATCTTTTCCTGAAAAAGAATCCCAAGAATAAAACATACAGCGAGAATAAGAAGAGGTTGTTTTTGCAATATCAATTAATTATCCTGATAAAATAGGTAATTAATTAATCACAAATCATCCCTTGAATAACCAAATAAGCACTCCCTCTTCTTCAAATGAATTTAACAGAGCACTTAATTTTTTACTAAAAAAAAATTATTTAAAAGTAAGTTATTTCTTTTTCAGAAATTTATCCGTCAAACGCTTTGTTTCTTTGATATAAAATAACGGATCTTTCCCATAATCTTCATATTTGAAATCCCCCGCTTTTTTAGGAATGGCGGGTTCTATCTGTGTCCCTTCATGCCATTCATTAAATGATGTGATTCCAATAAAATCAGGATTTACTTTGATCGCGGCATCAAACATGCTTTCGTAATACTTTCCACTGTCTCTGCTTTTGAAATTCGCTTCATTCCATGGACGTATTCTTGTATCTGAATAACCGGGGCCTACACAAGGGATAAAAATCAGATGATGATCTTTGGCGTAGTGGGCCATAAAGTCCCAATTAGCCGTTGTGCTTCCATATACAAAGCCTTCGCTGGCAAAATAGGTATAGAAACCGTCAAAGCCTGCTGAGTCAAAAAATTTTGCATCATCCTTTTCAACCCACAATCCAATGTAAAGCGCATCCAATTCTGTATTTCTAACGGTTTTCTCTCCGTTTCCGGACAGCAGTTTAGCCCATTCTTCTTTAGGAATCTTATAACTGTCATAGATATAAAAAAGCGGTTTACCCTCTTTTTTATAAAAAGCATGATGATGAGAATAGGTTTTTACGAGATAAGACAGCTGGTCTTTTAATTCTGAAGTATTTTTATAGAACGGCTCTATGTGAAATGCAATTTTTAGATCAAAACGGTCTGCAATATCCAGATATTTGATGAGACTTTTATCGGTGAACGAATCTTTTCCAAGCCAGCTTACCACAACGACTCCTACTCCGGACTCTTTGATCATTTTCATATGTTTTTCAATGATCTTCGGGTCATTGGAGCTATAATTTCCAAGGGCCGGATAAAAATTAGCACCAATATCATCTCCCCCCTGGTGATGTCCCAGGTTGTTCCACTTCGGGTTGCTCCAGTGAGGAAGGATATCATGATTCCAGTGCTGATAACTTCCATCCGTTTCCGGATTTCCATACCAGCCATAATAAAAAATCTGAACTCTGTCTCTTCCATTGTTCTGCTGGGCAGAACCGTTTGAGAAAAATAATGTAAACGTCAGTAATAGCAGAAGACGGAAAAAATAATTCATAATTAAAAAGTAGATTAATTTCTCAAAAAGCTGCGGTTAAACTATACTTTTAATATTACCTCAGCAGCATGTTCACTGGCTCCTTTTCCTCCCAGCTTCTCTCTCAAAAGGCTATAGTCATTCAAAACCTGTTCTCTTTTCTCCCCCGCCAGAATTTTATGGAGTTCTTCTACCAGGTTTTTAGTATTCAGATCATTTTGAATCAGTTCTTTTACCACTTCTCTGTCCATAATCAGATTGACCAGGGAGATATAATTGATATTTTTAACCAGCCTTTTAGCAATAGCATAAGAAACCTTGCTGCCACGATAGCACACTACCTCAGGAATATTCAGTAAAGCAGTTTCCAGCGTAGCCGTTCCGGACGTAACAAGTGCGGCTTTGGAACATCGCAGCAGGTCATATGTTTTATTGGAAACAAAATGAACATTATCATCCACATATTTCTGATAAAATTCTTTAGGAAGACTCGGTGCTCCGGCGATGACAAACTGGAAGTTTTGAAAATTTGGCCTTACAGAAAGCATAATTTCGAGCATCTTTTCCACTTCCTGTTTTCTGGAGCCCGGCAATAATGCAATGATTTCCTTTCCGTTCAATCCATTTTCGGATTTGAATTTTTCAATACTGATTTCCTGCAGATCCGAAATAGCATCCAGCAAAGGATGGCCAACAAAATGGGAATGTACGCCATGTTTTCTGTAAAAATCTTCTTCAAAAGGAAGAATAACCATCATTTCATCCACATATTTTTTGATGATCTCTACACGGCCTTCTTTCCACGCCCAAAGTTGTGGGGAAATATAATAAATAACTTTGATTCCGAGTTCTTTTGCAAATCTGGCAATTCTCAGATTGAAGCCCGGATAATCAACCAGAATCAGAACATCAGGTCTGTTCTTCTGAATATCCTCTTTACAGAATTTAATATTATTCAGAATTGTCCTGAGATTCATCACAACTTCCAGGAATCCCATAAAAGCAAGGTCACGATAATGTTTTACCAATGTACCGCCCTGAGCTTTCATCAGATCACCGCCCCAAAATCTGAACTCTGCATTCGGATCCTTGTGCTTTAAGGCTTTCATCAGGTTACTTCCATGCAAATCACCGGAAGCTTCTCCTGCAATAATATAATACTTCATTTCTATAGTAAGGATAGAGAACAAATTAAAATAGATATGATCTTAATTCGTAAATTTGTTCAAAGATAATGATAAAAAATGTCAGAAGAATTTGAAATCCGGAATAAAGTTGCTGAAAGCGGCCTTATCAATTTTGACCTTACCACTTTACTGCCAAAAGGGGAAAGAAAGGGTATTGACCTTAAAGATTTCCTTTTTCAGGAAATGATCCTGAAAGAAAAAGATTTCCGTGAAAAGGTTGATGCTATCGATACTGAACAGTATAAAGACGCTTATATATACATTTATAATTCTGTAGACACCATTATTCCGCTTTGGGCTTATTTTGTTTTAACCGCAAAACTTACAGATGTGGCAAAAAAAATAGTTTTTGGAAGCCGTGAAGATCTTGAGGTTATTTTAATGCACAATGCTATCCAGACTCATGATTTTGAGGAAATGAGAGGAAAAAGAGTCCTGGTAAAAGGCTGCTCAGATAAAGAGATCCCGGAAAATGCCTATATAGAATTGGTAGAACAGCTAAAACCTGTTGTAAAATCGCTGATGTTCGGTGAAGCCTGCTCTAATGTTCCTATTATTAAAAATTAAAGCCCACTGAAATACTCCTTTAAACTTTAACAATAATTATGAAGGACGGTGATTTTGTGAGGCATATTTTTTGATAACTTTGGTTAATTAACATTAATAAACACAAAAATGAGTTTAATTGACCTACTTACAGGGAATACGGGCAACCAGGTTGCTGAACAGGCTGAAAACAAATTCGGAATCAGTAAAAATCAGGTAATTGCTTTATTAGCGGTAGCTGCTCCTCTTATTATTTCTTACCTTAGAAACAAATCTCAGGATTCTAAAGAAGCGGAAGCTTTAAATAATGCTTTAGATAAAGATCATAACGGAAGCATCCTAAACGACGCTTCACAAATTGAATCAAGACAGGCCGAAGGCGGATCTATTCTTGATCATATCTTTGGAGGACAAAAAAGTACTGTTGAAAACCAGCTGTCACAAAACACTGGAATTTCAATAGACAAAATAGGTCCTATTCTTGCTATGCTGGCACCAGTTGTAATGGGATACATCGGACAGCAAAAACAGCAAAATAATGTAAGTGCAGGTGGCTTGGGTGATCTTTTGGGAGGAATCCTTGGAAATGCATCCAATCAGGCGCAGGCCCAGCAGTCCAATCCTTTGAATGACATTCTTGGAAGTGTTCTTGGAGGAGGCGGACAATCCCAGTCATCCGGAAATCCCCTGAACGATATACTTGGAAGTGTATTGGGTGGCGGAAACCAACAGCAAGGTGGCGGAGGCCTAGGCAGTATCCTCGGCAATATTTTAGGAGGTAAATAATTAATTTAATTTTCATAAAAAAGACCGGAGATCTGATCTTCGGTCTTTTTATTTGATTACTTTTTTGTTTTTTCTGCAGAAGCTGCAAATGATTTCGAGGCCTTTCTCGGTCTTCTTTTACCATAGCTGCCGGAATGAATTTTTCCTCTTCTTGATTTTTTATCTCCTTTTCCCATAGTAATATGTATTGGTTATCATACGAATTTAGAAAATACCTTGTTAAAATCCAATTAATGAGGCTGTTAAAATTTTATAAATTAAAAAGGGAAGCCGTAAGAGGGAGGCTGGAAGTTGCTATCAGGTCACTATCTTTATTATTGATCTTTAAATCAATTATTCTTAAAAACAATTTGTGTATTAGTACTTGAGTACTTCCTTCTTCCATCTTCCGGCACTCAGCTTCTTAAACTTTTATCGTTTTCCACTTTCCCTTCTTAAACAGAATAAATGCGACTACTGTAATCAAAGTTTCTGCGGCCGGAATTGAAATAAAAACTCCTTTGGGGCCCATGCCAAGGTGCTTAGAAAGAAAATAGGCCAGAGGGATCTGAAACAGCCAGAACCCGAAAAGATTCACCCAGGTAGGAGTCCAGGTGTCCCCCGCTCCATTGAATGCATTGATCATTACCATTCCGATTCCATAAAAAATAAATCCGGTACTCATAATCTGAAGCGCATTTTTGGCAAAATCCTTGATAGCCATTTCCTGAGTAAAAAAACCGACTAAAAAATTCCCCATAAAAATAAATATAAGGCTCACCACCAGCATAAAGATAACATTATATTTCACTGTTTTCATTACTGACTGTTCCGCTCTCGTCATTTCATTCGCTCCCATATTCTGCCCTACCAGAGTGGAAGCAGCGTTACTCAGTCCCCAAGCCGGAAGCATAAAAAACATCATCAGCCTTAAAGCGGTCTGATAACCGGCTGAAGCATTCTCTCCTCCTGTAGTGGCCACAAGTTCTGCAAGGAAGATCCAGCTGCATGAGGCGATAACAAACTGAAAAATTCCGGGGGTTGCTATTTTGACAATGGATTTGATTAATTCATAATTCGGTTTAAAATAAGGAATCCTGATACGAATCTGAGTATCTGCAATCAAAAGATGATACAACTGATATATGACTCCAATACTGCGTCCTATGGTGGTTGCCAGAGCCGCTCCCGTCAATCCCAAAGCAGGAACAGGACCAAGACCTTTTATCAGAACCGGACAGAGAATAATATTGGCAATATTTGCGATCCATAAGCTTTTCATTGCAATCATCGCATTCCCAGCACCTCTGAAAATACCATTGATTAAAAATAAAAGCATAATAACCGTACTGCTTCCCATCATAATTCTGGTGAAATTTTTTCCATATGCCGCAGCTTCAGGTTTAGAACCCATCAGAATCAGAATTTCTTCTGCATAGATGACTCCCAATAAACTTAAAACAAAAGTAATAGCGAATGAAACCAGCAATACCTGCGCCGCACTTCTGGAAGCCTGTTCAGGGTTTTTCTCACCAATTCTTCTTGCTACCAAAGCCGTTGCTGCCATACTCATCCCAATCGCAATAGAATACATAACAGAAAGTACAGATTCGGTAAGCCCTACAGTTTGAATTGCAAAACCACTTTCTTTCAGATGACCGACAAAATACAGATCAACAAGTGCAAATACAGATTCCATAGCCATCTCCAGCATCATGGGAATCGCTAAAAGCAATACAGCACTTCTGATATTCACTTTTGTAAAATCAGTTTCTTCGCCGCTGAAGGCTTTTTTCAAAAACTCAACATATTTTGTCATTTCGCAATTAATAATTTATATAATCCCAAAAATACAAATCCAATTATTAGCAAAACTTAGCAATTGGTAATAAAATTTAATTTAGATTTGTATATTCTTAAAAATTATTCTTATGAAAAAAATAATCTCTACTACCTTTCTATTGGGAATGCTACTCACTGCGGGTATGCTTTCTGCTCAGGAACTGACTCAGGAAAAGATGAAAGCCATTTATTCTGATGATGTAGCAACATTCAAAAAGCAGTTTACACCAGGAGATTACAACAAATGCTTCACCATTGGAAATCAATCGTATTCACCCCTTGGTTTCAGTATAACTTCTGATAGAAGAAACATTATCCGATTCCTTTTGGACAATAAAGCCAATGTTAATAAAAAATGTCAGAACAGAACACCACTGGAAGTAGCTGATGACACCAAAGGTAGTGAAGAAGTAAAGAAAATTCTGATCGAAAGAGGTGGTAATAGAAATTAAAAAATCTATAAACAATATATGAAACTTCCGAAAGGGAGTTTTTTTTATTTATAAAACCTGCAAAAATCTTATCTTTGCCAACGAAAAATTCAAGGTTCGGAATTGGACCTTAAATATTGAACTTTAAACAAATAATTATGTTTCGATCACACACCAACGGAGAGCTATCTCTGAAAAATCTGAATGAAGAAGTTACACTATCAGGATGGGTACAGACCATCCGTGATAAAGGATTTATGATTTGGGTAGATCTTCGAGATCGTTACGGAATTACCCAGCTGGTTTTTGACCAGGAGCGTTCTTCAGCACAGTTGATGGAAGAGGCTAAAAAACTGGGCCGTGAATTTGTGATTCAGGCTACCGGAAGAGTTATTGAGAGAGTAAGCAAAAATCCTAATATTCCAACAGGAGAAATTGAAATTCTGGTAGAAAAACTGACAATCCTGAATGATTCTCAGCTGCCTCCTTTTACCATTGAAGATGAAACTGACGGTGGTGAAGAATTAAGAATGAAATACCGTTATCTGGATATCAGAAGGAATCCGGTAAAAGATAAACTGATCTTCCGTCACAATATGGCACAGAAAGTAAGAAATTATTTGTCTGACGAAGGTTTCATTGAAGTAGAAACTCCTGTTCTGATCAAATCTACTCCGGAAGGGGCAAGAGACTTCGTGGTACCAAGCAGAATGAATCCGGGACAGTTTTATGCATTGCCACAGTCTCCACAAACATTCAAACAGCTTTTGATGGTAGGTGGAATGGATAAATATTTCCAGATTGTAAAATGCTTCCGTGATGAGGATTTAAGAGCCGACAGACAGCCGGAGTTTACACAGATCGACTGTGAGATGGCTTTTGTAGAGCAGGAAGATGTTATGAATGTATTCGAAGGAATGACCAAAACTCTTTTAAAAGATATTACAGGTCAGGAATTCGGGGATTTCCCAAGAATGACATTCGCAGATGCGATGAGAAAATATGGGAATGACAAACCTGATATCCGTTTCGGAATGGAGTTCGTAGAACTGAATGAGCTGGTAAAAGGAAAAGAGTTTAAAATATTTGATGATGCTGAACTGGTTGTCGGAATCAATGTAGAAGGATGTGCAGACTATACAAGAAAACAGATCGATGAACTTGTTGACTGGGTAAAACGTCCTCAGATCGGTGCTTCAGGAATGGTTTGGGTAAAATTCCAGAATGATGGAGTAAAGACCTCATCAGTGAACAAATTCTATAATGAGGAAGATTTAACAAAAATCATCGAAAAATTCGGAGCAAAAGAAGGAGACTTAATGCTGATTCTTTCCGGCAATGAAAATAAAGTAAGAGCCCAGCTTTCAGCCTTGAGAATGGAGCTTGGAAACCGTTTGGGATTAAGAAAAGGAAATGAGTTTGCACCACTGTGGGTAGTTGATTTCCCTCTATTGGAGTGGGATGAAGATACAGAAAGATACCACGCCATGCACCACCCATTCACGTCTCCAAAGCCAGAAGATATCCATTTACTGGAAACTGACCCTGGAAAAGCAAGAGCCAATGCTTACGATATGGTTCTGAACGGAAACGAAATCGGAGGAGGTTCTATCAGAATTTTTGATAAAGATCTTCAGTCTAAAATGTTTGATTTATTAGGATTTACCAGAGAAGAAGCTGAAGCGCAGTTCGGATTCCTTATGAATGCCTTCAAATACGGAGCGCCACCGCATGGAGGTCTGGCATTCGGGTTTGACCGTTTGGTAGCTATTCTTGACGGAAACGAAGTCATCAGAGATTATATCGCTTTCCCTAAGAACAATTCAGGACGAGATGTAATGATCGATGCGCCTGCTTCGATTGCTGATGCACAGCTCGATGAATTAGAATTACAATTGAATTTAAAAGCATAAATATAAAGCGGGGTATTTGCCTCGCTTTTTTTATTTCACCACACTTCATTAATTTGTTAATAGAATAAACTTTTATGCTGGTATAAAGTAAGTTTTGGCAAGCATATCAAATACCGGTGAAATAACTTAGTTTAAAATCTGATAGTAAAAATTAATACAAAAACAGGAAACCACCGAAATTAATACATGTTTAAAATAAAAATACAATAAAACAATCATTATATTATGTTATACACAAGCATAATATTTTATTAATATATTTACGGCATACAGCTGAATTATAATGAAGACTTAATCAAAACTTAGGAATTGGTTTATTTTTATAATCTTTTGCGTAGGGTAATAATATAGCTGTTCATATTTTACAACCTGATCACCAAACCAAAATTAAATAATATGAAAAGCAAACTATTTCTATTATCAGGATGCCTTATTTTGGCCCTGAACTCGTGCAGGTCGGACATTGAAAATACGCAAACAGATTCAATGGAGCCAACAGCACAGAATTTAGCCAATGCAAAAATTCACAAATTATTAATCGACGGAAAATACACGTACATTAATGAAGTAAATGGAGAATATTTTTATGCAGAAGATATTACGATCAGCCCCGAACAGTTTAACACATTAAAGGTGAAGGCTGATCCTGGAGCATCAACAGCTCAGAAAAGCACCATTGTAAGCTCCTTTATTAAGACATGGCCTGACGCAACAGTCTATTATACGCTACCCAGCCAGGGCAGTATGAGCACTCAGAATTATAATACATTCCTTACCAATATCAACAAAGCGTTTGATTTGATTTCTTCTCAAACCAGTGTTCAGTTTGTAGAACGCACCAATCAAACAGAATACATTACCTTTACGTATACAACGAGCAACAGTTCTCCACTTGGATGGCAAAAGAACAGAGTCAATGGTATTAAAATTTATAATATTACTTATCCCGCAATTATTGCTCACGAAATAATGCATTCTATGGGAATCATGCATGAGCAATGCCGCCCAGATAGAGATCAGTACATTATTGTAGATGTTAACAAAGCTGTAGAAGGAAGCCGTCACAACTTCAATCTTTATAATGATTACGCAGGATATGGTGCATTTGATTTCGGTTCAGTCATGATGTATCAGTCTACGGATTTTGCTATTGACCCAAGTCAGCCTGTAATGACTAAGCTGGATGGATCCACTTTTACCAAGCAACGAACAGGTCTGTCTGCCGGTGATTATGCAGGAATAAATCATTTGTATGGACCTGTGAATGCCACTTCTGCAATCAACGGAACTTATACAATCAAAACAGCTTTAGCGAATGATAAAAATGTAGATATTTCCGGAAGTTCCACTACAGATGGCACCAGTATCATTCTGTATTCAGCTTCTACAGGGAATAACCAGAGATTTACTTTCAGCAAATCAGACCATGGATACTATATCATCAAATCTATATTAGATCCAACAAAAGTATTAACCGTAAAAAGTAACGGGACAACGAATGGAACAGCAGTTGAATTAAGAACCAATTCTAATACGGATGCACAGAAATGGTTATTATTCAATCTAGGAAATAATGGATTTGGATTCGCTCCCAAGAATGCGCCGGCACTGAGATTAGAGGTAAAAAATGGATCAACAACCAATCTCACCCCTATTGTCATTGGCACTACAGACCAAACGGTTCAGCCTTCCACAAAACAACGCTTTATCCTTACAAAAGTTAACTAAACTTTTTTATACCAAAAAAGAGATTAGAAAATAAACTTTCCAAGAATAATTCAGAACGAGATGTAATGATTGACGCTCCTGCTTCTATTGAGGATGCACAGTTTGCCGAAATGGAATTACAATTGAATTTAAAAGCATAAATTTAAAGCGGGGTACTTTCCTCGCTTTTTATATTTAAACGAAAATTCGACAGATGAATAAATCAGAGGAAAAAACAAGTAATCCGATCCCGAAAAACAAAAAATGGACGCCATGGACCATTGCAATCACCATCATTGGATTGGTTGGCCTTTTTTCCTTATTTCACGGGATCGGCTATTCAAAATATAAAGATAGTTTAGATTTTAAAGCAGGTTATTTTGTAATCGGAATTCTTATTCTTGCTCCTGTTTATTATTATATTCATACTATTATCGAAAGTGAAAAAGGATTTCCACTAGAAAATTTCAATAAAGATCTGATCATTCAGGATATAAAACGGTACAAAATCTGTGGTCATGTAGATTTGAGAAATGCTATGATAGAAAATTTTATTTTTGGTGTAGGGAAAGATCAAAATGATTATGTTAATATTTCTTACAACAAAACAGACATTGAATTTATAAAAACCAAAATCACTGTAGAATACACGGAAGAAAACTCTATCCGCCGTTTACTTACAGCATATACCAATGTTGATAAAATAACTTTAAAAGAAATTTTTAAGAATCAGTACTCTTCAACAACCGTATACTTTGACAAATATATTCCCGGACATTATTATCTTGATCTGGAGTTCCTGCAAAACTGGAAAAAATAAAAGCGGAAACTCAATCCCGCTTTCTTATCTGTAAAAAATTATTTCATTTTTAGCATTTGCTGCCTTCCAGGACCAGTCGAAAGATAAGCCACCGGAATCTCTAATTCTGCTTCCAGAAATGATAGAAAATCATTCACTTCTTTTGGCAGCTCTGAAGGACTTTTCATAACTGAGAAATCAGCATTCCAGCCAGCCATCTTTTTCAATACAGGCTTAGCATTTTCAGGCAGTGTTGAAGCACTCGTTTCGATAGTCCCATCTTCCAATTCATAATGGGTGCAAACCGCCACTGATTTCAAGCCACTCAAAACATCTGCTTTAGTCAGAACCAGCTGAGTAACCCCATTGATCATTACCGCATACCTTAAGGCAGGCAGATCAAGCCATCCTATTCTTCTTGGCCGGCCTGTGTTGGAACCAAATTCATTCCCTTTCATTCTGAGATCATCTCCAAATTCATCTAAAAGTTCCGTTGGAAATGCACCATTTCCCACACGGGTACAATACACTTTCGCTATTCCGTAAATATCACCGATCTTTTTCGGCGACACACCTAAACCACTACTCGCCCCTGATGCTGTTGTTGAGGATGACGTTACATACGGGTAAGTACCGTGATCAATATCCAACATCGCTGCCTGAGATCCTTCTGCCAATACTTTTTTACCTTCGGATAAAGCTTTGTTAAGATAAATTTCAGTTTCTGTACACTTGAATTTTTTAAGGAATTCCACCGCATCAAAAAATTCTTTACTGATCTCTTCTAAGGCAGGCAAAACAATCATACCTTCTTCTTTCAGCATTTTGTAATCTCTATCAAGAATCTGCTGCGCCCTGCTTTGAAAATCTGATGAAAATATATCCCCTACTCTCAGGTTCTGTCTTAATATTTTGTTTGAATACGCCTGGGCAATTCCATTTTTTGTAGTTCCGATCGTGGTATACTCAGGACTTTGTTCCATAAAAATATCCGAGAGCTTATGCGTTGGCATTACCAGGTGCGATTTTTTGGAAATAATAATATTGTTTTCCGGCCGAATGGTTTCGTCAAATACCTGAAGATTCAGAATTTCTTTTTTAAAACTTACAGGATCAATGACCGTTCCTGTTCCGATCACATTCTGTACCTCTTCCATAAAGATTCCTGAAGGAATCATTTTAAGGGTTATTTTCCGCCCTTTTCTCTCTATACTATGCCCAGCGTTAGCTCCGCCATTAAAACGGGCTGTAATGTCATAATTTTCACTGATCAGATCAATAAACTTTCCTTTACCTTCATCTCCCCATTGTAATCCTAATACAATATCCATATTCGTACTTTAATTTTTATAGGACAAAGCTATGACAGTCAATAAGAAAGACCATTGTCATTTGGCAAAAAGAAAATTCTGTTGTACAATGTATTGACTAAGATTGGAAAATTTGCCTGGAAGCGCTCAAACACATCACCTTATCACTCTCTAACTTATACCTAAACTATATTTCTTCTGATGCGGCTGAGAGACGAAGGAGTAACGCCCAAATAGGACGCCAGCATAGACTGCGGAACCCTGTTGGCAAGGCCCGGATAATGATTTAAAAAATGAATATAACGGGATTTAGCATCCTGGTTCAGCATGATACTTGCCACCTTCAGTTTATTCTCTACAACAAAGGCGTGGATCCTTGCAAACAAAACCGGCCATACCGCGATTTTCTCTTCCAGAATTTTAAAATGATTAAGATCGATCACCAATAGTACTGCATCGGTAATCGCTTCAATATCTTCATGGGCAGGAAGCTGATCGGTAAAACCTTGAAAGTCTCCTATAAACCTCCCTTCATAGATGAAATACCGGGTAAAATCATCTCCCTGTTTGTTATAATATAAAGAACGAAAGACTCCCTCTTTCACAAAAGCAATTCTTTGACTTACCTTCCCGGCTTCTACAAAAGGTTCCCCTTTCTTTACTGTGATTTCCTGAATTCCTTCAGCAATCAGAAGTTCATCCTGAGGATTAAGTATTCCGAATTTTTTGATATATGTAAAAAGCTCTTTCATATTTTATAACCGCAGATTACGGAAATATAAAGGTATAAAAGTCGCTGGTAAAAACAATTGTCTTTTGGTAACAAAAGTTTATAAAAGGTACCACATAAGTTTCCGGCGGCATATTAATTGCTTGATTTTTAAAAACGTAAGACAATGAAAGCAATTTGGAACGGCGCCATTGGCTTCGGTTTAGTCAACATTCCCGTTAAAATTTACTCTGCAACAGAAACCACAAAACTGGATCTCGATATGCTCGATAAATCAGACTTTTCCAATATCCGGTTCAAAAGAGTCAATGAAAATACAGGAAAAGAAGTAAAATGGGAAAACATCGTTAAAGGTTACCTCATGGACGACAAATATATCGTTCTTGATGAGGAAGATTATGAAGCGGCAAGCCCTGAAAAGACAAAAATACTTTCTATTGACCAGTTTGTCAAAGAAGAGGAAGTAGACAGTGTTTATTTTGAAACCCCTTATTATCTGGAACCCCAGAAAAATGGAGAAAACGCTTACAGGCTTTTATTGAAGGCTCTTGAAAAAACAGGTATGGTAGGCATCGGGACATTTGTACTTCGTGACAGCGAAGCTATCGGAATGATACGTCCATACAACGATGAAATTCTGGTCCTGAACCGCTTAAGATTTGACCAGGAAATAAGAGATTACACAGACTTAAAAATCCCTGCTCAAAAAGCCCCGAAACCTGCAGAGCTCAAAATGGCAGTAAACCTGATAGAACAGCTTTCCCAGGAGTTTGATCCCGCTATGTATAAAGATACCTATTCTGATGAACTGATGAAGATCATCAGACAGAAGGCAAAAGGCAAAAACATAAAAGCGAAAAAAGCCCAGCCTGCACACGAAGGTAAAGTGATTGACCTCATGGCACAGTTAAAGGCCAGTCTGAACAGTTCCAAATCCAAATCCGCATCATAATGGCACTTAAAGATTATCATAAAAAACGAAAGTTCGATGAGACCAGCGAACCTAAAGGAAAAACAAAGAAAAGTAAGGATAAGCTTATTTTTGTGATTCAGAGGCATGCCGCCAGCAGACTTCATTATGACTTCCGCCTTGAAATGGAAGGGGTGCTGAAAAGCTGGGCCGTTCCGAAGGGACCTTCATTAGACCCAAAAGATAAACGTCTGGCGATGATGGTAGAAGATCATCCCTATGATTACAAAGATTTTGAAGGAAATATTCCCGAAGGAAATTATGGTGCAGGACAGGTAGAAATCTGGGATAGCGGAACATATGAGCCCTTGGAAGAAAATTCTAAACTTTCTGATGAAAAAGAGCTGCTGAAAGAATTGCATGCAGGTTCCTTAAAATTCATCCTGCATGGTAAAAAACTGAAAGGAGAATTTGCCCTGGTCAAAATGAAAAATACAGATGAGAATTCATGGCTGCTTATCAAACATAAAGATGAATTTGCAGAAAGCCCTTATGACGCTGAAGAGAATACCTCTCCAAAATCTCTGGTCACCCAATTTTTAGAGGAAAAAAAAAGCCTAAAAATAAAGGAAAAAAAGAAGTCATAACTACTGAGAAACCTTTCAGAAGTTTTAACTCTTTAACAAACGAAAAAAAGCTTAAATCCTATATCAAACCGATGCTGGCTAAGCTTTCCGAAGAAGCATTCAACGATAAAGACTGGATCTTCGAAATAAAATGGGACGGCTACAGAGCTATTGCAGATCTCACTCATGAAGTTCCACTATTCTATTCCCGGAACGGAATTTCATTTTTATCAAAATTCGATAAAATCAGCCAGGATTTCGATAAGCAGAAATATCAAATGATTCTGGATGGCGAAGTTGTCGCCTATGACGAACAGGGAAAGCCCGATTTTCAACTTTTACAACAAATCGGAGATAACCCCGGAGCAGCCCTTGTTTACCAGGTTTTTGACCTCCTCTGGCTGAACGGTCATTCTACTGAAGAACTTCCGCTCATTCAGCGAAAGGAACTTTTAAAAGAAGCTTTAATTGAAACTGATAGGATTAAATATTGTGACCATATTCCTGAAAAAGGGATTGAGTTTTTTGTACAGATGAAAAAAATGCAGCTGGAAGGTATGATTGCAAAGCGGGCGGACAGTTTATATATTGAAAACCACAGAACCAGTGACTGGCTTAAAATAAAATTTTCAAATACTGAAGAAGTAATTATTTGTGGTTTTACAGAACCGAGAGGATCCCGTGAAAGTTTCGGGGCATTGATACTGGGGAGATACATTAATCAAAAGCTTACGTATTGCGGCCATACAGGTACAGGATTTAATAAAACGTCTTTGAAAGAGCTTTATCAAAGACTTGAGAAATTAATTGTACAATCCTCCCCTTTCGAAAAAACCCCTAAAACCAATATGCCTGTAACCTGGATCAAGCCGGAACTGGTATGCGAAATCAAATATTCTGAGATTACCCGGGACGGAATATTCAGACATCCTGTTTTTATAACCGTCAGAGAGGATAAAGGACCAGAAGATATTAAGGAATCATCCTTCACCGAAAAACCTAAAGAAATGAAGACAAAAACATCATCTAAAAAAACTGAAAATTCTGAAAAAGAAAAGGAGATCACATTAGATAAGCATAAAGTTAAACTGACCAATCAGGACAAGATCTATTTTCCTAAAGAAGATATTACGAAGGGAGATGTTATTGACTATTACCAGTCTGTGGCGACTTATATTTTACCTTATCTAAAGAACCGTCCTCTTTCTCTGAACCGTTTTCCGAACGGAATTGAGAAACAGGGATTCTATCAGAAGGATGCAGGGGACACCATACCGGATTGGATAAAAACCACGCAGGTATATTCTGAATCGAATGACAAATACATTGATTATATTTACTGTAATGATAAAGCAAGTTTGGCCTATCTGAATAATTTAGGATGTATTGATATGAATCCATGGAACAGTTCACTTCCTGACCTTGAACATCCTGATTATCTTGTTTTGGATCTTGATCCATCAAAGAAGAATACATTTGATGATGTCATTGAAACCGCTCTTCAGGTGAATGAAGTTTTACAAGCTATCAAAATAAAAGGCTACTGTAAAACTTCCGGAAGCACCGGTATTCATATTTATATTCCGATGGGTGGTAAATATGATTTTGACCAGGTAAAAGACTTCGCTCATATCCTGATGAAACAGGTGAATGAAAGACTTCCTAAACTCACTACTTTAGAACGAAGTCTTCAGAAAAGAGATACTCAAAAAATCTATCTCGATTATCTGCAGAACAGAACAGGTCAAACTCTGGCAAGCGCCTACAGCTTAAGACCCAAGCAGGGAGCCTCAGTCTCTATGCCTTTGGATTGGGATGAACTGAAACCTGGGCTGAAACCTGCAGATTTTAATATTAATAATGCTCTGGACAGAATCAAAGAAAAAGGCGATTTGTTCAAACCAGTCTTGGGTAAGGGAATTGATATGATAAAAGCCCTGGAATTGCTGCAAAATATTGAATAATTTATATACTTTTGCCGGAAATTATAATCATGGAAAACACATTGAATGTTCCGGTAACTTTTAATGAAAATATTGTACGTAACCAATTGTGGAAATATTTTTATTATTCATGGAAAAAGAAACTCCCCACTATTTTTAGAAATTTATGTTACACTCTTCTTGCTCTTTTTGTTTTTGATAGTCTTATCGGTAATAAAAGCAGGTATGATTTTTTACGATTTGCATTTATATTTTCCGGGGTAATCTGCATTTTCTATGTTATCTACTTTTTTTATCAGAAGGCTAATTATTCCATTAAACTAGATAAACATATTGATGAGTTGAAAGGTTACCATGCTATAACAGAATTATATTTTGATGAAGACAGCATTCTTATCAAAAGTGAACAGTTTGATGTAAGAAGTATCTGGAAAAAAGTCACCTATGAAGTTTCGAATAAAATCATATTCATCCATATTGAATTAGGTTCAGTCTTCACTTACCTTGTCAGTAAAGAAGAAACCAATCAATATGAGGAAATTCTTGATTTTTTAAAAAGTAAAGCAAGACCAAAAGGTAAATAATTTCCATTTGAATTGTAAAGAATAAAAAAACACCTGCATTAAACAATACAGGTGTTTTTTATATCAATGAATTACTTATTGTAAATATGTACATCTCTTTGCGGAAAAGGAATTCCGATTCCTGCTTTATCGAGAGCTTCTTTACAATCAATAATCAATTCTTCGTTCATCAACCAGAAATTTTCTGTGGAAGTACTCACTCTTACGGATAAATTGACAGCACTTTCTCCAAGTTCTGTTACCATTACCTGTGGCGCAGGAGTTGAGAGCGCATATTGATTCTTTTTAATGACTTGCATCAGAATTTCCTTGGTCTGTTTTAAATCCGCATCATAGGCAACTCCGATATCCAATGATGTTCTCCTTGTTCCCAGCTGAGTAAAATTGGTAATGCTATTATTTGACACTACTCCGTTAGGAATAACAATCAGCTGATTTTGTGGTGTAATCAGTTTTGTATGAAAAATATCGATTGCCTGTACCGTTCCTGAAACTCCGGAACTGGTAGAAATGAAATCTCCGATCTTAAAAGGCTTTAATAATAAAATTAAAATTCCACCGGCAAAATTCGTCAGGGATCCCTGTAACGCCAAACCTACAGCCAAACCGGCAGCACCAATCATGGCAACAAATGCAGAAGTCTGTACTCCCAGCTGCGTTACAACAACAATGAACAACAGAATATTCAGTCCCCAATTGATTATATTTAAAAGAAAATGCTGAAGAGAAGCTTCCATATTTCGTTTTTTGAAAGCTTTTTCAATCAGCTTTTTAATCATTCTGATCATCCATGTTCCAATAAGGTAGATCAATAATGCAGAAATAATTGCAGTAAAAACTCTAGGTGCCCATGAAATTGCTGAAGAGATTAATGTATCCCAATGCTGTTGAATCTTGTTCAGTTCTAAATCGTCCATTTTTGTATTGCGTATGTGTTTTATAATGTATATCAATAAACTATTGACATCTTTTACAAGATTATATAAGAGTTTTACCTTTCCCTACTTAAGCAAAAGTAAATCCTATTGATTCTTAAAATAGATTGGAAGCAGAACGGAATGTTCAGCTTTACTCAATAATTATTCAGAAATTGAATCTTGCAGGAAGAAATAATTTTCGGGTCATAGAATTACAAAAACGGTACCGAAGTGTGGCAACTTCAAAGAAAACCACAATCAATCCAATATCGCTTAAGGTAATTTTGCTGCCAGACTTTCTGGTAAAAGCCTAAGAATATGGTAAATAACTTTCCATTTAAAGTTTGGAACAATGGTAAAAGAGCTTCCTGCATTGACAATAAATTTTGCCACATAATCAGGCTCCATAATCAATGATTCATTCAACTCCAGCCCTTCATTGATTTTGGTTCTGATATAACCGATGACCAAAGCATTTACAATGATTTTACGGGCAGCCAGTTCCTGTCTTAGTCCGGCCAGGAACTGCGTAAATGCGGCTTTTGTGCTTCCATAGACAAAATTACTCTTTCTTCCTCTTACTCCGGATAATGAAGAAAGTCCAATAATTCTTTCCAGATTCTTATTACTGTTATCGATTGCAATAATACTCAGAATGGACACTCCACCCATATAATTGACCTCCATCATTTGTCTGGCGCCCTTAAAGTCTGCTAAAGCTTTTTGATTATCTACTAAAAAGCCTGCTGCATATACCACAATATGAGGTTTTACTGCAAGATCAGAATAGAATTTCTGATGAGAATCAAAATCTGCAGCATCAAAATACAGAACAGAAACTCTTGACTGATCCAGATTGTTTGAGCTGATAAAATTTTCCAGTGAGGTAGTATTTCTGGAAGCAGCAATCACTGAAAATCCTTTTTCAAGGTATTGTTTTATGCATTGTTTAGCAACATCTGAATTAGCACCAAGTATAAGAACTGTTTTGTTTGTGTTTTGACTCATAGAACAAAGATAATTTTTTTATTAAACACTAATCCTATTAATTGATTCCACAAATAGGCACAAAAGGCCACCAAGAAAATATGATTTATGAGATCAAACCTTATACAAAAAAAGCTGCGGCGGGTGAACAAAGTTCACCCGCCGCAGCAAAATATCTTCAGACTGAATTATTTCTTTTCTTCAGTGGCTGTTTCTTTTTTATCGTCTGCTTTATCCGCAGATTTTGCTCCAAAACGAGCTTCAGTCATTTCTCTTGAAACCGCAGCTTTTTCGAATTTCAGCTTTCCGGATAAAGTTTCAATGACAAAACCGTCATCCTGCACCTGAGCAATTCTTCCATGAAGACCTGATGTAAGGACTACTCTTGTTCCTACTTTAAGGTTTTCCTGAAAATTCTTTTCCTGCTTCTGTTTTCTCATCTGAGGTCTTATCATCAGGAAGTAAAACCCTACAAACATCACACCCATCATAATCAGCATCATTGATGAAGATCCTTGTGGCTGTGCCTGTAAAAATAATGTCAGCATATCTTAATTGTTAAGGTTGAATGTTCGCAGTGAACGTTAATCTGATTGGAGATTTTTCTACGTTTGCAAAAACATCAGCATATTTCTGAACATTTCCGTCAAAGCTTGAAGAATCAAAATGCAATGTCACTTTACCTTTTTTACCAGGCATAATCGGTTCTTTTGTAAAGTCCGGAGCTGTACATCCGCACCCTGGCTTCACTTCAGAAATAATCAAGGGGTTTTTCCCTGTATTGGTAATTTCATATACGTGCTCTACTTTATCTCCTTTTTTGATTTTTCCGAAATCAAAGCTGTTTTCAGATAAAGCAACAGAGGTAGATGGTTCGTTAGAAACCGGAGCCGCTTTATCATGAGTTACAGAAGTTCTTGTAGAATCAACAAGTAACGGAGTTGTAGCTGCAGAATCAGTAGTTGCAGTTTCAGTACCTTGAGTTTCCTTGTTTTCTTTTTTACATGAAACTAACCCAAAGCCTATAATTGACAAGGCGATAATTGATAACGTCTTTTTCATTTTATATTCTATTTTGATCTTTACAATATTTATCTAAAATACCATTGATGAAAATATTGGAACGGTCTGTAGCAAATACTTTTGCAATTTCAATATATTCATTAATGATGACTCTTGAAGGCGTGAAAGCAAAGTTATCAAGTTCAGCAATCGCCGTAGACAAAATTACTTTATCCATTAAAGAAACTCTTTCCAGATCCCAGTTTTCAAGTCTTTCTTCCAGTTTCTTCTCGTTGTTTTCCCAATTGTTCAGTGTATCTTTCAACAGTTTTGCAGCAAAAGTTTTATCATCCTCATCTTTAATCATTTTGATTAAAGTTCTGCTTTCTTCATCCTCTCTCAGGAAACCAATAGTCTTCTGCACCATTGAGTTGGCAATGTGGATATCATCATACCATGAAAGTTCCTTATCCCCCAGATAATCATGAAAATCCTCATTTTCAGCGATATATCTTAAAAATAATTTACCGATAAATTTCTGATCTTCTTCAAAGGAGTATCCTTCTTCTTTCATGAAATCCTGATAACGTTTCCCTGCAGTAATTCTTTGGAAAGTTTTGACCAATAAATCATCATGCATATCCCATTTCAACTGCTTATGCTGGCCTGTAAAAAATAATCTTTCAGGATTCTCTTCCAGTTTAAGCAATACCTGGTTGTTGATGAATTTTTGGTTAGGATTGATATCAGCATCAGTCTTAAGAAACTTATTCTTACCAATTTCGATCTGATGTTCTGCCAATTCTTTCAGAGCTACCAAAAAATTGAGCTGGTAGATGTACAGATAATAGATTTTCTCTATCCCAGCAAACATGTTTTTCTCTAAAACATCAAATTTTACAGGATTCTGGTAGTATGAATACACGGTCTGTACTACTTTTTCACGGATTTGTCGTCTTCCTAACATTCAAAGAGCTTTTTTATGGGTGCAAAGATACAAAATTTAAAATTGATGAAATTCGTAGTGTGATGACATTTTTGTAATTTTGTCAAACTATATGAAAGCGCTAAAAACCTTAAACCCTTATTTTTGGAAACACAAAATACTATTGTTTTGGGGGGTACTATTTATCATTGCCAGTAATTTCTTTAATATATATAAGGTTCAGTTTGTAGGGAAATCCGTTGATGAGCTTACAAAAAGTGGTAATCTTGGCTTCAATCAGCAGGTTTTAATTTATGTTGGGATTATTGTAGGATGTTCTCTTCTTACCGGATTCTTCACCTTTATGATGAGACAGACCATTATTGTTGCTTCCCGAAGGATAGAATATGAGCTTAAAAATAAAATTTACAGACATTATCAGGATCTGTCGTTAACAGATTATAAGCAGACCACCATCGGAGACTTAATGAACAGACTGAGTGAAGATGTTGTTGCTGTAAGAATGTATCTGGGGCCGGGAGTGATGTATGTAGCCAACCTGATCGTTCTTGTGCTGATCACGGCAATTTACATGGTAAAGACAGATACCTCCATGACGATGTGGACTTTACTGCCACTTCCGATTTTATCTTATGCAATTTACAAAGTAAGTTCGATCATTAATAAAAAGTCGAAGATCATGCAGAAAAGCCAGTCTGCAATTTCCACTTTTGTTCAGGACAGCTTTTCCGGAATCCGTGTCGTAAAATTCTTTGCAAGAGAAAAATATATTGAAAAAAATTACGGAATCAAAGTTACTGATTATCAGAACAAGGCTTTGGATCTTGCCAAAACAGAAGCATATTTCTTCACTATTATTCTTTTTGTCATCGGATTGCTGAACGTTGCCGTTATCTTGATAGGTGGTACAAAATACATTGCCGGAGAATTAAGCATTGGTAAAATTGCTGATTTCTTTATGTATATCAACACTCTTATTTTTCCATTCTCCATGGTAGGGTGGGTTACTTCCGTAAATCAGAGGGCTGAGGCATCTATGCAGAGAATCAATGAATTTATGGATAAAAAATCCGAGATCATCAATACTAATTTTGAAAATTATCCTATTAAAGGAGATATTGAGTTCAGGAACGTTTCTTATGTATATCCGAATACGGGAATCAAAGCCCTTGATAACTTAAGCTTTAAAGTAAAAGCAGGGGAATCTTTAGCAATTATGGGTAAAACCGGGAGCGGAAAGTCGACAATCGCATTGCTTTTATGCAGATTAATTGATCCTAGCGAAGGAGAGATTCTGATTGACGGTAAAAACCTGAAAGACCATAATCTGACCAACTACAGAAATTTTATCGGGTACATACCGCAGGAGAGCTATTTATTTTCCGATTCTATTGAAAACAATATTGGCTTTGCCATTGATAATCCATCTCACGAGAAAGTGGTAGAGTATGCCAATATTGCAGATGTTCATAAAAATATTGTAGAGTTTAAAGACCAATATAAAACACTTGTGGGTGAACGGGGGGTTATGCTTTCGGGAGGTCAGAAACAAAGGATTTGCATCGCCAGAGCCTTAATTAAAGATCCTAATATCATTATTTTTGACGATTCCCTGTCTGCTTTAGACACCGAAACAGAGCAGAATATTCTGGAAAATATTGACCGGAAAATAAGCAACGCGACTTCTATAATTATCACACACAGAGAGTCTAGCGCCCAAAAAGCTCACCAAATTATTAACCTGACTGAAATTACCAATTCTGTAACCGCATAGCCATTTCGTTCTCAATTGTTAAATAAATCATAAAAAAAATTTTGTGATTAAAAGAATTCTTTTATATTTGTTCTTAACAAGATTAAAAAATATCTAACAATGAGTGAATACAAGGAACGCCATGAAAATGAGATTTTCACGAAGGTGTTAAAAGCAGGGAGAAGAACTTATTTCTTTGATGTGCGCGAGACGAAAGCAGGAGATTATTATCTTACCATCACTGAGAGTAAGAAGAATTTCGGAGAGAATGGGGAAGCTACATTCGAGAAGCATAAAATTTACCTTTACAAGGAAGATTTTAAGAGTTTCCAGGAGATGTTTAATGAGTCCACAGATTTCATCATTAATGAAAAGGGTGAGGATGTAATTTCAGAAAAACATGACAAAGACTTCAAGAGCAGATCTTACACAATAGATTCTGACGACGAGGTTTAAAAAAAGAATATCTAAAAACACAAGCATCTGAAAAAGATGCTTTTTTTATGCATAGCAGACTTATTATAAAAGAAAAAAGGTACACTATTGAAAGTGCACCTTTTTCTGTTTATTTACACATATTCACGTTTGATCTGTGATAATATAGCGGGATCCTGTATTTCATTATCTTTTGCCAGTAATAATACTTTGGACAGTACTTCTGCCGACTTTGGATCATCATCGGCAAAAGGAAGGAATAATCTTCCTCTCTGCTGTGAATGCACAGGAAGAATCGACAGATACTTACCCGGAACCTGGTGGACTACAGCACTTCCTAAATGCACACTATATTCTGCCATCCCACCTTTTACCAGAACATGGGAACCTTCAATCCTAATATTTTCGAGTTTAAATAATCTGGCAGTCTCTTTCATCAGTACTGCCCTCATCTCAATGGATGAATGACTGGCCTCTGGATCCACTCCCCCTACATGGGCAACAGATACTACAAGGTCTATATCACGCATCACCTCTGAGAATAACCTCGGATCAATATCTTCAAAAGGAATATTTTTATAGTCCTTTAAGGAATGGAATTCTATTGTTTCGAGGGTAGGACTTTCTATGTCAGCAGGTGAAAACCAGTCAGCCAATGCATACAGCTTAACCTGGAAGCCTTCTTTGTGATATACCTTCTGAAGTCCTTCTTCATAATCTACCTTCCATCCTCTTGTTTTAAGCAATGCTAAAGTTTGCTTAGGTTGAATCTGATGTCCGGCATAGCGGCGCGATATGGATTTCTCCTTCAATTCGTCCGACGTAGGAATATATAATTCACGGAAAATTTGTTTAAACGGCTGAACAAGTTTTTCTTTAAAGCAATAATGCTGATAATCTGCCCATACTGAAGATTGGTGTAAATCCACACAATGTGCAATGCGTAACGTATGTTCATCATTGAGTTCCTGAATTTCCCCATGAGCATTCACAAGCTTCCCATCATGAAAAAATCCTATTGTATGATCATTGGAAATAAATACCAGCTTCTGAAGATGCTTTACAATAACAGGATGTTCAAAAAGGGTTGTCATTTCCTTCAAAAGAAACTGATCTCCTCTTATCATCGCTTCTTCCAGTCCCTTTCTCGAACGGTTCCATTGCTCACGCATAATCTTGCGGTAATTTCCTAATTCAATGACCGCCTTATCCTTTTTGATTTTTGGGGGAATAGATTTCAGCTGTTTATGATCTCTGAAGACTACAAGTTCTGCTTTTCCGCTATCTTCTATAATCAGTCCTACTGTAACTCCATCAATTGTCACCTGCATTTCCCTGGATAACAGTCCCTGAATCTGTTTGGTTTCCATAGCCCAGGTAAGTCTTACCGGATCTGGATATCCTGCATTTCGGGCAAGATTTTCCAATGCCACCCTAATGGCCAAAGCCTCACTTGCCTGCTTCATTGACCCAAACTCCTTACTTTCTTTTTTAAACTGCTGGATATATTCATACCGGCTCAATACATCTTTTTCAGGATTTGCCTTGCTCAAAGGCACCAGCCCATAGACACGCAGGTAATCCTGATCTCTCTTCTCTTTTACTTTTGCTGTTACTTCTTTTATTTTTAAACTTCCGGTCAGCGTATCAGAATAAAGTCTTGCCCTACGGTGTCCGTTGCCGTCAGAAATATATTTTGCGGATTCATACAACATTTCCCAGCGGTTTTTGCCTAATTCTTTATAGGCCTTGGTAAACCAATCTTTATCTACAGCCCCGTCTTTAAATTCCTGAACATCTACCGAAGAATATTTAGCAACCTCACTTTCCAGTTTTGCATTCTGAGCTTCGTAGGCGCTTGTTTTGGTATGGGCATGCATCCACCATATTGCAGAATCCAGTCCTTTCCACCCCAGATAAGTACTGATCAGTTTCTGCCATTGCGGTGCATAGACAGCAGCCTGTATCAGGCGGAGCTCAGTAATCTTCTCCTTCTTTACCATTTCATTGAATGATTCCTGGGTGTCAGTTTCTAAAGGATAACTATTGGAGATAAGCATTGAAAATAGCTTTTGCCTGGTCATATTTTCATTTCCATAGCTGTATATATAATTGGCATACAGCCCTGATTTACCAAGACCTTTTAAAATCTGAATGAATCTATGGGTTCCATAAATGGCTTGGAACTGCTGTACAAAATGGGAAACCGGAGTATTGGCATCGCCACGAACCAGCTCTACATCAAGGAATTTATTCTGAATCTCATCAATCATAGGCTTCAGAAAAGGAAATAGCTCGGTATATTTTTCATTATTCGGATGAAATTTTATTGCTGTAAGGTCTCTGATTGCCGAATCTGCAGTGAGAATTCCCTCGTAAAGTTCCTCTTTAGTGATAGCTTTTAATTCATAGGCTTTGCAAAATAAATAAAATGGAGGAACGGCAAACTTTCTGTTTTCTTCCAAACCGTTATATTGCATCCAACGGTATAAATTCCACAGCTTGATATATTGCTCATCTTTGAGATTTCTTAATGGGACTGCCATTAAAAATACATTGAAAAAACCTAATTCCTGCCAGCCATTCCCTCTGTTATAGCTGTAATAATATTCATTTTCATCTTTTCCTTTATAGTTGATAATATCTTCCGGAAGATTAGCAAACAAGGTACTGCAGGCATCTATCAGGAAGTCTGTTTTTTCTTTAAACACAAATGTATGCTGTAAAGAATGGAGAATAAAATTGATGGGATTATTCCAATAATAGCCTCCTTTCATAGGATTAGGCAGTATTTCCTTATGATAAAAGACATAATCCTGTAAAAAATCTCTGAACTTTTTCCGGTCACAGTTTTCAGCAAATGTTATTAAAAACAAATCTCTCGGCTGTAATCCTGATTCTATATACCATTGCTTCCATACTTCATGCAGTGGGTAGTTGGCGGCGAGCTGTTCCGGAGTAAAACCTTCGGTATTTCTTTTGATCTGGCGGAATTCATTCCCCAATAAAACTGTAGTTACAGCGCCATCCCAGTTTTCGGATTCGTACTCATAGTTTCTGTTTTGCAGATATAAATCATTGAGCTTTTTAAGGTGCTCTTTGATGTGATCAACAGATTGTGTGAATCCATATCGGTCTTTTTCAGTTGCCTGTGCATATATTGAGTCTTTTTCAACCTTTGGCAAAGTATATTCTGATATTTCTACAGGATTATAAAATCCAAATCCATTTTCCGGAGAAAGGATTTTTTTATCTGAAGAGGGATTAAGCTGTTCAAGTAAGCTCCGTTCTCTTTCCGATATTTTTGATCTCTCGCTGTACTCTTGCACCCATCGGCTCATCTGAGCTACTGCTCTTTTAGATTTTTGAAGCTGAATCATGATGTCAAGCGATGCGGTTCTCTGTTCTACATCTCCTTTTGCAAGAAGCTCATTTACCAACGGGATTATTACTTCGTCATCCTGTTCTACAACAAGCTCTATAAGTTTTTTGCGGAGTGTTCCTCCTTTTCTTTTAAACATCTCGAAGAAAGTCATAATCTCTTTTTTGCTTAAAGGATTTTGCAGCAATACATTAATTCCTGAAGCGATCAAAGATTCTCCTCTGTCTCTGATAATCTTAAAGGCAAATTCTTTTTGAAACGCCGTAACTTTTTTACTTTTCTTCGTGAGTCCATATGAAAGAGAGTAACAGTAGAATTCACCCAATATATTTCTCGTTAAAAGCTCACGCAATGAAAGATCAAACTGATCAAAATATGAAATTACAATGTCCAGCTTTTCATGATCCTCTCCTACCAGATAGAACATGGATGCATAAAGATCACTTTTTCTGAAAGTAGCATTAAGCCATGAGAATATTTTCCCCTCAAATTTCTTCTCTTTGATCTCTATTTGCTGCGTAAGGGTATGCAGCTTTTCAAAGAACGCAGGATAATCGGGATTGTTGATAAAAAACTTTGATTCTGTATTGACGCTGAGCAGCCCTGACATTGAACTGGCTGCAAAAGCCAAAACCTGCACATCACCATTGGCCACAGCTTTATAGTACAGAGGCATCTGGATATAAGGATCATGAGTCTCTACAGCAAATTTTATTGCCAGACACTTTTTTTCTATGTTTCCATTATCAAAAAGTTCGTGAAGATAAGGTGTTGTTTTTTCTACATCCCATACTGACTGAACCCAAAGTGCCATATAGGCTTCATTATTATTCTTACTTTTCACAGCACCAGGAATCATCTCCGGATTTTTGAAGTAAGTTTGAGCCAGTGAAATAATATTTTTAACAACGGTTTCTTTTTCAGCCTCCCAACCGAGACCTGTCCATGTATCTATAGAACGTACAACAGAGGAAAAGCGGGTTAGTTTATGCTCAATGATAACATTAATCATATATTCTAAAGCACCCACACTTGTTTCATCCAGAGCCTCCAGGATAGTCTGCCTTAAGCCTTCCTGTCTCTGGGCTGCCAGTAAAAGTTTTTCCACCAGCTCCCAACAGCGCTTCTGTTCACTGTTTAAAAGGGCTTTTATGATATTTCTTGAAACTTTACCCTCAGGATGTTTGTTGAAAATAATGTCCTCAATCAATTGGTAAACAGACGTATTTCCGGTATCAATTGCAGCCGACCAAATGTAAAACTGACTTGAGTTATTCGTCAATGCATGATCATATATAATCTGCTCTTCCAGTGTAAGATCAAAATAATGATCTCCTTCATCATAGGAATATGTGTGAGGAAGCTGTAACAGCTCTCTTATCAGATTGACCTGATTGATCTGAATGTATTTTTGATTGTGAGGAGCCCGGAAAGAACGGCGATAATAACCCGTCTGGTACATTTTATAAGGCATTCTGTCCCATGCGTATTTTACCAATGCTGCATTTTCACCAAAGAAATATATCAAAAGATTGTAATACGCCTTATTTTCCCAGATATCAGGTTTGATTAATTCCTGAAATTGTAAAGATTCCTTTGACCCCAGTGTCATTGCCTGAAAATAGTTGGTTTTACCTTTGAAGAGAATTCCAAGCTCAGCAACTTCTTTTTTAATGATGGGTTTATCAGGAAAAATATCCGATGAAGTTCCTTTTTCCGCGCGCTCCAATAAGTCTTTCCTTAGTTTTTCGTGATAATTTTTAGCCAGTTTTTTCGATTCTAATTTTTTTGTGATTTCCATGTGCTGTATTATGTTATATCATATGATTAATTACCAGTAACTTCCTGCAAGAAATGTAAGCCTGATAAAGGTGAATGAATGCCCCAGACTGAGATCTATACTCTGATTAAGATTTTCAAGCTGTTCATCATGATAAAATACGGCGAATATTCCATCTTCAAATGCCTGAACAGCATTTTCCTGCGCTTTTTGCAAGTCTGCTTTTTTGAGATTATAAATGCTTTCAAAACCTATTTTTCCTGTATCTGTAAGAATATTAAGATAGCTTTCATGAGGAATTTTGGAGTAATCGTCTTCTTCCAGCTCAAAGGATTTATCATTAAATACTTCTACCTGCTGCTGAACAATTAATTTTAATAGATTTTCAAGTGAGATTTGATTTCCGTCGTATGCAATTTCAATTTTTTGTTCCGAAAGAACAGGATGCTTTTTTCCCAATTGCTTTACTGTGACCTTTATTTCCATATTTGAACTTAGTGTGGACTAAAGATAATAAAATTTCCAGCTGCTATTGTATCAACCTGAGAGTTTATGACGAAAATCAAGAAAACAAAATTTGAAAAAGTAACAGAAGTTTAAGTACAGGGTTGTGTAATTATCATTCACGCAACCTATTGTTGAGGAAGTTGAAAATAAAAGTATCTATTTTTCATACGAATTATGCAGATGCCTGCCGTGATAATATACTTTTTCCTAAACTGGTATAAAAAAATAAGATGTCAAAAAGTGCTATTTGAATATATTGGGATTCTTTTGATATAAAATAAAAAAGCACATTTTCAATAGAAAATGTGCTAATTTGGGGTGAATGATGGGTCTCGAACCCACGACCTTCGGAACCACAATCCGACGCTCTAACCAACTGAGCTACAATCACCGTTTTTCTGAGTGCAAATATAGGACATTTTCCTCAACTACCAAACAATTCCGTCAAAATTTTTCAAAGAAATTAATTTTTCTGACGTAAATCCCTCAGCATAAGTGACTCCCGATAATCGCCCTAAATCCTGTGCCCGGTACGTTAAGCTTTCATAAAAGTCTTTTGTTGTAATCGGAGTCTCAGGTTCTTTAGATGTTGGATCATAAAACTGGGTTTTATAGGCCATACATGCATCGATCTTTTTGTCAAGAAATTCAGAAATATCAATAACAAACTCCGGCTGGATATTTTTCCATTGGATGTAATGAAAAACATGCTTCGGTCTCCACACTTCCTGAGTTTCTCCTTCCAATACTGTTTCAATTTTCCTCAGCCCGGACAAAAAGCACGCATCTGATACTAATTTCGCTCCTTTTGCATGATCCGGATGCCTATCATCAATAGCATTAGCCAAGACGATTTCTGGCCTGTATTTGCGGATCATTTTTACAATCCTCATCTGGTATTCTTCAGAATTTACCAAAAAACCATCTTTCATACCCAGATTCTCTCTTGCCGAAAGCCCTAATATTTTTGCAGCATCTGCCGCTTCTGTTTTTCTGGTTTCGTCTGTACCTCTTGTTCCGAGCTCGCCTCTTGTAAGATCAACAACAACACATTTTTTTCCTTCAGAAACCATTTTGGCAATAGTTCCGCCACACCCAAGTTCTACATCGTCCGGATGTGCACCAAAAGCAAGTATATCAGTTTTCATAAATTCAAAGATAGGATTTAAAATAAAAACTTCCCAAACATTACGAATGGGAAGTTTTTATATCTATAATTTAAATTTTAAATTACTTATTGATTTCTGCATTTAATTTTACAGCATCCTGATAAGTCGGATCTAACTGTAAAGATTTAGCTACATAATCTTTAGCTTTAGCAACATCAGAATCTTTGCTCATATAAGCTACCGCAAAGTAAGCATAGGCAAGAGTCTGCTTATTCGCTTCCTGATCAGCCGGTTTTACGGTGCTGATAAATTTCTCATAAGCTAATTTTGCAGCCTCATTATTTCCAGCCTGCTGGTAAGAATACCCCTGGCTGTAATAAGCCGGAGCCCAGTCTGGAAGCAGTGCAGACATTTTCTGCCATGTAAGGATTGCTCCGTTCCAGTTTTTTACGTCCTGATAAGCTGTTGCCAACTTGAATAATGCATCAGAATCCTGGCTATTAGCAGCAACCTGCTTTTTCAACGCTTCAATGGTAGGGTTAGTAGGTCCTTTGTCAGCTTCTGCCTGAGAAGCACCTCCACCACCTGCAATGTTGGCCAATTCAAGATCCCACTTCATGGTTTCATCTTTAGCAGCTTTTGCAATACCCACTTTTTGCTGAGCTTCAGCCATTAGAGCAGATTTTTTAGCAGCATCTTTTTCATCTTTTGCTAAACCGGCAGCAATAAGCCCCTGTAAACCTTGGTCAGCAGGCAATACTCTTGTCTTCTCAGCCTGAGAAACGAAAGTATCCATATTTTGTTTAGCATCTGCATAGTTTCTGTCTGCATATGCGTTATAAGCTCTTAATTTGAACTTAATAGGATCATCAATTTTATCGAAAATCTTGTCCAATACCATTTTAGAGTTTGCATAATCTTCGTTTGTGAAATATAATTTTGCAATTTCTAACTGAGTATACGGATCTTCATCAGCATATTTTGTATAATTGATAAGGTCTTGCGTAGCTTTTGCATTCTGTTGGTATCTAATATCATAACCAGCCAATGCTTTATATGCAGGAGCGTAAGTAGCATCTACACCAATAGCCTTATCAATGTTTTGCTTAGCTTGCTGCCATTGTTGTGCAGCCATCCATAAAGTTGCCATTCTTGTATAAACAGAAGCTTTATTTTTAGCAGTAGGTAACGCTTTGTCATAAGCAGACATAGCCTCTCCAGGCATTCTCTTTAATCTGTAAGCATCTCCTAAGGTATAATAATAGTGTGCAGGAACACCTTTTTTCTCGGCTTTCTCAATAGCTTTAGTCAAAAACTGGATTGCTAGATCTGGTGAACTGTTTTTCTCGAATAAAGTTAAAGCTTCTGCTGCTCTGAAAAGAACTTCAGCATCTTTTTCTTTTGAATCAGTAACTACTTTTTGAATTTCAGCAACAGCATTTTTATCACCTTTACCTAATTTAACAGCAGCTAAACCGATTTTATTCAGATAGCTTTTACCGTCAGCAGCTAATCCTTTGTTAAAGTTTTCAGTTGCCTTTGCGTAATCTGGCTCTCCTTGTCTTAAGAAAGTATTTCCCAAATAGAAGTAGTTTTCAGCTGTAGGCTCTTTAGCGATCATTTCAGTGAAATTTGTTTTTGCCTGCGCAAATTTATCACTGTCTATACTGTTAATACCATCCTGCAATGTCTGTGCAGAGGCAAAACCGGTAAAAAATACCACGGCTGCTCCAAAAGCAATCTTCTTTACATTCATATTCATTATATCTTTCATTTTATATTTTCTAATAATTGAGTTTTATTGTACACAACTTTCAGACCAAATCAAAATTTTTAATAAGGATAAATTGTGAATTTAATATTTTTTAACGCATCTGAACTTCTCTCTTATAAAGATTGTAAGGTTGCAGCCCTTCTTTCTGTACAATTTTCTGTCCTAAATGGGTACATGAAAATCTTATAAAACCATTGGCAATATTAAAGTTACCTTCGTTAATCAAGAAATAAAGTACTCTGGTAAACGGATATTCCATTGTACGAAGTCCATCAAAATCGGGAGTGTATGATTTTCCTTTATCTATCACAGGAAGCACTTTTACCATTTCTCTGAGCTTTTCTGAAGTTTTATCATAAGGACGGCTGAAAGTATTCAATCCAATAACGCCTATTTTATCGGGATATTTTCCCAATTCCTCTATAATCTTCTGATTCCCCGGAATAATGGAAAATTTAAGGTCTTTTGGCTGTTTTTTTAGTTTCTCAGCCACAAAGTTCAGATTACTGGAGTTGGTTCCGTCAAAAATAAATTCTTTTTTATCAGACATCAGACCGCTGCTGATTTCTTCTATTGAAATACTTTCTTTTGGGGAATCTTTAGGTACAACAAAAACCACTGCATCAGCAGCAAATTTAGCAGGAAGAAACTTTAAATCTGTTCTTTCCTCATAGGTTTTTATTTCTTCAGGATTAAGATTTCTGGACATTACTACCACTTTAGCACTTCCTTTCAAAAGATCAAGAAGTCCTAAATCTTCTTTCTTGGTTTCTACTTTAATGTGTGTTTCAGGATAGTTGATCATATAGCCTTCCGCTAATGCTTCTGTAACGCTTTGAAAGGACTCATCTGTAAAAATTGTAAGATCACCCTTATGGTAGGAAGGAGTATTTTGATCCTTCTTGCAGCTTGCCAGCATCATGCCCAAAACAAGAACTACTGCAAGCTTAAAACTATTCTTCATTTCTCGATTTTTTAATTCTTGAGATTGCCCTGTAAATTCTGAAAATACCATAAATAACCAGCACCACCCCTAATGCATAGGCAACAGCCGGCTCCAAAATAGTAAAGAAGAATTTGTAGACAATCACTACAATTCCTAAAACGATATAAAACAATCCCGTAACCAGGGATAACCAATTGAACATCATGTAACAAAAATACCAAAAAAAATAAAAAGAGAAGCATATGCTTCTCTTTTTATTTATATTTTGAATAAATAAGTCTTATTCAAAGTTCATAGTAAATGGTACGCTATAGTAAGATCTAACGCTCTCCCCGTTTCTCTTCGCAGGAGTCCATTTTTTAAGTTTCTTAACTACACGCATAGCTTCATTGTTGAAGTCGCCATTTGGAGATTTCTCTTCAATAGTAACATTCGAAACAGTTCCATCTTTTTCTACAACGAACTTAAGTTTCGCTTTAAGCGTTCCTTCACCTCCTTCCATCAAAGATGTATCGAAGTTATCTCCCAAGAACTTTCTCAATGCTCCCATACCTCCAGGATATTCTGCAGATTGGTCAACATCTTTATAGATCTCGTTAGGGTTGTTCGCTTTTACTTCTACTGTACTAGCTTTAGTACCTGTAGATGGTGGTGGCGGTGGTGGCGTATAAGCCGGAGCTTTTACCCCCTCCTGATTCTGTAAACCAGTTGTAGTTTCCAACTGTTTAGAGATTGGTGGCGGTGGAGTTTCAATTTTCGGAGCTTTTACAGGCTCAGGAACCACGTTCTGAATTACCTCAATTTTCTCCTCTTCTTTTGGAGGTGGAGGTGGTGGAGGTGGTTCTTCTTCTTTAGGCTGCTCAATAATCGGATCTTCTTCGATAATATCTACCAAATCTGCCTTCACTTCCTGTTTAGGCGGAGCTGTAAGATTTTTAATCGTAAGATAGATGAACGGAGACAAAGCTGCCAAAAGGAATAAAGCTGTTCCGATGATAAAAGACTTTGTTAAAAGTCTCGGATACTGATGTCTAAGATCATAGGCACCATATTCCTTGTTTCTATTTTCAAATACGATCTCATCTAAAGTAAGATTCTGACCGTATACATTTTCATCTGCCATAGATTAGATATAACAATTTTATGGTTAAATTACTTTGTAGCAGCAGCCTGTGCAGCAGCACCTCCTACTTTCTTCTCATAAACAGCTTTCTCCCAAGGCTTCACATCCGTAACTCCGTACTGCTCGCTTTTGGTAATTGCCATTTCGTCAAGAATATCAACAAAGTTCTTATATACAGCATCGTCAGTCGGCTTAATGATCACGGTAAATTTAGTCGGATCTGCAGCTCTAGATTTTGCCTGCTGAATTACTTTTCTGATTCCCTCTCTATCAAGAGTAGTTTCCATAAGAGTCTGGTCATTCAGGGATGTAGCATCCTGCTGGTGCCAGAAAACTCTGTTATTTTTTCCTAATAGTATAGAGATAGAGTTAGAAAGTTTAATTTCTGTTGGAGGAGGTTTCGGCTGATCTTTTTTAGGTTTAGCCGGAAGACCCAAATCCATAACATTCGGTTTACTGAATGTAGTTGTGAACATAAAGAAGGTAATCAATAGAAAACCCAAGTCCACCATCGGAGTCATATCGACCCTGGTACTTTGCTTCTTGGAACGGACCTTGCCGCCCTTGCCGCCTTTCTCTTGTACTTGTACTTCTGCCATTTCTATCGATATTATTCGTTAGGTTTACCTTCTTGTGATGTAATCAACCAAAATTTAAGAAAATCAATATCTCTTAAACCTTCAAATAGACCTTTAACTTTAGGGTACTGAGTTGTCACGTCACCTTTAATTGCTAACTTATAGTCAGGGTTAACGCTCAAACTTTCTTTTACCCAGTCAACTAACTGTTTATTTGTACTGTCCATAGGAATACCTGTAGGACTCTTATAATTTTTCTGCTCATCTGCAGGCATGTCCAAGTACCCTTTAAGTTGGTTCATTGGAACTCCAATTGCCTGAACTTTCTGGAAAGCAGCTTTTTGGTTGTTGTCAAAAGTAATTCCATACTTTTGTCCCATTTTTTCCAAAAGAGCAACTCTTTCTGATGCGTTTTCTACTGGCTGGAAATAGAATTTCCCATCCGGAGTAGCGTTGATAGTCATTAAACTAGCATCAGGAAGCAGTTTTTCCGAAATTGAAGATGGCGGTTTAATCTGCTCCACATCAGGTTTTTTAAACTGAGTGGTCAAGATAAAGAACGTAAGAAGTAGGAACGCAACGTCACACATTGCGGTCATGTCCGTCACTACTCCATGTCTTTTAGGTTTGACTCTCGCCATTATTATAAAATATTATTAATTAAACTTCTTTTAATTGCTAATGCAAATACCTTGCTAATTCTTAGTTGAATTCAGCGAAAGATTGTTGGATACTCATAGAGATCTCATCGATCTTGTAAGTTAATCCGTCAATTTTAGAAGTAAAGAAGTTGTAAAGGATAATAGCGATCGCTGAAGTACCAATACCTAATGCCGTGTTAATCAAGGCTTCAGAGATACCGGTAGATAGAGCAGCAGCATCCGGAGTACCACCTCCTGAACCTAATGCAAAGAACGCCTTGATCATCCCGATTACCGTTCCAAGTAGTGCTACTAACGTTGCAACTGTACCTAAAGTAGAAAGGATCATCATGTTTTTCTCAAGCATTGGCATCTCAAGAGTTGTAGCTTCTTCGATAGCTTTGTTAAGAGCTACCATTTTCTGCTCTTTATTTAATGTAGTATCGTGAGCAAGTGCTTTATAAGTAGTAAGACCTTCTTTTACTACGTTACCAACAGAACCTTGTTGTCTGTCACACTCTTCGATAGCTTCGTCGATTTTGTTTTGGTTTAGCAAGCTTCTTACCTGAACAACAAAGTTGTCTAAGTTTCCTTTTCCAGCTGCTTTACCAAGAACGAAATATCTTTCAAAAGAGAAAACGATTACAGTAATCATGAAAGTAATCAAGATTGGTACGATAACCCCTCCTTTGTAGATAATACCTAAAAACGATTCTGGGTGAATGTCTTTTCCTTCAACACTTGAAAAAGCTACAGATCCACTTCCTAGTTTATCTGCATCTTTAAAGTTTCCTGGGCTCCCAAGAACAAATAAATAAATACATACTCCTATAGCAAATAGAATAGGAATAATAACAGCTGGATTTAAACCTCCTGCCTTTCTAGCAACTACTTGCTCATCATTTTTTGAAACATTCATTTCCATATTTAACTAAATTATATTGTTTTAAAATTTTACAGGGTGTAAATTAAAGGCAAAATTAATTAAAATGCAAGAGTCTTAATTAAACATTTTGCTTTTTTTTGATAAAGAAATTTTAATACGATTTCGAAATAATAATTATTTTAAATTATTTTATTTATTTTTTCCAAATTTAACATTTGAATTAAAAAATCAAAAAAATAAGACACCCATTTTTTTTAATTTCCCAATGTTAATTTTTTTTTAAATTACGATATTCACAATACGGTGAGGAACTACAATGATTTTTTTAGGGGTTTTACCCTCCAAAATCTGTTGCATTTTTTCATTTGAAATCACCAAATCTTCCACCTCCTTCGCAGATAATTGAGCTGAAAGTGAAATTTTGAACTTCATTTTGCCATTTACACTTACCGGATATTCAATTTCGTCTTCCACCAGATAATCCTCATTCAATACCGGGAATTTTTCAAATTCGATGGATGTATTATGTCCTAATAAACTCCACAGTTCTTCACAGATGTGAGGCGCATAAGGAGAAATGATAACGGCTAACGGCTCTAAAATATTGCGTTTGTTACATTTTATTTTCTGAAGCTCGTTTACAGCAATCATAAATGAGGATACCGATGTATTGAAAGAAAAGTTTTCAATATCATATACTACCTTCTTTATTAAGGTATGTAAAACTTTGTATTCAGCTTTTGAAGGTTCATCATCTGAAACTTCAAATACATCTCCATTGAAATAAAGATTCCAGAATTTCTTAAGGAAACCATATACTCCGCTTAACCCTTGTGTATTCCAAGGCTTGGATTGCTCCAATGGTCCCAGGAACATTTCATATAGTCTTAAACCGTCAGCCCCGTACTCTTCACAGATATCATCAGGGTTTACCACGTTATATTTAGACTTGGACATTTTTTCCACTTCACGGTCAGTGATGTATTTTCCATCTTCCAGAATAAATTCTGCGTTAGCATAATCTGGCCTCCATGCTTTAAAAGCTTCAGTATCCAATTCATCAGAAGTTCCTTTTAATAAGGACACGTCCACATGAATCTGCTGAGTCTGGTAGTCTTTAGCTAAATTTTTAGATACATATTGATTAGTCCCGTCAATTCTGTAAACAAATGCACTCATCCCTAAGATCATCCCCTGGTTGATCAATTTCTGAAAAGGCTCATCATGGCTGATATAGCCTCTGTCTTTTAAAAACATGTTCCAGAAACGGGAATATAACAAGTGACCGGTTGCGTGCTCGCTCCCTCCTATATATAAGTCTACCTGTCCCCAATAATCTGCCAATTCTTTTTTAACAAAAGCCTCATCGTCATTCGGATCCATATATCTAAGGAAATACCATGAGCTTCCTGCCCAGCCTGGCATTGTAGATAATTCTAACGGGAAAATTGTTTTATCATCAATTAAATCTGTGGCAACTACTTTCTGATTCAATTCATCCCAGGCAAATTCTTTTGCATTTCCCAGTGGCGGATCTCCATCTTCTGTTGGTAAGTATTTTTCAACTTCAGGAAGTTCCAACGGTAAAGCAGAAGCAGGCAGTGTGTAAGGCATCCCATCCTTATAATATATAGGAACAGGTTCTCCCCAATAACGCTGTCTTGAGAAAATAGCGTCACGCTGTCTGTAGTTGGTCGTTCCGTGGCCGATTCCTTTGGTTTCGATCTCGGAAATTATTTTTGCTTTCGCATCATTATAATGTAATCCGTTCAGGAAATCAGAGTTTACACAAACGGAATCTTTAGAATCAAAAGACTTCTCCTGAACATCTTCTTCAGTGTCTACCACTTTTTTGATCTCAAGGTTGAATTTCTTTGCAAACCTGTGATCACGCTCATCATGTGCCGGAACAGCCATCACGGCTCCTGTTCCATATCCCATTAATACATAATCAGAGATATAGATTGGCATTTTTTCATTGCTGAATGGGTTCACTGCATAGCTTCCGGTAAATGCACCGCTCACGTTTTTCACGTCAGCCATTCTGTCTCGCTCCGTTTTTTTGGAGGTTTCTTCAATATAAGTATCCACTTCTACTTTTTGTGCATCCGTAGTAATAGTTTCCACTAAAGGATTTTCCGGAGCCAATACCATAAAAGTTGCTCCAAAGATAGTATCAGGTCTTGTTGTAAAGACCTCAACAACCTCGTCATGCCCTTCTACCTGGAACTGCACCTGCGCTCCCTGAGATTTTCCAATCCAGTATTCCTGGGAATCTTTCAACGGCTGTGGCCAGTCTAAAGTATTTAATCCCTGTAACAGTCTTTCAGAATATGCAGAGATTCTCATGCTCCACTGCATCATTTTCTTCTGGAAAACCGGGAAACCACCTCTTTCGGATTTTCCATCTTTCACCTCATCGTTTGCCAGTACTGTTCCTAATGCCGGACACCAGTTTACAGTAGTCTCAGCCCTGTAAGCAAGTCGATAGTTTAATAAGATGTCTTCTTTATCAAGATCGGAAGCATTCTTCCATTCTTCTGCGGTGAAATTTAATTCGTCGTTCTGATTGGCATTTAAACCTTCTGTCCCTTTTTCTTCAAAATGCTGAATCAAAGAATCAATAGCTTCTGCCTTATCCGTATTTTTATTATACCAGGAATCATACAACTTGATGAAAATCCATTGCGTCCATTTATAATAAGATGCATCTGAAGTTCTGACTTCCCTGCTCCAATCAAATGAAAAACCGATCTTTCTCAACTGCTCCTCGTATCTGTTGATATTTTCTTCAGTAGTGATGGCCGGATGCTGTCCGGTCTGGATCGCATACTGCTCAGCAGGGAGTCCGAAACTGTCATATCCTACCGGATGGAGCACATTAAACCCCTGATGCCTTTTGTACCTTGCATAGATATCCGATGCAATATATCCCAGCGGGTGCCCCACATGAAGTCCTGCTCCTGATGGATACGGAAACATATCGAGTACATAAAACTTAGGTTTATCTGTGTTATTAGAGGTTTTATAGGTTTGATTATCCTCCCAGTATTTCTGCCACTTTTTTTCTATCTGCTGATGATCGTAAAACACTTTATATATATTATATGTTAGATTTTAAAATATTGAATTATTTTTTCTTTTTAACAAGATTCACAAAAATAATGATTTTAAAGGAAATAGAAATTTAATTTATAATGAATTGCAATTCCCATCTCAACAAAAAAATCCCATCCGTGGATGAGATTTATTTTTTGATGTCCTGAAGTCTAATTATTATTGAGGAACTCTTTTGAATGTATAAGTTCTTGTCTGGAATACAGTAGGATCCTGAGTTTCCTCTCTTACAGCAAGATTGAGTGTTGTATTGTCCAAAGTAACCACCTTTGCATTTTGCGGCTCTACTATGCCCTGGATCTTCATCTGAACGTCTTTTCCTTCTTTATTATAGGTATAGTTGAATTTTATATCAGAAAGAATAGCACACTGACCTGGTGTAGCAGTATCTCCCCAGTTCGTTTTTCCACCTTTGGAGTCTGCACCGAACCACCATCTGGTCTGCTTCTGGCAGTCAGTATAAGTAATCGTGTTAGAAACCGGGTCTTCGCCTACCTCAACAGTAGTAACTACTTCTTTTAATGGTTGCCAGGTCCCAACCAGAGGAGCTTCCAGAACAGTATCATTGTTATCACTACATCCTGTAGCGGCAAACAACGACAAACCTGCAAATAGTAATGCTAATTTCTTCATAGATCATTTTTTTCAAGCGCTAAAATTATAATTTTTTTGATTTATATTACTATTTTTTATGAAAAATTATTTCATTCAGCGTTATTTATATATATTTTAAAATGCTCAGACTTCATTTCCCCTTTATTTAACAAATAATGTACAGTTGACCCTTTCATTTTATTAAAAAAGTTATTTTTGTAGGAAAAGAAAATACAAATGCAGGATATTACGAAAAACAATTTTGATTTCATCCGTGTTCTCCTTGCTTTCATTGTCTTTATAGGACACCTGGGAGCATTAAGTGGCTCTGATCAGCTCACCATTTTAACATACAGCCCCGTAGAAGTAGCCGTTTTTTCGTTTTTCATTGTGAGTGGGTTTCTTATTGCAAGAAGCTACGAAAGATCTTCCAGTCTAAAAAGTTATGCCAAAAAGAGATTCAACAGAATTGTTCCTGCTTATTTATTGGTTGTATTTTTATGTGCCCTGTTACTGAGCCTGTTCAGTACGCTTCCTTTTTCAGAATATTTTGGAAACACACAGGTTTATAAGTATCTGTTCTGGAATTCAATTTTTATGAATTTTAAGGCCCCGTGGCTTCCTGGTGTATTTGGCAATCAGGCGGTGAATGGCGCATTATGGACGCTTAAGATAGAAATGTGTTTTTATATCGCTGTTCCTCTGATGTTTTTATTGTTTGGAAAAAATAATAAATACAGAAGTCTCAGTCTGATCGTGTTGTACTTTCTCTCGCTGGTTTATCTTAATTATTTTGAAATGGCCGGAAAAGCAGCTCTTTCAAGACAATTGCCAGGGTCACTATGTTACTTCATCGGCGGGATGCTGATCTATTTTAATTTTGATAAGTTTATCAAACATAAAAATGTCTTATTCATCATTGCTGTGCTTACAGTATGGATAGATCTTATTTTTAAAATAAAGCTGTTCTCTCCTATAATGATCAGTATTATTGTGCTGTATGTTGCCTATTCTTTTAAATTTCTGAACAATTTCGGGAAGTATGGAGATTTCACTTACGGGATCTATATCTTCCATTTTCCAATCATCAGGGTATTTGCGACCTTAGGACTTTTTGCCAATTACAACCCTTATTTTATGGGATTGGTATGTATGCTGGTGGTCATCAGCGTAGGAATTGCTTCCTGGCATCTTTATGAAAAAAGATTTTTATAATTTTACATATTCAAAAAGCATAAATGAAAGATCTTGTCTCCATTATCACTCCCTGTTATAATTCTGCTGAATTTATCGAGGAAACCATCCAGTCTGTTCTCAACCAAACCTATGAAAACTGGGAATGGCTGATCACCGATGACCTTTCCAAAGATAATACTGTTGAGATCATCAGAAAATACAACGACCCCAGAATAAAACTGCAGGTACTGGAGAAAAATGGAGGAGCCGGAAATGCCAGAAACAACAGCCTGAAAAGGGCACAAGGAAGATATATTGCTTTTCTGGATTCTGACGATTACTGGTACCCGGAATATCTGGAAACAATGACAGATTACATGCGGGAAAACAATGCGGAACTGGTTTACTGTAACTATTCCAGGTGTAATGAACAGCTGCAGCCTATTCTGAAAGATTTTCTCGCAGATAAAGTCGTTACTTTTTCCAATCTGCTGAAGACATGCCGTCTGGCCCCGGTTTCCACAATGTATGATACAAAGAGGGTTGGAAAATTTTTATTTCCTGTAAAAAGCAAGCGCGAAGATCATGTGATGTGGCTTAACCTTTTAAAAGAAATTCCGGAAGGAATACCTGTAAAGCAGACACTGGCAAAATACAGAATGCGCGAGAACAGTGTTTCCAGAAAAAAAAAGAATATCATTAAAGATCAATATCTTGTCTATAAAGATTTCATGGGGTTCTCAACAGTAAAATCATTATACTATACGGCTAACTGGGCGTTAAACGGATTTATGAAGTATTCAAAAATTTTCAATTAATGGAGTATTCAAAAGAGTTTAAAGCCGCTTTAAGTGCTTTTACCGGAGCAGAGAAAGATAAACTTATTTTCAGACTTCTGAGAAAGGATAAATTGTTATCTAAAAAACTGTATTTCGAACTTATTGATCCGGAAACCACCGATGATAAAAGGAATGCTATGGAAGACCATCTACAAGAGCAGGTACTCTTGGCTTCAAAATATGTCGGAAATGCCAAATACTTCCTTACCATCATCCGTAAAATAAGTGCCGAAATCACTGAACATGTAAAAATTACTACGGATAAATTCGGAGAAGCCACCCTTAACCTTCTTCTTATCAATAAAGTATTGAACAGCAATAGTGACTTCAGCAGACAACGTTTTGACAATGTTTATAAGCTTTATATTTATATCATCAATAAAGTATTCAAATCTTTGGTCCTGATTAAAAAACTGGATGAGGATTACTGGATGGAAATTGATGAATATCTTCGTGAAACTTTAAGTAAAATTTCAGAAAATCACTACCTGCAAAAGCTTTGTATCAATAATGGACTTGATTTCAACTGGTTTGAATGTGATAAAATACCTGAGAATATCGATCAGATCATGAAAGAAATTAAAAGTCAGGGATTTTTAAGATAAAATTTTCTGTAGAATCATCCTGGTAGAATCAGGCTTATCATCAACAAATCTTCCTGCATTTTGAGACATTGCTGATAGTTCTTCTTTATTATCCTCATTGGTGAGAAACAAAACAAATTCTGACGCCGTATATTCATCAGGGAAGGCCTTTCCACCGTTCAATGAGATCAGGTCATCAGCTTCAGGGTTCTTCTTATAATGATTTCCAAAGATTACAGGAACACCAAAGGTTGCCGCCTCCAGAATATTGTGAAGCCCTGCATCATGAAATCCTCCTCCTACAACGGCTACATCTGCATAAGAATATAATTTTGACAATAAGCCTATACTGTCTATAATCAGAATCTGGGAATTCAGAGCTGAAGATTGGCTATTTTGTATTTCACTGTACAGTAAAGCAGCGGGAAATATATTTTTAAGATGCTCTACCCTTTTCAGATCGTGCGGTGCTATAATGATTTTTACGGCCTTATTTTTAAGAGTAACCACTTCTGCTATTTTTTCTTCAGCCTGCCAGGAACTTCCAAAAACAACGGCTTTATTTTCTCCTTTGAAATCAGAAATAAAATCTACATGATTATCGCGTTTTCGCAGTTGCTTTACTCTGTCAAACCTTGTATCTCCCGTTACAGAAGATTGTAGCAACCCCACACTTTTTGCCAGGGCCAATGAAAACTGGGTCTGATGAAAAAACCAATCCACATTGTTCTTAAGCTGCCTTACAAACCATTTTCCATAAGAAGTAAAAAATGATTGCCTTTCATAGAACAGTGCAGAAATTACATAAATTTTAGTCCCTTGGTTTTTAAGTTCTGCAAGGAGATTATACCAATAATCGTATTTAACCGTAAAAAATAGTTCAGCATTAAACTGTGATGTAAATTTTTTTACAGTGCTTTTTTTATCAAAGGGTAAATAACAGATAACATCTGCAATATGCTTCTTTTTCACCACATTTTCATATCCAGATGGAGAAAAGAAGGTTACCAGAACTTTGTGTTGTGGAAAATTCTCCTTAAGCTTCTCCAGAACGGGCAATCCCTGCTCATATTCACCGAGGCTGGCTGCATGCATCCAGATGACTTTATCTGTTTTCGAAAATACAGATTTTACTTGAGCCAAAGACTGGCTTCTCCCTTCAACGCCTTTTTTAGTTTTACCATTAAATAAAGCAAAAACCTTCATTCCGAAAGTAAGGAGACTGATAAATATATTGTATAGAAAAGCCATTTAATTATTCTTTAACTTCAATTCTATCATGATCCGCAGGTGGACTTGATATGACTAAAAATTCAATTTCTTCAGCAGATTCATTGGAGATAAGGTGCTTTGATTCCGGGGCAATAGAAATAGATTCATTTTGTTTAACCCAAAATCTTTCTTCATTGATAAAGAATACCGCTTCTCCTTTAAGAATGTAGAAAAACTGTTCTGCCACTTTATGAAAGTGTAGTTTTTCTGAAGTTCCAGCAGGCATCTTTTCCTGCTTTATGGATATTTTATTTGTATTTTTCAGAATCCAACTCTCACAAAGGTTTCCCCAGATATAGTATTCTGAATTTTCTTTAGAATGTATCATTTAAATAAGTGAGTAATAAAAAGTAACAAGGGGACAAATAAAACAACGGACAAAAATATGGTCGCAAATGAAATCCTGAGTTTGGCCTTATCATCAACAGCATATCTGAACATATAATCCTGAATATTCAAAAAAACCATTCCCAATACGATAAAGAGGGTCCTCAGTCCTATTTTCATAATTAAATACTGGGCATTCATATTCTGATCTGTAATTTCTACCGGAAAATTAGTATTTTCGGGATGTCTTGTTCCATAGGTGAACACAGCATACAATCCCAAGGCCAATACGGGCATCAGAAAGGCATAGATTCTTCCCCCGAAGCCATCAGCTTTTCCTTCCATATCAAAATGTACAGGAATCCGATCTGGTAAAGTCCTATAGTTTTTCAGGGTAAACCACCATAAAAAAGCAACCCATCCAAAATTAAAAATATCAAAAATTATAAAAAGAATATTTTCCATTTCAAATGAGATTTAACTGAGGCTAAATTACACTTTTCAGCACTCTCAGCTTATGAGTATGCTTGTTCATTTCTTTATTGAAAATCCCTGTGGAATCTAAGGTGTCAATTCTTACTTTCCCGGAAGCATGGATGATCTTCTGATTATCCAGCATTATTCCTACATGAATAATTTTTCCTTCTGCATTTTCAAAGAAGGCAAGGTCTCCGGGCTGTGTTTCTTCTACAAAAGTAAGCGGCTCTCCTACCTCTGCCTGCTGGGAAGCATCTCTCGGAATTTTGATATTGTGAATTTTATACACCAATTGGGTAAAGCCCGAGCAATCAACGGCAAAAAAGCTTTTACCTCCCCACAGATAGGGTACATTAAGGAATTCTTTTGCTGTCAGCGCGATACTTTCACGTACATCATGACTCCTTCTCGAAGCCACTACCGGAAACTCCACTTCTGATCCCATAGAAAGCAAAGTCTTCCCATCATTCATCAATACGGAAGAAAAATCTTCAGTAACAACAGTCACTTTTCTGCTGGCCAGTTCTTCGTCTGTCACCGGTTTTAGCTGTTTGGTATCCATCCATCCTTCATACCCGTCATAATGCATTTTTATTCTGGTCCAGTTTTTATTGACTTCCAAAATATCTGCACTTTCCCCAAACAATATTTCTGTAACAATTTCAGCCCTGTCAGAATTCTCTGCACGGACCGGCGCTACTGTAACAATACAAATTCCTTTATTCATTAATTCTCACTTTAAAGATTGAATAATTTAAAGATTAAAATACGATCTTTAAATGTTTTTAATCTTTGAATATTTTAATTACTTTCTGCGAAGAAAGTTGACTCCGTCACGCAAAGGTAAAATAAGATTTTCAAAATCTTCGTCTTTTGCCGCTAAATCATTTAACTCCTGAATAGACTGGGTAGATTTAAGCTTCGGATTTTCTTCCAGGACTTTTCCGTACCACAGAACATTATCAAAAAGAATTACGCTTCCGGATTTTGTATGGGGCTTGATCAGCCTGAAATATTCCGCATAATTTTCTTTATCAGCATCTACAAAAATCAGATCAAAGAACTCATCTGTTCCTTTTAAGAACTCTTTAGCATCCTGAAGCCTGAAATCAATCTGCCCGGCATATTCACTTGATTCAAAATATTTTTTCGGCAGGTAAGCAAGGTCTTCATTAACGTCCAGAGTAGTAATCTTTCCGTCTTTTGCCAACCCTGAAGCAAGACATAAGGTAGCATACCCTGTAAATGTTCCTATTTCAAGAATACTTTTCGGCTGAAGCATCTGGGAGATAATCGTCAGAAGTCTTCCCTGCTGGTAACCGGAAATCATATGAGGCTGTGTCGTCTTCTGGTAAGTCTCTCTTCTCAGTTTTTTCAGAATTTCGGATTCCGAAGAAGCATGTGCTTCCAAATATCTGTCCATTTCAGGATTTTTTTCTTCAAAAAAACTCATACAATTTAATTTAAAACAAATTTAAGGATTTTAAAGCTACTTTTTCCATGGAAAAAGTAGATAAAAAAAGAGAGAAATTAATCTCTCTTAACTATTCTGTATGTTCTTACAGGTCATTACAATGCCACACAATACTGTCCTCTTGATGCACAAACCCATCCCGGGCAGCAGTCAGTCGTTCTTTGACAGATGATTTGCGGATTACAGTCCAGAGCAGCGCCTTGTACGTTTTTCATTGCTCCTCTTGAAAGTTTCTTTAAATTTTTCATAATTATTGTAGTTTAGTATTAATCCCTACTCTTTAGATTTTCGGGGTCCTCTTTATTTAATTCCTTATACAGAGATTTAAATATACACTTTTTATTGTTAACCAGACCATTACAAGACCAATAATCTGGCATAAAAATCTTCATTATAACAAATCAGTAAAAACCCCATATGAAATACCGGGAAAACACGGATGGTATTTTTGTGGTATTAATGATAAGTTTGCAATAAGAATAAGGGGTAAAAACACTAAGAGAAAACAAGATGATTGCAGGAGAGACACAAACTAACCATGAGAATCACCAAAAAGTTATACCGAAAGGTAGAACAGATTCTTCTGCAGCAAAAACTAAGAAAGAAATATCCACTTCATTTTTGCAACGAATTATTTCGCTCCTGAAAAAGGAAGAATTAATTTGATTAAAAAAATCCCGGCCACCTTCGGGATTTTTTTTTGCTTTAAACCTCATCATTTTCAAAAACATTCATTATACAGAACATTTCCAGGTTCTACAAGTTTTTATACCGTTCATTGATATAAGTGATGTAAACCATTTCCAATCGCCAGAAATAGCCATGAACGAGTATTCTTTTTGAATAAATACAATCTCCTATCTCATCTTCAAAAGTCAAAATCCTTACAAAAAACAGGAAAAACACCTACTCCCAAATGTTCATATGCTTCTACCTTTGATATAAGTTTTCCAACCATGAAATACTCACATCAAGGAGGAACCCGAAAATCCTGAAACAGAGTAGGGATATTTAAAAAACAACCACATGAAAACAAAGACTTTATTTTTAATTGGAGCGATAGTGGGACTTGTTATTATTTTTTCCCAGCTAAAACCGCAGGAAATGTCTTTTTATAAAGAAAAGGGCAATTACATCGTAGACAATAACTACATCCTGAAAGATGTCAAAAAAATTTCTGACGAAGACATAAAGAGTTTATTAAGCTTACAGAAACTGCACCAGAGCAGTTTGGGTACGAATTTTATTATTTACAAAATCAACAGACAGTATATCATCCGCGGATGCTTAATGAAAGCAAACATCGACTGGAAAAAATATGGTGATCTAAGGGCAAAAGTAGACGAAATTCTAAAAAAATACAATGCTAAAGAACTGGGAACAGATTATTATGCCATTCAAAACAATCAGGTTGCAACCAGTGCTGCTTTGCTGAGTCAAAAAGACATTGCCTCTTTAAATAAATTAACAGTAAGAGGTGCTGAAGAATATACCATCTGCCCACCAACTATGGGAAGAAGGAATCTTACCAACGTGATTATAAAATCTTACAAAGTCAATACAGCAATTGATCCAAGAATCAATGTTAAGCTTAATAATGTATTGGCCAGTTACAAATAACAGCAAAAGGCTGTTTTTTATTCTGAAAACAGCCTTTTTTAAATCTTTTGTCATGAAAAGAAAGCTTCAGTTATCCGGAATTCTTATTATCCTGCTGGTAGTCTTCGTTATTGGTCTGAAGGGAACATTTGATGGCTATTATGGTTTTTATTATGAAAACAAAAACTATGAAAAACCGCTTCTTTATAAGATTTCAGAAAATATAGCACAATCAAAACCCATCAATATATTTACATCCTATACCGGTTTTGATACAGGATATGGTTTTTATGCACCTAATGTTGCCAGTGATTTTGTGATGAGCTTTGAGCTGAAAGATAAAAATGGAAATATACTGGAGCAAAAGACTATGCCTTATTTCAAAAACAAAGAAAGCAGAGTGAGGTATACTACCGTCTTTAATATGTTTCTTGATAAAATGTCTGACAAAAACACATATGACCAGAAATATTATCAATATCTGGATATCATCATCAGACAGATCGCTGCCCATGTAATAAGAGAAAATCCCAATGCATTCAGCGTGACAACAAAACTCTATCTGTACGACTACCCTACTATTACCGGTTTCAAAAAGGGAAAAACGAATGAAAATCTTATTCTTATTGATGAATTCAAATAACAAGGTGATGAAAAAACTGAATTTAATCTACACAAAAGTTGAAAATTTCTTTTTTAAAGAAGATAATCAAACTGAATTTTTAAGTTTCTTCCGGATTACCATAGCAGCAGTTATCCTATTACAGTTTGTCGCAGTACTGCCTGATTTTGGCCGGCTATTTTCAAGCAGCAGCATTATTCCACAGGATGTCATGGGGGTTTTTACTCCTGAATGGATGATCACCTTTTCAAAAATTGTAAGTTTCTTACAAAGTTTTGGAATTGAAGAAAACACAACGATTGTGATAACCAAAATAGTATTTATCACACTGTGTATTTTTATTATCACTGGGTTTTATTCAAGAATTGCTGCAATTTTATTGCTTATCCTACAGATTGCATTGCTTAAAGGAAGTTCTTTCTTTGCCTATGGTGCAGATTTTTTTACAAGCATGTCTTTATTTTATCTGATTCTTTTTCCAGCTGATCAGTATTTTTCATTGAGAAATTATATTTTCAGCAAAAAACATGGAGACATAAATTTCACTCTGGTCAAAAGATTATTCCAGGTTCATATTTCCATTGCTTATTTCTTTTCAGGTCTTGATAAAGCTTTAGGCTTCAACTGGTGGAATGGAGAATCCATATGGAAAGCCATTCATCTTCCTTACTCCAACAGAGATCTGAATATTGATTTCAGCTGGCTTGCTGAACATTCATATATTCTGAACTTCATAGGATGGAGCACCATTATCATTGAAATAGGTTATCCTTTTTTCATCTGGTATAAACCCACTCAAAAAACATGGCTTTTCCTTACGGTTTCCATGCATATAGGAATTGCACTCATTCTCAATCTGTACTATTTTTCAGCTATTATGATTGTATGGAACATTACCAATTTTTATTTTGAGCACCCCGCAGGAAAGACAGTCAGGATTTCAAATAAAAAAATTCCATCCCATTATATACCCTAACAGAAAGGCATATGAACAACAAATCCCGAATTGCTTCGGGATTTATCATGAATATATTTTAGTGATTATTTCTTAGGAGCAATATCCATCAGTTTCATAAACTCATCCAGTTTAGGCATAATGATGATTTCTGTTCTTCTGTTTTCTGCTCGTCCTGAAACGCTCATATTAGTCGCTTTAGGATTGTATTCAGAACGTCCGCCTGCTGTAATTCTTGCAGGGTCTACTCCAAACTGAGTCTGAAGAACTTTAGCCACCGAAGTACCTCTCAATGCAGAAAGATCCCAGTTGTCTCTCGGCAGATTTGGAGAATTCAATGGAGCGTTATCTGTATTACCTTCGATCAATACTGAGTATTTATCATAATCGTTAATTACTTTAGCTACTTTACCTAACACTTCCTGAGCAGCAGGAAGAATGTTATAATCTCCTGTTTTGTATAACATTTTATCAGAAAGAGAGATCATTACTACCCCTTTCAATACTTTTACCTGTACATCTTCATCTGATACATTATCCAAAGATCTCTTCAGCTTGTTAGACAATGCAAGGTTCAGGCTGTCATTCTTCGCATTGCTGGAGATCAGTTGCTTGATATAAGAATTGGAAGCATTGATTTCACCTACCAGCTTATCAATGTTAGCAGAGCTTTTCCCGGTATTGGAAAGACATGCATCAAGTGATGACTTTAAGGCATCATGCTGGCTTTTCAGCAGGTTATTTTCGCCTGTCAATGCAGAGTTCTGAGATTTCAAATCCTGAATTTCTCTCTGTCTTTCTCCAATATTCTCAATACACTGCTTATAGTTTGTGCTCAAAGCATCATACTGCTTCTTGCTGACACAAGATGTCATTCCCAGCGCCATTGCAGAAACTGCTAAAATTTTTAAAATCTTCATAAATAATCATTTTTAGACTACTCAAAGTTAGGGAAATTCAATTGAATTATATCGGTTATCTTTGCATAAAAGAAATTCTCAACATATATGTTGGCAAAATCCACCTTTATCAGTCAATTAAAAAATCTCCTCCCCGAGCCGGAAAATAAAACCTATCTTCTGGCGGTAAGTGGAGGTGCTGACTCTATGGTTCTGGCCTCTTTGTTCCAGGATTTTGCATCTGAAATCCAGGATTCCAGATTCAGGTTTCAGGTTGCCCATATCAATTATAAACTTCGTGGAAATGATTCAGATCTGGACCAAAAAACAGTACAGGGTTTTTGTGAGAAAAATCATATAAAATTTCATCTGTATGAAGTTTCAGAAAAAGATCAGAAACCAGAGAACTCTATTCAGCTTTGGGCACGGGAACTTAGATACCATTTTTTCAAAGAAATCCAGAAAAAAGAAAATCTGCAATTTCTGGTTACAGCCCATCATCTGAATGACCAGCTGGAGACCTTTGTCATCAATCTTTCTAAGGCAGCCGGCATCAATGGACTGAGCGGAATTCCATCGAATGACAATTCTATTCTCAGACCGCTTTTAGATTTTTCAAAAAAGGAAATTTATCAGTTTGCAGAGCAAAACCATATTGAATTCAGGGAAGATCTGTCTAATAAAAAGAATGATTATTTGAGAAATAAGATTAGAAATGAAATTGTTCCGCTTCTGATGGAAACCAATGATCACTTTCTTGAAAACTTCAGAAAAAGTTCTTTGTACCTCAATCAGACCAAAGATTTTGTTCAAAAACAGATTCAGGAAATAGAAAATCGTCTTACTGTATTTAACCCGGACTTCAAAATCCTATCAAAGAAACAGCTGGATCAGCAAAGTGATTTCGTAAAATTTGAAATTTTAAAAAAATACGGATTCATCCGGGAGGAAGAAATCCCCAAAATTTTTAAAGCAGAAAACAACCGTTCTTTTTTTTCAAAAGAATATCGTTTGATCGTTAACCGCGATCAGCTGATCTTTATCAGTAAGAATGATGATCAGGATACTGACGAGGAAATAGAACTGATGGATCATTCTGATTTTTCTGAAAACCAAATCAACATCAATCTCGTAGATTATATTGAAAGCAATGATGGAATGAATAAGGATTTTGAATGGCATTTTGCTGCTGAAAAACTTCAATTCCCACTGCGTTTGAGAAAGCAAAAAGAGGGAGATGAGTTTTATCCCACCGGTTTTTCGGGAAAAAAGAAGATTTCAAAATTTTTCAGGGATGAGAAATTATCTGCTTTGGTCAGGGAAAAGACCTGGTTACTATGTGATTCCAGAAATCATATTTTGGGGGTAGTCCCTCTTAGACAGGACCGCAGATACCAGGCAGACAGAACGACTCAAAAAAAGATAACTGTAAAGTGGACAGAAAAACAACTAATTCGTTAGCTGTTGATGATTTTAAGAAAGACAGCAATATAGCTTTTGGAATTTTATACCAACAGTATTTTGGTTATACTCAAAAATTCATTCTCAAGAATAAAGGTAATCAGGAAGATGCTGAAGATGTGTTTCAGGATGCATTACTCATTCTTTATCAAAAACTGAATGCTGACGAGTTTAAAGTTCAAACCTGTCTTGGAAATTATATTATCGGAATTGTTAAAAACCTCTGGTTTAAAAAATTAAAGCATCAACATTTTTATATAGAATCTCCTGAGGTTTACTTCTTAGAACATCAGCAGGAAATAAGTGCTGCCATTGAGAATGAAAGATATTACTGGGAAAAGCTGATGGGTTATATCAAGTCTATTTCTTCCCATTGCCAGAATCTGATCCATGACATTTTTATCGAAAATAAAAGCATGGAGGAAATTCAGGATAAATATCAGTATTCCAGCAGGCATAATGCTCAGAATCAAAAGTACAAATGTGTTGAACAGATTAAAAAGGCGAAAAACAATAATATTTTTTCTGTCTGAAAATCAAAATGTTATGAAAAAAAATTCAATATATGGGTGATTTTTTTATTGTTCTGAGAACATAATAAGAAAAGAAATATATGTTCAAAAAAATGATATTGAGCTTTCTTATAGCAATAGGAATTTCAATAAATGCACAAAGCAAGGGCATCAATTTTCAAAAAATTGATTTGGAAGCCGCGAAAAAAATCGCAGCAAAAGAGAATAAACTGATCTTCATTGATCTGTATACCACCTGGTGCGGGCCTTGTAAGCTCATGGCAAAAAATACCTTCACAGATTCTGAAATTGGAGAAATGTTCAACAACAATTTTGTGAATATTGCAATAGATGCAGAAAAAGAAGGACTGAGCCTGGCCAAAGAATTTAAAGTGGTCAACTATCCCTCTTTCTTATTCCTGGATCCAAAAGGGAAACTCGTTCAATATGATTTCGGATACTATAATCCTGAACAGTTTTTAGGAGTAGGAGCTTCAGTCTTGAAAAAAAAAGCATCCCAATCCGGCAAAACATTAGATCAGGTAAAAGGCAGAATGATAGGAGATAAGATTGATAACTTCACGGCGAAAGACCACTTGGGCAATACATTTTCTTCATCAGAAGAAAACAAAAAACTGGTTGTAGTATTTATTCGTGGACAATGGTGTCCTTACTGTAACAAATACATTGAAACTTTACAAAATCTGGCTCCTGAACTGAAATCGAAGAATGCGCAGCTCGTTATTATCTCTCCTGAAAAACCGGAATTTATAGAAAAGACGATCAGCAAAACAAAGACAGACTATACTGTTTTATATGATGAGGGATATAAAATCGCAGAGGCATTTGATGTATTGTATACACCTGACAGTGAGACTCTTAATTTTTACAACTCAAAATTAAAGGACGATTTCGCTAACAGCAGATCAGATCATTCAGGAAGACTTCCTGTATCAGCCACTTTCATCCTTAATGAAGGTAAAGAAATTACATGGAGACATTTTGATACAGATTATAAAAAGAGAGCATCTGTAGAGGATATTGTAAAAAATCTGAATTGATTTTTTCAGAAGTTTTTAACTGGCCAAGGCTATAAGTCAGGAAAATTGACAAAATCAATAATCATTTTAAATGACAGAATAAGTTATACTTCTATTGTTATTAAGACAAAAGACGGAATATTTTAAACCTCAGGCTTAAAAAAGAAAGTTTCTAAGTTTTTTAGGGACGAAAAATTATCTATTTTAGCGAGGCAAAAATCTGGATACTGTCTGACAGTGATGATTATGTATTTAGATCATCCCTTTCGGGCAATAGAGAAGATATACAAAGAATGAGAAGACAGAATGGAGTCTCAAAATTTTAATGAAAGGAACAATGAAATTTAGAAATTGGTTTTTATTAATTCTGCTATTTTTAGCAACGGGAATTAATGCACAGATAAAAAACCCTGTAAAATTTAAATTTACCATCAACGATCTGGGAAACAATCAATATGAAGCAGTATTGAATGCTACCATGGAAAGCGGATGGCACATCTACTCAAAAGATTTACCGGAAGATACGGGAATCCCCACCGAATATAAGGTGACAGGAAAGAATATCGAACTGATCGGAAAGTTTACTGAAACGGGTAAAAAACATGAAGAATTTTCTGAAGCATTCGGAGGAACGATTGTTTTCTATTCCAATACAGCTGGATTCAAGCAGAAATTTAAATTAAAAGACCCTACGAAACCTGCAGATGTCACTTCTGAAATTACTTATCAGACCTGTGATGACAGAGTATGCCTGGCGCCCAATACATTAGAATTCAATCAAAAGGTTACTCCAAAAGGAGCAACGGAAGAGGCTACAGCTGAAGAAACAGCAACTCCTGTAAAGGACTCTGCAAAAATAACTGAAACCGTTACTGAAAATCCTGCAAAAACGGAAGCTACCATTACAGAAACTTCAAAACTGGATCCTAAGCAGCTGAAGATTGAAACCATAGATTTCAAAAAACCGCTGACTGACTGTGGTACTGCTTCTGCTAAAATGGATGAAAATTACTGGACCTATTTATTCTTAGGGTTTATCGGAGGATTAATTGCATTGCTTACCCCTTGCGTTTTCCCGATGATTCCTCTAACGGTTTCATTCTTTACCAAAGGAAGCAAAAACAAAGCAAAAGGGAAAAGAGATGCTCTGATTTATGGATTCTTCATCCTGCTTATCTTCGTTTTATTGAGTATTCCTTTCCATATTATTGATGGAATTGCAGGAAATATCTTCAACGAAATTTCTACAAGTGTATGGCTGAATATTACCTTCTTTATCATATTCATCTTCTTTGCCGGAAGTTTCTTCGGATACTATGATATCACCTTACCGAGTTCAATTGCCAATAAATCTTCTAAAGCGGAAGAAGCAGGAGGTATTATCGGTATTTTCTTCATGGCACTGACATTGGTGATCGTTTCTTTCTCCTGTACAGGACCTATTTTAGGAAGTTTATTGGGAAGTGCAGTAACAGGTTCTTCCAATGTTCCGATGCTCTTGACGTTTGCTTTAGCAGGATTCGGGCTGGCATGGGCTATTATTTTCGGATTACTGGCATTATTCCCACAGGCATTACAAAGTCTTCCAAAATCCGGAGGATGGATGAATACAGTAAAAGTAGTTTTAGGTTTTGTAGAACTGGCATTGGCATTAAAATTTTTATCAAAAGCAGATCTTGTATCTAAAACATTCTTCTTAAAAAGAGAACTTTTCATTGCGATCTGGATTATTATTGCCTTAGGACTGGCCTTATATTTATTAGGGTTTATCAGATTCCCGCATGATGATAAGAAACCTAAAATCTCTATCACCAGAAAAATATTGGGTGCATTGGGAATTGGCTTTGTAATCTACCTGGTGCAGGGTCTGATCCCTTCTGACCGTCCTAAGCTTCAGCTATTAAGTGGAATTTTACCTCCATTGAATGTGAGCTATTTCCATGATGAAAAAGACGGAATCCTAGGCATGCACCCGGAACACGACTTCTTCAAAGCGGTGGAGCTGGCTAAAAAAGAAGGCAAACCTATCCTGATCGACTTCACGGGATACGGATGTGAAAACTGTAGAAAAATGGAGGAATTTGTATGGAGTGAGCCAGATATTCTACCGATCTTACAGAATGACGTAGTATTAGCTTCTTTATATGTGGATGATAAAGAAGAGCTTCCTGAGGATCAAAAAACTAAAATTGACCTTGGTGACGGACAGATCAAAAAAGTAAAAACAATTGGCGACCGATGGAGCTTATTCCAACAGGTTAACTTTAACAATAACTCTCAGCCTCACTATGTATTGGTAACTCCAGACGGAAAAGTGATCAATACTCCGGTTTCAGGATACATGCCAAAAGAGGATTTCAAAAAATTCCTGGAATGCGGGGTTAATTTCTATAAAAAGAATAAATAAATTATTGATATATCATTTAAAAACTCACACTTTACCGTGTGAGTTTTTTTATTTAAATCTGTGGCAAATTAAGTTAATCAGTAAATCAATTATATCATGGTGATCAGTTTTTAAAAAAGATTAAAAACACGGGAATATTTAAAAATCACCATAAAAACATTCAATAGATTCATGAATTTATTGATCATCAATCAAACAAGGCATGTGTTTTGTAAGAATTTCTCAACAAACACCGTTTAACATTTAAAAATTTTTAATCATGGCAGAAGTAATTGCACAAGAGAAACAAGGAGGCAAACAAAAGAAAAAAATGATCCGGGTAGACATGACCCCTATGGTAGATCTGGGATTCTTACTCATCACTTTCTTTATGTTCACAACCAATTTTACAAAACCTAACGTAATGGACTTAGGATTACCGGCAAAAGACCATAATCCCAACCCGCTCCCAACTGATCATGTAATCGGAGATCAAAACCAGATTACCTTTATCCTTGGAAAAGACAACCGTGTATTCTATCATCAGAGCAATCAGAAAGATCTGAATACAGGAAATCTTAAAGAAACAGATTTCAGCGGAATCAAAATTTCAAAAATCATTGCTGAAGCTTATAAAAAAGCTCCGGCACCGGACATATTCACCGTTATTGTAAAACCGACGGATGATGCCAATTACAAAAATTTTGTAGACATGCTGGACAACCTTGCTATTTCTAAAAAGGAAAGGTATGGAGTAACAGACATCAAACCCTGGGAAACAAAAGTTTACAAGGAATTAACCCAATAAAAGTCAAGAGCATTAAAAAAAATGCTCTTTTTTGTTTACATTTGAAAGGAGAAATAAATCTGCAGTGCCTAACGGCTACACTATTTTTAAACTTCTATAATTTTGAAATCATGCTGAACTTTGAAAGAAAAGGAAACGGAAAAGAAACTTTGGTACTTCTTCATGGATTTATGGAGAATTTATCCATTTGGAGCGACATGGAACATCATCTTTCCAAAGATTTCTCATTGCTCAAAATTGATCTTCCGGGCCATGGACAGTCTGAAATTATCGCAGAGGTTCATACCATGGAACTGATGGCTGAAGAAGTAAAGAAAGTTTTAGATGATCAACATTTAGAAAAGATTCACCTTTTGGGACATTCAATGGGAGGATACACCTCACTCGCCTTTGCTGAAAAATACCCTGATTCCTTAAAAAGCTTAACTTTATTTTTCTCTACTTATTTTCCGGATGATGAAGAGAAAAAACAGCAGCGCATCAAGAGCTACAGAATTATAAAAGATGCTTTTGCCCATTATGCAAGAGCCGGAGTACCCAATTTATTCAACCCAAATGAAAGAGATATCTTAGAAGGAAAAATAGAAACTGCTCTAGAAACTGCTCTTTCCACTAATAACTTGGGTGCGTTAGCCTGTGTGAAAGGCATGGTAATAAGAACCGACAAAAAACATATACTTGAAAATCTTGAAGCTAAAATATTAGTATTGGCCGGAAAACACGATAATGCCGTAAAAACAGATATGATGATCAAACATCTTCCGGACAGAACAAATATTAAATCTTATATTCTGGATTGCGGACACAACGGACATTGGGAAAAACCAGGTATCTGTGCAGAAATTATCAATACGGAACTTCTTCATAATCTTCCCAAAAAACTGATTTTATAACAATCGCTTCCCGATTAATTAAAGTCATGTTTAATAAAAAATCCTGTATATTAGTAGAGGATAATTTTGGCAATGGCTTTATTCTCATTCAAAAAAAAGAAACTACCGGCACCACCGGTTATCGGACTTACACTTTCAGGCGGAGGAATGCGTGGGATTGCTCATATTGCTGTACTGAAAGCTCTGGAAGAATACAACCTTAAGCCGCATATTATTTCCGGTACCAGTGCCGGCTCTATCATTGGTGCATTTTATTCTTTTGGAAAAACTCCTGATGAGATGATGGAGATTGTAAGACAGACTTCTTTCTTCTCCAGATCATCTTTAAAATTATCAAAAAATGGGATTTTCAGCTCCAATTTTATTGTAAAACTATTTAAAGATTATTTCCCGGAAGACAATTTCAGTATTTTAGGGATTCCCTTATATGTAGCTGCTACTGAAATGACCCATGGTATTGTAGACTTCTTTTCTGAAGGAGAGCTTTTTGGCCCGTTACTGGCTTCTTCCAGTGTTCCTTTTATTCTTCCGCCGGTAAGGATAGGCGAGAAAATCTACGTGGATGGCGGTGTTCTGGACAACCTCCCTATTGAGCCGATCATGGACAAATGTAATTTTCTGATTGCGTCTCATGTGAATTCCATCAGTTACGATGAATTACAAAAAATGAGCCTGATGAAAGAATTTGACCGAATTCTTCACCTAGCCATTGCAAAGTCTGTGTATTCAAAAGCGAAATACTGTAATATCTTTCTGGATCCTCCCAAAATGACAAAATACAGTCTTTTCAATAAGCGGTATATGGATGAAATGTTTCAGCAAGTGTATGAATACACCTGTCAGGAGCTTGAAGAAAAAGGATTTCTTAAATCGTCCGGAAATTTTAGCTAAACGAAATTAACAGGCTATTTTACCTCTTTACAATCTTTCGTCCTTTACTTTCTCTTTAAAGCTCTCTATAGTTCCAGCTAAAGAATCCAACGATTTCCCTCCAGCTGCATTAATATGCCCGCCACCATTAAAGTATTTTCTTGAGAACTGATTAACATCCACATCATCCTTACTTCTGAATGATATTTTAACGAAGTCTTCATACAGGTCTTCCATAAAGAATGCAGACATTCTTACCCCGGCAATACTCAGTCCATAATTGACAAAACCTTCTGTATCTCCTTTCTGGAAACCATATTCTTTCAGTTCATTCCTGGTAAGACTTAAAATAGCTACTGTTCCATCATTCACCACTTCTATCCTTCCAAGAACCAGGGCAAGCAGATGCAGACGGGAAACGGTATTGGTATCCCAGGTATTGGATGTGATCATGGCAGGGTCTGCACCCTTTTCAATCAGATTAGCAATAATCCTGTGGGTAGTAGCACTGGTTGAACGAAAACGGAAACCTCCGGTATCTGTCATAATTCCGGTATAAAGACATTCTGCTATATCCTGATTCACCAGTTTTTCATCATCCATCGCTTCAATGAAATGATAAATCATCTGTGAAGTCGCCGGAATTACCGTATCTGAATACACGAAATCAAACTGTTGCGGCTGCTGATGGTGATCAATTAAAATTTTCTTTCCCGGAGCTTTTATCAGCCAGTCTCCCAATAATCCGATCCTTGACGGAGAATTAAAATCCAGGCAGAAAATAACATCTGCCCCAGCAATCATATCAGATGCCAGCTTTCTTTTGTACTCGGCAATAATTACTTTTTTAGACTCCGGCATCCACTTGAGAAATTTCGGAAAATCATTTGGGACGATAACCTCTGCATGAATTCCTTTTGCTTTCAGATAATGTTTCAATCCCAGGCTTGAACCAATAGCATCTCCATCCGGATTATAGTGGGTAAGGATAACGATTCTACGCTCTTCAGTAAGTAATGTATTGATATCTAAAAGTTCTGCTGGTGTAAACATCCGGTGTTTATTTTCGTTAAAATTAAAGTTTTCAAAGATAGAGCTTTTATATAAATCATTTAAATATTATTTTTGTACCCGAAAACGGTTTTCTCATCGGGGTTTGAAAATGCCTTACTGAAAAACATCACATTTAATTTTAAAAAAAGATAATTAAAGTTTGTAACTTATAAAATTTTATATATCTTTGCAACCTGAAAATTAATAGATTAATTACGATTTAAACATATAGTAATGAGTAAAAGAACATTCCAGCCATCAGAAAGAAAGAGAAGAAACAAACACGGTTTCAGAGAAAGAATGTCTACGCCAAATGGAAGAAGAGTTTTGGCTGCGAGAAGAGCTAAAGGCAGAAAGAGATTAACTGTAAGTGCTGCACGCGCTAAGAGATAATTTCTACATTATCATATACAAAACATGCTTGAGAAGTTTCTTTTCAGGCATTTTTTGTTGTTAAAATTTACTAAAATTTAGGCCGCATCAACATCTTTTTTCTATTTTTAGAAGTTGAAATATTTTTATAAGAAACAGCCTTTAAAATTAAATTATGCCACATACCAATATCTCCGGAGATAATATTATAAGTTTACAGCACGCAAAGATTGCGCAAAAAAACTTCACTGTTCTTTCTGATGTAAATCTTAACATTAAAAAAGGTAGATTCTGCTATCTTATCGGAAAAACAGGTTCCGGAAAAAGTTCCCTTCTGAAAACGCTCTACGGACACATCCCACTAGCATCAGGACACGGAGCAGTTGTAGGATTTGACCTGGCAAAGCTAAAACCTTCCGACATTCCAAACCTGAGAAGAAAATTAGGAATTGTATTTCAGGATTTCCAGCTGCTTTCTGACAGAACAGTTGAAAAAAACCTAAAATTTGTTCTGGAAGCAACAGGCTGGAATGATAAAGTAAAAATGGAAGACCGCATCAATGAGGTTTTGGGAAGCGTGAACATGAAAAGCAAAAAGCACAAGATGCCTCACGAGCTTTCAGGAGGAGAGCAGCAGCGTATTGCCATTGCAAGAGCTCTTCTTAATCACCCTGATCTTATCCTGGCAGATGAGCCGACAGGAAACCTCGACCCTGAGACGTCCAACGAGATTATGACATTATTGAAGCAGGTTGCCCTTGAAAACGGCGCTGCTGTAGTAATGGCAACACACGATTACCACATGATTCAAAACTTCCCTGGTGAAGCTATCAGATGTGAAGACGGAAAAGTTTCTGTATTGGATACGTCTGAGTTATTCGAATAAGAATAAAAAAATAAGAAGATTAGAAATAACTAAAATCTAATTTCTAACTTCTCTACTTAAAAACATGAAACTCTCTGGTGAGTTCAAGATATTGGTCCGAGTATTGTCTCGGACTTTTTTCTATAATAAATTCAGAATCATCAAGCTCTTTCTCTTGTAATGAAAATTCCAGTATCAGTCTTTTGATCTTTGAATTTTCAATTCCTTTTATCCTTATTCTCCTGTTTAGGAACAACCCATTTTCCTTCCCAATGGAAACAAAAAGTTCTCCCACATCAGCGGGAATGATCACTGAAAAAATTCCGTTTTCAGATAAAAGCCGGGATGCTTTGGATATTAGCTGTACAAAGTTCAGTTCTATAGTCTGACGCGCAATTTTATCTTTTTCAGACCCCGATTCTTCAAAATAAGGAGGGTTGGAGACAATAAGATCAAACTGATCATTTGTTTCAAAAGTTTTAAAATCCTGATGGCTATTTTTCAGTCTCCCACGAAAAGGAGAATTCTCAAAATTGAATTGGGTCAGCTCTGCAGCATTTTCATTAATATCTAATCCTAAAAACTTAGCCTGCAGATTTCTTTGTGCCAACATAAGAGAAATTAATCCTGTACCCGTTCCAACTTCCAGAACACCGGAAGCATATTCAACATCAGCCAGAGCACCAAGCAGAACACCATCTGTTCCTACCCGAAAGACGTCTTTAGACTGCTGAATTTCAAATTGCTTAAATGTAAAAGGCTTCACTATAAATTGGTAGGCAGTGTAATAATGAATGTAGACCCCTTCCCTACTTCTGATTTCACAGAGATCTCACCTTTGTAATCTTCAATCATCTTTCTTACCATAGATAAGCCAAGACCCATTCCACTATTTTTAGAGGTAAAATTAGGCTCAAAGATTCTTTCGTACATATTCTCAGGAATGCCTATCCCGTTATCCTGAACAGAGATCATGACCCTTCTCTGATGCTGCTCTACATCCACATTGATGATCAGTTTTCTCTGGTCACTTTCTGCCTGTTTTGCATTGGTCACAAGGTTGGTTATGATTCTGGAAAGATAAATCCTGTCCATATTGATCATAATATTGCTCTTATTGGCATGCATAAAGATACTGTCATCATTGAATACGCGGAGAATATCTTCGACTTCAGTATTCAGATTGATCACTTCATTGTTTTTTTCAGGAAGTTTCGCAAATTCTGAAAAAGCAGAAGCCACAGTGGCAATCAGATCAATCTGATCTACGATAGTTTTACTCATCTGTTTTACTTTTTCTTTAATATTCGGATCTTCCGGATCAAATTTTCTTTCAAAATTCTGAATAGTCAGTTTCATTGGCGTCAATGGGTTTTTTACCTCATGTGCCACCTGTTTGGCCATTTCCCTCCAGGCTTCTTCTGAGGCTTTAAACCTAAGCCTTTCCTTTTGGTCCTGAATCTGCAGAATCATTCTGTTATAAGCTCTTGCCAAAGCATTAAGCTCATCATTTTTATAGTATCTGATAGGACGCATTTCATTTTCAAACAATGTAATACGGGTAATCATATCAGAAAATTTTGTAATCGTTTTTGCAAGACTGTTGGATGTAACCCAACTGATCCATATGCTAAACAAGATCAGGAAAATATCAACTAAAAGAATATATTTTACATACTGATGAAGAACATCCAGATAAGCAGACTCATTATGATATAAAGGAATATAAACAATACCAATCGGTTCAAGCTCATTGTTTTTCAGCAAAAGATAAGAAGAAGTCAGCTTAGCATCCTTAGCAGCATCATATCTTGTCAAATCAATTCTTGCATCAGTAGAAAGAATTTTATTAATGATATCAACAGAAATGGTTTTCTGCTCTATTAAACTTTCATCCTTATTGGAAAGTAAATAGTTTCCTTTCAGATCATAAATAACAATATCATGCTGATTGATATCCGCTATTTCAAAAATTTTATTTCCTAAAACTGTTGGAAGATCTTTTGTTTCTACCAATGTACGGCTTACTGCATAGTCCAGATACCGCATTACAGCATTGGTCTTCTCCTGCATATCGATATTACTTTGCTGCATGGAGTTATTCCTTAAAACAAAATAAGGAACAAGCGAAGTGGCAACGACACTTAAGAAGCAGACCAGCAGGAATCCGAAAAACACCCGGTTCCTTAAGCTATATCCTTTATACTTATTAATTGACATTCTACTTTTTAATTAACCTAGCAATATACTTACCAATGATGTCAAATTCCAGGTTTACTTGATCTCCAATCTTCAAATGCTTCATATTAGTAAATTCCCAGGTGTAAGGAATAATAGCTACGGAGAACTGAGCATCTTCACTTTTAGCGACAGTAAGACTGATTCCGTTCACGGTAATGGATCCTTGCGGCACGGTTACAAAACTTCCGTCATTTTCATATTTCATGGTAATAAAATAACTTCCATCCTTATTCTCAATGCTTACCACTTCACCGGTTTTATCAACATGTCCCTGAACAATATGTCCGTCCAACCTTCCATCCATCTTCATACAACGCTCGAGATTCACGACAGTACCCAATTCCCATTTTCCAAGATTTGTTTTTTCAAGCGTTTCATTAATGGCGGTTACCACATATTGGCTCTCTTTTATCTCAACCACCGTAAGACAACAACCGTTATGGGCCAGGCTCTGGTCAATTTTCAATTCGTTTGTAAAAGGACATGTCAGCGTAAAATCTATATTGCTTCCTTTTTCTTCAATCTTCTCAATAACACCAACTGCTTCAATAATTCCTGTGAACATATTATTTTTTGCTAAATTTGTAAATTATAATCTTCAAAGATAATCAAAATGAGCCCAAAAAACCATAAAGTACGAGTAGGAATTTCAATCGGTGATTTCAACGGCATCGGCCCGGAGATCATTATGAAGTCTCTGAAAGACAAAACTATTACAGATTTCTTTACACCTGTAATTTTTGGTTCGGGAAAACTATTCACTTATCAGAAAAATATTTTCAAGCTGAATCTTAATTTCAATTATGTAAATGAAGCTTCACAGGCCCAGGCAGGAAAATTGAACATGGTGAACCTTACCAAAGAAAACGTAAATGTTGAGTTGGGAGTTCCCACAGAAGAATCTACGAAAATGGCCATTGATTCTTTGGAAGCCGCTACTGAAGCTTTGATGAGAGGAGATATCGACGTATTGGTAACCGCTCCCATCAACAAAGATGAGATGGTGAAGATGGGCTTTAAACATGCCGGACACACGGGGTATTTTGAAGAGAAATTCAATAAAAAAGGACTCATGTTCCTTGTCACTGAAGATCTCAAAGTAGCCGTTTCCACGCATCATATTCCTATTGCTCATGTAGCTGAAAATATTTCCAAAGAAAAAATAAAGAAACAGATCAGGGTTTTAAACCAGACGCTTATTGAAGATTTCTGTATTCAAAAACCTAAGATCGCTGTGCTGGGGCTGAATCCTCATTCAGGAGACGGAGGAATTATCGGGACCGAAGAAATTGAAATCATCAGCCCGGCGATCAAAGAGCTTTCCGACAATGGAGTACTGGCTTTCGGACCTTTTCCTGCAGACAGTTTCTTCCAACCGAACAAATACAGAAACTTTGACGCTGTTTTAGCAATGTATCATGATCAGGGACTGGCACCTTTCAAAACATTAGCATATGAAGAAGGAGTGAATTATACAGCGGGGCTGCCTTTTATCAGAACTTCTCCTGATCACGGAGTTGCTTATGACATTGCAGGAAAAAATATTGCTGACGAACAGAGCTTTACGGAAGCAATCTTCACTGCTATTAAGGTTTTTAAAAACAGAAGTGAACACGCCGAACTGATGAATGATCGTCTCCAGCCGAGAAAAATAGCTGTAGACAATGGAATAGATGAAGATCTGCCAGAGGAAACTGAAGCATAAATCTTTAAAACAAATTTTAAATTAATTTGTTTCAGATTTTATTTGTTATTATAAAAAAAATGCATATTTTTGCACACTCATTTTATGGACAAGTTAAGAAACTATGACGTAAGCTTTTCCGGACTTAAAAACGGAAGACACGAGTTCAAGTTTGAGATAGATAAAACGTTCTTTCAATTATTTGACACTGAGCAGGAATTTACGAATCCAAGAATAGAAGTGAATGTATTACTTGATAAACACACTACTTTTCTGGAGTTTGAAATTAAAATTAAAGGATTGGTCGAGTTAATTTGCGACATTACAAATGAAAACTTTGACTACCCTATTGAGAATGAAATCAAAATTCTGGTGAATTTCGGTGAAGAATATGATGACAGCAATGAAGATGTCATTACCATTCCTACCGGAGAGCATGCTTTCAATGTAGCACATTTGATTTATGAAAATGTAATGCTTTCTATCCCGATGAAAAAAATTTCACCGAATGTAAGTGATGATGATCTTAAAATTCTTGATCAGTTCAGTCCTAAAGATATTGAGGTAACTGAAGAAGAAGAACATGAAAGTGACCCTAGATGGGATGCTTTAAGAAAATTAAAAGACAATAATTAAATAGAATAATTTAAATATGATGAGATGATGAATCTCATCGCTCATCAATTAAAAAAGTTATTAGAAAATGGCACATCCAAAGAGAAGACAGTCGTCTACAAGAAGAGATAAGAGAAGAACTCACTACAAAGCTGTAGTTCCTCAATTAGCTAAAGATGCAACAACAGGAGAGCTTCACCTATACCACAGAGCTCACTGGCATGAAGGAAAACTTTACTACAGAGGTAAAGTAGTATTGGAAAAAGAAGTAGCTGCTACTGAAGAAAACTAAGAGTCGCTTTTCGCTGAAAAAGCCTCATTTTAATACAAAAACCGCCCAATTTTGATAAAATTTGGCGGTTTTTTGTTGTTTTTTACGTTTTTTTGGTATCTTTGGCATCAAATCAAATATCAAATTTATGGACATTAAAGACATACAAAATCTTATCAAGTTTGTATCTAAGGCTGAAGTTTCAGAAGTGAAGTACAAAACTAAAGATTTCGAAATCACTATTAAAACTCCATTAGCTGGAAGCGATGCTGTTTACGCACAGCCTGCAGTATACCATACTGCTCCGCAGGCGGTAGCTGCTCCGGCACCTGTTGCAACTCCTGCTGCTCCTGTTGCTGAAAAAGCTGAAGCTGCATCTGATGACAGCAAATATGTAACGATCAAATCTCCAATGATCGGTACTTTCTATAGAAAACCATCTCCTGATAAAGACGTATTTGTAAATGTAGGTGACGAAGTTTCTGTTGGTAAAGTAGTTTGTGTTATTGAAGCCATGAAGCTGTTCAACCAGATTGAATCTGAAATCAGCGGAAAAATCGTTAAAATTTTAGTTGACGACGCGACTCCTGTAGAGTATGACCAACCATTATTCTTAGTAGATCCATCTTAATTAAATATTGATTAATGATGATTGATGATTGATTATAAAATCAATTTCAAATTTCAAATTTTCAAATTTCAAATCGTATTAAGATGTTCAAAAAAATATTAATAGCCAATCGTGGCGAAATTGCAATGCGTATTTTACGTACTTGTAAAGAAATGGGGATCAAAACTGTTGCCGTATATTCTACTGCTGATAAAGACAGTCTTCATGTAAGATTTGCTGATGAAGCGGTATGTATTGGTCCTGCAATGAGTAAAGACTCATATCTTAAAATCCCTAACATTATTGCTGCTGCGGAAATTACCAATGCGGATGCCATTCACCCAGGTTACGGATTCTTATCTGAAAACGCCAACTTCTCAAGAATCTGCCAGAAAAACGGTATCAAATTCATTGGGGCTTCTCCTGAACAGATTGAAAAAATGGGAGATAAAGCGAATGCCAAGGCTACCATGAAAGCAGCTGGTGTGCCATGTGTACCAGGTTCTGACGGATTAATTGAATCTTATGAACATGCTGTAAAAATCGCTGAAGAAACCGGATATCCTGTAATGATCAAGGCTACTGCAGGAGGTGGTGGAAAAGGGATGAGAGCTGTCTGGAAAGCCGAAGACCTTAAAGACCATTGGGAATCTGCAATTCAGGAAGCTGTAGCTGCCTTTGGAAACGGAGGTATGTACATGGAAAAACTGATTGAAGAGCCAAGACACATTGAAATTCAGGTTGCCGGAGATCAATATGGTAAAGCATGCCACCTTTCAGAAAGAGACTGCTCTGTACAGAGAAGAAACCAGAAATTAACGGAAGAAACCCCATCTCCTTTCATGACAGATGAACTTCGTGAGAAAATGGGGGAAGCCGCTGTAAAAGCAGCAGAATTCATTGGATATGAAGGGGTGGGAACAATCGAATTCCTTGTAGACAAGCACAGAAATTTCTATTTCATGGAAATGAATACAAGAATCCAGGTAGAGCACCCTATTACCGAGCAGGTAATTGATTATGACCTGATCAGAGAACAAATTCTTCTTGCTGCCGGAACTCCTATTTCAGGAATCAACTATTACCCTAAACTGCATTCCATCGAATGTAGAATCAACGCAGAAGACCCTTACGCAGACTTCAGACCGTCCCCAGGAAAAATCACCGGATTAAATATCCCTGGCGGGCACGGGATCAGAGTAGATACTCATGTGTATTCCGGATATACTATTCCTTCCAATTATGACTCCATGATCGCTAAGCTGATCACTACGGCTCAGACCCGTGAAGAAGCTATCGCAAAAATGAGACGTGCGCTTGAGGAATTCTATATTGAAGGAGTAAAAACAACAATTCCTTTCCACAGACAATTGATGGATAATGAAGATTATCTTTCAGGAAACTATACTACAAAATTCATGGAAGATTTTGTAATGGATAGAAAGTATGATAATCACTAAGATTATTGTAAAATAAAAATTGAAACTGCCTCCTTCCGAGGCAGTTTTTTTCTTCAGGTTATCATATAGAATCTTTCACGAAAGACTTAAAAGGCACACTAAGACAATCCTCTCCGATTGTTAATAAAAATTAATAGATAAGTAAAAAATAAAATTCGGATATTATAAAGATATAATACCTATAACAACCTATTGGCAAAGAAAATATTTTCTTATACGGTATTATTCCGCGTTAAAATCTACTTCTATTTGATCCCAAAACGACATTGGATATTTGTTTAAGCATATCATTAATATTGCGTAAATTTGTTGAAAACCAAAATATATGTCAACAGCAGAACAAACAAAAAACTCACAGTATTTTATTGACCTTGAGGACAAACATGGAGCACATAACTATCATCCACTTCCAGTAGTTCTGGACCGAGGAGAAGGTGTTTTCGTTTGGGATGTAGAAGGCAAAAGGTACTATGATTTTCTTTCAGCGTATTCTGCTGTAAACCAAGGGCACTCTCATCCAAAAATCGTAGGAGCGCTTGTAGAGCAGGCACAAAAGCTGGCTTTAACATCAAGAGCTTTCTACAACTCCAAACTGGGAGAGTATGAACAGAAAATTACAGCGCTTTTTGGATTTGATAAAGTTTTACCTATGAACTCTGGGGCTGAAGCAGTGGAAACAGCAGTAAAATTAGCCAGAAAATGGAGTTATGAAATAAAAGGAATTTCGGAGAACGCTGCAAAAATAATCGTTTGCGAAAACAATTTCCATGGAAGAACAACCACTATTGTTTCTTTCTCTAACGATCCGGATGCTAACCAGAATTACGGGCCTTTTACACCAGGATTTATCAGGATTCCTTACAATGATATTGCAGCCTTAGAAGAAGTACTACACAGAGAAGCCGGAAATATTGCTGCTTTTCTTGTAGAACCAATCCAGGGAGAAGCCGGAGTATATGTTCCGGATGAAAACTTTCTGAAAAATGCTTCTGAGCTGTGTAAAAAACACAATGTGCTTTTCATCGCCGATGAAGTTCAGACCGGTATTGCAAGAACGGGAAGACTGATTGCATGTCACCACGAAAACGTTCAGCCCGATATTTTAATTTTAGGGAAAGCCCTTTCAGGAGGAATGTATCCGGTATCAGCAGTTTTGGCCAATGATCATATCATGAATGTAATCAAGCCGGGCCAACATGGTTCTACATTCGGAGGGAATCCGATTGCATGTGCAGTAGCAGTAGCAGCACTCGATGTGGTAGCTGATGAAAAACTGTCTGAAAGAGCAGAAGAATTAGGAAACCTGTTCCGGGCCGAAATTGAAAAACTGATTGGAAAAACAGACCTTATTACCAAAGTGAGAGGAAAAGGACTTTTAAATGCGATCCTGATCAATGACACCCCTGAAAGTTCTACCGCATGGAATCTTTGTCTTCAATTAAAAGAAAATGGATTACTTGCAAAGCCCACTCACGGTAATATCATCAGACTGGCTCCGCCATTGGTCATTACTGAAGAGCAATTATTGGACTGTGTGAAGATTATAGAAAAGACTATTCTTGAGTTTAGATAAAAATGGCTCTCTCCCTTGCAATCATTACTTATAATGAAGAAGAAAATATTGTAAGACTTTTAGATTCAATAGCAGATATTGCTGATGAAATCATTATTGTCGATAGTTTTTCAACAGATAAGACCAAAGAAATCTGCACTCAAAAATATCCTGAAGTAAAGTTCTTTGAGAAAAAATTCAATGGGTATGGTGAACAAAAAAACCATGCCCTTAATTTATGCTCTCATGAATGGATTCTTTTTCTGGATGCTGATGAAGTTCCTGATGAAGACATGAAAAGATCCATAAAAAAGATTGTTTTTTCGGAAAATACGGAATTCAATGTTTATATGGCCAAATTCAGTAACCATCTTGGCATACACCTGATCAAGCACGGAGGGTGGGGAAATGTATATCGTGACAGGCTTTTCAAAAAACAGTATGCCCGATATTCTGATGACAAGGTACATGAATTTTTGATTACCGATCAGAAATCCGGCCTTTTGGAAGGAAAGCTTGACCATTATACTTACAAAAGTATTTACCATCATGTATCAAAAATCAATAAATATTCTGATATGATGGCGGAAAAGATGTTTGAAAGAGGAAAAAAAATCAACAGATTCAAAATCATTGTCAGTCCTGTTTTTGAATTTATTAAAGTATTTATTTTCAAACTGGGTTTTCTGGATGGATTCCCCGGATTTTATATCGCCAAAACAATGTCCTATTATACCTTTTTGAAATATATCAAACTGCGTGAAAAAATAAGACTGTCTGAATTGAAAAAACACGGTAAATAGCATGATCCTATACCTGATTCCTGTTGTATTGGCGGCATTTATCGCTGTGTATTTCCGTCTATACCTTTTTATGTTTCCACATAACAGACTGGTTATTCTGATGTATCACCAGATTGAAAAAGAAAGCCATGAAGACCTTACAGTCAGCTTAAAAAATCTTGAGCAGCAGTTTTCTTATCTAAACCATAAAAAATATACTCCCCATTTTTTTTCAGAGCTTAATACTCCATCAAAAAAGAATATTATCATCACCTTTGATGACGGATATCGAAATAATCTTGAATACCTGCCTGCCTTACTTGAAAAGTATGACCTGAAGGCTACTATCTTTATTCCAACAGGCTTTATTGAAAAAGGATATAAAAACTACCCTATGATGACCTTTGATGAAATCAGAAGTCTGGATAAAAAATATTTTGAGATTGCCCTTCACAGCCACGCTCATGAAAATCTTAAAAATGGATCTCCTGATTTTATAGAAAAAGACCTAAAAAAGAATATGGAAATTCTTGATGCCCAAAACATACAGTATTCAAGGGTTCTGGCCTATCCGTACGGTAAATATCCCAATAAAAATAAAGAAAAACATGCTTTTTTTTCTATTTTGAAAAAAATAGGAATTGATTTTGCAGTAAGAATTGGTAATAAAGTGAATTATTACCCTACGCAGTATCCATACGAGCTGTGTAGAATTGATATAAAAGGCAAAGATTCGATCATAAAATTCAAATTAAAACTTATCTTTGGAAGATTAAAACTATTTTAAAAAACAATTTTAGGTAAATATTTTCACATAGTTACCTATCAAACAAATCGTTGTGATGAATATAAGTGGTTTAATCATAACATATAATGAAGAAAAAAATATACAGGATGTCCTTGAGTCTTTTGATTTTTGTGATGAAATAATTGTGATAGACTCTTTTAGTACGGATAAAACTGTAGAAATTGCGAAGAAATTCTCCCATGTAAAAGTGATTCAAAATAAATTTGAAGACTTTACAAAACAAAGAAATCTGGCTCTGGATGCTGCAAAAAACGACTGGGTCTTATTTTTGGATGGCGATGAAAGAATTACCCCGGCCCTGAAGCAGGAAATTATTAACGTACTGAATAAACCCGGGCAAAAAGATGCTTACTATTTTTACAGGAAATTCTTTTTTGCCCAAAAGCCGATTCATTTTTCAGGAACACAGTCTGATAAAAACTTCAGACTTTTCAGAAAATCGAAGGCCAGATATATGGCAGGAAAAAAGGTACATGAAACGCTTGAAGTAAATGGATCCATCGGAGTTTTAAAAAATAAATTGCTTCATTACTCCGTTTCAGATTATGAATCTTATAGAAAAAAAATGGTTCATTACGGCGTTTTAAAAGGAAAAGAGCTGGCAGCAAAAGGGAAGAAATACAATGTTTTAATTCAATATATTAAAACAGCTTTTAAATTTTTTAAAGCCTATATAATGAGACTGGGTATTTTAGACGGGAAAGAAGGCTATCAGCTGTCCTACCTGCAATCTTTGAGCGTTTTCGAGACCTATGAATCATTAAAAAAAGAGCAAAATTAGTTGAATGAAGATTTGTATCATTAGTTATGATTTTTGGGATTATGATAAGTATATTGTTGAAACATTATGCAAACGTGGTATTGATGCCCATCATATAAAGATCAGTACCGTTACTCATTCCAACTTCAATGAAAGAGCTGTAAATGCTTTAAGTAAAACTTTTTTAAACAAAAATCTTAAGACTGAAAAAAGACAGAAATACGTTCTGGACTCCCTGGAAAAATTAGGATATCAGGACCAGATACTGGTCATGAGCCCGGATACATTTGATCTTTCCACTCTAAAAAAAATCCGAAAATATACAGACCGGCTGGTTACTTATCTTTATGACAATCTGGAAAGGGTTCCGGTAGAAGATAAACTGTATCTTTTTGATAAAGTCTTTTCATTTGATCATATCGATGTAAAGAAGCATGGTTTTGAAAAACTGACGAATTACATCTATCTTCCGCATTGTCCGGAAAGCAAACAACATCCGGAAATGGACCTTTTCTACATTACATCTTATGATAACAGAAGGGTTTCACTAATAAAACAACTGGCCAAAAAACTGGTTGAACAGGGTCTCAAATTTCAGATTATGGTTATTGGAAAAAAGTCTTGGAAACATCAGCTGACCAATATCTTTACAACAGTACCTAAAAACCTTTTTCTGATTTTCAGTATCAAAAAGATTCCTCATAATGATCTTCCAAGGTATTATAAAAATTCAAAGGTTTTACTTGATCTGATGCGCGAAGGCCAATACGGCCTCAGCTTCAGGGTTTTTGAAGCCATGTCTCTGGAAAAGAAAATCATTACTGATAATGAAGCCATTAAAACGTATGATTTTTACAATCCCAATAATATTTTGATTTTAAACAAAAATATTAGTAATCTTGACAAATCTTTCTTTGAGAAACCCTATGAAAAAATTCCGGAGGAAATCTATTACAGATATACGTTGGACAGCTGGGTGAACAAGGTTTTTGAAATAGCTGATAATGGCAATAATTTATGAAAAAAAAACTTTTATTTATCGCTCCTGGTTATTATGGGTTTAATGATGTCGTTTTTGAAGGTCTGAAAAAATATAGTGGGTATGATGTCACTCATATTAATTCAACCTTGCCATATCAGTACAAAAATATTTTTGAAAAGATATATAATTTCTTTTTAAAAACCTTTCTTAAAAAAAATCTCAAAAATATAAAAAGAGGAGAGCATATTCAACGGATCATTCAACTTCATGATTATGATGTATTATTAGTAAACAGACCTGATGTATTGAGCAATGATGATCTAAATTCTGCTCTTGATAAATCTAAAAAGTCTATTGTTCTCTTTTGGGACAGTATTCAGAAAATACCTTCTCAGGAAGCCTATATTCAAAAGTTTGATATATGCTGCAGTTTTGACAGCGATGACTGTAAGAATTATAATTTAAATTATGTGACCAATTTTTACTTTGTCAAAGACAAAAAATCAGTCACAAATTTTGATGTTTGCTATTTAGCAACTTATGATAAAAGAATAGCTGAAGCACAAATTCTTTTCGAATATTTTAACGATAACAATATCTCTGCAAAAGGGAAATTATTTACTTACAAGTCTATTCCCATTAAAGAAAAACTTCCTAAGAATATTCAGGTCATTCATGAAATCATTCCTTTTTCAAATTCATATAAATATTACTTAGATAGTAAAATCATTCTTGATATAGCACATCCTCATCAGAAAGGATTATCATTCAGACCATACGAAGCCATTGGTTTAAATAAAAAACTGATAACAACCAACCAGGAAATCATCACATATGATTTTTATAATCCAAACAATATTTTTGTCATTAAAGATATTTCAAACTTTACAATTCCCAAGAACTTCTTAAGTGAAGATTATGAACCTGCTGAAGATTGGATAAAAGAAAAGTATTATATTAAGAACTGGATAAAAACAATACTTTCATTTCATGAAAACTAAAATTTATTTTGTATGCCCCACTAATAAATTTGCGAGCGGAGGTGTGAAACAAATTTACCGACAAGTCGAAACATTAAACAAAAATGGATTCGAAGCTTATTTGTTACTTAAAAAAAGAGGAAAAAAGGAAAACTGGTTCAATAATAATGTTCCGATAAAAGTTAGCCCATACTTATTCAAGGAGCTGAAATATCTGTATAAAGGAAAAAAGATCAATTTCTTTAAAAAATTAATTTTAAGTTTTTTAAAAACTCAAAGTATCGATATTGAAAAAGATGCTATTCTCGTTTTTCCTGAAATTTATGGCCCAAATATTCATAAACTAGCTCCTGAAAACTCCAAAGTGATCTTTAATCAAAATTGTTATTATACATTTGGTTACTTTTCAATCTATGAAAACTATGAAGTGAATCCTTATAATCATCCTAAAACGCTGGCTACAATTGTAGCTTCAGAGGATGCTGAAAGATATTTAAAATATACGTTTCCCGATTCTAAAGTTTTCAAAATGCGATTAGGCATTGACAATCAAATATTTAATTACGGTGAAAATAAAAAAAAGCAAATTTGTTTTATGCCAAGAAAGCTTGGCGATGATGTCACACAGGTTATTTGTATATTAAAACAAAGAAATACATTAAGAGGATGGAACCTCGTTGCTATAGATAACAAAACAGAGCAGGAAGTAGCAGAAATCATGAAAGAAAGTGCTATTTTTCTGAGCTTTAATCATAAAGAAGGTTTTGGCCTTCCTCCTGCGGAAGCTATGTCTTGTGGTTGTTATGTAATTGGATATTCCGGCCAGGGTGGAAAAGAATATCTAAAGCCTGAGTTTTCTACGCCTATAGAAGATGGTAATATTATTGAGTTTGTAGAAAAAATAGAAGAAACAATAAAAATTTATGAGGAAAATTCTCAGGAAATATTAAATAAAGGAAAGCTTTCTTCTCATTTCATTTTAGAAAATTATAGTTTAAAAAATGAGACCGGTGATACTGTAAATATTTGGAATAATATTATACGATAACTTAAAAAGGATAATTTAGCAATTATCCTTTTTTTAATTGAATCTCATTCCTTTCTCTTAAGGCCCATTATTTAAGCAGAAATCCAGCGGTTAAGTTTTTATTGTAAAAAAACCGCCCCTATGCTGAGGCGGTTTCTTTGCTGTAAAATATCAATATTTTTAATTAATATGCATAGAACATAATTCCTTCATTTACATAATAATTAGGTGTTGCCGGGCTTTTAGAAAGATAATGATCCTGATATTTTCCACTATAGAATCCATACACAGGAACAGTTCCGGGAGCCTGGTAAGTGTAAGCATAAAAGAAAACACCTTCATTGATGTAATAATTCGGAGTAACCGCTGAAGTATTGTAATAATGATCATTATACTTACTGCTGTAATATCCATAAACAGGTACTGCCCCAGCTGCCTTATAGTTTAAAACATTAAAAACAGCTCCTTCATTTACATAGTAATTAGGAGTGACATTTGATGTATTATAGTAGTGATCATTGTATTTAGAACTGTAATATGAATATACAGGGACCGTATTGTGTTGTAAATAAACCTTATTATCAATCAAATACTGATCAACGTAAGCTTTAAGCTGGGCCTTTTTAACAGCATCTTTTACCAAATCATAAATAAGTATCAGCCCATTAGAACCAAAGTCTACCAGAACAGAATTACTCGGAGTAGAACTATTTTGCCATGCTGAAATGCTAATTTTTGGATTATTCTGATCTAAGTTCAGATCATTCATCAGGCCTTTGGAAGGATCTCCTCCTCTTGTTTTATAAGATAATTTTTTAGAAAAGTTCTGGTTAGAAGACGAAGTGTTCACATCATTGGTTACATCTACATCAAAAATATCCTTCATTCCAACTTTTATCCCAACTCTGGCTGCATGTTCTCTGTTTTGATTACTTGTTTCAGACTGGAATAAAATATCCATTTTTGCCCCTGTATAAATATCAAGCATTACGTGGGTTCCATAATCATTTACAATCTGCTGAGGGGATTTTGTCTGCAAATCCTGAGTAAATTCCGGAGTTAAATAATCTCCCAAAGCATCTACTGTTGAATTAAATCTTATTCTCTTCTGCTTTATGGTAAGATTGTAACTCCCATAAATATATTTTGCATCAAATTTATTTGTATTAGTAACGGCACTGTTAAAAGCAACTGAAAGAGTTTTTTTAAATAATGGAATTCCTGCAGTAGCAGTGATTTTCGTAGAAACCATTTTAGAATAAGACTCTGCATTTTCACCATATTCTTCTACATATTCCTGTGCATTAGTATTTTCAGAGATCAATCTTCCAGGTTGTTCTGCCTTGAAACGATCGATATCAATTACTTTAAACCCGGCAGAATTGGCATTGGCATATTCACCAGCAGCATCAAAACCGTGTCCCAGGACATCATAAATTCCGTCGCCTGCAAATTTTGCAGCAGATATTCGGTTATTGGTCTTTGCCGCAGGGTTTTCAGGTGTTACCTCATTGTTGAGCTGTTCTGTAGAGCAAGAACTCATAAAAAGCATCAGTAAAGTACTGAAGCTAAATAAAATTTGTTTTTTCATAGATTAATAAAAGTTTTCGCAAATATGCTATTCGACAATAAGTGGAAACAACTACACAATGAGTATATATCATTGTATAAGAATTTACACTCTATTCAGATTCTTCTAATAAGCATTTTTAAATCACTTAAACTGGCAACAATTTAAATCGTAATAAAAAATATGCTTTCATTTCAAACCAAATGATGATTAAACAAAAAGTGAAACAGGAAATAACTGGCTTTACTTTTATAATGACCACAAATTGATTTATATTTCTAAAAGTTAGTTAGCAGGAATATAGAAAGCGATTCCTTCTTTTACCCAATAACTTGTTGGTCCAAGATTAGGATTTACAGTCAAATAATGATCTGATTGATTTCTTGCTTTATAGTTATAAACCGGAATTCTGTCACCAGCAGGATCTTTATATGCATAAAATGCTATCCCCATATACACATCCCAATATGAAGAAGGCTGCAATGTGCTTGATTGTGTGAAATAATGATGGGCACCTGAGGTACTTTTGAAACAGTATATAGGAACTGTATTAGGTGCTTTATATTGGAAAACTTTAAATGTAGGCCCTTCGTTTGTCCAATAAGAAGATGGCTGAAGATTGGTATTAAAAGTAAAATAATGATTACTGTCTGCCTGATTTTGATAACCATACAACATAGTAGTATTATATTCCAATGAAATCTGGTTATCAATCAAATACTGATCTACATATGCCTTGAGCTGAGCTTTTTTAGCAGGATCTTTTACCAGATTATAAATAAGAACCAATCCGTTGTTTCCAAATTCTACCAAAACTGAATTATTGACTGTCGAACTGTTTTGCCAGTTAGCAATATTTATTTTTGGTGTATTCTGGTCAAGGTTTAATTCTCCTACCAGACCTTTTGAAGGATCCCCACCTCTTGTTCTGTATGACAGTTTTTTAGAATAGTTCATGGAAGATTCTGATGTATTAACATCATTTTGAACATCTACATCAAAAACTTTAAGCATTCCGATCTTCACTCCAATTCTTGCAGCACGCTCACGGCTTTCATTACTGGTTTCAGATTGGAACATGATATCCATTTTAGCTCCAGTATAAATATCAACCATTACGTGAGTTCCGTAGTCCTGTACAATCTGCTGCGGAGATTTAGTTTGCAAATCCTGTGTAAATTCAGGAGTTACATAGTCTGCAAGCATATCCGTTGTAGCATTAAATCTCAGTCTTTTCTGTTTAATCAAAAGGTTGTAGCTACCATAAATATATTTTGCATCAAATTTATGATTAGTAGTTACTGCTGAATTGAATCCTACTGATAATGTTTTTTTGAACAAAGGAATTCCGGCAGTAGCATCTACTTTTGTAGAAACCATTTTGGAATAAGTCTGAGCATTCTCTCCATATTCTTCAACATATTGCTGAGTATTGGCATTTTCAGAAACCAATCTCGCTGCCTGCTCTGTTTTGAATCTGTCGATATCAATGACCTTAAAACCAGCAGAATTTGCGTTGGCATACTCACCTGCGGCATCAAAACCATGCCCTAAGACATCATAAACCCCATCTCCTGCAAATTTAGCTGCGGACAAACGATTGGATTTTGTGGGATTATCAGGCGTTGCTTCATTACTTAACTGCTCTGACGAACATGATCCCATAAAAAGCATCAGTGCTGTACTGAAGCAAAATAAAATTTGTTTTTTCATAGTATTATTTCAAAAATTCTCCACAAATATAAAACTCCACATTGAGTGAAGTAAGTAATACCAGGTGATATATATCATTTTATAGTGAATTTAATGACTAATAAAAACATCGATTAATAAAATAAAATATAGTCACCAATAAGAGATTTATAATCAAAACAAAACCTATTCAATGAATATAAAAAGCATTCTTATTATTTATATTATTTATCCAAAATATTTTCTTTATGATTTCAATTTTAGCAATCCAGCTATACTTACATTCTACAACCAGTCACCTTCCGGACGAAGATACATTTCAACAGTATTTTATGAATATCTATAGAAATAAACAGAAAGGCCTGAATCAAAAATATAATACACGATGATAAATCATCCCGTAAACGCATAATTTTAAGTAAATTTGCAAAAATTAAAAATTGAAATGGAGAAAGTAAGAGTACGTTTTGCTCCAAGTCCTACAGGGCCGTTACATTTGGGAGGCGTAAGAACTGCGTTATATGATTATCTTTTTGCTAAAAATCAAGGTGGTGAGTTTGTATTAAGAATTGAAGATACGGATACTGCCAGATATGTAGAGGGCGCTGAAGAATATATTGAAGAAGCATTGGAATGGTGCGGAATCATCCCTGATGAAAGCCCTAAGAAAGGAGGAAAGTTCGCCCCTTACAGACAGTCTGAAAGAAGAGATATCTATGACAGGTATACAGAGCAGATCCTGAAAACAGATTATGCATACATTGCTTTTGATACCGCAGAAGAATTGGATGCAGTTCGTGCGGAGTACGAAGCACGAGGTGATGTTTTCTCTTACGATAATAAAACAAGAAATCATCTGAGAAACAGCCTTGCCCTTTCAGAAGAAGAGGTTCAAAGATTATTGGATGAAAAAACTCCTTATGTGGTAAGGTTCAAAATGCCGGTTGACAGGGTATTAAATCTTGAAGACATTATCCGTGGTAAATTCTCAGTGAATACCAACACTTTAGATGATAAAGTTCTGGTAAAGAATGATGGAATGCCAACCTACCATTTTGCGAACATCATTGATGATCACGAAATGGAAATCTCTCACGTAATCCGTGGAGAAGAATGGCTGCCGTCTTTAGGGCTTCACACACTTTTATATGAAGCAATGGGCTGGAAAGCACCACAGTTTGCACATCTTTCTTTAATTTTAAAGCCGGAAGGAAAAGGAAAATTAAGCAAAAGAGATGGAGACAAATTCGGATTCCCTGTTTTCCCGCTTGACTTTAAAGATCCTGCTACAGGAGTTATTTCCAAAGGGTACAGAGAGAATGGTTATCTTCCTGATGCATTTATTAATATGGTTGCATTACTGGGCTGGTCGCCTGCAGATGATAAAGAAATTCTTTCTTTAGAAGAAATGATCAAAGAATTTGATCTTCATAAAGTACATAAAGCCGGAGCAAGATTCAGCAAGGAAAAATCTGAATGGTTCAACCACCAGTATATACAAATGAAATCTGATGAAGAACTTCTTCAGGTACTTAAAAATACAGATCTTGAACTTTCAGGGGTTTCAGATGAAAAACTGTTGAAAGTTATTCATCTGATGAAAGAAAGAGCAACTTTCCCAAAAGATATTTATGAAAACGGAAAATTCTTCTTCGAAGCTCCAACATCTTATGATGAAAAAGCATCTAAAAAAGCATGGAATGATGAAACCTCAGCAGTTTTAGGAGAATTGGCTTCAAGTTTTGAATCCACAGAATTTATTGCAGAAACATTGAAACAAACGATGCATGATTTCGCTGAAAATAAAGGTCTGGGTATGGGGAAAGTTATGATGCCGTTACGCCTATCTTTAGTAGGAGAGCTGAAAGGACCGGACGTTCCGGATATCCTGGAAACCCTTGGTAAAGAGGAAAGTATCAGCAGAATAAACAATGCTATAAATAATTTTAAATAGAATAACCATAATTTTTCATACATTTGAAAGATTTAATTTACTTCAAGAAATGGAATATTTAAGTTTCGAACTTCCTATCAAAGAATTGATGGATCAATACCAGACCTGTTCTTTAGTAGGAGAAGAAAGTGGTGTTGATGTAAAATTAGCATGCAGCCAGATTGAGGATAAGATTCTGGAAAAGAAAAAAGAAATCTACGGAAATCTTACACCTTGGCAAAGAGTACAGCTGTCCCGCCATCCGGACCGTCCTTATACATTGGACTATATTAAGGGAATGGCAGACAAAGGCAGTTTCTTAGAACTTCATGGAGACAGAAATTTCGCTGATGATCCGGCAATGATTGGAGGATTGATTACCTTAGATGGTCAAAGAGTAATGATCATAGGGACTCAAAAAGGAAGAACGACAAAAGAAAGACAGCACAGAAGATTTGGAATGCCAAATCCGGAGGGATACAGAAAAGCTTTAAGACTGATGAAGCTTGCTGAGAAATTCAATATCCCTGTGGTGACTTTAGTAGATACACCGGGAGCTTACCCTGGATTGGAAGCTGAAGAAAGAGGACAAGGAGAAGCTATTGCAAGAAACATTTTTGAAATGGTGCAGCTGAAAACTCCAATCTTTACTTACATCATTGGAGAAGGAGCCAGTGGTGGAGCCTTAGGAATAGGTGTTGGAAATAAAGTATACATGTTGGAAAATACATGGTATACAGTAATTGCCCCTGAAAGCTGTTCTTCGATTTTATGGAGAAACTGGGATCACAAGGAAGATGCAGCCAATGCATTAAACCTTACTCCACAGGATGCCTTAAGAGAAAAGTTCATCGACGGAATCATTGAAGAACCACTTGGAGGAGCTCATTATGATCAGGAGACTACCTATCTGAACTTGAAAAATTCTATTTTACAAAACATCAAAGCTTTTTCTAAATTTACAGGACAGGAGCTTGAAACCCAAAGACAGGATAAATTCATTGCGATGGGTCAGTTTAAAGGATAAAATAAAAGGTTAAGAAAAATTTTCTTAACCTTTTTTCTTTAGTTTTCTTCTCTTCTTATTCTGCAACATTGAGTGCAATTTCAATATCCTGATCTATTTTCTTCAATGCAGAATATTTTGCATCACAAACCATTGTTGTCATCACATATTCTCCTTTATCTATAAGGATAAAGTTTTCGCCTTTTGCAGGGACACTCAGGTTGTAATATTTTTTCCCGCTTATTTTTACAATAAGATTACAGGCAGATCTATTTTTAATATTAACGTATGCCTCATTTTTGTTCACATCATTATTAAAAAGATGGGTAAGCATGGCAGCTCTTCTTTTATTTTCTTCGCTTGGCTCCGCCTTGGATGTTCCCGCACTTTTTGCTGATCCTGCAGAACCTACAGATGCATAGGTAGTTCTTCTTTCTTCCTTAAGAGCTTCTATAGCAGCAGCTGTATTATTGGAAACAGGCTTCCCGTTAGCGGTATAAGTTTTATTGGCTGCAATCGTTTTACCACTGTTAAGCTCATTATTTTTAACGATATTCTCAATCTTATCCTTACTGATAGGTCTTATGGTAGGCTTAGCTTCGGGAGAATTACCTGCCATAATAATATCAATCAGCTTTCTTTTAAAATAATCTGTTTTGGCATGTCCGGGATTCTGTTTCAAAAAGCCTGCAATCACTCTTGCCTCCTTTGAAGTTTCAGCCTCCTGTTCTGTATAGATAATAACGGTTTCTTTTTCAACAACAGCTTTTGATTTTGTTTTTTTCTTTTTTTGGGAAAAACCAAGTGAAAAAATGCATATAAATAGAAGGAAGAAGATTTTTTTCATTAATCAAATCTTTAAAATAGTATTAAATATATTAATAACGTGAAAAGTCATTTTTTAGTTTATCATTAAAATCATTATCTTTGCACTGCTCTAAAATTAAGCTAAAAATTAATACTAATCTTAAATAAAAAATAATAGATATTATGTCTTATACACCAGTTGCTGCAGACGTAGCTAAATTAAGAAACCAAACAGGTGCAGGTATGATGGACTGCAAGAAAGCTCTAGTTGAAGCTGAAGGAGACTTCGAAAAAGCGGTAGATATCCTTAGAAAAAAAGGACAAAAAGTTGCTGCTAACAGAGCTGACAGAGAGTCTACTGAAGGTGCAGTAATCGCAAGAGTAAACGAAGACAACACTTTAGGTGCTGTAATTTCTTTAAATTGTGAAACTGACTTCGTTGCTAAAAACGAAGCATTCGTTGAGCTGGCTTACGAATTGGCTGAAATGGCAATCTTTGCTGCTACTAAGGAAGAGCTTTTAGCTACGGATTTCCACGGAATCACTGTTGCTGAAAAATTAGTTGAGCAAACAGGAGTTATCGGTGAGAAAATTGAAATCGGTTCTTTCGAAAGAATCCAGGGAGATTTCTTAGGAGCTTACATCCACGCTGGAAACAAAATTGCTGCAATCACTTCTCTTTCTGCTAAAGTAGACGGAGCTGACGAAGCTGCTAAAGCTGTTTCTATGCAGGTTGCTGCAATGAACCCAATCGCTCTTGACGAAAACGCTGTTTCTCAGGAAACTATTGACAGAGAATTAGAAATCGAAAGACACAAACTTACTGAAGAAGGTAAGCCTGCAAACATTATCGACAATATCCTGAAAGGTAAAATGCAGAGATTCTACAAAGACAACACTTTGGTACACCAGGATTTCATCAAAGACAGCTCTATTTCAGTTGCTGATTATGTAAAATCTGTAAATCCAGAGCTAAAAGTAACAGGATTTGTAAGAGTAAGCTTATAATAAGCCCTCTCCAAAAAATATAATATCCCGGTGCAATTCACCGGGATTTTTTATGCTTAAAAATTTAAGGATTATTAACAAGAATATAACCCAGCCAATAAATCAAAATTTTTTTTTTCAAGTATGGATTATATTATATCTTCAGACTGTCCAGAAGGCCAATGAAGAGAGCATTTCCGTAAAAATATATTGTATATAAACCGAAAGCAGCCACTTGTTCCCAATTACCAGTTTCACACTCAATATGACTTTTAGTTAAAAAATAGAGAGTATTTTTTTAACATTTATTTAAATTTTATTAAAAGTATTTCATTTTTTATTTTATTTTTGTAGAAATCCTAATTCCATACACATGAAAAGATTTCTACTCAGTCTGGTATTAATTTTTTTGACAATTAATACGCTCTTTGCACAAAGGGACACCGAGCACTGGATCGCTCCTTATTATGACAGTTACGGAGGTTATAACAACATGGTATATCTTTCCACTGACTCGCCAACCCCCTTTGATGTGACGATCTATAACAACAATGCTGTGGTTACTACAGTTACCATCAGCAAAGGTAATCCTCAAACTTATAAGGTTGCCAACAATCTTATTTCCACAGGTACAACAACTGATGCTTTCACTGTGGGTAATAAAGGACTTTATCTGAAAGGAGCAAAACCTTTCTACTGCAGTTTAAGACTTGCCCAGGATATCCATGGGGAAGTTATTACCAGTAAAGGAAAAGCCGGAATTGGAAAAACATTTTTTGTTGCTCAAAGCCCTAATACAGACACCAACAGTTTTTACAACTTTACAGCCGGTATCCTGGCTACTGAAGATAATACCAGTGTAACAGTAACATGGAACCCTACTGCAGGAGTAGTTTTTATCAACGGAACTCCTACCAGTAATTCTCATACTTTTACATTACAGAAAGGACAATCTTTTATTTTCGCAGGCTCTGGTTCTCAATCGGCTAATAAAACCGGCTTCATAGGAGCTAAAGTGGTTGCAGACAAACCTGTAACTCTTACCAATGGAAGCTGCAACGGTAACTTTTCAACACCAACATCCGGTACAGATCCTATTTTGGACCAATCAGTTCCGGTAGACAGACTTGGAAATACGTTTGCCATGGTAAAAACCAGATCTACAGCCCCCAATCTGAATATGGAAGGAGGACTTATTATTGCAACGGAAGATAATACTGAAGTATACCTGAATGGAGGCACTACTCCAGTAGCGACCCTTGCTTCAGGACAATGGTATAGAATCAACGAAACGAGTTATGTGGCACAAGGCACTTTGGGACATTCCAATATGTTTATTTCCACTACTAAAAATGTATATCTTTATCAGTTTATAGGAATTGGCTCCAATGCAGCAACTAATGGGTTTAACTATATCCCGCCATTAAACTGTTTCCTGCCAAGAAAAATTGATGAAATCGGAAAAATTAATGAGATGCCTCTTGGCCCAGGTGGAACAAGTGTGACGCAAGGCGACTTAATTGTAAAATTAAATATTCTAACGGAGGCGGGTGCTACAGTGCTTGTAAACGACAATCCAGTTGCCGTTTCAGACGGCCCATATCCATTAACAGGAAACAGTAACTGGGTTACCTACGGAATAACAGGAGTAACAGGAAATATTAAGATCACTTCTACCAAAGCTGTAACCGCCGGTATCAATGGAGGATATAGTACTGCAGGATATGGTGGATATTTCGCAGGATTTTCATCCATTCCTGTTATTGCTAAAAAAGCAGGAGAATGTGTTCCGGGAATCATTCTTGAAGTAGACGACGGATATGAAACATATCAATGGTTCCGTGAAGGAGTAGCTATTTCTGGCGCCACTACTTATACATACACACCTACACAGTCAGGGAACTATACCGTAAAGGTAACCATGGGAACATGTCCTCCTGTGACAACTCCTGTCTATAAAGTACAAAACTGTTTAAAAGAAACAACACAAGCACTTAATGCCTGTTCTACAAAAATCATAACTCCTGCATTTACTTCTTCCACACAAACTGTGGTTCCAAGTACAGTAGTAATTTTAACTCCTCCTACAAAAGGAACAGCTGTAGTGAATCCAAACGGAACAATTACTTACAATCCCAACCCCGGATATTTAGGACCGGACAAAATCATTTATAAATTCTGTGGAAACTCAGTTGAGTTTACAGATTGTGAGCAGGTAACATTAAACCTTACTGTAGTACCATTTATTGTAACAGATACATCTATTAAGGCATGCTGGTATGACGTAGCTCCTTATGCTTATTTTGATCTTACAAAAGCTAAGGTAACAGACTATAACGCTGTTGTAAAAAAATACTACCGTACACTGAATGATCTTACTGCAGGGATTAATGAAATTACAACTCCGGAAAACTTCCCTTCAACAGGAGGATTTGTATATGTAAAAGTAACCACCGCTGAAGGGTGTACGGCAAATGCTAAAATTGAATTAATTGTACTTCCAATCAAAAAATCGCCGGTTCTGGTAGATCAGTATATCTGTATGGATGCTAAGACTAACCTGGATGCAGGCCCTGGATATGATTCATACCAATGGAGTACGGGTGCTACCACTTCAGGTATCAGAGATGTAGGTGTTGGAGAATATACAGTAGTTCTTGGCAAAAGCGGATGTTTCCTTACACAGACAGTAAGGGTTAAAAAAGTTGAAGATCCGGTAATCCAAACCATTGAGATCAATAATAATACAGCAACAGTAATTGTAAATGGAGGCAAAGCCCCTTATAAATACGCTGTTGACGGAACTGCCACCTGGCAGGATTCGAGTACCTTCACAGGTTTAACAAGGGGACAGCACACATTCTATGTAAAGGATGCCTATAACTGTACTCCAGTAGCTGTAGAAGTTACGGTTCCTAATCTGTTAAATGCTATTACGCCTAATGGAGATAATGTAAATGATTATATAGATTACAGTGAACTGGCTTATAAAGAAAATCTTTCTTTTGTAGTATATGACAGATATGGAAATATGGTATTTACCGGAAATAAGTTCAACAACTTCAGATGGGACGGAAAACACTTTGATAAGAAATTAGGAACAGGAACATACTGGTATCATATCACGTGGAATGAGTCCAACCAAGAAAAGACTCCAATAAAATATACTGGCTGGATTCTTGTTAAAAACAGAGAGTAATAATTAGTTTAAAGCTATATTTATAAGCCACGATTATAAAATCGTGGCTTATTTTTATCACATTAATACTAAATACATTAAATATTTTAACAATTAATCAATTATTCTTTTATTTTTGTAAAAACTCTAATTAAATATCCATGAAGAAAACTCTATCGATTTTTCTGTTATTTTTTGTTTCAAGCTATATGCTTTTTGCTCAAAGAGATACAGAACACTGGTTCGCTCCCATGGCTGCCAGATCTCCCAAAGTGGTAACCCCGATGCAGGCCCTTTATTTTTCTACAGATTCTGCAACTCCGTTTACAGTAGACATCTATAGCAATAATACGGTATTAGGTACTGTAACAATCAGCAAAGGTTCTCCACAGACATTTAATATTCCATTAAACAGAATGGTTGCGACAACCAATGGAGAATTATTCGCACCGGGAAATAAAGGATTGTATACCAAAGGTTCCAAACCCTATTTTGTTACTTACAGATTTTCAGTAAGCCAGCATGGGGAAATATTGACATCAAAAGGGAAAGCCGGAATTGGTACAAAATTCTACGCAGTTACTGCTCCTATTGAAGAGCTTAACAGTGAGTATAATTTCACAACAGGAATTCTTGCAACAGAAGACAATACTAAGGTAACGGTTTCCAATTACTCTCCCAACATTGTATTTACGAACGGATGGACCGGAGTTACCAATCCTACCCTTACATTTACATTAAACAAAGGGCAATCTTACATTATTGAAGGAATAGGTGATAAAACAGTAAATAAAGAAGCTTTCATTGGGGCCAAAATAGAAGCTGACAAGCCAATATCGGTGACCAATGGAAATTTCAACGGACAGTTTGCTATGGCCGCCGGAGGTTCCTATCAGGGATCTGATATTATTATGGACCAGTCTGTTCCGGTAGACCGGCTAGGAAATGAATTTGTAGTTGTAAAAGGAAACGGAGACATTAGCAGAAGAATGGAAGATGCCCTTATTGTTGCTACAGAAGGAGGAACACAGGTATACATCAATAACGGCACAACACCAGCAGCAACATTGGCTGAGGGTGAAAGCTACAGAGTGAATAAAATCAGTAATACCAACTATATCAACCAAGGGAATGAACATTACAATATGTACATCAGAACCACAAAGAATGTATATGTATATCAGCTGATGGCAGGTGTTGGAGCCAGCAATGCGACACTTGGGTTCAATTATATTCCCCCATTAAACTGTTATCTTCCAAGAAAAATTGATGAAATTGGAAAAATCAAAGACCTTCCTTATTCTACAACTTTGTCCGGGCACGTCGTAAAACTGAATATCCTGACAGAAGCAGGAGCCACAGTTACCATAAACGGAGGTCCTTTACTTCCCTCCTATGGTCCTTACCAGGTGACAGGAACTCCAAACTGGGTTTCTTATTCCGTCCCGGATATTACAGGAAATGTTACTATTAACTCTACAAAAGCTGTTACTGCAGGTATTTCAGGTGGAAGTGGTGTTGTGGGATATGGCGGATATTTTGCAGGATTCTCCTCAATCCCTGTTATCGCCAAACAAAATGGTGATTGCATTCCGGGAATTGTACTGGAAGTTGATGACAGCTTTGACACTTACCAATGGTATAAGGAAAACAATCCTATCCCCGGCGCAACAAGCCACTCATACACACCTACCCAATCTGGAAATTATACCGTAAGAATTACGGTAGGATCATGCCCACCAGTAATTACACCTGTATATAAAGTATATACCTGCCTTAAGAAAACCACAATAAATGATACAGTATGTGACGGGGTAAAACAGATTGTACCAACATTCTCCAGCTCTACACAAACTGTAGTACCGGGAACAGTAACCATACTGACACCTCCTGCTAATGGAAATGCGGTTATTGATCCTGTGACAGGAGTGATTAGCTATGCACCGGCTTATGGCTATATAGGACCGGATAAAATTGTTTATAAATTCTGTGGAAACAATCCTGATTTTACAGACTGTGAAGAAGTCACTCTGAATCTGACAGTTTCTGAAAGTCCTGTGGTAAATGACGCATTAATCAGAACCTGCTTCCTGGAAGCTAATCCTGCCACCGGATTATTTAACCTTATAAATGTCAGCGTAACCTTAGCTACAGGAGTTACAAAGAAATACTACCCTTCTCTTGCAGATGCACATGCCGGAACAAACGAAATTTTAACCCCATCAAATTACATTGCTCCGAATGGTGTTGTTTATATAAAAGTAATCAATGCGAACGGATGTTACAGGGTGGCCATGGTAACACTGGTTGTTCTTCCGCCTGTAAAATCCGATGTACTGGCAGATAAAATTATCTGTATGGAAGGAAAAACAACCCTTGATGCAGGACCAGGATTTAAAAGTTACGAATGGAGTACCGGTGCTACAACTCAAACTATCAAAAATGTAGGAGTAGGAGTATATTGGGTAAAACTGAAAACCGGAGAATGTATCACCACGCAGACAGTAAAAGTGTACGCTTCTGAACAGCCCGTTATCTCAAATATTAATATTTCAAACAATACAGTAACAGTAAATGTTATAGGAGGTACCCCTCCATATAAATACTCAATGGATAATATCAACTGGCAGGATTCTAATATCTTCACCAATATTTCAAGAGGAAATGCCAGCATATATGTGAAAGACGACTATAATTGTGAACCCATCAAAGTAGATATCACAATCCCAAATCTGATCAACGTGATTACCCCTAATAATGATGGAGTAAATGACTTGGTAGATTACTCTTCACTAGCCATTAAAAACAATCTTGTATTTAACATTTTTGATCGATATGGAAGCAAGATCTTCCAGGCAGATAAAACCAACGGTTATAAATGGAATGGAACTACTGACGGAAACAAAAGAGTACCAACAGGAAACTACTGGTATGAAGTTGGCTGGAACGAACCCAATGCCAGACAAACCCCAATAAAATTCACAGGTTGGATTATGGTAAAAAACCGGGAGTAATTTGGCCGATATAAATTTTAAAAGCTACGATGTTTAAATCGTGGCTTTTTTTATTCTGTTTTCAAAAATTTAATACTTTTTATTATTAAATTTGTGGGAAAGACTACTGCTGAATGAAAAAAATTTTATCTTTTTTATTTATGTTTTGCATTTTCACCTCTGCCTTTGCCCAATTGGACCGAGAGCATTGGTTTGCACCGATGATAGATAGAACAGCTGCTCCCAATCCTTATCAGAAACTATATTTATCAACCAACAGAACAATCCCTTTTCCTGTAAATATTTATAATAATAACGTTCTGATTGGGACAGTGAATATCAGTAAAAATAATCCGCAGAAATTTGATGTATTAAGAGATTATATCATTACCAAACTTCAGACAGATCTATTCACCACAACGACGAAAGGTTTATATCTTAAGGCAGAATTTCCTTTTTATGCCAATTTAAGGTTTTCAGTATTCAACCATGCAGAAATCATTACATCCAAAGGAATTTCCTCCACGGGACAAAAATTTTACGCTGCATCTGCTCCTATCACTGTGAGCAACCCCATTCTAAATTTCATGACCAGTGTACTCGCAACTGAAGATAATACAACTGTTACCATTACCGGATACAATCCTAACGTTCAGTTTTCCAACGGGATGACCGGCGCTACCAATCCTACATTAACATTTACTTTAAATAAAGGACAATCTTACATTATTGACGGAATCGGTAACATAGCAGGAAATTTTAATGGTTTCATTGGCTCAAAAATTACTTCAAATAAACCTATCAATGTCACCAATGGAAATTTTAATGGACAATATGCCGGAAATTTTCCATCCAGTTCAGATATCCTAATGGATCAGTCAGTGCCTGTTAACAGGCTCGGAAATGAATTTGCCATTGTAAAAGGTAGTGGACCTATTGGTTCCCACACGGAAGGAGCCATCGTAATTGCTACTGAAGACAATACTCAAATCTTCGTTAATAATGAAATCCCTCCCATAGCAACCATTAATGCAGGAAAATATTTCGTTGTGCCCGACTCCAAGTATATTCTTCAGGGAAGCAATCATTATAACCTATATCTTAAAACATCTAAAAACGCTTATGTCTACCAGATTTTAGCAGGCGATTCGAATGCAGGAAGTGAAATATATACCGGAGGATTTAATTTTATTCCTGCCTTGAACTGTTATCTTCCTAAACAGATTAATGAACTCGGGCTTATTAATGAAAATTTTGTTCATTCTAATGGTAACCCTGGAGGTATCCTGAACATTCCTACAAAACTGAATATCATTACGGAAAGAGGGGCTAGCATTACAGTAAATGGAGTAAATCCTCCAGCAATAACCGGACCTTATAATATGACAGGTACTACCAATTGGGTTACCTATGGGATTCCCAATGTAACTGGGAATATTACTGTAGTTTCAAACAAGGCCATTATGGCTGGAATTACTGCAGGAAGTGATGCAGTAGGATATGGAGGTTTTTTTGCAGGCTTTCCTACCCAACCCGTTATTTTACAATCTGGTAACGGCTGTATTCCAGGAGTGGTTCTTACTGTAGACCCTCTCATCTATGATACTTATCAATGGTACAGAAACGGAAATATTGTTCCAGGAGCCACAACTTCTTCAATTACTCCTGCACTACCAGGATATTATACATGCTCTGTAACCATGGGAAGCTGTGCCCCTTTAGTTACTGAACAATTTAAAGTACTAAACTGTACAAAACTGACGAATACATCATATAACGTATGTAGCACTAAAACTATAACTCCTACATTCAGTAGTTCATCTCAAACTCCTGTTCCCGGTACTGTTGCTATTACCACAGCTCCTTCATTGGGTACAGTTGTAATAAATCCTACTACTGGAGCCATTACTTATACTGTAAATACCCCTGGCACAGCAGGAACAGATACATTCGCCTATGCATTCTGTGGAAATGATCCGGACTTCCCAGATTGCGAAGCAGTAACTGTTACTATCAATATTCAGACTCTTACAGTAACAAATCCCACATTATTTGCTTGTGATATTAACGGACAGGGAACCTTCAACTTGACTGCAGCAAATGTTACCAGCTCTCCTGCCACTATTACTTACTATCCTACCCTTTTAGATGCCCAGAATGAAAATGCAGCAGCATTAATAACCAATACAACAGCTTACACTGCCCCTAATGGGACAATCATATATGCCGTTGTAAATGATAACATTGGATGTAAAGCTATTGCACAAATAACGTTATCTCTTTTCAACAAAGCTATCATTCTGGATAACTACAATGGCGTTTTCTGTGATGATAATCTGGACGGAACAGTTAATGTTATACTTTCCAATATCACCCCTATTGTACTTAATAATCCAAGTTATTTTACCAATGTAAGGTATTATGCAAACCTGGCAGATGCCAATGCAGGAAATAACAATACGCTTCCTAATAACTGGAGCTATACAGCCACCACCACGATTTACATCAGAGTAGATTCCCCTGACGGATGTGCTTCTGTCATTAACCCATTACAATTCAGTATTGGAGACCGATTAACACTGATCACTAAAACCGTCACAGAAAGCACTTGTGATGATGATCTGGATGGAATAAAAAGTGTCAACTTAGCTCAGTTTATTCCTCAGTTTACGTTGGATCCGAATATTACGTTCACTTTTCATGCAACCTTAGCAGATGCTCAGAACAATGTAAATGCAGTTTCATTACCTGTAAATATAATAACTTCCCAGACTTATTATATCCGTTTCCAAAAAAACGGAGTCTGTCCGGAAGTAGGCACTCTTATTATCAACATTAAAGTTCCTAAGAAATCGGATATATTAAAAGATAAGACGATTTGTCCGAAAACCACTACAAAACTTGATGCAGGGCCCGGTTTTGAAAGATATTTATGGAGTACAGGAGCAACCACACCTTCCATCACCAATGTTGCTCCTGGAAATTATTGGGTAGAACTCACATTCAATGGCTGTGTTTACAAACAGTATGTCAGCGTAACAGAATTGCCGCTTCCCGTAATTACATCTATTGAAATTGACGGAGCAACAGTAAAGATAGGGGTAAGCGGCGGTACACCTCCTTACGAGTATTCTCTGGACGGTGTTCTGTGGCAGAGTTCCAATGTTTTCTATAATGTACCCAGAGGAGCGCACAACATATTTGTAAGGGACTCCAGAATGTGTGAAGACGTTATAAAATCATTTGCCATTATTAATCTGATCAACACCATTACTCCTAACGGGGATGGTCATAATGAAGGAATAGATTACTCTGCCTTAATGAAGAATGATAATCTTGTATTCCGTATTTTTGACCGGTATGGCGCAGAGGTCTTCAGAGGCACTCCAGAAAACAGATATACCTGGGATGGAAGAGTTGGCGGAAGATATGTTCCGACAGCAAATTACTGGTATTTTATTACCTGGACAGAATATGGCTCTTCACTCACTGTAAAGTATTCCAGCTGGCTTCTGGTAAAACACAGATAAAAAGAAATCCGGAAGAAAGTAATACTGAATTTCAGCTGTTCTTTCTTCCGGAATTTTTATTTAAATCTAAATATTATTACCTGAAGGGCTGGTTTCTAACACTCCTTAACAATTAAATCCTAAAGTTTAATATAACTTTAACCACTATTATTCATCTAATTATACAAAATTGCTTTATTTCTACGTAATTTTGCGCATTATATGAAGAAACTGTTTACTCTACTGCTATTGGTTTTTCTGGCAAAAATTAATGCACAAATATATTCCGGTGAGGTATTTCTGAGAGACAACTCTATTTTATATCTCAATCAGGTTTATGTCACAAACCTGAATACGCAGAAAACCGTTCTTACGGATTACAATGGTAATTTTAATATCCCTGCCAATGCCGGGGATGTGATACGTTTTACTTCTATTGTCACCGAAAGAAAAGACATCAAATTGCCCCCCCAATCAATGCAACAAAAAAACCTGGTTGAGCTTAAAATAGCCTATTATGAAATCCAGGAAATTGTACTCAGCAGGTTCAAGCCTACAGGAAACCTTCGGTATGACGTAAACTCTCTAAGAAAAGAAGATAAAGCATATGCTCTTAAAAAAGTAATTGGACTTCCTGAACCAAAAGGCGACGGAACCCCACCGGAGCTTCCTGTTGCCGGATTGCGTGATGGCGGACTTACCTTCAGTCTTGAAAGTATTTATGATATCCTTTCCGGGGAAAGAAAGAAAAAACAGCGCTATCAGGCTTACGAAAGAATGAACAGCTCTGTAGCACAGATCAAAAATTATCTGGGTAAAGATTATTTTACAAAATTTAAAATTCCTGAAAATTTAATTGACAATTTTCTTCAGTTCGTTTATACTTCTGAAAATATCCAGGGATATGTATTAGCAGGAAACTTTGAAGCGATAAAAATTCCTATTGAAAAATACCTCCCAATCTATCAGAAAAGACTAAGAAGCTCACACCTCCAGGAGGTTGTAAGCAGCAACTAAAAATTCTGTGAAATAACCTTAAAATTATATTATAATCCATGTGATACACATGGATTTTTTTTGCTGTGCACTGCTGGGAACTCTCTATCTGGGACGATACAATATTCCTTATATGAATTATACAACTTTTACAATATATCATTCACGAGTTTTCAAAAATATGTTTAAATTTATCTCACAAATATGTGTTTAAAATAAAAACACCAAGATTTCGTTATCAAGTAAAACTAATTAAACCAAAACACAAATTAAGTGTGAAGCATCCCAATTCTAACTTAATATTAATTAATGAAAAAAGTATTTTTACTTCTTGCCTGTATGTTTTTATTTACTGTGTCTGCTCAGAAAAGAGGAAAAGATTACAGTAACATCCTAAAAAGTAATAGCATCTATGAGATCAACGCCTTTTTAAGAGATGCCCACCCTGATGATCCCCGAAGATCCGTTCTAAAACCAAGGGTAATGGAAATGATGAAGGAATACATCAAGAATGCCCATCCTGCTGATCAAAAAGTAAAAGACATGCAGGAAATGCTCGCTATGCTGAGAAGAAGGCCATCTACAAAAATCACCTTTGATGAAATGAACGCCATTATCAAACAGAAACAGATTGCAAAATATAAAGCTGAACTGGCTGCAAAACAACCTACTACGGTTTATACACCAAGTACTGCTCAGAATACTTATGTTGTAAATGCCACTGCTAATACGGCAATTCCCAATACTGAAGCTGAAGAATTCAACATGCTGATGGCTGTCTCTCCTGTAGAGCATAAAAACAGAACTGTAAAAATCCTTAACTCTTTATTTGATAATGACCCTAATGCGAAAGAAGCTATCATATTAATCCAAAATAAATCAGATTGTAATATCATTGTAAGAATGGAAGGGGTAGGCACTACTAAATACAGACTTGCCGTTCCTGCTCATGGTGAAGGTTCAATTGTTATAGAAAAAGGACAGTATCTTTTTACCAGCCTTGTTTGCGGAGCTCAATATGCTTCACAAAAAACAATTGAGCGGGCAATTATGGTAGCTTTAGGAGGCCAATAATTTCAATCAAAAACGAATTATCTCTATGTCTTTTACCACGAAAAGGCAAAAATACTCCATAAATTTTCACTATTTTTGCACTCATTTTATAACTCAATGGGCAAGAATAAATTAGCAAGATTTGCAGAAAACAAAATATTACCAAATGTAATCCAGCCTACAAGGGAAGAGGCTTTAAAAGGATTCGAACTTAAAGGGAAATGGAGAGAGAATTTCTTTAAAAATAACAATCCGATTGTTCTTGAACTAGGTTGTGGAAAAGGAGAATATTCTGTAGGACTCGCCAAAACTTTTCCTGAAAAAAACTTTATAGGAATTGATATTAAAGGAGCAAGATTCTGGTTTGGCGCCAAAGAAGCGGTAGAAAACAATATGAATAATGTAGCTTTCCTGAGAACACAGATAGAACTTGTTGATTATTTTTTTGCGGAAAATGAAGTGGATGAAATCTGGATCACATTCCCGGACCCGCAGATCAAATACAAGAGAACAAAGCACAGACTTACTCACCCAGATTTTTTAAACCGATATAAAAAGTTTCTGAAGCCAGGTGGTATTATCCATTTAAAAACCGATTCAGAATTCTTACATGGTTATACACTCGGCTATTTACAGGGAGCAGGACATGAAATTATCACCGCTCACCATGATATCTATGGAGCACCTGAATATAATCCCGATACGGAACACCTGAGAGATATCAAAACATATTATGAAGAGCTTTTCTCAGCAAAAGGAAAAACTATTACCTACATTAAATTTCGGATAAGCTGATGAAATAAAAAATTGATGAAAAAAAATTTTTTAACAATTTTATTCTTTACATTTCTTTTCTCCAACTTTACCCAAGCCCAAAAAGGCAGTAAAGACATTCTGAAAAGCACAAACATTAAAGAAATTGAAGAATACCTAAAGAATACACACCCTGATGACCCTAAAAAGAGTGTGCTGAAACCCAAGCTCATAGCTTTAAAGAACGCCGAATGGACAAAGGGAGCCCGTACAGCCAAACCTATGGAAGCGAGGCCTGTTATTGGAGATATCCCTAAAAATGCTATGAGAAATCCCAATTCAGACGATGCCGAAATGTTTAAAAAGCTCATTGCCGAAACATCTTCTGAACACAAAGAAAAAACAGTGAAGCTTCTGAATGCAATGTTTAACGAGGACATTAACCGTAATGAAGCGATTCTCTTATTCAAAAATAATTCAGACTGTAATATCGTCCTTAGAATTGAAGGAAATGAATTCTACAATCTGGCTGTTCCTGCCCGCGCAGAAAACTTTATTATACTCACAAAGGACTCATATACACTTAGCAGTAATATCTGTGATATAAAATATTCTTCCCAGAAAGATATTAAAAAAAGTATATTTGTAACCATAGAAAATCCGAATCAACCCAGGATGGAGCTGAAATCTACCCAAAAGGAACCGATTTCAGAACAATCTCCGAAAAAACAAAAATCAAAAAGTAAAATAGGATGAGAAAGCTATTAGTTCTTACCGGCATTTCATTGATTCTTGTCAGCTGTAATGCAAACTATACTGGCTATCCGGGAAGAACCTCCTACCCTTACCCCAACAGGAATACAGGGAGCAGTGTCAATACGGAAAGAGAGTATAATGAGCTCTTGAAAACTTATAAACCGGAAACAGCTGACGTTCTTAATGATCTTCTGAACAATGATGATCCTAAGAACCCCAGAACCTCTATTTCAGTAGAAAATAAATCTCCATGCAATATGGTGCTTACAGTAAGTGGGGGCAGTTTTTTCAAAAAGATCCCCATCGGGGCCGGAAAAATAGGATATACAATGGTTCCTAAAAATCAAAATTACAGATTATCCGGAACTCTATGTAACGCTACTTATCAGTCTACAAAATTTATAACGACTTCCTATTCTATAAAACTTTCAAATTAAAAATCATAAAGACCTGCGAATTCTGCAGGTTTTTTAATACCAAAGTATCTAAGGCCTATGATTCTGCAGACCTTTTAAAACAGCACTATTGAAGTCTAAACTTCACGAAATCAAAATATTATTTTCAGATGGTATACCTACGAAATATTTACTTATATTTAAAAACATAAAATTGCGGTATCCGAAAAGCATAAAGAGTAGGAAAAAACTAAAACTAAAAACCATGAAAAATTTTAAAAAAGTTTCAAGAAGTGAACTAAGAACAATTAAAGGGGGATACAGAAGCTGCCTGGATGGCTGCAGTATGGAAATCGGGGAAATCTGCTGCGGAGGAGTATGCAGAATCGGTGTAGTTGTGCCCAGCACAGATCCGGATCTTGGAGATATGCTGGTATGTCCTAAAAAATAGTCTTAGTATATCAACAATAAAAAAACGCTGGACCAAAATCCAGCGTTTTTCCTATAGTAAAGAAAATCTTTAATTATTCTGCATCGAAATCAGCATCTGTATCAGCAGATACTTTTTCTCCTTCTTCTTTAGATTTTTCTTTATCAGCTTTTCTTTGAGACTGACCTTCTTTGATAGATTCAGAAACTACGCTAAGGATCATATCAATAGACTTAGAAGCATCATCGTTTCCTGGGATAACGAAGTCAACTTTTCTAGGGTCAGAGTTTGTATCAACGATACCGAAAACTGGAATACCTAGTTTCTTAGCTTCAGTTACCGCGATGTGCTCTCTTAAGATATCAACTACAAATACAGCAGATGGAAGTCTAACCATGTCTGCGATAGAACCTAAGTTCTTCTCAAGGTTAGCTCTTTGTCTGTCTACTTGTAATCTTTCTTTTTTAGATAAAGTTTCGAATGTACCGTCTTTTTTCATTTTGTCGATAGCATTCATCTTCTTTACAGCCTTTCTGATAGTAACGAAGTTCGTTAACATACCACCTGGCCATCTTTCTGTGATATAAGGCATATTAAGTTCAGAAGCGTGTTTTGCTACCACTTCTTTCGCCTGCTTTTTAGTAGCTACGAAAAGAACTTTTTTACCTGCAGAAGTTAATTTTTCTAAAGCGTTGCAAGCTTCGTCCAATTTAACTGCTGTTTTATGTAAGTCTACAATGTGAATACCGTTTTTCTCCATAAAAATGTATGGAGCCATATTTGGGTTCCACTTTCTCGTCATGTGACCGAAGTGTACGCCAGCCTCTAAAAGGTCTTTTACATTTGCTTTTGCCATGTTTTCTGTTTTTGTTAGTTTACTTTCCGTCTTTTAAACAATCAACAACTTCTTTAGATGGGAGAAGTGTTTGGATGCTAAACGTAACGGGCAATTGGCGGTTTGCTTTTTGCTTTTGGCAATTGGCTTTTCGCCGAGATTAAGTTTAAAAAAAATTTAATACATTCCTGTAGCCAATAGCCATAAGCCATCTGCCAACGAGAAATCTTAACGTTTTGAGAATTGGAATCTCTTTCTTGCTTTTTTCTGACCTGGCTTCTTTCTTTCCACCATTCTTGCGTCTCTTGTAAGTAAACCAGCTGGCTTCAATGCTAATCTGAACTCAGCGTTGATTTCGCATAAAGCTCTTGAAATACCTAATCTGATAGCTTCTGCCTGACCTGTATTACCACCACCGAATACGTTTACGGTAACGTCATACTGACCAACAGTCTCAGAAAGGATGAACGGTTGGTTTAATTTGTAAACCATTACATCTGTAGAGAAATATTCTTTAGCATCTTTACCGTTTACTGTAATAACACCAGACCCTGGTTTTACATAAACTCTAGCTACAGAAGTTTTTCTTCTTCCGATTTTGTGAACTATAGACATAATTAATTATTTAAATTCGTTAACATTAATTGTTTTAGGCTGTTGAGCTTCATGTTTGTGCTCAGTTCCTTCATATAAATAAAGGTTCTTAAGGATAGCAGCACCTAGTCTGTTTTTAGGCAACATACCTTTTACAGATTTCTCCAATACCTTTAAAGAATCTTTCTTTTGAAGTTCAGCCGCAGTCATAGACTTCTGTCCACCAGGATATCCTGTATGCCAGATATAAGTCTTATCAGCCCACTTGTTTCCGGAAAGTGTAATTTTCCCAGCATTCAAAACGATTACGTTATCACCACAATCTACGTGAGGTGTAAAATTCGTTTTGTGCTTACCTCTCAAAATCTTTGCAACCGTAGAAGCTAATCTACCTAACGGCTGTCCTTCAGCGTCTACCACAACCCATTCTTTATTAGCAGTAGCTTTGTTCGCTGAAACAGTTTTGTAACTTAATGTATTCACACGTTTTAGTTAAAGATTAAACATAATTTACCCCTAAAAGGGTGTGCAAAGGTACAAATTATTTTTGTAACCCAAAAACATATTTTATTTAATCTATATATTATGACCTGTGTAGCCCTGTATCAATAGATTTTAACATTTTTAACATTTTTAACATTTTTGGCACAAATCTTGCGAACTGTTGTTGCGATGAAAAAAACACTTCGAAGATTCTAAAAACACAAATGATACCCAAAAGAGTTCATTCCCTCAACTCTTTTTTTATTAAATTTACTTTAACGATTTCCGTAAAACACATTAATATAATTACAGTTTCTTTGAAATAATTATATTTGCGTCAATTATATTCCATAATTCATGAGCCACGGAAAACTAAGAGATGACAAAACCTGCCTCAACTGCGGGCACCAGGTTGAAGAAAGGTTCTGCCCCCACTGCGGGCAGGAAAATATTGAAAGCAGACAGCCTTTTCATTTTCTCTTTACTCACTTTATTGAGGATTTCACTCATTATGACGGACAGTTCTGGAAAACCATACACTATCTCTTTACCCGTCCCGGCACACTTACCAAAGAATATCTGGCTGGTAAAAGACAATTATATGTGGCTCCTGTAAAACTCTATATATTTATAAGTTTTATCACATTCTTCCTTCCCAACATCTTACCCCACGCCAAAGAAGAAGCGGAAAAGCCCAGCCATGTTAAAACAGAAGCAAAAACAAAAAAACAGAAAGAGATATCCAAAGATCTTGTAAAAGATCTGCAAAAAGAAGGAATACTTTCCCATGAAACAGCAGCTACTGCTCAAAGAGCATTAGATACTTTAAAAGTAAGAGACAGTATTAAACTTAAGGATGCGAAGGAAAAAGACGAAATTCTTGACCGTACATTTGACACCAAGGAAGCATCCGTTATGAATGCCTACACCTTGAAACAATATGATTCCATCCTTGCCAAAGACAATACAGGGATTTATACCATGGCAAGACCTATTGCAAAAAAAGTATTTGAATTAAAAGAAGAAGGATACAGCAAGCATCAGATTTGGGAAAAATATAAGGAAAATTTCATTCATACGATTCCCAAAGCACTGTTTGCATACCTTCCGATATTTGCATTCTTTTTATGGCTGTTCCATAACAAGAAGAAATGGTGGTATTTTGATCATGGAATTTTTACGCTTCACTATTTCTCTTTCCTGTTATTAGGGGTGCTGATGTTTATCGTTGGGGAAAAAATCACCAGCTTCTTACCGGACAATAATATACTTACCTTATTATATGTTTTAGGATTCTTAGGATTGGCTGCCTATATGACAATCTATTTCTTTGCAGCCCATCACAAGGTATATGAAACCAAGAAAAGAATAAGCATACTGAAAGGCTCCTTATTATTTATTGTCAATTATATCGGATTGATTCTGATGTTTCTGGTTCTGATGTATCTGAGCTTTATTATGCTGCACTAGTTTCTGAGGGACTTATTCCCTCTGAAGCTTGCAAATAGATAATATGCTACAAAAACCGTTGAAAACTTCAGAATAGAAGGAATCGCCAGTTCAAGTGTAAAAATTAAAGTTCCTATAAGAACCAGAATTCCCATCGCTACAAATGACAGTCCTAATTTCTTAGGCAGTGTAAAATCAGGGGTATCCAGATAATAAGCAATTCCCCATGCAGAGCCAAAGGCAAAAGCATAATAAATATCCAGTCCGATATTTTCCGAACTTAAAAATAAATAATTAATCAGGAAGCTTACTACCGTTCCCAAAGCGAAGTACATCAAAGCTTTTTGCATGTCTGTGAAAATATTCTGCAAAAGTAGAGAATTTAATTTGAGAATGTAAAACTGTGTCTATTTCAAAATAAAGCCTCTGCAATTCATCAGACTTTAACTCTGTTTCCAAACATTCAGATCTCTGGCTCAAAAAGGGGAGATACAATTCAACAAACACAAATAAAAAACTGAAAATCAATAAAATAAAACCAAACACATGGTTCTTTTTTTATTATTATATTTGGAAACTTAGAAACTTTCTAAAATTTTTATGGAAACCCAAAAATATACTCCAACCAACAAGGTAAGAATCGTCACTGCGGCCTCATTATTTGACGGCCACGATGCTGCGATCAATATTATGCGTCGTGTTATTCAGGGAACAGGATGCGAAGTGATCCACTTAGGACACGATAAATCAGCAGAGGAAGTTGTGAATACAGCGATCCAGGAAGATGCCAATGCCATTGCATTAACCTCATATCAGGGAGGTCACAATGAATATTTTAAATATATTTACGACCTGCTGAGAGAAAAAAATTCTCCTCAGATCAAGATTTTTGGTGGCGGCGGCGGTGTAATTCTGCCGGAAGAGATTAAAGATCTTATGTCTTACGGAATCGATAGAATTTATTCTCCGGATGACGGCCGCGAACTTGGACTTCAGGGAATGATTGATGATCTGGTTCAAAGATCAGATTTTGCTACAGGAAAAGATGTTACTGCAAAAGACCTTGAGGATATCAGTTTTGAAAACCCTTCCAGCATTGCTCAGATTATTTCTGCTGTTGAAAACTTTTCAGAGGAGAAACCTGAACTTGTAAAAGCTATTGATGAAAAATCCAAGGATTTAACCATTCCGATTATCGGTATCACAGGTACCGGAGGAGCAGGTAAATCTTCTTTAACAGATGAATTGGTAAGACGTTTCTTACGTTCCAATACTGATAAAAAAATTGCCATTATCTCTATAGACCCTTCCAAAAAGAAAACAGGAGGCGCCTTATTAGGTGATAGAATCCGTATGAATGCGATCAATGATCCGAGAGTTTATATGCGTTCTATGGCAACCAGAGAAAATAACGTTTCCGTTTCTCCGTTTATTCATTCTGCATTGAATGTACTGAAACTGGCTCATCCGGATGTTATTATCCTTGAAACATCAGGGATCGGACAGTCTGGTTCAGAAGTTTCGGATTTTGCAGATGTTTCCATGTATGTAATGACTCCTGAATATGGAGCTTCTACGCAGCTGGAAAAAATAGACATGCTGGATTATGCGGATCTTGTTGCATTAAATAAATCTGACAAGCGTGGTGCATTGGATGCTCTTCAGGCAGTAAGAAAACAATTCCAGAGAAACCACCTTTTGTGGGAAAGTCAGCTGGAGGATATGCCGGTTTATGCAACAAAAGCATCTCAGTTCAACGATCATGGCACTACTGAATTATACAACAGATTGGTTTCAAAAGTAAACGAGAAATTTGCTGATTTACACTTAAATACTTTTGTTGAGCAGGAAATCACAGATGAAGTAACCATTATCCCACCAAAAAGGGTTCGTTACCTTTCTGAAATTGTTGAAAACAACAAACAATATGATGCCAATGTTGAAAAACAGGCTGAGCTTGCCAGAAAGATGTATCATATTGAAGGGGTTAAGAATATTATTTCCAATGAAACTTTGGATGCTGAATACCAAAAAGCTGAAAAAGAACTTCAACAGGATAACATTGACTTCCTTAAGACATGGGATGACACGAAAAAAGCATTCCACGCAGAATTCTATTCTTATTTTGTAAGAGGAAAAGAAATTAAAGTTGAAACCTCAACAGAATCTTTATCTCACCTAAGAATTCCAAAAATTGCATTACCAAAATACAATGACTGGGGTGATCTGATCAAATGGAAAGGACAGGAAAATCTTCCGGGAAGCTTCCCTTATACAGCAGGTATTTATCCGTTCAAAAGAACTGGTGAAGATCCGACAAGGATGTTCGCGGGAGAAGGAGGTCCTGAGAGAACCAACAGAAGATTCCACTATGTTTCTGCAGAAATGCCTGCGAAACGTCTGTCTACAGCATTTGATTCTGTAACATTATATGGTCAGGATCCCGCTTTACCACCGGACATTTATGGTAAGATCGGAAATGCAGGGGTTTCTATCGCTACATTGGATGATGCTAAAAAGCTGTATTCAGGATTTGATCTTGTGAATGCACTGACTTCAGTTTCAATGACAATCAATGGTCCTGCGCCAATGCTGCTGGCTTTCTTTATGAATGCAGCCATCGACCAGAATGTTGAAAAATACATCAAAGAAAACAGTTTAGAAGCTAAAGTAGAGGCTAAACTTAAAGAAAAATTCGACGATAAAGGATTAGAAAGACCGAAATACAATGGTGAACTTCCTCCATCCAACAATGGTTTGGGACTGCAGCTTTTAGGATTAACCGGTGATGAAGTAATTCCTGCCGAAGTGTATGCAGAAATTAAAGCTAAAACAATTGCTACCGTTCGTGGCACCGTTCAGGCTGACATTTTAAAAGAAGACCAGGCTCAGAATACCTGTATTTTCTCTACTGAATTTGCTCTGAGATTGATGGGTGATGTTCAGGAATATTTCATCAGAGAAAAAGTAAGAAATTTCTATTCTGTTTCCATTTCAGGATATCATATTGCTGAAGCAGGAGCCAATCCGGTTTCCCAATTGGCATTCACACTGGCTAACGGTTTCACTTACGTGGAATATTACTTAAGCCGTGGAATGGACATCAATGATTTTGCACCTAACTTATCTTTCTTCTTCTCCAATGGCATCGACCCTGAATATTCAGTAATCGGGCGTGTGGCAAGAAGAATCTGGGCAAAAGCAATGAAATTAAAATACGGAGCTGATGAAAGAAGCCAGATGCTGAAATACCACATCCAGACTTCAGGACGTTCTCTGCACGCTCAGGAAATTGATTTCAATGATATCCGAACAACCCTTCAGGCATTGTATGCCATCTATGATAACTGTAATTCGCTACACACCAACGCTTATGATGAGGCGATTACCACTCCTACTGAGCAGTCTGTAAGAAGAGCCATGGCAATCCAGCTGATTATCAATAAAGAATTAGGCTTGGCTAAAAATGAAAACCCGCTTCAGGGATCATTTATCATTGAAGAATTAACGGATCTTGTAGAAGAAGCAGTATATGCAGAATTCGACAGAATCACAGAAAGAGGAGGTGTTCTTGGAGCAATGGAAACGATGTATCAGCGTTCAAAAATCCAGGAAGAATCTATGCATTACGAATGGCTGAAGCATACCGGTGAATATCCGATCATCGGAGTAAATACCTTCTTAGGAAAAGATGGTTCTCCAACGGTTTTACCTGGAGAAGTCATCCGTTCTACAGAAGAGGAAAAACAAGCACAGATTGAATCTCTTCACAATTTCCAGAAAGCCAATGAAAACAGATCTGAGGAAGCTTTAAGAAAACTTCAGCACTCAGCGATCAATCAGCAGAACTTATTCGAAGTGATGATGGATGCTGTGAAATACTGTTCTTTAGGGCAAATTACCAATGCTTTATTTGAAGTAGGTGGTAAATACAGAAGAAATATGTAATCCGTAATTGGAACTCCATTTTTTATAAATTAAACCTCAAAGGATTTCTTTGAGGTTTTGTATTTTTAACATTAAACTAACCTCAATGACTAAAACCATATTCCTTTCTCTAATTTTTATTTTCAACTTATATTTTACCCAGAGTAAAAATAAAAACAATTATTTACCACCTGAAAAACTGGAAATGATTTTAGGGCAAAACTTTTTACTTACTACCTATTATGCCCTTCGTTATCCTGAAAAAGGATTTAGTTTTAATCATCCTATCGGTTCTGCAAAGATTTATGAAGAATACCTGTTGGAAAAGAACCCTAAAGACGCAAAAAAACTACTTGCAGAAATACATTTTAACAAATTAGGAAAATTAAATAGTGTACAACAGTATTCTGACAGATTCCGTTCAATAATCATATATAATGAAAATGCTCTTATTTCTCATATAATAGATTATTATGAGGACTACGACGCTGTAACTGAATATACATATGATAATATTGGTAACCTGAAAAGTAAATATGAGTACAATAGAACAGATGGAAACCTTGATTTTAGAAATTATACTGAATATCAATATCATATTGAAAACAGCAATATAATTGTGCAGGTATACATCATTGAAAAAAGAACAGGATTAAATATCGAAAAAAGAAAACTCACTTTTGACAAACAGCAGAGAATGACCAAAGAAGAGAGAGCTTTACGCATTCCCAATAAGTCTGAACTAAAATATGAAAGGATCTTCTATTATGGCAACTCAAAGTTTCCTGAAAAAGTAACAAAAAAAGAAACCCATAATTTTGTTGGAAATAATAAGGAAACTGAAGTCTTTGAATATAATGATAATGGAGATCTTATTTATAATTCATTAGATTCTGAACCACTAAAATTCTCTTCCGTAGATAAAACAATTTTTAACTCAAAAAATCAGGCAGAAAGAATAACAATAACAAAAAATTACAGCAACAGCCTGAAAGAGAGCCCGATCAATGAAAACAAAACGCATCATCTGCTTTCATATGATGATTCCGGGTATATTACTTATGATAAAGAAATACGGAATGAAGGTGATAATGTCTTTACAAAAAGCACCTATCAGTTTGATAAACATAAGAACTGGATTGAACTTCTAATCCAGGAGCATATTTATCTTACAACATATGAAAAAAAAGATAGTGAATCCTTTGACTCCAACACTCAATACAAAAGAGAAATCAGTTACTCCGATTTTGAAGAACTATATACATCAAAACTTGTTGATACTCAAGCAAGCGAACAATTAAAAAAAGAATACCTTACCAAAAGTAAATTTCACGAAAAGACAGAAATCATATACCATTGATTTCTTCTCTATTTTGTTCAATTCTTTATAAAAAAACAAATCAATAAAATCTCCCTATTTTTGGGAGATTTTTATTATACAATGAAACCAAAAGCTTTATTCAACTGGAGCAGCGGAAAAGATTCTGCACTTGCCCTTTACAAAATACTGCAGGAGGATCAATATGAGATCTCGACACTGCTTACCAGCATCAATGAGGAATTTCAAAGGATTTCCATGCATGGGGTACCTATTTCCCTTTTAGAAAAACAGGCTGAAAGTCTGGGAATTCCATTGATTAAAATGGAGCTTCCTAAAGAACCATCCATGGAAGAGTATCAGGAAATCATGAATAAAACGATGGCTGAAATTCAGTCTCAGGGTATTACACATTCCGTTTTCGGGGATATTTTCCTGGAAGATCTGAGAAAATACAGAGAAGACCAACTAAATGCTATCGGTATGAAAGCCGTATTTCCGCTTTGGAAGCAAAATACATCCAACCTCATCCGGGAATTTTTAGAACTTGATTTTAAGACTATTGTAACCTGTGTGAACGGATCTTACCTGGATAAAAGTTTTGCAGGGCGTATTATTGATGAGAAATTCATTGATGATCTTCCCGGAAATGTAGATCCGTGCGGAGAAAACGGAGAGTTCCATACTTTCACTTTTGATGGCCCTATTTTCAAAAAACCGGTTCAGTTTGAAATCGGAGAAACGGTAAAGAAAACCTATCCTAAACCTAAAACTGCTCCTGAAGAAGAAAGTGGAGAATATATTTTCTGGTTTTGTGATCTGCTACTAAAATAAGCCTGTAGATTAATATCCACAGGCTTTAATGTATTATTTTAATGGAGCTATTCCGTTCATGATTTCAAATACCATGTGAATATCTTTTTCACTGGTCATCCAGTTGACAAAAGCGGCTCTTATTCCTTTATGGTTATTATAAAATGTAGGAGTCATGAAGACTTTCCCTGTATCATTAACTTTTTCAAGAAATGCATCTACCTCATCCTGTCTTGTTTCATCTTTTAATGTAAAGCAGACCGTATTCAATCTTACCGGGGCCAGGAGTTTAAAATCATTACTGTTTTCAATCAGATTTCCCAACAGCTGTGCCCATGATATATTTTTATCTACAATTTCCTGATATCCCTTTTTACCATAAGCCATAAGAGAGAACCAGGCCGGCAATGCTTTCAGCCTTCTTGAATTTTCAGGAAGAAAGTTTAAATAATTGAAGTTTTCCATAGGGTCTCCAAGATAAGGAGCATTTGAATTTTGAAAAGTTTCAATCTGCAGAACCTTGTATTGCTCTTTGATCAGAAAGACCGCACTCTCATAAGGGACATTCATCCATTTGTGACAGTCTACTGTAATACTGTCCGCAAACTCCCAGTTCTCTATCAGATGTCTGTGGGTTTCTGAACAGGCAGCAAAACCACCGAAAGCAGCATCAATATGCCACCAGAAGTTATATTTTTCTTTTAACTTACTGATTGCCTTAAAATCATCAAAATCCACCGTATTTACAGTTCCTCCGCTTGAAATTAAGATAAACGGCTCACCGTTAAGCTTCTGTATATTCTCTTCAAGATCCTGAATGCAGATAGATTCTCTGTTTCCTTCCTGAATTTTAATCCGAACGATATTATTACTGCCTAAGCCCAAAAGAGCCAATGACTTTATTGAAGATGAATGAGGAGTAGCACCCAACACTTTTATGCTTCCGGAAACCCCTTCTCTGGCTATATCTCTTCCCAGTTCTTTTCCCAGCCATTGACGGGCAACAGCCAGACAGGTAAAATTAGACATCGTAGCACCTGTTACAAAACCTCCCATGAAATTTCCCGGAAGCTGAAGGAGGTCCAGCAAAAGTTGTATAGCTTCCACTTCTATGATTCCTGAAATATCCCCCTGACCTTTCATAGTCTGTGTATTCTGATCATAAACAGATGCAAGCCAATCTCCTGCAACCGATGCCGGAGTGGCGCCGCCTGTTACAAATCCCCAGTATCTCGGTCCCGAGGAAGCCACCATTATCGGTTCAAATTTTTCATTGAAAACCTTCAGCGCTTTTTCTGTCCCCAATCCTGATTCCGGCAACTCCTGTTTTTCGGCCGGGTGGTGGAGAACTATGGATGTAGGCCTCTCTTCTATGGTGTCTAAATATGCTGTTCCCTGTTCTTTTATGAGATTAAGTAAATGTCCGATGTTTTTCGAATCGTTTTTCAAATGTTCATTCATAGTTTTTGTGACAAATTATATTCAAAAGTATTAAAAGAGATCCATAAAACGATATTGAACGGATGTAAAAACCCTTTCTAGCACACAATTTGCTTCCTTTAATCCTCTTTTTGATATTTTAGTATCTTTAAGAGTATAATCAACATTAAAAAATAACACCTGTGATCAAAAATTTAATATTCCTGTCCCTTTTCTGTTTAATGTTTTCCTGTACAACTGAAACGCTGGCGCCAAAAGTCTCTCCTGTTGATAAAAAAACAATTATTGATTCTACCATTGCTGCTTTTCAGAAAACACTTTTGGAACAGCAGATTGATTCTACTTTTAAAAAGTATCATTTTAATGGAAGCATCGCCGTCTTTAAAGATTCTATACCCCTTTACAGAAGAGAAAACGGCTATTCTGATTTTAAGAGAAAGATTAAAATTGACAGCAATACTATTTTTGCCATAGGATCTGTAAGCAAACAATTCACCGCTGTTCTGATCCTGCTTCAGATGGAACAGGGAAAACTCCATGTAACAGATAAAGTTTCAAAATACCTGAAAGAATTCCTGATTAAAGAATATGAAAACATAACAATCCATCAGTTATTAAATCATACTTCAGGATTGAATATGACAGGTGGAAAGCTGATGTTTAAAAGCGGATCGGATTTCTTCTACTCCAACGACGGTTTCAATACTCTTGGAAAAATTGTGGAAAAAGTATCGGGTAAATCTTATGATGAAAATGCCCAGGAACTTTTCAAAAAGGCAGGGATGACGCATTCTTCGACGGAAAATAATTTTAAAGGAAATAATTTTGCCAGTGCCTATATTGGTACACCTGCCAAATTTCAGGAAGTTCCCAACATGCCGAAAAGGTTAGGCAGCCAGGAAATCGGAACTCCTGCAGGGGGAATATTATCTACCGTTCAGGATCTTCATTCATGGAACAATGCACTGTACAGTGGAAAAATCTTAAAACCGGAAACTCTTAAACTCTTTATGGCTAAAAGCGCAGAAAGACACCACGCCATCTTTGGGAAAATGGGGTATGCCTATGGAATTATGCTGAATATCGGCCAGCCCAGTTCTTATTTTCACAGCGGCTACGTAAAGGGCTCTCCTTCTCTTAATATTTATTATCCGGATACAAAAACATCTGTCATTATTTTATCCAATATAGCAGATGAAGAAAAAGGAAAAGGAGCCATCTTCAGACCTCATATTGAAGTAAAAAAGATCACGGATCATCTTGAAAATACACTTTCACAGCTTAGATCAAAGCATTAGTGTCTTATGAGTTTATTACCTATACCGGCTTCAGAAACTCCTGCATTTTTACAAGATTCTTTTTATGTTCAATAAAATTAAATAAGGCAAAGGTAAGGGCGGTCTGCAGTATAAAAGGGAGAATCAACGTAATCAGGCCTGTCAAAACATCATGATGATTTTGTTCCCTGATCAACTGATAGGCATAAGATCCGCTCTTTGATGCCACTTGTGTCATAGAGCTGGCACATACAACCATCAATCCCAGATTTTGCTGATACATTGTGTAAAGACATTTCCCTCTGTATTTAAAATCTGCTTTTAAGTATTTCCAGATTTTATAATTAAAAACCCAGATTAATATTGTCATTACTACAAATGATGCGTTCAGTAATCTGAAAAAGACTGTATATTCCTCCTTACTTCCCGCTATCAATAATAACAACAAATTAATTACTGAAGCCAGCAATCCTACCATCAGTGATTTTTTAAAAAGTCCATTGTATCTCTCCTGAATAATTCTTTTGGCAATCAAAGGAATTTTAGCGGGATAAAACAACACGTAATTAACCATTGCAAACTCTCCATTCCAGGATTCTTTTATCTTCAGAAAAGCAGCTTCAAAATCCAGATTTTCATTGAACTGAAGCTCTGAGATCTGGCTGATCATATGATCTCTGATTTCTACCAGAATATCCAATGAAAGTTGCTGAGCGATCAGATACTCTGTAATTTTACTTTCCTGTAGTTCGGTTATCATATATTGAATATTGCTTGAAGGTTGAGAAAATAACTTTTCATTTCAGTCTCTTTTTCTGCCTGCTGCTTCTTTCCTTTTTCAGTCAGCAGGTAATATTTCCGGTCTCTTCCGTTAATCTTCTGAATTTCGGAGGTGATCATTCCATCACTTTCCAGTTTGTGCAGTAATGGATAAAGTGCACCTTCTGTCATTTCAAGCTCACCCTGAGTCAGTTCTTTGGCTCTTTGGGTGATCTGATAGCCATACATTTTAACTTCCTTTGAAAGGAGCTTTAAAATAATATTCTGCAGGGTACCTTTGTAAAGACTATTCTTTTTCATGAAATGATTTATATATATTGCAAACTTATGCATAATTTTCTTATGTATATAGATTTACTGTAAAATTTTTAGTTTTACTTATGAAAAAAATGTACTTCATAGCGATTTATCCTCCACAACAGATTATTGAAGAAGTAAAAATCTTTAAAACAGATCTGGCTATTCACTATGACAATTCCAAAGCTTTGCAGAATGAAGCTCACATTACTCTTCTGCCGCCTTTTTCAAGAGAATTTGAACTGGAAGATGATATTCACACTGCTTTTCAGAAAATCAATACAGATATCACTCCTTTTGAGATAGAACTGGATGGATTCGGAAGCTTTTCCAATCCTAAAAATCCCGTGCTTTATATTCATCCAAAAGAAAATTTACATTTAAAAGAACTTTATCACAGGATAAAAGACCATTTTGATTTTGGCCAATATTCTTTTAATCCACATATGACTGTTGGATACAGAAATTTAACCTGGGAGAATTATCTCAAGGCCTGGGAAAAATATAAAACCAAGGAATACAAAACGAAATTCTTAGTTGATAAAATACTGCTCTTGCGCCATGATGGACAATGGGTTCCTATTGCAGAAAAGAAGCTTGAAAAATAAAACCGGCTTGTGCAGCCGGTTTCACTTAATTATTCTTTTATAATTTTCTGAGAAATAATCAGATTTTTATTTTCCTTTACATTCAACAGATATGTACCTGCAGGAAAGTTCTTAATATCAACCCTTATTGCAGAATCTTTCAGTTCAAATCTGGATGGAATCAGTTTTCCTGAAGCGTCATAAACTTCAACATTTATATTTTTTGCAAACTCCTGTTTTCCTTTAATGAAAAATTCTCCGTCCGTCGGATTTGGATAGATACTGAACCGTCTCTCTTCAGCTTTTACTTCTGAAATCTTGAGAGTTGATTTATTCAGCGTCCAGGAAACATTGGTAACATGAAGCGTGCTGTGATTGTCAACTTTCAAAAGCGGATTATTATCCACTACAGAAAATGTCAAAGTATTATTTCCGCTGTTGAGTTGTGCCGGAGTAACCGTAATACTATTTCCAGTGGCTCCCAGAGCAGTACCATTTAATGTCCAGGTGTTGACCAATGTATTGGGTACAGGAAGAATTTCGTTGACCGTGAAAGTAATATTGGAAGTCGCATCAACAGAAGTATTGTTTCCCGGAGTATAAGAATCTACAGGAGAAACAAAGCTGTGGATCCTTTCAATAATTGTCTCTTTACATACGGAGCAAAACTGCTGATTAAGATACCTCATCTCACAACTCTGATGCGGCCGGAACCAGGTTGGGCTTTCCGCATGGGGGTACACTCCTACTCCATTCAATCCTACCCAATTTTTCCATTTGATCGTTGCAGGGTTTGAATTCTGTGTTTTATTAGGGGACTCCAGTGAACCTGAGAACCAATATTCGTCAGCCAGTTTCCCAAACGAATGCCCCAGCTCATGCACTACAATTTCATTCGAAGAGCCATTTAATGAAGCAAAAGCATACGTACCACCACAGCCTCCGTATTCAGTAGAATTACCCAATACATAGGTAATATCATAATCAGGGATATTAGCGGCCAGAACCTGTCCTACTTTATTGGTTGTATTACTGTATATACATCTGTGAACTCCTACATCGAAAGTAGATCCGAGGTAGTTATCAGGGTTAGTCACAGGAATTACAGGCTCTGTGACATCAGTCGCTGTTCCCGGATGCTTTACTCCGGATTCTGTAGAAACCACTTTTACAGCATAGGCATTAAAATAATTTTTATATTCTGTATAGGGGCTTTTTGTAAAGAGATAATTGACAGTATTCTGAGCTGATGTCGTAAAAGCAGTTTGTTGTGCTGCAGTAAACCCATCTCCCAAAACTGCGATAACAATACGCTTACTGTTATCTCCGTTCTGTAAAAGGGGAACAGTCTCGAATGTCTGGGCAAAACAGCAGCTACCTACCAAAAGGGATAATAAAGTTTTTTTCATTGTTATAGTTTTTGTGTGAATATTAGTTGTACACCATCATCAGTTGCTTTTTCAACTTTTACAGACTGCACATTTCCAGCATAAGAAAACCGTAGACTGAACTCAGTGCTCTGAAGAGAAGCTTTATGTCTTGAAATCCCTTCTTTTTCATATACTTCCAGTTCCGGATTAAAAGGATCCTTTACCAGCTGCTTCCCTACTTCTTTACCATCAGAACCTGCCAGTGTAATAATAAGATCTCCTCTGTGAATTTCGTTTCTTTCAAAAGATGGGACATGTTTCAGTCTTCCGTCTGTAATTTTAGTGCTCTGAAGGAAAATCTTGGGATTTCCTGACTGATCTTTATCGGCCCTGAAAAACAAATAAATAATCCGGTCGTTTTTCGCAGCCACAATTTTTGAACCTCTGTTTAGGGGTACATTATTTTCTTTCTGAAAACTACACAACAGAAAGACAGGAACAATGAGTGCATGTAATACATTTTTCATAATCATTTTTATTTAAAGGTACTAAAGTTTTAGAAATAAATAAAAATCACTGAAGATACTTTTTTATACTGGCAACATAGAAAGTCCTATCTTTGGAGCAATGATTTCAGAGAAAATAATTTTAGGAATTGACCCGGGAACAACGGTAATGGGATTTGGCATCATCTCCGTAAAGAAAGGAAAAATGGAGATGGTCTCTATCCATGAACTTATTTTGAAAAAATATCCTAATCACGAGACTAAGCTCAAATACATTTTTGAAAGAACCTTATCTCTTATTGATGAATTCCATCCGGACGAAGTAGCTCTGGAAGCTCCGTTCTATGGAAAAAATGTACAGAGTATGCTGAAACTAGGACGTGCACAGGGAGTTGCCATGGCCGCCAGCCTTTACAGAAATATTCCCATTACTGAGTACTCTCCCAAAAAAATAAAAATGGCGATCACCGGAAACGGAAACGCCAGTAAGGAACAGGTAGCCGGAATGCTGCAGAATCTTCTTAAGTTAAAGGAATTCCCAACAAAATATTTAGATGCCTCTGATGGTCTTGCTGTTGCAGTATGCCATCATTTCAATTCCGGAGCCATTACTGATACTAAATCCTATTCAGGCTGGGAAAGCTTTTTGAAGCAGAACCCGGATCGATTGAAATAGTTTTCATATTCACATTGAAAATTTCTATAAAGTAAAATTAACCGCCTTAAAAACAGTATTTTATACAAACAGGCATAATTACTTGGTAAAACATAATACTATCTTTTACATTGGTATGATTTTTAGTATTACCTTTGTATAAATTTTCAGGTATGAAAACAAACCAACAAACTATAAATCAAGGGACTCATAAAATAAACTGGTTCCAAAAATTCCTGATGGTCTGTTCCGGAGGGAATATTCACATCTTAAGAAAGACTCCGAGCGAATGGAATAAATTTTCAGGAATTGGAGGAATTGTACTTTTCACTGCAGTATTTGCGACTTTATCTGCAGGCTATGCCATGTATACGGTATTTGATAATATCTGGGCATCTGTAGGTTTTGGAATTCTCTGGGGATTGATGATCTTCAATCTTGACCGTTATATTGTTTCTTCCATTAAGAAAACCGGAACGTGGTGGAATCAGGTTCTGATGGCCATTCCCCGTCTTATTCTTGCTACATTTTTAGGGATCATTATTTCTAAACCTTTAGAGCTTAAAATTTTTGAAAAAGAAGTAAACAAACAGCTGAATACGATTATCCAAAGAAATAAAAAGCAACTTCAGGGAGAAATGAATGGAAGGATTCTTCAGCAGAGCGGTCCTTTTGAGACTGAAAAACAACAGATTTCAGGAAAAATTGCCCAGTATCAGAAAGCATATGATTCCGCTTCGGTAGAGCTTGAAAAAGAAATTCTGGGAAAACAATCCGGCTTAACCAGTGGAAAAGAAGGTTACGGTCCAAACGCCAAGCGTAAACAGGAATTGAAAGAGCAGCGCAGGCAGGACCTCGAGAACTTCCAAAAACAGTCAGCTCCACGACTGGAATACCTCGATAAAGAAATATCCAAGGTATATACCAACCTGGAAACAGAAAGAAAATCTACAGAAACTTTTGAAGATAAATTTAATGGATTTGCAGCAAGGCTTCAGGCATTGGATGAGCTTGGTAAAAATTCTGCTATCATAGGACTTGCAGCCACTTTTATCATGGGATTGTTTATCTGTCTTGAAATCTCTCCGGTACTGGTAAAATTAATTTCTCACATAGGTCCATATGATTATCTTTTAGAAAAAACAGAAAATGATTTCAGGTTATACTCCAAAGAAAAAATTGAAAAAGGAAATGCTCTGACAGACTTCAGAATCGAGAATTTTAAAGATCACTTAAAAAAATAAACAGTACCAACTTTCTCTAAAGATTAGAGAAAAAATCTATAATAATATAAATTTCAATAAATAAAATCTAACCTTTTACACTACTGTAAAAGGTTTTTCTTTTATTTAAGTATTTTATGCGAAATATTTTCTAATTTTATACTACTTAAAATCTTTATTATCATGAAAAACTTATTTTTTGTATGTACGCTGCTGATATGCAGTGCATTTGCTCCTACACTAAAAGCTCAGGCATCAGATCCATATTTGGGACAAATTGCTTTTGTTCCTTATAATTTTGCCCCGAAAAACTGGGCAGAATGCAACGGACAACTTCTTCCTATCGCTCAAAACCAAGCTCTTTTTGCTCTTCTAGGGACTACTTACGGAGGAAACGGAACAACTACATTTGCCTTACCCGATATGAGGGGAAGGGTACTTGTACATAACGGCCAGGCTCCCGGAGGCCCTACAACATATACCATGGGCCAAATCGGAGGAACAGAAAGTGTGACATTAACGGTAACACAAATACCACCACACAATCACACGGTAAATGCCGTAACCGCTGATGGGAATCAAAATTCCCCAACCAACAGTCTTCCTGCTGACACCAAAATTCTTGACAAAGAATATTCTGATGCTGCAGCCAATACCACAATGAAAAGTACAATGGTGAATAATACGGGAGGAGGTCAGCCTCACGAAAACAGACCCCCGTTTATAACCTTGAAATGTATTATTTCATTGGTAGGAGTCTTTCCAACCCAAAACTAATTATTATGAAAATTCTTTACTTAGTAGGTCTCGCTCTCGGAAGCTCAGCTTTTGCGCAGACGATAACTTTTACCGGATGTTCTAATCTGTTTAGCAGTCCTCCCAATACGTATATATTTAATAAAACCGGAGTAGATACTTTTAATAAAAACATCTATATGACCACTCCTATTGATGGTGGACAGGATTGTAGCGGACTGGGAACCTGTGAGTTCAAAATTCAGTGGAACAATGCTCTTACAAGGTGGGAATTTCTTGGTGATGAAGGATATGGAACATTTACCACTCCCTCTTTACTTTATTATAATTCGACAGGAAATAATGCACTTCCTATTCCCCCAGGCAATACTGTGGGAACGTGGGTAGAAAATACAGCTGTTACAAATGGACAATGCGGAGGAAATCTCACTGCAGGAAATTCCACCATGACAGGTGATGTACAGACTACAACATTGGGAACTTCAGAGCTTTCTAAAAATAAAATCCAGATCTTCCCTAATCCGGTGATCGATTTTATCCGTATTTCGGGTATTGATGACGGACTGTCTGTTCAGATTTATAATATTGATGGACGCCTGGTAAAATCTGAAGCATTTGATTCAAAAATTGATGTTTCACAACTTGTTCCTGGTGGGTATATTTTAAAGATAAGTACCAGAAATTTTCAGACTCACCAGTTTAAATTCGTGAAAAAATAAATTACTTTTAAAGAATAAAAACATTTAAAGCTTTCGGAAATACCGGAAGCTTTATTTTTTTAGAAGGAATATTTTTTGCATGAACCGGAGTATGCCATCAAGTGTTGTAAACCATTTCATTTATATCCCTGAAACTGAAATATTGAGAATTATATATCAGTCAGGAGCGGTTTATGACTATCTGAAGGTTCCTGCTGATATTGTTCAAAAATTTGGAAAAGCAAGATCTAAAGGGCAATTCCTGAATAAAGTTATCAAGCCCAGATTCAAATATATAAAGGTTAAATAAAAAATGTCTCCATTGGAATGGAGACATTTTATTGAATATTTTAGTCTTATAAAGAATAATTCGGAGCTTCCTGTGTAATAATCACATCGTGCGGGTGGGATTCTTTCAGTCCGCTTCCAGTAATCATGACCAGTTTAGAATCTTTCTGAAGTGTTTCAATATCTTTTGCACCACAGTATCCCATACCTGCTCTCAGACCTCCTGTCAGCTGAAAAATTACATCTTCCAATTTTCCTTTATGCGGAACTCTTCCTTCAATTCCTTCCGGAACAAATTTCTTAGCTTCACTCTGGAAATATCTTTCTTTACCTCCTCTCTTCATTGCTGAAAGGCTACCCATCCCTTGATAAGATTTGAATTTTCTTCCCTGGAAGATAATTTCTTCTCCCGGTGCTTCGTCGGTTCCTGCTAAAAGCGAACCCAGCATTACTGCACCTGCTCCACTAGCAATCGCTTTAACGATATCTCCTGAAAGTTTGATACCTCCGTCAGCAATTACCGTGACATTTTGAGACTTGGCATATTCGTAAACATTATAAATAGCGGATAACTGAGGTACTCCTACTCCTGCAACCACTCTGGTTGTACAGATAGAACCTGGTCCCACTCCTACTTTCAGCACATTAGCACCTGCTTCAATAAGATCTTTAGCTGCCTCGGCAGTTACAATATTTCCTCCTACAACATCAAGATTCGGATATGCTTTTCTGATTTCTGAGATTTTGTCTAAAACTCCTTTAGAATGACCATGTGCAGAATCGATTGCTACGATATCAACACCTGCCTGTACCAAAGCTTCAATTCTGGCCAGCGTATCTTCTCCTACTCCTACTCCTGCTCCTACGATAAGACGTCCATTCTCATCCTTATTGGCATTAGGATATTCCAATTGATTATCAATATCCTTGATGGTAATTAATCCTACAAGTTTATTATCTTTATCTACAATAGGAAGTTTTTCAACCCTGTTCTTAAGAAGGATTTCTTTAGCTTTTTCAAGATTGGTATCTTTATCTGAAGTGATCAGATTATCTTTGGTCATGATCTCTTCCACTTTCATATCAAGATTTTCCTGATACTTTACATCTCTGTTGGTAATAATTCCGATCAGAACATTATCAGCATCCACTACCGGTAAGCCAGAAATTTTGAATTTAGCCATCATTTCTTTAGCCTGTCCTAAAGTATGGTCTTTAGATAAAGTTACCGGATCCGAAATCATTCCGTTTTCGGAACGTTTCACACGGTTTACCTGAGCAGCCTGCTCAGCAATCGGCATGTTTTTGTGAATAAAGCCTAACCCTCCCACTCTCGCTAAAGCAATAGCCAGATCAGCTTCAGTAACAGTGTCCATCGCAGCGGAAACTATCGGAACATTCAGCGTGATTTTGTCGGTAAGTCTTGATTTTAATGAAACCTGATTAGGTAAAACTTCTGAATAAGAAGGGACTAGAAGAACGTCATCGAAAGTGATGGCTGTCTCTACAATTTTGTTATGAATAGACATCTTTACTTTCTTTGCAAAATTAGGTTATTTTAACGAGATATGAAAATCCTTTTTGATAGTTTAAATAAAATTTAATAATCAATAACTTAAATCGAAAAAACCGTTCTTTTATCAGAACGGTTACGGTACAAAATAATTGAATATGTAGAAACTACTTGTTATATATTATAATTTTTGATTAAAAGCCTACTTAATAACCTTACCATTTTCATCCAGATTTTCAATGTGTGTCTGATTATTTTTATCGACATATACTTGTAATCTTACTTTTCCTTTACTGTCACGGATAAAAATACCCACATCTCCATTAGCTGTCTTACCCGCAAATAAACGTTCATTGGTTAATCTTCCCTGTTCCCTGAGTTTTGCATATGCTTTTTTGCTTGCAACGGGATCATTTAATTTTTTCAAAGAATCCTCAAACTTAATCATTGCTTCCAGTGGAAAATCATCAGGCCGGTCCCAGAGTTTCAAGCCATATACTCTTTTTTTATCATTCCCTGCTGATTCGGAATATTGCAGCTGCATGATCTGATCGGTCTTCCTCTGATCTACAGAATACACCATTCCCGATTCTTTTTCATTACCATCATATACAAGACCTCCACATTCGTCTCCCAAAGCGTTGAAGAAAATAATTCCTGCAGCTCTTTCACGAGGTTTTAACGCTTTATGATTTACCAATCCGGGATGTTGACGTTCTTTGTTACTGATCACCATTTTTAATGTTCCATCTTTCTCTACGACATTGATGCGCTCTACATCTATTTCTTTAAAACGTTCGTTGGAAGACTGATTTTTAAATGCGAGAAAGAAAAACATAGCACACAGTACAGTAAGTACAACGGCATAGATTTTAAGGATCCTGACTTCTCTCATTAATTTTTCCATGTTCAGACAGTTTAGAGATTTATACGTTGATTATTGGGTAGAAACAGAGTTGATCATCTTTGAGATATCATTTGCTGTAAAATTTCCTTTTACATCTACAAACACCATTTCATTGGCATTGGAACCTACGGTAAGCAGCATATTTTTAATAACATCTCCATCCTGCTTTACCATTATATTGATATTATCTCCATCATGTTTTATAGTTGCCCATTCTTCATAATGATGATTATTCAGATATTGGACATAGTCGTTGAGCATTTGCTGACTTCCGTTGGTAACCGTAAGCAGCTTTATTTTTGAAGCCTTCCTGATCAGACTGATCGTCTCTTCACTTTCTCCGTCCTCCCTCAGAGCCTTTTTAATATATGATTTGGCAAGAACCATCGGAACATTAATACTTGCAAACTGAGCTCCTTTAAAATCATATTTTGAATTCTGAAAAAAATCAATATTAGGCTTTTCCGAAACGATACACGACTGCAGCATACCTATGGTCAGAATAACGAGGAAAATGTTTTTAAGAGTTTTCATAGTTGGGCTTATTATTTGATCTGTCTGAAACTTCCTCCTGAAACTTTATCTACCTTTGCATCCAGTTCCGGATTTCCTTTCAGCTTCACAGATGCTCCTGATGAAACACTTACTTTTAGTTTATCGGTAACCAGCAAAGAAAGACTTGCTCCAGAAGTAGATTCTGCCACAGCCGTTGCAATCTTAAGGTCATCTGCCTTACAGGAAGCCCCACTGCTCGCATCAATTACGGCAGAATTTGTGGCTCCGGATAAGCTTATGCTGGCTCCGCTTGAAGCATCCAATACCAGTTTATCGGCTTTAATTTCAGCATTCAAAACGGAACCGGAGTTCACTGCAACAGCTGCTGCCTGTCTCACATTGAATGTCCCTTTAATAATGGAACCTGATCCCGCATCAATCTCCATACTGTTTTCTGTAACAGGATTCACTGCTGTAAAAACACTTCCCGATGAAGTCTTAATCCCATAAAGATTAGGTGCTGAAACATTCACATTAAGGTTTCTAAATCTAAGATTACGTACTCCTTTATTATCAACATATATCTTTAAAACTCCATTTTCCACTCTGGTAATCACATATTGAAGCTTGTCGGCATCTGCAATGACTTTTACACTTCTCGGATTTTCCTGCTTAAAAGTAACATTCACTCCTACACTGGCATCTATTCTTGAGAACTCCCCTACATTTCTGCTGTCACCATTTAAATAGGAAGAGGTGTTATCTGACGTAAGGCTGCTTCTCATGGAAGAGGTAACAGATGATGTTGCTGTTTCACCGGAATTGATGATTTTGTTTACATCAGACAGTTTCATTTTTCCATTAAGAATAAAAATAATATTCTCTTCCTTTGAGTCAACGTTGAACACAAGATTTTCCAGATAATTATCTTTTTCATCTTCAGCAAGAAACTTCATAGAAGTTCCTTCACTGTTCATGGACATCAGCTCATTGAAATTAAGAGACCTTAAAGCTTTGTTCACTCTATCCGTTTTCTCCTCATTCATCTTTATATTGGCCAGGTTTTCATCTTTAAGACGATCCGGAAAAGTAATTTTGGGGATAATCAGGATCTTAAGGCCATCTACTTCATTCAAAATAGGTTTTATTTTCCCTACATAGGCATCATTCACATCAATGGTGTTCAATAGTTTGAACATCGGTTTTTTGATATTGATAGAGGTTACTCCTCCGTTTTTTTCAAAATCCTGAAAAAGCTTATCCAGTTTATCAGTCTGTGCAGAATAGGTTGCAAAACTGCTTAACATTATGGCTATTATAAAAAATATTTTTTTCATGGGATTGATCTGATTTTTAGTATTCGCTGTCAAGATTTTCATTTTTCTGAGAAGATGCTACTGTTTTTTTAAATTCATTTCCTAATTTCATAAAGGAATATTTGGCAACATCTATGGCTTCTTTTTCACTGCTGATTCTTTTTCCGTTGACAATTACATAGGAGTCATTATAAGCTGTCGTAGAATCATTTACACTTCTGTTACCGGAGGCATTGCTGACATATCTGGGTCTTGTTTCCTTTTTAAGTCTTCCTCTTTTGGGTAAAATGTCATCCATTACATCTTTTTCTGCCACCTGGTTTTCCTGAAATACAGAATCTTTCTTCGCACCGGAAATAGAATCTGTATGGTTAACAGCTACCTGCTCCTGGTGATCACTGTTCTCTTCAATAAACCCTGATTTCTGCTTCAGGATTTCATCCTTTACCAATTTTTCCCTATCCTGAACGTCCGTATTATAGGTATTCAGGAAAAAACCGATACTGAAAACCAGTATTACACCGGCGGCCATCCAGAACCATTTGGGAAAGGAGGGTTTCTTTTTTCCATCCAATGGAATAACAGGTGCAATATCCTGTTCAGGTTCCGCACCTTCTGTAGTCTGAAGAAAGTCTTCAAAGCTCCAGTCCATTTTTTCTTCCCTGATCTCCTGGAAGATTTCGTTGTATTTATCTTGTAATTGATCTTTTTTCATAGCTCATCAGTTGTGAGATTTGTTCTTTTACTTTTTGTCTCGCACGCATCAGGTTTACCCTTACCGCATTTTCCTCCATTTCCAGCATTTCAGAAATTTCGGAAACATCATATTCTTCTACATCTTTCAAGTGGATGACCATCTTCTGTTTTTCAGGGAGCTGATTGATAAATCCTACAATATGTTCCTTAAGGTTATCAACTTCCATACTGTAAAGCTCCGAGCGATGAAGCTGCATATCCGCAAAGCCGATCTTTACATCGTGATGCTTCAGCCGGTTCAGGCATTCGTTCCGGACAGACTTCAGCGCATAGGATTTAAAATTCCCGAACTGCTCAAGCTCATCCCTCTTCTGCCAAAACTTCATCATGAGATCCTGTACAACATCTTCTGCTTCATCACTGCTCATGACAAACCGTTTCGCAAAACGATACATCTCGTCTTTGAGAATAAACACCGTATTCTTGAAAGTTTCTTGGGTCATGAGTTTTGTTTCTTATAGGTAAGACAACTGCCGTTACATATCTATTACATCAAAAATAAAAAAACTTCAAAAAAAATTTGAAGTTTTTATTTTTTGTCAAGAAGCTGCTTGAGAAATGCAATCTCCGCATCCTTGTCTTTAAGCCTTTGTTCGTATTGCTCTATTAACTTTTCAGGAAGTTGATTTTGATAAATAAACCCATTATTACCTCCATGAACGTTATCATAATTAAAAGATAATCCATCTCCGCTTAAAAAATCAAGAACACTTACTTCCAAAACTTTTGCTATATCTTCTACCTGAGAAAAAGCGGGCTTGCTTTTATCGTTCTCAAAATTGGAATAGGTTTTCTGGGAGACATTCAATACTTCCGCAAGATACTCCTGGGTAAAGTTCTTATTGATCCTCGCTTTTTTCAGTTTTTCTCCTAGCGTCATAGCACAATGTATTTTTACCAAAATTACATATTTTTTTCTTTTAGAAAAATAATACGGAAACCAGTATTTTTCTACTGCATTGTTTCAGTTTATTATTCACACATTTGTAGAGTAATAAAAAAAGTATATATTTAACTACCAAAAAACAAATGCTTATGAAGAAAAATTTAATTTTCCGGCTTTTCCTGCCGATGTTTCTTTTTACCCTGTTTCATTCCTGTATACAGGATGAAATTTATTCTTCTGTAGATCCCACATCGAAAGAATATGCTTCCAAAAGTCTTTGGAAAGAAGATGAGACTTATATTAAAAATGTAATGAAAGTCTACTTTGAGAATGAATCAAAAATTAAAAAAGTAAATGGGATTATTTACTGGGATTATGCCACTACAGTAGGAACTTATAATGAAAATTTTCTGATGGTACCTGTAGTAGAAAACGGGAAGGTGACCTCTGTACTACAGGTTCCAAGAAAAAATAATAATATCTACTTCTATTTTACTGATTTCAGTAACCATATTGCTTTTTTTCAAAATCTTCTTTTTTCAAAATATAAGAAAAAGGTATATCCAAATAATAACGCCAACCTTGCCGCAAGGGACATTATATGTACAACAAGTTATTATTCTGTATGGATGCCGGATAATGAAAACAATCCTGATCCTGATACAGGGCCAGGGCACTGGGAAAGTTATTCTGTGGTAAAATGTGAAGAACGTCCCGATCTAAATGACTGTCAGGGCGTATTAGGTCCTAATGGAGAATGTCCTGGAACAGGCAACGATATACCAGGAGAAGGAGGTTTTCCTTATCCAGGGGAAAATCTGTCTCCTTTAGAGAATCCGAAAGATCCTTGCAAAAAATTGAAAACACAAAATGCTGATCCCAATTTTAAAGCTAAAGTTTCATCATTAGACAAAAGTGAAATTTTCGATAAAAGCCAAGAAACTGGGTTTGCAGCAGCCTATGGAACCCAACCTTTTGAACAAATGTCTAATACTTCTGATGGAAATGTAAGATTACCTGATGGAAACAAATATTTTGGATATATGCATTCTCATCTAAATCTAGATGGAGTAGTAAAAATATTCTCACCTTATGATATCGTTACTTTTTTAACAAGCTGTGTAACTAATGCAAAATTAAAGGGGAGTATGACAGATGCCTATGCAATGGTCATAACCTCACAAGGAAACTATATCCTAAAATATTCAGGAGATGGTAACTTTGCAATTACCAATGGGCAACTAAACAACTGGCAAACCTGGTATAGGGATGAATATAGTAAACTTAAAGACAGCGAATTGTCTAATTCAAATATTGTAGAAAAAATATTTACACAATTTTTGGAAGAACAGGTTAAAATTAACGGTTTGGAAGTATATAAATCTGATAAAACTACAGGTGACACAAGTAAGCTTAACTATAATGGAAAAGATAATCCAATACAAACAATACCATGTCCATAAAAATTTAAAAATTTAATTATGAAAAATGTACTCCTACTTATACTATTTATATCTGCCATTTCATGCAGAGCACAACAAATTTATTCATTAAGACCGGCAGAAATTGACCTCCCAGAAAATTCTTACCAAAAAGATACAAACAATGAACTACCTGCTTATGAGGGAACTTGGAAAGGGGCATGGGATAATAAAACAATTTTTATTACTTTTAAAAAGATTACTAATAAATATGATAATAATTTTAAACATTATAAAGATTATCTAATAGCCAAATTTAAAGTTATAGATTTAAATAATAATATAATTTTTGATAATACAAACTTAACAGATGATACAGCTAAAATTAAAGGTGTAAGTTTTAGGAGATATGGAGACAAATATTCTCTTGTCTTTATTGATCCAGATTTATGTAATACTACTGGTAGTATTGCCATTAATTTCACAGACTCTAGTAAAACTAAATTAGACTGGAAATATCTTTATAATAATGAGATTATAACATCAGATTGCCCTTATTACAATACTGCGATTCCTCAGCCATTGCCAAAACAAATTATATTAATAAAACAATAAACAAAGGCTCTTCGGAGGCTTTTTCAAATGATGAAATGAAACAAATATTATTTATTTTAATCTTTTTATCTGCTTGGTTTAACGCTCAGGTTATAAAAGATTCAATTTTAGGGAAACCAAAATTCGTAAAAGAATACGTAGTTTTTCTAAATAATTCTGGTCCATTTACCTTTATGAAGGGTGATGATGAATATGGACATGCTGTAATCATGACTCCCAAAAATCTAAGAAGCAGAATGTGGGAGACATGGTTTGAAACAGATTTCTGCCGGTATATAAATAATGAAACTTACTATGATAAAAACCGGAATATAACAAAAGAAACGTGGTATTACAAATCAGGAGAAATTGTTGATGATTATGATTATACATTTGATAGTCTTAATAGGTTAATTGAAGAAAAAAGGAAAAACAAATACTCCGAAATCTCTTATCATTATTTTTACAATGGAAATAATAAAACCGTAAAATTTAAAGAAGCCTACTACAAAACTAAGGATAAGCCTATGGAAAAATACATACGCAATCTTGAAAGTTTCAAACCTCTATATATAACTAAATTTGATACTCTAACAAGAACAGACAGTATTTTTACAATAACAAATGATATTTGGAAAAAGGTAGGTGAGCGTTCTTATACTGAGGTTAAAGATTCTATTTATCATAAGAAACTAAATCATATAAAAATTTATGATAATCAATATAGGGTAATTGAAGAAAAATCTTTTGACCATAAACTTGATTATGAAAACAAAAAAATATTTTTAAGCAAGCATATGAAATACGAATATGATAAATCCGGAAATCTAATACAGAGAGCTGAAATTAAAGACGGAAAGTATCATTATTATACTATACTTGAAAAGGGTAAAATAATCGCAGAAGAAAAAGATGGTAATTATGAAAAACCCATGTCAATCACTTATACTTATACCAAAGATCAAAAATTAGAAAGAACAACAGCACACTACAATAATAATATTTGGTATGATATCCGATTTGAATATAAAGGTAATTATATCACCAATATGACTTACCTTAATAAAATCGGAATGGAAGATAAAAACATAGTTCCTAAATTAATAACTTTCAAATATAAGTTTGACAAACAAAAAAACTGGATAGAAATGATTAAGAATGTGGACGGAAAAGATCTTTATAAATGGGTGAGAGAAATTGAATATTATCGATGAGAAATTATGAAAAACCAAATTAAAATCCCAAGCCCGTGCCCTGAAAACTGGAAAAATATGCAAGACTTTCCTTCCGGGAAATTCTGCGAAAAATGTTCTAAATGTGTCATAGATTTTACTGATAAAACAGATATCCAAATTAATGAAATTCTTCAGATGGCTAATGGACAGGAAATCTGCGGAAGAATTTCAAAACGATCATTAGCTATAGCTGCTGCAGGAATTATTTTAATTACCAATCTTACTTTTGTTCAGGCGCAGACTCAAAACAATTCTGAGATTACCACTGAACAAAAAGGAAGAGCTATCACACAAGTTTCAGGAAAACTGATCTTCAAAAGAACAAAAAAGGAAATATCCAATGCTGAAGTTTTCTTCATCTGCAAATCAAAATATATAAAAACAATAACAGATGAAAATTGAAATTTCACTTTAGAAATACCCAGTGAGTTGATTAAAAGAAAAAATGTTTTGTACTTTAATTTTGACAAATTAAATAATGAAACCTATAAAAATTCCAACAGAGAAGTACCCAATACAATAAATGCAGATATTTACGAAAACACTTCAATTATCTTTTCCAAAAATGAACAAATAAATGAGAAAGAATTTCAGATTGATTCTAAACCTTCATATATAGGAGGTGTAGCAATTATGTCTGAAAGCCCACCTGATTATTATTATTTCAATGGAAAAAGTATGAGTGAAAAGAAATTTGATACGTTGAAAAAAGAAAATCCAAATTATCAATATTTCTTTTTCAAGGATAGGGAAGCAGAAATTATATCTGGTAAAGAATATCTGGATAGTCTGCAATTATTATTCTCAAACTAAAAAGCAAACCCTCAGAAATTTTCTGAGGGTTCTATCTATATCTATTGAATTAATACGCATCAAAAATATGTTTCAGAATCGCTTTATCCTCTTCTGTTAAAGTGACTTTTCTTCTTGCCATGGCTCTTTCCGCTACTTCATATACTTTATCCAATTTGAACCTTTCATCATCTTTCAATCCGCCCCATGAAAAGTTTTCTACAAGATTGGGTGGAAAGCCTGGTTTAAAGATATTGGATGCTACCCCTACTACCGTTCCTGTATTCAACTGGGTATTGATTGCTGTTTTGGAATGATCTCCCATAATAAGGCCGGCAAACTGCAATCCTGTATCTTCAAAAGCTTTCGCTCTGTAGTTCCAGAATTTTACGTTTCCATAATTGTTTTTCATGTTCGAAGAATTGGTATCAGCTCCGAAATTACACCATTCTCCAATCACAGAGTTTCCTACAAAACCTTCGTGTCCTTTACTGGAATATCCAAATATAATGATGTTGTTTACCTCACCTCCTACTTTACAATGTGGCCCTACCGTAGTTGCCCCATAGATCTTAGCTCCAAGATTAAATTTGGAATCATCACAAAGCGCTATCGGTCCGCGAAGATGACAGCCTTCCATGATCTCAGTATTTTTACCGATATAAATCTTACCTGTTTTTGTATTGATCGTGGAGAATTCAATATAAGCTCCTTCTTCAATAAACAGATCTTTTTTATCTCCTAAAAATCCATTGGTTGAAGACAATTCCTGTGAAGTTCTTCCTTTCGTCAGCAGATCAAAGTCAAAATTAATTGCGTGATGGTTATAGGTAAACAGATCTTTCGGTCTCTTAAAGAAGATGAGGTCTTCTTTGATATCTGTCATTTTCTCAATCTGGTTCAGAGAAAAGCCTTTCATATTGATTTTAGCGGCGATCAATTCATCTTCATAAACCAGGGCTTCTCCCTGCTTAAGATCTTTAATCTGTTGAATAACGGTTTCTGTCGGAAGAAAATTTGGAACCAGAAAAAGACTTTCTTTCTCCTCCGGGCTTTTAAATTTCTCCTGAAGATACATTTCTGTGAAGTAGGTTACCTCAGTGTTTTCCAGGATTTTCTGCCACCTTTCAGAAAATGTAAGAATTCCGCATCGCATAGCGGCAACCGGACGGGTAAAAGTAAGCGGAAGAAAGTCTTCCCAATATTGTGCGTCTGAAAATACTAACTGCATCATTCAGTTTTTTTAGTTTAAGGTTTAAAATTCAAGGTTAACAAATTTACAATAAAAAAAGTCTTCCAAAAATTGGAAGACTTTAATATTTTAATTATACAAAAATTACTTAGCGAATTTTTTGTATTTGTTCATGAACTTATCAACTCTACCTGCAGTGTCAACTAGTTTCACTTTACCAGTGTAGAAAGGGTGAGAAGTTGAAGAGATTTCCATTTTGATTAGAGGATACTCTTGTCCTTCATACTCGATAGTGTCTTTTGTTTCTGCAGTAGACTTGCAAAGAAACACCTCGTCGTTACTCATATCTTTGAAAACAACAAGTCTATAATTTTCTGGGTGGATTCCGTTTTTCATAATACTATTTTTAAAAAATTAAAGTTTGCTTTCGAAATAGTAATGGATATTTCTCTGCTAAATTTTAGGTTGCAAAAATACAACATTTTTTCTAATTTCCAAATAGTGGATTCAATATTTTTTTATTGATAAGAAATTTAAAGTATTTTCGTTAAATTTGGAACTTACTTAAACTTTAATTTCAATGAAATTCAAATTATTACTGGCTTTCTCCTTCTGGATGTTACTTCTGGCTGTATCATGCAATAAAGATGATATTACCTTTGACAGCCCTACACAGCAGTTACGCTTTTCAAGGGATACAGTATTCTGTGATACAGTATATCATCAGGTACGTTCAGAAACCTATGTTGTGAAAGTATATAATGATGAAGACAAGGATATTATGATTCCGAGAGTCAACCTTGAAAAAGGTGCTGCTTCATTATATAGAATCAATGTAGACGGGAAGCCCGGATATGATTTTCAGAATGTTCCTTTAAGAAAAAAGGACAGTCTTTATATTTTTGTTGAAATTGCCCCGGAAGCTACGGGACCGGAAGCCATTGCAGAGGACAGGATATTATTTACCGGCCCTACCGGGCAGCAGCATGTGACTTTATTTTCCGTGGTTCAGGATGCAGAATTTTTTATTCAGACTCCTGGCAATCCTAATGTCATTGCCAATTCCACTACATGGAATAATAATAAAGCAAAGATCATCTATGGAAATCTCACCATCAATCCAAGTGTAACCCTGGATATCAACCCCGGAACCAAGGTATATTTCCATAAAAACAGTGGAATGAAGGTTTCTTCCGGAGCTGTTTTGAACATCAACGGAACCCAGACTGACCAGGTTATCCTTCGTGGCGACAGAAATGATCCCCGTTATGATACGATTCCAAAAAACTGGAACTCTATCAGGTTTGAAGCCAATTCCACACTGAAGATGAACCATGCAAGGCTTTTCGGGGGAACGAGAGGACTTGACATGAGACAGACCAATGCGACGATCACCAATTCATTCATCCACACCTTCTTTGAATATGGAATTTATGCTGTAGGTTCTACAGTAAATGCCAACAACCTGGTGATGAATAACTGTGGCTTATCATGTATCGGAGTCTTCCTTGGCGGAAAACACAGCTATACCCACGCTACTATTGCCAATTATTCTAAAACAATGAGTTCTTTTGACCGGGCTGGGATCTTTGCAGCCAATGAATGGAAGAATGATGCCGGACAGACACAGCAGGGGGCCTTACAACAGCTTGATATCAAAAACAGTATCGTATATTCTGACAGAGATGACGCTATTCATTTTGAACAGACCCCGGGGCAGCAGTTTGAATTCCTACTTCAAAATTCATTAATAAAATATACCAGCGCAACAGGATCAGGCTTCACTTTTGATAACAATCCACGTGTGATCCAAACCACTAAAAATACCGATCCACAGTTTGTCAATTATTTTATGGCAAAAATGAATTTAAGAGTAAAACCCGGCTCGCCAGCTCTTGGAAAAGGAAATACAGCTGTTGCGGCAACGGTCCCTTTTGATATTGTGAATGTATCCAGAACAACTAACCCAACTCTCGGAGCTTATCAATAATGGAAATTACCCAGTTACAGCAGCAGGTTGACGAATGGATCAAAACCATCGGTGTAAGATACTTTAATGAGCTGACCAATATGGCGATGCTGACAGAAGAAGTAGGTGAAGTCGCAAGAATTATTGCAAGAAGATATGGTGAGCAAAGTGAAAAGGAAAGTGACAAAAGCAAAGATCTTGGCGAAGAGCTGGCAGACGTCCTTTTTGTAACATTATGTCTGGCCAATCAAACCGGAGTGAATCTTCAGGATGCTTTTGACAGAAAAATGAAAATCAAAACTGACCGGGATAAAGACCGGCATCAGAATAATGAAAAATTAAAATAATAATAAATGATGGGTTATGAATTACAAATGAATTTTTAACTCATCATTTTTTAAGATAATGTAGATTATAATGAAGCTAGAAAAATCAAAATTAGTAAGCAATAAAACAGTACAGATCAGCGGTTCGAAAAGTATCTCGAATCGTTTATTGATTCTGGAAAGTCTGTTTAGCAATATAAAAATCGGAAATCTGTCCAATTCTCAGGATACGCAACTGTTAAAAAAAGCATTATCCGAGAATACAGAAGTGGTAGACATTCATCACGCAGGAACAGCCATGCGTTTTCTTACTTCTTATTATTCTATCCAGGAAGGAAAGACAACTATCCTTACCGGTTCGGGAAGAATGAAAGAAAGACCCATCAAAAACCTGGTAAACGCCTTGAGGGATCTTGAAGTAGATATTGAATATATGGAAAATGAAGGGTTTCCTCCTTTAAAAATTACCGGAAGAAAGATTACCCAGACTTCCGTGAATGTTCCGTCCAATATTTCCAGCCAGTTTATCACATCTCTGCTTCTTATTGCAGGAAAGCTTGAAAACGGGCTTCAGATTAACCTTGTAGGAGAAGTAACCTCAAGATCCTATATTGAAATGACACTGGATATTCTAACTAAATTTGGTATCCAGAGCAGTTTTGAAGGAAACACCATTAAGGTAAAACCTTTCACTCCCGATAACAATTCCGAGGTGGTCTATTATGAAGTGGAAAGCGACTGGAGTTCGGCATCTTATTTCTATTCTATCTGTGCTTTGGGAAGAGAAACTATTCATCTGAAAAGCTTTTACAAAGAATCAACACAGGGGGATTCTGCAATTGCCAGTATCTACGAGAAATTCTTCGGAATCAAAACTACATTCTCAGAAGATGGGCATCAACTAACGCTGGAACCTCAGCCTGATTTTTCTTTCCCGGAAAAAATTGTCTTGGATATGAATGACTGTCCGGATATTGCTCAGACGCTCTGTGTAACGGCGGCAGCTTTAAAAATTCCTTTTGAAATATCCGGATTGGGAACGTTAAGGGTAAAAGAAACCGACAGACTTCTTGCACTCTATAATGAACTTCAAAAACTGGGTACTGAAACAGAAATTACAGATTTAACTATTCAATCCACCAATTTCAAAGAGCCAGAAGATAACATTTCTATCAAAACGTATCAGGATCACAGAATGGCAATGAGCTTTGCTCCGTTTTGTCTGATTAAAGAACTTACTATTGAAGATGAAGATGTAGTGGAAAAGTCTTATCCAATGTTCTGGGAAGATCTTGAAAGCATACTGACTCATTAATGTCATAAAAATGTGGTAATTTGAAAATGATTTTTTATTTCAGATTACCACATTTTAATTTTATATAATAATGATGAAACCTTTCTTTTCCTTTTTGCTTGTTTTATCGGTTTCGGGTTTATCTGCTCAGAATCTGAAAGTATTTTCAGTTCCGAAAGGATATACCCAAATTGCAGAAGCCAAAGGCGATCTTGACAGAGATGGAAAAGAGGAAACCGTATTGGTATTTGATACGGATATAAAGGTATCATACGAGCAAAACCCGGAAGGTACAATTGACTATAAAAGGGTTTTCTATATTCTGAAAAAGGAAAATAACGGCCTGAAAGTATGGAAAGAAAATTCTGACATCATTTTTTCAAGCGGATTCGGATTTTATCCTTCCAATAATACTCTTACAATCCATATAAAAAATAACTGTCTTATTATTGAACAGCTGTTTTTTACCAATTCAAGGCATACCCAGCAATATCAGCATACCTTCAGATTTCAGAACGGAGATTTTTATCTGATCGGTTTGTACGATCATTTTGAAGACACCTGCGATTTCAGTTTTACGAATGAAATCAATTTTTCTACAGGCCAAGTGATTGTTGACAGAGAATATTCATCCTGTGATGAGGACACCAAAGTACCCGAAAACTCACACAAAGAGTTTACTCATCAATTCCCGGCTCTTATTAAGATGAATGATTTCTTTATCGGAGACCACAAGTTCAGGCTTCCCGGTTTGAAGGAGGATTTTGTATTTTAAGAAGGAAGCATGAAGCAGGAGGCTCGAAGTTATTTTCCGGCAACTACTTCTTGATCAGTATTTCATGGTAAATTTGTTATTTTTAAAATCTTTGTAAGTATGGACAACCTTCTTTCTTCCAGCTTCCAATTTCCTGAATTTATACCAACTTAATTATCTCTTAAAGTTAAATTAACTCCTTGTGCTTTGATATATTCTTATTTTTAAGCTACATTAAAAATAAAAAAACTATGTTCAAACAAAGCATGAAACGTTTTACCAACATTACTCTTGGTGTGGTAACCGCATCTATTTTTTTCTCCTGTTCAAACGACAGTATGTTGGAAAGAGATTCTAATGAAATCAAGACTGCTTCTTTAGCAAAAGCAAGCAACAGAGCTTCATTATTGCCTGTTGCCCTGAATAGCTGGATGTCCGGTCTTCAGGATAATATTTCCATTTCAAAGATCTCCATACCCGGTACTCATGATTCCGGAGCACGTATAGATGCCCCCGTTGTATCTGGTACAGCTAAAACTCAGGACCTCAGCATTGCAGAACAGCTGAATGCCGGTGTACGTTTTCTGGATATCCGCTGCAGACATATTGATAATGCTTTCGCCATTCATCATGGCTCGATTTACCAGAATATGAATTTTGATGACGTATTAAATGCGTGTTATGCATTCCTTCAGAGCAATCCGTCTGAAACGATCATTATGTCTGTAAAAGAAGAATATGACGCGTCCAACACAACCAGAAGTTTTGAAGCAACGTTTGATTCTTATGTTCAGAAAAATCCTTCAAAATGGGATCTTGGAGCCAATATTCCCACACTGGGAGCTGTAAGAGGAAAGATCAAATTATTCAGAAGGTTCTCTTCGGGAACAACCAAAGGAATCAATGCTTCGCCATGGGCAGACAATACAACTTTTGATATCAACAATTCCGGAGTACAACTTAAGGTTCAGGACTATTATAAAGTAACGAACAATGATGATAAATGGAACGGAATTTCCAGTCTTCTTAATGAAGCTAAAACTGATACGAACAGCAAGCTTTTCGTGAATTTCACCAGTGGTTATAAGCCTGGCATTTTCGGTATCCCAAGCATTCCAACAGTATCCAACAATATTAATCCAAGACTTAAAACATTCTTCCAGACCAATACTCAGGGATCATTTGGAATCATGCCGATTGATTTTGTAAATGCTGAACTTTCTCAATTGATCGTTAACACCAATTTCTAAATTATTATTTGTTAGATTTATTCAAAGGCTGTCTTTTTTTGAGGCAGCCTTTTTATTTTAAAATGAATTGAGAGAAAAAGACTGCTTCAGTCCGAAACAGTCTCTCTTTGTAAAGTAAAAAAATGTAAATCAAAAACTATTTCTGAATTCCGTAAGCTGCCAGTATTTTATTGAAGATCTCTGTATTTTCAAACAGTCCTGTGAACTCTTTTGAATTAGGTCCGTACGCAAAAACACTTGATGGAATGGAAGTATGGTCATTTGTACTGAAGTTTCCGAATACCCAGCCATCTTTGAGACTTCCGTCCAGAAGCGTTAAACCACCTGTTTCGTGATCTCCTACAACAATGACTAATGTCTCTTTATTTTCGTCAGCAAACTTCATAGCTTTTCCTACCACATGATCGAAGTCCAGTAATTCTGTGACCAGCTGCTCTATATTGTTGCTATGTCCTCCGCCATCTGTCTGCGAAGCTTCAATCATCATAAAGAAGCCTTCCTTACTGTTTTTTAAATCATTTAAAGTAAGATCAAATGCATCAGCCAGCCAGTTTCCCCTTCCATTGCTGATTCTTTGTGAGGCCAGAGGATCAATCACAAGGGTGCGGTTATTGATTTTATTGACTGATTTCAAATCCTGATAGAGATCGATTTTGGCATCTTTGAATTTCTGTATATTTTCCTGAGACAATCCACTTGTAGGACCACCGATCAATATTTTCGTTTTTGAAGCTGCAAAATCTTTCAGAATAGGCTCCGAACTGTTTCTGTTATCTGAATGAGCATAAAAATCTGCAGGAGTGGCATCTGTAACATCCCCTGTGGAAATCAATCCGGAAACCAACCCTTTTTCGGCAATTATATCAGGGATTTGTGCCAATGCTTTCCCCATATTATCCACCCCCACAAAAGTATTTTTGGTTTTCACACCTGTGGCAAATGCTGTAGAACCTGGTGCTGAATCTGTAATATACGCATTGGATGAATTGGTTTTGGAAAGGCCTGTGGATTTCATGTTGAAAACATTCAGCTTTCCTTTATTCGCGGTAAAGGCAGCATAATATTGAGGTAAAGAAGTTCCGTCAGGTATAAGAAGGATCACATTCTTTACCTTTTTCTCCACTCCGTCTGTTTTATAGGTAGGGGTATAAGTGCTGTACTCTTTTGTATTTTTATAAAAGTTTTTCGGGATAGCATTCATAAATTTTTTAAGGTCCGGAATATGATCGGTATTGATATAATCCACTCCTAAATCCATCAGATTTACCCATGCATTCGGGAAATCCGGAGCTCCATAAAAACGAACAGGTTTCTGCTGGGAATGTGCCCTTTCAACTGCACTTTTGATTTTCTGGGTTTCTTCATCCCTTGGAATTCCTTTCCCGTTCCATTTTACTAACCCTGGAAGATCCGCACTGAACATTCCGACCCTTTTCAGCTGATCTGCAGAATAATCTTTACCAAGATCTCCGTCGAAATAAAGATAACCCGGATAGTTTTTAAAATCTCCTGGCTGGGGACGTCCTCCGGTAACCACAATTTTAATTCCTGAATTTCCGGTGATCTCAGGATACTTTTTTAATGTATTGACCAAAGCTGCCAGTGATGTTTTATAATCCTGTTTAATATCGATCAGCAACTGAAGTTTTTTACCGGCATCAGGATAAATATTTCCCCTGTTCAGCTTAATCTGTTTTGAAATATTATCGAGATAAAGACTTTCCAATGTCCTGTCTGCAGAAAGTTCCTTTTCCGTATGAGCCACCCAAAGTTTGCCTTCTACCAGAAAAACATCTGCCTCAATAGAACCAAAATGGGCATAATAAGCCTGCCAAAATGGGATTTCCTGCATATAATCATTATGCGAATGTGCATTCCCGACATTATAATTTAAATAATTCTGTGCCTGATTTTCGGAAAAAACAGCCAGTGCCAGAACGGCTACAATTTTTGATAATTTCATTTGTAGATCTTTTGTTTTATAGGTCGAATGGAACAACCTATTTTTGAAAAAACTCTATCATCACAGAATGTTCTGTAATGATAGAGTGTCTTATATATAAAGATTAAATTTTACCAGCCCTCATTTTGTTTAATGATCCCGTGACTGTTTACGATTTCAGCCTGTGGAACTGCCCAAACATTATGTACAGCTGGATTAAAGTTTCTTGCTGCCCAGACCACCTGTCCGTTGATACCATGCAGAGGTTTCGCGTAAGCTGTCTGAGCATCTCCCCAACGCACAAGGTCTCTGTGTCTGTCTGCCCATTCACCCGCCAGTTCGCAACGTCTTTCATGCTTCAGATCTGCCATTGTGCATCCGTTTTTCGGGGATAGACCTGCACGTACTCTAATCATATTGATTTCCTGATCTGCAGATTTTCCCTGCATCAATAAAGCTTCTGCTTTGATCAGGATTACCTCAGCATAACGCATGATCGGAACGGCAAGATCTGTACATGGATAATCTCCGTTGGCACTCACATGCCCACTATTCAGCTGATATTTGAAGGCATCCATATATTTATTGAACTGGTATCCGGTAAGAGAATTTGTAGAAGCGTATATTCTTTCTTTTCCGTTGAAGGTAAATTTGTCTCCAATTTTCAGAATGGTAGCACTTCTTCTAAGATCTCCGGTTTCGTATTCATCATACAGCTCTTTCGTCGGCTGAAAATATCCCCATCCATTATATTCTCCCCAACCTTTATTTTCAAGCATTACCCCTGGCAGAATACTACCCCAGGCTGTAAACTTAGGTGTTCCGGGGATTGACCAGATATACTCTGAACTGTAGTTATTTTCAGCTTTGAAAACATCAGCAAAATTTCCCAATAAGGCTCTGTTTCCTTTTGTCATGACTTCATTTGCCCAGAATTCTGCGTTATTCCAGTCTTTCATATACAGATATACTTTTGCCAAAAGGGCCCATGCTGCAGCTTTATGAGGTCTTCCATAATCTTTTGCAGGAAGTTCTGCCTGGGTAGGTAATAATTCTGCTGCTCTTTTCAGGTCATTCACAATGTATGTGTAGTTTTCCATTACGTTAGCTGCTCTTGGAATTGGGTTAGGATCCGGATCTTTTGAACGGTCGATGATCGGAACTCCTGCTTTTTCATTTCCGTAAGAATAGGCCAACTCAAAATACATTCTGCTGCTCATAAAAAGAGCTTCCCCAAGGTATTTGTTTTTGGTAGCCTGTGAAGTCTGGATATTGTCAACATTACGGATCACACGGTTGGCCACTCCGATCACATTGTATCTTTTGTTCCACTGGGTTTCAAGGTCTCCTGCTGCGATGTAATTGCTGCTGAAGTTTTTGGCATTATCTGCCTCACTTTTTGCCCTTCCTGTTACCATATCATCACTGGCATTGATAAACCAGAACAAACCTCTTCCGTAGAATTCTCCGTCAAACAAAGGCTTATACATGGCATTTGCCCCGGTAATCAGGTCGTTTTCCGTTTTCCAGAAGCTGGCTTCAGTAGGTGTTCCTTCCGGCTGAACATCCAGCTCTCCTGTACAGGATAAAAGCATTGCGGATATTCCTGATATTAAAAATATTTTATTGAAAAGTTTCATTTTCTTACTTTTTGTTAGTTAAAAATTATAGTCCGATCTCAACTCCAAAGATGAATGAACGTGCCTGAGGATATCTTCCGGTATCTACTCCGTAAGAGTTCATCCCTACTTCAGGATCAAATCCTGTATATTTCGTTATCGTAAACAGGTTGTTGGTGGTTATATACACTCTCACTTTGTTTACATCCAGTTTATTGTACAATTCTTTTGGTAATGAATACCCGATGGTAAGGTTCTTCAGCCTTAGATACGATCCGTCTTCCACATAGAAATCTGATACTTTTGAGTAATTTCCACTCGGATCTCCATGTACCAGTCTTGGAATATCGGTATTGGTGTTCTGAGGGGTCCATGCATTCAGGATATCTCTGTCCATGTTGTAATTCTGTCCTGTACCGCCCGGATTCAAAGAAATAAACTTCATCCCGTTGAATATTTTATTTCCGTATACTCCCTGGAAGAATAAGTTCAGGTCAAAGTTTTTCCATGTCATGTTATAAGAAAATCCGTAAGAGAACTTAGGATACGGACTCCCAAGATTGACAAAATCGTTATTATTAAGCACCCCTGTGTTTCCTTCCTTCTTCAGGAATTTGATGTCTCCGGGTTTTGCATTCGGTTGGATAAGATTTCCGTTGGCATCTTTGTAATTATTGATTTCTTCCTGAGTCTGGAAAATTCCTCCCGTCTTATAACCATAGAAAGAATACAGAGGATCACCTACTTTCACCCGGGTTGGTTTCAATACCCCTCTTACCCCATTGTCATTGATAAAGATCTCATCCACATTGGCAAGCTGCTTCACCGTATTTTTTAGTTGACTCATCGTAGCTCCTATTGAGAACGTGAAATCACCCGAAATTATCTTATTGTAATTGATTCCCAGTTCATACCCTTTATCCTGGAATAATCCGGCATTTACATACTGATTATTGTACGTTGCTGTACTTGGTAAGCTTACGTTGAAGATCTGATCTTTGGAATTTTTCACGAAGTAGTCAAACTGTAAGGAAAGACTGTTGTGAAGAAATGAAGCATCTACCCCGAAGTTGGTCTGCTCAGATTTCCCCCATTTCAGATCCGGGTTGGGACGTGTCGTAGCGTAATAAGCAATATTCTGAGAAGGATCCTGTCCGAAAATAACGTTGTTATCTCTCGTCATCAAAGGATTTACAGCCTGAGGAGAAATTCCTCCAAGGTTACCCAAGATACCGTAACTTCCTCTCAGTTTCAGACTTGAAAGCCATGAAATATCCTTCATAAAGTTTTCCTTCGAAACTACCCAGGCACCGGAAACTGCATAATAATTGGCAAATCTGTTTTGTTTGGCTACCAATGAAGAACCATCACGTCTGCCCAATACACTTACGATATACTTTCCGGCATAGTCATAGTTTACTCTTGCCAGGTAAGAAACCAAAGACTGTTTGAACCGGTAACTGGAAACATCTTTATTGGTGTCTGCTGCATTCTGAAGATGTTGGAAAACCTCAGCTTCACTTCTGAAATCATAGGATTTTGCCACAAAACCATCATCAATTGTTTTCTGGAAAGTAAAACCGCCAAGGAAGTCAAAATTATGTTGTCCTAAAGCTATTTTATAAGTCAGCAACTGCTCTGCAAGCGCTGTAGAAGAATTGTTGGATTGGTATTCCAGATTATTGGTGTCAAAAATTTTCCCGACTTCCAGAACTCTGTACGTGAAGTTCTTTACATCTCCCAGTTTAAAAGTCTGTGAGAAGTTGGAACGGAATTTTAAATCTTTGGCCAGCGTGATTTCCGCATAAGGATTGATCAAAATCTCATGGGTAGGATTTCTGATACTGATTCTTTTAAGATAAGCAACAGGATTGATCATATCTCCGTAACCACCTGCCACATCAATAGGCAATCCTGAGAAAGCACCGCTGGGTGTATATACCGGAACATTGGGCGGATAATACATGGCAGCTACCAAAGCTCCGGTATAACCACTCTTAGTATCTGCTGTGTTCCCGTCAGAGTAATTATAATACATGTTTTCTCCGATCGTCAGCCAGTCTTTTACTTTATGTTCAGAATTGACTCTGAAGTTGTATCGTTTTGCCTGAGTATTCAATAAAATTCCTTCCAGGCTTCTGTGATTCATGCCCACAAAATACCTGGATTTTTCACTTCCTCCACTCAGATTTACATTGTATTCCTGAATGGTTCCTGTTCTGAAAATTTCTTTCATCCAGTCTGTTCTGGTAACTCTTCCGTCAGGATATTGACTGGGATTAAAAGCCATCGGTAAGCTTCCCAGTTTTCCGGCATTTTCATAGGCTTTGTACATGACATCCTGAAATTCTGCTGCATTCAGGGATTCTTTCAGCCTCCACGCCTGGTTTACGCCATATTTAACATCAAAATCTACGGTAAGATTTCCTTTTTTCCCTTTTTTTGTGGTAATAAGGATAACTCCTCCGGAAGATCTGGCTCCGTAAATGGCTGCAGAAGCATCTTTCAGTACAGAGATATCCTGAATATCGTTTGGATTGATAGAAGGTGTTCCGTTAAAGACCACTCCATCCACTACATACAGAGGAGTTTCTCCGTTGATACCTCCCAGACCACGGATATTAACCTTAGGGGCTCCGTTGGGATCTCCACCTTCATTCACTACCGTTACCCCCGGAGCTTTACCCTGAAGAACTTCTCCTACTCCAGACAAAGATCTGGAAGTAAGCTTATCCAGTGAAGCTTCTGAAACAGCCCCGGAAACTTTACTTTTTTTCTGTGTTCCGTATCCAACCACGACAATCTCGTCGATGGATTTTTCTTTTAAGCTGTCTTTTTTCTGAGCGAGGAACATCGGTGAAGCTGATATTGCACCAATAAGTAATACCCTTCCCGTTAAATAAGTTACGGATACAGGGATTTTAAATACATTCATGATCTCCTTTTTGATTAGGTGCAAAATTAGAGCAGCCAGCTCCGTGGTATCATTAAGATTTTCTTACGTTTTTATTAAGAAATTTTAGGCTTTTTTAAATCGCACCTCCCACACAAAACAAATAAACATTTGTATTTCAATAACATAAGTATTTAAAAGTAATTATTCTCCAAACATTCTCTGCATGATTCAGATTAACTTTATTTTAAATTTATCATCCGTTAATGATAACGGATGAAGAAATCATTAATTTATTTCACGAATAATAAGTGAGCGAGTTCATTTTTCTTTTTTTACATTTGCTGAAAATAGATTTTACTTTTTGAACACAGACCTTTAAAAACGTCTTACTGGCATCAGAAGAAAAATAAAAACAATAAAATCATAAGAATTCAATGACCATCATTATAACAGGAACCTCATCAGGAATTGGGTTTGCATTGGCCGAATATTTTGGTAAAAAGGGGCATAAAGTATACGGACTAAGCCGAAAACATACAGAAAGTCGATATTTCAGATCAATTCCAACAGATGTGACGGATAACACTGCCGTTCAGAATGCTGTTGCTGAGGTTTTAAAAACAGAAAGCAAAATTGATGTTCTGATCAACAATGCCGGAATGGGAATGGTAGGTGCAGTGGAAGATTCTACGAAAGAGGATATTCTGAAACTTTTCAGCCTGAATCTTGCCGGACCTGTACAGATGATGAGTGCCGTTCTTCCGAATATGCGTGAACATAGATTTGGAAAAATTATCAATGTTTCCAGTATAGGAAGTGAAATGGGACTGCCTTTCCGAGGGTTTTATTCGGCATCAAAATCTGCTCTGGATAAAGTAACCGAAGCAATGAGGTATGAAGTTTACCCGTGGAATATTGACGTTTGTTCATTGCATCTTGGGGATATCAAAACCAATATAGCAGACAACCGAGTGATTGCACAGGTTTCTGAACCTTATAAAAATGTTTTTGATAAAGTATATGCTTTAATGAATTCCCATGTGAATGACGGAACAGAGCCTTTGGAAGTAGCAGAATATATTGAAAAGCTTTTAGCAAAAGATAAATGGAAAGCGCATTATTATTTTGGTAAATTCGGGCAGAAAATCGGGGTTCCTCTGAAATGGATTCTTCCGCAGGGAACTTATGAGAATTTGATGAAGAAATATAATAAACTGGATTAGTTTCAGTTGTATAGAAAGCATTTAATAATATAATTTTTTTAAACCATTAAGAAGAGGTAAGTTGTAAGGAATGATTAAGACAAGCTTCGCTTTAAGTTTTATCTTAAATCAAAAATAATTACGCTTAATTTCGTCGCTTGCTTATGGCGTAGATATATTTGGGATTGAAACTGTTTCTGAAAATATTTTTTATACTGTTCTGCGTTTTTACACAAGCGCAGAAAAAGCAATATTGGCTTATTGATACAGAAACCAAGATCAGAAAAAAAGTAAAGGATTCTACTTCAGCGGTAAAATTTCTGGATTCATTAGCTCAGAATAACTATTTCTTCACCAAACTGAAAGATGTAAAAGTAAAGGGAGACAGCACCGAAATTTTTTATGATAAAGGCAAAAATTTTAATGAAACCTATGTAAACCTTACGGATTCTCTGGTTCAGAAATTGAAAATCCAGAAAGATTTTTTCACTAAAAATTTAGATTCCACTAAGAAAAGCATTAACAAGACTTATATTGATGAAGGCTATTCTTTCAGCAGAATCAAATCTAAATACAAAGGGCAGAAAAACGGCTATCCGATTGTAGAACTTGACATCAACAAAAATGATAAAAGAACGATCAACGGATTTGTGGTAAAAGGATACGAAAAAGTACCCAAAAGATTTATCAAAAACCTTGAAAAGGAATTCAAAGGTAAAAACTATGATGACAAGAATCTTCTGGCCATTAATAAAACCTTCCAGAGCCATCCTTTTTTAACCCTCGAAAGACAGCCGCAGACTTTATTCACAAAAGATTCCACAAGCATTTTCCTGTTTCTGGAAAAGAAAAAGACCAATACTTTTGACGGGGTAATCGGTTTTGGAAATGACAAAACTTCCAAGTTTACATTAAACGGAACGATGAATGTGAATTTCAGAAATATGTTCAACGGTTTTGAGACCGTCAATTTATACTGGCAGCGAAATCCTGATAAAGGACAGACTTTTGATCTTCAGGTGGATATTCCATACCTGTTCAAATCCAATGTCGGAATGAATGCCAAAGTGAATATCTATAGGCAGGATTCTACATTTGCGAATGTAAAGTTCCTTCCTGCTTTCTATTATCACATCAACAACCGAAACAAAATAGGGTTAAGAGGAACTCTTGAAAGCTCTACCATCATCGACTCCCTATATGTTCAGGGGAAAGACTATAATAAAAAAGGAATCGGGGTATGGTTTGAAATGACAGAACCTACTGATATTGATCTTTTTCTTTATAAGACAAGAATCAATGCAGGATATGACTTCTTAACAACCACCTATACAAAAGGGAATACCAAAGCGAATCAAAACCAGTTTTATTTCTTTGGGGAGCACAATTATCATATTTCCGGAAATCATTTCCTGAATATCAAGGGAGAAGGCGCCATGATGGATTCAAAAATAGAGTTTTCCACCAACGAATTATACCGTTTTGGTGGCTGGAATTCTATGCGGGGATTCAATGAAAACTCGCTTGCTGCCGACTTCTACTATTATGGCAGTCTGGAATACCGTTATCTGATCGGTAATCAGGCCTTCTTCGATGTCTTCGGACAGTATGGACAGCTCAATAATAAATCGTTAAATGTAAGACCCAAACTTTACAGTGTCGGGCTTGGTTTCAATTTCTTTATCCCCATCGGTCTGATGAGTTTCCAGCTGTCTAACGGTAATGAGTTTGGAAATCCTTTTAAGTTTAATGATACCAAAATTCACTGGGGAATCCTGAGCAGGTTTTAGAAATAGAAAGGAAGAAGGAAGATCAGGGCTGGAAGTTATTAAGTTCCTGTTTTTACTATCCTGCTATTTCTATAGAAAGATTTTCTTCAAAAATTTATTACTAAGGGCTTCAAGAAGTTAAGACCACCACAATAACGTCCTGTTTCCCTCTCCTAGCTTCCTTACCTTATAATAAATAATAATATATAATAAAGCAAAATCACTTATATAAAGGACATTTTCAGTTTTACCTTTCTATTAATTCTTCCTGTTAAAAAATATTAAATCGTATTTTTATTTTAATACCTCATTAAAATACAGGTAACAGTGCACTGCTAAATTTGTCTTCAAAAAAATGAAGAAAACTCTAGCCACTTTTGCCGTTTTTTTACTTCCTCTTTATTTTTCTGCTCAGGAAATTAATATTACCGGAAATGTAAAATCAGAAAACGGTTCCAGTGTTTCCGGGGTGAATATCACCGACAAAAATACAGGCAAGACAGCAACTACTGATGAAAACGGTAATTTCACCATTTCTGCAAACCCCAAAGATATTCTTGAATTTTTTGCTCCTGATTTTTCTGTTTATACCGTTGAGGTTTCTTCCAGAAGACAATATTCTGTTGTTTTAAAAAAGTCAAACGAAAAGCAGATTGAAGGGGTGGTTATCACCGCTTTGGGTATTGCCAAGAAAAAAGAAAAGATTGGCTATTCTACCCAGGAAGTGGGAACGAAACAGTTTGAAACGATCACCACACCAAGTATCGGGAATTTATTCTCCGGACAGGTAGCTGGCCTTAATGTTTCTAATCCAACGGGAATGCAGCAGGCTCCACAATTTACACTGAGAGGAAACTCAAATCTTGTTTTTGTTATTGATGGTGTCATTGTGGAAAAAGAAGTTTTTCAGAATTTAGACCCTAACAATATTGAAAATATCAACGTTCTGAAAGGTGCTACAGCATCTGCTTTATATGGATCAAGAGGCCGCTACGGAGCCATTTTGATCACTACGAAAAATGCTAAGAAAAAAGGATTCTCTGTAGAATTTTCTCAAAATACCATGATTACGGCAGGGTTTACCAATCTCCCGAAAACCCAGACCGAATATGGGAACGGTTCTCATGGGAAATATGAATTCTGGGATGGTGCCGATGGCGGAGTCAATGACGGAGATATGATATGGGGCCCAAAATTTGTTCCCGGTTTACAGATTGCCCAGTGGAACAGCCCGATCAGAGATAAAATAACAGGACAGGTAGTTCCGTGGTATGGGGCTGTAACGGGAACTCAGTATGATGATAAGTCGAGATATGAAAGAGTTCCAATCGACTGGAAATACCATGATAACTTAAGTACTTTCCTAAAACCGGCGGTAATCAATAACAATAATTTTGCGATCAGCTATAGAAATAACAAAGATGTTTACAGATTCTCCGGGAATTTCATGAATTATGACGACAGGGTTCCGAACTCCTATCTTCAGAAATACGGAATCAACTTTTCTTCTGAAAACCATCTCGGAAATAAATTGATATTCGATACAAAATTTAATTTTAACCAGGCTTTTACTCCTAATATTCCCAACTATGATTACAACCCAAGCGGTCACATGTACACTATCTTGATCTGGATGGGAGGTGATGTAGACGGCAAAGCACTTAAAAATCATATGTGGATTCCTGGAAAAGAAGGAAGGGCGCAAGCCAACTGGAACTACGCATGGTACAATAATCCGTGGTTTGGAGCTGAATATTATAAGAATCAAAACAGAACGAATATCATCAATGCACAGACAGGTTTAGAGTATAAGGCGACACAGGATCTTTCGGTAAAAGGAAAAATTTCCCTGGTGGAAAATCACAGCAAAACGGAAGTATTGAGCCCTTACTCTTATTTCAACTACAGCGCGCCAAGAAGTGGTGGCTACATTCTGAAAGATAATAAAACATGGAACCTGAACTACGATGTCCTTGCAACGTACAAGAAAAAAATATCTGAAAACTTTGATTTTACAATCAATGCAGGAGGTTCAGCTTTTTATTATAAAAACAATAACAATGAAAGATCTACAGATGGATTGAAAATTCCTGAAGTATACACTTTTGAGAACTCTATCGGAGCCCTTAAGAATTATACCTACCTGAAGGAAAAGCTGATTTACAGTGCCTATTCTACCATTGATATCGGATTATACAATGCTTTCTTCATCAATATTTCAGGGCGTAATGACTGGTCTTCTACCCTCCCTAAAGCCAACAGGTCTTACTTTTACCCCTCTGCATCCATCAGCGCCGTAATTTCAAACCTGGTAAAAATGCCGGAGTCTATCAATATGCTCAAGCTTTCCGCTTCCTGGGCAAAAGTAGCGTATGACTTCCAGCCTTATTCCATCAGAAATTATTATCTGAATAATCAGGGAATCACTTTTAACGGCAACCCTACTTATTACTATCCTACGACCCTGAACGTAGAAAATTCTTTAAAACCGGAGCAGACAAAGTCCTATGAATTAGGTTTAAGCGCCGGCTTCCTGAATAACAGAATTACTTTAGACGCCACTTATTTCAGAACATTAGATTATAATAATATCCTTCAGTTCCCTGCCGCAGAATCATCCGGTTTCACCTCACAATATGTAAACGGGAATGAGTATACCACAAAAGGGTTTGAAATCACTCTTGGTTTGGTTCCGGTAAAAACGGCTGATTTTAGTTGGAAAACTCTGATCAACTGGAGTACTTATGAGCAAAAGCTGACCTCTATCTACGACAATATGCCGAATTATAAAAACATTAAGCTAGGCGAAAGAATGGACAGCTACTATGATTACACCTGGCAAAAATCTCCGGACGGAAAAGTCATTCTTGATGCCAATACAGGAATGCCAACAAGAGCTAATGCTCCAACTAACTTAGGACATTTCAATCCCGACTGGACTTTCGGCTTCAACAATACATTTAAATATAAAAAATTTACTCTAAATATCGGAATCGATGGCAGTATCGGCGGGGTCATGAGATCACAGGTTGTTGAAAAGATGTGGTGGGGAGGAAAACATCCTAACTCTATAGCATACAGAGATCTTGAATATGCCAATCCGGGAACATACTATTTCGTACCAGATGGGGTAAATTACAACCCTGCTACAGGTGTTTATACTCCACACACCAAAGCAATCAGCTTCCAGGACTGGGCACAGAACTATCCTTATCAGGCAAGGGTAACACAGGATGAAAGTGAAGAATTTGCCAATGTTTTCGACAGAACTTTCGTCAAACTGAGATCTGTTGTATTGGAATATGATTTTTCTTCTTTACTCAACCCAAGGGGTATGGTAAAAGGTTTCACCGCCAATATTTCGGCTTATAATCTGGCAATGTGGAAAAAGTCCAAGAACCTTTATTCTGATCCTGACTTCCAGGCCAAAACAGAAAATGATATTCAGGATCCATCCAGCAGATGGTTCGGAATCGGCTTTAACCTTAAGTTTTAACTAAAAAGTACATCAAGACAATGAAAAATACTATAAACAGTGTGAAGGGACAAAAAGGTAAAACAGCAAAATGGCTGATGAGGTCTATAGTTGCTGCAGGAATTCTGACATTGGGCTCATGCGAATCTAACCTTGATACCATCAATGAAAATCCTAATGATCAGGCCAGCATTGACCCTAAATTTCTTTTAACCTATGTGGAAAAATATACATTTCAGGTCAACGGTGACAATATGTATGCTTCAAGAATGATGATTGGTACTGATGGTGAAAATTCATACCAGTATATGAAATGGAATGATGCTTCTTTTGAAGTCTATACCAAAGGGCTCCTCAATACAGGGAAAATGATGCAGGAAGCAGAGAAAAGAGGAAATAAAAATTATCTGGCCATCGGAAAGTTTCTGAGAGCTTATCATTTCTTCAACATCAGCCTTAAAGTGGGAAGTGCACCCTATTCTGAGGCAGCAAAGGGTGAATCCGGGATCACACAGCCTAAATATGATACACAGGAAACCATCATGGCCGGAATTTTATCAGAATTAAAAGAAGCCAATGATCTTATTAATACCAGCGACAAAATTGAAGGGGATATTGTATACAATGGAGATGCATTAAAGTGGAAAAAACTGATCAACTCCTTCCGTCTGAAAATTCTGATTACTTTATCTAAAAAAACAACGGTAGGAAGTTATAACATTGCCTCAGAATTTGCTTCAATTGCCGGAAGCCAGTCGCTTATGACCTCCATTGCAGATAATGGTGAACTTAAGTTTGCTGATGCTGCAGACAGCAGATACACGATGTTTAACAACAGTGGATATGGTTCAAGTTTGTATATGGCTGATTATTTCATTAATATGTTCAAAGACAGACATGATCCACGCCTGTTCACTTTTGCAGCACAAACTACCGGAGCAAAAGAAGCAGGAAAAGCCATCACAGATTATACAGGATATAATGGCGGAAATCCTATTTCCCCTTATTCTGACAATGCGGCTCTGATCACTGCTAAAAATATTTCCAAAGTAAACGATCGTTTCTATAAAGACCCTACCAATGAGCCAGCTTCTGTATTAAGTTATTCAGAACTTGAGTTTATCCTGGCAGAAGCTACAGCTAGGGGCTGGATTTCCGGATCTGCAAAAACACATTATGATAATGCGGTCAAAGCTAGTTTCAGTTTTTATCAGACGTATGTAAAAAATCCGGGACAATATTTCTCAGGCTTTGATGTAAATCAATATCTTGCGACTCCTTTGGTCGTTTATAATGAAGCTGATCCTTTACAGGCACAGCTGGAAAAGATCATGACTCAAAAATATATGACCATGTTCCATCAGGCACAATGGACCTCTTATTATGATTATTTAAGAACAGGATTCCCTAATTACCCATTAAAATCTGGAGTTGCAGCTCCTTTCAGGTTCAGATATCCTCAGTCTGAATACAATTATAACAGCAGTAATTTAAAAGCGGCATTAGCTGCTCAATATGGAGGAAATGACAATATCAACTCTAAACCCTGGTGGTTACAATAAAAATCTGATTATTTTTATATAAAAACAAAGAAATCGCAGGAAAATCCTATTAACTTGCGGTTTCTTTCTTATTACGATTGATTATGAACAGAAGAGAATTTTTAGAGAAATCAAGCCTTTTATTAGCGGGACTCGGAACTTCAGGTGTTCTGCACCCTTCCATTTTAAAAGCTTTAGCCATTGATCCAGCTGCCCAATCTACATTTTATGATGCAGAGCATGTTGTGATCCTGATGCAGGAGAACCGTTCATTTGATCACGCTTTTGGGGCTCTTAAAGGAGTAAGGGGCTTTTTGGATAAGAGGGCTTTTATAAAACAGGATGGACATTCCGTTTTCTTTCAAAAGAATGACGAAGGAAAATATGCCTCTCCTGCCCGTCTGGATTTAAGAAATACGAAATCTACCTGGATGAGTTCTCTGCCACATTCATGGGCAGATCAGCAAAAGGCTCTTAACAAAGGAAAATTTGACCAGTGGCTTCAGGCTAAAGCTTCAGGCAATAAAGATTATAAAAATATTCCGCTGACATTAGGTTATTACAACCGTGAGGACCTTCCGTTTTATTATCAGCTGGCTGATGCATTTACCATATTCGACCAGTATTTCTGTTCTTCCCTTACCGGAACAACTCCGAACAGACTATTCCTTTGGTCCGGAACATTAAGGGAACAGCAAAACGGAAAAGCCAAGGCTAACGTTGTGAATGAAAATATTGATTATGATAAAGCGAGACAGGCAAAATGGAAAACCTTCCCGGAGATTCTGGAGCAGCAGAATGTTTCGTGGAGAATTTATCAGAATGAAATCAGCCTTCCAAAAGGGATGTCCGGGGAACAGGAAGCCTGGCTGAGTAATTTTACTGATAACCCGATAGAATGGTTTTCAAAATTCAATGTTAAGTTTTCAAAAGGATACTATGAAAACATCCCCAACATTATCACCTACCTTAAAAAGGAAATTGAAAAAAATCCTAACCAGAAAGAACGGCTGGAAGCTATGCTGGCTGAAGTTCAGGGAGACCAGGTGAAATACCATCCGGATAATTATTCAAAACTTTCAGAAGAAGAGAAAAACCTTCACGAAAAAGCTTTCACCACCAATGTAAATGATCCTGATTACTGGAAACTGGAGATCGGAAAGGATGAAAACGGAGAAAGGCTGGTCGTTCCTAAAGGCGATGTATTATTCCAGTTCCGTAAAGATGTAGAAGAGAAAAAACTTCCGCTGGTTTCCTGGCTGGTAGCACCCGAACATTTTTCAGACCATCCGGGATCACCATGGTATGGAGCATGGTATATTTCCGAGGTTTTGAATATTTTGACCAAAGATCCTGAAACCTGGAAAAAAACAATATTCATCATCAATTATGATGAAAATGACGGATACTTTGATCATGTACTGCCCTTCGCACCACCAGTAAATCCAAGCCAGCCTGTTGATATGAATGGAAAAGAAGGTGTGGAATATGTAGACAAATCCCAGGAATATATGTCTGATCCTTCTTTAAAAAATTATGAAAAAATTGAAGGAACCGTGGGATTGGGCTATAGGGTACCCATGATTATCGCATCACCATGGACAAAAGGTGGCTTTGTCAATTCCGAGGTATCAGATCATACTTCGGTACTGCAGTTCCTTGAAAAATTCATCATGAAAAAATTCAGCAAGAATGTTCATGTTGACAACATCAGTGACTGGAGAAGAGCAATATGCGGAGATCTCACATCAGCTTTCAATTCTTCCAGTGTAAAAGCTCCACAAATGGATTATCTCAATCAGAAAGACTATGCTAAAACCATTAATGCTGCCAAAAATAAACCGGTACCCAACCTGAAATGGTATTCTGAAAATGAGCTGAATGAAAATTTACTTGATATTCAGGAAAGAGGCTTGAAACCATCCAATCCGTTGCCGTATCATTTCCATGTCAATTTGGAAGGCGGTCATATAAAGATGACCAATCTGAAAGAAAATGGAGTTCCTTTGCTCATCTATGACAGGACTCAGTTTGACCATAACAAGTACCATTTTTCATATGCCTTATATTCCAAACAGACACTATCCCATGCTGTACATTCCGGAGCCTATGATTACGAAATTTTCGGTCCCAATGGTTTTTTCAGGAAATTTAAAGGAGATAATATTCCGGAAACGGAGGTCATTTTGACAAATATTCCTTTAAAAAATCAGGTTGAACTGACCATCAGAGCTCATAAAAATAAAAATCTTTCCATAAGCCTGGAAGACCTTTACAGAAAAACACAGAAGTCAATTTCGGTGCAAAAAACGGAAGAAAAAATCATTATCGATCTTGATAAATATAAGGGCTGGTATGATCTGAAATTAACGTTTAATAATCATCTATGGCACTTTTCCGGAAGAATAGAAACTGGTAAAGTTTCTGTTTCTGATCCGCACTGGGCATAGAAAAGGCTGATAATATCAATAAAATCCCGTACAAAATCGTATGGGATTTTTTTTGAGTTATTTTATAACTATAATGTATTACATATGATAAATAAGTATTTATAAAAAAAATATGGTACATTTTTTTCACAGTATGCTGAATTTTGTTATATTCACTTAACTAATTAACAGTGTCATGAAAAAATTAAATTTAACTATTGCAGCGTCTTTATTTACGCTTGTTCTATCCGGGAATCTGAGCGCACAGGATACCAATACAGACAACCACACAGTCACAGTTTCCATTCCTGAAGTGGCCCTGGTAGATATTGAGCCGGCTGCTACAAAAAACATTACGCTTGGATTTACAGCACCTACAGAAGCAGGGAACCCTATTATTCCTGCCGCAGCCAATACTACTTTATGGCTTAACTATTCTTCCATCAAATCTGTTGCAGATCCTACCCGTAACGTGAGCGTAAAAATGAATGCGATCATCCCAGGTGTTGATATCCACGTAACGGCGGCTGCAGCTACAGGATCAGGAGCAGGAACATTAGGAACCTCTGCAGGTCTTCTGACATTAAGTGCAGCTGACCAGACTATTATTTCCGGAATTGGAAGTGCTTATACAGGAAATGGGGCCAATAACGGTCACAACCTGACCTATGCACTTGCAGCAGGAAGTGGTCCCGGAGGCGTAGCAGCGTATGCAGATTTACAGGCAACAGCCACTGTAGTTGCTACCGTTACTTATACAATATCAGACAACTAGAACTTAAACAAAGATTCTATTTTCCAATTCAAAAAAACAAGAAGAAGCTGTTATCAGTTTCTTCCTTGTCTTGTATTATTAATAATTTAACTCCAAACTTTATATAATGATAAAGCGTATTCTTCTTTTGGTCACCCTGATTTTGCAGTACAGCTTTTTACATGCGGGCATTGTGATTCTCAACGGGCTTACGCATTCTTACAAAATAGAAAACGGAAAGGTTTATAAAGGAAAAGTTGCCATTGAAAACACGAGCAGCAATCCTCAAAGCGTAAAATTATTTTTACAGGATTATACCTACCATGCTGATGGAACGATCTATTACTCAGCACTGCGTACGAATAAACGCAGTAACGGACAGTGGCTGAAACTCAATACCAATCTGGTTACTCTTAAAGGCAAAGAAAAGACCGAGGTATTTTATGAAATCACAGTTCCCAATCAGGTAACAGATCCGGGAAGCTATTGGAGTGTTATCATGGTAGAACCTGTAGAGGAGATAAAACCTAGTGACAATAAGCCGGGAGTGAGTATCACTTCTGTTATACGGTATGCAATTCAGGTGATAACAGACTTTGATACGGAAAAGGCTAAACCAGACCTTAAGTTTGAAAGTGTAAAAGTAGAAAAACAGGAGGGAAAAAAAATGGTAAAAATCGCGATTGCCAATAATGGCAATCTGTACTGTAAACCGACTGCAGCCATTGAAATCTATAATCGCAAAACAGGTGAAAAAGTGGGAACATACTCCAGTTTAACAATGGGGCTCTTGCCGGATACCTCCAAAACATTTTACATTGATATCAATGCAGTCCCCCCGGATACATACAGAGCTGCCATCATAGCTACGGATGAAGAAGAGAATGCATTTGCACTCAATGTGGAATTAGATGTAAAAAATGATTAGAACTTGGACATTATTTATTATCATATTATTATTCCCGGTATTTATTTTTTCTCAACAGCAATCCAACCGATTGATCAGTAAAAAAGATAGTTTAATGCCGGGGATGTCCACCTCTATTCCCTTTACATTAGAAAATAATTCAGCTGAAAGTAAGACCTATACTATTTCAGTATCTACATCAAGCCCGTCTATTAAACCTATTTTAGCCAAAGGAGAATTTCAGATGGCTCCTTATGAAACATCTGCTTATCTGGTACCATTGCGTATAGGAGCAGAAACCGGGCAAGGTAATTACTCTGTGACTTTGAATATCACCGATCGAAGCAACGGAATATCCTTTACCAAAACTTCAGAAATCACGGTTTCCGGAAACAGCAGTCTTTTGGTTACAGTTTTAAACGCACCGGAGTTTATAAGAGCCGGAGAAACGATCCGGGCTTCTTTTCTTTTAAAAAATAATGGTAATATAACTGAAAATATTGCACTGGAAAGTAAAAATGCAATTCTTGATAATGAGTCATCACTGATATTGGGGCCTAATGAATCAAAAATTATTACCATCCACAAATTAACAAGTCCTGAACTCGCTCAAAATGAATTTCAGAATCTCAATCTTTCGATACACCCGAAGAATAAACTCAAGGAAAATCAGGATGTCTATGCAAGTACTCAGGTTATATCAGTAAAGCCCTCTGAAAACGACATTTATCACAGGCTGCCTGTTGCTTTCTCGTTATCTTTTATTGGGATGCAGAATATGGGAGTTTATCACGATGGCTTCCAGGGGGAAATCTATGGCAAAGGAGCGCTTGATAAAGACAATAAAAATCAGATTGAATTCAGGGCCGTAACACACAATCCTGTAGAGCTTAACACTTTTACTCAATATGAGGAATATTTTGTGAATTATAAACGGGATCGTTTTTTTCTTCATCTTGGAGATAAAACCTATTCATCATCATATCTCACAGAATTCGCAAGATACGGACGGGGGGCAGAAATCCGGTATGATCTTAATAAAGTGAGCTTTGGCGGATTCTATAATCATCCCAGATTTTTCAGAGATATAAAAGATGAATTTAATATCTATTCAACGTTTAAGATCCGGAAAGAATCTGAAATTTCTGCAGGATATCTCTACAAAACTCCGAGAAAGGAAGAAATCAGATATGGAGATGTAAGGCTAGACTCAGATGCCCACCTCCCTTATACCAAAGGAAAATTCAAAATTTCAAATAGCATTACTCTTTCCGGAGAACTGGCATACAGCACGACACAGAAAACAGATGGAACAGCTTATTTATTGCAGGCTGAAGCAGTTTTTAAAAGGCTGAACGGAAGCTTAATGTACATGAGAGCCAGCCCTGATTTTGCCGGATATTTTACCAATACCAATACCTTTAACGGTAATATTTATTATAATATCACCAAAAAAATCAGTGTCTTTGCCAACTATATGCAGGATGCCAAAAACTTCCAAAGAGATACCCTGTTACTGGCTGCACCTTACAGAAAGTATTTTCAGTACGGTGTACAGTATAAGTATCTGCCCAGTGGTTTTATCATTCTTAATAATGGCTATCAAACCTATAAAGACCGTTTAGAACCTAAACAGTTTGATTATTATGAACGTTATTTCAAGGTGAGCGTTAATCAGCAGATTGGAGTTTTTCAGATAAATCTGGATGGACAGTTTGGAAAAACGGACAATTATCTGACCGGATTCACTGGAAATTCAAGTTTTTATTCTGCCAACCTTTCATTTCAAAAATTCAGAACATCTTTTAACATCTTCGGAAGTTATGCCATCAGCTCAAGATATCAGCTTCAGAATCAGAAAAACCTTTATTATGGAGCAAGGATATTTAGCCAGTTCTCTGATAAGACCAGTCTAAGCGTTTTTTATCAGAACAATTATATGCCTGAGGAATATTTTAAGGACAGAAATCTTTTTGAACTCCTTTTTCACCAGCGGCTATTTCCCGGAAATGAACTTGATCTTTCCGGAAGATATTCATTACAGAGAGGAGAAATTGGGGATAAAGACTTTATATTCTCCATGCGTTATACCTGGCGCCCCAACATTCCGGTACAGAAAATTGCTGACTATGTTTCACTATCAGGTAATATCGGGAACTTAGGTATAAAAAAAACAGAAGGAATCAGATTAATGCTTGGGAGTTATCTGTCTGTAACGGATAAGGATGGAAATTATGTATTTAAAAATGTTATTCCAGGTAATTATTTCCTTGAAATAGACCGTTCAACAACAGAAATCAATGATATACCGACTCACACCTTTCCTACAGCCCTTTCTTTGATCAACAAAGAGAATATTTTTAATTTCGGATTAACAGCAGCAGCAAGTGTTCAGGGACACGTCAGATTCTTAGAAACTGGGGAGAAAGATCAATCAGATTTTGGGCAGATACAATCTGTAAAAGGAAAAAGTAAAAAAGAAAGTATCATTGTTGAAGCCACCAATAATGATCAGACTTTTCGCAAGGTATGTTTCATAGGGGAAGATTTTGATTTCACTTATCTCAGGCCCGGAGACTGGACCGTTAAGGTTTACCGCAACGGATTGGATAAGCGCTATAAAATCTCAACAGACAAATTTCTGTTTACTTTAAAACCCTCAGAAACAAAGAAGCTAACTGTCAACGTTGTAAAACATCAGATAGAAATCAAATATCAACAGGAATCCTTGAAAGTAGGGTATAATGAAATAAAAAAGAAGAAATGATGCTGATCCGTTCCATAATATTAATACCATTGATGATAATATCAGGTTCTCTCTATTCCCAGACTGCAAGTACTACTGTAAGTCTGACATTACCCGTAGTAACACTAATGGATATTGAACCTACAGGAAGTATTACTTTGAATTTTGCGGCTCCTACCGAAGCAGGAAATCCTTTGGGAACCCCTACTCCCAATACATCAAAATGGATTAATTATACATCAGCCATCGCATCCGGCGGCCTCTCCAGAAGAATTACAGCCTCAGTAAATAAAGTTATTGCCGGGGTCAATATAATGATCCAGGCAGCAGCAGCTTCAGGAGCCGGCGGAGGAACACTGGGAACATCATCAGGTCAGGTAATTCTTACCACAACACCCACTACCATTATAAGTGGCATTGGAGGAGCATATACTGGCAATGGTGCCAATAACGGTCACGCACTTACCATTTCTCTCGCAACCGGTACTTATGCCAATTTACAGGCACAGGCTAATACTGCTGTTGTCATCACCTACACCATTACAGAATAAATTGAAAAATGAAAATTAAAAGTCCAATTCTCATAGAGCATTTCTTAAAAAGATATCTATACATTATTACTTTAATAATGGGAAATTTTATTCAAGGACAAACCATAAATATTACAGGAACTAGCTGGACTGTAGGAGTACCCACGATCACAGAAGCCGGAACCAATTATGCAGGAACTTATGATAATCCCAGCCTGTTAACATTATCCGGTCATTTACCAGGATCTTTCCTGAATCTTCTGTCAGGCTCAGGTGCCAGAATCAGCATGCAGCATGTTCCTACCTCCTGGAACAGCTCTATGAAACTTTATGCAAAAAGAAGTAATGGTACTACAGTCATTAATGGACTCTGTGTACTCTGCAGTGCCACCATAAATGGTGGAACTGCGAATTATATAGAAATACCACAAGGCACTTCTGCAACGCTTTCGACAATAACATTCGGAGGAGTATTAGGGGTCAACAACAGTGTAGATTACTCAGCTATCAGTGTACAGCTACAAATAGGAGGTATATCTGTAACAATCCCTGCTGCAACATACAGTACACAAATAGTTTTCACCATAGGAGCAAATTAAAAGCAAGATGTCATTAAGGAAACTGTTTCTTTGTTGAGACCTTTTTATTTCTTCTGGATTAAAATAAGATGGATCCTGACAGTTTGTAGATCTTTTCTTCACCCATTTAGGTTTTGTACGTTGTAGGCGATTTATGCGCTTAAAAAAGAGGAATAATTTATATGCATTGCAGGTAAGGAAATAGTTGTCCACCAACTTTCGAAAATTTCAGAAGCTTTGTCCCGCTATCCATTCCTACTCCTCGCGCCAGGGTTTATTTTCCCAGCTAACCCCAGTGCTTCCACCTCCTGCTGCGGGGTAACCAGTCCTATCGGGGCTAGGGGATGAATGATAATTGATGAAAGATCAGTAATCGATGTATTGTTATCATTGATCAATCATCATTTATTACTCATTACTCATTGCTCATTACTGATTACTTCTGTTACTTTAAACCGGGATGGGTATAAAACAAAAAATCCTTTATCGTCATGATAAAGGATTTTTAAAAATAAAATAAAAACTGGCGGCGGCCTACTCTCCCGCGTTAGCAGTACCATCGGCGCTGGTGGGCTTAACTTCTGTGTTCGGAATGGGAACAGGTGAGCCCCACCGCTAAAACCACCCTAAAGAAGGTATATATTGTAAAATGTCAGTTGTATCATCTACAATGTCGTTACATTATACTTTGTACATATTACATTTTACAAGTTTTAAGCGATAAAAACTTTCACAAAGACAAAACCTTTACTGCGCATAAAGTACTTGTCATTTTTTATAAATTTGATATAGCAACCATAGACTATAAATCTACGGGTAATTAGTACTACTCGGCTATGACATTACTGTCTTTACACCTGTAGCCTATCAACGTCGTCATCTACAACGACCCTTAAAAGATGTCTCATCTTGAGGCGAGTTTCGCACTTATATGCTTTCAGTGCTTATCTCTTCCAAACGTAGCTACTCAGCGGTGCACCTGGCGGTACAACTGATACACCAGAGGTTTGTTCAATTCGGTCCTCTCGTACTAGAATCAAGCCCTCTCAAACATCTAACGCCCGCAATAGATAGAGACCGAACTGTCTCACGACGTTCTGAACCCAGCTCGCGTGCCACTTTAATGGGCGAACAGCCCAACCCTTGGGACCTTCTCCAGCCCCAGGATGTGACGAGCCGACATCGAGGTGCCGAACCTCCCCGTCGATGTGAGCTCTTGGGGGAGACTAGCCTGTTATCCCCGGAGTACCTTTTATCCTATGAGCGATGGCCCTTCCATACGGAACCACCGGATCACTATGTCCTGCTTTCGCACCTGATCGACTTGTAGGTCTCACAGTCAAGCACCCTTATGCCATTACACTCTACGCACGGTTACCAAGCGTGCTGAGGGTACCTTTGAAAGCCTCCGTTACTCTTTTTGGAGGCGACCACCCCAGTCAAACTACCCACCACGCAATGTCCTTCTGAAAGAAGTTAGGCTCCAAGTAAGTAAAGGGTGGTATTTCAACGACGGCTCCACAAACACTAGCGTGCCTGCTTCAAAGCCTCCCACCTATCCTACACATTACTTACTCAAAGTCAATACGAAGTTATAGTAAAGGTTCACAGGGTCTTTTCGTCCCATTGCGGGTAATCGGCATCTTCACCGATACTACAATTTCACCGAGCTCGTGGCTGAGACAGTGCCCAGATCGTTACACCATTCGTGCAGGTCGGAACTTACCCGACAAGGAATTTCGCTACCTTAGGACCGTTATAGTTACGGCCGCCGTTTACTGGGGCTTCAGTCAATGCCTTCGCTTACGCTAAGCACCTTCCTTAACCTTCCAGCACCGGGCAGGTGTCAGACCCTATACAGCATCTTTCGATTTAGCAGAGTCCTGTGTTTTTGATAAACAGTCGCCTGGGCCTCTTCACTGCGGCCACCATTGCTGATGGCGTCTCTTCTTCCGAAGTTACGAGACTATTTTGCCTAGTTCCTTAGCCACGACTCACTCGAGCACCTTAGGATTCTCTCCTCGACCACCTGTGTCGGTTTTGGTACGGGTTGCTTCACTTCGGCTTTTCTTGGATCAGATTACTCTACAGCAGCTTCGCCCGAAGGCTAGGCCTTGACTATTCCGTCAGTCTCCAGCAGATACATCCAACCGTCCCCTTTTATTGTGAGCAAGTCAGGGAATATTAACCCTGTGTCCATCCACTACCCCTCTCGGGTTCGCGTTAGGTCCCGACTAACCCTCAGCTGATTAGCATGGCTGAGGAAGCCTTGGTCTTTCGGTGAGCAGGTTTCTCGCCTGCTTTATCGTTACTTATGCCTACATTTTCTTTTCTATCCGCTCCACAATACCTCACAGTACTGCTTCGGCGCAAATAGAATGCTCTCCTACCAGATGTATAAATACAAATCCATAGCTTCGGTAATATGTTTATGCCCGATTATTATCCATGCCGGACCGCTCGACTAGTGAGCTGTTACGCACTCTTTAAATGAATGGCTGCTTCCAAGCCAACATCCTAGCTGTCAATGCAGTCCAACCGCGTTGTTTCAACTTAACATATATTTGGGGACCTTAGCTGTTGGTCTGGGTTCTTTCCCTCTCGGACATGGACCTTAGCACCCATGCCCTCACTGCCGACGAACATTTATTAGCATTCGGAGTTTGTCAGGAATTGGTAGGCGGTGAAACCCCCGCATCCAATCAGTAGCTCTACCTCTAATAAACTTAACATCGACGCTGCACCTAAATGCATTTCGGAGAGTACGAGCTATCTCCCAGTTTGATTGGCCTTTCACCCCTACCCACAGGTCATCCGAAGACTTTTCAACGTCAACCGGTTCGGTCCTCCACTCTGTGTTACCAGAGCTTCAACCTGCCCATGGGTAGATCACAAGGTTTCGCGTCTAATCCTACTAACTCAGCGCCCTATTCAGACTCGCTTTCGCTTCGGCTCCGGTACTTAATACCTTAACCTCGCTAGTAAAATTAACTCGTAGGCTCATTATGCAAAAGGCACGCCGTCACAGCTTTATGCTGCTCCGACCGCTTGTAGGCGTACGGTTTCAGGTTCTATTTCACCCTTCTATTCGAAGTGCTTTTCACCTTTCCTTCACAGTACTTGTTCACTATCGGTCTTTCAGGAGTATTTAGCCTTGGAGGATGGTCCCCCCATATTCAGACAGGATTTCACGTGTCCCGCCCTACTCATTTATCATCTAATTATGCCTTTCGAGTACAGGATTATCACCTTCTATGATTGTTCTTTCCAGAACATTCCTCTAAACATAAATAGACTTTTGGGCTAATCCGCTTTCGCTCGCCACTACTTACGGAATCTCTTCGATTTCTTTTCCTCCGGGTACTTAGATGTTTCAGTTCTCCGGGTTTGCTCCTCTTGCGAGGTGACATGTCTTCAACATGCCGGGTTGCCCCATTCGGATATCTGCGGATCAATTCGTGTGTGCCAATCCCCGCAGCTTTTCGCAGCTTACCACGTCCTTCGTCGCCTCTGAAAGCCTAGGCATCCGCCATACGCCCTTAACGATTTCTTTCCTATTGGTTACTCAAGCGCTTTATGCGCTCGGTTTTCTCTTTGTGATGTCTTTACCGTTAATGTCAATGATCTTAATGTCTTCTTTTCCTACTGATGAACAGATGTTGTTGTTGGCTCCATCCGTAACTTTTAAATCAGTATTCCAAAACTGTGGAGAATAAGGGAGTCGAACCCTTGACCTCCTGCGTGCAAGGCAGGCGCTCTAGCCAGCTGAGCTAATTCCCCCTCTAGGTTGATTTGAGATTTCAAGTTTGAGATTTGAGATTCATACATAACGAATTTCAAATTTCAAATATCCAATTTCAAATCACTTAATTAGTAGTCTCGGGCAGGCTCGAACTGCCGACCTCTACATTATCAGTGTAGCGCTCTAACCAGCTGAGCTACGAGACTTCATTATTAATTTTAAATTTTAAATTGAAAATTTTAAATGATTATTTAAATCTAAAATCTATAATTTATAATCTAAAATCTCTCTATCCCTTTACTAATTTCTAGTGGGTTTTATTTTTAATATATTTATAAGTAATGGGTAATGAGTAGTTTTAAATGATCCAATTACCTGGCTCTTTTTACTTTTACCTTTTTACTTACAAATCAACCAAACAAAAAACTAAAGCTATACTTTAAGTAAGTATTATGTATCTTACGATACTGATTTTGTTTAACGTCCAAAGACGCTCTAAAATGAGATGTTCCAGCCGCACCTTCCGGTACGGCTACCTTGTTACGACTTAGCCCTAGTTACCTGTTTTACCCTAGGCAGCTCCTGTTACGGTCACCGACTTCAGGTACCCCAGACTTCCATGGCTTGACGGGCGGTGTGTACAAGGCCCGGGAACGTATTCACCGCGCCATGGCTGATGCGCGATTACTAGCGATTCCAGCTTCATAGAGTCGAGTTGCAGACTCCAATCCGAACTGAGACCGGCTTTCGAGATTTGCATCACTTCGCAGTGTAGCTGCCCTCTGTACCGGCCATTGTATTACGTGTGTGGCCCAAGGCGTAAGGGCCGTGATGATTTGACGTCATCCCCACCTTCCTCTCTACTTGCGTAGGCAGTCTCACTAGAGTCCCCAACTTAATGATGGCAACTAGTGACAGGGGTTGCGCTCGTTGCAGGACTTAACCTAACACCTCACGGCACGAGCTGACGACAACCATGCAGCACCTTGAAAAATGTCCGAAGAAAAGTCTATTTCTAAACCTGTCATTTCCCATTTAAGCCTTGGTAAGGTTCCTCGCGTATCATCGAATTAAACCACATAATCCACCGCTTGTGCGGGCCCCCGTCAATTCCTTTGAGTTTCAAACTTGCGTTCGTACTCCCCAGGTGGCTAACTTATCACTTTCGCTTAGTCTCTGAAGCTTGCGATCCAAAAACGAGTTAGCATCGTTTACGGCGTGGACTACCAGGGTATCTAATCCTGTTCGCTCCCCACGCTTTCGTCCATCAGCGTCAGTTGTTGCTTAGTAACCTGCCTTCGCAATTGGTGTTCTAAGTAATATCTATGCATTTCACCGCTACACTACTTATTCCAGCTACTTCAACAACACTCAAGACCTGCAGTATCAATGGCAGTTTCACAGTTAAGCTGTGAGATTTCACCACTGACTTACAGATCCGCCTACGGACCCTTTAAACCCAATAAATCCGGATAACGCTTGCACCCTCCGTATTACCGCGGCTGCTGGCACGGAGTTAGCCGGTGCTTATTCGTATAGTACCTTCAGCTAGATACACGTATCTAGGTTTATCCCTATACAAAAGAAGTTTACAACCCATAGGGCCGTCGTCCTTCACGCGGGATGGCTGGATCAGGCTCGCACCCATTGTCCAATATTCCTCACTGCTGCCTCCCGTAGGAGTCTGGTCCGTGTCTCAGTACCAGTGTGGGGGATCACCCTCTCAGGCCCCCTAAAGATCGCAGACTTGGTGAGCCGTTACCTCACCAACTATCTAATCTTGCGCGTGCCCATCTCTATCCACCGGAGTTTTCAATATCCATCGATGCCGACAAATATATTATGGGGTATTAATCTTCCTTTCGAAAGGCTATCCCCCTGATAAAGGCAGGTTGCACACGTGTTCCGCACCCGTACGCCGCTCTCAAGATCCCGAAAGATCTCTACCGCTCGGCTTGCATGTGTTAGGCCTCCCGCTAGCGTTCATCCTGAGCCAGGATCAAACTCTCCATTGTATGTTTGTCTGACTCACTCAAAGTTTTTAACGCTTTAGTTTTTCCTTACTTGGTTGTTATATTGTATGTCAATGATCTTTATATCTTTCGCTTTTTAACGAAGCAATCTCTCTGTCAGTGTCACTCCGTATTTGCGAGTGCAAAAGTAAAACTTTATTTCTTAATGACCAAATGTTTCTAAAGAAAATTTTAAAGTTTTTTAAGTAACCTTAATTCCTTTACTAACCCTCAATCATCCTACTCCTGCGCTCCCTTAATTGGGACTGCAAAGATACAAACTCTTTTTTATCTCGCAACTCTTTTTTTAAAAAAAGTTTAAAGTTTTTTTTCGCCTGTCTCTTGTGAAGTAAATAATGTTCCTGCTTAACTAAAAGCTCTTTTGCGCTTACTGATCTACTCTCGTTTTCAGTGGGGCAAAGATAGCAACTTCTCATAACGCAAAACAAGTTTATTGAACATAAATTTTGCCGTTTCGTAATATTAAACCCTAAACCACTGAAAATAAGGAAGAAAAATTTAACTAACAAAAATTACTCAGTCCATTCTTTCCAATATGAACCATAAAAAACGGCTATAATTGATGTTTATGGGTTCTTTTCTTTATAGATTACGCTCAAAAATTCTGCATAAGACTTTTCAAGACCAATAATATCTCCGGATTTCAGGTTTAAACCTCCTACTCCTGAGTTATCGGATTTTACTTTTAAAGAAGAAACCTGGAAATACAGATTGTCATCATTGGCTTTTGGCTGAACTTTAACTGTAGACCCTAACAATTTTTTTGTTGAGATGGTATAGATTTCTCCCGGAACAATTTTTAATTTTAAAAACGATCTGGGCGAAATAGTATAATCTTTTCGGTTGACACTTATTTTCTGATCTTTTTCAGAAGAGGCAAATATATACATATCGCCATGTTTAGCAGCTAATTTTTCTTTGGGCGTATAGTATAAAGCAACTTTATAATTCGCAGCATTGAATGGCTGGGGTGTGCCGTCAATATTTTCGAAAGGCTTTAACTCAAACGTATTGGCACCGATCTCTTTTGCCTTTTTATATACTGAAGAAAATACAAGTGCATCATCTTTTGAAAATCCCTGTACTTCTATTTCTCCTAAATAAACAGCATCTGTAGCATCTTCTTTTCTGTAGAAGAATTTATCTGTGTTATCATTTGTCTTTTCCACCCTGGTCATATAAACATTCTGCGCGCTCCACAGCTGGATACATACTACAGAAAAGATGATTGCAATATTCTTCATATATATATTATTGATGTGAAAGTATTTCAACACATTCTTCAAGACTGTTTTCCCAATGCCTTGGTTCTATGTGATATGTTTCCTCTATTTTGTCCAGAGACATTGTACTTCTCGCTGGTCTTTTGGCAGGAGTGGGATACTGTTCGGTTGTTAAAGCATTTAGTTTTATCGTTGATTTTGAGAACTCAGCAATTTTTTTTGCAAATTCAAACCAGGTCGTCTCCGGATAGTTTGAAAAATGGAAAATTCCATAGGTTTTTTGTGGAGCCTGAATGATCTCTATAATGGCTTCTGCCAAATCATTGGCATTAGTAGGCTGCCCGTACTGGTCAGCTACGATTCCCAACTCATCTTTCTGAGAGAACAGATTCAACATTGTTTTTACAAAATTCTTATTGAATTCAGAGTATAACCATGAAGTTCTCAGAATGATCGTTTTGGGATTAATTTCCAGAGCAAGCTCCTCTCCCTTTCTTTTTGATTCTCCGTAAACTCCTATAGGATTGGTAAAATCATCTTCAGAATAAGGAAGATTAGTGGTTCCATCAAAAACATAGTCCGTTGAAACATGAATCAGAGTAGATTTATAGTCTGCACAAGCCTGAGCAAGATGAGCTACTCCGCTTGCATTTACCGCAAAGGCTTTTTCTTTTTCTTTTTCTGCCAGATCAACCGCTGTATATGCAGAAGCATTGATGCAGTAATCAGGTTTGTTATCATAAAAAAAATCGTTCACCTGCTCTTCATTGGTAACATCTAAGGTGGATGAATCTGTAAATAAGAATTCATATTGATGTTCAAAATCAGGAGCTATCTTTTTTATACAGTTTCCTAATTGCCCGTTACTACCTATTACTGCTATTTTCTTCATTTATTTATTATTTAATTTAATTGGAACCTCAATAAGAAATGGATCTAAGAGTTTTTAGCATTTTGGGTTCTCAAGAACTTCACTCTTGACTGGAAGTCTTTCTGAATAAGATCTACATAGAATTTATCAAAAATTCCTTTGATCTCTTCCGGATGCACTTCAGATTTTCTTGTTTTAACATTGAAATAAATAACAGTCACCCAAAGTACGGCATGAATTGTTTTTTCATCCAGGCTTTTCATCAGGATTTCGACTTTTGCCGTTCTGTCCTGTACATCGATGGTTTTGCTGCTGATTACTACCTGAGTGTTGTATCTTACTTCTTTTAGGTAGGCTATTTCATTTTGAATTGCAATCCATGTACAGCCTGTTTTCTTGGTATATTCTTCGTAGGTAAAACCATAAAATGTTTCTACATGATCCTCTCTGGCATTGAACATATAATCAAGATATTTCACATTATTCAAATGTCCTATCGGATCACAGTCACTAAACCTCACTTTTACCGTGGTTGATACTTCTTTTTCCATTCCGCAAAAATAAAAAAACCACCTCTAAAAGAGGTGGTTAGTTTTATAAATCTTTGTTAATTTGCCGAAATTATTGAATTCCTAGTTCTTTTTTTACAGCAGCAGTAGCATCTGGTCCTGCTTTATAAAGGAATGCCGTTGAGTTTGCATCCATAATGTAGTCATAACCGTTAGCTTTAGCTACTTTTTCTACAGCATCATTTAATTTCTTTTCAATAGGTCCGAAAGCTACATCCTGCTTAGACTGCAGATCTTTTTGAGCTTTGTCCTGCATTTGCTGGATTTCATCTGCTAATTTTTTCATCTCCTCTTCTCTTGCTTTGTTTTCATCAGCTGTTTTTTTAGGAGCTTCTGTCTGATATTGCTGATATTTAGTCTGAGCAGCGTCTGCTTTTTTCTTAATCTCAGCTTGTTTAGTATCTAAGAATGTTTTTAGATCAGCATCTGCTTTCTTTTTCTCCGGCATAGCGTTAAGAACTCCCATTACATCTAAAGTAGCAATTTTTTGAGCTTTTGCCATACCTACAGATACAACCATCATTACTGCTGCAAATAATACACTTAATTTTTTCATAACTGGTAAATAAATAATTTAATTTGTTTTTAGATTTTAAAATATAGCAAAAGTTAATTTTAAAATTATTTTTTGCTTTTGCTATTTGTTTTTTCCTTCTTATCTGTTCCTTTTAACAGAATAGATAATACTTTTTCGGTATAATCATACTTTGACTGAAGGAAAATAACACTAATGTTATTGCTTTTATCAAGAACTATGCCCAAGCCGTTTTTTTCGGACATTGTTTTGATGGCTCCCCAGATCTGGTCCTGAAAAGGCTGCACCAGATTGGTTCTCAGTTTTGTGATTTCACCGTTAGCTCCAAAACGTAAGCTTGTTGTCGTTTTAATGTTTTTATCAAGGTCCGTTACTTCTTTTTCTCTAAGTTTAAGCTGGTCCCCTATCAATAAAACTTTTTCACTCTCAAAAGCAGCCTTTTTTCTTTCATATTCAGATTGAAGGCTTTGAAGTTCAGATTCCCAGGTATCGATCTGAGAATTTAATCTTGCTTCAGCTTCTTTATACTGAGGTAATTTATTCAAAATTTCATTAGTATCCACTACTCCTATTTTCTGAGCATTGCCCAATCCGAAAATCAGAAGTAATATGAATGTGAAAGTTATTTTAAAGTGCTTCATATTTGTAATTATAATGTTTGGTTCATCAAGAAGTGGTTACGCCATCCGGACTTGTCACCTGACAATGTTTTATCAAGACCAAGCGCGAAGTCAAATCCGATTAATCCAAATGCTCCCATATAAACCCTTACTCCTACACCGACTGATCTTTTCAACTGGAACGGGCTGTAAGTACTCCATGAATTCCATACGTTACCTCCTTCAGCAAATGTCAATGCATAAATTTTTGCAGTCTGGCTCATTGAGATCGGGTATCTTAATTCTAAGGTAAATCTGTTATAGATGGTACCTCCTCCTTTCTGGGTAATATCTTCTGCCTGACCTCCTTCTGTGGTGGCATTTTCGTACCCTCTTAAAGGAATCAATTCTCTACCGTCATATCTTCCTCCGAAAAGTCCTGTACCTCCCATATAGAATCTTTCAAATGGCGGTGCTCCCAGTTTACTGTTATATCCGTCCATGAATCCCATTTCAGCAGATGATCTCAACACAAGTTTTCCGATGATTTCATTGTAAACATCTGCTTTAAACTTGATTTTATAGAACTCCATCCACTTGTACTTGTCAATTGGTGACATCGTAGAGTAATCTTTACTTTTAAATAAAGAGTACGGAGGAGTCAGTTTTGCTGAAAGCTCTATATTGGATCCCATTGTCGGGAAGATCGGGTCAATACCTGCTGAGTTTCTGCTCAGCCCCAAATTGACACTGAAGTTATTGGCTGTACCATTATATTCTGTAGTATCACCAAACTGGAACGGATAATTGTTGAAGTCATACTTCTGGAACTGTAATCCTGTATACAGGGAGAAGTAATCATCAGGCCAGTTCAATAATCTGTTCAATCCTGCTGATGCAGAGAAAATGTTCAATTTTTGAGCACTTCCATATTGGTCTGTATATCTTACTCTTGAGTTGTTCAAACTTACAGAGAGAGCAGTTGCCCTTGTACCGAATAACCAAGGTTCCGTGAATGATACTCCATAGTTCTGAAAGTACTGTCCTGCCTGTACCTGAATAGAGAAAGTCTGTCCGTCTCCCTGAGGTACCGGTTTGAAATCTTTGAACTTAAGGAAGTTCTTTAATGAAAAGTTATTAAATGTAAGTCCTAAAGTCCCAATAAAGCTGTTACCACCGTAACCTGCCTGCAGCTGTACCTGAGAAGATCCTTTTTCTACCAGTTTCCAGTTGATATCTACAGTATTATCCTGCTGATTTGGTTGGATATCCTGTCCAATCTGCTGGGGATCAAAGAATGACATCCCTGCAAGATCGAAATATGTTCTTTTAATTTCTGTTTTCTTGAATAATTCTCCCGGTTTTGTTCTCAGTGCTCTAAGAATTACGTGGTCATGGGTAGTTGTATTTCCCTGCCATGTTACTTTATTCCAGGTAGCCTGCTCTCCTTCATTAATTCTTACTTCAAGGTTTACGGCATCTCCTGATACTGATTTTTCAACAGGTGTTACGTTGGAAAAAAGGTAACCATTGTTCATATAAACAGATTTGATATCTGAATCGTCTTCTTTACCTCCGTCTTCTCCTACTTTTTTGTTGAAACCTACAGCATCGTAGATATCTCCTTTTTTATATCCAAGTAATCGCTGTAAATATTCTGTAGCGTATACTGTATTTCCCGTGAATGTAATATCCCCGATATAATATTTTTTACCCTCGTTAAGCTTTACATTGATTTCGTAGTTATTTCTTTTGTTTCTCCAAACAGAATCAGAAACGATTTTAGCATCTCTGTATCCCAGGGAGTTGTAATAACTGATAAGGCTTTGCTTATCCTCCTGATATTTATCTTCAATGAATTTTGAGGATTTCAGAATCCCGCCGATACCGAAACGTTTTTGTTTTGTTTCTTTGAAAGCTTTGTTTCTAAGTTTTCTATCGGAAACATTTTCGTTCCCTTCGAATTCAATATGGTCAATTTTAATTCTTTTCCCTTTATCTACATTAATTGTCCAGTCTACTAAGGCAGGATCTCCCGCATTTACTTTATCCTGGATACTGATTTTGGCATCTGCAAAACCTTTTTTAATATAATCTTTAGGAACATTGGTTTTAAGGCTTGAAACCAGGTTTTGAGTAATTTTGGTTCCAGGTTTAAGGTTGTTATCCTTTGCCAGTTTCTCACTTTTAGATTTACCGATTCCTTTCCCTGTAAATTTTACTTCTCCAAGTTCCTTCAGGTCCTGCAGGTAAAATTTCAGAACGATTGTCTGTCCTTCAATGCTTTGAACATAAACTTCCACCTCAGAAAAAGATTGGGTATCCCAAAGCTTTTTTACAGCATTGCTGATTTTCTGTCCCGGAATGTCTACACTCTCTCCCTTTGTAAGGCCCGTAAATCTTAAGATCTGAGCTGGTGTATATTTTTTTACCCCATCTACAACGATGTCTTTAAGTGTGTAAGTACCTGCCTCATTTTCTGCATGTACAGCATTATTTACTTTTGTGCTGTCTTGTGGAGTTACTTGTCCATAAAAATGTGCAGAAGCAGCAAACATAATGATGGGTAATAGTCTAAACTTCATTTTATCGAGTCTTTCTTTTCTTAAAATTTTATTGGCCTTTTACTTGCTCACCGGTTAAACCGTATCTTCTCTCTTTGTTTTGATAATCAACAATACATTGGAAGAAAATATCTTTGGTAAAATCCGGCCACAGAACATTTAAAAACTGTAATTCTGCATAAGCGATCTGCCAAAGCAGGAAATTGCTTATTCTTATTTCACCGCTGGTTCTGATCAGTAAATCTACAGGAGGAAAATCTTTTGTATACAGATAACTTTCAAATAAACTTTCGTTAATATCTTCCAGCTCTACTTTTCCTTCTTTTACATCAGAACTTATATTTTTAACGGCTTCCAGTATTTCATTTTGTGAGCCATAGCTTATCGCCAATACAAGGTTTCCTTTTGTGTTTTCTTTTGTAAGTTCTACTACACGTTCCAGCTGTTCTCTTACTAATGGGGGAAGTTTTTCCAGATTCCCTATCACATGCATTCTCAATCCTTTGCTGAAGATCTCTTCTGCTTCAAGCAGCAGGGTTTCTACCAACAGATTCATCAGGGTATTCACTTCTTCTGCCGGACGGCTCCAGTTTTCTGAAGAGAATGTATACAGTGTTAAGTAAGGGATATTGATCTCATTACAGGCATTAATGGCATTCCTTACTGCATTAATGGCATTTTTGTGACCGAAAGTTCTTTCTTCGCCACGAGATTTTGCCCATCTTCCATTACCATCCATAATGATGGCTACGTGTTTCGGTAAATTCTCAGAATTTATTTTATCTTTAATCAACGACATATTATTCACAATAACATGGAGGTCTTCCGAACGAATACGTCAGTCCTAAGCTGAATGTATTGATCCAGTCATTAGATCTGTCATCTCCAATATTTCTCTTTTTAATAAACTCTGCTTCTCTTTCTTTAGAAACTGCATAGTAATTTCCAGACTGTAATAATGAACCACCGGTAGCAGGGTCCAAGATATCAGCATTAAAAGAAGTTTTTACATCTTTGGAAAGGATCTTACTGTGATCCAACTGATCCGTCAATGTATATCTGAACGTAGCTTCTGCAAATATAGCCCAGGAATGGTTGAATTTATACTTCAGACCGACACCAAAAGGGATATGCATAGTTACTTTTTTTCCCAATGAATAATTTGTTGTAGTGGTAAAATCCAATTCATTGATCGGAGCCTGTGCTACACCATCGGCATCTCTTCTGAAATCATTCATAAGTGTAGCTTTCGGCGCATCAAACATCAAAGCACCAACACCTCCGAAGATGTAAGGGCTTAGCATGCTGATCTGCTCATTATTGACAGGGAAAAAGTTATATTCAAACATTAAACTCGCCTCATACACATTGTTTTTTCCGTATGAGTTTCTATTTCTTCTGTAATCTTCCTTTGCCGCTTTATCGCTAAACTGAATCTGGTTATATCCTAAATCCAACCTAACGGTCTGATGCGGGTTAAAATTAAATCTATATAATAAACCACCATAAAATGGGACACCCCAATCTGACGTTCTGCTTAAATCCAACGGCTTTTGTAAAATATAATTTGTCCTTCCTACATCTCCCACTAGGTTACTCATACCTAGACGAACTCCCAATTCGTTTCTTTGTGCTTTGACACTTACCACTCCAAGGAAGGCAAGGAAGCTAAACAATAATTTTTTATTCATAAAAGAATATGGATTTATGGTTATTTTAAAATTTAATTTTTGCAAATATAAAACATTTTTATATTAATGATAATCTTAATGTTTAGTTAAAAATAAACAAAAAAACATAATTTGTTATAAAGTAAACGGCAAAGTGGCAAAAATATTCTTTTTTTCATAGAATGAAAATATAATAAATATGAAAAAACCCCCATTAAATGAGGGTTTAATGCTTTATTTTTTATTAAATAACACCCGTACTTTATTTCTGATTCTTATCAACAATGGCTCTTTATAATTTTTATCTTCATCAAAATAGCCGTAACCATAACCGTAACCGTAGCCATAACCGTAGCCATAACCATATCCCTGTTTTGTATTATAGTCATTATAAATAAGGCCCAGATTGTCAATTTCATCATTATGATATTTCTCTGTAATCATTTTCAGCATATACTTTTCTGTGTATTCATGGCGTACAACATAAAGATTAGCATCAGAAAGCTTCATCAGTTCATATGAATCTGCTACCAATCCTACCGGTGGTGAATCTATAATAATAAAATCGTATTTTTCTTTAAGTTCTTCTATAAATTTGATATTTCTCTGGCTCATTAAAAGCTCAGAGGGGTTTGGCGGGATGGGCCCCGAAGTAGCAACATCCAGATTAGGGATTTTTGTTTTGTTTACAATCTGATCAATTCCCACTTCACCCGTAAGGTAATTTGATATCCCATATTTATTATCAATCTTAAAATCTCCAAAGATTTTCGGTTTTCTAAGATCCATACCCAGCAAGATTGTTTTTTTGTCACTCAACCCTATAACTGAAGCTAAATTGATGGAAATATATGTTTTTCCTTCTCCTCCTATGGACGATGTAATCAAAATGACTTTACCTTTCTCATTTTCATTATCCATGAGAAATCTCATATTTGCCCGTATTCCCCTAAAAGCTTCAGATACCGATGATTTTGGCTGCTCCAAAACGGTAAGCATATTTTCATTACTGTTATTTCCAATGACCCCAAGAAGCGGAATTTTCGTAGCACTTAAGAGTTCTTTGATATTTCTTATTTTATTATCCAACACTTCTCCAACAAGGATCAATAACAACGGAAGCAGAAGCAGTCCTAAAATAATCACCGTCTTTGCCAGCTTTACATTAGGTCCTATAGGTCTTTGTCCTACATTTTTAGCAGGGTCAATTACTGTGATATCAGATTGATTGGTTGCCATTCTCATCTGTGTATCGCTCTGTCTACCCAAAAGACTGTTATAAGTGGCCTCAATCATATTATAACCTCTTTCTGCATCCAAATATCTTCTTTCTTTTTCAGGGTAAGAAGCTAAATCTGAGTTGGCTCCCGCTATTTCGCGGTCTATTTTATTGATTTCATCATAATATCTGTTGTAATAACCTCTCAGGCTATTGGATGATCCCATTCTCGCTTCATCAATCAGCCTGTTGATTTCTCTCATTGGTTCTGATGAAGGCTTGTAAATGGTAGCCATTTCTGCTTTTTTGGTATACAATGCTCTCAATTCAGAAACAGTGGCAGAGAAGACACCATCTTCAAAACCAGCAGCATTTGTTCCGATCATTTTGTCAAAATTCTGAGACTGAAGAGTATTTTTGATATTGTTAAGAGAACTGATTTTACTAATAATATCTGCTTTTTTTGCTTCCAGTTCTTTTATTCTTTCCAGAGATTTTTCGTCTCTGTCTTTAATATTATAAAGTTTTTCTGAAGTTTTCAGGTAATTCAGCACATTTGCACTTGAATCAAGTTTTTTACGGATATTACCAAGGTTTTCTTTTAAAAATACATCTGTATTTTTATTAACAATGTTTTTATCAGCCAGTCTCTTTTTCTGCAGTTCTGCAACGGATTTGTTCAGGAAATTAACCGTACTGTTAAGATTATACCCTTTTTTGGTAATAACCATAATAGATCTGATTTCTTTATCAAAATCTACCCCGGTTGTAGATACAATTTCATCTACACTCTGATTCACAGAGTTCAGGCTTATAATGATATTATCCAGCTTGATTTTAGTGGGAACGGGGTTTTTAAGCAATCTGAATCTAAGATTGGGAGAATTATACCATTCATTGATCTTTATCACTTTATTAGCCGGTCTGCTGTAAGGGCTGATGCTTTGGAATCCTTCAACTTCATAATTATATAAGCTTGTAGACTCACCTTCATCAGGCAAAACCACCTCATAGGCTCCATTATCTTTGGGAATCAAAGTAATAGGATAATTGATCTGCTGAAGATGGCCTCTGTCTATCTGAAGAAAAACAGGGGAATCATCTTTGTCCAGGTAAGTAGATTTTATAAGTCCTTTGGTAGAATAGTTCACAAAAAGATCCAATTCTTTTACCAGGAACTCATTATGAGATCTGGATAGGAGCATTTTTTTCAGATAAAGCCCATCCTGGTTTCCTGTATCACCCCAAATGAAATTAATAGACTGATTGGATTGGGTTGGCAGGAATTCTGACCCTTTGCTGGAAGTGCTTAGTGATAAATCCGACGCATAAATATTTTGTGCATAATATTTACTGTATATCCAGGCAATGGCATAGCCTATAAAAAACATGAACACAAACCAGTACCAGTTTTTAAGAATTCTTCTTAAAAAGTGTTCTATGTCAAATAATGCGAACGACCCATACTTGTCTTTCTGAGAATTTTTCTCTGCAGCGGTTACTTTTTCTGGAATCATGACTATAGATTTTTAAGAAGTAAATAAATAGACAATGCAGTAGTAATCACTGAAACTCCGGTAGTCAAAGTCTGAATCGGATCTTTACCGAATCCATTCAAGCTTTTCGCTCTTGTGTTCAGATAAATTTCATCTCCGTTCTGGATATAATAAAAAGGGGAATTCATAAGATCTTCCCGGGTAAGGTCTATTTTGGCAATTTTGATTCCTTCCGGGAGCTTTCTGTGAATAACGATCTCTCTCTTATCAATGGTTCTGTTCAATCCTCCATTAATGGCCAGTGCCTCGGTAATGGTAAGCGTATTTTTATGAACCACCTTTTCTCCGGAAAGCCCTGTGGTTTCAACATCCCCCAGAATATAATAAGTAATACCGTCTATATTCAGTCGTACTTCAGATTTTCCTTCCTGGAAGTTTTCATTTACTTTTTCCTGTATTTCTTTTGAAATATCATCAAGGGTTCTTCCTTCAGCTTTGACATAGCCAATTCCAAAAACATTGATTTCCCCATTGCCGTCAACTTTCAGACCATTGAAATAAAAATTCATATTTCCTCCCCTGCTTCCTCCGGAATTAATACCGGCTGATCCTGCTACACTCCCTCCGCCAGAAATCGCAGAACTTGTTACACTTCCGCCGGCTATTCCACCGGAAGTATTGTAAGAGGAATAAAATTGTGCAGCATCTCCTTTGGGAGTTGTCACAATATTAAGATTAAGGATATCATTTTTAGTAATTCTGTATACAGGAATGTTGTAGGGAACAAGACCTTCTTCATTAATCACAAGGCTTTCACTTGGCTGTAAATATCTTACATCCTTTGTTGTGATACATGAGGTAACTAAAAGAGGGAATATTAGAAATAAATATTTAAAGTTCTTCATCATATATAATATTGTTTACAAAAGTAATATTTAATTGTTAATTTTTGTTATTTCTTAACCGATATAGCAAATCCGGGAGGTAAGCACCGAAAAATCCTAATAAAATAATCACCAATAATAAAAGATTGACATTCATGTGTCTTAAGTAATAAGCTACCCCTACAATCATCAGATAATAAAGAATAATATAAAAAGTAGCTCTTCTGTGGGTAAGATCCAGCTTAAGCAACTTATGGTGAATATGGTTTTTATCGGCGTCGAATGGTGATTTCTTGTTGTAAAGCCTGATCATAATTACATTCAATGTATCTACAATCGGAAGAATAAGAATAGCCACAGCTACTACAGGAGCAGACTGCAGATGATATCTTGGCACATCTGCCAGTTTTTTATCTATAAAAATATCTATAAAACAAATGGAAGTAAAGGCAAGTAAAAAACCAAGCAGCATAGACCCCGTATCTCCCATAAATATTTTACGGGTCCTGTAATTGGACAGATTATAATAGAGAAATGCCAGCACTGTCCCGATAATAACCACAGACAATACGACCAGCGGATAATTATATTCTCCCAACCGATAATAGCTTATTCCAAATAAGGCACTGCAGATGACGGAATATCCACCGGCCAATCCATCTATCCCATCTATCAGATTGAAAGCATTGATCAGGATAATAAAAGTAATAATACTGAATATCACACTTACAAAATACTCCAGCTCATAAACCCCGAATATTCCAAATAAACTTCTGATCCTGATATCTGAACCAATAACCACCAACGCGGAAACTACAATCTGTGCAACAAGCTTTTTATAAGCTCTCATCACCACAATATCATCCATCACTCCCACATACAGAAGGATAATCAGTGAGGCAAATAAAAATTTGTAGAGATCAAACAGCTCATAGGCAAAAATAGAAGCACAGATTCCTATCGAATAAAAGATAGCGATCCCACCTAAGTTAGGAATTTCTCTAAGGTGAGAGCTTCTTATTCCAGGCTCATCCATCAGATTTTTTCTTCTTGAAATCTTGACAATGGTAGGAATGGAGAAAAATGTAATTAAAAAGGAGAATACAAAGCCTAATCCTATTTTTATATAGAAAATAGGTATTCCCGATCCGCTTAAGAACAATTCAAAGTTTTTCATTCTTTCTTACTCAGCACTTGTATCCTGTGAATAAAAAATTATAACGCCGGCTGTTATCAAAAACCTCACTACTATTTTTTATTGACCGAAACAATAGTACTACATTTGTGTTTACTAAATCAGTTTTCTTATCAATTTTTTCTGTCCCGCAAAAAATAACAGATAAAAAATTTTTTTCTTCAAGGGCAAAGATAAAAGATAATTCTTACCAAAACGACTATACTTCAATATATCTTGAATTTTTATCTGTCTTTCTTTCATAAAAAGAACCAGCTGCTCAGACATTTCATAGAATATTTCTTCTTTTTTCACGAAGGCCAGATAGGCCAGAAACGAATATATTCCTTCAAAAATCTGAAAATTTTTCAGTTCTTCCTGTTTGCTGGCATATGGGGACTCTCTGAACACCTTTTCTACATCTGATACCGCTTTCAGCATATCAAGTCCTTTTTCTGTATGGGTCTTTGTAATAGAATCTGTACGTTCAAAGTACTGATAATGGAAACTCTGCGTCTGTGCTATAACATCACATTCCAGCAAAAGCTGTGGAATAAGCTGAATATCTTCAAAATGAATTCCTTTTTTAAATCTTTTCCGGTCAAAAAGTTCTTTTTTGAACAGCTTATTACATGCAAAGTAGCTGATATCAGAAAATACAGAAAAGTTACTTTCAAGGATAATTTTTTCAGGCATATTGGGAAGCTGAGTCAGTTTTTGGGTGACTTTTCCGTTTTCGTCCACTTTCTGAATATTACAGATCACCATTTTTGCATGATGTCTTTCTGCTAAAAGAAGCATTTCCTCAAACATATTTTCTGTGACATAGTCATCACTGTCCACAAATCCTATATAATCACCGGTCGCCCTATCAATCCCAAAATTACGGGCGTCGCTTAAACCTCCATTTTCTTTGGTAAAAGCTTTTACTTTATCCGGATATTTCTGAGCATATTCTGTAATGATTTTTTCAGAACGATCTTTACTTCCGTCATTCACAACAAGAATCTCAATATCCGGGAGACTTTGGTTTACCAGAGAGTCAAGGCATTTTGTCAGATAATTTTCTACATTGTAAACGGGAACAATAATGGATACTCTTGAGGGAACATTTGTCATACATTAAATTTTCGTCAGTCTTGCATTCAGCCATCCTTTTTTAGCTTCGTCAAAATCTTTTCTGGAACACGGAATGCAGTTTTCTATATTTTCATCATCACCAAAATACCACAAATTACTGAAAGTATCACGCCTGAATGCATACTGCCTGTCATCTATTAAGACATAGAACAGCTCATAATTTCTTTCTTTCGGATGAGAGTGCTGGATGTTGATCCCTTCAATCAGATACCATAACATCTGCGCTAAAAGCTGATGGTTCAGCTGGTTTTCCGAATAGATATTATAATTAAAGATCCCGACAGACTTCAGGTTTTCACTCAGTCCTATTTCCTTCATGTAGGCACAGATTTCTCTTCTGTTCAATCCGTTGACCTGTGGATTCATAGAAAAAGGCTCACTGAAACTTTCGACAGCATCACAGTTTACAGTCACCAGGTCTGCTTTTCTGAAGAAAGGCTCTGTTCTTTCTGTTGAGTTCATCATTTCAGCAAGACGGATAATATCAAATTCCACTTCTTTGATCAGTCTTACAGAATCCATTTCGTTCAAATGTTTCTGATAACCTAAATGATGATAATTTTTAATGGAAAAATTTTTGGCACCAAAAATTTTGCTTAAAAAGGTATGTTCATTGATTGTCTCTCCCTGCTGGAGAGAAATAATGTTGCTGATCTGGGTATAATTGAGACTTTTCTTGTGAAAATTCAATGCTGAAAATAATGAAAAGGCAAAATCATTGGAACCTCCGATAATCACCGGAATAGCTCTTTTGTAGTGACATGCTGACAGAACTTCCTGCAAGATATAGTGGGTATCCTGAACTGATTTTCCTGATACCAGATCTCCAAGATCTACTACAGGAATTTCAAAGTCCATTTGTGAGAGCTTGTAAAATTCTTTTCTTACTGCTGTAAAGTCCTGCACTTCCGCATCTCCGCCAGCTCCTCTGTAATCTGACACAAACAAGAGAACAATGCTGTCCTCTCTGATATCTTTAGTAATCCGATTTCCTATCTGCCAGCTTTCTGTTTTGAAATTTCTTGGTGAAATGATAAAGTCTTCGAAATCCATATTTTAATTTGAAATGTAATAAATGATTAATTGCTTGATCTAACAAACTTACAAAAAAAGCCTTCCTGGAAGAAGACTTTTGTTAAGATAAGAATTATTTATCAATTATTTTTTTATAAATTTTGATACAACACTTCCTTTAATTGTTTTCATATCGATAAAATACAGCCCTGAAAGAAGACTACTTACATTAATCCCCCCTTCTGATAATTGAGTTTCCGAATACATTATTTTTCTGCCATTTGCGTCATATATAGCATAACCCATTATTTTATCAATTGATGTAACATTCAGAAAATCTTTAGCAGGATTTGGGTAAAGCCCTATTCTTTCCACTGCTGTTTCGGAGGTTTTCAGACTGCTTGCATTGAAAAAATATTTACGGGCAGTTCCTACATAACGAGTTTGCGCTCCATACCAGATTGAATAAACCCCAAATAAAACGATTGAATTTCCATACAGTTCGAATCCTCCATTGTACACACTCTTATTCAGCATTTGTGGGGTAATGATTTTACCATTTAATCCAAAGGAGTTATCAAGATCTCCATTTTCATCCATCTTCAAAGCATAGGTATTGTACCAACCTGTTCCTGAAATCATAAAGCTGCCATCCGGAAGGCGAATCACTTTCATAGGAGTTGAATCAGATTGGACCGGAATAACACTAATTCCTGTATTTTTAAATGTTGTATCTAAAGTTCCGTTTGCATTCAGCCGATAGGTAATCAGTCCAAAACAATTATTTCCGTTACAAATACTTCCAGCAGTTAATCCCAATATTTTTCCATTATCCAAAAACATTAAATGAGCACTGCTGTTTACGTTCTGCCCTGGTGAATACAGAAAAGTACCTGCATTTCCGAAAGACATATCAAAACTACCGTTAGCCTGAAGCTTTGTAACCACGATCCTCTGATCACTCACTGCAACAATTTTCTGGCCAGCCATAAAGATTTCATTATTGTTATTTACGCTTACTTTTCTGTACCGATACGTAAACCCTAAAGCCAGTGTACCTCCGTTTCCAAAAGAAGCATCTACGGTTCCGTCTGGTAAAAGACGTACCAGGCTGTAATCTGAGCCGGAATTGGATGTTGTATATTTCAGAAGATAAATTCTTCCACTTTGATCTATATCTATATCTGCATAGGATGCAGATTGGGTGTAGGGAGTAAAATTATTGACAAAATTTCCATTTTCATCTATTTTTTGTACCCCTCCGAATCCTATATCCATGATAATATAATTACCATCGCCTGCAGGTTTTATACGACCATAGTTTTTCTGGGAAAAAAGCTTATATCCGGAACCATTGGAAAATGAAGTATCTAATATCCCATTAGAAGTAAAACGGGCAATGAAGCTTACTCCTACTGCCAAAACTTTTCCATCAGGAAGTTTTGTTGTAGCCTGAATTTCCAGCCCTCCAGACATTTGACTGCCATTATAAAAAGCAAAATCGGTATACCCACCGCTTAAACCATACGTTGTGTCCAGCAGGTTTTCCTGTGCGAAGACATTCATAGTGATGAAAAGCCCTAAAACAGATAGAATTTTATACATAAGCCTCAATTTAAAATACATTTCAGGTTATTAGTTAGTTTTTAAACGGTCAAAGGTAGAGATTTCATCATAAAACTAATGAAAAAATTTTCCTACAATAATTATAAAGGAACCACGAATAAACAACATTAGCAGTTCCTTTATTCTGTTACATTTCTATTAGCAGCTGGAATTTCATTTTCACCAAAAGTTTCAGTATCCCAAAAAACCTATTCTGCCAAGGAAAATTATCATACAACAAGATTTTAAATTAAAATAATTTTTATTTTCAGGTGTCATTCATTTTTTTTACATCCTAAGACTTCAAAAACAAATCCGTCCCATATAGCATATGAGACGGATTTTATTCTAATCAGAAACGATTAATTAGCACTTTCCGAATGACTGGCTGATAATTGTTATTCCGGCTATATTAATATTAACTCTAATTCCTGTTGGGATCCCCCAGGTAGTACATATTGATAAACAAGCCTGACCCGCTGTTCCATTAGGAATACTTAATGGGATGCTAAAGCAATATTTCCCAAAACCTAACGGTAAATTGATACAGACTTTGTTATTCTCAACAGTAATTGATATACACTCTGCCGTTACAAGAAGATAACCGGCACTGGCATTCACCAGGCTTAAATCTGATTCTGCTCCTACCGCACGGCGACTTGCCTGGCTGTCATCGTGTGATCTTTTTGCTGCTTCTAATGCGTGTGAGATAGCTTCTTTGCTAAAATTAAATTCTGACATGATCTTATAGTTTTTGTTTTCTTACTCATATGGCTTTTCAGAATCCGCCCCGTTTTTAAAGTGGTTTCTGAACTCCACTCACTGTAATATTACGATGTAAAACTACAGATTTAAAATACTGAATATCACAGTCTTAGTACTGTATTTTTCATTTACGTATTTATACTTAGAACTAAGCAATCATCGCCATCCGCAAGGTTAAATCCCTACAAAGAGAATTTAGTTAACTGTTATCATAGGTCTTTTTATATTTTTTAATGATTCTCAATGAAAAGCACTAGCCCATATAACCATCATTTAGCAGCCAGCTTTATAAAAGCAAAAAAGCACAGACTTTGTCTGCGCTTTCATATTGTATTAAAAACTATTTATTTCTTTTTGGCAGCGGTTTTCTTTACCGCTGTTGTTTTCTTTGTAGTAGCAGTTTTTTTAGCTGCTGGTTTTTTCTTTTCCGCAAAGGCTTTCGGATCCTGATCAGTAATCCATTTTTTAACCTCATCTAAAGAAATTTCTTTCAGTTCATCTGATTCATATTTTGTATCATCAGCTTTCTTTGGAATTTTGAACATTGCTTTTCCGAATTTGATGAAAGGTCCCCATCTTCCGTTTTCAATGGAAATTTTTTCTTTTTCCCACTGTTGGATGTACCGGTTCGCCTCTTTTTCAAGTTTAGCATCAATCAGTTCATTGATATCACTCTGAGAAAGGTTTTCAAAATCATATCTCTTAGGAACATTTACGAAAATATCCCTGTACTTGATAAATGGCCCGAATCTTCCTGTACCTTTTGTTACGGGTTCCCCTTTATACGTTGCAATCGGAGCATCAGCAATTTTCTTTTCACTGATAATTTCCTCAGCACGTTTCTGATCTACAGAAAGCGGATCTTCACCTTTCGGAATACTGATATAAGTTTCTCCCCATTTTACATAAGGTCCAAATCTGCCCACTCCAACAGAAACCGGTTGTCCGTCAACTTCATTTAAGTCAAAAGGTAATTTGAACAATTCCAAAGCTTCTTCAAAAGTAACGGTTGCAATATTCTGTCCAGCCATTAAGGAGGCAAAGATCGGTTTTTCCTCATCATCTGTTTCTCCAATCTGGATCATTGCTCCAAATCTTCCGATTCTGGCATGTACATTTTTACCGGTCTTAGGATCTACTCCTAAAAGTCTGTCTCCTGTTGCACGGTCTGCATTTTCTTCTACGTCTTCAATTCTCGGGTGGAATTTTGAGTAGAAATTCGTCATCATCTCCTTCCATTTCTGATCACCGCTTGCAATTTCGTCAAAGCTTTCCTCCACTCTTGCTGTGAAACCATAATCAAGAATTTCTCTAAAGTTATCTGTTAAGAAATCATTGACAACTTCACCGATATCTGTAGGCACAAATTTATTTTTATCACCACCGAATTTCTCTTCAAGAACCACTTTTTTGATCTTGTCATTCAGCAGAGACATTTTGATTACTTCACGGGTTTGTGGTTCTATTTCTCTTTTATCCACATATTCCCTGTTCTGTATCGTCTGAATTGTAGGCGCATAAGTAGAAGGCCTCCCAATTCCCAGTTCTTCAAGTTTCTTCACCAATCCGGCTTCTGTATACCTTGCGCTTGGCCTTGTGAATTTTTCAGTGGCTGTTATAGATTTATAATTCAGGATCTCACCTACCTTTACTTTCGGAAGTAATTTTTCATTGTTTTCTTCATCATCGTCCTCCGCTTTTACAATTCCATAAGCTTTCAGGAAACCGTCGAATATAATAACCTCTCCCTGTGCTTCAAAATGATGCGGCAATGATGTATTGCCTATTTCAATCACTGTCTTTTCAATTTTGGCATTAGCCATCTGAGAAGCCAGTGTTCTTCTGTATATTAATTGATACAACCTGTTGAGCTGCGCATCTCCTATACTTTTCACTCCAAAATCCGTAGGACGGATGGCCTCGTGAGCTTCCTGTGCTGAAGCTGACTTTGTAGTATAGTTTCTCGGAGAAGAATATTCTGCTCCATATTCTGATACAATTTGTTTTTTCGCTCCTTCAATAGCTTCCTGCGAAAGATTCACAGAGTCTGTTCTCATATAGGTAATGAAACCCTCTTCGTATAGCCTCTGAGCCAGGCGCATCGTATTGGTTACGTTATATCCAAGTCTTGAAGAAGCTTCCTGTTGTAAAGTAGATGTTGTAAAAGGTGCTGAAGCCGAACGTGTACCTGGTTTGGTTTCAACATTCAGAACTTTAAATTCCGTAGTCCTGGACTGTTCCAGGAATTTTTCTGCTTCTTCCTCTTTTTCAAAGTCTTTTTTCAGCTTGGCAGCAATTTCCTGCTCAGCTTTATTTAAAAAGATCCCATCAAGCTTAAAACTTGCCTTTGGCGTAAACTCACGGATCTCCTTTTCTCTTTCAACAATCAGTCTTACCGCTACAGACTGTACCCTTCCTGCAGACAGTCCCGGTTTTACTTTCTTCCATAAAACGGGTGACATTTCAAAACCTACAATTCTGTCCAGCACTCTTCTTGCCTGCTGGGCATTCACCAAATTCTGATCAATATCTCTGGGATTGTCGATTGCCTTTAGAATGGCATTTTTAGTAATCTCATGGAAAACAATTCTCTTTCTGTTCTCAGGCTTCAGCTTCAGTTCATCCGCAAGATGCCATGCAATGGCCTCTCCTTCACGGTCTTCATCGGAAGCAAGCCATACCATATCTGCTTTCTTTACAGCGGCCTTTAATTCGGTTACCAATTTCTTTTTGTCTGCTGAAACTTCGTAATCAGGACTGAAGGTAGCAAGATCTATCCCCATTCCTTTTTTAGGGAGATCCCGGATATGCCCGAAACTGGATTTCACTTCAAAATCCTTTCCTAAATATTTTTGAATAGTTTTTGCTTTAGCCGGGGACTCTACGATTACTAAATTTTTCGACATTCTAACTAAAAATTTTTGCAAAAGTAAAGCTTTTTTATTATATACTTTTTGTTAAACGGCTTTAATTTAACAAACAAATTAGTTTATTCACTATTTCAACACCTCTTTTTAAAACAAACAAATGCCTTTCCAGTATAGGTTTTAGGCTGTTATGAACATATCAACATATAATGATATAGAATTTTTCATCATTCATGATAGATGCAAGAAATATGCATATTAGTAAAACAGCGGAATAAGAGATCTTATACCGCTGTTTTACTGTCTTTTTTTCAGTATTACCGTTTTATAATTTTTACCATTGCCTCTGAATTATTTATCCTTATTAAATACACGCCTGTATTTAAAGATGAAAGATCTGTCTGATTATTGATGAACTTTCCTGATTTTACAAGCTGTCCCAAGGCATTAAAAATTTGAAAATTATATTCTTTATTTTCCGTTGCCTTTATATAGAGAATATTGGATACAGGGCTTGGATATAGGGATATCTTGTTCTCAACAGTCTTAAATACTGTATTTGCAGTACTTAATGTAGGACCATTGGGTATTATGGTAGTTCTTGAAGCCGGTCCTTCTTCATTACCATTGGCATCATATTCTATTTTCACGCATCGGCATCCTGTTCCGAAGTAAGGATCATTATTATCATGAAAAACTATTATTCTATTAGTTGTAGCAGCTGCATCAAATAAGACATTGACTGATCTTCCCAGATAATTAGAATTTAAAGCAGCCGTCCAGACAGCAGGATACTGAAAGTTCAGAACATTAAATGTTCCCTGTGCTGTTTGATTCGCGGTCACACTTCTGAATCCTCTTGATCCGGAATCAGGATAATTTCCCAAAGGATATACAGGATTATTGAAGGTATATCCTACCGTAGCATTGGCAGAGTTTCTCACTCTTGTACCTGAATAATCCGTAGCAATACTGTATGACGTTGCTACATTTTTATCTTTTTTATACCAGGGAGTCTGCCCGAAATCTGTTCCTGAAACCAAAGCGACATTGGTAAGATCAGGAACCCTCCATCCTTCAGGACAAGGATCAAAAGGTGATTTCCTGCCTCCTCTCCCCCATCTGTCCGGAGCTAAGTTAGGCTCTGTTGCAAGCCAGTCTGTTCCGTTGGTATAATTAGGTGTCGTGCTGTTGTAAGGGGCAAAAGAACTGGGAATCATATACACCAAAGGGTTCTTCACAGAATAAGATAATATTTTGGAAATTTTGTCTGCCGGTTTATCTACAACCTGTACATTAGATGATGCAGCATAAGTATTGTAAGGCACAATATAACTTCCTGAAAGATTATTGTAGTCCGTGGGATTGAGTGTACTGTAGGTAACAGTTCCATTAGCTGCTGCTGTCCCTAAAAACACATTATAGAAACTTCTGTTATCTGCATATTGAAATACAGGAATAGGATCTTTTCTTCCCCATTGATAGTGCAGGCCGGTAGAGGCGCGTATTTTTAAAAGTTCATCAGCGGTAGGTGCCTGCGGATTGGCAATTGCAGGAAAAGCATCTGTAGCCCCAAGATTCCGATCCATAAAAGTCGTCTGGAAAACTACATCGGCTTTATCTGCATAATTTACATAGTTCGTAACTGTTGCCGGAGCTTCAGTTGTATAAGTATAAGATCCTACAGGAGAATCTGTCACCCAGATATGCCAGCTCCAGTATACCGGTGAAGATATACTGCCGTTATGCAATGTCACAACTGCATTTCCACTCTCATTGGGAGCAATTTCTACAGATAATTTAGAATTGACAATATCCTGCAGTGATGAAGGTGAAGGGTTCACTACTGAAATTTTACTGACAAGGCCTGCATTGGTTGTCCAGAGAACATTTCCTTTTAAATTGTTAAAACTGGAAGGATTTAGTATTTCAGCATTATTCAATAATTGACTTTGCACAGAAAATGCTTTACTGACCGGAATTTCGATGGTAGTCACAGCCCCGCTTTTTACAATCTGGTAGGTATTCGGATTATTGAATCCTTCTTTATATTCTGCAGCTGAAGGCAGATATTCAATTGGAAAATCATAGTCATTGATCACATAGAGTGGATCTTTTATACATCTGCAGCCATTCGCATCCGAAGTGTACATTATGGACATTGGAAAATAATAATAGCGTCCTTTAATATTAGGGTAGTTTGCATCCGGGACATCAGGTTGTGTCTTGTCCGGAATCATAGAAAGTCCTCTGACCGTAACGGCAGGAGAAGTATCAAACTGCCGGGCCATGGTAGCCGTCCAAAGTGCCGTGTGGTGCTGATCAGTATACTGCCCCTGGTGAGCACCCCTGATAAGCTGCCCGTTTCCGGGGAAGATTCCCATATTATATCCCCCCACAGATGAAAGATCAAAACCCCAATTGGGATAAATTTTAAATCCTGTCATGAAAGCAGGGACGCCTGCATCAGTAGGTTTTATAATGTGATATTTATTGGTTTCAAAAACATTTTTCGCCATATTGGTTCTCACTCCGAAGGGTGAAAAGTCTATTCTTATATCATCTACATAAGATGAGGAAGCAAGATTTGCAACAAGCATAGAGGGTACACGCCATCCGTTGGGGCATGGATCATATGGCGATTTATCTCTATAAGGTTTTGCTTTATCATCAGTATTGTAAACAGATTCTATTTTTCCTTGTGCATTATCAGACCAGAGATTAAGCTCTGAAAGCCTGTTATTCGGTAAAGCTGTCGATTTTCCAAACCAATTGACAGGGAGATTAAGATTATTGTTGTAATAAGCCTGGCCAGAGTTATCATCTTTGTTCACATAAATAAGGCTCAAAGGATTTTTTACAGAAAGTCTTATATTATTGGTTACTTCTGCTTCAGAAAGCAGAACGAATTTCCTGAGGTCATCAATACTTACAGCATTGGTCATATTCTTTGCTCCTCTATGCCTGATTCTGCCTATAGATCCTGAGGCTTCATAAAAATCATTTCCTCTGGTAACTAATGGAGGAATAGGATCTTTTCGTCCCCACTGATAAAGAAGCCCAATGCTTCTATTCCAGTCTGATGCAGTGATAGAGCTTGTAATTGCTCCAAGATTCCTATCCATCCACTTCCAGTCGGAGTCAGGAATAACTTCGGTACTCCCGTCTGATTTCATTCTTTTAACATTGCTGAAACTTCTGTAAGCAGCTCCGTTTGTGGGATCATCAGTCACCCAGATATGCCAGCTCCAATAAATTTCTCCGTTTACTTTGAAAGCAATGACGGCATTTCCTTTTTTTGTTTTATTGACCGGAACTTTTATTTTGGCATCCTGTCCGGTTCCTGTGATTTCAAGAGCGTAGTTTACTCCGGATTTTATAAGTCCATGAACATCTTCCCATAAAACATCCGCCGTTACGGTACCAGCCGGGATACCACTCCCATTAAGATACCCCCCTCCTTCCCACATGGCGTAGGCCTTCTTTACCGGAACCAGTAATCCCTCGCTATTCTGACCGGGATCAAAAATGTAACTGTTAGGAGCTTTTTTCCAATCCGGAAGGAATAATTTTGCCAATTCGGGTAACGGTCTGGCCAGTGAGTCCGTATTTTCAGCAATCCATACTGCTCTTATAGGTCCATGTGAGGAAAGACTCTCTCTGGTGCTTCCTTTAGAACAGATTCCCAATGATATCAGACAGAAGACTGTCGCTAATTTTTCAGCTAACCTTTTCATACCTTATAATTTAGTGTCATTACCCAAATACAATTTTTAAGCCTATCTCAACAAAAAGAGATTTATTTTATAAATAAAAACAACATAAATTAAATATGTTATTAATAATTTAAAAACAAAACTAGTAAACAGTATAAACATGAACAAACCTTTCATAAAAAAAGACAGCCTTACAGTTGTCTTTTTTTATCTGATTATATCTAATCTCCGAAATCCTATGGAAGAATATAATTTTGATAACGTTCTATTGAAAATCGTCCGGCCTTGATATTATTAAAAATCGCAAAAACGACAAAATTGAAGACGACGAGTGAAATAATGAAGGCATAAATCATATTTCTGACCCTTCCGGAAACAACATACATTGCATTGGGAATAATGATGTATGAGAAGCCAATGAAAGCGCCTGCCAGCCTCGACGAGAATATAGGGTTATTTCTAAAAATAAAGTAAAGGCATATTCCTATTACAGCATAATTCCTATGATATTCATAATAAGGATACAGCGCTTTCATCTTGTTATCAAAAGCAAAAAGAAAGAATGTCAGGATAGCCATCATGACTTCCGGAATTCCAATACCTCCGTTCAGTCGCTGCACCGTTTCATCCATATACCCGTTAAACCCTTCCACAAGCATATTATCAGAGGCCATCCCATCTAAAAAGCTACCAAAACTTCGGTATATTTCAAATGGAGACAGGAAAACCGAGCCAATAATCATAACCAGCATCACTGTCTTATTCAGGGGAACACGAGCCAGCCAGTACATTGGCAGGAATAAATAACAAACACTGTGTATCCCGGACCCTATAAATATGAAAAATAAGTAATGCCAGAATTTTCGTTCTTTGATATACCGTATGGCAAAATAAACAATAAAAGTTCCCAGGTTTTGTCTGATCTGCCCGCTTTCTCCGATAAAAAAATTGGGAATAAACATGAAAAGGGTAAAAGTAAAAGGGTAAAAGGTATTATCTTCTGTATATTCCACCTTTAGGATCATTGCAAAAATAGCAATAACCAGAGTCACCATATAAAAAGGAGCATCAAAAACATTGAGCAGAATTTTATTGATCAGTGTATACAGCCATTCCACATCCAGGTTTTCCGTCCCCTTCATGTGAAGCATTTTCATAAATATGCTGTAATAGCTTTTGGTATCCGAGTAAATATAAATTCCTTTGTAACTTCCGTAGTCCGGTCCTACATCTTTTCTAAAACCAACAATAATAATAAAATAAACAGCAAGGAACCAGAACCATTTTTTATCAACTTTTTTCCCAAACACCTCCTGAACACTGAAGAACAGCATATAAAGGATTGCAATTAAATAATACGGATGTAGTAAACTCATGCTAAATCTCTGATGTTTTTTTAAACTGATGATATGCTGTGATAATTCCGGTCAGGATTAAAGGTAAAAAAAGTCTTACTTCCCAAAAAAGCCCTACTAAAGTAATCATAATAAGATAAGGAATGGAAAAGAAAAAGTATTTTCCAAAAATACTTCTGTTTTCTTCTTCTGTGCAAAGCCTGTATATAAAATAAATCACAATAAGCGCAAAGACAAGTCCGGCAAGATTGAAGGGGCTGGAAAAATTTCTGTTGATGTAGAACCCTTCCACAAAAGTAGTTTCATCCTGTACAAGTACCGCTCTCAATCCAAGATACGGAATAAGAAAAGCAATCACCAGCGGAATTGTTTTCCAGATTACCTGATAATTTCTTTTTTTAAGCTCATCAATATCAAAAAATACTGCCGCAAAAAAAGCAATATTCAGACAGGCCGTTTCTCTTACCAGTGTAGAGATCCCAATCAGGCCAATGAGAATAAAAAAGAAAATATTTCTTCCGGTGTCTAAATATTTCAACGTTAGGAATACACCTGCCAGATAACAGAAAAGTGCTATCGTGTCACAGTTGGTTGGCGCATACTGTGTGATTACAATAAAAAAAACAGATAAAAGATGGATAATCCTTCTGGCATTAATATTCAGAAGAAGTCCTGTTGATTTCATTTTGAAAACAGCATTTAAAATCAAAGAACACCCAATAAAGAAAACACTGTTCATCAGGAAAAGCCCATGATAGAAAGGGGTTCCGTTCTTTGACAGAAAATCTTTGAAGAAGGAAAGGGGGCCGTTGATCAGATGGTACATCAGATCTGTCATCTGCACACTCAGATAATTGGGGATTACCCTGTAAGCATATACCGAGGAAAATAAAAATTCGGGGGTGGTTTCTGACGTCTTAAGTCTTGTATAGGAAGATTCAAATCCATAATAAGACATCGCAAACAACAGAAGCGGAAGTACTATTACAAATAGAAATCCGTTTAATTTTTCATCATTTCTTTTCAACATATCTAAAACAGATTCTTATTTATTTAATAATAATGGTGGTTTAAAATACATTTTTTCAAAAGGGAACTTTTGCAAAAGTAGAATATTTTTTGAATCTTCCTAGAATATTTTATTGATTTTCAGCCAAAACTTATCCTTAACTATTTTGAACTAATACTTAAAAAATTAAATTTGCAGACTTGATTTAAATGCAATGCATCGCTTTTTTATATTTTTATACTATCTGATTTCCAAAAATAAAATCCTTTCTGTACTGACAGCTGTGGGAATTGCTTTTTTATGCATTTTCTTTGCATCAAAGATCAATTTTGAGGAAGACATCAATCAGATTATCCCAAAAAATGAAAAATCCGATCTCACAGCAAAGGTTCTTAAACAGCTCAATTTTTCGGATAAGATCATTGTTATTATTGAGAACAGATCAGGTGAAGACAGCTTCCTGCTCTCTGAAACGGCAGATACTTTCCTGAAAAAAATCGAACCTCTGCAAAAATACATTGGTTCCGTTCAGGGTAAAGTGAATGATAATGAGATTTCTGAAACCTTTGATTTTGTGAATCAAAACCTGCCACTATTCCTTAATGAGAGTGATTATAAGCAAATTGACGGAAAGCTTCAGAAAGACAGCATTGCCAGGCAGGTAGAGAATAATTACATCTCTCTGGTTTCTCCGACAAGTCTTGTTACAAAAGAATTCATTAAAAAGGATCCTCTGGGACTTACTTTTTTAGGAATTAAAAAACTGAATGCCCTGAATATCAGTAAAGATTTCAAACTGGAAGACAGCTATATTGTAACCAAAGACGGCAAAAATCTCTTACTGTTCATTGATCCCAAAAACAAAAGCAATGATACAAAGGCAAACGAAACATTTGTCGACCAGCTTAATTCTATTAAAGACAGCATCAATAAACAGTTCAGAGGAAAAACAGAAATCAGTTATTTCGGTTCCCCTGTCATTGCCGTGGCCAATGCCCAACAGATCAAAAAGGACATCCAGAATACGGTAGTCATTTCAATGACGGTTCTTTTAATTCTTTTGATTTATTATTTCCGGAATTTCTTTACACCCATCATAGTATTTCTGCCCACCGTATTTTCAGTACTGCTTGCTTTATTGGTCCTTTACTTTATTAAGGACAAAATTTCAGCCATTTCATTAAGTGTAGGTGCTATTCTGATTGGGATCACAATAGATTACGCCCTGCATATTCTTACGCATTACAAGCACAACAATAATATTGAAGAGCTTTACAAAGAGATCACCCAGCCGATTATATTAAGCAGTGCAACGACTGCCGTTTCATTCTTATGCCTGGTCTTTGTACGTTCTGAAGCATTGAAGGACTTAGGACTTTTTGCCGCTATAACAGTAATTCTTTCTTCAATCACAGCATTGATTATCGTCCCCCAACTTTATAAACCAAAAGAAAAAGGAGAACACCTCAACACTAATTTTATCGATAGGATCGGGTCTTATCCATACGAAAAAAACAAGCCTTTGATCATAGGCTGTTCCATTATTATCCTTGCCTGCCTGTTTGGATTCAGGCATGTAGGCTTCAATGAAGACATCGGCGATCTGAATTATATCCCAAAAGAATTAAAAATAAGTGAAGCAAAGCTGCAGAAACTTTCCGACATCACTTCAAAATCTATCTATACCATTTCTTACGGAAATTCTGAAGAAGAGGCATTAACCAGAAATTCTGAACTAAGCCGTTTTCTTGAAAGCGAGAAAAAAGAAGGTAAGATTCTAAGCTATAATTCGATCGGAAGTATTGTACTTTCAGAAAAAGATCAGCAGAAAAAGCTTGATGAATGGAACCATTTCTGGGATGAACAAAAAAAGAATCACACTATTTCAGAGCTGATCAGTAATGGAAATAAATTCGGATTCAACGGTTCTGCCTTTGATCATTTCAATGAAGCTTTGCACAAAAATTATACGGCCCTGAGTCTGAAAGACTATCAAAAAGTGAAAGCGCTTCAGATTTCAGAATTCATGAGCAACGAAAACGGCTTCTATACCGTTTCCAACGTCGTAAAAGTAGATGAAAATAAGCGGGATATTTTCATCAAAGATATTGAGAAGAAACATGATGCCATTGCTATTGACCGCCAGCAGATGAATGAAAATTTCCTTGGTTTGCTGAAAAGAGACTTCAATACCTTAATCAATTATTCTCTTCTTGCGATCATTTTAACGATTATCGTTTTCTTCAGAAATTTTGAATTAACTGTTCTTACCATGTTCCCGATCGTCTTAACAGGAGTTGTGACAGCCGGAATCCTCTATTTTCTGGGACTAGAACTGAATATTTTCAGCACAGTAGTGTGTACGTTGGTATTTGGGGTTGGAGATGATTTCAGCATTTTTCTTACCCAAGCCATGCAGAAGGAACATACTACAGGGAAAAACGAACTGCCTACCTATAGGATCTCCATTATTCTTGCCGTATTCACGACTATCCTTTCTATTGGCTCCCTGATTTTTGCCAAGCATCCGGCTCTGCATTCTTTGGCTTTAGTAGCATTGATTGGAATGTTTTCAGTAATTATTATCACCTCTACCTTATATCCTTTCTGGTTCAGACTCCTGATAACCAACAGGGCAAAAAAAGGACTTTCCCCCATCACGTTCAGAATGTTTATATGGGCAGTTTTCTCATTTTTGTATTATGGTGTAGGCGGGCTGCTGTTTTCTGCTTTCGGAAGTTTCTTTGTCAAAAACTCCAGCGGAAATATCCTGAATATTATCAAAATTATTTTAGCCCGATTTTTAACTTCTGTCCTTTATTCTAATCCTTTTGTAAAGAAGAAGGTCATTAAAAATCCGGCAGAAGATTTCAGTAAGCCTGCTGTAATCATTGCCAATCATACTTCCTTCCTGGATACGCTGGCTATTGCAATGGCCACCCATAAAATCATCTATCTTGTAAATGACTGGGTGTACCAGTCGCCTATTTTTGGAAAGCTGGTGAGAGCTCTTGGGTTTTATCCTGTTTCACAGGGAATTGAAAATGGGATGGAAAAGCTGAGAGAAAAAGTTGAACAAGGCTATTCACTGGTTGTTTTCCCAGAAGCTGAACGTTCTTATACCAATGATATCAAAAGATTTCATAAAGGAGCATTTTATCTGGCAGAACAGTTCGGACTGGATATTCTTCCAATTTACATTCATGGAAATTCTGAGGTATTGCCTAAAGGTGATTTTATTATCTACGATGGAAGCATTACTGTAAAAGTAGGTGACAGAATCAGTAAAGACAATGTGAGTTTCGGCAAAAATTATTCTGAGAGAACAAAAAAAATCAATGCTTATTTCAGGGAAGAATTCGCAAAACTGCGTGAAGAGATTGAGGATGAAAATTATTTTAAAAAGAAACTGTTCCTCAGCTACCTGTATAAAGACAGCGAAGTGGTAAAAGAAGTAAAAGAAGACTTCAACACCAACAAATCGGTGTATTTTGAGCTCAACAAACATATCTCCAGCCAAGCCAATATTCTTCATATCGCTGATGATTTTGGACAAAAGGATGCATTGTTAACATTATATCAGGCAGGCAGAAGAGTCTTTTCTCTGATCAGAGATAACGAAAAAAGAGAAACAGCAGCACACAGCTATCTGATAAAGAGAAGAAAGATACATTATATAAAAGATCTTTCCGCGATAAATAAAAAGATTGATGTATTGCTTGTCTCTGATGAGCACTTTCCAATGAATGACCTGCATGAACTTCCCGAAACCATCATTTTTGTAAATATAAAAAACACCTTATTTGAAAGTGAAAATTATATATTAAAATGGAACTCTGAGTCCATAAAAATATTTAAAACCAAATAATAAATATGAAAAACATATTTTTGTAAACGCTAAAGAAAACTAATGAAAAAAAATATACTTGTCATATATTATTCACAAACAGGTCAGCTCGAAGATATTGTGAAAAATATAGCTAAGCCTTTTGAAGCCCAGAAGGAGCAGTATGACGTTACTTATTACAATATTCAGCTAAAGGAGGATTTTCCGTTTCCGTGGCCAGGTGATGTTTTTTTCAACACTTTTCCGGAATCTTATCTGCAGATTCCCAGAGAAATTCTTCCCCCGTCAGAAGAAATTCTGAACAAAAAATATGATCTTATTCTGTTTGGATATCAGGTATGGTATCTCACACCATCCATTCCTATTATTTCATTCTTAAAGAGTGACTATGCCGGACGCATCCTTAAAGATACTGCTGTAGTCACCATTTCCGGAACCAGAAATATGTGGATGCTTTCCCAGGAAAAATTAAAAGTATACTTAAGAGATTTACAGGCGAAACTTGTCGGAAATATAGCACTGGTAGACAGACATGACAATTATACCAGCGTGCTGACTATTCTCAGATGGCTTACTACAGGGCAAAAAGAAAAATCGGGAATGCTTCCGGCCGCAGGAGTTTCCGATGAAGAAATTTCAGGTTCGGTAAAGTATGGCGAGATTATTGAAAGACATCTTCATAATAATGATCTGAATAATCTGCAGCCTGATCTTGTGAAAAACGGAGCTATTGAAATCCGTGCGTTTTTGGTGCGGGTAGAAAAGGTTGGAAATAAAATTTTTACGGTATGGTCTAATCTGATTATCAAGAAAAAAGAGAAACGCCCATTGCTGATAAAATTCTTTAAGGTATATTTGATGGCAGCGATATGGATTATCTCACCTGTCGTTTTGGTATTACACCTGCTTACAACCCCTATATTTTGGTTTAAAAGACAAAAACAAAAAAGATATTTACAAGGAATTAATTTAAAATAGAATGTACGACGTATTTATAACAAAAGCATCAAAATACTTACCCAATGAGCCGGTAGCGAATGATGAAATGGAGACTTATCTTGGGCTTATCAATGATGCGCCATCTAAAGCAAAATCACTTATCCTAAGAAATAATAAAATCACAACAAGATACTACGCTTTAGATAAAGAAGGAAACCCTACCCATTCCAATGCGCAGCTTACAGCAAAAGCAATAGAAGGTCTTTTTGATGAAAATTTCAAAAAGGAAGATATGAAACTGTTATCTGTAGGAACTACTTCACCAGACCAGATTCAGCCCTCTCATGCTTCTATGGTCCATGGTGAGCTGAATATCGGAAAATCTATTGAAATTAATACTTCAACAGGTCTTTGTAACTCAGGAATGAATGCCCTTAATTACGGATTTCTTTCCGTAAAAGCCGGCGTGCAGGAAAATGCAGTGTGTGCAGGTTCTGAAAGAATGTCTGCATGGATGACAGCTGATAAATTCAACCATGAAGCTGAAAATTTAAAATTGCTGGAAGAAAGACCTATTATTGCTTTCAAAAGAGAGTTCCTGAGATGGATGCTTTCTGACGGAGCAGGAGCCTTCCTTCTGGAAAATAAACCGAGAGAAAACAGTACTTCTTTAAAAATAGAGTTCATTGATTTTTATTCTTATGCTCACGAAATTGAAGCATGCATGTATGCAGGATGTGACAAGCAGGAAGACGGAAGTCTGAAATCATGGGCAGATTACCCTTCTGATGAATGGCTGAAACAATCTATTTTTGCCATCAAACAGGATACTAAAATCCTTGATAAATACATCCTTGTAAAAGGAGCGGAAAGTTTAAGGTCTTCTTTTGACAAACATAATCTGGATCCTGAAAAAATTGATCACGTACTGGCTCATATTTCTTCAGGGTATTTTAAAGATGGACTGAAAGAAGAATTTGCCAAAAAAGGAATGGATTTCCCTGCAGAAAAATGGTTCTACAACCTTTCCGAAGTAGGAAACATCGGAGCCGGGTCTATTTTTATCGCTCTTGAAGAACTGATGAATTCGGGAAAACTGAAAAAAGGAGAAAAAGTACTTCTTTGTGTCCCTGAAAGCGGAAGATTTGCCTATTCCTGTGCCTTATTAACAGTTTGCTAATGGAAACCAGACTGCCCACATCCGATACAAATTTTGTAGAAAGCCTAATTCCGCAAAGATATCCATTTGTGATGGTACACGAATTGACAGAATATTCTGAAAATCATCTTCTGTCAGGCTTTGAAATAAAGGCTGACAATCTTTTCATTCAGGATGGCCTGTTTCAGGCTTCAGGATTGATTGAACACCAGGCACAGAGTGTTGCACTGCACACAGGATATAAATATTATTTATTGGGAAGAGAAGCTCCTACAGGCTATATAGGCGCCATTAAATCTTTTGAAGCTGAAGTATTACCTAAAATAGGTGATCAGCTGACATCTGAAGTAACCATCCTCAACGAAGTAATGGGAGTGACCCTTGTAGATATCGTTACCAAACTGAACGGTGAAGTGATTGCAAAATCCCAAATGAAAACTGCTGTAAAATAAACAGGAAATGGAAATAAAGGAAGATAATATCATTAATATACACAACTTTTTACCGCATCGCGAACCGATGCTTATGGCAGACTATATCCTGGAACTGACCAAGGAAAAAGTAGTAACTTCCTTTGAAATCAAAGAAGACAATATATTTGTTCACAATAATGAGTTCGCTGAGGCAGGATTAATTGAAAATCTTGCGCAAACCTGTTCATCTATCCTTGGGCAAAGCTTCTTTGAAAATCCTGAAGCAGATACCAAAGTAATAGGCTTTATCACCAATATCAAGAAAATCGAAGTTTTTGCTCTTCCAAAAGTAAATGACAAGATCATTTCAAAAGCATCCCTGATTTCCCAGTTTGAAAACATCTGCCACATCTTCTGCGAAACCTTCAATAATGACGAATTATTGATCAGAGCGGAAATTAATCTTTTTATTCAGGAAGTAAAGTCGTAAAGACCCATTCAACATAAAATAGAAAAGCTGTACAAAACGTACAGCTTTTTTGTTGCTAACACTCCATATTATTCTGCAGTGGCTTTGTGAAGCTTTGTGCAATCCATTGGTAATTTTGTATTGAATTAAGTTTCAGTTAAAAGGCTGCTCCTATTGAACTGATTATAAAAACATTACAATAGAAATATCCATTTTTTTGCTATATTCTACATTTATTACATTACAGCAAAACAACTGATAACCAATTTACTACAAGTACCAAAACCTCATCATAACATGAATTATTTCACGTGAAACATTAGACAAATCCGTGGAACACCTATTATCAGAGAGAAGTATATTCAGACAACAAAAAAGTGAGACATTGCTGCCTCACTTTTAAAATTATTTTGTCTTTAAAAGAATTAGTACCCAAAGATCTCTTCAAGAGATACTTCCTGAAATTCTCCCATTTTATTAACAGATTCCATGTTAAGGTTTTCTTTTTTACCGATAATGGCTGTATTATATTTTACAGGTTTCACTTCTGTATTGTAGAATCCTGTAAGCTGCGGTAATGACAGTCCTTGAATTTCGGCATAAATATCTTTTCTGATATCATAATCAACTCCCAGTTTTTTTAATGCCAGCTGATTGAAGAAAATATTTGTTCTGTTGATTCTGTTGGAAGCAATCTGCTTTAATGCGGAACCTTTTGCATTTTCAAACTGCGCAGGAATCTGTGGCAACGATACCATAAGATCATTCATTGCATTTACCGCTAAAGGAAGCTTATTAGCCTGTGTTCCGATATAATTGGTTACATAATTCGCTTTACCCTTTTCCGAAGCATTAGCATAAGAAACATACGCTGTATAAGCCAATGATTTACTTTCTCTGATTTCCTGGAAAACGATTGAGGATAAACCTCTTCCAAAATATTCATTGAAAACGTTTGCTTTACCAAAGTTACCAAGGTTTACCGTATTGGCTTTCGCTACCTTGGACATTTCCATCTGTACCATATCATAATTGGTAAAATATACTTTTCCTTCGGTAGCCGGCTCTGCATATACTTTAGCCTGTGCAGGCTGAAGTGTTGTATTGGAAATAAATGGTTTCACAGCTTTTTCCAACCCTGCCTGATCCTGTCCGTAAAGCAATACCTGATAAGGATATTGGTTCAGGGTCTTCACTTTTTTCATCAGTTCTGAAGCATCAATACTCTCAAGACGCTCTTTGGAAACAATATCTGTCATTCTTGAGTTTTTACCAAATTTGGCATAATTCGAAAGCGCTGCCATAATTCTCACCTTATCTTTCTTTGCAGCAGCTCTTGATTCCAGGATGGTTTTTACAGTCTGAGCATAGATCGCTTTATCAGCTTTTACGTTGCTCATCCAGTGGTTCATCAGCTCAACACCTTTCTTCATATTGCTTTCAAGCCCACTCAGGGTGATCACGATCTGATCATTGCCAGTTCTAAGGCTATAGCTGATTCCCAGTTTATAAAACTCTTCTTTCAACTGCTCCGGAGTATATTTATCCGTTCCCAGATATTCAAAAAGAGTTCCTGCAACAGAAAGTTCCTTATCATGATCTGTCCCGAAAGGAAATACATAACTTACCTGAGCGATATCATTATACCTGTTCTTTACAAAGCTTACTTTTTTATCTTTGATCTGAGAAGTTTGAATAGCTGTTTTATAATCAATAAATTCTGGCTTGATCTCAGGTACTTTTGTATTCAGAATATCCTTAAGGAAAGGAGACTGTGCCTCTCTGTTCAGTTTAATCGGTGTAATTCCCGGATTTTCTACACGGACAAGCTTATCATTCACTCCTTTTTCTTTATAAACAACCACATAGTTATCCTTAAAGAAACTGTTGGCAAATTTTATAACATCCGCCTTCGTGATCTTCTCGTACTGATTGATTTCGTCAAGCTCCTGTTCCCAGCTTCTTCCATTGATATAAGAATCATAAAGTTCTGTCGCCAGCCCATCAGCCGTTTCCCAGTCCTTCATACGCTGAACTTTTTTATCATTTACAATAGCTTTAAGCATCCAGTCCGGGAACTGTCCCTTTTTTATCAGGTCCATCTGATCCATTAATAATTTTTTTGCTTCATCAAAGCTTTGTCCTTCCTTAGGAGTTACTACCAAAGAAAATGAACCGTACATTTTGAATGGTGACTCATAAGCACCTGCTCCAAGCGTTTTCTGTTTCTGATTAATATTAAGGTCAATTAACCCTGCATCTCCCCTATTGCTCAAAATTCCAGCAACAACATCTGCTAATCTGGCCTCCTGCGTTCCATAAGAATCTGTTCTCCAGGCAATGGTCATTCTCGGAGTAGATGGGCTTTTTACTGTTCTCGAAACAATCTGGGTCATCGGTTCTTCGGTAACCATTTTTTTCATTGGAAGCTCTTTGTACTTGAATCCTCCAAAATACTGATCAACTAATTTTATAGTTTTATCATAATCAAGATCCCCAACCAATACCACAGCCATATTATTTGGCACATAATACGTGTCAAAGTATTTATGGATGGCTACCATCGAAGGACTTTTTAAGTGCTCAGAAGTTCCTATTGTTGTCTGCTGGCCATTCGGATGTTTCGGGAAAAGAGCTTCCATCAAAGCATAGTTTACAAGACGTCCGTCATTATCCTGAGCTCTGTTGTATTCTTCGTATACGGCTTCAAGCTCTGTATGGAAGAGACGCAGCACCAATTCTGAAAAACGCTCCTTTTCCACTCTCAGCCATTTCTCCAGTTCATTAGAAGGAATATTGTTTTTGTAAACCGTTTCATCCAGCCATGTATGTGCGTTTGTTCCTGTAGCACCCAGCGAAGAAATTGCTTTGTCATATTCATTCGCAATCGCATATTTAGAAGCTTCCTGAGAAACTTCATCAATTCTTTTGTAAAGCTCTTTCTTTTTTACAGGATCTTTCTCCGCTTTATGCTGCTCATAAAGATCAGAGATCTGCTGTAATAAAACTTTTTCCTTTGCCCAGTCCTGGGTTCCCAGATGTGAAGTTCCCTTGAAAACCATGTGCTCAAGATAGTGAGCCAATCCGGTATTATCACTTGGATCATTATTAGATCCTGTTCTTACCGGAATATATGTTTGAATTCTCGGTGCATCTTCATTTTTTGCAAGATAAACCTTAAGCCCGTTTTTCAAAGTGTAAACGCGTACACCGGCTTGATCATTCTTTACAGTTTCATAAGTATACCCTTGGGCATCAGTTTGCTTCTGGGTTTCAAATTTCTGTGCCATTGCGCTGATCATGCAGAAAAGCGAAACAGAAATAAAAAACTTTTTCATAGTTGTTATTTAATAATTATTTTTTCTATCCAAATTTCTTAACTATTAGTCTTATTTATATAGACACTTGTTACAGGAAAACTGTTACAGGCATAAACAATCAGCCAACAGTTCATTTAAGATGCTTTATGATAGAATTAGTTAAGAAGTCATCTTTCAAAATGAGGAAAAAGAAAGACCTTTCAATCAGAAATATGTGGATTTTGTCGGTAAAGCCTTTATTTCAAAGCAATAATCCACTGAGATTTAATATGATTTACATATAATGTATTTTCACTATTTTAGCCACCTGATTAAAAGAATCAAAAAACAGGTGAACCATTTTCATCTGGAATCTAAAAAATAATATTATTTAGATGAAAAAACAAGACCTACCTCAAGATGAAAGTAACCTGAAATCCGCTAACATGACAGAAGTTCTGTACGTAACGGATGAGAACGACAACTACACGACAGCAAACAGTACAGGCTGGGATGCCAAGAAAGCTGCTCTGGATGAATCGATGGAACTTATTTATGAAAGAATTGAGGAAGCAAAGCAAAATGTCGCCAATAATACAGTAAGCCCCATCGTTTATTTCATGGAACTGAATAAAATGGACATTGGCGTTCTTGCTTCTTATGTAGGAATGTGGCAATGGAGGGTAAAAAGACATTTTAAACCCAAAATATTTAATACACTAAGCGAAACTGCACTGAAAAAATATGCTGATGCATTCGGAATTTCAGTGGATGAATTAAAAAACTTCGACGGGAAATAAATGAACAAGGCTAAAACGCAATGCCTGTTTCATTTAACCAATGAAAAAGATAAAAGCTGCAAATGAAATTAAACTTTGAACACCATCAGACTGCGCATTGCGAAAACGGTGTTGCTTCTAATCTACTGCTTAATAAAGGACTGAAACTAAGTGAGCCCATGATCTTCGGAATCGGTTCCGGGCTTTTTTTTGTCTACCTTCCTTTTTTAAAGGTGAATTTTGCTCCTGGCTTCAGCTATCGCCCGATGCCGGGTGCTATTTTCAGTAAAGCTGCCAAAAGATTAGGAATTAAAATCAAAAGAGAAAAGTTCTCAAATCCTAAAGATGCCCAGAAAGCGCTGGAAAGAAATCTGGAACAAAATATACCTACGGGACTTCAGGTGGGTGTTTTCAATCTTACTTACTTCCCGGAAGAATACAAATTCCATTTCAATGCCCACAACCTGGTGGTCTACGGAAAAGAAAACGGAAAATTTCTTATCAGCGATCCGGTAATGGATTATGTGACCAGTCTTTCAGAAGCAGAGCTTGAAAAAGTAAGATATGCAAAAGGTGCGTTGCCTCCCAAAGGACATATGTACTATCCTATCTATGTTCCGGAAAACATCAATCTTGAAGAAGCCATTAAAAAGGGAATAAAAGATACCTGCAAAAATATGCTCGCTCCGGTACCGCTTATTGGCGTAAAAGCCATGAGATGGGTAGCGAAAAGTATCCCTAAATGGGCAGAGAAAAAAGGCACAAAAGTAACCAATCATTATTTGGGACAGCTGATCAGAATGCAGGAGGAGATCGGAACCGGAGGTGGTGGATTCAGATTTATCTATGGAGCATTTCTTCAGGAAGCGGCTGTTATTCTTAAAAATGATGAGCTTAAGGAATTGTCCAAAGAAATTACCTCTATTGGTGACCTTTGGAGAGATTTTGCCGTGGATATTGCCAGAGTTTATAAAAACCGAAACTCGAAAAGTAATATCTACAATGAACTTTCAAAAACAATGCTGCACATTGCAGATCTGGAAGAAGCTTTCTATAAAAAACTGAGAAAAGCGATCTGATATGGCGGAAAATATGATTGAGATCAGGAACTTATATAAGAAATACAAAAATTCTGAAGATTTTTCGGTAAATGATATCTCATTAACGATCACCAAAAATGAAATCTACGGAATTCTGGGACCTAACGGCGCTGGAAAAACGACTTTAATTTCCATGCTTTCAGGTCTGATAAAGCCTACTTCAGGTCAGTTTACCATCAATGGTTTATCTCCGCAGAAAGATGGCTTTAAAATCAGGCAGATCATCGGAATTGTTCCTCAGGAATATGCTTTATATCCTACCCTTACCGCTAAAGAAAATCTTATGTTTTTTGGAAGTTTGTATGGATTAAAGCACAACCAGCTAAAAAAGACGATTGATGAATCCCTGGAAATCATGGGACTTTCGAAATTTGCCAATAAGCAGGTAGGACAGTTTTCAGGAGGGATGAAACGCCGCTGCAACCTCATCGCCGGAACGCTTCACAATCCTAGAGTTCTGTTTCTCGATGAACCTACTGTTGGGGTAGATGTTCAATCTAAAAAAGCGATTATTGACTATCTTTTGGATTTAAATAAACAGGGAACCTGTATTATTTACACGTCACACCATCTTTCAGAAGCAGAGGAATTCTGTACTAAAATTGCCATTATTGACCATGGAAAAATCCATGCGGTAGGGACCCCTGAAGAACTGGTGAACAGAGTAGCAAGCGCAGAAAACCTTGAAGATGTTTTCATTTCATTAACCGGAAAAGAACTAAGAGATGTTGTTGTATAAACTGTGGAGAAGCTTTATTAAAGAAATTCTTCTGCTGAAAAGAGATATCGGAGGGATTGTCATCATCTTTGTGATGCCGCTACTTCTGATTGTAACCATTACCCTTATTCAGGATTCTACCTTTAAAAACCTTGAAGGTTCAAAGATTCCGATTATTTTCATTGATAATGACAAATCTGATGTTTCCAAAAATATAAAAGCAGAACTGGAAAACAGTAAAACATTCCAGCTGCTGACCAACTTCAATGAGAAATCTGCTCAGGATGCCGTTTTCTCCGGAGATTATCAGATGGCTATTGTCATCCCCGAAAACTTAACGAAAGATTTAAACTCCAATATTGATTCTAAAGTTCAAACTATTGTAAGTTCATTCGGGCTGGAAGGAGATTCCGCAAAGGTGCATAAAATAGCACCGAAAGCGAAAGAAATTCATTTATACTTTGATCCTGCAACCAATATAGGATTCAAAAATTCTGTCATGAATTCCGTCAATAAAATGGTTTTCGAGATTGAAAACAAAAAGATCTACAAAGCATTCCAGGATCAGCTGGGTACCACAGAAAATCTTGACGAGAATAAAAACCTGATCAGTTTTAAAGAAATCACCCCAAAGAAAGGAGAAATGGATGTTATGCCGAATTCTGTTCAGCACAACGTTCCCGCATGGACTCTTTTTGCAATTTTCTTCATTGTGGTTCCCTTATCCATCAATCTGGTTAAAGAAAAGAGCCAGGGAACAAGCGTAAGGGCAAGAATAAGTCCTACTCCCTACTTTGTACATATTTTAGGAAAAACATTTACCTACCTAATCATCTGTATCATTCAGTTTTTACTGATGGTTGCCGTAGGAATCTATCTTTTCCCTTACATGGATCTTCCGGCCTTTGATGTATCCGGAAAGATGTTCCCGCTTGTGATTGTAACCCTCTTTGCCGGGTTGGCAGCCATCGGATTTGGTGTCCTATTGGGAACTGTTGCTGATACTCAGGAACAGTCTGCCCCTTTCGGAGCAACTTCTGTAGTGGTTCTGGCTGCTGTGGGAGGAATTTGGGTTCCTGTATTTTTAATGCCGGAATTCATGCAGACTGTAGCCAAATTCTCTCCAATGAACTGGGGACTGAATGCTTACTATGATATTATTTTAAGAAACAGCGGCATTGGTGGAATTGCCAAAGAACTGGTTTTACTGTTCTTATTTTACCTTGCCACAGTGGCTGTTTCCTTATTTTACGAAAAGAAACAAAATGCAGTCTAAAGAAAATATATTAACCTGTACTGAGGAAGTCAGAGTTCGGTTCAATGAAACGGATCCGCTGGGAATTGTCTGGCATGGACATTATATCGTGTATTTTGAAGATGGACGAGAAGCTTTCGGGCGCCAGCATGGTCTTACTTATCTTGACATTCAGAACGCGGGATATGTAACCCCCATAGTAAAAAGTACCTGTGAACATTTTCTTCCTTTAAAATATGGAGAAACCTTCAGAATTGTAACAACGTTCATTAATTCTGTTTCCGCCAAGCTGATCTACCGATATGAACTTTTCAATCAGGAAAACCAATTGGTATGCAGTGGTGAAACCATTCAGGTATTTCTGGACAGTAATGGAAGTTTATGCCTGTACAATCCGGAATTTTTTCAGAACTGGAAAGATAAAATGGGGTTATCATGAAGAAAGAAATTTACATCACAGATTACAATTGTGTAACTCCGTTGGGCTACAATGTAGATTCCAACTGGAATGCCCTTCTGGAAGGAAAATCAGGGGTTGCTTTACATAGCATCATAGATAATCAGGAGGCTTTTTATGCTTCCATGATTGATTCTGATCAGCTTAATGAAACATTTAACAGATATTACGATCAGAATGAAAACTATACCTTTACAAGACTGGAGAAAATGCTTCTTTTAAGCTTACAGCCTCTTGTAGAAAGACACACCCTATCAGAAGATACTGCTTTTATTCTTTCAACAACAAAAGGAAATATAAGCCTGTTAAAAAACCAGCCTGAACTGCCGGAAGGCGTTTACTTATCAACACTGGCACAGAAAATAGCAGACTTCTTTGGATTTAAAACAAAGCCAATCGTGGTTTCCAATGCCTGTGTTTCAGGAGTAATGATAATTGCTGTTGCCAAAAACATGATTCAGGCAGGAAAATATAAAGATGCTTTCATTATAGCCGGAGATGAGCTATCTGAATTTGTTATTTCAGGATTCAATTCATTTCAGGCAATAGGATCAGGACCATGCAAACCCTATGATAAAGACAGAGACGGAATCAATATTGGCGAGGCTGCTGCTTCTGCTTATATCACTTCAGAACCCTCCGAAAACGAAAAATTTAGATTTAAAGTTCTCGGAGATTCCGCTGTTAACGACGCCAACCACATTTCCGGACCTTCAAGAACAGGTGACGGTTTATACGCCAGTATCAGAAATGCCATGGCTGAAGCAAATATTTCTTCTGAACAGATTGATTTTATTTCTGCTCACGGAACGGCCACTTTATATAATGATGAAATGGAAGCAATTGCCTTCAACAGAATGGAACTTCAGAATATTCCCCTCAACAGTATGAAAGGCTATTACGGACATTGTCTGGGTGCATCCGGACTTTTGGAAAGTATTATTTCTATGGAAAGTTCTCTTCACAGTACTTTGCTTCCCTCAAAGAATTTTGGAGAAATGGGAGTAACCCAGCCATTGAATATCATCAGAGAAAATCAAATGGCAGAAATTAAATATATTCTAAAGACTGCTTCCGGTTTTGGAGGCTGTAATGCGGCAGTTGTGCTGGAAAAATGTTAAAATGAATGTCATGAAGAAAACAAACAGCTGTACTATAGAACATTCAAAAATAACCGTTGACGGAAATCTTATTTTTGAAAGCCAAAGCGAAACCTTCCAGGAGTTTGCCAAGGAAGCCTATAAGAGTTTAGATCTTAGCTATCCTAAATTTCATAAAATGGATCATCTGAGTAAACTGGCGTTTCTTTCTGCCGAGCCCATCTTGAAAGATGAAGATCACAGCAGAACGGCTATTGTTTTTGCCAATAGATCATCCAGCCTGGATACAGATTTTAAATATCAGGAAAGCATCAATGATCCTGATAATTTCTATCCGAGTCCCGCAGTTTTTGTTTATACTTTACCCAACATCTGTGTCGGGGAAATCAGCATCAAGCATAAGATGCAGACAGAAAATGCCTTTTTTGTTTTGGATGAACCTGACGATAGTTTTTTAAACGACTATTCTGAACAGATTCTGCGATCCGGAAAGGCAGACAAAGTATTATGCGGCTGGATGGAATTGTATCAGGAAAATTATAAAGCTTTTGTATATTTGCTCACATTATAATTCAACAATGTACCAATCTGATCATGTACCAATGCTAAAGGCAATAACAACTATTGGTCAACTGGTACATTGATATATTGTTACATTAAAATAATATTTATGGAAAATTTAAAAACAGAATTGAAGCACAAAATTATTGAAGTCCTTAACCTTGAAGACGTATCTGTGGAGGAAATAAAAGATGCTGATCCGTTATTCGGAGGAGGACTAGGACTGGATTCAATCGATGCTTTGGAATTAATCGTTCTTCTTGATAAAGACTATGGAATAAAACTAGCTGATCCTAAAAAAGGAAAGGAAATTTTCCAATCTATCGATACGATGGCTGCCTTCATCGAGAACAACAGAACAAAATAAATGAATGTAACAATCTAACAGTGTATCAATGTAGCAATTATTGGTAAATTGTTAGATTGATGCATTGGTACATTATATAATACCATGAGTCAAAAAATTGCCATAACGGGAATGGGCATCATTTCCTCCATCGGAAACAATGTGGAGGAAAATTTTATTTCATTACGGTCCGGAAAACATGGGATTTCAGATATTGAAATGTTTGAAACCCGGCATACCGGGCTCATTAAAGCGGGTGAAATAAAATTATCCAACGAAGAACTTGTACAGAAACTTCATCTTGATGAAGACAACAATGTCACAAGAACGTCTTTACTGGGAATGATTGCAGCTAAAGAAGCTGTAGAAAGTGCAGGAATTTCAGATATCAATAGTTACAGAACCGGCCTGATATCTTCTACCAGTGTAGCCGGAATGGATATCACTGAAAAGTACTTCTACTCATACGAAGACTTCCCCGAAAAGCAAAAGTATATTGACGCCCACGATGCCGGAAATTCTTCATTAGCCATTGCTGATTATCTTGGATTAAAAGGAATGGTTTCTACCATCAGTACGGCGTGTTCATCAGCAGCCAATGCTATTATGATGGGGGCTAAACTGATTAAAAACGGAGTTTTGGACCGTGTCATTGTGGGAGGAACAGATTCTCTTTCAAAATTTACCCTGAACGGATTCAATACCCTGATGATCCTTACGGACTCTTACAATACTCCTTTTGACAATAACAGAAAAGGACTTAATCTTGGAGAAGCTGCTGCTTTTTTAGTCCTTGAATCTGAAGAAACAGTCAAAAAAGAAAATAAAAAAATCCTGGCTTATCTTTCCGGGTATGGAAATGCCAATGATGCCCATCATCAGACAGCCTCTTCTGAAAACGGACAGGGAGCATATTTAGCTATGCAGAAAGCCTTGAAAATCTCCGGATTGGATAAGGAAAACATAGATTATATCAATGTTCATGGGACAGCTACCCCCAATAATGACTTATCTGAGGGAATTGCCATGATCAGAATTTTTGGTGAAAATCAGGTCCCTGAATTCAGCTCTACGAAAGCATTTACAGGACATACATTAGCTGCCGCTGCCGGAATTGAAGCCGTTTTTTCAATTTTAGCGATGCAGCAAAGTCTTATTTTCCCGAATCTGAATTTCAAAACTAAAATGGAAGAGTTTGACCTTGTTCCTGTCACTGAACTGAAAGTAAAGAACATCAATCATGTGCTTTCCAATTCATTCGGATTTGGAGGAAACTGTTCAACTTTAATTTTCTCAAAATCATGAGTCCGGTATACATCAACAGTGCATCCTGTATATCTGTTCAGGACACTTTAAACGAAAATATCCTTCAGAACCTTATTCCTGAAATTTCTTCCAACATCCTCAAGGCTGTAGAACCCAATTACAAAGAGTTCATTCCGCCTGCTATGATCCGAAGAATGTCTAAAACCGTAAAAATGAGTTCTGTAGCGTCGCATTATGCATTGAAAGAAGCCGGCATTGAGCAGCCGGACGCCATCATCGTAGGAACCGGAATGGGTTGTTCCCAGGATTCTGAAAAGTTTCTTAAAAATGTGATCGACAATCATGAAGAGTTCCTAACGCCTACTTTTTTTATACAATCTACCCATAACACAGTAGCCGGACAGATTGCTCTGGGATTACAGTGCCATGCTTATAACTTCACCTACGTAAACACTTCTTCTTCACTGGAGTTTTCATTACTGGATGCTCAGCTTCAGCTCAATGACGGAGAAGCAGAAAATGTTCTTGTGGGTTCTACAGATGAGCAGACTGCCAGAACAATGGAACTTTACTGTTTAAATAATACTATAAAAAAAGAAGCAGATCTTCCCGCTGATTATCTGCATTCCACCAGCAATGGAGTGATTTGGGGTGAAGGTGCCAGCTTTTTTATAATAGGTAAAGATAAAACTGAAAGTTCTTACGCCAGACTTCACAATATCTGCATCAGTAACAAAGTTGAATTGAATGACGTTCAGGATTTCATTCAGAATTTCTTGACCCAAAATAATCTTTCCAATCATGATATTGATGTTGTAATCTTTGGATTCAGTGGAGACGCAGAATCCGATGTTTATTATACAAAAGCAATAGATCTGTTTCATGGCTCATCACAGCTGTATTATAAACATCTGAGTGGAGAGTTCAACACGGCAAGTGGTTTTTCAACATTTATAGCCTGTCATATCCTTAAGGAACAGCAGATCCCGGAAATAATGATGATCAACTCTGAGAAAAAAGAAAATGTGAAGAATGTTCTTCTTTACAATCATCTTGGGGGCAATGATCATAGTTTGGTGTTATTGGAAAAAGCATAATTGATGAGAGGTAATAAAAGCAGTACTGTTGTCATTCTGACGAAGGAAGAATCTCTGCTTTTATATGATAGATTCTTCATTCTGCTCCGCTACACTCAGAATGACAAAAAGCATATAAATCAAGAAAGTTTAACCATATTAAACACCCAGCAATGAAGCACTACCCATTCATCCTGTTCTATCTTTTCTGTAACGTTTTTATTTACGCCTTCCATGGAAGTTTTTGGGTATATCTGTTTTGCTTTTTTGCTTTTTTCGCAGTGATTATCTGGGGTTCTTTTGATATTGAACTGGGATATTTTATCAACAGTATAACCCATAAACGCACCAGAATTAAGGAAGTTGCCCTTACTTTTGATGACGGACCTACTGAATTTACGCCAAAGTTTTTAGACCTTCTTAAAGAACATCAGGTAAAAGCCACCTTTTTCTGTATTGGAAAACAGATTGAAAAATATCCTGAAACGTTTCAGAGAATCATCGCAGAGGGGCATACTATCGGGAATCATACCTTATCACACTCCAATTCCACGGGATTTTTGTCCACTTCCAAAATGATTGAGGAAATTGAAGGATGTGATGAAGTCATAAAAAATATTGGAAATATCAGGACCACCCTCTACAGACCTCCTTTTGGCGTTACCAATCCCAATATTGCAAAAGCGGTCAAAAGAACCCATAAAGTAAGCATAGGATGGAATGTACGCTCTCTGGACACCATCATTGACAATGAAAAGAAAATCTATCACAGAGTAACTAAAGGCCTGAAAAAGGGCAGTATTATCCTTCTTCATGACACTTCGGAAAAGACCTGTCGCGTACTGGCAGATTTATTAGTATTTTTGAAGAACAAAAAATATTCAACTTTTACTGTTGATACAGTGATAAATTCAAATAGAAATGATTAAAAATATTGCTTTCGGAGCACTCATACTGGTTTCAGGATTCTTTTCTGCACAAAATACAGCAATGTCAGGAGCTGAAGCTAAGGCATTTGTGTCTAAAGTTTCTTCAGACACCAAAGAGATCAAAACTTTACAGAGTGATTTTACCCAGACTAAAAAGATGGATTTTCTGGATAAAAATATTGTCACCTATGGGAAAATGTCACTGCAGACCCCCAATATGCTGAGCTGGAAATATACCAAACCTTACCAATACAGCATTGTTTTTAAAAGCAATAAGATCTACATCAATGACCAGGGGAAAAAATCTTCTGTAGATGCCAAGAGCAAAACCTTTGAAAAAATCAATAAACTGATTGTCGGAAGTTCCAACGGAACGATGTTCAATGATCCTGAATTTACCGTAACTTATTTTAAAAATGGGAATTATAATGTGGCAAAGTTTATTCCTAAAACACCCCAGCTTTTAAAATACATCAAACAGATTGAATTGTATTTCCCCAGGAATCAGTCTACAGTTTCCCAGGTGAATATGACTGAGGCTTCCGGAGATACCACGAATATTGTTTTTAAAAATACAAAGATCAATGCTTCCATTCCTGCGTCAGAGTTTTCTTTATAGCCTGATTCTTGCACTGGCTGTTTCCTGTAAGACGTATAAGTTAACAGATGTAAAGCCTGTTTCTTTCTCTGAAAAAACGGTGGAAAACTTATATTTTGCTTCTGGTGAAGATTATGTTTACAAGTGTCAGATGGATATCTATAAAAACCATGTGAGTGGTATTCTGATTATCAAAAAACTGAATGAAACGACACACCGCGTCGCTTTAACTTCTGACTTCGGGAATAAACTGATTGATTTTGAAGTCTCAGACAATGATTTCAAACTGAATTATGTACTCCCCGATCTGGATAAAAAAATAGTCATCAACTTTCTGAAAAATGACTTCCAACAGCTACTGAAAAGACAATATCCGGTAAATGAAAGCTTTGAGAATAAAAATGCTAACATCTATCTTTCCAAAATTGATAATAAAAGCTATTATTTATTCTTCAGTAAAGAAAATAATTTGCTGAAGCAGATTATTTACACGAAAAATAACAAGGAAAAAATCGATTTTACTTTTGATGCAAAAAAAACTATCTTCGCGGATAGTTTAAATCTGCAGCACAAAGACTTTAAGATCAACATAAAACTATTTCAAATAACCGAAACGGAGTAATTTCACAGGAAAAACTACCTAAATATCCATGTAGTTCCCGGAAAGAAACTGATGATACATTTAATCTTAAAAAAATAAGATCATGCAAACCATTCTTACAGACTTTTATACTTTAACATCATACGAAAAGACAGAAGACGGAAAGTTTACTGCTTACATTCATCTGAATAAAGACCATGATATTTTCAAAGGCCACTTTCCCGGAAATCCGGTAACGCCCGGCGTATGCATGATGCAGATTATCAAAGAACTGACGGAGGAGCTTACAGGTTCAAAATTATTCTTAAAAACAGCATCAAATGTAAAATTCATGGCGATCATCAATCCTTTTGAAACTCCTGATTTACAGCTTCAGCTTGATATTGATGAAAACGGCGAGGATGTTAAAGTAAAAAATACAACTTCTTTTGGCGAGACTATTGCATTGAAACTGTCTGTAAGCTATAAAAAAATAACGTTATGAAACTAATTTTGTCATTTTTAACGGCATTTATTTTTTTCTTTCAATCTGATCTTGAAACATTGAGAAACAGTTATGCCAAAGCCAACGAATCCAATAGCAATACGGAAAGTTTCATCAATACAGCGGAAAAACAATCCGGATCTGATGCAGTAACTTTAGGATATAAGGCAGCAGCGAAAATCATGGAAGCGAAAATTGCCAAAAGCAATAGAAAAGCCTTGGTAAAAACAGGAGCAACAAGTCTTGAAGGCATTATCAAAAGTAATCCCAACAATGCAGAGCTTCGTCTGATCAGATTAAGTGTTCAGGAAAATATTCCAAAAATTGTAGGATACCGAGGAAGCCTGAAAGATGATAAAGCTTTCCTGTTGAATAATTACAGCAAACAGAATACAGCATTGAAAGGCTATATCAAGAGGTTTGCTATGCAGTCTAAAACCATTACAGAGGCAGAAAGAGCCACTTTAAAATAAAAAAATGTCCTTTGCTGAAGTACAAAATGCAATTTCTGAAAAGAAAATATGCGTTTTAATACCTACCTACAATAATGAAAAAACCCTGAGAAGGGTAATTGACGGTGTTCTTAACTACACCGGAAGTATTGTTGTGGTCAACGATGGCTCTACAGATTCTACACATCAGATTCTTGCTGAATATCCTCAGATCACGGTAATCTCTTTACCGGAGAACAAAGGCAAAGGAAACGGGCTTAAAATAGGCTTCAGAGAAGCAAAAAAATCAGGATATGATTATGCCATCACCATTGATTCAGATGGTCAGCATTACCCGGATGACATTCCTGTATTTGTAGAAGCACTGCTGCAGGAAAAAGAAGATGTTCTCCTGATTGGAAACAGAAATATGTCTCAGGATGGCATTCCTAAAAAAAGCAGTTTCGGGAACCGTTTTTCCAATTTCTGGTTTTGGTTCGAAACAGGTATCAAACTGGAAGATACACAATCCGGCTACAGGCTCTATCCTTTACATAAAATTCCAAAGAAATATTTTACCCCTAAGTTTGAATTTGAAATTGAAATCATTGTAAGAACTGCATGGAGACATGTTCCGGTAAAAAATGTTCCGATCAAGGTCTTGTATGACCCTGCTGAACGGGTTTCCCATTTCAGACCTTTCAAGGATTTTACAAGGATCAGTATTCTGAATACGATACTGGTAACGATTACTCTGCTTTATATTATTCCGAGAAACTTTGTGAATAATTTCAAAAAAAAAAGCTTTAAAAGATTCATACAGGAAGATGTCTTAGAAAGTGACGGTAGCAACCGTACAAAAGCTTTTTCCATTGCATTGGGAGTATTTATAGGGCTTTCACCTTTCTGGGGATTCCAGACTCTTCTTGTGATCAGCCTGTCCGTGCTTTTTAAACTCAATAAAGTCCTTGCTTTTGTAGCTTCCAATGTGAGTCTTCCTCCTTTTATCCCTTTCATTATTGCAGCTTCTCTATTTCTGGGAGCACCATTTGTAAGTGGAGACAGCAATATTTTACATCAGGATTTAAATTTTGAACTGATCAAGAACAACCTGCTGCAATATGTCATAGGCAGTTTTATATTAAGCACAGCTCTTTCAGCTGTTGCAGGAGTAACTTCTTTTCTGTTTCTGAATAAAGTAAGTCCTGAAACCAATTAAAAGATAAAAGCCTGGAACTTGTTCCAGGCTCATCATAATTAGGTATTATTTTCTATTTTGAAACTATAATTTTCTGAGAGTAATCCATTGAGTCGTTACTAACTTTCACAATATAAGTACCATTAATCAGCTTCTCAGCACTGATCGTATTCTGCTTATTAAGATTGATACTTTCTTTGGATATCAGTTTTCCTGTAAAATCAAAGATAGAAACAGTCGTAATTCCTGACAGATTAACATCCGATGGAGTTTTTATCGTGAATTCATTTCTTACAGGATTCGGATAGATGGATATTCCCTTAGAGCTGTTGATTTCTTTCACTGCCAGCGCACATTCTGCAGGAACAGTAAAATCTTCTACCTGATCACTCATGTCCGCTAACGGCTGGTTCGCACCAAACTCCAAACCATTAAGGCCTCCTGCAGATGCATTCACTCCTAACCCTCTTTTAGCGAATGCAGTCCAGATCATACATTTGTTCTGTCCTCCTGTGGACGCCTGGTCAGCAGCAAGAATTGCATCTCTCCCCTGAACAAACGTAGGGTTACATGGCTGTAATTTGAGAGCATCCATTACCAACTGTAGAACTCTTGCGCTTCCACTGTTCGGATCTGCAAGAACATTACTATTATACCCGTATTTTTCTACATATTTCCAGTTAAGATCCCAAAGCATTGAAGCCCAGATAAATCCGATACTATGAACATCTGGCACCGTAACAGGGATCCCCTGAATACTTGTGCTTATTTTCATCCCGTTTGTACGTCCATAAGTATAATCATTGATGGCAAAATCAGGTGAATATTTTGCAGGTCTGATTCCTCCTCCTGTAGTAGTCTGCCCTGAAACAAAAGTTCCTACGCCTCTGGCCATAGAAGAAGTATCTCCAGGTCTGGTTGTCATCATCAATGCAAAGAAGTCAGACCATCCTTCCCCCATCTGCTCATTGGAAGAAATATAAGACAAACATGAACTTCCTGTTCCGGTAAGTCGGTTAGAAATTCCATGACCATATTCGTGGCTGATTACTCCGTTATCTAAGCTGGCATCTTTATAAACCGCTGTAGTTTTTAATGTTGCATTTCCAACAACACCATTGGTTAATTCATTAACTAGAAACTGTCCTTCTGATAAGCCTACCATTATTGTTGGGATGGTAATGGTAGCATCTGTTCCCCCCATTCCTACAGGAGTATTACTTGACGGGTGGTATTGTATAACACCTACCGCTCCTGCATTTTGCAAATTCTTCGTTTTAACAGAAAAATTACATCCTGCTGCATTTACTACTGCAATTTTTCCTGTAAGGCTTCCTGCAGTAACTGCAGTACATGCGTCGGCCGGAGTTGAAAGAGCAAGATCTCCCGTTACAGGTGGATTTCCCATAATCTGAGGTCCAAAATTGGCAGGTGCAGTGAGTGGAGCTCTGGAAGTATAAGTTGAAGGTGAATTATAATAAAGATATCTTATATTTCCACTCGGTGAAAAAAGAAACATCTGCATTCTTCCGCTTGTTCCGTCAACCCCTGGATTAAAGTTTGCATTGTTCAGACCGCTCCCATCTCTTGATTCTGCAAGAACAGGATCGTTACCTGTTCCCCCGTTGCCAAAATTGTTTACCTGATAATTTCTTGCAGATTCTGTAAATCCGAACTTATAAAATACATCGTGCATTTTATTTGCGTTGTAGAATAAATTGGTTACCGCTGCTGAGGTATAGGTTGTATGAGCTGCTGTTACATCTAAAGGAAAATCAAATACGCGGTTTGTACCTCCGTCAGGAGAAAATTGAGGTGTATTGGTATTATTTTCGTCAGTATATGCAAAGGCATTATTCCCTCTTGTTATTGTATAATGATTGGTTCCATCAGAATGCCAACCTTCCGGTGAAGCTGTCAGGTCCCACGGGTTTGTAAGAAGTGTTCTTGTACCAAATGTAGGAGCTTCAGTAGGGAATGCAAATACGTTATAAGAAGCATTATCAGGTGCCAGTACAAAATTTGCAGTCCTCTGCAGATCTGTTGCAGCAATATTTTCAGGTAAAGAAGCCGCAATATTTTGTGCAGATGAACCAGAGTGGTGGTCATAAGCTTCATCATGAAAACTGCATGACAATGTTGTATTTTCCTTATATAAAACGGTCCCGTCTTCTGCATTGACAATAGTGTTCCATACGTTACCGGTTCCTTTTTCTTCTACATAAAACTGATACCCTAATAACAATTCTCCTCCTTTTGCAAAATAAACAGAATTAGCCTCTACTGGCTTTTCTTTTCCGTTGATATCTTTTACTGTTGATAAACCATTCAGTTTTGTAATAGTTTCTGCTACTAAAGCAGCTTTTCTGCCACTTTCTTTTCCTTTGATGGCAGAAGGATAATTCTTAATAAAAGTATCTGCAAAGTTTAAAACTTTTCCATCTCGGATTAAAACATTCGCAGAGCTCCCAAAAACAGGAATTCCATTAACTGTTTGCTGTATACCTACAACATCTCCATTTAAGCTTTTGGAAGGATCTACATTGATGATTTTAAATACTTTCAGTTCAGGATTTACTCTTTGAAATGATCCCTGAGCGGAATTAACATAGTCCTTAATAGTCTGCTCATATTTTTGTGCGGATAATGCACTTACGCCGAAAAGACAACAACATAACAACAGCTTAACACTTAGTCGAATTTTTTTCATTTAGATTACTTTTAACAAATATTAATAGATTAGATGCAACAGTTAGTAGGAAAATAATCTAAAATGTTACATATTTCCACAATATTTATTTAAAAGTCCAAACCAAATGATATGTATTGCATTTATTTAACCGTTTTTCAAAATCTAAAAACTATTTCAGAATAAACTGAGTAAGATCCTTTAAAAACTGCTCATCCACCTTTCCTTTTATTTCATAGTCTTTTGGTGAAGGTTTTCCGGAACCTGCAATAAATAAATGGCTTAATGCCGGATAAAATTTGAAAACAGCTGTTTTATCATTTTTCAAAGTATTTTTCCAAAGATTAAAATCTTTTTCGGTTACCTGATAATCCCTTCCTCCCTGTGCAAAAAACATGGGAGCCTGGATTTTTTTCACTTCATTAAGCTGATTGTAATCCTTCAAATATTTCCAGTAAGCAGCGGACTGCCCCAGAGGAAGTTCTGACTTAGGTGAATTTAAGTTGAATTTGGATGAGTTTAAAAAAGCAACCTGCTTTTTTATTTCCTGAACTGCTTCTGCTGGGACTTTTGTCGGGTCTAAAGAGTGAAGATATTCGTACTGTTCAACTAACAGGTCCTGCAAAGGTCTTGCATTCCCAGCCATAAAAATATATTTCGACACCTGGGCTTTCTTTGCTATTTCAGGCATCAGATAAGCACCCTGACTGTGTCCCAGGATAATAATCTCGTAGCCTTTATAATCAGGAAGATTTTTAAAATAAAGAGCCGCATTTACCGCATCATTAATTGTTTCCTCCTCCACAGTAGATTGGTCATTAAATGTTTCAGAATAGGAATAAGTTCTTTTATCATACCGGTAGGAGGTAATTCCGTTGGTGAGAAGATACTCTGCGATATCTTTAAAGGGTTTGTTTTCACCAATTGTTTCGTCTCTGTCATGGGCTCCCGAACCATGTACAAAAATCACCAGTCTCTTTTTATTGTTGGAAGGGGGAACCAACAGCGTACCATTCAGTTCAATAGCGTCACTCTTTATTTTGAGTACTGTCTTCTCATCATGCTTTTCAAATGTTTTATGAGGGACGAAGAAGAAACCCAGTAGTTTATTGTTCTCACCAAAGGTAAGCTGGACATCAAGTTTTGTCTTTTCAAATTCAGTATAGTAATAGTAAATATTTCCTTCGTTATTCACTTCAAGGACATTTTTCAATGCACCAATCTGCCCCTGAAGCTGTTCTGGAAGAGCTTTGAGCTGTTCCACAGGAATCTGGCCGGCAACGGAAGAATCAAAATAAGAATGGGCCTTCTCTGCATTTTTGTCAACCAATAATGTTTTGATGAAAATATTTCCGATCTCTTTTCTGTCCTGAGAAAATGACAATAGAAACCAGATGGTAAGCAATAGGGTTAAAAGTTTTTTCATAATCAATTATTTATAAACCACATCAGAAAATGATAGCGGAGTCATCATTATGGTAACAAATATCGCAATAATTACCAGAGCCAACTGTGTGATATGGTATGTTCTTTCTATTTCGTTTTCGTTGATTTCAAAGGTAAACTTTATTTTATCCGGCCTCCTGATAACCAGCCAGATAAAAATAAGTACAGCCAGGTTCATCAGAATCGGAAACACCAGAAATATTTTACTTCCGTAGTTATCTTTCATATTTCCATATCCGTGAATCGGAATGACGGCAGGTATCGAGCTGTACACCGTACATAAGTACACCGAATAACAAATGATAATGACAAAAGGAATGCAGAACAGCAGTTTTATGTATTTGGGGATCATTTCAGTTTCTTTAAAGTTTTCTTCAGGTATTTTTCTACATTTTTCCTGTCCGGGACGGTTGTAATCTCTTTTGTAAGGGCTTTTTCAAACGCTTTTTTTGCCTGTGAATATTCTTTTTTGCTAAAGTAATATTTCCCTGACTGATAATACACCAGCCAAAAGTCGGGATTCATAGCCTGATAAGAAGAAATCAGATCGTCTGTCAACAGTATATTTTTATCGTTAGCAGCCTCGTCTATTTCTTTACCATACATTTTAGAGTGCTCATAGTTCTGGAATTCTTCAGAATCGGCAAATGGATCCTTTACAATATTGAGTTCTGTTCTGGCTTTCAGACTTTGCGATAATGGCTTACCTGAAAAAATCTCATTCAGGTCGTAACAAACAAATTCTCCTAACTGATACGGATTGGAGGAAACCCAGACCAGCTTTTTCTGAGGTGAAAATATAACGGCATGGTGTGCCAGAAGCTGGTTCAGCGCTTTTTCATTTCCATAACCGATGTTTTCATCTTTTAAGCCGGACCTGTTTCTTAAAATAGAAGCCATTTTTTCAGGAGTTAATTTTTTTTCTTCCTGCAAAAGCTCCTGAAGTCTTTCATAACGGTATTCGGAATGGCTTTCTTCAATATGTTTATGATTTCTTTTGTCGTCCTTATATGCCTCCGACTGAAAATGATTGGTACAAACCACCCTACTGGTATTCTGAACGCTGTACACTCCGAAATTTTTAGGCGAAACTTCAATGATTACTGCATTTTTGTCTGCGGCACTTCCCACCAGAATAGATTCGGAAACGAATACTTTTCTTTTTTTAGCAATCACAATCGCCTCTTCTATATTTTTTGCATACTGCAGAATTTCTCTTGTAACAAATGAAATCGGAGTTTTTGCTGTCAAAGGAATTTTTGATTTCCCGGCATTAATGGTCACAGTAATTCCTTCTTTATTCATTCCGGAAACGACCCCAATCATTCCCGGCCAGCTTACCGACATATAAGGAATTCCTTCGTCCGGCTGAACAAATTCTACCAGTTTGTTCTTTGCAAAATCATCACCTACATAAAAATCAAAATTTCTTCCTATTAACAGATCTCCATCTTCAGTATTTTCGTTCCACACGGCAAGTGAACTACATCCTACCATTGCCAGGTCCTGCATGGCATGCCCAATATCATGAGCTCCGTGCAGGTAAAGGTTTCTTAAATATTTAGGAGCAATAAAATCATAACGGTCAGATGAATATTGTGACAGACCATATAGTTCTGCCTGATAATCTTCTCTTACATTGAGGTACATTTTTCTGTTATACCATTTTAAAAAACCTCTTAAAAGCCGCTGCTTGAATTTTGATGGCACAAATCCTTCCACTTTTGAGAAAAAAATTTCTTCCTGCTTCTGCATTAAGCTTTGTGTCAAAGCTCCGTTATTATACCCCAGTTGTAAAGGATTTCCTTTGATATAAAGTTCCCAGAGCTGCTGTTTATTTTTGGTAAGATAGTTTTGATTGTAGCTGAAAGTGCTGTCATTCATTCTGTCTACTTTAGGAACATCTAATGAATAACGTTGTACATCAGGAACATGATGTACAGACTTTGATATTCCACAGGACGTAAGGGAAAAGCAAAGAGCAAGATAAAGGAGATTGTTTTTATGGGATGAAGAGATGGTATTAGTTTTTTTCACTTTAGTCTTTATTAATCATTCGGGCCAGTCTCATATCAATCGTTTCTTTTCCAAGAATTTCCGCACAGGTATTAAAAGCACCGATGGTCACTCCTAAAATTCCATGCATATTGACAGACTGTCCTGTCAGATAGAGATTGTCAATTTTGGTGCGGGGAGAAACCATTGTTTTAAGCGGGTTCTCTGAACTTTTCATGTATCCGTACATATTACCTTCAAAATTACCGATATAATCTCTGTACGATAAAGGAGAAGACGTATATATTGTTTTGATGGCATGCCTTATGTTCGGAATTTTCTTTTCCAGGGCATCCAGCATCTTTTCCGTCTTTTCAAGTTTAAATCTTTCATAAGCCTCTCCTCTTTCATGTTCATCTGCTACTGTATTGAAAGTATTCTCCCATGCTTTAACCTCCTCAAAATCCATATAGGAAATAGCGGTAAGGCTTTCTGCAAATTCAGGATGATGTTTCGAAGGCGTGGAGGAAAGCATATAGGTTTCCGGCCATGATTCTTTTTGATATTGGAATGCGTTCCAGACCAGATCCTCTGATGAGTAATGATATCTGTTATAATTAAAATTCGGAAGACTGTGAGGTTTTAAAACCAGATAAATACTAAAGCAGGATGAAACCGGCTTCCAGCTTAAAACTCTGTTCAGAAAGGATTTCTTCAGTCTTTCTTCACCTATCAGCTTAATGGTGGAACGAATCTCAATATTGGAAATAAATTGTTTTGAGGCATATTCTTTTCCTGTCTTTGTTTTTACAGATGTCAACACGTTATTTTCATTAAAAACAAATCCAGAAACCTCTGAATGCTTGTGGACTTCAGCTCCATATTCCCTAAGCTTTCTGATCAGGAGTTTAGAAATCTGGCTTCCTCCTTTTACACATTTGTAGGCACTTTGGATGTAGGAATTTACTGTTAAGGCATGTATATAAAAAGGAATATTTTCAGAGTCTCCGGCATATAAAAAGTTGGAGCCCAGTAAAACCGACTGAAGCTTTTTGTTATGGGTAACAGATTCAATGAATCTTTTCGTATTGAGATGCAGGATTTCTTCATTGTAACTGTCTTTTCCTACTACATGGTATCTTGGGAACTGACTACAGACATATTGAATTTCTTCACAATAGTTCTCAAGGTTTTCTTTTTCTTCCGGAAAATATTTTGAAAGCTGTTCCACAAAATTCTGATAACCCTGTGCATGTGGGTATTCTATTTCATCATCACCAAAACTGATCCTGTCATAGCCGTCTTCATCCATCAGCTGCAGTTCAAGATCATCCATAATTTCGAGATAGGAAAAGAAACGGTTCAGGTTCTGACCTTCTGATAAACCTCCCAGATAATGAACTCCGGTGTCAAAAATAAGTTTGTTTCTCGAAAAGGTCTGCAGATTTCCTCCATATTGGTTATTCTTCTCAAGAACACATACCTTCAGACCTTCTTTCGCCAAAATAAGAGCCGAAACAAGACCTCCCAACCCGCTGCCGATTACAAGTATGTCATATTCTTTTTTCAAAAGAGAATGTGCTTTTAATAATTAAGAAACAGGGAATTTAAGATATTTAAAGATGACTTTAGTATAGTAAGTAAAGATTTTATCTGAAAAAATACTATTTCATGATCTTAATTCTCGGTACCTCTTAATGGCTTTTAGTTTTTTGTTAGTTTTTATGGGATAAAAATAGAAAAATTAATCAACATCATCCCAAAAATCAAAATAATTGAACCATTGAAGCGGATATTTTTTCACCATGGCTTCAAGATTCTGAACATAAGACTGTAAAAGCCCCTGTGAATCTCGGTTTTTAATATTTTGAGCGACTCTTGCATACAGATGGTAATGGAGGTTATTCTCTTTCATCACATACACATAGACAACGGGAACACCTAATCTTGAAGCAATTAAAAACGGGCCGGCCGGAAATTTTGCACTTTTACCAAGCAGTTCCGCTTCCAGATATTTTGACCCTTCAAAATAGCGGTCTCCGGTAAAACAGATCAGTTCATTTTCTGACAAAGCTTTGTTAATCTCAAAGATATGCGACATATCATCTTTGACATAGATGAATTTAATGTTGCTCTTTTTTACAGCAACACTTTCCAGATATTCCTTGATTACCGTCACTTCCTGATCTGTGGTCACCAGATTGATCTGGCAGTCGAAGTCAATATCAGCAAAAAAGTGTTCTGCAATTTCAAAATTACCAATATGGGCACTGATGAGAACGCCTCCTTTTTTAGCGGCTAAAAGATTTCTCAGGTTTTCAATACCATCAAATTCATAAGTATATTTTTCTCTGAGCCCGGCAGAAATAGCTGTTTTATCAATCAAAACTTTTCCGAAGGTAAAATAGCTTTTAAAAACAGACATTTTGGATTTCCAGTATCCGTAGTTCAGTCTTTTTCTGAAGTAATAAAGAATATATTCGTTGCTTTTTTTCTGAAACAGTGAATAGTAGGCCGCTACAAAGTAAAGCACCCCATATGAACTTCTGATGCCGATATTTCTAATACACCAGACGAATATTCTGTATCCGAGTACTGTTCCTTTAGATTTACCTTTCCACTTGTTCATATATGCAGTTTAATATAACAGAGAACCAATGTAATATTATCTTTAAGTGCTCATTACCGAAGCACTGCGATATTATTACATTGGCACATTTTATAGAATAAAGATTGACTCAATAACTATGCGTTTTTTTCAGCAATCTTATTTTCAATCGTTGTATAGAAATCGTCAAATGTTACCATTTTCTTGAAATCTGCTTCTCCTAATTTCACCCCGAAATTGGATTCGATCACGACTACCATGTCGATATAATCAAGGCTGTCTAAGCCCAGAGTATTTTTAAGGTTGGCATCATTACTGATTTCATCCCCGTCAACCTCGAATTCATTGACCAGAAAATCATTAACAATAGCAACAATTTTTTCCCTTTCCATGTTTTTAATCAAATTTTTTAACTATTAATGCAGAATTGGTTCCCCCAAACCCAAAAGAATTCGACAAAAATACATCAATTTTTTGATTTTTTGTTTTTGCAACTAAATTTATCTTTTGTGCTTCATTATCAGGGTTTTCCAGATTAATATTCGGAGCAACGAAATCGTTCTGCATCATCAGAATAGAGTAGATAACTTCACTTGCGCCCGCCATCCAGCACTCATGTCCGGTCATGGATTTGGTAGAACTTACCGGAACTTCACCACCAAAGATTTCATAAATGGCTTTCGCTTCATTAGCATCCCCAATTGGGGTAGAAGTTGCATGAGCATTGATATAATCAATGTCTGAAGCTTTTAAGCCTGACTGTTTTAAAGCCCGGTCCATTGCTAAAGCCGGTCCATCCACATTCGGCGTTGAAATATGCCCTCCGTTTGAAGAGAAACCGTACCCGATAATTTCTGCAATAATCGGAACCCCTCTTCTTTGAGCCGACTCTAAACTTTCCACAATCAAAGTAGCTGCTCCCCCACTTGGAATCAATCCGTCTCTTGCGGCATCGAAAGGTCTGGACGCTTTTGTAGGTTCATCTTCTCTGGCTGAGAAAACTCCCAATCCGTCAAAGCTCGCCATGGAATATTTATTGGTTTCCTGAGCCCCGCCACAGATGATCATATCCTGAAATCCATTTTTGATCATCATATACGCCAGTCCCAAAGAATGTGAGCCGCTGGCACATGCTGCACTGATGGTAAGATTGATCCCTTTCAGTTTAAAGATGGTTGAAAGGTTCATTGTTACTGTTGAATTCATTGATTTGAAGATCGCTCCCGATCCCATCAATGTTGTATCTTTCTTTTCCCTTGCAATATCGATAGACTCTACAACTGCCTGAGAAACACTGTCATTTCCGTATAAAATTCCCACCTCATGGGAATCTAAGAACTCCTCATCCAGATTCGCCTGTTTCAATGCATCAATGGTCGCCAGATAAGCATATTCACTTTCTTCTCCCATGCTGACACGCTGGCGTCTGTTCAGAAGATTTTTAAGATCCGGTTTTGGAACCACACCCGTAAGACCTGACCTGAACCCAAATTCCTTTCTCTGCTGATCTAAAACAATACCGGATTTTCCTTGATATAGGGATTCCCTGACCTCTTCTAAAGACGTCCCGATGCAGGAATAAATTCCCATTCCGGTAATTACAACCCTATTTTCCATTTATTTATATTGAATTTAGTAATGTATCAGTCTAGCAATGTAACCATATTTCATTGAGATCAACTAACATTGTTACACTGGTACATTGGTATATTGTTAGACTATTTATGAGTAAATTCCTCCGTTAATATTAATTACTTCTCCTGTAATGTAGGATGATTTTTTAGACGCTAAAAATGCGACAAGATCTGCCACTTCTTCTGCTTCTCCGAATCTGTTGGCAGGAATCATTGCCTTCAGTTCTTCCTCATTGAATTCCTGGGTCATATCTGTCCTGATAAAACCGGGAGCCACAGCATTTACTGTAACATTTCTTTTGGCAACTTCCTGTGCAAGAGCTTTCGTTGCCCCTACCAAGGCTCCTTTTGCCGCAGAGTAGTTCGTCTGGCCGGCTGTTCCTTTTACTCCGGATACAGAAACCATATTGATAATTCTTCCGTATTTGTTACGAAGCAGCTTTTGGATGAAAAAATTGGTCACATTGAAAAACCCATCCAGACTGGTATTGATCACATGGTTCCAGTCTTCTTTCTGCATCCACATAAAAAGACCATCTCTTGTGATTCCGGCATTATTGACAATCACTTCTACCACCGCATCAGGATTTCTTTCCTGCCATTCCGTTAAAACAGCCTGTGTTTCTTCGGTATTGCCTACGTCAAATTTAAGAATTTCCCCTGTTGTTCCCAGCTCTTCTACTTTAGCCAATGTCTCCTTTGCTGCCGTTTCGTTTGAAGCGTAGTTGATAAGGATATGATAGTTTTTCTCTTCAGCCAGTTTTATACAGATTGCTCTGCCGATTCCTCTGGAGCCCCCTGTTACAATTGCACATTTCATGCGTTAGTGTTTATATCGTTTTTAGTTTTTTTAAGTTGTACCGGATCCCTTTATAGACAATCCATGGCAGCTAATCGTTACATTCCTTTCAGGTATTTCTTTACTTCTTCCAGGTATGGATACATGACCATATCACTTGAGAAGGCAGGAATAATTTTTCTGATTTCATGATACAATTCTTTTGTAGATGAAGAAATCTTATCCTGGAATCCAAGATATTCAATAGCCTGAACAATAGTAATGGCTTCTATCGCCAATACTTCAAAAGCATTTTCAATGACTTTTCTGCAGATTACCGCAGCATTGGTTCCCATACTAACGATATCCTGGTTATCATTATTATTCGGAATACTGTGAACATACATAGAATTCGACAACATCTGGCTTTCCGCTGTAGTGGAAGTTGCCGTAAACTGTACACCCTGCATCCCGAAATTGAAACCTAATTTACCCAAATTGACAAAAGGCGGTAAAATTTCATTGATTTTAGCATTCAGAAGATAGTTTAGCTGTCTTTCTGCAAGCATAGTCAGCTTCGTTACCACAATTTTCAGTTTATCCATTTCCAGGGAAATATAATCTCCATGGAAGTTTCCTCCGTGATAGACGTGCTGGTCTTCCACGTTGATAATCGGGTTATCATTGGCTGAATTGATCTCATTTTCAAGAACTTTTTCTGTATATTCCAGCGTATCCAATACCGGGCCTAAGATCTGAGGAACACATCTTAAAGAATAATATTCCTGAACTTTTTCCTTGAATACTTTTTCCTGTTCCTCGAAATGAGTATAAAGGTGATCTTCTCTTTTTCTGATCAGTTTACTGTCTGCCAAATGAGCGCGCATTCTCTCTGCCACTTTCTGCTGGCCAGCATGTCTTTTTGTTCCGTTCAACGCTTCTGATAAATGATCATCATAAGCCTGAACAATCTCATTGATTGCACAGGAAAGCCTTAAAGAAATATCCGTCAGCTGATTAGCTTTGTAAGCATTCACAATACCAATCCCTGACATTACCGAAGTTCCGTTCATCAAGGCGAGACCTTCACGGATCTCTACTTTTATCGGTGCTAAGTTCTCTGCTTCAAAAACCTCTTTTGTAGATTTTCTTGCTCCTTTATAAAACACTTCTCCTTCTCCGATCAGTACCAGAGCCAGATGAGCCAGCTGAACAAGATCTCCGCTTGCTCCTACTCCTCCATGTTCAAAGATCAGTGGAGTAATATCTCTGTTGATCAATTCCTGAAGAAGATAGATGACAGACTGATGTACTCCTGAATTCCCTAATGATAAAGTATTCAGCCTCGCCAGCATACATGCTTTTACTTCTTCTGCAGGCAAAGGATTGCCTATTCCTGAAGAATGGCTTCTGATAAGATTATACTGAAGCTGGTGTGTGTCTTCGTCACTGATCTTGAATTGGGCCATCGGGCCAAAACCAGTGTTCACACCGTATATTACTTTATTTTTTGAAAACTCTTTTAAAAACTGAAAACTTTTATCCACTCTTGATAAAAGTGATTCATCCAGTTCTATTTTTTCATTCTCAATGATAATTTTTTGAAAGTCTTTCAGTTCTAAAAAGTTATTTATTTTCATCAATTAAAAGTAATAGTTGATAATTTTGTAAAATATTAATTATTTGTCACTAATTTTGCGGCAAAGATAAAAGTTATTATTAAAATAAAAAATCAAAGATGAGCAAAGAATTTGTTGACGTTCTTGTAATCGGAGCCGGACCTTCCGGATGCGTGTCTTCTTCGTACTTAAAGAAGAATAACGTCAACGTGAAAGTAGTCGAAAAAACAAAATTCCCCAGACTGGTAGTTGGAGAGAGCTTAATCCCAAGGGTAATGGACCACTTTGAAGAGGCCGGCCTTTTCCCTGCATTAGACAAAATGGGTTTTGAAAAAAAGCTTGGAGCACGCTTCCTTCGTGGTGATGAAGTCTGTATTTTTGATTTCAGCAACAAATTCGGAGAAGGCTGGGACTGGACCTGGCAGGTTCCAAGAGCTGATTTTGACAATGCTCTTGCTCAGGAAGTGATTAATAAAGGCATTGATCTTGAATTCGAGACTGAAGTTATTGATATTAAGTTTGACGGAACAGATTCTGTGACTACAGTAAGAAATAAAGATGGAGAAACGAAAGAAATTCATGCGAAGTTTGTTATTGATTCCAGCGGTTACGGAAGAGTACTTCCCCGCCTGCTTGATCTTGAAAAGCCTTCAAAACTGTCTCCTCACTCTGCAATCTTCTCTCATGTCAACGATATTAACAGAGAGCCGGGAGAAGAAGGAACTTTGATTTCTTTTGATATTATTGAAACAGAAGTATGGCTTTGGGTAATTCCTTTTTCCAACGGAAACACAAGTTTAGGAATTGTAGGCCCTACTGACTATATTGACAGATTATCTGAAAACGGAGACCCCACTGAAGCTTTAAGAAAGGCAATCTCTCTTTCTGATTATTATGTAAAACGTTTTGGGAATGTAGATTTCCTTTTTGAACCAAAGCATCTGAAAGATTATTCCTGCTCGGTAAAAAGTTTATTCGGAGACGGATTTGCTTTAACGGGGAATGCTTCGGAATTCCTTGACCCGGTATTTTCTTCGGGAATGGCTTTCGCTACAGAATCGGGAATGCTGGCAGCAAAACTGGCGTTAAAACAATTAAACGGAGAAAAAATCAACTGGCAGACAGAGTACACTGATTATATTTTATACGGAGTGGATGTTTTCACCACATATGTAAAAGAATGGTATACCGGAAATCTTCAGGAATTATTTTTCCACCAGCCGGAAAACCCTGATGTAAAGAAAAAGATATGTGCAGTTTTAGCAGGCTATGTCTGGAATAAGGACAATCCTTTTGTAAAAAAACATGATACAGTGATTAAAAATCTTGCGAATCTGATCAAACTAGAAAAACAGGAACAGCAAAATCAAGCATAAAAAACGGTCTGAATTTTTCAGACCGTTTTTTGTTATTTTATAACTGCTTTAATTTCCTTTCCTAATTTTTTCCCTGTAACTTCATAAGCCGCAGCTATTCTTCCGTATTCCCAGGCAAAATCTTTATTCATCTGCTTCCCCCCAATTTTATCGGCCTTCAGTCTCATCACAACTTTCGAAGGATTATCTGTTTCCACGAATAGTAAGTCTGCAGTCAGCTTACCTTCCTGGGAGCCTATCATTCCTCCATACCACCCGGCGTAGATCCATTTTGCATCAATGATTAAAGTGTATTTTGTTTTCGCACCACCTTTGAAAACTACTTTCTTTGACTTTCCATTGATCCCTTTAAGGAAATAATCCAAATATTCTGAAGTTTTAAATTTATCCCACTGATAAATCCAGTTGTTCCAAACAGCTTCGCTTTTTTTAGCTGTGATATCAGCCTTTCTGTTTTCAAGATATTGGGCTTCTGTAAAGTTTTTCTCCTGATAAACAGCGTTATCAAATACCAGCTGTACATTTACTTCAGACTGATCTTTTAAAAAATCAAAATTCCCCTGTTCAAAATTAATTTTATTCTGGGCGAATGTTGATGTTGTAATTGCTACAAAAAGCAGCAGTAATAATTTTTTCATAGTGTATTAGTTCTAACATTTAAGCGACCAAAGATATGTTAAAAATGTATTTCCCGGTCTTTCTTTAATTTAATTTTATCTCAAGTCAATAAAAGTAACTGGTTTTCTGCTGTTTGGATTAAAAACGGTTTTAGATAATATATCAAAATCAATGATTTCAATTTTTGGGCTTACTCTCAATTTTGCCCTGAAATGGTCTCTGACTTCGTTCACAAAGCTATCGTGTTCTTCTTCTGTGCTTAGTTTAATAATAATCTCATCAAGACCAATTTCGTTGGCCTGAATAACAATCTGATAGCATAAAATATTGTTGAAATCATTCAAAATATCATTCATGGCCGGCGGATACAGCGTTGTTCCCTTATATTTGATCATCTGCTGTTTTCTACCTAGCACAGGTCCTAACCTCATTGTATTTCTTCCGCACTGACACGGCTCATGATGAGCTTTTACGATATCCCCTGTTTTAAATCTTAATAAGGGAATGGCTTCAACACCTAAAGTTGTAATGGTAAGCTCCCCACTTTCTCCTTCTTTAACTGGATTTCCGTTATCGTCCAGAATTTCTGTAATAATTAATTCCGGATGGTGATGTCCTCCGATCTGGAATTCGCACTCTGTGAAAGCAGTACTCATCTCGGTAGAAGCATAGGTTGAAAAGAGTTTGATATTCCACTTTTCCTTAATTTTCTGCGAAAGAATATTATCCGTAAAATCCTGATTTTTGATACTTTCTCCGATACATACAGCTCCGTAGACACTTGAATTTTTGTAATCCAATCCATGCTTTTCAGCATAATCAATCATTTTCAGCAGAAAAGAAGGTACTGTGATCAGGTATTTCGGTTTGTATCTGAAAATAGAATCCCATTGCAGTTCAGGAATTCCCGGCCCCATTCTCACCACACTTGCCCCCATTTTTCTTAAGCCTAAAAAATAAGCAAGTCCAGCCATAAACCGCTTGTCTATGGTTGTAATCATCTGTACAACATCTCCCTTCTGAATGCCTGCGCAGGCAAAGGAAATGGCTTCATTGTAAGCAAGTCTTTCAAGATCGCTGTCAGACAGTCCAAAAGTAACCGGATCACCCAACGTTCCGGAAGTGGTACTGTAATCAACAATTTTATCCGGTGTTATACAGAAAAAATCATGATTGTGCTGCTGAAGATCATTCTTTGTGGTGGTAGGAATTTTCTGAAGGTCTTCCAGCGTAAGAATGTCAGCAGTATTAATATTATTTTCTTTAAACAGCTTCTGATAAAAAGGTGAATGCCTTTCAAGATAAACCAAAAGCTCACGAAGCTTTTCTTCCTGAAATTTTTTAATTTCCTGAATGCCTGCTTTCTCGATTGACGGATGAAATTCCAATGATTTTAATTTTTAAAAGGCAAATGTATTTAAAATTACATGATTGTAAGATGTATTCATGTAAAATGTATTCATGATTTCTACCACAGCTTTTATCTCTGGAAGGTAAAAGTTTGTGTATTGATATTTCCGGCAGTATTGATGGTGGTTACTTTTAAAGTATGGGCACCTGATCCTTTTGGACATTTTTCATCAAAAATGTAGACAAAATTATCTTTTATGCGGGCAAAGCGAAGCCACTTTCCGTCCAGTTCGGCCCGGAATGAAATAATATCACCCACTTTCGTTGTTCCTTTTAACAATAAAGAACTGTTGTTTACCAATGCTCCTTCTGCCCATCCTGATAAAACAGACGGCAGGGTATTGTCTATTAATAATTTCGCTGTGCCCAATCTGTTGAACTGTCCTTCTGCACGGTCAGCATTCCATTTTGCTTTTACGAAATCTTTATCACTTCCGTAATCAAGAATAATAACAGCTTTGTCTTTTTCTGTATTGGTTAATTTTCTATTCGGTTTTATTTTTAAAGAATACTCATCCTGAACGGGAATATATGGACTATGCAAAACAATGGTATTTGAAACAGCATTTGGATCTGTATCCGGTTTTTCATAGGCATTGAAATTTACAGCATCATAGACGGCATTTTTACTGAAACTGATTTCCGCATTTTCTGTGGTAATTGTTTTCGCTTCATTAGCTATTATCGTTTTTGCCGTAGGAGATATTTTGTCTGAGGTTTTGCTTAACTGGAGTTTTGTTGTTAAACGGCTTGTATTTCCTTTTACATCTTTCAGAACAACTTCAATGGTGTGAACATTTTCATCCTGCAATTTGATAATCCCTGTTGCATTTGAAAGACTATAATTCTGCAGTTTCATTCCCGGTAAATCAGATAAATGCTGAATCCCAATTTTATCCCTGATGAATTTAGTATAATCTATACAGCCGTTAATATAACGGGTATCATCATAGTGTATTTTATCAATTTTAAAACTGTAAATCAGCTTCCCATCCATCAATAATTCTGCATTGTAAATACCCAGATTAAAACCTTGATTGGCCTTATCTACAGCCTTAATGGCAAAACTTATTTCTGGAGAATTAACCTGAACAAGATTAGAAGTATAAATATTTCCTGCTTTTTTCACTGCAATTCCATTAGCTCCAGGTTCGTAAGTACTGAAACGTCTGTCATACCAGTAGAGTCCACTGATAATTGGTGCAACAGTATCAGGAATGGCAAAACCGAAAAGTAGCGGGTTGAGACATTCTTCTGTTTTGGTATCTCTTATTTCGAAATGCAGGTGTGGGCCTGCTGAACCTCCTGTGTTTCCACTCAATGCAATCTGCTGTCCTTTTTCTACCGGAAACTGTCCGGGCTGAAAAGTAATATCCTGTTCCCACTTTTCCTCTTTATACTGCTTTTCCTTTACATATTCATCGAGTTGATTGAAATATTTATTCAGGTGAGCATATACTGTAGTATAACCATTGGGATGAGTGATATAAACAGCATTACCAAAACCATATCTTTCTACTTTTATCCTGCTTACATAACCTTCTGCTGCAGCTAAAACAGGTAAGTTTTCCTGACTATTTGTTCTCAGATCCAATCCCATGTGAAAGTGATTGGTACGGATAGCGCCAAAGTTAGCGGCCAGCTGCATGGGAATATTCAGTGGATTTCTGAAATAATTTTGAGGGTAATTATTTTGAGCCTGTATAATAATACTATTGATTAAACAAATAATAAATATCAGCTTGGGAAAGTTTTTCATACAGCATTTGGGTTTATAGGTTTACTTAAATGTACAACATTCCGGCCAATAAGCGGTTACTGCACCGACCTTTTTCAAACCAATTTTGTTTTTTACCCATATTCCTCTGCTGAGTGAAGCGCCTTTACGAACAATTTTAACCCATTCATAAGATCTTTGTGAACTTTGCGCAATCATTAGAGCCGTGGGATTTGTTTTTTATTATTTAAGCGGGCTAAAGCCCGCTCCTATTAAATAAATCACGCTAAATTTTATATAAAAACACCCAGAAAAATTCACTTATTGATCATTCATCATTCACTTTTTCTCACTTTCTTCATTTATATTTCTGAAATTGAACTTTTTAATAGATGATATCAAAATAAAACATATATTATAAACCGACAAATTTTAGTAAATTTGCAGACTTAATTAATCAACGATATTGAGATATTTACAATGAGCCAATTTAAAGAATACAAAAACCTCAACCTTATTGACGTAGCAGAGAATGTAGCGGAATTTTGGAAACAAAATAAAACTTTCAGTAAGAGTGTTGAGATCCGTCAGGGAAATCCTGAGTTTGTTTTTTATGAAGGTCCGCCTTCAGCAAACGGTATGCCTGGAATTCACCACGTAATGGCAAGAGCATTGAAAGATATTTTCTGCCGTTACCAGACTCAAAACGGAAAGCAGGTTTTCCGTAAAGCGGGCTGGGATACGCATGGCCTTCCTGTGGAACTGGGTGTAGAAAAAGAATTAGGAATCACAAAAGAAGATATTGGCAAAAAAATCTCTATTGAAGACTATAACAAAGCTTGTCGTGAAGCGGTAATGCGTTATACCGATGTCTGGAATAACCTTACCGAGAAAATCGGATATTGGGTAGACCTTGATGATCCGTACATCACGTACAAGTCAAAATATATGGAAACAGTTTGGTGGCTGTTGAAGCAATTGTATGATAAAAACTTATTGTACAAAGGATACACGATCCAGCCTTACTCTCCAAAAGCGGGAACAGGACTTTCTTCTCACGAGCTGAATCAACCTGGAACCTATCGTGATGTTTCGGACACAACGGTTGTAGCTCAGTTTAAAGTGAAAAAAGACTCTTCAGCATTATTCAATGATGTTGACGGGGATGTTCATATCCTTGCCTGGACGACCACTCCATGGACGCTTCCATCCAATACTGCTCTTACCGTAGGGAGAGATATTGAATATGTTTTGGTTAAAACCTTCAATCAGTATACATTTGAACCTGTAACTGTAGTTTTATCAAGTGTTCTTTTACCTAAAGTTTTCGGTAAAAAATATGCAGAAGGTACAGATGAGGATTTTGCCAACTATACTCCGGAGACTAAAGTAATTCCTTTCAGGATATTAAAAGAATTTACCGGAGAGAAACTTGTTGACACAAGATATGAGCAATTAGTTCCTTGGTTTACACCTAATGACAACCCTGAAAACGCATTCAGAGTAATCTTAGGAGATTTCGTAACGACAGAAGACGGTACAGGTATCGTTCACACGGCGCCTACTTTTGGTGCGGATGATGCAAGAGTTGCTAAAATGGCTCAGCCTGAGATTCCGCCAATGTTGGTAAAAGATGAAAATGACAATCTTGTACCATTGGTAGATTTACAGGGCAGATTCATCAAAGGAGAAAATGTTCCAGAGGTATTTTCAGGAAAGTATATCAAAAACGAATATTATGATGAAGGAACAGCCCCTGAGAAATCATGGGATGTAGAATTGGCGATCCTGCTGAAAACAGAAAATAAAGCCTTCAAAGTAGAAAAATATGTCCACTCTTACCCACACTGCTGGAGAACAGATAAACCGGTGTTATACTATCCGCTGGATTCCTGGTTTGTGAAAATGACCGCTGTAAAAGAAAGACTGGTTAATTTGAACAAAGAAATCAACTGGAAGCCAAAAGCTACCGGAGAGGGACGTTTTGCCAACTGGCTGGAAAATGTAAACGACTGGAATTTATCCCGTTCAAGATATTGGGGTATTCCGTTACCAATCTGGAGAACGGATGACCTGAAAGAAGAAAAAATCATAGGTTCTGTAGAAGAACTTTATAACGAAATTGAGAAATCAATTGCAGCAGGACTGATGACTGAAAATCCATTCAAAGGTTTCATTATCGGAAATATGGCAGAGTCTAACTATGAGCTTGTGGATCTTCACAAGAATGTAGTAGACAAAGTGGTATTGGTTTCTGATTCAGGAAAAGCAATGAAACGTGAGAGCGACCTGATCGATGTTTGGTTCGATTCAGGGTCTATGCCTTATGCCCAGTTGCATTATCCTTTTGAAAATAAAGGATTAATCGACAACAACAAAGCATTCCCGGCTGATTTTATTGCGGAAGGTGTTGACCAGACCCGTGGATGGTTCTATACGCTTCACGCGATCGGAACTGCGGTATTCGATTCGGTTGCTTATAAAAATGTAATGAGTAACGGTCTTGTTCTGGATAAGAACGGACAAAAGATGTCAAAACGTTTAGGAAATGCAGTAGATCCGTTCGAAACCCTTTCTGTGTACGGGCCGGATGCTACCCGTTGGTATATGATCTCCAATGCCAACCCTTGGGAAAACCTGAAGTTTGACATTGAAGGAATCGATGAAGTAAGAAGAAAGTTCTTCGGAACACTTTACAATACCTATTCATTCTTTGCTTTATATGCAAATGTAGACGGCTTTAACTATTCAGAAAAAGAAGTGGAAAACCGTCCTGAAATTGACAGATGGATCCTTTCTGAGCTGAATCTTCTGATCAAGGAAGTGAAAGCATTCTATGAAGATTATGAACCGACAAGAGTAGCAAGAGCGATCAGCACTTTTGTAAATGATAATCTGAGTAACTGGTATGTAAGATTGTGCAGAAGACGTTTCTGGAAAGGAGAATATTCTGATGACAAAATCTCTGCTTACCAGACCTTATACACCTGTCTTGAAACAGTAGCTAAACTTTCTGCTCCTATTGCTCCTTTCTTTATGGATCAATTGTACCAGGACCTGAATAAAGTAACAGGAAAAGAGAACTGTGAATCTGTACACCTTACAGATTTCCCGGTAGCTGATGAAAGCTTAATTGATCAGGATCTGGTTGAAAAAACACATTTGGCTCAGAACATTACAAGTATGGTTTTCTCTCTGAGAAAGAAAGAAAATGTAAAAGTTCGTCAGCCGTTACAGAAAGTGTTGGTTCCTGTATTGGATTCTAAAACAGAAGAACAGATTCTTGCTGTTGCAGATCTGATCAAGCAGGAGGTAAACGTAAAAGAATTACAGTTAATTAATGCTGAAGAAGCATCGCACTTAATTGTAAAGCAGATAAAACCTAACTTCAAAGCGCTTGGTCCTAAATTAGGAAAAGACATGAAGATGGTAGGTGCAGAGATTGCTAATCTTAGTGCAGAACAGATTACCCGTCTAGAAAAAGAAGGAAAAACAGACGTTCAGGGATATGAAATTACTCTTGATGATGTAGAGATTTCTACCAAAGATATCCCGGGATGGACAGTAACTTCTGACGGAAAAACAACTGTGGCATTAGATTTGACGTTAACCGATGAGTTAAAATCTGAAGGAATCGCAAGAGAATTCATTAACAGAATTCAAAACCTGCGAAAAGACAAAGACTTTGAACTGACAGACAAAATTTCAATTGCATTGGAAGAAAGCTCTCCTTTCTTGAATGATATTAAGAAAAATGAGGAATATATTTCTTCTGAAGTCTTGTCAAATAAAATAGAAATTGTATCTTCACTTTCAAATTTTAACGAAATCGAAATAGATGAGGTTAATTTTAAGATAAATATTGAAAAAAATTAACATGTAGTTATTGTATTTCAAATTCCATTTCATAATTTTATTAAAAAAGAGAAAGAATATGTCAGACGAAAGAGTTAGATACAGCGATGCTGATTTACAGGAATTTAAAGCGGTCATTAAAGAAAAAATAGAGAAAGCAGAAAAAGATCTTCAGCTGATCAGAGAAAGTTTCATCAACGACCAGAATAACGGAACCGATGATACTTCACCTACCTTCAAAGCTTTTGAGGAAGGAGCAGAAACGCTGAGCAAAGAACAGAACTCTATTTTAGCAGGAAGACAGGAAAAATTCGTGCGTGATCTTAAAAATGCTTTGATCAGAATCGAAAATAAAACGTACGGTGTTTGCAGAGTAACAGGAAAACTGATTCCTAAGGAAAGACTTTTAGCCGTTCCTCACGCTACGCTGAGCATCGAAGCGAAAAATATGCAAAAATAGCCGTAAGGTTTGTAAAATAATATTGGGTTTATATCGTATTCACGGATACTTTATAAACCTAATTTTTAATGTATACCCATGAGCGAATTATTAATTTTGGGAGCTATTATTGCAATAGTATTATTATTTTTCAACAGAGAGTGGATCAAAAGCAGGTTCTTTCCTGATCCACAGAAAAACTATACTATTGATGATCAATTCAATTCCGATAAACGTGAAAGGGAGAAAGAAATTGACAGGCTTTTGAGTAAGATGGGCAAAAACGGAGTGAATGATCTCTCTGAAAAAGACAGAAAAAGACTCGATGAGCTGTCTAAAATGTAACAATTAAATATAAGAAATGGAATCTATCATAGTACATCCTAAAAATTCTATGGAACTGAGTGCACTGAAAAGTGTGCTGAAAGAGATGGGTATTAAATTTGAAAAAGCACATGTTAAAAGTTCATTCAACGGACAGAAAGTGGTCAAGAAAGCAAGCGATAACAAAAATGTAAAGCCGGCAGCAAAGCCTTCAAAACCTAAAGGACAGTAATGAAAAAGATATTAGCCATAACATTTCTTGTGTTATTAATTGATCAGGCTTCGAAAATTTATATTAAAACCCATTTTAATCTGGACGACAGCATCACTGTTTTACCAGGCTTTAAACTGACGTTTGTAGAAAACCCCGGAATGGCCTACGGGTTTCACTTCGGAGGGATTATCGGAAAATATTTCCTTGTAATCCTGAGAATATTCCTGATCGGAGGAATGGTGTATATGTTCAAAAAATGGCTGAAAGAAGGAGCTTCCAACTATCTTTTAATCCCAATGGCAGTGATCTTTGCAGGGGCGATCGGAAATCTTATTGACGGAATGTTCTACGGAATGATCTTCGACAGCGGGACTGTTTATGATCCAAGCATTGACCGATGGATCGGCTATGGAGGCATCTCAAAATTTGCTCCTTTTGGTCATGGATATTCCACTTTCATGAAAGGATGTGTTGTAGATATGCTTCACTTCCCGTTAGTAGACTGGAATGTTCCTCAAAGCTGGCCTCTGATAGGTGGAAAACATATTGAGTTTTTCAAATATATTTTCAATGTTGCCGATTCTGCCATTACCGTAGGTGCAGCATTCTTATTAATATTCAGAAAAAAAGCTTTCCCGAACGGTCTGGAATTTTAAAGGATATATTCTGATGAAAAAAATAATCAAAAATATTTTTAAAATTTTCCTGCTTCTTCTTGTTGCAGGAATTATTTTTATTGCCTGGGCTAATTACAGCATCAAAAAAGACAGCGGGCCATTCGTTTCCTACAATATTGCTGATGTGCCGGAAGCAAAAACAGGTTTGTTACTGGGAACCGGGAAATTACTGAACAACGGAACCCCTAATGCATATTTTTACAACAGAATTAAAGCCGCAAGCGATTTATATAAAAGCGGAAAAATACAATATATAATTGTCAGCGGTGACAACAGTACCAAAGATTATAATGAACCTGAAGATATGCAGCAGGCATTGATGGAGAATGGAGTTCCAAAGGATAAAATTATTTTAGACCATGCCGGATTCAGAACGCTGGATTCTGTTGTAAGAGCGAAAGATATTTTCAGCCAGACAAAACTGATTATTATCTCTCAGAAGTTTCACAATGAAAGAGCCGTTTTCCTGGCCCAAAAAAATGGAATGGAAGCATTTGGATATAATGCCGCAGATGTGAATAAGTATGCAGGCTTAAAGACCAATTTGAGAGAGTATTTTGCGAAAGCTAAAGCGTACTGGGATCTTCTTTTTGGGATAGAACCTAAATTTGGAGGAGAGAAGATTGTGATTCCTTAGTTATTTTAACCGCGGATTTCACAGATTGAAACAGATAATTGAAAGGCAGATTGATGATTTTGGATTGATAGATTTTGGCTCAAGACAATAGACGGATGTTGAATTTTAAGCTGGCTGGGCTAAAGCCCACCCCTATTGAATCCAGATATTCAAAGGAACATCTTTTATATTTTATCTTTTATCTTTTATCTTTCGTTATTCCCGGCAAACCTTGTAAATTTGCAATTCATTAATTTTTAAATATAAATTTTAAACAAATGTCAAGAATTCTTACCGGCATTCAAGCCACCGGAACACCCCATCTTGGAAATTTATTGGGGGCAATTATTCCTGCAATCGAACTATCTAAGCAGGAAGGAAATGAATCATTTTTATTTATTGCGAATCTTCACACCCTTACACAGATTAAAGATGCGCAGATTTTAAGACAAAATACCTACGAGATTGCTGCGGCTTGGCTTGCTTGTGGATTAGATACTGAAAAAACATATTTCTACAGACAAAGTGATATCGCTGAAACCTGTGAACTTTCTTGGCATTTATCATGTTTTTTTCCTTATCAAAGATTAACATTAGCCCATTCATTCAAGGATAAGGCAGACAGACTTCAGGATGTCAATGCAGGTCTGTTCACTTACCCTATTCTTATGGCTGCAGATATTTTACTGTATGATGCAGAGATCGTTCCCGTAGGAAAAGATCAGCTTCAGCACCTGGAATTCGCCAGAGATGTTGCCTCAAGGTTCAACAACCAGATGGGTGAAATTCTTGTACTGCCACAGTCTGAACTTCAGGAAGACACCAAATATGTTCCTGGAACAGACGGTCAGAAAATGTCAAAATCCCGAGGAAACATCATCAATATTTTCTTACCGGAAAAAGAACTTAAAAAACAGGTGATGAGCATTGAAACGGATTCTAAAGCTTTAGAAGACCCTAAAGATCCTGAAACGGATAAAGTTTTTGCCATTTACCAGCTGATTGCTACTCCGGAACAGACCGAGGAATTAAGAGCCAAGTATCTTGCCGGAAACTTCGGATACGGACATGCTAAAAAGGAATTGCTGGATCTGATTCTGGTACGTTTTGAGAAGGAAAGAGAAACGTTCAATTATTATATGAATAATCTTGATGAGCTTGAAGCAAAGCTTCAGCAGGGAGCTGAGAAAACCAGACCTATTGCTCAGGAAACTCTTAAAAGAGTAAGAACAAGCTTAGGATTTTAATTCTGAGTTTTAAAATATAAGAAAGCCTTTCATTGGAAAGGCTTTCTCTATTCATTGTAGCGACTATTATTTTTAGTCAGGATAAAGTAATGCATATGATCTCCATATTCATAGGCGATATCCCAAGCCGGATATTGTTTGATAATGGTCTTGATGATAGACAGCCCCAATCCGGTAGATGTACGGTCTGATCCCTGTTTATAGAACCTGTTAAATATCCTTGACTGATCCAGAGGCACAGGAGTTCCGCTGTTTTGAAATATGATCCTGTTATTTTCAACGATAATATTTAATGTTCCTTCTTCATTATTGTATTTGACTGCGTTTTTAAGGAGATTGGACAGTAGAATGCCTGCCAGATCGTGATTAAAATCAGCTATAAATTTTCCTTTTTCAATAATACTGACCTTTATTTTTTTAAACGCAATAAAGTCTTCGTAATTCTGAACCAACTGGATAATCATTCCGTTAAAATCAATATCTGAAGTTGTATTAAACTGGCTGTTTTCAATTTTGGAAAGCATTAATAAAGATTTATTTAACCCTACCATTCTTCTGAGATCATTTTTCACCTCCGAAAGCAGACTGATGCTTTTTTCATCAAGTTCTTCATTTTGAATTTGCAGATCTATTTTATTGATGACAATGGCCAAAGGGGTTTGAAGTTCATGAGAAGCGTTTTCAATGAATTGTTTCTGCTGATGAAATACAATCTCATTACGTGCAATCATTTCGTTGATTTCTACATTGAGCTCTTCAAACTCGGTGATTTTATAATTCTGCTTTTCCTGAGAAAAAGGAATTCCAAACTGATATTTTTTAAGCTTGTCCAGAATCTGATAGAAAGGTCCCATCGCCTTATTCAACAAATATCCGTTGACTGCTACAATACTTATGACCAAAAGGATATAAAGTACAATTAAAGCAGTAGTAAGATCATAGATCAATTCGTCTTCTTCTACCGTTGAAGTTCTTATAACAAGTCGTTGATGGCCTTTGAACTGATCCATAAAGTCTGCTTCCAGAACTCTGTAAGGCTGGTCTTTATCATCATACTCCATATAATACATCTTGTTGTAAAGCCTGCTTTTGTTCTGATAATCCTGAGCTTTAACCGGATTGATTTTAAATTCATTGAATCCAAATTCATTATTTTTCAGCAACTGAGGATTTAGGTATACAGCTTTGATAATCTGTATTTTTCTGTCTCTTAATCCATCATCTACATTATCATGTACTTCATCCAGGATATAAGCATAAAAAAGGCCCGCCCATACCGCAATGATCAGCAACAGGATCATGATAAGGTATTTTATCGTGTAATATTTTAATGAAACTTTCATCAGACAAATTTATAGCCTATCCCATATACAGCCTGAAAGTCTGCTTCAGCGTTGACTGTTTTTAACTTTTTACGAAGATTTTTAATTTGGGAATAAATAAAATCCAGACTGTCTGCCTGATCAATATAATCTCCCCAAATCGCCTCTGCGAGTGTAGTTTTTTGTAATGTTTTCTCCGGATGAATGGCAAAATAATATAACAAATCATACTCCTTACGATTCAGTATAAGCTCCTCGCCTCCTACCAAAACTTTTCTGCTATCCGGATCAATACTGATATTTTTGTATTTAATAATATTCTCCCCATCCTGATGATTGCGTCTGATGACCGATTTTATTCTCGCCATTAACTCTGCAAGATGAAAAGGTTTCGCAAGATAATCATCTGCACCAATCTCCAGCCCTGTGACCTTATCATCTACAGAATCTTTTGCAGACAAAATGATCACCGGGTCCTTTTTATGCATTTGTTTTATCTCTTTCAACAGATCAATTCCATTACCGTCGGGAAGCATGATATCCAAAAGAATGCAGTCATATTCGTAAGAAATAATTTTTTCCAGTCCGGAGTAATATGTATCAGCATATTCCACCACAAAATGTTCTGCTTCCAGAAATTTCTGCACCGTATTTTTTAATTCCGGTTCATCTTCTACTATTAATATCTTCATATGCGATTTGAGCCTCTGTTACAGGATTAAACTTATATCAAATATATGAAATTAAAAGCCGGAAGGATTGAAGAGGGAAGCCGGAAGTAATGTGTACAGCTTATAACATCTGTAGTTTTCCGCTCTTTCCCCTTCCTGTTTCCAGCTTCCTTAAAATCAATTCGATTTCACATATCTTCCATCTTCGTCAAAAACGAGACATAAGCCATTCATCAGATTAATTTTATAAGCGTTATATTTCCTTTCAATAGAGTCTATTACACTGCCGGGGTGGTGCTTTGTCATAAAAGACACAATACTCTTTCTAATCTTATTGGAAGAATCTCTTCCTCCATTACTTCTAATTAAGCTCCAGTTGACCATCATACTAATTTTATTGTTATACTTCGTTTTAATCAGTCATCAATTTTTTTAAAGTTTCCGTTCCTGTCAAATTCAAGCTCTAATCCATTGGAAAGTTCTGCTTTGTAAGACCATCTTTTCTTTTCTATTTTGATGATATAAGTATTAGGAAAATTTTTCGTACTGTAATTTCTGATTGACATGGGAATAAAGCCATACGGGATTTTCTGATGCCTGCCATCCACTTCTTTCCAGTTACCGCTGCTGTCGAACTCCATTTTCATTCCATTGGTCAGGTATACTTTGTACTCATCCACGCCATAGATTTCTCTGTCTTCTATGGCAGAGTTTACAGGGATGCCTTTAAAATGGACAGAAAGAAAGTTTTTAGCTGTCTTAGGCAGCTGATTGGCTGTTATTGCCCTGTCCTGCGCAGCAGCCAGGCTTCCCATCAATAAAAATATGATCATCAATACTCCGGTGATTTTCTTTGCATTTTTCATACTATTACATTTTCTATTGTTAATATGGAGCAAAGTTCATCATCAATTTGGGAAAGAATTAGGAAAATGGTTATGGTAAAATAAATAGACTCAAAATTTAATGTAACTATGGGTTGACGCAGATGATCAAAGATCTTAGCATGGGTTTTTAAAATACATTGAGAATAAAAAAGCCGCTAAATTGAGTTTAGCAGCTTTTATGAGATTTTATAATCTTATATTTATAAGTATTCTTTGATCTGGTGCAGATGGGTAATAGCTTTTAATCCTTCCTTCTGCTTATCTTCTTTATAAACATCAAAGAAAATAGCATCCATTCCAAAATCTGTAGCGCCCATCGCATCAGCAATCCAGTCGTCCCCGATAAGGATGCTTTCTTCTTTTCTGGCTTCAGAAAGCCCCAGAGAGTATTCAAAAATCTTTGGATTTGGTTTTCGTACTCCTACGGAATCCGCACTGGTAATAGTTTTAAAATAGGGTGCAATTCCGGACAGGATACATTTCCTTTCTGTTACCTCCTGAAATCCGTTGGATATAATATGCAATGTATAATTTTTGGCTTTCAGGTATTCCAGAACATCTTCTGCTCCTTCCACCAATTCGTTATGACTTACAATATTATCAAGGAAGTTTTCCTCAAAATAAAGGGCCAATTCTTTATTCTCTACACCAAAATGTTTAAATGAGTGATAAAAACGGTATTCTCTCAAATATTCTTTGCCAATAATTCCGTCTCTGATCTTTTCCCACAATTCTTCATTGATATCATGATAAACAGAATGAAACTCTTCAAAATCGATATGGTACTTTGAAGTAATTTCCTGTTTTTCAAAAAGGTCTTTGATGGTAAGATAGGCATTTCTGCGATGATCCCAGAGTGTATTATCCAGGTCAAAAAAAACGTGCTGCATTTTCATACAGCACAAAGTTAATAATTTTAATTTTTCGAGATAGGGTAGTTTTTGCTTTTGCTCTTCACAACTTCAAGGTTTTTGGAAAAATTAAGCAAAAAATCAATGGTTTGTTTCTTAGGTTTCAAAGTTTTCACTTTTAAAGAATCATTTTTTTTCATAGGCGAAGTATGTTTTTCTTTAAAACGTGAAATTTTGCTAAATATTATTTATCTCGTTAATATTATATTATTTTCATCCATGATTTTTCTCAGGTTTATGAGTGCATATCTTACTCTGCCCAGTGTAGTATTAATGCTCATATCCGTATGATCTGCAATTTCTTTGAAACTCAAACCATCAAAAAATCTCAGCTTGATGACTTCCTGCTGGTTGGGTGGCAAAAACTGAAGCATTCTCATAAGATCTTCCTGTATCTGGTTGGTGACAAGCTGGTCTTCAATATTTTCAGAAGGCTCCCTGATTAAATCAAAAATAGAATATTCGTCCGTTTCAAAAGTAGTTTCTGAAACTTTGATATTCTTGGCTTTTGATCTGAAATGATCAATGATTAAATTGTGAGAAATTCTTTTTGCCCAAAGAATAAATTTACCTTCTTCGTTATAGCGCCCTTCTTTCAGCATAACAATAATCTTCATAAAAGTGTCCTGAAAGATATCGTTGGCCAAATCTTCATCATTAATTTTGTAAAAAATGAATGTAAAAAGTTCTCTCTGATGTCGGTGAATAAGGGTTGACAATGCACCCTCGTCTCCTTTCTGGTAAAGGGAAATTAGTAAACTATCCGATTTTGATTTCATAACTCTTCTCAATATAAATATTTGCAGACAGGTATTCCTCCAGATATGATATCTGGCCTTTGCTGTATAAACAAAACAGTTCTAGAGTAGAGTCTATTCTATAGGCGGTACAAATTATTATGATGTAAATATAATAATTTTTTAATAACTGTTAACCAATTATTAAATTTCCGAAAGAAAAATTTAAAAAAAATCACTTAAACATGTCATGAATGAAGACCGTAGGGATATTTAATGTAAAATTAATATTCAAGCCTTTCATTTCTTTTCCGTTTAATCGGGTGTCTCCGACAGGAAAAGCATATCCCCCTGTAAGATCCAGCATTCCAAATAAGGTGACCCCTATCTTAGGGGCAATATATTTATTGGTCCCTTCCACTCCCGCTAGAAAATAATATGAGTGGTAGAAATCCACATTCTTTTCAAAATTAAGTAAAACATCAGCCTGCAGCTTTGGCATAACAGCAAATCTGGAATCCACAGACCCCATCAGGGCAGATCCTCCCAATCTGTAAATCACATCATCATTTTTAAGGAAAAGCAATTTACCTCCTACTTCGCCAAAACTTTGATTCTGATAAGTATACCCCACAGTGATCATTTTGTGCATGGTATATTGAGCTTTTACCAACGTACTTAGCAAAGACAGGGACAGGATGGCAACTACAGTTCGAAAATTCATCATCTTTCTATATTATTAAGGTGTAAAATTAAAAAAAACTGCCTTATCGAAAGATAAAGCAGTTCATTATTATTCTTTAAAGGGAAAATTAAATTCCGAAAGCGGCTTTAATTTCCTCTACTTTGTCTAATTTCTCCCAAGTGAAAAACTCAAGGCCTTTGAGTGTAAGCTCATTTTTATGCCCTTTATTGAAAGTTTTATCAGCTACATAGTGTTCTTTCCCCATGTGCCCGTAAGATGCTGTTTCCTGATAGATAGGGTTTCTCAGTTTTAAGTTCTGCTCAATAGCATAAGGCCTTAAATCAAAGATGGCAGAAACTTTTTTAGCAATTTCACCGTCATGAAGATCTACTTTTGCAGTTCCGTAGGTGTTGATATATAAACCACAAGGTTCAGCTACCCCAATTGCATAAGAAACCTGTACCAAAACTTCATCAGCAACTCCTGCAGCTACTAAGTTTTTAGCAATATGTCTTGTTGCATAAGCAGCACTTCTGTCTACTTTAGACGGATCTTTTCCTGAGAAGGCCCCACCACCGTGGGCTCCCTTGCCACCGTATGTATCAACGATGATTTTTCTTCCTGTAAGACCAGTATCTCCGTGAGGTCCTCCGATGACGAATTTTCCTGTAGGATTAATGTGATATTTGATCTGATCATTAAATAAAGCTTTGATTTCCTCTGTTTGCTGAGCAACGACTCTTGGAACCAGAATATTTTTAATATCCTCACGGATCTTATTCAGCATTTCTTCTTCTGTTCCGAAGTCATCATGCTGAGTAGACACTACGATAGAATCAATTCTGATAGGTTTGTGATCATCAGAATACTCAATAGTAACCTGGCTTTTTGCATCAGGACGAAGGTAAGTAATCTCTTTATTTTCTCTTCTGATGGCAGAAAGTTCTTTCAGGATCGTATGGGCAAGATCCAACGCAAGAGGCATATAATTAGCCGTCTCATTAGTGGCATATCCAAACATCATTCCCTGATCTCCGGCACCCTGTGCATTCGCTTTAGCTTCGAAAGATTCGTCATTTACGGCTCTGTCAACCCCCTGGTTGATGTCAGGTGACTGCTCATGGATTGCAGAGATCACCCCGCAAGAATCTCCATTGAACATATATTCTCCTTTTGTGTATCCAATTCCGTTGATTACTTCTCTGGCAATGGTCTGTACATCAAGATAAGCATCTGATTTTACTTCTCCTGCCAATACCACCTGTCCGGTAGTTACAAGAGTTTCACATGCTACTTTTGAATCTTTATCATATGCTAAGAAATGGTCAATTAATGCATCGGAAATTTGATCGGCAATTTTATCCGGATGTCCTTCTGAAACTGATTCAGATGTAAATAAATAAGACATATAATTCTTTTGTTTTAAAGATTTAAAATTTTGTTTGCGAAAAATATGAATGAAATTGCCCAGAAAAAAGAATACTGTTTTAGCATTTTTTTATAGAGGTTGCAATCAGGTCAAATTTTTCCTCGTAATAAACGTCAGCAAATTTAAGTACTATTTTCGTAATACTCAAAAATTTTGTTTACTAATTATGCTTTTATTTAAATTGATGATTTCTATCACTTTAAGGCATTCTTATTACTGTGGCTTAATGCTTACAAACTCTTTTGGACTTTCGTGATAATTCAGCTTAAGTTCTAAAGAATTTTTGATGGAATGTGATAATTCATCAATGATTTTTTGCTTAAAGGTTGGCTTATAGTAAATAATACTGATTTCACGATAAGGGAAAGGTTTTTTGAATCTGAAAACATTTTTCTTCTGTTCCTCAGAAAGCTGGCTCAATGCAAGCTCAGGCAGAATACTGATTCCCCCTACCTTATCTACCATATGTACTAAAGTCTGAATATTGGAAGCAAGGAAATCCAGATTTTTGGGTTTCAATGTATTTTCCTTCAGATGGCAGATATTCTCAAACTGATTTCTAAGACAGTTTCCTTCTTCAAGAAGCCATACTTTCTCTACATTCAGTTCTTCAGGAATGATATAAGAATTCTTTTTATTGGCTTCCGTATTGGAACTGTAAATCATCAGCTCTTCATTGAATAAGAAATCCTGGTAAAACTCGTCAGCCGTATCATAAGGAGTAGAGATAATTCCCGCATCCAGTTCTCCCGCTTTTAGAGCTTTAATAATATTATCCGTAGTCATTTCTTTTACATTCATCTGGATTTTTGGATTTTCTTCAAGAAACTTGAAGATTTCCGTAGGCAGTATGAAAGAAGAAACTGTAGGAATGATTCCCAGGTTAATGGTTCCTCCTAAAATATTATTCAACAGGTTAGCCTTGTTTTTCAACTCATTCACAGACTCGATAATTACTTTTGCCTGATCAATAATCTGAAGACCTACATCTGTAGTACGGATCGGGTGAGTCGTCCTGTCGAAAACCTTCACATCCAGTTCATCCTCAAATTTCTGTATCATGGCACTTAACGTAGGTTGGGTAATAAAACACGCCTGAGCGGCTTTACCAAAATGTTTATACTTATCAACAGCGATAAGATACTCCAGTTGCTGAATGTTCATTTGATTAATATTATCTATTACAAAGATATAACGTTTTTGCTATTAGCAATTAAAAATTCAAGTAAATTTGATATTCACTACCTTTACACTTGGATTTAGAAAAAGAACAATTATTCAAATCATCAATTATATGGATTCTAAAAAATTAACGTTAAGTAACGGAGCACCTTATTTTGAACATCAGGATTCACAGACGGTAGGACCAAGAGGCCCGGTATTACTGCAGGACTTTATTCTTCAGGAAAATCTTGCACATTTCGTTAGGGAAAGAATTCCTGAAAGGATTGTGCATGCCAAAGGAAGCGGAGCATACGGCACATTTACTGTAACCCATGACATCAGCCAGTACACGAAAGCAAAGCTGTTTTCAAAAGTGGGAAATTCATGCAGAATGTTTGCAAGATTTTCTACTGTGGGCGGCGAGAAAGGAAGCGCAGATACCGCAAGAGACCCGAGAGGTTTTGCCTTAAAGTTTTATACTGAAGACGGAAACTGGGATCTTGTAGGAAACAATACACCTGTATTCTTTATTAAAGATGCTAAAAAATTTCCTGATTTTATTCACACTCAAAAAAGGGTTCCAAAAACCAATTTAAAAAGCGCAACGATGATGTGGGATTTCTGGAGTTTAAATCCGGAATCGCTTCATCAGGTTCTTATATTAATGTCTGACAGAGGAACTCCATACGGATACCGTCATATGCACGGATTCGGCTCCCACACTTTCTCCATGATCAATGATAAAAATGAAAGAGTATGGGTAAAATTCCATTTTAAAACAAAGCAGGGAGTCAAAAACTTCACCGATGAAGAAGCAGTAAAAATGGCTGGGGAAAACCCTGATTTTGCACAGGAAGATCTTTGCAATGCTATTGAAAGCGGAAATTTCCCGAAGTGGACGATGTATATTCAGGTAATGACAGAAGAACAGGCCAAAGATTTCAGATGGAATCCTTTTGATGTTACCAAAGTATGGTTCCATGATGATTTCCCTTTAATTGAAGTAGGAGAAATGGAACTTAACGAAGTCCCTGTCAACTACTTTGCCCATGTGGAGCAGTCTACTTTTTCACCCAGCAGCCTGATTAACGGGATCAGCTTTTCACCGGACAAAATGCTGCAGGGAAGATTATTCTCTTATCCTGACGCGCACCGGTACAGAGTGGGGGTCAATTCACATCAGCTGGAAGTGAACAGATGTCCTTTTGCAGTCAACAATTATCAGAGAGATGGTTATATGGCAGACTCAAGCTCCTATCAGGACAAACCGAATTATCATCCGAACAGTTTTGATGATATCAAACCTGACCCATCCTACAAAAACTTTGAGTATGAGCTAGACAGTGCTCATGTTGCCAGTTACAACAGAAATGACAACGACAGTGATCATTATACACAGCCGGGGCTGCTTTACTCAAAAGCAATGAATGCAGAAGACAGAGATCATCTGATCAAAAATATAGTAGGCAGTATGAGTGGCATAAGCGGACCTAAAAAAGACGAGATTATTAACCGTCAACTGTGTCATTTTTTCCGTGCCAACATTGAGCTTGGCATGAAAGTAGCTTCTCAGCTAAATGTCAATATTGATGCAAATATGATGAATCATTCCAAATAATCATATTGAACGATAAATTAAAAAAAAGGAAAAAAAAATAATATTTTTTCCTTTTTTTTGTAAAAAATTCATAATTTGCAAAGGATGATATTTTAAAGTGGAAAAATGAGTTACGAGAACATATTATTAAAAAAAGAAGATAAATTATCTATCATTACCATAAACAGACCTGAAAGTTTAAATGCCTTAAACGCAAAAACAATTCAGGAAATCAGTACCGCATTGGACGAGCTTGACACTGATACTTCCTGTAGGGTGATCATCCTTACCGGAAGTGGAGAAAAATCCTTCGTAGCGGGAGCTGATATCAAGGAATTCAGTGATTTCGGACAGGAAAAAGCTGAAGAACTTGCGAGAAACGGACAAAATAAGTTGTTCAACAAAATTGAAAACATGTCTAAACCTGTCATTGCGGCCGTGAACGGTTTTGCATTAGGAGGAGGTTTAGAGCTTGCTATGGCATGCCACATCAGATATGCATCGGAAAACGCCAGATTAGGACTTCCTGAAGTAACGCTCGGATTAATTCCGGGTTATGGAGGAACCCAAAGGCTTCCCAAACTTGTCGGAAAAGGTATTGCCAATGAAATGATCTTCTCTGCCAAAATGATCCCTGCTCAAAAAGCAAAAGAGATCGGACTGGTCAATGAAGTATACCCTATAGAAGAATTATTAACCCAAACGAAAGAATTAGCAAACACGATTGCCCACAACTCACCAATGGCAATATCTAAGGCTATCAACGCCGTGAATTTATCTGACACAGAAAAAGGTTTTGAAACTGAAATCAAGTATTTCGGTGAACTTTTTGATATGGAAGATAAGAAAGAAGGAGTAACTGCTTTCCTGGAGAAAAGAAAGCCGAACTTCTAGATTTTAATCCAAATTATTTCGAAAAAACAATGCTGTGGTATGAATAAGTTTGATAAAGCTTATCTAAAAATGGCTCAGGAATGGGCAAAACTCTCCTACTGTAAGAGAAAACAGGTAGGAGCTCTTATCGTAAAAGATAGGATGATTATTTCAGATGGTTACAACGGAACTCCTTCGGGATTCGAAAACTGCTGTGAAGATGAAGAGGGAAAAACACACTGGTACGTATTACATGCGGAAGCCAATGCTATATTAAAGCTGGCTGCTTCCACACAATCTGCAAAAGGGGCAACGTTATATCTGACGCTGTCACCCTGTAAAGAATGCAGCAAGCTGATTTTACAGGCAGGAATTACGAGACTGGTGTATATTAATGAGTATTCGGATGACGATGGTATATCGTTCCTGAGAAACCATAATATTGAAATAGAACAAATATCGGACTGTGAACTAAAAAAATAAGCACAAATGACTTGGGATGAAAAGATCAAAGATTTTGAAATATTTCTTCGTTTCGAAAGAAATTTTTCAGAAAACACACTCGACGCCTACGTTCGGGACATTAAAAAATTAAAAGATTACGCAGAAGAGGATCTGGAAAATGTCGGTCCGGACTCTATCGGCTACGAAAACCTGCAGGAATACATTTTCAATCTTTCCAAACAGAAATTCAGTGAGAGATCACAAGCGAGATGGATATCCTCCATCAAAGCCTTTTTCAAATTTCTGCTTGAGGATGAATATCGTGAGGACAATCCTGCGGCACTACTTGAAGGCCCTAAACTGGGGCTATACCTACCGGACACTTTAAGCCTGCCTGATATCAACAAAATTATTGCTGCTATTGAGGTCAATACAGATCTCGGAAAAAGAAACCAATGCATCATAGAGGTACTATATGGCTGCGGACTACGTGTTTCTGAACTGATTGATCTGAAGATCTCCAATATCAACTTTAAAGAGCAATACATCAAGGTACACGGAAAAGGAAACAAAACCCGTTTTGTTCCTTTGGCCGACTATACCGCTGATCTGCTCGAAAGCTATATCAAAGAGGTGCGTTCTAAGGGTAAAATCAATAAGAAATATGAAGACACTCTGTTTTTGAACAGCCGCGGGACTTCTATGTCCAGAGTAATCGTATTTCTTATCATTAAAGAACTTACAGATAAAGCAGGGGTTAACAAAAAAATATCTCCACACACATTCAGGCATTCGTTTGCTACGCATTTATTGCAGAATGGAGCAGATTTACGTTATATTCAGGAAATGCTGGGCCATTCCAGCATTACAACGACAGAGATCTATACGCACCTGAAAACTGAAGAATTAAGGGATGTTATTTTGAGTTATCACCCGAGAAATATTAATATCGCTCAATGAAAGTATTGAAATATTGCCCAAGCTGTGGCAAAGAGTCCTTACACTGGGATGGTGAAAAGAAATGGAGCTGCCCGGAATGCGGTTTTACTTTGTATAATAATGTGGCAGGTGCTGTAGCAGTAGTCATCAGATACGGAGACGAAATTTATCTTACCAGAAGAAACAGAGATCCTAAAAAAGGGAAACTCGATCTTGCGGGAGGATTTGTCGACCCTAAAGAAAGTGCAGAGGAAACCTGTAGAAGAGAACTTTTTGAAGAACTTCAGCTTGATATTGATATTTCTAATCTGAAATACCTTACCAGCCTTCCTAATATCTATCAATATAAGGAAATTGATTACAATACAATCGATCTCTTTTATGAGTACAATGTTTCGGAAAAATTTAAGGTAAGTCTCGAACTCTCCGAGATCTCAGAAGCGGTTTGGATTCCCTTACAGGATCTGGATCTTGAAGATATTGCTTTTGATTCTCAGAAGAGATTTTTTGAGGGCTATTTAAAAAAATAATTTTTGTAAAAATTCTCCCGCAGACTTTACAGATCAACAGATATTTTAAACCATCTGTTTAGTTTGTAAAGTCTGCGGGAGTTTTTTATTGTAGAAATTAATATGTTTTGGCAGTCAGTATTTCTTCAAAATACTGAATCAGCAATGCTCTTTCTGCTTCTGAAAGATTAGCTTCTCTGTGGTAAACTATATAACCGGGCATTGGCATTGTCCTGTTCTGGATCGTTTGAACAGCTTGAGTAAGCATATTCTTTTTCAAATCCTTATTATAGCTTCCCCAAACAGAAAAATTAAGATGCTCCCTGCCTTCATTCACGTGGCTTTTTACCGACCACGAAACAGGAGCAATAAATGCATATTTAGGATAAACTGTTTCATTGGAATGACAGTCATAACAAGCATTTTTAAGCAGTGTTCTGATCTTTTCCGGTGATTTTCTCGCATCTACAAAATTTACAGCAGGATCAACAGGTTTATTAACTCTGTCAACAGGAAAAAACTGAATCAGTGCAAACGCTACCAATGTCCAGAATAGTATTTTCTTAGCGGTCTTCATCTGTTTATTTTGCCGGAGTTAAAACGGCATTGCCGGATTTAAATTCTTTCTTCAATACCTGTTTTGTTGTCGCAGATTCAGCAGGCAGCTGAGTTGTTGATGTAGAAGAAGGAGCAGGCACAGAAGTTGAAGCAGGTGCTGCAGTTGGTGATTTTGGACTATCCAGCGTTCTTGTGTCCTTTAGGTCCCAATCTTCTCTCGTTTCCCATAAAGCTCTGACAATAACTTTTTTATAGAAAATATAAGCATCTTCAGCGAAAATATCATTGGCAAAATCTGCCTCATCCCAATATTTATTCCCGTTATTATCTACCAGAATTCTCACAATATATTCTCCCGGCTGCAGAATATCAAATTTCACCTTATCTCCTTTCAAATACTTTTGATAGGCTATTTTGTCTGAAGAATCAACCAACTGGATCCAATAATTTGCAGTCGGAGCATTCGAAATGGAGAATTCAACACTTCCGAACTGATCTACTTTTGCCACATCGAAATCAAAACGCTTTGATTGGGTATTTTTTGTAAAGAATGAAGACACCGTTTCTTTAGGAACAGTAAGTTCATAGCTTTTTCCAGGTATAAAATCTGACTGAATCTGTATCTGATATGGATTTGTTTCTGAGATTTTAGCATTGAATGGCAAAACGTTTAAACTGTCTCCTTTGATATTCAATGTCCATTTTGAAGGATCAATTTTATCAACAATATAATTGGATGCAATTTTTAAATCTGATTTTGGCGCCAGTGAACTTCCGCCGTTATCACTAAAAACATCCATCGCATTCTTCTTATTATATTTGTAAAATAAAGAAACACTATAGGCACTGTCTTTTTTCGGCCCTTTATTATGAGTAAAGATAAGTTTTTCATTAGCAGTCTGTCCGACATCATCTTTTACGGCATCAAACCATATTCTGACAGAATCAGATTTCGGGTTGTGCGTTATTTTAACGTCCTTCAGTTTTTCGTTCAGTGACTGTACCTTTACGTCTTCAGGGTTCCCTTCAAATGTCATCAGAACACCTCCTGCGATCTCTTTCATTTCAACATACTTCACAGGTTTTTTTGAAGGATATACTTTTAAATTTAATCCTGAAATCGATTTCTCAACATTGATCGGATCTTTCTGGAAACCTACTTTTTCTTTTCCTGGATCATACATAGAATTTCCGTTCTCATCCTCGAAAGCGATAATTTTATATTTTCCTGGGGTAAGATAGTTTAATTCATAATATCCGTCTTCATCTACCTTAGTAATATAATAAGGCTTCTTCTTATAATCCATGGTATCTTTTACCTGATACAATCCAACCACCAGTTTATTCTCAGCTGACGCAGCAGCTTTCTTTTTAGTATCTAATGCATCCTTTACCTCACCACTGATGTACAGATCATCCAGTTTATCTCCAGTAGAAAAAGCAAAATTGAAATACCTCAGCACATTCGACTCGTTATTATCAACAATGGAATTCCCGAAATTAAAATTATAGGTAGTATTAGCCTGAAGAGTATCTGTCCACTGAATCAGCACAAACCTGTTGGCAATATTAGAGGGAAGGATTCTCGTTATTCCCTTAATAGGAGGCGAGATAATCAGATTTTTATTGATATCTTTCAATGTTACATATTCATCAAAATCCAGGCGGAGTTCGCGAATATCCCTTTTAACATTAATTCTTGTTGTATCAATGTTCGAACTTAAAAATCTTGGTGCCAAAGTATCTTTAGGCCCACCAACAGGAGACCCTACTCTTGCACATGAGTGTACAAGAAAACAGATAATGAATAATAAAAGAAACCTTTTCATGAAAATGTTTAAGCAAAAGTAAACATTATTCTCCAAAAACTTCCTGTCCGGAATTCAAACTATCTTTATTGTCGTTCATCACTGTATGAAGCTTATCTTTCTGCAAAGGAAAATCCTCGAATAATCCTGATAAAGCCAAAGCCGTATACACTTTATTTGAATATTTATTTCCAATGGCTACAATGGTCACTTTAGATTTTAAAAGATGAGCAAATACAGAATTTGTACCATGCCACCATCCGTTATGATAAGTCAGCTTTTCTCCATTGTCGAATATTTTCATTCTGAAGCCTAATCCATAGTTATTCATACCTGCTTTTTCATTGCTGTAAGGAGTGAAAACCATCTGCATCAGTTCCGGCTTCAGGAAGTTTTTTGAAAACATTGCTTTTGAAAAATTGTATAAGTCTCTTGGGGTCGTATATACATTTTTATCTCCGTAGATAAGATCCAGCCTGTCCAGAGGATAAAGCTTATTTCCGCCGTAATAGAAAGACTGTGAAGCAGTAGGAATATCTTTTTCCTGGAAGATGTAAGTATTATTCATTTTCAATGGGATGAAAACCATTTCTTTCATCGCCTGAGGAAAAGGAGTTTTGGTCACTTTCTCAACCAATAAAGCCAATAAAGCAAAGTTCGTATTACAGTACATAAATCCGGTATCCGTATCCCTTGCCAGGTCCGGTTTATACTTGATAATCATATTCAATACATCCTGATTCGTAATAAACGGTTTGGAAAGCTCTGCCGGAGCCGGTTGTATCTTGGTAATAAAATATTCGTATTTTGGAAGACCGCTTCTTTGATCCAGTAAAGTCTGAACTGTAACATTGGGATAAGGAAATCCCGGAAAAAACTGAGTCAGGTGATCTGTAAGTTTTATTTTCCCGGCCTCTATCAGCTTCATCATGGCCATAGCTGTTAATGTTTTTGAAACGGAAGCTACGTGCAAAGGAGTATTCTTATCAATTGGCATCTGGTTTCCTTCTCTTCCGAAACCTCTGTAATTTTCGTATAGAATTTCATCACCTTTGGCAACAAGAATTCCTCCGCTCAGATTTCCTCCTTCCCATACTTTTTTATAATACTGGTCTATATAACTCACCGTAGTCTGTCTGTTCAGAAGCTGTCCGTCACCTTTCGTGAAAACATTTCCAAGATCTACGTTTCCATAGTTAGGAAGATTGGTGGTATTTTCTACTGAAACCTCTTTGGCTTCAGACTTTTTTTTACAAGAAAACAGGGATAAAAAAACAGTTAAGATAAGTACTAAATTACGCGTCGTCATGAGATTCAAAAATGAGCGGCAATTTAATAAAACTCAAAATAAATAATAAATATGAGTTGGATATTATGAATTATTTAACATAAATGAATGGAGAAGTAAAAATATGGCATAACTAAAATTGCAAAAGGACAAAATAGAGAAAGCAAATTTCTTTTAGAATCAAATGGGAGGACCGGCCTGCCCTATTATCCTTCCACCAAATGTGATAAGACCGTAAAGACTTAAAACAGCAACATTCAAATCATCCTGATTACAGTAATAATCATCAATTGTTCCATAGGTTGAATACTCTGAAATATTAAATCCCTCTTCAATATCATTGTAATAAATTACTCTTCTACCTATTAATCCTACCACCCAAAAACCACCTCCTTCCCGTCCGTAATCTACTTCGTCCCATTTTTCAGGATATATTTTGATTAAATCCCAGAAGTTTAAAAGATTTCCATTGAAGTCTTTTTCTGCGGAGTAAATTTTTGCAAATATTTCTTCAATGGTTATTGGTGTCCAGATCATGATATATAGTTAATTGCTTTTTCAAAATTATTATAAAGTGAAAGTTAATAAAAAAGCAGATTCACTTTTTGTAAATCCGCTTTTTTATATTTTATTTTTTAAAATAGTTAACAATGTGAAGCAACTATTTTATCTACAATGAACTGAGCCAGTTTTTCTTTGCTCTGATGGGTCCAGCCGGCAATATGCGGCGTTACAATCACTTTTTCAGATTCAAGAAGATATTTTAAATCTTCATTTTCTGCTTCAAGGTGTTCGAAAGAAGATTTTTCATATTCCAGTACATCCAGACATGCTCCTTTTACTTTTCCGGACTTCAACGCTTCTACTAAACTTTTAGTTTTCACATTTTTCCCTCTTGCTGTATTGACAAAATAAAACCCGTTTTTCATCCCATTAATGAAAGTTTCGTCAATAAGGTAATGCGTCTCAGAAGTCAAAGGAATATGTAAGCTTACAACCTCTGCAGACTGTTTCAGTTCTTCCAGGGAAACCTGAGTGGCATATTCATCTGAAAGGTCAGGAAGAATATCATGAAAAATCACTTTACAACCGAATCCGGAAAGTCTTTTGGCTGTAGCTTTACCCATATTTCCATATCCGATCAACCCGACTGTTTTTCCTAACAATTCATCCCCTCTGTTTTCTTCACGTTTCCAGATCCCGCTTTTCACTTCCTGGGAGGCAATGAAAAGCCTGTTCATGATAACCAGCAGCATTCCTACTACGTGCTCTGCCACAGAATCCCTGTTTCCTTCCGGAGAATTGATCAGTTGGATTCCCAGTTTTTCAGCCACAGGAATATCAATATTTTCCATTCCCGCTCCTACTCTGGCAATAAACTTCAGGTTCTTCCCTTTTTCCAGAAAGTTTTTGTCTAATGGAATACGGCTTCTGATGATAATTCCGTCATAATTCTCAATTTTCTTACAAACCTCATCATAGGATGACGTAAAATCCTCTTCCAGTATAAAATCCTGAGCTAAAAGCTGTTCAGTGATAAGAGGATGATTTTTATCTAAAAGAAGTATTTTCATTTTTTATTTAATGGTTTTAGAGATAGGAACATATTCCTAAGATTACTGTTTTTATTCTACCGCAAAGTTCGCAAATTTCTGAAAAAACAAATGCTTTTAAGCTCACAAAGGCGTTAGCACTCAGCAAAGTTTAAAAGCATTTTTATGGATAAAGTATATAACTCTATTTTTTGTCTTTCTTAGACTCCTGCGGCTCCTGGAATAACTTTTTAAGTTCTACAGATTCCAAAGGCTTCATTCTTCCGGAAAGGATCAGTGAAAGTTCTTTTCTACGGAATGCAGCAGCAAATCTTTCTTTTTCCTCATCTGTTTCGGGAATCATTTCAGGAATAGGAATCGGACGGTTGAATTCATCCACTGCAACGAAAGTATAAATTCCTGCATTAGTGTGGACTTTCTTCTGATTGATCGGGTCATCCAACCATACATCCACATATACTTCCATAGAAGTAGAGAATGCTCTGGAAACTTTAGATTCCAAAACCACTACTCCACCCTCCGGAATCGGATGATTAAAAGATACGTGGTTTACAGAAGCTGTAACTACTCTTCGTTCGCAATGTCTTGCAGCAGAAATAGACGCACAACGGTCCATTTTTGCCAAAAGCTCACCACCGAAAAGGTTTCTTAAAGAATTGGTTTCGTTCGGAAGAACGATATTGGTCATAATGGTCAGAGATTCTGACGCTTTTTTTATTTTTGCCATCTAGTCTTAGTGTTGTTTGGAACGGCCGGAGCGGGTTTCGCTTCTTTTCCGGCAGGTGTTACTAATGAATCTTTTTTCAAAGAATCTGAAACAGGTGTTTCTGTAGGGTGTACCATCATCTTAACCGTATCTTTTACGATTCTGTGGGTAGATGTCTGTACAGAAACCTTATTGAAAGATTTTTTCCCAAAAAGAAGCTCCTGCTGGGTCAATGCCAGATATACAATCCCCAGAACCGGAATAATCAGAAGGAAAATCCAGAGAATTGTTTTTTTGAATTTAAAATCCTTTTCACGATTCACTGTTGCATTCACTTTTTCTCCGTTATTGATATCTGAAAATCTGATTTCTTCCAATCCATAAAAGTCAGGACGCCCGGATTCTATTCTTTTCCCCTTGAAATGGGTGTGTCCTTCTTCAATGAAAACAGTTCCAAGGTTTTGAATTTCAAGAACCTGTTCGGCCTGAAGCTTTTTCTTCCAAAAATCAGTCTGGATTTTAAGATCACTTTTGGAAGCTTCCAGGGACATCTGTTTATGTTCTGCAATAAAAGCAGTAAGATCTTCAGTCTGTACTTCGTAATCTATTGTAAATTCAATCTGACTGGCCGGAGGTAAAATACTTCCGTTTTCGGAATTGATGATCGCCTTAGAATTTTTCAGTGAAAACACCCCAAAGCCTGGAACTGTGGCAGTTCCAAATTGTTTTAAGTATTCTAAAATGTATGCTGAAATATTCATTTGGCAGCAAATTTATAACTTTTTCATGACTTTTTAAGATATTTAACCTTTATAAAAAAAGACTGCCGAAACAGTCTTTTAATTATTCTTTATTAAAATAGGAATACGGCTATTTAAACTTCTTTTTTTAAGCTTAAAAAGAATAAAACCGATAAAAAGCAAAAGGCTGATTCGTAAATTAATATCGATCTAGATCCGATCTTGCAACTTTACCATTTTGCCAGCTATTGTATTTTCCAGCTCACTCCAAACATGAAATTTGTTCCTGCCTGTGAAAAATAATAAGGCTGTCCTTCATAAACAGATCCGTTATTCACATATTTCTTGTTGAACAGGTTATTTACCAACAGCTTTAAGGCAATTTCATTATTGGCTATTTTAAACTGATATTGAGCGTTGAAATCCGTCAGGAAATAATCTTTAAGCTGAAGGTTTGCATCTTGTGTATTGTCGAGATATTGCTTTCCGACATACTGATTCATTAAAGCAAACTGGAAATTTTTTGTAGGATTGAATTTCAAGCTTACATTGGCAATAACATTCGGTGAGAAAGAGATCTGGGTATTTCCAAGACTTTTAGGCACATCACCATTTTGAATATTGAAGTCCTGATTTCTGTTCTGGCTTAGTGTTACATTTCCGGAAACCTCCCATTGCCTGGATAGTTTAGCCAAAGCACCGAGCTCAACTCCTCTCCTATAACTTTTTCCTGAGTTTGTTCTGATAAATGCTCCTACATTGTTAAGCTCTCCGTTCAAAACCAACTGATTAACATAGTACATATAGTATACATTCGCGGTAAATGACAGTATTCCAAACTGTTTTTCAAAACCTGCTTCAAAGTCATGAAGCTTTTCAGCTTTCACATCATTATTGGCCATCAGGTCATCTCTGTTCGGTTCGCGGTGAGCATGAGCATAGGAAAGAAATATTTTACCTCCATCTATTTTGTAATTCACTCCGGCCTTCGGATTAAAGAAGAGCCAGTTTTTACTTAGATCGGCTCCTTCACCATCTCCTGCCATCAGGATCTTGGTATTATAGTTAATTTTTCTGAGCTGTAAATCACCAAAAAACTCAAAGTTATCTACTCTGAATAATGCTTTTGCAAAACCCGAGACTTCATTTTTCACAGAGCGGTTTCTGTAATATTCACTTTCATCAATCTGAGGAAAAAATACACCGGTAACATTTCCGTAATGTCTCCCATAGTATTGGTTGGCAACTGCTCCAATATTCACATCCAGGTTTTCGAATTTTCCGTACAACGTGGAAACTACCCCATAAAAATCATTGTTCAGCCATTTTTTTCTGATAAAATCGGAATATTTTACAGTTTCTCCATCTACAATTATATCAGGAAGGTTATACCTTGAAAAAGGGTTTCCCTGTTTATAATTTTCGTAATATCCTTTTCCTTTTGTATAATGGAATGTGGTTTCAAGATTCCAGCGGTCACTGAATTTCTGTTCCCAAAGCAACTGATAATGGTTTTGTCTGTAATTATCAGTTTCGTTGTCATAAAAACCAACAATATTTTCCCAATTGGCATCATAAATGGCTCCCGAAATATTGAATTTCGGATCGGTTTCCCAGGTTTTACGGTCAATCCCATTCCAGGCCTGATAGGTTTTTTCTTTTCCTCCGAAGGCCATTAAGCGCAGTTTTGTATTTCCTTCTTCAAATAAAGCCGTAAAGTTATAGGAATGTAAATTTGAGGAAGCCCTGTCAATATAGCCGTCAGAATGAATATGCGTATATCTTCCCATTACGGAAAGACGGTTTTTCCAGAACTTTCCAGAACCTATTTCTGCTGAATATTTGTAGGTATTGAATGACCCATAGCTGTCGTCCGTTTTAAAATAAAACTTTTCTTCCGGATCTTTAGAAAGCACATTAATACTCGCCCCAAATGCGGAAACACCATTATTGGAAGTTCCTACCCCTCTCTGAATTACAATCTGCGATGCAGAACTGGTTAAGTCCGGAACATTGACAAAAAAGGTTCCCTGGCTTTCTGAATCATTGTATGGAACACCATTCATCATTACATTGATTGCACTTCCCGAAACACCACGGATTCTGAACCCGGTATATCCGACTCCGTTTCCGGCATCTGAAGTAGAAATAATGGAAGTTTGGTTTTTCAAAAGAATAGGAAGATCCTGACCCAGGTTTTTTCCGTCTAAATCTTTCTGTACGTTGATGATCTCCTTAGCTACCGGTAACCTTTTGGTAAAGTTGACAGCCTCTATTTCCCTTACTTTCAGGGAATCTTTATTCTGAGCCTGGATAAAGGCTACAGAGCCTATACTAAGCCCTAAAAAAAATAATCCTTTCATTCTATAAATTTTTAACATTTAATGAATAAAAGGGGTCGAGCAATAATGTAACAATTTTATTAATTTAACAGTCTAGCAATGAGAATTGGTATATTGTTATACTGTTTCATTGGTACATTTTCAATTCCCTAAACAGCATTACCTGTTCCAGGTTCATTGGGTATAATCTCAGCCTGTTAAAGCACCCCTTTATTTCAGCGGCAAAATTACAAAAAATAATATGAATGTAAATTCGGACTGCGGGATCCGGGATCTGGGATAAAAAATTTCACGGGAAACAGGAGTTATCAGATGAATCAATCATCAATCATCATTTATAATTTTCTAGTACGTTTTATTGTTTGCATCTATATAATAGTAATGCTGGCCATCTTTTGTTACTTCAAACATTTTACCCAGTTTCCAGCTGAAATTCCTTTTTATATTAGCATATTCAAATGGTATGATAATCTTATTGTTAACATCAATAACACCGAATTTATCATTATTGGAAGCAATAATCATGGGGTTGGCCACATCATCTCCTTCCAGAATAAACAGATACTGATATTGGGGATAGATCTGATACTGTCTGTAATCAGCAGCATTTACAAATTTTGATTTTTCAATGATTCCGTAAAAGCCGTTCAGAATATACGCTTGAAACAACTGCTGTTTATATTCTTCGAATTTACATTTTCCGAAATCTGCTTCCTTGAACTGATATACCCTTTTCCCGGACTGGTCTATCCGGTAAGAAATCATATCTTTTTCTACTGTAGCATACTCTTTTGTTCCGAATTTTCTTACTTTCTCATTAGGTGAATTCAAAAGATTACAGTCTTCATAAAAAAATACAGCAATATGATATTCGGGCTGAATAATAAATTTCCCGTTTTGGTTGACATATCCGAAATGATCGCCTTTCTTTTTAGGAATCAAAACCGGGATATCTTTATTGATCACTACTAGATCAGGATTGGGCTTATTGGTTTCTGTAATTTTTTTTACGGTATTTTTTGTTCCTTTCTTCGCACTACCTTTCTTCACAGATTTAGCCTGCGAGAAAACGAAAATCGAAATAAAAACACATAAAATATTCAGTATATTTTTCATATCCGGCATTTGTTTACAAAACTTCTGCCAAAAATAGATATTATAAAATTCATATTTATAAAGAATCTAAATAATTTCATCCTTATAAAATTCTAAAATTTCGTAATTTTGGGAACATTTTGAAATGTTTGATAATTTTAAAAAACTTTTAAAAAAAGTGTAGATTATGCTGACTTTATTCGGTTAATGTTGCGTCAAAATGCGAGAACTCAAAATGTCATTAACTGTATTTATACAGACCGGTAAAGAAAAAGCAGGGCTACCTTTAATTTTGAAAGACCTTCTATTATGAGTATTTATAAGGATTACATCAAAGAAATTGAAGAAAGAAAAACCCAGGGGCTTCATCCAAAGCCGATTGATGGTGCTGAATTACTAAGCGAAATCATTACACAAATTAAAGACTCAGGTAATCCTGACCGAGCGGATTCTCTTAAATTTTTCATTTATAACACATTACCCGGAACAACAAGTGCAGCGGGAGTGAAAGCTAAATTTTTAAAAGAAATTATTCTAGGTGAATCCGTAGTAGAAGAAATTTCCCCGGCATTTGCCTTTGAACTATTATCTCATATGAAAGGCGGACCTTCTATTGAAGTGCTGCTGGACCTTGCTTTAGGGAGTGATGCAGCTATTGCTAAAGAAGCGGCCAATGTTCTTAAAACACAGGTTTTCCTTTATGAAGCAGATACTACCCGTCTGAAAAATGCGTATGAAAGCGGTAATGAAATTGCCAAAGAAATCCTTGAAAGCTATGCAAAAGCGGAATTCTTCACCCAGCTTCCTGAAGTTGCTGAAGAAATCAAAGTGGTAACATACATCGCCGGTGAGGGAGACATCTCTACAGATTTACTTTCTCCAGGTAATCAGGCCCACTCGAGATCAGACCGTGAACTTCACGGTAAATGCATGATCACTCCACAGGCCCAGGAAGAGATTAAAGCTTTACAGGCACAACATCCTGATGCAAGCGTTATGCTTATTGCTGAAAAAGGAACCATGGGCGTAGGATCGTCAAGGATGTCAGGAGTAAACAACGTTGCTCTTTGGACAGGAAAACAAGCCAGCCCATATGTACCATTTGTAAACATTGCTCCTATTGTAGGAGGAACAAACGGTATTTCTCCGATCTTCCTTACGACAGTAGACGTTACCGGAGGTATTGGGATTGACCTTAAAAACTGGGTAAAGAAAGTAGATGAGAACGGAAACCCTGTTCTTAACGAAAACGGTGAACCCGTTCTTGAAGAAGCTTATTCTGTAGCAACAGGAACTGTTTTAACAATCAATACAAAAGAAAAAAAATTATACAACGGAGATAAAGAACTTATCGACCTTACCAAATCTTTCACTCCGCAGAAGATGGAATTCATCAGAGCGGGTGGTTCTTATGCCATTGTATTTGGTAAGAAGCTACAGACATTTGCCGCTCAGCTTTTAGGAATTGAAGCACCTTCTGTTTTTGCTCCATCAAAAGAAATTTCTCACGAAGGACAGGGGCTTACCGCTGTAGAAAAGATCTTCAACAGAAATGCTGTTGGAGTCACTCCAGGAAAAGTATTACACGCAGGTTCAGATGTTCGTGTAAAAGTAAATATTGTAGGTTCACAGGATACCACAGGTTTGATGACTGCTCAGGAATTGGAATCTATGGCTGCAACCGTAATCTCCCCTACTGTAGATGGAGCTTACCAGTCCGGATGCCACACCGCTTCTGTTTGGGACAAAAAAGCTCAGGCTAATATTCCGAAGCTGATGAAATTCATGAATGAGTTCGGTCTGATTACAGCCCGTGACCCGAAAGGTGAATACCATGCCATGACTGATGTTATCCACAAAGTTCTTAACGATATCACTGTAGACGAGTGGGCTATCATTATTGGTGGTGACTCTCACACAAGAATGTCAAAAGGTGTCGCTTTCGGAGCTGACTCAGGAACTGTTGCGCTTGCATTGGCTACCGGTGAAGCATCTATGCCAATCCCTGAATCTGTAAAAGTAACCTTCAAAGGAAACATGAAAGAACACATGGATTTCCGTGATGTGGTACACGCAACGCAGGCTCAGATGCTGAAGCAGTTTGGAGGAGAAAATGTATTCCAGGGAAGAATCATTGAGGTTCACATCGGAACACTTCCTGCTGACCAGGCATTCACCTTTACAGACTGGACGGCTGAGATGAAGGCAAAAGCTTCGATCAACATTTCTGAAGATAATACATTAATCGAATCACTGGAAATCGCAAAAAACAGAATCCAGATCATGATCGACAAGGGTATGGATAACCACAATAAAGTTCTTCAGGGATTAATTGATAAAGCCAACAAGAGAATTGAAGAGATCAGATCAGGAGAAAAACCAGCCCTGACTCCGGATTCAAACGCTAAATATTATGCTGAAGTAGTTGTAGATCTTGACGCTATCGTTGAACCCATGATTGCTGACCCGGATGTAAACAATGAAGATGTTTCCAAAAGATATACACACGATACCATCAGAGATCTTTCTTACTATGGAGGTGAGAAAAAAGTAGACCTTGGTTTCGTTGGATCTTGTATGGTTCACAAAGGGGATCTTAAGATTGTTTCTCAAATGCTTAGAAACCTTGAAAAACAACAAGGAAAAGTAGAATTTAATGCACCACTTGTAGTGGCGGCTCCTACATATAATATCATTGATGAATTAAAAGCAGAAGGAGACTGGGAATTATTAGAGAAATATTCCGCATTTGAATTCGACGACAATGCTCCAAAAGGAGAAGCGCGTACAGAGTACAAAAACGTCATGTACCTTGAGCGTCCGGGATGTAACCTTTGTATGGGTAACCAGGAAAAAGCTGCTAAAGGAGATACTGTTTTAGCAACTTCTACCCGTCTTTTCCAGGGAAGAGTTGTTGAAGATTCTGAACGTAAGAAAGGAGAATCCCTGCTTGCTTCTACTCCGGTTGTGGTATTATCTGCAATTATCGGTAGAATTCCTAGCATCGATGAGTATAAAGCAGCCGTTGAAGGCATTGATCTTACAACGTTTGTACCGTCTATTAAAGAACTGACCAGTACAAGCGCTCACTAAGAGAATTAACAAATAAGTCGCAAGACTTTTGAAAACTATATAATTGAAAGATTTTAGTCCTTTAGGATTTAAGATCTTTCAATTTTTTGTTTAGAATGTTTCTATTTTAAGTTAAATACGATTTTTTTTCAATATAACCTGAAAAACGAAATCTATTTTTTCTTAAATTGAAAGTTATAAAATCTCTTGATTTTATAGTCAAAATCATTCCTATTAATGGACAATAGGAACGTTTTTTGATATGTAAAGAAATAGTTTTTCTTTTTTATCATCAAAGAATGAGACTTTACAGACAAGAACAAAATTAAATACGATATGACTTTTGATATTGATATGATCAAAAAGGTATACGAGCGTTATCCTGAAAGAATTGCAGCAGCAAGACAAATCGTTGGAAAACCTCTTACCCTTTCAGAAAAAATCCTTTACACCCACCTTTGGGAAGGAAATGCTACACAAGCACATGAAAGAGGGAACTCTTATGTAGACTTCGCACCAGACAGAGTAGCGATGCAGGACGCCACAGCACAGATGGCACTTTTACAATTCATGCAGGCAGGAAAGGCTAAAGTAGCTGTTCCTTCTACTGCGCACGCAGATCACCTTATCCAGGCAAAAGTAGGTGCTGATAAAGACTTACAGGAGGGGATCAACAAAAACTCCGAAGTATTCAATTTCTTAAGTTCTGTATGTGATAAATACGGAATCGGGTTCTGGAAACCGGGAGCAGGGATCATTCACCAGGTAGTATTGGAGAACTATGCTTTCCCGGGAGGTATGATGATCGGTACTGACTCTCACACAGTAAATGCCGGAGGGCTTGGAATGGTCGCCATTGGTGTAGGAGGTGCAGATGCAGTAGATGTAATGGCCGGAATGGCCTGGGAGCTTAAAATGCCTAAACTTATCGGAGTAAAATTAACCGGTAAAATGAACGGATGGACTTCTGCAAAAGACGTCATCTTAAAAGTAGCAGGGATCCTAACGGTAAAAGGAGGTACAGGATGTATCGTAGAATATTTCGGGGAAGGAGCAGAATCTCTTTCAGCAACCGGTAAAGGAACTATCTGTAACATGGGTGCTGAAATCGGGGCTACAACTTCTACTTTCGGATACGATGATTCTATGAGAAGGTATCTTGCTGCTACCGGAAGACAGGACGTAGTAGATGCCGCTGATAAAATTGCCGAACATCTAACAGGTGATGCTGAAGTATATGCCAATCCTGAACAATATTTTGACCAATTAATAGAAATCAACCTATCTGAGCTGACTCCACATTTAAACGGACCTTTCACTCCGGACTTGGCAACTCCGGTTGCTGAATTCAGAGCTAAAGCTGAAGCTAACGGATGGCCGCTGGAAGTTGAATGGGCTCTTATCGGTTCCTGTACCAACTCTTCTTATGAAGATTTATCAAGAGCAGCTTCAATTGTTGAAGATGCTGTATCAAAAGGAGTAAAACCTAAAGCAATCTTAGGGATCAACCCAGGCTCCGAACAGGTAAAATTCACAGCAGAAAGAGACGGATTCCTGGATTCTTTCAGAAAATTTGAAAACGCAAGAATCTTTACCAATGCCTGTGGACCATGTATCGGACAATGGGACAGAGAAGGTGCTGAAAAAGGAGAGAAAAACTCTATTATCCACTCTTTCAACAGAAACTTTGCTAAAAGAGCTGACGGTAACCCGAATACCCATGCTTTTGTAGCTTCTCCGGAAATGGTTGCTGCGGTTGCGATATCAGGCAGACTTGACTTCAATCCAATTACAGATACATTAACTAACGAAGCCGGTGAACAGGTAAAACTTAATGAACCTAAAGGGTATGAACTGCCTTCAAAAGGTTTTGCAGTAGACGACAACGGATATCAGGCTCCATCAGAAGACGGCTCTAAAGTTGTTGTGAATGTAAGCCCAACTTCAGACAGACTTCAGTTATTGGAAGAATTCCCTGCCTGGGATGGTAAAAACATTACAGGAGCCAGAGTACTGATCAAAGCTTTCGGAAAATGTACTACCGACCACATTTCTATGGCGGGGCCATGGCTGAAATACAGAGGTCACCTGGACAATATTTCAAACAACATGTTGATCGGAGCGGTAAATGCTTACAACATGGAAACCAATAAAGTTAAAAACGAATTAACCGGTGAATACGGTGAAGTTCCGGCAGTACAAAGAGCTTACAAAGCGGCGGGTATCCCAACCATCGTTGTAGGAGACCAAAACTATGGTGAAGGTTCTTCAAGAGAACATGCTGCGATGGAACCGAGACACCTTGGCGTGAAAGCTGTACTGGTAAAATCATTTGCGAGAATCCACGAAACCAACCTTAAGAAACAAGGAATGCTGGGAATCACTTTCGCAAACGAAGCAGATTATGACAAAATCCAGGAAGACGACATCGTTAATTTCTTAGATCTTGATCAGTTCGCTCCGGGAAAACAGCTGACTCTAGAGTTCATCCATACAGACGGAACTAAAGATATCATCATGGCAAACCACACTTACAACGATCAGCAAATTGATTGGTTTAAGGCGGGTTCTGCTCTGAACCTGATCAAACAACAGGAAAAATAAGGTTAATTGTTAGATTAATTAATATAAGGCGGCTTCAGTTGAAGCCGTCTTTTATTTTAAATGTCTTTAAATTTTCCTTTGCTGAACTTTGTGGGTACATACTCCAAACCTTACAGGTTTTAGAAACCTGTAAGGTTTAGCTCTCATATGTATATTATGATATTCTATCAAGAAGACCTGCTCTATAGCTTTCTCCAATAGGAATCTCATAATCAGGAAGAATCACTTTTTTAGCCCCGATACTTTTCACTTTATCCAGATTGACAATAAAAGATTTATGAATCCGCACAAATCTTTCAGGAAGCTGGTTTTCCATTGATTTAAGGGTATCAAGAACAATAAATTCATTATTTTCCGTCCGGATATTGACATAGTCCTTGATACTTTCAACGTAAAGAATCTCGTGAAAGCCTATGCGATGCTTTTGTCCCGAAGACTTTACAAAGAAATGAGTATTTTCTTCCTGTGGAAAAGAAAAACGCTCCTGAGCCTTTAAAACACTTTTTTGAAATCTTTCAAAAGAAACAGGTTTCATAAGGTAATCCACCACATTATGCTCATACCCTTCCAGTGCATATTCCGAATAGGCTGTTGTTAAAATATATTTTTGATTGGTTCCTACAATTTTCATAAAGTTGATCCCTGTAAGTTCCGGCATCTGGATATCCAGAAAGATAAGGTCAGAATCATTTTTCTGCAGATATTCCAAAGCCTGAATAGGATTTTCTGTAGAAAAAACCAGTTCAAGAAAAGGTATTTTTTCTACATAATGCTCGAGAAGAGAAATTGCCAATGGCTCGTCATCAACGATAATGCATTTTATCTTATTCATCCTTTAAATCAATTTTCAAATCTACAATAAATTCTGTTTCCGAATCCCGGATTTCAAGCTGATGCTTAGGATATAATATTTCCAGCCTTTTTTTCACATTCTGAATTCCAATTCCTGAAACAACATCTTTCATTTTCTGTGTTTTATAATTAAAAAGATAAAAATACAGTATCTTGTCATTATCTGATATTTTCATTTCAAAACCCTTATCACGGAAATCTCCATGTTTAAAGGCGTTCTCTACAAAAGGGACCAGCAGCATGGGTGAAATCTTCAGATGAGGATGCTGAATATTTTTCTCTATGATTAACAGTTCAGGGTTTCTGATCCTGAGTTTCTCCAGTGCAATCAGACTTTCAATATATCCAATTTCCTTATCCAGAGAAATCGAGTCTTTTTCAAGGTCTTTCGTGCTGTATCTCAACAACTGTCCAAGCTCTTCTATAGCGGGAAGCGCTTTATCTGACTTCTGATAGACAAGTGAATAAATATTATTTAATGAATTAAAAATAAAATGAGGATTGATCTGGGTCTTAAGGGCCTGAAGCTCTGCCTGTTTCTTTTCGATCATAAGCTGCTTTTTATCATTTTCAGCCACTCCATATTTCTCCAGTATCCATAGAATCCCGGCAATGAAAGTAGTGAGAGAGCTATTGTATATATTATCAAAAAGATAGTAAAGAAGTCCTGTATTTTCATCATAATTGCGAAAACCAAGAGTAGAAGGCAGAATAATTTCTTCTAAAGCATATCTCATCCCGGCAAAACATAGCAGAGTCAGTATAAAAACGAAAACTGCCGAATACAGTTTTTCAAGTTTAAAAACTTTTGGGAAAATAAAGAAATACGATATATAAAATGTGACAATTTTCACAATAAAAAAAGTGACCCTCAGAATGTGTACTTCCCGACGGTTAGTTTCCGGAACAAAAAAATTAGGCGTAATGACAGTTCCTATGAAATTGAAGCCCCAGTAAATAATTTGAAGCCAGATAATTTGCTTTTTATTCATATTCAAATATAAATCTCTAAAGGCATAATTCAACAATTGTTTTCGACAAAAACCTGTTTTTTTCCGACGAAATTTATTTGATACACAGAATTCTGCACTTCATCTAAAAACAGTTTTACTGATTGATTACAGCCTGTATTTTTGCAGAAGAAATGTAATATAAATATCATTCAATCTGTCATTTATAATATGGAAAAACACATTTTATTTATCGCTACCCTGATTTGTTCTTTTTCAGCAGCACAAACCAAAGACACCGCCAATGTCAACAAAATAGAAGCGGTTACAGTGAATGGTAAAAAGGTACTGATAGAGCGTAAAGTAGATCGTCTTGTCTACAATGTTCAGAACTCTATGCTTTCACAGGGAAGTTCAGGAACTGAGGTTCTAGCCGGCACACCTCTACTGCAGGTAGATGAAAACAAAGGACTGCTTTCCATAGCAGGGAAAAATGGAGTCTCTGTAATGGTCAATGACCGAATGCTGAATCTTTCCGGGACTGAACTGATCAATTATCTGAGAAACCTGCGTTCCGAAAACATATTGAAAGTTGAAGTGATTACCACACCACCTGCTAAATATGAAGCTCAGGGAAACAGCGGAATTATCAATATTGTTCTTAAAAAAAATCAGAATCTTGGATGGAATGGTTACCTGAACACGAATTATACGCAAAAAACTTATGCTGCATTCAGTAGTGTGGCAGGCGTAAACTATCAGAATGAAAAAGTGAAAGCCTCAATAAAACTTCAGGGATATGACGGAGACAAAAGATCGGTAGAAAATTATAAGATAATCGGCCAAAGTTCTTCCGTCAGCAGGGATGAAAGACGGGATATGAATGACGGATTAGGACTGAATGTTAATGTTGATTATTCTCTTTCCAAAAATTCCAATATCGGATTGGTTTATGATATTTCGAAGGGACATTCCAATATGGATATCAACTCTAAACAAAACTATTTTACCGACAATACTCCTACTTTACAAACAGATACGGATTCCAGGCATCGTTCTTCTTTTACTTCACAGATGCTGAATTTATATTTTGATCAGAAATTCGGAGAACATAAGCTAAGCCTGGGAGCCAATTATTATGGAAATCTTCCGGATACAGAGGTAAATTTTACGACGAGAAATGTTGCCAACAATTCAGCACAGGTGGTAAGAAATCTTTCGTCAGTGGATTATAAAATATATTCAGGGCAGGCAGATTTAACTTTAAACTTCAAAAAAATACAGCTGGAAACCGGAGCAAAATACAGCCAGTTTTCTAATAATTCAGACATCGGATATTTTAATTTTATCAATGGTGATTACCTTATAGATCCTTCGAGAAGCAATCTTTTTGATTATAATGAAAAGAATTATGCTGCCTATCTGGGTGCCAGTAAAGATCTTGGCGAAAAATGGTCTGTGAAAGCAGGACTCCGCTACGAATATACACAAACCAACGGATTTTCCCCTACTACACAATCGCAGTCCGAAAATAATTATGGTAAGTTCTTCCCAACAGCTTATTTGTCTTATAAAGCCAATCAGGATAATCAGTTCAGCGTTAATTATTCCCGGAGAATTAACCGTCCTTATTTCCGGGCTTTGGATCCTTTCCGATGGTATTCCAATCCAAACACCTACTATTCCGGAAATCCGAGTCTCCAGCCCTCTTTTAATCATAATATAGAACTTAACTATATGTTTAAAAGTAAATTTTCTGCCAATCTTTACTACCAGAGAACGACGAATAATTTTGATCAGATTACATTTCTGACCGGGATTAACCTCATCAGCACGTTTGAGAATTACTATAATCAGGATAATTATGGAATTAATTTGAACTATACAGATACTTTCTTCAAAATATGGGAAAGCAATATTTCAACTTCGTTCAGTTATAATGAAACTCAGATTACAAGATTCAATCTGGTTCCTAAAAACGGACAGTCGTTCTATTATTCACTCAATAATACATTTCAATTAAATAAAGCTAAAACGTTCATGTTATTTGTTAACTACTGGCATAATCTTCCTTCCCGTGACGGATACACCGCTGTAAGGAACAGAGCGAGCCTTGATGCTGGAATAAAGATGAGCTTTGTGGAAAAAGCACTTCAGGTTAACCTTTCGGTGAGTGATATTTTTAAACAGTCCGGATATAAGGGAGATATGTATTTTACAGATAATACACAGTCATTCAACAACTACTGGGATGCCAGAAGAATGACACTCAGCATCACTTATAATTTTGGAAACCAGAAAATTAAATCCAATAACAGAGCGGTGAATTTCGAAGAAAAAAACCGCGCACAATAATAATTAACAGTAATTTAAAAAATAAACTTATGAAAACTTTTATTTATATCCTTCTTGTATGTCTTTCTACATCAGTAGTTGCTCAAAAAAAACCTTCAGATTATTTTAAAAATCCAAAGACAAAAGTCCTGGTGGTAGGCACCTTTCATTTTGATTATCCTAATCTGGATGCTCATAAAACCAATAAGGAAGATCAGGTAGATGTACTCTCTCCTAAAACAGCAAAAGAAGTCACAGAACTTGTAGAATATATTAAAAAATTTAAGCCGACAAAGATTGCGATAGAAGCCTGGCCAGGCTGGAACGCCAATCAAAAGCTAAAGGAATACAACGAAGGCAAACACCGTGACAAAAGAGATGAACGTTACCAACTTGCCATGAGACTAGCCAGTGAACTTACAATAAACGAACTATTCAGCATTGACGCAGAATCTGTTCTGGATGATCTTGAAAAACATTTTGGGAAAACTGATTCTGCATTTTTTAAAAGTCTTAGTAAAGATTATGATTTCAGAAGTGATGACCCTATCTCCCAACAGTTTATTGCTTTCTACAAGAGTTCCGAGCCTAAAAATTTTAAATCTCTTTTGGACACTTTTACTTATATGAATTCCAAAGAAAGCCATCAATATGGATACGGAGCCTATTTGAGCGGCGATTTTAAACTGAGAGAACATGACGGTGCAGATATGCTTGCGCTTTACTGGTACAGCAGAAACCTGAGAATGTTCCGTAATATTCAAAACATTCCTCACAACACTGAAGACAGAATTCTTGTGATTGCCGGAAATGGACATGCCGCAGTATTAAGACAGCTTTTTACCTCTTCCGCAGAATATGATTTCACTGAGTTTTCTTCACTGAAATAAATAAAAAGACAGAGATTGAACCTCTGTCTTTTTTAATCAAAACGTCAGTCTTTATATTAGAAACTGAATTCAATTCTTGCAAACAAGAACCTTCCGCCTATACCATATTGGGAAACCTGTCTGGAATAGACAAACTGGTTATCAGCTGTTAATGAACTTATAGCAGGGCTTTTAGAAGGCAAAATATTAAAGATATTATTGCTTCCTACTGTTGCTGAAATATTTTTATTAAAATTATAACCTACTGACAGATCTGTTATCACGCGGCTGTTAAGGATGAAGTGCTCTGTACTTCCTGTTACCCCATCAAAGTTAGCATCCACAACATCTGCATCGGTCACTTTACCAAAGAAAGAATTACGCAGTACGAAAGTAAAACCGGAAACTCTTATAGTATTGCCCAATGTAGCTTTTACACGGGGTACAGCTTCTTCAAAATATATTCTGTTGGGCTCTGAAAAATAATTATTGATCTGACTTACCAGTTTAGGAGATGCATGAATATCCCCTATTCTTTTGGTCTGATTAAAGTTGATTCCCAGGTTATTCTCCAAAGAAACCCCTGATGAGATTTTTGAGTTCTGGGAAATGGTAATATCCAACCCTTTTGTCTGAGAATCTACGGCATTGGCAAAGAAATTGGCTGCGCTGGCTCTTGCGAGATCAAAAGCATCCTGTAGAACGGCCTGATCTGAGCCAGGAGTAAAACTACCATCAGGACGGTAGAAAAGATCAGTCAGTACGACTCTGTCTTTAATCTTTATTAAGTAAGCATCTGCTGTAAAGGTCAGGCTTAATGCCGGGATCTTCCATGTAATTCCTGTGCTGTAGGATTGTGAGGTCTCCTGTTTTAATTTTGGAATACCCAATGCCTGTGCAGCCTCAGAATTATTTCTGAAAGTACCTACCTGTGTTGTCTTTCCCTGCTGAATCAGCGTAGAGGTAGAACTGTAATAGATTTGAGCCAATGAAGGTGCTCTGAACCCTGTAGAAACAGCACCTCTCCAGTTGAGATTGGAAGCCAGTTTTACATTGGTTGCCACCTTATAATTGAACGTAGACCCGAAGTCTGAATAATTCTCATATCGTACAGCCCCTTCCAACAGCCATCTGTCCGTAATTTCCAGTTCTGCATCGGCATAAGCTGCAATACTGTTTCTGTTACCGGAGACTGCATTTTCAGGGCTGAATCCCGGAAAAACCTGAGCTCCTGCGGGTCTTACACTTCCAAAAAAATCGGTTACCTTTTGATTTTCAGGAGTTTTAGATGTCACTACACGGCCATAGATATCATAAGAAGCATAAGAATTTTCTTTTCCAGCATTTACTTTATAATTTTCGTGTCGGTATTCACCACCAAATGCAATGTTCAACCCTTTCAGGACATCATATTTTTTGGAGAAATCCAGGTTGACGGTATTTTGTGAAAACTCAGATCCTCCGGCATCAAAAGTTCTTGGAGAACCATCTGTAAGGGATGCATTAAAAGTATTGACAACACCAAAACCGAAAACATTTTTCCCGAATGTATTACTGAAATCCACATTCCATCCATTCCATTTTCCTTTAATTCCGGCAGCAAGGGAATAATCATTTACGGTGGCTTCTATCTGGGGCAGATATCCATTGGGGGTAATTCCATTGATATTTCTTTCATTATTCGGAAGCCTGTAAAATCCTCCCGCATTTCCAAGACGGTAACTGTAGCCTCCAAATGAATAAACTTTCCATTCATCATTAACAGGAATTTCAGAGTTGAAAAAGAGCTGTCCGGACTGTAGTTTTGACTGCCCGGCTCTCAGACTGAAATCTTTTCTCTCCAATCCCCTGTAATTAAGCTCCTGGGAGGTAAAATCTTTACCCAATATTTTTTGAAGCTCAGAAATGCTGTTTGCTCCCGATATTTGAGTTTGAAAATCATTCCCGAAATAATCTACTTTGGTGGCATACTGTTTAATGGTGTTGATAATTTGCTGAGTGTTGGGAGTATTGGTAATATTTTTATAGAGTCCATCAATATTCACTCCATCCTGTAATGCTCTGTAATTAATAGCATTATAAGCATTGAAGATATCACCTTCTCTCACTCCGGCTCTGGAATAAGGATCACGGTATTGAGCAGAACCGGTAACATTAAAAAATCCGGTTTTTCCTATTTTAGCTCCGTAATTGAGATCTACAGAAATCGTCTGCCCGTCTACTCCTCCGGAGAAATTATTGGTAACAGGAGAAGCATATCCTCCTAAAAATACCTGTCCGGAAAGCCCCAATCTTTTTTTCAGCCCAAGGTTTATCACTCCCGCAATAGCATCAGATCCATACTGCGCAGAAGCCCCATCCCTTAAAACCTCTATTTTTTCTAATGCAAAAGCAGGAATAGCATTAAGATCTGTTCCCACAGAACCTCTTCCGGGAGTAAGGGTAACATTAATAAGCGAAGACTGATATCTTCTTTTTCCATTGAGTAAAACTAAAACCTGATCCGGTCCTAATCCCCGCAGGAGAGCTGGGTCTACAAAATCAGTCCCGTCATTCACTGTGTGAGAGGTGGATGAAAATGAGGGTACGATATAATTTAAAGCCTGACTGATATTGTTAGACGGACTTTGTTTTAAAATTTTTGATATATTAATGATATCTACCGGCACAGGAGTATCTGTAAGCGATCTCCCCGAACCTCTTGATCCAAGGATGACCACATCATCTATTTTTTTAGATTGTAAGGTATCTGTCTGCGCATAATAAAATGTAGAAATAAGCGCAATAGAAGGGATAAAAATTCTTTTTTTAAAATTTTGCATAGCGTATGTTGTGTTTTTTGTTGTTAAAAATTGTTTTTTGAGCAATACACATCCTGTAACCCTATATACTAAGGTTACCATAAATTCCGGAATGTTGTATTATTTTTTAGAAATAGAAAAGGCTAGAAACAACAACACATGCGCATGTAGAAATGGCATGAGAACATATCAGAATAATGAAGATTTACTTCATGATCTGAAGAATAAAAAAATACTGATGTTGGGGGATTTCCCTTGTCTTTAAACATTTGATTCTAACTTTAAAACAAAAATTCAAGATGGGAGTAATGATAGAATGATAAACATTTTTTCCGGTAGATCCGGCTTATCGATTGCAGCACCTTGCTTGTTTTTGCAGGTTGCTATCCCATCTAGAGATTCTTGATAATTACCTGGCAAAGATATAATTATTTCGGAAATAAAAAAATATTTAGCCTAATTTTTCGATTTTCAACATTTTAGCGTAACAAATTATCTTTTTCAGCGTCTAACCTGATAACAGTAAAAACATTATGAAAAAAACGATTTTCGCTTTATCTTTATTAAGTTCTGTTTTTGTTTTTTCACAGGAAAAAAATAATAAACCTCAGGAAAAGCAAATTGAAGGCGTAGTGATCACCAAAACTAAAAAAGCCGTTGAACAAAAAGCAGACCGTACTATTTTTGACTTTTCTGAGCAGCCTCAGCTGAACAACGGAAATGTTCTGGAAGGGATAAAAAAGCTTCCAGGGCTTGTATCTACCGATATTGCAGGAATGATGTACCAGGGAAAAATGCTGGAAGTATACCTTAACGGAAGACCATTGAACATTACCTCCAATGAATTGAACTCCTTCCTTGAAGGGATGCCGGCCAACTCTGTAGAAAGAATAGAAGTAATCACGCAGCCAGGCGCAGAATTTCCGGCAACTTCCGGAGGTGCCATCATGAACATCATCACCAACAAAAACGCAAACAAATACTTAACGGCTACTTATTCAGGAAATTATTCTTTTACAAATTATGACCAATACAGAAGCAGAACTACAAATTCCGTTAATTTAAATGCGAGAAATAAATATTTCGGATGGCAGCTGAATGTAGGGCAGAATTATCGTGAAAGTATGCTGAACGGCCAGCAGGACGAGCTTTTAACAAGTCATACCGATCGATACGGACGTGGATATTTTGCAAAATCCGGATTAACTTTCGATTTGGGACAGGACAGGTTATTACTAAACTACGATATTTACCACAATAATAATGACAACTATACTTTAAGTGACGGGCATGGAGATTTACCTTTCAGAAGAGATCCGAAGGATTTAAGAGAAGCTTTTTATACTTCTTCTGACGTTGCCCATACCAATAATTTGAGACAGGAAGCTGTGGTAACGTATCAGAAACGTTTTGCTGATAAATCTCAAAAACTGGACTTCCAGTTTGGATATACGAGATCAGACAGCAAGTTTTCTCAGGACAATTATTTTCAGGATGGAACATTTGTAAACGATCCCACTGAGCCCCTTGACAGCCCTACCAATGGATTAAAAGACATTCTGAACAATAAATCTGTGATGAATATTGCCAACTTTAAAGTAGATTATGCCCAGCCTATCAAGCTTCTTGACGGAGGGAAAGTAAGCTTTGGTGGTCTATATGAAAGACAGGATTATCACACTGAAAGTTTTGGTTTGACCAATCTTGAATATCAGAGACAGACCGCTTCAACCTATTTAGAATTCCAGGCTAAGCTGAAAAAGTTTGATTTCACATTGGGTTCACGTGCAGAAAACTATGATATTTCCGGGATAACAAGGTATTTTGATAAAGATGCAAAACTGGTGGAGGCCAATTTGATTCCTTTCAATAAATTTAAGTTTTTTCCGAATGCAAGCGTACAGTATAACATGATGAATCAGGTTTATATTGCCGCGAATTACAACAGAAAAATCAGCCTGCCAAGTATTTCTGCCCTGAACCCGAATAACGTAACATTCTCCGGGCCAAGTACAGAAGTAAACGGTAACCCGAATCTCCAGCCTACTATTTTTGATAATTATGAATTGAAAATATCAGCTTTTGATTATGCGTTTATTGGGTACAGTGTAAGCTCAGCAAGCAATCAGGTAGCACAGATCATCCGAAAAGACGGAAGAAAACTCTTCAATGAGCAGGTGAATATTTCGAATATGAAAATTCACAACTTCAATGTTGGGCTACCGGTTCCTTTTATGATTTTCAGCAAGCCTTTGAGTGAGATCATGAAATTCGATTTCAATCCTGACAAAATCAACTTCATGTACTTATACGCCGGCTATCAGAAACATGAAATCGATAATCTGAATAATAAAGGATTCTGGATTTTCAATATCATGACGCAGATTATTTTGCCTAAAAATATCAAACTGACGGCCAATTACAGTTATCTGACTCCTAAAGCAGGATATTTCTACTTCACTGCAGAGAAGCCGTTCAACAACTCTTTTGATATTACATTAACGAAAAAGTTTATGAACAACCGTCTGACACTTTCTGTTTTTGCCAATGATATTTTCAACGGACAGGTGATGCAGGTACGTTCTAATCCGCCATCAGGAAATCCAGTGATGATCTACAGTAAGTATGACACAAGAAACTTCGGACTTTCCATCAACTATAAAATCCCAACAAGGAATAAACTGGCAAAAGAGGATCCGAATATTTTAAATCAGACCAAAAAAGAAGATACCGGAGGTGTAATGCAGCAGGCACAGTAATTCTTCTTTACAATATATAAATAAAAATAGGCGTAAAATGATTTGTTTGCGCCTATTTTTTTATTTGTTGGATAAGTTTTGGCTAAAGCCAATGGAAGAATATTAACAGATTAAAATGGGCTAAAGCCAGTTCCTATGGATATTGAATTAGTATTATTTGTAAAAACATTTGTGACATTAGTGTTCATCTATATCAAAAATCGATCGTCTGAAATCTCCAGTTCAGTGTGTCTACCAATGTCAGCTGATTAACACTCACCGGAAGATCTGTAATAATTTTCAGGGTTTGAAGCGCCATCATACTTCCTATTACTCCGGGAAGAGCTCCCAATACCCCAAGGCTGTCGCAATCCGGTATATCTTCATCAAATGGCGGCTCCGGGAAAATATTTCTGAGGTTTTTACTTCCATTATGATTAAATACGGCAACCTGCCCTGCAAAACCTAAGATACTCCCGTAAACAAGCGTTTTTTTCAGTTGCACACAGGTATCATTCACCAGATATCTTGTTGAAAAACTGTCTGAACCGTCAATAATAATATCATATTGAGCAAGGATTTCTTCGGCATTATCTTCATTGATTTTTTTTTCAATCCCTTTGAATATAACCTGATGATTGAGTTCTTTTACAAAGGTTTCAGCACTCCTTACTTTGGATAATCCTACTCTGTTTTCCGTATGGATAATCTGCCGGTTCAGATTATGAAGTTCAACCTCATCAAAATCTGCAACACCTAAAGTTCCTACCCCTGCAGCAGCCAGATATTGAATAACAGGACTTCCCAAGCCTCCTGCCCCGATGACAAGAACTTTGGAGAACCTTATCTTCTTTTGTCCTTCCAATCCTATTTCTTCAATAAATATCTGCCGGCTGTACCGTGAAAAATAATCTTCTTTTTTCATACTTTATGATAATTGAACCATTAAGATTCGTGAAGAGTTAAGCTGGGCTTCGCGTTAAAAGATGCTATGTTAAAAATCTTCGATTTTTCTTAATTCAGCTTCACTTCTTCAAAGTCCTTAACGGTTTAAAAATTTTAAAATCCACTGTAAACAGAATCCCAGTCTTTCATCACAGGATCATAGCCTGCCTTTTTGATCATGATTTTAATCTCTTCCATACTTCGTTCATCACTGGTTTCAAACTGTTCCAGAGATTCTTTATCTACAGCGTAACCTCCCGGATTGGTTTTTGAACCCGCACTCATGGCTGTTGCTCCAAGAGACACAATATTGTTTCTGAACACTTCATTTTCTCTGGTAGAAATAGAGATCTCAACATCTTCATTCCAGATTCTGTAGGCACAAATCAGCTGAAGAAGATCTCTATCTTCCATAATAAAATTGGGCTCAATAATTCCTTCAGCGGGTCTGAGCCTTGGAAAGGAAACCGAAAACTTACTTTTCCAGTATTGTTTCTGAAGATAATCGATGTGTAAGGCATTGAAAAAGCTGTCCACTCTCCAGTCTTCCAGTCCAAGCAGGACTCCCAGCCCTATTTTATGAATTCCTGCTCTTCCTATCCTGTCAGGAGTTTCCAGGCGGAAATGGAAGTTTGATTTTTTACCTTTCGGATGGTATTCCCTGTAGACATCCTCATGATAGGTTTCCTGATAGACCAATACGGAATGTACTCCTTCTTCATGAAGCAGTTTATATTCTTCTTCCATTAAAGGCTGAACTTCGATGGAAATATTGGAAAAATGAGGCTTTAGTTTACGGACAGCATTTTGAAAATAAGGTACACCTACTATTTTATTGGCCTCACCGCTTACCAGCAGTACATGATTCACACCCATTGATTTCAGAACTGATGCTTCTATCATCAGCTCCGTATCGGAGAGGGTTTTCCTTTTCAGATGATTATCAAGACTGAATCCGCAGTACGTACAGATATTCTGGCATTCATTACTGAGGTACAGTGGGGCATAAAGCTGAATGGTTTTTCCAAATCGTTTCTGGGTAAGTGCCCTCGTCATCACTGCCATCAGCTCCAGTTCCCCAGAAGCGGCAGGTGACAGAAGATTCAGGAAGTCATCAAGATTTTTATTCTTTTTCTGAAGGCTGTACCTTACATCAGCTGGGTTTACTTTTTCAAGCTTATCCTTTACCTCATCCCATTGGTAGTTTTCAAAAACCTCTTTAAAGCTTTTCATAATCTTAATTTATTCAAATAAAAACGAAGTCAGCGGACTTGAAGCTTCAGCGTGACTGGAAATGGCTCCCAACCCCGATTCAAAAGCCCTTCTTCCGGCAATAACTCCTTCTTTAAAAGCGACCGCCATATTCAGTGGATTTCTCGCGACAGCAATCGCAGTATTCACCAAAACGGCATCCGCTCCCATTTCCATAGCTTTTGCAGCATCAGATGGTGCCCCTATTCCTGCATCTACCACCACAGGAACGTTGCTCTGGCTGATGATTATTTCAAGAAAGTCCTGTGTTTTTAATCCTTTATTCGTTCCAATAGGTGCTCCCAAAGGCATAACCACTGCTGTGCCGGCGTCTTCAAGCCGTTTGCACAGAACCGGGTCAGCATGAATGTAAGGCATTACTATAAATCCTAATTTAGCCAGTTCTTCAGTGGCATATAAGGTTTCAATGGGGTCTGGCAGTAAATATTTCGGATCCGGATGAATTTCCAGTTTTACCCAGTTTGTTTCCAGCGCTTCTCTGGCTAACTGTGCTGCCAAGACAGCCTCTTTAGCAGTTCTGGCTCCGGAAGTATTAGGAAGAAGATGAACATTAGTCTCTTTTAATGAATCAAGCAGATCATCCCCGCTGGATTGGGCATCAATTCTTTTGAGCGCCATAGTTACCATATTAGTTTCCGATGCGATAACAGACTGTACCATATCTCTCATACTTCCGAATTTTCCTGTTCCTAAAAACAGTCTTGATTCAAAAGTTCTTCCTGCTATTTCTAATTTCTGATGGTTCATATCATTACTTTTTTTAATTCGTTAATAATCGCTGGCTGCCTGGTAATAATCCCGGAAACCGCAACACCATAAATTCCAATTTCCTGTAATGGTAAAATATCTTCAGGGTTAACGCTACCGATTGCAAATATTTTAGGAATTTCTATTGATCTATCTTTTAACCCTTCAACGATATTCCGATATCCTTCAAATCCAAGAACAGGGCTTAACTTTTCTTTTGTTGTCGTAAATCTCAATGGCCCCAAACCAATGTAGTCACAGGGTTCTTTAATTCTCCGGATCACATCTGAAAGCGTATTTGCTGTTCCACCAATAATGCTGTTTTCACCTAAGACCAGCCTCGCTTCATCAACAGAGCAATCATCTAGTCCTAAATGCACACCTTCAGCATCGATCTCTTTAGCTATTTGTACATGGTCGTTGATGATGCAAACCGCCTGATATTCTGAACAAAGTTTCTTTGAAGTTTTACAAAGGCTGATTAATTCATTTTCAGGCGCATTTTTCCATCGTACCTGAACCCATTGGATTCCGTTATCCAAAGCGTTACGGATATGCAGTTCCTGTTCCTGCATTGTATTTCCCTGCGATATGTATTGTAATTTTTCCATATTTTCTATGAATGTGTTCCCAGTAAAGAGGGATTGCTTTTTAAAAATTTTCCGATGTATAATTTTCCGTTCCGGCAGGCCGCTTCCATATCTTTCCCTTTCGCAAGTTCTGCAGTAATAGCTGAGGATAAAACACATCCTGAACCATGTTTAGGAAAATATACTGTATTGTTTTCGGCTGGAACGAAAAGAGTTTCTTTTCCGTTTTCAACTAAAATATCCGTTCCCAACAGATCTTTTCTATGCCCTCCTTTCATCAGCAATGCGCACTGATGGGTATCCGGCAAAAGATTATTTTCCTTTAAAACATTGTATTCATTATAATTGGGAGTTATTAAACTGAGCTTATTAATGGTATTTTTTAATTGAAGAAGTGTTTCAAGATCAAAAAAAGTGAATTCAGAAGTACTTTTCAGAACAGGATCCCAAACGATTTTAACTTCAGAATTATTCTTTTGAACTGTTTGTACAATTTTGCTTAAAAATTCAGCATCCTTTACAATTCCGATTTTTACTGCTGAAACGGGATAGTTTTCCATCAATATCTCAATGGCTTCACTTACTTGCTCTATAGGACGCCATTCTAAACTCAGGCATTGGGAAGCAGTTTGCAATGTCAGTGCAGTACATACTCCCAATCCCATTACTTTGGATTGTTCAAAAGTTTTATGATCTGATAATAAGCCTGCTCCACCACTGGGATCGAAGCCTGCAATACTTATGACATAAGGACGTTCCTGCATTTTCTGAATACTGTTATTGGTTTTTCACTTTCCCAGACAGCTCCCAATAAAGCGACTCCGTCTGCACCTGATTCGAAGACTTCATGAATATTATCCTGATCAATTCCTCCAAGGGCAATTAATTTCACATCCGGATTATTCCTGTGTTTTATTTCTTCCTTAATGGTAGAATCCAGTCCATACCCTTTTTTGGATATACTTGGAAAGAACGGGCTTATGAAAGCATATTCCCATTCTTTATCCAAAGTATTGTAGGTTGTGATATCGTGTACTGAAGTTGAAATGGTATTTTCTTTCACAAAAGACTTATACATTTCTTCCTGCCGATCAATTTCCCTGAAATGGAACCTTGAGATCTGATATTCCTTTCCAAGATCATAATGCGTATGCAGCACCAGCTGTGAATGAAAAGTTTCATCAATTTTACTGATCAATTCAATCATTTCATCCCGGCTGATCCATGGCTTTCGGATATGAAGCAGATCAAGACCTTCCTGAAACATTACATTAATAATATCCGTTTCTTCAGGAAAGATCATTTCAGGGGTGATAACAAGGATCATATATAGATTTCTTTTCCTTTTTCAATAAATTCCTGCGATTTATCCAGCATTCCTTTTTCTGCAGATTCACGGATTTCCTGGGTGATTTTCATAGAACAGAATTTCGGTCCGCACATGGAACAGAAATGGGCAATTTTTGCTCCTTCTGCCGGAAGAGTTTCATCATGATACGCTCTCGCTGTTTCGGGATCTAATGAAAGATTGAACTGGTCTTCCCATCTGAATTCAAATCTTGCTTTACTTAATGCATTGTCTCTGTATTGTGCGCCTGGATGACCTTTTGCCAAATCTGCCGCATGGGCTGCCAGTTTATAGGTGATCACCCCAACTTTTACATCATCTTTATTCGGAAGTCCCAAATGTTCCTTCGGTGTTACATAGCAAAGCATGGCACAGCCAAACCATCCGATCATAGCTGCTCCGATTCCGGAAGTAATATGATCATACCCCGGTGCAATATCCGTGGTTAAAGGGCCTAAGGTATAAAACGGGGCTTCATGGCATTCTTTCAGCTGTTTATCCATATTTTCCTTGATCATGTGCATCGGAACGTGTCCAGGACCTTCAATCATTACCTGCACATTATGCTTCCAGGCAATTTTAGTCAGTTCACCTAACGTTTCCAGCTCTGCAAACTGTGCTGCATCATTGGCATCTGCAATAGATCCCGGGCGAAGACCATCTCCCAAAGAGAAAGCCACGTCGTATTTTTTCATGATCTCACAAATCTCTTCAAAATGGGTATACAGGAAGCTTTCTTTATGATGAAACAGACACCATTTTGCCATAATCGATCCTCCTCTGGATACAATTCCGGTTACTCTGTTAGCTGTCAAGTGAATATATCTTAATAAAACCCCTGCGTGGATGGTGAAATAAGAAACTCCCTGCTCAGCCTGTTCAATCAGCGTATCTCTGAAGATTTCCCATGTAAGATCTTCCGGAACACCTTTCACTTTTTCCAATGCCTGATAAATAGGAACGGTACCTATCGGAACCGGACTGTTTCTGATAATCCATTCTCTTGTTTCATGAATATTTTTCCCTGTAGAAAGGTCCATAATGGTATCTGCTCCCCATCGGCAAGCCCAGACCGCTTTTTCCACCTCCTCTTCAATACTGGATGAAACGGCACTGTTTCCGATATTGGCATTGATCTTTACCAGGAAATTTCTCCCGATAATCATCGGTTCACTTTCCGGATGGTTGATGTTATTCGGAATAATGGCTCTTCCTGCAGCAATTTCGTCTCTTACAAATTCCGGAGTGATCTTATTTTTCGGAGTATTCGCTCCAAAGCTGTGTCCCGGATGTTGAAAGCTCATTTCTTTAGATACGGAATCCAGCTGCTCTATCCTTTGGTTTTCTCTGATCGCCACATATTCCATTTCCGGAGTGATGATTCCCTGTTTGGCATAATAAAGCTGGGTAAGTTCTTTTCCTTCTTTGGCCACTTTAGGTTTATGGTCATAGGAAAACCTCAGTTCATCAAGACGTGGATCTGCCAAACGGGCTTTCCCGTATTCAGAAGTAATTCCGTCCAGGATATTCACATCATTCCTATCCAGAATCCATTGCTCTCTGATTCTCGGAAGTCCTTTCTGAATATCAATGGTTGCATTTTCATCGGTGTAAGGCCCTGAAGTATCATAAATTGTTACCGGGGCATTATGTTCAAAGCCGCCATTGGTCAGTTTGGTCGGACTAAGCTGTATTTCACGCATGGCTACATTGATAGGATGTAATATTCCTTCAACATAGATTTTCTTTGAGTTCGGAAATGGCGAACATGTAATGGAGTGAGCCATAAGTATTGGTATTTAATATGAGAATTAACCGCCCTGAGTGGCAGTGATGATTAAAATAGAATCGTTATTACTGAGGATGGTTTCCGCCCAGGCGGACAGTGGAATAATACGGTTGTTAAGAGCTACAGCGATGCCCTTTCTCTTTCCTGGCAGCTCAATAGCCAGTAATGCCTCCAGATTTTCGGGAAGTACATCGAATGTTTTTCGGGTGTGGTTAATTATAAGTTCCATTCCTAAATAAATTAAATCACTTCAGGAATGGCCATTATTGTACAATAGAATGTACAGCAAAAGTCATCTACTTTTCCCTACGCTGGTATGATCCAGATCAGGTTCAAAGGGTAAAGTCTCAGTCTGTTGGCAACAGACACCCCTAAAGTTTGGAACGAAGTTAGACATTTTTTCAGAATAAGCAAAATCTCAAATGAATTTAAAGAAAAAAGACCATCTCAATTTTGAGACGGACTTCACTTTTATTTTAAATAGTTCCTTAGTAAAAAAGCTTCAGGCTTCCATCAGAATTATATTGATTAGTCCAATTTGATTGGCTTAGAAAAAATTCGGAGCTATAAGGTTTAAACTCTTTTGAAATTTTTCTCTGAGGATTATTTTTTGATAATGAAAAGTAGAAATACTCTTCAAAAATACCCAGATTCTTAAATGGATTTTGTGCAGAATCAAAATTATCCAATATAATTTCATTGGTAATGTAAGCATCAATATTATTATGCTTTTCAGTTTTAATTGCCTTTTCTAGATTTCCTGACGTGTTATAAATAAACTTTTCTACGTATGTCAAAATATAATCTTGAGGATCAGTTGGATCGTATGGAATATTTGGATATTCAGTTAAAATCTCAGTTAACTTTCCTGAAGCATCATAAGTATAGGTCAAATACTTATCCATATATGAATTATTAACCTGTGGAATAACTACTTTAATAACTCTACCTTGATTATCAAATTCAAACCTTCTTTCCTTCAACTGAACAGTGAAACCAGGGTCAGAGCTATAATTTCTCATAATCGCTGTATTTCCTGTATATGTTACCATTGTATAGACAGATTTTGAATAAGCATAAGGAAATCCCGTACCTCCGGAATGTTCCAGTTTTCCTCCTATCTTTTTTATAATCCTTCCCTGAGTATCATATTCGAACATATAATTTTGTTCCAACCCATTGAAGACAGGTGACAAAACAGGATAATTCCATGATATTTTACTTATATTTTCAGGAATCGTCTGTTGCGAATTATCAAGCGGCAAGTCATCATTGTCTGAACAAGATGCCATAACCAGCAATGTGGCTAATAAAAGTGATTTGAGTTTCATGTTATAGTTTATGATATGTTTATTCTTCACAAGCTCTCCAGATCGCATCATTCTGCGGAACAGGAGCTATGATTTCTATGTTTTCTTTAGTAACCGGATGAATAAATTCCAGTTTTCTGGCGTGAAGATTAATACCTCCATCCGGATTAGAGCGAGGTGCTCCATATTTTAAGTCTCCTTTAATGGGAACTCCTGTTTTAGACAGCTGAGCCCTGATCTGATGATGTCTTCCCGTTTCAAGATCAATTTCCAGCAACAAATAATTGTCTAATGTTTTGATTACATGATACGTCAGGATTGCTTCTTTGGCTCCTTCCGTAGCTTTTGGAAAAACAATGGCTTTATTATTTTTTTCGTTTTTCTTTAAATAATGAACCAGCCTTTGGCTTTGCGGAATCAATTCTTTTCCCACGACTGCCCAATATGTTTTTTTCACTTCACGGTTTTTCACCATCTGCGTAAGCCGGGAAAGTGCTTTAGATGTTTTTGCATAGATCACCAGCCCGGAAGTAGGCCTGTCTATACGATGCACCAAGCCGAGAAAAACATTTCCCGGCTTAGCATCTCTTATTTTTATAAAGTTCTTGATGGATTCTAATAGTGATTCATCACCGGTCTTATCACCCTGAACAAGTTGTCCGACTTTTTTATTGACCACCAGAAGATGATTGTCCTCATATATAATCTGCTCCTTCATACCTCTTCAGTTTATCTTCTTCTATTAGATAATGACAGGATAATTCCTGCAAGAAGCCCAACTGTTTTGATGGCTGAAAGTTTTGAGCCTTCCGGAATGAATGCTCCAAATACACAGATTGCGGCGGCGGCATACATCGCATAGACAAAATTCTTATTCGTAAGTAACGGAGCCTGAATAAAGAAGCTCGCTCCGATCAAAACATAAAAAACTTTTCTTGAAAGCAAATGATTAATTTCCGGAGAAAATAGATTAAACCAGCCCACAGCAAGACAAATCAAGGCTGCGATAGATAATATTCCCTGGACAGACTGTTGATTTTGCATAGATTAATAGCTTTCGTTTTCGTTTGGAAACTCTACACTTTTTACATCTTTTACATATTGGGAAACAGCTCCTGTAATTTCTGTGTAAAGGTCAAGATATCTTCTCAGGAATTTCGGGCTGAACCCTTTGTTCATTCCCACCATATCATGATATACCAAAACCTGTCCGTCACAATGTGCTCCGGCTCCGATTCCGATCGTTGGAATGGAAATACTGTCTGTCACTTTCTTTGCTAAATCTGCAGGAATTTTCTCCAATACGACTGAGAAACATCCCAGTTCTTCCAATAACTGTGCATCAGCAATCAGTTTTTCAGCTTCTGCCTCTTCTTTTGCTCTTACTTTATACGTTCCGAATTTATAGATCGACTGTGGTGTTAATCCCAAATGTCCCATTACCGGAATTCCGGCATTGATGATTTTTTTAATTGATTTGGAAATTTCTTTTCCGCCTTCAATTTTTACAGCATGTGCCCCACCTTCTTTCATCATTCTTACCGCAGATTCCAATGCTTTTTCAGGATTACTCTGATAGGTCCCGAAAGGCAGATCCGCTACCACCAAAGCTCTGTCGGTTCCTCTTACCACACTTTGAGCATGATAGATCATTTGATCCAGCGTAATGGGTAATGTAGTTTCAAAACCGGCCATTACATTCGCTGCAGAGTCTCCAATCAAAATAGCATCTACTCCGCCCGCATCTACCATCTTTGCTGTGGTAAAATCATAAGCTGTAAGCATTGTTATTTTCTCCTTGTCGAATTTCATTTTACGCAAGGTTTCAGTCGTAACTTTTTTAATTTCAGAGTGAACAGACATAATTTATCTATTTTTAAAAGTTAAAAAGTCGGCCTGAGCCGACTTAAGTTTTGTATGATTTTTATAAAACTACGTGACCGAGTTTCATGAGTTTATCGTGATTTAAAATCTTGATATTTCTCCCGTCCACTTCAATCAGGTTATCCTGCTTGAATTCAGAGATCAGACGGATGGCACTTTCTGTGGCAGTGCCGATAATGTTGGCAATTTCTTCTCTCGTCAATGAGATTTTGATGAACCCTTCAGGATCTACTCCCAGTTTCTGCTCCAGAAGCAGCAGGATTTCTGCCAGTCTTTCTCTTACCGTTTTCTGAGCAAGGAAAGTAATGGTATTGGATGATTCTCCCAATTCGTAAGAAATTTTCTGAAGCATTACGAAAGACAGCTGTGGATCTACTTCCAGAAGATACATGAAGATATCAGCAGGTAAAAAAACACATTCGATATCTGTCATGGCTTCAGCTTTAGCCTGGAAATTTTCCCCGCAAAGCAAAGAACGATAGCCAATAATATCCCCTTCTTTGATAAACCTTAAAATCTGGTCTTTCCCGAATGCTCCTGATTTTGAAAGTTTGGCAGCACCTTTTTCCAGGACAAACACTCCTTTGGGAGTTTCTCCATCCTCGAAAATGGTTTCATGTTTCTGAAAACTCAGTTTCTTTTTGCCATTAATATATTTTTCAAAATCTGCGCTAGAAAGTCTTTCCTTAAATGATTTATCATTAAAAACTCTGGCGAACCTCTCTTCAATTGCTATCTGTTGTTCCTGCGGCATTTTATATGATATTTATCACAAAAATAGAACTTTTTAACGCGATAAACAAAAAAAATTGTTATAATTTTGTAGTTCAATATTTTATGGTGGTGAACGAGAACTGTTTTCATTGTGGTCAAGGTATAGAAAAAGAGAGAATTTTATTTGATGAGAAGACTTTCTGTTGCAATGGCTGCAAGTCTGTTTATGAAATTCTGAATACAAATAACTTAAGCAATTTTTATCAGCTTAACAAAGGGGCAGGAATTCGTCCGAGTGATGAAAATTCTACCCAGTTTGACTATTTGGATACTCCTGAAATTTTTGAAAAAGTAACCGATTTCTCTGAAGGAAACACCAGCCTTGTCACATTCAAAATTCCTGTAATCCACTGTTCTTCCTGCATCTGGCTATTGGAAAGCCTCCATACATTAAATCAGCACATCAAATATTCTCAGGTTAATTTCACGAGGAAGACCTTACAGATTTCATTCAATCATAATGATTTGAAATTAAGCGAACTAGCTAATTTTTTAACCAATCTGGGATACAAACCTGTCATCAGTCTTGAAACTGCTGATAAAAATGAAGACCATCTTGACAAATCTTTATTAGTAAAATTTGCCATTGCCGCCTTTGCTTTTGGTAATGGAATGTTCCTTGCCTTTCCCGAGTACATTGGAGGGGAAGATTATTGGATGGAACATTATAAAGGTTTATTCAGAACCTTAATATTCCTCCTGGCAACACCTGTTGTATTTTATTCAGCTTCAGATTATTACAAATCTGCATGGTATGGTTTAAAAAATAAGATCGTCAACATTGATGTTCCGATTGTTTTAGGAATTCTTGTCCTATACGGAAGAAGTATCTATGAAGTGGTAACAGATTATGGTCCGGGATATTTCGATACACTTTGTGGACTTTTATTCTTCATGCTTCTCGGGAAGATCTTTCAGAAAAGAACATACAGTGCTCTTTCCTATGACAGAGATTATAAATCTTTCTACCCAATTGCTGTTACCAAGGTAGATTTTGAAGGAAAACAGGAAAACATCCTTCTTTCAGAGGTAAAAATAGGAGACAGAATTTTAGTTAGAAACCAGGAAATCATCCCTGTAGATGCCATTCTGATTAACGGGGAAGGAAACATCGACAACAGTTTTATTACCGGAGAAAGCGAAAGCATCAGCAAACAGCCTGGTGATAAGATTTTTGCCGGAGGTAAGCAGATCGGATCTTCTTTAGAGCTTGAAGTGATTAAAAACGTAGATCAAAGTTATTTAACTCAGCTTTGGAATAAAGAAGCTTTCAAAAAACATGAGACCGGGCTTGACACCCTGACAAACAACATTAGTAAATATTTCACATTCATTATTTTAGGTATCGCTTTAATTTCCGGGATTTACTGGTCATTTATTGATCTAGAGAAAATGTTCCAGGTTATTTCAGCCATCCTTATCATTGCATGTCCCTGTGCGCTCGCACTGTCTGCACCATTCACTTTCGGACATATTATGAGGATTTTAGGCCGAAATAAATTTTACGTAAAAGATACTTTGACAATTGAAAAAATCGCGAAACTGGACACGATTGTTTTTGATAAAACAGGAACCATCACCCATAGAAAAAAATCAAACATCAAGTACGAAGGATCTGAGATCAGCGAATTTGACTCTCTGAATATTAAGACTTTACTAAAGAACTCCAATCACCCGCTTTCAAAATCATTATATGAATTCATCGAAGTAAATGATGATTATTTTCCGGTAGAAAATTTCGTTGAAATTTCAGGAAAAGGATATGAAGCCAGGGTAAGAGGAAATCTTTATAAGATCGGCTCTGCCCGTTACAATAATCAGGAACCTAAAAATCTTGAAACAGCAGTTTATATCAGCAAAAATAACGAATACTTAGGTAAATTCATCTTTAAAAATGAATACCGTCCGAAGCTGAAAGAACTTTTCACAAAACTTACCCAATACAAAATATTTATCCTGAGCGGAGACAATTCCTCAGAAGAAAATCAGCTAAAAGAGCTTATCCCAAATTACAAAGGAATGTCCTTTAACCAAAGCCCGGAAGACAAACTGAATTATATTAAATCCCTTCAGGATCAGCACATGAAAGTAGCGATGCTTGGAGACGGTCTTAATGACGCCGGAGCCCTAAAACAGAGTAATGTAGGAATCGCCATTGCTGACGACACCAACAGTTTCACACCCTCTTCTGATGTAATCATGAATGGTGAAAAAGTGGCTACCCTTGATAACTACCTGAATGTCTGCAAAGGGTCTATCACCATTGTGAAAATGACATTTATAATCAGTTTTCTGTACAATATCGTTGGTTTAAGTTACGCTGTTACAGGACATATGCATCCGCTTTTTGCAGCAATCCTTATGCCAATCAGTTCGATCACAGTGGTTACCTTTACTACACTTTCAACATGGATTTTAGGTCGCAAACATTTCAAAAAACAGGCGTAAAAGCCCTTATTTAGACTGATTTTAAATTAGCTGAAATCGGCATTTCGTGATGAATGTCATTATTTTTCACTAAATTTGAACCCCGAAAATAGGTTAATTTTGTTGTCCAATGGATATTCTATATTTAATGATCCTCTGCAGTGTTTCTTTGGCTGCGATTTTCTTGGTCGTATTTATAGTGTATGCCCGAAAAGGACAGTTTGAGGATGATGAATCTCCTGCTGTCAGAATCCTTTTTGATGATGAAAAAATCAAAGAAAATGATGAAACTGGCGACAAAAATAAAGACGAGAAAGAAATAGGAGAAAATAATAAAATTGAGAAAAATAGTGAATAGTTGATATGGAAACACAGAAGTTTAGTTATGACAACAGTATTGTCCGTGCGTTCCTATATGCGACCATTGTCTTTGGTCTTATAGGATTTACGTTTGGACTTACGGCGGCATTAATGCTTTTCTACCCAGAGTTACCTGAATTCTTTTTCGGGACAGATGATACAACCATTAAAAGTTTGGCATCAGGTAATATTCAAGGGTTAATAAACACACATGGTGCATTTGGTTTTGGTAGAATCAGAATGTTGCACACCAATACCGTAATCTTTGCATTCGTTTGTAACATTGTTTACACGGGTATTTATTACTCATTACAAAGATTATTAAAAACAAGAATGTACAGTGATACATTGTCTTGGCTACATTTCTGGACTTGGCAGTTTATGATCGTTGCTACGTTCATTACATTCTTTATGGGGATCAATACCTCTAAGGAATATGCTGAGCACGAGTGGCCGATCGACATATTGATCGCATTCTCATGGATCATTTTTGGTATCAATATGTTCCTGACTATTTCGAAGAGAAGAGTGAGACACCTGTATGTTGCCATCTGGTTCTATATCGGTACCTGGATTGCAGTAGCAATGCTTCACATCTTCAACAACCTTGAAGTACCTTTATCTTTCACAGGCTGGAAATCCTATTCAGCATATGCGGGGGTAAAAGATGCTATTGTACAGTGGTGGTACGGACATAATGCGGTAGCATTCGTATTGACAACTCCGGTTCTAGGTTTAATGTATTACTTCCTTCCGAAGGCAGCAGACAGACCGGTATTCTCTTATAAACTGTCTATTATTCACTTCTGGTCATTAATTTTCGTATATATCTGGGCTGGTCCTCACCACCTTCAGTATACAGCTCTTCCGGCTTGGGCTCAGGCGGTAGGAACAGGTTTCTCTATCATGCTTATTGCACCATCATGGGGAGGTATGTTAAATGGTCTTCTTACCTTAAGAGGAGCTTGGGATAAAGTAAGAGAAAATCCTATCCTTAAGTTCTTCGTAGTAGCTGTTACATGCTATGGTATGGCAACGTTTGAAGGACCGCTTTTGGCAACTAAAAACATCAACAAAATTGGTCACTTTACAGACTGGGTTATCGGTCACGTACACTTAGGAGCTCTTGGATGGAATGGTTTCATGGCATTCGGGGTTATCTATTACCTGGTACCAATCATGTGGAGAACAAAACTTTGGTCTGTAAAATTAGCTAACTGGCATTTCTGGTTAGGTACTTTAGGAATCATCTTCTATGCAGTACCAATGTATATTTCAGGATTTACACAAGGTTTAATGTGGAAGCAATTCAACCCGGACGGAACCCTATTATGGAAAAACTGGTTGGATACAGTAACGGCAATTATTCCTTACTTCAAAATGAGATTCGTAGGAGGTTTATTCTATATCTCAGGATCTATCCTAATGATCATCAATGTAATTGCTACAGTAAGAAAAGGATCATTCCAGAAAGAAGTTCCTGCTGAAGCACCTGCGTTGGCAAATATCAGTAAAAACAGAAAAGAAGGAGAAGGGACTCACCTTTGGTTAGAAAGAACTCCTGTATTATTAGGAATTCTATCTTTCATTACAATATCTATCGGTAGTTCAATTGAAATTATCCCTACACTATCTCTTAAGAAAAGTGTACCTACCATTTCTGCGGTGAAACCTTATTCACCACTGGAACTAGAAGGTAGAGATATCTATATCCGTGAAGGATGTAACGCTTGTCACTCTCAGATGGTAAGACCGTTCAGAGACGAGATTGTTAGATTTAACGGTAAAAACGGACAATACTCCAAAGCTGGGGAATTTGTATACGACAGACCATTCCTATGGGGTTCTAAGAGAACAGGACCGGATTTACATAGAGAAGGTGGTAAAAACCCAAGTTCTTGGCACTACAAACACATGTATAACCCAAGATCTACTTCTGCAGGTTCCATCATGCCTCGTTATCCTTGGTTAATTGCGACTGATCTGGACAGATCTAAAATGGTAAGCAAAATGAAGCTGATGAAAAATGTATTCGATGTACCTTATACCAAGGCTGAAATCGATTCTGCAGACAAATGGGCTAACAACCAATCAGCAAAAATTGTAAAAGATATCTTCTCTGAAGCAAATGACCTTAAGCAGGCTTATGCTAAGAGACCTCAGGGAGAATTAGAGAAAAAAGAAATTGTAGCTCTTATTTCCTATCTTCAGAGATTAGGTACAGATATCAAAACAACTGAAATCAAAACAGCAAGTAATAACTAAACATTAAAAGGTTCATATGATTCCTCAGAACTTTAAAGATATATTATCCAATACAGAAAATGCTGGCTTCTACCAGACACTGGCTCTGATTTTCTTTATGCTGTTCTTCATCGCTTTGGTAATCTATGTTTTTAGCAGACCTAAAAAATATTACAAAGAAGAAGAAGAGGCTCCTCTTGGGGATGATGAAGATGACGATTTTAATTTAAAAAATTAAACTATTTTTTATGAAACAAAGAACACCTGTTGTTATAAACATCTTAATAATAATCGGACTTTTAATAGTTTTTTATTATTTATTTGTACAGAGCTACGCGTTCCTTTCTTCACCTTACTTCTGGGGAACTGTTGTGATCGCCGGTATCCTTGCCTACATTCATAGTGCTATCGGAGACCTTATCGAGAACAACAAATTCAAGAAATTATCTCCTGAAGAGAAGGCAGCTTATTTAGCTGAAAAGAAAGTTCCTTATTTCAAAAGATTGTACCAAAGTGCATTCAAAAAGCAATCTGCTTCTGAGGAAAAAGATATCCTTATCGACCACGGTTTCGATGGAATCATGGAGTTGGATAACCAGTTACCGAAATGGTGGGTAGGTTTATTCTATTTTGGGACCGCTTTTTGTATTGTATATATTGCAGCTTACTCTTTCACAGATTTCGCTCACCCACTAAGCGAATATGAAAAAGAATATAAAGAGCAGTTGGCAAGTATTGAGGAATATCAGAAATCTCAACCTCCTGTAACGATTGAAACAGCTAAATATTCAGCTGATAATATCGCAGAAGGTAAAGAATTATTCAAAACAAACTGTGCATCTTGTCACAAGGAAGATGGTAGTGGAGGTATTGGTCCAAACCTTACTGATAACTACTGGATCAACCAGCCTGAGAAGACATTATTCAAAAACGTATTCCATATGGACTGGAATGGTTCTCCAACTAACCCTGCGATGAGACCATTCGGTAAGAACGGAGAAGTTTCAGGTGCTGAGATTGAAAAGATTGCAGCTTATGTATATCACATCAATCAGGAGCAGCCACCAGTGACTCCAGCTCAGGGAGGAGCAGCTCCTCAAGGAACTGAAGCGCATTGGGAAAAAGAATAATTTAAAAAATTAGAAAACATATGAAAAAAACATAATTTGTTATTAGATTAAAATAGTAACGAATTATGTTTTTTCTTTTTTAAAACCTATTACATATGTCAGACATAGAAGAAATAGAAGTACGAGGCGGACAGGGACAGGTTCTGGACCCTGAAACTTACAGAGATTCTATAGGGACAATGGAGCAATCCGGGAAAAGAAAATGGGTATTTCCAAGAAAACCCAAAGGAAAATACACCAACTATAGGAATATTGTAAGTTATCTGTTATTAATTATTTATTTTACATTACCTTTCATCAAAATCAATGGTAATCCATTATTGATGTTCAATGTCATAGACAGGGAATTTTTCATCTTTGGACAGCCTTTCTATCCACAGGACTTTTTTATCCTTACTTTAGGTGCCATCGCATCTTTAATCTTCATTATTGTTTTTACGATTGCATTCGGAAGAATTTTCTGCGGGTGGATTTGCCCTCAGACAATTTTTATGGAATCTATCTTCCGTAAAATAGAATATCTGATTGAAGGTGACAGAAATAAGCAGATGAAACTGGACAGACAGGAATGGAATAGTGAGAAAATCTGGAAGAGAAGTTTAAAATGGACTGTTTATATCATCATTTCATTGATCATCACTCACTTTATGTTTATGTACATTGTAGGGTATGAAGAAGTATTTAAGATTGTTGGTGAAGGACCATTTGCCCATCCTACCAATTTTATTGTAATGATTCTTCTTACTGCTGCATTTTATTTTGTATTTGCATGGTTCAGAGAGCAGGTTTGTACATTAGTATGTCCTTATGGAAGACTTCAGGGAGTACTGATTGATAAAGATACCATCAATGTTTTCTACGACTTTAAAAGAGGAGAAAACAGAGCGAAATGGAGAAAAGGAGAAGACCGGAAAGCTGCTGGAAAGGGTGATTGTATTGATTGCCATCAGTGTGTAGTGGTATGCCCTACCGGAATTGACATCAGGGACGGACAACAGCTGGAATGTATCAACTGTACAGCCTGTATAGATGCCTGTGATGAAGTTATGGAAAAAGTAGGTCTGCCAAAAGGACTGATCAGATATGCTTCTGAGAACGAAATTGAAAAAGAAACCCCATTCAGGTTTACCGGAAGAATGAAAGGATTCTCAATATTCTTATTTCTACTGGTAGGTTTCTTAGGATATCTTCTGTACAGCCGTGGTGAAATGGAGGCTAAATTCATTAAACCGGCAGGAAGTACATTTTTTGTAAGAGACGGTAAAATTACCAATACCTATAATTATACTTTCCTTAATAAAACGAATGATAAGAAAATTGTTACGATCAAAGTAATCGATCCTGCGCATGGAGAAATTACTTACAGTGCATCAAGTAAAATTCAGGTTGACAGAGATAAAATTTCCAAAGGAACAATCAATATCAGCTTCCCTGAAGATGAAATGAAGCTTTCTAAACAGAATATCACAATTGGTGTTTACGATATGAAGGGTAAACTGATTGATTCTTATCAGACCTATTTTGAAGGACCATTCAAACTGCAATTTTAATTAGAAAAAATGAAGAACTTTAGTTGGGGACATGGTGTTGTCATTGCATTATTAGCATTTATTATCTTTATATTATCCATGATGTTTCTTTTTCCAAACGGACAGAAGAACTCTGAAATGGTAACGGATAATTATTATGAAGAAGAGTTGAAGTATCAGGACGTTATTGATGCGAAGAAAAAAGCGGATGAACTACAGGAAAAACCTGTATACAGCCAGGATACCAAGGGAATTAAAATTACTTTTCCAAAAGATTATAACAACTCCAATACTACGGTAAAATTTGTTTTAAACAGAACCGACGACCAGAATTTAGACATTAAAAAATCTGTACAGCTTGACGCCGGACAGTCTTTCACAATTCCTGCACAGGTATTGAAAGTAGGAAACTACACCCTGAGACTGAGCTGGACGAAAGATAAAACAGACTACAGAATGGATTATGATGTGATATGGAAATAGGACTTATTGTGTCGGCTATTGCTTTAGGCTTTGCTTCCGGTTTTCATTGCATCGGAATGTGCGGTCCTATTGCATTATCGATGGGATTAACCAAAAAACAGGCTGCCAATTTCTATCTTCAGAACCTTACCTATCAATTCGGAAGAATTTTCACCTATTCGTTATTAGGTGCACTTCTGGGGATCATCGGTCAGGGATTTGAAATGGCGGGCTTTCAGAAATATCTGACTATTACTGCCGGAGTTCTTCTGATTATCATGGCTGTATTTTCATTTGGAGGAAAAGATTTTGCTTCAAAAATTCCTTTTCTTTCTAAATTCCTGTACAGCGTAAAAATGAATCTGGGAAGGCTTCTTCAGAAAGCAGACTACCGTTCAAGATTTACGACAGGACTACTTAATGGCTTCTTACCCTGTGGAATGGTTTATATGGCTCTTACCGCAAGTCTGGCAGGCGGAGGAATATGGCAGGGAGCTTTATATATGGCCTTATTTGGTCTGGGTACTCTTCCCTTCATGTTTGCCATCGTCTTAGCCGGTAATCTCATGAATCAGGCCTTCAGAATAAAAGTTTTGAAAGCAGTCCCGGTGATTATGATTATTCTGGGAGGATTATTCATACTGAGAGGTCTTGAACTGGGCATCCCATACGTTTCTCCGAAAGCAGAAGCTATGACAATCGTTAAAGATCCGAACGGAGCTGTTAACTGCCATTAAATTTATATTTACATAACCATGAAGAAAATCATTGTCTTATTCCTGATAAGCCTTTTTATGATGCAGTCCTGCAGTGTGAATTCTGAAATTGTTTATCATAAGGATGCCGCTTCTACTTCTGTTACCGATATCGATACAAGAGAGTTTATGGCAGAAATGATGGCTATGACACCTGATTCATTAAAGGAGAAAGAATTTGGAGAAGTAGATAAGCTTCCAACGATCTGGACAAGCATGTATGATCTTGCCAAAAAGGAAGGAAAATTAAAAACTGAAAATCCGGATTCCATCAGGATTATGAAAAAGATCTTCATGAAGTCTGCAAAAGAGGACAATAAACTGGCTGGGTTTTCTTTTAAGATGGAACATTTTGCTCCAGATGATTATAAAGTACTGAAAAGTTTTACCAAAACCGAAAAAATACCGCTGGATCAGAATATTTACAATAACTGGGATGGAAAAACGCTGACAATTGATACTGAAAATTTCAATCTTAAAAGCATTGAAGAAGCGATCAAAACCAAAAGCTCAAAGGAAGAAGCTGAAAAAATTGCCGGTATGATGGTCATGTTTTTCAAAAAAATAGGCACTACTTTAAAGTTCGAGAATCCCATACAATCAATTTCAGGGAAACATGACTGGCTGAAGCAGATTGATGATCATTCGATAAGGATAGAATATGATCTGAAAGCCATTTATGATAAAGATGTAAAACTTAAAAACGCTGATAAAAAGATTATAATCATTACAGAATAAAGCAAAACCCACCGGACTCCGGTGGGTTTTATAATAATATACTGAATTAAGTGATCCACTTAGTTGATCACGTCAAATCTTGCATATTCTGCAATCTTTTTAGGAAGTTTGATACCTTCCGTAGTCTGATTATTCTCAAGTAATGCTGCCATAATTCTTGGCAGTGCCATCGCAGAACCGTTCAAGGTGTGAACCAACTGAGATTTGCCATCAGCTTTATAACGGCACTTCAGCCTGTTCGCCTGGAATGTTTCAAAGTTAGACACAGAGCTTACCTCCAGCCACATTTCCTGAGCTGCACTCCACACTTCAAAGTCATAGGTCATTGCAGAGGCAAAACCTGTGTCACCACCGCAAAGTCTCAATACTCTGAACGGAAGTTCAAGGTCTGTCAGGATTTCTTTGATGTGTTCTACCATTTCTTCCAGCACAGCATAAGAATTTTCCGGTTTCTCAATTCTTACAATCTCTACTTTTTCAAACTGATGAAGACGGTTCAGTCCCCTTACGTGAGCTCCATAGCTTCCTGCTTCTCTTCTGTAGCATTGAGAGAATGCTGTATTTTTAACCGGAAGATCTTTTTCATCAAACAAAACATCACGGTAAAGATTGGTTACAGGAACTTCAGCTGTAGGAATAAGATATAATTTATCTTCATTGACATAATACATCTGCCCTTCTTTATCCGGAAGCTGTCCGGTACCAAAACCTGAAGCCTCATTTACCACGTGAGGAGGATTCACTTCCGTATATCCTTTTTCCACGTTTTTATCCAGGAAATACTGAACCAAAGCTCTCTGTAATCTGGCTCCTTTTCCTAAATAAACAGGGAAACCCGCTCCGGCAATTTTCACCCCCAATTCAAAATCGATAAGGTTATATTTTTTAGCCAGTTCCCAGTGAGGGATTGCACCTTCACCAAGTCCTTCTACAGGATGAGACTGGAAAATAATTTCGTTATCATCAGCAGAAGCACCACTCTTCACCAGTTCATTTGGAATATTGGGAAGCTGGTAAAGGATATTCAGCAAGTCATTTTCTTTAACTTCTAACTGAGATTTCAATTCTGAGCTCGACTCTTTGTATTGTGCTGTTTTAGATTTTGCTGACTCCGCTTCTTCTTTTTTTCCTTCTTTCATCAAAAGTCCGATTTCTTTCGAAATTTTGTTGATTTCGGAAAGCTGGGAATCTAGTTCAAACTGGATTCTTTTTCTTTCGTCATCGGCAGCGATAGCCTCGTCTACCAACTCAAGATTCTTGAATTGTCTTTTCTTAAGACCTTCTAAAACGCGTTCTTTATTGTCGCGCAAAAAATTGACTTGTAACATTTTATTGAGATGTTAAATATTAGATGGTTAGCTTACAATCAGCTAACACTTGTACAAATTTAAAAATTATTTTGTGATCGTAACAGTATTTATCGAAGTAGGAGCATCAGCATCTTTTGAAAATACCTGAACCCTGTTATACAAAACTTTTGAAACCTGAAATACCGTTGGTGTATTCCGATACTGAACCTCCAAAGTATCTATAACATTATCATTTGCATTCGTACTTTTCGTATAGGTAATCTTCATTCTGGAATAGTAAGAAGTTCCTGTTCCCGGATTGTCAGGGCTTATAGAATCCAGTCTTCTTCTTTTGGCACCTGCCAGATATTCCATATAAAACAGGGAGTCTGTTGTCATTTTCAACGGAATACTTACCGGAGAAATGTCCTTGGTTCCAAAAATATCATTCACGGAATATCCAGTATAAGATCCTGTTTTCTTGCTGTTCAGCAAATCCTGACCGGCACTGTTCTTCATGTAGATATTCAGCAACTGATCTATTCTCTGCAAAGAATCATCATCACTTTTGCAACTTATCAGTGCAAAAACCGCAACAAGTATACTCCAAAAATATTTCATCATGACTACAAAGGTAAAATATTAATCTTTAGGCTCCTCCTTTATTTTTCAAAATATTTCTGATACCATAACTCAAAAGTTACCAGCTGCCATATTTTTACCCAATCATATTCGTGCTCCTGATGATTCCACCACTCATCAATTACAGAAGCATTGAAGAAATTTCTCTTTTTTAACCTTTCAAGATTTTCAACAATAAAGTCTCTAACTTTTTTTTCGTTTTTAATAAAATAATTGACAGGAAATGAAAATCCTTTTTTAGGCATATTCAAAACTGATTCGGGAAGATATTTTTCTGCGGTTTTACGCAATAACGGTTTATTCTGATTTCCATTAAATCTTATGTTCTCAGGTAGCGCTGACACATAATCTATCAGGCTGTTGCTCAGATAAGGATAACGAAATTCGACACTGTATTTCATGGCACTCAGATCATCCCGGAAAACATGATGGGAGGACAGCGAATATTTCATGTCATATTCAAAATAACCGGAATAGCTTTTTGTTTCTGAAAGATGATATTGGGAAAGGTCTGAATGAATTGTTCTGTAAATATCCTGTTTTATAAGGGTTTTAACTTCCAGAGGCATCATACTGACCTGATTCTGTCTGAAAAAATCAAACATATCATCCTTAGAGAAATAATTTTTTACCCGTTGTGAAAATTTATCTTTTGTAAAGATAAGTGGACCTAGAAAATTAAAATTCCTCATCAGAAGCCACTTATTTAGCTTCAGCGTATGAGAATAGCCTGCAAAAAGCTCATCAGCCCCGTTTCCGCTTAGCACGACCTTAAAATCTTTATCATGGGCATATTTTGCTGCATTGATCAACACTTCAATGCTACTGTAGGGTTCTTCAAAATGCTGGATATTTTCCTTAAGCTGTTCCAAAGCTTCTTCATCACTCACTTCTTTCACCTCATGCGAAACACCAAAATAGTTAGCCGCTATAGATGCATTTTTCACTTCTTCTTCAGAAAACGGATAGGATATAGTGTATGTGTTAATATCAGTATTGAAAAATTTTGCTTTAGAAGCAATTAAGGTAGAATCTATTCCTCCGCTCATCATAACCGCCACCGGAACATCTGCATATAATTGTTCTGAAATACTCTCAGAAATCAGCTCATCTATTATTCTTACAGCTTCCTCTTCAGAAATATTTTTTGTAGCTGGGAAAGGCAGTGTCCAGAATTTTTCTTTTATAATGTTTTTACTCTTCAGATCAACCGTCATAAAGGAAGCAGGTTCCAGAGAAAAAATTTGCTGAAAGCAGGTTTGCGGGCTCAGTGTTGTCTGAAAAAGAAAATTGGTATACACTCCATTCCAATTGATTTCAGGCTTTACAAACTCATTTTTCAGTAATGCTTTTATTTCTGAAGCCCAGACCAGTCCTTCTTCACTTTGATGATAAAACAAAGGTTTCATCCCTACTCTGTCTCTTGCCAGGATAAGCTTTTGTGAAATAAGATCCACAATACAAATGGCAAACATTCCGTCCAGCTTTTCAAAGGTGGCAGTCCCCCATTCTTCATAAGCCGCAAGGATAACTTCAGTATCCGAAGTGCTTTGGAAGGTATATCCTAAACTTTCAAGTTCTTTCCTTAGTTTTTTAAAATTATAAATCTCACCATTAAATGTGATGATAATCTGCTCATTTTCAGAAAGCATTGGCTGGTGTCCTTTTTCAGAAAGATCAATAATGGATAATCTGCGAAAACCCAGGGCAATCTGTGAAGTCTCATCCTGTAAAACCGGAAATTGCTTTTTTATCTTTTGGGTAGAATCATTGCCTGAAAAAGAGACTGCCCGTACAAGGTCATACAGCCAGAACCCTTCATCATCCGGCCCGCGGTGTCTGATCGCCTGATTCATTTCCATAATATTTGTAGAGGAAATACTTTTATGAAATGAATAATAGCCGCTGATACCGCACATAGTAATACTTAATAGATTTGTAAAAATAAGAAAATGACATTATTTTCTTTGCGTCTGCGAAAGAATTATTTCTTCAGAAGTTTTTCTTTTAAAAGCTGTATTTCTTCTTTTGAAACAAAATAGTCTTTCAAACTAAATGCTGTAGAGCGATAAAATTTTTGAAACAACAGGAAAGCTGAAACCAAATAGGATGACGTAGTGGCAATACAGGCTCCTAAAATTCCCCATCCGGGTATTGCAATAAAAGAAAACACCACTGTAACTGCCAGCCCAACAATTGATTTAATATTAAGAATCTTCAGGTCTCTCATTCCTGAAAAGTAATGTCCAATCATATCACTTAAGGCTATGGCAAAAATTCCTGGAGATAAAAGAAGCATAATTTCTTTGGTATCTCTGAATTCTTTCCCAAAAATCATCTCATAAATCTGTGACGGGATAATAATAATCCCCAAAATGAAGCCTATCATTAGGGTAAAGGTCAGCTTTAAAGACTCTTTGGTTTTTCTTATAGATTCTTCCCGGCTTTTACTATTGACGACATCTGAATATAAAACGACAGCAATACTTCGGGTAATAGTCCATATGGCCTCTGAAAATGTAACTCCAATGGAAAATATTCCTACACTGGCAATCCCTTCAAAATGTTCTAAAAAATAAAACGAGAGCCTGTAATTGAGAAACTGAATAAACGCGCTCAGCTGCGTTTTCCAGCCATATTCAAACATATTCTTAGCAACATCTTTACAGAATGATATTTCAGAAATCCTACATTTTTTGATCATGTGAAAAAAACTGGAGATAAAAAGAAGAGCCAGACAGCTGATCTGTGCAAGAAAATAGACAGAAACATCTTTCTTCCCACACCCATACACCAGTATTCCTAAAAAGATAATATGAACAAGCTGTTGTAAAACCGTATAAAGATTAAACTTTTTAATATCCTGTGTTCCAATAAATAAACTGACATTAGTAGATAAAAGCGAAGAAAAAACGGAGATTCCAATAAGATAGAAAAGGTATTCTCCCTGAATAGAAGCCAGACTGAATAAAAAAGGAATTAAAAGTCCTGTCAGAAGTGACCAAAGATAAGCATAAAGTAAGATTTTTTCTATTTTGAATCTTGAAGCAAAATAAGAAGCGCTGCTCCCTGAAAAAATATTACTGAAGAAACTCACTGCAGCTGCATTCGCAATTACGATGGAAATAGTTCCCTTACCCTCACTTCCCCACATATTCGTAGAATAGATCACCAGCCCGAAACTGAGGATCAGAATAAGAAAACGTGAGACAAATGTTTTAATGATAGTAAGCTGCATGGTGATTATTTATCAATGGATTTTTTCACAAAATCAACAAAGGAATATTTTATCATCTCCCAATTGTATTTTTCTTTAAATTCTTTTACAGCATTGAGCGCATGAGCGTGATACAACTCAGGATTCCTGATATAATTAATAATAACATCCGAGATCCCATCAGCATTATGAGGATCTACCAAGCTCCCAAAAGAAAGTTTTCCCATATGTTTCCGGATCCCTTTCAGATCTGAATAAATTACCGGTTTACCTGCTCCCATAAAATAAAACAGCTTTATCGGCAGAGAATGGTTGTTTTCAAAGTTGATTTCACGAAGATCAAAACAGATATCTGCATCAGCCAATTCTTCTGTAAACTGTTCAAAAACCGTTGGTTTTCTTATCTCAATATCATCGAAATTATATTTCTTCAGTAACGCTGAGAAATAAAGTTTATCCCTTTCTTCTACAGCGGACCCGATGATCAGGATTCTGATATGAAGCGAAGAAGCTTTTTGGCGGAGTTTATCTGCAGTCTTAAAAAAATTATCAATTCCTTTATCTTTAGAAATCTGACCGGTATAGCAAAGGGTAACTCTACCCAGTTCAAGCTGTTTAACACTTTCTCTAATATAATGGGTATCCGGATAATAAGGAAGAACCATATGCTTTTTAAATCCGAAAAAATAGGCTAAAGGGAACTTTTTTGTAGTTTCTCCAAAAATAAAACGGGTACTCAAAAATCCTGCATACAGCTGAATAAAAGTAAATTTCACGGCCTGAAAAATTTTAACAGGAAACCGGTACTTTTGGAGCATTGACATGGAAGGATACCATTCTGTAACATCATAAATACAAGCTGCTTTATGCTGCCTTACAAATTTTCTTACTGCTGCCACTGCAAGAGGTTCGGAGCAAATGATACACTGAGGCTGAAACGTATGGCAAACCTTTCTGAAAGTTTCCATTTTCTTTTCAATACTTTCTTCCAGCACAGCATAAGATTCTATGTCAATGCCATCTATACCACCGCTGTAATCTGTATATAAACTGCATATCTTCACTTCATACCCATTATCTCTAAGAGCTTTTGCCTGATGATAGAAAATACGGTCATCATTATAGCTGTGGGATGTCGTTAAAAAAAGTACTTTAGGCATTAGTCTCTACTCGAATCTACACAAAGATACATTAAAACAAAAAAGTGGAAATATATTTTCCACTTTATGATTATTCTGCTGTATTGCTTTACAGCAGTTATTTTATAGAGGCCGCCCAGCTTTTCTCCAAAGGAAGAAGGAAGTGGCTCAAAAAATCCAGATAAGTATTTTTAGAGAAGTCAAAAACCTGGATATCATCTGAAAGTTCTCCGTTTCTCAGCTTTGTCTTGAAATCCATTAATTTTAAAGTTTTTACTTCACCATTCTCTACAAAACTTGCTTTCATTCTGTCGAAAAGGCCTAATTGATATTCTTCATCAATTTCTCTCATTACTTTTCCTAAGGCATCAATACTGCATCCCGAAGCCATTTTTTTTTCTTCGTCTACACATACGATGATAAACTGATTTTTTTCAATTTTAAATGAAGAAGAAAGGGGTTTTCCATGAGCTGCCCATGTTGCAAGGAAATCAAATAATTTTTCAGTAATGGCTTTTGCTTCTTTGGTTTCAAAAGGCCTTGAAGCCGGATATATAATGACTCTGTAGTCGTTGGTTTCTACAATATTAGATTCTTCGATTTTCATATCCTTCAATTTAGACTGTAAAATTACGATTTTTTCTTCAGAGTAAATAAAAACAATAAACTCAGGATGACTCCTGAGTTTAAATCTGTATGTAAAAAGTTATTATAAATCTTCTGCTTCAGCAAGAAGTTCAACGATATCTTTTACGGCTACTTCAGTATTTTTATTAAAGTGTTTTACCCCATCTGTCATCATGGTGTTGCAGAAAGGACATCCTGTAGCAATTACTTTAGGTTCAAAAGATAAAGCTTCTTCTGTTCTTTCAATATTGATGTCTTTATTTCCTTTTTCAGGTTCTTTAAACATCTGTGCACCTCCTGCTCCACAACAAAGCCCATTGGTCTTGCAACGCTTCATTTCCACAAGCTCCGCATCCAGCTTTTCAAGAAGCATTCTTGGAGCTTCATATTCATCGTTGGCACGGCCCAGATAACATGGATCATGGAAGGTAATCTTTTTCCCTCTGAATGCACCTCCTTCAATTTTCAGTCTTCCTTCTTCCATGAGGGTTTTAAGGAACTGGGTATGATGTACTACTTCAAAGTGCCCGCCTAAGCTTGGGTATTCGTTTTTAAGAGTATTAAAACAATGTGGACAAGCTGTTACGATTTTCTTTACTTCATAAGCGTTCAGTACTTCGATATTGGTAAGCGCCATCATCTGGAAAACAAATTCATTTCCGGCCCTTTTTGCAGGGTCTCCGGTACAGCTTTCTTCCTGTCCCAGAACGGCAAATTCAACGCCTATTTTATTTAATATCTTGCAGAATGCTTTTGTAATTTTCTTGGCACGGTCATCAAAACTTCCCGCACATCCAACCCAAAATAAAACTTCCGGTGCTTTTCCTTCGGCAGCATATTCTGCCATTGTTTTTATATTGAAATCCATCTTTTCAAATTTATCAATATGCTCATGTACCAATTTACCAATGATTGCTACATTGCTGCATTATTTTACTTTGTTATATTAATTTTCATTGGCCCAGTTCAGACGGTCAGCCTGATTGTACTGCCAAGGGGCAGCATTGTTTTCCACATTGGTCATCATCAGGTTAAGTTCCTGAGGAGCAGCAGACTGTTCCATTACCAGGAATCTTCTCATTTCAAAAATAATGGAAAGCGGATCAAGTAATACCGGACAGGCTTCTGTACACGCATTACATGTTGTACAGGCCCAAAGTTCTTCTTTTGTAATATAATCGTTTAACAGTTTTTTACCGTCGTCTACAAATTTTCCATTTTTATCTATGTTTCTTCCCACTTCTTCCAACCTGTCTCTGGTTTTCATCAGGATTAGTCTCGGAGAAAGTTTTTTACCGGTAATATTGGCCGGGCACACTGAAGTACAACGTCCACATTCCGTACATGAATAGGCATTAAGCAATTGTACCTGGTTCAGATCAAAAACATCTTCTGCCCCGAATTTCGAAGGCACATCAGCTTCTGACCCTTCAGCCGGTGCAGCGTAAGGATCTGCATTTGGATCCATCATTAATTTGATCTCCTTTGTTACGGACTCAAGATTGTTGAATTTCCCTTTTTTCTCAAGATTTGCATACCATGTACTCGGAAATGCAAGAATAATATGTAAATGCTTTGAATAATAAAGATAATTCATGAAGAAAAGAATCCCTACAAAGTGGAACCACCAGGCTGCTTTCTCTGTGAACATCAAAAATCCGTTATCAAAATTGAAGGTTTCCAAAAACGGAACCAATGTCATTTCACTGATCGGGAAACTTCCATGTACTGGTAAAACGCCTCTTGACTGTAAAATAAAATCTGAAGCATTCATTTTAAAGAAAGCCATCATCAGGGCAAATTCAATGATAAGAATCCAGTTGGCATCTTCTTTTGGCCATCCGAAAAGTTCCTTCATTGTTAACCTTTTGACCCCGTAAAAATTTCTTCTGATAAAAAATATAACGACCCCTATTACAACCAAAAGTGCCAGGACTTCTAATGTAGCTGTAAAGAAACTGTAGAATCCGTGTCCCAAAACCGAGGCCAGAAAACGGTGAGTTCCAAACACTCCATCAACAATTATTTCAATGAGTTCTATATTAATGATAATAAAACCAACATAAACAAAAATGTGTAAAATTCCTGCAACAGGACGTTTTACCATCTTACTCTGGCCCATAGCTACATTGGCCATGGTACTCCAGCGTTCAGATTTTCTGTCATTTCTATTGATTTCACGACCCAGCCTGATATTTCTGTAGATCTTCTGCAGGCTTTTGGCAAACAGTCCAAATCCGGCCACTAATAAAATCAGGAAAATAATGTTATCGATGTACTGCATAAGGTGTATTAGTCTTTGTTATTTTTACCGAAAACCGAGAAGTTGATGTATCTCTTCGGATTCGCTTTCATATCTTCGATTAATGTATTCAGATTGGAAGATGCCGAATTCAGGTTGTTGTAAAGCTGATCATCCTTCATCAGTTTACCCAAACTTCCTTCTCCTTTGTCTATTCCACCAATCACCTGATTCAATTTTCCTACTGTAGCATCTAAACTTGCAATGGTAGCATTCAACTGTTTAGTGTCGATACTTTCTGCAAGGTGTCCGTATTTATCTAATGTTACTTTTCCGCTCTGCATGGTAAGGCTTGCATCATCCAGCACCTTTTGCAGTTTTGGATCATTATGTCCTACCAGATTGTTTACACTTCCTGCTGTAGCCTGTAATGCACCAACCGTTTTGTTAAGGTTAGCTAACAAAGCCTTAATTTCAGCTCTGTTCTGAGCATCAAAAACCTGGTTTGCATTGGCCATCAGGGAGTCTACTCTATGAAGAACCACCTGTAACTGATCTTTTACAGGGCCTACCTGAGAAGAAAGGCTTCCCAGCGTCCCCAGTTTGAAAGCTCCTTTTAATGTATCACCGTCTTTTGCAGTTGGCCCTCCATACATAAGGTTTACTCTCATTTCTTTACCGGACATTAATCCCGGTTCAAAGATCTCCAGTGATGAGTTTTTTGAAAATTCAAATTTATTGTCGACAGTAACTTTTACAACAAAATTAATTTTTCCATCTTTTGAGGTGATAGGAATAATCTTGTCTACCTGCCCCACTTTAAGGCCATTGATAGAAACTGCCGCAGACTGCGCCAGACCTTCTACATTGTCATATTTTGCGTAAAATATATTGTCGGTAGTAAAAAGGCTTTTCCCTTTCATAAACTGAAACAATACCACAAAGCCTACGATAGCTAGAAGTGCAATCACACCAGCTTTTAATTCTTTACTGAACTTCACTTGCTAATTTTTTTCTAATAAGCAAATATAATACATTTTAAATAAATCTTTTCCTTTATTATTCTGCGTTAAATACAAAAAAAGCGACAAAAAAATTTGTCGCTTTTTATATCATTGAAATGAATTTCTTATTGTTGCTGATTTCCCAGTTTGTTCCAGATCTCGATTCTGTAATCTTCGATATCTGCGTTGTCCTGAAGACTCTTCATCCAAGCCTGTCCGAACATTCCGGCATTTCTTTGAGTAAGAGATTCTGTAAACTGCTTAAGATCTCCAGGCTGTTTGTTGACTGTTTCTGATTTTTTGATCAGAACATAAACACCTGTTCCTCCTTCTACCGGATTGGAAAGCTTACCTTTTGCGACACCAAATGCTGCACCGGCAACTTTAGGTTCCATAGCACCAGCTACTGAAGGGTTCAGCAGGTTTACCTGAGCTGACTGTTTTGGAGCTGCAAATAACTTAGCAATCTGATCTAAACTGGAAGCTTTTGCTGCTGTAATTTTATCAGAAATTTGTTTTGCTGCCAGTTTATTTTTAACGATAACTTCAATCTGATCTCTTACAGATTCAGGATCAGCAAGACCAGCTTCCTGTTTTCCATTCAGATAAACTACAATTTTATCACCTGTTCCATCTACTGTAAATAATTCAGTATCTCCTTTTGTTCTTTTTTTATCGAAAGCCCATGTAAGGATATCTGCATCTTTTTCGGTACCTAAGCCCTGAAGCTGACCTTCAAATCTTTTAGCTGCTTTTGGATTCGAGAACTGATAGTTATTTTTCTTAGCAATGTTTACGAAATCATTGAAAGATTTCCCTTGAACCTGCTGAATGAATTTTCTTGATTTTTTGTCTGTTTCAGCCTCAGTAGCATCAGAAGGTTTAATTGCTTTCACAAGATTAGCAACTTTATACCCCATTGATCCGGATTTTTTATCTTCAATATTGATGATATGGTAACCGAACTGAGTTTCCACTACTCCTGTAGCTCCTTTAGGATTGTTTGCAAGGTAAGCAAGGAATTCAGGAACAAAAGGTGTTTCCGGAGTGGTCCATCCAAGACTTCCTCCCTGAGCTGCAGAATTCGGATCGCTGGAAAGCTTAAGGAATTCTGTAAATTTGGCAGGAGTAGCCTTTACAATAGCACCAATTGAGTCTGCTAATTTCTTAGCCTGCTCTTTGGTTCTTGTCACTCCTTCACCTGCAGGGCTTCCTTTGAATGCAATAAGGATATGTCTTGATAAAGTAGAGTCTGAAGGTCTTTTACCTACAAGCTTAGATACGACATAAACATCTTGCTCTTTATAAGGGCCAAAAGTCTGACCTACTGCTGCTGCAGTGATCTGATCTTTGATCGTTGGAGGCAATTGAGCAGGATTGACATATTGAGGATTGAATGGCGCGTCAGAATTCGCCGTTACAAACATAGAGTCATTTTTGGTATTCTGGAAGTTTTCAGTACCTCCGCTTGCATCCGTACCCCCTGAATATAATTTTGTAATTTCTTTCAGAGTTGCGGCATCATCTGCTGCACTAGGCTTAGATGGGAAGAATACAATCCCTATATTTCTGCTTGGCTCAGCTTTGAACATTACAGGATGCTGTTTGATATAGTCAGCAAGATCTTGTGTAGTCACATTGATCTTTGTTTTTTGAAGATATGCTGCATAATCTACTTTTACAAAGTCGATATCTGCAAGCTGATCTCTCTGCTTCATTAATTCTTCAGCTTCTTTCTTTCCTGTAGTAATCCCTACTGAAAGATTAGTAAACACCTGTCTGGCCATTAGTCTGTACTCAATTGTCTTTCTGGTTTTCAGCCATTGAGCATATCCTTGTGGGTTGGTGTTTTGTAATGTTTCAATTTCTTTTTTAAGCTCTTGAGTTTTAAAGTTACCTTTCTCATCAAAGAACTGCTTATTCTGAGCAAACATCTGATCATACTGGATCTGATTCCAGAAATAATCATCAGTCATTTCAAAGCCCAGTTTCTCAAACTGTTGCTTGATAAGTTTAGATTGTACAAGTAACTGCCAAGCCTGCTCTTCAAGACCGTTTTTCGGACGACCTTGCTGTTCAGCCTGCTGTTGCAACACGAAAAGCTGATCATTGAACTCTTCGCGGGTGATTTTCTCACCATTTACTTTTCCTAAAACATCAGGATTCTTACCAAAAACCTTGTCAATACTATCCGGGTTCACCAAAAACGCTAAAAGCGCTAAGGCTATTACTCCCATTAAAAGCCAAGGCTTACTCCTAATCTGTCCTAAAATTGCCATTTTATAAATTATAGTTTTTTATCAGTTTGCGAAAATACACATTTTTAAGAAATTACAGAAACAGAACTGCTTTATTTTGATTTTTAATGTAAAGATTATCTAAAAAAGGAAATTTTGGCCGTATTTTTAAGTAAAAAACAAATGGCATAAGTATTGTGCATTTTTTAGACATTATAAGATGCCACACGTTTTCAGAGCATATTGTAAAAAATCCCTTTAACGATAAAAAACGAAAATGACAATTTGTCATTCGATTGACTATGACAGAATTTGAAGATATTAGTTTAGAAGAAATGATCAGTGACGGATTTGATATCGTAACTGAAGAAATCAATCTTTCAGACTTTGCAGAGACTGATAAAAATTCCGAACAGAAGATATTCCCTATACTTCCCGTAAGAAATATGGTGATGTTCCCTAATGTGGTAATTCCCATTACTGCAGGAAGAAAAACCTCAATACAGCTTCTTGAAGAAGCCCAGAAGAATGGTGATTTTATAGGAATTGTAAGCCAGAAAAATTCGGATCTGGAACAACCTTCCGAAAAAGATATTTATACGACCGGCACATTGGCAAAGATCATTAAAATCATCAAGCTGCCGGAAGGTAATATTACAGCGATTACCAAAGGATTTCATAGGTTTAAGATCAAAAAAATTGTTGAAAACCAGCCATATTTCAAAGCAGAAATATCAAAATTAAAAGATACCCGGCCCAAAGATCAGGAAGAATATGAAGCATTGCTGGAGAACATCAAAGACCTTGCCTTAAAGATTATTGAACTTGATCCGAATATTCCTAATGCCGCAAACTTCGCGATTAAAAATATTAATAATAATGATGATCTTCTGAATTTCATCTGCACCAACGCTAATTTTTCTTCGATAGCCAAGCAGAAGCTTCTCGAAGAGAAAAGCCTGATGACAAGAGCCAACCAGTGCTATGAGATGATGCATGAGGATTTCAGAAAGCTTGAACTGAGAAACCAGATTCACCAGAAAACGTCAAAAGATCTTGACAAACAGCAAAGAGAGTATTTTCTGAACCAACAGATCAGAACCATTCAGGAAGAATTGGGTGGAGGCCCTGAAAGTGACGTTGAAGATCTGCTTGCAAAAGCCAAAAACAAGAAATGGAGCAAGGAAGTAGAAGAATATTTCCAAAAGGAAATCAGCAGGCTTCAGCGCCAGAACCCTAATTCTCCGGACTATAATGTGCAGAGAAATTATCTGGATTTCTTTACTGACCTTCCTTGGGAAACCTACACAAAAGATATTTTTGATATTGCAAAAGCTGAGAAAGTACTAGATAAGGCACATTTCGGACTGGAAGATATCAAGAAAAGAATCCTGGAGCACATGGCTGTTTTAAAATTAAAAAACAACATGAAATCTCCTATCCTTTTATTGGTAGGGCCTCCGGGGGTTGGTAAAACTTCTTTAGGAAAATCCATCGCTGATGCTTTGGGAAGAAAATATGTAAGATTATCACTGGGTGGTCTCCATGACGAAAGCGAAATCCGCGGACACAGAAAAACCTATATTGGAGCCATGGCGGGCAGAATTTTGCAATCCATCAAGAAATCCGGTACTTCGAATCCGGTAATCGTTCTTGATGAAATAGATAAAATCGGACAGGGTCTGCATGGAGATCCAAGTTCCGCATTACTGGAGGTCCTTGATCCTGAACAGAATAAGTCATTTTATGACAACTTCCTGGAAATGGGGTATGATCTATCAAAAGTAATGTTTATTGCTACGGCCAACTCACTTTCAACAATACAGACTCCTCTTCTGGACAGAACGGAAATCATTCAGATTGCCGGTTATACGCTGGAGGAAAAGATTGAGATCGCTAAAAGACATCTGATCAAAAAGCAACAGGATGAAAATGGTCTGGATGCAAAATCATTTAAACTCGGAAACGCAGAGCTTAAACATATTATAGAAGCACACACTTCAGAAAGTGGCGTGAGAACCCTGGAAAAAAGAATTGCTGCCATTGCAAGATGGGTAGCTCTTCAGACTGCTCTGGTAAAAGAATATGATCCCAAAATTTCACTTGAAAAAGTAGATGAAATTCTTGGAGTACCAAGACCGAAAAGCCTGTCGGAAATCACGGGAGTTCCAGGTGTTGTAACAGGTCTTGCATGGACAAGTGTAGGAGGAGACATCCTTTATATTGAAAGTATTTTAAGCAATGGTAAAGGAGCATTAACGATGACCGGAAACCTCGGAACGGTCATGAAAGAATCTGCTACTATTGCCCTGGAATATATAAAAGCAAAACATGACGAGCTGGGGATTCCGCAGGAAGACATGGATAAGAAAAACATTCACGTACACGTTCCTGAAGGAGCAACCCCTAAAGACGGGCCGTCTGCAGGTATCGCCATGCTGACTTCCATGGTTTCTTCATTTAAAAATAAAAAGGTGAAACCTCACCTTGCGATGACAGGAGAAATTACATTGAGAGGAAAAGTACTTCCTGTAGGAGGTATTAAAGAAAAACTGCTTGCGGCAACAAGAGCAGGAATCAAAGATGTTATCCTTTGTGAGGCTAACAGAAAAGATGTGGAAGAAATCAAAAAAGATTATCTGAAAAACCTGAGAGTCCATTATGTCAACAGAATGGAAGAAGTGATAGATATCGCCATCGAAGAATAAAACAATTTATAACATATCAACTTCTCATAAGAAAACACGTTCTGCATATCAGAGCGTGTTTTTTCTTTCAGGAACAAAAAAGTGCAATTTTCCTGTTTAGGTGGAATAAAATTTGCTTCAATACAAGAAAATCCTGCAGGATTGAATAATTTTTTTCAATTCACACGGGTTTTTCTTATTTTTATTCCACACTGCAGATTTTTTAGATTATGAATTTTCTTAGACTTCCTTTCCTTGTCAAGCTAACCCTTGTGGTAGTTTCTGTCATTGGTCTTGGCTATCTTCTGGCATTAGGACAGACTATTCTAGCCCCCTTTTTCCTGGCATTCCTTATGGCTATGCTGTTTTTACCGGCGGCCACTTTTATGGAAAGAAAACTAAGATTTCCGAGATCAATGTCTACAATGACTTCGGTATTCATTATGCTGATGATTTTGGGTGGTATTATCTATTTCTTTACCAACCAGCTGTCTGATTTCAGTAAAGATCTTCCTCATCTTCAGGAACAGTTTACTACTGTTTTCAATAGTCTTCAGCACTGGGTTTCAAGAACCTTCAATGTAAAAGTGGATGAACAGGTAGATTATATCAATCAGGGATTGAATAAACTGTTATCTTCTTCAGGGATGATTTTAGGGTTTACTTTCGGAATTTTTTCAACAGGCTTTGGGTTTATTATATTTTTCACGCTGTTTTTTATCTTTATTTTAAATTACAGAAGACTGTTAAATAATTTTATTGTTACGGTTTTCAATGAAAGACATAAAGCAAGCGTAGTGGAAGCTGTAAATGAGATCCGTATTATGACCAAGAAATATATCTTCGGACTTTTTCTCCAGGTTATTATCGTTTCCATTTTAACATCTGTTCTTCTTACGATTCTGGGAGTGAAATACGCCATTCTCTTAGGAGTTCTTACCGGGCTGTTAAATGTCATTCCGTATCTGGGGATTTTTATTTCTCTTTTAATCTCCTGCTTTATAGCATTTGCCACTTCTACTCCTTCAACATGTATTTACGTTGCATTGGGGTATATTGCCATTCATGCTGTAGACGGCAATATCGTTCTGCCATTTGTGGTGGGTTCTAAAGTAAAGATCAATGCCTTATTTTCTTTTATCGGCATTCTTTTAGGAGAACATCTTTGGGGAATTGCGGGTATGTTCCTTTGCATTCCGGCAATAGCTATTATAAAAATTATCTGTGAAAAGGTAGATGATCTCAAACCATGGGGAAGACTTCTTGGTGAGGAACAGAAAGCTAATAAGAAAAAGAAAAGTTATAAAATTTCCAAGAATATTACACTTAAGGAAATGGACTAGAATATGAGTAATGAAAAATGAGTAAGAGTTGACATAACCCTACAACATTGTTTGTTTACCTCTTAAATAAAACGACCGCCTTTTTCAAGGCGGTCGTTTTATTTTATGATGAAATAGCACACAAAGGACTCATTCCATTTGGACAGGTTTCTGTACAGAAAATATACGTTTGGCTGTCCGGGCAGTATCCTTTATCCGGTTCAGGATTCCCACCTCCTCCACCCCCAAGGCAAGGATGCCCAGGTGGAATTTTACATGGACAGTCTATTGGCCCTATATCACATTTATCAATTCCTCCATGGATTTCTCTCAGATTTCTACGGTTTAACTTTTTAAGGTTTTTCAGCATAATATTATTAGTTTAGTTTGCATTTCAAATATAAATAATAAAATTATTCAAAACACAACGTTAACCTTACATTAACATTAATTGCATATTTCTTATAAAAATATAATCAACGAATCCTATTTTTATTATACATTTGATATAAAATCATCAATCATGAAAGTAATAAAATTCATCTTATGCTTACTTTTCGGACTTATGTTTATTAATGCCGGATTAAACAAGTTTTTTAATTACATGCCGATGGAGAAACCTACACCTGAACAAATGAAACTTTTTTCTGCTTTTGGAGAAATCAGCTGGCTGATGCCTCTAGTAGGGACTGTAGAGGTAATCGGCGGATTATTATTCATTTTTCCTAAAACAAGAGCCTTAGGAGCTATCGTTATTTTACCTGTTATGGTAGGAATTGTTGCTCACGTCTTCACTTTGGACAAATCTCCGATGGGAATGGGTATTGCCGGAGTGATGTTTCTGATTAACCTTTGGATGATTATTGATAATAGGGAAAAATATAAACACTTAGTTTCGTAAGGTCACAGATGATAGGTTGCAGGTTGCAGTACCTACAACTTATTACCTGCCATCCGACCTCTTCTCTATACAAAAGCACTGAAACCTGTAATCGATCGTCCAACGATGAGCGAGTTGATTTCTTTTGTACCTTCATAAGAATAAATCGCTTCTGCATCAGCAACAAATCTGGCTACATCGTATTCCAGCAGGATTCCGTTACCTCCCATCACTTCTCTGGCCCTGGAAACGATATCTCTTGTTCTCAGCGTACAGAAAACTTTTGCCAGTGAAGCGTGTTCATCTTTTAAAATTCCTTCATCCTGCATTTCGGACAATCTGAAAACCATGGTCTGCATTGCGGTGAGGTTAGACAGCATTTCCACAAGATGCCCCTGAATCATTTGGAATGAGGCGATAGGTCTTCCAAACTGTTCTCTTTTTCGGGTATACTCCAGTGCACTTTCATAAGCTCCCCGTGCACAGCCTGTGGCCATCCATGCAACTCCGGCCCTGGTCATTCTGAGGACTTTTCCTGTATCTTTGAAGGAATTAGCATTCTGCAGACGGTTTTCTTCAGTTATGAGACAGTCTTTTAAGGTGATCAAGCCGTTCTGGACAATCCTTAGAGCCATTTTTCCTTTAATCTTTTCTACAGAATATCCTGGATTATCTTTTTCCACAATAAATCCTTTTACCTCACCACTGTCCAGATCTCTGGCCCAGATAATGATCAGATCAGCAAAAGTGGCATTGCCTATCCATTTCTTCTGGCCGTTAAGCACCCACCCTTCAGTAGTTTTCTTACAGGTTACTGTAAGCCCGCCTGCAGCTCCTGAGCCAACCTCCGGTTCCGTGAGCCCAAAAGCTCCTATCTTTTCAAATTTCTGCATCTGCGGAAGCCATTTTTGTTTTTGCTCTTCCGAGCCACAGATATAAATAGATCCCATCGCCAGCCCTGACTGTACTCCAAAAAATGTAGCAATTGAAGCATCAATTCTCGCCATTTCCATAGCAATAACACCCTCCATCAGGAAGGGCATTCCCGGGCAGCCATATCCTTCATAGGTAACACCGCAGATGTCAAGTTTCTGGAACTTAGGGATCAGCTCGAAAGGGAATTCATCTCTGAGCCAGTAATGATTCACAAGAGGTTTTACTTCTTTTTCCATGAACGCCCTTACTTTAAGCTGAATTTCACGCTGTTCAGGGGTCAGTGTATGGTAAATATCATAGAAATCACCATCTATAGGCGGAAGTTCTTTTTTTTTCTTTTCCGGATCAAGCATTTTCATCAATCCTGAAAGCTGTTTGTCATCCAGCTTTGAAAAATTATGCATCAGCCTGGGCAGATCTACTTTTTGAGAAATAGCACTCAACTGATCAAAATCTATGGATGTAAATAATCCTATTGCGTCTCTGATTTTGGAAAACGTATTTGACATAGTGATAGATTGTAGTTTTGGTTTGTAAAAGATAAGCAAAAACTGCTCCGAAACCAATAGCAGGAACACAGATCTGTTTTACAAAGAATTCAATTTCAATCCATTACAACTGAAAATTTATTTACAAACTTTTTACTTTTGATTTTCAAGCGTTACAAAAGATCCTGACTGAACTTTGGCTCAAGGAAAACATTTAAAATCAACGCTATGAAAACCACTTATATTACATTATCCCTATCAGCTGTTCTTTTATTAGGAATATACTCATGTAAAAAAGGAGAAGTTGCCACAACTGATCTTGATGCTTATGCCACCAGTGATACAACTGCCGCTGTTGTTTCAGACAGCATTTCATCAGTAGCCAGTATGAAGGTAAAAGACAAACAGTTCATCAAGACAGGAGACGTCAGTATGGAAGTAAAAGACGTATATAATGCAACCATCGCTATTGAAAAATCGGTGCAGGAACTCGGTGGTTTTGTTACCAACAGTAATCTTCAAAGTAATGTGGTTTCTGAAAGTACCTATAATACTTCTAATGAAGAAGCGATGCTTGTTAAAAAATATCAAACGGAAAACACAATGCAGGTTCGTATTCCCACTGAAAAACTGGGTGACCTTTTAACAGCCATCAATGCCAACAAATTATTCCTTAATTCAAGATCCATCAATGCGGAAGATGTGACAGCCAACATCAAATATTCTGAACTGGAAGGAAAAAGAAATCAAAAGACCGCCGAAAACATCAGCAAGCTGAAAACAAATAAAGATAAAGTAACGCTGGATAATGAGAATATGTCTGAAGGAAATCTTCAAAAGCTGCAAAGTATGAATATGACAGATGATCTGAAGTACAGCACAGTTGATATTTACATCAAAGAGCCTCAATTGCGTATTGCTGAAATTGCCGTTACCAATACTACAAGCATTGATAATAAATATAAATACAATTTCATCTATGACGCAAAAGACGGTTTCATCTATGGGTTTTACCTTATCCAGAGAATTATCGTTGCTCTTATCAACATTTGGCCGATCTTATTAATTGCAGCTGCTTTGATCTATTTTCTGAAAAAAAGAAAAACTTCAAAACCTGAACATTCAAAAATCCAGGAATAAAAGAATACTCATAACCAACTGGTTATCATCATAATTTTAGATTTTACAGCCTCCTTTTTTCGGGAGGTTTTATTTTTTTGAAAAAAAAACTGTAACGATTACAACTCCTGTTTTACCTACTGTTTAAAAGAACAGAGAATCAAAAAAATAACTACTATGAAAAATTTAATAAAACTTGGATTCGCCGCATTATTATCAGTGAACTCTTTGACTGCAAAAGCACAGAACACAAACAACGGAAAAGACAACAGTCTGCTTTGGGAAGTCTCGGGGAACGGTCTCCCTAAACCATCTTACATTACCGGAACTTTTCATATCTTATGCAGTAAAGATTTTGAGATCAAACCTAAGGTTCTGAAAGCTCTTGAAAATACAGAAAGCTTTATTATGGAAATTAACTATACAGATCCTGCTGAAATGGTATCACTGCAAAAAATGTTTCAGGCTGACAGCAAGATATCTGATCAGCTTTCCCCGGAAGAAGCTAAAGAATTAAATACAATTCTTGCCAATTACGGAACTGATCTGAAAAGTGTTGATTCTTCAAGTCCCCAGTCACTTTATGCGCTGCTTTCCACCAAAGCCACTCCATGTCCAAAGACTGAAGTAAAGCTTTATGAAATGGAACTTCTTCAGAGAGCAATGAAAGATAAAAAAAGCATCAAAGGGCTTGAAAAAGTAGAAGATCAGATGAAATCGATTAATAAGGCTTACGATCTTAAGAGCACCATTGCTCAATTGAAAATGGGCAGGGAATATCAAATATTATTCGGACAGATGATTGAAGCTTTTAAAAATGAAAATGTACAATCTCTTTACCGTCTTTTTAAAGATGAAAGATTTATGAATTCCCAACAGGAAAAAGCAATGCTGACCGACAGAAATCAAAACTGGGTAAAAATAATGCCTGCCATGATGAAAAAAGAAAGTTCTTTATTTGCTGTTGGAGCATCACACCTTATGGGTAAAAATGGAATTATCCCTCTTCTGCAAGCAAAAGGCTATACGGTAAAACCTGTATCAAACTTATAACTGTAACCAAACCATGAAAGATTGTGAGTAATTCAACAGAAACTGCTTTTTTAAAGCTTGTCAACCAGCATAAAGGCATCTTATACAAAGCCTCGCGAATCTATGCGGATTCTGTAGAGGATCGGGAAGACCTGCAGCAGGAGATTCTTATCCAGCTGTGGAAATCTTATCAGACTTTCAAAGGAAACAGTGAATTCTCCACCTGGATGTACCGGGTTGCAATCAATACCGCAATTACTTTTTTGAAAAAAGAAAAACAAAGATCTGATAATCAAACGGATGCTCCCAGTTACTTTGAACTACAGCAGGAAGATTATAATCCCACCAAAGACAGGCAGCTGGAAGTTTTTTACAGCGCGGTTCAGGAACTTAATTCATTAGAAAAAGCCGTCATATTTTATTTCATGGAAGGAATGTCACATAAGGAGATTGGAAACAATCTGGGCCTCAGCGAAGGTAATGCCCGGGTAAAACTCAACAGAACAAAAGAAAAAATACAGCAAATCATAAAAAAATCAGGTTATGAATTTTGATCAATTAAAAGAACAATGGAATAAAGAAGACAATCATGTCAACATTCCTGATACGATAGAACAGCTAAAGGAAAGCAAACACCCTATAGAAAGAATCCAAAAAAACATGAAAAAAGAATTTCCTATGCAGATTCTTGCCATCATTCTTATCGCTTTCTTCCCTTTTCAGTTTAAATTTCCTTCATCACAGTACATTATTTATTATGTATCCTATACCATGATGGTCGTTATCTCTTCGTATTATCTGTTTGGATTTTATAAATTTTACAAACAGACAGAACTTTACACAGGAAATACCAAAAACAGCCTTTGGAAAATATATCATGAACTGCGTCTGAATATGGAACGATATCAGTCTTTCGGGTTTTTATTACTCCCTCACGTACTTTTAACTATAGGACTGATCTTCTACAACACGATGAAAGAAAAAGGGAAATCTTTAGCAGGATTTACCGACTCTTATCAACTGGGATTAATTATTATAGTGCTCATCGGAACTTTAGGATTCATAATAAGTATTGTATTATGGACAAAATATGTCTATGGAAGAAGCGCCCGGCAACTGGAAAACATCCTGAACGAAATAGATGAATAAGAGCAGAGCTTCTCTCATAAAAGACTTATTATAAAACCTCAGACCTGTTCTGAGGTTTTGTTTTTTTAAAAAATCGTTATTTATCATCTCCAAATTTATCTGAGGTTTTATTTTTCCGTAAATTTGCAAATCAGAAATAAATGATTATGGTTTGTTAGCTATATCATCCATAAATGATTTTCTGAACGATAAAAATTCTGTAATATGCTATCAAAAATAAATCCAACACAAACTAACAGCTGGAAAGCACTTGACGAACACTTCGCTGGAAATGACTTTGATCTTAGAACTCTTTTCCAGTATAACCCAAACCGTTTTAACGAGTTTTCCCTGCAAAAGGACAACTATCTTTTTGATTATTCTAAAAATTTAATTGACTCAAGAACAAAAGATCTTTTATTACAATTGGCTGAAGAATGTCAGTTAAAAGATGCTATTTCCAAAATGTTCTCCGGAGATAAAATCAATGAAACGGAAGGAAGAGCCGTATTACACACTGCATTAAGAGATTTCTCAGACCGTGAGATCCTTGTAGACGGAGAAAACATCAAACCGCAGATCAAGAGAGTTCTTGAACATATGAAATCTTTTTCAGAAAAAGTGATTTCAGGAGAGCATAAAGGTTTCAGTGGAAAAGAAATTACAGATGTAGTCAATATCGGAATTGGAGGATCAGATTTAGGTCCCGTAATGGTTTGCTCTGCCTTAAAGCATTTTAAAACAAGATTAAACGCTCACTTTGTTTCCAATGTGGACGGAAATCATATCGCAGAAGTAGTGAAGGATTTAAATCCTGAAACTACTTTATTCATCATTGCTTCCAAAACATTTACCACTCAGGAAACAATGACCAATGCCAACTCCGCTAAAGACTGGTTCCTGAAAGCAGGAAAACAGGAGGATGTCGCGAAACATTTTGTAGCTTTATCTACTAATATTGAAGAAGTTAAGAAGTTCGGGATTGCAGAAGAAAATATTTTCGAGTTCTGGGATTGGGTAGGCGGAAGATATTCTCTTTGGAGTGCCATCGGGTTAAGCATTGTTCTTTCTGTAGGATATGAAAACTTTGAACAGCTTCTAAGAGGTGCTTTTGATACTGACCAACACTTCCAGACTGCAGAATTTTCTGAAAATATCCCTGTATTAATGGGGCTTTTAGGAATCTGGTACCGCAATTTTTATGCAGCAACTACATATGCAATTCTGCCTTATTCTCAATATCTGGACAGATTTGCAGCATATTTCCAGCAGGGAGATATGGAAAGTAACGGAAAATGTGTGGACAGAAATGGTGAATTTGTAGAATATGAAACCGGACCTATCATCTGGGGAGAGCCAGGCACGAATGGCCAGCACGCATTCTATCAATTAATCCATCAGGGAACTGAATTGATTCCGGCAGATTTTATTGCCTATGCAAAAAGCCCGAATAAAGTTTCCGACCATCAGGATAAATTATTAGCTAATTTTTTCGCTCAGACTGAAGCACTTGCCTTCGGAAAACTGGAAGAAGAAGTGGAGGAAGAACTAAGAAATTCCGGCCAATCAGATGAAGAAATTGACCGACTGATCAATTTCAAGGTCTTCCATGGAAACACCCCTACCAACTCAATACTATTCAAGGAGTTAACTCCGTTTTCACTGGGACAGCTTATCGCTTTGTATGAACACAAAATTTTTGTACAGGGAGTGATCTGGAATATTTTCAGCTTTGACCAGTTTGGAGTGGAATTAGGAAAAGTATTAGCCAATAAAATCCTTCCTGAACTTGAAAACAATGAAACAATAACCTCTCACGACAGTTCTACCAACGGCCTGATTAGTTATTATAAACAAAATAAATAGCAGATGTCTGCATTAAGATCATATTATTATAAACTCCCTCCCGGTTTCAGGCTTCTAGGAAGAAAAATTTTTTACTTCCCTATAGATCTTTATGAAGGACTTATTGGAAAAAGAGCTAAAAATGAGCCCAAAAAGGGTGATATCTATGTAGGAAGCAGCGACTTTATTCCCCACGGAATCCGGCAGATGAATGTATTAAAAAAATACATTTCACTCAGCAATACGGATCATGTACTGGATGTTGGATGCGGTATAGGAAGAACGGCTATAGCTTTAACGGGATTTATTGATAGAGGAAGTTATGATGGTTTTGATGCTGTTGAAAAAGGAATTGTTTGGTGTGAAAAGCATATTCACAGAAAGTATCCTAATTTCAATTTTAAGTTCACCCCAATTTATAATGATCTGTATAACACCTACAGCCAAAAAGCTGAAGATTTTACATTTCCTTATGGAAACGAACTGTTTGATAAAGTCTTTCTGTTCTCGGTCTTCACCCATATGCAGATCCCGGAGATCAGACAATACCTAAAAGAAATAAGCCGGGTTCTTAAAAACAACGGACAATGTCTGGCTACTTTCTTTCTGTATGATCATTCTAAAAATGAGGAAGGAAGCATGCACTTTCCTCATCAGTATGAAGGATATAAATTAATGGATGATAAAGTAACTGCCGCCAATATAGCGGTAAGCTTACCGCTACTCAATCAGATGGCTTACGATGCCGGGATGAAAGTAACGGTTATAAAAGAAGGATTCTGGAGAAATGATGTAAATAAAGAAAATGCTGATGAATTTCAGGATATCGTTGTATTCAATAAAATCTAAATAAAAGTAAAAAAGTAAAAATGGCAGAAATTCTTGACGGACTTAAAGTATCCAAGGAAATTAAAGCAGAGATCAAGGTTGAAGTAGAAAAGATTCTCGAAAGCAAAAGAAGAGCACCACATCTGGTAGCCATTCTTGTGGGAAATAACGGAGCGAGCAAAGCCTATGTAAACTCTAAAGTGAAAGACTGTGAGGAAGTAGGATTTCAATCCAGCTTAATCAAATTTCCAAGTACAGTTTCCGAATCTGAATTGTTGGAAAAAATTGATGAGCTTAATAAATCTAAAGCAGTGGATGGGTTTATCGTACAGTTGCCTTTACCGGACCAGATTGACCAGGAAAAGATCATCAATGCTATTGATCCAAGAAAAGATGTGGATGGTTTCCATCCTGAAAATTTTGGAAAAATGGCTCTTGAAATGGATACTTTCTTACCAGCCACTCCTTTTGGTATTCTAACACTATTGGAAAGATATAATATTGAGACCAAAGGAAAAGACTGTGTAATTATCGGAAGAAGTAAAATTGTAGGAAGACCGATGAGTATCCTTATGGGAAGAAAAGATTTCCCCGGAAACTCTACTGTTACCCTTACCCATTCTTATACAAAAGACATCGAAGAATATACAAAAAAAGCAGACATCGTTATTACAGCTTTGGGAGATCCTCACTTCTTAAAAGGAGATATGATCAAGGAAGGAGCAGTAATCATTGACGTGGGTATCACAAGAGTAGACAATGATTCTCCGAAAGGCTATTATCTTGCAGGTGATGTAGATTTTGACAGCTGTGCAGCAAAAGCGAGCTGGATCACACCGGTACCTGGAGGAGTAGGCCCAATGACGAGAGCGATGCTGATGAAAAACACCATCATTGCTTACAAAACTTCGGTCTATAACGACTAATTTTTACAATGAATAAAGAAGAAGATATTTTATTAAAAGAAGGTAAAATGCTCCCTGTCATGGAGCATTTTTACACTTTACAGGGAGAAGGAGCGCATACCGGAAAAGCAGCCTATTTTATCAGGCTGGGAGGGTGTGATGTAGGATGTCACTGGTGCGATGTAAAAGAAAGCTGGGACCCTAAGCTCCATCCTTTGATGAATGCTGCAGAAATTGCAGAAACAGCAGCCAGACACTGTAAAACAATTGTGCTGACCGGTGGTGAGCCTTTAATGTGGAACTTAGATGTACTGACCTCCAGACTGAAAGAGTTAGGATGCACAATTCATATCGAAACTTCAGGAGCCTACCCTATGAGCGGGCATCTCGATTGGATTACACTTTCACCTAAGAAAACAGGACTTCCTAAAGAAGAGATTTATCAAAAAGCCAATGAACTTAAAGTAATCGTTTTCAATCAGCATGATTTTACGTTTGCTCAGGAGCAGGCAGCTAAAGTTTCTGAAAACTGTAGACTTTATCTTCAGAGTGAGTGGAGCAAAAGAAATGATATGTATCCAAAGATCACAGATTTCATTCTGGAACATCCGGAATGGCAGGCTTCAGTTCAGACACACAAATATCTGAACATACCGTAAAAAAGTGTAAATTAGCTGGTCTTATCCGCTATAATACCGATAGATGCAGAGAATTCGATACTCCAGATACCTGAAATCGATCATTATGTTGCTTGACCTCATGGTTATTGCATCTGTCTTTATATTCTTTTTTATAAGCAGAAACGAAAGTTTAAAATACCATAAAGAAACCTGGTATCAGAATATTTTTTCTTTGATTCTGTTATTTTTATTCTGGGTGCTTTTGAGCGGCAGAACAAAAATATACAATATTCCGAGGAATCTCACCTATACCCTGTTTCTTGAACGCCTTTTAATTCATTTTCTATTTTTTATACTTGGCGTTCTGCTTATAGGAAAGGTAAGTAAGAATGTATTTTTCAATTCGGATATTTACTGGCTCTCACTTTATCTTTTTATTTTCATATTTCTGGCAAAGTCACTGATCTATTTTGCGATCAAATATTTACGATCCCTGGGTGCCAACTACAGAAATGTAATGTTTCTTGGAGACACTCATTCTATAGAGATTCTTAAAAATATTTTTATCGACCGTAAAGATTATGGATACCGGATATTTGAATATGAAAATCCTGAGCTCAATATCAGTGAGCTGGTTTCTTTCTGGCAAAAAAACGGAATTCATACTTTATTTCTATCTATGGAAAATTCTTATGATAAAAGGATTGAGAATGAAATTTTCAAGCTGGCAGAAGATCATAAGATTCATATCTCACTCATCCCAAGTATCACACAAAGTGATTTTTTCCTTTATGACCTTGGATATATACAGACTCAGCCGGTACTTAATCAGGCCCGGTATCCGCTGGATTATTATTCTAATTACCTGATGAAAAGAACATTTGATATCTTCTTTTCTGCCCTTATACTTATTTTTATATGTTCATGGGTATTTCCCATCATCGCCATTTTAATCAGAACAACTTCCAAAGGCCCGGTTTTTTTCCTTCAGAAAAGGTATGGTTTTCACGAGGAAGTCTTCAATTGTATTAAGTTCAGAACAATGATCGTCAATGATGAGTCTACCACCAAAACCACATCATTGAATGACTCCAGGATTACCAAAGTGGGTAGGTTTTTAAGAAAAACCAGTCTTGATGAACTTCCACAGTTCATTAATGTATTGAAGGGTGACATGTCTGTGGTAGGCCCACGTCCGCACATGCTGTCGGTTGATAATTATTATAAACCAAAGATCGGGAGATACAGCTTAAGAAGCATGGTTAATCCAGGCATTACGGGATTGGCACAGGTAAACGGGCTGCGTGGTGACTTAGGGGATGTGGAGGTAGAGATGAAGAAAAGAGTGCTGGCAGATACATTTTATGTAAGGAACTGGAGTTTTGTACTGGATCTGGTGATAATTTTAAAAACTATTTTTTTGGTTATCGGAGGAGATAAAAATGCCAAGTAAAAACCGGATAAAGTATATAATTTTAATACAAAAAACCAAGCTTGAGTCTTATCCCTGACTCTAGCCCAATTAAATAAAAAAGTCTAATTTAGCAGTATGTTAAAAAAGTTTTTCACAGCGATAGGGGAATACATTATCCTCTTGGGAAAATCCCTACAGAAACCTCAGAAAATGAGGGTTTTCTGGAAGCTGTTCATGAGAGAAATTAATGATTTGGGAGTAAATTCTTTCGGGCTTGTAGTCTTTACATCAATATTTGTGGGGGCTGTAGTTGCTATTCAGATGTTCAATAACTTTGATGCTTCTTCATTTCCTATTCCTACTTCATTTGTAGGATACGCTACAAAGGCAGTATTGGTTCTGGAATTTTCACCAACTATTATCAGTCTGATTCTGGCAGGTAAAGTAGGATCCTATATTGCATCCAGTATTGGAACGATGAGGGTTTCCGAACAGATTGATGCACTGGATATCATGGGAGTCAACTCCCCCAATTTTTTGATTCTCCCTAAAATTGCTGCCTGTATGCTCTTTAATCCGCTACTTATCGCCATCAGTATCGTATTTGGTATTGGCGGAGGATATATTGCCGGAATTCTGACCGGAAACTGGACCGAGAACGACTATATCGTAGGAATTCAAATGTATATGCCCAATCTGTTCATCTATTATGCATTTGTCAAAACAATCGTTTTTGCCTTCATCATTGCCACAGTACCTTCTTATTTCGGATATAATGTGAAAGGAGGCTCACTTGAAGTAGGTAGAGCCAGTACACAGGCTGTAGTATGGACAATGGTATTCATTATCATTTCCGAATTAATTTTAACCCAATTAATATTAAGCTGATGATTGAGGTAAAAGATCTTAAGAAAAGTTTTGGAGATGTTGAAGTACTTAAGGGAATTTCAACTTCATTTGATAAAGGAAAAGTAAACTTGATCATTGGGCAGAGTGGTTCGGGAAAAACGGTTTTTCTTAAAAGTTTATTGAATGTATATATGCCTTCATCAGGAGAAATCCTGTTTGATGGAAAAGATATCAATACCATGACAAGAGATGAAAAACAACATCTCCGCTCGGAAATCGGGACTGTATTCCAAGGAAGCGCATTATTTGATTCTTTAACAGTAGAAGAAAATATTATGTTCCCTCTCGATATGTTTACCAACCTTACTTACAGAGAAAAAAAGAAAAGGGTTTTTGAGGTAATAGGAAGAGTACATCTTGATAAAGCAGAAAGAAAATATCCTTCTGAGATCTCAGGAGGAATGCAGAAAAGAGTTGCTATTGCACGGGCCATTGTTAACAATCCTAAGTATCTGTTCTGTGATGAGCCCAACTCAGGGCTGGATCCGTATACCTCAAAGGTAATTGATGATCTCCTGTATGAAATCACAAAAGAATACAACACAACAACCATCATCAATACCCATGATATGAATTCGGTAATGACAATTGGCGAGAAAATTGTATACCTAAGATTAGGAATCAAAGAATGGGAAGGTAATAAGGACATTCTGATCACAGCAGGCAATAAAAATCTGATTGATTTCGTTTATTCTTCAGAGCTCTTTAAAGAACTGAGAGAATATTTACTTGAGAATAATAAAACGATCGAGAATACAAAAATAGACGATAATGAAAAAGGTACTTAATATAGCTTTAATAGGGTTTTCAATGTGGGCGTCTGCACAGATCTCTCTGGCAGGTAAGGCAAATTTAATTTTTCCTACAGGCTCTCCATCATGGTCCAACATCAAAGGAACAGTGAATGATGCCATTGAAGGGACAGGTAAAAATAATGTAGGTTTCAATGTTGGGCTTTCCTTAAAAGTAGGGCTTCCTACCTCATTGTTTGTGATGCCGGAAATCTATTATACTCACTTTAAAAATGAGTTTACTACAGATAATACTACTTTTGATGTAAAAAGCAACCGTATTGATGTTCCGGTTCTTTTAGGATATAACCTTTTGGGGAATATGCTTGGGGTTTTTGTAGGACCCGTTGGAAGTTTTAACTTGAATAAAGACAATACTTACAACGATTTCAAAGAAAATGCTAAAAATGACTTTACAGTAGGATATCAGTTTGGCGCACAGCTTGAAATCAAAAAGCTTATTGTAAATGCAAAATATGAAGGAGCTTTCAGTAAAGATCAGAGAAATTTTATCAACAGAGTTTCCGGTTCGGAAATCAGATATGATAACAGACCCAACCTGTTTATGGTAGGTTTAGGATATAAATTCTAATTTAATATCGAAAATAACAACTTTAAACCCTCAAATTTTATATTTGAGGGTTTTTATTTTGTGCTTCAAGTTCAGCCTGACGTTTTGCAATTTCTGCAGCCTGTTTCTCAAGTTCTTCTTTGTCTTTCTGCAGCTGCTTGAATTCTTTTTTCTTCTGTTCTGCTCTGATAGCGCTGCCTTTACTTACATACCCCACCATTCCTCCAATGATAAGTCCTATCCCAACTCCTGCCATCATTCCCATAATGTGGGAAATTTTTATTTGTTCTACGGCAAAATCGGTCGTTAGATAGAAAAGTAATGCAGAAACAGCTAAAAGTATAAGTCCGGTAATTGATAAACTCTTCATAATATTGTGTTTAGGTGGTTACATAAAAAAGCCTTACCAAATTTACTAAAAATTTAATAAGGCCTTACTCAAGATTAAAATTCTAATTATAGTTTTCCTCCTGCAGCCTTATAATATTCCAAAGCTTTGGGAAGATCTTTGTTGATATCTGAAATTCTTGTTTCAGGATTCGGGTGGGTAGATAAGAATTCAGGTTGTCTGGACCCTGAAGATGCTGCTTCCATTCTGTTCCAGAAAGGGATCGCTGCCCTCGGGTCATATCCTGCCATAGACATCAGATAAAGCCCCATTTCATCAGCTTCTGATTCCTGATTTCTTCCATATTTCAATAAAGCGACTTGTGAACCGATAGGATAAACCTTCTGGAAAACACTGGCCCATTGGGAATTTGAAATGGTGCCTCCCAGAATAGCTCCTCCATACTGAGCTACCATTGCCTGAGAAATTCTTTCGTTTCCATGGCCTGCCAATGCATGGGAAACCTCATGTCCCATCACGACGGCAAGTCCGTTATCATCTTTTGTGATCGGTAGTATTCCTGTATATACTGCTACTTTACCTCCAGGCATACACCATGCATTGAGTTCATTACTCTGCAGAAGATTAAATTCCCAGTTATAGTTGGCAAGATCTGCTGATCTTCCTATGCTCTGATAATATCTTTCCGCAGCACTTTTAATTCTGTTTCCTACATTTACCACTCTTTTTGCATCTGCTGTACCGGTAATAACTTTACCTTTGGACAATGTCGTTCTGTATTCCTGTGAAGACATTGTTAAAATTTCTGAATTGTTGGCCAGCTGTAAAGAAGATCTTCCCGTAATCGGGTTTGTAGTACAGGCAACGGCCGACAGAGCAATAGCTCCTATTCCTAATAGATGTGTAACTTTCATAGTTTGAGTGTTAATAATTCAACCTTAACAATTTTTATTCCAAAATATTTCAGAAAGAATATATTTGCATACATTTTGCTGTTTAAATTTAACAATTATATCATTATGAAAAAGTATATTTCTTTGCTGATGATTTTTGGATTCCTGTTCTTTTTTCAGAGCTGTGCGTCACAAGGTTCATTAGATCCGAAAACCGTGGACACTTTAGTAAGTTCTCAGGAATTTACCTTCCATGCAGAAAGAGCCAATCCTACGAATTATGATGTTATCAATGTTTTGAATTCAATGCCTAACGCTACTGCCACCAGAATACTTAACCTGAGCGGAGATTATACCATTGATGTTAGCAAAAATACGCTTGATGTAGTGTTGCCTTATTTCGGAAGACTGTTCAATCCAACATACGGAAATACAAGTGATAACAGCTATAGATTTACTTCAAAAGATTTCACCGTAACGAAAACTCAGAATAAAAAAGGAACCTGGACATTAAAGTTCAAGCCTAATGATACAAGAAATGTGGATCAGATCAATATCGAAATTTTTAAAAACGGTAAAGCTTTAGTTTCTATGAGAAGTAATGACAGGCAACCGATTAGCTACGACGGATATATTTCAAAAATGCAGGAAAAAAAGGAAAAAGAAAAACCTTAGTCACTCTTTTTTCCCGATAAAAATTTTTCAACAAATAATTTTGCTTCAGTACTTGGATTAGAGATCATTGCTGAAGCATTTTTTTTGTGCATATCATAAGCCTCTTCCAAAGAATTGTCTTTTTTCATCAATGATAAAATATATTCCTGAACCCAGTATTCAAAACGTTTTTCAGCCTGCTGGACGCGGATTTCTTCAAAACGGCCGCTTTTCTTTTTCAGATCAATAAATTCAAATATTTTATCATAAACCTCCTGCAAGCCTTCATTATGAAGGGCCGAGCCCAGCAGAACAGGGATTTTCCAGCCTTTTTCCTTAGGAGGAATAAAGTCCAAAGCTCTTTTTAATTCAAGCCTTGTATTTTTTGCTTTCTGAAGATTATCCTGGTCTACCTTGTTGATGAAAATAACGTCTACCATTTCCATAATGCCGCGCTTTATACCCTGAAGTTCGTCTCCACCTCCAATGATTTTAAGGAATAAGAAAACATCAGTAATATCCGCCACGAGTACTTCCGATTGTCCTACTCCCACTGTTTCTATTAAAATGTAATCATATCCTGCGGCCTCACAGATCATCATGGTTTCAAAAGTAGTATTGGCCACTCCACCCAGAAAACCAGAGCTTGGTGAAGGGCGTATGAAGGCATTTTCCTCTTTCGCAAGTTCTTCCATTCTGGTTTTATCCCCTAGAATACTTCCTTTGTTGATTGCCGAACTGGGATCAATCGCTAAAACTGCTACTTTTTTTCCCTGAGCAATAACCAATCTGCCAAAGTTTTCTATAAAAGTAGATTTTCCTGCTCCCGGAACTCCGGTAACTCCTACTCTCACAGAGTTTCCGGTAAAGGGCATGATCTTCTTCAAAAGTTCCTCTGCCTGTACCCTGTGTTCTGCTTTTTTACTTTCAACCAATGTAATAGCTTTTGCAATCAGGCGTTTGTTTCCTGACTGTATTCCTTCTATTAACTCTTCTGTAGAAAATTTCATTGATTCAAAATTAATAATTAAAATGGGAATGGTCAATAGCCGTCTTATATTGATAAGGCAAAAGGCGTAAATTGTCCTGATCTGATGTTAACAATTTTTTTTATCAAGGTAATTTTTATTTCTTCTAAATTAAAACTACAGAGCCCTATGTCAACAGCTTAAGGAATTTATTACATTTGTTATATATCAAAAAAGAAACATGAAAAAACTTATTGCTGCGGCTTCGTTAACTGCTATCCTGCTGGTTTCATGTACGCCGAAAGCTGCTACATCCACTGCTACTCCAGGCGCTGCAACGTCTACTGCAGAACAGATTGCTCAGGGGAAAACCATTTTTGAAAATTCCTGCGGAAGATGCCATAAATTACCGGATCCTGCTTCACATAACCCTGTACAATGGGTAGGAATCATGAATTCGATGGCGCCAAAAGCTAAACTGACGGATGAACAGCATCAATGGGTTTATGACTATATTGTTTCTGTGAAGAAGTAATCAACAAACAAAAATAGTATGAAAAAAATCATCTTAGCCGGTATCGCAACATCAGCATTTCTGGTATCATGCGGACCAAAAAGTGTGGCTGTAACAGGGCCTAAGTATACCTCATCTGAGCAATTGGCACAGGGAAAAACGATTTTCGAAAATTCCTGTGCAAAATGTCATAAGCTGCCGGAACCTACCAAGCACGATGACAAAGGATGGATCAACACCTTAAGCAGGATGGCTCCAAAGGCTAAGCTGACGGATGACCAACATCAAATGGTATACGATTATCTGATTTCCGTAAATAAAAAATAAGCTTTCAATTGAAAGCTTATTTTCCTTTAATGATATCAGGTTAAAACAGATTATTCTGTCTTTTTTACAGTTCCTGTTCTGGTTGTCTTTGATTTGATTAATTTTTCTCTATCTTCAATGAATTCAAGAGCAGCACGGCTGTAAGCAAACTTTTTGGCCTCTTTAAGGGTTGCTAAAGCTTTTTTGTACTCAAAGTTTCTTTCCTGCAGAAGCGACAGGCAGTTGAGAATTTCCGATCTGTCAATTCCTTTCAGCTTTAGAGCAAATTCAATCAGTTTCTCTGCTTCTTTATAATCTTCATTATTCAGGAGACACTCAATATAATATTTTGGAGTATTTACATTTCCAATGTTATTCTGCATTGCTTCATCAAAGTACTTCTTAGCCGTTTCATAATCCTTCAATTCTTCTGAATATATTCTTCCCATCAGACAAAGGCTGTCTGCATCTTCCGGTTCGTAGGATAAGGCATAGTTCAGCGCATCCATGCACTCCGCAAGGTTGAAAGGAAAGTAGTCCAGCGCTTCAAAATAATATTTACTTTTAGTTAAGGTCATTTCTGTAGTTTTTAAGTTCATTTTTCAAGGCATTCCTTTGTTTTTTGAATGTCCTGTCTTCATAATTCTTTTTAAAATCTGTTCCTGAGAATGTACGAACCGGATTCCCACGCTCTATCTGCATCTGAAGAGACCAGGTTTCTTTCAGGTTTCTTTCCAAATTTTGCAGATAGGCTGCCATTACCTTTTCTTTGAGTCTGATAACGGAACGTTTTTTATTTTCCAGCTGCGAACGGGAATCCTGTACAAAAACAGTTTCCTTAGTGGGAATATGGGTAGCACGCACGGCAGTATTCACCTTATTTACATTTTGCCCTCCACTTCCCTGACTTCTCGCAGTCTGAAACCGGATATCTTTTTCATTGAAATCGATCATTTTTATATTTTCCAATTCAAAAATTCCAATAAACCAATTGCTTCTTTTATGCAGTTTCCTGAATGTACTCTTCCCTATCCAGCAAACACTTCCCAGCCAGTTTTTTAAGAAAAGATTTATTTCTTTTCCTTTCAAAAGGATAGTCACAGATTTTAATGTCAGGTTTTCATCACCGTTTTCACGATGAATAATTTCGTATTCTATTGTATTTTGTTTTGCCTCTTCAAGAAAGGTCTTCAAAACCCTGGCTACTACCCACTGACATTCCAAAGGACCTCTTCCTGAAGTGATCTGTATTAATTTTTCCATTTTTATATTGGCATTTTACTTAATAAAGGGTGCCCCACCGGATCTATCCCTTTTTGTAATAAATCTTTTGCGGCCATTACTGCCCAGCATTTGTCACTGGAGTGAATATTCCTGTAAAATGAAAGTAAAATATCAGGTCTCACAACGGTAAAATCATTGGCTTCAACTGTTTCAAGATCATCTTTTTCAAAGAAGTCAATGGTAATTCTGTGAAATTTTTCATTTTCCAGCTCAACTGTTTTTTCATATCTGCGAAAGTTTTCCTCACTGGGCAAATGATCATACCGGGTCCAGACTTTCTGAAATCCTTCCTTCTGAAGAATGATCACTACCTCTGCTATATTTTCTTTCTTTACAAAAACATCAATATCCTTATGGTCATGTGCATGTTTATATTCCATATGTCCTGTTTCTGACATAAAATGCCATGCCCAGCCACCTGATAAAATGACTTTATCTCTTAATTTATCTAAAATTTCAAGCCCTAACCGGATTCTGAATTCCGGCCAGACTTCACCGTATCTTTTTATGTTATGTGGTGCTCCCATTTTTTTGTTTTTAAATATTTTATTTATTAAACCTTACAGGTTTTTGAAACCTGTAAGGTTGTAAAATATCAGGTTGGCTACCTGTCCATTCTCACAATTCTCGGCTGAAATGTTCCCAGGATATCTACCAGTTCACTCTGTGCATTCATCACTTCATTAATGTCTTTGTAGGCCATTGGTGCTTCTTCTGCATTTCCGCCCATCAGTGTGACATTTTTCAGTTTCAGTTCTTTTTTGATATCATGCTGAGTGAAAAGGTTTTTGCATTCTCCTCTTGAATGGGCTCTACCCGCTCCATGCGATGCTGAGTTAAGGGATTCGGGGTTTCCTTTTCCGCGAACAATAAATCCTTTTGCCGTCATAGACCCCGGAATCATGCCCAGTTCATTTTCATTGGCAGGCGTTGCTCCTTTGCGGTGAACAATCACTTCTTTTCCATTATGGATTTCCTTCCATGCAAAATTGTGATGGTTCTCAATTCTGGCTTTTACTCTTCCACCAACCGCTTTAACGAGCCTTCTGTGAATATCATCATGACAGGCTGAAGCATAATCTCCGGCGAGATTCATTGCGGTCCAGTATTCCAGTCCCAGATGAGTACTCAGATCCAGCCATGCGAAATTTTGAGCTTCTTTTGGCAACGGGCACTGTTCTACAGCCATTCTTGAGTAATATTGGGCAATCTCTGCTCCCAATCCTCTTGAGCCGCTATGAGAAAGAATTCCCAGATATTTTCCTTTTGGCAGGCCAATTTGTTCGTCTTCTTCAGTGATTTCCACTTCCCCGAATTCTACAAAGTGGTTTCCGCCGCCCGAGGACCCCATCTGTTTGATCGCTTTTCCTTTTAATCTTCTTAAGATTGGAATCATATCAAATGTATCCCTGTCGAAAATCTCATGATCTATGTGAGATTTATGCGTTTCATACATCCCGAATTTTGTATGCTCAGCAAGCGCTTTTTCATATTTATCTCTTGCTCCTTCAAGATAAGAAACCGGTGTATCCAAAATACTAAGGCTCATTCTGCAGCCAATATCCATACCTACACCGTAAGGGATTACCGCATTTTCTACTGCCAGCACTCCTCCTATGGGAAGTCCGTAGCCGCTGTGGGCATCCGGCATTAATGCTCCCTGAGTAGAAACAGGCAGTTTCAAAGCAGTATACAGCTGATTTTTTGCCTCTTCTGAGATATTAGTACCAAAAATCTGAAATGAAGCCCGCTGGGAATTCAGCATCCGCTTTTCAGTTTTTTTGGATGAAAGCAGGGTTTCTGCAATCTGTCCGAAGGTGAGATCTTTTTCAAATTCTTCCGGATTCAACAGGATTTCCTTTAAAAGAGATTTTACGTGGTGAATATTCTTCGTTGCAAAATTTCTTTTCATGACTTCCAATGCTACGTTTACGCTTTGGTTATTTGGATAGCCCAGTTTTAATATATCTTTTCCTTTTAGTTTTAAATTTCCCATTGTTTTTGTTTTAAATAACAGTTGGACTTATTCGTCCTGTAAGCTTTCTGCAATCTCTGTTGCAGACATTGTGCAGGTCACATATTTCCTGCTTTTGATAAGTTTTCTTTGATACGTTTCTTTCCATGGATTTGACTTACATAAAATAGTCTTGTTCATAATCCCTATCACCTTATACTCTCCCAAATAGGAATCCAGCACTGCATATTCTTTTTCCAGCTCCAGATCCAAGGGTTTGTAATGAGTAATCATGTTGGGTTTTACTCTCAGAGTAAATCTCCACGGTTCAGTGAATTTATAGTAGGTTCCGAATATCTTACGAACAGGGCAATAGTCTTCTTTCTTTTCAAAGTATTGTCTTTCTCTGTCGGTAAGCCCCAATTTCGGATCATTCCAGGAAAATGAAGTGATATACCTGAGCTTCTGTTCTCTTTCTACATATATCTTTCTTCCGAACTTTCTTTTCTTTTTGAGAAACTTGCGGTTTTCAGAATACGAATAGGTATTGATCTTCTTTAAAATTCCTTCGAAAAAATCTCCATCTTTGGATTGCTTTACATCATCCCTCACTACAAAGAATCTTACAAATCCTTTTTGATAAGGTTTATCTAATGGAATCAACGGAAGATTTCTTCTTATTTTCCAGAGTTCTCTACTACGTTTGTATTGTTTTCTTATCTGCTTTTCTACATCTTTTCTAATTGCTCTTTTTCTGCTTCTCATGCTTCTCAGCCGGGAAAACAGAAGGTTATTATTTTCCATTGTTCACACAAGCCTGATGTGAGATCTTAATTTTTTATCTCGCACAGCTTTTAATCAACTAAAATATCAGTTGAATGAATTAATAATAGACGAAATAGTTCTGAGGAATATTTCTCATCCTATTTTGCCTTTAATGACACTAAAAAAGATTTCGGGAAAACTTGAAGTTTGAAATATTGCGCAATAAAAAACCCGAAATCTCTACGACTTCGGGTTTTGATATTTCATTGTACTGTTATTCTAAGAATGTACCAAACCACGAAGCGTTACCACCATAAGCGGTAATCCAACTGTAGAATTCTGATTTGTTCTGAACATTGCTTCGTTGTTTTTAATGGTTAAACTTGATTTTCAGGTGCAAATATATACATTTTTCTGACAATCAAAATTATTTTTTTCACTTAAGGTGAATAATGCTGAGAAATATAGCATTTATAACCTTTGTCATCCTATTGGTATCCAGCGTTTCCAGAGTGTCAGTGGGTTCGTGATAGTTTTTATTTCTGAAGAAGGAAGAATCAGTGATCATAAGTGCAGGAAAATCAAAATTCCAATAGTTAAGATGATCAGAAAAATCTATACCCGCAACAAATTTGGGGGCTGAGAAAGTTTCTGTTTTTATCTGTTCTGACCCTTTAAAATTTTCAATGAAATTTTTTACAAACTGACCTGCACCACTGAATTTTTTGACCAAAGTAATAAAATCTCCTTTATCGCCATAGAACCAAGAAAGAAACCCTATAGGAAAACCCTGAGAACCTTTTTCGTCACGGAAATAACCTATCATTTCTACACTGGCCATTCCATATACGTCGATCTTGTTATCCTTTAAATATTTTGCATGGACATAGCTTCCCATATTTTCTGTTCTGAAATAAGGTGGTTCTTCCAACGTGTACGCAACTAGATCTACCCTGTACTTCAGCTTCTGCCCTTTCAGCATTCTTGCCAGTTCCAGGAGGGCTGTAACTCCGGTTGCGTTGTCGTCTGCTCCCTGCTGGTCTCCGCAAACATCATAATGCGCTCCAATAATAATCCTTTTGGTATTTTCTGTCCCGAAGGAAGTAATGACGTTTTTGTAGACTTTTCCGTCTACTTTATATTCCTGAAAAGAGGTACTGTCATCATAAGCAGCAAAGGTTTGATGGATGTAGTCTGCAACGGCATTAAGCTGATCAATATTTTTATGATTCCTGAATTGTGGAGTTTGGGTAAGTGCTGCTAAATGCTTTTTTACCAAAACGGTGTCTGCTACAACCGGAGAGCTTTGTGCTGATAGATTATTCTTCCCCGAAACTACCAGAAAGAAACATATAACAATAAATAAGCCTACGAGAAGAAGTATTTTTTTCCTCGTAGACTTTATAATTTTTTTCAGATTCATAGTTATGTTTTAATTTCCGTGCTGAAATTAAAGCTTTTCTATTTATTTCTCTAAAAATCTTTCCAGAATTTCTACGGCACATTTCGGAAGGTTGGTTCCAGGTCCGAAAATAAAGTCTGCACCGTTAGCATACAGGAATTCATAATCCTGCTGTGGAATTACACCTCCTACAACAATGGTAATATCATCTGCTCCCAATTTGGATAATTCTTCCACAACCTGCGGCACCAATGTTTTGTGTCCTGCAGCCAATGAAGATACTCCTAAAATGTGGATATCATTTTCTACAGCCTGTTTAGCTACTTCCTCCGGTGTCTGGAACAACGGAGCTACATCTACGTCAAATCCCATATCTGCAAATGCTGTTGCTACCACTTTAGCTCCCCTGTCGTGCCCATCCTGTCCCATTTTAGCAACCATTAATCTTGGACGGCGTCCTTCCTCTTCTTCAAATTTCTGAGTCAGATGAAGAGCTTTTTCAAAATATTCGTTTTTACCGGCATTCATTGCGTATACCCCAGAGATTGTTTTAATATTAGCTTTGTATCTTCCAAAGGTTTCTTCCATAGCATCACTCATCTCACCAAGAGTAACTCTCCTTCTTGCCGCTTCGATGCATAATGCCAGAAGATTTCCTTTTCCTGTTTTTGCGCTTTCACGGATCTCATTCAGGATCTGCTCAACGGCTTCAGGATCTCTTTCTGTTTTAATCGTATTCAGCCTTTCGATCTGTTTTCTTCGAACTTCTGTGTTGTCAATATCTAAAATTTCTATCTGGTCCTGCTTCAGTGAGGATTTGAATGAATTCACACCGATAATGAACTCTTCTCCGCTATCAATTTTAGCCTGTTTTTTAGCGGCAGCTTCCTCAATTCTCATTTTCGGAATTCCGGCTTCGATAGCTTTGGTCATTCCCCCTTCCTGCTCTACTTCATCAATGTACCTCATCGCTTCTTCAATCATCTGCTGGGTAAGGCTTTCTACAAGATTGCTTCCTCCCATTGGATCTACCACATCACATATCCCGCTTTCCTGCTGAAGAATGATCTGTGTGTTTCTAGCAATTTTCGCTGAATAATCTGTAGGAAGAGCAATGGCTTCATCTAATGCATTGGTGTGGAGAGACTGAGTTCCTCCTAATGCTGAAGACAAAGCTTCAATGGCTGTTCTTGTGATATTATTGAAAGGTTCCTGTTCTGTCAGGGACCATCCGGAAGTTTGAGAATGGGTTCTTAATGCTAGCGATTTCGGATTCTGGGGATTAAACTGTTTTAATAGCGTTGCCCATATGTATCTTGCAGCGCGCATTTTAGCTATTTCCATGAAATGGTTCATCCCGATTGCCCAGAAGAATGATAACCTTGGTGCGAAATCATCAACATTCATTCCTGCTTTGATTCCGGTTCTCACATATTCAAGACCGTCTGCCAGAGTGTAAGCCATTTCGAGCACTGGAGTAGCACCAGCTTCCTGCATATGGTATCCGGAAATAGAGATGGAATTGAATTTTGGAATGTTTTGCGAAGTATATTCAAAAATATCTGCAATGATCTTCATGGAAGGTGCCGGCGGATAAATATAGGTATTCCTTACCATGAATTCTTTCAGAATATCATTTTGAATGGTTCCTGAAAGCTGCTCCTGCTTTACACCCTGCTCTTCTGCAGCTACGATGTAGAAAGACAAAATAGGAAGTACAGCACCATTCATGGTCATAGATACTGAAATCTGGTCTAACGGAATTTCATTGAAAAGAATTTTCATGTCTTCCACTGAATCAATGGCAACCCCCGCTTTTCCTACGTCTCCTACCACTCTTGAGTGATCAGAGTCATACCCTCTGTGCGTTGCTAAATCAAATGCGACTGAAAGTCCTTTCTGACCGGCAGCAAGGTTTCTTCTGTAAAAAGCATTGGATTCTTCAGCAGTAGAAAATCCGGCATATTGGCGGATCGTCCAGGGTTTCTGTACATACATCGTAGAATATGGTCCTCTCAGATAGGGCTCAATTCCCGGAGAAGTCTGCGTTAAGGATTCATCTTTAACATCTTTTTTCTCATAGGATGATTTGAGTTCAAGCCCGTCTTTTTCAAAGTCATAAATCTCTTTTTCATGAGGTGATACACTAAAATCCGGTTTTTTCACAGAAATTATCTTTCGCATTCCAATTATTTTTGTCCCCGTAAAGTTAATTTTTTTGAACGAAACATGAAACTTCTGTTAACATGCTGTTTTTCTATGTTTTAGTAAAAGAGAAAGGCCGGGTAAATGCCCGGCCCTTCTTATTGGTAAATAGTCTGCTTATTTTTTGATAAGCTTCGTATTGTAGGTATTTTTGTCATCTTTTATCGTGATCACATACATACCTTTGATTAATGAAGCAACATTGATTCTTTGTCCGTCAATCTGTCCTTCCTGAGCTAATCTTCCGTCAGCAGTATAGATTTTATAATCTGCTTTTCCTTTAAGATTCTTCACTTCTACGAAAGTATCCGCTGGATTCGGGTAAATTGAAATTTCAGATGATTTTACATCTTTTGTTTCATCCACAGCAAGATTATCTGTTATCTTCACAGAAAAATCTTTGAATGACCCCTGAGAGATAACCCCACCTCCCTGTACAGGAACTGATGGACTTCCACATGGACCGGTAGCAGCATTAAAGAAAGTATTTGCTACTCTCATCCTCAATAATTTATCTCCTGTATATGCAGTAGTAGGAACAGTAAATACAATCGTTCCTGTATATTGACCGCTTGAAGGAGGAATAGTTGTTTTAGAGCCTATTTTCTCTGAAGCTTCAAAAACTCCATTTCTGTTAAAGTCGATCCAAACTTCCATTCTGTCATTATACCCTGCTGTATTACCAACATTGAAATAAGATAGCGTATACTGTGTTCCTTTTGTTAAATTAACTATTTTCGTTGCATCTTCAGTAAAATCCTGATACGTACTGAAAATCGTTTTATATGTTAATTGAGAATAAGCCAGGTTAGCTAAGTTTAACTGGGCTAAGCCACTGTTAAAGCTGAAACTTGCAAAGCTATTTCCACCTGTTGTCATTAAACAATAATCTGAACCAGTTCTCAAACCTTTTGTTTTGAATGTATAAGTAGAAGAGAATGCTCCAGGTACTGTATTCACTACTGCAGCTACCTGAACTTCATAGTTTGTTTCATCTTCAAGAGAATTCAATAATATAAAATTAGTGGTACTTGTAGCATTTGTCCAGTTTGTTTCCCCCAATTTTCTATATTTAACAGCATAAGTAGCCCCTGGGACACTATTCCATCCGATAGTAGCAGATGTTTTTAAGATTTCTGTTGCTATTGAACCCACTCCTGTTGGAGCATCTGTCGTTGAAGTTGGAGCAGCTCCCACTATAATTTTAGGAGATACAGCATAGAATACATTACCAATAGCTGAAATTCTCAATTTAATAGGACCTGTTAATCCAGAAGGCATTTGTGCTGTATAACTTCCTGTATTAGGAGTAGAAGCTACAAGTTCAGTCCATGTTGATCCATTGACAAGATCTGTCGTATATTCGATCTTTACATTAGCTACATTATAAGGTGCAGTATTGGTATTAGCTACATCCCATGAAATTGTATTGGCTGCATTATTATATAATGTTTTGCTATCAATAAGACCATTAAATTTGAAAGGACCGTCATTTGTAACTGTTACAGTAGTTTCAGCGGATACAAGCATTGGCGTAGTAGCATTCTCATCTCTAACTGTTACTGCATATTTAAGTACTCTTGGAATATAAGAAACTGTTTCCCATTTAGTCTTATCAGTTAAAGATCCTCCCATTACTATTGGAAGGCTTGGGAAATACCTCCTTCCACTTGCAGTACCAAAATAAGATCTTGTTAAAGCTCCCTGAGCATTATATCCCCAACCGCTGTCTCCTGAGATTGAATTATAAGAGTCAACACTGTCATATTGTTCCCATGTATATTTAACAGGATCATTATCTGTAGCTGTAGCATCAAGATAATAAGCTGTTCCTTTTGGAATACTGTAGGTAGGAAGAAGTGAAATTACAGGAGCTGTATTCGTAGTTATATTTTCTGAGGTTCCACATCCAGGCTTGCTGTCTAAACTATTAAGAACCTGATTAATAGAGGAGTAATGAAAATAAGCATCAGTATAAGCCTGAACATTATCTCCGGTAATTCCGGCATATCCCATGATAGTAGTTCCTCCTCCCGGTTCTATATTTACTCCGGAACCTTCTGAAACGTGCGAAAAAGTATGGTTGCCTCCCAACTGATGTCCCATTTCATGAGCCACATAATCTATATCAAAAGAGTCTCCAACCGGATTTGTATTCTGTGTGAATGCAGATCCTTTTGCTAATGAAGTTGTAGTGGCGGGATCAACACATGTAGAGCCTATTGAACCAGCATTACCGTTACCTCCTGCAGCATTGAAAACATGCCCCATATCGTAATTAGCATTTCCTACCGTGTTTGTTAAAGTTTGCTGAAGCTGTAAATTTAAGTTTCCTGTGTAAGGATCTGTTGCAGGGTCAAGGAATATGATATTAGGTAAGTCCTGAATGATCAGCTTAATGGCAAAATCTTTTTGAAAAATACCATTCACACGGGTCATCGTAGCATTCATCTGAATAACGGTGTTTGTGATTCCTCCAGCCGGATCAAATTTCTTTGTATATTCTCCTGTGGTAGACAGTGCTAATCTATAAGTTCTGAATTTCGTACTTGCCGGTCTGTTCGTAATTCCTACATTAGAAAGATTTTTTTTTCCGTTGAATTCTAATGATTTTATATCCTTAAAGTTCTTTTCTTCTGTAGTACATTCGAATCCATGATCTCCAGCAGCTCTTTCAGTTTTATAAAAAACCCCATAAACCTGTTTATCTGCGGTAATGGGTTCTATGAACTGAAATTTGCCATCTTTGATAATCATAGACTGCAACTCAGTAGGTGCAGTACTGAACCTTACATACTTACCCGGATCATCAACTCCTACCCCAACATAAGATCCTAGCTGGTACCTGTCCGCCATTGATTTTTCAACAACGGGATCACTGTATACTGCAAACTTTTCAATTTTCCCTTCTGCGGTAGGTAAAGAAACAATAACAGCCTGTGCACCTTTTCCTGTTTCTACAGCATTTTTTAAAACATCTCTTAAAGACTGTAAATCCAGCCTATAAGAATACTGTACCTGTACCTCTTTTCTGATTTCAGATGTTTTTTGTGAGGCTGGCAGCCACCTCTGTGCATTGAAACTGGAAAACCCAGCCGCCAGTGCACAAACCAGTAAAATTCTTTTTTTCATAATTACTTAATTAATTTAGAATTAATAAACTTTAAATATCCGCCATAAAAATAAGAATTATAAACACAATAGAACAAAAAAAACGACTAATTTTAAATAAAAAAAGCCGTTTTTTTGAATATTATATTTTTTATTTTTATTTTTTTATTCCCATCTCATACAATGCAAATGATATAAGATCTGCATTTTCACTGATCACCTGATCTGTTGATCTTCCAGCTCCGTGGCCTGCATTCTTTTCAATTCTCAGCAAAATAGGATTCTTACATGCCTGCTTTTCCTGCAGCTCTGCTCCAAATTTAAATGAGTGAGCCGGCACTACCCTGTCATCATGATCACTGGTGATGATCATTGTTGATGGATAACAAGTTCCTGCTTTTACATTGTGTACCGGAGAATAAGATTTAAGGTATCCGAACATTTCTTTGCTGTCTTCCGCAGTACCATAGTCGTAAGACCATCCTGCTCCGGCAGTAAATTTATTATACCTCAACATATCCAGAACTCCTACTCCCGGAAAGGCTACTCTCGCAAGGTCCGGCCTCATTGTCATTGTTGCTCCTACCAGCAATCCTCCGTTTGACCTTCCTGAAAGTGCCATATATTGTTTTGAAGTATAGCCTTTATTTTGAAGGTACTCTCCGGCTGCGATAAAGTCTTCAAAAACATTTTTCTTCTGCTGTTTTGTTCCTGCATCGTGCCATTTCTTACCATATTCTCCTCCTCCACGGATGTTTGGAACAGCATAAATACCACCATTTTCCATCCAGATAGCGTTGACTACAGAGAATGACGGCTGAAGGCTGATGTTGAAACCTCCATAAGAGTAAAGAATAGTAGGATTTTTACCGTCCAGTTTAGTTCCTTTCTTATAGTTGATCATCATAGGAACTTTTGTACCATCTTTTGAAGTATAGAATACCTGTTCCGAAACATAATCATCCGGGTTAAACTTCACTTTTGGTTTCTGATAAACTTCAGATTTTCCTGAATCTACATTGAATTTATAAGTAGTTCCCGGGGTAATATAATTACTGAAAGAGTAATAAACATCTTTCTCTTTCTCTTTTCCTCCGAATCCTGAGATATTTCCTTTACCGGGTAGTGTAATTTCTCTGACCAGTTTTCCTGTCTTATCAAATTGTTTCACCTGGTCTATCGCATCAATCATATAGGTTGCAAAGAAATACCCTCCACCAGAAGAAATCCCCAATACATTTTCAGTCTGCGGAATCACATCCTTCCATGTGGCAGGAGCTGGATTGCTTATCGTTGTTTTTACAAGACGCATATTAGGAGCATCTTTATCAGTAAAAATAAAGAGATCATCTCCCTGTGTATCAACAATACTGGCATTGATATCAAACCCATTGACAATCTGCACAAAGTCTCCTCCTTTTTTAAGGTCTTTGATATACAATTCATTTCCGTTTGTAGCATTAGCCGCAGAAATGATAAGGTATCTCTGATCTTCAGAAACTCCGGCGCTTAGATACCTTCTTGGTGTTTTATCTCCTCCGAAAATCAATTGATCTTCAGATTGTTTTGTACCCAGTTTATGGAAGTATACTTTATGCTTATCCGTCATTCCGGAAAGTACAGTTCCTTCTTTCGGTTTGTCATAGCTTGAATAATAGAATCCTTCATCCCCCTGCCATGAAATCCCACTGAATTTTACATCCACGATTGTCTCATCGATCTGTTTTTTGGTAATTGCATCAATGATAATGATCTTATTCCAGTCACTTCCTCCTTCAGAAATAGAATACGCTGCAAGATTTCCTTTTTTGTTGAATGACAGATTGGAAAGAGAAGTAGTTCCTTTTTCTGAAAATTTATTAGGATCTAAAAACACTTCCGTTGCATTGGTTTTGTTATGGGTTCTGTATAACACAGACTGAGCCTGCAAACCATCATTTTTATAATAATAGGTATAGTCTCCTTCCTTGAAAGGTGCTGAAATTTTCTCGTAATTCCAGATGTCTTTCAACTGGCTTTTAATTTTATCCCTGAACGGAATTTTAGAAAGATAATTCTGGCTGTAGGCAACTTCTTCATCTACCCATTTTTTTGTAGCTTCAGAATCATTTTCCAGATCTCTGAAAGGATCAGAAACGGCAGTTCCGAAATAGGTATCTGTCTGGCTTCCTTTTAATGCTTTAGGATAATTCATTTTCTGAGAATAAAAAGATGCTGAAAATAACACTCCAGCAGTTAACAATATAGGTTTAAAATTCATACTGATCGGTTTTTCTCAAAAATACGTAAAGTATGTGAAATAAAAAAAGTCCCTTTAAATCGGGACTTTCTATTCTTTATAAGCATGGCTTCAGTTATTCATTTGCTCCGAAACTTTCAAAGTAGAAATCGGTAAGGTTGGAAACAATTTCATCCGGACTGCCATTCCAATAATATATTTTACCGCCTTCCTTCAGCTCATATAGATTAAAATTCTGATCGGTGATTACTGTTTTATCAGCATTTTTAAAATCCTGAGCTGCCTGAATCAAATATTTTTTCAGATCTTCAGCCTTTACTTTCTTCATATCTCCTTTAGGTCCGGATGTCAGCTTTGCCGGTACCTGAAAGCTTACGGTATAGCTTATTTCTGCAATTTTTTCCCCTTCGAGATATTCATTAGGAACAACTTTTACATTTTTAACGGTCAATTTTCCATTCTTAAAATTCCCGAACATGGCAATGAAATAGTCTTCCGCTTCTTTTTTACATGCTGAAGCAGTCGCTTTAGGAAAAGCAGAAAGGAAATTCTCAACACTGCCGTTTATCATTTCCTGTGAAGTTTCTTTAAAATCTACCTGATATGCATTCTGCCCTTCTACAGTAGGTTTTAAATAATCATTCAGCTTATTCAATGCTGTTTCATCATTATTGACGAAAGTTCCGAAGAACAGTTCAAACGCTTCTTTAGGTTTCTTAACCTCAGTCTGAGCACTGAGAAGCTGTCCCATCACAGTAAGAAGCAACACTAAAATAATTCTGTAGTTTTTCATAGTTTATATTGTATTTAGTATTTGAAAAAACACAGCCCCTGAAAAATCAGAGGCTGTGTTTTATTTATTTCGATTGTTAGTAATTTTCTTCTTCCCCCTTCATCTTTTCTGCATTTTCTGCCATGATTACGGCATCAATCATTTCAGAAATATCTCCATTCATATAAGCATCAAGGTTATACATGGACTTATTGATTCTGTGGTCTGTCACTCTACCTTGCGGATAGTTGTATGTTTTAATTTTTGCTGAACGGTCTCCTGTAGATACCATTGTTTTTCTCTGAGCGGCAATATCTCCCTGAACTTCCTGAAGTTTGATGTCATATAGTTTAGCACGAAGCATTTCCATTGCCAGTTCGCGGTTAGCCAGCTGAGAACGAGCCTGCTGACACACTACTACAAGTCCTGAAGGCTTGTGGGTAAGCTGAACTTTCGTTTCAACCTTGTTTACGTTCTGCCCTCCGGCACCACCTGAACGTGAAGTCTGCATTTCAATATCTGCAGGATTAATCTCTACATCCACTTCTTCAGCTTCCGGTAAAACCGCTACCGTAATTGCAGAAGTATGTACTCTTCCCTGAGATTCCGTTTCAGGGACACGCTGTACACGGTGAACGCCGGATTCGAACTTCATGATCCCATAAACGCCCTCACCTTCTACCTTCATGATCAATTCCTTATACCCTTTTGCCGCTTCATTAGAGTCTGTTACTTCATGTCTCCATCCTTTTGCCTTGAAATACATGGTATACATTCTGTAGATATCTTCCACGAAAATAGCAGCTTCATCACCACCTGTTCCCGCACGTAATTCTACGATAACGTTTTTGTCATCAGCAGGATCTTTAGGGATCAGCAATACTTTCAGCTCTTCTTCCAGTCCCGGGATTTTAGCCTGGGCTTCCAGCTTTTCTTCTTTAGCAAGATCTACCAGATCTCTGTCTGAACCATCTGCGATGATTTCTTCAGATTCTGCTATACTATCTAAAGCACCTTTGTACTGATCGTAAACTCTTACAATTTTCCCCAAATCACTATATTCTTTGTTCAAAGAAGAATATCTTTTTTGGTCTGAAATGACATCAGGCTGTATAATAAGGTCTGCCACCTCATTATATCTTTGTTTTATAGCTTCTAATTTTGGAATTAATGATTTAGACATTGTAGAAATTTTGTGGGTGCAAAGATAAGAATTATTAATTCAAAATTAAAATTCCGAATCAGCATAAATTTTTGAGCATTAGGGGGAAAGGAGATGAAACGGCAAAAAGGCTGAATATCCAATTTGTTAATTCCCCTTTCTGCATCATTAGGATTGAGTCTGAGATCCTTTAGAAAGTCTTCTGTCAATCAGATATAAAATAATTCCTACTGCGATAATTCCCAGTCCGATCAGGCTTTCTTTAGGATTATGAATGAATGTAAAATAAAGAATATACATACTGAACAACAGAAAAACTGCCGGAAAAATGTGGAAAGCATTCGACTTAAAGATTTTTCTGTCTTTTTTCTTCAGAAAGAATACGGTAGAAATAGCCAAGCTTGCAAAAAGCTGTAAAATAAAGGCTGTATAGACAAAAATTTCTTTAAAACTTCCGGTTAGAATAATAATAGCTGCAATGACGGCATGGGCGAAAATAGCTCTTACCGGAATTCTCTTTGCATTGCCCACTGACAATGGTTTCCAAATGGATGTATGTTTTGCAAAAGCCTGTGTTAATCTTGATCCTACCCACAGATAACCACTGATGGTTGCAATAAGCTGCAGAGCAATAAAAATATTGACGATCTTTCCAAAAGCAGGTCCCAGCATGTTGACAGCCGCTTCTCCCATCACATCTTCTTTTCCTGCCAATTGACTTACAGGAGCATGTTTCAGCATAATATAATTCACCAGAATATAGCTTACCGTCACAAAAACAGTTCCTATAATCAAGGATTTTGGAAGGTTTCTCTGAACTTCTTTTATCTCTCCTGCAATATAAGATGCAGAGTTCCAGCCTGTATAGGAATAGGTGACAAATACCAGCGATGTAGCAAATGCCGGAAGCATAATCTCATTCTTCCAGCTGTCACTGAAATTCAGGCTGTTGCCGATTTGTGGTGAATCTGCAAGCCCAACTCCCAGAATAATCAGGATAACAATAAAAGCTATTTTAATGAAAGTGAAAAAGTTATGAAACCGGCTGGATGTTTTCAGGCTGAATGATAATGTAACTGCAACCAGAAAAATGGCAGCAATCGCAAAACTGTTTCCGAAAGAATAATCGAATACAGAAAGATATTTTGACATAGCCAAGGCTGCCAAAGCTACAGGAGAAGAAAATCCTATGATCAGCGAAATCCAGCTTATAAGGTACCCAAACAACGGATGATAAGTTTCTTTAAGATAGATAAAATCACCTCCGTTTCCTTTAAAATGTGAGCCCAATTCAGCATAGCAAAAAGCCCCGAACAGAGCAAGGACTCCTCCAATGATCCATAGCAGGAAAATACTGTAGGTATTGGTAATATCGGATAGCTGAAACCCCAGGGTGGTAAAAATCCCTGTCCCGATCATATTGGAAACAACAATAGCTGTGGCTGTTTTCCAGCCTATCTGATGTGAGGTGGTACTCATTTAATGATTAAAAATTAAAATTAAGTCTTCCGAAGAAATAATTCCCCAGCGTTCCCATCTGAACCGGCGCATATTTAAATACTCCATAATATGAATTTTCATAAATCTGACGATCCGGGAAAACATCGAATACATTATTGGCTCCTATCGTAAAATTGATACTCTTAGTGATATTATAACCAACACTGATATCTGTAACTACCTTTGGTGAGAATTCCTGCACTCCTCCAAATGGATAGCCGTCTCTTATTACTTTACCAAAATAGGTATTTCTCACGAGAAAATTAAACTTCCCGATTCCATAATTTAGCCCTAATGAAGCTTTTGTTTTGGGAGACAGTGTTTCAATGATATTGATCTGATCCGGTCCAAAAAATTCATTCTGAGGGGTTCCCAGGTTTTCCGGAAAATGGAAATCTGTGATTTTCGTTTCTGTATAGTTTCCGGCAAGATTGATATTTAATTTTCCATTGCCAAGAATCCAGTCATAGGTTACTACGACATCTACTCCTTTCGTTTCGGTATCAATAGCATTGGCAAAGAATCTTCCGCTTTCTACCTCATTTCCCTGTCCTACTACTGCTGGATCTGACAATCTTGGATCTGTTATATTTCCAGTAATAACGATTCTGTCTTTTACTTTAATGATATATCCATCTACGGTTATCAACAGTCCTTTTACAGGGTTTAAAGTAAATCCGGCACTTCCGTTTACAGAGGTTTCCTGCTTAAGTTTATCAAATCCAAGAATTTCAGCGGCTTTGCTGTCATTACTAAAAATTCCTTTTGTAACAATCTTCTCGCCGGAAGTAGAAATATCCGCATAAGAGTTATTAAAATACTGCTGTTGAAGGGAAGGAGCCCTAAATCCTGTTCCCACTGCTGCTCTTACTGCATAATTTTTTATAAACTCATATCGTACAGCCAGTTTTCCATTCAGAGTATTTCCGAAATCTGAATAATTTTCAAATCTCGCAGCAGCATCAATATTCAGTTTTTTATCCAGATCATAAGAAACATCTGCATATACAGCTGTAGAATGCCTGTCTTTTTTCAATGCATTGTTTGGAGAAAACCCAATAAAGGATTGAGATCCACCTGCACCCAACACCGTTGCTCCTTCAGTGGCAATGTTTCCATTGATGTCATATTGGGAATAAGAAGCTTCATCACCGGCTTTGATCTGGTATTGTTCAAACCTGAATTCTCCTCCGAATGCGATGTTGAAACGGCTTATATTTTTGGAAACATCGAGGTTAACCGTATTTTGAAGAAAGCTGTGCGCGCCGGCGTAAAAACGTGTGGGTGATTTTGCCCCAAGTGAAGCATTATTGGTATTGTTTACATTATAATTGAAAGTATTACTTCCAAAGGTATTGCTAAGATCAAAAAGCCAGTCATTGGCATTATATTTTGCTCCCACAGCATAAGAAACATCATAGATCTGAGATGCCAGTGTGGGCTGAAAACCATTCGGGTAAATGGATGAAACGACATTAGATGTTTCGCTCGGAAGCCTTCTGAAACCAAAACCTCTTCCTTCTTTGATGCTGAAACCTCCGAAAGAATACAGTTTGAAGTTATCGTTGAAAGGATATTCCGAATTGAAAAATAACTGCCCCTGTCTGATCTGGGCATCCCCGATCTGAAAATTAAAATCGTCGCGGGTCAATCCTCTTTTTTGAATTTCTGCATCATCCGCAGCTCTGGCCGCATCGGGATCATCTGCAAATGCATAAGCAAAATTATTCTCAAAAATATCCAGGTCATGATTTTGTGTTCTTGTTGTCTTTCCTCTGTGGCTTAACTGCAGTGAAAGGTTAATATAACCGTCTTTCTTTCCTAATGAAGTTCCGTAGTTGGCTCCTGCCTGATAAGTATCACCATCGTTTCTTCCGCTTAATCCGTAAGTAAGGCTTGCCGAAGCTCCGACATTTTTCTTAAGAATAATATTGATCACCCCTGCAATGGCATCAGATCCATATTGTGCAGCAGCTCCATCTCTTAGAACTTCTATTCTGTCAATTGCAATCACGGGAATAGTACTTAGGTCTGTTCCTACAGATCCATTCCCTACTGTATTCTGGTAGTTTACCAAAGAAGTAGAATGTCTTCTTTTTCCGTTAAGCAAAACCAAGACCTGATCAGGTCCCATGCCTCTCAGGGTTACGGGATCAATATGCTCTGTACCATCTGAAGCAGACTGCCTCACGGCATTAAACGATGGAATCACATAATTCAGAAGATCCTGAGCTGTCATCTGTGGAGCGCTTCTCTGGATTTTGTCAATATTAATCACATCTACCGGAACTGGTGTCTCCAGCTTTGTTCTTTTGACATTACGGTTTCCAACGATGACAATATCCTCAATCTGTTTTCCTTTCTCCTCGCTCTCCTGAGCAGCCACCAAAATTACTCCAAGCAGCAATACGGCTGTACTTAATTTTTTCATTTTTTTGCCAATTAATCATTTACTCCAACGGATTCTTCCGCAGACACACAAGACTTCAAGAAATGGAATTCATATAGAGTATTGATCTCACTTATCTCCCCCTTTGGGTTGGAATTAGCACCTTTACACTTCTGGAACCGTGCAGGTTGCTAAGGTTTCACGGGGCCAAATCCCTCCACCTTTCTTGATAAATCTACCGCAAAAGTAGACTATTTTTTTGAACTTACAAAAAAAGACAAATCTGCTGATCCGCAAATTTGCCTTTTTACTGTATTGTATTTATTTTATAGAATAATCATCTTTTGAATTACCATTCCTGTGTCTGATTTCAGCTGTACCAGATAGGTTCCTGCCGGATAATTGATTTTCACTTCGCGGATGCCATTTTCCTTTTCCAGTTTGAATGAACTCAACCTTTTACCAGTCATATCAAAAATGGAAATCTCTCCGTTTTTTGCTTGGTTGTAAATTAATTTAGCTGCCCCGTTCCGAATCGGATTATCTGCAATCAGAAGAGATAGCTTGTTAGCGGCATTGGTACCCGCTGTTGATAAAGCACCTGCATAATTACCGAAGATTCTGAACTCTCCCGGCTGCAGAGTGATTGGTGTTATTATAGAAACCACATTCAAAATACTGTCATCCATCAGATTCTGCCATTGACCCGTGTAAGGAAAATAAGGAATAACATTTTGTACAGAAGTAGCATAATTGGCCAATACCACTATATTTTTTATCCCTGTGGTAATAGCTGTATCATATAAATAAATCCTGGTGATCAGTCCGTTTGGATCATTTGCAAGATTATTGGATTCTATGCTGTAAGTTTTGGTTTTGAAAATCTGATGAGCATTTCTGATCGCGATAATTTTAGCCCATGTATCATACACAGCCTTTCTGTTCACATTGGTATCATATCCTAAAGTGAATGCAACAGGTTTTTCATCCGTTCTGCAACTACTGTTGATGGAGCCGTCCGCACATCTGTTGATGCTGAATTCATAACCTAATTCTCCAAACTGCCAGATCATTTTAGGCCCCGGAATGGTAAAGAAGGTTGCACCGAAAGTTTTCATTCTGTCAAGAGCTGTATTCAGGTTTTTAACATCATAACTTCCATTTACTGCACCGTAGGCAAGATTTTTAAACATCAGTCTTTCCTCATCATGGCTTTCTCCATAGCCTACAGCACTCATATTCGTAAAGCCGTGAAGGCTGTGATTCATACGATCGTAGTTGCTGTTCTCCTTATATCCCATCGTATTCTGATTATAAGGGTCTGTCTGTTTATTCCAAAGCATAACACCTTTTCCTTCTGCTATTCTGTAGTTAGCCCATTGTTGTTCTTCTGCATCTGTTCCCAGATGTTCAAAGATCATGTAAGAATTTGGATCAATAGCCCATTGTCTGTCTGCATAGTGTTTCATAATATCCACTCTGTCCTGCTGATAAGCATTCGTACAGGCTTCATCATTTGCAGAGCAGCTTTGAGTGAATCCTTTGGTTAAATCCCAGCGGAATCCGTCTATGTGATATTCAGTAAGCCATTGCTGAAGACATCTTTCAACGTAATATTGCGTTGAAGGACTGGTATGGTTAAAATCATTGAATACATTGTATGAATGCTTTGGAACCTGATTAAAGTAAGGATTATCCGGGGCTACATCGCCATAGCCATCACCATCCGGATCTATGTTCCAGAGCCTTACTAAAGGTGAACGTCCTGTAGCGTGGTTGAATGCCACATCGAGAATCACCGCAATCCCGTTCTGATGGCAGAGGTCTACAAATTCTTTGAATTTTTCAGGAGTTCCATAAGCTTTGTCCAATGCATAATGGAAAGAAGTATTATATCCCCATGAAAGGTTTCCGTCAAATTCCATGATGGGAAGCAGTTCTATCGCATTGATTTTTAAATTCTTTAAATAAGAAATTTTATTGATTAATGACTGCCAGTTCTTTTCCTGAGTAAAGTCTCTCAATAATAATTCATAGACAACCAGATTTTCTTTGGCGGGTCTTTGAAAATTGGCAACCTGCCAGTTATAAGCAGTCTGCCCTGTTTTAAATGTTGAAACTTCAAAACCCTGTCCGGCAGGAAATGCAGGCAAGTTCGGGTAGGTAGCAGCAGAAATCCACTGATCATCATAAGAAGATAAAATTTGTGGTGAATAAGGGTCTGCTACTTTTCTCAGATCATTTGTCCTGTATTGGAAGGTGTAGAGCTGCTGAGGAGTCAAACCAATCAGTTCAATCCAGTACAGATCAGGATTAGCTGTATCTCTTTTCATTAAATACGTATCATTCACCATCCAGTTATTGAAGCTTCCGATGACATGGACAAAGTTTTTACCAGGAGCATATAAGGCCAGTCCTACTTTGGTCTGATCTGTCGGATGATAGTTGATTCCCTGTCTGATCCAGTTGGGTATTGCTTCAGAAACTACGTTTCTCGGGACTTGTAAAATAAATGTTGCAGCCTTAGAATTGGATCCCTGTGTGGCAACCAGCTCCATATTGGTATCCTGAGTAACGGTATAACTGTAGGAATAAGATTGTGAAGGCGTTGTTGCAGCATTGATAACAGTTCCGTTGGCTTTCAACTGAAATGTTGCGTTGACGTTGGTTGTCGCGGTGATATTGATAGAATTCCCTACCGGAACAGAGGTCAGGCTATTTGCCAGAGGATTGGTAAGGCTTAAGCTTAAAGTACCCACATTGACAAAAATATCAGGAGAAGTCTGATGTGATCCTGTTTTATCTTTTAATAAAAACCCAAACCTGCCGATTCCTGTTCTCCCAAAGAAAGCAGTTGGAGTAAAAGTAAGTGAATAGCTGTCTGTTGCAGCATTATAATTCAGCTTATTCAAATCGTTGGAACTGTTCCAGCTTCCATTGGTAGGACAATCCTGACTGTTCTGATAATTGGTATCAAACGACCAGCTCCAGATATAAATGGCGTTATTGGAAGCTCCCCAGGCAGATTCGTCAATCTGATCTCCCGGAACGGTAAGCGTAATAGCATCAGATTCATTGAACGGATTGGGAGAAATCGTATAATTAATCTGCCCAAACACACCCATTGTAATCAGCAGAAAAACAACGGAATAAAATTTTCTCATGTCTTATTTTTTATCGAATATAGGATTAATTTTTGTTCATATTGACTATTTTTATTCAGTTCCCGGTAATATTGCCGTTTTCAGAAGAAAATAAATAAAAAAGACTCATGAAATTTTCATGAGCCTTCCAATAAAAGTAATTGTAATGAACTATTTTTTATAGGGCGAATATCTTACCATTCAATTGGATTAATCTTTTATAATCTTTTTAGAAACGATCTGTCCGTTCTTTAATTTTAATTCTACGATGTATAATCCTGAAGCAAATTCAGTCATGTTGATCTGATTGTCCGAAAATTGCACATTCATTCTTTGTCCTACCGCATTGATAATATTTACTTTGTCAATCCCTGAATCAGATTTAACCATAAGAATTCCTTTTGTAGGGTTAGGATAGATTCTCACCACATCATTTTTAAGTTTAATTTCTGATGTGCTCAAAGAAGATGTAGGTTTGATGCATCTTACTGATGATCCCTGTCCTCTCATGGCACCAGCCGACGGATTCGCAATTGTTGATCCGATATACAGATATTTTCCTCCTAAGCTTGACGTATCAGAGCTCCAGAAATATCCTCTTTGTCCTACAAAAGTAAAGTCACCATTACCTGAGCTTCTATATCCACCTGCCGGTAATTTAAGATTACTGTTATAAGCAGTTGCCGGATTGGAGATACCTTCAGCCCCTACTAAAGCTGACCAGTCTGCCTGAGAGGGCATTTTCCAATCTGCACCTATTGCTTTACAAGGATCTGCTCCGACCGATGCATTAACATCAGCAACAGAGACACCAGTCCATGTATCTCCGCTTGCAAAACCAGCCCACCAAGCCGGAGAGCCCGCAATATACCCCCCTCCTGTAGCGCCTGTCCCTTCAGGAGTATTCGGTGATGGAGCCTGTACTACCTGAGAGTTTCTCAGCTGGTGGCCATCATCCCATCTTCCCCACTGGAAGAGATCTCCATATGAATTGGCATCAGCTGCTGATGAAGCAACCTGTGTACTTCCCAGGTTCTGCTGAAGCCATATTTTTCCATCTGCTCCTCTTACGGTAGTATAAGCAACCTGCTGGCCGCGATACATAAAACTTACACAGCCTATATCACCTGTATTGGTTCCGGGGTCTGTATTGCTGCATGTTTGTGGATTTAGGTTCAGAGAAATTCTTTTAACTTTTGTTGTATCATCGGAATACGCCAGAACCAGGTAATTTTGTGACTTATCTATGGCCAGATCGTTGTATTTTGCTTCACCATCTGAAACAAAGTCTCCCCCAAAAGGAATCCAGTTTTGTGAATCGTCTAACTTATAAACGGTATTTCTCAGGAAATTATCATTTTCGAAACGGCTGGCTACCACATATGGTGTTCCAGATCCGGTTACCGCCAGAGCAATGTGCTGAACTTTCCCATCTGAAAAGTTAGCATTTCCAACCTGGATCCAGGAGTTCCCGTCAAATTTTTTAACATTCAGTTTTTTTCCTTCTCCTGAATTTGAAACATAAGCTACATAAATAGTATTGGTTCCGTCCAAAGCGATATCAGCATTGTACTGCTCACCTGATGAAGCAGCATCTACAGCTCCTCCTCCTACCAGACTCCAATCTTGTAATGGGCCTGCATCTGTACTGTTCTGATAAACCTTTAAACCTCCGGAAACATTACATGTATAGATCATGTTATTGGTTCCGATAACCATTTCAGCAAATTCAGCACCTCCTGAAAATCCTGAATTTCCAACCTGCTCCCAGGCACCTCCAAAATATCGTTTTACTGTTCCGGAACCATAAGATCCATAAGTAAATATAATATTATCTGAAGATACTGCAGAAGCCTGGTAGTTCACAGCACTATCTGTAGCGTTAGGAAGCTGAGACCATAAAGATCCTGTAAACAGACGTACTTCCATTCCGGACCCAGGATAACTCAGCTGATTGGTATAATAAATACTGTTTCCGTTCGGGCTTACAGATAATGAATTGTAAGTGGCTATTCCAGTAGTTACTCCGGCAGTTCCACCCAAATAAGACCAGGAACTTCCGTTAAATTTCTGAACAGAACCCTTGGCTACAGAAACATCATAATAAGACAGATAGTAATTCCCCGAGTTATCAATAACAAGATTATTATAACCACTTCCCCCAGCAGATACATTCTGAACACCTCCTACATTCTCCCATTGCTGAGCACACAGAGAGCCTCCTGCGATGGTGAGCAGCGCTAATCCCTTACTGATTTTTTGTATTGCAAAATGTAAATCTCTAAACATACAAAATATTATTTTTAATTATTCTAAATTTAATTTAATTTTGCGCAAAAGTACCTCAGATTATTAATCCCAGGTTATCATTTTCGAACTTTTGATTATCCTACAGGGGATTTTACATTAAGTAGTTGTATCATAGCTGTAAAATATGCTGTATGAAAAAACCATTTAAAAGTGGACTGCTGTTCAGCTCCGAAGACATCAAAATCATTATGCAGGAAGACCTGTGTCCTGACCAATCTTTAAGATCTCATATACTGGAGGGAAAATCAAGCTTTAATCTTATTTTCCTGCTGAGTGATGATATCAGTTTAGAGGCTCCTGATTGCGGAACGAAGTTTTTATTCAGAAAAAACCAGTACATCTTGCATTATTCTCCAAAGGAAAGCACGGCTGAACTTTGGACAGAAAAAATAGAAATCCTGAAATATCTTCAGATTCAGATGAGTTATCAGTATATTTCTAACCTGATCAATCCGGAACTTAATCGTGAGAATGCTGAAATTCTTGAAAATATGGTCCTCAATCGTTTTCTATTCCTTCATAAAAACACGCCCCCTGAAATGACGGTTGAAATGCATATGATTGTAATGGAAATTGTGAGCAATACCAAGCGGGGAATCATGCAGAAATTATTGATTGAAGCCAAAATCATCAAGCTTCTTATTTTGATATTTGAGCAGTTCAATGAGAAAAATATATTGGAATCCGTTCCACAGACTCCTGAAATGATCAGAAAATTCATTGATGAGAATTATCACAGGAATATAAAAGCGGAAGAGATTGGAAAATATATTGGGATGAATCAAAACATTATCAGAAAGGAATTCAAAGCCCGATACCATACAACAATCGCTCATTATATCTCAGAACTCAGGATGCTGAAAGCTAAAAAGTTAATCACCAATAAAGAAATAATGATCAAAGAAATCGCAATAGAATGCGGTTACGAATATCTGCAGAATTTTACAAGGGCATTCAAAAAGAAGTTTGGCATATCTCCTGAACGTCTGAGGAATAATAAATAAGAAAACCGCTTAAAAAATTAAGCGGTTTATATATGTTGTTTTGCTTTGATATTACTTTTTCAGAATTCAGGTGAAAAAGCAATGACAATCAATTAATGATGATGTCCGTGATCGTGAATGAAAGGTCCGTTTCCTTTAGGCTCGTTATAGATCACCTCTACTCCTTCCTGCTCAGTAATAAGCTTTCTTCTGATGTCTTCAGGATCAAAAGGCTTTACTTTTCCGAAATACTCTTTCAAACCTTCAGTTAGCCACATTGGGATTACTAATCCGAAGAACATAAAAATACACCAGAACCCTACTAAGAACATAGTAATGAAGAAAATAGTCCATAGGAACTGGTAGAACGGCCAAAATGCTGATAAAATCGTTATCATTCTCTTAAAGATTTTAGGCAAAAATAGAACTTTTTTCCTTTTTACACAAAAGATCAGCGTTCTATTTTGTTATTTATTTTAATTTTAAACTAATTAATGGGCAAGATCTGCGAAGAAATCGTTGCCTTTATCATCGGTAATGATGAATGCTGGGAAGTCTTTTACTTCGATTTTTCTTACTGCTTCCATCCCTAATTCAGGGAAGTCAACCACATCTACTGATACGATATTGTCTTTAGCAAGAATAGCAGCCGGTCCTCCGATAGATCCAAGGTAGAAACCTCCGTATTTGTTGCAGGCATTGGTAACATCTTTACTTCTGTTTCCTTTTGCCAGCATGATCATACTTCCGCCATGGCTCTGGAATTCATCTACATAAACATCCATTCTTCCCGCAGTAGTAGGTCCGAAACTTCCGGAAGCCATTCCTTCCGGAGTTTTTGCAGGTCCTGCATAATAGATCGGGTGGTTTTTAAAATATTCAGGCATTGGTTTCCCGCTGTCGATAATTTCTTTGATTTTTGCGTGGGCGATATCTCTTGCTACGATTAATGTCCCGTTCAGTTTTAATCTTGTTTTGATCGGATACTTAGAAAGTTCAGCAAGAATTTCCGGCATTGGTTTATTCAGATTGATCTCCACTGCTTCTTCCAGATGTGGAGGCGTATCTGGTAAGAATCTTTTCGGGTCCTGCTCCAGCTGCTCAAGGAAGATTCCATCTTTTGTAATTTTACCTTTGATATTTCTGTCTGCAGAACAGGAAACTCCCATTCCTACAGGGCAGGATGCAGCGTGTCTCGGAAGTCTGATCACTCTTACGTCATGCGTTAGATATTTTCCTCCGAACTGAGCTCCGATGGCACTTTCCTGGCAGATTTTCTGAACTTTAGCTTCCCATTCAAGATCTCTGAATGCCTGTCCGGCCTCATTTCCTTCTGTCGGAAGATTATCGTAATATTTTGCTGATGCTTTTTTAACAGCCGCAAGGTTGGCTTCTGCTGAAGTACCTCCGATTACCAACGCTAAGTGATAAGGCGGGCAGGCAGCTGTTCCCAGATCTGAAATCTTATCTTTGATGAATTCCTCAAGAGATTTTTCGTTCAATAAAGATTTCGTTTTTTGATATAGGAATGTTTTGTTGGCAGAACCTCCTCCTTTTGTTAAGAATAAAAATTCGTAATAATCTCCTTTTTTAGCATAGATATCAATCTGTGCAGGAAGGTTAGATCCTGAATTCTTCTCATCAAACATCGTCAAAGGAACAACCTGAGAATATCTTAAGTTTCTTTTCTGATAGGTATTGAAAATCCCTTTACTTAGGTATTCACCATCATCTACTCCTGTATATACATTTTCTCCTTTTTTTCCCATTACAATAGCAGTACCGGTATCCTGGCACGAAGGAAGAGCTCCCTCAACAGCTACTGCAGCATTCTGCAAAAGGTTGTACGCAACGAATCTGTCATTATCGGTAGCTTCAGGATCATCAATGATTCTTCTAAGGCTTTCCAGGTGAGAAGAACGAAGCATGAAAGAAACATCTGCCATTGCTTCTTCTGCCAGTAATTCCAACCCTTTAGGATCTACTGTTAAAATTTCTCTGTCACCCAGTTTTTCAACCTTTACATAGTCTGATGTAAGCTTCTTGTACACCGTATCATCTTTCTGAATAGGATACGGATCCTGATATCTAAAATCCATTCAATTTTTGTTTGTACAAAAATACGTCTCCTTAAAAAAATATGAGTAAAATCAGTCACTTAAATTGATATTTATAATGATTATAAATTGTAGGTTTCTGAGTTTATAAGTACCTTTATAGAAGCTAAATAACCAAAGCCAAAACATTATTTATTTCATTAAACATGAATAATGTCAACATTTTTTTGACTTAAAAATAAAGATCATACAAATTTCAACCACTATGAATTACAGAATAGAAAAAGACACCATGGGAGAAGTGCAGGTACCTGCAGATAAATTCTGGGGTGCACAGACAGAACGTTCCAGAAACAATTTTAAAATAGGACCTGAAAGCTCAATGCCGCATGAAATCATTGAAGCTTTTGCTTATTTGAAAAAAGCAGCAGCTTATGCCAATACCGATCTGGGAGTACTTCCTGCTGAAAAAAGAGATATGATCGCCAAAGTGTGTGATGAAATACTGGAAGGAAAACTGAATGACCAGTTCCCATTGGTGATCTGGCAGACAGGCTCCGGAACACAGTCGAATATGAACGTCAATGAAGTCATTTCGAACAGGGCTCATGTGAATAACGGAGGGACATTGGGTGAGAAGTCTGAAATTCATCCGAATGATGATGTCAACAAATCCCAGTCTTCCAATGATACCTATCCTACAGCCATGCACATCGCTGCTTATACAAAAGTAGTGGAAGCAACCATTCCTGCAGTGGAAAAATTAAAGAATACGCTGGCTGAAAAATCGAAAGCTTTCAAAGATATTGTCAAAATCGGAAGGACTCACCTGATGGATGCTACACCGCTTACACTTGGACAGGAATTCTCCGGATATGTAGCTCAGCTGGAATTCGGATTGAGAGCTTTAAAGAATACATTACCTCATCTTTCTGAGCTGGCATTGGGAGGAACAGCGGTAGGAACCGGCTTAAATACACCTAACGGATATGATGTAAAGGTGGCCGAATATATTGCTCAATTCACAAAGCATCCTTTTATTACGGCTGAAAATAAATTTGAAGCGCTTGCTGCTCACGATGCCATTGTGGAAAGCCACGGTGCATTAAAGCAGCTGGCTGTGTCTCTATTTAAAATCGCTCAGGATATCAGGCTAATGGCTTCTGGACCGCGTTCAGGAATCGGAGAGATTCACATTCCTGAGAATGAACCGGGTTCATCCATTATGCCTGGAAAAGTAAACCCTACTCAGAACGAAGCAATGACCATGGTTTGTGCTCAGGTTTTAGGAAATGATACTACCATTTCTTTTGCCGGAACTCAGGGGAATTATGAACTGAATGTTTTCAAACCGGTGATGGCGTACAATTTCTTACAGTCTGCCCAATTGATTGCTGATGCATGTCTTTCTTTCAATGAGCACTGTGCTGTAGGTATTGAACCGAATTATGAGAGAATTAAAGAGCTTGTAGACAAATCTCTAATGCTTGTGACAGCTTTAAATACCCATATCGGATATGAAAATGCTGCAAAAATTGCCAAAACAGCCCATAAAAATGGTACTACATTAAAAGAAGAAGCCGTCAATCTTGGATTATTAACCGCTGAACAGTTTGACGAATGGGTAAAACCTGAAGATATGGTTGGAAGTTTAAAATAATGATTTTATAACTGATACAATGCAAAACTCCGGGATCCTTTCCCGGAGTTTTGCGTTTTGCAATCAAAGTGTATTTAATCTAATCCGATGGCTAAGCCGAATATCAGCGCTTTATCATTATTAAAATAACCATCTTTAAAGAAGTTGCTGAAATCTTTCTTTACAAACAGGCTGAAGCTGTTATAGGAAACAGTAAACTGTGCTCCGTATACAAAAGGATTTACCTGATAGTTTCCCCGGTCTCTTCTTTCCCCATCATTATCTTTTACAATATTGTTGGTAGACATTTTTACGCCGCCATACAAATTTGCCCCTATTTTAAATCCCGTATAATAACTACGGTACTGAATATCCATTCCTGCATTTTTAAGCTTGGAGAAATTATACTGTATTCCAAGAGGGACCATAATATATCCTGTTCTCAGCTTGCTTTTATCCAGGTTTTCATTAGCGTGGGCCAAAGCAACTCCCTGATCTGCATTTTTTGCAAAATACATATTATTATCTGTTCTGACTGTTCTCCATGAAAATCCCAATCCTGAAGTAATTGCCCATGGACTTGTTCTGCTGAGCTGATAATTCAGTTTCAGACCAAACTCCAGATTATTGGCATATCCGATGTTTTTATCCAGTTCGTTATCCTGAGAACTGTTTGTCAATGTCATAATTCCGTAAGAGAAATATCCTGTAAAGCTCCTGCTTGGGCGGAATTTTTTTAACAGCTTTTCCTTGAGTTCTTCCTGCGAAGTCACATCAGTGTTCAAAAGGGAATACCTTACCTGCTTCTGAATCACATCATCCAGATCAAATCCCAGTTCTTCAATTCTTTTATCCATTTTCCCGGAATAACGGTCTGCTATCTGGGCCTTTTCTCTGTCAAATTCAGCTTTATCCAGATTTCTGGCCTGTAAAACCTTAAGCTCTTCTTCCATCAGTTTTTTTTCTTCCTGAATAATCGCATTGATTTTAGCGGCATATTCTTCCACTTTTTCTTTAACAATCGGGCTTACCTCAGTATCTTTTTTAGAAGACAGATTAATATTCAGTTTCTTTTGTGCATGGAACGATGCCGAAATAGAGCATAGCAATCCCATTACGATTAATTTCTTGATCATATTATTAATTTTTTATTTTTTCGGATAAATTATCTGGCATTCAGATCAATAGTAGTAGCCACATTACTCCCATCCTTGGTTTTTTCAATGACATCTTTATGTTCTACTGAAAAAAGAAGCGTGGATGGGTCTACATATTTCTTCTTTTTAACCGGAGTTTTTAAAGAATCGGCTTTTGCCATGAGTTTAGGATTAGAAATCTGGGTAATATCAAGTTTCTTTAAAGGAACAGTTTCTTTGGGAATGAGATTATCATGTCCTATTGCCACTGGAGAAATCACTTCTCCTTTATCTGGCGCAAGAGTTTTCTTTACCTCCTTTTTATTATTCTCTACCACCAGTGGAACATTATGCTGAACCGGATCTTTTTTGATTTCTTCTATAGTGTTTTTTTCTGTTTTCTCTGCAACGACAGGCTGAATTTCTGAAGGCTGATTAAGAAAAAACAGAACAGCTCCCAAGCTTAATGTCAACATTAAGCATGCTGCCACTAAAAGCCAGTTTACCTTTGATTTGGAGCGATCATTACTATTATGATGAAACTCAATTTCAGACCACAGATCTCTTGAAGGAGCAATTTCTCTCTCCTCAATCTGTTTTTTAATCTGAAATTCAATATGATCTTTAAACGTTTTCATTTTTCACTTTTTTTTGTTGTTGAAAGTAGATCTTTCTTAATTTTTCTTTTGCTCTGAACAGCTGTGTTTTGCTGACAGCAACTGAAATCTGCAAAGTCTCAGCAATTTCCTGATGAGAATATCCTTCCAGCACATACAGGTTAAAAACCATTCTGTAGGCATCAGGAAGCTGATCCAAAAGTTCCTGCGCATTAAAATCACAATCAACCTCGGATTCCTGAATGTCTTCATGAAACGATTGATTGATCTCATCCAGATAAAATACCGTTTTATGGCTTTTGATAAAATTCAGGCATTCATTGACAACAATTCTTCTTGCCCAGCTTTCCAGATTTGATTCTCCCCTGAAGCTTTCTATATGCTTAAAAATCTTACAGAATGCTTTAATAAGACAATCCTCCGCCTGATACAAATCGCTTACATAGCTTTTGCTTACACTCAGAAATTTCCTTACATTCTGTTCATAGAAAATCTTCTGTGCAGCCGGATCCTGTTTTTTCAGGAGGCTTAACAAATCATTCTTTTTATTTCCGAACAAAAGTTTCATGCTTATACTGTTTCTATACTAAAGACAATGAAAACAAAAAAAGGTTACAATTTTGATAAAAAATTTTATTTATAAATTTTAAAACTTTTCAGAATAGTTTAATTCGAATGATAAATAACGCAAAAAATTCATTTTCAAGGTGTATAATTTTAACACAGGTAAAGTTTACCAGATGAAATCTGCCCTGAAGCGTATGCTTAATTGCCGTCTTTGGCGGAAATTTCTTTGCTTCCTCAAAATGCACAGAAGTAAAATACATCTTCTCTGCGTTTTAACGATTCTGCCTTATTGATTGTAACAAAAAAGTTCACCTGCCCACTTTATTAAAAAAGCTGTCTGAATTAGACAGCTTTGCACTTTATCCTGAGAATTCATCAAGCATGTTTCTGGTAGGAACAAAGAAAAGCGTTCCGGTAACCGCTGTGCTGAAATCTAAAATTCTGTCATAATTTCCCGGTGGATCACCTATAAACATATTGGTCAGCATCTTTCTGGTTGTCGTAAATGTGCTTGCATAGGAAATAAAATAGGTTCCAAAATCATTGGTAGAGGGACTTCCGAAAGGCATATTATCTCTGACGATTTTCAATTCCTCTCCATTTTCACCTTCGATGTTGGCCAAAGCAATATGAGAATTTGCCGGTTTCACATCATCAGACATTTCAATATCATTTTCTTTAGATCTTCCGATTACTTTTTCCTGATCTTCTGTTGAAAGGCTTTTCCATGCATCCATATTATGAAGATATTTCTGAACGAAAAGATAACTCCCTCCTTTATACTGAAGGTCTTCATCTCCGATTTTTGCAAAATAATCACGGTCATCCCCATGCGGATTTTCCGTTCCGTCTACAAAACCAAGAATAGAGCGGGCATCCCAGTATTTGAATCCGTGAATCTCCAGAATGCTTTCTGCAACAGAACCCAGCAATTTGGATATTTCAACAGCCATATCAAAAATCAGACTTTTGTTATCTGCCCGTAAATGAAAGTGAAGGTCTCCGGGAGTAGAAACAGCAGTATGCTTTATACCTTTTATCTCTTCAAAGTCAACCAATTCCTTCGGCGGAGGGGTTGGAAGCTGCAGTTTCTTCCATGCTTCAGCACCAATTCCCATTACACAGCTTGCCCTGCTGCCCGGAAACCTGTTAAAAACCGAATTATTAAGATTAAGTACCAATGCACATAACTGCTGAAATACATCTTTAAGCTTTGGATCCTCACGAAGTTTCCAGACCATAAAAATGGTATTGCTGTTAGGATAATCTGTGACGTTTTGTGATTCAATCGTATTCATACCTCTTTTTTTGTGGTATTAAATATCCGAAATTGCAACCTGATCTGCAAAATATTGCTCCAGATCTTTCAGGGTCTCGGGATTGGTCTGGATATCTTTTACCAGAAGACCTTTGTTCACTACAACAATTCTGTTACAGACTTCTGTTGTGTGCGAAAGATCATGGCTGGATATCAGGAATGTAACGCCATCCTGTTTTGATAATTCCTTAATCAGATTTTTAAGTTTAATCTGTGTAGAAGGATCAAGGTTCGCAAAAGGCTCGTCAAGAATAATAATCTCAGGATTTCCAATAATCGCCCCCACAATTCCCACTTTTTTCTGATTTCCTTTTGAAAGATCACGAATGTATTTCCCGGATTTAAGGATCTCACCATTGAAAAAATCATGAAAAGGCTTCAGGAACTCATCTACAGAAGCTTTATTCTGACCTCTCAACTCTCCGATAAAGTAAAAGTACTCTTCGGGTGTAAGGTAACCAATAAGAAAGGTATCGTCTACAAAGGCTGAAACTTTATTTTTCCAGGCTTCAGATTCATTGACTTTGATTCCGTCGATGCTTACAAATCCTGTAGTAGCCTGAATCAAATCCAGCATCAGACTGAAAAGCGTTGTTTTCCCGGCTCCGTTATTTCCCACAAGGCCAAATGTCTCTCCATTTGGAATTTCAAGATGTTCGATATTAAGAACAGTTGCTGTTCCGTATGTTTTGGATAAATTTTGTATGTTGATCATGACTTAAGCTTTATTTTTAAATGCATCAAGTGTGCTGTATTTTTCTTTTTTATAATGTTTCACGATGATATCGAAAATCTTTTCTCTCATAAAAAATCCGATAACTCCAATAAAGGCAATGCTTATCACTCCTCCTGTAATTCCTGTGAAATACTTTGCTAATGCAAATACACCCATGGGAAGAAGCATTTTTGGAATCAATAAGAGTATAGCCACCATATTAAAACTTCCTTTCTGCCCCAGTCTTTTCTCTTTAGAATTCAGATCAATCTGGGTTTTGTTGAAAGCTCCGGACCATAAGGTAAATTGAGAATTCACTCCAATATTGTATAATCCTGCCGCAAAAAATGTAATATATACCTCCCAGCCAAAGTATGCATAGCAAAGCGCTGCAATTATTGAAACTCCTGTCACAATATTCATCAGCCACCATTTTGCCTTTAAATATTCTTTATAGGGAACATTCAACGTCATCATCAAAGGATAATATGAACTGTCAAAAGCAGGAACTCTTTGCCCAAAAAGAAACTGGAAGCCTCCCGTTACAAATAGGCCCATAAACATCATCATTGCCGGAGTTTTATACAGCGAAGAAGTAAACATCAGCAATCCATAGAACAGAAACATAAAGCTGCCCAGCAAAATACCTTTGGTCACTTTATTACGTCTCAGCATTTTAACATCATTATTGATAAATGTTCCGATAACGCCATACTTATTCAGGAAAGCAATGTTCTCTGTTTTTCCCACTGTTTTCTTAGCTTCAAGCCCCTGATCCAGATAAAATTCCTGACGAAGATAACGGAAACAAATCCACCACAACAAAACAAACAGAACAACAGGGATCAGTGCAAAGTAAGGTTTTTCATAGAAGCTGAAGAAAACAGATTCTGAGTAAGCCAGAACCGGAATGATTTTATAATATCCCAGACTTCCGATGATCACAAAGCAAACTCCTATGATAATGGCTAATGCCTCTTTCCCGTTGAAGAAAATATTGATAAAATTGTTCAGATAGAGTAATGCAATCACTCCAATAAGCCATACCAGTATTCCTACAATCTCATATCCATTGAATAACGCAATCAGTGAAAATGTGATAAAGAATAAGGAAGTCAGCCAGCTGAACGCGGAAAGGAAGGTTTTAGCCAGCATATAATTGACCAGTGTATTCTTTCTGATATTCATGGTAAGAAACGGTTTAATATTCTGTGTGGGGACTTCCTGCCAGAGATATTTAATTACCAGATCTATAATCCAGCCAACAATCATGAATTTTGATACTATCTTCAAAGGGTTTTGGTGCATCTCTTCCTGCACATAGAAAAAGGCAATAAACGCTCCGCCTATAAGACATCCAATAAAGTAAAGAATTCCTATGAAACGGAGAATTTTCATGGTCAGATTAATCCCTAAAGATGTACCACGAAAAAAGCTTTTGATTTCAAGCCTAAGGAACTTTAGAAACATATGTTAGTTTTTTTACATTAGTCAATATAATGTAAAATATGTTACATTTTTTTAAGGAAAAGTGTAATTTTATAATTATCCGATAAGTTCTTTTGCCTGGGCTAAAGCAGCTTCTGTAATTTTACTTCCGGAAAGCAGCTGGGCAATTTCATTCAGCTTTTCTTCGCTGTTCAAAGGAATAATAGTAGATTGAGTTCTGCCGGAAATATCCTGTTTCACCACCTTATAATTATCATTTCCTTTAGCAGCCACCTGTGCAAGGTGTGAAATAACGATCAGCTGCATATCTTCAGACATTTCACGCATAAGGTTTCCGATCTCTTCCGCTACTTTCCCGGAAACTCCGGTATCGATTTCGTCAAGAATCAAAGTGGGCAGCTCATCGCTTTCTGCAATGATCTTTTTTACTGCAAGCATTACTCTTGATCTTTCTCCTCCGGAAATAGCAGTCTGAACCGGTTTTAAAGGGAAGCCGGAATTGGCCTGAAACAGCAGCTGGATATTTTCTTTTCCAAACTGGTTGAATTCATCAGCATCCTGTAATTCTATATCCACTTTTGCTTTTTCCAACCCTAATTTCTTGAGAAGGCTTTCTGCTTTTTTGATAAAAACAGGAACATTTTTGTGCCTGTTCTTTGAAAGTTTTGCAGCAAGACCCTGAAGTGTTTTTTCTTTTTGGGAAATGTTTTCCTCTGTTTCTTCAATCTGTGACTCCAGCTCAGAAGCTCCTTTCTGATCTCCTGCCAGTTGATTCCTGATCTCGATCAGCTCATTCAGATCTGAAACGTTGTGCTTTAAGAATAAAGCATTTATTTTATTATTAAGATCCGTAAGATATATTAGATTCTCAGGATTAATTTCAACCTTTTCTGCCTGATGTTCCAATTCGGAAATAATGTCTTTAAGCTCTACAAAAGAGGTTTCAAGCCTTTCATCAAGCTCTGCAAAACCGGCAGAAACTCCGGAAATTCTGGAAAGCTTATTGGTAGCCTCATTAAAGAAGGACAGGATTCCTATTTCTTCCTGATGAAACCTAGATAAGATCTGGCTTATATTTTCGGAGATCATCCCGGCATTTTCCTGAACAGAAAGCTGATTCTGAATATCTTCATAATCAACATCATCAAGTTTCAGTTCTTCCAGTTCGTTAAGTAAGAATTCTTTATAATCGCTTTCTTTATTAGTTTCTGAAAGTTGGGTTTTCAGCTTTTTCAGCTGAAGTTTAAGGTTTTGAAAGTCAGAAAATTCCTGCTGATATTCTTCGATAATCTTTTTATTATCAGACAGCCCGTCAATAATTTTAAACTGATATTCTGATGTAAAGAGATTGGATGTTTCAAACTGGGAATGGATATCTATCAGCTGTGAGGAAAGTTCTCTGAGAATATCCAGCGTCACCGGCACATCATTAATAAATGCACGGGATTTCCCTGAAGGAAGGATCTCTCTTCGGATAATGGTCTGATGCTCATAGTCCAGGTCATTTTCAATAAAGAATTTCTTAAACTGATTGTTGAGAGAAAATTCGGTTTCCACTACGCTTTTTTCATCAGCTTTAGCGATAGATTTTACATCTGCTCTTTCTCCTAAAATAAGTCTCAGAGCACCTAGAATAATAGATTTACCCGCCCCGGTTTCTCCGGTAATAACCTGTAAACCATTTTTCAGTGATACTTCAAGGGTATCAATCAGGGCAAAATTTTTAATGTAAATTCTCGAAAGCATTGGTAATCCGGGTTATGGTCCAGTTTGAATTTGAATTGTAAAAATAAGTTTTTTTTTAATGAATTGAGAAAATGTTTTTAGGCTTTCTCTTCAATTTTATAATTGTTTTTTGATTTACAATCCAAGTGATTTTATTGATCACAGCTTTACACCTTCCATTTATTCCACTTATTGTCAATATTTTTCGGGGAGAGAATAATCATCGTCTGTTTAAGATCATTCAGAATCAGGCCTCCGTTATTTCCGGAATTGAAAATATTAAAGATTTCATCACTTTTGGTGTCCATAAACAGGTTAAAGAAAAAAGCCTGCTGGAAGCTGTTTTCGTACATTTTGAGCTGCATCAGCGCATCAAAAATCACTTTTTTCCCAGCCGTCTGATCCTGATTAAAAAGATTATCCAGGCCTGCTCTGTGATAGGTATAGATTGTAGACCTTAACTGACTCCAGTTAGGGTTCATGATTTCGTTAATCAAAATAGAACGGCTTCTTGGCTCATTAATGGTATTCCAGCCTTCATAGTTTCTGTTTTGAGAATTCTGGGCAATCTGCTGTGCCTTTGCATACCATTGAGATCCTCCCATAGACTGGAAGCTATCTGCATCCACTCCTAAAATAAGATAGATATAGAAACTGATCACATCAGTAAGATTTTTTCCTGAGAACTGTCTTTCATTAAATATAAGACTCTCATTTTCAATATACTCAAAAGCAAAACGCTGGTCCTGAAGATTCAGTAAAGGAGATTCATAAGAAGTATTAAAAACCGGGCGAACAGCCTGAATAACAATAGATCCTTTGAACTTATTGACATCTCTTTCTGCAATTACAATGGAAAAACCACATTTTATTTTTTCAAAATTCTGAAGTTTTTTACCCGTCCAGCTGGTATTATTGATAAAATCCCTGAGGCTTTTTTCCAGCGCTTTATAGGCCTGCTGATTACTTCCTCCCAACTGTTGGGAGTTTACCTGCACTGTTGCCAGCAACTCCTGGGAAAAACTTTGGGTATATATAAAAAGCAGAAAAAATAAACTTATAATTCTTTTCATTGTCTACTAAAAATTGAGAACGGAAATTTATTAAAATTATTTTAAAAGTTGATTCTCAACAAAATTGAGAATATCTTTCGCTACATCATCCTTTGATTTCAGATCGAATTCCTTTTTCTCCGATTTGGTGAATATTTTGATTTTATTGGTATTATTTTTAAAACCGGCGCCTTCATCACGTAAAGAATTGAGAACTATCATATCCAGATTTTTCTTTTCCAGTTTTCCTTTTGCATTTTCTTCTTCATTTTGGGTTTCCAGAGCAAATCCTACCAAAAACTGGTGGGTCTTTCTTTCTCCCATTGTTTTAAGAATATCAGGATTTTTAACCAATTCAATGGTCAGGTTTTCATCATTCTTTTTGATTTTTTCTTTAGCGACATCTTTGGGAGCATAGTCTGCTACAGCTGCACTGGCAATACCAATATCTATTCTGTCATAGAATTCAAATACTTTGGTCAGCATCTCTTTGGCTGAAGTCACCTGATAAAGCTGAACATTTGGATCATTAATTGTCTGAAATGTTGGTCCTGAGATCAGAATTACTTTTGCGCCTCTTCTTGAAGCTTCTTCTGCCAGAGAAAATCCCATTTTGCCTGATGAATGGTTTCCGATGAACCTTACCGGATCTATGGCTTCATAAGTGGGGCCTGCTGTAATTAAAACAGTTTTACCCTCAAGGCTTTTCAGGTGAGTATCCGAGCTGAAATATTTTTCAACCGTATTAAAAATGGTTGCCGGCTCTGCCATTCTTCCCTGCCCTATAAGTCCGCTTGCCAGCTCACCGTTTTCTGCAGGAATAATAAAATGTCCAAAACTCTCTGCCAGTTCCAGATTCTTTTTGGTAGAAGGATGTGCATACATATCAAGATCCATTGCCGGAGCTATGAATACCGGACATTTCGCAGACATATAGGTTGCAATAACCAGATTATCACACATTCCATGGGTCATTTTCGATAAAGTGCCCGCTGTGCAGGGAGCAACAATCATCACATCTGCCCATAACGCCATTTCCACATGACTGTTCCATGTTCCGTTATCACTATAAAAATCTGAATACACGGGTTTTTTAGATAAAGTAGACAGGCTCAGTTTGGTTACAAAATGTTCAGCATCAGGAGTCATAATAACCTGTACTTCTGCTCCTTTTTTCACAAAGTCCCTGATGAGAAAATGAATTTTGTAGGCAGCAATTCCCCCAGAAACAGCGATAAGTATCTTTTTACCGGAAACACTCATTTAGTTCTAATTTTTGAAATACTAAAGTACTTATTTTTTCCCACACAATCAGGCTTTAAAACAACAAAGGTCATAAAAGAACAGAATTCCTTTATGACCTTGATTTATTAAAACACAGATGATTATTTTCTCTCTTCTGTTTTTCTGAAATAAATATCTTCGTTTAACCATTCTTCAATAGCAATTGAAGTTGGCTTTGGAAGCTTTTCGTAATGTTTAGAGATCTCAATCTGTTCTCTGTTTTCGAAAACCTCTTCTAATGTAGAATTGTGAACGGCAAATTCATCCAATTTGTTGTGAAGCTCCGTACGGATCTCCGCATTGATCTGCTCTGCTCTCTTTCCCATGATAACAATAGCTTCATAGATTGAACCTACTTTATCTTCAATCTTATCTTTATCGTAAGTAATTGTATTTACTTCTGCTTTTGTATCTTTTACACTCATTTTGAGAAAATTATTTTTATTTTAAGATGGCAAATTTACGAATTATCTTTGAATTTTGAAAGTCGCTGCAGGAGGAGGGGTCTTAAGTGCTGCACTGTCCCTCTGTAGCTGCATTGCTTTCTTTTCATTGCTGATCTGATCTTTAATCTGCTGGTCGGTTTTGTCTTTATCAGCAAGTTTTTCAGCCTCTTTCTTCTGTCTTGCAGTTAAGGCTGCCATTCTTGCTTCTGTTTGTTTTTTAACAATGACAAAGTTCTGTTTTTCCTTTTCCAGTTTTTCTCTAATATCAGCTGCAGTCTTGGAATATTCCGTATTAGGAAGTTCTTTTTCTACCAGTTTTGTATAGGTAAGCGCACTTTCAATACGCTCATCTTTAAGATTATATACTGATTTCATTGCCAGTTCGTAACGTGACTTCATGATATAATCATAGATTTTAGAACGGAGTTTAGTACTTGGAAAATCTTCCAAAACATTTTCCAAAGCTACATTGGCAGCTTTGTAATCTCCCATTTTGAAGTACTGTCTTCCGTTTTCATAAGCTTTGAATTCAAGCTTGTAAGACAATTCATCGATTAGCTGGCTGATATTTTTAGACCTTTCAGAATTCGGGTAATTGTTCAGGAAGTCCTGAAGTTCATTGATGGCCAATTCTGTACTTGACTGATCCAGGTTATAATCCATAGAACCTTCATAATAGCACAATGCAGACATATAGGCTGCCTCTTCTGCTCTTGGATCTTTTGGAAAACTTACTGCGAAATTTTTAAACTGATGACCTGCCAGCTTATAACTTTTGTCATAATAGTTGGCATAAGCTGTGTTGAAACCTACGTTCGGGAAATCATCTGTTCCTGCCACAAGATTGGCAAGTCTGTCGTAAAGAGCCAATGCATTTTTCCACTTTTTCTTAGCAAAGTTTTCATTAGCGGCCTTCAAGATAAAATCTTTATCAGCACTCCTCATTGCTCTTTCCTGCTGGCTTACACAAGATGTAACTACCGCTACAGCAAAAAGACCTAAAATATATTTTTTCATATAAAAAATTCAACAGTTTTCGGATTATACAGCCGATTTACTAATTTGCAAAAATATAACTTTTTTGTCAATAGATTTTTTTTTATGAATATTTAACGTAATTTTAGTCTGCAGCGTATCCCAAAATTGCAAAAACACTTAATAAAAGATTCATTCTCACCTTTTTCTCTGCTTCTTTTGTATAGGTTTCCTCATTCTTACTCGGAACATACAGCTCATAAAAGTTTTTATTTCTGATGACAAATAAAGTGGATCCGATAATCATAGTAAGGATATCTTCAGGTTTGGGAGTAAAAGTAAAAACCCCGGAAGCAACTCCTTTTTTAATGACTTCGTCCAGTTTTTTTACAAATAACTGATAGAAATCAAGCAATTCATCCTTCAGATTTTCTGTGTGGCGAAGTTCCTGTGTCACAAAACCATGGAAATAGTTATACTTGAAAAGTTGAGAAACGATATATTTAATCATTTCCCGAAGCTGCATTTCCGGTTTCCCATCTTTGATGGTATCCGCAAATTCTGAAAAATTCTCTCTGGTCTTCAGCACCCTGTACTGGTAGAGATATGACATCATCTTCTCTTTAGAACCGAAGTAATAAGAAATCATAGCAACATTGATATTTGCTTTGGAGCAGATATCCCTCACAGAAGTTCCTTCGTATCCTTTTTTTGCAATCAGTTCTTCTGCAATATCAAGTATGTGAATCTGTTTTTCTGTAAATTTTTTTTTCATGAAGTGCACTTTGAGTAAAGTTAAGAAATTTTTAACACATTTATAAACGATCGTTTAATAATTTTAGATTAAATCTGAAAATTACTTACTTTTGAATATGGATTTTTTTGATTTTCACCACCATAAGAAATTTATCAGAAACGGAATTTATAATCTGGAAATTAACCAAATTCCTCCAGATTATCCTTATTCTATAGGAATTCATCCCCATGATATTGATATTACGGATATTGAAAAGCAATTTTCATGGATGAAAGACATGATATTTCAAAATTGTTTTGCCATCGGTGAATGCGGTTTGGATTCTTTGGTTTCTATTGATCAGAAAATTCAGGAGGAAGTTTTTTTACGGCAGATCAGAATAGCCAATGAAATAAAAAAGCCTATGATTATTCATTGTGTAAGAAAATTTTATGAGGTCATATCTTTAAAAAAGAAAACCGAACAGCCCATGATTATCCATGGTTTTAATAAAAAGCATCAAATTGCTGAAGATCTTCTTGCCAATAATTTTTATCTGAGTTTTGGAAAAGCTGTTTTGTATAATTTATCTTTGCAGGATATTTTGAAAAAAGCTCCATTAGACAAAATCTTTTTAGAAACTGACAATGAAGATTTTAATATCGAAGAATTGTACCATAAGGCTTCAGAAATAAAGAAAATTTCTTTGGAACATCTTAATGAACAAATTTTAGAAAACTTACACACAATAAAAAATGGATAAATACTGGCTGGAAAGAACTGAACTTTTGATAAAGGAAGATGGATTGGATAAACTGACTAATGCCAATGTACTAGTAGTTGGCTTAGGCGGCGTAGGTTCTTTTGCTGCAGAATTTCTGGCAAGAGCCGGTGTTGGTAATATGACTATTGTGGATGGCGATACAGTAGATATTACGAATATCAACAGACAGCTTCCCGCACTGCACTCCACGGTTGGAAAGCATAAAGTAGAAGTTGTAGCAGAAAGACTGCTTGATATCAACCCGGAACTTCATTTAACGAAAATCAACGAATTCCTGAATCCGGAAAGAATGGATGAAGTACTTGATTCAGGAAAATTCAATTATGTACTGGACTGTATTGACAGTGTAACGCCGAAGATCTGTTTAATAAAAGCAGCCAGAAAAAGAAAGATTAAAATAGTAAGTTCAATGGGAGCCGGAGGGAAAACCGATCCGAGCATGGTAATGGTAAGAGATATCAGTAAAACCCATAACTGCTTTCTTGCAAAACAGGTAAGAAAAAGGCTGAAAAAAGAAAAAATCAATAAAGGATTCAGGTGTGTATTCTCCAATGAGATTCAGAAGGAGGAAAGTCTTAAAATGACCGACGGAAGCAACTTCAAAAAATCGTTCTATGGCACCATCAGCTTTATTCCTGCCATTTTCGGGCTATATGCCGCTGCTGAAGTGATCAATTATTTAGTGAAAAAAGATTAATGCAGAATTCCAAATATCCCAGAGCGGAAAAGCTCAAAAAAAATACGGAAATCAGTTTGCTTTTTGAGAAAGGCAAATGGAGAACCAGTGGAAATCTGAGAGTCATTATTCTGAAAGACAAGCCTGGCATTTCTGTGGAAACCTCAAGATTTGGAGTTTCTGTTTCGAAAAGATATTTTAAAAGAGCAGTTCACAGAAACCGTATCAAAAGGCTGCTTAGAGAATGTTACCGTCTTAACAAGGAATTATTTAAGCAGGCTTTCGGAGATAAAACAATAGCCATGCTATTCTGGGCTTCCCCACAGATGCCACCGAAATTTCAGGATGTAGAAGCTCAGTTCATCAAACTTTGTGAAGGGCAGAAAAAGTAATCTGCTTTCATCAGAATAGCCTGACTAACATTGATAAAGTTCTGTGGAAGATTTCATTTCACAGATTATGTGAATCATGCATGTTTTATTTTTCCGCGGATAACACAGATAAACACAGAGGATTGTGCAGGTACTTTATTTTGATTCCGCAATAAACTAAGAATCGAAAACAGTAAAGTTTGTCTCTTACATCACAGGACCTCGGGCTTAGAAATCGGCAGCATTTAATATCATATAGTTTTTGTAATTTAGAGAAAACAATAAATCTGAAAATTAATATGTTAGATAATGTTCCCTACTTTTCTTATATCATCAGTGCATTTATTGGCATTGGACTGGCTGCAGCTACCGGCTTCCGGGTGTTTCTCCCTATGTTTATCGTAAGCCTTGCCTCTTATTTCAACTGGATTCCTATGAATGAGCATTTTGCATGGCTTGCGGGTCTGCCTACCCTTATTACAACAGGAATAGCTACCGTTGTTGAGATTCTGGCTTATTATATTCCTTTCATTGATCATTTACTGGATACCGTATCAATTCCAATGGCTACGGTTGCCGGATCTATATTATTTGCCAGCCAGTTTACAGAGCTTGGAACTTTTCCACAATGGGCATTGGCTTTAATTGCCGGTGGGGGCACAGCCGCAACCATCAGTTCCGGATTTGCCGGAATAAGGGCTGCTTCTACAGCTACTACAGGAGGATTAGGAAATTCTGTCGTAGGAACAACCGAAACAGCAGGAGCAGGCCTTATGTCTGTACTGGCTATGGCAGCTCCGGTTATGGCAGCAATTTTCGCAATAATCATATTAATTATTGTTATTGTCTTTGGACGAAGGGCCTGGAAAAAGCTAAGAGGAAGCAAAAATGATCCTCCCAATTTATAAAAAAGAAGAAGGTACTGCGAAACAGTACCTTCTTCTTTTAACTTTTACTTCTGAAGTCCTTAATATCCTGTATTTTAGATTCAAAATATTCTTTTTTCTCTGGACTTTTTTTGATTAATATTTCAAATGCTTTTATCGCTTTGGTATACAATTTCTGTTCAAAATAGAGATTAGCCAATGTCTCTGTCATCAAGTGAGAGATATCATCATTTTTTTCTTTAACCACATAAGTACTTTCTTCTTTTAACTGACTGATCCTAGGATTGTTTTCAATAAAAGTTTCAATAGCCTTTTCTTTAATTACAGCTTTTTCCTTTTCAACTTCCCCTGTTCTGTCAATCTTAAGCCAGCTTTGCCATGTATTAATAAAACCAGGAACATTACTGTCTGCAGATGACTGAGTTGTATGTTTCATAGTAACCTCCTGCCCTTTTTCCACAGGTTCTTCTTTATTTTCCTTCTGCTTTTCTTCAACCTTAAGTGTAGAAATATCGGTTCCGAAGAAAGAAACATTCATTACAGGAACATCCTCTTTTAAAGCTTCCTTATCTTCTTCTTCAATTGATTCAACCGGTGCAGAGTTTTCTGCGGGCTGCAGAACTTCTTCTGGGGCTATTTCTTTGGAGTTTTCATTAACCTCAGAGAGCTGAGGCTCTTCAACAGCCGCTTCAGATTCTGCAGCAGGAGCTGCTTCAACTACCTGAGTTTTCATTTCAGGAGCTGATACTTTTTCAGACTTGCTGATTAAGGAATCCGGTAAATTAGACTCTACGCTCATCGGCTTCCAGGTAGACTGAACTTCAGGAGCCTCTTTTTCTTCTACAGCTTCAGCTTTAGACTCTTCTACAGGCAAATGATCTTCAACAATTTCTTTCTGTTCTGATTCTTCTTTAGTTTCCTCAGGTTTCTCTTCGCTTGTTGACCAAAAATGAAAACTTTGTGTTTCAGCAAAGCTGATTCCGTGATCTTCCACGACTTCAGGCTCTGTTTCTTCCGGAGCAGTTTTAGTCTCCTTCATTTTTTTCTCAACCTGTTCGATCAGCCGTCTCATTTCTTCCTCATGCTTATTAACATTAGGCTGGGAAAATTCAGTCCTGTCTCCAATCTCTTCATTGTTTGCCTGGATTTTAACATCCGGCATGAAAGAATCTGTTCCATGGAAACTTACTTCTGCATCAGATACTTCTTTCACAGAATCTTCGTTTTCAGCAGCAGGTAAGATATCATTATCCGCTGTTTCTATATTTATAGGCTCTTGCGCTATTTCTTCATGAATATTTACCTCAGGTAATAAAGGATCAACCTCATGGAAGCTTGTGTTTTCTTCTTCAGCTACCTCTTCTTCTGTTCCTGAGTAAATCTCATTTTCATGAATGATAATTTCCGGTGTAAACTCTTCTCCTGCTTTTTCCTCTGTTTCAGTTTGTATTGATTCTGCTTCCTGCTGAACCGGCTCGTCAACTATTGTCTCTGCCTTTTGAGTTACCAGAGTTCCTGATTCAATGGTAGATTCAAGATCTATAGTCTCAGAATTCTGCTCATCAAGGAAATTTTCTTCACCTTCAAATAAAATCCTGTTTCGCTCTCCGTTTATGTAAACATATTTAACTTCCTGTAAAACGGGTAAAGTACAAGTATTGTCCGGCTCATCTGATGAATTTTCCAACGAAACCTCCTCTTCTCTTTTAATTGGAAAAGATTTGGTTTTAAGAGCTAATGGAGCAGGTTTTTCACTTGTTTTAGAAAGTGCTTTTTCACCTGCGATTTCCGGTTTGGATTCCTGCCTGATTTTTCCGTTGATCAGCTGGTACAAAATCTTTTTATCGGTAGTATAGGCTGCTGTTGTCGAAAGCTCTTTCTGATAATTTTCTTTTTCATACAGGTGAACCCCATACAAATGGAGCGCCCTGATATTCTGAATATAAGGAAAAGTGTGAATCTCTTCTTTCAAAAGACCCAGGTCTTCCAATTGAATATTTTTCGGATTTTTTATTAATTCTAAAACTCTCGGATTCATCTTACCAATTCGCTACAATGTCGTTAAATATCTTATTAATAATTCTGTCTGTCACCAGCTTTACCTGTTGGTCTTCGATCTGACTGAGTGATACATCACTGTTGAACGCTGCCTCATCGGAATAGGTTCTGTCAAAACTTGATTCCGGATGAATTTTATTTTCATAATGTACCTTTACGGTAATGGTCAGCTTATTCTGTCCCTGTTGAACCACTCCTCCCGAAGGGTTTGTCTGGGTATTGGAGCTGATGGTAGTAGGGGTAATGGAATAATCTGTAATCTCACCTTCAATCAGGATATCAGGGTTTTCTTTTGTCCCCTTCAATGTTGTTCTCTGAAGAAATCTGTTTTGTATTGCCGTAGAGAACTGTTGTGATAAGGCAGGGTTTACCAGCGGTGCATTATTAGGAAATTCATTGATCTGAACTGTTTTTTCATCTGTAAGAGATGACCCCGTAAAGCTGTAGCATGAATGTAAAACACCTAGCAACGCAAAAAGCATTCCTGTTAGCAATGATTGTTTCAGACTGATATGTTTATCTTTAAAATTCATTTTTAGATCCGATTTCCGTAATTTCATCATACTCAATTTGTTGAATAGCATCTTCAAAAGCAAAATAATTTGCTGTATATAAAAATGGTAAAGTAAGAAAAATTCCAATTCCACATGCAAGAATTCCAACCTGTGCCAGAATACTTACGATCAATGAGAAAAGAAAAATTGAAAGCAGATTTCCTTGGCTCATTATTTTTGAAATATTCCAGGCCTCTTTTATTTCTTTTACTCCCTTAAGGCTAATTAACGGAACAATATAAAACCCCTTCAATACGAAGTAATATATCGCCGCAATCATTAAGAAAAAGTAAGGAAACATAAAAGTTACCACCATTGGATTGGGCTCATTACCCTCTGACAACGCACCTGATAGGCCCAGCACAGCAAAAAAAGGAATGTAAAGCGCTAAAACTCCACCAAAAATAATTAACTGCAGCATAAAGTAAGGCATAAAATCTTTAAAATCAAAGATATCTCCAGGACTTGCTGTCTGATTTTGACTAAGCTTCTGAAGATACTTATATAAATTACCCATCGCTAAAAGTCCGCAGAAAGGGATAATGGACATGATAAAACATATTAAGAACGCTATAAAAATGTTCCCGAAATCTTTCTTTAAAAGTTCAAAACCTTTATTAATATATTCTCCGAGTTTAAAATTGATCGGTTTAGGCACTAAATTTACTTTCATTATTTATGTGGTGCTAATCTTCCAGATTATATTGTTTTATTTTTCTGTATAAGGTTCTTTGTGAGATCCCTAATTCATCCGCAGCTCGATTCCTACGTCCCTTATGTTTTTCTAAAGCTTTGATAATCAAATCTTTTTCATTATTCTGAAGAGAAAGAGACTCTGGTCTGTTTTCTTCCACCTCGATATCTTCAATATCTTCATAGCTGTCTTCAGGTGTTGAAATGATTGTCGGGGTCTGAACCGCCGGTGTATCATTATTATTTTCAAAATACAGTAAAGATCCTGAATTTACCTGTGACTGGTTATCAGAAGAAGTATAAATCCTGTTGATCAGGTTTTTCTCATGGTTGCTCAGATCTGCTGTTCCTCTGTTTTTGATCAGTTCCGAAGTTAATGATTTTAAATCATTAATATCATTTCTCATATCAAACAGAATTTTATACATGATTTCCCTTTCACTTCCGAAATCATTCTGTTTGGGAGTATTCTGATTATTTACGACCATAGGAAGGTGCGTCTCCATGGGAATATATTCTGCAAGCTTTTCTGCTGTGATACTTCTGTTTCTTTCCACAACGGTCATCTGTTCCACTAAATTTCTTAGCTGACGGACATTTCCAGGAAAAGAATAGCTTTCTATATAGTGAACTGCACTTTGCTCCAGCTCCAGCTCCGGCATTCTGTATTTTTCCGCAAAATCTATTGCAAACTTCCTGAATAACAAATGGATATCCCCTTTCCTTTCTCTTAAAGGCGGCATATCAATCTGAACAGTATTCAGACGATAATACAAATCCTCACGGAATCTTCCGTCATGGATGGCCTTCATCATATTAACGTTGGTAGCGGCCACAATTCTAACATTGGTTTTCTGAACCTGTGAAGAACCCACTTTCATAAATTCACCACTTTCCAGAACCCTTAAAAGACGTACCTGGGTCTGCAGGGGAAGCTCTCCCACCTCATCCAGAAAGATGGTTCCTCCGTCTGCCACTTCAAAATATCCTTTTCTTGTAGCTGTTGCTCCTGTAAAAGCTCCTTTTTCGTGTCCGAAAAGCTCAGAATCTATGGTTCCTTCCGGAATTGCACCACAGTTTACCACAATATAAGGCTGATGTTTTCTTCTGGATTCTGAATGAATGATTTTCGGAATAAATTCTTTTCCTACCCCACTTTCTCCAATCACCAGTACAGAAATATCTGTAGGGGCAACCTGGATAGATTTCTCCAGGGCACGATTGAGTGCAGGAAAGTTTCCGATAATTCCGAAACGGTTTTTTATGTTTTGTAGCTCGTTGCTCATAAGTAAATTTTTGATTATTGATTTAATGTTAATCTTCTACAGTTCTTCAATCTGTTGTCTGTAGACTTTGTTAAAATGATGAGTATAGACATCTTTCATCGTCTTTCCTTCATCATACGTTTGTAAGGCTAACTTTTTTAAATCCAAATAATCTTTGTTTCTGATCTTAGAAACTTTACTCTTAAAGTATATATTCTCGGCAAAGTCGTATTCTTTGCTTTGTTTTTCAAAATTTTCCAGGGCCCTGTCATATCTTCCCAGCTCGAAATAAGTAACTCCCAGCTGGTAATGATCAAACATTCCCTTCACATAGCCTCTGGTAGCCAGAAGCATTTCTATAATCCCGGCGGCTTTTTCTTTCTGCCCTAACGCACTGTAGGACATGGCTCTTACCACATCCAGATTATAGTCCCCGTTCTGAGACCTTCCCAGATCTCCGGATTCATATTTTTTTAAATCTTCTAAATCCTGAATAGCCCCCTTATAGTCTCTTAAAAACTGAAACTTACTCCATCCTCTGTATCCAAGATACATTTTAGGGTCCAAAGCAACTGCTTTGTCAATTAAAATCTTCCAGGTTACAAAATCTCCGTTCTTAAGATATGGAACTGCTTTCTCCATATAAGCATGGGAGAAATCGGGGCACAGGTCAATCGCTTTATCAAAGCCTTCCTGGGATTCGGCAAACCCTTGTAAATCTGAAGCCCAGTTGTATAGCTCGCATGCTTTTTTGCAGTTCTCCCCCTCTACTGCATTACAGTTAACCTGTGCAATAGTATTGGTGTACACTATAAGTAGCAAAAAGCTAAGGTAATACCTCTGAAACTTTTCCATTTTCAATTTTATAGGTTAAATACTGATAATAATCTACTTTTAAACCTTTTATCTCTTTAGGCATCCAGCCATTAAGTGATTTTGTAAATTGCAACAGCCTGTTCTCCAACTCTGCATCCAGCTCAGAATCTTTCAGATCCATGGTCATATGCTGTACTCTGAACAAGCCTGCCTTTCCTTCACAATTTACTAAAAATCTTACGGTAATATAACCGTTGATACACTTTTCTGAATATATATTCTCTTTTTTAAGTTTTTCAGTGATCGCGATCTTTTCTCCCCGGTAACTAAACTGCTTGGAGCCCTGGTAATACTGAAAGCTGAAATGTCCCCATTTTTCTGAGCTACATTTTTTAAAATCAGCATCATCCAGCTTTTTATCAAACTCAATATCACCTACAGTAGCCGGATATTTTTTCACCTTCTTTTCTGTCTGGCAGCAAACCATAACAAAGGAAAACAGGGCCAAAAGATAAACCGCCTTGATCACAACTTAATTTTATTCTGTGGTTCTCCCTAAAAGCGTGCCTTGTGTATTGTCATACACAAAAACATTCACCATGTCACCAATTTTCTGTCCTTCCAGTTTATCGAAGACACATACGGCATTTTGAGAGTTTCTTCCTTTCCATTGGTTTTCATTCTTTTTTGAAGTCCCTTCAATCAGTATCTGATGAACTCTTCCAACATAGGATTTCATTCTTTGTTTGGAAAGTTCCCCCTGAAGAGCAATAACCTCAGCAAGACGTCTCTGCTTCACATCAGCAGGAATATTATCTTCCATTTTTTTATGAGCCGGAGTTCCGGGTCTTTCCGAGTAAGCAAACATATAACCGTAATCATATTCCACTTCTCTCATCAGGCTTAAGGTATCCTGATGGTCTTCTTCTGTTTCATTACAGAAACCGACAATCATGTCTTGAGAAAAGGCTACTTCAGGAACAATTTCTTTTGCTTTTCTGATCAGATCAAGATATTCCTCACGGGTATGCTGTCTGTTCATGGCTGCCAGCATATTGTTGCTGCCGCTTTGTACAGGAAGGTGTACATATTTGCAGATATTCTCGTGTTTTGCCATCATCCTGAATACATCAAGACTCATATCCTGAGGATTTGAAGTGGAGAATCTGATTCTCAGTTCAGGAACAGCTTTGGCCACCTGATCAAGTAATTGTGCAAAATTAACTGCCGTTGCTTTCTGCATTTCAGACGCTTTGGCAAAATCTTTTTTAGGGCCTCCACCATACCACAGGTAAGAGTCTACGTTTTGTCCTAAAAGGGTAATTTCTTTATATCCGTTATTGGCAAGATCTTTACATTCTTCAATAATAGAGTGTGGATCACGGCTTCTTTCTCTTCCTCTGGTAAAAGGGACTACACAGAACGTGCACATATTATCACAGCCTCTTGTAATGGTAACAAAAGCAGTAACGCCGTTTCCTCCTAAACGAACAGGATTGATGTCTGCATAAGTTTCTTCTTTGGACAGGATTACGTTGATTGCATCTCTTCCATCATCAGTTTCTTTTAAAAGATTAGGTAAATCTCTATAAGCATCCGGGCCTACGACAAGGTCAACCAACTGCTCTTCCTCTAAGAATTTGGTTTTCAGCCTTTCCGCCATACATCCCAAAACTCCCACCGTCATATTCGGTTTCTCTTTTTTAAGATTTTTGAATTGGGAAAGACGCATTCTTACCGTTTGCTCTGCTTTTTCACGGATGGAACATGTATTTAATAGAATCAGGTCAGCCTCTTCCACTTTCATTGTTGTATTATATCCCTGTTCATTAAGAATGGATGCAACAATCTCAGAGTCAGAGAAGTTCATCTGACAACCATAACTTTCCAAAAACAGTTTTTTAGAATTTTCCGGTCTTTCGGCAATAGCAAAAGCTTCGCCCTGCTTTGTTTCGTCTATATATTTTTCCTGCACGATAATCAATTTAGAGTCCGTAGTATCCAATTACGAACAAATAAGTCTGCAAAGATACAAAATATTGTGACAGAATGTCAGGATTATCTTTCAGTAAATGTTATTGAAAACTGTACAGGAAATGAAATCCTCTCAACAATAGGAATATCTTTATAGAAAGCTGGTATCCATGTCTTTTTCATCCTTGTAAGAGTTCTCATAAAATCATTATTGAAATTTTGGTTATAAACCTCAGGATAAATTCTGGGATTAATAATATGTCCGTTTTTACTGATATAAAATTCCAGATTTACCTTTCCGTTAAGCTGATAATCTTCAAAAATCATCATAAAATTGTCATGGAACAATGTATGAAAAGCTTTTGATCCTTTAGGGTATTTGGTATGCGTTACAAATTTGCTGGCGTCATAACCCGGTTGATAATTGCTCATCAAATCTTTTGGGTATAAAATAAATTCGGTAATAGCTCCAATTTTCCAGCCTTTTGCTTCTGCCGGCTTCCATTTTTTAAGATTTCTAAGAACTTCCCGTGAACAGATCATATGCACATTTGTTTCTTGCAATATTAGCAGTATCCTGATCTTTAATAAATTTAACTTCAGATCTTTCGGTAATGATAATTCTAGGCTGGTAAATTTCTTTATCATCACATTCCTTTAATTTACTATTGATCAGAAATTCGTGAACATCTTTGTAAAAATTAACCATTCCCCCTTCATAAAAGGTCTGTTTATCAGGATATTCATCAAGTATCTGAGCTTTATGCAGAGATACAAAAGCCAGAAAAAAGATAAAAAAAGTTTTTTTCATTATTGTGTTTAAATTATTTAATCGATATCAGCTGACATTGAAGAGAAGTTCATTTTAACCTTAATCTGTGAAGCCACAGGCTGTCCGTTACAGGAAGCCGGAGTCCAGTTTTTTTTGATTCTTCTTACTACATACTGCATGTCGTCAAAGAAAACTTCGCTGTTGGCCACTTTAGGCATTCCTTTCACATCAATTACTTTTCCTTTGGCATCAAGCACCAGCGTAAAAGTAAAGTCACCTGTAAGGGCATAGAAATCAGAATTCAGATAGGCATACATATATTTATTCAGAATATCTTTGTAAGCAGCAACACCTCCTTCATAAGCTGCCGGTTTGAAATCATTACATTTCACGGCAATCTGCATAAAAGGTTCTTTAATGTCTATTTTCAGAACATTTTTATTGCTTTCTCTGATAAAAGAATCATCGCGTTCTTCCTGATCCTGCGCGAATGAAAAATTCATTACACATAATGCTAAAAATAAAAATATAGCTCTCATAGTTTTGTTTACTAATAATAAACAAAGGTAAATATTTAGCTTATTTATAAAAAAGAAAAACTTCACACAAAGCATGAAGTTTTAAACAGGGGATCTAAAACCCATAATATTTTTTAATTTTTAATTTTACAGCAATCCTTTAAGATGTTTGTAATTGGTTTTTACCGTTTCAAAAACCTCATCCATTTTACCCCCCAGCATCAGTTGTGCCATAGATTTGGTCATTCCCATGATCTGGTCAAATTCAATCTTCGGAGGAAGGGCCAGAGCGTTGGGATTTGTAAAAATATTCAGAAGATAAGGTCCATTATGATCCAGGCATTCTTTGATCGCTCCTTCCACCTCTTCCGGCAGGTGCACATTTTTACCAGGATAGCCCATTGCATGAGCCACCATTGCAAAGTCAGGATTGATCATATCCGTTTCATTATCCGGCATTCCTCCTACTTCCATTTCCAGCTTTACCATTCCCAGGGTTCTGTTGTTGAAAACAATCAGTTTTATCGGTAATTTGTACTGAAAAATAGTTGCCATATCACCTAATAGCATCGAAAAACCACCATCGCCACACATCGCTATAATCTGCTTTTCAGGATGGGCCAAAGCAGCTCCAATCGCCATCGGCATAGCATTGGCCATTGACCCGTGGTTAAATGACCCCAGCATTTTCCTCTGTCCGGTTCCGGTAATAAACCGGGCTCCCCACACACAGCACATTCCGGTGTCCACAGTGAAAATAGCATCATTTTTTGCCAGCCTGTCCAGTGTATGTGCCACATATTCCGGTTGGATTGCATTCTCTTTTCCAAAATCTTTTACATATTCCAGTTGACTTTCTTTCACTTTATCATAAAATGCAAGCTGCTCATTCAGGAAATGGACATCTGTTTTTTCTTCCAGCAGAGGAAGTAATGCTTTTATGGTTTCTTTGACATCGCCGGTAAGTCCCAATTCCAGTTTTGCTCTTCTTCCCAATCTTTCGGGACTTTCATCAATCTGTACAATTTTATTTTTTACAGGCATGAATTTCTGATACGGAAAATCTGTACCCAAAAGTATCACCAGGTCTGCTTCATGCATAGCATGATAGGCGGAAGGAAACCCTAACAGACCTGTCAGCCCTACCTCATTTGGATTATTTGGCTGAATAGCCATTTTCCCACGGAACGAATATCCTACAGGTGCTTTCAGAAGCTTTGATAGTGTAATCACCTCTTCACTTGCTTCAGCCGCACCGATTCCGCAATATAATGTTACTTTTTTACTGCTGTTTATAAGAGATGACAAGCTTTTTAACTCGCCATCCGAAGGTCTTATGACAGGATTGGTCTTAAAGATCTGTGCTGAAGTTGTTGCTTCTTCCGCTTCCAGCTCTGACACATCTCCCGGAAGACCTATCACAGCAACTCCTTTTTTGGAAATAGCGTGCTGAATAGCCGTCTGAACAGTTCTCTGTACCTGTTCCGGCCTTGTAATCATTTGATTATAATAACTGCAGTCGTCAAACAATTTTATTGTATTGGTTTCCTGAAAGTAATCCATTCCCATTTCGTCACTGGGAATTGTAGAAGCAATTACCAGCATTGGAACATGCGAACGATGTGCCTCATAAACTCCATTGATCAGATGAACATGCCCCGGCCCACAGCTTCCCGCGCATACAGCCAGCCCATCCAACTCTGCCTCTGCAGCGGCAGCATATGCTCCTACCTCTTCATGACGTACATGAATCCATTGGATACTGCTCTTTTTAACGGCAATATTCAGATGGTTGAGACTGTCGCCGGTTACTGCATAAATTCTTTTCACATTGGCATTTTCGAGCATTTCAACAATCTGCTCTGCTATATTTTTGGCCATAATCAATATGTTTTGGTGGTTGTTCTTTGATGAAAATAGAGTTGTGATAGCTTAAAAAACCCTATCACTATCAAATTTAGTTAATAAAGTTGAAACTCCGGCCCGCTTTCAATGTTAAAAACTTGTAATTTAATTTTGAATTCTTTGCCCATTTAAACTTCCCAGGTTTTAAATACAAAAGAAATTTAAAACAAAACAGCCACCCAAAAAGGCGGCTGTTTATATAATACGTTTCAGATTTACATGACGATTTCGATCTGATTTCTCAGCAGATCTTCAAATTCATCTCTTTTACGGATCAGGTGAGCTTTACCATCTAGGAATAACACTTCAGCAGGCTTTAATCTTGAATTGAAGTTTGAACTCATTTCAAAACCATAAGCTCCCGCATTATGGAAGGCAAGAATATCCCCTTCTCTTACTTCATTCAGTTTTCTGTCCCAGGCGAATGTGTCTGTTTCGCAGATATTTCCTACTACCGTATAAATTCTTTCTGCTCCTTTTGGATTGGACAGGTTTTCAATCATATGGTAAGAATCATAAAACATTGGACGGATCAGGTGATTAAATCCTGAGTTCACCCCAACAAATACAGTAGCTGTAGTCTGCTTGATTACATTAGCTTTAACCAATAAATAGCCGCTTTTTCCTACTAAGAATTTCCCAGGTTCAAACCATAGTTCGAATTTTTTTCCAGTAGACTTCGAGAACTCAGAAATTACTTTTTCTACTTTTTTTCCCAATGTTCTTACATCAGTTTCTTCTTCACTATCCTGATAAGGGATTTTGAAACCACTTCCCATATCCAGGTATTTCAGGTTCGGGAAATGCTCGGAAAGTTCCAGCATGATATCCAGGGCCTGCAGAAACACATCCGGATCTTTGATTTCGCTTCCTGTATGCATATGAAGCCCTTCAACATTAAGATTGGTACTCTTCATCACTCTTTCAATGTGACGAAGCTGGTGAATTGAGATCCCAAACTTACTGTCTATATGGCCGGTTGAAATTTTATAGTTACCTCCTGCAAAAATATGCGGGTTGATTCTTACAAAAATAGGATAAGAATTTCCGAATTTATTTCCAAACTGCTCTAGAATAGAGATGTTATCAATATTGATATGAACTCCAAAAGTCATTGCTTCCTCTATTTCAGCCAAGTCAACACAATTTGGAGTAAACAATATCCTTTCTTTCGAAAACCCTGCCTTTAATCCAAGTTTAACTTCATTAATAGATACACAATCCAAAGAAGCACCCAGGTTCTTGACATACTTAAGGATATTGATGTTTGTCAATGCCTTCGCTGCATAGAAGAACTTTGTATGTTTTAAAAAAGAAGAGGTAAGTTTTTCGTATTGAACTTTGATGGACTCAGCATCATAAACATACACTGGTGTGCCAAACTCATTGGCAATCTTTAATAATTCTTTTGAATTCATAATTTCATTTTAACATAAAAAAAGGCAGATTCTTCGAAAAAGAGCCTGCCACATTGATTATTTTTTATGCAAGACAAGTCTTTTAAATATTCCAAACCTTAGAGAACTTTACAGCCCCCTTTTTTCCAGTTTTATTTTGTTTAAAATTTTGCATTGCTTGTATTTATTTTTTGCAAAAATACTATTTATTTTTTTATTCTAAAAAAATGATTTGAAAGGCACTTCTTCTGAAGAAAGTGGCAAAGTGCTAATTGCTATATCATTTTGGCAGCGGCAAGGTTTCAAAGTCACCGCGAAGCAGCGCCAGCTGCAATTCGTTATTCAAATCAGCAGATGATAGCTGGAGATCAATTTTCAGTTTAGCCAGCTTACTCAGAGTCTGAATCTGTGTAAACAGCTCATAAAAACCAAAAGAAACCACTTTCCCGTTTTCAACAATTAAAAATAATTTTTCACCCAGCTTTCTTCCCGGTCCCAGCCAAAGCTCATTTCTTTTTCTGAATTCTATTTTCTGCTTCAATATAGAAAAATCATTAAACTCTTCCTGAGAACCAATAAACTGAACGGCTTTTGTTCCCTGGGTAAATGATCTGAATTTTAAGACAGGCTTCTCTGTTTTGTTAAGTTTGTTTTTCTCCACAACATACTTATTGTTTCTGAAATATAAACCGAAAGGAAGAACTTCTTTCTTTTTAATATTCTTGGAGTTTAGAATCAGTTTGGCAATGATATCCGTTCCGGTAAGCTCAAAATTAATCTGCTCAACATCTTTCTGAATCTGTTCCCATTTTTTTGATTTGGAATTGAACACTTTTTTAGAAAACTTATTGATATCCTGAACATAATCGGAAAACATAATGCGTCCTGCTTCATCCTGAAAGTACACAAATCCCTTACCATTAGGAAGATCCTGAGTGAGTTCTTTTATTTTATTGATATAAGTCTTGGCATTGGACTCTTCATGCTGCTTTTGAATAATCTCGTTTTCAGTATCTTTTGAAACCAGAAGTTTAAAAAGTTCCAACGTGGCCCTGGCATCCCCTTCCGCTCTGTGATGGTTAGTCAAAGGAATCCCAAGAGACTTCACCAGTTTGCCCAATGAGTAACTTACCTCATCAGGAATCAGTTTTTTCGCTAATGGAATTGTATCTAAAGTATTGATTTTAAAATCATAACCAAGCCTTTTGAATGACTGACGCAACATCCTGTAATCAAAGTCGATGTTATGGCCTACCAATGTTGTATTTTGAGTTATTTCGATAACTCTTTTGGCAATTTCATGGAATTTCGGAGCAGTTTTGACCATTTTGGGGGTAATACTGGTCAGCTTCTGGACAAAAGGGGTAATATCACCTTCCGGATTTACCAGAGATATAAACTGGTCAGTGATTTTCTGACCATCATATCTGTAGATGGCGATATCTATAATGCATTCATTTCTATAACCTGCACCATTACTTTCTATATCTATAATTGAATACATTGAATGTGTGTTAACTGCTGTTTGTCGTTTATATTGAAAGCCTATGGTTTCCCCAATAAACCCTGCTTTATTATTAATGTTATAATGATAACCTGCTAAAATAACAAAAAAAATAGCAAAATATAGCAGGTCATCCTTCAAAATTATCTTCTTCTGCCCCCCAGGCCAAACATTCCGAGAATTGCTTTTGCCCCTTCTCTCATTAATGTATTGGTAAAAGTACGGCCTGCTTTACTCTGCAGTACCTGTTCAAACATTCCGGGCTCTTCTTTCACCGGTTTTGCTTTTTGAGTTGGCGCAGGGTTTTGAGCTGCCTGTTCCATTCTGTTGGTCAGCATTTCGTAAGCAGATTCTCTGTCAACAGCCTGCTCGTATTTGGCAACCAATGCTGATCTGGAGGTCAGGTCAGAGATTTCCGCATCACTCAGAACATCCATTCTGGATTCCGGGGAGATCAGATACGTATGCACTAAGGGTGTAGGAATCCCTTTTTCATCCAATGCAGTCACAAATGCTTCCCCAATTCCTAAATTCTGGATCAGGCTGGAAGCATTATAATATTCTGTTGTAGGATAATTTTCAACAGCCTTTGTAATCTCTTTTTTATCTTTTGCTGTAAAACCTCTCAGCGCATGCTGTATTTTCAGTCCCAATTGAGAAAGCACATTTTCAGGTACATCTCCAGGAATCTGGGTAATGAAATAGATTCCCACCCCTTTGGAGCGGATCAGTTTCACCATGGTTTCAATTTGTGAAAGCAGCGCCTTGGATGCCTCATCAAAAATCAGGTGCGCTTCATCAATGAATAATACCAGTTTCGGTTTTCCACTGTCTCCTTCTTCCGGGAAGGTCATGTAAATTTCTGCAAAAAGCGAAAGCATGAACGTGGAGAAAAGCTGTGGTTTATTCTGAATATCTGATACTCGTAAAATATTGACAACCCCTTTTCCATCTCTCGTTTCCAGTAAATCCTGAACATCAAAACTTAATTCTCCAAAGAAATCTGCTGCTCCCTGCTGCTCCAGAGCAACAATAGATCTTAAAATTGTTCCAAGAGATGCCGGTGCTATAGATCCGTAATTGGCAGCAAGCTCAGCTTTTCCCTGCGCATTATCTGTCACATATTGTAATACCTTCTTCAAATCATTCAGGTCAATCAAAGGAAGTCCTTTATCATCACAGTATTTGAAGACAATAGACATAATGCTTTGCTGAGTGTCATTAAGCTCAAGAATTTTGCTTAATAAAACAGGACCAAATTCTGTAACAGTGGCTCTTAATTTCACACCTTTTCCTCCGGAAATGCTCATCAATTCTACAGGAAAGCCTTGTGGGTTGTAGGGCAGCTGTGTTTTGGCATATCTTTCTTCAATAATGGGGTTCATTTGCCCTGCCTCTGCAATCCCGGAGAAATCTCCTTTGATATCAAGAACAAGAGAGGGAATTCCTGCGTGAGAAAGCTGTTCTGCAAACACCTGTAATGTTTTCGTTTTACCAGTTCCTGTAGCTCCTGCGATAAGACCATGGCGGTTGATTGTTTTCAAAGGAATTGTTACGTTTACTTCCGGGACCACTTCTCCATCCAACATTCCTTTTCCTAATATAATATGTTCTCCTTTAGGAGTATATCTAGTGTTTAATTCTTCAATAAATTGTGCTTTGTCTGCCATTCGATCGTTTTTTTAACTTATAAATATAAAAGTTTTTGGAAAAAATTGAGTAAATAAAATAATATTATTGATTAAATTATATTCTTAGTTCTCTAAATTTATTATTTAATTTAGCCTTGAGAACAACATATATACCATACATGATTTCATTAAAAAAAACTCTACTCATTATCTTCGCTTTTTACTCCACCTTGTTCCTTTCTCAGAAAAGAAACGAACCTATCAATTTACAGATTAAAGGCGATTATACACACCTTTCCACCTCAGTAATTTTCCCACTCTTATGGTCTGGTTTTCAAAGAGAAGAAATAGTATCTTATGATCTACAGAATAAGCATATTGTAGTAAGCTATGTACAACAAAAAAGTAAAAAAAGTAAAACTGTACTCACTTTATATATCTATCCTAAAAAATATGTAGACAACCAGCTTTTGAGAGATGAATTTGCTGTATATGAAACTGTTCTTAATCAAAACTCTAATAAAAGTGTAGATTTAAAACCTATGTTTGGAAGCATATCCAATGATCAGGTAAAAGTAAATTATATCTATTCCATATTTGATCACGCAATGGGTGAACGTGATTTTTTCAAAGGCATAAAATATACTGACAAGAAATCACTTCTTTCTATTTATGAATGTGGAGGATGGGGTTTTAAAATCAGAGGTTCGAGTGATGAAATGACCAATGATCAGCTGTCTGAACTCAAAACCAAAGCGGAGACTTATTTTGGTGTATTGGATATAGCTACTAAAAAACCTCTTCCTATTAGCCATACTCCGGATATCATCTTAGCTCCTGTTCTCAAAAGAGATTCTATGATGACCAATGCTGTGATTGCTTCGGCGTATGCAAAAATAAAATGGCTTGAAGAAAATGCAGACAAAAAAGAACTTCTGACTGGCTTCAATGATATGAATATCGAGTCTGAAGTATACGCTATAAACAAAATGATAGAATTCTATAAAACCCATGAAAAAGAGTGGCCGATGCAAGAAGACACTAAAAAATATTTTGGTGAAATCATTAGATTAGCAGACAACGGAAAAATTAAAGATTACCTTTATGACAGGTACAACAGACTGATCCGTTATGATGAAGGAGAAGCTAAAAAAGATAAATATCTCCAATTCAAAACAGATAAAAACATTACGGAAAACACCAATGAAATCCTTTACAAAATATATTATAAGCTAGAGTAAACACGATATTCAAAAATTTTGTCCGATGGGAAGAACATGATATAAAACAGTATTCTCAAATGAGCACTATGTAAGGCATTCTTTTTGCTGAGAAAACTACTATATACTAAACATATGTTTAACAAAGTATTGAAAGAAACTATCAATGGAATTTAACATTTCATTTAGAATTCATCTAATACTTCGTATCTTTAACTCATTAAAAAAAGACCCCAATGAAAATTGAACAAATATATACGGGCTGTCTGGCTCAGGGTGCCTATTATATTGTATCAGAAAATGAAGCAGTCATTATTGATCCTTTAAGAGAAGTAAAGCCTTACCTGGATCGTCTGGAAAAAGACAATGTCACTTTAAAATATATTTTTGAAACCCACTTCCATGCTGATTTTGTATCGGGACATTTGGATTTAAGTAAGAAAACAGGTGCCCCTATTGTATATGGCCCTACTGCGGCTCCTGAATTTGAGGCCATTATTGCAGAGGACAATCAGATTTTTGAAATTGGAAAAGTAAAAATAAAAGTTCTGCACACTCCGGGACATACCATGGAGAGCAGTACTTATCTTTTAATAGATGAAAATGGTGTAGAAACTGCAATCTTTACAGGTGACACTCTGTTTTTAGGCGATGTCGGAAGACCGGACCTTGCCCAGAAAGCAACCAATCTTACCCAGGAAGACCTGGCGGGTATTTTGTATGACAGTCTGCAGAACAAAATCATGCCACTGAATGACAGTATCACGGTTTATCCGGCCCATGGGGCAGGTTCTGCCTGTGGAAAAAATATGCAGAAAGAAACAGTTGATATTTTAGGTAACCAAAAGAAGACTAATTACGCTCTTAATCAACCAGACAAAGCATCTTTCATCAGAGAAGTTCTGGATGGTTTAACAGCTCCTCCTAAATATTTCGGAATGAATGTCGCGTTAAACAAAGGAGGATATGAAAGTCTTGATGTAGTTATGAACAAAGGGCTGCAGCCTGTTGCACCGGAAGATTTCGAAGCGGTGGCAGAAGAAACAGGAGCTTTAATTTTAGATACAAGAGGAGCTGCAGATTTCCATAAAGGTTTTATCCCCAACTCTATCAATATAGGATTAAAAGGAGATTTCGCCCCCTGGGTAGGAACTCTGATCGTTGATGTGAAACATCCACTGCTGTTGGTAACCGATGAAGGTACTGAAGAGGAAGTCATTACAAGACTCAGCAGAGTAGGATTTGATCATGTAGTAGGCTATCTGAAAGGAGGATTTGAGAGCTGGAAAAATGCAGGAAAGGAAACTGATGAGATTAGAAGAATTTCTCCATCTGAATTTGCAGAACAGTTCACCACAGATGCTACTGTAATTGATGTGCGAAAACTGACTGAGTATTCTGCAGAGCATATTGACAACGCATACAACAAACCGTTGGATACCATCAGTGACTGGGCACGAACTATTGATGATTCCGAACACTTCTTTCTTCACTGTGCAGGCGGATACAGAAGCATGATCGCTGCAAGCATCCTTAACTCGCACGGAATCAGAAATTTTACTGAAATAGAAGGAGGTTTTAATGGAATCAAAAAGACAGAAAAATTCCCTACTTCGGATTTTGTATGCCAATCCAAAACATCTTAAGATCATAAAAAACTAAGCTATGTCACAAAAATTTCAGGAAATCATTGATTCCGAAAGGCCCGTACTTATTGACTTTTTCGCTACATGGTGCCAGCCTTGTAAAGTACAGTCTTCGGTATTAAATACAGTAAAGGAAAATATCGGCGAAGCCGCCAGAATCATAAAGGTAGATGTGGACCAATATCCCGCACTAGCTGCTCAATATGGTGTTCGCGGAGTTCCTACGCTTGCGATCTTCAAAAAAGGAGAACTCCTATGGAAGGAAAGTGGTGTTCATGACGTGAATACATTAACCAATCTTCTGCAACAGTATTCTTAAATAAAAAACAGGGCTGAGATTTATAAATTTCAGCCCTTATTTTTTTTACCATTGAACCGTAAAATGATCCCGGTCATTCAGAAACTGAAAATGCGATCTGAAATCTTTCAATTCGTCCCTGTTCAATTCCGCGGTTACGAGGTTTCCCTGCTTATTTGAGATTTCTTTTCCATCAGCAAAGAAACAGTGAGAACTTTCCTGATAAAACAGATCATTTCCATCCGTCCCGATTCTATTCAAACCAAATACAAAAGATAAATTTTCAATGGCTCTGGCTTTTAACAGGTGCTCCCATGCTCCTACCCTTTTCTCAGGCCAGTTGGCAACATATAAAACAGCGTCATAATCATCATTGTTTCTTGCAAAAACTGGGAAACGCAAATCATAGCACACCTGAAGCAGGAAACGTATTCCTTTATATTCAACGATTACCCTTTCTTTTCCTGGCGTATACACTTTGTCTTCTCCTGAAAAGGAGAATAAATGTCTTTTATTGTAAAAAGAAGTTTCACCATCAGGCTCTACAAAATACATTCTGTTATAAAAATTTCCGTTCTGTTCTACCGGAGCACTTCCACAGAACGCCGCATTCTTCTCCCTGGAGATTTTTTTCAAAAATTCCAGCGACTCCCCATTCCTGTCTGAAACTTCGGAAGCATCCATACAGAATCCCGTTGAAAACATCTCAGGGAGAAGGAACAGATCTGCCTCCACATTCTGAAGTTCTTTTTCTATGAGTTCAAAATTTTCACTTTTATTTTTCCAGATGATATCTAAATTAAGCCCTACAACTTTCATCTTTTATTTTTTTTTAATTATTGCAAATCTGAAGTATAAAAATACAGCTTTTATCATTACAAAAAGAGAATTAAGCGACCGAAAGGGAGTTTTACCCACAAAAAAGAAACCCAATTTCTTAATAAATTATTAAAGTCGGCTATTTTTATAAGGCTTACATTCTTTCGGTTTCATTTTTGATAGAGATATTTTTTATTAATATCCTTAAAAATTTAAAATTTATGAAGAAATTGTTTTTTATGGTGACGATCCTCTTTTTTGGCGCTATGGCTAATGCTCAGGCCTGGACAGGAAAAGGAGATCAGAAAATACAACTGGGGCTGAGTGCCTGGGGATATGGAACCGGAATAACGGGAACTTATGACTATGGACTCAATAAACTTGTTTCAGTAGGAGCCGGTATTAACGGCTACTTTGACAATTATAAAGACAACGATAAGGATAATCGTGTTTTTGTTTTCGGGAGACTGAACTTTCATTTACAGGACGCTTTGAATCTGCCTTCAAAGTGGGATATCTACCCTGGAGTAGATCTTGGGGTCCTTGGGAAAGACTTCGGAATTGGTGCTCACATCGGAGCACGCTATTTCTTCAACGAAAAAATTGGGGTATTTGCAGAAGTAGGTAATAATGGCAGTCTGGGAGTTTCTTTCAATTTATAATCAAATCGTCTTTAAATATGACAAAGCTTCTCGTTTCGGGGAGCTTTTTTATTTGGCATAGTTTTGATAATTGTTACCTTTGCAAATTAAAATCTAAAATTTATTAATGGAAATAGCAATCAAACTTTTTCAGTTCATTCTGAGCATCTCTATACTTGTGCTTCTTCATGAGCTTGGGCATTTTTTACCGGCAATATGGTTCAAGACCAGAGCAGAGAAGTTTTTCCTGTTTTTTGATCCTTATTTCTCCATATTCTCCATGAAGAAAATCAACGGAAAATGGCAGTATAAATTCTTATCAAAGAATCTGCCGGATTCTGAAGTAATAGAAGTGAACGGAAAGAAGGAAGAGGTTCCTATCGATATATCAAAACTTCCGGACAACGACTGGAGAAAACACCCTGAACAAACGAAATACGGAATCGGATGGCTCCCTTTTGGAGGATATGTGAAAATTGCCGGAATGGTAGATGAAAGTATGGATACTGCCCAAATGAAAAAACCGGCAGAACCATGGGAATTCAGATCAAAACCAGCCTGGCAGAGACTTATTATTATGTTGGGAGGAGTTACCGTTAACTTTTTCCTTGCCTGGTTAATTTACAGCTGTCTGTCTTTCTTCAATGGGGAGACATATACAGATATTACAAAGTTCAGCAATGGTATTGAAGCAACTGCTGCAGGAAAGAAAATGGGCTTCCAGAATGGTGACAAAATCATCAGTGTAGACGGTAAGCCTGCAGAAAGACTTGAAAACACCTCCATCAATATTCTTTTAGGAAACAATGTTACGGTAGAAAGAAATGGCCAGGAAGTGACTTTCCCGGTAAATGCTGATGGCGTAGCTGACGTTCTTAAACAAAGAGAAGCAAAACTGTACATCACACCAAGAGTTTCGATGGTCATCGATTCACTGGCGACTCCTTCTTCCCAGGCTTCAGGATTGGCAAAAGGAGATAAAATAGTAGGCATCAACGGTAAAAAAGCAGCATTCTTTGATGAGGTAGCTGCTCTTTTAAGTGAAAATAAAGGAAAAACAGTTTCTGTTGATGTTGAAAGAAATGGGGCATTACAGACATTACCGGCAGTTTCTGTTGATAAAAACGGAAAACTGGGTATTGCTATTGATACAAAAAGTATTGCTAAGTCTATTGTAACGAATAAAAAATATTCTTTCGGAGAAGCTATTCCAAGAGGATTCACAAGAACGATTGAAGCATTAACAACTCAGGTTAAACAGTTTAAAATCATGTTCAACTCTAAAGTTCAGGGTTACAAGAATGTGGGAGGTCCTATTGCAATTGTAAAGAACATGCCTTTAGATAAAGATGCAGACGGAAGCTTTAAGATCAATTGGGTGGCTTTCTGGAGCTTTACCGCTATGTTCTCCGTATGGTTGGCATTCCTGAACCTTATTCCGATTCCGGGACTTGATGGCGGACACGTTTTATTTACACTATATGAAATTATTGTGGGGAAACCAGTTCCACAGAAAGTTTTGGAAAACGCACAGATGATCGGAGTTATCTTCCTGTTAGGCTTGATGTTACTGATCTTTGGAAGTGACATATTCAAGGTATTTACAGGGAAATTATAATTTTTTTGAAAATTTCTTTTAAAATATTTGTAGGGTATAAATATTCGTCCTATATTTGCACCACTTAAAACAAAGGACATTCCTCCTTAGCTCAGTTGGTTAGAGCATCTGACTGTTAATCAGAGGGTCGCTGGTTCGAGCCCAGCAGGAGGAGCAAAAAGACTTACAGAAATGTAAGTCTTTTTTTGTTTTTATTTTAGGCTCATACTTAATTCAAAAAAGACAGTTATTTGCAATTTATCTGTTTTACTGAATATTATTCTCCTTATCAGGCATTTACTTGTAACTATTTCCTCAATAATCCGACTATTCTTCTTTAGAATAATATGGATTGAGAAAATTTTCATCCTGTAAATACTTTTCTACAACGACAAAGAATAATCAAATCAATATATAATATCATATTGCATAAATATCCAATTGTACCATGAAGAAAACTATTATTTCGTTATTAACAGCATTTTCTATAATCGGGATTTCGGCACAGGAAAAATCCTATTTCTTATCAAGCCCTTCGTTAAGCCCTGATGGCAAGACAGCTTATTTCTCATATGACGGCGATGTCTGGAAAGTAGATGCCAATGGAGGAAATGCCTCCAGGATTACCGCTCTGGATGGAGAAGAGATCAATCCACGTCTTTCTCCTGATGGAAAATGGCTTGCATTCAGCTCTAACCAATACGGAAATTATGATGTTTATGTAATGCCTTCAGAAGGGGGTACAATCAAGCAATTGACATTCCACACCGGAAGAGACGAAATGGAAAATTGGGCATGGGATAGCAAAACCATTTATTTTACTTCCAACAGAAATAATAATTTCGGCAGTTTTAAAACTACGATTGAAGGAAAGACTCCACAGAAACTTTTCAAGAACTATTTCAACAATACCAATGGGTTAGCTGAAACCCCTGCCGGAGAATATCTTTTCACAAGTTCTTCAGAAAGTGCTCATCAGGTACAGCGTAAACGCTATAAGGGAGAAAACAATCCTGATATTTTAGGATACGACCCCAAAAGCAATTCTTTTAAGCAGTATACCAATTACGAAGGAAAAGACTTTAATCCAAGTGTAGACAAAAATGGGACTATTTACTTTATTTCTGATGAAAATAACGGAGAATACAATCTTTATAAAATTGAAAACGGTAAGAAAACAGCCTTAACCCAATTCGATACATCTATTAAAAAACCTTTTGTAGCAGCTAACGGATCTAAAGTTATTTTTGAAAAAGACTATCAGCTGTACACTTATGATGTAGCTTCAAAAAACATAAAGCTTCTGAACATCAGCCTGAACACTAATAAAACATTGGAAAAGGAACAGAATTTCAATGTAGAAAACAACATTTCGTATTATGACGTTTCTCCTGATGGAAAAAAAATGGCTTTTATAAGCCGTGGTGTTGTATTCGTTTCTGATATTGAAGGAAAATTCGCCCAGCAGGTTACCGACGGAAAAGAACGCGCTATGGAAGTAAAATGGCTGAAAGATAACCGGACGCTGCTTTACAGCCAAACCTATAATGGATATCAGAATTGGTTTACAGTTTCTGCGGATGGAAAAGGACAGTCCAGACAATTAACCCAGGACCTGCGCAACAACCGCAGTATCACATTCAATAGTGACCTTTCACAAGCGGTTTATTTAAGTGGTCGGGATGAAGTAAGACTGCTGGATTTGAAAAATTTTACTTCCAAAACCATTGTAAAAGATGAAATCTGGGCTTTCCAAAACTCAAAACCTTCTTTTTCGCCAAACAATGAATATGTCCTGTTCTCAGCAAAAAGAAACTTTGAACTTGATATTTTCATCTATAACATCAAAAAAGAAAAGACTCTCAACCTTACCAATACTGGTGTTTCAGAAGAGGATCCTGTATGGTCTCCAAACGGCAAGTATATTTATTTTGCCAGCGACAGGACCAATCCGTCCTATCCTTTAGGGATGCAGAAGTCCAACATTTACAGAATGGCTCTGGACTGGTTTGATGAACCATTCAAATCTGAAAAATTCGACAGCCTTTTTACCGAAGAAAAGAAGGAAACAAAAACAGACGATACGGCCAAAGACAGCAAGGACAAAAAGGAGAAGAAAGAATCTGAGAAGGAGAAAAAGGAAGAAAAAGAAAAGGAACCGGTTATAAAGGAGCTGAAAGTCAACCCTGAAGACACCCTGGACAGAATTGAGCTTGTTACCGACCGATATGGATATCAGGACGATCCGGCGGTTTTTACTGATGATAAAAAAGAGATTCTTTTATTTAATTCCAATCAGGATAATGGAAAAAGGCAGCTGTTCAAAAAAGTATTCACTGATTTTGAACCTGCCAAATCCGAAAAAGTTTTTGATAAAGCGGCATATTATTTAACTAAAAATGAGAAAAACTTATTTGCCCTGATAGAAGGCAATATTTATAAAACAACCGTAGCCACATTAAAGCCAGAAAAAATCAATATCCAATACAGTTTTGACAAAGATCTCTCTTCTGAATTTACCCAGATGTATGCAGAAGCATGGACGGGTGTTGAGGAAAACTTCTATGATGAAAAATTCCATGGCATCGACTGGAAAGCTAAAAAAGAACAATATGCCAAGTATCTTCCTTATGTACACAACAGAAATGATCTGCGAATCTTACTCAATGATCTTTTAGGGGAGCTCAACTCTTCACATACAGGATTTTCTTCCACCGGAAAAGAAGAGACTGTATTTCTGAGCTACTTTACGAATGAAACAGGAATTATTTTCAACAAAGACCAGCCTTATGTGGTTGAAAGTATTGTAAGAAAGTCTCCTGCTTACCGTACTGGTGTTGACATCAAGCCAGGTGACCAATTGATTGCAGTCAACGGAAAAAAAGTTGACCCTAATGAAAATCGTGAATCCTATTTTGCAAGTCCTAAAAAACAGGAGGAGCTTATCCTTACTTTCAACCGGGATGGTAAAAATATAACAGCAAAAGTACATCCGATTTCAAATGCAGAACTGAAAGGCCTGCTTTACGATGAGTGGATCTTTAATAACCACCAGCGTGTTGACAGACTCAGCAACAACCGCATTGCCTACTCCTGTATGAAAAATATGTCTACAGATGAGCTTGACCGCTTCCTCCTGGATATGGTAGAACAGGAGAACAGAAAAGATGCAGTTATTCTTGACCTGAGGTATAACACCGGAGGAAATGTTCATGACAAAGTACTCAATTTTCTTTCTCAAAGACCTTATTTACAATGGAAATACCGTGAAGGGAAAATGACAACCCAACCCAACTTCGCTCCTTCTGGAAAACCTATTGTCCTGTTGATCAATGAAGCCTCATTAAGTGATGCTGAAATGACAGCAGCCGGTTTCAAAGCGTTGAAATTAGGGAAAATTATTGGACAGGATACCTATCGCTGGATAATTTTCACGTCTGCCAAAAGTCTGGTAGATGGGTCTTCTTACAGACTTCCTTCATGGGGGACCTATACACTCGATGGCCAGAATCTGGAAAAAACAGGCGTAAAACCTGATATTTATGTCAAAAACACCTTTATGGACCGACTTCAGAATAATGACCCTCAGTTGGAAAGAGCTGTCCAGGAAATCCTTAAAGATCTGAAGAAATAAATTTTTAAAATTATATTAAACTGAAAGACTTGCAGAAACGCAGGTCTTTTTTTGAATTTTTGTTTATTATTTCGCATGAATATTTCCATGATTTTAAGTTTTAACCATCCTGCATTCATCTGCTTGCTAATAATCCAATAACTGCCAGTATATCAAAGTTCCAGCCATATTATGATCATTATCCATGGTTAAAGAGAGGCTCGCTAGACAACCAGCTTTTATTAGAATGTTTAGAAAGCAGAAATCTATCACATATAAAATCTCTTTTTAAAAATATAACACAAACAGCTCAAAAACTTGAAAGTATTAAAAATATTTAAGCTGGAATCATCTACTGACAAAGCTTTTATTGTAAAGATCATCATCCATTTTCCGATATTTCTTTAAAGATATTTAGAAGCAACAAAAAACAATCAAAATATTTCTTATTGAAATTCAATACATTTAGTTAAAATTCTTTATGAATAGGGAGAAAAACTTGACTGATATTAATATTCCTTCTATATTTGCACCACTTAAAACAAAGGACATTCCTCCTTAGCTCAGTTGGTTAGAGCATCTGACTGTTAATCAGAGGGTCGCTGGTTCGAGCCCAGCAGGAGGAGCAAAAAGGCTTACAGAAATGTAAGTCTTTTTTATTTATAAGGGTTTTCTGCAAAATGATACTTAATATACAAAACGCCAAGTCTTTTTGTTGTTATTAATTCCCTGATTATTATGAGTTAAGCATTAAAATTTCTCCATCAATTTTTAGTCAACACATATATAATTTTCGCTACATTTGTCGTTTTATATGGTAGAATAAAAATATTTTATTTTTTTACTTATTTTTTTAATAAACTGCATGCTTTTTGTTTATGCTAATTGCCTGAAGAAACGAATGATGTTAAACAATAACTCCCAAAAACACTATCTTTTATTTTTTTTGCTGATTCTCACCGGTTCCTTATGTGCTCAGAACAAAGCCAGCGGTAAGGTGGTTGATGAAAAAAACAACAAAGAACTCAATAAAGTTGATATTTTTGTCAACAACAGCAAAACTCCTACCCTGACGACAACTTCAGGTAGTTTCATTATTCAGTCAGACAGCATTATTCATCAGTTAAAATTTTCCAGAAAAAATTACACCACAGAAACACTTGATATTACTCCTGAAAATGCTGAAAATATTTTCGTGCAGCTTTCTCAGGCTAAAGTAAGTGATATTCAGGAGATTGTACTCCAAAGTGGCAAACCCAAATACAAAAATAAAAAAGAAAATCCGGCTTATGCCATTATGCAGAAAGTCTGGGCACATAAAAGAAATAACGGACTGGAAAAATTCGACACCTATTCTTACAAAGAATACGAGAAAACACAGTTTGATCTTAACAATCTGGACAGTGCATTCATGAAGAAAAAGATTTTCAATAAATTGGATTTCATTTTCGACTACGCTGATTCTACTGCAAGCGGAAGATTGGGACTTCCTATTTTCCTGAATGAGGCCGTTTATGAAAATTATGGGAAAAACAGACCCGACAAAGACAGTAAAAGAACTTTAGTTGCTCAGAAAACTTCAGGTTTTCAGGACAATCAGGTGATTACAGTCTCCGCTAAGAACCTCTACCGTGATATTAATATTTATGACAATACTCTGAATTATTTCGATATAGGATTCCAGAGTCCTGTTGGAACAGATGGCTTCAATACCTATGACTACAGTCTTATGGATACTATTACGATCCTGGGAGAAAAGGCATTCCAGATAAGGTATCAGCCTAAAAGAAAAGACATTCTTGCTTTTCAGGGAAATCTTTACATAGACACGGATACTTATGCCGTTTTAGGAGCAACATTAAAGTCTACACAGAAAATCAATGTGAATTTCGTCAACAGCGTCTATACCCAGCTGGAATATGATAACCCTGATGAAACAACATTCCTTCCTAAAAAACTGGTTACGGAATTTGAAATGAGCCCTTTTTCAAAAAAGAAAGGAGCTAAGAGCATTATAGCCAAAAGATCTGTAGACTATTCTGATTATCAATTCAATAAACCTCTTGATCCTAAAGTATTCAAGCGTACCGAAGAAGAATACGAAGACAATTTCACCAATAAAGATGAAGCTTACTGGACCAAAGCCAGACCTGACACTTTATCTAAAGCAGAACAGGGAGTCTATAACATGTTGGATAAGCTTCAGCAGACCCCGAAATTCAACCGAATGGTAAAACTGTTTGAAACACTTGGTTCACGTTATTATAATGCCTTCAAAGGGATTGACATTGGCCCTATTTTTTCAATTTACGGAAGAAATGAGGTAGAAGGTGACAGAATAAGGCTGGGAGCCAGAACCTATTTCGGATTGAATGATACCTGGAGAGCCCAGTTTTATACAGCCTACGGTTTCAAAGACCAACAGTTTAAATATGGGGTAGAGGCACGATATATGTTTAATAAGCTCAACCGTTTTATGATTGGGGCAGGAACCAGCAGAGATATTGTTCAGCTTGGAGGACAGCTTACATCCGGAGATGGTGTTACCCCGCAATCTTCATCTACCAGTACCTTTTTTGCGAGAGGAGAAAACATTTCTTTAAGCTCTGTAAACAAAACAAGTGTGTTTGCAGCTATTGAGCCCTGGAAAAATTTTCAGATAAGAGTAGATGGAGTGATGCAGAGCATTAAGTCTGCCATTCCGGAGAAATTCAATCTGATGTATTATAAAGATGGCCAGCTAAGAAAAACAGTTAACGATTCACATGTTACCATCAGTTTGATTGCAAAACCCGGTGCAAAGTTTTCACAGACCGGAATTGACCGCTATCAGGCCAGAAACCTTGCACCAACCATTGTTTTAAGATACACCAGAGGTATTGAAGGATTATTCAATGCTGACTTTAATTACGACAAACTTCAATTCATGCTTTATAAGCCTTTTTTGATTGGAAGTATGGGAAAATTAGTTGTTAATTTTGAAGCCGGAAAGAACTTCAGTACTGTTCCTTTGGCATTACAGAATATCATTCCAGCCAATCTTTCTTATGGTTTGGTACCGAATACATTCTCTCAGCTTAATTATTATGAGTTTGTTACGGATGCTTATACAACACTTCAACTGGAGCACCACTTTAATGGTAAAATCCTTTCTTATATTCCTTTGATTAAAAAACTGAAGCTTAGAGAAGTTGCTTTTATCCGGGGAGCTTATGGAACTTTAAGTGATGATTCCAAAGCTATCAATGTAGAAGGGTTTAAATATTCTGCACCTAGCGAGCATATTTATTATGAATACGGATTCGGAATTGAAAATATAGGGATCGGAAACCTTAGAATTTTCAGAGTGGATTTCAACTGGAGAGGAAACTATCTTGACAGACCGGATATTTCAAAATTCGGTGTTAAAGCAGGTTTCCAGGTAGGATTCTAAAATAAATATATTATAAATAAAGTTTCGGCGGCTTCTTTGAAGCCGCCGAAACTTTATTTAACTTTATTATAAGCCGGGATTAAAAGCACTCACAACCCTCTACGTCAAGCAAACAACGCATTTTCTGCTCCTTTGTAAGTCCACACCATACACTACATGATGTAATAGGTTTTGCTGGGCACCATACTTCACCTCCGTTAATACTTTTCAGATCTTTTTTTGTTAATTTTTTTAAATTTTTCATGATTATTTAGTTTTATTTGCCGCCTACTCTCTTTGCTTTTCGGCTTCCGCATAATTGTTTTTATCTGAAGCCGGATAAATATATCAATATTTCACAACTAAGAGATATTATTTAACTTTTTTTAATATTTAAAAAAGCTGAACACTATTTACAGGTTCAGCTCTACTGTTATCTTAATGAAGCAGACTATCCATAAAATCCTAGTCAAAACATTCTGTACATGGCTGCGACAATATACAGTGTGATTTTTGCCATGGCGACCAGCTGCACCATTCTTCACACGACTGAAACATTGAAGGACAATATGCAGCAACTCCACCTGTAATTCCTTTTAATTTCTTCTTTGTTAATTTTCTTACATTTTTCATAGATATTTTGTTTTTAATTGTTGGTTCATTCTGTCCACTCTGAGTCATTGTAACTGACATACAAAATGGACCGCTAACAAATATAAAAATATTTCACTAATAACTGAATACATAAAAATAGCCACTTTTAATTTATGTGCATAAAAAAACCTCAGTAAGTTCTTTACTGAGGTTTTAATTTTATAAAACGCTTAACAATTATGCGTTTGGCTCTACAGATACGAAAGATCTGTTATTTGCTTTCTTTCTGAAAACTACTTTACCATCTACTAGTGCAAACAAAGTGTGATCTTTACCGATTCCCACGTTATCACCTGGGTGGTGTTGAGTACCTCTTTGTCTAACAATAATATTTCCGGCAATAGCTTCTTGTCCTCCGAAAATCTTCACACCTAATCTTTTAGAGTGAGACTCTCTACCGTTCTTGGAACTACCGACTCCTTTCTTGTGTGCCATTTTATTACTGGATTATTTATTAAGTGCTTTAAATTGATCGATGTTCTTAATGATAGCAGCATCTACTTCTTCATGAGTAAGAACATTCTTTTCTAATTCAACTTTAACTGCTTTACCTAGAGTAATTAAAGTTTCTCTGTTCTCTTTAGACTGAGACAAGTTGTTTTTCTTTAAGTGATAGTTCAGCTCGTGATCTTCACTAAAGTTAACAGTTGCGTTGTCAGAAAGAACTTCACCTTTCACAGTTTCTTTTTTAGCAGCAGCTTTTTTAGCTCCTCCTTCAAAACCTGTAATACCAGTGATTACGATTTGAGTTAAAGATTGTCTGTGACCGTTTTTCACTTTGTAACCTTTTCTTCTTTTCTTTTTGAAAATGATTACTTTATCAGCTTTAACGTGGTCAAGGATCTCTGCTTCAACAGTGATTCCGTTTACAGCTGGGGCGCCTACAGTGATTGCACCGTTTACAGTAAGAAGAACTTTATCGAAAGAAACTTTTCCTCCTTTATCTCCTTTTAAACGGTTTACAAACAACTTCTGGTCTTGCTCAACTTTGTATTGAAGCCCTGCTATTTCTACAATTGCAAACATTGTTTATAAATTTTTAGTTATTTCGAGGTGCAAATATACATATAAATTTCTAAATAGCTTACAATCAAAGCAATGTTTTTTTAATTAAAATCCTATTCACTATGTTTTGAATAATTTTTTACAATAAAGTACTCACAATTAAGAGATAATTTCATACCTTCGTTTTACCAAATTGAATTTATATATGAAAAGAAACTTTAATCTCTGCTTACTAGCAGGCGCCATCGCTGTAACTTCATTGACAGCATGTAGTGATGACCAAATGGGCAACAATGTTCAACCTCAGCAGGAAGCACTCAGTGCAAAAATTGACCAACCCGGAGATCTGGAAAAAATCTGCTATTATGTAGATAATAACTGGAGCTCCAGTTCTGTTTTAGTGACAGGCCTGCAAAACTCAACTGACACCAATTTTATGAACGCTCAGATGACTAAAATTGCGAGTTTATGGGGAAGAAGCAATCCCACTCTGCGTTTTGTGAACGACCCGTCCAATTTCAATTCAACGTACAATGCTATTTCCTATTCTACAGGAAAAATCTACTACGGATACGCCATCTATTATGACGCAAAATCAAAAGGAGGCGATATCGTAAACGCCATGATTCTTGCTCATGAGTATGGACATCAACTGCAATACATCTTTGGTCTTCCTTCAGTAAGCGAAAATACTGCCAGACCTAATGAGCTTGAAGCTGATGGTTTTGCTGGTTACTACCTGAGAAGACCCAATGGATACAACAAAACCAATTTCTCTGAAATTGCTGCTGCATACGAATTTGCACAGAGCATTGGCGATTACCAAACCACCAGCCCCGGACACCATGGAACTCCTGCACAAAGGAGATCAGCCGTACGTTTAGGATTTCTTTTAGGACAGTACGATCTTAATGCATCCAATTTTGATTACAACTTCTTCTATTATTATCAGGGAGTTTTAAACGGTACATATAAGATGGCTAAAAACACAGTAAACCCTGAAATTGATGCTTACATGAGTCAATACATTGATGAGCTGAGAAAAATTCAATCCGGAGAAATTTCTGCAGAAGAATTTAAACATCTTCAATAAACGAGAACATTCATTTTTAGCATATTTAAGAAAGGAGGCGGACAGTATGTTCCGCCCCTTTTTGTTTCAAAAAAATCTTTTATGTTTTAAACATTCAATTTGTTTGTATTTTTGAACTTCCAAGCAATCTATAATGAACAGAGATCTCTATATTGATTTCGCCAAAGGACTGGCTACACTCTCCATCATATTTATCCATACCGCTTTCTGGTCCGGACAGTTTTATATTCCTGCAGACATAAGGGTTTATTCCCTTGTTTTCGATGTAGCTCTTTTCTATGCACTCAGCGGCATTACTTCCGGAGCCAATATCGAAAAAACACTGTACCGTCTCCTGAAGCTACAGATTACCTATATGATATTTGTAACTTTTCTGTTCTTTTTAGATTACTTCTTTAAAGTTTTCGGATTGAGTTTCTTTTCTATGGAATGGCTCCAGGATTTTTACTCTACATTTGGCTCCAAATATTCCACCACAAGCATTTCGGCATATCCTCAATGGGAAAATCTGGGAAACTGGTATCTTCATCAATACACCAATGCTGATACTTTTCCGGTAGTAATGGGAAGCTTCTGGTACCTTAAAGTTTACTTTATTCTAACTGTTTTCGGAGTATTAATCTTAAGATTTTTTCCAAAACACATCAATTGGTTCATCGGACTTTGCATTGCGTTAACCTTATTATTCAATATATTCCCGGAATATTATCCAACGGGACAGGTGGGATACGTTGCATTTTATCTTGCCGTATTTTTAACAGGAAACAGAATGCGCGGAAAAAAGATTCCGGTCAGGGTAATCCCGGTATTGTATACAGTTGTTGGAGCTGCCCTTGCATGGATGTTCTGGTATTATGGAGAAGACGTTTTCTATAAAATCAATAAAAATAAATTCCCGCCAAAAATCCCTTATATCATCTGGACATTATTCTCTCTGGTGACATTATTTGTTCTGTATAACCGGCTGAAGATCACAAAAGAAAATATCATTACCTATATCGGGAAGAATGCCATTTTCTTTTATTTTGCACAGGGGATAAGTTCTTCATTGGTTTATTTCCTGGTAGTCCCGTTAAAAGAAAACATACCTTGGTGGATTTTAATGATCATTGTTTATGGTATTAATATCATTTTAGCATTCATCATTTCAGCAGGACTGAAAAAAGTGGATGAAGCAGGATGGGGTCTTTTAGAATACTTCAGGAAAAACACAGCCAATGAATAATAAATGATAATAACAGCACCTTTTAAAGATCAATTTTTTTGCTGAAAGTTTTGGAGAGATCAATTCTCAACCCAAGAGTAAAAACACTTTTTTCTCTTTCACCCAATGATGTTTTACCCATGGAAAATCTTTGTTCTGAATAAATCTGAACAAAATTAAAGGGATGATAAGAAACTCCAACAATACAATCATTCCTTTTAAAATCCGGATCCAGATGATACTGCCCAGGAATTATTCCTGTATTTTTTATATCAGGAACATATAAATTATATCCTGCAAGAATAGAAAATTTTTCAAGTTTATATTTTCCAAAAACCTCCAGCCCTTTAGCATTGAATACCATAATTGATTGGGATATTTCCATTCCTGGATTCTGATAAAAACTCTGGGAAAAATCTCCGTTTTTATGCAGAACAAAAAGAACACTCCAATCAAAAACTTTTCCAGTATACTTTGTTCCCAAAGAAAAATAAGTAGGCTGGCCGGTAATACCTATTGCTCTTCCATTCTCTATAAGGCGGTCACTCAGAAAAGCTCTGTTATAGGCTGCTCCGGCAAAAAAATCATCTGCAACCTCATATTGAACAGAGGCCCCAAATCCATCAATAAAATGATCATTATTTCCCCCTCTGGCCTGGATTTGACCTCCGATATACAGATTTCCAAAGCGGTTACGGTAAATAAGAGCCTGATCCGCACGCCCCGTTCCTGTTTCTCCTCCATCAGTACCTCCAACAAACGTAGCAGATGCTCTTGCACCAAAAACATTAAACCGGTCAGTGTAAGAAGTGATATCCCGATAAACACTCCATTGCTTCCCAATGGTAAGAGTCCCATATTTCCCCAGCTCAATTCCCAGATAGCCAAGCCTATTACCAAAAACCTGTCTCGATTGTGAAGATTCCATCGTAACAAATCCACTGGAAAGGCTACCATCCACATTAAATGAGGTCCTTCCACGAAACATATTTAACTGCACTTCACCTCCTGCAATAAATCCCAATGTCCCCTTTTTGATATTCAGTTCCATTCCAATTCTTGATGCATTTTCCTGAAGCTCCATTTTATGGTCATATACCGCCATATGACCACGAAGACTCGCATAAGGCCTTAGAGATATTTCAACAGAATCTTTTACATTTTGTCCATACACAGGCAGTTCTTTCACCATAAAAAGTAATGAAAAGAGCATTAGCAAATAATATTGTCTAATCATTGTGATTGAGTCATTAGTTTTGTTATTACCGTAAAATAGCAGGGAAATGATTAATTCATATTTACAATGCTACAAAAAACATAGCTCTGATTGTGCAAAATTCAATAGAAAACAAATTCTGTCACATCAGAAGCACTACATATGTCCAATTTGTTTAAATTTACAAAAATTTTACAACATGTTTAAGTTGAAACTACCTACCGATCCAAGGTGGGCAAATATTGCAGAAGGAAACATTGGAGAAATTTTAACAGATCATGCCTGGTGCGAGCAGAAAGCAGCAACTAATGCTATCGGGCTGATCACGATGCTTCCTGAATATCCTGAGATTGTCACCGAACTTCTTGCCATTGCACAGGAAGAGCTTGATCATTTCAATCAGGTTCATGAGATCATTAAAAAGAGAGGTTTTACTTTTGGAAGAGCCAGAAAAGATGATTATGTGAATGAACTTGCCAAATTCATTGTTCAGGGAAGCAGAGAAGACCTCATCGTAGACAAAATGCTGTTTGCTGCAATGATTGAAGCCAGAAGCTGTGAAAGATTCAAAGTTCTTACTGAAAATATCAAAGATGAAGAGCTTAAAGTTTTCTACAGAGAACTTATGATTTCTGAAGCCAATCACTATACTACCTTCATCGGGTTTGCAAGACAGCTTGGAAATCCGGAAAAAGTGAACCAGCGATGGGAAGAGTGGCTGGAATATGAAGCTAATATTATTAAGTCCTACGGAAATAAAGAAACCATCCACGGTTAACACAAACAGTAAAGAGTATATCCATTGAAGAAGCCAAGCTTTGAAAATATCGCCAACCTTTTTCTGAAGAATTTTTTTCAGGGACTGGTTATTATTGGTCCTATCGGGCTTACCATCTTTGTCATCTGGTACGTGGTAAGCGCTATTGACAATCTTATTCCTTCTCTTGCCAAGCAGGTGCCGGGGCTTGTTTTCGTATCAATCATACTGTTTACTGCTATTTTAGGGTATTTAGGAAATAAATTCGTAGTCGGGAGATTTTTTTTCGACACGATGGACAGCTTACTGGAGAAAACTCCTGGAGTAAAGCATATTTATACTCCTACAAAAGACGTAATGTCCTCATTTGTAGGCGACAAGAAAAAATTCAACGATCCTGTATGGGTAAAAACCAATGAAAATCCGGAAATCTGGAGAATCGGATTCTTAACTCAGAAAGAAATGTCGGACGTTGACAAGCATAATTACGTTGCGGTATATCTTCCCCACTCGTACGCCATCTCGGGCTGGGTAATTGTTACTGAAGAAAAAAACATCAAGCCTGTAGTGGGAATGACAGCAGCTTCTGCCATGAAGTTTGCCGTGAGCGGTGGTGTAGCCGGATTCCATTCTGATGAAAATATATTTAAGGCTCCGGAATAATCTTCCCTTTCTTACTTATACATTGATGAATTTGAAAAATTATTTTCAAACCCATTTTCTTTACAAACAATTTAAAACATATTTTAACTCATGAAATTACCGTACGCGGAACCTTTCCGCATTAAAATGGTGGAGGAAATCTACCAATCCACAAGAGAAGAAAGAGAACAGTGGCTTAAAGAAGCTAATTATAACTTATTCAATTTAAAATCTTCGCAGGTTTATATTGACCTGCTTACCGATTCCGGAACAGGAGCAATGTCTGATAAGCAGTGGGCAGCTTTAATGACCGGAGATGAAAGCTACGCAGGATCACGTTCTTTCGAACAATTACAGAAAACTGTTGAAAGAATTACAGGATTCAAATATTTATTGCCAACGCACCAGGGAAGAGCAGCTGAAAATGTCCTTTTCTCAGTATTGGTAAAAGAAGGTGATGTTATTCCCGGAAATTCACACTTTGACACCACAAAGGGGCATATCGAATTCAGAAAGGCGCATGCCATTGACTGTACGATTGATGAAGCTTTTGATATCAATGACCTTCACCCTTTCAAAGGAAATATCAACCTTGAAAAACTGGAAGAAGTTTATAAAAGTCATCCTAAGGAAAGCATTCCGTTCTGTCTGATTACGATTACCTGCAACTCTTCGGGCGGACAGCCGGTTTCTCTGGAAAACATGAAGGCAGTAAGAGCACTTTCTGACCAATACGGGATCCCTGTATTCTTTGATTCTGCAAGATTTGCAGAGAACGCTTACTTTATCAAAAAAAGAGAAGCCGGGCAGGAAAACAGAAGCATCAAAGAGATTTGCAAAGAAATCTTTTCTTATGGAGATGGAATGACGATGAGTTCCAAAAAAGACGGCCTGGTAAATATCGGAGGATTCATCGCTCTGAACAATGAAGAAGTGTTCAGAAAGGCATCCAACTTCACTATTATTTATGAAGGATTTATTACCTATGGAGGGATGGCAGGAAGAGATATGGCAGCATTAGCAGTGGGGCTTGACGAAGCGACTGAGTTTGCTTATCTTGAAAGCAGAATCTCCCAGGTTGAATATCTCGGGAATAAGCTGATCGAATACGGAATCCCTGTTCAGAAACCAATCGGAGGACACGCTGTATTCATTGATTCTTTAAATTTTCTTCCAAAGGTTTCCCGTGAAGAATATCCGGCACAGACATTAGGCCTAGAAATTTATAAAGAAGCAGGTATCAGAACCGTAGAAATTGGGACATTATTGGCAGACAGAGATCCTGAAACAAGAGAAAACCGCTATCCGAAGTTAGAACTGGTACGTCTGGCAATTCCTAGAAGAACCTACACCAACAACCACATGGATTATATTGCTGCGGCTATAAAGAATGTATATGAAAGACGTGAAGAAATAGCCAAAGGATATAAAATCACCTGGGAACCTGAAATCTTAAGACATTTTACCGTTCAGCTTGAAAAAGCTTAATTATAAAACCGGAATTTTTCCGGTTTTTTTATATTGAAATCCCAACATATTGTCTGGTAAAAAAAGCATGTTTATTTTTCAAAAAACACCATGATTAACTAGCTTATTTTCAATAAGATATTAAAAATACCCATTAAAAAAAATACACATAAATCAATCATATTTTATTATATTAAATCATAATATTATGTTTTTCATTTTATTTTCAAGAAAACAAAATCAAATTGATGTTTTTTTTGAAATAGTGAATGTTTTTAATTTTAATTTTGTGTCTGAAACAGATATAAAAATACTTAAAAACCAACCTGAAAAAATCCGTTATTCCGAAAATGAACAAAATTGCTGTCGTGGGCGCTGGTATCTCCGGCTTAAGCATGGCGAATTACTTAGAAAAACATAAGATTGATTACCATATTTATGAAAGAAGAAAAAAGAGAGATCTTGCAGGGCATGGCTTTCTCATTCCGCAGGAAGGAATGGATTATCTTAATCAGATCATTGAACCTGAGCTTCTTCTTAAACATGGAAATTTTCTTAAAAAATATATACAATATTCCCACACGGGAAGAATCCTCGCAGAAAAGAATCTGGAGAATGTTTTCGCTATTTCAAGACATTCATTAATTGACCTGCTGACCCAAAATATTTCACCGGAAAAGATCATATATGAAGAAACTATAGGTCTTGAAGAGCATGATGGAAAACTGAAATTTTCTGACGGAGCTGATATTGATGCTGATATTATCGTTATTTCCGATGGGTCCAGAAGCAGAATCAGAAACAATCTTTTCAAAGATGAAACCATGAAAGCTGTAAGAGAAAGTGAAGTGGTTAATATTATCCGGAACAAAAAAATTGCAGACTCTATAGAAAATGATTTTATAAAGTTTCACCATGAGGAAGGCGGTCTGACTTTCGGAATCCTAAAACTCTCTGATGATACCGTTCTTTGGTATTCCCAGTTCGATAACGAAAAGTACATGATCAATGAATGTTCAGCAGAAAACCTAAGGAAATACATGCTCGAGGTCTTTGAAAACTGGCATCCGTTGGTTTCATCAATTATACAGAAATCCGATTATAAAAATGTACATTTATGGCGTGTATATGAATTGGAAAAACTGAATCGTTTTTATAAAAACAACATTGTATTCATCGGTGATGCAGCACACCCACTGATTCCATTTACAAGCCAGGGAGTCACCTCAGCATTGAAAGATTCATTTACACTAACTAAATATTTAGTTGAAGAAAACAATATGGAACATGCCTTCAAAAAATATGAAGCAGAGAGAAAGCCTGAAATTGAGGTTCACATCAATAACGGAAGAACACTATTGGAACAGTTCCTGCTCCCGATTAACCTACAAACACAGAATATTTTACCTATATCCTATAAATAAATATGTTTACCAATAACGATATCAACTTTGAAGCTCTGAAAAGAAAGGCCTACAATGGAAGATGGGCCACCCTGGAAGATGGAATCATTCCTCTTACCGCCGCTGATCCGGACTTCAGGACAGCCCCCGAAATAGAACAGGGAATAATTGATTACCTGAAAGACGGTTACCTGAGCTACGGACCATTTTCCGGACTTCCGGAATTTAAGAAAAGTGTTTCAGACCACTTTAATAAGGAAAAACAGGGAAGCTTTTCTCCTGAAAATGTACTGGCTGTAAACAGTGCGGCCCAGGGAATGTTCCTGATAGCCTCCTACGTTCTTCATCCCGGAGATGAAGCTATTATTCTGGATCCTGTAGATTTTCTCTTCAAAAAATCAGTTGAAACAGCCGGCGGAAAAGTAAAGCTTTGCCCTGTTGATACAGAGACAGGAGACATTGATTTTGAAAAAATGGTTTCTTTAATCAATTCCAAAACCAGACTTATCAGCATATGCAATCCGCACAATCCTCTCGGAAAGGTTTATGCTAAAGAAATACTGATAAAAATAGCTGAGATTGCTTCTGATCATGATCTTTGGGTCATGAGTGATGAAATCTGGAGCGATATTATTTATGATCATAGAGGTTTTCATACTTACTCTTCCGTTTCAGAAAAGGCAAAGAAAAAAAGTTTTACAGTCTATGGATTCTCGAAATCATTCGGAATTGCCGGCCTGAGAATTGGGGCTGTACTATGTCATGATCAGGATATTCTCGAAGATTTTACTGAAAGATCCCATTTCAATTCAACAATAGAAGGTGTTTCTACTTTATCCCAGATTGCTGCAAGTGTAGCATTACAAAAAGCAAAGCCTTGGTACAGAGAGTTTTTAGCACATTTACAGAGCAACAGGGATCTTGTTTATCAACTACTGAGCCGTTCAGAAGTTCTGACCCCCAATCTGCCTGAAGCTACTTTTGTAGCATTTCCCAAAATTAACAATGGAATGACCAGCGATGAATTTGCCCAGCACGTACTGAAAGAAGGAAAAGTTGCTGTTGTTCCCGGATCAGAAAGATGGTTCGGAAAGGGAGCGGAAGGACATATCAGAATCTGCTTTTCAACTTCAAAGGAAATTGTAGAAGAAGGAATTAAGAGAATCATCACAAGCTTTTAACATTAAAATTTTTCATTAAATGAAAGAAAAATGTTATTATTTTTCCGAAATTAACACAAACCATTACAATAATGAGATTTTTATACTAAATATCAAATTTTAATATTGATTTAAGAATAAATATTGATAATTTTGATCGAATCATCACTCAAAATCATCAATATGAAAATAAAATACATCAGCATTATTTTCCTTGGAGTCTCTGCTTTCTCGTATGCCCAGCAAATAAAGGATACCTTAAAAGAATCAAAGATAGACGAAGTCGCCATCACCGGTAGCCGGAACAAAAAAAGAACAGTTGTCAACACCCCGGTACCTATTGATATTATCGATATCAAACAGGTAAGTCAGTCTACAGGGCAGGTAGAAGTCAACCAGCTGTTACAGTTTTCAGCACCCTCTTTCAATTCCAATAAACAGTCAGGATCTGATGGTGCTGATGCCGTAGATCCGGCTACTTTAAGAGGCCTAGGGCCAGATCAAACCTTACTTTTGCTTAATGGAAAAAGATATCATCAGTCTTCACTGATTAACCTTTTCGGAACCAAAGGAAGAGGAAATACCGGATATGATATGAATACCATACCCATTGGTGCGATAAAAAGAGTAGAGGTCCTTCGGGACGGAGCGTCCGCCCAATATGGTTCTGATGCTATTGCAGGAGTAATTAATGTTATTTTGAATGACAGAAATAATGGTTTTGAAGGAAATCTTTTCACAGGTATGAATCTTTTCAAAAGTCCAGGTAATAATGACGTTGTATCAGATCACAAAATAGACGGAACCACCTTTGATTTCAATGGAAATTTGGGAACTAAAATAGGATCAAAAGGCGGATTTGGAAACTTTACGGTAGAATTTATCAACAAAGATTACGCCATACGAAATGCCAATCCTGCTATTTACAATGATCCGTCACCAGCACCAAGACAGCGTTTTGGAGACGCGAAAGCCCAAAACATATACTTTTTCGGAAATATTGAGCTTCCATTATCTGATGGCCTAAAATTTTATTCCCGCCAGGGCTTTTCACACAGAAATACCAAAGCCTATGCGTGGACCAGAACAGCGGATGCAGACGGTAATATTCCTGAAGTTTACCCTACAGGATTTAACCCGGTTGAAAATACCAGTATTTCAGATTTCACCTTTGATAATGGTTTAAAATTCAAGATTGCCGGGTGGGATTTAGATTTCTATAATGCTTTTGGCAACAACAGATTTACTTATCAGATTGATAATACGATCAATGCAACCCTGGGAGTCAAATCACCGACAAGCTTTAATGCCGGAGGACATTCATTACTGCAGAATACCACAGGTTTCAATGCTGTAAAACAGTTCAAAGTACTGGAAGGACTCAATATTGCTTTCGGATCAGAATTCAGATATGAAAAATTTGATATTATCAAGGGAGAAGAGGCGTCTTACACCATATACGATAAAAACGGCAATCCTGCCACACCAGATACTCCTGAAAGCTTACTTGTTACCAATCCTTTAAGCGGCAATGTAAGACCAGGTGGCTCTCAGGGTTTCCCGGGATACTCTACCGATATTGGCAAAAGCAGAAATAATTTTGCAGCCTACATAGATACGGAACTGGATGTGACTAAAAACTGGATGATAAGTGTTGCCGGAAGATTTGAAAATTATAATGATTTTGGAAGTACCTTAAATGGAAAATTCGCGACAAGATATGCGATCACGCCACAGTTCGCTTTCCGTGGTTCCATATCTACCGGATTCAGAGCACCTTCTCTGGCACAGAAATATTACAGTCAGCAATTTACCAACTTCCAGGGCGGTAAACTGGTCACTATTCAGCTCGCTTCTAATGACAGTAACATCGCAAGCAGCCTGGGAATTCCTCAACTGAAGCAGGAAACCTCAGTGAACGGTAGTGCCGGGTTTACCTTCAATACTGGAAAATTTACAGCCACCGTAGATGGTTATTACATCCGTGTGAAAGACAGAATCGTTTTGACCGGATATTTTGCACAAGCAGACTTACCAGAAAAAGTTCAAGAAGAGAATCCATTTATTGACCAGGTACAATTCTTTTCCAATGCAATCGATACCAAAACAAAAGGAGTCGATCTTATTTTAAGCTATAATGAAAATATAGGATCCGGAAAACTGACTGCTACATTAGCCGGAAACTATAATGATATGCAAATCACAAAAGTCAATACCTCAGAACAGCTGGCAGGGAAAGAAGATACTTACCTGAGTGCAAGAGAAAAAGCATTTATTCTTGCTTCTGCTCCGAAAACAAAAGTTAATTTAAATCTTAACTATAAGATCAACAAATTCAATATGAATCTGCAAATGGTCAGATTTGATAAAGTAACCCTAATTGGGTATGACGGCACAGAGCAGGTATATAACCCAAAGGTAACAACAGATCTGTCTTTCGGGTGTGAATTTTCTAAAAATATTAATCTGACTTTGGGAAGCAAAAATCTATTCAACAGGTACCCAACTTTACAGTCATCTGCACAGGTGACTAACGGAAATACGGAATCCGGAGGTATTTTTGATCCTGTACAGATGGGATTTGCCGGAAGACAGGTTTTTGCCAGACTTAACTTTAAATTTTAATAAAAAATAAAAACTCCTGAGAATTTTCAGGAGTTTTTATTTTATTTTTTTGAAATTTTGTAAAGCTTACCACTGTCCGTTACCGCATACAAATTTCCATCCATCCCGTTCAGTACATCACGGAAACGTTCCTTCTGATCCTCAAGCAGACGCTCTTCTCCTACTACCTTGTTATCTTTCATCACAATTCTGTCGATATGTTCTCCGCTTAAGCATCCAATAATCAGATTTCCTTTCCATTCATCAATATTTCCGCTATAAAAAGTAATTCCACTTGGTGAAATTACAGGATCCCAATAATAGACAGGCTGTTCAGTTCCTTCTCTCTGTGTAATTCCCTGCCCTACTTTATCTCCGGAATATTCTATTCCATACGTCACATCTCCCCAACCGTAATTTTTCCCAGGCTGGATCAGATTGATCTCATCCCCTCCTCTTGGCCCCATTTCCACATCCCAAAGGTTTCCATTGGGATCTATAGCCATACCCTGAGGATTTCTGAGCCCATATGCGTAGATTTCCGGTTTGTACCCCTGCTTTCCAATAAAAGGATTTCCTGGTGCAGGTTTGCCTTCTGTAGTGATCTTTAAAATTTTTCCAAGATAATTATCCGTTTTCTGAGCGTATACACGGGTCACTTTATCTGATCTTTCTCCTGTACTGACAAACAAATATCCTTCTTTATTAAAAGCAAGACGGCTTCCGTAATGTTTATCTCCGTCATATGAAGGTTCCGCCCGGAAAATAACTTTTACCTCTGCAATATTTTTAAGATCCGCAGACAGCTTTCCTTTTGCTACAGAAGTTAAGTTTCCTTTTCCAAATGGTTCTGAAAAACTGAAGTAAATTATATTATTGGTTTTAAAATCCGGATCCAGGGCAACGTCCAGCATTCCTCCCTGTCCTTTTGAATCTACTTTTGGAAATCCTTCTATTTTTGAAACCTGCTTTCCATCTGTTGACACAACATTCATATGCCCATTCTTGTCAGTAATGAGAAACCTTCCGTCAGGTAAATTGATAATTCCCCAGGGTCTTCCCAGATCTTTATTCAAGACTTCTACGTTATATGCTGTTGTTGTCTTTACAGCCTTAATTCTTGTCTGTCCCTGAAATGCCGGCTTATAGTCAGAATTAGGATTTTCTGTCTCTACACTGCCATCATTTCCGGTTTTCTGGGCATTTGCATGATTTTCCTTACATGAAGATAAAATAAGAAAAAGGCTTATTGCCGGGACATAAAATTGATTGATTTTCATAGCATTATGGTTAGGTGTTAGAAAAATGAATGGAAAAATAATGCCATAAAGTTTGTGTATATCAATTTTTATTCTACATTTGTAGAACAAATTATAAAATTGTAGAATGAAAGAAATTAAACTGACAGATTCTGAAAAAGTCCTTATGGAAATTCTTTGGGAAAAGAAAACCGTTTTCATGAAGGATATTCTGGAAGCTTCACCAGAACCAAAACCTGCACCATCAACTATTGCTACATTGCTTAAAAGAATGCAGAATAAAGAACTGGTTGGCTATAAACTGTATGGAAATTCCCGCGAATACTATCCAAAAGTAGAGAAGGGGGAATATTTCAAGGAAGAAATGACTTCCATGATTGACCGTTTTTTCAACAGTTCTGTAACACAGTTTGCCTCGTTTTTTACTTCCAATGCAAAACTTAGCCAGAAGGAACTGAAAGAGCTTCGTGACATTATTGACGAACAGATAAAAGAATAAAGATGACTGCTATTGTTTTAAAAATAATCCTGTGCTCTTCTATTTTCATCACTGTTTATTATCTGTTTTTGGAAAAAGAAAGAATACTCAGATTTAACCGGATGTATTTGCTAAGCTCATTATTGCTTTCATATGCAATTCCGTTTGTTACCATTACGCTGCCAACCCATCACAGCGGGAAAACAACTCAATTGATTATTGAAAAAACTGCACAACAACTCGCTGTCACCCCGCAGGAGCAGGAAAGTTTTAACTTGACGAATGTGATGTGGGGAATTTATATATTGATCGCATCTTTTCTGTTGCTGAGAAGCCTTATTTCCTTTCTTAAAATCAAAAAAATATCCGGAAAGAAACATGTTTACCACAACCATACTATATTATTGACAAAAGAAAATCTTTCACCCTTCAGTTTTTGGAAAACAATTTATATGGGGGAAAGCTATATGAATAATAACGTTATAGATCCAAGAATTTTCATCCACGAAAAGACCCATATTGAACAAAAACACAGTTTAGACATGCTGGTTTTGAATATTTTAAGAATTTTCAGTTGGTTCAACCCCATTCTTTTACTCTACAACAAAGCTATAATCACAAATCATGAATTTCTGGCAGATGAAGCTGTTATGAAAAGCAATTACGACATCAGAGAATATCAGAATCTTATTCTTGAAGAAATTCTTAATCATCAAAACCCACCTTTGACTCATTCATTTAATTTTAATAACACCAAAAAAAGATTTATTATGATGAAAACAAAAAAAACAAAATTTAGTTTGTTAAAAAAAACAGCAGGTATCACTGCTTTAATTTCTGCAGTAGCCTTATTCTCTGAAAGAACATATGCTGAGAATCCCAATCATTTTCTTTTTTCTGAAAAAACAACAGAAATGCCAACCCAAATTGGAGATCAAAGACCATATCAAACCAGTTTAATTACTCCTTCATATCATGAAAAAACAAAAAAAGAAGGGCATGCATCCACTATACCGGATTTCAAAAAAGAGGAGTTAAAAAAAGTTTCGGATACAGTAGTTCCAAGAACAGATGAAGGTAAAAACACAAATACAGCTCTCAATACTCAACAGATTTCTAATGAAACTCCTGCGCAATATCCTGGTGGGGATAAAGACTTAAAAATCAAAATAAGCAGAAATGTGGATGTAAGTAATTTAGGAAGCTATAACGGACCTATAACATCTACCGCCTATATTCATATCAATGAAATGGGAAAAACAACAGAGGTAACGACTTCGGGAGAAAACGAAATCCTTAACAGGGAACTTCTAAAAGCAGTCACTGAAATAAGTAATGAAACCAACTGGAAGCCTGCAATGAAGGATGGAAAAGCCATTGCTTCAGTATTAAAGGTTCCAGCAACAATGACCTTTACACGTCCATAACAACAAAGTGCTAATAATTAGCACTTTTATTTTTTCAATTGTTTTGTTTAGCTTAAAAAATCAAAACTACAAGGGTAATCTGTTAAAATTTTATTGTCAAAATATTCACCTTCAAAACATTATACAGCCTTATGATTTCTTTTGTATTTTTGTTGTATGGATTTTAAACTTCAATCAGAATATAAACCTACCGGAGACCAGCCTCAGGCTATTGAAAAACTTACTGAAGGAATAGAGATCGGTGAGAAATATCAGACGCTTCTGGGAGTAACAGGTTCCGGAAAAACCTTTACTGTTGCGAATGTTATACAAAATGTACAACGTCCGACATTAGTTCTGGCACATAACAAAACACTGGCAGCACAGCTCTTCATGGAGTTTAAAGAATTCTTTCCGGAAAATGCGGTAGAATACTTTGTGAGTTATTATGATTATTACCAGCCTGAAGCATATATTGCTACCACCGGAACGTATATTGAAAAAGATCTGAGCATTAATGAAGAGGTTGAAAAATTGCGTCTTTCTGCTACGGCGAGTCTTCTTTCCGGAAGAAGGGATGTTTTGATCGTGGCATCTGTTTCCTGTATTTATGGTATCGGAAACCCTACAGAGTTTCATAAGTCATTAATTTCAATAGCTATTGGTGAGAAAGTAACGAGAACAGCACTTCTTCATTCACTGGTTAATGCCTTATATGCCCGAACATTAAATGAATTCCAAAGAGGAACCTTCCGTGTAAAAGGAGATGTAATTGATGTCTTTCCTGCCTATGCAGACAATGCAATCAGAATTCAGTTTTTTGGAGATGAAATTGAAAAGATTCAAAGCTTTGATCCCGTTACCGGAAATGTGGAGTCTAATTTTGACCAGATCCAGATTTACCCGGCCAATCTTTTCGTGACCTCCAAAGAAACCTTGAACGGTGCTATCAGAGAGATTCAGGATGATATGGTAAAGCAGGTTGACTTCTTTAATTCTATCGAAAAACCTTTGGAAGCCAAAAGGCTTCAGGAAAGAACTGAACTGGATCTCGAGATGATTAAAGAGCTTGGCTACTGTTCCGGAATTGAAAACTATTCGAGATACCTGGATGGACGTCTGCCAGGAACAAGACCTTTCTGCCTAATAGATTATTTTCCTAAAGATTTCCTGATGGTGATTGATGAAAGCCACGTAACCGTTCCACAGGTTCATGCTATGTATGGTGGTGACCGAAGCCGCAAAGAATCACTGGTGGAATTTGGATTCAGACTTCCGGCTGCGATGGATAACAGACCTTTAAAGTTTGAAGAATTCGAAGCCATGCAAAACCAGGTAATCTACGTTTCTGCAACCCCTGCAGATTATGAACTGGAAAAAACCGGAGGCGCTTATATAGAACAGATCATCCGTCCGACAGGGCTTCTTGACCCTATTATTGAAGTAAGACCTACTCTAAATCAGATTGATGACCTGATGGAAGAGATTCAGAAAAGAGCTGATGCTGATGAAAGAGTACTGGTAACTACATTAACAAAGAAAATGGCAGAAGAGCTTACCAAATACTTCACCAAATTTGGAATCCGGACAAGGTATATTCACTCTGACGTTGAAACCCTCGAACGGATACAGATCATGCAGGACCTCCGTTTAGGACTTTTTGATGTACTTATCGGGGTCAACCTCTTAAGAGAGGGGTTAGATTTACCTGAAGTTTCTTTGGTTGCTATTCTGGATGCTGATAAAGAAGGAATGCTGAGAAGCAGAAGATCAATGATTCAAACTGTTGGGCGTGCTGCAAGGAATGTAAATGGAAAGGCCATCATGTATGCAGATAAAATCACTAAATCTATGCAGGCTACTCTTGATGAAACAGAATACCGCAGGGCAAAACAAATGAAATACAACGAAGACAATGGCCTTCAGCCAAAAGCTTTGAATAAAAAAATATCTGAAAATCTTGTCGGAAGAAGTAAAGATTTCCCTGATGAGAAATATACCCAAAAAGAAATCCTTCAAAAGGTTGCCGAAACAAAAGCCAGCTATGCCAGTGAGGATATAGAGAAAATGATTGCCCAGAAGCAAAAAGAAATGGAAGCAGCGGCAAAAAATCTCGATTTTATTAAAGCGGCTAAACTGAGAGATGAAATTGAGGCTTTGAAAGCTTAACACAGATAATAGATTCGGCGGCATCTTCGATGCCGCCGAATCTGTATACCAATCTGATATACTTTAAATTTTATAATCCATTTCTCACAGCAGCCCTTATAGGAGTCAAAAGATCCATCAGACCATTTAATTTGATCTCATAAACTGTTGAAAGTTGCATTCCCAGTTTTCCTTTGGGCATTCCGCTTCTGTTGAACCATTCCAGATAGCTGATCGGAAGATCTACAAGAACTGTTCCTTCGTACTTACCGAAAGGCATTTTGACAACACATATTTCTTTTAATATTTCGGGATTTATTCCTTCCACCTTTATATAATTAAATTAATTTTTCTCCAAGATCATTCTGATTGGGTAATTCAAGGTCCGGAGGCATATCCTCATCCGAAAACTCATTTCTGTACACCTGAATGAGAAGAAGGGTCAACGAGATCAGAATAGGCCCGAAAATAAGCCCCATAAAGCCAAATAGATTCATCCCCATAATAATCCCGAAAACGGTATTCAGCGGATGAATATTTTCCAGCTTGTTTAAAAGTGTAAAACGAAGAAGATTATCCGTCAGACCTACCACCACCACACAGTATGCTGCTAATCCAAGTCCCGGGCCTGTATTTCCTTCGGCAATCATAAAGATGCATACCGGAACATAGACAATGGCCGTTCCTACAACAGGGATTACTGAAGATGCGGCTGTCAGGGCAAAGAGTAATACCGGCCCCGGAGCGCCAAAGATTATATATCCTATCAGGGAAACAATGCCCTGTCCTACTGCTACTACAGGAATTCCTATAGCATTGGCCATGATCAGCTTCCTCATTTTGTCGCCGATCAAAGAAATGTTCGCCCTTTTCAAGGGGGCTGAATTACTTAAAATCCTTTCGAATAACCGGGGTTTTTCCAACATAAAGTAGAGAATAAAATACATGGACATTATTACAGTAAGAGTATTAAACGTCCCACTGAGTGCGGAAGTAGAAACCTTTCCTACGGAGTCCTTCAGTTTGGTCATATTTTCTTTACTCAGAATATCAAATCCTGTTTTAGAAAAAATATAAGAATGTATTTTATCCAGAAAAACATTGAATTTAGCCATATAAGCCTGCGCATTCCCAAGTTTATCGATAATCAGATCAGCAATAAAATAGATGGGAAGAATGAGGACAATAAGACTCGCAAACATTAATGCGAAGGCAGCCAGTGACGGTTTCCATTTTTTTTCTTCCTGCAGGTAAAAATTATACTTTCTGCAGACTACATAAATGGTAATCGCACCAAGAACCGAGGGAATAAACAATGCCAGGTTAAAACAGATCAGTCCTGCCAATACCAGAATGATGGCCAGTAACGATACCTGCTTTATCGCAATACTGCTTATTTGTTTGTCCTTATTCATCATGAATTTAATATTTTTACTTACTGTACATAATCTGTCTTGGTTTTCCCAGGAAAGCGCAATACGTTGAGTACATTACAATCATAATAAATGGGGCTGTAAGGATCACACCTATTCCACAAAGAATAACTCCGGCAATAGAAATCAGAAATCCTAAAAATCCTGTTAACAGGAAAGTTCCATAATTCTCTTTTGCAATATTGAAAGACTTTGACAAAGCATCCGTAGCCGACGCATTTTCAAATAAAAGGATTGGATATCCTATTAAAAGAAAAGGGTATACAAAAATGATGGGAAGGATACAAAGTGCAAGAGAAAAAGAGGTTATAAGCCATGAAAGAAGGCTGTAAATCAATATATTGACAAAATTCTGGCGGTAACCGATGAAAAGATCGGAAAACTCTATCGGGTTCTTGGTGTTGTATTTGTTCACCATATAAATCAGTCCTACATACAAAGGAGACAATAAAATATTAAAAAGGCTGGAAGCTCCCATATAAACAGGAAGTCCCGGCGTACTCCATAAATTGAAATTTCCTGAAGATTTTATATCTTCAACCACCGCAGCAGAATCAAATCCGGTAAGCATTTGAATAAGAGATCCGCCGAGCAGATAAATGATCATCGCCACGATCCCGTAACCAAAAACGCCTTTATACATTTCAAAAGCATGAGAAATAATCGATCCCGTATCTCTGTTAGGAACAGAGCCCTGCTGATCAAATTCGTTAAATTCAGACATAGTTTAAATATTTAATGATTTTACCAAAATTAGTTTTTTTTAGTAAAAAAACACATTAAACCTAAATGAATTTTAGTTTTTCTCAGAAAAAACGGTTTTATAAAGTGAATAAATCATCGCGTTCCAGAAAGGAAATGTGAAAAGTCCACCAATGAAAAACAGCATGAACCCCAGATATTTAAACAGCAGAGCAACAATTGCACAAACCAGTATTTCCAGGAAATACATTCTGAGGGCTTTAAAAGTAAGTGAAATAGCTTCAAAAATCCTTTTATTGGCAAAAAACATTAAAGGGGCGACAAATAAAGTGGCAAGCACCCAAAGAATTCCAAGAATAATAGTCTGAGCTGTATTCACATACACAAAGAACCAAAAAATATAATACCCGATGTATTTAAAAAAATTAAGCCCATTGTATCCAACCAGTAAATCTCCTAATTCCAGCTTTTCCTTAAGATCAATCTTTCTGAAAATCTGGTAAAACCCAATATTCAGAGGGTACAGAAAGATCATAGTTCCCACAATCATCAGAGAAAATTTTTGAAAATCAGGTGTTGAAGCCATTTTGGTATACTGCAATGCATAAGCTTCCATTCCATCTTTAATATATTTGCCGGTCTCCATGTATTGCTGTATAATATTATATTTCAGATCGGCCGCAAAAACTACCGTAAGGAAAATTCCAAAATAAAAAATTGAAAACATCAACTGAAAAACCAGAGTTTTATTCCAATAAAAAAAAGCCTGCTTCAATATAAAATCTATTCCCGGTTTCTGAGGATATTTGTTCTGCATCATAAAAAATTTATACAAAAGTAAACATCAATAAGTATTTTTGCAGAATGTTTTCAGTGAATCATCAAAAATTTATGGAAATGGACGAGCTTTCCCTTCAGAAAGTTCCCTATTTCTTCGTGATAGACTTTCTTTCAGAGAACGTTGAAATTTATCCGGAATATGAAATTGAAAAATCAGGCTTATTGGTTGATTTTCAATCATTTTCAAATTTAAAAACATCACACGATTTAAATAAAAAAGTAGTCTGGAAATCATTTCCGGAGACACAGGAAAGCTTTAAGGTCGGATTTGATAAAGTTCAGGAAAATATTCGTTTAGGAAACTCTTATTTGGTAAATTATACCCGAAAAACCAAAATAGAGACTAATTTAAGCCTAGAAGAAATTTTTTATCACTCAAATGCGAAGTATAAAGTATTTTATAAAGATTTTTTTGTATTTTTTTCTCCGGAAACTTTTGTAAAGATCATTGAGGGTAAAATTTTGACGTATCCCATGAAAGGTACTATTGATGCTTCTATTGAAAATGCAGCAGAAATCCTTAAGAATGATAAAAAGGAAAAAGCAGAACATTACACTGTAGTAGATCTGCTGCGGAATGACCTGAGCATGGTGGCAGATGATGTAAAGGTAGATCATTTCCAGCAAATTGACTTTATCAAAACCCAGCAAAAGGATCTGTATGCAATGAGCTCCGAAATTTCAGGAATGATCAAGGCTGAGTATAACGGAAAGATAGGAAGTATAATGCAAAAGCTGCTTCCTGCGGGCTCTATTTTAGGCGCTCCGAAGCCTAAAACACTGGAAATAATTCTGGAGGCAGAAGGATATGAAAGAGGATATTACACTGGAGTTTGCGGCTGGTTTGACGGCCAGAATGTTGACAGTTGTGTAATGATACGCTTTATTGAAAAAGAGGGAGATCAACTTTATTTCAAAAGCGGAGGCGGTATAACGCATATGAGTAAATTAGAAGACGAATATCAGGAAATGAAAAATAAAATCTATGTCCCAATTCATTGAAAGCATTAAAGTAGAAGATCAGGAGATTTTTCTATTGGATCTACATCAGAAACGTGTCAACCAAACTTTTTCTCATTTCGGGAAGGAAGACTCTATTGATCTGGCCAAGATCTATAAAAATCTGCAGCATGATGAAGATGGCCTCTTCAAATTAAGAATTGCTTATGATCTTGACAAAAAGATCAGAACACAGATGATTCCTTATGCGATCCCTGAAATTCAGGATTTCCAGCTGGTAGAGAACAACAGCTTCGATTATTCTTTCAAGTTCGAAGACCGTAAAGAACTTGATAAAATGAAAATGAAAGCTAAGGCAGAAGAAATTATTATTGTCAAAAACAATCATATTACTGATACTTCTTTCTCCAACCTTTTATTCTTAAAAGGAAAAGACTGGTTCACGCCTTCTACCTATCTCCTGAACGGCGTACAGAGACAACACCTTTTAAAACACAAAAAGATCAAAGAAACGGAAATCACTTTACAGAATATAAAGCAATTTACCCATTTCCAGATCATTAATGCATTGAATGACTTTGATGATATGTTTGTATATCCCATCGACAGAATAATCAATCTGCCAGGGAACGAAGAATATCTTGACCTTTAAATCATTTCATAAATTCAAAATACGACTTCAGTACATCCGCACTGTTTTTTCCGTGAGTATTTACCTCAAGGATCTTGGGCTGTGCATCAGGTTTGAAGAAATTCTCTAAAACTCTGTCCAGCGTAAGCTCATCTTCCACCCTGATGTAGGAGAATCCGAAATGCTTAGCCAGTGATTCTGCATTTTTACGGTGCTTGGTCGCAATAAACTCATCCAGTGTATTGGGATTGGCATTTCCAGGCCCCGGAATGATTTTAAAGATATTTCCTTCTCCGTTATTGAAGATCATGATTCTCACAAATGGAGGTATGTATTGGTTCCAAAGTCCGTTAATATCATAAAAGAAACTCAGGTCTCCCGTTATCAGTAAGGTCGGATGTTCATTTTTGATGGCAAAGCCCATCGCTGTAGAGGTTGACCCATCAATTCCGCTGGTTCCTCTGTTACAGTACATCTTTCTCTTTCCGAAATCAAACAGCTGTGCATATCTGATCCCTGAAGAGTTACTGAAATGAATATTATAATTCTCCGGAATGGTCTGTGAAGCTCTATTGAAAAAATAAAAATCAGAGAACTCAACCGTATTTAAAAACTGTTCATGTCTGGCATCTTTTTTATCCCTTAAAACATCCCAAAGATTAAAATAGGGTCTAGGCTCCAGATTGATAAATTTCAGCAGTTTTGAAAAGAAAACCTCAGGTCTGACTTCAATTTTTTCTGTCAGCGAAAAATAAGTATCCGGCTGCCATACTTCATCCAGGTGCCAGTGCTGCTTCGGGCGGGCACTTCTCAGAAACTGCTTTACTTTTTTGGAAACCACATTCTGTCCTACCGTAATCAGCAGATCCGGAGCATATGTTTTATAGTCTTCTTCCGTAAAATTGAAAATATAACGGTCTATGTGTCTGAAAAACTTCTCATGATACAGGTTTGAGTTGGCTTCACTCAATACCACAACAGAATGGTTTTTTACCAATTGTGTCAGTTGATTTTCCAGCTCAGGGCTATAATCTCTCGTTCCCACCAGCAGCATGATTCTTTGGGAAGTATGCCATTCTGCTATCAGATTGGATGGGATTTCATAGTCTTTATGTTTTATTGTTTTTTCCACAGTGGGAAATGTGGGAAGCTCTGAAACAAGTTCGTACAGAGGTTCTTCCAATGGAATATTAATATGTACAGGACCTTGCTTTTCAAAACAAAGCTCGATGGCTTTTTTTATCGTATCGAAATTAATATCCTCTGCATGTTCCCTGCTGTCTTCCAAAAGCTGGAAATCACCATAGGAATGCTGATGAAAAACATCCTTCTGCCTTATTGTCTGCCCATCAAATATATCCACGAAATCAGTCGGTCGGTCTGCCGTCAGTATCAGCAGTGGAATATTCTGATAAAAAGCTTCAGTAACCGCCGGATAATAATTAACAACAGCGGATCCGCTGGTACAGGTAATCGCAACCGGCTTTTTTTCACTTTTTGCCATTCCCATTGCAACAAAAGCAGCACTTCTTTCGTCTACAATGCTGTAACAGTTAAAACTATCCACCTCTGAAAAATGAATGGCCAAAGGAGCATTTCTTGACCCCGGAGAAATCACAATATCTGCAATTCCGTACTGCTGAAGAAGATGTGCAAGTATTTGGATACTTCTCTTAGAAGAATATTTTTTCATACAGCAAATTTAACTTATAAATAATGATTTTAAAATCATTTAATTTAAAAAAAATGTAATTTTGCTGTTCGTAAATTTCTAAAAATGGATAAAATACCTAGTGTAGACCTGCGTGATTTCCTTTCGGACAACCCGGAACGCAAACAGAAATTTGTAAATGAAATCGGAAAAGCTTATGAAGAAATTGGTTTTGTAGCCTTAAAAGGCCATTTTCTTGATGACAACCTAGTAGAAGATTTGTATGGAGAGGTAAAAAACTTTTTTGACCAGCCAGTGGAAACCAAACAAAAGTATGAGATTCCTGGGATCGGCGGCCAGAGAGGGTATGTAGGATTCGGTAAAGAAACCGCAAAAGGTTTCAAAAAAGGAGACTTAAAAGAATTCTGGCACTTCGGACAGTATCTGTCTGATGACTCAAAGTACAGAGCCGAGTATCCCGACAATGTAATCGTTGAAGAACTTCCTAAGTTCAACGAAGTAGGTAAAGAAGCCTTCCAGATGCTTGAAAAAACAGGGCAGTATGTTCTAAGAGCTTTAGCACTACACCTTGGATTAGATGAATTTTATTTTGATGATAAAATTGCTGAAGGAAACTCTATTTTAAGACCCATTCATTATCCTCCAATTACAGAGGAACCGGATGATGCGGTAAGAGCAGCTGCTCATGGAGATATCAACCTTATTACTCTTTTAATGGGTGCACAGGGTAAAGGTCTTCAGGTTCAGAATCATAAAGGAGAGTGGATTGACGCTATTGCAGAACCCGATGAGCTGATGATCAATGTTGGAGATATGCTTTCAAGACATACCAATAACAAATTGAAATCTACCATCCACCGAGTGGTAAACCCGCCAAGAGAATTGTGGAGTACATCGAGATATTCAATTCCCTTCTTTATGCATCCAATCAGTGCCATGTCTTTAAATGCACTTGAAAACTGTGTAGATGAAAACAATCCAAAATTATACGAAGACACTACTGCCGGAGAATTCCTGCATGAGAGATTGATCGAATTGGGATTGATTAAGAAATAAAAGAAAAACGGCTGCTTCAAAAAGGCAGCCGTTCTTATTTTATCAGTTACATTCATTACTTTTTCTAACCTGTTATACAGTAAAATTCCGGACATGGAGTGGGTTGCGTAAAGGTTCCCCATGGACAGATACAGGTATAGGAATCACCACCTCCACCAGGATTCCCT
>NZ_CM178175.1:3490000-4227500 GCF_058382295.1 Chryseobacterium sp. TQ-BC-N36
TTTGCATCACTTCGCAGTGTAGCTGCCCTCTGTACCGGCCATTGTATTACGTGTGTGGCCCAAGGCGTAAGGGCCGTGATGATTTGACGTCATCCCCACCTTCCTCTCTACTTGCGTAGGCAGTCTCACTAGAGTCCCCAACTTAATGATGGCAACTAGTGACAGGGGTTGCGCTCGTTGCAGGACTTAACCTAACACCTCACGGCACGAGCTGACGACAACCATGCAGCACCTTGAAAAATGTCCGAAGAAAAGCCTATTTCTAAGCCTGTCATTTCCCATTTAAGCCTTGGTAAGGTTCCTCGCGTATCATCGAATTAAACCACATAATCCACCGCTTGTGCGGGCCCCCGTCAATTCCTTTGAGTTTCAAACTTGCGTTCGTACTCCCCAGGTGGCTAACTTATCACTTTCGCTTAGTCTCTGAAGCTTGCGCTCCAAAAACGAGTTAGCATCGTTTACGGCGTGGACTACCAGGGTATCTAATCCTGTTCGCTCCCCACGCTTTCGTCCATCAGCGTCAGTTGTTGCTTAGTAACCTGCCTTCGCAATTGGTGTTCTAAGTAATATCTATGCATTTCACCGCTACACTACTTATTCCAGCTACTTCAACAACACTCAAGACCTGCAGTATCAATGGCAGTTTCACAGTTAAGCTGTGAGATTTCACCACTGACTTACAGATCCGCCTACGGACCCTTTAAACCCAATAAATCCGGATAACGCTTGCACCCTCCGTATTACCGCGGCTGCTGGCACGGAGTTAGCCGGTGCTTATTCGTATAGTACCTTCAGCTAGATACACGTATCTAGGTTTATCCCTATACAAAAGAAGTTTACAACCCATAGGGCCGTCGTCCTTCACGCGGGATGGCTGGATCAGGCTCGCACCCATTGTCCAATATTCCTCACTGCTGCCTCCCGTAGGAGTCTGGTCCGTGTCTCAGTACCAGTGTGGGGGATCACCCTCTCAGGCCCCCTAAAGATCGCAGACTTGGTGAGCCGTTACCTCACCAACTATCTAATCTTGCGCGTGCCCATCTCTATCCACCGGAGTTTTCAATATCCATCGATGCCGACAAATATATTATGGGGTATTAATCTTCCTTTCGAAAGGCTATCCCCCTGATAAAGGCAGGTTGCACACGTGTTCCGCACCCGTACGCCGCTCTCAAGATCCCGAAAGATCTCTACCGCTCGGCTTGCATGTGTTAGGCCTCCCGCTAGCGTTCATCCTGAGCCAGGATCAAACTCTCCATTGTATGTTTGTCTGACTCACTCAAAGTTTTTAACGCTTTAGTTTTTCCTTACTTGGTTGTTATATTGTATGTCAATGATCTTTATATCTTTCGCTTTTTACGAGGCAATCTATCTGTCAGTGTCGCTCCGTATTTGCGAGTGCAAAAGTAAAACTTTATTTCTTAATGACCAAATGTTTCTAAAGAAAATTTTAAAGTTTTTTAAGTAACCTTAATTCCTTTACTAACCCTTAATCATCCTACTCCTGCGCTCCCTTAATTGGGACTGCAAAGATACAAACTCTTTTTTATCTCGCAACTCTTTTTTAAAAAAAGTTTAAAGTTTTTTTTCGCCTGTTTCTTGTGAAGTAAATAATGTTCCTGCTTAACTAAAAGCTCTTCTGCGCTTACTGATCTACTCTCGTTTTCAGTGGGGCAAAGATAGCAACTTCTCATAACGCAAAACAAGTTTATTTAACATAAATTTTACCGTTTCGTAATATTTACTCTTAAAGCACTGGTAGGCAGGGAGAAAAATTTTAAACATTTGTTTGGAGGATCGGGTGAGAGCGTTCGAGGGTTGGAGAGTTGGAGCGGTGGAGCGGATGAGAAGCGAGATTCGGGCTACGGGATGCGGGGTTTTGGGGTGTGAAAGGATCAAAATGAGGTATATAGAATTATATAGAATGGCTTTTTTAAATTAATAACCTATATATAGGTTTTGGCTAAAGCCGAGTTAAGGGGTTCTTTTTTGCTAAACGGGCTTACTTCGACGAAGCTCTGGATTTTAGCCCGTTCCTATTGATGGAAGATCATATATATTATATAATGAAGGGAGATTGTTGATTTTCATGTATGGGGATGATGATTGCCCACAGATCTCACAGATTTACACAGAGAAGGAGTTCCTATTTTATTATATACATTTATATTATATATAGGATGGAAAGGATTGGAAATGCTAAAGAGTATATTTATATTATATATAGAAGAGTAATAGAATTTATCTCGTATACCGTAATTAATTAAAATGCTTCGACTCGGCTCAGCATGACACTGCTAATACTAACTGTTAAAAAAAATCTTAGATATTATTCTGTCAACTTACAGCCTTTAAGGGTATTGGGATTCCTCTATAGAAACCAGCAATATGAAAATTCAACACCAATGTTCCTTTTATACCTGGAAACCGGCAACCCGCAACTCAATAACCCTAACCTCATCATTCATCATTCATCATTTATAATTTATAATTCATAACTCCTACCCTAGCCCTGATAGTAATGGTTACCCCGCAGCTTGGGTTGGAGCGTGGGTGGGTTTGGGCGTGGGAGCCCCTTCGGCTTCGCTCAGGGTGACAGCGTGGGAGAGCGCTGGCGCGAGGAGTAGGAATGGATAGCAGGAGAAAGCTCCCGAAAAAAATGAATGTCTATATCATAATAAGAAGAACGGAAAAATTCACTGGAAATTTATCCAATCCCATATAATATATATAAGATAACTATTGAGAAATAAGGATTAATCAAACAATCTTAATTGCTGATCACGTGTTCCGGTAAAGTTGGCGGTTGAAAGTTTTGGAAATTCCTTGCCTTCAAAAAATTTTTTTCTTCCAATCTTAAAAGTAGTATGGATCATTTCTGCAATGTTCCCCTCACCTCTTTGTCTTTCAAAATATCTTTTGTCTCCAAGCTTTCCTCCCCGCATAGAACGAATGAGGTTTAAAACTTTCTGGGCTCTGTCAGGAAAATGAGATTCAATCCAGTTTACAAAAACAGGTTCAACAGTGTCATTGAGTCTTACCAGGGTATATCCGAAGCCGGAAGCACCAGCATCTGAAATAGCTTTCAGTATATTCAGTGGTTCATCACTATTGAGTCCCGGAATGATGGGAGCAACCATAACATGTACAGGAATATTGTTTTCTGAAAGAATTTCTACTGCCTTTAATTTATTTTTTGCAGAACTGGTTCTGGGTTCCATCTTTCGTCTCAGTTCTTCATTGATTGTGGGAATACTTAAAGAAACGGAAACAAGATTCTGTTCTGCCATTGGTTTTAAAATATCAAGATCTCTCAAAACCAAAGCATTTTTTGTCAGAATATTGACAGGATGTCTGTAATCAAGACAAACCTGCAGTAATTTTCTGGTGATTTCAAATTGTCTTTCGGCAGGCTGATAGCAGTCCGTATTTCCAGAAAGGAGAATGGGTGCAGCTTTATAGCCTTTTTTTTGAAAAAATTTCTCTAATAATTCAGGAGCATTTTTCTTGACCATGATTTTTCTTTCAAAATCAATCCCGGCACTATACCCCCAATATTCGTGGGTAGGCCTTGCAAAACAGTATGAACAGCCATGTTCACACCCCTGATAAGGGTTCATCGAATATTCCATTGGAAGGTCTTCGCTTTTTACATGATTGACGATTGTTTTAGGAAAAACTTCGGTAAAAGAGGTCTTTACTGTTTCGAAATCTTCATCTTCAGGCTCATAGGTATATCTGTCGAAACGGTTGATAACGTTTCGCTGAGCTCCCTGTCCTTTTATGAAATTTTCGTTTTGCATTCTGGTGTAAAATTAGAATGGAATTTTTATAAAATAATGAGTTTTAACATTAAAGTTTTCCACAAAAAAATCCAACACTTTCAAAAGCGCTGGATTTAAACATAATTAAATATATTTTTTTACTACTTCACTGCGTAAAATTCCACTCCATGATATTCATCCTCATGGTTCTTTTCATCAAAGTGTCTGTGATAATCCGAATAGGACTCACTATATTTTTTATCTTTTTTAGTCAATATCTTTTTTATGCTAATTAAACTCAGTACTGCCAAAAGACCTACTCCTCCTGCCAGTAAAACTCCAACTTCTTTTTTCATATTTTCTCTGATTTATTACTGATACCATTGCAAAAAGCATACCTATTTTATTTTTTTTAATTATAAATTTTGTTAACATTAAACTTTATTTTTAGGAAAATTACAATCTGCTATTTTTCTTATATTTAGAAATTGCAATGGTTTAATTATTGCACTTAAAAAGAAAAATATTATTATGGAAAATCCGGAAAATATCGACAGAATGACAACCTTAAGCCAAGTCATGAAAACGCTTTCTGAAAGAGGGATACACAGAGAGTTCAGAATGAATGAAAAATGTGAGATGAAATTTGAGAATTCTGAAAAGGTTTACCAGCCTTCAGATTTAACAATTTTAAAAACCTATCGCTTTGAAGGTGACAGCAATCCTGATGATAATGCTGTACTGTATGTAGTAAAAGACAGCAGCGGCAACCGTGGAATGATTATAGATTCTTACGGTGCAGACAGCAATTACCCGGGTGAAGAGTTTGATAAGTTTCTAAGGGAAATTCCTATACTGGAAAGTGATGAATTCAGCTTTTAACTGAAATTCTATCTTATATTATTTTTTTAAACCATTAAGGCTATTTCAATTAAAAACGGTTATCATCAACAAATAACGGATTTATCTTAATGGTTTAAAAATTTATTCTTCATTCTTTTCCTTTTTCCTGAAAATATTTTTAATAAAGCCCTTTTTTTCTTTTTGCTCCACTTCCGGTTGTGTGGTTTCTTTTTTATCTTTGATTTCCTGCTTTATTTCCTTTACAGACTGTTTCATTTCCTTAACAGAGGAAACTGCGTTTTTCACTTTCTTTTCTGTCTTTTCGATATTTTTACCAATAAGGGTTTTCTTCAGCCCCTGCTCAATTCCTCTCCAGAAGAGATTAAAGAAAGATTTTGTCGGATCACGTTCTACATTTTCCACTGAAACAGACTCCGGAAAACTTCCTGAATCAGATTTTATAAAAATATTGGCAACAGCAGTAAGAAACCCCTTTTTTTCATGATTATTTTTGTTTAATACGGCTATCTTTAAATCTTTATGTTTAAGATTAAAAGTTCCGTGCAATCCGGCAGGGTTTCCTTTGAAATTAAAAAGCATTTCCTGAATAGTTCCTGCAGTAGCCGTCACATGAAGATAGGGTCTTATAAACGGATTGATTCCACTGGCTGGAAGATTTGACGTTTTTCCTGAAATCGCAAAAGCATCTTTCTGATCTGCTACATCGAAATTCCAGTTTACAGAAAGTGGCGAAAGATTCATGAAATAACAATTGATTTTAATATCCACTCTTGTAGGCTTCCCTTTTATTTTAGCAGAATTCAGATTCTTTACATTCATATTAAAATTACTGAATGTCAGCTTTCCGGGCCCCATACTTTCAGGAGTATCTTCTTCGTACACCAATATTGAGTTTTTGACATCAAGATTACTGATGATCATTGGAATTTTAATTGATCGCAGCATTTTGGAATACAAAGCCTTTATTTTAGGGTCATCTTTCGGGATTTTGCTTCTGAAAATATTGGCATCTGCAGACTGAATAACCACATGGGAAGCAGTCACCGCTTTATTTTGAGAAAAAAGCTCCCAGGTTCCTTCTGCTTTTATCTGTCCTGCTTTCAGGTCATACAGATCTCTCTCAACGGGTATCATTTTGATAAACTGTGCCCTCGAAACGAGAGGCTTCATAGCAAAATTATTGATCTGGACCCTGTTCTTATTCAGCTTAAGAAGTCCCAGGCTCATATTATAAAACGGTGTTTTGTAAGCAAAATTCCTGGTGGTAAGATAATAGTCTTTTACTTTAAAAGAAAGCCCCGGCTGGTTGGGTTTAGGAGACACTTCAATGTTATTAAAAGTAGCATTCAGATCATGGAAAGCTAAAGGTTCTTTTCCTTGATCATAAATAATATTTGAATTTTTTAAGGAAGCTTTTCTTATAATGACAGATTTTACGATATCAGCCCCTACAGGTTTACTTTGTTTTTTTTCACCTGCTGTAAAAATTCCGTTTGCATTTTCTATAAGAAGATCTTTAAGATCAAGATTCAGCTTTTTATCTGTAAATTCCAGCTTATTGATATTAAAAGCAATATGATCAGTTCTTAAGTCTTCTAATTTCCCTGTTTTTAAAGCCCCGGATGACAGGACCACATCCCGGATTTCACCACTGCCGGGCTTGAGTGCAAGGCTTCTTACTGTAATATTTTTATGATTTGAGTATTCAATATCTGTTCCGGCAATGGTAAAATCTTTGTATCCTACAGGAATAATCTGTTCTGAAGTTTCTTTATTAAACATCAGCTGACTGATATTCAAATTAAGATTTCCGACAGATAATAGCTTATTGCCATCCGGTTTATTGATCCGCACAACAGCATTATTCAGTCTGATATTTTTTAAATCAACTTCAAAATTTGATTTCTTTTCCTTTTTCACTCCTTTTACTCCTGTATTGTATACACTCAAAACAGGATTTCTAAAATCTGCATTGGCCAGTGAAATTTTGTTTTTATTTAAAATAACATCTTTAAATTCCATTTTTGGAATGGAGAATTCGAAAAGCTGAACCTTCTTAGGGTAAAACTTTTTAAACTGGGCAAAAGAAAACAGCGGGGTCAGCCTGAAGTTATCCACCGACATTTGCCCATTCTCTGTATTAATTTTACTGATGGTAATGGCATAAATATTATCCGGACGGAAAAAGAACCTTTCCCCTTTAATGCTGTATTTATCAAAAACAACCGGTAATTTATCTTCAACAGATTCTTCTGTCATCTGTAAGTGTTCTACAAACAGATCCAGCTGTTCCACCGATAAAAATTTTTGTTTGGTATGTCTGAATACAGCAATTTTTCCGTTGCTGATCCTGATATTTTCAAAAAGTACAGGATTTCTTTTTTTGCCGGTTTTACGATCAACCGGTTTGGCAAGAATAACATTTAAACTGGGCTTAGCAAGCAGCAGATCTGAAGAACTGATTTTTTTATTAAAGACAGCATCATAAATTCCAAACCGGCTTATTTTCAAGGTATCAATAGTCCCCTGCAGTCCAATCACATCAGTATTTTGCGGGTCTTTACTATTGACGGAAATTCCTGTTGCCAATATATTTCCTGTGCCTAAATCAACATCCAGGGTTTTGTAGGAAACTTTATAATCTGTATTTTTTTTTATATAATCCGGAAGCTGGGTTTTAAGCCATATATTGACTCCGAAATTTGCAGCAAGAAGTATCCCTGCCAGTATTCCGAAACTTATCAACAGCCTTTTAACCCATTTTCTCATATTTTGTGATTTGATGTTTATTATATCGGTCAGTTTCTGATTTCCAGTTCGATCACGTATCCTTCATGCCCTCTTACATTGATGAAATTTCCTCCTTCGAATCCGAGATACTGCCCTTTGATCCCGGTAAGCCTTCCTGTGAATTCAGGTTTTTTATCTAATGTAAATGAAGTAACTTTTTCCGGTTTTTCAAAAGGGTAATCCAGCATCCATAATTCTTCCCCTTCACTGTAGAATTTCTGAAAATCTTCAGGAAAGTATTCCTTGATCTTCTGCCTGAAATCTGCAAGGTCCACTTCTCCTTCAAAATCATCCTGCAGCATTTTCCTCCAATTGGTTTTATCCGGCAAATGATCCTTTAAAGCCACTTCTATCATTCCTGCCTCATAGCGGTTCTCTGTCCTTGCAATAGGTAAAGCAAAAGTCGCACCCTGATCAATCCATCTTGTAGGAATCTGTGTATTTCTGGTCACGCCTACTTTTACGTCTCCTGTATAAGCCAGATAAACGGTATGAGGCTGCAGCTGGATTTGTTTTTCAATTTCCAGATCACGTTCTGCAATATCTAAATGTGCAGTGGAAAGTTCCGGACGGATAATAGTATCGCTTGCATAAGGACTTTCAAAAAAGCAGTTTTTGCAGAATCCCATTCTGTAAATCGGCTTATTCTCTCCACAATTTACACATTGAAATCCGGTATGTCTGATGCTTAATTCCTTCCCGAACAGCTCATTCATATGGATAAGATCTCCTGAAAGATTAAGGTAGTACTGGATGGGTTTTGCATCATAGCTTGTCATCTTTAAAATTTGCCCTTGAAACTGCATATTATATTTATATTACTTTTTTAAGTAAATTTAATGATTATATTTTTCAAAAAGTAAAATTTATATTTTTGTACGCATAAAAAATACAAATGGTTTATCTTGTAACAGGCGGCAGTGGGTTCATCGGCTCTCATTTAATTGAGCAATTATTAAGAAATGGACATTCTGTCATAAACATTGACAATTTTGATGATTTTTACGGCTATCAGGTAAAAATTAAAAATACTTTAGAGTCAATTGGCAAAATTCCGGATTTTGAGTTCTCGGAAAAAGAGGCTGATATCCGGCGTTTGGTTTCACTTTCTCATTCTGACCGATATTCCCTCTATTGGCAGGATATTCGTGACTACAAAGGGCTAGAAAACATCTTTAAAACCTATCATATTGATATGGTGATTCATCTGGCGGCACTTGCCGGAGTGCGTCCTTCTATTGAACGCCCTTTGGAATATGAAGAAGTCAATGTAAGAGGCACTATGAATCTTTGGGAACTGTGTAAGAATCATAGTGTCAAAAAATTCATTTGTGCATCCTCTTCAAGTGTTTATGGAAATAATGAAAAAATTCCTTTTGCAGAAACAGATAATGTAGACCACCCTATATCACCTTATGCAGCCACCAAAAAAAGCGGCGAGATTATAGGTCATGTTTACCATAATCTATACCATATAGATATGATACAGCTTAGGTTTTTCACAGTATATGGGCCAAGACAAAGACCTGATCTTGCGATACACAAGTTTACAAAGCTTATTTCGGAGAATCAGGAAATCCCCTTCTATGGAGATGGAAGCACTGCCAGAGACTATACCTATATAGACGACATCGTTGATGGAATTACAAAATCAATCCTTTATCTTGAAAGCAATTCCGGGGTATATGAGATTCTTAATCTGGGAGAAAATCAGGTGGTGACCTTATCGGAAATGGTGGCCACTATAGAAATGGCATTGGGAAATTCTGCCATCAAAAAAATTCTGCCAATGCAGCCGGGAGATGTCACAAAAACCAATGCAGATATCACAAAAGCAAAGGATCTAATAGGGTATAAACCGGTCACAGACTTCCAAAATGGCATAAAAAAATTTGTGGAATGGTTTTTGAGAAAACGACATTAAGTAAATTGCTGACATAGCTGCAGTCAGTTTGTGACAGCCATTTATAAGAAAATATTATAAAAAGAATTGAAAATCAAGTATAAAAAAGTTTATTATACAAGCTATTTTTATACTTTTGCAAAAAATTAGAAAATTATGTACTGGACATTAGAATTAGCTTCATATTTAAGTGACGCACCTTGGCCAATGACAAAAGCAGAGCTTATCGACTACGCAATCAGAACTGGTGCACCTATGGAAGTAGTAGAAAACCTTCAGGCCATCGAGGATGAAGGGGAAATTTATGAATCTATCGAAGAAGTATGGAGCGACTATCCTACTGACGAGGATTTCCTTTGGAACGAGGATGAATATTAATAAAGCGATAAGCTTTAGGCTGCGTGCTTAGAGCTTTTTTGCCCTTTTTATATATAATTTACACGATAAGTGTTATTTAAAACGCTTAAAGCATTTGCATTAAGCATAAAGCAAAAAATTTATGAGTTTTTTAAACAAAGTTCTTAAAGGGTTTTTGGGAGACAAAAAAGCGCAGGACCTAAAAGAAGTAAAAAAAGTTGTAACAAAAATCAAAGCTGTAGAACCTGGCATCCAAGAATTGACGGATGATGGGTTGAGACAAAAAACTGCTGAGTTTAAAGAGAATATAAAATCTGCAACCAGCAAGATCACAGCTCAAATAGAACAGATAAAAGAGCAGATAAAAAATTCAACAAACGTTGATGAGAAAGAAGCTCTTTTCTCAAAAATTGAGTCTCTAAAGAAAGAATCATATGACATTGAAGAAAAGGTTCTGACTCAGATTCTTCCTGAAGCTTTTGCATTGGTAAAAGAAACAGCAAGAAGATGGGCCCAGAACGGCGAAATCCGTGTAACGGCAACTGACTGGGACAGAGAGTTGGCAGCTGCAGGAAAAGATTTTGTCAGCATTCAGGGAGACACAGCTGTTTGGAAAAACTCATGGGACGCTGCCGGAACTCCTGTAGTTTGGGATATGGTCCACTATGATGTTCAGTTTATCGGAGGGGTTATTCTTCACAGCGGTAAAATTGCCGAGATGGCGACGGGTGAAGGTAAAACTTTGGTAGGAACATTACCTATTTACTTAAATTCACTTCCGGAAAGAGGAGTACACGTGGTAACCGTGAACGACTACCTTGCGAAAAGAGACTCCGCATGGATGGGCCCTCTTTATCAGTTCCACGGGATGTCTATCGATTGTATCGATAACCACCAGCCAAACTCAGACGGAAGAAGAAAAGCATACAACTCAGATATTACTTACGGAACGAATAATGAATTCGGGTTCGATTATCTGAGAGATAACATGGTGACATCACCTTCAGAACTGGTACAAAGAGAGCTTAACTTTGCTATCGTGGATGAGGTGGACTCTGTATTGGTAGATGATGCCAGAACGCCACTGATCATTTCCGGTCCGGTTCCTCAGGGAGACAGACAGGAGTTTGACGTTCTTAAGCCGTCTATCGACAGAATCGTTGAAGTACAAAAGAAAACGGTTTCTGCTATTTTCAATGAGGCGAAAAAATTGATCGCTGCCGGAAATACAAAAGAAGGAGGATTTAAATTACTTCAGGCATACAGAGGTCTTCCAAAAAACAGACAACTCATCAAATTCTTATCGGAAAGCGGAAACAGAGCATTGCTTCAGAAAGTTGAAGCGCAATACATGCAGGACAACAACCGTGATATGCCGATCGTAGATAAAGATCTTTACTTTGTTATCGAAGAGAAAAACAATCAGGTAGACCTTACAGATAAAGGTGTTGAATACATGTCTCAAGGAAACTCTGATCCGAACTTCTTCGTACTTCCGGATATCGGAACTGAGATTGCTGAAGTAGAAGCTAAGAACTTATCTAAAGAAGAAGAGTTTGAAGCTAAAGAAAGACTTTTTGCTGACTTTGCTGAAAAATCTGAGCGTGTTCACACGATGAGCCAGCTGTTGAAAGCTTACACATTATTTGAAAAAGATGATGAGTATGTGGTAATTGATGGAGAAGTAAAAATCGTTGATGAGCAGACAGGACGTATCATGGAGGGACGCCGTTATTCAGACGGTCTTCACCAGGCGATCGAAGCAAAAGAGAATGTAAAAATTGAGGCAGCTACTCAGACTTTTGCAACCATCACGCTTCAGAACTATTTCCGTATGTACAACAAACTTGCGGGGATGACCGGTACTGCTGAAACAGAAGCCGGAGAGCTTTGGGAGATCTATAAATTAGATGTTGTGGTCATTCCTACCAACCGTCCTATTCTGAGACATGACAAGCAGGATTTGGTTTATAAGACCAACAGAGAAAAATATAACGCCGTAATTGAAGAGGTAGAAAAATTAACAGCAGCAGGAAGACCTGTATTGGTAGGAACTACTTCGGTTGAAATTTCCCAGTTGCTTTCAAAAGCACTTCAGTTAAGAAAGATTCCGCACCAGGTATTGAACGCGAAACTTCACAAAAAAGAAGCAGAGATCGTTGCGGAAGCCGGACGTCCGGGAGTTGTAACCATTGCAACGAACATGGCGGGACGTGGTACGGATATTAAGCTTACCAAAGAAGTGAAAGATGCAGGAGGTTTAGCCATCATCGGTACAGAAAGGCACGATTCAAGACGTGTTGACAGACAGTTAAGAGGTAGAGCGGGACGTCAGGGAGATCCGGGAAGTTCTCAGTTCTATGTATCTCTTGAAGATAACTTGATGCGTTTGTTCGGTTCTGAGAGAATTGCTAAAATGATGGACAGAATGGGTCATAAAGAGGGAGAAGTTATTCAGCACTCTATGATCAGCAAGTCTATTGAAAGAGCTCAGAAGAAGGTGGAAGAAAATAACTTCGGAACCAGAAAGAGGCTTCTTGAGTACGATGACGTAATGAACAAGCAGCGTGATGTGATCTACAAGAGAAGAAAGAATGCTTTGTTCGGAGACCACCTGAAATATGACATTACCAACATGATTTTCGATGTTGCCAATTCTATCGTTGCGAAAGGAAAAGCATCAGGAAATTATAAAGATTTTGAATACGAAATCATTAAAACATTTACGATGGAATCTCCGGTTTCTCAAAGTGATTTTAATAACAAGAACGTTCAGGATCTTACAAATATCCTATTCAAAGCAGCTCAGGAAGATTATAAAATGAAACTGAACCTGTTGAAAGAAAAATCATTCCCTATTATTGAGAATGTATACCAGAATCAGGGTTCAATGTTCAAAATGATCCAGGTTCCTTTCACAGACGGACACAAAACAATGACTATTGTAGCTGATCTTAAAGAAGCTTACGAAACTCAGTGTGAAAGTCTGGTGAATGACTTTGAAAAGAATATCACGTTATCAATTATTGATGAAAACTGGAAGCTTCACCTTCGTGAGATGGACGACTTAAGAAGATCATCTCAGGGAGCAGTTTATGAGCAGAAAGATCCGCTTGTTATCTATAAGCAGGAATCTTTCCACTTATTCAGTGAAATGATTGATAAATTGAACAAAGAAATTATTTCATTCTTATACAAAGGAGAAATTCCTTCTTAAGGAAAATTTAATAATATCATCTAAAAACCGCTATGGCATTGATCATAGCGGTTTTTTGTTATTCAGTAGATAACAAATTTATGATAAATATCAATCTTATTATTTATTTAGAACAGTTAAAAATAATATATTTGCAGAAAATTTTACTTTCATGAAAAATGTACTGATCTGTGCTTCTGCACTGGGAACAATGCTGGTTTCTGCCCAAAAAAAAGATTCATTAACCACCAAAAGCATTGACGAAGTAGTCATCAATACATATGTCAAGAAAGACAGTGATTATTCCAATAAAATGCCTCTTAAAGCTATAGAAGATCCACAGGTATATTCTTCTATTGACAAGGGAGTTCTGGAAAATCAATTATTATTTACCGTAGATGATGCCTTCAGGAATGTGGCAGGTGCACAGAAGATGTGGAGTGCGACAAACAGAGCAGGAGACGGAGGTATCTATCTTAATTTAAGAGGTTTTGTAGCCGGAAACTCTATCAGAAATGGTATGGTTGCCCCTATTACTACTTCTATGGATGCTATTAACGTAGAAAGAATTGAAGTTTTAAAAGGACCATCTGCAACATTATTCGGAAGTAATGTGACTTCTTACGGAGGTGTTGTGAACAGAGTCACTAAAAAACCTTTTGACACCTTTGCAGGTGCTGTTTCATTGGCAGGTGGAAGTTATAATTACTACAGAGTTCAGGCAGATGTAAATGCACCTCTTACCAAAGACAAAAAATTATTATTCAGATTAAATACAGCCTATACAAACCAGGGAACTTTCCAAAGAACCAATGCAAAGAACTCTTTCTATGCATTTACTCCATCCATCACTTACCGCCCAACGGATAATTTAGAGATTAATGCAGAGCTGGAAATGTTTGAAACCAATTCATATCCTGAAACAGCTTTCTTCTTCTATGTTCCGAGTGTGCAGCTTGGCGCAGACAGCATGGATAAGCTTGAGAAATTGGGTTATAATTATAAGCAGTCTTATACAGGAGAAGGTCTTAAGACTATTGGTAGAGCCAGAAACTTCTTCGGACAGGTTAATTATAAGATTAATGAACATATCAAATCCTCTACGAATGTAAGTACTTCTTATTCTTACTCAGACGGATTTAATCCTTATTTCTATTTTGCGCCAAAAGGCATGGTAACAGGAATTCCTACAGATACAGAATTAGGAGTTGTAAGAGCGGATCAATCGACTAAAGACAGCAAAAGAACGTATTTTCAGGTTCAACAAAACTTCAATTTTGATTTCAATATCGGAAGTGTAAGAAACAGAACGGTTGCCGGGTTCGATTACATGAGACTGAATGATAATCAATACTTTATGTTCACCAATTTTGACTGGGTATCTTTCACAGGTACAGACTATTCTAATATGAACGGACAGACTTTGGGAGCACTATATGATAATCTGAGAAACCAACCTGATTTTGAGAAAAACAACACCTATATAAGCGCTGGTAAAAAAGACACTTACAGCGGTTATATTTCTAACGTTATTACACCTGTAACACGGCTTAACATTCTTACTTCGGTACGATATGAAACGAATAACTACAGAGGTGGCCAGGTAGGACAAAATAAAACAGCAGAATACAAACAGGGAGCATGGTCTCCAAAATTTGGAGTTGTATACCAAATTCTTCCTGAGAAGTTATCTGTATTTGGAAATTATCAGAACAGCTTTACTGTAAACGGATATTACACTTCAGACAAGGCAGGAAATGTAACGCTTTCAACTCCTGAAAGAGCCAACCAGTTTGAAGGTGGTATCAAAACAAACCTTATCAAAGGAAGAGTTACCACAACTTTAAGCTACTACAATATTCAGGTAAAAAATACCATTCTTAATACGGGTGAAATGACAGGTACAGGACAAGCCGTGCAAAACCAGGCTGGTTTATTAAGAAGCCAGGGAGTAGAATTGGAAGCAAATGCTTATCTGATCAAAGGATTCTCCGTAATTGCCGGAGTAAGCTATAATGATATGAAATATACGGAAGCTGACGAAACAGTAATTGGAAGAAGACCTGCTACAGCTTCTTCTCCGTGGTTGGTCAATTTCAATGCTAGCTACCAGTTTCTTGACGGAAAATTAAAAGGTCTTGGATTCGGAGTGGGAGGAAACTATGCGAGTGATAACAAGATTGTCAATTCTACCACTATGGGTACTTTTATTCTTCCAAAATATCTGGTACTGAATGCTAATGCTTTCTATGATACAAAAAAATTCAGAATCGGAGTGAAGGTAGACAACTTTACCAATGAACATTACTGGAGCGGATATACTACTGCCAATGCACAGGCATTAGCTAATGTACTGGGAAGCTTTACTTATAAATTTTAAACTGTTAGAATAATTACTCCCCCTAAACAATGAAGAGAATAACAATAGGAGCAGCACTGCTAACTTCCATGTTCAGTTTTGCACAGGAAAAAAAAGACACCATCAAATCCAACGATATTGAAGAAGTAGTTGTTAACGGAAGATATTATCAGAAGTATAAACTGAATGAGGTTTCGGGATCATTAAGAATTCAGACTCCGATTCTTGAACTTCCTCAGAATGTGCAGTCTGTAAGTTCTCAGGTACTTGCAGACCAGCTTACCCTGAACATGTCAGAAGGAATTGTACGTAACGTCAGTGGAGCAAGAAAGGTAGAACACTGGGATAATGTATATTCAAATGTTTTCATGAGAGGTGCCAGTATAGCCACTTTTATGAACGGGATGAATGTTTCCTCTACATGGGGTCCAATCAATCCAGACACATCTGTTATAGACAGAATTGAGTTTGTAAAAGGTCCTGCCGGATTTATGGGTTCTATGGGAGATCCTGCCGGGTTTTATAATGTGGTCACTAAAAAGCCCACCGGAAAGTTTGCCAACAGTATACGTTTCACAACGGGTAGCTATAACCTGTTCAGAGGAGAAGCTGATCTTGACGGAGTTCTTGTAAAAGACGGGGTTTTAGACTACCGTCTCAACTTAATGGGAAGTTCCAATAATTCATGGGTGGAAAATGATAAAACAAGCAAAATCATTGTTGCTCCATCCATTACTTTCAGACCTACAAAGACGACTACATTTACAGTACAATACAACTATCAGCATTTAAAATTCAATCAGCCTGGAGCTTATCTCATGTCTAATGACGGATATGCTTCACTGAATGTACATACCAATTTTAATGACCCGAACTTCAAAAAAACGGAGGTAAAAGATCAGAGTTTATTCTTAAGCTTAGACCAAAAGCTTTTTAAAGACTGGATTTGGAGCACACAGTACGCTTATATGGACCTGAATTATGACGGAGGATCATGGTGGGGAACTTTTGATCCAAACAACAAGGATGTTTTAAACAGAACATTAAGCAACTGGCGGGCAAAAGGAAAAAATCACATTTTCCAGACCTATGTAAGAGGAAAGCTTAATACAGGAAATATTGTTCATAAAATAATTGCAGGGTTTGACTATGGAGACAGAAAATACAAAGCAGACTTTTCATCCTTTGCAGGAGGACCATTCCCGATTGATATTTATAATGTCAATTATGGTGTAGATCCTTCAAAACTTCCGTCTTCTGATTTTTATACTTTAAATTCTTCTGCTCCTTTTTATAATGATCAGGGCGTAAAATATACTTCTTATTATGCTCAGGATCAGATTGAAATGTTTGATAATAAATTAAGATTAACCTTAGCAGGAAGATATACAAGCGGTAAAACGTATTCTGCATACCCTAACTTAAGTCCTGGTACTCCTATTGTACCTGATACAGCTGGTGAGTTTACACCAAGAGTAGGGATAAGCTATTCTATTAATGAAAACTTATCAGCGTACGGAATTTATGATAAGACCTTTGTACCCCAATCCGGAACAGGAATTAACAAAACCAAAATTACAGATCCCTTCAGAGGCCAGAATATCGAATTCGGATTGAAAAAAGACTGGTTCGGAGGAAAATGGAACTCTACTTTTTCTATATACGAAATCAGAAGACAAAATATTCTTGTAGCAGGAAATTCAAACGAAAACAATGGAGCTCCTTTCCAGGTTGCTACAGGAGAACAAAGAGCAAGAGGTTTTGAAACCGATATCAAAGGGGAGATCATCAAAGGGCTAAACATTATTATCAACTACGCTTATACTGATGCAAAGACCATCAAAGACACAGATCCTAAAAAAGTTGGAATTCAGTCTCCGGGAAATGCGAAAAATGTTCAGAATACCTGGATCAACTACAGATTTGAAAATGGCCTTATGAAAGGTTTCGGGATTTCAGCCGGTTATCAGTATCAGGGAGGAAGACAATCCTGGTATGGAGTAAATGCAACAAAAGATCAGAGTCTTCCTGACTATTTTGATACCAACTTCGGAGTTTCTTATGTTGCTAAAAAATTCGATATCAATTTAATGTTGAATAATGTTCTTAATAAAAAATTGTATAGTGGTTACAGAGGAGATGCAGGTGAATATGCCTGGATCTACAATGCCCCGCGTAACTGGAGATTATCAATAGGATATAAATTTTAAAATTCAAAGGTTAGCCCCTTATGGGGTTAACTTTTTGCTATGAGAAAAAAGCATCACCATAAAAAGAAAGTTTCTTCAGCAAAAAAATGGTCCGCCAGGCTGCACTTGTGGTTGGGTTTGTCTGTTGGCTTCATTGTATTGATAGTCTCTCTTTCAGGGACTTTATATGTTTTTAAGGACGAAATACAGAATAGCCTGCGTAAAGAAGCCATTTATCTGAAAAAAGAGGATATCGGCACAAAGCCTTTATCTATTAATCTGCTTCGTGAAAAGGTAACTCTGGAATTGAATGAGAAATATCCTGTAAGCGCTGTAGAAATTCCTTTGGACAAAGGCAAATCCTATCAGTTTGAATATTATGAAAAAAGCAAAAAGGGATGGAACTATTTTCAGCAGGTACGCATCAACAAACAAGCTTATGTAAACCCATATACCGGCGAAATTCTTGCAGTTTATAATGAAAAATATGATGTATTCAATATTCTGAAGTATATCCACTGGGGCCTTTTGCTCAACTCAGAATGGGGACCGTACACGGTGGGAATTCCAACCGTTATTTTTGTGATTATGCTGATTACAGGAATTATTTTATGGTGGCCTAAAAACAAAAATGCAAGAAAAGGACGTTTTTGGTTCAATTGGGAAAACGTAAAAAACTGGAAGCGTAAAAACTACGATCTTCATAATATCTTAGGGTTTTATGCATCATTTATTGCATTACTGTTGAGTATTACAGGGCTTTATTTTGCTTATCCCTATGTAAAAAACACTTTTACTTTTGCATTATCCGGCTCCTGGGAACTTCCAAAAGAAAAAGAAAGAAAATCTCCGGACTCTCTGATGGCAAAGAATGAAGCTGTTTTTGATCTGGCTGCAGCACAGGCTGAAAACCTGTATTCAAAATCATCCAGCTTCCGAATCACTTTAAACGGAAAGAATAAAAAAGGAAAAGAGCTGAAAAACCTTCCGGTAACAGTTTATGGTCTGGATGGCAGATACAGTGAAAGAAATATCCTGACATTCGACAAATATTCGGGAAAACTTCTGGCCGACAAACCTCATCACAAACTCAGTACCGCGGAGAAATACGCTAACGCTAATTATGATATTCATACCGGATCCTACTTCGGAATCATCGGAAAAATCATCTGGTTTATCGCAGGCCTCATCTGTACATCACTCCCTGTAACCGGATTCCTGGTTTGGTGGGGAAAAAGAAAGAAAAAAGGAAAGAAAATATAATGAAAAAAGTGCTTTTATCAGCTGCCTGCTTAGGAACTACTACCGTTTTTGCCCAGGTAAAAGATAGTTTACAAACTAAAAATGTAGACGAGGTTGTGATGACTGCCTCCAGAAAGAAGGAAAACATCAAAGAGGTTCCAAGCTCTATCACAATTGTCGGAGAAAAGCAGATTCAGTCTCAGCTGACTGTTAACTCAGATATTACAAGCATACTACAGTATACCGTTCCGAGTTTAGGAACCAATTCAGGACAGACTTCCAATACAGGACAGACATTAAGAGGACGCCAGGTTTTGGTCTTGATTGATGGAATTCCACAGTCTACACCTCTCCGAAACGGAGCAAGAGATTTAAGGACTATTGATCCTTCGGCGATCGAAAGAATTGAGGTGATCAAAGGAGCTTCTTCCATTTATGGTAACGGCGCAGACGGAGGGATCATTAATTATATTACCAAAAGAAACAAAACAGATAAAAAGATCTCCGGAATCTCACAGATGGGTCTTACCGGCCAGCCTTACGGAGGAACTTTGGGAGTAAGGGCCAGCCAGCTGTTATCCGGGAAAATCAACAAATTTGATTATACCCTTTCCTTAGCCTACGAGAGAACAGGATATACAAAAGACGGAGACGGTGTTTTGATAAGTCCTACCTATAGCATTGCCAAAATGGACAACTACAATGGTTTGCTGAAGATAGGGTATGATATCAGCCAAAATCAAAGAATTGAAGCTTCTTACATCGGATATTCTTCAAGATCAGATCTGAATGTGGGATTAAAAACCGGAAAATACGGTATCAAACCTACCATTGGTGAAGGGATCGGAAAAGGCCTGGAAACAACCCCTCAGGGAACTCCGAAGAACCATAACATCAGAGTGAGCTATGACAATAAGAATCTTTTTGCCGGAACTTCGTTAAATATCAATCTTTATTATCAGGATTTTAAAACCGTCTACGGCTACAGCGATACGTTCTTCAATGGCGGACAATCTAATGTAATCTCAAAAAAAGCAGGAGCCAGATTTAATTTCGATACTCAGCTTTGGAATTCGGCCAACTCTCAGGGAGAAATTATATATGGAGCTGATATTCTGAATGATGAAACTGTACAAAAGCTGGAAGACGGACGTTTCTGGACTCCTAACATGAACATGACCAATATTGCTCCTTTTGTGCTGGCAAAAATTGATCTGTTTAAAAAGTTTACGATTAAAGGAGGGCTTCGCTACGAAAACATCAGAGTAAATGTTGATGATTTCAACACCCTTTCTACACTTAAAAGTGACGGTACTTTCACCAAAAGTATTCCTGTAGCCGGCGGAAAGCTGAACTATAATGCTTTGGTCGGAAACATTGGTGTTCGCTACAATATTGAACCTTATATCAACCTTTTTGGAAGCTTCTCCCAGGCCTACTCTATCAATGAGTTAGGAAGAATTTTAAGGACTTCAACTTCTGAAACGATCAAAAATCTGGAAACCAAACCGATCATCGTTAATAATTACGAATTGGGGGCAACAGGACAGCTTTCCACTTGGTTGAATTATGAATTAACCTCTTATGTAAGTACATCGAAGCTAGGAGCATCATTCGTACAAAGCCCGGACAGAGCATTAATGATCCAGAGATCTCCTGAAATCGTATACGGTGTTGAAGGATTTTTACACTTTATTCCTGTAAAATGGGTGCAGTTTGGTGGAAGCTACAGCTGGATGGAGGGAATCACTTCAGTAAAGGATGACGGAGACTATTCCACCAAGATCAACAACAGCAGAATTTCTGCGCCTAAGGTTTTGGCATATGTTCAGGCCAGACCTATTCCTGCACTGTCCATTGGGTTTGATATGCTTCACTCGTTCCAGCAAAACAGATTTGAACTTAATGCTAAAACGGGGCAGTATGCTTATGGTGAAGGATATGTACCTGAGTATACGATTTTCAATTTCAGGTCAAGCTATGAAGTTAACAACAACTGGAGAGTATCATTAGGTATTGAAAACCTTTTCAACAAAGTATATCAGCCTGCAATTTCCTGGTGGACAGCAAGGGACAGTGACTTTACCAATGCACTGGGCTTGAGAGGAACATGTATGATTGAATATAAATTTTAATTAAACTAAATAAAAAGTAAAACATATCTTTGCTTTACATTCAGAGCAATATGAAGAAAAATCATCATCATAAAAAGAAACCGGGGCTTATCAGGAAATGGTGTGCCAGACTGCATCTTTGGTTCGGGCTGGGAATAGGCTTTCTGATCTTTATTATCTCTATTACCGGGGCTTTATACGTCTTTAAGGATGAAGTGGAAAATATCACCCGAAAAGATGTTATCTACCATCATGAGCAAAACATTGAGCAGAAGCAGGTTCTTCCTATCAGAGTGATGGAAAAGGCTGTCGCAGAGCAGGTCAAGGAAAAATATCCGATCCACTGGGTAAATGTTCCTATTGACAAAAAGATGTCATACATGTTCTTCTGGTATGAACATAATACGGATGCCTGGAATTATTTTGATGAATTTCCTATCTACAAACAGGCTTATGTAAACCCATACACCGGAAAGGTGCTGAGAGTCTATGATGAGAAAAACGGATTTTTCAATATCGTAAAGATGATCCATTGGAGCTATCTTTTGAAACAGGACTGGGGAACTTATGTCGTGGGAATTCCGGTTATCATTTTTATCATTATGCTGATCTCCGGGATTATTTTGTGGTGGCCCAAGAACAAAGCTGCCAGAAAACAGCGTTTTGCCTTCAGATGGAAAAACATTAAAAGCTGGAAACGAAAGAACTATGACCTTCATAATGTATTAGGCTTTTACGCCTCCATCTTTGCTCTGATCTTTTCCATTACAGGACTTTTTTATGCTTTCTTTGTAGTACAGGCGATGATTTATGTGATCTTTTCCGGTGGAGAAACAAAATATCCTGACTTCTCCCACATCAAGACAAAAGCTCCGATTGAGCTGAGAACGGAAGGAACACTGGATAAAATCATCCATACAGTAGAGTCAAAATATCCTGATTCCTATGGTTTTGCTATAGATTTAGGCCACCCACATATGGATGATCACGAACATCCAAACTTTGAGGTATATGTAAAGCATCTTTCTTACTCATATCATAAAAGCAGCAGCCTGATCTTTGATGAAAATTCCGGGGAACTACTTCACACTCATGACCCGAAGGATAAAAACTTCGGAGAAAAGGTTGTGAATGCCAATTATGATATTCATGTAGGAGCTATTTTAGGGCTTCCTACCAAGATCATTGCTTTTATTGTAAGCCTCATCTGTGCTTCTCTTCCGGTTACCGGATTTATGATCTGGTGGGGAAGAAAAAAGAAAAAAACAGTAAAAACGGTTTAAAATTTTAAATAAAATACACTTAGTCATCCATTAATACAATCTTTTTTATAATTTTAGCCCCTAGAATTTAATCATAGAAATGTCATTAATAGATTTATCAAAACAAGTTGCCCTTGGAGTTGACATCGGCGGGACCAATACTAAGTTCGGAATCGTAAACCACCGCGGAGAGGTTCTGGATAAAGGAAATCTGAGAACTGATGCCTACGAAAAAGTTGAAGATTTCATCGACGCTTTATATGAACATGTTCATCCCATGATGGAAAAGTATGGTACCGAAGCACACTTTGACGGAATCGGAGTAGGTGCCCCAAACGCCAACTATTACAAAGGAACCATAGAACTGGCTCCCAATCTTCCCTGGAAAGGAGTAATTCCTTTCGCTGATCTGATGAAGGCCAAGTTCAATCTGCCTTGTACAGTAACCAATGATGCCAATGCAGCCGCCCTTGGAGAAATGCTTTTCGGAGCAGCCAGAGGAATGAAGGATTTTATCATGATTACACTGGGTACAGGAGTAGGCAGCGGAATCATCGCCAACGGAAGCTTAATCTATGGACATGACGGATTTGCCGGAGAGTTAGGACATACGATTGTAAAACCTGGTGGCAGAAAACATTGGAGCACAGGATCTGAAGGAAGCCTGGAAGCCTATGCCTCTGCAACAGGGATCACCATCACCGCAAAGAAAATGAGAGCAGAATTCCCGGAATCTATGCTGAACCAATACCCTGAGGATGCCATCAATTCTAAAACGGTATATGAATGTGCCATCAAAGAAGACCCGATTGCAATTGAGGTTTTCCGATATACAGGTCAGAAGCTGGGAGAAGCTTTAGCCAATTTTGTTATGTTCTCTTCACCTGAAGCTATCCTTCTTTTTGGAGGAGTGATCAAAGCAGGGGATTTTATTTTAAAGCCTGCTAAGCTTCATATGGAAAGGAACCTCCTTCCGATTTTCAGAAATAAAGTAAAGCTGGTATTCAGTGAGCTTGACGAAGCAGATGCTGCTATTCTTGGAGCAAGTGCTTTGGTTTGGGAAAAATAACAGAAAGCTTTTTACATCATACAGAGCATCCTTTTTTAGGGTGCTTTTTATTTTTTAACCAAAGATTACACAGGTTATCACAGATGATTATGCTGTATTTTTCTGGTGTTTATTTGCGAAAATATTCGTGTTATCTGTGTTTAGAAATCATTTGTCATATCTATCATTACAATTTGAGTTTAAGACGTAAAATCGTGTTCAAATGAAAAAGTTTTTCCTATTTTTGATCAGCTTTTCCGGATAAAGGAAGAGAAAATAAAACAATATAATTACCTACAATGGACAACAATAATTTAGAACAGATTACTTTCGGGGGCGGATGTTTCTGGTGTGTAGAAAGCTGTTTCAATATGCTGAAAGGGGTACAATCTGCTATTTCAGGATATTCAGGCGGACATAAAGATCATCCGACTTATCAGGAGGTATGCACAGGTGAAACCGGACATGCAGAAGTGGTACAGATTACTTATGATCCGGCTGTTATTTCTTACGAACAGTTAATGGATGTATTTTTCTTCCTTCATGACCCCACCCAGCTGAACAGACAGGGAAATGATATCGGAACCCAATACCGATCTGTTATTTACTATAAAGATGATGCTGAGAAGGCAAAAGCCGAAGAAGCCATTAAAGTGTCTCAGGAATCCGGAAGATGGGCAGGTACTTATGTCACAGAGCTAACGAAATTCGATAAATTCTGGCCGGCAGAACAATATCATCAGGGATATTATAATGAAAATCCGACACAACCTTATTGCAGTGCTGTAGTAGGGCCTAAAATTCAGAAGTTTAAAAAACATTTCGGAGAATTGGGAATGCTGAATGCAGAGTAAACCTTACAGCTTTATCTTTTGGCTAAAGCCGAAGGATGGCAGAGGTTTCGATTAAACGGACTAAAGTCCGTTCCTATTGAAATTTAATATTGAAACAGAGGCGGGATTAAGACCAAATCCATATAAAAATAACAGAAGCGAAGAGAGAACTCTTCGCTTCTTGTTTGGCGCAAAAATAATTGTTATATGAAAAAACTAATATCCGGGATTCTGGGTAAAATCTTTTGAAGCATCAATGGTTGCCTGAGGAATCGGAAAAATCCTCCTGAAAGGCTGAGAAGCCGGCTTAGCTGTTCCAGGCAAATCAAATTTACCAAATCTGATCATGGCCTTTCTTCTGTACATTTCCCAATACAGCTCATATCCTGATTCTTTAAACAGCGTATTCAGATCCAAAGAAGTAATAGCAACTCCCGGCGCATTGTTCTTTAAAGCATCATTCGTTCTGCTGGTTCTCAGTTTATTGACATCCGCCAAAGCAGCGGATAGATTTCCACTTCTTAAATAAGCTTCTGCCCTCATCATATAAATAGTTCCTAATCTATATAATGGTACATCCATTCCGCTGGTTCCGTTGTTTCCATAACCAGGATCGAATTCAAACTTAAAGTTCCTCACTCCTCTGTTGATCTGAGCCTGTGTAAATACAGATTCAGAAGGGTTATCAAAATTCAGGTCAGGAGTAAAGTCTGCGGCAAGGGTTGTATTTTTTTCAGTAAATAATTTATACACTTTAATTCTTCCGTCTGCTGTCATATCGAAGTTTCCGTCTGCAAGGATTTTAGGCCCGTATTGCTGTCCTACCTGTAACCCTCTGTTGAAATGAAACCATGGTTTTCCCGTTCCCTCCACTTTGCTGGACGAAGGTACACTTATATCTGTTCCATCGTTTCTGAACCAGGTCCCGTCTGCATACTGGTAAGATCTCTGAAAACGCGGATCATCGTGATTACCGTTCCATGAATAATAGAATTCCGGGGTGATACAGGAAGCATTCGTTCCTCTGTTATCCGGTGACGGTTTCTGGATTCTTTCCATGGACATGTATGCCAGATCATTATCTGAAGTTTTGTCAGTATTTTTTTTCTGAACAACTGAAAAGATCATTTCTTTACTCGTATCATTATTGATATCAAAATTGTGGAAATAATTGGATTCCAGACTGAAATTAGGATTATTGATCAGCAAATTGGAATATTCAATTACCTTATCCATATCTGTTCCCGAACCATTGACTGCCTGCTCCAAAAAGTTGAAGGTTCCTGCTGTTTTATTCTTCAAAACAGCCCTGTTCAGATACATATCCGCAAGGAATGCATACGCAGCCTGTTTGGTAAATCTTCCGGCATGGGTATTCTGGGTCTTAATATCTGCCAGATTGGGAATAAGTCCTTCTACTTCAGTAATCAAAGCATCAATAGTGGTTTCTGCTTTTCTGATCTGAATAGGAGCATTGATATTACCCGGATCTCTGTACGGAGCCTGCCCGAAAAGATCTATTGTTGTATAAGTGTAATAGGCCAATAAACCTTTTGCTTCTGCTAAAAATAAGGCTCTGTTGGTACTGTTGCTTTTTTCGATACTCGAAATGGCCGTCAGAGACTTTGTAATTCCGAAATTCAGCGAGTTCCAGGTTGTTTTCACAACATCATTGCCTGCATCCCATGTGAATTCGTGCATGGCTCTCCATTTTCCGCCATCTCCCCAGTCACTTCCTCTTGTAGGTAATAATGCTTCATCAGTAGAATATTCCTGTAAAGCGAAGACATTTCCATGGTCAACAAAAGTACCGTCTCCAAGCTGCCCATATGCTGCAGCAAGCGCCGCTTCAGGATCTGCTGTTTCAGAACCTAAAACCTCATCGATTACTTTTTCATCCAGATTGGTACATCCCATTAAAGACAGTACAGCAAAGGATAACACAATTTTATTAATATATAAAAATTTAGATTTCATGATTTTTTCAATTAAAATTTAACAGTAGCTCCCAGAATGAAAGTCTTGGCAGAAGGATAAGTGGTATAATCAATTCCCAGCGACTGGTTTCCGCTTACCTGCTTGTTGGTATCCACCAGCGGGTCATATCCTGAATAGCTTGTAATGGTCAACAGGTTTTGTGCGCTGACATACAGATTGATGCTTCTCAGAAATTTCAGCTGGCTGGTATCGAAAGTATATCCTAATCTTACATTATTCAACCTGATAAAATCTGACTTTTCAAGATAAAGTGATGACAGCTGAGGCTGGTTGGTAAAGCTTGCTCCGGAATCATAGAAGTTTTTCAGCACGTTTCTGTCTGAGGCTAAATTGTTGATATTTAAATCCAGTGCAGTATTATTCACAAGGTAACCTCCGGTTTGTCCGATGAAAGAAAATGCAAAATCAAATTTTTTGTATCTCATATAAGAATTGATTCCGAATGTAAAATTCGGGATGGCCCCCTCAAAGATTTTCCTGTCATTCTGATCAATTCTTCCGTCACCATTTATGTCTTCATAGATGTATTTTCCGTTGGCATCCACTCCCAGATAATTCAGCATATAAAAAGATCCTGCTTCGTAGCCGTTCTTATAGATATTGGCCGTAACTCCGGAAAGCCCGGGTCCCGAAACTTCTCCTGAGTAGATGGCAGAAACCGGAAGGTCTTTCACCACATTATTGACTGTAGCTCCATTGACATCAACATTCCATGTGAAATTTCCAGTCTTGATAATTTCTGAACCTAAAGAGAATTCAAATCCTTTATTGACAATTTTTGCATCAACGTTTTTCCAGACTGTACTTGTAGGACTCAAAGGCCTGGAAGGAATATTCAGGATCGGATCCTTCGTTGTTTTATTATAATATTCCAATGATCCGTACAATTTGTTTCTCCACAAGCTGAAATCCGCACCAACATTGGTTTGTTCCACCACTTCCCACTTCAAATCCGGATTAGGGGTCCTGTTGATCACGACTCCATTGATGAGGTTGAGGTTATCATACAGATAATAGCCTCCTGCTGGTGACAGGGAAGAACTCGCCTGGGTGATCTTGTTCGGAACTTCCTGGTTACCGGTTTGTCCCCAGCTTCCTCTTAATTTCAATTCATTAATAATTTGAGAATCTTTCAGAAAATTTTCATTGGAAATGGTCCAGCCTACTGCAACAGATGGGAAATATCCGTATTTGTTGTTCTGCCCGAAACGGGTAGAACCGTCAGCCCTTAATGAAGCTGTTAATAAATATTTTTTATCATAGTTGTAATTTACTCTTCCAAAATAAGACTGCAGCTCATTCTCCTGAGCATATCCCGCGGCCGGAACAAAGGCTTCTCCAGAATATCCCGGATTGATTTCCGGTGAAATACCGGCTCCCTGGTTGGCAATATTTTTCAACCCGAAATAGGTTCCTGTCGTTTTGAATTTCTGATAAGAGAAACCGCCTAACAAGCTGAAATTGTGTTTATTTAAACTCAGGTCATAGGTTAAATAATGCTCCAGCAATACATTATAAGAATCAAGGTTGGCCTGAACATACATTCCTTTCGGGGTTCTGTCTGTGATATTCGGATACATGGTTGTATTCCTCTCGGACATTGTTTTATCAATTCCTAAGTTGAATTTATAATTCAGTCCCGGTAAGATTCTTAATGTCGCCTCAGTATTTCCAAGGACTCTGAAAGTATTGGTTTTATCATTATAAACACTCAACAGGTACAGTGGATTGTAATGAGCGTTCATATTAAAGTTCGTATAGTTCCCGTTTTGATCATATACGGAACGTGTAGGATTTGCCATCAGAGCATGGATGATCACCTGGCCGTCAGAACCTGCATTGCCTCCATTCGGAATTCCTGTTTCTTTGATGTCACTTGCCGTAAGGTTGAGCTTGATTTTTAATCTCTTATTATCAAAAAATGACTCTTCAGCATTCAGGCGGGCTGTTGTTCTTTTGAAACCGCTGTTCAGCACAATACCGTCCTGATCCATATGGGATATGGAAGCAAAATAGTTTCCTGTTTCCGTAGATTTTGAAAACGATACCGAGTGATTGGATGAAACGGCATTTCTGAAAATCTCATCCTGCCAGTCTGTGTTTCCTCCGTGATCATATAATTTGTTGATCCCTGCTGATCTGTATTCATCAGCAGTCATCAGATCCAGTTTTTTAATGACTGAAGAAAAGCCCAAATAGGTATCATAGGTAAACAAAGGTTCTCCTTTTCTTCCTCTTTTGGTTGTTACCAAAACAACGCCGTTGGATCCTCTGGCTCCATAAATAGCTGCCGCAGAAGCATCTTTCAATACAGTAATCGATTCAATATCACTGGTATTTAAAAAGTTTAACGGGTTTTTAGCCTGGGCATTTCCCAAACCGATATTCGGTGCGGTAGCACTTACGGCATCGTTACTCAAAGGAACTCCGTCTACAACAAATAAGGGAGTACTCCCGCTTCGGATGGAACCAATTCCCCTGATAGAAACATTCACTCCCGCTCCCGGTTCCCCACTGGACTGAACAATACGGACCCCTGCGATTTTTCCCTGCATCAGGTTATCAACAGAAATATTCATTCCCTCTTTAAAGTTCTCTGCCTTCAGCTGGCTTACTGCTCCTGTCAAATCAGACTTTTTCTGAGAACCATATCCTACCAGAGTCACCTCTTCAATAGAAGTAGATTGTTTTTTAGGCTCTAACTGTACAGATACCGAAGTGCCGGATATTTTGATCATTTGTTCTCCATATCCGTCGTAAGAAATGGATAAAGTCTGCCCGATACCGGCTGAGATGGTAAAGTTTCCTGATGCATCGGTAACAGCGGTATCCCCGGTTTCTACAACAGTAACTTTCGCCCCTTCTACTGCAGCGCCATTCTGGTCTTTTACATTTCCGGAAATCGTTTCTTTTATCTGTGAAAACACAGGATACTTTGAAGTAAATCCTTTTGCATCGGCCTGATGAGACACCAGGAAAATTAATGCAACCGGAATTAGTCTTTTAAATTTAAAAAAATTAATTTTGTGGTACATATCAATAAGTAAAGTAATTGCAAGACGTTACATTGCTTATCAAAAAGCCGCTGTTGTTCCCGCAACAGTGGTTTTATTTTCAGGCAACGGTTAGTTTTTATTTCGGCATACAAAGTAAAAGGATCTACCACAATTTCATTTTAACATAATATTATCTTAAAGTCAACAAAATATAAATATCCCGGAGTGGGAAAATAGAAAACAATTAGCTATCAAACATTTATACGGTTATATTTTTCACGACTTTACGGAATTTTAAAAATTACTTAACATAATATATAGATCATTACCTGTAAAGAGTGATTAATTTCGTATTCAAAATGTATCCAATGAAAAAGGCTGTCCTTCTTGGCATCTGTTTATCTTCAATCAATCTGTTGTGGTCACAGTCTCAGCTTCCTGATGAATTAAAAATCAATGAAATTCAGGTCATTGGTTCACATAATTCTTATAAAAAAGCGATTCTGCCGGAAGTGTATCATTATTTATCTCAAAAAGATACTCTTAATGTACTTCCGAAAATTCAGTATGAACACATTCCTATCCTCAAGCAGCTGGATCTCGGGCTCAGGAACCTGGAAATTGATGTATACGCAGACCGTAAAGGAGGAAAATATGCCCACCCTAAAATTCTGGATCTGGTCCAAACAAAAGAGCCTTTCGATCCTGAAAATAAAATGAAAAAGCCCGGTTATAAGATGATCCATATTACAGATATTGATTACCAGACCTGGTACTTTACATTAGAAGACTGTCTGAAGGACCTGAAAAAATGGTCAGACAGCCATCCGGATCACGATCCTGTTTTTATAACCCTAGAGCCCAAAGACGGAAACGCCAATCAATTCGGAACAGAACCGGAACATTATACTTCTCAACTTTTTGACGACCTGGATCTTGAACTGAAAAAATACCTCGGAAAAGAAAAAATCATCACCCCGGATGATATCCGTGGCCCTTATCAAACACTGAACGAAGCAGTTATCAACACAAACTGGCCGAAAGTAAAAGACGCAAAGGGAAAATTCCTTTTTGTACTGGATAATAACGGGAAAAACAGGGATTTATATATTAAAGGTCACCCCTCTTTGAAAGGAAGAATGATTTTTACCAATTCTGCTCCGGGAACTCCCGAATCTGCTGTTCTTTTTATGAATGAACCGAAAAAAGATGATGCGATGATCAAAGATCTGGTCAAAAAAGGTTATATCATCCGTACCAGAGCTGATGCTGATACCATGGAAGCAAGAAGTGAAGACTACTCAAGGTTTGAAAAAGCAAAAGCAAGCGGAGCACAAATTATTACAACAGACTACTATTACCCGAGCAAGCTATTTAAATCCGGTTATAGAGTAAGCTTTGATCATAATACGTATGAAAGAATAAACCCCATAACAGGAAAATAATCCTGTTTCTGTCAGATTTATAATTGAGGAGGCTGTCTGAATGGGCAGCCTTTCTATTTTAAACACAAATAGCGCTAATGCTTTTCACAAATATTCACCAATCTGTAAGTATGAATTGAATGCTCTTAAAGCATTGTAAATTACAGCTTCCTTATTTCTTTTCTTTTTAAATCTATTTCAAAATGGTCTGCCGGATCTCCGTGGGAAAGTAATGAAAGGATTTTGAAAACAGATTTTAACTGCTGAATAAATGGATCTTTCGAGTTGTTATCTCTGTACAGGGTTTCCAATACATGATACTGCTTCAGCCTTTCTTCAGGAATATCCTTTTTTGCCAGCTCATCTGCAGACTGAAATTGATATACATCCAACAACAGATCATCAAAAGACCAATTTTTAAAATTCTCAGATTTGATTCCTTTAGCTTTTAGCCCTTCTTTATTCTGAATAAGCAGAAGCAGATCTTCCCCATTCAACTCCTTTGCTTTTTTAATAAAATCTTCCGGCCAGTCATCGGGAATCATTCGTAAGCGAACCAGCTCTTTTAAATGAAAAAGCATGAAGTCATGATACGATTTTGTCTTTAATATATCTTTATTCCAAAGTATTTTACCCGTATTTCTTTGTAAAGCATCATATTCTTTTTCATATAATGGAAACAATTCATCGAAACGGGGAACTTCGTCTAAAATCTCGGTCTGAATTTCCATCTTATCGGGAGACTGTATGGTCAGAACCTTATATGCCGGCACGTAAGCCGCCAGTGACGGTACCTGAATATTTACCAGAAAAGTATCTTCCGTTTTTCTGATTCCTGTATCATTAATATGCATATGACCCGCAAAATGAATCTGCAATCCTGCCTCAGCAAATACTTTTGACACTTCCTCCTCCGGAACACGTTCCAGCTGCCACTTTTTTTCGCCCAATAAACTTTTAATTTCATGGGTTGCCCCATCATTAAAATCAATCATCGGATAATGGGTGAATGCAATCAGGGTTTTATTATTTTTCTTTGCTTCATCGGCAAGTTTCTTTACCCACTGTATTAAATGCTGCTTACTGGTCAGTACATTGTTATACCCGATGGCCGCTCCTTTATAATTTGATGGATTTGCAGGGTTTTCGCTGAGATTTTTCGGTATATAGGTATTGCCGTCAATAGCAATCATCCATACATCTTTCACAGGCTCAACAACATAACTCAGATCCGGAACAGAAAATCCCCTGGCAACTTCATACATTCTTTTCGAATAGTCTGCAGCCTGCATCCCTTTTTCGTAAGAGTAATTCTCAGATGAACTGCCATCAAAGGGAGTACTCCAGAACAGGTCTTCTTTCTGAGGATAAAAACCAAAGTCTTTCAATTCATTTAAAATTTCAAGATATCCTGATTCAGCAATATCTTTTGTAATTACTTTCTCCGTTGATTTCCCTACATCTTTCCGGCTGTAAATTCCCAGTGGGTTTCCATCAGTTCCCAGAAAATCGTCTTTCCCTCCGTCATTTCGAAACGGTCCAACGGGATCATGGTTTCCTGTGGTTAAATAAAAACGGATTCCGTATCTCCCGTGATATTCTTCTAAAATTTTATGAAGTCCACGCAGATTATAAGCCTGCCCGTCATCTGAGAAATCACCGGGCATCGCTACAATTTTAATTCCTTTTACAGCAATATCATCCAGCGCTTTAAGAAAGGCAAAGTAATTCTCATTGAAGATTCTTGTGGAATGCAACTGAGAATCCATGGTTCTCAGAATGGTAGATTTTCCCGTTTTCGGATTGATAGTTCCCTTAAAATCATGGTCCGAAAAACTCCCGTACAGATCCTGGAAATGGACATCCGAAAGAAAAGCAATCTGCACGGGTTTCTGTGCCTGAAAAAGGGTAAATATCAATAATACAATAGTGAATATTCCTTTGTTCATCTTTAAAAAATAAGACGAAATTACAGGAAATTGGTAAGGAAATGTTTTAATTGAATTTTAAATAATTGTGAAGGAAGATTATTCTCCCTTACCATAAGTTAGGATCATATGATCAGTTGCTAGTTTTAATTCTTTGTTATTGTCTGGATTAACTCCATCCATTGTAAAAAAATTAACCTCATTATTATATTTTGAGCACCATACCTTTCCTAAAGAATTCGCAAGGGTCAATGTATCTGGCCTTTTGACCTTTTTAAAATGAATAAATAAGTTTTTATCCATTGCAATACTTTTATAGGCCGGCCCAATATAATTTTCATCAGTTGCAATATACCTCTCTCCGTTCCAATACATATATTTTTTATCTGAATCCAACTTCCCTCCAAATATTCCCTGCACCACATTTTCAAAACTAGAGTTATTTTTTTTGCTATTAGAGAAAGCAACACTACCTGTTAGTAGAAGAAATATAAAAGCGAACTCTGCCATTCCAAAACCATTTTTAACTACAGAAGGCCAAGTTAGAATCGGCTTATTAGTAATATTAATAACTATTTTCGATACAGTATGATTGATTGTATATTCTATTGTCTTCCACTCAAGACAAAAGCTCATAAAATTATCGTATTCAACATACCTACAAAGATCATCCAATATTGCTCTTTTTATGTTATAATCCTCTTCTCTTTCGACTATTGACTTATAATATGTCTCAAAAGATTTATAGGTTAATGCAATACCAAAATCATCCTTAAGGGACCTTTCAATGTGTTTTGCAATCCCTGTAAATGTGTTTTCAACAGCTTCTTCTTTTCCTTTTTCATAGACTTCTTCCAATAGCTTTTTTTTCTGTGGTAAAAATTTAGACATAATGATAGAAATTAGAGTAGAAAATTAGAGAAAAAAAAACAAAAAAAATTGCGGAAAACCGTAATAGTCAATTAAGTAAACTTTCCAAAAACTTTCCAAAAACTTTCTCTCATCCTCCCTCCTCTCCGTTGCATCTTTGCATCAGAGATCAGTGGGATAACAAAAAAATAACATTAAAAAATCTAAAAACTGATTTCAAAAATCACCAGATAAAACGGAGGAAAACTCCGGATTGGGAAGCAGATGTTTCTCCTCCGTTTTTGAAGGTTCACTTCCCTAAAAAATTAAGAAGCGCTTCGAAATTTTAATTGTGTACAGCCTGAGATAAATACATCTCAGGAGGAAGAAAAACAGTCAAAAAACTTCTAAAATTTTACGGAAATGATCGAGATTATATTGATGCTAATCGGTTTAGCATTCTCAAACAATAATGCCAATACTACAACTGCAAATGATAATAACCCAACTACTGTAACAACTCAATCTCAGGGAGATTCAACAGGATTGGGAGGAGGTACAGGAGACACGGGAGGTAGTGATACAGGAGGAGAGACTACTCAAACTCCACCAAAAAAATAGTTATTTTGGAAAAAGATTAAATCCATTAATTAATTAACTCAATAAGAACAGGCATGATGTCTGTTCTTTTTTTTAAATTTATGCTAAACTTTTTCCATGAAAAAAATTTTAACTATTCTTTTATTGTTATTGTTATTCTCCTGCCAGAAAGATAAAACGATAATAAAACCCAATCATTTCTATGACAAAGCATATGAAATGAACAATAATGGAAAAACAGATAGTGCATATGTATACTATGATAAAGCCGAGGATGTCTTTAGACTTCATAAAGACAGCATAGGAATGGGAAAATGCATTGTCAATAAAGCAATTATTTTAACTGAAAAAGGAGATTATTATGCAGGCCAGGAACTATCACTTAAAGCACAGCAATATTTTAACAAAAATGATAAAGGTCAATATGCTTATATCTGCTCAAACTACAATAATCTAGCGATAGCAAGCAATAATGCAAAAGACTTTCCTAACGCTATAAAATATTATGATTTAGCTATAAAATATGCTGATTCTGAAGAAAATAAACTTACTTATCAAAAGAATAAGGCCAATACTTATAAATATGAAAAGAAATACCCTGAGGCCATTAAAATTTATGAAAGCATTCTTCCTCATATAAAAAACACTAATAAAAAATTATATGCAAGACTACTTTCAAACCTTGAAAATGTAAAATCTCTAAACAATCCGCATTATAACCCAGAACAGAAATTATTGCAAGCTATTGAAATTGAAAAAGAAATTGATGATAAATGGGCTCAAAATGCTGGATACGCTCATCTCGCGGATTACTATATGACTAATGACAGAAAAAAGGCTTTAATATATGCTGAAAATATGTACCAAATAGCAAAGGAAATTAAAAGTCCAGCTGACCGCTTAGAGGCTTTACAAAAACTTGTTTTGTTAGATTCTGAAAAAAATACAGAAAATTTTCAAACATATTTGTCCTTGAACGATAGTATTCAAAGAGAAAAAGATAAAAGTGACAGCAAATTTGCCTTCATCAGATTTGATGTAGAGAAAATTAAACGAGAAAATGTAGAAAAGGATAATAATATTTTAAAACTTTTAATTGGGGTAGTTACATTAATTGTTGCGCTCATATTTATTATAATTGGTTACAGAAGAAGACAATTAAAATTAAAACAAGAAAAAGAAATCGAGGTAAAAAACACACAGCTCAAAATGTCAAAGAAAGTTCATGATGTGGTTGCCAATGGGATTTACCAGGTGATGACAAAGATTGAAAATCAGGAAGATTTTGACCGGGATAAAGCACTTGACGAATTGGAGTTTGTATATGAAAAATCAAGGGATATTTCCTATGATAAAATTGGAGAAGAAAAAGAGTTCAGCAAAGTCGTCTCAGAGCTTATTGCTTCTTTTAATAATGATACGGTAAAAACCTTTACCGCTGGAAACAGTCCTGCGATCTGGGAGTCCGTTTCTCCTACAGTAAAAGAGGAAGTTTACCAAATGGTCCGTGAGCTGATGGTAAATATGAAAAAGCACAGCCAGGCCAGTCATGTTGCGGTTAAATTTGAAAAAATAAACAATGTCGTTGAAATTCAGTACAAAGACAATGGAATAGGAATTCCGGGGGATCTTGTTTATAAAAACGGCTTGCGTAATGCGGCATCCCGTATTGAAGCAATCAACGGAACCCTTACTTTTGAAACGAAAATTGAAAAGGGGCTGAAGGTAAATCTTTCATTCCCTGTTTCCTAAACATCTAGTCATGTTCAATAAAGTTTTAATCGTTGAAGATCAGGAAATCATGAACCAGGGAATCCTGAACACGATAAAAGAGTTAAACATCCCTGATTTTGATTATGTAACCTATTGTGATGAGGCGTTAAGCAGAATCAGAACAGCTTTAGAAAGAAAAAATCCGTATGATCTGCTTATCGCTGATCTGTCGTTTGTCCAGGACCATATTCCTCAGAAGCTTCATTCCGGACAGGAACTTATTCGTGAGGCAAAAAAAGTTCAGCCAGCTTTAAAAGTAGTGGTGTTTTCTGTTGAAAAGAAAGCAAAAACAATTGACGATCTTTACAAAATCTATCAGATTGACGGATTTGTAAGCAAAGCAAGACGTGACGGACAAGGTCTGAAAAGCACAATACGGAAAATCTTTAACGGAGAAACCGTAATTCCCCAGGAAATTCTGAATACCATGCGTCATATTTCTTCTGAGTTTGATGCATATGATATCAAATTGCTTGAGCTGCTAGCCAAGGGCTACAAACAAAGTGAAATAAGCACTTATCTGAAACAGCACAGAATGATCCCGTATGGCATCCGGTCTGTTGAAAAGAGGCTGAATGAACTCAGGGACAGTCTTGGTGCAAAAAATAATATTGAGATGATCGTCATCTGCAAAGATATTGGTCTCATCTGATCAGCTCTGCTGAAATATCATTTTTTTCATCCCTTTTACGTGAACCCGTAATGACGAAAAATTAAATGAATATACTTTTGAGGTCTTAACCAATTTTTTAATTAAACCGTATAACCATGTTCAAAAAAATTTTAATTGCCGAAGATCATGAAAGCATCAATATTTCTGTTCAGAAAACCCTTGAGGAGCTGAATATTCCCACAGTAGATTATGTGTATTACTGTGATGATGCTATAGGAAAAATTCAGAAAGCGTTACGGGAAGAATATCCTTATGATCTGTTGATTACAGATCTTTATTATGAAGATGATCATCATGAGCAAAACCTTAAAGACGGAAAAGAACTCATCAGAAAAGCAAAAGAGATACAGCCCAATTTGAAAGTCATTGTATTTTCAGCAGAACATAAAACGGGCGTAATAGAAAATCTTTTTTCTGATTATCAAATCAACGGATATGTCCGTAAAGCCAGAAACGATTCAAAAGATTTGAAAAAGGCGATTGCATCCGCATACATCGGCGAAAATTATTTATCTTTTGATCTGAAGCAGGATATGAAAAAATTCAACAGCTACGAGTTTTCTACATTCGACATTACCCTGGTCTCTCTTCTTTCTAAGGGAATCTTACAGAAAAACATTCCTGCCCACCTCGAAGAAAGAAATATTAAACCCTCCAGCCTGAGCAGTGTTGAGAAAAGATTAAACAGTCTGAAGGAAGACCTTGAAATCAACAGCAATGAGCAGCTGGTAGCCCTCTGCAAGGACATTGGAATAATATAAAAAACAATTCATTTTACATACAGCCTTTCAAATTTTTGAAAGGTTTTTTTATTTTTTGCCCGTTTTACGGTTTTCCGTAACAGACCAAAATTTAATGCTCATATTTTTGGAGTATAAAATAATAATCAACTATGGAATACAAAGTAATACCGTTTGTTGCAACTGCCAATCAACAAAATATGAGTTCAAAAAATATTGCAGAACAACTAGATAATTTAATAAAAGTTCATACCAATGATGGCTGGGAATATATAAGACTGGAAAGTGTCTCTACTTATATCCAGCCAGTCGAAGGATGTTTTGGAAATACAGTCAAACCTGGTTATATGACTTCTTATCAGATGATAGTTTTCAGTAAAAAAGAAAATGAAAAACCTATTAGTTCTTCTTATTAAAATTTATTGGCTGGTTCCCCCATCAAAAAGAAGAAAATGTATTTTCAAAACCAGCTGCTCCAGACACGTCTATGAAAAAACAATACACGAAGGATTTATTTCAGGATTAAAAGCTTTTAAATATCGTTTTCAAAACTGCAGATCCGGAGCTTATATCATAGAGAATCCTTGCGGAGAAATTCAAATCATTTTACCGAATCAACAAATTCTTAATGAAACAGAGATTTCAGAGAGATTTATTAAAAATAAATAAAATTAATCATGGGAAAATTCGTAATCACACAGAGAATCAACAAAGAGTATCAGTTCAATCTTAAAGCCGGAAACGGTGAAATCATTCTGACCAGTGAAGGATATATCCAGAAAGCATCCTGTCAGAAAGGCATCGAATCTGTAAAAGTCAATTCTCAGGATCTTTCAAGGTACGACAGAAGACTTGCAAAAAATGGAAAAGACTATTTCGTGTTAAAAGCAAGAAACGGTGAAATTATCGGAAACAGCCAGATGTACAGTTCAAAGTCCGGAATGGAGAATGGTATTGCCTCTGTAAAATCAAATGCTCTGACAGCAGAAATCATTGATGAAACTTTAAAAAAATAAAACTATGGATCTTAAAATTAAATTGGAGCAGCTGCATCAGAAAGTAACGGGCCTTAAGGAACAGATCGGTACGGAAGAAGCCACAAAAAATGCCTTTGTGATGCCTTTCATACAAATCCTGGGCTATGATATTTTCAATCCTACGGAAGTGGTTCCCGAGCATGTCTGTGATATCGGAACTAAAAAAGGAGAAAAAGTAGATTATGTGATCAAAAATAATGATGAACCTATCTTCATTATCGAATGCAAGCACTGGAAGGAAAGTGCAGATGCCCATAATTCACAGCTTCACAGGTATTATCATGTTTCGAAAACGAGGTTCGGTGTGTTGACCAATGGTATCGTTTATAACTTTTATACAGATCTGGAAAAACCCAATATTATGGATGAAAAACCGTTTTTCACCATCAATATTGAAGACCTGAAAGACAGTTCTATCAAAATCCTGGAAAGTTTCACCAAGAAAGACTATAACCTTGAAAGCATTCTTGATTCTGCAGAAGCATTAAAGTATATCAAAGCCATCAGAAAAGAATTCGAAAAAGAAATTGAAAACCCATCTGATGAATTGGTAAAACTTCTGGTGAACCGTTTCTTTGAAAAGCCTTTAACAGCCAACAGAATGATTTCTTTCAAAGAATATGCTAAAAAGGCATTGACGACTTCTATTAATGAATCGATCAGTTTCCGGTTAAAGTCTGCACTGAGCATCAATGAACAGATAGAAAAAAAGGAAGACGATGTGAAAACATCACAGCCTATTGATCAAAATAATGATTCTAAAATCGTTACCACAGAAGAAGAGCTGGAAGGTTTTCAGATTGTCAAAGCGATTTTGAGAGAGAAAATTCCTTCTTCAAGAATTGCCTACCGGGATACTTTATCCTACTTCGGAATCCTGTTGGATGACAACAACAGAAAACCGCTTTGCCGACTGCATTTTAATACAACGAATAAATATCTGGAAACTTTCCACAACGGAAAGGAAGCTGGTGAAAAGGTTTTATTAAATACTCTTGACGAAATCTATAACTACAGGAACCAGCTTCATCAGACACTGGAAAACTATGCCTAAAAATTACTCACCATGAAAACTTTTTTTATCATTCTGAAAGTTGTGCGATGGATGCTGGGTGCTGTATTCCTTTTTACTTCGTTGGGTTTATTAATAGAACAAAGTTTTGGCGCTTCAATTATACTGTTAATTTTAACGGCTTTTCTGGTTCCGATCACTGGGGATTATATCGTAAGAAAAACAATGAAGATCAATCTTTCGGGAACCCATAAAGTCTTGCGGTCTATCAATTACTCTGAACTTCATACTATTTTACCCACCTATCAGCAAAATGTATTGAACCACAAAAAAATAATAAGTGATAAGCAAAAAATAAAATTCGGAAGAAAAATTTACTACAATACTTTATGCACTGCAATTTCAGATTTCACTCTCACCCAGAGCAAAATAGCTAAACTAAATGAGATTAAGGTATATTTCAACTTATCTGATCAGCAAATATTCTTTGAAAAAAACAGGATTTCGGAAAAAACGGTTAAAAACCTGGTGCAGAAATGTTATGCAGACCATGTACTGACTGATTTAGAAGAACAGCAAATTACAAACATGGCTAACTTTCTTCAATTCCCGTTAAATAAAGCAGGAGAGATCAAAAATAAAATCGCTTTTTCATTATTCAACAGAATACTTGAAGAAAAGATATCAGATAACCGCCTTTCTCCAATAAAAGAAACAGAGCTGAAACAGGCGACAAGAAATCTGAAAATTGACCATCAGAGTATTACAGCCTTTCTTTCTCACCGAAAAATTAAAAGCTTGCGGCATGCCAAGTTACTATGGAATCTTGATCACGGTATTTTTCCGGTTGTTTACAATCCTTCCATAGCCTTAAGCAGAGATGAACAATGTTATTTGAATGTTCATGCAACCCTCATTGAAAACAAACTGGTTCATGCAGGATATTCACGCACAAGTACCGGTGTTTCTTTCAGGGTTATGAAAGGAGTCAATGCAAGAATTGGCGGCGGAAGGTACCGCCCCGTAAAAGAAAATGTAAGGGAAACCCATCCTGGAACACTGTATCTTACCAGCTCAAGAATTGTTTTCAATGCCGGAGGTAAGAGTTTCCAAATCCCTTTCTGCAAATTGATTTCACACAACACAAGAGGAGGAAGTCTTGAACTGATAGTCCAAAACAAAAGCTATTCACTGCGTATCAGCTATAAAGAAGCTGAAACATTTATGCTTGCCTTATCAAGTGCTCTCCGACAGTACAGAAATGCCAATGATCAAATAAAAATACAGGCTATGAGAGAAATCTCTATGAATGAAAACTTCATCTGAAGTCCAAAATCAATTCACTATTAATATTCAAAACATGAAAAAACTGATTCCATTCATCATACTTACCTTCAGCATATTTCTCTTCAATTCCTGCTTTAAAGCCAATGATAATATAGGACATGGCGGAAGGTGTACAGGCTCCGCCTACTGTACGGCCTGTTCAAATTGCTCAGGCTGTGGACACTGCAGCAGTGGAGGAACCTGTGGGGTCTGCCGCGGTGGATCTTCCGGAAGAAAATCATCTTCAGACGACCATGCTAAAAGCAGGTCTAAAAAACACAAATCACCAGATTCTTACCGGTCTTCGAAAACCCACTCCGGAAAACCTCCCAAAGTTTTTATCGATGAGGTAACGGTTAATGTTAACACCAACAACAGATACATTGCAGGCATTGCAGCGATAAATATGTATGAGAGACCTACCCCTACATCAAAAGTAATAACAACACTACCTAAGGGCACCCAGCTGATAAAGCTTTCAAAGGAAGGATCATGGTATAAGGTACAGATTAAATCAAACGGTAAAAAAGGATATGTTTCCATTAAAGACGTAAAATAATCAAAATCATGAAACCATTTCTCACTTTCTGTGCGCTATGCTGTTTCGCGGGTATTTTCAAACTTCCTATAGAATATTATACTTTCCTCAGAATTCTTGTTTCCCTTGGAGCTTTACTGGTTTTATACCATACGCTGAGTTCCGGGCAGCACTATTCCAGTATAATTTTTCTGATTATCCTCATTCTTTTCAATCCCGTTTTCCCTATTTATCTGTACCGGAAAAGCATTTGGATCCCGATAGATACGATAACGGGTGCTTTATTCTTACTCATTAACTTCATAGAAAGAAAAGAGCATACAAAAAAAGAAGAAGAAACTGCCGAAGAAACATCAGAGCCTTCACCTCCTATACACCAAAGAACTGTTTCCAGAGACAGAATTATTAATCCTAAAACAACAAAACAAGAATAACCATCATGGAAAACAATCAAATAACAGAAAACCTCAAAGCCCATTTTTTAAGGCTGTATCAAATGGCAATCTGTGATGATGATTTCAGTGCATTAGAGCTGAAAATGCTTTACAAATGTGCAGAAGAAAGAGGTATCTCATCAAAAAACTTGGACGAGATCCTTTTAAACCCGATCAATCTAAAATCATTGGTTCCGCAAACGATTGAAGAAAAAGTGGATTATCTCTATGATCTCACTGTCATGATCTGGGCTGACGGTATCGTTTCTCCGGACGAATATTCTGCCATGCAAAAATATGTTCTGATGTTTGGCTTCCTGGAAGAAAACGCAACAGCAATTGTAGATTATCTGATAGAAGCCGTAAAAATCGGAAAAAACAAAAACGAAATTTTATATGAATTAAAAAATTAACGATCATGGATACCACCAGCATAAAAAATTTATTTAAACTAAAATCCGTTCCGATAGAACCCAAACAGGAACCGGTCTTCAAAAACGAAACAGATCCGGACAACGAATCCTCTGAAGAAACCCGAAAAAGAACCTACCACGAATCAGGCTACAGGGATAGCTCACGAACCAACGGAAACCACTCTACCCTGTCGATTTGCCTGGATGCCGTTTATTCGAAATTTCAGAATGAAGAAAAAGAAATGGTAGAGAAACAGCAAAAACTTAAAGAATCCTACGTCAATGAACAGAAAAACAGGGAAACTGAAATTAAGGCACTCACAGTATCACAGGAGACGAAAGAGGAACAGCTGAAAAATAAAAACACAGAAATTGAAAACCATCAGCACAGCATTGAAATTTTAAAGGCAGAGGTTCTTGATCTTCCAAGAAATCCCGAAAAATACAACGTAAAAGCAACAAAAGGAGCTTCTGCAAAATTCTGGATCGGCCTGATCATTCTTATTCCCATTACTTTATATTTAACCACTTTTTATATTTCCACTTCTTATTCAGCTTTCTTTAAAAGCTTTGATGCAAAAAGTACTATTATCCAAAGTGTTCTGGATGCGCAGGCTTTCAGCAAAGCATGGGATGAAGGAGTTATTGAAGGGGCATTTGTAACCCTGATTCCGTTTGTCTTTCTTGGATTAGGCTATCTGATTCATATGTTTTGGGAGAATAAAACAGGAGCGAATTACATCAAGCTCGGATTATTATTTATAGTAACCTTTGTCTTTGACTCTATTTTAGCTTATGAAATTGAATCAAAACTCTATGAGCTGAACAAAACTTTTGATTCACCGCCATTTGATCTTACAATTGCTTTTACCAAGATTCAGTTTTGGGGAATTATTTTCGCAGGGTTTATCGTGTATATTATCTGGGGAGTGGTTTTCGATTTCGTCATGAAAGAGCACAGAGAAAAAGATAAGATCAGAAATGAACAGGAAATCAGACAGAAAAGGATTGAATTCTTTCAGGATAAAATAAACGTTCTGAAAAAGGAAATTGAGGAAATTCTTGCCGGGATCGGAAATATAAAAGAAACCATTATCAAAACACGGGGCAGAATCGAGGAGCTTCAGAATATTATTGACGGAGTCATCATTCCTACCAAAGATTACAAATTATATGCTTCGGAATATGTTCAGGGCTGGATCACCTTTATAGGTGAAAAAATAGCCGTATCAAGGACAGAAAAACAAACAATGATTGATGACTGTATTGCTACCTACAATACCAGCCTGGAAGCTGTGGGGGCTAATTCTGACAATCAAAATTTAGTGTATTTATCATCTTTATAATTACTATCATGAAAAAAATCTTCTATTTATTAATGATTATTTCTTTAGCTTCCTGTTGTAAAAAGACTCCGCCTCCTCCTTGTACAAATTGCCCGCCTAAAGCCGACTCAAACAATATCAATGTCAGCATTTTAATTGATCTTTCAGACAGGATTGATCCGACAGTCCATCCCAATCCCACAATGGAATATTACCAACGGGATATGGAATATATCAAAGCCATTGAAAAAGGATTTTTAAACCATATTAAATCAAAAAGAATCATCACCTATGATGATCAGATGCAGGTTTTCTTCAATCCGGAACCTTCAGATCCAAAGATGAACGAACTCACAAAAGAACTGAAAGTTTCCTTCAATAAAGATACTCCAAAAAGCTATTTTAATTCTGTGGATAAAAAATATTCAGAATTACCATCAAGCATTTATCAGTCTGCCATTAAGGACGGGAAATATATTGGATCCGATATCTGGGAGTTTTTCAAAAATAAGGTAAAGGATTATTGCATAAAAGACGATCGCAGAAATATTCTGTTCATTCTGACAGACGGCTATATGTATCATGAAAACACAAGGTTTGATGAAAAAAAAGAAAATTCATATAAAACATCCTATTTAACAACCAAACTTATAAAAGCTAACAACTTAACAACCTCTGGTTTTAAAGAAACCATTGAAAAAAATGGCTATGGATTTGTTAAAGCTAATGAGGATCTCAAAAATTTAGAAGTAATTGTTCTCGGCATTAATCCTGAAAAAGGAAATCCTTTCGAAGAAGCTGTTATTAAAGAATACTGGAAAAAGTGGTTCAAGGAAATGAAAATTAAAAATTACCAGATCAAATCCGCAGATCTTCCCTCCAATCTGGAACCGGTCATTCTAAAAGCGATTACAGGAAAATAAAAAACACATCAATATATTTCACAATCAAAAAAGCGAAGAATATATTTCCTCGCTTTTATCTATTTTCTTATCATTTCCGTATGGGGAATATCATCTTCCAGATACTTCTTCCCTGTATCTTCAAAACCGAATCCGCTGTAAAATCTCAACAGATAATCCTGTGCTGATATTCTGATTTCAGAAGTATGAAAACGGTTTTCTATGGTTTCTACCGCATATTGTATCAGCTGTTTTCCCAGATTTTTTCCCCTTGCCTGTTCAGTGGTCAGTACTCTGCCAATAGAAGTTTCATCATACTTTATTCCTTTATCAAATACACGGCAGTAAGCTAAAACCTGACCATCCTCTTCCGCCCAGATGTGGACTGCTTTCTGGTCATCATTATCCAGATCAGGATAAGGACAGTTCTGTTCAATGATGAAAACATCTACACGGGCTTTCAGTACAGCGTACAATTCCGGAACCGTGAACTCATCAAATGTTTTGATCTTCCAGACAATATTACTCATCGAAACTTATATTATTAAGTGTTAAAAAGTCATTGGTCTTTTCAATAAAATCAAGAATTTTATCTCCTCCCTCTTTCTTTTCTGCGGATGTAATATACAACTCAGGAAGGTCTTCCCATGTTTTATGCAGCTCAGCTTTATAGTCTTCAACATTTTTAATAACGGCATTAGGTTTTAGCTTATCTGCCTTAGTAAAGACAATAGAAAATGGGATCCCACTTTCACCACACCATTGGATAAATTCCATATCAATTTTCTGAGGGGTATGCCTCACATCCACAAGGACAAAAAGATTTACCAGATTTCTTCTGTTCAGGATATAGTTGGTGATCAGCTTCTCAAAATCCTTTCGCTGAACTTTTGAAACCTTTGCATACCCATACCCCGGCAAATCGGTTAGATACCAGCTTTCATTCACTAAAAAATGATTGATCAGCTGGGTCTTTCCGGGGGTTTGTGATGTTTTGGCAAGATCTTTATGGTTCATCATTGCATTGATCAGTGATGACTTTCCTACGTTTGATCTCCCGATAAAAGCATATTCAGGAATATTGGGTTCAGGACATTCCTGCCATTTTCCGCTACTCTTTACAAACTCTGCTGTCTTGATAATCATTTTGAATGTATTTTAGAAAAACAAACCATTAAGAAAAGCTCTTAATGGTCATTTATAATGTATTTAAACTTTATCTTTTATCCAGTTGTACAGGATTTCATTGAACTCATCCGGCTTTTCCATCATGGCTGCATGACCGCAGTGATCTATCCAGAATAAATCGGAATTGGGAATGAACTTGTGCATATCTTCTGCCACCTCAGGAGGTGTTACATTATCCTGTTTCCCCCAGATCAGACATGTGGGAGTAAGGATCTTCGGAAGATCATTCAGCATATTGTGTTTGATGGCACTTCTGGCCAGCATTACCGTTTTTATTCCTTTCATTCTGTCATTTACCACACTGAAAACTTCGTCTACAAGGTCTTCCGTTGCGATCTTCGGATCATAGAAAACTTCTTCCGTTTTCTTTCTGATATAGGAACGGTCGTTTTTCCTCGGAAAGCTGTCCCCGAAAGTTCTTTCATATAGCCCGGAGCTTCCTGTAAGAACAAGATTTTTTACCAGGTCAGGTCTTGCCAGAGTCAGAATAAGCCCTACGTGCCCCCCCATCGAGTTTCCTACAATACTTACGGGGCCTGAAATATGACTTTCTATGAACTTGATAATATATTTTGCAATCGTGGTAAGATTCGTATTGAGTACCGGCAGATCATAGATGGGTAACTGTGGTACAAATACCTTAAACCCTCTTTCCGAAAAAAAATCTACCATTTTATCGAAATTACTCAAACCACCCATTAACCCGTGCAACAGCACTAATGGATGCCCTTCTCCCGCTTCTACATAGGAATATTTCTTTTCTTTTTTTGTACTAAATATCATAAAACGCCTTAATAAAGCCCTGCAAAAATACAAATTAAACCTCAAAAAAATTTTGATTATCCTAATTTAAGATAAAAATAATATAATATTCTCCTTTTTAACTTTTTTTTTCAAAACCGCTTTATTATGGCTTAAATAACACTTCCAACAACTCTCTTCATATCAGTATTTTACATTATTGAAATTCAATCTTTAATAAAACTTATTAACATTAAGTCAAAAAGTGGGAAAAAGTGGGAAATTTTGGAAATTATTATATAAATTTGTCCCAAATGAAAAATTTCATTGGGACATATGAGTGTAAAATTGACGACAAAGGCCGCTTAAAAGTTCCTTCATCTTTAATCAAACAGATGGAAAACTTCGACGATAAGGCGTTTGTAGTCAAAAGATCTGTGTTCCAACCTTGTCTGGAGGTTTATCCTATGAATGCATGGGACAAACTGATGGGTAAAATTAATAAACTGAACAGGTTCATAAAAAAGAATGCTGATTTCATACGAATGTTTACGGCAGGAGTAAAGACTGTAGAGTTGGATAATGCAGGAAGATTACAGATCTCCAAAGACCTTACGGTTTTCGCAAATCTTCAGAAAGATATTGTGATCACCAGCGCAGGAGAACTCTTTGAGATTTGGGATAAAGAGGCCTATGAAAAGGTAATTGCTACCAATGAAGCTGATTTTGCAAGCCTTGCCGAAGATGTGATGGGCTCTTTCGATGAAGAATAACTGTAGCGGTTATTAATTGATTATTATTAAATAAAAAACACAATTAAGCATGTATCATAACCCCGTTTTGTTGAAGCAGAGTGTTGATGATTTGGTGACGAATCCTGACGGAATATATGTGGACTGCACCTTTGGAGGCGGAGGCCATTCAAGAGAAATCCTGAGCAGACTTTCCGACAAAGGAAGATTGTTCAGTTTTGATCAGGATCTGGATGCACTTAAAAATACAATTGATGATCCACGCTTTACATTGGTCAATCAGAATTTCAGATTTCTGGAAAATTCATTGCTGATGTATGGAGTATCGCAGGTAGACGGTGTTTTGGCAGACTTAGGGGTGTCGTCTCATCAGTTTGACGAGGCAGACAGAGGCTTCTCAACAAGAAGCAATGCTCCTTTGGATATGAGAATGAACGTCATGCAGAATCTTGATGCCAAAAGAGTGATCAATGAATATGAAGAAGAAGAGCTTGCAGATCTTTTCTATCACTATGGAGAATTGAGAGAAGCAAGAAAACTGGCTAGAGAAATTGTTCATCACAGAAAAACAAAAAGTATAGAAACAACGGAAGATCTGAAAAAACTGTTCAGCTATATTCCGCCTCACAAGGTTAATAAATTCTATGCTCAGCTTTTTCAGGCGATAAGAATTGAAGTAAACCAGGAACTTGAAGTATTAAAAGAAATGCTGGTTCAGGCTTACAATGTATTGAAACCGGAAGGAAGATTAGTCGTTATTTCTTACCACTCTTTAGAAGACCGCTTGGTAAAAAGATTCCTGAAAAACGGAATGTTCGAAGGAGAGCCGGAAAGAGATATCTACGGAAATTATAAAAAGGCATTCGAATTGATTAAGAGTAAAGCGATTATTCCTGATGACAAGGAGATCGAAGAAAACTCCAGAGCAAGAAGTGCCAAGATGAGAACAGGAATAAAAGTATAAAATGTGAATGAGTGAATCGTCAATAGTGAATCATTAAGCAAAATAAAATTGACTATTGACACGAAGTAAATTCACTGCAAAGCAAATTGACATAATAAATTGGCAAAAAGAACAACAAATCGCCCCCAGAAAAGACTCACTTTTATAGATATTATAAAAGGTAACTTTCTGAACCGTGATGAGATCAAAATACATTACAAGTATTTTCTCCTGTTGTTTGTTCTGATGATGGCCATGATTTATACGAACCATCTCGTCAATAAAAAAATTAAAATTGTAAACGCCTTAAAGGAAGAAACAGAAGAATATAAATCAAGAAACGCTTACGCCCAGAGTAAGCTGATCAAAGTAAAAATGGAATCAGAGCTGGGGAAAGAGGTTGCACGGGATTCATTGATGACCCTGGAAAACCATCCTCACAAATTGCTAATAAAACTGGACAGTACAGATGCAAAAGCAAAATGAATACGACAATAAACGTAAGAAAACGTTACGATGGGGCTACCTCTTTGCAGTGGTAGCTTTGTGCGTGTTTGTCATGTTCTTGGCAAGAATTGTCATCCTTCAGAATACCAATGTCCAGGAAATCAAAGATGATTACATTAATAAAAACTATCGCGAAGCCACTTTAAAGGCCGCCCGTGGTAATCTTTTTGCTTCTGACGGCTCTATTCTTGCCACAACTGTAATGCGGTATGACATCTATCTTGACTTCAAAACAATGAAAGATACGGTGTACTCTAACAATATCGGAGCGCTGACCGATTCTCTGAGCAAAATGTTCGGAAAACCAAGAAGCGAATTCAGACAGAAGTTCGATGAACAGAAGAAAAAGAAAAACCAGTATTACACCCTGGTAAAAGGTCTTGATTTTGATCAATATGACAGGATCAGAAAGTTCCCGATCTTCAAAAGAGGTAAAAATAAAGGAGGATTCATCGTTGACAGAAATTACAAAAGAGAACTGGCTACTTCAGAAATCGGGGCCGGTACCATCGGTATGGATAACGGTGAATTTAAATCCGGACTGGAAGGCGCCTTTTCAAAATATTTAACTGGAACAGACGGTAAAAGATTGGAGCAAAGAATTAACTCTTCACAATGGAAACCCATTGACTTCTGGAAAGTTAAGGAACCTGTCGATGGAGAAGATGTCTATACCACCTTAGACCTTAGAATTCAGGATATTGCACACTCTGCTCTTGAGAAGCAGTTAATTAATTTTGAAGCAAAACATGGTACCGTTATCGTGATGGAAGTTGAAACCGGAAAAGTACGTGCTCTTGTTAATTTAAGAAGAACGGAATCAGGAGAATACGAAGACTCCTACAACTATGCCCTGAAAGATAATATTGAGCCGGGATCCACCTTTAAAACCATTTCACTTCTGGCAGCAATGGATGACGGATTCATTGACGAAAATACAACCGTAAACGTAGGAAACGGAGTATGGGTATATGCAAAACAGAGAATCTCTGACGGTCATGGCGGTGGAACTTATGATATCAGTGATGTTTTGGCTAAATCAAGTAACGTAGGTACTTCAAAACTGATCACAAAGTATTATGCAGATAAGCCACAGATTTTCCTTGATCATCTGAAACGCTGGAAATTGTTCGACAAAATGGATATCGAACTTCCGGGAATTACAAAGCCAAAGATTGTCACACCGGAAAACAAAAGATGGAACGCTGCAACGCTTGCTTCTATTTCGTACGGATATTCTTCCAATATCAACCTGCTTCAATTAACAACATTTTACAATGGGGTTGCTAACGGAGGAAAAATGCTTAAGCCTTTATTCATCGATAAAATCATGAAAGACGGAAAGGTAATGTATCAGGCAAAACCTGAGGTAATGGTCAACAAAATGGCTTCTGAAAAAGCGATTAAAATGATGACCAGTGCTTTAACGAAAGCCGTAGAAAAAGGAACAGGACGAAGTATTTTTACACCCAACCTGAAAATGGCAGGGAAAACAGGAACCGCAAGATTTGAGTACTGGCTGCCTGGCCCTATGAAATACCGTGCTTCATTCGCAGGATTTTATCCGGCTGACGCACCCAAATATACCTGTTATGTAATGATCAGTGAGCCCAATACAGCAAAAGGCTTTTATGGAGGATCCGTTTCAGCACCGGTGTTTAAGGAAATTGCAGGAAAAACATTCCTGAAGACCCCACAGAATATTGAAAAAGAAATGCTGGTAGACAAAAAGGTAAACCTGAGTAAAATGGTTGAGCCTAATGTGAAAATAGCAGTAAATGATAAACAGATGCCTAATGTAGTGGGATTAATCGGGAAAAACGTGATCCCGCAATTGGAAAACTTAGGCTATCGTGTCGACTATAAAGGAGTAGGAAGAATTAAAGAACAATTCCCGCTGGAAGGCACAACGATCAGTAAAAACCAGAGAATTTATTTGTCTCTGCAGAATTAAAAAACAAGCCCGTAAGGACAATTTTAAACCCAAATAAGGCAAAGCCTTATTGATAAAGATGATTATAACAGAATTAGTAAACAGAATCCCAGTACTGGAAATTCACGGTGATAACAGCCGTGAGGTTACAGAATTGGTGATCGACAGCAGAAAGGTTACAGAAGGTTCTCTTTATGTTGCAATGAGAGGAACTGTAGTGGATGGTCATTCATTCATCGCATCTGCTATTGAAAAAGGGGCTGCAGCAGTTGTTTGCGAAGAACTCCCTCAAACATTGGCAGAAAATGTAACCTATATTTTGGTAAAAGATTCGTCTAAAGCCTTAGGTCACCTGGCGTCGAACTTTTACGGAAACCCTTCTCAGAAACTGAAACTGATAGGTGTTACAGGAACCAATGGAAAAACCTCTGTTTCTACCCTTCTTTTTGATGTTTTCAAAAATCTGGGTTATCCTGCTGCGTTACTTTCTACTGTTGAAATCAGAATTGGTGAAGAAATTATACCGGCTACCCACACTACGCCTGACGTGATTACCATCAACAGGATTTTAGCTGAAGCCGTAGAAAAAGGATGTGAATTTGCTTTCATGGAAGTAAGCTCACACGGGATTGCTCAGAACAGAATTGAAGGATTGCACTTCAAAATAGCAGGCTTCACCAACCTTACCCACGATCATTTAGACTATCATAAAACATTCGAAGAATATTTAAAAACCAAGAAAAGATTCTTTGACGAATTAGAAGAGACGGCTATTGCCATCACCAATGTGGATGATAAGAACGGCAATGTCATGCTTCAGAATACTAAGGCTAAAAAGAAGTCTTACGCCCTGAAAACCATGGCAGACTATCACGGAAAACTATTGGAAGTTGATTTCAACGGAATGCTGCTGAACTTCAACGGAAAAGAATTCTGGACGACACTGACCGGAAAATTCAATGTATACAATTTACTTCTGGTTTTCGGAATTGCTGCTGAACTGGGTTTTGAACAGGATGAAATTCTTCAGGCCATCAGCAGATTAAAAAGAGTTTCCGGAAGATTTGAAACATTCAAATCCGACGGGGGGATTTTCTTTATCGTAGACTATGCACACACTCCGGATGCTTTGGAAAACATTCTGGACAGCATCAACGATATCAGAACCAAGAACGAAAGATTAATCACTGTATTTGGTTGTGGAGGAGACAGAGACCACTCCAAAAGACCTGAAATGGGAAATATTGCCACTAAAAAATCCACTCTGGCAATCATCACATCAGACAATCCGAGAACAGAAGATCCGGCACAGATCATCAAAGAAATTGAAGCAGGTGTTGAACCACAGAACTTCAGCAAATACACTTCAATTCCAGACAGAAAAGAAGCCATAAAAATGGCCATCAAGTTTGCAGAACCTAAAGATATCGTTTTGGTCGCCGGAAAAGGCCACGAAACCTATCAGGAGATCAATGGTGTGAAACATCATTTTGATGACAAAGAAGTAATTAATGAGCTCTGGAAATTAATGAGCAAATAGATTGAAAGATTAAACTCATTTAATGATTTAAAAATTTGATGATGACGAAGAATTTTGAAAATTTCCCAGTATATATCAAAAGTTTAGATCTTATTCAAAAAGTTTATGAGTTTCTTCAAAATCCAAGCTTTGAAAAAGAATTTGAATTTAATAACCAGATAAAAAGAGCGAGTTTTTCCATTAGCAATAATATTGCGGAAGGCTCAGAATATAATAATAACAGACAATTTATTAGATATTTAAAAATTGCAAAAGGCAGCTGTGCTGAGGTAAAAAGCATGCTGATTGTAAGTAAAAGATTAAAATTAGGTGATCAAAATAAAGCTGAAGAAATCATTACTCTTTCAAAAGAGGTTTCTTCAAACATATCAAACTTCATTAAGTATTTAAATGAAAATATGGAGAAGCCCAATCTTTAAATCTTTAAATAAATTAAATTTTTAAATAATAAAAAACAGAAACATGCTATACTATCTATACGAATATCTAACCAACCATGGAATCCACGTTCCGGGATTAGGAATGTTGAAATACATTTCCTTCCGTGCCGGAATGGCTGTACTGTTCTCATTGATTATTGCTCTTGTCTACGGAAAAAGAGTCATTAATTACCTGAGAACAAAACAAATGGGTGAATTGGTACGTGATCTTGGATTGGATGGCCAGAAACAGAAAGAAGGAACCCCTACCATGGGAGGACTTATCATTATTCTGGCAACCATTATTCCGGTATTGCTGTTTACCAGGATTACCAATGTGTATATTGTTCTGCTGCTGGTTTCAATGTTATGGATGGGAGCAATTGGTTTCCTTGATGATTATTTAAAGAAAGTCAAAAAAAATAAAGACGGCTTAAGTGGTAAATTTAAAATTGTAGGCCAGGTTGGACTAGGGCTGATTGTCGGAATTACCATGTATTTTCATCCGGACATCACCGTTAAAAGAAAATATGCAGATGCTAAGGTGGTCAACAGAAATAACGTAGAGCAAAATTTTATGCCGACAGAAAAAATTACCGTTTCCACCGTTCCTTTTGCAAAAAATAATGAATTCGACTACAGCGGAATTTTATTTTGGATGAATGACAAAGATGCCCATGAGTGGGCATGGGTTGTATTTATTCCTATCGTAATTTTCATTGTAACAGCCGTTTCAAACGGAGCCAATATCACAGACGGGATTGACGGTCTGGCCGCAGGAACAAGTACTATTATACTGCTCACGCTGGCCCTTTTCGCTTACCTTTCCGGAAACATCATCTTTGCAGATTACCTCAATATCATGTTCCTTCCAAACATGGGGGAAACCACCATCTTTGCCGTAGCAATGGTAGGGGCTGTAATAGGTTTTTTCTGGTACAATACCTATCCTGCACAGGTTTTCATGGGAGATACCGGAAGTTTGATGTTGGGAGGAGTGATTGCTGTATTAGCCATTATTTTAAGAAAAGAATTGCTGATCCCTGTACTATGCGGAATATTCTTAATTGAAAACCTTTCCGTAATGCTTCAGGTGGTTGTTTTCAAATACCGAAAAAGAAAATACGGGCTGGAATATGCCCAAAACAATAGACTGTTCAAGATGTCACCATTACACCATCATTATCAGAAAGAAGGATTCCACGAAAGTAAAATCGTGAACAGAATGATCATCATCGGGGTAATACTGGCAATTGTATGTCTGATCACATTAAAAATGAGATAAATTTTGTAAAAAGTAAAAAGTATTGATGTAAAAAGACACCAGATACATTGTACGTTTTACATTTTACATTTTACAAAAGAATAAATATGAAAATAGTTGTTTTAGGAGGTGGAGAAAGCGGATGTGGTGCTGCTTATTTGGCTAAAAAGAAAGGTCTGGAAGTATTTCTTTCAGATAAAGGAGCCATTAAGGATAACTATAAGCAGTTCCTTACCGATAATGAAATTGAATTTGAAGAAGGAAATCACGACGAAGAAAGAATTTTAAATGCTGACTGGATCGTAAAAAGCCCCGGAATTCCAAAAAAGGCGGAAATTATCAATAAAATTCATGAAAAAGGAATCAGACTTTCCTCTGAAATTGAATTTGCTTCTGAATTTACAGATGCAAAAATTATCGCCATTACCGGAAGCAACGGAAAAACAACTACAACTTCCCTGATCTATTATATCCTGAAAAATGATGGATTGAATGTAGGTTTGGGAGGAAATATCGGCTATAGCTTTGCCAAGCAGGTTGCAGATGAAAACCATGAGTATTATGTACTGGAAGTAAGCTCTTTCCAGCTGGATGATATTCAGAATTTCAGACCTTATATTTCTTTATTGCTGAATCTGTCCCAGGATCACCTGGACCAGTACAACTACAACTATGAAGAATATGCCTTGGCAAAATTCAGAATCACTGAAAATCAGGAAAATGATAATTTCTTCATCTACAACAAAGATGATGAAATGAGCAAAAATCTTCTTGAAAAGCTTGAGATAAAAGCCAAAATGATTCCTTTCTCAACAAAAGAGAAATTACCGGAAGGAGGTTTTGTGAATGAAGATGAAATTGTGGTAAAAATGAAAGACGAATTCTCAATGAAAGTTGATGAATTGTCTCTGTTGGGAAATCATAATGTAGCCAACAGCCTGGCAGCATCAATTGCCGGTAAGATTTTAGAAATCAACAACGAAAGTATCAGACATTCATTGATGACATTCCAGGCCGTAGAACACAGACTGGAGTTTGTGACAGAAATTGATGGCGTAAAATACATCAACGACAGCAAAGCAACCAACGTAAATGCTACTTATTATGCCTTGGAAAGCATGAAAACACCAACCGTATGGATTGTTGGCGGATTAGATAAAGGAAATGACTACACCGAAATTGAAGATTTAGTCAAAAGAAAAGTAAAGGCAATTGTTTGTCTTGGAGTCGATAACAAGAAGATCATCGATTTCTTTAAAGATAAAAAAGAATTTATTTATGACACTTCAAGCATGGAAGAAGCTGTGAGAATTTCAAAATCTCTGGCTAAAAAAGGCGATACAGTCTTACTGTCTCCATGCTGCGCAAGCTTTGACTTGTTTAAAAGCTACGAGGACAGAGGACGCCAGTTTAAACAACAGGTATTAAAATAAAAATGTAAAAAGTTCTAATGGAGTAACGTATTAATGATCATCAGTTTCATCAATACATTTTACATCAGTACATGAATACAATAATTATGGACGAACAGAACACAGAAAGCAGATTTGAATTTCTAAAGGGCGATAAAGTGCTTTGGATGGTCATCCTTGTGATCTCCATCTTCTCTATTTTCCCTGTATACTCTGCAAGTTCAAATCTCGAATACATTGTCAATAACGGGACCACAACAGGTCACGTTATCAAGCATATGTTCTTTGTAGTCTTAGGATTGGGTATTATGAGACTGGTAGGAACCGTAAAGTATGAATACATCGGAAAGCTCAGCAGTATTCTGCTTGGCCTGATGATTATTCTCCTGGTGGTTACCATGTTTACAGGCCAGACCATTGATGGAGCCAGTGCCTCAAGATGGCTGAAAATTCCTGGAACCCCCATCTCTTTTCAGCCTTCATCATTTGCATTTTTAATGCTAATCATCTATCTGTGCAGATATTTAACCAAAAAGATCACAAGGGAAAGACTTCCGATAGAGAATATCATGTATATCTTCGGACCTATCCTGCTTGTATTTGTATTGGTAGCCAAAGATAACGGCTCCACAGCATTAATGATTTTAATGGTTTCTGTGATAGTTCTTGTGATAGGACAGCTTCACTGGAAATACATTGCGGGCTTTATCTCGGCATCATTTGTAGCCATTGTATTCTTCCTTCTGATTGCTCTGAACACCAATCTGATCGGAGGAAACCGTGTTCATACATGGATGAGCCGTATCGAAACATTTACATCCAGTAAAGCCAAAACAGCAGACACAGATGATGAAAGCGTAAAAGCAAAAAACTATCAGGTAATGCAGGCTAAAGCAGCTATTGTACATGGCGGAATTACCGGAATGGGACCGGGAAAAAGTGCATTGAAACAGATGCTTCCACAGTCTGCCTCCGACTTTATTTTCGCAGTCATTGTAGAAGAATATGGGGTGATAGGCGCAGCCTTTCTGATCAGTTTATACCTGATTATGATGATCAGGATCGTTATGATCGCCAGTAAGATGCCGGCATTCTTCGGATCGTTGCTCGTTCTCAGCCTCGGGGTAATGATCTTTATTCAGCTTTCAGTAAATATTGCTGTAGCAGTGAATCTGATCCCGGTAACAGGACAGCCACTGCCTTTGATCAGTTATGGAGGAACCTCAATGCTGGTGACTTATTTACAGTTAGGTATTATTCTAAATATAAGCTCAAGAATTCAGATTTATGATGAAGAAGGAATGGGCAAAAAACAAAGTATAGCAGAAATAAACGATATCGCTTAAAATGGACAAAAAATTAAAAATACTATTATCAGGCGGGGGAACAGGAGGACATATCTTCCCGGCCATCGCTATTGCTGATGAGATCAGAAAAAGATTTCCTGATGCAGAATTTTTGTTCATTGGTGCCAACGGGAAAATGGAAATGGAAAAAGTTCCACAGGCAGGATACAAAATTGAAGGCATTGATATCGCAGGAATTGACAGAGGAAATTTACTTTCCAATCTGGGACTGCCTTTTAAGATTCTGAAAAGCCTGTCCAAATCTAAAAGGATTATTAAAAACTTTGCGCCTGACTTTGCGGTAGGAACAGGAGGATTTGCCAGCGGACCCGCACTTTATGAAGCAAGCAAAATGGGAATTCCGATTTTCATTCAGGAACAGAATGCCCATGCAGGGGTAACGAATAAAATCCTCAGCAAGAAAGCTAAAGCAGTCTTCACGGCTTATCCGAAAGTAGATGGCTTTCCGGCAGAGAAAATAAAATTCCTGGGAAATCCGATTCGTGAAAATATTATTTCAGGAATGCGGGATACTGCTCAGGCAAAAGAGAAAATGGGACTGGATAAAGACAAACTTACCATTCTTTCAGTAGGTGGTTCTTTAGGATCCAGAACATTAAATAATGCATGGAAAGAAAACCTTGAAAATCTGAAAGAAAAAGGGTATCAGTTAATTTGGCAAACAGGAAAACTGGATTACAAAGAATTGTCATCCAGCCTTCAGCTTCCAGCTTCAATTCATCTGAAAGAATTTATTAAAGACATGGAACTGGCCTATTCTGCCGCTGATATCATTGTTTCCAGAGCAGGAGCTATTGCCATTTCAGAACTGGCTGTAGCACAGAAACCGGTGCTTTTGGTGCCTTTCCCTTTTGCAGCGGAAGACCATCAAACTAAAAATGCTATGAATCTGGTTGAAAAGAATGCAGCCAGAATGGTAAAAGACTCTGAGATGCAGGAAAAATTCTGGAATACATTATCAGAAATCTGTGAGAATGAAAATATAAGAAAAGAAATGTCTGACAATCTTACCTATTTTGCCAAGCCAAATGCCGCAAAAGAGATTGTAGACGAGATTTTTAAAGTAATAAAATAATTAGGAAAGGCTTCGACAAGCTCAGCCTGACCTACATAAAATAAGACAGTTAGTATTAGAGCTGTCACCCTGAGCTTGTCGAAGGGCCAGTAAGCAAACACAAATGAATAAATGAAAATATATTATGTATACATTGTAAAATGTTCTGATAATTCTTATTATACAGGCTTTACCAATGATTTGGAAAGGAGAATTAATGAACGTAATGACGGATTAAATCCTGAAAGTTACACGTATACAAGAAAACCCGTAGAACTTGTTTTCTACCATGAATTTAATGATGCTACTCAAGCGATAAGCTTTGAAAAACAAAAGGTTGGAGTAGAAAAAAGAAGGAAGCAATAATAAATGATAACTGGGATTTATTACCAATGTTATCAAAAAATAGAATGAAAGATTAGAGGCTTCGACAAGCTCAGCCTGACTCTGTTAAAAATTTAATCCGTTAACAAGTCATGGATATCAGTGATTGAAGTCTTATAATATATTAAAAATAAAGCTCTGAACTAGTTAAGAGCCATTAAAGATTAAAATATAAATGAACATTTTACAAACATATCAGACTTTTTACTTCGTCGGAATCGGAGGTATCGGAATGAGCGCACTGGCGCGTTATTTCAATGCCTCCGGGAAAAAAGTATTGGGCTACGACAAAACCAATACAAAACTTACCCAGAACCTGATGAACGAAGGCATTGATATTGTTTTTGAGGATCTTATTGATGAAAGAATAACCTCTCTTCAGAAAGAAGATACACTCGTCATCTATACTCCTGCTATCAAAACACTTGGAATACTGGATTATTTCAGCCAAAATCAGTTTGAAGTTCTGAAAAGAGCGAAAGTTTTAGGATTAATTACAGAAAATACAGACTGCATCGCCATAGCTGGCACTCACGGAAAGACCACCACGTCTACCCTTGTTGCCCATTTGTGCAAAGAAGCAGATCTTCCTTTCTCATGTTTTCTGGGAGGGATTTCTGAAAACTTTAAATCCAACTTCCTGTACAATGGTTCTACCTATTCTGTAGTAGAAGCAGATGAATATGACAGAAGCTTCCTGAACCTTTCTCCGGACTGGGCAGTCGTGACATCTACAGATGCGGATCACCTTGATATCTATGGAGATAAGAGCCATATTGAAGAAGGATTCAGACAGTTTGCAGCCTTAGTGCCTGAAGACAAACAGCTTTTTATAAGAAAGGGGCTGGAAATCGGCAGAGGACATCAGACTTATGCCGTTAATGAGTCTGCGGACTATTATTCAGACAACCTGCGTATGGACCATGATAAAATTTATTTTGATTTCCATACCCCAACAGAAACGATAAAGGATTTTGTCTGGGAAATCCCGGGAATTCATAATGTGGAAAATGCTACTGCAGCACTGGCTATTCTGCATAATTTAGGCGCAGATTTTGATACGCTGAAAAAAGCAATTGCCAATTTTAAAGGAATTAAAAGAAGATATACCAAACATATTTATCCAAACGGTAAAATTTATATTGACGATTACGCTCACCATCCTACAGAAATCAATGCTGTAATGAGCTCAATCAGAACATTTTATCCTGATAAAAAACTTCTGGTAGCCTTCCAGCCCCACCTTTTCAGCAGAACAAGAGATTTCGCAGACGGATTTGCGGAAAGCTTAAGCAAAGCCGATGAACTTATTCTGCTTGATATTTATCCTGCGAGAGAGCTTCAGGAGAATTTTGAGGGAATTACTTCAAGCTGGCTGCTGGAAAAAGTGACATTAGATAAAAAAGAGGTATCGACTTTATCCGATGCTTTTGAAAAAATAAAAGAAAAAGATTTTGATATCCTTCTTACGGTAGGCGCAGGAAATATAGATACCCTGTATGATCCTATCTGTGAATGGATAAGTGCTGTACAAAGTACAATGTAAGATGTACAATGTATTGTGAGAAAGAAATAATAAAGAAAATATACAGGTACACTGTACTTTTTACATTGTACAAAAAATATGAAAAATAAATACAGAATATTAAAAATTGTTGTCACTGTAATCATCTTAGGATTTTTACTGAGCTTCTCATTGAGAAGATTCAGCCGTGAGGAGATTACGGACAATAAGATTTCTGTAAAAATGAGCGAGAAAACTCCGGTGTATTTTGTGGATGAAAAAGATATCAGGGAGATTGTAAAAAAAGAAAACCCTTCAGGAAAAGTAGGAGATCTAAATATTCCTTCTTTAGAAAAAAAGATCAATTCTCTTCCGGCAGTGGATAGCGCCAATGTCTATCTGAATCTGAATGGAAAACTGAATCTGGATATCAAGCAAAGAGTACCTGTCTTCAGGCTGAATAAAGACGGAAGAGACTTTTATGTAGATGAAAAGGGGATTGAATTCCCGATTTCAAGAACCTATTCACACCCATGTATGCTGGTAACCGGAAATGTACAGCCGGATGAATATGAAAAACTGGCAGAACTGGTAGAAAAGATTGACAAAGATGATTTCAGTAAAAAATATTTTATTGGAATCTCAAAAAATAAAGACAGTTATAGCCTGCTTACAAGCGAAGGAAACTATAGAGTAGAAATAGGAGATCTTGATAATATCGACTTTAAAGTAAAAGGATTTAAAACCTTTGTTGAGAAATACCTGGTATACCAGGATCCGCAGAAATACAGTATGGTTTCTGTGAAATATCAAAATCAGATTGTCACTACTTTAAACCCTTATTTTAAAGAAAATGACAGTATTTTAAAGGCAGGAAAAATGGAACTGGCCAAAGCTCCTTCTACAGCAGCAGCTAAAAAGACGGATAGTAAGCCCCAGACAACGGAAGCGAAAAAGGCCTCCACCACGGTAAAGCCTAAAGAAAGTACAAAAACGAAAACACATACAAAAGAAACGAAAAAAGCCGAGAAAAAGCCACCCGTCAAGGCACAGTCCAAGCCTAAGGCAAAAGTAAAAATAGAATAGGCCCTTCAGGGCATTTAATGCACAAATAAGAGATCATCCTTATAGTGAAAAAGGAAAAAAGTAGAAAAAATCAAATCGATATAAAATGGAAAATCAAGAGTATTCAGTAGGTCTGGACATCGGGACAACAAAGATAGTCGCGATTGTCGGAAGAAGGAATGCACACGGGAAAATAGAAGTTCTCGGTGTAGGAAAAGCTAAAAGTCTTGGTGTTCATAAAGGGATTGTGAATAATATTTCACAGACCATTAATTCAATCAAGGCTGCAGTATCCGAAGCACAATCCAGCGCCGGAGTTCCTATCCGCAAAGTTACGGTAGGTATTGCAGGAAAACACATCCGTTCTCTGCAGCACTCCGATTATATTATGCGTGAACATCCTGACAAATTTATTACAGACGATGACATTGAAGCATTAAAAGATCAGGTAAAAAAACTGGTCATGCTTCCTGGAGAAGAAATTATCCACGTACTTCCTCAAGAATATAAAGTGGATTCCGAGGGGGAAATTCAGGAACCTGTCGGAATGCATGGAAAACGATTAGAAGCAAACTTCCATGTTGTAGTAGGCCAAATGGGCAGTATCAGAAACATTGCAAGATGTGTCCGTGAGGCCGGCCTGGAAATGGAAGCCCTTACTTTAGAGCCATTGGCGTCTTCAGAAGCTGTCCTTACCAAAGAAGAGAAAGAAGCTGGGGTGGCCATCGTTGACATTGGTGGTGGTACAACCGACATTGCCATCTTTAAAGATAATATCATCCGTCATACCTGCGTGATTCCATACGGAGGCGGAATTATTACCGAAGATATCAAAGAAGGCTGTTCTATCATAGAGAAACATGCAGAACAACTGAAAGTAAAGTTTGGTTCGGCTGTTCCCGAATTGGAAAAAGACAGTACTTTTGTAACCATTCCCGGGCTTCACGGAAGACCGGACAAAGAAATTTCTTTAAAAACGCTGGCACAGATCATCAATGCAAGAGTAGAAGAAGTTCTGGAAATGGTAAATACAGAGCTGAAGGCTTACGGTGCTTTTGAACAAAAGAAAAAACTGATTGCCGGAATCGTTCTTACCGGTGGGGGTTCAAACTTAAAGCATCTTCGCCAGCTGGCCAATTATACCACAGGTTTTGACAGCAGAATCGGTTTTGCGAATGAATATATTGCCAACGATAAAAATCAGTATCTGAAAGGCCCTGAATTTGCTACATCTATCGGATTACTGATGGAAAGTTTAAAGATCAGGGACAAAAAGCAGAATATTGATGAAATAGCAGAAGTTGTCACTGAACAGCCAAAACCGGAAGTTACTGCAGCACAGACAGAAACTGTTCAAACTGTTCAGCAGGCTGCGCCCGTTCAAGAGCAACAGTCTTTTGAAAAGGAGAAACTGGAAAACAGAAAAGCGAAATTGACCTTCGGCCAGTCGCTGATGGAAAAAGTAAAAAAATTCTTTGAAGAAGTAGAGTAAATTATAAATGATGAATGATAAGCGATAAACGATCTTTTCCTTATCAATTATCATCAATCAATGATCAATTATAATTATAAAAAGTATAGTTATGGAAAATTTAGGTACACAAGGATTTTCATTTGATTTACCAAAAGGAAATTCATCCATTATAAAAGTAATCGGTGTAGGAGGCGGTGGAAACAATGCCCTGAAACACATGTACGAAAAAGGGATTCACGGGGTTGATTTCGTGATCTGTAATACAGATGCCCAGACTTTAGATAACAACCCGGTAGCCAATAAAGTTCAGTTGGGAACTTCTATCACAGAAGGGCTTGGAGCTGGTGCCGATCCTGAAGTGGGAGAAAAATCTGCCATCGAAAGTATTGAAGATATCAAAGCGGCTATGGGACAAAACACCAAAATGGTGTTCATCACTGCCGGAATGGGTGGTGGTACCGGTACCGGAGCTGCACCTGTCATTGCTAAAGTCGCAAAAGACATGGGAATCCTGACGGTAGGTATTGTTACCGTTCCTTTCAGCTTTGAAGGGAAAAGAAGGCTGGAACAGGCAGAAAACGGTCTTGATAAATTAAGAAATAATGTTGACTCACTTATTGTCATCAATAATGATAAACTAAGACAGCAGTTCGGGAACCTTGGATTCAAACAGGGATTCTCAAAAGCCGATGAAGTTTTAACCAATGCTGCCAAAGGAATGGCAGAGGTTATTACCGGTTACTTTGATGTAAACATTGACTTTAGAGATGCTAAATCTGTACTTCAGAACTCTGGTACTGCGCTGATGTCAACAGGTATTGCTTCGGGTGAAAATAAGGCGGAAGAAGCGGTAAGAAAGGCTTTAGATTCTCCATTATTGAATGATAACAAGATTACAGGAGCGAAAAACGTACTGTTATTGATCAGAAGTGGTGCAGAAGAAGTAACCATGGACGAAATCGGGGTGATCATGGACCACATCCAGAAAGAAGCTGGAAATACAGCGGATATCATTTTCGGGGTGGGTGCTGATGAAGAATTAGGAGATGCAGTAAGCGTTCTTGTTATTGCAACAGGATTCTCCAACGATAATAAGAAGTTTGCAGGACCTACAGAGAAAATCAGAATCAGTCTTAACGACAGTTTTGAAGCTCCCAAAAATTCTCCTTTCAAAACAAGAGAAGAAAGAGAATCTGCTCCTGAAACCACGCATGATTTTGGTGGGAAAAATCTTTTCAGGCTGGATGATGAAGACCACGACATCTCATTCAATGTGAAGTCTACTGAAAAAAAAATGATTATTGAAGAAGAACAGCCCAGAACTGAAATAAAATTCTTTGATAAAGAGGAAGATACGGTGAATACTCCTGAACAGAACTGGAGAAATGAAGAAGGTGCAGAAGAAGAATACAGCTTATTCTCTATTGATGAAGAGCATGACGATCCTAACGATCTTGAGATCCAGTCTTTCTCATTTGATTTTGAAAACAAGAAAGATGAGCCACAATCCGGAACTCCGCTTACAAGCTCTTTTTCAGAGGAAAAACCTGTTGAATTCAGCTTCTTTGTCAACGAGCCTACAAGAAACGAACCCAATACCGATTTTGGACAGCCAAAGGCAGAATTTAATACCCCAACAAACGCTGCCATAGCTGAACCCGCTCAAAAAATAGAAACATTCTATCAGAAACAGGAAGAACCAAAGGCTGAAATAAGATCAGCTTCTGAAAACAAAACAGAAATTGAAACTCCGAAAACTGAAGAATCAGAATTCACTTTCGTGAATAAAACAATTGATCAGGACAGAGTGATTGAAAGAAGAAATAAATTAAAAGAATTCAACTCACGCTATCAGAGCTTTGACAGCACAAGTGAATTTGAATCTATTCCGGCTTTCAAAAGAAAAAATATTTCGATCGACGGAAACAATGCATCAGACCAGAACATCAATACATACCTGTCTGATAACAATGGATCTATGCAGATCAGAGAAAACAGATTTTTAAATAAAGACGTAGACTAAATAATATAACAATGTAGAAATGTACCAATGTAACAATTACCAGACATTTATTGGTAAACTGTTACATTGATACATTGTTAAATTTGAAACCATGAGTTTAGAAAATACAATAAACGAAGCTATAAAAACAGCAATGAGAGCTAAAGACAAAGTAGCTTTAGATTCTCTGCGTGCTGTAAAATCCCAGATATTACTGCTTAAAACTGAAGCTGTAGGAGCAGAAGTAACTGCAGAACAGGAAATTGCCATCCTTCAGAGAATGGTAAAACAACGTAAGGATTCTTACGACCAGTTTACAGCCCAGGGCAGAAATGATCTCGCAGAAGTAGAGGAAGCTCAGATGAAAATTATTGAGCAGTTTTTGCCAAAGCAGCTTTCTGCTGAAGAACTGGAAACAGAAATTAAAAACATTATTTCTGAAACCGGAGCTGAATCTATCAAAGATTTAGGGAAGGTAATGGGAGTGGCATCAAAAGCATTAGCCGGAAAATCTGATGGAAAAAGTATTTCCGAGATGGCTAAGAAACTCCTGTCTTAAGGTGATCCGTTTTTTGAGATTTGAACTGATTTACAAATCTCTTAGACACGTTTCACTCCATAACTAAGGATATACAACCTTTGCATATCGATTTGATTAAAGAAGTCCGGAACTGTTCAGTTCCGGACTTCGTTTTGGATATTAAAGTTTGTTAATCAGTTTTAATTCTAAACTGAAAAAAGAATTTAGCTACTACCATATTTCAGACAGTATTTAAGTGATTGATTGCTTGAGGGAAAGCCTTAAATGTTTTTTTCATGGTCCTTGTTTTTCAGAATCATTTCAAATTTAATAATAATATTTCATTATTCCTAGTCTTAATTCACTTTTTTTTGAATATTATTGAAGTATTAATATTTGGTTAATTTTATATACCTAAACGATTGATAGTTTTTATATATTGAACAAACGCCAGGAATTGCTTAACTTTGTGGTGATAAAAAACAAAATATATGTATCCAACAGATTTAGTAATGCCTATGAAGGCAGAGCTTACAGATAAAGGTTTTCAGGATTTAACAACTCCTGCTCAGGTAGAAGAAGCTTTAAAGCAGTCCGGAACAACATTACTGGTCATCAACTCTGTATGTGGTTGCGCTGCAGGAGCGGCAAGACCAGGAGTAGTATACTCTTTGACAGGAGATAAAAAACCAGATCATTTAACGACCGTATTCGCAGGATATGATACTGAAGCGGTAGTAGAAGCAAGAAAACACCTTGCTCCATTTCCTCCAAGTTCTCCGTGTGTTGCCCTTTTCAAAGATGGTGAATTGGTTCACATGCTGGAAAGACACCACATTGAAGGGAATCCGGCTGGTGCTATTGCTGCCAACCTTCAGGCTGCTTATGACGAGTATTGCTAATATACAATAAACTAAATATCAAACCGTTACATAATCTGTAGCGGTTTTTTTATTTAATCAGATAAAAAATTTTCTGAAAATTCAAATATCATTATATTTGTTGGAATGGCAACCAAAGCACTTTTCAATACCGTGGTCAACTGGTTTATCCGTCAAAGAATTGACCAGATACAGAATTTCATGGATCATCCCATTGAAACACAGAAAGGTATACTCTTTTCTCAGTTGTTTCATGCAGAGGATACAGAATATGGTAAACTTTACGGTTTCAATTCCATTTCAAGTTATCAGGATTTTAAAAATAAGGTTCCGATTGTTACCTATGAAGAAATGGAACCCTATATTGAAAAAGCAAGACAGGGATATAAGGATGTAAGCTGGCCCGGGCTCATTAAACATTTTGCAAAATCGTCGGGGACTACCAATGCTAAAAGTAAATTTATTCCCATATCTACAGAAAGCCTTGAATATTGTCATATGAAGGCAGGAAAGGATATGGTTTCCATCTATGCGAACAACCATCCTGAAAATCAGCTTTTCAACTATAAAAATTTACGGTTAGGCGGAAGCTCTGAACTGTATGCGGATTTCAATACTAAATTTGGTGATTTATCTGCTATTTTAATTGATAATCTTCCTTTCTGGGTAGAAATTACCACCACCCCAAGTAAGAAGGTATCTCTGATGGGAGAGTGGGAAAGTAAGCTGAAAGCAATTACTTCTGAAGTAAAAAATGAAGATGTGGGAAGTATCCTAGGGGTACCAAGCTGGATGATGGTCCTTCTTCAAAGAGTACTGAAGGAAACCCACGTAGGAAGTATTTCTGAATTGTGGCCCAATCTGGAGGTGTTTTTTCACGGCGGAATCAGTTTTAAGCCCTACAGGGAGCAATACAGGCAGATCATCGGAAAAAACATCAATTACTACGAAATTTATAATGCTTCTGAAGGATTCTTCGGCATCCAGGACCGATCAGACAGTGATGAGATGCTTCTGATGCTGGATTATGGTATATTTTACGAATTTATCCCGATGGATCAATTTCATTTTTCAAATCCGAAGGTTGTCAATCTCGAAGATGTGGAAGTGGGAAAAAATTATGCTATGGTCATTACAACCAACGGGGGACTTTGGAGATACCTGATTGGTGATACGGTAGTCTTTACTTCAACCAATCCCTTCAGAATCAAAATAACAGGAAGAACCAAACATTACATCAATGCCTTTGGGGAAGAACTGATGATTACCAATGTAGAATCTGCCCTTTCAAAAGCCTGTGAAGTAACAGGGGCCCAAATTACCGACTTTACAGGAGCTCCAGTCTTTATGAAAGGAAATGAAGGCGGCGCTCATGAATGGATCTTTGAATTCAGCCAGCATCCGGATAACCTGGACCACTTTATAGATGCCTTTGACAAGCATTTAAAAGCCATCAATTCAGATTATGAAGCGAAAAGGTACAATAATATGACCTTAAAAAGGCCTATTGTTCATATCGCTAAGGAAAACCTTTTCTACCAATGGCTGGAAGCTAAAGGAAAGCTTGGAGGGCAAAATAAAGTACCGAGATTAAGTAATGACAGGGAATATATTGATCCATTACTGGAAATGAATAAGTAAGAGAGACCGATGGTGTCATTTCTTTTCTGTATTAAAAAGCCGTAATTCAGTTGAATTACGGCTTTCGTTTATTTACTTAGATCTTCTTTAACTTTCTTTGCAGCTTCCTCTACTTTCGAAGCTCCTTTTTTTGCAGCTTCTTTTGCATCCTGTCCTACTTTATCAGCTTCAGATTTGATATCCTTACCCGCTTTGTTAAGATCCTGTTTCGTCTTATCTGCGGTGGCATCAATTTTATCTTTCGCTTTCTGAGCAGCTTCGTCAATCTTATTTCCTGCGGCATCTACTTTAGCCTTCACATCTTCTTTAGCATTGTTGATCTTTGCAGTATCCACAACGTTAGGGGTTTCAGTAGTTGTAGTGGTGGTTGTAGTAACTGATCCGTCAGGATTTTCTACCTGTTCTGTTTTTGTTGTTGATTTTGTGCATGCCACCGTGAATACAGAGATGGCCACTGCAGCCAGAATTTGCTTTTTCATATTGTTTATTGTTTAATGTTTTTTTGGATTTATTCTGTTTTGGCTTCCTGAGCAGCCGGTTTTTCTGATGCTTTCTGCTTTTTTTCCGCTTCTGCTTTTTTCTTCTCCTCTTCTTGTTTTGCTTTATTCTCTTTTTCAAGCTCCACCTTCATTTTATTTTCTTCGTCCTGAAGCTTTTTAGCCTGTTTTACAGAATCAATATACTGGGGAGAAGACATTCTTATTTTACGTGCAATATCTACCGAAACAGCTCCTGTAGAAAAGGAATCAACAGCAGCAGTATCATAAGTTATTTTAACCTCCTGCTCATCTCCGAAGCCCGGAGATTCCTTTTTGGAACAAGCAGTAAAAAAAATTGTAAAAACAAAAATAGCAGCCAGTAAATTTTTCATGGAACTAATTTAACAGAAATTCTGCAATTACAGGATAGTGATCCGATAATTTCACAGATTGGTCCACTTTATAGCTTAAAGGAATGATTGATTTTGAGCTGAAAATATAATCGATTCTCAAAGGAACCTTATAATCATGAAAGCTGCTCGCACTTCCTTTTCCTGCTACTAAAAATGCATCCTGAAGATCTTTTCCCAGATTATAATACTCATATGAATTGGGAACAGAATTAAAATCACCGGCAAGAATGACGGGATATGGTGATAAATCCACCATCTTTCTGATTCTTTTTACCTGATCTTCATGAGCCTGAAATGTAGGGGTCATATGAGAAAGTAATGTTGAAACATTTCCAAAACCCAATCCGTCAAGCTTCGTAAACATCGATTTATTAAGTCTGAAAGGTTCAAGATAAACATTAATAATTCTGATTACCTTTCCATTAATATCTATGTCGGCATAGAATGAATTTCCTCGCGCTTTCTCATCAATCAGTTCTGCCTGCCTTACAATTTTATGTTTGGTTTTAAGAATTACTGATGGGTACTTTATAAGATCGCGTTTTATAACACGGTTGGTATCTTTTTCCTGTACGAGAATGATATCCGCATCCTGTGCTTTGATATAATCCTTTACCTTATCCCATCCATATTCTCCATATTTCACATTAAAAGTCAGTACTTTGATATCCCGTATTGTTTTTAAGTTTTCTATTTTAGGGGAAAAGTTAATCCATCGTCTGATGGGGTTATAGAAAATAAGGGTACCTAACGCAAAAGCGATTGCAATTTTTTCTTTTTTGAAGATCCAGATCAGCGTAAGAATGACGTGTGTCAGGATAAGATAAGGAAAACCAAGAGAGAGAAGATTCAGGTTGCCCAAAATATTGGGTGGAATCCACGCATTCCCCAATGTGCATAACAGCAAAACGGCAACAACGATATGTATGAATAGTAATATCTGATTCGACTTCATGAAAAACGGTCTTGGTACGGTTTTCTTTCATCAAAAACCCTACCAAGCAAGTAAACTTTAACTCTTTTTATGATTATTTACGTGTTGAGGAGAACTTAGCTACAACCGGGTAATGATCTGAAACACTTATAGAACGGTCAACTTCATAAGATATTGTCCGCAATGATTTTGAAGAAAAAACATAATCAATTCTGATCGGAAATTTATAGTCATGAAAACTGGTGCCACTTCCTTTTCCGGCTTTTAAAAATGCATCTTCAAGCCCATCAGATAGATGATAGTATTCATAAGAATTTGGTACAGAGTTGAAGTCCCCGGCAAGAATAACCGGATAAGGCGAATTTTCAATTACCGGGCTGATTAAATCTACCTGATCCTGGTGTTTTTTAAAGGTTGGAATCAGTCTTTTTATGACATCTTTTATCTTTTGTTCATCGGCATCGGTATTACCATTGAGCTTCACCATTTCTTTCTCGAAATGAAACGGATTAAGATATACATTGATGAACCTATATACCCTGTCGTTAATTTCTATATCAGCCATCAATCCAGGAATTCTCACGCTTTCATCCAGTGGATGTATGATCTGCTGCTTAATGATTTTATGCCTGGTCAAAATCGTCAGTCCTCCTCCCGGATTTGTCTTCTGATAACCTTCAAATTCATATTCTTTCCCTGCATCCTCCTGTAAAAGAATCACATCTGCATTCTGAGATTTTAAATAATCTGTAACTTCTTTTTTCTTTACAATTCCGCTTCTTGTATTGAAAGAAACAACCTTGAAATCTGAACTGTTCTTTGAATCAGAAGAGTAGTTAACCCATCTTTTAACGGGATTTATAAATGCTAAACCCGCCAGCATAAATAAAAAAGCTCTTTTTTTCCAGCTGAAGACCCAGAATACCGTCAGAATGATGTAGATAACGATGAGAATCGGGAATCCCAGTGACAGTAAATTAAACCACGGAAAAATCTTAGGCGGAACATAGGCATTCAGTAAAGTACCCAGCAGCATAAACAGAATTCCCAGATGTAAGATGAACAGTATGAGTCGGAAAACCTTCACAAATTTATTTTAGTTAAATCGGTACAGGTGTTTTTTCCAGTTTCGTGCCAACAGCCACCCTACCAAAGCCCCACCTACGTGAGCAAGGTGGGCAATACCTCCTCCATTACCGGAAACTCCCAGATATACAGAGATCACTACAATGATCGGCAACAGATATTTTACTTTAATCGGGACCGGAATAAACATAATCCCAATTTTAGAATCCGGATATAATGTTGCAAATGCAGCAACCACGCCGAAAATAGCTCCCGATGCACCTACCATTGGTGTTGCTACAATAGCTTTTAAACTTTCCAATAATTCTTTTTGTTTAAGAATCGATTCAGTGCCTCCTGCAAATTGGACACTTGCTCCTGACAGATAAGCGTTTACATTAAATCCCAGCTGCTGTAATTCATTAGAAATCTGTTGGGCTTCCACAAAATTCCACGCATTAAAAAGAAAAAACGCACCTAAGCCACTCGCAAAATATAAAAGCAAATATTTTCTGTCTCCTAATGTCTGTTCCAGAATAGGCCCAAAACTAAAAAGCGTCATCATATTAAATAAGATGTGCATGATACTTCCATGCATGAACATATGGGTAATAATCTGCCATGAATGGAAAAATGGTGAGAAAGGATAAAAGCCTGCAAGATAGCCAATCATTTGATTTCCCATAAAGTAAGTAGCAATAAATACTACCACATTTATGATAATGATGTTCCTTGTAATAGGCGGTATATTATTAAACATAATTTTTAAAATTTGTTTTTAAAGTCATTAAACGGAACTTCATAAAAGCATCTTTTACCATCCGGTAAAAATTCCGGAAATCCTAATGCTGTAAAGTCTTTAATAAGCTGTTCCGCATCTTTTTTATAAATAAAGTCAAATCTTGACTTCGACTGCATTTTATTCCATTGATTATGGTAATACAGCATAAATTCTTCTTCCGTCTTGTATTCCAGGATCTCAAAAAGGTTTTCCAGGAACTTCATCGCCTGGGTTTCTTTCAGCCCTTCAGGAAGTGAATCTATCCGAAGTACACTTTCATGAGCAATTTTCATGTCAAACCCTAATTCCGGAAGATATTTTTTTATCGCATTGTATTTTGTCTTCTCAATCTCATTCATATGATACTCCAGAGAGAAAAGAAGAGCATGACTGTTTGTGCTTGATTTTCTGACAGATTTGTTACTCTCAGATACCAATAGCCGGTGCATTCTTCCCAGATCAAGCATAAGCGTTACATCACCTTTATTGAAAAGCCAGTAGCCGTTCGGGAGCCTCATCAGGTCTTCGTCAAAATCCTCATCTTCAAACAGATTGATCTTTGAAGGTTCAGCTGTGATATTCTGGTGGTACATTTCTGTAAGATTCTGAATTTCCTCCGGGTGTACTACATTCCTTTCTTCAAGGAAAGGATTATAATCTTTATCTACAATGATCTCAGGCATTTTGATAACTCCTCCACCGGTACCGCCGCCATTGCTTTTACTTGGAATCGGTTTATTCATCATTTCATCCAGCTCCGGATCTCTGTCAAAATCGAGGCTTGGAGACACATTATAAATACCCAAAGATCTTTTAATCGTTGAACGGAGCAAAGCAAAAATAAGATGTTCATCCTCAAATTTCACCTCTGTTTTCTGCGGATGAATATTCACGTCGATTTTCTCAGGATCAAGCTCCAGAAAAAGGAAAAACGAAGGCACATATCCCGGCTGAAGAAGCCCTTCAAAAGCCTCCTGTACTGCTTTATTAAAGTAGGGACTTCTGAAATACCTGCCATTTACAAAGAGAAACTGCTCCCCTCTTGCTTTTTTAGCTCCTTCGGGCTTGGCAACAAACCCATGAAGCCTACACCAGATGATATCTTCTTTGATAGGAATCAGAAGCGGCTGAAGTTTTCTGCCAAAAACATCTACAATACGTTGCATCTGGCTTCCTTTTCTCAATCTGAAAACAGCCTCATCGTCATGGAACAGCGAAAATTCCAGATTTTCATGAGCTAATGCCACACGCTGAAATTCATCAATTACGTGTCTGAATTCGATATTATTATTTTTCAAAAACTTCCTTCTTGCAGGAACGTTATAGAAAAGATTTTTTACTAAAAAATTGGAACCGTCCGCAGTCTGAACCGGATCCTGAAACTGGAAAACTCCACCTTCGATATAAATGTTGGTGCCAATGGAAGTATCTTTCTGTTTCGTTCTCAGCTCTACCTGAGAAACAGCAGCAATAGAAGCCAAAGCTTCACCACGGAATCCTTTTGTAGCAATTTTAAAGATATCTTCTGTTCCTTTGATTTTGGAGGTAGCATGTCTTTCAAACGCCATGCGGGCATCGGTCTCAGACATTCCTTTTCCGTCATCTACCACCTGAATAAGGTTTTTCCCGGCATCCCTGATGATCAGTTCAATTTTCGTTGCATCTGCATCTATAGCATTTTCCAAAAGTTCCTTCACGATGGATGCAGGTCTCTGCACCACCTCTCCTGCTGCAATCTGGTTGGCTACATGATCCGGTAAAAGCTGAATAATATCTGACATAAAAACGTAAATCAACTTACAAAAATAGTCAATGGAATCGGGAATTAAAATACTAAAACCGTGATTTAATATTTAATTATCAACATTTTTACCTATTTATCCCCATCTGTTTTTTTTAATGTTTGTAATGAAGGGCGTTAGCAAGTTGATTGATCCCATTGGGAAATTTCCATTTCTGCAGCCATGAAAAACAGAATAAAAAACAATGAATTTATAGTTATTAAAGTCAATTTTTAAGAAAAATGCCCCTATTCTATGATAAAATAAGGGCACTTACAGCTAGTTTATACAAAAAATTAATAGTGTGTTTATATTTTAATCCTCAAAGACAAGCTTTCTCTTTTTCTCTTTTTTAGGAGCTCCATGAATTTTTTCATACAGATAAGCAAAAATATTGGGCTTTCTGTAAATTCTGTTGTACCTGTATTTTGTATTGAAGTGCCTTACATGAATTTTATAGGCATCATACCCGATGACAATCAACAGACATATACTGATCACATAGAACACTCTGAATTCCAGATAGTAATAAGTTAATCCAGAGAAAACAGCTCCCATCACATAAGCAAGCATAATACTCATCAGAAGCTTTGCTCTGCCGATCAGTTCTCCGTTTCTTCTGTACTTCTTCTGTGTAAACATAGATACGAGAATTCCCAGGTCGGTGGTTGTTCCGGTAAGGTGGGTGGTTTTCACAGAGAAATTAGAGATACTTGCTGTCAATCCGTTTTGTAATCCTGTCGCAAAAAGCATCAGGGCTACAAGGTATTCTGTTTCTTCTAATGTCTTCTGGTAGTAAAACTGCCCGTATACTCCTACGAAAAGAAGACATATAATCTCCAGCACAATCGGCATGGCATGGGCAAAGTATTTACTTTTCTTATTAAAATTAATAACAATAAAGTTGGAAACAAAGCTTCCGAAGAAGAAGAGGAAAATCCATCCTCCCACTACAGCTACCTGCGTCCAGTTTCCTTTACTGATTTCTGCTGCTAAAATAGCATAGTGTCCTGTTACGTTCGATGTAAAAGAGAGAAATATCAACAGGGAAGCAATATTTATAGTACCTGCTGTGAAAGCAGTCAGCGTCCCCAATCTGATATTGTCTCCCAATGTTCTGCTGTTACTATAATTTCTTAACATTTTCTATTTTTTTAAATTGTGTTTAATTTTAGACCTCTACAAAGATCTCTGCCAATCTGCCTCTTTCCGGGAGACTTTCTCTGGCTTCGATGGTAATTTCCTGAGAATTCAGTTCTTTGCATTTTTTGATATAAGGAATCAGATCGAATTTCCCTTTCCCTCTGCTTTTGACAGAAAGAGAATAATAAGCTTCCTCAATATTTTCTGCCTTCACATACTGGTTGAATGTTCTCTGGAAACTTCCTGTAAAAATGTCGCAGATGATTTTATTAATCAGATGAGGATATTTATTGCTGATAATTCCTAAAGCATCGCAGAACTCAGCAGGTCTGATTTTATTGAAAATAGTTGTTTTGGTACTGAATAAAAGATCTCTGATAGAATCTCCGGCATCATATCCGGAAGTCAGAAAGATGTTATATTGGTTCTGATCTTCTGCTGCGTCTTTCTCTTTAAGAACCTTTTTCAATATATTCAATGACTCAAGAGAATAATCTGTTGCAATTAAAATTGTTTTAGCCATGTTCTTATTATTTTGTATTGTGTTTATCTTTTTTGATGATACAAAACTAGAACGACCATATTAGAAGATCTTTGGAATAGAATTAAAATGTGATTAAAGAGATTAAAATGAGATTAGAAAATTGTTAAGGGGAGTTAATATGGCGAAAAAGCAAAACAGCAAATTTGCCATTTTGCGATTTTTCCTATTGTTCTTGCGGATTATCCTTTTGTTTCTTCCCCTTTCTGCATACTATAGAAATTCGGGAATTTCATCTGTACTGTTGTTCCCTGGTTTTCATGCGAGCTTACGATCAGTTCACCATGATGCATTCTTACGATGTTTCTTGCCAGTGGAAGTCCAATTCCGTAGCCTTCATAGTTATTCGTATTAGAAGCCCTGAAAAACGGATCGTAGATTTTATTCATTTCCACTTCCGGAATTCCGATACCGTTATCTTTTACGATGATATAAACGTCTGTATTGGTAGCTCCCAGGGAAACTTTAACTTGCTGAAAATTAGAATATTTACAGCCATTACTGATGATATTGGCCACTGCAAGATGCAACAGCTGCTCATTCCCCTGTACTTTAAGCTTCTTTGGATTATCCGGAAGCATGCTGATATCCAGATAGATATTATTCCGGGAATCAATTCTTCTGAGTGTTTCAATAACGTCCCAAAGCAGCTGGTCTATTCTTACTTTATCCATTTTCTGGATCTTTCCGTCGAATCCGGTTTGGGCAATCATCAACAAAGCCTTGATCTTTTTATCCAGCTTTTCAGCTTCATCCAGAATGATTCCCAGGGTTTCTTTGTATTCATCAGTCGTTCTGCTTATAGAAAGGGCAACATCGGCTTCTCCCATGATAGAGGTAAGCGGGGTTCTCAATTCGTGGGAAACATTTCCGATAAGATGATTCTGGGTTTCAAATGAAGTTTCAATACGGTTGAGCATATCATTGAAGGTATCTACCAGCTCATTCAGTTCTTTATTATCAGGCTGGGACTCAAGTCTTAAGTGAAGATTTTCAGAACTGATTTCCTTTACTTTACCGGTTATTTTCAAGATCGGTCTGAATAAGGTTTTGGACAGGTAAAAAGAAAAGATCATACTGAAGAACAGAGAAAGTACAATACAGGTAATTAATGTTCTCTTTAAAAAGCCCAGATAATAAACAACATAGTGATTTTTAGCTGAAGCGATTGCTATATAATCTTTATCATCATGTCTGAAGCTCTGTCCTATATAATAGAATTCCTTGTCATTATAATTGGATTCCCCTTCCTTAATAATGTTTTTAAAGAAATAATCAGGGATATGCACTTCCTGAGATATTTTTTTGAAATTGGAATCTGCAGGAACGGCAAAAACATAGTCCTTTTCCATTGGAAGTTCCTCATCATTTAAACTGTTGAGAACATAATTTTCCGGCAGATCGAGATGGTCTTTACTTTTTTCGATCTGAACAATAGTCGCAGTCCTGATCTTCAGCAGCTCATAGAATCTTTGATGTGAAAAATTAACGATAGAAAAGTACACCAAACCACTGAACAGCAAAATGATGGCAGTAAAAACCAACATTAAAAGCACCATCGTTTTGGTCTGATTTGTAATGACTTTATTAAACATCCATTATGTCTTTTTCAGAACATAACCCATTCCTATAACGGTATGAATCAGTTTATTATCGTCCTGACTGTCCAGTTTTTTTCTTAAATAATTTACATATACATCCACCACATTGGTTCCCAGCTCATAATTCACGCCCCAAACAGCATCGAGAATTTCCGCTCTGGAAATTACTTTTTCCGGATTATTCAGAAAATACAGCAGCAGTTTATATTCTGTAGAAGTAAGCGAAATGTCTTCTCCTGCACGGGTTACTTTCTTGGTATAATCATTCACCATCAGATCCGAAAACTGGAAAACATGTTCATTATCGGGCTCCGGTTCGGCAATTTCCTGTGGACCATTATGATTGCTTCTCCTCAGCAAAGACTTCACGCGGGCTACCAGCTCAATGAATTTAAAAGGTTTTACCAGATAATCATCTCCTCCGCTTTCCAGCCCGAGAACGATATTTTCTGAAGTTCCTAATGCCGTTAAAAACAAAATAGGAACACTCTGATTAGTTTTTCTTATTTCTTTACATACATCCAGCCCATTCATTTCCGGAAGCATAATATCTAAAATTACCAGATCAAAATCGTTAGCCTGCACCAGCTGTACTCCTGTACGCCCGTCAAAAGCCACAGAAATTTCATACCCGTTTTCCTGAAGTCCCTTTTTAATAAAGGAAACTACACTGGTTTCGTCTTCGATGAGAATAATTTTTTTCATAGATGAAATAAGGAGTTTTACAAAAATAGGGAAATTTTCTTGGGGAGAAAAAGAGAAAGAATCCGAGAAAGCGAACTGCAAATAATAATTTTCAATGAATTGATTCCCTCCTGTATCCAAACTCTATAGAATAATATTACCTTTGTTTCAATATAATGATGATAAATAATTCAGGTTAAATTACACACAGTATGAATGACTTTTTAATAGGTATCGGCAAGAGATTAAAGGATATTAGAAAAAAGAATAATTTAACCATTAATGAACTGGCTTTCAAAGCCAATGTGAGCAACGGTCTTGTTTCCAGGATTGAAAACGGAAGAACGATTCCTTCACTTCCCGTTTTATTGGATCTGATTCAGTCGCTTGAGATTGATGCCAGTTATTTCTTTGAAGGGGTTGAGAAAAAATCCAACGCCAAATTCATCTATGTTCCTAAAGAAAGCCAGCAAGTCATTGAAAAAGAAGTAGAAGCTGAAGGATTCAAGTATATGCATATCTTCAGCAAGAGTCTTCATTCTTTAGGTTTTGAAGCTGTGCTGCTAACTCTTGAGCCCCACTCTAAAAGGGAAAAGGTCATTACAGATGCCTGGGAATTCAAATACATTCTGAAAGGAGAAGTGAAATATGTGATTGATAATGAAGAAATTATTCTTAAAGAAGGAGATTCCCTTTATTTCAATGGGAAGTTTCCACACGTTCCGGTAAGCATTAGTGATGAGAGTTGTGTGATGCTTGTTCTTTATTTTTATACTGCTTAACTGATTCTTTTTTAACGCAAAGCTTTTATTACTAAATCCTATAATTTTGAGGGTGCAAAGAATGGAATCAATAAAATTGATTCTTTCTAAGCGTATGCATAATACTCACGCTTAATCAGTTACAACGTCGCAGTCTTTGCATCCCAAAGTATATCCTGTGATTCTTTAGACTTTGCGTTTAAATCATATTCAAATTTTTACATCATTCTTCAATTTTTAATTTCAGCACACACAAAAGTTTACAAATATGCAACTTTTGTTTTTCCGTTTTCTTCCAAGATGAACGGAATATGAACTAAAACAAGCCTTTTTTCAGCTGGTTTCTATTCCTGTTATTTTTGGTAAATATTTACTAAAAACGTTGAAACAGTCACTTTAAAGCTGCTTTTTTTGAATTTTCAAAGGTTAACTACTATTGGTTTTAAAGTAAAAAAGACGTAACAAACCTTGCTCATTTGTTAAACAATACTTAACACGAAATATTTATATATATTAAAATTATTAGCGTGATTTGCATAAAAAATTTAATATATGTAAAAATGAAAACAAATTTAGAGAACTTACTTACCCTTTTTTTTGTCTGTTTCATGGTCTGTGTTTCAGCACAAAAGCAGTTAATTATAGGAGCTGTAGCTGATGACAGCCAGCCTCTTCCCGGGGCTACAGTCAAAATAAAAGGCTTATCTAAAAATATAACCACTGATATTGAAGGAAAATTCACCATCAACGACATCAAAGAAGGCCAGTATACTTTACAGATCAGCTATATAGGATATGATTCTTCAGACATTACGGTTGATCTGAAACCCGAACAAACAGTTGATCTGGGAATCATCAAACTTTCCCAACCCCGAAAAAAAATTGACGAAGTTGTAGTAACCGGAACCTTAAAAAATACGGAAGCAAGAGCTTTAAGTCTTCAGAAAAATGCCATCAATATTACCAATGTAATCGCCTCAGACGGGATAGGAAAATTACCGGACAGGAATGCAGCAGAAACCGTACAGCGTGTACAGGGAGTTTCTATTGAAAGAGACCAGGGAGAAGGAAGGTTTGTTTCCCTGAGAGGACTTCCTCCATTCTGGGCATCTACAACCATTAACGGAAACAGGCTTCCCACCGCAGAGGAGGAAACGACTTCCAGAGCCACCGCATTCGACTTCTTTCCCACAGAACTGATCTCATATGTACATGTAAATAAGTCTTTTACCCCAGATATTGAAGCTGACGGAATAGGCGGCGGTGTCAATTTCATCACTAAAACTCCGCCTATGAAAACAGAATTCAAGGCCACTGTAGGAAGCGGTTATAATGAAAAGTCTGATAAGGGAGTTTACAATCTTGGATTTTTATATGGAGGCAGAACGAAGGATAAAAAATTCGGGTATTTATTCAATTTTGCCCATTTCATCAGAAACTGGTCTACGGATAATTTTGAAGCGCGAAGAAGTGGTGATGAAGGTGTTTTCAGACTTGAACTCCGCGATTATAATGGGGTAAGAAAGACAACAGGGATCAATACAGCTTTTGAATATGTACTGTCTCCAAAAACGACCTTCTATTTAAAGGGAATGTATGGCACATTATCGGATGACGAAACCCATTACAAACACAGAATAAGGTTTGATAAATTCAGCAGCGCCAATAATACAGCAAGAGTGGAACTTCAGAACATCCACAATTTACTGATCACAGAACTTACCTCTGTTTCTTTGGGTGCCGTTCATCATTTCAATAAAGGGAAAATAGACTGGGATCTATCTTACTATGACAACCAATTCAAATATGGAAATATTCCCGATAAACAGAACAATTCTTATTATGTGATCAAATATTCCCAATCTGGTGTAGGCATCAATCCTGATTATATTTCAGATCATGGAAATGGCCCAAGAGCCTATTGGAAAGCAGATGGTGGGAAATTAGATTACAAAAACCCGGATGCATTATTCGGCTTCTATAGCGACCCTAACTTTAAAATGGATGCTTCCAAGATGAGATTTACAGATCTTGAATTCTATAAGGTATTTGTAGAGGAAAAGGATAAGATTGTAGCAGCATTCAATCACGAAATTAATGCTTCTGATAAGCTGACCTTAAAATATGGTTTTAAATACAGAGATAAGGAACGTAATGCAAAATTCTCCGATATTTTTTACAACTGGAGCAACGGAACCGCACCTCTTCTGTCCGATTATTCTCAATATATCACGACACAACCTAACGGACCTAAATATTTAAGTGAAATGAATGCACACATCGGCAATACGTTTGGCCCGGTACTTTCAACCACAGGAATGAACCAGTTCTGGTATGATCATCAGGGAAATCTGAAGATCAATACTGCAGATTCTGAAGCATTAGAATATAACAAAGCCTTAGGAAGAAACTTTGATGTGTTTGAAAAACATGCAGACGCTTATGGGATGGCCACCTATAAACTGAATGATAAGATTACCATTTTAGGAGGAATCAGACTATCCAATACCAATACAAAAGTAAAAGGATACAGTGTAAATGATAATGTACTGACCCCTGTAGAAAATACCAAAAATTATCTGGCTGTTCTTCCAATGGTTCATTTAAAATATACTTTGAATGATAAAACCAATCTTCGTTTTGCTGCGACAAGAACTTTCTCAAGACCGAATTTTGGTGATCTGACCCCGGGAGGAACTTATATTGAAGCAGACAACGAGTTCAAAGGGGGAAACCCAAATCTTAATCCTACGTATTCTTTGAATTTTGACCTGATGGGAGAATATTATTTTTCCAATGTCGGGATTCTGAGCGGTGGTGTTTTCTATAAATCCATTACAGATCCTATTTTCCAGGACTCTTTTATCGGAAATTATAACGGAATCAATGGAGTACAGTTTACAGCTCCAAACAATGGAAAAGCAGCATGGTTAGGGGGAATTGAATTGGGAATTAATAAAAGATTTGATTTCCTGCCAGGGTTTTTACAGTACTTCGGGGTACAGTTGAATGCCACCTTCATGACTTCCGAAATGGAAAAGCCAAGTGGAAGAAAGGTAGCCCTTCCTTATCAGGCAAAGGAGTTGTATAATGCCCAGCTTTTCTTTGAGAAAAAAGGATTCAACGCAAGGCTGGCTTACAATTACAAAGGAAAATATGCCGTAGAATATGCTGAAGAGGATATTAATGATTCTTATTATGGTAAATACAGCAATCTGGACTTCGGGGGTTCTTATCAGTTTACCAAATACCTGACTCTGTATGCGGATGTAAACAATATTCTGAACAAACCCCTAATCTATCATTTCGGTAAAAGTGAAGACCGTCCGGAGCAGGTAGAATATTATGGAGTACGATTCAATCTTGGAATAAAACTGAACTTCTAAATCATTACCATGGCCAAAACCATCAGTAAAAAAACATTAGTAACACTGAAAGCTGCCTTTGCTGCTTTTGGTGTTTACTTCTGCATGTACGGTTTCAGGAAACCTTTTACCGTAGCCTCTTTCGAGGGGCTTTCTTATTTCGGGGTTGATTATAAGATTCTTATTATCATTGCCCAGGCTGTAGGATATTTTATCTCAAAATTCATTGGGATCAAATTTATCTCAGAGCTGAAACCTCAGAAAAGACTCACTTATCTGTTTGTTTTCATTGCCATTGCAGAACTTGCGTTGTTAGGATTTGCAGCTGTTCCCGCTCCTTACAATATTATATTTATGTTCATCAACGGTATTCCGCTGGGAATGGTCTGGGGAATTGTTTTCTCCTATATTGAAGGACGAAAAACCACAGAAATCATCGGACTTTTTTTATGTTCAAGCTTTGTGATTTCTTCAGGTTTTACAAAATCTGTAGGAAAATTTCTGATGGATACTTTCTCGGTTACAGAATTCTGGATGCCTTTTTCAGCCGGACTTATTTTCATAATTCCACTGATCCTTTTCGGGCTGCTTCTTGAAAGAATTCCCCAACCTTCAAACGAAGATATTTTGCTTAAAAACAAGAGACAACCATTGAATGGTAAAGAAAGAAAAGCCCTGATCCAACAATTTTTTGTTCCGATCGTATGTATCATCTTTTTATATATCAGCTTAACGGTTCTAAGGGATTTCAGAGATAATTTCAACCGTGAGATCTGGGACGGACTGCATTTTACTTTTGACAGTTCTGTTTTCACCTTAACAGAAATTCCTATCGCCGTAATGGTTCTGGTGATTTTAAGTTTTATGGTAAAAGTCAAAAACAATAAAAAGGCATTTGCCTATTATCATTACATCCTTTTTGCGGGAATTCTTACGGTAGGAATTTCCACCTATCTGTTTCAGCAGGGTTCTCTGTCGCCTTTTTTATGGATGACGGTTTCAGGCTTCGGAATGTACATTTGCTATATTCCTTTCAATGGAATTTATTTTGACCGGATGATTGCCGCATTTGAAATCAAGGGAAATGTAGGTTTCCTGATCTATATTGTAGATTCCTTCGGGTACCTTGGAAGTGTCTTGATCCTGCTGTATAAAAACTTCGGTTCAGCTCAGACTTCTTGGTTAAATTTCTATATCAATTTAAATTATATCATCACCGTTACGGTTTTCGTTCTTTCGGTGATTGCATTTCTGGCATTCAGAAAAAAGTCAAAACCCAAATCTAACTCTAATCAATTCATCAATTTCGATACGTCGAAAATTTTATAAACTATAGTACAATGACAACAAAATTTGATTTAATCGTTGTAGGAGGTGGAATTTTAGGAACATTCCACGCTTATCATGCGCTGAAGAAAAATCTTAAAGTAGCTTTACTGGAAAGAAATTCTTTTCCTCAGGGTGCCACCGTAAGAAATTTCGGACAGGTAGTACCTTCCGGCATGGATCTTAAATGGCAGAATTTCGGAAGAGAAAGCCTTGCCATCTATAATGAACTTCATGATCAGGCAGATCTTACCATCAGACAAAACGGATCTGTATATATCGCTTCAAATGATGAAGAGCTCCAGCTGATTGAAGAACTTTATGAAATCAACAGAAATAATGATTATGAATCTGTTTTATTATCCAAAAGCGACTGCATTAAGAAATTTGACGGACTTCGCTCTGACTATTGTAAAGGGGGACTATTTTTTCCGCAGGAACTTTCAGTAGATTCGGCAGATATGATTGTAAAACTTCATAGGCTGCTTCAGGAGAAAATGGGATTACATATTTTTTATAACACCACAGTTCTTGAAACCCTTGAAGATGATCAGAAATGTATTGCAGTAGCTGCAGACGGAACAGCATTCAATGCCTCTAAAATCATAATCTGTGGCGGACATGAGTTCAAAACCTTATACCCTAAAGTATTCAATGACAGCGATCTGGAAGTAAGCAAACTTCAGATGCTGCAGACCAAACCGCAGGGAATCTATTCGCTTCAGGGAAATATTCTTACCGGGCTTTCCGTGAGAAGATACGAATCATTCAGCGAGTGTCCTTCTTTCCAGGAAATTAAGGCTTTAGAAGACCCTAACTCATTTGAGAAGAAATACGGAGTTCATATTTTATTCAAGCAGGCTCTTGACGGTTCTGTCATAATAGGAGACTCTCATGAATATGCAGACGCTAAAAATGCGGATGATCTTGGCTATGATCTTAATATGGAGATTGATGAATTCATGATTCATGAAGCAAAAAAAATCATTGATCTTCCTACATATGAGATACAAAGAAGATGGTTCGGCATCTACTCCCAATGCAAAACAAAAGATATTTTTGAGCACAGTCCATCTTCCAATATTCATATTGTAACGGGTATCGGAGGAAAAGGAATGACGGGAAGCGGCGGCTTCTCTAAGTTTAATATTGAAAAAATTTACGCATAACATTGAAATGAAAAATATAGAATTACTCGTTCTGGATATGGCCGGAACAACAATTGATGAAGACAATGTAGTTTACAAAACACTTACCAATGCCGTAAATGATTATGGCTATATGGTAAGTCTGGAAAAAGTATTATCCAGCTGTGCCGGGATGGAAAAACTGGAAGCCATCACAAGTCTTTTAAAGGAAATCAATGGAAATGTGGAGGATGCTCCTGCTATTTTTGAGAATTTTTCTGATCAGCTGAAAGAATCTTATCAAAATCTGGATGTAAAGCCCATCAACGGAACGGAAGATTTCCTGCTTAACATGAAGTCTCAAAACAAGAAGATCGTCTTAAATACAGGGTATACCTCAGAAATCGCTCATCAGCTTTTGAACAAACTGAACTGGAAGGAAAACATTCATTTTGATGCTTTGATTACTGCGGATGATGTTTCAGAAAGCCGCCCAAGCCCAGAGATGATCCATCTTGCCATGAAGAAATTCAATATTACGGAAGCCAGTAAAGTTTTAAAAGCGGGTGATTCTGTGATTGATATTGAAGAAGGTAAAAATGCAGGCTGCGGACTGACAGTAGCGGTTCTTTCCGGAGCACAAGGTAAAAAAGAGCTTGAAAAAGCATCTCCTGATTATATTCTGAATACGATTTCTGAGGCAGCGGGAATTCTTTAGCAACTTCTTTTTCAACATATTTTTAAATACTTCCTGACACAAATATTTTCATGGTTTTTCTATTGGAAATGTTTGTGTTTTTTTACCACCCCGTCAAAAATTCTTTGAATTTTCGACACCCCTCCGGAGGAGGGGAATATCGTACGGATCATTTGATATTTGTTATAGCCTAAACTTCCGGCAAACTTTTTTGAACTTTATATTCGTAAAGCATATAACTTAAAATAAATAAAGTCATTTTTCTTTTTGACTTTTGTGGTTAATCTATAAGCTTCTTTCTGTGAACTTTTTAATTATCAATTAATTAACTTTCAGTTCACGAATGTTTACAAATAGTAAATTAATTTTACAATAGTTGAAAATAAATTACTATTTGTAAACATTCTATATTTAAAAAACTCTTTTTCCTTATGAAAACAAAACTATTCTCAATGTCTGTTGTCATGAGCTGTTTCCTTGGAGCTCAGACCAAAAAAGTACTTTTTATCGGTATTGACGGATGCCGTGCAGATGTGATGATGTCTACTCCTACTCCCAACATTCAAAACCTTATCAGTCAGTCAATCTACTCTACCGATGGGCTTTGTGCTGCCACTACCTGGAGCGGAAACGGATGGAGCACTATGCTTACCGGAGTATGGCATACCAAACACAATGTTCAGGACAATAACTTTACCAGCCCGAACTTCGTCAACTATCCTGATTTTTTAACCAGAGCAGAGACCTTTAATCCTAATTTAAGAACCATTTCTCTGGCTCATTGGTCGCCTATTAACGATAAAATCATCCAAACCGCAGATGTAAAAACCAATCTGGCAACGGACCTTGCAGTAAAAAATGCAGCGGTAACGGCTTTACAGAATGACAACCCAGATATTCTCTTCGTAGATTTTGACGATGTAGATCATGCAGGACATTCTTATGGGTTTGCGTCAACAGTTCCTCAGTACGTTTCTTCTATCAAGACAACGGATACTTATATCGGAGAGATTGTTGCTGCGATGAAAAACAGGCCTTCTTACAGCAACGAAGACTGGCTGGTTGTGTTAACAACAGATCATGGTGCAATTGAAAGCTCTCATGGAGGCGGAAATCTTACTGAAAGAAATATTTTTACCGTGTATTCCAATCCGGGATTTACTCCTCAGCAGATCAGTAAAACCGTTCTGGAATCCAATATAACCTTTAATCAGCTGACCTTTCCGGCAGGAACATACGCAAAACCAACAAACCAGTCTGCTTTTAATTTCGGGGCCAATCAGGATTTCACCATTGAATTTTGGGTAAAACCTAACACAGCTTATTCCAGTGATCCGGTGATGATCAGTAATAAAAACTGGGCGAACGGAAAAAATAAAGGGTTTGTGTTCTCAGGCTATTCAGGGCAGACCTTTAAGATGAATATTGGAGATGGAACCAACAGAATTGACCTTGTGGGCGGAAAAGTGGAAACGAATAAGTGGAAACATATTGCTGCAAGTTTTGACAGAGATGGTCTTGTAACATTATATGAAGATGGTGTTCCTGTAACCTTTGCTAAAATGGGAACGATTGGAAATATTGATTCCGGGCTTCCTTTAACTTTAAACCAGGACGGAACGAATGCTTACGGCATTAATCTGGCGGCTTCTTATAAAGATGTAAGAATCTGGAAATCTGTTCTTCCGAACGATGTCATCGTAAACTGGGCCAATCAGGACATTACGCCTTCGCATCCTTATTATTCTCAATTATTAGCCGATTGGAAATGTAATGGAACTTCAGGAAATACATTGGCAGACTCTGGTCCAAACGCCAATCATATGACTGTGACGGGTTCTCCTACTTATAATGCGGGTACAGTGAATAATTTTAAGGTGTACGATTATACCTCAACAACAAGAGAAACAGATCATTTCCCTACGGTATTGAACTGGCTTTGTATTCCGGTAAAATCTTCATGGGGAATCGATGGAGTTAATAGAATTCCGGCATGTTCCAAAGAGATATTGGCCGCAAAAGAGACCAAGGTAATCGCTGATGACTTTAAAATCTATCCGAATCCTGTTTCAACATTCATAGGAATCCGGTATCAATCTGAGGATAAGGAAATTAAAGCAGAAATCATTGACAGTAAAGGAGCGGTTGTTTCAACATCACATTTACAGTCTTCAAGAGGTTTTTACGATGAAAAAATCAATATGGGAAATCTTCCGGCAGGTGTATATTACATTAAAATCAATGGAAGCAAAAAATCACTGACCAAGACTTTTATTAAGAAATAAAACAGTAAAGCAATTAGATTTAAATTTTGATATTAGAACAAGGATATTTCTATCCGAGTTCTAATATTTTTTCTTATTTACTGAAAATCAACTCCATCCGAACATCTGCACGGTCATACTCGGCTTTACCGATAGGAGTATGAATAAACCCTAATTTTTCATAAAGCTTAATCGCCGGAACCAGGATAGAATTGGTCACTAAAAAGACTTTTTCTGCATGTAATTCTCTTGCTTTTTCCACTAAGGCATTTCCCAGCAGATAGCCTAATTTTTTTCCCTGAGCTTTAGGACTTACTGCCATTTTTGAGAGTTCAAAAGTAAGAGGACGATCTTCTGTTTTTACCAATGCACAGGTTCCTACTGCTTCCCCGTCCAGCAAAGCAAAAACAATGTGTCCTCCTTTATCTAAAATTTCTTCTTCGGGATGATCCAGCAGTTTATAATCACCTGCTTCCATTACAAAAAATGTTTTGATCCATTCTTCATTCAAAGCTTTGAAGGCTTCTTTAAACTGAGGGTCATAGGCTACAATTTTTACTACATTCTTAATATCATTCATCACTATAAGGTTTATTAAATTCTGTTTTTTATCATTTTCCCCAGCTTTTCCAGGTCACTTTCCACTCTGTCTGTCCATTCCAGAGCGTAGTTCAGACGCATACAGTTCTGATATTGGTTATATTGTGAAAACATTCTTCCGGGAGCAAAATTTACTTTCTGGCTTACCGCAATATCATAAAGATCTTCTGTACAGATCCTTTTATCCAGCTCCAGCCAGAGCATAAACCCTCCTTTGGGCTCCGAGATTTTTGTATTATCAGGAAAGTAATCAATCACCGATTTTTGGATCTGAAGATAGTTGGCATACAGTTTTTTTCTGAACATTCTCAGGTGATGATCATACCGCCCATGGGCAAGGAAATCTGCAATGACCTCTGAAAATAAAGACGGCCCGGAAACAGTCTGAACGATTTTCTGACGGATAATCTTTTCTTTAAATTTTCCCGGAGCCACCCATCCCACTCTAAAGCCCGGAGCCAGTGTTTTCGAAACTGAGCCGGTCCACATCACAATTCCCGCTTCATCATAAAACTTACAGGGCTTGGGCCTCCCTGCTCCGAAGTAAATATTTCCATACACATCATCTTCAACGAGAGGAACATTATATTCCGTAAGCATTTTTACCAGCTCTTTTTTGTTTTCATCAGGCATCTGAAACCCTAACGGATTATTATAATTGACCACAAAACAACACGCGGAAAGCTTTGGAAGCACTTTCTTTAACTCATCCAAATCTACTCCTGTAATAGGATGAGTAGGAATTTCTACTGCCTTGAGTCCCAATAACTGAATGGCCTGAAGGATTCCGAAATAAACAGGACTTTCTACCGCTACCAAATCCCCAGGCTTTGTAACAGCCATCAAACAGTTGTAAACCGCATTCATTGCTCCCGAGGTAATCACCAGATCATCTTCCGTGATTTTGCCTTCCATTACAATAGACCATTTGGCAATTTCCCGGCGAAGCACTTCACTCCCCTGTACGGGTTCATAGTTTGTTCCGCTGTCACCTTTTCTTTTGATCACATCAATCATGCATTTTTTCATTTTGGCAACCGGAAGAAGACTTTTACCTGGAACTCCCAATCCAAACTGTGTGATATCTGTTCCTCCAATCACTCCAAATACTTTATCAATAAGATCCTGCGGGGTATTCTTTTTTTCTGAACCTTTCATCTGAGCTACGGAAGGCAGCGCCAGTTTTCGTTGGGAAGTCTGGCTTACATAATATCCATATTTTGGACGGGATTCTACCAGAGAGCGACTTTCCAGTTCCATATACGCCTGTTTTATGGTATTCAGACTTACATTATATAACTTCTGGGCGCTTCTCAATGAAGGCAACCGGTCTCCAAACTGCAGGGTTTCACTTTTGATCTGCTCTGTGACAGAATTGGCTATTTTAAGGTACAGAACATCTTTAGACATAGAATCTGGGTTTTACGTAAATGTACAATTTTATCCCGTATTTATTCAGGATTCAGCCAGTTGATCATACTGCTGATGCTGCTTTTTAATTGTTTCGGATCTTTGAAATTGGCGGTATTATTATTTTTTAAATATCTTTCGGCACGGGAAAAGAAATTTCTCTTTTCTCCCTCTGTCATCCTGTTTTTATCATAGATTTTGAAAGAAATTTCATCTTTTTCATTCACGATAAGGCTGGCAAAAGCAATAGCATCCTTTCCTTCTTTAGCCAAAAGAAAAGGAAGTCCGAAACTTGGATCTGCTAATTTCAGATTCTGCGTTTCCAGAAAAATATTTTTCAGCATCAACATGTCTGATATATAAGCTTCAGCATATTGAAACGGTTTCTGATGTTGAATGATTGTTTCCATATTTTCTTCTTTAGCTAAACAAAATTATGGAGTATTTGATCCTGGATACAGATACAGAACTATACAATATTATGGGTACAGATTTTTTACTTCATTACCTTTATCTATTGTGGATTAAGTGTGATTCATTTACAATCAATGCTCACTTTTAAAAACGTGAGAAAAACGCATATAAAAAAACAGGCTGCTTCTATTTTGAAACAGCCTGTCTGCTACTATTTAAAGTTTCATGGTTATTGTTCAGCTTTTTTAAGGGCTTCCTTGATTCCTTCCAATCCGTCACCAAACTGGGCAAGCAGTGCTACAATCTGTGACATTCTATCATTCTCACCCAATCCTTTTAAAGTTTTATTTTTAACAAAGGTTTTCTTTATTTCATTCCATCGCTCTGTTTCTTCTACCGAAAGAATTCCTATCAGCTCTTTTAGTTTCAGCATATTAGATTCTGCCCCTGTTGTCAGCGTCTGGGATTCGTTCTGATAGTGATTCAGGACAATCTGAGTAACTTCGCTGTCTTTCAGGATCGGCTGTATCTGTGCAATCAGTTTATTCATATTACGGTAAGATCCCTGCAGCTTGAATGGCGGTTCACTTCTGTAATCGTCTGACATGGCTGCGGATGCAATATATTCTTTGTTCACCTTCAACACCATATTTCTCACCATGATCGTGTTTTTCATTACTGCTCTGAAATCTGATATTTCACTGGAACTAAAGTTTCCTTTCAGGTTATCGGCAGGATTATCTGTAATCACACAATCATAGAGCTCATAAAGGTTTTCCATTCCCGGATTTGTTAATCTGGTGAGATACTCGTTAGACATCAGGGCATTTTCAATAAGGCTCAGGTCAAAAAGGTCTGTTTTCGAGCCGGATATTTCTCCCAAATTGTAGGTGTCTGAACGGTTGGCTAACATGTCCGGGATTTTAAACTTTTCTCCACTCTCCGTATAAGGGTTTCCAGCCATGACAAGGCAGAATCTTTTGGACCGAAGATCATAAGTTTTACTTTCTCCATTGTAGATTCCTTCGATTTTTCGCTGTCCGTCAGCAAGAGAGATAAATTTCTGTAAAAACTCAGGATTACAGTGCTGAATATCATCAAGATAAAGCATAACATTATCTCCCATTTCCAGCGCAAGATTCAGTTTTTCAAGCTCCTGTCTCGCACCTGCATTTTTGGCTTCGGAAGGGTCCGTTGACACAATATCATATCCTAAAGACGGACCGTTGATTTTCATAAATACCAATCCCATACGTTCTGCCATATATTCCATCAGGGTTGTTTTTCCGTATCCAGGAGGAGATACCAGAAGGAGCATTCCCATCCTGTCTGTTCTTTTGTCGGCACCCGCTGTTCCCAACTGCTTGGCAAGGTTCGCTCCGATGAGAGGAAAATAAACATCATTGATCAGTTTATTTCTTACAAATGAGCTTAATATCTGAGGTTTAAAGGTATCCAGTTTTAGTGCTTTTTTCTTTTCATCTACCCAACTGTATTTCAGTTCCTGCAGACGTTTATATTGGGGAACGGTAACGGTATTAAAATAGTTCAGCCGGGATACAAATTCAAAATAGTTCACATGATATTCTGTATCTTTTTCCAGAGACTTTAGCTCTTTTAGCGCTACTTCACAAGCAATGTGTTTGATATTTTTCGGATCAAACTTCTGGGTGATCAAAAATCCTGCTGCTTCCTGTACCGTATTTTGATCAGCATTAGAGTCAAATGCCTGTAATGCGCCTTCAGCAATATAATAACATGCCGAAGGATATTGATACATAGCCTGTAACTGAGCCATAAACTCCAGGTCTTTGCCTTTTTCTTTGAGTTCTTTCATGAACAGTTCATACAGAATGGCTGCTTTTTCTGAGATCAGGAAATTTTCTTTGTCCTCTTTTTTCAGGTAGATGGCAGCATTGATACAATCTGTTTCTTTAAAAATACCATGGGCCGATGCAAATGATTTCATTTCTTCTGAAAGCTCTTTGCTCAGATGTTCAAATTCCTGTTTTACAATGAATGATTGGGCAATAATAGATGCAGCCGCAAACTGTTTGGTATAATATTCCTTTCTTTCGGTTCCAAGGAAAAACCAGAAAAGCTGGGCAAGTGCTCTTTCCTGTGCTGTAAACCTCATCAGTCCCAGCTCATTGTGTATCTGCTGCAGTTTGAGAACAATTTTTTCGGCATCTTTATCATGGACCCCTTTTACCAGTCCTTCCCCAAAATGCTGTGAGGTAAAATCCTGTACAGCCTTTTCATTCTCTGCTTCCGAGGTTATTTCCTGATGAGCGGAAAATACGTTCCAGGCAAGATATTCAAATCTTTTTACCTTGTTGTTTTCTGAAACAAATTCCTGATTCCATACATCTTTGAATTCATCTGCAGTGAAATTCAGAGGCTCATAAAAGCCTGTTCCGGTAAGGTGATAGTAGTATTGGGCATTTCTCAGCACCAGCGTAAGATCCAGTTTCTGCTGATTGACGGCAAATTTATAGTCTCCTAACGCAATAATACTTTGCCCGTCCGCATAGATCTCTTTTTTATCTTTCAGTTTTCTTACTGCTTCCTGCTGCTGAGTCTTTAACAATGTCTGAATCTCTTCCGACTTTGCTGAATCTTCCCATTCTGCAAGCTGTCTGGATAGGTCTCTCACTTTCTCTACCATAAGATCTGCTGCAAAATAGCCATTGATCTCATTTTCAGAATCAAAGGATTCTGCTTTGGTCTGTACGGATTTCAGAATTCTCTGTGCTGCATCAAAGAGATTCTGAGTCCTTTTATTTCTTGCTTCGGTAAGCTGTACTCTTTTATTCTGAAAATGTCCGTAAACTTCTTCTCTTTTGCTTCCAATCTGCCCTATAAATTCTTCAAAATCAATAAATTTCGTCTCCATTTCTTCCAGCTGGATGGAAAGCTTGGTCAGATATTCATCACATTTTTCCGGGGTTTGTGAAAGTTCAAGAAAGTTGATTACAGACTGATCAAATAAAGTAATCTGGGCCTGAAAATCCGAAGCAAGCTCTTTTCCTGAAATTTCTCTTTTTCTTTTGCTGAGCTCAAGCCTTTCCTGATTCAGCCTGGCAAAAATCACTGAGATGTTTTCAATGATCTGAGTAGACTGGGAAGTATCTTCTATTTTAAGATTGTTGACAATATCCACCAATAATTCCAGCTTCCCGGAAAGGGTATTGATATTTTCTTCTATTGTTTTAGCGTCTATGGCTTTCTGCAGCTCAATAATGTCTGCTGATATCTGCTGCGCTCTTTCTTCATATGGCAATAATGCTCCTTCCTGAAGCAGAAATTCCACACAGGCATTTGACAGTTCTGTATAGCGGTCTGCAAGCGATTTTTCCAGTGTATCCAGCAGAACTGTGTCTGCATATTTGAGTTCCCTTGCTCCTGTAACTTCTCCTCTTAATACTCTGATATGAGAAAGGGCATCAATGTATTCTGTAAGCTGAGAATAGTGAAGTCTTCTGGTATCATCCAGAATTTTCTCACAGGCCTGTTTTATTTTTTCTAAAGCTTCTTCTGTATTTTTCCTCTGTTCTACTACTTTTTCGTATTCATTGATGGCAGAATGAGCAATGGCTCTGATCTCCTTCAATGGAACGTCCAGCTTCTGGACCTCATCTTCACCAAGGAAATAATAGGTATCCAGAATAAATGTAGAAAGCTTTACAATATCATTATAAAGACCGCTGTAAGAATCTTTTTTGTTCAGAAGGGTGATCAGTTCCTGGCTTTCCGCCATCACTCTTACGATATCCTTGTTTCCGATTTTATAAATTAAGCTGTCTGCCTTTTCAGTATTTGGCAGCAATTCTTTAGAAAAAGGAGTCTGCCAGATCTGTGCAAGGTGATTCTTTGTGGTTTCTGTACTTTCCCGAAGATAAATCAGTTTTCCATCATCAAGAAAAGTAAAGCCACTGCATCGGATGGGTGTTTCAATGGTCTGGGTGATAATATTATAGGAGATCAGCTGATAATTATTGGTTTTATCATCATAAAAAACGTATAAAAAATTTTCACCGTTGGGCTCTATAACCGTTTTCAGATAGTAAAGCCTGTTCTGATCCTGGGAAATTACCTTTAGTCCTCCTGTCTGAAGAGCATAACCGTTTGAAAATAGTACACCCTGGTTTTCCGGAAGCAGAAGTCCCGAATATTTAAGCGCATCTGCTCTGGAAACTGTTTTTTCTTTGTGATTATAAATGAAATAACGTTCTGTTTCCTGATAGGGTTTTATTTTAAACAGAACAAGATTATCCAGATCACAGAAATGAATCTCGGCATCGTCCAGATTCTGGTCTTTATGAATCACGTCTTCAGAATAAATTCCTTTCCCAGTATCTGTATTGTCTTCTACCTTGATGGTGATATCGCCACCAATGCTTTCTACAAAGACTTTATCTGCAAGAGAAATATGAGGATGTTTCCCGGATCTCTGCATATCTCTCGTTGCCTTTGTCCATGCAAAACCATGCTGCTGAGGGTATGAGGTCTCGGAGGCACTTCTTGAATCTACATAGATCAGTTGATTATCTTTGATCAGCCATTTAAAAGCTTTGATATCTGTAGTACTTTCTGACAGCTGGAAAACCATATAAAGGTAGTTTTCTGTGAAAGCAAATCTGGCAAAGAAAGTATTTCTGTAATATTTGTAAAGATTTTTGAATTCGTCAATGAAAACCTCATCATTGATCAGGGTGTAATCCTGAGGTTCAAACCGGTCATTATTAATTGTATATATTGAGAAAACATCCGAAATATGGATTTCCGTCTGAAGTCCAAGGTGTGCATTTGATCCGAATATCAGGTGGTCACCCAGTGAATAGATATCTTTGGCAATACAGCTGTGATCCGTAGAAATTCTTTCATTGGCTACAAGCGAAAAATCTACTCCGCCAAATATATTTTTACGGCTTTCGTTAAGCTGCTGAAGTCTCTGAATCAGGTCATTCTTCTGCTCATTTAAACGGTTCTGAATAATTTCGTAAGTTCCGGAATTAAGTTGTTCTGACATCATTTTTATTTAGGTTGTCATGACTGCTGCAGGTCTGCAGGTCTTTGTATAACTTTGGTACTTTGAAAATTTTTTAATCTAAACCTTATAGGTTTTGAAAACCTATAAGGTTTGAGGCTTAAAGTCTCTTAAAGCATCTAAAAGACTTTTGTATTAAACGTGGTTATTGTTCACCGGTTTATTTTCCACACCGAGGTGTTTAGCCATATCAAGCGCTCTTTCCAGAATTCCTTTTTCCTGTTGAGTGGCAACACTGTTCAGTTTAAAGATCAGGGAAGCTATACTCATATTTTTGATATCGTCTGAGGAAATTTTGTATTTGTCTACCATTCCCATCACTTTTCCGATGATATTTTCTCCATCGCCCAGAAGATTTTCTTTTACAATCTGTGCGTTTTCGCTGTGGCTGATGAATTTGTCAAGCCCTTTTCCTGCAGAAACCTGCCTGATAACGTTGTCGAAGAAAGTATTGTCACCTCCTACAATATCAATTTTTGCAGATTTGAAGGCTTCTGCCAGTACCATAGACTGTGCTTCTGCAATATCTTTCTGAATTGCAATCTGAGCCAGCTCCACATCTTTTTCTTTAGCAAGCTGAAGACGGAATTCTTCGTGTTCTTTTCCGGCATCGTTCAGTTTCTTCATGGCTTCTGCCTTCTCTGTAATTCCTGCGGCTTCTGCCAATGCTTTTTCTTTGATCACTTCTGCCTGCGCAATTCCTTCTTTCTTGGAGGCATCTGCTTTTTTCTCAATCACCACGGCTTCTACAATTCCCTGTCTTTCTGCAGCATCTGCTTTTGCATGCATTACCTGAGCTTCAGATAATCCTACGGTAGCCTCTTCTTTGGCTTTTGCATCCGCGATGATTTTTCGGGCTTCTGCTTCTTTTTCGGCAGCATCTCTTTTTGCCTGTGCTTCAATGACGTATTTCTGGGCATCTTTCTCGGCAGCCAATCTGCGGGATTCTGCGGCTCTTGTTTCTTCAATCAGTTTTTTCTCAGCTTCCTGAGTGGCAACGGTAATTTCTACCTGCTTGTTTCTTTCTGCTGTTTTGAAGGCTTCCAGGTCTTTGATTCCCTGCTGCTCTTCCACAACGGTCTTCTCCATGGTCAGACGCTCACGGATCGCATCCTGAATGCTTTTCTTCTCAAGTTCTATGGCTTTTTCTTTTTCAATTTGGGCAAGAGAGACAATTCTTTCTCTTTCCGTAGCTTCAAGCGCTTTATCTTTTAGTACTCTTTCTGTTTCTACCAGATCTGCACGTTCTTTATTTTTAGCAGCAATAACAACCTGGCGAAGCTTGTTTTCTTCAGCTATCTGCAGTTTTTCTTCTGTTGCAATCCGAACGGTTTCATATCTCAGACGCTCTTCTTCTTCTACTTTCAGAATTTCTGCATTTTCACGGGCTTTGATATTGGCTACTTCTCTTTTTTGAGATTCTTCTTTTTCTGCCAGCTGTTTTTCAAGCTCAAGAATAGCTTCGCGGGCTTCTACGTTCTGTTTTGTAATGGTTTTTTCTTCATCACGGCGAACCTGATTAGCCTTAATATTCTGAGTGGCTGTAAGCTCTGTAATTTTTTTAATCCCTTCAGAATCAAGGATATTGTCTTTATCTAATTTATCAATGGAAGTCTGCTCAAGATAGTCTATCGCACAGTCATCCAGAACATACCCATTAAGGTCTGTCCCTATAATATCAAGGATTTCCTGACGGAATTCGCTTCTTGCTTCGTATAATTCGGTGAAATCAAATTTCTTTCCTACTGTTTTAAGGGCTTCTGAAAATTTTGCTTCGAACAGTTCTCTTAATGTCTGGGCATCTGAAGCACGCTGACAACCAATGGTTTGACCTACATTCACGATATCATCTACTGATTTGTTGACACGGATAAAAAACGCCACCTGAATATCTGCTCTCATATTGTCTTTACAGATTAATCCTGCTCTTCCCTCTCTTGAAATCTCCAGCTTTTTTACGGAGATATCCATAGACTCCATACGATGGATGATGGGAATGACAATACCCGCATTAAAGAAGACTTTTGTACCTCCATAACCAGTTCTTAAAATAACGATTCCCTGAACGGTCTTTTTATACATCGATAAAATCCAGAAAATCAGTCCGACTGTTGCTACTACGGCAACAATTATTCCAGCAATTAAAGGTAAGTTCATAGTTTTATAAGTTTATAGTTATATATAGATTGTGTTTTTGTTTATAAAAATTGGCAGACGATATCCAGGATATAGGCTAACAGGATCAAAAAAATAGTTATCATGGTTATTAGTTTTTATTTTAATATCTCATTGACCGCTTTACGTAGTAAATCCTTTTTTCAGGTTCTTCATCTACAATCATGACGCGGCTTCCGTATTCCAGCCTGCTACCGTCCTGACTTCTCACCATCAGAGTCATAGGATCACTTCCGATAAAGACTTCCATCATTCCTATTTTATCATCCTGAATGCTTGATTTCAAACGGCCCTCTCTTCCTAAAAAAGCATACGATAATTCTCCTTTATGATTGATCTCTTTAAAAAAGGGATTCAGGGGTTTAAGAATGATTTTGGTTAACAGCATTCCTCCTATCATTAGCGGGAATAAAATCAGTATTCCGGCCCATGTTGGTAGTGGTATAAAATAATTCAGATAAAATGAGCCCAGCCATGTGATCAGCAGTGAAAGCGTAAGAAAGTACGTCACCGGAACGATATCCAGATTCAAAAATTTCAGGAAGTGCATCCATGCCGAAGGATCATGATCAGGCGTGTGAAGATGGCCGTCCGGAACATCTATATCTGCATCTGCATCAAGATCAGAATGAATGCCTACATCGATATCCAGCCCTGTAAGAATGGTAAAGAGCCAATAGATCACTGATAGCCCAAGCAGGACCGTCAGCACTGTATTCACCGGAGAAAATGCTACATTTAAAAATTCCTGAAAGGTCATTTTAGCCTTTTTTTAGTGTTTCTTTTAATCTGTTTAAAGCTTCTTCAGCTTTTGTATCGTTATTGTTTACCATGGCATCTATTTCCTCATCAATACTTTTTGCTGACTTCGAAATATCAGAATAGGCTTCTGCAAGGGCCTCCTGCTGTACCACCCGATCTTTCAGTTTTTCCAGCATGCTTACTGTACTTCCGGTATCCATCTGAGTCATCTTCTGATTGATATCTTTCGTGGCTTCACTTACCTGAACTCTTGCCCTCAGGGTTTTCAGCTCATTTTCCCATTTGGCGATACTGGACTTCAGATGATTGATACTTCCCTGCATCTTTTCGCATTCATCGTATTGCTTTTCATGTTCTTTCTGAAGAGTTTTTGCATTTTCCAGGGAAGCAGTCTGTTTTTTCAGGGCTTCTTTGGCAAGGCGGTCTGCTTCTGCAGCTTCCACTTCTCCTTTTTCAGCTTTCTGCACAATGACAACAGCCTTATTATAATAATCTTTAGCCGTTTGCTCTTCTGTTTCTGCTTCATTCTTTTTCCGAATAGCAAGAGCTTTTAACTGAGCAAGCGCTTCTATGCTTTTTGCCAGCTGTTCTTTCATTTCACGGATACCCTCTTCCGTTAAATTGATTGGGTCTTCAAAGCTTTCGATCACAGAATGGATCTCCGCTTTTCCTATTGTTAACAATCTTTTGAAAATGTTCATTTTAAATATCTTTTGTGAATTACTTACTCATTTCCAGCATTTCTGTTGTAAATTCCCCCACAAGGATCCCTAAAGAATTGATGGAAGCCATCACTTCGTTTTGTGCCATATTATCAGTTGGAAGCGTATCTCTGAAAATCACCCGTCTTCCGGTTCCGTCCAGTACAAATGCCCCGTGAACAATGTCTCTGTTTTTCTGAAGCAGTCTCAGAAATATTTTTTCGGATGGATTTTTGATTTCAAAAAGAAACTGCTCCATGATCAGAATAGAGTCTGAAATGATCAGGATCATGTTTTTTATCCCGTTGGATTCTTTTTCAATGATTAAGATTCTCTGAGTTTCATCTTCCAGCGTGATGTTAAACTCATAATCTAACAACCACTCTTTGACCGTTCTGAATATTTGATTTCTCATAATGGCTGGTTTAGTGTTTTATTTTCTCTACACAAATATAAAATAAAATTTTCAAAATGCAAATATTATTAGCAATTATTTATTTCAGATTCTCTATCTTTGCAAAAAAGATTAGACAAAAATGAGCTTCTTCGGAACTAATATTAAGAAAATAAGACAGGTGAAAGGACTAAGCCAAAAGGCTTTTGCTGATTTATTTGATTTAAACAGAGGAGTCATAAGCTCTTATGAGGAAGGCCGTGCCGAACCTAAGATTGAAACCATATTAAAGGTTGCGAATCATTTTAACCTTAATCTTGACAAATTACTGACTGAAACCATTCAGGTAAATCAACTGGTAAGTGTTTCTGATATTGATCAATTGATGCTTTTTCCTGAGCTGGCCATTCAAAACAGCAAAGAAGCACAGGTAAAAACTGAAGAAAATAATCCCAATTCAGCAGTTTTGCAAAAAATATTAGCATCTGTTGATCTCGTTTATGAATTTACTGCTGAAAAACATCCGCTCCCACACTATCAATATGGTGATATTTTATTTCTGAATAAAACAGATCTGAAAACGGAACCTATTAACAATTTGCTGATGTACACCAACAAAAACCTTCAGTATGCAACTGACCATCAGTCTATAAACAAAAACAACCAGGAATATTATAAGATCGTAGGATATGTTTCAACTGCTGAGAAAAATATTTTCACAGGCATTTTTGAAAGACTGGAAAAACTGGAAAGTAAATCATGAGAAATCCGTCATTAACCAGGTCAGAAATAAAAATCCTCTAAGTAAATGATTACTTAGAGGTGTTATTAAGTGAGATTTTAGAGCTAAAAGATTTATTTAAAATCTTTTTCCTCAATATTTTTATTATAGTACAAATCTACAAGTCGAACTTCCTGATTTCCGCTTTCAGAAATAAAAGTCGATTTAGTAGCATACCAAAGTTCCCCGAATTTTTTATAATCACTCTGTAAAACTGTTGAAAAAGCATTCTTTTCACCATTTTCCACTGTTTCCTCTTTACTCAGAAAAAATGATTTTACATCATAGTACAGATAAGTCACTTTTCCGGTTACATAAGTGGCCTTTATTTTATAATACATCTTTTCGGAATTTTCTTCAATAAGTTCAATCTTATATAACTTGGGATCTGTATAAGCAAGTTCATTCATGATGTACTTTCTGTCAGCCTTATCTTTAAATTCAGCCTGGTCAGCCACCTTTCTTTCCCCGTTTACCAATTCATAACCTGTTTTACCATCAAACCACGATCTGTAAACAATCCTTCCCTGATATTCAATTTCAAAACTTCCTTTATTGGGCACCATTTCCTTTGTAATCCAATTCACATTCCGCCCGTCCATCACCGTTTCAGATTTGGTATAAAGCGTTTTTATACTGCTCAGAAGTTTTTTTCCACCTTCTGCCTGAATAGCTTTTTCAATAATTTCCCTGGCTTTGTTTTCGCTGGATACTTGTGAGAATAATAGGTTAGAAGCAGCTATCATGCTAACGACTACAACAGTATTGAATAATTTCATGGTTTTGTTTTTTCTGAAGCAAATGTACCAAAAGACATTCTATGGTTTCTATTTTTTGGTAGAATATTTTAAAATTATAATGAATTCAATATAAAATCAATGAGAAATACGATCATTAAAAAACAAAAAAGCCCTCTGTAATATCTTACAGAGGGCTTTGTACCCCAGACGGGACTTGAACCCGTACGTCCTTGCGGACACAGGATTTTAAGTCCTGCGTGTCTACCAGTTCCACCACCAGGGCATGGTGTGGGCGAAAAAAAAGATTCGAACCAAGAGTTCCAATCTTCTCTGTGACTCCAGGAGTCTTTTCGCATAGTGCGGATGAAGGGACTCGAACCCCCACGCCTCACGGCACCAGATCCTAAGTCTGGCGTGGCTACCAATTACACCACATCCGCTGGTTTTTACCGATTACCTGTGCAGCATCAGCTATATTTCTTACAAATATAAGTTTTTTTTTAAAGAACTCTCTCTATAAAAACAAAAAACCCTCCGTATGATCGTACAGAGGGTCTTGTACCCCAGGCGGGACTTGAACCCGCACGCCAAAAGAGGCACAGGATTTTAAGTCCTGCGTGTCTACCAGTTCCACCACCAGGGCATGGTGTGGAGCGAAAAACGGGATTCGAACCCGCGACCCCAACCTTGGCAAGGTTGTGCTCTACCAGCTGAGCTATTTTCGCATAGTGCGGATGAAGGGACTCGAACCCCCACGCCTCACGGCACCAGATCCTAAGTCTGGCGTGGCTACCAATTACACCACATCCGCTGGTTTTTATATTGTAAGTTTTAAAGAGCTTGCTTCGTTTTTGTGAGTGCAAATATAGGACAATTTCCTTTAGTACCAAACTTTTCAGAGAAAAAAATTAAAATTTATACATTTTTTTTTCACGGCACCTTTTATTACATTTCATTTTCTTACTTTTACATCGTTAATATTTACGATATGGAATTACAAGGAACGGTAAAGAAACTTTTTGATGCTCAAACATTTGCGAGCGGGTTTCAAAAAAGAGAAATGGTTATTTTGACCCAGGAACAGTATCCACAGCCGATAAACATAGAATTTTTATCTGATAAAATCAGTTTATTAGATAACCTTAAAGAAGGAGAAAACGTAAAAGTAGGAATCAACATCAGAGGTAGAGAATGGGTTTCTCCTCAGGGTGAAACGAAATATTTCAACTCTATTACAGGGTGGAGAGTAGAAAAAGTATTTGATAATGCTTCAGAACCTACTCAGGCAATGCCTCAGCAATCTGCCTCTCCTGTTTCTAATGAGAATCCTTTTGCCGGAGACGATGATGATGATTTACCTTTTTAATTAAAGAATAAAGATCAATATAAATCCTGCTTTTTGAAGTGGGATTTTTTTTCTAAAAATGGTCCGATTAGACGAAAACGAGATTTCATTTCCAGACCCTGAGCTGTATGACGGTCACGAAGGAGTGGTTGCTTTTGGAGGTGACCTTTCCGTAGAACGTATTTGGTTTGCCTATCAGTTAGGTATTTTTCCCTGGTACAATCCAGGAGAAGAAATCCTTTGGTGGTGCCCGGATCCAAGATTTGTTCTTTTTCCGGCAGAATTAAAGGTTTCGAAATCAATGAGAAAGATATTGAACCGAAATGTTTTTACTTTCTCTGAGAATCAGAATTTCAGGGAAGTGATCAGAAACTGCCAGCAAGCTGCACGAAAAGGACAAACAGGAACATGGCTTTCTGATGAACTGATGGATTCTTTTATTCAGCTTCATGAGTATGGACTGGCAAAAAGCATTGAAGTATGGCAGGATGAAGAGCTTGTCGGTGGTTTTTATGGCCTGCAGATCGGCGGTGTTTTCTGTGGAGAAAGCATGTTCGCAAAGGTGAGCAACGCTTCCAAAGCAGGGTTTATCCATTTTGTAGAAAACAACAAAAACATATTAGAGTTAATTGACTGCCAATCCCATACAGAACACCTTGAGAGCTTGGGCGCAAAAATGATTCCTAAAAAAGAATTTCTAAAAATTTTACACGAAAATAATGAACGCAGATAAAGAAAAGTGGGTTCTTCTGGTTATCCTGAGCATCATTTGGGGATCTTCCTTTATTTTAATCAAAAAATCACTGGAACATTTCAATCCTTTTCAGGTGGGATCCTTAAGAGTTCTTATTGCCGGGATTATTCTGCTTCCGATTGCTATTTCAAATTATAAGCTGTTTCCTAAAAAACATATCAAGTGGTTAATTCTGGCTGCTTTTACAGGAAACTTTATTCCGATGTTCCTGTTTCCGATTGCCGAAACTGAAGTAAGCAGCAGCATTGCAGGAATCATCAACTCTATGATGCCGATTTTTGTGATTATTGTAGGAGCATTGGTATGGAGGTTTGAAACAACCAAAAAACAGATTATAGGGACATTCATAAGCTTTACAGGTGTTTGTATCCTGGCATTTGGAGGAGGCGACAGTGGGGAATTTAAACTGATCCCCATTCTACTGCTCTTATTGGCAACGTTATGTTATGCCTTGAGTACAACTACTGTAAAATCAAAACTCATGGAGGTTTCCTCTACTGTTTTATCTGCTTTTGTTTTCTCTTTTGTTTTATTTTTCCCATCTGTTATTGCATTGACATGTACAGGGTTCTTCTCAGAATTCACCTTTTCAAAAGATAACCTGCTTGGTCTTATGTTTGTCAGCCTTTTATCCGTTTTCGGTACCGGACTTGCCATGATGATGAATTACAGGCTGCTGAAAGTTTCAAGCCCTCTTTTTGCTTCAACCGTAACTCTGGTAATGCCTATTGTTGCGATTATCTGGGGGATTATAGACGGTGAAAAACTGACTTATTTACAGTTTGTAGGGACAGCTATTATTATTGGCGGACTTTTATTTTTAAGAGCGAATCCCAAAAAGTAAAATCATATTATAAATTAAATTATATTTGAATGATTTAACTTATAACTATGAAAAAAATTCTACTTTGTGGCTATATAGCCTTATTTACCCTTTCATGTTACAGCTCTGATGATACTCCTTTTGACAACAGCGACCCTTCCAATCAAAATGTGATCCTTCCTACAAAGATGACCAAGGATGGGATTGTAATGAAAATCAATTACAACGGCACCAAAATCATCAGCATGATCAACAATATTAATCATGGACAAAGGATTGAGTTCACCTATACCGATGATTATGTGACCGGTATTAAAAACTACGAAAATAATGTTCTGGAAAGCACAGTTGAATATACCTACAATAACGGACGTATGGCAACAGCTGTTACCAAGGAATATTCTACCATCGGGACAGTGCAAAACACGGTCACATTTACCTATACCTACACCAGCAATTCAGAAATCAATGTAAAGAGACAGACGAATTCCGGAGCTGCCGGTTCTTCTACGATCAACAGTGTATTTACCTATAATAATGGAAATATGGTAAGCAATATAGGAACAGGAACAGGAACCGTAAATGGAAATACCGTTAGCTATACCGAAAAAGAGACTTATACGTACACAGACAAAAATTATCCTTTTAAAAATGTAAAGGGTTTTGATAAAATCATATTCAATGGAAACGAAAGTGATGGTGTAAGCATGTTATTTTCGAATATAAAAAACAGCTTAAGCAGCTATAAGGGTGAATTTACCAATACAACAGCCGGAGGCGGAACTGCTACCGGAACCACAAGTCATAAGTATACAACCACATTCAATACTGCCGGCTATCCATCTGTAGAAGACAGACAGGCGCTCGATGCCAACGGAAACCCGACGGGCAGTGCTTCTGATAAATTTATTTATGAATACAACTACCAATAAAAAAAACCTGCATTACTGCAGGTTTTCCTTATTTTATTAGACTGATTAATTCTTTTTCTTCACTTTATTTGCTTTTACCTTTTTCACCTCATCTTTAATAAAAGGATATTTTTTCTGCATATCTTTCACCAAAGAAGGATCAAGGTCTAAGGCTTTCTGAAGTGCTTCCATTCCTTTATCCTGATCTTTCAGATTGAAAAAGCAATTGCTCAGCTGATAAAACAGCTCAGCTCTGTGATGTTTCTTTATAGCTTTATTCAAGACCGTTATTGCTTCTTCATACTCTCCTACCAACATCAAAACTTCTGAATAGGCATACCAGTTATAAAACCTTGTAGGCTCAGCATCTACCAGCTTTTTCAGGCAGGAAAGACTTTCTTCAAATTTCCCTGAATCTATGAACAGAAAAGCTAATCTTTTCTGATAATCAAGGTTATTTTCATTCAGCTGGGTAGCTTCTTTGGCATAATGTAATGCTTCAGTCATTCCTCCCATTTCTTCATAAAGATAAGACTGCTCCATCATCGCAAGATAAAACTGAGGATCTTCTCTTAACGATTTCTGAAATGCATTCAGTGCAAGTATAGGCTGTTTTAATGCCTTGTTGCACAATCCGATCTTATAAAAAGTAAATGCCTTTGTATATTCCAGCTCAAGCATCTCCTCATAAGTCTCGATTGCCTTTTGATATTGTCCCAGGGCCTCATAGCAGGCTGCTTTATTGGCATACACTCCTACAGAGTTTGAGTTGATGGCCAGCAGATAGTCATAGCCTCTGATGGCTTCATCGTAATTTTTTCTGTTGAAATAGAATTGCCCATATTCAAACCATGCGGTTTCAGAATAAGGAAAATCATCTAAATATTCATTAAGAAAGGCTATTGCCTCCTCACTCTTATTCAGGTCACTGAAGCACACCATACAGTTTTCCAGCGCATATTCATCTGCCGGATCTTCTTTCAGTGCTTTTCTGTAATGTTTAAGAGCGTTAAAAGGATCTCCGAGATTCACATATTCATCCGCAATAAAGTTGTGGAGAAAGTTTTCTTCTTCCTCTAATGTCAAAGCTTTTTTGCAGATTTCAATGGATTTTCTGGGATTTCCTAAGTTCGAATAATACTTGGCGTAACAAACCAAAAAGTCTGTGTTCTCCATAGAAGCCCCTTTCAGTTCATCAATAAGTTCTTTCGCCGTATTATACTCTTCCCACTCCAGAAGGATCTCAAGTCTTTTGATCTTAATATCCAACGAATTAGGATGAAGCTTGAGTCCATAATTAACGGCCATGTCAGCGTAATTAAAATCACCCAGCTCCAAATAATAAACAATAATGTCTTCCAACTCTTCTGTATCAAAGTAGAATTCCTCATTGTTTTCCATCATTTCCTCGAACTTCTTTACAAGTTCATTTCCAAAATACTCTTCCAATAGTGTCCTCTTTGTCGGCCTGATGTCTGAATTTACTTGCAAACCTCGGCAAACGTTTAGTTAATAATACATCTGAAACTGATATTCAAATATTTATGCAAAGTTGCAACTTTTTTTTGAATTTTCCATTTCATAAATTTCTATTATAAAAATAGTAAAAAAAGAAAACCGATAAAAGGATTGTGGATAAAAAAATGGAAATTGGGGTTAAATTCTTATGACCAGGCGTTTTCCGCTTTGTATCTCACTATTCCAAACAGTTCCGATATTTTTAATATCAATATCTTGTGTTTCCATTTTAATTTTTCCCTCTACGGCTGCCTGAAAAATTCCGGGGATAATTTCTGAAAACAAAAGCATTGTTTCTTCTTTGGTCCAGCTTCCTAATCCGGATCCGGAAATCTGAATATCAGTTCCTCTCAGAATCTGTGAAGACAGCTGAATGTTATCTCCGCTCATTCCTCCTACGTTTACCAGCTTTGTTGTATGAGAAAAGTTTCCGTCTCCCTTAAGGGCAGATAATATCATTTCTACAGAATGTCCCCAGATATAATCCACAATAATATCTATAGGGGTTTCCTTATGGATCTCTTTTATTTTTTGCTTAAAATCACCACCTTCCTCCTTGAGAGAAATCACCTCACTGGCACCTAACTCACGTAGAACCAGCAGGGATTCTTCATTTCTTCCTGTAACGATAATCTTACCCGCTCCATATAGCCTGGCAATCTGAACCGCAATTCTACCCGTAATTCCCGTTGCTCCATTGATCAGAACAGTGTTCCCCTGCTGTAATCCCGCTTTGAATTTTAATGCCATAGCTGATCCCATCACCGCATTGGGCAATGCTGCTGCTATAGAGAAGTCCAGTTCTTCAGGAATCGGAATGATCATTTTTTTATCTGCTGCTGCTTTTTCTGCTACGGTTCCTTTTTTGCTGAAAAAATAGACTTTATCTCCGTTTTCCAGATATCCTGCTCCATCTGTGCCAATAATGGCTGGCTGATGTTCCTGATTATCTGTAGAATAATGATTTCCTCCCGCTCTGGCTCTGTCCAGATTTTTAACAGAGGCTGCTTTTACTGAAACTAAAATCTCATTTCCCTGTACTTCAGGGTCCGGAAAATCGGTGTATTGAGGAATATTTCCTTTTTCAAATACTACTGCTGCTTTCATTCTTTTTAATTTTTATACAAAATTATGAGGAGTGAACGCTATGGAGCGATAACATTTGTTATCAGTTTTGGATTTCGGGAAAGGAAGCCCAAAGTAGGAGACCGGAAGTTTATAAACGGGCAAAAGATTAAAAACGCAGAGGACGCCAGGAAATAAGAGTAAGTATTAATGTGTTCGCAAGGGCACTTCATTCAGCAAATAACAATGAACATCGCTGAGAGGAACGCCTTTGCGAACATTTTTAACAATACTTATTATTCTTTGCGAACATTGCGTTTAAGATGAGTCAGAATTTATGCAGTTTCTTTGTAAACTTCCGGCTTCCCGCTTATTCCAATCTTTCTTTCAATATTTTACTTTTGATTCTGCTGAGATGTACGGTGGTAATACCAAGATAGGAGGCAATATAATGTTGGGAAACTCTTTTGATAATCTCCGGTTTTTGTTTAATCAGATTTAAATATCGTTGCTGCGGTGTGTCTTTAATGAATGAAAAGAAATGCTTCATATAATCAAATATTCTTTCAAAAAGAGCATCCATAAAGAAATCTCTGAGCTCAGGATTTTCATAGACTTCTTCCAGGAAAGCGTCCACATCAGGTTTGCTTATTTTGTATAAGATACAGGATTCTATGGTCTCAAATGAAACCATGCTCGGCAACCCTTTTTTAAAGCTTTCAAGGGAAGAAAACATCGTGTTTTCAAGAAAAAACTGGAATGTAACGTCTTTCCCATCGTTATTATACCAGGCTCTAACAATACCCTTTTCAATATAATAGGCATTACAGGAAACCTCACCTTCTTTTAAAAGCAATGTTTTACCAGGAACTTCCATCCGTTCGAAGCTGCCTAGAAATTTTCTCCACTTTTCTTTAGGGAAAGGAAAATTTTCTTTGAGATGTTCAAACATTTCTATGATAAAAAAAGAACGGACAATGCATCCGTTCTTCATATATTTTTAAATTAAACTCTTGATTTTAGCAATGATATCATCACCTAACTGATCTGCTTCTTCCTGAGATTTAGCTTCAGTATAAATTCTGATGATCGGCTCCGTATTAGATTTTCTAAGATGAACCCAGTTATTTTCAAAGTCTATTTTGACACCATCTACGGTAGAAACTTCTTCATTCTGATACTCCTGCTCCATTTTGCTTAAGATAGCATCTACATCAATCTCCGGAGTCAGCTCTATTTTCTTTTTACCCATGAAATAGCTTGGATATCCTGCTCTTAGTTTGGAAACGGTTTTGTTTTCTTTGGCTAAATGGGTCAGGAATAGGGCTACCCCTACTAAAGAATCTCTTCCGAAGTGCAAATCAGGATAGATAATTCCTCCGTTTCCTTCTCCTCCGATCACCGCATTTTTCTCTTTCATCAAGGTAACTACATTTACTTCTCCTACAGCACTTGCAAAGTATTCTGAGTTGTGGGCATGTGCCACGTCTCTCAAAGCCCGGCTTGAAGAAAGATTGGAAACAGCTACTCCGTTTTTATGTTTCAATAAGTAATCTGCCACTGCTACCAGAGTGTATTCTTCCCCGAACATTTCTCCTTTTTCATCAATTAAAGCGAGTCTGTCAACATCCGGATCCACGACAATTCCTAAGTCTGCATTTTCTTTTTTCACCAATTCGCAGATATCACCCAAATGTTCTTTCAACGGTTCAGGATTGTGCGGGAAGTGTCCTGTAGGTTCACAGTATAATTTGATGGTTTCGCAACCCAGTTTATCTAAAAGCATAGGAATCGCAATTCCTCCTGTAGAATTGACAGCATCAAGGACTACCTTAAAATTCTTCGCTTTGATTGCTTCCACATCTACCATTGGTAAATTCAGGATCTGCTGGATATGGATATCAAAAGCATCATCTCTTGTTTCATATTTTCCAAGATCATCCACCTCTGCATAGTTAAAGTCTTCACTTTCCGCCAGAGCCAGAACCTCAGCACCGTTGTCACCACTGATGAACTCTCCTTTTTCGTTCAATAACTTAAGGGCGTTCCATTGTTTTGGGTTATGGGAAGCCGTAAGGATGATTCCTCCGTCGGCATTCAGCTCAGGAACCATTACTTCTACTGTTGGTGTTGTAGAAAGGCCAAGGTCTATTACATTAATTCCCAATCCCTGCAATGTTGCAGTGACTAAAGAAGAAACCATCTGACCGGAGATTCTGGCATCTCTTCCGATGATAAGGGTAAGATCTTTTTTGTTTTTATTATTCTGAAGCCATGTTCCGAATGCGGATGCAAATTTTACCACATCCAGCGGTGTCAGGTTATCATTTACTCTTCCTCCAATGGTTCCGCGAATTCCGGAAATAGATTTTATTAATGACATGATGTTTTTACTTTTATTTTGTTCTTTCTAAATTTTCCAGCGCAAAGATACTTAAAAGACCATTGAACTTATAGAACAGGGATCTTTTTTTGAATTTTATCGTAGGTATTTTTTACAACTTTCGGTGGCGCAAAGCGATACCCAATATATAACAGTCCATAAAGATTATTATTTTCTATCGTCTGGTTATTTTTCTGATCATAGGAATAGGCTTTAAAATTCATTCTGCCTCCGAATAAAAACCGGTCAGTATTATAGCCTATATGAAGGCCTCCCTGCATTCTTATGGTAGCATACTGTGCATTTTCTTTGGTTCCTCCATTCTGAATATCTCTATAGCTGGAAAATTTTCCTCCAATTCCAACAGCCAGATAAGGTGAAATATTGACCTTCTTTCCGATCACCCAATTATAGAAATACCCCATATTGCCTCCGATATTGTATTGTATCTCTTTACTTCTTACACCATCAATTTTATTTCTGAAGACCGTAAGGTCATAATCCACAAACGGAACCCAGCTTCCACTGCTTTTTTCCTGCCACTCTCCCTGAGTGTAGATACTTCTTGCTGAAAAATTTTTATTGAGCATATAAGATGTGGAACCTCCAAAGGTTTGCACCCGTAAATCCGGAAACTGAATATAGGGATCTCTTCCTTCCTGCCAGCCAGGGGACAGGTCTTTCATATTTTCTACATAAAAGCCCTTTACATTTTTATAATAAACATTCTGGATGAATCTCCCTGGAAAAAACCTGAAGCTGAAATCAGTATAAGAACTTTTCCCTTTCATTTCATCATCATTATTTCCCTCTAAAAACCTGGGTGCAAACGATATTGTTGCACTTATAATTCTATAATCAATTGAAACAGAAGTTTTCGTTTTGTTATTGATTGACAGGTCCATCTCGAAAGCATCTTTCCCCTCTCCTGCAGAAAAAACGTAGTTCTCAAGATTGGTATCAAGATTCACACGAATCATTACCTGGTCTGCATAAGACCTGATACCGGCCGTATCTGACTGTGCTTTTAGCAGAAAAGCAAATAAAGAAAATAATACTAGTAATCCTGTTTTTAAGTAATTCAAATTAATAATTTACATTAGAAAAATGAAATTACTACATTTTTTTCAATTATCGGATCATCCCAATATTAAGAACAGCCACAGTCTTTATCGCAGTTGGTTCTTTTGGAACTGAATTTCTTAGGGGCAAAGTTCTTTTTAAGCACTTTAAATAAAGAGTAACAGGCGAATGCTACAATAAACAGAACAAGTACGTATTGAATAATTAATGATGAGTCCATTACTTTAAAATCTGATATACTATCATCGACACAAAATATGCCAAACCGGTCATCATGACTACCTGAAATCCGGTCCATTTCCAGCTTTTGGTTTCTCTGTAGACTACTGCAAGTGTAGAAACACACTGCATTGCAAATGCATAGAAAAGAAGAACCGAAATTCCGGTGGCAAAACTGAAGACTTTTTCTCCGTTGGGCTTTACATCTCTTCTCATTTTATCAATCACTTTTACTTCCGGAGCATCGTCTTCCAGGCTGTACAATGTAGACATTGTTCCTACGAAAACTTCTCTTGCCACGAAACTTGTAAGGATTCCCACCCCCATTTTCCAGTCGTAGCCAAGCGGAGCGATAACAGGTTCTATTCCTTTACCCATTTTTGCAAGGTAAGAATGATCGAGGTGAACGTCAGTAGCGACAAACTCATTCGTTTTTTGGCTCGGTCCGAAATAGCTCAGGAACCAGATGATGATACTGACAATGAAAATTATTTTTCCGGCTCCGGTAATGAAGTCCCATACTTTTCCCAGGACCATTTTAAAGTCATATCCGAAAAGTGGTTTTTTATAGGCCGGAAGGTCCATCACCAGATACGTTTTTCCTTTACTTTTAATAAATCTTTTAAGAATAGCAGCTGAGAATAAAGCAACCAGAAAGCCAAGAAGGTACATTCCCATCAGAACCAGTGCTTTATATTTTATACCTAAAAATGTTCCTTCTGAAATAATCAGTCCAATGATAATGCTGTATACAGGAAGCCTCGCTGAACATGTCATAAATGGTGTTACCAGTATCGTCAGCAATCTTTCTTTTACATTCTCAATGTTTCTGGTAGAAATCACCGCCGGGATAGCGCAGGCAGTTCCTGATACAAGCGGAACAATACTTTTACCGTTAAGTCCGAACGGTCGAAGCAATCTGTCCATCAGAAATACCACTCTTGCCATATAGCCCGAGTCTTCCAACAGGTAAAGAAAATACAACAGAATTCCGATCTGCGGCGCAAAAACAACAATTCCGCCTATTCCCGGAATAATCCCGTTTGAGATCAAAGAATTAACCGGTCCTTCAGGAAGATGTTCCCCGGTAAATGCCGCCAGCCATGAGAAAGTACTTTCAATCCAGCTCATCGGATATTCTGCAAGGAAGAAAACACTTTGGAAAATAATCAGTAAAATAGCTAAAAAGACAACATACCCCCAGAATTTATGCACTAAAACCTTATCCAGCTTTTCGGTCAGTAATTCCTTGAACTGGGCTTTTTTAGAAATAACATCAGCCAGTATTCTGTCTACATTCTGATATCTTCTTACGGTTTCCTGAACCTGTAATCTCTTTGGAACCAGGCTTTTCGCATCAGGTTCGTTAAGCTGTTCCAGGACAGATCCTATTCTTCCCAGGTCTGTTCCTAATGAAAGGCTCATCCACGCTTTGTATTCGTTGTCGAAACCTTTATGAGCAGCCAATTTCTGAATAAAATCACGATGCTCGTTCGGTGTTTCAAAAGAAACTTTATCTGCTTTTACAAATTCATTGTTATAAACAGCTTTTCTTACTTCATCAATCCCAATCTGTTCTTTGGCATTGGTCTGAATAATTTTAATGCCCAATGCTTCAGAAAACTTCTGAATATCGATAGTAATTCCTCTTCTTTCTGCCTGGTCAATCTGATTGACAATCAAAATCATCGGAATTCCAAGGTCCTGAATCTGCTGAAACAGAAGCAGCCCTCTTTTTAAACTTAGTGCTTCAAGAATATAAACAACTCCTGCATAGTTTTTCTGCTCATCAAGCAGATATTTGGAAAAAATAGCTTCATCTTCTGAACTCGGATATACACTGTAGGAACCTGGAAGATCAATGACTTCAACCTCCTCATTATTATAAACATAGTTCCCCGAATGACTGGCAACGGTAACGCCGGCATAGTTTCCGGTCTTCTGCTTTTTGTTGCAAAGCGTATTGAAAACCGTTGACTTTCCTACATTAGGATTTCCGACTAAAAGTACCTGTTTTCTTTTGTTTTCCTGCATTAATTCAATTCTTCAACAATGATGTAATCGCCTTCTTCCTCACGAAGAGCAATCCTGCTTTTCTCTGTTCCAAATTCCACATACATAGGCCCGCTGAAGGGTGCCTGATACAAAACCCTGAAAACAGTCTCCGGAAGAAGCCCCATTTCAATGATTTTATTGGGCATTTTCAGATGGTCATTATCATATCCCAATATCTTCCCCATTTTGTTTTTAGGGAATCCACTTAATTTATGTAAACCTTTCTCGTTCAAAGCCTGATTTTTAGTCCTGCAAATATACGTTATTTAAATTTAATCTAAATAACGTTTTAACATAAAAGAAATCACCCCAAACACATTGCTGTATCTGGGGTGATTCGAAATATAATTTAGTTGATATGAAGTCTTATTTTTTCTTCTTGTCAGAAGGCTGATCTTTTTCTATTGGATTATCATTAGACCCAAAGAAATCTTTTACCTGTTTTTCCAGTCTTTTCATGAAATCACCTACAGTTCCGTCTGTTCCCGGCATTGGTCTGCTCATATTTTCCGGAGTCATATATGGACGGGATTCAGCAAATGGATCTGCTTTGTACCCTTCATAAGACTTCAGAAATTTTTCCTTAGAAGTAGGAGTTACCGTATTGCTCGTCATTCCCATCTTAGCATTGATCTTGTCTGCGTATGACAGTTCATCATAGTTTTCGATCTTCTTATTTCCGCTCAGCTGCCATGAATAGTTTTTATCCGCATCTTCAATTTTTACTATCAGTCCTGGAAGTCCTTTAAACTTATAAGGTCCATCCTGGAAAGGAATATCTGAACTGAACCATGCTGTCCATTTTCTGCCACCAAATTCTGTAGTCGCTTTTTGAGCATTATATTCTCCTATTTTTTGTTTATCCGGCAAAATACTCCATTGTAATTTAGGATCATCCTCGTATGAGAAAAGGTTTCTGCTGATTCTGTCTACATACTGAACCTTCATATCCGGATAAGTTTTAATGATTTTATAGGAAAACTTCGGCCATTTAATAAGCTTAGTCATGTCCTTAAAAGATTTGGTCTTCTCCATTTCTTCTATCTGTACTTTAATGATAGAATCCTGGGCTGGCATGGTATAATCCTGGTAGATTGATTTCTTTGGTGTGATATCAAGAATGGTTATTATTTTATCCAATTTTGCCGAATCTTTCTTCGGTTTAAAAGTCAGTTCATAGAAGAAACGGTTGGCTGTTTCCTTTGATTCCTGAGCTCCTGCAAAAGCAAAAAGAGCGATAAGAAATACGGACAATAACTTTTTCATTGTAAACAAGTTTATATAATTAGTAATCATATGTCTTCTTTTGTTACATTTTTTTTGAAATTTTATTTTTTACTAAAAATATTCTGTGTTTTCAAATCTCTGATGACTGAAAAATTATGATTCTCTTAAAACATTTTCATTTTCAAAACGCTTATCTTTAAGTTTCTAAAAAACAAAATATTATGGATACCTTATCTCAATTAAAATCCGAACTGGAGGGAGAGTTCCAAACCACAAAAAAATTTATTGAACTGTTCCCTGAAGGGAAAAACGATTATGCTCCCCATGAAAAAAGCATGAAAATGATGCCTCTTGCCACCCACCTGGTAGAAGTTTTTGAATGGCCTAACACTATTTTAAAAACGTCTGAACTGGATTTTGCCAAAGGAGACTATAAACCTACCGTTCTTTCTACAAAAGCTGATCTCATGAAAAAACTGGAGGAAGATTATCAGTCAGCAAAAACAGCCCTGGAAAGCAGCAACGAAGAAGATCTGAATCCAAGCTGGACCATTAAAAATGACGGCCATGAACTGGCAAGCTGGAGCAAATACGGGGCAATACGACATGCTTTGAACCAGATTACCCATCACAGGGCTCAACTGGGAGTGTATTACAGACTGAACAACATTCCTTTGCCGGGAAGCTATGGGCCTTCAGCAGACCAGCAAAGTTTTTAATTTTAATATTTAAGTATATCTCAACAAAAAACCAATCCGGATGGATTGGTTTTTATTTTATTTAAAGTTGAATTTTACAGTAAACATCACTTGGCTAGGGCGGAGTTGCATAGTTGTCTGGGCAATAGTTGCATCCCCAACATTTATTTTTTCAAATACTTTTCTGTCTGCAATATTCATCCATTTTAATTCAAAATCGACTTTTTTCTTAGACCAGCTGAATTGGTAAGAAACATCAAAAAAACCATTGTTCAATTTTGTTTGCCCTAATTTTGAATTGATCTGATCCCAGTAAAAACCAATAGTATGATTTTCCAAAGGATAGAAAAATACATTTAAATTATGGGTATACCCCTCAGTTTTACCAAGGTCAGCCTGGATGATGTCATTACTTTGCTTATTCCATGATTTGGTCATATTGAAATCAACGCTCATCCACGAGAAGTAGGTATTATTGAATTTAAATCCTAATGTATTACCATTAGTTTTAGTATCAATAAGATCTGTATTTCTTATTGATTGAGATTTTGAGATGCTATTATTATAGCTGAATGATGCATTCGTCTTAAATTTCGGAAAATATTTTCCAATTTCTGCATATAAACTGTTGTTTGTTCTTTTGTTTTCTTTTTCTATATATTCAATTTCACTAAATCCTGATTCGTTAACTATGCTTGAAGCCAAAAGGTTATTTTTTGTATCACTTAGCCTATAGCCTACATTAAAAAATAGATTATTCAGCGGATTTCTGTATTCCAATCGTAATCCTCCATTTTTTGTATTGGTTTCAGGTATTGGATTTTTAGGGTTCATTTTATTAAATCCACCTGGACTTATTAAAATATATCCGGCATAAGCTGTTTGAATATCTCCAAAATTGTTACTGATTCCTCCATTCACGCTGGCTTTGAAGAATGAAGCAAATGAATATTGTGCAAAAATATTAGGAGTAAATGTTACTTTGCTCAAAGATTTCGAAACATTTCTGAAAGCATCTTCAGCTTTGATATTATTAAAATTAACAGGGAAACTTGAAAATAAGCTCCATGATTCAGATTTATAATTAATTCCCACCGAAGCAGATGGATTGATTCTCGTAAATTTCAAATCATTTTCGTAGTTTAATGTTGCAAAGTCTGGTTTATCATTAACTGTGCTTCCATCGAAATTTGTTATCAGTTTATCTGTTGAAAAGTCGAGTCCTACTTGCGGTGTAAAAGTCCAACCCTTAGAAGAGAAACTTATATTTGCAGAATGCGAAGTATCTAAAGATTTAATTCTGAAATATTGCAAAGCTGTGCTTCCTGGCGTAAATTTAATCGTAGTTAAATCTGTACTATTTGTTTCTTTGTAAGGAAACTGCAAATAATCGGCTGGAGAAATTTCTAGGGTCTGCTTATCATTCTGATAGCTGATATAAGATTTAAAATTTACCATTTTTTCCTTCCATGGAATAATGGTACTCAGAGAGTTCTGGAAAGATGTTGTGGGTGATTCCAAAGCTTCATTTCCTATCCTGTAACCATTTTTATCATTTCTTTCTGCAAAAGCCCTATCTCCATTCCAAAACTGTGAAAATGTAGTCGTATTTTTAAAGAATCCCTTTTTAGCGTTTTTTGTAAAGATCAATTCTCCTTTTAGTTTATCCGTATAAAAATTATTCAGGAACCTTGTTGTGTATTGCGTTCCCTGCTGGATATCTCTGGTAATACTGTTTGATTCTCTTTCCACTGCGTTATTAGTGTAGTTTGCATTGGCCTTAAGCTCCCATTCTTTCTTTTTATCAATGTTGGTAAGGTAATTTGCAGAAAGGTAATGAACACTGTTCATTAAATATCTTTTTACCGGAAGGTTAGGGGTCTCTGCATTCTCTACATTCAACCAGTTATTTTGAGAAATATTACTTCTTCTTCCTTCCCATGAGCTCCCGAATGCCAGGATATTTCCTTCATTTTCCACCTGCTCACCCATGTTATTGGTTTTATAATTGACTACCCATTGGCTTTTCTGTCCGAAAAACATTGGGGTCAGCTTTACATTCCAGAGCCACGGGTCTCCAAATCCGGTTCCTACTTCTCCTCTTCCCGTCATGGTTACAGAGTTCTTTAGCTTGATATTGATAGCCGCCTGATCTGAAGGCACTTTATCCTGAAGGATTTTTACCGGCTGGTGATTTTCCAGAACTTCTACTTTCTGTACTGCATCTTTGGGAAGAGAGTTGTTGATAGTGCCATAACCACCTTCCATAAGGTCTTTTCCGTTGACATAGAATTTATTGATGGCATTCCCCTGGTAAAGGATCGTACCATCGTTGTTCACTTCAATCCCCGGAATTTTTTTCATTACATCCGCAAGAGTTCTGTCATTTTTACTGTTGAATGCTTTAAGATCATAAGAAATGGTATCTCCTCTTGCTGTGATCATTTTCGTTTTCAGCTGTACTTCTTTGATTTCTGTAGCTTCCGACTGCATTTTGAAATTCAGGGTCTGATCACTGTTACTGATCTGTTTTGTAAGAGGTTTCTGATTAAATGCTTTCACCTTAAGATCCACATTGGATTCTGCAGAAGTAAATGTTACCTTGTACTCTCCCTTGGCATTGGTAATAGCATAAGCCAGAATGGCATCTTTCCCCGGCTCTTCTATCGTAACGCTGGCACTTGGTATTGCTACCCCATCATCATCCGTGATCTTTCCTGAGATCGTTTTCTGGGCGAAAGTAAGCACCGTAAAGAAAAGCATCAGAAATAAGGAAATATTTTTTTTCATACTTATTATTTGCTCAATTAGTTAATGGATATTGTTTTTTGTTACACTTTTTATAAAGATGAATTTTATAGATAAAAGTTAAACCTTTATCACTACAAACATAGTTATATTTTTTTACAATTTTCAGCTTTTAAAGTAACATCCTTATTTAAAATCAATTATGGACAAGTTATAAAATTGACTCAACTGATTATTTTTTCTTAAAAACTGTATTTGGCATATCAATTCCTCAAAAATGGGTGTCTTTCTATTTTTTTAAAATCTGTAACAAAATCTATAGGCATTTTGTCTTATTGAGTAACAAAGGAACATGTTTAACGGTAATAGAAATTTTAATATTTTTATCTGTTCCAGATAGTAAAATCTGATTTGAATCATAGATTAAAAAAAAATTAAACACTGGTACATCAATATATATTTAATAATTTTGTAACATAAAATTTATAAAATGGGAATTATTTTAAAGCCTATAGATGTTGTAGATGACATTTCGAAAGAAGATTTCTACGAAAAATATCTGAAGCCAAGAAGGCCCGTTGTCATCAAAAATATGGCAAAAAAATGGCCTGCTTATCAAAAATGGACGATGGAATATATGAAGGAGGTTGTAGGAGATGTAGAGGTCCCGCTATATGACAGCTCAAAGGCAGACCCTTCTGCTCCCATCAATGCATCTGCAGCAAAAATGAAGTTTGGAGATTATATAGATCTTATACAAAGAGAGCCTACTGATCTCAGAATCTTTCTTTTCGACCCTATAAAATATGCTCCGAAACTTCTTGAAGATTATATTTCTCCTAAAGAGTTAATGGGAGGCTTTCTTGATAAATATCCAAACATGTTCTTTGGAGGTAAAGGATCAGTAACGTTCCTTCACTTCGATATTGATATGGCTCATATTTTCCATACTCACTTCAACGGAAGAAAGCATATTCTTCTTTTTGACTATAAATGGAAAGAAAGGCTTTACCAGATTCCGTATGCAACCTATGCACTGGAAGATTATGATATTGAAAATCCTGATTTTACCAAATTCCCGGCACTGGATGGTGTAGAAGGAATTGAATGTTATCTTGAGCATGGAGATACTTTATTCATGCCTACCGGATGGTGGCACTGGATGAAATATCTGGACGGAAGTTTCTCTATTTCTTTGAGAGCATGGGACAAATCATGGGCAGTAAAGGCACATTCTCTGTGGAACCTTACGGTACAGCGTAAATTCGACGACATTATGAAGTCCAATTTTAAAAATAAATATATGGACTGGAAAGAAAAAATGGCAATTAAAAGAGCTGAGCTAGCCTTAAAAAAAGGCTTACCAAGATAATAAAAAGACGTTTCAAATGAAACGTCTTTTTAATTTAAAAACCGTAATATCAGTTACTTATAACAATCTGTAAACAGGATACTGTCTAAAGGTCTTTTCTTCAAAATAGGGTGAATGCCTGTAAATCCAGTCCAGTTGTGCAGTTCCATCTTCAGACAGTTTTTTATCAGACGCCTTAGCGGCTTCGAAAGCCTCTTTCAGTTTTTTATCCTTTTTCAGAAGTTCTGCAGCTGTATCTTCGAAAATATAAGCGGAATAGTATTCTTTCTGAGCCAGAATCCCGTCAAAGAAATTCCAGTTGAAGAAGGAGTCTAGTGCTTCAGGTTCAAGCGTTTCTATGATATATTTTACCCCAGGCTGATTGGTAGAAACCAGAAAATCACCTGCTGAAAATGCCATGTTTTTGCGGAAAGTATCCACAGTAGTCTCAAAATGCAGATAATGCCCTTCATAAGGATTTTTAACGGTCTTGAAATCTTTGATTTTATAGGATTCAACGGACAAAGTACTATCTTTCTGAATCGGTTTCAACTGAATATTATTTCTTTTAAATTCTTCAATCACACGGTACTGTGACTGCGGAATCACATAATATTTCGGAATGGTTATATAGCCCGTCGGAACAGCTGTTGTAAAGAGCTTTATATTTTTTGTAAAAGGTTTGTCTCTGTCATAATACAGTCTTGGTTTCCCGGAAATTTCACTTGGTTTATATTTCCCTTCGTAGCCTTTAAAATCCATCGTAGAAAACTTTGTAGAATCAATTTTCCAGCGGATTCCGTATTGTTTTCCGGCCTGGTACTGTTTTAAATTTTCAATGCGAAGCTGTTTTATTTTCTGATAGTCCTTATCTAAATTCTGCAGATTCACCAGCATATATTTGTAAGTAGCATCCACCCTTTTGTCGTAAGGCTTCAGCATATGGGTTTCGGGAACGGTTCCTAAAGAATTGAAAAGGGAGGCATATCCTGTGGAATATCTCGGAGAATCTTCAAATGACGCAAATCCTACTTCGGGAACATCACCATGAATATTTACATAAGGAGTACTTTCATAGCCCAGTTTTTTCATATCCTCAAGATTTTTAGCCTGATAATCATTATAAAAATAATTTCCAAGAGTGTTTCCAAGACGTTCTTTAAAGGTAGAAATATAAGTAAAAGTATACTGATAGTCTGCTCCGTTACTGACATGATTATCAATAAAAACATCCGGTTTCAGCCATTGGTAGATTTCCTGAAAGCTTCTGGCATTTTTGGAATCTGCTTTAATGAAGTCCCTGTTCAGATCATAATTCCTTGCATTTCCTCTGAAACCATACTGCTCCGGCCCATTCTGATTGGCTCTGGAGTAAGAACCTCTGTTAAGCATTCCACTGATATTGTAAGCGGAAATAGCCGCAACAATAAAGTTCTGCGGAGTTTTGATCCTCTTAGTGGCAAGATCTCTCATCAGCATCATGGTAGCATCTATTCCATCCGGCTCCCCAGGGTGAATTCCATTGTTCACAAAGAGAATGGCTTTGGTTTTTCTTAATTTTTCAAGGTCTTTTTCAGCAAAAGGATTATAAACGACAACATAAACTGGTTTTCCATTATCATCTTCCCCCTTTTTAAGATACTGAATGGTATTAAAATTCTTAGCCAGATCCTGGTAATAACTATTCATTTCATCATAGGTAACGGTCTGGTTGCCATTTCCTTTTTCAAAAGGGGTCTGAAATGATTTCTGTGCAAAAAATAAGGTAGAGCTTAGCGTGAATAAAAGATATTTCAGTTTCATTGAAGTCATATTTTCAGACTTTAAAAGTAGTTATCTTTTGTGAGAAATAGGAATGTGTTGACAGGCAAAATTGCGAAAAAGTGAAAATGCAAAATTACTTTAAAATAGAAACCTAACAGATTTTGAAAACCTGTTAGGTTTGTTCTTGATAGTATTAATTTCTACCCTTTTCTTTAGGATATAAGGAGGGAAGCGGATCACTTTGCCAGAATTCTTTAGTATTAATATCCATGATGGATAAGGCTCCGGTATAAGCTGCTCCGGTATCCATATTCCAGACGTTAGCTTTGTTGGCCGGAACTGTAATTCCGATATCAAGAGTCGGCGTATGCCCGATGAATATTTCTGTGTACAAAAGCAATCTTTTGGGATATAATGCTGAATTTTTCAACAGCTTTTTATCCATTGCCACGGCAGTTTCCCACAGGGTTCTATCCCAACGGTAATTGCTGGAATAGACTTCTTTTTCCGGTCCGTGCATCGAAGAATATCCGGCATGAATAAACAGTCGATTCTGATCATCAATATGGTAATTTTTCATCCTTTGAAAGAATTTGAGATGACTATCTAAATCTTCAAGTGAATAATCTGCATAACTTTCTACGGTGCTTTTCCCTCCATTGAAAAGCCACACATCAGGTTTTTGTCCCACTTCAAGCCAGTCTTCGCACCATGCATCATGATTTCCTTTAATGAAAATACATTCCTGCTGCTGGGACAGCTCTGTTAAAAACTGTATGATTTTGGAAGATTCGCTCCATCCGTCTACATAATCTCCGAGGAAGATCAGTTGATCATCAGGTGTTACTGTTGCTCTTTCGAGAACCTGCTGTAAAGCTTTAAATCCCCCATGAATGTCACCTATTACTAATGTTCGGCTCATTTTACTTAGAAATATATTTTACATCAACAAAATCCGTAAGCCATACTCCATTTGCAGACTGGTAGAAAGACAATCCTTCCTGATACATTGTTCCGGTTCTGATGGTAAGAATCACAGGTTTGCCGTGTCTCATCCCCACCTTTGCAGCCGTCTCTTTATCAGCACTTAAGTGTACATGCTGACGAGTTCTTTTTTCAATTCCTTTTTCTAAAATAGAAGAAATATTGGCTTCTGCTGTTCCATGGTACAGAAATTCCGGAGGCTGTCTGGCTTCCAAAGCCAGGTCAATATCAATAGAGTGTCCCTGACTTGCTCTGATCATGGTTTTATCTTCATTAAAAGCGAAACGCTTTTTATTATTGGTATCTACTACCTCATCCAGTTCTTCGGGAGTAAAATGTATCCTTCTTTTCGCAGATTTTTCTCTCAGCTCTTCAACATCTGCCCAGCCGTTTTCATCCAGTGTAAGTCCTATACTTTCCGGCTGATGCCGTAAGATCAGGCTTAAAAATTTACTTATTTTTTTCTTTTCTATTTCGTTCATGGTTGGTGTTTTAATTTTTCAATAAGATTTCTTACATTAAAATAGTCCTCACTTAACTGATTATAAATAAGTCTTTCATCGTTTGATATTTTTGCCAAAAGTCTTTTCTGTTCATAATAATTGCGTTCAAAATCTTCATCGTCAGAATCTTTTTTATCTTCCATTTCTAAATATAATCTGATATCCTCTTCATCAAGATTATATGAAAGCAATTGCTCTTTTATATAGTTATTCCAAAAAGAATTCTCTTCATATTGCTCCTTTTTCAGTTCCGTAATTTTATTTTTACTTTCATCTGTTATCAGACAGCAATTCAGTTTTCTCCATAATAAGTCTTCAATACTACCTTCTCCAAATTCTCCTCTATTTACCATATAATGTGGATTATAATTATTGAGATATTGTAGAAAATTTTCATTTTTATTGGGATAAATGAATACGTTCCTAAGATACATTCCTAGGCCGAAAAGACTATCCATATCATCAAACTTTGAAGCTAGTGATTTATTCTTGATTTCATTGATTTGACCTTCATTCAGTTCTTCATTGATTAAAAAATCAACGGCTTCTTCAACTGTATTTATTCTTGATCGCTTTTCATCATAATATTGAATTGAAATTTCTTCTTCAGTTGATTCTGTTATATCATTTTCATCAAAATTTTGTTCAAAATAATCATAAGCAATAATTTTTCTGTTATTGGTATGCAGATAGGTCTTTAATCTGAATTCGAAGAACCTTTTTTCTTTCTCCAATATTCTTATGCTATTCTGGCTAAGTTCAATGTTTTTTCCGCCAATTTCAATTATCTTAATTTTATCTTTAATCAAACCATTAATCCTATCTAATTTATTACTATTATCAATAATTAATTTCCCTTCATTAAGCGTAGTAAGATTCAATATTTTTTTTTCTTCTGTTTCAAACTTTACAATAAATTGCAACTGTTCTTCACTTGTTTCCGACATTTTCCTAGTATAAAAATACAATGGGAAATGAGACGGAAATTTTTTAAAATTATTCGTTGCAATTTCAAACAGTTCCTGTTCTGAAATAAATTTATAAAGGGTTATCAATGTGATATAATTTTTTAGCCAATTTTTTGCACAATTCTTCGATATCATCCTTTCTCACCAGCTCAGAAACCCATTCCTGAGGAATATTTTCATATCCGTAATAAATTCCGGCTATTCCTCCGGTGATTGCTCCGGTAGTATCTGTATCTTCTCCCAGGTTGACTGCTTTTAAAACCGCTTCAGCATAGCTTTCCGAGTTTAAAAAACACCATAAAGAGGCTTCCAGGCTGTGAAGGACATAACCGCCGCTACTGATTTCATCTTCAGCATATCCGGAAATATCATTTTTTAAAACCCTGTTGAAAAGTTCAATTTCTTTTGGATTAAAACCCTGTTCTTCAGCATATTTCAAAGTGATATTCTGTGTTTGCCCATATGCTTCTTTTTTATTCTTCCCTTTCAACAGTTGAATAGCAAAAATCACATAGATGAAACAGGCAAAAACAGAACGGAAATGCCCGTGAGTTATTGCGGAAACCTCTTTTACCGTCAGATAAAACTTCTGAATATCATCTTCTTTTTCGAGATAAAAAGCAAGGGGAAGGATTCTCATCAAAGAACCATTTCCGTTATCTTCTTCAAAAATATTTCCTGAAAATCGGGCACTCTCACCTTTGATTAATCTCGCCAGAGAATGTCTTGTCGTTCCACCAATGTCAAAAAGCCTTCCATGAGCAGTCCAGTGACCGTATTTATTCCATTTTACAAAACTCTGCCCGATTTTTTCCAGATCATATCTTTTGGAAAGTTCATCCGCAAGGCAAAGCGTAAGAGAGCTGTCATCACTCCAGGTTCCTTTGGGCTGGTTCCAGGACATGTATTCCAGCATTTTTGTTACCGGAAAACGTTTTAAATCTTCTCTACTTTTAAATTCCACCGGAACCCCAAGAGCGTCTCCTATACAAACACCCATAATTCCTGCTTTCACTTTATTTTCCATCAGGCAAGGTTGACCAGTTTATCAAACAACAGTTTCATTCCCTGTGTTGCGGTTTCTTTCATTACAACAGCTCTCTGTCCGTAACCAAATCCTGTTTCATTAGGGTTGATCACAATTAAAAGACAGTCGTCTTTGATATCATGAATCAGCCCGGCTGCCGGATATACCTGCAGAGAAGTTCCTATTACCAGTAAAATATCCGATTCTTTTACGATTTCTCTTGCCGTCTGATATAAAGGAACATCTTCTCCGAACCAAACGATAAAAGGTCTTAACTGCGCTCCATCTTCTGCTTTGTCGCCGATATTGATATCCCCTTTTTGCTCATAAATCAGACTTTTATTGTTGCACGAACAAGATTTGAACAGCTCTCCATGGATATGAAGAATGTTGGTGGATCCTGCTCTTTCGTGAAGGTCATCAATATTCTGGGTAATAATCTGAACATCAAAATGTTTTTCCAGTTCTGCCAATAATTGATGCGCTTCGTTGGGCTGTACTTCGTGAAGCTGGCGTCTTCTCTGGTTGTAAAACTCCAGGACCAACGCTCTGTCTTTTCTCCATCCTTCCGGACTGGCTACATCCGTTACATTATGATTTTCCCAAAGACCGTCTCCGTCTCTGAAGGTTTTTATTCCGCTTTCGGCACTGATTCCGGCACCGCTTAATATGGTTAGCTTTTTCATAGGTTTTTAATTTTTTCTTTTACATTCTGAAAAACAATAATGATCAAAATGATTATAAAAACAGGAATTAATATTATCCATACAAGAATATCCCATATCTTTATTTTTTCTTTTATTCTAAATTTTTCTTCCGTTTTATAGTTAATAAAATCTACAAAATTTTCTTTATTCGTAAGCTCTTTATCATATCCCAGCCAGTCAAAATTTGTGATAAAGTCTCCAAAAATATACAGATCAGGAGATTTAGGATCAGATAAATTAAAAAAATAAAAGGTTTCAAAATCCTGTCCAACCAGAGGTTCATATTCGATATTATATTGGAAACAAAAAAGACTTTCCGCACTCAATATATCTCTTTCTTTCAAAGCGTCTTTTAATTGTTTTTGATATTTTTTCAACTTTACAATATCACATTCTACGGGAAAAATATTTGATCTCTTTCCTGCATGTTGAAGATAGTAAATATAGTTTTCAGGAAACTGCAGATTCAACTCTTTCTGAAGAAAAGCAATCTCTTCATTTGCCAATCCCATATTAGGATCTTCCGGATGATCTACAAATCTGAAATTATATTTATTCACAGTTTTAAAAGATCTTTATAAATCATTTCATTTTCATCATCAAAGCAAACAAAAATAACTTTCTCAATAATATCTGACTTAAATTTTCTGACCTCATCTACAGCAATTTTTCCTGCGAGATCTTTTGGAAATCTATAGACTCCTGTACTGATATTAGGAAAAGCAACGGTTTTCACACCAAGACTTTCTGCTAAATTCAAAGAATTACGATAACAGTCTGCCAGAAGCTTAGATTCTTTTTCTTCATTTCCATTCCAAACCGGGCCTACTGTATGAATAACATATTTGGCAGGAAGATTTCCCGCACCGGTTACTACAGCTTCACCAGTATTGCATTTGCCCTGTCTGTTCCTTATTTCTCTACATTCTTCCAAAATCTGAGGGCCTCCCGCTCTGTGAATAGCACCGTCTACTCCGCCACCGCCGAGTAAGGATGAGTTGGCAGCATTGACAATTGCATCGGTTTGTATCTGTGTAATGTCACCTTTTATTAATTCTATTTTCATTGTATCTCTTCAAAAGGTTTCAGCATTTCTTCTTTCCTGGTAAGCACTGCAAAAACCACTCTTTTAAATTTATTCTTATATTTCCCCTGAAAATGTTTTTTAAACAATCCTGCAATTTCTTTTGGATCATTCTTAAATACTCCACAGCCCCATGCTCCTAAAATTAAGACCTCATTTCCTTTATGCAACGCAAGAGAAAGCATTTTATCCATCCTCACATCCATTGCACTAAGAATTTCATGTGCCCTTTCCGGTTCCTGGCGTTTTACCACCCCTGCATTGACTGCCGGAGACGTGATGAAATTACACAGAACAGGCTTAGGAAGCAGCTCTCCCTTATCTTTCCTGAAAACAGGAACTTTAGGACTGTAAATCATTGTATCCGTATAAAAACAGGATTCCATTGCCCGGTGAATTGTATAATAATCCCATACCTGAAGTAAGCTTTCATATAAACCAGAAGTTCTTGCCAGACTTTCTTCCTGTGCTTCCGCTCCGTTGATAAATCCACCTCCAGGATTTTTTGCCGAAGCGAAGTTCAGACACATGAGTTTTTCCTGGTTTTCTTCTTCAGCCAATTCTAAAATTGCTTTTAAAGAACTGCAGTTTCTTGTTTCAAACTGTGTTTCGAAAGTATTTTCTGGCATTGAGGATTCTGCCATTTCTGAAAGCTGTTCCTGAGTGAAAAGAACCGTTTCTTTTTTACTGATTTCCAGCTCGTTTTCTATATTTATTTTCTCGTTATGTTCGTTGATATAATATTTTTTAGCAAGGATATCTAAAGTATCTTTTGCCATTCCTTTATTGGTCATAGTTAGTTTTTTTATGTTCAACATCAGCTCTTCCAATCCAGTATTTCCGGCTTTCTTAAAATCATCTCCTATAAATACTTTGGTTACCTTGATATCTCCTACAATCGCCTCATTAAAGCTTTTCAGCTCTTCAGAAGGGACCCATAATTCATTGTGGTCCCTGGCTCCAACATTCTGTGCAGGATATTGATTTGCCACTTCTTCCAATACGTCAAACTGAGTTACAAAACCAAGATAGTTTCCTGCTTCGTCTCTGGTATTCCATTTTTCAGCAATCTCAGAAGCATATTCTTCGTTAAGAACCGGATAAAAAATGGGCTGCCAATCTAATCTGGGAGGAAATTCTTTAAATCCGCTTTCTAAGATTAGAATCATTTCTTTTTCTCCTACTGGTCTATATAATGTTGTTGTTTTCATGATGTTTTCTTTTTTTACACTGAAGCTCCAATTCTGTGAGCCAGTTCTTCTGACAGAGGATAGTTTTTTTCTACAGGCAGCAGTTTCTTTGCCTTGTCAAATTCTCCCGATTTGGTAAGATTCAGGATTTTCTTAACCAAAGGAGTATAATCCTCTATTTTTACAATCCATTCTTCATTGAATTCCTCAATCATCGACCGGCTAATCCCGACCTGAATGGAACGGTAATTCAGTTTTGTCCCTTTAATATTCCTTTCAGGATCCCACTGCACATAAATCTCAGCATTTTCAAAATCTTTTTCCCAATTTCGGGGATCGGGATAGACTCTTTTTTCTGGTGAAGTAAGAATCGCTTTGCCCAAAGCCTTTTCCCAGGCTTCTCTTTTAATATGTATTGCCAGAGTACATTCCTGATTGGATTTCTGTCCATAGTTGCTCCGTTCCATCATCCAGAGAAAAGAAGGCTTTATCCAGGTCATCCTGTTGAACGAAAACGGAGCAGTAAATTTCTGATGCTCCACAGCTGATTGTGCAATGGCTTTATTATAAGCCTGGTAAACGATGAGAGTATCATTTTTATAGTCTGCTCTTATTTCAAATTCTTTCATTGCTTGTTAATTTATTCAAAGTCATATACATACACCTCCACATTCTTTGCAAGCAGTGCTCTTTCAATAACAGGTTCTATCTCCTCCCATTTCCCTCCTGCCAGTCCACATCCGATTCTCGGCATATGCACCGAAGCTTTTTGTTGGATAGCTTCATGCGCGAGCTTTAATAAACACTCTTCTACAGCATCATATCTGATAGGTGGAACTTCTGAATGAGTGATAATTTTATGCTGAGCAATCATATTGCATACCCAGATATCATCCTCTGTCTGAACGATCTGGATTTCTCCAAGATTAAAATTTTTATTGTTTCTAAACCACTCTCTGTATTCTTTTTCCGGTTGTTTCCATCTTCTGGAAATGGCAGTGACAAATCCCTTTCCCCAGCCTCCTATATCATTGCAGATATGAGCAATTATTATATTTCCTTCGGCATTGGGACGGGTAGCATCTCCTTTTATATATTGTATTATTTTCATGGTTATTATTTCTCAATCATTAATCATTCTCTATCCTATCATTCGATATAAAACTAATGCTTTTTTATCTTATTCCTGATTCCCTTTTGAAATTAAAAAATCTTTTTAAAATCTTTTGAATACGGAGAATAGGATCCGTAAACAGCATTAAATTCAACACTCAAGTTTTCTAATTTAAATTGCTCATCAATCTGATCCAGACAGGTAACAACTAAATTCTTTTTAGTCGGAAATACATATGCTCCATCCAGCTTTAAGGCATAATTAAGCAGTTTGTAATCTATTTCCCCGGTTCTGAATTCTTTCTGATACTCATTAAATGTACAGGTTTCTTCTTCATTGTGTCTCAGGTTCATTTCTTTTTCATTGCTCATCCAGCCGTTTCCGTGTCGGGTTGCATAGGTTCTGGTGACATAATACATTTCAATGTCTTCAATTTTTAAAAGCTTACAGATTTCGTAGGCATTTTTTGAAGTGGTATGAGCATAGGTCACATTGGGAAAAACACCGTGATCCATATCGAGTAAAATACCCTGGCTTCCTTCAAAAATAAGGTGATTGAATGAAGCCAACCAGGTATAATCATTTATTCTCCAATCAATACTATCAATAGCTTCTAAAAAAGGCTGTAAAAGTTCACTAATTTCGTTTTCATCTGTAAAGCCATAATAATAGGCTATTCCTTTCAGCTTTTCCATCAGCATTTCTCCGGGTGAAATCAGGTCTATAGCAAACAGTTTATAGGGACTTTCATTTCTTTTCATGGTGGCTCCTACTCCTTTTCCGCAGGTTCCGTGTTCGAGGTTTCTTGCATTCGTTCTGTTCTGCCATACATCAAAAGGAGTCGTAACTTTCGCCAGTGGATGAATATGGACCTCAATATTTCCATTCTTTGCTTTTAATTCTTCTCTTTCATTGAGCAGAAAAACCGGATGGATGGTACAATGCTCCGTGAAATAAGAAGGCAGACCACGAAGTGCACCACTCGCAAAACTGGAATGCACATGTTTTCTATCATCAATCATCACGGTATGTGCTGCCTGCTGGCCTCCGGAAAACCTGATCACAATGGTCTCCGGATTCTGAGAAGCCAGGAAATCTGTAGTAATTCCTTTTCCTTCATCACCAAAACCAAGTCCTATTACTATTTGTGCCTTTTTCATGACTTTTATTTTTTTTAATCTTTTGTCTCTGTCATTCCTATTTGCTCATGACATTGACAGATTTTTAAAGCATTTGAAACTGATCTAACCCTCCTGTTCCCGTTGTTCCGAAACTTTGATTTTTAAACTTATCACAGATAATGTTTTTAATAACATTCGGAATTTCTCTGTGATCTGTTATAGATACACAATTTTGTCCTAATAATTCTTTCCAGCCCCTGTCCGCTCTCAATGCCTGATCGGAATGCAAAACACTGATGTGGTATACTTCATATTTTTTCTTTGCCTCTTCCAACAGCTCAGAATGGGTGTAGGTTTGCTGCCCTTTTCCCATAATTTCCCTGATAGCAGATGCGGAAAGTGTTTTTAAACAAGGTTCATCACCTACAGTAAACAGTAATCCTTTCTGACCTCTTTTTTCAAAAGCATCTGTTCTCGTATGAAATGCAGCAAAATACCATGCTAACAGATAGCTTTCACCAGCATTTCCGCCACCGCCTGACTCAATATAAGTGCGCGTAAGCCACATATCCAGTTCTGCATCTCCGGATTCAAACTGCCCTACCTGAAGTGGGTAGCCATCACATTCATGATCCCCGATTCCAAGGAACAATAAGGCCGGATCGGGAACGCCTCCCTGAATAATTCCGCCCATCAGCTTAGGCAATCCATCTCTGATCAGTTCATGAGGAATATGCCCCATACTTCCGGTAACATCCAGCCCTAAAATAATCGGAACCGAGTTAGGGTGAACTTCTGAGTCTCTGGATTCCCTGAAAGAAATTCCGTGAGGATTCATGGATTCATGAGCCATTCTTTTGGCATTCTGGGTAAAAATCTCACCCGCGGATTTGGTTCCGTAACCTGCTTTTCTTGCTCTGTCATAACGAGCGTCTAAATCGTATCTTGTACTTCCCATGACTACAGTGTTTTTCCAAATAAATATTCAAATCTCTTTTGGGTAACTTCAAGCTGAATATTCAGATTTCTGATTGTTAATGATAATTCCATGTCTTTCTGAACGAATGCTTCGGGATTGAAATCCGCAAAAGTCAGACTGTTTCTGTCTAAAGGACTGATATCAATAAGCCCTTCCTGTTCACGCTCGAGTCTTTTAATTTTTAATTCGATATCTTCAACTCTCCGTCTGTAAATCAATTCGGAATCTGCTCCGATGATTCTTGCCCGGTCTTCTCTGATTTGATCATTATTTCTTTGTAATGATTCGATAAATCTGGGTTTTAATTCATCTTCCATAATTAATATCCTTTTGTGTTATTATTACGCAAAAAAGAGAAAGCATAGTTTTATATTTTTATTTTTCCTAAATCAAAGCATGCTTTAATGTTCTGCAGAGTTCCGCTTTTCCTTCTCTCATCAGAATTGAAATCAATGCCTAAGAAATGAGTGCACATTGTCATGGCATATTGATCTCTTTCTTTATCCGTCTGAAATCCTCCAATTGTTTTCCAATTTCCAGCCTGAAAATTGAATCTATTTACGAAATATCTAGGTTTCTCTCCTATATGAAGTATGGTAACATTAGAGGTCTTATCTTTTAAAAATTCCATCATTAAGGTATCTGTACCATTAAAATCTCCGATAAGAAATTCGCACTTTGACCAATCAAATTGTTTGATAGGTTCTATATAAAACTGATGGAAATTATCCCACGATATATTTCCGTTCCCAAAAACATATATCTTTTTCATGGTCTTTTTCTTAAATACATTACATCTGTTCTCAACACATATTTCTGCCCGCTGATCAAAGTCTTTCCTTCATGTCTCAGGGGATGATAAAAAATAAGAGCGGTTCCTTTCTTTGGAGCTACAGTAAATAAGTTCTCAAATTCTGTTTCTCCACCTTCAAAATCATCATTCAGATAAATCATAAAGGTGTAAAAGCTTTTTTCATTTTCATTCCGTATGTAACTTCCATCTCTGTGCATTTTAAACTGCTGTCCGGACGCATATTTATAAATCCTGAGCATTTCATTAAAGTTAAGAATCTGATATCCATCCTGTTTCTGAGGCAGAAACTCTACAGCCTTGTTAAAAAGCTCTTCAGCAATTGTTGTATTAAAGATCATCAATCGGTCATTATTTCTGATTCCTTTATTCATCTGCTGGCGTCCGAATACATTGATCTTGGCCTCTTCAAAAACTTTCTCCTGCGAAAGACTGATATAATGATCACATTCTGCTTCGGTCAGAAAATCTTCAATCAGAAATATCTGTGGGTGCAGTTCTATTTTTTCCATAATTCCTATTTTGTGCCTGATTGTGTTTTTACCTTCTTAATTCATCCCTTACTTCCATCAAAGCAAATCCTAACAGGTTTTCTCCGTTCCATAGTAATGGATTTTCTGCTCTGCTATCCGTTTCCAGCATTCCGATACCCCAGATTCTGTCATAAGGACTTGCCTCTACCAGAACTTTATCTCCAGTTGATAAAAGAAAGTCTTTAAATTTCTGATTTTGCGAGAATTTTAAAAGATTTCCCTGGGTTACAATTTCATATTTATGTTCATCCCAGCGTTTCGGGTCAAAGTTTTTTACTTTCCTGCCTAAGGCTTTTGCCTGATTAGGAGTATTTGCCTTTAAAATTTCCTCTTCTGTTTCAGGGTCATTAAATAATCTGGCCTTCCCTGCCATCATATAATGTTCTGCAGTCTTATAGATGATCCCGTTTTCTTCAAATTTTCCGGGAAACCATTGGCTGAAGCATGATTTGGTCACAATATCCTTTGCCGTGTGCCCCCAGAAAAAGAGATATTTTATCTTTTCCTTTTTTTGAAAGCGTTCTGTAATATTTTGTATGGTGTATTTCATGATTGCGTTATTTTGACACAAATTTAAAATAATATCAGTCTTTGCACCAAATTTATTTGTGTTAATTTTACGCTAATAAATATAATAAATTGATTTTCAGGGATAAAAATTTAATTCCAATCAACACGAATAACACAAATTTTGATCACAAATGACACAAATTTGATTCGTTTAGGCTGAAGCCAATGGAATGATATGGTATAAAAAAACGGGCTAAAGCCCGTTCTTATTGAATGTTTTCAATTGATATCTTATACTGTGGCTTCAAGAATGTCATAAATATTAGTGGATATTTGTGCAAAACATTTGTGAAGTTTGTGTTTAGAAATCTATTTAATTTCGAAATAAAAGCCCTGCTCTTCAAGCTCTTTATACTTTTCCTTATTGAAAGTAAAAAGTTTTCCGGGTCTGCCGCTGCCTTCTTTTTTAACGTTGTTGGTTTCGTTAAGCAGACCGTAGCTCATAATTTTCTTACGGAAGTTTCTTCTGTCGATTTCCTGTCCCACAATGGTTTTATAAAGATTTTCAAGATCAGAAAAGGGGAATTCTTCATTGAGAAGATTGAAGCCGATCGGCTGATACTGAATTTTTGTACGAAGTCTTTTTAAGGCAGTATCAATGATCGTTTTGTGGTCGAAAGCCAAAGAAGGGAGTTTATTAATACTGAACCATTGTGCATCTTCGGCATCAGAGTCTGCAAAAAGTTCATGATAAGACGGGTTCACAAGCCCAAGATAAGCTACAGAAACCACTCTGTTTCTTGGATCGCGCCCCAGATTACCAAAGGTGTACAGTTGTTCCAGAAAATCGGGTTTTATACCTGCCTCTTCATACAGTTCTCTTTTTACTGCATCATCTACACTCTCATCATCAAGAACAAGTCCTCCCGGTAGAGCCCATCCTCCCTTAAAAGGTTCAATATTTCTTTTAATCAGAAGAATCTGAAGGTCTTTTTTATCAAAATATCCGAAGATGACAGCATCTACAGCCACTTTTATATCCTGTAATTTTTTTGGAGACTCCATAAATTGATTTGCGTTATGAATACACAAAGTTACGATTTATGTGCAAAGTAAAAAAATAATCAGAGGTATAATAAAAGTTCCTATCTTTAAGTTATCATTCTAACCATCTTAAAACTAAACCATTATGAAAAATTTATTATCAATTCTTATCGCTGCTTTTTTATTAACAGCCTGTGAGAAAGGAAAAACAACAGCAGTCAATGGTTCCGATAAAGCAGACCCTGCTGCTTCAGAACCTGAATGGAAACCAGTAGATTCAGCAACAGCTATGAAAGCGTGGATGGAGTACTCTACTCCGGGAGAAATGCATAAGATGCTGGCAAAATCTGACGGAATCTGGACGGGAGAAACCACCATGTGGATGGAAAACGGAGGAAAACCTATGATGAGTAAATCTGAGACTATCAATAAAATGATGTATGGCGGACGCTACCAGATCAGTAATCATAAAGGCAACTTTATGGGAATGCCTTTCGAAGGAATGAGCATTGTGGGATATGACAACTCCAAAAAGAAATTTATCAGTACATGGATCGACAATATGGGAACCGGTATCATGCATGGTGAAGGGGAATGGAGTCCCTCTACAAAATCGGTTGAATTTAAAGGAAAAATGACGGATCCTTCAAGACCTGGGAAAGATTGTGATTTCAGAGAGGTTTTCACATTTGTAGATGACAACAATCAAAAACTGGAAATGTACGGCCCGGACTCCAAGACAGGAAAAGAGTACAAAACCATGGAAATAAAATACACCCGTAAGAAATAAATCAACAAAAAAAACCGCTCCATTATCAGAAGCGGTTTTTTATTTTTATAATGAATTAGTCATTTAGCTTTAATACAGCCATGAACGCTGATTGCGGTACTTCTACTCTACCAATCTGCTTCATTTTCTTCTTACCTTCTTTCTGCTTTTCCAATAGCTTACGCTTTCTGGAAATATCACCACCATAACATTTTGCAGTAACGTCTTTTCTTAAGGCTTTAATGGTTTCTCTTGCAATTACTTTCGTACCCAAGGCAGCCTGAACAGCAATATCAAACTGTTGTCTCGGGATCAGCTCACGAAGTTTTTCACACATTTTTTTACCAATGTGATAGGCATTACTGTCATGAATCAAAGATGAAAGGGCATCTACCATATCACCATTGATCAGTATGTCCATTTTTACAAGCTTGGACGCTCTGAATCCGATTGGATGATAATCAAATGAAGCATATCCTTTAGAGATTGATTTTAACCTGTCATAGAAATCAAATACTACCTCAGCAAGCGGCATATTGAACACCAATTCCACTCTTTCAGAAGTTAAATAGCTTTGGTTAACAATTTCTCCTCTTTTTTCAATACATAGAGTCATTACCGGCCCCACGAAATCAGATTTGGTAATGATAGAAGCCTTGATAAACGGTTCTTCCACTCTGTCCATAATAGACGGATCCATCATTTCCGAAGGGTTGTTGATCAGAATCGGAATTTCTGGTTCTTTTTTGGAATATCCAAAATAAGATACGTTCGGTACCGTAGTGATCACGTTCATATTAAACTCTCTGTCAAGACGTTCCTGTACAATTTCCATGTGAAGCATTCCCAGGAATCCGCAACGGAAACCGAAACCAAGAGCAGCAGAACTTTCCGGTTCGAAAACCAGAGAAGCATCATTCAGTCTTAATTTTTCAAGAGAGAATCTCAGCTCTTCAAAATCTTCAGAATCAATTGGGTAAATACCGGCAAATACCATTGGTTTTACTTCCTCAAATCCATCAATAGGAGCCGCTGCAGGTCTGTCAAAAGAAGTGATGGTATCTCCTACTTTTACTTCACGGGCATCTTTGATTCCCGACACCAGGTAGCCTACATCTCCACAATGGATTGTTTTCTTAGGAACCTGCTTAAGTTTTAACGTTCCTACCTCATCAGCCCCATATTCTTTGCCTGTAGCGAAGAATTTGATCTTTTCATTTTTAGTAATACTTCCGTTCACTACCTTGAAATACGCTTCAATACCTCTGAAAGGGTTATAAACAGAGTCGAAGATCAAGGCCTGAAGCGGACCGTCAGGATCTCCTTCCGGTGCAGGAATTCTCTCAACAATCTGTTCTAAAAGGTTATGAACACCTTCTCCTGTTTTTCCGGAAACTCTCAGTACATCTTCATAGTCGCACCCGATCAGATTCATAATCTCATCGGTTACTTCCTCAGGATTGGCAGACGGAAGGTCAATTTTATTCAGAATCGGAATGATTGTCAGATCATTTTCCAGTGCTAAATAAAGGTTACTGATGGTCTGTGCCTGGATACTCTGTGCAGCATCCACGATTAGAAGCGCTCCTTCACAGGCAGCAATAGATCGGGAAACTTCATAGGAAAAGTCAACGTGTCCCGGTGTATCGATAAGGTTTAAAATATATTTTTCTCCTTTATATTCATAATCCATCTGGATAGCGTGCGACTTAATCGTAATCCCACGTTCTTTTTCCAGATCCATATCATCAAGCGTCTGAGACTGTAATTCTCTTTGGGTAACTGTATTGGTATACTCCAACAGACGGTCTGCCAGGGTACTTTTACCGTGGTCGATATGGGCGATTATGCAAAAATTTCGTATGTTTTTCATTTAAGAATCTTGTAGTTTGCAAAGATAAAAAAAAGCGAGAGATTATTGTCTTTCATTATCTTATTGTATGAATTTATTTAATTTTTACTGCTGATTTTTTTATTTTTCAAATATATAACTCCCGGTTAAAGAATCAAGATACACATTGGATTCCATAGTAGATCTGAAACCGACTCCCTGAACTGTTCCAGCATTGGTATTGGATGAGGAATCAATTGCAGCACCGATTAAAGCTCCTACCAAACCTCCTGTAACTGCTCCAACGAATAAGCCTCCGGTTTGGGCTGAAGCAAAAAGATTGGTTCTGGAAGAATAAATATAAAAGCCTTTATTATCTTTCTTTATTTCATCAAAGCCCACAGGTGTCGTTTTATAAGCTATTCCATTTTCTACATAGCAATATACTTTAGAGAGCGAAGTCTCAAGGCCTTTATCTATTAACTGCACTACTTTTCCTTTCTTATTTTTTTTGAGGGAATACTCAGGATTTGGATTCTGGTTACGAAATTCCTGAAAGTTTGTGTAAATACCTTCCTTTAGAATAGGATTGTTAAATGCTTTATACTCCTTGTTTAAATACTCTTCATATCTGTTTATTTCATTTTCAGGAATATAATATCCGGGATTAATATTTGGATAATAAGACGCTTTTATAAACTGTGTAAATATTTCAGAAATCTGTCCAGCCAAAAATATAGAAGGATGTACTGTAATATTCGGGTTACAGACAATTACATTACTATATCTTCCGATAAAATAGTATTTATCATTTCTTTTAATAAAGCTGGAAAGTTTAATTCTCGCTTTTGCATAAGTAAATGTACGGTTATTATCCTGTTCTTCATAGACTTTAAGGTCTTCCAACATCAGGACAATATCATTATTTCCTATTGTTTTATTGTCTTCTCTGAATTTGTTTTCGATCAATCCCTGAAGATCATTAGTTGCAAATTTCAGTTCAACTATATCTTTTTTATCCGGAATACTTCCAATATTTTTATCTGATCTGTTATCAATAAAAGTAAGTGATTTTGTAAGTCCTTTTCTGTCTCTAAGATTATCATTAATCTTAATTATTTCAGTTTTTTGTGCGGACCATAGAGACGAAAGTAAAAAAAAGAAAAATAATTTTTTCATCTATAAATTTTCGGCAAAAATAGGAATTTGAAGCAAAATTAAACGGCTCTCACAGAAAAGATCTGTAAGAGCCGTCCAACATTAAAAAAATAAACTATTATGGGTTTTGTTTAGGTCCCGAAGCAGTGTTATTGTTTCCGTGAGGTTTTCTTTCTTCCATTTTATCCTTCATCATTTTTTCTGACTGAAACAGCTTCAGAACTTTCTGGCAGGGAATTACCTGCTGCATTTTATCTGCATATTTTTTTCTGTTATCCAAAAGCTTTTGTCCCACTTCAAAACTTTGCTGTAATTTGGCTTTAGCCTCTTCATCCGTTAAAGTTTCAGGATCAAAGTTTGAATTAAACTGACTTTTTATTTGTTTCTGGCTATCCAGATATTCGTTATACAATTGTGTAAATTCGGCTTTATCCTCCGGATCGACATTCAGATTATCCATGATCATATTGTTTCTGAATTTCTTCAGAAGCTCTTTCCTTTCTTCCGGGGAAAGATTGTTGATGACTTCCTTTCTTTGTTTGGGATCCATCTTTTTCCAGTCATAATCAGTTCTTTGGGCATTTAATCCAAAGCCGTAAATAATCAAAAACGTCAATAATATCTTTTTCATCTTCTTTTAATTATAAATATCCAAATAAACGTCCTGGGTCGAATTACTTGCTAATTCTGCAATTTCAGAATTAGAAAACGAATCCAGATAGTCATTCATTCGTGTTTCTTCTTTTTTATTTACAGTTTTCACCGGTTTGGGTGTCTCTGTTGCTTTTTCAGTTTTATTTACACTTTCAGAAGCGTATATATTGTTATTTTTTTGATTTTCAACTGTTTGATTATTATTTTCAACAGAAGTTAAATCAGATTTTAAAGTTTCATAAGCCAGCTCACTTTCTGTTTTGGGCTCTCCATTATTGGCAACATAGGCTGTTTTAGAATTCAGGGTCTGATCGGCAGAGTCATTATCTGAATTGAAAACATAAGTTGCTCCAAAGATCAAAGCCAGTGATGCCGCTGCTGCATACATCCAGTTCAGCTTAAAGACAGGCGCTTTTTTACTTGTCTTTATATCATTCATAACGTTCTCCTGAATATTTTCAAACAAATTTTCAGGAACTGTGTAAATGTTTTTACGTTCTAATTTTTCTATGTCGAACTCTTTCATCTTTGTAGGGTCAAAAATTATTTTTCGTAATTTTCTTTAATATAATCTTCTATTTTCTGTTTGGCATAATGATAATTTGTTTTCAGGGTCCCTACGGACATATCAACTATTTTTGATATTTCTTCATAGGGCAAATCATCATAATACCGCATCATAAATACCAGTTTCTGCTTTTCAGGCAGGCTCTGTATAGCGTTCTGCAGTAAAATCTGTATTTCTTCTGCATCTCCTTCTGTATTATCTGCTACAAGATTCTGCATGTGATACTCCGGATCTTCATCAGTCTTCTGCATTTTTTTCATTTTATTGACCTGCTGTAGTGCTTCATTGGTAGCAATTCTGTACAACCAGGTATACAGCTGGCTATCATTTTTGAACTGATGAAAATTCTGATAAGCTTTAATAAAAGTTTCCTGCAAAGTATCCTGTGCAAGATCTCCGTCCACAATAATTCTTCTTATGTGCCAGTACAATCTGCTTTGATAGGCATCCATCAAGGCACGGACTCCTTTATCCTGGGTCCGTGGATTCTGCATCAACGAAATAATTTCCGCGTCCTTAATCTTCATAAGATGCCTTCATTGTTTTGGATTACAAAAATAGCTGAAAGTTAAATTAAAAATCTAATTTTCAATTTAAATATTAAAAATATTATGAGACACTTACGCAATAAACGTGCCTATATTGAGCGACAGCATTTCTGAAGCCATCTGTCTTTTCCGGCTCAGCTTAAAATCTTATATTTGTTATATGCAAATTGTAATCATCGGTTCCGGAAATGTAGCCTATCATATGGCAAAAGCTTTCATTTTGAAAAGCATTCCTCTTGTTCAGATATTTGGCAGGAACGAAAAAGAATTAAGTAAGATTTCTGAGGAATTACACATTCCCTATTCTACTGATCGTTTGGAAAAGGCAGATCTTTATATCATCTGCGTGAGTGATAAATCTGTAGAGGAAGTCTCAAAAACTATTACCGAAAAAGACTGCCTGGTTGTTCATACTTCAGGATCTCTTCCTAAAGAAGTTCTTGCCGGCGATTATCGGAAAGCGAGCCTATACCCTTTACAGACCTTTTCAAAATCAAAAGAACTGGAATACGAAAAAATTCCGTTTTTTGTAGAAGCTGAAAATCAAGAAGATCAAAAAATGTTGTTTGACCTTGCTTTAAAGATTTCAGAAAAGGTAATGGAAAGTACTTATGAAAAAAGAAAATATATCCATCTTACAGCTGTTTTTGCCTGCAATTTTGTGAATCATCTTTTTTCAAGGGCTAAAGAAATTTCAGATGCTCAGGATATCCCGTTTGATTATTTCTTACCGCTGATTGATGAAACCGTTCAGAAAATCCATGAAATTGAACCTAAAGCAGCGCAGACAGGACCTGCTGTAAGAAATGATCTAAGGATCTTACAGCTGCATGAACAGTTGCTAAAAGATGAGAGTCTTGAAATTTATAAAACAATGAATCATTCTATTCAGAAAATGTATGAGCTATAAAGAGAAACTAAAAGATATTAAAGCATTTGTATTTGATGTTGACGGAGTTTTCACGGACGGAAGCGTCTATCTTCTTCCCGGAGGAAATATGTGCAGGGTAATGAATGTCCTGGACGGCTATGCTGTTGTAAAAGCATTAAAAAACAATTATCTGATCGGTGTTATTACAGGAGGAAATGATGAGATGGTAAAACACAGGATCAATTATCTTGGGATTCAGGACTATTATCCTAAGTCTCACAATAAAATAGATGATTTTGAAGATTTTAAGAAAAAATACAACCTTAAAAATGAAGAAATCCTGACCATGGGTGATGATCTTCCGGATATTCATATCATGGAGCGTTCAGCTATTGCCGCATGCCCTGAAAATGCAGTTCCTGAAGTAAAAGGAATTTCTGATTATATTTCCCCGAAAAAAGGAGGAACAGGTGCTGTGCGCGATGTGATAGAACAGGTGATGAAAGTTCAGGGAAACTGGCATGATGATAATACACAATCCGTATAATTACAGGCATGAAATTACTTTTAGCATCACAATCCCCAAGAAGAAAAGAACTTCTTTCCAGCCTTGGTTTTAAATTTGAAGTTGTAAAAATAGACTGTGAAGAAATTCTGCCGGAAAATATCAAAATAGAAGATGCCGCGGCTTATCTTTCTGATCTAAAAGCGGAAGCTTTCAGGAGTCTGGAAGCAGATGAAGTTCTGCTGACTGCTGATACAGTAGTAGCTGTTGACCATCAGATTCTGGGAAAACCTAAAGATGAAGCGGATGCCTTTAAAATGCTTCAGAGCCTTTCGGGAAGAACGCATCAGGTGTATACCGGAATTACTATCAAAACAGCCAATAAATCTTTTACAGAAACAGATGTAGCAGATGTCACTCTGGATCAACTTACTGATGAAGAAATAAATTATTACATTCAAAATTATAAGCCTTTTGACAAAGCAGGAAGCTACGGTATCCAGGAATGGCTGGGAATGGCAAAGATTAGAAGCCTCACAGGAAGTTTCTACACCATTATGGGACTTCCCACCCATCTTGTTTACAAAATATTAAAAGAAACCGCTCTGATTTAAAAAAATTATTGAGGTTCTGACATCCATTTAAGAAGAAATAAAATATTTCCTTCGGAAATATAAATATTATTCATTATAAAATTTTATTATTTTTACAAAATCATCAAACTGCTGATAATAAAAAGCAGATTAGCGAGTTATATTGAATAATGAAAAAGAATATATTATTCCTTTTGGTAATATGCCTTGTCGCTTCCTGTGCTACCAAAACAAAAAAGCCGGAGCAGCGTTCAAAGCTATTGAAAGGATTTTCAACATATTACAACACTCTTTTTAATGCCAAAGACGCATTAAACAGTGAGTTTACGACCCGGGATAAGGGCCATAAAGACAACTTTTATGCGCCTTATATTCCTATTCTGACTTATGAAGAACAGCCTTTAGGAAGTGACCTCGGACAGTCTGAGGCTTTTGCAGAGAACTCTATGAAAATGGCTGAAGTAGCTAACAGACCTTCAGGAAGGAGTAATTCCGGAGTACCGAATATACCTGGCGGACCTTCAGGGAATGCCCCGGCAAGACCGGATGGAGAACAGGCAAAAGGAGCAACCACCCTTGAAATTGCAGAGGCTAAAGCTTTAAAAGCTATTAATAAATATTCTGTAACCAGGAACGGTGAAGAGAAAAATAAACAGATCTTTGACGCCTATATGATCCTGGCTCAGGCGAGAATTTATCGTGGTAAATCTCTGGAGGCACTGGACGCACTTAATTATGTTTTCACTCATATGAAAGATGATAAGAGGATTGCTTTGGCAAGAATTTATCAGGGACTGGCTTATGATAAAATCAAGGATTATCACAGAGCGCATGAAACTTTTGCAAAACTGAAAGGAGAAGATATTAATAAAAGCTATGCAAAACTGCTCAGTATCTACTATGCTGAATCTTTGCTGGATGCGGGAAAAAAAGAAGAAGCCGCTAAAGAGCTTGATGACGCTTTTGAGCTGAACAGCAACAGGAAACTGAAAAGCAGAATCGCTTATCTGAGAGGTCAGGTTTTGGAAAATCTGGGGCAGAATGATAAAGCAAGGGAAAGCTATACTGCAGCATACAAATATGCCAATGATTTTGAATTCGAAGTAAAATCACAGATTGCTATTGCTAAAACTTTTAACGGTAAAGGAGATTATGCAGGCGCTAAAAATTATCTGGAGGGAATCAGCAAGAAAGGAACTTATGGTTCCAGAAAAAATGAATTTTACTATGCTTTAGGTTTAATGGCCAACAAGGCAGGAAAAAAAGAGGAGGCTCAGCAGTTCTTCAGAAAATCATTGTTTGAAAAGGTATCCGACCCTCAAATCCGTGGGCTGGCTTATTATGAAATAGGAAAAAGCTACCTGGAAAAAAATGATTATATCGGAGCCGGAAGCTATTATGATTCTGCACTTGCTGTAATGACTTATGAACCTTCAAAGATCCTGTTAAAAGATCAATCCGAGTATATTAAAAAGATTTCCAGAAACTACTATCTCATCAAGAAGAATGACAGTATTCTTTCTCTTGCCAAGATGAATGATGCCCAGAAAACAGATTATTTCACGAAATATATTGCAAAATTAAAGGCCAAGGAGGAGAAAGAAGAACTGGAAAGAAGACGTGCAGAAAGAAATAAAGGATTTGATACCGGGGACTATAGTGCCAACTCTGTTTTTGCCAACGGTTCTTCTAATTCCTTTGAAGACTTTGGGGTCACTACTAAAGGATTCTACTTCAGTAATACCGGAACAGTAAGCAAAGGAGCCTCTACATTTAAACAGATCTGGGGAGACCGTGCACTTGCGGATAACTGGCGTTTTTCCAAGAAAATGGCTTCTATAGAAGATATGAAAAATGAAGCGCTTGGAGTGACTTCTGCTCCTAATCCGAGACGTTTTGAACCGGCTTATTATATTGAACAGATTCCTACGGATCAGGGTAAATTATCCCAATTGAAAAAGGACAGAGATACTGCCTCACTAGGCCTGGGTATTATGTATCAGAATTACTTTACCAATACTCCCCTGGCTACCAAAACGCTGTATGAGCTTGTAGATGTAAAGCCTGAAGAAAAGGTAATGCTGCAGGCATTGTATGAGATTTTTGCCATGAATTATCAAAAAAATCCACAGGCTTCTGAAAGAGCAAAACAAATTCTGTTATCAGATTATCCTTATACTTCCTATGCTGAATTTGCCAGAAATCCTAAAAACAAATCATTTGTAAAATCAACTGAGGAAGTTGAAAACGAGTATAAAAAAGCATATGCCCTTTTTGAATCGGAAAAATTTGCAGAAAGTAAAGATCTCATAGACCAGGCCCTTCAAAAATATCCAAAGGATGCACTGGTTCCGAAACTGTATCTGCTCAATGCTTTCAATGCAGGAAAATCCAGCGGAAAGGAAGTAATGATTCTTCAGCTTGAACAGATTGCCCTGAATTATTCTAAAACCCCCGAAGGAATAAGGGCTAAGGAAATGCTGAATTACCTGAAAAGTGATCTCAGCTTTCAGGCGACCGATAATAAAGGAAATGCAATTCCCCAACAACCTGGAGGAGCTCCTGTTCAGCCTAATACACAAAATACAGGAAGCCCGCCAATGAATAACGGGAAAGTACAGCAGCAGGAAAACATAGCCACACAAACCCTGAACGTAGATCCGGGTTTGCAGCAGGGTAATCCCGCCCAGCAGAAAAAAAATGACAAATCCGGCGGAAATAAGCCCGCATCAAAAGCGCCGCCAAGACCTCAATAAAAATAATAAAAGCAACTCAAATTGAGTTGCTTTTTTACTTTATAATACGGTTATTATCTTTCTTTTATAAAATATCAATTACGAAGGCTTTTTCTTTACCCCGTGGAAATCTTTAAGATAAAAAGGTTCAAAATAAGCCATATCTTCAAATTCCTGATTTTGTATTTTTTTCATCGTTTTACTGATAAGATATTGGGCAGACGGATAAACGTCATCTTTAAAAACAGCACCAGGAAGATTGAGTATATCTTTTGCTTTCTTCGCTCCGTCTCCTACAAACAGCACTTTTTTATCTTTAAATTCTTCAAAAGAAGCTTCATCCAGAATTTTGGCTTCGGTCTCCGATAATTCCTGGCCTGTTTTCCCATCATAAACGGCCGTATAAACTTCCATTCTCCTCGCATCAACTAAAGGAATTACCAGGTCATAGTTATCTCCTAAAAAAGGCTCTATCATGCTTTCAAGAGAATTTACTGCGATCAGCGGAACTCTGAGCCCATAGCAGAAGCCTTTTGCAGAAGCCGCGCCTATTCTTAACCCCGTATATGATCCTGGACCTTTTCCTAAAGAAATGGCTTCAATATCCTTCAGAGAAATTCCCGCTCCCTCCATTGCCCATTCTACATAAGTATGGAGACTTTCAGACTGTTTGTAATTTTCAGAAACTTCTTCACACAGACACAGCAGCTTCTCATTGTCCGATACCGCTACTGAACAGTTCTTTGAAGATGTTTCCAGATATAGAATTTTCATTTTTTGATTTTAAGGTAAACGCAATATTGCAAAAGACAAAATTGATTTTAATATTCTGCAAATTTACTCCATTATTTTGGACTATTTTCTATAAATCGTTCTTGGTTCCGCCTGAGCACTTGGATAGATAGTCATTTCTGAAACGGTAACGTGCTTTGGTGCATTTACACAATAGGCAATAGCATCAGCGATGTCTTCAGCTTTCAGAGCTTCATACCCTGCATACACGGTAGAAGCCTTCTCGCTGTCCCCTTTGAATCTTACTAAAGAGAAATCTGTTTCTACAGCTCCCGGCTGAATGTTGGTTACTTTGATTCCAAATTCTGTAAGCTCTAATCTCATCCCCTCAGAAATAACATCTACTGCTTTCTTCGTTGCACAGTACACTACTCCATTTGCGTAAGTCTGTCTTGCCGCAACAGAACTGATATTTACAATATGACCTAAATTTTTAGTTTTCATAGTTGGAATAATCATTTTCGAAACATAGAGTAATCCCTTTACATTTCCGTCGATCATAGAATTCCAGTCATCTGTTTTTCCTGCCGAAAGAGGATCTAATCCATGTGCATTCCCAGCATTATTGATCAGAACATCAATGTCTTTCCAGTTCTCAGGAAGAGAATTGATAGCTGTTTCCACTTCTTCAAGATTGCTGACGTCAAACTTTAAACTAAATATTTCGGTATAATGAGAAAGTCCTGTCTTCACTGTCTCGAGTACCTCACTTCTTCTTCCACAGATAATAATTCTGTTTCCTTGTTTTGCAAGAAGTTCCGCAGTGGCTTTTCCTATACCTGAAGTTGCTCCGGTAATGAATATTGTCTTCATAAGTTTATTTTTAATCTAACGATGTATCAAAATATAACCGGTGTGTCATTCACTCTTATATTATTACATCGTGTATTTAATCAATTAGTATTTCAATTGGCATCAAATGCCTGAAATGCATCCATTATATGATCAATTGCCAAGTTTTTGTTTTTATCAGGAAGAACGGAAATAATATCAAATCTTACTTCATTATCCCTATTAAATTCTTCCAAATAGTGATTGGCTGCAGAAACAATTGATTTTATTTTTGTTTTGGTCACAGCTTCGTGAGGAAGCATAAATGCATTTGTAGATCTTGCTTTCACTTCCACAATGATAATCAGATCATCTTTTTCAGCAATGATATCAATCTCTGCTTTCTGAAAACGGAAATTTCTGACCAGAATTTTATAGCCATATTTCTTAAGATGGTCAGCAGCAAGATTTTCTGCTATTTTTCCAAAATCGTTATGGTCAGCCATATTAGTATTTAGAAATTAAGAAATAGAGTAGTAGTATGATTATTTTAAAACTCTACCTTTACTTTAGTATCAATCTTTACTTTAACTTCACTTCCGATAATCAATGGGCGGTTGTCTTTAATGTGTCCGTTCGGGAAAGCAAATACCACAGGAAATTTATATCTTGAGATTCTGTCAGAGATCAGCTTGTAAGCAAACTCATCAAAGCTTTCTTCGTAGCTTTTGTTTTCTTTTTCATCTCCCATATTGGTCATACCTCCTACAATGAGTCCTTTGATTTTCTTGAAAACTCCCGCCAGCTCCAGGCTCATGATCATCCGATCCAGGGCATAGAAGTTTTCTCCGATATCTTCGATGAAAAGAATTTTGTCCTTAAAGTCGAAAGAATATTGGGTTCCTAAAAGGGCATAAATAAGGGCTAAATTACCTCCGATCAGTTCTCCTTTAATATACCCTTCTTTATTCAACGGATGGGATTTTAAGCTGTATTTTGGCATTTTTCCCTTCAGGATGTCAAAAATCAGATCATAACTTTCACCTGTGACTCCAAAACTAGATGTTTTGATGGTCTGCCCATGTATAGAAACAAAACCTTTTTTCAGCAGATAACTTTGTATAACGGTGTTATCAGAATACCCGATATACCATTTCGGATTTTCTGTAAAGTCCTTCATTTTCAGATGCTGTATCAGGTGCTGGCATCCATAGCCTCCTCTGGAGGCCCACACGGCTTTTATTTCTTTATCATTTAAAGCCCAGTTAATATCTTTAATTCTTTCCTTTTCTGTTCCGGCATAATTGTATCCGTTTGAAAATTTAGTGTAAAGATGTTCCCCCGGAACGGGTTCAAAACCTCTGCTTTTAATCATTTCTATTCCCTTTTCCAATTGAGAGGCATCTACCGCTCCGGCAGGGGAAATAACAGCTATTTTGTCTCCCTTTTTAAGAGACTTCGGAAAGATCATTTTTTTCATTTTGTTTTTTGATATTTTACTTCTTTTTTTTCGGCTTCCTCCAGCTGTCTGTCAAACTGATTGAACTTTTTGAAACTCTGCAGGAAAATAAAGAAGCTGAAGATGATAAGAATACAGCCAACCACTCTTCTGATCTGGTTGGCCAGTTTTTGTGTCAATTTATCATGAAACTGCTTGGCAAGGAATATCTTGGCAAGATCTATAGAAAGGTAAGTGGCCAGAACGATCCCGATGTATAAAATAAAACTGCTGGTGTCCGGATATTGATTCCTTACGGAAATTACCGTTACCAGCCAGAAAAGGATGACCCCAACATTGAGAAGATTAAAGAAAAAACCATTGAAAAATGTCTTGATATAATTTTGGCCAATGATCTTTTCCTCTCCAGGCATATGCATCTTGGTCTTGGTAACCAACATCACGATCCCATAGATAAAAATAAGAATGGAAGTGATTCTGTAAAAACCGGGATGCTTATCTATTAATGTTACAATGTCTGTACTGGCATAATATGCTGCCACAATGCATAATAAATCTGCTGTGATAACACCAAGGTCCAGTGATAGGGCATGTCTGGGGCCTCTGGAAAAGCTGGTTTCAATTAACAGGAAAAATATAGGTCCTATAAAAACCAGGCTCAGCATAAATCCTAATATGATGGCAGATAGTACAAGTTCAAACATTAAGTAGTATTTTAAAATGAAAAAAATTCATTTCGTTTAATACAAAGTTATACTTTATGATTTAATTATTCAATAAACTTGTGATTTATCAAATGGATTTTAATCAGACTTTAATGTAAAAATTTCAAGAAATAGGAGAGGGAGGCATATTAGAAAACTCTAAATCTGAAAAAACAAAAGGCTGATCGTTATTGAACAATCAGCCTTTTTATTTATAGACTTTGAAAACATCATTTACTTCACAATCTGGAAATCCAGCTGCTTCTGAATCAGATTGGCTTTCACCACTTTAATCTGAACTTCGTCTCCCAACTGGTATTTATTACCATGTCTCACTCCATATACAGCATGTGTTTTGGCGTCAAACATGTACGAATCATCAACAAGATCTCTCAGTTTGATCAGACCTTCCGCTCCGTTTTCCGGGATTTCAACCCAGAATCCGAATTCTGCCACGCCGGAAATCACACCTTTGAAAGTTTCTCCCAAATGTTTTTCCATGAATTTTACCTGCATGTATTTGATAGAATCCCTTTCCGCATCTGCGGCCAGTCTTTCCATGGCACTGCAGTGTTTTGCCTTTTCTTCAAGCTCACCTCTGTTTGGAGATTTTCCACCATCCAGATAATGCTGAAGAAGACGATGGGCCAATAAATCTGGATAACGACGGATAGGAGAGGTGAAGTGGCTGTAGTATTCAAATCCTAATCCGTAGTGCCCGATAGGTTCTGTAGAGTATACCGCTTTACTCATACTTCTCATGGCCAGTGTTTCGATCATATTTTCTTCACCTTTACCTTTTACATCATGAAGAAGCTTATTCAGAGATTCAGCCACTTTTTTGGTATTGGCAAGATTCATTTTATATCCGAAAGTAGCTACAAAGTCTCTCAGAGATTCCAGTTTTGCAGGATCCGGATCGTCGTGAACCCTATAAATAAATGTATTATTGGTGATTTCACCTTTCCTTGTCAGCGATACGAATTCCGAAACTTTTTTGTTAGCTAAAAGCATGAATTCTTCGATCAGGTGATTGGAATCTTTACTTATTTTAAAATAAACCCCAACCGGTTCATTATTTTCATCCAGGTTAAATCTTACTTCACTTCTGTCGAAAGTAATAGCCCCTTTTCTGATACGTTCATTACGCATGATTTTTGCCAGCTTATCAAGCGTATTGATTTCTTCTGCAAGGTCTCCCTTTCCGGTTTCTATACGTTCCTGAGCCTCTTCATAGGTAAATCTTCTGTCTGAGTGGATCACTGTTCTTCCAAACCACTGTTTCTGAATTTCCGCCTGATCATTCAGTTCAAAGACTGCTGAAAAAGTATATTTATCTTCGTTTGGACGCAGGGAACAGACATCGTTGCTCAATACTTCGGGAAGCATCGGTACCACCCTGTCAACAAGATATACCGAAGTAGCTCTCTGATACGCTTCATCATCAAGAATAGTTCCGGGAACCACATAATGAGATACATCTGCAATATGCACCCCGATTTCCCAGTTTCCGTTTTCCAGTTTTCTTATGGATAAGGCATCATCAAAATCCTTGGCATCTTTAGGGTCAATTGTAAAAGTACATATTTTACGCATATCCCAACGCTTCGCCACCTCTTCGTCAGTAATGCTTCTGTCGATTTTATCTGCATCAGCTTCTACTTCCTGTGGAAACTCGTACGGTAAACCATATTCTGCAAGGATAGAGTGGATTTCAGTTTCATGCTCACCCGGAGCACCCAGTACCTGGATAATTTCACCTTCAGGATTTTTATCCCCCGGTTTCCACTCTGTCATTTTTACGATCACCTTATCTCCGTCTTCCGCATTATTGAATTTGGTCTTCGGAATAAAAATATCCGTATTGATTGATTTCTTATCACAAACAACAAACCCAAAATCTTTGTGGGCTACCTTTTGAAATGTCCCTACAAATTCTGTTCTGTTACGTTCCAAAACTTCCAGAACTGAGCCTTCCAGTTTCTTTCCTTTATAATGATAAGTTATAATAAGAACCTTATCACCTTGCAGTGCATCCTTTACATTTTTGGCATGAATGAAGATATCGTCTTCCATTCCTTCCACACTTACGTAAGCATTTCCGCTTTGGTTAAAGTCGATTACTCCGGTTAATGTTCCTGCTATTTTCAGGTTGACAATATATTTTCCACGCTCCACTTCTTTGATTTTTTCAGAAGCCTGAAGCTTATGTAACGCCTGAATTACAAGTTCCCTTTGTCTTGGATTTTTGTAATCTATTCCGTCAGCGATCTGCTTATAATTATAAATTTTTGATGAATTAGCATTCATAAAACGGAGGATCAGTCTTCCGATCTCCATCAGTTTTAAATCATTTTTATGACTTATATATTTTCTTTTTTTTGGCATGTTAATTTTCTTTTTTAATTGTTTTGGTCTTAATACAAGTAAAACCTTTTTCTAAATCTTCCTTATCCATTCCTTTATAAGGTTATTCAATTTCATCAATAGATTCATTCCGTATCAACTCAGAAGTCATCTTTCAGTTTGCTTACAACGGGAGCTTTAGTTTTGTATAAATTTAATACAATTCTGGAGAAGAAAAGAGAAAAACCTTTTATTAAATATGTTTCAAATATAAGAAAGGCTTTGGAGAATAATAGAGTATAATTTCTATTGGACACTGCAAATGTACGAATAAAAAATAAATAAGGCTTGTAATGAGATTTACAAGCCTTATTCTATTTTAGCAAACTGCGATTTTGTCAACTCTGTTCTGGTGTCTTCCTCCTTCGAAATCGGTTGAAAGAAATTTATCTGCTATTTCAATCGCCAGTTCTTTTGATATAAATCTTGCCGGTATTGAAATCATGTTGGCATCATTATGCTGTCTTGCCAGTGTTGCAATCTCCGGCATCCAGCACAATGCACATCTTATTTTCTGATGTTTGTTGGCCGTGATCTGAACTCCGTTTCCGCTTCCACAGAACAAAATTCCCAGCTCATTTTCTCCGTTTTCCACAGAAGCTGCAGCAGGGTGTACAAAGTCCGGATAATCCACACTCTCTGTGGAAAACGTGCCAAAATCCTGAACTTCAAACCTTTCTGAAAGATAGTTTTTAACAATCTCCTTATATTCATAGCCTGCATGGTCCGCTGCGATAGCAATTTTTCTTTTCATAATACTCTTATTAAGCTTTATTAGATTCTATTTCATGACAAAGGTAAGAATAATAACAATTCGTGTTAGTAAAGCGGGAGTTAATTGTGAAAAGCAATGTGAATAACTGTGGAAAACTTTTCTCAACTTTCTATTTTTAAAGATCAATTTATTTCGTAATAGAAAAGCTTTCAGCAATTTTTTACCACAACTTTCCAGATGTTTTCTTCAGCTATCCCCAGATTTTTCCATAACAAAATAACTAATAATCTGTTCTATTCAAAGTTATCAACATTTGTTAATAAGTGTGTGAAATAGCGGGTTTACAAGGATTTATATTGTGAGTTAAATATGAATTCAATAAAAGTTGAATGTTATCAATTTTTACCTTAAAACTTATCCCCGAAACTAACAATACATAACAACAACTACATTATTCTTTTTTTTAAGAAAGAAGAAATTGTTGATTAGTGGATGATTGGGTTCGGGGAAAGTTTTTGAAAACTTTTATTTTAATCAATCTGTTGAAAAAGTTTAAAACCTTACATTTGTGAAACAAAAATTGAATGAAATTTATGAAATTGTTCCTGCCGGATTTGCTGAAAATGAAAACAGATTGGGTATGGCGGTTTCACAGGACTTAGAAAAAATAAATCTATTTATGAAAACAATCAATGATTTTAATTTTAAAGATAAGAAGGCACTGGTAAGAGTGGACTTCAATGTTCCTCAGGACGACCAGCTGAAGGTGACAGACAACACAAGAATTGTTGCTGTGAAACCTACAGTAGAGAAAATCCTTAATGATGGCGGTTCTGTCATTTTGATCACACACCTTGGAAGACCTAAGGGAGAGGTTAAAGATGAATTTTCACTTAAACATATTGTTGGCGAAGTTTCTCATGTTTTAGGACAGGAGGTAAAGTTTGTTGATGAATGTATAGGAGAGAAAGCAGAGCAGGCTGCTGCTGAATTAAAACCTGGTGAGATCTTATTATTGGAAAATGTACGTTTTCATAATGAAGAAGAGAAAGGAGATGCTGCGTTTGCAGAAAAGCTTTCCAAGCTTGGAGATGCTTATGTGAATGATGCATTTGGAACGGCACACAGAGCTCATGCTTCTACGGCAGCCATTGCTCAATATTTTCCATCAACTAAATATTTCGGTTTGTTAATGGCTAAAGAACTTGAAGCTATTGATAAAGTATTAAAAAGTGGTGAGAGACCTGTTACCGCTATTCTGGGAGGGTCTAAAGTTTCAACTAAAATTACCATTATAGAAAATATTCTTCCTGCAGTTGACAATCTGATTATTGGAGGAGGTATGGCATTTACCTTTATTAAGGCTCTTGGTGGAAAAATCGGTAATTCTCTTGTTGAGGAGGATAAGCTTCCTTTAGCTCTTGAAATTTTAGGAAAAGCTAAAGAGCATAAGGTGAAAGTTTACCTTCCTTCTGATACTATCATTGCAGAAAGCTTCAGTAATGATGCGGAAAGAAAAGAAGCTGATATCTATGCTATCCCTGAAGGATGGATGGGACTTGATGCCGGTCATAAGTCGAGAGATCAGTTCAACGATGTATTGTTAAATTCAAGAACTATTCTTTGGAATGGTCCGATTGGAGTTTTTGAAATGTCAAACTTTGCCGGTGGTACCGTAGCGTTAGGCGATAGTATCGCAGAAGCAACAAGACTTGGTGCCTTCTCTTTAGTTGGGGGTGGTGACAGTGTTGCTTTTGTTAAGCAATTCGGATATGCTGATCAGGTAAGTTATGTTTCTACCGGAGGTGGAGCAATGCTTGAAAGTCTTGAAGGACTTGAGTTGCCAGGGGTAGCTGCTATCAACAATTAAGAGAAAAATAAGTAATATTTTAAAGCCTGCTAATATAATTAGCAGGCTTTTTTTCTTTTTGAATTTACTAGAATATTCTGTATTGATCTGCATCCTCAAAGAAATTTAGATATAACTTATAGTTATGTGTTTTCGTGTTGAATTCTCTTTCAGTTACTTAAGTTTTTCAAAAATCTCTATTTAGAATCTGCCCTTAAATTTGTACGTTATTTAAGATTTTATTTTAGCTTTTTATTGTGAATTTTTGATAGAATTGATTCTTTTTTCAGCGCTGAGATTTTGAATTTATTGTAAGTTCTGGTGATCTTTTCCAGATAATTTTGGAGTATGTTTTATAGAAAATCTGGGTTTATATTTGAATTAATTCATACAAAATATTCTATATAAGTCGAAGTATTTTTCCCTAATTTCTTTTTTTTAAGCATAATCTTAAATTTTATGTTTTTATTTTTTGTTTCTGAAATTTTATCTTTCTGGAGAGATTTTATGGCTATTTTTCTTTTTTAAAATTCGGCTTAAAGGTTTTATTTTATTTCATATATGTGTGAATACGATTTATTTTGTTGAATATCAATAAATAAGCTAATTTTTTGTTTTTTTATTTTTGTTTGTTTTACTCATTAAATACCATTGAATGAATAAGTTATGAATTTTTAGATACATTTTTATATATTTTCCGTTTAAACTTAGAATTGATTTGATGATTAAAATTTTTTTGTTTTCTAAGTGCTATATTTTTAGATCAGTATTTAAATCTTTTTTACTTCGTCAATTTTCATTTGCTGTCAAATTCTTTTGTATTTAAAAACTTGATAAATATTATTTTGAGAATTATAATTTGAGGGCATTTCAAATTTTTTATAAATATTTAAAGATGGAGTAGGGGAGTCTTAATTTTTTTCATTCACTTAATTTCTGTGAAATTATTTAGAATAAACAGACCATTTAAATTTTTTTGATTTGAATATCTATATAGTTTCTGATCAACTTATTTTTTTCTATGAAAGTGTTAAAAATCGGTCTTCAGAAATAGTTTAAAAATCGAAGTTCTATATTTTTTTAAATGTTTATCTCTCTGTTCGTTTTGAGTTGAAATTATACCTGTTTTTGAAAGAATTGGCTCTCTGAAACCAATTTTTTATGTTTTTATACATACTGATAGATATAGATGTATAAAATGATTTTTTAAATTAAAGTAATGCTTAAGAGAATAGCTCTGAAAATAATTAATCGTTCAATTTGTAAAATGGAGTAGGAGAGATATTTCTTAAATAAAGGAAGAGAATATTTTGACTTAAATATTTTCTTTATATTATTAAAGTCAGGTTTGATATAAAAAGTAAAACTCAGGATATTTCCTGAGTTTTTTATTTTTAAAGATAAAAACGTTAAAAATCGACCTTCAGAAATGGCTCTAAAATCGATTTTCTATCTTTTTTCGATAATATATATCAAACTTGAAAATTCAGCCGAAAATAAAGCCTTTACGTTAGAAATCGTTCCGTAAACAACAGCTTTTAGCCAAAATAAAGGTGATTTTTTGTATTTTTCGCTCAACATAGAAATGTAGTATGAGTCAAGGACCAATGGTTTGATCTTTCTCATTTTCCAGTCCCGGTTTTTAGAAATTAAATTTTCCATACCATTTTTTGAAAAGTGATAGATGTGCCTTGGTACATCATAAGCCGCCCAATATTCTTTATAATGTTTTGCATCATATGAAGTAGGATTGGGAACGGCAATAACAAGCAATCCTTTTTCTTTTAATTTTGTATGGAAGATCTTCAGCATCTCATCCTGATTTTCAATATGCTCAAATACATGCCAAAGTGTAATGGCATCCAGGCTGTGTTCTTCAATCTTATGAATGTCATCTATAATTGAAGCTTTTGTTATTTTCCCCAGTGCTGCTTTTCTTGCATCTGCATCCGGTTCAAAGCCGAAAGTTTCAAAATCATTCTCTATATATTTTACAAACTCTCCGGCACCGCATCCATAATCAAGTACTTTTGATCCCTTTTTGATTCTGTCTACCAGTATATTTTTTTTGTATTGCAGATTGAAAGACTGAAGGAATTTATACAGTTTTTCTTTCAGACTTCCGGAATCCTGATGATGAGAAATGTAATCTTCGCTTTCATAATATCTGGAAATATCAGATGGGATAGGGGAGGTCTTGAAAACTCCTTTAGTTTCCGTTTCCTGAATTTCAAATATTTCCTGAGAAAGAAAATGATCTTTTATTTTCATTGAAGTAAATATCTTTTTAATATAAAAATTAAGGTATTCTAAACTAGCTTATAAATACCTTAATTTTTTACTTTTATTTTTAATGTTCCACGTGAAACATTCTTTTTAACGTCCCAGATATACTAATAAAACGTTGATATCGGCAGGTGAAACCCCACTTATTCTTCCTGCTTGGGCAATAGTTTTAGGACGTACATTAGACATCTTCTGCTTTGCTTCTGCCGAAAGGCTGGAAAGTTTTGTATAATCGAAATCTTCAGGAATTTTGATGTTTTCCAGACGGTTTAGCTTGGCTACGTTCTCTTTTTCTTTTTCGATATATCCTTTATATTTGATATTAATCTCTGCCTGTTCTCTTACTTCATCATTATATTGGGTAGAGACTTCTTTAATAAAATCAATCTCATCCAGTTTTTCTAATGTCATATTAGGTCTGGTAAGAATCTGTGCTGCTCTGTATGCCTGATCTACCGGACTGCTTTCAATAGATTCAAGGATTGGGTTGATAATGCCTGGTTTTAAAGAAGTTTCCCGAAGGAATTCTTCAAGTGATTGGCTTTCAGATACTTTTGTTTCTACTCGTCTTAATCTGTCTTCTTTTGCTAATCCTAATTGAAAGGCTTTTTCTGTCAGTCGGATATCTGCATTGTCCTGTCTTAGAAGAAGTCTGTATTCTGCTCGGGAAGTAAACATTCTGTAAGGTTCTTCAGTCCCTTTGGTAATCAAGTCATCAATTAATACTCCGATATAGGCTTCATCTCTGTTTAGAATGAATTCTCCTTTTTCGTGTACTTTATTGTGGGCATTGATCCCTGCAATTAACCCTTGTCCTGCTGCTTCTTCATATCCCGTTGTTCCATTGATCTGGCCGGCGAAATATAAATTATCAATTATTTTTGTTTCAAGTGTATGCTTTAATTGGGTAGGGGGGAAGTAATCATATTCAATGGCATAGCCCGGACGGAATACTTTTACGTTTTCAAATCCCGGTATATGTTTCATTGCTTTAATCTGTACATCCTCTGGCAGAGAAGAACTGAACCCGTTTACATAGATTTCAACAGTTTTCCATCCTTCCGGTTCTACGAAAAGCTGATGTCTGTTTCTTTCAGCAAAACGATTGATCTTATCTTCAATACTTGGACAGTATCTTGGGCCTAAGCTTTGAATTGTACCATTGAACATAGGGCTTCTGTCAAAGCCCTCTCTTAAAATATCGTGTACCGTTTCATTGGTATATACGATATGACAGCTTAATTGTTTTGTAAGTTTTGGTGTATCAAGATAGCTGAACTTTTGTGGATTTTCATCTCCTTTCTGTTCTTCCATTTTTGAATAATCCAAACTTCTTCCATCTACTCTTGGTGGAGTACCGGTTTTCATTCTTCCTGCTTCGAAACCTAAAGTGACCAATTGTTCTGTAATTCCAAATGCTCTCGGTTCACCCATTCTTCCTCCGCCTAATTGTTTATCTCCAACGTGAATTAATCCATTAAGGAAAGTTCCGTTAGTAAGAACTACAGATCTTCCTTTGATCTCAATTCCTAAAGAAGTAACAACGCCGGTTACTTTATTATTTTCAACAATCAGTTGTTTCACCATATCCTGAAAGAAATCAAGATTGGGGGTATTCTCTAATGCCAATCGCCATTCTTCAGCAAAAAGCATTCTGTCATTTTGGGTTCTCGGAGACCACATCGCAGGACCTTTTGAAAGATTGAGCATTTTGAATTGGATAGCAGATTTGTCTGCTACAATTCCGGAGTATCCTCCCATTGCGTCAATCTCTCTTACGATCTGTCCTTTTGCGATTCCGCCCATTGCCGGGTTGCAGCTCATCTGTCCGATGGTCTGCATATTCATTGTGATCAGTAATGTTTTTGAACCGAGGTTGGCCGCCGCTGCCGCCGCTTCACAACCTGCATGTCCTGCACCTACTACGATCACATCATATATTTCTGAAATCATTTTATATCGCTTGTTTTAAGCTTTAAATCTTATCTTTATAACCAATGTTTCACGTGAAACATTTTTGGAGAATACACTCTAGATAAATGTATATTATTGCTAGAATTGAGTACTTTAGATATGAGACTTTAAGTGATTGTTCAATTTTAAAACTTTAAATCTCTGTATTTATCCAGGTACAGATCTTCCATTCTCCTCATCTCTTTTTCTTCCTCTTCCGTCTTGTCTTTATAGCCTGCGAGATGTAAAATTCCGTGGGCTAAAACCCTTCTCAATTCTTCTTCATAATCTCGGGAAAGGGTAGAGGCGTTATCAGAAATGCGCTGCAAAGATACGAAAATCTCAGCGCTTATTGTCTTTCCTTTGACATAATCAAAAGTGATGATATCTGTATAATAATCATGCTGCAAATAATCCTGATTGATCTTAAGAAGATATTCGTCATCACAGAAAATGTAATTGATTTCTCCTAGTTTTTTTCCTTCTGAAAGAATAAGATCTTCCAGCCATTTTTTGTAATCTGTACTTACCGATTCTGGCAAGTTTTCATAAAAGAACTGTATCATTTTTTTAAAACCAGTGTCCTAAAATAACACTGAATATACCTTTTTGGTTATTTTTAAGTGAGTGGCTGAAGTTTACTTTTATCTGCCCGAAAGGAGATTTGTAACCTGCCGTTATTCCCAGTGAACTATAATTTACTTTAACTGCATCTTCAAACTTGATATCGTTTGACAGGTTGGCAAAGCTGAAGTTTCCACTGATAAAATAGTTTTTATTGAATTTAAACTGGATATCGTTGGATGCCAGTATTACATTATTGGTATAGAGCTGGGCAAAATAGAATCCCCCGAAGCTTTTGAAATTAATAAGGTTCTGTTCAAAAATTCCGCCCAATCGATATTGGTAGTAGGGTGGAAGGTTTTCACCAATTGTAACTCCTCCAAAAATATTAAGACGGTAAGTAAATTGTTTACCAAGCGGTATATTGACCTTTAGATCTGCTTTTATCTGAACAATCCTTTTATCTACTTCAGATTTTAAAAGATCTATTACTTTTCCTTCTGCAGCAAAATATACCCCTTTTGTCGGAAATTCTTTATCATCTTGTGTATCGGTTTTAATAAAGATGTAAGGGTTCAGAAAACGGCTGTAACGTCTGTTGTCTCCATTGGTGTTTTCTGCTTTAAAATAGTCGTGGCTAATACCACCTCCAATAGCGAATTTATCCTTCCATATGGACTGTATATAGGCTTCATTTCTTAACCATTCCCATCGGTCAACTACATAATTATCTACATTCTTCAAATCAAAGCTCATTCCTGATGAATAAATACCAAATCCCGGGATATAGCCGTTATCGATAAAATAATTCAGATAATATCTCAGGCGGTCTCCAACAACAACATCCAGGGAGAGATTTGAATTTTTGAATAAAAGTCGTTTGGCAGAATAATTTAAAAGAAGCCCGGTTTTGAAAACTTCATCATAATGCAACCCGAATTTTAGAAAGTGTCGCGCATCATCTTCAGTGACATAAAGCTTCAGATAGTTGGCATCATTCTGCTGAACGATATCATAGTTAATAAAACGGTAGTTATTCGTAGCAACCAGCTTATCGATCATTTTATTGATGCTTCCATAAGTCTGCAGAGAGGGGAGACGCAGCCCCATTTTTCCCAGTGTATAGTTCTTACCGTAGATTTTGCTTCCTTCAATAGAAATGCTGTCTATCTTATATACATTGGAGTATATCGGGTTTATTTGTTGTCTGAGACGTTCAAAAGGTCGCTTTGGCAGCTGATCCAGTATCTGAGAGTATTTCAGGCCTTCCACGTAGCCACTGTCCAGAATTTTCTTTTTATCATCATAGCTTGTAGCAGACATTCCTTTAAGATTGGGTTTGATATTGATGTCTGTATATTTATACTGCCTTCTGGTATCTCTTTTTATTCCAAAATCAATAACCTGGTTCAGGATGGCTATAATATTGTTTAAATCCTCTCTTTTTGAAAGATCCTGGTTAAGGTCCACTCCGATGACGATATCGATTCCTTTGTCTTTTAATGGCTTTGAAGGATAGTTTACCGTCATAGCCCCATCAATATAAATACTGTCACCAATTTTTACCGGATCCATTAAAGAAGGAAAAGCAGAACTCGCCATGATTGACTGTACGAGATCTCCCTTTTCAAAAATCTGCATATTGCCACTTTCAAGATTGGTAGCAACACATAAAAAGGGAATAGGCATTTTGGAAAAATCTTCTATATTGGAAACATTTTTAAAAAGCTCTTTTAGCAGATAAACATTTCTCTGGCCGGTGCTTATAGAAGAGGGCAGGTTGATTTTACCGTTTTTTAGTGGAATGGATAAAAGATATTTGTCTACGGACTTGTTGAAAAAACTTGCTTCCTGACGTGACTTTGGATCCATAATCAGTGAATAGAAGTCTGTGTCCATGACTATTTTTTCTATTTCTTTTCCTGAATAACCGGCAGCATACAGTCCGCCAACGATGGCTCCCATACTGGTTCCTGAAATATAATCTACTTTCACTCCCAATGAATCCAATACTTTAAGAACTCCGACATGTGAAAAACCTTTAGCTCCACCGCCGGCAAGCGACAGACCTATCTTTGCGTTTTTCGGAATCACCAGATCTTTTTTTACCTGAGAATGGATCAATAACAGTGGGAATATGAAAAGTAGAATCAGGAGTTTTTTCATCGTTAATCTTTTATATAAATCCTCTTCACCCGGGGCGAAATGGAGGTTAAAACTTCATAAGTTATCGTTTTGCAGTATCCTGCGAATTCTTTTAAACTAGGGTGAGCGTTGAAAACAGTTACTGTATCGCCTTCCTTTACATTTGGGATATGATCAATATTGATCATCATCATATCCATACAGATATTTCCAACGATAGGTGCCAGTGTTTTGTTTACTCCGACGTTTCCTACCTGGTTTCCTATCAGTCTCGGAATTCCATCTGCATATCCTACCGGAATGGTTGCAATTCTTGTGGGATGATCTGCCTTGTATCTTCTGCTGTAGCCTACAGATTCACCGTCTTCTACCGTTGATATCTGTGAAATTACGGTTTTAAAGCTTACCACAGAACGTAGTTGCTTCTGAATTTCAGGATCGGCCGATTCTCCAAGCATTCCTATACCAATTCTTACCATATCATACTGGTGATCTGTGTAACTCGTTATTCCGGAAGAATTCAGGATATGACGGATAGGGGTGTAACCTAATTTCTCGATAAGGTAACTGGAATTTTTTTCGAAAAAATTCAGCTGTTTCAAAGTGAATTCTTTTTCTTCAGGCATATCAGATGAAGAAAGATGACTGAATATACTTTGTACTTTTACATTGATATGGCTTAAAGTTTCGCTTAACTGATCCAGTTCAAAATCTTTAAAACCAAGTCGGTGCATTCCTGTTTCCAGTTTGATATGAATAGGATATTTCTTATCATATCCGGATTTCTGAACTGCCTCATAGAAAAGATCCAATACCCTGAAGCTGTAAATTTCAGGTTCCAGATTATATTCAATAATGGTTTGATAGCTGTGCTGTTCAGGATTCATCACAATAATCGGGGTAGTGATTCCTTTTTTTCTCAGTTCTACTCCTTCGTCTGCATAAGCCACGCCAAGATAATCGATATGATGATGCTGCAGAAATTCAGAAACTTCAAAACTTCCCAGTCCGTAAGCATTGGCTTTTACCATCGCCATCATTTTAGTTCCCGGTTTCAGGAGAGATTTATGATAGTTAATATTATGAAGAATTGCATTGAGGTTGACTTCCAGTACTGTATCATGTTTTCTAAGTTCAAGAATATCTTTAAGCTTTTCGATCTCAAACTTTCTGGCCCCTTTCAGTAAAATAATCTGATTTTCTAATTCAGTAAGGTATTTACTTTCAATAAGCTCTTTGGTGTCAATGAAAGTATATGTTTTAGATTTAAATAATTCACTATATTTTGAAATTTCATCACCGATCAGAAATAGCGAATCAAAATTCTGCTCGTTCACCAGCTCAGAAACTTCTTCGTATAATTCTTTAGCGTTGGTGCTCACTCCTACAATGTCAGTTAAGACCAGCGATTTTTTAGATTTATTATATTCATTCAAAAACTGCAGGGCAGTTCTTAAAGAATCGAGGTCAAGATTAAAAGAATCGTTGATGATAATATTTCCTTTAATTCCTTCGATTGCTTCAAGCCTCATTTCAACGGCCTTTAAAAGATTGATTTTTTCGACGATCTTTTTATTTTCGATATTCAGTTCCTTGAGGACTGTGATAAGCGCCATAGCGTTGGTTAACGTCGCTTCGTCTCTCTGATGGGCCGGAAAACTGATTTCTTCACCAAAATAATCAACAACTATATTTTCATCTCTGGAAATATTGCTGCTGATGAAAACCTGGTTCTCTTTTTTGAAACCATAAGCAATTAATTTTTTATCAGAATAGGATTTTTTAATTTTCTGATCAACCAGAGTATGGTCTCCATTATAAATGATTACTTCAGAATTTTTAAAAAGTCTGATTTTTTCATCAATCAATTCTTCTTCAGATGAAAAGTTGGCGGCATGGGCTGTTCCTATGTGAGTCAGTAATCCGATCTGAGGGTGGAAAATATTTTCAAGCTTTTCCATTTCATGCGGTTTCGAAATTCCCACTTCAAAGATTCCCAGCTGATGGGAATTGTTGATCTGAAGAAGAGACAAGGGCAATCCAATCTGAGAATTGAAACTTTTTGGACTTTTTACAGTAGGGAATTCATTCCACAGACATTGATATAACCATTCTTTCAAAATCGTTTTACCATTACTTCCGGTGATTCCGACAGACTGTAAATGAGAATTTTCGAAATGATATTTTGCTAATTTTTGGAGAAACGCTACTGAATTTTCAACAATGATCCAGGTTATATTCTCAAACTCAGGATAATGGTGTTCAGAAATAATGACTTTGATACCTCTGTCTATTGCAGATTCAATAAATTTTTCACCGGAATTTTTATGGGTGTTGATCGCGATAAAGGCTGTATTTTTGATAGCATAAATAATCCTGCTGTCATACGCTATATTTTTAATCAGTAAATTTCCGTCTCCAATAACCTGTGCATTGGTGATCTCTGCAATGTGTTGTACTGTATAGTTCATTGGTACCCTTTCTGCTTTATTTTGAGCGAAACCGCAAAAAGGTAAAATAGTAAAAGGGCTAAGATTTATAACATCATCTGGTGTTTCCTTTTTAAATATTTTACAGAGCTTTTCCGCTTTTCATTTTAAATTAAGTGAATATATTTTTATGGTTTGATGCAAACAGTAGTTTTACTTGCTTGTCTCCCATTTATTTTCTTTTTGAAAGTACTTCATCAATAAAAACACGGCGGCTTACTGCTTCATAGCTTTCAGTTTCTCCCAATTCCACCAGATTATCCCCCTGGGAAATTCTCATGGAATAGTTGGCAAGATTACCCGTTCTCTTACAAATAGCATGCACTTTTGTAACATATTCGGCCGTAGCCATCAGATTCGGCATTGGCCCGAACGGACGGCCCAGAAAGTCCATATCCAATCCTGCAATTACCACTCTGATACCACTGTTGGCCAACTGATTGGCAATATCAACAATACTTTCATCGAAAAACTGAGCTTCATCAATTCCTACCACATCACAATTAGAAGCCAGCAGAAGAATTTCATTCGGATTTTCTACTGCAGTACTGCGTATTTTATTCTGATTATGAGAAACCACGTCCTCTTCAGAATACCGTACATCCAGTTTGGGTTTAAAAATTTCCACATTCTGTCCTGCCATTTCTGCTCTTCGCAATCTGCGGATAAGTTCCTCTGTTTTACCGGAAAACATAGAGCCGCAAATCACTTCCATCCAACCGCTTTGTTTGGAATGATTAATTGTATTTTCTAAAAACATTTGTTAAATTAGCCGTATATTTTTAACATCAAAAGTAAGCAATTTTAATAAGAATCTTATTATGCAGAATATCCAAGATTTAAAGGAAAAGATTTTTTTTGAATCCATGAATATCATTGATAATCTGGACAAAATAAGTCATATAGACGAATTACTTTCTAAGCAAGATCTTGTGGATGAGCTTGCTAACAGGATTTCTTTTTTGAAACTGCTGGAAAAAAATATTGAATACTTTGTATCAGATAATCCGGAGCAGAATCAGGAGAACAAATATGACTCCTTTGCAACAGGGGAAACGGAACATCATGATACCAATGAAGTAACGGAAGAGGAAGCTATTTTCAATAATGAACTGAACGAAATAGATGAAAATGAAATTTTTTCGGACAGATCTGAAGAAGAAGCTGTTTTTAATAATCAGCTCAATGAAATTGTTGAAAATGAATTCCATGAAAATATCGTAAGTTTTGTAGAAGAAAGCTATACTGAAAAAACGCCTGAGATTCTTCAGAAACAAACTTCTGATCAGGAATCACTGGAAGAAGAAGCTGCTTTTAACAACCAACTCAATGAAATTGATGAAACGGAAATTACTGCACAGGAGAAGGCTGTTCTGAATTTTGTAGATGAAGATAAAATTCTTGCTGAATCTACACCGGATTCGGATGAAGATCTTAATGAAGACCTGTTTTATCATGAAGTAACTGAAGAAGAAACGGTTTTCAGCAATCAGCTTACCGAAATAGAGGAAGAGGAAATCCCTGAACCGGAAGCTAAAAAAGAAACTGATTTTGCCGTGGTAAATGACACCAAAACACAGGTGACAGAAACCATTCCAAGTATTTTTGACGCCGAAACCCTGGAAGATGAAATACTGATTGAAGAAAATGAAGAACAGTTCATTGTTTCGAACGTCTCAATAGAACAGGGAGAGTTGGCTACAGAAACTTCCAATGTGGAAAATATTCTGAGCGAGATAAAAAATGACCATTCAGAAGAAGACACAAAAGAAGAAAGTATTCTTGCAGAAGTCTACGACCGAAGAAAAATTGTGGAAATTGATAAACCTGTTCCTGAAGATACTGAAAAGCACCGTTCTGATGAAAGCTTTGAAAACTTAGACGAATATCATCAGGAGAAAAAAATAAAATTAGCCAATATCAAAGGATTGAAAGCTGTTCAGTCACTTTTTGATGATGACCCTCTGGAAAGAGATATTCCTCTGGAAAAAGAACCTGTTATTGTGAAGGAAGATACCGGAAGTATTCTGAAATCCAACATTCCTACTCATTTTATGGAAGCAGAAAAGCAGAAGCCGGAATTTAAGCTGGATCTGAATGACAGAATTGCATTCTCTAAAATGCTTTTTGAAGGAAGCCAGTCTGATCTTAACGATACGGTATACCAGCTGAATCAATTCAAAACACTGGAAGAAGCCAAAGAATATCTCAGCGATCTGTATTACGAAAGAAAATGGAACAGAGTGGATGAATATGCACAGAGACTTTGGATATTGGTGGAAAATAAATTCTTATAATTTTGAGCGGAATCCTATATTTTGTTCCCACACCTGTCGGGAACCTGGAAGATATGACATTCAGGGCGGTAAATGTCCTGAAAGAAGTAGATTATATTTTATGTGAAGACACTAGAACTTCCGGAATACTTTTAAAACATTTTGAGATCTCCAAGCCTTTAAAATCTTATCATTTACACAATGAGCACCAGGCAACGGAGAAAGTGATTACAGACCTTAAAAACGGTCAGAATATCGCTATTATTACCGATGCGGGAACCCCTGGTATTTCAGATCCCGGATATTTGCTGGCCAAAGCAGGAGCAGATAATAATATTGACATGATCTGCCTTCCCGGAGCTACAGCGCTCATTCCGGCACTTGTGGTTTCAGGGCTTCCTAATAATGAATTCCTGTTCGCAGGATTTCTGCCGCAGAAAAAAGGAAGACAAACCAAGCTGAAACAGCTTGCTGAAGAAAAAAAGACCATCGTTTTGTACGAAAGTCCTCATAAGATCAATACCACGCTGGAGCAAATCAAAGAATTCTTCGGAGAAGAAACCAAAGTAAGCTTAAGCCGTGAGATTTCTAAGAAATTTGAAGAAACCAAACGTGGAACAATCAATGAATTAATTGAGTTTTCCAAGAGTAAAACTTTAAAAGGGGAGATCGTTCTTATTGTCAATAATTCTATTTAATTTTCTTTGAAAAAATTAGTTTTTGTATTGTGTTCTGTAGTCTGTACAGCACAGACTAACCAATATATGAAGGTAATCCTTTCGAAAAAAACAGGTAAAGAGATCAGCTCTTATTCCGAAGGTTATGGAACATTTTATGATACTGGTGATAAGAAACAGGGCATTGTAGATTCTTTAGGAATGATTACATTTCAGTCTTCAGACAAAGGAGGTATTCTGCATGTTTTCAAAAACCGGTTTATTCTTTATTCTGAGGAAGGAAATGCTAAAAAATCAGCAGTTATTGACGAAAAAGGAAATGAAATTATCCCTTTAAATGATCAGGAATTTAATACACCATGGTGGAGTAAAGATTGTATCATCTCATCAAAACAGAATGCTGAGGCTGTATATGATTTTAACGGAAAGGAAATTATTCCATATTCAGAAAAGATCCGTTTTTCAGGAAAGAACAGACTTTTTGTTTTAAAAGATAAAAAATGGTTTCTGTATGACCTTAAAGGAAAGCAGCTCAGTAATCGTGAATTTAAGGAAGATTATAGCTTTGAACAGGGTAGAGCACTGATTATCAATGAAGACAATGAAAAAGAAATCATTGGAAATAATGGCCAGACTCTGCACAAGTTTTCAAAGCAAGTGGTAGATATTAATGCCTATCCTTATCTGATTACTCAAAATAAAGCTACAGGAAAATATGGCTTGATTGATACAGATGAAAATACGATTGCTGAAGAAATCTATAACGATATTACTCCGGAATATTTTGGTAAAAAGGAGTATATCTATCTTACAAAAAACGGAAAAACTACAGTTTTCAGTAAGAAAAGCAGAAAGCTGTACGCCCAGACTTTTAAATATGTAAATCCTTTATTGGATAAATATTTCAGTGTCTATAATGATAAGGTAAAGAAATCCGGGATTATAGACCTGGAAGGGAATATTATTTATCCTCAGGAATATGATTTTATCCGAAGTTTCACCATTTCCGGGAAAGATTTTATATTCCTTAAAAAAGGAAGTGAAGAGAAATTTCTTGATAAGGATCTTAAGAATATTGTAGGTGATGGAGTTCAGATTTTTGGTTTCTATCCTGATAACCTTATCATTGGAAAGGAAGGTAAATATTATATATTTTCAGTGACGGACCAGTCGTCGACAGAGTTAAAAAATATCAGCGGGATAAAGAATGAGGATTTTGAATACTTTAATCCTCTTAATCAGTACTCAAAACCTCTGGTGTGCAGAAATACAGATAATTTTTATGGTATTCTGGATGGGAAAGGAACAGAAATTGTACCCTTTGTTTACGAAGATATTATAACGTTCGGGAATGCTGAAAACGAAATCGTGGTTAAAAGAGGAGGAAAATTCGGTGTTTCCAATTTTCAGAATGAGCCCCTGAAGGAAATTATTTATGATAAATATTTTTGGCAGAAAGAAGTACTGAAGCTTGATAAAAATAAAAAAACGGACTTTATTTATTTCTCCAGATTTAAAAATAATTCTGTGCCGCTTTAGTGAAAAATCAGATTAAGCATTAAAAAAAATCAGTATTTTGACAATTTAAATGGGTTGAATAACAATTTATAATATCTTTGCAGACCGTTTAATTCCGGAAAGGAATTGGAGAAGTTATGAAAGTCAGCTATCAGTAGCTGAATGAGTTATAAAAGAAAATAATTGTCAATAGATATGAAAATATTAGAAGGAAAAGTAGCACTAATTACCGGAGCTACAAGAGGAATCGGGAAAGGTATCGCTGAAATGTTTGCCCAGCAGGGAGCAAAGGTAGCATTTACTTACGCCGGTTCTGTAGACAAAGCAAAAGAATTAGAAGCAGCTTTAAGTTCTGTAACCCAAATTAAGGGATATCAGTCTGATGCATCAGATTATGATGCTGCTCAGCAATTGGTGGAGGAAGTTATGGCAGAGTTCGGGCAGATTGATATTTTGGTAAATAACGCAGGAATTACAAAAGATAACCTGCTGTTGAGAATGTCCAAAGAAGATTGGGATAAAGTAATCAAAGTAAATTTAGATTCGGTTTTTAACCTTACCAAAGCGGTGATCAAGCCGATGATGAAGGCAAGATCAGGATCTATCATCAATATGACTTCTGTAGTTGGAGTGAAAGGAAATGCCGGGCAAGCCAACTATGCAGCCTCTAAAGCAGGAGTAATCGGATTTACAAAATCTGTGGCGCTGGAGTTAGGATCAAGAAATATCAGATGTAATGCGATTGCACCAGGATTTATTGAAACAGAAATGACTGCCGTTCTGGATGAAAAAACAGTTCAGGGATGGAGAGAAGAAATTCCGATGAAGAGAGGAGGACAGCCTGCGGATATTGCCAATGCATGTGTATTCTTAGGAAGCGAAATGTCAGCATACATTACCGGGCAGACGTTAAACGTTGACGGTGGGATGTTAACTTAAAATACAACTGGCTGCACAAATAGTGCAGCCAGTTTTTTTATTCTTTTTAGAATCAGTGCTCACTGAAAATCTGATTTTCCTGCTCCTGAACCCTGATAAAAGTGGTTCTTTTAGAGAGTTCTTTAAGCTTTGAAGCTCCTACATAGGTACAAGTAGATCGGACACCCCCTAAAATATCCTTTACCGTTTCTGAAACTGGGCCTTTATACGCCACTTTCACTGTTTTTCCTTCAGAAGCACGGTATTCTGCCACACCTCCGGAATGTTTATCCATGGCTGTTTTAGAACTCATCCCATAGAAAAGACGGTATTTTTTGCCATTTTCTTCAATCATTTCTCCACCGCTTTCATCATGCCCGGCAAACATTCCGCCCAGCATCACAAAATCTGCACCACCACCGAAGGCTTTTGCTACATCACCAGGTACTTTACATCCGCCATCTGCGATGATATGGCCGCCCAGTCCGTGAGCAGCATCAGAGCATTCAATAATAGCCGAAAGCTGCGGATATCCCACGCCTGTCTTTACTCTGGTAGTACATACTGACCCCGGGCCAATACCTACTTTAATAATATCTGCACCTACCAGCAGAAGTTCTTCCACCATTTCTCCGGTAACGACATTTCCGGCTATAATAATTTTATCAGGAAAATTAGCCCTTGCTTTCTTCACAAATTCAACAAAATGTTCAGAGTATCCATTGGCTACATCTATGCAGAGAAATTCGATTTTAGGATGCTTTTCGAGAATCTGTCTTATTTTTTCCTCGTCTGCTTTTCCCGTTCCCGTACTTAAAGCAATATACTGGTGAATACTTTCAGGCTGGCTGTTGAGAAACTGGCTCCATTCTTCGGGGGTATAATGTTTGTGAACTGCTGTAATAATTTTTTCTTTGGCCAGCTCTACTGCCATTTCAAAAGTCCCTACTGTATCCATATTGGCAGCGATTACAGGAATACCCGTCCATTTTTTCTTGGTATGCTTAAAGGTAAATTCTCTCTGGAGATTAACTTCTGAACGGGATTTCAAAGTGGAACGCTTAGGGCGGAACATTACATCCTTGAACCCCAGTTTTATGTCATATTCTATACGCATTTTGTAATTATTTGTCAGAATAAAGGTAGTAAATTATCTGAAATGGATTATTTTTGATGCTATGGATTTTCCCGTAGCTTTTCATATTTTCGGTAAAACAATTCTTGCGCATCCGCTTTTTGAGGCTGCCGGAATGTTTCTGGGGATGAGATATTATTTTTACCTCAAAAGAAAATCTTCTGAGAAATTGTCATTCAATACTTCTGCTGCAGTTTTGATTGGAGCAACCGCAGGGGCATTACTGGGCTCAAAATTTATAGGAAATCTGGAAAATCCTTATACAATATTTGATAATTTCAGTTTTCAGAAGCTTTGGTCCAGCAATACAATTGTAGGAGGCCTGGCCTTTGGATTATTAGGGGTTGAATTGGCAAAAAAAATAGTCAGTCATAAAGAAAGCACAGGCGACCTGGTGGTTTTTCCCTTAATGTTGGCGATGATAATTGGGAGGATTGGCTGCTTTCTTACGGGAGTTTATGAGGAAACTTACGGTATTCCTACAGATTCTGTTTTTGGAATGCATTTGGGGGATGAATACCTGAGACATCCTGTTGCCCTGTACGAAATAGTTTTCCTTATTAGCCTTTGGGGTGTTCTTAAATATATTCAGAAACAGAAGAAATATACCTCAGGTTTTCTATTTCAGATCTTTATGCTGAGCTATTTTACATTCAGATTCTTATTAGACTTTATTAAACCAAGGGTTGAAATTGCAGGAAATCTGGGAACGATTCAACTTGTATGTATTTGTGTAATTATTTACTACATTTATACTATTAAAAATACTCAAACCACTTTAAAACATTCAAGATGAATTTATTAACACTTTTGGAGGTTGGAGATATGACCGGTCTGGTCATCATAATCATTGGTGTAATGATTGTAGGCGGTGCATTCTTGTCTGTTATTGTTACATTTATTGTAAAACTGATTTATGAAAGTAATGACAACAGGAAATTCAGCAAAAAGCAGTTTATACAGACTTTTGTTATTTGTTTATTGGTCTGTGGCTTAATAAGCGGATATATCTGTGGATAAGCATTTTAAATAATAACTATGCCAGTAAGAAACTATACTTATTACGATTATACCATCAGTCTTTGCCCGGAGTGCCTGAAAAGGATAGGAGCAAAGATTATCATAGAGGATGAAGCTGTTTTTATGACCAAGAGATGTCCTGATCATGGTTTTTTTAAAACCAAAATCGCTTCAGACGTACTCTACTATAAAAACATAAGAAATTATAACAAAGCTTCGGAAATGCCCCTTCACTTTGGGACTGATGTGGAATATGGATGTCCTTATGATTGCGGACTATGTGTAGATCATGAACAGCACAGCTGTCTTTCAATCGTGGAAGTTACCGACAGGTGTAACCTTACCTGTCCTACCTGTTATGCCATGTCATCGCCACATTATGGCAGCCATAGAAGTCTTGAAGAAATTGAAGCCATGTTTGACACTATTGTCAGAAATGAAGGAGAGCCGGATGTTGTACAGATCAGTGGGGGAGAACCGACAATCCACCCGGAATTCTTTAAGATCATGGATATTGCCAAATCAAAGCCCATAAAGCATCTGATGCTGAATACCAATGGGATAAGAATAGCCAATGATCCCGGTTTTGCTGAAAGACTGGCGACTTATGCCCCTGAATTTGAAATATACCTTCAGTTTGATTCTTTTAAACCGGAAGTCCTGGAAGATTTCAGAGGGAAGGATCTTACCGCGGTCAGAATGAAAGCGCTGGAAAAACTTAATGAGCTTAACCTTTCTACGACACTGGTAATTGTCCTTCAGAAAGGGAAAAATATTGACGAGATCGGGAAAATCATTGAGTTTGCCCTGAAGCAAAAATGCGTAAGAGGAATCACTTTTCAACCGGTAGAAATTGCCGGAAGAAACAGAGATGATTCGGCACATGAAAAAATTACATTAACAGAAGTAAGACAGGAGATTCTGAACCAATTTCCACTTCTGAACGCCGATGATATTATTCCTGTTCCATGTAATCCGGATGCTTTGGCGATGGGATATATTTTAAAACTTCAGGAAGAAATTATTCCTTTAACGAGATACATTAACCCTGCCGATCTTCTGAATAATGAATCTAGAAATACCATCGTTTACGAGCAGGATAAAGGACTTCACATGCAGCTGCTGGATATTTTCAGTACCGGAATCTCTGTAGATAAGGTAAAACCTAAAGTTAATCAATTACTCTGCTGTCTTCCGGAAGTATGCGCTCCGGATCTTGACTATGATAACCTTTTCAGAATAATAATTATGAACTTTATGGATGCACATGATTTTGATGTAAGGGCAGTGAAAAAATCCTGTGTGCATATTGTCAATAAAGACCTGAAGCTCATACCTTTTGAAACAATGAATCTTTTTTACAGAGATGAAAAAAAGGCTTATCTGGAAGAGCTCAGGAAAGAAGATAAAGTGTTATTTTAAACAATATCAAAAATAAAGCGTGAAATCTGATTTCACGCTTTTATTATTTTTACAGGCTCTTATTTTGTCTCTTTTACATTTTCAAAAGTCATTACTTCTTCCAGCGTTTTCATATATTCATATGCTGTAAGGTCGAATTTCACAGGAACAATGGAAATATATCCGTTAGCCAATGCCGTTTCATCAGCATCTTCAGAATCATCCATATTATTGAAATACCCTGTCAGCCAGTAATATTTTTTACCATGTGGATTTATTCTCTCATCAAAGCTTTCTTCCCATTTTGCATGAGCCTGTTTACATACTTTTACTCCTTTTATTTCTTCAGCAGGAAGTTTAGGAATGTTTACATTCAGAACGATTCCTTTCGGCATCGGGTTTTCCAAAGTTTTTCTTACAATATTCTGAATAAATTCCTTCGCCTGGGTAAAATCAGCTTCCCAGCTGAAATCCAGCAATGAGAAACCAATAGCAGGAATACCTTCTACACCGGCTTCTACAGCAGCAGACATAGTACCCGAATAGATCACATTAATGGAAGAATTGGCGCCGTGATTGATTCCTGAGACTACAATATCTGGTCTTCTTTTAAGAATTTTGTCAAGAGCCATTTTGACACAGTCTACGGGCGTTCCACTGCAGGAAAAATCTGTTTGCGGACCGTCAAGGGTAACTTCTTCGTAGCTTAGGGTAGAATTAATGGTAATGGCGTGGCCTTTTCCACTTTGAGGAGAGTTTGGTGCGACAACAACAACTTCTCCGATTTCGTTCATAAAACTTACTAGATTTCTGATACCAGGAGCTGTAATTCCATCATCATTAGTAACCAGAATAAGCGGTCTTTCCATAAATTATATTTAATTTTTTATTTAAACAGAGTGAATTTGCTCATTTGAGAACAGAACAAATAGATTTCAACACATCAAATGTAGGTAAAAATAAGAAGCGATAAAACAGCTGATTTTTTATTAATTGCTAAGTTTTCAGAATGAAGACTGCCATATTTTACCATAAAAGCAGATGGAAACCGAGAGAAAGGAGATTGGTGAGCTCAGAAATACGGAATATAAGTGAAGCAAAATTAACATGGGGTTGAATATTTGAATTCTTAAATAGCCATGTTCATCTATTGGTGTTTTTATGACTTTACAGGTGTCTTTTCACGAGGAATCTGTATAATTCTGCTGGAAAAACACCTGCAAAGTCTGGGATTTGTTGTTGAGTGCCTTAAAAAAGAATTAATCAAGCGGTTTTCTGCCGGAAATGATGTTATAAAGAATAACAACAATGGCAATAACCAGTAAGACATGAATTAAATAGCCAGTACTCATACCCGGAACTATTCCTAACATTCCTAAAAGCCAAACGACGATGCAGATAACTGCCACTAACCATAGTAAACTTTTCATAACTTAATATTTTGAATTTGTATATAAGAATACTATCATATTTTGTGCCTTTATGACTGGAAATTGATTTTTGTGGTATGTGTTTTTTTTACTTTTAATGAAAAATATACTCAGAAAGATTCAATAAAAAAGAAGATGTTCGCTTCGTTGAAGGATAAACTGCCTGATAATAGGAGCTCACTGACAATCTCTTTATTATTTGCACATTACTTTCAATAAAAATAAGTAAAATTGTTCGGTATTTGTAAATAAGGTCTTAAATTTGATCATTTGTAACAGTACTAAACTTACTGCTACTAATTATTATACTTATTTTAAAAAAATTAATAAATAAAGACAGTTTATGTGGAAAAATTTCAAACTGAATAAATTTTTACTTCTTATTCCATTAACCAGTCTAATGTTTTGTTTCAACTCGCCAAAGAATGACGATGAAAAGATGCAGACGATTATGGTGAGCGTAAAAAACACACTTTCTTATCTGCATTATAGCCCGAAGACGATCAATGATGCCTATTCGAAAGACGTTTATAAGCATTATTTCGAATTGGTAGATCCAGCCAAAAGATATTTCCTCCAATCTGATATGGATGAGTTCAGCAAGCATGAAACAAAGCTTGATGATTATATCGGACAGGGTGATCTCACATTCTATAAACTTACGATTGACAGATTATACCAGAGAGTGGATGAAATTGATAAAATCACTCAGGATATTTTCAGTAAGCCGATCAATCTTCAGGAAGATGAAACCCTTACTCTTGAGCCAAAGCTTAAAAAAGTACCTGCCAACAAACAGGAGCAGTATAATGAGTGGAAAAAATTCATCAAATACAATATTCTTCAGGAAGTTGAGTCGATGAACAGTAAAGAAGAAGCGCAGAAAGAAAAGAAAGATTCTGTTCAGAAGTATAAACTTAAAGATACGATCAAACTGAAAGTTCTTACCCAGGACGAAAAGATCAAAAAAGCAACTGATGAAGTAAAAGATCTTGTAAAAGATACCTTTACCAGATTCAAAAAGAGAAAAAAGATGGATTGGTTTACGGTTTATATGAATGCCTATACAGAAGTATTTGATCCGCACACCAATTATTATTCTCCAAAAGATAAAGAGGATTTTGATACTCAGTTTACCGGAAAAGTAATCGGGATCGGTGCGCTTATTCAGGAGAAAAAAGGAAACCTTTATCTTGGAGCCCTTACCATCGGTGCACCAGCGTGGAAGTCTAAGCAGCTTTCAGAAGGGGACAAGATCCTGAAAGTAAAATCCAAACCGAAAGAAGATGCGGTAAATGTTGTAGGAATGCTTTCTGACGAAGCGGTAAGACTGATCAGAGGGGAAAAAGGAACTCCGGTAACATTGACTGTTCAGAAGAAAGACGGGACGATCAAGGATGTAACAATGATCCGTGAGGAAGTAGCCATTGAGGATACTTTTGCAAGAAGTATTGTTGTAAATGCTCCAAACGGTAAGAAATATGGCTTCATCAATCTTCCAAGTTTTAATGCAGATTTTGAAAATGCCAAAGGAAGAAATGCTTCTGATGATATTAAAAATGAGATTGTTAAGCTTAAAGCTCAGAATATTGAAGGGATTATTCTTGATCTCAGAAATAACGGAGGAGGATCTTTAACTGAAGTAGGAGATATTATGGGGCTTTTCATGGAAGCCGGACCTTATGTTCAGGTAAAAGACGGAAACGGAAAAATACAGACGCTTAAGAATAAAAATGAAACGCCTATCTGGACAGGTCCATTGGTAATCATGCAGAATGAGCTTTCAGCTTCCGCTTCAGAAATCCTTGCAGGAGTGATGCAGGACTATGGAAGAGCAATGATTATCGGATCTCCGCAGTCTTTCGGAAAAGGAACCGTTCAGACCTTTGTAGATCTGAACAGATTCCTGAACACAGAAGATGATTTCGGATCTTTAAAGCTTACTATCCAGAAATTCTATAGAATCACCGGAGAATCTACCCAGAGAAAAGGAATTGTTTCTGATATTCAGATGAAGGACTTCTTTACGTATGCAGAGGTAGGAGAGAGATATGATGATTATGCATTGGCATGGGATAAGATTTCTCCTACAAAATTCCAGAAGCTGAATTACTTCAATATTCAGGCACTGGAGAAAGCAAGTGCAGACAGAATGGCTAAAAACAACAACTACCAATTGTTATTGGAGTCTGCTCAGTGGAGAGAGAAGCTGGATAAAGAAGAAACAATTACCCTGAATATAACGAAGTTCAATGAGCTGATGAAAAACAGAAAATCTCAGATCGAAAAGTTTAAAGCTTTAACTAAATTCGAGAATGGACTTCAGTTTATCATGTATCCAAGCGAAATTGAAAGAGAGAAAAAAGACGAAGCTTTCAAGAAAAAATCTGAAATGTGGATCAAAAATCTGAGAAAAGATCTTTACCTGCAGGAAGCAATGAATATTGTAGCAGATATGGGTACTAAATCATAAATACAAAAAAACCGCTGATATTTTGATCAGCGGTTTTTTTATTGAGTAATAGGGTTACTTGATTTCTACACATCCCACTCTTCCTCCTGCATTTCCGGTAGGCTGAGTGTGAAAATCATCTGCTGCAGCATGTACAATAAGGCCTTTTCCGATAATGTTCTTAGACTCATCTGTACATCCCAGGCACCATTTGTCTGTCTTGAAAGTCAATGTTGCGGTACCACTCTGGTCAGCAACCAGATTTCCTATATCTCCCATATGAAAATGCTCAGCACCCCATTTACCGTGATCATTCTTGGAAGGATTCCAGTGTCCGCCGGTAGATGTCCCATCCGCAGCAGAACAGTCTCCTTTTTCATGAATATGTACCGCATGAATTCCGGGGGTAAGATTGGTAATATCCAGTTTCATGGTTACTTCATTTCCGTTTTGAGTAAACTTTGCTGTTCCTCCTGTCTGTGTTCCGCTTTTGGCATTTACAGAGTACGTTTTTGTTGTTCCGCATGAAGCTGCTAAAAACGCACACCCTGCCAATAATGCTAATGTTTGTACTTTCATTTTTAAATGATTTAAAGTGATTTTATCTATAAAATTAAAAAAGATTTTCCAAAGCACTTTATGATTCCGGTCTTTTTTTGAGAAACCACCGTTTATGGCAGTTTTAATTGTTATATTATAGAGAATATCCCGAAGGTTTATAACTTAATTAAAAAGGCAGGAAAAAAGCTTATTTTTAACGTGAAAAGTAATTGCTCTGTTATCAAAAGAAAATTAGAAAAATGATTATCCTATATACTTTTATCAGTGAAGAAAAACACCAGCCTCTTTTAGACAGATATCTCAACGTATTTCCTGATGACACCAAAAGGGATATTCTAAAATACAGGAGATGGCAGGATGCACAGCTTTCTTTACTTGGGAAAGTTTTGCTGCGGTATGGATTAAGGACCTATTATAATATCCATGATGCAGAAACAGGTATTCTCTCCAATAAAAAACCTTATCTGAAAGGGAATTCCCTTCATTTTAATATATCGCATTCTAAAGACCTCGTGACGTGTGCTATTGCAGAATATCCTTTGGGAATAGATGTAGAATTTAATGATCCTAAGGTGCATTATCAGGATTTTACCTTTCAGATGACAGAAGGGGAGCTATTGGAAATCCGGGGATCTGAAGATAAGATGAAAGCTTTTTTTACTTACTGGACCAGAAAAGAGGCTGTCATAAAAGCTCATGGTGCAGGTATGATGCTTCCACTGGATTCTTTTGAGGTGATCAATGGCGAATGTTATATTGAAGATAAAAAATTCTTTACCAAAAAGATTTTTATTCACGAGGATTATCAGGGCTATATGGCCTCTTCAGATCAGAAAATTAAATCAGCGGTGCCTTTTATTAAATCTTTTGAAAAGGATGATTGGATATAAAATGAAAAGACTTTCTGATCATAGCAATATTGAACAAATAAATTCCGTCCAGAGAAAATATCTTTGTTAACTCATACCCTTGAATTGGAAGAATATAAAAAAAGGATTGTAAAAACAATACAATATATTGATCGTCATTTTGATGCGGATTTATCTCTGGAGAAAGTTTCAGAGGTAAGTGCCTATTCTCCGTTTCATTTCCATAGGATATTTAAGCTGGTGACAGGAGAAACCCTTCAGAACTATATTATCAGGAAGAAAATAGAAAAGAGTGCTCTTCATCTGGCTTTGCATAAAAATATGGACATCAAAGATATCTATTGGGATCTCGGATTCTCCAGCCACTCTGTTTTCTGTAAAACATTTAAAAAGCATTATGGTCTGGCACCTACGGAGTTCCGCAGATCGGCTCCGGAAAAATTTCACAGAATTTTGCAGCAACAGAGCAAGAACGGACAAGTTAATACCGTTTTCAGCCAATACATTTGCAGCATCGAAAACCTGTTAAACTGGACGAAAATGAATTTAAAAATCGAAGTAAAAAAAATGCCGGAAATGAATCTGGCATCCGTAATGAGCCTTGGAATTGCCAACGTAGAATCTTCTTTCAAGGTATTAATAGATTGGGCAACAAAGAAGGGGCTTTTTCCAAAAGATAAGGTGAAAATGATCTCTGTATATCATGACAGCTGCAGGATAACACCTCTGGACAAGGTCAGAATACATGCCTGTATGCTTTTGGATAAACAGCTTAATACGCAGGAAGGTGAGGTATTTGCTGAAACATTAGAAGCCGGAAAATATATTGTAGGAAGCGGCGAAGTTACCCTTGACGATTTTGAGAAATGCTGGGTCTCTTTGTTTTTATGGATGAATGAGCATAATTACAAGTTCAGGAGGACCTTTCCTTACGAGATTTATTATACTAACTTTAAAGAACATCCGGAAGGAAAAATGATTGTGGATTTTTGTATTCCGGTTTATTAATTACCATTCGGAAGGAAAAGAATGCCTTTCGGTAACAATTTTTTTCAAGGATGGTATTTCTGACGCTATTTTTGATCTCAGAAAACAATAAAAATGAAAACACAAGGACAAAACATTTTGGTTCTGATTTTACTGATCATTTCTGCAATGGGATATTCTCAGATTAAAATCTCGGGGAAAGTATCTTTTAAAAACAAGGGGATGGGCGAGGTTAATGTGACTCTGAAAGATACATATGACGGAACTACCACCGATGCTCAGGGTAACTTTACATTTGAAACATCAGAAAAAGGCACGCACATCATAACTTTTACCCACCCGAAATATGAAAATGTAGAAAAAACGGTTGCTATTGAAAACCAGGATATTTCTTTGAATGTTGACCTTAAAGAACAGATCAGTGAAATTGATGCTGTGGTCGTTTCCGCGGGTTCTATTGAAGCAAGTGATAAAAAAAGAGCTACAGCACTGCTCAGCCCGATTGATATTTATACAACAGCAGGGGCAGACGGACAGATTTCTTCAGCGCTGACTTATCTTCCGGGAGTACAGAAGGTGGGAGGAACTGAAGGACTGTTTGTAAGGGGCGGAACAGGTACTGAGTCGAAAATTTTTATGGATGGAAGTCTTATTAACAACTACTTTTCCAATTCTGTTCCGGGAATTGCGGGAAGAGACCAGTTCAATACCTCTCTTTTTAAAGGAAATATTTTTTCAAGTGGTGGTTATTCTGCATTGTACGGTCAGGCGCTTTCAGGAGCATTGATGTTGGAAAGTGTAGATCTTCCGGATGAGACGTCCTATAATTTCGGGATTTCACCTATTTTCCTGAATGCCGGATTTCAGAAATTATCAGATGATAAAACTTATTCATACGGGGCTACTGCCGGCTATTCTCTTTTAAGCCTGATGCAGAAAGTCTTCAATTTTAATACAGATTTTTTTGAGGCTCCCCAAGGACTGAACGGAGATCTGAATTTCAGATTTAAAACAAAAGCAGGAGGGTTTTTCAAATATTATGGCATGTACAACTCAAACAAAATGGGAGTAAGGTCAGAAAGTCTTGAGCCCGGATATGACTTCAGCCTGGTAAAGCTTAATGGGAAAAATACCTATCATAATCTTTCTTTCAGACAGAAATTCAGGAAATACCTGTTGAATGTTGGAGGTTCTTATTCTTATAACAGATCTGACCTTCATTTCTCTACTGAAACAAATAATATGGAAGCCAACAGGAGCCAGCTTCTGACAGATGGAAATTATCTTAATTTCAAAGCTGTTCTTGAAAGGAAAATCAATAGAATCAGTGCGGTAAGAGGAGGCTTTGAACTGAATAATACCGATGAAAATCTGAATTTTGAATCTGTAGAAAAACATTACAAAGATTTGATCTCATCAGCTTTTGTAGAAACAGATCTGGGTTTCAGTAATGCCTTATCAGCGAAAGTAGGGGTAAGGGCAGAACATTCTTCGTTTTTAGGAAAGAATAATATTGCTCCTCGTTTTGCTATTGCTTATCGTCTGGCAAAAGACTGGACCACTTCTCTAGCCTATGGAATCTTTTATCAGAATCCTGAAAGTAAATACATCAATGCTCCTGCAGATCTTGGATTTCAGAAATCGCAGCATTATATTTTTCAGATTCAGAGGGCTTCAGAAGGCAGAACATTACGTTTCGAGGCATTTTATAAGAAGTATGACCAGCTGATCAAAACATTTAATGTTACCCCTGATAAAGAACAGAACCAGCAGATCCAGACTGCTTTAAACAATAATGGATATGGATATGCAAAAGGATTGGAGTTCTTCTGGAGAGATAATAAAAAAACATTTAAAAATATTGATTACTGGATCAGTTACTCGTACCTGGATTCAAAAAGAGACTTCCTTAATTATCCTGTGAGCCTGCAGCCAAGCTTTGCGGCAGAACATACACTTTCGGCAGTAGCCAAAAGATTTATTCCGGAATGGAAACTTGGAGTAAACTTGTCATACACTTATGCAAAGGGACGCCCTTATTATGATATTGCTTCTGCATTTGAGAATGGCAAAGCGGTTAATTATACCAGAACAGAAGGCAGATTGAAAGATTATAATGCCTTGAATTTCAGTCTCAATTATCTTCCCAACATCGGTAAAAAAGATGCGAAGGCTTTTCCTGTATTTGTATTGAGTATTACTAATATTTTAGGATCAAAGAATGTATATGGATATAATTTCTCTGCAGACGGATCCAGAAGTTCTGCCACTGTTCCGCCAGTCAATACCTTTATATTTATAGGTGCATTTATAAGCTTTGGTGTGGATAAATCAGATGATGCCATCAATAATAATTTATAAAAACATAACTTAGGACCAACAAACATCACTAACTTTTAAAATTAGATCTCATGAAAAAATACCTTTTAAGCTTTGCTTTAGTTTGTATGAGCCTGACGGCTTTTGCACAGGCAGATTATGACAAAATAATGTCTGACAAAATAGCAAAGATAGAAACCTGTAAAACACCGGAAGATTTCCAGACGCTGTCCAACGATTTCCAGAGAATAGGAAGTAAAGAAAGTACAAAGTGGCTTCCGGCATACTATGCTGCATTTTCTTTAATTCAGAAAGGGAGAACCCTGATGAGAGAAGGAAAAATGCAGGAATTGGATGTTATCGCAGATCAGGCTGAAAAGCATCTTTCAATGGCTCAGAACCTGGCAGGGGCAGATAATGCAGAAATTCACCTGTTGAGAAAAATGTCTTATTCTTTGAGAATGATGGTGAATCCTCCGCAACGTTACATGACAGACGGAGCAAGAGCTTCTGAGGAACTTAGTACTGCAGAAAAGCTGGATCCTTCAAATCCAAGGATTGCTCTTATCAAAGCAGAAGACACTTATTTTACCCCTGAACAATACGGAGGGAGTAAAACCAAAGGCTTGGAAATGTTTAAAGATGCTCAGGCAAAATTTAAAGCCTACAAGCCAAAAACTGCATTGGATCCAAGCTGGGGAAAAGCAGAAGCTGATTATTTTCTGAGTCTTCCGGCAGAAAAAGTAAAATAGTTTTTCCTTTTCATATAACCTTCATCCGTGAAGGTTTTTTTATACCATTCAGAGAGGAAAATAAGCCCTTCGGTAAGAATTAATTTTTGATACCTTTAATAAAAGCTAATTTTGAGTCAAGAAAACAGATCATGAAGCGTAAATACCTTACAACATTACTTTGGACATCATTGGGAACCACATTGTTTTTCTTTTTGTTTTTCAATGATGAAAAGACTTTCCGGACTTTTATGATCACACTGCTTCTTTCTACGATGTACTCATTTGTATTGGGATTTGGGAACGGGTTTATCAATGAATTTCTGAATAAAAAATTTCCCTGGTCAGAAGCTACCCGTACAAGGGCCGTTTTAAGCATTATTTCGATTGTTATTGGGAATTTCATTCTGGTTTATTTCTGCAATTATATGAACTATGTTGTTATTCAGAAAACAGCTACTGCAGAAGAGTTTTTTTCATCAAAATATGGAGTTACCAATTGGTTTATGATCAATATTGCCCTGCTCATATCTGCTTTTCTCCATGCGAAAAGCTTTATGGAGGAACTGAAGAAGACTTCCAGAAAAGAGGTGGTGGAACAGAAGCTTATTGCCAAATCTGCCAATGCTCAGTTTGAAAGTTTAAAAAACCAGCTGGACCCTCATTTCCTTTTTAATTCATTGAATGTGTTAAGCTCTCTGATTGATGAAAATCCCCGGCAGGCCCAGAAGTTTACCGCTTCAATGTCAAAGATTTACCGGTATGTACTTGAACAGAAAGATAAAGAGATGGTGACGGTGGAAGATGAAATAGAATTTGCAAAAACCTATTGTGAACTTTTAAAAACCAGATTTGAAGACAGTGTGGATTTTAGTTTTGATGTTCCCAGGGAAGATTATCAGAAATATGTGGTTCCGCTTTCTCTACAGCTGCTGTTGGAAAACTGTATCAAACATAATTTTGCGACATCATCAAAACCACTTACTATCAGAATTTTTTCAGATGGAAATACCCTCTGCATTGAAAACAATCTGCAGGTAAGAGAGCAGATCAAAGAAAGTTCCGGGATTGGTCTTGCCAATATTGTACAGCGTTATTCTCTGCTTACAGAACGAAATGTTTTTATAGAAAAGTCTGAAGACCATTTTAAAGTAAAACTTCCGATGCTTTTAGTTAAACCTCAAGTTTCCAGCGAAGAGTCTGAAGATGAAGCTGCTGCTTACAAAAAGGCTCAAAGGAGGGTAAGGGAAATGAAAAAGTTTTATTCCAGCCTGATTACGTTCAGTATTATTATTCCCTTTTTATTCTTTGTCAATCTTTTTACCAGTAAGGGAGAATATTGGTTTTGGTATCCGGCATTAGCATGGGGAATGGTTTTGGCTTTCAGGGCTTTCAAGATTTTTGGAATCGGGGAATCATGGCAGGAAAAGAAGATAAGGGAAATTATGAATCAACAAAAGAACAAAAACAATGGAAAAATTCGATGAAGATGATATTCAATATCAGCAGGCTAAAAAACAGGTAGAGCAACTGACCGGGTTTTATGGACATGTATTCGTTTATGTGGCAGTAAACATCATTATTGTTTTTTATAATATTTCACATCTGGAACCCGGAGAAAGCTATTTTCAGTTTAAAAATTTCTTTACTGCCACTTTTTGGGGAATTGGGCTTCTGGCTCATGCGGCAGCCGTTTTCTTACCCAAAATAGGAGCTGTAAAAAAATGGGAGGAAGATAAAATCCGTGAAATCATAGACAAGAAGAAAGATCATTAGAAAATAAAACATCAAAATTGCATTGTGATATTCTGCAGCTTAGTGATCTGTCATTTCATCTAAATATAACATTAAACCATTAAAAATGAATACTTTATCCATCCTGTTTTATATCTCAATGGTTGTCTGGTTTCTTACAGAGATATTGTATAAAAACATGCTGAAATCCGGCAAAGAGGATAAAAAAGACAAGGACAGATCTACCCTTAATATATTATGGCTGGCCATCCCTTTTTCCATCATGAGTTCAGTAATCATATCCTATAATACCCGTTTCCCAATCATTAAAGATCACTGGATTCTTTATCTTGGAGAGCTTTTCATTCTGTCTGGGATTATTTTCAGGTACATTATTATCAGGTCTCTGGGAAAATACTTTACGGTGGATGTTACCATCAGACAGGACCATAAAATCAAAAAAGAAGGATTTTATAAATACCTGAGGCATCCTTCCTACGCTTTTTCGCTGCTGACTTCACTTGGACTTGGACTGTATTTAAACAACTGGCTGTCATTAATCTTCGCTTTTATACCTCCTTTTTTAGCTTTTAGCTATAGAATTAAAATTGAAGAACAGGCTTTAGTAGAACAGTTCGGGGATGAATACATTGAGTACAGGAAAAGTACAAAGAAACTGATCCCTTTTATCTACTGATTCCAGGCTTTTTAAAACAAGGAAATTTAGAGATTTCACACGAATATTCCATTAATCACAAGTTTTTACCATTCGGATATCATTTTCTACCCTTCGGTAATATAAAATTGATTTGAGCTCTTCCTTGAAGTACCTTTGAGTCAAGAAAAACAAATTAACCTTTAAAACAAAACATTATGGAAATTTTACCCAACAAAGAAACGATAGCTTACAGAAAAGCCTCAAGAAGAGTAAAAGAACTGAAAGAGTTTTATGGAAATCTTACTTCTTACTGTCTTGTAATTCCTTTTTTAGCCATATTGAATATTCTTACTGCACCGGGTTATTTATGGTTCTTATGGCCTGCACTGGGCTGGGGGATCGGACTTGCATTTCATGCTGTTAATGTCTATGGAATCGGTAAAGAATGGGAGGAAAGAAAAATAAAGGAACTGATGGATAAAGAAGAAAAACCAAAAATAAAAACATTTTAACCCTAATAACTTAAAAAATTATACAATCATGGATTACCAAACTGCTTACACAAGAACTCAAAACATCAAAAAATTCTACAGAAGTATTTTCATATTTGCAGTCGTTGCTGTGCTTATTGCTCCTGATGATATATTTGATGAAAAGATAATCAGAATCCAATTATTTGACAGATATGCCATACTTGGAATATGGGGACTTATCCTTCTTGTAAAAGCGATAAAACTGTTTCTTTTTGATTCTGAGTGGGAAAGAGATATGATTGAAAAAGAAATGAGAAAAGAGAAAAAGCCAATAGATTATTAAAAGTTGTCTGCTTTTCTCTACCTTTATTTCCTAAAATCTGAAAACCAAAATTAAAGCTCAATGATCAAAACTGTCATTATAGAAGATGAAAAACCTGCTTCAAGGAAATTGGAAAGAATGCTGGGTAGTTTTCCTGAAATAGATGTCGTTGCTAAAATAGAATCAGTAGAAGAGGGGGTTGCCTGGTTTTCTGAAAACGAACATCCTCAGTTGATCTTCTCCGATATTGTTTTGGGTGATGGTCTCTCTTTCGATATTTTTGAAAAAGTACCTACCAAAGGTTTCATTATCTATACAACAGCTTTTGACCAATATACACTGAAAGCATTCAAACTGAACAGTATTGATTATCTCTTAAAACCCATCCTTGATGAAGATCTCGAAGGGGCAATAGAAAAGTTCAAATCGTTCATTCCGGCAAATGATACCAATGCTTCTCAGGATATCAAACAGCTGATCAGAAAAGAAAAATCTACCCTTTCCAGAGTTCTTGTTAAAATAGGATATAACCTTAAAATTATACAGACTCATGAAATAAGCTGTTTTTTCAGTGAAAATAAAATCGTCTATCTTCAGACGGAAGACCGCACTTACCCATCAGATTTTACGCTTGATGAGCTCGAAGATGTTCTCGATGGCAAAAAGTTTTTCAGGGTCAACAGGCAGTTTATTATCAGTTCAGATTATATCAGAAACATTCATACTTCACCGTATTACAAAGTGGATCTGGATTTTCAGCCTGAAGAGGAAATTACGGTAAGCAGAGACCGGGTGAAAGATTTCAAAGACTGGCTAGTCAGTTGATAAATAAAAGCTAAAAACAAAAACCATGGATCTTATATTATTTTTTTTCAAACTATTCCTTTCCATCTTTTATCCCTAAAAAAGGAGAATGATCAACTGCCATAAAAATCGCTGGCAGATTTTATAAAATGGTGAAAGGCTTCCGTGACGTCTTTCTTATGCTTATGGGTAAGAGGAAAAGGAACCATATGAGAATATTCGTACGGAAAATCCTTGATTTCAATATCAACATCGATATTCCTGTAGCCTCCCTGCAGTGTATTTAAAGCTTCCATAGGAGGAGCAACACTGTCCTTCTCCAAGACATAAGCTTTGATCTGAGTTTGGATCTCCCGAATTCTTTCCTCCCGTTCTTTTTGAAAGAAATTATACCGCAGCATCTTTTTGAACCAGCTTTCCTGTGAATGTAATGCATCGGTCTGATAGTGTTTCAAGCGGGAATCTGATTTAAAATCTGAACTCAGAAGTTCTGTAAAGACAGACTGCATCTTGACCGTTGCCTGAGTATCCATAATGTATTTTGATATCGGAAACATCCTGTCGATGGTCATTCCTCCGCAAAAGCAGAATACTTTTGCCTGCGTAAAATAATCATTCGGATCAGCCATTTTAATGATCATGGAAAGAAAGGACCCTATAGAATATCCGAACAGATTCAGGCTTGCCTCTGCGGCAATGCTTTTAATTGTACCGGATTTAATGTTTTTCACAACTTCAGTAACGTCAGAATAGGTTTGAAGCCCGGACCAGAACATCCTTTGAGGATGGGCTTCCAGCCGGGAGCTAATAGCAGCATTTACATAGGAATAATTCATGTTTTCAGGATACTTTTTCTTCCTGAAACTAACGACTTCCATCATGTGATGACGGTCACTCCAGATAGGCTCTGCACGGTTCATATGAAAAGCGATCGGGAACAATATAATGGCTTTTTTGGTCCTTTGGGCCAGTTCATAAGCCCATGGCAGGTATTTGTCCCATTTCTTCTCGTTCAGCCCGTGAAAAAAGAATATGCATCCATCTGCCGTTTCAATATCGGCTCTCTTCAGAATATAATATTCAAACTTTTTATTGCATTCAATATCAAAATCTTTGAGGTCTATTGTAGGGTGATTATAAAAAAGGTATCCTTTTTCGTTGATTTCCAGAGCTTGCTGATGTTTACTGCAATGCTGGTGCTCCGAACCATAGAGCAGGTCAGAAACTTTGGACTCAAAAGGAATTGCCTCAATGGTTACATTCAGCTCTTTTATTTCAATCCTGTCTTTTCCGGAATCAAAATGACTCTTCAAAACTTCATGCAGTTCACAATATTCCATAACGAGGTCATTGATGGGTTCATAATTAAAACTATTAAGTTAAAGAATTATTGCTGTAATCTATTGGTTTTGAATGATTAAATGTATTCCAGGCATAAGAGAAATAGAATACATCCTTTGGTGTCCACGTTTCTGACGGCTTTTTTTATATCTTAACTATCTGTAATCAATTCTGTTGGACTCTGTGTCTTCAAGTTGTTTCACAATAGATTCCGGGATTTCATCACTGTCAATCGGAAAACTGATAGAATCCGAAATGAAATTTTTTCGGTCTGCTTTTCTAAAGATTTCAAACAAGGCAATCGGCTCCTGGTTAAAACTGATACAGGTACTTATAAAATGGATTTCGTGGAGCTTATAGTCTGGGTTCTTAAGTTTTTCTTTAATATCTTTTATCCTTGAAATAAAATGTCTCTGCCGGATAAAAGTGTTGCTGTTCATGATGATGAATACATAATCTGAATAGGCTGTTACTTTTCCAAAATATTTATGGTGGTCACCACCGCTCCTTTCAATAAAATATTCTCCGGTTGTTTCAGATTTATAAATCTCCATAGCAGAACGCCATATACGGTCTTCTTTTGCCATTAAAGGATTGTCAGGCAGATTTCTGTTATAAGAATACCAACAGCCCACCAAACGGTCCAGAAGAGCCGTATTCAGATTAACATTATTCATATCAATCCTCAGATCATTAAAATTGAAGGTTTCCGTATTGGAATTAATGAAGTCTATGTAATTCGAATACCCCAGAACTCTGACAATTAGACTTAGCTTGGCAAGATTAGGCCTGCTCAGTACAGCATTTTCATTCTGCCTGTATTTCTTCAGCTTATTGATAATCAGATGCTCATACAGATAATTCGTTCCCAGTAGATCCGGTTCCTTTCTCATTGCTTTCTCTGACTGGTCATTGATAATCATTTCATTCAGCTCGGCACTTATATAGGACCATTCGGTTTTAGTAACATCCTCCCAGTGGTTTTTCTTTAAAAAGTGGCGGCTTAAGAAATTCATAAGTTTTTCAAGGTGCAGAATATCTTCTTTTTTCATGGATTGATTTTATAAGACTAATTTAAGGCTTTTATCAAACCTGAAAAGATTTTTTAAAGACTTTTATATTATAGGATCCATTGATATTTGAATGGAAAATAAAATGTAAAACAATGGAAACAAAAATGGTATTAAAAGATGCATCCCTTTGGACCAGAATACAGGAGTTTTCTCTGGATGCTCCCGGTGCTGAATTTCCTTTCTCAAAAAAACTGGCAAAAGAAGAAAGCTGGAGCCTTGATTTTGCAAGAAAGGCAATAGAAGAATATAAAAAGTTTGTTTATCTCTGCTGTGTCCTTCCCAACGGTGCTTCTCCAAGCAAAATAGTGGATAAAGTATGGCACATGCACCTGATCTATACCCAGAACTATTGGGAAGAATTCTGCCCGAATATTCTGAAAAAACCGCTTCATCATCATCCATCGAAAGGAGGGATCGCAGAAAAAGAAAAACATCAGAACTGGTTTGAAGAAACCCTTACAGGCTATCAGACTGTATTTCAACAGGAAGCTCCTGAAGAAATCTGGAAAGATCTTGGAAAAAAATCTGAAGGACGGTCGTGGATAAGAAAAATGGCTTCTTTTGTCTGGATTTTTCTTTTGCTGATGCTGTTCTCATGTACGGAAGGAAACGGTTTCGCCGGATTATTCATCACAGGTGGGGTATTTGTGGTAATTTTTATTCTGGGAGCGATTGTATCCATAACCGGAGATCAGGAAGTCTCTGATCCTAACAGAAAAGATAAGCAAAGCAATGACGGAAGCAGTTGTGGCGGATCAGGCTGCAGCGGAGGAGGCGGATGTGGAGGCGGTTGCGGTGGATGTGGGGGTTGCGGCGGATAAAAGACTAATTATAATGAAAAAGATTGTCATTCATTCAGCTTCAGTTATGATAAGCCTTGTGTGGCTTTGGGTAACCTGTCATACATTGAACCCCGTTACACTTAAAGGACCTGATTTTCTTACGTTCTATATTATTCTGGTTCTTGGTTTCTATGCTTCGGTTTTTATAATCAATTCCTTGAGAGAAAAAATTTCGAAAGAAACATTTTATTTCGCTGGATTTATTTTTCTGCTGGGAATGATAAAGCTGGTCTGGGGAATTATATTGGGGAAACCCATTGGATTTCTGGTTATGATTTTAATTGCAGAATGTATTGTTGCAGTGGCTCTTATGCCTGCTCAGGTCAACAAAAACATGAAATAGAGATATTATTAAAAAATAAACCCGAAACAAAAATGTTCCGGGCTTTATAATAAGCTGTTGATCTCAAATATCTTTCTTCTTTTCATTCGCAGGTTTGTAGCCATACCTTCGGACCATAACCGAAGTCAGTACCACTAATATGAGGCTGATCGCGATATTCGAATTTTCCGGATGTACAATGAACTGATAAAGATTATAGCCAAAAATAGCAGATACAGTGGTAATCAGAATATTGTTTGCATACGCATACTGGTTTTTTGAAAATGTTTTCATAGTCGTATTTTTATTGTTTACTCAGTAAGTAAGACAACTTAAAAAACGTTACAGAAAAATTGTAAAAATTTATTTCTTAAAAAACGGTCTCAATCTGACTCCCGGATCCCGAAACTCAAAAATTCCTATGAAATCACGCCACTGCCGATAAGCTCTTCATCAATATACCATGAAGCAAACTGACCTTCAGCAATAGCAGACTGCAGTTCATCAAATTCAATATAAAATGCATTTTCAAACTGGTACAGTGTTGCTTTCTGCAAAGGCTGTCTGTATCTGAATCTGGCCATTACTTCCATAGATCCTCCATTCTGAAGTCTCATATCCTCACGTACCCAGTGCAGTTCAGAATTATCAATTTTCAGGGCCTTTTTGTGAAGTCCCGGGAAATGACTTCCTTCTCCTACAAAAAGGATGTTGTTTTCCATGTCTCTGGAGATGATAAAACAGCTTTCTTTGTGTCCGCCTATTCCAAGGCCTTTGCTTTGTCCGATCGTGAAAAACTGGGCTCCCTGATGTTTCCCGATTGCTTTTCCGTCAGATTTTTTATAATGGATTTTTCTGGATAGATACTCAAGCTCTTCTTCTTTAGACGAAAACTCAGGTTTTTCTTCCAAAAACAGAGGTGAATCTTTGAAAATTTCCACGATTTCCCCCTCATTAGGTTTTAATTGCTGCTGTAAAAACTGGGGCAGGCTCACTTTTCCGATAAAACACAGCCCCTGGGAATCTTTTTTATCAGCTGTTACCAGCCCGATTTCTTTTGCAATTTCTCTTACCTGAGGTTTTGTAAGTTCTCCGATAGGGAATAATGCTTTAGAAAGCTGATCCTGACTTAGCTGACAAAGGAAATAAGACTGATCCTTATTGTTGTCTTTTCCAGCCAGAAGATGGAAAATTTCTTTACCGTTTTCATCAAAAGTGGAGGTTACCCTTGCATAATGTCCGGTGGCGACCTTATCTGCACCTAAAGACATTGCGGTCTTCATAAATACATCGAATTTTACTTCTCTGTTACACAGTACATCGGGGTTGGGAGTTCTGCCTTTTTCGTATTCGGAAAACATGTAATCAACGATACGTTCTTTGTAAAGTTCACTCATGTCTATCACCTGGAAAGGAATTCCAAGCTTTTGTGCCACCATAAGGGCATCATTACTGTCCTCAATCCAGGGACATTCATCTTCTAATGTTACGGAAGCATCGTTCCAGTTTCTCATGAATAAAGCCACGACCTCATGACCTTGCTGCTGCAGCAGATATGCTGTAACACTAGAATCTACACCTCCGGAGAGGCCTACTACTATTTTCATTGTATTTCAATTTTACGAAACTCTTAACGGGAGTTCTTAGTTTGATGCGGCAAAAATACAACTAAAAAATTCGCAAAAAAACCATAATTTTAAACATTGATAAAAACGATGGTAATCGTTGTCACCATTTTCCTGCATGGATAAACAAGTGGGGGAATGGATAAATATCATCAAAACAAAATAGCTCTAGATATGAAAAAGTTTATTATTTCTATGATGCTGATCTGCTCAGGATCAGCTTTTTCCCAGGTTTCGGTGAGTACCCAGGCACAGGAAAACAACAGGTGGACTTTCGGAGGAGGTATCGGATTAGGATTCGGGAGTAACAGCTCTTTCAATCTGTCTGCTTCGCCCAGAGTGGGTTACAGGCTTACTGATGATCTTGAAGGCGGGGTAGTAGGAACTGTATCCTGGCAGACCTCCAATTCTTATAAATCCACAATGTTCGGAGTAGGACCTTTTGTCAATTATTATTTTGCCCGGTCATTTTATTTAGGAGCCAATTATCAACATTATTTTATCGATTACAGGGATAAATACTACGATTATAAATACAATACGGAGGAAAATGCATTGTATCTTGGAGGAGGATATATGCAGCGGATCGGAAATCATTCCTTTATGCAGATAGGGGTTATGTATAATGTGCTTTGGAAAGAAAATTCGAGTATTTTTTCCAGTGGTTTGGTGCCGAATATTGGTTTCGTGGTGGGATTATAATTTTATTGAGATGTTTTGATCGTATCATGGAGTAAATTTGCTAAAATACTATGAGCAATATGGATGTCAAAAATCTTTCAAATAATGGTTTAGTAAGCTTCATCAAAAAAACGTATCCTGTATCTGATTTTACCGCAAATTTTATCGCTGACAATTTCGAACCTGTAATTTTATCAAAGTATCAGCTTACTTTAAGAGAAGGGAGTATTAATTCTGATTATATTTTTCTCGAAAAGGGATATATGCGTTCTTATGTGCTGGATATTGATGGCAATGAGGTAACTACAAATATTTTCAAGCCTGATGAAATGGTTTTTGAAGTGGAATCATATTTTCAACGGAAACCATCAAAGGAAAGTATAGAAGCCATTACAAGCTGTGTGGTCTGGATCGGAAAATACGAAAAGTGCCAACGACTCTTTCATACATTGCCGGAGTTCAGAGAGTTTGGTAGGGCTATTTTGGTAAGAGGATTTACAGAGTTGAAGAAACGGACAATTTCTATGATTAAAGAAAAGTCAGAAAAAAGATATGAAGACTTACTGTCAGAATCTCCGGATATCTTCAGGCATGTTCCGCTAAAATTTATTGCATCTTATCTTGGAATCACAAATACTTCTTTAAGCAGATTGAGAAAAACAAACTGAAAAATTGCCAATTGGCAAAGTTTTTACAATTTATGAAGCTGAATTTTGCATATAAATTTATACATTATGCAAACAGAAAATATTCAACAGATTGGCTTGGAAAAGCGTATTGCGATTATAATGATCTTTTGGGGAGCGGGGAGTTTTTTATTAGGTTTTTTTAATATTTTTAGTCTTATTCCGCGTCCACTTTTTGGAGTTTTGATCGCCCTGATTCTTTTGGGATTGATTTTTATTTATCAGACAAAACCGTCTTTTAAGGCTTTTTCCGATTCAATTCCTTTAAAAGGGATTACCCTTTTCCATGTTTGGAGGATTTTTGCCGGCTGGATTTTTATTTCTTATACCGGAAAATTATCTGAAACATTTATCCATAATGCTGCTTATGGTGATATTATTTCAGGAAGTCTTGCCGCATCGGTCTTTGTTTTCGGGCGTACCAAGCTAAATTATTATATTTTTAATATCATTGGTTTGCTTGATTTTATTATTGCTGTAGGAACAGGCGTTTTTCTTACCATCACAGGAAATAATGAAATGGCTCCGATTATTCAGTTGCCTCTGATTTTGATACCCTTATTTGGCGTTCCTCTTTCAGGGTTTACTCATTTTATTTCTTTAAGCCGCCTTTTAAAAATGAAAGATAAAAAACTCTCTGAAATGATTGAATAACGCCATCAATCAATCTGAAAAAACAAAAGCACCGGGATTTTTGCCAGTGCTTTTCTATTTGAAAATTAAATTATTTACTTAATTAAGACTGAGAAGACTTTTCTGTCGATTTTTTCGCTTTCTGCGTTTTTCCGATCAATCCGTCTTTTGCTTCATTCAGATCAAGAACTACGGTCTCGCCTTCAGATAACTGTTTGTTTACCAGCATTTCTGCCAATAAATCTTCAATATATTTCTGAATAGCTCGTTTTAATGGTCTTGCTCCAAAATCCTTATCCCAGCCTTTCTCAGAGATAAAGTCTTTTGCTTCTTCAGTCAATTCAACTTTATATCCTAATTTTTCAAGTCTGCTGTACAGTTTGTTCAGTTCAAGATCAATGATTTTCTTGATGTCATCTTTTTCAAGAGAGTTGAAGATCACAATATCATCAATTCTATTCAGGAATTCAGGAGAGAATGCTTTTTTAAGTGCATTTTCAATGGTACTTCTTGCTCTTGAATCCGAAGATGTTTTCTTCGCAGAAGTTCCGAATCCTACACCGTCTCCGAAATCTTTAAGATCTCTTGTACCAATGTTTGACGTAAGGATAATAATGGTATTTCTAAAGTCTATTTTTCTTCCCAAACTGTCCGTAACATGGCCTTCATCCAAAATCTGTAGCAAGATATTGAATACATCAGGATGCGCTTTTTCAATCTCATCCAAAAGAACCACAGCATAAGGTTTTCTTCTTACGGCTTCTGTTAATTGACCTCCTTCTTCGTATCCAACGTATCCCGGAGGCGCACCAACTAATCTTGAAACTGCGAATTTTTCCATGTATTCACTCATATCGATTCTGATCAAAGATTCATCAGATTCGAAAAGCTCTCTTGCCATTACTTTTGCCAACTCGGTTTTCCCAACCCCTGTTGTTCCTAAGAAAATGAATGTACCGATTGGACGGTTCGGGTCTTTAAGACCGGCTCTGTTTCTTTGAATTGCCTTAACAACCTTTTTCACAGCATCTTCCTGGCCGATTACCTTTCCATTTAGATTTCCATCCATTCCGGCAAGTTTATCAAGCTCGTTCTTGCCCACTTTCGTTACAGGAACTCCACTCATCATCGAAACCACTTCTGCTACATTCTCTTCCGTTACGGTTTCTTTTTTCTCTTTTACATCCTTATCCCATTTTTCCTGGGCTGCATTCAGTTCCATCTGAAGGCGTTCCTCTTCATCTTTAAGCTTTCTTGCTTCAAGATAATCCTGAGCTTTTACTGCTTTCTGTTTCAATTCTTTGATATCTTCGATTTTCTTTTCAAAATCAATGATTTCAGTAGGAACTTTCATATTTTTGATATACACCCTTGAACCTGCCTCGTCCATTGCATCGATAGCTTTGTCCGGTAAGAAACGGTCTGTAATATATCTTGATGTCAGATTGACACATGCCGCAATAGCTTCAGGAGTATAAATTACATTGTGGTGTTCTTCATACTTATCTTTGATCTGGTTCAGAATCTGAATCGTTTCATCAATAGAAGTAGGTTCCACCATTACTTTCTGGAATCTTCTTTCTAAAGCCCCGTCTTTTTCAATATACTGACGGTATTCATCAAGAGTCGTTGCTCCGATGCATTGGATTTCACCTCTTGCCAAAGCCGGCTTGAACATATTGGAAGCATCTAAACTTCCGGTAGAACTTCCCGCTCCTACAATCGTATGAAGCTCGTCAATAAACAAGATGACATCTCTGTTTTTTTCCAGTTCCGTCATGATGGCCTTCATTCTTTCCTCAAACTGGCCACGGTACTTAGTTCCGGCAACCAAACTGGCCAGATCCAGGGTGATCACCCGTTTTCCGTAAAGAACTCTTGACACTTTTTTCTGTTGAATTCTTAACGCTAAACCTTCAGCGATGGCAGATTTACCAACTCCCGGCTCTCCGATAAGAAGAGGGTTGTTTTTCTTTCTTCGTGATAAGATCTGAGAAACTCGCTCAATTTCTTTTTCACGCCCGATCACTGGGTCCAGCTTTCCGTCTCTTGCCAAAGAAGTAAGGTCTCTACCAAAGTTATCCAGTGTAGGCGTTTTACTTTTTGCAGAGCCTAAATTTCCTGTAGGCTTTCTCATTTGCTCAAATTCTTCTCTCTCATCATCATCATCATAAGCACTCATCTGCGGTGTCTGTCCTGAATTTTTAAGCATAGTCTGATACTCTCTTGAAACTCCCTCATAATCGATGTCATAAGCTCCCAGAATATTTGAAGTAGGATCCTCATATTTATAAAGAATACCTAAAAGCAGGTGAACGGTATTAATTTCATTGCTTTTATATTGTCGGCATTCTAACTCTGCACGCTTAATGGCATGATCTGCCATCTTGGTGAAAGAAATATTGGTAACCTCTTCAGAAATAGGATTAAGACTTGCTGTATTTAAAGTTTCAATTTTTCTTCTGATTTGTGTTAAATCCGCATTAAGGTTTTGAAGGATTTCTTTTGCAGAGTTTTCCGTTTTTATAATACCTAAAAGTAGATGTTCTGTATTAAGAAATTCACTTTTCAGCCTTTTAGCTTCGCTTTTGCTTTGTTTGAACACCTGGCTCAAACCTTGTGAAAACTTATAATCCATAATATATCTCATTAGAACAAAGGCAACATTACCTTTTATTCATTATCTAAATTACAAATATTTTACCAAAAATCAATTAATGACTTTATGGCAGAAAAAATTTTATTATCTTATTGAAAATGATTAAGTTTGTTATCCTTAATTTTTTCCCATGAATCCTGAAATAACCACCTACATCGGCTATTCTGCTTCTCTTTTTATTGTATTGAGTTTCATACTGAAAGATGTAAGAAAAATCAGAATTGTCAATATGATTGGCTGCTTTTGTTTTGTCATTTATGGCTTCTTCAGCGGTCCGCTTTGGCCGGTTATCATTCCAAATGGGTTAATCTGCTTCATTCAGATCTATCATTTAATACTAGGTAAAAAGAGTTAATGAGGAAAAAAATAATTACTTCAGCTTTTAGTAATCTGTATACTGACCAGAGGATCGAAAAGGTTTGCAAAACCCTTTTTGATAACGGATATTCCATCAATCTGATCGGGAATAACTGGCAGGGGAATGAAAAAATGGAGCGTCCTTACCCTTTTTCGAGAATACCATTGAAATCTAAAAGCCTGAAGACTGCTTATTTTGAGTTCAACTGGAAATTATATAAAGAGCTGCAGAAAAAAGCGGACAAAGATACTATTCTTCATGCCAATGACATTGATGCTCTTCTGCCAAATTATCTCATTTCCAGAAAACTGAACATTCCTTTGGTCTTCGACAGTCATGAAATTTTCACGGAAATGCCATCGGTCCAGAACAGGTTTTCACAGAAATTCTGGAGAGTCCTTGAAAGAAGACTGGTTCCTCATATGGAACTGATGATGACAGAAAGTGAAAGCTATGCTGAATGGTTTCATAAACAATATGGTGTCAACCCTGTAGTGGTAAGAAATATTCCGAGAAAAATCCTTTCGGCACCCGAAATTCAGGAAAATCATCCTAAAATTATTTTATATCAGGGAGCGATTAATCAATCCAGAGGAATAGAAAAAATGATTGTGGCGATGCATCACATTAAAGATGCTGTATTGAAAATTGTCGGTGATGGTCCTAAAAAGAAAGAATATGAAACGCTTGTCGCTCAGGAGGGGCTGCAGGATAAAGTATTTTTTCTGGGTAAACTGAAACCGGAAAATCTCAGGGAGATAACCAAAACCGCTGATGTGGGATTTAGCCTTGAGGAAAATAACGGCGTGAGTTACTATTACTCACTTCCTAATAAGGTTTGTGATTATATCCAGTCAAGAGTACCTCTTGTCATGATTAATTTCCCGGAGATGCAAAGGATAAAGAATCAGTTTGATGTAGGAGAAATTGTCTCTGATCATCAGCCGGAAACAATCGAGAAGGCAATCAATAGGGTGCTCGAAAAAGGGAGACTGTATTATCAGGACGAATTGAATAAGGCTGCAGATGTATTTTGCTGGGAAAATGAAGAAACGAAAATCCTGCAGCTTTTTGAAAAAGCATCCCGTCAATAAATTTTACAAAATTGGTTATCTTTGCAAAAGAAATTGATTTAAAATGACCATTAAAGAAAAACAGCAGGAAATAATCGACGAATTCGCTTTTCTTGAAGACTGGGAGCAAAAGTATGAGTACATCATTGATCTTGGAAAAGAACTGAAAGGCTTGCCGGAAGACAGAAAAACGGAAGAAAATCTGATTAAAGGCTGTCAGAGTAAAGTTTGGATTGATGCTGAATTCAAAGATGGGAAGCTGTTCTTTAATGCAGATTCTGATGGTATTTTACCAAAAGGTATCGTTTCTCTTTTAGTAAGTATTTACAGTGGCCATTCCACTCAGGAAATCCTGGATTCTGATTTTGAGTTTATTTCAGAAATAGGACTACAGGAATTTCTTTCTCCTTCCAGAGCCAACGGATTGATGGCGATGACGAAGCAGATTAAGTTTTATGCAGTTGCTTACCAACTGAAATCATAACGGTGACCAGAATTTTAGCATATCGTTTTTCCGCATTTGGAGATGTTGCGATGACTGTACCTGTTTTCAGAGAGTTTCTGGAGCAGAATCCCGGCGTGGAAATAATTATGGTTTCCAGAAAAAATTTTGAGGCACTGTTTGCAGGAATTCCCAATGTAACCTTTAAAGGGATTGATCTGGATGATTATAAAGGTTTGTTTGGACTGAGAAAACTGAGCAATGAACTGATCCGTGAGTTTCACCCGGACTGTATTGCCAATCTCCATGATGTAATCCGCACCAAAATTTTAGATAGAATATACAGAAGGAAAGGATTTAAGGTTTTCAAAATTGATAAAGGCAAAGAAGAGAAAGAGCGTCTTACCGATGTCTGGAACCTGGAAAAAGTACAGCTGAAAAAAACAGTGGAACGCTATGCGGATGTTTTTCGTAATATGGGGTTTAAAGTAGAACTTTCACATCAACTGAGGCCGGTCTCAGATCATAAATCAGGAATTGGTCTTGCTCCTTTTGCCCAGCATACAGGAAAGATGCTTCCTTTGGAAAAATCATACGAGCTGGCAAGAATTCTGGCCAGAAAACATAAGGTGTATTTCTTTGGGGGAGGTAAAAAAGAAACAGAAACGCTTGAAAAATGGGAAAGCGAAATTCCCAATACAAAAAATCTTTCCGGAAAATTGAATCTTACCGAAGAACTCAATCAGATCTCTCAGTTGGAGCTCATGATTTCCATGGATTCAGCGAACATGCACCTTGCAAGTCTTGTAGGAACAAGATGCGTTTCTATATGGGGAGCCACTCATCCTTATGCGGGATTTTTAGGATTCGGGCAAAGTGAAGATGATGTTGTTCAGGTCGAAGATCTTACCTGCAGACCTTGTTCTGTTTTTGGGGATAAAGAATGTTACAGAGGAGATTGGGCCTGTCTTGAAGAGTTTAATATCCAGAAGGTGGTGAATCGGGTTAATTTTTAAAAATAATCTTTACCATTTCTTTGGCTTTCGCTTTATCGGAGTGGGTTTTTTCTAAGATTTCCTTTCTCTTTTCGGTATCATGATACTCTTTTTCAGCTGAGGTGATAATCTGCTGGCGGATTTCGTTCATGTCAGCTCCATACAGGCACAGATTCATCAAAACAGAATCATCTGTAATATTTCCATTGATAATCACAAAACGGCTGTTATAAAGCGTATTAAAAAGCTTTACCTTAGTTCCTGAGTTCTGGTAAGAGATCAGAATATTAGCCTGCGCATCTTTCAGAAGGCAGTGTAGGTTTTCGTTGGTTTGAATGGGAGCAAGGCTGATGTTTTCAACTGTCGAAATCTTTCTTTTAATGTCTTCACTGGCGCGATCTGAGGCGACAACCAGGTGATATTGCGGAAGTGTTTTAAATAAATCAATAGTTTCATTCAACGCTCTTTTATTATCAGCGGTGGTAAGGTCTCCATGAAAAAGAAAATACTTTCCTTTTGTATCCAATATCTTTACCGATTCATTACCATGAAAGATGTGAATCAGATGGGCATTTGCCGAATAGGATTCAACTTCATGATATTCTTTTTCAGACAGGCAGAATACGGCTTCAAATTTCTTTAAAAGTTTTTTCTGATATCCGGAATACTTTAACGACTCAATTTTATAAATGATCTTTTTAAAGATGTTTTTTTCAGACAATGAAAGACCTTTATAATACTCAGATTCGTTGTTATGGTAGCGAAGATAGAGCTGATACTCTTTATCCTTCAGGAATTTTGCAATATAAGTGGTCTGCAATCCTTCAAATAATATAGGAGCTTTGATTTTTTCCAGATTTTTAAGAAGAAGGTCAGAATCTCTTATGGCTGCCGCGAATGGGATTCCTGAAAAATAGAGAAGAGGATTCTTTTTCTTTTTGTAAAAAAATATAGTTTCCGTAATCTCTTTAACTTCCGGATCAACTGTTTCGGGAATCTGATCAATAAAACAGTGAAGATGGATTTTGATTCCCAAGTCAGATAATGCCTTGATCTTATAATATACATCAATGATTCCGCCATAAGAAGGAGGGTAGGGATAATTGAATGATATAATATGAAGTTCCTGCACGTCTGGCCAATTCGATGCAGACAAAGGTAAATAAATATAAGGAAAGTAGAGAGGGGACTTCCAAATTGCTTAGGGATAAATAAAAAATCTCCCAGAAATCTGAGAGATTTTTTTGTGGGTCCTGAGGGATTCGAACCCCCGACCCTCTGGGTGTAAACCAGATGCTCTGAACCAACTGAGCTAAGAACCCGAATTTTTTTGAAAGGTTTCGTTTCCTTTTCTGTGGGTCCTGAGGGATTCGAACCCCCGACCCTCTGGGTGTAAACCAGATGCTCTGAACCAACTGAGCTAAGAACCCTCTAGACTTGTTCTCTTGTTTAGAGTGGTGCAAATATACGACTTATTCCTTAATCTCCAAATTTTTTTCTAAAAAATCTCCCACTACAAAGTTGCTTCCGCCAATAAAAATCATTTCTTCGTTTGTACATCGTTCTTTTGCAGACAGATACGCTTCCTGTACAGAATCAAAAATTTTATAAAAAATTTTCGCCTCCTGAAGCAGATTTTCATAATCTTCCGGATGCCTTCCTCTGTTGACCGATGGTTTTGCGAAATAGAACTCAGAATTTTCAGGAAGTAATTTCATCACATCATCTATTTTTTTGTCATTCACAAACCCCAAAATGACATGCTTGTGACGGTCAATTGAATTTAACTGTGAAAAAACATACTCCAAACCTGCCTGATTGTGTCCCGTATCGCAAATGGTAAGCGGATCTTTAGAAAACTCAAACCAGCGGCCAATGAATCCTGTATTCTGATGAACATGGAGAAGTCCTTTTTCAAGAGCCTGGGCAGAAATAGAAATACCCACTTTTCTTAATTCTTCCACTGCCGCCACTACGACCCGGATATTCTTTTTCTGATAATTTCCTTTCAAATCAGATTCCAGACTTGTATTGATCAGAGTAGCATCTGTAAATGGAGCGTTTTCTTTGATTGCTTTATCTCTGATGATTTTTTTTACTGATTCATTTTCGTCACCGGAAATAACAGGGATATTGTTTTTAATAATCCCTGCTTTCTCTATCGCGATTTCTTCGATGGTATCGCCAAGTATATTCTGATGATCCAGCTGGACGTTAGTAATAGCAGAAATCAATGGTTTAATAATATTGGTTGAATCCAGTCTTCCTCCTAATCCTACTTCAATAATGGCAAAATCTATCCTCTGCTGATAAAAGTATTCAAAAGCCATAATGGTGGTGAATTCAAAAAAAGAAGGCCGGATATCTTCCGGAATTGTTTTTAGTTTTTGAATAAAATCAAAGACAAATTTCTTATCACAGTTTTTCCCGTTCACTTTAATACGCTCAGTGAAGTCTATAAGGTGCGGAGAGTTGTATAGTCCTGTTTTATAACCGGCTTCCTGAAGAACGGAAGCCAGCATATTGCTGGAAGATCCTTTTCCGTTGGTGCCCCCAATATGGATACATCTGATCTTATCCTGAGGATTTCCAAAGAAAGCACAGAGCTTTGTAATATTGTCTAATCCGGGTTTATAAGCCTTCTGTCCATCAATTTGATAGTTGGGCATCTGTACAAAAAGCCAGTCGATAGCTTCCTGGTATTGTTCGTTTGTCATGATGCAAAATTCTCAAAAGTTTTTTTAAAATAAAATATAATTTTTCAATCTGTAACTTTTTTATATTTAATTCGTCTAATATTGAAAAATCTTAATATGAAATCGTTGTGGTTTATAAGTTAGAATACCAATGAAGCTGACACGATTGCATATGACCATTAAAAAACAAATAAACATATACAATATGAAAAAAATTTGGATCATCGTTTTTGGATTAGGTTATCTGGGGTTGAGCGCTCAGAAAAAATGGTCCTTAAAAGAATGTGTAAGCTATGCAGTGGAGCATAATCTTCAGGTTATCCAAAATCAGTATAACAAACAGTCACAGGACGCCAATCTTAAAATTGCAAAAAAAGGATATCTGCCATCTGTTTCCGGAAGTTTTGGAAATACAGTAAGTTTTGGACAGACATCTTTTGGTACGGGAAGTTTGAGAAACGACAGATTTAGTAATAATGCCAGTCTTGGAGCGGATATTTTGGTGTACAACAATGGCAGACTTGAAAAAACGGTTAGAAAAAGCCAGTTTGATGTTGAGGCAAGCCTGTATGATATTGAAACCATTAAAAATGATATCTCGTTACAAATAGCTCAACAGTATTTAACGACATTGTTGAATAAAGAAATCGTAAAAATTTCTGAAAGTGCTGTAAGCAATGCTCAAAAACAATTTGACAGAGCAAAAATAACAACAAGTGTTGGAACAACAGCACAAACTGTTTTAGCAGAAGCAGAAGCCGCTTTAGCCAGAGAAAAACAGAATCTGAAAACAGCAGAAGTCAATGTAGGGCGAAGCCTTTTTGCATTAGTGCAACTTTTACAGTTACCTGATTATAAGGATTTTGATGTTGAAGATGTTACTGTTCCGGATCAGCTGGCTCCTGAGCTCAGATCGGTAGATGAGGTTTTATCGATCGCTTATGAAGGTCAGCCTCAGATAAAAGCAGCAGTAAGCAGAATCAATTCAGCAGAAGCTCAGACAGAGGTTTCCAAGACCGCTTTTTGGCCTACTGTAACGGCAAGTGCAGGAATCGGAACCTTCTATAACAACCTTTTGAATACGGATAATATAGGGAATGAGTTTGTATATGTGAAAGAAAAAGGTTTTTTTCAACAGTATAAAGATAACTTTGGCCAGCAGGCCGGTATCTCTGTAAATATTCCTATTTTCAATAAAGGAATCACAAAGCTTCAGGTAGAACAATCTAAAATAAACGAAAGTCTAGCCAAAAATACATTAGAACAGCAGAAACAGTCGGTAAGGCAGAATGTTCAGAAAGCTCAGTTTGATGCAGATGCCAATTATGAAAATTATCTGGCCGCTGTAGAAGCAGAGAAAAGCTCCAAGCTGGCTCTTGATTTTGCTGACAAAAGTTATGCTGCAGGAAGAACAACTATCTATGATGTCAATGTGGCCAGAAACAATTATGCAAATGCACAGGGATCAGTAGCGCAGGCAAAATATAATTATCTTTTTAGTCTTAAACTATTGAATTTCTATGCGGGAATTCCATTAAGTTTGTAAAATGTCTATCCAATCTCTAGAAAAATATTTACCTCAAAATACACTTAAATATTTAAGAATCTGGTTTTCAGATTACTATATACATATAAAAGTTACAAGAAACAGAAATTCAAAACTGGGAGATTACAGAAAACTTCCGGATCATTCTCATGAAATCACGGTAAACTCTACCCTTACCCCACAGCTTTTTTTCTTTGTGCTGACCCATGAACTGGCACATCTGATTGCATTCGAAAAATACGGACGCAGAATCTCTCCTCACGGTAACGAATGGAAAGAAACGTTCAGAAATATGCTCCTTGAAAGCCTCGAAATTTATGATGATGAACTAAAACCTATCATCATAAAATTTTCGAAATCACCAAAAGCAAATTTTATGGCCAGTCCGGATTTAGTAAGATATTTTCATACTGAAAAGCAGGATGATAGTCTTTGTTTTATTGAAGAACTTAAGAAAGGCGAATTCTTTATATACCGCAACGAAAAGTATTTATTGGAAGGTCTGGTTAAAAAAAACTATCTTTGTAAGAATCTGGCTACTGGCAGGAAGTATTCTTTCAAACCATTGGCGAGGGTAGAAAAATGTGTCTAAGAATGCTAAAATCAGATAGATACTGCGTTATAATGGCGGGAGGAATTGGGAGTCGATTCTGGCCTATAAGCACGCAGAAATTTCCAAAACAGTTTCAGGATATTTTAGGAACAGGCCGTACAATGATTCAGCAGACGTACGACAGAATCAGTAAGGTAATTCCTAAAGAAAAGATATTCGTGATTACCAATAAAGAGTACGTTCCTCTTTCCCATCAGCAGCTTCCGGAAATTCCTGAAGAGAATATTGTGGGTGAGCCGCTTATGAAGAATACAGCAGCCTGTAATCTGTATATGGCGAACAAAATTGCCGAGATCAATCCGGATGCAACTATGATCGTTTTGCCGGCAGATCACCTGATTCTTAAAGAGGATGTTTTTTTGGAAAAAGTGGAACTTGCATTTGAGGTTGCTTCAAAGCATGACTACCTGGTTACATTAGGAATTACTCCAACAAGACCTGATACGGGGTATGGCTATATTCAGTTTGTGGAAAAAAAGGGGTCCGAATATTTTAAAGTGAAAACATTCACAGAAAAACCTATCCTTGAAATTGCACAAAGCTTCCTGGAAAGTGGAGATTTCCTTTGGAATGCCGGAATTTTTGTATGGAATGTGAAAAGCATTCACCATGCTTTCGGTCTTTATCTCCCTGAGATGATGCAGCATTTTATGGCTTGTGAATATAATTCGGAAAAAGAAAACAGCTGCATTGAAACTATATATCCGAAAGTTCAGAAGATCTCTATAGATAATGGTATTTTAGAAAAAGCCAAAAATGTATATGTGATTCCGTCGGACCTGGGATGGAGTGACCTTGGAACATGGACTTCCGTGTATGAAAATACAGAAAAAGACAAAGACGGAAATGCTGTAAAATTAAAGCACTTGCTTACTTATAATTCAAAAGGAAATATCATCCGTCTCAAAAATAATAATAAGGCCGTAATCATTGACGGACTCGAAAACTATATTGTGGTAGATACTGATAAAGCGCTTCTTATCTGTCCCCGGGATAATGACCAGCTTATCAAGGATTATATTCTTGACCTTAAAAACTTTAAGAAAGGCGAAAAGTTTATGTAAAATTTGGTATATTTTCTGCTGATTTTTAAACTATGATTAAAACTGCGACCCGATTTACAATTCTTATATTTTTACTTTTGGGAATCTTAGGATATTCCCAGGAGAAGAAAAAATTTTCAAGTATTCACAGTATTTTACAGCAAATTAATCCCGATAATAAGGTTGACTCGTGGGTGCTGGTATTCAATAATTATGGAAAAGGCGAAGAAATAAGGATTTCGGGAAAGGTAAACTATATTCCTCAATTCTCGGGATTCAATTTGTTCCCCAGTGAAGACAGTTTTTATTATATCGCATATTCCGAAGGAGGAAAGGTGAATTATATTACTGATGTTGACGGGCTTAAAAAATTCGTAGGAAGAATCGACAATGCCCAGGAAGCGGCCGTAGTATCAGCTGCTGACGGATACATGGTTGATGAAGAATTCAAGGATCTTGCAGGTAATTATCATGAAGATAAATCGAATTATTATCTGGACCTCGGGAAAGTTACTTCAAAGGAATGTCCTTATCAGAAAACACATTATACAGTAACAGTAAACAAATCTACAGGTGCTGTAACTAATGTAAAAGACAATGGAACCTATATTGAGCTTTACAATAAAAAATGTGCTAATAATCCGAGACTTTTAAAAATCGAAAAAAAAGAAGAACCAAAGAAAGATGAGCCCCAAAAAACATCCAAGCGCAGATAATATATATGAGACTGAGCGATTAATTCTCCGTCCCATGTCCCGTCAAGACAAAGATTTTATCTTTGAGCTTTATAACAGGCCAAAATTTATTCAGCATATCGGCAACCGTAATGTAAATTCCATTGAAGATGCTGAAAATTATATCCTGAACAGATTTGCCCCACAAATTGAAAGACTGGGATTTGGAAACTATCTTTTAATAACTAAAGAAGGAAATGAAAAAGTAGGAGCAGTAGGAATCTTTGAAAGAGACGGGCTGGATATTGTAGACATAGGATATTCCCTATTGGAAGAGTTTGAAGGAAAAGGCTATGCTTTTGAAGCTGCTCAGAAGGTTAAATCTATCGGGATGGATGATTTTGGATTGACAAAAATATCTGCTATTATTTCCAAAGATAATCTCTCTTCTCAAAAACTGATCGAAAAACTAGGATTAAAGTTCAAGAAACACGTCATACTTCCTGGAGAGACTGAGGAACTCAATTACTACGAAACAGAGTAAAAACAGCTATAAAAAAATTCCTTTCACAAATAACATAGATTTTAAATCATACTATTTGTGAAAGGATTTGTGATCTTTGTGTTTCAAAAATTGTTATTCTTCCAGAATTTGCTCTGCGGCAGTTTTTGATGTCACTTTTTCAATCACTCTTGTACATACTCCATTTTCATCAAAAATAAAAGTGGTTCTTACAATTCCCATATATGTTTTTCCAAACGTCTTTTTCTCCTGCCATACTCCGAATTTCTCAATAATATTGCGGTTTTCATCCGCAATAAGATCGTAAGGGAAAGCAAATTTGCTATGGAAATTTTTCTGTTTTTTTATAGAATCACCACTTACTCCCAATAACTGGAATCCTGATTTTTTAAGCCTGGAATAATTATCGCTCAGATTGCAGGCTTCTACCGTACAGGTTGGCGTATTCGCTTGAGGATAGAAGAAAACCACCAGTTTTTTTCCAATTAATTGTGATGAGGTTACGGGTTCTCCGTCTTGATTGAGTCCTTCAAATTCAGGTAATTTATCTCCAACTTTCAGCATAATGATTTAATTTTGTTCAAATTTAAGGGTTACATGACAAAAAAGCAAAGAGCTGAACTCGTTCAGAGAGAACTGGATAAGTTATATCCTACAACACCTATTCCGTTGGATCATACGGATCCGTATACATTAATGGTTGCCGTAGCACTTTCTGCACAGACAACAGATAAAAAGGTAAATCAGGTAACACCTGACCTTTTTGCAGTAGCAGGAACTCCACAAAGAATGGCCAAATTAGAAGAATTTGAGATCAAGGAATTAATTAAAGAAATAGGGCTATCCAATACCAAAGCTAAAAACCTTAAAAAAATGGCCGAACTTCTGTTAGAACGTCATAATGGTATCGTTCCTCAGACTTATGAAGAATTGGAGGCACTTCCGGGAGTAGGACACAAAACGGCTTCAGTAGTGATGAGTCAGGGATTTGGATTTCCGGCTTTTCCAGTGGACACACACATTCATCGCCTGATGACACAGTGGAAACTTACATCAGGAAAAAATGTTGTTGAGACAGAACGTGATGCCAAGAAGTTATTCCCGGAAGAAGTGTGGAATAAGCTTCATCTTCAGATCATTTTCTATGGAAGAGAATATTCTCCGGCGAGAGGAAAAGGAGAGAAGGATTTTATTACGAAAATGTTGTTTGAGAAGTAATATTCTAGATATCTTCGTAATTTCAACCATGTCAAGGTTCAAAACCTTGACATGGTTTTGCAAAAGAATGATTAATTGTCCAATAACCTTCTGTGGTAATTGATCTGTCCCAGATGATAATCCAGATGGGCAAGCAGATGGATAAGGAAATAATCAGTAGTCATAGTGTTTTCAAAAACAACCAGAGGATATTCTTTTTTCAGATCTTCGTCAGATAATTGGGAAAGCACTGAATCTATCATTGCTGCAGTGGCTGTAACCTTTTCAATAAGCTCCGCCTTTGGGATATTTTTTAAGGAAAATTCCAGGTCACGCTGCCTGACATATCCTGTATTTCCAAGGTGTGTCCCCAGAAAATGATTGAGATTTCCAACAAGATGAAGAGTTAGATTACCCGCAGAGTTGGCAATGTTTTTATCAGTTTTCCAAAGATTTTCTTCGGTTTGATAAGCTTCTATTTCTGCTTTTAGTTTATTTAAATCTCTGCTGTAAAGAGATCTGAGACTTTCTGTGATCATATCAATTATTATTGTATTATGGTTTTAAAATATCCTTTAAAGTGTTTATCAATTGAACTGTCAATATTACATTTATAATCTAAGAATCCATAAATGCTATCATTTTTATTGAATTTATTGCTGTTTATAATCAGTTTCTGACTAAAAACTCTAGCCTTTTTGAATTTTTCTTCACCTTTTAATGTTCCAGGATCAATATCTTTTATATAAAACTGATTGTTAAATACTTTAATCAAAACTCCGTTTCCAAAATATCCATTGTAATTATTCAATTTTATATTAAGCGTATCACGCTGATAGATGGCTTTACACTTGTAATCGTCGAATAGAAATATTCCTTTACGAAAGCCATCTGAATAACTTGCAGCCTGAACAATATGGGCTGTTCTTGTCTTGCTTTCAATAATTTCACTATTGTAAAGCTTCAGTTCCGGATATTTAGAGAGAAGTAGGATAGTATCATTATCAGGTAAATTAATGTCAACATTAAAATTTTCGAAACCCTGTTCCTTTTGACAACTCAAAGCCATCAAGAAAATACTTAAAAAAAACAAAAATAGTTTCATTGAAACTATTTTTGTTTTTGAGCCCAAAGCTCCATCTTTCTGTTCAGAACATCCAGAGGAAGGCATCCCTGGCTCAGTACTTCATCGTGGAAGCTTGCCAGATTGAATTTGTTCCCCAGTTCCTTCTGATATTTTTCTCTCAGCTCGCGGATTCTCAGAGAGCCTATTTTATAACCTAAAGCCTGCCCCGGCATTGCCATATATCGTTCAACTTCTGCTACAGCGGCTCCTTCATCATAAGAAATATTACTCAAGAAATATTTAATGGCTTGTTCTCTTGACATTTTTCCGGTATGAAGACCTGTGTCTACGACAAGTCTTACCGCTCTCAACATCTGATCGCTTAAATATCCCATTTTCTGGTAAGGATCTGTATACAAACCGAATTCAGGGCCCAATGTTTCACAATAATGTGCCCATCCTTCACCATAAGCTCCAAACCACCCGAATCTCATAAACTTAGGAAGCTTTGTATTTTCCTGTTGAAGGGACATCTGATAGTGATGTCCAGGAATGGCTTCATGAAGGAAAAGTGACTCCATTCCCGAAGTAACATTGAATTTGGCAGGATCGGGAAGCGGAACATAAAAGATTCCCGGTCTTTTTCCATCCGGTGTCCCCGGGAGGTATTCTGCACTTGCACTTGCCTCCCTGAATTTTTCTGTCTGTCTGATTTCAAACTTTGTTTTTGGCGTTACATTAAACATTGTTTTCAGCTTCGGAGTAATTTTTGTTAAAATACCATTGAATGCATTCAGGACTTCCTTAGATGTTTTGTAAGGCATTGCCTTTGGGTCTGTTTTTACAAAAGTAATAAACTCCTCCAGGGTTCCGGAGAAACCTACCTGCTGTTTTACCTTTTCCATTTCTGCACGAAGCATAGCCACCTGCTGCTGCCCGATTTTATTAATCTCATCAGGAGATTTTTTGGTGGTTGTCCAGCTTTTTACATAATAGCCATAAATTTCATTACCGTTGGGAAGGCTGTTATATCCATCTGTATCTCTTGCTTTTGGCAGGTATTCTTTCTCTAAAAATGTTGCCATTTTAATATAGGCAGGGATTATTTTTTTAGTAATGACATCCTTATATAATCCGGAAAATTTGTCTTTTTGATTCTGGGTGAAGCTTTTCGGAAAATTTTTAATGGGTCCATAGAAAATATTCTTTTCCATATCAGAAGTGGTAATCTCCTCGGCTTTCATTTGAGGAATCATTTTGATGACCAGCTTTTTAGGAAGGACAAATTTATTGTTGATCCCTTCACGGAAGTTATCTGCTGCTGCATTCATCCATTCCGGAAATTTTTCCATTCTCTTCAGCCAGTCGCTGTAATCTTTTTCCGTTTTAAAAGGCTGGTTGCCCTGTCCGCTTCCATACAAAGGAAAAGTAAGCGGAAGTCCTCCAAACTGTGTAAAAGGAATATATTCCGGATGATAGGCATAGGCCTCAATTTTATCTTTTAAAGTATAATCCAGTACATCATATACTACTTTATCATCATCTGAAAGAGTTTTATAATCTACATGCTCCAGTTGTTTCTGTACAGAGGTATAGAATGCTATTTCTCCTGAAATAAAATCTTTATCAATATTGATAGACAGCTGGTCATTATACCTTGTATCTCCCTGTGCTGTAGCATCTAAAGGGTATAGCTTGAGATATTGCTCATAGTAGTTGGAAGCAATAGAATCCAGGTTGCTGGGGGTCACTTTTGTCAGGGGTGAATCCGTTTTTTTGCAGGAAGCAAGACTGATCATCAATCCTAATCCAAGAATACCTTTTGATACAATATTTTTCATTTTCAGAATCTTTATAAAGCAAAAGTAAGTATTATTGGAATACTCCGGCTTATGGAAAGGCCTGATTTTAAAAAAATAATTTTCAAAATCCTTTTAACTTTAAATCAATTTTTTATCTTTGTCTAAAACGTTTAACAATCATATTATTACAGTTCTTTTTTAAGAAAAAATGAAAGGGATTTTAAAAATTTACCATCCGGAGGAAACGCTAAAATACAATATCAGAAATACTTATTGTAAGGCCGTTTACAGCAACCAGCAACATTTTTTAGAGGTTGAAGTGATTACGGATGACAGTTTGGATCACGTAGATGATGATTCATTACAGTACAACTTTCCACAGCTTTCACTTGAAGTTTTCGATTTCCCTATCGAATCGACGGAAATAGAAGGAAAGACTATCAAAATCAATGATTCTGACGAGGAAACCTATACAGAAGTTGACCTTTTCGATGACGAAGAAGCCTATATCTATGACAATGAGCTTCTTTTTGAAAGAAATGAAGAAGGGGAGCTTCAGGTAATCTGGAAAGGGACCATTGATGATTTCTATACCGGATCAGATACTCCGATTCCTTTTAGATTAAAATGCGAGTTTAAGCAGGATGACATTGAGGTAGACGAGGACTAACCGAAATCTTCATTCTTTTTAATATCAAATTTCTTTTCAGAATCATTTTTGGAAAGAAATTTGCTGTTTGTAGCATTGTAACAAATTTTAAGTTGTTTTTAAGCAATTTTTAAGAGTTCAATTCATAATATTCTGCTACATTTGTCGTTGAAACTTTAATAAAATTCACATTTAATGCTGTTAACGGAACTTTCTCAGATTTTATTTGCACAAATCACCACACCCGCAGTTGCTACGGACAATTTAGAGTTCTCATTCTGGAAGATTATGTTCCACGGTGGGGCTTTCGCTAAAATAGTGATGGTCACTGTATTGCTGTTGGGAGTGTTTTCTTTGTATCTGTTTTTTGAAAGATTTTTCTTCATTAAACGGCTGGCTTCAAAAACAGATTCCAACTTCATGAATAATATCGAAGATTTTATCAAGGCTGGAAAAATAGAGGCTGCAGCAGATTACTGCAAAACCCAGAACTCTCCGGAAGGAAGAATTTTAGAAAAAGGAATTTCAAGATTGGGACGTCCCGTTTCAGATATTGTAAGTGCTATGGAAGCACAGGCACAGGTAGAAGTGGCTAATATGGAGAAAAACCTGAACCTTTTGGCTGTAGTACCGAGTATTGCTCCCATGCTGGGGCTTTTAGGAACAGTAATCGGGATGATCATTGCTTTCTTTAATTTATCTCATGCTACAGGATCTTTCTCGCCGAAAACGCTTTCAGAAGGTATTTATACTGCTTTGGGACAAACTGCTGTAGGTTTGGCGGTGGCAATTCCTGCCAACTTCTGTTACAATATCCTTTTGACAAGGATTGATAAATTTGTGCTGAAGGCCCAGAATATGTCGGGAGAATTTTTAGACCTTATCAATAAACCTTTATAAGTTTTCTTACGATGAAAATTCAAAGAAGAAATAAAGCGAATCCGGAATTCAGTTTAGCAGCGATGACAGATGTTATCCTGTTGATGCTGATTTTCTTTATGATCACTTCTTCAGCGGCCAACCAGAGCGCTATTGATGTGAATCTTCCTAAAGCCGGAGCAGTTGATGATAATATTCCCAATCCTTTAACGGTAAGTATTAAACCGGATGGTTCATTCTTTGTAGATGATAACCCTGCTAATAAAGGAGAGCTGGAGAAGATTATTGTAGATAAGTTAGCAGGTCAGACCAACAAATCGTTTACAATCAGAGCTGATGAAAACACCCTGCACAAAGATGTTGTTTTCGTAATGGAAATTGCTGAAAAGCACAAATTTAACATAGCCATTGCAACGGTTAAAGATAAATAATATACCCGGTTTTCCGGATAGAACTACTTTGTAAGATGAGAAGCTATACAGCAAACAGAAATGAAGAGAATAAAGATAGGATAAAGAGTGCACTGCTTTCTATTCTGATCTGGGCTGCTATTCTGCTTTTTGTTTTTTTATATAAATTAAAACCTGAACTGGATAAAGACCCTGAAGTGGTTACCACAATGCTTGTGAATTTCGGGGACAACAGAAACGGAAAAGGAATCGAAGAGCCTGCTGAACAGCCGGGAAGCCTTGCTGCGGCTACAGAAGAAGTGACACCTGAACCTGCGGAAACGCCTGTTCCGGAGACGAAAACTGTTGTGAAGCCAGAGCCTGTACCTACGCCGGAACCTAAGAAAACGGAAGTGAAGGAGAAGGTGATCACTGGAAATAACTCAAAAACAACTGTTCCTAAAAAAGAAGAATCAAAAAAAGCTGAGAAAAAAGAAGCAACCAGTACAAGTGCTTCTAAAAATACTAAAAAATCGGGCGCTGCTACGGCCAATTCAAAAACAGGGAATGGTGACGGAAAAGGAACGGCGGCCATAGGAAATCTGATCAAGGGAAGGGGAACAAAAGCAGGCAGCCAGGGAACAGGAGATGGCATTGGAAATGCCGGAGATCCTTTAGGTGGTGATGGAAACGGAGACAGTAAAGTAGGAATTGACAGAAAGCTCGTTGGTTATATCCCGGGAACTATGGGAAGAGGAGGAGCGCAGCCGTCTCACAGCTGTACGGCAAGCGGATCGATTACGATTTCTTACACTGTAGATAAAGCGGGAAATGTGGTATCTGCAAGAAGGGCGGGAGGTATTTCAGATCCTTGTGTGTCATCTACATCCGTAGCCTGGGTTAAGAAGTATGTAAAGGCCGAGAAGGCCAACACTTCTTCGACCGGTACTTATAAAATTACTTTCTAAAAATACAAAAGCACTTTATTCAAGTGCTTTTTTTAATTCGTTTATTCTGTTAATCACCGGAAGGGCAAAAATACCGCTGGTCTGAAGGTACCGCTCGTAGAATGTTTTAGCTTTATCCTGAAAATCTTTGTTATGATCATGTCTGCTGTTAAAGTAGAAAAGATTTCCAAGCATTTCATAATAGTCTTTGTGATCCCTTTCCTGTCTCTCATTGACCAGGGCAATCATTTCTTCTTTAGTCATTGAGGCTACTTCTGTAAAGCTCATCTTGAAAATATCTCTCATCAAGGTATCAAAATCCAGCTCTTTCTGCATTAAGCTTTCCTCAGGTTTGTCCAGAATCAGTTTTTCCAGGGCCTGGGTTAATTGGCGGATGAGTCTTAGTGTAAATTCTTTATCTGTAATCATAATAGGTATTTTGTTGCTAGTTGTTGGTTTGGATTAGGTTCGCCAGCTTAATTGGACGTATTTTATAAAGTTATTGATTTTTCCTCCTAAGAGTTTGTATTGTTCTGATTTTTCTTTAAAGTCTGAGCTTAAATCCGGATAGAGACGATTGATTTTTGACAAGTGACAAACTGTTTCGTCACAACTTGCCTGAGAGTAAGTAAGAAATCTGATAAAGTCACCTTTGTAATTGTTTCTTCCATAACCTTCTGCAATGTTCGTCACAACAGAATCTGCAGAACGTCTCAATTGACTTCCTAATTCATATAATTCATATTTGGGTAGTTTGAGCGATAATTTATGTGTTTCAATAAACAATTCAAAAGCAATATTGTAAATGTCAAGTTTTTCGTAGCTCATTAATATCTTTTTTCATGGTTAAAAAACCAGCAACCAGCAACTGTTTTATTAAGCAAAGAATAAATAAGCCAAGGCGATAGAAGTGATAATACCTACCAGATCGGCCAGAAGCATGGCAATTACCGTATATCTTGTATTTTTAACAGCTACAGCCCCGAAATATACTGCGATCACGTAAAACGTCGTATCTGAGCTTCCCTGAAGAACTGCTGCCAATTTCCCCTGGAAACTATCAGCTCCAAATGTTGTCATTGTGTCTACCATCATTCCTCTGGCTCCGGAACCGGATAAAGGTTTGATTAAAGCAGTTGGAAGGCCATCCACAAATCTAGGATCCATATTGGCAACGTTGGCCACCCACTTCATTCCGTCGATAATCACATCGAAAACACCGGAGGTTCTTAATAATGAAATGGCGATCAGCATCCCGACAAGGTAAGGGATAATCTTAACACAGGTTGTAAAACCTTCTTTTGCCCCTTCAATAAAAGCATCAAAAACGTTGATCTTTTTATAAACGGCACCCAATACAATCGCCAGGAAAATGAAGAGAATCAATCCATTGCTCAATACTTTGCTGAAGTCATCCAGTTCATCTTTACTCAATTGAACCAAATACAAAACCAATAACGCAATCACTGCTGAAATTCCCCCTACATAAGCTATTACTATCGGGCGGAGCAGGTTAATTTTCTGGTAAAAAGAAACAATGATCATTGCTGCCAGGGTTGCTGCGAAAGTAGCAATCATACAGGGCAGGAAAATATCTGTAGGCGTTTTGGAACCCATAGAGGCCCTGATTGCAATAATGGAAACTGGAATCAATGTCATGCCACCGGCATGGAGACACAGGAACATAATCTGTGAATTGCTGGCTGTATCTTTATTGGGATTTAAAGTCTGGAGACTTTCCATAGCCTTTAACCCAAAAGGAGTAGCAGCATTATCCAATCCTAGAAGGTTGGCGCTGAAATTCATCAGCATATGCCCGAATGCAGGGTGATTCTTAGGAATGTCAGGGAACAGCTTTGAGAAAAACGGCTGAATCAGACGGCTTAAAAGGTTGATTCCGCCTGCCTTTTCAGCAATGCTCATGAATCCCATAAATAAGGTCATGATCCCAATAAGGCCGAGGCAGATCTTTACTGCGGTTTCTGAAGTTCCGATCACTCCGTCTGCTTCCTGAACTCGGTAAATATTTACATTTTGCTTTAAAGAATCTGTTTTGTAGTGAATTCTGCTGTCGGCAAAATCATTTTTTTTCATCAGACTGTCTCTGATAACAGGAGAGAGGCTGTTCATAGGCTGTGAGGCAATCTTCACTGTATCACCTCCTTTTCCTACCACCATGTCATTGAAAATGGTTTTGTAGTGACCTGACGAGACGTATTTTATACTGGCAATGGCAATGGCAATGATAATGAAAGCCGACCAAATTCTGCTGAGAACCATCTGATTGATTTAATTGTTTAAACTTATCAAAAATACTTTAAACCACAAAAATAACTAAAGTCTTTTGTAATTCTGCTGGGAAAAAGAAATAATGATGGTTGCTGGTTTTAAATATATTTTAACGCAATGTCCGCAAAGGTTTTTAATGATGCAGTTTGATTTTTTTGTTCGTAAAGGCGTTATCACTAAGCAAAGAGAATTTAAGTTAGAGAACATAGCTGAATGCAATGCCTTTGCGAACGAAAATATGCATAAAGCTTTATATTTCCTTTGCGTATTCGTTGCGTCAAAGAATAAAATTACTCTTCCAGGTAAACAAGATGTCCTTCAAAATCATCATCCAGGTTTTTCAGAACTTTGGCATCATCCATTTTTTTGATTAATCCGTCTACAAAGAAACTTTTCTCAAAAAACTGGCGGTGAATTCCAGGTAGGAGTTCCATAAAATAATCCATGCCGAATTTATTGTTATGAAGATCCATTTTGGTTTCCAAGGGCTCGTTGGGGAAAAGCTCTTCATGCATGTCTGTGATTCTTTTGCAGAAATCCAGCGCTTTTTTGGGAGACGAAATTTTACAGCAGTACATCATGATGAAGCAGCACCAGAGGGCATGTCTGAAAGCATTTCCAATTCCGTTAGTAGAGGCTGTTTTAGGGAATCTTTTTTGTGCTATGGTAAAAGCTTTCACCGTAGCATAGAAACTTAATAGGGAGAAAAGAGGATGGGGAAGGACAAGTGATAAAAGACGCATAATCTTTTTAAAACTCATACTTCTGATGGTATTGAAAAATATCTTAAAAGTCCTCATAAATAAAAATCTCTCCCTAATTAGAGAGAGACTGTATTGTTTTTGTTACAGATACTATGCTTTTACAGCTAATAAATTAACTGTTTTAGCAACTGTATCCTGAATTTCAGTTCTTTTTACGATGAAATCTACAAATCCTTTTTCCTGCAAGAATTCGGATGTCTGGAACCCTTCCGGTAAGTCTCTACCGATCGTTTCACGGATAACTCTTGGTCCTGCAAAACCGATCAGTGCTCCCGGCTCTGCCATAATAATATCAGCAGTCATTGCAAAAGAAGCTGTGATTCCCCCAAATGTAGGGTCGCAAAGGTAAGCGATATATAAAAGTCCTGCTTCAGAAAGCTGAGCTAATTTAGCCTGAACTTTTGCCAGCTGCATCAAAGAGTAAGTTGCTTCCTGCATTCTCGCTCCTCCGGACTGACAGATAATCATATACGGAAGCTTGTGTGCGATACAGTAATCTATGGCTCTTCTGATCTTTTCTCCCATTACAGAACCTAAAGATCCTCCGATGAAAGCAAAATCCATACATGAAACGACCATTTCAGTTCCTTTTACAGTTCCTACAGCATTTCTGATAGAATCGGTAAGCTTTGTTTTAGCTTTCACTTCTTTCAGACGGTCTTTGTAAGGCTTTGTATCTTTGAAGTTTAAGATATCAATACTTTCAACATTGGCATCCAGTTCGGTAAATTTACCCCCATCAAAAAGGATGTCAAAAAATTCTGCACTTCCTATTCTCACATGAAATCCGTCTTCAGGAGAAACGTAGTTATTTCTCTTTAGTTCATCATGTTCCACAACTTTTCCGGATGGAGTCTGATGCCACAGGCCTTTGGGAACGTCCTTTTTCTCATCAGTAGAAGTGGTAATGTTTTTTGCTTTTCTTTTAAACCAGTCGAATGCCATTTTTGTTTGTATTAATGTATAAATGTAAACTGTACCAATGTAAATCTATTTCTTATGAATATTTTTTACATTGATACAGTTGTACAGTTCTTATTTTAAAGTATTTACGTTATTTAAATCTTCAAATGCTTTCACCAATCTTGCAGAGAATGTATCCTCACCTTTTCTTACCCAAACTCTTGGATCATAGAATTTTTTGTTAGGCTTCTCTTCTCCTTCAGGGTTTCCGATCTGAGCTCTTAAATATTCAATATTATTTACCATATAATCTCTGATTCCTTCTGTATAGGCAAACTGAAGGTCAGTATCGATATTCATTTTGATAACTCCGTAGTCAATAGCTTCTCTAATTTCTTCTAAAGTAGATCCTGAACCTCCATGGAATACAAAGTTGATCGGTTTGGCAGCCGTTCCGAATTTCTCCTGAACATACTTCTGAGAATTGTCAAGAATTTTTGGAGTAAGAACTACGTTTCCAGGCTTATAAACTCCGTGTACGTTACCAAATGCAGCTGCAATAGTAAAGTTGTCAGAAATAGCTTTTAGTTTTTCATAAGTATAAGCTACGTCTTCAGGCTGAGTATATAATTTAGAGTTATCAACGTCTGAGTTGTCAACACCATCTTCTTCACCTCCGGTAACCCCGATTTCAACCTCAAGAGTCATCTGAAGCTTAGCCATTCTTTCGAAATATTTAGCAGAAATTTCAAGGTTTTCTTCTAAAGGTTCTTCAGAAAGGTCCAACATGTGAGAAGAGTAAAGGGATTTTCCTGTCTGCTTGAAGAATTCTTCATTCGCATCCATTAATCCGTCGATCCAAGGAAGTAATTTCTTTGCACAGTGGTCTGTGTGCAAAATTACAGTTGCTCCGTAAGCTTCTGCAAGAGTGTGAATATGTTTTGCTCCAGCGATTGCTCCTAAGATTGCAGACTTTTGCCCGTCATTGCTTAATCCTTTTCCTGCATTGAAAGAAGCTCCTCCATTTGAAAACTGAATAATTACAGGAGCGTTTAATTTCGCTGCAGTTTCCATCGTAGCGTTGATGTTGCTTGATCCAATTACGTTTACTGCAGGTAATGCAAATTTGTTTTCTTTAGCATACTGAAAGATATCAGTAACTAACTGACCTGTGGCAACTCCTGCCGGAAAAATTCTGCTCATGTTTTGCTTTTTGTTATAAATTTATTAGGTGTTTTAATTTCGTGTAAAGGTAATCATTTTTAAGAAATTGCTAATTTCTTTTATCTCTGCCCCAAAGTAGCTTCTGGCGGATGGTTTCGTAGAAACTTAAACTGTTGGGCTGTACCAGAAGAAGCTGGAATTTTGCTTTTTTGATAATGATTTCTTTATCCGTTTCTATATGTATCAACCGGGAGTCTAAGGAAAGAGAGTATTGAGGTACCCGGCTTTCCACCCTGAATTTTATTTCTACTTTATCATTTACGACTAAAGGTCTCACATTCAGATTGTGAGGGGCAATAGGAGTGATGACAAAATTTTCATTGTTGGGAGAGATGATCGGTCCTCCACAGCTCAGAGAGTAGGCAGTAGAACCGGTGGGGGTTGAAATAATTACACCGTCGCCCCAGAATACATTCAAAAACTCATCATTGATATAAGAATCTACGGTGATCATGGATGTGGTTTCTTTTCTGGAAACGGTAACATCATTTAATGCGTAAGGAAAAGCTCCTTCAAGCTTTGGAGAAACAACTTCAATCACCGAACGGCGGCTGGTTTTCACATCCCCTTTTAAGATAGAATCCAGTTCTTTAAAGGCTTCTTCTTTCGTGAAAAAGGCTAAAAACCCCAATCTTCCCGTATTCACTCCCACTACTGGAATTTCGAGATCTTCAATAAAAGTTAAAGAGTTGACAATCGTTCCATCGCCACCGAAAGTGAAGAAAAGGTCCACTTCTTTATCCAGAAGATCCTGTTTGGAATTGAAGGTTTCAAATATTTTTGAAAACTGCAATGCCTCAGCCATTTCATCATACAGAACAGATTTTACACCTCTTGCTTCAAGTTCAGAGATAAACTTGCTTAAATATAAAAAAGTATCAAGATCTTTTTTCTGAGAATATATGGCTGCCTTCATGTTATATTTCTATGAATTTTTGTAAAAAACCAAATCGGTCTTTAAACAGATCGGATTTTTCATCAGAATAGTATTTCTCAACAATTCTGTAGTCATACCGGTCAAAAGTTGAGTCTATCGAGGCCAGATTTTCATTGCTGATTTTTATAGTAACATGAATCACTTCATCCGACATAAAGCTTATAAATCCTCCGTAAAACTTCGAATTGTTACTTTCTACGATATTAGCAATTTCCGTCATCGAATATTTTCTGGCAGGAGTTTCTATCGTAAGAATAGCTCCGGTTTCTGAAAACAGCGGATAACGGGAAAGGTCCTGGAAAATATCTTCACAGGTAATATATCCCAGATACTTTTCACTTTTATTGATCACCGGAATCACATTGGAACTGAAGGTATAAAACAGACGGATGCTGTCCATAACATTGTTGTCTTCCAGAATGGCAAACCGTTCAATCTGATGTTCCAGATCTTTCAGGGTACCACCATCTTCTTCATATAAAAAGTCCATGGCAAGGGCTCCGTAGAAGTGATGGGATTTTTTGATGAAAACGTGGGAATATCCAAAATCTTCCAAGGTGTTTCTGGCCGACTCTATGGAGTCAGACAGGCTAAAACATGGAAAGTCTTTTGAGATATAGTCCTTGATAAACATTGTGCTAATTTATAAAAAATTAAATGAAACTTTTTCTGAAAACCCGACTTTTTTTAAGGTGAAACAAAAAAAGTGCCGTCAAAATTTGTTCGTAAAGAAAAATAAAGTACCTTTGTCGCCTTTCATTTTTACTTTTTATTAGATTTATTTCAAACTGCACTGTCTACTAAGGACATATGCAGTTTTTTTATTTTAACGCTTTTGCAAATTCCCACATCACAATTCCGGCGCATACGCTTACATTAAGAGAATGCTTGGTTCCAAGCTGTGGAATTTCTAAAAAAACGTCCACTTCAGGAAGAACTTCATCGCTGATTCCTTCTACTTCATTTCCTAAAATCAAAGCATATTTTTTTGATTGATCAATCGTAAAATCAGTGATCAGCTGACTGTCAGTCGTCTGCTCAATTCCGATGATTTCATAACCTTTGCTTTTCAGATCAGCAATCGCCGTATTGGTATCTGTTTCATGGGACCAGTCTACACTTTCCGTAGCTCCCAAAGCCGCCTTATGGATCTCGCGGTGAGGTGGCTGAGGTGTAATTCCACAAAGGATTATTTTTTCAATTAAAAAGGCGTCTGCCGTTCTGAAGGCTGCACCCACATTGTGCATACTTCTGATATTATCTAAAATGATGACCAACGGAATTTTTTCAACCTTCTTAAATGTTTCTACATCTATTCTGTTAAGCTCTTCCAGTTTTAGTTTCTGTACCAATTGTATTATTTTGTTGAGATTAATTTTCCGTCTTTATAGACCTCTGTCTTTTCTATGCTTCCGTCTTCACGGTAATGAACTCTGTTGCCGTTTCTTTTGTCGTTGGCAAATTCAGTTTCGCGCTGTAACTTTCCTGACGGATAAAACACTTTCCATTTTCCTACAGCAAGACCATTATCATACTGGCCCACGTCCTTTATTGATTTTCCGTCTTCATAGAAGGTTTTGCTTTCTCCCTGTAATTTATTGAATTTATAATTCGAAATTTCAGTTATTTTACCGGCCGGAGAGTAAAAAGTAGCTGTAAGGCTGTTATCATAAATATTTTTTTCTCCGTTCCTGAAAGCTTCTTTGGAAGTGAGTACCCCATTTTTATCAAAATAGGACCATTCTTTTACCTTGAATCCCTTTTTGTATTCTCCTTTTGACTGTATTTTTCCGGTATCATAATAAAAAACAGCATCACCGTCTAGTTTTCCTTTTTTCCACTCTACCACATTTTTTACCTGCCCGTTGTCATAAAATTCTCTGCAGGATCCCTCCTGTAATCCGTCCTTGTATCCACAAGGTTTCTGTGCCGTGACAACGGCAGAAACAGAAAAAAATAATAGGAAAATATACTTCATAGCTATTTTTATTTCAAAAATAGTAAAATACTTATATTTGACTCAAAAATATACTATGAAAAAATTATTCACATTATTCATATTGATGTTTGGATTTATGTATCTGGAAGCACAGAATACCTATTATCCTCAGGCTTTTTTCGATAAAAAACTTGCAAGAGATATGCTGGGCTTTGGAAATTCTACGATTGAAGGAGTCGCTTCCACGAAACAAAAAAACAATTGGGGTATCAAGCCATTGCTTGGAGAAAAGCATTATGCACCCAAAGGAACTGTTGTCATGCTATTTCCTGTAACACCTTATTTTCAGGAATTTTACGATATGAGAAGGAAATATGAAAATAAAAAGACTACAGTGTATATGTCTGAAGAAGCTTTCAAATATAGAGTAGAAGCCTTAACAGATGATCATGGAAGGTTTAAATTCGAAAAGCTGAAGCCGGGGAAATATTACCTTGAAACCATCGTCAATTTTACAGCCACAGCAAGTTATCAGAAGCAAACCGGAACTTCAGATGCCTATAACGGTTATGGAGCCTATTTGTACTCTACTCCGATATACAGTACATTTTTCTATGGATATTCTGCAGCTAACAGGGAAAGTAAATTTGTAGAAATAAAACAGGACGGCGAACTGAAAGAAATCAAGCTTTAATAGCTTGATTTTTTATTTTCTGTTCATGATCTGATGTACGTTCTTCTCAATATTCTGGGCTAAGGTTTCCATAGGAATATCATTTTCATCATTGTTGAAAGGATCTTCAATTTCTTCTGCAATAAGCTCAAGGCTCATCAGTACATAGTATACAAAAACGGTAAGAGGGATCATGAATAGTCCAATGGTGATCACGTAAGCAATAGGCAGGGCAAAAACGTATAGAATAATAAATTTCTTAATGAAAGAAGAGTAAGAATAAGGAATCGGGGTGTTTTTGATTCTCTCACAGCCTCCGCAGACATCAAGAAATCCCGAAAGCTGAGTGTCTAAATACAGCATTTCAACTTCTGAGATTTTTCCTTCTTTTTTTAATTGGTTCAGTTTATGACTTAACAGGATAATCATTTCGCTTGGACCATGATTTTTTAAAGAGCTTTCAATTTCAGAATAATCTTCATCCAAAGCAAGTCTTGTAGATTCCTTAGAGAGATGTTTCGCTAAAAAATGAGGAAAGAATTTCAGATATCTTGCAATCTGTTCAGCATCCTGACGGTTATCACCAAGAATGGTATTGATTTTTATCGCAAAGTTTCTGGTGTCATTCACCAGTTTTCCCCAAAGTTTTCGGCCTTCCCACCATCTGTCATAAGCGGTATTCGTTCTGAATACCAATAAAAGTGAAAGCACAAAACCCAGCAGAGAGTGAATCATTCCCACATTGCTGATCCCTGATTTTGAGGTAAGATGCAGATATTCCACCTCCAGAAACTGAATTCCCCAGGAGTACAACCCTACAAGAAGCATACTTGGAAAAAGAATTTTCAGGGTATCACTTTTGTGCAAACTGAAAAGGATTTTAAGGAAATGTTTGGTATTGTAGACTCTCATAAATTCGCTTATTACCACAAATATAATTTTTTTTCATTTAGTGCTGATTTACGGAAAACCGTAATATTTATTTTGACAGACCCCCTTATTTTGTCTTAAAACTAAAATATGGGATATTACAGAAAAGGGCACTTTAAAAAAAACGGGACCTGGGTAAGCGGCCATTATGTGAATAAATATGGCAGCAGAAGATCTAAGAGCCCGCAGGGATGCGCGGTTATTATTTTGGGAGGAATCATCTCTGTCATAATGTATCTGCTGGGATGAGCTTCAAACGGTAAGAAGGCGGGGTGTTTTGTACTGCGGAATTGCATTAATTTTTTTCTTTAGCTTACTTCTCTTCTTTTAAAATTTTTGCAAGTTTCAAAAAAAGACTATTTTTATTTCGCATTAAATTCAAAATACATGATCCTCGAAAACGTAGATATTGTTAATGATATCAGTAAAGAAGATTTTCAGAAAAATTATTTTAAAAAGCAGAAGCCCTTGTTAATCAAGAATTTCGCCAGCCGTTGGGATGCTTTTGACAAATGGAATCTTGCTTATATCCGTGAAAAGGCGGGAGATCAGGAAGTTCCCCTGTATGATAATAAACCTGCTGATGCAGCGAAAAGTTCTGACGCTCCGGTAACCCGGATGAAAATGAAGGAATATATTGATACTATAAAAAATAAACCTTCGGATCTTCGTATCTTTTTCTATATCATCACAGACAGACTTCCTGAGCTGCTGAAAAATTTCACGTATCCGGACCTTGGGATGAAGTTTTTTAAAAGGCTTCCAACATTATTTTTCGGAGGAAGCGAAGCACATGTTTTAATGCATTATGATGTAGATCTGGGTGATTTTATGCATATTCATTTTGAAGGAAAGAAAAGAATTCTGCTGTTTGATCAGAAACAGTCTCCTTTTTTATATAAAGTTCCTTTATCCGTCCATACCATTTACGAACTGGATTATGAAAATCCGGATTATGAGAAGTTTCCCGCCTTGAAATATGCCAGAGGATATGAGATTTTCATGGAGCATGGCGATGCCCTCTTTATTCCTGGGGCGTTCTGGCATTTCAACAGATATCTTGAGCCTGGTTTTTCCCTTTCTTTAAGAGCACTTCCGAATAAACCAAACGTTTTTGCCAATATGCTGTATCATGTTTTCATTATGCGATATACAGATAAGCTGATGCGGAAACTTTTCAAAGCCAAATGGGTCAATTACAAGCAGAAATGGGCCTATAAAAAAAGTTCTGAGGCTTTGGAAAAGCATCTTTCTTAATGATAAGAATTAGAGTTTAGATAATTTTAACGCATTGAACGCAAGTTTAAAGCTAATCTATTTATAAAGGTTCGCAAAGGCGTTTCACTCAGCGAGGAAAGCACTTCAATTGCTAAATGAAATGCCTTTGCAAACGAAAATAAGAAGAATCAATATCAATTTTCTTTGCTTCTTAGCGTTAGATTTAAATCAATTTATTTATTGATAAGTCCAAAGATTGTTGCATCAACGAATTTTCCTTTTTCAAAAAAATAATCTTTTAACGTTCCTTCTTTGCTGAAGTTTAAAGAAGTAAGGAGCCTTTCGGAAGAAATATTGGACGGATCTATGAAAGCATCTACACGATGCAGTCTCAGGGTTTCAAATCCATAGGTCAGGATAGGAAGAATGGCTTCTTTCATGTAAGACTGCTGCCAGAATTTTGGATTGAGTTCATAGCCAATCTCAGCTCTGAAATGTTCTCTATACCAGTTATGATAGCCACATGTACCTATAACTTTTCCGTTGGATTTCAGTTCCAGGGCCCATCTGAATCCCTTTCCTTTTTCAAATTCACTGTTGAAATGCCGGATAATGTGCCGGGAATCATCTTCTGTTTTAAAGGTTTCCAAGTCATAATATTGCATGACTTCATCCAGAGAAAAATACTCGAACAGGTCCCCGGTATCATTAAAAGTAAGCTGGCGCAAAATAAGCCTTTCTGTCTCTAAAACAGGAAATTCCATAAATAATGTGATTTGATGGTGAAAATACGATTAATTACTGATAAAGAAAAGTGAAGAAGATTAACCGACAAACAATTCCCTTACCCTGAATTTATTTTTTTAAATTTGGGGCTCATTTTTTACTATGGCAAAATCAAAGAAGGAAACCCCGTTAATGACACAGTACAATACCATCAAGGGTAAATACCCGGATGCGCTTTTACTTTTCAGGGTAGGGGACTTTTATGAAACTTTTGGGCAGGATGCCGTGAAAACATCTCAGATTCTGGGAATTGTTCTTACCAAAAGAAACAACGGAGAAGGAAGTGTGGAGCTGGCAGGTTTCCCACACCATTCCATCGATTCCTATCTTCCGAAACTGGTGAGGGCGGGAATGAGAGTCGCGATCTGTGATCAGCTGGAAGATCCTAAAATGGTGAAAGGAATTGTAAAAAGAGGGGTTACTGAGCTTGTTACTCCCGGAGTTACGTTCAATGACCAGGTATTGAATTCCAAAAAGAATAATTTCCTTCTTTCATTACACAAAGAAAAAGAGAAATATGGAATCGCTTTAGTAGATATCTCTACAGGAGAATTTCTGGTAAGTGAAGGAAACCTGGAAAAACTGTTACATATTGTCAATACTTTTGATCCGAGTGAGATTATTTTTCAGAGAAGTACACAGATTCCGGAGCAGATAAAAAATAAAAATGCCTTTAAGCTTGAAGACTGGGCTTTCCAATATAATTTTGCCTACGAAAAATTAACAAACCATTTTAAAACCAATTCATTAAAAGGTTTTGGCGTAGAGAATCTTCCCTTGGCGATCACTGCTGCAGGGGCTATTTTTGCTTATCTGGTAGAGGATACCCATCACAACCTTCTTTCCCATATCACAAAGCTTCAGATCATTCCCCAGGAAGATTATCTGATGATGGATAATTTTACCCTGAGAAATCTGGAAATTATTTATCCAAGTAATCCACAAGGAAAATCTCTGTTGGATATTATCGACAAAACTTCTACTCCGATGGGAGGCAGATTGTTGAGAAGGAGAATCATTCTTCCTTTAAAATCAGTGGATGAGATCATGAGAAGACTTTCCCTGATTGATTTCTTAAATGAAAATGATCATCTGAAATATGAGATCTGCCAGCTTCTGAAATCCATTTCCGACCTAGACCGGTTGATGGGAAAACTGGCTGCAGAGAAAATCTCTCCAAAAGAACTGGGATATCTGCGTCAAAGTTTAATTAATATTCATAAAATCAAAGCTTTACTGCATCCTCATGCAGATGTGCTGGCATGGCTTGAACCTTTATTTGACCAGGAAGAATTGATTAAATTTCTTCAGAATCATCTTAATGAAGAACTTCCGGTAAGTATTGCCAAGGGAAATATCATCAGAGAAGGCGTTTCTGAAGAGCTGGACAGACTGAGAAATCTTCAGAGTAAAGGACGCGGTTTTCTGGATGAAATGTGTCAGAGGGAAATTGAAAGAACTGGAATCACCAGCCTGAAAATTGATTTTAATAATGTTTTCGGATACTATATTGAAGTTCGGAATACACACAAAGATAAAGTTCCTGATGACTGGGTAAGAAAACAGACCTTAGTGAATGCCGAAAGATATATTACTGAAGAGCTGAAGGAATACGAAAACCAGATCCTTGGTGCAGAAGAAAAAATAGGGGTTCTGGAAACGTCACTGTACAGAAATGTATGTGGAGAAACGATGGTGTATATTGATCAGATTCAGGGGAATTCTAATATCATTGCCCAGCTTGATGTTGCTGCCGGATTATCCGAACTGGCTGTTTCCGAGAGCTATACAAAACCTGTTTTGAATGACGGTTATGCAATCGACTTAAAAGAAGCCAGACACCCAATTATTGAGAATGCACTTCCTTTAGGAGAAAAGTACATCCCGAATGATATCTTCCTGGATAAAGATTCCCAGCAGATTATCATGGTAACAGGGCCTAACATGGCCGGTAAATCGGCAATTCTGCGTCAGACAGCCATTGTGTGTCTTCTGGCTCAGATCGGAAGTTTTGTACCGGCAAAGCATGCTGAAATCGGGATGCTGGATAAGATCTTTACAAGGGTAGGAGCTACCGATAATATTTCTGCGGGAGAATCTACTTTCATGGTAGAAATGAATGAAGCAGCCAATATTCTGAATAATATTTCAGAGCGAAGTCTGATCTTACTGGATGAGATCGGCCGTGGAACATCTACTTATGATGGGGTTTCTATTGCATGGGCGATTGCGGAATATCTTCATCAGCACCCAACCCAGGCGAAGACCTTATTTGCAACGCATTATCATGAGCTGAATGAAATGACCGTCAATTTTGAAAGGGTGAAAAATTTCCACGTTTCTATTCAGGAAAACAAAGGAAATATTATTTTCCTGAGAAAGCTTGTTCCGGGTGGAAGTGAGCACAGTTTCGGTATCCATGTGGCAAAACTGGCAGGAATGCCTGCGAAGGTGGTTAACAGAGCAAATGAAATCCTTAAAACCCTTGAAGCCAGCAGAACCCAGGGAAGTGGAGGTACTTCTGAAAGTATCAAGAGGGTAACTGAGGAAAATATGCAGCTTTCATTCTTCCAGCTTGATGATCCTGTTCTGGAGAATATCCGCGAGGAGCTTACGAAAATAGATATCAATACTTTGACACCCATTGAAGCTTTAATGAAGCTCAATAGCATAAAAAAAATGATTGGAGGGTAATCCAATCATTTTTTTATTCTTTATTAGCAGCAGAATCCGTCCTGCATACCGGGAACTCCGTACCGTTCTTCACCGGTATTCGGATCTGTACAGCTTATTACTCTTGGACAGATCGGCCTGTTGGCACCACCACTGATCTCTTTCAGCTCATTTTTACTAAGCCTTCTTTTTGGTTTTTTTGAATTTTTCATAATAATTTTAATTTGGTAAAAGCTAATTTACAAGTTATTTTGATATGTTCAAAATATTGTGAGTCAAATTGTTAACTTTTTTAATGGTGAATTATATTTCATAAAAAAAGATTGAGGGGGACCTCAATCCTTATTTATCTAACAAGTTGCAGTATATTAACAGCAGTAGCCATTTTTGTCACCTGCTCCGAGCTGCCATTCATCAAATTCGCCCATACGGCAGAATCCATCCCAGCATACTCTGCCACTTCCTGTAATCTCTTTTAACTCACTTTTTGTCAGTTTTCTTTTTTGAATATTTGATTTTTTCATGATTTAATGGAGTATTGGAATTTATTAACAGCATTGTCCTTTAGGAGTACATGAACCTATTGTCATCTCACCATCAATGTTACAAAAACAGGTTCCGGGACAGAGAGGGCCGCTGCCTCCATTAATTTTTTTTAACTCGCTTTTTGTCAGTTTTCTTTTCTGAATGTTTGATTTTTTCATGATAATTTAGTTTGATTTGATTTTTTTTGAAAGTAATAAATTAACAGCAGAATCCGGTGCTGTCTAAAGGCCCTACGGTATATTCATCATCCGTTCCTCTTACCCTGCAAAGACCTTCCCAGCATATTCCAGGCCCATTTCCTCCTGTAATATTTTTTAAAGCCTTTTTGGTCAGTTTTTTCTGATTGTTTAATTTTTTCATGATAATTTAGTTTTGATTCAACTCAAATATACAAAATGATCTGTATAATTCTATAGGTTGTGAAAAAATTAACAATTAGAGTTTATAAAATAAAAAGAGCGCCTAGGCGCTCTCTGTATTATAAATGGTTGTATTCGTAAGTAAGCAGTTCGCTATTCGTTACCCCCGTTCCTGTCTTATTATAATATGTTTTGACATTTTTCGTCGGATATCCGCTGTTATTATATTCATAAACACATTTAAAGATTCCCCATTCGGCACTTCCGGCTCCATTATTATAATTAAGGACGTTGTTATAACTTAGGACATTGTGTGCAGATCCGTTTTCGTCTTCAGTATCAATGATTTTTAAAAATCCTGTAATATTTTTAAAAGGAACGTTCTTAGTATCATATACAATAGGCTGTAAAGTACCTGTTGCACTGTGAAATCCTCCTGTATTATTGGGCACTGATGCAGTTTCTGTCCAGCTGCTTAGGGAACCATCCGCATTTAATGTCGCATTTTTAGTTCCCGTTCTTACAGGAGATCCTGTAAAGCTCGCAGTATAGGTGATTTTAACACTATTACTGGCAAGGTAGGCATAATTGGTTTCTACTGTGGAAACGCTTCCGGATGAAAGAGAAGTCTCCACATAGGTTTTCTTACTCAGTCTGCTGCTTCCATCATAGCTATATGTGGTTTTATAAGTTTTGCTTGAGCCGGTTGTAACCTGTTGAGCAATCAGATCTCCCGAATAGCTGAAAAGGGTAACTTCACCAGTGCTGATGTTTTTAATCTGGGAAATTTTAGAACCATTGTAGGTAAACGTTGATGTATCTCCGTCAGATACCATTTTTGTTACTAAAACCGGACTGTTCTCATTATTATTGTTATTGCCGTTGTTGTTAGATGAATCTGTATCATCATTGCTGCTTGAGCAGGATGCCAAAAAGAAAATTGGCAGCAGTAAATAAGCTTTTTTCATGGTTTTTATTTAAAGGCATAAAAATATTAAAAAATACATTGATAATGAAAATAAATTCTTCATTTGCAAATTATTTTTAGCATTAAATTTTTGTTTTTTGTATATTGTTGAAATGTAACAGCTTATGTTTTTGAAATATGGAGAAACTAATAAAAATAACAGCCATATTCCTGTTTTGTGCAGTTTTTAAAGCCCAAAAGACAGAGGTTTCTATAATTAAATATGAAGATCTGGAGAAACGTTTACAGCAGGAGAAAGATAAACTGCTGGTTGTCAATTTCTGGTCAACAACCTGTGGGCCATGTGTAAAAGAACTTCCTCATTTTATGGAAATGAATGCTCAGTATGCTGCCAATCAAAAATTTAAGATGATCCTGGTTTCACTGGATAGACTTGCGGATAAGGAAAGGGTATTGAAATTTATCAAAAATAAAAACCTTACTGCTGAAGTGCTCCTTCTGGATGATATCAAAAGAATGAATACCTGGATTCCAAAATTTGAAAAAGACTGGGATGGAAATATTCCGGTAACACTGTTTTATAAAAACGGAATAAAATTCTATTTCAACGACGGCGAAATGAACAAAGAAGACCTTGAAAAAACAATTAAAGAAAACCTGCAATAAATAATTGATTATGAACAATCTGAAAATTTTAATGACTGCATGTATCGTTGGGCTGGGCTTACTGAGCTTTACAACGGCTGATCATGATAAAGACAACAACCAGAAAGAGAATGTTTCATCGTTAAAAGGATATGAAGTAGGAGATGAGGCTGCTGATTTTAAGCTTAAAAATATTGATGGAAAAATGGTTTCTCTGAGTGATTTTAAGAGTGCAAAAGGATTCATTGTTATATTTACGTGCAATCACTGCCCCTATGCAAAGAAATACGAGGACAGAATCGTTGAGCTGGATAAAAAGTACAAATCTCAGGGGTATCCGGTGATCGCGATCAATCCAAATGATCCCAATGTACAGCCTGAAGACGGTTATCAGCAGATGATAGAAAGAGCAAAGCAAAAAGGCTTTACTTTCCCCTATCTGGTAGATGAAGGGCAGAAAATTTATCCTCAGTATGGAGCTACAAAGACACCCCATGTTTTTGTACTGAAAAAAGAAAACGGAAAGAACATTGTAAAATACATTGGGGCTATAGACAATAATTATGATAATCCGAATGATGTGTCTGAGTATTATGCACAGGATGCTGTAAATGCTCTGATAAAAGGAGAACCGGTAAAAACCACAAAAACGGTTGCCATTGGATGCACAATCAAAGTAAAGAAATAATATATTTGCTTACATAAAAATAAGATCGGTGTTCCTGGAATGCCGATTTTTTGTGCCCTAAACCCAATTTGAAAATGAAATTACAATTCAGCCTGAAATATTTTATACTGACGGTCTTTATTTTTCTGACAGAAGTATTGATTGCCACCAAATTAAATAATATTTTTTTTGTGAGAGCTTATCTTGGAGATGTCATCGTAGTGATGCTTCTTTATACTTTTGTAAAGAGTTTTGTAAAAATAAATGATAACAAGCTGATTCTGGGAATTCTTATCTTTTCTTTTATGGTAGAATTTGCACAGTATTTCCATGTGGCAGAAAAATTAGGCTTCCGTCCTGGAAGCCTGATGTATATTGTTATTGGAAATTCTTTCTCATGGATTGACAATCTGTGCTATGCCACAGGATGTCTGATTCTCTATATTTTCGTAAGGACGACCAACAATGATGGTGTAACCCCGATCCCCTAACCCCTATCTCCCAAAACTGTCATATTTATCTTCAGCATATTTGGTAAAGCGGTTCAGTAAAGCTACATTTTCCTTTTCCAAAGGAGTAAGATCATTGTCTACATTATTAGAAACAGGAATATACCAGTCTGTCTGTTCAAAAAAATTTCTATAGGTTTCTTTTTTGAAAGAGTAACCATGTCTTGCAAACACAGAATTTTTAATGATCTCAAGATCCAGTTTTCTTAAATTTTTAAGATCTTTTTCTGTGAGTTTCTGCTTGGATGCATTCAGTTTGAAGATCGCCTCAGAAGCGAAACGGTTTTTAGTTGTTTTATAACTTTCTGTTTTCCCGGTTTCTTCATCCGTGTATTTCTCCGTAAATTCTTTGGAATTTGACCAGTCTACCAGATCAGAATCTTTATCAAGCATAAAATTGGGATTGTAAACAAACTCTTTTTTAGTCAGTCTGAGGGTTTTTGAAGTTGCTTTAACAGCTGTTTTATCAAAAGCATTCCACTTTCCAGTTAAGCTGTCGCCTTTCAATTTTACCTCAAATCTGCCATCTGTTTTATCATTCCCCGGTTCATCCAGTACAAAAGATGCGGTAGCTTCATTGAAAACGCCTCTGAAGGGACGTTGATTACCATTGACAATACTCTGTCCGTAAACACTGTCTTTTGTAATTCTGTTGATCTTTAATGAAATTCTTTTGTAGTTGTCAACATCATATTCCGAGCCATCAGTTTCGTCAACTACCTTTTCCATTCCGGCAAATTCTCCGGTATAAATTCCGTAATATTCTTTGTGAACTTCAGGAGCAATAACAGAATCTTTTTTTGCAGTCAGGGAATCCTTTCCGGACTCATTGGTTTTTGCTTCTTTTTTGCAGCTTACCAGAGAAACTGCCAGTAAAGAAATAAAAGTGTACTTTACAATTTTCATATATGTTTTTTTGTGATTAAATATTCAATAATCAGGATGTTGGGAATCCAGCCCAGCCATGCGATGATCTGATAAACATCCATTGGGTTGGGATGAAATAAATATACAATAATTACTTTCCACATTCTCAAGGTAACAGCAGATAATGTAAAAGCAAAACTTCGCCACATCCATTGTTTGTGTTCTTTAAATCTCATCTGTCTTGCCAGCTGATATGCTTTACATGTTGAAAACCACCATAAAAAACCCAATATTACAAAGGAAATTTTTGATAAAATACCTCCATTGGCGAATATTCCCATATAAATCCCAGAAGGGGCAGCAAAGAGCAGGATAAGAAAAATATAGGCTTTTCCGATATTCCGGTGAAAGTTTCTTATTCCGAAATCTTTTCTCAGAATAGCCAGAAAACCTGAGAGAAGGACAAAAATACTTGTATAAACATGAGTATAGAAAAGCGTAAGATATTCTGGCCTTGCCGATACTTCTGTCTGTTTAATCATCAGAAAACTGATCTCTCGATTAAAAGGGATATATTCCAGTGTGATCTTCAGCATCAGCCAAAAGAAATACCCAAACCCTGCAATAAGAAGGATTTTAAAGAAAGAAGAGATATTTCTTTTGACAGAAAGCATTGGCTGTTAATCAAGTTTTATCGTAAGAGGAAAAGTATAATAGCTGCGGACAATACGACCCTTGGATTCTGCTGGTTTCCATTGGGCTTTCAGAGATTTTATAGCTCTTTCTATTTCTTTATTGAAGTCGGCATTATCACCAGTTACTGTGATGTCTTCTATTTTACCTTTGATATTAACTATAAACTTTGCCCTCGCCGTGATTGTTCCCTCAATTCCTCTCACATTTATTTTTTTCGTCCTTATTCTGTCAGCAATATCTTTTCGAAGTGCCATCCATCCTCTGGGATATTCTGCAGATTTTTCGTCTTTCGACAAAACAGACTCTTCAGACTGATCTTTAGCTGATAGAGTTTCAGTTTCCTTTACCTGAGAAAATGTGAGTCCAAATCCTAGAAATACAAAGAATGTTATTGTTTTTTTCATGTTTGGTTTTTAGTTATTTATTTTCAAAGAAATCAATGACTAACTCATTGAATAGTTCCGGTTTTTCTTCCGGAACAAAATGGCTTGAATTAGGAATAATAGCCAATTGCCCACGCAGGATTGATTCTGCTATTTTTACGGTATGTTCTGTTTTTATAATGTCTTTATCCCCCGCAATAATCAATGATGGACACTGTATTTTATTCAGGTCCTCATACTTCCAGTTCGGATACTTCAGGTCCAGGTTCAAAAGATCAATAAGGATATCATTTTTATGATCTTTGTTCTCTTTAATGAGGTTGACGAACATTTCTTTCATGGATTTCAGCTCATCATCCTTTACTCCCTCCGGAAAAATATTTGCTCCTGAGCAGGCAATTTTATCTACCACTTCAGGGTATTTCATCGCCATGGACAGTGCAAGAATTCCTCCGTCACTCCAACCCAGGATCTTTATCTTTTTGATATTCAGCTTGTCCAGGAACTGTTTAAGATCCTCTGTCTGAATGTCAAAAGTAAGCTCCTTCGTTTTGTCATAAGTAGACTTTCCGCGTTCACGGCAGTCTACAATAATGACTTTATATTTTTTAGCAAATGTATCCTTCTGGTTCATAAAAGCACTGATAGATTGCCCGTTACCATGAAGCATAAGGACAGGTTCACCTTCTCCATAGACTTCATAATATAATTTGATGCCGTTAACATCCATAAATTTCCCATCCGGCATAGAACCTATAATATCATGGCCTTTGATCAGCAGTGACTTATTCCCCTTGAACGGTTTGTAGTCAGAGGTTCCAATCGTAAAATGTTTTATGTGCGTTATTTTCTGAGAATGTATTCCTTCAAACCAGCCATTGGACGCTGTGATATCTTTTTCAAAATCTGAGTTTTCCAAAGCGATTTCAATCCATTTTTTTGATTTACCGTCATTGACTTCCAGCTTAAAATCATCAAAATAAAAATCCCCATTGTTCTGTGCAAAAGCACCGATATACATCGTTTGTGCTGAAGGGCTGATGCTTCCTTTTATTTCGTACGTTTTCCACTCATGGGTTACTTTGATTCCGTAATACTGGTTTTCAAAAAAACCTGTAGACTTATCTTTATTGTCTATTCTGCACCATAGCCCGCAATTGGAATCATTGTTCTGATCTTCTTTCCTGATTTTTGCCGTGACGCGGAAGTTCCAGTTTTGCTTATTCTCTATATTGACTGCCTGTGTGAGTGAAGTCCAGTCTGAAACAATTGTTTTTTCCTGGCTGTATCCTGAAAAGAACCAGAGTAAAAGGAAGAAACCGAAATTTTTTTTCATGTGTATCGTTTTTTCGTAAAAATAATTTTTTTATAAACTGTTGAGATCCTGTGCGATAAGCCATCCTTCACTCCAGCATGCCTGAAAATTGAACCCGCCTGTCACAGCATCTATATTCAAAACCTCTCCGGCAATATAGAAATTAGGGAGCCGTTTTGAGGACATGTTTTTGAAGTTAATTTCCTTTAAATCAACTCCTCCGGCAGTCACAAACTCATCTTTAAATGTTGATTTTCCTGTCACCTGGAACTTTTTTCTGCATAGATTTTCCAATATTTTCTGCATTTCCTTTCCGGAAATATTGGCTACCTGTTTGTTAAAATCAACCTTTGAAATCTCTAAAATCTTCTGCCAGAATCTGTTGGTAATATCAAAAATCTTAGCCTGTCCGATCGTTTTTTTAGGATGGGTTTGTTTGAAATTCTGGAAGATGTTTTCCGCCTCATCCATTTCTATCGAAATAAAGTTCACCTCAATTTCAAAATTATATTTCAGTTTTGCCAGACTTATGGCTTCCCATGCGGAAATTTTCAGAACAGCAGGTCCTGAAAGACCCCAATGGGTAATAAGCAGTGGTCCGCTTTCTTCTGTTTTCAGTTTCGGAATTGAAATTCCGGCATTTTCAAAGCTGGTTCCCGGAAGTTCTTTCAGCAGTTCATCTTTAATATTAAATGTAAAAAGTGAAGGAACAAGATTTACAATCTTATGGCCAAGATTTTCAACAATTTTCAATGATTTCGGAGAGCTTCCGGTGGTATATACAATATAATCTGCCTCAAAATTTCCGGAATTGGTTTTTACGAGATATTTTTCATCATGCTTTTCAATCTCTTTTACCGTACATTTTGTCTTTACGGTTACATTTTTCTTTTGGGTTTCATTCAGAAAAGTATTGATGATGGTCTGAGAAGAATTGCTTTCCGGGAAAGTTCTGTTATCATTTTCAATTTTCAACGGAACATTGCGCTGATCAAACCATTCCATCGTGTCGCCGGGCTGGAATTTAGTAAAAACACTCAGCAGCTCTTTGTTTCCACGGGGATAAAACTGAACCAATTCTCTTGGGTCAAAACAGGCATGGGTCACATTACAGCGTCCGCCTCCGGAAATTTTAACCTTCTGAAGGACATCTGAGTTCTGTTCTAAAATCGTAATTGTATATTTCTTTTCGTCAAGATTGGATGCACAGAAAAAGCCTGCAGCACCGCCTCCGATAATAATGATCTGTTTCATGTATATGTAATCCTATGCGGAAGATTATTTTTTCAAAAGTACAATTTTTATAAACCATCTTATTTGAGTATTTTTGAAGATTATAATTTAATGAGACCAAAAACGATTTTCAAATGATTTTCTACCATAAATTTGAAGTGCGATGGAGCGACCTCGATGCCAACAAGCACCTAGCCAACTCATCCTATGTACAGTATTGTGCGCAAGCCAGAATGGCTTTTATGACCAAAGAGAAAATGGGAGTTACCCAGCTGAGCAGATGGGGAATAGGACCGGTGATCCTTCACGAAAGATATTCTTTCTTTAAAGAGATTTATGCTGATCAGACCGTAATCGTAAGTGTGGAAATAGACGGATGTTCAGAAGATTCTTCCATCTACCGTTTCCTGCATAAGTTCTATACTCCGGATGGAGTACACTGTGCTACATCAGAAGCTACAGGGGTATGGATTGATATGATGCTTAGAAAAATGACCACTCCGCCGGATGATGTAGTGGAGGCAATGAGTAAATACAAAAGCCCGGAAACAGTGGTGCTGTCGAAAGAAGATTTTAAAAAGCTTCCTTTCCACCCTCATAATATTGACCCGGCAGAACTTACTCAATAACTCAAAGTTTAAAATTCAAGGTTCAATGTTGGAGAAGCTATTTTAAAATCATTCATACTTTTTACATTGGACATTAATACAAAAAATCATGTTTGAAGATAAATCACAGGAGCTGACGCCCATCTCAAAATTAGGAGAATTCGGTCTTATTAAACATTTGACGGAGCATTTTCCGCTATCCAATGAATCTTCGGAGCTTGGGGTAGGTGATGATGCGGCAGTGATCAACCCTGACAATAAAAAAGTAGTTCTTACAACAGACGTGCTGGCAGAAGGAGTACATTTTAATCTTGGTTATGTTCCTTTAAAGCATCTGGGGTATAAAGCTGTGGTAGTCAACCTTAGCGATATTGCGGCAATGAACGCAACGCCTACACAGATTCTTATTTCTCTTGCGGTATCCAACCGTTTTCCGGTGGAAGCTTTGGAAGAGATTTATTCCGGAATTCAGGCGGCATGTACAAGATATAAAGTAGATCTGATAGGGGGAGACACTACAAGCTCCAATTCAGGGCTGGTGATGAGTATTACTGCTGTAGGAATTGAAAATGAAGAAAATATTGTAAAAAGAAGCGGAGCAAAACCCAATGACCTTCTTGTAGTAACCGGAGATCTGGGGGGAGCCTACATGGGCTTGCAGATTCTGGAAAGAGAGCATGCTGTTTATCTTGCCAATCCGAATATGCAGCCGGAAATGGAAGGTTACGACTATATCCTGGAAAGACAGCTGAAACCCGAAGCAAGAACAGACGTTAAAAAAATTCTTGAAGAACTGGATATTAAACCAACTTCTATGATTGATATTTCGGACGGTCTGGCTTCTGAAATCCTTCATCTGTCTGATCGTTCCAATGTAGGTTTCAGATTGTATGAGGAAAAAGTTCCATTGGACAGCCTTACGATTTCTACTGCGGATGAAATGAATTTGAATCCGGTAATGACTGCATTAAGCGGTGGTGAGGATTATGAACTCCTGTTCACAATTTCTCCTAATGATTTTGATAAAATTAAAAATCACCCTGACTTTACTATTATAGGACATGCTGTAGAAAAAGAAGAAGGAAACTTTATGGTGGCAAGAGGATCCAATCAATTGGTAGCTCTTACGGCTCAGGGATGGGATGCTTTTCTAAATCAGTAAAACCGAAAAATTATATTTAATTTTAAATATTGTAAGAAAACCGCAGCACTTTTTTTGCTGTGGTTTTTATTTATAGCTAATTATTTTACAATACAGTGATGATTACACCAGAAAAAGAGATCCCGGTTCACCATCTGACTTCTGAAGAGTTTCAGATGAGTACGCTGAGTGCTGCAGGTCCTGAAAACTTTCATGATGTTCACCGTCATAATTTTTTTGAAATTATCTGGTTCAGGGAAGTGTATGAAAGCAGCCGGTTAGAACTGGATTTTGAAAGCTATAAACTGGAAAATAATCAGATCTGTATCATTACACCAGGACAGGCTTTTAATATGAAGCTGGAAGGAGAAGAAGGATATGCCATGGCTATCAGCAGAGAAATTTTCAACGAAACATGTGATATAGAATCAGTACTCACAGGGGGAGAGCTTCCCTTTCTTTTAGATCCGGAAAAAGAAAAGACCTGTATGACCATTATATCTCTGATGGAGAATGAATACAAAACCAAAGCAAGAACGGAACTCTTAAAGGCCTATCTGAAAGCATTCTGTATCATCATCGGGGAGCAGATTATTCCTCAGGAGCCTTTACAGAATGACCGTCAGCGCATTCAGGAGCTGGTGGGACTTATTGATAAGCACTATATAATGCATAAGGAAACGGGTTTTTATGCTGATCAGTTAAAGATAAGTACCCATCACCTTAATGATATTGTGCGTCTTTTGAGAGGAACGACCGTAAAAAAAATGATTTCCCAGCGTCTTATCCTGGAGGCCAAAAGAGAGCTTAGTTTCGGAGCCCTCACGGTGAAGGAAATTGCTTTCAGACTCGGTTTTAACGATGCTTCATATTTTTCAAGGTTTTTCAAGAAACATACAGGCCAAACTCCCGACTGTTTTAAGAATAATGAAAAAAAATAATCTTCAATATTTACTCTGATATTAGGCTTAAATTAATGTTTTTCATTTGTTATTATATTTAAATCTTCAGTTTGTCCTATACTTCCTTCAGTTCTTTTATTGAAAGACGATACTTTTTACAGCAATTTTGCAGCTGAAAAACCGCCTGCGAAGGCTTATCGTTATTTATGAAGAAGAATTTAAGTATTGTAGTGTTTATTCTTGCACTGCTCAACACGCTGGAGTCGCTAAGTATAGATCTTTATCTTCCTGCTTTCCCAAGTATGGCGAAGATTTTTAATACCGATATAGGACATATTCAGGTATCTATTTCTGTGTTTTTTGCCGGGTTTGCATTCGGGCAGTTATTATGGGGGCCTTTATCTGATAAAAAAGGAAGAAAACCCATGTTGTATTGCGGGCTTTTGCTTTTTATGATTGGGGCAACGGCGATCTATTTCACTTCAGATATTTATGTATTATGGGCAATGCGTTTTCTCCAGGCGTTCGGAGGAAGTGCAGGAATTGTCATCGGAAGAGCTATTATTATTGACCTGTATGATAAACACAAAGCGGTCACTATCTTTTCACAGCAGTCACAGATCAGTGGGATTGCTCCTATTGTTGCTCCCTTACTGGGAAGTGTATTCCTTAAACTCTGGGGCTGGAACAGTTCTTTTGCCTTCTTATGCATCATGGGGCTGATTACATTTTTTATGGTCTATAAGTATATTCCGGAAACCAATACCAGAGTCAGTCTTCCTGATGATGAGATATTGGATGAAAAAGGATTAAAAGACCAGCTGAAAATGATCATTTCCAACAGAGATTTTATTAACAGTACAATGGTAGGAAGCATTGCTTTTGCCTCCTTGATTATTTATATCTCGAATGCTCCGTTTTTATTTATGGAAATTCACGGTTTTTCGAGCAGCGTGTTCAGTTTTATTTTTGCTTTCAATTCATTGGCATTGATAACAGCTGCTTATATTACACCTAAACTGATTAAAAGAATAAGCAATTCAACACTTTTATTTGCTGCTACAGTCATTTTACTGGGGGTATGTACACTTCACATACTGATTGCGGCTGAAAACCTTTCTGTAGCACTGGAAATTGCAATGCTTTATCTGTCATTACTGGCTATCGGTATCTTGTTTCCGATTACGTCAGCCCATGCGCTTTCCCCATTTAAAGAAGGAAGAGGGACGGCAGCTGCGTTACTGGGTTTTATGCAGCTGATGGTTACATTTTTAATGTCAGCATTGCTGGGCTTTTTAGAAGCAGATTCTATAATCCCGATGGTGGTAACCCGTTCTGCAATGGCATTGATCGCGGTGTGGTTCGGATATCGTATTTTTAAGACCCAGAAAAAGGAAAGCTTACATACACAATCTTCCACAGAAACTAATCCTGCTATTTGATCCTGTTGTCATACAATTCGGGCACTTAATCAAGTAATTTTTGTAAAAAATAGTCAAAGGGTTCTCTTTGCATAAAATTTAAAATATGAAAAGAACCCTTTCGGCAGCTCTATGCTGTATATTGCCATTAGGATACTGGGTGAATGCACAGTCCGGGCTCTCCGCAGAACTTAAAACTGAATATATCCCGGCTTCCAATTATATCCGCCCGGAAGACAGTACAAAGACCAATTCCAAAAGTGATTTTAAAAGAGTGGATCTGAATCTCAGTATTCCGTTATCTGTAAAAAAAGATAACGATGGGAAAGTAAGGTCATGGTCTATGCTGCTGAGCGGATCTTACGCAAGGATGACACACAAAAATTACGAAACCCAGCTTTTTCCGGATCAGATGCTGAATGCACAGGTCGGAATACAGCATATGAGACCTTTGGGCAAAAAGTGGAGCATGATGATGACAGCGTCTGTGGGAGTATATACAGATCTTGAAAACGTAAATTTCGATGATGTACTGGGGCAGGGAGGTCTTTTATTTATAAGACATTTTAATCCTAATCTTTCATTAGGAGGAGGGCCTGTCCTTACAACCGCTTTTGGCGTTCCTATGATTTTACCGTGGATTTATTTCGACTGGAAAACAAACGGAAAAATTAAATTCAATATCAATTTCCCGCAAGGTATGGAAGCAGGTTATCTGTTTTCAGACAAATTTGCTTTAAAGGCTGTTGTAGAACTGAACGGAATGACGGCAGAGAGAAATATGAACGGAAAATCGATGCTGTTAGGTTATCAGCAGATCACCGCAGGGCTCAGACCGGAATTAAAAATCAATGAGAGGCTTACAGTGCGTCTTACCGGAGGAACTGCTATATTGAGAAGTTTCAGCGAAAATGACCGGAAAATCAGCAGTATTTTCAGAGACAAGAAAATAGCTGATCCAAGATTTTCGAGTACATTTTACGCAGCAGTGTCATTACGCTGGAACCTGCCATAAAAAACAGCCGGAAACAGGGAGTTATTACATTCCCCGTTTCCGGCTTCTTTCAGTTACTTACTGATTAATTTCTTATATACCACCTGATTAAGCAATTCTTCTTTGCGGGTCCGGGAAATGGGGAGCTCAATTTTATTAATAAAAAGGCGTCCTCCGGAGATCATATCGATATGGGTAATATTGATAAGGTAAGATTTATGAATCCTGAAAAAATGCTCTGAAGGAAGTGATTCTTCAATAGCTTTCATCGTCTGGTGAATGATCAGCGATTTATCTTTAAAATGAAGCTTGGTGTAATTCTGCATGCTTTCAATATACAGAATGTCAACCCATGAAACTTTAATGAAAGTATCAGACTGTCTTACATACAGAAAAGGATCGTCCAGAGGTGTATTCTTTTTTGATTTTTCACTGATGATAAACTGCTGCTGAGCTTTATTCACAGCCTGGTAAAAACGGTTGAACGCTATGGGCTTTAAAAGATAATCTGCAACCTGCAGGCGGAACCCTTCCAGCGCATATTCTGAGTAAGCTGTGGTAATGATACATAAAGGAGGGTTTTCAAGCTGTTCCAGAAACTCCAGGCCGGAAAGATAAGGCATATTGATATCAAGGAAAAGAAGGTCTATTTCACTCTCCTTTACCTTCGCGTCGGCTTCTAATGCTGTTGCGCATGTACCTTCAACGGATAAGAAGTCAATCTGACCGGCCAGTTCTTTAAGATGGAACCTTGCCAGAGGCTCATCATCAATAATCAGGCATTTCATTTTAGGAATATTATTGTTCATGACTGTCAGATAGTGTTAGCGTTAAAGTAATTTTAAATATTTGATCACCTGTTTCAATATCCAGATCATGGCAGTCCGGATATTGTAATTTCAGCCGTTTTTTTACATTTTGAAGACCAATTCCGCCCGTTCCGTCCTTCTTTTTATAGGTTGCCCTATCTGAGTAGGAATTTTCCACATAAAAATAGAGCTGACTGTCTTTTTCTTTGCATGAGATTTTCACGTACCCTTTATGCCCAGGAAGTCTGCACACATATTTAAACGCATTTTCGATAAAGGGCACCAGCAGTAAAGGAGCAATGAATGCCTTTCTGTTATCAATCTCCCAGATGGCCTTTACATCTAACTCATTTCCCCATCTCAGCTTTTCTACCTCAACAAGATTTTGAAGATATTCAATTTCTTTATCCAGAGGAACCATAGGCTGATTACAATGATACAGCTGATACCGGAGAATATCTGAAAATTTCATCAGCAAAAAATCGGCAAGCTGGGTATCCGTTTTCATTAGAATATGGATATGATTCAGAATATTGAACACTACATGCGGATTGATCTGATCCTGTAAAAGCTTGAGCTGGTTTTCCAGATGGGCCTGCTGCAGGAGTATATGATCCCGCTCTATTCTTCCATGTTCTTTATAAAATTTTATTCCGCACGCTGCCCCATTAATCAGAAACGAGGCAGGCAGGGACATATAAAAGCCCTGCCACAAAATGGGTAGCTGATCTCTGAAGTTCTTGGGAAGCTGCTCTTTGGGAGCAAATTCAAGATAGGTGAAGATAAAAGAAAATACCAGACTGAGCATGAAAATAACAAGTACCGCCTGTACCAGGAACCGTTTCATTTTCTTTTCCAGAAGGGCTTTCGGCAGAAATTTATTCGTTAAAAAATGAGTCAGTATAAAAGAGAATCCTGCAATAATCGCTGCCTGGGTCATCGCAAGATATTTTTCTGTTGTACTCTGGAAGTTAAACCACAATACAATGGTCAGTACAAGCCAGAAAATAAAAGTAAATATATATTCTTTTAAAACAAAAGATTTTGTCATGGAATAGGAAATAGATTGATAAAAAAATTAGAAACTGCAGGGAAAACAGTTTCTAATGGTAAAGATAATTTAAGTTTTTCAGAACAGAAAATACCCTATTCCGAGGGAAAAGCTGTTGGGTTTGGACTTAAATTCTTTACTGATGCTTGAAAGACCTGCCTCATATCTCAGGTCTGCTGTAAAATTCTTATAATCTATCCCAACACCTCCTGTAATTCCGATATTGGATTTATCAAATTTTTTAAAACCTTCCTGAAGCGCCTGAGAAGCAGATAAATTATTATTAAAGGCATAGCTGTAAACGCCACCGGCAAATACCCTTACATTAAAATCATCTGTTTTGATCAATTTATATCCTGCCACGACCGGGATATCAATAGCGTTCCAGAAAAGCTTTGAAGAGCTTCCGTCTTGGGATTGGTATGATGTTTTTCTTTTGTTGAACATTGCTTCTCCCTGTACATAAAGTTTTCCGATATCCAGCCTTGTCATTACTCCTGCCTGATAACCGAATCCGTATTTCCCTTCCAGGGAAGAAGATTCCGTTGAGGTTTTTGTAAAATTTGCCCCTCCCTTTACTCCAATGTGAAAAGCCGGAGTCTGCTGTGCTTTAATTTCTGTAGTGCAGTAGATGCATAATACGAGTGTGCTCAGCGCTAAAAATTGCTGCTTCATAATAATTGTTGTTAAAAATCTGTTGCAAAACAACAGCTATGAAGCCAGGAATTAAATTTTATTTGATGAACGGCAGAGATGTTTTGACAAGGACCTGTTTCCTGATGAAAATAAAAATCGGAAGTGCTGCTTCCGACTCTATCATTAATAAGGCTGTTCTTCACAAATGGAAGGAGGAATGCATCCGCCAGTGCCTCCGCCACCGGGATTTCCACCCCCACCAACAGCGATGCACTGTCCGGGAGTTCCGTCCTCATACATTTCACAGGCTTTCCCCCAGGCACATTCACAGTCACTCTGGCAGTTATAGGAATCTCCACCCATATGGCACTCATTTCCTCCACTGCCCAGAATTGTAGATAAATCTTTTCTCAAAAGTTTTTTCATTGTTTTCATGATAATTTGGTATTAATGTTATCGTTTAAAATTGTACATCTTTGTAAATATAGTAAAATTGGCTTAATGAATTGTAAATGAATTATATGTGTTGGCTGTTGTAAACAATCGGAAACCGCTTTTAAAGCGGTTTCCGATATTCATATTCAGTAAAGCGTTCTGTCTTAGAAGATGAAATCTTTTTGATACAGCATATATTCTTTTTTGAAAAGTGGAATAGTACCTTCATATCTTAAAGGAGCAATTCCAAAACCGTAGAACATATCAGCCTGAATTTTAGCTTTTAAATCAAGAATCCCTTTTCTTTGTGGAATAAGCTGCAGCCCTAAAGAAGGAGAAATACCTGCTCTGCCTCTTAGCCCTGAGTTGGCAAGATTCACTGTCAGAAACTGCAGTCCTACAGATCCTTTTGCTTCTATACCGATCTCTGCGTTTACATTTCCACTTAAATCCGTGATTCCAAACCCTGCATTTTTATTAATGTCTATATTGATCTGTGAATTTTTTCCTACCAGAAAATTAGCGTGTCCACTAACGTCAAACAGTTTTAAATGAGCGGTACCTGCTGTCCCTATTCCTACATATGGACCGGCAGATAGTGAGGGACCGATGATAAGACCGGTTGGCCCTAAAACAATTGGAATAATAGGGATGCTTATAAAATCGGTAGAGCTTACAGTATACCCTAAATTTCCCTGAATACTGGCAGTAGATTCTAACTGAATATCATCCATAATGAAATTCACAGAAAAATCTGACAAATGTCCCCATGAGAAAGAAATATGGTAATCTATCTTTGGCGTAAATCCTCCTTTTACATTAACTCCCGGAGTAACCCCTACAGGTCCCACCTGCTGGCTTAAAGAAAAGGTTCTGTCAAAATTGAACCGGGGCAGAGATACCAATTTCTGATTGGCTGCATTCCTGTTTTCTATGGAATTGATACGTTCTGTTAACTCCTGAGAAACAAAGCCATCTACAGGAACGTAGTTGGCCATTTTTCCGTTGATACTTACAGGTGTCTTATCAGAAGGATTATAAACCCCGCTCAGCGTTCCGCTATAGATGAATTCTTCAAGCTTTGCACTGGAAGTTTGCACGGTAAAACGATTGTTTGTTTTGGAAACAGCATTTACTTTTGAAAGGATGGTATTCACCTGATCGCCTTCTATCTTGGTTCCTACAAGAACAGTTCCTATTGAAATACTGTCTGTTTGTGGTGTCATACGGCTGAACGTAATTTCTCCGTTATTATGAGTGGAAATTGCATTAACCGATTCGTCATTCAGAATAATAACATTCTTCTGTAAGGTCAGATTTCCCAAAGTCTTCATTGGAGCAGACTCCGTCGGATTTTCAACAGGTGGATCCGTCGGATCATCCTGAGAACAAGAGGCTAAAATAAACAAACAGAAAATAGATAAAAGAAAAGAGAAATAAAATTTCCTGTTAATCTTGAAGTAATTAGATTTCATTTTCATAAGCGTTGATTTTATGTTTCTTCCTAATTTAGACGAATTATTTAAGGCTTACAAAAGAATCATATTAAATTACTGTTACTAACATAATGATTTTCAGCAATATTTGGAAAAAAAGGTAAAAGGAAACCCGCTGTTTTCGCAGCGGGCTTTCTCTACTATTTTTTAAAATTCAATGCCAAAGAAATTGAAACGCTGGAAGAGACAGGTTTTCCTTTGTCTTCTGCCGGTTTCCACTTGCCTTTATCTTTAATACGGTAAAAGGCAGCTTCAATGAATGCATTGACATCTTCATTATTCCCTTTTACCTGAGGATAAAGGGCATTCCCTTTAGAGTCCACAACAAAGGTCATTGTTGCTTTATAAGTATCTGAAGAAAAGTTCAGAAAATCAAGGTCTACAGCCTCATATATAAGCTTTTGAAAAGCAGCCTTCCCTTTATCATATTCAGCTTCCTTCGTAAGTTTCGTTTTTACAGGAGGATCTGCGGCGATCATTTTCTGATCATCAAGAGAAGCTTTGTCTAAAGCAGTCTTATAAGCCGTTATCTTATCCTCTGTCAAAAGCCATTCTTTCTTGGTTCTTAAATCATTAGGCTTAGGATATTTATTATACAGAGCCGTTTTCTTTCTTTCATAGCGTGAATCTGCCCTCTGAAATTCAGAAACCTGGGCACCGCCGAAAATAAAAGCGAAAATGAATACTGATGCTAAGACCTTTTTCATGATGATTAAGCTTTTACAATATTAATAATAACTTCCGTCGCTTTTTCCATACTTTCCAGAGCAACATACTCATATGGCCCATGGAAGTTGATTCCTCCCGCAAAGATATTAGGGCATGGAAGTCCCATATAAGAAAGCTGTGCTCCGTCTGTACCTCCTCTGATCGCCTTGATCTTAGGCTCAATACCCGCTTCGGTCATTGCCTTTGCTGCAAGATCTACAATATGCATTTTGCCTTCAAACTGCTGCTTCATGTTTCTGTACTGTTCTTTGATCTCCACTTCAGCAGTTCCTTCACCATGCTTTTGATTGAATTCAGCTACTTTTTCTTCCATGAATTTCTTTCTGGCTTCAAATTTATCTGCATCGTGATCACGGATGATGTATTGAAGTTTAGCTTCAGAGATATCAGCTGTAATATCCATCAAATGATAGAATCCGTCAAAACCTTTTGTGGTTGCAGGAGTTTCATTAGCAGGAAGCATCTGGGCAAACTCTGCAGCTAAAAGAGCGGCATTAATCATTTTTCCGTAAGCATAACCCGGGTGAACACTTAATCCATGGATTTTTACCACCGCTCCGGCAGCATTAAAGTTCTCATATTCCAATTCTCCAACTTCTCCACCATCCATAGTATAAGCCCATTCTGCACCAAATTTAGCAACATTAAATTTATGTGCACCTCTTCCAATCTCCTCATCCGGGGTAAATCCTATAGCGATTCTTCCATGTTTAATTTCAGGGTGGGCAATAAGATATTCAGCAGCTGTTACAATTTCTGCGCAGCCAGCTTTATCATCAGCACCAAGAAGTGTATTTCCGTCAGTAGTAATTAAAGTCTGACCGACATATTTTTTTAAACTTTCAAATCTTGAAGGAGATAAGGTGAATCCTGTCGTCTGATTCAGCAGAAGATCGTTCCCGTCATAATTTTCCCAAACCTGAGGTCTTACATTTTCTCCGCTGAAGTCCGGTGAAGTATCATAATGTGAAATAAATCCGATGGTAGGCCTGTCATCATTTTCCAGATTAGAAGGAACATAGCCCATGATATAACCGTTACTGTCTATAGAAACGTTTTCAAGACCAATAGTCTTCAGTTCTTCAGTAATGTAGTTGGCAATATCCCACTGGCGTTCAGTAGAAGGTGTTGTTTCACTTTCTGCGTCGCTGGTTGAATATATTTTTACATAGCTAAGAAAACGGTTCAGTAATTTTTCTTTCCACAATGGGTTGAATTCTATTGTACTCATCAGATATCATAAATTTTAACAAAGTTAGCAAATTTGATGCTGAGAATACGTTATTTGCGATTTAATATCAGTTATCGAAATTATAAATCAGATATAAAAGTTTGAAAATCAAAATAGTGTTAGCTTTGTATGTGCAGTATACTAAATAGTTTAGTTTTATTATATTTGAGAAAATCAAAAAGTAACAATGTTTCTTACCGAATGTCCTAGAGATGCTATGCAGGGATGGGGAGAATTTATCCCTACCAATAAAAAAATCGATTATATCAACTCCTTGATGGATGTTGGATTTGATGTATTGGATTGTCTGAGCTTTGTTTCCCCGAAAGCGATTCCGCAGATGGCGGATTCTAATGAGGTGGCGGAGAATATTGATAAATCACGTTCCAAAACGAAAGTTTCTGCAATCATTGGTAATTACAGAGGTGCCGAAAAAGCATTAAAACACCAGTCGGTAGATATTCTGGGTTTTCCGTTTTCTATTTCTGAAACTTTTCAGCATAGAAATACCAATAAAAGTCAGGAAGAAGCTTTTGATGAAATCATTAAAATGCTTGATCTGGTGAAGAGTGAAGGGAAACAGCTTAATATTTATTTTTCGATGGCTTTTGGAAATCCATACGGTGAAATGTGGAAATGGGAAGACGTTGACCAATGGGCTCAGCGATTTTCAGACATTGGGGTGAAAGATATTTTACTGTCGGATACAACAGGCGTGGCAACGCCGGAAACCATTGCGCTTTTATTTGAAAAGATACCTGTAAAATACCCTGAAATTAATTTCGGAGGCCATTTTCATAACCGTTATGAAGATTCCTATTCGAAATTAAAAGCAGCTTACGACCAAGGCTGCAGAAGATTTGACAGCGCCATCAAAGGTATCGGAGGATGTCCTATGGCGAAAGATGATCTTGTAGGAAATATGCCTACAGAACAGGTGATCAACTTTATGAGCGTGGAAAAAGCAGAACATAAGCTGAATCTGCTGAACTTTGAAAGCTCATATAACAAAGCAAAGGATATTTTTCATTTTTAAGAATAGTACATCTCACAGAAAAAGAAATCTGTTTATATTTCAAAATATGCGAGAAAAAAAATATTAATAAGAGCGGGCTTTAGCCCGCTTTACTATATTAAAAATACAATAGGCTTTAGCCAAAACATATTAATTAAATCAAAATCTCCAAAATGGCACCAATAATTTCACCATCCGAACTCAAAAATATTCCAGCAGAAAATCTTATTATTCTTGATGCAAGAACCGGAAAAGATGTAAAGCAGAATTATCTTGATAAACATATTAAAGGAGCCCGATTCATAGATCTGGACAAAGATCTGGCAGAGATTGGAGAAAATGCAGCTTTTGGAGGCAGACATCCTCTTCCTTCTGTAGAAAAGTTTGCAGAAACACTTTCAGATCTGGGAATATCAGAAGAAGCTCATCTTGTTGTATATGATGATAAAAACGCTTCAAATGCAGCTGCGAGAGCATGGTGGATGTTAAGGTCTTTCGGATTTGAAAAAGTTCAGGTCATGGATGGTGGAATGCAGGCGGCGGAAAAAGCGGGCATAGAATTCTCTTCAGGAGAAGAGAAATTTGATAAAGCGTCTTTAATTCAAAAAGAGCAATGGCTTCTTCCGGTTTCAAGTCTGGAAATTGTTGAAAATGAATTGGAAAACGATTCTTCTACAGTTGTTGATGTAAGAGATGCTTATCGCTATAAAGGAGAATCTGAACCGATAGATCTGGTTGCCGGGCACATTCCGGGGGCTGTTAATATTCCTTTTTCTGAAAATCTTGATGAAAACGGAAACTTTCTGAGTCCGGAAGCTTTAAAAGAAAAATATAGCAGATTATTAAAAAATAAACCTGGGCATCTGATCATTCACTGTGGGTCAGGAGTTACCGCCTGTCATACGATTTTAGCTCTGGACTATGCAGGATTTCCGGTTCCGGATCTGTATGTAGGCTCATGGAGTGAATGGAGCAGGAGAGAAGGCAAAGAAATTGCAAAAGATATTTAAAAATAAAAACCCCGAAGAAATAAATTACTTTTCGGGGTTTTATATTGTTAAGTGAATCATTAAAGCATTCCTAATTCAAACTTCGCCTCTTCACTCATCATATCCTTATTCCAGCTCGGTTCGAAAGTAAGCTCTAAATCTACACTTTTTACATGCTCTACCTCAGATACTTTGTCTTTTACCTCCTGTGGAAGTGTTTCCGCAACAGGACAGTTAGGAGTAGTAAGTGTCATGATAATTTTTACATCAGCATCATCGGAGATCTGGACATCATAAATCAGTCCTAATTCGTAAATATCTACCGGAATTTCGGGGTCATATACGGTTTTCAGCACACCAATGATTTCCTCACCAATGTCAGCAATTTGATCGTCTGTAAATTTCATTTTTTAATCTAGATTGATATTCCTTTTCAACAAATCTTCCTGACGCATGCGCCGGAAAATATTTGCCAAAGTTAAGACATCTTTTTCACAATAGTCAACAATTCTCTGCAAGTCTTTTTCTATGTAGTAAATTGATGAAACCATTGAGCCGTCTATATCATCTTTAGGGGTAGGAATTCCAAAGACATGGGCCAGTAATTCAAGCGATACAAAGCTCTTGTAATCCCCGAATTTCCAAAGTTCCATCGTATCTATATGAGGAATTTCCCAGGGCTTTTTTCCAAACATCTGAAAGGGAGCCGGGGGCTGCATTCCATTGATGAGGTATCTTCGGGCGATCCATGGAAAATCAAACTCTTTTCCGTTATGGGCACAGAGAATGACGTTGTAAAGCCTTGTACTGTTGAAAATTTCTCCAAATTCCTGGAGTATTTTCTTTTCATCGTGTCCTGAAAAGCTTTTTATTTTTAATGTTTCATTTTTTTCCAGCATTCCGATACTGATGCAGATGATCTTTCCAAATTCGGCCATAATACCGGCCCTTTCATAAAATTCTTCTGCCGTGACATCTTCTTTTCTCTGGAATTTTGTTTTTTTATCCCAGAGATACTGATCGGTTTCGGATAAGTCATCCCACGACCCGGCCTGTGGAACGGTCTCAATATCAAGGAATAAAACTCTTTCTAAGGGTATGGTCTGTATCATATGTGCTGTGCTGTATTTATCCTACCTGCATTCCGTTTTTTGTAGGTAATGAAGGGGTTAAAAGGGTAACATCTTTTTTGTCTTCACCATATAATCCCAATACAAGACATTCGCTGAAGAAATTGGCAATCTGTTTTTTAGGAAAATTCACCACTGCTAAAATCTGTTTTCCTATCAGTTCATCTTTTGTATAAAGAGAAGTAATCTGTGCAGATGATTTTCTGATTCCAAGATCTCCGAAATCTATTTCCAGCTGGTAGGATGGGTTTCTTGCTTTTTCAAAATCATTCACTGAAATGATGGTTCCGCATCTGATGTCTATTTTTTCAAAATCTGCCCAGGTGATATCTGGTTTTACTGTCATGGCAATTCGTTAATTAAATGTTCAACTTCTGTTTTCTGTTCTGCATATTTTTGCTGTAGTACCGAACCTTCGCCCATTCTCCTGTAATATTCCAGGGCTTTTCCTCCGAAGAATTTTTTATGAAAATCCGAAACCTCGGGAATCTGAGGGAAAACTTTGTGAAAAAGCATTTCATAATACGCCTGAAATTCTCTTTCATTTTTGTCTTCAATGACCTGCCCGGGAGCTTTCTGTCTTACGTGGAGCATTTCGTGGGCAACCATATTTAAGACAAGGTTCAGATCAAAATCAAATAAATTTCTTGGGATCATTACGGTTTGTGGCCCTCCCAGATCACCCTCTGCTGTAAGAAGCATAGAGGTAGGAGAAAGCTCTTCCCTGAAACCAAATCCTGCAAAGTTTTCATGTTCCAGATTAAAAGAATGGATCAGGTATTTTGCTGCATCCAGAATCTGGTTATGTTCCTTATAAGCCTCAAGGTGTAAGTTGATCTGCTCGAAATTCATCTGAAATATGTTTATTAACAAATGTATTAAAATATTGAGAATACTGACTCAATTGGTCATATATTTTAGTTTATATCAAAAAGCCCACCCCGAAAGGCAGGCTAAAGATTTAAACAAAAAAAATAAATTAAGGATGCTCATTTCTCGCTCTGATGACCAGATTGACTAAATCTGAGCCGCCACTTGCAAAATTATCGCTTGGATTATGCGCGCTTTGAGTCGCCACAGCATACGGAGAGCCGTCCCAATATCCCCAAAAAGGACCTCCGCTTTGTCCAGGCCATATATCTGCTTTATGGCTCATGCTTTCGTTGTCATCAGCACTCCAGAAATCTCCATCCAGGGCAATGCCGGTTTGGTAGGTAGGTCTTTGGGTTCCTGTAAGGTCTCCCGGATATCCTGCATGGGTCCAGTAAGCTCCTCCATCCCAGGAATCAGAATAGGATTTTGAGCCTAACCAGCCTGTGCTGTTTCCGATAGGCCTGTCCAATACAATTACTACATAATCATATTGTATTTCTGTTGAATCAATAGTAGGGCCAGCCACTTTATACTTGTAATAGGTTAAGGTGCCCCAGGCAGTTCCGTAAGGTGCGCTTCCGTTGTAATACATAGGAGTGAATTTCAGCCATCCTGTAGTATTATTAGGCTGCCAGTCTACAATATGGGAGCAGGTAAGAAGGTGTCTTGGCCCGATCATCACACCGCTTCCTGAACCTAAAGAACTTTCCACTCTGCCGACACATCTCCATGGATAGGCTGTAGAATTGTATACCTTTCTCTGATCGGCTCCAAAAATGGTTCTTGCATTTTCCGGAGTCAGGAAAGAGTCTCTGTCAATGAATTTTGGTTTACGGTCTCTTTTCGGTTCCAGTTTTGGACTGTATTCAAAATCAGCATGGGTAGGGTAAAAATGATCGGTTTCCAGAGTCCGGTTTTCTGCTGTTTTCTCGTCCATAGGCATTCCTATGGTTTTCATTCCCTTAGGGAAAGTTCTTCCGTTAATAGTTTCCATGGCAGGAGCCTGTTTAAATAGCTTTTCAATTGTTTCCGGTTTTTCAGCCGATTTTGCTTTAACCGTTCTGAGTCTTAACACTTCTTCAGCGGTCATTGGGTTGTTGTTTTCGATTTTTGACATGATTATTATTTTTAATCTGGTATATTCCTACTCTTTTAATGGCTTTTCGGATTCCGCCGGTCATGATTATCAGTTAAGTAAATATTTTCTGAGAAAATTCTGTGGTCATGCTTTCAGTCTGGTTGATCTGGGCAGCTCCCATAGCGGCCAGTGCAACAGCTACCTGTTTATCAAGTGTTTTTCGGACGATATTCCCATTGGTCGCCCGCAGGATTTTACAGAAGTGATAGGTGAAATAGCCCCGTATCTGTCCGCTGATATTACCTTCCATTGAAACCTGATTATCTTTTGCTGCAGCCCATAGCGTATGGTTCATTCCGGAAACGGGGACGAGAGCTTTCGTAAGAACAGTTGATTTTTTTACATTTTTAGCAGCCCCGATTTCACTGGCATAGGTCAGATAGAATTCGTCCTCAAGCATGGGGGGAATATAACGGGCCGTTTCGTTGAGAAGGTCAGCTTCCAGGCCCAGATCCATTTTTCTGGTTCCTGTTCCGGAATAACAGCAGTCAAAGATCACTTCCATATTGACTCCTGCTTTCAGTTTGTCAAGAACCGCTTTAAAGTCGTCATCACGAATGACACCGGCATTGGCATAATCGTGCGGACAGATGGCTTCATCCAAACCATCAAGCTCAAGATCTGACCCAATATTAGCTACTCTGGTTCCGTGCCCTGAATAATAAAAAACAAGAGAATCACCTTTTACACTTGTGCTGATCATGGATTTCAGATAATTCAGGATATTCGCTCTTGTAGCATTTTGATTGGTCAGGATTTTAATCTTTGCCGGACTAAAACCGCAGATGACCAATGTGTTGGCCATATCCCTTGCATCATTTACACAGCCATTAAGGTCCGGACCTCCGTATCCGATAGGTGCGTAATCATTAATACCTACGATAAGTGCTTTTTTCATTGTATTAGTTTTAAAAAATATTCCCTACTCTGTTCCGGCTTTTCGGGGGCTGCCTTTCTGTGTTTTTTCTATGACAAAATTCCGTCATTCTGCAGGACGAAAACAGAGGAGAAAACCGTGTTTTGAAAAAGGAAAAACACCTTTTTGTCTGTTTATGAATGAGTTACGAAATATCACTTCGGCGGCTTGAAAAGCCGCCGAAGTGATATCAGAATGTGAAGATGTTGGTTAAAAACTACGAATTAATTTAGCAGAGATCATGTTTTAAGGCAAAAAGTACGAGCCCGGCTCTGTTTTTTATATCCAGTTTTACAAAAACAGAATCTCTGTAGCCATCAATTGTTTTGGGGCTGAGGCACATTTTGTCAGCAATTTCTTTGTAGGTAAGTTCGCTGCAGGCCCATTTAATAAACTCTTTTTCCCGGTCTTTAAGCTCCGAAAGCAAAGAGGCATTTTTAGCTTCTTCTGTTTTTACTTTCAATAACTTCTGTGCTACAAAATCAGTATAAAAGCTTCCTTTTTCAAATACGGTTTCAATAGCCTGAAAAAGGATGGAGGGCTGCATATCTTTCAGCAGATAGCCTTTAGCTCCTGCTTTCAGCATTTTAATCAATATTCTTTCATCGTCATCCATGGTCAGGGCGATCACTTTGATATCAGGATAATGTTCTGTAAGCCATTCTGTAGTTTCTATACCGTTTTTATAAGGCATATTGACATCCATCAGTACTACAGCGGGTAATTCAGAAGCTTTTTCCACTCCTGCAATAAATTCTTCTCCGTTGGGATAATTCATAATGACCCTGTACTGAGTATTCTCTGTGATCATATTCTCCAAGGCTTTGGAAATCAGAGTATGATCATCAACGATCGCTATGGGAATAGTTTTCATAATAAATTTTTGTGATAGGTTATCAAAGTTTGTGTTCCTTTATTCAGTTGTGATTGTATTGTGAATTCTGCATGGATCAGCCTGGCTCTCAGCTCCATGTTTTTTAATCCTGAGCCATCCTGAATAATGTTTGTATCAAAGCCTTTTCCGTTATCAGAAATACTGATGTGTAATTTTTCACAGTCATCTTCCAGCTGTATGGAAACGTTTTTGGCTTTGGAATGTTTCAGAATATTATTGATACTTTCCTGGATAATTCTGAAAAGAATAAGACCATGTTTTGGAGTGATATCAATGTCCTGTTTTTGAGTGATGAATTCTATTTTTAATAATTTGAGTTTTCTGATCCTTTGGACTTCTCTTTCTATGGATTCTGCCAGCCCGAAATGAATGATTTGCTCAGTGATTAATGTTTTAGAAAGGTTTCTTATATCCTGTATACATTCTCCCAATAATTCATTGAGCTCGATCAGGTCTTCTTTCTCAGAATCTTTCAATTTGGTAATCAGCTGGTTTTGTCGCAGGCGGACAACGGAAAGTTTCTGTCCCAGATCATCATGTAATTCCTGCCCTATATAATTGAGTGTCTGCTCCTTCATTTCTACCTGTGAAGTGGCCAGCTCCTTTTCAAACCGCAGGTCTTTTTCCTTTTGCTCTATCAGCATTGTTGTTTTTTTCTTGATGAAAACCGCATAAATGAAGATCATTGTCAGAACAATGATGAATAAAGTAATCGTAAAGATGATGACCAGATTATTCTCTTCCATTTTGAGGGTTTTTATCTGTTTTTTTCCTGTTTATTCCAAATTAATCCCAATATAAGTATGCTGTTACTGATCAGATTCAGCATAAATAATATAAAGAAATAAATACTCTCCGAAACGGTATTTCTGAAAAAAAGTATCGGGATACTTCCAATAAAAAAGATCAGTAAAGACACTGAAATCCAGAACGGTAAATAATTTTTGATTTCTAAGATCTTATCAGAATTAAAGGTTTGGTACAGAAACAAGATAATTGAAAATAGCAACAGAAGAATATCTGCATAAAGCATATTGAAAGAAAAATGATGAAGCAGATGATCTTCGGTATAAAACATTACAAAGATATTGAGAACAAAAAGTACAAGAATGCCAACCTGTATTTTTTTGAGCAATGGGACATACAATAACTGATAATAATAAAACAAATACAGAAAGAATACAACCATTAAAAACCCGATTACATAAAATATATCTGTGGGCAGTTTCGTCAGGTCGTAATAGAAATAACAGAAAATATCGATCAGGGAAGACAGCAGGTATCCGATGATAAAAAAGAAATTTTCTTTTCCGGTTTTTCTGTATTTTATGATCATTAAAATCATCACTGCAATGGATAAGATCATAGATATCTGTTTCCCTGTTTCAATATTCCAGTTCATAATTTCTGTTTTTTTAAGGCATTGTTCCGGATAAGGTTTTTGGAGGAGGGGCAAGGTTGGTCATATTCATGGATTCTATAGATGGCACATCTGTATTTTCATCAGTTGCCTCGCCTCTGGACATTGCATTGTCTTTTTTTCTTTTTTGTGAAGTAGGAACTAAAAATATGGTTTGGTAGCCTGCATATTCAGGTTTTGCCATTCTGTTTTTAGGATGATTTAAGGGATATTTTCCCATATAAATCCTGATTCCTACATTTTTTAATTTTTGTTTTTTTGCGTTTTCTTTTACGTATTGAATATATCCTTCCATGTCTTCCAGTGAAAACCAGTACCATCGGGAATCGGGTTCTCCGTTTCGGTATTTGGTGAGAATTTCATGATTGGTTCTGGTGTATTCATCAAAAAGGACCCTGCCTTCACGGTAACTGATCAGTTTCTTTTTGTAACTGTTACTTACGGGTTCTTTAGGGGGTTCATTGCAGCTTAGCAAACAGAAAATAAAAATAAATGCTGTGCAGAGCGGACTTAAAATCTTAGTAAAAAAGGAAGTTTTCATTTTTTATGGTTTTTAATTTTATGGAACAAAATTAGCGAACGGCACAACTATAGAAAAGGGGGAAAACACTGTTTTTATCCTTTATTAAATTTACGACTTTTTGATATTCAGATGGATATGAATTCGGTGTTTATTTTTTTAGTTAAAAATATTTAATGGCAGGACTCTACATAGAATAAAAACCATGATGAACATTCATGGTTTTGATGGAAATTAAAACAGCAAATCCTTAATACGGCAATATCATGTTGCAGTAAGACGAATAACGCATAAAAACAACAGTACCTGTTATCTGGCTAAATCAGGTCATTGTTTTAGCTTTTTATTCTCTCTTTTTCAATCTGATTTTCACCCCAGAGTCTCAGATAATCAATGAAAGGAATGAGTTCGGCGCCGGTTTCCGTTAAAGAATATTCTACCTTTGGAGGTACTTCATGATAGACTTCTCTATGGATAAGTCCGTCATCTTCCAGCTCCCGCACAGTTTGGGTAAGCATTTTAGGAGTAATATCAGAAAGGGCTTTGCGAAGTTCACCATAACGCATGACCGTTTTCAGATGAAGATACCATAAAATACGGCCTTTATACTTTCCTCCAATCCTTTTAAAGGCATAATCCACAGGACAGGATGGCTCATTGGTGACTTTTTTTATTTTTAACATTTTTTCAAATATTTGATAATCAGTATTAGTATATTTTAGGTATGTAGAATACAAAAAAGTGCATACTTGCTGCAAAGATATGATGAGACTACATTTGTCCAACAATTAAAATTAAAAAAGATGAAAGCTGTTATTTTAAACGAAGCAGGAAGTGTCGGAAATCTTCAATTGACAGAAATAGACAAACCTGTAATAGGAAATGATGAGGTGTTGGTAAAAGTGGTATCGGTAAGTATTAATCCTGTAGATGTAAAGTCCAGAGCCTATGAAGGAGTTCTGAACTGGATTTTTGAAGAAAAAAGACCTGTTGTTTTGGGATGGGATATCTCGGGAGAGGTAGTGGAAACAGGGAAAAACGTAACTGATTTTAAAACAGGAGATGAAGTCTTTGGAATGGTTAACTTTTTTGGAAAAGGAAACGCTTATGCAGAATATGTTGCAGCTCCAGCAGCTCATCTGGCATTAAAGCCCCGGAATATTACTCATCAGCAGGCGGCTGCAGCATCAATGGCAGCTTCGACGGCTTATCAGGCGTTGGTAGACTTTGCTAGAGTTAAAAAAGGAAGCAGGGTTCTGGTCCATGCGGCGTCAGGCGGTGTTGGTCATTTTGCTGTTCAGATGGCGAAGCATTTCGGAGCGTATGTTATCGGGGTGTCATCCGGTAAAAACAGGGATTTTGTTCTATCGCTTGGGGCTGATGAACATATTGATTATACAACGGAAAACTTTCATGAAAAAGTACAGGAAGCAGATATAGTCATTGATACCCTTCAGGGAAAAACTTTATCTGATTCAGTAGATATTGTAAAAGAGAACGGGGTGATCGTAACACTTCCGTCCCCTGAGATTCCTGAGGATATTGCAGGCAAAGCCACGCAGAGAAATGTGAATATTGAGTTTATGATGGTAGCGTCTAAAAAAGAAACCACGGAGGCAATTGCTGGTTTATTGAAGGAAGAAGTGCTGAAACCCTTTGTTTATAAAACATTTCCGCTGGAAGACATAGCTATGGCACATCTGGAGGTTGAAACCAACCGCGTTACAGGAAAAGTGATTGTAAATCTCTAAAAATAAAAACAGGCCCGGGAAATTTTCCCGGGCCTGTTAAACAAGATTAAGTGTAAAATTTAGCCTTTAAAGGCAAAAAGGATAATTCAAATGTGAACAGATTTTTATTGATCTTAATCTATGTTTAAGGGAATTGACAGTAATGGTACTTTATTCCTGTAAACCATAATAGCTGTTTTACTGCGGTGGAAAAGAGATTCTATAAGGTTGTATTTGTAAGGAACCATAGTCAGAAGATCAGGGCTGGTAAGTTTTATTTCCTCTTCTATAGCCTTAATGACTTCGATGGATTGAATCATTTTAAAGCTGTATTTAATATCATCCAGATCATATCCGGAATTCAGGCCAACATCATGAATAACCTGAGTAAAATCTTCCAGACTTTCGCTTACGTTAAAGACTTCAATCTCAGCATTAAACTCATTAATAAAATAATAAATATCGTTCATTGCAGACCAGGTCATACTCCTGTGCGTGTCATAAGCAAAAAGTATTTTCCTGATTCCTGTATATTCTATATGGGAAGGAACAATTAATATCGGCTTTTTTATTCTGTGAATTGCCCTTGTGACATGATTGCCCAAAAGCTTTTGTTCCAAAGTTTTCTCTGCCATTCCCATGACCAGGAAACCACAGCCTTTTACCTGTATACAGTTTTCAAGTTCTTCAATAAAATTGCCGGATGCCAGATGGTATCCGACTTCAATACTGTACAATCTTTTAAGCTCCATTGCTTTATCCTCCAGTTTTTTTTGATTTTTAACCGTCTGGGTATAGAAAAAATCTGCCGAAGCCTGTGCATTCAAAGCATGAATGGAAATGGTTTGAAGATTAAACAGTATAATCTTATAGGTATTTTCTTTAGCCATAGAGGCCGCATAATGAACAGCATTTTCAGCTTCCTCAGAAAAATCTGTGCAGACAATTATTGTTTTCATTGTACTGGATTTAATACAGCAAAACTATGACAGCCAGTCATTAGCTTATGATAAAAATAGGGTGATCTTACATAAAATCCTGATGAAATGTCTTTTTTAGGTGATGAACCGTCATCTTCATTTGAACACTGTTATTTTACGTTTCAGCTCCCGTTTTGGCGGTCTCGTGTGAAACAGGAAAGACTCATATAAAATCTATTTCTATATTTACATTCACAAAGTTCCGGATATGAATAGGATTTCTGCCATCAGGAAAAATATAGTACGAAATAAAAAGATTCTTTCCACTATGAAAAGAAGGCTCGTGATCTGGGCTCTAGCAGTGGTTACTTTCTGTGTTTTCTCCTATCTGATAGATCCTTTTGATCCTGTTTGGAAAGGATATCTGAATACCCCGCTGCAAATGATCCTGGAAGACGCCTCATGGATCATCTTTTTTTCTATCATTATTTCAGAGGTCAGTATATTTATTGACAGAACGCTCAATAGGCTGCTTCCCTGGAGAAACAGAACCGTAAAGCGGTTGTTTATTCAGTGTCTGCTGCAGATCGTGGGAAGTGTCATGATTGTGATTATCATTAATGCAATCGTAGACTGCACCTCAGTAACATTGCCTGAAATGGATTCCCGTAAAGAATATACGCTCCTGGGACAATGGATCGCAACCAATATTGTAATATCTTTGATTATCAGTGCTTTTAATACTGTGGATTATTTATTGGAAAACTGGAAGAAAACGGCTGTAGAAGCTGCCCAGCATAAACTCCGGGCATCAAAACATAAGCAGGCTGCCATGGCGGCGGAACTTCAGGCACTGAAGCTGCAGATAGATCCTCATTTTATTTTCAATAACTTAAGTGTACTGTCAGAACTCATCCTGGAAGATCAGCAGTTAGGCTATGAATATTCAGAGAAATTTGCAAGAGTCTACCGGTATCTGTTGGTTAACTCCAAAAAAGATATCATCGCAGTAGAAGAGGAACTGAAATTTTTAGAATCCTACATTTTTCTGATTGAAAAGAGGATTGGGGAAGGTGTTATATTTAAAATAGATATTAAAGAGGAATACAGGTCTATGTACACGCTTCCACTGTCTTTACAGCTGCTGGTTGAAAATGCCATTAAACATAATCAGACCTCTAAAATAAACCCTCTGGAGATTCATGTTTATACCAGTGCCGAGGGAGAATTGGTGGTTTCAAATACATTTCTGCCTTTGATCAACAAGCCGGACTCCTCAGGAGTGGGGCTTACCAACATCATTGCCCGGTATGAAATATTAGGATACCCAAAGCCTGTGATTGAAAAGACCGAAGATAAATTTACTGTAAAACTTCCATTGATATGAAGATTAATAAGATTTTAATAGTTGAAGACGAAAGGCCCAATGCTGACAGATTGAAAAGACTGTTGCTGAAGTTAAGACCTCATATCGAAATCCTGTCTGTGGAAGATTCGATAACTTCAACAGTACACTGGCTGGAAAATAATGTTGTTCCTGATGTCATTATGATGGATGTCCGTCTTGCTGATGGGCTCAGCTTTGAAATATTTAATAAGCATGAAATTAAAAGTGCGGTTATATTCACCACAGCCTATGACGAATATGCAGTACAGGCATTCAAATACAACAGCATAGATTACCTTCTGAAACCTATCGAGGAAGAAGAGCTGGATGCTGCTTTAAAACGCTACGAAACCTTTATGGAAGCCGTTCCAGTGGTAGGAACTGCCATTGAAGGCCTACTGAATTATATCCAGCCGAAAGACTACAGAAAACGTTTTCTTATCACCCACAGAGACGGATATAAAACCGTTCTGGCGGAAGATATTCTATACTTTTATACTGAATTGGGAATCAGTAAAGCGATGTTGAACACAGGAGTTGTCGAAAATGTACCACAAACTCTGGAAGAACTTGAAAAGCAATTGGATCCGAAATTCTTTTTCCGGGCCAACAGGCAGTTTATCATTCACATTGATTCTGTAAAACATATTTTTAATCATTTTAATGGAAAACTAAAGCTGGAACTGAGAAAGCATCCTGAAATGGAGGTGATCGTAAGCCGTGAAAAGGCTTCTATTTTTAAATCCTGGATGGATTATTAACTTTATAAAAACATAACCGAGATTGCTTTTACATAAAGCAATTTTTTTCATTTCATTTGTGAATCTATTAATTTTTTCCAGATGATTTCACTCTTGTTTTGACCCGATAAGCTTTCTTTTTTGTCATATTTATAAGAAAAACAACTGTTTTCCTTTCATTTTTCCTATCATACGTTTCATGTGCAATTAATGACACTTCACCCAACTTCTGAATGAATATCACTATAAGATGAAGTTATTTTGCTCCTGTAAAATTTAAAAACTCATGTTATGAATTACAGAAAAGGATATCTGGCACTTTCACTTATGGCAGCAGTAATACTGTATTCGTGCGGTTCCGGGAATGGTCAGGAAAGTGCTCAGCATATGCAGCAGGCATTGCCTACAGATTTTATCCAGGTGAAATCCGGAGATGCAGATGTGTCTACAGGATACCCGGGAAGCATAGAAGGACAGGATAATGTGGATATTAAAGCACAGGTGACAGGCTATCTGGAAGCGGTATATGTCAAAGAAGGACAGTATGTCAGTAAAGGTCAGACCCTTTTCAGGATAAATCCATCGGTATACAATGAGCAGGTTAATACCAATGAAGCCGCTTTGAAATCTGCTCTTGCAGCACAGGAAACCGCAAGATTGGAAGTAGAAAAACTAAAACCTCTTGTAGAAGGAAAAGTAGTTTCAGATATGCAGCTGAAAACAGCTCAGGCGAGTTATAAGGCAGCCTCGGCCCAGGTTGCCCAGGCACGGTCTTCTTTAGGTTCATCAAAGATCAATGCCAATTTTACTTATATCAAAGCTCCTGTGAGCGGATACATAGGAAGAATTCCGAATCGGGTTGGAAATCTTATCAGCCCCTCGGATGCTTCTCCGTTGACGACTCTTTCAAGTATAAACAGTGTGAATGTGTACTTTTCCATGAACGAGGCTGATTTCATTGCACACAGCAGAGCAGCAGCATCAGGGAATACTGTGGAAGATGTAGAACTTATCCTCGCAGACGGCTCTACCTATTCTCTCAAAGGAAGACTTGAAAATGCCAGCGGAAACTTCGACAGAAATACGGGGAGTATTCAGATGAAAGCTGTTTTTCAAAATCCGGATAAATTATTAAGAGCCGGAGGAACGGCCAGAGTAATGATTCACAATGCGCTGAATGGAGTGGTTAAGCTTCCGAAAACATCAGTGAAAGATATACAGGACAGATTTTTTGTCTATAAACTGAATGGTAAAGACAAAGTTAAAATGACTCAGATTACTGTTTCAGGAAGTACATCTCAGGATTATTTTATCAAAGAAGGAGTGAATGCGGGAGATAAGATCGCCATCAACAGAATTGATGCCCTTACAGACGGAGCACAGGTAGTTGCCCAAACTGTTCTTTCGAAATAGTTGTATAACCATTCTTAGAAAATTCAAAAATGTTAAAAAAGATAATAGACCGTCCGGTACTGGCGACGGTAATATCCCTTATCATTGTCATTTTAGGGATCATAGGATTAAACCAGTTGGCGGTGACCAGATTTCCGGATATCTCCCCACCTACAATTACCGTTTCAGGGTCATATCCCGGAGGAAACAGTGAGACTGTGATCCGTTCCGTGGTAACTCCACTGGAAGAACAGATCAATGGGGTAGAGGATATGGAATATATGAAATCCACAGCAAGTAATGACGGAACATTCTCCATTTCCATTATATTCAAGCAGGGAGTCAATGCGGATCAGGCTGCGGTGAATGTACAAAACAGAGTACAGCAGGCTACACCAATTCTTCCACAGGAGGTAGTGAGAATGGGATTGACCACCTCCAAGCAGCAGAACAGTATGGTATTGATCTTCAATATTTATACGGAAGACAATAAGCAATATGATGAAACCTTCCTTCAGAATTATGCGAATATCAACCTTATTCCACAGGTCAAAAGAGTAAAAGGAGTAGGACAGGCTATGGTATTCGGGATTAAAGATTATTCCATGAGAATATGGCTTAATCCTCAGAAAATGTCATCCTACGGACTTGAACCGGCTGATGTTTCCAGAGCTATTGCTGATCACAGTTTAGAATCAGCTCCGGGTAAACTTGGGGAAGAATCAGATGCTGCTTTAGAGTATGTGATCAGATATAAAGGAAAGAAGAACAAGCCGGAGCAATATGAAAATATCATTGTTAAAAACACAGGAAGCCAGGTTATCAGACTTAAAGATGTTGCCCGTGTGGAATTCGGAGCTATTTCAAATACGGGAGATAACCTGTCTAATGGGAAAAATGCGGTTACTGTAGCGATCATGCAGACTACAGGATCTAATGCCAACCAGATTGAAATAGGCGTCAACAAAGCCCTTGATCAGTTATCAAAATCATTTCCTCCGGGTATTAAATATACGAAGGTAATGAGCACCAAAGAAAGACTGGATGAGGCAACAGGACAGGTGAAATCAACACTTATAGAAGCATTTATCCTTGTATTTATTGTTGTATTTATCTTCTTACAGGATTTCAGATCTACGATTATTCCGGCAGTGGCAGTTCCGGTAGCGATTATTGGTACATTTTTCTTCCTTCTGGTCTTAGGATTTACCATTAATGTTCTGACTCTTTTCGCCCTTGTACTGGCCATTGGTATTGTAGTAGATGATGCTATCGTAGTAGTAGAAGCCGTTCACAGTAATATGGAAGGAACAGACCTTTCGGGAAGAGAGGCAACCCATAAAGCGATGAGTGAGATCACGGGAGCGGTTATTTCCATTACGCTGGTGATGTCTGCAGTATTTATTCCAATCGGGTTTATGTCCGGTTCAGCAGGATTGTTTTATAAGCAGTTTGCCTATACATTGGCGATAGCCATTATCATTTCAGCGGTTAACGCATTGACTTTAACTCCAGCTTTATGTGCTGTGTTTTTGAAAAATAACCACGCAGGAGAAGGTGAAAAACCAAAAGGATTCGGGCAAAGATTTGCAGTAGCATTCAATGCAGGATTTAATAATATGACCAACCGTTACGCAAAAGGAGTCCGTTTTTTAATAGGAAGAAAATGGATTGCAGGAGGATTAATAGTAGCCGTTATCGGTGTTGCAGGATGGCTGATGTCAAGCACGCCTAAAAGTTTTGTACCGATGGAAGATGACGGATTCTTTATGTACACGTTAAGCATGCCTCCGGGAACGGCATTGACGAAAACAACAGAAGTTTCCAACAGGATCAACAATATCTTAAAAGGGGTAGAAGCAGTACAGGAAAATACTTCCATTACAGGTTACAATCTTCTCAGCAACAGTGCGGGTCCGGCCTACGCAATGGGATTTGTTAAGCTGAAACCTAAAAAAGAAAGAGGAGAAGTTCAGGATATTCAGGCTGTTGTAGATATGGCTACTGCCAAATTAGGAGTGATCAAAGAAGGGAGTGTAATGACGTTCAGAATGCCTCCGGTAGAAGGTTATGGGATGACCAATGATGCGGAGATTGTTCTTCAGGACCGTATGGGAAGAGACCCTCAGGTTCTTAAAGCTAAGGCAGATGAACTGATAGGTCAGCTGATGCAGGTCCCGGAAGTGGCATTTGCCTACACCATGTTCAGGGCAGATTATCCCCAAATGGAGCTTGAAGTGAATGAAGATAAAGCAAAACAGTTGGGAGTAAGCATTTCAAATCTGTTGGGGACCGTTCAGACGTATTTCTCCGGAGACCAGTCTCAGAATTTCTCAAGATTCGGGAAATTTTACAGAGTGAATATTAAGGCAGACGGCGTTTTCAGGATGGATGAACAAGCCTTCAATGATATTTTCGTAAAGAATGAAAAAGGAGATATGGTACCGGTAAACACACTGATCACTTTGAAAAAAGTTTATGGTCCGGAATCCGTTCAGCGTTATAACCTTTATAATTCATTAAACATCAACGTGTCTCCAAAACCCGGAGTAAGTAACGGAGAATTGATGGGTAAGCTGGAACAAACCTTAAGCAAACTGCCATCTGATTACAGTTACGAATGGACAGGGCTGAGTTTGGAAGAAAAATCGGCAGGAAATCAGACGATTGCCATCTTTGGACTGTGTTTGCTTTTTGTATACCTGCTGCTGGCGGCTCAATATGAAAGTTATATTCTTCCTCTGGCAGTTATGCTTTCTATCCCAACGGGAATTGTAGGGGCATTCTTAGGTATAAAAGCGATTGGATTGGATAACAATATTTATGTACAGGTAGGACTGATTATGCTTATCGGTCTCCTGGCCAAAAATGCGATCCTTATTGTGGAATTTGCCATACAAAGAAGAAAATCAGGTCTTTCGATTCTGGATTCTGCACTGGAAGGAGCCAAGGCGAGATTACGCCCGATTATCATGACATCACTGGCCTTTATTGTCGGAATGGTTCCGCTGATGATCTCTACAGGAGGTATGGCTTCAGGAAACAAATCAATCAGTACCAGTGCAGCAATGGGAATGCTGAGTGGAGTCGTTTTAGGAGTTTTTGTAATTCCTGTACTCTACATGTTCTTTCAGTATCTGGATGAGAAGTTTTCTGCCAAAAAGAAGTACAATACGATAGAAAATCAATTGACAAATGAGAGTATTTAATATAAAGAATTTCCTTATTTCAGGCACAATGGCATCTCTTCTAGTGTCTTGTGCCGTAGGGAAAAAATATACAAGAACAGACCTTCAGATTCCTGAAACGTACAAAGAATCTGTACAGGTAACAGGCGATACTGTAGTGTTACCATGGAAGACTTTCTTTAAAGATCCGAAATTGATCGGTTTGATAGATAAGGCCCTTTCAAGAAACAATGAAGTAAACGTTGCCCTGAAAAATATAGAACAGCTGGATCTTGCTTATAAACAGGCCAAGCTGAGTCTCATGCCGACACTGGATCTTACTGCCGGAGCTAACAGGAGCTGGGCTTCTACCAATACCCTTAACGGTTCTTTGAATGAACAGTTTGTAGGAACAAAATACATGGATGATTTCAGTGCTGCCTTGCGCCTTTCATGGGAAATAGATATTTGGGGAAAAGCCAAAATGCAGAAAGAATCCGCAGCAGCAGAGTATTTTGGACAGAAAGAAAACTTAAATGCCATCAAAAGCAGGATTGTTGTGCAGGTAGCTCAGGCTTATTACAATCTCATAAGCCTTGATGAACAACTGAAAATAGCTGAACAGAATATCGAACTGAGTGACAATACCCTTAAAATGATGAACCTTCAGTTTAAAGCTGGGCAGATCAATTCGCTGGCTGTACAGCAGTCAGAGGCACAAAAGAAAACAGCTGAACTGCTGATCCCTTTGGCAAAGCAGAATATTGCTGTTCAGGAAAATGCATTGAGTATCCTTTGTGGGGAATATCCAGCCAAGATAGAAAGAGAAGGAAATCTTAAAACAATGATTCCTGAAAATAAACTGTCCGAAGGATTACCTGCACAACTGCTGAGCCGCAGGCCGGATTTGAAAATGGCAGAATTCAATGTCATCAGTTTAAATTCTAAAACAGGACTGGCAAAAGCCGCAATGTATCCAAGTATCAGCCTTAGCCCACAGATAGGATTGAATTCGAATAAATTCAACTCATGGTTTGATATTCCGGGATCTATTACCAAAGCGATTGCTGCTAATCTGGCAGCTCCGGTTTTTCAGAAAAAGCAACTGAAAACGGCTTATGAAACAGCATTGATTGAGCAGGAGAAAGCAGCCATTAATTTTAAACAGTCTGTCATGACTGCGGTTGGGGAAGTATCTGATGCCATGGCTAAATCCAAAGGGTCTTCAGAAAGACTGGAGCTTTTGGAGCAGAGAACAGCTATTCTGGACAAAGGAATCAATGATGCTCTGAAACTGTATAAAAGTGGCATGGCGACCTATCTGGAAGTGATCACGGCACAAAATAATAAACTGCAGAATGATCTGGAAGCGATCAATGTTACGCTGGAAAGATTAAATGCTGAGGTGGATCTGTACAGAGCACTTGGAGGTGGAGTGGAATAATCATATAAACAGGCAATAACAAAAGGAAGCTATACAGATGGCTTCCTTTTTTGTCCAAAAATAATTTGTTGTTTTTAAAAAAATAAATAGCCATTCCGGCTATTTATTCCCACAATCAAAACAATATTTGATATAATAAAAATTTATTTTGCTACGTATGAGTAATCTTTAATGAAAGTCTGTCCGGCTGCATAGGTTTTGTTTTCATCGGTCTCGATAGTTCCGCCCACTTCAGCTTTGTAACTTACAGAAATAGGGGCACCGTCAAAGTTGGATACTGCAACGTGCAGGCTTGAAAAATTAAACGGCTTTACGGTTTCAAACACATATGTTTTTGTATTTCCGGTAAAATCATTTACCCCCAATGAACTTGTATTGGAATTACCTTCAGAAGTTCCGTTCTTTTTCCAGACAGGACTTCCATACTGGCTGGCATCATGATTTCCGGCACTTACGAGAAAGTCAATCTGATCGTTAGAATCAGCCCCGTTTACCGTAATGGTAAATTTCATGTTCGCTTTTGCATCAACAGGATCATCATCCTTGCTGCATGCCGAAAAAACAGCGCCTGCCATTGCGATCATTAAAAAAGTCGAAATAATTTTTTTTGTCTTTGGTCTTTTCATAACAGTTAATATTTTGCCTTTTATTGTTGGAACAAATGTAGTCTGAGACTTAGGGTACCGGCAATACATAAAAACCATGTTTTTTTTCTACCAGAAATTAGGTAGAAGACAGGTTATAACCATTTTCTAAGTAGAAATCCTGATTTTGAATATGAATTTTATAAACATATATGAAAGCTGTCGAAATTTTATAATCACTAAATCAATTAGTTATAGATATTTTTGTCTTTTTTTTAAAAAAATATGCAAGATTTTTGAAAAGCTGGATTTATATAGATGAGTACTCGAAAATAATTAATGTTCAACGAAAAAGTAATGCAATGAAAAAATTGACAGTACCCCGATTTTTTATAACAGTTTTAATGGTTTTAACAGGTTTTATCCTATTCTCATGTAATGATAATGACGGTCCGGATATACCTCCTGTTAAAATGGAAGACTTAAAAGGAAACTATAAAGGTAAGCTGATTATTGTACAGGGAAATAGTAAAAGAGAAGGAATAAAAGAATTCAAAGTAAAGAAAGATACGATCTCATTTGCCGAATTTCCAATAACCGAAATTGTAAAAACAGTAGTAAAAGACCCAGCAAAAGCAGAAACAGCCATAAAAGCACTTGGAAAAGTAAAGTATGACCTTAAATATGCAGCAGTGATCAATACATCAAACAATGTGATAGAACTTACTTTTGCTCCTAAGAGTATGGAACTTCAGATTCCTGTAGACGGCGTTAATAAAAAAACCGTTGTGGAATTTACTGCAAAGCAAAAAGGATATTATGTAGGACTGGATCAGACGCTTAGATACTCCGTAACAGCAGAGAAAATTACTGTAGATGGTACATTGGTTGCTCCTTATGAGGTTATTGATTATAATTTTCCTTTCTGTATAAAAAATTAATTAATAGATATTATCATAAATGGATTGCACTTTAATAAGATGCAATCTATTTTTGCTTGACAGTTTATAACATCCTAACGGGTACGGCAGCATTGGCATATATGGAAGAAAGTAAAGAACAGATTTTGGTAAAGCACCTTCTGAAGAAGGAGGAGGCTGCCTGGAAAGAGCTTTTTGGAGCTTATTCCGGAAATCTGAGCTATGTATGTTCCCGTTATGTGACAGAAAAAGAAGATGTTCATGATGTGCTTCAAAACAGTTTTATCAAAATGTTCCGTTCGATAGAATCTTTTGAGTACAGAGGCATTGGTTCTTTAAAAGCCTGGATGACCCGTATCACAGTTAATGAATCTCTGAAACATATAAAACAGAAAGGAGATTTCAGATCAGCCATTGAAGTAGATGATCTTCCGGATATTCCTAGCGAAGAAGAACCTGATTTTGAAGAGATTCCCCGTGATGATATTATGAAGATGATCAGGTCTCTTCCTGAAGGGTACAGAACTGTTTTTAACCTGTTTGTATTTGAGACAAAAAGCCATAAAGAGATTGCAGGGCTGTTGGGAATTGCAGAAAACTCTTCTGCCTCTCAGTTTCACCGTGCAAAAGCATTGCTTGTTCAGAAAATAAAAGAATTTAAAATGTCAAAAAAAGCACAATATGAATAATGAATGGCTAAATAACCTGCGAAGCAGAATGGATGACCATCAAGAGGACGTTCCGGAAGGGTTGTGGGATGACATCAAAGATGAATTATTCTCGGGAACAGAAGACAACAGCATTCCGGGATTTATTCCTGAAATTCATGAGAGTGAAGTGGAAAAGAAGGAAAGAATTGCAGGTACAGGACGGAAATCTTTATTCTATCGTGTCGGAGGTATTGCTGCTGCTATTGCATTATTGTTTTTGCTGACAAAAATACTGCCTCATCATGATCCTGGAAAAACCTTATCTCAGAAACCGGAAGATGGGAAAAAAGAAAAGAAAAAAGGTTCTTTAAAGATTGATGAAACCGGGTATGTTTTAAACAGTGGAATACCATCAGTAACAAATACCTCTTTAACTGAAAAAATATTGAGGACAGGTGCTTCAGAGAAAACATGGGTACAGAGAGATTCTGATAACAGAGTAAAAAATAAGCTGGGAAATATTCAGGATATGATCAAACTTCCTACAGATTCAGAATCTTTTCCGCAGGAGAGTAAAATCGCCCATAAAGTATCTCCCGTTGACGATACTGTGAGAGAGCCGGCTAAAGAAGAAACTGATGAGGTTCTTTTTAAACAGGAAAAGCTGAAGGAAGTATATGCTGAAAACACAAAACATACTACTGCGAAATCCAGAAATAAAAAGTCCTGGATGCTGGGTATGCTTACAGGAAATATGGCTTCCAGCTCTGCCGAACAGCAGTTTCCCGGCTATGCTTCAATCACAGGAAAAGCCATGAATGTTGAACAGGTATGGACTACTTCCGAGTATCATGATGATCCTCTGACTGCCATATTACTGGCGAATCAAAGCCAGCCGGTAGAAGCGAGAATCAGACATAAGGTACCCGTTACATTCGGACTTTCTGTTTACTATAATCTTGGAAAAAGATGGGGTATAGGAACGGGGCTGAATTATACCAAACTTTCTTCTGAACTGCATTCCGGAAGTGACAACAACTATATTAAGGGAGATCAGACGGTTCATTATATAGGAATTCCAGTGCAGGTCAATTATAACGTCATTCAGAAAGGAAGATTCACGGGGTATGTTACAGGTGGGGCGCTTGTGGAAAAGCCTATAGCAGGAAATATAACAACAACCTATGTGGTGAACGATGAAATAAAAGAATCGTCGAAAGAACGCCTGGAGCCCAAGCCTTTACAGTTCTCCGTCAACGCAGCGGCAGGTTTTCAGCTGAAGATCATTGATAAAGTCGGGGTGTATGCAGAGCCGGGAATAGGATATCATTTTAAACAGGAAGATGCTCCCAATACAATTTATAAAGAAAAACCGCTTCATTTTAATATGAAATTCGGTGTAAGAGTGCTGTTGGATTAATGTTGGGGATTTAAAATAAAACCAAACTTAATTATCATATATGAAAACAAAACTAATTTTTTTGGTGTTTTTATTATTCAGTATTTTGAATATAAAAGCACAGTGTACTCCTACAATTACCAGCCCAAGGCTTGGGCAGAAATATCCCGGAACCGTCCTGTTCTGTGATACGGAAGATGAAGTACTTTCTACCACACAGACGTATACCACATACCAGTGGTATAAGCAGGAATGGACCTGGCAGACTCCCAATAACAATCCATGGGTAGCGATTCCGGGAGCTACATCACAGCAATTAACCATTAGTGGTAACGATCAGCTGAACTATTTCAAAGTAGTTGTTACCGATGGAGATTGTACAGCAGAGAGCCCGACAGTATTTGCCGACGGTTTTGTATATGGTCTTCCGGCAATGATGACAACATATACTCCCGGAACGTATGAAGAAGATATGGGAACAGTAAAAGTATGCAACGGTGCTTCTGTACAGTTTGATAATATATTCCCATTGGTGTATGGTAAACATACCTGGTTCAGATGTGTACCAAGCAGTAATCCTCCGTTGGCAGGAGACCCTTGTATCATTCCTGGCGTCATAGGGGCTACCTATGTGGCAACAACTTCCGGTAAATATGGATTTTATGCCTGCACGGAATATTGTCCGGATCAATGCCAGATGTTGGATCCGTTTGCGTTTGTGGAAGTGAATTTCGGAAACTGGGAATTCTGCAGCAATTTGGCAACAGGAGAGACAAAAGTTAAGGATAACAATCTGAAAATTTATCCCAACCCTACTGCACAGCATCTTTATATTGGGAAAGAATCAGATAAGGTCTATAAAGAAGTTACCATTATAGACATGTCCGGAAAGCTGGTTCTGAAGAAAACAGATCACAGGTATAATCAGCCCATTGATGTGAGCCAGCTGGTGCCGGGAAATTACATCATCGTATCTAAAAGTACGGATGGAAGCGAATATAAAAATAGATTTATAAAAAAATAGGATTATGTAATCTGAATATGCCAAAATATTGATTGTGGGAAGGAAGAATGGATGTCAGAGTAGAGATGTTCCTTGTATTGAAGAAGAACTAGAGTAATTTATTTTAATACTTTACGCTCAATAGATAAAATTTCATCCTTGTTAATCTAATGACGTCATAATTACCCCAAAAGGAATTCTCTCTTTCTGGCATCGGCTTCCTGACTCACGCTTAATTTTTCTGCAACTCAGACGAAATAATCTTTTTCGTTAGTTTTAATAATGGTTGGGTCGGTACAAAGAAATTTGTACCGATTTTTTTATTCTGAATTTTTCTTAAAATCTTTTTAAATATCTCAATTTGGTCAGGATATTATTCATTTAAGTGTCGGATTATCAAAATAATATATTGTTTATTTTTACCTCAAAAACACACCATGCTGATCAAAATTTATGGAAGTGCCATTCATGGAGTGGCTGCTCAGACTATTACGATTGAAGTGAATGTAGATACCGGAGGAGTGGGATATCACCTGGTGGGACTTCCCGATAATGCGATCAAAGAAAGCAGCTACAGAATCTCAGCTGCACTAAAAAATGTAGGATATAAAATTCCGGGGAAGAAAATCACCATTAATATGGCTCCTGCAGACCTCAGAAAAGAAGGCTCTGCTTATGATCTCAGTATTGCTGTTGGTATCTTAACGGCTTCAGATCAGATACTGGCAGAGGACGTTAAAGACTATGTTATTATGGGAGAACTTTCTCTGGATGGAGGTCTGCAGCCGATTAAAGGAGTTTTACCTATTGCAATTCAAGCCAGGGAAGAAGGGTTTAAAGGGATTATTCTTCCCAAGCAAAATGCCAGAGAGGCAGCTATTGTCAATGATCTGGAAGTTTATGGAGTCGAAAACATACGAGAAGTCATTGATTTTTTTAATGAGGGCAGGCCCCTTGAAAAAATGACTTTGGATACCAGAAAGGAATTTCACGAGAAGATCAACGACTTTCCTTTCGATTTCTCTGAGGTTAAAGGACAGGAAACAGCCAAAAGAGCGATGGAAGTTGCCGCAGCGGGCGGACACAATATCATTCTGATCGGTCCTCCCGGAAGTGGGAAAACAATGCTGGCCAAAAGAGTTCCCAGTATTTTACCTCCTTTGACATTGAAAGAAGCTCTGGAAACAACAAAAATTCATTCTGTAGCCGGAAAGATAGGAACAGAAGCGTCGCTAATGACTGTTCGTCCTTTCAGATCTCCACACCATACTATTTCTGATGTTGCTCTTGTAGGAGGGGGAAGTTATCCTCAGCCTGGTGAAATCTCCCTTGCTCATAACGGGGTATTATTTCTGGATGAAATGCCCGAATTTAAGAGAACGGTGCTGGAAGTGATGAGACAGCCTCTGGAAGACCGTGAAGTAACCATTTCAAGAGCCCGGTTTACAGTAAATTATCCTGCAAGTTTTATGTTGGTAGCGTCTATGAATCCCAGCCCAAGCGGGTTCTTTCCTGACGATCCTAATAATACCTCATCCGTTTATGAAATGCAGCGCTACATGAATAAGCTTTCAGGTCCGCTTCTGGATAGAATCGATATTCATATTGAAGTTCAGAAAGTAGAATTTGAGCAGCTTTCTGAAAAAAGAAAAGGTGAGAAAAGCAAAGACATCAGGGAACGTGTACTGAAAGCCCGGGAGATTCAGAATAAACGGTATCAGAATCTTAGTATCAGCAGTAATGCCCAGATAGGACCAAAGGAAATTGAAGCATTCTGTGAGCTGGATGAAGCCTCGTTCAGCCTTATCAAATTAGCAATGGAAAAACTAAATCTTTCGGCAAGAGCGTATGACAGAATCCTGAAAGTCGCAAGAACAATTGCCGACCTTGAAGAATCCGAGAATATTCTGTCTCATCATATTTCCGAAGCCATACAATACAGAAGTCTGGACCGTGAATTCTGGAATGGATAAACGGTCCGGACCTCTTTTTTTGTTAAAAAAATTATACTGTACCTGCTTCCAGATCAATTTTAAGATTGATCGAAAAAGGGTTGTTGTATACTTTGGGAATCCATTGAAACTGACCGTTTACTTTATTAATGTATCCTATTCCTGGCCATGGAAGGTGGGCAGAGCAGATAAGTGTTCTGTTTTGATAGCAGTTTTCAAGAACTTGCTTACGGGTTTCAACACCTGTTTCAAAGTCGATATCCCACTGTGTACCCCAATCAGGTTTTGCAATAAGCAGTGGAGAATGAAAAAGATCTACTACATTGGTCATTGATAAATCCCCATCATTCAATGTATATATAATATGACCAGGAGTATGTCCGGGAGCTGCCTCTGTCTGAATACATGAGAATAGCTGATCTCCCATTTCAAATTTTGTAAGCCGGCTGTCTATGGCAGAAAGTACTTTTCTAACTAAGGGGATGCTTGGCTTTCCTCCTTCCGGGTTTTTACTTTTTTTAAAATCCGGGTCGTCGCTGGTCCAAAATTCAAATTCCTGGCTGGAAATATAGTAATGGGCATTAGGAAATACAAAATCACCGTCTTTAGAAAGAATTCCTCCGATATGGTCTCGGTGAGCATGTGTAATCAGAATATCAGTGACAGACTCTGGCGCAAAGCCCGCTGCCGTAAGACTGTATAATAATTTCCCTGCATTTTCATCATCATAAAACCCTTCTCCCGTATCCACTAAAATGTTGCGGTCGCCCTTCTTGATAAGCATCACATTAATGGGTGCCTCATAATAAGATTCCGATAAATAAAGATTGCGGAGTTCGGTTTTTACAAGATTTTGAGGAATATCGGGTGCTAAGATGGGCTGGTGATATCCAATACCAAAATATCCGTCAGAAAGTATAAAAATATCAAGTTCATTGCATGGAATATGTATGAATCCATGGTCGCTCTTCAGTTTTTGATTCATATTAAAATGAATTGTGTTTTGTTTTTCACAAATTTAGAGATTATTCCCATACATTGATCCTCTAAAAGGTGTATAAAAAAGAATTTTGTTTTTTTGGTATGCAATAAATTGTAATTCAGCTTTTTATTTTCTTCCAGAATATCAATTCCTGAATGTGGTAGAGGATAGTAATTATGTAACGCATACCTTAAAATATTATGTTAAGTTTGATTACCAAATTATTAAAATTATTACATTATGAAAATCAAATTTTTAAATTCTGAATAAAGATTTACATCTGATTCCCAAAGAATATCTGGATATATTCTTTATCCTTTCCGACTGAAATAAATAACGTTTAAACGCTGTTTACCGTTCTGCTCATTGAGCGGATCGCTTAATACGCTGCATCATTCAGTTTTTAAACCTTTTATGAAAACACATTTAGTAAATAAGCTGTGGTTATGCCTTATGCCTTTATTTTCTTATTTCATAGAGGCCTAAAATCAATTTGATGTAGAATTAAAGCTATTAATTGCAAATTTTTAAACCAAATCAAATTATTATTATGTCAAACACAATTCCCTCATTAGAAACCTTATCAATAGGTTCGGCAGTATTGCTGTCATCAGAAGACAGAGAAAAACTTTTAACCGGATTTAATAAGACTGGCTGGGATTATCGTCAGGAAGAGACATTGGAATCTCTTTTCCGAAAACAGGCGATCCTTCATCCGGATAAGACATCCGCTGTTTATCAGGATGAAGAAATTACTTACAGAGAAATGGATCAGAGAAGTAACCAGGTAGCCAACTTTTTATTAAGCCGCGGTATCAAGGAAGGGCATTATGTTCCTATCTGGCTCGATCGTTCCTTAGAATGGATTGTTGCAGTTCTTGGAGTTATTAAAACGGGAGCAGCATATGTTCCCATAGATCCTGCTTATCCTGCGAAAAGAGTGGAGTACATTCTCGCAGATACTTCTTCTGATGTTATTATTACCAATCAAAGCCTTAAAGATCTTTTATCAGAAACAGAACAGGCTAAAGTATTTGATCTCGGTAAGATGGAAAATCTTAATCATTTACCATCAGAGTATCCGAAAATTAAAACTCATCAGAGCAGTCTTGCCTATACAATTTATACTTCAGGCTCTACCGGAAAGCCAAAAGGAGTAATGGTAAGCCATCAGGCCATACAGCATCTGGTAACATGGCATAATCATCATTTTCATGTGGACCACAGTTCAAGACTGACCCTTGTTGCTGGATTGGCATTTGATATCTCTGTATGGGAAACCTGGTCGGCTCTTACCTCAGGAGCAACTGTTTTTATTGCAAATAATGAAGAGCGGACAGATGCTCAGGCATTGGTAGATTACTATAGAAAAAATCATATTACACATGGCTTTGTCCCTACGGTTCTGGCACCTTCTGTGGTAGAGCATACCCGGAGTTATAGCAACCTGAAATTAAAATATCTCTTTACTGCAGGTGAAAAGCTGAAACCTGTATTGACTGCAGAGCTAAGCTATGAGCTAATAGATTATTACGGTCCGACAGAATGCACTGTATTTGCCACCTTTAAAAAAGTGAAAGAGGTTAACGGAAAATATGTTTCATCCATAGGCAGGCCGATTGCCAATGCAAAAGCATATATTTTGGGTGAAAATATGGAATTGCTGCCCGTAGGTGCGGTAGGAGAATTATACATTGGGGGAAATCTTTTAGCAGAAGGATACCTTAATAATAAAGAACTTACTGATTCTAAATTTATGACCAATCCTTTCCGGGAGACAGAAAAAATATACCGTACGGGAGATCTGGCCAGATGGAGCCAGGAAGGTGAGATTGAGTTCCTGGGAAGAATTGATAATCAAGTGAAAATTCGTGGATTCAGAGTTGAATTGGGAGAAATAGAGCGCTCATTGATGCAACAGGAAACAATAAAAGAAGCAGTAGTTATTGGAAAAGAAACAGATGGAAGTACAGGATATCTTATTGCTTTTGTGGTATTAAAGACTGAAGCAGCAAAGGATGTTTCAATAGTGCGAAACGCATTAAAGGAAGAACTTCCTGGCTATATGATTCCTGCTCAGATTATTTTTATAGATACCATTCCGTTGACGGCAAATGGAAAAACAGATACGCAGACATTAAAGGACCTTGCTGACAAGGAAGCAAAAGAATTGATTTCATTTGAGCCGCCAACCAATGATACCGAAAGGATCATTGTAGACGTCTGGTCTTCTGCGTTGGAACGTCCTGTTATTAATATTACCGATAACTTTTTTGACATCGGAGGAAACTCCCTGCTGGTGGCAACTGTTGCTGTTACATTACAAAGAAAGCTTGATGTAAAGGTTTATCTGAGAGATATCTATCAGTATCCGGTATTGCAGCAGCTTTCGGAGATTCTTATTACCCGGTCCAGAGAAATGAGAGACGCTATTCCGGCAGAAGATGTGGAACCTTATGTTGAGTTACAGAAAGATGTTTACCTGGCTCCGGGAACTGTTTTTGCGGGAGGGTTTGATCCCAGACAGGTAGAAAATCCCGGAACAATATTTTTAACGGGAGTTACAGGATTTGTAGGAATTCATCTTTTGCAGGAACTTCTGGATACTACAGATGCAGATATTTATTGCCTTGTGAGAGCTCAGGATGAGTATGCTGCAATGGAAAAGGTTGACAGATATTCTAAACAATACCGCATTCCTCAGAAAAAAGAGCAAAGATCAAGAATTATTCCTGTCATCGGAGATCTGGCATTACCGTCATTGGGTTTATCCAAAGAAGTATTCACAGAGCTGGCAAAGCAAGTCGATGTGATTTACCATTCAGGGAGCTCAGTAAACTTCATTGAACCTTATTCTTATATGAAGGCTCCGAATGTAGAAGGATTAAGAGAAATCATAAAGCTGGCAGGGGCAGAGAGAACAACGTGTCTCGCTTTGTTGTCCACTATATCAGTATATAGCTGGGGACATGTATTTACAGGAAAAACCGTGATGCTTGAATCTGATGATATTGAACAGAACTTAATGTCTGTGAGTAAAGATATAGGGTATGTTAGAAGCAAATGGGTAATGGAAGCAGTAGCGGATTTAGCTGCTAAAGAAGGACTGCCATTAATCACTTACCGTTTGGGATATGCCATGTGCCATAGCGAAACAGGAGCAAGTGCTTCCTATCAATGGTGGTCGGGATTAGTGAAAAACTGCATAGAATTCAAATCTTATCCTGTCTTAACAGAGCTTAGAGAAGGGCTTATCACGGTAGACTATATGACAAGAGCAATAGCTCATATCACAAAAAATAAAGAAGCAATAGGGAAGAAGTTCAATCTAATAGCCCGTCCGGAAACGAATCTTACGCTGGAAGATTTTTTCGGATTGATGAAAAAGTATTATCCGTTTACGCTGAAGGATATTCCATACAAAGAATGGCGAAAACAATGGGAAGATGACAGTAAAAATCGTTTATATCCACTGACAAGCCTTTTCAGGGATAATATGCATGAAGGCTTATCAACAGTAGAGCTTTATCAGAATACTTATATATGGGATTGTTCCAATGTTATTCAGTTTTTGGAAGGCTCCGGTATAGAGGAACCTGTATTTGATAAGAAAATGCTGGACTCGTATTTGAAATATCTCGGGGTTCCGGTTGAATAATATTACTGATATTAAAATTCCAGGCACACCTGCCTGGAATTTTTAATTGTAAGATCTTTTAAATCTGAAAATTAATTCACGGTTACTTTAATCACGTTCTGAACAGCAGGAATGGGATATTGGCTTCCTACTTTTGAAATAACCTTATTTTCACTCTGCGGAGTACCGCCGAATAATGCCTGATGATTGCCGGCTCCCGGATATTGGTCTATGCCTGTTCCTGAGTCAAATAATGAAGTTTTTGTACTAATATCTCCTCTGCTATTGGCATCAATGCTCTGTTCATTGGCATAGAACCAGTCATTGGAAAATCCAAACATGGTTACATAAGCGATTTTATCTCCCGGCTCAGCATTAAAGTTTGTTGTTACCTTACTTCCCGGTGCTACAGGAGTGGTCCCGGCAACATATACCCCTCTTACAGCAGGGAGAGATTTCAGACTGTTTTGAAGCTTGGTTACATTTCCAAACTGTGCAATATCTTTCAGTCCCATTCCGCTGTCTGTTTGCCCTAATTCATAAACAGGATTTTTGTCACCACGGTAAACAACGACCAAAGCAGGAGAAAGGCCGGTCATAACTCCTGTGTTAGCATTCAGTTTCGTTATCATTTTACTGATATTCCCCATCTGAGCAATATCTGTGATTTCCGGGTTTGATAAAGCATTAGGAGTAAAAAACGGAGCGCTGTTCAGCAGCTGGGAGCCATTGTAATTGGATACAGCCCATACTCCTGGAGAAAAGGGAGTTTCATTGGCTGTTCCGCCAGATGTATTGGTAATGGTGAGTGTAAATTCTGAGGTTACATCATTATAAGCCAGATTGAGCTTCATAAGCTGTGAAGCATTGACGTTAGGAACCTGCATGATAGGTTTGCTTTCTGCTTGTCCGGTTATGTCCTCTTTGGTTCCATTATCCCACAGTCGTACACTTGAAGAAACATCTCCGGTAATGGCATTTCCATTCGCATCAAATAGTTTGATACCAGGCTGTTGGGAAGCAAAAAACCAATCTTTTGAAGCTCCATACATTGTGGCGAACATTAAGGCCTGTGTTTTTCCTGCACTAAACTTCACAGAAACAGATTGCCCTGGTAAAATAATAGCTGGTGTTCCAGTTCCCTGAAAACTTCCGCTTTCTACAAAATCTTTAGGAGTTACCACATTTTCAAAAGTGATAGTTCTCTGAAAAGACATATCCGTCATCATGTCATTATCCGAATCACTGCATGAAGAAAGAGTAAATGCAGCTAGAGTAGCTGCCGCTAAAACTGATGTTCTGAAAATAAACTTGTTCATAAAAGTAAATTTTTATAGTTATAAATGATATCTGTAACTATAGTCGGTTACTTTTTGAGATCCTGACAAAAAATATTTTCTTTATTCAATTTTTTTAATGTACAGCTTTCAAGAGAGAAAGCAGAAAGGATTATATCCCCTTTTTCCCATCCAGAATCATCAGAATCATTTTAGTCTTTCTGTTTTCTCTTGTTTCCGGCTTCTTGGCTTCTTCTATCCAGCGGATATATTCTTTTTTATGGGTGTAACTCATCTTGTCAAATAAAGTCTTTGCTTCAGGATTTTCATCAAAAACAGAGGCAATGTCATCGGCAATTTTAACCATTCTTTCTTCTTTGTCTTCTATAAGTGACACAGAGATCTCATCTCCGAAAGTTTTACCAAGCTGCTTTCTGACCTCCTGTGTAAGACCCAAAATATGACAATCCGATTTCATCTTGGTGAGGCTTCCACGGTATTCAACTTTCTCATCAAAAACTGCTTTAATTTTTATCTGCCCTTTTTTGCTGAATAGCTCTTCTGTTGAAAAAGGAAATTCTACAAACGCAGCATTCATTTCTCCGTTTTGCTGAATCATTGCCTTGAATAATATAGGTTGGGAATTCATGATCAATATATTTTTAATATTCAAAAATAAAAAAACCGTGAAAATTACTTTCACGGTTCTACAATAATATATCAGTTAATATTATTTTTTCTTTGTTTTCTTAGGCATTGTTGTTGTGCCGGAGTTTTTAGTCTTTGTATCAGCAGGAGTATTTTCATCTCTCACAAGCTTCAACTCATCTACTAATCTTCTTGCACCTGCAAACTTATCAATTGTCCAAAGAACAAAACGAACATCTACGTTGATTGTTTTTTGCCATTCAGGCTCGAATACAATATCACCACTTAATGCTTCGCTGTTTCCGTCAAATGCAATACCGATTAGGTTTCCGTCACCATCAATTACCGGGGAACCAGAGTTACCACCTGTGATATCATTATTGGAAAGGAAATTTACAGGCATATAACCTTTTGCATCAGCATATTGTCCGAAATCTTTAAGGTTGTAAAGGTCGATCACTCTTTGAGGAAGATCAAACTCTTCATCACCTTTCTTGTATTTTCCAACAAGACCGGTCATGTCTGTATAATAATTATCCGTAATTCCGAAATAATTTCTGTCATTTCTGATTGGTAATTTATCTACAGTACCGTAAGTTAATCTCATGGTAGAGTTGGCATCCGGGTAGAATTTTTTCTCAGGCATTGCCTTCATCAGACCTGCTAAGAAAAGACGATTGTTTTTTGCAAAAAAGTCATCTATTTTAACAAATCTTTCAGTGCTGATCTTTTGATCTGCCATAATGCCATTAGCTGCTTTCCAAAGTGGGTCAGCGTCAAGCTTCAATGCATCTGGATTTAATAAAAAGTTGGTTGCAGAAGTTTTATTGGCAAAGATTGAAGAATAAGCTAAATTGGAAACTGTTTTAGCATCTAAACCTAAGATAGTAGAAGAAGCAACTTCTGGATTTTTCACTCTGGCCTGATAAAGGCTGGCCATAGCCGCAAGCATTTCTCCTTCTAAAGACGGATTAAAGTTTTCATACGCTGCTTTGATAGCCGCTTCAGTTTTAGCTTTCATTGCAAGCCTTCCCTGCATATCCTGAGCCGCATAAGCTTTAAGAACAGATCCTACCTGTAATGCAAGGGTAATATATTTTGCATTTCTTGAAAACTGTGAAGCATAGTTTCTTTCAACATTTCTGTCAGATACTTGTTTGTAATATGCACCTATATCTTCTAAAACACCATTATATTGTTCGTTTCCTGGCATTGAAGCCCATTTTTTGTAAGTTTCTTCAATCTTTTGCTTGTCAGAAATAGTCCCGTTTTTCTCTACTGCGTCAATTGTGCCCTGTCTGTTTTTCCAGTAGTTGGCTACTGAGGCATATTGAGACGCATAATTAAGTTGAGTCGCTTTATCTTTGTCCATGTATTTTTTCATAACATCCATGGCTGTTTTAGAAGCTTCAACCCATGCCGGGTAATCTTTAGTGACCATTTGCTGAATTCCGTAAGAAGTCAGGTAACGGTTTGTTCTTCCAGGATACCCTAAGATCATTGAGAAATCACCAGGTTTAATCCCTTTAAGGGAAACAGGAAGGAAATGCTTAGGTTTCAAAGGAACGTTAGCCGGAGAATATTCTGCAGGGTTTCCTGCAGCATCAGCATATACTCTGAAAACCGTGAAGTCTGCAGTATGTCTTGGCCATTCCCAGTTATCAGTATCTCCGCCGAATTTTCCTAAAGATGAAGGTGGGGCACCTACTAATCTGATGTCTTTGTAATCCTGATAAACGAAATAGTAGAATTCATTTCCATTGAAGAAATCTTTTACCACTACTGTATATTTTCCATTTTCAGAGTTTTCTGTCTGGATAGCTTTAGTTTCAGCATCAATCACAGCTTTTCTCTCTGCCCCAGTCATATTGTTGTTTAGTTTAGAATTGATTCTCTGCGTAGCATCATCCATTCTCACTAAAAATCTTACATAAAGATCCTTTGCATTGAATTCGTCTTTTTGCTTCATTGCCCAGAATCCGTTCTTCAAATAATCTTTTTCCGGTGTAGAAGCAGCAGCTACAGCACCGTAACCACAGTGGTGGTTGGTGAATATAAGTCCTTTATCAGAAACAATCTCACCTGTACAGAACCCACCGAAACTTACGATAGCATCCTTTAAGCTTGAATTGTTCACAGAATAAATTTCTTCAGGCGTAAGATGCAGGCCTTCTTTTTGCATATCAACACCGTTAAGTCTTTTGATGAGCATTAGCAGCCACATCCCCTCATCCGCCCTCATCTGAGCAAAGCCCAGTAAGAAAGTGAATAGTAGAAATAGTCTTTTCATTTTATAAAATAATTTTTGTGTCGCTAATTTACTAATTTTTACGAGATTCTGTCTTGGATTGGTATGAAAATGGGAGGATGCTCCGCATGAAAAAGATACTCTTACCACTTTTTGCAGTTTTATTTTTAGGTGTTGCTTTAAATTGCTCTTCAGTACCAGATAAAAATCCTTCTCTCCAAAGACAGTGGATGCTGGTTTCATTTGATGGATTTTCAAAAGATCAGCTAATTGCGAATAAAGCAGAAATGAATCTGACAGGTGCTATGATTGATGGGAAAATTAAGGGGAATGTCTATATGGGATGCAACCAAATGTCTTTTATAGCTAAGTTTAAAAAAGGAGGAAAAGTAAAGATTTCAAAAGGGATCAGTACAACGAAAGCCTGTCAGGATATGAATCTTGAAACCTCTTTTCAGAAGAAAATTGAAGCCATGATCAGATATTCTGTCGAGGGACATTTTCTTACCCTGTCTGATGATCATGGCCATACAATGAGATTTGTAGCTGCTGACTGGGATTAATAGCCCAGGCATTAATATAAAAGTCCGCTCTTTGGCGGACTTCTTTGTTTGAAAAATCTAGTTTGGTTATCAGCTTTTTTTGTGGTTATTAGCTTTGAGAGTTATCAGTTTTTGGGAATCGTTTTTTTTATTTCTTCCAGAGTTGCTGTGTTAGGTAGCCCGGTAACTGTCATTTTTGTGTTCCTAGAATTTATATTTTGATGTGCCTGTCTGTTGGGAATGGTTTTTTTAATGTCTTCAAGACTTGCCGTATTGGGAAGAAGATTTTCTGAATTGTCTGCCGCAGCTTTAGGTTTGGAATCCTGTTTTTTAACTTCCAGACTATGATCAGAAACAAGACCAGAATTTACGGTTGTCTTTCCTTCTCTTTCCTTTGCTTCCTGCATTAGTTTTGCCTGTTGTTCCTGTGCCTGTTTTACAGCCAGTGTTTGATCTTCTTCTATAGGAGCAGCCTTTTTATTTTCCTGAGCATAGTTAATAGTGCTTAAAAATAATAACGGGATAATATATGCTATTTTCATGACGGGTTATTTTATGTTGACTAATACTTGAATTTTTCCAGTCTCTTTTTGATCATAGTCCTGAAGTGCTTTTCCAATGACCTGTCCTATTTTTACCTTTTTGATATTGGCTTTCATAGCAACACCTGCCTTAGATGAAGTTACCAATAGATCTCCTCTTTTTATTTTTCCATTCTCAAGGCAGACTTTGGTAGGAATTACCCCAATGACTCCCATGGGAGCTTTATTGGAAATATCAGTATCAATATGCTCTTCTGTAAGGAGTACGCCGGGTTTTGTGGCATATACTCCTGCAACAAGATTAGAATAGGGAGTTGAAGATTTTTCAACAGTTCTGTCAGCTTTGGTTGAGATGACAAGAATATCACCGGGCTCATATTCAGAAATTTTTCCATTGACATCAAAAGCTTCCGCAACGTCAGCACCACTGTTTTGGGTACCGCCGTTAAAAAATCCTTGTCCGGCAGAGTTGATCCTCGCCACATTCACTGTGCCTGGGTTTCCAGACTTAAACACGGCGATAGATCCGTTGCTATGGGTTTCTACTGTAAGGGGCGGATTGGTATTGCCCGTATTGTAGTTTACAAATCTTGCGGCACGTCCTTGTCCAAAATTAGGAACCCAGGCATAGATAGCGTTTCCGGTTCCATCAGCAGTGGTTTCTACCCCATCTCCTGTGTTGGATGCATTAGCTGTGATCCCATTACCGTTTCCTTCTGCAATGGCAATCAGTGCAGGGCCATTCCCAGCCGGATTACTGGCGTAAAATAACCCGGCATATCCTCCTGTACCGGAAGATACTCCATAAATCCCTGCCGTACCGAAGTTGGCAAACTGTGAATTGACTTCTCCTCTCACAGCGGGGGAGGTTCCGGTAACTTTATCTACTTTAAAATTTCCTGCAATACCATTTCCCACGGTAGTTACGGTTATAACATCGCTGGTATTGGACTCATTGAAAATATTAAACCTTCCTGCACGTCCGGTGGAAAAAGAAGGGACCCATGCATAGAGCGCGTTTCCGGCTCCATCAATATTCGTTTCAACACCGTTTCCGTCTTTACCGGCATTGGCGGTGATTGCATTTCCGTTACCGTCTGTAAGGGCAATTAATGAAGCTCCGTTTCCGGCAGGATTTGATGCATAAAATAAGCCTGCACGTCCCCCTGTACCGGAAGAAACCCCGAAAATAGCGGCCGCGCCGAAATTCCCGAAAATAGTATTGACTTCACCCCTTACAGCGGCTCCCACACTATTGGTATTATTGAGTAAAAAAGAAGCTGCATTACCTTTGGTATTATCAGGAATGTTTCCATTTCCGTTAGATGTCACTTCAAAAGTATTAGCATCAGTATTTGTATTGTTGAAATTTTCAAATCTTCCAGCACGTCCGGTACTGTTGTTTATACCAACCTGTCCGTAAACACCGATACCGGTTCCGGATGTATTGGTGGCTACAAAACCTCTCACTCCATATCCGCCTCCGTCATTTCGGCCTACCACGGCCCCAGCAATATCACTGGTCGTTCTGCCTACTACTGCTTCGCCGCCTCCGTTGTTATCGCCTACAACACCGGCAGAAGTCTGTGCGGAAGTTATTCCGTGCAGTCCAAATCCTGCTGCTGTGGAGCTTCTTACTCCGGCTCCGTTTCCTGAAGTGGTAACATTTACAACTGTACCATTCCCTACACTGGATGCACTGAGAGCAACATTGTTATTGGCGTTATTGAAGATTGAAATACTTGCAGGAATTCCGTTATTACTGGTAGCTGTAAGCCCCGTACCTGTATTGCTGTTGGCATAAACTCCGGTACCATTAGCACTTGCGTTACCATATACTCCTAATCCATTGGGGGTAACTCCATATACGCCCCATCCGCTTCCGGCCTGGCTTCCGTATACACCAATACCCAATCCGCCGGTACCATTATTGATCCCACGAACGGCTGAGGAGAATCCTCCAGGTGCAGTATTGGTGACAATACCTCTTACTGCCGCAATGTTTGAAGTTGTAGTACTGTTGTTGCCTTCCAAAGATGTTCCATCACCATCATTCGTTAATGAAAATAAGGTGGAAGCATTATTGACTGTATTTGTATAGGGGATTGCAAAACTTCCGCCGCCGCCACCTGCTGTTTTTGCATACATGGCATAAGGAACACTTAACAGCTGGCTTGTTCCCGCTATGGTATAGTTTGTTCCTCCTGCAGGATCCGTTTCTGTTTTTAAATAATAGCTTCCAGAAGACCAGTCGATAGTGGCAAAAGTTCCGGTGAGTATGGTCCCTGTTCCTATTTCAAGACTGACAAGTCCGTTGGCATTGGTATTCCCGGTGAGTCTTTCAGAGTAGACCGTGGCTCCGGCAGGAGATCCCTGCAATATACTTACCTTTATGGCAATTCCTTGATTGGCTAAAAGTTGTCCGGAACCATTTCTCATGACAGCCTGGTAGCTCATTTTTTCCGGAGCCTGAGAAAGTCCCATAAAGAAACCAATCAGGATCCAAAACAGTGATAATATTTTTTTCATGGCGTTTTATTTTTTTATGATTTTGAAAGTTTTAATATTTTCTCCATTTTGGGTAATCCTGATGATGTACATTGCGGAGGGAAGTGAGGAGAAATTAAGCTCAGATTTTGATTGTGAAATCTTATCTTTTTTTACCAGCCTGCCCTGGGAATCAAATAACTGATATTCTGATCCTTTAAAATTATTTGAGGTAAAGTCTAAGTATAAATAATCTCTGAAAGGATTGGGATATAGTAAGATGCCGGCCTGTTCAGATGAATTTTCAAGAGTGGCAAGTGTGGTGATTTCATAAGGCTGTTGAACGCCTTCCAGAATCTGCCCTGTTCCTTTTTCCAGATAGGTCATCTGGCCTACGCTGTAAGAAACAAAACCATTAGCTGCTGAAGCATCCAGTCCGGTTGCCAAAACTGCAGATTGTGCGTGCAGTATGGGGATGGAAAAGACAGACAGAATAATACAGTAAATAGATATTCTTTCCATGGATAACAGTTTTGGTGATTAATAGGTGTGTTTTTCTGAGGGGAAATTGGGAAGACTAAATTAGCACCTATTTCAACCCATTGACAGGAAAATAGACCAACGGCAGAAATAATCGACCAATGGCTATTTGTGAATTATTGTTAGATTTTTATGGATTGAAAAAAGAAAGATTTTCTTTGTAAGTCCTGCCAATAGGAAGTTTGATGTGATGGGCAAGCTCTATCTCATGGCAGCTTTTTCCACGGATAAGATGTCGAGGAACGGCATAGCTTCTGTGGATTCTGACAAAAGAATCAAAAAAGTTTTTTTGCAGAAGGTTTCCCAGAGAATTTAAAATACAGTGATTTTTTTCGAGAGTGATAATTCTGGTATAATCTTTCAGAGCTTCCAGGTACAGAATATCTTTCATTTTAATCTGAAAAATATGTCCTCCTTCTTTTATTTTCAGGCAGTTTTCACCTATCATGGCATCATAGCATTCGCATTTTTCTTTTGTTTCAAAAAAATCAAAAAGCTTTTCCATGGAATAATGAAATCGTTCTGCGGTAAGGGGCTTGGTAATGAAATCCAAAGTGTTGATCTCAAAAGCTCCGGCAGCCAGCTCAGGATGCGAGCTTACAAAAATACAGGCGGGTATCTTTTGGGCAAGCTTACGGAAATCAATGCCACTCATTCCCTGTAAATTGGTTTCGGTAATTAAAAGATCAGCAGGAAGGTCAAGATAAGGAACGGCTTTTTCTGCAGAGTCAAAAGAAGCAACAATTTCAATATTTTGATACTGTTTGATATAATGCTGAAGAACCAGCCTGTCCAGTTCATCATCATCAATAATCATACATCTGATACGGGTAATCATGATATTCCGGAGATTAGTTTTTGATTTAAATAATTAAAAATCAGAAATTTATTAGATAAAGTTATTGATTTTTTATACATCTTTCATCAGCAAACTTAAATTTATATTAAAATATGTTATTAAATAAAAATTGATTTTGTTTTTTTTCTGAAAAATATTAACTTGTAAAAATCATAAACATAGACAGAACTTAATGTTAGAAAAGAAAGAACATAACTATGAGAAAGCGGTCCTGGTGGGTGTTATTACTCAGAATCAGGACGAAGAAAAACTGACAGAGTATTTAGATGAACTTGAGTTTTTAGCTTTCACAGCAGGAGCAACCGTACAAAAGCGATTTACCCAAAAATTGACTCAGCCCGATTCCAAAACGTTTATAGGAAGCGGAAAAGCTATTGAGATAAAAGAATATGTAAAAGAAAATGAGATCGGAACCGTAATTTTCGATGATGAGCTCTCTCCTTCACAGCTTAAAAATCTGGAAAGAGAAATGGAAGTTAAAATCCTGGACCGTACCAACCTTATTCTTGATATTTTTGCCCAGAGAGCACAGACTTCTTATGCGAGAACCCAGGTGGAATTAGCCCAATATCAATATCTTTTACCACGATTGACAAGGATGTGGACTCACCTTGAGCGTCAGAAAGGAGGGATTGGGATGAGAGGTCCCGGTGAAACGGAAATTGAGACCGACCGTCGTATTATCCGTGACAGGATTACATTGCTGAAAGATAAACTGAAGACCATTGACAAGCAGATGGCGACTCAGCGTAACAACCGTGGAAAAGTGGTTCGTGCAGCTTTGGTAGGATATACCAACGTAGGAAAATCTACGCTGATGAATTCCATTTCAAAATCTGAGGTTTTTGCAGAAAATAAACTATTCGCAACGCTCGATACCACGGTAAGAAAGGTTGTGATTGGAAATCTGCCGTTTCTGCTGACAGATACGGTAGGGTTCATCAGAAAATTACCGACCCAGCTGGTTGAATCCTTTAAATCTACTTTGGATGAGGTTCGTGAAGCTGATCTTCTGATTCATGTGGTAGATATTTCTCATGAAAGTTTTGAAGATCATATTGAATCTGTAAATCATATCCTGATGGAAATCAATGCACATCAAAAGCCAATGATTATGGTTTTCAATAAAATTGATGATTTCAGTTATGAGAAAAAAGATGAAGATGATCTGACGCCTTCAACCCGTAAAAATATTTCTCTGGAGGAATGGAAAAAGACATGGATGGCAAAATCAAAATATCCGACGGTGTTCATTTCTGCCTTGACGAAGGAAAACTTCCCGGAAATGAAGAAAATGATCTATGATGAGGTCATGAAAATTCATATTTCCAGATTTCCGTACAACGATTTCCTTTTCGAATATTTCGATAATGAGGAAGAAGAAAACAACAATTAATGAAATATCACTTTTTCCTTTTATTCATCCTGTTTTCGGTTTTTGGTTTCAGCCAGAAGTCAAAAATTGATTTAAAAGCAATTGAAAAAAGTCTCAAAAATTCTGACTCTCCCTACAATTATGAGAAGCTTATTTTTAAATATAAGGGGTATCCAAAATCTTTGGACAGCATAGAATCACAGTACCTGTATTATGGACGAAATTTCAGAAATGATAAAATAAGTACATCAGATGAACTTTTTAAAAATCTTGCTGATGCCTTCAAACAGAATAATTTTGCAGACTGTATCAAACAGGGAAAAGCTTTGTATGACAAAGATCCTACGAATCTGGATGTTCTTTTGATCCTGCTGAGAGCATATGATTCTGTAAAAGATGGAAACAACTTTATACATCATCTGAATCAGTTCCGTGCACTTACTGAAGGAATAAAAAGTTCGGGAGACGGAAAAGCCGAAAAAACAGCTTATACCGTCAATTCAGTAGGAGATGAATATATCCTTCTGAATATTCTGAATATCGGACAGGATTACATTAGGCATTCAAAACCTGCTAAGGATGGGATGTTTGATATTTGGGAAAAAGAAGGGAATCAGATTTATATCAAAATACTTTATCTGGAACTAACCAATTAATCTAAAAATAAAAAACACTTAGTGGAATTATATTATTCATTTTCAGCATTAATCGTATTAGCATCAATATTTGCATATCTTAACTACAGGTTTCTGAAACTTCCGAGTACCATTGGAATTATGGTGATTGCCATTGTTGTATCTATTTTTCTGGTAATGTTCGGAGAAACAGTGCTTCCCAGAACTTTCGGACACCTTCATAACCTGATGAACGGCATCGACTTTACAGAGGTTTTGATGGGAGCTATGCTTAATTTTCTTCTTTTTGCAGGAGGAATTCACATTAATATTAACGATCTGAAGGAGCAGTTCCGGCCGGTATTGATATTTTCTACGGTAGGGGTTGTTATTTCCACTTTTGTAGTAGGTTTTGGGATGTTTTATTTACTGCCGTATGTAGGGATTAATCTTCCTTTTATCTACTGTCTTGTTTTTGGAGCCCTTATTTCACCTACAGATCCCGTTGCGGTTCTGAGTGTTCTGAAGCAGGCCAATGTCTCCAAATCACTGGAGACAAAAGTTGCCGGAGAATCTCTTTTCAATGATGGTATGGCAGTAGTGGTTTTCACCGTTGTGCTGCAGCTTGCCATTGGAAAAGAAGTAGATCTGGGAGTTGAAAATATAGGTTTGCTCCTCATGAGAGAAGCAGGAGGAGGAATCCTGCTGGGAGGATTGCTGGGATGGGTGACTTCCAGATTGATGCGTGAAGTGGATGATTATATTATTTCCGTACTGGTAACCCTTTCTGTAGTGATGGGAGGCTATCTTATTGCAAGACAGATGCATATTTCAGGACCTTTGACTATGGTAGCTGCAGGGCTGTTTATGGGGAATTTTAATGTGAGATTTAAAATGAAATCCATTACTCAGGATTATCTGATTAAATTCTGGGAACTGATTGACGAAATTCTGAATGCCGTACTGTTCCTGTTCATCGGATTTGAGCTTTTGATGATTAAAGACCTGAAGCATTTTATGATTCCAGGCTTACTGGCCATTATTGTAGTACTTTTCGCCAGATTTATTTCCATCTGGGGACCTTCAAAATTTACTTCTCTGAGAAGAAGTTTCAGTCCGCAGACAGTAAAAGTCCTGGTTTGGGGAGGAATCCGTGGAGGAGTATCTATTGCATTGGCAATGTCTATTCCCAAAAGTGAATACAGCGAGATTATTTTAAGTATTACCTACTGTGTCGTGGTCTTCTCAATCATTGTTCAGGGGCTTACCATTGCTAAAGTGGCCAATCCCAATAAGATCGCCAAAGAGGAAGAAGAACAGGAGAATATTACTGCGGAAGATAGAGCTTAGGCATAATAGCATTCAGAAATATGAGTATTGTTAAAGAAATACAGGAAGCACTGACGGTTCTCTCCATTCCTGAAAAAGCAGCATTCTTTCCGAGATTTTTTAAAACCGGAAAAGGAGAATATGGCGAAGGGGATTTGTTTTTGGGTGTAAAAGTTCCGGATCAGCGCTCAGTTGCAAAGGAATATTATCATCAAATAAGCCTGCAGGAACTCAGCATCTTACTTTCTTCAGAATATCATGAGCATAGATTAACGGCTCTTTTTATGCTGATTTCAAAATTTGAAAAAACAAAAGAAAAAGCTGTAAAAGAAGAAGTGATCCGTTTTTATCTTGCTCATCTTCCTTATGTTAACAACTGGGATCTGGTAGATTCAAGCTGTTATAAGATTTTAGGAAGATATGCTTTTGAAAATCACAAAGAAAATCTGCTTAGGGAGCTTTCAGAATCTGAAGAGATGTGGTATAAGAGAATTGCTGTTGTAGGGACGATGCATTATATAAAAAAGGGGTCATTTGACCTGACAAAAGAATTCGTAACCAGGAATATGAAGCACCCTCATGATCTGATGCACAAGGCAAACGGATGGTTATTGAGGGAAATGGGAAATAAGAATGAAAGCGAACTGATCAGTTATCTGAATATATATTATAAAGAAATGCCGAGAACCTGCCTTCGGTATGCGATCGAAAAGCTGGATGAAGGTCTTCGCAAGGATTATCTGAAAGGACGTATTTAAAAGCAATACAAATATTGTAGTATTATTTCCATATTGAAAAGTACCGGAAAACAGCTATTTATGCTCAAAAAATCAAAGATTATAAGGTTGTAAAGCCAGAATTGAGTAATTTTGTGCTTTTAAACCCAATCATGAAAAATTTTCTCAGATTATTTCTTTCATTGACTTCATTATTATTCCTGACCAGCTGTTTCGATATTCTTGATAAAGTAAATATAAAAGCTGACGGAACCGGAGAATATACTGTTATTCTTAATGCCAGTAAAAGCAAGACCAGACTGGCCTCCATTTCTAAAATGGAAACTGTCAACGGAAAGAAAGTCCCCAAAAAGGCTGAAATTGAAAATAAGATCAATGAAGCAGCCAAAATTTTTAAAGCAACTCCCGGAATCAGCAATGTGAAGACATCGATGGATTTTGATAATTATATCATCAAACTCAGCTGTAATTTCAAAAAAATTGAAAACATCAATGCCGGCCTGGAAAAATTAAAAGCTCAAAACATATTGGGAAAAATGATCCCTACACAGATCTACAGCCAGAATCTTGAAAAAAAGACATTGACAAGAAATAAAGTGAATACATTCAAGGCTGATTATGATAAGATGAATAAGGCAGACAAGGAGGTTTTTAATGATGCAAAATACACCTCTATTATGCAATTCGAAAATATGGTGAAATCACAAAGCAACAACACCTATATGCTTTCACCCAATAAAAAAGCACTCAAACTGGAAGCTGATATTCTGGATCTGATTCTTCAGAAAAGACAAATCCAAAATACAATCCTTTTTCAATAAATTTCTAAACTATAGTCATGAAATCTATCTTATTAAAAACACAGAAAATTATTTTCGTACTCTTTGGCTTTACTTTGTCTTTTGCCCAGAACAGCATGAAAATTCCGTCTGATGCTGTATTTTATATGGAAGTCAACGGGAAACAGCTGAATAATAAAATCAACTGGAATAAATTGAATCCTTTGCTGAATGAACTCAGCAAAAAAAGTAAAGAAAATCTTTCCTGGACAGATTACTCCAAAACCGGAATTAAATACGATGATGTTCAGTATCATTATGCCAGTTTTAATGATTCTATTAAATCTTACAACACCCACTTTATCATTGATAATAAAGAAAAATTTCAGGAATTCATCAATTCTGTAAAGAAAAAAGGGCAGGAGATCTCCAGCAGAAAGAACTATTCTTACGTGGATATCAATGATGATATTTTTGTTGCCTGGAACGGAAGTCGTGCAGTTCTCAGCATGATCAGCTATACCAAACCTTATAAAGATCTCTGGGCTACGGAAGCTGTCGCTGACAGTGCCTCTGTTGCTGTTGTAGACAGTGCTGCCGTAGATGCCGGAGATACAGCTTATACGGATGAACCTGAAAAACCATTTGATTATAAAGAAGAAATCAGAAATCTGAAGGAGGATATTAAATACCTGAAGGAAAGTATTAAAGATAACAACAACGAAATCGCAAGAATCCAGAAAGATATCAAATATCTTCAAAAACATCATAAATATCCTGAAGAAAAAGAAAATGCTGAAAGTCCTGAAAATGGAGAAGAAATGCCTGACAGTGCATATGGCGAGGAAGAGGAAAAAGCTTTCCAGAAAGAACAGGACTCTATCCGCAGGGAAAACTTCAGGATCGTTAAAAAAAATGCTGAGGACAGGTTTGATCAATACTTCAGTTCAAATCTGGAAATTGAAGTTCCCAAAGAAATGCTGAAATTCCGGGATGCCAACTCGGATGTATTTGTGTACACAGATTATGGAAGAATTGTGAATGAAGGAATCTACGGAAAGATGACAAAGTATTATAGCTATGGACAGTTTTTCAAAAATATGTATGATTCCAATTACTCTTACAATCTGTATTTTGATAAAGATAAAGTAAGACTGGTCAATAATTATCAGCACAAAAATGCAGGTATACAAAACAGTGTATCAGCTATTTACAAAGGGAAGAAAAATAAGAAACTGCTGGAACTTATCAATGAGAAAAGTGTTGGCTACTATGCTATGAATATAAATGGGGCAAAGTGTTTTGATATGATGTACAGTCTTCTTCAGAATTCCGGAGAAAATGAGTATAAAAAAGAAATGGAGCTGATCATGGAAACCATGAAGATTGTTCTGGATGAAGAAGCGATTGCCAAAATAGCTCCGGGGAACGGAATCTTTGTTTTAAACGAGCTGAAATCCAAAACAGTAGAGTACACGGATTTTGAATATGATGCTGATTTCAACGAAAAAGAAGTAAAGAAAACCAAAGAAATTGCTGTTCCTAACTTCACTTTTGCTTTTGCAACAGAAAATGAAGGCTACTGGAATCGTATTTTTGATCTGCTAGCAACTAACAAGAAATTTTCTAAAAGATTCTCTAAAAAAGGAAGCATGTACACCTTTAAAGAAGAGAAAGATGGAGGATATATTGATCAGCTGTTCTTTACAGTGAAAGACGGAGTGGTATATCTGATGAGTTCTGCCGACAATATTTTATCTGTACACCAGTCAGATATTTCCAGAAAATGGGCAAAAGACTCAGCTAAATATCCTTTATCCGGGAGACTTGATATTCAAAAGCTTTTAACGGGTTTAGATAAAGAATTTAAAAGCCCTAAAGAAAGAAAAACATTGGATGCCATCAGAAAAAATGTAGGAGAGCTGTATTACAAAACTGAAGTGAAAGGAGAAAGTATTCAGACTGAAATGAATTATAACATCAAAGATTCTTCAGAAAACAGCTTAATGTACTTCTTTGATATATTTGATCAGGTTTTTAAATCAAAAGAAACAGAAAAGAAACCACAAATTTTATAAATGAACAAAAAGAGGATTATTGTTCCGTTACTATTATTGCTTATTACTGTGGTATATTTTGTGGTTTTTCATAAGGATAAGAACCTCAGATATATTCCTCAGAATGCAGATGTGGTTGTTTTAATTGACACAAAGAAATTAACGGAACAATATCTCTTCAGCCTAGCAATGCACCCTTCAAGGTGGTCCGGAGGTAAAGCAAAAAATAAAAGCTCTGGCTCATTCAAAGATTCAGGGATCAGAATTCCAGATTTTTTACAGATTTTCCATATTAAAGACACCGGGTTCTCCGAATGGTATACCATTTTAGAACTTAAAGACTCCCAGCGATTCATTGGTTTTTTAAAAAAACAGAAGTTTACGGATAAAGGAGATAACCATTTTCAGAAGGATCAGATCTTTCTTATGGTGGAAGGAAATCATTGTGTGGCAGGGATTTCGGATCTTGCTTTTGAGACTATACGGAAGCAAATGCTTCATAATTCTGCGAATACCGTTTGGAATGCAGATCAGTTTATTCAAAATACTTTGGGAAGTATTTCATTCATTTCAGGACAGAAAATTCAAAACTTTTCCATGACGTTAAATGATGATGAAATTGAGATCCGAAACAATTCAAACCGGGAAATTTTTGACAGAATTACCTCCATGCTTCAGAAAAGAAATCATTTTCTTGAAGTGGAACTTGACAAAGAAAATATCAGAAATTTCAGCCGTTTTTTCAATAAAAGTATTGCTGATTCCTCACGGGTGATTGCTTTAAAGGGCACTGCAGACCTCGTACAGGTCAATGATACCATTATCAGCTATGAATATGATGATAACTTTAATGAAGTGGAAAAGAAGACCATTCAGAAGATTACACAGCCCAGCTATAATATGGGTATTCAAAGCAACGATTCAGGAAAAACCTGGGAGTATTTCCAGTCCAGGAAATGGATCAATGATGAAAATCAATTTACCGCAATTCCATTTCAACCCAATCAAATCAGTAAAACAGATAAGGGAATTGTCATACAGTCAACAAGGAAGCAAGTGAAGTTACCACCTCAGTTAAACGAAAATTACTTCCTGATCAGAAATAATGCTTTGCTGTATTCATCTTTAAAAATATTGACCAGCAGTGAGAAAAAGATCATTTCAGACATTGATTACGTCCTGTATGGAAATAAAGCAAAGGATTACTGGTTGAAAATAAAAGCGAAGAAAGGAGATTTACCCTTAATTTTACGGTGGTAATCATAGAAACTGAAAAAATATCCATTAATGGCTCCATCAGAAATTGCTGTGCTCAAAACATGCACACATTACTTTTTACATTTTGTGTTTCCGGTCTTTATAGCATTGGTTTTTTATCCTAAAAACTGGAAGAAAGTATATCTTATACTACTGGCTACAATGCTTGTAGACCTGGATCATCTTTTTGCCAATCCGATTTTTGATCCGTCAAGGGGAAGCATAGGCTTTCATTTTTTACACTCCTATTATGCCATTGCGGTGTATTTTTTGATGCTGTTTTTCAGAGGCAATGTCAGGATTATAGGAATTGGGCTTCTGTTTCACATGTTGACAGATTATCAGGACTTTAACTTCTGGCCTCATTAAAATAACATTAATATTTTCTTTTGATATTGAAAATAATATAGATTTTTTGTATTTTGTAGTCACTTTATGAAACCTAAAGAATTCTTACATTACACCTATATTTTTCCTCTCCTTGCGGTAGGGTACTACTTTTCCGGATTGATGGGAACAGGAGTTCTTTATGATATTCTTGCAGGTATTTTATTGATTGGCAGTGTTTTATCAGCAGTACATCATGCTGAAGTTGTAGCGCATAAAGTAGGAGAGCCTTTCGGAACCATTATCCTGGCTCTTTGTATCACCATTATTGAAGTGGCGCTTATCATCTCACTGATGGTTGCCGGCGGAGATCAGGCGATCACGCTGGCCAGGGATACCGTTTTTGCTGCTGTCATGCTTATTCTCAACGGAATTCTGGGAATATGTATTCTTGTAGGTGGCGTTAAATACCATGAGCAGTTCTTTGCAAGAACCTCAGCAACTACCTATCTGGTAAGTATTGTTTCCATTCTGGTGCTTACGCTGGTTCTGCCTAATTTTACATCAAGTGTAAACGGACCTTTCTACAATGAAGCCCAGCTTATTTTTATATCCATTGCCTGTCTTGTGATTTATGGTGTATTCCTTATGGTACAGACGGTGCGCCACAGAAGCTATTTTATTGTTCCTGATGAGCATCCGGAAGAACATTATATTCCTACTTTAGTCAAAACACTGATAAGCTTTGTTTTTCTGCTTATTTGTCTCGCCATTGTGGTACTTATGGCAAAAGGATTATCAGATACAATTGAAGATATGGTAAGAAGCCTGGGGGCGCCAAAATCCCTGGTTGGGGTTATCATTGCCGCCGTTGTTCTTCTTCCTGAAGGGGTTGCTGCTATTCGTGCGGCAAGGGCTAACCAGATTCAGTCCAGCTTAAATCTGGCATTAGGATCTGCGCTGGCAAGTATCGGATTGACTATTCCGGCAGTTTCAGCAGTATGTATCATGTATGATATCCCATTGGTCCTTGGTCTGGATAAAAAAGACGTTATTTTGCTCTCTTTATCAGTATTTATTGTAATGCTTTCCCTGAGCCGCGGAAAAACAAACATCCTGTATGGTACTGTTTTATTAGTGAATCTGGCGGCTTATATCTTTACGGTAATAGTTCCTTAATAAGCTGAATTATATTGATATCTCGGATCTCGAATAGATTTCTCTTACAGTCTTCTTGCTAAATCCATTTTGAAGGCCATCAGTTTTGCTATATTTTCGGATTTATAAATCGCCATATCAGCATTTTCTCCTACGAAATTTTCTTCAATGGTGATTCGCCAGAGCTCAAGCCATCTGTCAAAATGTTTCTGCTCCATGGCCTGCATTTCATTAATGGGGAAGTGTACTCCCATAGGATTTCCTTTATAGCTCATCTGCCCAAAGAGAATAGATTCCCAGAAAGAATACATTTTTGGAAGATGTTTTTCCCAGTTTACTTTAGCAATATCATTGAAAAAGAATCCTATGGTATCATCTTTAATTACCTTTGCATAAAATGAGTTGACAAGGTGTTCAATGTCCTCTCTTGACTCCAGTTTTTTCATACTTCAAATGTACTCCAAAATCGATTTAAAACTCAAATGAATCAATTGATAAAATTCATCAAAACAATATTTTATCTTTGCATCACAAACGGTAAGAAAATGCTTTAAAAATGACAGGAGGTTTCAGAAAAAAGATCCGTCAGAAAAATGCGGAGAACAGTGGTTTCGGAACCAATGCATCCGGAAGGTTTATCAATAAGGACGGTCTCCCGAATGTTCAGAGAAGGGGCGTGAATGTTTTTAACAGGCTAAGCTGGTATCATACTATGCTGAATCTTTCATCATTCCGCTTTATCTCCTATCTGGTTATTGCCTACATTCTGGTAAATCTGCTTTTTGCTATGATCTACTATCTGATTGGTGTAGAGCATCTTACCGGAATTGACAAAAGTGATCCGCTAAACGAGTTTATTGATGTATTTTTCTTCAGCTCACAGACCTTTACCACAGTAGGATACGGAAGAATAGCACCGGTAGGCTTTTTGGCAAGCCTTGTGGCTACTTTTGAAGCTTTTTTGGGATTGCTTACCTTTGCCATTGCAACCGGTCTTTTTTACGGAAGGTTTTCAAGGCCACGGGCATATCTTAGATTTTCAGATATAGCATTGATTGCTCCTTTTCAGGAATCTTCGGCATTAATGTTCAGGCTTGCTCCTTATAAAAATAATGCCCTCACAGATGCAGACGTTATTGTATCTGCAGCCATTGAAGTCATAGAAAACGGGATTGCCAAAAGTAATTTTTACCGGCTTGAAACTCAGCTTAGCAAGATTAATACGTTAGCTCTCAACTGGACTGTAGTACATAAAATTGATGAGAATTCTCCTTTTTATGGCTTTTCTGAAGAGGATTTTAAAAATACGGATATTGAACTTATCGTACAGGTACGCGCATTTGATGAAGTGTTTTCTAACACTGTGGTTCAGCGTTCTTCATATACTACCGGAGAAATCGTCTATGGGGCAAAATTTGTCCCAATGTTTTATCCGAATAAAGAAAATCTTTCCACAATACTGGATCTGGACAAAATCAATGAATATAAAAGAGAAGAGCTTTCGGATTTCGTGAGAAACAAAGAATAAATGAATTTAGATTTTTATAAAAAACAGGCTGTACAGAAGCAGAAGGAACACAAGAAATTTCTGGACGGATTAAAGAAAAAACCGCCCAAAAATCTTGATTATATAGTGCAGGAAACCCATGATGAAGTTTTTGAGGAAATTGATTGTCTTCAGTGTGCCAATTGCTGCAAAACAACAGGCCCACTCTATACAGAAAAAGATATTGAACGTATCGCCAAACATCTGAGAATGAAACCTGCAGACTTTGAAGCCAAGTTTCTAAGAGTAGATGAAGACAATGATAAAGTACTGCAGAACCTTCCTTGCTTTTTCCTGAACAGTGATAATACCTGTTCAATTTATGATGTAAGACCAAAAGCCTGTCGTGAGTACCCACATACAGACCGGAAGAAAATTTATCAGATTAATAATTTAATGCTGAAAAATACAGTGATCTGTCCTGCTGCATTTGAATTTGTAGAAAAAATGATGAAGAATATTTCGAAATAGATTTCAGGTAGGGAGCAGTAAGATAGGATAGGGAAGGTTTGATAATGAGCTGTTTTAGTTAGTATTTTTACTGAAATAAACTTCCGGTTTCCAGTACGCTGCTTCCGGCTAATTCAAACGATTTTATTTTTGCAAAATCCTCTTAAATAATCATAAAGTACGTTAAATAAGCTATTTACGCATAATTTTATATTTGAAGCTTCGTTTAAGTTAAACAATCATTTAAATATTATCATTATGAAAAAGTTATTTTTAACGGCAGCGTTTACATTAGTCGGAGTAATCGCAGTATCAGCACAATCAACACCACAAAAGCCGGCCGATACTTCTACTAATAACCCAACGACAACTCAAACCCAACAACCGAATACCCAGACTACAAGTCCTTCGGATCCAAAAACTCAGGAAAAATCACCTGCAACTACAACGGAGACTGCCCCGGCAACTGATCCATCAGTAAGTACAACGCCTACGGATGCAACCAAGCCTGCAGATACCCCTAAAGAGGAAAAGAAAGACAAGAAAAAGAAAAAGTAAAAGCACTTTAGCAAACACTAGTCGGAATCCTGAAATCCTGTATTTCAGGATTTTTTTTGTTCGACTTCTTCCACTTTGTATAAAAGAATCTTAGTGATCAGATCCAGAGGAAGGCCTTCCATCATGGGAAACTGAACCGCTCCTTTTGAAAATTTATATTTCCTTTCTTCAAAATCTTTCTCAAAATTTCGGATGCCCTCAGCTCCGGGATAGAATCCGATATGTTTTTTATACCCTGCAAAATAAATCAAAGGCTTTCCTTTGTAGCGGAAAGCAGGCATCTGATATCCAATATATTCCTCAATATCCGGAACCTGCGAATGAATTGCTTTTCTCAGCTCAAGTAGTTTTTTCTGTATTTCTATGGGGAACAGAAGAATGTATTCATCAATATTTTTAAAGGTGTCTTTCATTGCATAAAAATAAAAAAAGCACTGCATATAGCAGCGCTTTCTCCTTTCACTTTTTACTTTTTTCCCATTATCCCGGGAACAGGCTATATCAAAAAAGGTCGGGAATTTCTCCCAACCTTTGTATTTTCTGTTACACCACTCCCTGAGCCAACATTGCTTCTGCTACTTTTACGAAGCCGGCAATATTTGCGCCTTTTACGTAGTTTACATAACCATCTTCGTCTTTTCCGTAGTCTCTGCAAGCCTTGTGGATACCGATCATGATTTCCTTTAATCTTGCATCAACTTCTTCAGAAGTCCAGTTAAGACGGATAGAGTTCTGGGTCATTTCTAATCCTGAGGTAGCAACACCTCCAGCATTGGAAGCTTTACCAGGAGAGAATAATACTTTGTTGTCTAAGAAATAGTTGATGGCATCTAATGTAGAAGGCATGTTAGCTGCTTCTGTAACACAGATACAACCGTTTTCAACTAATTTTCTTGCGTCATCTAAATCTAATTCGTTTTGAGTTGCAGAAGGGAATGCTACATCACATTTTACTTCCCAAGGGCGTTTTCCTGCATGGAATTCAGCAGATGGATATTTTTTAGCATAATCTTCAGCTCTGTTGTTTCCTGAAGATCTAAGTTCCAGTAAATAATCGATCTTTTCTCCGCTGATACCGTCTTTATCATAGATATATCCGTCAGGACCGGAGATCGTAACTACTTTAGCACCTAGTTCCGTTGCTTTTTTGATAACTCCCCAGGCAACGTTTCCGAAGCCTGATACGGTTACAGTTTTCCCCTGGAAATCCTGCCCGATCGTTTTAAGCATCTGCTCAGCGAAGTATACAACACCATATCCTGTAGCTTCAGGGCGAATCAGTGATCCTCCGTAAGCAAGACCTTTTCCTGTAAGAACTCCCGTAAACTCGTTTCTGATTTTCTTGTATTGTCCGAATAAATATCCGATTTCTCTTGCTCCAACACCGATGTCTCCTGCAGGTACATCTGTTTCAGGACCAATATGTTTGCACAATTCTGTCATGAAAGCCTGGCAGAAACGCATCACTTCCATATCAGATTTTCCTTGCGGATCAAAATCTGAACCTCCTTTACCTCCTCCCATTGGAAGAGTCGTTAAAGAGTTTTTGAATACCTGTTCGAAAGCTAAGAACTTAAGAACTGACAAGTTTACAGTAGGGTGGAAACGTATTCCTCCTTTGTATGGTCCAATAGCAGAGTTCATCTGAATTCTGAAACCTCTGTTAACCTGAATTTCTCCTTTGTCATCAACCCATGGAACTCTGAAAATAATAATTCTTTCAGCTTCAGCCATTCTTTCAAGCAGCTTCATTCCGGTATATTCTTTTTTCGTAGCAATGAACGGAATTACAGTTACGGCAACTTCTTTTACAGCCTGTAAAAACTCCGGTTCGTTGGGATTTTTTGCTTCAATTTTTGCAATAAACTCTTGGATTTTCTGGTCAATATTATATTGTTCCATATATTAAGGTTGAATATTATTGTCAACAAATTTAATTTTTTTTTCAAGATTCACAACACTATATTTTAACATTGTTAAAAATTAAATAATAATGTTTCGTAATATTATTAAATTGATAATTTATCTTCAAATTTTATTAAAAATGAAATGTTATGTGTGAAATAATGCAATATTAAGAAATCATTAAATCTTAAATTGCTGTGAATTGTCTCCCGGAAAATGATTTTACTTTCCCTAAAAGTTCCAATTCCAAAATTATTGGTAAAATTTTGTGGGTGGATACGTCAATTTTTTGTGACAAATCATCCAGAGAAATCTGAGGATGATTTTTGATGGATCGATATATTATCTCTTGATTTTCAGATAATTGTATGCCGGTCTCGCTATGAGGAAATAGTTCCTCCATTTTTTCTTTGGGAGCATTCAGCCCCAATAGTTTTATAAGATCTTTTATGGTAGAAATAGCCGTTGCGTTATTATGGAAGATCAGCTGGTTACATCCCTGGCTGTAAACGTCTGTAATTTTTCCGGGAAGGGCAAAAACATCACGGTTATAATCATTGGCAAAAGCTGCTGTGCTTACAGATCCGCCTCCAAAACTGGTTTCCACTACAATAATTGAAGGTGACATTCCCGCAACGATTCTGTTTCTCTGGATGAAGTTTTCACGGTCCGGTTTTCTGGATGAACAGAACTCTGTAATTAAAGCACCTCCCTCCTGAAGGATCTTTTCAGAAAGCTTTCTGTTATTTGCAGGATATAAATATTGAAAACCATGTGCAAGAACTGCTACAGTAGGTTTTTGGTTACGAACAGACTGTTCATGAACTTCTTTATCAACTCCTAAAGCGAGTCCGCTTACTGAGATATATTTCGAAAACCGGGTGGATTCAAAGAAGTCTTCAATAAACTGACGGCCATAAGCTGTCATATTTCTGGTACCTACAATGCTTACTTTTGGAAGAACATTGTCAATGTTTCCTTTTTGATAGAGAATTGCGGGAGCATCAGGACATTCTTTGAGGAGAGTTGGGGTTTCGTTAAGATGTTTTAGTCTTATTTTGATATTATTTTTTTCGCAAAAATTTACTTCTTCTTCTGCGAATTTCAAATGATTGCTGTTTCCGATGTCGGAAACCGTTTTCTGACCTATACCTTCCAGTTTTTTATACTCTTTTTTTGCTCTTTTCCATGCTTCCTGAGCGCTTCCAAAGGTACGGATGAGCTTATGAAAATGAATGTCACCAATATGGCTGCATTCGCGGAGAGCGATTGCGTAAAAATATTCTTCGGAACTCATATGTGTTTTTTTCAAATGTAGTAAAATAAGTTTTATCTCTTCCTTAATTCATCCAAATGGTCCCAAATGTCATCTTTTTTCTTGTAAGGAAGCTCCATAAAATCTTCAGGATGGTTTTCCTTGTATTCCTGCCACAGCTTGTCGTCCTTCTCACTGTAATAATTCGGAAACTCCCAGATGAATTTTTTCTTTTTTTCACCTACATTTTTAAAAGCAAATGCTATAATACTTCCCACTACAGCTCCGGAAAGATGGGCCTGCCATGAAATCTTACTGGGTTCCTGCATATTGTAGAACAGCTCTTCAGGAAGCATTCCCCACACTAAACTTCCATAATATAAGACTACAAGCATTGAAATGGTGAGAAGTTTTGTATTCCATTTGAATACCCCGCTGAAGAAAAGGAAAAAAGCAAGAACATATACCACACCACTGGCTCCGATAGTACAGGTATACATATATTCTCCGGTTAGAATGTCAATGGGAGGAAGAAGCCATACCAAAAGTCCTGTTGCCAGCCAGCCGATAATAAAAACCTTATTGGCGACCAGAGGATAAAACTGATAAAGCAAAAACATAAGTGCTGCTATTGGGATAGAATTCCCTATAATATGATCAGTATTTCCATGTAAAAGAGGTGATGTAACGATACCAAACAATCCCTCAGGCAAAAGAGGAATAATGGCTCCAAAACAGCTTTGGAAAAAGCCCTGCATTTGTAAAAAGTACCCGAACCACATTGCAGAAAGCATCAGCAATGGATATATAACCGCTCTTTTGGAAATTACATTCTTAAACATGGGAATTTAACGTCAAATCAAAAGCCAATGATAAATTTCGGAAAATTTGTCGATGAATGGGTTGCTATCAAACTGATTTTAAGACAAAAGGTATCAATTTAATTTTTGAACTTATTATTTTGGCATTGATTTTATAGAGATATCTTGTTATTAGGTGATTAAACTTTAGTGAAAATCGATTCTTTAAAGGTGAATTTACCTTTTAAAAAAATTATATTAATATTTTTGCATTGAAAATTATTTAGAGTAATGAAGAAGTTTTTATTGATTCTTTCCTGTTTTATAGGAATATATGCAAGTGCACAAGAAGAATTGAAAAAAGATTCCGCAGTAGTAGACACAGTAAAATACTGGTCAGTGTTAGGAAAAAACACATTAATGATCAACCAGGCTGCCTTTTCAAACTGGGTAGGTGGTGGAGCCAACAACGTAGGGTGGCTTGCCGGTGTCAATTACAATCTGACCTATGAAAAGGATAAAGACCTTTGGGAGAATATCATCATACTGGGCTATGGGCAGAATGACACAAAAGGATTGGGAATAAGAAAAACTCAGGATCTCATTAATGTTTCTACCAATTATGGTAGAAAATTTTCAAAAAGCTGGTATTTCTCTATGGGAGCAGGATTTCAATCACAGTTTGCTGCAGGATATGAAGACGGAAACAATCCCGAAGCTAAAAAAATCTCAAACTTTATGGCACCAGGCTACCTGAACGTCGGGATGGGTATTACATACAGGCCAAACGATGATCTTACGGTTACCCTACGCCCTACCAACGCCAGATGGACATTTGTTCTGGACAAAGACCTCCAGACGGCAGGAAGCTACGGTTTAAAGAGTGATGGTGATACTTCCTTACTGCAATTCGGTTTTCTGGGAACGGCAATATACAAATTAAAAATTATGGAAGATATTTACCTGACCAATACAGCGTCTGTCTTCTCGAATTACCTTGACCGTCCGGACAGGCTGGTTCTAGCTTATGGAGCTTTACTGAACCTGAAAGTAAACAAATATATTTCATCCAATGTAACAGTAGATTTGCTGTACGATCATAATCAGATTGAAAAGACCCAGCTGAAACAAACCCTCGGAATTGGATTCGCCTATACACTGGATAATGGAGTGAAGCGCTCTGACCGTAAAGACAGCCAGTGGTGGATCAAAAAATAGTATAAAATATAATATATTTCAAAGTATAGCACTTCAGATATGAGGTGCTTTTTTGCTTTTTAACTTCTGTAATTTTAAGTTGGTTTAAGTTTAAACCGGAATAGGCTTTCATTTAAATGGTTTGTTTTCATTGTATTATCAAGGGAAATTTAGCTTTGTTAAATTCATTTTATAGTGAATTTTATTCTGTCAAAAATTATTATTTTATACATTTGTAACAAATCGACATTATGAAAAAACTTTTATTGATCAGCTCTGTCTCTTTTGGAGCGTTAGCGCTGGCCCAGGAGACTAAAACAGATGCTCCGGCATCAGACACTGTGAAAGCCTGGTCTATTCAGGGGCAAAATACATTAATGCTTAATCAGGCTGCCTTTTCAAACTGGGTAGGTGGGGGAGCCAATAACGTAGGCTGGCTTGCCGGTGTTAATTATAACCTGACCTATGAAAAAGGAAAAGATCTGTGGGAAAATATTATTGTTTTGGGCTATGGACAAAATAACACCCAGGGAACAGGAGTAAGAAAGACCCAGGATGTTATCAATCTTTCAACCAATTATGGTAGAGAGTTTGCCAAGCACTGGTATTTCTCAGCAGGTGCAGGCCTCCAGACTCAATTTGCTCCAGGGTACGAAGATGGCAATAATCCGGATGCTGCCAAGATTTCGAATTTTATGGCACCTGGATATCTGAATTTAGGAGCTGGGGTTACCTATCGTCCCAATGATAATCTTACAGTAACTTTGCGTCCTGCGAACGCAAGATGGACTTTTGTTTTAGACAAAGATCTTCAGAAAGCGGGAACTTATGGTCTTAAAAATGATGGAGATTCTTCTCTTTTCCAGTTTGGGTTCTTGGGTACAGCCATGTATAAATTAAAGATTATGGAGAATATAAGCCTTTTAAATACAGCTTCTGTCTTCTCAAACTATCTTGACCATCCGGAAAGACTGGTTCTCGGATATAGCGGAGTTTTAAGCATGAAAATCAATAAATATATTTCCACCAACGTTACTCTTGATCTGTTGTATGATCATAATCAGATATGGAAAACACAGTTGAAACAGACATTAGGTGTAGGTCTGGCCTATAATATTGATAATGGCAAAAAGCGTTCAGATAATAAAGATAACCAAAGCTGGTTAAAAAAATAGAATGGCAAATTCTGTCATAAAAATACAAAAGCACTTCAAAATGAAGTGCTTTTGTGTATCAATATATATAAGTTTTAAAATTCTATATCAACTTCTAATTTCTCTGCCAATAGCTTTGAGATCTTTTGTTTAAGAGGTTCTATATCAATGTTCTGCATGGCATCATTTGCGAAAGCATATAAAAGTAATGCCTGTGCTTCTTTTTTAGAGATCCCTCTTGCTCTCAGGTAGAATAATGCATCCTCATTCAATTGGCCTACGGTACAGCCGTGAGAACATTTTACGTCATCAGCAAAGATCTCTAATTGAGGTTTAGTATCGATACTCGCTCCTTCACTTAGCAAAACGTTGTTGTTCTGCTGGTAAGCATTTGTTTTCTGAGCGATTTTATCAACAAAAACTTTTCCGTTGAAAACTCCGTGGGCATTGCCATCGAAGATTCCTTTATAGTTCTGATAACTTTCACAGTTCGGGAAGTTATGGTGAACCGCTGTATGATGGTCAACCAACTGGTCTTTTCCGATGATAGTGATTCCGTTCATGAATGAATTGATATTTGATCCGTTATGAATGAAATCAAGATTGTTTCTTACCAGCTTACCTCCGAAAGAGAATGTATTTACAGTTGTTAAGCTGTCTTTCTCCTGTTTTGCGAAAGTATTATCGATAAGATAGGTTGTGTTGTTATCGTTCTGAAGTTTGTGCCAGTCAGCTTTCGCATTCGGATATGTAAAGATCTCTGTTACAGAGTTGGTCAATACATAAGTACTGTCAAAATTATGGTGGCTTTCAATTACTTCTACTTTTGCTCCTTCTTCTACGATCAAAAGATTTCTTGTATTGTAGAACGTGTTTTCATCCTGATTCTGAGAAATATAGAAAACGTGGATTGGTTTTTCAATCACTACATTTTTAGGAACTTTTAAAAAGAATCCATATTTGCAGTAAGCCAGGTTTAAGTTCGTGAAAGCCTGTTCCTTAGATGCAATGGTATTAAAATATTTTTCAAAAACCTCTTTATGCTTCTCATCGTTCAACGCATAGTTGAAAGAAAGGAACTCTACATTTTCAATAGAAACTTTTGAAAGTTCTTTGTGAAGTTTACCGTTTACAAAAACAATCCAATCAAAGTTTTCTTCTCCAAGGTGCAGCTCATCAAACTGCTCTTTAGTGATATTGTGGTGTTCTTTCGGGAAGAAGTTGTAGCTTTTTTCCGTGATCTCCTTTAGATTGGTATATTTATATTCTTCGTCTTTTTTAGTAGGAAAACCAATATTGGTAAATCTTTGAAGCGCCTCTTTTCTTTCATCATCCAGAAATCTGTGACGAAGACTCTCCAAAAATTCATTATGGTTCTCTATAATTTGTTCTTTTAAACTCATGTTTATTGAAATTTGAAATTTGAGATTTGAAATTATGAGCGGTTAAATTTATTTCCGTTATGTTCGGTAGTTTTTAAATACTTCATAAAACCTGAAATCATTTTTGATAAATCCGCATAATCTTTTTTCAAATCATTAAATTCATTCTCGTTAATAAAATCTCTATCAAATGCTCTGATCAACTGAGATCTTACTTCTCCACATGATCCTTTCGACATAGATAAAAATTAATAAACTCTTTATTTCCTTCCCTTTCAAAACCTTCTGCAATATTATCCATTACAGAGGCAGATGAACGGTCGATTTGATTTTTAATATTTTGACTGCAATTTGAATTTTGTATTAGTGAGATGAAAATTTTTTGGCATAATTCTCTGGATTTTTTCCATATATCTAAATCCTCAAAACTATTTATAGTGGCCATAATTTCAAATCTCAAATATTTAATTTCAAATTAATTAAGAAGCCAGTCGTAACCCTTTTCTTCAAGTTCTAATGCTAAAGACTTATCACCTGTTTTGATGATTTTCCCGTCTGCCAGCACGTGAACGAAGTCAGGCTGAATATAATTAAGCAATCTTTGATAGTGGGTAATCAAAAGAACTGCGTTTCCCTCGTTTTTAAAATAATTTACTCCGTCTGCTACGATTCTTAATGCATCGATATCAAGTCCTGAATCGGTTTCATCAAGAATAGCCAACTTAGGATTAAGCATCATCATCTGGAAGATTTCGTTTCTTTTCTTTTCACCTCCGGAGAATCCCTCGTTCAATGATCTTGAAAGAAAATCTTTTTTGATTCCCAGTTTTTCAGATTTTTCACGGATTAAGGCTAGCATTTCTTTTGCCGGCATTTCTTCCAGTCCGTTTGCTTTTCTTGTTTCGTTCAAAGCAGCTTTGATAAAGTTCGTTACAGAAACTCCCGGAATTTCCACTGGATATTGGAAAGAAAGGAAAATTCCTTTGTGAGCTCTATCTTCAGGAGCATCTTCACTGATGTCTTGTCCTTCGAAAAGAATCTCTCCACCAGTCACTTCGTAATCTTCTTTTCCTGCGATTACAGAAGAAAGGGTAGATTTACCAGCTCCATTCGGTCCCATAATGGCGTGAACTTCGCCCGGCTTTATTTCAAGATTAATACCTTTTAATATTTCTGCGCCATCTTCAATTTTGGCGTGAAGGTCTTTAATTTGTAACATTCTTGCTAACTTTTGCTTTATAATTGTGTGAGCTTCTCATCGTGTATTCACTTTGTCTTTTACTGAAGTATTTCCTCAGCGGACAGATAGAAGCTTTTTATATTTTATTTTACTAATAACCTTCTGTGAAGATTATAATTTATCTTCCGTTGATAACGGTTAATCATCCGATAAAAACACTGAAAACCTTGCCTTTAAATCAGTTGGTTTTTATCTGAAAATCCTTTTAAAAGATTATCCTACTGATCCTTCTAATGAAATTTCAAGTAGTTTCTGAGCTTCAATAGCAAACTCCATTGGAAGTTTATTTAGAACTTCTTTACTGAAGCCATTTACGATCAATGCAATAGCTCTTTCAGTATCAATACCTCTCTGATTACAGTAGAAAATCTGATCTTCCCCGATTTTTGAAGTAGTAGCTTCGTGCTCTAACTGTGCGGAAGGATCTTTGATTTCTATATAAGGGAAAGTGTGAGCACCACATTCATTACCCATCAGCAAAGAATCACACTGGGAGAAGTTTCTGGCGCCTTTTGCAGAAGGCATTACCTTCACCAGCCCTCTGTATGAGTTCTGAGATTTTCCTGCGGAAATACCTTTGGAAATGATCGTTGATTTGGTGTTTTTACCAATGTGGATCATTTTTGTTCCTGTATCAGCATACTGATGGTTGTTGGTTACTGCAATAGAGTAGAACTCACCGATAGAATTGTCTCCTTTAAGGATACAAGACGGATATTTCCATGTTACTGCTGAACCGGTTTCTACCTGCGTCCATGAGATTTTTGCATTTCTCTCGCAAAGTCCTCTTTTGGTTACAAAATTGAATACCCCTCCTTTTCCTTCTTCATTACCCGGATACCAGTTCTGAACCGTTGAATATTTGATTTCAGCATCGTCTAATGCAATAAGCTCAACAACGGCTGCGTGAAGCTGGTTCTCATCTCTTGATGGTGCTGTACATCCTTCAAGATAAGAAACATAACTGCCTTCATCTGCAATTACAAGAGTTCTTTCAAACTGTCCTGTTCCTGCCTGGTTGATACGGAAATAAGTGGAAAGTTCCATTGGACATCTTACTCCTTTAGGAATATAACAGAAACTTCCGTCAGAGAATACTGCGGAATTTAATGCTGCGTAAAAGTTATCCCCTCTCGGAACTACTTTTCCAAGATATTTTCTTACTAAATCAGGATGGTTTTTAATGGCCTCAGAAATAGAACAGAAGATAATTCCTTTTTCTGCCAATGTATCCTGGAAAGTGGTTTTCACAGAAACGGAGTCCATGACAATATCTACGGCAACTCCTGAAAGCCTTTTTTGTTCCTCGATATTAATCCCTAGCTTTTCGAATGTTTTCAATAATTCAGGATCTACTTCATCAAGGCTTGCCAGCTCTGGTTTTACTTTAGGAGCAGCATAGTAACGGATTGCCTGAAAATCTGGTTTTTCATATTTGATATTTGCCCATTCAGGCTCTACCATTTTCTGCCAGATTTTGAAAGATTCCAGACGCCATTCAGTCATCCATTCAGGCTCTTCTTTTTTAGCAGAGATCGCACGGATGATATCCTCATTTAAACCGATCGGGAAATCTTCATAATCAATCTTCGTTTCCCAGCCGAATTCATATTTTTTATTTTCTAGATCGACTCTTAAATCGTCTTCTGTATATTTACTCATTATTTTTTTTTAGATTTCAGATTTTAGATTTCAGAAGTCAGAATAGCTCTGAGGTCTGAAATCTAGGATCTAATGTCTTTTCTCTAAAGACTAAATGATTCCCCACATCCGCATGTTCTGGATGCATTCGGGTTGTTAAAAACAAACCCTTTTCCGTTCAATCCTCCTGAATACTCAAGAGTTGTTCCTGCTAAATAAAGGATGGATTTTTTATCTATAATAATTTTGATGTTATTATCTTCAAAAATCTGATCTGCGTCTGTTTTTTGGTTGTCAAACTTTAAAACATACTCTAAACCAGAGCATCCGCCGCTTTTCACCCCTACTCTTATATAATCTTCAGCAGGGTTAAAACCATCTTCCGTCATCAACTGGATGGCTTTCTCCTTTGCATGGTCTGATACTTTTATCATTGTATTTATTTAGAATGATTTAATGATGCAAAAATACGAACTAATTTCCGCAATCTCAAATCGAAGATATCTATTTTAATGATTCTGATATTAATAGCTGTTTTATATACCGTTATTAATGATAAAATCAAGTGAATTTATCTTATGATGTGAAGATTTCTTTCCTTATTTTAACTTTGAAAGCTATTTTCGATCTATAAAGAAAATTGGTAATGAAACAAAAAATAACTGCTTTTTTTGTATTGTTCTTCATCACGGTATCTTATGGGCAGACAACAAGATTTGTGTATGAAACACTGGTTAACCCGGATTCAATCAATCTGGTCAGTATGAAAAGTGAAAGAACTTTTCTGGATATTAAAGAGGGACGTTCTCTATTTATCAGTGAGAATAAACTGAAAAGAGACTCTCTTTTTACTTCTATAAGATCAGAAGCGAAAGAAACTCAGAAAAAAGAGGAAAGAGATTTTTCAAAAATGGAGGGGAGAAAACATCTTGAACCTACTTTTTTTGAATATTTTATTACCAAGGTTATTCCGGAACAGAAAGTGTATTATTATGAAAAAGCTGCCGGAAAGCAAATTTACTATGAGGAAGACAGGCCCATAAAATGGGAAGTGACAAATGCTGTTGAAAAACAAAACGGATATTCGACCCAAAAGGCAGTGACAGAATTTGGCGGAAGAGTCTGGACGGCATGGTTCACGAAAGAGATTCCTTTGTCTGACGGGCCTTACAAATTCTCAGGACTGCCAGGACTGATTGTAAAACTGGAAGATGACAAAGGAGATTATAAATTTGATCTTGTTAAAAAAATGATGATTAAAAATGCCTTTGAAGAACAGATAGATCCTGATGCTAAACAAAGTACAAGGATTAATTTCCATGGTGATAAAGCAGCTCTGGAACTTGAGTTTGGTAAAAGCAGAAAGGCAATGGCAGGAAATAATGGTGGTGGAAATATGAATTTTGGTGGCGGAAGACATCGTGGCGGCATGGGTGGAGGAATGAATGGAGGAGGAATGAGAGGCGGTGGTCACAGTGGTGACGGAATGCACCGGGGAATGGGAGATGAAAATCAAGGAATACCGGTCTCAACAGGTTCGTCTGGAGAAGTACCTTCTTTTACCAATACAGCCCAGAATCCAATTGAATTAAAATAAATAAAAATATAAATGAAAAAATTAGGTATTATCGCATTGGCACTCTTCATACAGAATGTTTCTGCACAGACAAACAGATTTGTGTATCAGGTCACTATGAAACCTGATGCGGAAAATAAAACAGATATCAAGACTGAAAATGCTTATCTGGATATTTCTCCGGAAAAATCTTTGTTTTATTCTGAAAACAGAATCAAAAGAGATTCTATTATGCAAAAGGCATTTCAAGGCGGAGGCGGAAGAGGAAGTATCAACAGGGACCAGATGGAAAGTTTGAGATCCAATATCAACTATTCTGTAGAAAAGGATAAGACCGGTCAAAAGACTTACTTCAAAGACAGGATTGGCCGTGACATCTATTCGTATGAAGAAGACAGACCGCTGAACTGGAAAATTGAATCAGAAACTAGAAAAATAGGCGAATATAAAGTTCAGAAAGCGGAAACTGATTTTGGAGGAAGAAAATGGACTGCCTGGTTTACCACGGATCTTCCTTATCAGGACGGTCCATATAAATTTGGTGGACTTCCGGGACTGATTGTAAAAATAGAAGATGATAAAGGAGATTATTCTTTTGATCTTATGAAAAATTACAAAATCGCGGAGTTTCCGACTTTGAATCAGTTTGGAAATACTTTAAAAGTAAAAAGAGCTGATTTTGTAAAACAGCAGCAAAAGTTTAAAACAGATCCAATGTCATTTATGAATCAGGGTGGTAGTGTAGCTGCACCCATGAGAATTGGAGGCCCTGGCGGGGGAGGAAATCAGAATCCTGCCGATATGAGAAAGAGAATGGAGGAGCGGATAAAAGAAGAAGCTAAGAGAAATTCTAATCCAATCGAATTGCAATAAATGAAAAATGCGGTCTTCATCTAAGGCCGCATTTTATTTTATATGATAATAGCTATGGTGAAACTATTTCAACAGTTGGTTGAAAGTATCACCTTGTCTGATATCTCCGGTGTTGTACCCTTTCATAAACCATTCTTTACGTTGCGCAGAGGATCCGTGGGTAAAGCTTTCCTGGTTTACATAGCCCTGTGCTCTTCTCTGAATGTTGTCATCTCCAACAGCTTCAGCAGCATCTATGGCGGACTCAATATCTCCAGGTTCCAGGATATGTTTGCTGTCATTGGTTCTTTTTGCCCAGACGCCGGCATAAAAATCTGCCTGCAATTCTGTAGCAACAGAAACTCTGTTCATTTGTTCTTCAGAATATCTTCCACTTCTTCTTAATGCATCTACTTTTTGGGTAGTTCCCAGAAGTGTCTGAACATGATGGCCTACTTCATGAGCCAGAACGTAAGCTACTGTAAATTCGGTTACTTTGGCGCCAAACTTTTGCTGAAGTTCATTGAAGAAGCTCATATCCATATAAACTTTCTGATCAGCCGGACAATAAAATGGTCCCATGGCAGACTGCGCTGTACCACATGCTGAAGAAGTTGTATTTTCGAAAAGAACTACCTGAGGAGCACTGTATGTCATTCCATTTTCCTTGAAGATTTGATCCCAGGTAAGGATATTCCATTTGGCCATCATGTCGACCATTTCTCCAACCTGCTTTTCACCGGCAGTGAGTTCTCTTTGTTCTCCGGAATTTCCTGAAGACTGTATACTGCCGGAATTCAAAATACCGGATGGGTCACCACCCAAAAAGAATACGATGGCGGCTATAATTAAGGTTCCGAGTCCGCCTCCTACGATCATACCGCCACTTCCACCTCCTGAACCACGGCGGTCATCAACGTTTCCGCCTCTGTCGTCTGTCCATTTCATACTAATAAATTTATCGGTTAATTTAAATATTTTAAGCCAAACTATATGCGAAAAATATCTAGATATTTATCTGTTAAGTTGTTTCGTTTTTAGCCAGTAGGAAGTAGACTGATAGGCTGATACAGCATCATCTACCAGTTTCTGATCCGGCTTTTTTAATAAATTTTCGTCGTAATACAGCTTAAATTCCGGGGCAAGGTCGCTTTTTTCCAGTTCCAATGAATACTGTTTTACTTTTTTCACCGGAGAGATAATGGTGAGGCGTCCGTCTTTTATAAGCCCCAGATCCTGATAAGTAGCCACATAGGCTTTAGGCTGGAATTCCTGTCTGAAGACATCCTGTCCTAAAAATTTAGACTGATAACTGAAATTCAGTAATCCGAAAAGGGTAGGCATCAGATCTATCTGAGACATCAGGGCATTAAACTTCTGAGGCTCAATAAATCCTTCAGAAAAGATCATTGCGGGAATTCTGTATTTGTCCATCGGAAGCTCTGTTTTTCCGGCACTTGAAGCACAATGGTCAGCAATAATGACAAAGACTGTATTTTTATACCAGTCCTGTTTTTTAGCCATATCAAAGAACAGTTTAAGAGAATAATCAGTGTATTTTACCCCTCCTTCACGTGATTTTGCTGTTCCGGGAATATCGATTCTTCCATCAGGATATGTAAACGGTCTGTGATTGGAGACTGTCATCCAGTGATTGAAAAACGGTTTCCCTGATTTAGCTTCAGCATTCATTACCTGGATCGCTTTTTTGGCCATATCTTCATCAGCAACACCCCAAACATTGGCAAACGTGATCTCTTCCGGTTTAAAGTTGTTTCTGTCTACGATATCATACCCGTTTCCCTGGAAGAAATCCTGCATATTATCGAAATAGCTGTAGCCTCCATATAAAAACTTAACATCGTATCCTTTGGATTTAAAGACACTCCCGGTTGTGAATTTATTTTTATTGTCATCTCTTTTGATGATACTTTCTCCCGCAGTAGGCGGAATACACAAGGTTAATGCTTCCAGCCCGCGTACCGTTCTGTTACCGGTGGCATACAAGTTTGTAAACATCAGTGATCTGTCTGCAAGACTGTCCAAGAAAGGAGTGATCTTCTGTGTATTGCCGTAATGTTCCATGAAATCTGCAGAAAGGCTTTCAATAGAGATCAATACTACATTCTTTTTCATTTCCGGCTGCTCGGCGGTAACTGCTCTTGATAATGTATGCTGTGGATACTGGCTCAGGAAATTTTTTTCAGCCTGCTGCTGGTTAATCTGCGGATAAAACTGGAAATAATCCAGTTCATTATGCGTAAAGGCCCAATAAAATTTTGGAATTCCGTTCGCTTCAATTTCGTCAGCAAAAACATTGTCTGACCTGATCTGCATCAAAGAAGGTATAGCCAGTGAACTGAGAGCGCAAAGCACTATAAAACAGCCCAGAAGTACCATTTTTTGTTTAAAATCAGGAAGTTCCAGCAGTTCGTTTTTTGTTTTTTTATAAATGAACCATGTGATCGTAAGAGTGACAATCATGATCCCGGAAAATAATGGAATAACCGGATAACTTTCCATGATATTTCCGATCACTTCATTTGTATAGATAAGATAATCTACTGCAATAAAATTATAGCGTACCCCGAATTCATTATAAAAGAAGTATTCACTTACTCCGTTAAAGATAATCAGGAGAACATATAAAAATAATGTGGTGAAATATAATGTGTTCCGGATTTTTATTCTTTGTGCAGGAAGGAAAAGCATCAATCCGAAGAAAAGAGTCTTTATTCCTACGAAGACAAGGGCAATTTCCATGACAGAGCCACCGTACTGCTTAAAAATATTGTTTGGTACAAGCCAAATATAAAGAAAGAACAGAACCAGTGCTCCCAGAATAATGTAACCGTAAGGTTTTCTATATTTTGAATTGGATAAGAAGAGGAAATAAAGGGCGAGAAGAGAACTGGCCAATATGAAAACAAAAACATCATTCACCAGGCCTATGAGCAGGACCTTTATGACTTCAAAAAATCCAAAACTGGCTGTAGTAATAGGATGGAAAAAGAATATTGTTCTTATTATCAACGAAATAATAAGATAAAAAACTCCTAAATATAGGAACGGTTTTATTTTTCTTAAAAACATGTATGTACTGTCTTTATTAGTTTACACAAAGATAGTTTTTGTACAGAACTTTTGATATAAAAAAACAAAAACATGCTCTCTGCTAAAAAGATTTATTTTAGAAATATACCAATAAAAAAGGACTATTAAAAAATAGTCCTCATTATATTTTGTTAAGGCGAATCTGGTTTAAGAGTGTCCAAAGCCGATATTCCCTTTTTTATCGGATAATTTCTTTTTAAAATCGATCATTCTGAGAGCTGTTACAGCGGCTTCCACACCTTTGTTCCCAAGATCACCACCGCTTCTAGCGATAGATTGTTCCTTTGTATCATCTGTCAATACACAGAAAATAGTAGGCGTATCTGTCATGATATTGCAGTCTTTGATACCCTGTGCTACTGCAGAGCATACATAATCAAAATGTGGAGTCTCCCCACGGATTACGCATCCGATAGAGATTACCGCATCATATTTTCTCTCTTTGCACAGCTGCATGCTTGCATAGCTTAATTCAAAAGCTCCCGGAACCGGGAAAAGCTTAATGTTTTCAGATTTTACACCTTCTTTTTCAAGGATTTCCAAAGCTGCATCACGAAGGTTGTACGTTACAAAATCATTCCACTCAGAAAAAACAATGCCGATAGAAAAATCTTCGGCATTCGTTATATGAAGTGGCTTGTAATCGGAAAGATTAACTGTTGCCATTTTTTAGTAATATTTAGTCATTTCAATATAAGAATCAGACATTCCGTTGTCGTAGTCCTGATATTTCTCGTCAATTGTAGCGAAGTATTTTTTGGCTTCTGCATTTTTCTTCAATCCTAATGCAACGATACCTGCTTTTCTTGTAAAGTAATAGGTTGTATAAGGATCGTCAGATGCTGATGCTGCCTGGTCTAATAAAGACAATGCCTCGTCATTTTTATTAAGGCCTGATTTTGCATCTGCCATAGCTCCGTACTTCATTGCCATTAAAGTTTTGTTTTTGGATGAAAATTTATCCAAAAGATCATAAGCTTCCTGGAACTTTCCTTCTTTGAATTTTAATAAACCGGCATTGTAAGCAGAAAGTTTACCGATATCGGTAGAAGAATATTCATTAGCTGTACCTATAAAACCAGGGTTAGCTGCTGATTTTCCACCCAAAGCATCTTTATCTTTACCTTCTGCAAGATTTTTCTGAGCAGCAAGGAAACTTTTCACAGCTTCAGCGTTTTTTGGTGCAATTACAAATTGCTTGTAAGCAAAGAATCCTAAAACTCCTAAAAGCAATGCCCCAAATATAAAACCAAGAGGTTTTGAATATTTTTCAACAAATCTTTCAGTGTTTAAAGCTTCTCTGTCAAGATCTTTAAAGAACTCAACTGTTTCTTTACCTTCTTGCTCGTTCTGAGCACTCTTTCCCAATTTTGCCATAAGTTTTTAAAAATTGAAATGCAAATTTAATTGTTTCTGAATGATTTACAAAATATAAATTATGATTATTGCTTTTTGTGGCTTTAAATATCAAAAGATTTCCTGGTTTTGTTTTTAAAACTTTAATTTAAATATTTTATAAGTGCTTCTTTTTTCTTTCGGTAAGTGTATTTGGGATGTTGTAAAATAGAGGTTTCCATGGGTGTCAAAAGCAAATGAATCAGGCCATTTGATATCTTCGTTGTGTATTACTTCGGTAAAAATTCCCTTTTTATCTATTTTACTGATGGCATTTTTTTCTAAACTGCTGAGAAAAAGCTCTCCTTTTTTATTGAAGATAATTCCATCATTGGCTCCGGTCTGTGCATACTTCTCCACTTTTGTTTCCAGCATGGCTTCTGAAATCTTTTTGTCCAATAATGACGCAACAGGGATTCTGTAAACGTTTTTACCCATCAGTGAACAATAATATAAATAGTTTCCTGTGGCATCAAGCTCTATTCCGTCTGAATGTACAGGATGCTTTCTTTCATAGCCTTCTATTACAATTTGGTCTACTTCGGTCAAGGTAGAATAATGATGGGCAAGAACCCTTTTTACTTCATTCGTATTTAAGTCTAAGATTACAATGCCGCCTACCTGAGAATCTGTAAAGTAAACAGCATGATTTTTATGGTCTATCCTGAAATCATTTAAATATGCTTTTTCTGTTATTTTTTCTGCAGATAAAAAGTATTCATGCGTGAGAGTATTATTACTGAGATCAAAACAGTATAAACGGGCACCCTTCGTTGTATCGGTGGAAAGTTCGTAACCCGTATCCAACACCCAAAGTAAGTTTGTATGATCTGCATATATACTTTGAACACAAATAAACTGATTGTTACCTGCCGTGTTTTGAGTCCAGCTATTCCAGCGCAGATCAGGAAAAGGAATGGTTTTCCCATCAATAATTTCTGCTACAGAAACGGGTGTTTTCTGAGACCACCTCGGAAAATTAACAAAAACGTGATCTTTTTTTGAAATAGCAATACCAGTCCATTGCTGCTGGCTTTCCGCAAAGGTGCTCATCTGAACTTTGCGGCTTGTTTTCTGAGTATAAGCCGTGATGTTTATTATAAACAAACATAGGAGAATCATTTTTTTCAGGGTGTACATATCTACATCTATTTTTAGTGAAATTTTACTACAAAAATGGATGTATATGATGGAATGTAAAAGGACGAATCTCACAAATATTTTGTGACGAATCTCACTATTTTGAATGCAGGCGGCTCAGGGATTCTCTTGAAACGCCAAGATAAGATGCAATTACGGTTTTTGAAACTCTTTGAAAAAGGTCAGGATATTGGGCAAGGAGAACTTCATAGCGTTCTTTTATATTATCGGATAAAAGGGAAAGCATTCTTTTTTGCAGTGCAACAAATCCACTGTTGGCTTTTTTTCTGAAAAAGTGCTCTACCTTTTGCATTTCCTTGCACAGTTTTTCCCGGTTTTCATAAGATAAACAGAGAAGCTCTGTATTTTCGAGGCAGTCTACATTAAATATGGCTTTTGTATGGGTAAAATAGGCCTGATAATCTGTAATCCACCAATTTTCCATCGCAAACTGTATAATGTGTTCCTTTTCTTTTTCATCAGTATATGACGCCTTCAATAACCCTTTCCGTACCCAATAGGTATGATGAACATTATCATCTTTTTGAATGAGGTACTGGTGTTTTTTTAGTTTTTTTGGAGTGAAGTGAGAAAGGATGTAAGCAAATTCATCATCAGTCAATTCAATTATTTCTTCGAAATGAGCTCTCAGATTTTCCATTTCTGATCTTTAATGCTGACTGTGCAGTATCTAGTATTCTAAAATATGGTAGACTTCAGCACCAAATTTTTTCAATTTCTCATCACCACCCAATCCTTTTAACCCGATCAGGAAGCTGAATTGTGAAACGGTTGCTCCTTGTTTCTCAACAAGCTTTGCCGCTGCTTCAGTTGTTCCCCCGGTCGCTAAAAGGTCATCGTGAATCAAAACCCTTTGTCCCGGCTTTATCTGCCCGTCTCTGGTTTCAATAACAGCGCTTCCATATTCAAGATCGTATTTCTCTGAAATAATGGGAGGGGGTAGTTTTCCTGCTTTTCTGATTAAGATAAACGGAACTTCCAATGCTACTGCAATGGCAATTCCGAAAAGATAACCCCGGCTCTCTATTCCGCAGACTGCATCTATTTTCCCTTTACTGAAAGCTGCAAGATCTGCGATTACATCTTCGTAAAGCTTCGGATTTAAAAAGATTGGAGAAATATCCTTGAATTGAATCCCCGGAATGGGAAAATCAGGAATATTTTCAATTGTCTCCTCTAATTTCTTGATCAGTTCTGCTGAAGCCATTTATTGATTGATTTTATAGCTGGAAATTTTCCAGTCTCCATTTACATTTTTAAGTCCGAAAGTTACTTTTAAAGAAGTAGTCTTACCACTTTTATCCGTTACATCATAAGTTGCGTTTACACTGGCGCTGTTAGGCGTAGCACCACTGGTTGTAATATTTTTTACGCTTACATTTTTTACCGATCCGAAACCTGAGGTGGGATTTGAGAACGATTCATAGCTTCCCCAGCTTGGATTGCTGGATGTTTCGTAAGCTGCTTTTAAATTCTGAGAGCTTACGCTATTCAAAAATTTACTTACTGTATTTTTAGGGTCTGTGGTCGGTTGCTTTGGAGTGGCTGGTGTTGCTGGAGCAACTGCAGAAGGGTCCGTAGTAGTTCCGGAAGCAGCTGCCGGATTGTTTGGATCTATTACAGCACTTGGTTGTTCCGGTACAGCGGTAGAGTCTGTTTTTGGGATGGCTGGAACTTTTAGGGCTGCGGCATTTACATCAAGACCTATTTTTGACATTTTGAAGGTCTTTGCAGTGGTTTTTACAGAAACAGTGATGTCTATTTTGTTATCTACTACTTTTGCAGCAGGAATAGAGGAGAACTTAAGGTTGAATCCTTTGAAATTATTATCCTGCATCAGGTTTTTGGCTGTTGCCAATCTTACACCATTACTGAAAACTTCCAATGTAGCTTCGAGACCGGCTCCTGTGAATGATACCGGGTTTCCGGCAGCATCTACAAGTCTTGGAACAACCTGAATGGCTGTGGGAGCTCCTGTTCCATCATCTCCTGTAGGTCTTGTCACAAGGCTTAATGCTCCTGCTTTTACATCGTTAGGGTCACTTTCTTTAGCTTTATCATCCCCGAAGATATTCATTTCTCCCAGTGATGGAGGAGCCGTACTGGCCCATTCTATTCCATTTTTCTGTGCAACCTCGTCAGCAAGTGCCATGATCTCAGGAACTTTTTTTCCGTTGATGAGTTTTCCCAGTGCCTTTAGCTCATTGATATCACCATCGGCTTCTACACCAAATGTTTTAAGGATATAAAGGGCCTCATTAAACTTAATCTGCTTAATGGTAGGTAAACTGGAAGTCATATCGTTGATACTTGACTGCAGTGTTTTAGTATTCGTAGCATCTACATGGTCTTTCTTGCATGCTGTAAAAAGCAACAGGCTGAAAACAAGTAGAAAAGAAAACTTTTTCATTTTTATTTGGTTTGTTGCAAATTTAATAAAACCTTTATTAATACAGGATTTTATTTTTTATTTTATCTTTCCAGCCTATTTTATTACTTTTTCCGGGAAATTTCAATGCTGTTATTATTCTTTTTTGCCATTTCTTTTGCCTTTTTATCTGCCTCCCGCATTCCATCTGTAATAGAGGAACCATCTGGCAGTCTCATATTGGAAGGAAGCTGTGAAGCCATCTGCCTTATTTGAGCGAATGGATCTTTTTTATACTCATTGTATTTTTCTTCGAATTTTTCTTTGGGGAGCTGGCGTATTCCTGGGTTTGAATTTTTTTTGTTAAATTTTTCAAGAAGAAGTATATTTTTAATTTGGTCTATTTTTCTGTTTCCCTTTAGTTCCCAGGAGTAATTTTTCTCTGAATCTTCTATCTGAATGATTAAACCCGGAAGCCCATAAAATTTATAGGGGCCATCCTGAAATGGAAGGTCGGTTGTAAACCAGGCAGTCCACAGTCTTCCTCCATAAGCTGTTTCTGCTTTTTGGACAGTGTAATTTTCCATTTTTCCTTTTTCATTGCTTATTGTCCATGTGATGGGAGGTGTTTCGATATAGGAGTAATCATCATTGAAAATAATGTCCGTATAGAGCACATTCTGTATCGGATATTTTTTGAAAATTCTGTGCGAAAATGGTATTGGTTTACGATCCGGCATATTGGCTAAATCCGGCATAGTTCCATTTTTTTCACTTTTAGAGATGATGTCATTAGAAAGTGAATCTAAAACAGTAAGTTCATAAGATTGATATACAGATTGCTCTTTATCAATATCCAGAATCATGATCTCCTTTTCATATTGCAGGGAATCTTTATTGGGTCTGTAAGATAATTCATAAAAAAAGCGATGGGCTGAGTTCTGAGCATTTCCAATACATAGCATGGTCATGAAAATAAGAGATAATACTTTTTTCATATTGTGAAGTGTTATTGTTTATTAGGCATCTCTTTAAGGTCTCCTTTAAAGAAGCTGCTAAAAATTGTCTGCATATTCGGAAACGAAGCATCCTGCCAATAGGGAATCTGATAGTTACTGTTTTCTTTATTAAATTTTACTTTTTCAATGTCGTTGTCATTATTAAAGCTTAATTCTGTGGGATAGAAATTAGTATAGCCAGCAATCTGATTATAATCCGGTTCACTTTTATGTTTAAGTTTCACAAAAAACAGTTCGTTGTATTCGAGGAAGTCTTTTAAGGTTTTTTCTGATCCCTTTTCGAAGGACATATTTAAAATGGTTCTGATATCATAAAATCTGTAGCCGAAGAATGAAAATTCTTTTTCCCGGAGAATTCCGCCTGTAACTTCTATCTGATCTTTGCGATCACCTTTCAATTCACGGATTACATTTTTGTTAGTTTTATATTCTTCAGGGTTTCCCACATTTTTAAGTTTTGGAATATTCAGGGAATTTCCATAATCCCATGAAGAAGTCTCTTTCTTTTCGTTTTTAGCTTCTGTAAGCCTGAATATCCTGTACTGCTCCACATTGGTGCTCTTCAGTTTTTTTGTTTTGTTGTCGAAGATATAAGTTACAATTCCATCTGCATAACTGTTCAACTTATTATTCACCGTTACGTAGGCATTAAAATTTCCTTTGATGAAAATGTACTTGGCAGGTTTGCTGTTTTTGATAACTACTGTTTCGATTTCCTTTACCTGATCATTAATTTTAATAATGGGCTGATCAAAATCAGTATAAGATAGGGTAGCTACCGGAAAATTATTATAGACCAGCTGAAACTTCTCCTGAGAAGGAGACAATGATTTTTTATCAATCTTACCTTCAATATCAGAATAAGCCAGAATAGTTCCATCTTTTCCAAATACTGAAACCCTTGGAAGAGGATGATTACTTTTTTCAGAAACAAAAGTAATAGTCTGGGCCTGAATAAAACTATAGATGAAAAGGCAGAATGAGTAAAGGAAAAGTTTTGTTTTCATAATAAGATTTGTTTTTAGTGATTGATCTCATTATAGAGACGCATAACGTTCAGAATAGTTGCCTGACGGTTATCTGCATAAAAAAAGACTGATCGTTTAACAATCAGTCTTTTATAATTTTATTTTGTTACAAGTCCTTAGAAAGGATACTCATAAATTTCAGATTCGTGTAAGAATGGGTTTCCTGTAGGAATCAGTTTCAGTTTAGATAAAGCTGAAAGTACAGTGAACATAAATAACCCAGCTACGAACAGGATTGCTCCAAGGATTAACAAGAATACTTCAGGAGTGTTCCAGTATGGTCCTACTGTTCCCGGCATTACCATGTTGAAGTAGTCTAAGATGTGTCCTAAAAGAACTACTACAGCCATAGTTGTAACTACTTTGTAGTTTCTCTTGATGCTGCTGCTTACCAATACCAATAATGGTAATAAGAAGTTGATGATCAACATCGGCAAGAAAGTAGGAGAGTAGTGCTGGAATCTACCGAAGAAGTAGTTAACCTCTTCCGGAACGTTTGCATACCAGTAAAGCATGAACTGTGCGAACCATGTATAAGTCCAAAGCATACTTGTCGCGAAAAGGAATACTCCTAAATCGTGTAAGTGGTTGTCGTTGAACTGTGGTAAGAAACCGTTTTTCTTAAGATAAACACTTAATAAGATAATTACAGCGATACCACTTGAAAGGCAGCTAACCATTGAATACCAGATATACATTGTAGAATACCAGTGAGGGTCAATAGACATCAACCAGTCCCAAGCCCAAGCTGCAGAAGCAAATCCAAAGAATGCGATATATCCTACTGCCCATCTGTAAAGCATCTGATACTCAACTTTAGATTTAGTTTCGTCTACTTTCTTAGACTGAGCTTTTAATTTCCAAGCAAAGAAAGAAGCACCAATCACATAGATTAAAGTTCTTACTGCATAGAAAGGAATATTTAAGAATTTTTTCTTTTCAAATAAGATCACATCAAAATGCGGAGAATCCGGGTTTGTCAATTCAGGGTCCATCCAGTGGAATAAATGACCATTATGAGTGATGTTCAAGATCATCAGGATTACCAGGATTGCACCACCGTAAGGGATATAAGAAGCAATAGCTTCCATTACTCTTGTAATGATGATTGGCCATCCTGCGTGTGCAGCGTGCTGAATAGAATAGAAGAACAATACGCAGCAGCTTACTCCAAAGAAAAATACAGCTACAAAATGTATTGCTGCTAAAGGCTGGTTGTGTACCTGCAATGTAGCATGCTCAAGGTGAGCTGCGTGATCCTGAGGTCCAACCATTTCACTTGAATGTGTAGGAGCTGTATGACCAGAAGCATGAACAGCTTCCATCATTTGTTCTATTTTCTCAGTAGAAATTCCTTTGTTCATAAAGAAACCAATACCGAAAAGAACTAAACCTACAACAAGAAGTATTATAGAAGTTGATTTTAATTTTGGTGAAAAACTATACATTTCTTTTCTTATTTTTTAGTTTCGGTAGTCGTTTCAGTTTTTGCTGGTGCCGCCGCTGTAGCTGCTGCCGGTGCTGCTGCTCCTTTTTTGAAAGCACTCATCACATACATGGCTACTCTCCATCTGTCTCCAGCGTTCAGTTGTCCCGCATAAGATCCCATGGCATTTCTACCGTTTGTTAATACATAATGAACAGATCCTACAGTAATTTCTCTGTCAGCATAGTTAGGTACTCCTGAGAATGCTCCACTTTGTACGATAGGTCCTTGTCCATCACCTCCTGTTCCGTGACATGCAGCACAAGTGTGATCAAACAATATTTTCCCTCTTTCAAGATCCTTAGCTGCATTAGCCGGATTCAAAGGAGATACGGTAAGTTTTTTGGAAGCATCATACCCAGCGTTGTACTCGTCAACGTTCTTAGGTAATAAGCTTTCTTCAAAAACACCGTCTTTATTCTGAGGAACTGATCCTTCTACTGGAGAAAGACCCGTTGCACCATTATTTTTAACAAAAGCAGGAATTTCATTTTCATGATCTGAGTAAGCATCCTGAGCTTTCATCAATGGATCATAAGCTACCGGAAAATACATGTCCGGGAAATATACCAACGGAGTATTCTCCTTTGGTCCGCAAGAGTTAAGTAAAACTGTTGTTAAACCTAAAACTGCTGTAATCTTTAATACATTCTTTTTCATTTTAAGCGTCTTTAACAGTTATTTCTTCAACTCCAGTTTCAATAAGCAACTGCTTTACAGATTCTACATCTTCAGTTACAAATTCCATCATGAATTTATCATCAGTAGTTCTTGGATCAGGATTCTGAGCAGGAGCTCCTGGGTACATTTTGTTTCTAACCAAGAAAGTTAAAGACATCATGTGAGCTGCACAGAATACCATTAATTCGAACATTGGAACTACGAATGCAGGCATGTTGTGTCCCCAGTCAAAAGCTGGTTTACCACCGATATTCTGAGGCCAGTCGTGGTTCATTACATACCAGGTTAAAGTAGCACCGATAGTAACTCCATAACAAGCATAGATAAAAGCAGCATCAGAAATTCTGGTTTTCTTTAAACCTAAAGCTTTGTCTAGTCCGTGAACTGGAAACGGAGTATAAACTTCGTTGATTGCGATTCCTTTATCGTTGAATGCTTTAACGCCGTTCATCAAATCGTCGTCGTCAGCATAAAGTCCGTATACAATTTTAGTGGTGCTCATCTCCTTCTTTTGCTTTATAAGTTTCACCTGAGATTTTCAAAATCGATTTTAATTCAGCCTGTGCAATTACAGGGAATGTTCTTGCGTATAGTAAGAATAATACAGAGAAGAATCCGATAGTTCCTAAATATACACCCACATCAATGATCGTTGGTTTAAACATAGTCCATGATCCTGGTAAGTAGTCTCTTGAAAGGTTGATAACGATGATATCAAATCGCTCGAACCACATACCGATGTTGATGATTAATGCAACAATGAATGTCCAGATAATGTTCGTTCTTAGTCTCTTGAACCAGAAAGAAGCAGGAACAACAAGGTTACAGATGATCAATGACCAGAATGCCCACCAGTAAGGTCCTACAGCAGCACCTGGAGAAAGATATGTGAAATCTTCGAATCTTGAACCTGAGTACCATCCGATGAAATATTCAGTGGCGTAAGCTACCGTTACCATACCACCAGTTAAGATAATTACGATGTTCATAATTTCGATATGATACATTGTAATATACTCTTCTAAGTGACACACCTTTCTTGCAACCAACAATAGTGTCTGTACCATTGCAAATCCTGAGAAGATCGCACCAGCAACGAAGTAAGGAGGGTAGATCGTTGAGTGCCATCCTTTAATTACTGAAGTCGCGAAGTCAAAAGATACGGTAGTGTGTACTGAGAATACAAGTGGAGTTGCCAACCCTGCAAGAACCAAAGAAAGTTCTTCGAATCTTTGCCAGTGTTTTGCTTTACCACCCCAACCGAATGCAAGGAATGTATAAATCTTCTTAGTCCAAGGAGTCTTGGCTCTATCTCTGATCATTGCAAAGTCAGGGATAAGTCCCATGAACCAGAATACAGTAGATACTGAGAAATACGTAGAGATCGCAAATACGTCCCAAAGTAGAGGAGAGTTGAAGTTCCCCCAAAGAGAACCGAATTGGTTTGGTAATGGGAATACCCAGTATCCAACCCAAACTCTACCCATGTGAATTACAGGGAAGATTGCTGCCTGTACAACCGCAAAGATCGTCATCGCCTCTGCAGATCTGTTTACAGACATTCTCCATCTCTGTCTAAATAATAATAATACCGCTGAGATTAGGGTCCCGGCGTGACCGATACCTACCCACCATACGAAGTTGGTAATATCCCAACCCCAGTTAATAGTTCTGTTAAGCCCCCATGCTCCAATACCTGTCCCGATAGTGTAAGCGATACAGCCGAATCCATAGAGGAATAGAACTAGTGCAGCATATAATGAGATCCACCATAATTTACCTGCTCTTTCTTCGATAGGTCGTGCGATATCTTCTGTAATATCGTGATAAGTTTTGTGACCAATAATTAGAGGTTCCCTTATCGGAGCTTCGTAATGTCCTGACATTTTTTACCTATTTATTATTTAAACTTTATTTTTCTACTCTGTTTCTTACTTTAGTATGATAGAACACGTTTGGTTTTGTTCCGATCTCCTCCAGTAAATAATATCTTCTGTTAGAGGCATATACCTTTCTAATTTCAGAATCTTTATCATTCATGTCTCCAAATGTCATTGCTCCGGTAGAACAAGCTTTAGAACAAGCAGTCTGGAATTCTCCATCCTTCACTCTTCTTCCTTCTTTCTTAGCCTCAAGAATAGTATTCTGAGTCATTTGGATACACATTGAACATTTCTCCATTACCCCTCTAGTTCTTACAACTACATCCGGGTTAAGTACCATTCTTCCTAAATCGTTGTTCATATTGAAATCGAACTTGTCATTTAGGTTATAAGTAAACCAGTTGAAACGTCTTACTTTGTACGGACAGTTGTTTGCACAATATCTTGTACCGATACATCTGTTGTAAGCCATATGGTTTTGACCTTGCTTACCGTGTGAAGTAGCCGCTACCGGACATACTGTTTCACATGGAGCATGGTTACAGTGCTGACACATTACAGGCTGGAAGATTACATCCGGATTATCAGCAGGGTGGTTTAATGCCCCTCCTTCTTTATTGAAAGCAGTACCGTATAATTCTGGTACAGCCATTCCGTCTTTTAATCCTTCGTATACTTCTACTGTCTGTCTTGAAGAATAGTAACGGTCAATTCTTAACCAGTACATATCTCTGGACATTCTTACTTCTGCTTTTCCTACTACAGGAACGTTGTTTTCTGCCTGACAAGCAATAATACATGCTCCACAACCGGTACAAGAGTTCAGGTCAATAGATAAGTTGAAGTGAGGACCGTCCGTATCATCAAATGCATCCCAAAGGTCAATTTTTCTTGCCGGAAGCGCTCCGCTGATAGTGTGGTATTCCAAAGGTTTGTTCCATCCTTTGTGCTCATCATCGAAAGCAACGTTGATGAAATCTGCTAAAGGAACTTCTTTAGCGATCTCATAACGACCCATCAATGTATTTTGAAGCTGGATCCCTGCAAATTCGTGATCTTCTCCTGTTTTTTCAATTTTAACACCTGAAAGAACAAGGTTAGAACCGTCAAATAAAGGATAAGCATTTACCCCGGTATCAGCAGTTGCTCCTGAGTTTTTCTTACCATAACCAAGCGCAAGACCTACAGATCCTTCAGCCTGTCCTGGTTGTACAAATACAGGAACATCTTTTATTGTTACTCCGTTTACAGTAAGGTTTACAATAGAACCGTCTAGCTGCATTCTTGCATTAAGATCGTTATCGATTCCGAACTTTTCTGCGTCTTTTGGAGAAATTGTCAAATAGTTATCCCAAGACATTCTTGTGATTGGGTCAGGTAATTCTTGCAACCAAGGGTTATTAGCCTGAGTACCGTCTCCCATTGAAGTCTTAGTATATAGTACTAATTCTAATTCAGAAGCTTTGAAGTTTCCTAGTTCAGCAACAGCCTGAGCAGCGTTTCCACCTGCGTAAGATAATGTTGTTGAGTTAGTAGAAGCGTTGATACCGTTATACAATGCTTTGTTGAAAGAAGTACCACCTAAAAGAGAAGCAGAGCTTGCTTTTAAATAATCGTAGTAATTGTTTGCTGCATTGTTTTTACCATTCTTCCAAACCAGTAAAGATTCTTCGATCTGTCTTGATTTGTAGATTTTCTGGATGGTAGGCTGCATTAATGAATATACTCCTGTCTGTGGTTCGATATCTCCCCAGGACTCTAACCAGTTAGCTACCGGAATTACAGCTTTCGCTGCTTTGTACATTTCATTTTTCTTATCTGCTACAGCAACTACGTAAGGAACTTTTGATAAAGATTTTTTGAAATCTTCTCCTTTTGGATGAGAGTAGATAGGATCTACATTGTTTGTAATCAACACACCTACTTGTCCACCGTTTACCCATCCTAAGAATTCCTGGTATTTTGCTCCATCGAACTCTTTCAGGAAGTTTGCTTTACCTGTGAAAGCTACTGAACCTAATTTTTGGTTGATTAAGTGTGCTAAAACCTGTGCTCCTTTAGAACCGTCAGCAAAAACAACGGCTTTGTTTCCTTTTGCCTTCAATTCGTTAGCAATTTCAGTTGCAGTCTTATCAGAAGTACCACCACCTACGATTGCATTGTAAACTTCAACTAAAGTTTTGTTTACAGCACTTGGTTTTAATCTATATCTTGAATCGGCATTAGCACCCGTTAATGACATGTTAGATTCCACCTGAATGTGTCTCAACATGTTTGCTCCTGGTTTTCTTGCCGCTGCATAAGACGTTTCTAAGCTTGAAGCGTTATAGTCCCCTAAGAAATCAGCCTGGAAAGAAACTACCAATTCAGATCCTTTAAGATCGTAAACAGGTAATGCTCTCTGTCCGAATACTTCCTGAGCTGCGTCTAATTGTGCAGAATAAGGGAAAGCATCATAAGTTACCAGTTCTGCTGTAGGATATTTAGCTTTGAATTCACCAAATAACTTTTTGAAAGTTGGTGAAGCAAAAGAGTGTGATAAAACCACAATCTTTTTGCCTGAAGCTTTAGCTTCCTCTAACCCTTTTATAACAAAACTGTCTACTTTATCGAACGTTTCGTCTTTACCATCCAGTTTAGGCTGCTTTACTTTATCGTTATCATAAAGAGAAAGTACACTTGCCTGAGCTCTTGCGTTAGTTTTACCTAAGTCACCACCAGCTGGGTTGGGTTCAATTTTGATAGGTCTACCTTCACGGGTTTTTACTAAAACACTAGCAAAGTCGAAACCGTCAAAATAAGTTGAAGCGTAATAGTTAGGGATTCCCGGAATAATATCATGTGGTTTTACCACGTAAGGAATCGTTTTGATTACCGGAGCTTCGCAGGCAGCTAATGTAACTGCTGCTGTAGAGAACCCTAATAATTTAAGGAAATCTCTTCTTGAAGTACTTGATCCGTTTTTCTCAGCATCTCCAAGGAAATCTTCTACCGGAATTTCTTCCTGAAACTCTTTCTGAGCCAGCTTATTATTCAAAGCCGGATCTTTAAGTTCATGAATACTTCTGAATTGTATTTTGTTTGAAGCCATTTATACTTCTAATTTTTTAGTTATTAATAATGACATTTACCACACTCAAGACCTCCAATGGCATCTACAGTGATCTTACCTCCATCTTGTGGATATTGTTTTTTCAACTTGTCATGTAGATTTTTGAAGTACTCTTTATTATAACCGTTGTTCATATCAACTTCAGTCGTTCTGTGGCACTCGATACACCATCCCATAGTAAAGTCGTTAGCCATCTGAACAACATTCATTGTATCAATTTTACCGTGACAAGCTTTACATACAACATCAATTTTGTTGTTAGGATTCTTTTTGTTGAAAGAATTGATGATAGCCTGTTCTCCAGCAATTACGTGCTGAGAGTGGTTGAAGTAAACGAAGTCTGGCATGTTGTGGATTCTTGTCCATTCAACCGGCTGTGTTTTTCCTGTGTACTGTTGTTTTGCAGGATCCCAGCCTGTTGCTGCATAGATCTTCTGGATTTCACCATCATAGAACGCCTTATCTTTTCCTGGCTCCATGTAGTGATCTTTGTTGTATTCAGAGATTGTTCTGTGACAGTTCATACAAACATTCATAGAAGGGATCTCAGATACTTTTCCGTATTTAGCACTTGAGTGACATAACTGACAGTCAATTTTCTGTTCCCCAGCGTGGATTTTGTGAGAGAAGTAGATAGGCTGTTCAGGCTTGTAACCTTTGTAAACCCCGATCCACATCAACCAGTTCCAAACTCCGTAAGCGGCCAGAATAGCAAGAATTGCCAATAACCCTTTGCCAATGTAATGGAACTTCTCATACATTTCACTGAAAGAACGAACTCTGGTCTCGTTAAGCCCGGCTAAATCTTCAGATTGGCCTAGTTTTACCAACTGTCTTAGTTTTACCAAGATCCAAACCAGTAAACCTGCAATCGCTAAAAGTGAAATGATGACAACGTTTGTAGTAGTTTTGTCTGCAGGAGCTGCCGCAGTAGCGTCAGTTGCAGGAGTTGCTTCCGGCTTTTTCTCCTCCGGAGCAGGAGGGTTAGTTGTGAAAGCTAAAATGTCGTCAATATCCTTATCTGTAAGATTTGGAAAGACCTGCATTTCAGTCTTATTAAACTTTTCAAAAATCTCATTGGCGTATTTGTCTCCCGAAGCTCTAAGAGCTTTGTTATCCTTGATCCACTTGTGAAGCCAGTCTTTGTCTACACCACCTTCTGTCTTTACTCGTTCTACAACCCCCTTCAATGGTGGTCCTACAACTTGTTTGTCCAGCGCGTGACATGCAGTACAATTCGCTTTGAAAAGTTTCTCTCCGTTTTTAGGATCGCCGTCTTGCCCGTAAAATGAAGCACTGGTTGATAGCAATAAGCCTATCGCGATCAACGTTTTTTTATAATGCTTTCTCCAACTAATCATTTAAATTATCTTATGTTAGTAAATTATTGAACATTCAATCAATTCCGCAAAAATAATATTTTTAACAGGAATTTAACGGTATATCGAAAAGGGAAAATATCATTTACGTTTAATTTGTATTGATTCTAAATAACCAGTTTGGTATAGTTTTTTAATTTGTATAAATTTGCGGAAACAAGTTTAAATGAGAAATCTAATCAAAATATTTTCGATATTATCATTATTTGGATTTTATAGTATTGAAGCACAGCAGGTTGTTAAAAAAGATACCCTTTCGGGAACGGAGCTTGTCATGACAATGGATTCCAGAATAAATGCTGCTTTGGAAGGAATTGAAGGGAAATGTGCTAAAGTTGTCACAACTAATTCTTCTAAAGATTTCAGTAATAATGACAGTGGAATTTCTACAGGAATCAATACAAAACCACCTAAAATCTTTGTGCCTAGCAGAGAACTTACCAATGCAGAAATTTGTAAGAAAAATCCTAGAATTTTAGGTTTCAAAATTCAGATTACAACAGTGAAAAGTAATGAAGAAGCCAATGAGGTGAAGTCATATTTCAGAAAAAGATTCCCTAATCTTAAAGTGGAAACGGATGCATCTTTAAGGCCGAATTATAAAATTTTAGCAGGAAGTTATTTCACCAAACAAAGTGCAGCCAGTGATCTTTCTAAGATCAGAGAATATTTCAAGTCTGCGGTAGCCGTACAGTACAGAATTTTCTGTGCAGAAGCCAAATAGGAATGATCCATACGACATATAACAAAAGAGCGGAGAAAGTTTTTCTCCGCTCTTTTTATTGGTAATAATTTTCCATAAACCAAAAGAATTCGGTCATTCTAAAGATGTTATTAAAAAGCAGATAAGTGAATAATACAGCCAGGATTAATGTTAAAAATGATATTATTTTTGGTGATGATCTGTAAGCGTAAAATAACCATCCCAACAATAGTGGATATACAAAAACAAAATGTCCTCCATAAATATAGGAAGTATGAAGTCCAAACCTCATCACACAGTGGATGATGATATCAACCAAAAATGAAATGGCAATCACCTGGACCCACTTGTTTTTGAAATTTTTAAGATAACTCCAACATATCAGTAGTAGTAAAATTGTTATAAAAAGGTAAGGAAAGGGGGATGAATAAAGATCCATATAAAGTCCTTTGAAATTGAACCCTTTCATATTATGCTTGTCTGACATAATAAATCCCGGGAAAAGGATATTACCTCCAAAAAAGAATGAAATGATCATATCCCATGTAGGCATGGATTCTACGTTCGAAAATTTTTCATACTGCTGGTTAGTCTTCGAAAAAATATTCTGATATTTAAAATCAATTCTATTCAAATAAAGAAGTATAAAACAAATGGCAGCAACAATTACTCTGAAGGCTGCGTTTCCGAATTTTTTCCAGTTGGTGAAAAGATTTTTCTCAAAAAGTAAAGGGATAAAAACTTTTACAAAATTGGTAACAGTAAGCCCGCCAATGGTGATTCCTGCCAGGGAAAGAGCAATTGCCGGTGTTCTTTCTTCTTTTCTGAGTTTTATGGCTGCATAGTAGTTGTATAATGACAGTAAGAATAGAGTGTATGTGAAATTCTCAGGAGTAAATGATAAAATAATGTTGGTTGAAAACGTTCCAAAAAAAATAATAATGAATATGCTTAACCACAAAGGCAGGCTGATAATGTTTTTTAAATATTTAAAAACCTGGACAATATTTAGAGTGATGATAATATTGCTGAGCCATGCCAGTGTGAGTCTGAAATTTGTATCCATTTTTCCGCCTGAAATATATAACGAAAACTCTCTTACCCAATTGAAAAAATAATAGGATAGAGGATGCCTTTCGAAGCTCCCTCCCGTCATGAGAATAGACTTGTTATCAAAACTGAAGTAAGCGTCCCATGGAATCCTGCTGTCAAAAATTATTCTATAATGAACCGCAATATAGGAACCTAAAATCCCATAGCAAATAATAAAGAACAGAAAAACCGCCAATTCAGTATAGGTGGAAGGGAAAATCAGTTTAAAAAAATTGATAATTTTTGTTTTAATAAAAGACACGTGCGATTTTTTTGCAAAAGTAAAATAAAAAAACCACCAAAGTAGGTGGTTATAAAAGTTTGTATAAAGGTTTGTTATTGTTTGATTACTTTTTCGGTTTTGGAAGTTCCGTCTGAGAAGTCTACTTTTAGTAAGTAAGTTCCTTTTGGAAGTGAAGAAATATTTAATCCTTCAGAACCTTTGTTAAGCAGAGATTTTCCGCTCATATCAAATACTGCTGCAGATTTGATTTTATTATCTGTTTTGATATTTATTTCTCCTTTTGTAGGATTAGGATAAATAGAAAGATTATTATTTGATCTTGAAATTTCATTGGTAGCAAGTGTTCCATTGGCTGTAACCTGTACATCGTCAATTGAAACTGCGTCAGCATCATTTGCAACATACTGGAATCTTACTTTTACATTGGCTTGTCCAATATAAGAGGAGAGACTTCTTTGTACAGTTACAGTATTATACAAATCAGTATCTACATTGCCATCACCATCATCAGTAAATCCTGCTTCAGTGTCTTCATTCCAAAGAGTGGTCCAGCTGGTTCCGCCATCTGTTGAGATCTGTGCCAGAAGATTACCCTTGTTCAGGCTGATCATATAGCCCCATCCTACTTTTACCTTGAAGCTGAAGACTGGGCTTGTAGCTCCCACTAAACTAAATGTAGGACTTACCAGATTGGCTGTATTGGCTCCTGAAATCCAGTCAATGGTAGCGGAATTCGTTCCAGCAATAGTAAATCTTGTTTTTAATTCAATAGAGGAAGCGGAAGTGCCGGAAAAAACAGAACTGGTTAGTTCCCAGGCTCTTGACGTGTTTGTATTGGACTTGGTCCAACCTGTTGGGGGAAATGTCGCTCCTTCGAAACTTTCTGAAAGAAGGGTTTGGGCATTACTGTAAAAGCATGATGCTAATGCTAAAGAAAATACAATTTTTTTCATAATTAAAAATTTCTCTAAATATAGTAAAAATATCAATGTTATGAAAATGTATTAGTTATATATGGTATTTGTTGTTAAATTCCTATGAGCTGCATGAAAGTGTAGAGCATCCTGCAGTGTCATCATACCCGGATGGTCTTTTGATTGAAAACTCAGGATAGAGTTCCAGATAAGGAGATTCTAATGCTTTGGTTAGTTTTTCCAGCATTTCTTTTTTACCATTACTGATCTCTTCTATGCATTCATAAAGAAGGTAGTTTCTTAGGATGAATTTTGGGTTTGTTTCTTTCATGATTGCTATTGAATCTTCTTTGGAAATTGAGTTTGAAGTCAATCTTTTTTCGTAACCCGCAATAAAATTGCTGAGTTTTTCTATCATCTCTTCATTTAAAAAAGTATAGGATATATCTTTAAAATGTTCCTTTACATCAGTATAAAGGGTTACGGTCTCCAATTTGTTGAAAAACAGGGTGTAATCCAACTGAAGTTCCTGCATTAATCCCTGCCAGTTGGTGAAAAACTCCTCATCATCTTTCTGAATTTGGTCGAAACCAAACTTTTTACAAAGCATTTTATCATGGGCTTCCCAAAAATAGGTTCCGAAATGATTTAGGGTGTCTTCTAAAAATTTTTCATCTTTGATTAAGGGATGAAGGGCATTGGCAAGCTGCCAGAGATTCCACTGGGCAATTTGGCCCTGCTTTCCGAAGGCGTATCTTCTTCCAGGAAGGTCTGTCGTATTGGGTGTGAAATTCAAATCATATTCATCCATCATAGAATAAGGTCCGTAATCAATGGTTAATCCTAAAACAGACATGTTATCCGTATTCATGACTCCATGTACAAAGCCGACCCTGAACCATTCAACCATCAGGTCTGCCGTACGGGTACAGATATTTTCAAAAAAATCTCTGTATTTTCGGTGGTCTGAAGATGTGATTTCAGGAAAGTAGTTTTCGATCGTAAAATCAGCAAGTTCCTGCAGGCTGTTGTATTCTCTTTGAGCGGACATCAGCTCGAAATGTCCGAAACGAAGAAAGCTTTCTGCTGTTCTGATAACCACAGCTCCTTTTTCCAGCTTTGGATTTCCATTGTACATTATATCACGCATTACATCTTCTCCTGTAAAGGCGAGACTTAATGCTCTTGTCGTAGGAACTCCCAGGTGATACATAGCCTCACTCATCAGATATTCGCGCAGGGAAGACCTTAGCACGGCTCTTCCGTCAGCATGTCTGGAGTATGGGGTAGCTCCGGCACCTTTCCATTGAATTTCTGTTTTTTTGCCGGCATCGTTTGTGATTTCACCAGCAAGAATAGCTCTTCCATCCCCAAGCTGTCCCGCCCAGTTTCCAAACTGATGCCCTGCGTATGCTGTGGAGTAGGTCTGAACATTTTCAGGAAGATTGTTTCCCACCAGAAAATCAAGGTCTTTATCGTCATATGTTCCCAGGCCTATTTCTTCTGATAAGACTTCGTTAAAAGCGATCAGTTCAGGTTTTTCAAAGCCGGCCGGTTTAATGGTGGAAAATAAAACCTTTGGAGTGTTTCTCTGCATGGGGTTGTTGGAAAAATCTCCCGGAAAATGTTCGATAAAGGGTTGTCTGATATGTTCAATATTCATGCTTCAAAGGTATTAAATATAAAAGAAAAGACCTTTCAATAATCTGAAAGGTCTTGTATATTTCTAAAAGAGAATTTATTTATTGAAATCTACTTCATCATTAGAATGAAGGTTTTCATTGATATTATCCTCTTTCTTTTCTGTCGTTTTTTTCGGGGTCGGATCTGCTGGCCTTGGATTCTTAATCTCATCGATAGTCTGAAGACTTCCATCATCTCCATATCCTCCACTCAGACCTTTAAGGTTTGAACATCCGTCTTTCCAGTCTGAAGGTTTTACAAACTTATCATCAGGAGTGATTCCTAAACTCTTATCCGCCCATACTTTCTTCATAAAGATAGCCCAGATCGGTAAAGCCATCTTCGCTCCCTGACCTTCACCCGTTCCAAAGAAGTGAGTTGCTCTGTCTTCCCATCCAACCCATGCTCCGGTTGCTAATTTAGGAGTAATTCCCATAAACCATCCATCAGAGTTGTTCTGAGTTGTTCCGGTTTTACCTGCAATTTCCACTGCCTTAGATATACCTTTTCTTCCCAGCTCCCCGGAAGCAGTTCCAAATTGTGCTACTCCCTTCATGAGCTCAATCATGGTGTAAGCATACATTGGGTTCATTACTTCTTTCGGCTCTACGTTTACTTCTTTGATTACTCTGCCGTTGGCATCTTCAATTCTCCAGATCATTTCTGGTTTAATGTAGTTCCCATAGTTGGCAAATGTACTGTAAGCCCCTAGCATCTCGTAGATGGTAATATCGGATGAACCCAGAGCAATTGTATTGTTTCTTGGGATATCTTCTGTTACGCCCAGATCTCTTGCTGTCTGGATAACAGCGTCTACTCCTGTCATTTCAATAAGTCTAGCTGCAACAGGGTTTTGTGAGTGAGCTAATGCGTCCTTTAAGGTAAGCATTCCTCCTCTTCCTGGTACATGCCATCCGTTATGATCATAAGTTCCGTTGGAAACAGTAGAGCAAGGTGTCATTCCAAGTTTCATAATCGCTGTTGCGTATACGAAAGGCTTGAATGTAGATCCTACCTGTCTCTTACCTTGTTTGATATGGTCATATTGGAAGTGCTGCCAGTCAATACCTCCTACCCAGGCTTTAATCTCTCCGGTTCCCGGAACCATAGACATTAAGCCTGCCTGTGCAATTTGTTTGTGGTATCTGATAGAATCCCAAGGGGACATTTCAACTTCTTCCTCTCCATTCCACGTAAATCGTGAAGTTTTAATTGGTTTCTTGAATTCCATCATGATAGAGTCTTCAGGCATTCCATCCGCTTTCAGAAGCTTGTAACGGCCGGTTCTTTTCATAGCCTGAACCATCACATCATTGATTTGTTTATCATTAAGGTAATAGAAAGGTCTGTTCTTTCTTCCTCTCTGTTCTGCATCAAATCTTTTCTGCAGGTCAGTCAGGTGCTCCCTGATTGCATCTTCTGCATATTTCTGCATTTTAGAATCAAGGGTAACATATATTTTTAAGCCATCTTTATAAAGATTAAGCTTTTTACCGGTTTCTTTTTCGTGAGTCTCAAGATATTTATCAATCTCTTTTCTCAGATAAAACTTATAATAGGCAGAATATCCGTCAGTGATAGTCTTGATAGGGTGGAAATCTACTTCTATTGGAGTATTGGCTGCTTTTTCATATGTTGCGGCATCAATATATCCGGTTTTCTGCATCTGGTCTAATACTACATTCCTTCTTTCCTTGGCCTTCTCAGGATATCTGTAAGGGTTATTTTTTCTTGGATTTTCAAGCATTGCCACAAATGTAGCGGCTTCAGGCAGTGTAAGTTCAGAAGTCTTTTTGTTGAAGTAAACTCTTGAAGCCATTTCAATACCATTGGCATTGAAAAGGAAATCGAATTTATTGAAGTAAAGAGTAATAATTTCTTCTTTGGTATATCTTTTTTCTAAACTTACTGCTACAACCCACTCCTTTAGCTTCTGGAATGCTCTCTGAAACTTATTTTGAGAGGCGTTTCCAGTAAAGAGAAGCTTGGCAAGCTGTTGAGTGATGGTAGAACCACCTCCACGTCCACCACCATAAGCTACGGCTCTGGCTACGGAATATAAGTCGATTCCTGAGTGTTCTTTAAAACGCTCGTCTTCTTTAGCCTGAAGTGCATAAATAAGAAAAGGAGGAAGATCCTTGTAAACGATAGGCTGTGTTTTTTCTTTTTCGAATTTACCCAGAGTGACTCCATCTGAAGAAATAATCTCAGAAGCGACAAAGATGTCCGGATTTTCAAGCTCTTTTACATCAGGCATTTCTCCAAGGAAACCTTGGGAAACCGCAAAGAAAAGTCCTGAAATCCCCAAAACTACTGCAATGAGTCCGATCCAAATAAATGAGACCCATTTTTTCCAGGAGGTATCTTTCTTTTTCTTGGGAGGCAGAGGAAATGTTTTCCCCTTGTTTCCTGCATTTTTTTTGTTCTCTTCCATTTATGGTTACGGTTTAGCCGTTTCTATTTTTATCCCAATATCCTCAATTCCCGGAAGGTTATCGTTTCTCATCGCCTGGATCAGTCCAATTTCATATTTTCCCTTTCCTGGAAATCTGTAATTAGCTCTATACTGAAACAAAGTTTCTTTCGTATCACCAAAGCCTGTACCAAGCCATTCTCCGTTTGGCTTTGCCAATACATAATTTAAGGTGTCTGTCTCCTTTTTTTTGTTCTGGAGATTGGTGAAATTTACAATAAACCTTATGTTGCTGTATGGATAACTGTTATTATTTCTTACAACAAATATAATATTTTTAGGATTCTGCGGATCTGAAATCTCAAGATTAAATTTTTGCTCACTTTTCTTATTCCACTTGTTATCAACGGAATTCATAATGATGTCTTCTCCTGAGGAAGAGGTACAGCTAAAGAAAAGGATAAGGGAAAATAATCCTAAAATTTTACGCATTTTTATCTTTTTTTGGAGGATATTTCTTTTTAAATTTTTTCTTGTTCGGGTTGTTTTGTGGTTTTTTATCAGCGTCAGTACTGCCCGCTACTTTCTCTACAGCTGCTTTTTGCTGTGGATGCTGTTTTTGTGCTTTAGGCTGATTTCCGGAATGAGCATTCGGGTTTTCTGTTTTTTCAGATCTTTCCGTTCTTTCCGGTTTGTTTCTTTTTTGACCCTGTCCCTGTTGGTTCCCGTTGTGTTGTTTATTCTGATTGTTTCTATTTCTGTTTCCTCTGTTTTTCTTTTCAAAACGATCTACATTGTTTTCCTGGATCAGATCGATAGTGTGTATAGAAGTTTCAGGCTGCTTCAGTTCTTCAAGAGGAAGTGTTTTTTCTCCTCTTTTATTTTTTGAAATCAATTTTTTAACCAGATCAATATCAAAATCATACCATGCAATGGAACTTTCCACGTAAGCAAACCACATTTTCTTTTTGAAAACATCAATTTTGATACAAAAAGCTTTTCCTTTTTCAGTTTCCAGGGTCGTCGAAGAAGAAGGGAAGTCGCTTAATGCGTCCAGGTAGCTGTCTAGCTCATAGTTAAGACAACATTTAAGCTTACCACATTGTCCTGCCAGTTTCTGAGGGTTAATACTCAGCTGCTGATATCTGGCAACATTGGTATTTACGGATCTGAAATCTGTAAGCCATGTAGAACAGCAAAGCTCACGTCCGCAAGATCCTATTCCGCCTACTTTGGCTGCTTCCTGTCTGAAACCAATCTGTTTCATGTCGATCTTAGTACGGAAAGCTCCGGCATAATCTTTAATTAACTGCCTGAAATCCACCCGGGTGTCGGCGGTGTAATAAAACGTAATCTTTGAAGCATCACCCTGATATTCAACATCAGTTACTTTCATTTCAAGGCTGAGCCTTTGAGCGATTTTTCTTGCCTCAAGCTTTACGCCGTCTTCTTTTTTTCTTGCTTCCTGCCATACCTCAAGATCTTTTTGGTTGGCCTGTCTGTATATTTTGAGTGCCGATTCTTCAGAAAACTTTTTCTTTTTCATCTGAATCTTTACTAATTCTCCCGTAAGGCTTACAACGCCTACATCGTGTCCCGGACTTGATTCTACTGTAACTACACTGCCGATATGTAAAGGAATATTATTTACATTCTTATAAAACGATTTTCTGTCATTTTTAAATCTAACTTCTACAAAATCACACCTGTTTGGTGCTGGATTGTTGATGTTAGAAAGCCAGTCAAAAACACTTAATTTATAACTATTCCCGCAGGTATTTACATTTTCACAGCCATTTGCGGTTTTTTTAGGTCCGCAAGAATGTGCAGAATCGCCGGATGTTTTACATCCACAACTCATATTACTATTATTTATAATCTGCAAATTTATGTATTTTTATCTTTATGTGATTCTAAAATACTTAAATAAGCTGAATTCAGAAGAAAACATTTCTATATTTTAAGAGAGAATGGAAGAGAGATGCAGGATAAGGAGTGCTGTAGAAGGAATCGTAGTGCATATATTTTTTTTATTTTAACAGAGCTCTTCTAAAAATTAACATTTCTTATTATTTTATATTTCTATAATCCCCTTTGGTGGTGAATATACTTTAAGTTAAACACTTGTTTGAAATTAAACAGTGTAATACATATCTTTTCTGATTTTTCATAATTATTTCATAATGATTGGTTTGTGTTTTGATTTTTGTGAAATATTATTTTAAACATAGTTTTCTTTTGGTATATTGTTTAAAATATTAGGAAATATTAACAGACGTATTCAAAATAATTTTATATTTGGCTTATATAATAATAGTCTATGAAAAAAATATTAGTATCAACTGCTTTATTGGCGGGCGTTCTATCTTACGCAGGAGGCTTCAGAGTTTCCCTGCAGGGGGTAAAACAATTGGCAATGGCGCATACTAGTGCTCATGCCGAAGATGCGAGTGTGACATTCTTCAACCCGGCGGGTATGTCATTTATCCCTTCCAAACTGAGTGTAGTGGCAGGAGGGTTTGCTGCAAGTAATAAGGTTACTTTTCAGAATTTCAATACTTTACAAAGTGCGGAAACAGATAACCCTGTAGGAACTCCTTTTTATGCAGCGATTACTTATAGACCCATAGAAAAACTTACCGTAGGTCTTAGTGTTACCACTCCTTTTGGAAGTACCATCAAATGGCCCGATAACTGGGAAGGTAAAGAATTGGTACAGAAGCTGGAGCTGAAAAGTTTCTACTTCCAGCCTATGATTTCTGTGAAGCTGGCTCCATGGCTTGCTTTCGGAGCGAGCTATATTTATGCACGAGGAGTAGTGGATTGGGATAAAGCTGTTACCCAATTTGACGGAAAAGTTAACATCAATGATAAAAAAGCAAGCGGACACGGTTATGGATTCGGTTTCTATTTCAGACCTGATCCTAAATTAGATGTAAGTATTGCTTACCGTTCACCGGTAGATATGAAAGCTAAAAATGGAACGGCTACCTTCCAGTTCCCATCACAGTCTGTTTATAATCAGCTGAAATTGAATGCGGCCGGACAGGACGGATTCTCAGCAATGCTGCCACTGGTTGAAGAATATACTATTGGTTTAACCTATAAAGTGACACCGAAATGGCAGGTTTCTGCAGACTTTAACTATCATGGATGGGAGAGATACAGTAAGCTGACCCTTGATTTCGAAAATGCACCTATTGGAAACAATCCATCAGATCCTACTATTCTTACCAATCCTAAGAACTTCAAAAACTCCAAGACATTCAGACTGGGGACTCAATATGCTTTCACCAATATGATCTATGGACGTTTGGGAGCTTATTATGATGAAGCACCTTACACTACTGATAATTTTATTCCGGAAACTCCTTCATATGACACGTATGTTGTTACAGGTGGGGTAGGTTTCAAGTTTAAGCAGTTCGGAATTGATGTTGCAGGAGGATATGCAATGCCTCAGTACAGAAAGGTAAACAATGTTAATATAGGACTTGAAGGCCAGTCAAAAGCAACTGCTTTCTATCTGGGTCTAGGTTTATCTTATAATCCTTTTTAATTTTAGAAGACTATGAAAAAAATTATAATATCGACAATTGCAGTTTCTGCACTTCTTTTTACGGTAACAAGCTGTAATACGGATTTCGATACGGATGTGAAAGATATTCCGGTAACAAAAGGTGATGCAGACTTTTCAAAATATATCTCTTTAGGAAATTCACTTACTTCAGGATATCGTGATGGTGCATTGTACAGCAGTGGTCAGAATGAATCTTATCCAAGTATGATTGCTGCACAGATGAAACTTGCGGGTGGAGGAGATTTTAAACAGCCTTTGATGCCTAATGATATCGGTGGCTTTAATAACCTTCCCGGATTTTCAGGAAAACTGACATTACAGGTGGTTAACGGATCTTTAGCACCTGTACCAAGTGCGCCGGCGGGAGCCTTGGATAATGTAACTTCTGGGGGGCCTTATCAGAATATGGGGGTTCCGGGAGCAAAATCTTTCCATCTGGTTGCCCCTGGATATGGCAGCCAGGCGGGTCTGGCAACAGGAACGGCTAATCCTTATTTTGTAAGATTTGCTTCTTCTGCAACAACCAGTGTTCTTGCGGATGCTATGGCCCAAAAAGCTACATTCTTCTCACTTTGGATTGGGAATAATGATGTATTATCATATGCTACCAATGGAGGGACAAATTCTCAGACGGTAGCTGGAGTTACAACATATACTGCTGCTACAGTTCAGACCGGAAATACCAATCCAGCAACGTATAAATCAAATGATATTTCTGATCCGGCGGTAGTAGCCGGTTCTATAAAAGCGGTTCTTGACGGACTTAAGAGCGTTGGGACAACAAAAGGAGTGGTGGCAAATATTCCTTATGTTACATCGGTTCCTTTCTTTACAACAGTGCCATATAATCCATTGACACCTGCTGTTTTAGGAGCTAACTTAACAGCTCTTAATACCAGTCTTTATGGTCCTTTGAAGCAGGCACTTACTGCTTTTGGTGCCGGAGATAGAATTAATTTGCTTTCCACAACAGATCCTAACCCGGTATTGATTAAAGATGTTGCCCTTACAGATTTATCAGCTCAGCTTACTGCAGCTCTTACTCCTTCTTTAGGGCTACCTACTGCAACCGTTTTCGGGCAGATTTTCGGACAGGCAAGACAGGCTACAAAAGATGATTATATTCTTCTTACTACAAGTTCTTTAATCGGAACTAATGCGCCGAATGTTCCAGCTCCGGTAAATGTTTATGGAATTTCTTATCCATTGCAGAACCAGCATGTATTGACAAAAACTGAAGCCGGTTATGTGAAAACTGCAACAGATGCTTACAACGGTTCTATAAAATCACTTGCAGATTCATACGGGTTGGCATTTGTAGATGCTAACGCTAAAATGGTGGAGCTTAACGGACAGTCCGGAATTATATTTAATGGAGTAAAATACTCTGCCAAATTCGTTACAGGGGGAGCTTTCTCTTTAGACGGTGTTCACCTGACAGGACGTGGATATGGTATTGTTGCTAATGAATTTATTAAATCTATTAATGCAAAATACAGATCTACACTTCCGCAGGTAGACCCGAACAAATATTCAGGAGTTAAATTCCCTTAATAATTGATAAAATAAAAACTTAGAAACCACAGGAGTAAATCTTGTGGTTTTTTTTTAAATTTGCAAAATCTTTTAAAAAGTAAAAATGGCCGATCAGTTAAGTTATCTATTTTGTACAAGAACCAGCAGGGACTTGGCAGAGAAAATTGCCCAGAATTATGGGAAAGAATTAGGAAAAATCAACTTTCAGGAATTCAGTGACGGAGAATTTGAACCTGTTTTGGATGAATCTGTAAGAGGAGGAAGAGTTTTCCTGATTGGATCTACATTCCCTCCTGCAGACAATCTTTTGGAGCTTCTTCTAATGATTGATGCAGCAAAAAGAGCTTCTGCAAAGAGCATCACCGTGGTAATTCCTTACTTCGGACTTGCCAGACAGGACAGAAAAGACAAACCAAGAGCGCCGATCGGTGCAAAACTAGTTGCGAACCTTCTAACAGCAGCGGGAGCTACAAGAATCATGACAATGGACCTGCATGCAGATCAGATTCAGGGATTCTTCGAAATTCCGGTAGATCATCTGTATGCTTCAACTATTTTCGTAGACCACATCAGATCTTTGAACCTTGATAATCTTACCATTGCTTCTCCGGATATGGGTGGTGCAAAAAGAGCTAAAAACTATGCAGGCCACTTAGGCGCTGAAGTAGTAATTGCTTATAAGGAAAGAAAAAAAGCAAATGTTGTGGAAGAAATGTTCCTTATCGGGGATGTAACAGGTAAAAACGTAATCCTTATTGATGATATGATTGATACTGCTGGTACACTTTGCAAAGCAGCAGATATCTTAATTGAAAAAGGAGCAAAAACTGTGAGAGCTATGGCTACTCATGGAGTGCTTTCAGGTAAGGCTTACGAGAATATTGAGAACTCAAAACTTTTGGAAGTTATTGTAACTGACTCAATTCCTGTTAAAAATAATTTGTCATCTAAAATAAAAGTGCTATCTTGCGCCCCATTATTTGCGGATGTTATGACTATGGTTCATGAGCATAAATCAATTAGCAGTAAGTTTGTTATTTAATTGATTTTAAGTGGTTTGCAAATTGAAATTAAAAACAATTTTTTAAATTTTTATAAATGAAATCTATTACAATTCAAGGTACAAAAAGAGAAAGCGTGGGCAAAAAGTCTACAAAAGCTTTACGTGATGCTGAATTAGTTCCTTGTGTTGTTTATGGAGGTGAAGCACCTTTAAACTTCTCTGCTGAAGAGAAAGCTTTCAAAGGATTAGTATACACTCCTGAAGCACACACGGTATCTATTGAAGTTGACGGAAAAACAATTCCAGCTGTTCTTCAGGATATTCAGTTTCACCCAATCACTGATAAAATTCTTCACGCTGACTTCTATCAGTTATCTGATGACAAGCCGGTTATCATGGAAGTTCCGGTAAGAATTACAGGACGTTCTAAAGGTGTTGTAGCTGGTGGTGTTTTGCGTCAGTCTTTCAGAAAACTGAAAGTAAAAGCTATTCCTGCTAACCTACCTGACGAAATCGTTGTAGATGTTACTCCATTAAGAATTGGTAACAAACTTTACATCGGTGGTATCAAAACAGAAGGATATTCTTTCATGCACCCTGACAACGCAGTAGTAGTTGCTGTTAAGATGTCTAGAAATGCAATGAAAGGAGGTGCAGCAGCAATGGATGATGAAGATGAAGAGGAAGCAGAAGAAGTTGCAACTCAGTCTCCTGACGTTCCAACAACAGAAGAAAAATCTGCAGAATAAGAATTGCTTATTTAATACACAACATAAAATCTATCAATTTATTGGTAGATTTTTTTTTGTAAAAAATTATTTCAGTGCGATTTAAAAACAGTGTATTAAAATGAAAAAAACGGATATAAATAATAGTAAAAAAGATTTTAATGATCCAGGTTATTAGAAATTCGGGCTGTTTTACTATAATAAAGAAGATAAAAGATTGTTTCCTCCAAAACAAACAAAATTTTTAGGATGGACGATTAATTTTGCAAATCCTTATTCAATTATTGCAGGGTTAGGCATAGTCATTATCATCATTATATTGGGAACCTGTTTTGATGAAAAATTATAAATTTAAAAATAATCGACTCTTTTTGATTGTATTTTAAATTAATAATTTAAATGATTTTATGTAAATTTGAAGAGTTCTAAATAAGAACGTCTTAATTTTATAAAAAATAAATAAATGTTTGACATTCAGGAAATAAGAAGCCAGTTTTCTATATTGGATAGAGAAGTGAATGGTAAGCCACTGGTTTATCTGGACAATGCAGCTACATCTCAAAAGCCAAATTCGGTTTTGGAAGTTTGTCACGCATATTATACCGAAATTAATGCCAATGTTCATAGGGGAATTCATACGCTAAGTCAGCTGGCTACTGAAGAAATGGAGCTTTCAAGAAGAAAGATCCAGAAATTCATCAATGCTGAACATGATTTTGAAGTTATCTTTACAAAAGGTACAACAGAAGGGCTGAACCTTATCGCTTATATTTTAACGCAGAAACTGAAGAAAGATGATGAGATTATTATTTCATATCTTGAACACCATTCTAATATTGTTCCATGGCAGATGCTTTGCGAAAGAACGGGAGCAAAGCTTCGCGTGATTCCTATTGATGAAAACGGAATCCTTCAGATGGATTATTTTGATCAGTTTTTAAGTGAAAAAACAAAAGTTGTTTCTGTAAACCAGGTTTCCAATGCGTTGGGAATTGTCAATCCTGTTGAGGAGATCATTGCAAAAACAAGAAAGAATACTGATGCTTATATTGTTATTGACGGAGCTCAGTCCGCTCCACATTTCAATATTGATGTTCAGAAGCTGGATTGTGATTTCTTTGTGTTTTCAGGTCATAAAATGTATGCTCCAATGGGAACAGGTATTTTATATGGAAAACAAGAAGTATTAGAAGCTTTGCCGCCATTTCATGGAGGAGGAGAAATGATTGCAACCTGTTCTTTTGAAGAAACAACTTATGCAGGTCTTCCGTTTAAATATGAGGCAGGAACCCCTAATGTAGGAGGAAATATTGCATTAGGTGCAGCTGTTGATTTTATGAACAGAATAGGTCATTCTCACATTCAGAATCATGAGAATGCTTTATTGGAATATGCTCAGAGACAGCTTTTGGAAATAGAAGGTATTAAAATCTATGGTGAAAAAGCGAAAAGAACCGGAGTGGTTTCCTTTAATCTGGAAGGAGTGGGGATTGCCTCCGATGTAGGGATGATCCTTGATAAAATGGGTGTTGCTGTAAGAACAGGACATCATTGTACACAGCCTATCATGAACTTCTTTAATATTGCAGGAACGGTAAGGGCAAGTTTTGCGGTTTACAATACTTTTGAAGAAATTGATATTTTGGTAGAGGGAGTTAAAAAAGCTCAGAGAATGTTGAGTTAATTAATAACGATACTGATATAAATAGAAAAGCAGCCGGTTGGGCTGCTTTTTTTATTAGTCCGGAACGCATGAACAGCGCCCGTCAATAATTACCTGATGGTATCCTTCAGCACATTCAAGGCAGATATCTCCTCCTGCCATAATTTTTTTCATTTTTTGTTTGTTTAGTTTTTTCATGCGATGTGATTTAAAGGTTAGACATAAAGGTATAAATAATAGATAAAAATTCTGTTTCTTTTTACAATGAATAGTAATGTATTGATTTTGTGTATGATTATGTTTTGTAAGGTATAATTTGTTAATTTTATATAAACATCAAATATTTTTATTATGAAAAAACTATTTATTTTATTTTTATCCACCTGGGGAATATGTGATGCACAGGTTTTCTCTGAAAGTTTCAATAGTAATTCTTTACCAGCCGGATGGACGGTAGAAAATCCGGATACATCTTATAACTGGGATGTGGGTACTCAGAATGGCTTTGCCAGCTTTCCTGATGGTGCAGCTTTTTTTGACGATGATGATGCTGGCCCAACTGCAATTAACGCAAATGCAAGATTGGTTTCTCCGGTGATTAACCTTAACGGAGTTGCAAATCCAAAACTTTCGTTTAATTATGCCAATATGATTTATGATCTGGACTCTACTTTAAAAGTTGAAGTTTTTAACGGAACTTCGTGGGTTCAGGTTTTTACCTTTTCAGGCGATGCAGGTGTCTGGGATCTTGATTTTAATACCTTTTCATATGTGGTAACAGCTTACGATACAGCGGCCAATATAGATTTGACTCCATACGCTAATGCTGCTTTTAAGCTTAGATTTGTTTATGACGACGCAGGGGATTATTCCTACGGCGTTGTAGTAGATAATGTAATGATCACAAGTGGAGCTTTGGCAACGGGGGAAGTTTCATATGCTGATCATATAAATATATATCCAAATCCGGTAAGGGATAATATTCATATTAAAATGGCTGCCCAAAATAAGGTTAAAATGATCAATGTTATGGATATGTCTGGAAAACGCATAAAAACGTTTGATAAGGAATCTGATTCGTATGACGTGTCAGATATTCCTAAGGGAACTTATATTGTTGTGATTACGGATAATAAGAATGAAGTTCTGAAGAAGAAAATTATCAAAAAATAGGCTTACAATATAAAACCTTATAGAATGCTCTATAAGGTTTTATCTATTTTAAAAGAAGTAATCTTATAAATTGGGTTTCCAGTCAACAACTGCTCTGATAAATGCCTCAGCATTTTCTACCGGTACATTAGGTAAGATGCCATGTCCAAGGTTGGCAATATATCTGTCTTTTCCAAAGCGGTTGATCATCTCGTTGACCATTTTCTTAATGGTTTCAGGTGTTGAATGAAGTCTTGCAGGGTCAAAGTTCCCCTGTAACGTCATTGTATGGTTGGTCAGTGTTCTTGCGAATTCCGGTTTAATGGTCCAGTCCACACCAAGAGCAGAAGCCTTTGACATCGTCATGTCTTCCAGAGCAAACCAGCATCCTTTTCCAAATACTACCACATGGGTAAGCGGACTTAATGCTTCAACGATCTGATTGATGTACTGCCATGAGAACTCCTGATAATCTGTAGGAGAAAGCATTCCACCCCATGAATCGAAAATCTGTACAGCAGAAACTCCTTTTTCTACTTTTCTCTTTAAATAAGCAATGGTAGTATCTGTAATCTTTTGCAATAAAAGGTGAGCTGCTTCAGGCTGCTGGAAACAGAAAGATTTTGCAATATCAAATGCTTTGCTTCCTTTTCCTTCCACGCAATAACAAAGAATGGTCCATGGTGAACCGGCAAAACCGATCAGTGGAATCTGATTGTCCAATTTCTGAAGTGTAAGTTCAATAGCATCAAAAACGTAACCTAAGGTATCATTCACATCCGGAGTTTCAATGTTCTGAACCTGTTCCATTGTTCTGATAGGAGTATCTAACCAAGGACCAACAGATTCTTTCATTTTGAAATCAATACCCATTGCCTGTGGAACTACCAGAATATCGGAAAACAGAATTGCTGCATCCAAAGGAAATCTGCGGATAGGCTGTAAAGTGATCTCAGCCGCAAGCTCAGGAGTCTGGCATCTGGTAAAGAAATCATATTGGTCTCTTAAAGCAATGAATTCCGGCAGATATCTTCCAGCCTGCCTCATCATCCAGACAGGAGGTCTTTCAACGGTTTCTCCGCGAAGTGCTTTTAAATATAGGTCGTTTTTTATCATAATCTTTTAACTAATAATTACCGCAAAAAAAATCTAAATTCTACTTCGTATTTCTTTTCTGATCAATTCAAAAACTGATATCAGAGTATTGCCTTCAGAAGTATAGATTCTGTCTTGCGTATAATTTCTCAACTCTACGGAAGTAGTTTCCCCTATTGAAAATAACGTTAAGCCTTCCAGAGAATTTCGCTTTGCAAAACTACGAACTCCGCTCGGACTAAAAAATACCGCAGCATGATATTTTTCAGTTATTATAGGATTCAGTTCCTGAGTATTGTAAACCGTAACTTTTTTGTATTTAATATTTTGCAGTGGAAGATCCTTGTCCAGAACGTTGATGGCAAGATTGCCGCAGAAATGAAGAAACTGTTCATGCTGGCATTTTCCAATAATAAACCTGGAAAGTGTCTCAGCATTTTTCAGTACTTTAAATGTACCAAAGCCATGTTTTCTTAACTCTCTTTTTGTCTTTTCGCCTACACAATAGATCTTATTGTAGTTTTTTGCAGTAAAATCCTCATTGGGCTTAAAACCATTTTTAAAAAAAGACATCACTCCGTTGACACTGGTGAAAATCAGAGAATAGTTTTTCAGATCGAAAGGGGTGACCATTATAGGATTGGTCTTAATTACCTCAACACAGTCTACTGAAATATCCTCTCCTAATTCTTTGGATATAATAGATGGGTCTATATTTTTGGTAAATAAGATTTTCATGTCTGTAAAATTAAGAAGATGAAAAAGAACAGTTGAAGAATGTACAATCTGAAATATCAGATCTGGCTTTTGATTTCTGCCATTAATTCTTTTCCTCCGTTTTCAAGAACTGCTTTTGCAAATTTTTCTCCGAAATTTTCTGCTGGAGTATAGACAAAGTTCTCATCCACAGCAATACAGTTTTTTCCATCCAAAGAGCAAAGTGCAGCTTTGAATCGGATCTGATCGCCAATGATTTCTGCAAAAGCTCCGATAGGTGCAGTACAGCCTCCTTCTAAAGTGCTCAGGAAGTTTCTTTCAATTTCTACACACACCTGGGTCTGCTTATGATTGATCTGACGTACAATTTCGTTGATCTCAGGTTTATCAGTATGTCCGGCTACGGAAATTACCCCTTGTGATGGAGCAGAAATCATTAATGGAAGCATTTCATAATCAATTTCCATTTTCATTCTTTTGATTCCGGCCAAAGACAGTATCGTTGCATCGAAATCTCCGTCTTCCAGTTTTTGAAGTCTGGTCTGAATGTTTCCACGGATATCTGAAAACTCAGCAGTAGGATAATTTCTCAGCCAGAAAGCCCTTCTTCTCAAACTGCTGGTTGCCAGTTTAAGTTCATGAAACTCTTTATTTCTTGAAGATTCTTTTCTGATCAGGATATCCTGCGGATAATCTCTTTCCAGATAAGCGATCATTTCAATATGCTGAGGCAATTGCGTAGGAACATCTTTTAAAGAATGTACGGCAATATCAATTTCGTCATTCAATAGGGCAATATCAAGATCTCTTGTGAAAACCCCGGTAATTCCTAAAGAATATAAAGGCTGATTAAGATTCTTATCGCCAGAAGAAACGATAGGAACAATCTCCGTTAAATAATTGTTGTTCTGAAGGTGCCTCGCAACCTCTCTAGCCTGCCAAAGTGCAAGTGCGGAATTTCTCGTTCCGATTCTAATGCTTTTCATTGAATTCGTTGTTTGGTTGTTCAACTAATATTTCGTGCATTAATTTACTAATTTCTTCGGCTTTTAAAGGATTATCAATGATATATTTTGCAAAACGGTTGGTGATTTTCTGAATCATTTTGTCAGAAAGTTCCATGTCCGTGATGTTGATGTATTTGTTTTTTTTGTAAAAATTATGCATTTCATTACGTTCCATATTTTTTAAAACCGCTTTGAAATGATGGATATTGGGAGCCAGCTTTCTCTTTTTTTCCCATTCGATAAAATCTTTCATCAGTTCCTTGATGATTTTTTCAGCTTTCGGAATTTCTTTTTCGCGCTGTTGAATCGTTTCCTGGATCTGTTTTGAAAGTTCATCTACATCAATCAGTGTTACATTTTTATTTTCGGTAACATTTTTTTCAACATTATGCGGAATGGAAAGGTCAATTACCAGTGTTTCTTTGCCATTCGGGAAATGTGACTGGTTGACAATAGGATGCTTGGCGCCTGTTGCAACAATCAGAATATCAGTGTTTCTAAGTTCCTGGTCAAAATCAGAATAATCAACGTGAGGAATATTATACTTTTGGGAAATCTTTTCAGCTTTCTCCTGAGTTCTGTTGGCAATTTTAATTTTTGGCTGATAAACATGCTTTACCAGATTTTCAACCGTATTCTGCCCGATTTCACCCACTCCCAAAAGAAGAATGTTTTTTTCTGCAATTCTTTTCTGGCTGTTTAAAATATAATGAACCGCTGCATAAGAAACAGATGCTGCTCCATTGGAAATGCCGGTTTCGTTTTTTATTCTTTTTGAAATCTGAATAGCAGCATTGATGGCTCTTTCCAGATAAGGATTAGAGTTTTGTCTCTCTTTTTTGAAACGGCTGTATGCTTTTTTGATCTGCCCGATGATTTCAAAATCCCCGATAATCTGACTCTCAAGTCCGGCTGCTACCCTGAAAAGATGAATCAGCGCTTCCTCTTTGGTAAGGATATTGGCAAACTGAAGAAAATCCGTAAGGTGTACTCCAATGGTTTTGCAATACTCTTCAGCTACCAAAAGATAATTGGGCGAAGTGGTGTAGATTTCGGTCCTGTTACAGGTGGAAACCACAAATGCATCTCCAAGATCTTCCTGATGGACTCTGGAAACAAAGTTTTTGATGTTTTCATCAAAGAATGCAAACTTTCCTCTCGTTTCTACATCGGCTTTCTCGTAGCTTATGGAAAGCACGGCAAAATTCGATGTTTGATGGATGTTGGAATACTGTAACATAAGCAGTCGCAAATTTACGATTTTTTTAATTAATCATTCTCTGATAGTGTATATGATAATTATCGTAAAAAACTATAAAAGCGAATGCCGCAAAAGGAAAAACTGTAAAACAGCAAATTGCATATTGTATAAAAAGTTTTTACTGTTTTCAAGTTTTATTTTGTCTTCATTGTTGTGCTTCTTAGTCTTTTACCCTTTTGCTATTTCGCTTTTTAACCCTTTTAACACTCCATTAATTTTAGTTGAAATCAAAGTCTGTAAATATCTAGACTGAAAGTTAATAAAGAATTATAAATTTTAATAAAATTTTAACCAAATTAAGTTGGTGGGAAATTTCTTTAGTAGTGTTAAATTTATATCTTTGTAAACTTAAAATCAGAAGAAAAATATGAGTTTATTTGATATGTTTACGCAAGAAATTGCGATAGACCTTGGAACTGCTAATACCCTAATCATCCATAATAATAAAATTGTTATAGATCAACCTTCAATTGTTGCAATTGAACGTTCATCGGGTAAGCCGATTGCCGTAGGAGAGCAGGCCAAGCATATGCAGGGTAAAACTCACGAGGATATCAAGACCATCCGTCCTTTGAAAGACGGGGTTATTGCTGATTTCCATGCTTCTGAGCACATGATCAAGGAATTTATTAAAAAAATTCCCGGAATCAAAGGTAAATTCATTCAGCCGGCATTACGAATTGTAATCTGTATCCCTTCTGGTATTACTGAAGTTGAAAAAAGAGCGGTAAGAGACTCTGCTCAGAAAGTAAACGCGAAAGAAGTAAGATTGATCTATGAACCAATGGCAGCTGCTATCGGGGTAGGAATTGACGTACAAAAACCTGAAGGAAATATGATCATCGATATAGGTGGAGGTACTACTGAGATTGCTGTGGTAGCTCTGGGAGGTATCGTATGCGATAAATCTGTAAAGATTGCCGGAGACGTGTTTACCAATGATATTGCTTATTACTTAAGAACTCACCATAACCTTTATATCGGAGAAAGAACAGCAGAAAGAATCAAGATTGAAGTAGGTTCTGCTGTAGAGGATCTTGACGTAGATATCGAGGACATCCCGGTACAAGGTAGAGACCTTATCACGGGTAAGCCTAAAGAAATTATGGTTGGATACAAAGAGATTGCACGTGCATTAGACAAATCGATCATCAGAATCGAAGATGCTGTAATGGAAACCCTTTCTCTTACGCCACCGGAATTAGCTGCTGATATTTACAAAACAGGTATTTATCTTGCCGGAGGAGGTGCTTTATTAAGAGGTCTTGCGGACAGAATTCACAAAAAAACAGGTCTTCCGGTATTCGTTGCTGAAGATCCGTTGAGAGCTGTAGTTCGCGGAACAGGTATTGCACTTAAGAATATGGATAAGTTCAATTTCTTAATTAAATAATTTTAACTTTTACGACTGTATATCTGAATGGGATTTTTGCTGAGATTATTTTCGAAGAATACTCTTTTCGTCTTCTTTATATTCCTGCAAATTATTGCTCTGGTTTTGATATTCTCCAGAAATGCCATGCAGAGATCCTGGATTGCAGGCCAAACGGCTGCATTCAATTCCTGGGTGTCCGGATATATTGATGAAGGAGTTTCCTATCTGAAGCTAAAACAGATCAATGAGGATCTTGTGGCTCAGAATAAAGCCCTTATGACTGATCTCTATGGAAAAGACGGGACTAAGAATCCTGTCTTCAAAAGAGTTCATGATACCATTGGTGGTGGGCAGATCTATACTTTTGTTGATGGAGAGATTGTCTTCAACAGCATCAACAGAAGAAACAACTATTTTACAATCAACCGTGGCCGCAGAGACGGAGTCTTTCCTCAGATGGGAGTCATGGCGCCGAGAGGTATTGCGGGAATTGTAATCAATTCTACAGACAGTTATGCATTAGTTCAGTCCGTATTGAGTGTCAATAAGATCAGAATTAATGCGGCACTAAAAAATTCAGGGTATTTTGGTACTTTAACATGGAACGGGGATAACTCAAGGGTGATGCACCTGGCAGATATTCCGAAATATGTTGCATTAAAAATAGGGGATACGGTAGTGACAGATGGTAAGTCTGCTATTTTCCCTAAAGGAGTGACCATTGGTACCATTGCAGGTTACTCTGTAGATAACAAAACCGGCTTCTGGGATATTTCCGTTGAGCTGAGTGAAAAAATGGGAGCGTTGAATAAAGTGTATGTAGTGAAGAATCTTAAGAAAGCAGAAGTACAGAAGATTCAGGACACTATGCAGGCTGTAATAAAAAAAGAAAATGATTAGCAGAACTTTATTTACCGATATATTGATCATGATCTTTCTTGTTGCATTACAGATTTTTGTACTGAACAGGATTACACTTTTCGGGAAATATACTCCGGTATTATATCCTGTGTTTGTCATGTTCTATCCATTTTTCAGAAATAAATTTCAGTTCCTGGCATTGAGCTTTTTAATAGGATTATCTGTTGATGGTTTTCTTTATTCGTGGGGAATCAATGCATTTGCAACAACTTTAATTGCTTATTTCAGAACGTTGATCTTCAGGACGTCCACAGATACATCTACAGACTTTTTCTCTTTTCAGTCCCTTCAGTGGGCACAGTTTTTACTGTTTTTATTTTCAAGTATTTTTCTGCATCAGCTTTTAGTTCAATATATTGAATTCTTTAAGTTCAGCAGATTTTTTGAAATATTATTTAATGTGTTGGTAACAAGTGTAATTTCATTTATCTTTATAGTCATCTACGCATTAATATTTAAAATCAAACAAAAAGTTTGAACACACGTTATTTAAAAATTTTTTCCATTCTCGTTACCATCGCCCTTATTTTTGTGGCGAGGCTTGCCTATTTGCAGCTGTTCACAGACCGTTATGCCTTGAATGCTGCCAATACTTCCATTAAGACAGAGTATATCATTCCTCAGCGTGGGGTGATTTTTGACAGAAACGGTAAAATCATGGTAGGTAACCAGCCTGCCTATGAAATTTCGTTTACCCAGGCTTTGATGAAGCCTGACTTTGATACCCTTGCTTTTTGCAGCTTAATGAAAATTACAAAACAGGATTTTATCAATAGAATCAATGTTATCAAAAAAGAGAAGTATTATTCTAAGCTGACCCCGATGACTTTTATCAAAGATCTCAGCAGGGAGGATATTGCAAGGGTACAGGAGATTATTTTTAAGTATCCCGCATTCAACATTGTATCAAGACCTCAGCGTCAGTATGAAGTTTCCACATCCGGAAATCTTTTGGGATATACCAGTGAGGTGAACGAAAGAGATATTAAAAAAGATTCTACTTATTATTTACCTGGTGATTTCATCGGAAAAACAGGTGTTGAAAAATCTTACGAAAAAGAACTTCGCGGAATAAAAGGAGTAAAATATATCCAGAAAGATATCAGGCTCCGAAATATTGGTTCCTATAAGAATGGCGCCTTGGATAAGGATGTTATTACAGGTAAAGATATTACATTAACGATTGATTACGATCTTCAGAGAACCGCTGAAGAAATGCTTGTCAACAAACACGGAGCAATTGTAGCTTTGGATCCGAATAACGGAGAAGTATTGGTTTCTGCCACCGGGCCGGATATTGATCCGCACCTTTTCACCGGACCCAATAAATCTAAAAATTTATATGCCCTGTCAAAAGATACGCTTTACGAAAATAAACCCACTTTTGACCGTGCATTACAGGCAGGATATCCTCCTGGATCAACTTTTAAACTGTTGACTGCCTTAGCGGCAATGCAGATGGGAGTAATGGATGAAAAGACTATTTTCCCCTGTGGAGGAGGTTTTTTCTATAAAGGTAAAAGAATTAAAGGCCATGGTGGAGCAGATCCGTTGATTCCTTCTATTCAGGTTTCAAGTAACTGCTTCTTTACCTATGCTTTTATTGCGATTATCAAAAAATACCCTGGAAACCCTTCAAAAGGTGTTGATGAATGGAAAAAGATCATGAGCAGTTTTGGAGTCGGAGAGTTTTTGAATAATGATTTTGCTGTTGGAGCAAGGGGAAGAATCCCATCAGGAGATTTTTACGAAAGAAGATTTAAAGCCATCATGAAAGCAAGCGGTTCTCAGAGAACCGATTTCAAAAACTGGGATGAGATGTCAACCGGTGCTATTTATAATGGAATGGGACAGGGAGATGTATTGGTAACTCCTATTCAGTTGGCCAATTATGTAGCAGCTATTGCTAACCGAGGATGGTATTACACTCCTCATATCGTAAAAGCAATTGATGGAAAGCCTAATCCTGATCCAAGATTCAAAGTAAAACATAAAACCTTGGTTGACCCTAAACATTTTGAACCTGTTCTGAAAGGAATGGAGGCTGTGGTTTTGAGAGGTACGGCCCGGGGGTTGAAATCCAATGACTTTACACAGTTGGCTAAAACTGGTACTGCACAGGTGCCGCAAGGAAAAGATAACTCAATTTTTGTACTGATTGCTCCTGCAGAAAAACCTAAAATTGTTGTAGTGGCAGTGATGGAACACGCAGGGTTTGGTGCTACCTGGGCAGGCCCGGCCTGTACAGTGATTGCTGAAAAATATATTACCGGTGATTTGAAAAGAGAAAATCTTTATAAAAAAATGATCACCTCCAGTTTCATGCCTGAATATAAAAGGCAATGGATTGCAGATTTGAAACGTAAAGGACTGTATGTAGATCCTAAACCTGATTCCATTAAACAAAAAAGGATTAAGGATAGCCTGGAGCTGGTAAAACAACAAAAGGCAAAACTGCAAAAGAAAATAGACGAGGAAGCTAAAAAGAATAATACTGCAAAAAAAACGGTGAAGCCATGAAATGGACAGAAGGAATAGATAAACTGGGTCTTGGGCTGTATTTCCTGCTTTGCATTTTTGCGATTGCAAATATCTACAGTGTTGACCAGAAACTGGGAGAGAAACAGTTGGTTTTCTTCTGTATTTCTTTATTTGTAGGTCTTGTTATATTTGTAGGGAGAAGTAAGTTCTTTGAAAATATGGCGGGGATTATTTATATCGGGGGTGTTTTGCTGCTGGTAGGTCTTTTCCCCTTTGGAAAAGAAATCCTCGGACAAAAGAACTGGTATAAGTTTGGTAGTTTTACCATGCAGCCTGTTGAGTTTGCCAAAATCGGAACAGCGTTAATGGTGGCTAATTATGTTTCAAGTCCGGATTTTAATCTTAAAAATAAAAAGTCTCTGTGGACGGCCCTTGCAATTATAGGAATTCCTGCAGCGGTTGTTCTCGCTATTCCGGATGTAGGTTCCATGCTTGTATTTATCGCATTCTTTATTGCTTTATACAGAGAGGGACTAAGCGGACTTTTGTTTGGGATAGGATTTATTTTTGCAGGCGTTTTTCTGATTTCATTGGCTATCCCTCCGGTTTACGTAGCGGTAGCGGTTTTAGTCATTGCCGGTATTCTGATTGCTATGAATTATCATAGAATGTCCTGGGATGTGATTTCTATTTCAGGAATCGCCGGATCTGTTCTTTTGCTATGCGGATTAGCTTTCGGGTCTCCTTATATTTTAGAAAAGCTGCCTAAACACCAGAGAGAAAGAATTGAGGTTCTTTACAAGGGTGAGAAGGCGTTCAGAGATACTTCTGGATATAACCTGCTATATTCTAAAACAGCCATCGGATCAGGAGGGCTTTGGGGAAAAGGATACCGTGAGGGATCAGTTACCCAGGGTAAATTCGTGCCGGAACAGGAAACGGATTATATTTTCTGCACAGTAGGAGAAGAGTGGGGCTTTTTAGGAAGTGCGACTCTTATCTTATGCTATATGGTTTATATCGGGAGGATATATTATCTGGCAGAGAAGCAGAAGTCCACATTTAACCGGGTATTCGGCTATTGCTTTGCCTCGATCCTGCTGATGCACTTTTCGATCAATTTAGGGATGGTTATGGGGCTTTTCCCTACGGTTGGAATCCCGCTTCCGTATTTCAGTTATGGTGGAAGTTCTTTACTGGCTTTCTCGATGATGACTTTTATCTTCTTTAAGCTTAATTATTCGGATAAGAATAGTTTGGTGTAAAAGAGGGAGGTTGGAAGCTGGATGATGGAAGTTTATCATTGTTCTGCTGATCATTCGTTTTCTAAATCGACTTCATCAACACATTTTTTATGAAACAATTCTATTTCTCAGACGAAAATTTCGAGAACAAAGATTTTGCACAGCATTCTTTAGAAAAAAGTGAATACGAAAACTGTACGTTCAGTAACTGTAATTTTGAGTATGCAGACCTGTCTGGCTTTAGCTTTACAGATTGTGAATTTATTGGCTGTAACCTCAGCATGGCAAAAATTGTAAAAACTGCTTTTCGTGAGGTGATTTTCAGAGAATGTAAAATGTTCGGGCTTCAGTTCAGTGACTGTAATGCGTTTGGATTATCCTTCAGATTTGAAGGAAGTGCTTTAAATAATTCCGTTTTCTACCAGACATCCATTAAGAAAACGGTTTTCAAAGATTCTAAATTAATTGAAGTGGATTTCACTGAATGTGATGTATCAAGTGCTGTCTTCAGTAACTGTGATCTGTCGGGTGCTGTTTTCGAGGGTACAAACCTTGAAAAAACAGATTTCAGGACTTCTGTTAACTATTCAATAGATCCGGCTTTAAACAGGCTTAAAAAAGCTAAATTTTCGCTTTCCGAAATCTATGGACTCTTGTATAAACTGGATATTGAAATTGATAAGAACAGTTGAGAACTAATGGCTATTCGGTGCGTTGATATACAAATATAATATTGAATCAATAGGAGCGGAGTTTTCACGTGTTTTCTTTTAAATGCATATTCCATTGGCTTTAGTCTGCATTTATCGTAAAATATCACATAAAAAAGCCATCAGGAATTCTGATGGCTTCATTATTTAAATCAATTATTTATAAAATTAAAAATTTGCTGGTGTAGCTGGAGTAACAGCGGCTAAGTTATTGTAAGCTTCTCCTTCTTCGTTGATTACTCTTTTGGCAAATCTGAATTTAGGTCCCCAATAAGAATCATTCAGTGAAGAAATCATTACTCCTTTTGATGTTGCTGCGTGGATAAATTTGATCTCACCATCTTCAGAAACACTTTCTACAATACCTACGTGAGAAATTCTTCTTCCATGAGAAAAGAAAATAAGATCTCCCTTCTGTAGTTCTCCTCTTTCTACTCTTTCTCCTTCCTGAGCCTGAGATGCGGCTACTCTTGGTAAGCTAAGACCTGCTGCTGCTCCGAATACAGAAAGAACAAAAGCTGAACAATCTATACCGTTTCTTGTAGTCCCTCCATATCTGTAAGGAGTTCCAAGGTATGTTTCAGCTTCTTCAAGGATACCATCAATGGTTTTATTATGTTTGATTGCTTTGGCAATCTCAGAATTCTTAATTGCTTTTTTAGCATTGGCTATAGATGCTGCCTTTTCTGCAAGGAAAGAGTCAATAAGTCTCTGCTTATCCTGCTCCATTTTTTTGTTATCTATAGAAGCTAGTTTGGCATCTGTTTTGTATTCTTTTGTGTAAGTTGCTGGTTTTGAAACCACATAATTAGTAGCACACGATTGCATTGAAACTGTAGTAACTATAGCAACTAAATAAAACAAAACTCTTTTCTTCATATATATTTGATTAACCGTGTTAAAAAGGAATATTTATTTTCAAAAGCATTACAAAAGTAGAGATTCCGAGCAAAAGACCCCTGTTATGATAATTATCAGGATCTTATTTTAACACTATTTAACATATTATTTACATATGTTAAAGAAAAATAAACCGCAACAGCCTATTTTTGGTCAGTGTGCGGTTTTTTTTATTAAGACTCTTTAACAAAATCATTTCATTTTATCCTGAGTAACGGTATTTTTTTAATTTTTATACCAAAAGGAAGGATTATAATTTTTGTTAATAAATCAATGATTATAAGCTTATTTTGGCAGTTTAACTCTAATATTCTGCCCATCACGAATTTCTTCTGATGCATTCTTAACAATTATATCTTTTGGAGATATCTGGCCAATGATTGTTGTCATTTCTCCATTAGCAATTCCCGAAGTAACCGGTATCCAGTGGGCTTTATTTTTATCTACTCTGATGACGAATACTCCTAGGGTTGAATTCAATACGGCGGAAGAGGGAACAGATAACGATTTATTATTTTCATTTAAAGGGAGAATTACATTGGCTACCATTCCGGGAAGCAGTCTTTTTTCTTTATTGTAAACGTCCATCTCTATCCATTGGGAGCGTAGTTTGTTATCGAGAGCTCCGGCAAATCTTGATACCCTGGCTGTGAATGTTTCTCCGGGAATTGACTGAATTGAAAATTTAATTTCTCCGTTTCTGTTTAACAACCCGGTGTAAGATTCCGGAACATTTACGACCAAACGCAGTCTGTCCTGTTGTACAAGACTGAACATCGGCAGATCCGAACCTTTTCCTGATGGTCCTACATAAGCTCCGGCACTCACATTTCTCATTGCAATATTTCCACTGAAAGGAGCTCTTATCTGTAGGTAATTTTTAACATCTGCAACTTCACGGTATGAAGCCCGTGCGGCTTCAAGCTGTGCCAGATCTGATTTTTGGGCAGCTAAAGCCTGTTCCAGATCCAGCGCTGAAATTGTACCTGGAGTCCTGCTTGTCTCTTTTAGACGGTCATACTTTGCTTTGCTGGCAATATACAGGGCTTCTTTTGATTTTAAAGCTGATGATGCAGCACTTTGCTGAGAATTAATTTCGGGAGCTTCTAAGGTCGCCAGCAACTGACCTGCTTTTACCTCGTTTCCTACATCTACATACAGTTTTTTAACAAAGCTGCTTATCTTGGCATAGATATCCACTTTCTGATAGGGTTGTAATTCTCCCGGAATTGTCGTTGAAGATGAAAAATCTGCTTGTGTAGGATGTACGGATTCAATATCTGGTGAAGAAGGTTCTGCAGATTTTTTAGTTTCTTTTTTCTCCTCATGGCCACAACTGTGAAGACTGAAAATCAGTATTGCCGGAATTAAATATTTATATAATGGGTTCATATTTTATTTTTAATAGCTTAAGGTAATTTATTTTACAATTTCAGGTATAAAGTGAATGCTTTCTTCATCTTCAGGATCAAGAGAAACGCTTTGCGTTGTTGCTTTTCCCTGTCCCCATGCAAAGGCTAGTGGAAGGATGAAAAGAGCAGCAAATGTAGAGGCAACCAAACCGCCGATTACAGCTCTGCCCAACGGTGAAACCTGATCTCCGGCTTCTCCCAGTCCTAATGCCATTGGGATCATTCCCACCACCATGGCCAAGGCTGTCATTACGATTGGTCTTAGTCTCAGGGCAGCGGCTTCTCTTGCAGACAGGAGAGCATCTCCGTTGTGTTTTCTTAATTGCTCTGCATTGGTAATTAATAAAACCGCATTGGATATTGAAACTCCGACGGACATAATAATTCCCATATAAGATTGAAGATTAAGTGTTGATCCGCTGATGATCAATAAAGCAAGAGATCCAACCAAGACTGCCGGAGCTGTTACCAAAACCACTCCTGATACCTTGAAGGACTGGAAGTTGGCTGCCAGCATTAGAAAAATGACTACAATGGCTATAATCAGGCTGCTTTGTAGGCTGCTTAAGGTTTCATGTAAAGTCTGGCTTAGGCCTATCAGCTGAATGTTAAGCCCTCTTGGAAGTTCTCCCATATTATCAATGACTTTTTGCACATCTCCCGAAGCTGTCCCTAAGTCAGTGTGATTAAGATTTGCTGTCACAGTAAGGGTTGGCATTGCGCCCAGATTATCAGTTTCTCCATATGTATAACTGTTTTTAATCGTTGCAACATCACCCAGGTTAGGTCTGTTGGAGTTTTTCTGTAAAGGAATCCCTGCAATCTCTTCTTTGCTGTTCATTTTGTTTTCAGGGATCTGAACCTGAACATTGTAGCTGTAACCTGCTTTTTCATCTGTCCAGATATTTTTTTCAGTAAATCGGGATGATGAGGTGGAAGCTACCAGTGAGCGGGAAATATCAGACATATCGATTCCCAGCTGAGCTGCGCGAATACGATCAACGGTTATATCCAACGCCGGGTATTTTATGGACTGCCCGATCTGAACGTCTCTCAGATAGGGGATTTTTTTAAGCTCAGCCTCGATTTTCTTTGCATACGCTTCATTGACACTTTTATCCCTTCCTGATAGTCTTACTTCAATGGGAGTAGGGGATCCCTGGCTTAGAATTTTTTCTGTCAATTCAATCGGTTCGAAAGATAATTTCATATCAGGATTAATGCTTTTAGCCTTCTCTCGGATTTTATCTTTCAGGTCATCCATATTGGTATGATACTCTTCATTTAAACCAACCTGTAAAACGGTTTCATGTGAACCTGCCATCCATAGGTAAATAGGGCTTACCGAGAAAAGAGTGGGATGGGTCCCTACATACGCAGAGGTGATAGAAACATTATCTTTTCCGACAATTTCCTTAATGCCATCCAGTAGTTTCAATGTCTGCAGCTCAGTTTTTTCAATCCTTGTTCCATCAGGAATACGCATTCTTACCTGAAACTGGTTTCCGTTCACCTGAGGTAAAACATCCCGTCCGATACTGTTTAAAAATAAAGCCACCATTCCCATCATTAATATAATATAAGCTGAGACCAATATTTTTCGGTAGGGCATGATCCTGTCTAAGAACTTCAGGTAACGGAACCTGATTTTTTCAAACATACTTACTTTTCCATCGCGGTTGCTGTCTTCATTTTGCAATAGAATTTCTTTCTGACTCCAAGTATCACTTTCATCACTCAATTCTGCTTTCTGAAGCTCTTCAGAGTCTGTCAGAATATGGCCGTCTTTTGCTTTATGATGCTTTACTTTCATGATCCAGTTGGCCATGATGGGAACAAATGTCTGGGCAAGAAAATAAGAAACAATCATACTGAAACCAATCGCCAGGGCAAGAGGTAGAAATAATGATCCGGGAATTCCTCCCATTGTAAATGCAGGTGCAAAAACAGCAAGAATACAGAATAAGATCAATAATTTGGGAAAGGCAATTTCTTTACACGCATCCCAAATTGCGAGGGACTTTGGTTTTCCCATATCCAGATGCTGGTGAATGTTTTCTATGGTAACGGTACTTTCATCGACAAGAATTCCAATGGCGAGGGCAAGTCCGCTCAAGGTCATAATATTAATGGTCTGCCCAAAAAGATTTAAAAATAAAACCGCTGAAATGATGGATGTGGGAATGGTGAGAATCACAATCAGTGCCCCCCGGATATCCCCAAGGAATAAAATGACCATCAATCCGGTAAGAACAGCTCCAATGGTTCCCTCACTCAATAAACTTTTAACGGAATTGATGACATAAGTGGATTGGTCAAATTCAAAACTTACTTTCACATCATCCGGAAGATTAGACTGAATTTGTGGCAATTGTTTTTTAAGATTCTGAACCACGTCCCAGGTAGAAGCATCAGCGCTTTTGGCAATACTCAGGTAAACTGAACGTCTGCCATTTACCAAGGCATAACCCGAGGTCATATCTGCTCCATCTGTTACTGTCGCAACATCTTTTAAATAAAGATTCTGAACACTGCCTTTGTAGAGAGGAATGTTTTCGAAATCTTTTACATTTTTAATCATCGTGTTGGTAGGAGTAATATAGTATTTGTCTCCTATTCTTACATTTCCGGAAGGTGCAGTTTGGTTGTTCAGCCGCAACGCTTCCACAAGCTGATCCGGTGTCATATTATGCTGGCGAAGTAATTCCGGATTGGCATTAATGACAACTGTACGGATATTTCCTCCAAAAGGGGGTGAAGAAACAATTCCCGGAATTGAAGTAAATGTAGAACGGACATATACGTTAGCAAGATCGAGCAGTTCATTGTTTGATCTTTTATCACTGCTTAAAACAAGCTGCCCGACCGGAAGTGTGGAGGCATCAAAACGTATGATAAAAGGAGGGTTGGAACCCGGGGGGAAAGCCGCCTGAATCCTGGTGGAGAATGAGTTTAGCTCAGCTGCGGCCTGGGCCATGTTGGTTCCGGGATAGAAATTAATTTTCATTAAAGTCAGTCCCTGAATGTTTTTGGTTTCAATACTTTTAATTCCATTTACAAAAAGGAAAATATTGATGTATTGTTTGGCAAAAAATGCTTCCATCTGCTGCGGAGTATAGCCGCTGAAAGGGTGGGAAACATAGATTACCGGTAGATCCAGTTTGGGGAAAATGTCGACTTTAATGGAGTTTACAGACCGTATTCCGAAGAAAAACAATCCGGCAACGATCACTAAAATCGTAATGGGTTTTCTTAATGCAAATCTTATTAAGTTCATTGAAATACTATTGATTTTAATTGATGTTAACCTTACAGTTCGTTTTCAAAAACAGTGAAATCACCGAGTGCTGCTGCTTTCAATAATAAAGCATTCCATACATTACTGATGGCAATATCTCTGTCGGTTTCTGCTCTTACCAAAGCATAAATGGCCTGAGACAGATCCACAAGATCAGTCAGTCCGTTTTTATATAAAACAGACCTTTGGATGTATGCGTCATTTGCGGATTTAAGCTGAATGGGAACCTGATCATAGACCGTTATGGCGTTTTTCCATTTGTTTTCAGATAAATCCATTTGGGCTTTTAATTGCTGCTCGGCAAGATCATATTCGTGTTTCAGTCCCTGGCTTATATAATCCTGAGCACTGATTTCCTTTGACAACCTGTATGCCTGGGTAAAATTCCATGAAACGCCTAGTCCCAACAGGTAATTGCTTCTTGTAGGATGAATTCCGTCCCAGTACGAGGTGGAATAATCACTTTGATTTTGAGCATAGCCGCTTCCAAACCCGGAACCTCTTGTCTGAAAAATGCCCACCATGGAAAATGACGGATAGTACTGTGTTTTCAGAAATTGCTTTTCCTGTTCGCTTACGTTGATTCTGCTTTTATATAAAGCCAGCAATGGATGGCTTTCCAAAGAAGAAATATTTTGATTGGGAAAATCGGTCGGAATCCTTTTCAGTAAGGTACTGTCCAAAACGAATTCCTGTGCCGGGATTCCCAGCAGCTGAGCCAGTTTATTTTCCTGTTCCTGTTCGTTGTCTTTTGCTTTGGTATACGTAATCATAGCATTGGCATAATCTGCCTTTGCTAGGGATAGATCAACCCCGGCAACGAGACCGTTTCTTTCTTTTACTTCAACAATTCTTCTGATGGTATCGGTCCTTCCGAGATTGCGGGCATAAGACTGCTTCAATTTTTTTGCCGCTAAAACATTCAGGTATGCGGCAGCAACTTTGACTTTATGCTGAAAGATTTCATCGGATAAGTCCCGGGTATCTCTCTGATTCTTGGATTCTGCGACTTTTACTCTTTGTTTTGCTTTTCCGAAAGAGAAAAATTCCCAATTGATATTCGCTAAATATAAAGCTCCAAAAGAAGCATTCCAGTTTTGATCCGGAAGCGGGAGTCCGGATGAAGCGACTCCATATCCTCCGAATCCATACAAAGGACCGTTTTGTCCGTTGACGGTTCCGTAATCCTGCTGCAGACTGATGTTAAGATTAGGCAAATATTGCCGTTTTGCCAGTTCTATCGATTCCTGTGATGACAGCCGGTAAGATTCTTTGGCTTTGATGGTTCCGTAATTGTGAACAGCAGTTTCCAGTGCAGATTGCAATGTGAGGACTTCCTGTGCTTTTGCTGTGTTGACAAAAAAAACGGATGATAAGGCGAGAATAAAAATTCTTGAAAGCATCTAACGTATTTTTCTTTTTTCAAAGTAAAAAATACATTTTGAAGCAAATTTGAAGTTGAAAAATTGATATCGATACCTAATTATTTAGCAAAATTTACCATCTGTTCTATGGGTTCAAAAGCGGTGGTATTTTCGGCTGATGTTTTTTCAGAAATTGAAGCTGCATGCATATTGTTGCCGTCAAAATATACCGTGATACTGTGCCATCCATCTGCAAAATCATAATGAACTGCAAAATCATTTACCTCGCAGATCTGTTTGACAATGGAAAGTCCGAGCCCAATGCTTTCCTGTGCCTGATTGCTTTTCTTGAATCTTTTAAATAGTTCCTGGGTGGGAACGTGGGGAGGCAGACCGGTGTTGTTGATCTGAAAATAATTCCGGGTTAAATTAATTTCAATTTTTCCACCCTCAAGATTGTGCCGAATGGCATTGGAGAGAAGATTGCTCAATAGAATTTCTGCTAAAGTAGGGTGGATTTTAATGTAAACATTCTTTTCGCAATTTCTGTTTAAAGTAATGTTCTTTAAGGCTAAATGATCGGAATACATGCACAAAGCTTCTCTTTCCACACGGCAGAATTTTAGTTCCTCATGGGTGGGGAATTCGTTGTTGTTGAGTTTTGTCAGCAGGATTAATGAGCGGTTTATTCTGCTTAATTTATCGATGGAATTTTGAATGTCGGTTAATAAAACTGCTTGGTTTTCATTGATCTCTGTTTCTGCCAGTAACTCAATTTTACTTTGGATGATGGCCAAAGGCGTCTGGACTTCATGCGAGGCATTTTCGGAAAATTCTTTCACAGAAGCATAGTCCTCCAGGGCTTTGTCTGTCATTGTTTTCAGAAATTCATTTAATTTTTTAAACTCTTTTGTGCTTGTGGGTAAAAGGTCAAGCCTTTCTTTTTTCTGAATACTGAATTTCTGAAGTCTGTCAATTGCGTGGTGAAAAGGCTTTAATATAAATTTAGACAAAATACGAGCGGTAATAAAAACAACGGCTGTGATTAATAAAAGTTTCCAGAAAAGGGCAATCAACATGCCTCCCATGATTTCTTTTGTGGCTGTGATGTAGGCGTATGAAGAAATTTTATAGATTTTGCTGTCAATGTCTGCGAAAGAGTTGATCTGGATTTTACATTCATTTCTGGAAACTCCCTGATCTTCAAGACATGTGTGAATAATTTGCGGTTCTGAAGGAATATTTTTTCCTTGAAAGGGGCTTATGGTAATAGGCAGTCCCTGTGAGGTTTTTGCCGGAGTTTCTCCTTTCCGGAGCTGGCTGATAACATAACTGTTAACGGATTTCAGTCTTTCTATCTCAACATTATCAAGTCTTTTTTTGATGCCGGTATATGATATATACATGCTTACGGGGGTGACCAGCAATACAATGGCGATAAACCAGACAGATATTTTATTCAATAAATTCATGAACCGTTATATTTTAAAGCATTAAACTTGTAGCCTAACCCGTAAATGGTTTCGATATAGTCTTTTCCCTGAGCAGCGCCAATTTTTTTTCTGAGATTTTTAACATGCTGATAAACAAAGTCAAAATTAGCTAAATTATCAGTATAATCACCCCAGAGATGATTGGCAATAGACTGTTTTGATAATACACGGTTTTTGTTGACGAGAAAATACAGCAACAGTTCAAATTCTTTTTGGGTGACTTCTAACCTTGTTTCGTTAATAACAACTTCGTAGGTATCAGTGTTTAAAATGATTTCATTGAATTTGACTTCACTATAGCCATCCATTTTTTTCCTTCGGTAGACGGCTCTTAATCTGGCGTGTAATTCCGGTAAATGGAAGGGTTTTGTGATATAATCGTCTGCGCCGCGTTCCAGCCCGTTGATTTTATCATCTAAGGCATTTTTTGCAGAAATAATGAGAATTCCACTGCTGATTTTTTCGGTTTTAATATAATTCAAAATGTTTAATCCGTTTCCGTCGGGCAACATGATATCCAATAGAATACAGTCATACGAATTGAAGCTGAGTTTTTCCAGGGCTTCGTGGTAGTGGTAAGCGCATTCACAGATGTAGTTCTCGCCTTCAAGATAATATCTCATACTTTGGGCAAGTTCTTTGTTGTCTTCTATGATCAGGATTTTCATAATGAAAGCAAAGGTAAAATTAAATTCTGTATGAATTTTGAAGTTCTGGAAGTCTTTGTCTATTAGTATTTTAATCTAAATAAAAAATTCCCCGATTTACGGGGAATTTAAACTAATATGGAACTTTACAGGTGTTATTTTGTGAACAACATTTCTCTGTATTTTGTCATTGGCCAAAGCTCATCGTCAACCATCATTTCCAACGCATCAGAAGCTTCCCTGATCGGATCAAATAATGGCTTTACTTTATTGCAGTAGCTTTCTGCCTGTTTTTGGCTGTTGGTTATACCTTTTGCTGCTTCTCTGGCTTTGATAAGATCTTCAACACCAAGCTTAATTTTAGAAACATTTTCAGAAATGCTTGTAATTAAACTCATCTGCTCTTTTGCCAATGGTTTGAATTCTTTATCGCCAAAGATATCTTTAAGGCCTTTTACGTTTTCAATTAATCTGTTCTGATAGTTTAAAGCAGATGGAATGATATGGTTCCTTGCAATATCACTTAAAACTCTTGCTTCAATATCAATAACAGTAGAGTATTTTTCTAATTTGATTTCGTTTCTTGCCTCTACTTCTCTGTGGTTGAAAATTCCCATTTCTTCATAAAGGGCAAGGAATTTTTTGTCCATTTCCTGCTTTAATGCTTCAGGAGTTGTTTTAAGGTTGTTCAATCCTCTTTTCTTAGCCTCTTTCGCCCAGTCATCAGAATATCCGTCTCCTTCAAACATAATGTTTTTACACTGCTTGATGTATTCTCTCAATACATTAAAGATAGCTTCGTCTTTCTTAAGCCCCGTTTCAATTAAAGCATCTACTTCTTTTTTGAAATCATTTAATTGTTTTGCTGCGATCGTATTCATTACCGTCATAGATTCTGCACAGTTTGCAGCAGAACCTACCGCTCTGATCTCGAATTTATTTCCTGTAAATGCAAATGGAGAAGTCCTGTTTCTGTCAGTATTATCCAACAGGATTTCAGGGATTTTTCCAACAACATTTAATTTTAAATCTGTTTTTTCGTCCGGTGAAAGTTTCCCTTCAGTTACTTTTTCAAGTTCTTCCAACACGCTGAACAGCTGGCTTCCGATGAATACGGAAATAATTGCCGGTGGAGCTTCGTTGGCACCCAATCTGTGGTCATTGCTTGCAGAAGCGATACTTGCTCTTAAAAGATCAGCATATTCATGAACAGCCTTAATTGTATTCACGAAGAATGTTAAGAACTGTAGGTTTTTCTTAGGATTTTTTCCTGGGCTTAAAAGGTTTTCACCAGTATCAGTAGCTAGAGACCAGTTGTTGTGTTTTCCGCTTCCGTTTACTCCTGCGAATGGTTTTTCGTGGAACAAAATGTGGAAATGGTGTCTGTGAGCAATTCTTGCCATGATGTCCATCAACAAAGAGTTGTGGTCTACAGCAACGTTTACTTCCTCGAACATTGGAGCCAGCTCAAATTGGTTTGGAGCTACCTCGTTGTGTCTTGTGGTTACAGGAATACCCAATTTCATACATTCTATTTCCAACTCTTTCATAAAGTTCATTACTCTTGTAGGAATTGAACCGAAATAGTGGTCATCCAGCTGCTGTCCTTTTGCAGGAGAATGTCCAAGCAAAGTTTTACCTGTTAATACAAGATCCGGACGAGACTGGTATAATGCTGAATCTACCAGGAAATATTCTTGCTCCCAACCTAAAGTAGGAGTTACTTTTGTTACGTTTTTGTCAAAATACTGCATTACATTGGTCGCCGCTTCATCTACAGCATTCAAAGCTCTTAAAAGAGGAGCTTTATAATCTAAAGTTTCTCCGGTATAAGAGATGAAGATGGAGGGGATACATAATGTAGTTCCCATGATGAAAGCCGGAGAAGTAGGATCCCATGCGGTATAACCTCTGGCTTCGAAAGTGTTTCTGATTCCTCCGTTCGGGAAAGAAGATGCATCCGGTTCCTGCTGAATCAATAAGTTTCCGCTGAATCTTTCAATAGCTCTGCCTCCTTCGATAGGAGTGAAGAAAGAATCGTGCTTTTCTGCAGTTGTCCCTGTCAAAGGCTGAAACCAGTGTGTATAATGAGTTACTCCTTTGCTCATTGCCCAGTCTTTCATTGCTACAGCTACCTGGTCTGCAATGTGTCTCTGGATTTTAGTCCCTTTTTTTACCGCATCCATAATAGACTGGAATGCTTCTTTCGTTAAATATTCTCTCATTGTTTCTTCTGAGAAAACATTTTGGCAGAATAATTCTGATAACTTTACAGGAACTTCAATAGAGTTATCTCTTCTGAAATCCTTAAATGGTAGGGTTTCTAACGCTTTGAATCTTAAGGTTGACATAAATGGGTTGATTTTTTACAGGGCAAATTTACAAAAAAAATGAATTCAAAATATTTTAACCCTAAAAATTTAAGGGGTGGTTTGAAATTTTATACAATTTAAACAGTTGTTTGGTGTTTTTTAACAGGGGTGTTTTGTGATTTAATGTTTGAGACATGAGATCCCCAGCCTGTTTTTATACGGTGTAAAGTAAAAATACGTCTTACTGTACCATTAACAATAATGCTGATGCATTAAGCTACTTATTAAAAGACAGTTAAAATAAAGTGGGCAAAGATTTTGTATATTTGTGTGAAATTTATTTTATGACAAATTCTAGAGCAAGAGAAACAACAGAGGCTATTGAAAGACTATACATTTCTATGAGACATTTATTTTATAGAGGGTTTTTCAAGCCGGGAGGAGTTTCAGGAGAGAGTATCAGAAGTTTGTTGAAAACCATCAATCCGGAGATTTATGGAACCATGAATATCCCAAGCAAATTGGAATTGGACGGTTTGATGTATGTTTTGGACAGGCTTCCGGAAGGGATTGAGGAATGTGCTTTTATTCATCTTACATCTGATGAAGGGTTTGATAAAGGAAGTTTCGAACCTATTGTTCCAAAGAAAAGAAGAAGAAACTGTTATAGAATAGACGAACACCAGATGAATATTGAGGTTCTTTTGGGCCGTTCTGAAATTTATGACATTCTTACCCACCTGACATTCCTGTTTATAGAAGCTGATAAAATCCGTAACCTGGCATTCATCCAGGATGAAAACTGGAAACCGACCCGTGCTTTCAAAATAATTGAAGAAGTGGTGAAGGGTGAAAAGAAATTCAGCAGAAAGGAAAAAGAGGTGGCACTTATTCATCTTTCTTCTTTAATAGGAAGATCTTTTGATGAAACTTTAAGAGCTTATAATACTTTCGGTGATGACCATAATCCTGACCGTCTGTTTAAAATCATTTACAATCTTGGAAAAGTAAGTCTTGAAGATGCAAAAGGAAGCAGAGAAAGAGAAATTTATTTCAGCTCAATATTAAAAGAGAGAGTGGGTCACCATTATTTTGGTGAGAAATGGGCCAACAAAGTGAAAGAGGTTTTGTTTGAAAATAACCTTCACATGCGTCCCCTGCATATTATTTCTGCCAATATGCATTCAGTGAAAAATATGCTGTATGCGAATCATGCACTTAAAAAGAAACAGCATCATGAAGTTGATTATAAACTGTATGAAGAGATTTCAAACAAGAAAGAACTTCGTGATAAAGTTTTAAAATATGCTTTGGATGAAGGAATGATCCATATTGCGGACAAGAGTGGAAGTAATATTGACGTTCAGATCATAGACCTCAGCAAAACAGATCTGAAGAATACTCCGTTTGCAGATATCAAGTTCTCAGGAGATGATGTGGTCATGGTTTTTGATTATGCTTTCGGAGAACAGGCTTTCGAGGTGATGGATGAACTGCTGAGACCTTTTGAACACAAAGGTGAAGTATACATGATGCATGTAAAATCCGTTTCCATCATGGGAAAAGCAGGTATTCTTACCGGAGCGAAAGGAGATATCATGATCCCTACTTCTCATATTTTTGAAGGAACTGCAGACAACTATCCTTTTGAAAATGCATTAAAGCTGGAAGATTTCATCGATGATGAACTGAAAGCTTTCGAAGGACCAATGATTACGGTTCTGGGAACTTCCCTTCAGAACAAGGACATTCTTTCTTACTTTATGAACACTTCTTGGAAGGCAATCGGTCTTGAAATGGAAGGAGCGCATTATCAGAAAGCCATTCAGGTAGCTTCCAAGATCAGGCATCATATTTCACCGGATCTGTTCGTATGTTATGCTTATTATGCATCAGATAACCCGCTGGAAACAGGAAGTACATTATCTTCAGGCGGTTTGGGTCTTACAGGTGTGAAACCAACCTATCTGATTACTTTAAGAATCCTTGAGAAGATTTTAAGAAGCGGAAAAAAAGAAGCTTCGACTAAAAAATAATTGTAATTCAATAGTATAATATCAGCCTCAGTACATTTTGTACCTGAGGCTTTTTATTGTGTATCTTAGAAAATAAAAATATTAACTTATGAGTTCAGTATCACAATTATCAAAAAGATTCAGAGAAGTTCTGCTGGATGGTCTCTGGATCGCCAATACCAATTTTAAAGATCAGCTTTCAGATGTGACCTGGGAACAGGCTGTGGCAAAGATTGATTCTCTAAACACGATTGCAATGCTTACTTTTCATATTGATTATTATATTGCAGGAATTGTTAATGTTTTTGAAGGGGGCAATCTTGAGATTAAAGATCAGTTTAGTTTTGATCTTCCACCCATAGAATCACAGGAACAATGGGAGGGTCTGTTGAATAAACTCTGGACAGATTCCGAAAAATTTGCAACATTGCTGGAACAGATGCCTGATTCTAAACTCGATGAGGTTTTTGTTGATGAAAAGTATGGAACCTACCGGAGAAATATTGATGGAATGATCGAACACAGCTATTATCACCTGGGGCAGATTACTCTGATCAAAAAGCTGTTAAAAAATGGCTGAAAATAGGTATAACATCTTTGAAAAGCAGGGAATCGTTTATCCTTGTCAAGGTTCAAAACCTTGACAAGGATATTTCAAGAAAACTCAAAAAAGAATTTAACAATCCAGGTTAAAATCTATCTAAAACCATTATAAACAGAATGAAATCTCAAAATAACTCCTATTTGAGGTTCTTATTTAAATTACCTACCTTTAGAAAAAATAAAATTTTAAATGAGAAAATCGGCTGCAATCATTTTTGCGTTTATCATTTCACAATTTCAGGCTCAGCAAGGAGCTTATTATCAGCAGGCTGCGAAGTACAAGATGGATATTGATGTCAATGCTGAAAAATTTACCTATCAGGGAAAACAAGCAATAGAATATACCAACAACTCACCGGATGAGCTGAATGTGGTTTATTTTCACCTATACTGGAATGCTTTCAAACCTAATTCCATGATGGATCAGAGAGTGGCTTCCCAGGGGAAAAATGGAGACTCAAGACTGCAGAAAGATGGTATTTCAAGACTTGCTTCCATTCCAAAAGATCAGGAAGGCGCTCAGAATATCCACTGGATTAAACAGAATGGGAAAGATCTGAAATTTGAAGTTCAGGAAACCATTATGAAAGTGTATCTGGCTGAACCTATCAAACCGAATTCTACGACTACGTTTACAATGGATTGGGATTCGGTGATTCCTCAGCAGATCAGAAGAAGCGGAAGAAATAATAAGGAAGGAGTGGATATGACGATGACACAATGGTATCCGAAAATTGCAGAATACGATTATGACGGCTGGGCCACTTTTGATTATATCGGGAGAGAATTTCATGCACCATTCTCAGATTTTGATGTTACCATTAAAATCAATAAGGATTATGTAGTGGGTGCAGGAGGTATTCTTGAGAATCCGGAAGAAGTAAAAGGCTATGATGCTAATGCTAAGATAAAAACAGAAAAAGACAAAAAGGCAGTCTGGAAATGGACAGCAAAAAACATTCTTGATTTTGCATGGAGTGCAGACAGAGATTATTCTGTGGAAAGCTTCAATGTTCCGGAAGGTCCAAAAGTATATCTGGTTTATCAGAAAAATGATAAAACGAAAGCCTGGGGTGAGGCGCAGCCTTATATCACGAAGTATTTCCAGATCATGAATGCTCACTTTGGAAAATATGTATATCCAACCTACGCATTTATTCAGGGAGGAGACGGCGGCATGGAGTACGGAATGTGTACCATGATTTTAGGAGAAGCTAAAAACGTTAAGGATTTAATGGGCTTGATGGCTCATGAAGGATCCCACTCATGGTATCAGCAGATGCTTGCTACTAACGAATCTGTACGTCCATGGATGGATGAAGGTTTTACAAGCTATGCAGAAGGATATACCATGTATCAGTTATTCCCGGAAGATCTGCCGAATCCTTTTGTTGAAAGATTAGATGCCTACAGAAAATTTGTTAAAAAAGGAATCGAAGAACCAGCTGTCTGGTTAGGGGATCACCATGATAACGGAACATCTTATACGTATGCATCTTATGTAAAAGGTGAATTATACCTGGTGCAGCTTGGATATATTATGGGAGAGCAGAATCTTGCAGAAACCCTAAAGCAATATTATGACCAGTGGAGTATGAAACATCCTTCAGACAGAGATTTTCTTCATATTGCACAGAAAGTTTCCGGGATGGATCTGAAATGGTTCCACAATTACTGGATCAATACGACAAAAACCATTGATTACGGTATTAAGGACGTAAAATATGATGCCAAGTCTACAACCATTACCTTAGTTAATAATGGTCAGGTGCCAATGCCAATTGATTTTGGAGTGATGACAGCAGATAAGAAAATTGTTACGTATCAGATCCCATTGAATATGACCCATACATGGAAAGAAAAGGATATTTACGGTGATTTCAAAACAATGCCTTACTGGCCATGGACTCAGAAAGAATACACACTTACCATTCCTTACACAAAATCTCAGCTATCTGTTCTGGGAATAGATTTCAGCCAGAGAATTGCAGATATAAATATGACAGACAATTTTGTTGAGGTGAAATAAGCCGCATAATGCATAAAATATAAAAAATCCCACAGATTGAGCTCTGTGGGATTTTTTATTTTATCTCAAATTGCTGTACCATCCAATGCTGTGAATGATTTTTGATAAGATCCTGTTTCAAAGCTTCGTCTTTAGTATTTAAATAAGTATAGACTTTTAAAGGAACAGAATCAGGATATTCCTTCAGTCCGTTGGCAACGGTAATTTTTGCTTCTTCCTTCTTGTGACCGCTATCTAAGGCTTCAGCTTTAAAAATATACACGAGTGCCGGGATTTTTCCGTATAAATTTTTTGTTTCATTTTCCAGAAGATTCATAGTTTCGATCTGAAATTCAGGATTGGGGCTTTTTCCTTCTGATATCGACTGGCTGATATGCTGCTGGTACATCAGAAGAAGATACAGCAGGTGTAGATTTTTAGTGTTGGAATCAGAAATTGTTTTTTGAATTTTATGCATCAGTTCAGGAGTCATCTCGCCATTTTCAGCCTGAAGATTTTTTTGATAAAACTCATCCATCAGATCGTAAACCACTCTGTCATCAGGATCGATCTTTGACTGAGATTTTATTTTCTGGAAAACCTGTGTAATAGGAGGCGTTCCGGACTGTGCAAAAACATGGATACTGAGGCATAATAAAGTGCCGATGATCAGTTTTTTCATGAGATATTCCAATAATATTTATGTTTAAATATACTGATTTGTTTTAAAAATGAAAATAAGAAATGAATAAGGAACGCAATTTAGTTCTATAATGACGGATTTTTTTCTTAAAATGATTAAATTTAGGGCTGCAAAATTAATGGAGATTTTCCCTTTTCTTTTTATCAGGAATGGCAGGGGAACTTCTGAAAAATATGTCAATGAATTCAATCGTAATCAACGTAGGGAACAGCAATATCAGATTTGGTCTTTTCAATGGTGATAATTGTGATATTTCGTGGGTCATCAATACAAAACCTTACAGAACAGCAGACGAGCTTTATGTACAGATGCTGATGCTTTATCAGACCTATAAAATTGAACCCAAAGAAATCGATAAAGTCATTATTGGGTCAGTCGTGCCTCAGCTTACCAAAGTAATGAGTTCAGGAATCAAAAAAATTCATGGAACGACACCTGTTATTGTAGACAGAAATACTCCATCAGCGGTGCAGGCAAAATCCAAGCAGATGGGAACTGATATTTATGCCAATCTGGTCGCTGCTCATAATTTATACCCTGGTCGCAAAAAAATTGTCATTGATTTCGGAACTGCCCTTACGGCAAGCTGTGTGGCAGAAACCGGAGAAACGTTGGGGGTAATTATTGCTCCCGGAATTGTTACATCTCTGAATTCTCTGATCAACCAGACTGCGCAGCTTCCTGATATTGAACTGAAAAAACCAAAATCTGTTCTGGGGCTGGATACCGTAACCTGTATGCAAAGTGGTATGGTGTATGGCTTCCTGGGAATGGTTGAAGGTTTTGTGAACCGCATCAATGAAGAGGTAAATGATGACTGTTTTGTGGTGGCAACCGGAGGTGTTTCCCACGTTTATAAGCCTTTGACAGATAAAATTCATGTGATGGACAGGCTTCATACCCTGAAAGGGCTTTATTTCCTGGGGAAAGATTTATAATTAAAGAGTAAGGTTTGGGTTTGAATCCAGGTAATACCTTAGTCTTCACCTCAACCTTAATTTTAAAATCATGAAAAAGTTTCCGATTATAGAAACTGAAAGACTTATTCTTTCCAAGCTGGAAGAGAAGGATATCCCTTTTATTGTTGAATATCTTCAGCATAGGATTTATTCAGATCTTACTTCCAATATTCCTTATCCTTATACAGAAAGTGATGCCAGATTCTGGCTGAGAATGTCAAAGGATGCTTTTGAAAACAATACCGGCTATACTTTTGGGATTCGTAATAAAGAAGGACATATTATCGGAGCTATCGGGCTTCATGACAGGGAAGATGATAAGGCTGAACTGGGTTATTGGCTCGGAATTCCGTACTGGAATAAGGGATACGTAACGGAAGCCGCAAAAGCCATCGTTGATTTTGGGTTTAATGAACTGGGCTTTCATAAAATTTTTGCAACTCATTTTCTCCATAATCCTGCGTCTGGAAGAATTATGGAGAAAATAGGAATGGAGCAGGAAGCTGTTTTAATTCAGGAAATTAAAAAAGACGAAGAATATTTTGATCTGGTGCGATATTCTATTTTCAGAAACTAGTGCACTTAGTCAAAATTCAATAAAAATAAAGACAGAGAAAATGTCCAATCTTCTCTGTCTTTTATAGTATTATTACTTTCTAAAATATAAGACTGGCTTTATAGTCCACCAGTACAGGAATCACATTCTATTAATGGATATACCCATTCACCATTCCCGTCCTGGAAAGGGAAGTTTCTGCATCCTATTTTTCTGACACCATTGGCATCGGTATAAAAACATTGATCAGGGCGAATCCCTCCTTTAATTTTTGCAACCTCTTTTCTTGTTAGTTTTTTCATGTTTTTCATGGTATTTTAGTATTAGTTTGTATTCAAATATAGTCAATTATTCAATTGGTTGTATATAATATTACTTTTTATGAAAAATTGTAATTGAGAAATACAGTCTATCTTTTACTTTTAAAAAAATCTTTAACAATAGAAGAGCATTCCGCCTCCATGATTCCTGTGATAACTTCTGTTTTTGGATGAAGGGTAAGATGTTTATTGATAAATCCTCTCTGTTCATCTCTTGCACCAATGACGACTTTTGAGATCTGGGACCAGGAAAGGGCCCCTGAGCACATGACGCATGGTTCCATGGTTACATACAGTATACAGTCCTTTAAGTATTTTCCTCCAAGGAAATTGGCTGCTGAGGTGATAGCCTGCATTTCTGCATGGGCAGTGATATCATTTAATGTTTCTGTGAGATTGTGCGCTCTTGCGATAATCCGGTTATTGGAAACTACAACACATCCGATGGGGACCTCATCTTTTTCTAAAGCGGCTTCTGCTTCCTGCAGCGCCATTTTCATATAATATTCGTCAGTAAACATTAATCTGTCATTGTTAAGGTTAAAGGAAGCTTAAAACAATAGACTGCTGGATCTCCTTTTATCATTGCCGGGGAAAATTTCTCTGCCAGAGAGTACAAGGCAATTTCCGCCTGTCTGTTGAAGGTGAAATTATCACCTTGTGCGTGAACATTGCTCACCGTGCCATCTTTTTCTACCGTGAAGGCAACATCTGTCTTTATTGTTTTTTCCTCAGAATATACGCCGTCCACATACAATAGGTTGGCCACTTCCTGTCTCAGGGAATTGAGCCCTCCGGGATAATCGGCAATCTTTTCCACTTCCGGGAACCTTTGGGATAGGCCTAATCTGGGTTTATTGATAGACTGGAGGTCTTCAAGGTTTCTAACTTTTAATAAAGCTCCGATCAATGCGCTGTTTTCAATGCTGTCCATTTTTTTCATGAAAAAAAGAAAATCTCCTTTTATTTCTGCTTTTTTTACGGCATTGGGTTCTGCATCAAATTTCTTTTTGAATTCTTTGTTCAGCATGTTCCTGTGCTGGTTATAATAGCTCTTTACAAGCCTGAACTCTTCTTTCTGCTGTGAGAGAAAAAAGGTAGAAATAAAACAGCTGATGCCAATGAATAAAGTTTTCAATAAGGGTATATTTATGTAAATATAACAAAAAATATGAAATAAGTTCTTTATGATCAGCTTTCAAGATAGCGGTTCAGGGATTCCTGAAGATGATTTCGGATGTCATCAACTAAACCTTTCGGTTCTAATACGGTTACTTCTTTTCCATAAGAAAGAATTTCCTGCATAAAGTCATACGTAGGGTGGAGGAAGAACTCAAAATAGATTTCTTCCTGAGTTTCCTTGGTCTCCTTTTGCGATTGATGAAGAGGAAAGCTTCTGATATATTCTCCCTGATGGCGGGTACATTTCAATACAATATTCTGTGGTTTCTGTTCTGTCAGATTCATCACTCCGAATGCGTTTTTGAAATGCTCCCTGAAGTTGTATTTATATTTTTCTCTGAACTGGTTTTTAGTGACATCCAGATAATTGATCCTGTCAAGCCCGAATGACTTTAAAATTTTATCTTTTGTATCAATGGCAATAAGATACCATCGGTCTTTTGATTCTTTTAAAGCCAAAGGGTGCACCTTTCTGGAGGTCATCAGTTTGTTTTTGTAATTGTAGTGCTCAAAAGTTACCACTCGTTTATTGCGGATGGCAAAGAACAGGTCATAAAAATGCTCTACACCGGTTGGTTTACGGCTTTCAAAAAAGATGAAATCTGAAAAATCCGGGTGAAGGTTCAGCGCATTGCTTACCTGAAAGGACTCAAGAAGTTTCTGATTGTATTCATCCACTTCCATAATCGGGCGGCTCTCAATATAATACCGGTTGTCACCCTTCTTTTTGTTATGAATGGAGAGGTTGAAAAGATCTGAAATCTCCCGGATATCCCTTTGCAGAGTACGGATAGAGTAGCTCTTGATTCCTGCATCCTGGAATTCAAAAGAGTTTAAAAGATAGTCCTCCAGCTGGGAATAAGTAGCCGGAGAACTTTCTAATCTTTTAATAATTAAGGCATATCTTGTCAGATAAAAATCTTTTTTCATTTCTCTATTTTTAGCGTGCAGCGAAACTGCGATTCATGGTAAAGTTTTATAAGACAAATATATGCGGTTCATGCGACAAAACGTGTCGTGTTTTATTTTTTTGTAGTAAAGTTTTGTTATATAAACTTATTGGAAGTGTGTTAAAAATTCTTCCTTACAAAATTTTTAAAGTCAAAATTTTGATGTTTAAAATATTTATCTTCATCAACAACAGTGTATTTATTATTTTTATCTTTTATAGCATAAACAAACCTCGGTTTGTCATCTCCTAAAAAAGAGGTCATGTGAAGAGAAACACCACTATCTAAAAAGTATATAAAAAAAGATTTATATTCATTATCATATTTTTCTTTACTATTCACACTAAAATGCCATCCGTCATGTTCATAATATCCATCATTGCCTAATGAATATACTTTTACTTTATCTTTTGTTGCTGAAGCCGTTTGCAAATTATAAGCTTCTTTAAAGACATCATCAACTACTTTTAATCCTATTTGTATGATTTGTTCTTTTGTCGGTTTCATATTTTTAATAATGTATATTTAATTTTTTTTAAATCATTTTTTAAATTCCATTCTCCAGCAAGATAGTTATCAAGCTCTATATCAATACTCTTTTACCCCATTCTTTAATGTTGGGATTCCATTCTAAAAATTAATTCCAATTGTGTTCAATAAGATTTTCAATCTTAAAATAACTATCCAATTAAATAGACACTACCTCTTAAATTTTTATAAATCATATGATCAGGTCAATAATAAAACCAGCAGTATCTTTACTGCTGGTTTTACTCAAGAGTTATACTCTTTTGTTTTTTTATAAATCTAATAATTATTTATAATCAAATCTGTCTTCATCAGGATACCAATAACGGTCTAAGCTAAGTGTTAGTGTTCCATTTTCATAATTTTGTAGATAATTTTCTAGGCTATTTGCAGTACCAAAACCAACCACTCTGCCAGATTTTTTTTCTACTAAAAAAGGCGCGTTACCCACTAATGATTTATTGAAATTTCCTGATAGAAGATATTCTTTAGAGTCATAAGAGTATACATTACCGTATGGCTTTTTAATGACTTTATCTATGACTACTTCAATATCATCGCCTCCCTCACCTAATTTCTTTAAAAATTGTTGTGCTATGTGTAGCATTTCTTTGTCTGTTAACATAATTTATATTTTGTGTTATCTTACTAATAAAAATTTAAAGCCTCCTCCATCTTTATATTTATAATTGGGATTATATTTACCTTTTAGAAAATTACTGAATTTTACATCTTTTAATGCAAATACAGCATGTTCTGCAGTCTGTCCATCAAATAAATGTAAATCTCCATCCAATTTTATCCCTACAAAATAATGTCCTTTTGTTTGTTGAACAATTTGTCCTCCTGTACCTCTTACATTATTTAATTCATTGATACCATAAATTATAGCAATTTGCTTATCTTTTAATGAATTTTTTATGCTTCCGAATGTTTCAACGGATTGAAAGTAGCCTCCACCGTGTTTTGCAACTACTTTTTCAAATTCTTGGTATCCGGATTGACGTGCTTTTGTAACCTTACCTGTTTTTAAAAATTCAATAACGACATTTACAACCTCTGCACAATTATAATCATGTAATTGAACTACAGCTGTTTCACCAATAGATGAATGATTAAACAGCGGTAATATCTTCTTAAGGTTTTCAAGAGAATTTTCAATTGTTTTATCTAAAAAATTGTCCTCTAATTCCTTAAAAATTTTTATCTCTGCTTCATTTGTTGTTGCTACTTTTGAGGCGCCACCACTGCCTCCTTCATGTTTCATTTGCTCTAAAGCCTCGTCTATTTCACTAGCTTCATCAGCATTCTTTGCAGATTTTCTGATATCATCCTCATGCTCCAGAATTTCTTTAGCACTTTTTCTCAATCCATTATGAATTGCTACAGAAAGTTCACCGGATAAAGATAATAATTCCAGCCAAAATAAATACTCAGATAATGATTTGCCCCATGAGGCATCTCTTGCTCCGGAAAGTTTCAGTAATGTATTGACTGTACCGCTGGTAATTTCTACTACGGCTGCTGTTGCTGCTACGGCCTTTCTTACATTCGCTACGGCTCTTCCTGCTTTACTTACAAATCTAAGCTTCTCTGCCTTCGCTGCAAATTTTGCCAGATATCTGAATTTTCCAATGTTTCCTACTCCGGAAACGGTAGTTAAAATATCTGCGACATATTCTGCGCTTGTAATAACGTTACTCCAGAACTGTTTGTCACGATTGGCTTTCAACATAAAGGCTGGGACAACAGAATCCAACTTCATTTCTGTTTCCTGATTTTCAATATCCTTAAGATAGATAGGATAAAAAGGATGATACCAGAACTGATCTATAATAGGAACCTGCGTAGGCACTAGATTATCAGTCTTCAGACCTGGCCTCATTTCAATTTCTGTTTTTCCCGTATCATATAAAGTTTTTATCAGCCTTCCTTTTTGCTGATGGGTATCAAAAGACATACTTACATTACTGAAATAAAAACCGAAAGCTTTTTGAGAAGAATATGGCAGGAATAAAAGCCCATCAGTAGTTGCAAATTCAGGATTTTTTTCTGTATCAGGGTATATAAACCTTGACTTTTTCCATGTCTGGCTGATCAGTTTTGCAAATTCCAGAAAATTTTCTCCATTGATCCTGTCATAAATAAATTCAAACTTGGAAATATTTTTGTCTCCGTCCTTTATTGTCTCTAGGAACCAATTCATGAGTTTTACTTCCTGTCCTTCTTTTTGCAGAATAATTTTTATAAGTTTTATAAAAATGTTTTCTTCCGCAAGATCTTTTTTATTTGTAAGGCTATCCCTTCTTACAGCCATTTCCATAAGTTTCCATAGGAAGTCTTCATTAAACATTACAGCTACAGATTCCGGTAAATAAAACAGCGTTTTCATGGCATCATAGTAAGCAAGGGTACTTTTACTTTTAATACTGTCTTCTATTTTATGTATAACCTGGTTCATAAACTGATCTCTGAAAGAATCTCGCTGGGGATTGGTGTTATCTCCTTTTTCTAAGGAGAACCCTTCACTAAACAGGGTTTGATCTAAAAAAGTAAGTATCCCGCCGATACTTGTAAATTTTAATATAATGGAGCATTCGTCATCATATAGGAAGAACTTGGGTCTGTATCCTTTTTCATAATATCTGTATTTTAGTATGAAATTCTTTAGCCCATATTCTATCTGAAGAAAGGGAATCAAAGTCATTCTGCCTTCCTTTTCAGATTTCAGAACCTGAACCTTCTTTTCCGGATTATTCCATAAATATTGTTCATCATCAAACAATATTTTTATAATTTTCCCAAAAGTTGTCACATGATCAGTATAATCGTAAGTATAGGTGTCATTTTCTAAATCTTTCAGATATTTTCCATTGGGGTCATAGTATATATTGTCTGGAAAAATGGTTACAGCCCTTAGACTTTCAGAATAAATGACAACTAGATTTTTAACGGTATCATAAATGTAGGAACTAGTCCCAAATTCTATAGGAAATTCGATAAGCCATTCATCAGGTATGGTTTCAGTAGTTTCTTCTAAAAGATCGAAATATTTTCCGGTGAGGGTTTTTACATAATATTTATTATTTCCTCCTGTTTTAAGCAGATAAATTGCTTCAGCATTATGGCTATTCAGAAGCCCGAAAATTCGTTTGTATTTATTAAAATCTGTTTCAAAAATGTTCTTATTGACATTATAAGCATTACCATCATCTAAAGGTGTTAAAAGAACTTCAGTGGGAGGCAACGCATTTTTTGCGCTTTCTTCAGACCTTCGATAGAGCCTTAGAAACTCAATGATTTGTTCAAAGTCAGTCATTTTCGTTGGTTTTAGAGTTTACGGATGATAATTCATTTTCCGGAAAAATCATTGTAAGCTTATTGTTGTAATAATGCTTCTGAATTGTTTCTTCATCCAACACGAGAAGATCCAGATAGTAATCTTTATCAAGGAGTGCGTGGGCATTTTTAAGTTTGCATTTAGCCTGTACCAAAACATCCCAGTCTTTTCCTTCCAGCGTGTCCCATTTATCAAATGGTACCCTGCCTCTGCTTCCGAAAAGAAATATCTTTTCTACAGCAGTAATATCATCAATCTTGTCCTTTAAGGTCGTGAGGATATAAGGCAGCACTTTATCGTGCTGCCAGATAGCCTCGGGTTTTACCCGGCTCATGGTTTTTTGTTTTTAGATTAAATTAGGAATCTTGATAGAGAGAGCTTTTCAGCATATTCTTGGGCATCAACCAGCTTATCGTCTTTGTCAAAAAGTCGGTTGGATGAACCGGTGAAGAAATCATCAGCAAATTTCAGGAAATTAATTCCATCCGTTGTAAAGGCTAATGTGTCTGACATTTCTGTATAAGGAGGTTTGACAAATTTGAAATTTTTGATTTTGTCTATGTCTACTCGGATCGTAACTCCATTCTCTGTATTGGCAAAAGCTTCAATGCCATCTATTCCTGAAAGTCCGGAAGCTAAAGCTCCATAAACCTTCACTAGAGAATCTGTTTTTGCCCATGTTGCGTCTCTTACAACCTCAATGGTTTGTCCCATGCATTCGTATTTTCTAGGAAACTCGCCTGCTTGGTCTAGGTCTCCAATGGTATTATACGAGGCTGTACTATCTAATTCTTTCAGAGAGAATTGGATCTGTTTTATGCTGGATTTATTTCCCATTAAAGAATTATCCTTCACAAAGTTACTTTCCGTAATCACCTCTCCCGGTACTTCAAACTCATTAGGATCTTCGGCACTAAATGGTAAAGCATGCGCTACTTTTAAGCCGATGCTTTCAGCCTGAAGAATATTTAATGGAGTTGGAAGTCTGGTAATCCAGGCTTTTCCTTGTTTTATGCCTTTAGGCTGTTTCATTTCATCTACAATAGATAGATAAAGAGAATCTCCAATGACAGGAACTTCACCTCCATTCCAGATTTTACCCGTTGCCATATAGAACTGAACAGCATCTTCAAATCCCGGGCGTACCGTAGCAACAACTCTTGCCATACCACTTTGCAGGAATGCTCTGAATAACGGATCTACATCTTCAGCCTGGTAAAGATTAGTCCATTCTGTTTTATTAGCCCAATAGTAAGGATACAGATAATAAGAAAGGTTTTCCCATTCGAAGGCCTGTTCCATAAACTTAAGGAAGGCAGTATATTTATCCAGTGTTGATGACAGATCTGTTTCATAATCTGTAAAGGTGCTTCCGGTAGTTAGCCCTGCCATACCATAGCCATGGGTAGAATTGGCTGATCTGTTGATCATATAAGAGATACAGTTTTTACGGAGTACCGTATTCTCGATCTGGCGATAAAATCCCGGATTGGATCCTTTAATCTGGATACCGGTAGCTTTTTCTTCCGCTATTTTCTGTTCGTAAATTGCTAAAGCCTTTTCATAGCTGTCAATAATGGCTTTGAATGTTTTCTGAAGCCATGCATTTCTTGCTTCCGGAGTAAGCTCTAAATTCAGTTTCAGAGTACCTTGCATAATTGGGCTTTCTCCTGTAGCAAAACTAAATTCCAGTTTATTTTTGATATTCAAGGTTGTTGTTGTTCCACTTACCTGTGTGCTGTTCGGTGAAGAAATCCAGTAAGTACCTTGTCCTCCAATAGTCATGAAAGCCTGGTGAGCTCCTTTAAAGCTGTGTGGATAAGTTTGGAAAGTATAATCAACAGTTTTTAATAAATAACCTTCCGGAACTTCAACTTCTCCGTTTCCGTTTACAATCTGAACCTTGTCATCATCTTTTCCTCCGAAGTTTCCATCACGTCCACTGAATGATTTACTTATAGCAAAGGATTCTGCAGGTCTCTCATCAATTTCGGCATTGTATTTACTTATCCAATATTTTAACGCAGCTTCGTTACCTAAAGATGAATAGTTTTCTAATGGCAGATAGCTTGCTTTTCTTGGGTCTTCAGGTTTTACAAGATCGCTCTTCGTTGCTGAATTGTCCAATGTCATTCCCAGCGTATGTAATTTAGCAGGTTGAGGAATCATAAATTCGAACATCAGACGCTTGCCATAATTATAGATTTGGTTTTTCATAAGTTTGTCTACCCAACGGAAAACACCCACAACATGCTTATCTCCTTTGGTATTATCAAAACCATGTTTATTATTCTCTTCAAACTCTTCAATGATCTTTTCAATTCTTTCTTCATGAACTTTTGTGACCACTCTGTCTAATGCTCTTGCTGTAATATCCTGAGCTTGGGTAAGCGCTTGTCTTGTACTTTCTTCTTTGGAAGAATGAGTGGCATATCCACCGGCAATTCCTGTACTTATTGTTGCCCCCATTGCTCCTGTTCCAGTTTTCCAGGTGGCATCAAAATGTGCCTGTACATTGGCATCTCTGGATTCCTGCAACATTTTGGCAATCTCAGTCTGCATTTCAAATCTGGTTGCAGTAGTGGTGTCTGTAAGTTTTTCTCTTTCAGTATCTGAAGATGTAGTAGTGGTGTTTTCGCTTCTTCTTAGTCTTCTTGTTGCTTTTTCACGGTACTCACGGGCCATTATGTTTTCAATATGAGCCACTTCCCCTTCTACATATGCATGGGTAGTCTGTTCTACTTTAAGATAGTCAGCAATACCGATTTGTTTAAATCCAAATCCGGAAGGGATATAAGAATCATCAGGTTCCTGCACAGGATCTTTAATTTCATTTACAAACTCAAAAGATGAGGTGTAGCAGGACTTCATTGAAATAATTCTTGGGAAGAAAGTCGTTACCTTACCATTGGTAAAGGTGATTTTAACATCCATTGTAAAGTTCTCTGTTTGAGAAATGTATACACCGTCTGTTGTTGCGCTTCCTAATAATTTACTTAAGAAAATCTTATTACCAACACGGCTTTTTTCAAAATAAGTACCGGAAATAGGTCCTGCATTGGTATAGAAAGTATAGCTCATACTTGCTACATTCCAGGAAGCATCAGGAACATCGATAGATAAGTCCAGACATGTATTTCTTAAAATATGCCTTGGGCATAACTGATAGGTAAAAGGAATCGTTTCTACTCTTGAGACAGGAAGAATGACTCCACCAATGCTTGTATAGCTTTCAGAATTATCCATGATATTATCCAGAATAACTTTATTAGCACTCTCCGTAGCGTTGGAAATAATGTCTTTTAATTCATTGAACGTATTTCTTCCTGCCAGCAAACGATCAATTAGTGATGAGTCATCAATTCTTTCTTTACCCGTCTCTGAAAAATCATATTCTAAAAGGGATAATATTGTATCAATGCTGTCGGGTTTCAATCCACTTACAAGAGTTTTCGCGTCAACTTCAGGACGGAAGGAGAATTCAAATTTCGGAAGCTTCGGATAGGGAATTTCTTCTGGTTTGTTACAAGGGTCTTCAGGATCATATGGCAACTCAGGATTTCTGATCTCACAATATTTTCTCCTTGCTTCTTCTACGCGGGCATAATATTCGTCAAGGATGGATTGGTTGGATTCGTTATGTTTTTCTTCACTGGCTTTATATTCTCGTGTATATTCTTTTTTATAACTGTTCTCAATAAGAGACATCTCTTTGGTTAACACTTCATATCTCTTGAGAAGAGCCTGGGCTTCCTGGATATTTTGCTGCTTTTCCATGTAAGAGGACGGTGATGTAACTTCTCCTGATTCTTTTTCCTCCATTTTTGAAGTAATGCCAATAGGGTTGGCATCCGGAGTATCCAGCATCAGTTCTCTGGGAATTACAACTCTTGCGGATAATAGATCTTTGTATTCATTTTCGGCCGGAGCTGAATTTTCAGAGGTAAGGGTATGGGCTGCCAATAAAACCTGCATGAGTCCTTCTTTAACATAAAAGTCTTTATGGGTAGCTATCTGATAAATTAAGTTGTTCCATAAATTGATGAGATCAGGAAATGCATAAGAAGAGGATAGTTTTACCTGATTCTTTTTCCCATTAAATTGATTATAAGAACAGGTGTTTTTATTTTTTGCAAGCCAAAGTGCGTAATCATACACAATGCCATAGGTTTGTTTCAATGCGTCCATATCAGCAATAAAATTGGCATTTTGGGCAAAAACAGCAGCTCTTTCTTTTAATAATTCCTGCTTGGGCCTTGTTCCTGTGGCTACAGGTACATAAAATGTATTGTCGCTTTTTAAAGAATCCGGAATTGTAATGAATTTTTTGCTTTGTTTATCTTCATCGGGTAATTGCGGACTTCTTAAGCTTACAAATCTGAAAAGTGTTTGTGATGGGTTGTTTGTGTTCATAGTGTTTGTTTGTTTATAATTAATAATTCCTTCTCCTATGAAGGATTTTCCGACGGTAAATGCGGATTTTGCTGATGTATTATTTGCTGGCATTTTTGTTTATTTTTTTGTATACTCAAGAGTTAGAGTAAACGAGTTGATACGGGAATAATTATAATCAGGTATATTCAATAGTTCTATGATGACCATTTTTGTTTCGATGGCGATAAAGGTTTTTTCACTATTGACTACCCGCAAATGCTGAGATACGGAAAATTTTTGGAGTTGGATGATGATAAAATAGATATAAAAATAAACTTGCAAAAGATTTTTGATAGTTTATTTTGTTCTGTTATATTCTTCTAAATGTTCGGCCAGAAAAATTCGTAAATAGTTGGTAAATGTTTCCAAGCCAAAAGTAATAGCATCACTGTCATGGCTTTTAAAAGCTGGATTGAATCGGAAGTTCTGACAGACCTCAAATGTTGAAGCATAAAGAGCTCCCAAAGATTTCATAGCAGAACCACTAAAGCCCGGGCCGTTATAGTTATTTGACTGTCCGATACAATAATCATCAGATTGTGGAATTAATAAAGATTTCGCCTTATATTTTGCTGACAGTTCTTTCATTAAAATATTGGCTGAACTTTGGCCTAATTCAGAACCAAGATTTACGACCCACGCCATATTATAATTTTTTGGATCTGCCTGCGGTGTTCCATGGAAATTGTGAAAATCTACACCCATTATCGTATTTGATGTAATTTTTTTCTGCATAAATTGATATACTGCCTGAGACTCAATTTCTGATAACGCTGCTAGACCAGGATAGGTAGGGTCTGTAGAAGTACCGCCACCTGCCCAGAATGCCGGAAAATTTCTATTTAAATCAACCGAGTTATAATTCTTTCGAGTTCCTGCACCGGATCCAGCGTTCCATCCGTGTGGATTGGCAAAGGGAATAATCACGAACTCAACGTTAAATCGCAAATATTCTAAAAACGGATGTGACTTCCAATTTGTCAGAACTTGTTTCATGAGTTCATAAACAACAAATGAAGGAGTCTTTTCAAAACCATGAATTGAACAATTTAAAAAAATCCTCGGCAATGTCTGAGCGTTGTTTCCGGTAGGATCGCCAGCGCTTAGTTTGTTAGGTAAAAATGTATAGCCATAAATTGGCAGTTTCCCTTCGGCATTTGTATCTGTAGGAACATCAGTTGTAAGCGTTTCCTTAATAATTGAGTATCCTGGAGGTACATTGGTGATAAGTTCATCCCATTTTAATGACCATTCTCTACAGTCTTCATAGGGCTTTTGGGGAATGCCAGAACCATCCGGACCTTCATAACTATCTAATATTGGGGCAGAATAATAATTATTAAAACTGTAGGACCTTGCAAATTTTACAAATCCTAAAGGATTATTAAAAACTTCTGATTTTTTATATAATATCCTACTTAAGTTACTATTATTGCTAACTCCTGAATTACTTTCAACCACTCTTTTCTGGTTGGGAACTTGAGACCAGTCAATTGTTACTTTTCCATATATTGTCGTATTAGATTCTCTTTTAGTCCCTGATCGTAGATAATACGTTTTTACTCCTGAGTGTAATACAGGATCATAAGACATAGAAAAAGCATTATTAAATTCATCTGCATATAGAAACAGAGCGGGCTTACCTGTTTCCGCATAAATAAAACCAAGGTATGAATTGTTAGCAGTAACGTTTTTCCCCAGTCCATAGAATGTTACCACCGCATTGTCTTTTACATTATAAAATTCCGCGTCTAAAATGGCTTTACTAAGCCAGAATTTTTCATCTGAAGTTCTCAATTCCTGCCAGGTTGAAAATGTTTTATTATATAAAACATCAGCAGATGCGACAGGCTTTACTGGGTAAGCAGTTGTCCCATTTGCATTGATTAGTGTATATCCTTTGGCTCCGAAAATATCCTGTAGTGTTGAATTTAAATTTAAAACATAAAATAACACATAGTCATTAATGCCTAAGGGCCTTGCCGCATTATCATAAATTGTAACCGCTCTTGCATTTGTACTTAATGTATTATAGACAATTGCATAATATGTCGGATTGGCCGAAGTATCAACAGATTGTGCCCGAACATTAAATACACCTTGATTGGTAATAATTTTATTTGTTGAAGTACCAATTAGTGTAACTGTATTAGCAACTGTATCAATGGTCAAGGTGGTGGAATGTGAGGTAAAAATGCCCGGTGACTTAGGAAAAGGGAAATAAACCTCCCAATTAGCATTATTCCCTGGAACAGCACTTGTAATATCTATTTTGGCTTTCCATAAAATATTAAGATACCGAACAATTTCCCCTGCTTTGTAAGAACCCAGAACCCATTCCCTAATTCCTCCTGTTTTTATATTTTCTAAGAGGCCCCCAACACTTAAGGCATCAATGTTGGCAATTTGGTTTAATGGAATCATTTCATCTTTATGCCAGTAAGAATCCTGCCACTCCCAGAATTCTTCCTGAACCGGAATATCTCCGTTTTCGAAGTATTTTTTTAATTCTTGTTTTGTTTTCATAAAACGTTGTGTGATGTATTAATTAATAAATTGATGGTTATGTACTGCCTTGTAATAGAGCAGGTCTATTTCTATGCTGTATTTAAGACATAGTTCTGGCTGTCCAGCATTTTGTGAATGGTGAATTCAAAAGTGTTGAGAAAGTTTAATGAGACTGCTTTGCGCGTATTTAGAGATTATAAAAGGAATACCGGACAGCGTCAGAACTGAGTATGGTTATTAGTTTTTTTAATATTTAAAATGAATCTTTTCCGAGAATATCATTCTCAAAATCTTCTCTGAAGAAGCTTTCTATATCGTTGAGATAATTTTCGTAATCCATCTCAATATTTTCGATATCGCTCCATTCTATTGTATAGAGGCCCTGATCGAAGGGAAGATCTGGATGATGATCTGGGGTTTCTACTTTTTGTATTATAAAATGAGGATTATGTTTTGAACATATCTTGGGTTGTTCAGGATAGGTGAATCTCGAATTCAAAGGTTTTTAAGATTTTTTGGATTATTATTTTGTGTCTTTTTTGATACTCCAAAGATATTGGGCCAAAACGACAAAACTTGACGTGTTTAAAAAATGTTTTATTTTTTTTGTATAAGCTTTAAAGATTATATTATCTCTTTATAAGTTAAAAAGCTTATATTTTATTTTTGATGAGTTTTTGAACAATTTGGTTCAATGTTTCCCTGTTATCATCGATATAACTTAATCCGGCCTGGATCAGATTTTCAATATTAGACCTTCTGACGTTGTCCATTGCCGGAGAAGCATTTTTCAGTGAAGGATTCAAGCGGTAATAATTTTTCTGGTTTCTGAGGCCTAAAGTCTGGAACATCTGTCCCAGCTGATAATCTACTGTTTCGGCATTCGCAGACATCAGAATGTCAACGATTGGGTTTACCCATCCAATTTTCCCTGCTTTTTCCAGTTTTTTAAAAGGATAAGGCCTGGCTTCAATTCCGGTTCCGATAGAGATAATGATCATATCATTTACGCTCGGATAATTGGCTTTCTGATGATTTTTCAACACTTCAGCAAAAGGGATTTTCCTTGCCTCTGCATAAGCACAAAGGGCGGGATTATTAGCGAACATTCCGCCATCAATCAGGCTGAAAATCTGCCCGTACATTGATTTGATCTGAACGGGGCTGAAGTAGGTGGGAGCCGCTGAAGTGGCTCTGCAGATATCTTTTACATAAAAGTTATCTGTGCTGAGGTTGGCTTTCCATGAGTTGAAAAGTTTTGCCCTTCTGTTTTCTATGTCATAACTTGTTATTAAACAGGGTTTTATTAATTCTTTTAATTCTAGATTCCCAAAAAAGTCATTTAAATTCCTTTCAAGTGATTCCTGTGGAATTTTTTCATTCAATAATCCGAATGGATTGATCAGCCTTTCCCAAAAGGAAACCTGGAAGATATCGCCGCCCTTTTCCGCATACAATTCCAAACCTTTCTGAATAGAATATTTTGCTTTTCGGGTTTCATCAGGACATAGAATAATAGAAGCAATCAGACCTCCGGTACTGCTGCCAGCCACCAGGTCAAAATAATCCCCAAGCTTAGCGGTGGGTTTATCATAATGCTGTAGCTGTTCTTCTATGTAACGCAGAATAATACAGGTGATGATTCCTCTTATTCCGCCTCCGTCCAAAGAAAGAATGGTTGTCTTTTTCATATTATTTTTTTCATTTTTTAGAAGAAACATTGAGCAGCTTTAGACAAGTAAAACCAATAGATTTCTGAAAAATGTCTATTGGTTTTAGCTTATTTATGAGGATGCTCTTGGTGTTTTTCTTATAAAGCAAATATAGAAGGAGGAAGCGTCAGAACTTGTCGTATTATAAATAATTTTAATTGGTTTAATTGGTTTAAATTGCGTTAAATCAAGTGGTTGTTCGTTTTGTTTCAATAAATAAGAATTAAAAAATAACATACCCCTGCTTATCTCTGGGCATCTTTAAAAGAGTTCTCCAGCTGGTTTTTACAGCTTCTTTTTTAGAGGGAATATTCTTTTTTTCAAAATGGGGAAGATCTTTAAATGTCTTCCAGTTTCCACCCCAGTCCCAGCCATGACGGGCAAAAATTTTTACACACTCGTACCAGTCTGCTACCTGATCATTATCCCAGTCTTTTACAGTATCCCAGCTTGCTGTTTTTCTGTCAATCATCAGGCAAATATCAACTGCAAGTCCGTAATTGTGAATACTTTGTCCTGCTTTGGCATTGGTCACCTTTTTTCCTGAAGTAATTCTTCCGATCGCATAAAGCTTTTCCTGCTCTTCAAAAGATCTTAACCCCTGAGTGATTCGTACCCGTGCTCTTCCGGTAAGTGCTTCATCACATTCCTGGATAATCTGCTTTACTTCATCTCTTACCAACGGATGAAGTTTCTGAATTCTTTCTAAGGTTACTTTGTCCATATTTCTTATTTTGTTACAGGACAAAAGTATAGCGCAGAAGCGACGAAACTTGACGTGTTTTATTTGAATTTTATATTAAATTCTACGCTATTCAGTCTCAGGCAAAAACATTTATGCCAGCAGATGTATAGGATATAAATTAACCTTCATCATAAAAAAACAGGAAAAAAACAGCCTTTAAATTTTTAAAAATCAAATAGAAGTAGTAAATATGATGTTCAAAAAACACAATATCAAATGCACACCATCCTACCTTTTTTATTGGCTATGATAGCAGCGATTGTGCTGCTGAACATGTGGGCAACAAAACTGAAAATTGCTTATCCCATTTTACTTGTTGTATTTGGGCTGCTTGTCAGCTTTGTACCGGGCTTGCCGGTTGTGAAGATCAATCCGGATCTCATCTTTTTTATTTTTCTGCCTCCTTTACTATTTGAAGCAGCATGGTCTATTTCCTTTAAAGAAATGAAAAGATGGTGGCGGATTATCGGAAGCTTTGCTTTTCTGGTCGTCTTTTTTACAGCTTTGGCAGTTGCCGTTACAGCGAATTACTTTATTCCCGGATTTACGATTGCTCTTGGATTTCTTTTAGGAGGAATTGTATCTCCCCCTGATGCGGTAAGTACGGGAGCTATTATGAGGTTTGTAAAAGTTCCGTCTGCGACTTCTGCTATTTTGGAAGGAGAAAGTCTGTTGAATGATGCCTCATCACTGATTATATTCCGTTTTGCGCTGATAGCGGTAGGAACCGGACAATTTGTATGGCAGGAAGCATCTTTGGATTTTTTATGGATGATCACCGGAGGTGCAGGTATCGGACTGCTGCTGGCATGGATCTTTGTGCAGGCTCATAAACGGCTTCCTACAGAACCTTCATCAGATATTGCACTGACAATTATTGAGCCTTATCTGATGTACTGGGTGGCAGAACAGCTTCATTGTTCCGGGGTTTTAGCGGTAGTCTGCGGTGGGCTGTACATGTCCGGTAAAAGAATGATATTCCTTAACAGTACCAGCCGTATAAGAGGCTACAGTGTTTGGGAAAGTTTTGTTTTCATTCTGAATGGCATTGTATTTTTAATTATCGGGCTGGAACTTCCTGAAATTGTCGGGGGACTCAGGTCTGAAGGTATTCCTTTGAGAATAGCCATTCAATATGGGATCTTGGTGACCGGTATTCTTATTGCTGCCAGAATAATAAGCTCCTATGCAGCAATGGTAGCTACAATTATTTTCCGTCCCAGTGTAGCACCCCGCGCATCTTCTGTAAAAAGACGCCTGATGATGCCTCTTATACTTGGATGGACGGGAATGAGGGGGGTGGTTTCATTAGCTGCTGCCCTGGCTATTCCGGTAACCCTCGAAAACGGGCTTCCTTTTCCCAACAGGAATCTTATCCTCTTCATTACTTTTGTTGTGATTCTGCTTACATTACTTGTACAGGGACTTACACTTCCATATCTGATCACATATGGCCGCGTATTTGACGATTTTGCAGATGAAGAGAAGGACAGACAGTCTAGAGATGAAATAAAGCACAAGCTGAAACAGCATGTTTATCATTTCCTTAAAAATAAGCATGAAAGTGAGCTGAACAGCCATGCCGGATTAGAAAGGATGCTGAAACACTGGGAAGAAAAGATACAGACCAATGATACGGAATGGATGAATGACAAAAATAAAGCTGTCTTTTTTGAAATGCTGGAAAGCCAGAGACAGTTTCTCGCAGAGCTCAACAAGGATGTTTCCGTGAATGAAGAAATCATCCGTCATCAGCTCTATCAAATTGACCTTGAGGAGGAACGTTTAAAGATGATTTAAACGCCGGTTGATGCGCTTATGCAAGAAAGTTTTTGAAAACAAAATTAAAGCGCTAATGCGACAGAACCTGTCGTATTATAAAAATTTATTCGTTTGTTTTTCAGTTTGTTAAATATGATGTTAATTATAGTCTAAAAGATAATTTTATTCTTAAAAAACTATAATTTTGTATCAATATTTATGATGCAATTGTCATGTACGCTCTGGTTGACTGTAATAATTTTTTTGTCTCCTGTGAAAGGACTTTAGATTCTGATCTTGAAGGCAAACCCGTTGTGGTTCTTTCCAATAACGATGGTTGTGTTGTATCCCGAAGTAAAGAAGCGAAAGACCTGGGAATTCCGATGGCGGCTCCTGCATTCAAATACAAAGAACTCTTTCAGAAACATGATGTAAAAAGCTTTTCTGCAAAATTTGAATTGTATAATTATAAAAGTCAGCAGGTCATCAATATCGCCAAATCCTATGTGCTTGATCATGAAGTATATAGTATTGATGAACTTTTTCTTGATTTAACAGGATTTAAGTATATCGATATGTATGAGTACTGCCTTAAAATTAAAGAAGAGATCAGGGAGAAAGAAAACATTCCCGTAAGTATAGGAATTGCGCCTACCAAAACTTTATGTAAAGTTGCGAACAGGATTGTAAAAGATTTCCCGGAGAATTTTAATGGAGTTTACATTTTAGAGACTCCTGAAAAGATAGAAAAAGCCTTAAAATGGCTTAATATAGGGGATGTGTGGGGGATAGGAAGAAGACTTGCTGTCAAAATGAATGACAGCGGAGTATACAAAGCCTGGGACCTTCTTCAGAAACCTGAAATGTGGGTACGGAAGATCATGGGAATTCATGGAGTAAGGATGATCAACGAGCTGAAGGGAATTCGCCAGCTGGAGCTGGATACTCCCTCTCCCAAAAAATCCATCGCAGTTACCCGAAGCTTTATGCAGATGATTACCAAAAAAGAAGAAGTAAGGGAACGGGTAGAAACTTTTGGAATGTATTGCTCAGAAAGATTGAGAAAGCAGAATACCTGCTGTAAAATGATTACAGTTTTTGTACAAACCAACCGATTCAGGAAAGATCTGCCCGAATACAAAAATGCAATGACCCGGATTCTTTCCAATCCTACCAATTCATCCATTCTGATTGGAAGAGTAGTTAACGAGCTTTTTGAAACAATTTACAGAGACGGGTTTCATTATAAAAGAGCTGGCGTAATCGTGAATGATTTTGTTCCTGAGGATCAGAGACAGATCAGCCTTTTTGAAGAAGACATACAAAATCAGCACCTTCCCGTGATGAAAGCAATGGATGCTATGAACAGAAAGTTCGGAAAGGATAAAGTCCGTCTGGGAAGTATGAGCGGAGAGAATACTTTCGGACGTGCAAAGCTGTCCCCTGAATATGAAGCCTTCCTGAAAAAGAATACATTACCGGAAGCCAATTTCAGATTTCACTAGACATTATTTTATTTTAAAAATTCTGTTTATTTTTCCCTTAGGATTTATTAGTGTATGAAAAATAAAACTGCTGATGTTAATAATTTATTGCGTAAATTATCTAAAGAAGATATTTCCGGATATGAATTCGTTAATTACTGGAATGGAGATACCACTGCCATAGGATTGAAAAAGAGAAACGTGCTTATCTATATTTCAACATTTGATTTTTCCCAAACCGGCCATTATGATATCATTATGGAAGAATTTGAAACAGGAGAAATATTGAGGGAAAGATTCAATATATCATATACTGAGCTTTTAGCTGATCTTCAGGGATTGTGAAGATTCAGAATATTTTATGTATAATCAGATTTATTTCCTTTCATATTTCCAGTTTCTTCCTTTACCCTCAGCGATCCATTCCAGAGACTGTTCCAATCTTTTATTTCTGGTAGCTTCTGTTTTGGCTTCCGTAATCCAGGAAATATATTCTTTTCTGAATGATGGTGAAGCTTTTTCAAAAACTTCCAGTGCTTTTGGCCGGGCATGCAGGGCTGACTGAAAATAATCAGGAACGTCCATTTCTGTTTTGGAGGATGGTGCTTTCTTCATGGTGACTCCCATATCTGTAAGTTCCATGGCTTCTTTAATCGCTTTTTTTAGCTGAGGTCTGGATGGAAGGTCTTCAATCCGGGTAATTTTTCCTAAGCTGAACATTGAGTTTTTTTCAATATCCTGAGTCATTTCCTGCATGGTTTTCATTTCCTTTTCCAGCCAGAACCCAAAAGTACAGTGCTGCTTGAAGGAAGCCATAGCACACAGGTTTTTCCCTTTATAGATAAAATGGGGAAAGCTCCACTTCATAGTTTCTTCAGCATCAGGACAGAATTCATGAACGGTTTCACGGATGTAATGCAGGACAGGCTTTGCAAAATCCTGTGATTTTTCAATATATGCGTCAATTTTAGGACTGTATTTTTCCATCGTATTTATTGGAATAATTGTACAATTTCATTCACAAAGAATTTTACCTGATCAGGTCTTCCTCTATCGTTTTTGGGGTTATTGAGATAGCTTCCGGTCTTTACAATAACGATATTATGCTCCGGAACCATGATGATATATTGGCCCTGTAATCCCAGGAAATAATAATGTCTGACCGGATTGTCATGGTTGATCCAGAGGCCCATTCCATAAATGTTTTCAGACTTTTCTGTTGGAGTTCTCATCTGTTCAATGAAATCTGCGTTAAGGATCTGCTGATCTCCGGCTTTACCATTATCCAGGAACAGTTGTCCAAGCTTGGCAAAATCTCTGGCATTAGAATGAATACAGCAATAGGTTTTTTCCATACCGTAATCGTCTGTACTCCATTTGGCATTTTGTTCCATACCTAAAGGCCTCCAGAATTTCTCTGATAAATAGCTTGCCAATGGTTGATTCAGCGCTTTTCTGAGCGCAAAGCCAAGAAGCTGAGTAGAACCGCTCTGGTATTCGAACCTGGTTCCGGGTTCTTCCTTGAATTTTCTTGAGAATAGGGCTTTTACAAGACTTTTTCCATAATAAGCTTTAGCATTGGGAAGAAAAGGGTTATTGTAATTTTCATCCCAATCCAGCCCGGCTTCCATTTGTGCCAAGTTTTTAAGCGTAACCTGATTTCCAAATGCTTTATTTTTAAAATCCGGGTAAAAATATGAAAGCTTTTCATGAATGTCCGTAATAACGCCTTCTTCCAGTGCTTTTCCCAATAGCATTACCGTCACCGCTTTTGCCATCGAAAATGAATTGGTTTGTGATAACTGATTATAACCTCCCCAATACTGTTCATGAAGAATTTTCCCATTTTTTATGACTACAAAAGCCGCTGTTCTGGAATGTTTTAAGTTTTCAACTAAATGTTTCGGTAACTCTTTTTTGTTGTAGTCCGGATCTTTTTCCCAGCGTTTGGGTTTCTCAGCAGCAATAGGATGGCTTGGGAAAAGATTTCCGTCATCAATGTGTGCGCTTGATTTTCCTTTCAGATAGGTTTTGGAAATACCACTAAATAAATAATCATATCCCAGGAAATAAGCAGCTACAGCGCCTGCTACAGCTCCGCCTATCATATACTTCAGTATTCTCATTTTTTCATGAATGGGTCTTAAACAAATTTAAAATAATTTGACAATAAAATTTAAAATGAACCGGCAAATAAGTTATTTTTGTTCTTATTGATGAAAACTATGACCAGAAAACTTTTTGTATTGGGATACCTTTTATTTTCGATGATGGGAATGGCACAGATGTATAAACCGATAGATACTGCAGATTATACAAAGAGAAAGGTGTTCTTAAAGAATTTTGAGACAAATAATGAAATAACAATAAAGAGATTAAAGTCCCAGTATTCCGGGAAAACAGGCTCTGAATTATCCAGAATTTACAAAGAATTCGGAACTGATTTTGAAAAGCAGGTGAAAAATAAAGACTTTATTTTTAAATCTGAGTTTGAGACCAGTATACAATCTATTATTCAACGGCTGAAAAAGAATAATCCTAAAATTCCTCAAGACCTGAAAATTCTGATTGCAAAGGACAATACGCCCAATGCTTACTGCCTTGCTGACGGAACTTTTGTTATCAATATGGGATTGTACAGCTGGCTGAATAATGAGGAGCAGATTGCTGCTGTGATTTCCCATGAACTGGGGCATAAAATAGAGGAGCATTCCCTGAGGACCTTTTTAAAAATCATCGAACAGGATAAGCTGGATAAAATCGTTGTTGAGAATATAAAATCTACTACAACAAGCAGAAGCCAGATCCAGAATCAGAAAGCTTTTGATATTTTTAAAAATACAGTCTATAAGAAAGGGGTAGAGAGAAGACAAAATGAAATGCAGGCAGACTCTTTAGGATATGTTATTTTTAAAAACAGTGATTTTAAAAAGGCTGAGTTTGTCAATGCACTGCAGAGATTACAGGATTTTGACACAATTTCACCAAGGGAACTGAAGGTAGAAACGTATAAAAAACTGTTTAACCTTCCCAAACAGGCCTTCAATGAAAAATGGATGAAAAAGGAAGATTTTTCATTATACAACTACAACTTTTACAAAGAGAAACTGAATAAAGATTCTCTGGCATCGCATCCTGAAGTTTCCAGAAGGATTGAAATGCTTAAAAAAACATTTGAAGAACTGAAAGCTTCTGCTTCTCCGGAAAAGCCTTCGGATCTGTTTATAACATTAAAGAAAACAGCAAGAATGGAAATTTTACCCAATTATTTCCATTCTGAAGATTATGGACTGGGAATATATGCTGCCATGCAGTTTTTGCAGGATGAAGAGGAAGAAAAATATTATAAAAGCTGGCTGGGAAGATGCTTCTCCAAAATATATGAGGCAAGGAAAAACTATAACCTCAACCGGTATCTGGATAGGATAGAGCCTAAAAATCAAAGCGAAAGCTACCAGCAGTTCCTCAACTTTATGTGGAACTTAAGCCTTGATGAAATAAAGAATATTGCAGACTATTACCAGACGAATGATACTATAGCAAAGGTAAATTGATTTTCATTATAAGTGAAACATCAATAAAAACGGGCTTTAGCCTCTTTTTGAAATAAAAAAAATCCGCTGACTTTAGCCAAAACATAAAAGAAAGAACCCTGATGTTTCGTCAGGGTTCTTATTATTTTAGTAATTTAATTTCTCCAATCGGATCTTATTGAACTTTTCCTTTTCATTATACTCACGAAGCAGTATATAGCCTTCTTTTCCTACATACGGAGTCACTATATAATTATCTTTTTCAGAGATCGGAATGATCTCCTGTTTGAATTTTCCGTCAATAATGGTATTGATAAACAGATTCCATCTTTTCTGCCTGGTGACTTCATCTTTTTGATAGTCACGGTAGAAAAATACCACATCTTTTCCTCCGTTGAGGTATTGTGAGAATAGGTAATCACTGTTTACCCATTTTGATTTTTCCTTTTCAAAAACCTGGACGTTTTTCACTTTGAAATCTTTATCGGTATAGATATACACAAGATCTGTAGTCTTCGGGGCGGTATATTGAGTTGCTGGTTTGTATTTTTCGGATAAAATACCCACGCTTCCGTCATTCATAAAGTACATATCTTTGGTCTGGAGCATATAGCCGTTTTCTACAATACCATTCCTGTTGACCTTTGGAAGAAATGCCGATATATTGGGCTCATAATTGATCGCCTTCGTATCTACGGAGAAATCTGACTTATTAAGGATCATTCTGGCAAATCCTACTGATTCGGAATCATCATAGTTTCTTCCCAGCAGCACTACTTTATCATCAAAAGTTTTATCATTATCAATCTTCCTGTACCCGGAGTAAAAAGAGTCTATACGGTCTATTGTATCATCAGATAACCCTGTAACAGGTTTGTTGGAAGTTTCCTTTCCTGTTTTCATATCAAGAACCATGAGACTGAATGTTTTCTGCTTGTCATTCACTTTTTTCATAATACAGTACATATAGTTCTCATCTCTTTCCAGAACAGATAAAGTGGTATACACTTTTTTGCTTCCGTCTGTATTGTATCTGTATCTCCAGACCTCCTTTTTATTCGGATCAAATTTTATCAGACTGTTGCTGTTTTCATATTTTCCGTAATCTTTGTACTCAACGGCAAAGTAACCTCCTTCTTTCAGCTCTCCGACAGCAGAGACATAATTGTAGCCTTTTTCTTTTTTCTCATCACGGTTTTCTTTACGCTGTTCTTTCCAGCTTTTGGGTTCATTGATCTCTTTGAATGTTCCATCCTCAAGATAGTCATAATATATTTTTCGGGTAATTGAGTTTGTTTTTGGATCTATTACCATCGAAACAGGAGTAAACACCTCTTTACTTTTTATCAGGGAATAATCCATCATGGAAGGTTTTAGGATGATCTGTCCCTTAAAATCAACATAGCCTAAATAAGAGGCCGCAGTGATATCTCCTTCAAATTCTTTATTGGCAACAGGGTTGAGGTTTTTATCCAGGATTACGTATTCGAACTTTTTGGTCTTGTCACCGGATTTTCCGTAAGAATATAAAGAAACGTAACCGTAAAGATTGTCCTTATCATCAAATAGAGCATTCATGCCCACGTGATCTCCGGCAGCCAGTGTTGTCAGATCCTGAGTCTGGGAAAATGCAAAGGTCTGGATCAGCCCAAACACCATTAGTGTTATTTTTTTCATGGTTAAAATTTGAGGGATAAAAGTAATAAATTAACGGATATGTTGATGAAAAATAAAAGCCCTGAAAATAAGTTCAGAGCTTACTATATAAAAGTTACTAATAGTATTCGTAAAGCCAGTTATGAGTGCTTGTTCCATAACCGGAGATATTATAAGTGGTAACGGCTTTGGTAGGGTAGTTATCTGCATTAAGAGTATAAACTGAACTGATTTTGTTGGTTCCATTGGATGAGCCTGAGTAAGTCTCTGTCTGGTTCAGCAGATTATTATAACCTATCTGCCCGTCACTTACATCAAATAGATTGATCTTAACAAAACCTTTTATATCTTTCATAGGATTATTGAATGTGTCATAAGTGTTGGTAATATTATAGGTGATTCCATTATGAGTATAGCTTGCTGAAGCCACATTTCCGCTGTTGGTTAAATAAACATCCACCTGTGCAAATACAAGATTTGAATACGTTCCTGTTGAAGGATTATAAGCTCCACTTTTATATTCTTCAAACTGAACATGCGTATCACTGATATACTGATAAATTTTAGTATAAATAAGTGTTCCCTGTTCTTTATCAGTTATCTTTTCCGTTGAAAGCCTTCCATTAGAATAGGTGAATTCTCTCATAAGAACCAGAGATCCGCCAATATATTCTTCTGTTTTAGCAATATAATCTCCACTGTAAGTATAAATAACTCTATCGTCATCTGCTGCATTGTAGGTTTCTACAATCTTATTTCCATTATATTTAAACTCCACCACATATGTAGAACCTCCCGGACTAACATCAGTCGCTTTCTTTACAAGATGAAGAGGCCCGTTATTATTGTTATGAGAATTATTGCTATTGTCTCTGTGATCAGCAGGATTATCATTAGACACACAGCTTGAGAGCACTGCCACAGTCAGTGAAGACAGAATCAGTTTTTTCATGGTTATTTTTAGTTTAGTTTTTAGTCCGCTAAAAATAATACTTTTTGTGGTATGTTCGTCTGGAACGTATAAAAAATAAAAAAAGCCCTGAAAAAGGGCTTTTATACTATATTTTAGAAAGTAAATTTCTGAAGTTCGTTTTCTCATCGATGATTCTTCTCAACTCTGACACAGGTACTCTTTCCTGCTGCATCGTATCCCTGTCTCTGATCGTTACGGTATGATCAACAAGAGAGTCGTGATCCACAGTGATACAGTATGGAGTACCGATGGCATCCTGTCTTCTGTAACGTTTTCCGATCGCGTCTTTCTCTTCGTAGAATAAGTTGAAATCGTATTTCAGATCATTGAAGATCTTTTCTGCATACTCTGCCAGGCCGTCTTTCTTCATCAATGGAAGAATCGCTGCTTTAATTGGCGCCAATGCCGGAGGTAGTGATAAAACTGTTCTTTCAGAACCGTCTTCCAACACTTCGTCTCTCAGGCAGTGTGCAAATATGGAAAGGAATAATCTGTCTAATCCTACTGACGTTTCCACTACATAAGGTACATAGTTTTCGTTTCTTTCAGGATCAAAGAACTGAAGCTTTCTTCCTGAGAATTCCTCATGAGCTTTTAAGTCGAAATCTGTTCTTGAGTGAATTCCTTCCAGTTCTTTAAATCCAAAAGGGAAGTTAAACTCAATATCAGCAGCAGCATTGGCATAATGAGCCAATTTCTCATGATCATGGAATCTGTAATTTTCGTTTCCTAACCCTAATGCCAGGTGCCAGTTCAGACGTTTCTGCTTCCATTGCTCGTAGAATTCAAGTTCTGTTCCCGGAGCTACGAAGAACTGCATTTCCATCTGTTCAAATTCACGCATTCTGAAGATAAACTGTCTTGCTACAATCTCGTTTCTGAATGCCTTACCGATCTGCGCAATACCGAAAGGAAGCTTATGACGGGAAGTTTTTTGTACATTTAAGAAGTTAACGAAAATACCCTGAGCCGTTTCAGGTCTCAGATAAAGATCCATTGCAGAATCTGCAGAAGCTCCAAGTTTTGTTCCGAACATCAGGTTGAATTGTCTTACCTCCGTCCAGTTTTTAGAACCTGTATCAGGATCAGCAATTTCAAGCTCTTCAATCAAAGCCTTTACATCAGCAAGATCTTCATTTTCTAAAGATTTTGCCAATCTTGAAAGAATAGCTTCTCTTTTTGCTCTGTATTCCAGGATTTTTGGATTCGTAGCAACAAACTGATCCTTATCGAAAGCATCCCCGAATCTTTTCGCTGCCTTTTCGATTTCCTTGTTTTCTTTATCTTCAATTTTAGCACAGTAGTCTTCCACCAGAACGTCTGCTCTGAAACGTTTCTTGGAATCTTTATTGTCAATCAATGGATCGTTGAAAGCGTCTACGTGGCCTGATGCTTTCCATGTTGTCGGGTGCATCAAAATTGCCGAATCAATACCCACAATATTTTCGTTAAGCTGTACCATAGCTTTCCACCAGTATTGTTTGATATTATTTTTTAGTTCGGCCCCATTCTGTCCATAATCATAAACAGCGGATAAACCATCATAGATCTCACTCGATGGGAAAATAAAACCATATTCTTTAGCGTGAGAAATCACTTTCTTGAAAACATCTTCTTGCTTTGCCATAATTTTTTTAACGTCTGATGTGCAAAAATAGTGAAAATGTGGGAAGATAGAAGCGGCAAGATGGAAGTTTTTATGATGCAGGAATTTAGGAGCCGGGAACCTGCTTTTCACTATATCTTTTGCTTCGCAAAAGGATGCCGTTGCAATCAGGGCTATATCGGTTGAAAATCTCTACTTTTGCAACATGTTAGAAATTCTTTATCGCGACGAACATCTTATTGCCATCAACAAACCCAGCGGATTACTGGTTCATAAATCCTTTTATGCCGGAGAAGCTGATACCTATGCTATTCAGGAGCTGAAGAAACAAATTGGACAAAAAGTGTTTCCTGTACATAGGTTAGACCGGAAAACCTCAGGTGTTCTGCTTTTTACTTTAGATAAAGACACTCTTAAAATCATGAGCGAACAGTTTGCTTCACGCGAAGTAGAGAAGAAATATCTGGCCATTCTTCGAGGCTGGACAAAAGAAGAAGAAACGATTGATTATGATTTAATTAATGAAAATGAAGTCAGGCAGAATGCAGTTACAAACTATCGCCGTTTGCAGACTTCGGAAATAGATCTCCCTTTTTTAAAACATCAGACTTCAAGATATTCTTTGGTAGAAGCCATTCCTGAAACGGGACGATTTCATCAGCTGAGAAAACATTTTAAACATATTCTGCATCCTATTTTAGGCTGCAGAAAACACGGTTGTAATAAACAAAATAAGTTGTGGCTTCAAACATTTGGTATCAATAAAATGACGCTTCATGCCCATCAGTTGATTTTTAATCATCCTATTTCTAACGAAAGAATTACCGTAAATGCTACTATAGATGAGGAATTTAAAAGAGTAGGAGATATTCTGAATTTTGATCTGGGTGCTTACCTTTAAGATTTTAATATCCCTGTCAAGGTTTTTAAATCTTGACAGGGATGATGTAGGTATTTCTCTGTTTCTATTGCTTTGACGCAATGCTCCAAAGTTTATTGAAGAATGATTTATTGATCGCTAAGTCACTTCATTCAGGAAGGCTGATAGCGCGGGCTTCGTTTAGTGAAACGACCTTGCGAACAAAATGTTTTCAGATCATATTTCTTTGCGATCGTAGCGTTAAAATATCTTACTCATTCGCAGTTTGGACAAAATGTTTCTGGTTTATAGATACTATATATCAGACGTTTTGATAAAATATCATAGGTTAATCCATGATTAATTTTAAAATGAGTAATTTTGTAAAACTTTTTTTCAATGTACAAATCGATCATTCGTCCGATTCTTTTCAAATTTGATCCCGAAGATGTCCACCACTTTACTTTTTCGGTACTTAAGAATTTTGGATTTCTCACTAAATTATTCTTCCCGAAACCTGTCGAAGACAAACGTCTGGAAAGAGAAGTTTTCGGATTGAAATTTAAAAATCCTGTAGGACTGGCTGCCGGTTTTGATAAAAATGCAGTACTGTTCAATGAACTGGCAGACTTAGGTTTTGGATTTGTAGAAATCGGAACTGTTACGCCAAGAGCTCAGGCCGGAAATCCCAGAAAAAGATTATTCCGTCTCATTGAAGACGGTGGGATCATCAACAGGATGGGGTTCAATAATGACGGTTTGCAGGCCGCTATTGAAAAACTTAAATCCAACAAAGAAAAAATAATCATCGGTGGAAACATCGGAAAAAATACGGATACAAGCCCTGAAAACTATACCCAGGATTATCTGGACTGCTTTGAAGGTCTTCATCCTTATGTAGACTATTTTGTACTGAATGTAAGCTGCCCGAATGTAGGAAGTCATGCCAAACTTGAAGATGTAGAATATCTTAGAGAGCTGATTACAGAAGTAAAGAAAATAAATCAGTCAAAAACTGTACAGAAACCCATACTCCTGAAAATTGCACCGGACCTTAATGACAATCAATTAGACGAAATTATTGAGCTGATTGCAGAAACAAAAATCGATGGTATTGTAGTTTCCAATACCTCTGTAAACCGTGAAGGACTGAAGACTTCCCCGGAAGTTTTAGAACAGATAGGAAATGGAGGGTTAAGCGGAAAGCCGATCCGGGAAAGAAGTACAAAAATGATTAAATACCTTTCTGATAAAAGCAACAGGGCATTCCCTATCATTGGGGTAGGAGGAATACATTCTGCAAAAGATGCCATGGAAAAGCTGGATGCAGGAGCAAGTCTTGTCCAGTTGTATACAGGATTTATTTATGAAGGACCAGAGCTGATTAACAATATCAATCAGGAATTACTAAAAAGAGCAGGCAGATTACCGAGATAATATAGAAGAGAGTTGATATGACTCTCTTTTTTATTTTGACTTCATGACGGTCGCATTTTTAATATCAACGGTAAGTGTATGGGCAGGAGAACTTTCAGATTTACCTATTTTATAAGTAATCGTTTGTTTGTCTTTGGATTTTGTTCTGGTAACATCGTAAATATTTTCCCGGCAGCTTTCAGTAAGGAATTCTTCATAGTTTTTATAGTTCCAGTCTTTTGTAAAATAGAGAACTCTGTAGCCTTTTTCACCATCGCTTGCCCCACATTGCCCACAGGCATTAAAATTTGACGTTTGCTCAAAATAAAGCAGGACCCTGTTCCCATTTTCTCCTGAAGCATAAGAGACCAATTCATTTCCGCCTGCTTTGCTGATAAAGTCGTATGTATTGATCTTTTTATTATTGGGTAAATAGAGATAATTATTGAGGCGATAGATCATGACATTACCTGTAAATAACTTTACCGGCTGTTCTTTTTTACCCCTATAAAAATGCCCGGAAATCGGATTACTGTTCGTGCTGAGGGTTTCAAATATTATAGACTCCTGTGGAGCCAGTTTCTGTGCTATTTCATCTGTCTTTTCTACTTTCTGAAGTGATGTGATCTGCTCCTTCAGCAGCATAGAATTCTGTTTTTGCTTTGTTCCAAAATGATATAATGAGAGATTGCCATAATAATCATAAATTCCAGTGAGTGGAATTTTCTTTTTGTATTTATCATAATAGTACCATCCGTCAACATAATGCTGATATTGGTCACAATCTACTATTCCCGTATAGTTAAGGTGTATGGTAATGGGAATCCCGCTGATCTCTCCGGTAAAAGTCTGCGTAGTATCTGTGGTTTTCTTTAATTCAACATTCTGACACAGCACGGATGTGAGGAAAAAGAAAAAGAATACAGAAAAAATTTTTCTCATGGTTGGCTGGGGGTGTGGTTTTAGTTTTTTAAATGAAAAAATGGGCAATGGTATAAATAATAAGCCCTACCAGGCCTCCTACCAGTGTTCCGTTGACCCGGATAAACTGAAGATCTTTTCCCACTTCCAGTTCCAGCTTTTCGCTCAGTTCTTTTCCCTGCCAGTTGCCAACAGTTGTGCTGATAAGATTCCCAAACTGATGGGTGTTTTTAAGAATATATTTATAGGCTGTCACACGTACCCAATGGTCAATTTTGTTCTGAAGGTTTTCATCTGTCTTTAAGTTTTGTGCAAACTCATTCAGATTTTTAGAAACATAGTTCTTCAATGCGGAACGTTCTTCCTGAAGTTCTTTCATCAGTGTTTTTTTCACAGAAACCCAGATGTCATTCGAATATTCATCCAGTTTATCATTTTTCAGAAGACCGTTTTTGATGGTTTTAAACTCTTCATCCCATTTTGGATCCTCTTTCAGATCAATGGAGAATTCATGAATCTTCTGAGTGATTAATGATCTTACTTCATGTTGAGGATCTTCCTCTATTTCCTTAAAGAAGTCAGAAAGCCCGTCAGCAATCTTATCAGCAATTTTATTATCTACAAAAGAAGGAATAAATGAGTAACTGCCTTTCTTTACACGTTCCTGAATCATTTCATCGTTTTCAAGAATATATTCTTTGATCTGTTTCGAAAGATTGGTGATGATTCTCTGATGATCATTCTTTTCAAGAATATAGCCAATTCCGTTTCCTACTACTTTATTAAGCTTAATATCATCGGTCATCTCAGAAACCTTTTTGCTGATGAACTGACTTACTGCAGAGTCATCCAGCTTATTGAGGACATCCAGTACAATATCAGATAAGTTTTTAAGCAGTATTTCCTGGTTCTTTTCTTTTCCCAGCCATTCTCCGACAAAATGGGATACTTTAAGCTTTTGAATATAAGGGCGAATGTTCCGTGGAGAAAGAAAATTGTTGACCACAAAACTTCCCAGATTATCTCCTAATTTTTGTTTGCTGTTTTCAATAAGGTTGGTGTGGGGAATCGGAAGGCCTAGAGGATGACGGAACAGTGCCGTTACAGCAAACCAATCTGCTAGTGCACCTACCATGGCCGCTTCGGCAAAAGCCCGTACATATCCGACCCAATGGGAAGTGTTGGATTTCTGTAGTAAAGTGGTAATGATGAAAATAACGGCCATCAGGACAAATAATCCTGTGGCAAATGCTTTATATTTTCTGAGCTGTTTTCTTTTTGCTTCGTCATTCATATTCTCAAATTTACTAAATTTGGTTACGAAATCATTTTTAATCTTAACCAGCGCTTTTAACTTCTAAAAGATACAAACTTTTATGTCTTTTCAGGTAAAACCGGAGAGTCTTAATTAAGAAATGAAATTTTTAGTTTCAGCTATTATATTAATTATACTGCATTCCTGTATGCAGAAATATCAACCTATTAAAAAATCCTCTATGGAAAATACAGAAGCAAAAAATAATCCATACTACTCCAGAACAGATACCACAAAACTTAATGTTTCCAATGAAGAGTGGAAAAAGCTCCTGGCCCCGGACCTGTATGCCATCGCAAGAGAAGCTGCGACTGAAAGGGCTTTTACCGGAAAATATAACGAATTTGATGAGATAGGAGAGTATTATTGTGCTGTATGTGGAAATCATCTCTTCCGTTCTACCTCAAAATTCTCTAGCAGCTGCGGCTGGCCAAGTTTCTTTGAAGCAGATAAAGAAGGCGTCTATTACAAAAGAGATCAGTCCTATGGAATGGATAGGGTGGAGGTGCTTTGCAAAAGATGTGATTCCCATCTTGGACATGTTTTCGATGATGGCCCGAAGCCTACAGGATTAAGATATTGTATGAATTCTATAAGTCTGGAATTTGTTCCGGATTCTCAAAAATAGCCACTTTAATTCACAAAATCAGGACGTTAAAGTTTCTTAAATAGCGTTAAACTTTTTAGAGTTATAACCTCCTGGTAATTATGTTTTTATAATTTTGCCCCACTAATTTGGATTTATATATTATTGAATGAAAGGATTTTATAGCGTACTAGGCCTTGTTTACATGGTGACGACTTCATTCTACATTTCTCCGAAAGTGGTGGTGAAAAGTGAGAATGTCAAAACGAAAACTGAAAAAGTAGCTGACACGAAATCTGAGAAGAATACAGCCGTATCTTCATCAGAAGCACTATACCATTCTATTGCATTTGACCCTGAACATGAACTGAACTATGAAGTGTTCTCAAAAGCATTGACTGGCTATGAAAATTTAAAAAAAGCAGGATTGCTTACCCAGGATTCGCATTTATTAACTATCTGCGATTTTTCTATGTCTTCAAATACAAAGAGACTTTGGGTAATTGACCTGGAAGATAAGAAAGTTCTGTTTAACTCATTGGTAGCACACGGAAAAAATACAGGCGAAGAATTTGCGACGAATTTTTCCAACAGGGAAAGTTCGCTGCAGAGCAGCCTGGGATTTTATATCACAGATGCAACCTATCAGGGGGACAACGGATATTCTCTGAAGCTGTTGGGAATGGATAAAGGCTTTAATGATGCTGCCTACAGAAGAGCAATCGTACTTCATGGAGCGGATTATGTAAGCGATGCATTTGCAGCCATGCATAAAAGAATCGGAAGAAGCTGGGGATGCCCTGCTGTTCCAAGAGAACTGACGCAGTCTATCATTAATACCATTAAGGGACGAAACTGTCTGTTTATCTATTATCCTGATCAGAATTATCTTTCCTCTTCAGAATGGTTGAAAGCATAAAATAAAAGCAGTCAGATTTTGACTGCTTTTATTTTTTGGAGAGAAATTTTACCGTGAATACACTTCCTTTTGATACCTCAGAATCTATCATCAGTTTACCTTCATGTATTTCGACAATTCTTTTTACAATGGAAAGACCGATTCCGTTTCCTTTTTCGAAATTCTTATTAGAACCCCTGTAAAAAAGATCAAAGATTTTTGAAAGATCCTTTTCTGAAATGCCAATACCGTGATCTATAAAACGGATTTTTATATGTTCCGGATTGGTTTCTATTTCAATATGACAGCTTTTGTCTGCTGAGTATTTACAGGCATTTTCCATCAGATTCGAGAAAGCAACCTGCAAAAGGTAAGGATTGCCATAAAAATCATAATTGTTTTCATCATCGTCTGAAGTATTACCCATATAATTAATTCCGATTTTATAGCTGACATTTTTCTGCAGCAATGCAAGCTTGGCTTCTGCCAAAATCTCGTCCAGGCGGAGATTGGTAAAACTGATCTGTGATACATCATAGCTGGCTCTGGCAAAATCTAAAAGGGCAGACGATAGTTCCGATGCATCATTGGCATCCTGAAGGGCATTGTCAATAGAAAGTTTATAGTCATCCAAGGTTACATTAAGCTCCTTGGCAAGCTCCAGCTCTGCAATTAATGTAGAAAGAGGAGTGCGGAACTCATGGGAAATAGTGGTGACAAACTGCTTATGACTGTTGAAGGATTTTTCCAGCCTGTTGAAGGTCGAATTAAAGGTTTCTGTCAGTTCATAAATCTCATCTTTTGCTTTGGGAATATCCAGCCGTTTATTCAGATTGTGCTCTGAAATATCGCGGATCTGGAGAATAATATCCTTTAAAGGCTTAAGGGTATAATAGGAAAAAAGAAATCCTATGATAAAAATGATGACAATCGAACTGATGTAAATGATAATAATATCTTTTTTAAACTCTGAAATATGGGCTTTTCCTGTGACGTCTACTGCACTTCCGATGATATAATATTTTTCTCCGTTTGATTGGAACTGAATGGCAATATACTGTCGGTCGCCTTGCTGCCAGAATATTCTGTTTTTATTGGACCGGATAATTTTATCCAGATACTTTTCATTGCTTTTAAGAGGAGGTACATCAGTGAAGGTAAGTTCTTTTTTACTGTTATAAACACTGATATCTGCTTCGTTCAGTAGTTTTTGGTTGCGCTTGTGAAGCTCGCGGATTTTTTCGTCACTGATCCTGACATCAAAGATAAACTCTGACCGCCAGATGACTTTATATCCCAGGCGGTCGTTAAACTCATCCTCCCTGTTTTTTTCGGAGACAAAATAAAGAACATAGGCAAACAAAAAAAGAATGCCTGCCGTAAGAATAGAATAAATGAGTGCTGTTCTGGTTGCTATTTTCATAGTTGTGAAGCAAAAATAAATCCTACTCCCGGTTTGGTGTGGATCAGTTTATGATCAAAATTTTTATCAATCTTTTTCCGCAGATAAGCAATATAAACATCAATATAATTCGTTCCGGTGTCAAAATGATTTCCCCACACATTTTCTGCAATTTCTTCACGGGTAAGAATTCTTTCAGCATTGTTAACCAGGAATACCAGAAGCTTGAATTCTTTAGGAGTGAGTTCTATTTCTTCTCCATTTCTGAAAACTCTGTTGAATTTCTTGTCAATTTTCAGGTCATGGTACTCCAGGTCGGTCAGATATGCTTCCTTATTTCTGGCTGACCTTCGCTGCAGAATAGCTTTTATTCTCACATACAGCTCTCTGATTTCAAATGGTTTTACCATATAATCATCCGCTCCGGCATCAAATCCTTCAATTTTTTCATCAATTGTTCCCAGAGCAGTAAGCATGATGATGGGAAGATCAGGATATTTCTGTTTGATCAGTTTACACAGATCAATACCACTCATTTTAGGGAGCATGATATCTGTAATGGCCAGATCAAATGTTATTTTATTCAGCAGGACAATAGCATCTTCTGCATCTTCCGAAATATACACCTGATATTCCTGGCTTTCCAGCCCTCTTTTCAAAAGACTTGAAACACGCGAATTATCTTCTACAATTAAAACTTTCATAAAGAAATATTTTGAAATATGTCTTGGTTTTACAGACTGTTTTTTGATTTTAAAAGCTTGATTTTCATTGGTCCTCAAAGCCCTGTACAAAGGTATTTCATATTTTTCTTTTATCAGAATAGATTAACCTTTTTAATAGTTTTCTATAAAGTTTCTAATAGATTTCTAATACCTGTCGGGCTTTTAGGAATCTAATTTTGTCCTGTTGAAATCAACAAAAAGATAAGAATAGAAAAATTATGAAGACTACCTCTTTCAAAGCCGGAATTGCTTTGTTTTCCTTATTGGGACTGATGGGAAAATTAGACGCCCAGAAAAAAAATGATTTTAATAATCCCGGATTGACTCATTATTTCAATGAAGATCACTCAAGATATATTTCCTTTAGCGGATATGCAGAATTGTGGGCCAGATATACACAGCTTAACCCTGGAAGCCTTGTCAATAATGAGGCAAAATCAGACCTGTCTGATCTTTCCCTTCGAAGAGTTCGTGTGAAAATGACTTATAAGCCAACAGAAAAACTGATGTTTGTATTGCAGGGGGGAACTACGAACGTGAACGTCAATGCCAAAGGAAGCAACTATTTTGATCTTTTGGATGCTTATGCTGAATATGCTTTTAATGATAAAATTGCTTTTGGTGCAGGACGTTCTACATGGCGTGGCCTTTCAAGATTTACTACAGGGCCTTTAAATACGCTGTTGTATGACCTGCCTGCTTACGCGACCTCCAATGCGGGAACAACAGATTATACGGTAAGGGAATTGAGTGCCTATATTAAAGGACAGCTCGGAAGATTGGATTACCGTCTGGTGGTGGCCGATCCTTATACCATGGCAACTTCTGATCCGAAACTGAATGTAGCATCTTTTAGTAAGAACTCACCTGGCAAAGACTTCTCCGGATATTTCAGATATGCTTTTTTAGACAAGGAAAATATTTCCACTCCTTTTAATTCAGGAACTTATGTAGGTAAGAAGAATGTACTGAGTCTGGGAGCCGGATTCGATTATATTCACAACGCATTATGGCATCTGGATTCCGGTAAAAATACAGTGAATGATGATATGAAAAACTTTGCGGTAGATTTGTTTTATGATGCACCGCTGAACAAAGAAAAAGGAACATCAATAAGTGCTTATGGAATGGCGATGCATAACGACTATGGGCCCAATTATATCCGATATGTGGGCACCAATAATCCTGCGACTTCTGCAGATATTACCCAGGCGAGTCTGAATGGAGCAGGAAATGCAATGCCTGTTATCGGAACCGGAAATACCTATTATGTGCAATTGGGAGGAACACTTCCTTACCTGGATAAAGAAAAGAAAAGCCTTCAGCTTCAGCCTGCAGTAGGAATGCAGCTGTCAGATCTGAAAGGCCTTCATGACAATGCAGTGATCTATGATGCCGGAATTTCCCTGCTGATGAACGGGATGTCCTCGCGCTTAACCTTTGACGCCCAGAACAGACCGGTTTACACTAATGATCCATCAAACAATGCCGTAGTTTCTGATAGAAAATGGCAGTTTGTCCTTAAATACAGAATAGATTTTAATTAAATTACATAACAATGGAAAGAAGAAAATTTTTATTCCGATCAGTTCAGGCTTCTGCCCTGCTGCTGGTTTCAGGAAATATATTTGCCTCTGCTTTACCTGTGTTTAACCCTATAAAAAAGAAAAAAATGTACTTCCATTATTTGTTGTTCTGGCTTAGAAAGGATCTTTCTGAGTCTGAAGTAAAAGAATTTGAAAATTTTTTTGAAGGCCTTAAAAAGCTTCCCTACCAGAAAAATCTCCGTTATGGAAAGCCTGCTGCTTCCAGCCCTAGAAGCGTTTTAGACAGCACGTTTACCTATAATGCTTCTATGGAATTCGATAGTCTGGAGGAGCTTGAAGCATACGGGAAACTTCCCGAACATCTGGCACTGGTTCAGCAATATAAGCCTTTTTTTGAAAGAATGCAGGTTTACGATACGGTCTATAATTAAAAATAAAAAATTAAATTTATAATGAAAAACATCATTAAGGGCTTTAGCCTTGCTTTAGTAGTAAGTACTGTAGGATTTATGAATGCACAACATAAAAAGAACAATCATGTGAGCGTCACTGCGGAAACCTCCACTGAGTTCATCCCTGCCATAAGATTAATTAATAATCCTGACGGATCATGTACTTTTGAGAAAGGGAAAATCCCTACTCTTAAACATATGAATACCACAACTTTCTGGATGAGCAATAAAACAGAAGAGTGGGAAAAAAATGCTCATCCGGCACCCAGACGACAATATGTGATTACCATCAAAGGAAATATAAAATTTAAAGTAACGGATGGCTCCACTTTTATGATTAAACCGGGAGTAGTTCTTCTGGCTGAAGACCTTAAAGGAACCGGTCACAGCTGGGACATGGTGAAGAGCAAGGAGTGGGAGAGACTCTATATTCCGATTGCTGAAAATGCCGAGGATTTTTTTATCCCGGATGCTCAATAATCTCAGATATAAAACTCTTTTCAAAGAGAATATATAAATCTTTTATGTTTTGAAGCAGCCATTTTTGGCTGCTTTTTAAGTTTTATACTGCAAAAAAATCCCTGCATGGTTTTCATACAGGGATTTTGAATAATTATTTAATCGGATTAGCTGAATTTCTTAAATACCACAGTCGCATTATGTCCTCCGAATCCGAAGGCGTTACTCAGTGCAAAATTAATGTTCTTTTCTTTCGCCTCACCAAATACAATATTGATATCCTTAGGAATACTCTCATCAATATTGTGAAGATTAATAGTTGGCGGAATAATCCCATTTTGAATAGCTTTAATGGAAAGAATAGCTTCCACTGCGCCGGCAGCACCCAGCAAGTGCCCGGTCATGGACTTTGTGGCACTGATATCAAGATTTTTACTTCCTTTAAACGCTTTGTTGATGGCGGCTAATTCAATTGTATCTCCAATGGGTGTAGAAGTAGCATGCGGATTAATGTAATCAATATCTTCCATGTTGGCTCCTGCTTCTTTCACTGCCAGCTGCATTGCTTTAATGGCTCCAACACCATCAGGATGAGGTGCTGTCATATGGTAAGCATCCGCAGTCATGGCTGCTCCGGCTAATTCTGCATAGATTTTTGCTCCTCTGGCAACAGCATGCTCATATTCTTCAAGAACCAGTGCACCTGCACCTTCACCCATTACAAACCCGTCTCTGTCTGTATCGTAAGGGCGGCTGGCCGTTGCAAAATCATCATTTCTTGTAGACATTGCCTTCATAATAGAGAATCCACCGATGGAAGCCGGTGTAATAGCTGCTTCAGAACCACCACTGATGATTACTTTTGCTTTCCCGAGACGGATATAATTGAAAGCATCCATCAATGCCGTATTTCCTGTTGCACATGCAGAAACCGTAGTATAATTGATTCCCTGAAGACCATATTTCATAGAAATCATTCCTGAAGCCATATTGGCAATGAACTTTGGTACAAAGAAAGGATTAAAACGTGGAGTACCATCACCCGCGGCAAAATCCATCACTTCTTTTTCAAAGGTCCACATTCCGCCCTGGCCTGTTCCCCAGATTACTCCGGTATCAAACGGATCCATCTTTTCAAGTTCCAGTCCTGAGTCCTGGATTGCTTCTGCTGAAGCATACATTGCATATTGTGTAAACAGGTCGCTTCTCTTGATTTCATTGTGGTTCAGATACACCTTAGGATCAAAGTTTTTTACCTCACAGGCAAAATGTACTTTAAACTTTTCTGTATCGAAATGGGTAATGAGCCCTGCGCCACTGACTCCTTTAATACTGTTTTGCCAAAATTCTTCGACATTATTTCCCAACGGCGTCACTGCGCCAAGACCTGTAATGACAACTCTCTTCATACTTAGTTATTGATTTTGAATAAATTCGAGGTACCTCTTGCGATTAACCGTGTTTTGTCTGCATTCCATATTTCGCATTGTGCATTGACGAATTGCTTACCTCTTTTAATGATTTTAGTTTCGGCTACAATATTATCATTTTCTTTTGCAGTTGAAAAATAATCAATGACATTATTTATAGTGGTAATGAAAGAATTTTCATTTAAAGAAAACATGGTGGCACCAATGATATCGTCTACAATAGCAGCGGTAACTCCACCGTGAAGATTTCCGATCGGGTTCAGCCATTCCGGTCTTATGGTATATTGAAACTCCAGGTGGCCTTCTTCAGCAGAAATAACAGTGGGATTAAGCCATTTCATAAAAGGAGAGGGTGACTGGTCAAATTCTTTTCCGATGAATTGTTTTAATTGTGCTAATCTATCCATACTGAGTTTTTATTTTTCTAAAATCATGGTTACTCCCTGTCCACGGGCTGCGCAGATAGATATAAATCCTTTACCGCTGCCTTTTTCATGAAGCAATTTTGCAAGGGTTGCAATAATCCTTCCTCCTGTTGCTGCAAAAGGATGTGCGGCTGCGAGACTTCCTCCTTTTACATTCAGTTTACTCCTGTCTATTTTTCCCAGGGCTTTCTCCAATCCGAATTTTTTGGCCACTTCATCATTTTCCCAGATTTTTATGGTAGCTAAAACCTGGGCTGCAAATGCTTCATGAATTTCATAATAATCGAAATCGGATAAATTCATTCCTGCTTTTTTAAGCATTCTTTCTGCAGCAAAAACCGGCGCCAGAAGAAGATCCTGTTTATTTTCAACATATTCTATTCCGGCCAATTCTGAAAAGCTGATATAAGCTAAAACAGGAAGGTCATTGGCTTTTGCCCATTCTTCACTGGCCAGTAAAATAGCTGAAGCTCCGTCTGTAAAAGGGGTTGAATTCCCAGCCGTTAAAGTTCCGTTCTGCTTATCAAAAGCAGGCTTCAGTTGTGAAAGCTTTTCAATACTGCTGTCACGTCTTAGGTTATTATCTTTATCCAGACCGAAAGCTGGAGTGACCATATCATCAAAGAACCCTTCATCATAAGCTTTTGCCATATTCTGGTGGCTTTTTAATGCCAATTCATCCTGTTCCTGTCTTGATATGTTGTAATATTTTGCTGTGATTTCAGTATGCTCACCCATCACAAGACCTGTCTTAGGCTCCTGTCCTTTGTAAGGAATTGGCATCCAGTCTTTCAGTTTCGGGTTCAACAGTTGTTTGAGCTTACCAAAAGCCGACTTTTCTTTATTGGCTTTTAACAGCGCTTTTCTTAGTCGGGGTGATGATTCAAAGGGAATATTGCTCATGGCTTCCACACCGCATGCAATACCACAGTCTATCTGGCCCAGAGCAATTTTATTTCCGATATAAATAGCAGCTTCAATCCCTGTATCGCATGCCTGCTGAAGATCACAAGCCGGAGTTGCAGGATCCAGTGTTGTATTCATTACGGTTTCTCTGATGAGATTGCTTTCAGAAATGTGTTTAATTACGGCTCCGCCGGCAACTTCTCCGAGTCGCTTTCCTTTAAGACGATAACGGTCTATCAATCCGTTCAGAGAAGCAAGCAGGAGGTTCTGATTACCCTGCTCTGAATAGGCGGTATTCATTCTGGCAAAAGGAATTCTGTTGTATCCTACAATAGCCACTTTTTTTGTTTCCATATGGTATTATTTATGATGGAAGAATATTGAGTTCATGATCAATCATTTGGGCAACTTTATCCAAAGCATGGTTGAGATAACCTTGATCACCCATTGTTTTTGAAAGCAGAATGCCGCCTTCAATAAGCATGATGAATAGTGATGCATATTGCTCAGTATCGATTTTTTTATCAATTTCACTTTTACTTTGTCCTTCGGCAATGGTGTCTGATATTTTTGTCATCCACTTTTCAAAAGACTTTTTCACATGAGTCTTTAAGGCAGGAAAAGAATCATCCGCTTCTGTTGCTGCATTCATTAACGGGCATCCGCCGTTTGCAAAGACAAACTTCCAGTTCTTCCTGTAGAAATCTACAAAAGCATGAAGTTTATCCAGAGAAGTGGGGAATTCATCACCAAAGGAACGGCTGAGAGTTTTACTGAGTATGCCGGCATTGTATTTATAAACCTCGATGGCTACTTCATCTTTATTTTCAAAATTTCCATAAATACTGCCTTTCGTCAGACCTGTTGCCTGAGTAATGTCGGACAGCGATGTGGAAATATAACCCTTAGTATTAAAAAGAGTTGCTGTTTTCTCGATGATATGCTGTTTTGTTTTTTCGGCCTTCGACATTGTAAATGTTTAAATATGATGCAAATATACGAAAATATACCGAATGGTATATTTTATCTGAAAAAGTTTAATGAGGTAAATATTTTGTTTTAAGTTTTGGCTAAAGCCAATGGATTCTTGTTTTAAAATAAAAAACGGGCTAAAGCCCGTTCCTATTGATTTTGAATAAAAACCTGTATTAGTTTTCCAAAGTTGCATTCAATGTAATTTCAAAGTTGAATGCGGCACTTACAGGGCACCCTTCTTCAGCAATTTTGGCGAATTTCTGAAATTCCTCATCTGAAATTCCAGGAACCTTAGCGGTTAAAGTCAGCTCTGATTTTGTAATCTTTCCAATATTGGGATCTAAAGTGATCACAGAAGTTGTTTTTAATTCTTCGGGGTTATATCCGGCTTGTGAAAGTTCTGCATCCAGTTTCATGGTGAAACATCCTGCATGGGCTGCTGCCAGCAATTCTTCAGGGTTTGTACCTACACCATCCGCAAAACGGCTGTTAAAAGAATATTGAGTCTGGTTTAAAGTTGTACTCTGAGTAGTTAAATGTCCTTTTCCTTCTTTGATGGTACCGTTCCAAACGGCTGTTGCGTTACGTCTCATAATGTTTGTTTTTGTATTTAATGTTGTTTGATTTTGATGTTACAAAGGTATGTCAGTGGAAGGGAGTATTCAATAGATAAAAAGCCTTAAATGTTGTACTTTTTTCCCGATATGTAATTTTTTTTAAAATTAGCAGGTGTGTTTCCTGTTTTATTGGTGAAAAGACGGTTGAAATAAGCCGGATCTTCATATCCCAGATCGTAGGCAATTTCTTTTACAGGTTTATCTGTATAAAAAAGCAATCGTTTTGCTTCCAATAAAATTCTGTTGATGATAAACTGATTGGGAGAATCCAGATTTAAGTTTTTAAATTTATGCGTTAATGTTTTCGGAGCCATGTGAAGAAGTTCTGCATAATCTGCTACGTGATGCTTTTCCCTGAAATGAATTTCCAGATGCCTGCTGAAATCCCTGAAAATATCAAGCTCGCTTCCTGGTATTTTAAGGGTATCATTATCCAGGTTTTGTTTTTTCCATTTTCGGGTAGCCCGGATGATGATCTGTTTTACATAAGTTCTTATCATTTCTTCGGCAGACGAATCTTTCCACTTCAGCTCATCCTTAATATTCTGAAACAGATCTTTTATAAGGGCCGTCTCAGATTGATCAAGTTCTACAAAAGGGATTTCAAATACATTATGAAAAAGGAGACCATCACAGGCCACTTCTTTATCATGGATCTGGATGCAATAGAAATCACGGTTGTAGAAAAGAAAGAGCAATTCATCTTTTCCCTTCTGTATGTTTAGATGCTGATTGGTAAGAAAGAATAAAGACGGTTTGTTTATTTTGTAATGGTTAAAGTCTATGGTGAGTTCATATCCTGAAGGAACAAAAAGTACCTTAATATCTGTTCTGAACTGATCTCCCTTGAAACTTTCCAGGTTTTTCTCTGAATATGTTTCCAGTCCGAGTCTTTTATAGTGGTCTTCAAAAATAAGCGGTTGCAGCATACTTTAACTTTACTCTAAAGATACAAAAAAGCAGTGTTTTGCACCGTATTAATTATTGAAACCCAAAAATCTGATGCCAGACCTACAGAATTTGGAATAAAATAAATTGGAAATAAGTTTTTACATTGATATTATTTTATCATTTTTACAAAGATTTGTCCTGCGACCCATATTAGTAAAACTATTTTTCAAAACCACCTGTATGAGTGAATTAGAAAACATTCTGAGAGAAATAACTCCACTGTCTCCTGAGGATAGCTTTCTCGTATTTGACAGGATTAAGGCTTCTTTTGACTTTCCCTATCATTACCATCCGGAGATTGAAATTAATTTTGTCTACAAAGGAAAAGGCTACCGCAGAATGATAGGTGATCATACCGGAGAGATTGGTAATCTGGAATTAGTGCTTGTAGGACCAAATTTGCCGCATTGCTGGGCAAACTACCGCTGTAAAAACAGAAAAACCCACGAAATTACCATACAGTTTAATCAGGATTTCTTTAATCAGTCCATGATGCAGAAAAATATCCTGAAACCCATCAATAATCTGATGAAAGACTCTATCAGGGGTATCCTTTTTTCTTCGGAAACAGCAGAAAAACTAAAAGATTCGTTTCTCAACCTGTCCAAGATGAACAGTTTTGAATCCTTTATAGAAATTATGAAAATTCTGAATGAACTTGCTATTGCCGAAGATAAAACGCTTCTTTCATCATACAGTATTGAGCTTGAGACTTTTGATGATAATGATAAGATGAAGGTGGTACACGATTTTGTGCATAAGAATTTTGAAAACAAAATAACGTTGGACAAGGTAGCTTCATTGGTGAATATGAGCAATGTGACGTTCAACAGGTTTATTAAAAAAAGAACAGGGAAAACCTTTATCAACTATCTGAATGAAATAAGAATCAGTTATGCTGCACGTTGGCTGATGGAGAAAAATCTTACCGTTTTTGAGATTGCTTTTGAAGCCGGGTTTAATAATATTGCTAATTTCAATAAGGTATTTAAATCCATCAAAAAGACGACTCCAACCGAATTTAAAGAACAATTTAAAGGAGTAAAAAAGATCGAATAATTTAAATGTATTTTTACATTATTATGTCAGCATATAATAGAAAACCGGGTATTCATATCCGGTTTATTTTTGAGGAAAAACCAAAAATAAATCCTCTTTTTTTAATTGTTTTTGATGGGTTGTATTTGTTTGATATATAGCGTATTAATGGTTGTAAAATAAAATTACTGAAAAAATAATATCGTTTTATGATAAAATAGTATTATATCAGACTATTTACAAAATTTAGATTTGTGAATGTGAATTAAATCTTAACGAAACTTTAAATAATTTAATACATAAACAGCAAAATTTTGCTGAAAAAACAATAATTTATTTTGTATTGAAAAATAAAGTAATGTCATTGATTCTCAATTAAATCTAACGAATCTATACCTTATGAGAAAAGCAGTTATACCCGTTCTGTTCGTTTTTTCACTTACTGCGAATGCACAGGAGAAAAAATCAGCCGACACTACGAAGACAACCAGTATTGAGGAGGTCGTGGTCACCTCTTTGGGGATAAAAAGACAGGCCCGTTCTTTGACGTATTCCAGTCAGCAGATTGGCGGAGATGAGCTTACAGAAGTGAAAACTCCCAATCTATTAAATTCGATCAACGGAAAAGTTTCCAATGTGCAGATCAACAGAACCAATGGTGTAGGAAGCTCTGTAAGGGTAATTATGAGAGGAAATAAGTCTGTAAACAATACGCAGCCATTATATGTAATTGACGGAATTCCTATTATCAACGGAACAGGAAAATCTGCAGATATTGGGCAGTATTCCAATATGCCGGATCCGGGCGACGTTTTAAGCTCCATCAACCCTGATGATATTGAAAGCATCAACTTCCTGAAAGGTGCTTCTGCTTCTGCATTATATGGCTCTGCCGGAGGTAACGGAGCTATTTTAATTACGACTAAAAAAGGACGTGCAGGGAAAAGCTCAATTACCTATAGCTCCAGCTTTACGGTAGACAGAGCCTATAGTCTTCCAAAGCTGCAGCACAGTTATTTATCTTATGATCCATCTGTAGCGGGATCACAGCCAGGGCAATCTGTAGACAGCTGGGGTGCAAAGGGATCTTCCAAAGATTATCTTAAAGATTTTCTGCAAACTGGAACGACATGGGTAAACAGTCTTTCTTTCCAGTCAGGAAACGAAAGATCAACCAGCTATTTCTCTATCGGAAATACCACGAATAAAGGAGTGGTTCCGATGTCGTATTTTGATCAGTACAATGTCTCTTTCAGAAATTCAAGTAAGTTTTTGGATGATAAACTGACTTTAGATGCCAACTTCATCGGATCATTACAGGAAAGTAAGAACAGACAGACTCCGGGAGCCTCTTTTTCACCTTTAACGAGTTTGTACTGGCTGCCGAGAGGGGTAGATTTTGACCAGTATGGAGAGAATAACTATTCTTATTTAGATAAAACAAGATTTTTGCCGGCTCAAAACTGGTGGGAAGTAAACCCAGACGGAAGCTTCAAAGGAAATCCGGTGACACAGAATCCTTACTGGATCTTAAACAGAAACCCAGTTACAGTAAGTAACAAAAATACATACGGAGCATTATCCCTTTCTTACCAGATCAATCCTTGGTTAACGGCGAGAGTGAGAGGAAACTATAGCTGGAATATTTCAGACAGCCAGCGTGATATTGCTGCTTTCTCTGCACCAAGCTTACTGGCAAACGGGACAAATGGCAGAATGCTTAAAAATACCTACGAAAACACTTCTACTTATGGAGATGTTTTATTAATTGGTAGTCCTAAAATAAGTGAGACCATTTCATTAGATTTTACTGTAGGAGGAAGTATCAATACTACAAGAAATAAAATAGGACAGATTGATAACGCTTACCTGGCGAATCCGAACCTTTTCACCATGAACAACCTTCAGTGGAATATCAACAGATCACCGGGAGATGGCTATCATAATACCTATACCAATATGAAAAAACAGGTACAGTCTGTATTTGCAAGTGCTTCTGTAGGGTATAAGAATATGTTCTATGTAGATATGACTTTCAGAAATGACTGGGATTCTACGTTAGCATTAACAGGAAGAACAGGATTTGATTATGAATCTGTAGGAGCAAATGCTATATTATCTTCTATCTTCAAACTTCCGGAAGTGATTAATTTCTGGAAAGTAAGAGGTTCTTATGCAACAGTGGGATTAGGATTACCTACCAATATTTCCAATGCAATGCTTGAATACAATAAAGGATATACCTATGGTGTAGATGCAGGAACTATTGTATATCCTAAGAGTTCTTTTGCTACAGGTGCAGGTTTTGAAGCACTGCTTCCAAGACCGGAACTGAATAAAACATTTGAAGCAGGTACAGAGCTGAGATTGTTAAATAACAGACTAAACTTTGATATCACTTATTATAACTCGAACACAAGTAACCAGTTACTGGAAACAACAGTCTTTTCAAACTTAGGAGGTTTAGCGCCGGGATCCTATTATCTAAATGCAGGGAAAATCAGAAATACAGGTTTTGAATCCTCTCTTTCTTATAAAATCTTTGGTTCAGAAAAATTTGGATGGACAACTACGTTGAATGCTTCTGCTAACAAGAACAAAATTGTTGAATTATTCCCGCCAAGCCTTAGTATCCCGGAAAATCAACTTTTCTCATTAACAGGAGGAGGGGATTATACAAGACTTAAGCTTGGAGGTTCTTTTGGAGATCTTTACGGAATTAAATTCAAAAGAGATGACCAGGGACATATTTTAGTGAATGAAAAAGGAGTTCCTTTAGCTGAAAATACACCGTCTTATTTAGGAAATCCAAACCCTAAGTTTATTCTTGGATTCAATAATGCGTTCAATATCGGTAAACTGGGAATTTCTTTCCTTATTGATGGAAAATTTGGAGGCAAAGTATTGTCTCTTACAGAAAAAGCCAATGATTTGTATGGGGTAAGCCAGGCTACCGCTGATGCCAGAGATGCTGGCGGGGTAGCGATTCCAAATGCAGTATATGCACCGGGAACTCCAAATGCAGGGCAGGCTTATACAGGCTTAACCAATGCAAAGGATTACTATAAAGGCGTAGGAACCACTGAAGGTTACGGAAAAGGAGTAGACGAAGCCTATCTGTATAGTGCTACAACTGTACGTTTACGCCAGGCATCTGTTTCTTATACCTTTGATGTGGATTCAAAGTACCTGAAAAATGCAACGGTAAGTTTAGTAGGAACTAACCTGTTCTTCTTTTACAAAAAAGCACCATTTGATCCCGAACAGGTATCAGGAAACACACCTGGTGGGGTTGGGGTAGACTCGTTCGGTCTGCCGGTTACAAGATCTATCGGATTATCATTAAAAGCTAACTTCTAACTTTTACAATTACGAAAATGAAAATCAATACTATAAAAACATTGGTATTTGGAGCTGCAGTGCTGCTTTCCGCATCAGGATGTACCAATGACTTTGATCAATATAATCAGGAAAAGCTGGGAGGCCCTGAAAACTTTTATGCTGACTTTATTGCTGTTGTAAACCCCATGAAATCTATTCAGAGAGGATTGCAGTCAGATTATCAGCTTTATCCTAACCTCAGTGCAGATATGTACAGTGGAATGTTCAGTACAGCAACGCCATTCAACGGAGGGGTAAACAATCTTACGTACTCTATGATGGATGGGTGGAACAACAGAATTATTGCGAGACAGCAGGATATCTTCAACTATTCTATCATCATTGACAATGCTGCTAAAAATAACTATCAGGGAGTAGATTTCACAGGAACTTTTGCTGTGAAGAAAATCCTAAAAGTGATTACCGCAGCAAGAGTTTCAGATAGCCACGGTCCTGTAGTGTACAGCAAGTATGAAACTCCAAACGCTAACGGAGTTACAGATTTTGACTCTCAGCAGGATGCTTATAATTATTTTATCGCTGATCTTACTGCAGCTATTGCCGATTTGCAGAAAGTTATTGCCATGCCAGCAACAAAGAATGTAGAAGATAGATCTTCTCTGAAAAATGCGGATTTGGTTTACGGAGGAAATATGGCTCAGTGGGCAAAATTTGCCAATTCATTAAAGCTTAGGTTAGCGATGAGAATGAGCTACGCAGATCCCGCAAAATCAAAACAGTATGCAGAGGAGGCTCTGGCTTCATCAGCAGGATTGATTACTGACAATGCCGATAATGCGCTGATCAGTGTGGGACAGTCAGAATTGAGTTTTATTATCTATTCATGGGGAGATTGTTTAATTGGAGCACCTTTGATGGCTTATATGAACGGATACAATGATCCAAGACTTCCTGCCTATGCTATTCCTGCATCTGATCCAAGCTTACAGGGAAAATATATAGGAATACGCCAGGGAATTGATTTATTAAATGGTAAATCAACATACGGAGGATTCTCACAGCCACAGGCAAAATCTGCCAACGGAGATTATTTTTCCGGCACTGACGGTAAAATGAAATTATTCACCGCTGCAGAAACATGGTTCCTGAAGGCAGAAGCTGCTTTGAGAGGATATGCCGGAGCAGGTGATATTCAAACCAACTATACTACCGGGGTTCAGCAGTCTTTCGGGGAATGGGGGAAAAGTGCAAGTGTTGCTACTTACCTTGCAGATACAACTTCCACAGAGGCTCCTTATATTGATCCGAAAAATCCAGATAATAATGTGCCTGTTGGAAATCCTCAGTTAAGTACCATCACCATTGCATGGAATAACGGGGATACCAACGAAAGAAAATTAGAAAGAATCATTACTCAGAAATGGCTTTCCCTTTATCCGAACGGACCGGAAGCCTGGGCAGAGCAGAGAAGAACAGGATATCCGGTTCTTTTCAAGGTAAGAAAAAATGACAGTGGAGGAGCCATCAGTACAGAGGCAATGATCAGAAGGATTCCTTTCACTATTGATACCAAAACGTCATTATATAATTACCAGCAGGCTGCACAAATGCTGAACGGCCCTGATACCGGAGGCACTAAGCTATGGTGGGATAAAAAATAATAAATATTCAGAATCACTCGTTAGTAAAGAGACATCTCAAAATCAGTTTTTATCTGAAACAACCATTGAGGCAGGAGGATAGAGTAGAGCCTCCAAAAAATTTATAGTTTCGTTTTTTAAGCCTGAATGAATTTTTGAGATGCTCTCTTTTTCTTTAGAATCTTATTTTTAAATATGGGAAAAAACAACTCCGGAGCCCGTCGGATTCAGCCAATTCTCTGGATATCCACATTATATTTTGCAATGGGAGTTCCCTTTGTAACCATTAATGCGGTTTCAGGAATCATGTATAAAGATATGGGTGTTTCGGATTCGCAGATCACATTCTGGACAGCTCTTATCCTGTTTGCCTGGACATTGAAGCCGCTTTGGAGCCCTTTTCTGGAGATCTATAAAACTAAAAAGTTCTTTGTTGTTTTTACCCAGTTTGCCATAGGAATTCTGTTTGCGTTAGTAGCTTTAAGCCTGCCGATGCATGATTTTTTCAAATACAGTATTGCTCTTTTTGCAGTAGTGGCATTTTGCGGAGCGACCCATGATGTGGTAGCAGACGGAACGTATATTGGCTTTCTTACCAATAAAGAGCAGGCAAGATATATCGGCTGGCAGGGTGCTTTTTACAATCTGGCTAAGATTATCAGCAGCGGAGCGCTCGTTTATTTTGCAGGTGTTTTAGAAAAGACAAAAGGTGTTACTCATGCCTGGATGATCATTATGGTAATCTATGCATTGCTGTTTTTTGTATTAGCGATTTATCACTATTTCATCCTGCCAAAAGAAAACAGGGAAGAACAGAAAAAGGAAAAAACAGCCGGAAATGTGCGTAAAGAATTATTGGAAGTTATTACCTCTTTCTTTACCAAAAAAAATATTGTATGGTCTGTGCTTTTCATTATTCTGTACCGTTTTGCAGAAGGATTTGCCATCAAAATTGCTCCTCTGTTTTTTAAAGCTCCAAGATCGTCAGGAGGATTAGGATTATCCACATCGGATATAGGACTTGTCTATGGAACTTATGGTTCTGCAGCATTTATCTTAGGTTCTGTACTGGCGGGATATTTTATCTCAGCACGCGGACTGAAAAGATCTTTGATATGGCTTTGCTGTGCATTTAATATTCCGTTTGTGGTATATGCTTTACTGGCTTATTATCAGCCGGCCGACCTTTTACCTGTAGGAATTGCTGTAGTCGTGGAGTATTTCGGATATGGATTTGGCTTTGTAGGGTTAATGCTTTACATGATGCAGCAGATTGCTCCTGGAAAACACAAAACAGCTCATTATGCATTTGCAACAGGAATTATGAACCTTGGCGTGATGATTCCGGGAATGTTTAGCGGAATGATCAGTGACTGGGTCGGATATAAAATGTTCTTTATCTGGGTGTTGATTGCTACCATTCCAGCATTTTTGGTCACCTTATTTGTTCCTTTCCCTTATCCTGAAAATCAGAAAGAACAAGAACACAATTAATAAACAAATTTTAAATAAAAAGTTAAAAACTTTATGACAGCTCAATCAGTAATGATCCCTTGGCAGGATCGCCCGGAAGGTTGCAGTGATATTATGTGGAGGTTTTCCGAAAACCCGATCATTAACAGATACGCGATACCAACATCCAACAGTATATTCAACAGTGCGGTAATTCCATTTGAAGATGGATTTGCCGGAGTATTCCGTTGTGATAACAAAGCAGTACAAATGAATATTTTTGCCGGTTTCAGTAAGGATGGAATCAATTGGGATATCAATCATGACCCTATTGAAATGCAGGCAGGAAATACGGATATGATTGAATCCGATTACAAATATGATCCCCGTGTAACCTTTATTGAAGACCGTTACTGGATCACATGGTGCAACGGATACAATGGTCCTACCATCGGAATCGGATATACTTTTGATTTTAAAGAATTTTTCCAGTGCGAAAATGCCTTTCTTCCATTCAACAGAAACGGGGTTTTGTTCCCTGAAAAAATCAATGGTAAATATGCCATGCTGAGCCGTCCTAGTGATAACGGGCATACACCTTTCGGAGATATTTATATCAGCTACAGCCCTGATATGAAGTACTGGGGAGAACACCGCTGCGTAATGAAAGTAACGCCTTTTGAAGACAGCGCATGGCAGTGTACCAAAATCGGAGGTGGACCGGTTCCTATCAAAACAGAAGAAGGATGGCTGCTTTTCTATCATGGAGTGATCAATACCTGCAGGGGATTCAGATATTCAATGGGAGCAGCTTTGCTTGATCTTGAAGATCCTACAAAAGTATTGTACAGGACGAAACCTTATTTGCTGGCGCCGGCAGAATTGTATGAGCTGACAGGAGATGTACCCAATGTGGTATTCCCTTGCGCCGCATTGACAGAAGGAGATAAAGTAACGGTATATTACGGTGCTGCTGATACTGTGGTTGCTATTGCTTTTGGATATATCTCAGAAATCATTGATTTTATGAAAAAGAATTCAATTTAATACAGTAATATAAGTTTAGGAAAATAGGTTAATCATTTTAATTTTCCTTTGTTTTCTGGGAATTGTATAATGGTTTTCCTATTTTTAAACCAACTTTAAAATAAAAAAAATTCCGATACCTCTTATCATGAAAAAAGAACTGCTTATCTGCTTTTTTACCACCCTGATGTCTGTGGTTAATGCCCAGCAAAATAAAAATGATGTTTTATCCTGGGTAGATCCTTTCATAGGAACAGGAGGTCATGGACATACATTTCCCGGGGCAACCACACCATTCGGCATGATTCAGTTAAGTCCGGATCAGAATACCAAAAGTGGTGACTGGGATTGGTGCTCCGGATATCATTACAGCAGTAAGACCATCATGGGCTTCAGCCATAACCATTTGAGCGGAACGGGATGGGCAGATCTTGGAGATATTCTGGTAATGCCTACTGTGGGGCAGGTAAAAATGATTCCCGGATCAGAAGAAAATCCGGAAACAGGGTACCGTTCAAAATTTACCCATGATAAAGAAGTGGCTTCTCCCGGATATTATTCCGTAATGCTGGACAGCTATGGAATTAAAGCAGAGCTCACTGCCTCTCCAAGAGTAGGATTTCACAAATATACTTTCCCGAAAAGTAGTGAAGCCAATATCATTATTGATCCTACCAATAAAATCTTCGGAAATATCTACCATACTTTAGTCAGTGTGGAAGGCAATAATAAAATCAAAGGATACTGCTACAGCAACGGCTGGGGAGGTAAACGGTTTGCTTACTTTGTGATGGAGTTTTCCAAACCGTTTAAGTCTTACGGCGTATATGCTGAAGGAAAAATTAAAAATGATGAAAAAATTGCTCTTGCCAAAGATGCTAAAGCTTTTGTAAGATTTTCGACAGAAGACCAGGAAAGTATTGAAGTAAAAGTATCTTTATCTCCGGTAAGCACAGAAAATGCACAGGAAAATTTCGATACCGAAGCAAAAAATATTGATTTTGCGAAAGCGAAAGAAACAGCACAAAAAACCTGGAGAGATCTAATCGGAAGGTTCCAGGTGACAGGAGGTACAGACAGCCAGAGAAAAATTTTCTATACGGGCGTTTATCATACATTCATTGCACCCAATCTTTACATGGATGTCAATGGAGATTATGTTGCTGCTCAGGAAAATATGAATACGAAATGGTTTACGAATTACAGTACATATTCTTACTGGGATGGATTCAGAGCAACTCACCCGCTGTTGACCATCATGGATCAGAAACATACAAAAGAATTTGCCAACTCTTTGATCAGCAGATATACAGACCGTAAAGATCATATGCCCATCTGGGAGCTTTGCGGATATGATAACTTCTGTATGCTCGGCTATCACAGTGCTTCGGTAATCTGGGATGCCATTTCAAAAGGAGTTCCGGGTATCGATGCAGAGAAAGCATTTGCTGCAATGAAAGATGCTTCTTTAACGGATAAAATGAGCAGCAGCGACGGAGGTGGAGGTCTTAATGATTATATCAGATTAGGCTACACACCGTCAGAAAACGGAGCTTCAGTTTCAGCAACATTAGAATATGCCTATGATGACTGGTGTATTCAACAGCTGGCAGAAAAATTGGGTAAAAAAGAAGAATCGGAAGTTTACAGAAAACGTTCTATGAACTTCCTGAATACTTTCAATAAAGAAAATAATCACTTCTGGCCAAGACAAAAAGACGGAAAATTCTTAGCGGATTTTGTTCTTAATGACTGGAAAAAACTTCAGCCACACTGGGTTTCCGGAAATATCTGGGCCTATGACTTCTTTGTTCCACACCAGATTGATGAAATGATGAATCTGTACGGAGGGAAAAAAGGATTTGAAGAAAAGCTGGATAAAACCTTCACAGAAGCACTTCACATGGAAGGAGAGCAGCACGTAGATATCTCAGGATTCATCGGGTCTTTAGGATTCGGGGATGAACCGGGACATCATGTTCCGTACCTGTACAATTATGCGGGAAGCCCTTACAAGACTCAGAGAATGGTAAAATATATCCGCGACAATATGTACGCGGCAAAACCGGACGGAATAGTAAATAACGAAGACTGCGGTCAAATGTCAGCGTGGTATATCTTCTCATCATTAGGATTCTATCCTGTGACACCGGGAAAACCTGTTTATGCCATCGGAGCCCCACAATTCCCGAAGGCTTCTTTACAGTTGGAAAACGGAAAAACGTTCACAGTGATTGCAGATAAGATCTCCGACAAGAATATCTATGTACAGAAAATGTTCCTGAACGGAAAAGAATACAAAAGCTGGGAGCTGAACCACAGTGACATCATGAACGGTGGCGAACTGAGATTCGTCATGGGAAGCAAACCGGTAAAATAAGTATCATAAAATAAACGAAATAAAAGTATCAATGGAAAGGAGAAATTTTATTAAAACAAGTGCACTGGCGGGAGCCGGATTGCTGTTTACCCAAAATGTTTTTGCTAAAAATTTAGTGCTGGACGATTTTCCTGTTGTCCGTGTTCCTAAAGATAAGAGACATTTTACTAGTGAATCCGTAGAAAGTGCTATTGCTGCGTTTAAGAAGAAAGTAAAAAACAAAGAGCTGAGCTGGCTTTTTGAAAACTGTTTCCCGAATACATTAGATACTACCGTTTACTACACAGAAACTAACGGAGCTCCGGATACTTACGTCATCACTGGGGACATTGATGCCATGTGGCTTCGTGATAGCTCGGCACAGGTTTTTCCTTACCTGCAGTTCTCTAAGAAAGATGAAAAACTTCACAAGCTGATCTCGGGGGTCATCCACAAACAGACTACATTCATCCTGAAAGATCCTTATGCGAACGCTTTCTACAACGATGATCAGAAGATCAGTAAATGGAAAGAATATGACCATACCGATATGAAGCCGGGAACCCATGAAAGAAAATGGGAAATCGACTCCCTTTGCTATCCTATCCGTCTGGCCTACCACTTCTGGAAAACAACAGGAGATACAAAACCTTTCGATGCTAACTGGCTGAAAGGAATTAAACTTACCCTGCAGACTTTCACAGAACAGCAGAGAAAACATGATCTTGGACCTTACAAATTCGAGCGTACAACGGCTTGGGCAACAGATGGCGTTCCTATGGGAGGATATGGTTACCCAACAAAACCTGTGGGGTTGATCAGCTCTATGTTCCGTCCAAGTGATGATGCTACCATTTACGGATTTCTGATCCCTTCCAACTTATTTGCGGTGGTAAGCTTACGTCAGGCTGCAGAAATGGTTTCTCAGATTAAAAATGAAAAAACGTTGGCTCAGCAACTGAACAGCCTTGCTGATGAGGTAGATGCAGCCATCAAAAAATACGGAATTTATAATCATCCTGAATTTGGAAAAATCTATGCTTTTGAAGTGAATGGTTTTGGAAGTTATAACCTGATGGATGATGCGAACTGTCCAAGCTTACTGGGACTGCCTTATCTGGATGCGGTGAAAGCTGACGACCCGGTGTATCTGAATACAAGAAAATTTGTGTGGTCAGAAAACAACCCGTTCTTCTTCAAAGGTAAGCTGGCAGAAGGGATAGGAGGTCCGCATATCGGACTGGATATGATCTGGCCAATGAGTATCATCATGAAGGCACTCACTACCAAAGATAAAAGTGAGATCAGATGGTGTATTGATACTCTACAGAAAACGCACGGCGGGACAGGCTTTATGCATGAATCCTTCCATAAAGACGATACCAAAAAATTCACCAGAGAATGGTTTGCATGGGCCAATACTTTATTTGGAGAATTGTTATGGAAAACCTTTAACGAAAACCCAGAGCTACTGACATAGCACACCCTTTTATATGGCTTTTTCATCTGAGATTCCTTCCCAAAAAAGAAGGTATCAGGGATTGCTATATAAAAATCACACACCAAAACACCTTAAAAAAATTATACAATGAAAAAAAAATCCATCTTTACCGCACTGATTGCCATGATGCTTCAGTCAGCTTCTCTGATCAACGCACAGCAGCTTAATCCTACCGGAATATGCTATGTGGAAGTGAATAACAACAACCTCCTGAATGCAGGAGCGTACAAACTGCAGACATCAAACAGCTACCTGTTTAATGTTGTGAATATCTTTGCGGCCAATATTAATTATGATACCAGCCGTGGAAGAGCCTATCTCTATTCCAATAATAATGTTACCAAGGTTCTTACCAATGCAGATACCTACATAAAGCCCCTTCAGCAGAAAGGAATGAAAGTAGTACTCACTATTTTGGGGAACCATCAGGGAGCGGGAATCTGTAATTTTCCTACCCGTGAAGCAGCAAAAGACTTTGCATTACAGCTTGCCAATACAGTGAATACCTACGGTCTTGATGGAATTGATTTTGATGATGAATACTCAGAATATGGAAATAACGGAACAGGGCAGCCTAATGACAGTTCCTTTGTAATGCTTGTTCAGGAACTCAGAGCATTATTACCGAATAAGATTATTTCATTCTACTATTATGGTCCCGCAGCTTCAAGACTTTCCTGGAACGGAGCCAGAGTAGGAGACAATGTCAATTACAGCTGGAATGCCATGTATGGAACATTCTCCGCTCCCAATGTGCCTCCTCTTACCAAAGCACAAATTTCTCCTGCTGCCGTTTGGATGGGGAATACTTCCAATTCTACCACAACAAGCCTGGCTACCCAAACTAAAAATGGAGGTTACGGAGTATTCATGTGGTATGATTTGCATGGAACCAATGAAACATCACAGCTTTCAGCAGGAACTCAGACCTTATACGGAGAGCCAACTGTTTTGAGCGGTACTTTACAATCCTGGACGCAAGGAACCAATTGTGACGCACCAATCGGATTGTACACAAGCAACCTTACAGGAACAAGTGCAAAACTGAATTGGACAGCCGTAGGAACCAATACTTATGATATTGATTATAAGCCTGCTTCTTCAACAACCTGGACGAATGCAGTTTCAGCTACAAGCTCCACTTCGGTAACCATTTCAGGTTTAACCGCTAACACCGAATATGACTGGAGAATAAGAACCAACTGCAGCGTGAAAAGCGCCTATATGTTTGCACCAAGATTTACCAGTGCCTCAGGGACCGCTCCTACAGGTTCTTATGCTTTGTCTCTGGACGGAAGTACAGAATCAGGCGCTGCCGGAAGTATGAATTTAAGTGGTTCTGCATTATCTTTTGAAGGGTGGATAAAACCTTCGTCATTCAAATCTGCATCGCCATACATTTCCTCAATTATGGGAACGGAAGTAAGTGACAGCAATTCTGCATTCTTACGATTAGGAGACGCCAGTCTGGCCAATAATAAACTTCAGTTTGTAATAAGTATCAATAATGTACAGCAAAAACTGGCTTCTGCAACAGCTTTGAGCGCCAATACCTGGTATCATGTGGCAGCTACTTATGATGGAGCCAATATGAAAATCTATATTAACGGTGTTCTGGATGCCACCAAAGCACAAACCGGAAGTGTAAATTCAACAGGAGCATTCAATGTAGGATATTTATACAACACGTCAAGGAACTTCAATGGAAAAATAGATGAGGTAAGAGTATGGAAACGTGCACTAAGCCAAACGGAAATCAGTCAGAATATGTGTAATGTATCGGTTCCTGCTACTTCACTGGCTGCTTACTGGAAGTTTAATGAAGGCAGTGGTTCTACTGTTCAGGATACTTCAGGCAATGGAGTCACTTTAACCTTAACAGGGGTTGACTCTTCCAATTGGGGAACAGATCTGCCATGTGCAACAGGAAGTTCACTATTGGCAAGAAATGCTTCGAGCCAAAAGGCAATAAGTGAAGGACAGGTAAATAGTAAAAATCAAATCAAATTATATCCTAATCCGGTAAGCAAATCTTCATCACTGACAGTTTCTGTTCCGGATGAATATAGTAAAGGAAAATTAACGGTTTATGATTATAATGGAAGAATCGTAGATACACAATCATTGAATTCCGGGGATCATCAATATGAATTGAACAGAATTTCAGCAGGAAACTACATTGTTCAGTTTGAATCTCATGACGGAAGCCTGAAACAGTCAGAAAAACTAATTGTAAAATAATAAACTCAGTCATTGGGCTTTGGCCCAATGATTTTTCTATAACAAAATTGATATACTATGAGAAAAAAATCCTTTTTTATTCCCTTAATGGCTCTGATGCTTCAATCAGTTCCTATGCTCAAAGCGCAGCAGCTCAATCCTTTGGGAGTCTGCTATGTGGAAGTGAACAACAACAATATGCTGAACGCAGGTTCATACACTTTGCAGAACACTAACAGACAGCTTTTTGATGTTGCGATTATTTTTGCAGCCAATATCAACTATGATGTTTCTAAAAACAGAGCTTACATCTCAAACAATAATAATGTTACCAAAGTTCTGAATGATGTCAATACCTATGTAAAACCTTTACAGCAAAAAGGGATAAAAGTATTGCTGGATATTTTAGGGAATCATCAGGGAGCCGGAATTTCTAATTTTCCTGACCGTGCGGCGGCAAAAGATTTCGCAATGCAGGTGGCTCATACTGTTTATACCTACGGACTGGATGGGGTGGACCTTGATGATGAATACGCAGGATACGGAAATAACGGAACAGGACAGCCTAACAACAGCTCTTTTGTGATGTTATTACAGGAGCTTAAAGCCGCAATGCCGGATAAACTGATTACATTTTATTACTATGGTCCGGCTACAACAAGGCAGAGTTATAACGGAGATTTAGCAGGAAATCATATCAATTATACATGGAACGCGATGTACAGCACCTACAATGCTCCGGTTGTTCCGCCTCTCGATAAATCTAAAATTTCTGCTGTAGCAACATGGATCCAAAACTCGAATCCAAGTTCTACATCTGCAACAACATTGGCAAGCTTAGCGACCAGCACCAAGAATGACCAATATGGAGTATTTATGTGGTATGATTTGCCGGGAACCAATGTAGCCAGTTATCTGAGCACAGGTTCCAATATCCTTTACAGCGAAAATACGCTCTTAAGCGGTCAGTTATATTCGTGGTCTCAGGGGCAAACCTGTGATCCGCCATTGGGACTTGATGTTTCCAATGTAACAGGAACTTCAGCAAAACTGAACTGGACTTCCAATGCTTCCCAATCTTATAATATTGATTACAAGCCGGTCAATTCAACAGTATGGACGAATGTAGCCAGCAATTATTCAGGAAATAATATTGTGATCAATAATCTTACCCTGAATACAGATTATGACTGGAGAATTCAGTCCAATTGCTCACCGACATTAACAAGTACTTATATTTTTGCACCAAGGTTTAACTCCGGAAGTGGTTGCACTACACCTTCAGGATTAACTTCCGGAGGTTTCCTTGGTAATACCACCCAGCTGTCATGGGATGCAGGGAACGCTACTTCATATACGCTTCAATACAAAACAGCTTCTGCAACAACCTGGTCTGAAATTCCGAATATTACAACCAATTCCTACGCATTACAGAATTTAACACCTAATACAAACTATGTATGGAAAGTACAGGCTTCATGTGCGGGAGGAACTGCAAGTACCTATTCAGGAGAAGGATCATTTAATAGTGGTTTCGCACCGGTTACAAGTCCCGGAGCAAGATCGCTTTCTTTCAACGGAAGCACACACTATCTTAATGCAGGACAATTTAACCTGAGCGGAAATGCAGTCAGCTTTGAAGGCTGGGTGAAAGTGAATTCCTTTAAAACAGCTTTCCCTTACATTTCATCAGTACTGGGAGTAGAAGTTGGAGATAATAATTCTGCAATGCTTCGTTTCGGAGACGGAAACCTGGCCAATAATAAGCTTCAGTTTATATTGAGCTTTGGTCCGTCACAGGTGAAACTGAATACGAATACAGCATTCAACACCAATACATGGTATCATATAGCAGCCACTTATGATGGTGCGGCCATGAAAATTTATGTCAATGGTAATCTTGATGCAAGTTTTGCAGTGACAGGTAACTTTACGGCAAACGGAATCCTTTATCTGGGAAGAAATTATGATAATTCCCGTACACTTAATGGTTTCCTTGATGAATTCAGAGTTTGGAAACGAGCACTGACCCCACAGGAAATTTTAAGTAACAGCTGTAATGTTCCTGCCAATTCCACGGGGCTTGAAGCCAACTGGAAAATGGATGAAGGCAGTGGAATAGGAGCTTTGGATGCTACGGCAAATACCCATTTTGCAACCCTGATCAATATGACAGATGCGAACTGGAGAACAGACGTTGCCTGTACTTCATCTCTTGCGGTAAAAGATCTTGAATCTGCAAAAGAGAACAGTGCGGTCTATCCGAATCCTGTCAAACGCGGAAATGATATTCATTTTGTCATTAACGACAACGCTGCGACTGAAGTGGCCTTGTATGATGTTTCAGGAAAATTATTTAAAAAACAGAATATTAATCAAAATAATAATGCAGTGAATACGCAGGATTTAATCAGTGGTACTTATATTTACAAGGTTACATCGTCAAACAGTAAAGTACTATCAACCGGTAAAGTAATTATAAAGTAAGATTCAGATAATGATGTAGTTATCAGAATTGAAAATATAAAGTCTGAAATACAAAGCAGACAGACAGGGGTATGCTTCTGTTTGTCTGTTTTTTCAGTCACAGGAAATTAAAAATAAAAAATAATGCAGAATATAGTAGGAATTGATATTGGAGGGTCGCACATTACGCTGGCTCAGGTAGATCCGGAGAAACGTGAAATCATTTCTTCCACTTATGTAAGAGAACATGTAGATGCTTTCGAAAATAAAGAAGTTATTTTTGATGCATGGATTTCAACCATTCATAAAGTGGCTCATGATCTGGAAAAAGAAAATCTTCTGATTGGTATTGCAATGCCCGGACCTTTCGATTATGAGAACGGAATATCCCTTATGCAGCATGGAAAATTTATTGATATCTATCAGGTAAATATTAAAGAAGAACTGGCAAAAAGACTGGGTATTTCCCAGAAACAGATTCATTTTGTAAACGATGCAGCAGCCTTTATGGAAGGTGAAGTATTCGGAGGATGTGCTCAGGGATTCAGCAGGATTTTTGGTGTCACTCTCGGGACAGGATTGGGAACAACTTTCTATAACGGAGAATTGGCTACCGATGAAGACCTGTGGGATTCTCCTTTTAAAAACTCTATCAGTGAAGAATATCTGGCGACGCGCTGGTTCGTTAATCATTATAAAGAACTGACTGGGGAAGAAATTTCAGGAACAAAAGACCTTCTGGATAAACCATTAGAAATACAGAACAGAATATTTGATGAATATGCAGATTCTTTTTCAGAATTTATCGTAAAATATGTAGATCATTACAAACCGGAAGTTTTAGTTATAGGGGGAAATATTGCCAAGGCTTATCCTCATTTTGAACAAAGATTTATTCAGAATTTAACAAAGAATAATATTAACTTGCAGGTTAAAATTTCTGCTATATTTGAAGATGCGGCCATTCTTGGAGCTGCCAGCTATGCATTAAAAAAGCGTATATAAATTAACAAACGAAAAGATACAATGAAGTTTATATTTTCTACTTGCTTACTGTTATTACAGGCCTGGGCTTTAGGTCAGAACGTATCTCCCGTAGATTATGTGAATCCTTTGATGGGAACACAATCCAAACCATCATTATCCAATGGAAATACCTATCCGGCAGTCGGACTTCCTTGGGGAATGAATATCTGGACACCCCAGACCGGTAAAATGGGCGATGGATGGGCATATACCTACGATGCAGATAAAATAAAAGGATTTAAACAAACCCACCAACCTTCTCCATGGATGAACGATTATGGCGCATTTGCCATCATGCCGGGAGTAGGAAAAGTGAAATTTAAAGAAGAGGAAAGAGCAAGCTGGTTCAGTCATAAAGCTGAGGTGGCTACTCCATACTTTTATAGTGTTTATCTGGCGGATATTAATGTTACTACAGAGTTCACTCCTACAGAAAGAGCATCTTATTTTAAATTTGATTTTCCCAAAACAGACAGTGCTTACGTAGTGGTTGATGCTCTGAATAAAGGCTCTTATATCAAAATTTTACCGAAAGAAAGAAAAATCCTGGGATATACCACAAGATATTCTACCGGGAAATATGAGAACTTTAAAAACTATTTTGTCATTCAGTTTGATAAAGACTTTGAACTGACAAAAACCTGGAAAGACGATAAGCTGGTCAATGATCAGTTAGAAATTACCAGCGATCACACCGGTGCTGTAGTAGGATTTAAGCTTAAAAATAAAGAAACAGTTTATGCAAAAGTAGCCTCTTCTTTCATCAGCTTTGAACAGGCAGAACTTAACCTTAAAAGAGAAATCGGAAACAGAAACTTTGAACAGGTAAAAACCGATGCTAAAAATATCTGGAACAAAACATTAGGGAAAATAGACGTAAAAGGAGGAACAGATCAGCAGATGAGAACCTTTTACTCTTCTTTATACAGAACTTTATTCTTCCCGCAAAAGTTATATGAAATAGATACCCAGAATAAAATAAAGCACTGGAGTCCTTACAACGGTAAAATTGTAGACGGTAGAATGTTTGCCGGAACCGGTTTCTGGGATACGTTCCGTGCTTTATATCCTTTTCTGAACCTTGTTTACCCAAGCATTAATGTGGAAATGCAGGAAGGACTGGCCAATGCTTACAAAGAAGGTGGCTTCTTACCAGAGTGGAGCAGTCCGGGATATTCTGATATTATGATTGGAAATAATTCTGCATCCGTAGTGGCAGATGCTTATATCAAAGGACTTCGTGGGTATGATGTTGAAGCGCTTTGGCAGGCCGTAAAGCACGGAGCGAATAATGAAGGACCTATAGAAGCTGTAGGACGTGCAGGAGTAAAGTATTATAATGAACTGGGTTATGTCCCTTACGATGTAAATATCAATGAAAATGCAGCCAGAACATTAGAGTACGCGTATGATGATTTTTCGATTTACCAGTTAGGAAAAGCATTAGGGAAACCCGCTTCTGAAATTGATATCTATAAGAAAAGAGCTTATAATTATAAAAATGTATTCGACAAGGAGACAGGCTTGATGCGTGGTAAAAATAAAGACGGTAATTTCCAGAAGCCTTTCAATCCTTTCAAATGGGGAGATGCGTTTACAGAAGGGAACAGCTGGCATTATACATGGTCAGTTTTCCAGGATATTAATGGACTGGCAGAGCTGATGGGTGGAAAAAAGAAATTTGAAGCCAAATTGGATGAAGTTTTTTCATTGCCTCCGGTTTTTGACGACAGCTATTATGGAGGTGTGATCCACGAGATCAGAGAAATGCAGATCATGAATATGGGGCAGTACGCCCACGGAAACCAGCCTATTCAGCACATGATTTATCTGTACAACTATGCAGGAGCTCCTTACAAAACTCAATATTGGGCGAGACAGGTGATGAATAAATTGTATCATGCAACGCCAGATGGATATTGTGGTGATGAAGATAACGGGCAGACTTCTGCGTGGTATATTTTCTCAGCTCTAGGTTTTTATCCGGTAACACCAGCAACGGATCAATACGTGTTGGGGGCACCATTATTTAAAGAAGCTACCATCCACTTGGAAAATGGTAAGAAAATTGAAATAAAAGCTCCGGAAAACAACACTGAAAATCTATATGTAAAATCATTGAATGTAAATCAGCAGCCTTATTCCAAAAACTGGCTGAGCCATAAAGAACTGATAAAAGGTGCCATTTTAGATTTTAAAATGGACAGTAAGCCCAACAAAGAAAGAGGTTCACAGGAAAAAGACTTTCCGTATTCAATGTCAAAAGAAGAATCAAATAAATAATTTTAAAATTAAAAATATAGCTGTATGAGTACAGAAAAAAAAGAAATATTCGAGAGAGTAGAGAATATGCTGCAGACACAAGGTTTTACTATCGCTGCAAAAGATGATACAAGACCATGGGGTGGTTTCTTTGTGATCGATGAAACACAGGCGCAGGATTTTGCCAACCAGTATTTTGACGGGATTGATGTAGACAGTTTGAGAATAGGAGGGAAGCTAAGCCCTAAAATTCTTATCGTGGCTCCGGAAGCAAGATTAAGCTGGCAGTATCACCACAGAAGAGCCGAAATCTGGCAAGTGGTAGAAGGAACGGTAGGCATCAAAAGAAGCAATACCGATGAAGAGGGAGAATTGAAAGAATATGGCCCAAAAGATCAGGTGAAACTTCAGCAGGGCGAAAGACACAGATTAATCGGTCTTGAAGGCTGGGGAATTGTAGCTGAAATCTGGCAGCATACCGATGCTTCCAATCCTTCAGATGAAGATGATATCGTAAGAGTACAGGACGACTTTGGAAGATAAATAAAAAATCCGCTCGATTGGACTGCCCCCAAAAAGTTAGACACTTTTTAGGGGCATTTTTTTATTGAGTCAGGAAGCTTGAGAATGGAAGAAGGGATTTATCTGATATTTTATAACTCTTGGATTTCTTTTGTTATTAGAGGCAATTTTAACTGCTTATGGTAAAAATCAAACCTTATAGGTTTCTGAAACCTATAAGGTTTTTGGGTATTCAGATTTTATCTGCAATAAGATAAAACTTTATTAGGTTGTAGATACTCCCAGTATCATTCTTCCAGCTTCCAGCCTTTAAAACGTCACATCCAATCCTACATAGAAGTTCGCCTTCATAATAGGAGCGTATACCATTCCGCCGTCAAAATAACTTCCGAAAGGATTTTTAAAATCTACAATCGCATTTTTCTGATAGTAAGAAGTAAGGTTTTCGCCACCTACATAAGCTCTGATCTTTTTATTGAAATTTCTTGAAATCTGAGCATTCAGCACAGCGTAAGATTCAGAATAGGCTGGCAGCTGAAACTCTGCCGGATTCGTTGATGTATCCGGAAGTCTCTGTTTTCCTACCCAGTTTAAAGTAGTATCAAAGCTCCAGAATCCTCCATTATTATTTTTATTGGTTGAATACGCCAGGTTCACAAATCCTCTGTGCTTCGCCATAAAAGGAACTTCTCTTCTTCCACCGATATAATCTGCCTGTACATCATAATATTTATAAGCCAGTCTTACCTCTAGATTTTTTACAGGCATGAAATCCCATTGGGTCTGGAATGAATTCGCAAAAGATTTCCCATCCAGATTATAGAATGTCAGTTGTTGAGGAGATTGATCCAGGTCTACCAATACCTGATCCTGGAAGTCTGTTCTGAAGAAGTCAGCAATAATGCTTGATTTCCTTCCGAACAACTTAAATTCCTGCTGTAAACTTGCTCCGTAGTTCCATGCAATTTCAGGCTTTAATCCATAAATATTTCCTCCGTTAGGTAAAATATTGATAGCCCTGTTTGATGCAAAGTACTGCTGGCTTTCCGCAAATACATTTGCTGTTCTGAAACCTCTTCCCGCAGAAAGTCTTAAAATTGTCTGAGGTGTGAAGTCATATTTGAAATTAAGCCTTGGTGTAAACTGAGTTCCTGCCAGATTATGAAAATCTACTCTGGACCCTGCTACTAAAGTATATTTTAAACCTGTTAAAGTATATTCAGCAAAAATACCGGGTACAATTTCATTTCTTCTGATGTCATCCAGCAAATACGTTTCTTTATAACCGTCATATAAGAAACTTGCCCCTGCTTTATACTTATGGTTGGTATTTCCAATGATGCTTTCAAAGATTAGATTAGAATAATACGTATGCTGTTGTCCCGCATAATTTCTCAATCCGAAAAAGCTGTCCTGTTGATGATAAACGTACTGATTCATCCAGCCGATACTCTGATAAGGTTTTCCTTTAAAAATATATCCTGTTTTATTCCAGACCTGGAACCTTGAAATATCGATTCCTACCCCATAAAAAGGCTGTTTGTCCTGCCCCATTTTTTTATCAAAACCAATTTCTCCGGCTGTTCTCTCATCTCTGATAAAATTAATTCCGAAGTGAGACCCGAATCCCGACTTTTCAAGATCGTTATAATTCAGCAGATATGCTGCGTTGATCTGCGTTCCTTTTGGTCTGTCCAGAAAGCCGTCATGATTCATATCCGTATTTCCGAAAGTTCCGTTTCCGTGCAGGAGGAATGTTTGTGACCATTTATCGTTGACAGGAGAAACATTGGTAATATTGATTTCAGCTCTTCCATTGAAGTCAGAAAAGAGATTTAATGATGTTTCAGGAGTTTTTGCATTCTTCAAAAGTTCAGTATTGATCTGTCCTGTAATACTTTCATACCCATTCGTTACGGTACTTCCTCCTTTGGTAAGCTGGATGCTTTCAATCCATCTTCCCGGGATAAAATTTAATCCATAAGCGGATGCCAGGCCTCTGATTTCTGGCAACTGCTCTTTTGTTAAGCTGGTATATTTCTGATCCAAACCAAGCATTTTCAGCTGTTTTGTTCCCGTAACCGCATTGCTGAAAGAAACATCTACTGTTGCATTGGTTTCGAAGCTCTCAGAAAGATTACAACAGGCAGCCTTTAACAGTTCTTTTTTATCTATATTAAAAACAAGTCCGGTTTCTTTTTTGCTTAAAGCTGTCGCTGCTTTGGAGCCTGTTACCACAACACCATCAATACTTTTTTCATGCTGAGAATGATCTTCTTTAGTTGCAGAGGTTTCATTGTCTTTATGATCTTCATGCTTTGCTCCTTCTTCGTAATGGACCTTTGGATTAGGTTCACCAAAGGTAAAATCCCTGTCATACAGGCAGCATCCCGGAAGGCCATTGTAAACAGCATCAGACGCTTTATATTTTTCATTATCATGACCTGCATCAGCAATAGCCTTTAAAATCTTATCTGATGATGTTTTTGAAGGATTAAAATTTAAAGTAACCGTTTGTTTCTCTGCATTCCATTCTGCAGTATCGGCTCCGGCATCTTTGGATGCTTTTTCAATTCTGGCTTTACAAGAAGCACAGTTTCCTCTTACGTAGAACTCATTTTCTTTTTTAGCGGAAGCATTAGCATCTGCATGATGTTCATGATGTGTTTCCGCTTTAGAAGGTTGTGCATCTCTGTCGTAATGGCAACATCCCGGAAGCCCTTCGTACGTTGCATCAGACGTTTTGAATTTCTCATTGTCATGTCCTGCTTCTGCTACCTTTTTCAGAATATCATCAGAAGATACCTTATCTGTTTCTAACGTTAAGGTTTGCAGATCAATGGAGTAAACTGCTGTTTTGGCACCTGCTTTTTTAGCTGCACTCTCAATTCTTGTTTTGCACATTTCACAGTTCCCTTTTACCTTGAACTGATTTTTTGAAAGTGTCTGAGCAGATATACATTGTGTAAATAGGAATAATGCACCAAGTATGAACCTGGAAATATATAATTTCATTTTGTTTAAAGTTTTAATTAATTAAAAAAACAGTTCATTATAAGGCATAATGAACCCATGGTATTTAATTAACCTATCTTGGGCGGCTGCCAGATCTCCTTTAAACGGTCTGAAAGATAAGGATCTGAATATTGGAACTGAGGATTCTTATTCGCTTTGTAATAAGACAGTTCCAGACGTAGATTTTTTGAAAAAGGGGTTTCAATAAAAGTATAACAGGCAATGCATGATGAGCAGCAGTCGTCATTACATGATTTTGTGTTATCATGTTTGCTGTCTTTTTTTGAAGAATGATTTTTACAGCAGTCCATTTTCTTGGAAGATTCTGCTTTACAGCATGTTTCCTGCATTTCCTGTGCATAGAAATAGTCCTTGGGAATCAGAAAGACTCCCAGACAAAAAACTATGGCAAGTATGTGAAACAGCTTCATCTCTGCAAAAATACAAAATTTATGGTAAAGGATCACCAACTTTTAGAGAGCAGCTGTGCCATGGCTCACCATGAGCGGGATTAAGTTTCGGTTTTTCTCCCATTGCGAGGTTCTGTGCTGCAGGTGCAGGAGACGGGGTCGGAGTTGTCTGTACTGCATTTTGAACGGATTGAGGAGCCGGAGCAGGCTTGCTGTTTAATGGCTGTCCTACAGGAATATCACATCGATGTCCGGGCTGCCCGTGGGGCGGATTCATTCCCGGAGCCGTTTTTACCTGCTTTCCGTTGTTATCAAGGGTAATTTTTCCAGGTGATACAGCATTCGGGTCAATCTGTATGGTGTTGCCTCCGTTCACATTTACATTTTGTGTTGAAGGAGCAGCTGCAGCAGGTCGCCCATTCAAAGGCTGTCCTACAGGAATATCACATCGATGTCCAGGCTGTCCGTGTGGAGGATTCATCCCCGGAGCGGTTGTCATAGGAGCGGGGGTTGGATTAGACTGAATGCCTGCCTGATCCATCAGCGCTGTTTTTGAGGTGGTATTAAAGGCAACGTTCGGTTGTCCGGCGCTAGCTTCTTCTTTTAAATAGGTAGCTCTTTCATCCTTTTTACAGGATGCAGCTAATAGTGATACGGCGATCAAACCAATAAATGTATTCTTCATATCCATGGGTATGAAAACAAAATTAGCAAAACATTTTCAATTGTTTTGCTAATTTTATACTTATAATTTGATTTTTGGATTAATTTTTTACCAAAAGTCTAAATCCTTCTCCATGAACATTGATGATTTCCAAGCCCTCGTCATCTTTTAACAGCTTACGAAGTTTTGCAATATATACGTCCATACTTCTTGCCGTAAAATAATTTTCTTTTTTCCAGATCTTTCTTAAAGCAAGATCTCTCGGCATGAAATCATTTCTGTGAATGCAAAGAAGCTTCAATAATTCATTTTCTTTAGGAGAAAGCTTGTATTCCTTATCACCTACTTTCAGCTGTCTCAGCATAGAATCAAAGAAGATATTGCTGATCTTGAACTGCTCCTGTTCTTCATTTTCCAAAGTGGAACTTCTCTGAAGAATTGCCTTGATTTTGTATAAAAGAAGCTCAGTATCGAAAGGTTTTGTGATATAATCATCAGCGCCTAACTGGTATCCCTTTAAGATATCTTCTCTCATATTTCTTGCGGTAAGGAATATGATCGGTGTATTTTTATCAATCTTTTTTACGTCTTCCGCTAATGAAAACCCGTCTTTTTTAGGCATCATTACGTCAAATATGCAGATGTCGAATTCATTTTCTGTAAATTCTTTAAGTCCCTGCTCTCCATCAGTGGCAAGAGTTACTTCAAAATTATTGATGGTCAAATAATCTTTAAGCACCGCCCCGAAACTCTGATCGTCCTCTACTAATAATATTCTGTTGCTCATAATTTTAATAATTAAAAATTAACAATTAAGAATGAACTTTCTCACTCTATCTTCTATATTTTGATATTTGGTTTTACTTTTTATAATTGATGAATGATCATTGATGTAAAAGAGATTTTTATCATTTATCGCTTATCATCTGTCATTTATCTTTCTAGCTCATCGGCAGCTTGATCGTAAACGTACTTCCTTTTCCTTTATGAGAGTCCACGATAATCTGTCCTTTGTGCAGTTCCACAATTTTTTTAACGTAGGAAAGTCCTAATCCCTGTCCCTTTACGTTGTGTATATTTCCGGTTTCTTCCCTGAAGAATTTCTCGAAAATTTTAGTTTTATTCTGAGTATCCATTCCCATTCCTTTATCAGAAATTTCAATCACATACCAGTGTCCTTCATTTCTTGTTTTCACATGTATTTCCGGTGCTTCAGGAGAATATTTATTGGCATTATCCAGTAAGTTGACCAGCATGTTTGAGATATGGAATTCGTCTATTTTAAAATTATAATGAGTGGCATTGAACTCCTGTGTAAGGGTTCCGTTTCTTTGCTGTACAATCAGATTGAAAGATTCTGTAGTTTTTTTGATAAGTTCCCTGACATTGGTTTCTTTTAGGAAAAGCTCTACTTCATTTCTTTCAAGCTTCGACATATTAAGGACGTTTTCCACCTGCTTTTTCATCCTCAGGTTCTCTTGCTTGATCAGTTCGGAATAATATTTCACCTTATCCGGATTGGTAGCAATTTTGTCATTAGCCAATGAATCTGTTGCGACAGAAATGGTTGCCAATGGTGTTTTAAACTCATGGGACATATTGTTGATGAAGTCGGTTTTTACTTCAGCAAGCTTCTTCTGTCTCATCATATAATTGATGGAAATAATGTAAATCCCAAGAATGGTAAGAAGAGAAAGGAATGTTCCGAGCAGCATTGGCCAGTTGTTCATCGCCAGGGAATATTCTTTTTTAGGGAATACCAATGCAAGGCTGTATAAGGTATTTTTCTTATCTGCAAATAAAGGGAAGCTGTAGGTATTGCTGTCTTTTTTCTCTTTGTAAGCTTTGTTTGCTATACTTGTAAGTTTGTTGTTACGGTCAAGAACTCCGTATCCGAATTTAGCCGTAATTCCTCTTATTTTAAGCTCTTTCGCAATAACGGAATCAAGCGTTTTTGAATCAACTCTTTTGGTAATGGGAAGATTATTTCCGTATACCTTCACAAACTCCTTCATGGAATAATCACCGGTTTCGATTTCCTGGTTAATATCCGTGGTAAGAAGTTCGCGATTGGTCGTATCTCTCTTTATTTTGTAGGCTGCCTCGTCTGTATATAGCGTTGTCAGCTTAATAGAATCTCCTTTTTGAGAAATCGGAAGCTGCGTTTTTTCAATAATGTTTTTGGAATAGATGATCTGTCTCTGGGTGCCGGAATCTTCCACCTGCTGAATCGTAGTTAAGGATGGCTGCTTACTGTTGGCAATAATATTTTTTCTGAAATCTTTGTAATCCTGATTCAGGTACTTGTCAGCTTCAATCTCTTCAATACTTTTTGAAGTACTTTCCAAAACCGCATACACTTTATTCGAAAAATCCTGTTCCAGTACGCCGTAATAGCCTTTCAACCAATAAAATTGGAGCGTCACAAAGACAATCAGTGAGATCGTCATAAACACCGAAATTATTGGGATGAATTTGTTATTCATTATTTAATTATATATGTTTTGGAAAGATGAATGTTAAAATTAATTGTTTTAAGACTACATAAACAAAAAACGAGCCAAAAAATTGTTTTTTTTTTCTTAAAAGAGTGTTTTTTAACAATTATTTATGAATTATATTTTACTTGCCATATGAAAAGTCCCTTTCAGTAAATAAAGTGCTAACTTTATTAAAAATAAATATTTATGGAATCTAATATCACTTTCAACAAAGATTTTGACGAACTCAGCACTTATGTCATGAAGATGTATAAGGCTGATGTTTTGACAGTATGGAACTATTTTACCAAGGCCGAACTGTTGGATAAATGGTGGGGACCTAAGCCATGGAAGTGCGAAACGGTAAGCCAGGATTTCAGAGAAGGAGGAGTTTGGTTTTATGCCATGGTAGGGCCTAATGGAGAAAAAGGGTATTCCCAGTCAGAATATGGAGAAATTACAGAACACAGAAGTTTTGACTGGATGAGTGCTTTTTGTGATGAAAAAGGAAATATCAATGAAGATTTTCCAATGTCAAAATGGCTGATCGGCTTTACAGGAGTGGAAGAAGGTACCAAAGTCACTATTAATATTCATTACCAGTCTCAGGATGTAATGAAGAAGATGATGGATATGGGGTTCGAACAAGGGTTTACCATGGGATTGAACCAGCTGGAGGAACTGATTGGATAAATTTGAACATGTTAAAAATAATTATTTATAAAAAAGAGGATTTTCCATAGAAAATCCTCTTTGTATGTACTGGAAGTTAAGTTATAACTTAACTTCCATTTTCCAGCCTTTATAAAAGCTCTTCTTCCTGGAAATACTGAATAATAGCCTTTTTCATAAGCAGAGTCTGCTCGTTTGGCTTTAATTCAGGAAGTTCTTCCAGTTTTTCAAACTGCGGCCACCCGTCTTCATAGTGTGTAAATTTATAATATCCAAAAGGCTCAAGCAGCCTGCATACAGCAATGTGAATAAGGTTTACCTTGTCGTCTTTGGTATATTTCTGCTGGCCACTTCCCAACTCCTGTAATCCTATCAGAAACAAAAGAGTTTCAATAGGAGGGTTCTTCTCTGTCTGAAAGTTGTCTTCGAAGAACTGTTCTATTTTTTTCCAATATTCGGACTCGTTCATATAATTGATAAATGATGATTAATAATTGATCTTGTTAACGTTTTAATTCTTCACCTAATTTCCTTTTATAAGCAGAGGTTACTTTCAAAATTTCACTGGCTTCGTTAATAAGAATATCTAAATTTTCTTTTTTTAGTATATGGAGTTCATCTATTAACTCCAGCCAGAATAAAGTTTCGTCAGCTTCTTCTACAACAATGCATATTTTGGAATATTTTTCTTTGGTAGATCTGGCTCTGCACATTGCTCTATAGTTGCTTGCTGTGGATGAAGCAGATCTGAAAACTTGTTTCCTTATATTTGATATTTTATCAGAATATGAAATATCAGACAACTCATTAATGATTGCAATGGTTAAAGATTTAGTCTTTTGTGCAAACATCTGGTTGTAGTTGTTGTCCGTAATCATATCAATTATCTTTTATCAATTATCATTTATCTTTAACAGAAACGCATACTCCAATGCGTCTTCTTTCAGAGATTCAAATCTTCCGCTTGCTCCTCCATGTCCGGAACTCATGTCGGTTTTAAAGACTAAAATATTATTGTCTGTCTTTAGTTCTCTAAGTTTTGCCGTCCATTTGGCAGGTTCCCAATACTGCACCTGTGAATCGTGGAATCCTGTTGTGATAAGCATATGTGGATAGTCTTTAGCTTCTACATTATCATAGGGAGAGTAATCTTTCATGTAATGGTAATATTCCTCATCATTCGGATTTCCCCATTCATCATATTCTCCGGTAGTCAAAGGGATGGTATCATCTAACATGGTCGTAACAACATCTACGAATGGAACCTGTGCTACAATTCCGTTGAATAGCTGAGGCTCATAGTTGACCACGGCACCTACCAACAGACCTCCGGCACTTCCTCCCATCGCGTACATATGTCTCGATGAAGTATAATTTTCTTTGATTAAATGTTTCCCTGCATCTATAAAATCAAAGAATGTATTTTTCTTGAATAACATTTTTCCGTCCTCATACCATTCTCTTCCCAAATACTCTCCACCACGGATGTGAGCAATGGCATAAATAAAGCCTCTGTCAAGAATAGATAATCTTACATTGGAAAAGCTGGCATCTACAGTATGTCCATAACTTCCATATCCATACAGAAGAAGTGGAGTGTCAGCTGATTTTTTGGTGTCTTTATGGTAGACTAATGAAATAGGAACTTTTACTTTTCCGTCTCTGGAATCTGCCCATATTCTTTCTGAAATATAATTTTCAGGGATGAATTTTCCACCCAGAACTTCCTGCTGTTTCAGTAGTTTTGTGGTCTTTTCCTTCATGTTATACTCATAGGTAGAGCTTGGCTGTGTAAGAGACGTATAGCCATAACGTAAGATCTCTGTATCAAATTCCAGATTGATCCCAATATAAGCGGTATAAGTTGGATCTGAAAAAGGTAGATAGTAAGACTCCTTAGTTTTCTCATCAATGATTTTGATCTGAAGCAGTCCTTTTTCTCTTTCTTCAAGAACCAGGTAGTCCTTAAAAATTTCAAAACCTTCCAGTAAAACTTCTGCGCGGTGCGGAATAACGTCTATCCAGTTTTCCATCCCACAGTTATCTATTTTTGTTTTTACAATCTTGAAGTTGATCGCATCATCAGCATTGGTAATGATGTAAAATTCGTCCTCGTAATGCTCTACTGAATATTCAAGGTCATCTATTCTTGGCTGGATCACTGTCCATTCAGCAAATACATTATCAGAAGGGATAAAACGGTGCTCATCAGAAATAGTACTTGAGCTGGCAATGAAAATATACTCTAAAGATTTTGTCTTAAATACATTGACGTCAAACGTGTCATCTTCTTCGTGGAAGATCAGGGTATCTTCTGCTGAATCTGTTCCCAATTGATGTCTGTACACCTGGAATGCACGAAGGCTTTTATCTTTTCTGATATAAAAAACATGCTGGTTGTCATTCGCCCATACTGCTTTTCCTGTTGTGTTCAGGATAGTATCGGGAAAGATTTCACCGGTCTTTAAGTTTTTAAAATTAAGGGTGTAAATTCTTCTTCCCACGTCATCCGACGAAAAAGATGCCAGTTCGTTGTTTGGGCTTACGGCTACACTTCCTACTTCAAAAAAATCTTTGCCTTCTGCCAGAGTATTAACGTCAAGTACGATTTCCTCTTCGTTGTCGAGGCTCTTATGCTTTCTGCAGAAAATAGGATATTCCTTGCCTTCTTCATAACGCACAATATACCAGTACTCATTAAAGAAATAAGGAAGGGATTCGTCATCCTTTTTATACCGTGCTTTCATCTCTTCGAACAGCTCTTCCTGAAGAGCTTCAGTATCTTTCATGATGAACTCCTCGTAAGCATTTTCTTCTTCAATATATTGGATGACTTCAGGGTTTTCCCTTTCATTCAGCCAGAAGTAATTATCAATCCTTTTATCGCCGTGGGTTTCTAATATTTTTTCTATTTTTTTTGCCTGTGGAACTTTCATCCGGATATTTTGGTTTTTTTTATAGAGCAGCATCTGTCTGCACTTTTCTTCTGAAAGTAAGCGGTTTACGCAGATGTCTTGTTCAATGTTAATTTTTGTTCAAATTTAGGTAAAAAAAAACCATCTTCCCTTTATTGAAAAGATGGTTGATTGTATTTTTATAGTAAAGACTATTTGTGAAGTGCTTTAATATACTTTTCCAGGGCCATTGTCATTGAAGGAGTTTCCTTCGTAGGCGCCATTAAATCTACTTTTAATCCCGCTTCTTCTGCAGCTGCCAAAGTCGTGTTTCCAAAAACTCCGATTTTGGTTTCTTCCTGCTTGAAGTCAGGGAAATTTTGTTGCAGTGATTTGATCCCCTGCGGGCTGAAGAATATCAACATGTCATAATCTTTGACATTGATATCCGTAAGGTCGCTGCATACGGTACGGTACATGATTGCTCTTGTCCAGTCTACATTAGATGCATCCATGGTTTTTACAATATCCGGGCTTAAAACATCTGAAGATGGCAACAGATATTTTTCAGTTGGAAACTTTTTGAAAAGAGGAAGCAGGTCTGAGAAATTTTTCTCCCCAAAGCTGATTTTTCTTTTCCTGTACACAATATGCTTTTGAAGATAGTTGGCAATTGCTTCCGACTGGCAGATGTATCTCATCGTATCCGGAACAGCAAAACGCAATTCCTCTGCTAGTCTGAAGTAATGGTCAATCGCATTTTTACTGGTAAAAATAATACCGGTATACTGCGTCAGATCTATTTTCTGTGTTCTGAGCTCTTTATTGTCAACTCCTTCGACGTGGATAAATGGACGGAAATCAATCTTTATTTTTTCCTTCTTCGCTATATCCAGATATGGAGAAGACTCACTAGGCGCTGGTTGAGAAACCAATATAGACTTTATTCTCATCATTGACTTTTATTAAAAAAATAACAACTTCCAAAGCAATAATAATGGTGCGATTTGGAGGGTGCAAATATACAAAAATTTATAATACCATTTCTCTGGAAGAATCTTGTTCTTGTGAAATAAATAGAAAAAAACTTTGAAAATGAATACAAAAGAAAAGAAGCAGAAATAATATAAAAACATTTTATTTCTGTCTATCGGGAAGTAATAATGGGCTACACAAAGAATGATCAGTAAAAATGAAAGAATGAAATAAAACTTTGTGGAGGTAAAATAAAAAATAGTCCATTTTTTTCCATCCCCTATACTTTGATAAAATAAAAAACCTAATGTTGATTTTATGAGATAAAAAAATAGCACTGCCAGCAAAGTATATCCGAATTTATTAAGCTGATAGCCTAAAAGCTGAAGATCGGCAATAAATTTAGGCACAATAGGGATATACTGTGAAATTAGTACAGAAAGAGTAAGGGTAGTGACACAGGAAGTGATAATCCAGCTGGGAAGGTTGTTACTTGCATCAAAATATTTCTGAAGCAGAAAATCTTTGAGACTGGCATCTCTCTCTATAACGTTCATCATAAAAACGTATAAAAATATACAGCCTACAAGAATAAAGATTACCCAATCATTGTTCTCAGGTATTCTTACGTGATTGATGAAGTGTTGTGATGATGGCAAAATTTAAGTTTTTTATTTATTATTTAACTTCAATATAACACAGCCCGGCACAGATTTTCCTGTCAGATCCATGAATTTGCAGTTAAAATATTTGCTCTCACCGATTTTACGTACTGTTCAGATCTGTTGAATAAAAGTTTCTGTTTCATCCGCTCAATCCCTGAGAAATATTTTTGCAAAATTATAGATTATTTTGTATAAAATAAAAAGGTTAAATAAACTATCTTTGCAAACTGAAATGAAAAAACTCGTCATCATCCCAACGTATAACGAAAAGGAAAATATTGAAAATATTATTTCCGCAGTTTTTGCATTGGAGGATGACTTTCATATCTTAGTGGTGGATGATACTTCTCCAGATGGAACAGCAGAGGTTGTAAAAGAATTACAGAAGCAATATCCACATTATCTCCACCTGTCGGTAAGGCATGTGAAAGATGGGTTGGGAAAGGCATATATTCACGGATTTAAATGGGCTATTGAAAATAAGTACGACTATATTTTTGAAATGGATGCCGATTTTTCACATAATCCAAATGATCTGCCTAAGCTGTTTGAAGCATGTATCAATGCTGATATGGCAATCGGTTCCCGTTACTCAAAAGGAGTGAACGTAGTGAACTGGCCTATGGGAAGGGTATTGCTCTCTTACTTCGCATCAAAATATGTAAGGTTTGTATTGGGACTGCCTATTCATGATACCACAGCAGGCTTTGTCTGTTTTTCAAGAAAAGTGTTGGAGGAAATAGGGCTGGACAATGTAAAACTGAAAGGATATGGATTTCAGATAGAAATGAAATTCAGAGCATTTAAAAAAGGTTTCAGAATTGTGGAAGTTCCTATTATATTTACCAACAGAATTTTAGGAGAAAGCAAAATGAACGGCGGAATAATCCATGAAGCTGTTTTTGGAGTATTGAACTTAAAATGGAAATCAATCATCAACAGATTATGAAACTGATGAAAAAGCTAATCTTTATTTTCGTTTTACTGAGCCTGTTTTCGTGTGGTGATTATATTGATAAGCCTAAAAACCTGATCGATAAAGATATGATGGCAGAAATCATTGCCGATCTTGCGATCAATGATCAGGCTATCTTTGTATACCCTGACAAAAACATGGAAGCAGGTACAAGAGCTGTCCTGAAGTCACATAACGTAAAACCTGATGACTTTGTAGACAGTTTCAAATACTATGTAATTAAAGAAGAAATGGATGGGATTGCCAATGATGCTCAGGAAAAATTGCTGAAGAAAGATCCCAAAGCAGAAAAATATGTAAAGGATAAACAGAAAGAAAGTGGTCCTGTAACACCTTTGGTAAGGTAAAGTGTCACCGGAGTTTCTGTCCTGCAGAAAGTCACTGAGAAAAACAGTGTATCAAAAAAGTATAGAAATGAAATTTTTTAATATAGAAAAAACCTCTGAAGGAAAAGCCAGAGCAGGGGAAATTACCACAGATCACGGGAAGGTTCAAACGCCTATTTTTATGCCTGTGGGAACTGTTGCAAGTGTGAAAACAGTTCATCAGAGAGAATTAAAAGAAGACATTAAAGCCCAGATCATTCTGGGAAATACCTATCACCTTTATCTTCGTCCTGGAATGGAAACGATGCAGGATGCAGGTGGTTTACACAAATTCATGAACTGGGACCTTCCTATTCTTACCGATTCCGGAGGTTTTCAGGTTTTTTCTCTGGCCAGTAACAGAAAGATGACGGAAGAAGGGGCAAGATTCAAATCTCATATCGATGGAAGTTATCACATGTTTTCTCCTGAGAGATCAATGGAAATTCAAAGACAGATCGGAGCCGATATTTTTATGGCTTTCGATGAATGTACTCCTTATCCATGCGAATATAACCAGGCAAAATCATCTATGGAGCTCACCCATCGCTGGCTGAAAAGATGTATTGAATGGACAGATAATAATCCCGAATTATACGGACACAAGCAAAGACTTTTCCCGATTGTTCAGGGATCTACTTACTCCGATCTCAGAAAAATCTCTGCAGAAGTGATTTCTGAAGCAGGAGCAGAAGGAAACGCCATTGGAGGACTTTCCGTTGGAGAGCCTGAAGAAGAAATGTACAGAATTACAGATGAAGTGACAGATATCCTTCCGAAAGAAAAACCAAGATACCTGATGGGAGTGGGTACTCCATGGAATATCCTGGAGTCTATCGGGCTGGGAATTGATATGATGGATTGTGTAATGCCGACAAGAAATGCAAGAAATGCAATGCTTTTCACATGGCAGGGGGTGATGAATCTTAAAAATGAAAAATGGAAGCGTGATTTTTCGCCTCTGGATGAATTTGGGACCAGTTTTGTAGATCGTGAATATTCAAAAGCGTATCTTCGTCACCTGTTTGTATCTAAAGAATACCTGGCAAAACAGATTGCTTCAATTCATAATCTTGCATTCTACCTGGATTTGGTAAAAGTAGCAAGAGAACATATTATTGCCGGAGATTTCTATGAATGGAAAAACTTAGTGGTGCCGGTTCTTAGACAAAGACTGTAAGAGAGTATGCTTAAAATTGTAGACAGATATATCATTAAAAAATACCTTGGAACGTTCAGTTTCATGTTGGTATTGTTGTCTATAGTCGTATTGGTAATTGATGTTCAGCAGAAGATTCCAAGGATAGAAAATGCGAAAGCCATTGATCCGAAGCTGGATCTGATGTATTTCCTTGTTCATTTTTATCCGTTCTGGATTATCAATCTTGTGGTGACCTTTCTTTCCATTCTGGTTTTTATTTCGGTGATCTATTTTACTTCCAGAATGGCAAATAATACCGAAATTGTTGCCATTATCAGTAGTGGAGCAAGCTTTCACAGGTTTTCCAAACCTTACCTCCTTACCTCCATTTTTATCGGTCTGATTGCTCTGGTGGTATATCATATGGTGCTGCCATGGGCTAATATCAAGAAAAATGAGCTGGAGGCCTATACATATAATGCAGCCAATAAAGAAAAGATTTTGGGAACGGCTCCGGCCTCCTCACAGCTGAGCAAAACAGAATACATTTTTGTTGATTCCTGGAATAAGAGAGAGAAAAGAGGATCAAGTTTCGTTTATCAGAAATATGATAAAGACAGAAAAATGACTTATGAGCTGAAAGCGAGCGAAGTATATTGGGACAAAGAAAAAAAACAGTTTGTTTTAAATAATTATTTAGAAAAAACAATCAACAGGGACAATACCGAAAAGCTGAATAACGGAATCGAATTAAGAAAAAATTATGGACATTCACCGGAAGAACTTTTTCCTAATGAGCTTCTGGGACAAAATAAAACCACCCCCGAACTCTTAAAATTTATTGAAAGAGAAAAGGCAAGAGGAAACAGTAACCTGAATTCTTACCTGAATGAGCTTCACCAAAGAACATCTATGCCTGTTTCGATCATTATTCTGACATTCCTGGCACTTTCCCTGTCATCACAAAAGAAAAGAGGGGGATTGGGTATCAACCTTGCCATAGGGATTTCATTGGCTTTTATTTTCGTGTTTTCATTTGAAGCCCTAAAAGTGGTTTCTGAAAACAAAAGCTTGTCTCCGGCTGTAGCGATGTGGCTGCCCAATATGGTGTTTTTGCCGCTTACGCTTTATCTTTACATTAAAAGAGCCAATCAGTAAAGGAGTTTTACTTCCTTATGATAAAAGGAGCGCATTCCGTCTTCCAGCTCGATCCAAAGTTCACCTTTTTCGTCTGCATTACGGATGATGCCATTTTGTCGTTCTTTTTCAATTTCAAAGACTGATATCTGATCTTTTCTGAAAAGGTTTTTGTTAAATCCATCCAGTATTTTCCGGTCGGGAGGGATATTTTTTAGTTTTTCGCACAGATATTCATGCAGATTCAAAGCAAGCTCTTCCAGATCAAAATGAATGCCTGTCTGCGTCAGGAGTGATCCTGCATGAGATATTTCGTCAAAATTTTCCTGAAGAATGTTAATCCCGGCTCCTATGATGAAATAATTATTTTGATTAATTTTTTTCTTTTCTATTAAAATTCCAACGATTTTTTTACCTTTAAGGATGATATCATTCGGCCACTTGATCTTTACCTCAGAGTCAGACAATTTGGCAAGGAAATCCCGGATAACCATTGCGGTATAATAATTGAATATAAAGTCGGAGCACAAGATGTTCTGAGTATTCACTGCCAGCGTATAAGCCAGATTTTTTCCGGCAGTCTGAGTCCAGATATTTCCATACTGACCACGGCCTTTAGTTTGATTAAAAGTATGAAGCCCTATAAAATTTGAATCTCCGTAAAGTAAAAACTTTGATATTTCGTCATTAGTAGAAGAACATTCTTTCAGGTAGAAGAGTTGGCTCATTTAAGAAAACTTTAAGACATTAAGAGGGTAAAAGTAAGGTTAAAGTAAAGAAAAAACAATAAATTTGCAGATTATAGTATTTTTTTAATGAATAAAACAGCAGAAAAACAAGCGTTAATAGATAAAATCGTTGAAGCTATCCAGGATGTAAAAGGAGAGGACATTATGATCTTTGATCTTTCCAATATCGAAAACTCCGTAGCAGAGACGTTCGTGATATGTAGTGGAAACTCAAATACACAGGTTTCTGCATTGGCAGGGAGTGTAGAGAAAAAAGTGAGAAACGAACTGAAGGACAGACCTTGGCATGTAGAAGGTACGGAAAATGCAATGTGGGTATTGGTAGATTATGTTTCAGTGGTGGTTCATATATTTCAAAAACAGGTACGTGAGTACTATGATATAGAAGAGCTTTGGGGTGACGCCGTCATTACCAAAATTGAAAATGAGTAATAAAATTTTAAAAAGTTTAAATGAATAATAAAGGATTCAACTGGTTCTTTCCCATTGCAATCATAGCTCTTTTGCTATTTTTTGGCTCCAATTTCCTTGGAGGTGATAGTGCAAAATCTATTGATGAGGATGGTTTCTTTAGAGAAATGCAGGCGGGGAAAGTCCAGAATATAATTATATACAAAGACATAGAGAAAGCTGATGTTTTCCTTACAAAAGAGGCAAAATCAGCAATGGTTTCCAAAACAGGAAAGGAAAACAACCCTTTTTCGGCGTTAGATATGACTCCTAAAGCAGATTTTTCTGTGAAATACGGAGATCTTCAGCTTTTCCTTCAGAAATTTGAACAGATCAAAGCGACCAATCCGGCAATCAAAACAACTAAAGATTACGGAACAGGTAAAAGTGCCTTAATGGATATTTTAGTTCCTGCACTGGTTTGGATTTCAATTCTAGGGTTATTCTACTTTCTTCTTTTCAGGAAGATGGGTGGAGGAGGAGGCCCTGGCGGACAAATCTTCTCTATTGGAAAATCTAAAGCGAAACTTTTTGACGAAAAAGAAAGGATTCAGGTAACATTCAAAGATGTTGCAGGACTTGAAGGAGCAAAAGAAGAGGTTCAGGAAGTTGTGGATTTTCTTAAAAACTCTGAGAAATATACAAAACTGGGAGGTAAAATTCCTAAGGGAGTCCTTTTGGTAGGCCCTCCGGGAACAGGTAAAACCTTATTGGCAAAAGCTGTTGCAGGGGAAGCTAAAGTTCCGTTTTTCTCACTGTCGGGTTCTGATTTTGTTGAAATGTTTGTGGGGGTAGGCGCTTCAAGAGTGAGAGATCTTTTTGCCCAGGCCAAAGCAAAATCTCCGGCGATCATCTTTATCGATGAGATTGATGCTATCGGACGTGCAAGAGGAAAGAATAATTTCTCCGGCGGAAACGACGAAAGAGAAAATACATTGAACCAGCTTCTTACAGAGATGGATGGTTTCGGAACCGATACGAATGTTATCGTAATGGCTGCAACCAACAGAGCCGATATCCTTGATAAAGCTTTGATGAGAGCAGGACGTTTTGACCGTTCTATTTATGTAGACCTGCCGGAGCTTCATGAAAGAAGACAGATCTTTGACGTTCACTTGAAAAAGATTAAGCTTGATGACAATGTAGACAGAGAATTCCTTGCAAAACAGACCCCTGGATTCAGTGGTGCAGATATTGCCAACGTTTGTAATGAAGCAGCACTTATCGCCGCAAGAAATAACCATACATCAGTTACAAAGCAGGATTTTCTTGATGCTGTGGACAGAATCATCGGAGGTCTTGAGAAGAAAAACAAAGCCATCAAACCTTCTGAAAAAAGAAGAGTGGCTTACCACGAGGCTGGACATGCTACTATTTCCTGGCTGGTAGAGCACGCATCACCGCTTTTAAAAGTGACGATTGTACCAAGGGGACGTTCATTAGGAGCAGCATGGTATCTTCCTGAAGAAAGACAGCTTACGACTACTGAGCAAATGCTGGACGAAATGTGTGCAACGTTAGGAGGTAGAGCGGCAGAGCAGGTGATTTTCAATAATATTTCAACAGGAGCGCTTTCTGATCTGGAAACGGTCACCAAGAGAGCTCAGGCAATGGTTACCATCTATGGTTTAAGTCCGAATATCGGTAATATTTCTTACTATGACAGTTCAGGCCAGTCTGAATATAACTTCGGAAAGCCATATTCTGAAGAAACTGCTACAAAGATTGATGCAGAAATCAAGTCAATCATTGAAAATCAATACGAGAGAGCGGTAAGAATTCTTGCTGAGAATAAAGACAAGCTTGACGCTTTAGCAAGTAAATTATTAGAAAAAGAAGTGATCTTCCGTGAAGATTTAGAAGAAATATTCGGAAAAAGAGCATGGGATCCGGAATTGACAGAGAAACCGGTAACCAATACTATTCCTGTAAAAGATCAGCCGGTAGTAGAGGATGCTCCTCAGATCAAAGAAAAAGAAGAGGAAAGCGAAATACAGGCTCCCGAAAGCCCAACACAGCTTTAAAGCTCTTAAAAATAGAATGAATACAACCTGACAACTTTGAAATTGTCAGGTTTTTTCATATTTAAAGAGATATTTTGGACACTATTGTAATTTATTTTCTATTTTTGTATAAAGTTGACTAAAAATAGATTAAGTTGAATTTATTCAAGAGGATTGTAAGCAAACTTACCAACCAGCCTGAAGAAGATGAAAAACAGAGCCTGGAGAAGCTTGGAGATTCGCTGAAAAATGCGGATCTCGACTATAAGTTTGCCCAATTATTTACGCATTCGGGAGGATTTTTTAATTATTGTGCAGATGAAGCGGAGGCTCTACAAACTTTAAATCAAATTATCAAAATAGAAGGTATCCACAACCTCTTCTGCTGGGATAAAGAACTTCAGAACTTTTTGAACGTGGTGAAAACTTCTTATACCTCAGAACTGCAGCAGTCAAATGATGCAGCATTCATCACCTGTGAATACCTGATCGCCTATGACGGAAGAATTATGCTTTCGCATAACAATATTCTTCATTATCATTCCTCAAGGCTTCCCGATAAAATTATCATCATTGCCAATGTTTCTCAGATTGTAAACAACCTGAATGATGCTATGGGGAAAATAAAAAGAAACGGAAATATCAAAAACCTTACTTCTATCAGCGGAAGCCAATCCAAAATGGACAGTTCTTCCAACGCCAATACAAAACTGTTTTTATTGCTGCTTGAAGATTAGCAACCACTTCTAAATTTTAAATTTTGGATAAAAATCTCATTCAAAGAACCGTATCAGGTATCGTTTATGTAGCCATCATTATTCTTTGTTCTACTCCGCTTGGAGCACAACTGCTGAACAGCATTGCCCCGGGACTTATCAAACAGCAATATCTTTATTATGGGTTAATGAGCTTGTTGCTGATCGTCGGAACATGGGAATGTGTCAAAATCATGAAATTTGGAAATGGGTACGAAAAATGGGTGGTATACCCATTGGTCATTTTTATATTTTATATTTTTTCCAAAAGATATTTTAACCATGATTTCTTTTTTGATTTCAGACTCAGTGAAATATTAGCCCTGGCTCTGATTGGCATTGCTGTGGTGACTTTATTCAAATATCCTAACGAATTATATTTCGACAGCGGAAAACTTATTTTTACCGTTATTTACGTAGCTCTGCCGTTCAGTTTTGCATTAGGCTTACCTAAGTTCTCCAGTTATAGTGACCATTTTTCTCTTGAGGTTCTGTTCCTGTTTATTCTGATCTGGAGTAGTGATACCTTTGCTTATCTGGTAGGGAAGTTTTTTGGTAAACATAAAATGGCTCCTAAAATTTCTCCCAAAAAAACATGGGAAGGATATGCCGGAGGAGTTGTTTTAACATTGATTTTATCTTATTTTATTGAACATTATCAGCCTGAATTGAGAGGAAACTGGATGATTGTAGGATTTTTGGTTGCAGCCTTTGCTCCATTAGGAGATTTGGTAGAGAGTCAATTGAAAAGAAATTTCGGTGTGAAAGACAGTGGAAACATCATTCCGGGACATGGAGGAGTTTTAGACAGGCTGGATAGTTTTATTATCTGCGTTCCTGTCGTATATTTGTACTTTATTTTAGAAAAATTTATTTAATCTCATGAAATTACATAGAGAATCAAAAGGAACGATTACCGTTGCGACTATACTTTTTATTATTGTAAGCGCTTTAGCGATTTATTTCCTTAAAATATGGTCACTGTTGATCATCATGCCTTTGTTGGTTATTTACAGTTTAGTCTTCTGGTTTTTCAGAGTTCCAAACCGTAATATTCTTGACCACAGAGAAAATGTGATCGCTCCGGTGGACGGAAAAGTGGTAATGATCAAAGAAGTAGAAGAGGATGAATTTATAAAAGGGAAAGCAATTCAGGTTTCTATTTTTATGTCTCCATTGAATGTTCACATCTGTAGATATCCGGTTTCGGGAGAAGTTATCTATAAGAAATATCACCCGGGGAAATATCTGGTGGCATGGCATGAAAAGTCTTCTACGGAAAATGAAAGAACTACAGTAGCAGTACAAACTTTCACCAACCATAAAGTAGTTTTCAGACAGATTGCCGGATATGTAGCCAGAAGGATAGTATTCTACTGTAATGAAGGTGATAAAGCAAAAGCAGGACACGAGTTCGGGTTTATCAAATTCGGCTCCAGAATGGATGTTTTCCTGCCTTTGGATACTGAGATTATCTGTAAGATCGGAGATGTCACGAAAGGAGGTTTGGATGTAATTGCCAAACTGAAGGAAAATTAAAATTCTTATTAAATATAAACGCAAAAAGAGGGTCATTAAGGCTCTCTTTTTTGCTTTATAGGGGGTATATTTTGTTGAGTTTAACTACGCATGAGTGATATTGAGTACTGAGGGATTAAAGCTTATTTGTACAGATCAATAATTTTGCAGCTACACAAACACAGGTTATAAACGCTTTTATACCCATACAGAAAATGACTGAATATGACATATGATTTTAAGTGCTGATTTTTTTAATATTGATCAGGTTTGTTGAATAAACTAATCAGATTTTTACTAAATTAGAATGGAAAAACACGAATCATATTCTTTTATCACTGAAATTACAGACAGCTGTTTTGCTTGGTCAGTTTTTATGTCGTTTAAAAGCTATTAACATTGGAAAATTTATGCTTTCAGTAGTGCAAATGCCAATTTGAGCTTGTGAAAACATAAAAAAACAACAGGATGATTTATAAGTTTTTCTTTAAAGTGATCAACGATGAAGCAGAGAAAATGGATGATGGTTTTGAAAGCAGCTATCTGAATCTTATTAACCGGTATCTGCTTTTGTTATTTTTCATATTTCTATTTTATTCCATTTTTATTATTACTTTTTTCGGAGATAAGCTGATCTCAACATTTCTTACGGTTATTACTTTTTTCTGGTTGTTTTTAATGGCTGTAAAAGGAAAGACAAAACGATTTAAAACAATTTTGAAACCTTTCATTATCGGGATATTTGTTTTACTTACGTTTATAGTCAACTTCTTTAATATTTATACTTACAAAAATGCTGGTGTAGAGTATTTTTATTTTTGTCTTCTGTTTGCTGTCCCGTTTTTTTTAAACTATAAAAAAGATGCCTATTCTATTTTTTTTATTACTTTAATGATCAGTATTAACTTTATTATATGTCTGTACTTTGATTTTGACTTCCTGCCTAAAAGCCGGTTTTTAGAAAAAAAGGATTTTAAAATAATAAAATCATTGAATATTTTGTTCTCTATTGCCTCTTTTCTGATGGATATTGTCTTTATTACACAGAAAGATGAACTTATTAACGGTTTGATAACCGATAAAAAAGTAAAAGACTCTACCATCAAAGATCTTGTCAAAACAAATACAGAACTGATGAAGCATCAGATGCTTATCAATCATCTTTCAGAAGAAAATATTCAGGAGATACTGAATCTGGCAGAAACTAACTCTCCGGTCTTTTTTGAAAAATTTCAAGTGTTTTTTCCTTATTTTATTCCGGAAATTCTAAAAATAAACCCTAATCTGATCCATTCTGAATTATATTTCTGTGCTTTAATGAAACTTGATTTTGATACGAAGAAGATCGCACAATGTACCAATAACAGCATTCGCGCAGTAGAAAGCAAAAAATACAGAATACGAAAAAAACTCAATATTCCTTCTGAGATCAATATCAATAGTTACCTTATTAAAATTTAAACAGAATTCCGATTTTTATTACTCATACGTAGTCTTAAGTAGTGTCTGATGGTTTTTATTGTTTTTCTTGTCAATATTTTTAAATAAAAATGTTGTGATGAATATTAAGAACATTCATATCGGACCACTGATCAGATCTAAAGTGGAAGAATATGGGCTTCCCATAGAAAGAATCTGCCGCTTTTTAGACAAAACAGAAGATGACATAGAAAAAATGTATAATGCCAAAAGCATTGATACTGAAGTTCTGTTGAAATGGTGTAAACTTTTGAAATTTGATTTTTTCAGGTTTTATACAGGGCATTTGATTTTGTATGCTCCACCGCTTGTAAGAATTCAAAAGGCGGGAAAGGATAAGGAAAATACAATCATCTTCAGGAAGAATATCTATACAAAGGAAATAAAGGATTTTATACTTGAGAAGATAGAGACGGGAACAATGACCGCCGGTGAAGCGGTTGAACGATATAAGATTCCCAAGACAACCTTATATAAATGGATGAAAAAAATATAAAATGATGCCTGATTACAAACAGATTTATACTGACATTCTTGAGGAGAAATTTCCTGAAAAATTAACAGATGCTCACGTCAGATATCAACTTGAATCACTGTATTCTGCTATTGACGTTCTGAAATTTAATCAGTTGATTTTTGGGGAACCTGACTATACAACCGGGATTAATAATCAACAACTGCGTTCTTATGATAAAGAGTCTGTTTTGAAAATTCTCAGATATCAGCAGAAAAATAAACTTACCAATCTTCAGCTTAGCAGCCATTTTAAAATAAGCCGGAATACAATTGCCCGGTGGAAGGCTATTTTTAAAATATGAAGGATATGAAATCTGTTTAAGTTGAAGTATGTTTTTTTTAATTAAATAAGGTTTGATGGAATAACTGAATTTCTTTATTTGTGGGTTTGTTTATTTAAAATTATAGCTGTTTGTGAGTTTTACTACGTGTGAGTAGTATTGCGTATTGTGAGGTGATTTGATAATTGTAGGTTGATGATATTTTTGTCCCAATTAAATGACTTATTTAAATCTTATGTATTAAACAATTATAACTTATACAACTTATACAATGATGAGCACAAAATTTACTATGCCTCCGATCAAAGCCCTGCTTATAACGCTGATCTTTGCCTTTGGAAAATACTATTCTCAAGGCACCAATGGTGCTGTAGGAATTAATACCACAACACCCAATGCCAATTCTGTATTGGATATCGTTTCGGGTAATAATAACAAAGGAATATTTATTCCCCGTTTAACTGAGGCCCAGCGAAATGCAATTGTAATCAACACATCTCAGGATGATGGGTTGACGGTTTACAATACGACAGAAGACTGCCTTAATTACTGGAGCCTTGCTGATAATGAATGGAAAAGTGTCTGCGGACAGATGGGAAAATCTGTTTTTACGGTAGACTGCCCAAATTCCAAAGCAATGGGAAGCTATGTGAAAGGTAAAGATCTTACCAATTCCAATTATCTGAGCATTGCGGTTAATGTAACAAAGATTGGAAATTATACAATTACCGGGACTACTTCAAACGGATATAATTTTTACGGAACCGGGGTGTTCCTTAATACAGGAACACAAACGGTACAGGTCCCGGGCCAGGGTAATCCTCAGAATATCCAGACCGATAATATTGCAATTGATGCCAATGGTACCGAAGTAACATGTACTCCAGCGGTCTCTGTTACTGTTCTTAGCCCTTCAGGAACGTATACCATGAGTTGTGGAAGTGCAACCGTAAACGGAGTGTACAAAGTGGGAACGGCTCTTACGTCTTCCAATACGATTACTTTACCTGTCAATGTCTCAGCATTGGGTAGTTACACCATTACCACGAATACGGTAGATGGTATCTCTTTCAGTGGCTCCGGAACATTTACCTCTACGGGAAATCAGAATATTACCTTAAACGGATCGGGAACTCCGTCTTCTACATCTGTGAAAACAATTACAATTACTTCTGATAGTCAGGGAGGAGTGTCTACAACTTGTTCTGTCAATGTAATTGTTGTCATTCCTAAAAAAACAGTTTTACATATCGGACTGGAAACAGTCTATGGTTATAGTGCTTATACTGGTCCTTCGCGAAGCCTTATGGATTCCCCGACAAACTTTGGAGTTACTGCTTCAAGTATTATTAAATCTGAAGGCTTTAACCATATATCTTTAGGCAATGCACCTTCATCAGCTGCTCTTCAGACAGCGCTTAATAATAAACCGGATATTGTTGTAATTGGATACAGCTATACACCTAATACGACGGATGCTGGTAATATAGCTTCCTACTTAAATAAAAAAGGAGTTGTAATTGCTTTTGTAGACGATGTAACTACTTCACAAAATTTACTTAGGGGAATTTTTTCTGATCCTACAATTTCAGCGGCCAACGGAGCCGGAGCGGGTTCTGTCTATGCACTTAGCAATTCTGATGATCCGGTCCTTAACGGTCCTTTTGGAGATGTAAGAGGAAAAAACTGGGGTGAAGATGCTTCTACAACAGTAAATGTTTCAGGATTGACAAGCGGTTTTACTCCTTATAGTTTTGCCCAGCCTATCAACAGTACTACGAGCAGAACAGGGATTTCAGGATTAAGAAGTACTAATCTAAACTTTATCTGGTTTGGAGACGGAGGATTCTTAAGTAATGAAAACGCCAACGGAAATCAATATACAAGTAATACTATTGAACCGTTTGTAGCACCAAGCTCGGGGGGATATTTACCTGTTCAGAAATCTGCCTACGGATATGCAGGAAATGGATATACTGCAGGCTCAATGCAGGTTCAAAATTCAATACTTTTTGCCAATATGCTCGCCTGGGCAATTCAACAGGCAGAATTCAACGGCATAAACACACAATGATGACGTTTTTAAAGAAGGCTCCGGTACGATTATTCGTACCGGAGTTTTTTATTTTATATATCTTTTAATTTCTTCTGTCAGATTGATGATAAATTCTACAGAAAGATCTTTTTCCATATCAATAAGAAGGATCTTGAACTTCTTTCTGCCGTCCTGTATCAGTTCAGGATAATCCAGCTTATCTCCATGGTAAAAGCTGATATAGTGTTTCTTATATTTTTTGCTGTAATAAAAATAGCACAGCATTTTCTTTTTATATTTGATAAATGGAAGCCCAAAACTGAATGTTTCTGAAATATTCTCGGGATCTGAAGCCAGAATCTTATCACGCAAAAATAAAAGAGTACTTCTTTCAGGCTCTTCGATTCTGTAGAAATACTCCTGTATAGGGTTCATTTTAATTCAGTTAAGGATTAATCAAAATTTTGAAGTTCGACAAGCTTGTGATACATTCCTCTTTTTGCAATCAGGTCATGGTGGGTTCCCTGTTCTACAATATCGCCTTTTTCCATTACTACAATCCAGTCTGCTTTCTGAATGGTTGAAAGACGGTGAGCAATGACCAAAGAAGTTCTGTTCTCCATCATTTTTTCAAGAGCATCCTGTACAAATCTTTCAGATTCCGTATCCAGCGCGGACGTGGCTTCATCCAGAATCATGATTGGTGGGTTTTTCAATACGGCTCTTGCTATAGAAACCCTCTGTTTCTGACCTCCGGAAAGCTTGTTTCCGTCATCCCCGATGTTGGTATCATATCCCTCGGAAAGATTGGAGATGAAAGAATCTGCATTGGCGATTTTAGCTGCTGCAATTACTTCATCTTTGGTAGCATCAGGTTTACCCATCAGGATATTATTATAAACAGAATCATTGAATAATACTGATTCCTGTGTTACCATTCCCAGGAGCTGTCGGTACTCCTGTAATTTTAGATGTTTGATGTCTGTACCGTCTATCAGGATTTCCCCTTCCGAAACATCATAGAATCTTGCTAAAAGATTGGCAATGGTTGTTTTACCACTTCCGCTTTGTCCTACCAAAGCCACCGTTTTTCCCTTAGGAATGGTTAAATTGAAGTTTTTAAGAATAAGATTCGCTTTATCATAATAGAATCCAATATCTTTAAATTCAATACTATTCTGAAGCGTTGTGATAGATACAGGCTCTGCAATTTCTTCAATCTTTACATCGGCTTCAAGGATTTCCAATACTCTCTTCAGGGAAGCTTCTCCCTTTTGAACGTTAGAAATAGAAGTAGATAAACTTTTTGCAGGAGGTAAAATCTGGAAGAACATTCCTAAAAATACAAGGAAGTCTGCCGGAGAAATACTTTGCTCAACAATAATTTGTTTTCCTCCATACCAGGCAATGATCAGGAAGGTAATAGAGCCTAAGAATTCGCTCATTGGAGAAGCCAGTTCTTTCTTTTTACCCAAATTAATAGAGCTTGAAATCCATTTGTTCATAGAATGCATGAATCTGTTATTCATGATTTTCTCACCATTAAATATTTTAATGACTTTTGAAGATTTCAATGTTTCATCCACAATGGAGAAAATGGTTCCCAGCTCACTTTGTGCTTCATGTGAATCTTTTTTAAGGCTTTTTCCGATCAGTGCAATCATTGTTCCCATTACAGGAAGAACCAGTAAAGAGAAAAGAGTCATTTCCGGGCTCAGGAAAAATAAAGTGACTAAGGTGCTGATCAGCATAAAAGGGGCGTTGATCAGTTCAATTAAGCTTCCTAAAATATTTCCCTCTACTTCTCCTACGTCATTAGACATACGGGACATCATATCTCCCTTTCTGCTCTCCGTAAAGAATGAAACAGGAAGAGAAAGTATTTTTCTATACATCGCTCCACGCAAGTCTTTGGTTACGCCCACGCGGTAATTGATCAATAATAAAGAACCGAAATACCGGAATGCATTTCTTAAAAAGAACATAAATGCAGTAATTATACACAGCCAGGCAAGAACGGTAAGAGCACCATGTTCACTTACCAACGTCTGTACATAATAGTTGGAATATTCTTTTAAATAAGAGAAAAAATCAACAATCTCACCAGAATACACCGGAGCTTTTTCATACTTCTCAGGCTTTATAGTGCCAAAGAGCATTCCCAAAACGGGCAGGATGGTCCCTAAGGAAGCAATCTGAAATACAGAATACAGGATATTGAAAAATAAACTTCCGTATATATATTTCTGATGTGGTTTCGCGAACTTTAAGATTTTTTTGTATTCGTTCATTCAATGAAAAAATTGGATAGCAAAATTACGTAAAATTAAAAGATAAGACGTTCTTAATCTTGTTTTACTTTAATGGATAAGTTCCAAAAAATGTCTTTTTGTTACAATTCGGTACTATTGGGCTTTGTTTTTTTTTGACAGATACCATTGAGTATTCTGTCAAGACAGGGATAAGAAGGATGAGAGATTAATAATAAAAACCGCTGAAAAGCGGTTTTGTATGATGATCCCATTAAAATTTTACCTGGTCGTTATACTTCGGAGCAAAATTTTTAGGACTCAGTTTCTCCAGTGTTTTTCCAAAATTATTGATAATCTGTGTCATATTATCAAAATCAACAATGTTGATATCATCATTTTCGTGATGATAATGGGATGCTTTCGTCATATCAACCGTAGAGAATGAATGGGCGATAATTTTCTTTTTTACAAAGCTGACATTGTCTGAGCGGTAGAAAAGCTGTTGTTTGGCATAAGGATCTGCATTGATTTTTAATCCATTGACTGCGTTTTTATTAAACAGTTCATCAAGATCAGAGAATCCGTCACCCGTCATGTATAATGCGTTTTTCCCCCACTGAGATTCTGTAGCTACCATTTCAAAGTTGAAAAGTGCTGTCATCTTATTGTAAATAGGATCTAAATTTTTATCTGTTGAAATGGCCCTTGATCCCAACATGCCCTTCTCCTCGCCATTAAATGCCATGAAAACCATAGAGAATTCAGGTTTCTTATTTTTAAAATAATCGGCAATGCCTACAAGGGTGGTGATTCCGCTGGCATCATCATCCGCTCCGTTATAAATATTGTCTCCGCTTTTATCACTGGTCCCTATATGATCAAAATGTCCTGAAAACCCCAGGTATTGATCTGTTTTTCCCTTTTTGATCCCGCAGACATTGTACGCTGTTTTTCCATTATAGTCAAAAGGAATCAGATAGGATGTTCCGGTACAGTATTCCAGATTATTTTCTTTAAAAAGTTTAGCAATATAATTCGCTGCATTTTCATTTTCCTGAGTGCCGATTTCACGGCCTCTCATTTCATCTGATGCGAGAGTGGAAAGCACTGTTTTTACTCTGTCTTTGGAAACTGCCTGTGCAAAGGTGGCCATGGAAAATAGAGATAATGTAAGATACGTTAGCTTTTTCATTGTCTTTTATTAAAATTAAAAGTTATATGATCTGTCGCATATTGGACTAAAAAGTTGCAATGAATTTACATAAATTAATTGATCTGTACGAACTGGATGTGTATATAGAATATCAGAAAAATAAAAAACAGCTCCTTAAAAGAAGCTGTTCTCACTCAAAAAATCGTTGTAAGGCTATCGAAGTCTGTCTACAGATTTTACGAGCCTCTCATCTTTACGGATGTAAATGTTTGCAATAAGCAGACATATCACCGCGATCAATGGGAAAACCGGCTCAATACCCTTCTCAGGAAACTGAATTCCTCCGGATAAATTTAGTAACCAGTACGCCAATACACCAATCAACAAAGCGTTTATAATGATGCTGATGGTATTCAGCAAAATTTGTCTTTTCCTGTTTTTGAAACTGAAAATACTTAATGCTCCAGTAATAACAAGTATTATACAGCCGATATTAACTAACGGAATACGGTCTGAAATGACAGCATCCTGTCCTGTTATAAAAAGGAAAACAGCAGCTAAAACTGCTAATAATGTCCATATAGTTTGTATTCTCTGTAGCATTGAATATTAAATTCTTGGCAAAAATAATATAAATTTTGCACAATTCAAAAATAAGTGTAGATTTGCATTATACAATGTACTTGAAAACAAAAGTCACCGGACTTACTTTTCTTACTCACAATTAATTACATTTTTACATTAAATATGTTTAACATAGAAACGTTAAGGTCAAAATCCGTAACGGAACTGACTAAAATCTTAAAAGATTTGGGCGTTAAAGTTGCAAGAAACAGCAATGAAAATGACAAAATCTTTGCTATTCTTGACTTTCAGGCTTCTAATCCTAAAGTTGCAAAAGATTATTTCAACGCCACAGAACCTGCCAGTGTAAATACTGAAGAGGCTCCAGCAGAAAAACCTGCTAAAGCCCCGGCAAAAAAAGCTGCCCCCAAAAAAACAGCAGCCAAGCCAAAAACAAATACAAAAGCTCCGGTAGAACCTAAAGCAGAGGAAAAAACAGAAGAAAAGATACCGGCTTCTGAAGAAATAAAACCAGAAGAGCCAAAAGTTGAAACCGCTGTAGCTGCAACAACAGAAGAGTCAGCACAAACGGCTCAGGCAAAAAAGAAAAGAAAAAGAGTTTCTACCAATACAGGTAATACAGAAGTATCCCAGGAAAAAACAGAAACTCCAAAAAACACAGAATCTCAAGAGCCTGCACAGGCTGAAGAAAAGCCTAACAATCTCCCTCAACAACAGGCTAACAGACCTCAAAAAGGACACAACCATCCACAGAACAGTGGAAATCAACATAAAAATCAAAACCAGAACCAACATCAGCAGCACCAAAACCAGAATCAGAATCAAAACAGGCATTCTGACAAGGCAGAGGAGCAGAATGACCATAAAAAAGAATTTAATTTTGATGGATTGGTAAGCATTGAAGGTGTTCTGGAAATTTTACCTGACAACTACGGATTCTTACGCTCATCAGATTTCAGTTATATCTCTTCTCCTGATGATGTATATGTTTCTACAGCCCAGATCAGAAATTTTGGTTTAAAAACGGGAGACACGGTAAAAGGAATTGTAAGGCTTCCGAAAGAAGGAGAAAAATACTTTTCACTGTTAAGACCTACAGAGGTTAACGGACGTGATCTGGCATTTATCAAAGACCGTGTAGCGTTTGAATATCTGACACCTCTTTTCCCGGAAGAAAAATTCAATCTTGCAGGAAGCGGATCTACAGTGTCCACAAGAATTGTGGATTTATTTGCACCTATCGGAAAAGGGCAGAGAGCGATGATTGTTGCGCAGCCTAAAACAGGTAAAACGATGTTGCTTAAAGATATCGCGAATTCTATTGCCGCGAATCACCCGGAAGTATACATGATGGTTCTTCTGATCGATGAACGTCCGGAAGAGGTTACCGATATGGAAAGAAGTGTAAATGCAGAAGTTATTGCTTCTACGTTTGACGAAGCAGCAGAAAAGCATGTGAAAGTAGCCAACCTTGTTCTTGCAAAAGCACAAAGAATGGTAGAATGTGGTCATGATGTAGTCATCTTACTGGATTCTATCACCAGATTGGCGAGAGCATACAACACCGTAACCCCTGCATCAGGAAAAGTGCTTTCCGGTGGGGTGGATGCTAATGCTCTTCACAAACCGAAAAGATTCTTCGGAGCAGCAAGAAAAATTGAAGGAGGAGGATCTCTTACAATCATTGCCACTGCATTGATTGATACAGGATCTAAAATGGATGAAGTAATCTTTGAAGAATTCAAAGGTACAGGTAACATGGAACTTCAGCTGGATAGAAAAATCGCTAACAGAAGGATTTATCCTGCTATTGATCTTGTAGCATCAAGTACCCGTAGAGATGATCTTCTGCTTGATGAAGTAACTTCACAGAGAATGTGGATTCTGAGAAAATATCTTTCTGAGATGAATCCTGTAGAAGCTATGGAATTTGTTGATAAAAACATCAAAGGAACACTTAATAATGAAGAATTCCTGATGTCTATGAATAAATAAATTTAATTATTGTTAATTAAAAAGCATGAACCGTTGGGTTTGTGCTTTTTTTTGCTGAAATCTGAAATTCTAACAATAGCCATATTTAAAATTAAAACTGTTTTTAGTCCCAATTAGCATCTTCAAAACTTCCTTACCTGAAAATTTAATTCATTCTAAATCAATATATCAATGTTAAAGATTTATTAAAGTAATCCCCAATCTTTGATAATACCTTAAATATTGGCTATTTTTGGATATAACATTAAAAATAAAGATTATGTCATTTGAATTACCAAAATTAGGATATGCATATGATGCATTAGAGCCAACTATTGATGCAAGAACTATGGAGATCCACTATACAAAACATCACCAGGCATACATTGACAATTTAAATAAAGCAATTGAGGGAACTGAACTGGCGGGAAAAACAATTGAGGAGATCTGCCAGACAGGAACAGATAAGCCTGCAGTAAGAAATAATGGAGGTGGACACTTCAACCACTCTTTATTCTGGGAAATTTTAACTCCTGGAGGAAGCAAGGAGCCGGTAGGAAATGTAAAAGCTGCTATCGAAAATTACGGTGGTTTTGATAAGTTCAAAACTGATTTTTCTGATGCTGCCAAAACAAGATTCGGTTCAGGATGGGCTTGGTTAGTAAAAAATGCTGACGGTTCTGTATCTGTATCTTCTACACCAAACCAGGACAATCCATTAATGCCTGTAGCAGACGTTAAAGGAACTCCGGTTTTAGGATTGGACGTTTGGGAGCATGCTTATTATTTAAACTACCAAAACAGAAGACCTGACTATGTTTCTGCATTCTTCGATGTGGTAAACTGGGATAAAGTAGAGGAATTATTCAATAAATAATTTTCAGCTATTATAAAAATGAAAAGGTTCAGAAATTGCTCTGAACCTTTTTTATTAAGTTTACATTTTACCTTATGGCATCAGCTCCGGATAGTCCGTTCATTTTTAGCTTGTATTTCCAGTTTACATATGCAAAAACCTGGTATAGTTTATATTCAAACTTGATCCCATAATTTTCCTTTGGATCATAATCTATTCCGGATTCAATAATATTTCTATACCTGCCGGAATTATAATAGCTGTTCCATTCGTTGACCAGAAATGTGTTTTTTGCCTTCAGATAGGATTCTGAGTACTGACTGATGGGTTTGGCCACAGCGCTCAGAAAATAATCAAACTGGGTATCGATGACGGTAAGATCCCATTCCCCGTCTTCATTTTTGGATGGTTTCATTTCATGCTGCTCTTTATCTTTCTTTGGTGTTTCCTGAGAAAAACAGCTGAAAGGGACCAATGCGAACAATACTAATAGAATAATATTTTTCATGATTAAGGTATTTATATAAAAAAAGCACTCCAATAAGAGTGCCTAACTTTTTTATGGTTCTTTCTGAAGAACTACAAATGCCGGGAAGTGGTCACTGTAGCCTCCTGTAAACTGGTCTCCGTTCCAGGATCTGAACGGATAGCCTTTATAGTTTCCTTCCTTGTTTACAAGATAAGCAGGGGCAAAGATTTCTGCTTTATATACTGAGTATTCTTTGGTTACCTGATCTGAGATTACATTTTTAGAAACGATAATCTGATCAAAGAGGTTGGGTGCATCCTGATATGCCAAAGAAGCAACTCCTTTCTTATATAAAGGGTACATCAGGTTAAGATATGGGGTTTCTTCACTTAAATCTTTAGGGCTTGCCTGAGCTTTCAGATGATTTTTTAAACTTGGACTTACAGGATCATCATTGAAGTCACCCATTGCAAAAAGCTTTGTTGTCGGGTCTGCAGCCCTTACACTGTCCATCTGTTGTTTTAATAATGCAGCTGCGGCATTTCTTTTAGGTAAAGAAATCGCTTCACCGCCCCTTCTTGAAGGCCAGTGGTTCATGAAAAATGCTACTTTTTCATTATCTAAAAATCCTGTTACGACAAGAATATCTCTCGTATATTCTCTTTTGCCGTTGTCACCATAAATGACCAGTTCCTTTTTTAATGAATTGGTGGGGGTGAATCTTCTTTTCTGATAGATCAGGGCAACATCAATTCCTCTGTAATCATATGAATTGTAATGAATAATTCCGTAATCATATTTCTTTAAAGCAGGCTCATTGATCAGATCCTGAATAACCTGTCTGTTTTCAACCTCTATTAAACCCACTACCGCAGGAGCTGTTTTGGTATATTGTGCTCCCATTTCAGAAATTACCTTGGCTTCGTTGGCCAGTTTTGCCTTATAAATTTTTGTTCCGTAGTTTTTGGCACTTTTAGGAGTGAATTCATCAGAACCACTTTGCTCTCTTACTACTTTTTTCCCTTTTAAAGCACTGTCACTCCATGGACCATCATATTTTTCAGCTTCCAGGAACTTGATAGAATCCATAGGAATACTTCTGTGAAATGCAGGGTTTCTGATGTCTTTAGTCCCGTCAATATAATCTGCAGAGCGGATGGTGTCCCAAAGGTTTTCTACATTTAAAAAACCTACGGTAGCCACTTTTCTCAGTTTCCCTTGTTGTTGCGAGAATGCCATGATCGAAATAAAAATGGCCAACAGAGTCGAAAATCTTTTCATCTCTTTTAGTTATTATTAATACTGTTTAATTTACAAATTTACTTTTTTTTAATTCACTGCCTTTTAAATATTTGTAAATTTAAAAGCAGTAAATTGAAACACTCTTATATAATGATTCTTAAAAGTTTGCAATGTTAAGAAAAAATAATGTTAAAAAAGTTGTGAATTGTAAAATTTGATTAAATTTGTGCCCCCAACTTTTAAACCGTTGAAAATTAACAAGAAAAGTATTTAAAAAAATAAATATACTCATGATTAAAAAACTATCATTAATCTCTTTATTTACTTTGCTGCCTGCTTCATATTACTATGCGCAGACAACAGTGTTTGCATATCTTAAGGATGCGGACGGAAAGCCTGTTGAGCAAGCAAATGTAGATTTAAAAGGAGCAGGAAATGATGCAAAGGCAGACAAAATCGGTTATTTCCAATTTACTGATTTGATGCCTGGACATTATCAAATTATGGTTACAAAACCAAATTTTGAAACTAAAATTTTTGAATTTGATGTAACCAGTGATGAGAAAAGAAAAGATCTTGGAGTAATTACTCTTTATTCTGCATTGAATGGTGCAGATCAGGGTTTAGCCATTGTAGAGGACTCTGGAGAAAGTGACAGCGGTGGTGCACAGCAGACTGCAACTGTAGGATTGCTACAGTCTTCCCAGGATGTTTTCAACAGAATTGCAAGTTTCGATTTAGGACCATACTGGTTCCGACCGAGAGGAATTGATAGCAGAACAGGGGAGAATATGATCAACGGGGTTTCTATGGCTGCTGCAGATAATGGAGATGTAGACTTCAGCACATGGGGAGGTTTGAACGAAATTACCCGTTATCCGGAAATTTCAGCCAATCATGCACCTTCCGAATATGCTTTCGGAGGAACTACCGGAGTATTTTATAAGAATACTAAAGCCAGCGAGTACAGAAAAGGAAGTCAGCTTACTTACTCTCTGACCAACAGAAACTATACCAACAGATTATCTTACAGATTTTCTTCCGGGATGAACAAGAACGGATGGGCATTTACAGGGATGATTGCCAGAAGATGGGCACAGGAAGGAATTCAGGATGGTACTGCCTATGATGCGTACAGTGGATATATTGGTATTGAGAAGAAATTCAGCGACAGCCATACCATGACCCTAAACGCGATTGGTTCTAAATATGCAAGAAGTTCTTCAAGTCCAAGTACTCAGGAAGTATATGATTTCAGAGGAGTTCATTATAATTCTTACTGGGGATGGCAAAACGGGGATAAAAGAAACGAAAGAGTGAAAAGAGGCTTCCAGCCAATGATCCAGTTGCAGGATTTCTGGAAAATCAATAAAAACTCTCAATTGTGGACGTCTGTATCTTATCAGTTCGGTAAAGAATACAGTTCAAGACTAGACTGGTACAGAGCCAATAACCCGTCTCCAACCTATTACCGTAATTTACCAAGCTATTGGTTAAACTATAAAAACCCTGCTCCGGAGCAGGCAGCCAACATCGGAATTACAAGAGACTGGTGGACCAATGATGACCAGTCACATACTCAGATCAACTGGGATAATCTTTATAATGCCAACAGAAACGTACAATACAATGCTTTTCTTGGAGGCAGAAGAGCTGCTTATTATCTGGTGGATGATGTAAAAGATGATAAAGTATGGAATGTAGCAACTCACTATACTTATAATTTTAATGATACCTCCCGTTTTATTTTAAATTTATCATATCAGAATTACAGATCTGAACAGTATAGAGAGGTAAATGATCTTTTGGGAGCTGATTTTGCTCTTAATATGGACCCGTTTGCATCCAATACAACGGCTGGAAATACTTGGGGGAAATTCAATACAAGAGAAAGTGATACTGATGTTGCCAAAAGAGAAGGGGATAGAATCGGATACAGCTATATTTTCAGAAGACAGGAATTCAAAATAAATCCAGCTTTCAAATTCTCAACAGGTAAATTTGATGTTTTTGTTTCCGGATTATTCGGTTATACGACCAACAGCAGAGAAGGATTATTCCAGCATTATCTGTATGAATCGTCTTATGGAAAAGGAGCAGATCAGAATTTCTGGAATGCTGGTGTCAAAGGACAGGTTACTTATAAGATCAACGGCAGAAACTTCCTGGTTTATAACGGAGCTTATTTTTCACAGTCTCCTTTCTTAAATGATATCTATTTTAATACAAGAGTAAGTGGTGTTACGACTCCGGGTATCAAGAACGTTGTTATTGATGCAAACGATTTGAGCTATGTAATCTCTACTCCGATTCTAAAAGTTAGACTGACAGGATATCTTGTTAATACTCAAAATGAAACAAGTGTACAAAGATACTTTGCACAAGGGGTTAAGCTGACAACTCTGACAGAAAGTGGAGATCAGGCCCCGATTCAGGATGGAGCTTTCATTACACAGGTGCTGGCGGGAGCTAACAAGAGAAATATGGGTATTGAACTGGGTGCTCAGGTGAAAGTGACTCCTACTTTAACCGCCAGTGGACTATTAAGCTTAGGACAGTACACTTATACTAATAATCCTACGGTGTATTTCGCATCTGATGCGGTGGGAACGTTCAGAGAGCTTGATGGAAACGGGAATATTGTATCTAGGTCATATACCAATATGGGAGAGGCTACTCTTAAGAATTACAGACAGGGGGGAACCCCTCAGGAAGCCTATACTTTAGGTCTACGTTACAGCAGCCCTAAATACTGGTGGCTGGGAGCAACATGGAATTATTTCGGACACTCATTCCTTGATCCGTCTCCTGTAACCAGAACAGCGAGATTCTATACAAATCCTAATACACCTGGAGTTCCTTATGACAACGTAACGGAAGAAGAACTTGCAAGAGTTCTGGCCCCTACAAAATTACCTTCAGCATTCTTCTTCAACGTGAATGCAGGTAAATCATGGATGATCGGTAAATATTATGTATTGGTGTCTGCATCTGTCAATAACATTTTAAATAACAGAAATTACATTACTGGTGGATTTGAGCAGACCAGAAACGTTAACTATACTGACTATACGAATGATTATGACAGCGGAAACATGGTGTTCGCTCCTAAATATTGGTATAACCAGGGTAGATCTTATTTTGTTAACCTTCAATTCAGATTCTAAAAATTAAACTAAAAATCGAAACAATGAAAAATATATATTTTAAAGCGGCGGTATTCAGTGCCATTTCCATGCTGACATTCTCGTCTTGTGTAAAAACTGATGATTATGAAGTACCGGAAATTAAATGTACCAATAAATTTGCAGCAGCTAATCACCAGTTGTCAGAACTTGCAACGATTGCAAAACCAAAACCTGTGGAAGCTGATATTATTAAAGATGATTACATCGTTGAAGCTTACGTTACTTCAAGTGATGAGTCTGGGAATATTTATAAAATGATGTTCCTTCAGGATAAACCTGAAAACCCTACACAGGGTATTGAGATTGATATCGACGGAGGAAACCAATATCTTGATTTTCCAACAGGAGCCCTGGTTAGAATCAACTTAAAAGGATTAATCGTTCAGGCTTCCAACGGAAACATCAAAGTAGGTTCTTATGATCCAAACTACTCCGTAGGAAGAATCAACCCGAATAAAGTTTCAAATTATATAGCGAGAGTTTGTGACGGACAGAAACCTGTAGTGGCTGCTATTAAGCCATTGGAATTTAACTCTATTGCTGATGCCCTTAAAAACGGAGCACACATCAATCAGCTTGTAAAAATTAAAAATGTTCAGTTTGAAGATCCTGAGCTGACTAAAAACTTTGCTGATGATTCAGGAACAGGAGACCGTTATATTGTAGATAAAAAAGCGGCGAGACTGGATCTTCGTTTCAGTAACTTTGCCACATTTGCTAAATCTCCGATTTCTCCTAAATATGCAAAAAGTGGAGATATTGTTCTTCTTCTAAGCCGTTATACAAGTCCAAGTAACCCAACTGCGACTACTTTCACAGAGCAGGCTTATATCAGAGATCTTTATGATATAAACTTCCCGAATGACAGATTCAACCCAGGTGAGCCGGAAGCTCCTTCTGCTTCTGCTGTAAATCTTTTCGCGGGATCTGACTTTGAGAACTGGGCAACTTTCCTATCAAGTGTAAACAGCTTCGGCCTTAAGCCTTATGCTACACAAGGGGTTGGCTTAGGATACAACAATACCAATTCACTTCAGATCAAAGGTACACCTACAGCTAATGATTATGTATTTACATCTATTGCTACTACAGGAATACCAGCTGTACCGAAGAGAATTACCATGTACATCAAAGGTACTGCAACCGGAAAAACACTTTCTTTCAACGTATATAAAGCAGGTGGAGGTTTCTATGTATTTAATTTAGGAACATTCTCTACAGGAGCTACCTTAGGCGTAGAAAGTGCTAACTCTTACACAGGATCTATCAATACAAACGGACAGTGGAGATTAGTTGAGCTTACTCTGACAGGTATTGCTGATATCAATACAACAGCCGGAAAAGATATGTTTGCAATCAAAACCGGAACTGGTGGGGTGTATGATGTTCAGATTGATAACATCAAAATTGAGTAGTCCATTAGATATTTTTTTATTAAAGACGACTGATTCGTACTAAATAAAAAGGCTGTTTTCACAATTGAAGACAGCCTTTTTAATGTTTTGAGGATTTTTGATTTTTATTAAACCATAGACTTATTCACTTCTGAGATGCATATTTACTTCTTGCTCAATGTCACTTTTATCATATTTAAATGGTATTCCGGATAATGGCCATCCAACATTATAATGATCATAATTTTTATAGATATGATATTTATTTAAAGAATCAGTAATATCAAATTTGTCTAATATCAAATATCCATTTCTGATATTCACAGAATCATAAATAACAAGATATTTTCGCCCATAGATGAATTCTCCGTCTTGATGAGCATTTCTAATAACTCCTTCCTTGTAACTAAATGTAAAATCATTTCCCTTTTCACGTGCTCTGTCTCCATAATAAACAGAAGTAATTTCTCCTACAGTATATTTGGCATTTCTAAGTATTAATGCTGTTGGTGGGCTTATAGCCTTATACTTTAAAAAATAGATGATCCAGCCTATACCACAGATGATGATGATTAATAAAATTTTATTTTCTCTCTTCATTGATTAAAAATTATTTCATTTCCTGATTGACAATACTTTCAGAATAGTTTGTAAGCCATTGGTGTATTTGGGCTGGCTAGTCCTGAAATATTGATACAAATTAAATGATAAAAATAAATAATAACCAAAGCAAATTTATTTTTGCTCTGGTCTTTTTGTTTCATACGTTTTTATTTTCAAGTTCAGTTATTTATGCATTTGGTTTGGCGTTAAGCAGTGATTTGAAAAATGAGGCAGAACTCGGCCCAAATAACAAAAACCACCGCATCTTTAGACTGCAGTGGCTTTTGTTATTTCTGATTATTTAACTGTAATGGTTGGATCCCAGTAAAAGTAACCGTATAAGATTTGTTTATTACTGTCATTAGGGTCTAAAATGTAAAGTCCGAACTGTACATAGAAATTCTCTTTTCCTGTAGCTCTTACTCTAGCGTCTATACTTGCAAAAGTAATATCTGCAGTAGTGGCAGGAAGGCCGTTTTGGGAATTTACGTTAGGAACCGCTGCCTTTCTTCTTTCAACAGAATTGTATACAAAATTATTAAAAACCTGATCTCCGGACCAATATTTAATATTATAGATGATGACTGCATCATCCGAATTCTGATAAATTGAAGTTCCTCTGAAAGAAACTATATCTCCGGCCCTTGCGCTGAAGTTGAGGTCAGCAGTACCCTGTCCGGAAATAGCATTGGCATTGGAAACGATCATATGCTGGCTGTTATGATCAATTCCTACCGGATTATTAGGATCTGTACTTGGGCTTTTATAATGTGATCTTACATAATCCGTGTCTATTACAATCAGGACGTCTATTTCCTGACTGGATGCGTTAAGTTGTACATCTTCCATGATATTTAGTTTTTGTTTGGTGTATTCCTACTCGTCTGGCTTTTCAGATTCCGCCCCGTTATTTAAGTGATGCGGCTTCACCTTTTGGCTGTAATTACAATACAAATGTACAGTGCTGAAAATGAAAATGGTAGCGTGTAAATGCTGCAATTTGAAATTAAGTATTTGTACTTAATTACTCTCTTGCATGTGATTTTTGCTGTTCTCCAAAAAAATACCCTGGAAAATTTATTCTCCAGGGTACCCATTTATAATGGTTAAATCTAATTTACATTTAAAAAGAAACCTCGTTCACTTCTTTTCCTCTTTGGAAGTTCATTGTTTTCTGGCTGCCTTTGTAGGCAATGTTAACAATATTAATCTGCTTAGGAAAAGCGCTTAAAAGAATCGTATTTTTAATCTTTAAGGTGTTGATATCTGAAACTCCTCCGGTTTCAAAATACACCCATACAGTTTCTCCGCTGACCTGACTTCCTGTGAAGGTAATCGTTTTTGGAGCTCCATTGACAAATACATCAAAATTATTGTTCACATATTTTTTTACCTCTGCTTCAAATCCTGCTGTATTAGGGTTGATTTTAATAGCATCTGAGATATGGCTTGTATTCATTTTTGTGGTAAACTTCAACGTTTTGCTTCCATCTATATAGTCAACTTTGGTCATTGAAGAGAAAAAGTCTGCATACATAAAACTCATTAACACAAAAAATGTTAAAATACCTGATATATATAAAAGTTTTTTCATCTTAATTAATAGATTTACAATCATACTTGTTCGTTATAAGTCACAAATAATATGCCAATTAAAAATTTACATTCACAGAATATTTATCATAAAAGGCCTTAATATGTGCTACAGCCTCGTCAGCACTATCTACCACACGATAAAGATCAAGATCATCTTCAGCAATCATTCCTTCTTTTAACAGTGTGTCTTTGAACCAATCCAGCAGTCCGCCCCAGAAATCACTTCCTACCAGTACAATAGGGAATTTCCCTATTTTGTTGGTTTGAATCAGGGTCATTGCTTCAGTGAGTTCATCCAAAGTACCAAAACCGCCGGGCATTACGACAAATCCTTGAGAATATTTTACAAACATTACTTTTCTCACAAAAAAGTAATCAAAATTCATGGAGTAGGATTTATTGATATAAGGATTAAAATGCTGTTCAAAAGGGAGATCAATATTAAGACCGATAGATCTTCCTTTGGCGTTGAAAGCCCCTTTGTTTCCTGCTTCCATGATTCCTGGACCGCCTCCGGTAATAATTCCGAAGCCTAATCTGGTAATCTTTTCAGCAATGTCCACTGCCATTTCATAATATTTGCTTTCCGGCTTCAGACGGGCAGAGCCAAATATAGAAACACACGGGCCAATCTTGGCCAGCTTTTCATAGCCATCTACAAATTCAGCCATGACTTTGAAGACCATCCAGCTGTCTTTGGTGATCGTCTCGTCCCAGGTTTTCTGCCTGAAACTGTTGTGAAGTTTCGTTTCGTTAATGTCAAATTCCGGATTTACTAAGCTTTCATCTCGGGTTCCATCCATTTCCATTGCAAGATTTATTTAAAATGTTTTTCGGCTTCTGTTACGGATGAAGGTCTCCCGACATCAATAAGAATACTGTCATGTACAAAACCATGGATATGCTCGGTCTGCATCAGATCCAGATATTCTTCCATTACAGAAAATTTGCCTGTTCTTTTTATTTTTTCAAAGATAATAGGGTTGATACAGTGTATTCCGCTGAAAGCAAGAGCTTTAAAGCCTTTGTTGAACTCAGCCAGTCTCTGTTCACCGGTCTGTACATTCAGCCAGCCTCTCAAAACCATATCATCATTGAAAAGGAGTTTTCTCGAACTTTCTCTGTCCGAAACTGCTAAAGTAGCAAAATCTTTTATCTTTTTGTGGTATTCTACCAGTGCATTGATGTTCAGGTCGGTGAGAATATCAGCGTTCATGATCAGAAAATCTTCTCCGTGATCAAGAAATTTTCTTGCAAAAACCAAGCCGCCCCCTGTTTCAAGAAGTGCATTGGTTTCATCAGAGATCTCAATTTTACATCCGAAATTATTGTTTTTATGTAAAAAATCAACAATCTGGTTCCCAAAATGATGAATATTGATTACAAAATCCTTTATTCCAAAACTTTTCAGATAGTTGATATTTCTTTCCAGTAGTGGAATACCATTTACTTTTGCCAGTGCTTTCGGATGGTGATCTGTGAACGGTTTAAGTCTGGTTCCTTTTCCAGCTGCGAAAATTAGAGCTTTCATTTCTTATAATTGATAAATGATAGTTGATGAGTGATAAAACTTTTATAATTAATAAATGATCATTAAAATAACAGTGGAAAAATAATCATTTATCAATCATCGCTTATCTTTTATGAATTCAGTTGCGGCTGTTCATCGTGATGAAGAGTAACCTCAGTTCCTTCGGGATATTTTTCCCGGATAAATTCGGCAATTTTTATGGCACAATATACTGATCTGTGTTGCCCTCCTGTACATCCGAAATTAATTTGCAGATGTTCGAAGCCTCTTTCCAGGTAATTATCAATATTGATGGAAACCAGAGATTTTACCAGTTCTAAGAATTTCGGCATTTCTGTTTTTGTTTCCAGATATTCCTGGACTCCAATGTCATTTCCGGTTTGGCTTTTATATTCTTCGATTCTTCCTGGATTTAAAATTCCACGGCAGTCAAAGGCAAAACCACCTCCGTTTCCTGAATCGTCTTTAGGAATTCCTCCTTTCTTATATGAAAAGCTGTGTATATCGATGTGTAGCATATTCTTTCTTTTAAATTTTTAAACCATTAAGGCTTATTTAGTTTTTAAGGTAAGTTAAGACTCTGATAAATCAAAATTGAGTCAGGAAGCTCTTTGAAAAATTCATTAATAAAGGGTTTCATTGACTTTGTATCATTGTTAGTTAAAGCCAGTAATTTTTCATATGACAGTTGAGTAATTTCTTTTTTGGTCATAACCTTAATGTTCTTAATGACTTAAAATATTCTTAATGGTTTAAATTTATAATTTCTTCAATTTTTTGTTTTGTTTTTTCTGATTCCAATTGCTGAATGACTTTATAGAGTTCAGGATAATTCTTCATTTGTTCCCAGGAATCTGAAAACTGTATAATGTTCTGGATTCCCTTTTCCAGGCTGGCGATGAAATGCTGTTTCCTCTGGATCAATCCACGGAATCCATAAGCCCCTAATACCTGTAGATATCTCATCATCTGAATAGGCATTACAGCATTTTTCAGCTGCATTTTTGTTTCAGAATCTTCGAACTGCCGAATATAAAATTCAAGCATTTCCTGTTTGAAATCTTCGGGAAAATTTGCTTTAGCCTGAAAAAGAAAAGAAATAACATCATACATGAACGGTCCTTTCATTGCAGACTGATAATCAATGAATGATACTTCATTCTTTTCATTGACCATAATATTCCTTGCCTGAAAATCGCGGATCATAATTCCTTTAGGTTCAAGGCTTTCAATGAGTACTGCAATTTTTTTGAATTCTTTAAGCAGGGTAGACTTGTTGTATTCAAGCTCCAGAAAATCGGCTATGAAATTTTTAAAATAATAAAGATCATGAATCACCGGGAGCTCATCATAGCTTTCATATTCAAACGTTCTGGAATAATCAATTTTATCGAGCGTTTGTATTTGCATTTGGAAAAGCTTTTCTAAAGTCTGTCGTACTAAAGATCGTACTTCAGGAGATAATTGCTCTTTTGTGATGATCTCAGAAAGGGTATGCTGCCCTAAAAATTCCTGGATATACATTGTTCTGTCATCAGAAACTGCAATAATGGAAGGAGTATTCAGGTTTAAGTTTGAAAATATTTCAGAATAGTAAAGGAAACTCTCATTTTCCGGAATATTTTCATTGTATGTGATAATATATTTTTCGGTACCGGCAGTGGCCAGAAAATTTACCCTTGCAGAACCGCTTTGAGCTAATGTAACAAATTCAGAAGATTTTTTACCTAAATGGTTTTCAAAAAATCGTTTTGCGTTTTCAGAAGTCATAATAATATGAAACAAATATACTAAATTAACGTGAGTTGAATTATTGTTTAAGGAAGTAATATATGAAGGTTCAGGTGTATTACATTTAAGTTGTAGAATATAGGCTGTATTGGAGGATTTAGAGAAAATTTTTTCGTTATATATCACATGGTTGTTGAGTTTTGTATCATGTTTTTAACTTTCCTGATTCAAATTCAGGATATTACAGTCTAATTTTTATCTTTGCATTATGCTGAAAGACTTTAAACCTGTATTAGGTATTTTACTGCGTTTTATTATTATCTATCTGGTATTGCTTTTTGCCTATCAGTTCTATCTGAATAGTGGTAAAGATTCCGGATTGGATGCCTTTTCCAGAATTATTGCCAATCAGGTAACTTCTCTTCAGAATGCGATAGGCTATCCTACGGAATTATATGATGATGTCAGGAATGAACAGGTTTGGTTCTATGTAAAACAAAACTATGTGACGAGAATGGTGGAGGGATGTAATGCTGTTTCTGTCATTATTTTATTTGTGTCCTTTGTTTTTGCGTTTTATAAAGGGATAAAAACTTTTGTTTTTGTGGGCGCAGGATTGCTGATTCTGTATCTTATGAATCTTTTGAGAATTGTAGGATTAAACATTGTGATGTCTGATTATCCTGACTATGGAAAGATGTTTCACGATTTTATTTTCCCTGCTGTCATTTACGGAACTGTTGTTGTGCTTTGGCTGATCTGGATTAAATTTTTTGCTTTAAAACATGAAAATTCTTAATTGGCTCCTGGTTATCGCGGGAATATGCGGATTGATAGGTGTAAGGGTTCTGGAAGACACTATTTTCTATGACCCTTTTTTAGACTATTTTCATGAAGCCAATAAAAATATTGAGTTCCCTGCATTTGAATGGGGAAAACTGATTGCCGGACATGTATTCAGATTTATTTTAAATCTTCTTTTTTCCTGCCTGATAATGTATGGCTTATTTAAAAATAAAGAATGGACTTTGCAGGGTGCCGTATTAATGATTGTTGTGTTTGCCATTACACTGCCAATTTACCTGTATTGCATTCATGATAAATTTGAAATAGGGTATCTTTTCTCTTTTTACATGCGGAGGTTTGTAATCCAGCCACTGATTATATTACTGATTGTACCGATGTTCTATTACAGAAAACAGATGACTGACAAGGAAATTTGAAAAATCAAATCTAATTTTTTTCCTCTTCCCCATGGATCGTATGTTTATCCACACTGGTTACATTTTCCGGGGTCCATTCTACACGTTTAATGAAGTCTTTTTCACGGACAGGACAGTCTTTGATCTGGCAGATAGGGCATGAGATCGGTTTGCAGTCATCCATATGGAAGTTGAACTCAATACTGCGTTTGATGTTTCCGGCAAGAAGGAGAATAACGTTTTCCATTTCACTGTGTGCATCACGCAGATCATAATACCAGGGAAGGGTAATATGTGCATCAATATGCAGAGAAGAACCAAACTGCTGGATTTTCATATTGTGTACATCAATCCACTCTGTATGCCTGTTTTCTTCGAGAATTTTAATGATCTGGTTTAATATCTCAGGATCCTGTTCGTCCATAATACCGCTTAATGACTTTCGGACGATTTTATAGCCTACGAATATGATGTATACACCAAAACTTAATGCTACAGCGGAATCCAGCCAATAGATTTTGGTGAAATAAACAATGACTAAACTGGCAACCACGCCAAGGGTTGTAATGGTATCGGACTGAAGATGTTTACCAGATGAAATAAGAACCAGAGAATTTTCTCTTTCTCCTTTCTTGATAGAGATATACCCCAATAAATAGTTAATGATTGCAGTTGCAGCAATAATCCAGATTCCCAGATCAATTTTACTCAGTGTTTTTCCTACAATAAGGCTGTGAATCCCTTCATAGATAATCATAACACCGGCAATAGCGATAAGGGCTCCTTCAATACCGGAGGTCACGAATTCAACTTTTCCATGGCCATACGGATGGTCTTCATCTTTGGGTTTGGCTGCGAGGTGCAATGAATAAAGTCCCATGAATGCGCTGATGACATTGACAATACTTTCCATGGCATCAGAAAAGACAGCGTCTGAGCTGGTCAGCTTCCAGGCAATAATCTTTCCGATGAAAAGAATGATCCCAAATATGGCAATAAGTTTTTGAAATCCTATTTTCTCTTTGTGGGTATTTTTCTGGGTATTCATATGAGTTTGATAAAAAAAAGAATCTCAATTCTGAGACTCTTTTTTATTTTGTTAGTTTATACTAAGTTGTTTGCTACAAGGTATTCTGCGATCTGTACAGCGTTTGTTGCTGCTCCTTTCCTCAGATTGTCTGCCACGATCCACAGGTTGAGCGTTTTGGGCTGTGACAGATCCCTTCTGATCCTTCCCACGAAAACTTCGTCTTTTCCTTCCGAGTACAGCGGCATTGGGTAATGGTTGTTTTTCACATCATCCATTACGATTACACCAGGTGTTTCAGATAAGATTTTTCTTACTTCATCCAGTTCAAATTCATTTTCGAATTCGATATTCACACTTTCTGAGTGTCCTCCCTGAACGGGTACTCTTACGGCAGTTGCTGTCAGGTTGAAAGTATCATCTCCTAAAATTTTCTTAGGCTCTTTCATCAGTTTGATCTCTTCTTTCGTGTAATCATCATCAGCAAATACATCACAGTGTGGCAAAGCATTTTTGAAAATCTGATAAGGATATACTTTTTCAGTAGATTCATCTCCACTAATCTCACCGTTTAACTGGTCTACAGCAGCTTTACCTGTACCTGTTACAGACTGATAAGTAGAAACGATTACTCTTTTTAAATCATATTTCTTGTTCAATGGTCCAAGAACCATTACCAATTGGATGGTGGAACAATTCGGATTGGCGATGATTTTATCTTCTTTCGTTAAAACATCAGCATTGATCTCAGGAACGACTAATTTTTTATCAGGATCCATTCTCCATGCAGAAGAATTATCGATTACTGTTGTTCCTGCTTCTGCAAACAGAGGAGCGAATTCAAGGGAAGTAGAACCTCCTGCAGAGAAGATGGCAATATCCGGTTTGGCAGCTATAGCGTCCTTCATGCTTACAATCGTAAATTCCTTCTGTTTATACTTCACCTTCTTACCTACAGATTTTTCGGATGCTACCGGAATTAATTCTGTTACAGGGAAGTTTCTCTCCTCCAAAACTTTAAGCATGACTTGTCCAACCATTCCTGTTGAACCTACTACAGCTACTTTCATTGATTTAATTAAAAATTTAAGATTAAACTATTTATAAATTATAACGCATATAATTTCTTTATCTTTTTAAGCCCCAAAGACTCTTGCCCAAGGGAAGGCGAATGCAAATAAACCTACTGCAATCAGCCCCATGATCACTACTCCTAAAGAAATGGTATCATTGGATTTTACTTTTTTGTTGACAATAGTCATCAAAACAGCTGCAATAAGCATAGAAAATGGATGTTCAACATATTGGAATCTTGCATATGCATCACTCATTAGTGTTCCGGAAGCTAAAGCTGCTTTCACACCAGGTGAAACAAATAATAAGAAAAGCCCTGCTAGAAATTGAACGTGAAAGAAAATCATTGTAAAAAGTGTAGTCTTCTTCAAAAACTTGTTCACTTTTCCACTGAAACCAAACATGGTAGCCAAAAGTGCAATGATAAATAATGCAACCAAAAGTAATTCCAGATATCCGAATCCTTTGTGGGCATTAAGTAAAATCTTGTAAAAATCCATAATCCTATTTTTTTTGTACACAAAGATAACAAAAATCCCGGCTCAAAGCCGGGATTGATATTTATAAAATCTAATATTGTGATATTATTAGAAGTTGAATGATAATGTTGCTGCCCAAGTAGTTCCGAAACCGAAATAAGCACGGTTACCTGTTGCAATACCATTGTACATCATACCCAATTGTTGGTAAGTCTGATTCGCTGTGTTAAGTGTTTTTCCATCAGCCAAGTATTTTGGTTTGTCATCAGCAAATACACTTGTAGCAGAGTCAGAGATGTAAGTTTTATCAAATAGGTTGTAAACGTTAGCCCCGATTGTGAAATATTGAGCTTCGTTTTGTAATCTGATTTTGTAAGAGAAACCTATATCAAACAAGTTGAAATCAGGTAATTTCAATACTCCTCTGTCCTGAGCTGCAACATTGGTGAATGTTCCGGCGTCAATAGTAGAGTAAAGTTTACCTACATATCTCCATGTTCCGAAGATATTAAGATCTTTTACTGGTTTCACAGTTAATCCTAATGATGCAGTCATCTGAGGAATACTGTTGTTGCTTGATCCTCCTACTTTTACTTTATCTAAGTATAATGTATTTCCAGAAGAATTAGCTAAAGTAACCGGATTGTTATTATCGTCGAATGAAGCTACATTAGCATTTCCTTTATAATAGTAATCTCCCCAAGAGAACATCCCCTGAACTTCTAGGAAACGGTTCGGTTTGTATACTCCATCAAATTCAACTCCCTGGTGAACTTCTGTAATACCATTGATTTCAGAATAACCTGTAGTTGTTGAACCATCAGCTAAATTGAAAGTCTGGCTGGTTTTTCTCAACCATCTGTCTTTCCACTGTGTTCTGTATACGTTAACATTTGCAGTGAATTTTGCAGATCTGAATCCGTAACCAACTTCAGCAGAAGAGATCTTCTCGTTCGTTAAGTAAGGGTTAACAAGCTGTTGGTTACTTGGATATACTGTGTTAAGGAATGGCTGCTTGCTATAATAACCTATGTTAGCAAAAACGTTATGCTGCTCATTAATGTTATAGTTAGCTCCCCCTTTAATATTATATCCGAAAATATTTTTAAATCCTGTTTTCGTGTTGATGGTCTGACCTCTTAATGTGCTTCCGTCTACTATGAAGTTATCAATTCTTTGGTAACCTTGATTAGATACGGAACCTTGTAAGAATGCAGATAATTTATCTTTGGTATATTCTACCTGTGCAAATCCACTGTACCAAATAACTTCACCATCGTTGCTATATCCTACCTGATCTTCAGCCGGAGCTAATTTACCTCCAAAAGGATTCCAAGAAAGTTTCTTGTAATCGTAAAGTGCATTTACAATTCTAGGAGCAACATTCTTGTTAGCATTATCTTTGTATCCTGCAGCACCATAAAGATCTGTAAGAACCTGATAGTGATAACCATAGTAATATCTGTCATCCGTACCGATTGAGAAATTCCAGTTATCGTTAACTTTATGTTGGAAGTTTGCTAAGATACCGTACCAGTTGTGTGAATTGATACTTGATCGACGAACAATTGTGCTTCCTGCACCTGCAGTATTCAAATTAACTGCTGCATTGGCAGCAAAAAGAGCATCATAGTTAATGTGTCCTGCAGCATCAGTAAAACTAGCATCATTGATTGTCTTAGTTCCAAGTTTACCTAAGTCACCGGTTCCACCACCTCTACCATTAGACATATATAAAACTGTACTTAACTTAGACTTTTCGTTCATTGTCCAGTCCCAGTTTAGCATCATTACCGGCTTAGAATAGTAGTTGGCTCTGTTGGCTAAAGCTACTTTATTTCCGTTGGCATCAGTATAGTAACCATAATCTGAATTATATCTTCTATAAGGATTTCCATCGTGGTCAGGATTATAATTGATATAGTTTTGGATTGTTGGAGCAAAAGTTCTCTGATCGTGCCACTGAGGAGCAGAAGTTATTGTAAACTGTAAGTTATGTTTTTTATTGATCTCATAACCTAATGCAAAGAAATATGCATAAGATTCGTAATCAGTATTTTCAATATAAGTACCTCCCGCTTGTCTGCTCATTAGGAATGATGCAGAAACACCATCCTTAGATTTTCCAGTGTTGTAAGCAAAAGATGTTTTTAAATAGTCATTGTTACCAACTCCTAATCTAATAACCCCTCCTCTTTTCATATCTGCAGACTTGGTGATGAAGTTCATAGTACCTCCTACAGAAGCAATTGCTAATTTAGAAGAACCTAAACCTCTTTGAACCTGCAATGTACTTGTTACGTCAGATAATCCAGTCCAGTTTGAAAAATAAACAGTACCACCCTCCATATCGTTTACAGGCATACCATTTACCATTACTGCAATGTTTCTGGATTCAAACCCACGAATAGTGATCTGTGAATCCCCAAATCCTCCACCACCTTTCGTTGCGTAAACAGATGGGGTAACATTCAGAACCTCAACAAGTTCCTGGTTTCCTTGTCTTTCAAGAATTTGTGCTGCTTTAATGGTAGATGCAGCAACAGGTGTCTTTCTATCTTTAGCGATATCCGTAACACCTCTTAAGATTACCTCTTCAATATCTTTGGACTTTGCCTGAGCAGTGTCCTGAACTTGTTGAGCGTAATAAACACTAGCTGTAGATAATGTAATTACCGCAGTTAGTATTGATTTGTTGATTAATTTCATAATCGTTAGTAATAATTAGATTTAATTTTCTGCAAAATTCGCAAAATAAAATTTAACTATTATTAACTCAATGTTAATTTTTAATCAGTCTTAATAATGTTAACGTGTTAAAAATCAGTATTATGGCTAAAAATTGAATTTTTGTATGAAAAAAGTCATGTTATTGAATTTTTAACAAAGGGGGTGTGTTTTTGTTAAAAATTCAACGCTATTTCACTGCTTTGAGACTCAAATCTATATTCTCAGCGGAGTGCGTAAGAGCCCCTACAGAGATGTAAGTAACGCCTGTTGCTGCAATTTCTTTCAGCATATCACGGGTAATCCCACCTGATGCTTCAGACTCACATGAACCGTTGATCATTTTTACAGCTTCCTTCATCGTGTTTACATCCATGTTGTCAAGCATAATTCTGTCAACCTTAGCGTTGATGGCTTCCTGTACTTCTTCAAGATTTCTTGTTTCAACCTCTATTTTTAACTTTTTCTTATTCTTTTTAACGTAATCCTTGGCCATTGCCACAGCATTGGTAATACTTCCGTTGTAATCAATGTGATTGTCCTTCAGCATAATCATGTCATAAAGACCATATCTGTGATTGGTTCCGCCACCAATGGCCACTGCCCATTTTTCACACATTCTGAAGTTGGGAGTAGTTTTTCTGGTATCTAAAAGTTTAGTTTTTGTACCTACCAGTCTTGAGTCCCAATCGTGGGTAAGCGTAGCAATACCACTCATTCTCTGCATACAGTTAAGAACAAATCTTTCAGTAGAAAGGATAGATCTGGCGCTTCCGGTTACAATAAGAGCTACATCGCCGACTTTACAGGGAGTTCCGTCTTTAATAAAAACTTCAACTTTTAGGTTTTTGTCAAAAGTGTTGAAAATGATTTCTGCCAGCTCAACACCTGCAAGAATACAGTTCTGTTTTACCAAAAGTTTTGCACTTTGTATAAGATCCTGCGGAATGGTAGAAAGGGTAGAGTGATCACCATCCTGAATATCTTCTTCAAGAGCACTTTTTATAAATGTCTTTAATGCTTTGTCTGTTACGTATGCTGGTCTTTTCATAATTTTGATTTTAGTAATAAAAAGAAGATCTTTTTCCGAATAATAAATCGTGAATAATGAAGAGCAAAAGAACTTCATTTTCCTTTGCATCTATTTTTTCAAAATCTATATTGTCTTTTATTTTTATATTATTTTGATTAATGCCTTGAAACTCCAATACCTGTTTTCCGTTTCGTCCTTGTGGTATGATTTTATAGTTCCATTTAAAATTATCCCAATTATATTCTTGAGTGTAGTAAATGATTTTTTCTCTATTGAATGCTAAAATCGGATATTGAGGATTATTGATATAGTATAGCGTTAAGCGTAACTTATTATCTTTAATTATATTATTTAAATCAAATTTTAAACTTCCATAATAATCAGGTTTTCCTAACCCTTGTATGTTGCATAAAAGATTTAAAGCTAAAGGGTATTTGGATCTGGGAACAATAATTTTTTTTAATAATGTCACTCCATATACACCGAAAAAAATTCCAAAAAGCATTATTCCTGCAAGGATGGCTGTATTTGAAAAAGTATCAATTTTTCTATTTTGCTCCCAAAAAATTAATAATACTAAACAACAAACCAATGAAATTATCATTCTTGAATAGAATAAGATATGGACTGTTGTAAGAATATTTAAATTCAGGGTTTTCATTTGTTTAAAATTAAACCAAATCTTTATTATAAAATGCTCCCTTATTCTCTGTCATTTCCATGGATTGGGTAATGATGAGGTGGGCAACGGTTGTAAGGTTTCTTAATTCCGATAATTGCGGAGAAAGAATAGAGTAGTGGTAGATCTCATCTACGGCAGCGGCAATCTCCTGGTGTTTCTGCAATGCCATATTTAAACGTCTGTTGCTTCTTACAATACCTACCAGGTCACTCATCATTTCCTGAAGCTGTTTTCTGAGATAGCTTACAATTACCATTTCGTCCATGATTTTCATTCCTTCTTCATTCCATTCTGGCACTGCTTTCAGGTCGTCAAAGTTGAAATTGTTTTCATTCAGAAGTTCTACTGTTTTCATAGCAGCATTGTGCCCGAAAACCAAGCCTTCAAGAAGAGAGTTGGAAGCAAGCCTGTTGGCTCCGTGAAGTCCGGAGTTGGTACATTCTCCCACGGCAAAAAGATTTCTGATGGAGGACTGCCCGTCTCGGTCAACTTCAATACCACCCATTAAATAGTGGCAGGCAGGTACAACAGGAATTAATTGTGTGAAGGGATCAATTCCTTCGTCTTTGCATTTTTTATAAATATTGGGGAAATGCTCCAGGAATTTTTCATGGTTCATTTCCTTGCAGTCTAGTCCAACAAATTCGTCTCCGGTAATTTTCATTTCAGCGTCGATGGCTCTTGCAACGATGTCTCTGGAAGCTAATTCTTCGCGTTCATCATATTTGTACATGAATTTTTCGCCCCTTTTGGTTCTTAGTTTTGCTCCGTCTCCACGAACGGCTTCTGATATTAAAAACAGCATTCCGTCCATTTTGCTGTATAAAGCTGTTGGGTGGAACTGGTAATACTGCATATTGGAAACCTTACCTTTTGCGCGGGCAACGAAAGCAATTCCGTCTCCTGTGGCAATCGTAGGGTTGGTTGTGTTTTTATAAACATGTCCGGCACCTCCCGTGGCCACCAGTGTTATTTTGGAAGTGATCTTTTTGATGGTTTTGGATTTTTCATCCAGAATGTAGGCTCCATAGCAATGGATATCTCCCTCGTTGAGTTCTTTTCCCGGAACATGGTGCTGTGTGATGATATCAATGACATAATGATGATCAAGAATTTCTATATTCGGGCTGTTATTGGCTGTTTCCAAAAGAGCTCTTTCAATTTCAAAACCTGTGATATCTTTATGATGGACGATTCTGTTTTCAGTATGGCCTCCTTCTCTCCCTAAAGCGAATTTACCATTCTTCATATCAAACTGTGCGCCCCATTCTACAATTTCATTGAATCTTGCAGGTGCTTCTCTTACCACCATTTCTACGACATCACGTTTATTTTCTCCGTCGCCGGCACGCATGGTGTCATCGATATGTTTTTGAAAATTGTCATTCTGAAAATCTGTAACGACAGCGAGGCCGCCCTGTGCATACTTGGTGTTGCTTTCGTCTTCGTCAGATTTGGTTACAATAATGATTTTGGCATCAGGGAGCTGTTCAGAAACTTTAATGGCATAGGAAAGTCCGGAAATACCGGAACCGATTACTAATACATCCGCTTTTATCATATGCTGGCTTTAGGTACAATCGTTTAAAATATTAAATAAATTTAAACAATTTTTCGTTTGGTTTTCTTACTTTTTTCATGTGCTGGAAATGGTCTTCTTCAGAACGGTAGCCTAAAGCGAGGGTAACGGTTACTTTTTCTGTTTCAGGATTGATATTCAGAATATTTTCTATAAGGTCCTGACGGAAACCCTCCATAGGGCAGGAGTCTATATTTTCAATAGCAGCGGCGTACATAAGATTAGCCAATACTATATAGGACTGTTTTTCTGCCCAGTTGAAAATTTCATCATGTGTTTTTTGGTTGATGTGCTGATTAATGCTGTTTCTGAATGGATCCAGTTTTTCAATGGGGGTGTTCCGTACTTCAGAAATATGATTAAAATAGCCACGGATATAGTTCTCTTCAATAACTTTTTTTGAAATAATAACAATAAGATGAGAACAGGTGGAGATTTGCGATGGATTATAGAAAGCCGGGATCAGTTTCTGCTTCATCTCCTCACTCTCAACAACGATAATCTTATAGGGTTGAAGCCCAAGCGAACTGGCAGACAGCTTCCCTGACTCAAGAATGTTGTGAAGAGTTTCCTGAGGAATAATCTGATGATTGAATTTTTTTACAGAATATCTTCTGCTTAAAGCTTCCAAATAATTCATATGACAAATTTAAGAATTGAATATGAATAAAGCGTCTTTTAAATGAAATATCTCCTCCCTGTAAATGCAAAAAATCACCCCGGTCAGCGGGGTGATTTTTTTGATGGGAAGGAAAGTGTAATTATTCTCTGTTTTTTACAACAATCCATCCTGAGAATTTTATCGGAGTACTGTTTTTATTATTTTCATTCCATGAAATAGAATACCAATAATTTCCGGTAGGAACTTTTTTGCTTCCATTAGTGGTTCCTGCCCATTTGTAACCGTTGGTTTTGTCTGCCTGGAACATTTTGTAACCATATCTGTCGAAAATAGCGATCTCCAGATTCTGTTTATTGGCCAGCGCCGAATAATCAACAAAATCATTAATACCATCATCATTTGGTGTGATAATATTGATCAGATTAGGAACGGTAATATTAACTTCAACAGGAACACAATTGTAACCGTCTCTTACGTATACCTTAGCTTCTCCTCTGGCAATATTGGTGAAAACATTGGTATCCTGCCAGTTGATATTATCCATTGAATACTGATATGGAGGAGTTCCCCCGTTGGCATATACTGTCACGGTACTTCCGGAGATATCAATGGTGGTGATAACCGGATTGTCAGAAGGGTATACGGTTACTTTTTGTGTTGCAATACAGTCTCCGGTTTTAAGTTTTACCCAATAGGTTCCTACTCCTACATTCTTGATAGATTGGGTTGTAGCACCGGTGCTCCATTCGTAGCTTTTGAAACCGGCTCCTGCATCTAATGTTGTTGTGTTTTCAATACAGATGGTCTGATCGTGGAGAGTTCTTGAAAAAACAGGAGGGATTACAGTTAATGTAACTTTAGCAATAGAGTAACATCCGTCTGCACTGAATACTTTAATATAAGCGACTCCATTAGGAGCGATGTAGGCTGCCGGAGTAGAGATTGCGTTAGTTCCACTGATCGCGTCAGTCAATGATGGGTAATATTCTTTTGTAAGCCCGCCTTGAGAAACAATAGCTCCTAAAAGATTAAAGGATGCCGTAGAAGGATTGGCTTCAATAAAACAGGATTTTATTTCAGTATCATTGACCACAACGACAGGATAAATGTTCAGCGTAATTTTCGCTGTGCTTACACAACCCTGAGGGGTCGTTACCTTTACATATATGGTTGCAGCAGCAGATACATATGCAGAAGGGTTGGTAATCTGGTTTGTACCATTGTTCATGTCGTATAAGGTAGGATAGAATTCTTTGGTAGCCCCCGTGACGGTTGTCACAGCAGCCGTGTTAAGATCAAAGGTTGCAGTCCCTGCATTGTTGTTATTACATCCGCTAAGGGTTGCATCTGTTGCTGCAAACGGAGTAGGATTGAGCTGAATGATGCCGTCGCCATTATCACAAAGAGTAGAAGAGGGATCTTTGACAACCACTTTAATTGTTGTATTTCCCGAATATTGAAAACTTGAAGGGTTGGCGATAGGGGTAGAGCTTCCTAATAGATAATAGGTGAAAATATAATTTCCGGGATTATTGACAAATTGGGAATTATAAGAAGTGAGATCTACCACGCCATTTCCGGTAGCTGGATTGGTGCACACAAATGGAGTTATGGTATTGCTTAAGATCGGAACTTTGTCTACAAAGACTTTAGCATTTTTAATAGAGTGTCTTGCGCTGGCTCCCCCAGTTGCTGCAGAAAATCCGAAATAGCCTTGTGACATTCCCACTGCACCTCCTGAAGGAGCAAATGACTGATCTACGATAAGAACACCATTTATTCTTACTTTGATGATCCAGTTCGTAGGATTGGTAAGGTCTGTTTCCCCATTTACTTCAACGTGTCTGTAGGTGTCTCCTACAAATGGCTGGGTGGCATTAAGATCCGGAGAATGAAATGTACTTCCGGCAGTGTTGTTGAATTCGATATTATTACCTGCTGTATTATTGGTTCCGTAAAGGATATGAACTTTACTCATCTGACCTTCTGTGGTATTATTGAAAATATCAAAACCAACCATTAGTCCTGAAGCGTTAGCTGGAATACCTAGTCCTCCTCCTGATACGAATCCCGTAGGCGGATTGGCAAGATACCAGAACGTAAAGCCATCTCCTCTTCCATATTGTGTGGTTCCGTTTCCGTCAATTCTGAAATCAAATTCCACTTTCCATTTATCACAATAGCTCAAGGTGATCGGGGTGGATAGTTTTATAGCTCCGTATTTGCTGGTCTGATCAGTTGTCAGCCTTACAAAATCTCCGCTTACTACAGCATCGGAGACAAGATCCCAGCCTGTTGTATTTACAGGGTTTCCGGTGAGTTGATATGTTTGTGAAAATAACCTTCCCGGTAAGCATAGTAAGATAGTCAGTAAAAAAATGAGTATATCTTTTTTCATAGTGGATGGATTATGATGTTATTTGTTCTTGGATATAAAATTGTTTTTTAGCTGTTAATTAATGACAACGCCATATTGCAGGGGGGCGGACAGTAAAGGGTATTAATACCGAAACTACCCCAAAAGAGGTAGTTTCTGATATTAAATTATTCTCTGTTTTTTACCAATACCCATCCTGAATATTTGGTTTCAGTATTGTCTTTGTTGTTTTCGTTCCATGAGATGGTGTACCAGTAAGTTCCTGTAAGTACTTTTTTGCCGGAAGCGGTTCCGTCCCATGTGAAGTTTCTCATTTTTCCGGCCTCGTAAAGTTTGTTGCCATATCTGTCGTAGACAATAAATACCAGGTTTTTCTTGTATGCCAGTGCAGAGTAGTCAATAAAGTCATTTACATGGTCGCCGTTCGGAGTGATGGCGTTGATAAGGTTAGGAACAGTGATCTGAACCTCAACAGGGGTACAGTTGTAAAAATCTTTTACATAAACTCTTACCTCTCCTCTTGCTAGTCCTGTGAATATATTGCTGGTCTGCCAGTTCATTCCATCCAAAGAATATTGGTATGGAGGAGTTCCTCCTGCCACATTTACGGTTATTGTGTTGTTGTCAATATTAATGCTGGAAATCACAGGATTTGCAGATGCTTTTACATTGACAATCTGTGTGGTGATACAGTTGCCTGTTTTGAGTTTTACCCAATAAGAACCTACTCCTACATCTTTAATAGATGAGGTTGTTGCTCCCGTACTCCATTCGTACCCATTGAATCCAGGTCCTGCATCCAGGTCTGTTTTTTCACCAATACAAATGATTTTATCTTTCAGAACAGAAGAGGGTACAGGTGGTAATACAATAAGATTGATTTTAGCAATATTAAAACATCCGTTAGCATCCGTTACTTTGGCATATACAGCTGTACTTGTTGATAAGTACTGAAGAGGATTCATGATCTCATTGGTGCCGTCCACAGCATTGGCTATTGATGTAAAGTATTTTTTTGTAAAACCGCTGCTTAAGGTAGTGACGTCAGCTGTGGTCAAGTCAAATATAGCACTAGTGATATTGTTTTCAATAAAGCATGACCTTAAAGTGGCTTCCTTCACAGGAGTATCAGGGTAGAATGCTAATGTGATTTTTGCAGAACCTGTACATCCCTGTGGAGTGGTCACTTTTACATACACGACACCTGGAGCCGATAAATAATTGGTTGGATTCTGGATTTCATTAATGTCGGCATTAAGATCTGCTAATGTTTTATAATATTTTTTAGTAACCCCTAATACATCTGTTACATTTGCTGTGTTGAGATTAAAGGTTGCGGTTCCTGCTTTATTGTTATTACATGCCAGGATTGTTCTGTCCTCTGCTTTGAATGGTGCAAGCACCAGTAAAATCTTGCCGTCCGGGTTGTCGCAAAGCAGTCCTGCATTATCTTTAATAACCACAGTAACTGTTGTATTGGCATTGAATTGATAATTGGCCGGATTCGCTATAGGTGTTGAGCTTCCCAGCGGATAATAGGTAAATGTATAATTGGAAGGGTTGCTGACAAATTGTGAGTTGAAAGTAGTCAGATTCACAGATCCGTATCCTGTAGAAGGGTTTGGGCAAAAAGACTGTGTGGCTGAATTCTGTAAAATAGGAACTTTATCTGTATAGATTTTCACATTTTTAATGGAATGTCTTGATCTTGCACCTCCTGTGGAAGCGGAAAATCCAAAATATCCAACGGTCATTGCTGCAGCAGTACCTGAAGGAGCAAAAGACTGGTTACAAATTACATTACCGTCTATGGTTATTTTGATAATCCAGCTGGTAGGTACAGCAGGATCTACCTGTGCTGTTACTTCAACATGTTTAAAGGTGGTTCCCTGAAAAGGCAGAGTTGTATTCATGTCAGGGGAGTGAAAGGAGCTGCCCGGAACATTGAAGAATTCAACATTATTGGTATCTGTGGTGTTCTGAACCTGTCCGTAGGCAACATGAACCTTACTCATGGTAGCGGTAGTGGTGTTGTTGTATGTATCAAACCCTACCACAAGACCTACTGCATTCTGAGATACTCCAAGGCCAGATCCCAATACACTCGCAACAGGTGGGTTGGCAAGGTACCAGAATGCAATTCCGTCTCCGTTTGAGGTCTGGTTGGAATCCATTCTGAAATCAAATTCCACCCTCCATTTATCGCAATATTTTAAATTGATCGGATCATTCAGTCTGATAGAACCGGATTGATTATTGGTATCCGGAGTAAGCTGAATGAAATCTGTGTTGACCTGAGTAGGTGAAACCATTGTCCATCCGGTAGTTGTCACTGGGTTTCCGACAAGCTGATAAGTCTGAGCAAAAGATTTCCCGGCTAAACAGAGCAAAAAAACATATAAATACAGTAATAGATTTTTATTCATTTAAAGGGGACTTAGATTAATGTGTAAAGATATTAAATCCCGATCAATTAATGTGTATTTAATGTTAATTTTACTGAATTTTTTAATTATTTTTTAATAAATAATATGACTTGTGATGGAATAGTGAATGTTAACGGATGAATTGTGGATTTATCTCAATTGTATTAAAATAAGGAGCTGTTTTCCTGATTTTCAAAATACACATCGATATCAAGATCAGAAGAATTAGCGGCCGCAACGGCTAACTTGTCGCATAATTCATTTTCAAAATGACCGGCATGTCCCTTTATCCAATGCATTTTTGGGGCGTGTTTTTGATGTAGTTCAACAAATTTTTTCCAGAGGTCCGGATTTTTTACATTTTTCCAGCCTCTTTTGATCCATCCGGCGATCCAGTTTTGGTTAATAGCGTCAGATACATACTTGCTGTCGGTATAAATGTGAATATCATTCTCTGTTGATTTCAACTTTTCCAAAGCTGTGATGACAGCCAGAAGTTCCATTCTGTTATTGGTGGTCTTTCTGAATCCTTTTGAAAATGTTTTCTGGTAGTTTTTTTCAGGAACGCGCATGAGAATTCCATATCCGCCTTTTCCGGGATTTCCGCTACAAGCTCCGTCGGTATAAATTTCGATTTTCAAATCTGTTTTAAAAAAAAATGAATATTCACTGTACAATTACTGAATTGGCCTAAAACTCTGATCTTTCCTTAGAACGGGAAATCATCATCGTCATCAAAATCATTCATTGAAGAGCCAGAAAGTTTTGAACTGTCCGGAAGGTCAAATGCTGCTCCTGGCTGAATGGTTGTTTTGATTTTGTCAAAGCCGCTCGGTTCCCCGAAGTTAGAAGGATATCCTCCGCCTGAGCCTCCGTCAAATGCCGCTTCAATATCGCCGAATTTGGCAAAATGTTTTAAGAAAGATAACCTTACATCTGCCGTTGCACCATTCCTATGCTTGGCAATGATCAGCTCGGCCTGGTTTTCTGTAGAAGTTTCCTGTCCTTCTTCATCATTATCCCAAACGGTAATTTTATAATATTCCGGTCTGAAAATAAAAGATACAATATCCGCATCCTGCTCAATAGCTCCTGATTCCCTCAGATCTGAAAGCTGAGGTCTTTTTCCCGGTCGGGCTTCCACACTTCTTGAAAGCTGAGAAAGAGCAATTACAGGTACATTAAGCTCTTTTGCAATCGCTTTTAATGAACGTGAAATCATAGAGATCTCCTGTTCACGGTTTCCGACTCCTTTTCCTCCGCCTCCTGCGGTCATCAGCTGGAGGTAGTCAACCATGATCAGTCTTACCCCGTGCTGCATGACAAGTCTTCGGCATTTTGCACGGAAGTCAAATATCGAAAGGGAAGGGGTTTCATCAATATATAAAGGGGCATTTTCCAATTCCGATACATTGGAAAACAGTCTTTGCCACTCTTCATCATCCAGGGTTCCTTTTCTTAGTTTTTCGGACGAGATTCTTGTTTCAGAAGCAATCATTCTGGTGATCAGCTGTACAGATGCCATTTCAAGAGAGAAAAGAGCCATAGGAATTTTGTGTCCTACTGCAATGTTTCTTGCCATGGAAAGAAGGAATGCTGTTTTACCCATCGCCGGACGGGCTGCAATAATGATGAGGTCAGAATTCTGCCATCCACCGGTTTCCTTATCAACATCTCTGAATCCTGAAGGAACTCCGGAGAGTCCTTGTTTATCTTTTAAAGATTTAATCGTGTCAATCGCTTGCTTTACCAATGAGTTGGCAGTATCGAATCCTTTTTTAATTGTTCCGTTGGTAATCTCAAAGAAAGATTGTTCTGCTTTATCCAGAAGTTCAAAAACATCGGTTGATTCTTTGTATGAAGAATCAATAACGTTTGCAGAAACATTGATAAGGCTTCTTAAAATATATTTTTCAAGAATAACACGTACATGATATTCTATATGGGCGGATGAACTTACTCCCATAGTCAGATCAATGATATAATGATCTCCGCCTGCCTGGCTAAGTTTGTCTTCTTTTTTTAAATCCTGAATAATGGTCATTAAGTCTACCGGATGGTTGCCTTCATAAAGCTTTAAAATGGTAGAAAAAATAACCTGATGTCTGGGGTCATAGAATACCTCTGGGGTAAGAAGGTCAATAGAATGATCAAGACCTTTTTTGTCGATCAAAAAAGTTCCGATAACAAGTCTTTCAAAGTCCACTGCATTGGGAGGCATTTTTCCATCCGCAATAGACAATTCTTTTGCAAAGTTTCCGTGTGTCAGGGATGATAATGTTTCTTTCTGCGCCATGGTGCAAAGATAGTTTATTTAAAAAATAATAAAAAAATAGTATTCAACAAATTATTAGCAGATCTTCTGAAAATACTGTAAACAGGAGATCAGGTATGTTGATAAAAAAATCACCCCGGTCTGGGGTGATTTTTTTAGAAGGTCGGATAAAGCTTATTCTTTATTTTTTACTAATACCCATCCTGAATATTTGGTTTCAGTACTGTTTTTATTGTTTTCATTCCATGAGATGGTATACCAGTAGGTTCCTGTTGGAATTTTCTTTCCAAATGCAGTTCCGTCCCATGTAAAGTTGTTTATTCTTTTGGCTTCATGAAGTTTGTTTCCATATCTGTCATATACTATAAAGACTAGATTTTTCTTGTATGCCAGCGCAGAGTAATCGATAACGTCATTTACATTATCCCCGTTCGGAGTGATGGCATTAATAAGGTTCGGAACCGTAATGATTACCTGAGTCGGTGTACAGTTGTAAGTATCTTTTACATATACTGTATTTTCACCTCTCGGAAGTCCTGTGAATGTATTTGAATCCTGCCAGTTGACACCGTCTACAGAATATTTGTAAGGAGGAACTCCTCCTGTAGCGGTAACAGCGATAGTATTGTTTGTTATTTCTATTCCTGATATTACCGGCTGAACACTCGCATGTACGCGTACCTCCTGAAGAGTGAAGCATTTTCCTGTCTGAAGTTTTACCCAATATGCCCCAACTCCTACGTTGCTGATAGATTGTGTAGTTTCACCAGTACTCCATTCGTAGCTGACAAAACCAGGTCCGGCATCCAATGTCGTTTTGGCTTCAGCACAAATCGTTTTATCTTTCAATACAGCTGATTTTACAGGAGGTAATACTTTCAGATCTATCTTGGCAATGGAATAACACTGCTTGTCATTGTCTACTCTTGCAAATACCGTTTTGCTTTCTGAAAGATAATTTAGTGGTGTAGCAATAGGATTGGTCTGAGCTTTGGCATCAGCTACAGTAGTGTAATATTTAATAATAGTTCCGGTAGGGGTAGGAACAGGTACTCCGATATCAGCTTTAGAAAGATCAAAGGTTGAACGGTTTACATCATTGTCAATATAGCAGTTCTGAATAACAGCATCTTTTAAAACTACTGCAGGATAGAATAGCAGTTTGATTGTAGTCGTTGCGATACATCCAAAAGAAGAAATCACTTTTACATAGACCGTTGCTTCCTGAGAAATATAGTTAGCAGGGTCAGTGATTTCATTGATGTCTGCATTCATATCCGCAGCGGTAGCATAATACTTGATTGTTGCTCCGCCTGGTCCAAATACGTTGGCTGTTGTTAGGTTATATTTTGCCGTACCGGCTCCGTTGTTGTTACAAGAATATAAAGTGGCGGTATTTGCTGAAATACCTACATTGACAAACTTAAATTTCCCGGTTATGAAACATCCGTTGTTAGGATTACTTGGATTAGTAGGATCCTGATATACAATTCTGTAATAGTATGTAGTGGTTCCGTCTACTGTTGCTACGGTAAGAGGGCTTGCGCCTGTAAGGGCATCATTGGTTGTTTTGTGGTAAGTAACCTTGAAGTTCGAGCTGTTTCCATTGATGATAGAGGCAGTAAGTGTTGTAAAATCAAACTGGGTAGGTAATGAGCAAACCATTACCTGGCTTGGATCATTTGGATTAGTACCTGGAATTCCTGGAGTAATGAATGGATATGGAGCCAGAGTTGGATCGTTGAATGCTGAGCTTAAGCTTGCAGTACCAGACCATTCTAAGGAAAATCCATTAACCGATCTACTGAAGTTGTCAATAACCAGATAATACGTTTGACCTACCAATACATCCATATAAGGACTCCATTTGCCATTGTTCATACTGGCTGTAGTGCCTGGAGGGTTGGTAGGAAATACTGCAGGCGGGGCAAGAGTAAGATCCAATCCTGTGTCTCCGGGAGTTCCGCTATAGTTACATCTTATTGGCTGTACAAAGACGTGAGCTGAATTCTGTAAAGAAGTACATCCGTTTGTTGTGGGACCATAAACTGCAAAATCATAATCATCACCCTGGTCATTTGGTTTTATTTTAAATGCAAGGGTGCCTGGTGTAGATATGGTGAAAGTATACCATACAGTATATCTTTCATTGGTGCTGAGGCATCCCCCGTTTTGATTAAGAATTTCTATAATATTCCCCGGGCCTGAAGGGGTGTAAGAGATGTCAGAGTTACCACAGATAGGGATTGCTGTGACACAGTCTGACTGTGAATAGGCCATTTGCGTTATCAATAAAATAAAAAGAAGTAATATTTTTTTCATTGTTAAAACTATTTTCGTTAAACAAAATTAAAGATCAATAAATTTTTATCATAATTTGTAAAAGAAAAAGCCGCCAAAGCGGCTTTTCTTATAATAAGGGTTTATTCTCTGTTTTTTACAACAATCCATCCTGAAAACTTGAAAGGAGTATTCTTTTTGTCGTTTTCATTCCATGTTACAGAGTACCAGTAAGTACCTGTAGGGATCTTCTTGCCGGCAATGGTTCCGTCCCATTTATATCCGTTTGATTTATCTCCCTGATGGATTTTTGTTCCATATCTGTCAAAGATACTTAATACCAGATTTTGTTTGTCTGCCATTGCAGAATAATCTACAACATCGTTTACACCATCTCCATTCGGAGTAATCATATTTATAAGATTTGGAACTACTACAGTAACTTCAATAGGATCACAGTCATATGCATCTTTTACATATACTTTATAAGTGCCTCTGGCAATATTGGTAAATGTATTGGAGTTCTGCCATGTGATTTTGTCCATTGAGTACTGATAATCCGGTGTTCCTCCTATAACATTTATCGTAAGCGTTGTGTTGGAAACATCAATATTGGTTACTACAGGCTGTTCAGAAGGATATACGGTAACTTTCTGTGTTGCGATACACTCTCCTGTTTTCAGTTTTACCCAGTAGACTCCTACCCCTACATTTTTGATTGACTGGGTAGTTGCTCCTGTGCTCCACTCGTAACTGCTGAAACCTGCTCCGGCATCAAGAGTTGTGGTGTCCTCCATGCAGATGACCTTGTCTTTCAGTACACTTGATGTCACAGGTGGAATTACTGTTAAAGTAATTTTTGCAACAGTATAGCATCCGCGGGTGTCTGATACTCTAACGTATACAAATCCATTGGGTGCAATATAATTATTAAATCCTAAAATTTCATTTGTTGCATCTATTGCATCTGTCAGCGATGGGAAATATCTTTTGGTTGTCGTTCCTGTAGGACTCGTGACCGGAGCATTTGCCAGATTGAATAAAGCTGTAGACGGGTTTGATTCTATAAAGCAGGATCTTAATGAAGCGTCTGTTGCTGTAACCAAAGGGTAGAATTTAAGTGTAATTTCAGCTGACGCTGTACATCCAAATTCGTTGGTCGCTTTTACAAAAACTGAGCCTTCTGCAGAAACATACATGTAAGGATTGGTAATCTCGTTGGTTCCGTTATTAAGGTCATACATTGAAGGATAATACTTTAATATATGATTGGGAGCCGCCCCTACAGTTGCTGTAGATAGATCATACATTGCAGTGCCTGAATTGTTATTGCTGCAAGAGGTAAGGGTAGCAGGGTTTAGCGTGAAAGATTTATCAAGAAATTTTATCTGTCCATATTCTCTGCACTGATTTAAGAAGCTGGTCGGGCTGTTGGGATCAACATAGCTGATTGCATATGTATAAGTTGTAGCTACATTGATATTCGTAGGTGCGGTAATAGGATTATTATCATCCAGTGCATCTGTTGCTGAAGCATAGTATTTTACTATAAAATTAGAGTTGCCATTTAAAATCTGTGAGGAAAATGTAGAGAAATCATAGTTAACAATTTTACCACATACCGGGATCTCCCCGTTTTGGGTAGGGCCAGGCTGTAAAAACGGATGAGGTTGATAAACCTGTGCCGAATTGTGGTCAAACGGAGTAAGAAGCTTAGCTGTTCCGCCAAACGTTAAGGTAAATGGAGCAATGTCTATAGAGTAATTATTTAAAAGAAGATGATAAACTTGTCCGGGAAGAACATCAATATATTTTACAAAGCCATCACCAGTTGATCCTTCACTTGTATCCGTAGAAGTCATATTAAGCCCGGTAGGGTTGATGATGCTTACATTAACACCGGCATAAGAACATCTCAATGGAGAGGCTGTTGTATTGGCGCAGTTGTGATTGGGGCCATACAGGGCGAAGTCGTAGTCAATACCTACAGCAGTGGGGCCTGTGGGAGTTACTACAAAAGTCAGTGTTCCGGCTGTTTCTATGCTGAAAGTAAGCCATATGGAATTACTCTCCCCATTAGGGCCAAGGCAGCCTACCTGGCCTTCTTTAATATTTCCCCATCCGTTAGGTGTAAGAGAAATCGCTGCATCGCTGCATATCGGTATGGCAGTAGCACAGTCCTGCTGTGCAGAAACCATTTGAGCTACGAAAAATAGAAAAACGAGTAGATATTTTTTCATGTTGATCATTTTAATTTTATCTTCAGATTATTGAACAGAAGGGATCAATTGCTTTCCCCAAGTTGGAGATTTGCTGTCTGAAGCGTTTGGGTTGGAAAATTCGCTTAAAGCTTTACGGTATAAAATGTCAGCATTAGTTTTATCACCTGATTTTTCTTTGATCTTTGCCTGAAGAATCGCCAGTCTCGGGTTGTTAACAGCACTGGTTTCAGCCTTAGCTATACTTTGAGAGATGACATTCTGATCCGGCTGGCTGCTTTGAGAACCGTCAATCTGCATTTTCTGAACATACAGTAAACCTAATAATATGTTGATCTCAGCGTTATCTCTTTGTGCGGTCCATGCTCCCGCTGCTATTTTTCTGGCTAAAGCATTGTCATCCGTAAGGCTGGCTCCGGGTGCTTTCTTTAGCAGGGTTTCATTTTTAAGGTATAATGCAACAGCGGCATAATAATTGGCCTGCCAGGTTTCTGAAGTTTTTGCTCCTGAAAATTTACTGAAGACATTGTCGTAATCACTAGCTGTTTTGGATGCATTAAGCTGCAGTACGGCTTGGGTTAGCACTTTGTCAGTGAAGGCTTGGGCCGAAACCCAGCAGTTTACAATGAAAAAGCTTAAAATTAGTAAAAGTTTAGTCATAGGGAGATATTTTATAGAAGCAAATATAAAAAATTATTAACGTTAAATTAAAGATTTTAAGATATATTTAATGAAACTAATGTATTGGTTTTTAATAATGTATTTTATTTTTCATGTGCGATTATATGAAGATGGTAAAGATATTGTTTATTTGTCTGAATATTTAGAATTTAATTCTCTTTTTTTGTTATAAAAAGCAGGTATAAAAGAAAAATCAGAATAGAAAATGATCTATTCTGATTTTAAGTATTTCGAATTACGATTTGTTTCGTGTTAAATTTAAATGAACTGATAAATAATAAGTTAATATTGCATTTTTCTCAGCTTAGGATTGGTGCTTCCCACCAGTAATGCTACTAATACAGTCATGCATCCTCCAAAGACTACAGATCGTACTACTCCAAGTAATTTAGCCATGAGTCCGCTTTCGAACTGTCCCATTTCGTTGCTGGACATGATAAATATTGAATTCACACTGAGAACCCTCCCTCTTATATGATCAGGTGTTTTCAGCTGTACAATCGTTCCGCGTATTACCACAGAGATTCCGTCAAGCATCCCGCTCATCACAAGGAACATAAAAGAAAGCCAATAAATTTTGGATAAGCCAAAGCCTATGATGCAAAGCCCGAATCCGGTTACCACAGCAAGAAGTATTTTCCCTTGATTTTTCCGAAGAGGAACAATTGATAAAACCGTAATGATGCACATGGATCCGATATCAGAGGCTGCATTGAGCAGGCCAAAACCTTCAGCTCCTGAATTTAAAATATCTGTGGCAAAAACAGGAATCATGGCTACAGCACCACCAAAGAGTACCGCAAACATGTCAAGGCATAAAGCACCTAAAATTTCTTTGGTCTTAAAAATATAGGAAATTCCTTCACGCATGCTTTCAACGACATTCACCGTTTCCTTTTTGTATTCCGAATACTGCTTGTTGAGTTGCCAGAAAAATAAAGAAGCAACGAATATCAAAGATAGAATAACAACTAGGGTCCATTTTACTCCAATGTATCCTATGAGGAGTCCGCCTATAGCGTGTCCGCACACAGAAGAAATAAGAAATGTAGCCTGATTGAGAGTTACTGCATTGGGGAGGTTCTCTTTCTTTACAATTTTAGGAATCATGGAAGGAACAATAGGGCCGATAAAAGCTCTTGCTATTCCTGTGAAAAATATCACCCCATAAATAAAATAAGTGATCTGATGACCTGTAAAATGCATTTCCACATTAAAGAAAGCGGGAATCAGTAACAGTCCGATCAGAAAAATATAAGCATAATTGCAGGTAAGAAGCAGTTTCTTTTTTTCATTCATATCAATAACGTGTCCTGCATACAGGGCACAGCTTACCGCAGGAATTACTTCTGAAAGGCCAATAAGACCTATTGAAAAAGGATCTTTTGTTAACTGGTACACCCACCATCCTAATAATGTGGCAAGCATTCTGAAAGCTAAAACAATAAAAAATCTCCCGGTGAGAAGATTTCTGAACTCAACATTTTGTAATGTCTGTAACGGGGTAAAGGAAATCATGAACAAAAATAGTCCTAAAAATTTATTTAGGACTATTCATATGTTGATTTTTAAAAGATATCGTAAATATATCCCGAAAGATAAAATCTATTTTAGTCAGCTCTGGTAGAACTCAATACGATGGCAGCAACTCCTGCTGCTCCAATGATAGTAGCTCCTGCAGCAATCCTTGCCTTCCTCCTGTCTTTCACAGCGGCTACTTTTGCTTTAGGGATAATGACTTCTGTGCTGTCTTTTTTACCAGCTGTACCTACAAGGTTGTCTCCAACGATATTTCTGAATAAGATGGTCTGCTTCGGAGATCCGTCTCTCATTGTTACTTTGTAGATTTTTCCGGCTTCAAGATTGGAGTAGTTGTTTTTTGAAATATCCTCGCTGTATTTTGTCGTAGCGCAAGACGTAATAACAAATAAAGATGTTAATAAAGATGATTTCAACAGTACAGATGCTTTCATTATTTTCTTTTAGTTTTTCAAATTTATAATTTTTTTCGAATATACGTTTTTGGAATTGAAAAAATATGATTAAAGTTTGTAAATTTCTAAGAGATCTGCAATCTTTCTGTCATTCGCCAATCTTGGAGTCTTATTTTGGCCTCCCAGTTTTCCCTGGGATTTGGCATATTCGTGAAAAGCATTCTTTTTCAGTCTTGTGATCTGCAGTTTCTGGAGGATATTTCCCGAAATCAGATCGTTATAATACGTATTTCTCGCCCGAAGCTGCTGATCCAGCTCTTCTCTGAATGCTTCCAGATGCTCCGGTTCTTTTTCAAACTCAATCAGCCATTCATGATAAGGAAGTCCTTCAGATGGGTTTACCTGTGGTGCAAGATGAAATTCTGTAATCTGTGCCGGATATTTTTCAATGGCAGCTTTCATCGCTTCTTCCACCTCAAAAGCAATCACGTGTTCTCCAAAAGCTGAAGTAAAATGTTTTGTTCTGCCACTTACCAAAATCCTGTAAGGATCCTTGCTGATAAACCTTACAACATCTCCAATGGAATAAGCCCACAATCCGGAGTTGGTGGTAAGGATCAGCGCGTAATCTTTATGAAGTTCAATGTCTTTTAATGTTAATCTTCTTGCTCCTGGTTTGCCATATTCTTCCAAAGGAATGAATTCATAGAAAATCCCGTGATTGGTCAGCAGCAGGAGTCCTTCTTTGGTGTAATCATCCTGAAAAGCAAAAAAACCTTCAGAGGCAGGGAAAGTCTGAATAATATCGACCTTGCCGCCCAATAGTTCTTCCATCTTATCACGGTACGGTTCATAATTGACTCCACCGGTGACGATAAGCTGAAGATTAGGGAAGAGCTGCTTGATCTTTTTACCATGTTTTTCCGTTAACTTCTCAAAATACATGATAAGCCATGGAGGAATCCCGGAGATCAACGTCATATTTTCACGTTCTGTTTCTTCAATGATCTTGTCAACTTTGGTTTCCCAATCCTCTATGATATTGGTTTCCCAGCTTGGCAGGCGGTTTTTTTGAAGATAGTTAGGGATATGATGGGCTACAATACCGGACAATCGCCCTGTTTTTATTCCAAATATTTCTTCCAGTTCAGGGCTGCCCTGCAGAAAAATCATTTTCCCGTTTACGAAATCAGCATTGTTCTTTTTGCTGATATAATGGAAAAGGGCACTTTGAGCTCCGGCAACCTGAAAAGGCATTCCTTCTTTAGAGATAGGGATGTATTTGGATCCGGAAGTCGTTCCTGAAGTTTTGGCAAAATATTCCGGGGTTTCTGTCCAGAGAATATTAGCCTGTCCTTTTTTTACTCTTTCAATATAAGGTTTCAGATCTTCATAGTCGGCTACAGGAACTCTGTCCTGAAATTCTTTTACAGAATGGATGTTTTCAAAATCATGCTCACGCCCGAAAAGTGTTTTTTGAGCGGTATTTACCAGAGAAAGTAAAAGGTCTTCCTGGTCTTTTCCTGCATTTTTTTTGAAGTCTTCCGCTTTTTGGACATGCTTTTTTGCCCAGATCAGTGCTGCATTTTTCTTGAAGAAGTTTAACATGGGTCAAATTTATAAATAAGTACAGAATCTGGAATCATTTTTTACAAGGCTTCACATAAAAAAACCGATGGAACATGTTCCACCGGCTTTTCGAAATTTGATTATGAAAATAACAACTATATGTTAATGTTGTGCTTATTTATTCTCCTTGTACCTTTTATCAGGAGTCCCGTCTTTTTTCAGGTGTTTGTTTTCTTTATATCTTTTATCCGGAGTTCCGTCTTTTTTCATTTTGGCAGCCGGTTGTGCAGGCTTCGCTGCTTTTGCATCCATTGCCGGTTTGGCAGCTTTTACTTCTGCCGGTTTAGCAGCCTTTGCAGTAGTTGCTTTTACAGGTGGATGTGCTGTTGTGCTTTTAGCGGGAGCAGTCTGCTGTGCAGTGGCAAGTCCTAACCCTAAGATTAATGACATTGCAGATAATAATTTTTTCATAAGAATGATTGTTTGTTTTTGTTGAATAAAGATATACAAAAAGCAGGCTAAAAAAATGGTATTTTCAAACTTAACTAAAGTTTATTACAGCTTAAAAAAAGATTAAAGCTTTTCATTTACAGTTAAAAAGCCTGCCTTCAAAGGATGAAGACAGGCTTGCATAATATATAAATAGACACATCTAACGTGTACAGTTGGCTGTCCACGTTTTGCCGTCTTTTGCAAATAAGATTTTTAACGTGTTGTTATCAATTCTGATATAAGAGGTTGCTGTAGAACCAATCATTACAAGCGTATGATCCCCTTCCTGATTAAACTCTATTCCGTTAAGATCGGGAATACTGTTTGAGAAGGCAAAATTATACTTGGTGCCGCTGGCGATCTTTGTCACAAATACACTTCCGTTATCTGTGCTGATATTGGTGGAGCCTCCGTCATTATAAGAAACACTTCCCTTGTAAGTTCCTGCAAAAAATTCATTGTTTACAGGATCATCATCTTTGCTGCACGACGAAAAAGATAATGCTGTAAATACCAACAGCATCATAAGTCCTAAAATTTTAATTGCTTTTTTCATAATACTATTCTTAATGTTTGGTAACATAAGGATCCCAAACACTGTGCCATGTGGGAATAATTAATTTTTTTTTAACGGGTTATTAAATAAAATTGTAAAAAATTAAGATTTATTTTTTTGGCTAAGTATTTCATTTCTAAATCTGAAAGGATCATATTATATAAGCAGAGAAAAAAATATCAGTATCTTTGTATCTCCTAAACGGTTTCGGAAAACTCCCGAAATCGCTTCTCTCGTTTATACCACTACTATATGCAGTTAAAATCCATCAATGAAAAGTTTCTTCCAGACCTGTTGCAGAAAGAGTTTGGAAAAGAAATTTTTACTCAGCTAGAAAATAATCAGCATATTGCTGTAAAAGGAAGTGCCGGATCTTCAGTCTCTATTTTTGTGGCTGAACTTTTTTTGGTTCAGAAGAAAAATATTCTTTATCTCGTAGATGATAAGGAAGATGCATTATATGCCAATACTGAGATGGAAGACCTTCTTGGTAAAGATAAAGTGCTGTACTTTCCGGCAACCCATCTTGAGCCGTATCAGGTCGAGAAAACACAGAATGCAAACTTGGTTTTAAGAACGGAGGTTTTAAATAAAATCAATTCCGGAAGGTCTCCCAGAGTGATAGTTGCCTATGCCGGCGCTCTATCTGAAAAGGTTTTAAAAAAAGAAGATTTTAAGGCGATTTCTCATCATATTAAAGTAGGTGATCAGCTGGATTTTGATTTTGTAGATGAGCTGCTTAATCATTATCATTTCCAACAGGCTGATTTCGTTTCTGAGCCAGGCGAATTTTCTGTAAGAGGAGGAATTGTAGATTTGTTTTCCTATTCATATGAAAAACCATACAGGATTACGTTCTTCGGAAATGAAGTGGAAAGCATCAAAACATTTGATATTGAAACCCAGCTTTCGGTAGATAAGGTAAAGGATTTTCAGTTGGTTTCCAATATGAATTTTTCAGTGACAGGAACCAGGGTGTCACTGCTGCAGTTACTGTCTAATGAAAGCTTTGTAGTTTCAAAAAACGGAATGGTGGGAATGCAGAAAATAAGGACTTTTTATGAAAAGTCTCTGGAGAAATATGAAACGTTAAGTAAGGATATTGCACACAGGACTCCACAGGAACTTTTTATTTCTGATCAGGAGTTTCTGTTCGATTATAAAAAATTCAGGACAGTTGATTTTGGAGGAGTAATGATTGAAGGATTGAAGGAATTTACTGAGGTCAGAATGGACCAGCTCCCACAGCCTTCTTTTCATAAAAACTTTGAACTGCTGATCGAAGATATTGAGGAAAAACAGAATAATGGATTTGATACCTGGATTTCCTTTTCAACAGAAAAACAGAAAGAAAGGCTGGAGTCTATTTTTGAAGAACTTGAGCATGAACTTCCCTTTAAAAGCTTTAAATCTGAACTTCACGAAGGGTTTGTAGATCATGGTCACAAACTGATGGTCTATACAGATCACCAGATTTTTGACCGTTATCAGAGATATAAAGCTAAAAATACTTTTGCAAAATCTGAACAGCTTACCCTGAAAGATCTGATGTCTCTGAAGATCGGTGACTATATCGCTCATATCGATCATGGAATTGGGAAGTTTATGGGCCTGGTAAAGGTAAATAATGATGGCAAAATCCAGGAATGTTTCAAATTGACTTATAAAAACGGTGACCTGCTGTATGTGAGTATTCACTCTTTACATAAGATTTCAAAATACAACGGCCCGGATGGAAAAGAAGTTGTTTTGAGTAAACTCGGATCTCCAACCTGGAAATCTTTAAAGCAGAAAACAAAAGCTAAAGTTAAGCAGATTGCTTTTGACCTTATTAAACTGTATGCCCAGAGAAAAACGGCAAAAGGTTTTGCGTATACACCGGATTCCTATCTGCAGAACGAATTGGAAGCCAGCTTTATTTATGAAGATACTCCGGATCAGGAAAAGGCTACCATAGATGTAAAAAAAGATATGGAAGCTGATACAGTGATGGACAGGCTGGTTTGTGGTGATGTAGGTTTCGGAAAAACAGAAGTTGCAATCAGGGCTGCATTCAAAGCGGCTACTGATGGCAAGCAGGTTGCCGTATTAGTGCCTACAACTATTCTGGCTTTTCAGCATTACAGAAGTTTTAAGGAAAGGCTTAAAGATTTTCCGGTAAATGTCTCTTATGTCAACAGATTCAGGACGGCCAAACAAAAATCAGAGACTTTAGAAGATCTGAAGAATGGAAAAGTAGATATTATCATTGGAACACATCAGTTGGTAAGCAGCTCTGTGAAATTTAAAGACCTTGGATTGCTTATTATTGATGAAGAGCATAAATTCGGAGTTTCAGTAAAGGATAAGTTGAAGACCTTAAAAAATAATGTAGATACCCTTACTCTTACAGCTACTCCTATTCCAAGAACCCTGCAGTTTTCATTGATGGCTGCCAGGGATTTGTCTGTAATCAAAACACCACCTCCTAACAGACAGCCTGTGGATACGCAGTTGATAGGATTCAATGAAGAAATTCTTCGTGATGCTGTTTCATACGAGCTTCAGAGAGATGGGCAGGTATATTTTATCAATAACAGAATTGAGAATCTGAAAGATATTGCAGGGCTTATTCAGAGACTGGTTCCCGATGCAAGAGTGATTACGGGACATGGACAGATGGAGGGAAAACAGCTGGAAAAGAATGTCCTGGATTTTATGGAAGGAAAATATGATGTCCTTGTATCTACCACCATTGTGGAAAGTGGTGTAGATCTGCCGAATGCGAATACTATTTTTATCAATGATGCACATCGGTTCGGAATGGCAGACCTTCACCAGATGAGAGGAAGGGTGGGACGAAGCAACCGGAAAGCGTTTTGTTATCTGATCACACCTCCTTATGATATGATGACTTCGGATGCCAGAAAACGTTTGGAGGCTATTGAACAGTTTTCAGATCTGGGAAGTGGATTCCAGATTGCAATGAAAGATCTTGAGATAAGGGGAGCAGGTGATCTTCTGGGAGCTGAGCAGAGTGGATTTATCAATGAGATGGGTTTTGAAACGTATCAGAAACTGATGCAGGAAGCATTGGAAGAATTAAAAGATGATGCTGATTTTGAAAACCTTTTTGAAAATGAAGAAGATCGTCAGAAGCTTTTTAAATCCGTGAAAGAGGTTAATATCGATACGGATTTGGAACTGATGCTGCCGGATTCATATATCTCCAATACGGAAGAAAGGCTGCTGCTGTATCAGAAAATTGCAGAGATCAACAATGAAGCAGATCTTCATCAGTTTGAGCTGGAATTGATCGACCGTTTTGGGGCACTGCCGAAAGAAGCTGTTAATCTTCTGAAGAGTGTGTCCCTGAAATGGCTGGCTGCTGATATTGGTTTTGAGAAGATTGTAATGAAAAACGGCGTCTTTTTAGGATACTTTCCGGGGAATCCTCAGGATAAATTCTATCAGACCGATAGATTCAGACATATTATCAATTATCTGACCCGCAATCCTGCTGAGGCTCAGCTGAAAGAGAAGTCAGGAAAAGAAGGCAACCAGCTGATGATGAGGAAGGAAAAGGTTAAAAATGTTGATGAGGTAAATCTACTGCTGAAAGCCATTATTGAACATAATTAAATTTTACTTTTTGTTCTTTAGGGACAACTTTATAAAAATCGTGAAAAACGTATAAAAGCCTTAAATTTTTATACGTTTTTTTGTGATTGTTATCATGTTTTTATTTTGGAATATTCCTCTCGGGGAGAATTAAGGCCCTTTTTGTGGTGTTAAAATCACATTCTGATGAGTAATAAAAACTTGTAAGTTCCCGTACAGTAAGGGTTTGGAGCATAATATGTTTTATTTAGTAAATGAAAAGTGGAGTTATGTAGAAATAATTCTACTTTTAGATGTGATTAATTCTATATTGTAATGTGTTTATTTCTATAGGTTTATGGATGTATAACTGGAATTTTTTGGACTTCATTGTGTACCTTTGCAGTCCTTATTATGAAAAAAATTATATATTGCTGCGCGGCTGGACTTCTTTCATTCTATGCCAACGCACAGGTGGGAATAGGTACTGCAAAACCTAAATCTGTTCTTGATGTGAATGGAAAGACCACCTTAAGAAAAGAACTTAGAGTAGGCGGAACTTCAACGCAGGCTGGAGATGCCGGGTTGAACGGCCAGGTTTTGGTTTCTCAGGGTGAGGGATTGCCTCCTGTGTGGAAATCATTGAATGTTTCCTTTATGGAAGAGGGACAGTATAAGCTGATCAATTCTTATCTGTCGTCGGATCAAACGGGTATTATATCACTTTCTGATAATGTTGCAGGAGATGGTATTCTTGTAAACAGTGTTGGTGATAAGCTTATCGATCTTACCAAAGGCAAATGGGTGAAGATCGATGGCCTTCAAAATAGTTTTACTGTTAAAAACGGAAAAAACAGACTTACTTATCAGTTTCAGACAGGGGTTGAGATTAAAGCACCTGTTGCCACTACTTCTGAAAGTGTCAGATTTGCATGTGGCGTTTTCAGAAACGGTCTGCTGGTAGCGGTACGCCCGGATAGAATTGCTTCTAACAATAATAGCGGGAAAAATGGTCTCCAGGATTATATTTTTACTCTTAACTATACCGAACAAAATGTTCCGATTGGAGTGCATACAATTGAAATTGCATGCAGAAAGATTGATACCTCAAATGCCGGCTCGCAATTTGCTATCGGGCGTAATGCACAAGGTTCAAACGGAACTTCCAGTGCATTTACTTTAGAATCTACCATGAAAATGGACCTTATCGAATACGTGAGCTATAAAAACAACTAATGATGAAAAAACTATTATCAACGCTGCTTTGTACCACGGGACTTTGGGCAGCGGCTCAGGTGGGAATAAAAACAGATACCCCTAATGCAAAACTGGACGTCAACGGAGATGTCAATTTCAGAGGTAAAATTGCGGTTCTTAATGCTACTGACAATTCTGTATTTCAGGGAAATAACGACCAACTTCTGGTTTCTCAGGGAGAGGGATATGCTCCAATCTGGAAATCACTGCGTATTCCGGAATATGAGCCCAATAAGTTTTACCTGATATATAACAATTCTTTTTCTGATAAAGTTGGAGTTACATTCAGCTCTTCCGAGAATTCTACGGTGGGCTTCACTTCAAGAGGTGCCACTTTTACCAAAGGAAAAGATCTCAGCAGTCTTACCAATTTCAAAAAAATAGATGGGCTTTCACAGGTGATCAAAGTATTCAGTACTCAGAGTAAAGCTTACTTCCAGTTTGAAACAGTGGTACAGGCAGATTTTGGAGCAGCGGGAGGAACAGATAATTCAATAGACTATGCGTGTGGTATTTTTGTGGATAATAAGCTGGTGAATCTGAGACAGAGAAACTTAAAGGCAATTACCACTTCATATCCTTTCCTTACCCATACCCAGATAGGAATTGTAGAGAATCTTGCGAAAGGAGATCATACAGTAAGTGTAGCGTGTACAAGATTAGGCTCTTATGGAGCTACAGGATCAGGAAATGCGCTGACAATAGGGACCAATGTATATACCAATATCAACAGCTTCATTTCACAGTCATCTCTTAAGGTGGATGTATATGAAGTTCCGGAGGTGTTTAACCCAATTATAAATTAAGCAGATCATGAAAAAAATAATATTGATAACCTCTCTGCTGGTAGCAGGTATCGCCAATGCTCAGGTGGGTATTAATACTCCAACGCCCAGCAATATGCTGGATGTAAATGGAGATCTTAATATCGCAAAAGAATTAAGAACAGGAGGTACTGATCTGTTGAAAGGATCTGCCGGCGCAGCAGGAGATATTCTGCATAATAATACAGATCTGGGTACGAACGACTGGAAAGCAATCAAAATTGCAGACGGCCAGGGAAGTATGTCTGTATTTTCAATTAATACAGTGGCAGACCAGACCGGAGTGAGCTTTTCAGGAGCTAACGGATCAACAAATCCCTATACTGAAGGAGAGGCACTGACAGGTGGCTGGACTGTAATTCCTGGTGCGGTTGATTTATTTTCTATCACCAACAGTAATAATAAAGCGACCTTCTCATTTCAGACTACCGTACAGAAAACAGGAACAAATTCTGCGAGTTTTGCCTGTGGGGTATTTGTGGATGACAAGCTGAGAGCAGTAAGAACAGATGTATTGCTTGGAGATGCCGGAACTTACAAGATTTTTAATCTTAATGCCACACTGGCGAATCTTACGCCTAAAAACAATTACAGTGTAAAAGTAGCCTGTATTAAAAGAGCAATTTCAAGTAACACGCTTGGTGTTGGAAGAGCGGTTAATACAGATAATCTGAACAGTGATATGTCACAGTCGGTTTTGACCACTTCTATATTGCAACCTTATTAATTTTCATAATAATACAATAATTGGAAATCTAAAAACGTTATGTTTTTAGATTTTTTTTGTTTATTAAGTCTATTTCTTGTGAATTTGTTCAGATAAAGTGAAGTGTATTATTGAAAATTGAATTATATTTGGACAAGCTAAAAAAATTCTATATGGTAAAAAACTATTTTTTAAAAATGTTTGCCGGTATTGCTTTTCTTGGGCTGCTGACAGCATGTAATACAACCTCAGACCCTACAGAATCCATTCCTAATCCGGATGATGGTCCACCACCTAAAAAAGTTTTGACAAAGGTGAGTTCCAATAATGTTTCTCAGGAAGAGTATATTACTGCAGCAGGATCAGGAGATTTGCAAACTGCTGTATCTAAAGATGAATTCGCTTCCGGAAGTGCTTATTTTACTGGAACAGTAACATATACCAACAATAATATTACGAAAGTAAAATATGTGAGTTCAGCATCTTCCAGTCTCGTATATGAATTTAATATTGTCCCTGATGCCACAGGCAAAAGAATTTATAATGCAAGTTCTACTGCAACCGGTGCAACTCCATCCGTCTCAGTGGTAAGTGATTATGCATTTACCTATAATGCAACGACCAATAAGCTTACCAAAATTCTTGAAAAGAGAAAAGAAGGAGGAATAAGTGCCTACAACAGATTTATAGACTATAGTTTTGTGTATAACGGTGATAATGTTATTCAGGTAGTTTGTTCCAAGGGTATTCTGGATATCAATGGAAACCCGAATATGACTACAGCGGTAGTAAGCAAATACAGCTTTCAAAATTATGATGCTCAGAAAAGCCCTTATTCTACGCTTCCTTCGGTTTATTTTATCACACGAAGCCTTATGAATCCGGCTAACTTCTATAAAATATCTCCAAACAATCCTACTTCGATGTTTATAGAATTGCCATCACCAGCTACTCCTGTTAATACAGCTCAAAGTTATTCTTATGATAATCAGGGGTATGTAACTGTTGAAAAAAATCAGAACCTAACTTTTACCTATAAAAATTTATAGGAGAAATATAGTTATTAATCTTACCGGAATATAAATAATAATACAATTTTTAGGCAAAAAAAAATTATATTTGTCAAAAAAATAATCAATTACAAGGAAATGAAACAAATTTTCTATTTTATTTTATTAATCGCAGGTTTTTCCTCAATACATTCCTGCAAGAGTTTATTAGATGAGGATGGAAACCCGTTGCTGGATCTTAACAATACAGGAGGTTTAAGCGGGCCAAGAGCATTATACAGAGAAATTACAGATAAAGATACTATTGCAGAATATCGCTACAGCGGACTTCTTGTGACTAAAGTAATTACAGACAGTGCCTCAATCACAGATATCATGTACAGTGGTGATAAAATCAGTCAGATCAACTTTAACGGTTTCCTTGATCTTGACGGAAACGGAAAGCTGGATAAAGACAGTGTTTCATACACACAATTATTCTCTTATGCAAACAATAACAAACTTCAGTCGATTTCTGAAAACCGTTCGATTTTCAGAAGACCTCCTCCTATAATTCCTGGAAATCCTCCTGGACCACAGACATTACTGAAAAAAGAGAAGAGCCTTTATGCTATCAAGTACAGCACTTCTACGGGGAAACTGGATTCTATCATTATGAAGAACGGACCGGACGTTCCGGGAGCTCCTCTTAATTTTACAGATTATTCTAAAACAGCTTATACTTATGTGGGAGATAATGTATCAAAAGTAGTAAGATACTACGGGACAATGTCAGGAGGAGCATTCGGTACTGTTACAGGAAAATACAGCTATGAATATTATGCCTATGATGAGCAGGTAAGTCCATTCACATTATTGCCGCACGTATATAAGATTTCAAGATTATTATCTACAGTGATCAATGATAAAGAAAGTCTTATCTTATCTCCAAACAATCCTAAGAGATGGTCAGTAACAGATCTTACGCCTCCAATTCCAACACCAATTGTGAAGAGTACCAATTACGTTTATGATCCTCAGACATACATGACAAAAGGATATGGGGTTAACTATATTTACAAGCCACAGTAAAAAATTTTTTTAATAATATTCAAACTCAATCTTTCCTAAGATTGAGTTTTTTTATTTTTTATCTCTTAATTTTGCAAAAAATTTCTGATGAAATATTTAATCGTAGGGCTTGGTAATAAAGGCTCAGAATATGAAAATACACGGCATAATATAGGCTTTAAAGTAGCGGAGAAAATAGCTGAAACGCTTGAGGTATCATTCAATACCTCCAATTTTGGCTGGCTTGCAGAAGGAAAGCATAAAGGCAGAAAGGTTTTTATCCTTAAACCTGATACTTATATGAACCTTTCCGGTAATGCCGTGAAATACTGGATGCAGAAAGAAAATATTCCTTTGGAAAATGTACTGATCGTTACCGATGACCTGGCTCTTCCTTTCGGAACTTTAAGATTGAAAGGAAAAGGTTCCGATGCAGGGCACAACGGGCTTAAAAATATTAATGAAGTACTGCAGACTCAAAATTACGCAAGACTGCGTTTCGGGATCTCTGCTGATTTTGCTGCCGGGCGACAGGTAGACTATGTATTGGGAACCTGGAATGAAGAAGAAGCTGAAAAGCTTACCGAAAGAATTGAAACCTTTTCCAAGGCCGCTCTTTCTTTCGTTTTTGCAGGGTTGAATAATACGATGTCTGCTTTTAACGGGAAATAATTCGTAATTAGAATCAAGAGGATCTAAATATAATAATATTTATTTAAAAGAATGACTACCTCAAAAAAGAGGTAGTCATCTATAATCATTTTAAGAGTGATTTATTAGCTAAATCTATACTGGATTTATCCAAAATCTTAGGGATAAATTCTTCTGATTTAGAAATTTCAATTTTTCCACTTTGCCAAAATGTTTGCCTTTTCAAATCATTTATAATATATTATTTTGCTAAGCTTGTGAATTTTTTATAAGCTTTTTCATATATAATGGAGATCGGGTTTTCCAAAGGGTTCTCCCATTATTTGAAGAGTATTTTTTGCCATTTCTCTTACTTTATTCCACTCTGAATTTGAAAAGTCATCCAAATCTACATTTCTTAAACACCATTGTACTTTATTATTCAAACGTAAAATCGAAGCTATTGAAGCGTTGGAAAATTGATTACTTTCTATAAGAGCAGGTAATAATAAAAAAGCATTTTCAAAAGTTGATGTGACCTCATCTGGGACATCTGCGAAATCGGGCAAGTATTTTTCCTGTTCCTCTAACGATGAGGCCAGTAATTTTAAACTTTCTGTTATCTTTTTATATTGATGTATCATAATTATGGATTTATGGTGTTATTACAGGGTTTCTATTTCCTTCTGATAGTGCTTTCCAATATGGCTTACCATTAAAGTGCCTCGGAGCACCAGGATGATATTGTATCATTTTATCTGTAACATCAGTGCTTTTCGAATTCATTTCACGAAGCATCCAACCATTTGGTCATTCATACATTGTATTCTAAAAAGCTCATCAGTATTCTCATCATTATCTCCAATTAGGTAATCGCAATATATATAATTAATCTCCATTAATTTAAACCAAATCTCTTTGAAATATATTGTTGATTTTACCATTTTAATGCATTTTATGGTTTACTATTCACTTGTTTTATAATGAAATTCAATAAAATAAATGCCATCGAATTTCGATGGCATTCCTGTAAATTATAATTGAAATGTAATGAATTTAAATCTTATAACCACGTTACAGCACCTGTTTCAACATCGTAGTTGGCGCCAACGATTTTAATTTTACCTTCAGCTTCAAGATTTTTAAGGGTTGAACTTTGCTTACGGATATCTTCAATCGCGCTTCTTACATTTTGCTGATTAAGCCTTTCAAGAAGAGAGCTGTTACTGGATGAACGCTCTTCATTCTCTTCGATAATTTCATTGATAATAGGATTGAAGTGATTGATAAGATGGTTCAGGTTATCCATTCCCAGGCCTTCAATTTTTGCGGCGTCAAGACCTCCTTTCAATGCCCCGCACTTGGTGTGTCCTAATACGACAATGAGCTTAGAACCGGCAACATTACACCCAAATTCCATAGATCCCAGAATGTCCTGATTCACAAAGTTACCGGCAATTCTGATACTGAAAATATCTCCAAGCCCCTGGTCAAAGATAAGCTCTGCGGAAGTACGGCTATCGATACAGCTTAAAACAACGGCAAAAGGCCATTGTCCTTCACGTGTAGCATTTACCTGTTCAAGAAGGTCTCTGTTTGCTTTAAGGTTATTGACAAACCTCTGGTTTCCTTCTTTTAAGAATTCTAATGCTTTTTCAGGAGTAATTGTAGATTGGGTTTCGTATGTATGTGCTTTCATATTTTTATTGTTTTCAAATTTAAAGTTAAAAAAATTAATTAATTGAGGGATGAGATTACATTGCTCTTTTGTGAGTAACCAAAATATGGGAATCCTCACTTCTTTCGTAATCTCTGTATGAAGTTTTAAAGCCTAGCAGTTCAACATTGATATCCTGTTCCTTGGCGCGGATATTGGCAAAATCCTGGATCATTTCCAGTACATCTGTTGCGATGTATGAAGTGTTTCTTGCATCAATGATTACTGTAGAGCTTGGTTTTATGTTTTTAAGTGTTTTTTTAATGGCTGCCTTATTTAGAAAGGATACTTCTTCAGCCAGTTTGATATTGATTCCATCTGCGTCATCCAGTCTCTCTCTGCTTAAGTAATATGCTCTTTTCATATTTCCCTGAAGAATATAGAATACTGAAATCGCCAGACCAATTCCAACTCCCTTTAATAAATCTGTTGCGACTACTGCTACAACGGTTGCTACAAACGGAATAAACTGGAATTTTCCCAAATGCCAGAAATGTTTAAACGTAGCTGGCTTTGCCAATTTATATCCGACTAAAATTAATACCGCAGCTAATGTTGCCAATGGAATTAAATTTAAAACAACAGGAATAGACAGGACACAGATTAATAAAAATACACCATGAATAATGGTAGACATCTTAGATGTAGCTCCTGCATTGGCATTGGCAGAACTTCTTACTACTACAGAAGTCATTGGCAGACCTCCAATAAAAGAACTTATAAGATTTCCTATTCCCTGGGCTTTAAGCTCGAGATTCGTATCTGTAATTCTTTTCTGTCTGTCCAGCCGGTCAGAAGCCTCTATACAAAGTAAAGTTTCAATAGAGGCAACAATAGCAATCGTTGCTCCTACGATCCATACTTTGGGATTGGTGAAACCATTAAGATCAGGAGTGGTAATCAGGTTTTTAAAATCATCCAGAGTCTGTGGAACCGGTAAGGAAACCAAATGCTGTGTCTGCACAGCCAGGGAGCTTCCGGACATTTTAAAGAGCTGATTCAAAAGGATACTTACAATAACCGCAACTAATGCGCCGGGAAGCATTTTCATTCTTTTCAGCACATGGATTTTGTCCCATGCGATAAGAATTGCCACAGATATTAAAGTAATAACAATAGCCCCCGGATGGATGGCTTCCAGCAATTCTGTAAAATACCCGAAATTCAGTCCATTGTCAAAAATCGACTCGTGCCCTTCATAATCTTTATCAAATCCTAGGGCATGCGGAATCTGTTTTAATATAATAATAATTCCTATGGCAGCAAGCATACCTTCAATAACGTTATTCGGGAAATAGTTGGAAATACTTCCAGCTCTTACAAACCCTAAAACCAATTGAATAAGCCCCGCAATAATCCCTGCGCAAAGAAAGAGTTCAAATGCACCAAGATCTGTTATTGCTGTTAAAACGATAGCTGTAAGGCCTGCTGCAGGTCCGGAAACAGATATATTTGAATTACTGATTGTTCCTACTACCAGGCCGCCTATGATACCGGAGATAATACCGGATAATGGTGGAGCACCTGATGCTAAAGCAATTCCTAAACACAACGGAAGTGCTACTAAAAATACCACGAGTCCTGAAGGAAAATTTTCCTTGATTCCTCCTATTAATGATGTCTTTTTCATAATGTGAAGCTGTAAGGGATAACCGACTTATTGGTTGTAAATAAGTCAATTATAAAAAGTTGGAAAAATAATTTTATAATACATGCGTATCCGATATCAAAAATGATATGGAGTAGTATCAAAAAAATCTAACTATAGGGGTTACGCTTCCGGAGGAGGAGAAAATATAGTAAGTAGTGGTGAAAGATGAAAAGAATCATCAATCAGAACAAAAGACACACCCTGAACATCAGGTTCGGAAAACTTCAGATAATCGAAAACATCCAAAGGTTTCGGAATTGTCTTTTCGTAAACAATAAATGAGGATGGGTGAGAGTGTGGTTCTTCTTCATTGATTATTATATTCGTTCTTGCAATATCCCAGCCCGCTACCGCAGCAATGCCTGGCAGCGCCGTAAAATTCAGAAAAAACGTTAATACAATAATACTCCAGAATTTCATTTTACATTCTTTTTAGAAAAACTATTTGGTCTTTCTGCTCATTACCCAATCAGAACTTGTAAGATTGTAGATCTTTTGGATGTCTTTTAAGATTTTCTCAAAATCAATTTCAAGATCAATGATTTTACCTGTTCTGAGGTCAAATACCCAGCCGTGTACAATAGGATACTCTTCTAAAATGTATCGTTCCTGTACGCAGGCCATTTTAATCACGTTGATGCATTGCTCCTGAACATTAAGTTCTACAAGTCTGTCATAACGTTTGTTTTCGTCCTCAATAGAATCCAGCTCAGCCTGATGCAGCCTGTAAACATCGCGGATGGTTCTCAGCCATGGATTCAGTAATCCTAGATCCTGAGGAGTCATCGCTGCTTTTACACCGCCACAATTGTAATGACCACAAACAATAATGTGTTTTACTTTCAAATGCTCTACAGCGTATTGGATAACCGCTGTGGAACTCATGTCTAAAGTATTGACCACATTGGCTATGTTTCTGTAGACAAAGACTTCTCCAGGTTTTGCTCCCATCAGTTCCTCTGCGGTAGCTCTGCTGTCTGAACATCCGATGTAGAGGTATTCAGGATGCTGAGTTTTTGCAAGTTCATGGAAGAAATTCGGATCTTCAGCTACTTTGGACTCTACCCATTTTTTGTTGTTTTCGAAAATAACCTCGTACGATGGTGACATAATTCTAAATTTTTTGAAGTTTATAATTATTTATTTCGTTTAAATTATTTTCAAATTCAATAGACTAAATCAATAATTATACAAAAATATAATTTTTGTTAAAGAATCAATCACTTTTAACAAAGTTTAATATTAAAATATGCTTAAAATCATATCTGATATCCCGATATGTTTCGTATTACAGCCAATGAAGTCTATCTGGTAATCCAAACGTTTAAAAACTAGGATAAAATTACGAAGTATAAATCAAAATTTGTGATTTGTGGATTAAAATATTTTTAATTATTTATTGGGTCGGAATTGTCACTGTCAAATAGCTAATAAAAATGACTTCACAGGTATCAAAAAAAATAAATAACTTGAAGCTTTGATTAATTGATCAACCTGATGTCTGATTTTAGTCTGCAATCTTTACCATCGGTATATTATCTGGCAGGAGTTTTTATTGCCTGTTTCTCTTCATTTCTGATTGTCGGGAAACGTAAAAAGGGAATGGCTGATTATGTATTGGCAGCGTGGTTCCTGATTATAGGAATACATCTTATCTTATTTGTTTTACTTTTTTCAGAATACTATGTGAGGTTTCCTTATTTTCTGGGATACGAAGTTATCTTTCCTTTTATTCATGGGCCAATGTTGTATTGGTATGTTCTGTGTGTTACAGGAAAAGGACCGGACAAAAAGACGTGGTGGCTGCATTTTATTCCTGTTTTAATAGTCTGTTTATTATTGCTGAAACTGTTGATGCTAAGTCCCTGGGAGAGGCTTGCTGTTTATCAGAGCGGAGGAAGACAGTACGAGTTGATCAGCCGACTGCTCAAATATATGATGATTTTATCAGGAGTAGTCTATGTTGTTTTAAGTCTTATTGTGGTTAGAAAATATACGAAAGAAATTTCTGATCAATATTCCAATACTGAGAAGATTAACCTTAGCTGGTTGTATTATCTTATTACCGGAATAGCCTTGATATGGGTTGCTGTAATGATTAGAAATGATATTCTTATTTTTTTCATCGTAGTCCTGTTTATCATCGCAGCTGCTTATTTTGGAATCAGCCGTGTCGGGATTCTGGATTTAGCTGCGGAATTTACTGTACATGAAAAAGAAGCTGATGAAGCAATGGTGAAGTATCAGAAAAGTTCACCCGGAGAGGATGCTATAAAGATCATTTATAAGAAACTTACAGATAAGATGGAAAAAGAAAAGCTTTATAAAGACCCGGAACTGAATCTGAACCATATTGCATTACTTCTGGACATTCATCCAAACATCCTGTCCCAGACTATTAATTCAATGGAGAACAAAAACTTTTATGATTATATTAACCGTCAGAGGATTGAAGAATTTAAAAGGATAGCTATGCTTCCTGAAAATGAAAAGTTCACCATTCTTTCATTGGCATTTGAGAGTGGCTTTAATTCGAAAACCTCATTTAACAGGAATTTTAAAAAATATATGAACTGCTCCCCAAGAGAATTTCTGAAAAGCCGGAACATACAAATAGAATAGCTGAATCCCGTTATTTTTAACGGCTTTTATTGCATGAGGTTTATTTTTAATGAGTTACAAATAGGTTCCACCTTTCATTTTGGAACAACTGAAGCTTTTGTAATTCTCATTTTTACAGAAATTTAAATTGAGAATATGAAAAAATTACTGTTTGTAATAATGTGTGTTTTGGCATTGCTTATCGGAATATATCCTGTTATTTATGTTTTCGTTGAACATCAGCATACTTTTTTGGGATCCAAATCCCCTGAAGTTCTTCATGACAATATCTGGAAAACGGCATTTTTTGCACATATTACTTTCGGTGGACTCGCATTGTTGATTGGCTGGCGTCAGTTTGGAAATTCTTTTAGGATTAAACACCTGAGAATACATAGGATTATTGGACATCTTTATATGATATCTGTAGTTATCAGCTCCATATCTGCAATTTATATGGGCTTTTATGCAAATGGAGGACTGATTTCAGCCGCGGGATTCATTTGTTTAGGAGTGACATGGCTTATCACAACGCTTGTATCCATTGTCAAGATTAGAAAGAGAAATATTATTCAGCATCAGCAGCTGATGACTTACAGTTATGCCTGTACTTTCGCTGCTGTAACTCTGAGAATATGGTACCCTTTACTTAAAAATATAACACAGGATCCTGTTAATTCTTATATTGCTGTGGCATGGCTCTGCTGGGTTCCCAATGTGCTGTTGGCCTATTGGATTAACAGAAATCAGCATCTGCCTGAGGCTTAATTATTCTGGCAGTTTGCCATACTCCATACTCTTCATTTCTAAGTTTAAATATTTGTTCTCTTCATTTTTATAATGCTGAGGAGGCTCAAGCCCCATATATTTCATGATCAGCGGATAGATATAGGTAGTTTGGGTCTGCCTTACTTCGTGTCCTGTAATTCTGTAAGGTGCAGGTACTTTATCCCCGAACCAAACAAAAAACGGAACCTGGGTAGATTCTTTGGAGTCTATGTGCAGTAGCTTATCCCCCTGAATTTTAAGGCCGTGATCTGAAGCATAAATAACCACTGAATTGGTGTTTTTCAGGGTGCTGAAAATATTTTTGAAAACATAATCGGTGTACTTGATGGAGCTGTCATAGCAATTCAGGTCTCCGGAATTCCAATTGGGAGGGAGCCTGTTGCATGGATTAGGGTGGCTTCCCATAATATGAAGTACAATAAATTTATCCTCCTTCTTCTGAATGACTTTCTTCAGCTCAGGGACAATTACTTCGTCATAGCCGTTTACCCATTTTTTATTCTTAGACATGGAAGCTATAGCGGTGATACCTCTTGCACTCGCCTGTGTGCTGAGCCAGAAAGAATTGTAACCACTTTGATTGGCCATATTGATGATATTATAGGACAGTTTATCATAACGATATCTGAATTCATCCGGATGAATGCTGGACAGCATCAGTGGGACACTCAGATTGGTGATTCCGGCTGGAGAGACGGCATGGTCAAAAATCATCATATTTTCTGCCTGCTGATCTGTATAAGGAGTGGTTTTCTTTGCATAGCCATATAATGACATGTTTTGCTTTCTTTCTGATTCTCCGATGATAAGGATCACATTTTCTATACCAGGCTGTATTTTTTTGATATTGAAAACCGGGATATTCTTTTTAATGGTGTTGATGTCTTCCTGAATTTTCAGTGCTGTAGTGAAGTCAGATAAATGATAATATACGCTTTTGATCATCTTTCCGCCTCCTTTATTGCTTACATACCGATGTTTAAGATAAAAGGTAAACGGCATGAGAAGCCATAATAAGGCAATGATTACAAACTTAGTATTGAATGCAACTGCATTTTTTTTCAGATAATTGACGGAAAACAGCAGTAGTCCCAAAAATACAAAGAAAAGAATGCCTGGCAGAATAAACATATAAGACATACTCATGGCCTCATTCATGTTTGATTCCAGAATACTTATAGCCATTCCCACATTAAATCCTGAATGGTAAATGAAAAAGCAGGATGCTGATATCAGAAAGTTAACACTCAATAATAAGCAGAGGATAACAGCAATTACAGACGTATATTTGTTTTTGAGCAACAAAGCATTGAATACAAGGAATGAACAAAACATAATTCCGTATTCAAAGATATTCCTGATACTTTCCCATTTTTCTGCACCGAACAAATTGTCATAGATATAGGGAAAAGAGATTAGAAAACCGGTAAGGTATATTATAATAAGAAGAATAGGAACTGTTTTTTTGAACATGGCTGTATATATGTTTTCTTTGCTGTTAAGATAAATTTTTAATCATCTTTCTTAAGAGTTTTCAGGATGACATCCTGCTGCGCATCATGTATTCTGCAAAAATATTGTATCAGATTATCCATTTCAAATGCAGCAGAGATGATATAAGCTTATAAAGAACCTTTTGAAAGATCGGATGTTATTGCTTTTATTATTTCCGGTTATGGGAAAAGATAACCTTAAGATTGATTATACAGATAGGGAATGGGAATAATGGGGCTGTATTTTTTCATCAAAAATTATTTTTAATTAATAATAAGTCGGGGTTGTGTTTTTAATATTAAGTGATTTTTCTGAACGAGTGATATTGATGAATCAATTCATGCGGGTTTTAAAACGGGATGAATATGTTGTTTTTTACATCATCAAACAATACCTCTTTTACAAATGTACACGAAAATACTAATAGTTGCAAGTAGAATTTTTACTATAACTGGTGGAATTACTATACTTTACGGTTGATATAATCTCTGGTGGCATTGGACGTAGGAACAATTTTTGCCGGATTTCCTATGACAACAGAATTGGAAGGAACATCAAAGTTGACATAGGCATTAGGAACAATCAATACATTATTGCCAATAGAAATACCTCCTACAATGACGGCATTGGTGCCTATCCAGACCTCATCACCAATAACAGGTGAGCCTTCATTTTTTCCACGGTTCTGCTGGCCAATGGTAACTCCATGGGCAATATTACAGTTTTTACCAATAACCGTTTTCGGATTAATAACAAGACTTCCATAATGGCCTAAATAAAATCCCTCTCCAATCTGAGTTTCAGGATAAATCTGAAATCCGTATTTGATCTGATAATGTCTCAGTATAATTCTCCATAAGATATTCAGAACGGGTGTTTTCTGGTATTTCTGGGCTTTCCTCAGGATATAGATAAAATGAAGATTGGGGTTGATGCATTTTTTCCATATCTGGATGGTTGAAAGCCATTTTCCGCTTTCCCGGTAAAAGTCTTTTTGAATGATTGAATAATCGGCCATTGTAAAAAGGTTTTATATTTCATCAATGATTTTCTGGAGGTGCTCTACAGATTTTTCCAAAACAAAAGGAAGCTCAGTTTGTGAGATCTGCTTTTTATATTCTTCGGGTAACGTTTTATCGGTAAGGAACTTTTTCATTCCTTCATATATTCCTTCTTCTGAATTCGGGGTGATATTGCCCAGTTTTCCATCCTGCAGAAGATCCCTGATGCCGGAAATATCGGTTGCAGAAATAGGCTTATTGAGGATAAGAGCTTCGGCTATGATCGTGGGGAATCCTTCATGTCTTGAAGACATGATGTAGAAATCAGCTTTTTTCATATAAGGATATGGATTGCTGCTGAAGCCAAGCATTTTTGCAGTATCCTGAAGTCCGAGTGTATGGAGCTGGTCCTGAATGTTATTGAAATCATATCCGTCACCAATGATCAGAAGCTGATGTTTCAGTCCTTCATCAATCAGTTTTTTGTGAACATTCAACAGCCTGTCATAGCCTTTCTGAGGATATACAGTGCCTACCGTTACAAAAGTGGGAAGATCACTGCTGAAAGGATAATCATTAATTTCGACATCTGCCTTTCTTAAAGTATCATCTTTGTCGATCGGATTAAAAATCTTAATCACAGATGCTTTTTCAGTCTCGTTTTTAGCGAGTTGATACATGCCTTCCTGCAGTTTATTGGAAATAACCAGTATTCTGTCAAACTTAAAAAACTGTCTGATCACTTCAGGGGTATATTCTTTTAAATTGAAAATATCATTCTGCACCCAAATGATCTTTTTTGAATCTTTTTGAGGGCTGGAAAGAATTTCCTGATGCATGGCATGGATGGCAGCAATCTCTACATCATATTTTTTATTCTTTAAAACAAATTTATAAAGAAGGAAAGGGAACCAAAGAAACATTTTCTGATAAAGAACCCTGTAGGCTTTCACAGGAATATCCTGCGGTCTGTTGGTCGTTATCATTTCTCCTTTTGTCAGATAGTACAGCGTCACCCATGACGGAACCTCTTTAATGTATATTCCGGAGTAGAGATTGAGTAAAAGGTCGACCTCATATTTATCAGGCGGAAGATTTTTCAGAAAGTTGATCAGTACTTTCTCAGCACCACCGTGACGTAATGAACCTATACGAATGAGGAGTTTTTTCTTTTTCAATTTGTTTTTTTCTTTTTTATGGATTTACAAGATTAAATTTATTTAATTTTTCTTGCTTTTTTATACTTGTGGGGAAGATTTTCTTTGATATAGGCATCCAGTTTTTTTCTGTCTTTTTCCAGTTCACGTGGATATTCAGGGTTGTTTTTAAGGACAATATCACCATAATCTTCAATGGTGCAGAGAAACTGTGCCGGGTTTCCTATAAAGACCGTATTGTCTGGCATAGATTGTGACAATACAGAATTAGCCCCTAAAATACAGTTGTTTCCAATCTGCACATCCTGCATGATTACACAGTTGAGCCCAATAGTACAGTTATTGCCGATCTTTATTCTCCCTAGAATTCTGGCATCTTCATATCCCGGAAGTCTTCTTAGCAGGGTAGTGGTTCCCCCGTGGTTTACAAACCGCACATCTCCTGCAATATTCACATGGTCACCAATTTCGATAAGGTAAGGTTCTGTTCCGAAATACACTTTGTCAGGCATGTTGAAGTTCTTACCTACCTTCATCCCTCTATATTTAGCCACTTCAAGACTGGCCCTATTCAAAAAAGAGTGATAGAGAGCGTCTACTTTTAATAGGATTCTGAATATAAAAATCATCACAAGTGTAAATTTGTTTTCGTTATTTTTGCAAAGAAAGAGAATTTATTAATATGATGAAAATTTCAAAAATAGAATATTATCTGCCTCAGCAGGTGCTAACTAACAACGATCTTGAAAAGTTGTTTCCCGAATGGAGTTCCGACCGTATCCAGGAGAAAGTAGGCATTTCCCAACGTCACATTTCTTCTGACAATGAAACTGTACTGGATATGGCCGTACAATCTTCGGAAAAAATTTTCGAAAGCTATGACAGAAACAAAGTAGATTTTATTTTGTTCTGCACTCAAAGTCCGGAGTATTTTCTGCCTACAACGGCCTGTATTTTGCAGGATAGACTGGGACTTAGAAAAAATATCGGAGCCATAGATTTTAATCTTGGCTGTTCAGGATTTGTTTACGGACTTGCTTTCGCGAAGGGATTGATTTCTTCAGGAATTGCAAAAAGTGTTCTCTTGGTTACTTCAGAAACATATACCAAACATATCCATCCTGATGATAAAGGAAACCGAAGTATATTCGGCGATGCCTCTGCCTCTGCTATTATTGAAAAAGCGGAAGGTAACGATTATCAGTTCTGCCTGGGAACAGACGGAAGTGGTGCAGAAAACCTTATCGTTAAGAAAGGTGCTTTTAAAAAGGATTTTGAACTGAATCCTGAACATGAATTCAGTCCTGAAAATATTTATATGAATGGCCCTGAAATCTTTAATTTTACGATTGAAAATATTCCCGGTCTGGTAAAAGAAACCCTGGAAGTGAATGGAATGACCATGGATGATATTGACCATTTTGTTTTTCATCAGGCCAATTCTTTTATGTTGAATTATTTAAGAAAGAAAACGAAAATACCGGCGGAAAAGTTCTATATTGATATGGAAAAAACCGGCAATACCGTTTCTGCAACGATTCCTATTGCACTTAAAAATATGATGGATAAGGGAATACTGAAAGAAGGGGATAAAGTTTTAATGGCAGGATTCGGAGTAGGGTACTCATGGGGTGCTACCATTATGGAAATGTAAAAAACAAACATTTAAAATTATAAAATATGAAAACATCCGTTTTTTTAGAAAAACTACAAGAGGAATTAGAAGAAGATGAAACATTAACTACTGAAACGAATTTAAAATCTCTGGAAAGCTATGATTCTATCAGCTTACTTTCTGTTATTGCATTTGTAGACGAAAATTTCAGCAAGAAAATTGATACCAAGCATTTTAAAGATATTGAAACCGTATCAGATTTAATGGATGTTATAGGGAAAGAAAATTTTGAAGATTAATGGATGCTTTCTCATTAAAAAATAAAATTATTCTCATTACAGGCGCTTCTTCCGGAATCGGGAGAAGCTGTTCTGTAGAATGCAGCAAAAGCGGCGCTGATCTGATTCTTGTAGGAAGAAATCAGGAAGAACTGATGAAAACCGTTTCTATGCTGCACCCTGAAACTAAAGTGGAGACAATCACCGAAGATATAACTCATTCTGAGGATCTTGAAGCAGTCATTGCAGATAAGGTAGCTGCTCTAGGGAAGATATCAGGCTTTATCCACTGTGCCGGTATCGAAAAAACATTACCGCTAAAGAAGCATAATCCTAAGCTGTATCAGGATATATTTGCTGTGAATGTCATTGCAGGACTTGAGATTGCTAAAATTTTATCTTTAAAAAAATATAAAGACGAAACCTCCAGTTTTGTATTTATATCTTCTGTTGCAGGGATGGTAGGAGAGGCTGGAAAAGCGGCTTATTCTGCCAGTAAAGGAGCGGTAATCTCGGGAGCGCGCTCCTTAGCGGTGGAACTTTCAAGAAGTAATATCCGTGTCAACAGCATAAGCCCTGCGATGGTCAATACCCCGATTTTAGAAAAGATGTTTGAGGATATTGGTGAAGAAGCTTCGTCAGAAATTATAAAAAAGCATCCGCTGGGAATAGGTGAACCTAAAGATGTAGCGAATGCCTGTATTTTTCTGCTGTCTGATGCATCAAGATGGGTCACGGGTACCAACCTGGTGATCGACGGAGGATATTCTGCACAGTAACTTATTTTTTGTGCAGTGTTTCTATCATATTTTCCACGCTGTCGAATATTTTCTTATTGTCAAACTGACTTTCAATATTCCTGAGATTTTCTCTGATATGAAGAACTAAAGCAGGATCTGTAAGGAATGCTTTCAATCCATTATACATTTCATCTGTATCGTAGCTGATGAGGTATCCTGTTTCTCTGTCTTTGATCATCAGTCCTACATCTCCCACATTGGTCGCAATAATAGGTTTCTGAAGAATTAATGCTTCTGCAATTACCAGTGGCCATGCTTCAGATTCTGACGAAAGAACAAAATAATCCGCTTTTTTGATATAAGGATAAGGGTTCATCTGATTACCGGCCAGAATAAATGTCTTTTCCACATTATTGGCGGCTGTCTGTTCCTTAAGATTTTTCATTTCACCCCCGTCACCTATAACAATAATAGTATGATGGAATCCGTCATTGATAAGTCTTGTATGGGCTTCAATAAGTTTATGATATCCTTTTCTCGAATGTAGTCTTCCTATCGAGACAAAAACCGGTCCTTCAGGAAAGTTCTCCAGTTTTTCTTCTGCTTTACGCTTAATCTCTTCAATAGGAATAGGATTGATGATAACATTTTCTTCTGGATACCTGAGATCCGGGTAATGCTGATGCATCATATCTTTTATCTTGTGAGAGCAATATACCATATAATCAAACTGAGGAAAGCTCTTTAAAATATCCGGAACCAACGGCTGAAATTTAGGAACATTAATTTCGGAATGAAACCATCCTATTTTTTTTGAATTCTTATTGGTGGAATTAAGAATAGCATCATAATCCCTGTAATCCATACCGATTTCTATATCAAAAGTATCATTGATCAGGCGGTCTGCAATGGCAGGATTATTTTTCAGTTTTCTTAGCTTCAGTCTTCTTTTAACAAGCTGGAACTTCTGTAAAAGAGAATTGCCGGAAAAATCTTCTTTCCCATCGGTAAGATATACTTTTCTGATATGTTTCGGAAACTCATCACGCAATTTCCCCTGGTTGAGGGTCAGACATACTGTCATCTCAAATTTGTCAGGATCAAGGTTGTTGAGAAGTCCCAGCAGAACTTTCTCCACACCTCCCATTTCCATAGAGCGATGCCTGAACAGAATTTTTATTTTTTTATCTAACATTATCCGAAGATTGATTGTAACGTAATTTTTATTTTTTTCTTGATGCGGAAAGGAAGCTGGTGTTGATATTGCAGCAGCCCGAATATTTCATCGGCACTTGTATACTGTTCAGGAACTTTTTGACCATTGATCCTTGTAAGTCCTCTTCGTTTCATCGTATTGAAAATCACCTGGGCAAAATACTCGTGGGATTTCTTTTTATTGTCATTCTGGGAGATTCCTCCCTGATGTGTTCTGTAAAAATAATTGGTATCATCAATGAAATGAACTTTTCCTTTTTCATACATTTTAAGATACAGATCCTGATCTTCCCCTATTTTTAAATTGGGATTCATTTTTTCTGTCTGTTCATAAACAGCTTTTCTGAAGGTCACAAAATGAGCAATCTGAATTGGGAAATTGAAAAAATAAGGATCATCATTTGGAACCTGCATAGCAGACCTGAATGGTGAAATTGGCTTCAGGTTCTGATCACAAGTCATAAACCTTGAATAGGTAAGAACTGTATTTTTTTTAGCCTGAAATACTTCCATACATTTTTGAATAGCAGTAGGGGCAATGGCATCATCAGGATCCAGAAACCCGCAGATATCTCCATCTGCCAGTTCAATCAGCTTGCTTTTTGTAACTCCTACACCGGAATTTATTTCATTTTCAAAAAATTTAAATCTTTTGTCATTTGAAATCATTTCCTGTATCATTTTCTTCTCGCTTTCAGAAGAGGCATCATCTAAAATAATAGCTTCCCAGTCTGTATAGGTTTGCTGAAGTATACTTTCAAAACAGTCTTTGAAGAAAATAGCGTTGTTGTAGTGTGCAATAAGGATCGAAAACTTCATTATTGTTCCTTGAATATTAAATCTTGACGATTGATTACGGTGGTGTTAGGAGGAATGTCTTTGTAAATGGTACATCCTGCTCCGATAATACAGTTATCTCCGATGGTAACACCTTTTAAAACGGTCACATTGCTTCCAAGCCAGCAATTACTCCCTATTCTGATCGGGGCTGTGGTAAATTCGGAGGAGAACAGCTTAAATTCCGGATGGGTATGATAAGCATGATTGTGGTCATACAGCTTTACATTTTCCCCGAAAAGTGTATTGTCACCTATTGAAATACGGTCAAGACAATTGATAGAACAGAAGTTATTCATGAAAAAATGATTCCCGATTTCTAAAGTCGCATTTTGCTGTACCAGAATGTGCACATAATTTCTGAAACTCACAGAATTCCCGATTGTAATTTTCTTTAAGCTTTCATGCAGAACAAAATGATTACTGGTCCCAAGCTTAATCCCTTTAAAAGAAACATTAGGGTGTTTTTTGAGACGAGAAATCTGGCTTTTCCGTTGAATTTTTGCTAAAATTTCATATAGCATACCTGGATTTATTTTCACATTTGTAGCTTACAAATATAATTTGTTTTATATAATTATAAGAATAAATCTTATTTTTGTGCCTTAAAATTAATACTTTATCTCAAATAAAAACAGCCTTCGGCATTGAGGTCGCAATGTTTTGATAAAGTATAGCATTGTGCAGTTCTGTGAAAATAAGTCAGATTACATTTACCCGGTTTGTTGCTGCGATGGCAATTGTCATTTCCCATTTCAATAAAGGTCTGTTTTTATATAAAATAGATTATATTTCCAATCTTTTTCTGAGGGCTAATGTGGGAGTAAGCTACTTTTTTATTCTTTCAGGATTTATCATGATCATTGCCTATCATAAGAAAGATAAAATTGATTACCTTGAATTTTATAAAAACAGGTTTGCCAGGATCTATCCGCTTTATATGTTAGGGCTTCTGCTGTATTTTATCACCAGATATGAAATGTTTGACTGGTATAAGCTGATTTTATATGCATTGGGTATTCAGAGCTGGATACCAGGTGAAGCCATGATCCTGAATTTTCCGGGATGGTCGATTTCCGTAGAGTTCTTCTTCTATCTGCTTTTTCCGTTTTTATATAATTATTTGTATGCAAAGAAAAATAAAATGATCTGGGTGTTTGCCATTGGTCTATGGCTGATTACTCAGGTGTTTTCTAATCTTTATCCTGTATATGGGGCTTATGAAGGTCCTCATACGAAAAGCCATGAGTTTCTTTACTATTTTCCTTTCTGGCATCTTAATGAATTTCTTATCGGTAATCTTGCAGGGATATTTTTTGTAAAAAATTACAGACAGAAAAATTATGACCGCCAAGTTATTGTCGTATTTTTATTGATTCTTGTGTCTTTGATGTTTGTTCCTCTTTTCTATCACAACGGTCTTATGGCCTTACTTTTTGTTCCGGCTATTCTTATGATTTCTGCCAATAACGGTTGGATTACCAGATTTTTTTCACTGAAACCGCTGGAGTATCTGGGGGAAATAAGCTATGGTATATACATCACTCATATTCCTGTCCTTTATCTGGTAAGGGAATTGATAAAATCGCAGCAATACACATTCGGAATTGATATGGTATTTGTGATTTACATTATCGTTATGCTGCTCAGCTCCGCAGTTTTTTATCAGCTCATTGAAAAGCCGATGCGGAATCTTTTAAGAAAGATTCATTTTGCAAAACATTGAAAATTAAGGAATTATTACCAACTAAGAACTTAGTTTAAAACAGGTCATTTCTGAAATTAATATTATACAGCCCTGATCGTATGCTTTTATAATCCGTAAAAAAATACTTTGTAATCATTCCCCATTTTTTCAGGAATGGAGCGTTGGCAATCTGAAAACTTCTGTATACCCTTTTGATATGGAGCTTAATATCTTCGGGAATGGTATTTTCATTCTCTGCCCAGTGGTTGACTTCTTTCCACAGTACAACGCGTGTAGAAGCCGGTTTTATTTGTCTGGAATCTACTTTTGTAATTCTGTTGTTCTCATGAACCCCTCTTACAGCCACTGCTTTATCGAGAATTCCAGGATACAGATTCAGGTAGTAAGAAAGTCTGAATAAAAATTCTGTGTCCTGATGAAGCTTTAAATGAGTCTTAAAGAAATATTCCATATTCTGTAAAGAACTTTTACGGACCGTCAAAGCATCAATACTAAAAAGTCCAAAAGTTCCTATCATATTAAGCTGTCCCGGAAAGACATCTTTAGGAGGATGCTTTTTATAAACTGTAGTCAGGCGGTCACCGAAAACTTTATAATACTGCTCTTTTGCCTTTTGAGAATAATAATGGACACCTATAGCTCCATAAACTCCATCAACATCTTTATTGATAAACAATTCTTTCTCCGCATCAAAGCGGTTTGGAAGATAGTAATCATCAGCATCAAGGAAAGCAATAAAATCTCCTTCTGCTTTTTCAATCCCTAAATTTCTGGTTGCTCCTGCACCATGATTCCCCTTATCAGGATGCTGATAAAGCTTTACCCTATCATACTGTACAGAAAGCTCCTGGCATACCTGCAACGCATTGTCCGGAGATTGGTCCTCCACCAATATTACTTCATATACATCTTCAAACTGAAGGGCTGATTCTACAGCCTGAGTAATATATTTTTCGGCGTTATAGACCGGAATGATTACTGAAATTTTCATTTTATCAATTATGCTTTTAATTTAATTTTTAAATACTGAGTTACCCTTTTCTCTACAATATAATACAGCAGCGAAGCTACTGTAACAGCTATCATAATTTTAAGAAGAAAAAGAGGAATATTAAGATAACCTTCAACTTTAAACCTCTTAAATATAAGTTCTACAAAAGGATGGGACAAATATAAAGAATAGGAAATATCCCCCAGAAATACTAAAAACTTGTTTCCTTTCCAATGGAATACATAGTCAAAAGTTAAAAAAGAAAAGACAAACAGGGATATAATTGCCAGCTTTATCCAGTCATTATCTACTGGGATAATGCTAAGCAAGACCAGGATAAATGATATGATTCCTATCACAGCACAAATTGCCGCCCAATTTCTTGGAATTGTAAATCTGTTCAGTAAAAGTGAAAAAAGAATTCCTACCACAAAATAAAGATTCAGGGAATGGGTTACCATTCGGAGATAAGGATTTTCAAAATGAATAAAATATCCTAAGAGAGTTGTCAGGATGAAAAAGGTTGTGATGAAATAATATCTTTTCTCTTTAAAAAGTAATGAAAGCCCGAATATAAGATAAAAGAACATTTCAAAATTTAATGACCAGCCCAGAAAAAGTACAGGGAATTCTTTTTGGGTCGGTAGAAATAATAAAGAATGAACAAGCTCATGAAGACCCTGTCCGTAAAAATATAATAAGAAACCTCCGCCGGGTATCATCGCAACGAGCGTCAGAAGATAATACAGCGGAACAATCCTGATTATCCTTCTTTTATAAAAGAGAGTGATCTGCTGAAATGAATCTTTACTGAAATTGATCTTCTGGGTAGTAAAAGCCATAATAAATCCGCTGATAATAAAGAAAACGGGAACACCGATACTTCCTTTTTTAAAAAGAATATCGCCAAGATTCAGCCCCGGTAAATTGATCGTTTCACGAAAGTGAAAGCAGCAGACCAATAATGCTGAAATCCCTCTTAATATCTGGAGGTTATTAAGCTTCATAACTAAGAATGAGCCTTATCTTTTAAAAATCTTCTTCAGGATAAGTCCCATTACAAAAGGTACTCTGGCAAGATTATGCTTAAGAGTTCTGAAACGATCTATTGTAAATCGCGTATTTTCAGTCATTCCGTATTCTGAAAAGTCGACCTCAGGAATTGCTTTATGCTTAAAGGTAATATTCATCAGATTGTACTGATGAATGATCTGGATGTACATTTCCTTGCTATCCTCCACGGAAAAATCCGGATAATGACGGTAGCTGTTATGAGCTCTTTCCTTAAGCATGGTTTTGAAATGGTCTACACTTTCTGCTAAGCTTACAAAAGGGTTGACCGCCTCATTGTAGACATTTACAACTGCCTTTCGGTTAGGAAACATGGTAAGCTGGTAACCTCTTCTTAAATCGATGACAAGGTCATGAATGGGTTTGAAGTGTTCCTGTACGGTTTTTATATAGTCCTGATGAAGCATATCATCATTATCCAGTTCACTGGTAATTACAAATTTTGTATCAGCAGTGAAGAACTGTGGAATTATTTCTACCGCTTTCATTTTCATCACATCAAAATCCTCTACAAAAACGGCTCTGAATACAGGATATTCTGCTTCAATTTCTTTGATGATTTTTCTAAACTTATCAGATGTATTACTATCGAAAAAGGTAAGCCAGACATAGTTTTGGTTGGTCTGGTTTTTATAAGAAGGAAGTACATAGGTTCTGAATAATTTGAACCGGTCATCCAGCCATTCTTCTGTCAGAGGTTTAAATCCGGAGCGTGTTTCATTCCAGCCTTTTGTAGGAACATTGAATCTTGTCATTATCACGTGTACAAACTGACTCATCTAAATAAATTTATTAAAAGTTATATCATTTTATAAAGGGTTCTGCTCATATTTTATGCAGTAACCGCTTACTTGTGTAGTTTTTATGGAATTTAGCTTTCCGATATGCATTGAAACCGGGAGTTTAACCGTTTACCTTTTTTCTGAAAAGTTTGTAGTAAAATTTCTTAAATGAAAGATATCTTGAGACTACTGCCAGAGGAATCATTTTCTGGAATTCTTTTCTTTGCTGGATAAGCTGGGTAGTACGGACTTCTATAATATGATAAGCAAGCTTGTCATGAACCTCTTCTCCATAGAGTTTTTTCAATGTTGGTAAGATTTTAAGACGTTGCTTCATAATTTTAAGCGGGTCAGCAGACATATTGTCATTAACATCTTTTCTGTAATGAGCGAGGGGTTCATTGACCAATAATGCATCAGGATTGTCTTTGGTGATATAGATCCACATTACCCAATCTTCACAACTGGTAAGGGTGGTGTCAAAAAGAAAACCTTCAAGAAGTTTTTTATGAATCAAGGCACAATGGATGGGGATGGAGAATTTCAGATCCCAACCGTATACAATTCCGTCAAATGTCAGGAAGCTCTGCTCAACATCTTTATATCCCGGAAGATGAGCCTGGTTTCTATAGATCGTATACTGACTTACAACCAATGGATATTCTTTATCTCCGGAAAGGCTTTTTGAGAATTTTTCACGATGGATCAGGTCGTCAGAATCTAAAAACTGAATATAATCCCCTGTAACGACTTCCAGAGCCGCATTTCTTGCAGAGGATAAACCGCCGTTTTCTTTGTAAAGATATTTGAAGCGGTTGTCTTTTTTTACCCATTTATCGGCAACTTCATCAGTGTTATCAGGAGACCCGTCATTGACAATGATACATTCCCAGTTTTCATAGGTTTGATCCAGTACGGATTGCAGACATTCATCTAAAAACTGAGCCTGTTTATAGCAGGGGACAATTACGGATACTTTGGGATTCATTTTCATTTTTTATTCAATGGGTTTAATGTGTTTTTATGCTTCACTTGATAATAAGGTACAGCTTTATAAAATATTTCTGCTATGCTTACGATTGCTGAAGTTTTCCGTTCGAAGTTACAAAATTATTTTCCTATACCGGAGTAAAAGGCTTCAGCATCTGTTGTATCTGGCTGTAAGATGATTTATAAATAGGATAAGTAAAGTTTTTTTAAATATTCATCAGGTGACAGTTCTGTAAAAAAATCTTCTGTAAGTCTGTTGAATTCTATGTTGTAGAAAGAACCTTCATTTATACTTTCATAATCTGCCTTTTTGCCAAGATGATCTTCAAGCTGGGACAGAATCTCTGGCAATGAATACTGATAGGGGTACGCAAGATTAATAATCTCATTATTAAAATCATTGATGTATTTTCCTACAAATGAGGCAATATCATCTGTTCCGATCAGGATTCTTCTTGCATTGCTGTGGATCGTCAGTTTATTTTCAGACACGATTGAATTTTTCAGAAAATTGATGAGAGTATTGGGATTTCCTCCACGGCCTACAGCATTTCCTACCCTGAAAATAATAAAGTTGGGGCACTGCTCTGCAATTATTTTTTCAATGGCAAGTTTATGTATTACATAAGGACTGTCTGTCTTACTGGGATCGTAAATACTGCATGTGGAGAAATAAATCAGTTTTTTATCTGGAAATTGGCTGATCACCGATTTTAGAAGGGATATTTCCCTTTCAAATTGAAAAGGATCTTTTTCCAGCGAATTGGAAACCCCTGACGCAAAAAAAATAACATCTTCTTTATCGTAAAATCTTACGGCATTTGCCAGAATTCCATTGCCAATAATCATAGGTGCTTTTTTATCTAGTTAAAGATGTTAATTTTAATTTTTTTAAGTACATCAAAAGGACTAAAGCTTTTTAAATATTTTAAAAAGACCAAGTGTATTACCCAGTTTTGCCCATCTTGAATTTTTCACATGGTTCAGTTTGCTGAGGGCGTGGTCATATTTATTTTTTGGGACATAGCTTTGAAGAAAAAGATCTTCGACACTGATGTTTCGTCTTTCTGCCATTTTGATAAGTGCTACCCAGTGCCAAAATAATGCCTTTTCCGCATTTTTTGTTGTAGAAATGCCAGTATCGTGGATTCTGTATAAATATAAATCCTCGTCAATATACCTGACGGGTGCTGTTTCGCACATTTTCATGTACCAGTCTTTATCTTCAGCAATTTTCAGGAAAGGATCAATGCCTGATGTTTTCTTGTAAATCTGCTTTTTAAAAGTAACGAAATGTGATATCTCTGCGTTGAAATTATAATAGGACTGATCCAGTTCTGTGATTTGTTTTGCCTTGTGAACAGACACCGGAGTAAGGTGTTCATCACATCGTACAAAATTGGAATACACCAAACCAGCTTCAAGATATTCCGAATGTGTCTTTAAAACAGTTGCCAGAGCATGAGGAGCCAGGGCATCATCAGGATCCAAAAAGCCGCAAATTTCTGCTTCAGCAAGATCTATTAACCTTCTTTTCGTATATCCGATTCCTCTGTTTTGATCATTCTGATTGATTTTAACACGATGGTCACCATCTGTTATTTTTTTGATGACTTCCAGGGAATTGTCTGTAGAGCCATCATCCAGAATTACAGCTTCCCAGTCTGTTTCGGTCTGGGCAACTAAACTTTTGTAGCATTCTGCAAAAAAATGGCCATTATTATAGTTAGCAATAAGTACACTGAATTTACTCATTTCGGCTATGTTTATTCAGAATTTTTTTTAGTGCATTTAAATATCCGAAACCATTTTTTCTATCTGGTTCCAGGATATTGCCTTCTGCCCATTCGTTCCAGGATTTAACAATTAAAAACTGTTCCGGGTAGTCTGTTTTGTCATCAAGATATTGTACTGCTTTTTCTACCTGCACTTCGAAGAGTTCCGGTGAATTGTTGGCCAGTATGATTCCTCTGTAGCCGCTTCTTGGGGTATTGTCCCAGTTGGGCAGAATGCATGGATAGGTAGGAACGTTACTTTCTTCAAATTGTAAGTCATTCACAACTGCCTGTGCATCCTGAATTCTGACTTTAGGCTGTTCTTTTTTCTTAATCCCGATTAATCCTTTTATTCTGTTTTTATAATATTGAGAATGAGAGATATATTCTTTTTTATCAATATGAGGAACCCAGGCTTTCTGAAAAGCATTGGAAATTTTACTGTCATATCCCATCGATTGAAAATCAAGATCATCACGAAGTTTATTGGAAGCCATGACATATAAATCATCAAATCCGTTTTTTTTGGCGAGTTCTCTGAATTTTGAGATATAATGGGGATCTCCGTCATTCAAATGATTGGGGTCATAGATGATGAAAAGAGGTTTATTGTCCACTTTGATATACCTTTTATCTTTGAAGAAAGGAAGAAGGTACTCGAAATGAGCTATTAAGTCCTGCTCATCAGGATAAGTCTGTTTTGCCAGGATTTTTTCTGACAACCCATGCCATATTCCGGACCATGTTTCATTGGCCCAGCAGAAGCAAAAAGGGAAATCCGGTTTCCCCGACTTTAGGACATCGTTGGCTACACGCTCTAATAGTTGTTTTCCACTACCAAACCAGTAATGATAATAGATAAAACCATGCACGCCATAGTCTTTTGCCATCTCAGCCTGCTGTTCCCTTACTTCGGGAACCCGTAGGTCATAATATCCCAGATCTGCAGGATATATAGGCTGTTCGTGACCTTCAAACAAAGGTTTAGCTTTTCCTACATTGGTCCATTCTGTAAATCCTTTTCCCCACCACTCATCATTTTCGGGGACAGGGTGGTATTGAGGGAGGTAGAATGCTAAGGGCTTTATTTTTTTCATAATTGATTTAAGAATAATATTACCAACTTTTATGATACACTTTTTGAAGATAATGAAGAGTGTTAAAGGTAAACTTTCCTACATTCTTCAGGATTAACTTCTCGGTAAGTGTTTTATTATCAAGTTCTCTAAGGTATTTTTTATGGTTTTCAGTCAGTCTGTTTTCTTTATAGGCCTCATGAATAAGTTTTAGGATTTTCTTTTTCATTTCGGGCTGCTCTTTGTGTTTCAGGTAAATATCAAAAAAGGATACATCTAAAAAGTTTTTCTTTTTATGAGAGTTGGTAGCATGCATCCTGTAGCTGCAGGATTTGTACTCATCATAGATAAAGTCATATTTCTGACTCAATCTCAACCACATATCATAATCTTCAAAAGTTAAGGTCTCATCCCAGCCTCCAATCTCTTTGACCAGGGAGGATTTCGTGACACATGACATTGCGGGAATGAAATTATCATTAAGCAATGTTTTATAAAAGTTTCCTGATTCAATGTTCAGATACCTGTGAAAGTAAGGGATGAACGTATTTTGAAAACGTACAGAATGATCATCTATTATATGAGCATTTGAAAATACTAAAGCTTCATTAGGAGATGAATTTTCAAGAATAGCTACGTGCCTTTCTATTTTATCCGGCTCCATAAGGTCATCAAGAGCTATGGTAATTATATATTTACCTTTTGATATATTCAGCAGTTCATTCAATGACTTACAGATTCCTTTATTCTGAGAATGAGGAATAAACTGGATATCCAGCTGAGGATTATTTTTAATCCAATTATTGATAACTTCTACAGAATTGTCTTTAGAACAATCGTCACAAATCAGGATCTCAATATTGCTGTAGCTCTGAGATTTGAAACTTTCTAAAGATTCAATTACAAACCGTGATTGATTATAACTTAGACATAATATCGATACCAATGGTAATTCAGACATATTTTTTGTTTGGAGTTATTAATAAGCTATTAAGTTCTAAATGTTGGACAGAAAAATTCAATTGAAAAGTTTTTCCATGGTGTTAATTTTACTCTAATTGCTCTTTTGCACCTTCAATACCTAATAAACTCTGAACTTTTTTCCCTTGGTCATCTAAAGAATAAATTAACTCTTTTTTATCTCCCTTTACCAAATAAATTTCAGATGGAACAATATTGGCGTTGTCGATAAACTCAGGAATAACCAATTCTAATGTATACCCATCTAAGAATTTTTCGTTCAAAAATTCTGGTTTGATATGTATTGTTGGATTTAAGCTGTCAACGGATACCCTGTTTAATTTTGTTGCTACCAGCTGTGAATGTATTGGACTTAAACCAATGCGGAACAATTTTTTTCTGGTGATATAATGATATCCGTTTTCTTCTAATGTGACCGGGTTATGATATACCATCTTTTCAAGATGTTTTAAAAGTCCTTTGGAATGGTAAACTGTTGCATCAACAGAAAATGGAAATGTCCAGTGATGGAATTCAGTGTCAGAATAATAATCCCATTGATAATATCCATCTTTCTTCTCTACATAGCTTGGATGTCCTTCGAGATTTTCTCCAACATACATCCTATAAGATGCATTTTCCGGATTGTTTCTGATAATAGTAAAAACTTCTTCAGGAATATTTACATCTTCATAAAAAACACCATCATCTGTATTGAACATAACAAATTCACAATCGCTTTCACGGATTATTTTTTGAAGGAGTCCTTTAAAATTGTCACTCTTTTTATTGAATAAATTTTTTTCTTTAAAAAACTTCCAGTCCTTTTTAGAATTTAAGGCTTTAATGTAGGAAGAATCAAAAAATACAGGTTTTCTTTCAACAAAGGAAATGCCTTTGTCTTCATACTTCCTTTTTAAAAGTTCGTAGCCATCTTTGTGAGCTCCTGTGGTATGATAAAGAATGACCACTTTGGAATCAGTTTTAAAACGTTCCAAAATAGACTGAATAAGATAATCCAGCTGAACTGCACGATTATAAGAAAAAATTATATTGAGTATCATGAGCTGTAAGAATTTAAAGTTTCGATGATCTTTGTTACTTCATTGTCATTCATTACCGGAGAAATTGGTAAACTCAATACTTCATTATGAATTTTCTCTGTAATGGGCAGCTGCAATTCCTTCAGATGTGCATACGCTACCTGATGATGAGGAGGAATAGGGTAGTGAATTAAAGTTTGTATCCCATTTTCTTCAAGATATTTTTGCAGATGATCCCTATTCTCTGTTCTGACTACAAACAGATGATAAACATGACTGTTTTCTTCAATTTTATGCTGTGGAAGTATTATTTCGGGATTTATTATTTCTGTAAGATAACGGTCAGCAATTTCTTTTCTTCTGCTGTTCTCCTTATCCAGATATTTAAATTTTACAGAAAGTACAGCTGCCTGAATTTCGTCTAAACGAGAATTATATCCCTGATATTGATTCACATATTTCTTCTGAGAACCATAGTTGGCTAAAGCTCTGATACATTCTGCAAGCGTTTCTTCTTTACAGCAAACGGCGCCGGCATCACCTAATGCCCCTAAATTTTTTCCAGGATAGAAGCTGAATCCTGCAGCATCACCCAAACTTCCGGATTTTTTATTCTTCCAGACAGCACCAATAGCCTGGGCATTATCTTCGACTATTTTTAAATTATATCTTTCAGCAAGCGTTTTAATTTCATCTGAAAAAACAATACTTCCATATAAATGAACCAAAAAAATAGCTTTGGTTTTGGAGGATATTTTTTCTTCTAACCGGGTGACATCAATATTATAAGTTTTGATGTCAGGTTCTATTAAAACGGGCACTAATCTGTTATCTGTAATAGCAAGAATAGAGGCTATATAGGTATTGGCCGGAACCAAAACCTCGTCTCCTTCTTTCATGATTCCCAGTTCAATATAGGCTCTGAAAATCAGTCTTAAGGCATCAAGGCCATTGGCAACTCCAATTGCGTGAGGGACATTACAATAAGCAGAGAGCTGTTTTTCAAAAGTCTTTACTTTATCACCTAATAAATACCATCCAGAACGGAAAGTCTGTAATATAGCATCCTCAATCTCCTGCTGGTGAGAGAGGTTTACTTTTTGTAAATCTAGGAATTTAATCATTGTTGTTTTTCTTTAAAAATTTTGCAGGGTTTCCTACCCATATTTCATCTTTAGGGATATCCTTTGTAACGACACTTCCTGCCCCGACAAGAGCGTTTTCTCCTATCGTTACCCCTGCTAATACTGTGGTATTTGCCCCAATAGAAGCTCCCTTTTTTATTAAAGTTTTTATTAATTTAAAATCCTTATTTTTTGACTTCGGAAACAAATCATTTGTAAAAGTAACATTCGGGCCGATAAAAACATCATCTTCAACTGTAACCCCATCCCAGATCTGTACTCCGGGTTTTACCGTTACGTTATTACCGATTACAGCTCCACTTTCAATCAACACCTGGCAGTTGATATTGCAATTTTTACCAATAGTTGCATTTTTTAATATTACACAAAACTGCCATATAGTAGTGCCTTCACCTATATTCTGAGATTGTACGTCAGCTAAAGGATGTATCATTTTTTATAATTTTTAAATTCATCAAAATCCCTGAAATAATCCTTTTCATTATATAATTCTGAAGCAAGACACAGCAATACTGCACTGTGGCTGAATTTTATATCTCTCCATATGAGTTTCGGAATATAAAGTCCTTTTGAAGGTGAGTCTAAAATGAAAGTTTCTTCATTCCCTTCCAGGTCTAAAGTATTAAACTCAATACTTCCGGAAACTGCGAATATGATTTGCTGAAGTTCTTTATGGGCATGGCCGCCTCGGATGACATCCTGAGGGGTGTAGTAAGTCCAGTATACTCTTTTGATTTCAAAAGGGACATTTTTTTGAGTTTCGGCAACGGTAATATATCCCAAATCCTGAGATCCTATTTTCGAAAAGTTTATAATATGAGGACTGTCCATGTATTGTGAATATTGTTTAATAGCCTAATTAATAAATGTATAAAACTATTGGCTATGGATTAATTTTGATTTTTATCAGGCTCTTTCAACTGTGTGTGTGATGCGTGGAAACAAAATGCCCGGTGATTTTATGATTTCACCAAACTGATTCTGCATTCCATGTACTTCAAATCCGAACAATTCTGTTCTGAAGGCTATATCCGACCTGTTTACTCCCCAAAAGAAATCGAAATGATATGAATCTTCATTAATTGTGTACGGCGGAATTTCAAAACTGACAGTGTAATCTCCTTTTTCCGAATTTTTATTTTGACTTACCATAATTCCTGTACTCATTACAGTAAGATCATGACTGTTTTTTAAAAAGAATGACAGATCAATATCAACATTTTCCAGCTTACTCATGAAAGTAACAGTTACTTTAATTCCTGATTTAATATTGATCATATCTCCATTGATTGGCTCTGCTTTATATGACTTTACCAGAATCTTATGATTTTCAACTTTTGTATTGTCATTTGAATAGTCATAAAAGAATTTAATATCATTATTTTTTTGATATTCAATAATACATTTATTGATATCACCCTGAGTTACGAGAGTTCCTTTATCCAGTAAAATACCATAATTGCAAAGCTCTTTAATTGCAGTAATATTATGGCTTACAAAAAGAATGGTTCTTCCTTCTCCTTTGGTAACATCTCCCATTTTCCCCAGGCATTTTTTCTGAAATTCAGCATCACCTACTGCCAACACTTCATCCACAATAAGGATTTCAGATTCCAAATGAGCTGCTACAGCAAACGCAAGCCGCACATACATTCCGGAAGAATACCTTTTCACAGGAGTGTCAATATATCTTTCTACTCCTGAGAAATCGACAATCTCATCAAATTTCCTGGTGATTTCCTTTCTTGTCATTCCAAGGATAGCCCCGTTAAGAAAGACATTTTCTCGTCCCGTCATTTCGGGATGAAAACCTGTTCCTACTTCAAGCAATGAGGCAATTCTTCCCTGGCTGTATATTTTACCGGTCGTAGGTTTTGTAACTTTACTCAGCAGTTTCAGTAATGTAGATTTTCCGGCACCATTCCTTCCGATGATTCCTACAGCGTCTCCTTGCTGGATTTCAAAGTTGATGTCCTGAAGAGACCATACGTATTCAGAATCTCCCTTTGTGGCTCTGTCATTGGCTTCTCCAATTTTCAGATAAGGATCTTCCTTTCCTCTTACTTTATGCCAGAACCTGTTAAGATCATGGGAAAGAGTACCTGTCCCGACTTGCCCCAGACGGTATTGTTTTGATATATTTTCTGCTTTTAAAGCCAGCATATTTTTAAATGATTTAAAATTAATAAGAAAGTTTCTCAATAAATACTATACAGTATCCATAAAGCTTTTTTCAACCTTATTGAATACGACAATCCCTATCATTAAAAGAATGAGAATAATAACCGTACTGATTCCAAGCATGGCAGGAGAAAAGTCTCCTACCCCGATCCACGCATATTTAAAGCATTCAAAAATACCTGTTAACGGATTATAATATGCCAGTTTTTTAAAAAATCCCGGTAATGAAGACACAGGATAAATGACAGGAGTAGCGTACATATATAAGCTAACCCCAAAACCTAACAGCATTGCCAGGTCCTTATATTTTGTAGTAAGTGAAGAAAATATCATTCCTACTCCCAATGCAAAAAGAGCCATTAACAATATAAGGAAAGGTGTTGCAAGAACCCAGATATTGGGATGTGCTTCTCCTTTATTGAAATAATATGCCCATGCAAGAATGAATAACAGAAACTGAACTCCAAATCTCATAAGATTGGAGATGACAATGGAGAGTGGAGTGACCAGTCTTGGAAAATAAACTTTTCCAAAAATCCCGGCATTGCCAGTAAAGGTAGAGGATGTCGCCAGTAATGACGAAGAAAAATAATTCCATAGAGTAACCCCGGCCAGATAGAAAAGAAGTGGCGGTGCTCCGTCTGTTGGAAGCTTGGCGATTCTTCCAAAAATAACCAGATAGACAATAGTGGTTAAAATGGGATTAATAAAAAACCAGATTGGTCCTAAAATAGTCTGTTTAAAACTGGATACAAAATCTCTTTTTACAAACATATAAACAAGATCTTTGTATCTCCAGACTTCTTTCAGCTTCAAGTCAAATAACGAATGATCAGCATCAATCGTTTCAGTCCACTTCTGTTGTGGTTCATTCATCTGTGTAAGTTTTTGCAAATTTATAATAATTAATTCTTACCGTATCGCTCAGTTTATGAATTTTCATTGCCCATAAAACTAAAAATCAACAACTAATATATTGATATTTGACGGTATGAACAAAAACTATTGGCCATAAAGCCAATAGTCTGTAGTTTTTATAAATTATAATTGTTATTTTCCAATAAGTTGTTTCAGGTATTCACCATAGCCGCTTTTGCCATATTTGGTAGCCGTTTCCAGCAGCTTTTCTTCATTGATGAATTTATTTCTGAATGCAATTTCTTCAATGCAGCCGATTTTAAACCCCTGCCTTTTTTCAATCACACTTACAAATTCTGATGCATCGTGAAGAGAGTCGAATGTTCCGGTATCCAGCCAGGCTGTACCTCTGTCAAGAACGGCTACTTCAAGCTTTCCTTTGCTAAGATAAACATTGTTGATATCGGTGATTTCCAGTTCGCCTCTTGCGGAAGGTTTGATATTTTTGGCGATATCGACTACGCTATTGTCATAAAAATAAAGACCGGGTACGGCATAATTTGATTTTGGACTCAGAGGTTTTTCTTCAATAGAAACAGCCTTAAGGTCTTTATCAAATTCTACAACACCATATCTTTCGGGGTCAGCTACGTGGTAGGCAAAAACAACACCTCCATTTGGGTTGGTTTTATTTTTCAGTAAAGTTCCCATTTCAGAACCGTAGAAAATATTATCTCCCAGTACCAGTGCGGCAGAATCATCTCCAATAAACCGGTCTCCCAGAATGAATGCCTGTGCCAGGCCGTCAGGGCTTGGCTGTACAACGTATTCTATATTGCAGCCGATTTGGGAACCGTCACCCAGAAGTTTGATGAAACCGGCCTGGTCATGTGGAGTGGTGATGATCAGGATATCCTTAATTCCTGCTAAAAGAAGCGTGGAAAGCGGATAATAAATCATGGGTTTGTCGTAAACAGGCATCAGCTGCTTGCTTACAGCAATGGTTAGAGGGTAAAGTCGTGTTCCGGATCCTCCGGCTAATATTATTCCTTTCATTTTATTTTGTGGATTTGTCTTTTAAAATCTTATTGACTTCAAGGCTGATTTCATTGTCCAGATTATGAATTATAATATCTGAGGAAAATATATAATTGCTGGATTTTAAATTTGGATTTTCATTATAAAATTTAATCAAATTGATCAGATTCTTTTCAGTCAGATTCATGAAATCAAAATAGAGTTTATCTTTTCTTGAATAACTATGTCTTATTCTGTCGAGGATGATTTTCTTTTCTTCTTTATTTAAAATTTCGAAATTTTTACCATTTTCATATTGCATAGACTTTCTGAACAATAGTAAGTTTGCTGTTTTCATCAATGAGTCATTATACCCAGAAACTTCAATAAGTTCATCAATAAGTTTCTTTTGGGTTTCAGTGGGAAACTTGGTCTGGATGACAGATTGTGAATATGACGAAACTGATAAGATTACGAAAAATAAAAAAAAATACTTTTTCATTCTACGAATATTGATTTTCGTAATATTTTTGATAATCTCCACTGGTTACATTCTCCAGCCATTCTTTATTTTCAAGATACCAGTCAATGGTTTTTGCCAATCCTTCTTCAAAGGTTACGGATGGTTTCCAGCCCAAATCTTTATTGAGCTTGGTTGCATCAATAGCATAACGTTTATCATGGCCCGGCCTGTCTTTTACAAAAGTGATCAGTTTTTCAGAATAACCTTCCGGTCTTTCCAGTTTGGTATCCATTTGCCTGATCAGTTCTTTTACAAGATCAATATTCTGCCATTCATTGAATCCGCCGATATTATATGTTTCACCGGTTTTAGCTTCTTTAAAGATCTGGTGAATGGCTCTGGCATGATCAATGACAAATAACCAGTCTCTTGTATATTTTCCGTCACCATAAATGGGAAGGGGCCTTTCATTGATAATATTTGAAATGCACAGAGGGATCAGCTTTTCCGGGAAATGATTCGGTCCATAGTTGTTGGAACAGTTGGATACGATGAACGGCATTCCGTAAGTGTTTCCATATGCTCTCACCAAATGATCAGAAGCGGCTTTTGAGGCAGAATATGGAGATTGTGGATCGTAAGGAGTTGTTTCTAAAAAGAATCCTGTTTCTCCTAGACTTCCGTATACTTCATCAGTTGAAATATGATAGAAAAGATTTGTTCTTTTTTCATCCGGGAATCTGCCGTGGGTATGGTCCGGATTTAATGTCCAGAATTCTTTACAAAGGTTGAGAAGATTGGCTGTTCCGTTCACATTGGTATTGATGAATGCCATAGGATCAGTGATACTTCTGTCTACATGACTTTCTGCAGCTAAATGTACAACAGCGTCGGGATTGTATTTTTCAAACACCTTTCGGAGTTCTTCCGGTTTTGTGATATCTGCTTTTTCGAAAACATAATTGGGCTCGTTTTCAATGTCTTTAAGATTTTCTAAATTTCCGGCATAAGTAAGAGCATCAAGATTAATGATAGTGCTTTCCGGATTGTTTTTTACAAATTCTCTTACAACATGAGAGCCGATAAATCCTGCGCCTCCTGTGATGATAATGTTTTTCATTGATTTATTTTGAGATGGTCTTTCTTCCTATACTTTTATAATGGAATCCGTTTTGTTCCGGGATTTCCAGCGGATACATGTTTCTACCGTCAAAAATGACCTTGTTTTTCATTTTTTTGGCCATAAGTTCAAAATTCGGATTTTTGAATTCAGGCCATTCTGTGGCGATAAACAGAGCGTCTACTTCTTCCAGTGCATCATACATTCCTTTAGCATATTGTATTTTGTCACCCAGAATTTTCTTAACATTGTTTTCTGCAATAGTGTCATATGCTACAATTTTTGCACCTTTATCCAGCAGAAGAGCGATGTTGTCTAAGGAGGATGCTTCTCTGATATCATCGGTATTTGCTTTAAATGCCAGTCCCCACATGGCAATTTTTTTTCCTTCGATATTTCCGCCAAAATACTTTTCAATTTCAGAAACTAAAATTACTTTCTGGGTTGTATTTACTTTTTCAGTAGCTTCAAGGATCTGAAAATTAAAATCTTCCTGTTTCCCAGACTTAATAAGAGCTTTTACATCTTTAGGAAAGCAGCTTCCTCCATATCCGATGCCAGGAAATAAGAATCTGTGCCCGATTCTGTCATCACTTCCCATTCCCAGTCTTACCTTGTCTACATCGGCTCCTACTTTTTCGCAATAGTTCGCTATTTCGTTCATAAAGGTAATTTTCACCGCCAAAAATGAGTTGGCAGCATATTTGGTAAGTTCCGATGATTTCTCATCCATGAAAATAATCGGGATTCCTGTATTGGTGAAAGGCTGGTAGATTTTAGACATAATGTTTTGGGCTCTTTCAGAGCTTGCTCCGACAACTACTCTCGAAGGATTCATCGAGTCTTCCACAGCAAAGCCTTCCCTTAAAAACTCTGGATTTGATACAACATCAAACAGAATATTTGTTTTGGCGGCAATCGTTTCTCTTACCCTGTCGGCAGTTCCTACAGGAACAGTACTTTTATTAACAATGACCTTGTATTCTGTCATTAGCTCACCAATATTATTGGCCACCTTCAATACATAGGACAGGTCTGCTGAACCATCCTCACCTGGGGGGGTGGGTAGGGCCAGATATATTACTTCGCTTTTATCTAAAGCCTCTTTAAGGTTGGTGGTGAAAAATAATCTTTCAGACTGTATGTTTCTTAAAAACATTTCTTCAAGGTTCGGCTCATAGATGGGAACAATGCCGTTTTTCATACCTTCTACTTTTTTTTCATCAATATCAACACAGTATACTGAATTGCCAAGTTCTGCCAGAGTAGTTCCTGTGACTAATCCTACATAACCTGTTCCTACAATCGTTATATTCAAAATGTTTGTTTTAAAATTCTAAAGACAAAAATAATAAAAATACTGTGACATGCTCTTTTAATTTATGGTAAATGAATCTGACTCTATTTGCTTGATACTTAAGATAATTTTGCATTTTTAGAAAAAAAGCGTATATTTGCATTGGATTTACGGAAAAAATGGGAAGGCTTCGGAAGAAAGCCTTTTTTCGTACTGTAAATCAAGATAAAAATATATGGAGTTTAGAAAAAGAATTGAAGAATTATTAAATGAATTCCTTGAGACCAGAAAAGATCTGTTTCTTATTGATCTTAAAATTTCTGCAGGGGATGATATTACAGTGATTTTAGATGGTGATAATGGCGTTTCTTTGCAGGATTGTCTTGATGCAAGCCGTGCCATAGAATTCAATATGGATCGTGAAGAGCATGACTTTAGCCTTCAGGTGATGTCTGCCGGACTGAGCGAGCCGTTATCCACACCAAGACAGTTCAGCAAGAATATTGGAAGAGAGATTGAGGTAATGCTGGAAGATTCTTCTAAAATTGAAGGGGAATTGTCAAAAGTAGATGAGGAAAAGATCACACTTATTTTGCGTTACCGTAAGCCGAAAGATATCGGAAAAGGAAAAGTGGATGTAGAGGAGGAGAAAGAGATTTCTTACTCTGAGATCAAAAAAGCATTAGTAGTAATTAAATTTTAAAAAAGAAAAAAGAATAGATGGATAATATAGCGTTGATTGAATCCTTTGGTGATTTTAAAGACGAAAAAGGGATCAGTAAGATTGATCTTATGGCAATTATTGAAGATTCACTGAAGACTCTTTTGAGAAAGAGATTCGATTCAGATGACCATTTTGATGTGATTGTAAACCCGGATAAAGGAGATTTTCAGATATTTTTAAATAAAACAATTGTAGAGGACGAAATGTCTGAAGATGATGATCTGGAAATTGAAATCTCTGAAGCGAAGAAGATTGATCCTACCTTCGAAGTAGGGGAAGACTTTACAATGGAAATTCCTGTGGCACAGTTGGGAAGAAGAAATATTCTTACCCTTAAGCAGATTCTGGCGACCAAACTTCAGGAACACAATAATGCAATGCTGTATGAACAGTTCAGAGATAAAATTGGAGAAATAGTTGTAGGGGAAATTCATCACATCCGTCATAAACATGTGATCCTGCTGGATGATGAAGGAAATGAATTCATTTTACCGAAAGAAAACCAGATCCCATCCGATTTCTTTAAAAAGGGTGAGAATATCAGAGCTATTGTTGAGACAGTAGATTTTAAAGGTTCTAAACCGCAGATTATTATTTCCAGAACTGCACCTAAATTCCTGGAGAAGTTATTAGAGCTGGAAATTCCTGAGATCCAGGACGGAACCATTATCCTGAAAAAGGTAGTGAGAATTCCTGGTGAAAAGGCGAAGATCGCAGTAGACGCTTACGATGACAGGATTGATCCTGTAGGCGCTTGTGTTGGGGTTAAAGGATCCAGAATTCATGGCGTTGTAAGAGAGTTGAGAAATGAAAACATCGATGTTATTCAGTGGTCTAAAAACCCTGAAATCTTGGTGAAGAGAGCATTGGGAAATGTTACTATCAACAAAATTGAAATCAATGAGGAGACCAGCTATGCGTTGGTGTATACTCCGGTTGAAGAAATTTCCAAAGTGATCGGAAAACAAGGACAGAATATCAGACTGGCTTCTTGGTTGACAGGATATGAGATTGATGTGTACAGAGAGTCCAGCGAGGATGATGATGTTGAATTGAAAGAATTTAACGATGATATCGAGCAGTGGATTTTGGATGAGTTTAAGAAAGTAGGACTTACGACTGCAAAATCAGTATTGGATAAAGAAACTGAGAGTCTTTTAAATATGGTAGACCTTGAAGAAGAAACAATCGAAGAGGTTAAACGTATTCTGAGAGAAGAATTTGAAGATTAAGATTTTAAAATAAATTTTAATAAACAGTAAAAAGGAAATACTTTAATTTTAAAAATTAAAAAACAGTAAATAATATAGATGCCAAAAATTAGATTAAATAAAGCGGTTAAGGAATTCAACATTTCAATGTCCAGATTAGTAGAGTTTTTACAATCAAGGGGATTTGAAGTTGAAAGCAATCCTAACGCTCAATTGGAAGAAGCGGCATATTCTGCATTGGAGGCTGAGTTTGCTAAAGACGGCGAACAGCGAAAGGCTTCCCATGAGGTGGTAATTACTAAAGTTCCGGAAGAAAAGCTGGAAATTGAAGAAAAGAAAACCCCTGAAGTGATAAGAGCTAAAGCAAATAAACCAGAAACCAGAATTTTGGGTAAAATAGATTTGGAATCTAAAAAACCTGATACAGAAGAAGTTTCTGCAGCTCCTGTGGCTCCTGTTGCAACACCGGTTGAAGAAAAGAAAGAAGAAATCGTGAAAGAAGAACAGCCGGAGGTTAAAACAGCTCCAGAAAAACAGGAATTTAAGGTTTTGGATAAAATTGATTTGTCTCAAATAGAATCTAGAAACAGACCTGTAAAAAAAGACAAACCAAGAATGGAGGAGAAAAAAGAAGAAGTAAAACCTGTGGAAGCAGTAAAGGAAACTCCAAAGCCTGTGGTTGTAGAGGAGAAAAAAGTGGAAGCTCCAAAAGAGGAAGCTGAGCCTGAATCTCAGGAACCACAGAAAATTGAGACGGTATATCAAAAGCTTGATGGTCCTAAGATCGTTGGAGAAAAGATAGACCTGACTCAATTTGCACCAAAGCCGGGAGCTGGGGCAAAAAAGAAAAGAAAGAGAATTGAAAAACCTGGTGGGCAGAATAATCAGCAAGGTCAGGGAAATAATCAAAACTCAGGAAATAATAACCAGGGTGGACAGGGCCAGGGAAATCGTCAGCAGAATAACGGTGGACAAGGTGGAAACCGCCAGGGTCAGGGAGGACAGGGTAATCGTCCCCAAGGTCAGGGTGGCCAGGGTGGAAACCGTTTCGGAAATAATAATCAGGGTGGTGGAAACCGTCAGGGTCAAGGTGGCGGCTTCAAAAAAGGAGGCCAGAATAACAGACCTGGACAAAGAGTTATGCCAGTTGAGCTGACTGACGAACAGGTTAAAAATCAGATCAAAGAAACTTTAGAGAAACTTACCAATAAAGGTGGGAAATCTAAATCTGCAAAACACAGAAAAGACAAAAGAACTTTCCGTAGAGAGCAGGATGAACGTCAGCAGGAACTTGAGGCGCAGGATAGAACTCTTAAAGTAACCGAGTTCATCACAGTAGGTGAATTGGCAAGTTTGATGAATGTTTCTCCGACTGAAGTAATTTCTGCCTGTTTCTCATTAGGGGTTATGGTTACCATGAACCAGAGACTTGAAGCAGATACTTTACTACTGGTAGCAGATGAGTTTGGTTATAAAATTGAATTCTCAGATGCTGATCTTGAAGATAATAATACTGAAGATGAAATCGATACAGAAGAAAGCCTGGTATCAAGAGCGCCTGTTGTTACTGTAATGGGACACGTTGACCACGGTAAAACTTCATTATTGGATTACATCAGAAAAACTAACGTAATTGCGGGTGAATCTGGGGGTATTACCCAGCACATCGGTGCTTATAACGTAAAACTGGAAAATGGTCAGAGAATTACTTTCTTAGATACTCCTGGTCACGAAGCCTTTACAGCGATGAGAGCAAGGGGTGCACAGATTACGGATATTGCCATTATTGTAATTGCTGCCGATGATGATGTAATGCCACAGACAAAAGAAGCTATTGCTCACGCTCAGGCTGCACAAGTCCCAATGATTATTGCAATCAATAAAGTTGATAAGCCTAATGCAAATCCGGATAATATCCGTCAACAGCTTTCTGGCTTGAACCCTCCAGTTCTTGTAGAAGAATGGGGTGGTAATGTTCAGGCTCAAGAAATTTCAGCTAAATTTGGTAATAACGTAGATGTATTGTTGGAAAAGGTTTTACTGCAGGCAGAAATGCTTGAATTAAAAGCAAATCCAGAACGTTCAGCAAACGGAGTTGTTATTGAAGCTTCATTAGATAAAGGTAGAGGATATGTTGCTACTATGCTGGTACAGGCCGGAACCTTAAGGGTAGGAGATTATGTGGTAGCAGGTAAAAATCACGGTAAAGTAAAAGCTTTGCTTGATGAAAGAGGAAAAAACCTTGCAGAAGCAGGTCCTTCTATTCCTGCAACAATTTTAGGTCTGGATGGAGCACCTACAGCGGGAGATAAATTCCGCGTATATGCTGACGAAAGTGAAGGTAAGGCTATTGCAAACAAGAGAGAACAGCTTCAGAGAGAACTTTCTATCAGAACGAAAAAACATACAACACTTGAAGAATTAGGAAGACGTATTGCTTTAGGAGAATTCAAAGAATTGAATATTATTCTTAAAGGTGATGTGGATGGTTCTGTGGAAGCACTTTCTGATCAGTTACAAAGATTATCAACTGAAGAAATCAGTGTGAAAATCCTTCACTCAGGTGTTGGGCAGATCACTGAGTCCGATATCAACCTGGCTGCAGCATCAGATGCTATTATCATTGGATTTAATGTAAGAGCAGGAGCTAATGCAAAAGAGCTTGCAGACCGTGAAGAAATTGAAATCAGAACGTATTCTGTAATCTATAAAGCAATCGATGAGGTAAAAGAAGCGATGGAGGGAATGCTTTCTCCGGAAATTCAGGAGCAGGTGATTGGTAATGTTGAGATCCGTGAAGTATTCAAGATTTCTAAAGTAGGAACAATTGCAGGTTGTATGGTTCTTACAGGAAAAGTAACAAGACAATCTAAAGTACGTTTATTAAGAGACGGTATTGTTAAATTTGACGGGGAGCTTGAAAGCTTAAAACGTTTCAAAGATGATGTTAAAGAAGTCACAAAAGGTTACGAATGTGGTCTGAACCTGAAAGGTTACAATGACATCGAAATCGGAGATATTCTTGAAGTTTACGAAGAAGTAGCGGTTAAGAAAAAACTGAAATAATTATATCCTAAATATGTGAAAACCACTTTTTTATAAAGTGGTTTTTTTATTTTTAAAAACCCACAATTTATAATGGTTCTAAATAATTTTTTTTAAATTATTAATAATTTGTTAAAGCGAATTTGATTTGCATGAAAATTATTATTTATTTAATAAAAGCTATCTATCATTAATGAATCCTATTTAATTTGAGAAAAATTTAAATATAATATTAAAAAAAAGAGGTATTTAAACATTGGTTTAATTTGTGAGTGTTAATATTTATTAACATATTTGCCCATTAAATATATTAAAATTTGTTAATATGAATGTTAAATTACGTGTATTGACAGCTGGTGTCCTGTTTTTTACAGGCCAGGCTGTGTTTGCTCAAAACAAAGCAGCAAATGACTCTACAAAAAATACAAAACAGATTGATGAAGTTGTTGTATTAGGGTATAATAAAACACAAACTAAACCAAAAGATGTTACTGCTTCTACAACGGTAACAGCAGAAAAACTTGAGAACAGACCGAACGTTTCTTTTTTGAACTCTCTACAAGGAGAAGCTCCTGGATTGACTATTAATTCAGCTTCTGGTTCTCCTGGTTCAGCAAAAATTGATGTTATTATTAGAGGGGTTAGTTCAATTAGTGCGAGTTCTGATCCTCTTTATGTAATTGATGGGATGATTTCGAATTCCACTCAGTTTAGAAATTTAAATGCAAATGATATTGAATCAATATCTATTTTGAAAGATGCAGCGGCTACTTCAATTTATGGTAACAGAGGAGGGAATGGAGTTATTGTTATTAGAACAAAGCAAGGAAAGTATGGTACAAATCGTTTTGGTTTAACATATACTGGTACCACAGGTATAGGGCTATTGCCAAGCACTCATTATAATATGGCTAATGCCAAAGAGCTCTTGACAATCCAAAATAGATTAGGGCTAGGGCAGGGATCACAAATGAGCCTTGACCAAATTGCTGCTTATTCAGGACCAGATACAGACTGGAGTAAAGTCTTATTTAAAACAGGTTTTACACAAACTCATGATGTCGGAATGTCATTTGGGGCTCAAAACGTAAACAATTATACTTCGATTGGTTATATGGAGCAGACAGGTACCGTTCCTACAACCGATTTTAAGAGATTTACTTTAAGAAATAACTTAAATGGAAAGTCTAGTAATGGAAGATTTACTTATAATGCAAATATTGGTTTAGGATATTCTAAAAGACATCAGCTGGATGAAGAAACGAATGGAAATATTACTTCAAATGTAGTACAGAATCCTTTGCTTGTTGGTATTACGGCACTACCTACAATGCAGTCAAACAAATACACAACTGGTCAAGCTTTATATAATGCTATTGGATCATCAACAGGTGGAGGGAATAGCGTGTGGGTGTTACAAGACATCTTAAGAGGAACGCTTCCAAATCAGCTTAATGAAACTAGCATTGTTTCTAACTTTGCTGCCTCTTATAAACTTACTGATGATTTGACAGTTTCAAATAAATCTGGGGTAGATTATAAATATTCAGAAAGAATGTTTGCACGAGCTCCTTATTCATATTTAGCAATTGTTGTAGCTAAAGGAGCAGCAACTACTCAAAATCCAAATCCATTTGGTGGTAGTGAAAGTATTCTTAAAACAAATGATTTTACATTCAACTCCGTTACCAGTTTAGCATATCATAAAGTTATTAATGAAAAGCATACCTTCGATGCAGCGGTATATTTGGATTATATGAAGTCTCATTATAATGCTTCTTCACAAACTCAAAATGGATTATATCCTTTGACATGGCAGTTTGGAGCAGGAACTGGGTACGTTCCACCAGCATATTTTGCTAACGGAAACCTTCCTCCGATTGTTTATTATGTTCCTACACTTTCCGCCTCTAAAATCAAAGCAGGAACTTTAGCTTACTTTGCGACATTAGATTATGATTATGATAGCAAATATGGTGTGAGTGGGGTAATAAGAAGAGATGGAAGTTATAGATTTACAGGAGATAACCAATGGGCTACTTTCTGGAGTATAGCTGGTAGATGGAACATTGATAAGGAAAGTTTCATGGAAGGATCTACTTTTGACATGTTAAAACTTAGAGCTTCTTATGGTACAAATGGTAACCAAAATATTATTGCTGCTGCTAGTGGGGCTAACCCATTACTTCCTGCAGCGAATGTTGTAAGACCTTTTATTACTCAGTCTGCGGGTTATGATACACAACAAGGAGCATTGTATCCAAGTGCACTTCAGAATCCAGGTATTCAATGGGAAGTTATTGGACAGTTAGATCTTGGTTTGGATTTTAGATTGTTAAACAGAAAGTTAGAAGGATCTGTTGATGTTTATGATAAGCGCACAGATAAATTGTTTAACTCTTTGCCAATCTCTAATATCAATGGACAGTCAACTATTAGTTATAACAATGGTAAACTTCAGAACAAAGGTATTGAAGTCTTGTTAAGATATAATATTATCAACAAGCAAGATGCTAAACTTTCAATCTATGCAAATACAGCTTATAACAAAAGTAAATTCTTAAGCCTTGCTCAAGATGCAACTGCTGGTGACCTAAGAAATGTAACTGGAGGAATGTTGGGTGAATGGTATTTAATTAGCTATGCTGGAGTAAATAAAGATAACGGAAACATGTTGTTTTATGATAAAGATGGTCACGTTACAGAAAATCCTAATGCTGTATCAGACCAAGTTAAAACAGGAAAAAGTTATTTGCCAAAATGGTCAGGAGGGTTTGGTCTTAATGCAGAATATAAAGGAATATTCCTTGATGCTCACTTTTCTTATCAGGCAGATGTATGGAAGTGGGATAATCAGCTAACTTATGTTTATGATAGTTCTTCAGCAGGTAATTTTAATGTTAGCTCAGACTTGTTAAATGCCTGGACTCCTACAAATATGAATACAAATATTCCATCTTTTAACGCAAGTAATAAATCTCTAGCTGATAACTCAGATAGATATCTAAAAGATGCTTCATTTATTAGATTAAAAACTATAACATTAGGTTATAACATACCTAAAAGTTTATTAGGAAATTCAATGTTTGTTAAAAATGCTAAGATATTCTTATCAGGAGAAAACTTGCTGACATTTACTAAATGGAAAGGTTATGATCCTGAGCCAACGTTTGCTTACTCTTCATCAGTTTACCCTAACTTGAAAACATTCTCGATAGGAGCAACGCTTGATTTTTAATAATTAAATTATTTAGAAAATTTATAAAATGAAAAAAGTTAAAAAATATATATTAGTTGCAGCCGCATCCATGTTGATATATTCTTGTAATGATGCTCTTGATATACGACAGGCGGGAGAAGCGCAAGATCAGCAAGCATTTCAATCTGCTTCAGATTTAGAGAAATTTTTAGTAGGGTCTGTTTATACTAGTGCAGATATTACAAGCCAAATAAAATTTAGTTCTTTATTCACAGATGAACTAAAAGTTGGACCTGCCAATGCGGGGCAGGATCAAAGTACTTTTAGGTTTGTTATTATACCAAATGATCCTTTTGTTGAAGGAATTTGGAGTGGGCAATATCTATTAATTAACAGAGTAAATCAACTTATTGAAAAATCTGCTCTAATTACTCCTTCAAGTGCAACAGATATTGCATTATATAATAACACTTTAGCGGAAGCAAGAGTGTTAAGAGCATTTGCTTATCTCAACCTGATGACTTATTATTCTACAGATATGAAGAATGATAATGCAACAGGGGTTATCCTTGCAGATAAAATCTATCCTTTTGAAACAAAACTTCCACGTTCTAAAAATAGTGATATCTGGAATTTTGTTGAGGCAGATTTAGCATATGCTGATACAAATATCAATGCAACTGCAGCAGCTAATCACCCAGCTCCTTATTTCATTAACAAAAATGTAGTAAGTGCTTTAAGAGCAAGAATGTATTTGTATAGAGGGAATTATACATTGGCTAAGCAATATGCACAAGCTGCTATTACCGGTAGTGGGTTGTCTTTGACAGTGGGATCACCAATACCAACGGGTACTGTAGGATCTTCAGCTTGGAACACAGCTTTCTATACACAAAGTTCTACACCAACACCATACAGAAAAATGTTGTTTGATGATATCGTTGGAGAAAATATTTTCAAATTAAGTAGACCTTCTGTAGGAGGAAGTGGTGGAAATATTGCTGGGATGTATACTACAAATAATACTACATTAAGTGGATCTCCATGGTGGGTTACAGGGTTAAACTTATTTAATTCTTATGCTTATACATCTAGTGATATCAGAAGATATGCTTATGTTGACCCAACAAGTGATGCTACCAAGCAAAATTATGTAATTGATAAATATCCTGGAAAAAATGCAACACCACTTAAAAACGACGTTAAAATTTTCAGAATTTCTGAAATGTATTTTATCTTGGCTGAATGTGCTGCGAGATCTAATGACTTTGCAACTGCAGCTACATACATCAAACAAATAAGAGATGCAAGAAAATGGACAGGTACTGCAGCTACACCAACTTATGGTAACCTTGCGGCAGCTTTAGTGGATATCTTAAGAGAGAGAAGAATTGAACTCGCTTTTGAAGGACACAGATTTATCGATTTAAAAAGACTTGGTGCAGAGGCTGGTGTAAGTATTGATAGAAATGCTACTGATGATTTCCTTACAGGAACTCCTCTGACTTTAAGTTTAACTGACCATAGATGGACCCTTCCAATTCCTTCATCTGAACTTAATGGTAACCCAGGTATTGAACAAAATCCTGGATATTAATCTTATAAATATTTAGAAAATGAAACGTATATTATATTTATTCAGTATATTATTTGCTACGTCAATTATAGGTACAGCATGTTCTCCTAGCGAAGAATTGAACTACCATGGAGATGCCTTTGTTCATTTTGTAACCGCTTCTGATCAGGCTTATGTGTTTAAAGATCAGGAATATAATGACTATGAATTGGCTTTTGGGACAGTTCAAAACATAGATAGTGATCCAAGTGCTGAGCTTGTTTTCAATCCTACAAATTCTACCGCCGTAAAAGGTGTGGATTTTGAAATCCTCAACGGTGGAAAAGGAATTATACAAAATGGTACTGCAAGAGGAGTATTTAAAGTTAGAATATTCAAAGCTTCTGCTCTTGAATCTGGTAAGATTGCTAACTTTACTATTAAGTCTCCTACATTGGCAAATAATTTAGATTATCAGGCTTTTCAATTAAAAATGTCACTAACCTGTTCAATGTCAGTGTTTTTAGGTTCAGGAACATTCTATAATGAAGGATGGCTTCACGACAATCCAGGTAATTATGTGATACAAGAAATGCCAGATAATAAATTAGTTATTAAGAATTTCTTTATGAACAGTACGACTCAAAAAGATATGATCTTAACTTATGATCCTAAAACATTTGTTGTAACAATGCCTTCTACTAATACAGGAGAATATATTACACAATATAAGGGATATATTTGGGGGCAGACTTCAACTGCTCAAAAGTCTAGCTTTAATCCTTGTACTAGAGAATTAACTTTGTTTATTACTTATTCCATACCTGGTGTAGGTAGTTACGGAGATCAGGAGGAATATTTTATAGGTCAATAAGTAAAATATATTGATAAATTAACCCCACATTTTTGTGGGGTTTTTTATGTCCTTTTATTTCTTATTTTTGCTGTACAATAATGAATAATGAAGTACATCCTTTTCATACTCTTCTCTTTAGGTTTTGTAGCCCAAGCTCAGATTGTTAATAAAGCTGATAACAAGCCTCAACCCAAAAAAGAAGATACACTGGTGATCGACTCCGGGAAAAAAGACTCCCTGAAAATTTTTAAGCCTACTATTAATGATTACCAGTTTCAGACTCAGTTTTCTGAAAAGAAAGTTTTTGATACCGTAATGACTTTTGACAAAACATACATCTTTTCACAGCAAAATAATAAAGATAACTTTGGGAGAGTACAGCCTGCCAATATTGGTTCGGGATTCAACCCTCTTGTATTCGAAGTAAATGCGGAGGAAAACCTTTCCTTACTGCCGTCCAATAAATCTTATATGATTATTGGTGCCAATGATGTGAAATACTATGATGTAAAGACTCCTACAGCCTCATTCATTTACCATAATGCAATGAGAAACGGAGCTGCTTTAAGATCTACCTATACCCAGAACATCGGGAAAAGATTCAACTTTGCCCTTGAATATATGGGGCTGCGTTCTCAAGGACTTTACAGAAATTCATTAGCTGCGAATAACAATACCATATTCTCGGGACATTATATTTCAAAGAGTGGGAATTATGAAATTTTTGCTCACTATCTCCACCAGAATGTAAATAATCAGGAAAGTGGTGGGATTACTGAAGACAATCTGTTTCAGAGTGGTGACAGCAATTATAGCAACAGACAGAACGCTCAGGTAAATCTGGCCTCTTCAAGCTCTCAGTTTGCTTACCGAAGATACTACCTGAGTCACCAGTTTACTCCATTCAATGCTGAAAAATTTCCTTTCAGTATCAGACATATTATTTCTCATCAGGGAAATAAGTATTATTATAATCAGACAACTCCTGAAACATATTGGTATAATGCTCCTACAGATTTGGTGAATGGCTTTCCACTGACAACAAAAAAATATTCTGAAAATTTCAGCAATACGGTAAGCCTGATCTTTAATAATGAAAAATTTAAACTGGATGCAGGGGTACGCTATCAGATTATTAAGTTTGGAGTAACAGATATTGCAGCTATTAATAATGGATTTCCTTTTCCGAATGAACTCAAAGAAAACAGAATCGGAGCCGTAGGAAACTTACAGGTAAAACTTTGGGATAAAATTCAGTTGAATTCGTTCCTTGAATTTTCAAACGGGAGCCAGTTTAAGAGCTACCTTAAAACAACTAATAATCTGAAATTTGAACCTATCAAAGACTATTTTGTTAATGCAAAAGTGAACTTCCAGAGTGCATATCCGTCATTCAATTACCTGTTGAATACTTCCGTTTATAATAACTTCAATTATTATCTTGAAAATGCAAAGAACCAATCAGTAATGGAGCTGGGAGGAAGTATCAATCTGAAATGGTTCAAGACAGAAATTTTTGCCAATTACTTCAGAATTGATAATTATACCTACTTCGACAGCAATGGAAATCCAAAGCAGAGTGATAACTCTGTGAATATTTCTCAGATCGGAGGAGATGCAACATTCAGCTTCAGCAAATTCCATCTGAATACAAGACTACATTTCCAGAATACTCTAACCAATAAAGAATTGCTTCCTTTACCAGGTTTTATCGGTAGAGCCAATTTCTTCTATCAGACGCAGGCTTTCAAAAAAGCAGCAGAAATTCAGGCGGGAGTTAAAGTATACTATTTCTCTAAATTTGCTTCGAGGGATTATTTCCCCGTTCTTAATGAATATATTCTTCCGAGAGCAGATTCATTTTCAATTGGAGGGCAGCCCATCGCCGATATCTATATCAATATGAAAGTGAAAAAGATGTTCTTTTTCATAGAAGGCCAGCAGATAGGAACTGTTATCTCCAATAACAAAGCATACGCATTTCCACACTATCCGGTATATGATTTCAGATTAAACATCGGAATTGTGTGGTATTTGTTCAACTAAAAACTGTACAGGTTGAAAACAATTAATAAAATATCATTTAACGATATAGAAAGTATTCCTCAGCTGGTAAAAGATTTTTTACATCAGAAAATTGAGGGTTTTAAAAATAATACATTTTCCTTAGATCATTTCAGACAGCAGATTCATCTTAAAAAAGATTCATTCATCCCGGAAAAAAGAAATATTTTATCTGAGGTGCTCGAAGGCCAGCTTTCAGGTCTTTCTCTTTCCTCTAAGCAGAGAGATAATCTTGAAAACCTTACACTGCCTAATACATTTACCATTACAACTGGGCATCAGCTGAATCTCTTCTCCGGGCCGGTATTCTTTGTGTATAAAATTCTTCAGACCATAAAAACATGTGCCTATCTGAAAGAAAATTTTCCGGATTTTAATTTTGTCCCGATATATTGGATGGCTTCGGAGGACCATGATTTTGTAGAGATCAATCATTTTAAAACCGAAAATAATTATTACGAAACCAATGAAAAGTCCGGTGGACCGGTAGGGCGTATTGAAATCAGTGATACCTATTTTATTACTGAATTTGAAAAAGAATTCAAAGATTCTATTTTTGGAACAGAACTGATCCTAATGATGAAGGAAGCCTATAAACCTGGAAATACTTTGACAGAAGCGATTAAGATTCTTGTCAACCGTCTTTTTTCGGAATTCGGACTTTTGATTCTGGACGGAGACTCTAAGGAACTGAAAAATCAGATAAAGGAGGTTTTTAAAGATGAGATTCTGCATTTCAGTTTACACAAAGCCTCCAAAGACAAAGTAGATTTTCTGACGGAAAAATATGGAAAGGTCCAGGTGAATCCCCGTGAAATTAATCTTTTCTATCTTTCTGAAACCAGAGACAGGATCGAATTCAATGGCCAGAAATATATTATCGTAGATAAAAATATTCAGTTTACAGAAGAAGAAATTCTTGCCGAACTGGAAAATCATCCTGAAAGATTCAGCCCAAATGCTTTAATGCGTCCGGTATATCAGGAAAATGTACTTCCGAATCTGGCTTATATTGGAGGAAATGCCGAAATTATGTACTGGCTTGAATTGAAAGATTATTTCTCAAAGATTAATATTCCTTTTCCTGTCCTGATCCCAAGAAACTCTATACTTTTCCTGAAAGAAAAAACGCTGGGGAAAATTGAGAAGCTGAATCTTAAAATAGAAGATTTCTTCAAGAATTTTACAGTACTTACCAATCAGAAGATTTTAAAAGATAATCCTATTTTACAATTACTGGAAGAAAAAGAAGAATTGCTGGTTAGCAACTTTTCAGTATTGAAAGCTTCTGCAGAAACTACTGAAAAATCTTTCGGAAATATGGTGAAGGCAGAAGAGGTGAGACAGTTAAAGTCATTTAAAAGAATGAAAAAACGTTTGCTTCATGCTGAAAAAATAAAACAGAATGAACTGCTGGAAAGGCTTGAAAACCTGTTTTTAGATGTTCATCCCGGCAAAACATGGCAGGAAAGAGTGTATAACTTTAGTGTATTCTTTTCAGATTATGGCTATTCATGGCTTGAAAATTGTTTGGAAGAAATGGTGGTTCAAGATTCCAAATTAATAATTGTTGCCATTTAATTTTAAAGAAGTATTTTTGTAAATTATAATTATCGAATATGATAAAGAGGTTTTTTATTCTATCCAGTTTATGTATGGTTTTGGGAGTTTCAGCCCAGAAATCACATACGGTTGTGCAAGGTGACAATCCTTACAACATTGCCAAAAAGTATGGAATGACTGTAGATGAATTGCTGAAGCTAAACCCTAAACATAAAGATGGCAAACTGGCGATCGGAGATGTTTTAACGATAAAATCAGACAAGCCAGCGGCTCCGGCTGTTACAAAATCAGCTCCGGCAGAAAAAGTAACTTCAGCCACCGGTACATCTTCTCTGGGTAAAATTGTTTTACAGCCAAAACAAACCATCTACGGTATTACAAAACAGTACAGAATTTCTGAAACGGATTTGAGAAAACTGAATCCTGAACTGGATTCTCACATGAAAATCGGAGATGAAATCACCTTACCTCTTGCCAGCATCAAAAAATATGGGGGTACCCAACAGACTGTAACAGCAGAAAAACATGCTGAACCTCCTGTAGAAAAAGCAGTAACAACTAATACTCCTACTGTTGTTGCGAATGCAGCAGAAGGAGAATCTTATGTAATTCAGGCTAAAGATAATTATTACAGAATTACCAAACAGTTTGGCATCAGCCAACAGGAACTTTTTGCTTTGAATCCTGGTTTGGAAGAAAAAGGACTTAAACCTGGTGATACCATTAAAGTAAAAACATCCAATACAAATAATACCAGCACCGACACCGCTGCTGAACCATCGAATCCAAAAGCAAAAATGGATTCTGGAAATGAAAAATCATCTGCTTCCTCCAGTGTTGCTGTGGGTGATGATTATGTTACTTATACCGTGCAGCAGGGAGATACTGTATTCTCGATTGTTAATAAATTCGGTGTATCTATAGATGAGCTTATTGCTCTTAATCCGGACCTTTCACGCGGTTTGAAAACCGGAATGGTTTTAAAAATCAAAAAGCAGGATGCTGCCTACGTAAAGAAAAATGGAGATGCATTGAGCGTTATCCTGATGCTTCCTTTTGGGTATAGTACCAACGAAACCCAGTACAGAACAATGGCGCTTGACTTTTTAACAGGAGCTAAACTTGCTATTGAAAGAAATGCCAGAGGAGGACAGAAGCTGGATATTAAAATTGTAGATTCAGGAAATGAAGCGTCATTCAAAAATTCTCTGACACAGATCAATCCTGATAATACAGATCTTATTATCGGGCCATTCTTTAAATCAAACGTAATTGATGTTCTTGATTTTACCAAAAATCAAAAAATTCCGGTTGTAGCACCATTTGCCAATACTCCGGAACTCTATAACTACAGTAACCTTATTATTGTTGAAACAAACAATCAGACTTATGCTGATAAGATTGTAGAAGAAGTAAAAGGAATTTATTCGGACCAGAAAATATATGTGGTAGCAGATGCTAAGAAAGAGAATGCCAACTACATCAAAGCAGGACTTGAAAAAGCAGTAAAAAATCCTAATATCATTATTGTTAACTCTCCAGCGGATATTCAGTTGGATCAGAATATGATGACAGGTCAGTCTGCACCGGTTATTGCTATTTTGGCAAATGATGATAATGCAGCAGGAGATGCTTTTGCCAACAGAATCATTGCTATTTCCAAAGAAGTACAGGGGGTAAAAGCATTCAGTATGTTCTATTCTCCTACTTTTGAGAAGAAAGTAGATGAACTGAGCCAGGCAAATCTGGTATATCTGATGGATAGAAAGATTAATACAGACGGTAGTTTTGAAAAAGAAATTCTGGCAGCCTATAAGAGTAAATACTGTAAAACTCCGCCGAAATATGCAATCGTAGGTTTTGATGTAGTCAACGATATGTTAACCAGAGAAAATAAAAAGGGAGAGATCTTTAGGCAGATGAATAAAGTTCAGACTCAGCTTGCTACCAAATTTGAGTTTGTAAAATCTAAAGCTAATGGTGCTTATGTAAATACCGGTTACAGAGTAATCAGGTTAGTACCTTAAATGATTTATAGCTCTTTAAAAGAATATTGTTAACATTATAGTTATATTTGCATAATATTTAATTCAATACATGAAAGCACTTGTATTTCCAGGGCAGGGTTCTCAGTTCGTAGGAATGGGAAAAGAATTGTATGATTCAAGAAAAGATATTAAAGATCTGATGGAATCTGCCAATGAAATTTTAGGTTTCGACATCCTTTCTATTATGTTTAACGGAACAGATGCGGATCTTAAGAAAACAGAGGTTACCCAGCCTTCAATATTTATACATTCAGTAGCAGCATTAAAAGCAGTAAATGGTCTTGGTGCTGAAATGGTAGCAGGACACTCTTTAGGAGAGTTTTCAGCTTTGGTTGCCAACGGAGTTTTATCCTTTGATGACGGCTTGAAATTGGTTTCTGAAAGAGCTAAGGCAATGCAGGAGGCTTGTGATGCGAATCCAAGTTCTATGGCTGCGATCTTAGGGTTAGATGATGCGAAAGTAGAAGAGATCTGTGCGCAGATCAGTGGAATAGTGGTTCCGGCAAACTATAACTGTCCAGGCCAGTTGGTAATCTCAGGAGAAACACCAGCTGTAGAAGAAGCTTGCGTAAAGCTGAAAGAAGCAGGAGCTAAAAGAGCTTTATTATTACCTGTAAATGGCGCTTTCCACTCACCATTGATGCAGCCTGCACAGGAGAGATTGGCTGCAGCTATCGAAAAAACGAAATTCAGAAAAGCAACGATTCCTGTATATCAGAATATTACGACTACAGCGGTAACCAATCCTGATGAGATCAAACAAAACCTGATTGCACAGCTTACCGGTCCTGTAAAATGGACACAATCTGTTCAGAATATGATTAAAGACGGTGCTTCTAACTTTGTAGAAGTAGGGCCGGGAAAAACCCTTCAGGGATTGATCAAAAAAATTGACGGATCAGTAGAAGCTGCTTCTGCCATCTAATTTAAAATATATGAGTGCGATATTTTCACCGGGCAAGCTTATGCTTACTTCAGAATATTTCGCAATCGATGGAGCTCTTGTCTTAGCGGTACCTACCAGGCTCGGACAAGAGTTTTTTTTTGAAGAAACGGATGATAAAAATTCTCTGATTATCTGGGAAGCCTATCATCAGAACATATTATGGTTGAAGGCTGTCATTGATTATAAAACCTGGCAGGTTCTGGAAACCAATATTCCATCAAGCGCTGAATTTATCACTCAAACCTTAAAGAATGTTCAGCAGCTTTCTCACATTAAATTCAAAACCGATCTTACTTATCACTTAAAAACGAATCTTCAGTTTCCTGCAGACTATGGTTTAGGGAGCAGCTCCACACTGATGACCAACCTTGCGGAATGGGCAGAGATTGATCCTTTTCATCTTAATACCATCAGCCTGGGAGGAAGCGGTTATGATATAGCTGTGGCAAAAGAAAAATCTGCTGTCCTTTTCCAGAGTAAACCTGAGATTAAATATGAAAAGGTCAATTTCAATCCTTCTTTTAAAAATGAACTGATTTTTATTCACCTGAATCAGAAACAGGACAGCAGGGAAGGAATCCGTTTTTACAAGTCAAAGAAGAAGTCCCAGGAACTGGTTAATCAATTTTCGGAAATCACAAAGAAAATAATGTTATGCGATGAATTGGAAAATTTTTCCGAATTAATGATGATTCATGAGCGAAAAATAGCTGATTTTCTTGAAATTCTCACAGTTAAAGAGAGATTATTCCCAGATTGTCCCTCATTTGTCAAAAGTTTGGGCGCATGGGGTGGAGATTTTGTAATGAGTGCAAAATTTGGGGGCTATAAGAACTATTTTTGGGAGAAAGGTTTTCCTGCAGTTTTTGAATGGTCAGATATAATTAATTTATAATCAGTAATTTACAAAACCGTTTTTTTGTTTGCCATTCTGACTTATATCAGTATATTTAAACCACCTTTAACAAATAATTAATATTATTTTTGTTGAAAGCAATAAAGAAATAGAAAATATAAGTAAAATGAAAAACACTAAAATCATCCATGATTTAGAAAAATTAGGGATTAAAGGAAACTATGAAGTAGTGTATAATCCTTCTTATGAAGAATTATATCAGGCTGAAGTTTCTCCTGAAAATCAAGGATTTGAGAAAGCTGAGCTTACAGAATCTGGCGCGGTATCAGTAAAAACAGGAATTTTCACAGGTCGTTCACCTAAAGACAGATATATTGTTCAGGATGATGTTACAAGAGATACAATTTTCTGGGATGGTAAAGTAAATTTACCTACTACTGCGGAAATTTTCGGGTCTTGTAAAGAACTAGTGATGAATCAGCTTTCTGAAGCTAAGAAAATTTATGTTGTGGATGCTTTCTGTGGTACGAATGCAGATACAAGACTTAAAGTAAGATTTATTGTTGAAGTAGCATGGCAGGCGCATTTCGTTACCAACATGTTCATTCGCCCTTCTCACTATGAACTTGAAAACTTCGGTGAGCCGGATTTCACCGTAATCAACGGATCAAAAACAACAAATCCTAACTGGGAGGCTCAGGGACTGAACTCTGAAAACTTCATTATGTTCAACCTTACTGAAAGGTTACAGATCATCGGAGGTACATGGTACGGAGGTGAAATGAAGAAAGGAATGTTTGCCATGATGAACTATTACCTGCCGTTAAAAGGTATGGCCTCAATGCACTGTTCTGCAAACGTAGGAGAAAAAGGTGATGTGGCTTTATTCTTTGGCCTTTCAGGAACTGGTAAAACTACCTTATCAGCAGATCCTAAGAGGTATCTTATCGGTGATGATGAGCATGGATGGGATAATAACGGAGTATTCAACTATGAAGGGGGATGTTATGCCAAAGTAATTGACTTATCGGAAGAAAAGGAACCGGATATTTTCAGGGCTATCAAGAGAGATGCACTTCTTGAAAACGTTGTGGTAAACAATGGAGTAGCTGATTACACAGATGGATCAATCACAGAAAATACAAGGGTTTCTTATCCAATCTATCATATCAATAAAATTGTATTGCCTTCTAAAGCAGGTCATGCTAAGAAGATTGTTTATCTTTCAGCAGATGCATTCGGTGTACTTCCTCCGGTTTCTATCCTGAACGAAGATCAGGCTCAATACCACTTCCTTTGCGGATATACATCAAAATTAGCCGGAACAGAAAGAGGAATTACGGAGCCGGAACCTTCTTTCTCACCTGCATTTGGTGAAGCATTCCTTACACTGCACCCAACAATGTATTCTAAAACACTGATTGGTAAAATGCAAGAACATGGTGCTAAAGCCTATCTGGTGAACACTGGTTGGAATGGTACCGGGAAAAGAATTTCTCTAAAAGATACGAGAGCAATCATCGATGCAATCATTGACGGTTCTATTGAAAACGCTCCTAAAACTCAGGTTCCGATCATGAACCTGGAAATTCCTACTGAATTACCTAATGTTTCTACGGGGATCTTAGATCCAAGAGATACATATGAAAATGCTTCAGAATGGGAAGAAAAAGCAAAAGATCTTGCTTCAAGATACATCAAAAATTTTGAGCAGTACTGTGATACTGAAGAAGGTAAGAAGTTAGTTGCTTCGGGGCCTCAGTTACAGGAACAGACTATCTAATAGTTATCAATAAGCATAAAAAGCCTCATCACTGATGGGGCTTTCTTTTATTAATATTTTTTACAGTTCTTAATCAACTCATTCTGTTCATCCAGTTTTAGGACTGTTGATTTGATTGATGCTTCAGTTAGATGTTTTATGATCATAAAATGTTTTGAAGAAAAATAGGATTCTTCATTCAATATTTTATCCAGATATTTTGGAGTGGTAAATGTCAGCCAATATTTTTCTTTATTGGAAAGTTCAATAGTGACTTCTATCGCATCAGATTCGGTATTCTCTATTTCATCATCAATATGGATGGATACAATTTTCGGCTCTTTCTCCAAGCTGAAATAAAACTTAGGATACCATCTGAGTTTTCCTTCATCATTACAGATTTTTATATTTCTCGGATTTGTTTCCTCAATAACATAAGATTTTCTCTTTGTTAATTGATTGGAGTAGTTTCCAATAGCATTACAGTAAATTTGATCCTTTATCTTCATTAATTATTTTATAACCATAAACATCTGTGAGAGCCTGTGCAATCCAGGAGCAAATAAAAAAATGTAAATTATTTTAAACTTAGTAAAGCTAATCGATATCCAGCCATCCCAAAGCCGGATAAAACAGCATCACTATTTGCCGCTGTTACAGATTTCTGCCTGAACTCTTCTCTTTTGTAGATATTGCTGATGTGAACCTCAACCTTGGGTTTTCTGATATTTTTTAAACAGTCTGCAATCGCATACGAATAATGAGTATAAGCCCCAGGATTGATCACAACTGCATCAAAGTCATCTTCCTGAAGTCTGTTGATAAGCTCTCCTTCAATATTTGACTGGTAATATTTTAATTCATAAGAGGTAAACTCGGATCTTAAAACTTCCAAATAGCTTTCCATGGAGACGTTACCATAGATTTCCGGTTCTCTTGTGCCTAACAGATTGAGGTTAGGGCCATTGATGATCAAAACTTTCATACCATAAAATTAAAAACTTTTTTCCATTAAGTCTCAAAAAAAACTCTAGGGAATCTGCTTTTTTTTAATTGAATTATTGATAATGATATTTATCATGTTTAAGAAAATGATAATGTGCTTAACTCGTTAATGTCATGGAGTTTATTCAAAAATTAAGTTAATTTCTGAAAATTTATCATGAAAAATAAATAAGTCTACTTGTTTTGTAGACTAAAAGTTTTTAGCTTTGCAGACATATTTCGATCGGCTTATAAAGAAAGATGGAGGGAACTGACCCTGTGAAATCTTAACAACCTACCTGTGGAGGCAAGGTGTTACATTCAGCCTTTTAAGGGAAAATAAGCATTTGGTTTTCGTATTTATCGATGCCCTTTGCTGAATATTCGGCAAAGGGCTAAATTTTAATATATGATAAATAAAATTGATTATGATTAATAAAAATTCATTTAATTCTAAAGTGTGGATCCCTCCGGTTGCTGCATTTTTTCTTGGAATTGCCAGCGTACAGGCACAGAATTCCAGGCTGAAACAAGATAGTCTTCATGAAAAAGAAATTGATGAAGTAGTGGTGGTAGCCTACGGAAAAGCAAAAAGAAACAGCTATACCGGTTCTTTGGCTACGATTTCCAGCGATAAGATCAATAACAGACCTGTAACCAATATTACCAAAGCATTAGAAGGGCAGGTTGCAGGAATTCAGACGACAAGTGCATCGGGCCAGCCAGGAGCCGTTTCTACCATACGGATCAGAGGAATTGGCTCAATAAGCGCTTCCAGTGATCCTTTATATGTAGTGGATGGGATTCCTTTTGACGGTAACCTGAATTCTATAAGCCCAAGCGATATAGAATCTATCAGTGTGCTGAAAGATGCTACAGCAAGTGCTTTGTATGGTTCAAGAGGAGCAAACGGGATTATCATTATTACTACAAAATCTGGTAAAAAAGGAGAATCAAAAGTTAATTTTAACATCAGTCAGGGATTCTCCGGAAGAGCAGTAAAAGATTATCAACAGGTCAGTACGGATCAGTATTTCCAATTATACTGGGAGGCATTGAGAAACGGATATCAGTCTGGTAAAGTGAATGCTCAGCAAGCTGCTCAGATGGCTACTGACAATCTTGTTTCAACACTTGGTATCAATCCTTATGGAACGGCCTATCCAAAACCGGTAGGAACAGATGGAAAGCTATTGCCCGGCGCTTCACCACTCTGGAATGATGACTGGAGAGATATTTTACAGAGAGTGGCATCAAGAAATCAGGTAGATCTCGATATCAGCGGGGGAAGTGAGAAAAGTAACTACTTCTTTTCCCTTGGTTATCTGGATGACAAAGGGATGGCTATTGAATCTGGTTTTAAAAGGTATAATACCCGATTAAAGGTCAATTCTGAAGTTAAAAAATGGTTGAATGTTGGGGTAAACTTAAGCTATACTAACAGTATTCAGCAGGCGCCGACTTCCTCGGATTCAAAGGCCAGTAATATCATCAATGCGGCAAGATTCATTCCTTCATTCTATCCTTATTATGAAAGAAATGCAGATGGAGCTTATGTTTTGGGCGCAGATGGAAATCCGGTTTATGATTTTGGAAAATACAGGCCTACCAATGCTCTTCAGAATCAGAATGCCGCTGCGACCCTGCCATTAGATAAAAACGAAAATAAAGAAGATAACTTCTCAGGAAAAGGATTCATGGAATTTACTTTCCTGCCGGAACTCAAATTCAAAACGAGTTTTTCTGTTGATCTGGTGAATTATAACGGACATTATTATTCAAATCCACTGCTTGGACAAGGGGCTGAAATTGGGGGTTCGGTGACGAAAACGAATACCAGAACGCTTTCGTATACAACCAGTAATATTCTGACGTATGATAAAAAGTTTGGAAAAAATCACATTAATGCATTAGCAGGACATGAATTCTATAAGTACGATTATCAGACGATTTCCGGGACCAGAAGCCAATTTTCTCTGCCATACTATTATGAGCCGGACGCTGCTTCTCTGCTGGGAAGTTTCAGTGGAAACAGCAATAAATTAAGCCTGTTGAGTTTCCTGGGAAAAGTTGAATATGATTATAACAATACCTATTTCCTATCTGCATCAGGAAGGGCAGACAGCTCTTCAAGATTTGCGAAAGATAACAGATGGGGGAGATTCTGGTCAGTAGGAGGTTCATGGAAAATATCCAATGAAGAATTTGTTAAGAGCTTGAACGTCTTCAATCAGTTGACATTACGTGCCAGCTATGGAGGTCAGGGAAATGACAAATTGCTTAGACCTAACGGACAGCCGCTTTACTATGCATATCAGGAATTATATCGATTTATCAGCCTTGGCGGAGAGCCGGGCACAACGCTGGAAAAGACATTTACCAATAATGTGAAATGGGAAACCAATCTTAATTTAAATGTTGGATTGGAGTTCGCGATTCTGAATAACAGAATTAAAGGAAATATCGAATACTTCAAAAGAAAAAGCCAGGATCTTCTGTTCAATATGCCGGTGGCGCCATCGCTGGGAATCAGTGATTATCCTGCGAATATCGGAACAATTCAGAATACAGGGTTTGAATTTTCATTATTTACAACGCCAGTTAAAAATGATGATTTCCAGTGGAATGTAGATGTGAATCTGAGTACTTTAAATAATAAAGTGACCAAGTTACCCGGAGGTTCTTTGGTTGTAGGAACTAAGTTGCTGACAGTAGGAGGCTCAGTATATGATTTCTTTATTCCGGAATGGGTAGGAGTAGATCCGAGCAATGGAAAGCCTTTGTGGAAAACAGTTACTACCGATGCTAACGGGAATTCAGTGGAAGGAACTACTTCAGAATATTCTAAAGCAACAAAACTGCTACAAGGCTCTGCATTGCCTAAACTGACAGGGGGAATCAGTACCAGTATTACTTATAAGAATTTTGATTTTTCAGGATTACTGACATTCAAAATCGGCGGAAAAGTTTTAGATACCGATTATACCTCCATCATGCATAACGGAAGTTCGGGAGGACGAGCATGGAGTTCCGAAATACTGAACAGGTGGACGCCTGATAATCCTTACACAGATGTTCCTGCATTAAGTACAACAACGAATAACTGGACATCAACCTCTTCAAGATTCCTGTATTCCGGCACTTACGCAAGACTGAAAAATGTCAGTTTAGGATACACACTTCCTGAAGATTATTTTGAGAAAATTGGACTTAAAAAATTCAGAATTTATATCCAGGCAGAAAATCTTCTGACCTTCTATAAACATAAAGGAATGGATCCTGAACAGGCTTTGGATGGAACAACTTATTACAGATATCCTGCTATGAGAACGATCACTTTTGGTCTTCAGGCAACGCTTTAACCTTTTAAAATTGAAAAATGAAAAAATTAAAATACTTATCGTTTGTGTTCATTGGATTTTTGTCGCTGACAAGCTGTGAAAATGACCTGGACACAGCTCCGACTGATCAGGCCAACAGCGTGGAGGTTTTCAAAACCGCTGAAAGTGCTGAAACAGTAGTGAACGGTACCTGGGCAAAATTTAATAATGATGGGACAACGTATGCCAATATTGGGTATTCCACAGTGTTAAGAGCCAGCGATGCGATGGGAAGTGATGTGGCAGTATTGACGAATAAATACGGTTTTGCTTCTACTTATGCTTTTACAGAAATGGTGAATAATACAGCAAGCCGGCCGTTATTTATCTGGTCTCTGTTGTATTCCACTATCAATAATATGAATAATGTCATTACAAGAATTGATGGTACAGAAGGCAGCCAGGAGAAAAAAGACCAGGTAAAAGGACAGGCAAAGGCATTACGCGCCTTCTGTTATCTGAATCTGGCGAGTTTTTATCAGTTTAGTTACCTGAAAGACAAGTCAGCATTAACGGCTCCCATTTATACGGAGCCTTCAACAACCAGTACGGTAGGGAAGAAAAGAGCAAGTCTGGAAGAAATCTATACTTTGATTAAAAGTGATCTTGCCGATGCTGATAACCTGTTGAAAAATTATACAAGAAATAATAAAGATAAGATCAACCGTTCTGTAGTGAACGGACTTTTAGCAAGAACTTACCTGAATACGGGCGAGTGGAGTAAAGCTTCAGCATCAGCAAAAATTGCAAGGGAAGGTTTCCCGCTGATGGCTCCGGAAAAATATAAAGATGGCTTTAATGACATCAACAATGCAGAATGGATCTGGGGACATGCGCAGACCCAGGAACAGTCTGATGAAAGTTATGCCTTCCATTATCTGGATGTTTCTTCCTCAGGGAGCTATTATTACAGCTTTATGGCAGACCCTTATTTTAAGGACCTTTTTGATACCAATGATATCAGATACCAGTTATTTTCATGGGACGGACAGAAAGGTAGGGAAGGATTGCTGAGATATGCCAAGTTTAAATTCAAACCCACCCTTATTGCAGATATTGTGTATATGAGAGCTGCTGAAATGTACCTGATCGAAGCGGAAGCTGAAGCAAGAAGCGGAAATGTATCTCAGGCAGTAGCCGTATTGAACCAATTGAAATCAGCAAGAAATGCCAATATTTATAATGGCTCGTTATCACAAAATGCTGTGGTAGATGCAGTGTTGATCGAGAGAAGAAAAGAATTGTTTGGAGAAGGCTTCTCCCTTTCAGATATTATCAGAACGCAGGGAACAGTAGTGAGAAAACCGTTTGTGGATGCTGACGGCAAACCGGTAAAAGTTCAGGTCATTACACCAGACGGAACGGTAAAAACAGTAGATGGAAGAGGGCATTCTGTTCTTGATTTCCCGGATAAATCTGCTTTCACCCCAAACAGTACTTATTATTTATTCAGTATTCCGCAGAGAGAGTTTGAGAATAACCCGAATTTATGAGGTATAGTCCATAATTAGATTGATTTTTTTTAGCCACTGCTTTTGCGGTGGTTTTTTAATTAAAAAACCGTTGCTAAAAGAGCAACGGTTTTATTTTAAATTATTTTTTACTATTTAAGGATTACTTATATTCTGAGCTTCTGTAATAATCATACTTTTCCCTAGAAATCTTATAAGAGATGCAATTTTATATAAATCATAATCTATTATCTCTCGTTTTCCATCTAAAAAATTTTGCAAAAATTCCCAATCCTCAATTAAACTTCCCATTGTTAATTCTTTGGGATCCTTATATGGATCATATAATTCTTCATCAGTAATATTCCAATACAAGTCATTATTAAAAGTAAAAGAGGTTGAATCATTTAATTTTTCTAACTTATTAAGCAAAGCCTCAATAAGTTTTTTAATGTCTGCTTTTTTTAATTCGGGTTTATTATTTTCCATTGGATTATTAAATAATTGGTTAATCTCCCGCTTTTCGAAGGCCCCGACTTTGAAACATTATAAAGATATTGTTTTTAAATGTTCCGGATTTTGGGAAGATTACATAAGTATTATTTGTAATAAAATGTATAAACTTTATTTGGAAAGCTAATGTATACCGTGTCTGAAATTGGTTTTCCATCAATTTTTTTGAGATAGATCTTCTCATGAGAAGAGGGAGGAATCTCTCCAAAAGTAGAAGATCGAATACTTGTAGCAGCCATATCTTTACCTTTAAAAGAAATATATATAGAATAGTGGTTTTGTATATTGTAAAGAGTACTTAGACCTACTTCTACATAACTAACTTTACCATTTGCATCTATGATTTCATAATGCTTCTTATCTTTTTTTAAATTGTCAATTGATCGATAACTTTCAAAATTGGTGGATACACAGCTTGTAATTGTGCATAATGTAAAGAAAAAAAATATATATTTAATCATGATTATAATTTCTATATCATTAGAGTATTTGTTATCAATTTTGAATTCTGCACTATACAAATTAATAAATAATGAAAACTTATAATTCGGTTTTTGAACTTTGAAATGAATTATCCTGCAATTTACAAAAAATCTCTACCTTTGTAACAATGAATATCTTAAGATGGATACTGGCAATTTACTTTATGGCGTTATCACTAATGCCATGTGCTGACGTGTCTCATCCGCAGAATTCCGGAAACAAAATAGTTTCCCTGAGTGTTCAGGAAAATCATTCAAAAGAAAAAGGAGACATCTGTTCTCCGCTTTGTGCATGCAGCTGCTGTCAGATCACAGTTTCAGCATTTAAAATGGATCCATTACTGGAGATTCCTGAGCAGATTCCTGCTTACTTTTCAAAGAAGATCTTATTTCACAAAAACGACTTTGCTTACCAGGTTTATGACCCTATCTGGCAGCCTCCTAAAATTTAATTTTTATTGACTTTTAGAAAGCCTATGCTTTCTGATTTTAAACTGTGCTTGAAACTTTGCAATACCATTGCAGGGGTTTTCAGGATATTTTTGCTGCAGCATTATACGCTGTATGCATTCATCTTTCAATAAAAATTAAATACAAATCGTGTTAGATAAAATCATAAAATTCAGTATCAAAAACAAGATTGTCATTGGCTTAATGACTCTGGTGCTGATCATCTGGGGTACCTGGAGTGCCACCAGATTACCGATAGATGCTGTACCGGATATTACCAATAACCAGGTGCAGATTATTACTGTATGTCCTACATTGGCAGGGCAGGAAGTGGAACAGCTGGTTACCTTTCCTATTGAACAGAGCATTGCTAATGTTCCTGACATTCAGGAAACAAGAAGTATTTCAAGATTCGGTCTCTCTGTGATTACAGTCGTGTTCAAAGAAAATGTAGATGTGTACTTTGCCAGGCAGCTCATCAATGAACAGCTGAAAAATGCGGTGGAAGAAATCCCTAAAGGAGTAGGAACTCCTGAACTTGCTCCCGTGAGTACAGGTCTGGGAGAAGTCTATCAGTATATTCTTCACCCTAAAAAAGGAAGTGAAAAGAAATACAATGCCAAAGAACTCCGTACCATGCAGGACTGGATTGTCCGAAGACAGCTGAACGGAACGCCGGGAGTGGCGGAAATCAACAGTTTCGGAGGTGAATTAAAACAGTATGAAGTGGCTATTGATCCCAATCGTCTGAAAGCAATGGGAACCAGCATCACTGAAATATTTACAGCGCTTGAAAAAAACAATCAGAATACAGGAGGAGCTTATATTGATAAAAAGCCCAACGCTTATTTTATCCGTGGAATTGGTCTGGTAACTTCGCTTGAGGATATCAAAAACATTGCTGTTAAAAACGAAACAGGAAGCGTTCCAATCTTCATAAAAGATGTTGCCGATGTCCGTTTAGGCAGTGCTGTTCGTTACGGAGCATTAACGTATGACGGAAAAGTGGATGCGGTAGGTGGAGTTGTAATGATGCTTAAAGGAGCCAACAGTAATGAAGTAGTCAGCAATATCAAAGCAAAAATCCCAACCATTCAGAAATCTCTTCCTAATGATGTCGTTATAGAACCATTTCTGGATAGGACAGACCTTGTAGACAGGGCGATCAATACCGTAGAGAAAAACCTTATCGAAGGAGCCCTGATCGTTATTTTTGTTCTTGTTATTTTCTTAGGAAATCTGAGAGCAGGACTTATTGTAGCCTCTGCCATTCCGCTTTCCTTGTTGTTTGCTTTGGGAATGATGAACGTTTTCGGGGTAAGTGCCAATCTGATGAGCCTGGGAGCTATAGACTTCGGACTGATTGTAGATGGTGCGGTTATCATTGTGGAAGCCACATTACATCATTTAGGTGTAAGAAAATCTGTCCGTGCTTTGACACAGTCTGAAATGGATGAAGAAGTTTTCCTTTCTGCATCAAAGATCAGAAGCAGTGCCGCCTTCGGAGAAATCATCATCCTTATTGTCTACATCCCGATTCTTACCTTGGCTGGTGTAGAAGGAAAAATGTTTACCCCTATGGCCAAAACAGTAGGATTTGCCATTCTTGGTGCATTGATTTTATCGCTGACCTACATCCCAATGATGAGCGCCCTGTTTTTATCTAAGAAAATATCCCACAAAGAAACTTTCTCTGATAAAATGATGAACCGCCTTCAAAAGATATATCAGCCGTTATTGCAGAAAGCAATCAAAGTAAAATATGTGATTGTTTCCGCAACAGCTGTAGTCTTTCTTATCTCTGTTTTTATCTTTAAAAATATGGGTGGGGAGTTTATCCCACAGCTGCAGGAAGGAGATTTTGCTTTCCACTGTATTTTACCGCAGGGAAGCTCACTGAGCCAAAGTATAGAAACCTCCATGCAGGCCTCGAGGATTATCAAGCGGTTTGATGAGGTGAAAATGGTAGTTGGGAAAACCGGTTCCGCTGAAGTTCCTACTGACCCAATGCCACCTGAAGCCACAGATATGATCGTTGTATTGAAACCACAAAGCGAATGGAAAACCAAGAAATCCTATAACGAACTGGCCGATGAGATCAGTGAAAAGCTGGAAACAATCCCTGGAGTATTCTTTGAGAAGAACCAGCCTATTCAGATGCGTTTCAATGAGCTGATGACCGGGATCAGACAGGATGTTGCCGTAAAGATTTTTGGAGAAAACCTAGACTCTCTTGCCATATATGCAGATAAAGTTGGGAAAATTATTCAGACCGTAGATGGGGCTACAGCGCCTCAGATTGAGAGAGTAAGTGGTCTTCCGCAAATCAATGTAGAGTATGACAGAACAAGAATCGCCAATTACGGATTGAATATCGAAGATGTCAATAATGCGGTAAGTACAGCCTTTGCCGGAAAAGCTGCCGGGCAGGTTTTTGAAAATGAAAGGCGTTTTGATCTGGTGGTCCGTCTGGACAGCCTTCACAGAACAGACATTTCAGATGTGAATAACCTGATGATTACATCCGCCAGCGGAGCTCAGATTCCCTTGTCGCAGGTAGCTAATATCAGTTATAAATTGGGACCGGCACAGATCAGCCGTGAACAGGGAAAACGTAGAATTGTGATTGGCTTCAACGTAAAAGATCGTGATGTGGAAAGTGTGGTGAAAGATATTCAGGCAAAACTTGATAAAGTGAAACTTCCTTCCGGATACTATTTTACCTACGGAGGACAGTTTGAAAATCTGCAGGAGGCAAGCAAGCGTTTAATGATCGCTGTTCCGGTATCATTGCTTCTTATTTTTATGCTGCTGTATTTCACATTCCGCTCATTTAAACAGGCAACATTGATCTTTACTGCGATTCCTATGAGTGCTATTGGAGGGGTGTTTGCGCTTTTAGTAAGAGATATGCCGTTCAGTATCAGTGCCGGAATAGGATTTATTGCTCTTTTTGGAGTGGCCGTATTGAACGGTATTGTTTTGATAGGAACCTTTAACCAACTGGAAAAAGATGGTGAAACGGATATCCTGAAAAGAGTGTTCGAAGGGACAAAAACCAGATTAAGACCCGTATTGATGACCGCTACAGTGGCTTCATTAGGCTTTTTGCCAATGGCTATTTCCACCGGAGCAGGGGCAGAGGTACAGAAACCTTTGGCGACAGTAGTGATTGGAGGTCTGGTAACAGCAACATTCCTTACGCTATTTGTTTTGCCAATGCTGTATATCATTTTTAACACAAAGATTTTGAAAAAGAAAAATAATAGTACCGGAATGTATACTGCAGTTCTTGTTGCAGGATTCATGATGCTGGGGCAGACTTTTAAAGCACAGTCCAGACCGATCTCTGTGGAACAGGCGGTAGAGCAGGCTGTGAATAATAATTTAACCCTGCAGTCAAAAGATTTAAGCATTAAATCCGCCGAAGCATTAAGGCCCACGGCAAAAGAGCTTCCGAAATTAAGCTTTGAAGCTCAGCTTGGACAGTATAATAGCCCAAAGTTTGACCAGTCGTTTGCCATCTCACAAAGTATTCCTTTTCCGACACTTTTTAAAGCGAGAAAAGACTTAATCAATGAGAATATTAAAAGCAAACAGATTGATAGGGAGATTACAGCCAATGAGCTGATAAAACAGGTGCGTACCTACTATTATCAGATTGAATACCTTCAGTATAACAAGGCCCAGCTGACCAGTCTGGATCAATATTATGAGGAATTCATCAGAATTGCAACCGTAAGATTCAAAGCAGGTGATATTAAGAAGATAGAAATAAGTACTGCGGAAACCCAGAAAGGAGAAATTGATCTGCTGCTAAGACAAAATGAAGTCTTTCTGAACAATGCTTATAAGAATTTAAAAACCCTTATGAACACTTCAGAAGATATTGAAGTCCCATTTAATAAAGACTATATTCCTCTGAAAGCAGAAAGTGTGCTCGACAGTACTGTAGTAGCCAATAATCCCACGGTAAAAGCTTTTTATCAGGAAATGGAAATTGCTGAGAAAAATAAAAAAGTTGAAAAATCCCTTGGACTTCCCGATTTCAGTTTAGGATATACCAACCAGTCTTTGATAGGTCTTCATACCATCAACGGACAGGAAAATTTTTATAATTCGGGAAAACGTTTTCAGTCAGCAACAGTAGGATTAGCCATTCCATTAACATTTGGAGCTACAAAAGCAAGAATTCAGGCACTGGAATATGAAAAACAGGTCGCTGAAACCAATGCTAAAATGCAGCAAAAACAGCTTTCTGCTCAGTTGGAAAATGCATTCAGCCAATATCAGCAGGACTTACAGCAGTATGAATATTACACAAATCAGGCACTGCCGAATGCTGAAAAAATTGTAAAAGCAGCTCAACTAGGATATAAAACAGGGGAAATTTCCTATGTAGAATATCTTTTTGCCTTGCAGACTGCTACAAATATTCAGTTAAAATACCTGGAATCTATCCAGCAGGTGAATCAATCTGTCGTTACTATTAATTCAATCATCAATAAATAACATGAAACTAAAACACAATATCATATACCTTACAGTCACGGCCCTTTCTATCATAAGCTGCGGAAAACAGGAAAAGGTAACGGAAAATGCTGATGTTAAAACTGAACAGTCAGGAAAAGGCCATGACGAGGATCCTCAAACTATAGCTTCTCTTACAGAAGATCAGATGAAATCTGTAGGAGTAGCTTTGGGAAAAGTAGAAATGAAAGAACTGACATCAACGATAAAAGCCAACGGTTTGCTGAGTGTTCCCAACAGCAATAAAGCGACCATTACTTCCCTGTATGGAGGAATCATCAAAACCATCAATATTCAGGTAGGAAGTATTGTGAAAAAAGGACAGGTGATCGCCACCATTGCCAATCCGGAATATATCCAGCTTCAGGAAGATTATCTGACTACCAACAGCAGAATTACCTATGCGGAACAGGAATACAGAAGACAGAGAGAGCTTTTTGATAATGATGCAGGAGCAAAGAAAAACCTTCAGAGTGCCGATGCTGAACTGAAAACATTAAGAACAAAAAGAGCATCCCTTTTAAAACAGCTTCAGATGATGGGAATAAGCCCGGGAAAAGTCAGTAATGGAAATATGAAATCCGGTTTGGTCATCACTTCACCTATCAGCGGAACAATCAGCAGTATTACAGCCCAGATCGGAAGCTATGTAGACATATCTTCTCCTGTGGCTACGGTAATTGATAACGGTTCCATCCATTTAGATCTTCAGGTATTTGAAAAAGATCTTCCTAAAATGAGAGTAGGGCAGATTGTTCATTTTAAATTAACCAACAATCCGGAAACCGAATATGATGCAAGAATTTACAGCATAGGATCTTCTTTTGAAAACGAAAGTAAAACCATCTCTATGCATTGTGAAGTGATAGGGAACAAATCCGGGCTGATTGACGGAATGAACATTACCGGAATTGTTAGCCTGGATAAAAGCACAACACCGGCAGTACCTACAGAAGCCATTGTAGAAGCAGACGGTAAATATTACGTATTCATTCAGACTGATAAAAAAGCTGAAGAAGAACACGATGAACAAGGAAAACCGCATCCGAAAACCTTAAACTTCGAGAAAATAGAAGTGATAAAAGGAACATCAGATATGGGATATACTGCGATAACGCCGGTAGGAAATATTCCGGACAGGGCGAAGATTGTCGTGAAAGGAGCCTTTTTTGTGAATGCAAAACTGGTGAATTCAGGGGAACACGAGCATTAATGAAAGTAGCCGGGACCTGTAAAATGTCGATTTTTATCCTTAAATTAGAGCTGTTTATAGAGTTTTTATTGATGAAAGCGGCAGAAAAAAAGTAAAGAGTATCTCACCGAATTTTTAATAAATGACCTGATTATGTTATTAAACAAAAAAATATCAGTCTGGTATTTCATCCGTGAAATAAAAACTCAAATTCTTTTGATCGGAATGTTTGCCATAGCCATTGGCCTTCTGGATGAGCTGCCATGGTTTCGAAAGATATCATTGCCTTTGAATATTCCTGCATTGCTTGGAACAGCGGTATCACTGCTATTGGCATTCCGTACTTCCCAGTCTTACGAAAGATGGTGGGAAGCCAGGACTGTCTGGGGTGCAATCGTAAATGATTCCCGGACTTTTGTAAGGCTTATCATTCAGTTTATGCCATCAGGAGAAGGCAAAATAATAAAAGATTTTGCAGAAAGGCAGATCATCTGGACGTATGCACTTGGAGAATCTTTGAGAAAGTTACCTTTTTCTGAAAAAGTTCAGCATTATCTGGATCAACATCAGATCAAAGCAGCAAATATTCCCAACGCAATTCTGGACGGGCATTCCAGACAGCTGAAAGAAATTGCAGCTGCCAAAGGGCTGACAGATTTCCAGCAGATGCAGTTGAACGACATCATTACAAGGCTTTGTGATAGTATGGGAAAATGCGAAAGACTGAAGAATACCGTTTTCCCACGGTCTTACAGTGTTTTAGTTCATATACTGATCTATGTTTTTGCGGCCATCCTTCCGTTTGGGCTTGATGATTCGCAGCTGTTGGTAGAAATTGCCATTACTTTCCTGGTTCCGGTGACATTCATTGCCATTGAAAAAACATCTATCATTATGCAGGATCCTTTTGAAAATGGACCTGTAGATACACCGATGACTTCACTGGCACAGACCATAGAGATCAATATCAGACAGATGACGGGTGAGCAGAATGTTCCCCCTAAGAAAGAAAATACATCCTATTACGAAATGTAAATAAACCATACATCCTATGGAAAACACACCAACACAAACAGTTTCTGCAGGAAGCAGACATAAAAAGAGCCTCCTGATTGTACTCTGCCTCAGCGGAACTTATCTTATCGCTGAGGTAATAGGGGGTATCCTGACCAACAGTCTTGCATTATTAGCCGATGCAGCCCATATGCTGACAGATGTTGTAGGATTGTTATTGGCATTTATTGCCATCAAAATTGGAGAAAGAAAAGCAGATCCTGCCAGAACATACGGTTATTACAGAACAGAAATATTGGCAGCCGTGATTAATGCGGTGGTTTTACTGGGCATCTCGATCTATGTTTTGTTTGAAGCCTATCAGCGGTTTCAGAATCCGCCGGAAGTACAGAGCAAATCAATGCTGATTGTCGCAGGAATAGGGTTGATCGTCAATATTGCCGGAATGATGATCCTGAGAAAAGACTCAGAAGGAAGTTTGAATATGAAAGGCGCCTATTTTGAAGTCCTTTCGGATATGCTGACCTCTGTAGGAGTCATGATCGCAGGAGTGGTTATGCTCACAACAGGCTGGTACTATGCCGATCCGTTGATTTCAGCTGCCATCGGACTGTTGATCTTTCCAAGAACATGGAGACTCCTGAAAGAAGCCATTAATGTTCTGCTGGAAGGAACCCCTAAAGATGTAGATATTCATGCACTTCGCCAATCATTGGAGAAAACTCCCGGCGTGAAAAATGTTCATGATCTGCATGTCTGGTCACTGACATCCAGTGTCAATGCAATGAGTGCTCATGTGGTAAAAGAAGCGGGATCTTCTCAAAACCAATTATTAAAAACATTGACAGATACTACTGTGAATAAATTTAAGATCAGTCACACCACTTTTCAGATAGAAGAGGAAGGTTATGAAGAAAATGAAGTCCATCTGTAAAATTTTAAAAGCGTACAATGAAAAAAGACATAGAACACAAACTCATTGATAAAAATACCAAGCCCACCAGTATGAGGATTTTGGTATATGATTTCTTAAGTTCTCAGGATGCGGCTTTATCTCTTTCTGAAATAGAAAATCATTTTGAAAATGCTGACAGGATTACCATCTACAGAACATTGAAAACCTTTGAAGAAAAGGGTATTGTTCACAGCATTCAGGAAAACACAACCACGAAATACAAATTATGCGAAGACGATTGTGATGAAAAAACACATAAAGACTGGCACCTGCATTTCTACTGTAAAATATGCAAACAGACCACCTGTAAGGAAGATATTTCTTTTCCTGAAAATATCCAGACCAATTTCAGGATTGATGAAATTAGACTCTTTGCCAAAGGTATCTGCGAAAACTGTCTTGAAAGTTTGCAATAGCATTGCATCAGTCTCATCTTTACATTTGTATAAAAATATCAGTTATGGAAAAATGCTGTAGTACAACCCCGGAAAAACCAGATACAAAAGGACACCAACATCATCATGCGGAAGGAGACGGACATGACCATGACGGACATGATCACTCTCATGACTCCGGAGATCAAACGGTCTTTCAGATGTTTCTGCCAGCTATTATCTCTTTTGTAATTTTATTATTGGGAATTGCCTTTGACAACTATATAAAACCCACATGGTTTACAGGCTGGATACGTCTGGTCTGGTATCTGGCGGCCTACATTCCTGTAGGATTTCCAGTATTGAAAGATGCTTATAAAAGTATCATCAAGGGAGACGTGTTTTCAGAATTCTTTCTGATGAGTATTGCAACCATTGGTGCTTTCGCCATCGGAGAATATCCTGAAGGAGTAGCAGTAATGCTTTTTTATGCGGTAGGAGAGGTATTCCAGTCAATGGCGGTTACCAGAGCGAAAGGAAATATAAAAGCATTATTGGATCAGCGTCCTGATGAGGTAACGGTTATGGAAAATAATCAGCCAAAGACCATGAAGGCCAAAGAAGCTAAAATTGGAGACGTCATACAGCTTAAACCCGGTGAAAAACTGGCGCTGGATGGGGAGTTGCTTTCAGATTCTGCTTCATTCAACACCGCAGCTTTAACAGGAGAAAGTAAACCTGATACCAAAAATAAAGGAGAGGTGGTTCTTGCTGGGATGATCAATATGAACAGTATTGCTCTGGTAAAAGTAAATACCGCTTATGAAGACAGTAAGCTGAGTAAAATTCTCGAATTGGTTCAGAATGCCACCGCTCAGAAAGCACCGACAGAATTGTTCATCAGAAAATTTGCAAAAGTATACACACCTATCGTGGTATTTCTTGCCATAGGAATCTGTTTGCTTCCCTATTTTTTTGTGAATGATTATCAGTTCAGAGACTGGCTGTACAGAGCATTGATATTCCTTGTGATTTCTTGCCCTTGTGCCCTTGTGATCTCAATTCCGTTAGGATATTTCGGAGGAATTGGGGCAGCAAGTAGAAACGGAATTCTGTTCAAAGGAAGTAATTTTCTGGACAGTATTGCAGAGATCCAGAATGTAGTGATGGATAAAACAGGAACCATGACAGAAGGTGTATTCAAAGTTCAGGAAGTAAGCATAAGCCCTGAATTTAACAAAGAGGAAGTCCTTCAGCTCGTTAATGCTCTTGAAAGTAAAAGTACCCACCCCGTAGCTACAGCGATCCACAATTATGTGGGAGATATCAATCATTCCATTCTTTTAGAAAATGTAGAAGAAATTGCCGGTCATGGGCTGAAAGCCGCGGTTAATGGAAAAGAGCTTCTGGTAGGAAACTTTAAGTTGATGGATAAATTCAGCATCACTTATGATCTTAACCATGCCAATATTGTCTATACAGTCATTGCGGTAGCTTATGATAAAAAATTTGCAGGATATATCACGATTGCAGACAGTATAAAAGAAGATGCCAAAGAAACCGTAGACAAACTGCATAAAATGAATGTTAAGGCTACAATGCTGAGCGGTGATAAAAGTACCGTTGTGAAATATGTGGCAGATCAGTTGGGAATAGACAATGCATTCGGGGATCTTTTGCCTGAGGATAAAGTAAACAAGGTTAAAGAAATTAAAGCCGGAAACCAGACCGTCGCTTTCGTAGGAGATGGAGTAAATGATGCTCCGGTAGTTGCTTTAAGTGATGTGGGAATCGCAATGGGAGGATTGGGAAGTGATGCCACTATTGAAACAGCAGACGTCGTGATACAGGATGATAAACCAAGTAAGATTCCAATGGCGATCAACATCGGTAAACAAACGAAAAAGATCGTTTGGCAGAATATTGTCCTTGCCTTCGCTGTAAAAGCTGTTGTTCTTATCCTCGGGGCCGGAGGGCTCGCAACGATGTGGGAAGCTGTATTTGCTGATGTAGGAGTAGCATTGCTTGCTATTTTAAATGCGGTGAGGATTCAGAGAATGAAATTTTAGGAAGCAAATAATAAACACAACTCAATTATATTCAATAAAAGCTCTGCTGAATTTCAGTGGGGCTTTTGTTTTAAATTATACATCATGCAGCCATTCTGTATAAATCCGTATTATGCTGCTGAGACTCCTACAGAGTGACAAAGGGATTGTTTTTACTTTCTATATTAGATATGTTAAATTTTATCTGAGATAAAATCTTTGTGCCTTAAAACAGTAAGTATTTAAAAAAACTTTCGTCTTTGCGATTTCCAACAATAAAAGACATGTAATAAAAAAGCTCTGCCAAAAACATCAGCAAAGCTTTTATCAACAAGATTAAATTTGATATAAAGAACTAAATTTTGTTTAGATCTCAAGTTTTATTCAAAGTTCGGGATAAACTGAGCCTGAAAACAGGCACAGTTTTGTGATTTTTATAGGTAACAGTAGATAAGCATAATGACATTCATCATAAATCTATTATAAAACAGTTTTGAAGTAGTATATTTGTAACACAGAATAAATCGTTGAGGTTAATACTTTCCATATTCATCATTTTTACCGTCGCATTACGTCCTGTTTTGCCACTGGTAAACTATGTGGTGAACTATGATTATATTGTGAAAAACCTTTGTGAAAACAGAAATGTACCACAATCAACCTGTAAGGGAAAATGTTATGTGGAAAAAGAGCTGGCAAAAACAGAAAAACAGTCCAATAGCCCTCAAACCATAAAGATCGCAGGATTAGATGTTTTTATTTCTTATGATATCCTTTCATTTCCCTCTCAGTTAAACGCAGAATTACTTACTGAAATTCCAGATTCCAGTTATTTTAATTCTCATTCCTCAGAATACTTTTCAAGGATATTCCATCCTCCATTGGCTTAATTTTATTATCAACTACATTTTTAGTCGAATGATGAAAGTTCTTGCAGCTTTTGTCAACAGGCCCCTAAAGATACACTTTGCAATTCATCCTTGTGAGAAGTGAGGAAGGTACTGTTTTCAAAAGAAAATACTGTGCTTTTTTAGACTTTTGTATTGTATCATAACATCATTTAACATTATTAATTTCAATTTAACATTAAAATGAAATCTCTTATTATTTTGACTGCTGTGCTGTCAATATCATTACTGGCGTGTGCTAAAGAAACACCTCAGGTAAAGCATGCAAGCCATATGGACTCTTCCGGAAAGAAAATAGAAAATGTACAGGTAGTGAATGAAGAAGACCCTATCTGCCACATGAAAACTTCCGGATCTATTAAAGATACCATGGTATATAAAAATAAAACGTATGGTTTTTGCAGTGTGTACTGCAAAGATGAATTTAAAAAAAGCCCTGAGAAATATGCCCAAAAATAAGAAGACCAATAATAAAAGTAAAGTAATCATACCAATTGCGGTATTTGCATTGCTTTTTCTGGGAATCGGCGTAGGAATGGGATATTTTAAAAAAAATCTTTATACCGTAATGAAAGTTCCCGATTTTGAACTGACGGATCAGAACAATAAAAAAATCACCAATAAAGATATGCTGGGAAAAGTATATCTCGTTGAGTTTTTCTTCAGCAAATGTCCTACGATATGTCCCGTGATGAATACCAATATGAAGGCGATCCAGAACCAGATTAATGATCCGGACTTCGGTATTATCTCCATCAGCATTGATCCGGAAAACGATACTCCATCAGCATTGAAAGAACATGCTCAAAGAATAGGTGCAAAATCTCCCAATTGGCATTTTCTGACAGGAGACCGTACATACATAGGAGATCTTGCTGATAAATTTAATATCTACGTAGGAGACAAAGAAGATGAAGGGGAAAGTCTGAATCATAGCGGAATGATTGCCCTGGTAGATCAGGATGGAAATATCCGATGCAGATACAACAAAGAAAATATGCCTATTCTTTATTATTCAGGATTGAATTACGGAGATCCGGAAGGTAAAACACCTATGCTGACAGGAAAATACCATCCTGACAGAGAAATTCTGATCGAGGATATTAAGAAATTATTGAAATAGAGAAAGAGGGAAGCTGGATATTTGAAGCCGGAAGTTATTCCAGACGATGCAGCTCTGGCGATTTTGAGAAGGCTGTAAAGGTAAATAGAAGTTGAAGGAGTTATGTTACCACATTCATTACTTCCAGCCTCCATCTCCCATCTTAATAAAAAACATTGTTCAACCATAAACAAAAACGTTATGAAGATTATGAAAATAGCTGCTTTAAGTGCAGTTTTCGCAGCCCAGTTTGCACTGGCTCAGTTTAAGCAGACACCTCTGCCATATGCCTACAATGCTTTGGAAGGGAATATTGATGCCCAGACCATGGAAATTCATTATTCAAAACATGCTGCAGCCTATGTAGCTAACCTGAATAAAGCGATTGCAGGAACTCCACAGGAAAAAGAAACCCTGTTTCAGATTCTTTCCAATGTTTCAAAACTGCCGGCAGCCGTGAGAAATAATGCAGGAGGTCATTACAACCACGAATTGTTCTGGACGGTTCTTACGCCTCAGAAAAATACACAGCCTTCAGCAAAGTTGGCAAAAGCCATTACTGAAACTTTCGGAAGTATGGATGCTTTTAAAGAAAAGATGTCTAAGGCAGGAGCAGACCGCTTCGGATCAGGATGGGCGTGGCTTTCTGTAGATAAAAACGGAAAATTGTTCGTTTCTTCAACTCCTAATCAGGACAATCCTTTAATGGATGTTGTGGAAGAGAAGGGAACTCCTATTTTCGGAATTGATGTCTGGGAACATGCTTATTATTTAAAATATCAGAATAAAAGAGCAGATTATCTTAGTGCTATCTGGAATGTTACCAACTGGAAGGAGATCAGCAGAAGATATGACGAAGCTTTAAGCAAGAAATAATCTGATGAAATTATTTTACAGCATACTTTTTACTTTTTATATGGTACTGAGACCTTTGGTGCCATTGATGGAGTATGCTGTAAATTATGATTATATTGTAAAAGTTCTCTGTATCAATAAAAACAGGCCGGAGATTCACTGTAACGGAAAATGTTACCTGAGTAAAGAACTCGCCAAGACCAGTGATCCGGAATCTTCACCCTTTCAGAAACTCAAAAACTCAGGACAGAAAATTCTAGATACCTATATTCTGCCCGAAATTACAGAGATCATTACTGCTGAAAAAAGGATGTTTCTCAATTTCAGTTTTACCTACGAAAGAGCTTATTCTTTTCTGTTTCTTACCCACATTTTCAAACCGCCGCTTTTTTAAGTTAAAACTATCAATATTCAACCACAAAAGTCACAAAAGCTTACATCAATTAAGAATCAAAGATTTTTAAAAGCTTAAGTGTTCTTATTATACATAAAGCTTATCACTTAATAAACTTAAGTGGAAAAATTCTTGTGTCTTTTGTGGCAAAAAAAGAATGTTTTTGCATTCAAAAATTGTAATTCAACTTAAAAAATCAACAATGAAAATTTCTCAATTTTTATCACTATTCTTTATTGCCTTTACTGTATTCTCTTTTGTAGCCTGCGAAAGCAGCAGAGACGATGATAATCCACAGGATACCACCCCCGGAAAGCTTCAGATCAAATTTGAAAACGGGTTCAATAATGTTGGAGATATTGTTCTGAATCAGACGGTTCAGACTTCTTCTAATGGTCAGAAACATAATTTCTCTGCTTTGAAATACGTCATCAGTAATATCGCACTGATAGACGAGAACGGGAACGAGTTTAAATACAATGAAAATAACCCTGATAAAGGTGCTTTTATCGTTGATCAGGCAGATGCGGTAGCAGGAATTATCTATCTTAACCTGGATGGGGTTCCGAAAAATAATTATAAAAAAATAAGATTCGGATTGGGAATCAGCCAGAAAGCCTACTTATTAGGGCAGGACGGACAGGCTGAATTCTGGACTAAGGCCAAGCAGAAAGGAATGTCATGGTCATGGGCTGCCGGCTATGTTTTTGTAAAGCTGGAAGGGAAATATGGCGCAGATGCTCCGTCTCAGGAATTCATGAACCACACTGGAAATATGGGTAATACTGCAGCCAACAATACACCGGATCTTTATCGGGAAATCACATTGAGTCTTCCAACAACGGCCAGGGTAACAGGGCAAATCCGCCCTTCTGTTCATATTCTGGCAGACCTGAACCAGTTTCTGAGCGGAGAAAAAGCACTTACTCTTACCACATCCAATGATATGCTGATGGGGTCCAACCAGCATCTGGCAGATGTTACCAATAATCTTACAAAGATGTTTAAAGTAGACCATGTTCACAATGATTAATTTTTTTATCAAAACGATACTCGTTCTGCTTGTATTGGTATTAAGTTTCGTTTCATGCTCTGATGAGGTTATTCAGCCACTTGAGAAGGATGAAGCCTATAACCTCCGGTTTCCGTCTTATTTTCCGGAAATGACTTTCGATCAATCAATGAATCCCGTGACAAAAAACGGAGTGGAACTGGGACGAAAATTATTCTATGAAGGCAGGCTTTCCAGAAATAATACCATTTCATGCGGTTTCTGTCATATACAGGAAAATGCCTTTACCCATCACGGCCATACCGTAAGCCATGGTGTGGACGACAGAATCGGAATAAGGAATGCGCCACCCATTCAGAATATGGCTTTTTTGAAAAGATATATGTGGGACGGGGTGATTCACAACCTGAATGAACAGCCAATCAGCCCGATTACAGATGTCAATGAAATGGACAGTTCCATACCGGAGGCTATTTCAAAAATAAAAGATGACCAGAAGTATAAAAAACTGTTCAGGGAAGCTTATGGTGATGAAACGATTACCGGAGAAAGAATCCTAAAGGCATTGTCACAGTTTATGGCTTCCCTGATCTCAGCAGATTCAAAATATGACAGATTCAGACAGGGAAAAGAGCAGCTGACTTCGGCAGAATCTCAGGGAATGGCTTTGTTTGGACAGAAATGTGCTTCCTGTCATAGTGGAGAACTGTTTACTGATGAAAATTTCAGAAATACAGGAATGTATTACAATACGGAATTCAAAGATGCCGGACGCTACAGAGTTACTCTTAACCAGGGAGACTGGATGAAATTTCGGGTTCCTAGCTTAAGAAATGTAGAATATACAGCACCTTATATGCATGACGGAAGATTTTACACCTTGGAGGCAGTACTTAATTTCTATTCGGACCAGGTGGAAGATAATCCGAATCTTGATCTGCAGCTGAAGCAGAACGGTCATACAGGAATTGCGATGAACAATCAGGAAAAACAATCGATCATTGCATTCCTGAAAACACTATCGGATAAAAGTTTTATATCCAATCCAAAATTTGCAGAATAATTTATAGAAAACATGAAGAAGATTATAGTAATCATAAGTTTGATCCTGTTGAGTCAGTATCAGGCGAAGACCATTAGAGACAGTGCATACATTGCCCCGGAAACCTTTGGCAGATTCAATTTTGATGATGATTGTGATGCCTGTGGCTGTGCGGCAGGAAACGGATCTTCCGGCTTTGAATCTTTGCTGAATCCACAGTTTGTTGGAATCAAATACTTTGCCCAGCATTACAAAGCCAAAGAAAACTTATTTGTAAAAGATCTTACGCAGGATCAGTATTTCAATACCCTGCAGCTTTGGGGAAAGATTCCGGTGACGAAAAAACTGAGTGTTTATGCAAGCCTGCCCTTCCATTTTCATGAGAAGAAAACGATGCAGGGAGATATCAAAATAAATGGGATAGGAGACCTGAACCTGATGGGAATTTATCAGCTGATGAGTTCTAAAGATAATTTCCATCATCTGAGCGGAGGCTTGGGCGTGAAAATTCCTCTGGGAAAGTTTGATGAAAAAGGAGCATCCGGAGTTAACCCAAGTTTTCAGCTGGGAACAGGAAGCTGGGATTATCAGGCCGCTTTGAATTATAAATTTCAGAAAAATAAAGTGGCAGTATTGGTCAATACGGATTATACCGTCAAAACAGAGAATAAGAAAAACTACCGATTTGGAAATCAGTGGAACTACGCTGCAACGGGCTTTTATCAGGTCGCAGGAAATGAAAAATCTATTTTTTCTGTAAAAACAGGAGTTCAGGGAGAAGTGTATGCTCAGAACAAACAGTTTGACGAAGCATTGCCCAATACTGCGGGAAGTGCTTTGTATGGGAAATTAGGATTTGAAGCTTCTTATAAAAAGCTGAGTCTGGGAAGTGAAATGATGCTTCCCATGTACACCCATCTTGCAGGAGGAGATATTGAAGCAAAATCAAGATTCAGTATTTTCCTGAATATTGGAATTTAAAGTGTACCCTCAATAAAATCATGTTAAAGCTCCTCCGGGAGCTTTAATTGTTTATCAATCATGATTTTAGTTGGGTATTAGGAATAATTATTTATCTTTGCCGGAATTTGGTGAGCCGTAAAAAGCTCTTAAAAGGGAATCCGGTGAAAATCCGGAACAGACCCGCTGCTGTAAGCTCCACACCAAAGTTTTTGAAAAATATATCCACTGTTTTTTTAATGGGAAGGATTTCAAAAATGGAGTAAGTCAGAAGACCTGCCAGACAATAATCGTTTGACGCTTTCGTGGAATAAAGCTTAGGACATCAATGATTCTGTGCAGTGACAGCTGTGCTTTGTCGTTGTATTCTTATATCCATTAGCGTCTTCATGATACTAAATGAGCTAATGGCGGCAAAACTAACTACTTCTGCAATTCATAAAGCTGTTTTCACAATATTGGTGATCACATCTCAACTTTTGTCTTCTCAAACCAGGAAAAAAGACAGTCTTCAGGAAGAGACCATTAAAGGAATCAATCTTTATAAAAAGAATTTTAAAGAAATCATTCCGGCACAAACCATGCAGGGGGAAGTGCTTGAGAGACTGAACAGTCATTCTGTAGCTGATGCACTCCGGTATTTTTCAGGGGTTCAGATCAAGGATTATGGTGGGATAGGAGGTTTGAAAACCATTAATATCCGAAGTATGGGAAGCCAGCATGTGGGAGTTTTCTATGATGGAATTCAATTGGGGAATGCGCAAAACGGACTGGTGGATCTTGGAAGATATTCATTGGATGATCTGGAAGAAATATCATTATATAATGGACAGAAAAGTGAAATTTTTCAGCCAGCAAAAGATTTCGGATCCTCAGGATCCATCTATTTACAGCCAAAAACTCCTGTATTTAAAGGAACGAGAAAGACCAATCTCGTGATAAGGACAAAAAGTGCTTCCATTGATCTCTTTAATCCGTCATTCCGGTTGGAGCAGAAAATTTCAGACAGGATTTCTGCCAGTTTCAGTGGAGAATTTATGCAGAGTGACGGGATTTACAGATTTAGGTATGCAAAGAAATATCCTGACGGCCAGCAGGCGTATGATACTATTGCAAAGAGACAGGATTCAGATATTAAAGCAAAACGCTTTGAAACCTCTTTCAACGGAGCTTTAAATAACGGAAGCTGGAATATCAGGGGATATGGTTATATTTCGGACCGTGGGATGCCGGCTCCTATTGTCAATGGTCGTTTTGGAGGAAGAGGGGCAAGACTTTACGATGAAAATTATTTTGTGCAAGCCAACCTGAGAAAAAAACTGTTCCCGAAATTTGAAACACAGCTGAAAGCAAAATTCGCTTACGATTATACCCATTTTATGGATACAGTTCGTTCGCAGTCTATTATTCATACCGATAATACCTATATCCAAAGAGAACTTTACCTTTCCTCATCGAATATCTATTCAATTACACCCAATTGGGATGTCAGTCTGAGTGGAGATTTCCAGTATAATAATCTCGATGCTAATCTGGATAACTTCTCTTATCCTACACGTTACACCACATTGGTAGCATTGGCGACAACGTATCAGTGGAACAGGCTCAAAATCCTGGGAAGTCTTTTAGGAACTTTTACGTTTGAAGAAGTAAGAAAAAACAAAAGACCGGGAGATGCCAGAGAGTGGACACCTGCCGTTTTTATGAGCTATCAGCCTGAAAAAATTCCTGAGCTTACCCTAAGGGCATTCTATAAAAGAATTTTCAGGCTTCCAACCTTTAATGATCTGTATTATACCAATATCGGAAACACTTACCTGAAACCGGAGTTTACCAACCAGTATGACCTCGGATTTACCTATCAGAAGAATTATAACAACCGTTTCTTTAAAACCTTTTATGCTAAAGCAGACGGCTACTACAACAAAGTACAGGATAAAATTGTAGCCGCTCCTAACGGAAGCATGTTCCGATGGCTGATGATGAACCTTGGAATGGTGGAAATCATAGGAGCTGATGTCAATGTACAGACCGAACTTCAGCTGGGAAAAGTAACCTTTAGACCTTTACTTTCCTACACTTACCAAAGCGCAAGAGATATGAGTGATCCGGAAGATACCTTTTATCGCAATCAGATTCCTTATACACCATGGCACAGCGGATCTTTCAGCCTTATGGCAGATTACAAAGACTGGAGCTTCAATTACAGTGCGATGTACGTAGGAGAAAGATATGATGTGAATCAGGACAATATTCAGTACAATTATGTGCAGCCCTGGTATACTCACGATCTGTCAGTTCAGAAAAAATTCAACTGGGCGAATCATCAATTTAAAGTAAGCCTTGAGATGAATAATATTTTCAATCAATACTATGATGTTGTTATCAATTACCCTATGCCCGGAAGAAACTTTAAACTTATTCTAAACTTCACTTTATGAGAAAAATAAACTTTTACTTTTTATTTCTGGTATTAGCTTTTCTTACCTCATGCCGTACAGATGATATCATCGTCCGCCAGGAAGTGGTAGAAGGACTTCCTTCAGAAAATACTGCAATAAAGGGGTTTTATATGCTCAATGAAGGGAATATGGGAAGTAATAAATGTACCCTGGATTTTTTTGATTATACCAAAGGAACCTATTACAGAAATATCTACGCAGAAATCAATCCCAATGTGGTAAAAGAGCTTGGAGATGTAGGAAACGATATTAAAATCTACGGAAGCAAACTCTATATTGTTGTGAATGTTTCCAACAAAATTGAAGTTCTGGATGCCAAAACGGCTAAACGTATTACGTCTATTCCCTTGCAGAACTGCAGATATCTTGCCTTCAAAAATGGAAAAGCTTATGCCAGCAGCTATGCCGGCCCTGTAGCGATTAACCCGAAAGCACCGAAAGGAAAAGTGGTGGAAATTGATACTACTTCTCTTTCCATCCAGCGCGAAGTGGTGGTAGGATACCAGCCCGAAGAACTGGAAATTGTAGGGAATACATTATTTGTAGCCAATTCCGGAGGATACAAAGCTCCCGATTATGACAATACGGTTTCCGTAATCGATCTGAACACTTTTACAGAACTCAAAAAAATAAATGTTGCCATTAACCTTCATCACATTAAAAAAGACAATTATGGCGATCTGTATGTAAGCTCCAGAGGAGATTATTATAATGTTCCTTCCAATCTTTATATAGTGGATGCAGCAACAGGAACTGTCAAGAAAAACTTTCATCTCTCAGTCAGTGAAATGACAATTGTTAATGATAAACTCTATTTCTATGGCAATGAATTCAATTACAATACCCACAGCTATAAAAAATCATTCGGAATCATTGACGTGAAAACAGAAGAAATAATCGCCAACAGAATTTTTGACAAAGAGTATGAAGATGCCATTAAAACGCCTTACGGAATTGCAGTAAACCCTATCACAGAAGATATCTATATGACAGACGCAAGAAATTATGTTTCGATGGGATTTGTGTACTGTTTTGATAAAAACGGACATTTTAAATGGAAAACGGAAGGTGGAAATATCCCTGCCCACTTTGCTTTTTTATATAAATAACCAAATGTTAAGAAATGAACAGAAATAGCTTTACTTATTTAAAAATCGGATTTTTATCATGTTTCCTTACAGGAGTAGTAGCCTGTAAGCACGATGATGAAGACGAATTTACATTTAACGGTCTTGATGATTCTTATTCCATAGAGCGTTTTAAAGTGTTGAGTATTCCGACCCACGCATCAGGATCGGTTACATGGAGTATCAATGATTCTATTATTTCTCAAAACTCAGAACTCGAATTTATCAGTCCGAAGGCAGATGCTTATCCTTTGACTTTAAAGATTAACAGTAAAGGAAATGAGCAGGTTTATCATTCTAAAATAATCGTTACCAAAGAAAAAATACCATATAGTAAATATATTGCCAAAGTATTGGAATTTCGTCCTGCTGTAGGACAGTTTATGAATGAGATCCCGGAATACTTACCCGGAAATACAGCAGCAAATATGCTTCAGAAAGCAAATGAATCTTTGGTAGGAGGTAATTCTACCATGATCAGCCTGGGCGGATATGGCGGATATGTAGTTTTCGGTTTTGATCATACGATTCCCAATTTGAATGGAAGAGATTTTAAGGTGCTTGGCAATGCTTTTTTTGGGAATGATGCCAGTGAACCTCGCTCAGGATCTTGTGAGCCGGGAATTATTATGGTAGCCTACGACAGGAATAAAAATGGAAAACCGGATAACGATGAATGGTACGAAATTGCAGGCAGTGAATACTTTAAAAATACAACAGTAAAAGACTACAGCATCACTTACTATAAGCCTGATGAGAATAAAATACCCATACCCGGAACGGAATTCTGGCAGACAGATATACAATATATCAAATGGAATGACAATCTGGGAAACCAGGGATTTAAAACGAAAAATACGTTTCACGTACAAAGCTATTATCCTTTATGGTTTACAGAATCTTCTTACAGTTTTTCAGGAACCAGGCTTGCTAATAATTTCTTTGATCAGAGCGGAGACGGATCCTATTGGGTAGGAAGATCATATGAGTTTGGATATGCAGATAATGCGCCGAATAATGATGATGCTTCCAATATTGATATTTCATGGGCAGTAGACAGAAGCGGAAAATACGTAAAACTTCCGGGAGTTGATTTTATGAAAATATATACAGGGGTCAATCAGGAAGCCGGCTGGCTGGGAGAGATTTCTACAGAAGTGGCAGGAGCCTACGATTTACACTTCAAATAAGTCAATAATACAATCTATTTAAATTAATAAAAATGAAAAAGTTTTATCTTTTTATGATGCTTTTTCTGTTCGCATGCGTATCGAATGCACAGATAAAAGTTCAGGGTGTACCCCGAAATGACATTTCAGGGATCAGTAAACTTAATACCACCACGATCAGTTTTTCTGATATTCAGTATTGGGTAGGATCAGGAACCAACCAGGCTGCTTTTGTAGTACAGTGGAATGACAGTAAAAATCCTGATACCATGGTCTGGGGGTATAAGTGGGATGGAAATGCTACAGGGGAGGATATGTTGAAAGCTATTGCTAAAGCAGACCACAGACTGTATACACTGCTATATCAGGGAACGCAGTTTGGATCTGCAGTCGGAGGGATAGGTTTTGATCTTAACGGCCAGGGTACCAATGCTCTGATCAAAAGTGGAAATACCACGTATCCATTATATCCGGTGAATGGTTTTGTCAATACGACAGCTTACGATTTTGACAGCTATACTATTGTAGACGCAGCTAATGATCACTGGCAGTCCGGATGGACGGTTAACGGATACTGGGCTTATTGGGTAAAGAACCCGACGGATGCGGATTTCGGATATTCCAGTGTTGGAGCCTCTTCACGGACTTTGGTAAATGGTTCATGGGATGTCTGGAATTTTAATGTAGGATTTAATGATACTCCAATTTCCTCTACCATGACTCCGGTTTCTCCGTATGTAGCCTCTAATAACTTTACCAATGGCTATTTCATGGTGAACGAAGAATGGTTTGGTCATACCAATGGTTCTGTAAATTTTATTGATAATAACGGTCAGATCAATTACCGTGTGTACAGTAATGTAAATAATAATCAGGCTTTCGGTGCGACTACACAATATGGAACGATCTACGGGGATAAATTTTACTTTGTGTCAAAGCAGGCTGCTGACGGTGGAGATACTCAATATACTCCGGGAGGAAGGCTGGTTGTTGCCAATGCACAGACTATGCAGAAACTTGCCGGTTTTAATAACATCGGAGGAGGTGACGGAAGATCATTTGTAGGGGTAAACGAACATAAAGGGTATATAGGAACTTCTACAGGGATTGTTCTGTTTAATATCGACAATTTGCAGGTAGGTTCTCTGATTACCGGAACCGGAGGTAACGGACAGATTGGAAATATGATCCGTACTTCACAATATGTTTTTGCAGTGAAACAAGGTGCAGGAATTTTAGTCATTGATCCGAATACAGATACGGTAGTGAGTACTATTGCAGGTGGGTTTTATTCAGTGGTTCAGGCTAAAGACGGAAGTGTATGGGGAATTCAGGATCAGAAACTGATCAGCATCAACCCTGTCACTTTTGCGACACAGGTTTATAATATCCCTACTACTAAATATATTGGTGACTGGGGAGCATGGAACGCCGGCAGATTTACAGCAAGCAACAAAGAAAATGCATTATATTGGATCAATTCCATCAGCAGCTGGAGTTCAGGAACACAGATTGTGAGATTTGATGTTACCACCAAGACATTTAACGAAAATTTTGCTGCAATTCCCGGTCAGACAGGGCAGTTTAAACAAATTCCTTACGGTGCAGCTCTTCGTGTCAACCCAATTACCGGAGAATTGGTTCTGAATACAACAGAAAGCGGCTACGGAGCACATTATCAGAAAAACTGGATTCATACCTATGATATGACCGGGGCTCTTATCAATACCAAAACATTGAATGACTACTATTGGTTTCCTGCACTGACGGTGTTTACCAATAATTCAGTTCCTGCTGTAAGTAATATTTTACCTTCACAGGTTACAGTAGGAAATACAACTTCGATCGATCTGAAATCAGTAATTTCTGATGCAGACAACATGACAGTATCCGTTGTAAAATCTATAAAATCAAACAGCAGTCCTATGGTTGTCTCTGCTGTTATTAATAATAATGATGAGCTTGTTTTGACGCCGCTTGCTTCAGGAACTTCTGATATTGTGATCCGCTTTAACTCAAACGGTAAGTTAGTGGAGAAAGCGCTTGCGGTAACCAGTACAACATCAACTTTAGCTACTGCTGAGGTGAAAAAGCTTGAATTCAGTATTTATCCGAATCCGGTTACTGATATCCTTACTCTTAAAACACAGGAGAAAATCCAGAATGTTTCTATTTACGATACTTCAGGAAGAGTAATCAACACACAGTTGAATAATGGACAAATTAATGTAAGTACGCTTCCGAAAGGGATTTATATTTTGAAAGCTGTGACAGATAAAGCAGTATATCAGCAAAAACTGATTAAAAACTAATACTATCGCAGATAGTTAATCTTGTTAGTCTGACCCTGGCCGTAATTGGCCAGGGTTTTTTATTGGACTTGGAAAATACTGCAGATATGATAACAGTTTGGTATATAAAACCCGGCAAGCCTTTAGGCTTGCCGGGTCTGATTTATAATGCATCTTGTTTTACTTGATGATCACCTTTTTAGAATATGTTTTTCCTTCTTTTGTGGTAATGTTCAAGATGTATACTCCTTGTGGCTGTTTGGATTCAAATGTATTTGAGGTCAGCTTGGAACGGAATACTTCTTTTCCTGAAGTATTGGTGAGTGTTACCTCTGAACCTTCTGCTGAAACATTTTTGTCAAGAGTAAACTGTCCGTTTTGACTGTGAGCCATGAAATTGATGAATGGATCTTTGTACTGATAAGCGTAGTATACTCTAAGCTCACCACCAATATTCAATAACCCTGAGTTAACATTAATCTTGATACGGTCAAAAGGAATATTCATTGTCAGTTCAATTTCTCCTTTGCTTGGGTCGCCGGCTCCAATGTTGATCAGTTTTGTGGCAAGACTTGTGTAATCGTTGTTGGAAACATCTCCATTAAATGTTTCAATAGAAACACCGCCCAATACCTGAGCAGACAGAGGAGTTCCGTTTGAACCAATGGCAAGAACAAGCTTGTTGGTATTGTTTGCGATATTGGTAGTAGGGAAGATCAATGTCTGCTCTGTTCTCGCCAGAAGCCCTACTGAAACTTGTAAAGTAGAGTAGTCATTCTCATTGCTCCCTACAGCATTCTGTGGATTCAACACACCACAACCAAGACATACTCCAAGTACCTGATTGGTCTGACTGCTTGCATAGGTTTTTACAATCTGTGCATAAGATACTGCACTTGTTAAAAATAGGAATGATGCCAGCATTGCAGCTTTCACAGTGCGGCGGCCAAGTAATAAATAAGTTTTCATATGTAGAAAAATTTTGGGTTTTAGCTTTTTTGTAAATTTATAAATAAAATGATTATGTTGTTTATTTTATTTCATATTTATGTGATTTGTTAATTGTTTGTTGATATTAGTAATTATGGATTTGTTTTATTTAATTTTTTTTTTAATATTTCTATAAATACCAATACGAAAAACTACGGCAGGCTATAAGCCCGCCGCATTTTTTTGTTTCCTGCCAAATTATTTGATTATAATTTTTTTGGAATATGTTTTTCCTTCTTTAGTCTGTATGTTCATTATATAGACACCTTCAGACTGTCTTGACTCAAATGTATTTGATTTCAGTGCAGAGCGGAATACTTCCTTTCCTGAAGTATTGAACAAAGTGATCTCGGATCCCTCTAAAGAGACGTTTCCGCTAAGAGTAGTCTGTCCGTTCTGACTGTGCGCCATAATATTGATTAAAGGATCCTGGTAAGCATAATAAATTCTGAATCCTCCACCAAGGCTCAGGACACCGCCGGTTAAGCCTATTCTTACTCCATCATAAGGTTTTGTCGGTTTAAATTCAACCGTACCTCTGTTGGGAGTTGCTCCCAGTTTAAGCAGGCTTACATCTATTGTTCTGCGGTCTTCATTTGAAGTGCCGCCGTTCATCGTCTCAAGGGTTACCCCGCTCAGTAATTGCACAGATAAAGGAATATTGTCTGTTCCGATTCCTACTACCAATCTTGTATCTGACCTGAGATCAGGAAAGGTCAAAGTCTGCTGAATACCACCTAAAAGAGCAGTACCCAATACCATTGTTGAATAATCATCTTCGTTGTCTCCGATAGCATTCAAAGGATTGTCTACACGACATCCGAGACATGCTACTCCAAATACGCCTGAATTTTGTGCATGGGCGTAAATTCTGTTCTGAGCCAGAGACATTGTACCGGTTGAAAAGAAAAATAAAGCCATCAAACCGGCTTTAAAGGAGAATTTGTTTCTCAAAAGTAGATTGAATTTCATGTTATATATTTTAAAATGAATAGTTTTATTCAAATGTAAGGATTAATGGAAGAAATAGGAAATAATATTTCCAATATTAGTGATATTTTTAATGAAATTTAATACAGCTTTCTCGTTGAAAATGAAAATAGCATTATCGTTTTGATTAATGGAATTATAATTGAGAAGGTTATTAGGGGTCAGTCTCAAAAGCTGGGGGGATATTGTATTTATGGAATTTAAACTAACGCAAAGTTTTTAGCCTCTTATCTCATATTTTCAAGGAAGCAAAGGATGGGATCAATTTCATTGATTCTTTCTAAGCAAATACATATCCACTAAGCTCCTTCAGCGACAAAGTCGCACTTCTTAGCTTTCTAAAATAAAACATTTGAATCATTTTTCTTTGCGATTAAAAAATGACCTGTCGGTTCAATAAAAGTATAGATTTTGTACTAGCCCCCAACTTTTGCGCTTGATTCAAGAATCACCAAAAAGAATAGTAAGAAACGAAAAAAGGACTTTCGAAAAAGTCCTTTTGTAGCCCGTAGGGGAATCGAACCCCTCTTACCAGAATGAAAATCTGAGGTCCTAACCGATAGACGAACGGGCCCTCTATCTTCCATTGCCAAGGCAATGTGTTAGCTTTTGTTTTGATAAGTATCAACTCTTATTGTAGCCCGTAGGGGAATCGAACCCCTCTTACCAGAATGAAAATCTGAGGTCCTAACCGATAGACGAACGGGCCGGTTAGTTATATTTATAGCTTTAATACGCTCTTTAAAAAAACACTGATGTTATACAGTGTTTTTTTAAAATGTAAGTAGCCCGTAGGGGAATCGAACCCCTCTTACCAGAATGAAAATCTGAGGTCCTAACCGATAGACGAACGGGCCGGCTATATTATTACGCTAATTTATTAACGTGCTTTGTTAATTTGCTTTTTAAGTTAGCCGCTTTGTTTTTGTGGATAATGTTTTTCTTAGCTAATTTATCCAATAAAGCGATAACTTTTGGCAATTGTTCTGTAGCAGCAGCTTTGTTCTCTTCATTTCTTAAAGCTTTTAAAGCTGTTCTAGCAGTCTTGTGATAATATCTGTTACGAAGTCTTCTAGTTTCGTTTTGTCTGATTCTCTTTAGTGCTGATTTATGATTTGCCATATCGTTTAAATGTGAGTGCAAAACTATAAACTTTTTTTTAAACTACCAAATTATTTTTTAAAAAAATTAATTTTCTTCTGAGAGGTACTTTCTAAGTTTATTTATTGCCTGTTCTATTTTTAAATTTTCCTGTTCTTTTTCTAATTTTTTGATCGTATTTCCCAGCATGATCAGTGCATTGTTCCATTCTCCAGTGGTATTGGTGAAAGTAAGTCCGTCAATTGTTACTTCAAAAGCAACCCTTTCTCCAGTCCTGTAAAGTCTGAAACTGATTTTATCATCTCTGCCTGTAATCCCGTCTTCATTGATTTGTAAATCATAACTTTTTGGGTTAGAGTGGATTTTCTTAAAAAGCAATTTCGCTTCTTGTATTTTTAAATCCGGCATGATATAAAATTTGATAGTCTGCAGCCAGCTACAAACATGATTTATAAATAATTTTTTTTCACCTGTGTCACCATATGGTGTGACCCATTATGGTTAAAAATTTTTTGCAAATATAATGCTTTTGTCAGATATAATGTAAACAGAATCTCTTTTTAAAATAAAAGCAATTGTCTTTTTTATCGAATATGATTCTTCTTCAGTATATTATAATGATATGTTATGCATTATTTATATGTATTTGCCACTAATCGGGAAAAAATTCTTTTTCAAGATCAAAAGTAAATATAATCTAATCAATTAGCTGTTGAAGCAATTAAAAAACCTTTAACAAATCTGTTAAAGGTTTTTAACTGTAGCCTATAGGGGAATCGAACCCCTGTTGCAAGAATGAAAATCTTGAGTCCTGACCACTAGACGAATAGGCCAAATTTTGAGGTTGCAAAAGTAAAAATTAACTTTTAAACTTCAAAATTTATTTAGAAATTATTTATATACTTTTTGTATCACTGTATTTTTGATGCCTTTAGCTTCAAGTTCCTTTTGAAGTTTTACAGCATCTTCCAGTGTGTATACTTTTCCATAGGTATAATAGAATACACCGCTGTCTTTTTCTCTTTCCACATCTTTCAGGTTCTGAAGAATATAAGAATTGCCATTCAGTTTATCACCGGAATAGACTTCTATTGTATAATATCCCATGCTGATTCTCTGGTTAGGCATGAATCCTACGGCAAAAGCATTTCTAAATCCTGCGTCCTTGGCCGTTTTAAGATTAATATCCTTTACAGAGGCCATATTTGTTACAGCATAGTAATATTTATATTGTCCGTTTTCTTTAAGAGTCAGGATATAATTCAATCCTTTAAGAGCAGGGTCGTTCTCATTATACTTTGTAGGTGAGCTCATCAGTAAAATTCTGAAATCATTTTTCAGAGGAACCTCTGCCGGTTTTTCAGGTTCAGGTTTTCTAACCGCAACAGAACCTCCTGATTTTCTGTCAATCGCTTTCTTATAATCGATAATTGCATTATAAATACTTTCTGCAATTTCAGTCTGCCCTTTGTCGGATGCTATATAATGGCTTTCCTCAGGATGATTGATAAAACCTGTTTCAATCAGTACAGATGGCATGGCATTCATACGGAGAACGTGAAGGTTTTTCTGAAATACTCCTCTGGAAGACCTTTTATCTTTATTGACAAAATTATCTTCAACCAATCCTCCTAAAAGAAGGCTGGATTCAAGATATTTACTCTGCTGAAGTTTCAAAGCAATTAAAGATTCCGGTGAATCCGGGTTGTAAGATCCAAAGGTCTGCTTATCTTTTTCGTCCAGAAAGATCACATCATTTTCTCTTTTGGCTACCTCAAGGTTTTCATTATTCTGGTTAGGTCCCTGTACATAAGTTTCGGTACCATACGCTGTAGGTCTTTGTGAAGAATTACAGTGAATGGAAACAAAAAGGTCTGCCTTGCTTCTGTTGGCAAGATTCGTTCTGTCGGATAGAGATGGATATTCATCGATTTTACGGGTATATATTACTTTGAAATCCCTGTTTTTTTCTAACATCGCACCTATCTTTAAGGTAATAGCAAGGGTAATGTCTTTTTCTGCGACTCTTCCGATGTCTGCGTAGGTCCTGTTGGCCCCGTGATCACTTCCTCCGTGTCCGGCATCCAAAACGATAGTGAACTTCTTCTGAGAGAAAATAAAGTTACTGGCAAGGATAAGGAGAAATGATAAAATTATTTTAAAATTTTGTTTGTGCATCTTACAGTTATAAAAATTATATTAATTTTGGGCCTTAATTATATAGTATAAAATTGGCCAAAACCGTCTTCAAAAATATATTACAAATTTTAATTATCCTAATTTTTAACAATTTTTTAGCACAGAAAACTCCTGAAAAATTGCCTAAAAATGCGGTTAATGATACTATTTCCAAAAAGGATACCATAGTTGTAAAAAAAGAATCTTTAAATGATGTTCTTCGAACAAAGGCAGACGATCAGAGAAGAGATGTTCCGAAAAAAATGACATTCCTGAATAAAAACGCACAGGTGAAATATCAGGATATGCAGATTGATGCAGATTATATCTCAATAGATGATAATAAAAATCTTATCTATGCCAGAGGAAAACAGGATTCTTTAGGGAAAATAATTGAGCCCGTAATCACGACCCAGGCCGGAAAAAAATACGAGACCAACGAATTCAGCTATAATACAAAGACGAAACAGGCTATTGCTTTCAATGCCCGTACAGAAGAAAGCGAAGGGGTAATTATAGCCCAGAAGACCAAAAAATATAATGATTCGGTATTCGCAATGAGAAAAGCGGATTATACAACGGATGATTATTTCATTAAGAAAAAAGATACGGCTGCGGATTATTTTATGAGAGCTTATAATATTAAGCTGATTAAAACCAAAACAAAATCCCAGATCGTTACAGGTCCTATCCAGATGTTTATCGAACAGGTGCCTACCCCTCTGTATCTTCCGTTTGCCATTTTACCGTTTTCCGATAAAAGAGCTGCCGGAATTCTGATCCCGAGTTTCGGGGAAAGAGAAGATGTGGGTTTCTTTCTGAACGGGATAGGGTATTACCAGCCTATTGGAGAACACTTTGATCTTAAGGTTTTAGCGGATATTTATACAAAAGGAAGCTGGAACTTGCGCCCTCAGGTAAACTATCAGAAAAAATACCGGTACTCAGGTAACTTTACTGCAGATATCGGTACTATGGTAAGAGGAATCAAAGGTTTGGACGATTATACCAAGAACAGTACCTATAGAATCAACTGGACTCACTCCCAGGATTCCAAGGCCAATCCTTTTCTTACGTTCAGTGCTTCTGTGGATATTGTAAGTACAAAGTTTTATAATAACCCACTTAACAATAACTACATTTTCAACCAAAATGTACTGAATACCCAACAGAATTCTACGGTAACCCTTACCAAAAGATTCCTGAAGCTTCCGATGACCATTACCGGAACGGCCTCTTATTCCCAGAACTTTGCAACAGGACTGGCAGATCTGCGTCTTCCGCAGATGAACGTAGCAATCAATCAGTTTTATCTGTTTAAATCAAGAACAGGCATCAGACAGGGGCTTCTTGAAAATATTACAGTGAACACAGGCTTCAATCTTACCAATTTTGTAAATACTCAGGAAAATGAGCTGTTTAAAAAAGAAATGTGGGATAAGATGCAGACCGGTCTTAAAAATAATATCGCATTGGCAACCAACACAACAGTAGCCAAATACTTTACATTCAGCTTAAGTGCCAATATTGATAATGCCCTCACTACAAAAACACTGAACAGATATTATGATCCTGTAAAAAATGTAACAGTTGATGAGATTAAGAAAAATTTCAGCGGATACTCTACCTTCTCTACTTCTGCCAGCCTTCAGACTACATTGTACGGGATGCTGAAATTCAAAAAAGGATCCGCAGTGGAGGCCGTAAGACATATGATGACACCAAGCGTTAGCTTCACATATTCTCCGGATTTTTCAAGTCCTAATTTCGGATACTACAGGAACTATTATAATGCTACCGGAGCTTTAACCCCTTATTCGATTTTTGAAAAAGGGATTATTGGAAGTCCTTCCAGTGGGATGCAGGGGGCATTAGGTTTCAACATTGGGAACAATATTGAAATGAAAATAAAGTCTAAGAGTGATTCTACAGGAGTGAAAAAGATTAAAATCTTTGAATCTTTAAACCTTGCCGGAAGCTATAACTTTGCTGCTAAAGATCATCCTTGGTCTGTATTCTCCATCAACGGACAGTCGTCTTTCTTCAATAATAAGCTTACCGTAAATACCAGTCTTGCGCTGGAGCCTTATAAAATTGATTTTTCATCAGGTCAGGACACCGGAATAAGAACAGAACAGTTCGGTCACTTCAGTGTTCAGGGATTCAATGTTCAGTTATCATATCCTTTAAGCAGCGAGATTTTTGGAGAGAAAACAGATTATGCTAAAAAATATTCATCAAAAGGAGAGGTTCGAAATGAAAATTATTATTTTGATGATGATCATTATGCTCATTTTGATCAGGCCTGGACTTTAAATATCAGCGCTAACTATGCTTACTCCAAAGGACTGAGCAGATTTGCCAATAAAATTGCATCTATCGGACTAGATGGCAGCATCAAGCTTACTCCTTACTGGAATATCAACGGAAGTACCCATTATGATATGGTGACTAAAGAATTGGCATATACAAGGATCGGTTTTTCGAGAGATCAGCGAAGCTTTACAATCAACTTCAACTGGGTGCCTTTCGGTCAATATAAGGTGTATGACTTCTTTATTGGCATCAAAGCCAATATCTTAAGTGATGCCTTAAAGTACAAAGACAGAAGCTTTACCCAGCCTAATGCGCCTTTCTAATATCAGATTGGCATTTGTAAATATAAATTTTATATTTGCAACCAAAATAAATTCTAATGAGATCACTGCAAGACAGATTTTTTTATAAAGAATAGAGTGGGCAGTGACAGTATATGAGCTTAAAAAAATTAAATATCCACATATGAAACAAATAATCAACACCGTGAATGCACCTGCAGCTATCGGACCTTATTCACAAGCTAATATGGCCAATGGGGTTTTATACATCTCCGGACAGATTCCTGTAGATCCTGCAACGGGTAAATTGGTAGAGGGAATTGAGAAAGAAACGCATCAGGTAATGAAAAACCTTGAGGCGATCCTTACAGAGGCTGGAATGACTTTTAAAAATGTTGTAAAAGCTACCATCTTCCTTAAGAATATGGATGATTTTGCGGTAATGAATGATATCTATGCATCTTACTTAGATTCAGAAAGCTATCCTGCCCGTGAAACAGTACAGGTTTCATGTTTGCCTAAAAATGTGGATATTGAAATTTCTATGATCGCACATCAGGATTAATGAACTTTATAAGAAATACAGTTGCGGTTCTGATAGGTCTTGGTATTGCAGGACTTATTATCACTCTTGGTATAAGGGCTTTTCCGCAATGGGTAACTTTTGAGGCTTTCGCTCCGTTTGAGCATTGGCAGAGATTTCTTTTCAGCATGAAAGATGATAAGGCATTTTTTGGCTTCCTTTTATTCATTTCCGGACTGGGAACTACTATTGGAGGAGTCGCTACAGCCATTATTGTCAAATATGCTAAAGTGGCTTATGCTATTCTGATAGGGTTTATCATGCTCTTTATTGCTATGCTGGATGTTATTATTTTTCCTTATCATCCTACATTTTATAAAATTTCTATTTTCCTTACCTTTTTCCCTTTTTCCTGGATTGGCGGTAAGATTGTAGAAGTGATCTATGAACGGAATAAGAAAAAGAGGATTGCCGAAAAAATGAATAATAAATAAAAAACGCTGCAGGTTTTTGCAGCGTTTTTTTGTTGATATGAAAAACTAATTTTGTTTTCTTAATTAAGGCATTTTGAATCCTCTCTGGTAATTTCTTCCGTAGTCGTCCATGTATTTTATTTGAGCGGTTCCGGAGAACTTAGTCAGTAAGTTTTCTACGTCTTTCTGTGAGTTGACAGGTTTTCCATTGATCTCTGTAATGATATAACCGTCTACAATTCCTGCTTTGGCCATCTCACTTCCTTCTATAACGTTTTTAGCAACAACTCCGCTATTTAAGCCGTAATAAGCTTTTGTTCTGTCATCAATGCTTTGGAATTCTGCTCCGATTTTTTCCGTCACGCTAAGATCTGCTTTTGTTCTTGTGGAAGTCCCGCCTTTTTGGTCTCTAAGCGTTACGTTCGTTGTTCCTTCTTTACCATTTCTCAGATAAGTTACCTGTACTTTATCACCCGGACGTTTGCTTCCGATAGACATAGAAAGATCTGCAAAATCAGTAATGTCATAGGTATCTACTTTGGTAATAATATCACCTTTTTTCAGGCCTGCATCTTCAGCACCACTGTTTTCACCAAATCCTGTAATATAGATTCCGGACCCTACTTTTAGGTTCGTTTTATATTGCTGATTGTAGGAGCTTACCAATTGATCATTTGAAAGATCCAGAGACTGTACTCCTAAGAATCCTCGCTGTACAATTCCGAATTTCTTGATATCCTCAACAATTTTTCTGGCAAGGTTGGACGGAACTGCAAATCCATATCCCTGATAGTATCCTGTAGTAGATTGAATTGCCGAGTTGATCCCAATAAGTTCACCATTGGTGTTCACCAATGCACCACCTGAGTTACCCGGGTTGATCGCAGCATCCGTCTGGATGAAGCTTTCAATAGGATTAGCGGCTTTTCCCTGGCTTCCAAGGATTCCAATACCTCTTCCTTTTGCAGAAACAATACCTGCTGTAACTGTAGAATTTAACCCAAGTGGGTTTCCTACTGCAAGAACCCATTGTCCTACTTCAATATTGTCAGAATTTGCAAAATTTAAATAAGGAAGTCCTTTCTCTTCAATCTTTAATAAAGAAATGTCTGTATTAGGGTCTGTTCCAACCAAAGTAGCAATGTAAGACTTCTTGTTGCTTAATACGACTTCTAGCTTATTAGCGCCTGCTACTACGTGGTTATTAGAGATAATATATCCGTCCGGAGAGATGATGACACCAGAACCCATTCCTGATGGCATGTTGTCAGGGGCCTGTTGCTGCTTTTGTCTCTGCTGGCCTCTTCCTCCACCGAAAGGATCTCCAAAGAAAAAGTCGAACAGGTCTTGCTCTGAAGCTCTGCTTGAAGTTCTGCTTTGGTAATTTTTAATGGTAACTACAGCTGGAACGGTTGTTTTAGCCGCTTTTACAAAATCATCACCTACTGCTCCCGTATTCATTCCTGCGAATGAGGTGTTTGGTGCTGATGTTGTAAAATAAGATTGATCTCCATTGTTGGAGTTGTGTCCGAAATATTGTAGAGCTCCAACGGTAGTAGCTCCGGAAATGACTCCAACTACTGCAAATGGTAATAGTTTTTTTAAAGTACTCTTCATTGTATATCTTTCTTGTTTATTAATTAATTTCTTTTTTATGTTTTTGAGTAAACAAATTTAATGTTAAATAAGTAAGCAATTAGTATGCTATGTTTCAATTTTAACTAAAATTTAACGGCTATTATATCATTTTGTGTCTTAAATCATAATTGTTAATGTCACAGTTAACAAAACTTAAAAAAAAATTAAGGAAAATATGTCAGACTTTCACAAGATAGGACATCATATAATATTCATGCTGATCATTCATTTCTTATGGCATTGATTGGTGTCATAAATATACTTAATTCAAAAATGATTATCTTTGCAAAAATTTTATTCTCACTTAAAACGTTTATAGCATGCAACTGTATAACACCTTAAGCGCAGAAGAAAGAGCTAAACTTATTGATGAAGCCGGTAAAGACCGCCTTACTTTGTCTTTCTATGCGTATGCCAAAATTGAAGATCCCAAAAAATTTCGCGACGAATTATTTATAGCCTGGAATGCACTGGATGCTCTTGGCCGTATTTATGTTGCTACTGAAGGAATCAATGCTCAGATGAGTGTTCCTGCAGACCAGTTTGAGACTTTTCGTAATACGCTGGAAGTTTATGACTTTATGAAAGGAATCCGTTTGAATGTAGCGGTAGATCAGGACAATTATTCTTTCTTAAAACTAACCATTAAGGTCAGAAACAAAATTGTTGCTGATGGTCTTAATGATGAAACGTTTGATGTTACCAATAAAGGGATTCACCTAAAAGCTCAGGAGTTCAATAATCTTCTTGAAGATCCGAATACCATTGTAGTGGATTTCAGAAATCACTACGAAAGTGAAGTAGGACATTTCGAAGGAGCGATTACTCCGGACGTGGAAAACTTCAGAGAAAGTTTACCGATTATCAATGAGCAGTTACAGGACTTTAAGGAAGATAAAAACCTATTGATGTATTGCACCGGTGGAATCCGATGTGAAAAAGCAAGTGCTTACTTCAAACATCAGGGTTTTAAAAATGTATACCAGCTGGAAGGAGGAATCATTGAATATACACGCCAGATTAAAGAAGAAGGAATAAAAAGTAAGTTCATTGGTAAAAACTTTGTATTTGACCACCGTTTAGGGGAGAGGATTACAGACGATATTATTGCACAGTGCCACCAGTGCGGTAAGCCTTGTGATAACCACACGAATTGTGCCAATGACGCTTGTCATTTATTATTCATCCAATGTGACGAATGTAAAGCTGCAATGGAAAACTGCTGTTCTGCAGAATGTCTGGATACCATACATCTGCCCTGGGACGAACAGGTGAAACTAAGAAAAGGCTTGCAGGTCGGAAATAAAGTCTTCAGAAAAGGAAAATCAGATGCCTTGAAATTTAAAAAGTCTGGTGATTTACCTGACCAACCTCTGGCAAAAGCTGAAACAAAGAATATCCGCCAGAAGATTGCTGTGAAAAAAGAGCTGATTGGAAAGGCTGAACATTACTACTCAAAATCAAAAATTGCACAGTTCTTAATTGAGAATAAAGAACTGTCTGTAGGAGATAAAATATTGATTTCAGGTCCGACAACTGGAGAGCAGGAAGTTACCATTACTCAAATCTATGCAAATGGTGGTCCTTGTGAAACCGCGAAGCCTGGAGATCAAATCACTTTCGAGCTTCCTTTCAGAGTTCGTTTGTCTGATAAGCTGTATAGAATTTTGGATAACGCATAATCCAAAACCTCTCGGGTAAAAATTATGTCAGTTAAAACAACTTGATAATGATGCTGAAAGCTGAGCTTAGAAAAAAATATACCCAAAAAAGAAAAGCCTTGTCTGATGATGAGGCTTTCTTGTTATCACAGAAGATTTTTGAAAATTTTATTCAGTATTTCAATCCGAAAGAAGGGGAAAAAGTACATATTTTCATCCCTATTTCGGCAAGAAAGGAAATTGATACCCAAATCTTCATTCAGTATTTTTTAGCGCAGAATATCCGGGTTTATGTACCTAAGATTGTTGCTGATCAACTGATTAATATTGAGATCTTTAAAGACACTGTTTTTGAAACTAACAGCTGGGGAATTTCAGAACCGGTTTCCAATGAAGATTCCGTTGAAAATGACTTTCATTATGTCATTACCCCATTGCTGTATTGTGACAGGAAAGGAAATCGCGTAGGATACGGGAAAGGATTTTATGATGTTTTGTTTCAAAGTATATCTCCGGACACCAAAAAAATCGGAGTCAATTATTTTGACCCCGATGAATATGTGGATGATGTCTGGGAGAATGATATTCCCCTTGACTATTTGGTCACTCCTACAGAAGTGCTGTCTTTCTTAAGCGGTTTGGAATAAAAATCCAGAAAATAAAATTTAAATTCTTTTTTAAGTTTTGAAGTTGACAGCAGAATGTATTGTGCATTCTTTTCAAAGCTTCCCAGAGACTTGTTTTTATTGTCAAAATACTCAACATTGAACTTGGCGTAATCCAAAGTATCCTTTTTGTAAAATTCTTTATAAACATTCAGGTTACTTACTTTTGCCGTCTTTACTTTCATGCTGTCCAGCTCTTTCAGCAGTTTTTTGAATGTCAACGAATCCGGTTTGTGGAAATAGCTTTCCATTTGTGAGTAAATGACAGTATCTATTTCCGTATTTCGATTTCCGGTCAGATAAAGAGTTGACAGGTCAAGAAGTTCCTGAACTTTCTGTTTGGTGATGGAGTTAATGGCCTGCATGCTATCCATCTGTACAGCAGGATAGCTTTTTTCATTGTTGCTGTTTCGTAGTTTATCGAGGTCGCTTACCTCTGAAGTTTTATTGTTACAGGCAATAAATAAAGTCAGAAGCACGGTGAAAATTAAAAAATTATTTATTCTTTTCATCTGTGGTAGCAATTTTAAATTTAATGGATACAATCTTACCTTTGATATCCTTTTTCATTTCTATTACATTCAGGTTTTTCAGAGAGGTTGTCGGAGTGGTTACCAGCGTAATGTATTTCTGTTTATCCAGCCTTTCTATTCCATAGGTATCATTGTCATATACCTGATAGATAACCGCATTGCTGCTGATAAGGTTTTCCAGCTGATTTCTTTTTTGCTTTATAAGAGCCACCTGTTCATCAGGATTTCCTCCTTTGATGTCTTTTATGGAGAAATAATAGACCGCCATCTTATAATCGTCCGGTTTCAGCTCTATTTTTTCCTCCTCGGGGGCGTTTTCAAGATTTCTGTTTACTTCAAGCGGCTCATAAAAAGGAGCGCTGATGCGCATTTTCAGATTTTTATCTTTGGTAGAATAGTAAAAACACTCTCCTGGTTTTATTTTATACATTAATGGAGATTCATTTTCTTTGACCACCATTATTTCTAAGGTATTGATTACAGAAACTCCTCTGTCTTTATCGATGAAACAATATTTATATGTTTTTGAAAAAAGTACATCTTTGAATCCTAAAAGACCTGTGATGGCAATAAGAACTGAAGTGACAAGTGCCCAGGCGTTCTTTTTGAAAAAGTTTTTCTTAGGTGCAACGGATGAAATTGTTATTTCATTGGTAGCTGGTGTTTTTTGTTTAATGTATTGATTATCAGTATTTGATTTTTGTAAATCGGAAATTTCGGCAGTGTGTGCGTCGGTTTTTTTAGGCTGAAATTCCTCTTTTGGAAGTTCAAGAGCAGCAGATACTGTTTTTTCCAGTTCTTTGATTTCTTCTTCCTCAAGGTTTTCATTTTCCAGTAATAATTCTCCGGCAAAAAGATGCTGTTTCTTGAAATCATACCATGAGCCGTACCCCGCATAAATACTCAATAAATTGAGCATGTCTATTCTTGGTAATTTAGTGACCGGTGAAGTTTTGAAATAGGTATAAAATGACTTTTCACTGATGTTGCCTTTCGCTTTTTTGCGAAGGTCTTCCTGGAAATATATGATATCAATACCCTTCCACTTGGAAATATCATCCTGTGAAGGGGTGTGTTCTTTTAAGTATTGACCCTGGACATCCTTTTTTAGCTGTTCAAAGTGAAGTAGATCTAAGTCTGTCAATTTTTTTTTAAATAATTAAATTGTTGATTATCAGTTATGTTTTTTTGTAAAACTATTTTACAAAGGTATTACAATTATTTTTCATAGACAAATTTTCTAACTGCTCTACCTTTGTCTTGTTCAAATAACAGAACAGAAGAAAATTTTATAAAACAATATTAACAAAATTAAATTTAATTTATTATGAAAAAGTCATTATTCGTAGCTGCTATCGCTGCAATCTCTCTAGTTGCTTGTAAAAAAACTGAAGCTACTTCTACTGAAGGAGCAACTGATTCTGCTGCTGCTAACGTAGCTGATTCTGCTGCTGTAGTTTCTGATTCTGCTGCTAAAGTTGTTGATTCTGCTGCAACTACTGCTGTAGAAGCTACTAAAGATGCTGCTGCTGCTACAACTGCTGCTGGTGCTGAAGTTGCTAAAGATGCTGCTAAAGGAGCTGGAGAAGCTGCTAAAGGAGCTGCTGATGCTGCTAAAGGTGCTGCTGACGCTGCTAAAGATGCTGCAAAAGACGCTGCTAAGAAATAATTCTAGCATACGCTTAACAATAAAAGAACCGTTTCACCCAGTGAAACGGTTTTTTTATGTTTTGTCATTGTGAGTCTAAGGCGAAGCAATTTATACAATTACACCAACTGTTTATCCTTTTTTCTGTTTCAAAGATTCATAGCAGGTAATCGCTACTGCATTACTCAGATTTAAAGAATCAATACTTCCTGCCATAGGAATCAAAGTGTTTTTTCCTTTCCCAATCCAGAAATCACTTAATCCGGAATGTTCTGTACCGAATAATACGGCAGAACGTTGTCTGAAGTCTCTTTTGTAAAGATCTTCGGCACTTTCATCCATAAGCGTTGTGTAAATATTGAAACTGTTTTTTTGAAGGAATTCAAATGTCTCTTCATTTTCAGCCTGGTATACTTCCATCCCGAAAAGGCAGCCTACACTGGATCTGATCACATTAGGATTATAGAAGTCGGTTTTTCCGTCAGCGACAATTAACGCATCAATTCCAAAAGCTTCACAGCTTCTTAAAATGGCTCCAAGATTTCCTGGTTTTTCGACCCCTTCCACAATAATCACCGTAGAATTTTCTTTAGGGTTAAATGAAGAAAGTGGAATGTCTTTTGTCTGGTAGATCCCGATAATACCTTCTGAACTTCCTCTGTAAGCAATTTTTTCATATACTTTCTCGCTTACATAATGGATTTTTCCACCGGGAAGGCTCCCTTTAAAGATATTTTCGCAGATAAAAAACTCCAGAGGCTCAAAATTATACTGCATTGCCCTTTCATTTTCCTGCTGGCCCTCTACTACAAAAACTTTTGATTTTTTACGAAACCTGTTGTCAGTAAGGAGCTTAGTGACATTTTTTATTTTATCGTTTTGAAAACTTTCTATCAACATTCCGCAAAATTATGCAAAATTTATGATTGAATTTCTCTGGTTTTGATAAAAAGGCTTTTCCAGGTGACCTTAAACGGGATTTTATTTTTTCTTTTAAACCAGATGATAACTACAATCAGGACTACAATTGATATCAGTTTATACAGATTTCCATAGAGATTTCCTGAAACATTTTCCGATACATTAAAGATTTCCCAGTACAGATTCATAAAGAAATGAAGAAATATGGCGGTCCATAAGTTGAATTCCGACTCAAAATAGGCCCATGCGAAGAATATTGATCCTAAGAACGTAATGGTAAATATCTCAATAAGCTCTTTTATATTTTGACTTTGGTATAAATGCACCTGCGCAAATAGCAGTGAACCGAATAAGGCAGATGATAAAAAACCAAGTCGGGTAAAACGATATAATGCTCCAATAAGAAAAGCTCTAAAAATGATCTCTTCAAAAAATGCTGATGAAAAGGTATTGATAAACAAGGTTTCCAAATTTATTTTACTGACTGCTTTAAAATGAATCATATATCCGATAAGCATAGGAAGCGTTCCGATAACCGCAAAAGAAAATCCTTTGATAACAGGCCTGTTTAATGAAAGCAGATCTGAAATATTTCTTTTGGGTAACAAAATTTTTAATGTAGCCATCAGTGGAATTAAAGTTACTGAATAAGCTATTATATGGGCAATGGCTTTGCTATGAAACCAATTTTTTGAAAACGTCTGAATGTTTTTAAAAAAGAAAAAATCGAAGAAATAATAGATTGTAAAACCTAGAATAAAGATGAAAAAGAAGCGGATGTTTTTACTCATGTCTGTTAAATTTTGAGCAAAAATGTGGCTTTAAATCTATGCTTTCATTTTAATGTGATGAATAACAAAGAAGAGTGACGAATGACAAAAATTATGGATTCTGCTGTTGTAATTGAGGAATAATTGAAGAAATAAAACTTCTGGAAACCGGAATTTCAAAGTCAATTTCCGGAAGAATTAATTTGTAACCCTGAGCATTTCCTTTGAGATTTTTTACTCTTCTAAGATTGACAATATAGGAACGGTGGCATTTTTTGACAGAATCAGTTTCGATTTGTTGTAAAGCATTAGAAAAGCTTATTCTGATCAATGTTTTTTTTAAGCTGTTATTCTCCAAAAAGTAAAACGTACAGTAGTTTTCCATGGACTGTGCGCAAAGAAAATCTTTTTCATTGATCCTAAGCTCTGTATTCTGGGCTGATATTTTTAACAGATTCTGTTGTTGTTCAGGAGCTGGAACGGGAAGATGTTGAGAAATAGTGTGTGCTTTCTTTTCGTGAATATTCTTTAAATAGATGTACCGGGATAAAATATAGATGATTGAAATTGGTATTCCAACGGCAAGGGAATATAGGAACATATAAAAATAATTGCCCAGGTCAAGTTCTACGTGGCTTAAGAATAATGAATTGTAAAAGTAGGATAGAACTGAACCGAAAAATAAGATGAAAATTATTTTTAAAAGCTCTGCACCAATATTCCAGTGGGTAAAACGGAAAGTTATAAGATTGGCCATTAAAAATACTGTTCCAAAGATTACGCAATAGGGAAAAAGTAGTAAGAATTTGTAACGGTGTTGAAAGTTTTCCGTGCCAAAAGGCTGAAAAATAATCAGAAACAAATACACAGAAACTCCTGCTCCCAGCGAAGAAACTAAAATTTCTTTGAAAGATTCGGATTTGGGGTAAGGATATGATGCAAAAGAAAACATACAAACCGGGATTTAGCTTTCTGATGGTTCAATAAGATTACTATTGTCAATGAGACTTTGCGGCAGATCTTTTTTATTTTTAATTCCTAATGATTTCAGTTTTTGGGTCTGGACCACAAGGTTGTCATTTCCGGTGTAGAGCTGTTTGTAAGCATCATTATAAACATTTTTAGCCTGATCCAGATTTCGCCCTACTTTTTCCAGATTTTCTACAAAGCCTACGAATTTGTCATAAAGCCTGGCGCCGCGTTCGGCAATTTCTATGGAGTTTCGGTTTTGATATTCACGTTTCCACAGATCGGCAATCAGCTTCAGGGAAGTGATCAGATTGCTTGGATTAAGAAGCAGGATTCTTCTTTCATAAGCATAATTCCAAAGATTCTGATCTGCCTGCATTGCTGCGATATAAGCCGGCTCACTAGGAATGAACATCATCACGAAATCCAGTGATTTTCCATAATCATCATATGCTTTCTGACTTAGCTGGTTAATATGGTTCTTGATAGATCCAAGGTGCTGGTTCAGTTTGATAGCATATATATCAGCGTCAGTTTCATCTACCAATTCTGTGAAAGCCGTAAGAGAAACTTTAGAGTCAATAATCACGTTTCTTTCATCAGGATATTTGACCACGGCATCAGGACGCATTTTCTTCCCGGAGAATTCTGAGAATAAAGCTTTATTGTCTTCATCACGTAATTCATGTTCCAGGAAATATTCTCTTCCTTTTACCAGTCCGGATTTTTCCAGAATACTTTCCAGAATCATCTCCCCCCAGTTTCCCTGGGTTTTACTTTCTCCTTTCAGAGCCCGGGTAAGTTTTTTAGCATCTTCAGAAATCTGCTGGTTCAGTTCTGCCAGCTCTTTCACTTTTTCTGCAAGAGAGAAACGTTCTTTATTTTCCTTTTCATAGGCTTCATTGACTTTGTTTTTTAAGTCAGCAATTTTCTCCTGAAAAGGCCCAAGGATATTTTTTAAGTTATTTTGATTTAAAGTAGTAAACTTTTCAGTTTTCTCTTCTAAAATTTTATTGGCAAGGTTCTCAAACTGGAGTTTAGAATCTTCCTGGATCTTGATAATTTCTTCTTTCTGAGTGTCGAGAGACTGTTGCAGACCTTCATTTTTGGCAGAAAGTTCAGAGTTTTTAGCAAAAAGGGTCTGCTTTTCCAGGATATGGTTTTCTATCTGAGAAGTCTGTCTCTGATTGATTTGTTTTAATTCCTGAAACTGAATATTTAAAGCAGAATATTCGGCGGAGACTTTAGAAAATTCATTTTTCAGATCATCCAGTAAATCCTGCTGCAAGATATTGGTCTCTTTCTCTTTGCTAATATTCTGAAGAAGTTCCTGAATTTTCAGGTTTGAATTTTCAAGATCAGACTGGGTTTTAATCGATAAGCTATTCAGCGTATCATAAGAACTTCTTGAAACCATAGATGATTTCAACACAAAATACAATATTACTGCGCCTAGTATACCACCGGCAATTAACCCAATAATTAAATATATCATCTCCATCTTCCAAAATTATGAAAAAAGGCTGGAAGCTGGAAGAAGGATGTTGGAAGTTACTTCTGTGCAGGTAAGAACTGACTGTTTTTTTAAGTAATGTCAATGTTTTTTTAAAGGTGTATAAAATGAAGAACAATTGTTTTATATAAGATTCCATTATCTCCCTCTTCCATCCTCCGGCCTCCTTTCTTAATTAGAATACCTATATTTATAGGAAATTTCAGAAACTTATGAATATTTTGTTGGTAGAAGATGATCAAAGAATCAGCAATTTTCTGATAAAAGGCCTTTCAGAGGCCGGTTACAATATGACCCTTGCAGATTCAGGAGAAAAGGCACGCGAACTTCTTCACAGCTATGATTTTGATATTATATTAATGGATATCATGCTTCCAGGTTTGGATGGGATGCAGCTTACACAAGTGATAAGGTTTAAAGGAAATTATACTCCAATTCTCGTATTAAGTGCTTTGAACAGCCCGGATGATAAAATCAAAATGCTGGACATGGGCGCTGATGATTATCTGTCAAAACCATTTCATTTTGAAGAATTGATTTCAAGAATCAAAGCGCTAACCAGGAGAAATAAACTGAGCTACCAGAAAGAAGATCAGTGTTTATCATGTGGAAATATTACTATTGATACAGATCTTCATAAAGTGACACAGAATGATAAGGAAATAGAATTCTCGCCTACAGAATACAAGCTTTTTACTTTCCTGATGGAGAATAAAAATAAGGTGCTGAGCAGAACCCAGATTTTACATAAAGTATGGGGAATTGATTTTGATAATACGACGAATGTAGTGGATGTCTATATTTCCTATGTGCGTAATAAAATTGATGAAACAGAGCAGAAAATTATTCATACCGTAAAAGGAACAGGATACTTGATTAAAGACTGAAAATGACTCTCAGAAACAGGTTTACCCTTATTTCAAGCCTTTCATTTGGCATTGTCTCTATCATCACATCTGCGGTGATATTCTTTGCCTATTATGACAGTACCAAGATTTTTTATTTTGAAAAACTGAGAAATACGGCCCTTATTTCTGCTATTTATTATCTGGAAAAAGATGAGCTTCCTAAAGATCGGCATGCCCAGATCAAAAAAGAATACAATCATCTGATTCAGAACAACAGGGTTGCGGTTTACAATCAGAATAACGAGGTAACTTTTGGACATAATCTGAATGATAAGAATATAAAACTTTCTCATTTGAAGGCTGTAAGAAATAATAAAGGTCTGCAGTTTATGTCTGATAACCAATTCTATTATGGTATTTTTTATCCGGACAATCAGGGTGACTTTGTCGTTTTTGTAAAGTCCCCGAATGATTCTTTTCAGTCGCAGATCCTGAGACTGGCAATCATTATGCTTTCTGTGCTGATAGTGGGACTCTTAGTGATCTATTTCCTGAGCAGATATCTTTCGAAGGTCGTTTATAAGCCTATTTCGAATGTAGTGGAACGCATTAATAAAGTGGATTATAATAATATTTCTACCGCAATTACTTCTACCAATACCAATGATGAAGTCGAAGAGCTTATTAAATCTTATAATAAACTGCTGGGAAGAATTTCTGAAAATGTACTCTTACAGCAGAACTTTATCAATTATGTTTCTCATGAATTTAAAACTCCCTTAGCAGCTATCTCTGGAAATCTTGAAGTTTTCGCCCAAAAGGACCGGACTCCTGAAGAATACAGAGAGGTGGCAAAAGAGTCATTGGAAAATGTATATGAGATTGAAAATATTCTTAACAATCTTTTGCTGATGTCCGGAATGACAAAACTTGAATCTTCTCATCAACCAATGAGAGTGGATGAGCTGATCTGGAAAATCTATGAAAAACTGGAACCCAAAGCAAAAGAAAACAATTCATCCATTAAAATAGAGCTTAAGGTAACAAAACCCGCTTTGCTGGAATTTCCGGGAAATGAGACCCTGTTGTATCTGGCATTGTATAATATTGTAGAAAATGCCATCAAATATTCTTTTGATAAACCTGTCGTGATTACATTATCAGAAAAAGACAGCCAGCTGCATATCCGGGTAAAAGATGAAGGAAGAGGAATTCCTTCTGAAGATCTTGACAAAATATCTGAAACTTTTTACAGAGGGAAAAATGTAGATACGGTGAAAGGAAGTGGAATTGGCCTTTCTCTTTCAAAAAGCATCTTTGATCACCATAATATTCAGATGGAAATTGATTCTATTGTCAATGTTGGAACAAGCGTTCTTCTTAAATTTCCTGTTCATTTTTGATTGTGCTATTCGTGAAAATGTTCATGTTTTTCATGTTTTAAAAAAGTTCTAATCAAACTCTAATGTTGAACTAACCGAATTTTAATTTTGTTTAAAATTCCGTCTAATCTTAGACAAATAGCTTTGTGGTCTTAAAATAAGAGACCTTGAAGAAGCTATTTTTTACCCTATTTTATATTCATTGTTTCAGTTTCTTTTTAGCGCAGATTTCAGATACCATGAAGATCAGCAGAAAAGAGGCTGAAACGCTTTTTTTGACTAAAAACCTGGATCTGATTGCACAAAAGCTTGACATTTCACAAGCTGAAGCAAGAGCTGTTCAGGCTAAATACTGGCCCAATCCCAAATTAAGTATCAGCGAAGTCAATCTTTGGAGGACCTATGATATTGAAGAACAACCCGCATTGATTGGAAACTGGGGGAAAAACAGCCAGATTTCTGCTGAGATAGAACAGGTGATTCAGACTGCGGGTAAAAGACGGAAAAATATTGAACTGCAGAAAATAGAAGTGGAAGGAGAGAAGTATGAGCTGCAGGAAGTCTTACGGGAGCTTAAGAAAACACTGAGAAATACCATTACCGAAATTCTTTACAACCAGGAACAGCAGAAGATCTATCAGGGACAGATTGCTTCCATTGAAAAATTAACGAAATCATACAATAACCAACTAAGCCTTGGAAACATCAGTAAAGCTGAATATGTCCGTCTGAAAGCACAGGAAATTGAATTCAAAAAGAAACTGATTTCATTAAAACAGGAAATTGAGGACCAGCAGGTTGAGCTTAAAGCCTTATTGATGCTGCCGTCACAGTCTTATCTGATTATTTCTGATCCATTCATCATGCCTGAAAAACAACTTTCAGAGCTGGAAGTGACCCAATGGATGGAAAAAGCTAAAGAAAACCGTCCTGATATTCTGATCGCAAAGAATAATGAAAAGCACGCTGCCAAAAACCTGGAAATTCAAAATGCCATGAAAACTCCGGATGTTGCCCTTTCTATAGGATACGACCGGGGAGGAAATATCATGAAAGACTTTATAGGATTAGGAATTTCTATGGATCTGCCCATTTTCGACCGAAATAAAGGAAATATCCAGGAAGCCAAACTGGAGATTGAGAAAAGCAAATTGGAGACCCGTAAAAATATGCTGAAATCAGAGAATGAAATTATCTCTGTTTTCAGGAACTATATCCGGACGCAGAAAGTTTCAGAAGAGATCGATGAAAATTACGAGTCTACACTGGACGGTTTGCTGGTAAGCCATGAGAAAAACTTCAGACTAAGAAATATCAGCATGCTGGAGTATATGGATTTTCTGGATACTTACATAGGAAACAAAATGATCATACTGGATACTAAAAAAGAACTTAATCAATACTACGAAAACCTGCAGTATGCTGTAGGACAAGACTTATAAGATATGAACAAGAATACTACTCAATACATTGCTGCCATCTACCTGTCTGCCTTAGTAATCTTTACAGGTTGTACCGGAGAAAAAGAAAATAAAGAAGCTGAAAAAGGCTATTGCATCAGCAAAGAGCTTAAGAAAGATATTAAACTGGCTAAAGCAGAAATGCTTCCCATAGAAGAAAGTATTACGCTTACCGGAGAAGTGGAAAGTAATTCGGACAAAACAGTTCCTTTTGTAAGTCTCGTGGACGGAGTGGTGATTGATACTTATTTCTCCCTTGGAGATTATGTGAAAAAGGGGCAGACACTGGCGAGCGTAAAGAGTACCGCTGTAAACGAAATGCAGGATGATACCCAGACTCTTCAGGCTCAGCTGGCGGTTGCGAAAAGAAAGCTGTCTTCTGTAGAAGCGATGTATAAAGATGATATTGCCTCTCAGAAAGATTTACAGGAAGCACGTTCTGAAGTCGCCATATTGCAATCTAATATTTCCAAAACGCAGAAAAATATGCAGCTGTACTCAGCAGGAGGAAATACCATTCAGATAAAAGCTCCGGCAGACGGATATGTTATTTCAAAGAATATTTCCAAAGGAATGCCTGTTACCGCTGGGGGAGAGCAGCTGTTTACCATTTCCAATCTGGACAAAGTCTGGGTAATGGCGAATGTATACGCTACCAATATGAGGCATGTTTATGTAGATCAGCCTGTAGTGGTAAAAACACTGGCTTATCCGGATGACAGTTTCTCTGGTAAAATCAACAATATTTCCCAGGTCTTTAATGAGAATGAAAGAGTGCTTAAAGCCAAAATCATTATGGATAATAACGGAATGAAGCTGAGACCCGGAATGTCTGCAGATGTTGTACTGCCAATTAATTCACAGAATAAAAGCGCATTGGCTATTCCTGCAAAGGCTTTGATCTTCGATAACAATCAAAGCTATGTAGTCGTGTATAAAAAAGACTGTGAGCTTGAAATCAGATCTGTCACTGAAATTGCTTCCAACAGCCGGTATATTTATATAGAAGGAAATTTAAAGCCAGGTGAAAATATCATCGCTTCCAATGGGCTGCTGATCTATGAAAACCTGAAAAACCAATTAAATAACTCCACGAAGTAATGCGAAAATTTGTACAGAATATAGTTTCCTTCTCTTTAAAAAACTCACTGATCGTTCTTTTGGGAACTTTTCTTTTGCTGGCCGGAGGAATCTATTCCTATATGCATACACCTATTGAAGCATTTCCTGATGTTACCAATACCAGGGTGAGGGTTATTACCCAATGGCCGGGAAGAAGCGCTGAAGAAATAGAAAAATTTGTCACCTTACCTATATCAAAGGAAATGAACGCTATTCCGAATAAAACATCGGTACGCTCTATTTCCCTGTTCGGGTTATCTGTGGTAACGGTTATTTTTGATGATCATGTCAATGATTTTTATGCACAGCAGTACGCTTCCAATAAACTCGGAAACGTAAATCTTCCTGCCGGAGCAGAATACAGCATTGAACCGCCTTCCGGGGCAACCGGTGAAATTTACCGGTATATCATCAAGAGTAAACTTCCTATTAAAGAAGTGACTGCCATTCAGGATTGGGTGGTTGAAAGAGAATTGCTTGCCGTTCCCGGGGTAGCTGATGTAGTAAGTTTTGGTGGAGAAGAGAAAACCTATGAAATAAAAATTAATCCTACGGAGTTACACAATTATGACCTTTCCCCCCTGGATGTGTATGAAGCGGTTTCGAAAAGTAATATCAATGTAGGAGGAGATGTAGTGGCAAAAGGAGATCAGGCCTATGTAGTGCGGGGGATTGGTCTTTTGGAGAGAAAAGAGGATATTGAGAATATTCAGATAGAGGTTAAGGGTTCTACCCCTATTTTGGTGAAACATGTTGCAGAGGTAAAAGTTTCTGCAAAACCGAGATTAGGACAGGTAGGGTATAACAAAGAAAATGATGTTGTAGAAGGAATCGTGATTATGCTTCGTGGTGAAAACCCAAGTGAAGTGATCGCAAAACTGAAAGACAGAATTGAACAGCTGAACGGGGGAGAGCTTCCCGGTGATGTTCAGATTGTTCCCATCATCGACCGTACAGAACTTGTAAACACTACGGTTCATACTGTTTCCAAAAATCTTGTTGAAGGAGTTATTCTCGTTTCTGTCATTGTATTTATTTTCCTTTATAACTGGAGAACGACTTTCATTGTAGCTTCAGTGATTCCTCTGGCTTTCCTGTTTGCTATTATTATGCTTAAAATTCAGGGGTTGCCAGCCAACCTGATTTCCATGGGAGCATTAGATTTCGGATTGCTTCTGGAAGGAACACTGGTGATTGTGGAACATGTCTTTGTTGCCCTCGAGCTCAAAGCGAAAAAGATAGGACTGCGGAGATTCAATAAAATTTCGAAGCTGGGAATCATCAAGAAAAGTGCAGGAAGTGTGGCAGGCTATATTTTCTTCGCTCTGTTGATTCTTATTGTTGCCCTGATGCCGATTTTCTCTTTCCAGAAAGTAGAAGGTAAGATGTTCTCTCCTCTGGCATTTACTCTGGGATATGCACTGTTAGGATCCTTGATCCTGAGTTTGACTTACGTTCCGGCAATGTGTAAACTTTTACTGACTAAAAATATTGAAGAGAAAGAAAATTTTATTTCAAGATTTTTCAGAGTCAATATCTATAGAATCTATGAATTCAGCGACCGTCACAAAAAAGGTTTCATCATTGGTTTTGTTGCTTTGCTTGCCATTTGCGGCTGGAGATTTTCAAATTACGGGTCTGAGTTTTTACCCAAACTGAACGAAGGAGCCATTTATGTAAGGGCAACCCTTCCCAACAGTGTCAATCTGGACGAGTCAGTACGGTTAACTAAAGAGATGAAAGAGATTTTAATGAAATATGATGAAGTAAAATTTGTTATGACGCAGACCGGCCGTCCCAACGACGGAACAGATCCCACCGGTTTCTTTAATATTGAATTTAATATCCAGCTGAAACCTGAAAATGAATGGAAGAAAAAAATATCCAAGGAAGAACTTCTTGAAGAAATGAGAGTTTCACTTGAAAAGTATCCGGGAATCAACTTTGGATTCAGTCAGCCGATACAGGATAATGTAGAAGAATATGTGGCAGGGGTAAAAGCTCCGCTGGTCATTAAAATTTTTGGAAATGATCTTTTCGAACTTGAAAATTATGCCAATAAAGTGGCCGGTTCCATCAGAACAGTTTCCGGAATATCAGATGTAAATGTTTTCAAAAATATCGGACTTCCGGAATTGAGAATACAGCTTCATGATTCCAAAATGGCAAAATACGGGGTTTCTACTGCGGATGCTCAGGCTGTTATTGAAATGACAATTGGCGGGCAGGCTGCTACCAAATTCTACGAAGAGGAAAGAATGTTTGATGTAATGCTGAGATTTGAAAAACAATATCGGGATACACCTGAAAAGATGGGAAATATCCTTATCCCGACTCAGGATAACAAAAAGGTTCCACTGAAGGAAATCGCCACCATTGATTATCATACCGGACCGTCATTTATTTACCGGGAAGGAAACAGCAGATATATCGGAGTAGGATTTAATATTGAAGGGCGTGATCTCGGAAGTACCATCAAAGAAGCAAAAGAAAAAGTAGAGAAAGAAGTGAAGCTTCCGAAAAATCATAAGATGACGTGGGCCGGTGAATTTGAGAGCAAGGAAAGAGCAGCAAAACAGCTGGCTATGGTTGTACCGATTTCTTTAGTTCTTATTCTGATGCTGCTGTATTTCAACTTCGGAAATATAAAAGACACATTGATTTCGTCCATTACACTGGCATTTGCATTTATCGGAGGATTTTTATCCCTTTGGTTTACGGGAACTATCTTCGGAATTTCAGCAGGAATCGGTTTTATCATTCTTTTCGGAGTGGCAACTATTGACGGAATTGTTCTGATTGGGGTGATGAAAGAGAACCTGCAAAACAGAATGTCTCTTAAAGAATCCATTGCAGAAGGAGTAAAGAGCAGAATTCGTCCTGTGGTGATGATCGCCCTGATGGGATCTATGGGACTTCTTCCTGCCGCTATGTCAAACGGGATGGGTTCCGAAATTCAGAAGCCTTTAGCCATTATGATTGTAGGAGGATTGATTGTCTGTATGCTGCTGTCATTCACAATATTGCCTATTATTTTCCATTATGCCTACCGTAAAAAGGCATAAGGAAGTACTATAGTTTCTTTTATTTTGTTCATTATGAGGTCGGGATCCGTGAGGAAGATCCCGGCCTTTTTTTGTTATGAATTCTTTGTAAATTCCAATATTTCAATATTCTTCACTATATCATTGCTCTCACATTTTTTAAGCTCTTTTAGAAGAGTAGGAGTGAGGATTTTTGGATTCAGAATTTGAGTGGCAACTCTGGCGGCTGCATAATCAACAATACCGGTTACTGATTCTCTTAAGAAATTCGGAGTATTGGAGGCAATCACAGCGGTAGCCCAGGAAGTATCTCTTGCTTTGGAAATAGCAAAATCAAGTACGGCATTATCTTTCCCATTCGAAAGTTTATCAATAAGATCTACAGGATAGCAGATTTTATTCAGTGAATCCTGTACGTTCTGATTAATGGAAGCAATGACGCTGTTAATATTTTCAAAATCTCTTTTCAATGGGTTTATCTTTCGGTAAGGCATAATAGATGCAGCGGAAATACCCAGATCCAGATTGATATGTGCATTCATTCCCAAAAAAATATGCTGTAAGATCAGAAGATCTTTATTCTTTGTGGCTTCGAAGGCGATGTACCATGAATTGGTACATTTCTCTCCCTTGCTGTAACTGTCCCATGCCTGAAGATACCTCTGTGCAAAAGCAATATCAAGCGAAGTCATCCTCGGATTGTCTTCAAATTTTTTCTGCTGAATTCCTTTCAGAACCTGTGCTGTCATAATTCGGTAAGTGCATGCAAAATATCCTGCAGTACTTTTATTTTCCTTGCACCAGATAATAATCTTATCCAGTTTTTTCAGAACTTCCTCAATGGTTTTCATGATGGTTTTTTGTTGATTTAAAGATACTAAAAAAGTGAGCGGGTAAGCTCACTTTATGTATTGTTCATTCTGATTATGGGGTAATGATCAACGGATCAGTGATGATTATCGGATCAGGAAAAGGCTCAAGAACCAGGGGTTTGCACATGGCAGCCGGTTGACAGGTTCCCCCCATGCATATAAAATTGGTCATTGTGGTAGTACCGTCAGGACATCTGATCATGCCTTCACCATGACACCCTCCGGGACATTCTGCCGGATACAGCGTTCCTCCGAACACATCTTTCAGTTCTGCTCTCAAAAGTTTTGTAAAATTCATTTTTTTCATGAGATTAATTTTTAATTATAGTTTGGTTGGTAACTCGCTCACAATTAAATAAGTAAGTTGAATCACTCAATAGCTAAAGTAATTAAATTAATTCATTGATGCAAGAAATATTTATATGTGTTTATTAGTAATTATTTGAAATATAATGCTTTAATGTGTGGGTTGAGTGTTTGATTTCCAGTAAAGAGAGGTGTGAAAGGGACGTGAAGATTATATGAAAGGTTATCTCTTTATTTTTTACTTTTTGTATAAGAAATAAACTTGATTTTATTTTCCTTAATTTCAAGAATACAGGGCTGGGGATGCTGAACATAAATTTTCTGATGAGTTTCTGATTCCTTTATAATGATGGGCTCATCAGAAAAAAAGTCCTTATCAATTTCCTGTATTGTATAGAATTTGTTATTTCGAAGCTCTGAAATTGTAGCTCGTGTATTGTGAGAATTTGATAGAATTGAATATAATTTTTGTTTATATACAAAGCTTGACATTATAATGACTCCAGCAGTATCTATCAATGCTTTTGTTCCTTGTGAGGAGTGGGATTCGTATTCCCTTGTAATAATACTAGGATGATAAAGAGGAATTTTAGTAGTCTGTTCCATTTTTTCAGGATCAGTAATTTCTAGAATATCTGAACTGCCAAAAAGATGTGACATGGAACTTGATATATAATACTTATTATTAATTTTATTTACAGAAACAGGGCAGTTGGCTTTTGCGTAATATATTTTTCCTGATTTTTTATTTTTAAAATAAACAGTTCCTCCCCATTCTCCCGAGCAGGTTTTCCATATTTCATATTGGGTATCGCTATAAAGAAATCCGGCGGGAGGTAAATCTTTTAATTTTTTAAGATCATCAAAAATGTCTATGTCAGCCTTCTCAGTGGTAAACTCAAAAATAGCTGGCTGTTTACTACAGCTTTGCATAAATAATAATGAGATAAGTACGAAAAGTATTTGTGCTTTATTTTTTTTAAGGATTTTCTTTTGCAATTTCACCATGATGTTTAAGGTACAAAGGCAGAGCAGCTGAGCCATACCAAGGAAAGATTTCGTAATTGAACACACCGGCCTGAACTGCCGGATCTGTTTTTACCCACTGTTCGGCTTCTTCCTTAGATTTTGTATTGAAGATAAACATACCGCGGTAATTCTCTTTATTCTTTTCAAGAAAAGGTCCGGCTACAACAATTTTACCTTCATTGGCCAGTTTGCCGATATTGGTCATATGGCCTTTCATCAGTTCGCTCATTTGGGCTTTGTCTTCAATCTTGGCAGTGCCTGTTGTCAACATGACCACTGTATAGGGCCTCATTCCATACTTATCTGCACCTAAAGAATCTGCAAGGGTCTGATTGAATTTTGGCTTTTCAGTTTTCTGCTGGGCAAAAATTAGTCCTGTAGCCAGAACGGGAAGGATGAGGAAAATTTTTAGTTTCATAATTTAGTTTTTAATTCTTAAAAACTCTTTAGCCAGTTCGATCATTTTAGGATCCCCCGTATATTTGCCATGCTCATCGGAAAGCTTTACCGTAGGGATCCATTCTTTATTAGGGGCCTGCACACCGATCAGCTTCATGACAATATTCATTGGTTTCAGTCCTACATCGTTAGTAAGATTGGTCCCTATTCCAAATGAAATACCGATTTTTCCTCTGCAATAGTTAGTAATTTCTTCTACCTTTTCAAGATTCAATGCATCCGAAAAAATAATGTATTTAAACATAGGATTAATACCGTTTCTTTGATAGTGGGCAATGGTCTTATCTGCAAATTCAAGGGCATCTCCACTGTCGTGACGTACGCCATCAAAAAGCTTTGCAAATTTTTTATCGAACTGCTGGAAGAAAACATCGGTAGTATAAGTATCGGACAAAGCCACTCCAAGATCTCCTCTGTAGACATCTACCCAATGTTCCAGGGCCATTTCGTTAGCCATTTTGAATCCGTATTCAGCAGCATGAAACATAAACCATTCGTGAGCATGCGTTCCAATGGGTTTTACCCCATATTTCATTGCAAAATGAACATTTGAGCTTCCGATAAAAGTAGAATCCTTTTTCTGAGTCAAGGCTTCCATTACAAGATTCTGCACCTTATAAGAATGTCTTCTTCTCGTTCCGAACTCTGCAAAAGTAACGCCCAATCTGCCCAATGAGTCTGCTTTTTCCAGTGTTTTGCTCATGACCACATCATTAGAATCTCTTTCCATGTGGTTCATTTCATAATGCAGCTCACTGATCAAGGCGAGCAGCGGAACTTCCCAAAGGATGGTTCTGTACCACAGTCCTTCAACAATAACAGAAAGATCACCTCCCTCCTGATGAATTTTCACTTCAGACGGGTCGTAATGATAGCCTTCCAAAAAATCAAGGTAGGGTAGATCTATATAAGGACATGTTCTTGCCATGAACTTTTTTTCATCTTTCGTAAGTTTAAGTTCGGCCATTTTATTCACAGCTTCTCTTAAAGCAACGTCAAATCCTTCCGGGAAGTGATGTTTTCCTCTATTGATGAATTCGTACTTTACAATAGAGCTGGGAAATAATTTTACCACAGCATTCTGCATCGTTATTTTATAAAAATCATTATCCAGGATAGAATTCAGTCTTACGTCGTTCATAATATGTGTAATTTTAACGCAAATATAAAAATAAAAAATAAAATCGCCTAAATGTAAGGCGATTTTTTTGAAATATTTCCATGCTTTTGATGGAGTTATTTTCCAAGATAAGAATTGTACATCCAAACTTCTTTCTCCTGTTCTGTAATATAGTCGCTCATCTGAGAGTTGGTACCTTCATCTCCTGCTTCATCGGTAATATCCAAAAGTTCTCTCTGCAGATCAATCACTACTTTAAATGAGCTTAAAATCTGCTCAACACTTTTGGTGCCATCTGTTACTTCTTTGCTTTCTTTGATGGTTGCTACCTTTAAATAATCTGAATAGTTATGAGCCGGTGTTGCTCCTAATGTCAGAATTCTTTCTGCAATTTCGTCAATTTTTAATACAAGACTGTTGTATAATTCTTCGAATTTGGGATGAAGGGTAAAGAACTGCTCTCCTTTGATGTTCCAGTGTGAACCTCTTGTATTCTGATAAAATACAGAGTAGTTGGCTAACAGTACATTTAATTTTTCTGAGATCTTTTTGCAGTCGGCTTCTTTAAGACCGATAATACTAGCATTTTTCATATGTGTATATATTTATTTTTTAAAGTTAAATTCAATCACCGGCTTCAGTTAAAAGCGAAAAGTGTGTGGTGATTCAATGCGTTTATCATTTGTCTTTCAAATTTACGAAATATCATGCCGAACACGGTTGATTATTAATAGATGATAACTATAAGAAAGTTTTTTAAAAGAGTTTGGATGTATCGAATTTACTCCTGAAATCTGTTTGAGAACTAAAAAATTATGAAAAATCTTTCCCGGGATAAATTTCATAATTATTTAATATTCATTTTTTAAGTGTCAAAACAGATGTACTTCTTTGGATTTTTCGCCTATATATTATGCTTCACCGATTGTCATACTGAAATGTCTTCTATTTTTGATGTAAGTATTTGATTTTAATTTTTATATAAGTATTTGCAGATTAAAAAAATATTCCTATTTTTGCACCCTAAAATAAAAAGCAATTAAATGCCTACTATTCAACAATTAGTAAGAAAAGGAAGAGCCACGCTTGCCAAGAAGAGCAAATCGGCTGCCCTTGATTCTTGTCCACAAAGACGTGGTGTATGTACGAGAGTATATACTACTACACCTAAGAAACCTAACTCTGCACTTAGAAAAGTAGCAAGGGTAAGACTTTCTAACGGTAAAGAAGTGAATGCCTATATCCCGGGCGAAGGACACAATCTTCAAGAGCACTCGATAGTATTGGTTAGAGGCGGAAGGGTGAAAGACCTACCGGGAGTACGTTACCACATCGTAAGAGGTGCATTAGACACAGCTGGTGTAAATGGAAGAACACAGAGAAGATCTAAGTACGGAGCTAAGAGACCTAAACCAGGACAAGCAGCAGCAGCTCCTGCAAAAGGAAAGAAAAAGTAATCATTAAATAAGGTACAAAAGCAATGAGAAAGACAAAAGCGAAAAAAAGACCGTTGTTACCAGATCCGAAATTTAATGATCAATTGGTAACGAGATTCGTAAACAATTTAATGCTTGACGGTAAGAAGTCAATCGCATTCAAAATTTTCTATGATGCATTAGATATCGTAGAAACTAAAAAAGGAGATAACGAGAAAACTGCACTTGAAATCTGGAAAGATGCACTTACAAATGTAATGCCTCACGTAGAAGTACGTTCTAGAAGAGTAGGTGGAGCTAACTTCCAGATCCCTATGCCAATCAGAGCTGACAGAAAAATTTCTATGGCAATGAAATGGTTAATCAAATATTCTAAAGCTAGAAATGATAAGTCAATGGCTTTGAAATTAGCTAACGAAGTAGTAGCTGCTTCAAGAGAAGAAGGTGCTGCTTTCAAAAAGAAATCTGATACTCACAAAATGGCGGAAGCTAATAAAGCTTTCTCACACTTCAAATTCTAATCTGAAATGGGAAGAGATCTTAAATATACAAGAAATATTGGTATCGCTGCTCACATTGACGCAGGTAAGACTACCACTACAGAAAGGATTCTATTCTATACAGGGGTAAACCACAAAATTGGAGAAGTTCACGATGGTGCTTCTACAATGGACTGGATGGAGCAGGAAGCAGAAAGAGGTATTACTATTACTTCTGCAGCGACTACTTGTTCTTGGAACTTTCCAACAGATCAAGGAAAACCTGTTGCTGAAACTAAGCCTTACCACTTCAACATCATTGATACACCGGGACACGTTGACTTCACAGTAGAGGTAAACAGATCTTTAAGAGTATTGGATGGATTGGTATTCTTATTCTCTGCAGTAGATGGAGTAGAGCCTCAGTCTGAAACAAACTGGAGACTTGCTGACAACTACAAGGTTGCTAGAATGGGATTCGTAAACAAAATGGACAGACAGGGTGCTGACTTCCTTAACGTGGTAAACCAGGTTAAAGAAATGTTAGGATCTAACGCAGTTCCAATCGTTTTACCAATCGGTGCTGAAGAAGATTTCAAAGGGGTTGTTGACTTAATTAAAAACAGAGCGATCATCTGGGATGAAGCAGGACAAGGAGCTACTTTCGAAGTAGTGCCAATTCCTGAAGACATGAAAGATGAAGTTCTTGAATATAGAGAGAAATTAGTTGAAGCTGTTTCTGAGTATGACGAAACTTTGATGGAGAAATTCTTTGAAGATCCGGATTCAATTACAGAAGAAGAAATCAATGCTGCATTGAGAGCTGCAACTATCGATTTATCTATTATCCCAATGACTTGTGGTTCTTCATTTAAGAACAAAGGAGTACAGTTTATGTTAGATGCAGTATGTAAATACTTACCATCTCCATTGGATAAAGATGACATCAAAGGTACTGATCCAAGAACTGATGCTGAAATTACAAGAAAGCCATCTGTAGACGAGCCTTTCGCAGCTTTAGCATTTAAGATTGCTACTGACCCGTTCGTGGGAAGATTAGCATTCTTCAGAGCTTACTCTGGAAGACTGGATGCAGGTTCTTATATCTTGAACACTCGTTCAGGTGATAAAGAAAGAATCTCAAGAATCTATCAGATGCACGCTAACAAACAAAATCCGGTAGAATATATTGAAGCTGGTGATATTGGTGCTGCGGTAGGATTCAAGTCTATCAAAACTGGTGATACAATGTGTGATGAGAAAAACCCGATCATTCTTGAATCTATGGTTTTCCCTGATCCGGTAATTGGTATCGCTGTTGAGCCTAAAACTAAAGCTGACCAGGATAAAATGGGTAACGCTTTAGCTAAATTGGCAGAAGAAGATCCAACGTTTACTGTTAGAACTGACGAAGCTTCTGGACAAACAATCATCTCTGGTATGGGTGAGCTTCACTTAGATATCATTGTTGACCGTATGAAGAGAGAGTTCAAAGTTGAAGTAAACCAAGGACAACCTCAGGTAGAGTACAAAGAAAACTTAACAAAAGTTGCCAGCCACAGAGAGGTTTACAAAAAGCAATCTGGAGGTAAAGGTAAATTTGCTGACATTGTATTTGAACTAGGACCTGCAGACGAAGGTAAAGTTGGTTTAGAATTCATCAATGAGATCAAAGGTGGTAACGTTCCTAGAGAATTTGTTCCTGCAATTGAAAAAGGATTTAAAGCTGCAATGAAGAACGGTCCATTGGCTGGTTTCGAAGTTGAAGGTATTAAAGTTACTCTTAAAGATGGATCTTTCCACGCAGTGGATTCTGACGCTCTTTCTTTCGAAATGGCTGCTAAGCTAGGATTTAAAGAAGCTGGTAAAGCTGCTAAACCAGTAATTATGGAGCCTATTATGAAACTGGAAGTTGTAACTCCGGAAGAATATATGGGTAACATCATTGGTGACCTTAACAAGAGAAGAGGTACTATCAGTGGCCAGGAAGAGAAAAACGGAGCTGTTGTAATCAAAGGTTCTGTTCCACTTTCTGAAATGTTTGGATATGTAACAACTCTAAGAACACTTTCATCAGGAAGAGCTACTTCTTCTATGGAATTAGAGAAATACGCACCAACTCCACAAAACGTTGCTGAAGAAATCATAGCTAAAGCAAAAGGTTAATTTTTAAATTAAAGAAATGTCACAAAGAATCAGAATAAAACTAAAATCTTACGATTATAACTTGGTAGATAAGTCTGCTGAGAAAATCGTAAAAACGGTAAAGGCTACTGGTGCTGTTGTAAACGGACCAATTCCATTACCAACTAACAAGAGAATCTTCACAGTGTTGAGATCTCCGCACGTAAACAAGAAAGCAAGAGAGCAGTTCCAACTTTCAGCTCACAAGAGACTAATGGATATCTACTCTTCTTCTTCTAAGACTGTTGATGCTCTAATGAAATTAGAACTTCCTTCAGGTGTAGATGTAGAAATTAAAGTGTGATAAATGCATACTTTGCAATGATTATATAGTCCGTCCCTTTTAGGGGCGGATTTTTTTATGATATTATCTGGCAGAATAGAGCAGATTTGTGGTTGGCAAATCTGCTTTTTTTGTATTGTACTTTTTTTAACCATATAAAGTCTGAAGAATAATACTTCTAACGATTGACGAGAACTGTTTCAAGGTTTTAAAGGCTCCTCATTGCTGATTAATGATCTGATAATTACAGTACTTTTTAGGGTGACATAAGTCAGATTCATTTGTTTATTTAGAATTAATAAAAATAATAATTTTACAAAAAATTATCAGATGAATAAAGTAGTATCCTTTTCTCTACTAGTATTAGGTGGGGTTCTTGCAAACGCACAGAAAACAAATGATTCAATTAAACACAAAAAAATTGATGAAGTAGAACTGTTCGGTGATAGAAAGAAACAACCAGAAGGGCTTGAAGCTATTACAAGACTACCATTGAAACCGAGAGACCAGATCCAGAGTATTTCAGTAATTTCTTATAAAGTAATCGAAGATCTGGGAGGACTTACAGTCACTGATGTTGCTAAAAATGTTCCCGGTGTTACTCAGTTTGGTAGCTATGGAGGAATCAGAGAAAGTATGTCTATCAGAGGTTACAGAGGAGTTCCTGTTCTGAAGAACGGAGTACAGATGGATTCTGACTTCCGTACCGGAGCGATGCTGACTGATATGCAGGGAGTGGAAAGTATTCAGGTGATCAAAGGATCTGCTGCAGTTACTCAAGGTATCGGTGACGGATTGGGTTCTGCAGGAGGAGTGATCAATGTAGTGACCAAGGTGCCTAAATTTATAGATCAAACCAATGTTGGATTCAGATATGGAAGCTGGGATTTCTACCGACCTACAGTGGATTTCCAGAGAGTACTTGATTCACAGGGAAAAATCGCAGTACGATTGAATGCTGCTTATCAAAATAACAATAGCTTCAGAAGATTTGTTAATACAGAACGTATTTATGTAAACCCATCCATTGCTATCCGTCCCGATGATAAAACTGAAATCGTTGTAGAGATGGATTATATGCATAATAATACCACTCCGGATAGAGGTACGGTAAACCTTGCAAAAGGAGATACTGAAGCCATCTATAATATGACTGGAAGAAAGTTTCTTGGTTTTTCAACTGACAATGCAAAAATTGAAACATTCAATTTCTCTACAACAGCAACTAGAAAGTTGAGCAATAACCTGAAGTTGAGAACAGCATTTATGAGCTCTTCTTATCAGTCTGAGATTATTGGTGCTGCTCTTGCACCTCTGGATCGTAAAAATCCAAATGAATTCCGTGACAGAACTTTGACAAGATCAGACAGAGAAGACTTAAATAAAGTATTTCAGTTTGATTTCATCGGAACTGACGTTAAAACCGGATTCATGAAACATACTTTTCAGGTAGGTTTCGACTGGAAGGAATCTAATGTGACTACTACTTCTTATGATGCTAAGAAAGTAGATCGTATCAATGTTCTTAATGATATCAACAACATTCTGCCTTCCGGCATCGATGGTAATAATTTTGACTTGGCAAAGAAAAATCCTATTGTCAATACCATAACACCTACAATGGGGTTAATGGCTCAGGATGTAATTACTTTCAATAAATATATCAAAGCTCATCTTGGTGTTCGTTACAGCAGATTGATCGGTTCTGATAAAGAAAAAGATTTCGCATGGAACCCCTCATTAGGAATTATGATATCGCCTATTGAAAACATGAATATTTTTGGTTCTTATACCAGTACTACTTCTTTGAGAAGCTCAAATAATCCATTATCAGGAGGCGGAACCGTAGGTGCCTCTACAACCAAACAATGGGAAGCCGGAATGAAATCTGACTGGCTTAATGAAAGATTGAGATTTAATGTTACCCTGTTTAGTATCAACACAGACAATCTTTCTTATGAAGTAATGGGGAACAACGGACAGGGATTGGGAGTATACGCTCTGGCAGGTGAGTTGAAAAGAAAAGGAATGGAAGTGGAATTGATTGGTAAGATTCTTCCAAATCTACAGGTAATGACGGGATGGGCTTATGTAGATGCTCAATATAAGGACAGTCCTTCCTTTGTAAATGGTTCAGCACCAATTAATACGCCTAAACATACTGCCAATGCATGGCTGAATTATAAATTTAACAGTGGAGCTCTTGATGGATTTGATATCGGAGCAGGAATTTATTATGTAGGAAACAGGCCTGTTGATGATTATAAGCAGGAAGTTGTCATTGACAATGGCCATGTAAACGGAACCCAGCCGGGAGAAAGACCGTTCAATATGCCGAATTATACAACTGTAGATGCTCAGGTAGGCTATTCGTTCAAAAACGGATTGGGAGTAAGAGGATTCTTAAATAATATTTTTGATTCAGTAGGATATAATTCTTATTTCAGAGGAGGATATATCGATCAGATCCAGCCGAGAAACTTTGCAGTACAGGTAAACTATAAATTCTAACTCAAAAACAGTATGAAAATTACCAGAACAATATTCTTAATATTGATTGCAGGAGCTGCTTTAGCGTCATGTTCCGAAGAACATTTGTCCGAAGAAGAACTGAAAACAGCCAGGGAAAATATTGAAAAACATTACAATAATCCTAAAAGCATATACTCCTGGGGTAACATTTCTCCCTGGAAGGATCACTGGAATAATACATTTTATCCAAAACCTTTTTCGCCTGCTCAAATCGGAAAGAGTATGATAGCAGAAGAAAAGCAAAACCTTGAAAACCGTTTTTCAGGAAAAATCAAATAATATATTTCACACATTCATATCAATTTTAATTAGAAAACATTAAGACAGAGTATTGTCTTAATGTTTTTTGTTGGTATTTATTACTCCTTATTCCTGTTAATTTTTATACATTTATTATGTTAAAAACAAAAGATTATGGGACATACAGGAAATCATTTTTTTGAAAAATTTTCAAACTGGGCTGTAAAATTTACAGGAAGTCCACATGCTTTTATGGGAGCTTTCATTATCGTTTTGGTATGGGCTGCTACCGGTCCTCTCTTTGACTATTCTGAAACATGGCAGTTGGTCATCAACACCGGAACCACCATTATTACATTTCTGATGGTATTCCTTATTCAGAAGGCTCAGAATAAAGATTCAAAAGCAATACAGATTAAGCTGAACGAAATTATTGCTGCCCACGAAAAAGCCAGCAACAGAATTGTAGATATTGAAGATCTTACAGAAGCAGAGCTGGACCAGCTTCATTGCTATTATGAAAGACTTGCTCAACTGGCGAAAAAAGATTATGACATCCATACTTCCCATTCTATTGATGCTGCCCAGAGAAATCAGGATTACAAGTATGAATTCTTCAAAAGAAAACACGAAGAATGGATTCAGAAGCAGGAACAAAAAAAGGAATCGAATTGATTCCTTTTTTATTTCTATACTTTACAATAGTTATCTCATGAAATAATTAAAATAACTACAGCTTCCCATTAGACTCTTCGTTGTTTCGGTATCGGAATACTGTGCTTTCAGCTGAGCGAAATAGGTTCTGTATTTTTGATTTTTAAGTTGGTCCATTTCCTTTTGGCGGGCATCTTCTTTCTCAGACCATTTTGGATCAGAATAATCAAAATCTTTTGGTGCCTTCGCTTCATACTGGTAATATTTACCTTGCTCAGCGCTTGCCATCTGGAACAGGATTCTTGCTTTCTCTTCCTTGTTGTTTGAAAGTTGAAGAGCTTTTTGATAGTAGCTAATGGACAGATCAAAATTATCAGGTTCAATGTATGAAGTATCGAGGAAGTTTTTGTAATAATACTGGTAAGGATTCTTTCTGTCTGTGTTCCAGAAGTCATATTTGCCTCCGTTGCTGTTGTCAATATCCATCACAAACAACTGGCGGTAATATCCTAAAATAGAAGTATTGTACAATAGATTTCCGATAAGCTGATTCGCCTTTGCTGCCTTTTCACCCGTTCCGGATCCAATCTTCTTAAGCTGAATCAATGCATCAGCAAGCTCAAGTTTATTCATGCTTGTTTTGATGAAAGGGAAGTCGGTATAATTTTCTGCTTCCATACTTTCGTTTTCAGGACTTCCAAAACTTTCCCATACATTATGCCCGAATACAAGATTGGGAATATTTTTAAATCCGTTGTATTCCGAAGGAGCATACTGTTTAGCTGTAACAGTCTGTCCTTCTTTTTCTGTCCATTCATAATTCTGTCTTGGAATACCAGCAAAGTTTTTTGCTTTTTCATAATAAGACTTCGCCTTTTCAAAATCCGCAAGTCTCATGGCTCTGTCTCCATAAATTGTATTGAAAAAGGCATCAATATCACCTACACTGTCCATATTTTTAGCAATGATCTGCTGTTCAAACTGGGTTTTATTAGGTTTTCTGTAAAATGCTTCCACGCTCTTCACCAGACTTGAGTTCGGATTATATTGCAGATCCGAAAGCTTATTGTTCATCAGGAATGATTTTCCATCTTCACCCTGAAGGAAATAGCGGTTGGCGAGCACATCTTTAAGGAAATCAGCAGTAGACGGTACTTCACCATAATAATCAAAATTATCAGTTGTGGCAGTATCCTTTTCTACCTTTTTCTCTACGAAATATTCCGCATAATCTTTCATAAGATGATCTTCATATGCTGCATCAATTCTTGGCTGGGAAACGATATCATTCAGAACCTTCATTCTTTTGATCTCTTCCAGATATTCAGGATTGGTGGTTTTGATATCGGTAAGGATTTCCGTACTTCCTTTGTAATCTTTTTTAAGGAATTTAAGGTAAGCATCTGCAATCTGCCAGAACTCATCCTTAGACTTTTCTTTGGTTTTGTCAGTGAACTTCTGAAGGTCATCAAGATAGTCCTTCATTTTGTCATCATACCCATAACCGGAAGTGGTGTAGAACGGAATTCTGTTTGGGTTATCCAGTAACTCATCATCACTCTGATCTGTTTTACTTCCATCAGCGGATTCTTTTTTAGATCCCCCGAACAGGTTTTTAAAGAATCTCACAATTTTTTGCCAGAAAGAAAGCTTTTCTTCCTTTACTTCAGTTGTGGAGGTAGCTTTATCATCCTTTGAAGAGACATTGTTATCTGCTTTTCCTCTTTGTACATAAGGACTTTTAGCTGCATCAGAATTGTAGTAATACACTGGAAGGTAACTCCTTTCCAGTTCATTGATGCTTCTTGCAGCCATTACCTTCAGAATCTCAGAATCAGGATTGATCTCATACATCTTTTCCATCGTAGGAATCGGGTTGTTGAAATCTTCATACCCTAAAAGGAAATAGGCCATATTCTTTTCTTCATTCGTTCCGGCTCTTTTCATGATATTGCTGAAAGAAGCAGTATCTGAAAGCTTCATAGAAACAAAAGCAGATTCCTTGCGGTCTTTGCTGTTCATGAATACCTGAAAGAAATTCCAGTTGGCATCGCTGTTCATTTCCAATCCTCTTTGTGCCCCGGCCAACTGATCAAGAGCCATGAAATATACCGTTCCTTTTAATTTGACAGGCGCAACATAAGTTTTGAAAGCCTGTACAGCAGAATCGTAATTTCTGGTATAATGATTCAGACGTACCAGCTGATATCCGTAACGCTGTTTGATTTCAGGATTCCTTGCTGCATTATATAAAGATGTTAGTGCAGCAATAGTTTTAGGGTAATCCAGAGCTGTTGCATTTTTTCTGTTTGCATCTCTGTCATAGTAAAATGAATTTTCACTTTCGATGTAATTGATGCTCATATAAGGCTCAAGATATTTGGCTTCAATCAAATAATCAATCCCTTCCTTATATTTCTGATAAAATCCTGTGCCTAACTTTTGTAAAAGAGGATTTGCCGGATTCCCGTTCTTTAAGGCATTCAGATCATTCATACTTACTTTGTACACCAGGTTCTGGGTTTCAGAATAGCTTAGCTGATTGTTGAAAAACTTTTTCCATGTTTCAACGTTGTCATCAGGAATCAATGCCGGATTGTAACCTCCATAAAACCTGCTTGAATAGTTGTGCAGAAAGGGAAGATAAGCTTTGTCTTTAATGATTGTTTGTGTAAAAAGGTTGAAGTAATCATAATCAGGATCCGACCATGCGCAGGCATCAGATTGGGTATAGAAAAGTGATACAACCGCAAGTGAAAGAATATACTTTTTCATAGGGTTTGTAGTGTTTTTTTAGTTTATAATATTGTATGATATGGTTCAGGCTGGCTGATCTCCATCTGCCGGAGATTAAAATTTACGGTCTGACACAAATTTACTATCTAATTGATAATAAATAATATTAAAATGGGGTATTTTTTTCTGCAGAAAGCTGATAACTTCTTCAAGCTGTTCTTCAGATATTTCCTCAACCTTTATTTTAAAGCCCTTGTTTAAATAACTCCCAAAGTAGAAACCGTCCTTCAGAACTTCAGCTTCATGATCAGATATCCTTTTAAAATCAGTGTTTTCCAGATCTCGTTTTGATAAAGCATTAATCAGTTTGTGCTTACCTAAATGGTTGGTGATAATTCCCCAGGAGTAAATAGGGAGTGCCACCTCAATTTTTTTGATTGGATAGTCTTCCATTTTTGAAAGATAGCTTTTCAGGATATTGACATCCAGAATTGAATTCTTATCAGATTTTTCCAATGGCGATGATGTGGAATAACACATCAGATAGACTTTCTCCACGGGAGGAATTCCGGTCTGTTTTTTATCCTTTACCTGATGAAGGCGAAGGGTGCAGGTGATTTCTTTTCCGGAAATTCTTTTCAGTTCTTTCAGAAATTTAAAATAATCATTTCGTGTCCCCGCGGTCCAGTCGCAGTCGATCTGAATTTCATTATTGGTTTTCAGCTGGTACTCTTTGGTTTTCTTTTGAATCAAAAGATGAATGCTTTCTGCAAGAAACCTGATTTCCTCTGCAGAAATGCCCAGTAATGTCTGATTGGTTACAAAAACCGTCGGAACAATTTGCTTATTGAAACGGAAACTCTGGTCTTTGGTAATCACTGCCACCGGCTGAAATTTCCCATTGACTTTATTTACATCAAAGACTCTGGTATATAAATAAGGAACTGTTGCTTTTTCCAATGCTTTCTTTTCTGCATGGTCAAGCTTCAGTTTGGTTTTCCAGTAATAAAATGTATAAGGATGATTCTCTTTCCTGCTGCATGATACCATAAGAAAGAGAAGAAATAGAAATAAAATTTTTAAATGTTTCATTGGTGTAAATCACCCTTCAAAATTAAGGATATTTTAGCAGACTATAAACCGTAAAATCCCGGTGATTGGCAATTATAGGTAGAAGCAAAGAACTTCGTATTGTAATAGTATGATTTGTTCAAATGCAGCAGGTTGTATAACTATTCCCTTCCTATGGAGGTGCCAAATTTATAATTTGACGGGGTGGTTTTGACAAACAATAAAAAACCACCCCAAATGGAGTGGCTTTTTTTATATATTATTTACTACTTGAAAAATTCACTTTCACAGGTGCAGGTCTCTTTAGTGATACTTTCACTGGATGAACAGCAGCCATCAAGATTCTTTACATTTCCATTTTCGTCGGTAAGGTAGATTTTTTCTTTGTCGAATTTTACGAAAAAGGTTTCCTCATATTTTTTAAAAACAATCTTCATTACCTTGCCAGGAGAATATTTTCCGGCATTGATTTCTTCTGTTGTTTCTTCTCCGTTAGCCTGATTGATCTGAACATATCCAAAATGTACATCACCATTGCTTTTTACATTCAGATAATAATGAGGGGTGCCAGTGCCGCTATATCCTTTCAAAATGTCAAAATTCCGGTATCCTATAAAGGGAACCTCTGTCTGCTGCGCTAATGTGAAAATGCTGATGCACAGAATTATTAAACTGAAAAACTTTTTCATAGATATTTTTTTCAAAAGTAAATATATTCTGGCAAATAGTAAGCCGTAAAATCCCGGTTATTGCAGTTCCGAAGAACTTCAGAATCAAAATGTGAATAATCTTCTGATCAGAAAAGAAAGTAATGACAAAGCCACCCCGGATGGAGTGGCTTCTCTATAGTTTAGTATCAGATTAAAAAACAGTTGCGGCAAGCTGAATTCTTGCAAACTTATTGGATGGATTCCACATGGCCATCATGAAGACCGGAAGGCTGTAATGATCTGTGATCTTTACTACTTTTCCTGCTTTTACCCCTACATTGACAATGTCGAAACTGTTTTTACCGTTGCCATATAAAAAGGTTTTGTCATTGAGAGCAAAACCTGCTCCTACAAATGCATCCAGGTTTACTTTTTGCCCTTTAATAACAGGATAGCTTGCCTGAACGTAAGTGGAGTATCTGTTTTTCTTATAGCTTCCGTCAGGTTCCAGAATAACTTCTCCGGCATTGGCTCCTCCGTACAGCATGATATCAGCTTCAATATTGATCGGGAACGAAGGTCCGAAAGTATAATTGGTTCTTAAATCAATAATATGGGCAGTCCTTCTCTGCGAGTAACTGAAGATATCATCTGCGGCTACAGCAGTATTGATATTACGGGAATTGTAAAGATCCCATAAGCCGATATAAAAACGCCCGTCGGAATATTGAACATAATAATTGATCTCTTTATAATGGGTGTTATCCTTATCATCCGCTAATGCAGAGGCTCCCCAGATTCCTACCTTCCATCTTTTCTCCGCATCCAGAGCGTATGACAAATTTCCCATCACTACAGGTTTATCCGTAATAATAAGCCCTCTCCATAAGTGATTGTTCTGAATGTTGGCTGTAAAATCAAGCCTGCCTTCTTTGGTTTCCTTGGTTTCACCATTTTCCTGTGAAAATAATCTCCCTGTGCCTAGAGCAAGTAGGAAGATTCCCTTTAAGATTTTTTTTATCATCAGTATTATTTTAAAAATCCGTATAAAACTGCTGCGATAATAGCTCCTGTAATTGGCCCTACTATAGGGATCCAGGCATATCCCCAGTCACTGCTTCCTTTTACAGGCAAGATGGCATGCATAATTCTTGGAGCAAGATCTCTTGCCGGGTTAATAGCATATCCTGTAGTTCCTCCCAGGGATAAGCCGATTGCCCAAACCACAAATGTAACAGGAATAGCTCCGATGGAACCAAGGCCTACTTTTGCACTTGGGTCTGCCTGTAAGGAAATACTGGGATCTGCAAAGTAAAATACACAGAATACCAATACAAATGTTCCGATAATCTCGCTGATAAGGTTGGAAGACGTTTTTCTGATAGCCGGACCTGTACTGAAACATGCCAGTTTTGCGCCTTCATCTTCCGTAATGGCAAAATGATCTTTGTGAAAGAGCCAAACTAAAAATGCGCCCAGCATTCCTCCAATCATCTGTGCTGCGATATAGGAGGGAACCAGATCCCACGAAAATTTTCCTGCTGTCGCAAGACCAATGGTAACAGCCGGATTCAGATGGGCCCCACTTACTGGCCCAGCAACGGTTACTCCCACAAAAACGGCCAATGCCCATGCGGTAGTAATAACAATCCATCCGGAATTATTTCCTTTCGTATCTTTCAAGACAACATTGGCTACAACACCGTTGCCTAACAATATTAGAAGCATCGTACCGATAACTTCTGCAATAAATGGGGTCATATAAGTTTTTTTTGATAAGTGAGTTAATCTTCTATCCAGCTTTGTGCGCTTTTTACAGCTTTCTTCCAGAAATGGGTCATTTTATTTACCTGCTCCCTGTCCAGTTGAGGGTGGAAGTCCTTGTCTACAATCCATTGTTCTTGGATTTCGTCTATACTTTTCCAGTATCCTACTGCAAGTCCTGCAAGGTAGGCTGCTCCAAGAGCTGTTGTTTCCAATGTTTTTGGTCTTGTTATTTTGAATCCGAAAAGATCAGACTGGATCTGCATCAGAAGGTCACTTGCAGAAGCTCCGCCATCTACTCTTAACTCCAAACTTGCTCTTCCAGAATCTGCTTCCATCGCTTTTACAATCTCATAAACCTGAAATGCAATTCCTTCCAGGGTAGCTCTTGCAATATGGGCGTCTGTAGTCCCACGGGTAATTCCCACAATGGTTCCGCGTGCATACTGATCCCAGTAAGGTGCGCCAAGTCCGGTCAATGCAGGAACGAAATAAACACCTCCGTTGTCTTCTACAGAAGCAGCCAATTCGTTCACCTGCTCAGAAGAATGAATGATTTTAAGACCGTCTCTCAGCCATTGAATAGCCGCGCCTCCTACAAAAACACTTCCTTCCAGTGCGTAATTAACTTCTCCGTTGATTTTCCAGGCTACGGTGGTAAGAAGATTATTTTTAGAAGAAACAGCTTCCGTTCCTGTGTTCATTAATAGGAAACATCCTGTTCCATAAGTATTTTTTACCATTCCCGGAGTGGTACACATCTGTCCGAATAAGGCAGCCTGCTGGTCACCGGCAATACCGGCGATCGGAATTTTGGTAGAGAACAAGGTAGTAGCGGTCTCTCCATATATTTCGCTGCTCTGCTTTACTTCCGGAAGAATGTTTTTAGGGATGTTGAATAGCTCTAATAAATCATTGTCCCATTCTAACGTGTGAATGTTCAGAAGCATGGTTCTGCTGGCATTGGAAACATCAGTGATAAACATTTTTCCACGCGTCAGTTTCCATACTAGCCAGGTGTCAACAGTTCCGAAACATAATTTTCCTTCTTCAGCTTTCTGTCTTGCTCCTTCTACGTTATCAAGAATCCATTTTAACTTGGTGGCTGAAAAGTAAGCATCCAGGACAAGTCCTGTTTTTTCTTTGATCGTTTCTGCATGTCCCTGCTCTTTCAGTTCATCGCAGTATTTTGAAGTTCTGCGGTCCTGCCATACAATAGCATTGTAGATCGGTTCACCGGTTTCTTTATCCCATACAATGGTGGTTTCACGTTGATTGGTAATTCCGATAGCGGCAACTTCCAGTCCGGAGATTCCTGCTTTCGCTATCACTTCTGCTGCCACAGAGATCTGTGATGACCATATTTCATTCGGATCATGTTCTACCCATCCCGGAGTAGGGAATATCTGTCTGAAATCTTTCTGAGATACATATTTGATTTCTCCACTATGGTTGAAGAGAATCGCTCTGGAGGAAGTTGTTCCCTGGTCTAGAGCGAGGATAAGCTTTTCATTCATGTATATAGTGCTAATTTAGGTTGATAACTTTAGGGGAATAAGGAGTCAGTAAATATCCTTTTGCCAGTTCAATGAATTCATTTTCCTGCTGCTGTGCCCATTCTTCAGGATATCCCTTTTCCTCAGCAATGATTTTTGATACATTATGAGCGCTGTCTATTGCTGCTCTTGCATCCAGGAACAGTAAACGTACTCTTCTGGCCAGAATATCTTCAATCGTTTCTGCCATTTCTGTTCTTACTGCCCATACAACTTCTGCTACGGTGAAAGGATGATCCGGATGGATTTTCTGTGCATAACGGGGATTGCTTTCCTGTAATGCTTTTATGGCCGGTATATCTGATCCGTAAACATACAGATGATTAGTTCTGTCTACCTGTTCAGGTTTTACATTTCCATGGATAGAAAGATGTTCTGTTTTTGATGGACTGTTTCCCAGTCTGTGAACTTTCATAGCTTCATCCACTGTGTCTTCTGCCATTTTACGGTAGGTGGTCCACTTTCCTCCGATAATGGAAACCAATCCTGTTTCTGAAGTAATCACTTTGTGACTTCGGGAAACTTCTTTTGTGCTTTTGCTTCCGTCTTTGGGAGCGGCAAGAGGACGAAGGCCTGCGAACACTGATTTTACATCTTCACGTGTTGGTTTTTTAGCTAAATATTGTCTTGCTGTATTTAAAACAAAACTGATTTCCTCTTCCAGTGCCCGAGGTTCAAAACTTTCACTCTCCAGAAGAGTGTCTGTGGTTCCCACTAAAGCCCTGTCATGCCATGGCACAACAAATAAAACCCTGCCATCTGATGTTTTCGGAATCATGATCGCATCATCACTTTTAAGAAATGATTTATCAAGTACCAGGTGGATCCCCTGGCTTGGTACAACAAGTTTACCATGCTTAGGATTGTTCATATTCAGGATATCGTTCGTGAATACACCGGTTGCATTGATTACTACTTTACCGTGGATCTGATATTGCTGTTTGGAAAGCTGGTCTTCTACAACAACGCCAATTACTTTATCAGAAGCATCTTTTAAAAGGTTAATCACTTTTACATAGTTAACAGCACTTCCTCCTTTTTCAATAATAGTTTGGGTAAGGTTGATTGCAAGTCTCGCATCGTCAAACTGTCCGTCCTGGTAAACAACACCGCTCATTAAGTGGTTTTGTTCAATAGTAGGGAGCTTTTCGACTGTCTTTGATTTGCTGATGTATTTTGTTTTACCTAAGCTTAATTTTCCGGCAAGGAAATCATAAACAGACAATCCTATTTTATAATAGATTCCTCCCCACCAGGTGTAGTTGGGAATAATGAATGACTGATTTTTTACGATATGTGCTGCATTTTTTGCCAGAAGTCCTCTTTCTTTTAATGCTTCTTTTACCAATCCGACATCTCCCTGCGCAAGATATCTTACTCCACCGTGTACCAATTTGGTACTTCTGCTGGAAGTTGCTTTTGCGAAATCGTGAGATTCAAGCAATAAAGTTTTGAATCCTCTGCTTACCGCATCTAATGCTGAACCTAAACCACTGGCTCCTCCTCCTATGACAATAAAGTCCCATTCTTTTACATTGGTTAATTTACTGAGTTCTTCGTTTCGTTTCATAAATGTTTCGTTTATGTTTCGTTTTCAAATATATAAATTAAAAATGAAAGCAAAAAGAAAATAAATGAAATTTTAAGATGTCGCAAAAAATCGGTAATTTTGAGGAAACGAATAAAATGGAAAAGCTATTACCAAGACAGGATGAAATACTTAAAGAGCTGGATGATAAAGGGCATGTGCTTGTGCAGGACTTGTGTGAAAAGCTCAATGTATCTTCGGTTACGATTCGAAAGGATCTGAACTATCTCGAAAGTCTGGGGCTTCTTTTCAGGAATCATGGAGGAGCAAGTAAGCAGGTAAGGTATGCTTATGAAAAGAATGTAGGGGAGAAAGAAAATATTAATGTAGAGGCGAAGCAGGCTATTGCAAGAGCTGCACTTCCATTGATCCAGGAGAATGACTGTATTATATTGGCATCAGGAACTACGATGCATTATCTTGCCAGAATGCTGATGAATTTCGGTCCGCTTACCGTTTTGACATCTTCATTGAGGGTAGCTATTGAGCTTTGTAATAATCCTAATATTAATGTGATCCAGTTGGGAGGAGAAGTGAGGAAAAGCTCGACTTCCATTGTAGGGTCTATTTCAGAAGGAATTCTCAAACAGTTTTCCTGCAATAAACTTTTTCTGGGTGTAGACGGGATTGATCTTGAATTTGGAATCAGTACTTCCAATGCTGCAGAGGCACATCTTAATCAGGTTATGATCGAATGTGCGGATAAGACCGTGGTTTTGGCGGATTCCTCAAAATTAAATAAGAAAGGTTTCGGGAAGATCGCCTCACTGGATGAAGTAGATTATCTGATTACAGATGATGGCATAGGTAAGGAAGATAGGTCAGCATTGGAAGAAAGGGGAGTTACAGTTATTGTAAAATAAGCTACATTTAGCTTGATCAAATAGTTTAAACAGAGACATTCTGGCTTCAGAATGTCTCTGTTTAATCAAGAATCATTTGGGGTATACTTTCCAGAAAAACCTTTTTTTGTTTTTTCTTTCCGCTCCAAGCAAAGTGTAGAATTTGATGGCTCTTATATTAAAACCTGGAGTCTGCCACTGGATTATCGGGAAGCCTTGTTCTTTTGAGTAACTTTTTATTAATTCCATTATTTGTTTTCCTGTTCCGTTTCCCCTTGCATTTTCTTTTAAAAACAGACAGTCAACATACATATAATAGCCGGCATCCCAGGTGGAGAACTGTTTGAAAAATGTTGCATATCCTATTATTTCAGTATCAGATTCTGCAATCAGGCATTTTATTTCAGAATCCGGATTGAGAATGTGTTTAGATAGTTGTTCCTTTTTGTTTTCTTCTTTAAAAGAGCTTCTTTCGTACTGCGCATGGGCTTTACATAATTCAATAATGGAACTCAGGTCTTTTTCTTCGGCAAATCGTATTTTCATGTGTCTCTTATTCTTGGGTTAGCAGGCGCATACAAAAGTGGAACCATTGGTAGGCTCGGTTCCTGCTGTGGCGTAGCCGTCAAATTTCCACCATTCGATTCCTCCAATTAATTCAATGACTTTAAAACCTAATTGAGTCATTTTTAAAGCTCCTTTTGTGGAAGCATTACAGCCAATCCCGTCACAATAGCAGACATATATTTTTGACTTGTCAAGGTGCTGCGTGCTCTCTTCTGTCATTTCCCGATGGGGAAGATTAATTGCGGATGGAATGTGCTCTTTGCTGTAGCCATTTGGTCTCCTGGTATCTACTGCTATATAATCTGTACTGTTTTGAAATGCGTCATAAAGATCTGAAGGGTCCATTTCATACATTAATTTTTTCTGGTAGAATTCAATTTGTTCTTGCATAATTTTTAAATTGTTTACGATGCAAAACTATGTTCGGGTTTGTTCTTTTCCTAAGATTGAAATTGAATGCTCTGCAGTTCTGGATGAAATATTTTCAGACATTGTTTTTTTGTTATATTGTTAACTTTGCATTATGGAAATCAAGTTTTTAAAACTTATTAAAACAATTGCGGAGGAGGGGAGTATTGCGGGTTCTTCTGAAAAACTCTTTTTAACACAGTCTGCATTAAGTCATCAGCTTAAGGATCTGGAAATTCAGCTTGGTTTTAAGGTGTTTTACAGAACTAGGAACAAATGGGAGCTGACGGAAGAGGGAAGTATTCTTTATAAAACTGCATGTACGGTAATAGAAAGTATTGGGAACGGTTTGAATACCATTCAGCAGATAAGAGCCGGAGCTGCAGGTACAATAAAGATCAGTACAGAGTGTTATTCATTCTATCAGGGGCTGCCTTTGTTTATTAATAAAATGAAAGTATTATATCCTGAAATTGAGGTGGATCTGGTATTGGAGGCGACCCATAGGCCTGTTGAAAAAGTAATATCCAATGAAATCGATATTGCAGTTGTTACTTCAAAACCTTCGGGTAATAAAGAGTTGGTCAGTATTGAGATTTTTGAGGATGAAATTTTTGCAGTCATTCATCATGAGAGCCTTTTGAATGCTTCAGAATACTTGGTTGCAGAAGATTTTCTGAATGCGCATTTAATTATTCATTCTTTTCCACTAAAAACGGTTTCTGTTTACGAGGTATTTCTGAACCCGAACGGAATTATGCCGGCGAAAATTTCCGCAGTTCCCTTAACAGAAGTTACTTTGGAAATGGTGCAGGCTAATATAGGAATTACGTGTATGCCGAAATGGGCATTGCTCTCATTCAGGCTTTCTGATGAATTGAGGTTTAAAAGAATCGGAAATAACGGTTTGAAAAGAAAGCATTACCTGGTGGTAAGAAAATCAGATGTTGGAAAAAAATATATTAATGATTTTCTTTTAAACTTCAAAGAGTATTTTCAAAATTTCGGATAGTTTTTTTTCTGAAATGGCTAAATGATTAAAAATCAAAATATTTTACGCGAAATATTTGTCAGTTACAAAATTATTCATAAATTTGCACACTCATTTTAGGGGCGTAGTATGCCTATATCAAAAGTAGAAATTGCTTCAGACTTCCGAAAAATGGTGATAAATAAAGGATAAATTTTATTATAATATAAACAATGTCAGGTATTATTGGTAAAAAAATCGGTATGACATCTTTGTTTAACGAAGAAGGAAAAAACATTCCTTGTACAGTTATCCAAGCTGGTCCATGCTCGGTTTTACAGGTCAGAACCTTAGAAAAAGACGGTTATAAAGCTGTTCAGTTAGGTTTCGATGACAAGAGTGAGAAGAACGTTGGTAAAGCGTTAGCTGGCCATTTTAAAAAGGCTGGTTCTGCTCCTAAAGCTAAATTAGTAGAATTCTACAGAGAGTTCGTTGATGAAGTAAAAGTAGGAGAAGAAGTAAAAGTTGATTTATTCGCTGAAGGTGAATTTGTTGACGTAACAGGAACTTCAAAAGGTAAAGGCTTCCAGGGTGTTGTTAAAAGACACGGATTTGGAGGTGTAATGCAGGCAACTCATGGTCAGCACAACAGACTTAGAGCTCCAGGTTCTATCGGTGCTGGTTCAGACCCTTCAAGAGTATTCAAAGGGATGAGAATGGCTGGAAGAATGGGAGGTAAGCAGGTAACTGTTCAAAACCTTCAAGTGTTAAAAGTTGATCAAGAACAAAATCTTTTAGTAGTAAAAGGTGCTGTTCCGGGAGCTAAAAATTCTTATGTAATTATCAGAAAATGGAACTAGTAGTATTAAATACATCAGGAAAAGAGACCGGAAGAAAAGTAACTCTAGACGAAACAGTATTCGGAATTGAGCCAAATCAGCACGCGGTTTACTTAGAAGTTAAACAGTATCTTGCTGCTCAAAGACAAGGTACTCATAAAGCAAAAGAAAGAAGCGAAATTACGGCTTCTACCAAAAAGCTTAAGAAGCAAAAAGGATCAGGATCTGCTAGATACGGTGATATCAAATCTCCAGTATTCAGAGGTGGAGGTAGAGTATTCGGACCAAAACCAAGAGACTACAGATTCAAATTGAACAAAGCTCTTAAGAGATTGGCTAAGAAATCTGTTTTATCTCAGAAAATGAGAGACAACAGCATTAAAGTTTTAGAGGATATGAGCTTTGCTGCTCCTAAGACTAAAGATTTCATCAATGTATTAAATGCATTGGAACTTAACGGTAAAAAATCTTTATTCGTTCTTCCTGAAGCTAACAAGAATGTATATTTATCTTCAAGAAACTTGCCTAAAGCTAAAGTAATGAACTTCAATGAAATCAGTTCTTACGATTTGGTAAATGCTGGTGAGATCATTTTCTTCGAAGGTGCAGTTGAAAAATTCCAGGAAAATTTAAAGAAATAAATCATGTCAGTTATTATTAAACCAGTTATTTCAGAAAAGGCTAATTACCTTACAGATTTAAGAGGTTCTTATTCTTTCTTAGTGAATCCTAAGGCGAATAAAATCGAGATCAAAAAAGCTGTTGAAGCAGCTTACGGTGTAAAAGTAGCAGACGTTAACACAATGATTTATGCTCCGAAGGTTTCTTCAAAATACACTAAAAAAGGTCTTCAAGTAGGAAAGACAAACAAATTGAAAAAAGCGGTAATCAAACTTGCTGAAGGTGAGGTTATCGATATTTTTGCTGTAAATTAATTATTAATTATAAATAATAGTAATGTCTGTTAGAAAATTAAAACCTATCACCCCGGGACAGAGATTCAGAATTGTAAACAATTTTGAGGAAATTACTACTAACAAACCAGAGAAATCTCTAGTAGTTGGTATTAAAAAGTCAGGTGGACGTAACAACACAGGTAAAATGACCATGCGTTACACCGGAGGTGGACACAAAAAGAAATACAGAATTATTGACTTCAAAAGAAACAAAGCAAACGTTGAAGCAACTGTAAAATCTGTAGAATACGATCCAAACAGAACTGCATTTATCGCTTTATTAGAGTACGCAGACGGAGAGAAGAGATATATCATCGCTCCAAACGGTATCAAAGTTGATCAGAAAGTAGTATCAGGAGAAAGCGTTGAACCAAACGTAGGTAACGCAATGAAATTGAAAAACATTCCATTGGGTACTGTAATCTCTTGTGTTGAAATGAAGCCTGGACAAGGTGCAATTTTAGCAAGAAGTGCTGGTTCTTCAGCTCAATTAACTTCAAGAGATGGTAAATATGCAATCATCAAGTTACCTTCAGGAGAATCAAGAATGATCCTTACTGAATGTATGGCAATGATTGGTTCTGTTTCCAACTCAGATCACCAATTAACTGTATCAGGTAAGGCTGGTAGAAGCAGATGGTTAGGTAGAAGACCAAGAACAAGAGCGGTTGTAATGAACCCAGTAGATCACCCAATGGGTGGTGGTGAAGGACGTTCTTCAGGAGGTCACCCAAGATCTAGAAACGGTAAACCGGCTAAAGGTTACAAAACTAGAAAGAAAAACAAAGTGTCTAACCGTTACATCGTATCTAAAAGAAAATAATTATGGCAAGATCACTTAAAAAAGGACCGTTCATTCATCATACTTTAGATAAGAAGGTTCAGGCAAATATAGAGTCTGGTAAGAAGACAGTTATCAAAACTTGGTCTAGAGCATCTATGATCTCTCCGGACTTCGTAGGACAAACTATTGCTGTACACAACGGGAAATCTTTTATCCCTGTTTACGTTACAGAAAACATGGTTGGTCACAAGTTAGGCGAATTTTCTCCAACAAGATCTTTCAGAGGTCATGGTGGTAACAAAAACAAAGGAAGCAGATAATCATGGGATCAAGAAAACAAGATAGTTCAATCGCAAGAAAAGAAGCTAACAAAGACGTTGTAAAAGCTTCATTAAATAATTGCCCGTCTTCTCCAAGAAAAATGAGATTAGTTGCTGATATCATTAGAGGAGAGCAGGTAGATAAAGCTCTTTATATCCTAAAATATTCTAAGAAGGATGCTTCTAACAAATTAGAAAAATTACTTCTTTCTGCTATGGCAAACTGGCAGGTGAAAAACGAAGGTGCGGATATTGAAGAAGCAAACCTTATCGTTAAAGAAATCTTCGTGGATAGCGCAAGACAATTGAAGAGACTAAGACCAGCTCCACAAGGTAGAGGGTATAGAATCAGAAAAAGATCTAACCACGTTACATTAATCTTAGGTAATAAAGAAAATTAATCAAGGTATGGGACAGAAGACAAATCCAATTGGTAACAGATTAGGTATCATCAGAGGATGGGATTCTAACTGGTTTGGTGGAAACGATTATGGAGACAGAATCGCTGAAGACTACAAAATCAGAAGATACCTTGAAGCTAGATTATCTAAAGGTGGTATTTCAAAAATTTATATTGAAAGAACTTTAAAATTAGTTACAGTAACTATTACTACTGCTAGACCGGGACTTATCATCGGTAAAGGAGGTCAGGAAGTTGATAAATTAAAAGAAGAGTTGAAGAAATTGACTGGTAAGGATATTCAAATCAACATCTTCGAAATCAAAAGACCTGAATTAGATGCTGTATTGGTTGCTGATAGTATTTCTAAGCAAATTGAAAACAGAATTTCTTACAGAAGAGCTGTTAAAATGGCAATGGCAAGTACTATGAGAATGGGTGCTGAAGGTATCAAAGTTCAAATCTCTGGTAGATTAAACGGAGCTGAAATGGCAAGATCAGAATCTTTCAAAGAAGGAAGAATTCCATTGTCAACTTTCAGAGCTGATATCGATTACCACTGGGCAGAAGCTCATACTACTTACGGTAGATTAGGAGTGAAAGTTTGGATCATGAAAGGCGAAGTTTACGGTAAAAGAGAACTTTCTCCACTAGTGGGACAGCAGAAAAAAGGAGGTCAGTCTGAAAGAGGAAACAGAGGAGGAGACAGAGACAACAGAAGACCTAGAAAAAACAACAACAATAACAATAATAATTAAAATTTTAGATTAGAGTTTTGAGTTTTAAATTACCGTTACTTTTTTAAAATTAAAAAAAATCTAAAATCTAAAATCTAAAATCTAAAATTTAGAAATTATGTTACAACCAAAAAGAACCAAATTCCGTAGAGTTCATAAGATGAAGATGAAGGGGAATGCCCAGAGAGGTAGTCAACTTGCTTACGGAACTTTTGGGATCAAAGCGACTGAAGGAGCTTGGATCACTGCAAGACAAATTGAAGCGGCTCGTATCGCTGCGACAAGATATATGAAGAGAGAAGGTCAACTATGGATCAAAATCTTCCCGGATAAGCCAATTACTAAAAAACCAGCTGAAGTAAGGATGGGTAAAGGTAAAGGTGCTGTTGAATACTGGGTAGCTGTAGTAAAACCAGGTAAAATTATGTTCGAAGTTGGTGGAGTTCCTTACGAAGTAGCGAAAGAAGCTCTTAGACTTGCAGCACAGAAATTACCAGTAGTTACTAAATTCATCGTTGCTAACGATTTTGTTAAACCTCTATAATCTTTGAATACAATGAAAAAAGCTGATATTAAAAATTTAAGCGCGGGTGATATTCAAGCTCAATTAACTGAAGCAAAAGCTCAATATTCTAAATTGAAATTGGCTCATGCAATCAGCCCAATTGAAAACCCGATTCAAATCAAAGATTTGAGAAAAACAATCGCAAGACTAAACACTGAGTTAACTAACAAACAATAATTTCATTTTACAATGGATAGAAATTTAAGAAAAGAAAGAATCGGAGTGGTTTCCAGCAATAAAATGGAAAAGACCATTGTTGTTAGTGAAACGATGAGAATGAAGCACCCGATGTACGGTAAATTCGTATTAAAAACGAAAAAATATACTGCACACGACGAGAACAACGAATGCAACGAGGGAGATACAGTTTTAATCCAGGAAACTAGACCTTTGAGCAAGAACAAGAGATGGAGATTAGTAAGAATCATTGAAAAAGCTAAGTAATAATGTTACAAACAGAATCAAGATTAAAAGTTGCTGATAACACAGGTGCGAAAGAAGTACTAGTTATCAGAGTTCTGGGAGGAACCAGAAGAAGATATGCTTCAGTTGGTGATAAAATCGTTGTTACTATCAAGGATTCTACGCCATCAGGAAACGCTAAAAAAGGTCAGGTATCTAAAGCTGTAGTAGTAAGAACTAAAAAAGCAGTTAGAAGAAAAGATGGTTCATACATCAAGTTCGACGACAATGCTTGTGTATTGCTAAACGCAGCGGGAGAAATGAGAGGAACTCGTGTTTTCGGACCGGTTGCTCGTGAGTTGAGAGACAAAGAATATATGAAAATCATTTCATTAGCTCCTGAAGTACTTTAATTTTTAAAATTTTTTAAAGAAATGTCAAAGTTAAAAATAAAAAGAGGAGATAACGTAATCATTACTACTGGTAAGAAAGATATCAAAGGTAAGACTGGTGAAGTTATTGAAGTGATCAAGAAAGAAGGTAGAGACCCTAGAGTAGTTGTTGCAGGACTTAACATCATCAAAAAGCACGTTAAGCCTTCAGCTTCAAATCCTCAAGGAGGAATCGTTGAAAGAGAAGCTTCTATTCATATCTCAAACGTAGCTTTAGTTGGTAAAGACGGAAAAGCTATCAAAGTAGGTTACAAAATCGAAGGAGATAAGAAAGTAAGAATCAACAAAAAAACGGGTGAAACTTTATAATTTTAAATAACACATGGAATATATAGCAAGACCCAAAAAAGCATATAAAGAGACAATTGTTCCTGCAATGATGGAAGAATTCGGGTATAAGTCAGTAATGCAGGTACCTAAATTAGAGAAAATCGTTGTATCACAAGGTTTAGGTGATGCTACTGCAGACAAGAAAATCATTGATTATGCTGTAGAAGAGCTTACGAATATCACTGGTCAAAAGGCTGTTGGTACGATCTCTAAGAAAGACGAAGCTGCTTTCAAATTGAGAAAAGGGATGCCAGTAGGAGCTAAAGTTACTTTAAGAGGAAACCAGATGTATGAATTCTTAGACAGACTTACTTCTTCTGCTTTGCCTCGTATCAGAGATTTCTCTGGAATCAAAGCTGATGGTTTCGATGGTAGAGGTAACTACAACTTAGGTATTACTGAGCAGATTATCTTCCCTGAAATCGTAATCGACAAAGTGAAAAAAATCCAGGGGATGGACATCACTTTCGTTACTACTGCGAAAACAGATAAAGAAGCTAAAGCATTATTAACTCACTTCGGTTTACCATTTAAAAAGAACTAAGAAATGGCTAAAGAATCAATGAAAGCGCGTGAGCGCAAAAGAGAAGCACTAGTTGCTAAATACGCTGCTAAAAGACAAGCTCTTAAAGAAGCTGGTGATTACGAAGGACTTCAAAAATTGCCTAAAAATGCTTCTCCTGTAAGATTACACAACAGATGTAAACTGACAGGTAGACCAAGAGGATACATGAGAACGTTCGGTATTTCCAGAGTAACTTTCAGAGAAATGGCAAACAACGGTCTTATCCCAGGTGTAAGAAAAGCTAGTTGGTAATAATTACTAATTAAAAATCGGGACAATTAAGTTGTTCAGATACTAAAGATAAAAATATCAGACTGAAGATTTCTGAAGTCTGATATTTTACTCTTCAAGTCTTTGCAAAACTGATTGTTCTTTAACCAATAATTTATAAAAGAAAAATGGTAACAGATCCAATTTCAGATTTCCTAACAAGAGTAAGGAACGCACAAAGCGCAGGCCACAAAGTGGTGGAAATTCCTGCATCGAAAATCAAAAAGGAGATTACTAAGATCTTATTTGATCAGGGGTATATCTTAAACTACAAGTTTGAAGATAACGCTGTTCAGGGAGTGATCAAAATCGCTTTAAAGTACGATAAGCAAACTAACAAACCAGCTATCAAGTCTATCCAAAGAGCTTCTAGACCAGGTTTGAGACAGTACAAAGGTTCAGCTGAGCTTCCAAGAGTACTAAACGGTTTGGGTATTTCTATCATCTCTACTTCAAAAGGAGTAATGACTGACAAGAAAGCTAGAGAAGAGAAAGTAGGCGGTGAAGTAATCTGCTATGTTTATTAATTTTTAATCACAGGAAAATGTCAAGAATTGGTAAAGCAATTATAACAATTCCAGCAGGAGTTACAATCACTGAAAACAATGGTGTAGTAACTGTAAAAGGAGCTAAAGGAGAACTTTCTCAGGAGCTTACAGCAGGAATTACTTTAGAACAAAAAGATGGTGAACTTAACGTAAACAGACCATCTGATTCTAAACAACACAAAGCGCTTCACGGTTTATACAGAGCGTTGATCGCTAACATGATCGTTGGTGTATCAGAAGGTTTCGAAAAGAAACTAGAACTAGTAGGGGTAGGATACAGAGCTTCTCACTCAGGTCAAAAACTTGAATTAGCTTTAGGATTCTCTCACGGTATCGTATTAGAACTTCCAAATGAAGTAAAAGTTGATACATTGACTGAAAAAGGTAAAAACCCAATTATTACTTTAACGTCTCATGACAAGCAACTTCTAGGAATGGTTACTGCAAAGATCCGTTCTTTCAGAAAGCCTGAGCCATACAAAGGAAAAGGTGTAAGATTCGTTGGTGAAAATGTTAGACGTAAAGCTGGTAAATCTGCTTAATAAATTATAAGTATTATGGCATTAAGTAAATTAGAAAAAAGAATAAGAATCAAAAGAAGAGTAAGAGGGAAAATCTCTGGATCTTCTGAATTGCCAAGATTATCTGTATATAAAAGTAATAAGGAAATTTACGCTCAGTTAATCGACGATAAAAATGGTAAAACTTTAGCATCTGCTTCTTCAAGAGAGAAAGGTGTAGACGCTAAAGGTACTAAGACTGAAGTTTCTGCTGCTGTTGGTAAAGCTATCGCTGCTAAAGCTATCGCTGCAGGAATCGAAAGTATTGTATTTGACAGAAACGGATTCGTATACCACGGTAGAGTAAAAGCTCTGGCTGATGGTGCAAGAGAAGGTGGACTTAAATTCTAATCATTAAATTTCGGAAAATATGTTAGGACTAGATAATATAGAAAGAGTAAAACCGGGAGGATTAGAATTGAAAGATCGTCTCGTAGCTGTTAACAGAGTAACAAAAGTAACAAAAGGGGGTAGAGCTTTCGGATTTTCTGCTATCGTTGTAGTAGGAAACGAAGAAGGTGTTATCGGTTTCGGTTTAGGAAAATCTAAAGAGGTTGCTTCTGCAATTGCTAAGGCAGTTGAAGACGCTAAGAAAAACCTTGTGAAAGTTCCTGTAATGAACCACACTATTCCTCACCAAACTACTGCTAGATACGGTGGTGCAGATATCTTCCTAAGACCTGCTTCTCACGGTACAGGATTGATCGCCGGAGGTGCGGTAAGAGCGGTATTGGAATCTGCTGGTATTCACGATATCCTTTCAAAATCTAAAGGATCTTCTAACCCTCACAACGTGGTGAAAGCTACTTTCAAAGCGTTATTAGACATCAGAAGACCTGAAGAGATCGCTAGAATGAGAGGAATTTCTCTAAGTAAAGTGTTTAACGGTTAATAATTAAAACAATGGCAACAATTAAAGTAAAGCAAGTAAGAAGCGCTATTGGTAGAACAAAAACCCAAAAGAGAACGCTTGAAGCATTAGGATTAAAAAAACTTCACCAAGTTGTAGAACACGAAGCTACTCCTTCTATCTTAGGAATGATCGCTGCAGTAAACCACTTACTTGAAGTTCAAAAATAATTTTATAAAAGAGAAATTAAAATGAATTTAAATAACATAAAACCTGCTGCAGGATCTACTTTCAACTCAAAGAGAATTGGTAGAGGTCAAGGTAGTGGAAAAGGAGGTACTTCAACAAAAGGACACAAAGGTCAGAAGTCTAGAGCTGGTTATTCTCAGAAAATCGGTTTCGAAGGTGGACAAATGCCTTTACAAAGAAGATTACCTAAATTCGGATTCAAAAACGTAAACAGAAAAGAGTTTAGAGGAGTAAACCTTGATACAATCCAAACTTTAATCGAGAACAAATCCATCACAGGAGATATCACGAAAGAAGTTTTAGTAGCAAACGGTTTAGTTTCTAAAAACGAATTAGTGAAAATTATGGGTAGAGGAGAATTGAAATCTGCGGTTTCAATCTCTGCTGACAAATTCACTAAATCTGCTGAAGAGCTTATTGCTAAGGCAGGTGGAAAAGCAATTACCTTATAATACTTACTAATGAAAGAATTTATACAAACACTTAAAAATATTTGGAGTCTTAAAGAACTTAGAGATAAAATTCTCTTTACTTTAGGTATTATCCTTGTGTATAGATTCGCATCTTATATCTCACTTCCGGCAATTAACCTTGCGGAGGTGGGAGATCTCTTAGAGCATTATAAAAATCAAGGCGGTAACAAGCAAGGAGCAGGTCTCCTTGGCTTGCTTTCGTCGTTTACGGGGGGAGCTTTCAGCCACGCTTCCGTAATGGCGTTAGGAATCATGCCTTATATTTCTGCTTCTATTATTGTTCAGTTGATGGGGATGGCTATTCCTTATCTTCAGAAGCTTCAGAAAGATGGAGAGTCAGGTAGAAATACATTGAACCAAATTACAAGATGGTTAACGATTGGAGTTTGTCTGGTACAGGCACCTTCTTACTTAACTTCTATTACTCAATTATTCTTACCGTATGCTCAGTTCCAGTCTGCATACTATGTAGAGCCAAATTCTATCATGTTCTGGTTGCCAAGTATCGTTATCCTGGTTGCCGGTTCAGTATTCGCAATGTGGTTAGGTGAAAAAATCACTGACAAAGGTATCGGAAACGGTATCTCTATCCTTATTATGGTGGGGATCCTTTCAAGATTACCTGAAGCATTCGTTCAGGAGATGGCCGTGCAGAACGGTAAAGGAGGAATGGGATCTATTATGATCCTTATTGAAGTATTATTCTGGATGTTGGTAGTTCTTTTAGCAGTGATCTTATCAGTAGCTGTTAGAAAAATTCCGATTCAGTATGTAAGCAGAGCTCAAGCAAGAGGAGGTGTAAACAGAAATCTTATGCAGGGAGCAAGACAATGGATTCCATTGAAAGTAAATGCTGCTGGTGTAATGCCGATTATCTTTGCCCAGGCATTGATGTTCGTACCAGGATTATTAACAAAATTCGATGAGTCTAATACTTTTCTTGCAGGTTTCAAGAATGTTTTTAGCTGGCAGTACAACGTATTGTTTGCGCTATTAATTATTATCTTCTCATTTTTCTATACTGCGATTACAATTCCGGTAAACCAGATGGCTGATGACTTGAAGAGAAATGGAGGTTTAGTACCGAAAGTAAGACCAGGTAAAGAGACCGCTGATTATTTAGATGATATTTTATCAAAAATTACCTTGCCAGGTGCAATTTTTTTATCTATCTTTGCAGTCCTTCCGGCAATTGTGCATGGAAGCTTTGTTCAGACAGATGCGTTTGCCCTATTTTTCGGGGGAACATCATTATTAATTATGGTGGGTGTAATTTTAGATACAGTTCAACAGATTAATACATATCTGCTGAACCATCATTATGATGGCTTAATGCAGTCTAAATTATCAAGAACGACTGGATATTAATTTATGGCAAAACAAAAACATATTGAACAAGATGGCGTGATCGTGGAAGCACTTTCGAACGCCATGTTCCGTGTAGAGCTGGAAAATGGGCATATCCTTATTGCTCATATCTCCGGTAAAATGAGAATGCATTATATTAAACTTTTACCTGGAGATAAGGTAAAACTAGAAATGTCTCCCTATGATTTAACAAAAGGGAGGATCACATTTAGATATTAAACAATTAGCCAAATGGAATACCCATTCCATTTGGCATTTGTAAAAAATAAATACTATCAAAATGAAAGTAAGAGCATCAATTAAAAAAAGAAGCGCTGATTGCAAAATCGTACGCAGAAAAGGTGTACTATTCGTAATCAACAAGAAGAACCCAAAATTTAAACAAAGACAAGGTTAACATTAAATTATGGCGAGAATTGCAGGTATTGATTTACCAAAAAACAAAAGAGGTGTTATCGGTTTAACTTACATCTATGGAGTAGGAAGAAGTACTTCTTCTGAAATCCTTAAAGCTGCCGGTATCAGCGAAGACAAGAAAGTCAACGAATGGAATGACGATGAATTGGCTGCAATCAGAACATATATCTCTGAAAACGTAAAAGTAGAAGGAGAATTGAGATCTGAAGTGCAATTGAACATCAAGAGATTGATGGACATAGGATGCCAACGAGGAATACGTCACAGACTTGGATTACCTTTAAGAGGCCAGAGAACGAAAAACAACTCTAGAACACGTAAAGGGAAGAGAAAAACTGTTGCTAACAAGAAAAAAGCTAGTAAATAATCGTTAGGAATTATGGCAAAACAAACTAAAGTAGTTAAAAAAAGAAAAGTAAAAGTAGAGGCAATTGGTGAAGCTCACATCCAGGCGTCTTTTAATAATATTATTATTTCTTTAACAAATAAAAACGGAGAAGTAATTTCTTGGGCATCTGCCGGTAAAATGGGATTCAGAGGTTCTAAAAAGAATACTCCTTTCGCTGCTCAGATGGCAGCTGAAAATTGCTCTGCTGTAGCTCACGAAGCTGGATTAAGAAGAGTAAAGGTGTTTGTGAAAGGACCTGGTGCAGGTAGAGAATCTGCAATCAGATCTATCCACAATTCAGGAATTGAAGTTAGCGAAATCATTGATGTGACTCCAATGCCACACAATGGATGTAGACCACCAAAAAGAAGAAGAGTTTAATTTTTAGAATTTACCCATTATGGCAAGATATATTGGACCTAAAACTAAGATTGCTAGAAAGTTTGGTGCTGCAATCTACGGAGATGATAAGAACTTCGAAAAAAGAAAGAACCAACCGCCAGGACAACACGGTCCTAACAAAAGAAGAGGTGCTAAAAAATCAGAATATGCAGTTCAGTTAGCTGAAAAACAAAAAGCTAAATATACTTACGGTATTTTAGAAAGACAGTTTGCTAACTTATTTGACAAAGCACACAGAAGTAAAGGTGTAACAGGGGAAGTTCTATTACAACTTTGTGAATCAAGATTGGATAACGTAGTATACAGATTCGGTTTTGCTAAAACAAGATCTGCTGCAAGACAATTGGTTTCTCACAGACACATCACTGTGAACGGAGAAATTCTTAATATCCCTTCTTACTTGGTAAAAGCTGGTGATGTAATCGCTGTAAGAGAAAAGTCTAAGTCTCTTGAAGTTGTTACCAATGCATTGGCTTCTAAGTCAAACTATGAGTGGTTACAATTCAACGATGAGAAGAAAGAAGGAACTTTCGTTTCTGCTCCTGAAAGAATCCAGATTCCGGAGGACATTAAGGAAAACCTTATCGTCGAACTTTACTCTAAATAATTTTTTAATCAAATTTTTGCTCAACCCAATAATATGGCAATTTTACAATTCATAAAACCCGATAAAGTAATTTTACTTAACTCTGATGAATTTAAAGGTCAATTTGAATTCAGACCTTTAGAACCAGGTTTCGGGCTTACAATCGGTAATGCTTTGAGAAGAGTGTTGCTTTCTTCTCTGGAAGGATACGCTATTTCATCTATCAAAATAGAAGGTGTAGAGCACGAATTTTCAACTATTCCAGGAGTAATCGAAGACGTTACCGAAATTATTCTTAACCTTAAGCAGGTAAGATTAAAAGCTGCAGCAGAAGGCCAGGCTAACGAGCAGGTTGTTGCTAAAGTTTCAGGTCAAACGGTTATTACTGCTGGTGATTTAGGAAAGTCTATCAACGGATTTGAGGTTCTTAACCCGGATTTGGTGATCTGCAACCTAAACACTGATGTAACTTTCGAAATTACTTTCAATATTGAAAAAGGTAGAGGATATGTTCCTTCAGAACAAAATAAGTCAAACAATGCACCTGTAGGTACTATTGCTATTGACTCTATTTTCACGCCAATCAAGAAAGTACAATACAGCATTGAAAATTATCGTGTAGAGCAAAAAACAGACTACGAAAAACTTGTATTAGATATAGAAACTGACGGCTCTATCAGCCCTCAGAATGCTTTAACTGAAGCTTCTAAGATATTAATTTATCACTTCATGTTATTCTCTGATGAGAGAATCACACTTGAAACTGAAGCTGTAAAAGCATCTATTCAATATGATGAAGAAACTCTTCACACAAGACAACTTCTTAAGTCTAAATTAGCAGATATGGATCTTTCCGTAAGAGCCCTTAACTGTCTGAAAGCGGCTGAAGTAGAAACTCTTGGAGAATTGGTTTCTTACAGTAAGTCTGATTTGATGAAATTCAGAAATTTTGGTAAAAAATCTTTGACAGAACTAGAAGAATTAGTGCATTCAAAAGGTCTTAACTTCGGTTTCGACGTTGCAAAATATAAGTTAGACGCTGATAAATAATTAATAATGAGACACGGTAAAAAATTCAATCACTTAGGAAGAACAGCTTCTCACAGAAGTGCTTTACTTTCTAATATGGCTTGTTCTCTAATTGAGCATAAAAGAATCAACACTACTGTAGCTAAAGCTAAAGCTTTAAGAGTATATGTTGAGCCTCTATTAACAAAAGCAAAAGAAGATACTACACACAACAGAAGAGTAGTATTCTCTTACCTTCAAAATAAATTTGCGGTTGCTGAATTATTCAGAACTGTAGCTCCTAAAATCGCTGAAAGAAACGGTGGTTATACAAGAATCATCAAGACAGGATTCAGACCAGGTGATGCTGCTGATACTGCGCTTATCGAATTGGTAGATTTCAACGAGCTTTACAACCCTAATGCTGAAGAGAAAAAAGCTACAAGAAGAAGCAGAAGATCAACTGCTGCACCTAAAAAAGCTGAAGCTGTAGTTGCTGAAGCTCCTGCAGTGGAGGAGAAAGTAGAAGAAGCTAAAGCTGATACTACTGAAGAAAAAACTGAAGAATAATAAGTTTTATACTTCAAAATATGCTAAAGGAGCTTGTAGTTACTACAAGCTCCTTTTATTTTAAAAACTAATCTATGAAGAAAATACTACTTTTTACAGCAATACTATGCTGTACTTTATTTTCCAGTCAGTCATTGAACACTGATTGGCAACTTACTACCCCATTTTTAAAAGGTGAACGAGTGATGAAAATGGAAATTTTACCAGATGGAAGCTATTTGGTAAAAAAGAGAAATGAATATGATGACTTATTGATTACTGAAAACGATGGTAAAACATGGCGACAAATCAATGAAATGAGTTCAGTAGCAGATTTTACAATTCATAATAACAAAGGATATGCAGTAATAGGATATAATCTGATAATTACAGACTCTAAATTCTCTACTCCGGGTATTTCCCATCCATTACCTAGCTCATACTTTCCCCAATCTTTATTTGTTCTGAATGATAACACAATCTTTATTAGTACTACAAATAGCCGAATAATGAAATCTACTGATGGCGGGGTGACATGGAATGTGTATATGATACCTACTGTTTATGCAGACAAAATTACCAGTGTCTTTTTTACCGATGCTAATACTGGATACTGCGTAACCGATGCTACATTAGGTAAGAGTTTTATTTTTAAATCCACCGACGGAGCAGCAACATGGACTAAGGTAAGTGAAACCACTGAAAAATTTGATAAAATTATTTTTAAAAATCCACTCAATGGCATTGCAACTCTTACTGGAGGAACTACGAGATATACACTAGATGGTGGTAATACATGGATTGATGTTAGCATCAATGGACTGAGGGATATTAAGATATATAATAATGAATTCATTGCAGTTGGACTTGGCATTCCAAACAAATTATATAGAACAGCTACAGGAGAAGTATGGGATTCAAGTCTTATATACCCTTCTTCATACTATATCTTTACTTCTTTGGCAGTAAGCGGAGTAAAATTTCTTTTGGGTACAGATAATGAAACAAGTGACGAAATAAACCATTCTATTTTTAAAAGTACAGATCTTATTAATTGGATTCCTACAAATGTCAAATGGATTTTACGCGGGGGCTTAATATATAATAATGCCTATGCATCTAAACATTTGGCAACAGTAGGAGGTTATGTTTCAGTAGATAAAGGAATGACCTGGAAGTATATGCCTCCTAATGTACCTACTGGTTCTTTAAGTATACTTTCTAATGGTAAAGGAATTGGAATACGTAACAGTTCCTATGAATTTTGGAGAACACAAGATAGCGGTTTAACATGGACTGCCCAAAATATTCCGTATCCTTTAACTGGTGCACTTGCAATGAAACCTAATGGAGATTTCGCAATGGCAACAAGAGGCGACAATGCAAATTCTTATAAAGGATACGTTACTACTTACAATGCATCTACAGGATGGTCAACTCCTTTTGAAGTAGGGCGGCATGTTAGAGTAATGAAATTTGTAGATAATAATGTAGGATTTCTTCTTACTAGTGAAAAAATGATGAAAACAATTGATGGTGGTATAACTTGGGCTGTCATTAACTTTCCTGGAGTGTTTGATCAACCCCGGGATATTGTTTTTGGAAATTCATCAAGAATATATATAGGACAGTACTGTTCTGTTGATCTTGGAAACACATGGTTTATAAATAATAACATGACATCATCTTTTAAAGATTTTGAAATTTTTGATGATGGTATTGGTTATGGAGCCTATAAAGGTGATGTTTGGAAAACAACAGATTATGGAGTATCCTGGCAAAAAATACTGAATACAAAATTATTATATTTAATTGGAGCGAATATGGGAAAGTTCGCTATTTATAAGGACTATATAATAGGAACAGCACCGTATGGATTTTATGCATTGGATTTGGTAAATGGAACCTTGTCAACCAATGATGAAAGAATAGAAACCAAGAATACAATGAGGATTTATCCTAATCCAACCTCTTCAATTCTATTTTTCGAGAGTAAAGATCAAGTCAAAAATATTATTGTGTTTGATATTTCTGGAAAAATTTTTAAAAATATAGAAAATTCTAAATCAAATACTATTGATATTTCTGATCTAGCAAAAGGAATTTATTTCATAAAAATTATTTCGGAGAATACAACTTACGTAAAAAAGGTAATTAAAAATTAAATACAGGTACTAAAATATTTAATGATTATAAAAGTAAATGTCCCTCAGCATTGGAGGGACATTTTTATTTTAGATCTTTGTTCTTTTCAGCTCAATAATATTATTTCCTTGTTCAAGGTGAAGGCTGTCTCCTTTTACCCTTGCAGTCATATCATCTTTCTTATAAATGGTTTCATCACCTTTGGTTTCCGATTTAGGCAAAGTGAATGTTTTTTTGTTGCTGGTAATGGCTACCGTACTTTCTTTCGGATCGTTTTTAAATACTACTTTCACCAGTGTTCCGTCAGTAGCTTTATAAACAAAATCTGTTTTCTCTGTTTTCTGTCCGTTGATGTCTACAGTAGAAGAACTTTGTGTTACCGAATCTATCTTTCCGTTATTATCAGTAACTACAGTTTCTGAGCTGTCTGTTTTGATAACACTCTTGTTTCCGCTTTCACTTTTTTTGCAGCTGACTACTGTCAGTGCCAATACAGCACCCAGTGCTAAAAGACTTTTTTTCATGATTATATTATTTGATATTCAATTGATTTTTATATTTTAAATTTTACAAAAATCATGCCTTACAATATGAGAAATTTTAGCCGTTATTTTAGCATCATTCTTTTATTTTTCTCTTTGAATACTGTGTTTTCTCAAAAAGGGAAATTTGAAATCAGAGAGGGACATTTCTTCTTAAACGGAAAACCGTTTACCATATATTCCGGAGAGATGCATTATCCGAGGGTTCCGTCAGCATACTGGAAGCATCGTTTGGAAATGATGAGAGCAATGGGTTTAAATACGGTTACTACTTATGTTTTCTGGAATTACCATGAAGAAGCTCCCGGAAAGTGGAATTTTTCGGGAGAGAAAAATCTGAAGAAGTTTATACAAACTGCACAGGAAGTTGGTTTATATGTTATCATCCGTCCTGGCCCTTATGTGTGTGCAGAGTGGGAATTTGGAGGTTACCCATGGTGGCTGCAAAAAAATAAGGATCTTGAAATAAGAAGGGATAATAAAGCTTTCTTAGAAGAATGCAGAAAATATATCAGTGAACTCGCAAAACAGATTGTACCCTTGCAGATAAATAATGGCGGTCCGGTGATTATGGTACAGGCTGAAAATGAATTTGGATCCTATGTGGCGCAGAGGAAAGATATTTCACTCGAAGAGCACAGGAAATACAGCCATAAAATTAAAGAAATGCTGTTGAAAAGTGGAATTTCGGTGCCGTTATTTACTTCAGATGGAAGTTCACTTTTTAAAGGAGGTTCTGTTGAAGGTGCTTTGCCAACGGCAAACGGAGAGAGTGATATTGATGTTTTAAAGAAAAGTATCAATGAATATAATGGAGGCAAAGGTCCCTACATGGTTGCAGAATACTACCCGGGATGGCTTGATCACTGGGCAGAGCCTTTTGTTAAAGTTTCTACAGAAGAAGTCGTAAGGCAGACCGAGTTGTATATAAAAAATGGGATTTCTTTTAACTACTATATGATTCACGGAGGGACCAACTTTGGGTTTACCAGTGGTGCCAATTACGATAAGGACCATGACATACAGCCGGATATTACCAGCTATGACTATGATGCCCCAATCAGTGAAGCGGGATGGGCTACTCTAAAATATAACGCACTGAGAGAAAGTTTTCAAAAAATACAACAGAACAAGCTTCCGGATATTCCAAAGCCGATACATGTGATCACTATTCCTGAAATTGAATTTTCAAAAGTAAGCTGCCTTTTTGATCTTACCGATCGTATGAAACCTGTTAAGAATGATAAGCCACTTACGTTCGAAGATCTTAATCAGGGAAGCGGATATATTCTGTACAGAAGGAAATTTGAAAAAGAACAGAAGGGAAAATTGGAGATTAAAGGATTAAGGGATTATGCCAACGTTTATATTAATGGAGCATGGAAAGGAGAGCTGAACAGGGTCAACAAAAAATATGATCTTGACATCGAAATCAAGCCCGGTGACCGGTTAGAAATTCTGGTTGAAAATATGGGCAGGATCAATTATGGGGCAGAGATCGTTCATAATTTAAAAGGGATTATCAGTCCGGTTGAGATCAATGGTAATGAAATTTATGGAAATTGGGAAATGCTTCCACTGCCTTTTGATACCTTTCCTCAACATACTTTTAAAAATAAACCTATTGCAGCTCATTCACCCGTAATTCAGGAAGCTGAATTTACACTTGATGAAACAGGAGATACTTTTCTTGATATGAGAAGCTTTGGAAAAGGAATCGTTTTTATCAACGGGAAAAATGCAGGGAGGTACTGGAGCACGGTAGGTCCTCAACAGACCCTTTATATTCCCGGAGTATGGTTGAAAAAGGGAAGAAACCTGATTCAGATTTTTGAACAGATTGATTTTCATCATACCGTGAGCGGTATTGATCATCCTATTCTTGATCAGATCGTGAAATAATTGTTAATTTTAGAAATTTTATTACTTCTTATTTATTGTTTGTTTTAATTTATTGTGAAATATTTATTTTTATATTGGTTTTGAATGAAAAATTAATTAATTTTAATAAAAACTAAAAACAGAACCATAACTTCAGACTCAAACCAGGATATTACACAAAGGTGTAATTGATTTCAATTCGTTTTCTGTTGAAATTTGTTTCAAACAAACATTGACATGAGCATTTCCATAGCCATAGTAGAAGATGAGAAAAACTACAACAATGCGTTGAAGAAGATCATCAATTATCAGAAAGATATGAAGGTGATCGCTCAGTTTTTTGATGGCAATGATGCTATGAAAAATCTGCCAGATATTTCTCCGGACGTAGTGATGATGGATATCCAGCTCCAGGATATGCTGGGTATCGAAATCATAGAAAAACTGCGAAATGATATGCCCCAAACCCAATTTATCATGTGTACCAGCTTTGATGATGATGAAAAGGTCTTTAATTCCCTGAAAGCCGGAGCTATGGGTTATCTTGTTAAAGGGGAAAGTATGGATAAAATTCTGTCATCAATCCGTGATGTGTATAACGGAGGGGCTCCTATGAGTTTTTCCATTGCCCGAAGAGTACTTCAGCATTTCGAAAAAAAACTTCCGGAAATCAAAGGCTTTGATGAACTGACCGAAAGGGAAAAAGAGGTCCTTGAACTTCTATCACAGGGACTCCTATACAAAGAAATTGCAGACAAAAAATTCATCAGCATCGATACCGTCAAAAAACATGTCGGGAATATCTACAGAAAACTTCACGTAAACAATAAGGTGGAGGCTATTAATAAATTTAACCAATCAAAAAACTAAGATATTATGAAAACATTTAGATTATTATTTATTCCATTTATTATACTGCTTTGCTTTAATAGTTGTAGTAACGTAATTAAAGAGAAGGTTACATCAATTCCAACCAGTCAAAGCTATAACAAAGTACCACTAGATCCAAAAGGTGATAGTATAATAATTAAGAAGTTTGATTATAATACAATGTACCTTATACTAGGACAGATCCAAGATTCTAGTGCAGATAAATATTACAAAAAATATTCAGATACATATAAGCCTCAAATGACTGGTGGGCTTAAGTTTCCATTTTCTTTTGTAATAACTAAGGATATTGGAGCAGAATTAAAAAAGAGGGTAAATAGTGGCGAACTTCATCTGCTATTAACAACAAGAAATAATGGTCTTGATATTCTTTTTGTAGATGCAAATAATAAGAAATATTATATAACTAATACTCCTGCCATTAAATTAGTTACTGAAGAAGAATTTATAAAAATGGATGAGAATTTTAAAAGTGGTATTTATAATGAAATGAACAATACTAAAATGAAGTTAGTAGGGTCTGAACATACAGGTAATAGTAGTTATGGTAATACTACAGAAATAATAATACCCTATAAGGATTTCGTTAATTATGATCCAGAAAAACATACATTGGTTTTTTTACCAGCGACTGTAACTGACGTTAATAGTGTTAATAGTAAAAATCAGAGTAAAATGCATCATTTTACTTTAATAATGACATTAGTAGAAATAAGCCAGACAAAAGCACTTAAAGCTTATCCAACTGTTTTCTATGATGATTTTTGTCTGAAGCCTCCAGGCTGTTAATATGCATAAGTTATATCTTATACTAATCTTTCTTTGTCTTGTATTCTCTTTTTTAAACAGAGAGGCAAGACAAAGAAACTTGTACTTGTATTTTTTTGTTATTTTTTCATCTGAGATTTTAGTGTATTATAAAATATTTGATGCAAGAATTTATATGTACACTAAAGTTTTTTACATCATTTTTTTTCTATTTTACTTTAAGGAGTTCATTAAATCAAAATATAATATCTATATTTTACTATTTATCATGATCAGCTGCATTATGATAAGGAATATTATTGGCAGGGAAAATTTGTTGCCGGTAATGCAATGTTTTATTTATGTGTTTCTAAGTTTGGAATGGTTTACACAACAGATTAAAAACCCTGATGAAACCTCTATTTATGATAAGCAACGATTTTGGTTTTGCTTAGGTTTGTTATTGTGGAGTACAGTTTTTATAATGAGAGTCATTCCTTCACATTTTTTTGCTAACGATGATATTAATTTTTTAGTTTCAGTTAATTATTTTTATCAAGGTGCCACAATATTTTCTTATATTATTTTTTTTATAGGGTTATTCTGCAAAAAATAATTGATTAATTTTGGATTATACCAAAACAAAACGGAAGCAATGAAAATATCAGTAGATTGAAGAAATAATACATTGAGGTTGAATTAATTACAGATCCAAGAAAAACATTTCTAGAAACTGATTTAGTCCAGTAGTATAACTTCAATAAAGGCTTTTATTTTCAGCAATTTACATATGTTATAAATATAAAATCTAACAATTTCCTTGAAATAGAGGAGTAGTTTGATAGAAATTGATTGTATCAGCCAGATGTTAATTGTGGTATTAAAATTTATGAATAATCTTTCTACTGATATTAAATTAACTTATATTATTTCTATAATAATAATGGTTCTTTTTGTAGGTTTTATCATTTTTATTGTATTGATGTATAATAAAAAACAGCTTTTATTTATAAAAGAAAAGCAGTTAAAAGAAGCAGAACACCAAAACCAACTTTTACAAAAAGAATTAGAAAAACAAAAATCTATAGAAAAAGAAAGAGAACGTATTTCCCATGACATGCATGATGATCTCGGCGCAGGAATTTCCGCATTGAAACTTCAGGCAGAATTTCTGAAACAGAAAGCAGAAGATAAAGATTTGCAGAACGATATTGATGAACTTCTGAAAACTTCTGAAGAAATGAATATCTCTATGCGGGAAATGCTCTGGAGCCTGAATTCCGGAAATGATACCCTGGGAAGCTTTATCGATTACGCTATTCTTTACACCGGAAATTTTTTAAAGAAAACAACAATAGTGGTGCATTCAGAAAGTGAAGATATCATGAGTGGCACCCCGATTTCTACAGAATTGAGACGGAATCTTTTTCTATGCCTGAAAGAAGCAGTCAATAACGTATACAAGCACAGTCATGCCAGCACTCTGAAACTTTCATTTCTTCAGGAAAAGAATATATTTTCTATGAAGATTTCGGATAATGGAATTGGCGTTCCTGAAGACCAGCCAAAAGGAAATGGACTCAGGAATATGAAAAGAAGAATGGGTGAATTGTCTGGTGAGTGCAAAATTATATCGGAAGGTACTGGAACCTGTCTCATTTTCAAAGTAATATTATAATACTCCTTTTGTGTAATTGACCCATACGTTTTTAAGGAAGAAATTTGGCATACAGAATTAACAGCCATGAAATTTTTACAGGATAAAAACTCACTTTCAAGAGTGAGTTTTCTGGTTATGATTTTCTTATTTTAAATCCCGGATCTTCCACAAATAAATTGCAGGATTATCATAATATAAATTAACTAAAATTTAACTTGGAATTATCTCAAAAAAATAGCTTGAAATACCCCTGAAAGTTAAATTTTGATTAAATTTGTCTAAACTAAAAAAATTAAAAAATGAGTGCAATTTCTTACATAGAAGCAAGACAGATTTTAGATTCCAGAGGTAACCCTACCATTGAAGTAGATGTATTTACAGAAAGCGGGGCCATGGGCCGTGCAGCAGTTCCTTCAGGAGCATCTACAGGAGAACACGAAGCGGTGGAATTACGTGATGGTGGTTCAGAATATCAGGGAAAAGGAGTTCTGAAAGCTGTTGAAAATGTAAAAGAAGTAATTGCAGAGAATCTGGTTGGACAGCCGGTTTTCGAACAAAATTATATTGATCAGATCATGATTGATCTTGATGGAACGCCAAACAAAGGAAATCTTGGTGCTAATGCTATTCTTGGGGTTTCTTTGGCAGTGGCAAGGGCTGCAGCTGCAGAATTGGGAATGCCTCTTTATAAATATGTAGGGGGGGTAAATGCCAACACACTCCCTGTTCCAATGATGAATGTAATCAACGGAGGATCTCACTCAGATGCTCCTATCGCATTCCAGGAATTCATGATCATGCCGGTAAAAGCAGATTCTTTCTCTCACGCATTAAGAAAAGGAACTGAAATTTTCCATAACCTGAAATCAATTCTTAAAGGAAGAGGCCTTTCTACAGCAGTAGGAGATGAAGGAGGTTTTGCTCCTACCTTCAATGGAACTGAAGATGCTTTGGATACATTACTTCAGGCGATTGAAAAAGCAGGGTATAAGCCTGGTGATGACATCATGCTGGCATTAGACTGTGCTGCTTCAGAATTCTATAAAGACGGAACTTACGACTACAGAAAATTTGAAGGAGATAAAGGAGCTCACAGATCAAGAGAAGAGCAGGTTTCTTATCTTGCTGAACTGGCTGCCAAATACCCGATTATTTCTATCGAAGACGGAATGCAGGAAGATGACTGGGAAGGTTGGAAACTGTTAACAGATAAAATCGGTGACAGAGTACAGCTGGTAGGTGACGATTTATTCGTAACCAATGTAGACAGATTGTCAAGAGGAGTAAAAGAAGGTATTGCTAACTCAATCCTTGTAAAAGTAAACCAGATCGGTTCTCTTTCTGAAACAATGGCTGCTGTACAAATGGCTCAGAACAACAAATTCACTTCAGTGATGTCTCACAGATCAGGAGAAACTGAGGACTCTACCATTGCTGATTTGGCGGTTGCAATGAACTGCGGACAGATCAAAACAGGTTCGGCTTCCAGATCAGACAGAATGGCAAAATACAACCAGCTATTAAGAATTGAAGAAGCTCTTGGTGAAACTGCAATTTTCCCAGGTTTAGAGGCATTTAAAATCAAAAGATAATCGAATTTATAAATAACGGCAAGCGATAATTTTTGTTTGCCGTATTTTATGGAAAGTAGTATATTTAAAAAAAATAAATAAATAATGTCAGACAACAAAGTAATATTGAATTACGCAGGTAATTCATATGAATATCCAATCGTGGATAGTACTATCGGAGACAGAGGGATTGATATTTCAAAATTAAGAGACCAGACAGGTTTGATCACTCTGGATTTAGGTTACAAAAATACAGGGGCTACCATTAGCGACATCACTTACTTAGACGGAGATAAAGGAGAATTATTCTACAGAGGTTATCCAATCGAACAGATTGCTGAAAAATCTAACTTCACAGAAGTAATGTATCTTTTATTACATGGAGAATTGCCTACTCAGGATCAGTATACTTCTTTCGAGAACAACATTAAAAAATATAACTTTATTGCAGACGAGATGAAAAAAATCATCGATGTTTTCCCTCGTTCTGCTCACCCTATGGGAGTTTTATCTTCTTTAACTTCTGCTTTGACTGCTTTCAACCCGAAAGCTGTTAACGTAAACTCTAAAGAAGAAATGGATCATGCTGCTGAGCTTATGATCGCTAAGTTCTCTCACCTTTGTGCATGGACTTACAGAAAGACTCAAGGTTTGCCATTAAACCACGGAGATAACAACCTGAACTATGTAGAAAACTTCTACAAAATGGCATTCAGATTACCAAACGCTGATTTCGAAATCGATCCGGTAGTAGTAAATGCTTTAGATAAATTATTAATCCTTCACGCAGACCACGAACAAAACTGTTCTACTTCTACTGTAAGAATGGTAGGTTCTGCTCACACAGGCCTTTTTGCTTCTATCTCTGCAGGGGTATCCGCACTTTGGGGACCACTTCACGGTGGTGCTAACCAGGCTGTAATCGAAATGCTTGAGCTTATCGAGAAAGATGGTGGTGACGTATCTAAATATGTTGCTAAAGCTAAAGATAAGAACGATAACTTCCGTCTAATGGGATTCGGACACAGAGTATACAAAAACTTCGATCCAAGAGCGAAAATCATCAAGAAAGCTGCTGACGATATCCTTAAAGCATTAGGTATCCAGGATAAAGCGCTTGACATAGCTATGCAGTTAGAAAGAGTTGCACTTGAAGATGAGTACTTCGTAGAAAGAAAACTATATCCAAACGTAGATTTCTATTCAGGTATTATCTACAGAGCATTAGGAATTCCTACAGAAATGTTTACTGTAATGTTTGCACTAGGAAGACTTCCGGGATGGATTTCTCAATGGAAAGAAATGAGACTGAAAGGAGATCCGATCGGAAGACCAAGACAGGTTTACCAAGGCGCTCAGCAAAGAAACTATATCGACATCGCAAGCAGATAATATTTGCTTATACCATAAAAAATCCCAAAGCTTGCTTTGGGATTTTTTATTTAACATGTTGTCTGAAAAAAATAAAGTGATGTTCAATGGAGTTTTTCCAATATTCTGTATTATGATTCCCCGGCTGAGAAATAAATGTAATGGGAATTTTCAGGCTATCAGCAATATCCTTTATTTCAATGGTGGAAGGATAAAGGATATCTTCCGAACCGCAATCTATTAAAAAAGGATTCCCTTTATTATAGGTTTTTAGTAATGTTGAAATATTATACTGCTTCCATTCTTTCGGTGAACCTAATATTTTGTTCAGATCATAAGTAATCCTTTCTGTTTTAAAGAACTGCAGACTCGCGTTCCTCATAATGTCAGGATCCAGAGAAAAAGCTCCACTTGTGCTTCCTGCGGTATTGAAATAATCCTGATGAAGCAGAAAATATCGGATAGCACCATAACCTCCCATACTCAACCCGCTGATGAAAATATTTTTTTTGTCAATATTGAAGTTTTTATGAATCTTGGGAACCAGCTCCTTAAAAAAGAAATCTTCTGCTCTTGCCCCTTTATCATAAGGACTGTTTATATACCATGTTGTAAATCCATCCGGGCAGACAATGATCATTTTGTATTGATCAGATAACCTCTGAAGATCGGTTGTTTGTGGCCATTGACGATAATTTTCACTATAACCGTGTAATAAATATACTAAGGGATATTTTCCTTTCTCGTTATAGGTTTTAGGTTTGAAAATAAATACCGTATCCGGTTTTGACATAAATTCGGATTTTAAAATCCATTTTTCCTGTGCTTTGATCAGTTGCAGGCTCATCACAAGACCAATAATCAACAGGATGTTTTTTGTACTCATAATTTTGTAATTTTAATGTAAATTTCCGCAAGCTGTCTGTGGATTACAATAACGAACAAAATTGTGAGTGATAATTATGAGAAAAGAAACTTCAACCAATGCGGCAAACGAACAGTTTTTGTTCGGTATTTGTGAACTGAATTCCGCGGTAAGTGTCATCAGTGGACGTTGGAAGTCACAAATTATTTATTCGATATCAGAGGGAAATAACAGGTTTCATCTTTTAAAGAAAGAACTGACCAATATTTCTGAACAGGTTCTGGGGAGGCAGCTGAAGGAATTGGAAATCCATAAAATTATTATTAAAAAAGAAATTCCCGATACTATTCCTGCCGGAATTGAGTATGTACTTACAAATAAAGGGGAGGACCTTATCCCGATTCTGAAAAACTTATGTGAATGGGGCAAAGAATATGCAGATGGAAAAGAGATATTGATCTGTAATATTTCTTAGAAAAATATATATGTTGTTGAAATTGAATTCAATAATTTATTAATTTTACCTTTATGAAATTATTGGGAGCTCAAAGCCGGATGATTGAATAATCAGGTATTATAAGAAGCTGTTTTACTGCTGTTCCCATTGTATAAAATAAATAACTGTATTATCATGACTTTCGGACAACAGATGTTATTTTTCTTCAGTGCAGTAGGAGCATTCAATGGACTTCTGCTGGGCATTTATCTGCTGTTTGTAAGGAAACTGAAATATCTCCCGGATTTTTTCCTTGGACTTCTTTTGTTGATGCTGAGCACCAGAGTAGGAATTGCTGTATGCATCTATTTTTATCCTGATTTACCAAGAATTATTCCGCATTTGGGGCTGTCAGCCTTATTTTTTACCGGACCGGCACTGTATTATTATGTGAGATCCTCCTTCCTTCAAGAGCAGTTTGATTGGAAAAGCTGCCAGAAATGGTTTGGAATGCTCACACTAATTTTAGGAGCTGTCGGTTTATTATATCTGCTTTTCCCTGTTACATGGGAACATTATTTTGGAACATTTATTTATACCGTTTGGTCTATATTTGTATTCCTTACAGTTTATCAGTACTATAACTTTTCAAAACAAAATCACAAGAGCCCGAACAAATTTGTTCTTCCAGTACTGATCAGCAATGTGATCATTTTCCTGACATATCAGCTGATTTCAACAGGCTGGGTAAAGATGTACTGTGCAGGAGGAAGCCTGGTATTTTCATTTGTGCTGTATGCTAACTTTTTGATTTTCTTCAATAAAAAATATCAGCAGCTTCCGGTGAAAGAAGCCGGAAGATACTCCAATAAAAAGATCTCCGAAGAACAGGCCGATAGCTTTTCGTCCAGATTAGAGCGTTTGATGCATACAGAAGAACTCTATAAAAACCCCAACCTTAAGTTGAATGATCTGGCATCCAGAATGAATATTTCTGCCCATCAGCTTTCGCAACTGCTGAATGATAATCTGGGTAAAAGTTTTTCTATCTACATCAATGAATACAGAATCAATGAAGCCTGCGAAATGATAGAAAGCGGCTCTTATCTGAAAATTGAAGAGATAGGATATGAAGTGGGATTTAATTCCAAATCGACTTTCTTTTCTACATTCAAGAAAATTAAAAATACAACCCCTCTTTTGTATAAACAGTCGCAAACCTTTACTGACACTAGGTTTCAGAGTTCAAATTTATAATTCAGTACTGCGGAATTTTAATTTCAAAACCGCTTTTTTACTCCAGGCCCATACTTTTGATTTCATAAAATTTAAAATCTATGATCATCAAATTATGGCTTCTGCTGCTTCTGCTCTTTTTGTCAATTTTTGGAAAAGCGCAGGAAGCTGTTAAAGTAAAAATTCCGGATTCTCTTTCTGAGGTAAAATCTTCAACAACAAATATTTCAGAAGTCATTATTCAGTCAGCTGCCCGAAAAACGAAACTGAGTAATGGCAATCTTGTACTTTCTGTTGCAGGAAACAAAGATTTTAAAACCTCTGCCCATCTTCTGGATGTTTTGAGAAAAACACCTGGCGTGACCGTGGACCAGGAAGATGGAATCCTTATTGGAGGCAGGGTTACGCCCGCCGTTTTTATTGATGGGAAGCCTGTTGTTATGAGCAATCAGGAGCTGCAGGCCTATTTGCGGTCTTTGTCCCCTGAAATGGTTGAATCGGTTGAGGTGAATACCAATCCGTCTTCTAAATACGATGCGGAATTTAAAGGAATTATTGATATTAAACTGAAAAAGAATGTCAGCCTTGGCTGGAAAGCAAGTTATAATGGCAATATATACATTAATAAATTCAACTATCGGGAAAATGCACTCAATATCTCTCATCATACAGGTAAAGTGACATACAATTTGCAGGCAGGCTATAATGAAGGAGTTTCAACCTACCGTTATCACGCCTTGCAGCGATTGGCTAATACCAATATCATGCGTACCCAAACCTACCAGGAAGAGTTTGGAGAAGTTTACAATGTCCTGGCAGGGGCAGACTTCAGACTGAATGATAAGAATCGGTTTGGCCTCAATATGAGAGGTAATTTTCGGAATAATGACAGAATACGCAACGGATCACTTTATACCACTGACAAAACTGAAACCCAACCGGTATTGAATACTGTCAGTGAAAACCCTACAGATTATTCTCAGGACAACTATGGAGTGACAGCCGATTATTCTTTCCAAAATAAGGGATTTAAGCTTAGTTTCTTAGGAAATTATCTTTCAGTTAAAAATAAACAAAATGATGATTTCATCAATAAAGATAGGGATACAGAAAATCTTCTCTCGTATTGGAAATCTGACTTGATTAATAAAATAAATATCTATACTGCTCAGATCGATGTTTCACAGAAAATGGGTAATACAGATCTTGAAGCAGGAGTAAAATACAGCAATTCAGACACTCAAAACAATATCAGGTATGATACATTATCTGCAGGAAATCAGTTCGTCTTTGATCCTTCGAGGAGTAATGTATTTTCATACAAAGAAAAGATTTGGGCAGGTTATCTCGCATACAGACAGAAAATAGGAGGCTTTCAGATCAATGCAGGGTTAAGATTTGAAAATACAAACAGTATTTCAAATGCGTTTACTGCGGACTCTGTGGTTTCCAGAAACTATCTGAAGTGGCTGCCATCTTTGAGTGCCAGCTATACTTTTAATACATCCAGTGAACTTTCTCTGTCTTACAGCAGAAGAATAACAAGACCTGTTTTTTCACAGCTTAATCCCTTCAGGTTTTATTTCAGCCCGTTAAACTATTGGATAGGTAATCCCTATCTGTTGCCTTCCTTTACCAGTCAGATTAAAGCGACCTATCGTTATAAAAACTGGGTGACAAGTTTTACTATCGGGAAAGAAAAAGATGTTATGACACGGTATCCTCTTTACAATCCGGAAACAAATGTACTGGAATACTTAGGAACGAATCTTCCGTATCGGAATTTTGCTACGCTGGAAACCAGTTTTCCGGTCAGGATAACAAAATGGTGGAATATGACCAGCCAGATTGCAGGGTATTACAATTATGAATTCAGGCCCTATCTGGATGAGGTTTTTGCATTGAACATTTATAATTACGAAGTGAGGATCAACCAGGTATTTTCGCTTCCGAAAGGATTTACTGTAAATGTATTTGGTGCTTATGAATCTAAAACAGGAAACAGTCTTTATAGTATTAAACCACGGTATACTGTAGATGTATCAGTGCAAAAGACATGGTTTGATAATAAACTGAACACAAAAATCGGGTTTAATAATCTCTTCGATTCTTACGATCAGAGACTGGAATTCAGGCATAAGCAGATTATGGATAACCGTTTTACCCATTGGTGGGACAGCAGCAGGCTGGTATTTTCACTCAGTTATAACATAGGAAGTTCAAAATATCAGGTCAAAGAGACCCAGAAGACGGAAGAAGAAAACAGAACCAGATAACAAAGCCGGCTTAAAAAAACCGGCTTTTAATTTTATTATGGGCATTGGCATCTGTCGCATGTCCAGATATAACATTTTCCTGTGTCATCCCATTCACAGCATCTTTTGACTGTTGAGATTGGAGCGCCTCCCATTACAGATTTTTGTTGGTCTCTTCCTAATTTTTGTGCGTTTTTCAGCACCGGATTGTTCTTGTTCATGACTTTGATTTTTGGTGTTAATAGTTAAGTTTTTATTGTATATAATTTCGCGAAAATTATATCACTAATATAGGAAATTAAATAATATGATTATCTGTTTTTTTGTTCTTATGCAGATGGAAAATAGTAAGTTGCAGATGTTTTTGGAGCTATTCACTACAGTTGGCTGAACATACAAGGAAATTTTGTTGAAGAGCGTTGGTTTTGACAATCAAATTTAATGCATAAAATAATCCAAAAGTTTTACAGGTAGAGACCTTTACTTATATTTGTAGTATTGCATAAATCTTTATGAGACTAAACATTAAAAACGAAACGGGCAGGCTGAAATCAGTAGTTCTAGGTCAGCCTAATTCATTGGGACCGGTTCCCACACTAGAGGAAAGTTATGACGCAAAGTCATATTACTCAATCGAACACAACATTTATCCTAAAGAAGAGGATATTATCAATGAAATGAACGCTTTTGAAGCGGTTTTAAAAAAGTATGACGTTGAAGTATTGCGTCCCAGTATCATCAAAGACTATAACCAGGTTTTTTCAAGAGATGTAGCTTTTGTAATAGATGATAAGATGATCATTTCCAATGTGATCGCAGACAGAGCAGATGAACAGGAGGCCTACAAGAGCGTTTTTGAGAAAGTAGCATGGAGAAAGATCATCAATCTTCCGGAAACTGCACATATCGAAGGAGGAGATGTGATTGTATGGAATGATTTTATTTTCATCGGAACCTGCTTCAGCGAAGATTACAGAAACTATAAAACGGCAAGAACGAATGAGTATGCCATTGAAATTTTAAAAGAATATTTTCCAAAGAAAAGAATCATTGATCTGGAACTGAAGAAAAACGATAAGGTTCCTTTTGAAGGCATTCTGCATTTGGATTGTACATTTAATCCGGTAGGAGAAGACAAATGCATCATTTATAAAAACGGATTTGTAGACGAAAGTGACTACCGTTTGATCATTGATATTTTCGGAGAAGAAAACTGTTTCCATATCAATGATGAAGAAATGTTTGAAATGTTCCCGAATATTTTCTCCATTTCTCCTGATGTAGTGGTTTCAGACAAAGCATTCACAAGAATGAATAACCACCTGAGAAATGAATGGGGAATGACAGTAGAAGAAATCCCTTACAGAGAAATCTCCAAAATGGGTGGATTGTTGAGATGTTCTACAATGCCGCTTGTGAGAGAGTAATTGAGTGGGATAGTTTTAGTGTTTGAGAGTGACGGTATTTTAGAGTCTGAGAGTTAGAGTGTTGGTGGGTTTGAATATTTTTTTAATTTTAAAAAAATATTTGGGTATGTCGACAATTAAATTTCATCAGGATTTAAAAGTTTTTCAACAATCATTTGAAACAGCACAGCTGATTTATGAACTCTCAAAATCATTTCCAAAAGAAGAACTTTACTCCCTTACAGATCAGATAAGAAGATCATCAAGATCTGTAACAGCAAATATTAGCGAGGCCTGGGGAAAAAGAAAATATGAAAAATCCTTCATCGCTAAGCTTACAGATTCGGAAGGAGAAGCAAGAGAAACCCAAACATGGCTTCAGTTTGCCTTTGCCTGCAATTATATGAATGACGAGCAATACAATAATTTGCACAACAAATACAACCAAATAATAGGAATGTTAGTTAATATGATGAGCCAGTCAGAAAAATGGTGTTCATTTTCTTCAATGAATAAAGAAGAGAATAATTTGTAAAATGCTGTTCAGGCACTCAAACTCTAATACACTAACACTCTCAAACTTAATAAAAATGCAAACAACAGATACCGTATTAATGATAGAACCGATTGCATTCGGTTACAACGCAGAAACAGCGAAAAACAATTATTTCCAGGTAGAACAGACAGGTTCTGATATCCAGTCAAAAGCTTTGGCTGAGTTTAATACTTTTGTCGGAAAGCTGAGAGGGAAAGGAATCAATGTGATTACCATAAAAGATACTCCGGACCCGCATACTCCTGATTCTATTTTTCCCAATAACTGGGTAAGTTTCCATAAAGATGGAAAGGTGGTTTTATATCCGATGTTCGCTTCCAACAGAAGAGTGGAAAGAAGGGAAGATATTATTGAAACCATCGAAGCTCAGGGATTTGAAGTAGCTGAAATTGATGACTGGTCATTTTCTGAAACTCAGGGACATTTTCTGGAAGGAACAGGAAGCATGATCTTCGATCATGATAATAAAATTGCGTATGGCTCTGTTTCTCTGAGACTGGATGAAAAACTGTTTAGAGAATTCTGTACCAAATACGGATTCACTCCGGTAGTTTTCCACTCATTTCAGACGGTAGGAACGGAAAGGCTACCTATCTACCACACCAATGTAATGATGTGTGTAGCCGATAAATTTGTCGTAATCTGTCTTGACTGTATCGATGATGAGCTTGAAAGAGAAAAAGTAATGGAAACCATTAAAGGCTCAGGGAAAGAAATCATCGAAATTTCTGAAGAGCAGATGCAGCAGTTTGCAGGAAATATGCTTCAGGTTCAGAACAAAGAGGGTGAGAAATTTTTGGTGATGAGCCAGACCGCTTACCAGTCTCTCACTCCAGAACAAGTAGCAGCTATTGAAAAATACTGCGAAATTATCTATTCAGACCTGAATACCATTGAAGTAAATGGTGGAGGAAGCGCAAGATGTATGCTTGCTGAGGTTTTTCTTCCAAAAAAATAATATATTTACCAAAAAAATTAATTGAACCCATTATCAGGTAAAGGTTTACATATTCTTCTGACTTTGGAAACAGAGTCAGAAGATTTGTTATTAGACAGCAAAGGTTTTCTGACGTTTACAGAAGATATTCTGAAAACTAAAGATGTAGAAATTGTAGGAGTAACCAATCATATTTTTGAAAATGAGAGTTTTACTTCCGCAGTCATTCTGAAAGAGTCACATCTTTGTATCCACACGTGGCCGGAATTTAAACAGCTTACCTTTGATGTATTCCTTTGTAATTATACTCAGGACAATACCCAGAAAGTAGAGCAGATTGCAGATGAGGTGGTTCAGTATTTTAAAGCTAATACCATTCAAAAACACAAAATTTACAGATAAAAATGTACTATGTCTGCCCAGCATGCGAATCAGAAAATAAATTAGATCTCACCTTTCCTGTTGAAGAATATGTTTGCGGTACCTGTTCTTATCTCATTGATGTTGCCGGAAACAAAAAAATTAAACATCTGAAAGTCCCTACGGAAAATGTTGTTTTAGATGTTGGACAAAAAGGAAGAATCGGAGAGGTAGAATATACTGTTGCTGCCATTATCGTCAGGAAATATGGTTCCAGTATTTTCTGGCGCGAATATTATTTAAAAGACAGTAAAGGAAATGATGCTTTCCTGAGTGAAAGTGACGGGCATTGGGTTTTCCTGATTCCTATAGATGCTGATGATTTTAAAAGTAAAGATTCAGCATTCCCAACCTATCTCGGGCGAACCTATCGATGGTACGAAAACTCTCAATGCAGTATTGAAGCCGCAGCTGGTTTTTTTGATGAGCATCTGGATTTCAGTATTGCTACCTACAAAGAATATGTCAACGGAACCCGTATGATCTCTCAGGAGAAGACCAGCAGGAAAAGCCAGTATTTCTATGGAGTCCACATTTCAAAATATGAAGTAAAGAAAGCTTTTAAAATAACTAACCTGCCGTATTATACAGGAATAGGGATCGTTCAGCCTTATTATTTCGATATCAGACAGGCTGTAAACATCTTTTGCGTGGCGGCATTAATGATTTGTTTGCTTCAAATGTATGTTTACACTTCAAGAACCAACGAAACCGTTTTTGCAGAGACCATCAATTTTGCAGATGTAAAAGATAAAGAATTGGTCAGCAAAAGCTTTACCCTTTCCGGAGGTTCGGCCCCATTAAAAGTGAATGCTTTTTCAGGTGTTGATAATTCCTGGGCGAATGTTCAGCTAAGCCTTGTGAACGAGAATACCAACGAAATTATCTATACCTCCAAAGATATTGAACAGTATCATGGGTACGAAGACGGGGAAAGCTGGACGGAAGGAAGCCAGTCTGAAGATTTTAACCTGTGTGGGGTAGGCTCCGGAAAATATCATTTCATTATTTCAGCTGAAAAAGAAGGAGGCTTGCCGTCATTTTCAGGCCTTACATCGCCTGATTCAAAGGTTATGATATCACGGGATAAATCAGGAACAATTGAGGTTACTGACATATTCAAGGTGCAGACCAAAACTTTTACAGACGGGCAGACGCTGGAAAAAGATACCTCGGAAGTGATCAGACTTGCCAAAGCATCGTTCGGAACTCAAAAGCTGGATTCCCTGATTAATTCTGAAGCACTTAAACTCACCACAGACCCCATTTCAAGCAATACTTATGTACAGCTCAAAGCTACATGGCTTCCCGTTTCATTCTGGAACTTCGGGATTATTTTATTCATAATGATTGCTGTGTTTGTGGCAATGTGGATAGGAAAACATTACTTCAATGTAAATAAATGGAAGAATAGTTCAAACTCACCTTATCCTGCAAATGATGATAACTAATATAGTCAATTACATAAGAAAAAACTGGATACTCTGTCTGATCGGAGGATTCTGCCTCACCTGGTTTGTATACCTTACATACCAGGGAAATCAGGTCTGCGACTGCGCCAAGACAGAAACATACCGCGACGGAACCACAAGAAGCCATTCCAGAGTAGGATTCTACAGATATTATCACAAATAAAAATATAAAACTATGGACAACATCAATTTCTTACCCATACTAAACTCGGTTCTTTATTCATTTTTAGGAATCGCTATTTTGCTTGCATGTTATTTCATTATTGAAAAACTGACTCCTGAAAAAACATGGCATGAGATCGCCCAGAATAAAAATATAGCAATTGCTATTGTCTTCGGGGCATTTATTATCGGAATTTCAATGATTATAAGCGCGGCAATACATGGATAAGAAGAGGATTCCTCTTGAGCTGCTTTTATTGTTTTCAGTATTCGTCATTGCTACATGTGGACTGATTTATGAGCTGGTGGCCGGAGCGCTGGCAAGCTATCTTTTAGGAGACTCTGTAAAGCAGTTTTCCTTCATTATCGGAGTATACCTGTTCTCAATGGGAGTGGGGTCTTACCTTGCGAAATTCATCAAAGGAAATCTTATTGATAAATTCATTGAGATCGAAATCCTGGTAGGAATCGTGGGGGGAATCAGCTCTGTTGTGTTGTTCATTCTGTTTAATACGCTCGCCCATTTTGAAAGTGTTTTATACCTTTTCGTCTTTTTCACGGGATGTCTCGTCGGGGTGGAAATCCCGCTTCTGATGAATATTTTAAAAGACAGGGTGCAGTTTAAAGATTTAGTTTCAAATGTCTTTGCATTCGATTATATCGGAGCATTACTGGCATCTATTCTGTTTCCATTGGTTTTGATTCCGAAGCTGGGAATTGTCAAAACCCCTTTGTTTTTTGGATTGATTAATATTTCCATTGCGATATTCCTGTGCTATTATCTTACAAAGGAATTATCAAAACCGCTATCGCTCAAAGTAAAATCTCTTGCAGCATTTGCATTTCTTTTAGGACTTTTCATTTTCTCAGATACTATTTTATCCTATTCAGAAGAAAAATTATATGGTGAAAATGTAGTGTATACCAAAAGCTCTCCTTATCAGAGAATTGTTTTAACTAGAAACACTCATGAATTCCGTTTATATTTAAATAACAACCTGCAGTTTTCATCCACAGACGAATACCGTTATCATGAGGCTTTGGTACATCCTGCAATGTCGATGGCAAAAAATATAGATAATGTCCTGATTCTTGGAGGCGGTGATGGTTTTGCAGCAAGAGAAGTATTAAAATATAAAGATGTTAAAAAAGTAACACTTGTAGATCTTGACGGAGAGATGACCCAGTTTTTCAAAACCAATGAAACCATGCGCAGACTGAATCAAAGTTCTTTCTCCAATCCTAAAGTGGAAGTGATCAATAAAGATGCTTACATCTGGGTAAAAGAGAACAAAAAGAAGTTTGATGTCATTATCATAGACTTTCCGGATCCGTCCAATTACAGCCTCGGAAAACTTTATTCCTTACAGTTTTATAAAGAACTGGAGAGATTGACAACTCTTGATACCAAGATTGTAGTTCAGACCACCTCTCCATATTTTGCTCCGAAATCTTTCTGGTGTATCGAAAAAACAATCCATCAGATTTTTCCTTTTACAGCAGCATATCACACTTACGTTCCGTCTTTTGGGGAATGGGGATTTTCTATGGCTTCATTTGAGCCCGTCAACAACAGGATCTACAGAAAGCTGCCTGGCTTAAAATATTATGATTACAACTTTTCACAGATGTCTTATTTCAATAAAGATATGAAGGTGAAAGACGTAGAAGTTAACCGTCTGGATAACCAGATATTAGTCCGATATTTCGATGAAGAGTGGGGGAAAGTACAGTAGAAAAGATTTTCTCACAACTATATTTTTAGGTAGTCTTATGCTTCCCTTTTTGCAGTATTGCGGAAAGAAAGTTAAAGCTTTGCTGCTGAAGGTCACCGGAACGAATCATGTCCTAGGACATAAGCTTTGGGCAAAAGATTTTCCACCGTTTTCAGAAGTTATCCACACTAAATATCTTATTGTCGGGGGCGGAATCTCTGGTCTTTCGGCGTGTAGATCCTTCAGCCAGCATCATGAAAGTGATTATCTTCTTCTGGAAATGGAAAATCATCTTGGCGGCAATTCCTCCAATGGAGAGAACTCATTTTCAAAATTTCCTTTGGGCGCCCATTATTTACCGTTACCGAACAAAGAAAATACAGAAATCATCAACTTCCTGAAAGAATGTAAAATCTGCCTGGGAGCAGAAGAAAACGGAGAACCTGTTCTTGATGAATACCAAATGACATTTCCACAGCAGGAAAGATTATTTTATAAAAATTCCTGGCAGAACGATATTGTTCCCCAAAGAGGAATTTCAGCACAAACTCAGCAGGAGCTTACCCGCTTTTTTAAGCTGATGGATGAGTTCCGTGTAAAGAAGGATGCGGAGGGAAAATATTGGTTTGCTATTCCCGTACATGATTCCAGCAGAGAAGATGAGGTTTTAAAGCTTGAAAAAGTAATTTTTAAAGATTGGCTGGCAGAAAACAACTACCGGTCTGAAGAGCTTCTATGGCTTCTGGATTATTCCTGCAGAGATGATTTCGGATTAGGAATAGACTACGTTTCTGCATGGGCAGGAATACATTATTTTGCCGGAAGAAAGAATAACTGGAGCACAATATATAAAGATCAGGTATTCACATGGCCGGAAGGAAATGCAAGACTGGCAAAACATCTTTCAAAATTCACCGAGGGAAAACATATGCCGGGAAATCTGGTTTTTGATGTAAAAATCAATGATAAAGTTGAGGTATTAAGTTTTGATAATACCCAAAAGAAAACCAAGAAGATCATTGCCGATAAAGTACTGTTTGCCACACCGCAGTTTGTGAATGAGAGAATTTTTAATCATAAAAAAGCATCTTCCTTTCATTATGTGCCCTGGCTTTTAACCACCATTACGCTGAAAAATGAATTCGGAGGAGATGAAGAGCTGGCCTGGGATAATGTGATCTACGGTTCTTCAGGATTGGGGTATATTTTTGATCAGCATCAGAATCTCAACCAGATTATCGGTGAAAAGGTGATTACTCATTATAAAAGTTTTTCAACTTCAGACTGTAGAAAAGCAAGGAAAAAGCTCTATGGCATGAAGGAATCTGAACTGAAAGATTTAGTTTTGGATGATCTGAAGAAAGCACATCCGCTGATAGAAGATTTCATTCTGGAAATGCAGTTTCATAAAATAGGGCATGCGATGATCGCTCCTGTTCCTAACCAGATTTTTGGAGAAGAAACCAGAAAAGCAAAAGAACCGATAGAAAGTAAAATTTTCTTTGCCCATTCCGATCTTTCAGGAATCTCTATTTTTGAAGAAGCTTTCTATCAGGGGCTCCGGACTGCAGAACAAATGATGTAAAATAATACTATGAAACAGCCGTGGATACATAATGCAAAAACAGACTGGTGGTTTATTTTATCACCACCTTTTCTGGTGCTGCTGATTATCTTTCTTTTTCAGAAACAGATTCAGACACTGGAAAATCATTATTCCTTTTACACATGGCTTTTCCTGATTGTTTTTGTTGATGTTGCCCACGTTTATTCCACTCTGTTTAAAACCTATTTTGTAAAAGGAGAGGTACAGAGAAATAAGCTGCTGTATCTGGGAATTCCTGTTTTGAGCTTGATCTTGGGAATGATCCTGTTCCAGTTGGGTAGTCTGATCTTCTGGTCAGTACTGGCATTGATTGCCGTTTTTCATTTTATAAGGCAGCAGTACGGCTTTATGAGGATCTATGCCCGTTTTGAACCGAACAACTGGAGTAAAAAAATAGATGAGATTGCTGTTTACTCCGCGACTGTTTATCCGATGTTGTATTGGTTTAAAACACCCCGAGCCTTTACATGGTTTGTAAACAATGAGTTTGACTGGCTTCAGAATCTTCCGGATTACATTCCTTTACTTACTGCAATCTACTTTGCAATCCTGATCATTTGGCTTTTTAAAACTGCTTTTGAAGCTTTTAAATCCAAACGGATTAATATTCCTAAAACAGTGTTGATCGCCGGAACTTTTCTTTCCTGGTATTTTGGAATTATTTACTTCAACAATGATCTTCTGTTTACTTTTCTGAATGTAGTTTCTCACGGGATTCCCTATATAGCATTGATTTATATCCGGGAAATAAAGCAAAAAGAAAATCAGCAGCTGAACCGGATGCAGATTTTTAAATCCTTTTCAGGAATATTCCTATTTGTTGGAGTCATTTTATCGTTTGCCTTTCTCGAAGAATTTTTGTGGGAAACGCTTATCTGGAATGAGCACTTTTCCCTGAATATGATGGTCTCAGAAAATCTCTTTCAGTTTCTGGTTCCTTTATTGGTTGTTCCGCAGCTTACTCATTATCTTCTGGATGGCTTTATTTGGAGAAAACCGAAAAAAGTTAATTAACTTTGTCCGGAACGTTTAAAATCTGAAAATGAGACAATATTTTCTGTCATTAGCAATCTTTCTTGGAATGATTGCAGGGGCTCAGCAGAAAACATTCTGTAATCCTATCAATATTGATTATGGTTATACACCCTTCGAAGTTTTTTCAAAACAGGGAAAGCACCGTGCTACAGCGGATCCGGTAATTGTCAATTTTAAAAATAAACTTTTCCTTTTCTCTACCAACCAGGAAGGGTACTGGTACAGTGATGATATGCTGGACTGGAAGTTTGTAAAAAGGAAATTTCTCAGAGACAACAAATATATCCACGATCTTAATGCTCCGGCAGTTTGGGCCATGAAAGATACTTTATATGTGTATGGCTCAACCTGGGAACAGGATTTTCCGATCTGGAAAAGTACCAACCCAACCAAAGATGACTGGAAAATTGCAGTGGATACTTTAAAAGTAGGAGCATGGGATCCGGCATTCCATTATGATGAAGACAAGAATAAACTGTACTTGTACTGGGGCTCAAGCAACGAATGGCCGTTGCTGGGAACAGAAGTAAAAGTGAAAGACCTTCAGTCCGAAGGTTTCGTAAAACCTATTATTAAGCTAAAACCTGAAGATCATGGTTGGGAAAGGTTTGGGGAATACAATGATAATGTTTTTCTTCAGCCTTTTGTAGAAGGAGCATGGATGACGAAGCATAACGGGAAATATTATATGCAGTATGGCGCTCCGGCAACAGAATTCAGTGGGTATTCCGATGGAGTATATGTGAGTAAAAATCCTTTGGAAGGCTTCGAATATCAGCAGCATAATCCGTTCTCTTATAAACCGGGTGGTTTTGCAAGAGGAGCAGGGCACGGAGCAACGTTTGAAGACAATTACAAGAACTGGTGGCATGTTTCCACAATTTTTATTTCTACTAAAAATAATTTTGAAAGAAGACTGGGAATCTGGCCGGCAGGTTTCGATAAAGATGATGTGATGTACTGTAATACGGCGTATGGTGATTATCCTACATACCTTCCGCAGTATGCACAAGGCAAAGATTTTACGAAAGGCCTTTTTGTCGGATGGATGCTGCTGAATTACAATAAACCGGTTCAGGTTTCATCTACTTTAGGTGGATATCAGCCTAACTATGCGGTAGATGAGGATATCAAAACGTATTGGAGTGCTAAAACAGGAAATGCCGGGGAATGGTTCCAGACAGATCTTGGTGAAGTTTCTACGATCAATGCCATTCAGATCAATTACGCGGATCAGGATGCTGAGTTCATGGGGAAAACCCTTGGAAAAATGCATCAGTATAAAATCTACGGTTCTAATGATGGTAAGAAATGGAATGTGATTGTGGATAAAAGCAAAAACACTAAAGATGTTCCTCACGACTATGTTGAGTTGGAAAATCCGGCAAAAGCCCGTTTCCTTAAAATGGAAAATCTGAAAATGCCTACCGGAAAATTTGCATTAAGCGGTTTCAGAGTGTTTGGAAAAGGAGCAGGGAAACAGCCTTCAAAGGTTGAGGGATTTGTGCCTTTAAGAGCTGACCCTAAGAAATATGGTGAAAGAAGGAGTATCTGGATGAAATGGCAGCAGAATCCTGATGCAGACGGCTATGTAATCTATTTTGGAAAATCTCCTGATAAATTGTACGGAAGCATTATGGTATACGGGAAAAATGAATATTTCTTTACAGGAGCAGACAGAACGGACGCCTACTATTTCCAGATTGAAGCTTTCAATGCCAATGGAGTTTCAGAAAGAACAGCCGTTGCAAAATCTGAATAAATACAATTAAATTATAAAAGAATGACACGTTTTGAAGAATCAGAACGTGTTATTTTTTGTCAATTTCTTTAATGAAGGTTTTAATTTTATCAATAAGAAATAGATTATTTGGATGTTTATCCCAATCCAGATGTCCTCCATTGAATTGATAAGATTCATGGATGATATGATTGGCTATCAAGGCTGAATCCAGTCTTTTTTCCTGTGTAGAAGGAACTACACGATCCGAACTTCCATAGTAAGACAAAGTAGGAGGGGAATCACTTTTTATCCATTTCACAGGGCTGGCAAAATCGATCTTTGATATTCCGGTTTTAATTGTTTCAGGATCCACAAGTCTGCTTTCCACAAAAGAATACTCCTGATAATTTTTGAAACCCGGATCAGAGAGGTCTGCCGGGCCAACAATATTAATTACAGCTTTTACTTTTTTATCTGCATCAAACTTGTAGGCATACAGCATCGATAAATGGGCTCCGGCACTATTTCCTAATATGATGAGCTTGGGGTTGTATCTGAGTTTCTTCTTTAAAAAGGCTGTAACTGCTTTGATGTCATTCATCTGATTAGGCAGTCCGTAGTTTGTTTCAGAAGCCAGTCTGTAATTCATGTTAACGAAAACATGATCAGGAAATCTCTTCATCATGGATAGAGTAAAGAATGTCAGCTGTGATTTATTTCCGCTGCGCCAGCCTCCACCATGAATCATAATAAAAACATCCTTTTCTTTACTCGTTTTTGTATCGGGAATATAGAGATCCATAACCTGCCCAGAGCTGTTTCCATAATGGATATTTTCCTCCTTATCAAAGCCGATATCTTTACCCAGTTTGACCTTTTTTTCTGCACAGCTTATCCATAAAAAGAGCAGGGTAGGGAAAAGTACAATAATCCTTATATTTTTTTTCATAGTGATTAAATATAAAAAAATCCGCTGAAAAGAATCAGCGGATACCGTAAGAATAATTGAATATGAAGAAAGATAATCTTTATCTGGTTCTGCTTTTAATAGCATCAGAAGCGCCTTCAATATCTCTTACCTTTTTCACTTTCTGGTTTCCGAAATTGTAGGTAAGGCTTACCGTTAAGCTTCTGTTGTAGCGGTTTTGGTGGATGTAATTGTAATTTCCGTTTTCCTGGAAATCTTCAATTTTAACGATGTTGGTATTCAGAATATCATTTACATTGACAGCAAAAGTCCAGTCGTTCCACATTTTCTTAAGGCTGAGGTCTAAGCTCATTAAGTTTTTCAAAGAGCCAAGCTCAATCTGCTGCTTGTCGACAAAGAAGTAATTAACGCCGAAGAACCATGTTTTCTTTTTATCAAGACGGATGGTGTTGTTGGTCTGAATCAAAAGGCTGGTAGAATTCGTTTTATTGGTGTAGGTAATAAAATTTCCGTTAGGTCCTTTATCATTCTTAAACCGGTCTCCGGTAGTAGGATCAGTATCAAGACTTCCATTGTTGATGTTATGCTGCACCCCGATATTAAAGTTGGTCGTCCAGTATTGTTTGAAAAACGACTTCTGAATACCTACCATGGCAGACATTTCCTGCTTGTTCCCAAAATTGGTTCTGATGTATCTCAATGCAGGATTATCTCCGATCTTACCATCCGGCGATACCGGATAACCCTGTAACGGAACCTGTGTAATGACGTCCTGAATGTAAGAATGGTTTAAAATCAAAAAATAGGAATTTCTGTACATGTATGTAAGTTCCTGATTGTAGGTAGAGGAAGCCTTTACAAACGGGTCATTCTGAGTGTAATTATCTTCTGTCAGGATGTTTCTTACAGGATTAAGTTCCCAGAAGCTCGGTCTTCTCATTCTGCTTGAGAAAGAGTATGAAATATTGTTTTTATCATTAATCGCATAATTCAGGCTCAGATAAGGAAGAATGTTGTTATAGTTTCGTTCAATCCTTTTAAGTGCGTCCGTAGGTGCATTGTCTGAAGTTCCCAAACTGTTTGTGATCTCGTATCTGGTACCTACTTTTCCGGAAAGTTTATCAGAAATCTTTTTCTCTACGGTAACATACATTCCATAGATATTTTCATCATAAATAAAATGATTGGGTCTTGAATCCGGAGCTGTTAGGGGATTAAAGGAATAAGTAATGTTTTTAGAATCGTTGTCTGTTTTGGTTTTGTTATAGTTTCCTCCTATAGAAACTGTAAAATCATTTTTAAACTTCTGAATATAATCTACCATTCCGGAGAAGTTATTAATGATTTGAGGAAGATTCTGAAGTACCTGTGTAGTTCTTGCTCCTACAGTTCTGTTGATGTCCGAAGTGAAGGTCTGATTATCAGTAAACTGGAATCTCCTATAATTAAGGTAAGCGGCATTTACATTCAGTTTACTGCCAAGTGAGTCTGTTTTTAATTCATAATTCAAATTGACGGAATTGTTGTAGGACCTTGAATCTTCTTTGTTTTTGGACCATGTATATTCCGTATCTGTTTTTTTTATGGTATTAAATAAATCTACCGTTGAATTATAGCTTTTATTGGCCCAGGTGTTCCATGATAGGGCAAGGTTGCTTTTATCGTTAAGCTGATAATCGATATTCAGATAACCTCCGATATTTTTGTTCGGATCATCAATATCACCTGTAGATTCATTGGATGTTTTGGCAGTACCGTTTCTTAAAGTATACGTTTGTGCTTCAATATTCTCACCGCCGCTAAGACTTGCACTTACTCCAAGTTTGCCTTTTCTGTAATTGGCTGAGAAACTCGCCTGACTTCCGTTATATTTGTTGGTGGTATTAGACATTCTCATGTTTCCGTTGAGACCGTCGCTCATTTTTTTCTTTAAAATGATATTGATGATCCCGTCTGATGATTCTACCTGATATTCGCTTCCCGGTACGGTAATCACCTCAATTTTCTGGATATTTTCTGCTGGAGTATTTTTCAGGAACTGAGCCAGAGACTCGGAATCCATATTGCTTTTTCTTCCGTTGATATAGATCAGCGCATTATTTTTTCCTGCGATTTTCAATGTTTTATCATCCGTAGAAGATAATAAAGGGGTTTGCTTCAGAAGGTCAAAAGTAGTATTTCCTTTAGCAACAGGAGATGCTGCTACATCATATACAAAACGGTCGCTTTGCTTTTTAAAAACCTGTTTTGTGATGGTTACCCCTTCTATATTTTTTGTTTTTGCCGTATCAGATTTCTTCTCCTGTGCTAATGCGCAAGTACCAAATACGATAGCCATTGACAAAATTATACGTTTCATGTTTGTTTATTTAAGAGTGGATTTAGTGAAATAAGTTTTTATAAATTAGGTTCTTGATTTTACAGCATCATTAGCTGATTTCATTTCCCTTGCTTTTTTCAGTTTCTGATTTCCGAAATTGTAGGTAACCCCTATACTCATAAGTCTTGGATAGTTGAAGTTGGTGATATTGTTATATTTTCCATTGGGCTGCACCCCTTTAATGCTGTAAAAGCTTTGGTTAAATAAATCACTTACTTCCGCTACAATAGTCCAGTCGCCAATGATTTTTTTCACATTGAAATCAAAGCTTTGTCTGGCTGCTATCATGCCACCTTCCATGGCCGTCTGGCTGGCAAAAAAGTAATTCACTCCCAGGAACCAGTCTTTTTTGGATGAAAGCCTGATAACATTATTGATGGTAGCGGACATATTATAATTTTTGACATTGATGATATAAGGCTCTACTACTTCAGTTTCTCCGGGTGCTGGCATAGACGTTGGATCTTCCCACACCCCTCCAGTATACGTAACGTATCCTAAGTTCACCGAATAATTAGTTGTCCAGATGTCTTTAAACCATGATTTGTTCATTCCAAGTGTTAATGCAAGCTCCCTGTTTTTTCCGTAATTGGTTCTGATGTATCTTAAAAACCGGGTTGTTTCTGTAATGGCATTACCACTACCGTCGTATATAATATTACCGTTGGCATCTCTTTTCGGAGCTGTAACAGTTCCCTGTAACGGAATGAGATCTGAAGCTGCTGCGTCTTCTACCATATTAAAACTAAGATTGGCATAAAATGCATTTTTATACATATAGTTCAGCTCCTGATTGTAAAACTTGGCTGCCAGTATAAAAGGATTGTTTTGTGTATAATTGGTAGGAGTAAAATATGTTCTCGAAGGGTTCAGTTCCCAGAATCTTGGTCTTCTGATTCTGCTGGAAAAAGTATAGCTTAGATTATGATCTGAATTGATTGCATAATTTAAATTCAGATAAGGCAGAATATTATTATAATTTCTTTCGAATCCTGTCTTTCCAAGAATATCTCCTGTACTTCTCGTCATTTCATAACGGGCTCCTATTTTTCCGGATAACTTCTCAGTAAGCTTTCTTTCATAGTTCAGATAAATCCCCAGAATATTTTCTTTGTAAATGAAATGATTGGTTTGATTGGGATCTATTACAAATTCTCCGTTTTTCAATTTGTCCTGCTGGGTGTCATTGTCTGTATTGGTATGATTATAACTTACTCCCATCAGCCATGTGGCACCTTTCGCTGTTTTTTTCAGATAGTCAATATTGGCAGCGTAGTTGTTGATGATTTGGGGTACAGATTGATGAAGAGCTGAATAATTATTTTCCGGATTATTATCCAATGGAAAACTTTCATTGAAACTCACCTTATCTCTGTTAAACCACAAGTAAGAAACATTCGAGGTAAGCTTACTTCCCAGAGAATCTGTTTTCATCTCATAATTCAGGTTAAATGAATGGTTTCTCGTTTGTGCATCCTCATGATTGACGGTTCTGTTATTTAAAACTCCATTCTGCCAGTTGGTAATATCCAGTACAGAATTAAAACTTTTATTGTATCTCATGTTGTAGGATAATCCAAGACTGTGCTTTTTATTGATCTCATAATCAATATTGAAGCCGCCACCTAGAGTTTTATTAGGATCATCATTAAATCCATAAGATTCATTTCTGAACGTTGGATCTCCGTTAGACAATGTATATCTTTGTCTGTCTGTCCAGCTTCCTGTTCTGAAATTAGAGTTACCGGACCATTTACCTTGTCTGAAATTAAAAGAGGCACCTGCATTAGGGTTATTGTAATAAGCCTGCTCGTTCTGCATTTTCAGTGTTCCATTGTAGCCATTGTTTTTGCTTTTTTTCATCACAATATTGATTACCCCTTCTTTAGATTCAACCTGGAATTCGCTTCCGGGAACGGTAATCACCTCAATTTTCTGAATATCCTCGGATGGAGTGGATTTCAGCATTTCGATCAATGCCTCAGAATCCATATTGGTTTTCTTATTGTTAATATAAATTATGGCATCATTTTTTCCCAAAATCTTCAGTGTTTTTCCGTCAATGCTGGAAATCATAGGCGTTTGCTTCAAAAGATTAAAGGTATTGGTTCCTTTAGCAATAGATGAAGAGGCCACATCATATACCAGACGGTCACCTTGTTTTTTGAAAACCTGCTTCTTGATATTCACTGCATCAATAGCATTTACTTTCAAACTGTCTTTTTTCTGCTGGGCGGTTACAAGTCCGCCGAAAAATAGTGTTGCAATAAGTATTTGAGTTTTCATGATATTATTTTTTAATTAATAGCTTGTATGGTTTGTTATTTAACATTACAAAGATATATAATAAATTAAGTATTATGCAATACAAAGTACTTAAAAATATTTTCAATTTATTATAATCAATTGATTATCAGTTAATAAAAATTTAGTTAAAAATATTGATTGTTTGACCTTTCTGTGTAATAAGACAAATGAAAGATGTTAAATGTTACATCAAATGAAAAAATATTGAAGAATTTTTTGAAAAAAGATAACCGACACTTGAGCTTATTCATATAGTTTAGGAATTAAAAACACTTGCTAAACGAGGTTTGTAATGACTATAAAAATAAAAAGGACCTAAAGGTCCTTTGATTATTCTTATTATATTATTTATTCTCTATCGAATCGTGCCAGTTTTTTATCTACCCAAACCGTTGCAAAAGGGAAAAATGCTGATAATAAGGCAAAAACAAAATCTTCATCATCCCAGTTATAAATTTTTCTGGCAGGAAGGCAGAGTAAAAGGTAAAGGGTAAAAAATAATCCATGTAAACTACCAATAACACTGATAAAGATGATAGAATATACATTTTCATCATACCGGATCCAGATCATCGCCACGCAATATAGTAAAAGACAGGAAACAGCTTCTGCAAGACAAATTTGCTTAAACCATCTGATGATTTTTTCCTGAGGATATTTTGAGAATATTTTTTCGATAAAATTCATTTCTTTATTATGAGCTGTGTGTTAAAAGAAGGGTATTTCTTCCTGTATGTTCTCATTTCTGAACTGCAAAATTACTTATAAAAACTGCTACCATCCAAATATTCAAAAACTTCAGGAGGAAGCATAGGTCTTACATTTTTACCATCCCTTATCATATTGCGGATTTCTGTGGCAGAAAGTTCTATTACAGGTGCTTTTATCATAGAGATATTGTCATGTTGTAAATATTCTGAGTCTTTCTTTTCTCCTTCAAACACTCTGGGATAAACAATAATATGATGATTGTTGATCAGAATATCAGAATTTTTCCATTTGTGAAGACTTTTCAGATTATCTTCTCCCATGATTAGGCTGAAAGAATAATTTGGATATTTTTCATGAAGATACGTTAAAGTATCAATAGTATAACTTGGCTTTGGAAGAGAAAATTCCACATTGGAAGCCCTCATATTGGGATAATTCTTTACTGCCAGCTGTACCATATCAAGCCTGTTATGGTCATTCAGTAAAGATTTTTTGTCCTTGAATGGGTTTTGCGGGCTTACCACAAACCAAAGCTCATCCATATCAGAATTTTCCAGAATATAATTGGCCAGAATAAGATGTCCGATATGAATAGGATTGAATGATCCGAAAAATAAACCGATTTTTTTCATTTTTTGTTAAGTAATAGGTAGTAATAGATGGCGGGTAGCAGGTTATAGTAGTTTGAAATATCAATATTTTGATCAGAATTTTATCTTTGTGCAGGCTTTTATTACCTGCAACCTAAATCATGCAACCTTCTTACTCCCTAAATTTCACATCCTTAATATTAAGATAATGAGTTACATTGCCTTTCCAGTGATTTTCTTCCAGGGTGAAAGCAAGATCAAAATTTTTATTTTTAAAATCTTCTACAAACTGACCAAGCTTGAACCCTACACATTCAATATTCCTGCCCGTAGACTCCTGCTTGATATAAAACTTCAGGTGATTGTTATCTTTTCCCATGGTTTTTACATATCCTGAAAGCTTCTGATTGGTCAGTGTAAAAATAGGTTTCATGTTATGAGGCCCGAATGGAGCCAGTTTTCTGTGAAAATTGATAAACTCTCTGTTGATCTCATCAATTTTAATTTCTGTATCAATGGTAATGGAAGGTTCTTTTTGATGTTCCTGGATTTTCTCAGAAACAATTCTTTCAAATTTTTCCTTAAAAGCAGCAAATTTATCTTTCTCCATTGACAAGCCGGCAGCCGCATGATGGCCCCCGAATTTAAGGAAATATTCAGAACACATATCAAGAGCTTCATGTACATCAAAATCAGAAACTGATCTTGCAGAAGCAACCATTTCACCATTATTCCCATCGGTAAATACCAGTGTAGGTTTATAATAGGTTTCAATAAGCCTTGAGGCTACAATACCAATGACTCCTTTATTCCATTCAGGATGGTAAACGATAGTCGTATGTTTGGTTTCCTGCTGGGATTCTATAATCTGATTCAGGGCAGAAAGTGTGGAATTCATATCCAGTTCACGTCTCTCATCATTGAGATTCATGATGTCATTTACAATCTGGTTGGCATGTTTCAGGTTATCGGAAACCATAAGTTCCACAGCAGCTTTACCATGAGAAATCCTTCCCGCGGCATTAATTTTAGGCGCTATTTCAAAAACAATATTGGAAATTTCAAAATGAGAAAGCTTATCTTCAGGAATCAACAGTCTCAAACCTAGATTGCGGGTCTTTCTAAGCGTTTTTAAGCCCATCTTAGCCAGAACCCTGTTTTCTCCTGTCATAGATACGATGTCCGCAGCAATAGAAATAGCCAGAAGATCTGTAAGCTCAAACAGTTCGGCTTCCGGTAACTTATAAATGGTATTAAGTCCCTGGCAAAGCTTGAAACCAACGCCACATCCAGAAAGCTCTTTGAAAGGATATCGGCAGTCACTCCTTTTAGGGTCAAGTACAGCTGCAGCATTGGGAATTTCCTCACCGGGAAGGTGATGATCACAGATAATAAAGTCTATGCCGAGATGGGTGGCATAGTTGATCATATCAAGGGCTTTGATTCCACAGTCCAGGGCAATGATTAATGAAAAACCATTCTCTTTGGCAAAATCAATTCCTTCTGTGGAAATTCCGTAGCCTTCAGAATTCCTATCCGGAATATAGTAGTCCAGATATCTTTTCTCAACAATCTTGCTGAGATAAAGATACATCAGCGCAACTGCTGTGGTTCCGTCCACATCATAGTCACCATATACCAGTATTTTTTCACCATTTTCAATGGCGGTGGCAATACGCTCTACAGCTTTTTGCATATCTGCCATTAAAAACGGATTGTGGATATCGTTAAGATTCGGTTTGAAGAATTCTCTGGCCTTTTGATAATTGTCAATTCCCCTTAGAACGAGGATTTTAGATTCAAAAGTACCAAAACCAAGTGACGAACTTAGTCTGTCCACAACTTCCTCATCGGGTTCGGGCTTGTAAATCCATTTTTGACTCATTTCACAAAAATAAGGAAAAAAAATAGCATTCTGAAATGAACCGGAGTGAAGTTTCGACTTAATCATTGTTAAAAAAATGCTATCTTCGTGCTCCAAATTTTTAAATAGGTATGAAAAAAATCAGTGTATGCCTTCTTGTATTGGGGGCTGCGTATTCGATCAATGCACAGAAAATTAACCTCGGAAAAGCTGCCGGAATGGTTTCAAATGGTGCAAAAGGATTAACATTTACCAACGAAGATGCTGTCAAACTATCCAAAGAATCCGTAGAGTGGATGGATAAAAACAATCCTGTTGCAGGAGCGAAAGACCCATATACTGTGAGATTGAACAAACTGTTCGGAAAACACAAGTCTCAGGATGGTCTGAACCTGAATTATAAAGTTTATAAAGTAAAAGATATCAACGCATTTGCCTGCGCAGATGGAAGTGTTCGTGTATTTTCATCATTGATGGATATCATGACAGATAACGAATTGCTTGCTGTAATCGGGCATGAGATCGGTCACGTTAAAAATCAGGATACAAAAGACGCCATGAAGTCAGCTTATCTGAAAGCCGCAGCATTAGATGCAGCTTCCTCAGCCTCATCTGCAGTAGCTACCCTTAATGACAGCCAGGTAGGAAAGATGGCGAATGCATTTCTAGATGCTTCACACAGCAAAAAACAGGAGTCTGAAGCAGATACTTATTCGTATGACTTCATGAAAGCTAATAAATATGATGTGGTGGGTGCCTATACGGCCTTTAAAAAGCTTGCCTTGCTTTCTCAGGGAAGTACACAAACTAATTTTGAAAAAATGTTCAACTCCCATCCGGACAGTAATAAGAGGGCAGAATCTATTAAAAAGAGGGCTGAGAAAGATGGGCTGTGGAAAGATCCGGGAACCGTTTCTTTGCCGGCTGCAAAACTGACAAAATAATTATTATTTGTTTATTTAAACGAAAACACCTCAAAGCTTTGCTTTGAGGTGTTTTTTATATAGATTTTAATGTTATTCTGATTTAAGAATACATTTTTTCTCTTAATTCTTTTACCTTTTTATCAGCTAGGTATTCATCGTAATTCATTTCTCTGTCGATGATTCCTTTAGGAGTCAGTTCAATGATTCTGTTACAGACAGTTGAAAGCATTTCGTGGTCATGTGATGCCAACAGGATGTTTCCTTTGAAGTTTGATAAAGAGTTGTTCAAGGTTGTAATACTTTCAAGGTCTAAGTGGTTGGTAGGCTCATCCAGTAAAAGAACATTGGCTTTCTGAAGCATCATTCTGCTGAACATACATCTCATTTTTTCACCTCCCGAAAGTACTTTACATGATTTCAAAGCTTCATCTCCGGAGAATAACATTCTTCCCAAAAATCCTCTTACAAACTCTTCATGGCGCTCTTCATCATTCTTTGTAAATTGTCTCAGCCAATCAACCAGGCTTAAATCTTCCTGGAAAAATTTGGTATTATCCAAAGGCATGTGAGATTGAGTTGTAGTAACTCCCCATGCAACTGTTCCTTTATCAGCTTCCACATTTCCAGCAAGGATCTCGAAGAATTCTGTGATTGCCAAAGAGTTCTTAGAAAGTACCGCTACTTTATCTCCTTTTTTAAGGTTTAAATCAATATTGGAGAATAATAATTCTCCGTCTTTGGTTTTTTCAAGACCTTTTACATCAAGAATCTGATCTCCTGCCTCTCTTTCCATTTCAAAAATGATCGCCGGATATCTTCTTGAAGTTGGCTTGATGTCATCGATGTTTAATTTATCGATCATCTTCTTTCTTGCAGTAGCCTGTTTAGCTTTTGCTACGTTAGAACTGAATCTGGCAATGAAATCCTGAAGTTCTTTTTTCTTTTCTTCAGCTTTTTTGTTTGCCTGGGCTCTTTGTTTAGTTGCCAGCTGAGAAGCCTGATACCAGAAAGAGTAGTTACCTGTGTAAAGGTTAAGTTTAGAGTAATCAAGGTCACCGATGTGTGTACAAACGGTATCCAGGAAGTGACGGTCGTGAGAAACAACGATTACTGTGTTTTCATAGTCAGCAAGGAAGTCTTCAAGCCATGAAATAGTATCAATGTCAAGGTCATTGGTAGGCTCATCCAGAATCAATACATCAGGATTACCGAAAAGTGCCTGAGCCAAAAGAACTTTTACTTTGTCTTTATTCTCAAGTTCACCCATCAGCTGCCAGTGCATATCTTCAGTGATTCCTACGTTAGACAGCATGGTCTGTGCATCAGATTCTGCAGTCCATCCGCCCATTTCATCATAAATTACGCCTAATTCGCCGGCTTTAATTCCGTCTTCGTCAGAGAAATCTTCTTTTGCGTATAACGCATCCATTTCCTCTTTTATCTCAAATAATTTCTTGTTACCTCTTAAAACCGCTTCAAGAACAGTAAACTGGTCGTAAGCAAAGTGATCCTGTTCCAAAACTGACATTCTTTTCCCTGGTTCCAGAGATACATGTCCTGTTGTAGGATCCTGCTTTCCTGTTAATATTTTCAGGAATGTAGACTTTCCCGCACCGTTTGCTCCGATGATTCCGTAGCAGTTTCCTTTGGTAAACATAATATTTACCTCGTCAAAAAGAACTCTTTTCCCGAATTGTAAAGATAAGTTAGATACTGTTAACATATAGTTTTGTAAATTTGGCGCAAAAATACGAAAAGAATTTGGGTATTTTGTAATATTATAATAGTCAAGTTTTTAAATGTACGGTATTTTTTATATATTTCATTAACGAAATTTTAAAATGATGAAGATTGAGAAAACAGTTAATATATTGAACAGAAGAGCCCGTTTTGAATATGAAATTCTTGAAGAATATGAAGCCGGAATGGTTTTGACGGGTACCGAAATAAAATCTTTACGCTCATCCAAAGCGTCCATCACAGAATCGTTCTGTCAGTTTATTGATGGGGAATTATACATCATCAACATGATGATTGATGAGTATAAATTGGGAACTTTTTACAATCATAAAACAAAAAGGGAACGGAAATTGCTCTTGCACAAAAAAGAATTGCAAAAACTTGAAAAAAAGTTAAAGGATGCAGGGAACACCATAATACCTTTAAAATTGTATATCACCGATCGGGGTAAAGCAAAGGTGCTGATAGCGCTTGGTAGAGGTAAAAAGCTTTTCGATAAAAGAGAGGCGATAAAAGATAGAGAAAATAAACGGAACCTGGACAGAATATTAAAGAAAAGTTAAAAATCATTTGAAAAACTTTGTATATAAAGAAAAATTATATTTATTTTGCATTATCAATTATTTAATCATTTAATTCTATGAAAAATCTAAAATTAGGAATTTCAGCATTGGCGCTTACTGTTGCCTCTACTGTTTTCGCGCAGACTACCAACAATCCGTGGTTGATCGGAGTTGGTGCTCATGCAGAAAACCACGTAGCAGCACGTACAAGCTTCGGTAATACGTTCTCTGCTAACAATTTGACAAAAAGTATGTTCAATGTGAACAACTTTTCTATTACACCTCCATTATCTAAGTTGACAGTTGCTAGAAACATTGGAAAAGGTTTAGTAATTGACTGGCAAACTTCTGTTGGAAATGTTGAAAACAAAAGATTCAACATGGGGAAAGAATTTTTCCTAATGACAGGTCTTGGTTTCCAGGCTCATGGGGCAGGTCTTTTATGGAACGAAGAATCTTGGTTTGATCCATATTTAAGAGTTGGTGCTAACTACTTAAGACATGACTATACAGCTCTTACTTTCCCTAGAACATCTGTTGATGCTAATGGTAACCCAATCGAAAACGTAACTAACGGTAAGGATGGTAACGAAAACGGTAAAGCTAATCACTTTACTGTAGCTACAGGTGCTGGTGCTAACTTCTGGGTAACTAAGAACTTCGGTCTTGGTGTACAGGGTGATTATGTATCAACTCCAGGTGATAAATCTACAGTGGCTAACTTCTGGCAAGCTTCTGCTTCTATCTTATTCAGATTTGGAAACAGAGATAGAGATAAGGATGGTATCCTAGATAAAGATGACCTTTGTCCAGATACACCAGGTTTACCAGAATTCCAAGGATGTCCTGATACAGACGGTGATGGAGTTCCAGATAAAGACGATCAATGTCCAGATGTAGCTGGTCCAGTTGAAAATAACGGTTGTCCTTGGCCAGATACAGACGGTGACGGTGTAATCGATAAAGATGATGCTTGTCCTACTGTAGCAGGTCCTGCTGAAAACAACGGTTGTCCTTGGCCAGATACAGACGGTGACGGTATCTTAGATAAAGATGATGCTTGTCCTACTGTTCCAGGTCTTCCTGAATACAACGGATGTCCTAAACCAAAAGATGTTATCGCTAAGGAAGCTACAGGAGCTCTTAAAGATATCTTATTTGATTTCAATAAGGCTACAATCAGACCTGAATCTAGTGGTAAATTAGATCAAGCTGCAACAATCATTAAGCAATCTAACGATGGTACCTTCTTGGTAACTGGTCATACAGATGCTAAAGGTGCTGCTGCTTACAACTTGAAACTTTCAAGAGAAAGAGCTGCTTCTGTTGTAGGTGCTCTAGAGGCTAGAGGAGTTAGTGGAAACCAATTGAAATCTGTAGGTGTTGGATCTAGAGATGCTCAAATCCCGGCTAAAGCTTCTGACGCTGAAAGAATGGCTGACAGAAAAGTAGTTGTTGAGGCTATCAACGGTGCTGCTTGGGATGCACTTAAGAAATCTGATCTAGAAGTTGTAGAGAAGAAGACTGTAGTGAAAAAAGCTAAAGCTCCGGCTAAAAAGAAAAAAGCTCCAGCTAAAAAGAAAAAATAATTAATTTTTCTAAATAATGAATACCTCCAATTTTTTTGGAGGTATTTTTTTTTTGTTGACTTTTAAGTAATTTTGTTGGAAATTTAAAAATTAAAATGGGAAGAGCATTTGAATATAGAAAAGCTTCTAAAATGGCCAGATGGGATAAGATGGCCAAAACATTCTCTAAAATAGGAAAAGACATTGCCCTTGCAGTAAAGGCAGGCGGTCCTGATCCAGAATCTAATCCTGCATTGAGAAGATGCATCCAGAATGCCAAAGGGGCAAACATGCCTAAGGATAATGTAGAAAGAGCCATTAAGAAAGCAAGTGGTGCAGATGCAGAAAACTATGAGGAAATTACTTATGAAGGATATGGACAAGGAGGTGTTGCTTTTTTTGTAGAATGTACTACAAACAATACAACAAGAACTGTAGCCAACGTAAGAGCTGTTTTCAATAAGTTTGACGGCAACCTTGGTAAAAATGGAGAATTGGCATTTATCTTCGATAGAAAAGGAATTTTCACAATTGATTTGGCACAGGTCAAAATGGATTGGGATGACTTTGAAATGGAAATGATTGACGGAGGAGCTGAAGACGTAGAAAAAGACGAAGAAGAAGTGATGATTACAACTGCTTTTGAAGATTTCGGTTCTTTATCTCATAAATTGGATGAGCTTGGAATTGAAGCTAAAAGTGCAGAGCTGCAGAGAATTCCAAACAATACAAAAGAAGTAAACGAGGAACAGTTCAAAGCAAATATGAAAATGCTTGAGCGTTTCGAGGAGGACGATGATGTGCAAAACGTTTACCATAACATGGAAATTACAGAAGAGCTGATGGACTCTTTATAAAAAATAATATAGCATTCATATACAGTTAACTTTCAATTAGTTTCTTTGTATAAAACTATGAAAAGAAACGTTGAATTAGTTGTTATATCGGATGTTCATTTGGGAACTTATGGATGTAAGGCTAAAGAATTGTTGAGATATCTTAATTCTATCCAGCCTAAAACTTTAGTTTTAAACGGTGATATTATTGATATCTGGCAGTTTAAAAAGTCTTACTTCCCTAAACCTCATTTGAAAGTAATCAGAAAGATACTTTCATTTGCGACCAGGAATACAGATGTCTATTACATTACAGGTAATCACGACGAAATGTTTCGAAAGTTCACAGATTTTGAATTGGGAAAACTCAAGGTCTGTAATAAAATCTGTCTTAATATAGATCAGAAAAAAACATGGATTTTTCATGGGGATGTTTTCGATGCATCCGTTCAGCATTCAAAATGGATCGCCAAACTTGGCGGAAAAGGATATGATCTTCTTATTATTATCAATAATGTTGTAAATTGGTTTTTAGAAAAAATGGGTAAAGAAAAATACTCGTTTTCTAAAAAAATCAAGAACAATGTGAAAAAGGCTGTAAAATATATCGGCGATTTTGAGCTTACCGCTTCTGAGCTGGCGATCGATAATCAGTATGATTATGTGGTATGCGGGCATATCCATCAGCCGCAAATTCGTGAAGTTGTTACTAAAAAAGGCTCATGTACCTATCTGAATTCAGGTGACTGGATTGAAAACCTCTCTGCCTTGGAATATCATGATAAAGAATGGCAGATTTTTTATTATGACGAGCATAAACATCTGCTGAAAGATGATGAAGCAGAAGAAATCCCGGAAATGGATAATTCAGCCCTTTTAAAAATCGTAACCAATTTTTCCTAAATGAAGATTTTGTATGCATTCCAGGGGACAGGGAACGGACATGTTGCCAGAGCACAGGAAATTATTCCTCTTCTCAAAAAACATGCATCTGTTGATACTTTGATCAGTGGCCATCAGTCTCAATTAAAGGCTGATTTTGACATTAACTTTCAATACAGGGGAATTTCCCTTCTCTATAATAAAACAGGAGGTTTATCCTACCGAAAAACATTTAGTGAAAATAAATTTCTTGAAGCAGCCAAAGTCATCAGACAACTGGACCTTTCGAAATATGATTTAATCATCAATGATTATGAACCTTTGACGGGTTGGGCTTCCAGGCTGAAAAAATTCCCGATGATAGAATTGAGCCATCAGGCGTCAATGAGCTTTCCGGAAACCCCAAAACCAAAGAAAAAAGACTTCCTGGGGGAGATGATTCTAAAATATTATGTTCCCAGCGAAAGAAAAATCGGTTTCCACTTTGAAAATTATCATCCACAGATCAAAAAACCTGTTATCAGAAGGAAAATCAGAAATCTTAATCCTTCTAAACAGGGATATTATCTTGTATATCTACCTAGTTTTGCAGATGAAAATATTATAAAGGTTTTAAGAAAAATTCCTGTTGAATGGAAAGTGTTTTCAAAATACAGCAAAGTACAGGTTAAGGTAAAAAATGTGGAAGTATTTCCTATAGATGAAAGCCAGTATCTGAGATATTTTGAAGGTTGTGAAGGAATTTTGTGCAACGCAGGTTTTGAAACCCCTGCAGAAGCATTGTTTATGGATAAGAAATTATTCGTAATCCCTATTCACAATCAGTATGAACAGGAATGTAATGCATGTGCCCTTGATAAAATGGGAATACCCAATTCTAAAGTTTTAAACCTTCAGGAAATTATGGAGTGGGTTGCTTCAGACCACCATCTTAAAGTGGATTATCCTAATGATATTGAAGATATTCTTTTGAATGAAGTTTTAATTTTTTAAAAACAGATCATCCACGTCATTCATTCTCATCATCACGGATCTTGCATAGGAGCAATGAGGATACACTTTCCAGTCATTTTCTCTGGCAAATCTGATGGCTTCTTCCACTAAGAATTTTCCCATTCCTCTACCCTCAAATTCAGGATGTACCAATACAAAAGAAATGATCAGTTTATGGTCTTCCGGAAAAATAGTATAGGTAAGCCTCCCGACTTCTTTTATTTCATTATTTAAAGTAAGAACTCCACCGTTTCCGGATTTATTATTTTCAAATTTCATGATTCTGAACTTTATTGTTAAATATACAAAAATTGAACCGGCCGTTGCATAAGCAATAAGCAATGCTGTGAATTTCTTAATTGACCATTCACCAATGAAGCAAAATTGACCATTGACTCAACTAATTATCTTTCCCCGTATAATAGTTATAATCTTTAATAATTACATTGATAAACTGTCTTTCTGTCATTTTAGTGGGGTCTATTTCCAGTTTCAGAATGCTCTTGATCTTATCAGACAGCTTGCTGATGATCTGACGGTCATCTACTTTTAAAGCCTTGGTATAGTTATCTTTGATGATCCTCATATCGTTGTCACTCAGAGCAATAACCTGTGGAAAAGATGGAATGTAATCCTGATGAATATTTTCAAGGATGGTGTGTGAGATATTGATATTGTTTTTCAGAGAAATGACAGCTGTTCCGGATGCAATGTCACCCAGGCGCTGATTGTTTTTGGAAACAATCATAGAGATAAGTCCTACAACCCCGGCAAATGATATATCAACAATTCTGAAAACCCAACGGATCATGTAATCTGCAAAGCTTGCCTGGTAACCGTCAATCTTCACTACTTTGATTTTCATAAGTTTTTTACCGGGAGTCTGGCCTTCCATAAGGCTTTCCAGCACAAGTGGGTAGATGTAAACAGGAAATGTGAGAATGAGATAAACGGCTCTTACAGACCAGCCATCGAGGCCGTCTAAAAGGTATCCCAAATCAAAAATATTGAAGAACAGATACAGGATAATCATTACATAGGCAATCCTGATCAGCAGATCAATAATGAAAGCGAGCATCCTTTCTCCTACACCTGCAATATTAAAATTAATATTTACATTTTGTGAGGTATTTATCGCAATTTGAGACATATTTTTTATTATTTTAGCCTTAACAATTATGAGAGAAGTTTATTTCATTAAACAAAATAAAGAAAAATGGTTGGGAATAGAACAGGTTATTCAAGGGAAAATTAAAAAAAATCCTGATGACCTGTCTTCGCTGTATATAAATCTGATCAATGATCTTTCTTTTGCCCAGACCTATTATCCCAAAAGTAACACGACAGTGTACCTGAATCATCTATCTGCCCAGATATTTCAGAAGATCTATAAAACAAAAAGGGTAGAGGAGAACAGACTGGTTTATTTTTTCAAAACGGAAGTCCCACTGCTGATGTATCAGTACCGGAGATATCTGATGTATGCTTTTCTCTTTTTCATTTTGTTTACCCTGATAGGAGTACTGTCTGCAATTTATGATAAAGACTTTGTCAATATTATTTTGGGTGAAGGATATGTGAATGAAACCATTGAAAATATTAAAAACAATAATGCCGTAGGAGTTTATCAGAGTGGAAGCACATGGGGAAGTACGATAGGAATTATTTTTAATAACATCCAGGTAGGGGCTAAACTTTATATTTATGGCATTGCCGGCGGAGTAGGGACATTATTTGCTCTGCTTTCCAACAGTGTTATGCTGGGTGCTTTTCAATACTTTTTTTATGATTACGGAGCCTTGAAAGACAGTGCAAGAGGAATATGGCTTCATGGAGTTTTTGAAATTTTCGCTATGGTGGTGGAAGCTATGTGTGGATTGATCCTGGGGGCTTCTATTTTGTTTCCAAGGACATTTTCAAGATTTAACTCTTTTAAAAAAGGATTTAAAGATTCCTTCAAGATATTTTTAAGTACAGTTCCTTTCACTATTTGTGCAGGGATTATAGAAGGTTATGTTACAAGACATGCATTAAAGATGCCTTTGGTACTTAACCTGATAATTATTCTGGGCTCATTGGTGATTATAGGATTTTATTATTTTGTATACCCATCTGTAGTCAACAAAAAAACTAATAAACACATCAATGATACAATTTTATAAAAAAAGAGACTTCGGGAACTTTATCAGCGACAGTTTTAATTTTTTCAAATTATACGGAAAGAATTATTTTAAAAATTATATTCTGATCAACGGTTTGCTTCTGATCTTAATGACTGCTGTTTTAATTTTCGGATATAAAGAACTTTTTTCGCAGATATTCGGTTCCAATCTGGGAGGAGAGACGTATTACTTTGAACAGTATTTTTCGGATAATGCTGGAATGTTGATTACGGTGGGATTATTGACGTTCCTTCTTTTCATGGTTTTAATGATCGTGAATTACCTCTATCCGGTTTTTTATTTAAAAAGAATAGCACAGGGAGCAGAAAAGATAAAAGCTGATGAGATCCTGAGTGATTTTAAGAGTAATGCAGGGAGAATAGCTAAGTTGTGCATTGGAATGATCTTTATCGTTATACCTATGATCCTTTTTGTGGTAGGATTTTCTTACATCCTGATCTTTATTATTATCGGGTTATTCCTTATCCTGCTGGTTTATCCAACGATATTTAATTTCACTACATTTCTGATGTATGATTATTTTAATTCAGAAAGAGGCTTTTGGGGAAGTTTAAGCTATGCTTTGAGATCCCAGTTTTCTTACCCGAACGGAAGTGAAAAATCTCCGTATTGGAAGTATTGGGGAGCTGCCTTTGTGATGTTTATTATTATTTACATGGTAACATCTGTTTTCACATTTATTCCGATGATATTCTTTTACGGATCACTTCTTACCACTACACCGGATGGAAATTTTGAACAAAATCCTTTTACCGGGACTTTCGGAGTTTTGTTTTTTGTATTCTATGGAATATCCATGCTCCTTTCATTTTTTCTTTCAAATCTGATGTATGTGAACGCAGGATTAATGTATTACGACAGCCGGACAGATCTTCACCAGAAAGTAGAATTGGCAGAAATAGACACGATAGGAATCAATGAATAAAATTCTTTTTTTCATACTGCTTTTTTTCTCTCTTGGACGGATTTACGCTCAGGATGGCAATCCTGCTCCTGATGATGCAGTAGATTCATTATATACAACCGGACATTACAGGAATATGTTGCGTGCGGATTCTGTGCTGATGAAAAATCCGGTATCAGATAATGTTATCTACCCCAAAACATTCAAAGAAGATATTCCATCCAGATATAAAGGAAATGAGTTCAACTATTCTGTTTCAAAGCCAAGAGAGTCTTTCTTTCAAAAGCTGATGAGAAAGATTAATCAGATTATACAGGGAATTTTTGGAGAAACGGCACTAACGAAGTCGGCAGAACTTACCACTGTCCTTATCCGTCTTTTTGCAATTATCCTTGTAGGATTTCTGCTGTATTTCATTGTTAAGTACATTATGGGAAAAGACGGAAATTTTATTTTTGGTAAAAAGAATAAGAAACTTGACCTTAATGTTGAAGAACTGCATGAGAATATCCACGAAATTAATTTTCCTGAAAGTATATCAAAATTTGAACTGGCAGGAGATTACCGTTCTGCCATTCGTTACCAGTTCCTGTTTATTCTTAAAAAACTGAGTGATAAAAAACTGATTAACTGGAATCCTGAAAAAACAAATAAAGATTATGCCATGGAGCTGAAAGCTCCACATCTGAAAAATGAGTTCTCTAATTTGTCTTATATTTTTGATTATGTCTGGTATGGAGAATTCAGTATTGAGGAACAAAGCTACCAGAAATTTAAAAATCAGTATCAGGGATTTAAACCATAACAATATTAACCATGAATAAAACTTTCAAAACATATGCTGTAATTTTCATCATTGTGATGGTTATTCTGGCATTGCTTGAGGTTAACAAAAAAGAAACTACAGACTGGCGAAAGAACTTTGATATCAATGAAAAATCTCCGTTTGGGCTGTTTGTTTTTAATAATGAAGCGAAAGATCTTTTTAAAAATAAGCTGAAGAAGGTGGAGCAGGTTCCTTATGAATATTACAGTCAGCACAAAAAAGGAGCTCATAATATTATTGTTATTGAAAACACCCTGGACAATGAGTCCTGGAAGAAAATACTGGGCCAGGTATCTGAAGGTTCAGATGCATTTCTGATGGTGACCCGTATGCCTAAAGAAATTTCAGACAGTATCGGATATTACGATTCGGAAATATCTTTTGAAGAGCAAAATGTTTTGAAGCTTACCGATAAAAAATACCAGAATGATTTTATCAGATTAGATAAATTTCCATCAGGAAGAGGGTTTTCATTCATCAAACCTAAAGTTGAAGTACTTGGGAAAACGGTTGAGAAAAAGAATACAGATCAGGCCAATTTTATTAAAGTTAAATTTGGGAAAGGATATATTTATGCCCATACAGAACCTCTTTTTCTGACCAACTACTATCTTCTTAAACCAGGAAATGTAAAATATGCACAGGATGTATTTTCCTATCTTCAGGATAGGGAAACCCTTTGGTTCGTCGCCGGTAAAAGTTCAGCGTCACGTTTCTTTATGCGGTTTATATTGTCAAAACCTGCTTTGAAATATGCGTGGTGGATATTTTTAGGAGGCCTTATTCTTTTTATTTTCTTTAATGCCAAAAGAAAGCAGAGAATAGTCCCTGTAATAGAGCCATTGAGAAATACGTCCCTGGATTTTGTAAAAAGTATTGGAAATCTGTATCTTCAGGAAGGTGATTTCCATGATATGATGGCAAAGAAAGCTCAGTATTTTCTGAATAAAGTAAGAATGGATCTGTTAATAGATACTCAGAATCTGGATGAGGAATTTGCTAAAAAACTGCATCTTAAAACAGGGAAAACCATGGAGATGATCAATGAAGCGATAGGGCTTATCAAAAAAGCTCAGGACCCTTATGCCAGTGTAATGAAGGAAGACCTTACAAGGATTAATAAGCTTCTTGATGAAATAATTAAATAACAAAAATAATAATATGACGATATAGCAGTCCCTGTGATAATGATAATTATTCATGCAAAGGATAATCGTTAATTTGGTACGTCGCTAGATTGGTAAAATAAAATGTATTATGGAAAACTTTGATAACCCAAATATAGAAAACCCAAGCTCTATAAATCTGAATAAACAAGAAGAGCCGTTTCATTCGAGAATCGATATGATTGAGCTCCGTACAAGTTTGGAGAAAGTAAAATCAGAAATTGGAAAAGTGATCGTAGGACAGGAGAAAATGATAGAACATCTTTTGGCAGCATTACTTTCAAACGGACATGTTCTTATCGAGGGAGTTCCCGGTGTGGCCAAAACGATAACAGCAAAATTATTGGCTAAAACCATTGATGTTGGTTTCAGCAGAATTCAGTTTACACCGGATCTTATGCCTTCTGATATCCTTGGAACATCTGTATTTAATGTGAAAAACTCAGAATTTGAATTTAAAAAAGGACCTGTCTTCTCCAATTTCATCCTGATTGATGAGATCAACCGATCGCCTGCAAAAACGCAGTCTGCATTGTTTGAGGTGATGGAAGAAAGGCAGATCACAATGGATGGGATACGGTATACTATGGAAGAACCTTTTCTTGTTATAGCAACACAGAACCCTATAGAACATGAAGGTACGTACAGGCTTCCGGAGGCACAGCTAGACCGTTTTCTATTTAAGATCAATGTAGGATATCCTAATCTTGAACAGGAAATAGAGATTATTAAAAATCAGCATGAAAGTAAAAAAGAAGATAAAACGGAAGGGATCAGCCGCGTTATCACAGCTGAACAATTGAAAAACTATCAACATCTGGTTAAAGAGATTATAGTGGAAGCCCAGCTGATGGAATATATTGCTAAAATTATCATCAATACAAGAGAAAACCAGTTTTTATATTTGGGAGCTTCCCCGCGGGCTTCCCTGGCACTTCTTACTGCCGCAAAGGCATTTGCAGCTATCAGAGGAAGAGATTTTGTGACTCCTGAAGATATTAAAGAGGCAAGTTATGCTGTGTTGAGACACAGAGTAATTGTATCTCCTGAAAGAGAAATGGAAGGTCTTACTGCAGATGAAATTATCCGTCAGATTTTAGAAGGAATAGAGATTCCCAGGTAGATAATAGTTGGCAGGTAGCAGGTGATAGTGGTGAATGTTTAATAGTTACAAAATTATCATATATGGCAAATTTTAAAGAGCTTTTAGTTTGGCAGAAATCGATTGACTTTGTTACTGAAATCTATAGAATTACTGAAGCATTTCCCAAAACCGAAATCTATGGATTAATATCACAAATCAAACGAGCCGCCATTTCTATACCCTCCAATATTGCAGAAGAAAACTCAAGAAGAAGTAAACCTGATTATCTGCAATTTTTAAAAATATCAAGAGGTAGTTGTGCAGAAGTAGAAACACAATTAATTATTTCAAAAAATCTCGGTTTTTTAATGAAGATGATTATTTGAAACTAAATCAGGAGATTATAGATATATCTAAAATGTTGAATGGACTCATTTATTCTCTACAATAATAATGAATATAAAAAAGCTAATAAACGACCACCTAAAACCTTTCATCTGCAACCTGCAACCTAACCAATGAAAAACTTATACATCAATACCCGTTTCTTTTTTACGCTCATCGGAGTAGGGATACTGTATGTTCTGGCATTTTTCTTTCCGGTGCTGATGTGGGTAGCCCATATTGCGCTGTTGATTTCTTTTCTGGCAGCAATGGTAGATTTTCTGTTGCTTTTTAATCAAAAGAATGCCTTACAGGTGCAAAGAATTTTGCCGGAAAAATTGTCCAATGGGGATGAGAATTTTGTAAAAATTGACATCAAAAATAATTACAGCTTTACCCTATCTACTAGGATTATTGATGAAATTCCGTTCCAGTTTCAGAAAAGAGATTTTCTGATTAAAAAACAGATTGCTTCAGGAGCAAATACATTTTTTCAGTATTCATTAGAGCCTAAAGAAAGGGGAGAATATCATTTTGGAGGTTTGAATGTTTACGCATCATCACCATTGGGATTCATCTCAAAAAGATTTATTTTCCAGAAAGATGCCATGCTGCCTTCTTATCCGTCTTTCATTCATCTCAGAAAATATGAGCTGATGGCCATTCAGAGTGAGTTTTTATTAGGTGGAATCAAGAGAGTCAGAAAACTGGGACACACCATGGAGTTTGAGCAGATCAAAGAATATGTTCCCGGAGATGATATCAGAACGATCAACTGGAAAGCAACATCAAAAACAAACCGCCTGATGGTTAATCAGTTTCAGGATGAAAAATCACAGCGCATCTTTATGCTGATAGACAAAGGAAGGACGATGAAAATGCCTTTCAATGGATTAAGCCTGCTGGATTATTCCATTAATGCAACCATGGCATTGTCTCATATCATTTTGAGAAAAGGAGACAGAGCCGGAATGATGACTTTTTCTAAAAAAGCTGAAAATAAAATTGCTGCTGATAATAAATCCGGACAATTGAAAAAAATCTCAGAAGCACTCTATAATATTAAAACTGATTTCTTTGAAAGCGACTTCAACCGCTTGTACCAGGATGTAAAATATTCTATCAATCAAAGAAGTTTAATTTTGCTTTTCACGAATTTTGAAACCCTGGACGGACTGAACCGCCAGCTGAAGTATCTTCGCGGAATTGCGAAAAACCATTTGCTGGTAGTTGTATTCTTCAAAAATTCTGAACTGCAGACGCTGATCAACAAAAATCCTGAAAATATGCAGGAAATCTATGATGAGATTATTAGTGAAAAATTCGAATTTGAAAAGAAACTGATCATCCAGGAACTTCGTAAATATGGGATCTATACCGTATATACACTTCCTGAGAATTTGAATATCGATGTTATCAATAAATATCTGGAGATAAAAGCGAGAGGAATTTTATAACTTTGCAGAAGCAATAAGCAATACAAAATGAAAATTACACTTAACAGAATAAACGACGATTTTTTATTTGAATGTACCAATGCTCAAGGAAATTCAATTCTTTTGGATAATACTTCCCAGCCGGGAGCAAAAGGAGTTTCTCCAATGGAAAGTGTACTGATGGCAGTGGCTGGATGCAGCGGAATTGATGTAGTTTCTATTTTAAAGAAGCAGCGTCAGGAAATCAAAAGTTTTCAGGCAGAGGTAGAAGGAGAAAGAGTACAGGTAGAAGATGCGAAACCTTTTAAATCCATTAATGTTAAATTTCTTTTGGAAGGAGAAATTGATCCTAAAAAGGCACTAAAAGCTGCGGAGCTTTCTTTTGAAAAATACTGTTCTGTATCAAAAACTTTAGAACCGAATGTAGAAATCGGATATGAGGTATATGTGAACGGAGAAAAAATTTAATCTCTCATTAAAAAAAATAGAAAAGCCGGATGATTCATCCGGCTTTTCTATTGCCTATTACTAATTACTCATTCTCATCTAGAAGGTAAGTCTTGGTTTTATAAGTTTCGCCACAGTGGCAGTCCATCCTGTCTGGTGAGAAGCCCCTACACCCCGGCCGTTATCTCCATGAAAATATTCAAAGAATGTGATATAATCCCTGAAATGTTTATCATAATTGAACTTCGGATTACCTCCATTGAAGGCCCGCTGCCCATGCTCATCTTTTAAGAATATCGAACAGAGTCTTTTGCTGATATTCTGAGCCACTTCATCAAGATTTTTTTTATCACCGCTTCCCGTTGGAAGTTCTACTTTCAGGCTGTTTCCATAATAATAGTGGAAACGCTGCAAGCTTTCTACAATCAGAAAGTTAATAGGAAACCAGATAGGGCCTCGCCAGTTGCTGTTTCCGCCAAACATCCGGCTGTCACTTTCTGCTGGCGTATAGTACACTATATTTTCAGTTCCATGTACTGAGAATATAAAGGGATTTTCCTCATATACCTTAGACATGGCCCGGATTCCGTAAGTACTTAAAAATTCTTTTTCGTCAAGCATTCTGGTCAGAACTTTAGTAAGCCTGTTTTTGCGGAGGATACTCATCAGATGTTTTCTTCCGTGGCCTTCCTCATCCCAGTGGGAAACAAGTTTCGTGAGCTCCGGTTTATTTTTTAAGATCCATTCCATTCTGCTTCTGAAATTAGGCATCTTTTCCAATAAACGGTGGTCTACAATCTCAACGGCAAACATGGGGATCAAACCTACAATACTTCTTAATCTCAAAGAAACGCTGTCTCCGTTTCCAAGCTGAAGCACATCATAGAAAAATCCGTCCTCCTCATTCCAAAGACCCTTTGTTCCTTCACCGAGATTTTCCATAGCTTCAGCGATGTAAAGATAATGCTCAAAAAACTTGATCGCCATATCTTCATATACCTGATAATATTGAGCAAGTTCCATTGCAATGCGCATCATATTCAATGCATACATGGCCATCCAGCTTGTTCCGTCAGCCTGTTCAAGATGTTGGCCATCCTTTAATTCTATATTTCGGTCAAAAGCACCGATATTATCAAGGCCAAGGAAGCCCCCGCCAAAGATATTTTTGCCGTTTTTGTCTTTTCGGTTTACCCACCATGTGAAATTAAGAAGCAGTTTCTGGAATACTTTCTCTAAGAATAATAAATCCGGTTTTCCATTATTTTTTTCATCAATTTTAAAAACACGGAAGCATGACCAGGCATGCACAGGCGGATTTACATCACTCATATTCCACTCATAGGCAGGAAGCTGTCCGTTAGGATGCATATACCATTCTTTGGTAAGCAATAAAAGCTGTCCCTTAGCAAATTCAGCATCAATGATAGAAAAAGGAACACAGTGAAATGCCAGATCCCACGTCGCATACCATGGATATTCCCATTTGTCAGGCATGGAAATAATATCCTTGTTGTGGAGATGATTCCATTCCGTATTTCTTACATATTCGTTGAAGTTTCTTGGAGCTTCAAAGTTAGGATCTCCTTTTAGCCATTTTCCAATATTGTAATGATAGAATTGTTTATTCCAGAGAAGCCCGGCAAAAGCCTGTCTCTGAACATTTCTTTCATCTTCACTGACGGTATCATTCTGAATTTCGCTATAAAACTCTTCAGCTTCGGCTTGCCTTACACTAAAAATAGTATCAAAATTTTCAAAAGGTTCATCTTTTTCCTCAGGACATAGTCTGAATTCAAAAACTTTTGATTCCCCTGAACCCACAGTTTCATCTATAAGGAAAGAGGCTTTTGTTCCTTTTTTTTCAGGATTTATGGTGTTCGTTTGATGGGTAATAAAATTATTTATCCCATCTTTGAAATAGGTGTTTTCAACAACGGGAGCTCCATAAAGCTTTGAAGTATTCGTCTCATTATCACAAAATGCAGTTTCTGCATTTGTATTTCTGGAATAAAGCTTTTTGATTGAAATACTGTCATGGACTATAGTAATGCTTCCGTCATGGGAAGCACTCAGCTCTGCCTTGTAGGTATTATATCCCCATTTCCAGTTATTTCTGAACCATACAGTAGGAGCCACCACTATAGGGGCATCATGCTGGCTTCGGTTGCAGATCGTTACTCTGGCCAGAATATCATTGTGATCGGCCTTACAGTATTCAATGAAAATATCGAAATACTCATCATTATCAAAAATACCGGTATCGAAAAGCTCATATTCAGGTTCTTTTTTGCCGCGTTTTCCATTCTCAATAAGAATATCATCATACGGAAACTCATTGATCGGATATTTGTAAACCATCTTCATATAGCTATGAGTAGGTGTATTATCCAGATAATAAAAGATTTCTTTGATGTCTTCCCCATGATTTCCCTGAGGATTGCTCAAACCAAAGAATCGTTCTTTTACCATTTTATCTTTCTTGTTCCAGAACGAAAAGGCAAAACATAAAAGCTGCTTTACATCAGAAATTCCGGCAATACCTTCTTCACCCCAGCGGTAAGCATAGCTTTCAGCATTATTATGATTGGTAAAATTCCAGGCATTCCCGTTCGGGCTATAATCTTCGCGTACATTTCCCCACTGCCGGTTGCTTACATAAGGTCCCCAGTTTTTCCATTTGGTATCTTGTAATCTTTCTTTTTCGGCGGTCATATCTCATCATTTTTCCATACGAAGTTAGTTTTTTTGACAGGTAATTCCAATTTTTTTCATCTGAATAATTATTAATATGGGCTTGAAATACTTGTATTTAAGGGCTTTTTTAAATATTAAAATAATTTTTTTTTGAAATTGAAAGAAAAGAATTACCTTTGCACCATTCGTTCATTCAAATATTGAAAATGTTATCAAGAAAGGTTGAGGGATTAGACCCTATGAAACCTTAGCAACCCTTTGCGCAAGCAAAGAAGGTGCTACGTTCTACCAAAAATAATTTTGGACAGATAACTCACTGAAGTTCTTTTCAGCCATTTCCTGTGGCATTTTCAATTGTATTAAACATAATAGAATTGAAAACAGAACTAAACTATATTAATCTTACGTATCAAACTTATTCCCAAAAGGAATACAATATCTCATTAAGCTATCAGCTTTTTGGGAAAGATCTGTTTACAGCGCCCGTCATTTTAATCAATCATGCTCTTACCGGAAACTCAAATGTGTCCGGAGAAAAAGGCTGGTGGAAGCAGCTGGTAGGAGAAAATCAGATTGTTGATACCGATCAATATACTGTTCTGTGTTTCAACATACCCGGAAACGGTTATGACAATTTTTTAATTGAAGACTATGAAGACTTTACCCCTTCAGATATCGCTGCGATATTCCTGAAAGGGCTTGAAGCTTTACAGATCAAAAAACTATATGCCATTATCGGAGGCTCTCTGGGAGGAGGAATTGCCTGGGAAATGCTTGCCCAGCAGCCGGATCTCGCAGAGATATTTATTCCCATTGCCTGCGATTACAGAACGCACGATTGGCTTCACTCACAATGTCTGGTTCAGAAATTCTTATTAAATGATAAAGAAGAACCATTACAGAAAGCGAGAATTCATGCCATGTTGTGTTACAGAACACCGCAGTCACTCAATGACAGATTTCAAAACCAATATAACCAGGAAAAACAGCGCCTGGAATCAGAAGACTGGCTGATTTATCATGGTAATGCTCTAAACGAAAGGTTTAGTTTAAAAGCTTATAAACTGATGAATCATCTCCTGATGAATATAAATGCTGATGAAACAGCACTGGAGAACATACAGGCACGAATGCGCATGATCTCCGTAGATTCAGACTTATTTTTCCCGGCTTCTGAAATCCGGATGTGTTTTGAAAACTTAAAAGAGAAAAATAAGGATGTTTCTTATCACGAGATCCAATCTATACACGGGCATGATGCCTTCCTAATGGAATATCAACAATTAAATAATATCATAAAAAACATTTTACAGGAAAAATGAAAAATGCTAACGAAATAAAATTTTTGAAGAACAGATCAATCGTCAAATTTGAAGGAGAAGATTTCCTGGGAGAAATAGGGATTGACGGACGAATTTTTAAAGCGCTTACCTTAGCGCGTATCAGTGTAGGAGTAATTTCTCAACAGGCCATCGAAAACGGAATTTCTATTCTGGTTCACGAAAACGATGCCGAAAAGGCAGTGGCTTGTCTTATTGATGAATTTGAAGCAGAAAGAAAGTCAGGAAAAGTTTCCCAGATCTATAGTATCAATAATGTTTCTGTGATCGGTTTTGTAGCAGAAGATTTTAATAAAGTCTTTGCTGAACTGGCAAGAAATAATGTTTTTCCGTTGCTGTTAAACCAGATAGCAGGCGAAAACAGAGTTAATATCGTAGTGACTTCTTCGCAGGATGAGAAAACAAGAAATATTATAGAATCTGAAATTTTCAAAAAGCCCAAGACGGTTCATCTGGCCATCATTGGTCACGGAAATGTAGGAAAAACCCTGATAGAGCAAGTACTTGAATCTGCTGAAGAAATTAAAAAACGTAAAAAAATAGACCTTAAAGTAGTTGCGGTAGCCAATTCAAAGAAAATTGCCTTCAACAAAAAGGGGTTTGATGCCAATTGGGGGGATGAGGTTTTGACAGCGCAACATCCGTCCAACGTTGAAGAATTAATCAATTTCTCCAACGAAAACCAACTTGAGAATCTAATCGTTGTGGATAATACGGCAAGCAAGGATTTTGTAAAAAACTATCATGCTTTAGCAGAAAACGGATTCGATCTTGTTTCTTCCAACAAGATTTTCAATACTCTTCCGATAGAGGAGTACAGAAAACTAAGATATACGTTGAACAAAAATAACAGACGTTATCTGTATGAAACCAATGTAGGTGCAGGATTACCATTAATTGACACCATCAAATTATTACATCTTTCAGGAGAAAATATAACCAGAATTAAAGGCGTATTCTCCGGAACGCTAAGTTATGTTTTCAATAATTTTTCTTTAAGGAACGATAAATTTTCAACCATCATTAATGAAGCTCTGGAAAAAGGATACACAGAACCAGATCCGAGAGAAGATTTATCAGGAAATGATGTTGCAAGAAAATTACTGATCCTGGCGAGAGAATTAGACTTGATCAACGAGTTCGGAGATATCAATATTCAGAATCTGGTTCCGGAAACCTTATTGGAGGTTTCAAAATCAGAATTCCTTTCCAGACTGGAAGAACTGGACGAAGAATACCAGAAAATAAAAGAAAATCAGGAACCTGACCATGTATTGAGATACGTGGGTGATTTACATGGTGATCTGCAGAAGGATAAAGGGGAACTGGATGTAAAATTGGTTTCTGTTCCTGCAACTTCTGCATTAGGACAGCTGAAAGGTTCAGATTCAATCTTTGAAATCTATACAGAAAGCTACGGAGAAAATCCGATCGTGATTATGGGAGCCGGAGCCGGAGCAAAGGTAACGGCCAGAGGAGTATTTGGGGATATTTTAAGAGTAAGTGAAACGAAATAATATTTAATGTAACAATCTACCAATTTAGCAGCGTAACAATTACTGTAATTGTCATTCTTGGCATGGAAAGAATATTATTGTTAAACTGTTAGATTGATACATTGGTAAATTGACAAATTAAAACTATATGGAAAATTTTGAAACATCAGCAATAAGAACCCAGACTGAAAGAACTCAGTTTGACGAGCATTCTACGCCGCTATATCTTACCTCCAGTTTTATATTTCAGGATGCGGAAGATATGAGAGCAAGCTTTGCAGAAGAAAAACCTAAAAATTTATACAGCCGTTTCTCCAATCCAAATGTAACAGAATTTACAGATAAGATCGCTAAAATGGAAGGGGCAGAAGCAGGATATGCCTTTGCGACAGGAATGGCAGCCATCTATTCTACATTTGCAGCTTTGTTAAATGCGGGTGATCATATCGTAAGCTGTCAGTCTGTATTCGGGTCGACACACACCTTGTTCACCAAATATTTCCCAAAATGGAATATTGAAACTTCTTATTTCAAAGCAGAAGATGCAGCGAATGTTGAACAATATATCAAACCTAATACAAAGATCTTATACCTTGAAACCCCTACCAATCCGGCTATTGAAATTCTGGATCTTGAGTTTTTCGGTCAGATCGCCAAAAAACATAATCTTATATTTGTTGTAGATAACTGTTTTGCAACACCTTATCTTCAGCAGCCAATCAAATATGGTGCAGATATTGTTGTACACTCAGCAACAAAGCTGATTGACGGTCAGGGAAGGGTATTAGGAGGAATAGCTGTAGGAAAAGAAGATCTGATCAGAGAAATTTATCTTTTTGCAAGAAATACAGGACCTGCATTGTCTCCTTTTAATGCATGGGTATTATCAAAAAGTTTTGAAACACTGGCTATCCGTGTAGAAAAACACTGCGAAAATGCATTGAAGGTAGCTGAGTTCTTAGAAAGTCATCCGAATGTAGAGCTCGTAAAATATCCATTTCTTAAATCCCACCCAAGTTATGAAGTCGCCAAAAAGCAGATGAAGCTTGGAGGAAATATCGTAGCCTTTGAAATAAAAGGCGGAATAGAAGGCGGAAGAGCCTTTTTAGATAAGATACAGATGTGTTCACTGTCTGCCAACTTAGGTGATACAAGAACGATCGTTACGCATCCGGCATCCACTACACACTCCAAGCTTTCAGACGAAGAAAGAAATGAAGTAGGGATTACAGCAGGATTGGTGCGCTGCTCAGTAGGTTTGGAAAATGTAGAGGATATCATTGCGGACCTTAAGCAGGCGTTGGATTAATTCAATAGAAACAGAATTTAATCAAACATTTAAAAATGAAAAATTCAGAACAATTATATAAAGCTCTATCCGAAAGAATTTTAATTCTTGACGGTGCCATGGGAACGATGCTTCAGAGGTATAAGTTTGAAGAAGAAGATTACCGCGGAGAGCGTTTCAAGGATTGGGAACATCCGGTAAAAGGAAACAATGACCTGCTTTCTCTGACACAGCCTCAGGCCATTGAAGAAGTTCACAAGAAATATCTTGAAGCAGGGGCAGACATTATTGAGACCAATACGTTTTCAGGAACTACCATTGCCATGGCAGATTATCATATGGAAGATCTGGTATATGAACTGAACTATGAATCGGCAAAAATTGCCAGAAAGGCCTGTGATGAATACACAGCAAAAAATCCGGACAAACCGAGATTTGTGGCAGGATCTATCGGCCCTACGAACAGAACGGCAAGTTTGAGTCCTGATGTTAATGATCCCGGATACAGAGCTATTACTTTTGAAGAATTAAGAGTAGCATACAAGCAGCAATGTGAAGCGTTACTGGATGGAGGTTCAGATATCCTTCTGGTAGAAACCATCTTTGATACCTTAAATGCAAAAGCAGCTTTGTTTGCCATTGATGAATTGCAGGATGAAAGAGGAATTAAAATTCCGATCATGGTTTCAGGAACCATTACCGATGCTTCAGGAAGAACATTGAGCGGACAGACGGCAGAAGCTTTTCTGATTTCTGTCTCACACCTGAATTTACTAAGCGTAGGTTTTAACTGTGCATTGGGAGCAGATCAGCTTACTCCTTATCTTGAAACACTGGCCCATAATTCAGAATTCTATGTTTCAGCATATCCGAATGCCGGCTTACCGAATGCTTTCGGAAAATATGATGAAACACCCGAAGATATGGCAAGACAGATCAGAGAATATGTGGAAAAAGGCTTGATCAATATTATCGGAGGATGCTGCGGAACAACGCCCGAACATATTAAAGCAATTGCGGAGCTGGTGAAAGATTACCCACCGAGGAAATTGAAGGAATTTGTGTGATTTGATAGATTTTTTTAATTAAAATCAAGAATGAAGGCTGGATTATAAATGTTAACTTTAAGTAAACCACAAAGTTAAATATATGGAAAAGCCAATTTATTTAAAAGATTCGGAAGATGTCAGATTATTTAATGAGCTTAGAAAGAAAGTGAACAAAAGAGTAGAAGCCATTTCTGAAAACAGGGATATCTATATTCAGATCAAAGCGGTAATACTCCCACTGGTTTATATTGGCTTATATTTTCTGGCTGTTTTGAATGCTGAAAAGCATTGGGCCTATATTCTGAGTTTTGTTTTAATGGGAATTTCTCTGGTTTTAATTTATTTAAACTTAATCCATGAAGCAGCCCATAACAACATCTATAAAAGTAAAAAGCTGAATGCTCTGGTTCTCCACATTTTTGATTTTATAGGAGCCAATTCCTATATCTGGAAAAAAAGACATATCGCAAGTCACCATGCTTACCCAAATGTAGATGGATGGGATACAGATATCGAACAGAGCGGATTACTCCTGATCGTTCCATGGATTAAAGCGAAAGGAATTCAGAAGTATCAGCATAAGTTCTTTTTCTTAGTATATCCGCTGTATTTGTTCAACTGGATGTTTATAAGAGACTTTCGGGATTTCTTTGATAAGGAAAGAGTGATTTTAAAAACCCAGGGAAGAATACCTGTTGTTGAAAAAGTGAAAATGGTGAGTTATAAGCTGTTCTATTTCTTTTATCAGATTGTGGTTCCCGTTGTGTTCTTTAAAGTATCAATAGGATTAGCTTTAGGAGCGTGGTTTTTACAGGTAATTTCAGCAAGTATTTTTGCATTGTTTGTGTTACTGCCTTTGCATCCGCTTCCTGATAATGCCTTTCCAAGGTTAAATAAAGAGAACGGCCTTCCGTTCAGCTGGCTTCGTCACCAATTGGAGGTGACCAATGATTTAACAGAAAATAACTGGTTTGTAAGAAATGTATTGGGAAACTTTAATTTTCATGTAGCCCATCATCTGTTTCCAAACTACAGTTATATGTATTACAACGAAATTACTGAGGAAATCGAAGAATTTGCTAAAGAGCACAATTTAGCTTACAAAAGATTTCCGTTGATTACAGCTTTAAGTAAGCATAGGGATTTATTGAGGCAGAATGCCAATAATGCCTACTATATTTTAGAAGAATAAAATGAAGTATTTAAGATTATCAGGCCTTGAGCCTCTTATCATAACACCGGAGAGTAATTTCATCAATGTTGGTGAAAGGACGAATGTTGCCGGATCCAAAAAGTTTTTACGACTGATCAAAGAGGAGAAATTCTCCGAAGCATTAGATATTGCCCGCCATCAGGTAGAAGGAGGCGCCCAGATTCTGGACGTGAACTTTGATGATGGATTGATTGATGGAAAAGCTTCCATGATCAAATTCCTGAACTTAATAGCCTCTGAACCGGATATCGCAAGAATTCCGATTATGGTAGATTCCTCCAAATGGGAAATTCTTGAAGCAGGTCTTCAGGTTGCTCAGGGAAAATGTGTAGTAAATTCTATCAGTTTGAAAGAAGGAGAAGAAGAATTTATCAAACATGCCAAAGCCATTAAAAGGTATGGAGCGGCAGTTATTGTAATGGCATTTGATGAGGTGGGGCAAGCCGACAATCTTGAACGGAGAATTGAAATTTCAAAAAGATCCTATGATATTCTGGTAAATCAGATTGGTTTTCCTGCTGAAGATATCATTTTTGACCTAAATATATTTCCGGTGGCAACCGGAATGGAAGAACACAGACGAAACGCTATCGACTTTATTGAAGCCACACGCTGGGTAAGGCAAAACCTTCCTTATGCTTCTGTAAGCGGGGGAGTGAGCAATGTTTCTTTCTCTTTCCGTGGAAATGATACCGTAAGAGAAGCAATGCACTCTGTGTTCCTTTATCACGCCATTCAGGCGGGAATGAACATCGGTATTGTAAACCCGGCTATGCTGGAAGTATATGATGAAATCAATAAAGAATTGCTGGAACTCGTTGAAGATGTGATTCTGGATAGAAGAGATGATGCAACAGAAAGACTTCTGGACTATTCTGAGAAGCATAAATCCGTAAAAAAAGAAAAAACTGAGGACCTGGAATGGAGAAATAATCCTTTGCAGGAAAGAATTACCCATGCCTTGGTCAAAGGAATCGACCGTTTTATTGAAGAAGATGTAGAAGAAGCAAGACTATTGGCAGAAAGACCCCTTCATGTTATTGAAGTGAATCTGATGACAGGAATGGGAGTGGTAGGAGATTTATTCGGAAGCGGAAAAATGTTTCTTCCACAGGTGGTAAAGTCAGCAAGAGTAATGAAAAAAGCGGTGGCTTATTTACAGCCTTTTATTGAAGCAGAAAAAGACGGAACAAAACCCGCCAATGGAAAAATATTAATGGCAACCGTAAAAGGTGACGTTCATGATATCGGTAAAAATATCGTAAGTGTTGTTCTTGGCTGTAACAACTATGAAATTGTCGACCTTGGAGTAATGGTGCCTGCGGAAAAAATTATACAGACTGCTATTGAAGAAAAAGTAGATGTTATAGGATTAAGTGGACTGATTACCCCAAGTCTGGATGAAATGGTGTATATCGCATCAGAATTGGAAAGACAGAATTTAGATTTTCCTTTATTGATCGGTGGTGCTACCACTTCAAAAGCACATACCGCAGTGAAAATCGATTTAAAATATAAAAATGCTGTTGTTCACGTAAATGATGCCTCAAGAGCTGTAAATGTGGTAAGCGCTTTGTTGGGAGATAGAAATAAAGAATACGTTTCGGATTTAAAGAATGACTATTCCGATTTCAGGGAAAAATTTCTGAACAGACAGGTAGACAAAGATTATGTTTCCATCAAAGAAGCCAGAGAAAATCATTTTAAGATCGACTGGGAAAACGAAGAAATCTTCACCCCGAATAATTTAGGAATAAAAGTGATCGAAAACCAGGATCTGAATGAGTTGGTTCCTTTTATCGACTGGTCTCCGTTTTTCAGGAGCTGGGATCTCCATGGGAAGTATCCGAATATTCTGGAAGATGAGGTTGTGGGCGTTCAGGCAAAAGAATTATTTAAAGATGCTCAGGTGATTCTGAAAAGAATTCTGGATGAGAAATTGTTGACGGCAAAAGCCATCTTCGGAATCTTTAAAGCCAACTCCAATGAATCTGATGATATCCTGATTTTTGATGAAAATAATAATGAAAAAGCCAGGTTTTTAACTCTCAGACAGCAGGCTCAAAGATCAAAAGGAAAAGAATATCTGGCCTTGAGTGATTTCATTGCTCCTCAAAGCTCAGGAAAAACTGATTATATGGGAGCATTCTGTGTAACAACAGGTTTTGGAACTGATGAACTGTCTGCCGAATATGAAAAAGCAAATGATGATTACAATTCCATTATGGTAAAAGCTTTAGCTGACCGTTTTGCAGAGGCATATGCCGAATTCTTACATAAAAAAGTCCGAACAGAATACTGGGGATATGCCAATCAGGAAAACTTAAGCAACGAAGAGCTTATTGCCGAAAAATATAAAGGAATCCGTCCGGCACCGGGATATCCGGCTTGTCCGGACCATCTGGAAAAGAAAACTATCTGGGATCTTTTAAAAGTAGAAGAGAATACTGGGGTTTTCCTTACAGAAAGCCTTGCCATGTTCCCAACAGCATCTGTTTCCGGATACTATTTTGGAAGTCCACATGCCAAATATTTCGGATTAGGAAAAATTACAGAAGACCAGCTTGAAGATTATGCAGCAAGAAGAGGCTGTAGCATCCAGGAAGCAAAAAAATGGTTGTCACCAAATTTAGCAGATTAACATTGACATGAAGATAACAGAACACATTAAAAATGCAAATGGAAAAACTTTATTCTCTTTAGAAGTTGTTCCGCCACAGAAAGGAATCGGGATTGAAGACCTTTACACGAATATCGATCCGTTAATGGAATTCAAACCACCTTTTATTGATGTTACAACATCCAGAGAGGAGTATATTTACATCGATAAAGGAAATGGCCTTATGGAACGCCGTATTACAAGAATGCGCCCGGGAACCTTAGGAATTTGTGCGGCCATTCAGCATAAATACAATGTAGATACGGTTCCACATCTTCTTTGTGGAGGATTCACGAAAGAAGAAACAGAATATTTATTGGTAGACTGTATGTATCTGGGGATAGATAATGTGATGGCTTTAAGAGGAGATGCTATGAAAGGACATCAGTATTTCGAACCTACTCAGGGAGGACATGCAAGTGCAATGGATCTGGTCAATCAGATTAATGACCTCGGAAGAGGAAAATATCTTCATAATGAAGAGCAGGTTAGTGATGAATTAAATAAATTCTGCATTGGTGTTGCCGGCTACCCGGAAAAACATATGGAAGCTCCTTCCATGAATTATGATCTCAAATGGCTGAAGCAAAAAGTAGATGCCGGAGCAGATTATATTGTTACCCAGATGTTCTTTGACAATAAAAAGTATATAGAATTCGTTCAGAAAGCAAGAGAAATGGGAATTACCGTTCCGATTATTCCGGGCATCAAACCTATTGCCACCAAGAAGCATTTGAAAATTCTGCCACAAGTGTTTAAAATAGACCTTCCCGAAGAACTGATCAATGAAGTGGAAAATGCAAAAAATAATGAAGCAGTAAAACAAATCGGAATAGAATGGGCCATTGCTCAATGTAAAGAATTGCTGGACTTCGGAGTTCCGGTTTTGCACTTTTACTCCATGGGGAAAAGTGACAATATTAAAAAAGTAGCCGGTGAGCTATTCTAATAAAAGTACCAAAAATGAAATGAGGCTGTCTCAAAATGACAGCCTTTTTTATGGCCGTATTTTTTTATAACTCATATTTTTCAATGAATTTATTTTTTTTAGATCATATTTTTGAGTTATTATTGCAGAATAAAGCAAAGGAAGGATTTTTTTATCCTGTCAGATCCAATTTTCTAAGATTATGCGCAATAGTAATCAAGCCGGTTTCTATTTCGACTTTATCCTGAGTGTAGTTCCACAAATCTTCAAGTTGGGACTCTATACGTTCTTTATTCTTTTGATAACCTTTCCCCATACAAATGTGTAACGATTGGCATTGGCTTCTATTTTAGTCCCGTCTGTAAAGATGGTTTGCAGGCTTACCAGACCTTCTTTCTCCAGATATAATACAATTTGCGCGAAGATCTCTTTGAGTTCTCCTTTTAACCTCTCACTTCTGAAACGGCTCAAAGTATTATGATCAGGACGGTTTATGGCGCTTAGCCACATAAAATGAACATTCTCTTTGAGTGCCTGTTCCAGCTTTCTACTCGAATAAATATTACACAAATAGCGGATGTGCCCCCGGGTTTATAATTACGAAGTAAATTACTGATGTCCAAACCATCTATAACAGCTGAGACAGTTCGTACAGGGTGATTATTTTCTATCAGCTCTGACAAATTAGGAGGAAAAAGAAAATTTTGCTTGGGATTATAATCTTTAAAGACTACCTTTGAATTACTTAACACACAACAAATTAATCAATTTGCAACTATTAGGAAAGCAAAAGCTTTCCTTTTTTTATCCAAACAAAAAAGACTGCCTCACTTTTGAGACAGCCTCTTTTTATTTTTTAAGCCTGAATTTTAGGCTATAATTTTCCATCTAAGAAATTAACTAGTTTGACTAAGTCTTCTTGTTTATCAAATTTTGTTTTGTTTGATTTGAAGTAAGATTCCAAATCATCTTTTCTATCTGGAAGTTCTTTAATGATATCCTTTGCTGTTTTGGTCTTTTTTACAAAACCATTAGGTGTTTTGATATAATATACAGGATCTAAACTTTTAAATGAAGCAGGTCTGTCCGTAGCGTATGAATTTACAGCAGGAGCAGCATCAATAAATTTTGTTTTAACCTTTTTATAAAGACTGTATTTACCATCAACTAATTCAAAAAAATATCCTGATAGATCATCTCCTGAATCTAACCTTACTAAAATATCTTTCGAGTTTGTAAATGTAATCTTTGAGAAAGTATCATTTTTAGGAAGAACAAAAATTTTATCATCTTTTTGAAACTCTACTTCATCTTTAAAAGAGTTATATCTGGCCGGAGCTGTTTCGTCTGTACCTGAGAATTTAGCAGGTGAAAACTCTTTTCCATAGTATGGTGTACCGATGATATCATCATAAGAAAGAGTTTTTCCTCCATTTGGAGAATTCACTTTATTGAAAATGGTATTATCTTGAGGGAGCCCCAACCCGTTGTTAGATAAGGAAAACTGAGCATGTGCCAATATTGAAGATGTAAATAAAGCACAAATAATAATCTTCTTCATGTTTTGTTTATAGTTTTTAAATTTTAGCATTCAAATTTACAAATAAAAAACTAATGGTTCATGAATTTTGTTGCAATGCTGAAATAAATCTGAAATATTCGTAATTATAATTTCGGATGCCTCTCAAATTCCTTATTTCTGTCAAATAAATACCGATAAGTAGCCAGTTTTCTAGTCACAGTCGTATCAAGCGTTTCTGCAATCTTAATCATTTTCGGATTAAAATCACCAATCCACTGTAGTTCTGTAATTGTAAAATCTGTATGCTTCCTCAAATGCTGGGTTCCTTCCCATATCATATACCCGTCAATGCCTTTCTTCTGCCAGTCAGGGACTACCCCAAAAACAAGTCCCACCATTTTTTCATTCTTTTTAAGGTGTTTCAACAGCAAAAATTTAAGTTTTTCAAAAAATCCGAATTTCCCGTTCAGATATTTAAACCACTGGTTGAGGTCCGGAATATTGATCCACATAGCAATAGGTGTCTCGTTTTCATAGACAAACCATGAAATATGCTCATTGATGATAGGTTTCATGGTGTTGAACATTTTCAGAACTTTTGCTTCTTCCAGATGCTTTCCTTCCCCATGCGAAGCCCATGCTTTATTATAAATCTCTGTAAAGTCTTTGGCAAACTTGGGCAGGTTATTCTTCTTCATAGGTTGGGCAGAAATAGCAGGATTTCTTCTGTTTTTTTCATGAGCAATCTTGAAAATCCGGGATACTTCTGCAAACACAGGTCGGGTAAAACAAAGCTGCTCAAAATAAATCTGAAAACCATAATTCTCAAAAAGATCTTTATAATAAGGGAAATTGTAATTCATCCCAAACAGGGGTTCAATAAAACCTTCAGTTAAAAGACCCCAAAATTTGTCTCTTTCTCCAAAATTGATAGGTCCGTCCATTGCCTCCATTCTCTTTTTGTGAAGCCAGTTTTTACAATGGTCAAAAATAAAATTGGCCGTTTCCTGATCATTAATACAGTCGAAAAAACCGATTCCTCCGGTAGACTGTTTTTGCTCATAGCAGCCATTGATAAAAACAGCTACTTTACCAACCGTTTTGTTATTCTTTTTGAACAGAAATCTTTTGCATTCTCCGTTTTTAAAGAATTTATTTTTCTCAGGATCAAAAATTTCTTCAATGTGCTTGTCTAAAGGGCGGATATAATTTTTGTCATCCCGATAAAGACGGGCCGGGAATTCAAGAAATTCCCTTTTATGGAGTCGGTTTTGTACTTCTTCGACAATAATCATAGGTTGTTAATAAGGACGGGTTACAAAAGATAATGTTTTTCATCTCAATTGAATATAGATGAACCGATATTATCCGTATTTTTGCTGCAAATTAAATAAAAATGGTTGATTTTACTGATAACGACGATGATATTTTCACTGGAAAAGAACATACGCCTATAAGGAAAGATGCTTTTGATAAATCGCCACAGGAAAAAGTTGAAAAAATTACTGAGCTTTTTGGCGAAATTATGGAAACGTTAGGGTTAGATATGACAGATGATTCTCTGAAAGACTCTCCAAGACGTGTTGCTAAAATGTATGTAAATGAGATTTTCGGAGGACTTCTTCCCGAAAATAAACCAGGAATCTCCACTTTCTCCAATAAATATAAATACCGCCAGATGTTGGTGGAAAAAGATATCACCGTATATTCTTTCTGTGAACACCACTTTTTGCCCATTATAGGAAGAGCTCATGTTGCTTATATATCCAATGGAGAAGTAATCGGTCTTTCAAAAATTAACAGAATTGTTGATTACTATGCAAAAAGGCCTCAGGTTCAGGAGAGGCTTACCATGCAGATTGTAGACGCTTTGAAAGAAGCTTTAGGAACAAAAGATGTAGCCTGTATCATTGATGCCAAGCATCTTTGTGTCAACTGCAGAGGAATAAAAGATACGGCAAGTTCTACAATTACAGCAGAATTAAGTGGTATTTTCAGAACAAACCCTATTACAAGACAGGAGTTCTTACATTATGTTGGAAGCCATGCAAAACTAGATTAATAAAAAATGAACTACCAATTCCTTAAAAATATTATTGATGCCGAGCTTCAGAGATTCCAAAATATCTCTGAACAGGAATGGTCGTATAAAAGTTCTCCGGAAAAATGGTCCAAAAAAGAAATTATTGGCCATCTTTGTGACAGTGCTTTAACAAATATCCGTAGATTTGTTGTTACCCAATACAAAGAGAACGAGAATATTGTTTATGATCAGAACTTTTGGGTGAAAGCTCAGAACTATCAGAATGTTCCTACTACAGACCTTATCGATCTGTGGAAATCTTTGAACTATCAGATCGTTCATGTAGTTGAAAATATTCCGGATGAAGCACTACAAAGAACCTGTGATACTACCAAAACAAAACCTCAGGTTTTTACATTGGAGTTTATTATCAATGATTATGTAGATCATCTGCAGCATCATTTAAAAGCGATTTAATTATGATAAAATTTAAAAAAGTTTCAGATAAAATTTTTATCACAACAATTATCTGTTGTGACAGAAGTAATTTAACTCATTTTTGAATCTTTAAAATCATTAAATCTTTTTAACTTAAAATAAATGCAATTAAAAATATATAACTCCCTTACTGCGGAAAAAGAAATATTCAAACCTATCTTAGAAGGAAATGTCGGTATGTATGTATGCGGACCTACAGTGTACAGTAATGTGCATTTAGGAAATGTAAGGACTTTTCTTTCTTTCGATTTTATTTATCGTACCCTGATGCATTTGGGGTATAAAGTAAGATATGTAAGAAATATTACTGATGCGGGTCACCTTACCGATGATGGGAATGTAGATAACGACAGGTTCGTGAAACAGACCAGACTTGAGAAACTGGAACCTATGGAAATTGTACAGAAATATACCGTAGATTTCCACAAGGTATTGGATATGTTCAATCTTTTACCACCGAATATCGAACCTACAGCAACAGGACATATTGTAGAACAGATCGAATTGACTCAAAAACTGATTGAAAGAGGTTTTGCTTATGAAAGCAACGGGTCAGTGTACTTTGATGTATTGGAATACAATAGGAGAGGTTTGAATTATGGCGAACTTTCAAAACGTAATATAGAAGAACTTTTTGCCAATACCAGAGACCTTGACGGGCAGGGGGAAAAGAAAAATCCACAGGATTTTGCCTTGTGGAAAAAAGCATCCCCAGCTCACATCATGAGATGGAATTCCCCTTGGGGAGAAGGTTTTCCTGGATGGCATCTTGAATGTACTGCAATGAGTACTAAATATTTAGGTGAAACATTCGATATCCATGGAGGAGGAATGGATCTTAAATTCCCACACCACGAATGTGAAATTGCACAAGGAAAAGCCTGCAATGATGCTGCGCCGGTGAATTACTGGATGCATGCCAATATGCTGACGATGAATTCTCAGCGTATGAGCAAATCTACAGGAAACTATATCCTGCCGATGCAGCTGGTTACAGGAGATAATGACTTCTTTGAAAAACCTTTCCACCCTTCAATTGTACGTTTCTGCTTCCTGCAGGCGCACTACAGAAGCGTTCTGGATATTTCAAACGATGCCATGATAGCCAGTGAAAAAGGATTCATCAGATTAATGGAAGCAGTGAAAGTATTGAATTCTATTACTCCGGATGATACAAAACAATCCGGATTCAATCTGCAGGAATGGAAAAATAAAGCATATGAAGCTTTAACTGATGACTTCAATTCTCCAATCCTGATCGCTCACCTGTTTGAAGCGGTGAAATACATCTTTGCTTTAAATGATGGTAAGGAAACGATCTCAACAGATGACCTTGAAGATTTGAAAACTACACTCAATGCTTTTATCTTTGACGTTCTGGGATTGCAAACCGTAGAAGAGAATAACAATGAAAAACTGGATCAGACCCTGAAAGTTTTGATCGAATTGAGAAATCAGGCAAGAAAATCCAAAAACTTCGAGCTTTCAGATCAAATCAGAGATAAACTGCTTGCAGAAGGAATAGAATTAAAAGATGGAAGAGATGGTACATCATACGTCTTGAACTAATAAAAATATAACTTCGTTTTATCCCCATTCCGTAAGAATTACTATTACTAAGATTCTTACGGAATGTTTTTTTAGATACTGCAGAAAATCCATAAGAATTTCATATTCCTCTTTTTTATATCTCTCTTCACCAATATTCTTAAACCTTTTTCACACTCAAACTCTCTCACTCTCCAACACTCCCACATTCCCACTTTATTTCGGAGCTTAATCCTGCTATCCATTCATACTCCTCGCGCCAGCGCTATTCCACGCTCAAACCCTCCTGCGCTCCAGCTCCTGCTGCGGGGTAACCATTTCTATCAGGGCTAGGGAAGGAGTCGTTAATGATGAATGATGAATTTCGTGGTAGGAGAATATAGTGTTCGGGTTATTGTGTTGCGAGCTTCGGGTTAGTGGGTACAAGCCTTTATTCCCCTTGTGTCATTCTGCAGGAATCCAAACTTTTAGACCAGAGTTCTTAAAGGATGTAAGTTGGCAGGATAATGTCCAAAATCTTTTTAACAGTTGGTATTAACCGTGTCATGCTACGGAAAAGTTTTGTCCGGACTTCTGCGGAGTGAGAATGCTGTGTTTGATATATAATATGGTGTATCATCAATTCAATAGGAATCAGGCATAATTCTTAATTTTTCGAAGAAATCCTGTTTTCTTATATAGTCTGTTCTCTATTATATAATATATACACTATTTTGATCAATGGTCAACCCCACACCCCGTACCCCCGCATCCCGCATCACCATTCTCTCTTTCTCCCACCCTCAAACCCTCCCACGCTCAAACTCTCATACCCTCCCACCCAATACCCTAAACAAATGTTTAAAATTTTTCCCCCTGCTACCCAGTCCTTTAGGAACAAATATCACCGTAATGTAAAATTTAAGTTCAATAAACTTGTTTTGCGTTATGAGAAGTTACTATCTTTGCCCCACTGAAAACGAGAGTAGATCAGTAGCGCAGGAGAGCCTTTAGATGGGCAAAAACATTATTTACTTCACAAGAGACAGGCGAAAAAAAACTTTAAACTTTTTTTAAAAAAAGAGTTGCGAGATAAAAAAGAGTTTGTATCTTTGCAGTCCCAATTAAGGGAGCGCAGGAGTAGGATGATTAAGGGTTAGTAAAGGAATTAAGGTTACTTAAAAAACTTTAAAATTTTCTTTAGAAACATTTGGTCATTAAGAAATAAAGTTTTACTTTTGCACTCGCAAATACGGAGCGACACTGACAGATAGATTGCCTCGTAAAAAGCGAAAGATATAAAGATCATTGACATACAATATAACAACCAAGTAAGGAAAAACTAAAGCGTTAAAAACTTTGAGTGAGTCAGACAAACATACAATGGAGAGTTTGATCCTGGCTCAGGATGAACGCTAGCGGGAGGCCTAACACATGCAAGCCGAGCGGTAGAGATCTTTCGGGATCTTGAGAGCGGCGTACGGGTGCGGAACACGTGTGCAACCTGCCTTTATCAGGGGGATAGCCTTTCGAAAGGAAGATTAATACCCCATAATATATTTGTCGGCATCGATGGATATTGAAAACTCCGGTGGATAGAGATGGGCACGCGCAAGATTAGATAGTTGGTGAGGTAACGGCTCACCAAGTCTGCGATCTTTAGGGGGCCTGAGAGGGTGATCCCCCACACTGGTACTGAGACACGGACCAGACTCCTACGGGAGGCAGCAGTGAGGAATATTGGACAATGGGTGCGAGCCTGATCCAGCCATCCCGCGTGAAGGACGACGGCCCTATGGGTTGTAAACTTCTTTTGTATAGGGATAAACCTAGATACGTGTATCTAGCTGAAGGTACTATACGAATAAGCACCGGCTAACTCCGTGCCAGCAGCCGCGGTAATACGGAGGGTGCAAGCGTTATCCGGATTTATTGGGTTTAAAGGGTCCGTAGGCGGATCTGTAAGTCAGTGGTGAAATCTCACAGCTTAACTGTGAAACTGCCATTGATACTGCAGGTCTTGAGTGTTGTTGAAGTAGCTGGAATAAGTAGTGTAGCGGTGAAATGCATAGATATTACTTAGAACACCAATTGCGAAGGCAGGTTACTAAGCAACAACTGACGCTGATGGACGAAAGCGTGGGGAGCGAACAGGATTAGATACCCTGGTAGTCCACGCCGTAAACGATGCTAACTCGTTTTTGGAGCGCAAGCTTCAGAGACTAAGCGAAAGTGATAAGTTAGCCACCTGGGGAGTACGAACGCAAGTTTGAAACTCAAAGGAATTGACGGGGGCCCGCACAAGCGGTGGATTATGTGGTTTAATTCGATGATACGCGAGGAACCTTACCAAGGCTTAAATGGGAAATGACAGGTTTAGAAATAGACTTTTCTTCGGACATTTTTCAAGGTGCTGCATGGTTGTCGTCAGCTCGTGCCGTGAGGTGTTAGGTTAAGTCCTGCAACGAGCGCAACCCCTGTCACTAGTTGCCATCATTAAGTTGGGGACTCTAGTGAGACTGCCTACGCAAGTAGAGAGGAAGGTGGGGATGACGTCAAATCATCACGGCCCTTACGCCTTGGGCCACACACGTAATACAATGGCCGGTACAGAGGGCAGCTACACTGCGAAGTGATGCAAATCTCGAAAGCCGGTCTCAGTTCGGATTGGAGTCTGCAACTCGACTCTATGAAGCTGGAATCGCTAGTAATCGCGCATCAGCCATGGCGCGGTGAATACGTTCCCGGGCCTTGTACACACCGCCCGTCAAGCCATGGAAGTCTGGGGTACCTGAAGTCGGTGACCGTAACAGGAGCTGCCTAGGGTAAAACAGGTAACTAGGGCTAAGTCGTAACAAGGTAGCCGTACCGGAAGGTGCGGCTGGAACATCTCATTTTAGAGCGTCTTTGGACGTTAAACAAAATCAGTATCGTAAGATACATAATACTTACTTAAAGTATAGCTTTAGTTTTTTGTTTGGTTGGTTATATAAAAATAAAACACCCACTAGAAATTAGTAAAGGGATAGAGAGACAAGAGATTATAGAATTTGAAATTTGAAGTTCGAGATTTAAAGTTTAGGATATCAAATATCAAATAATGAATCTCAAATCTAACAGAGTCTCGTAGCTCAGCTGGTTAGAGCGCTACACTGATAATGTAGAGGTCGGCAGTTCGAGCCTGCCCGAGACTACTAATTAAGTGATTTGAAATTAGATATTTGAAATTTGAAATTCGTTATGTATGAATATCAAATCACAAACCTGAAATCTCAAATCAACCTAGAGGGGGAATTAGCTCAGCTGGCTAGAGCGCCTGCCTTGCACGCAGGAGGTCAAGGGTTCGACTCCCTTATTCTCCACAGTTTTGGAATACTGATTTAAAAGTTACGAATGGAGCCAACAACAACATTTGTTCATCAGTAGGAAAAGAAGACATTAAGATCATTGACATTAACGGTAAAGACATCACAAAGAGAAAACCGAGCGCATAAAGCGCTTGAGTAACCAATAGGAAAGAAATCGTTAAGGGCGTATGGCGGATGCCTAGGCTTTCAGAGGCGACGAAGGACGTGGTAAGCTGCGAAAAGCTGCGGGGATTGGCACACACGAATTGATCCGCAGATAT
>NZ_CM178175.1:4230000-4235000 GCF_058382295.1 Chryseobacterium sp. TQ-BC-N36
TGAAAGCATATAAGTGCGAAACTCGCCTCAAGATGAGACATCTTTTAAGGGTCGTTGTAGATGACGACGTTGATAGGCTACAGGTGTAAAGACAGTAATGTCATAGCCGAGTAGTACTAATTACCCGTAGATTTATAGTCTATGGTTGCTATATCAAATTTATAAAAAATGATAAGTACTTTATGCGCAGTAAAGGTTTTGTCTTTGTGAAAGTTTTTATCGCTTAAAACTTGTAAAATGTAATATGTACAAAGTATAATGTAACGACATTGTAGATGATACAACTGACATTTTACAATATATACCTTCTTTAGGGTGGTTTTAGCGGTGGGGCTCACCTGTTCCCATTCCGAACACAGAAGTTAAGCCCACCAGCGCCGATGGTACTGCTAACGCGGGAGAGTAGGCCGCCGCCAGTTTTTATTTTATTTTTAAAAATCCTTTATCGTCATGATAAAGGATTTTTTGTTTTATACCCATCCCGGTTTAAAGTAACAGAAGTAATCAGTAATGAGCAATAAGTAATAAGTAATAATTGATAAACGATACCGGAATCAACTATCAATTATCAATTATCAATTATTACTTATCACTTAACATTCATCATTCATCACATACCCCATTGTCACTCCGTAGGAGTCTAAACGAGCCATTCAATCAAGCAATAATAGTTCATTATAATTGACTTAAGTATTATAACTTCCCTCTATAAACAAGCCTGGATTCCTGCCGAATGACACAAGTGGGAATAGAATTACCTTTATAACTTCCAGTTCAAATCTCAGAAATCCGAAACAGGAAACCCGTATCCCGAATCACGAATTCCTTCATTTAGAACTTGCTCTCTTAACATAAAATATTATTCAACATCTTGGAACCGGATCTGCTGAAATAAGATTGAACATAAAATTCCACTATAACTTTTTCTGTAATCTATTGATTTCATATTCTATGCTTTTGGAGATGCTCCAAATGGTTAATCTCAATTTTTACATTTTTTTTCAAATATATTTACTCAGCTAAAAAATAAGTTATGACATTTTGTAATAGTTCATAACATTAGCATAGTAATTATTCGATTTAAAATTTATTAATACTCATTGTGGATAAGTGTTGGTAATTATGTAAGTATAAATATAACAATTAGTTAAAGCTTTAATTTATCCACAATAGGTTATTTGATATAAAATTTATGTTCAATAAAGTTGTTTTGCGTTGTATGAAGTTGCTATCTTTGCCCCACTGAAAACGAGAGTAGATTAGTAGCGCAGGAGAGCCTTTAGATGGGCAAAAACATTATTACTTCAAAAAAGAAACAGGCGAAAAAAAACTTTAAACTTTTTTTAAAAAAGAGTTGCGAGATAAAAAAGAGTTTGTATCTTTGCAGTCCCAATTAAGGGAGCGCAGGAGTAGGATGATTAAGGGTTAGTAAAGGAATTAAGGTTACTTAAAAAACTTTAAAATTTTCTTTAGAAACATTTGGTCATTAAGAAATAAAGTTTTACTTTTGCACTCGCAAATACGGAGCGACACTGACAGATAGATTGCCTCGTAAAAAGCGAAAGATATAAAGATCATTGACATACAATATAACAACCAAGTAAGGAAAAACTAAAGCGTTAAAAACTTTGAGTGAGTCAGACAAACATACAATGGAGAGTTTGATCCTGGCTCAGGATGAAACGCTAGCGGGAGGCCTAACACATGCAAGCCGAGCGGTAGAGATCTTTCGGGATCTTGAGAGCGGCGTACGGGTGCGGAACACGTGTGCAACCTGCCTTTATCAGGGGGATAGCCTTTCGAAAGGAAGATTAATACCCCATAATATATTTGTCGGCATCGATGGATATTGAAAACTCCGGTGGATAGAGATGGGCACGCGCAAGATTAGATAGTTGGTGAGGTAACGGCTCACCAAGTCTGCGATCTTTAGGGGGCCTGAGAGGGTGATCCCCCACACTGGTACTGAGACACGGACCAGACTCCTACGGGAGGCAGCAGTGAGGAATATTGGACAATGGGTGCGAGCCTGATCCAGCCATCCCGCGTGAAGGACGACGGCCCTATGGGTTGTAAACTTCTTTTGTATAGGGATAAACCTAGATACGTGTATCTAGCTGAAGGTACTATACGAATAAGCACCGGCTAACTCCGTGCCAGCAGCCGCGGTAATACGGAGGGTGCAAGCGTTATCCGGATTTATTGGGTTTAAAGGGTCCGTAGGCGGATCTGTAAGTCAGTGGTGAAATCTCACAGCTTAACTGTGAAACTGCCATTGATACTGCAGGTCTTGAGTGTTGTTGAAGTAGCTGGAATAAGTAGTGTAGCGGTGAAATGCATAGATATTACTTAGAACACCAATTGCGAAGGCAGGTTACTAAGCAACAACTGACGCTGATGGACGAAAGCGTGGGGAGCGAACAGGATTAGATACCCTGGTAGTCCACGCCGTAAACGATGCTAACTCGTTTTTGGAGCGCAAGCTTCAGAGACTAAGCGAAAGTGATAAGTTAGCCACCTGGGGAGTACGAACGCAAGTTTGAAACTCAAAGGAATTGACGGGGGCCCGCACAAGCGGTGGATTATGTGGTTTAATTCGATGATACGCGAGGAACCTTACCAAGGCTTAAATGGGAAATGACAGGTTTAGAAATAGACTTTTCTTCGGACATTTTTCAAGGTGCTGCATGGTTGTCGTCAGCTCGTGCCGTGAGGTGTTAGGTTAAGTCCTGCAACGAGCGCAACCCCTGTCACTAGTTGCCATCATTAAGTTGGGGACTCTAGTGAGACTGCCTACGCAAGTAGAGAGGAAGGTGGGGATGACGTCAAATCATCACGGCCCTTACGCCTTGGGCCACACACGTAATACAATGGCCGGTACAGAGGGCAGCTACACTGCGAAGTGATGCAAATCTCGAAAGCCGGTCTCAGTTCGGATTGGAGTCTGCAACTCGACTCTATGAAGCTGGAATCGCTAGTAATCGCGCATCAGCCATGGCGCGGTGAATACGTTCCCGGGCCTTGTACACACCGCCCGTCAAGCCATGGAAGTCTGGGGTACCTGAAGTCGGTGACCGTAACAGGAGCTGCCTAGGGTAAAACAGGTAACTAGGGCTAAGTCGTAACAAGGTAGCCGTACCGGAAGGTGCGGCTGGAACATCTCATTTTAGAGCGTCTTTGGACGTTAAACAAAATCAGTATCGTAAGATACATAATACTTACTTAAAGTATAGCTTTAGTTTTTTGTTTGGTTGGTTATATAAAAATAAAACACCCACTAGAAATTAGTAAAGGGATAGAGAGACAAGAGATTATAGAATTTGAAATTTGAAGTTCGAGATTTAAAGTTTAGGATATCAAATATCAAATAATGAATCTCAAATCTAACAGAGTCTCGTAGCTCAGCTGGTTAGAGCGCTACACTGATAATGTAGAGGTCGGCAGTTCGAGCCTGCCCGAGACTACTAATTAAGTGATTTGAAATTAGATATTTGAAATTTGAAATTCGTTATGTATGAATATCAAATCACAAACCTGAAATCTCAAATCAACCTAGAGGGGGAATTAGCTCAGCTGGCTAGAGCGCCTGCCTTGCACGCAGGAGGTCAAGGGTTCGACTCCCTTATTCTCCACAGTTTTGGAATACTGATTTAAAAGTTACGAATGGAGCCAACAACAACATTTGTTCATCAGTAGGAAAAGAAGACATTAAGATCATTGACATTAACGGTAAAGACATCACAAAGAGAAAACCGAGCGCATAAAGCGCTTGAGTAACCAATAGGAAAGAAATCGTTAAGGGCGTATGGCGGATGCCTAGGCTTTCAGAGGCGACGAAGGACGTGGTAAGCTGCGAAAAGCTGCGGGGATTGGCACACACGAATTGATCCGCAGATATCCGAATGGGGCAACCCGGCATGTTGAAGACATGTCACCTCGTAAGAGGAGCAAACCCGGAGAACTGAAACATCTAAGTACCCGGAGGAAAAGAAATCGAAGAGATTCCGTAAGTAGTGGCGAGCGAAAGCGGATTAGCCCAAAAGTCTATTTATGTTTAGAGGAATGTTCTGGAAAGAACAATCATAGAAGGTGATAATCCTGTACTCGAAAGGCATAATTAGATGATAAATGAGTAGGGCGGGACACGTGAAATCCTGTCTGAATATGGGGGGACCATCCTCCAAGGCTAAATACTCCTGAAAGACCGATAGTGAACAAGTACTGTGAAGGAAAGGTGAAAAGCACTTCGAATAGAAGGGTGAAATAGAACCTGAAACCGTACGCCTACAAGCGGTCGGAGCAGCATAAAGCTGTGACGGCGTGCCTTTTGCATAATGAGCCTACGAGTTAATTTTACTAGCGAGGTTAAGGTATTAAGTACCGGAGCCGAAGCGAAAGCGAGTCTGAATAGGGCGCTGAGTTAGTAGGATTAGACGCGAAACCTTGTGATCTACCCATGGGCAGGTTGAAGCTCTGGTAACACAGAGTGGAGGACCGAACCGGTTGACGTTGAAAAGTCTTCGGATGACCTGTGGGTAGGGGTGAAAGGCCAATCAAACTGGGAGATAGCTCGTACTCTCCGAAATGCATTTAGGTGCAGCGTCGATGTTAAGTTTATTAGAGGTAGAGCTACTGATTGGATGCGGGGGTTTCACCGCCTACCAATTCCTGACAAACTCCGAATGCTAATAAATGTTCGTCGGCAGTGAGGGCATGGGTGCTAAGGTCCATGTCCGAGAGGGAAAGAACCCAGACCAACAGCTAAGGTCCCCAAATATATGTTAAGTTGAAACAACGCGGTTGGACTGCATTGACAGCTAGGATGTTGGCTTGGAAGCAGCCATTCATTTAAAGAGTGCGTAACAGCTCACTAGTCGAGCGGTCCGGCATGGATAATAATCGGGCATAAACATATTACCGAAGCTATGGATTTGTATTTATACATCTGGTAGGAGAGCATTCTATTTGCGCCGAAGCAGTACTGTGAGGTATTGTGGAGC
>NZ_CM178175.1:4237500-5298896 GCF_058382295.1 Chryseobacterium sp. TQ-BC-N36
AAGTATTTTCACAGGCCAGAAAAGGCGTTGTAGCAGAAGACAAAAATTCTTACAGTAACTCTCAGGCAGTGACTTTAGCCGCTCTTGCATATGATTCTTCGAATAACAATCTGCTGTATATGCCTATGTTTTCTTCGAATATCTATGTTTTGAATCCAAAAACAAAAGAAATCACTTTAGTAGAAAATAGTGTTGCAAGAGTAACTTCATGTGATATTAATTCTCATATCACGAGAATGGCAACAGGATATAACGGTAATGTCTATGCTGTGAATAATGCAGGAACCCAGTTTTTGGAAATCAGCAAAAAAGATGGGCAATATGTAGCGAGTGATCTGGGAATCATTAAAGATGATGCTTCTAATGGACGAAATTCATTTACAGCTATGGAAACTGGTTTTGGAGGAGATATGATTGCTGATGCAGATAACAACTTCTATGTTTTTGCAGCTTCAGGAAATGTTTTCAAAATTCTGACAAAAGATTTAAAAGCTAAATTTATTGGAAAGATAGCGGGAATTCCGGATAACTATTCTGTGAACGGCTCTGCGGTAAATGCCCACGGTAAAGTAGTAATAGCAAGTGCAAAAGGAGGTGCGCTGTACGAGGTCGACCTTACGAACCTGGAGGCTAAGGAGCTACCGGGAGAAAAAGAATTGCATATTTATGATTTGGCCAGTAAATATTTTGTGAATGATAAATCATCAACAGTAAACAATTTTACAGCTGATCTTGATATTTACCCAACAAGAGTTGATGAACACTATATTAATGTTCATGGTAATAACAAAATAAAAGGTACTGTTACACTGAACATATTTGATATGTCAGGTAAAAATGTAATGACTCAGAATTTGTCTGTCAACGAGGGTTCATTAGACGAAAAAGTATATCTTAAAGGACTGCTGACAGGTGCTTATATTGTTAATATTACTAATAGTTCAGGAAAATCAGTATTTAATAAAAAGATTCTTGTAACCAAATAACAGGATATTATAAATCAGTATATAAAGACCTTTTCAGTTTATTTTGAGAAGGTCTTTTAATGATTATTTGATATTTAATAAGTTTTATTTTTCGATATTAAAATGTACTTTTATAAAAAAATATAGATGAAACTATACTTTAATGTTGGATATATTGTAAAGGCCGGAGAAAGCCTGCAGCTGGTATTTGGTGAAGATGAGAATGCCTTACATATCCACACTATGTTTTATGCAGAAAATGGGCTATGGAAATGCGAAGTGGACTATTTCTCAAAATCCATTTCTTATCAATACCGGGTGGTAAATGAAAAAGGAAATGTTTTAAGGGAAGAATTTGTTCCGCATCATTTAAGTTTTCCACATAATTATAAGGAGTTTATCATTTTTGACGAATGGAATAATAAAAATTTTCCTGAAAATTATTTAAATAATAAAATTCTTTATAACAAGCTGCATGATTTCGTTCCTGAAAAAATAACGGTTTTAAAAAAACATACTCACTTATTCAGAATAGAAGCCCCTATTTATAATCCGGACTGGAGGATTGTTCTTTTTGGAAATACCGCATCTCTGGGAAACTGGAGCTATGACAAGGTTATTCACCTGCAGCAGACAGATTTTGGAATGTGGGAAGCGTCTGTTGAAATTCCTGAAAATGAATATATCCAATTTAAATACTGTATTTACGATACAAAAGAAAATAAGGTTATAGATGTAGAAACCGGCGAAAATAGATTTACGGTGGCGAATCCTTTGAATGACGTGCTGCAGATTGTTTCCAATCATTATTTCAGGTTTAAAGGATATCAGATGTATCATGATGCCGGGGTTGCGGTTCCGGTATTCTCTTTGAGAAGTGAAGATGGATTCGGAGTCGGGGAATTTGCAGACTTGAAAAAACTGGCAGATTGGACGAAAGAAACCAATCTTGGTATTATTCAGATTCTTCCGATCAATGATACAACAGCCAACTATTCCTGGACTGATTCCTACCCATACGCGGCAGTGTCTGTTTATGCTTTACATCCACAATATATCTCATTAGAAAAACTTGATTATTCTTTACCGAAAGAATTAGTTGATGAGTATCTGTCTGAAAAAGAACGGTTAAATGCTTTGGATCTGATCGATTATGAAAAGGTAATCGAAGGCAAATGGAAATATATTACGGCTGTTTTCAATGCTGAAAAAGATAAAATTTATAAGGAAAGAAACTTCAAAAAATTCATTAAGGATAATGAATACTGGCTGGTCCCCTATTCGGCATTCTGTGTCTTAAGGGATAAATATAAGACACCCAATTTCAACGAGTGGAAAACCCACAAAAAATATATTGCCGGAAAGATATCTCAGTTTTTTACAACAAAAAGTAAAGATTATGATAGCTCAATGCTTCATGCATGGGTGCAATATCAGTTGGATGTACAGCTGAAAGATGCTGTTGATTATACCCATAACCTGGGAGTTTCGTTGAAAGGAGATCTTCCTATTGGTATCTACAGATATTCCGTAGAAGCATGGGCAGAACCGGAATTATTCGGGATGGATTTTCAGGCGGGAGCACCACCGGATCAGTTTACAGAACTGGGGCAAAACTGGGAATTCCCGACTTACAATTGGGAAGCTATGAAAGCGGACGACTACAGATGGTGGAAAAACAGGTTCAAAGCATTGGAGCAATATTTTGATGCCATGAGAATCGATCATATTTTAGGTTTCTTCAGAATATGGAGAATGCCGATTTCTGCTGTACAAGGGATTTTGGGATATTTTTATCCAGCTGTTCCTATCGTTGCAGATGAATTTAAGGCCTGGCAGATTCCATTCAGTTTTGACAGGTATTGCAAGCCTTTCATCAATAATCAGATCCTGTGGGATTATTTTGGGGAAGAAAGTGAAAAAGCCCTTGAGTTGATGATCCGTAATGAAGATGGCACTTATACTTTTAAAGAAGAATTTGATACCCAGAGAAAGCTGGTGAATTTCTTTAAGAAAAAATCATATGGACCACTGGAAGAAAAACTGATTTCTCTATGTGCCAATGTTTTGTTCTTACCAGAGGAAAGAAATGGAAAAACGGTTTATCATCCAAGGTTCAATGTATATAACACGGAATCTTATAAATATCTTCCGGAATCTGAACAGAAAAGCATTTATGATTTGTACCATGATTACTTCTTCAGAAGACAAGATCATTTGTGGTATGAAAAAGCCATGGAAAAACTGCCGGTTATTCTGAATGCTACTAAAATGCTGATCTGTGGTGAAGACCTGGGAATGGTTCCTGCCTGTGTACCTGTTGTAATGGATGAATTGGCCATTATAGCTCTTAAAGTACAAAGAATGCCTGCCGAAAATATCCCTTTCTATAATCCTAAGTACGCCAATTATATGAACGTGGTGACAGCTTCTTCCCATGACAGCTCAACCTTAAGACAATGGTGGAAAGAAGATCGGATACTTACACAAAGATATTATAATGAACAGCTGATACAGTATGGAAAAGCTCCCGAAGACCTGACTCCTTATCTTGCAGAAATTATGATGAAGCAGCATCTGTATAATGAGGCGATGCTTGCCATTTTCCCGATCCAGGAGTTCCTGGCTACAGATGCAGAACTTACAAATCCTAAAATTGATAATGAAAGAATTAATAACCCTGCGGTTTTCCCCCATTACTGGCGTTACAGAATGCATTTAAAACTGGAAGATCTGAAAGAAAGGAAATCTTTCAATAAAAAAATTGCTCATTGGGTAAAAGATAGCGGAAGAATGTAAATTTAACAATTGATTATCAGTTAGTTAATAATATTTTAAAAGAAGTTTGATCTTAGGATTTAACTTCTTTTTTTTATTTGTATCAAAGAAATAGAATTAAGATATTCTGCTATATATTAACCAATTAACGACTATAGAGATGAAAAAAATATTTTTGGGATTAGCTTTTGGGCTGGGCGTTTTGACGTCAGCTCAGCAATATCCGAACAATGGTTGGGGAGATGATGGTTATTATCAGAATGATGGAGGCTATTACAGCGATGAAGATGACAGGAATTATTTCCCTGACGATTATTACTACAATTATCCTCAGGATTATTATCCAAGTGATTATTATCAAAGTTATTATAACGATTATAGAAATAGTATCATTAATATTGACTGGAACGGATTTTTTGTACAGAACAGACTAAACCGCTGGCAGGTAGACCAGATCATAAGACTTAATAATCTATACGCAAGTTTTAGTGTTTGGAATAATTTCTACCGATACAATCCGGACAGATGGTATTATGACAGGTTTTATGCATTAGAAAGGATATTAGGGCCAAGAGTATTTGTTGTTTTCCAGAATAACTATTACAGAGGCTACAGTCCGATTGTATATTTCCAGAACTATAGAAGAACGTATTACGTACCAAGATATGCTGTAATGCCAAGATATAGAAATGTCAATATCAATATTTACAGGGTAGACAGATCAAGATTCCGCAGAATGGATAATCCTACCTTTGATATTATCAGAAGAGACAACAGAGCAGATAACGGTTTCAGGAATACCAGAACCAATGGAAATTCCGGCAGCTTCCGTGACAACAATAACAGCGGCTTCAGAAATAGCAATGGAGGAGGCTTCAGAGGAAATTCTGATAATGGAGGAAATAGAAACAATGCTGAGAATAATGGCGGTTTCAGAAACAGTAATGGAGGAGGCTTCAGAGGAAATTCTGATAACGGTGGCTTCAGAAACAGCAATGGAGGTGGTTTCAGAGGAAACAGTGAAGTAAGGAGAGAAGCTCCTAAAAGAGAAGATAATGGCGGCTTCAGAGGAAATAATGGAGGAGGCTTCAGACAAAGATCTGAAAACTCTGCCCCAAGACAAGAAAACCGTGGTGGCGGTGGTGGCTTTAGAGGCAGTTTAGTAAGGAATTAATTTTCATATATTATATTTAAGTGGTGTGAAGGGCAGGTTTTTATAATCTGTCCTTTTTTTGTTGTTCCGTTGTTTTATTTTTGTTAAAATTTAACATTATTTATGAATTTGTTAATTTAACTTGTGTTTTAATTCGTAATCAAAAAGATATATAACAATTAATTAAATTTTAAAAAGATGAAAAAATTAGTTTTAGCAATAGCATTTATCGGAATGGGAAGTTTTGCCATGGCACAACAAACTACAACTCCACAGGACAGGCAGGCAAGAGCAGCTGAAATGAAGCAGAGAATGGAGCAAAAACAACAGGAGCATTTAGATCAGATGCAAAAGGACCTTAATCTTAATGCTTCTCAGGTAGCTCAGATAAAGGTGCTTCAGGATAAAAGAAAAGCGGAAATGAAGGCAGAGTTTGAAAAAAATAAAATGGACAGACAGGCTAAGATGCAGGAGATGCAGGCCAAAAGAACACAAATGGATGCTGATATGAAAAAAATCCTTACTCCTGATCAATATGATAAATGGCAGGCTGACAGAAAAGCAAAAGCAGAGAAAATGAAAATGGCAATGAAAGAAAGAAGAATGATGAAAAAGCCTATGAATACAGGAACTGCTGAAGTAAAATAACAGTTTGTAATTTTAGTTTTTTAATGTGTTAAGGATGGATGTTTTTCCATCCTTTTTGCATTAATTTTATTTAAAACTTTTGATTTCGGGCTTTTATTCCCTATTTTTGACTGTAAATTTAATACTTATGGTTAGCGAAAAAATTGCAAAATTAATTAACGAACAAATAGCCCACGAACAATATGCCGCTCAATATTATCTTTCAATGTCTGCTTGGTTTTCAGGAAAAGATCTTGATGGAATTGCCAATTATTTCAGAGTACAGAGCAAAGAAGAATTGATGCATGCAGACAAGATGTTTGATTATTTGAATGATGTAGGCGGGGAAATTATCATTGGAGAAATTCCAAAACCTCCACATGAGTTCGAAAATGCAACTGATATTTTTGAAAAAGCATTGGCACATGAGAAAATTGTAACTAAAAGTATTTTCAATATTGTAAAGAATGCTAACGAAGAAGGAGATTTTGCAACTACATCCTTCCTGCAGTGGTTTATCAACGAACAGGTAGAGGAAGAGGCCAGTGCTTCTCAGTATGTTACAAAAATTAAAATGGTCTGCGATAATCCATCAGCATTGTACCTTTTTGATCAGGAATTGTCTCAGAGAGTATTCACTCCTGATACAACTGCTTAAGATGAAAAGCTTTTCAAATATAAAGCCGCTATCCAAAAAGAGTAGCGGTTTTTATTTTATCATAATCAGTAATCATCAGAAGCCTGAATTGGTAAACTATCAGTAAGAATTATTTTTGGAGATTCTGTCTCTGGATTTTAATGGCAGTAATAAAAACAAATGCTCCTAATACAAAACTTAAAAATAAAGATTTTACAAGGTTTTCTGTAGGCATATATGGATGTCCATCTTCTGTAACCGGAGGATCTAAGCAATCCATAATATTAAAAGTGATCACCGTAGAAATAGACATTACGATCAAACTTATTGCGAAGGAAATTAGATATATTTTCATGGTCAGTTGTGTTCAAAATATAATCAAAAACTATATTTAATTCATGCTTAATAAAAATAATAAAACCTTTTTTATTTTGGCGTATTTTTTACAAGAATTATCATAACCTTTTTGGCTAAGCATTTATAGATAAATAATCTGTGTCTTTATAACCTTTTTACCCAGTCGCTCAAGTATATTCTTGTAACCTTCCACCTGTGCTTCATCCTTTGCCTTTGGTTCTCCGGTTTTAAAATCAACAATAATATATCCTTCATTTCCCTTTAAAATACGGTCTGGCCTGAATATATGACTTTCTCCATTTTCAGAGATCATAATATCTTTTTCGTTGATTACTTCCCATTTTTCATCAAAATATTCTGCGTACGTATTGACGATTTCCTGCAATGTGTACTGTATTTCTTTTTTTTCCTCCAGCGTAATCTGTCCTTCCAAAGCATATCCTTCCAATACCTTGGTTATATCCTTTTCAGTATTGATCTTTGATAAAAGCTCATGGACAAAAAGCCCGATTCTTACCTTCTCATTGCGTACCTGATAATTCTTGGATGGTGTAGCAATTCTGATGGATGTGCTTTTTTCATTAACATTCTTCAGGTTCTGAATATTCTGAGTTTTAAAAGAGGAGCTTTTATCCTTGGAATGTTTCTTCAGCATTTCCGGATGTACAGGATACAGATCAAACTCATCTGCCTGCTCCTGGTTTTTTGTCTGGAGGAAATCCAGAAGCTCGAGGTTATTTGATGTCTTATTTGGTTTCTGAAGATAGAAAAATAACTGCTCAACAGGTCTTGTCGTCGCAACGTACTGCAGACATAATCTGTCAATCAGATTTTTATAAGCATTTTTACTGTTAAAAAAAAGAATCTCATCATCGTAAGCTTCAAGATTTTTACTGAACTGGTTAATGTTTACTGATTTCAGGGCATCATTTTCATTCGTGTCAAACCAGTTGGTAAATTCGCTGTCCCGGTTTTTGTTCATCATTGGAATAAAAACAATAGGAAACTCCAGTCCTTTAGATTTGTGAATCGTCATGATCTGGATAGCATCAATATTTTCCGAAGCCTGAATGGTGTATGAAGATGCCTCTTCATCCCAGTATTTCAAAAACTCTTTGGTACTGGCACCGGCATTCTGTGTAAAATTGAAAAGCATTTCCAGGAAGTTCAATAAGAAATCAGTCTCTTTGTTTTCAACAGAAAATTCATTGATGTAGTATTCAATGAAATTATACAGGTTAAATCTCGGAAAATTGTCCTGTTTAAGCTGGAGCGAATACTTCTGCTGAATGAACTCAAGTATTTCTTCATGGCTTTCAATGTCCAGAATTTCTTTCATTTCCAAAGTAAAATCCGGCATATGGATTTTTCCCAGTGTATTCAGATGATACATCATCATGATCAGGCAAGGCTTATTTTTAGGATTGATTTCCCATCGCAAAAATTCAATGACAGCTTTTAAAGTATTGGAAAGTTCCAGGGTAAGGCCTTTATCCGAGATTGTTTTGATATTAGTTTCTTCTCCTTTATAGTTAACTTTTAAACCTCCGAGTTTCTGGGAGTAGCTGAAAATATCAAAATTTCCGCGGCAAAGAATCGTAATATCAGAGAATTTGAAACCGTTATCCAGGCATTCCTGAATATCTTTCTGCATGCTTTCAGAAGTGTCAGTATAAAACTCTTCATTTGTAAGATTTTCGATCAGATTTACCTTTACGCGTCCATCAATCTTTGACTTGGGGCTTTGTTCAGCATCTGCCCCGAAGATATTCTTATGTTCTTCCAGCAGCCCTTCAGAATGAAAACGGTAGAGCTCATTATTGAACTGTACAATATTCCTGGCGCTTCTCCAGTTATCTTTCAGTACAAGAAGATCTGCTTCTTTAGGTGAAAACTCTTTTTTGTTGATAATGTCAAGCATAAGCTTGCTTTCACCACCACGGAAGCGGTAAATACTCTGCTTGGGATCACCCACCAATGTAAAAGAGGTATGTTCTGTGGAAACACTGTGATCTCTCAGCGGGACAAAATTCTGCCACTGAAGCTCTGAAGTATCCTGAAATTCATCAAAAAAATAATGCTGAAACTGTGAACCTACTTTTTCATAAATAAACGCAGATGGTTCATTTTTAAGATTTTCATTAATCAGAATATTAAACTTGGAAAGAAGAACCAGGTCATTTTCCTCTTCAATTTTTTGAAGCTCGTCCTGAATATCCTTGTTTACCTTTAAGGGAAGAAGTGCAGACAAAATTTTCTCTTTCTTTTGAGTTTCAATATACAGCAGGATAAGTTTCATTCTGTTTTCCAGCAGCTGATCAAGAATTTCAAAAATCTCAGATTCCTTATGCTTTGATTTTGATGAAGCTCCTTTTCTGTAATTGTTGATCACAGATTCTTCCAAAGTAGTAGGAAAAGGGAAGGCGGTTCGTTTCTGCTGATAAAAATCAATGACTTTGGTAAAGAAACCTCCGATTCCGTTTTTACCCTGGGCAAAATCTTCAATCTCTATATTTCTTGATGTGAATAACTCTATAGAGCTTAGAGCAAGTTCTGCAGACTGTTTTTTGTTCAGCACAATCTCTTTACGGAGTGCATTTTTTATATTTTCGTAATTGGTGTCATCAAAGCTTTTATTACTTTTCAAATGTTCATAATGAATATCCTTCACAAATTCTTTTGCTGAATCATAAAGGTTTTTGTTAAGATTGATTCTTTCATTATTTTCAAGACTGTAATCTACATAATCCATGAAAGAATGGGAAATCTTTTCATTTTCACCAATCTGATCCAGCATTTTATCCACAGCTTCTATCAAAAAAGGTTCAGCTTCAATTTCGAGATTAAAATTTTTGGCCAGCCCCAGCTCGTAAGAAAAACTTCTTACCAGTCTTGAATTAAAGCGGTCAATTGTCCCTATATTCAGTGTGGAATAATTGTGGAGAACGTAATCCAGTAATTTTTTAGAACGTAGGTGAAGATCGTCAATTGTAATTTTTAAGCCCTGTTCTTCAAACGCCTTCTGGATATTTTTCAGATCCGGATTTTCAGCATAATTTTTAGCTGAAAAATTTCCCAGCCAGGATAAAATTCTCTCCTTCATTTCGTTGGCTGCCTTATTAGTAAAGGTCAGTGCAAGGATATTCCTGATCGATTGCTGCTGATTAGGATATCGGAGGCAGATCATCAAAAGCCTTTGTACCAGGGCATACGTTTTCCCGGATCCGGCAGATGCATTGATGACTGTATAAGAATTTTGCATTGTTGAAAGAGAATTGAGACTGCAAGTTAGCTAAAATTTAAAAGAAACTTTAACAATTTGATTTAGCTATTTAACAGTTCATAAGGCAAAAATCAAAAAGAAATATTAAAACACGTTAACTGTGGTTAAACTTATGGTATAAATTAAAAATAATTTTAGCTTTGCTTTATAAAAAACGGCCCGTGAAACTCAAACTATTCTTTTTCTTATCCTTTGTTCTTTCTATTCATATTCATGCCCAAAGTTATATATTCGGGAAAATTACTTCTGAAGATGGTGCTGAAATGCAGGATGTGAACGTTATTAATATCAGAACTGATGAGATTGTAGTTTCAAACAAAGACGGCCATTTTATGATTTCCGGAAGAAAGGGAGATGAATTACGTTTTATAAAAGCCGGTTATGAGCGCCTCACAAAAAAAGTTTCTCAGGAAAATACCCAGTCTCCAATGAACATCAGCCTTGTACGGCAAACTATTCAGATCCCGGAAGTTGAAGTAAAACAAGGTCTTACCGGAAACCTGAAAATAGATTCAAAACTCTATAATAAACCCCAAAAGGTTGACAAACTGACCAAAGAAATTGACCGGTATATTTCCCAGAAATCAGATCCCAGAATATTGGCTGCGAAACCAGGGGAATTTGTGCAGCCGAAAGGACAGGGATTTTCCATAGGGAAAGTTAAAGATAAATGGGATGATGTAGATTTAATGAAGTACATCAGAGCAAGTTTGGGTGATGATTACTTTACCAATCTCAAAATAGAGAAACCTCTGATTGACCACTTTATTTATTATGTTTTTGCAGGAGGTTTTGAAAGGAAAAAAATACTGAAATATGGATTTTGCAGTGATGCGGATCTGAATAGGTTTCAACGTTTTGTCCTGACAAGAATTTCATCGTATCGTGCTCCACAAACTCAAAGGTAAATGGAAATGAAACGTATCAACAGGCTATTGTTTCTTGTGCTTTTTTGTATCGCTTCAGAATTGTGGGGACAGCAAAGAATATCAGGAAAGATCATCACAGGCGATGAGCAGGATTTAACTCCTGTACTTATTGTTAACATTTCGGGGAATAAGAGCATATTGAGTGATATGTCCGGAAACTTTACGATGGAAGCCCAGGAAAATGATGAGATCAGATTTGTAAAGGAAGGTTATTATCGGGTTGACAAAAAAATAGCCAGAGAGGATTTCAGTACTCCATTGAATATTATTCTGAAAAAAATAGAAATCCAGATTCCGGAAGTGAGGGTTAAATATAGACCTACTGGAAATCTCGCTAAAGATAATCAGCATTTGAATGAATCCAGAAAGCTACATGCATTAAAGTCAGATATGGAGGAGTATATGAAGAGTCCGCTGAATCAGCCTTTACCTAGTAATGCTGTTTCCAGGACTTTTACCGGTCATGATTTCAATGCGGGGCAGGTCAATCTGTTTGGTGTATTTAATGCTGTAAAGAAATTGACAAAGCCTAAAGTCACTAAAGCTAATTATAATGAGACACAGGATTTCCTTAAAAGGGTAAGAAATGAAGTCAATCTGGATTTCCTGAGAAAATACGGAATGGATGAGGAACAGATTGATGCATTTCTTCTTTATGCTGATAAAACCCGTTCATTGGCAAAAAGATACCGTAAAGATTTTAGTATCACGACCATTGAGTATGAACTTAAAATCGCCTTTGGCGAGTACAGTAAAACGAATAAACCAGAAGGAATTAAAGAATAGTATTTACAAAAATTAAAAATTGGGTTATATCATAGAAAATAACAATTCATTTGGAATAAGAAAAATTTTTCTTTTCCTGATGCTTCTTTGCTGCACTTTCATTTTTTCCCAGCAGACTGTGACAGGACGCATAGTGGATGACAATGGAGAAAACTTGAGTAAAGTAATTGTGATCAACATGTCTACCGACAAAAAGGTACATTCTGATGCAGAAGGAATATTTTCTATTGATGCCAATCTTAATGATGAATTAAGATTCGTAAAGGAAGATTTTAACCGAACTTCCAGAAGGATTCTTACCAGTGATATCAATTTGCCGTTGTATATTGTCCTTTATCAGATTCCGAAGGACGTAGGAGAAGTAAAGATTGTTAAAAAACTGACTGGAGATCTGGAAGCGGATTCCCGGATTGTAGCCAAAGTAGATAAAGGAGAACAGGTAAGAGATGCTGTAGGTCTTCCGCAGCCAGTTGGAAAGATGAGAGAGAAACCGGCAGAAGTGAAAAGTGTCCTTTTACCGATACTTTTAGGAAACCTGAATGTTCAGGGGGTGTATGATCTGATAAGTGGTAAAGCCAGAAGACAGAAAAGACAATATAAGTATGATGATCTCCAGGAGCATATTGCCTGGATTCGCAACAGGATAGATGATGAATATTTTGTCAAAGCGGGAATCCCAGCCGACAGAATTTCAGAATTTATTGAGTTTTCATTTTTAGCAAAACCTCAGGTAAGAACCTATGTGAAGGCCAGAAACCTTTCCGGCGTAATGTTGAGATTGGAAGAAACAGTGCCTCTTTTTATGGAAAGGCTGGAACAGCATGAAAAGTAATTTAAATGTTAATGAAATCTTAAAATATTGGAATAGAAATTGATACAATTTTAGGATAACAATCCAAATTCACATATTTTATGAATAAAAGCATTTTTGCAGTAGCTGTTGCAGCATTAGGTTTCGTTATTGGTCTTGGGTTTTTAGGGAATGCCATTAAGAACAGGAACAAATCTGAAAATACCATTTCTGTAACAGGATTGGGAACAAAACAATTCACTTCAGATCTGATCACCTGGTCCGGAAGTTTTTCTAAAAATAATATGGATCTGAAATCTGCTTATGATGAGCTGGCGACAGATAGAAAAGTAATCAATGACTATCTGCTTTCAAAAGGGATACAACAGAAGGAGATTGTTTTTTCTTCTGTAGATATTCAAAAACAGTTCAGAAGCTATAATGATTCAAACGGAAATTATGTACAGGGAGAATTTTCCGGCTATAATCTTACTCAAAAGGTTTCTATTGAAAGTAAAGAAGTGGGCAAAATAGAAAATCTTTCCAGAAATATTACTGAAATTATCAACCGCGGCATAGAATTCACCTCTTCGTCACCTGCCTATTTCTATACCAAGCTGGCGACAGTGAAACAGGAGATGATTGCCAGTGCAACAAAAGATGCAAAAGAGCGCGCTGAAAAAATTGCAGAAAATTCAGGAAGCAGCCTGGGAAATCTGAAGAAAGCAACAATGGGAGTGATTCAGATTACAGCACCTAACTCGAATGAAGACTATTCTTATGGTGGGACTTTCAATACTTCATCCAAAGAAAAAGAGGCCAGTATTACAATCAAACTGGAGTACGAAGTAAACTAATAATAAGAAAAAGCCAGAAAAAGATACTATTCTGGCTTTTATATTTTAATGATAAATGATATCAAGAATTTCTCTTTTAGCTTCCTCCAAATTTTCAGGAGTATAATTGGCAAGCAACCACAGATTCAGAGATTTTTTCCCTTCACCATAACTTGGCTGTACATGAGTGGTATCAATCAGACTAAAATTATTTCTCTGATAAAAAGAATAGCGTCTTGACGCATCCTCACCTGAATCAGCCGGTTCAATTTCCAGAATAATCTTTGGATAACTTTCTGATAAATGATTCATAATCGTAGATCCCAGTTTTTTACTTCTAAACCTCTCAAAAACTTCAAAATGTTCTACAAAAACAAAAGAGCTCAATTCCCACAGGATGAGATATCCTACCTTTTCAGATTCATAAATGACGGACATGAATTTTACATGAGGATTGGTAAATAACCCTAAAAAATGTTTCTGGTCTCGTTGTTCATCTGCAGGAAAAGTTGTGGTGTAAGATGTATAGATTTCCTGAACTCTGGGGTCTTCAGCAGAAGTAATTGGTAAAAATTCCATAAATTATAAATCAAAGACGCTTGGTCTTCTGGTGATGAAAATATCTTTAATCCAAAGGGTAAATGCCAATCCCAGATAGATCAGAAAGAAAAAACCGGCGGTTGCAAAAGTAGAGTAGATGAAGAAAATTCTCAATTTGGAAACAGGAATTCCCAACTTGGCCCCCATTCTTGTCAGTACGCCAAACCATTCTCTTTCCATTTTATGACGGATATTACTCAGCATTTCCAGATTGTTATTTAAAAGTTCAAATCCAATACTGCAAGGTAAGAAAATTTTTTGACAAAGATTTTGAATAATATAACCTTCAGATACAGTTATTCTTTTAAAAGCTTAAATCCGATACCACAGTCTAAACAGTTTTTGTTTTCGCACATGTTTTTATGATGATAGATCAGGCTTTGGCTTTCCAAAGCATTCTCAATGTTCAGTCCAAGTTTTTTCCAGTTTGTAGTGATGGTATTTTTTTCGGCGGAAATGGTTCTGTACAAGTCAATAATTTCATCTGCAATCTCTTCTTTATGATATCTGTGATAAGCATATTTTAAAGGAAGAACTGTGTTCAGAATAAGAAGATCAACAAAATCTTTACTCAATGTTTTAGGCTGTAGTTTGGAAATGCTGCCAAAATTAAAATGAAAATCCCAATACGCTGAAGCTTTCACAGGTTTAAATAGGTTATATATCTGATCTGAGTTGTCAGCCTCCATAATTTTAGAAAATAAATTCTGATTTTTATAAAGATCTGCAAGCTGAGAAAATCGTATTGTAGGAAAATTGGGAGGTCTTAACCTTAGAAATTTAGGACGGAATTTCAGGTCTGAAATAGAAAATTTAGCTGTAATGAAATCAAATTCTCTTTTCCATATTTTCATCTGGCTGTCCTGTGGATTATCCAGCCATCCGGCAATTCCAAACAGTAAGGCTTCAAGCTGAACAGGATTCTGCCTTATTTTATTAATGATACTGTAATCTATACTTTCTGCAAGCTGTCTGAAAATATGGGCATTTACTTTTAATCCGAATGAATAAGCAAAGCTGTGAAATAAAACAGCCTCAAAATTATTTTTATATCGGTGTAGACTTTCTTCAAGCTCTGAAGCTTTCTCATCCAGTTTTTTCAGAATATTTTCTTCGTGGAAATTGATCGGTATCTTTCTAGGATCAAAAATATTTTCACAGGCAATGAATTTATCTCCATTAATGATATTCTCATATTTTGCAATGATGCTTTCATCAATATAGGTCTTCAGCTCCAGAGTAGGCACATTCTTTTCGCTAAGCTCATAGATTTCAATGTCGTGCTGAAAAACAACATGAAGAATGATATTCTGATAATTGGGATCCTGGGAATGGTGGTGAAAAATCCATTCAGAAGAACGGGTATGCAGTTCTATATTACCTGCCAGCAATAATCCGCTGATCTTGATTTTAGCATCAAGAAAATCGGGGCCGGCATTTTTATTCCATTTTCCGAAGTGAATGATCTCAACGGGGTTTCCTTCAATATCCTTGAAGTTAAAATGTCTGAAAGCTTTATAGTTCCAAAGATATTGAAGTAGTTTTTCCGTCATAAGTGTGACGTAAATATAATAGAAATATTATACTTTCGTCAGCTCCTTATTAAAATTTTCTATGGTTGTTCTATACATTTTCTCATAAATAGGAAGAATGTTTTTCAAATCGAATTTTATTGCCTGATCTTTCGCATTTTGCTTCATTTTGGTTAAAAGCTCATCATTACTCAGCAATTTGATGGTGTAGTTGCTCATGGCTTCTACATTTCCGATTTCAGCAAGATATCCGGTCTCTCCCTGAATGTTTACTTCAGGAATTCCTCCTGCATTGGAACTGATTACCGGAGTATAAGCTGCCATCGCTTCCAGAGCTGCCAGTCCGAAACTCTCCTGTTCTGAAGGAAGAAGAAATACGTCAGAAAGCTGTAAGATTTTATAAAGATCATTCACCTTTCCTAAAAGACGGATTTTGGAAATAAGATCCGGATTCTCTTCCAGAAACTGATTTACTTTTTCCATATCAGGTCCTTCTCCGATAATGATAAGTTTGGATTTTACCTTTTTTTCAACATTTTTAAAGATCTGTAATACTTCATCCACACGTTTTACAGGGCGGAGGTTGGATACATGGATCAGGATTTTTTCATCGGGATTGGCGAACTGTGTTCTCTGGCATTCAGAGCAGTCATCAAATTCGGAATTGTCAATAAAATTGGTAATTACCTGAATTTCTTTTTTGATATTGAAAAACTGAAGCGTATCTTTTTTCAGACTTTCAGAAACTGATGTAATAGCATCAGACTGATTGATTGAAAATTCTACAGCATGTTTATAACTCGGGTGCTGGCCTACAAGAGTAATGTCTGTACCGTGCAGGGTAGTGACCAAAGGAATATCATTATTATCTTCCTTCAGCATTTGTTTCGCTGTAAAAGCTGCATACGCATAAGGAATGGCATAATGTGCATGAAGAAGGTCCAGTTTATAAAGATTGACAACCCTGTAGATCATGGAACTTAAAGCAATATCATAAGGCTGATACTGGAAAAGCGGATAGGTTTGAACATTGACCCTGTGAAAGAAAATATTCGGGTTGGTAATGTCTAATCTTGCAGGAAGTGCAGAACTGATGAAATGTACTTCATATCCTTTATTGGCGAGAGACATTCCTAATTCTGTTGCTACAATTCCGCTTCCTCCATAGGTAGGATAGCAAAGTATGCCTATTTTCATTAGATTATTGTTGTTTGATGTTGTATTATTTGGTATTTGCTGGGGTAATGGCATGAAGTTCTATACCCATTCCCGGCTTCAGCTGATCATTGACCAGTACCGGAAGTTTTCCCCATATTTTTGTTTTTCCGTTGAGAGCATCAGCAGTTGCGTTCATAGAATCATCATTGTTTTCATAAGAAACAAGAACTGTTGATACTCTTGAAATGTCGATATCTTTTAATGCATAAGCACTTCCGAATACATTCAGAATGACATTTTGATTTTTGGTAAGATCAGAAAGTGTTTTTTTAGATTCAGCTGAAATCTTATAAGGCTTATAAGCGGTTGAATTATCTTTATGAAGACCTACGATTACTTTAGAACCTGCTGGTATCGTGTTTATTTCCCCAGCTTTTTTGATGATAATATTATTCCCCAATCTGTTGGCAAAAGTCTGGTAAGGAGCTTCTTCCAGAGGAACATAATAAACTGGTTTACCTGAAAGAGGAAGTAATTTCTTTTCATCTTTTAATAAAGTCAATGCATTAGAATAAAGATTTTGTACCAGCTGGGTATGGGAATTGTTATTCAGGTCAGCATTGATGTTTTCCGGATTCTTTGGAGTGTATTGGGTAAGACCGAGAAAATACTTGGTCAATAAGATCTTTTTCACACTTTCCTCTACTCTGGATTGTGGGATTTCTCCTTTATCAATGGCTTTCTGAATCAGTTTTTTGCCTTCAGAAACACCCTGTGAGAAAAGCATAATGTCATTTCCCGCTTTAAAAGCCATCGCGTCCAGTTCACCAGGTTTGTATTTATTGGCTACAGCGCCCATGTTGAGAGCATCAGTAATGATTAAACCTTTAAAGCCTAATTTATCTTTAAGTAATCCGGTAATAATATTTTTAGAAACAGAAGCCGGAATTCCTTTTCCGGATTCTAAGTTTGGAACATATAAGTGGGCAACCATTACACCGCCTATTCCTTTGTTCATTAAAGCTTTGAATGGTGCCAGCTCTACTGCATTAAGCCTGTCAATGTTATGAGAAACTACAGGAAGGTCAAGATGAGAATCTGTGCTCGTATCTCCGTGGCCTGGGAAATGCTTAATAGCTGCCAGTATATTGTTATCCTGAAGACCATTAGAGTAGGATAGGGCAGAACTGATCACATTATTCACTTCAGAACCAAAACTTCTGTTGCCAATGATTGGGTTATCGGGATTGGTGTTCACATCCACTACCGGGGCAAAATCCCAGTTGATCCCCATTCTGTGGCAGTCTTCGGCAATTTTTGCAGACATCTGATAGACAAGATTTTTATCCTGGATAGCACCTAATGTCATGGCCCATGGAAATTTGTGAGCGGTGGCAATTCTCTGATACAGACCCCATTCCGCATCCATACCGATCATCAGAGGAACTTTCGATTTTTGTTGAAATTCATTCACCAGACTGATTTCCCTTGCGGCATCATCCTGCATTAAGATCAAACCTCCTATTTTATCGTTAGTAACAATATTTCTTACCTGACTGATATAATCCTCTCCTTTATTGGTATACAGTGCAACAATAAAAAGCTGTCCAAGTTTTTCATCCTGAGAAAGATTTTTGTACGTTTTATCAACCCATTGCTGAGCCTTTTTCAAATCTTCCTTGGATGCATTTTTTGGCTGATACTGGGCCTTGGCCTTAGGGTTTATTAATGCAACAATAAAGAGTGAAGTATATATTAATTTCTTCATGACTTTTGAATAAGAACAAAAATACAATTAAAAAAATGATGAAAACAAAGTTTTTGAAATTTTTGGTATATGATTTGAATACGCAATATAAATAATAACTAAACTTTAAGAGAAATGAAAAAAATTCTTCCACTTATATTACTTGCCGGGTTAGGTTTCTTAGCATATAGCTGTGATAACAGCAACAATGATCCTGTTGTTGTAAATCCGGGTACAGATAATGATACATACTCTACAGCGTATGACATTATTCCAAAATTTGTAAAACAGGATAGCTATACATATCATTTTGATGATGCTTTCAAAAGCCCGTTACTTGAATCTGATGTAGTTCTTATCTATTTACAGACAGGGCTTACTAATAATAATTCTCCAATTTGGAAATTACTTACCTATACTGAGTATCCTAATAATGGGGCGGATAAAGTTGAGTATTCATATGACTTCAGTAAGTTTGATATCGGAATCGATGTAAGATCTACAAATGGAGTTAATTTAGATAATAATCCGGGATACTATACAAACAAAAAATTCAGGGTTGTAATTGTTCCTGCGAAAACCGGTACATCTAAGAGTGCAACAGCAACATCTACGGTTGATTATTCAGACTACAACAGTGTAATTAAATATTACAATATTGATGAGTCTAAGATCGTAGTTAAAAATTAAGAAATATCTTTTCAGTTTTTTATAATTAAAAAAGCTCCGGGAGTTCACTTCCGGGGCTTTTGATTTATATGCCGTAAAAATAAATATTTCGATCAGTATTTATGCAAACTATGTGAAAAGAAAAACTGAATAAATGATAAAAGAAAAGCTTCAGAAATATACTGAAGCTTTTTGTTTTATTTAGTTATCATTGTCATCCAGGAGATGTCCAAAGAAATCTTTTTTTGTCTGCAGATAGCCCTTGCTTATTTCATTGGCTGGAATCTGTAGTGGTACTCGTGAATTAAGGTGAATATTGCTGTTGACCACATACTTTACTTTTTCAGGATTATTGGTCAAAAGATTGATATCTTTCACATTCAGCAGATTAAGAATTTCAATGGCTACTCCAAAATTTCTGTCGTCTGCAGGAAGTCCCAGTTCAAGGTTTGCCTGTACAGTATCCAGTCCTTTTTCCTGTAGTGAGTATGCTTTAAGCTTATTGATGATTCCGATATTTCTTCCTTCCTGGCGAAGGTAAATAATGATACCACCATTTTCGTGAATATATTTCATTGCAGCATCTAATTGTTGGCCGCATTCACATTTTTTTGAATGGAAAACTTCTCCGGTAATACATTCTGAGTGGAAACGAACATTGACTGGTTTTGAAAAATCTGTGTTTTCAGCAACGATGGCCATATGAGGCATCCAGTCATTTGCGTTTTCGGAGAAAGCTATCATTCGGAAAGTACCGTATTCTGTAGGAACATTGGCTTCCGCCTGAATTTTAATCATTGATTGTTCAATTGGTTTTTAACTTCCTGGCAAAGTATCTTCAATAACAGAAATATTGGTTTTTAAACGAACCAAATACCTGTTGAGAACCTCATCGTCGTCTCTGTCAAGATTCTGCCTTAGCTTTTGAATTTTTTTGTATGATTTTTCGAAGCTTTTAAGGGCTCTGCTTTTTCCTGTAGAATTACTGGCATCAATAGCATATAAATAATTCTGAAGACTGTATTTCAAATTTGTAATCTCATCATTTATTCCGTTGTTTTTAAACTTTGGAAAAGTAGAGATCATATTTGAAATTTCAGAAGCATTTACATTCTCTTTAATATTGATATTAAAATTCTTCTTTGAGCTTCTGTCGGAATCAGAACCTTTAGTATCACTATAAAAATTATTTGACAACGGAGAAAGATTTAGCTTTTCTGTTGCGCAGGAAGATGTTAATATGATAAGTACTCCAAAAAAAAATAGTCGTTTCATTTCTGTTGCCCTTTTTGATAAAGGATTGGGTTAAGACTTTCATCGTTGTACATTTTCATTTGTTTGTAAACTTTCATCTTAACGTTACCGTTTTCAATATCAGTAAGCAACTGATCTATAGAAGTTGATAGGTCTTCTTTCTGAGTAAGCAGAACATCCAGTTTAGCCTGGCAGTTGTTTCTGTGTTCTTCAGAAGCGGATTCTCTATTGGCTTCTAACGACATATGATAAACCTTTAATGCAAGAATTGATAATCTGTCTACTGCCCAAGCGGGAGTTTCGGTATTTATTTTTGCTTCAGATTTAGGAGTTATATTTTCAAACTTATTAAGGAACCAGCTATCAATATATTCTACCAGATCAGTTCTTTTCTGATTGGAAGCATCTATTGTTCTCTTGAGTTGAAGAGCTTCAGCCGGGTCAATATTTTCATCTCTAATTATATCTTCCAGATGCCATTGAACGGTATCAATCCAGTTCTTTGCATACAAAATCCGTTCCAAACTATCTTTTTCAAACGGGTTATTAATTAGAGTGTTAACGTCATCAGACACGTGATAGTCTTCAATAGCTTGATTGAAGATTTTCCATGCAGTCTCAGTAAATTTCATTAATTCTAAGGAATTTTAGTTGCTTGAAGAATTATTGTTATTGGAAGCCGATTTATTTTCAGAACCCGGTTTATCTTCTTCTTTTACTGCATCTTTAAATTCCTTGATTCCTGAACCTACTCCTCTCATTAATTCCGGAATTTTCTTCCCTCCAAAAAGCAATACTAAAATGATTGCCACGATAAGGATGTGCTGCCAAGATAAGGCAAGTATTGTTAATGTATTCATCTCTTAAAATTTCTACAAAGGTACACTTTTTTTAATATGAAATCCAACCTAACGGATCAACTGGTGTACTTCCATTCCATACTTGGAAATCAAGTGTATAGGCGCCGTCAAAATCCTGAGCTATGGTGCCTACAGGAGTTCCTGAAGAAACCTGTTGTCCCTTGGAAACGCTTACATTTGCTAAGTTGGAATAAATGGTAAAGTAGCTTCCGTGTTTGATGATCACGGTTTTGGTCCCGTCATTGTTAGCCAGTACTGAGGATACCGATCCCGGGAATACGGATTTAGCCCGTGTACCGGAAGGAACAGAGATTTTAATACCATTATTCTCTTCGGTAATATTTTTGAAAACCGGGTGTGGCTGTCTTCCGAAACGGTGGGTGATCTGTCCGGCTCTGTCAGCAGGATAGCCAAGTCTTCCTCTGTTGTCAGCAAAACTGCTTCCCGCAGCAGTGGTGACTCCGTAGCTTGTCATGGCCTTTGTTTCAGCTGCCTTTTTCTCGTCTTCTTTTCTTTTAGCAAGGGCTGCTTCTGCAGCTCTTGCTGCGGTTAATTTATCTGCAGCTTCTTTAGCTCTTGCATTGGCTTCGTCTGAGGCCTTTTTAGCAGCGACTCTTCTGGCTTCATCTCTTGCGTTGGCTTCTGCCTTGGCAGCTTCTTCGCTGCGTTTTCTCTCTTCTTCTGCTCTTTTTGCTGCCAGTTCAGCGGCTTTTTTAGCTTCTGCCTCTGCAAGTCTTCTTTCTCTTTCAAGGGCTTCTGCTCTTGCTTTAGCTTCCGCTTCAATTCTTGCTTTTTCTCTTTCAGCAGCCAGCTTTGCCAAACGTATTTTTTCAGCTTCAGCTTTTTTTCTAGCTTCTTCTTCAGCTTTAGCGATTCTTATTTCTTCTGCAATGATGGCTCTGATCTGCCCTTCCAAAGCTTTGGACTGAACTTGTTTCTGCTTAAGTTCTGCAGTCAGTTTGGATTCATTTTTCTTAAATTCGGCTACAAGCTGTTCTTTCTGGGCTCTTTCTGCATTAATTGTCGCCAGATCCTTCTGCTGATTAACCAAAAGGTTTTCTTTCTCTTTTACAGAATTTTGTTTTTGTGCGATGGTTTTCTTGATCAGATTGGCTGCATCAGTGATTTCTGCAGCTTTTTTATCTTGGTAATCAGAATATTGTTTCAGATACTGTACCCTTCGTATAGCTTCCCCTAAATTTTTAGCGGAAAGAATAAAAGTCACTTTGTTCTGTACACCTTTATTTTTATAAGCATTCACCAAAACCTCAGCATAGTTTTTTCTTAGAACGGCCAGCTCTCTGTTCTGACGGTTAATTTCCAGCTGACGTAAATAAATATCATCTTCAATGAACCTTTTTTCTTTCTGAGTGTTGTTATAGACTTTTTCCCTCAATACCAATTTTTGGTTGACATTGGAAAGATAAGCAATAGAAAGTTTAGATTCACTTCTGGTTTTGGCTAAATCGGAATTTATTTGTGCAATTTGTTTTTTAAGTTCGGCATTCTGCTTCTGCAGTTGTTCTTTGTTCTGCTGTCCCTGGTGCAGTCCAAACATCAAAACACCTATTAAAAAGCTAAATTTTCTAATCATTTAATCTCAATTTTCTTATAACTGGATGGTACAGAATAAGGTGTTTCCATCCTCGAAAAGTCAAATTTCGTATTTTCCAATAAAATCTGACTAGATTTTGAGCCTTTTATAATTATTTTAACATTTTTGGGAAGGCGGATTCCTTCGTATTCATTCCAGTCACTATAAGAAACATCCAGCTCATCTGAAGACAGGATATCTTTTAAGTTGACATTCAGCAAATCATAGTTGGTATCATATTGCAGGGCAATTTTATACTCCCTGTTTTTTTCATCTGTTACAATTTTCTGATTGACATTGGAAACCATCTTAAATCCCTGCGCATTCCGGGTCAGATCAAACTGTCTGTCGTTGATCTTTACAAAGGTTCTTCCCAAAAGGATTTTCTCCAATGATTTATAATCAATAAAATTGACATTCAGTAAGTTATTGAGGTAGTCGAAATCAGAGTCTATGTAGGTTTTATTGATTTTATCCTGCCCTTTGATTCCTTCAGGAGTGGCAATACCTCTGGCTGCATTTATAAAAAGGGCTCTGAGATTCATCCATACCTTTTTATCATTTTCAATATAGATAGTGGCATCAAGTGTAGGTACAAAACTACCTGTTTCTACCTTTACTTTACTGTCGATTTTAATCTGGTCAAACTTAGGTGGAATTAATACATGTTCATAGAAAGTGAGCTTGTCTCTCACAGGTTCATTGGCATCTTTTGGATTTCCATTGTCCTTTACAGCATTAATGCTGTCCCGTGCATGGTCTGTATCATTTTGAGCAGTTGTACGGGTCTTACAGGATGATAGGGCAAGAAGCAATAAAAGAAGTGGAATCCAATTTTTCATGTATTTATCTTTAATTAAAAAATACGGTGCAATATTAACGCCAAACCACACAAAATCTTTTGTGTGGCCTGATGTTATCTTGTTTAAGTTAAATAATTTCTATTTAGACAGAAAATCTAAAACAGAATAATCTCCTAAAGAAATTTCTCTGGCAACTCCGAAATACTGTGCTGAATTACCAATCATAGAATTGGAAAGGTTTCCATGATTGATTCTGGTGTTTTCCTGAATCAGGGAGTTTTCAATATTAGAGTTTACAACAGTTGTGTTGTTCCCTAAAGAAACGCCAGGGCCTACTTTTGAATTGGAGATCTTTACATTTTCACCAATAAAGCAAGGCTGAATAATCAGGGAATTTTCAATCACAGCGGAAGCAGGGTAATGAGTCATTTCCTCTCTTTCATATTCAAGAATTTTGCTGTTGGTCTCTACTGTAGCATTTTTATTCCCGCAGTCCATCCAGTCATTCACTTTACCCAGGGTAAACTTAGCACCTTTTGCTCTTAGATTTTCAAGTGCTGTTGTCAATTGATATTCACCTCCGTTTTTAATATCATTGTCCATAATATAATTGATCTCATCCATCAGCTTTTCAGCACTGTTGAAATAGTAGATCCCAATAATGGCAAGATCTGAAACATAGGTCTGCGGTTTTTCTACAAAGTCGGTAATAAAACCGTAGTTATCCAATTTTACTACTCCGAAGGCAGATGGATCCTCAACGCTCTTCACCCAGATTACACCATCAGAATTTTTGTCCAGCTGGAAATCTGCACGGAAAAGAGTATCTGCAAAAGCAATAACGATATCTCCCTGCATGGACTGCTCGGCACATTTGATGGCATGAGCGGTTCCAAGAGGATCGTTCTGATAATATATACTACCTTTTGCTCCCAGCTTTTCAGCAATCTGAATCAGGGATCTTTCGATCTCAGGGCCAAAATCTCCGATGATAAACGCTACCTCTTCAATATTTTCTCCTGCAACTTTAGCAATATCTTCCACCAGTCTCTGTACGATAGGTTTTCCTGCAATAGGAATAAGAGGTTTTGGAACGGTCAGTGTATGTGGACGTAATCTGGAACCACGTCCAGCCATAGGAACAATAATTTTCATAAATTATATGTATAAAAGATGTTTTATTAGTTGTTTTAAATATTAAGGTTAAAGATAATAATTAAAACCTTTGATGAGGTACGATTTCTATCTTTTTAAATATTTGTTTAAATTAACAATAGGTTTGTTTACAAGCAAAATAAAGACCAAAGTTTAATTCTTTCTGATTCTTGATAAAATCAGGTTTTTTTCAGAATAAATCAAAATTCCGGTAAAGATCAAAAATAGAAGGTTACTTGTCAGAATATTATAGTTGAGGTATTTTACAATGATAAAACTGAAAATTCCAAGCAGTATCAGGAAGAAAGACATTTTCTTCATTCTGTAAGGAATAGGGTAGTATTTTTGTCCTAGCAGATAGGAGACAATCATCATAATAACATAAGCCCCAAAAGTGGCCCAAGCAGAACCGATCATACTGTGATAGTAATTCAAAGCTAAAAGGTTAAGAGCGATATTAATTCCTGCACCAAGCCATGAAATAACAGTTCCCATACTGGTTCTGTCTGTTACCTTATACCATGTTGAAAAGTTATAATATATTCCGAAGCAAAGATTGGCAATGACAATAATCGGGATGATATCTATGGCGATCCAATAGGACTTATTAGGAATAAAGACGGCTTTCAGCCAGGATATATTAGCAATAATTCCTAGAGCAACAGCGCTTGCAAAAAAGGCAAAATACTCAGCTACATTGGCATAAGTTTTTTTAGCATCCCCTTTATCCATCTGTTTAAAAAAGAAGGGCTCAATACCCATTCGGTAGGCTGTTACAAAAAGGGTCATCAGTACTGCCAGCTTATAGCATCCACCGTAGGCTCCTGCCTCTTCATCAGTGATATGATTTCTCTGAATGGATTTATCAAAGTTTTCATTTACCATGAAGGCAAGTCCTGCCAGCATCAGTGGGAAGGAGTATTTGATCATACGCCCGAATAAAGAAGTTACAAACTGAAACCTTACCTTTAATATAATAGGAAACAGCAATAAAAAACCTAATGCACTTCCTGCCAGATTACTGAAAAACGGATAGTCTACATTTTGGTCCAGACCAATACTTCTTGATACATTTTCCGGAATCCAGAAGAATAAAGCGGCTGTAAAAACAGCCTGAAATATAGACTGAACAATTCTTACTGCAGAATATTTGATCGGTTTATTATGAAAGCGCAGCCATGCAAAAGGGATGACCAGTAAATTATCAAAAAAGGCAATCAGTGCGAACCATCTGATGTATTCAGGATTGTCATGATACCCGGCATAATCTGCAATGGGCTGGTTGAATAAATAACACAGTGCAAGGAAAATAGTGGAGGTAGAAAATAAAAACCAGAACGAAGTGTTGAACGTCTTTTTCTCGTTATCCTCTTCAGCTGAGAATCTGAAATAAGCTGTTTCAAAACCAAAAGAAAGGATAATATTAACAAAAGAAATCCACGCATAAAGCTGCGTGAAAATTGCAAAACCTTCATTGGGAATCTTATAGATCAAAAGTGGATTAAGGATGAATAGAATAATTCTTGGTGCTATTGCTCCCACTCCGTAGATGATTGTCTGTCCTAATAGTTTCTTATACAAAGTCGAAATTTTTTTGCAAATGTAAAACTTTAAGCATTCGGTTGGTGATTTTGAGGTGAATTAAAACTTAAAATCTTAATTTTACGGGGAAATAAATTGAAATGAAAGTTCTTATAAAAAATGTAAGTATTGTTAACGAAGGGAAAATTTTTGAAAGCGATGTCTTAATAGAAAATGATTTAATCTCTAAGATAGCTGTGGGAATTTCTGAAGAGGCAGATCAGATGATTGACGGTTCTGGTAAGTATCTTCTTCCAGGTGTAATAGATGATCAGGTTCATTTCCGTGAGCCTGGGCTTACCCATAAGGGAGATATTGAAAGTGAATCAAGGTCGGCGATTGCGGGAGGAGTAACAAGTTTTATTGATCAGCCGAATACTGTTCCGAATGCTGTTACTCAGGAATTATTAGCAGATAAGTACGAGACTGCTTCCCAAAAAGCGTATGCCAATTACGGTTTTATGATGGGAGGAACGAATGATAATCTTGAGGAAGTTTTGAAAACAAATCCAAGAAATGTTCCCGGGATCAAGTTATTTTTAGGATCATCTACAGGAAATATGCTGGTAGATAATCCTGAGACACTGGAAAATATTTTCAGCAATACCAAAATGCTGATTGCGGTTCACTGTGAAGATGAGGCTACCATCAGGGCCAATACTCAGAAATACATGGAGGAATATGGTGAAGATATTCCTGTTAAATTCCATCATTTGATCAGAAGTGAAGAAGCATGCTATAAATCTTCATCCAAAGCTATTGAACTTGCGAAAAAAACAGGGGCGAGACTTCACGTTTTTCATCTTTCGACAGCAAAAGAAATGGAACTTTTCCGAAATGATATTCCTTTGAAAGATAAAAAGATCACTGCTGAGGTATGTGTGCACCACCTGACGTTTACCAACGAGGATTACGAAACAAAAGGAGGACTTATCAAATGGAATCCGGCTGTAAAAACTCAAAAAGATAAAGATGCCCTTTGGGAAGCATTACTGGATGACAGAATTGATGTTATCGCTACGGACCACGCTCCACATACGGCAGAGGAAAAAAATAATGTGTATACCAAATGTCCATCAGGGGCACCTTTGGTACAGCATTCATTGGTGGTGATGCTTGAAAACTATAAAAACGGTAAAATATCCCTTGAGAAGATCGTTGAAAAGATGGCTCATAATCCTGCTATTCTTTTTAAAGTTGAAAAAAGAGGTTTTGTGAGAGAAGGATATAAAGCAGATCTTGTTTTGGTAGATTTAAATCAGGATTGGACAGTTTCCAAAGATAACTTACTGTATAAATGTGGCTGGAGCCCATTAGAAGGAACGAATTTCCACTCGAAAGTTACCCATACTTTTGTCAATGGACACCTGGTGTATGATAATGGTAAAATTGCAGAAGGGAAATTCGGAGAGAGATTGCTTTTTGAACCTAGAGATTAATAAGATAATATTTCAAAATTCAATAGGAGCGGGCTTTAGCCCGCTCTCTTTATTAGTATTCCTCTATTGGCTTTAGCCAAAACTTATTTTATCCATTCATCTTCTTACTTCTTCGTTTTACTTCCCATATAAAACGTTAGCGTTCCTCCATTCATAATTTCAGAATGCTTCAATATAAAGTTTTTAATCTCTTTTCCATTCAGAAGAATTTTCTGGACATACACATTTTCCGGACTCTGATTGATGGTTTCAATTTCAAAAGTTTTCCCGTTTTCCAGATTCAGTACAGCATGATCAATCGCAGGGCTTCCGATAGAATAGTTCTCTGATCCCGGAGCTACAGGATAAAATCCTAATGAACTTAAAATATACCATGCACTCATTTGCCCGGCATCATCATTTCCGCCCAGTCCGTCTGGTGTAGCTTTGTACTGCATTTCCAGAATACGTCGGATCTGTGCCTGAGCTTTCCATGGCTGACCTGCCCAGTTATACAGATAAGCTACATGATGAGCCGGTTCGTTTCCGTGAACATACCCACCGATAATCCCTTCCCTTGTAATATCTTCAGTGTCAGCAAAAAATTCATCAGGGAGATGCATGGTGAACAGTTCGTCCAGTTTGGATGCAAATTTCTTCTTTCCTCCCATCATCGTAATCAGTTCATCTGGATTTTGTGGAACAAAGAAACTATAGTTCCATGAGTTTCCTTCAATGAAGCCTTGTCCATGGGTGCTTAACACATCAAAATCTTTTTTGAAACTTCCGTCCGCCAGGCGAGGACGCATAAACCCGATGGTTTTGTCAAAATTATTTTTCCAGTTTTCAGATCGCTTGATAAACTGATTGTAGATTTCTGTTTTGTTCAAATGTTTTGCCAATTGGGCAATGGCCCAGTCATCATAGGCATACTCTAATGTATTGGAAACGGAAGTGCCATTTTTTTCTGCCGGAATGTATCCAAGGTCAATATATTGGCCTATGCCTTCGTAATTTCTTTTGTTAGCCGTTTCTATACAGGCTTTTAGGGCTTCTTCAGGATCCCCTTCATAATTACCTTTAATGATAGCATCGGCTACTACACTTACACTGTGGTAGCCACTCATACACCAGTTGTCATTCGCATAATGTGACCAGATCGGCAGCATTTTCATAGAAAACTGATGATAATGAGCCATCATGGATTTTACCATGTCACTGTTCCGCTTAGGCTGGATAATATTAAAAAATGGATGTAGGGTACGGTAAGTGTCCCATAAAGAGAAAGTTGTATAATTGGTAAAGCCGTCTGCTTTATGAATATTCTGATCCAGCCCTTTATATTCTCCATTGACATCCATATAAGTCGTAGGATTAATAAAGGTATGGTACATGGCTGTATAAAAATTTGTCTTTTCTGTATCAGAACCTTTGATAACAATTTTATTTAATTCTTTATTCCAGTTGTCCTGGGCTATAGCTTTAATCTGATCAAAAGTCATATTCCCGGCTTCTTTTTCCAGGTTTTCTAAAGCGTTGGCCTGGCTTACGGGAGAAATGGCAAGTTTTACCTCAATGGTTTCATTTTCATTGGTGTCAAAATCAAAATACATTTTCAGGTTCTTTCCTGCAATCTCCGGGAAATTCTGATTTTGGTCGAATTTTCTCCAAAATCCTTTGTAAACCTGTTTTTCATCATAGTTTTTCTGACCATACGATTTAAAGGGTTTTGAAAATTTCATGGCGAAATATACCGTTCTGGTTCTTGCCCAGCCATTGGTCTGACGGTAACCTGTGATGGTATTTCCATTTTCCACACGAACGTAGGTCCATACATTTTTTCCGTCATAATTGTAAATACCGGCCATCAGATCCAGAATAATGTGGGACTGGTCAGATTTTGGAAAAGTATATCGGTGAACTCCCACTCTTGGTGTTGCTGTTAACTCAGCAAGGATATTATGATCATCCAGTTTTACTTTATAATATCCGGCTTCAGCTGTTTCGTTCTGATGTGAAAATCTGCTTCTGTAGCCACTTTCAGGGTTAGAAGCTGTCCCGGGATTCAGCTGGAGTTTCCCTACGGTAGGCATGATCAGAAAATCTCCGAGATCAGAATGCCCTGTTCCGCTGAAGTGGGTAGAGCTGAAACCTACGATGGTCTTATCCTCATAACGGTACCCAGCACAGTATTTGTAAACCTCACCATTGTACTTTCCTTTAAGTTCATAAGAAATGGTGTCTGTTTCAGGGCTTAGCTGTACAGCTCCAAAAGGAACAGTGGCCCCGGGATAAGTATGCCCCATCTTTTCAGTTCCGATCAGTGGGTTGACATATTGTGTTAGTTTCTCAAACTTTTGAGCTTTAAACTGTGCACTTAAAAATAAAAGAAATAGAAAAACAGTAGGGCTGTGATGTTTCATTAATGATCAATTTTCAAAGTTTAAAATTAATTAAAATCATCATTTCTGTTGTGTTTTAGATAAGCTTAAATACTATTTATTCTTTCTCAGAAAAACGGAAGCCTATTCCGTGAAGGTTTTCTATTAAAATATTCTGTTCTTCGGCCAATACCTTTCTCAATCGGGAAATAAACACATCAAGGCTCCTGCCCATAAAATAATCATCATCACCCCAGATTGCCTTCAGGATGTCCTGCCTTTTGACCACCAGATTTTTATGTCGGATAAAATATAAAAGAAGGTCAGACTCTCTCTGGGTAAGGGTAATATTGTGGTCTATACCTTGCAGCGTATAGTTTTTAGGATCAAAACTATATTTACCAACTTTATATTGTAGAGGAGCGGTATCTGTTTTCTTGGTACGTTTCAGAAAAACTTCAATTTTTAACATTAGTTCTTCAATGCTGAAGGGCTTAACCAGATAATCATCAGCGCCTATTTTCAGTCCTTTGATTCTGTCTTCTTTTAAAGCTTTTGCAGAAATGAAAATAATAGGTATTTCAGAATTCCTACTGCGTATCTGCTGTGCCAATTCAAAACCGTTTATGCCCGGCATCATGATATCCAGCAGGCAAATATCAAAACTCTGACTGTTAAATGCTTCCAATGCAGATTTGCCATCTGCATAACAGCTGATATCATAATAACTTTCCAGGCTGTCCTCCACCAGAAAAGCTATGGTTTGGTCATCTTCGGCATATAAAATTTTAGATTTCTCCATAATTACACATGATTAACTTGAAAACGGGCAAAAGATGGTGGTGGTTATTCCCTGGTCTTCATTATTCTCCACAGAAATTTTCCAGTGATGCTGGTGAGCTACTTTTTTTACATAAAACAATCCTAATCCAAAACCATTCACTTCTTCACTTCTTTTGGTATGTACCCGATAAAATTTTTCAAAAATATGAGGAATATTTTTAACAGGAATTCCCATTCCGTTGTCTTTAAACTTTAAATATAGTCCTTTTGAATCTTTATGGGCTGAAATTTTAATCAATGGTTTCGTTTCACAATATTTGATGGAGTTATCGATAAGGTTATAAATGATATTGGTAAAGTGAAACTCATCAGCCATTATTGAAGTACTGTATTCAATGTCAATCTCAATGCTGAGGTCTTTATTCTTGTGTTGTATACTGTCTGCAATCTCCTGAATAAAAGGAAGCAGCAGTATTTTTTGAGGTTTTAATGATAAACCGGAAACATCATTTTTTGCAATATTCAGTATCTTTTCAATATGATTATTGAGCTTATGGCTTTGATTGATAATAATAGATGTATAGGTCTGAAGTTTGGAATTATCCTGTACCAGATCCTGTTTATTAAGCGCTTCTGATGCTAACAGTATGGAGGATAAAGGGGTTTTAAACTCATGGGTCATATTGTTGATAAAATCCCGCTGCAATTCTGAAAATTTCTTTTGCTGAATAATGGTATAGATAGAATATACATACACCAGAAGAATGATGATAAGGGCAAAAGTAAGGAGATACCAGAATCTTAATGAACTGATAAGATAAGTGGTTTTATCAGGAAAACGTATAGAAAAGTAATAAATAAGGTTTTTATGCTTTGGGAAATTGATCACTTTGTTGCTGGGGCTTTCCTGATGTGAGGTCATATATTTTCCGTACACCATTTTATCACTATGACAATTGTATAGTGCATATACATAATCTGTATTGATCTGAAAACGGGTAAACTCTGTTTTCAGGTAATATTCCAGAACGACCGGATGAAATTCATTGTTGATATTGACTACATAATAGTCATTGGCAATATTCTGTACAGGGTTTTCGGTGTAGGATGTCTTTCCTCCGGAGAGTTTTTCTGCGACCTCCATTAAAGCAATATTGACCTTCTGATTAAATTTTTTATCTTCGAGATTATAAGCCTGTATCGTCCACATCAGCTGTGCTATTAAAATTCCGATAATAGCAACAAATCCCAGCGTTATGATAATATTGAGTCTCTTTATTTTCATTTCCTGAAACAATATTATCCAAAAATATCTATTTATCTTTTATCATTAACAACTTGTTAACAAATGTTTGGCAACGGTTAACAAGTTGTAATCACAGCCTGCTTTACATTTGTTATACCGAAAGAAAATAATCAGTTTCAAACATTAAAATTTATACTCATGAAAAAATTAAAAATTACAGCTCTTTTAGCCGTATTGGCATTCTCTCCGTTTTATGCAAATGTACTTACTCCAAATGCTCCTTCCATTGTAAAAATGGTTGCAGATGCCCTTAAATGGAAATCAGAATCTATTGATGTAGGAAATATTCCTCAGGGAAAACCAAAATTGATCAGATTTGAATTTACGAACACAAGTTCAAAACCAATCATCATTCAGAATGTAGCTCCTTCATGTGGGTGTACTACAGCAGATTATACAAAAACTCCTATCCAGCCGGGGAAAAAAGGATTTGTAGAAGCTAGCTACAACGCAGCAGCGGCAGGTCCGTTTATGAAGACTGTAAATGTTACAACAAGTGAAAGCAAAACCCCTAAAACACTTTCATTCAAAGGAGTGGTAGTTGCTTCTTAATCTGTAATATTTTAAAATATACAAGTAGCCTGACCGTAATGATCAGGCTACTTTTCTTTTATACAAACTGATGCATTTCATAAATAATGTAAAGAATAATTATTTGTAGCATTATTTATCAACCTGTTTTAAGGGATTGCATTTCATTATTTATTATTTTTAAGAAAAAATATTTTATGAGTCTATATACACAACCTATGCTGCGCGAAGGTGCACTAAAAGATAAAGTAGCAATTGTAACAGGAGGCGGAAGCGGTTTGGGAAAAGCGATGACCAAATACTTTCTTGAGCTGGGTGCCAAAGTGGTGATTACTTCCAGAAATCTTGAGAAACTACAGACTACAGCTAAGGAACTGGAAAACGAAACAGGAGGTAAGGTGCTTTGTGTAGCATGTGATGTAAGAAACTGGGATGAGGTAGAAGCCATGAAAGAGGCTGCACTAAAAGAATTCGGAAAGATTGATATTTTGTTGAATAATGCAGCAGGTAACTTTATTTCACCCACAGAAAAACTGACTCATTCTGCTTTTGATGCTATTCTGGATATTGTTTTAAAAGGAACAAAAAACTGTACGCTTTCGGTAGGGAAACACTGGATAGATTCTAAAACACCCGGAACTGTACTGAATATTGTAACAACATATGCATGGACAGGTTCTGCTTATGTAGTACCATCAGCCTGTGCAAAAGCAGGAGTTCTGGCAATGACCAGATCATTGGCCGTAGAATGGGCAAAATACGGAATCCGTTTCAATGCCATTGCTCCGGGGCCTTTCCCTACAAAAGGAGCCTGGGACAGACTTCTTCCGGGAGATCTTCAGGAAAAATTTGATATGAAGAAAAAAGTTCCGTTGAGAAGGGTAGGGGAACATCAGGAGCTTGCTAACCTTGCCGCTTATCTGGTTTCTGATTATTCAGCTTATATGAATGGAGAAGTTGTAACCATCGACGGTGGAGAATGGCTTCAGGGTGCAGGAGAATTCAATATGCTTGAAGCAATCCCAAGTGAAATGTGGGATGCTTTAGAAGCCATGATTAAAGCAAAAAAATCTAATTAAATTAAACTTATATTAAAAAAACTCCCGGATGTGTAACAATTCCGGGAGTTTTTTTTACCTATACAGAAAATAATACTTTTTCAAATGAATTTTAAACTTCCAACCCTTGTTTCGACGCTTGCAGTGGTACTGTTCACAGGATCTGCCTATGCCCAGCAGACCCCGAAATATGATTATGTAGAAGCATTTAAGCCGTTCTTTTATCCGCAGACAGGTACAGCAACCCGTTCTGCGAGTGGGCAGCCCGGACATGCTTATTGGCAGAATTCAGCAGATTATCATTTGAATGTCAGCCTGAATGAAGATAAAAAAGAGATTACCGGTACAGCACAGATTACCTATACCAACAACAGCCCGGATAAATTAGGTTTTCTTTGGCTGCAGCTGGATCAGAATCTGTTTGCAAAAGATTCCAGAGGAAATGGAGTTGTTCCGCTTTCGGGAAGCAGAAATGGAGCCCATGGCGAAGAATTTAACGGGGGATATACGATTAAATCAGTCAGGCTTGATGGTAAAGAAGTTAAATATACCATTACCGATACAAGAATGCAGATAGATCTTCCAAAAGAACTGAAAGCCAATGGAGGGGTAGCCAAGATAGAAATAGAGTATTCTTTTGTTTCTCCGGATTATGGTTCAGACAGGATGGGAGTTCAGGAAACCAAAAATGGTAAAATTTTTACCATGGCGCAATGGTATCCGAGAATGTGCGTATATGATGATGTTATGGGATGGAACACGCTTCCTTACCTTGGAGCTTCGGAGTTTTATCTGGAATATGGAAATATCACAGCCAATATTACTGTTCCTGCCAATCATTATGTAGTGGCATCAGGAGAGCTTTTGAATGAGAAAGATGTTTACAGTAAGGAAGAAATCAGCAGATGGAATCAGGCAAGAAACAGTGATAAAACGGTAACGATCCACTCTGAGTCTGAGATAGGTAAAAATAAAATATCCGGTACAAAGACCTGGAAATTTAAAATTACACAGGCGAGAGATTTTGCCTGGGCTTCTTCAGCAGCATTTATTTTAGATGCCGCAAAAATCAATTTACCTAGCGGAAAGAAATCTTTGGCTATTTCGGCCTATCCTGTAGAAAGTGCCGGGGAAAAAGCCTGGGGAAGAGCTACAGAATATACTAAAGCTGCTATAGAGCACTATTCAAAAAAATGGTATGAATATACTTATCCGGCAGCCAGTAATGTAGCAGGAAACGAGGGCGGAATGGAATATCCGGGAATTGTTTTCTGTCATATGGATTCCAAAGGAGAAGATCTTTGGGGAGTTACGGATCACGAGTTTGGGCACAACTGGTTTCCTATGATCGTAGGATCCAATGAGAGATTGTTTGCCTGGATGGACGAAGGATTTAATACCTTCATTAACGGACTTTCAACCGAAGCTTTCAATAAAGGAGAATATTATCGTAAACCGAATCTGGCACGATCAGGAGTTTACCTTCTGAATGACAATCTGGAACCTGTAATGGTAGGACCGGATAACATGAGAGAAAGAAGTATTGGAGCATTGGCTTATTATAAACCGGGAACAGGATTGGATGTTTTAAGAGAAGCCATTCTCGGTCCTGAAAAATTTGATAAAGCATTCAGAACATATATAGACCGCTGGGCCTTTAAACATCCAACTCCATGGGATTTCTTCCATACGATGGAAAACGTTTCCGGGGAGGAGCTGAACTGGTTCTGGAGAGGATGGTTTTTTAATAAATGGAAAATTGATCAGGCTGTTAAAAATGTGCAGTATATCAACGGGGACTTTAAGAACGGAGTTCAGATTACGGTTGAAAATATTGGGCAGCTGCCAATGCCTACAACAGTACAGATCAGATTCAAAGACGGAACAGCCCAGACTTTGAAAATTCCTGTTGAGGTTTGGAAAAGAAATACGGAATGGACATTCAAAGTGGATTCTAAAAAAGAAATAGATGAGGTAAAGCTTGATCCGGATTCTGTAGTTCCTGATGTCAATCTGGAAAACAACAGTAAAAAGCCTGCATAGAAATGTTGGATCTATTTTAATTTAACGCAAAGATTTAATAGTTAATACTGAAGTTTTAAGGGAACAAAGATGGAATCAACTTCATTGATTCTTTCTAAGCGTAAGCCGCTTCATCAGCAACTTTGTTGCTTTCTTAGTTTACTTTAAAATAAGAAGAATTCAGATCATCTTTGCATTTATGAACGATAAGTAGCAGCAAAAGACATCTGTTATAAAAGTCTGAACTTACCACCGTAAGTTCAGGCTTTTATTTTTTTAAGGGTGTTTTTCCTGAATAAGTAGAGGTGTTCTCCTGAAGTGTTTTGAAGGTTGGTGATCTAATTTTGTCCCACAATATTAATCAAAAACAAAAACATGGAAACATTAAAATCAGTGCTTGAAGCAAGCCACGCCAAAAAAACAAAAAATGAGTTAATTGATCTCTTATCGGGAGTAGAAAAAGTTCTTACCCCTGCAGTGTATGAAAAAGTATCAGGAATCGAAACTTCGGAATTGAGTTCATTGACCAATAAAGAATTGTTAGCCATTGTAGACGAATTCAAAAAGAATTATGATGAAAAGTGGGAAAAATCTTTCTCCGGTGCTTCTTCAGAAATTATGAAGCTTATTGCCGGTAAAATGGCTGCCGATGAAGAGATCTTCAGAACTTCAGATGCTGCCAGTGCAGATTTTGCGGCAGAACTGGGAAGTATTGACTTCGCCACCATTATTGGCGGACCTTTGGATGCCTGTGTAAAAGCACAGTCCAATGCTTCTATAGCCACCGTTAATTTCATTAATGAGGTCGGTTTTGAGCTTACAGATCCTGCCAATGCAGCCAGTGCTAAAAAACTGAGAATGGCAGAATTCAAATACAAAAAAAATGTCCCGAATCCGGATTTTAAAGAAGATGAGCCAGTAAGTGATACCAACCCTAAAACGATTCCTAATGATGTGGAAATTTCAGTGCCTTTTATTGCGCTGCTGAATGTTCCGAGCTTCAGAATTGAAACCTGTGAAGTAGACTTTAATGTGAAACTTAATTCTACATATACCAAAGATGTAAGTGACGAATTCGGTATCAATGCAGGAGTATCCGGTGGCTGGGGTCCTGTAAAATTCAAAGTGGATGTTTCCTATAAAAGAACTTCCAGTACAGGAATCAAAGTGGAAAAAGAGTATTCCCTTGGGGTAAAAGTGCGTGCAACCAATGATGAAATGCCTGCAGGACTTGAAAAAGTACTTGGACTTCTTTCACAATAAAACATTTTACGAAAAATGATAAAATTATCAGATTACCTGGATTATCTCAACAATGAGATAATTCAGGCTCGTAAAAAAGCTGACGAGAATGCTGTTCTTATTGCCAAAGAATATGCCCGTCATGAGTACCTTAAGTATTTCAAGGTTCCACGCTATGCTCTGCCCAGTGTAAAGATGGATATTCCGATTAAGATCACAGACATAGATTCTGACCCCAAATATAATTTTAAACTGAATCAGGATCAATTTGTTGCCGAAATAAATGAGAGAATCCGTCTGGTAAATAAAGAAAAAAGCCTGAATATTTCTGAAATCAGCAAAAGGCAGCTTCAAACCGAAGAATTCAAAGCGCTTTTCAGCAAACTGGAAAAAAATGATCAGAAATTCGGTAAAATTCCTTCTAATGAAGTCCTCAAACTGGATCTCAGAAAAAAAGTTCAGCTTCTTAATTCCGGAATCTTCAGACCTCAGGAAGGAACAGCAGAAGAAACTGATGAACTGAAAGAAATTTTTTCAAAAGTGTTGCTGAATAAATATACATTGGTGAACGCAAAGCTGAACAATATTTACATAGATCCCAATACAAGCGCTGCGGAAGATAAAGATAAACTGTTTATCAATCTTCATGTGGAAATGGAAGAAGAGGGAATCAGGATTGTCTCCTACAAAGATAAAGACGGCAATGAAATAGAACAGATAACATTTGAGTAATGCAGGAACTTATTCACTTTACGGTACAGAAAATTAAAGAACTTCTGCAGCATTTCAACGAAGTTCAGGCGTTGTACCTGTCGAAATCCTTTGACTTTGATGCCCGTTTTGATGTATTTCTTAACGAAATGCTGGAGTATTTTCGGACCAAAGGAAACACGAGCCACGAATCTGAAGTTTTGAAGATTATGAATATGATTGCTACCGTCAAAAGAGGATTTAATCCCATTAAAATGGAGAAAATACTGACTGGGAGGAGAGAAATTCTCGGAGGATTTTCATTCAACGGAATGGAAAGCATTTATGCAATTCTGACGGAAATATACACCAGGGAAAATAAGAAGCTTGAAGAGGCGGAAGAACTTATTTCGGGAATCATTGTATCCCTCTATCAGAACGGAATTCTTGATGATGAAAAACTGAAAGAAATGAATTCTGTTCCTAAAATTGAACGTTTCTGGACTTCACTGGCTGAACAGAATACAGCGATATCCGGAATTAATAAGAAACTCAGACTGACCATTATTCCTGAAGATATTTTCCTTATCCTGGAAAAAATATTTCTGAAGTTAATTTAAAAATAACATTATGGAAACCGGAAGATATATTGTCCTTCTGAAAGATCAGCAGAAGGCATCGCTCAAAAAAATAGAGAAGGAACTTGAAGTAAGCATTACTTCTTCAGAATTTCTTTCCAAAGAAAACCGTTCCTATGAAGTCATTGATCAGGATAACGGCGTGCTTTACAAAAATCTTGGAGTTCTTGTAGTGGATCATATGGATGAAGAACAACTGAAAAGCGCTGTTAAAGATGAATCCAATTCTATTGTTTATTATGAAAAAGAACGGGAGTTTTTTCCTGCTGATGAGCTGCAGTTAATCAACGAACTTAAAAAACAATCTGCCGGACTTGCTGAGAAAATTTCAGAGCTTGAAAAATACATTACCAGCAAGCCTCTCCCTCAAAAATCGTTCGTTGAGATGGAATGGGGATTACAGGCTATTGGTTTGGAAAATACGCATTACACAGGAAAAGGAATTGATGTCTGCATTCTTGATACAGGGCTTGACACATCCCATCCGGATTTTGTTTCTGAAGCAGTTGAAGGTAAATCTTTCATAGATGGTGAAGACTGGAACAGGGATCCCAACGGACATGGTACCCACTGTGCGGGAGTTGCCACCGGAAACTTAAGAAGTGACACCGGCAAACGCTATGGAATCGCTAAGGACTGTAATCTGAAGATCGCTAAAGTATTGGCAGATAACGGAAGAGGCACGACCAGCAGTGTAATTGATGCGATAGACTGGGCAATTACGAAAAAATTCAGAATATTGTCTCTGTCACTGGCTTGTCCGGTGAAGCTTGATGACAAGCCTTCCGTTCTTTTTGAAACCATTGGAGAAAGAGCATTGGAAAATAACTGTCTTATTATAGCAGCAGCGGGAAACGACAGCAACAGACCACAGATTCCCCAGCCAGTTTCAATGCCTGCCAATTCAAAATCGATTATGGCTGTAGGAGCTATTGACAGCCAGATGAAGATCGCAAAATTTTCAAATGCAGGGCTTAACCCGTCTACCGGAGGAAGTATCAATGTCTGTGCTCCCGGAGTGGATATTGTAAGCGCCTATCCTAAAAATGCAAAGAACAAAAACAATTTTTATTATACCATGAGCGGTACCAGTATGGCTGCACCACATGTTTCAGGTCTTGCAGCCTTATATATGGAGCAGTTTCCTGAAAAATCAGCCAAAGAAATCTGGGAGCTTATTGAACATAAAGCAAGGCCTATCGAAGGTATAAAATACAGAGATATAGGAAACGGTTTAATACAGGTATACCTATGAAAACTTATCTGGCAGTTTTAAAAAAAGATATCAATTTAAAAAAGCTTGAAGCGCTTCTTAAAAGTAAAGAGATCAAACTTGCGGCCCATTATAAAACCATTGGCGTTGTGAAACTCGAAAGTGCATTGCCGGTTTCTGAAACTGAATTTCAGGCATATTTTATATCTGTAGAAGAAGAAAAAGATAATTTAACAATATAATCATATAAATCAGGCTTCTCTGTCAAAGAGAAGTTTTATTTTTGTTTTCTTATTGATAACATAACATATGAATTTCAGATTTTCAATGGTGTTTCTGATGCTTTTTGCATTGGGATTTTCACAGGACCTTACCGTAATGAGTTTTAACATCAGGCTGAACGTAGAGTCAGATAAAGACAATGCCTGGCCGAAGAGAAAGCAGGACGTTGCAGATTTACTTACCTATTATCATCCTGATTATTTCGGGGTACAGGAAGCACTTCCTGAGCAGATGAAAGATATTAAAACAGGATTAAAGAATTATGATTATATAGGAGTAGGAAGAGACGACGGTAAAGAAAAAGGGGAGTTTTCAGCCATCTTTTATGATACCAACAGACTGGATGTTGTAAAATCAGGAACATTCTGGTTGTCTGAAACACCTGAGAAACCTTCAAAAGGATGGGATGCCGCATTGAACCGAATCTGTACCTATGCTGTATTGAAAGATAAAAAATCGAAGAAAGAGTTCCTTGCAATGAATCTTCATTTCGATCATATTGGAAATGTGGCAAGAGTGAAATCTTCTGAATTGATCCTGAAAAAGATCAGAGAGCTCAATCCAAAGAACCTTCCGGTGACACTGAGCGGAGATTTTAATCTGACAGATGATTCAGAACCGATTAAAATTCTTTCCCAGAACATGAAAGATACTTTCTACCATTCTGAAACCAAACATTATGGCCCTGTAGGAACTTTTACAGCTTTTGATGTTAATACAGTTCCGAAAGACAGGATCGATTATATTTTTACCCAAGGCTTTAAAATAAGATCTCACCGGCATATCAATGACAGAAGAGAAAATCTTCTGTACCCGTCAGACCATTTCCCGGTGATTGTACATCTGTCGCTATAAAAAATCACTTGATTGGAAAATCAACTTCAAATCCAATTCCTCTAAGGGATTGGATTTTTATTTGGGGATCACTGTTGAAGTACTTACGCAGCCTGCTGATGAATACATCAAGACTCCTTCCGGTAAAATAATCATTGGTTTCCCAAAGATTGTCCAGTATATCATCCCTTGTAATAATAGATCGGTTGTGCTTTAGAAGATACAGCAGTAATTCCTGTTCCCGTATGGTCAGGCGGTTGTTTCCGTTAGGATGTGATAACAGAAGTTTGGTTGTATCCAGAGAAAATTCTCCTATTTTTATTTGGGTTTCTGCAACACCAGGAAGACTTCTCTTCAGAATATTTTTGATCCGTAAAACGAGCTCTTCAGGATCGCAGGGTTTGGCAATATAATCATCAGCGCCTATTTTCAACCCGGTCAGACGGTCTATTTTTTGGTTTTTGGCTGTTAAAAACAACAATGGGAAATTATTTTTTTTATTCAAAATCATCTTTGCCAGTGAGAAACCATCTATATTCGGCATCATCACATCCAGAATTCCTATATGAAAAGGAAAATCAGTGTGAAGTAATGGAATGACATCTTCCGGATTCTGAAACCAGCTGACTTCAAAATCTTCCAGTTCAAGATACTGCCTAAGGATCAATCCAAAATCCGGATCATCCTCTGCCAAAAGGATTTTAGTTTTCATAAGGAATTGATATTTTAAAAGTACTGCCTGTATGAAGCTGGCTGGAAACATTAATCTTTCCACCGTAATGAGCAATGATTTTTTTTACGAAATAAAGCCCTAATCCAAGCCCCTTGCTGTTGTGAATGTTTTTGTGCTGTATTCTGTAGAATTTTTCAAAAATATTATTGAGTTCTTTCTTTTCTATGCCCTGACCATTGTCAGAAACCTCGATTTCCAGATGTTGGAAATTTGACTTAAGATTTATTACAACAACAGAAGCACCATATTTTACACTGTTTTCACACAGGTTTTTAATCACCGTTTCCATCAGGTTTTTATCAAAAGGAAGTTTTTGTGAAATTTTGTTTTCAGGTTTAAAATCAATATCAGGATAGGTAACCGCAAGATCCTGAATGAAAAAATCCCAGTCTTTAGGTTGGATTTCGACTGCTTCGTCTGGTATTTCGTCCTTATGAAGCTGAAACATCAGGCTTTCAAGACGGGAAATCTGACGGTCAATAAGGGGAAGCGTTTCCGGATTCCATTCTTTTTTTAGAGCTTTTGATGCTATTTTTAAAGTAGCGATAGGGGTTTTAAACTCGTGTGAAATATTATCCACAATGTTGTGGAGAACTTCTACCTGTTTCTGCTGGGCAGCTAGATTTTTAACTGTAAAAATATACAGGATCAGAACAAAGGATAAAATTGCAATACAAGACAGGAAAAGCAATGCCTGCTCTTTGAAAACAATACTTTTAATATTTAATATTTCAATACTGGTTTTACTTCTTACCATGAAAACATTATCTTTTCTGGTCTCACGATTGACTTTTGAAGTGGAAGTTGTTTCCCATTTTCCCCGGCTTAAAATTTCAGGATTTATTATTTTGTTTTTCGTTTCATACAGTATAATGGGTTTGTCCAGAAGATTGACATTGTCCGGCATGAAAGAAATAGACAAGTATTCTATTTTTACGGCAATTCTATATCCTTCTTTTATAAACATACTGTCAACATGATTACTGAATATTTCAACCGTTTGTTTTCTGTTTTCTTCGAAAAAATTCAGAAAATCTTTTTTACTGATTTCCTTATTGTTGTAACGGATGAAAAAGGATTGTAAAGAATCATCGTCAGTTTTTTTTGCGCCGCCGTTATCTTCCAGTTCATCAGTATAATCTCTGAGAGGAGACTGTATTGCCCTGTAGATTTCTCTCTCTTTCACCTGATAGGTTTTATACATAAAGTAAACCTGTATTCCCAGTAAAAGCAGGAACAGAGCAGCAAAAACCGGAATCAGAATTTTACTCTTGGCGATCATCGAAACAAAGATAAAGCTTTAACATTTTATTGAAATAGTATTTTTATCATTAACCTTTTATTAACCTGATGATTAGTGTGCTTTTTGGTAATTTTAAAAAAATAAATATGATGTAATGAAAAAGGTATTCATTTTTCTTGTTCTGTTACTTGGGATGGGGATCAAAGCCCAGACCCATCGCTTTATATATGAACTTCAATACAGGCCCGATCCTAAAGATACCAATTATGAAAAAGAAGAAATGGTACTGGATATCAATCCGGAGGAAGTGAAATTTTATGAATTTGCATTTTTGGTAAACGATTCTCTGAATATCCTTTATGGAGGGATGTCTTCTCAGCATACCAGCCAGTCCGGACAGACTATTATCCGGAAAAAGGGTTCCAATAAAAATAAAAATTTTGTTCAGATTATGATGATGCCCTATTATTATGTTTTTGAAACGGAAGATAATATTCCGTGGAAAATAGCGGCTGATACCAAAAAGATCAATAATTATAATTTGCAAAAAGCGACTGCTGTATTTGGAGGAAGAAACTGGACTGCCTGGTTTACTCCGGATATCAATATTCCTGAAGGGCCTTATAAATTTAGAGGATTGCCAGGATTGGTACTGTATGTAGAGGATGATAAGAAAGACTTTATATATTCTTTCTCCAGAAATATGAACCTCTCCAAAATATATGATACAACAGGTTTTCTCGAAAAGCATTATTCATTGTCTCCTATTGCCATTGACTTTAAGAAATGGGTGAAACTGAATCTGGAGTTTTATAATGATCCTTATGCCAGAATGAGAACTGAATTTCAGCCAGACTGGAATGTACGCATTAATGGGCAGCAGATCAAAAGTAAAGACGAGTTTGCGGGTTTGACCAGACAAACGCAGATTAATATAAAAAGATATTATAATCCTATAGAACTGGATAAAATAATCCCTTATCCATAAAAACATATTCCATTGATTTTAAAACCTGAATTTCCGAATTCAGGTTTTATTATTTTGAAGAAAAGGGATTAACCTATCATTAACCCATCGTTAACCGAAAATCTCCCATTCAATACAGAATTTTGTCCCATAGAACAAAACAATGATTTTGTTGATAGGATAAAAAAATAGCTATGTATAAAATTCTTTTTTTTCTTTGTTTTCCGGTTTTGATTCTTGCCCAGAAAACAATACTTAGAGGAACAGTTGTAAACACTGAAAATGAAAAGCTGTCATCAATAAAGCTGGAAGTGTATGATATTCAGAATACATTAATCAAAGAATTAAAAACGGACGGGAATGGGAAGTTTGTGCTGGAAGATATGACAGATCAGGATGTAAAGCTGATAATTAAAAACCAGGGATATTCTTTATTTGAGAAAAAAATTAATCTCAAAGAGGCTGAACCGTTGAATATTATTCTTAAAAAGGAATCTCAGGAAATTGAAGGAGTGGTAATGACCAAGCGTAAACCTCTGGTGAAAAGAAAAGTTGACCGCTTGGAATTTAATGTGGAAAACAGTAATATTTCATCACTTAATGCCTGGGAAATTCTAAAAAATACGCCAAGTGTCACAATAAATAACAGTGTATTGAGTGTAAAGGGAAGTACCGGAATTCTGGTGACAATTAATGACAAAAAAGTAATGCTGACGGGGGATGAGCTCAGAAATCTTCTGGAAAATACGCAAGGGGATGAGGTGAAGTCGATAGAAGTGATTACCAATCCGCCTGCAAAATATGAAGCGTCAGGAAGTGCTGTACTGAATATCGTCCTGAAGAAAAATAAAATTGAAGGGTACCGCGGAATTCTCTCCTCCAAATATATACAGACACAATATGCGAAAGGTGTCTTTGGGATTTCCCAATATTATAAAAAGAATAAACTTTCTCTTATGGGAAGCTATTATAGAGGATTGGGGACATACTACCGGGAAGGAACAGATTATGTGAACTACCCGGAAAGTCAAACCCGATGGATCAGTACGATGAACAGGAAGGATAAAAACAATAACCAGAATACCCTGAATTTTAATGCGGAATATGAATTGGACAGCCTGACCAATATTAGCCTCAACTACTCAGGGTATTTTTCTCCAAAATCCTTCGGGGTCTACAATGTGCCTACGTTAATCTATAATCAGCAGGATATCGTAGAATCCAATTATACCACGATCAATGATCACCGTTCACGTTCCATCAATAACGCCGTAAGTTTTCAGATAGACCGTAAGTTGAATAAGAAAAGCAGCCTTGCCTGGATCAATTATTTTACAGGTAACAATGCAGATAAATATCAGAATGTGATAACCTATCTGAACTTCGCAGGACAGGTTCCAAAAGAAGATAATTTTATTACAAAGAATAAAGCAGATGTCCAACTGTATTCCACTCAATTCGATTATCAGTGGAAAGGAGATCAACTGGAGCTGGAATCTGGAGCAAAGTACAGTTTTGTAAAGACAAACAGTAAGCTTGATTTCTCAGATAACGAGAATGGAGAATTGCAATACAGACCGGAAAAGAGCAGTGTTTTTGATTATAAAGAACATAATTTTGCCCTGTACTCTTCATTAGCCTACAATATTGGAAAGTGGAATTTCAAAGGAGGCCTCCGTGCAGAAATGACAGATCTTGAAGGGGTGGTTTCTGAGCCCTATGAGTTGAATGAAAACAATTACTGGAAGTTCTTTCCTACTTTTTATGTACAGTATACCACAGAAAATAAGCAGGAATTCGGATTTTCTTATGGGAAAAGAATCAGCAGACCTTCCTATTCATGGCTGAACCCTGCAAAATCTTATTATAATCTTTTTTCATATTATCAGGGGGATCCAAAGTTGAAAGCTACCATTACACACAATCTGAACCTTACCTATTCCTGGAAAGAGTGGAATGTGGATTTATATTACCGGAAAGAAATCTATCCATCCATGGAAATTTCATACCAGGAACCCAATACCAGCAGTTTGATCTATTATTTTACCAATATTGAGAAAGGAGAAGCTTTTGGATTAAGTTTATACAAAAACTTTCAGGTCAAACCATGGTGGAATATTATCGTGTCTGAAAATCTTGAGCATAATGAGAATTATTTCAAAGGAATCGATGGAGTAATCTATAAAAACAAAGTCTGGAACTTAGCATCCAATATCTCAACGAGTTTTACACTCGATAAAAACAGTGATTGGAAAATGGAAATCGGACACCGCTATTATTCTCCGGGGATACAGGGAACTTTCAGGATCTCAGAATCTTCTGCAACATATCTGGTGGTCAATAAAAAATTTTTTAACAGAAAATTGGAAGCGAGCCTTTTGTTTAGTGATATTTTTAAAACCTCACAGGAAAAAATAAGTACAAAATATGCCAATCAGGATAATTATTTTATAGATTATCGGGATACCCAAAGTTTTACAGTTTCTTTGAAATTTAATTTTGGAAACCAGTCTGTGAAAAATGCAAAAACAATACAGAAAACTGCAGAACAGGAAAGATTGTAGCTGAATTTAATATAAGAATCACTACAATAAAATATTATTATATAAGAAATGATCTACTGATATCAGATTTTCGCTATTTTTGATGCCAATCTTTAAAAAAGATCGTTATGAAGAAAATTTTTTCCATGATGTTGGTAGCAGTTTCTTTACTGCAATTATCAGCACAGGAATTGTATATGCCGAGGAATATCAAAAAAGCATACGAAAGAGGAACACGTGATATCTCCGGTGCGCCGGGTAAAAATTACTGGCAGAACAAAGGAGTGTATAATGTAGAGGTAAAAGTAGATGCCAGTACAAAAATAGTTTCCGGAAAAGAAACAATTGTCTATACCAATAACAGTCCTGATAGCCTGAATGAGCTGGCCATACGTTTTGTGAATAACCTTCATAAACCACAATCGCCCAGGTCCGGATTTGTATCTAAAGATTTCCTGTCTTCAGGACTTAAGATTAAATCTTTCATCGTAAACGGAGCAAAATATGATATCAACAGTGATAATTGGAGTACGGTTGAAAAAGTAAAATTAAAAACAGCTTTAAAATCCAAATCCAAAGCTGAGGTTAAAATAGAATGGGAATATCCGTTATCAGTACAGAGTGGAAGAGAAGGTCAGATTGATCCTGAAACATTCTATGTAGCCTATTCTTTTCCGAGAATTTCCGTATATGACGATTATAACGGATGGGATATGATTCAGCACTCAGACAGGCAGGAGTTCTATAACGATTTCAATGATTACAGTTTTGCCATTACAGCCCCAAAGAATTATGTGGTGTGGGCAACCGGAGATTTTCTCAATCCGGAAGCAGTACTTCAGTCGGAATATTTAAAAAGATATAAAGCTTCATTAAAGAGTGATAAAGTGATGCACATCGCTACAGAACAGGAAATGAAGTCAGGAAAAGTGACCAGGCCCAATAAATGGAATGTATGGAAATTTAAGGCCAGCCATATCACAGATTTCTGTTTTGCACTGAGTAATCATTATGTGTGGGATGCAGCAAGTGTTCAGCTGAAGACAAAGAGAGCAAGTGTTCAGGCAGGGTATAAGTCCGGTGCGAAAGATTTTGAACATTATGTAGACTGGATGCGTTATAACTTAGATTGGTTTTCTAAAAACTGGCCTGGCGTAGAATATCCTTACAACGTCATGACAGCTATTCAGGGATATGCAGATATGGAGTATCCGATGATGATCAATGATACCAGTATTCCTGATGATCTTCAGGATGCAAGATTGACTGCAGATCATGAAATTGCCCATACCTACTTCCCTTTCTATATGGGAATCAATGAAACTAGATATGCATTTATGGATGAAGGCTGGGCGACCACGCTTGAATATCTTATAGGAACTGATGAAAACGGAGAAGCTGCTGCTAAAGAATTTTATAAAAACTTCCGTGTTAAAAAATGGATTAATGATCCATCTGCCGAACAGGATCAGCCGGTGATTACAATGAGTACTCAGGTGAGTGGTGCCGGGTACGGAAACAATTCCTATGTGAAAGCATCTTTATCCTACCTGGCTTTGAAAGATTATCTGGGAGATGAGCTTTTCAAAAAAGCATTACATCATTATATGGACAACTGGAATGGGAAGCATCCGGTTCCATGGGATTATTTCAACTCGATGAATACCGGATCAGGTAAAAATCTGAATTGGTTCTTCCAAAACTGGTTTTATACCAATAACTATATTGATTTAAAAGTTGCAGGAGCTTCCCAGATGAATGATATGCTTACGATAAATGTTGTGAATGTGGGTGGATTTGCCATTCCGTTTGATGCTATATTATCTTATGAGGATGGAACTACAGAAAAACTGCATTTTTCACCTTCTGTCTGGGAAAAAGATCAGAAGATGACCGATCTGGTGATTCCAATTAAGAAGAAAATAAAAACGGTACAGCTGGACGGAGATCTGTTTATGGATTATACACCGGAAAACAACCGTAAAAATTTATAAAAGTAAAGCCTTCAGATCATTTCTGAAGGCTTTATATTTTAAAAATAAGCAGTTAATCTTAACCCCAACGTAATATAACTGATTTTTTCTTTTGCGATCAGATGGTTGAGTTCCTGATCCAGCTCAGCACTTTCTTTAATCTCATCGCTGAAATGATAACGTATGGTAGAGTTGATCTGATTATAGTCTGTATAGAAAGTAAGACCCAATCCCGGATTGAACTTATAAGTCATGGAAGCTCCCGTATTCCAGCGGAAAGCAGGCTTAGGCTTGTATTTGGCAATCTGAAGCTCATGATTGGGAGCATCTACATTCTCTCCCTTTACGAATACTTTTCCACTTGCAGTGGCAGCATAACCTCCTGTTAATTTTAACGTGAGCTGCCATTTATCTGATAATTCATGAGAAAAATAAGGCCCAATACCCGCAGAAAGGAAGCCCATAGATTGGGTTTTAATTTCATGATCCCCAAAATCCTGTCCGTCATCAAAGGTTATTCTCTGAGACTTAATAGGGAAGCTGCTGAAACTGACATCTGCACCCACTCCCCATTTTTTTGAAAAGAAGTAAGCACCTTCCAACCCACCTTCAAAACCGGTCTGCTTTTTATCGTCCAATTCAGATTCTTTCAGGAAGTTAGTGGTTCCTAATGCTGTACCCATTTTTAATGCTAAAAAGGATGGATAATCATTTCCCTGTATTCTGGATAAAAGACTTAAATTATCCCCTTTGTTTTTATAAATCCTGTCAATAAAAAAATAGCCGAGTTCTGTTGATATAATTCCGATACCGGCACCCGCAAGAATATCAGGAACCCAGTGTCTGTTATTTAAGTTCCTTCCGAGTCCTGTAAGGGTGGCAGAACCATATCCTGCAATACTGTAAGCTGGGTTTACCATCCCGTATTCCTTATGCAGAAAACTGGCATTGGTGAAAGCCATAGCAGCATGGCCTGAGGGGAAGGAATTGTTTTTGGAGCCATCTGGTCTTTCAACTTTCGCCGTATATTTTATAGAATTGACCAGAATGGCCATGATAACCAAACTTGTACCATAAGATAAGGTAGCTCTTCCTATATTATTCCGCCCTTTTACGCCGGCGAGCTTCAATCCATAAACAGTGACAGCAGGAGCATACTGAAGATAATCATCATATTTTACCTTAAAATTGGGAAGATATCGGTTCCTGACTTCACGGATATTCTCTTTTTCTCCCCATGTTGCAGCTGCAGCAGTAAAAAGAATAGCAGGAGCCACTGATTTTTTTACCCATTCCTTTTGGAAAAATGGAGTTCTGCTCTGAAATAGGCAGCCGGAAGAATTGATAAGAGCAATATCTTCTTTGAGATTTCTGGCTTGGATAGTATCCTGTGTTTTAATTTTGATGCTATCCTGAGCTTTAATACAGGATAGGTGCAATAGTATTCCTGATGCTAATGCTATTTTTTTCATCTTAGTAAGTGGTGAGTTAAAATCGCGTAAAAATATAAAAAAAATCTATCTCAAAAATTGAGATAGACTATTTTAATATTTTTATAATATTCTGACTGAGACTGTTGATTATCTTAATCCGGATCTAGGTCCTGACGCTGATACTACAGCCTGCATTCTCGTTTTTTGATTGGCAGAGAACATAAACATGGCTTTGTCATCCACGTAATCCATATAATTCATGAACATCTGAGAGCGGCTCACGCCTCCACAGGCTCTGTTCAGAGGATAAGTAGGAGTTCCGTAATTAGGGCCTGGCGAAACTGGAGTATCATTAGAGTAATCAGTCTGGCAGCCTGCATCAGAAGATCCCCAAAGGTGTGGAAGATTGAGGTAATGTCCCACTTCATGCGTTACAGTTCTTCCTAAGTTGAACGGAGCTGAAGCACCGGTTTTTCCTATATACTGATAGCCTATTACAAGTCCGTCATACCATTGTCCTGCATTTTCAGGATAATAAGCATAGCCTAAAGTTCCGGGTTGCCCATTTTCGTCAAGAATTGAATTGACAACCCATATGTTCATATTTTTAGTCACATCAGTTGCGTCAATGCCCCCTGTGCTTGCTTTTTTCATCTCCTCAAGATCAGATCTCCAGCCTGTTTTTGAGCTTTGTTTTCGGTTGGTAGCAACCAGTTTAAAGCGGATTTTTACATCCCCTGCTGCTGAAGGTTGAAAAGCAGAAGGAATTTTAGTAACATCGGAATTGGTACCACCATAGTCAGCATTGAGTACAGCAATCTGTTCTGCAATTCTTGTATCAGAGATGTTTTGAGCAGAAGTGTTGTAAATGACATTAAAAACTACCGGGATCTCAACCGTTCCATCTGCCAGAACTTTTCCCAGTTTAAGATTTTCAGCAAATTTTTCGGTTCCGAATTCGATGTCAGCTACTTTTTGTTTGAGTGCAGGGTTTTTCAGAAACATTGCCTGTCTGATTTCTTCCGATGGGCAGCTCCTTTTCAGGGCACTTGGAACAGAAGGTTCCTGATCCGGAGAAGTCTCATTTTGATTGTTTAAGCTGTCAGAGTTACAAGCCGACATGAAGCCCAGGACCAGGGCTCCCAATAAGAATTTTTTCATATCGTTATAATATAATTTGGTTGTGGCTGTGAAATTATATTATTTATAATTGATATGCAAGTTATTTTATGAAATAATTATCAATTGTGTGATATATGTTTCATTTGTTTAAGTATATCTTAATTGAAATTATATTTTATTGAATTTTAATCAATTTTGATTAATTCTTTTATGTTTCTAACTTAAGTCTGTTTTTAAATGTAAATATTTTTTTATTTTATTTAATTTAAAGAATATTTTTTATAATAATCTGATACTATATGATCTTTACAAGGGATAGACATTATAATTTTCATTACTGTTCTTAGCAGGGAGAAATAGGATAAAAAAAATCTATCCCAAATCTGGGATAGATCTAAAATATTTAAAGATTATTTTTAATACACTCTCAATCCGGATCTTGCACCAGATGATGCTACAACAGACTGCATTCTTGTTTTTTGTCCTGCAGAGAACATAAACATGGCTGCGTCATCTACATAGTCCATGTAGTTCATGAACATGACAGATCTTTGTACACCGCTGCACGTATTGTATAATGGATAAGAAGGTTTTCCATAATTAGCACTAGTTTGTGTTGGAGTATCACTTACCAGGTCATTTCCGCAGTTAGCATCTCCCCAGATATGTCTTAAGTTTAAATAGTGGCCTACTTCATGGGTTGCGGTTCTTCCCAGGTTGAAAGGTGATGAAGCTCCTGTTTTTCCGAAATATGGAGCCCCGATTACTACCCCGTCATTCCACAATCCTGCCGATTCAGGGAAAGTGGCATATCCAAGAATGGTCTGCCCCTGGCTGGTCATTTTACCGACTACCCAGATGTTTAAATAATTGGTAGGGTTTGTTGCATCAATTCCTCCTTTGGAGGCTTTTTTCATATCATCATTGGTTGCCCAGCTTGTTTTTGTGGTGGATTTTCTAACGGTATTTACCAATCTGAATTTTACTTTCGTATCACCAGATTTTACGGTCTGGAATTCAGTTGGGATTTTAGTGGCATCACTATTGGATCCTGAGTAGTCAGCATTCAATACTGCAATTTGCTCAGCAATTCTTGCATCGGAAACGTTTTCAGCAGTTGTTCTGTATAAAACATTTACAATAACGGGAATTTCTACACTGCCATCAGCAAGAACTTTACCTACTTTTAAATCATTGGCAAATTTCTCTGTATTGATTTCTAATGCGGCAAATCTTTGTTGAAGTTCCGGATTTTTTTTCAAAGCTTCCTGTCTGATTTCTTCAGATGCACAGCCTCTTTGCATCAGATTGGCAGAAGTTGCAGGCTCATCAGCGGGATTTTCTGTTTGATTGGAAATGTTGTCACTGTTACATGCAGTCATTACACCGAGCATAAGAGCTCCGAATAGTAGTTTTTTCATATCGTATAATTTTGGTTGAGGCTGTTAAATTATACTTTTTAAAAATGATGTGCAAATGATTTTTGAAAATATTTAAATAATTGATATCTTTTAATAGTTTTAAATGATTATAATTTAAGATTAATTTAAAAATATTGTATTTTAGTTAATTTAAACAAAATGATTTCTTCAATTCATTTTTTAATTATTTTAAATTAATACTTTTCGTTTAAATTTATTTTTCAATTAATTTTTTTATGATAAAACTTAATTTGCAAATCCGTTTTTAATAGCGAAAACTGCCAGGCCAACACGGGTTTTCAGATCCAGTTTTTCACAGAGCTGATCGCGGTAGCTTTCCACTGTTCTCGGACTGCAGCACATTCTGTCTGCAATTTCTTTATAACTGAGTTCGGTCACAGTATATTTCAGGAACTCTTTTTCTCTGTCAGAAATTTTTACTGTGATTTCAGATTCTGTTTCTTTATTAAGATTGGTAAAAATAATTTTGGATGCCCAGTCCGGATAAAAGAAACCGTCACTATTCAGTCGGGTAAGAGCCGTTTCCAGATCTCTTGGATGAGTGTTTTTTAAAAGATAGCCTTTTGCCCCGCTTTTAATCATCTTAATCACGCTGTTATCATCTCCCTGCATGCTGAGAGCCATAATTTTAATATCAGGATGATTTTTTGTAAGCCAGGCTGCAGTTTCAAAACCGTCCATAATCGGCATACTGATGTCCAAAAGAATGATATCCGGAATGGGGTGGCCGCCTTCAAATTTTTCGATGAGATCTTTTCCGTTTTCACAGACATAGATCACTTCAAATTCACTGAAATTACCGATAATACCTTCCAGGGCTTTTGCAATAAGTATATGGTCGTCAACGATTACAATAGTTTTTTTCATGACTGTTTTTTTAAGGTAATATTAAGTTGGGTTCCTCTATTTTCATGGCTTTCCATACAAAAACTGGCTCCTATGATTTCAGCCCTGTTTTTCATATTGGTAAGACCTATTCCGTTGGATTTGATCTGTGAAGTATCAAACCCGATTCCGTCATCACGGATATCGAGTTCCCAAAGGATATCCTCAGAGGTATTCAGGGTGATAAAAATATTTTTACAGCGGGCGTGTTTTATACTGTTCTGAATGAACTCCTGTGTAATTCTGAGCAGCATATTTTTATGAACAAATCCTAAATCCAGCTGCTTAAAGTTGTGTTCAAAACTGACGGTACACTTCTTAAAGGAATTGGTATTGTCTACTTCTTCCTGTATCAAAGTTACAATTTCCTTTTGGTTGATATTGTCATCTGTCAGAGTTTTTGAAAGGCTGCGGAGATCCTGCAGAGACTGATTGATGATCTGGGAAACCTGATCTATTCTTTCGCTCGCTTCCGGGACTTTATTTTCATAAAGCATCTGCTGAACATACAGACTCACAAGAGTAAGTTTTTGGCCAATATTATCATGCAGTTCCCGGCCGATCTGCTGCATAGTGGCCTGCTGGATTTCCAATTGGGTAGCCAGAAGCTCTCTCTGATGAAGTTCATTTTTCATCTCGATCTCGTTCAGGTATTCTTTTTTGCGCTGTCTGTAATTCCGTATATAAATAATTACGGCGATTACAAACATCAAAAAAAAGATGTTGAATGAAATAATAGTTATTAAGAGCTCTGTTTTCCCCATATGAATGAACTTGCAAATAAAATATACATCACAGCTCCTGAAACCTGAAAATAAGCAAAATATAAATCCCAAATATTTCTATACTGCCATAGGAGAGACATGAAAGTCATGAAAGGAAGAGTTCCTATATAAAAAAGTGTGACACCTAAATTAATATAAAACATCTTATTGGTGCTGAATTTTAAAATCTCCGATGAATTTACCTGCTTATAATATTCCATGATAACAAGAATCATTAAAAATAAACAGCCGAAAGTATAATTAAAAGAAAAAACAATCTTATTATCCGGAAAGAATAAAAGGCTGGGGATATATGATAGAAGATGTGTGGCAGAAAATGTATAAAACAGTTTTGTTTTTTTTAATGATTTTTTTGCATACAACCAATAAAAGAAGATAAATTGTAAGGGCATTACAAAGTAATTGTAAAACAGTACTCTATTAATGTGAAGAGGTTTCTCACCCCATTTTACAGCAGATTCGCATAGAAAAATAGTGATAAGATATAATGCGAAATATTTCCAATATTGTTTTTTTACACGGTTAAAATAAATGATGGATGTTAAGGCTGCAATTCCTTCACCGGTGTACATGATTTGTAAAAAAAACTTTTGGAATTCAGTCATTGGTTTAATATGAATGCTTTAAAATGAAGATTAGTAAGTTTCCGAAATAGAATTTCCAGGTGGGATCAATGTTCCCAAATTTTCTCCAAGACCAGTGTCGTCATCATCATCTCCCAATCCTTTTCCATTGCGTGCATTTAACGCTAAAGATTTTCCTTCGGTATTTTGAAAAGGATTGAAATCATAATCAATAAGCTCTCCTGTTTCATTGGCTCTTTTCAATGTTGGGATTAGTACTAATGTATGTTTTTCAGCATATTCTGTTGGGACAGGATGTGATTGCATGATAGACCAGTTTTCTTGCTTCGGATAGGCGGAATAATAAAATCTGATTCCTAAATCTTCTGCAGATGCTGCTGGATTTACTTTGGCTGCTTCTTCTTCAATCTTTGCAATGAAATTTTTTAATTTTGGAAGGTCAAACCAGATAGAATGAGCATCTTGCATTCCTAAAGCAGTATTAATAGCTGTTAGATGATTTTGACGGTAATTGTCGATCAGAGTCTGGATAAGACTGTTTGACATTATTCCAGGTTGTAATGGGTTGTTTGATTCTGTATTCATAACTTAGTGGTTTACGGATAAAACTCAATTAATATGCAAATCTCGGAAAAAATATGGTAGAATAAGTATTGGTGAACAGGGAATTATACTGTTATTTTTACCGGGATTTTACGGATTGTATATATTAGCAAAAGCTTATAGAAATTTTGCATGAATGACAATATAAAAAATAAGTGCTGCAGATTACTCTACAGCACTTATTCACAAAAATAATGTATATGAAAAAAACTATTTTATTGTTCAGTAGGTCTGAAAACCAATCCTGTTTCTACAAAATAATCCAGGGTGATTCTGTCTCCGTCATTTACTTTTCCTGCAAGAATCTCTTTAGATAATTTATTTAATACTTCCTGCTGGATTACCCTTTTTAATGGTCTTGCTCCGAAAGCAGGATCATAACCTTTGTCCATCAGGTAATCTACTGCATCCTGGGTGAAGGTCATAATGATGTTACGTTTCGCCAGCATTTCATTAAATCCTCTCAGCTGGTACTGAACGATTTTTCCGATTTCTTTTTTTCTTAAAGGCTGGAACAGTACAATTTCATCAATCCTGTTCAGAAATTCCGGACGAAGGGTCTGTTTCAAAAGATCAAAGACTTCTTCTTTTGTTTTATCCACAATTTCATCCTGATTTTCCTCCGTAAGGTTTTCAAAATTTTCCTGAATCAGGTGCGAGCCTAAATTCGAGGTCATTATAATAATTGAATTCTTGAAATTAACCACACGTCCTTTATTGTCAGTCAGACGCCCGTCATCCAAAACCTGAAGCAGAGTGTTGAAAACATCAGGGTGTGCTTTTTCGATCTCGTCCAAAAGCACAACGGAATAAGGTCTTCTTCTTACTGCTTCGGTCAACTGTCCGCCTTCATCATATCCTACATATCCCGGAGGCGCTCCTACCAATCTGGAAACACTGTGACGTTCCTGATATTCACTCATATCAATTCTGGTCATATTGTTTTCATCATCAAATAAGAATTCAGCCAATGCTTTTGCCAGCTCAGTTTTACCAACCCCTGTTGTTCCCAGGAATAAGAAAGATCCGATTGGTTTTTTATCATCACTTAATCCGGCCCTGTTTCTTCTGATTGCATCTGCAACGGCCTGGATCGCTTCGTCCTGTCCTACCACTCTGTGGTGCAGCTCGGTTTCCAGATGTAATAGTTTATCTCTTTCAGACTGTAGCAATTTAGTTACCGGAATACCCGTCCATTTTGCAATAACCTCAGAGATATTTTCTGCAGTTACCTCTTCTTTGATCAGTTCGTTCTGATGATTCTGCATTTCCAGCTCCACCTTGCTGAGCTCTTCTTCCTTTTCACGAAGTTTTCCGTACTGGATCTCCGCTACTTTGGCATAATCTCCGGCTCTGGAAGCTCTTTCAGCTTCCAATTTCAGAGACTCAATATCTTTTTTGATCTGGGTAAGATCTTCACTTTTCTGTTTTTCTTTCAGCCATTTGGCGTTGATCTCGTTTCTCTGTTCAGATATTTTGGCAATATCTTCTTTAAGGTGATCAATCTTGGTCTGGTTGCCTTCTCTTGAAATAGCGGCCAATTCAATCTCCATCTGCATCAGTTTTCTGTCCAGTACGTCCAGTTCTTCAGGCTTGGAATTGATTTCCATTCTCAGTTTTGCTGAAGCCTCATCAATAAGGTCGATAGCTTTATCCGGTAAGAAACGGTCTGAAATATATCTTTGAGACATTTCCACAGCAGCAATAATTGCCTCATCTTTAATTCTTACTTTATGGTGGGCCTCGTATTTATCTTTGATACCACGAAGGATAGAAATAGCAGATTCTGTATCCGGTTCTTCCACCATTACTTTCTGAAAACGTCTTTCCAGCGCTTTGTCTTTTTCAAAATACTTTTGATATTCATTTAAAGTTGTTGCTCCGATGGCTCTCAATTCTCCTCTTGCCAAAGCAGGTTTTAAGATATTGGCAGCATCCATTGCTCCTTCACCGCCTCCGGCTCCAACCAAGGTGTGAATCTCGTCGATGAAAAGAATAATCTGACCATCTGATTTGATGACTTCGTTCACAACCGATTTCAGACGTTCTTCAAATTCACCCTTATATTTTGCTCCGGCGATCAAAGCTCCCATATCCAATGAATATAATGTTTTGTCCATCAGGTTTTCAGGAACGTCACCACTGATAATTCTATGAGCAATTCCTTCAGCAATCGCTGTTTTACCAACACCGGGTTCTCCGATAAGAATTGGGTTGTTTTTTGTTCTTCTGGAAAGGATCTGTAAAACCCTTCTGATTTCTTCATCGCGTCCGATTACAGGATCCAGTTTGCCCTCTGCGGCTAATTCATTAAAGTTTTTAGCATATTTGTTTAAGGACTGATAGGTTTCTTCTGAGCTTGCAGAAGTCGCTTTGCTTCCTTTTCTTAATTCTTTGATAGCGCCTTCCAGCAGATTTTTGGTTACTCCCATATCCTTCAGCATTTTAGATACTTCAGAAGTGGTTTCCAAAAGTGCCAGCCATAAATGTTCAATCGTTACATACTCATCACCCATCTTTTTGGCAATATTGGGGGCATCCAACAATACTTTGTTGGCTGATTGTGAAAGATAAATGTTTCCTCCCTGTACTTTTGGAAGTTTTTCTAAATTTTCACGATTGCGTTCTCTTACTAAGGTTGCATCTGCTTCAGATTTTTTTAATAAGAAAGGCGAAATATTTTCATCTACCTGAAAAATTCCTTCAAGAAGATGCTGCGGCTCGATGCTTTGGTTGCCAAATTCCATTGCAACCTGTTGTGCTGCCTGGATGGCTTCCTGTGATTTTACAGTATATTGGTTTAAGTTCATATTTTATATATTTTTGGTAATGATTCGTTCAAAGTTCAGTTTTTAAAAACATCAAGAAACCAAATTCTGAGGCTCAGTTTCTTAATGCCATCAATTATTTAATCATTTAATTCGATGACTGTATCGCAAAAACTGTTCAATTATTAAATTTACAAAAAATACAGACAAAATTTCCGGATTTTGCATTTTTAACGGAAATTTAACTTGACAAAATTTCCGATTTCGCAATTATTTCTTTATAACTCATGAACAAATAGTCATATCCTTGTAAAGCAGTTAGTAAAATGGCGAAACCGGATCAGAATAAAAATGATCTTTTCTTTTTAGCCTCAAAAAAATGGACAGTTTAAATCATAATAATTACTTTTGCATTTTACCAGATGGAACTAAAAGAAAAACAGAGAAAAATACTAGATGTAGCAGTTGAGCTTTTTAAAGAGAAAGGATATATGGGAAGCTCAGTAAGAGATCTTGCTACGAAACTCAATATCAAGGCGGCATCACTGTATGCGCATATCCGTTCAAAGGAAGAAATTTTGGAATGGATCTGTTTCGGCATTGCTCAGGAGTTTTTTGATGAGCTTCAGGAAGTAAAAAATACAGATATTGCTCCAAAGGAAAAGTTGAATTTATTTCTGGACAGGCATCTTTCTGTCGTTCTTAAAAACCGCGATGTTACTCATATTTATTCTAATGAGTGGAAGCATCTTGAAGAAAGGCTTCCAGAATTTGTAGAATTAAGAAAAAACTACCAGCAGGAGGTAGAAGAACTGATTTCCGAGATCTACAAAGCCGAAGGCTGGGAGCTCAAATCACCATCATTTACTACAAGATTTATCCTCCATACCTTAAATAATTCTTATTTCTGGTTCAAAAGAAGCAGTGATTCCACGGATGAAATTACCGAAGAAATCAGAGAGAAAATCCTTTTCGGATTGTTAGGAAACCAACATTCATAGGCCTTTGACAAGAAGAATCATTAATACATTTTACATTATACTTTTTACAAGAAAAAGCATTGAGCTTTTATCTTGTTATTTAGAATCATTCAAAATATGACAAAAGTCATAAAAATTTTGCCAGCTACCAAAATCTTTTTAAATTTACACCTAACAAATGTTAGTTAGTTTTATGGATTTTTCAGTTGAATATCTGGAGCTGGGTCAGTTGAGACAGCTTCAATCCGACCGGTTGATCAGCCTGATCAGCTATTTGGGAGAGAAGTCGGAATTTTATAAAAAGAAATTTGATGAATTGCAAATATCTCCACAGAATATAAGGTCGATTGAGGATATCACGAAACTTCCCATTACTTACAAACAGGATTTAAGAGATAACTATCCGTTCGGATTATTTACAGTCCCTAAAAGCGAGCTTCAGCGTATTCACTGCTCAAGCGGTACCACGGGAAAACCAACGGTAGTAGGATATACAAAAGAAGATGTGGATCTTTTCAGTGAAGTAGTGGCAAGATCTTTACATGCTGCAGGAGCGAGACCTGGAATGCAGCTGCATAATGCATATGGCTACGGAATCTTTACCGGAGGATTAGGCCTTCACTACGGAGCAGAAATGCTGGGAATGAGTGTTCTTCCTATTTCAGGGGGAATGACGGCAAGGCAGGTAGATCTGATTGTGGATTTTAAGCCGGAAGTGATTTGCTGTTCTCCGTCATATGCTTTAACAATTGCAGATGAATTTGCTAAGAGAGGAATATCAGCAGATGAAATCAGCCTTAAATATGCGGTTTTAGGTTCAGAGCCATGGACCGAAATCATCAGAGGTCATATTGAAGAAAGATTGGGAGTTCATGCTACCAATATTTACGGATTAAGTGAAATTATCGGACCAGGAGTTTCTATGGAGGATTTTGAAGAAAAAGGAGGAGCTTATATATGGGAAGATCATTTTTATCCTGAAATTTTAGATCCGATCACTAAGCAGCCTGTTCCTTTCGGAGAAGAAGGTGTTTTGGTAATTACCACTTTAACGAAAAAAGCAATGCCGCTTTTACGGTACTGGACCAATGACATTACAAGCCTTTACTATGATGAAAATGCTAAAAGGACAATGGTGAAAATGAAACCTATTGTTGGCAGAGCTGATGATATGCTGATAGTAAGAGGAGTGAATGTATATCCAAGTCAGATTGAAGATGCTTTCTCTTACGTAAAGGGGGTGGTTCCCAATTACTATCTGACACCGGTGGAGAAAGAGCATATGTGCATTGCGTTGGATATTGACGTAGAAATAGATGATGAGATGGTAAAGTCTCAGAAAATAGAAGCGAATACCGATGATTATTTTAATTTTGTCGGGAACTTCGGAAAAAACATAGAAAACGAGATAAAAAAACGGGTAGGGATCACTACAAAAGTAAAAGTTCATGCCCAGGACAGTTTGCCAAAGTGCGAAGGTGGAAAAATTAATAGAATACTCAAAAAATAATGAATTCATTTTATAAACTTAAAACAGTTAAAGTTCAGAAAGACACTCCCGATGCGGTAAATGTAGCGGTAGAAATTCCTGAAGAGCTGAAAGATAAGTTCAGATTCAAACAGGGACAATATCTGAATTTCCGAATGATGATCAATGGAAATGAGGAAAGACGTTCTTATTCTATCTGTAATGCTCCAAGTGAAAAAAGCAATACACTGGAAGTATTGGTTAAATTATTGGAAAACGGAAAAGTTTCAGGATATTTCAATGAGCATCTTCATATGGATGAAATGCTGGAAGTAATGCCTCCAATGGGTGGTTTCAATACCTCTTATCATCCAAGTAACGTGAAAACTTATATCGGTTTGGCTGCAGGAAGCGGAATTTCTCCTGTGCTATCCAATATCAAAGAAAGCCTTTATCAGGAACCCAATTCAAATGCTTATTTGTTCTATAGCAACAGAAGCATGAATCATGTAATGAAAAAAGCTGAAATTGATAAGCTGGTGGAGACTTTTAAAGGAAGACTGAAAGTTATTTATTTAGTAAGCCGTGAAAAACATGAAGATCCCATTTTTGAGGGAAGAATTTCTCCTGAAAAATTAGATCTGCTGTTTGAGAGATATCCGGATATTGATGTCAAAGAATCGACATACTTCATTTGTGGACCTGCAGAAATGATCAAAGGTATTGCAGATTACCTGAAGAAAGATAAAAAAGTTCCTGCTATTCAGGTGTTATTTGAATATTTCACGGCTCCTGATGAAGAGAATACCGAGGAGATGAGCGATGAATTCAAGGCCATTGCCAATATTGAAAGTATGGTGACCGTAATCATTGATGATGATGAATATTCGTTCCACCTTAATTCCAAAAAAGAGAGTATCTTAGATAAAGCATTGAAAGACAATCTGCCTGTGCCTTTTGCATGTAAAGGAGGGGTTTGCTGTACGTGTAAAGCGGAAGTTTTGGAAGGAGAAGTTTTCATGGAGAAAAACTATGCGCTTACCGAAGAAGAAGTAGCGAGAGGCTACGTTCTTACCTGCCAATGTCACCCGACAACCAATGTGGTGATGCTTAATTATGATGTTTAAAAATTAATGTAACAATATAACAATTTACCAATACAACAATCATTGGTACATTGCTAGATTAATACATTGTTAAATTGAAAAAATTATGGACTTAGAAAAATTTGTTCAATACGTTCACGAAGAAAATAAAGTAGAACCAAAAGATGTAATGCCTGATGATTACAGGAAACTATTGGTTCGTCAGATTTCACAGCACGCCCATTCTGAAATCGTAGGAATGCTGCCGGAAGCCAACTGGATTTCCAGAGCTCCTTCATTGAGAAGAAAAATGGCTCTTTTGGCAAAAGTTCAGGATGAAGCAGGACATGGTTTATACCTTTATTCCGCCACTGAAACTTTAGGAGACGGAAGCATCAGGGCTGACAGAGATGCTACTTACGACGATATGTTGGAAGGAAAAGCAAAATATTCAAGTATCTTCAACTATCCTACCTTAAGCTGGGCCGATATCGGAGCTATAGGCTGGCTGGTAGACGGTGCCGCTATCATGAACCAGGTAATGCTGATGGGGAATTCTTACGGTCCTTATTCAAGAGCGATGGTGAAAATCTGTAAAGAAGAATCTTTCCACCAGAGACAGGGATATGAAATCCTGATGGCACTTTGCCGTGGAACGAAACAGCAGAAAGAAATGGCTCAGGCTTCATTAAACCGTTTCTGGTGGCCGGCTCTAATGATGTTCGGACCTAATGATGACAGCTCGCCAAACTCTAAAATCTCTATGAATTACAGAGTAAAAAGAGAAAGTAACGACAGTCTTCGTCAGAGATTTATTGATGTTACGGTCTCTCAGGCTGAATTCTTAGGGCTGACGATTCCAGACAAAGATCTGAAATGGAATGAAGAAAGACAGCATTACGATTTCGGAGAACTTCCCTGGGATGAATTCATGGAAATCTTAAAAGGAAACGGCCCCTGCAATAAAAAGCGTATCGAAACGAAACGAAAAGCGCAGAGAGAAAATGCCTGGGTAAAAGAAGCAGCGATCGCATTTGCAGAAAAACAACAAAAAGAAGTAATATAATAATGTAACAATATACCAATGTAGAAATGTAACAATCATTGTCATGCTGAGCCTGTCGAAGCATCTCATTGTTAAACTGGTACATTGATACATTGTTAAATTAATTTGACTATGGCAAATTTAGATATGTGGGAAGTGTTTATTCAGACTAAACCGGGATTATCCCACAAACACGTAGGAGTTGTGCAGGCACCAACAGCAGAAATGGCTTTGCAGAATGCCAGAGACGTTTATACAAGAAGAAAAGAAGGAACTTCTGTTTGGGTAGTTCCAAGTAAATACATCGTGACTTCTGAAGGAGTGGATAAAGAAGCTTTCTTTGATCCGGCTGATGACAAACTATACCGTCATCCAACTTTCTACGAGATTCCCAACGATGTAAAAAATATGTAATTAATAAAGACTTCAAGATGTGAGATCTCAGATACTGGACTTTTTTGTCAATCTGAAATCTAGCATCTGAAATCTGAAATCTACTAAACAATGAACCCATTATATAATTATTTATTAAAACTAGCAGACGACAGTTTCATTATGGGACAGCGTTTGTCTGCATGGTGCGGTGAAGGTCCTTACTTGGAAGAAGATATTGCATTAACGAATATTGCGCTGGACGAACTTGGGCAGGCGAATAACTTTTACGTTTACGCTTCAAGAGTGATCGATAACGGGAAAAGTGAAGACGATATTGCATTTTTAAGATATGAACATGAATATCTGAACGCACACTGGACAGAACTTCCCAATGAAGATTATGCTCAGACGATTCTGAAAGTTTACGTTTTTGCAGTGTATCAGAAACTGATGTATGAGGCTTTATCAAATTCTGCTAATGAAGAATTGGCAGCTATTGCTCAAAAGTCATTAAAAGAAGTAAGATATCACTATACTCATGCTGCTTCCTGGATGAAAATTTTTGCTCAGGGAACAGAAGAAAGTAAATCCCGTTTGGTAAAAGCTGTTGAAAATATCTGGGAATATACGAAAGGCCTTTTTGCGAAAACAGAAGGAGAGCGTGATCTGGTTGCTTTAAATATTGCTCCGGATACAGATGCCCTTTATGAAGAATTTCTTGTTATTACAAAGAAAGATTTTGCAGATTTCGGGTTGGAATATCCATCAAATCCTTTCATGCAGCCAAAATCCAGAACAGGATACCATACAGAGTATTTCGGATATATCCTTTGTGAGCTTCAGTATATGCAGAGAGCATATCCTGGATGTACGTGGTAAAAAGTCATGAAGAAATTGCTTCTGGGAATATTGGCTTTTTTCCTTGCGGTATATGTGATATTATGTATTGGGCTTTATTTCTATCAGGAGAAAATTATTTTTTATCCGGAAAAACTACCGGAAAATTACAAATTTAAATTTGATAATGATTTTGAAGAAGTAACGATCAGAACAAAAGATAATAAGAATTTAAATGCTGTATTATTTAAAGCACAAAACCCAAAAGGAGTCATCTTTTATCTTCATGGAAATGGAGGGTCAGTTAAAGATTGGGGAGCAGTAGCTCCATTATATCAAGGTATGAACTATGATACGTTTATACTTGATTACAGAGGCTATGGAAAAAGTGAAGATAAAATTAGCAGTAAAGACCAGCTTTTTTCGGATGTTGATACTGCTTATAAAGAGCTTTTGAAAAGATATCCTGAGAATAAGATTATTATTTTAGGATATTCTGTAGGAACAGGATTAGCTGCAAAATTAGCTTCCATGCATAATGCAGGATTATTGATTTTACAGGCACCGTATTACAGTATGAAAGATGAAATGAATCAGAAATTTTCATTCCTTCCGAAGTTTTTACTGAAATATAATTTTGAGACTTGTGAATATTTAAAAACCGTTCAGTCACCAGTCGTTATTTTTCACGGTGATAAAGATGAGGTTATTAACTATAAAGCCTCTTTACAACTTAAAAATAACTTTAAAAAAGGTGATCGTCTGATTGTATTAAAAGATCAGTATCACAACGGCATAACAGATAATTTGGATTATCAGAATGCAATGAAAGCAATTCTTGATTCTGATAAAAAATAAGATATGAATCAGCTTTTAGATTTATTAAAAACAATTCCCGATCCGGAAATTCCGGTCATTGATATTGTGGAATTAGGAATTGTAAGAGAGGCACAGGTTACAGGTGAAAATACCTGTGAAGTGATCATTACACCTACTTATTCTGCCTGTCCTGCGATGTTTACCATTGAGGAGGATATTGTCAAAATGATGAAAGAAAACGGATGGGATGCGAAAGTGGTAACCAAGATGTTTCCGATCTGGACAACAGACTGGTTAACGGATGAAGCGAGAGAAAAACTCCGTGCTTACGGAATTACCCCTCCCGAAAAAGGAGCAGACGAACATCACATCGGGAAACCGAAAAAATGTCCACGCTGTGGTTCTGAGCATACCAAGCAGATCAGCAGATTTGGGTCTACATTGTGTAAGGCCTCTTATCAATGTTTAGACTGCCTGGAGCCTTTTGATTATTTTAAATGTCATTAATGTAATAATAGATTAATCTCCGTTTTATCAATAAAATGACGAATATGCACAGCATAACGATGGTATTGCCAGATTGTTAAAATCTTAAGTGGTTACATGAATTTATATTGTTAAATTAGTGCGTTGTTAAATAATAAAATAATAAAAACTATGTATACACAACTCGATATTGAAACGCATTTTGACGGAAAGCTTAAAATCGCCTATCTTAATCAACCGGAAATCATGAACGCCCTTACAAAGCCTGCTTTAGCAGATCTTAGGGATTTTGTCAAAGAATGCAGCGAAGACGAAACGGTAAGATGTGTTGCCATTTCCGGAAGAGGAAGAGCATTCTGCTCAGGACAGAATCTGGATGAAGCTTTCGTGGTAGGAAAAGAACATCATGATCACGACATCATCAGAAAAATTGTGGTAGATTATTACAACCCTTTGGTTTTGGAAGTTACCCGCTGCAAAAAACCGGTTATTGCTTTAGTCAACGGTCCAGCGGTAGGAGCTGGGGCTATGTTGGCTTTGATCTCTGACTTCGTTTTAGCTAACGAGAAAGCATATTTTGCTCAGGCATTTTCAAATATCGGCTTGATTCCTGATACAGGAGGAACGTATTTCTTACCAAAACTATTGGGGCGACAGTTAGCTAATTATTTAGCATTCACAGGTAAAAAATTATCTGCAGAAGAATCTAAAGCTTATGGTCTTGTAGCAGAAGTTTTCGGTGAAGAAGAATTCGTTCCAAAATCTATGGAAATTCTTGAAAGAATGGCGAACATGCCGACAGCAGCCATTAAGCTTACGAAAAAAGCATTTGCCAATTCTTATAACAATACATTGAAAGAACAGCTTGAACTGGAAGGAGATCTTCAGCAGGAAGCTGCAGAAACAGAAGACTTCATTGAAGGAGTAAATGCCTTTTTACAAAAAAGAAAACCTAATTATAAAGGAAAATAAAAAGATTGTACAATGTAGAAAGTAAAATGTACCATGTACACCGATAATACTTTTTACATTGTACATTTTACATTGTACAAAATGAAAAATATTGGAATTATCGGTGCCGGAACAATGGGAATCGGCATTGCACAGGTAGCCGCAACGAACGGATGCAAAGTATGGGTGTATGACGCCAACGCAAAACAAGTAGAATCGGCAACGGTAGGTCTTGAAAAAACACTGACTAAATTGGTGGATAAACAAAAAATTTCGGCGGAGAAAATGACTGAAATTTTAGCTAATATTTCCATTGCTACAGAATTGAAGGATTTCAAAGATTGTGAGCTGATCATTGAAGCCATTATCGAAAACAAAGAGATCAAAACCAAAGTGTTTACAGAGCTCGAAAATTACGTTTCAGAAAGCTGTATTCTTAGTTCCAATACCTCATCTATCTCTATCACCTCGCTTGGTGCAGAACTAAAGAAGCCGGAGCGTTTCATCGGAATCCACTTTTTCAATCCGGCTCCATTGATGCCTTTAGTGGAAGTTATTCCATCCCTATTAACAGAAAAAACATTAGCAGAAAAAATATACAACCTCATGAAAGAATGGGGGAAAACCCCTGTTATTGCCAAAGATATTCCCGGATTCATCGTCAACAGAATTGCCAGACCTTATTATGGGGAAGGCTTGAGGATTGTTGAAGAAAACATCGCAACACCGGAACAGGTAGATGATGCCATGAAAACTTTAGGAAACTTCAAAATGGGACCTTTCGAATTGATGGATCTCATCGGGGTAGATGTAAACTTTGCCGTAACAACTACTGTTTACAAAGACTATTTCTACGATCCGAAATACAAACCATCTTTATTGCAGCAAAGAATGTCTGAAGCAAAACTTCATGGCAGGAAAACAGGAAAAGGTTTCTACGATTACAGTGAAGGAGCAGAAAAACCTGTTGCTCTGAAAGACGATGCTTTATACCAGCAGATTTTTTTAAGAATCATTTCGATGTTGATCAATGAAGTGGTTGAAGCGAAAAGATTAGGAGTAGCCAATGACGAAGATATTGAGCTGGCCATGCAGAAAGGCGTCAACTATCCAAAAGGTTTATTAAGCTGGGGTAAAGAAATCGGGTATGCAAAAATCTCCGAAACCCTTCAGAATCTTTACGAAGAATATCAGGAAGAAAGATACAGACAAAGCCCACTGCTCCGTAAATTATAAAAAATGTACCAATGTATCAGTATACCATTATTTTGTAAGCATTGGTGCACTGATACATTGTTAAATTATTACATTAAAAAATGAATATAGATGAATTCAGGGCTGAGCTGGAAACCAGGCTTCTAATTGAGAAACAGTATTTAACTCAGGAAGCCTCCTCTGTTGATGAGCAGGAAAGACTTGAGTTGCTGGGAAAGTTTAATGAAAAATATAAAGAACTGATCAAAAGATTGGCTAATGAAAATGGAATTGATTTAAACGCATCCTATCCCTCTGAAAATTCATCGGACTCAGAAAATCTTTCATACGGGCAGATCATTCTGGGTAAAACAATGAATGTTTACGACAGGCTATCCGATGAGCTGTATGAAGACATAACAAACATATAATTAATAGAAATGAATCCAAGACAAGTAGCAGATTATATGTTCAATCAGGATTATTTTTCCCAATGGATGAATATCAAGATGATTGAAGTAAAAGAAAATTACTGTTTAATAGAAATGCCTATCAAAAAGGATATGCTGAATGGGCTTAAAACAGTTCATGGCGGTGTTACCTTTGCATTTGCAGACTCTGCGCTGGCATTTTCTTCCAACAATACCGGAGATGCGGCTGTAGCCTTGAACTGTATCATTAATTTTACCAAAGCAGGGAGAGAAGGAGATGTTTTCAGGGCAGAAAGTGTTTTGGTGAACGATACAAGGAAAACAGCAGTGTATGACATTCAGATTACCAATCAAAATCAGGAACTGATTGCAAAATTTGTAGGAACAGTCTATAAAATCGGCAAAAAAGTAACCGACTTATAAAACTAATCCAGACATCAGATCAAACAGAATGAAAAAAATATTTGTATTACTTTTCGGGATTTCAACCCTTTTGATCAACGCTCAGCAGAAAGTGAACGAAGTGTTAAAAAAAGAACTTGATGATATCATGAAGGTAGATCAGGGATACAGAATGCTTTTTGATACTGAGATCACTCCCGGGAAAAAGGAGCAGCTGTTGAAAGATCTGAATATTGACAAAGAAGAATTTAAAAAGAAAAGCTGGCAGCTAGTGGCGGAACATGATAGTCTGAATATGCAAAAAATTGAGAATATTATTGCTCAATATGGCTATCCTGGAAAAACACTGGTAGGAGAACCTACCAATCAGGCGGCCTGGTATGTCATCCAGCATTCAACAAAAATTGGAAAATATCTGCCTCTCATTAAAGAAGCCGGAAAAAAGAAGGAAATTCCTTTCACCTGGGTTGCTATGATGGAGGACAGATACCTGATGCAGCAAGACAAAGAACAGATCTATGGAACACAGGGAAAAGGTGAAATGACAAAAGATAAAGATGGAAAACAGGTCTTTGTCAATTTTGTATGGCCGGTACAAGATCTCAAAAATGTTAATAAAAGAAGAAAAGAAGCAGGTTTCGATTCTACCATTGAAGAAAATGCCAAAAGAATGTTCGGACCAGACTTTAAATATGAACCTTATACTTTAAAACAGGCTTTAGAACTAAGAAATAAAAACAAATAAATCTGGTATTGTTACACTGTTACATTACTAGATTATTACATTAAAATATTTATGAACAACGTATACATCATAGACTATGTCAGAACTCCCATCTCAAAATTACAGGGAGGATTATCAGAAGTAAGAGCCGATGATCTGGCTGCTATTGTGATCAAAGAAGTAGTGGGAAGAAATCCTGAAGTTCCTGTTGAGGAAATTGAAGATGTTATTTTCGGTTGTGCCAATCAGGCTGGTGAAGATAATAGAAACGTTGCAAGAATGGGGCTTTTACTGGCTGGTCTTCCGTATAAAATCGGTGGAGAAACTGTAAACAGGCTGTGTGCTTCAGGAATGTCCGCCGTGGCAAACGCTTTCCGTTCCATAGCTGCAGGAGAAGGAGAAATTTATATTGCCGGAGGGGTAGAACATATGACGCGTTCTCCTTATGTAATGTCAAAACCAAGTGCTGCTTTCGGAAGAGACAGCCAGATGTTTGATACGACTTTCGGATGGCGTTTTATCAACCCTAAAATGAAAGAATTATACGGCGTTGACGGAATGGGGGAAACTGCCGAAAATTTAGCAGATATTCACCAGATCAACAGAGAAGATCAGGATAAATTTGCCCTTTGGTCTCAGCAGAAAGCGACAAGAGCTCAGGAAAGCGGAAGACTGGCAGAAGAAATTGTAAAAGTTGAAATTCCGCAGAGAAAAGGAGATCCTGTCGTTTTCGAAAAAGATGAATTTATTAAACCTTCTTCATCCATGGAAGGTCTGGCTAAACTTCGTCCGGCTTTCAGAAAAGAAGGAACAGTAACCGCAGGAAACGCTTCCGGAATGAATGACGGAGCAGCTGCTTTGATTTTAGCAAGCGAAGAAGCGGTTAAAAAATATGGATTGAAACCAAAAGCAAAAATTCTGGGATCTTCTGTAGCAGGTGTTGAACCAAGAATTATGGGAATCGGACCGGTAGAAGCTACTCAAAAGCTATTAAAAAGATTAAACCTTTCGCTTGAAGATATGGATATCATCGAACTGAATGAAGCATTTGCAGCACAGGCACTGGCTGTAACCAGAAGCTTAGGTTTGAAAGATGATGACGCAAGAATAAATCCGAACGGAGGTGCCATTGCAATCGGCCATCCACTGGGCGTTTCCGGAGCAAGAATTGTAGGTTCTGCTGCCATGGAGCTTCAGAAACAGGACAAAAAATATGCATTGTGTACCCTTTGTATCGGTGTGGGACAGGGATATGCAATGGTCATTGAAAAAGTATAGCTTTTTAAATAATGTAACAATATAACAGTTATCAATGGTAACAATATTGAATCTATTGCTAGACTGTTATATTGCTAAATTGGTATATTAAATTAAAATTCTATGAACATCTATTCATACCACGGGATTCGTCCCATTATAAAGTCATCTGCTTACATTCATCCGCAGGCAGTCATTATCGGGAATGTGGAAATTGGTGAAGAAGTATATATTGGTCCCAATGCGGTAATCCGTGGAGACTGGGGAAAAATTATCATTAAAGACGGAGCCAATGTACAGGAAAACTGTACCCTGCATGTTTTCCCGAATATAGAAACCATATTGGAAGAATCTGCACATATCGGACACGGAGCTATCATTCACTCAGGACACATTGGGAAAAACTGTCTGATCGGAATGAATTCCGTGGTAATGGACAAAGCCTATATCGGTGACGAAAGTATTGTTGGGGCATTGGCTTTTGTACCGGCGAATTTCAGATGTGAACCAAGAAAACTGGTTGTAGGAAGCCCTGCCAAAATTATCCGCGATGTTTCCGATGAAATGATTCATTGGAAAACAGAAGGAACGAAATTATATCAGGAATTGGCGAGAGAAGGGAAAGAAGCTATCCTGCCTTGTGAGCCGTTTACGGAATATGTTCAGCAGACCCCAACTAAAGTTGTTGATTACAGTATCTGGGATGATATAAAATAAAAGTATAACTTATTTTGAATAATTGCAGATAATCAAACCCAACGGGTTTTTAAAACCCGTTGGATTTAAATTAAATATCAGATTTAAAAAGAATGATTAATACAGAAAATTTTGAATTTGAAGGTACATATCACATTTTCTCTCATGTAAATGGGACTGAAATTATTTTTCGTGAACCATCAAATTATCAATTTTTTCTGGAAAAGATAGAGAAATATATTCTGCTGGTCGCTGATATTTATGCTTACTGTCTGTTACCTAATCATTTTCATCTGTTATTAAGATTTAAGAATTTTGATGATGTGAATAGTGAAAATGAGCATCAGTTTTTAATGAAGCATTTTGGTAATTTATTGAATGCTTATGCTAAAGCTTACAACAAAAAATATAATAGAAAAGGAGCTCTTTTTCTGAATGCGGTAAAACGAAAGAAAATATCAGATGAGAAATATTTATTGAAAGTTCTCCATTATATCCATAATAATCCGGTTAATCACGGGTTTGTAAATAAAATTGATCAATGGAAGAATTCTTCGTACAATTCATATTTAAATCCTGAAAAAGAAAGTAAATTGAATAGAAAGGAAATCATGCAGTATTTTGATTCGGTAGAAGTTTTTAGAAATTATCATCAGTCTGCTATTGAATATGACTTTTTAAATTTTGAATAATTGCTAATAATCAAACCTAACGGGTTTTTAAAACCCGTTAGGTTTAACAAAAAATAAATATGATTAAAAAAATTGCACTTGTATGCAGCATGATGTTGGCGATGAATAGTGTGGTGTCAGCCCAGACAGTTACTACAAAACCGCTTACCATAGGAGAAGTGAGGACGCTTAAGTCTAAAATGTTAAATGAAGACAGAACGTTGAATATTTACCTTCCACAAGGATATGATAAAACAAAATCGTACCCTGTGATCTATTTGTTAGACGGAAGTATGAATGAAGACTTTATTCACGTGACAGGATTAGTACAATTCTTTAATCAGATGTATTCCATGCCGGAAACCATTGTGGTGGGAGTTGCTAATGTAGACCGAAAAAGGGATTTTACCTTTCATACAGATTTAAAAGACCTGCAGAAAGATTATCCTACAACAGGACATTCAGATAAGTTTATTACATTCATGGAAAAAGAATTAAAACCTTATGTGGAAAGTCAGTTCAAAACTACGGACAAATATTTGTTCGGGCAATCTTTAGGAGGGCTTCTGGCAACAGAAATCCTTTTGAAAAAACCGGAAATGTTCAATAACTATTTTATCATCAGTCCAAGCTTATGGTGGGATGACGAAAGTCTTTTAAAAGAGGCGCCTCAATTACTTTCAAAATCTCCGGATACGAAAAAATTTGTTTACGTGTCTGTAGGAAAAGGAGAACATCCGGTGATGGTAAAAGATGCTGAGGCTTTCTACGATGTTTTGAAAAAAGCAGGAAAGAAAAACTGGACATTGGAATATAAAATGATGGAAACAGACAATCACGCAACCATTCTTCACAGAAGTTTATATGAAGGACTGGTGAAAATGTTTCCTTATCAGGAACCGAAATAAAAAAATAAATGTAATAATATACCAATGTGAAAATGTAACAATAAATCCATAGCAAACAATTATTGATAAACTGTTACACTGCTGCATTGATAAAGTAAATATTTTATGGAAAAGTTAAAAAACTATATCTACGGACAATGGGTAGAAGGTACCGGAAACGGAGTCCCTTTGTACAATGCCGTTACAGGAGAACAGGTAGCTGTTTCCGATACAGAAGGGCTTAATTTTGAACAGGCTCTTGACTACGGAAGAACCGTAGGATATAAAAACCTTTCTTCAATGACTTTCTACGACCGTGGGGAAATGCTGAAAAAAGTGGCACTTTACCTGTTGGAAAGAAAGAAAAAATACTACGAATTATCATACAAAACAGGAGCTACCCACGTGGATTCATGGGTGGATATTGAAGGAGGTTTCGGAACATTCTTTACTTACTCCGGACTGGCAAAAAGAATGCTTCCCAATACTTCATTTTGGGTAGATGGAGACACTCAGAAGATTTCTGCTAACGGAACTTTCTTGGGAACCCATATTCTAACACCTAGTGAAGGAGTTTCTGTACAAATCAATGCGTATAACTTTCCGGTTTGGGGAATGTTGGAAAAACTGTCCACATCTTTATTGGCAGGGGTACCTTCTATTGTAAAACCATCTCCTTTCGGATCTTACCTTACCAATGCTGTATTTCAGGATATGATTGAAAGTGGAGTATTGCCTGAAGGAGCTGTTCAGTTAGTGTGCGGAGAGCCTGGAAATATCTTAGATTATGTACAGGATGGAGATTCTGTATTGTTCACAGGTTCTGCCCATACAGGTAGAAAATTAAAATCACTTCCTTCTATTGCAGGAAATGCGGTTCGTTTCAATATGGAAGCAGATTCCCTGAACTGTTCTATTCTTGGATTGGAAGCAAAGCCGGGAACTCCGGAATTCGATCTATTCATCAAAGAAGTTCGTAACGAAATGACTACAAAAGCAGGACAGAAATGTACTGCAATCAGAAGAATCATCGTTCCTGAGCACTTAATTGGTGATGTTCAGAATGCTTTGTCTAAAGCTTTGGATCAGACAAAAATCGGAAACCCGTTAAGCAGGGAAACCAAAATGGGTTCTTTGGTGGGAAGGCAGCAATATGAAGAAGTTCTGAGAAAAGTAAACCTATTAAAATCAGAAACCGAACTTGTCTATGACGGAAAACATGAACTGGTAGATGCCAACTATGAAAATGGAGCATTCATGAGTCCGAAACTATTTCTGAACGACAAGCCTTTCGAAAAAAATATATCTCATGACGTAGAAGCTTTCGGTCCTGTATCTACATTAATGCCATATAAAGATGCTGAAGAAGCAGCTGCACTGGCAAAAAGAGGAAAAGGAAGTTTAGTAGGATCTATCATTTCCCATGATGAGAACTTTATTGCCGAAACTTCATGGAAAATGGCTTCCCAGCATGGAAGAATCTTTGTACTGAACAGAGATAATGCCAAGGAAAGTACAGGCCACGGTTCGCCACTTCCAACATTAATGCATGGAGGTCCTGGTAGAGCAGGTGGTGGCGAGGAAATGGGTGGATTGAGCGGTCTTCATTTCTTCCTGCAGAAAACAGCTATTCAGGGATCACCAGATGTATTGAAAGCAATTACCAAAATCTATCAGCAGGGAGCAGAGAAAAAATTCTCAGACAAACATCCTTTCCAGAAATATTTTGAAGAAGTGGAAGTGGGAGACTCTTTAGAAACCGCAGGAAGAACCGTTACGGAGGCAGATATCGTCAATTTCTCCAATGTTTCATGGGATCACTTCTACGCGCATACAGATGCTACAAGCTTAACAGGTACTATCTTTGATAAAACCGTAGCTCACGGATATTTCATTCTTTCAGCAGCAGCAGGACTATTTGTTTCCGGTAAAAAAGGACCTGTCATTGCCAATTACGGATTGGAAGACTGCAGCTTCTTCAAACCGGTATATGCAGGAGATACCATTACTGTTTATTTAACGGCAAAAGAGAAAATCAACAGAGGGGTAAAAGGAAGAAATATTCCTTCCGGCGTTGTAAAATGGCTGGTGGAAGTAGTCAACCAGAGAGATGAGGTGGTTTGTGTGGCAACAATCCTGACATTGGTAGCCAAGCAATCTCCTTTCATTGATCTGAATGTGAAAAATATTCAGAAAATGCTTAATGGATTGACAGAAAGCACTTCTCCACAATGGGGTAAAATGTCCCCACAGCAGATGATTGAACATTTAGAGAAAGCAGTGCTGGTGAGTTTTGGAGAACCTGAGGCTGAAAAATGTTTCACTCCTGAAGAAAACCTTGAAAAATGGCAGGACTCTCTATACAATCACAGAGCAATGCCAAAAGAATTTACGGCTCCCTTCTTACCAAAAGACGGCTCCCTTCCGGAACCTACCCACAAGAACCTGGAAGCGGCAAAAATCTCTTTCATGGATAATCTGAAGAAATTTGTAATCTACTACAAAGAAAATCCACAGGCAGAACACATGAACTATGTATTTGGAAAGCTGAATAAAGAAATGTGGGAATTGATGCACAGAAAGCATTTTACTCATCATTTCCAACAGTTCGGATTGATTTAATTCAAAATAAAATATAAATTTATAGCCCTTTTAGTTTTACATTAGAGGGGCTTTTTCATGACCCTTGTCAAGGGTAACAGATAATAAAAATTCCATCCAGCTTTAATTGTATTGATATTTTAATAAATTCAAAAAAATCATGAAATCTTTAAAAATCACTATTGTCTTTTGTGCTTTTTTATTTTTACTCTTTTTGTCCTGTTCGGGAAATCCTAAGCGAGATAAAGACGGCTATTTTTCTGAAGAAAAATTTGTAGATAGCTTGAATGCTGGAGAAAAAAGAAAAACTAAAGTTGAGTTTGAGAAGTTCAGACATACAGGTAATGGCGATGTATTTGTGTCAATTAAGTTTTATAAATCGGAAAAAAAGTGGATAAAAGGTGAAAAAACAGATATTGACATCTGGAGACTTACAAACAGTTTTAAGTTTGATAAAGATGGAGTAACAGGCTTAGATGTTCAGATCAGTGATTTTAATAATGATGGGTTTAATGATATAACCTATCAAAGTGCTATCGCCGGAAGAGGAGGGAATATCGTGATGACATTATTTGTTTATGATCCTGATAATAAAGATTTCATACACATTAAAAATTCTGAATCCTATCCGAACTTAACTTACAATGAAAAATTACACTGTATCAATTCTTTAATTTTGACAGGCTCTACCACAACGGTATTTCTTACAATCAAGAAAGACGCTCTGGAAGAGTTTGCCAGAGTAGATGTTTCTGATAAAATAGTGGTAGAAGAGAAAGGAGGTGACGGAAAATTCAGAGTTGTAGAAGAAAAACCATTCAAAGGAAATGATGAAGATTTTTATAAGACTTTTAAAAACTATAAGCCTTTAGAATATTAAGAGTATCTGTAAAAAACGTTTTCTATTTTATTTTCGGGATTTAAGTTTGAAATATCCATATAACAAAAGAGGTAAAGCAAATATCTGGAACAAGAAAACAAGCAGTGAAGGAATGCCTTCCAGATGGCTTTCATTAGCTTTCACAAAGAGCTGCCTGCCTAGCGGTCCATTTGAGAAGATGATAATATTAAACAAATTCCAACCCAGGTGGAGACCTATAGGAAGGTATAGCGATTTTGTTTTAGCAAAAGACAGAGCTAGCATCCATCCAAATATAGCAGTCATTACAAAAATAATTGCCATCTGAAAAGGATTTCCGAAAGCATTATAAGAAAACCAGTGATAGATACCGAAGCAGGCAGCAGAAAAAAGACACGCTTTAGTACTTCCCCATTTTTCAATAGCAAGATAAAGCAAAGCACCTCTGAAAAGCAATTCTTCAAATAATACAGATTTCAGAACCCACCATGAGTTCATTAATGCTGCCGAAAATGTTAGTTGCTTGTTCAGTATCAAGGTGTTATTGATGAATGCAGTTGTCAGAATATGGTACAGAGTACAAATCCCAGCAGCCAAAAGAAAACCAATGCTCCAGTACATGAGTCTTGTTGAGTTGGGCTTAAATCCTAAAACAGAGAGATCCCTTTTTGCTATGAATTTAAGGAGAAGCCATGAAATGATAAGCTCAATGATAATTCCGATCATGGGTTAAAAGTTTTTGATAGAATGAAAATCCTATTTTGTTGAAAACGAATATAATAAAAAAATAAATATAAATTAACAGCGAAAAATGAAAGCCAAAATAGGGCGATACAACTCCTTCTGATAATAATTTATATGAGTTACTCCTGGGTTCTGGCTATTTTTCATACATTAATAAGCGCTTTAAAATAGTGATTTCATGAACACAACTTTTGCAGACCATATCATTGAGTTTAATAAAAGTCTTAGATATACAGGAACTCTTCCTGAAGGATTTGAAGTTCTGAATCCCTATTTGGATAATCCCGAAACATTGACGGTTATGCAGAAATTTTATCAAAAGTACTATGATGATTCATCCCGGAGAAAATTTATGATTGGAATTAACCCCAGCCGACATGGAGCAGGGGTAACAGGGATTCCATTTACTGATACAAAAAGGTTGGAAAACGTCTGCGGAATAAAAATGGAATCCGCCCATACTCATGAAATTTCTTCTGTGTTTATGTATGATATGATTGAAGAATATGGTGGTGCAGACCTGTTTTACAGAGAGGTTTATATCAATTCTCCGTTTCCGCTGGCTATCGTGAGAAAAACAAAAACCGGCTGGCTTAATACCAATTATTATGATGATAAAGAATTATTCAATTCAGTAAAAGATTTTATGATCGAATCTCTGAAGAAGCATATCAATCTTAATCTGGACACCTCAGAAGTTTTTATTCTGGGTAAAAAGAATGCAGATTTTATTTCAAAATTAAACAAAGAAGCAAAATTGTTTGATACTATGACCGTTCTGGAACATCCAAGATATATTCAGCAGTATAAATCAAAAGAAAAACAGCTTTATATAGACAAATATATTTTAGCTTTGAAAAAATGACAAAATCCCTTTATTGAAAGGGATTTGCCATTTATGAATTAGAATCTTTAAGGGAACATGGAACTTATGTGCAATTTCATGGTTTTTAGTTTTTAATAACTTTGGTAGATTCTGTTGCTGTTTTGATAATATAAACTCCTTTTGGAAGCTCTGAAATATTGATTTCATTATTCCCTTTCTGAGTTTGTACCGTTTTCAGCAGTTTACCATCGAGGTTATATACTTTAGCTTCGCTGGCTTTTTCAGTCGTGATAGAAAGAGGCCCGTTGGTTGGATTGGGATAGACAGTCATGTTTTTTTGAGTGCTTTTAGCTTCTGATGTACCTAATACAAGATTGCTGTCTTTTACCCAGGTAAAAGCATCTAAACCTACGTAACGGAAGGCTCCGTTTGCAGTGATCTGCAGCTCATCAATTACAATGTTTGAATAATTTTGCCCGTTTAAGTTGGTAAGATCAATCAGTGTATATCCATTTGTGGTACCTAAACCTGTTGCAAATCCTGTAGTTTTGGTTTGTGTAAATTTTGTTACACCACTTAGCTTTCCGGTTACTGTAAGAGTCCCGGCCACATTCAGATCCAGGTTTAACGATGACAGGAACATCCAGAACCTGTTTACCTTAAATAAATTAGATGTAGTTTTAATACTAAATGATGGCGGAAACTGAGAGTCATTGGAATTATCAATGTACCGGTTATCATTCGCTGTTCCGCTCCAGCCTGTTCCCGGAAAATTCGCCTGAATGTCAAAGACACTTACATGTGAAATGATATTGAAAATGACTCCATTATCGGTGAAGCTTGTACTCCCGTTCGATTCCGTTTCAAATAATTCTGTACTGGTCTGCCCGAATGAGAAAATTGAAATGAGCAGACTACAGATGGTTAAAAAAGTAGTGCTTTTCATGATGTTTGTTTTAAATGTTAGGTTATAGTATGAATATTAATCCCTTGGTGGATAAATGCCTTCAACACAAATGATATAATTTAAGCCAAGATAAGGCGGCATATTATTTACCGGGATATTCTGCCCGATATAAGAAATACTTAGAGGATTAATGGTTGTATCAGGGTTGGCATCATTTACAAAACTTGGTACCGCGTTGAAATCTCTTCCCACTTGTGTTCCTGAAATAGCAATGGTTGAGGTGGCAGTAGGAGTAGATGAATTGGCATTCTTATTGGCTACTTTAAGCTGAAACCCGGCACCTATACTTGGAAGATTTGATGATAAAAGAGTATTTTGTGTAGTACCGGAAACTATTCCCAAAGGATAATTTTCTCCGGAATTGACATTTCCTGCCCCTAAAGCCATACGTCCTTTTAAGTTGGGTAAAGCGAAAGTCGTGATACCGTCTCCACCATAAGTGGTTCCTAAAATAGAGAATAAGGCAGAATTTCTGGAAATACTGATTAAGCTTCCATCGCAAAACATCCAGCCTCTGGGTGCGAAATTTCCTGCAAATAATTTTACAATTCCAATGTACTCGTCCATGATAATACGTTTTTAGTTTTTAAATTTCTTACTCTGTTACAGGCTTTTCAGATTCCGCCATAGGTTATTATTTCTTAGTCCAAAGGAACGATTAATAGCTGCGAGGTACTAGAGTAGAAAATACCAAATTGAAAACTCCGTATTTCTACGTAATAATGCCATGAATTATGCTGGCTTAAAAAGAAAATATGGGATTTAAGTTTCTCTGAACGAGCTGTATTTCGTATTTTTGTAAGAATCCAATAAAAATAAAAATGAGCGAATTTGTAGCATCAAAAATTAAAAATAATATTGCCGAAATCAGTTTCGGAACCCCTAAAAGTAATTCTCTGCCGGGAGCAATTTTAGAAAAACTTGCAGCAACCATCCTTGAAGAAGGATCGAAAGATGAGGTAAAAGCTATCCTGGTAAAAAGTGAAGGTGAGAAAGCATTCTGCGCAGGAGCAAGCTTTGATGAACTTTTAGCGATTGAAGAGCTGGAAGCTTCCACACAGTTTTTCGGTGGTTTTGCTAAAGTTTTAAATGCCATGAGAAACTGCGGAAAGATCGTGGTTGTTAGAGTTCAGGGAAAAACAACTGGCGGCGGAGTAGGAATTGCTTGTGGGGCGGACTACTGTTTTGCAACAAAAGACTCAGCTTTAGCACTTACTGAGATTAATCTTGGAATAGGACCTTTTGTAATAGGACCTTATGTAGAAAGAAAAATCGGAAAGTCACAATTCTCCGCAATGGCCATTGATGCTGATTTCAGATCTGCAGAGTGGGCTGAACAGCATAATATTTATCATTCTGTTTCAGATACCATCCAGGAAATGGATGATAAACTGGAGAAGTTTTTACAGACACTAGCTTCAAGAAGCAGTGATGCTTTAGCATTAATTAAAAAAGTTTCGTGGGAGGGGACGGAACACTTCAATGAACTGATGCCTGCAAGAATTCATATGAGTGCCAGTCTTATCCTTGAAGATTCTGCCAAGAAAAATATTGAATCCATTAAAGAAAGGTTAAGAGTGAAATAATTTTCCTCTTAATTTTTAAATAGAATAATTCTCATTCAACATACTATCCGGAGAAACAAAATTTTTCTCCGGATTTTTTAATTTATAGTGTTAAAATCGGTTATGAAAATTATTTTCAAAATTTTACAGTAAATCATTGGGAGATTAAAAATAAATTATAACTTTGTAATTCAAAGTTCTTTTTATGGATTCAAAAAACTATCACGAAGACTTATCCCATATCCGTTCCATGATGGAGCGGTCTTCCAGATTTATTTCTTTAAGTGGGTTATCAGGAGTTGTTGCAGGGTTGACAGCAATTATTGGAGCAGTATATGTGTATTTTGTTTTTCAGAGAGAAGGAATCAGTTATTTTGATGGGGACAGAAACATTTTGGGTCCTGCTCTGGTGAAAGAACTTGTTCTTATTGGGGCCGTTATTTTGGTGGTTGCTGTCCTTAGCGGTTATATTTTTACGGCTCATAAAAGTAAAAAGAAAGGGTTGAAAATCTGGGATGCTACAACAAAGCGTCTTTTAATTACCTTCGCTGTGCCTTTGGTCGCAGGAGGAGTTTTTTGTCTCGCACTTCTTTACCATCATCTTTTCGTTTTCATTGCTCCGGCTACACTCATTTTTTATGGATTGGCTCTGGTGGCAGCAGAACGGTATACATTAACGGACGTAAAGTATCTGGGATATTTTGAGATTGTTTTAGGACTTATTTCTTTATTCATTTTAGGATGGGGATTGCTATTCTGGGCGATTGGTTTCGGTGTTTTGCATATTATCTATGGATTGATTATGCATAAGAAGTACAAGTAATGGGAATTGGTCTTGTCATATTAATACACCTTTTTATGCTGCTTATTCTTAGCTCTATATTTGCTATATTAAGCTGTACATGTACTTATTTTGTCAGTAAAAAAGAAAATAGGAAAAGAAAAATAATATTTGCATTTATAAGTCCTTTTGTCATATTTTATACTTTTTATATTGTAGGAATTATCAGTTTATCAATTGTATCCGAAAATAAAAAAGTAGATATGGGAATTGGTGATGCATGGTATGTTCCCTTGAAAAATGACTATCAATTGCTATTTATCGATGTTCCAGAACAGGCAGGTATCAATAAAGAAAATGGAGTGACAGTGATTTCTGAGGTAGAAAAAATAGAAGAGAATGCAACTCAGATTTTTGGAAAAACAGCAGGTAATAGATATTTCTTATTAGATACAAAAACTGATGATCTGAAAATATTTGATACTGATAAAGAATTATCAGCCTTGCATGCAGATAAAAAGCTCAATCTGGTAGAGACAACAGAATTTTATTCTAAAAGAAAAAATGATATTATGGGTTACTGGCCTTTATTGATATTTTTTTTTCTCTAATGATCAGTGCTGTAGCAGTGTATATATGGAAGCTAATACTAATTTTTTAATAGCAGGTGGAATTAAATAATATAATAAAGTTTTCTGAAAGGAACAGTTTTTTTAATTCTTATTTTGTCCCCGTTTAAGCAAAGGAAAATTATAAAAATTATAATTCTGCAATTGTAGAGGGCTAAGGAGAATAAAAAATGGTCAGATTTTGACTATTTCAAAACAAAAGATATAAAATAAAATGATCAAAATAAATCAACTCAATAAAGAATTTGAAAGCCGTGTAAGATTAGGCATTATGTCTGTTCTCATGGTGAACGACTGGGTTGATTTTTCTGAAATGAAAGGACTGCTGGAAATCACGGATGGAAATCTTGCCAGCCACAGTAATGCATTGGAAAAAGCAGGATATATAGAAGTTAAAAAAGAATTTGTCGGGAAGAAACCTAAAACCTCTTATCGCGTTACACAGAAAGGAAGGCAGGCATTTACTGAGCATTTAGATGGCCTTGAAAAATTATTGGGACGATAGTCCTATATTTTTTTGAAATTTTACTTTGAATTACAAAGTACTTTATATTTTTAAAATTAAATAAAATAATGACACAAAAACAAACAACACAAACAATTTATGCCCTTCCATTGGCTTTACTCAGTATCCCATTGGTAGGAAATCTATTTTCGAAGGAAGTTAACTGGTCAGGATCAGATTTTCTGATCGCAGGAATCTTGCTTTTTACAACAGCTTTTCTCATCAATCTGGTCAGAAACAGAATAAAAAAGCAAGGCCAGAAAGTCTTAATCGTTATTTTTATTTTACTGGCTCTCGCATTAATCTGGCTTGAACTTGCAGTAGGAATTTTCGGAAGTCCGTTTGCGGGAAGTTAAAGCTCTGTTTATTATGCTAACTCAATAACGATGAAAGATTCAGAAATAATAAATCTAGGCAAGGCTATATTCGGAGTGTTTTTTTCAGTGGGAACTTTCTGTCTTTTAGGAGCACTTATCACAAAGAATGACTGGTTTGCCGGAGTAGGTTATTTGTTAATTGTTTTTGGAGTGCCAGTCAACTTATTATGTATCCTGGGATTTTTGATAAAAGGTATTATTGACAGATCAAAATTCAAAGAATGTATGATAGCAATACTCATTTTGACAGCCAATATTCCCATTGCATGTCTGTATGCTATTATAGGGTTGGGGCATTTCGATTAATATCCATAAATATCAATACTATTATGAAAAAAATACGCGTTCAGTTTCTGCTTTTTGTATATGATAAAACTCAAAAACTATACAGAAAATATTTTAAAAAGAAAAAAAGACAATGGCAGTTCAATGAGAAACAACTGCTGGAATTCCAGGAAGATTCTTTAGGACGAAAACTTGGAGAATTCTACAGGAAACATGGTTTTTCAATGATTCCCAAAATGGAAAACCATGATGTTCATCATCTGATTACCGGCTGCGGGACCAACTTCGAAGATGAAATTGCCATGCAGTATCTGCTCCTTGGAAATGGTAAACTCAATGCACACCTTCTGGCTGCAATCGTATTAGGAACAATTATTCTTCCGGAATATGTGAAAATTTATATCAAAGCTTACAAAAAAGGTCAGAATATGAGAACTTTTTATCATTGGGACTTTGAAGAACTGCTCTGGCAGAATTATGAACATATCAAAGACTTTATTCAACAGAAAGAGACGGTAGTTCTCCATTAAGCTTAAAAGATAATGGGAAAGATAAAATTCAGTCTGTTAGGAAAAAAGACATTTCTGATTTCCTTTTTAATAGGTACATCTTTATTGCTGTTATTTTGGATAACGGAGGCAGATTTCCTGATCATATGGGGTTTTTATTATGTAGTGATTGCTGCCGTAGCTAATCTGCTGATCACTCTATATGAACTCATGGAGTATCTGAGTGATATATCGGAAAAAAAATGCAATGGAAACTCTGTACTCCTATTATTGCTTAATATCCCTATTGCTTTTCTATATCTCACTCTGTTCTTTAATTTTTGCTAATCCAATACTGATAGAGATAACTTTTCATTTAAATCTTTTCAATAATTAACCTCATGAAAACACATCATTATATATTTCTTACGGCCCTTTTATTTGTCATTGTCTTCTACGATCAGGACATAGGGCTGAATCTTGGAATTCTGGGAATCACTTATGCAATGCTGGCTTTGTTCAGAACGCCGGAAAAAAATAAAACCAGAACAATGTATATCCTTTTTGCAACAAGTATTCTGTCCAGTATTGCATTTGCCTGGTTTGGAGATTTTCCATCTTTTATTGCAGTAGGGAGTTCATTGCTTTTATTGGGATACAAATCGAAAAACAGAAGGTTGAAGATCCTATTTTTGATTCCGGTTTTTGTAGTGAATTGCTGTACATCATTTTGTCGATTTTTTAGTTTTGATGAATGGCTGCCTAAAAAAAATGTTCCCGGATTATGGCAAAAGACACTGGCTTTCATTTTGATTCCGCTGGTGCTGGTTTCTGTCTTCTTTGGAATTTATTCTGCAGGAAGCGATCATTTTGCAGCATTGTTCACAGATTATGAACTGGATATTAATCTGTGGCAGGTGTTCTGTCTTTCTGTTTTAGGGTTCTTTATTGCCTTCAATTATTGGAACTATGCTGTGGAAAGACTGATCTATAAAAACAATCATGTTCTGGACAACGAGTTTAACGGGGATTCCCGGATTCCAAAGGCTACCTATTCTTTCCTCGACCTTGATACCGAAAGAATGAGTGGAGTCATCTCTTTTGTTCTGCTGAATATTTTACTGATCTTCTTTATTGTTACATATAATTATGAACAGTTTTATGAAGCGGTAAAAACTCCCGTTCAGTTGTCAGAAGAAACCCATGAAAGAGTAAACGCAGTGATCATGTCTATTGTAATGGCTATTCTCGTGATTATGTTTTATTTTAAATCCGGATTTAATTTTGATCCGAAAGCGGGCTTGTTAAAAATATTAGCTAAAATTTGGATTTTTCTCAATGCTGTTCTTGTTCTGTCTGCCGCACTTAAAAACTATGAGTATATCGTTAATTATGCGTTTACCTATAAAAGGCTGGGTGTTTTTGCATTCCTTCTTCTGTCAGTGATTGGGCTGGCTTTAACCTTCATTAAAATTCAAAAGAAGAAAAGAAATATTTTTCTTGTCAATTCGATGGTATGGTATGTTTACGGAACCGTTTTAGTGTGCAGCTATTTTAATTGGGGTGGTTTTATTACCTCTCAGAATATGAAAAGAAAAGATTTTGCCGTCAATTATCATTTAACATCTGTCAATTTCAGCGATAAGGCACTCCTGAGATATGCGGATGAAAAAAATGATCAGAAACTTAAAAAGACCATACAGAATAAAGTGAAAAATGAAACATCCAAAACCTTTCTTTCCAAGATTCTCTATTATCAAACCATTCAATAACTGATCATGAAAAAACTAGTTGGATCCTCAAGGTTTAAAATCAGTATGCTTCTCGTATTAATGACCGCATTCTGTTTCAGTCTCTCTGTTTTCAGATATTATATCAGTGATACTAAAGTCTTTTTATTTCTCAACTGGAATCTTTTTCTGGCATGGATTCCTTTATTATTAAGTTCCTTTATTCTTGCTTTTAATATCAGAAGCAGAATCTCACTGATCTTTATTATCATAATCTGGATTCTGTTTTTCCCCAACTCACCCTATATTCTTACTGATCTTTTTCATCTGAAAGCAAGAAATGAAATACCCATCTGGTATGATCTGATTGTAATTCTTTCCTATGCCTGGACAGGATTGATCTGCGGTTTTATTAGCCTTAATGATATTGAACAGCGCCTTTCATATTATGGTAAAAAAAAATTGATCACCGGGTTAATAATCTTTTTCCTTTTCATGAGCAGCTTCGGAGTTTACCTTGGGAGGTTTCTGAGGTGGAACAGCTGGGATGTGCTCAATAACCCTTTTGGTCTCTTCTCTGATATTATAGTGAGATTCATCTATCCGATGGAATACACCAAGACATGGGGTGTTACTGTTTTAATGGGGTTGATGCTCAACTTTATGTACTTTACATTTAAATGGGCAGGAACGAATGGGCAAAAAGAATTACAAACATAAAATAAACTATTACATGGATTGGAACAGTTTTAGCATTTCATAGTGCTCAACAGGATATATGTTGCCCGTTTTTAAAATTAATTATTATGAAAAAAAGCTTATTGTTAATCCCTTTGATTATTGTTGCCTGTAAAAAAGAACCTGCCGTGGCTGATGTCCCTGATAAGGATTCTACAGTTGTCACAGAAATGCCGGACTCGGTTGTGAAGACTGATTCTGCTGCATTGATAAAAAGAGATTCAATTATTAACAATGCCCCGGCTACCAAAGAAGTTCTTCGTAAAGGTGTAATGAGAGATGAAAAGGAAGGACAGATTATAAGAACTGCTGATGCTAACCAGCTGCCGTTTACTATTGGAGAAGAATTTACAAAAGATGATCAGGACCTTGTTTTAAAACTGACTCATTATGACCGTCCCAATATCAAAGCAAAAATTTCTACAAAAGAAAAAGATTTCAATATCAGATTCAATCAGATAAGACTTCCTAACGGGAACTATGATGGCCCCTTCGGAAGGGAAATTACTTATGAAACCCCTGGAAAGGGTGAGCTATGGCTGATTATCGGGAAAAGTAATATGGCTTCCGGAAATACTAAAGGAAGCTTTACGGTAAGCATAGAATAAGACTCGATCAATTTGGTACAATTTCTGCAAACTATTTTCTGAAATTTAAATTTTAAAATATGAAAAATATAGTTCTAACAGCAATGGCCGCCTCAGCAGTACTCGTAAGTTGTGGAACCGTACAGTCGCTGGTTCAGAATACATTTCCATACACAACGAATGTTTTGGTGTCTACCGGTGTACCGGCAGATAAAGAAGTTTCTTCTACGGCTACAGCAACTAATGTACAGACATGGTTCGGAGGTAATAATAACGCAAAGATTAAAGATGTAAGAATTTCAGATGCTAAAATTTCTGTAGCATCCCCTTCGGGAGGTAATCTTAGTGCATTCAAAACCGTTAAAATTTACGTTTCATCCAACGGAACGGGAGAAAGATTGGTTGCGTCGCGATCCAATATCTCCACCAACTCCTCCAGCTTAAATCTGGATCTGAATGACACAGGATTTCTGGATGAAATTGTAAAAAGCTCAGGTTTGACAGTAAGAACAGTGTATGAACTGAGGAATCAGACTTCTTCAGATATGAACATTAAGGTAGCGCTTAATTTCAACAGCGTTCCTGCACAATAAAAAGGATAAAAAATTAGTATTAAAAACCCTCTTCCAGAATACTGAAAGAGGGTTTAATGTGAAGTAAAATGATATAAAAATTTTAAAACTATATTTTGGTTAATTTTTCAACAACTCTTCTCTGGCCTTCATTAATATTGATAATGTACTGTCCGGCTGGCAGTTGTGAAATATCAATTTTTTCATGAGATAAGACAGAGCTTTTAATCACTGTTCGCCCCTGAAGATTGATGATTTCAATATCCAGCTTTTTATTTTCATTACTTTGAATAGCAATGGAACTGCTGGATGGGTTAGGATAAATTGCAACCTCTAACGCAGGCAAAGTCTTAACAGGTGTGGCAAATTTACTTTCCAGCTGAAGTATAGCATTTTTAACATTAGGAAGTGGCCCGATCTTTTGCCCTGTTACCGTTCCGCCTTGTGGAATTCCCGTAGAAATTAAAAGATTCCTCATGGCAGTCGGTGTCAGATTTTGCCCGGTAATCTGACGGTAAAATGACTGAATTAAAATAGCTGCAGAAGCTACTACTGGTGTAGCAGAACTTGTACCGCTGAAATAGTTATACGTTCTGTTGTTGTCATTATCATATTTCGCGTATGATCCATAACCCGCAGCCATCACCGTGCTTCCCCAGCCCTGTACATCCACTCTGTTTCCGTAGGTGCTGAAGCTTAATTTTGAATGGGTTGTATTGGGAGACCCTGCTCCTACAATGATTGCACCGCTGTTTCCTCTTGCAAGATATGTTGCATAGAACGGATCATCAAGATTCTGGTTACCATTACCTGCAGCCGCAATGATGATAATTCCCGAATCAGTAGCCGCTTTGGTAAGATCCCAGATTACTTTATCATATTCAGCAGGACAATACTGGCCGTCTTTTCCTCCGGTCTGCATTTCATAAAGGATAATATCTCCGGCCTGAGACGCATTGATAGATCTGCTCACCGCAGAAGCTCTGTTGTAACCTACAGTGGTCCATTCCATATATCCTTTTATTTCAGAAGTACTGTAAGCCGCTCCTGTAAGCCCGATGTTGTCTTTTACTGAGCCTAAAATACTCACTACAGCAGTTCCGTGGTCACGGTAATTATTATTCGCTAATCCTGCATTTGGGGAATATCCGGGTTCAAGTTGTATAGAATTCTGATTAGATAGCATTTCATGGGTTTTGTAGAATCCATATTCCACATCTCTTACCCGTATGTTCTGCCCAGTGATTCCTTTGGACCAGGCGTATTTGGCATTGATGCCCGGGTTGTCGTTGAGGTAAGTCTGTAGACTTTCTAAATCAGGTGTCGCCACAAAAGCATTGATCAAAGGAGGTTCAACAGGATCAGCACTCATTACGGATACATATTCTATTTCAGAGAATTTTTCAAGAGTCTGAATGATTTTCTGAGTAGATTCACGGTTTTGAAGAGGGATATCGGCTTTATAAATCCTTTTCAGTTTTTCCACAGATTCTGTGGAATTGCCGATTGATCTGCTGCTTCTGGCCATTTCATCAAGTTTACCTTCTGTAAAATCGAGATCATATCTGAATGAAATGTGATTCTCTCTTGAAAACCTTTCCAGATCAGCGTTCCTGCTGAATGCTGTTTTTTCAGAGTTGATGCCTTTCGAAAAGCATACATAAATTATTGAATTTTTGTCATCAGCCATCTTGTGCTGGATGTCCTGTCCAAAAGAGATGGAAGAGCAGAACGCAAACAATGCGAAAAGGTTGATTTTTGTTTTCATACTATTTTGTTAAATGGTTGTGAATCAGTTTTGATTTACTTCAAAAATAATAATAAAACAAAAACAAATCACATTTTTGTGAATTTATTATTGGAAAATTTATCACCACCTTCTGCATCGGAAATTTTATCGTCTAGGAAGGATAACTTCGCAGGTTTTAAAAACCTCTGTGATTTAAAGGCTGATACATTTTATGCTTATCAATCAAAAAAAAACGTTCCAACAAAATTGAAACGTATTGCTTTATGGTTATATTTATTTTCCGGATTTAGCTTTTGGTGATCGAATCCATTACAATAGTGACCGGTCCATCATTGATCAGGGATACTTTCATGTCTGCCCCAAAGATTCCGCTTTCCGTTTTCAATCCGGATTTGCTTATTTCATTCTTAAAATAATCAAAAAGAGGAACTGCTTTATCAGGTTTTGCTGCTTTTATAAAAGAAGGACGGTTTCCTTTCTTATAATCAGCAATCAATGTAAACTGACTGATACAAAGGATTTCTCCTGCAATATCCTTCACGGAAAGATTAAGCTTACCTTCTTCATCCCCAAAGATTCTTAGGTTTAAAACTTTCTGTACAAGCCAATCTGCATCAGCTTTTTCATCATTTTCATCTATACCGGTCAGGAGCATTAATCCTTTACCGATTTCACCGACAGCTTTTCCTTCTACCTGTACACTGGCTTCAGAAACTCTTTGTATAACAATTTTCATCTTGTATTCTAATAATAAACATTTAACGTTTTACTTGCAGCATCATAACTGTACGGATACGTTTTAGGAGGAAGTGATGTTTTAGCGCCGGATTCCGGCTGACCTGTCGCTAAAATCCATCTGGTATTATCCTGTGGACATACAATGGCAATATTATCTTTTACTTCAAGGGTTGTATTGTTATCAGGACATATATGAGGCGCGTTTCGGTCATAGACTTTAAATCCGTTGGCCGTTCTTACAATAATCAGACCTCTTGTTCCGGATTGTTGTTCATTAACATAAATCCAGCCATTAATATTGTTTAAGGCATAATATGCGGGCAGATTTAAATTAAGGGATACATTGATGGGAGTATTGGGAAAGCAGTTTACCGTATCTTCTCTGCTTCCACAGGAGTTGATGGTTAAATTACTGAAAATCAATAAACTGAAAATAGATAAGATTGAAAAAGTTTTTTTCATTTCAATTTAAATTTTTATATATTTGTAAAAATTAAACGATTACAACACGAAAACATTGTCCGGCAAATGTCGGATTATTTTTTTATACTAAAACTAAATTTTGAAAATTATGGCAAGCTATGTAACTAAGGAGGGCCTGGATAAAATGAAAGCTGAGCTGGAACAGTTGGAAACTGTGGAGAGACCAAAAATTACTCAGCAGATCGCAGAAGCAAGAGACAAAGGAGATTTGTCGGAAAATGCAGAATATGATGCGGCCAAAGAGGCTCAGGGAATGCTTGAGATGAGAATTTCCAAGCTGAAAGACGTAATATCTACTTCTAAAATTATAGATGAAAGCCAATTAGATACTTCAAAAGTTTCGATCTTAACAACAGTGAAACTTAAAAATAATGCTACCAAGCAGGAACAGGTATTTACATTGGTACCGGATAATGAGAGTGACCTGAAGACAGGTAGAATTTCTGTAAACACGCCTATCGCAAAAGGTCTGTTAGGAAAAGCTATTGGCGAAACTGCTGAAATCACTTTACCGAACGGAAATAAACTGTCTTTCGAAGTATTAGACATTTCTTTATAGTCTGATACCTATTCTGTTTCTAAATATCTAACCAAACTTCTGATAAAATGAGCACTATATTCACGAAAATCATCAATGGCGAAATTCCCTCTTATAAGATTGCTGAAGACGAAAACTTTATTGCATTTTTAGACGCCATGCCTTTGGTGAAAGGACATACTCTGGTTGTCCCTAAAAAAGAAGTGGATTTGATTTTTGATCTTGAAAGTGAAGAATATAAAAACCTCTGGGGATTTGCCCAGAAGGTAGCCAAGAAGATCAAAACTGCAATTCCATGTGTAAGAGTAGGAGTAGCGGTAGTAGGACTTGAAGTCCCTCATGCACATATCCATCTGATTCCTTTAAACAAGATGGAAGACATGAATTTCAGAAATGAAAGATTAAAATTAACGAACGAAGAATATACTGAGATTCAACACTCAATTATTAATTCTTAACCACCGGAAAATCGTAAAAAAGTAATTTTTTACGATTTTCTTTAACATATACATATATATTATATCATATGAATTCCAACCAATGTTCTTTCTGTGGCAGAAAAAGAAATGAAGTACAGATGCTGATTTCTGGGCAGAATGGTTTTATTTGTGAAAATTGTATAGAACAGGCACATGCCATTGTAAAAGACAGTGCATCCAAAACAGGTTATTCCCCTGCAGGCACTATGGATGAGCTTAAAAAGCCCAAAGAGATCAAAGAATTTCTTGATCAGTACGTAATAGGGCAGGATCAGGCCAAGAAACAGCTTTCAATTGCTGTATATAACCATTATAAAAGATTGCTTCATGCTCAGGACGAAAACAGAGAGGTGGAGCTGGAAAAATCAAATATTATCATGATCGGGGAGACCGGAACAGGTAAAACCCTTCTGGCAAAAACAATTGCCAGAGAACTTAATGTTCCTTTCTGTATCGTGGATGCTACCATTTTGACGGAAGCCGGATATGTAGGCGAAGATGTTGAAAGTATTCTTTCCAGACTTCTGATGGTGGCAGATTATGATGTGGAAAAAGCTGAAAAAGGAATTGTTTTCATTGATGAGATTGATAAAATTGCAAGAAAATCAGATAATCCAAGTATAACAAGAGACGTTTCCGGAGAAGGAGTACAGCAGGGATTGCTGAAACTGTTGGAAGGAAGTATCGTAAATGTTCCGCCACAGGGAGGTAGAAAACACCCGGATCAGAAATATATTCAGGTAAACACTCAGAATATTTTGTTCATAGCCGGAGGAGCTTTTGACGGAATCAAAGAGATCATCGAAAGACGAATGAATAAGCAGGCCATCGGTTTCAGCTCCGAAAAGATCAACAAAGTAGATGAGGATGAATATGTATTAACAAATATTAATGCAATTGATCTGCGTACTTTTGGATTAATTCCGGAACTTTTGGGGAGATTTCCAATCATTACTTACCTTGATAAACTCACGAAAGAGACTTTGGTAAGAATTATGAAGGAACCTAAAAATTCAATTGTAAATCAGTTTGTGGAGCTTTTCAAAATGGATGGCACAAATTTGGTAATCACAGACGGTGCAATTGAAAAAATTGTTGAAGAAACTATCGAAAAAGGACTCGGAGCGAGAGGGCTCAGAGGTACCACAGAAAAAGTTTTGGAAGACTATATGTTTTCAATCGGAGAGGAGAAAGAGATTGTCTTAACAGAAGATAATGTTTTGATTAATAGATAAAATATTTTTTTTTTAAGAAAAATAATAATACCTTTGCGGGTGAAGATTGTATTAACACACAAATAATTTATACAATGAGAAAAAGTTTATTTGCTATAGGTCTTTTAGCAATTAGTTATTCTGTTCAGGCGCAGATACTATGTCATGTTGACACTAATGCTAATATGTATGTGAGCGAAGGCACCCTAGTTTATAGCGGTGGAGGTGTACAGACAAAAGGTAATGGCCTTTTGGACGTGCATGGAAATATCATGGTTGTAGGATCTGCTACAGATAGTTTTAAGACAATTGATGCTGCCGGCGCTGATAAAACTGATGGCGGAAATATCATTCTAAGACTTAACACTCCTGCTTCATTTGCTACTTCTACGTATGGCCAGCTGTACATTGACGGACTATCCCAGTCCAACATTACAGGTATTGTAACTAAAGAGTACCGAACGACAAGTAACGGCAGCGGTAATTACTTCCAGCAGGTTGCTTTGCCTTTCTTTGGTAAAGCATTCAATTCATTATCTGCTGAAGTTGGAAAAACTTTCAATACAGGAAGGTATGATAATCCAATTCTTAAATGGGATAATGCTAATGCTGTGTCTATTACCACTTTGAATCTGGCTCCTACCTCGACTACTTGGGATCCTTCAGGTTATTATATGCTTAAGATTAAAAATAATGACTGGAATCCAAGTGCTCCTGCAACAGGAAACGTATTCAATATCAACGGAAAACCATATGCTCCATATGCGAGTGCTGTAACATTACAGAATGCAGGAAAATCTAACGTAGGAGCTTCCAATGTTGTGTTCGGAACTAATGGTAATGCTCTAAACCAGTACAATGAGAAGTATAATACTTATCTTGATGATAGTTTTGAGTTTACGACCAACCCATGGACTGGTTCATTTGGACAAAATTTCTATCAATTCGGAAATCCTTTCCTTACCAATCTGGATTTAGCCAATATTGGATATACAGAAAGCGTTACTGGATCCGATGGAAATGCTGTGAAAAATATCTGGGGAGTTGAATATGATCCAGGTACCATTGTAACTCTTCCAAATGGTTCTACTTATGCTACAGGTTCTAAGGTGGTTACTTTCTTACCTACAGGTGATGGAGTAGCTCCTGCTATCGGAGATGTTGACCTGGTGGTAATCAAGCCTATGCAGTCATTTAAAATAAAGCTGAGAGACAACACAGCTCAGACTTTAAATTTTAATACACTGAGAAGGTTTAAATCAACGGCAAGAACAGCAGGTACCAATTATGATGTAAATGCAGCTAAAATGTCCTCCAGTGGTAAGGGAACCAATTCAGTAAAACAGCTTGGTGTAATAGGTCTGGATGCTAATGGAAATGAACTTTCCAGAACATATTATGTTGTTTCTCCATCTTTAACAACAGGTCACCAGATTTCTGCAGCTACTTCAGTTCAGGCTTCAGCAGGTAAAAACATCATCGGTACTTTTGAAGAATCATTGAATGGAGGGTATGACAGTAACTATACCAACTACTGGTTATATATTAACGAAGCTAATGAGAATAACTTCCAGGGTAAAAATGTTAAGTTAGTTAACTATTACCTGGATAAGGTGAAATCTTATAAGTTCGAGATCAGAGAGAACTCAGTACTGATTCCGGCTGGTGCACATCAGCTATCTTCAGGAATCGGTTTCTACTATAAAGCAGAGAATGGGAATCTGATACAGGCAAAACAGGGAGATGTTGTACCTGTAACCAATGAAGAAGCTAATTTGTATTATGGTGAACCAAGTAATATTACTTTAGCTGTAGATAAAACAGCTACTAGTGTTTCCAGAACAATTGTAGTATATGATCCATCTGTTACAAATTACATCGTAAGATTCGATCCAAAATGGAAAAAAGCAGATATTCAAGTTTATGATATGAGCGGTAAACTGGTAATCTCTAAAAAAGCGGTTGATGCATCCAGAGATTTTGTAATCGAGCTTGATGGCTCAGTTAAAAATTCATATGTTGTAAAAATCGTTTCAGATAAGGGAGAAACTGTTAACACTAAAATCTTAAAATAAACCACATGAAAACTATTAATAAACTAGTATTAGCTCTTTTTCTTTTTGCTATATCTTTAGCAAATGCTGCTCCGCCACAACCACAAGCAGCTCCAACAGGATCAGGAAATGGAGGGAATGGTACCGGAGCACCTGCACCCATTGATATGTATGTATATGTACTTGCTATTGTAGCAATTGGACTTATTGTTTACTTTACGAAAAAGTACAAGAGCGTAAAAGCATAAAATTTTATTAAAATAATATTAAACTCTCTGATTAGTCAGAGAGTTTTTTTATTTTTACTCTATGAAAAAGATTTATACGCTATCTGCGGTTTTAGCCGCATTTGCTCTGCAGGCTCAATTCACTGTTACCATTCAGTCTCCGGCAGATTTTAAAGATCAGGATGCAATTCTATATACATTAAACGGTTCAAAAGATATCATTGTTACTAAAGAACAAAGTAAGAATAATACCTGGACGTTTAAATATCCAGGTAATTATATGGGAATGATGAAAGTTTATTTCCCGGGTACTAACAATACAGTAAGCTTTATTTCTGAAAATAAAAATGTCAACTTTAAACTTGATATTCAGAATAATAAAATCAAAGATGTAACCTATCTGGATGAAGCCAACAATCTTATGAGTAAGCAGCAGGAAGGCTCACAAAAGAAAGAGCTTATTCTGCCAGCTTTAGCACAGATTAAAGAATATTATAAGGACAATACGGACTTTGGGAAAGCTTTGAAAGCAGAAATTGAGAGACTTTCCGGTGCATCCAGCTCTATTGATGCGGCACAACACCCGTTTATTGCTTATTATAACACGAATTACAGCAAGTTTATTTCCAACTCACCCGATTCCACTAAAAAAGTAGACCAGGAAGAAATAATCAACTTTCTGGACAAATCGGGGGATATGCTTGAAAGTTCATCATTATTGAGACCGGTTTTGGTAGCTTATCTTAATTCAGGAGGAAATACAAATGTTACAGCTTCTGTTGATAAGCTGTTAGACCGTTTAAAAGTAGAGACTCCAAGAGGGCAGACTGTATTGTCAGAACTGATTGATATTTTTGATGTATACCAGATGGATGAATATAAGAGTAAATATTTGTCTCTTGCCAAAAACCTTAAGTGTACCATCACTGACAGGCTTGCTTCTACATTGAAATCGAATGCAAATATCGAAATGGGGGCTGTTTTCCCTAATTATAAGTTCCAGTCACCTGTTAATACCACAGCGAAATCATTACACGATATAAAGGCCGATAAAAAGATTGTTGTGTTTTGGTCATCCACATGTTCGCACTGTGAAAGTGAACTTCCTAAACTCCTGGAAAAATATAATGATCTGAAATCAAAAAATATTCAGATTGTAGGGCTGTCTTTAGATGTGGATAAGAATTCTTATACCAAAAAAATTGCTGCATTTCCATGGGTGAATGATTCGGAATTGAGAGGATGGAACAGCAGTTACACTGATACCTACAATATTCATGCAACTCCGACGTATTTTATTTTAGATGCTAACAATAAGATAATCAGCAAGCCAGATCATGTTGGAGATGTTTTGGAATATTTTAAGTTAAAATAATTTTGGAGGTAAAGAAATATTTTCTATATTTGCACCACCAAAACGGCGAGGTAGCTCAGTTGGTTAGAGCGCAGGATTCATAACCCTGAGGTCACGGGTTCAATTCCCGTCTTCGCTACGATAAACCGCAATCATTGATTCAATGATTGCGGTTTTTAATTTTAAAAGAGTCATCAGTTTATCTTTTAATTCTTTCAAAAGATTTTCGGATCAGGTGCAAAAGTGGAGGACTAGTACAAAATCTATACTTTTTATTGAACTGACAGGTCATTTTTTAATCACAAAGAAAAAATGATTCAGATGTTTTATTTTAGAAAGCTAAGAAGTGCGACTTTGTGGCTGAAGAAGCTTAGAGGATATGTATTAGCTTAGAAAGAATGAATGAAATTGATTCCATCCTTTGCTCCCTTGAAAATATGAGATAAGAGGCTAAAAACTTTGCGCTAGTTTAAATTCCATAAATATAATATTGAGACAGATCCTTGACTTCTCAACTTCTCACATTCTTTCATAGTTTATTTCTTAATGAATTTATGGGTTGATTTCCTTGTATTCGTTTTCATACAGCCTTTTTTTGAAGGAAATGATTTTTCATGATCATATACTTTACTCAAACTGAAAGTGTCCTAATAATCCATCTCAACAAGCAAAGATATTTGCAGGACCAGTTATTTAAAAAACAGAATATATAAAAAGCCGTTTTACAGATTGTAAGACGGCTTTTATTTTTTATACGGGTTCATTAAACCTGATATCCAAGAAGCTTTCTGATCTGATAGAAGAATCTCTCAATCAGTCGAAGATCCTGCGTTACAATCTCCGCACTGCCCCTCAGTTCCTTATCGAATATAAGTGTTTTATTATAACTTGTTTTTAATCCTTTCGGTAAAATAACATCTACATAATAGTTTCCTTTTTCATCGGGAATCAGAGATATATTCTGTACTTTTCCTTCGATGATGCCATATTCCTGGAACCGGTAATTATCAAGTTTAATCAGTACTTTTTCACCCGGGGTTATTTTTCCTGAGTTTGTTGTAGGAACAGACATTCTGCCTACCAGCTGCTCTTTATTTTTAGGAAGTATGGAAAGAATGGGTTCACCAACTTTTACGAACTGATTTTCGCCAAAAAACTGCTGAAAACTGGCAACACCGTCGGTGGATGATATAACAAGATAATTCAGTTCCCATTGTTTTAAAGATTTTCGGAGCTGTTCAAGAAGCTGTAAAGTCTGTGAAGAATAGGTTATTCTGTCTTTTTCTGTATTAATGGCGGTTCCGCTTTTGGTTTTATTCAGATTGGAAATGCCTTCATCCATTTGGGATATAGAGATTTTAATATTTTCAAGGTTTTGCTGAGCCTGAAGAAATTTAATTTTTTCATTTTCAAGTTCCATTGCTGAAATAACTCCCTGGTTAAAAAGTTCCTGTGATCTGTTGAAATTTTTCTTAGTCAGATCATATTTTATAGACTCCAGGTTTTTCTGCTGTTTTAAGGTTGCTATTCTTCCCCTGTATTCAGAAATACTTTGATTCGCTGCCAGGTTTTCCGGAGCATATGGTTGTAATCTGGTAAAAAGAGCTTCATCCTGAAATGCTTTTGCAAAACTGTTATATTCACCTTGTAGCTCACCCAATTTAAATCTGGAAGTCTGTGCAATAGGAAAGGTGTACAATTTATCAGGAGTAATAGAATCTATCAGTTTCTTCAATTCCAAGATGTCTTTGTAATTGGCAGCGGACTGCATGACCATTAGAACATCATTTTTTTTGACTTCCTGATGATCTTTAATGAATATTTTTTCAATTTTAGAACTGGTCCTTGCTTCTATTTTCTCAGGAGGATTCTGAGAAGTTACAATAATAGGAGCCGGTACAAATTCCGGATACTTTATAATGTAGCTCATCAGAAGGATAAGCAGTAGAATAATAAATATAACGGTATTTCCCCAACGGATCATCCAATGCGGAGGCTGGGTAAGAATATCCTGTACGCTTTCTGAGCGGAGTTCAATATTGTCTAAAACGTCTTCTTTCATTGTTCTGAGGTAAATTTCCCCCAATATTTCAGGGGGAATATAATTTAAATAATTGGGCAGTTCCCGTCATACCATGATGGTGGCGAAGTGTCTGCATCCGGCGGGCATTCAAAATGCTTTATGCGGCATGGTACCCAGCTACCAAGACACCAGGATCCACAGCAGTTATTGTCCGGGATGATAACACCACCGCTGACAAATGTCAAATCTTTTCTCGAAAGTTTTTTAAGATTTTTCATGATTAATTACTTGTTTTTATTTTTCCTACTCTGTAAGCTTTTCGGATTCCGCTATGATGATTTATATTGGCTAGCTTCCCAGCTCAAGCTGATTTCTTACGAGCCTGTAATATTCGCCTCTTAAGTCCACCAGCTCAGCATGGCTTCCTTCTTCTACAACCTTTCCTTGATCCAATACGATAATTTTATCGGCATGTCTTACAGTGGAAAGTCTGTGAGCGATAACTACAGCGGTTTTACCTTTGAAGAACTGCTCAAGGTTTTCCATGATTACTTTCTCATTATTGGCATCCAACGCGGATGTTGCTTCATCAAATAAAATATATTCAGGAGATTTGTAAACTGCTCTTGCAATAAAAAGTCTCTGTTTCTGGCCTCCACTTATTCCGACTCCCTCATTTCCGATTTTTGTATTATAACTCAATGGAAGACTTTCTATAAATTCTTTGATATTGGCAATTTCTACGGCACGTCTCAGTTTTTGTTTATCAATATGATCTTCACCCACCGCGATATTATTGGCAATAGTATCATTGAAAACATAGCCTTCCTGCATTACGACCCCGCAATGATCTCTCCAGTATCTTGGAGAAATATTTTTCATGTTGGTGCTTCCAATCTTGATTTCACCCTGGTCAGGGTCATAGAACTTCATCAATAATTTTAACAGTGTCGTTTTGCCACTCCCGCTGGCACCCACAATAGCCGTTGTCTGCTGATAAGGTATTGTAAGGCTTAAATTTTCAAAAACGGGAACATCTGATCCGATATATCGGAATGACATATCTCTGATCTCAATATCTTTCTTCGGAACATCTGTAACATACTGCTCATTCTTATCTTCCTCATCATCTTTATCATGAATTTCCCCTAATCTTTCCAGGGATATCTTGGCATCCTGTGTCTGTTTGATAAAGTCGATAAGCTGCAAAAGAGGGCTGTTCAGCTGGCCGATGATGTATTGAACTGAAAGCATCATCCCTAAGGTAAGATTTCCACTTAAAACCAGCTTTGCTGAAAGGAAACTTACCAGAATGTCTTTCATCTGATTGATAAAGTTACCTCCAACAGACTGCCATTGTTCTAATGAAAGAGATTTTATCCGGATTTTGAATAGTTTTACCTGGAGAAATTCCCAATCCCATCTTTTCTGTTTTTCAGCATTATGCATTTTAATTTCCTGCATACCGTTGATAAGCTCAATCACTTTGCTCTGCTCCTGAGAGACCTGAGAAAATCTTTTATAATCAAGTTCTTTTCTTTTTTTCAGGAAAAAGCTGATCCATCCTATATACAATACAGCTCCTACCAGGTAAACGAGGAAAAGTCTGTAATCATAAAATAACAATACAATACTGAAGATGATAAGATTCACCAGTGAGAATAGCGTGTTCAGTGAAGAACTTGTCAGAAGCTGTTCTATCCTGTGATGATCATTGATTCTCTGCATGATATCCCCTGTCATTCTCGTGTCAAAAAAGCTTATCGGGAGTCTCATCAGTTTGATAAAGAAATCGGAGATGATTGAAATGTTAATTCTTGCTGAGAGGTGAAGTAAAATCCAGCTCCGGATGGTCTCAATACCCATTCTTCCCAGAAAAAGCATGATCTGTGCCAGTAAAACCACGTAGATAAAATTGATATCCTGGTTCTGAATTCCAACGTCTACGATACTTTGGGTAAGAAACGGGAATATCAGGGAAAGTAAGCTTCCTCCCAACAGTCCTATAGCCAGCTGAATAACAAGTGATTTGTACTTAAGAAGATATTTGGAAAGAAAAGTAAAACTTGCTTTGCTTTCCTCTGCATCAAATTCAGTCTGGAAGAATGCAGGAGTTGTTTCAAGAATCAGAACAATTCCTTCTTCTGTATTTTCATTGGCATTTTCTCCGATCCATGATCTGATGAACTCTTCCCGTGTATAGGTGATGAGTCCGTAACTGGGATCTGAAATATATACTTTATTATTTTTATCAATTTTATAAACAACGACAAAGTGATTTTTATTCCAGTGTGCCACACAGGGGAAAGGGACTTCTTCTTTGAGAGTATTAAAGTCGATCTGGACTCCCATTGACCGGAATCCAAGGTTTTCTGCAGCATCACTAAGCCCAAGAAGGCTACTTCCTTCCCGTGTTGTTTCAGAAAGATTACGAATCTGCTGCAGCGATATGCTTTTACCATAATACTTACTTACGATCCTAAGACAGGTTGGACCGCAGTCTTTAGTGTCTGGCTGCTTATAAAAAGGGAATTTTTTTTTCAAAACTACTACTCATTAAAATGCCGCCAGTGAATGGCGACATTTTTGCTTTAATTCAATTATAATTCAATGAAATGGTACACTGGAAATAGTCCCATTTGTCACCGTTTTTCTACTCTTTTACATCTTTTCAGATGGTTATTTTGTTTTTCCTAAGATAGTGAAATTTTTAAATGAATAAGATTTAATTATTAAATCTCATCATCCTCTATTAATTCATCAATAAAGAACACGATATCTTCACGATCATACTTGTCAGGGAACTGATATCCATTGATGATGAAGATAGGGGTAAAGCTTAATCCTGCATTACTGTTTTCTTTAGACATCTCTACTAATGGATTCAAATTTTCTGAAGTTACATTTCCTCCGGCAAGAACATTAATTTTACTTTCATCCTTGGTTTCAAACCATTCTTCTACCGCATGTAAAAACTCTTTTTCAGGTTTGTTATGATAAATATGAGTTAGGTCTGAAATAAGCTGTGTATATTTTTCAGGTGCTCTGTCAGGACTGTAATTGAATCTCATTTGTAAAGAAATATTATCCGGGTATTTCTCCAAAAGATCTTCTATCAGTTTATGAGCATCTTTACAGAAACCACAATATGGGTTGGAAACAATAGAAATACGAAGTTTGGCATCTCTTTTCCCAACAGCAAAAGTTTCAGTATCCTGAAATTCTATTTTTGGATTCTGCTCCATCTGGTTTTTGAAAAGCTCATAATTTCTTTTGAATCTGAGATTTTTCGCATTCGATTTTTGGAGTGCTTCTTTTTGTTCAAGAAGAGTGTTGAAATAAATAACGGCAGAGAATACAAGAGCCCACAGAATAACAGTGAGTAAAAGTGCTCCCACGCTGAAAGACAGATTCTCGAAAAACAAACTGCTTATTACTATTTGACCGACAAGAATTGAAATAATCAGCAGGCATACCCTACAAAATGTTTTTTCTACGAATGCCTGAATATATAAAGAGTATCCTATCGCCAGTACAGAAACGAAAGTGAATCCTTTTACAATATAGGCTGTAGCAGGTAAAAATAAACCTAAAACTGTAAGTCCTGTAAAATAGATCAGGGAAAAATCGGCAAACTTTAAGCCCAGAATACTGGTTTTATCCTGTTTAATAATCTTATCGCATGAATTGGCCGTCTGGCTAGCAGCTGTACCTCCGCCCCCGCATATACTTCCGATCACAGTAGATGTATTTCCGAATTTCTGATTGAAAATTTCCAGAGATATATATACTCCTGCCAATGAGAGAAGATTGAATATGGCTTCATAGATGGTTTGGCTTATAAGAGAATAGGCAAGCACAGCTGCAAAAATTATGTAAAGGACCGGCTTAAAATTGAATGCCAGCTTACTCTCTGCATTTTCCGTTTTCTCAAAGAGTAGTACAAAGTCTGTTGATTTATTATAAAGTTCTTCTTTACCGAAAGTTTTTGCTTTTTCTGAATATACCGAATAATTACTTCCTGATTTTTTTACCAGAGAAAATGAATTTTCAACAATGGCAATGAATTCTTCAGGAAGTTCGTCCCAGTATTCTTTATCCAGTTCATAAGCGTCATTTTTCACCCCCATAAAGTTGAGTGTATCACTAAAAGCCAATGCTGATGGATAATTGGGGTGTGAGTTGAACTGGAAAATAAATTCCTGTTTATCTAGTTTAAGGTGGTTAATTAGTTTGTCAAAAATCATATTAATATTTTTATCTAAAATACACAGATGTTTTAAATATACAAAAAAAATTTTCCTTTATTAGTGAGATATAAACTGTTGTTGTTAGATTTTATTTGATCCTCAGTATTTTATTTTTCAGAATCCCAGGTTAAAAAAATATTTACTTAGTTGGGTTTATTTAAAATCAAGTAATTGATCTTTTTTAAGTTTTTAAAGAGAATGTAAAGTGAAGTGCATTTTATAGAAACAAAAATGAACAAAAATGGAGACATTTTATACCATAAAATATCATATAATTTTGGAAGGCAAATTGTAGAAATATACCCTAAAATATAAGTGATAACTCCAATTTTTAAAATGTCAAAAAAATAACAAAAACAGAATGCTTTTTATTTAAACAATTGTTTTATTTTTTAAATTTTTTATAGGTTACATGAGATTTGACATCGGTTTGTATATTGAAAACCCATGTTTGATACGATTTATGATATTATGGAATGAACTCAAAAAAACTTAAAAAATCATAAAGTTTTCATAAAGTTTTAAAAAAGGGTAGAAATGTTTTTGTATTTATAAAATATGTCGTACTTTTACATCGCCTTGAATGAGGGAACAAGTCAAGGTAATAAATTTTTTTTCATCATTTGTGTTTTTAGAATCGTATCGCCTGATACGATTCTTTTTTATATCTATTTTTCGTAGTTTAAGAGGAGATCTATAAAGTAAGAATAAGTAACGGAACCTTCCTGCTGGTTACTCTTTAGAAACAGGTTATTGGTGAATCCAAAGAAATCATCCAGCCAGCCCTGATGACTGTAAACGAAGTTCTTTTCAAAAGCACGGTCCCTTTTCATAGCGGGAGAATAATGATGAAGAATAGCTTTTACAAACTCTGGGTCTTCCTCTACAATGAACCTTAAAAGACTTTTTAAAGTGAAAAATTCTGTACTGTATCTCAACTCCGGATTGCTGGAGTTAATTCCTATCAAATATCCCACAAAATTGGCTTCCTGCTCTCTTGCAAAACCCAATTGATGAGAACTTTCGTGGGCTGTTGTGAAAGGTATGAAAGTAGATGGCAATTCAGAGTTATACTGAGCTTCAGCGGTAAATGGATTGTAATATCCGAGAATGCCGGTAAAACTCATAATGTTTTTGAATAAGCTGGGCTTGATGTCCAGTATCTGAGTGGTTTTTTTATCCGAAATATAAGGTGGTAATTTTGCCTGTTGGCTGAGGATTTCCTTTTGTATGGAGGAAAGATTGGTGATGATAAAAACTCCCTGCCTATTTTCATGAACAGCCTGCCGGGTCGCCTTACATTTTTCAAGATAGATAAGAGCCAGTTTTTTTGCCTTGTCTACATTAGGCTCATCCTGGCTTGAAAGCTTTTTAAGGATCGGAGTCTGGAAATACAGCATTCCCCAAAACATCTGATAAATGAAATAAAAAACATTGATGATAATCAGGATTTTCACCATCGAATCATTCCTTCGCTTCCTCCTGAATAAAGAAGTTAAATAATATAAAAGGAAAATGCTTAATACAATATACATCAAATCACCTACAGAAAAGGGAACCCAGCTGAATAATATCTGGTGTATTTCTTTCTGTAGTTCGAAAAAGTTCTCAAAAAAAGAAATCATTATCCTGGATTTTGAGAAACCATAAAACAAAAGAAATTGGGCAAGTAATACACCTGCCCAAAATCTTTTCTTCTTATATATTGTTTTTGTTCTGTTAATGACCACCACCTTTAGATATTTTATCAAGATCAATGCCCTGGGCTTTTAAGATTCCACTTACACGGATCGCATAGAATGCAAGATAAGCAAAACAAACAACTCCTACGATATAGCTGAAGTGAATGTTTGTGATATCGGCAATATAGCCCTGTATAAAGCTTACAATACCTCCACCCATAATCATCATGATAAGATATCCCGAACCCTGGTTGGTATGTTTTCCAAGCCCGTTGATTGCAAGTGCAAAAATACATGGCCATAAAGTGGAACAGAAAAGGCCTACGCTGGTAAATGCATATACGGATACCATTCCGGTCGTTCCCATCCCAATAAGTAATGCTGCAATTCCTGCTATTGAGAAAATTAAAAGCATTCTCGCTGGGTTTCCTTTGCTTAAGATATCACAAATGATCATTGCGATAATGATAAATCCGTATACATAGAACGGAGACAGATCGTGGTTGGCAATAGCATTTACGAATAAAAATACACCAAACGCCAGATAAGGAGCTAAGAACCTTAAGATCTTTTTGAATCCGGCATTCACATCAAATGCTTCGACAGCTCCTGTCCATCGGCCAATCATTAATGATGCCCAATATAATGAGATATAAGGGGCTACTTCTTTTGTTTCAAATCCAAGACTTTTTTCCATATAAGCAGGAAGGTTACTTGCTGTAGAAACTTCTACCCCTACATAAACGAAGATAGCGATCATTCCCATAACCAATTGAGGATACTGGAATGCAGAAGTCCTGTGCTCTCCCGGCGTCACATCATCAGTATTTTCTGTGTTTGTTGGAGTGATAGCAGGAAGTGAAGAGAATTTAAGCATTAAAGCGACAAGAGCAAAAGCTGCTCCTAGTATAAGATAAGGCACTTTTACGCTTTCAACACTTGCTTCTGTATTGGCTGCGCTTGCAGAACCGAAAATGGCAAATGAAACAATAAGCGGCCCAATAGTAGTTCCTAAGTTATTGATTCCTCCGGCCATGGTTAACCTTTGTGATCCCGTTTCCGTAGGACCTACCTCAATAGCAAGAGGGTTGGCAACAATCTGCTGAAGGGAAAAACCTAAACCTACAATAAATAATCCGGAGATCATTAAAGGGAAAGAATGCATATTGGCTGCAGGGTAGAACAATAGAGTTCCCAATGCGGAAATCAAAAGTCCTACAATAAGACCATTTTTATACCCGATTTTATTGATCAAGTCCTGTTTCAGGCTCTTTGATACGACCATATAAATTAAGGAACCTACAGTGTATGCGACATAAAAGCATATCTGTACCAGCATACTTTCAGTTTGTGATAAGTTGAAGGCTTTTTGAAAAACCGGGATCAGAATATCATTACTGGCTGCTACAAATCCCCAAAAGAAGAATACCGTAACCAACGGAATGAATTGAGCCCAATTGGTTTGTTTAGAATAATTTGACATATTTATTATAGATTTCACAAACAAATATAGCTATTTACTTTCAACGGAATACTGGATTAAAGTTTTTTTTATTTCCGCATAAGCCTCTGCCTTCAGGTCTTTTGGCGAATCAGCAGGCTCTATAATTCCATTGAAATATACCTTTACTCTTCCGGGATAGCCTTTTGAATTATCAAACGGGAACATTTCCTTAAGTCCTATAAAGGTATAAACAGCGATAGGAGACTGATGTTTTGAGGACAGCATAAAAGCGCCATCCTTAAAATCATCCAGGATCACAGAAGTGTCGTCAGGTACGCCGCCTTCCGGAAAAATGGCAATACTATTGCCCTCCTCCATCTTTTCAGCGCATCTGCGGTATACATCGGCACGGCTTCTTGCACTCGCCCTGTCTACCATTACACATATCCTTTTATATATAGTTCCGAAAATAGGAATCTTTACCAGTTCTTTTTTTCCTACAAAACATATCGGATGATGAGGAAACAAAATGCAGACAAGCATAATATCCATGATGGAGGTATGATTGGAGATAAAAACATACGGTATATTTTTGTCTTTTTCCTGGGGAGAAAGTTTAATAAGATCGTATCTGAAACCCATTCCGTAGAACATTCCGAAACACCATATTCTGACCAGTTTATAGCCATATTTATAATGTTTTTTATTAAAAGATAAAATATAGACCGGGATTCCGATGGTAACGGTCAGAAAAAATGCCAACAGCAGCAGCCAGAATCTCCAGAGATAGTTTAATATTTTTGTCACCACTTAACCGTTAAAAATTACTTTCTTTTTTACCGAATAATTCAGAATGGAAACCAGCAATATTGCTGCAATTTTGCTGATCATTTCCGGGCTTAAGGTATAAAAAAATAAATTGATATTATCTTTAAATATGAAACTGTAAAATACCTGAAAAAAGCCTAAGCTGAGCAGGGTCGAAAAAAAAGATACCACCATAAAATAAGCAAACTCCTTTCTCTTTGAATGCTTTCCTCTTTCAAATACAAACCAGATACTCAGAAAATAATTGGTAATAATCCCACAGCTTGTAGAAAAAATATTACTCAGAGGATAATGTATCCCATAAAAGTTGGTCTCCTTGGCAAAGAAATGCGGAAGATAGGTGCTGAAAATCTTAAAGCTGCCGATTTCTACAATGGCACTCAGTCCTCCGGCAATGATGAAGAACAAAACCTGTTTCTGGCGTAAGAGTATTTCTTTCATTTAATGAGTATAAAAACTAAATGTTTGTACATATTGTATGACGTACTGTAATGACGTATCATTCATCAGATAAACATCTTACCGGATTTCTAGCGGTAATGCCGGTTTTATAACCCCAACTATTAGATCGCTTCACAATATGAATATGCAAATTTATAACTATATGTTAAACACTGAAAAAAGTTGTTAAAATATTTTTTTTAATAAAAAATATGTCTAATTTTAATATTCAGAATGATGTAATAAAGACCTGATAATAAATTCATTTTCAACTCCTTGTGTTGATGGTTTTTTCTATCTTGTAGTGCGTGGTTAAGCGCATATACTCCAATATTTTATGACCCAATTATTAATAATATTTGTATGAAACGTCAAAACAAATACAGAAAATTCCAGCTTCAACAGAAAAATATTGAGGCCCTTGAGAAAGAAAATTCCCGCTTCAAAAGAGTGTATTCTGAATATGAAAATATGTCAAATGAACTGTGGAATCTTGAAAACTCCACTGGGGAGCCGGTACCTGACGATTTTATCAATGCAATGGCATTGCAGACTTCTTATCTGGAAGATGAAATAGAAGATTGGCTTTTACAGTTCAACGAAAAAAAAACACAGATCAAGCATTAATGATTTTAGACAGCTTCCAGATTGTTTTTAAATGCTAATTGAAGATAAATTCATAATTTAGCACCCTTAAATTAAAATCTAAAATATGGTTGCTATTGTAGATAGTGGTTCTACTAAATCGGATTGGGTAATACTTGATGACTTTAAGAAAGTTTTTCTGAAAACAGAAACAATCGGGTTCAATCCGAATTTCATCAACAGAGAACTTATCGCTCCTGAGATACAGAAAAATAGCAATCTGATATCCGTTAAAAACTCAATTACCAAGGTATTTTTTTATGGTTCAGGATGCGGAGTGAAAAAAAACTGCGAAACCATAGAAGAAGAATTGAAAAAGGTTTTTGGAAAAGCTGAGATTATTGTGAAGGAAGACCTTATGGCCGCTGCCTATGCTGCTTACAGTGGGAAGCCTGCTATCGTGTGTATTCTTGGCACAGGATCAAATTCCTGTTTTTTTGACGGTAAAAACGTGAAGATAGAATTGCCTTCACTGGGATTCCTGATCGGTGATGAGGGAAGTGGTAGTGCTATCGGGAAGCAATTGGTACGCAGATATTTCATGAAAAAATTACCTTCAGACCTTCACGCCGAATTTGAAGCAGATTATCAGCTTACCGTGGAAGATGCGTTGAAAAATATGTATCATACTCCAAGACCTAATGCATATCTGGCAAATTTTACCAAATTTGTAATCGAAAGAAAAGATCATCCTTATTTCAGGGATATGGTTTTTGACGAAATGAAAAACTTCTTTGAATACCAGGTTCTCCCTTATGAGGAAGCATATGATGCCGAGATTAATTTCATCGGTTCTATTGCCTATTATTATGAAAACACACTACGTTCTGTAGCTGCAGAACTTAATTTAAATGTGGGACATGTTGTACAGAAACCAATTGAAAGCTTAGTAGATTACCACATTAAATATATACTTTAACAAAAAACAAAATTTTATGTCAAGTAACAACAATCGTGACGAAAAGAACTTTAGCCAGGCCGCACTGGATTATCATAAAGCAGAACCCAAAGGAAAAATTGAAGTAATCCCATCAAAACCGCACTCTTCTCAAAGAGATTTATCTCTGGCATATTCTCCGGGGGTAGCGGTTCCGTGTATGGAAATTCATGATAAGCCGGAAACGGTTTATGATTATACAGGAAAAGGAAACCTGGTTGCAGTAATTTCTAACGGTACTGCTGTACTTGGGCTTGGAGACATAGGAGCTGAAGCTTCAAAGCCGGTAATGGAAGGAAAAGGGCTTTTGTTCAAGATCTTTGCAGACATCAATGTTTTTGATATAGAAATTGATGAAAAAGATCCGGATAAATTTATTGAAATCGTAAAAGGTATTGCGCCTACTTTCGGGGGAATTAATCTGGAAGATATTAAAGCACCTGAAGCTTTTTATATAGAACAAAGACTGAAAGAGGAATTGAATATTCCTTTGATGCACGATGACCAGCACGGAACTGCTATTATCTCTGCTGCAGCATTGATCAATTCTTTGCAAATTGCCAATAAGAATATTGAGGATGTGAAAATGGTGGTGAATGGAGCAGGTGCTGCAGCTATTGCATGTACCAAACTTTATATTTCACTAGGGCTTAAAAAAGAAAACGTCCTGATGTGCGACAGTAAAGGGGTGATCAATCATAAAAGGGAAAACCTGACTCCGGAAAAACTGGACTTCATTGCTCAGACCGATATTGAAACGTTAGAAGATGCTGTAAAAGGATCTGATGTTTTTGTCGGATTGTCAAAAGGAAACGTGATGACTCCGGAAATGCTGTTGAGCATGAACGAAAATCCTATCGTGTTCGCTTTGGCTAATCCTGATCCGGAAATTGCTTATGACCTTGCCATTGAAACCCGTAAAGATGTAATCATGGCAACAGGAAGAAGTGATTATCCTAACCAGGTGAACAACGTATTAGGTTTCCCTTATATCTTCCGTGGTGCATTAGATGTACAGGCTACAGGAATTAACGAAGCAATGAAACTGGCTGCTGTACATGCGATTGCAGACCTTGCAAAAGAACCGGTGCCGGAAGCTGTAATTTTAGCTTACAATGTCCAGAGTTTGCAGTTCGGAAGAGAATATTTCATTCCTAAACCATTTGATAACAGACTGATCACAAAAGTATCAAGTGCTGTTGCTAAAGCAGCTATTGAAAGTGGTGTTGCAAGAAAAACCATTACGGATTTTGAAGAATATGAACACCAGCTTTTAGACAGAATGGGAAGGGATGAAAGACTGGTAAGAATGATGCAGAGCCGTGCGAAATCCAATCCGAAAAGAATCACCCTTGGAAATGCTGAAGAGTATAACGTGTTGAAAGCTGCTCAGATCCTTTATGAAGAAGGAATTGCTTATCCAAGCCTCTTAGGAGATAAAAAATATATCAAGGAGCAGATGGAACGTTACGGAATTACTCTGGATGTGCCTATCATTGATCCAAGTGATGATGATCAGAAAGAAAACAGAAAAAAATACAGAGAAACTCTTTGGAAACTTCGTCAGAGAAAAGGAATGAACGAGTACAAAGCTAAAAGATATGTTCGTCAGAGAGATTATTTCGGACCTTTGATGCTTAGACATGGTGATACGGATGGTCTTATCGTTGGGTTCTCTAAAAACTACACTTCCGTTTTACGTCCTGTTTTAGAAGTTATTGAAAAAGATAAAGGAGTAGACAAAGTAGCGGCTATGATGATGATCCTGTCTGAAAAGAAGCCTATCTTCTTTGCAGATACTTCCATCAATCAGAACCCAACAGCAGAAGACCTGGTGAATATTGCTAAAATGGCAGAATTTACAGTAAAATCTTTTGCTATTGAACCAAGAATCGCAATGCTTGGATTTGAAAATTTTGCTGCCATCTCCGAAACTTCCAAGAAAGTTGCGAAAGCAGTAGGAATTCTTCATGAAAAATATCCGAAAATGGTTGTGGATGGTGAAATTCAGCCGGATTTTGCAATGAATGCAGACCATCTGAGTGATTATCCATTCTCAAAATTAGGAACAACTCCGGCGAATACATTCATTTTCCCAAATCTTGAAAGTGCCAACCTTTCTTACAAGATACTGAGAGGAATGAAAGTTGCCCAGGTGATCGGGCCTATCTTAATGGGATTAAAGCAGCCCGTACATGTACTTCAGATGCGTTCAAGTGTAGACGAGATCGTGAACCTTGCTACAATTGCTGTTCTTGATGCTCAGAGAAGAGAGAAGAAATAACACATAAAATTATGGTATAACTGTAAATCAGTTTTCATTTCTTTTATTTTAAAAAATGATACTTTAAACAGTATTCAGATAGTAAAAAGACTCCATATTTTGGAGTCTTTTGTTTTTCTGTTAATTCCTTGAATTCTCATTTCAAATTTAAGTTAAAAATCATTCGTACGTCAAATGAAAACATTAATTAGTTTAAATTGCTATATTTGGGAGTTTTAAAAATTAATAATGATATTTTCTTTACAAGGCACAGTTCAGGAACTTACGCCTACCTACGCTGTCATCAATGTGCAAGGAGTTGGTTACTACGTGGGAATCAGTTTGATGACCTCACAGACGCTGGTTTTGAATCAGCAGACCTTTTTATTTATCCAACAGATCATCCGTGAAGATGCCCATCTTCTTTTCGGTTTTAACACACGTTCAGAAAAAGAAATGTTTAATCTGTTAATAAGTGTTAATGGGGTGGGGGCTGTTTCAGCACTTATTTTACTGTCAACACTTAGTCTTGATGAGATTGCCTCTGCCATACTTTCCAGTAACAGCGCATTGATCCAAAAAGCAAAAGGAATAGGTGCAAAAACGGCTGAAAGAATTATCGTGGATCTTAAAGATAAAGTGCAGAAATTCAGCGATCCGGCTTCGAATATTTCTGTAATGGTGGATAATAAAATTAAGGAAGAATCGTTATCTGCATTAGAAGTTTTAGGGATTCCTAAACGAATGAGCGAGAAGATGGCGGATAAAATCATAAAACAAAATCCAAGCATCTCGGTAGAAGAGTTGGTTAAACAAATCTTAAAAAACATTTAACATTTGGTGGCGAATAATAAGCATCTTAACATATTTTTGTTCCTGTCGTTTCTGTTGATGTCTGTCAGTGCTTTGGCACAGACACAGAGAGATACAGCGATCATAAGAAAACAATATAAAGTGGCCGACCCTACAAGGTACGAAGCCTATTACGATATAAAAACCGGGATGTACTATGTATATCCCAAAATCGGAAATACCATTACAGGTCCTCCTACAGCAATGTCTCCGGAAGAGTATAAAGAATATATGCTCGCCACCCAGACAAAAGCTTATTATAAAGAGAAATCTGATAAATATAACCTCCTTTTCAGAAAAGACAAATCAGATGCCAGAAGAAAGGGGCTTATCCCTTCGGTAATGATCAACAACAAATTATTTGAGACGATCTTCGGAGGTAATAAGATTGAAATTATTCCTTCAGGATACGCATCACTTGATTTTGCAGGACTTTACCAGAAGATAGATAACCCGATGATCCTGCCGCAAAACAGAACCAGTTTTACCTTTGATATAGATCAGAGAATTCAGCTGGGATTATTGGGGAAAGTAGGGGAAAACCTACAGTTAAAGGCCAATTACGATACCCAGAGTGGTTTTGCCTTCGAAAACAGGATGAATCTTGTCTGGCAGGCAAAAGGAAGCTGGAAAGATCTTCAAAGCAAAGGCCTTGGAAATGTAGATAAACCTAACGAAGGAGGAGAAGATAAAATAATCAAAAGAGTTGAGTTTGGTAACGTAAACATGCCGCTTTCAACCAGTCTTATCCGTGGTTCCCAGTCATTGTTCGGGGTGAAAACAGAATTCCAGTTAGGAAAAACATTCGGAACAGTGGTCCTTTCCCAACAGCAGGGTGAAGCTCGAAATATTGTAGTACAAGGTGGTGGTGTGATGAATAACTTTAAGGTCAATGCTATTGACTATGAAGAAAATCAGCATTTCTTTTTAGGGCACTATTTCCTGAATAAGTACGACGATGCTTTGATTAATTATCCACAAATTAATTCTACAATCAACATCACCAGATTAGAAGTTTGGGTATTGGATCAAGGGAACAGTAACCTGGCTTACCAGAAAAGCATTATCGGTATCAGAGATCTGGGAGAAGCAGCGGGAGGAGCTACTTTACCAGATAACTCTCTGAACGGATTATATGATAAAGTATCAGAAGTAGCCGGTACCAGAGAAGCTGGGAAAAATTATGGTACTATTTTCCAGGGACAAGTGCTTCCGGGAGATCCTACTCCTTATGACAACGGAGAACAGTTCATATACAATACAAAAGCCAGGAAGCTGAGTGCTAATGAATATATTTTTCAGCCGCAACTTGGATATATTTCATTAAACCAAAAACTTAACGATCAGCAGCTTTTAGCCGTTTCATACTCTTATACGGTTAACGGAAGTAATAAAGTCTACAAAGTAGGGGAATTTTCTGAAGAAAGCCCTGTACTGGTAACTAAAGTATTGAGAGTAAATAACAAGGTAAACACTCAGTCTCCGATGTGGGATCTGATGATGAAGAATATCTACTCTATTGACGCCGGACAGGTAGCGCCGGATGGATTTATCCTTAACGTATATTACAGAGATCCCAAAACAGGAGGTAAGGTAAACTATCTTCCGGACACTCCTGTAAAAGATCAGAACTTACTGAAATTATTTAACTGGGACCGCCTTAATATGAATGGCGATATTCAGAACAATAAAGACGGAAGTAAAGGAGATGGTATCTTCGACTTTGTCAATGGTCTTACTATCAGACCGGAAACCGGAAGAGTCATCTTTACCAAAGTACAGCCTTTCGGTAAATATCTGGAATCAAAGTTGGGTACAAGTGATCCTCAATATGTATTTCAGGATCTTTATACTAAACAGAAACAACAGGCGCTCTCAAGTAACCTTTCACAAAGGTATACCATGGAAGGGCGTTATAAAGGCGTGCAGGGGCAAGGTATTTCTTTGGGTGCAGTAAATGTTCCTCAGGGATCGGTGAAAGTTGCTGCAAACGGAGTACAGCTTACGGAAGGTGTAGACTATACCGTAGACTATATGCTGGGAACGGTGACCATCATCAATGAAAATGTAAAGCAGTCCGGACAGGCGATCAATATTTCACTGGAAAACCAACTGACATTTAATACCCAAAGAAAAAGATTCTTAGGGTTAAACTTAGAAAGAAGGTTCAGTGAAAACTTTATCTTAGGTGGAACAGTAATCAATTACTCCGAATCTCCATTGACGCAGAAAGTAAATTTCGGGCAGGAAGCAGTAAACAATACCATTGCAGGGATCAACCTGATGTACAACAATCAGGCTCCTTATCTTACAAGACTTACCAATAAAATTCCAATGGTAAAAACCGAAGCTCCATCCAACTTAAACTTCAAGATGGAAGCGGCCTACTTATTACCAGGACTAAATAAAGGAACCAATAACCAGTCTTATATTGACGATTTTGAACAGACAACTTCTAAAATATCACTAAAAGAACCGGCAGCATGGAGCCTAGCTTCAAAACCGGAAAAAAATACATTGCCACCATTTAATACGGTGCCGGCAAATGATGATATAACAAGTGGATACGGAAGAGGATTACTGACATGGTATAATATCGATCCAAGATTCTGGGGTGTCGGAGGAAAAGCTCCTGCAGGTATTACACCACAGTCTGTATCCAATCACGCTTCCAGAAGGGTGCAATATTCCGAAATTTATAACAACAGAGATTTCGTAGCAGGAGAACAAACCTTTACAAATACTTTCGATATTTCCTATTTCCCTAAAGAGAAAGGACCATACAACGTAAATCCGGTAACTGAACAGGCACAAAGCAGATGGGCTGGAATTATGAGATCCATCAGTGTTCCGAACTTTGTTACTTCAAACATTGAATACGTTGAATTCTGGATGATGGATCCTTATGCTGATGGTAAAACATTGGGGACTGATCCAAAGCTTTTACTTCATTTAGGAAATGTTTCCGAAGATGTTCTGAAAGATGGAAAAATGCAGTATGAAAACGGACTGCCAACGCCGGGGACCCCTTCTTCCACTACGAATTCAAACTGGGGAACTCAGCCAAAACAGCCTCCGATTTTATATGCATTTTCTACAGAAGGAGATGACAGAAGAATACAGGATGCCGGATATGATGGTCTTACCTCTGATCAGGAAGCCATGAGATTCGGAAATACATTCGTAAACCCGGTGACCAATATTGCAGACCCTGCGGTAGATGACTTTGTATTTTATATGTCTGATAAGTTTACAGGAAGCCAGGCAGCCTCAATTGTAGAACGTTACAAATACTTCAGAAATCCTGAAGGAAACTCAGAAGCAAACTCTCTGAATGTAGCTTCACAAACTCCGGATGCTGAAGATATCAACAAAGATTATAACCTTGATCAGACTGAAAACTATAACCAATATGTTATAAAGCTTGACCAGCCAAGTTTATCACTTGGGTCTAATAATATTGTAGATGTAAAAACAGTAAAGGCAACATTCCAAAATGGGCAGACTTCCGATGTTAAATGGTATTTGTTCAGAATTCCTGTGGCGAATTATGATAAAGCTGAAGGAACGCACGAAGATGCTGTATTGAATAACGTGAGATTTGCAAGATTAATGCTGACAGGATTTGATCAAACCTCTACTTTAAGATTCGGAACAATGGATCTTGTAAGGTCGGACTGGAGAAAATATACCAGTAAGATTGCAAGTTTAAATGTTACTAATCCGGAAGAAGGAACGGGGACTGTGACAGATCCTAATTTTGAAATAGGAAGTGTAAATATTGAAGAAAATGCACTGAACCAGCCTCCATATGTATTGCCTCCGGGAATTGACAGACAGGTTTTGAGTGGAAATGCAGGAGCTCAGAGACAGAATGAGGCTTCACTTTACATGAAAGTGAAAGATCTTAAAACTGAGGCAAGAGGGGTGTTCAAAAATACAACATTGGATATGAGAAGATACAAAAAGCTGAAGCTGTTTGTACATGCTCATGATCCGGAAAATAGAGATCTAAATGTAGGAACTTATGATCCTAAGACAAAATTCTTTATCCGTTTTGGAAGTGATGCTACTGATAACTATTATGAATATGAATCTACAATGAAGCTTACTTCTACCACTGCTACAGCTCCAATGGAGATCTGGCCAATGGAAAATGAAGTTGACTTCGATGTTCAGAACTTTGTAGATGCTAAAATCAGAAGAGATAAATCGGGTGTTGCAATCACGAATAGAACAATGGATCTTGTCTTTCAGGAACCGTATAAAAATATTTATATAAAAGGTAGACCAAGTTTAGGAAATATTACTACCATTATGATTGGAGTAAGAAATGCAGATCCACGAACAAACTCTACCATAACAAGAGTTCTTTGGGTTAATGAAATCCGTCTTTCTGAAATTGAGAATGATGGAGGATATGCAGGTAATGCCAGCTTAAACTTTAATATGGGAGATTTGGCTACCGTGAATGCCAATGCTTCCTATACATCTGTTGGTTTTGGGAATATCGATTCAAAACCTGCGGAAAGAACCCAGTCTACCCAATCAGCATTCAGTATTAATACTGCGATCAATGTAGACAAATTCCTTCCTGAAAAAACCGGAGTGAAAATTCCGTTAAACTATTCTTATTCACAGACTATCGAAGATCCGAAATACAATCCTCTGGACACCGATGTGGAATTCAGCAAGGCTCCTAATAAAGATCAGCTGAAAAAAGTCGCGAGAACTTATACTCAACAGAGAAGTATAGGAGTTGTGAATATGCATAAGGAAAGAGTAAATCCAAATAAGAAGCCTAAATTCTATGATATCGAAAACGTTTCTGTAACGGCTGTTTATAATGATGACTATTACAGAGATATTTATACCAAAAGAAACTACAGACAGTATCTGAGAGGGTATATTGATTACAACTATACATTTAAACCATGGGTGATCAAGCCGTTCAACAAAATGATCAGTGATACGGCGAAATCTACAAAGTATCTGAGATGGGTGAAGGAATTCAACTTTAATCCAATACCTACAAGAATCTCTTTCAGAACTGAAATCGACAGAAATTATAACGAGCTTGAGTTCAGAAATGTGGAAGCGATCCTGAATGGTGACATGAACAGTAATTTCGATGCCATTAGAAACAGAAATTTCTTCTTTGGATGGCAGTACGGATTAGGATTCAATTTCACAAAATCATTAAAACTGGAAATCAATTCTGCGACCAGAACCCTTAATGATAATCTGGATGTAAATTCAATGGATAATAAGTCGATCTTCGGAAACGTATTCAGAGCAGGAAGACCGGTACTGTACAACCACAGAGCTCAGCTGAATTATAAACTGCCGTTCCAGTATCTGCCTTATCTGGATTTCATTGATGCAGAAGTAGGATATGGATTTACTTATAACTGGGCAGCAAGATCTACCTCATTGCTTGGATTTGTAGATCCTAACACGAATCAGCCGGCAAGTTTAGGATCTGTTGGTCAGAATACAAACGTTATTCAGGCAACAGCTTCAGCGGATCTTCCTAAGTTCTTCGGCCAGTTTAGCTATTTCAAAAACATCAATGCCAAACTTCAGAAACGCAGACAGGAGATGGACTCTCTGAATAATGTATATTCAAAGCAGTGGGAGAAGAACAGATACAGGTATAAGAAATATAAATTTAAAAACAGACTTACTCCACTTCAAAGTGCAGCATTCTTCCTGACTTCTTTCAAACAGCTGAATGTAAGTTACAATGAAACGAACGGAACAGTGCTTCCGGGGCTAATATCAGCTCCGAACTGGTATGGATACGGACAGACACTGGGAGGACCAACAATCGGGTTCCTTTTAGGATCGCAGGCTGATATCAGAAGAACCGTAATGGAAAACGGATGGGTAAGTGGCTCCAATTACATGACAGACCCATACGTAAGAATGTCTACCAAAGAATTGAGAGCAGACTTACAGGTGATGCCTATGAATGATTTAAGAGTTGACCTTAATGTATTGCATACCTTTAACAGTAACTTCTCACATACAGGATTCAATTATACCAATAACGGAGTTCCGGATCCTGACTTTACATTTGCCAGTGAACTGACAACCTATTCTAATACAACAATGCTTCTTGGTACGTCATTTAAAGATGGACAGGCAGTTTACCAGGCAATCAGAGAAAATGCAAGAGCACTTTCTCAACAGTTAGGAGGTTCGGGAGCTGTATTGGATAACAATGGATTTGCTCAGCATTATAGCATCGGAAATGCCTATGTCTTGATTCCTGCCTTTAGAGCAGCTATGGAAGGAAAGTCTGTGACTCCGATGACCAATCCTAAAAAATCAGGATTCCCTTTACCAAACTGGAGAATTACGTATTCAGGATTAAAAAATATCCCGATCATCAGCGGACAGTTCACGAAATTTGATATTTTACATGCTTATACCGCGACCTATACTGCTACGGGCATCCAAAGCAATGTAGATTATCATGACAATCCGAACGGATACTATCAGACTGTAGATGATGCTGGTAATGTGAAAAAAAATGCTGGAGATAAGATTAATCCATATACATTTGCACAGGTAGGATACGTAGAATCTTTCTCGCCGCTTATTGGAGTGGATGTTACCATGAGAAACAATATGCAGTTTGGGATACAGTATAACAGAACCAGAATGATGGTGTTGGGATTGGTAAACCAGACGCTTACCGAAGATGCCAATACAGAATATGTAGTAAGACTGGGATATATTGTACGAAACTTCAGATTAGGAACTGCCAATATCAGAGGAAGAGGAACAAGAGGAAAAGGAAGTGATCTTAACATCAGAGGAGATATTTCATTAAGAGACAGTAAAACATCCATTATGAATATCCTGCTGAATGATGCACAGGTGACAGGAGGGCAAAGACTGATGAATATCAAACTTTCAGCAGACTACAATGTTTCTGAGAATCTGAATCTGAGGGTATTCTACGAACAGATGACCTCAAAGTATAAGATTTCCACAGCATTCCCGCTGTCTACGATCAGAGCAGGTATTTCAGCTACATTTACATTCGGTGAATCCGGAGGTGGATTCTAAAAATAATACAAACCTAAAAGTCCTTCAGTTTTGAAGGACTTTTTTTATATCCAATATTTGAAGCTACTATATTTTTGAATACATTTGTACAAAATAAAAATTTAAAAATGAACACACCATCAGAATTAAAGTACACCAAAGATCACGAATGGATCAGGATCGAAGGTAACGTTGCTACAATCGGTATTACAGACTTCGCTCAGGGAGAACTTGGAGACATCGTATATGTAGACGTAGATACTCTAGACGATGAGCTTAATGGAGGAGACGTTTTCGGAAGTGTAGAAGCGGTAAAGACTGTTTCAGATCTATTCTTGCCTATCTCAGGGAAGGTTATTGAATTCAATTCAGACCTGGAAGACCAACCTGAATTGTTGAATACAGATCCTTATGGAGACGGATGGATTATCAAATTGGAAATTGCTGATGGAGCAGATCAGTCAGAGTTACTTTCTGCAGATGATTACAAAGCGATCATTGGATAAGATTTCAAAAATATTCAGTAAGATTTTGCCCATTTATTGGGCATTTCTTACTTATATGCTTCTCAAGCCGGGAGAAGAAAACCATGAATATTGGTTTATGTTCACCGGTATCGACAAAGTTCTGCATTTAAGTATATTTGCAGCCTTAGGTTTCTTTTTTATTGCTACATTCCCTAAAATAAAATTTGCATACTTTTTTCAGACCATCCTTCTTTATGCCTTCCTTACCGAAATTCTACAGGAAGAAATGGGATTGGGCAGATCTATGGAAACACTGGATATCGTAGCAGATACCATCGGGTGTCTCCTAGGCTACTATGCTTATAAGATATTCGTCAGACGTTTTTTCTGATCATTCCTTTGAAAACAGTTAGTCATTTCATATTATTGCCAATATAAACTTTCCATTTCCACTCTCAAACCCTTTAACTCTATCAGGAGCTGTTTCCCGCTATCCACTCATACTTCTCACGCCAATGCTGTTACCTGGCGTAGCCTAAGAGTCCATCGCCTGTTGCGGGGTAACCGTTTCTATCGGGGCTAGGGCAGGGGGCCAATATTACAATGGTGGGTGATTGTTATAAGCAATAGCTGTTCTCCTCTGTAATTATAATATATATGATAAGCAGAAGGCCTGTCCTCACTCTATTCTCTTGAGTCTAATCAAATGAATTAAATATCTTCATTGGCTTCAGCCCAAACTTACAAAGCACAATGCAATATATAATAGTACCTCTAACACATATCAAAATACCTGTTATATTATGCCCAAACCCTGCCGGAGTTCTTTCAAAGAGACAATTCCCTATTGTGGATAAGTATTGGTAATTATGTAAGTATAAATAAAACAATTAGTTAAATCTTTAATTTATCCACAATAGGTTATTTGATATAAAATTTAAGTTCAATAAACTTGTTTTGCGTTATGAGAAGTTGCTATCTTTGCCCCACTGAAAACGAGAGTAGATCAGTAGCGCAGGAGAGCCTTTAGATGGGCAAAAACATTATTACTTCAAAAAAGAGACAGGCGAAAAAACTTTAAACTTTTTTAAAAAAAGAGTTGTGAGATAAAAAAGAGTTTGTATCTTTGCAGTCCCAATTAAGGGAGCGCAGGAGTAGGATGATTGAGGTTTGGTAAAGGAATTAAGGTTACTTAAAAAACTTTAAAATTTTCTTTAGAAACATTTGGTCATTAAGAAATAAAGTTTTACTTTTGCACTCGCAAATACGGAGCGACACTGACAGAGAGATAGCTTCGTAAAAAGCGAAAGATATAAAGATCATTGACATACAATATAACAACCAAGTAAGGAAAAACTAAAGCGTTAAAAACTTTGAGTGAGTCAGACAAACATACAATGGAGAGTTTGATCCTGGCTCAGGATGAACGCTAGCGGGAGGCCTAACACATGCAAGCCGAGCGGTAGAGATCTTTCGGGATCTTGAGAGCGGCGTACGGGTGCGGAACACGTGTGCAACCTGCCTTTATCAGGGGGATAGCCTTTCGAAAGGAAGATTAATACCCCATAATATATTTGTCGGCATCGATGGATATTGAAAACTCCGGTGGATAGAGATGGGCACGCGCAAGATTAGATAGTTGGTGAGGTAACGGCTCACCAAGTCTGCGATCTTTAGGGGGCCTGAGAGGGTGATCCCCCACACTGGTACTGAGACACGGACCAGACTCCTACGGGAGGCAGCAGTGAGGAATATTGGACAATGGGTGCGAGCCTGATCCAGCCATCCCGCGTGAAGGACGACGGCCCTATGGGTTGTAAACTTCTTTTGTATAGGGATAAACCTAGATACGTGTATCTAGCTGAAGGTACTATACGAATAAGCACCGGCTAACTCCGTGCCAGCAGCCGCGGTAATACGGAGGGTGCAAGCGTTATCCGGATTTATTGGGTTTAAAGGGTCCGTAGGCGGATCTGTAAGTCAGTGGTGAAATCTCACAGCTTAACTGTGAAACTGCCATTGATACTGCAGGTCTTGAGTGTTGTTGAAGTAGCTGGAATAAGTAGTGTAGCGGTGAAATGCATAGATATTACTTAGAACACCAATTGCGAAGGCAGGTTACTAAGCAACAACTGACGCTGATGGACGAAAGCGTGGGGAGCGAACAGGATTAGATACCCTGGTAGTCCACGCCGTAAACGATGCTAACTCGTTTTTGGAGCGCAAGCTTCAGAGACTAAGCGAAAGTGATAAGTTAGCCACCTGGGGAGTACGAACGCAAGTTTGAAACTCAAAGGAATTGACGGGGGCCCGCACAAGCGGTGGATTATGTGGTTTAATTCGATGATACGCGAGGAACCTTACCAAGGCTTAAATGGGAAATGACAGGCTTAGAAATAGGCTTTTCTTCGGACATTTTTCAAGGTGCTGCATGGTTGTCGTCAGCTCGTGCCGTGAGGTGTTAGGTTAAGTCCTGCAACGAGCGCAACCCCTGTCACTAGTTGCCATCATTAAGTTGGGGACTCTAGTGAGACTGCCTACGCAAGTAGAGAGGAAGGTGGGGATGACGTCAAATCATCACGGCCCTTACGCCTTGGGCCACACACGTAATACAATGGCCGGTACAGAGGGCAGCTACACTGCGAAGTGATGCAAATCTCGAAAGCCGGTCTCAGTTCGGATTGGAGTCTGCAACTCGACTCTATGAAGCTGGAATCGCTAGTAATCGCGCATCAGCCATGGCGCGGTGAATACGTTCCCGGGCCTTGTACACACCGCCCGTCAAGCCATGGAAGTCTGGGGTACCTGAAGTCGGTGACCGTAACAGGAGCTGCCTAGGGTAAAACAGGTAACTAGGGCTAAGTCGTAACAAGGTAGCCGTACCGGAAGGTGCGGCTGGAACATCTCATTTTAGAGCGTCTTTGGACGTTAAACAAAATCAGTATCGTAAGATACATAATACTTACTTAAAGTATAGCTTTAGTTTTTTGTTTGGTTGGTTATATAAAAATAAAACACCCACTAGAAATTAGTAAAGGGATAGAGAGACAAGAGATTATAGAATTTGAAATTTGAATTTCGAGATTTGAAGTTTAGGATATCAAATATCAAATAATGAATCTCAAATCTAACAGAGTCTCGTAGCTCAGCTGGTTAGAGCGCTACACTGATAATGTAGAGGTCGGCAGTTCGAGCCTGCCCGAGACTACTAATTAAGTGATTTGAAATTGGAAATTTGAAATTTGAAATTCGTTATGTATGAATATCAAATCACAAACCTGAAATCTCAAATCAACCTAGAGGGGGAATTAGCTCAGCTGGCTAGAGCGCCTGCCTTGCACGCAGGAGGTCAAGGGTTCGACTCCCTTATTCTCCACAGTTTTGGAATACTGATTTAAAAGTTACGGATGGAGCCAACAACAACATCTGTTCATCAGTAGGAAAAGAAGACATTAAGATCATTGACATTAACGGTAAAGACATCACAAAGAGAAAACCGAGCGCATAAAGCGCTTGAGTAACCAATAGGAAAGAAATCGTTAAGGGCGTATGGCGGATGCCTAGGCTTTCAGAGGCGACGAAGGACGTGGTAAGCTGCGAAAAGCTGCGGGGATTGGCACACACGAATTGATCCGCAGATATCCGAATGGGGCAACCCGGCATGTTGAAGACATGTCACCTCGCAAGAGGAGCAAACCCGGAGAACTGAAACATCTAAGTACCCGGAGGAAAAGAAATCGAAGAGATTCCGTAAGTAGTGGCGAGCGAAAGCGGATTAGCCCAAAAGTCTATTTATGTTTAGAGGAATGTTCTGGAAAGAACAATCATAGAAGGTGATAATCCTGTACTCGAAAGGCATAATTAGATGATAAATGAGTAGGGCGGGACACGTGAAATCCTGTCTGAATATGGGGGGACCATCCTCCAAGGCTAAATACTCCTGAAAGACCGATAGTGAACAAGTACTGTGAAGGAAAGGTGAAAAGCACTTCGAATAGAAGGGTGAAATAGAACCTGAAACCGTACGCCTACAAGCGGTCGGAGCAGCATAAAGCTGTGACGGCGTGCCTTTTGCATAATGAGCCTACGAGTTAATTTTACTAGCGAGGTTAAGGTATTAAGTACCGGAGCCGAAGCGAAAGCGAGTCTGAATAGGGCGCTGAGTTAGTAGGATTAGACGCGAAACCTTGTGATCTACCCATGGGCAGGTTGAAGCTCTGGTAACACAGAGTGGAGGACCGAACCGGTTGACGTTGAAAAGTCTTCGGATGACCTGTGGGTAGGGGTGAAAGGCCAATCAAACTGGGAGATAGCTCGTACTCTCCGAAATGCATTTAGGTGCAGCGTCGATGTTAAGTTTATTAGAGGTAGAGCTACTGATTGGATGCGGGGGTTTCACCGCCTACCAATTCCTGACAAACTCCGAATGCTAATAAATGTTCGTCGGCAGTGAGGGCATGGGTGCTAAGGTCCATGTCCGAGAGGGAAAGAACCCAGACCAACAGCTAAGGTCCCCAAATATATGTTAAGTTGAAACAACGCGGTTGGACTGCATTGACAGCTAGGATGTTGGCTTGGAAGCAGCCATTCATTTAAAGAGTGCGTAACAGCTCACTAGTCGAGCGGTCCGGCATGGATAATAATCGGGCATAAACATATTACCGAAGCTATGGATTTGTATTTATACATCTGGTAGGAGAGCATTCTATTTGCGCCGAAGCAGTACTGTGAGGTATTGTGGAGCGGATAGAAAAAGAAAATGTAGGCATAAGTAACGATAAAGCAGGCGAGAAACCTGCTCACCGAAAGACCAAGGCTTCCTCAGCCATGCTAATCAGCTGAGGGTTAGTCGGGACCTAACGCGAACCCGAGAGGGGTAGTGGATGGATACAGGGTTAATATTCCCTGACTTGCTCACAATAAAAGGGGACGGTTGGATGTATCTGCTGGAGACTGACGGAATAGTCAAGGCCTAGCCTTCGGGCGAAGCTGCTGTAGAGTAATCTGATCCAAGAAAAGCCGAAGTGAAGCAACCCGTACCAAAACCGACACAGGTGGTCGAGGAGAGAATCCTAAGGTGCTCGAGTGAGTCGTGGCTAAGGAACTAGGCAAAATAGTCTCGTAACTTCGGAAGAAGAGACGCCATCAGCAATGGTGGCCGCAGTGAAGAGGCCCAGGCGACTGTTTATCAAAAACACAGGACTCTGCTAAATCGAAAGATGCTGTATAGGGTCTGACACCTGCCCGGTGCTGGAAGGTTAAGGAAGGTGCTTAGCGTAAGCGAAGGCATTGACTGAAGCCCCAGTAAACGGCGGCCGTAACTATAACGGTCCTAAGGTAGCGAAATTCCTTGTCGGGTAAGTTCCGACCTGCACGAATGGTGTAACGATCTGGGCACTGTCTCAGCCACGAGCTCGGTGAAATTGTAGTATCGGTGAAGATGCCGATTACCCGCAATGGGACGAAAAGACCCTGTGAACCTTTACTATAACTTCGTATTGACTTTGAGTAAGTAATGTGTAGGATAGGTGGGAGGCTTTGAAGCAGGCACGCTAGTGTTTGTGGAGCCGTCGTTGAAATACCACCCTTTACTTACTTGGAGCCTAACTTCTTTCAGAAGGACATTGCGTGGTGGGTAGTTTGACTGGGGTGGTCGCCTCCAAAAGAGTAACGGAGGCTTTCAAAGGTACCCTCAGCACGCTTGGTAACCGTGCGTAGAGTGTAATGGCATAAGGGTGCTTGACTGTGAGACCTACAAGTCGATCAGGTGCGAAAGCAGGACATAGTGATCCGGTGGTTCCGTATGGAAGGGCCATCGCTCATAGGATAAAAGGTACTCCGGGGATAACAGGCTAGTCTCCCCCAAGAGCTCACATCGACGGGGAGGTTCGGCACCTCGATGTCGGCTCGTCACATCCTGGGGCTGGAGAAGGTCCCAAGGGTTGGGCTGTTCGCCCATTAAAGTGGCACGCGAGCTGGGTTCAGAACGTCGTGAGACAGTTCGGTCTCTATCTATTGCGGGCGTTAGATGTTTGAGAGGGCTTGATTCTAGTACGAGAGGACCGAATTGAACAAACCTCTGGTGTATCAGTTGTACCGCCAGGTGCACCGCTGAGTAGCTACGTTTGGAAGAGATAAGCACTGAAAGCATATAAGTGCGAAACTCGCCTCAAGATGAGACATCTTTTAAGGGTCGTTGTAGATGACGACGTTGATAGGCTACAGGTGTAAAGACAGTAATGTCATAGCCGAGTAGTACTAATTACCCGTAGATTTATAGTCTATGGTTGCTATATCAAATTTATAAAAAATGACAAGTACTTTATGCGCAGTAAAGGTTTTGTCTTTGTGAAAGTTTTTATCGCTTAAAACTTGTAAAATGTAATATGTACAAAGTATAATGTAACGACATTGTAGATAATACAACTGACATTTTACAATATATACCTTCTTTAGGGTGGTTTTAGCGGTGGGGCTCACCTGTTCCCATTCCGAACACAGAAGTTAAGCCCACCAGCGCCGATGGTACTGCTAACGCGGGAGAGTAGGCCGCCGCCAGTTTTTATTTTATTTTTAAAAATCCTTTATCATGACGATAAAGGATTTTTTTTGTTGTATACCTGACTTATAAGCAATAAGCAATAAGCAATGAGCAATAAGTAATGAGTAATAATTGATGAATGATAAAGGATACATCAATCAATTATCAATTAACACTCATCATTCATCACATACCCCATTGTCACTCCGTAGGAGTCTAAACAAAGTATTAGAAAATAACACAAGTATTACTTTTACCCTTTTAAATCGTTTAAAACTCTAATAAAACAGCCTGGATTCCTGCGGAATGACACAGTAGGAAAGAATCCAATACAAATGAAAAGAAAGTGGCTAGTTGAAACACAGTACAATTTTGAAGGGATGCTTTATGACCCCAATTGGAATAGGAGTAAGGGCATTGATACAGAGGGGATTTATAACTCACGATGTGTAACTTTATTACTTTCTTACTACTACCAATCCAAAGCTCAGGAATCTATAACCACGGAACCCGTATCCCGAATCTCGTCACATCATTTATAACTTATCACTCATCATTCATTCACTCACTTCTAGCCCCGATAGGAATGGTTACCCCGCAGCAGGAGGTGGAAGCACTGGGATTAGCAAGGAAAACAAGCCCTGGCGCGAGGAGTAGGAATGGATAGCGGGACAAAGCTTCTGAAATTTTTAAAAAAGTTTACTTATAAAATAAAGTACTGCACGTAATAACAAAACAGCGATCTCAATTTGAGACCGCTGTTTTTATTTTTTATGTATAAATTCTTTCAGACCTGAATGACTCCTAAGTTGAATTTCTCAGTGATAGGAGAATGATTAGCGGCTTCAATTCCCATAGAGATCCATTTTCGTGTATCTGCAGGATTGATGATCGCATCAGTCCATAATCTTGCCGCGGCATAAGTTGCTTCAGTTTGTTTCTGATATTTCTTTGAAATTGTATCAAGAATTTCGTTGTGCTCTTCTTCGGAGATTTCCTTTCCTTGTTTTTTTAATGTTGATTCCTGGATCTGAGCCAAGACTTTTGCGGCCTGTGCTCCTCCCATTACGGCTAAATCTGCCCAAGGCCATGCTACAATTAATCTCGGGTCATAAGCTTTTCCACACATCGCATAGTTTCCTGCCCCATAAGAATTACCTGTGATAATAGTAAATTTAGGAACTACAGAATTGGAAACTGCATTTACCATTTTAGCTCCGTCTTTGATAATACCGCCATGTTCTGACTTGGAACCTACCATAAATCCGGTAACATCCTGTAGAAATATTAAAGGGATTTTTCTTTGATTACAGTTCGCAATAAATCGGGTTGCCTTATCTGCGGAATCAGAGTAAATCACTCCCCCAAACTGCATTTCTCCTTTACCGCTTTTTACCAGTTTTCTCTGATTAGCAACAATACCTACAGACCAACCATCAACTCTTGCTGTGGCACAGATAATGCTTTTACCGTAATCCGGTTTGTATTCTTCATATTCGGAGTTGTCTACAATGCATTTGATAATTTCGTAGGTGTCATATTGCTCAGCTCTGGAAACCGGCATAATTCCAAAAATATTTTCAGGATTCTCTTTTGGCGGGAAACTTTCTATTCTGTCAAAACCTGCTTTTTCTGTGGTTCCGATAGATTTCATAATATTTTTAATTCTATTCAGGGCATCTTTGTCATCTTTCGCTTTATAATCGGTAACGCCTGAGATAGAGCATTGGGTCGTAGCACCACCCAATGTTTCGTTATCTATACTTTCCCCGATAGCAGCCTTTACAAGGTAGCTTCCTGCAAGGAAAATAGAACCTGTTTTATCTACGATCATAGCTTCATCACTCATGATCGGTAAATAAGCTCCTCCAGCAACGCAACTGCCCATAACAGCCGAAATCTGAATGATTCCCATAGAACTCATTTTAGCATTATTTCTGAATATTCTTCCAAAATGTTCTTTATCAGGGAAAATTTCATCCTGCATTGGCAGATAAACCCCAGCAGAGTCTACCAGATAAATAATCGGAAGTCTGTTTTCCATAGCAATTTCCTGAGCTCTGAGGTTTTTCTTTCCTGTGATAGGAAACCATGCACCAGCCTTTACAGAAGCATCATTGGCAACAATAATACACTGTCTTCCGGAAACATAGCCGATAACTACTACAACTCCTCCGCTAGGGCATCCCCCGTGCTCCTTATACATGTCATATCCTGCAAATGCTCCTACTTCTATGGAATCAGAATCTTTATCGAGAAGATAATCTATTCTTTCTCTTGCTGTCATTTTTCCTTCATCACGAAGCTTTTGAAGCCTCTTCTCACCCCCTCCTTTTTTTATCTCAGTAAGTAAGCGATTTATTTCAGATAATTTTAGTCTGTTCTGATCTTCACGTTTATTGAATTCGATGTCCATAAAATTTTCAATTTTTTACGCTTAAAGATACTATTTTTATGAGGAATACAAATGAGAAGTAAAACAGATGTTTAATAGTTTGGTTTATAGGAAATTGTGAAATTTTTAACTAAAAAATATTTTTAAATAATTTATATTTTTTCTAACTTTACACTAGAGTAACAGAGGTGATATTCTCTGCAAAATACTCTAAGTTCCTAGTTTATTTTTTTAATAGTTTATTATTTGAAGGCCCTGAAAGTTTAACAAATTTTCAGGGTTTTTTGTGTTATAACTTTATTTTTTAAATTAAACCTATCTTTTTATCAATATTTGCGATTGTGATTTGTAAATTTGCAGGGTAAAAATTAAAAGGAGATAGGGTATGCATAAATTGGCACTTTTCAGGTTGCATTTAATAGTTTTTTTATGGGGTTTCACTGCAATTTTAGGAAAATTGATTCATGCCAATGCTCAGATCCTTGTATTTTACAGGATGCTCTTTGCTGCTGTTTTTCTTTTTGTATTTATCCGGGTTTTTAGAAAAGAAAGTATAAAAGTTTCGAAAAAAATATTTTTTCAGTTGGCAGCCATAGGTTTTGCAATGGCACTTCATTGGTATTGTTTTTTTTATTCTATTAAAGTATCCAATGTTTCCATAGCATTGAGCTGTCTTTCCTTATCTACACTTTTTGCCTCAATCCTGGAACCCATTATTTTCAAAAGAAAAATTGATATATCAGAAGTAGTAATGGGAACTGTTATTGTAGCTTGTATATTATTAATCTTTAAAACCGAATTCCATTTTAAGGAAGGTATTATCTACGGAATTCTTTGTGCAGTATTTGGAACTGTTTTTTCTGTATTTAATGGTAAAATGTTTGGTAAAACAAGTTCCGGAAACATTATTTTTTATGAAATCTTCTGTGGTTGGTTTATTTTAATGATATTTTATCTGCTTACAGGCCAAATTTTTCAGATGAATGAAATAAACTACAGAGATCTGGCGTTAATATGCTTGTTAGCCAGTGTTTTCACTGCTTTTCCAATGCTGGAATCAGTGAAATTAATGAAGTATATATCACCTTTTACTTTAATTTTAACAGTTAATTTGGAACCTGTTTACGGAATTATACTAGCTTTTTTTATCTTTGGGGAATCAGAACATATGAGCCCTGTTTTTTATATAGCTTCAGGTGTTATGATACTGGCAATCATTGCAAATGGTTTAATTAAAGCCAGAAAAAATAAAAACTTAAACTAAGCATCAAATTTATATGATGAAAAAATATTTTTTACTTGCATTTTCTCTGCTGTTTGGGTTCTCTCAATCTCAGATCATCAGGAAATATTCCAATGAATTCTTAAATATCGGAGCAGGAGCAAGAGGTCTTGCAATGGGAGGTGCTGTTATTTCCAATCAGGATGATGTGTACGCTCCAATGTGGAACCCGGCAGGTTTGATGTCTGTGGAAAGAGATTGGCAGGGAGCTGCAATGCACGCAGAATACTTTGAATCCATTGCAAAATATGATTATCTGGCCTATGCAAAGGTCCTTGAAGAAGGCGTTTTTGGTGTTTCAGTAGTAAGACTTGGAGTAGACAATATTTTGAATACCACTCAGATGATTGATTCTGAAGGGAATATTGATTATGATAAAATTACAAAGTTTTCCCAATCTGATTATGCAGCCATCCTTTCCTATGCCTTCAGACCAGGAGGAAATCCCAAACTGGATGTTGGGGTAAACGCAAAAATTGTCTATAGAAATGTAGGGAAATTTGCGAATGGCTATGGTTTTGGTTTTGATGTAGGAGCAATTTATAAAGCAGATAATGGTTGGAAGTTTGGAGGAATGGTTCGTGATATTACTACCACGGTAAACTTCTGGAGTGTAAATCAGAAAGAACTTTCAACAGTTGTCAATGGTGAAGAATTCAACCCTGCACCGAAAGATAAAATGGAACTTACCATGCCCAAGCTGAATGTGGGTGCCAGTAAATTATTTGAAATCAACAGCAGTGTGTACGTTTTGCCAGAAGCTGGTCTGAATGTAGATTTCGCCAAAACTGCTTCATTGATTTCAACAGATTTTGCCAGCATCAGTCCATATGCCGGAGCTGAATTGGGATATCAGAAAATGATTTTTGTGAGATTAGGGATCAATAGATTTCAGTCGATTACAGATATAGAGGATCTTAAAAGAAAAGTTTCTTTTCAACCGAGTGCCGGTCTTGGAATCAGATACAGAGGACTTACCCTGGATTATGCTATTACGAATTCAGGAATAGGTGGATCTAATTTTTATTCCAACTTCTTCTCACTAAAATTGGATATGGGAGCATTCAGAAACGATTAAAATTATAAAAAATGAAAAAGATATCAATATGTATGTTGGCCATATGTTCAACAATGTCTTTTGCACAAAAGGTTTCAGATTATAAATACGTTTCAGTTCCTGAAAAATTTGAAACGTTTAGGGAAGATTATGGTTTAAAAAACTTTTTTACCAAAGCTTTAACTGGTAAAAAATATATACTACTTCCAATAATTAAAGATGACTGGCCTACAGAAGCTAAAAGTAATTTTTGTAATGTGGTAAGTGCTGATGTTATTAACGATAAAAGTCTGTTTAGAAATAAATTAATAGTACAGTTTAAAGATTGTAACAATAATATGATTTTAGAGTCTCGGGGAGCTTCAAAAATTAAAGAGTTTGAAGATGGGTTGCAGGATGCACTAAAGGAGGCATTGGTTAAAATCCCGATCTCTAACCCTGTTACGCTACTACTACCAGCATCTAATAATAATACACATCGTACAGCCTCTGAGACCGTTGTTTCTTCAATATCTGCAACAACTCCAGAAGCTAGTAATTACTCGAATGGAAAACTAGACCTTCAGAAAATACAGCTTGATCCTAACCAGTTTATTCTTGCAAAATCTGGTAGTTCAGTACCATTTGCAGTTTTTAGATCAACTTCCAAGAATTCTGTTTTCATTGTAAAGCTTGCTGATGGAAGTGCTACTATTGGATATTTTGAAAATGGAAACATTGTAATAGATATTCCACAGGCAGATGGAAAGTATGCCAAAGAAGTATTTACAGCGAAATAATCTAAAAAGATAAAGGAAACAATATGTATAAAAGGCTCTTAAAAAAGAGCCTTTTACAGTATATATATTGATGTGTTTTTCTATTTTTCAAAAAAAATATAATTGCTATGGGAACAATATTCAGTAGATATCGTAATAATTTTATTATCCACGGTGGAAGATAAAAAAATAAAAGATTTACAAAATGAGAAAAGTTTTCATCATATAATTGGTATTAGTTGATAATACTAATTTACGAAAAAAATATATATAATGGTATTTTTTTAATAAAATGTTTGTTTATTAATATTTTTTATTATTATATTTTCTTTGTATTGAATGAAATGTTAGTTTTTGTCCCAAGTTGGTAAATGGAAAATGTAAATGAAATTTTATACTTCTTATTTGTTAAAATAACCAACACTTAATGCCAATATTAATCAATTGACATTAAAAAAATCCCAGATGATTTTAGCTTTACTTTTCCCCAAAATTTCTTCAAGGGTTTCCAGACTGGCTTCTTTAATGCGTTTTACAGACTTCAATTTAGACAGAAGCATCTCAATGGTTTTTTCTCCCACACCGGGAATTTCTTCCAGTTCGGATTTGATAGTAGAATTTTTCCTTCTTGTCCTGTGGTGCTTTACCCCAAACCGGTGGGCTTCATCACGTACACGCTGAAGAATTTTCAATGTTTCAGATTTTTTATCCAGATACAAGGGAATAGGATCTTCAGGAAAGAAAATCTCTTCCAAACGTTTGGCGATACCCACGATGGTAATTTTTCCGTAAAGTCCCAGTAACCTCAGGCTTTTTACAGCGGAAGACAGCTGCCCTTTTCCCCCGTCTATCAGAATCAGCTGGGGAAGACTTTCTCCTTCATCAAGCATCCTTTTATAACGCCGGTAGATGACTTCTTCCATGGTTGCAAAGTCATTTGGACCTTCTACTGTTTTCGGATGAAAAATTCTGTAATCGGCTTTGCTCGGTCTGCCATCTTTAAAAACGACACAGGCTGATACAGGATTGGTTCCCTGGATGTTTGAGTTGTCAAAACCCTCAATATGTCTTGGCTCTACAGGCATTCTCAGAAGTTTCTGCATTTCGGCCATGATTCTGTTGGTATGTCTTTCAGGATCTACAATCTGAACCTGTTTCAGTTTTTCCAGGCGGTATTCTTTGGCATTCTTTTCAGAGAGTTCTACAATTCTTTTTTTGTCTCCTACCTTTGGAACAATCAATTTTACATTGGGAATTTCTACAGACAAATGGAAGGGAAGAAGAACTTCTTTTGAATCAGATGAAAACTTCTGGCGGATTTCAATCAATGCTTCCTCCATAATATCCTCATCCGTTTCCTCAAGAATTTTTTTGATTTCTGTCGTGAAACTCTGGATGATATTTCCGTTTCTGATTTTAAAGAAGTTAATATAGGCGGCGGTTTCATCACTGGTCATTCCGAAGACATCCACATCATCAATATTCGGATTAACTACCGTATTTTTAGCCTGATAATCCTCAAGAATATCCAGTCTTTCCTTAATGATCTGCGCTTCTTCAAATTTAAGATTGGAAGCCAGTTTCATCATCTGGTTCACAAGATAATCTTTCGCTTTCCGGAAGTCTCCCTTAATGATCCCACGTATAGCATCTATTTTTTCATCATAATCTTCTTTACTTTCGAGATCTTCACACGGACCTTCACAGTTTTTGATATGATACTCCAGGCATACTTTATATTTACCTTCAGCAATCTTTGACGGAGAAAGATTCAGGTTGCAGGTTCTGAGTTTATAAATGTGTTTGATGGTATCCAGTAATATCTTTGCTGGGCGTACTTTTGCATAAGGGCCGTAATATTCTGATCCGTCTTTAATCACATTTCTGGTCAGAAAAATTCTTGGGAAATCTTCATTTTTGATACAGATCCACGGATAAGTCTTATCATCCTTCAGCATGACATTATAAAACGGCTGATGCTCCTTGATCAGATTATTTTCCAGTAACAGGGCATCATATTCACTGTTTACGATCGTCGTTTCAAGCCTCTGGATTTTACTGACCATAATTTTGATCCTGTATCCGGAAAGGTTTTTGTTGAAATAGGAGAGAACCCTTTTTTTCAGATTTTTAGCTTTCCCCACATACAAAAGATGTTCGTTTTTATCATAATAACGATAAACGCCGGGTTCGGATGGTAAGGTTTTGAGCTGTAGTTCTAAAGAAGGATTCATACAACAAAATTAAGGAAACTTTCCCTATTTTAAAAAGAAAAACCTGCAGATGATTCTACAGGTTTTAATATGACAATTGTGTATTTTATCCGTGACTCATTTCAGTATACTGATAGATCAGAAAGCTCAGATAATTCCATTCCACAGAGTTTTTAGGATATTTTTTCATAAATTCCACATTATCTCCGAATAGAAAATCATAGTTGTCTTCGAAATCATCTTTGTGCAGCCACATTACTTTATCACCTTTTCTTATATAATAAGATTTAATAACACCACCGCCAAATGCAGGAGCACCGGCAAACCCGGTAGAAATAGTTTCTGAAGCAAATGGATCATGATAAACGGTAATAAGTTCGTTGAACTCAGGATTGATCACCTGCATTAGAAAAGCTTTGGGTTCTTTTTTGTTCTTTAAAGAGACAATCTGGTTTTCATATGGAATGGCGTCATCAGTTACGGATTTACTGTATTTTTTAGTACTGTAATTCCTCATATTTGAAATAAACTTGGCTGCTTTCATAGATTTTTCAGTCTCAGTCGCATACAGAAACATTTCAGCAATATCTGCTGCTGCAAATTTCATAGGCTTTCTGGTATCAACATCTTCAATGGTGATGGAAAGAATCTGCCCTTTTTGTTTTTCCCACGATTTGCTGTATCCCTGATGTTCAGTATTATCTTTTAGGATAATTGTGGAAACTTTTTTATCCGTTGCGGTGTTGAAACCTTCGTTAAACAGATAACGGTTCATTTCTTTTCTTTCCTCTTTAGAATATTTTACTTTCTGTTGTGCAAAAGCGGTTGTTCCTGCAATACATAAAGCAAGCAGTAGAGTTTTCATTCTCATGTATATTGGTTTTAATTTTCGGGGCCAAAAGTAGTAAATTAATTTGTTTGTTTACAAAAAAATGGAAGATTGAAATTTAGCTTTTCCAATTATTGTTAAATGTGTAATTTTAAGGAAATTTTTAGAAATGATATACGGAGTAGATGTTTTTACTTTCCACGATGTCCTGGAAATCTGTAAAAAACCCAATAAAGCAAAGCTTAACAAAGCAGCAAAAGAACAGATCTTAAAATCTCAGAAAAACGTACAAAAAATAGTAGAGTCCGACAGATGTGTATATGGTATCAATACAGGATTCGGACCATTATGTGATACTAAAATTTCAGCTGACGAAACCGCCCAGCTACAATATAATCTGATCATTTCTCACGCAGTAGGAGTGGGTAAACCTATTGATAAAGAGCTTTCCAAAATCATGATGATTGCTAAAGTTCATGCTCTTTCGAAAGGATTTTCCGGAGTTTCTCTGGAAGTGATTGAAAGAATGATCCTGATGTTGGAAAAAGATATTATTCCGGTAGTCCCTGAGCAGGGGTCTGTAGGGGCATCAGGAGATCTTGCTCCATTAGCTCATTTGGTACTGCCATTACTGGGATTAGGACAGGTTTGGGAAGGAGAGCAGGTGTCAGATACTATGGAGGTTCTGAAGAAACATGACCTTGAACCATTGGCTTTAGGGCCTAAAGAAGGGTTGGGATTGATCAACGGAACTCAGTTTATCCTTGCTCATGCAATCAAAGGACTTGAAAAATTTGAATATTTATTAGACCTTGCAGATATGACTGCTGCTATGAGTATTGAAGCTTACAGAGGTTCGGCAAGCCCTTTCAAAAAGGAACTGCACGATATCAGACCTTTTGAAGGAAGTAAAAAAGTAGCAGCAAGAATGCTTAAGTTTCTTAAGGGGTCTCAAAATTTGAAAGCTCACGAAGATTGTGAAAGGGTTCAGGATCCTTACTCAATGAGATGTGTACCGCAAGTTCATGGTGCCAGCAGAAATGCTTTTGAACATCTTAGAAATATGGCAGAAACAGAGCTGAACTCTGTTACAGATAATCCGATTGTCTTAAGTGCCGAAGAATCTATTTCAGGAGGAAACTTCCACGGACAACTGATGGCACTGCCTTTAGACTATGCTACATTGGCTGCTGCGGAATTAGGAAATATTTCTGACAGAAGAAGTTATTTATTATTGGAAGGAAAATATGGACTTCCAAGATTATTGACGGAAAGCTCAGGTTTAAATTCCGGATTTATGATCCCTCAGTACACTTCAGCTGCCTTGGTTACAGAAAATAAAACATTATGTTTCCCTGCATCAGCAGACTCTATTCCTACAAGTTTAGGCCAGGAAGATCATGTTTCTATGGGAAGTATCTCAGGAAGAAAATTCAATCAGGTTCTTGGAAATCTTGTGAATATTCTGTCTGTTGAGCTGATGTTTGCTGCACAGGGACTGGAATTCAGAAGACCTGCCAAATGTTCTAAAATTATTGAAGAAAATTTTGCGATTCTTCGTTCCAGAGTTTCAAAGCTTGAAGATGACAGACTGATCGGTAAAGATATGCTGGCGATCGCAGAGCTGATCAATGAAAGAAAATTTGTTGTCAACTAATTTAAATACATCAAAAGCTTCCGAAAGGGAGCTTTTTGTTTTCACAAATCTTTAAATCCTTCAATTTTTAAATCTCTAAATCAAATAAATATGCACATATTCAGGACAGATTCTGCCCATACAGATTTTCAGAACCTTGTAAAATCCCTCGATGCTGCTTTATCTGAGCATAATGGTGAAAATGATAGTTTCTTTGCTCAGTTCAATAAAATTGATACCATTAAGAACTGTGTTGTAGCCTATATTGATGATATTCCGGCGGCTTGTGGAGCATTCAAGCCATTGTCAGAAGAAACAGTTGAAATAAAAAGAATGTTTACGAATCCGGACTTCAGAAAAAAAGGACTGGCCTCAGCTATTGTTAAAGAACTCGAAAGATGGGCAGCAGAATTGAGTTTTAAAAAAGCAGTACTGGAAACTTCCCGGGATTTGAAAAATGCAATTTCCGTATATGAAAAAAACGGATTTTACAGGATCCCAAACTATGGGCAATACGCCGGAGTTGAGCAAAGTGTCTGCTATGAAAAAGTATTATAATTTTTAAGCTACATAGCTGTATTAAATTAATTAATATTCATGTAATGGTAAATTTTTTGTTTAAAAGTTTTTAATTCTCAGTAAAGTGTTATATTGTGGTTCCAACCAAAATAATAACATATGAAAAAAACTGTATTCCTCCTGGCAATATTTTTTGCCCTTCATTCGTGTTCCAGAGAAGAACTTCAGAGTGAAAATGTAAAAACAGAAATGATGCAGAAAGATCCACTGACTGCAAAACAGATTAATGAAAGAATCAATCAGGCCATAAAAACGGATGGTACTTTTAATTGGAAAAATGAATCTGATCATTTTGTATGGAGTGCTATTTTCCGTGGAAACAAAATGGTATCGATTGGTTTCGGGGCTTCTAAGGATGACTTTGACAGAAGCAAATCTCCAAGCAGCAGCGATATGGAAAAAGAAGTGCTGTCTGTGATCAAAAAATATGAAGGAAAAGAGGAAAGAAATTTTCTCATCCTTTCAGATCAATATCTTAATCAGATGGATGTTGTCATTGAAAATGAGGAAACGATTACTGCCCTCAGGCAAATGAAAAACATCCGTTACGTAGAGCCGGCGGATTATCATTATTTTGAATTTGAAGCCCAGTATAATACCGCTGCAAAATCTTCCGGAAGCGGCTCGTCAGGCTGTGGTTTTTCTTCTGCAACATTAAGCACGGCAGATTATACTTCTACAACACCAAGTGCAAAAATTCCATGGGCTTTTACTAAGCACAATATTCCTGAAGCCTGGAACTACAGTACAGGAGCTGGAGTGACTATTGGACTTATTGATACCGGGGTTTCTCCGGAACAGACTTTACTGGGCAGCAGCTTTAACAACGGAGCTTCTTCAGGAAGAACGATCAGTAAATTCGGAGTGTATAATTCGGATGGATCGGGAGATCAATGCGGACATGGAACCAAAATGGCTTCTGTAATGGCGGCTCCGAGAAATAATGCAGGATTACCGGTAGGTGTGGCTTATAATGCCAATCTGATTGCTTACAGGGCAGCAGAAAATGTTGTATTGGAAACTTCCAGTGAACAAACCGCTGTAAAAACGGCTTTCACAGAATTGGGCAATAATACGAATGTAAAGATTATCTCAATGTCGATGGGGCATATATTTTCGGTAGGAAAAATTGAAGATGGTGTCAAATATGCTTATTCTAAAGGCAAGCTGATTTTCTGTGCAGGCGGAACTTCTACCAGTTTTACCAATTTTGTTGGGGTTATTTTCCCTGCGTCAATGTCGGAAACACAGGCGATTACAGGAGTAAAAGAGAATACATCCAATCAGAAATGTGATGTATGTCATTCAGGAAGCCAGATTGATTTTACCTTCCAGATGGAAAGACCTTCAGGAAATACGGTTCCTGTCTTAAGCTATTACAACGGACAGGCAGATTATGTGGGTGGCTCTTCGGTGGCTACGGCAGCTACAGCAGGGATCGCAGCACTGGTTTGGTCTAAAAATCCATCTTGGACAAGAGAGCAGGTGCTTACTAAAATGAGACAGTCTGCCACCTACTATTCCAATGTAAATTCAAGCTACGGTTATGGAAATATCAACGCTTTAAAAGCAGTACAGTAAATAAGAATATGAAAATAAAAAGGAAATATCTCACTGAGATATTTCCTTTTTATTTTTTTATATCAAAATGGTTTTCTACGATTAATCTCCTAATTGATAATCAAGAGGAAGCATGTTTTCAATTTTATTTTTGGAAAAGTCACCCTCATTGATGAGCTGATCAGGTGTGGTAATATTTCCTTCCTTTGAAATCTCAAAGGGTTCGTCATCAGAATGAAGGAATGATGATAATACATTCTGATTTTTTCTTTTAATAAATTCTTTTCCTTTAAGTTCATAGTAAAACTTCGAATAATTGACCTGAAGAATATCTTTAAATTGGAGAAAAACCTGCCCGTTGGATCTTTTAACATAATCCGAATCGGGAATTTTTGTTTTTACAACTGCCAGCATATATTGACTTTGAGCATTTTTCTTGCGGGCAATTTCTTTGATATTTTCAGGGAAATTATTAAAGTCAGGCTGGGTTACCAGCTCCAGGTAATTTTTTAAAGTATTCAGCTGCTCCTCAGAAGGATATTGTGGATTGGGAATCCTAACGACCTGATTGACAATAAATCCTGATTCAGCAATTTTATGATCATAGATCGTTCTGAAAAAATGAAGCAGACTGCCCTCGTAGGCATTCATGCGGTTGAGCTTTACCGTATTGGACGCTTTGATTTCTTTAAAAAAACTTGTTCCGGTATAACTAACCATTTTAGAATTGAAATCGGCAGAAAAACTGATCAGGTCATAGTTGATTTCATACCCCAGTTTTTTATTTTCAATAATTAAAATATTGGGTGCTTTAACTTTTAGAATTTTATTCTTTTTATCATAGGAAAACTTTAAAGATTTTTGGTTTTTGATTTTCACTTCTTCACGGTTATTGCCTATAAATGTGTCCAGAAAGTAATTGATATAATTCCGATAAGCTTCCGAAGTATAAGGAATTAATCTTATTTCTTCAATAGCGTTTGTTTTGGTTATTACCACCTTTAATGTTTTGTTAATCACCTCGGAGACGCCGACTGTAAAAGTTTCATAATCATCTTTTTGGAAGACGATATTTCCGTATTGGGTAGAAAGATTCAGTATAAAGCTTCCGTCCTCTTTTGAAACAGTCCCTGTTTTAGTTCCATCAAGATAGATGTTGGCTCCGGTTATTCTGCGTCCGGCATCATCCACTACTGTTCCTTTGACCAGTTGTGCGTAAAAAACGGAAGAGGTAAGCAAAAAAAATAGTAATATTATTTTCATGGTAAACAATATTACTAAACTTTTAGTGATCATAAAAGAAGAATTTTATCCGATCCTTACGCTTGTCATACTCAGCGAACCACCAATAAGTTCATCATTAAATATAGTAAGCTCTTCAGACTGATCCTTCAGGCCTAAAGTGTACAGTAAAGGCAGATAATGATCAGGTGTAGGTACGGCATACTGTAGAAAAGTTCCCTGTTTCTGATAATCAATAATATTCTGAAAATCACCATCAAGAAGCCAGTTGTTTGTTTTTTCCCGTGCTTCAACAGCCCAGTCCCATCCGGCTCCCACTGTGTTTATATTTTTCCAGTCGATAAGACGGAGGTTATGAACGATATTTCCGCTTCCGATGATCAGAATACCTTTTTCACGAAGTTTATTCAGTCGTTTGGCAAGATCATAGTGATATTGCGGAGGCTTTGTATAATCAATGCTCAGCTGGATCACAGGAATATCGGCGTCAGGATACATATGTTTAATGACTGACCAGGCACCATGATCCAGTCCCCAGCTGTGGTCTTCCTCTACATCAACAGGTAAAAGAAGTTCAGCCGTTTCTTTGGCCAGTTCCGGACTCCCCGGTGCAGGATACTGTACATCAAAAAGTGCTTTGGGAAAACCATAAAAATCGTGGATAGTTTTCGGCATATCCATAGCCGTTACAAAAGTACCATCGGTATACCAATGAGCAGACACACAAAGGATAGCATTAGGTTTAGGAATTTCTGAGGCCGCTTTCCGGAAACCCTGTACAAACTGGTTTTCTTCAATGGCGTTCATAGGCGAACCATGTCCAAGAAATAAAACAGGCATTCTCTGAGTGTTTTTAAAACCGTCGCTTATGTTTTGAAGATCATTGAGGTTCATAATACTGAAGATTATAAAAAGGATAAAGGTTCAAGGCTTTTAGAAAAATCCCTGAACCTTTTATAATGTGTGTTATTAACTATGCTTGTTTTACAAACTGTAATTCACCAGCTACTTTTACATCGTCGCTTACCATTACACCTCCTGCTTCAAGAGCTGCATTCCAGTTTAATCCGAAGTCTTTTCTGCTGATTTTCCCTTCAAAAGAGAAACCTGCTTTTGTATTTCCCCATGGGTCTACATTAATTCCTCCGAAATCCACGTCAAGCGTTACTGGCTTTGTAATTCCGTTGATGGTAAGATTACCCACAACAGTATTGTTTAATGCCTGTGATTCAAAAGTGATTGTAGGATGTACTTCAGCATTGAAGAATTCAGCAGATTTTAAGTGATTATCTCTGTCTGTGTTGTTAGTAAAAACTGAGTCTGTCTGAATGGTAGCAGTCGTTTTTGCATTAGCAAAGAATTCGTCTTCAGAATCAATTTCAGCAGTGAAAGTTCTGAAGCTTCCCTTTACATTAGAGATCATCATGTGTTTTACTTTGAAAGTAATTTCGCTATGCGTTGGGTCTAAAATCCATTTTGTTGCCATTGTATTTTGTATTTTTTGTTTGTTATTAATGATGCAAATTTAGGACAGCGTACCTATACAAGACATTGATATAGGATAAGAAATGAGTTCTTTTGTCAATCATCAATTTTGCTTTGCAAGTGAATAGTGAATACTGTAGCTGTCTGAAATTAAAATTTGACATCTTAACGGATTGGTTATTCACAATTGCTTTTTAACATCCAATCGTCAATTTTGCTTCGCAAGTGAATGGTGAATACTATAATTTTTCAACAATAAAAATTTGACAAGCGTAGCGGATTGACCATTCACCATTGACTTATTCTAATCCCTTTAAAAAATCTACCATTAAGTTAAGAAATAATTTCTTTCAATGCTTAAATTCCATTTTACAAATGTTTTAATTTAACATTTCTTAACGGATGGTTTTTATTTCTTATTTTTGGTGGATTCAATTTTATACGATGAAATTACATAAATTTTCTTTATTGATACTGGTTTTAGGCAGTTCAGCCTTTGCCCAGACCCAGAAATTTACGATGGCGGAGGCTGTAAATGGAATGAGAACCAACCTTGCCGTGAAAAATATTTCCCAGTTTTCGTGGGCTGCAGATGGAAAATCTTACATACAGGCTGTAAAAGGCGGTTATCTGATTACAGATCTGAAAACTAACAGACAGGATACCCTGGTCTCCTTGAGCCAACTGAACAGAAACCTATCCAATGATAAGCTGAAAACTGTTCCATCTATCAAATTTACAGGAAATTCTAACGGTTATTTTACGACCGGTGGTAAAATGTCATGGATTGAAAGATCAGGAAATGACTGGAAAGTAAAAAGTACAGCTGTTATAGATCAGGACGCTGCCAACATAAAAATGTTTGGTGATAACCAAACCTTTGCTTTTACCGCGAAGAATAATTTATTTGTAAACAGAAGTGGGAAAACCATTGCGGTAACCAACGAAACCAACGAAAATATCATCAGCGGACAGGCGGTTCACAGAAACGAATTCGGGATTGATACCGGAATTTTCCCTGCTCCAAACTCTGAGAGTGTAGCATTTTATAAAATGGACCAGAGCATGGTAGCAGATTACCCGATCATCGACTGGTCTGTAACGCCTGCTGTCAATCACAATATCAAATACCCGATGGCTGGTCAGACTTCCCATCAGGTAACACTTGGGGTTTTCAATATCAAAACTCAATCTACTGCTTTTCTGAAAATCGAAGGGGAAAAAGATCAGTATCTGACGGCAGTTACCTGGAGCCCGGACTCAAAATACATCTTTGTAGGAGTTCTGAACAGAGGGCAAAATCATATGAAGATGAACCAATATGATGCTGTTACAGGAGAATTGGTAAAAACACTGTTTGAAGAAACAGACAGCAAATACGTGGAACCGCAACATCCACTTACTTTCTTCCCAAATTCCAACACAGATTTTATATGGCAAAGCCAGAGAACAGGATATAATCATCTGTTCCATTATAGTCTGGAAAAAGGACTGATTGCACAGATTACGAAAGGAGACTGGCTGGTAACAGATATTTTAGGATTTAATGAAAAGAAAAAGGAAATCTATTTTACCTCTACGAAAGAGACTCCTTTGGAAAGACATTTATACAGAATCAACTGGACGAATTTCAAAATGCAGAGACTGGACAGTGCGGAAGGTATGCACGCCGGAACTTTGAGCAGTGATGGAAACTACCTGTATGATGCCTACAGCAATGCCAATTCACCTAGAGTTGCCAATATCATCAATACAGCCAATTTAAAGACTACCAATATTCTTACTTCTGAAAATCCATTAAAGAATTATCAGAGACCGGAAATCAAAAATGTAGAATTAAAGGCAGATGATGGAACTGCTTTATATGGAAAAATTATTCTTCCAACGAATTTTGATCCGAACAAAAAATATCCAACAATTGTCTATCTGTATAATGGTCCGCACTTACAGTTGGTCACAAACAGCTTTCCGGCTTCAGGAAACCTTTGGTATGAATACATGGCTCAGAACGGATACATCATTTTCACAATGGACGGAAGAGGTTCTTCCAACCGTGGGTTGAAGTTTGAGCAGGCTGTATTCAGAAATCTGGGAACAACAGAAATGAACGACCAGATGAAAGGAGTAGAGTATCTAAAGTCTCTTCCTTATGTAGACGGAGACAGAATGGGAATCCATGGATGGAGTTTCGGAGGATTTATGACGACAAGTTTTATGCTCCGCAAGCCGGATGTGTTCAAAGTAGGGGTAGCTGGAGGACCTGTGATCGACTGGAGCATGTACGAGATCATGTATGGAGAAAGATATATGGATACGCCACAGGAAAACCCGCAGGGATATGCCGCAGCCAATCTTTTGGATAAAGTTCAGAACCTGAAAGGAAAATTACTGATGATCCACGGGGCACAGGATGATGTGGTGGTATGGCAGCATTCTATCAAATTCATCAAGTCGGCTGTTGACAACGGCGTTCAGCTGGATTATTTTACCTATCCGGGACATCCGCATAATGTGATTGGAAAAGACAGGGTTCACCTGATGCAGAAAATCACAGATTATTTTGATTTATATCTGAAAAAATAATAATAGAATCCAGCCTGGTTTTAGGCTGGATTTTTTGTTTTTGCTAATCTTTTGGAAACGCAAAGGCGCAAGATTATTAATGGATTTCGTAAGGCGCAAAGATTTTATCTGCGATAAAATTTTATAATCCCTAGTACTATAAGAACTGACCTTTGCTGAAAATCTTCGATTTTCTTGCGCCTTAAACAGAATGAAGATAAAGATCCTTTCGCGTCTTTGCGTTTTCCAACAAAAGCACAATTCGCTTTGCTCGCAATGACACTTTCGTGTTATTAGTGATACATTAGTGTTATTTGTGTTTTAAAAAAGTAACTTTTCGATCTTAACAAACATCAATGTTTTTGATTTTCCATAGTGGTAACTTTGTATTACTAAAATCAACAATATGGAATTAGGAATAGGAATGTTCGGTGACCTAGCTTTTGACCAGTCAACCGGGAAATATAGAGATGCAGGAACTAAGATCCGTGAAATACTGGATCAGGTAAAATTAATGGATGAGGTAGGAATTGATGTTTTCGCAATGGGAGAGCACCACCGTCCGGATTATGCTGTTTCTTCTCCGGAAATAGTTTTGGCAGCCGCGGCAAGTATTACCAAAAATATAAAGTTGGCCAGTGGAGTAACTGTTTTAAGTTCTTCAGAGCCGGTAAAAGTATATGAAGATTTTTCAACACTTGATCTTATTTCAGACGGAAGAGCAGAGATATTCGTGGGACGTGGAAGTTTCATTGAATCATTTCCGCTGTACGGTTATTCATTGAATGACTATGAACAGCTATTTGACGAAAAATTAGAATTATTGTTGAAAATCAATTCTAAAGAAAATGTAAGCTGGTCTGGAAAACTTCGTGCTCCGATGCAGAACCAAACCGTGTATCCACGGGCAAAAAATGACGGAAAACTTTCTATCTGGAGAGCGGTGGGTGGTACTCCGCAGTCTGTTTTAAGTGCGGCGGAATTGGGAATGCCTTTAGTGGTAGCCATTATTGGAGGAATGCCTATCCAATTCAGGAATCTGATCGAATTCTATAAACAAGAGTATCAGAAAGCAGGACATGATGTTTCGAAGATGCAGATTGCCATTCATTCACACACTTTTGTGAGCGATGATCAGAAAGTAGTTGATGGATATTTCCATAACTATAAATCCCAGATGGATAGAATAGGGGCTTCCAGAGGATGGGCTCCTTACACAAAAGCACAGTATGAAGGCGGAAGAAGCAAAGACGGTGCACTGTTTATCGGAAGTCCATCTGAAGTAGCAGATAAAATTGCTTATATGAAAGAAATTTTCGGAATCACAAGATTTATCGGGCATATGGATGTGGGAGATCCTGCACATGATGTAATGATGAAATCTATAGAATTGTTTGGAAATGAAGTGAAGCCTGTTATAAAAGGACTGTAACAGGGAAGTTTGTGAGGTGTGAAAGCCACGAAAGATTTGTTTCTTTTGTGGCTTTTGTTATTTACAATATATTGAATTAAATAATTTCAATCAGACTTCCTCTTTCTTCGTCTTTGATAATATTGAGAGCCGTAGGAATTTTTTCTTTCAGTTCTTCAACATGCGAAATAATACCTACAATCCTATTTTCTTTCATCAGATTGGTGAGGGTTTCAAATACGATGTTCACAGATTCTGTATCCTGGGTTCCGAAGCCTTCGTCAATAAAGAAGAAGTTCTTATCAGCCTGTGCATTGGCCTGAACACTTTCTGCCAGAGCCAGAGCCAGACTCAAAGATACCTGAAAGGCCTGTCCGCCTGAAAGCGTTTTTACACTTCTGCTTTTCCCTTCGTTGAGGTAATCTATAATTTCGAAATCATTATTTTCATTAAGCTGCAGACTCAGCTGGTTTCTGGTCATTCTGTGGAAACGTACGTTGGCATGATCACAAAGCTGTCTCAGATAAATAGACGAAACATATTGTACAAAGCCAGCTCCTTTAAACAGATTCATCATGATTTTTAAATTGCCCGAACGCTTCTGAAGTTTTGTTAATTCTTTTAAAAGAGTTTGTTTTTTTACAAATTCTTTTTCCAGTCGGTCTATTTCAGCGGTTTTTGTAACTACAGAATCACTGATCTGTTTTTGTTCGATTTGTACCTCATTGAATTGCTTTTCGGTCAGAGAAAACTGCTCATTATCAAATGAAAGGCCTTTCAGTTTCAATTCCAACTCTCCGATGAATTTTTTTAAAGCTTCAAATTCGACTTTGAAATGCTGAACTTTCGTTCTCACGAATTCAATATTGATTTCCTGAAGTAAAATATTCTCAACCTCTTTGAACTCTTTGAAATTTTGATTTGCCAAAGCTTTGATGATCGTGTCTTCATTAATGGCAATTTCCTTTTCAAGATTTGCAATCTGTTTCTCAGACTGACTGACAATCGCTTTTTGCTCTGCCAATTTTGGTGAAAGAATTTTTTCCTGCTCTAATGCTTTTTGGTAACTTTCTTCTGTTTCTTTGTTGGATTGTACCAGTGTTTGATAGGTTTCTTCAATCTCAGCTTTTTCTTTTTGAGTATACAGGTTCCAATCCAGGATTTTAAGACCGGAACGACTGATATTGATCTGTTCCTGCTTCGAAACTTCTTCCAGACGGAAAGCCTCCAAGGCGTTCTTATATTTCTCCAGAGTTTTGATTTCTCTGTCCATATTTTCCCTTTCTAAAGCTATATTGCGCTCCGTTTCTTCAATCTTTTTTTCCAGTGTAAAAGAACCAGAACGTTTTTTTTCAAATTCTTCTTCCCGATCAGGAGAGAATGTTTTCCAGGTGAAATTCAGGATATGTTTTTCAATGTTTTCCTGAATTTGAAGAACAATTTTTTGTTCCGAAAGAAGCTGTTCCTCGAAGATCTTTTTTCGATCCAGAATTTTGTCGATTTCTGCTTCCTGCTTTTGAATAGCAGCCGTTTCCTGTTCCACGGATGTTATCTTCTCCTGAATTTCCAGCAGTTCAGCATTTATATTATGAAATTCTACAATATGCGGATGCTCTTTAGAACCACAAAGAGGACAGTTTTCACCATCATGAAGTTCACTGGCGAAACGGGAAAGCTCTTTTTGTATTTTACGATGATCCAATTTCTGCGAAAGTTCCTTTTTCTTTGCTTCTAAAGCTTCTTTCCTGCTTTTGAAACCTTCTTTATAATTCTCGGTATAATCAAAAGGCTTTAATTCTTCTGCAATTTCTCCAATCTGCTTTTGATGTTTCTCAACCTTTTCGGTTTGTTCCTGCAGTGATTTTTTTAAATTCTTTTGTTGAATAAACCAGTTGCCCATTTCAGAAAGTAGTGCAGAATCCAGTTTTTGTTCCTTTAAGACTTTAATCTGTGCAGAAAGCTCATCAATCGTTTTTTGAATTTTCTCTTTATTAACATTTACTTCTTTTACTTTTTCGGAACCTTTCTGAGTTCTTTCATTCAAAATCTTAATCTCTTCATAAAACTTTATAATCTGAATGATAAGATTCAAATCGTTTTCCTGAATTCTGGATTGCTCTAAAGCTTTAAACTGTTGTTCAAGAACTGTAAGTTGTTCCTTTATGATATTAAAAGCTTTTTCAGTTTCCTGCCAGTTTTTAACTTGCTGTTCTTTTTCATTTCGTTTGTCAGAAATCTCTTTTGAAAGTTTATTTTTTTCAATAATTAGAGGATTAAAAAGTCTGAAAGTACGATCATATAATTCCGCCTGTGCCTCCAGAGCATCTATTTGAGGTTTTTTCTCTGTAAGTTGATTGAATTTTTCTTTATTCTGCTGTAAACTGTCGAAGTCACTTTTCAAGTTTTTCAGCTGTTGATACGTCTGGGAAATTTTCTCCAGTTTTTCATTGGATTCAGAAAGAATTTTCTGTTCTTTTGTGAGCTGTTCTTTCTGAATGTTGATTTTCTCTTCATTGATGTCTTCAAATCCTTTAAGCTGCCCTTCCAGCTGATCCTGTTCTGATCTGTTTTTTACATTCAGAGCAGAAACATTGTTCTGAAGGTCAAATTTCTGAAGATTAAAAATCTCTTTCATCATATTCGTTCTTTCTGCAGCACCCAGCTCAAGGAATTCTTTGAACTGTCCCTGCGGAATAATGATGGTTCTCTTAAAATTGGAATAACTCAAGCCGATAATAACCTCTGCATTCGAGTGATCCAAAGGAATCCATTTACCATTGATAAACTCATAAAAAGTAACCGCATTAGGTTTTACTTCTTCGAACTTTTTTAAATTCCGTTTAAAATCACGGGTGGCACGGAAGAGTTTATTTTCATAATTCACAAAATCAAATTCTATATAAGAACTGTTTGATTTTAAATTCATCATATTGTAAGCCCTTTTGTCACGCATGTTCAGGCGTTCTGTTTCTCCATACAAGGCAAACGAAATGGCTTCAAGAACTGAAGATTTTCCGGAGCCTACCGCCCCGAAAATCCCAAACAATCCCGCTTCAGTAAGATTTCTGAAATCAATGGTCTGACGTTCCCGGTAAGAGTAAAGTCCTTCGATAGTTAATTGAACAGGGATCATGAGTTATGCATTTAAAATTTCGTTAAACAAATTCATCAGTTCTTCATTAGCTTCCTGCCCACCGTTTTTAGATTTAAAATAATCTTTGAATAATAATTCGATATTTTGATTTAGGTTGATTTCATGAACTTGTTGTTCTGTAAATTCTTTATTTTTTACTTTTGGAATAAGGTGGACAATTCCGTTATGAGACTGATAGATTAATCTCCTTTCATCAGCCGTTAAAAAAGTTTCACTTTCCAGGATGAGTTCAATAAATATATTGGGATTTTCACCCAGCCACTGAACAGTATTTTCTACAGAAGTGAAGGCTTTTCTGACCAGAGTTCTTCCGTTTTTTAAAGCTTTTTTTTCATAGCTAACTGCTTTTCCCGGTTCCGCATCAATAATAGAGACATATTTTGTCTGTCCGGCTTCACTGAAACTGTAGCAGAGAGGTGAGGATGAATAAATCACAGGCTTTTCCTTCGTACCGATATTCTGAAAACCATGCAGGTGCCCCAGTGCTGTATATTGAATCTGCTCAGGAATGCTGTCTGAAAAAATGAGGTCAGCATTTCCGATTTTAATAGGTTTTTCTCCCTCAGGCTCTTCTAAAATTTCAGCTCCTCTTTTATTCATATACAAATGAGCTGTCAGAAGATTAACTCCGGAATGATCACAAAACTGATCTGCAAGATCTTTCCATTTTTGAGAAAGCACTTTGTTGATTTCCTCTTCTTTATTTTCACCGAAATATTCTTTTAACCGGATCTCATTGGCAAAAGGGGTATGAAGGATTCTTACAGGAAAATCTATTCCGTCAATTTTCAGTTCTATAAAACCTTCTTTTGAGTTGGTAATGTTGAAATATTCTGTTCCGAAAGGTGTAATTTCAGTTTTAGGATGGCCGATTAAAATAATTCCGCATTCCCGCGCCAGAGGATCAGGAGCATTGATTAAGCTTGGAGAATCATGATTGCCGGAAATCGCAATGACGGGACGTTTACCATTCAGTGATAAACGTTTTAATGTTTTATAAAAAAGTTCAACGGCCTCTACACCTGGATTGAAATTGTCAAAAAGATCACCGGCAATTAAAATTAAATCAACGTTTTGCTCGTCAGCGATCTGAACAATTTCATTCATAACCAAAACCTGTTCTTCAAGTCTGGAAAAACGGTCAAGGCGTTTACCCAAATGCCAGTCGGCAGTGTGGAGAATTTTCATAATTTAAATTTGAGAATTAAAAAGAATATATGCAGCATAATTTTCAGCTTGCTTCGTAGAGAATTATTTTGCAGCTATTACAATGTAAAGATAGAGAATACTTAATTTTTAAAAATAAGGTTTTCCTTAATTCGGATAAAACAATTTATAGCTTATTGTCAGCTTCTCTTGCTTTGAAATCTTCCCGGATTTGTTTTAACCTTGCTTTTCTTTCTGCTTCAGCATTTTGTATTTTACGTTTTTTCTGGTCAATTTTCTTTTTATTTTTTTTCCTGTTGGCTTCGTTATTTTTGCTCATATTTTTTGAAACAAATAATGGTATGGTAAGAAATATCTTTTTCAAAAATAAGAAACAAAACACAAACATGCAGGTGGAAATGTAGGTCAAAAATGGATAAAGCTCCCATATAAATCTTTTTCTGGTAGATTTATTTTATTAGTATTTTTGATGAAAATTAATATTCATGAAATTCTTTTTAACATTTTTATTAGCTCTTTTAAATATATGTATTAATGCTCAGGATCTGGAAAAAATATCAGAGGAAGTAACAGAGGAAGGTTTAGCATTATATCGCAGCGAAATGGCAAGTTGGTATGGCACCGATATACTAAAAGAGAATTTTAAAAATATGGAAAATATAGGAGGATATTTTTCTTATCTGGATGATGTTCCAAAATGTATTTTCTTCTCCAAACAGAATAAAGTAGTGGCTACAATTTCTTTCCCTACTAATTATAATCCTGCTAACGCAAAAATTGATCTATCTGAAAGGGACTTTACATCTGTTGAAGCGGATTATTTTACCATCAGACAGAAAGCGCTTATCAGAATAAATAATGATACCATTTTTAAACGGTATAATAATGCAAACTTTAATCTGGTACCCATCATTAAGAAAGGTTCTAAGAAAGTCTATGTTCTCACTGGAGCTTCTGTAAATAATGTGATTATTTTCGGCAATGACTATTTGTTAACTTTTAATAAAGATAATGAAGTAAAAAATGTTGAAAAACTACATAAAGGAATAATTGTACATGATATAGCTAATATGGGTAAAGGTAGTGATGCAAGTGGAGTTCATTCTCATGTTTTAGATAACTGGCAGCAGATTACACCTACGGATATTTGTACTCTTATGCTATACCAAAATCTTACAGGATGGGAAACCTATACAACAGTTTCCAAAAAGTATGCTAGTATATGGAATCATAAATCGAATAGGGCATTTGTAATGACAACCGAGGCCTTTAAAAAGATAGCGAATTATCAACTGGAAAAAAATAAGAAGACAGAAAATAAAGATACTCAAGATTCAAAAAAATAAAAATAAAATATGGAACAACAGTCCAAAGATCCTCTACACGGAAAAAGGCTGGATGCGATCCTGGAAGAACTGGTAGAATACTATGAAGGTTTCGAAAGGCTTGGCGAACAGATCAATATAAAATGTTTTACAGATAACCCAAGCATCAATTCTTCCCTGAAGTTTCTGCGAAGAACACCTTGGGCCAGAACAAAAGTGGAGAGTCTGTATCTCTTTATGCTAAGACAAAAAAAGAGAGACGAAAGTAGAAAAAAATAAAGGCTGTAAAAAGAAGATCTCCATTTCTTTAATTCTTTCATAGCATCCCTCTTCCAACCTCCGGCTTCCAAGCTCACTGAATCATTTCAAAAACAGTATATTTGTATCATTAATCGTGAGACAAAATCACGAAAAAAAGAAAAATATGACAATTGAAAACAATCACGTTGTAGCTGTAAAGTATATACTTCACACTATCGAACCAGATGGAAGTAAGATTCTTGTAGAAGAGACAACAACAGAAAATCCGCTTACATTTTTGTATGGTGTGGGAATGATGATTCCAAAATTTGAACAAAATATCTTAGGCTTAAAAGCTGGCGACAAAGCGGCTTTTGTGATTCAGCCTGAAGAAGCTTACGGAGAAAGACAGCCAGATGCTATTGCTCAATTACCAGTGGAGATGTTTAAAGAATCAGGACTTCCGCCGGTAGGAGCTATTTTGCCTTTATCTGACAACCAGGGAAACAACTTCCAGGCATTTGTAGTAGAAATTACTCCTGAAGTTGTGGTAGCAGATCTTAACCACCCAATGGCAGGGAAAGTTTTAGACTTCCAGGTAGAAGTTTTAAATACCCGTCCGGCTACAGAAGAAGAATTGGCACACGGTCACGCTCACGGAATTGACGGAACTGATGCTCACTAAAAATAAAAAATGTCCGAAAAATCGGACATTTTTTATTTGTATCAATTGGATTTCATTATTAATCCAAAAATTCCCCTGAAACATAATACCAGCGCTCATGCATTTTCTGAAAAACAGAAAACTCATGATGAATTTGTGGATGGCCATCCTGATCAGTATAATAAGCCTTAAATTCTACATGATTAAGAGTAGGCGTTTTTATGATTTCCAGCTTTGTCCATTGATTGATTTCTCCCCATTCCTGAAGATCTTTCTTATTGTGATACTTTCTTTTTCCCGGAAGGGTGGTTTCCATCAGATATTCACCATTCGGAATAGCAAAGGCGGAGAATCTTGAACGCATCAGAGCTTCAGCGGTAGGCGCATGTTTTTCTCTGGTGTGATAAGGTTTACAGCATTCTTCGTAGGATTTTCCTGAACAGCATGGACAGTCCATATATTGTATTTAAAATTTGAAATGCAAAAATAATGAATCCTGACCGTTTAATACAGCTAATTTTTTGATTAACGTTTAAACATGATCTACTTTCGGATTTGAAAAGATGCATTTTGAATTCAATAAGGACGGGCTTTAGCCTTTTAGAAATAGAAAAACAAAATTCTTCATCGGCTTTCGCTGAAACATAAAAAAGAAGCACTCTGATTAAAGAATGCTTCTGATTATATCTTACTGATTGTCTTCATCAATTTTAGTATCAACAAAGCTATAGGTATCAGTTGCCATATCCAATGCCTGCTCCTTTGAATCAAATTTTACATGGGAAGGGTCCAGGACTTTGTAAGTGTATATGTCTGTTTTCCCTGAATTAAAGTGGAGCTCATGAAATTCTCCCTTCTCAATCCACCATTGGCCTCTCTCAATAAATTGATCGACTTCGCAATCCTGAATCGTGGTAAAAATAAGCATAAAAGTACCATCTGCTTTTCTTTCCATCACCCATCGTTTTTCCATCCCTGCTATCTGTTGGTCTTTCTCGCTTCCTTTCCATAGGCCGACAAGTTTGTTGTCTATTTTATTGGCTTGTGGTTTTGCGTGGCCTTTTTGTGCATATATTGCTCCAAAGACTGATAATAATGTTGCTGTAATAATTTTTTTCATTGTTATTTAAAAAATAGTGTAAGAGGAACCCTGCTATTTACTGTTATTCCCATGGTTTTGGCAGGAATCCATTTTGTCTTTTTTATAAAATTTTTAGTTTCGTTGATAAAGTAAGAGGCGTACTTATAATTCTTTTTATTATGAAAAGCAAGGTCAATGTCTATATCTGAGACCGTCCCGTCTTTGTGAAGCGTAAATTCCGCAGAAATGGAAGAATAAAAATCTTTGCCTTTCCGATATTCAAATTCATCGGGATATTGTACATTCTTCCAAAACCCCCTTTTATAATCTTTAAAAAAACTTCGGTAGGATTTACTTCCCGGATATCTTGAAATAGTATCACATTCTTCAAAATCATAGAGCTTATCGGAATTCTTTTCTACATACTGTATATCTGCAACCTGTCTTAAAGAGTCAATAAACTTTGGGCCAAACTTTCTCCTAATTTCCTTTGACATTACTTTAGCGTAGCAATTTTGAAGCTCCTGTGGAACGGTACAATAATAAAGTGCAGAATCTACTTCGATATTGTGTTTTTTTAAAAGAATATTCATTTCATCATTGCTTCTGTAGCTTTTTACCATTCCGAAATAATGAAAATAAACAAGTTTATTCTTCTTAATATCCGCTTCAGCTTTTATTGTTTCGGCCTTACAGGTAGAATCAAAATATTTTTGTTGTTCCTGAAAGTATTTGTCTGCTTCTTCCTGTGTAACTGTATCAGAATGTTTTTGAAATAAAGATTCTGACCTGCTTTCAAATCTTTTGTTTTTTAATGAGAAGCAAGTCAGAATAATTAATGAGGATAAAACTTTTATTCCTGTATTGACTGTCATACGATTATTTAATAAACCCTCTGTTTCTCAATAAAGGTTTGATATCCGGATCGTGTCCTGTAAAGTCTCTGAATGCCTGGTTCAGGTCTACAGAATTTCCTACGGAAAGAATATACTTTCTGAAGCGATCACCATTTTCTCTGGTGAGACCACCATTTTTACTGATCCATTCCCATGCATCATTGTCCAATGTTTCAGACCATAAGTAAGCATAGTATCCAGCTGAGTATCCACCTCCCCAGATATGGGCGAAATAAGGTGTATGATATCTTGGCGGAACCGTTGCCAGATTGAATCCATGATTGGCTAAAGACTGCTTTTCAAAATCAAGAACAGGAATAAACTGGCTTTCATTGCTTACAGTATGCCAATCCATATCAAGCTCAGCAGCAGAAACCAATTCAGTAGTCATATACCCCTGATTGAATGTAGCTGCCTTTTTGATTTTTTCTACCAAAGCCTGTGGGATAGGCTGTTTTGTTTCATAATGTACTGCATAATTTTTAAGAACGACAGGATCTAAAGCCCAGTGCTCGTTGATCTGAGATGGGAATTCCACGAAATCTCTCGGTACATTCGTTCCTGAAAGAGAAGGATATTTCTGGCTGGCAAACATTCCATGAATAGAATGTCCGAATTCATGGAAGATGGTTGAAACATCATCATAACTGATCAGTGAAGGTTTTCCCGGAGCCGGTTTCTGATAATTGTAGCAGTTAACAATCACAGGCTTTGTGCCCAATAAATAAGACTGCTCAACAAAATTGCTCATCCATGCCCCTCCGTTTTTAGAATCTCTTGTATAGAAATCCAGATAATAGATGGCGATAGATTTTCCATCATGATCAAAAACTTCATACGTTACAACATCCGGGTGATAAACCGGAAGATCTGTTCTCTTTTTGAAAGTTAACCCATAGAATTTTTCAGCAGCGAAGAAAACTCCTTTTTCAAGAACTGTTGTAATCTCAAAATAAGGCTTTATTTCACTTTCGTCCAGATCAAACTTTGCTTTTCTTACCTGTTCAGCATAGAAATTCCAGTCCCATGGCTCTACTTTAAAGCCTCCTTTTTGCTGGTCAATAAGATCCTGAATGTCTTTTGCTTCACGTCTGGCTGTTTCCACTGCCGGAGTGGCGATCTGGTTCATCAGCTTAGTAGCTGCTTCAGGAGTTTTTGCCATCTGGTCCTGAAGTTTCCATTCAGCAAAATTTTTCTTTCCCAGAATCTGAGCTTTTTTCAGTCTCAGTTTAGCGAGTTGTTCAATAGTTGCTCTTGTATCATTAGCATCTCCCTTTTCAGCTCTTGTCCATGAAGCTTTGAACAGTTTTTCTCTGGTTGCTCTGTTTTTTAGGTTTTGCAAAAGAGGCTGCTGTGTAGTGTTTTGTAAAGCCAGAAGATATTTTCCCGGCTGTCCTGCCGTTTTGGCATCAGATGCAGCCGCTGCAATTTCATCAGCAGAAAGTCCGTCAAGTTCTTTTGCATCTGAGAAAAATACACCTCCCTGCTTTCTTGCTTCCAGTAACTTGTTGGCATATTGGGTAGAAAGAGAAGCCAGTTCCTGATTGATCTGCTTAAGCTTTTCTTTATCAGCAGCGGAAAGATTAGCTCCCGCGATTTCAAAGTTTTGCTTATAAAACTGAACCAGTCTCTTACTTTCAGAATCAAGGCCGTCTTCTTTAATGGATTGTATTCTTTTGTAAAGATTTTCATTCAGGTACATTTTATCAGAATGGGCTGCGAAAACAGGAGCATATTCTTCATCCAGAGCCTGCAATGTAGGGTTCGTATTGGCACTGGTAAGATTAGAGAATACAATCTGTGCTCTTCTCAATACTTCACCACTTTTTTCCAGTGCAACGATGGTATTTTCAAAAGTAGGGGCTGCCGGATTGTTGGCAATTTTTATAATTTCAGCTTCATGCTGCTTTAAACCATAGTCAAAAGCGGGTTTGAAGTGTTCATTTTTGATTTTGTCAAATTCCGGAGCTTCATATTGAAGCCTGCTTTTCTTCATAAAAGGATTTGAAGATAAAGACGGATCAGGAGCAGGCAGCTCCTGTTGAATATCGGTCTGTTTCATTGTAGTACAAGATTGATTGAACGCCAAGGCAGAAATTAATAATACCGATGAAATATTCTTCATAAATATAATTGTTATTAAAGCATAAAGATATTAAAAACTTGCATCATAGGATATATGTTAGCAGACGTATTTACTGAAACCTTTTTATGAACATTTAAAATGAACAAACTATATGCTTAATTAAGGAAAAGTCTTTCATAAAACCCTATAGCAGGTATTTGCAGTAATTTCAATGGTAATGTAATATTTTTTATAAATTAGTTGTTATTTAGATATAAAGAAATCAAACAAATAATTGACAAAAGAAATAAGCATGAAAACAAGGACTTTATTTATTTTTTCAGCCTTAGTGGCATTAGCCTCATGTAATGATAAACATGAGAACAGAAACAGAGACAGGGATGGAGATGGGAATAATTGGGTAGAAAAAGTAGTCAGCAAAGAATCAGGCCCAATGCAGCATAAAGAATTTACCGGAGATTTTGATGAAATTCAGGTTTCTCAGGCGATTGAGGCAGAGGTTATAAAATCTGAAACAGAAAGAGTAGAAATTTCAGCTCCTCAAAGCATCATCAATGAAATTCTTATTGACAATGATGGTGGGAAATTGCATATTCATTATAAACCGGGAATCAGAGTGATGAACATCAGCAAAGTGACTGCAAAAATTTATGCAAAAGATTTTAAAAAGCTCCTTGCAGATTCAGCAGCGAGAATTATTGTAAAAGATAAGTTTACCCAGGAGAAGACAGATATCGAAGCATCAAGTGCGGGAAGCATCTCCGGAGACCTGGAGGCTAATGATATGGAGATCAATGTAAGCAGCAGCAGTAGCTTCGATGGTAAAATATGGGCTGTGAATCTTGATATTGAATCTTCATCAGGATCTACCCTTGATCTTTCCGGAAAAGCTAAAAAGGCGGATATCAGTGCTTCTTCTGGCAGCAGCGTTTCAGCTAAAGGAGTCATTGCTGATGATGTAGAAGCAGATGCTTCCAGTGGAGCAAGTGTTCACATCAGTGCTGTTTCCAGTGTGAAAGCTGGAGCTTCATCTGGTGGAAGTGTAGATATTTCGAAAAAAGGAGAGCTCAAGAATGTAAGCAAAGAGGAAAGTAGTGGTGGAAGCGTAAGCATCCAATAAACTAATCCTGGGATTCATCCTCATCTTCTTCGTCAGCAGATGAGGAACCTTCCCAGTTCTTATTGTCAAAATTGAGATTATCATATGCTAATAATTCCTCCTCACGCTGGAGGATTTCTTTTGTGGTAAAAAGCGTAATGTCATCATCATTTTCTTTCATTTTTGCCAGCTTTCTGATCGATGCTTTGTCAATAGACATAAATCTTTGTCCGAGACGTCTTGCTGCATATTTTCTCATTCCCGTTTCATGAAGTACATCCACAGCCATATCCACAGCTGTTCCTAATGTTTCACGGTAAATATGATTGATCCCGTTATTCAGATAGTCATAAGCATCAATCCTGTTTTTAGCCCTTACAAAAATTTTCACATCAGGATAATGTTCGCGTACCAGTTCCGCAATAAACTTATTGTCATCCGGATCATCCAGGCATAAAACCAAAATTTCAGCTTCTTCAATTCCTGCAGCCCTTAGAATAGGAATTCTGGTGGCATCACCATAATAGACTTTAAAGCCGTAGCTTCTGAGCAGTTTTACACGGTCAGAATCACGGTCCAGAACTGTTGCTGATATTTTATTAGCTTTTAAAAGACGTCCCACGGTACTTCCGAAATGACCAAAACCTACAATAATGATTTTCTTTTGGGTAACTTCACTTCCAAGGATATTAAAATCATGCTCTTCTTCCGGAATTTCTTTAATGAATTTCGGAGTAATAAATTTATCATTGATAATAAGCAGGATAGGAGTGATACACATGGTGATTGCCGTAACGGCCATCATCTGTGCATTCATCTCGGGACCTAACAGATAAAGATCTGATGCATAATTAAGCAGTACAAAGGCAAATTCTCCTACCTGAGAAAGTGCAAATGCATAAAAAAGACTTTGAGGAGTATCTATTCTGAAAAACTTTCCAATGGTGTATAAAACGATAAATTTTACAGCCAGTACAGCAAAAACAGTACTGAATATAAACAGTGGGTCTTTCTGAATAATATTAAAATTAATAGTAGAACCTACGCTGACAAAAAATACAGCCAGTAAAAGTCCCTTGAACGGATCAATCTGTGCTTCCAGCTCATGGCGGAATTCACTGTTGGCAAGCATTACCCCCGCAAGGAAAGCCCCTAATGCAGGTGAAAGGCCTATAACAACCATCAGCTCTGAAACCCCGATAACAAGGAATAGAGAAGAGGCGGTCAACAACTCTGTCATTCCCGATTTTGAAACATATCGGAGGAAGGGAACAAAAACATATCTTCCTAATAAAATAAGCAAGGCAACACCGAAAATTACAGTTCCTGCCTGAAGCCATTCCGGCAGTTTCTGAATCAGAATCTGGATTTCATTATCATGATGCTTGGCTTTATAATTGGCTACAATAGGGAGTATGGCTAAAATAGGGATCACAGAGATATCCTGAAACAGCAGGGTAGAGAATGAGGCTTCTCCGGCGGTGGTCTTGAGATTGTTTTTTTCCTGTAAGGTCTGCAGAACAATTGCTGTAGAAGATAGTGCAAAACACATAGCGATGGCAACGGCTTTGTCTATTCTCCATCCTGCACTGATGAACACGAGGAATAATAATGCAATCGTAAGTACCATCTGTGACAATCCCAGTCCCATTATCTTTTTTCTCATTTCCCAGAATTTACGGGGTTCCAGTTCTAATCCTACAAGAAACAAAAGCATGATGACACCGAATTCACTGGCGTGCATGATATCATCTACATTTTTTCCTGTAAGCCTGAGTACATATGGGCCTATGATAATTCCTCCTAAAATATAGCCGATGACAGAGCTCAACCCTAATTTCCTGGCCAATGGAACCATGATAATGGCAACCCCCAGGAAAATTAATGTGTTCATTGCTAAGCTGGATTCCATATGTTATTGATTGAGAAGTTCTGTAAATTCTTTTTTATGTAAAATAATTTCCTTTTTGGATAGTTTGTTGGCTTCGTATACGATTTTGATATGCTTAATGTCTGCTTTGAAAACTTTTAAAGAAACAATCAGTCCGCTAATCAGTTCTTCTATGGAGTATTGATAGGTACCTGTTTTACTGAAAGATCTTTCTTTTCCGCCGGTAGTGACCAAAATATAAACTTCTTTTCCCTCCAGTGGATTGTATTCACCTTCCTTAAGCCAGTCTCTGTCGAAAACCTCATCAATCCATAATCTGAGAAGCGGAGGCATTCCAAACCATATCAGAGGAAACTGAAAAATAAACCGGTCATAATTTTTAAGGCGTTTCCTTTCTCTGAAGGCAGCGATATGAAAATCAGGATATTCTTCGTAAAGATCTCTTAAGGTAAAATGCTGGTGACGAACGTAGAAATTAATGAGCTCTACATTCGAATTGGAGTGCTCCAGGTAAGGGTGTGCAAATACTACCAGCGTCTTCTTCATAATCCTGTTTTCAGTAAATATAGTGAAAAAATATTGAATTAAAGACGGTTTTTGTGTGGTTTTGTTAATTTTTTAATATCTAAAGATCAATTTAACATTAAGAAAAGTTAAAGAATTGGTATTATTTTAGTGTTTTAAATAAAAAAATCAGGTCGTTAATGACCTGATTTATATGATTTTTAAAATGTATTTGTTACCAGCCTCCGGATGCACCACCGCCTCCAAAGCTTCCGCCTCCGCCGAAGCCTCCGAATCCGCCACCACCGGAACTTCCACCTCCGAAACCACCTCCTCCGAAGCTGCCCGGGAATGGGAAGAAACCTCCGGGATAATTTCGGCGTCCTCTTCTGGTGATGATTACATCATCGTCATCATCATTGTTTCCGCCGCGTCCGCCTCCTCTGTTACCAAAAAGTATAGCAATAATGATGAAAATAATAAAAGCAATGATAAGCACTTTAAAGGCACTCCCATTACCGGAGGGAGCTGTTGTCGGCACAGGTTTGAATTTTCCCTGAACTGCCTCCATAATGGCTGAGGTTCCTCCATTGATTCCCTCATACCAAAGTCCTTTCTTGAAATTTGGAGTGACGATATAATCTAAGATCTGTCCTGCTACTGAAGCGGTAAGATATTGCTCTACAGCACGTCCCTGCTGAATAGACATTGTTCTGTCTTCTGTGGCAATCAGGAAAACTACGCCATTATCCACATCTTTCTTCCCGATTTTCCATTTCTCTCCAAACATGGTTGCCAGAAAATTAATATCTTCTCCTTTGGTGGAGCGGATGATCACCACTTCAATTTCCGTTGAGGTAGAATCAGCAAACTTGATCAGCTTATTATTCAGCGCATCTTTTTCCTGTTGGGAAAGTAATCCGGCTTCATCAAAAACCGGGTAGAGAACTGCAGGTTTTTCAGGAATAGTATACTGTGCTGATACAAAAGTGTAAAAGCATAGCAATAAAAATGAAAATACTATTTTAAGAGAACGTAATTTCATTTGAAAGTTGGTTTGGATTTTCTCCTTCTACAGGAAAATGTTTTTTGAGTTCAAGTCCTGTTTCCAGGATGGCACTTTTCAGTGCTTTATAATAATTTCCTTTGGCAAATTCAGCAGTGATATAATCGTGAAGGTGATCCCAGTATGACTGTCTTACCTTTTCATGAATTCCGATATCTCCTATAATAGTAAGATATTTCTGTTCAAAATTAACGTGAAAAAGGACAGCATTTCTGTCAGCGGTTTTATCCATACCAAGTTTTTTAAAAACTTCAAATGCTCTTTTAGCATCACGGTTTTCCGTATTGGAATCAATGTGTATCCTGATCTCTCCCGTAGAATGATCTTCCGCAGACTGAATCGCTTCCACGAGGGAAGCGATCTGTTGATTTGTTAGGAAATTACCCATTATTATTTAAATACTTCAGGGGCTTTCTGAGCTCCTGCGTCAGCTTTGAAATAAGGTTTTTCTTTAAAATTGGTGAAATTCGCCAGAATATTATTCGGGAAAGTCTTGATAGACGTGTTGTAATCCTGTGCAGCATCGTTGTAATAAACAGTTTCAGTTCTGATGCTGTTTTCGATAGCAGTGTACTCTCTTTGGAAATTGATATACTGCTGGTCTGCTTTTAAGTTAGGATAAGATTCTACCACGGCCATCAATCGGCTTAATGCTCCTGATAATTCTCCCTGCGCTGCCTGGAATTTGGCCAGATCTGCTTCTGTCATATTGGTAGGATCAATATTGATAGAAGTGGCTTTTGAACGGGCTTCCACAACTTGAGTTAAAGTTTCCTGTTCAAATTTTGAATACGATTTTACAGTTCTTTCCAGGTTAGGAATAAGGTTGGCTCTTTTCTGATATACAGTTTCTACATTAGACCATTTTGCATTGACAGTCTGTTCTTTGTTGACAAAGTTGTTATAGCCGCTTTTTCCCCAGAAGAATAGAACAGCAACAATAATAAGGAGGGCGATACCAATGGTTCCTGCACCCAGACATCCTTTATTTTTCATAGTTTATTTTTTTAAATTTTTTGTGCTAACCAAATATACAAATTATGTGCTAATTTTGTAAAAAATTATTTGAATGACAACAATAGTGGTGGCGATGGGAGAGAAAAATGAAATTGGTTTTGAAAACCAGTTGCTTTGGCATCTTCCCAAAGATTTGAAACATTTTAAGGAAATTACTTCAGGGCATCCGGTTATTATGGGAAGAAAGACATACGAAAGTATTGGAAAGCCTCTTCCCAACCGTACCAACATTGTTGTGTCAAGAAAAAAAGACTGGTTTGAAGAAGGAATTCTTATTGTAGGAAGCATCAAGGAAGCATTGAAATTTGCAAAGAAGATTGATGAAGAAGTTTTCGTGATCGGAGGTGGAAATATCTATGAACAGACAATGGAGGTGGTGGACAGGCTTGAAGTTACTTTGGTGAAAGCAGATCTTGAAGCCGATACATTCTTCCCGAAAATAGATCCTAAAATCTGGAAGTTGACCAATGAAATCTGCCATGAGAAAGACGAAAAGAACGGTTATGATTTCTGTTTCCGGACGTTTGAAAAAATTAAGAAAGAAGCTTAGGGGCCAATAGTCAATTTTTGCTATGCAAGGTGAATTGTGAATTTCTTACAGCTACAAAAATTAACAAGCGCAGCGAATTGACCATTCACCATTGACTTTTTGAACTTTAAGCCCTAAATTTATTATCTTTGCACTTCTAAAATTTAATAATGAATAAATACATAAAAATTGCAGTAGCAGCATTTCTTATCCTGGCAGGACTTTATATGATGTTTTTCACAAGAAATCTGGGATGGGGTATTGTTGTATTTCTATTAGCTGCATTTCCAATCTTGCTATTCTTTAAAAATGAGTATATTCTTTTGGCATTCTGGCAGCTGAGAAAGCAGAATATGGAAAAAGCGGGAGAATGGTTATCAAAAATAACAGATTATAAAACACAACTTCATAAAACTCAATACGGATATTTTCACTATTTAACAGGATTGACCCAGGCTCAGGATCACCCTGCGAAAGTAGAGCCTTTTATGAAAAAAGCTTTGGAATATGGTTTGAATATGAAACATGACAGAGCAATGGCAACTTTGAATCTTGCGGCAGCAGCTATTTCCAAAGGAAGAAAGCAGGAAGGGCAGAAGCTTCTGGAAGAAGCAAAAAGATTAGACAGTGCAGGAATGATGACCGATCAGATCAAAATGATGAAAGAGCAGTTGAAAATGCCAACCATGCAGAAGCATATGCACAATCCTAATATGAGAAACAGAGGGAAATTCTTCTAGTCATCAACTAAAAATATAAAAAAAGCACCTGATTCAGGTGCTTTTTTTATATCTGTGAAAATTCTATTCTACATTTCTGAGCTGTGATCATGGCCATAAAATTTAGGTATCTGCCAATGATATTTTACAGCGAAAGTTCTGATTGCAACAATCAATAAGATAGTAAAAACCTGTACAAAAGTATAGGAAAACGCAGTGTATTTTGTCATTAATAAAAATGCCGAACCTCCTACAATGCATGCCGTAGCGTAAATTTCCTTTCTAAAAATCAATGGAATCCTGTTGAGTAGTATATCCCGGATTATCCCCCCAAAACAGCCTGTTATAGTTCCTAGTGCAATACAGATCATAGGGTGGATTTCTGCATTTAAACCTTTCTGAACCCCGATAATGGTAAATAACCCGAGACCGAAGCTATCGAAAATAAACAGGGTTACCTTGAAGTTTTTCTCAAGTGATTTGAAGACCATTGAAAAAATACTGGTTATCAGAATCAGGGCACACGTCAGAAGATCATGCATCCAGAATACAGGGATATCCAACAGCAGGTCTCTTACAGTTCCTCCTCCCACAGAAGTTACAAATGCAATAATAAGTACCCCGAACGGATCAAGCCGTTTCTGCATTGCTGCAAAACTTCCGGACATGGAAAAGGCAATAGTCCCCAGGACTTCTATAGCAAAATTGAACTGTTCGTGCATATATAATTATAAATGATTGTTGATAAATCATAATTGATGAATGATTTCTGCTTAAGCAAATTCTTGGCCATTATATCAATTATCATTTATCGCTCATCAATTATATTTTTTTATCGCTCCACCCTCACGGACTCAGGAACCAGTAGTTCGTATTCTCCTCCATGATTAATGATCTCTCTTACAATACTGCTGCTGATGAAAGATTTTCCTGAGGAAGTCAGTAAAAATACTGTTTCCAGTTTTTTGTGGGCCAGAGTTCTGTTGGTGTGGGCAATCGCTTTTTCAAACTCGAAATCGGCAGGATTTCTCAGTCCTCTGATGATGTACTGTGCGTTTTTTTCAAAGCAGTAGTCAACAGTAAGCCCTTCAAAATAATCTACCTCCACATTGGGGAATTCAGCGACCGAGTTCTGGATAAATTCCATTCTTTTTTCAAGAGGGAACATATATTTTTTCTGGGAGTTCTGCCCGATAGCGATGATTAATTTATCAAATAGCGGGGCCGCTCTTTCTATAATGTCGTAATGTCCCAAGGTAATAGGATCAAATGATCCCGGGAAAACAGCAATTTTCATATTCTAGTTGTTTTCGTTTGATTTTTCGTAAAACAGCCTTAGGTTTTCAAGATTGAGGCTGCAGTTGTTATTTAGAACCTGATTGGAAGACAGATTTAGAATCAAATCATTTCTTCCTGTAATTTTTGTAAACTTTGTCGATGGGATGAAACTTAATCTTACTTTCAAAAACTCCACTTTCATTTTTCTTTATAATTCCTGAAAACAAGATTTTGTTGTCCAGAGAACTGATTTCAAAATAATTGGGAACTGTTTCATGATCAATGATAACATCATGCTTTTTAATGTAATTGAAACACTTCTGATCATCAAGGTAAACAGCATCATCACTAAATTTGACGCTTTTGGGTTCAAGCGAATTTTTAGGCAGTTGTAATTCAAGAGTTTTGTAGTTCTGTGCAAATGCCAAAGAAGAAACAAATAATGAAATAGTAAGAAGCCTCATCATTTGATTATTTATTAAGTGCTTTTTCAACTTCATTTCCACAAAGATCCATGATGGAAATTCCATAATGTCTTGCCTGCTGAGGGAGAATACTTGCCGGAGAGAACCCAGGGTTGGTGTTCATTTCCAGCATATAAGGAATACCATCCATCAGAATATATTCGCTTCTTGAAAAACCGCTCATCCCTAATGAGTTGTAGGCTCTTTTTGCGATTTCTTCCACTCTTTTTGTGGTTTCTTCGTCGATTCTTGCCGGTGTAATTTCTTCAGAAGCGCCTTCATACTTTGCCTCATAATCAAAAAACTCATTGGTAGGAACAATTTCAGTGATTCCTAAAACAATGGTTTCTCCTTTAAAATCAATAACCCCTACAGAGACTTCCATGCCGTTTAAGAAACTTTCGATCAGAATTTCATCGTCTTCTTTGAAGGCAATTTCAGTAGCAGCAATCAATTCAGATTTTTCTTTTACTTTTGAAATTCCCAGAGAAGATCCGGATTGATTAGGTTTTACAAATAAAGGAAGCTTTAATTCTGATACGATCTCATCTACATTGATGCCTTCACCTTTTCTTAAATAAATACTTTTTGCAGAAGGAATTCCATATTTTGAGAGTACTGCCAATGTGTCTTTTTTATTGAAAGTAAGAGCGCTCTGATAGAAGCCACAGCCTGTATACTTTTGACCTATTGCGTCCCAGTATGCCTGAAGAATTCCGTTTTCACCAGGAGTTCCGTGGATAATATTGAAGCAGACATCAAATTTCAAAGTTTCTCCGTTTTCTAAAGTCACAGAAAAATCACCTCTGTTGATCTCGTATTTTTTATCATTTTCTCCTAAAAAATACCATTCATCTTTAAGGACTACTACTTTATATACATCATAGAGATTTCTGTCTAAAGAATCATAAATCAATTGCCCGCTTTTTAAAGAAACGACATATTCATCAGAATAGCCTCCCATTACTACGGCAACACTTTTTTTATTCATAACCATATAGTATCAATTAAGGCAAATTTAATCATTTTATATAATGCAATATGGGAAATCGACAAAATTTAAAATCAAAAATGAATTGTGTTAAATAAAAAGTCCATTCTAAAATTATTAGCTATATTTGCGGTTATAATTAAAGTATTTTTAAGTATGCTTAAATCACTTTTCAATTGGAAAGTTTTACTGAATTTAGTAGTAGCCATCGGTGTTTTCGTTGGGCTGGTGTGGCTCACATTTCGCTGGTTGGAGTACCATACTAATCACGGGCAGGAAATCCCTGTTCCCAATGTTGTAAATAAATCGGTGCATGATGCCGTTAAAATACTAGATGATACAGGATTGGAATATGAAGTAGACAGTGCCAATTATGACCCTAAATACAGACCATTTCAGGTTTTGCAGGTGTATCCTGCGCCAGGTTCCCGCGTAAAAGACGGAAGAACCGTAACGCTTAAGGTAAATCCAAGAACATGGGCGCCAATTGCGATTCCGAATGTAATCAACAAATATTCAGGACTGGCTTTCCAGAGACTGGATCAGGTAGGTCTTAAGATCGGAGATACGATCTACGAGCCGAGTATCCAGAAAGACGCTCTTTTAAGAATTCTTTATAAAGGAAACGCTGTGAACCCCGGTACCCGTTTGCCAAGATTCTCAGTTATTGACGTGGTTGTAGGATCTGGTCCTATGAGAAATATTTCGATTCCTAATGTAGTGGGACTTACGGTAAAAGAAGCCAGAGTAGTGATTGCAAAGAGCATGTTTGAAGTAGGATTGGTGGAACATGAAGATGGAGGCAGAGATGAATCTGATATTATTTATTATCAGGATCCTGCTGCAGGAGATGTTCGTGATCAGGGAATGCAGATTGATCTTTGGGCGAGTAAGAAAACTCCGGCAGAATTAAGAGCTAAAGTAGAGCAGCTGAATTCTATCTACCGTATGAAAGTAGATACTTCACTTCCTCCGGTACGTTATGAAGAAGTACATAGCGAGCCAAGCTACGAAGCTCCGGTAGTCCCCCCTCCGGCCCCTAAAAAAGAAACTCCAAAGCCAGAAGTTCCGAAGACAGAGACTCCTAAAACTCAGACTACGGCTGAAAAGCCTAAAACATCCGTCGGGAATGGCACTCATGCTGCGGGAAATAATACGGCCAAGCCAACAGCATCTGCAACGACTCAACAGCCTGCTCAAAAGCCAAAAGCTAAGAAGGTTGTCGTAGAATAAAATTAGGTTAATATCAAAAATACAGGCTTCAACTGCAAATGTTGAGGCCTTTTGCGTAAAAAAATATAAAACAATGTCAGAAGATAACGACGATTTTTTGGATGAAGAATTATTAGATTCCAACAGTATTGAAAACATCGATATTGATGAGGAAAATAAGGGATTGTATGAACATCTTAATATCACTGTTGACAGCAAACAGGAACCGTTAAGAATTGATAAGTTTCTTTTAATATACAGACAGAATTCTTCAAGGAATAAAATTTCACAGACCTGCAGAGCCGGAAATGTTATAGTCAACGGAATTCCGGTAAAGCAGAATTACCGTGTGAAGCCTGGAGACCAGATCTCCGTACTGCTTGCACATCCTCCGAGAGAGAACGTCATTATTCCACAGGATATTCCTGTGAATATTATTTACGAAGATGATGATCTGGTTGTTGTGGATAAAGAGGCTGGAATGGTAGTGCATCCGGGGTTCGGAAACTGGGATGGGACGCTGGTCAATGCCCTTGCCTTTCATTTTGAAAAGAATGGTGAGAAATCCGATCTTGACAGGGTAGGGCTTGTTCACAGGATTGATAAAGATACATCGGGTCTGTTAGTGATCGCCAAAAATGAATATGCATTGAGCTTCCTGGCAAAACAATTTTTCAACCGGACTACGAAGAGACTGTACTGGGCTTTCGTATGGGGGAACCTTCAGGAAGACGAAGGTTCTATCAGGGGGCATATCGGAAGGCATCCTAAAAACAGAATGCAGATGTCTGTTTATGAAGATGGGAGCCAGGGAAAACATGCAGTAACCCATTACAAGGTACTGGAAAGATTCAAGTATATGACCTGGGTGGAATGTAAGCTGGAGACGGGAAGAACACACCAGATCAGAGCGCATTTCAGACATATAGGGCATACTTTGTTTAATGATGAAAGATATGAAGGGCATACTCCTCTAAGAGGGGTAAATCTTCCAAAATACAAGCAGTTTATTAAAAATGTCTTTGAGATTTTGCCCAGACATGCCCTTCATGCACATACCCTCGGATTTATACACCCAACTACAAAGAAGGAATTATATTTTGAGAGCCCAATGCCTAAAGATATGGCGGATGCTGTAAAAAAATGGAGAAATTATTTGGAAAACTAAAAATATATTGAGAATTTTTTTATATTTGTTGAATTGAAATCAAGATTTGTTATGAGAAAACTATATGCTATCGTATGTTTAGCTCTTTTGTCAAATGCATACAAAGCACAAGAATCACTACCATACTATCAGCAATATCTTTTGGATGGTGAGTTCCTGTTCAACCCAGCTCAATACGGAAAAACAGATTACGTACAGCTCAACGCCAATTATCAACAACAATTTTCAAAGTTCAACAATTCTCCGAATGTACAGTCAATCGGGATCAATGCGAATATCTTTGATAGAGTAGGTGCTGGTATTTCCGTATTCAGAGATAGCAACGGACCTATTTCTGCAGGAGGTATTACAGCGGGTGCTTCATATTTTATTCCTCTGAGTAGTGAAGGAGACAGAAAAGATCAGTTCTCTTTCGGTACAAGTGTTAACTTCTATAACATGAACTTTGATTATTCAAAAATCAACACTGAAGAAGGGGGTGACCCATTATTAAGAGGGGAAGAAAGCAACATCTTTATGGTGTATGCAAACTTCGGTTTGGCTGCCACTTATAGAGGGTTATTCGGGGGTGTTTCCGTAAACGATATTGCATTAAGTAATGACGCTTCTATTGTAAACAATTATGAGCCTTCTCCAATTAAATTCTTCTTAAATTTAGGATATAACTGGAATATTGCTGATAATATTACATTGGCACCATCAGCATTAATTAACCTTAATACAAACTCTACGAGAATGATTGACTGGAACCTTATGGCAACATTCTCTAATGATATCAACGCATTCTCTTTTGGGGTAAGCTACAGAACAGTTCAGAACAGATTTGACAATCAGAACCTGAGTATCTCTCCCATTGTAAAAGTAAGATTCAACAAATTCATGATCGGAGCTACCTATAACCTTGGATTATCTGATATCCAGAGCTATGGCGGAAACAGCTTCATGATTGGTTTAGGGTATAACTTTGACAACTTTATTAATGTGAGAGGATTTAGATACTAATCAATTTAATTTAAATAAATTTGAGCTCTGAAAAATTTCAGAGCTTTTTTTATGATATACATTCACATTCCGTTCTGTAAGCAGAAATGCAGTTACTGTAATTTTCACTTTTCAACATCTTTGAATTTCAAGGATGAAATGCTTCGTGCCATGAAAACTGAAATACTACTCAGGAAAGATGAATTGCAGGACAGAACGCTGAAATCCCTGTATTTCGGAGGAGGAACCCCTTCTATTCTTTCCGTGGATGAAATAAGTTCTTTAATCGATGAAGTATTGCGCTATTTCAGCTTTGAAAAAGATATTGAAATTACACTGGAGGCCAATCCTGATGATCTGGATAAAAACTTCTTGAAACAGCTTTCAGGAACTTCAGTGAACAGACTGTCCATTGGTACTCAGAGTTTTTTTGAAGATGACCTGAAACTCATGAACAGGGCTCACAGTGCTTCTGAAGCAGAAAGCTCTATCAAACGGGCTCAGGATTTCGGTTTTGAAAATCTGAGTATTGATCTGATCTATGGTTCACCTACTTCCAATTTTGAGATCTGGAAAGAAAATCTGAATAAAGCCATTGCTTTGGAAGTGCCTCATATTTCGTCATATGCCCTGACAGTAGAACCTAAAACAGCTTTGGAAAACTGGATTGCAAAAGGGAAGGTAAAAAGTCCGAAGGAAGAAGAGCAAAACAGGGAATTCTATTATTTATCAGACTTTTTAAAAGATCATGGCTTTGAACATTATGAAGTTTCCAATTTCGCAAAATCCGGTTTCTATTCGCGGCACAATTCTTCTTATTGGAAATACCGTGAATACTTGGGAATAGGGCCTTCTGCGCATTCTTATAACGGATTTGATATCAGAAGCTGGAATGTGGCCAATAATCAGCAGTATATTAAAAAGCTTAATGATAAATTGTTAGCCAAAGAAGAAGAAATTCTTTCCCAGGAAGATCAGTTTAATGAAATGATTATGATTGGTTTACGCACCATTTGGGGAGTAGATCTCACCAGCTTAAAAAGTAAATTTTCAGACAGAGTGCTGGAGCATTTTCAGACAGAGATCAAGCCGAAATTGGAAGAAGGTATTTTAATCACTGAAAACGGACATTTGAAAATTCCTGAAAAACATTGGTTTATGGCAGATGGAATTGCTTCAGATTTATTTATTGTATAGTATTTTGATGTATATGATATACCATAAATTCACTATTTTTGTATAAAATTTCAGTTCACTTGAAAACTAAAAAACAAGATTATTCACATCTTTCACCAAGCCAGCCTATCGGAATTTTCGACAGCGGGGTAGGAGGTCTTACCGTTGCCAAAGAAATCAAAAGACTTCTGCCTCATGAAGACCTGATCTACTTTGGAGATACCAAACACCTTCCTTACGGAGAGAAGTCCAAGGAAGCCATCATTGAATATTCTACAAAAATCACCAATTTTCTTTTGGAGCAGAACTGTAAGGCGATTGTCATTGCATGTAATACAGCAACGGCTAATGCATTGAATGAAGTAATGCAGTCTGTTGCAGGAAGAGTTCCTGTGATAGACGTTATCAATCCGGTTGCTGAAAAAGTATCTTACGAGATCCATAATAATGTTGGTGTTATTGCTACTAAAGCGACTGTGAATTCCGGGCTGTATAAAAAGAGTATCCGTAAACATAATAAATGGATCAAAGTGGATGAGCTGGCTACCCCATTGCTGGTTCCTGCTATTGAAGAAGGATTTAAAAATCATCCGATCACTCATGCTATCATCTATAATTATTTAAGCAACAGTAAATTAAGAAATATTGAAACATTGATTCTGGGTTGTACCCATTATCCTCTTTTAATTGATGAAATTAAACAGTATTACGGAAACAGAGTCCGCGTGATTGATTCTCCGAATATTGTTGCCAATCATCTGAAGATTATCCTGGATAAATACAATCTTTTAAATGATAACAACCCCAAACCGAATTATCATTTCTACCTTTCGGATCTTACCAAGAATTTTGAAAAAATCTCTAAGAAATTCTTCGGAAAAACAATTGATTTAGAATTGAAAGTACTATAAATAAAAAGTCTGCCTCATATTGACGCAGACTTTTTTATTAGTGTCATTGGTGAAATAATTTGTGAAATTCGTGTTATTACTATGCCTCCACAATTACTTTTTCAGCTTTCAGTCTCTTCTTTGGATTGAATTTAGGCTGATTAGCATCCGTTTCATCTCTTTCCCCGATAACCACAGCAAACAACGTCTCATATTTCCCATTATTCAGAACTGCATCATATCCTTCAGGCTCAATTCCCTCCATAGGAGTAGAATCTATTCCCATCGCTGCACAGGCAGATAAAAGTACACCTAATGACAGGTACACCTGATGCCTCAACCATGATTTTACAGCTTCTTCTCCCTTAGGCTTTACCATAGTGTGGTAATAATTAACAGCACCTTCCGGAAGATTTTCTTCTATTTGTTTTTCAAAATTCTCTACATCTTTGATTACCTGAAAGACAATAATATGGCTGCTTTGCAACACTTTTTCCTTATTAAAATAGGACTTTTCTCCCAGCCGTTTCTTCTGTTCAGGATCATTCACAAAGACAAAGTTCCACGGCTGACTGTTGATAGAAGATGGACTGAGATGTAAAATTTCTTTAAGTTCTGCAACTTTCTCTTCAGTGATTTTTCCTTGTGGGTTATACTTTTTTACGGTATACCTTTTTTTCATTTGGTCTAAAAAGTTCATAATTTTATACTATCATTTTTATAGTTACAAAATTAATTTAAGTTTCCTAACTTTGCAATAACGGTAAAAAATGATAGTATAAAAATGTATACCATAGATAATAAATCCTATCCCTGCTGTACCAGTGTTACCATGAAATTTATAGGTGGGAAATGGAAGGCAGTAATTTTACATCACCTGATTGATGGTGCCAAGCGATATAACGAACTGAGGAAGTCAATTCCTACGATTACAGAAAGAACGTTAAGCTTACAGCTGAAACAGCTGGAAGAAGATGGAATTGTTGACAGAAAAGTTTTTACAGAGAAACCTCCTTTAGTCGTTGAGTATGAATTAACCTCTTTTGGAAAAACTTTATTACCCGTTCTGGAGGCCATTACAAAATGGGGTGAGGAAGCTCCGGTCATTTCAAAAAAAATAATCAGGAATTAAAGTTCCTGATTATCTTCTTTATTCGGTTCAAAAAAACTGAAGCTTACGTTTCCGTATTTTCGGGTGTCAATTAAATTCGGGTGATCAAATTTCATACGGCTTTGGTGTTCTACAATAAGGACTCCGTTTTCTTTCAGATATTTATTGTTTAAAACCAGAGAAATCAGTTCGTGATACTTTTTTTCTTCCATTTCGAAAGGAGCATCGGAGAATACAATCTCAAATGATTTTTTATTTCTGAATTTTTTAAGCCAGTCAAATACATCACCTCTCTGCACATTGATCTGTAGTGCCATATCAAGCTCAGAAGCAGTAGTATTGATAAATGCTGTATGCTTTGGGTTCATTTCCACAGAAGTAATATTCTGGCATCCTCTGGAAGCAAATTCAAGAGTGATAGAGCCAATTCCTGCAAAAAGATCGAGCACAGAGATCGACTGCATATCATATTTGTTTTCCAGAATGCTGAATAAAGCCTCTTTTGCAAAATCAGTTGTAGGCCTTACTTCAAAGTTCTTGGGAGCGGCAATTTTTTTGGCTTTCCATTTGCCTGATATTATTCTGAACATATTGTTGTTAGGGTTTAGGGTAATAGATTTTAGGTGGCAGGTGAATATGTTTTAATTGCTATTTCCTGCGGCCTGCAACCTAATTAAGTATAAAATTTTTGTTGGGAATATTGTCAAAAACAATTTTTAAGTTTTTAACAAACTTCTGAAGTTCGGAAATAAAGGTTTCATTTTCCGTTGTTTCTCCATATGCATAAAAGCTGGTCTCATTGATTCCGAAACCGATTTTGCTTAAGGTAAACATGATAAAATAAAGAAAATCCACTTCCGAATTCACATCCAGGTTATTATAAAGAATGATTTTCTTATTATCAATTGCAAAAAATTCGCATTGATTATGATAAAGGTTGATGTGAATTTCTTTAGTGGTTTTATTATTGATCGAGCTTAAAAACTTTTCACCGGAGAAGTTAAAATGAGCAGGTATAGCCAGTTCTTTTATTTTTTTATAATAGCTTTTCGGGAAAGTATAATAAAACTGAATATTGAATTTTTTGTTGATGGAGAGCATCAGTTCTTCTTTTTCCCTGTCAGCAGGAGCATTAAAGGCAATTAAATCAAATCCTGCATCATGTTCAGAAAAACCTTCCGGCATCAGGGTAAAATGGTTGAATGCCGAAATCACATGGATTTCTTCATAACGCTGCTTGATAAGAACTTCGTCCAGCTTCTGTTCAATAAGATTGGCTGGTGTCTCTTCAGTAACGAAATAAGATTTTTCCTCCAGAATGTTTTTGTTTTTAACAATCTGGCAGATCAATCCGTCTTTGGTAAAAAGTAAATTAAGTACGTTCATATTTCAATTCCTGCAAATTTAGTGAAATTCTACCATTACCGCACCTGATTGATGGTGAAGTATTTCCTTATTATAAAAATCAATATTGAGCTGGCTTTCCAACACATCACGAACCATACGCTGTAAAGTGCCATCACCAATACCATGCACAATTTCCAGCCTCTTGAGGTTGTTTTTTCTGCAGAACTCAATCACTTCGATCAGTTTTTCCTTTTGAATAAACAATCTTTCAAAGCTGTCATAGTCATTGGGATTCTTTACCAAATTATGAAAATGCAGATCTAAAACCAAATGATTTTTCTGATGTTTCTTGGAAATAATTTTTTTAGGCTCTGCTTTTTTAACTATTCTGATATTTTCATACAGATCAGCATCTTTAGGAACCAGTTTTTCTTTCGGATACTGATGAGTAAAGCCATATTCATCTTTAAAAACAACAATATTCCCCTTTACGGAAGTAATTACCCCGCTTAAATCTTCATCTACTACCGAAACCTTATCGCCGATCTTCATAATTTTTAAGGCCTTTCTGAACCAATATTTCTGCAAAGGTAGAAAGTAAAATGGATGAACACAAACTCTCAAATTCTCAAACCCTCTCATCCCGTCAGGCTCTTGGTCCCAATTCAATAACTTCCAGATCTTTGATTTCCTCACCATCCACTGCAAAACGCATCATTGTTCTTACTTTATGCCAGCCCTGTTTTCCACACGCACCGGGATTCAGATGGAGAAGCTTGTTTTTCTCATCATACATTGCTTTCAGAATATGTGAATGCCCTGAAATAAATAATTTCGGAGCCTTTTCTGAAATTTCTTTTTTCGTGAGTGGAGAATACTTTCCGGGATAACCTCCTATATGGATCATCAGAACTTCCAGTTTTTCACAAAAAAAACGGTTCACTTCAGGAAATTCTGCTTGTATTTTAGCATGGTCAATATTTCCGTAAACCCCTTTCAGAGGTTTAATCTTTTCCAGCTGTTCAATCACATCAAGACTCCCGAAATCTCCACAATGCCATACTTCATCGGCCTGAGAAGCATATTCAAGAATGCGGTCGTCAATATAAGAATGGGAATCGGAAAGAAGAAGAACTTTTGTCATTATCTAAGGGTTCTTTCAGTAATGTTTTCGTGGTATTTATCTTTGAACACAGCCAGACGGTCCGGATTTAATTCTCCGTCATGATTGATTACTCTTTCTTTCAATAGCCATTTTACCAGCTTTTCCATTCCTTTTTTGGAATTCATAAAATTAGAGATTTTGCCTAAATCCGTAGATTCTACTTTGGTTTTTTCCGTCAGGAAATTCAGGATAAAATAATCATCACTTACGTACCGCGGGGTTTCATTATCCATATACCGGTAAAGAAGAATTTCTTCATCGTCTTTCATGGAGAAAAAAGAATACTGTGCCACATTGATTTTTTCGGCTTTCAGGATCTGTTTCCCATCCAGTAAAACTTTATCATCTTTGATGGTGACGTCCTGGGAAAAATATAAATTACAGCTTATCATCAGTAAGAAGAAAGCCAATAATCTGTTTAATGTCATTTTACTATTTTTTTAGATTGCAAATATAGATAAGCTTTCATAAACTGAGCCGGGATCTTATTCAGTGATATTTTTTGTTTTTCTGATGGAATCCATTTTCTTTTCTATATCTGCACTGAAAACTTTTTTTAGCTTCAGCTGGTTCTCAGTAAGCTTTGATATAATAAAAGTTCCGGTCATATTCGTATTGGATGGGAATACTATGGTTACTGTAGAATCTGAAGCTTTTTTCCAGCTCCCGATATAACGGTCAGCTTTTTCATTTTTAATAACGGGCTCTTCAAGAGCATCATATTTTAATGTGGATTTAATCAGATTTCCTGTAATTTTTCCATTTTTCTGAAATCTGAGCCCCTCTCTTCTGGCCTCAAAACCATCCTGTTTCTCATAAGTATAAATATAAGTATCCATTTTATTGAGATTCCAGGTCTGTAAAAGTAAAGGATTGGCAGTTCTGTCCTGAGCTTTTATACCGCAGGTCATAAGAAGAGAGAAAATACAGATAGAAATAGGCTTTTTCATGAAGACAACTGATTTATCGTAAAGTTTTAACACTGCTAAAATTAGCATCGCTTAATATTTAGTAAATTTGGGAAAATTAAAATAAACAATGAAACAGAAACTTTCTTTTTTCATTTTTCTTTTGACCGTAGGACTGGCCAATGCGCAGGTTGAAGAAAAAAAGCTGGACGAGCTGATCCAAAACACCCTGAAAACCTTTGATGTACCGGGAATGTCCGTAGGAATCGTAAAAGATGGAAAAATGATCTATTCCAAAGGGTTTGGTGTACGTTCACTCACTTCCAGGCAGCCTATGGATGATAACACTTTAGTAGGAATTGCTTCCAATTCTAAAGGTTTTACATGTACAGCATTAGCTATTTTGGCAGATGAAGGAAAATTGAACTGGGATGATAAAGTTTCAAAATATATTCCTGAGTTCCAAATGTATGATCCGTACGTATCACAAAATGTTACAATCAAAGACCTTATCACACACAGAGCCGGATTAGGACTTGGGCAGGGAGATCTGATGTTTTTTCCGGAAGGAGGGAGCTTAACCGTTAATGATATTGTTCGTAATGTGAGATATCTGAAACCGGAGAATCCGTTCAGAACAAAACTGGATTATAACAATATCATGTTTATTGTAGCCGGAGAAGTCATTCACAGAGTTTCCGGATTAAGCTGGGCAGAATTTATTGAGCAGAGAATCATGAAACCTGTAGGAATGACTTCAAGTTTTGGAAGCTACAACAGAGCAAAAGCGGTAGCCAATAAAATTGATGCCCATGCACCTGTAGATGGAAAAGCAATCGCCGTTCCTCATGACTGGAATGAAACAGCCAATGCAGCCGGCGGAATTATGAGTAATATTAAAGACATGACCACCTGGGCAGAATGTCTCTTAAATAATTTTACGACTAAAGACGGAAAAAAACTGGTTTCTGATAAAAATGCCCAACAGCTTTGGAGCTTACAGATTCCAGATAGGGTGGCAGCGAAGAATCCTTATGATACGAGTTTCTATGGATACGGCTTAGGCTGGTTCCTGAGTGATGTTAAAGGACACAAGCAGGTACAGCATACCGGAGGGTTAATCGGAACAGTTACACAATTTACTTTAATACCGGATATGAAACTGGGAATTGTTGTACTGACCAACCAGCAATCCGGGGCCGCTTTCAATACGATTACCAATACCGTGAAAGATTCTTACCTTGGGATAGCCGACAGAAACTGGCTGAAAACATATGGCGAGAGAATGTCTAAAATGGAAGCTGAATTTGATAAGCAGAAGAAAGATGCTTTTGCAAAATCAGAAGCTTTTAAGAAAGAGAAAGGTCTTCAGCCAAAAGCAGAACAGTTTGTAGGAACATACAATGATGTTTGGTTTGGTGATGTAGAAATTACACAGCAGGGCAATACGTACAGAATTTCATGTAAAAACTCTCCGAGATTAAAAGGAGAACTGCTTCCTTACTCCAATAATTCTTTTATTATTAAATGGGATGACAGAAGTTATGATGCGGATGCTTATATTATTTTCAACTATGATGAAAACGGGAAAGCAGAATCTGCAAGATTGAAGGCTGTTTCTGATGTGACGGATTTCAGTTTTGATTTTGATGACCTGGATTTAAAAAGAAAATAAATACAAAAGGCTAAAAAGTAAAAGATAAAATCTTAGAAAAATATTAAAAAGAACGGGCTTTAGTCTGTTCTTTTTTCTTTAACACCAATGGTATTAATTTGTTCACAAATAACAGGAGTTCTAATAAAAAAGGCTTTAGCAGAAATGAACCACCCCGTCAAAAATAAATTTTTTGCCATCCCTCCGGTGGAGGGGAATGTGTAGGTAAAAGAAATAATGGTTTACTGGACAAGATTCAGATCCTGGTTGGCTAAAGTGAGCTCTGTATTGAGATGTTGCTTTTCAAAGAAATTTTTTAGTTGAAGAAGTCTTTTTTTATGATCATAGTGGATGCTTGAACTCAGTTTTCTTTGGCAAAGCGAACAGGCTCTGGCCAGGTGATAATCCGTTTCCGGTAATGAATTCGTTCCATTCATTACACAGTTGGCATTCAGGCAGTGGCTGATTCCGAACATATGACCAATTTCGTGAGAGCTGATTTTTATTAACCTTAAAAAGCTCTCATTAAAATTAGAATGTGTTAAGCGGCCGTCAGCAAATCTGTACATTGAAGTTACTCCTACACCATCTTCATAAGAAGCCAACCCGAAAATATAATTCCATTCCGGTTTGGGAAAAAGATCTTTCTCTGTAATTCCCATCAGGACTAGAGCATCTTTGGGTTTTCTTTTGATCAGGATGCTGTCCAGTACATATCCTGCCAAAATCTGTTCCTGTCCTTCTTTTGAAATTCTTTTCACTTTTTCAGGAAAGATAGTATTGGGCAGAGCAGGCAGTATTTTTGTTTCCAGCTGGTAATATATTTTTAAATATTCTTTTGTGAGTACTATTTCCTTTTTCTGAAGTTCATCAAAAGTTCCTATAGGCTGAATATAAATGATATTTTTTCCAGGTCCGGGTTTTATTTTTCTTAACTTCTGAAAATCTTCAAATGTCTGGAAACGTTCATCATGATTATAACGCCAGCTTCCTGGTTTTGGTGAAGAAGAAAGCTTTATATCATTCCGTGCAATAGATTCAATGTAGGAATTCTTCTGTTTTTCGCAAGAAAAAAGAAGAATGAATACTACAGCATAAAAAAACAAAAAAATAAAGTTATATTTTCCCTGGCTCATAAAAGAATAAAAGCTTCTTTTTAGCCCCATCAAACTGTGACCACGACTCACAGTCTACCTCGAAACCGGCTACACCGCAGGTTGGAAAATGGAAAATATCCTCAGAAATGGAATTGGCAAAATTGGATATTCCATTATTGTGAGAAAAGAGAGCGACGGAGTTCAGATTATCATCCAGGTCATAAATTACAGATTCAAAGCTTCTTTCCGAAGGATTATAAAGTTTCTGATCAGTGGAGCAGTTCAGCTGATAGGTCTGATTAAAAATTTTGCAGGTATTCAGTGCACGTACTGCAGGACTGGATACAAAATGATCAATGGAAATATTATTGCTTTTCAGGAATCTGGACATGTGCATAGCATCCTCCAGACCTTTGTCTGCTAAAGGCCTGTCAAAGTCCTCTGTTTCCTCTGGCCAGTCGCTTTTCGCATGTCTTACGAGGATGAGTTTCTTCATATGATTGTTTTTTGGAAGATTAAAATTATAAAAAAAATAATGGAATAAAACATGATTTATATAAAAAAACTGCGTTATGAATAAAATCAGTAAATTTTACTAAATTTGCAGACTTATGGGACAAATCCTTGCTATAGATTACGGAAAGGCCCGTTGTGGTATTGCTGTAACGGATGATATGCAGATTATAGCCAGCGGGCTGGAAACTGTTGAGAACCGTTCTCTAATGGAATTTTTGAAAAAATATTTCAGAGAAAACAAGGTGGATGAAGTAGTGATTGGGCTTCCCATAGATTTGAAAGGAAATGTTTCTGAAGTGGAAACCGATATTTTAAAATTCATTGAGGCATTCAAAAAGGAATTTTCAGATATTGCGGTTCACCGTTTTGATGAGAGGTTTACCTCTAAAATGGCTTCTTTTTTTATTTCCCAAAGCGGAAAAAGCAAAAAAAAGAGACAGGAAAAAGGATTAATAGATAAAGTAAGCGCAACCATCATATTGCAGAATTTTTTAGAACAAAGATTAAGATGATTTTACCGATAAGAGCTTTTGGGGATCCTGTTTTGAGAAAAGTGGGAAAAGACATAGATAAAGATTATCCCGGATTACAGGAACTGATAGATAATATGTTCGAAACGATGTACAGCGCCAATGGCATAGGTCTTGCAGCGCCTCAGATTGGTTTGGATATCCGTCTGTTTGTAATAGATGTGACTCCTCTTGCAGAAGATGAGGATTATGAAGATATTAAAGATGAGTTGGCTGAGTTCAAAAAAGTATTCATCAACGCTCAGATCCTTGAAGAATCAGGGGAAGAATGGAAGTTCAATGAAGGCTGTCTTTCTATTCCGGATGTAAGAGAAGATGTGAAAAGGAAAGGTACGATCGTTATAGAATATTATGACGAAAATTTTGTGAAACATACAGAAACTTTTTCCGATATTAGAGCCCGCGTAATTCAGCATGAATATGACCATATTGAAGGGATTCTGTTTACCGACCACCTGAGTGCTCTTAAGAAGAAACTGGTAAAGGGGAAACTGACAAAAATCTCTCAGGGGGATGTAAGCATCGGTTACAAAATGAGATTTCCAAAATAATTTAAACAAGGATAAAAAGAAATAATAAAAAGCAAAAAGCTAGTGCTGATTGCAGAATTTACAAAAAATAAAATTATGCTGTTAGAAAAAATAATTTCAATTTCTGGAAAGCCAGGACTTTACAAATTAGTTTCTCAATTAAGAAACGGATTCATCATTGAAGATGTTACCAACAAGAAAAAAGTAAGCATTGGAAACTCAAGCCAGGTAAGTTTACTGGACAATATTGCCATGTTTACATTTGAAAAAGAAGTTCCTTTATTCGAAGTTTTTGAAAATATTGCTAAGAACAACGATTATAAAGAAACGATCTCTCATAAATCTTCAGATTCAGAGCTTAAGGACTTTATGCTGGCATCACTTCCCAATTATGATACAGAAAGGGTATATTCTTCTGATATCAAGAAGCTGGCTCAATGGTATAACATTCTTCAGAAAGCAGGATATATCACTCCTGAAAGTTTTGTGAAAGCAGAACCAGAAACCTTAGAAGGTGAGCCTGCTACGGAAGAAGTAAGCATTGAAAAAGAAGCTAAGAAAGCGGCTCCTAAAGCAGAAAAGCCGGCTGCACCAAAAGTGAAAGCGACTTCAGCAGCAAAATCTGCTCCGAAGAGCACACACAGAAAACAAGGATAATTCATTTTGAATTAAAAATACAAGGCCTTGTCGGGAATTTCCTGACAAGGTTTTTTTGTTTTTCCAGACAGCAGATCATTGGGTGCTAATAGTCCCAACCTAATAGGTTTCGAAAACCTGTTAGGTTTACATATCAAATCTATACGGATTTCTGTACTCTGCAACTTTTACTTCCAACGTTTGTAATGATGCCTGAATAACCCTTACATTTGTATAAGATTGAATTTCCCATTACTTATGAATACGAAACAGGAGAAACTAGAAGCATTTGGAAGATTACTGGATATTATGGATGATTTACGTGAAAAATGTCCGTGGGATCAGAAGCAGACATTAGAATCCCTTCGTCATCTTACCCTTGAAGAGACCTATGAGCTTTCAGATGCTATTTTGCAGAATGATTTACAGGAGATAAAGAAAGAACTGGGCGATGTCTTGCTTCACCTTGTTTTTTATGCTAAAATCGGTTCAGAAAAAGAAAGTTTTGATATCGCCGATGTTATCAATTCCCTGAACGAGAAGTTGATTTTCCGCCACCCTCATATCTACGGGGATACCCAGGTGAAAGATGAAGAGGAAGTGAAACAGAACTGGGAGAAATTAAAGCTAAAGGAAGGAAATAAATCAATCTTAGGGGGAGTTCCGAAAAGCCTGCCGAGTCTGGTGAAAGCCTACAGAATTCAGGATAAAGTAAAGGGGATAGGATTTGAGTTCCATGATGCAGAAGATGCCTGGAAAAAAGTGGATGAAGAGATTCAGGAATTTCACGCTGAAACAGATTTGGATAAAAAAGAACAGGAGCTCGGTGATGTTTTTTTCTCCCTCATCAACTATGCGAGAATTTCCGGGATCAACCCGGATTCTGCATTGGAAAGAACCAATCTAAAGTTTATTTCAAGATTTCAAAAGATGGAAGGGCTTGCCGAGGAACAGGATTTGAAACTGGCAGATATGTCTCTGGAAGAAATGGATGTTCTATGGGAAAAGGCGAAAAAACTTTCGTAGTTCCCGATTGGAACAATTAATGCTTCTTACATTCAATTAAAAAATAAAAAATATGTTACGTTTTCTTATGTTACCTGCTTTACTTTTGATGAGCTGTAATCCAAAAGCTCAGAATTCCTCTGCTAAAGAAGATAAACTAAAAATACAATTCTCCTTACCTAAAAAGTTGAAGGAGGTTTCCGGAATTACTTTATCAAAAGATAAGAAAACGATCTGGGTGATTGAAGACAGAGGAAATAAAAATGCAATATACGGTTTGAGTGATCAGGGAGATATGCAGGCAAAAATTCCGGTAGAAAATGCAGAAAATACAGACTGGGAAGATATCATATCAGATGCTCAGGGAAATATCTATATCGGGGATTTTGGTAATAATGATAATGACCGACAGGATCTGGCCATCTTAAAGACAGATTTGAAAGACAGCAGGCAAACAGTAACAAAAGTTGTTCAGACCACAAAATTCCATTATCAGGGGCAGACTGAATTTCCTCCTAAAAAATCCAATCTGCTGTACGATTGTGAAGCCTTTGTAGAAATGAATGGGCACTTTTACCTGTTCACCAAGAACAGGAGCAAAGGTTTTGACGGAACTTTCCTGATATTCAAAGTCCCTAACAAAGAAGGTAATTTTGAAGCAAAATTAGTGGGGAAATTAAAGCTTCAGGGTGGTTATAATGATGCTGCTATTACGTCGGCTACCATTAACAGTACAAAAGATAAAATTGTATTGCTTACCCATAAAAATATTCATGTTCTTACCGGATTTACAGCTGATAATTTCAACTCTGCAAAGATTCAGAAAACTCCATTAAATCATAATTCCCAGAAGGAAGCTGTTGTATTTCTGGATGATAAAACATTAATAATTGCAGATGAGAAAGGGAAGGACGAAGGAGGAAATGTATACACATTTTCTTTATAGAAGGTAATAAATTAAAAATTTAAAATCCACAGATTTTTCTGTGGATTTTTTTGAATATATGAATGTAATTGAAGTGATTGACGTTTGTATTGCTTACGGAGTAAGATAAGAAATATGAATATTTCCGCTGGATAATCTGAAATCCTGGGTATAACGGCAGCGTATCCTGAAGGTCTCTCCTGTGTTGAAAAAGTTAATGGATGAAAGATTATGGTTTAGGCCTGTTGTACGCTCTCCGTGCCCTGTAGATATGCCTGCAAGGGTTGTAAGTGCCGGAGATACTTTCTGTATATAAGAATTGGCTGTTCCTGCAGTTTGTCCTGATGGGTTTAAATTGAGATCATAGGTTGCATAGGGTACAATATTATAAAATCCAGGTTTTACTACTGTGAAAAGGCCTGTTGTAGAATTATAAGTCAAATAGGCTGTATCAATCTTATTACTCACATTGAAAACATAGGTCTGTGAATAACTTTCATGAGTATTGACAGGAGTAGAATGGGTACCTGTATAGCTTCCGCTTGCGGGGCTGATATCTGTTTTATTTCCCACGTACACCACTTTTAAAAAATTTTCAGATTCAATCGTTTTCCATACAGGAGTATTCCCGGCTCCGTTTGACATTAAGAATTCCCCTTTGTTTCCGGAATTTCCCTTTGTTCTGTCGTCTCCACCTACATTCAGGTCTTTAACGACCTGAAGTGAGCCATTGACATGTAAAGTATTCTGAGGGGTTGAAGTTTTAATCCCTATCTGTGCATTTGAATTAATGAACATAACAAATAATGCTATGTACAATAGCTTCTTTTTCATCATTTGTTGATTTTTGTTGCGGCAAATATAGAATGTTTTTTTATTGTCAATTTTTTAAAGAATTGACAATCATATTGAACTATGCGTAGTTTTGACTTATAGAGCTGAAAATATGGCTTTTATTTAAAAGCCATATTCTTTTTATCGGTAAAAAATGTGGGTTGAAAATTTGAAATATTAAATTTTATTAAAATTGGATTTTTTTAATATCTGATCTAAAATACTTTAAAAGCTGTTTGGATATTGAATTTTCAATACTCATTAAATGGGAGCATGGAAAAATTAAAACTTCATTCCCACTCCGGCTGAAATTCTTCCGCCATCCGATCCATAGAAATAATTCAGTCTTGCAGACATCATTTCTACGATGCTCAGCCATACTCCGGCACCGGCAGACTGATGCCATTTTCTGGAATTTTCATTGTCATTCCATACCCGCCCGATATCATACCCGATAAGGATTCCCATATTGGCAGGAGCAATGTTATTTCTTACTCTTCCAAAGTCCCATCGGATTTCAGAATTATTCGTAAAATAAGATCTTCCTGAGAATCTTTCGTTCCTGAAGGCTCTCATGCCATTGTTACCTCCGATAGCTGCGGCCTGATAGAATTCAAAATTATTATTATTGATCCACATCACATTACTGGAGTTGGCAAATACAAATTTCCCTTTTTTGTCTATTCTGTGATCTACAGCAAGTCTTCCTTTTACGGTTACAAAATTTTTGTTAAAATCAGAAAGTGTAGCTTTCCAGTCGGCATTAAGCATAAATTCAAGTCCAAGAGTAGGAAAAGCTGCATTATCAGCATTTTTATAGCCGAACGTGTAATTGGCTCCTACAAATTGCTGACTGTCAAATACACCTGGCCTTACATCCGGTGACTGGTTGATGAATCGGTCTGCTTTTCTCTGTACCTTATTATCTTCAAAAGTCAGCTGAAATTGATGACTTAGATTCATCCAGCTTTTCTGAGAGATGGAAGGAGCGAAATTGAATTTGGAAATCCTGGCTCTGTTGTATTCTCTTTCTGTATTTTCTTTGTCATAATCACTTTCATTGGAAAGTCCAAAAAAGTTTTGAGAAAATCTTGGTGTGGTATAAAATGCATCCAGATTTATATCCCAGCCTGAGATTGCTTTTTTAAACACACCTTTATAGGTAAGGCTGAATCCGGCTGTAGCTGTATAGAAGTTAGCTTTTAAGCTGTGTCTCTGAGTGAAGGGATCACGGATGAAATTATTTACAGTATAATTGGCCAAAACCCCGACAATAACCCCATCATCCGGGTTATAGTCCAAATTCGGATATCCGGCTACTGAGTTGTATTTTGGGTGTTTATAATTATAACTGTTAATGTCATAGTCATCAGTAATATTTTTGGTGGCATTTCTTGAGTTGTAGGTGTTCTTCTGAGATTTAAAATCGTAAATTTTTACTTTTCTGCCATCAGCAACATTGTAGGTATCGTGATTGTATCCGCCAATCAGTCTTATTGTCATTTTAGGTTTTCCGGACCCTACAACTTCATAGATGTCATCATCCTCCAATCCGTAAATCCACAATTCTTTTGTTTTTGAATCGTGATAGGTTTTTTCAAAGACAAGTTCGTGCTTATCTTTATCTTTTCCCAGTTTATATTGCTGTACAAGTACAGAATGCCCATTCTTGGTAATGACAAATTTATCAGGATGTATGGTTCCGGCCAGAGGAACTTTTTTCTGCAGCACATCATAATACTGAGCAGCATAAGTCTGCAGTTTTGTTTTTCTTATTTTCAGTTTTCTCTGTATTTCCGCAATGGTATCATCCTGAACTTCTTTCGGAAGGTTATGGAAAGCATCATCAATATCTGCATCCGTCAGGTGTTCCTGGATGTACTTGGCCTGTGCCTCCCATTCTCCCTGGTCTGAGCTTTTTAAGAAAACAAGATCCATAGGATAAGGCTCCATGGCAAGCCATTTCACACTGCTGATATCTTCTGTAAATGTCTTCATATGCCGGATGGCCGGTACATTCATGATAAGTTTAAAGGCGGCACCGTCATACTTGCTGAATGCCTGGTCTCTGTCTTTTGGGATGGGTTTATAGATTACTTTATCGCCGGCCTCATATTCTGCCCATTTCCACTGATCAGAATGTCTGTCCCAGTCACCGATAAGCATATCAAATAATCTTGCTCTGATGTAAGATTCTCTGTCAACAGAATATTTACTGCTTTTGTTGAGATTCTTCAATACATCTTCTGTAGAAACGATATCCTTTGCGTGGTCCAGATATGCCAAGGTTTTCGGATCGGAAGAAAACCGTTCTTCAATCATATACATTTCATCCCCATAGTTTTCGTTATATCTTCCTAAGGCGTGCTGTTTGGGGATGTAATACAGTTTTGGATTACTGTGGAATATATTCAGCTTTTCAGACATATTTCCAATGGTAAACGGAGTAAAAGGATGGTTGGTTGTATAAAAATCCAGCAGAAATTTTTCAGGGAATGTATCGGCAAGCTCTTCTCCCAAAGTGCTTTTCTGGAAAGCCATATTGTTAAGAAAACGAATTGCGCTTTTTTTTACGCCCCGCATTACAAACTCCTGTCCGTCCGGAGCTTTCAGACGTAAGCTGTTGGATTGGTTTCCTCCTCCTTCTCTGAATGGGATATAGCCCTCGTTCAATTCTGAGAGATTGGCGGTAGGAGCTTCAATAGGAATACCGTAATATTTTCTGTAGTGATCCCCCCAAAGCCATCGGTAAAATTTTCTTTTTTCCGTAAGCTGTACAGGGTAAATCGTTGAAGAGAATGTTGGCGGAAAAGAATTAGGGAAATTATTGACAAATACATCAGGTTTGGAAATTACCGAAATATGAGTCAGTTTTTTGAGCTGTTCATTTTTAGTGGAAAAATACTCAACATCAGTACTTTCATCTTTTCTGAAATTTAAAACAGCAAAACCGCTTCCTCCGTATGAGAAGTCCGTTCTTTCTACAATAGTGGAAGGGTCTGTTTTAGATCCTGCACCACTGATAATCTGTCTCAGGTTTCCATCTTCGTGATATTGCAGGTTATGATCATGCCCGGACACGAAAATAATATTTTCATTATCCTGGACAATGCTTTTCAGCCTGTTAGCCAGATCTGCATAATGCTGGTTATTGAGATCTGCAGGGCTGGCTCCGGAGGAACTTCTTAATATATTGAGGAAACTGGCAATTCCGGGAGCAGGAATATTACCATTGAAAGGAAAAAGATGAGACCTTGCGGAGTTGAATCCTGCATGGGTTCCACTGCTGATGACAGGGTGGTGTAAAGCAACAATTATTTTTTTGCCCTGATTTTTAATGATAAGATCTTTAAACTCTGTAAAAAAATCTTCACGGGTTTTGATATTGCAGCTTTTGTTAATGCCAGGGTAATTATCCCAGTTGGCAATTACCCATTCTGTGTCAATGGTAATAAGCTTAATATCTTTAGAGACATTGATGTCATCAATGGGACATCCGTTTTTTGGAAGAAAAGCTTTTTTATCATCAAGATAATTTTTTACCAGTTTTTCCTGCTCATTTAATCCTTCCAGCCCGTTATACCAATCGTGATTTCCTGGAATTACAAGTGTTTTTCCTCTGAAATTTTTGGTGATTGCAAGCTGGTTTTCCAGTTTCTGCTTTGCCAGTGCATATTCTTTGTCTTTTTCTTTGGGCATCCCATTAGGGTAAATATTATCACCGAGAAAGATCAGCATAGAGTTGCTGTCGGCAGAATCCAGCTTGTTTTTCAGTAAATTCAATGTTTTCTGGGCCTGGGGTTCATCTGCATTTCCTGCGTCTCCAATCAGAAAAAGTTTAAAATCATTTTCTGATTTTATTTCGGAATCTTTTACTTCAAATAAGTTTTTGCCCTTTTGTACGTTATATGTAGCACAGGAATAAAGGACTCCTGCGGACATTACTGTTCGAAGAACAATAGAAGTATTTTTTAGATGAGTTTTAAAGGATAAATTCATAAATTTACATTAACAAAAATTCAGGAATGAGCATTCTACACAAAGCTAAAAATTATGTTGAAATCTTATTCAAAGATAAGTTATCTTCGGTATATTTTTATCATAATTTTATCCATACTGCCTATACAGTGAATAAGGCTGAAGAAATCATGAAAAATACCCCTGTTTCTGAAGAGGATCAGGAGAAAGTACTCGTAGCATTGTGGTTTCATGATACGGGATATATAGAGTGCGCCCTGAACCATGAGGAAAGGAGTGTGGAGATTATGAAAGCTTTTCTGCAACAGGAAAATTACCCGGAAGACTATATAACAGATGTAGAAAAACTGATTCTGGCTACGAAAATACACTATGAGCCTCAGAATTTACTTGAAAAAATTGTAAAGGATGCTGATTTCAGCCATTTTGCGGGACACGATTATAATGATATCTCTGATGCTTTGAGAAAAGAATGGGAGCTTACAAATTTCAGGTGTTTTTCTAATGAAGAATGGAATGCCGGGAATCTGGATATGCTGAAGAACAAACATACTTTCTATACGGATTATGCCAAAGAAAACTGGGAGCCTCTGAAAAAGAAAAATATTAAGAAGATTGAGAAGAAGCTGGAGAAAGAAGAGGATAAGAAAGAAAATAAAAAAGATAATGCAGAAGGTAAAAAGGAAAAGGAGAAGTCAGACAGAAGTGTTGACACTTTATTCAGGGTTACGCTTAATAACCATACAAGACTGAGCGATATTGCAGACAGTAAAGCCAATATTCTTTTATCAGTCAATGCCATTATTATTTCAGTTTGTCTTTCTGTATTGGTTCCCAAGCTGGATGCCCCTAAGAATTCACATCTTATTCTTCCGAGCTTCATCTTGTTACTTTCAAGTGTTCTAACCATCATATTTGCTATTTTATCTACAAAACCGAATGTGACGAAAACAACTTTTACAGCCCAGGATATCGCGAACAGAAAAGTAAACCTGCTGTTCTTCGGAAACTTTCAGCAAATGTTATTTGATGATTATAATAATGCTATGAAAGACCTTATTAAAGACAGGGATTATATCTATGATTCTATGGTGAAGGATCTGTATTATCTTGGTAAAGTCCTGGACAGGAAATATAAGCTTCTATCCATTACCTATAAGATCTTTATGGCAGGGATTATTATTTCTGTGCTGTCTTTTGGAGCGGCTTTTCTGAGTCTTTAACAGAGAGATATTTCCTGGAATTGAATAAATATTTCTGGTAGGTGCTATTCTCGTAAAACGTCTAAATATCTGGTAAAATAGCAGTTTAGATCAGGATTTTGTTGACCATAAAAAATAAATATATCAGGAGTGTATATTCCGGATTTATTATTCCTGTGGAAGTGTAAAAGAAACCCTTATTGCCAGCAATCCTGTAATTCCCTGCAGATCTTCTACCCTTAAAAATTCTACATCATGCTGTAAAACACCTTTCTTCTGAAGTTTGGAAATATAGTCAAGGTATTCCTTCTGATTTTCCATTCCGAAATAGACGATGGTGATTTTTCCGGGAGCGGTGATGCGTTCTGAAGAATCTTTGATATGGGCTTTATCCAGGCGTTTCTTGATAATTTCATAATAGGAATTATAAGCACCATCTACATCAAAGCGCTTTTCATCCATTCTGAAGCGGATGTCTATTTTTTCATTATACACAAAGATCAGAGAAGCAATATCCAACGGTATGGGAAGATCTTTTTTGAAAGACTGGAAGTCTAGTTCCATTTTACAGATGGTTTTCAGCTGCCAGTATCTCAGCTTATGAACCACTTTTGAGGTATAGTGAAGTTCAGGAGCAATGCTAGGACCAATGTACAGATTATGCTCTACGCCGTCTGACTTGAATCTTTCATAATAATGCGGGAAAATTTCCTGGGCCTTTACCTGGCTCTCGTCCAGCATATCTGCCAGCTTACGGTTGACCAGCGTAATAGAATCATCCAGGTTTTTTCTGTGATGATAAAACAGATCAGTAGGCGCAAATACTTGTGAAAAGTAATCTTTGATCTTCGACTTTATTTCTCTTGATGTTTTTATTTCCAGTTTCCCCTGCAAAAAAGGGTGGATTTCTTCCCTTAACAACCTTTGAAAACGCTGCTCGGTATCAGCTTTGATTTCGTTGTTCAGTTCATTTTCAAAAATATCCAGCGCCAGCATGAACTTCTCTGAATCCGAATTGGTGAGTGATAAAATTTCATTCAGTAATTCAATTTGCTGGTTAAGATCCTGAAGCATCAGATTAAACCGTTTTTCTGAAGAAGAGCGGATGTCCGAAACCCCGAACAATGGAGTAAGATTCTTAAATGAAATCTGTTTTAATGTATATATTTTTTTTCCAAGAGATGCGGTGAAATATTTTTCAGCTTCATTTCTGAATTTCCAGACTACACTATCATGGATGGTGGTGTATTCACGCTGAATAATAGCTTCTATCTGATAATTTTTTTCAAAATAAAACCTGTTCAGAGAGAAAAGAATCATATCGGTGAAAAATTCCAGCTTTTTCAGCTTCAAACCATTGAAACTGCCGGCAATAGGAGAAGTAAACTCCATAATTGCAAGAAGATCTCCGTCTTTCATGATAGGAATTACCATGAAACTGTTGACATTATTATCTTTTAAAATATTGAACGAAGGAAGCTTTTTGATATTTTCATCCAGGTTGTTGACATTAGAAACAACAATCGGTTTTGAATTGTGATTGAGATTATTAAAAGTACTTTTACGGGTTTCTTCATCAAAGGCATTGATCCAGAAATCCAGAATATGATTGGTGAGGAGGCTCTCGTATATCGGAAGTTTATCAAGTTTCTGTTCCTTTTTGTTGAAAGTCATCAGGCCAAAGCTGAGTTCAGGAACATCAAAGTACGATTTGAAAATTTCAGTCAGGTTTTCATTGGGATTCAAATCTTCAGGGTCAATCTCAATCATGCTTGATTTCAGATCGGAGAGTGCAACTTCAGAGGTACAATCTACCAGAGAAATAATTGTAAACCCTTTCAAAATCCATGATTGTGATGGAAAATATTTCTTCCACAGTTTAAAATCATCCAGATTTTCCAACAGCATATCCAAAATATCATCCGATGGAATTTTGGCATCTTCTGTAGGAGTGATTTCGGTAAAATCTGAGTTGACCGTAATTTTATAATGTTTCATGATTCCCTGCTTGTTGGGAATGTCATAATAAAACGGAATGGTACTTTTAATATCTTTTTTGAAATAACTCTGAAGAATAAGACAGCAGCAGAATACATAAAATTCATTATCTGAAATATTTCTCAGTTCTATTTCAAAATCTTTTCCGGCATCTTTCAGAATATCTTTAAATCTTTCTGTATAATTGAATGTAATATTAGAAAGAGGGATACTGGCCGCTTTTATTTCATTTCGGGTAAGACCTGTTGGAAAAAGATCAGCAAGGAGCAGTCTGATGAGGTCCTCATATTTTTCAAGAAGGGCAGTATCCTGAAAGCCTTCTCTGAGCTCTTTAAAATTTCGGGTACTCTCAATTAAAGATTCTGCATAGTTAACCCTATATTCCAATCTGTCATTATACCGGATATGTTCCAGAACATCCAAATATTTTTTGAATGATATATAAACCTGAAAAGGGGAGTCTTTTTTATAGAGATTAGACAAGAGCTGAAATTTAAAGTAAAGTTATGAAAAAAACGCTATTTCCAAATGTATTTTGAATGGGTATAAATGATTATTCCCTTCTTTTTTGTTAGAGTTTTCATACATATTTTTATTTTGAACTTTTTATAAAGTGCAGATAAACGTTTTTTTTAAGAATTTGAAAAAAAGTTGTCCTGATTATTCAGGACAACTTTAGTATTTAAAAATATAGGAACGTTAAAATTTAATATTATATCCCAATATAAACTGTGTTCCAAAAATACTGAAATGCTGGGCATCATAACTGGACTGCTGATATCTTCCGTTGAAGGTGACAGTATTGTAAACTTCATCATACGCTGTATTTGATGGAAGGTTCCGCAGTTCCCATTTAGGCAGAACATTAAATACATTCAGGATACCAAAGTTAATGGTGTTTTTACTGTTGATATTGTAATTGATGGTGATATCTGTAGTCATTCTTGGTCTGAATCTCAGGTAGGACTGTGATCCGGCATCAGGATCATTCCAGGCCAGATTAGCTCCCGGCATACCACTGTTTGCATAAGTAGCCTTTCCAAATAAAGTATTGTTGAGTGATATATTCCACTTTTGAATGGTATAATCTATACCGAGAACACTTTTTAAAGCTGGTCTTGAAGTGGTGGCTAATGCTTCCTCGGTTCTGTTAAAAGGAGCAGAAAGGTTAAGCCCGTTCAGTTTGTCTGAATTCTTCGTTATTTTAGAATGATTCATATTCAGGGCAAGATTAAAGGCAAGTTTGCCTTTTGCCAGGTCTATATTTCTATAATTGGCTACAAGGTCCAGGCCTATCGTTCTAGTGTCTACACCATTGATAAAAAAACTTGCGGCGTTCACATTGGTAATTCCTATATTGTTTAAAGGATCTAGAATTGTAGTTTTATCACTCATTCTGGAGCTTAGTAAGATTCTGTCATACACATTGATCAGATATCCGTCGATGGTTACAGAAAAGTTTTTATTGGGCTGAATTCCCAGTCCTAAGGTGAAATTGAGGGATTTTTCGGCATCTAATTTGGGGATTCCTACAGCTTTAGCTTCTTTACCGACATTATTAAACAGTCCCTCTGCAACGATTTTACCGTTAGCAAAAACATTCTGAATGGTAGAAAGATATACCTGTTGAAGGGTGGGAGCACGGAACCCAGTAGAAACAGACCCTCTGGCGACCAGTTTTTTTCCTATGATGTTTTGTCTTGCACTGAATTTCCAAATCAACGCATTCCCAAAATCGCTGTAGTTTTCAAAACGTGCAGTGGCATTAAATGTTGTGGCCTCAGAAATATCAAAGGCTGCATCTGCATAGACCCCAATATTATATCTTGAAAAAGTTCCGGAATTTTCCGGTGATGCTCCAGGAAAAGAAATGGATCCTGTCTGATAATAGGAAGCGGGATCTCCAGCGTAGATTTCATATTCCTCTTTTCTTGCTTCAGAACCAAATGCCAATGCAATATGTTCTGACAATCTTTTGGAAACATCAATATTTCCGATAATATTATTAAATCTGAAACCGCCAGGCTTAAAATTAATAGGACTGGATGCTCCTAATGCTGCATTGAAGGTATTTCCTACAGTATATAAAATTTTGTTTCCCCCAAAAGTTGCACTCAGGTCTATATTCCATTCGCTTTCTGTTTTGGTTTTGTATCCCAGAGTGGCTCCATAATCAGTAAGGTCTCCAATAAATGTAGGGGTAAAGCCGTCGGGTGAATTCAGGACATTAGCAGGATTTACCCAATAAGGTGTTCTGTGGTTGGCAAAGCTGCTTACCTTTTTGGTAGCAAATGAAGCATTTGCATATAGATTGGAGCGATCAGATACCGGTATGGAAGTATTAATCAAAAAACTTATGCTGTTCTTTTTGGGATATGCATTTTTATTTTGAGCATCAGGGTACTTAGCTAAATAAGCATCTACGTCACTTTGAGTGGCTCCAAATGTTTGTGCTTCCCAGTAAGAATTTACTTTTCCGTTTCTGTAGGCATAATCATTATTCTGAAGATTGGTGGAAAATGTAAGAAAGCCTCCGTTCTTAAATGTAGATCCGGTGATCAAATTAAAATTTTGCGAAAAACCGTCCCCTTTTGAATACAGCCCCAGATTGGCACTGGCTTCCGTAAAACTTATTTTATCTTTTAATATGATATTGATGACCCCGGCAATTGCATCAGAGCCGTATTGAGCGGAAGCTCCGTCTCTAAGGATTTCTATTTTTTTGATGGCAATAGAAGGGATAGAGGATAAATCAGCTCCCGTTTCTCCCTTTCCAATTGTATTTTGGGTGAAGATAAGAGAAGACTGATTCTTTCTTTTTCCATTAATCAAGACAAGTGTTCTGGATGATCCCATATTTCTGATTTCAAAAGGATCCAGTAATGAAGTTGCATCCTGCACTGCGGCGCTGGTAGAATTAAAAGAGGGAATCCTGTACTGTAATGCCTGCCCGACAGAACTATGGCCAGACGATTGAATGATAGCCGCATCTATATTATCAATGGGGAGGGGAGTAGAAATACTCGATCTGGGAGCAGTTCTGGTGCCAACCATCACTACTTCGTCCAGCTTTTTCGCGGTTACTGAATCTTTTTCCTGTGCTTGTGCCATGCCTATTGAGCATAATAAAAATGCGGCAGCGGCATTGTTGTTGATCTTCATCATTTCATGTTTTTTTATTGTATTTTGTTGTAAATCCAAGACAAATGTATTGAATATTGTATTGTCTTTTATTTTTTATTTTAACTTTTTTTAATACAATATTTTCATTGAAATATGATAATCATTATTTTATTTTAATTTTTAATTAAATAAAAATATGTAATTGATAATTTTTATTTTTTGTGTGTTTTGCTCAATTTTTTTTCCAATGCATAGCATAGTAATTTTTTTTGAAACCTATTGGAATGATTAATGTATTGGATCGTTTTTTACACAATCACCTGCTATATAGGTACTCAATAAATAAAACCTTCCAGCTAACTGGAAGGTTTTATATTGATTCGTTATAATGTTGTTTACAATCCGAACATATTCGCAAAGAAATCAGGGAAGATTCCCAAAATGATAATCAGTACGATTACGGCTACTGCAACAATATTGTAAGTAAGTGTTACTTTTTCTGATGATTTGAAAGTTGATTCTTTAAAGAAGAACATTGCGATGATCAGCCTTAAATAATAAGCAATTGATAGGGCAGAACCTAATACTGCTACCAATACTAAGAAAGCTGCACCGTTCATAGCCTGCGAGAATAAAGCAAATTTTCCCATAAATCCGGCTGTTAGCGGAACCCCTGCCATTGAAAGCATAGAGATCGCAGCAGCAGTCGCTAATAAAGGTTCAGTTTTTGCCAATCCTTTGAATGCTCCGAAAGATGTCTCTCTCTTTAACTTCTCTACCCAGATAAGGCACATAAAAACCCCTACAGTAGATAAAGAATAAGCAAACAGATAAAATGCCAGATTGTAAGTGGAAAGGCTTGTCATTCCGAAGAATACCAATCCGATATATCCTGCGTGAGAAACAGAAGAGTAAGCCAACATTCTTTTTGCATTCGTCTGAGCAAGACCCATCACGTTTGCCAAAAGTAAAGTAATGATTAAGAATACTCCTAAAACATTGATCCATTCATGAGTTACTCCTGTGAAACCAAGAGTCATCAATCTGAAGAGAGCAAAGAATCCGGAGATCTTTACCACACTCGCCATAAAAGCTGTGATCAGTGAAGGTGAACCTGCATATACATCCGGGCTCCACATGTGGAAAGGGGCTAAAGCCACTTTAAATGCCAATGCACAAAGAATCAGTAATACTCCCAAGATAAACATTACATTCCCTGGATTTGCCACTCCGAAGTCATGGATCTTATACAGATCAAAACTTCCTGTGCTTCCGTAGATAAATGCAATACCGAACAGTAAGAAACCTGTTGCAAATGCACCCATAAGGAAATATTTGATAGAAGCTTCATTTGATCTCAGATCAGTTTTGTTAGCTCCAGCCATTACATATAATGGGATAGAAAGGATCTCAATTCCTAAGAACATCGTCACCAGGTTCTGATATCCGAAAAGGATAATCCCTCCGCATAATGCAAACAGCATTAATGCATATAATTCTGACTGGTGGCTTCTGTGGTTGCTGAATGCAAACCCTCCCAGGAAGAATAATAATAAAGTTGTTACGATTGATATTTTAGTGAATAATGCAGTATTGCCACTGTACTCATACATATGCTTGTAATGATCGAAGAACGAACATTCAGGCATAAAACTTACGTACAATGCGATGATTAATCCCAAAATCCCAATGTATCTTGCGAATTTTCCTTGTTCAAAAACTCCTGAAAATAACGCAATAACTGCCGTTAGGAAAACAATAATTAAAACACTCATTTCTTAAAATATCAAATTAACTTACCATTGATTGGTAGATAAACTTCACCGAACTACTCACCATGTCGATTACCGGTTGTGGGAAAATACCTAGTAAAATCACAAAAACCGCTAAACTTGCCAATACAGAAAATTCTACACCAGATAAATCTTTTGCTGTACTTAAAACGGCTTCATCACCTTCTCCAAACATTGCTTTTCCGTAGAATCTCAATAAATATACAGCACAAAGAATTACTGTAAGACCAGCAATTACTGTTGCTGTTCCGTTAAAATCATAAACCGATTTCAACAAAATAAATTCCCCGATGAATCCGTTAGTTAATGGAACTCCCATTGAACCTAATATAATGATCAGGAACAATACAGCAAACTTAGGCGCCACTTTAGCTAAACCACCCATTTGTCTGATGTCTCTTGATTTAAATCTCTTGTATAAAATATCACAGCAATAGAATAATCCCACTACGTTGATCCCATGAGCAAAAGTCTGGACCAATGCTCCTTCCGCGCCTTCTACGTTGAATGTTCCTCTGAGAGTCACTACCGCAGAAGCAAAGATACCAGCTACCATCAATCCTACGTGAGAGAAAGATGAATAAGCAATGATTCTCTTCATATCCGTCTGGATAATGGCGATCAAAGCACCATGAACAATACCTACAATAGCAAGGATGATCACAATCTGTCCTGAAATTCCGGCAATCGGAAGCGGCGTGATTGGAAGTAAATAACGCATTACACCATATACTGCCATCTTCAGCATGATCCCTGATAATAACATCGATCCCTGAGTAGGAGAGTAAGTATAGGTATCAGGCTGCCATGTGTGGAAAGGGAATACCGGTAATTTCACTGCAAAAGCAAAGAAGATAAACCAGAATACCACAGTCTGTTGTGTTTCGTTAAGCTGGGCGTTATATAAATCTGTTAAAGCAAATGATGCAGAGTGGTTGTACACATAGATCAATCCTGCTAACATAAATAATGATCCAACGAATGTATATACGAAGAATTTCGTAGTGAATTCGAACCTTTTATTCTCCTGTCCCCAAAGTCCGGCAATGAACCAAATTGGAATCAAAGTTACTTCCCAGAAAATGTAGAATAACAATCCGTCTAAAGAAGTGAAGACTCCTACAAGTCCGAACTGCATCAACAGAATCAATCCGTAGAATGTATTTCTGTAGTTTACATTTTCGTTGAAAGAAGATAAAATAATGATGGGAGCCAGAATATTGGTCAATAATAAAAGAAGCATGCTCATCCCATCGATACCGAAGTGAAGAGAGCTCTTCATAAATTGTGACCACGGATAATTGATCTCATGCTGCAATACGCTGTCTACTGTCGGATTAAAATCAAAATCCGAAAGTACATAGAACGTAAGAAGCATTTGTACCAATGCAATTCCAAGCGCCAAATATTTGCTGGAACTATTCTTCCAGGCAAAAACTAATCCCGAACCTACTAGAGGTAAAAGTAATAATGTTAATAATAAACAAGACATTATTATTGTAATAAAAAGTTAACAATTAATATAATTCCCACAGCTAAAGACATGATAAGAATATACGTCTCTACATTTCCGTTCTGTACACGCTTCATAGCTTTTCCGCTGTCTTCAGCACCATCACCTACAAAGTTTACAAAACGGTCTAAGATACCCTTATCAAACATTTTCCCTCCGCGTCCTAATCCTTCAACAGTTTTTACAATCAATGCGTTGTAAAGTTCGTCAACGTATAATTTTTTAGCAGAAAGCTTTTCCCATCCGGTGTAGCTCTCTTCTGCAACTGCCATTTTTTTCTTCTTTACATAAGTGTTTCTAACAATGAACCACACAGAGAAGAACATAATCACTGTAGCTGCTAATAAGATCATTTCAGTATTGAAAGGTACTCCTGAAAGAGTCGCTTCCATCTGGCTGAAGCTTTGTTCTGTAAGAACAGGCTTTAACCATTCCATCAGTTTGGCATAGTGACCATGGCCGATGAAGTGTGGCAGGTTGATAAAACCTCCGATTACAGAAAGAACAGCCAATACGATCAATGGTAATGTCATATTAGACGGGCTTTCATGTAAGTGATGTTTTTGTTCTTCAGTACCTCTGAATTCTCCGTGGAATGTAAGATAGTACAGTCTGAACATATAGGTTGCAGTGATTGCCGCTAAAACAAATAAGATGACCCAGTAAATTGGGTTTTTAGCGAAAGCGGCTACTAAAATTTCGTCTTTAGAGATCATCCCTGATAATAAAGGGAAACCTGAGATAGCTAATGTCCCGATAAGGAATGTAGCGTGTGTAAGAGGAATATATTTTTTAAGACCTCCCATAAAACGCATATCCTGCTCGTTGCTCATCGCGTGGATTACAGAACCTGCACCTAAGAATAATAAAGCCTTAAAGAATGCGTGTGTCATTACGTGGAACATTGCTGTTGTATACGCTCCAAGACCTAAAGCAATGAACATAAATCCAAGCTGTGAAACAGTAGAATATGCCAATACTTTTTTGATGTCGTTCTGACGAAGTGCATAGAACCCTGCCAATGCAGCCGTTAAGAATCCGATGAATAAAATACCTCCCTGAACAGTTGGTGCCAAAGTAAATAAGAAGTTGGATCTTACTACCAGATAAATACCTGCCGTTACCATTGTTGCCGCGTGGATCAACGCTGATACAGGAGTAGGCCCGGCCATCGCATCCGGTAACCATGTATATAATGGAACCTGAGCAGATTTACCGGTAGCACCGATGAATAAACTCGCTGTGATAAAGATGATCACTGTTCCGTCTAATTCAAATTTTGAAGCGTTTTCTGCTACAGAAAGATAATCTACAGCATTGGTCTGAGAAGCGATCATGAAGATACCGATCAATAACGCAAGGTCACCAATTCTGTTCATGATGAAAGCTTTTCTTGCTGCTTTCCCGTATTCTTCGTTAGTATACCAGAATCCGATCAGCAGGTAAGAACAAAGACCTACACCTTCCCATCCGATGAATAAGATAAGGTAGTTGCTTCCCATTACCAAAAGTAACATGGAGAAGATGAAAAGATTCAGGTAAGTAAAAAACTTGTAGAATCCTTTATCATGACTCATATATCCGATAGAGTATAAGTGGATCAGTGAACCGATACCCGTAATGATCATTACCATCATTAAAGAAAGCTGATCAATCTGGAATCCAAAATTAATTTGAACTCCGTTTACTCTAAACCATTCAAAAGCTTTTACAATGACAGGCTGGCTTTCAGAATTGAAATTCATGAAAAGACTTACCGCAATACAGAAAGACCCGAAAACTACTGCGGTAGCTAAAGATCCAACCAATATTTTTGGAAGATTTTTTCCAAACAGCCCGTTAATAAGAAACCCTAAAAGTGGTAAAAGTACTATTGCATATACTAGATTCTCCATTCTTATCCTCTTAATTTATTAAATATACTCACATCTACAGAACGGGTGTTTCTATACAGCATAGCAATAATTGCCAGACCTACCGCTACTTCAGCAGCAGCTACCACCATAATGAAGAAAACTAAAAGTTGTCCGTCGCCGTTGCCTTTGTATGCTGAAAAGGCTGCCAATAAAAGGTTTACAGAATTCAGCATAAGCTCTACACAGCCCAGAATCACAATAGCATTTTTTCTAAGCAATACTCCCATTACTCCCAGACAGAACAATACTGATGAAAGAATGATGAAGTAGTCCAAAGGGATGCTTTGTATAAATGTATTTACTTCTCCCATAATTTTATAAATCTTTTTTACCGATTAATACCGCGCCTACAATACCTGCCAGAATTAGAATGGAAGCAAGCTCAAACGGTAAAACATATTCATTAAACAAAAGTTTACCCAGATTTTTCGTAAGACCAACCCCTCTGTCTACATTTTCAACAACGATGTGGTTCTCTCTTATTCCTCTGAAAACACCTAATACTCCCACCAAAAGAATCCCAGCAGTAAAAACTCCAACAAATTTTAAAGTATTGTTCTTCTTACTTTCGTCTTGCTTATTAAGGTTAAGCATCATTAAGATGTAAAGGAAAAGTACCATGATGGCACCTGCGTACACTATAATCTGGATAATTGCAAGGAACTGTGCATTTAAAAGAATGTACATTCCGGCAATTGAAAACATTGTAACAATTAATGACAAAATAGCATATAAAGGATTTTTTGCAAACACAAAATAAACCGCACTTGCCACTGCTAAAAACGCTACCAAGAAAAATAAAAACTGATCCATTATTTTACCGCATTTTTTTGTTTCTCGGATTGTCTTGTCGTGATATCAATCCTTTCATTTATTTTTTCAACTAATTTATCTTTTCCGTAAATGAAAGAGCCTCTATTGGTTTCCACATCTACCAATCTGTCGGTAAGATAGATGGCAGATTTAGGACAAGCCTCTTCACACATACCACAGAAAATACATCTCAGCATATTGATTTCATATACTGAAGCATACTTTTCTTCTCTGTAAAGATGTTTTTCCTCTTTAGTTCTTTCAGCAGCAGTCATTGTAATGGCTTCTGCAGGACAAGCTACCGCACAAAGTCCGCAAGCTGTACATCTTTCTCTGCCTTCCTCGTCTCTTTTCAAGACGTGCTGCCCTCTCCAGATGGTTGTTCTCGGCTTCTGTACTTCCGGATATGAATATACTGCGGGAGCACCCTTTATCACGGTTCTTACAGCATGCTTAAATGTAATCCCCATTCCTGTAAAGATCGCAGGTAAGTAGATTTTTTCAGCAAGGGTCATTTCTTTATTGGAAACAACTTTTGATCTGTTTGTAAGTTTCATTTAATTATAGATATTAGATGTTAGACACCAGATTTTAGACTAATCTTGTCTGTTATCTTAATTTTTAATATTCAATATTTACACAAACCTAACAGGTTTTTAAAATCCGTTAGGTTTAGATAATTTAGTTTGCAAACGCTAAAATTACAGCTCCTGTAATTAACAGGTTTACCAATGCCATCGGAATTAATGTTTTCCATCCCAAGTGCATTAACTGGTCATATCTGAATCTTGGAAGTGTCCATCTGATCCACATGAAGATCAGAATTCCGATTACTGTTTTCGTAAGGAATGCAACAATACTCAAGATTCCTGCTGCATTTTCTCCCCAGTTCTGCGTTACCCATTCAATACCAGGATAGTTGTATCCTCCGAAGAAAAGAACCACCATAAAAGCATTGGAAATAAACATGTTCACATATTCTCCGAACATATATAAACCTAACTTCATAGAAGAGTATTCTGTAGAGTATCCTGTTACCAATTCAGATTCACACTCAGGTAAATCGAACGGATGTCTGTTGGTTTCTGCTAAAGCAGCTACAAAGAAAACAAGGAAGGCAACCGGCTGGTAGAAAATATTCCAGTTCAACCCGGAAACCCAAGGAATAACACCCCATAATTTTCCGGTAGTCTGGCTTTCAGTAATTTCTTTTAAATCTAAACTTCCTGTCATCATGATGATAGAAAGAAGCGCTAACCCCATTGCCAATTCGTAAGAAATCATCTGAGAAGAAGCACGGATAGCACCTAATAATGAATATTTGTTGTTCGAAGCCCAACCTCCGATCATGATTCCGTAAACACCAATTGAAGCCATTCCGATGATAAAAAGTACACCAACATCAATGTTGGCTACCTGAAGATCAAAAGAAGTACCTGCAATATTTAAACTTTTACCCCACGGAATAACAGCTCCTGTAATCAATGAAATAAACATAACCAACGCAGGTCCCAATACGAAAAGGAATTTTTCTGCATTGGCCGGTGTAAAATCTTCTTTGAAGAAAAACTTTCCACCATCAGCAAGAGGCTGCAGCAATCCGAAAGGTCCGGCTCTGTTGGGACCGATTCTATCCTGCATGATAGAGGCAACTTTTCTTTCTGCCCAGGTAGAATAGGCGGCAATCGTCAGCGACAGCAGGAAAAGTGCTAGTACAAGTATAAGTTTAAATGTAAGTAAATCCATTTTTATTTAGATATTAAGATGTCAGATGCTAGATGTCAGATTTAATTTGCTGTCTGAAGTCTGGTATCTGAATCTGATGTCTTATTAATTATTTTTCGTCTTTTTCACTGATTTCTTTAGCCATCGGATTGTCTAAAACTCTTAGCTCATCTTTTGGCTTTTCGTAGTGGTTCAATGAAATTACAGAGTGTCTGTCGATATGTCTAGGACCTTCGATGTTCCAGTCTGATAAGGACTTTCTTTCGAAACGGCATGTATCGCAGATGAATTCTTCCACTTCACCCCACTGGTCTTTTCTTGCAGTAACTCTTACAATTTCATCTCCTTTAAACCATACTACAGCTTTTCCGGAACACTTATCACATTTGCAAGAAGCGTTCATTGGTTTTGTAAACCATACTCTGCTGGCAAAACGGGCTGTTCTGTCCGTTAATGCTCCAACCGGGCAAACATCGATAACGTTTCCGATGAAGTCATTGTCTAAAGCTTTATTTAAGTACGTTGAAATCTCAGCGTGATCGCCTCTGAAAAGAATACCGTGTTCTCTTTCACCTGTCAATTGGTTGGCGGCCAATACACATCTCGCACAAAGAATACAACGGTTCATGTTCAATTTGATGTGTGGTCCAAGGTCATCGGCTTCGTAAGTATTTCTTTCGAATTCTGTTCTTGTATTTTCCACACCATGCTCATAACCTAAATCCTGAAGATGACATTCTCCGGCCTGGTCACAGATAGGGCAGTCCAGCGGATGGTTTACCAACAGGAACTCGGTAACCGCTTTTCTTCCTTCCTGAGCTTTCTCAGAAGTAAGATTTTTTACTTCCATCCCATCCATTACATTAGTTCTGCAGCTTGCTACCAATTTCGGCATAGGACGCGGATCTGCTTCAGACCCTTTAGAAACTTCTACCAGACAAGTTCTGCATCTCCCTCCACTGGTTTCTAATTTGCTGTAGTAACACATAGCAGGAGGTACAGATTTTCCACCGATTTGTCTTGCCGCTTCAAGGATAGAAGTACCTGGCAAAACTTCAGTAGTCTGTCCGTCTATAGTTATTTTGAATTTTTTAACTTCTTCGCTCATATTGTATGCTTTAAGCTTTATGCATTAAGCAATAGGCTTTGTTATTTATATTTCTTAGTATTAAATGTATATCCGATTCCTGCAAGGACCTGTCCGAAAACAAAATCCTGCTGGGCTTTGTCCGGCTTATTATTCAATGTAGTCTTAATGTCCCACATGTTGATATAACCCGCTTTTCCTTCTAATCTTACCATCACATGGTCCCAAAGTACAAGGTTAAGACTGGTTCTTATGTCAGTTCCCATACCTGCTACATGAAAACGGTCACTCCTTTCATTTCCAAAAAGCTTTACATTACTTTTCGGGAACATGAATCCGATTCCGGCTCCATAAGACCAGACAAGATCAACATTTTTCTTGTTGATAAGATTCTGATATCTTTCAAGACCTAAGTTTTCATAATTAAGTCCATCTGTATGTTCAAAAGTAAGGAACTTCTCGTCTGCCAGGTTTACCTGTCCGTTCTGTACCATTCCTGCATATTCAGGATCTGAAATATGGCCTTTGAAATTTACGGTCTGGTTCTGATCCATCACATATTTCATGTGGTCTATTCCCAAAACCAAAGCCCAGTTATCTTTAATAAAATATCCCGCTCTGAAATTGTACTGCACTACTGTAAACCATCCCGGATTGATATAAACAATTCCAAATTTGGTAGGTCTGTCCTGTGCAGATACATTATTCAGCTGAAAATCATAACCATTTCCTGTGAAACGGATATCAGAATTACTGAATGCTGCTCTGTTCCATCCAAAGAAAACGAACATCTGACCTTTTTTGCTTAAAGGTTCCGGCTTCTTTCTTGAAACCAATGCTCCTTTATCTGAACTTCTATCTATTAAAGAATCCTTCTCTTTATTTTGTCCGAAAACAAAACTCGACATCATTAAGCCGACAACCAACAATTTTTTCATTTCAACTATGCGTTCTTTTCTACAGCCGGGATAGGGTCAGCATAATGTGCCAATCCATAATTTTGTGTCTGAGACAATTCAGGGTTTTTCACGTGCCACTCAAATTCATCTCTGAAGTGACGGATCGCTGCTGCAACCGGCCAGGCTGCTGCATCACCCAACGGGCAAATCGTATTTCCTTCGATCTTTCTCTGGATATCCCAAAGCAGATCGATATCTTCCATTTTTCCTTCTCCTTTCTCGATTTTCTTTAAAATCTTGTACATCCATCCCGTTCCTTCACGGCAAGGAGTACATTGTCCGCAACTTTCGTGATTATAGAATCTCGCCAACGTCATGGTGTGCTCTACAATACACTGGTCTTCATCCAAAACGATGAAACCTCCTGAACCCATCATCGTTCCGGTAGCGAACCCACCATCTGCCAATGACTCATAGTTCATATATCTTGGCTCTCCGTTCACCGTTCTCAGCAATAAGTTTGCAGGAACAATCGGAACAGAACTTCCTCCAGGAATACAAGCCTTTAATTTTTTACCGTTTTTAATACCGCCACAATATTCATCAGAATAGATAAATTCCTCTACAGTGATGGTCATATCGATCTCATATACACCAGGTTTATTGATATTTCCACAAGCAGAAATCAGTTTCGTACCGGTAGATCTTCCAACCCCTATTTTAGCATATTCAGCACCGGTAATATCAATGATTGGAACCACTGCTGCAATAGATTCAACGTTGTTTACCACCGTTGGTCTCTCCCAAAGACCTTTTACAGCCGGGAATGGTGGTTTTAATCTTGGGTTACCTCTTTTTCCTTCAAGGGATTCAAGCAATGCAGTTTCCTCACCGCAGATGTACGCTCCACCACCTCTCTGTACATAGATTTCAAGATCGAAACCGGTTCCTAAAATATTTTTACCTAAAAATCCTGCTGCTTTGGCTTCTTCAATAGCTTCTTCAAGGATATCCGGAATCCATGAATATTCTCCACGGATGTAGATATAAGAAGTATTGGAACCTAAACAGTAGGAAGATATTAGCATTCCTTCGATCAATAAATGAGGAAGGAACTCCATCAGATATCTGTCTTTGAATGTTCCAGGCTCAGACTCATCTGCATTCACGACAAGGTGTCTTGGAACACCTTCCGGCTTTGCCAGAAAGCTCCATTTCATTCCTGTAGGGAATCCGGCTCCACCACGACCTCTCAGTCCTGAAGCTTTTACTTCTTCAAGAATTTCATCAGGAGTCATTTTCAAGGCTTTTTCAGCTGCTGTATAACCTCCCTGCTTACGGTAAGTTTCAAAGTAGCGGATACCTTCTATATGTGCGTCTTTAAGTAAAAGTTTTTTACTCATTGTTATTTGCTTATTGCAATTGGCTTTTGGCTTCTTGCATTAATTATGATTAAACGTTAAGTGAATAATTTAAAATCTAAAACTTAGAATTTAAAATTTCTATTAGTCTAAAGCAACTTGTCCCTGTCTGCAAAGATCAAGGATTTCATCTACTTTTTCTATCGTTAAATTTTCATGAAAGAATTTCCCCAACTGCATCATCGGTGCGTATCCACATGCTCCAAGACATTCAGCAGGTTTCAATGTGAACATACCGTCTTCAGTGGTTTCTCCGTCTTTAATGTTCAGTTTGGTTCTGATATGATCCAGGATTTTTTCGCTTCCACAAACCATACAAGGCCCTGTTCTGCAAACTTCCAAAACATATTTACCCACCGGCTTCATATTGAACATCGTATAGAAAGTAGCCACTTCATATACTTCGATCGGCTTAATACTTAATAGTCCGGCAACATAATCCATTACAGGAACATCTAACCATCCTCCGAATTCTTTCTGTGCCAGGTGAAGTACAGGAAGAAGAGCAGATTTCTGTCTTCCCTCAGGATATCTTGCGATAATTTTGTGTACCTGTGCTAAACTTTCCGGTTTAAAAGCTATTGTTTCGCTCATTTTATTTTGTTGTAAAATGTACATTGTACAAAGTACAAAGTATTTATTAACTAATTTATATTTTCAAGTACATTGTACATGCTACATTGTACTTTTTACAATTGTTATGCGTCTAGTTCGCCTGCAATAATATTCATACTACACATCGTTACAATGGCATCTGAAATCACAGAACCTGTAATCATTTCAGGATATGCCTGATAATAGATGAAGCATGGTCTTCTGAAGTGAAGTCTGTAAGGGCTTCTTCCTCCGTCACTCACAAGATAGAAACCTAATTCTCCGTTTCCACCTTCTACAGCATGGTAAACTTCTCCTTTCGGTACATCAGTTTCTCCCATTACGATCTTGAAATGGTAGATCAATGCTTCCATTTTCTGATAGACATCTGCCTTTTCAGGAAGATAGAAATCAGGAACATCCGCATGGAATGGTCCTTCCGGAAGGTTTTCGTATGCTTGTTTGATAATTTTGATTGATTCCCAGATTTCCTGTTGACGAACCATGAAACGGTCGTAAGTATCTCCTGAGGTTCCTACAGGAATAATAAAGTCGAAATCCTGGTATGAAGAATAAGGCTGTGCAACTCTTACATCATAATCTACACCTGCTGCACGTAAGTTTGGACCTGTGAAACCGTAGCTTAATGCTCTTTCAGCAGAGATCGCTCCTGTACCGATGGTTCTGTCCATGAAAATTCTGTTTCTTTCTAATAAGGTACAGAATTCTTTGAATCTTGGTGGGAATGTTTTTAAGAAATCCTTGATCAGCTCGTGAAACTTAGGGGTGAAATCTCTTTCAAATCCTCCGATTCTTCCCATATTGGTTGTCATTCTGGCTCCACAGATCTGCTCATACATATCGTAAATACGTTCTCTTTCGATGAACATGTAAGTAAGACCTGTAATAGCTCCTGAATCCATTCCGGTTACTCCGTTACAGATCAGGTGGTCACCGATTCTGGCAAGTTCCATCAGGATAACACGCATATAGTCTACACGTTTTGGAACTTCTACACCAATCAGCTTTTCTACTGTCATGTGCCAACCCAGATTATTGATGGGTGCAGAACAGTAATTCATACGGTCCGTAAGGGTAGTGATCTGAGAATAGTTTCTTCTTTCGGAAATTTTCTCAAATGCTCTGTGGATATATCCTACTGTTTGCTCAGCGTGAAGGATTCTTTCTCCGTCCATCGTTAAGATATTCTGAAAAATCCCGTGGGTAGCAGGGTGGGTAGGTCCTAAGTTGAGGGTATATAACTGCCCGTCAATCTGTTCCTTACTTTCGTACTGGTTTAGTATATTAGATAATGAGTTATCTTTCATAAGTATTATAATTGATAATTAATAGTTGATAATCGATAATCATTTATCTATTATCATTTATCATTTATATTTTATTTTTATCTTCCGAACATACTATCGTTCTTGTCGGTTCTTGTCCCGTCTTCAAGGCGATATTCCTTCAACATTGGGTGGTATCCAAGATCTTCCATATTCAGAATAGGTCTCAGGTCCGGGTGCCCTTTGAATTTGATCCCATAGAAATCATACGTTTCTCTTTCCATCCAGTTCGCTCCTGCATACAGATCTGTAAGAGAATCTACCTCTATGTTTTCTCTGGACATGAAGATTTTCAGACGTAATCTGAAATTGGTCATCATATTATGCAAATGATAGACAACTCCTATTTCCTTTTCCGGAAATTCAGGATAGTGAATTCCACAGACATCCGTAAGGAAATTAATTTCCAGAGATGAATCTTTAAGGTAGTGAATGATTTTTTTTATATCTTCTTTCTTCACTTCAATGGTCAGCATCCCATAAGGCTCTGAACTTGAAATGACAGATTCCGGAAATTCTCTTGTGATTGCCTCTAATACAAATTCGTTTGTCATTTCCGTTTAGTTGCTTATGTTGTAAGAATCTAATAATTTCTGATACTCAGGCATATCTCTTCTTCTGATGCTTTCGCTTTCAGCCAAAGCCTGTACCTGCATTACTCCTTCAATGATCTGTTCGGGTCTTGGAGGACATCCGGGAACGTAAACGTCTACCGGAATAATTTTATCAATTCCCTGAAGCACAGAATAGGTATCAAAAATACCGCCGCTGGAAGCACATGCTCCCACTGCTACCACCCACTTTGGCTCAGCCATCTGAGTGTACACTTCTTTCAGGACAGGTCCCAATTTCTTTGATATAGTTCCGCAAACCATCAGCATATCTGCCTGTCTTGGCGAGAAAGAGTTTCTTTCCATACCAAATCTTGAAGCATCATAAGTGGGGTTCAGGGTAGCCATAAACTCGATACCGCAACAAGAGGTTGCAAATGGTAACGGCCAAAGTGAAAACTTTCTTGCCATCCCGATTACACTGCTCAGTTTTGTTGCGAAAAACCCTTCTCCTTCATAGCCTTCGGGAGCAGGTGCATCTGTTCTTATTACTGGTTTTTTATCTGACATCTTGTAGATGATTTTAGATTTTAAATTTTAGATTTTAAATTAAACCAATCGTATTAATTTAAAATCACCATCTAAAATTTTTAATTTAAAATTTATAATTGCTCTATTTATCCCAATCCAGTGCGCCTCGTTTCCAGACATAGAAAAACGCAACGAAAAAGATCGCGACGAACGTAAGTACAGCAAGGAATCCTTCCATGCCGAATTCTCTGAAATTTACCGCGTAAGGATAAAAGAATACGATTTCAATATCGAATAGTACGAACAATACCGCAGTCAGGAAGTACTTGATAGAAAACGGCGTTCTGGCATTTCCTTCTACAGGAACTCCACATTCCCAGCTTTGGTTTTTTACAGAGTTTCCTTTTTTCTGCTGTGGCCCCAAGAAATGTGCCCCAAGCAAAGAAACCGCTACAAATCCTACTGCTACACCAGCCTGGATAAGGATTGGAATATAACTTTCAGGTAAATTCATTTTTGCATTATTATCTCAATTTGCAAATTTAGCGAATAAACAAGAAAGCATGAAATTTATCAGCTTAAAAGTCGGATGAAAATAGGGAAAACCGATAATTTAGAATCAATAAAAATAACAGTTATTTCTTCATTTTTTTAAGGAGAGAATACGCCATGAACGATATATATCCAAAAAGGATGCTGGCAAAAAGGATATTGATCACTGTATTGGTTTTGTCGTCCGGTGATTGAAAAAAGAAATTATAACTGATAAACCCGGCAATTAAAATAGCAAAGATGATGAGCTGTGGTTTCATGAGGTTTTTGGTTTGTAAGGTTGAGTGTCGGAGGGTTGGGAAGAAACGGTAGATCTTAGTACACTTCCATTGAATAAGTCCTTCTCCTTTTATGGTTTACCGGATTATAATCCTGCCATAACAGCTGGATGCTTTTGTTTTCTTCCAGTTCAGGATTGGTTTCGAGAAATTTTACCCCTTTTTTCTTGAAGACATCAAAAATTTCCTTGAAGATAATAGAAGTTACTCCTCTTCGCTGATAATCGGGGTGAATTCCGATCAGATAGAAATTGGCCCTGTCATTTTTTCTTCCTGCTTGTAAGAAATGCCACCATCCGAAAGGAAGCAGTTTGCCTCCGGATTTCTGCAGTGCTTTGGAGTAAGAGGGCATCGTTATTGCGAAAGAGATCAGATTGTTGTGCTCATCAACAATGCAAACAATAAAGTCTTTATCAATCAGTTTGAAATACTTTTCCTTGTAGGTTTTACGCTGTTCGTCCGAAATAGGAGTATAGGTGGAAAGGTGTTTGTAGGTTTCGTCCAGAAGATCAAACATGGCATCCACATACTGGAGGATTTCTTCCTTTGTTTTAAATCTTAATACTTTCAGCTTATACTTTTCAGAGATAAGCTGATTGAATTTGTGGATTTTATCAGGCAATGATTCCGGGAAGATAATTTCGAATTCCACCCATTCTTTTTCCTTGATCAATCCTAGATTCTCAAGGTGTTTCGGATAGTATTCATGATTGTAAATTCCGATCATTGTGGCCAGCTGGTCGAAGCCTTTTACGAGCATTCCAGCTTTATCAAGATTGGTGAATCCCATTGGCCCCTCAATTTTGTCAATGCTTTTCTCCTTTGCGTAATCAATTGCTTTTTGAATCAATGCTTTTGAAACTTCAGTATCATCAATAAAATCGATCCATCCAAAGCGTACTTTTTTAATGCCTAACTCTTTCTCTTCTTTGTGGTTAATAAGCACAGCAATTCTTCCTGCGATCTTGTTATTTTTATAGGCAAGGTATTGTTTTGCTTCCGAATATTGAAGTGCAGGATTTTCATCAGCATTCCAGATGTTGATTTCATCATTGATAAAGGATGGAACATAGTAAGGATTGTTTTTATACAAATCCATTGGGAATCTTACGAATTGCTTGAGCTGATCCGCTGTTTTTACTTCAATAATTGAAACTGTAGACATGTTTTTTGAGAAGAATTAGAAGACAAATATAAATAATAAAATCTTATACTTTGGCACAGTTTTTATTTGATTATGGATAAAAATTAAACACAAAATCTATATAAAATGGTGGGTTATTATATCATTATTGGTATTTCAATGCTGGTGAGCTGGTGGGTTTCCTCCAGGTTGAAATCGAAATTTGAATATTATTCCAATGTACACCTTCGAAATGGTCTTTCGGGGAAAGAAGTAGCGGAAAAGATGTTGAGAGATAACGGGATAAATGATGTTCAGGTAATATCTGTACCCGGGCAGTTGACGGACCACTATAATCCGGCAGATAAAACAGTTAACCTCTCGGAAGGGGTTTACATGCAGAGAAATGCAGCCGCTGCGGCAGTAGCTGCTCATGAGTGCGGACATGCAGTACAGCATGCTGTAGGGTACTCTATGTTAAATTTACGTTCAAAACTGGTTCCTATTGTTAATATAAGTTCTAATCTGATGCAATTTGTTCTTATCGCGGGTATCGCAGTAATGGCGGCATCAAGAACGATTGAGAATCCAAATGGAAACACTACTGTGCTGGCAATTGGAGTCGCAATGTTTGCTGTGACAACACTTTTTGCTTTCGTAACACTTCCGGTGGAATATGATGCAAGTAACAGGGCTATGAAATGGCTTAAAGATACAGGAACTGTAACTGCAGAAGAATTTGTTGGAGTACAGGACAGTTTGAAATGGGCTGCAAGAACTTATGTGGTCGCGGCTTTAGGTTCTCTGGCACAACTTCTTTACTGGGCATCTTTGCTCCTTGGTGGAAGAAGGGATTAATCATTAAATTCAAATGAAACATATTGCATCTCGGAAAGCTTTTCTGAGATGCTTTCTTTTTGGGCCAGTTTCAGTGATGCTGTAAGGATGCAGTTTTCATTCGCATCGAAATTCAAAACTTTGGCGTCAAATTTTGAAAGTAAAGTGAAAATAATATTCTGCTGATTGAAATTAAACTGAATTTCAACTTCTGTCTCCAGTTCTCTGGTAATGATACTGGCTTCCTCCAATGTGATCTTGGCAGATTCTTTATAGGTTTTTACCAGTCCTGAAACGCCCAGTTTTGTTCCTCCGTAATATCTGACTACAATGACAAGTACATTGGTGATTTCATTAGCCAATAACTGATTGTAAATAGGTAAGCCTGCACTTCCGGAAGGTTCGCCATCATCGTTGGCACGATAATTTTCACCATTTAATCCCATTCTGAAGGCATAGCAGTGGTGGGTAGCTTTCGGATGTTCTTCCCTGATCTTTTCCAGTGCCGCTTTTAGCTCTTTCTCATTGTTTACAGGGTAGGCAAATCCGATAAACTTACTTCCTTTTTCTTTTAAAAGAGTATTTTCTATGGGCTTTTCTATGGTTTTGTACTCAAACGTCATTGTATATTCCGACTTTATGTATGCAAAAATATTAAATGCTTTAGTATTCTGCATCATGATCATAAATAAGCCGTCAGTTTAGAAGGCTTTTCTTTTATTTTTGTTTGAAAAATGAGATCGTATTATCTCTGAAATTTTCAATTCTTGCAGGGGTATAATTGAATTCGGGGGCTTTTGTTCCGTTTTCCAGTTTCAGGTTTTCATTTTTAATCACGATGGCTTCATCCCAAAGCTCAGCATCAATAAACTGCTGCAGCGTAAAACGGCCACCTTCAATAATGACAGACTGTATCTGTTCTTTGTACAGTGCTTTCATTAATTCTGACAGGAAATAATCCTTATTGATCTTAACAAACTGGATATGTTTTTCAATACCTTCTTTTACAGAATTTAAAACCAATGTTTTTGCTTCATCATTATAAATGCTGAAACTGACAGGAACTTTTAAATCAAAATCAATCAGTATTCTGACAGGGTTTGTTCCTTCCGCATTTCTTACAGTAAGGCTCGGATTGTCATGTAAAGCAGTTTGTGTTCCTACTAAAATAGCATGTTCGTCAGCTCTCAACTGATGAACGAATTGATTGACCAGCGTATTGGAAACAGGAGTCGGTTTAAAATCTTTATCCAGAAATCCATCACCGGATTCTGCCCATTTTAGAATAATATAAGGCCTTTTCTTTTCGTGGTATGTAAAGAATCTTTTATTGAGTTCAACACATTCTTTTTCAAGAATTCCTGAAACGGCTTCAATACCTGCATCCTGAATGATTTTTTTTCCTTTGCCGTTTACTTTATCATGGGAATCCATCGCTCCGATTACAACTTTCTTAAATCCCAGTTCTTTAATTTTTAAAGCGCAGGGTGGGGTTTTTCCATAATGAGCACATGGCTCCAGTGAGACATAGATTGTAGATTCAGGGATAAGATCTTTATTTTTAACTGAGTTAATGGCATTGATTTCAGCATGATTTTCACCGGCTTTATGATGGTATCCTTCACCAATGATTTGTCCATTGTGTACAATGACACTTCCTACAAGTGGATTAGGGTACGTATTGCCGAGAGCTTTTTGAGCCAGCTCAATGCATCTTCTGATATAAAGTTCGTCGTTGTTCATATTGATAAAAAGAAAAAGCGAAGACAAATTGCTTTGCTCCGCCTTTATGTATTCTGTTGTGTATTATTCTCCGCTGATGATATTATGGAGATTTTGTTTTAATGTTTCAAGATGAGCTTTTTTCTCATCAATCGTATTATAAGTATCTTTTAACAGAGGATTTTCTCTTGACGGCTTGTTGAAGAATGAAAGGTTGTTTTCCAGTTTTACGATTTCCGCTTCAAGATCAGAGATCTGATTTTTGATCTTTCTGGCTTTGTCGGTAAGCTGATTTTCGGATAAACCTTCCTCTTTCAGTTCAAGTTCGTTGATCTTATTTATTTTAAGCTTCTCTCTTAATGTTTTATTGAATTCTGAGTTGATTGAGATCTTATCTCTCGGAACCTTTCCGATATTGTTCCATGACGTTTTGATCTGTTCGATTCTTTCAATGCTTCCTTCGTCATTGGAAACTTCTTTCAGTTCGTCAAGAAGCGCTTTTTTGTTCTTATAGTTCTCCTTCCAGTTGTCTGTAGAAGTATTGCTTTTCTCTCTGTAATTGTTGAAGAATGCATTACATGCATCACGGAACTCGTCCCAGATTTTATTGGTCATGCTCTTTGGAACGTGGCCGATTTTCTTCCAGTCTTCCTGAAGTTTTTTGAATAATGGAACGGCGATATCCCATTCTTCATTGTTCATATTGTCCTTTGCTGTCTGGATCAGTTTTAACTTTTCTTCAAGATTGGCCTGCTGAGAACCTTTTAAAGATTTGTAATAATTATTTTTAGTGGTATTAAACCCCCTAAGTGTAGTTTTGAAGTCGTTCCAGTTTTGATTGGAAAGTTTTCTTGGTACGCTTCCCGTTTTTAAGAAATCGGAACGCAGATCTTCAACTCTTTTGATGGCATTCTGCCAATAGCTGTGGTTGGGTGTTTCTGAAGGCTCAGAAAGCTTCTTGATTTCAGCGATGATCTGATTTTTCTTTTCAAGGTTTTCATTCTGTTCCTTTTCAATAGAAGCAGAAAGTTCAGATTTTCTTTCGTGAATTTTATTGGAGATTTCTTTGAACTCTTCCCATGTCTTTTCGCGGAATTCTTCAGCAACAGGTTCAGCTTCTTCTTTCCACAGTTTGTGAAGATACTGAAGTTCATTTAATGCTTTCTGGATTACCGGTTCGTTTTCCAGTTCTTTAGCCCGGGCAATGATATGCTCTCTTTTTTCCAGGTTATGACTGTATTCCTGCTCCAGAAATTCTTTATTCAGATCCAGCATCTGATAAAACTGATTCAGGTGGTGGAAGTAATTATTGTTAAGAATTTTGAATTCAGACTTGGCAACCTGTCCGGCTTTTGACCAGTCTTCCTTAATCTCACGGATGGATTTGAAAAGATTGATTCCCGGTTCAGAGCTGGTATATAAATTTTTAAGTCTTTCAATAATGTTTTGACGATGCTCAAGATTTTTTTTCTGTTCTTCTTCCTGTCCTTTCTGAAAATCATCGTGTTTTTCCTTGAAAATATTGACCAGCGCAGAATATTTAGTCTGAGAAGGGTGTTCATAGCTGAAGTTTTCAGGAGCGTTTCCTGCTTCTACATATTCATGCTTTTTGTCTTCCACTTCATCATGGATATAATGACTTGCTTTTTCCTTCAGCTGGTTGAATCTCTTGAAGTTTTCTCCTGCGTTGGGAGTGTTGATGATTTTTTCCATTTCCTTTAAAGCATCGGCAAGGGAAATCTCTTCCTCTTCATGTTCTTCCAGATGTTCTGCATCATCTTCATGCGGGTTTGCATCATGAGAAACGGTGTTTTCTGATGGGTCCTGAGATACTTCGTTAGGATTTTTCTTTTCTTCGTTTTCAGAAAGATTGTTTTCTGTAATCATAGCAAATCTTTTATGTGAGTGGCGTTAATATCCTTTAAATATAGCTTTAAGGCCAATTAAAGCACTAATTTATGTTATTTTTTTTGAAAATTCCAAATTTCCCAGGCTTTTTCTGCTTGCTGCTCAAGCATATAATATCCGTTTACTGTCTTGGCCCCTTTTTCAGAAGCATTGATGATGAACTGGGTATAATTGGGGTTGTAAATCAGATCAATAACCAGATGATCTGAAGAAAGCCCGTCAAAAGGGAAATTCAGGCAGTCTTTAATATTCGGATATGTACCTACCGGAGTACACTGAATGATGATTTTGTGTTCTGCAACGGTTTCCTGTCCAAGATTGTCAAAATTGATCTCCGTACTTCTGGAAATGGTTACAGAAGGGATATTGTGTTTATCCAAAACATATTTCACAGCTTTTGCTGCCCCTCCGTTTCCTAAGATGAGTGCTTTATCCTGCATAGGCTTTTGATGTAAAAGAAGCGTTTTTTCAAAGCCGAAAGCATCCGTATTATACCCTGTTTTTTTACCATCCTGAATAAGAACGCAGTTGACTGCACCTATCTTCTCTGCTTCGTCACTTAATTCATCAAGATAATCAATTATTTTTTCTTTATAAGGAATGGTGACATTGAATCCTAGCAGCTCAGGAGAGCTAAAAAGATTTTCCACTTCATTGATTTCTTTCAGATCAAAAATATCATAGGAGAAGTTCTTCAGCATGAGCTTCTGGAACTTATTTTCGAAGAATTTTTTAGAAAAGGAATAGGAAATATTTCGTCCTATCAATCCTAATTTTTTATTGGAATCCATATATCAAAAATAAAAAAAAGACCGGACAAATCCGGCCTTTGGTTTTAAATATTTTTTAATAATTAATCTACGATAAATTTAGTAGAGAAATTATCTGTTTTCAGAATGTAAGTTCCTTTTACCATTCCTTTAAGGTTAATCTTGTTTGAGTATCTGAAAGGATTGGTAATTGTTTCAATTAATTTACCTGAAAGATCATAGATCTCAGCTTTTGAAATTTTGCTTAAGTTTTCTCCTTTTACAGATAATTCATTGTTTCTTACCGGATTAGGGTAAATTGTGAATTCTGATTTACTTTTTGGTGTTTCAGCAGTTGCCAGCGTACCAAAACATGTCCAGCTAAGGTCATCCATAGCAACTCTGTCACCATTATTTGGATTGACAATCTGAATGGTTACATCACCTCCTACATTTACATTGATAGTAGTGGTCGTTACAGTACTGCTGTATGGGATGGTTCCTACAGTAACATTATTTATCAGAACGTTCAGGTTACCGTTGTTTCCATTGTATTTTCTCTGGGTTGTCAATGTTAAAGTCTGAACACCTCCCGAAACAACAGAGCTCGTTAGAGTTCCCTTGTTGGTACAAACAGCTTTACCATTAATAGTTTCGTCAGTTCTTGCCAGAGTTGCTGTCCAGGTTATATTATTGTTTGTCCATGTTCTTGTTGCATATGAAGATGGTAAAGATGAACCATCCTGCATGGTACTGAAATCTTCAGTACCACAGCTTCCACCACCTGTAGATCCGTCAAGAGTCGTTTCTGTAGCGGTTGTACTTTGTGGAGATGAATTCCCGGCTGCATCTTTAGCAATTACATAGAATGTATATTGGGTAAGTGGAGATAAAGAATTTACTGTAGTGCTTGTCGTGGTTCCAGAAACAGTAGCTGCCAGGTTACCGTTGGCATACACCTGATAAGAAGCTACTCCTACGTTGTCTGTAGCTGCCGTCCAGCTTACTGCGATAGAGTTTGAAGTAGGGTTGTTGGCAATAACGTTTGTAGGAGCTGTAGGAGCTTGAGTATCAACAACAGGAGTTCCCCAGATCTGAGCAACATATTCAGGGTGATCAATGAATGGGTTTCTGTTACCCTGGTAAGCGTAAGAAGCATTGTTTCTTGCAATCTCTTCCGGAGACACCGGGTCCATTGCGTGCCATGCCAGGTATTGATTCAATGCCCATGGCTGAAGACCTGGAAATGTGCTGTTGGCAAGCATTCCACCGGATGTGAAATTGACAAGTTTATCTTCATATCTTGTAACAAAATAAAGGATCATTCTGGCGATATCTCCTTTAAAAGCATCAATTGGCTCAAATACAGTTCCTGAGTATCCTGCAGAGATGGATGTTCCTAATTTTGATCCGTTTTTAGAAACAAAAGAGGCATTTCCTACGATTCCATAAGGATAGTTGGATCTCATCCCGTTTACTTTCCCGTCTGTAGGGCGTATAAAGTGGATATCAGCGACCATTGGAGAAGCACTGCTGAATAAACTCTGAGGAACAACGTGCTCTCTGTTGTAGCACTGCCCTTCAGTAGAATAGGTTCCGCACTGGTTCGTTCCATAAGTGTAGCTGTATTGATCAGGTCCACTTGGGTTTTCAGAATAGATATCCAGAATAGTTCCGTCATTTTCATAAAAATAGTCACGGTCAGTCGTAGCATAGCCTGTCCATAGTCCATTATATCCATGATCTACATGTCCATTGCTGATGATGTTTTTAAGAGCTGTCTTAAGAGCTGCTCCTGATAATCCTGCTGCCTGGTTGTAATATCCTGCCGGAGCCTGTGCTAAAGCGCTTATCAATGTTACGCTTAATAGAAAAAAAGATAAAATTCGTTTCATTTTTTAAAATTGGGGCGTAAAGGTACAAAAAAATGCTAACGAAGTGTATTAATTTAATGTAATATATAAACTTAAAACATTAGTTTTTAGTAATATATTCTTTGCTGATTTTTGAAAAGAACCATGAAATTGTTATTCCGAACAGAGAAGCGGTAAGCGCGACAATAAGATAATTCTTTCCTACGATCTTTACCGGGAAAGGGAGAACTTCATTGGCTCTGAAGAATTCGGTATAAAGCTGGAAATAGCAAAGTGCTGTTCCCATGATCAATCCGGTAATCACACCGGAAACAACAATTAGGATTCCTGTATAAAAATAGGTCATCCTTAAATGGCTTAAAGGGAAGCCAAGTGATATCAACGATTTTGCCTGCTCTTTTTTGTCAAGCTGAAGGATGATAATCGCTCCGGCAAGATTGAAGGTGGTAATGAAAATGACCAGTGCAAAAATCAGATAAATAAAAAGTTTTTCAGTATTGATCATTTTCCAGAAAGCGGCATTCTCCTCTTCTTTGGTTTTGATCTCTATATTTTTTCCGAGTGAAGAAAGCAGGTTCTGCTTTACGGCATCTGCGTTTTCCGGATTTTTTAATTTAATAACAATCTGGTAAGCTGACTTTTTAGGAAGATTAAGTAATTCTTCCGTAAGTTCGATAGGAGAGATGATATAGCTGTCCAGCTGATCTTTTCCGGGGAAAACACCTGTTACCAGAATATCTCTTTTATTATAAATGTCCTCTTCTTTATTAATGATCCCAGTTCCCGGCTTGGGCATAAAAACTGTTGCATAATGGTTAGACGAATCCACAGGGATTGAAAGCCTGTTATCAAGGCTGTTTTCCATCAATACTTCATTAGAGTATTTGAAACTCGGATAAGTTCCGTAGAAAATCTCCTTGTTGATGGGATTCACCTTAATGTAAGCGGAGTCAACACCTCTTAGATAAGCAATATCGCCTTTTCCATTGAAGCTGATGTATACTTTTTCTTCAATAACACGGGAAAAACTGCTGATCTCTTTATTGCTGGCCAGAATTTTATAGACGTTATCAATATTTTTAATTGTTTTTCCGGAAGTGCTTTTTAAAGTAAGGTCTGAGTGAAGATTGGAAATAAGATCTTTATTCAGATCTTCAAGACCTGAAAAAACAGAAATAATGACGAACATTGCAGCCACAGCAACCGTCATGGCACCTACGGCCAGCCACGTAATAAACGTCACGGCAGTACTTCCTTTTTTAGCCAAAAGGTATCGGGATGCTATGTAAAATGCAATATTCTTCAAGACCTATAAAACAGGATTGTCGCCTTCACCTCGTAATTCTCTTTCCAGTCTTTCAACATCATCAAGAGCGGTATCCAGGTAAAAGTTAAGTTGTGGAATAATACGCACCTGTTTTGCCATTTTCTGGCCAATGAAGTTTCTGTATTGAGGTTTGTTTTCTTCAATCTCCTTCATCACAGCAGTACGGAATTCCTGTGGGAAAATACTTAAATAAATCTTGGCAATTCCCAAGTCAGCAGTTACTTTTACATCTGAAACAGATACCAATATGCTCTGTTTGCTTTCTGCAGCCTGTTTACGGAAAAGCTCCGCGAAGTCTTCCTGAATGATCTGTGCTACTTTTCTTTGTCTGTTACTTTCCATAATTTCTGCAAATTTAGTACTTTTGTTTGAATTGATACTTTGAAATTCAACTGCAGTATCAAATTTACGATTTAATTATATTTATTAATCATTTATGAAGTTAGAACATATTGGCATTGCCGTAAAGTCTTTAGGGGTTTCTGATGAACTTTTTGCCAGATTATTGGGAAAAGAATCCTACAAAAAAGAAACTGTGGAAAGGGAAGGGGTGGTCACTTCTTTCTATGGAACAGGAGAAAGTAAAATTGAACTGTTGGAGGCCAGTAACCCTGAAAGTCCGATCTCAAAATTTATTGATAAAAAGGGTGAAGGGATCCATCATCTGGCATTTGGGGTAGAAAATATCCTGGATGAAGTGAAAAGACTGAAAAAAGAAGGATTTCAATTTATCTCCGAAGAACCTAAAGAAGGTGCTGATAATAAATTAGTTGTCTTCTTACATCCAAAGTCTACAAACGGCGTGCTGGTAGAACTTTGCCAAGAAAAGCAATAAAAAATTTTGTAGTGAAAGAAATTTTACTATTTTTGCAAACACAAAATTTAACCAAGTTTTGAGGTCCTATAGCTCAGTTGGTTAGAGCACCTGACTCATAATCAGGTGGTCCCTGGTTCGAGCCCAGGTGGGACCACAGAAAATCAACCGCTTACGTATGTGAGCGGTTTTTTATTGAAATTCAACCTTAATATATCTTAAAAATAAGTAAAGGTTTTTATAATCATACGTTTCAGTATGATTTTAAAGAATGAGTTTTGCAGTATGTGATTTTAAGATTTTCTAAACATTTCTGTTTTATAGTATCTCAGTAAATAATCATAAATTACCATTTCAAATAAACGCTGATCAGAGGTAAATAGCCTGTTGATATTCATATGGAATATAGCTTGGAAAAAACTTTGTAAGGATACTTCTAAAGTTTGATTCTTATGATGGCAGATGATATTTTGCAACGCAGCATTGCTTGCTTTTATATTTGTCATAACAAGATCCCTTTCTTTGGAGAATTCTTCTGATTGCATAAAATTTAAATAGAGAGGTTTAAATTCTCTGTATTTTTTATCCAGCTGGCTGTTAAGCTTTTTTATGGTGTTGAATTCTTTTTTGAAAATATTATTGAAATCTGCACTCCATTGAAGCTTTTCCTCAATGCTTATATTGATCTTATTCAAAAGTTCATCGATATAAAAAAGGACGAGCATTATTTTTTCAACATCAGTATAATGCAGGCATTTGAGGACAAATTCACTGTTTTTCTGAAATAATGTTTCTGCATCTTCCATGGTATTAGATCCATATCGTTCAAGTTCAGGTTGGTATCTGTCAACCAATACTGATGAGATTTCACCACTTTCTATATAGGGCTGTATGATATTATTCATTTTATCAAAGGCTGCGGTGTAGTGCTCTTTTTTATCTATATTCCTTAATTTTAATCGTATTCTAAGATGTGATTTCGGATCATTATAACGGATAAAAAACCACTTTGAGATATGTTTATTTTTGTATAAATATTCAAGTAATGGCTCTAGAGATTCCTCTAAAATAATATCGGCTGTTTTTATTCCTGTATAAATTTTAAAATACAGCCATTCATCCGTGATAATAGATTGTTTTTCAGTCATTAATTTTGCTTTTGTTGTATATTGAAAAAATAAACTGATGCATAAAATCGTTATTTTCGTTATATAGAAACTCTTCAATAATAATTGATTTATTTTTTCTTATGGTATCAACAAAAACTTTCACCAGATCATAATTTTCGAGATTAATGGTGAGTTTGTTGTCAGATTGTACCCATTGTATCCATTTTGGAATCAGTCTTTTATTTCTCCATTCTCTTATTTCTGCTAATAATTCTTCTTTATTACCGAATTCATCGTTTTGAAATATTGAAAATTGGGTAAACTCTTTTTCTGTAATTTTCCACCAGGCTTTGGATAGAATAATATTTTTATATTCAATTCTGGGTAAAAACTGATAAATCATTTTAAGATCTCCCCAGTTAAAATTAATGGCTGGTCTGATGTTTTGTTGATAAAGATCACATAAGAAATGATAAACAGGCAGGGGATTGGCAGAATAATTATGTGAATTTGTTAAATATGGTTTAACTTCTTTATTAAGTCTTTTTGAACGCAAAACTATTCTGTTGTTTTTCAGGGAAATATATAAGTCGTCAATAGGAATTTGATTTTCTTTTGGTAGGACCGACTGGGTTAAAAAGGGAATTTCATAAGACCGCAATGCCGGCCTTCTGATTACATTTCCTATTCTTGCTTCAGGAAGGTGAACAATTTCCGCTGAAATATAGTCTGTATTTAATTCCTGTTCTTTTCTGGTTATTTTTTTTGTAAAATCATGAACTTCTGATTTTTCTGAACAAAATCTTGCCATGACATTTGCAGCACTACTTCCGCCACCGCCACTTAACGATAGCTTTTCCTGATTGTTATCAGAAATAATTTCTGTGACAAAAGAAATAGTATCTGGCAGATCATTCCATTCTTCATGAAAATTTTCGAAATCTTTATCAAATAGTTCGATTTTGTATTGCTGATTGAATAGAGCCTGTTGTGTTTTATCATTCAGGATTTGCTGAAACGAATTCAGTTCTATTTTTATATTTGAATTTTCGTTGCTTTCAGAATATTTCAGATTTTCAATATAGGGATGCATTCCTTTTGTTGGAATATCCTGTCGGTAGCCAATTCCAATCTCGGTATCCAGCACATATGGTAATGACATTTCCTTTTTTTCGAATCTTTCATGAAAAGCTTTTTTAAATCTCTCTAGCTTGCTGTCTTGGAGAGGAATTGTAATCTTATTTAAAAATACAATGGCATCTTTTAATGTTTTTTTCCAATAGGAGGGTAAAATAAACCTCTCTTTAAAATACAAATCGGTTTGAAAGAGATATTTTTGGTCATATTCTGCATTAAATAATTGAATTGAACTTTCGATGTCAGAATAAACAGAAATAGAGTTTCCAATCTTATTATCTATTTCATTAATTTTGATTTTTATTTGATTCAGAATGTCTGCTTCTTTTCTTATTTCTAATCTGGATAATGCATCAATCATAATGTCCAGGAAATCTTTTCCGGAAACAGTCGGCTCCAGCTCACTTACTAATATCTGATTGTCGATAAGTTCATTGATGAATTCTTCTGCTTCTTCTTTGGTGATCTCTTCGTTGATCAGGATATCTGAAAGTTGTACTATCGTTTTACCTTGGCGGGCAGATTCGAGTATGTCCTGTAATTCATCTGAAAGCTGCACTGAGGAGATAATATAATCTCTTTTTCCATAAGAGTATTCATATTCAACATATCGAATCCTATCTCTTATTTTGTAAATACTATTATTGGGATAAAATAATAAGCGGTTTCTTATCTCTGGCATTTTTACAAAATGATCAGAGAGACCAACCAGGAAATGCATATCAAGTTTTGTTTCCCTGATAAGCTGATTGCTCGATAGGTGGTCTTTTCTAATAAAAGGCTGAGAAGCTTCGCTAAACTTACCAAGACCAACCTCGGTAAATAACCCAAATGGAATAGAGCGGGTGCTCATCCTGCTATAATACTTTAAAAAACTATTTTTAAGTTTCTGATTTTCTTTATTATGAAGATCATACCCGGATATGATCCATTCATTTAATTTTTTGTGCAGGTAAGGAGATGCAAGATAAATAGCTTCCTGAAAAACCGGATCTGCATATATGGATTTCAGGTCATCTTTTGGAATTTCATCAGAACCTGTTATCTCCTGGAATTTCTTCCGCGAAAATAAGGGAGTACGAAAAACATATTCTTCAAAAAATTGATAGGGGAAACGGGACATTTATTTTTTACGGGATTTTGGAGGCTGATAATCAGGATGACCCAGTTGCCAAAAAGCAAAAGCAAAGATATCTGATAAATTAGAATACCTTTGGGCTACCGGAATATTTCCGCCATGACCTCCTTCATAATCAATATTTAGTAAAATAGTTTTTTTTGAATCGCTATTAGCCAATAATTTAGCTGCAAATTTGGTAGATTGCCAAGTTGCAACTCTAGGGTCATTGATTCCAGCACAAATTAATGTGGCAGGATATTTTTTCCCCTTTTTAATATGTTCATAAGAATCCATTTCTAATAATCCTTTAAATTCTATAGGATCATTTGGATTACCATATTCTTTGATACTGGTTGCCTGAATACCATTATTCTCGAATCTGATGGTATTCAATACTCCTGATTCTATAATAGCTGCTTTAAATAATTCAGGCCTTTCCGTCATTGCTCTGCCAATGGCAATTCCTCCTGCACTGGCTCCCCATATTGCGATTTTTTCTGGAGAAGTAAATTTTTGATTAATGAGATATTCAGTGGAGGCAATAAGGTCCTTCCAGGTATTGGGCTTTTTATTTTTCTGCCCATCAATATGCCATTGTGCCCCTTTTTCCCCTCCTCCTCTTACATGGGGAATAGCAACGATACCTCCCTGGTTTACCCACAAAAGATAACTTTTTGCAAAAAAAGGTGTCGAAGATTCACCAAAAGCTCCATAACAGTCTATAAGCAGTGGATTTTTACCATTTCTTTTACTGTTTTTATTATAGATTATAGATAATGGTACTTCTGTACCATCGTAAGACTTTATAGATAGCTCTTCAACAATAATATCCTTAAATTCCGGAAAATCTATCAGAGGAACAAGGTTTTCCTGGGTAAAAGTGTTTGTTGATAGATAATATTTAAAGCGTTGTTCATCATTAGCCCAGCCTGAAGAGTTTATCCAGACATCTGAAAATTGATCTCCCTTTGCCTGTAGATCTACGCTGCCTGCAACATATGGTAATTTAATTGGGATTTCTTTTCCATCCCGATAGAGATATAGTTTAGCTTCCACACCGTTTTTGGTGGTTACATAATAAATACCATCTTTTGTAATGGTGTATTGCTTTATGACTTCATCTTTTTTCTCAGGAACCAGAACTTCAGGGTTTTTAAAATCTCTTGTGTTAATGCTGGTTTTGCATAATTTATAGTTGGATGAATTATATCCTGATAAAAAGTAAATATCATTTCCTGATAATCTTATTGAAAATGCCTTACTATCTTTATCATATAATGGCTTCCAATTTTTTTTTCCTTGTAATAAATCTTTTTTATCAATAAAAAATGTCTTTCTAAAGTTTTCGGCATCTACCAGTATACCGATGTAATATTGATCTTCAGGATTGAAAGATAATATGGCTGGGTATTCAGTGCTGCTGATTTTTAAGTCAGGGTTATGTACATTTGAAAAAACGTCATTGAGAGCTTTCGGGTCTTCTCCTATCCGGTAGAGTATGGCCTGGGTATTTTTTCTGAAGTCTTTTGATTGTAAATCAACAACAGGATAATAAGTATAAAAAAAGCCATTGTTATCATCCAGCCATTTAATTCCACCAACGGTTGAAGGATTTGTGTTTATAATGGTTTGCGGATAAATACTTTTATTATCCACATTCATTACAATAACCTCAGAGAGTTCTTTGCCTCCCTGGGTTAATGAAATTGCTATTTTATCTCCATTCCAACTGGGGCTTATCAGGTTGATAATGAAGTTAGGTGCTTTGGTGCCAACTGTTGTTTTCTTTGACGAAATAAATTCTGATGGATCATAGAGTAAGTTTTCTGTTCCGGAAAAACCATCTCTATAATAAACTTTTGCTGTTTTTTCGCCAACATTTCTTTTTAAATAAAAATATTTATCATTTCTGGTTACTTTTAAGTCTGAGATAGAATATCCTTCTCTTTTATCAAACTCTAACCTTTTATTGTAGTAATAATTTCTGTTGGGGATGGAACTGAGAATTGAAGCTGTAAAATCGGATTGAGACTTCATCCACCGGGTTACTGTAGAATCTTTTAAATTTTCTAAATTTCTAAACTCATCTGTTATTTTAAACCCAAAATAGTCATCTGTAGCAGGAACCGAGGGGGCCTGGTTATTAAACTGAGCTTTTAAGGATGTTGTTAAAAGAATAAAAATGAAAAATATTTTATAGTGCATGCTAAAAATTATTTAGTAATAGGAATCTTTGGTCCTAATCCATCATCAAGTGAGCTACCATCATCACCATTGGCACAACCATCGATATGTTGTACAAGATGATTAGGGCCTCCTCCAAAAATTTTATGAAGATTATCAATCTTTGCCATTTGTAATTTTTTTAAAGATAGTTTCTTTTTGTCTTTTTTTTCGTTTTTCATTGTAAAAAAATTTTTTTTAATTGTTTGCAAATAAAAGCGTTTTTTCTATTTGATCGTAAAAAAGCTTTTCTAGATTCATGAATTTAGAGTTGGTATGATTTTTTAATTTTCTGATTTTCAGTATTTTGTTATTGTTTTTTTTGATTTTAGTATGACTCTCATTTTTAAATAATATTTTTGTAAAAAAGAGGAAGATGTTTAAAATAAGGTTGCTTTTGTTGCTCGTTTTATGTAATTTATTTTATGCACAAAAAAACAACACTGAAAATATTGCCAAAAGTGTTTTAAAAAATTATAGTTATCAGGAACTGGAGGGAAAATTCTATGAAATTTCGCCGGATGATACTAATGGTAGAAAAAATATTGCAAAATCATACCTTGAAAAAGCAAAAAGTGATCATGATGAAACGCAAATTGCAGAAGCTTATATCATGCTGCATTTTGATGAATCATTGCCCAATGCATTGAAATATCTTGATAGCGTCCAGATGATCACAAGGCAATCCAAAGAGATCTATTATCCTGCCAGGACTTTTTTGTTAAGAGGGAATTTATACTTTAAGTTTGATAATCTTCAGGCTGCTTTGAATAATTATGTACTGGGATTGAAATATGCTAAAGAGAAGGGGTATAAGAGGCAAATTGCCATGGCCAATATTAGTATTGCTTATTTAAAAAACTATATTGGAAAGCATGCTGAGACTGTTAAAACTCTAAGATATTATTTATATAATGCTGATTATCTGAATGAGGACGAACATAATCTTCTTAAAATTAATCTGGCAGATGCTTACATAGACGGTAATAAATTGGATTCAGCATTTGTATTAATACAGGAAGGACTTGAGGCTTCAAAAAAAAATAAAAATCTTTATAGCTATTATCAGAATCTTGGTTTATTGGGGTATTACAATTATTCCTTAAAAAAATATAATCTTGCCATTGAAAATTTACAGCAGTGCAAAAAATACTTTTTTACAGCAAACTACAAAAGCAAAAGAAACCAGAACTACACACTTTTGAATTTAGGCAGATCTTATGCTGGCTTAAATGAAAGAGCTAAAGCAATAGAAAATTTTGCTAAAATTGATTCAATGGTGCTCAAAACGAACTATGTTTTTCCGGAGCTTAGAGAGGTTTATACTTACCTTATTGACTATTATAAAGAAACCAATGACAGGGAGAAGCAGCTGTATTATGTTGAAAGATTTTTAAAGGTAGATCAGGTATTGGATTCCCGCTTCAGATATATTTCCAGAGAACTTCCCCGACGATATGATACCCCAAATCTGTTACAAGAAAAAGAAGCTATTATCAGAGAGCTGAAATACCGGAAAATATTCTTTTACATTGCTTTAACTGCTTTATTTATAATTATTTCACTATTAATCAGGTTTTACCTCAAATACAAAAATTCAGAAAGAAAATATAGAAAGATTGCACAGGACCTGATCCAGGCTGTTAATGAAAATGAGAGCGAAAAAAAACCGGAAATAAAAATGGAAGCTGTTGCTGTAGAAGTACCGAAAAAAACTGAAACAGGAGTGGACAAAATACCGAAAACTGTTTCCGAAGACGTTGTACAGACCATTTTAAAAGGACTTAGTGTTTTTGAAAGTAAAGAACAGTTTTTAAATAAAGGAATTACCCTGGGAACACTTGCAAAAATGATTAAGACAAATTCTAAATATTTGTCAGAGGTAATTAATACCCATAAAGGAAAGAATTTTACAGCGTATCTTAACGATCTTCGCATTGATTATGCGATAGGCAGATTAGCAAAAGATAAAAGATTTCGCTCATATAAAATTCCATTTATTGCCGAAGAACTGGGATATAACAATGAGCAAGCATTTACTTTGGCTTTTAAAAAGAAAACAGGGACTCTACTTTCTGTGTATTTAAAAGAAATTGAAAAGGCTGTAAACTCTATTGACCCAATTTGATGGAGTAGATACAGGTTACATTTACGATATCGGAAATCTCAAAGCTTTACAGAGGAAGGTATATTCAGGGAGTTGTTTAGACCAGATCTACGTATTAATCCTTCCGTTTATGCTACAATATCAATCCCGCAAATTTTACAGTTGCCGGAAAGACGTATTGGTTAACTTTTGCTAAGACGTTAGCTATATTAATTCTGTTAGGCTCAATGTTGGGATTAATTATGGTGGGACTGGTCGATGGCTTCTAAATATTAATGTATTTACTCCAAAAATCATTGATTAAAATTTTCACTGCCGGTTAATTTATTTTTCACATCTCAGGATCTTATGCTTATATTTAATTTTCTTTTAAATTTCGTGATCCAAAAAACAGAGACTTAATTTAAAATTAATTGAAAAAGCAATGGTGGAAAATTTTATTTATTATTTAGGGCTGGTTCTTGTCATTATCGGGGCTATTATGCTGGCCAATCGGCTGAAAGTGGCTTATCCCATCATATTGGTTATCGCAGGACTGCTGATCAGTTTTATTCCCGGATTGCCGGTGTTGAAAATTGATCCTGAACTTATCTTTATTATTTTCCTGCCTCCGCTTTTATACGAAGCTTCTTTTGCCGTATCATGGAAGGAGATCTGGAAAATGAGGCGCATTATTACCAGTTTTGCCTTTATTGTGGTTTTCCTTACGGCAATATCCGTAGCTTTTGCAGCAAACTTATACATTCCCGGCTTTTCATTGGCGTTAGGCTTTGTGCTGGGAGGAATTGTATCACCGCCGGATGCGGTAAGTGCAGGAGCTATTTTGAAGTTTGTGAAAGTTCCTAAAAACCTGTCTACTGTTCTGGAAGGGGAAAGCTTATTTAATGATGCTTCCTCACTGATCATTTTCAGATTTGCAATGGTGGCTGTAGCTACGGGACAGTTCTTATGGCAGGATGCAGCGTTGAGCTTCGGATGGATGGTTTTTGGAGGTTTGGGAATAGGAGTTCTACTGGCTTTTGTCTTTCTTGAAATAGAAAAAATATTTCCCACTGATGTCAATATGGACGCGATCCTTAGCCTGGTAGCTCCGTATGTGATGTATATCGCGGCAGAAGAATTTCACTCTTCAGGAGTATTAGCCGTGGTAAGCGGTGGTTTATTCCTTTCCGTAAGAAGGCATCAGATTTTCAGAACTTCACAATCCAGGCTGAGAGGGTCCAATGTATGGGAAAGCTTTGTATTTCTGATCAACGGAATTGTATTTTTATTGATAGGTCTTGATCTGCCGGAAATTTTGGTGGGCTTACATAAAGAAGGGATAAGTTTATCCGATGCGATAGGTTATGGCTTGCTGATTACCGCTGTATTGATTCTGGTTCGTTTTATCTCTTCATTTGGTGCTGTTTTTGTAACCTTGATTATGCGGAATTTTATTAATGTAGCAGACAGAAATCCTGGAATGAAGGCCCCGGTATTGATGGGCTGGACAGGAATGCGTGGGGTAGTTTCACTGGCTGCAGCACTGTCTATTCCTGTTGTGATGGAAAACGGACAGCCTTTTCCACACCGAGATCTTATTCTCTTCATTACATTCATCGTAATTCTTGCCACTTTGATTATTCAGGGGTTGACATTACCCACCCTTATTAAAGCACTTAATTTATCCGATTCGGGAGGAGGATATATGTCTGAAGAAGAATCTGAGCATTTTTTAAGGAGGGAGATGCGTCGTGTAGCCTTCAGATATCTGGATGAAAATTATAAAGAAAGAAGAACGGAAAATGAATACTTTAGCCAATTGATGGACCGCTGGGAGCAGGAAGATAAAGAAGACTCTATCCATAAGTTATCCGAAGAGGCCAAAGAAATCTATTTTGAAACTCTCGAACAGCAAAGAATCTGGCTTCGGGAAGAAAACAGGCGGAATCCTAATATTGACGAAGAATATATAAGACATTATTTAACCAGGCTTGATCTGGAAGAAGAAAGACTCAGAATGTAAAAAATCAAGCGAATGAAAAATTTAAAAAAGCAGCTCGGGCAGTTTCCCGATGAAAAAAGAAAAGAATATTTCAGTACGCTTCCCAATTATCTCAATGGGAGGTTTCAGAATATATTGACGACACCTGCCTTATTGGAAGGTGAAAGTATGACCAAACTGCTTCTCCAGAGCTTATGCAAAGTAGAAAATACCTCACCCAAAGCGGCACTTCCGTTTGTGGTAACTGATCTTAAGAATCTTCAGCCCGAGGAAAATGTTTTGGTATGGTTCGGGCACAGTTCCTACTTCATACAGGTGGATGGAAAGAAATTTCTGATAGATCCTGTTTTCAGTGGAAATGCCTCTCCAATGCCGGGTTCCATAAAGGCTTTTCAGGGGGCAGACTACTACAAGCCGGAACACATGCCGGAGATAGACTTTCTGCTTATCTCACACGACCACTGGGATCATCTGGATTATAAAACCGTTCAGGAATTAAAAGATAAAGTGGGTAAAGTCATTTGTGGTCTGGGTACCGGACAACATTTTGAATACTGGGGCTGGAGCTTTGACAAAATCATTGAGAAAAACTGGTGGGAAAGCATAGACATTGCTGAAGGTTTCAGGATCACTCTTACTCCGGCAAGACATTTTTCAGGAAGATTGCTGAATCGTAATATCTCTCTCTGGACATCTTTCGTTTTAAAAACTCCCACTAAAAATCTGTTTTTGGGTGGAGACAGCGGTTATGGTAATCATTTTACAGAAATTGGAAGCCAATATGGCCCGTTTGACCTTGCTGTCATGGAAAATGGGCAGTACAATGAAAAATGGCCGTATATTCATACATTACCAGATCAGCTGATGACAGAAATAAAAGAGCTGAAAGCTAAAAATTTTATCCCTGTACACAATTCCAAATTCAAGCTGGCACAGCACATCTGGTATGAGCCTTTGGAGCTGGCATCAAAGCATGCAGAAGAAAACAACATTCCGATAACACTTCCCATGATCGGAGAAAAAGTAAATCTCGATCAGTTAGAATCAGCAAGCTGGAAAAAATGGTGGGAAGAATATAGATAAATGAAATAAACAGAAGTTGTCTGAATTTTCACATCGGTTATTTTTACCCATTTAAACTTACTTAAGTAAACTAAAGTTTTTTAAATAAAGGTTTGTGGCTTTGTGAAATTTAATATAAAAAACCTGCCCATCACGGAGCAGGTTCTTCCTTATTATAAAAAATAATCACTACAAAGGCTCCTTATGGTTTACCTTCGTATGGATGATGTCGTAAAATACAGCTGGATTGGATGCATCAGGAGTAATTCTGTAAGTGAATGTGGTTTCGTTCAGAACCAGGATATCCACAACACGGGTAAAAGTAGGGGTGGTAAGTGTTCTCTTTTTCCCGTCTGGAGAAATAGACCATGTTCCTTCAGATCTTAATACATCGTTTAGTCCGAAAATTCTGAAAGTTCCGTTGGCTTTGAAGTAAGAATATCCTACAAAACCTGCGACGCTGGGATCATTTAAGGCTACATTATTTCCACTTTTGTCCTTTGCTCCTGTGGTTTCCCATGGAGTAGAAGCAAGTGTAAGCTGTCCGTTAGCGGGTTCGGCATGAGACGTTCTTGTATGAATAATGTCGTAATACAGAGAAGGATCACTTGAGTTAGGATGGATTCTGTAAGTGAATTCATTTCTGTTCAAAACAAGAATTTCAACATCACGGGTGAAAATAGTTGTTCCGTCCGGATTCAGTGCAGCAATGGTTCTGGTCTTTCCCTGTGGATCTACAGACCATGTTCCCATCGATCTCAGTACATCTGTCAGGTTATAAATAGCAAACTTTCCGTCTGCCTTGAAGTAAGCAAATCCTACATATCCGGCTACGCTGGCATCAGTAAGGGCTACATTATTTCCATTTTTATCTTTTGCTCCGGTCGTTTCCCAGGGAGTAGAAGACAGTACCTGTGAGGGAGTCTGCTGTTCAATACTCATTTCATTGTCATCGGTTGAACATGAAATGAAAGATGCTGATAGCAATACAGACGCAGACAAATAACATAATTTTTTCAGTGTATTCATAAGGGTATTTTTAAGTCTTTGCAAACTTATCCCTAATAGATATCAATGCGTTGTATAAAATATCTCATTTGTTGTAGAAAACATAACAGATCATAAATTAGAATGTAAGAAATGATATTGGTGTTGATTTCTACATAATCATACCAACGCTATAATAACTACTACTATTGAATACGTACAATTCCCCTCCTTTGGAGGGATGGCGAAAATTCAAAGAATTTTTGACGGGATGGTTTAATATTCTCAGATAAAAAATATTTCTTACCATAAAAACTCTATTTTTGAGCATGAATAACAGAAACCGTGGAAAAAATACAGGTGATGACACCCTGTTCGGCGCAGAGAAACAGATCGGCAAGCTGAAACTGGCTGTTGAAGACATGCTGTATCTGCTGAGTAGAGAATACCCGGAAAAAGCAGCTTCTGAACTGGTAGGAAACCGGTACAGGCTCAAAACCCGTCAGATACAGGCTCTTCGTGGAGCATCTGCATCTGCTACACAGCTACAAAACAGGCAGTTGAAACATGTAAATTCTTCATCGTTAAAAGGAGAGACCGTATATATTGACGGCTTCAATGTTCTGATCCTGTTGGAAAGCCTGCTTTCTGAAGCATATATTTTTGAAGGACTGGATGGCTGCATCCGTGACCTTTCAGGGGTTCATGGAACTTATAAAAGAGTGAATCAAACGCTGAGAGCAGTAGAACTAGTCGCTTCTTTTTATCAGAAAAATAAGATTCAGAAGCTTGTTTGGATCTTTGATAAGCCTGTCTCCAACAGTGGACGGATAAAACAGATTATTCTGGAATTTGCTGAGGAGCATCAGCTCAATTGGGAAGGTGATCTGCAGTACAACCCCGATAAATTTCTGGCAGAAAGTTCAGAAACTGTTATTTCCTCCGATGCCTGGATTCTGGATCACTGTAAAGCATGGTTTAATCTGATCGGATATCTGATCAAAGAAGAAAACCTTTCTGTTAATCTGATCAAAATGATGTGAATATGAATCTGTTTGAACCTTATATTTCCCTTTTTTCTGAAGCATGGAAAAGTAAATACAAAGCCATTTTAGAAAGAGAGCATCTGGAACATCTGGAAGAAAATATATTTAAGTTTAAGAAGAATAATCTGGAACTGGATGCACCTTATTTTAACGAAGAAGTAATAATCAACCGTGAAGAAAGTCTTGAAAAACTGATTACCATTCTTGAAAGTAACAATTCAGATGAGGTGAAGACAAAACTTCTGGAAGCAATTCCGTTTGAACATTGGCTGAATGTTTTAGGACAGAGATTAACCTTAGCGAGCATTCGTGATGAAAATGCTATTCCACCTTTGAAAGCCATCCTTATCAAAGCTTGTCAGGAGCCCTTCAATAACGAAATCACCATTGCCCAGAGAGCCTGGGAAAAACATATCGGAAGAATGGATGATAAGTTCTGGGGAGAAATCAAAGGAAACAATCAGCAGAAGCAGGAAAAAGTAATAGAGAAAATCCATGAAATTTTAGAAAATAAAACCTGGTGGAATGTTTTTTTCCACTATAAACATGAACTTGTTTTTGAAGTCAGGGAAAAACAGGGCCATGGAATCCGGTGGAGTCACGGAGGAACAAAGCTGATCGGCTTTCTGGAAAAATTCATCAATGAATAAACACAAACCTCTGTGGCATCTGTGAAATTCGTGGGAAAATAAAGCTCTCGCAGATTTTGCAGGTTCCTTTAAGCAATAGCAGCATTTCCTTAGTCGTTGCCCTTAATGGAAGATTTTACTTTTCCACCTTTTTTATCTTCTTTTTTACTACGTAAAAACATTGCGCACTGAGCTTCTAGTTTTGCAGACATAAAACAGAAGCTATGAATCAATCAGATCAAAAATTTTCAACCGAAGAATGGGAAAACTGCCTCAAAGTTTTGAATGCTTTGAAGGAAAATCCTTTCCTGAATCCTGATAATCAGACATTTTCAGGACTGATTACAAAAATTCATAAAAACGCCAAAAAACAAAGCCGTTATGAGAACTATTCTGAGATGAAATCTCATGATCTGGCCGTAAATTCCAATTCAATATTGATGCGGAAAGCATTGGCAGGCGTTTCTGCTTTTTATGATGATGAAAAGGAAGAAGTGAAACTTACAAAGCTTCAGATTCCCAAAAACTGCTACTGCTGTAACCAGAGCTATCAGTATGCGCACTCTTTCTATTCCAGATTATGTCCTGTATGTGCTGAAGAAAATTATGAAAAACGTTTTGAAACGGCAGATCTTACCGGAAGAAATGTAATTCTGACAGGGGGAAGAGTGAAAGTAGGTTTTGCCACCGCATTGAAGGTGTTAAGAGGCGGGGCCAATCTGGTTTTGACAACCCGTTTCCCGGCATTGTCGATGGAGCTTATGCAGCAGGAAGCAGATTATGACAACTGGAAAGACAGATTGTGGATATACGGTCTGGATTTAAGAAATTTAAAGGCTATTCAGGATTTTATAAACTTCTATCAATTTAATTTTGATACACTGGATATCCTGATCAATAATGCTGCACAGACCATAAAATATCCTGATGAATATTACCTTCCTATAATAAAACGTGAAAAAGAAAAGCTGATAGAATTTAAAAATATTCAGACCCTGATCCCGAATCAGACAGATATTTCAAGTGAAATTGCGAAACTGGAATATGCTTATCATGAAGAAACACAAGTGGCACTTACCCGTTTCGGACAGCCTGTGGATAACAGAGAAAAAACAAGCTGGAATTCCACGCTGGAAGAGGTTTCCATGTACGAACTGGTAGAGGTGAATCTCATCAATCACATAGCGCCTTATTTCCTGATCAAAGAATTGAAACCATTGATGAAAAACTCAGCATTTAATGAAAAATTTATCATTAATGTGACCTCATCAGAGGGAATTTTCAGCTACGAAAATAAAACGGTTTTCCACCCGCACACCAATATGACAAAAGCGGCGCTGAATATGATGACTCTTACTTCTGCAAAAGAATTTGAAAATGATCAGATTTATATGAGTGCCGTAGATGTGGGATGGATTTCTACAGGAGAAGGAAAGCCTCAGAAAGAAGCAGTTTGAGATGGGCTACATTCCACCGTTGGACTCTGTGGATGGTGCAGCCAGAATTCTGCATCCTGTGATGGAAGGAATAAAAGGAAATTACTTCAGTGGAGTTTTATTGAAAAACTATAAAGTTCATACCTGGTAAAATCCATACGGAGATAATAGTAATAATGGAAAAATACATTTTGCTGAAATGAGTTGCAGGTTCGATTCCTGCTTATCTCCCAATTCTTGAAACGGTAGCTCAACGGAAGAGCGTTGGCCTTCCACGCCAGAGGCTGCGGGTTCGATTCCCGCCCGTTTCACAGGAGTACATAGTTCAACAGTGAAGAATGCGTCCCTGTCACGGACGAGGTTGCAGGTTCGAGTCCTGCTGTACTCCCAACTTAAATAATGGAGATAATAGTTTAAATGGAAAAATAATTCCTGCCCAGAATGGTTGCGTGTTCGAATCACGCTTATCTCCCTAACCCGAAAGTCAGAGCGGCAGTTTAAGACGGAAAAATATATCCCTGAAGGATAGGTTGCCGGTTCGATCCCGGTCTGTCTGGCTTTCATTTTAAAAAATAATACCATGCTTAAAGATTTATTGATTTTTTTGAACATCATTGATGAAGTAAAAGTTCCAGTGCCTATGCAGTGGAAGGAAAGAAAACCGGTTGAAAGAACTACGAGACCAAGAATTCCTAAAACAGATCTGGTTAGAAAGACAGAAGTAATTCCGTTGGAAATTAAACAGGAATCTTTTGAAGATACACTTGTAACCAAAAATGAAAATATACCGGAATACTTTTCAACAGGAAGAGAAAGAAAATCCAACAGAAACTATCTGAACAGAATTAGAAATCTGGCAGAATATACCAAAGGCTATAAAGAATACTGTCTTGAGAAAACAAGCAATCAGCACATGATGAAAGCAGAAGACTATCATATCTATGCTAAAAATGGAACTACAGAAACATTCCTGATTGCAAAAGATGCTTTTATAACTCATAATGAACATAAAATGCTCCGTATAGAAAGTGATTGCTTTGTAAAATATATCCAGCAGGAATATAACCCGATAACCCAAATGATAGAAAATGCCTACGACTGATACCATACGACGATACAAAATATTCTCTGAAGAAGATTGGGCGAATATTGTTTTTGATGAATATGCTTTGATAGAGGTATATGCTAAAAATATGACCTTCCATTGCACCGAAATAATAGGAAGCCTGCTTTTGCGTGGCGAAGGCTGCCGGTTTCCGGAACTGAAACACATTAAAGGAAATCTTTCTATTGATGCACCGAACTGTGAAATTCCATTTCTTGAAACAGTGGAAGGATATTTTAAAATGCATTGCCGTACCCAACTGGATCAGCTTAGAAAAGTAAGCGGCCATTTCAAATGTATTATAGATGCTACCTTTAAAAATCTGGAAATAACCGGTGGATATGTTTCTGTAAAAAATACTAAGGTATATGCCCGGAATGGTGAGTTGCTGAAAACAAGAGTTGTTATTCCTGTTCAGTACCAGTTTCAGGCCGATGCGCTTCTGAAGGATGGTATTTTTGATATCAATATCATTGGAGATAATATTGTGATTCCTCATCGGGAAATGCGGGGTAAGATCAATGTTGTAGGTAAGAATATTTCATTTCCGAATCTGGAATTTGTTCATGGTACGCTTAGAATAAGATGTAATGAGGCATCCGGACACAGGTTTACCCATCATTTTCCGGAACTGAAAAAACTGATTGGTAATCTGAGACTGGATAATACAAGAGTTTTGTTTCCAAAACTTCAGGAAGCCAGCGGAAGCATTAATCTGCAAAGTGGTTCTTATGTTAACTTTCAGGCGCTTGAGAAATGTGGACATGTTATCATCAATGGTGGAAGTGGAGCTGCATTTCCGGTATTGACAGATATTAATGGGAACTACCAGTATTATGGTTCTGAAACCTGCTATCTGCATGCACTTCAATACGTGAAAGGAAGTTTCAATGCGTTCAAAACCATTGCTCCCAATATTGCTGAAGTAGGTGATCTGATCATCCACGAAAGCGGCAGTTTCGGACACCTTCAGAAAATTAACGGGAAAATTCAGATTCCTTATCATGCGGACGTTCAAGTAGATTTTAAATCACTGGAATATCTTGGAGAATGGGGTGATTCAAAACAGCAGGGGCTTCAGTTTCTGGTTTTGAACTGTATCAACAATTATTTGTATAGTACCTATGACGGTTTTGAACAGATTGCAAAGAATATTTATTTTAAAATTAATAATAATATCTATCTTACAAAAGATCAGTTCATTGTTTCAAGGATGCCATTCCATTTTATGATTCATGAAAAAAGTTATCCTTTGAGAAAGCTGATTGCCATTTTAAAATTGCGGCACAGCAGTTTTCAGAATTTTGTGACGCGTGAATATGAAAGACAGTGGGAAAGTTTTGATACTCCGTTTTTTACACAGATTTTAAATAAAATTGAAAGCCTGTGGGATAAAGTGGAACCGATGAAGTTTGAAGAATTTTTTAATGCAGAAAATCGGAATTTTAAACTCTTCTGTTTCAGCTATTATGGCGTAGGAAATCTGATGGAAAAACTGGAAGCTCAAAAAATCAATGAAAAAGAAATTGAAGTTGATTATATTGAATATGATGAAAACGGAAACCAAAAGTTAATCAGGAAAACCAACCGTTATGAAGTTCACCAAGTTGAAAATCAGAAACTAGGAATATTTGTATGGGGGGGAAGACAGCAGTATTCCTATGCTGTGAAATGCTGGTGCCCTTCCACCAAAAAAGAACACTGGCTGTGGATAGAACAGGAGTATAAAGATGATGCTTTAACGGCCATTGCATCTACCTTCAGAATACACAGTAATCTGATTCCATATATCAGATGTTTGAAAAGACAAGGAGATTTGCTGATCTGCGAATTGAAGGAAAAAATAGCTCCGGCCGGAGAAATAAGGCCTTTGACGGCTTCAGAGTATTTTAATCTCCTGAGAGCAGAAACATAAACAAGAAACAGTAGTTTAACTGGAAAAACATTCCACTCAAAGGAAGGTCATCGGTTCGAACCCGGTCTGTTTCTATTTTTTAAACTAAAAATCATGGAAGAATTAGAATCAATTTTACATACCATCATTAAAGAGAAAAAAGGATATGTCACTTTTCTTACCGGAGCCGGAATCTCTGCTGAAAGCGGACTTCCAACATATCGTTCCATTGATGGAATCTGGATTAAAGGAACAAAATATCACCGTCCGGAAGAATTCGGAACCTTACAATATTTCAGACAGGAAACAGAAGAAGTCTGGCAGTATAATCTTTTCTGGAAAAAACTCATAGCTGAAGCCCAACCCAACAAGGGACATCTTGCGCTGACGGAAATTGAAAATCTTTTGGGCGACAGATTTAAATTAATCACCCAGAATGTAGACGGTCTCCATCAAAGAGCAGGAACCCAAAAGGTTTATGAAATCCACGGAAATAAACAGAAAGTACGCTGCTCAAAAGAATGCAGTGAACCTATTGACTTTCCGGAAAATGTAAAGCAGAAAGAGTATACAGAAGATCTTACATCAGAAGATCTTGACGGTTTGAAATGTAAAAAATGCGGAAGCTGGCTAAGACCTCATACTTTATGGTTTGATGAGTCATATAATGAAAAATATTATTATTTTGATACTGCTTATGATATTGCTGATCATACCGATATTTTGTTTGTTATTGGAACTTCGGGATCTACTGCATTGCCTGTCAATATTGTAGAAACAGTAAAAATCAAAGCCAGGTGGATTGTCCTTGTCAACCCTGAAAGTGATACCTATTTCGATTATATTCTGAAAGGAAGCAAAAGACTTTATTCAATTCGGGAAAGCAGTACATCAGCATTACCAACGTTAAAAACAATAATTCAGGAAATAATAAAAAAGTAAAAAACAAATGAACACTTATATTGACATTGGTATTAATCTGACCAATAAACAGTTCTATAATGAACACGAAGAAATTATCAACCGTGCTTTGGATCACGGGCTTGAGCATATGATTCTTACCGGAACCAGCGTGAGAGGAAGCAAAGAATCTGCCGGAATTGCAGAGGAATATCCGGAAATTCTATTTTCAACAGCCGGAATTCACCCTCATGATGCCAAGTCATTTAACGGAGAAAGTACCGCTGAACTCAGAAAATTATTAAAACAGGATCATGTGGTTTCCGTTGGCGAGTGCGGGCTGGATTTTGACCGTGACTTTTCTCCCAGACCTATTCAGGAAAAATGCTATCAGGCACAGCTTGAACTCGCTATAGAAGTGGATAAACCTCTTTTTCTCCATGAAAGATCCGCATTTAAAAGATTTAATGAGATTACAGATGAATATCTTTCCCAATTACCGGCAGCGGTTGTACATTGCTTTACCGGAACATTGAACGAAGCAAAAACTTATCTGGATAAAGGATTTTATTTAGGATTTACAGGAGCTATCAGTGATGAGAAAAGATTTAAACACCTTGAAGACGTTATAAAATATGTCCCTCTTGACAGGATGATGATTGAAACGGACGCCCCTTTTATGCTTCCGAAAAACATGCCCAGAATACAGAACAGACGGAATGAACCTTCATTTTTACCTTATGTGGCACAAACCATTGCCCATCTGAAGAAGATCAGCATTTCCGAAGTGGCAGACGAAACTACAGAGACTGCCAGAAATTTTTTCAGACTATAAAAAAGAGCTCTACTGATGAAGTAAAGCTCTTTTTTTATAATGAATTTAGTTCTTACAAACTCTTAATTGCCGATTCCAAAGCCAGTTCCATCATTGGGTTCAAAGCTTTTTCTCTTTCGTCAGCAGAAATTTTTTCGTGGGTAGGGATAATATCCGTTACCGTAAGAATAGTCGCTGCATTTTTTCCTAAATGCTGAGCATTGGCGAATAAACCAAAAGCTTCCATTTCTACTGCAGGACAGTTATATTTTGTAGCAATTTCCGGAGTAGCAGGATCTTTTCTGTAGAAAATGTCACTGCTGTGGATATTGATTGCTTTTGCGTTTAAGGATAGTTCTTTAGCCGTTTCATTAATGGTATTGAAGATATTTCCCTGGTGAGAAAGGATTTCGTCTTCAATTCCCCATGCGTATTTAGCATAAGTACTTTCACTGGCAGCTTTATCAATATTTAAAATATCAAAAAGTTTAAGATCCGTATTGTAAGCACCGCAAGTCCCGATTCTGATGATGGTATCTACTTCATATTCTGTAAACAGCTCAAAAGAATAGATCCCGATACTTGGGAACCCCATTCCACTTGCCCCTACAGTAATTTCCTTTCCTTTATAAAGACCTGTATAGTAAAAGATACCTCTGGTTTTGCTTACCAGTTTTGCATTTTCTAAATAATTTTCAGCAATATACTGTGCACGAAGCGGATCCCCCGGCTGCAATACTACTTTAGCAATTTCTCCTTTTTTTGCACTGATGTGAATACTCATAATGTTATTTTGAATAGGGCAAAGATAACAACTTTTAGATTGTTTCAGGTATTGCGTCAATGTAAACAATGAAGTTGCCTGTCATGATCAGAATACATAAGATGTTAGCAATAAGTGCTATAAATGAGATGATATAAAAAGTCTTTTACATTATTCAAAATATAATCCGGTAAATACAAAACAATAAAATAATAATAAGGAGCAGGTATCGTGAAAACAGCCGGGCTACTTTTGCAGAAGTAAAACATTTAAAACATTTTAAAATGAAAATCGAGCATATTGCCATTTGGGTGAAAGATATTGAACAATCCAGAGCATTTTATCAGAAATATTTTGGAGCGGTCTCCAATGAAAAATACCATAACCCTATTAAAAACTTTCAATCCTATTTTCTAAGTTTTGATAATGGCTGCCGTCTTGAAATCATGACCAGACCGGATATCAAAGAAAGTGAAAACTCATACGAATCCCAGCAGTATGGAATCATCCATCTTGCATTTTCGGTAAACAGTAAAGAAAAAGTAGATGAACTTACGGAAGTGTTAAGGAAAGACGGCTATACAGTTGCCGGAGAACCACGTACAACAGGAGACGGCTATTATGAAAGTGTCATTCTGGATCCGGAAAATAATATCATTGAAATTGTATCACAGTAAGTCATTGCGAGGAGCTTAAACGACGAAGCAATCTATTGATGATTTTAAAAACGCAAAGACGCAAAAAGGGATAGCCTTGCTGAAAATCTTTGATTTTCTTGCGCCTTAAAAATAATTACAAGACTTATTCTCTTCGCGCCTTTGCGTTTTTCCAACCTCGTAACCGTCAAAAAGAATCCATATTTAACACGAATCTTCCCAACAAAAATTTTATTCTCAACGAAATAATTTTATTTTTGTTAGATCATGGAAACCAAGTCACCGTTTTTAGACACGATCTTTTTGCTTCGTAAGGAAGAATGTATTACTCTTTTTTCAGGCTTACAGCAAATCTCCCCTCAGGAAGAGGAGGAAGCAGGAGGTTATTTTGAAACAGAATTCGAAAAAGAACGGCTTGAGTTTTTGTCAGACCAATTATCCTGTAACAAAGAGGCTGCCGTATGGGCTGCAAAAGTGCTCTATCATAGCGCACAGCTCTATCTGATCAGAGAAAATACAGAGAAAAATATTGAAAAACTTATTCCCGGATTCAAAGGAACAAGAGATATTTCTTCTATCTTATCTGCAGATTTATCGCTGAGGTTTTTGCCCCAGATCATTATTGCTTTAAATACAGTTGACCCTGAAGATCCGCTGATTGCTATGCTGGAAAATATTCTGACCGGGTTTCACTATTCAGGAATAGGATATGATCTTGATCTGAAAGATGTGAACTGGCAGGAAGAACTGGCAGACAAAACTTACAGGAAACTCTATCTGGAAAGAATTGTTGAAAAAAAAGATTATAAACTGGCAGAAATTCCGTTTATCAATAAACTACTAACAGCCGAATTCGGAATGCACAAAAACGCATTCTGGCGAGAACTAAAAACCATAACCGAAGACCACAATGAAAACGTATGAGAAAGTATTTGAATTTTTAGCAGACCCGACAAAAGAAACATTCCTGAAATGCCGTGAGCTGGTGATCAACGATCCTGAATATGATCCCTATTCGGAAGACCTTGAAAATATCCAGGATTTGCTTGATGATGCAAAATTTGAAGAAGTTATACAATATGTCAATGTCAATATTTTGTTAAGCCCAAGAGCACATATCTATAAATATTTTGCTTACAAGGAATTGGGCGATGAAAAAGGGAGAAGCATTGAAATGACCATAGCACAGATTATTTTTGAATGCCTTGAAAAAACAGGAGACGGAACCAAGGATTCCCCCTATATTATCACAAGAATTTCCGATGAAAGAGATCTGATCAGGCAGCATCTTAATAAACAGGACGTATCACAAAGTCTGGTCAGGGACGGAGATAAGATGATGGATGCACTCACGCTGGATGACGGGACACAGCTGTACTTCGATATCAAAGTGCCTTATCAGCGACTTGCTTTTTCATTCAGCAAAAGAAATGAACAGGCAGAAAATAAAGCAGAAGAGAAGCCACAGAAGAAAAAGTGGTGGAAATTTTAATTTTTTAAATCAATGAATCAGAATATCAATCAACTCAATACAGTTTTAAACTACGTAAAAGATACTTTTGTAGGAAAAAATGATGTCGTAGACCTATTGGGAATATGTCTTTTGGCAAGAGAAAATGCCTTTTTATACGGTCCCCCGGGAACTGCAAAATCAGCTATTGTCAGAACGCTGGCGAAAACAGTGAAAGACGGGAAAAACTTTGAATATTTATTGACCCGCTTTACAGAACCGAACGAGATCTTCGGTCCTTTTGATATCAGAAAGCTGAAAGAAGGAGAACTTTTGACCAATGCGGAAGGAATGATGCCTGAAGCTTCCATGGTTTTCCTGGATGAGATTTTCAATGCGAACTCTGCTATTCTGAATTCCCTTCTGATGGCGCTTAACGAAAAAATCTTTAAACGGGGAAAGGAAACCAAACACTTACCTGCACTGATGTTTGTAGGAGCAAGTAATGTTCTTCCGGAAGATGAAGCGCTGAACGCATTATTTGACCGTTTTCTGGTAAGAATTAATGTCGATTATGTGAATCCGGAACTTTTACAACAAGTCCTTCTGGCAGGAAGAAAACTGGAAAATGAAGAAGAAACGGAAATTCCCGAAATTCATGCCGATGAAATCCGGCAGTTACAAAACCTGTGCAGAACCATAGATCTTAAACCGATTTATGAAGTTTATCTGAATACGATCATGACACTTAGGAATACGGGAATTGCTATTTCGGACCGTAGAGCCGTAAAACTTCAGAACCTGATTGCAGCAAGTGCTCTGATCTGTGGTAGAAAAGAAGCGGTGCTTTCAGACCTGTGGGTATTGAAGCATATCTGGGATACAGAAGAACAGATTGAAATTCTGGAGGGAATCATCAACAGGACAATCGAGAAAGATGATCATCCGGATTCCCATCCGCAGGCGATGCAGAACAAAACACCCAATCCTGAGGAAGTGATGAAAGACGTAAAGATTCTGGTGGAAAAATGGAATGGAGGAACATTGAGTTTTGAAGAGCAGAATGTAATTAAAGATAAACTGAGGTATCTGCAGACCCGTTGCGACTGGATCAGAAACCCGGAACAGAAGCAGTATATACAGCAGGAAATTGAAAGCTTATGGCAGAAGATTCTTCAAAGCGTTTAAAAGAATTCTGGGCGGAACTTCCCCGTGCGGATGAAGATTTTCTGGGCTCAATCAGAGACTGGAAAAACATTCAGATTGCCGTAGATGAAGAAACAATCTGGCTGAAAGGTTTTACCGGTGAACAGGCGGAAGCTTCGGAAATACAGCAGTTGCCTGATTTTATTTTGTATGAACTACGTGATGGATTGTTATTCAAAAAAGAGGCTCTGGTTCCCAGTAAAAAAATGAGAACCGCATTGCTTTGGATACCTATAGATAAAGCATTACAGCTTAGTCTGCCACCTTCCAACCAAAACTATTTTGGAATTCAGGAACAGGTTCGGGTAAAATTAAAAGAAAGCCATGAGGAGCAGCCGGTAATCGCTTTACTAAGCAATATAGCAGATATCAAAGAAAGCATCGCAGCATTACCAAAGTTTAAGCTTGAAAAAATAAAATGGACGGTGTTAGGAAATAAAGCCTTATTTCTAGGAGTTCCGTTATTGAGTTTTCCCGGGAAAACCTATTGGACCAAAGACAGGCATTTACTGCCGGCAGGTCTGGATTTTGAATTTAAAAATCTAAGCACACTGTTACAGCAAAAATATAATCAAGAGCAGGAAGGATGGCTGTTATGGGATGAAAATGGGAATTATCTTTCAGTAAAAGAATCAGATTTCCGTCCATTATCCGTAAGCTCATTCCGTCTGACAGAAAAATCAAGAGAATGGAATTAAAGGCTTATTTCCAGTCCTATGAAAATTACTTTTGGGAATGGAAAACTGATGAAGATGTTCCCGGTGATTCCGGTTATCATGAAAACAATCTCCTCTCGGTTCCGGGAGTGGGAGCGATAGCTTACAGGCCTTATGTGATGGAGATTCTCAAAGAACTTCAGCCACAGGGATGGCCTCCCTTTGGAGCATTGCTTATGATTCTGTATGCGATGCAGGAGGGTTATGCAGATTTTGCAGGACCTTTAAAACGCACAGCTGAATTTTACAGCGGGGAAGATTTTGAATTCAACGTGGAAAAACAAATTGAATTCCTTGAAAAGATACAGTCCCTTCCCAAAGTTTATAAGCAGAAACAGAACAGAATTGTATTGCTGCAGACTTTATTCAGCAATGGTCATAACAAGATACCCTCTCTTTTAGCAGATGTTAATTTAAAAATCTATTATAAAAGACCACAGGAGCTTGCCATCAGTGCAGAAAAGCAGGATGCAAGCCAATCAGTACTGAACAAAGATCTGAGTGCTTTGAATCTGAATGAAAAGTTTCCTACAGTACAGTCTATCATTGATGCCATGAAAGGACTGATTGATGAACCGGAACTGGATGATGAAGTAATAGAAGAAGAAACAACAGCAGATACAGATAAAGACTTTATCAAAGAATTGATTGAAGAACCGAAAACATTTCAGGTAGGAAGTCTGATCAAAAGAATCTGGAGCGGACTGAAAATCCCAATGCGCCATCTTTCTCCCGGTGAACAGCCTATCGGAGGAATTTCCGATATGACCAACAAAGGAGATTTTCACAGAATGCTCCTTTCCGAATTTGCCAACGAAGATGACGTCTTTATGAATCGTGTGGCGAATAATGAGGCGCTTTATATTCAAAGAGAAATTCCGCCTGAAGAAAATATTTTTGAAAGAATTATCCTGATAGATACTTCCCTCAGAAACTGGGGAACCCCAAAAGTATTGGCTTTTGCCTCTGCCATTGCCGTGATCAAACATCCGAAAGCCCACTCCGAATGTAAAGTTTTTACCTTAGGACAGGCAACGGTTCCTGTTTCGCTCAATAAAGTGGAAGAAGTGGTGGAAAGTCTTAATCAGGTAAGTCCGGTGCTGGAAGTTTCTGAAGCCCTGGAAAAGTTTTTTAATGAAAAGCATTCAGAAAAAGATCTTGAGGTATTCTTCATCACCCATCACGATAATATGGAGAATGAAAAAATACAGCGGATTGTACACGAGAACAGGGATAAGCTGAAATTTTTGGTGACCACCACTGAGGATGGTGAGATAAATTTTTACAAACATCACAAAGGAACCAGAAAACATATCCAGAAAATAAAACTTCCATTGCAGGAGCTGTGGGCCAATCCGCCTCAGCAAAAACGATCTGTTCAAAATTTCAACGGAAAGAAAACAGACCTTCCGCAAAACTATCCTATCCTGTTTCCGACGCCCGTTAATAAGATCTCTGAGTTCCTGTATGAAGGAGAGTTTTTCATTCTGAGTTCAAAAAAGCAGTTGCTGAAGACTTATCTTTCTGATAACTATTACGACAGGCACTCTTACGATTATTATAAAACACATCATGGCTGTGAAGTGTTATTTGATAAAATTTCTATAAAACCCAGAGGACAGTTTGCTCTGGCAAAGAACAGGCAGCAGCACTTTATTCTGTGTCAGTATCAGTATGATAAGAGGTTGATATCAAAGCTTAATCTTAACACTGGGGAATATTCCGAACAGAATCTCACGGGGATGAACATTCCGGCGTTTTATAAACTGATTTATTTTGGACGAAACTTTTATCTGCATCATCCGGACAATTCAAACCATTACAAAATCAATATCGATGGGAATATCTCTGTGGAAACTATCACTTCAAAAGAGAAAGAACTTGAAAAAAATACAATAAAAGCAGAAGCGGAAGTTGCAAAACTAAAAGGGAGTGGGTTGCGGATTATCAATAATTTCAATAAGATCGGAATCAACCAGTATGGAAATCTGGTTATTTCAGGCAATGAATTGTACAGCGCCTCTGAAAACACACTGTATTTTTCTAAAAATAAATATGATATTCAAATTTTTGCCGAGCAGAACAAAAATAAATTTACATTTCCCGATGGAAGTGAAATGATTACAGATGCACGCGGGATGCTGACCTTCCGAAGCAGTAACAAGAGTATTGAAGAATTTTTTATTCCCTCTACGCTTGGCGGCTTCCTGTCGCTGGCTACCTATACCGAATTCGGAGGATCAGAATATTATCTTCCGGAACACGCCCTGCTGAAGGTAAGAACAATGGATGATATGTGTGACAGGTTTTTGAAACCGTTTATAGAACAGATTCTGGATTATGGAGCTTAGAATAAAACCTTTCCCGAAAAATAACTATCCTAAAAAAGGACTTCTGCTCAGAGGCTCTTCACCCGTGGTATGGCTGCAGGAAATGGAAATATTGGGTATCAATTTACATGAGGCAAGATCATTCGCTATTCCGGCCAATAGTCCCAATGTGCTGTATGGCTATTTTCTTATTTTTAATGACTATGCTCCACAGGAAATAGGAAGGAACGCTTATTTTCAATGTGTTGATGACAGACTTTTCATCCCTGAAAACACTACTTTTTATCCTAAGATCAATCCGGAAGACTGGGCACAGCTTGATTCCCGTTTCCTGATTATGCATCCTGAATTCGGATTGGTAAAACTGTCCGAAGAAATCGACTGGATTTCAATAATTCAGCAACCCGGAACAATCAATGAAAGTGTTAGGAAACCTTTGAATGGTGTTTCGATTCCTCAAAAAATAGAAAGCTATACGGTTGAAATGGATGACGAAAAAGTCATGGAAACATTACAGCCCAAACAAACAGAAGAAGAATGGATGAACAACCTGCCTTTTGACCTTAAAAAAGTAATGGCCGGGAATAAAAAAGAAATAGAAAAGTACTTAAAGTATATAGAAAAATACCCTGAACGCGCAGTAGAATTAGGTATACCTCTTGACATTATGGGAACTTCCAGAGGAGATGGCTTCGGAAAATTTACCTGGCTGGAAGGACTATTTGGCGGAGCCGATGGAAAAACTGGGAGCTCAGGAACAAGGAATTTCCACAGGGTGTTCTGGGCTGTCATTATTGCGGCCATTGTGCTGAGGATTGCTTTGCCTTCAGATAAAAATAATCAGGAGCAGCAAGAAAATACTACTTCTTCGGGAACTATAGCAAACAATGCAGTAAAAGCACCATCGGATATGATTGCTTTTCAGTCTGGAACTTCAGAAATCGATCTGAAGATAGATTCAATGTATCATGAGCAGAGAAAAGGATTATCCAAAGAGCTTATCAATGCCGGTATTATAGAGTCCAAAACAAAAGAAGACAAAGAAAATTATAAAAAAGCTGGAGGAAGAGATGTAAGTGAAATAGGAAGAGATATCAGTAAGCTTGTTAACAAAGAAAAGCAAAGCAGGGATTCTCTTAAAACCATTTATACCAAAAGAATCACAAAACATCTTGAACAGAAAACGGAAAAGCTGAAACGTAAAATTTCAGATTCCCTGAAGCAGTATACCAAGGGAAAACCAGTAAATGGCGATGTAGTAAAATATCTTCTGAAAAGGAAAAAAGCTTTGATGGCAGATTCTCTGGGAAAACTCTATGGAACCCTGGATATTGTGGATCCATCTTCAGCCTCAATTGACAAATCGAAAGTAAAAGGTATAGGAACAGAGGGAACTCCGTTGAAAGAAAAAGCTCCGGTTTCGGATATTCTGTATATGGTAATCCTGATGATTGCCGGGGTAGGGCTGTATTCTTTCCTGTTTAAAAATAAATCCCTGAACCTTGGAGGAGATAACGTGCCCGCCTGGGTGAAATTTGTTTTAATTGCAATTCTTGTTGCGATGCTGGTGTATCTGTTTTATCCCTTGGTAGAAATGTTCGGATACAACTGGTTTGTCTGGGTTCTGGTGATAGGAGTGCTGTTAATTCTTTATCGCCTTTTCAGGGAAGATAAAACTATTTTAAAATCCGATGACGATGAATAAACAGAAGTTTTTAGATAAATTTATGGCAGCATTTGTGCTGTTGGCAATGCTCAAAGTTATCGGTATTGTTGCCCAGCTTTTCCATGAAAGTTTCTGGAGTGTGGTCGGAACATTAGGCATTTTCTTAATTGTAGCCTTCATCATTCTTCTTGTGATCACCTCTTTAAAAGATAAAGAGCAGAATAAAAGAAATGCAGCAGGAAGAAAAGGCAGCGGAAGCAGCAGTTTCTATCTGGAAAATTCACTTTTTGACAGAATCCGAAGTAAATATGAAGAACTGGCCGAGAAATATATTGCTGAAAATGACTATAAAAAAGCGGCAAGAGTTTATATGAATCTGCTGCAGGATAATTACAGAGGTGCAAAGACCCTGGAAAATGGAGGGTTTTATAACGAAGCAGCCGTAGTATATCTTAAAAAACTGCATAATAAATCTGATGCTGCAGCTTGCTACGAAAAAGCTAAGCAGTATAAAAAAGCCATTGACCTTTATAAAGAAATGGAACAGAAGGAAAAAGTAGGAGATCTCTATAAAGAAATCAATGATCTTAAAAATGCCCATCATTATTACCAAATAGTAGCGGATGATTATACGGGGAATAACCAGATGGTGAAAGCTTCACTGGTATACCGTAAGAAAATGGAAAAACCTGAGGAGGCACAGAAAGTACTGCTGAAAGGATGGGAAGAGGATAAAGATGCATTCAACTGTCTGAATAACTATTTTGCCAATATTTTTGAGATTAAAAAACTGGAATCAGAAATACGGGATTTGTATGAAAAAACTCCGGCCCATAAAAAAATTATGTATCTGGATGCCATGAAATATGAATTCAGAAAAGATCCGAAGTTACATACAGTCACAAGGAATATAGCTTATGAAATCATAGCCGAAAAAGTAGCGACCCGTTCTGAAATTGTAAACGAACTGAAATATTTTAATCCCGATGATCAGGTAATCCTGAAAGATATTTCAAGATTCAAGACCGGAAGAAATAAAATGTTCAGGAATTAAATATTCAAAGATTGAAGAATTTAAATATTTAAAAACGCTTTTGCTTCATCAAATGAATGTTAATTGATTCCCCTTAGCACATTAAAAATAATCATTTTGGAAAATAAAAACTTCGTTTATGAGAGTATTGCAATTCTATTTTGTTGGGAATTGCAAAGACGCGAAGATTTTATAAATGTAATGTATAATTTTTCAGACGCAAGAAAATCAAAGATTTTCAGCAGGGTAACTTATTAATTATTGCATTATCCAGAAATATATTTTTAGTGGTATTAAATTTTATCGCAGATAAAATCCTCGTGTTTTAAAGCATCATTTTTTGATATTATTTTGCGCCTTTATGTATATAAAAACCTCCCGATAATTATGAACATTATAAAATAATATAAAAAAGATTTATCTTTGCGCCAGAAAATTATGACAATACAAAGAGCACATATCAATGCAGAACTATTCGAAAGTCCTTCTATCAAAGGGTTATTCGGGTATGATGAGGTGATATGGAATGAGGCGAAATGTGCTGACTTTGGAAATTATTTACTGTAAACTTGTAAAAAATTAATCAAAATACGACAGAAACGCCTCGATTTTTCGAGGCGTTTTTTGTTTTTTAGGTCAGAAATTATTTAGAATGAAAAAAAATAACCATAAACATGAAAATTTTTTAATCAACAATGAAACTTTAATTCGATAAAATAGAGTGATAAGCAACCCGGTGAGAGACAGTCATTTAGGTAATTAAGAGATCTGCAAAATATTGCGGACAGAAATTCTCTATTCTAAAATTACAACGTAATTAATTGATTTTCAATAATTTAATTTTAAAATTTATTTGCGGATTCCAAAAATTCATATTTACTTTGCAACCGAAAATTGAAAGCAACAGGTTTTCAGGATTCATTTAAAAATAATTTAGAAACAAACAAAAATAAAATGAAACAGTTACACAACATATTCAATCGATATTCAAGACTATTCGGACAGGAGCCGACAGGTGTTGCATGTATTCTTGAAAGTGGAATTGTGGATAAAAGGTGCTTATATACGTGGGTCAGCTAATGATCTCTTACGTTAAAATAGATGAAGCGCCTCCCGAAAAGAGGCGCTTTTTTTATGGTTTCTTTAGCTTATTTGGTAAAGCGCCGGTCTGTGGAACCGGAGAACAGGGTTCGATTCCCGGAGATACCCAAAATAGATAATCTCATGGCTCAATTGGATAGAGCGTCGGTTTACGACACCGAAGGTTGAGGGTTCGAGTCCTTCTGAGATTACAAAAAAATGAATAGTGAAATTAAGATTGACAAGCGAAACGAATTGATTATTGACTATTCACGACTTTAAAACAATCTCATAGCTCAAATGGTCAGAGCACCGGTCTTTTAAACCGGGGGTTGAAAGTTCAAATCTTTCTGGGATTACAAAAACGGTTCCGTAGCTCAATTGGATAGAGCATGGGTTTTCTAAACCCAGGGTTAGAGGTTCGAGCCCTTTCGGAATCACAAAAAAGGTTCATGGAAACTTTCCTATCCGGCTGTCTCCCGGAAAAGAAACAGAAGTGAACCCCAAAGCTGGAAAGATAACGGTGGTTGTTTACCCGTCTTGGACGCGGGAGGTCGCAAGTTCGAATCTTGCTTTCCAGACCAATTGTTCCATTAGCATAATGGTGAGTGCATTCGGCTTTCTACCGAACGATAAGGGTTCGATTCCCTTATGGAATACCAATGATTTCGTAGCTCAAGTGGTTAGAGTGTCGGTCTGATACGCCGAAGGTTGAAGGTTCGAGTCCTTCCGGAATTACAATGATTTTGTAGCTCAATGGCAGAGCACCGGTCTGTTAAACCGGAAGTTGAAAGTTCGAGTCTTTCCGGAATCGCAGGTAATTAATTGTTAATTGTTTCAGGAGAAAAAGTAAGAGTTTGTCGAGCGCAGAAGATCTTTACGCCAAACACGAAAAATACAGACAGGCTTTTCTTCTCTCCGGATTAATGAGAATTACAGCATATCATTTATAAAATTTTAGGTAAAAATAAAGTTTGTCAGGCGCAGAAGTTCTTATATCAATACATGAAGACAGACTTTATTTTTTAATCTGATGGTTCGCCGAAGTGGAAGAGTCGGGGCGGTCTGCAAAACCGTTGTGTCAACTGAGTGGGTTTGAATCCCATAACCATCTCAACATGAAAAATATAGGAGATATAAAGAATCTTTTATCAATGATCTTTTATCATCTATAGCAGAGAATATCCTTTATTAATAAAAGAAAAAGGCTGTCGAGCGCAGAAGATCTTTAGTCAAACATTCAATATAAAGACAGACCTTTTCTTTTTAAAAGGAAAAATGAGGAATTACTTATTATTCATTACTAATTGCTCATGAGAAACCGGAAGTACGCCGAAGTTGGAGAGTCGGGGCAGACTGTAAATCTGTTGCTTCATTGCTGAGTAGGTTCGAATCCTACTACTTCCACCAACCGCTGATAATGTAAAGGCAGCATGCAGGAAATGTACTCTTGTTGTTCAGGTTCGATTCCTGGTTAGTGGTTTAAAAGCTCTATTCGTCTAACGGTAAGGACGCCTGCCTTTCGAGCAGAAAACAAGGGTTCGATTCCCTTATAGAGTACTGGATGTGAATAGCTGGTCAATATGAATTGATATAATACCATGAAAGTTCAGATTTTTTTAAAAAAAATTGACCAGTTACCATTCACACAAAAATGAAGAAAAGAGAAAAGGACTGTCAGGAGCAGAAGATCTTTAATCAATAAAAACAGACAGCCTTTTACTTTTTTTAAACACAACATAATTAGGAAATGAGAAAGGTTTGTCAAGCGCAGAAGATCTTTACAAACACTAACAGGCATAGTTTATTAACAGACAGAGCTTTCTCAAACCTAGCATTATAATGAATAATAAGCAATGAATAATGAGTAATAAACGTAGATTTTCATATTACTAATTATCCATTACTCATTATTAATAAAATACACCTCTCTATTCCAATAGGCAGAGAAAACGGCTTTAAACCCCGTAAAGTCCCAGTTCGAATCTGGGGAGAGGTACAGAATATAAGTAATGAGCAATGAGTAATAATGAAAATAAAAAATATTACTAATTACCAATTACTCATTACTTATGAAAAACCTGCGGGAATGGTGGAATGGCAGACACTCTTGATTTAGGATCAAGCTTTTGGGGGTTCGAATCCCTCTTTCCGTACCAAAAATATGAATGATAAGAGATCAATGATAAATGATTACTGAGCAATTCATCAATTATCAACCATCATTGATCAATTATAAGATGGAAGAGTGGTGTAGAAGGTCTGCATGTTAGTCTGAAAAACTAAAGGTACAGGTTCAATTCCTGTCTGTTCCGCCAAAATATGAATGATAAGAGATCAATGATAAATGATTACTGAGTAATTCATCAATTATCTATCATCATTTATCAATTATCATTAAAATTGATTCATAGTGTAATTGGCAGCACACAAGATTTTGATTCTTGGAGTTTAGGTTCGAGTCCTAATGAATCAACAGTACACTTACTCTGATAGTGTAATGGCAGCATCTCAGTCTCCAAAACTGATGGTATCGGTTCGAGTCCGGTTCGGAGTGCAAAAAATAGAAGGCAGAAACCAGTGTTAAAAATAGGACTGCTAATGGTCATTTATCAATTATCAACAATCATTTATGAATTAAAAATGTAGAAAAAATGGAAACGCAACAACAAACATGGCAGAATATGAATGGAAAAATTTTCCAACACTCTATCACACAGCTGGTAGAAGAAGCCATCATTCGCGAACAGGCCAACGGACACCGTCTGAAAGTATGTGTGGGATCAGACTCTCATGTATACGGGGATGCCATCAGTTATGCTACGGCAGTAGTGTTTATTCGTGAGGGAAAAGGAGCGTTTACCTTTATCAGAAAAGAAAGAGAAATACAGAGTATCAGTATCAAGGAGCGAATGCTGAATGAAGTCAACAAATCTGTTGAAATTGCATACGCGATCTGCTCTGTGTTGGATGCTTATGGTGTGGAAATGGAGGTACACGCAGACATTAATACCGACCCGGATTTTAAATCCAATGTAGCATTAAAAGATGCCATGGGATATATCCTGGGAATGGGGTATGTGTTCAAGGCAAAGCCTTACGCTTTCGCAAGCTCCAACTGTGCTGATATGATGGTGTAATAAAGCTGGAAGAGAGATGCAGGAAGGATTGAAGTTTAAAAAATAAATCATGGAAAAAACAAAAAGATTACTATTTCTGGATGATATAAGATATCCGATCGAGGCTTATCATTATACGAAACAGGATATTTTTCTCAGAAGTGACTGGCATATCGTCCGGAATTATGAACAGTTTGTCAACAGGATTTTGGAAAAAGGACTTCCGGAGATGATCTCTTTTGACCATGATCTGGCTGATGAACATTATCTGAAACAGGATTCTCAGGAATTTGTTGAAAAAACAGGATATGACTGTGCCAAATGGCTGATAGAATACTGTATGGACAATTATCTGGATCTGCCAAAATTCTATTGCCACTCCATGAACCCGGTAGGAAAAGAAAATATCTTAAACCTGCTGCAAAACTTTAAAGAATTGTAATGGACATTTTTAGACATATTCAGGATATAAGAAACCATCTTAAACTCACATTTGATAATGTAGATGGATGGTTTGAAAAAGATAAAAAAACGTTGAATCATCAGCCTTTAAATGGAGGCTGGACGATTCAGCAGATTTTAGAGCATATTTATCTTACGAATTTTTATCTGCTGATCCTTATTGAGAAAGGCTCAAAAAAAGCAATAAAAAATTCTTTACATCTTGACCTTGAATCTGAAATAAAAAACTACAGTTTCAATAAAGAAAAATTCAATAAAGTAGGGAAACATGGCGCTTTTGAATGGGTAAGACCGGATCATATGCAACCGGAAGGAGAGCTGAGTCCGGATGAAATCAGAAGCTTAATAAGCCAACAGTATCTTCAATGCTTACACTATCTGGAAGTAATGAAAAATGGAGAAGGACTTTTGTATACAACTACAATGACAGTGAATGGACTTGGGAAAATTAATGTATATGAATATATTTATTTCCTTTCGCTTCATGCCCAAAGGCACATTACCCAGATGAAGAAAAATGAATCAGAAACGATTAAAAACTAAAACAAAATGATTTTCAAAACATATAATTCTATAGAAAATGCTTACCAACCCCGTGTGATTGAACAGATCAGGATACAGGGTTTTGGGGATGAGGTTTTCATAGTACAGGAAAAAGTTCATGGCGCTAATTTCTCTTTCTTTACCGACGGAAAGGAAATTAAAATCGCGAAGAGAACTGCTTTCATCGAAAAAGATGAGAAATTTTTCAATGCCCATCAGATTTTGGAACGCTACAGAAAAAATGTAATGGCAGTATTTCAAAAAGTGAAAACCATCCACCCGGATGTAGAAACTGTGGTAATCTACGGTGAATTGTTCGGTGGCGGTTACAAACATAACGAAGTAGAACCCGTAAAAGATGCAGTGAAAGTGCAGAAAGGCATTGAGTATGCCCCTTACAACGAATTTTACGCTTTCGATATCAAGTTGAATGGAATTACCTATATGGATACAGAAGTTGTCAATCAGATTTTTGAAGAAACAGGATTTTTCTATGCTAAAATCCTATTTCAGGGAACTCTGGAAGAAGCTTTGAAATTTCCCAATGCTTTTAATTCATACATTCCAGCCTGGCTTGGACTACCTGATTTAGAAGACAATATGTGTGAAGGTACCATCGTGAAAACTTTGAAAACCAGATATTTTGGAAACGGTGCAAGAGTCATTCTGAAAAATAAGAATGAAAAATGGGTCGAAAAATCCAAAATGGTTAAAAAACAGGCGAAAGCTGTTCATAAACAGGTTCATTTCAGTGAAAAGGCGCAGGAAATATGGGAAGAAATTCAAAAATATGCGACTGTCAACAGATTAAATAATGTGGTCAGCAAAATCGGTGAATTCGAACCTAAAATAATAGGTAAGGTAATTGGCCTTTTTGCTCAGGATATTTTGGAAGACTTCGAGAAAGACTTTCCGGTGGCTTTCACCAGCATTGAAAAAGAGGAACAGAAAAGGATCAACAAAAAGTTGAATTCTTTTGTGATTGATTTTATAAAAGAAGAGATGATGACTCTTAAAGTATAGTTTCGGTAAATTTTTACCGGAACTTTTTTATGTATAAATGTAACCATCAAAGTCAGAAGAACGAAAACACTTTATTTCATTAAAGAGAAATAATACTAATGAAAGTGTGACAATTCCCATCTTTTGGAGGGGCGAAAATTCAAAGAATTTTTGACGGGGTGGTTTAAAAAAGAAAAAAAATGTTACAGGCAGAAATAAAAAGTCTTTTAAAGGAAGACATCAGTATATTAATTAAAGTTCCGAATTCAGGAAAACATTATTTGTGTGATTGTGGGGAAGCCAGCTTGCTGACGGTGAAAGAAGTGCAGTCCTTATCCGCAGTATTCATCAGCCATACCCATATTGATCACTTTTCAAATTTTGACGGGATATTCAGGCATCAGATCGGAAGTGGGGAAAAAGTAGTGATCGTAGGACCAAAGAATATTCATTTACAGGTGGAAGCAAGATTAAAATCTTATACATGGAATCTGATTGATGAAAACGCAATCGTATATGAAATCCGTGAGATTGTTTCAAAAGAAGAAATTAATGTTTACACCCTTCGTCCGCCACAATGGAAACTGGAATTTGTAAAAACTCAGCATTTCCTCTTTGAGGACAAATATGTGAATGTTGACTTTGCTATTCTGGATCACAAAACAGATTCTATTGCTTATTTATTTAAGGAAAAAGATTCGGTCACTTTTAATGAAAATGCTTCCGGCTTCAGAAAAGGAAAATGGATCAGTGAGCTGAAGAATGCTTTTGAAAATAATGATGGCGAAAAAGAAATCGAAATTGAAGGAGCTATCTGTAAAGCAGTGGATCTGTTTCATCTGTTAACCCGAAATGCCGGATATAAGCTTGGTGTCATTATGGATCATGCGGCAGATGAGAACAATTACAAAAAAATACAAGCTGTATTTGGAGAGGCAGATCTGGTATATATCGAAAGCTTTTATAAAGATACAGATCAGGAATTTGCTAAGGTTAACCATCACAGTTTTGCTTCTGCGTCGGGAAAAATCATGAATGAGTGCCGGGTGAAAGAAGCCGTTCCGATCCATTTCTCAAGAAGATATACGGAAAGCGATCAGGAAGAAATTGAAACTGCCTTTTATAAAGCATTTCGCAAGAATTAATTAAAATATTTATTAGACTCAACTACGAAGTAAACATTGAATGTGTCATTGACTACGTCGAATCTACGATTTCTGATGAAGGAAAAATCTGTTTAAAGTGAAAGAGATTCTTTATTCCACTTATGAACTGCGTTCGCAGACTTTTCAGCCTGTATTCAGAATGACGGCAAAACGTTGAAAATTTTGTAGTTAAACAAACAATTAAAAAAATGAAACCCAATATATTTTTTACAGCAGACCATCATTTTGGTCACGAGAATATTATAAAGTTTTCAGAGAGACCTTTTGAATCACTGGACCAAATGAATGAAGAACTCATTAAAAGATGGAATGAGAAAGTTGATCCTGGCGATACGGTGTACCATTTAGGAGACATAAGTTTAGGAAAACCGGATTTTACAAAGGAAATTTTAGATCAGCTAAATGGGAATATCCATTTGATTAAAGGTAATCATGAAGGGGCTGCTTTAACGTATCCAAAACGGTTTGCTTCCATCAGAGATTATCACGAACTGAAAATTGATGAACCGGATCAGAATAACGGGAAACAGAAAATCATTCTTTTCCACTATGCTATGCGTACCTGGAATGGTTCACACCGTGGAGTCTGGCAGTTATACGGCCATTCGCACGGAACACTCCCGGATGATGAGATGGCTCTGAGTTTTGACGTAGGCGTAGACTGCCACAATTTTTATCCGGTTTCTTACGAGGAAGTCAAAGAAATAATGAAGAGAAAAAAATGGACACCTCCATTTGCTCCAAGAAATTAATGATGAGTAATAAGTAATGATTTGATGGAGGGAAAAATGAGAACGATATTTCATTGAGTATTCAACAGCCTTCATCATACATTTTACTTTTTACATCGTACATTTTATAATAACATGAAAACTACCAATGAGATCATAATTATCGATCTGGAAGCTACGTGCTGGGAAAACGACAGAATTCCTGCAGGGCAAAAGGTCGATATTATAGAAATAGGGATTTGTAAATTAAATATATTATCAAAAGCAATTTCCCAGAAACAAAGCATCTATGTAATTCCCGAACGGTCAGATATCAACAGATTCTGTACAAAACTTACCGGAATTACCCCGCAGCTGATAGAAGAAAAGGGAATCTATTTCGAAGAAGCGTGTGAAATGATCAGAGAGCAATACGATTCCACATGTCTTACATGGGCAGGATATGGGAACTTCGATGGAGAGCAGATCAGAGAACAATGTGACTGGCTTGGGATAAGAAATCCTTTTTCGGAGCACTACCTGAATGTGATGTATGAATTCAAAAGACATTTCAGACTTTATAAGTCAATGGGTCTTAAAAGAGCCCTGAACCACCTGAATATGGATTTTGAAGGTACCCATCACAGCGGAGCGGACGATGCTTATAATACAGCCAGGATTTTAAGTAAAATTCTGTAAGTAATTATCAGGATGGAAGAGGCTGGAAGTAGATTACAGACTGTAAAACAGTGCCCTTCTTCCAACATTTAACAATTAAATTTTAAACAATTGAAAACAACAGAAAATATATTAATCATAGACCTCGAGGCAACGTGTTGGGAAAACCGGCCGCCAAGGGGACAGGAAAGTGAGATCATTGAGATCGGGGTATGTATTATGAATGCAAAAACCGGTAAGATCTCTAAAAATGAAGGGATTTTAATAAAGCCCCAATATTCAAAAGTAAGTCCATTCTGTACGGAGTTGACTACCATTACACAAAATATGCTGGATCATGAAGGAATCATGCTGGATGATGCGTTCGATATTCTGAGAGCAGAGTATGATTCGGAAGAGCTTACATGGGCCAGCTACGGAAATTATGACCTGAATATGCTTCAGAATCAGGCAAGGAGATTTTACACAGATTATCCAATGAGTGATGACCACATCAATGTGAAGACATTATTTGGTGAAATTCACCCTACCATCAGAAAAAGTGTAGGAATGCACAGGGCTTTGGGTGAATTGGGTATGACTTTGGAAGGGACACACCACAGAGGAGTAGATGATGCAAAAAACATTGCAAAAATTTTGCATTGGTGCCTGAAGAATTATTAAATCCTAAATAAAAACAGATTTGTAAATATGACTGCCTCCCTAATGAGGCAGTCTTTTTATTTTACTAAATCACATATTTTATCAGTGATAAAATCATTAAGTTCCCTCGGAATAGAATGTCCCATTCCTTCCATTATCATTAATTCAGAACCTGAAATAGAATCTGCAATATCTTTTCCACAGTCAGGATGAAAGACCAGATCATCTGTCCCATGGATAATCAGTACTGGTACTGTTATTTTTTTCAACATATCAGGGGGATACTGAAAGGAACCCATTGCTAAAAGTTGCCGGATTATGCCGTTTTTGGTTCTGGAACGGGTAAGTTCCTCTTCAAGCAAGGCAGTTTCCTGATTCAGGTCAAAGACATATCCCGAGCCTGATATTTTTTCTGCAAAATGTATTTTTGCCCTGAAATATCCTTCTCTGTCAACACTTGGATCAGCAGCAGGCTGAGTCATCATCGCCATGATTTCAGGATCTGGTTTCGGAAGAGCAGGATTCAAAGATGTAGACATAATGATCGTCAATGATAAAACCCTCTCAGGATAATATGAACCTAAGAGCTGCGCAATAATTCCACCCATGGAACGTCCTGCAATGTGAGCTTTTTCAATCTTTAAATGATTAAGAAGACCAATAACATCATTGGCCATATCCATCAACGAATAAGGAATACCTTCTTTGCTGAGGGCTGCAAAAACTTCTTCAATTCCTTTATCAGAAGGAATTTCTTTTTTTGTATTAAAAACTGTACTCCCAGAATCCCTGTTATCAAAACAGATCACCTTAAATCCTTTTTCAACCAGAAGATTGCAGAAATGAATATCCCAACGGATCATCTGACTCCCTAATCCGGAAATCAGGACTATACTTTGAGTGTTTTTCTCACCAAAAACCTCATAACAAAGGTCTACATCACCAATTTTGACTGTTTCCATTTTAATTTCTTTTTCCATTCAGCAGGATCTCTTCCAACGGTAAAAGCCTTGAATCTTCAATTGCGGCAATTCTGTGCCCTATAATTTTCATATAGGCTTCATTCTGTTCAAAACTGAAAAAATCATTCACACTTTTCTGTTTAATCAGCAGGCAAAGATCCCAATATTCATTTTCAGGGCCTATCAAAAACAGATCTCCTTTCCCGATAAACAAAATTTCGCCGCCCCTTTCTTTTAAAAATGGCTCCGTTTCCCTGATATACGTAAAATAAGCATCCCTGCCGCTTGTTTTTTCATCAGGCTTCAGATCCGGATGTGCCGAATAATCGGCTTCTTTCTTAAGTCTGATCAAATTCAGATTGATAATTGATCCCTGGATCTTTTTAGTGAACAAATGTTTCCCGGCTTCAAAAGTAGGAGACAGATATTTTTCTGACTTCATTCTAATATAATTGGATGTTGTTTTCTGAAATATAGGCCTGTTCAGCCTTTTGTATCTCCTGACGGTAATTGATGTATTCGTTGTTCTGGTCAGGAACAATGGTGACAAACTCAAAGATGAAAGCATCACCTCCGGATTCATTCCATTCTTTCTGTAACTGAGGGTGGGTGAACATTCCACCATTTAAAAGGAATTTCATCCTATTCACCAGCGCTTCAAGATTTAAAGATCCCTGGATATACTGTTTTCCATTTAAAGTATTGGTCACAGCAAGAACACCCATCGTTGTGATGTGATCTTTTGCCTTTTCCCGTAGCTGTTTCTTTATTGCATTTTTCATGTTTTCATTATTGTATATTTCCTCCTAAATCAAACAAAAATTCGTTCACTGTTTTTAACGACTTACTTTTCCTGGAAGAAAGAATTTCTTTTGTAATATGCTCAGCACTTCGCTTAGCTTCTTCAAATATCTTTTGGCCATTAGGTGTGATTACAACATAGCTCACACGGGCATCTCTTTCATTGGCCTCTCTGGCAACCAGTCCAATTTTTTCCAGAGGATTCAATAGACGGGTTACTCCTGATGCAGTAAGCCCTATTTTTTCAGCAAGATCTATCCTCCGCATCTTGCTTTCAGAGGAAGAGCTGAGGATATAAAGAATAACAAAATCATTGAGACCCAGGCCATGGGCACTCAAAGAATCGAACTTTCTGGCGATTACGGACTGCAGTTTATTCAGGTTAACTAAAAATAATAATTCATCGCTTATCATTGAGAAGTATTTGATCTGTCAAGTATTTTTGTTTTGCAAATATATAAAATTTAATGAATTGCAATACTGTTTTTATTATTTTAAAAAAAATTAACGTATCCGTATACTGAAATGATTTTACCATAAGGAAGGACAATTTTTAAAATTAAGACACCAAATGATGTCTAAATGTCAAAATAGAGAGGGTTTAGACTGGGTTTTGTTTATATATCTTTTGTTTGGGAATTATTTTTTTGGTATTGACAAATGAGCTAGAGCCGTTTTATTAACTTAATATTTTGTTAAAAAATTCACTTTTATGGGATAATTTTCTGCCTGTCAATCAATTTTTTTTATTTTAGCCGGTATGAATAAATTTATTCTTGTAGATGAAGATTTTAAGATGATATATGAAACTATAAAATAGAGGGACATCATCCTTTTATTAGGAGCTTATACCATTACACCATTACAGTAGAGCTTTATCAGCTATGTAAGGTATTATATTGTGAGTTTACAATTCCGGAAGATTTTGTTGGCTTATTTTCGTTGAATTGTTTAATCAGTAAGAGAATAGAGTGGTATGGCTTTTGAAGTCTTAGTAAACAAGGCATTTCCCATGATTTCGGTATTTAAAAATACCAGGGGATTTGTTATAGCTGTTTAATAAATATTGCTATGAGTCAGATGAGTTATTCTGGAATTGGCAGAAAATGGAAACATAAAATAACCTGAAAACGATACATCAAATTAGAAGCACATGAAAGAAAGACTTTATGAAATCCTTAATGAGGAAAAAATACATGAGATCATTCCTTTTCTACAGCAGCTCAGTATAGAGGAAAGAAAAACATTGGTGCCGTCTATTAAGAAAATGGACCGTGAGATCAGTAAGATCGTAATGACCAAAAATTCCTATCACACAGCAGGGTCTGTTAGCCAGCATTCGATCATTGATATTGCTTCTTTTGTCTGCATGGATAAAAAGAATTTCGGTAAAAACTACTGGAGTCTTTTCCGTAACGCAGAACAGACAGAACAGATACTGGAATGGGGTTGTCCGGAATGGTTCTCAGACTTTATCAACGAATCTGTAGAAGCGGAATTTACAGCTTTTAATTACAAAGATATTTTAGGATGGACAGAAAAAGGATATGTACAGCCCAAACCGGAATTGCTGGGACATCATCTGAGCAATTATCCGGCTGATCTTGACCGTCACCCCGAAACTCTCAATACCCATTTCTGGTATTTATGTGAATATCCATCTAAATCTTTACCTTTCCGAAAAGAATGGCTGCCTATTGTTCAAAAACTGATTGCAGAGAAAAAAATCGAAAGAAAAAGATTTTTGAAAGAATGTCTTCTGGCTTCCAACAGGAATTTTAATAAAAATGTCACAGGTTGGTTTATGGACGCATTTACTGCATTAAAGCCAACGGAAGAAGAATTGTATGAGCTACAGGACGAATTATTTTCCGGATTATCTTCTCCACAATCAAAAGCCATCAATACCATATTATCTCATTTGAAGAAAATTGTAGGAACCCCTGGCTTTAAGACGGATGAATTCTCACACTATCTTCCTAATTTACTGAGCTCAGAGGTGAAAACAGTAGTAGTGGCAAGCCTGGTTCTCATAGAAAAAATATTTCAGAGAAAAAATATTGATCCCGAAATATTGGGAATGCCTCTCAGTACTGCTTTTGTAAGCAAAGATGACGGTATACAGTCAAAAGCAGCAAAGATTATCCTTAAATATATTCCCGCTTCTGAAAATATGATAGAAGCGCTTTCCCATTATTCTGACAATATACTGACCAATGTGCGTCCGCTTTTGATCAAATATATTGAAGAGAAACAGCATGAGCTTGAGGCTATTGCTTCAAAACAATTATTTCTGACTACGGACGAAAATGCTGTCAGAGTACTTCACAGCTTTGAAGATCTGATGTTTCATCTTCCTCTGGCCATGGATGACCCATACAGTCATCATTGTGATATTGCTTTAAACGGGTTTATCCGTTTTGCCGGTAATGTGGATGCTGATTCTGTGAAACTGATAGAGCCGGTATTTTTAAAAGCCTGTAAAACGATTGCGAAATGGGAAGTTCCGTTTCTGAATGTTTTATTGTGCAACGCTATTATCAATTATGGTTTGAGCCTTCTTGAAAAATATCCTGTGCAGCTAAAAAATCTGGAAAGAATATATCAGAAAACCCAAGAGGAGGAGATATCGAGAGAATCTTATTCCAATTATCAGAAGAAATTAGGTCCCATAGAAAATGTAGGAGCAGACTGTCCTGCAAGGCAGGCTTTTAAAGAACTTGCCATACATGTAGTACAAAAGATACAGTCAGGAGATAAGATTCCTCTGTTGTTTCCTATCACCCATGCTCCGTGCTGGATTTCTCCTGCCATCCTGGTAGAAAGACTGGAAGCCTATCAGAATAATAATGTAATACCGCATCATCTCGATATTCAGCTTGCATTGCAGCGTTGCGCTTTAGATGATACTTCAGAAGCAATAAAGCTGGTTGAAAAAAGATTAAAAGGAGAATATAGAGAACTGCTGCTTTTCTTTTTCGGAAAAAATACTTTCCCGCAAGGGCCGTATGAACATCCTTCATGGTGGATGACCGCCGGAATTACCCGCTCACCGGAAGCTGTCTTTGAAGAATTCAGAAGTTTTGGATATGATACTATTCCTCAGGAATTTTTTTCTGGGTCATACGAATGGAAAACGATCGACAGCAAAAAAAACTCGTATTATCCCGCAGAATTAAACATTACCATTCCTATATACCATCTTGAAAAAAGAAAAGAACCTCTGTTCGTTGAATATTTTGTTGCTGAGCAAAAGGAGCTTATCGAAATTCCTGCACTGATGCTTTGTTTTCCAAATACGCCGGCAAATGCTCTGGCAAAAGTAATTAAGCACTGTCTTTTCTACTCCGGAATTGCTGAAGTGTATGAAAGGAGCCTGGTCCTGAATACGGCAAATGCTCTTTACCAGATCAAAAAGCCTTTGGATGAAATCGGATATCTCTATCTGGGAACTATTTTTCTGGACAGTGATAAGACCGTTCGTGCAACAGCCGCTGAAATGTGGCTGGAGCAAGTTTCTGGGCAGATCATGGACAATGCCAGATTAGGGAGAGTGATCGGTTTGCATGAAAAGCTGGAATGGGCGCCCGTTAAAAGATTAACAGACCTTATACAGCATCATATGCTGAATATCAGTAAAAATCATAATATAGCCCTTGAAGAATTGATTGAAAATATACTATTTCAGATGGAAGCACCCGTCACCAATCTGAAGAAAATTCTCGAGATTTATCATGAAGTATTAGCTTTGAATCATTCAGAAGCACATAAAGAGATTATCAGCAAACTAAACAGCTGGAAAGAAAACTCAAGTCTTAAAAAAATCTGTAATCTTCTACTTAAAAAATAAACCATGGAAGATACACTTATATAGAACTATTCAGGAAGATCGTCCCTGATTAGGAAAGATGCTGTGGAAAAACTTTTTCTCGCTAAATATATAGTGAGACAGATAAAAATACGGGTACCCATGTTTTTTCTGAGGAAATTACATCACACGGTGATCATGAAGATAAAAAACAACGTTGTACTGTGGTTCAATAAATATCAGGAGAAAGGGCTCCCTGTAAACATATTCTGGCTGTGAAAAAGCTGGTGAAAGTTTAGAAAGGGGATATCTTTTATTAGCTGATAACAGCAGCAGTGCAAAAAAATACACTACTGCATTATTTCATTGCCTGGTTAATATTTCTTATTAGTTTTTTGATTGCTTTATCCATTCTTCATAACTAAGCACTCCCAATTCCGGTCTGCCATCACCTTCAAGAATAGAAATAAATTCAAGCTGGTTTCCGTCCGGATCATTAAAATAAATAGCCAGCGCAGGCATCCAGGCAAATACCATAGGTTCAACACTGCCGTTTTTCAGAAAATTATAAGGTTTCAAATGTTTATTCTTTAAAAATTCTACCGAGTAATTTAAAATGTCTTCCTTACTGCTGGAAAAAGCAAAATGTCTGGTCTGAAGATTCTCTTTCTGTTCCCATAATCCCAACATAAATTCTTTACCTTCTCCCACCCATAAAAAAGCAATGGGCCTGGTTTCATCCCTGTGAGCTAACTTCAATCCCAGTACTTCTGTATAAAACTGTATCGCATTTTCCAAATCACTTACCTGAACATGAGTTTCATATAATCCTTTAATCATAGCTTTAATTTTAATATGACAAAGCTAAAGAACACTCTTTTAAAAAAAATATATCACTGATTTCTTTAATTAAACTGAATGATAGAAGAATTTTATAATTAGATATTAGATATTAGATATTAGATATTAGATATTAGATATTAGATATTAGATATTAGATATTAGATATTAGATATTAGATATTAGATTGTTGTTAAATATCAATAATTGCTTTCAATCTTATTTCAAAAAATAAAAATTAAAAAAAATCAAATAAAAAAATCTACGCAAAATGATTGCGTAATACTGTTTTTACTTTGCATCAGAAATCAGAGAGGAAGTATGGATCCTTCTATGTTTAACAATAAAAACAGTAACCATGAAATTTAATTTTTTAAAAAAAGAACATAAAGTAGTACAGAACTACGAAGGTGTAAAAGCGTATGTGATGACACCTGCAGAAGAATTATATAGTGCTGTTGTTACAACAGGACTGTCAGACGCCAACTATGAAAAAGGAAATGACAGGCTGGAAAGAATCCGGTCTCTGATCAGAAAAAATGATCCCGAATTTGTTGCAAAGCTGGCTGTATATGCAAGAAAAGATATGTACCTCCGTTCTATTCCTTTGGTTCTGACTATCGAACTGGCAAAGCAGACTTCCGGTACGGACCTGGTGAGCAAAACCGTAGATGATGTTATTCAGAGAGCAGATGAAATCACAGAACTGCTGGCGTATTACCAGCTTGCCAATAAAAGAACGGAAACTAAAAAACTGAACAAACTGTCAAAACAGATCCAGAAAGGTCTGGTGAAATCATTCAATAAATTTGATGAGTACCAGTTTGCTAAGTATAACAGAAAAACGGACGTGACCCTGAAAGATGCACTCTTCCTGATTCACCCGAAAGCTAAAGATGAAAATCAGCAGGCTGTTTTCAACAAAATTGCGAGCAATACTCTGGAAACACCTTATACCTGGGAAGTTGAACTTTCTGTTTTGGGTCAGACAAAATTTGCTGACGATGCAGAAAGAAATCTGGCTTTCAAAAACAAATGGGAAGAACTGATCTTCAGTAATAAGCTGGGTTATATGGCAACCATGAGAAACCTGAGGAATATCCTGGAAGCGAGAGTATCATCTGATGCAATGGATAAAGTGTGCAGGTATCTTTCCGATGAAAGAGCAGTTTCCAATTCAAAGCAGCTCCCGTTCCGATTCCTCGCAGCTTATAGAGAGTTGAAAAATATCGATTCTCCTTATCTGTCCTCCGTATTGGAAGCACTGGAGGATGCTGTGGTGGTAAGTGCTAAAAATATTAAAGGATTTGGTTTTGATACTTCAGTAGTAATCGCTGCGGACGTATCAGGTTCTATGCAGAAAGCGGTTTCCGGTAAAAGTAAAATTTTGCTGTATGATATCGGTTTGCTGATGTCTATGATCCTTCAGTCACAGTGTAAAAACGTAGTGACAGGTATCTTCGGTAACAGCTGGCTGAGAGTTCCAATGCCTAAAAACGGTATTTTAAGGAATGTAGATGCATTTTACAAACGTGAAGGCGAAGTAGGATATTCTACCAACGGTTATCTGGTCATCGAAGATCTGATCAAAAGAAAGGAAAAAGCAGATAAAGTGATGTTGTTCACCGATACACAGATGTGGGACAGCAAAGGAAACAGCAAATCATTCGAAGATGTGTGGAACAGATATAAAGCCATTGCTCCTCATGCTAAACTGTATATCTTTGACCTGGCAGGCTATGGAAAACAGCCCCTTGATATCAGAAAAAATGATGTACATCTTATTGCAGGCTGGTCAGACAAAATTTTCGATGTACTGAATGCGTTGGAGGACAAAAAATCAGCATTGAAAATGATTCAGAAAGTAGTGCTGTAACAGGCACTGCTTTTAAAATATAGGATAAACAATTAATATATTGAGGAGCTTAATCCCGCTTTCCACTTTATCTTTTTCGCCAATACTCTCTTCAAGCCATTAAGAAAAAGGATGCCGTTGCAATCGGGGCTATTGAATTAAACTATATACTATGAAACTCATTAATACCATTGAAATAAGCCCGTTACGGTATTCCAGGGAAGAAGTCGAATTACCGGAAGTTTCAGATTATCCAGACCACGAAGATTGGTTTGCAAAATGGGAAGAAGCCGTTTCTCAACTGAATTTTAATTTTGAGACCATTGAGAAAGGATCTTACTTGACAGATATCGAAACCATAGATGATGAAAATCTGAAGATGATTGTAGAAGCCAAAATGGAAGATACGGCACCAAACGAATCTGAAGAAGATATATATGTCATGGCTTTTGATGGTGGAATTGTATTAAAAATAGAAGATAAAATATTGATACAACCCAACTGCTGTGGTGATATAAGCAATATTGATGATTGGAAAAATATTTTTAAGACACCATCTTCGGAATGGAAAGGTCTTTGGATAGGACATCCATGGGTATTTTACAAAAGAGAAAATGGGAAAGTCTATTTCTCAGAATATACAGAATCCAATGTTGAAGACGTTGAAAATATAAAAATTGTTGCAGAAGTGAAAGAATCCGAACTCAAAGCTGAGTTAGGAAAAGTAGTCATGCAACAAATCAATTTAAAAAACAGAGTAGTATCTGTTCTAAAAACGTTGAATTGCAAATATCCAGAGAAAATTTCAAAACAATTGGCTGGGATTAAAGAATGACATAGGAAACTTAGGTGTTAATAAAATAAGCTATGCGAACGTTAAGAAAATTCTACTGTTTGAAGCGCGACACAGAAATTGAAACGAAGAAGTAATATTACATTCGCGCAAGTTTTAGAATTTTAGAGAGTGTAGATTATTTTTAGCCGGAGTTTCCAGGTCTTGAACTTTTGGTTCTTTTACTTCAAGGCAAAACGAACAAATATGTAAATAAAAAATAAAACTGCTTAAAAAACAATGGGGAATCTATTTTACAGAATTGAAAAGGATCTTAAAGTAGGCAGAAAGAAAAAAGCATGCGACAGATTAAGAAATATGATCAATCAGTTTCCCAATGATCTTTCACTGAGAAAAAGACTAGGACAGATTTATTTTGAAGCTGGATTTCTTGATGAAGCAGGAAAATTCTGGATTCTGAATACTCCGGAAAATAATGAAATGGAAAATGCAGTTGAGATTTACAGAAAGTCTTTAAGCAATTCAGGAAATGCTATTTTAAAAGATATTGTTTTCAGAGGAGATAAAAATACGCTTGATGAATATGCATTGAAAGTAATTACTGAACTTGAACAACATAGTCTTAAAATCACAAAACAGATTCCTGTTTTTAAAGCCAAAACGAGAGAAAAGGAAAATTATTCAGAAAATCAAACAGTGTTTTTAAGTAAAATAGTAAATTGTCTAGTAATTGGACTTATAATATTAATTCCTGTATTAGGAATTGTTAAACTTTTTGAAATAATTTCATCATTATTTTCTCAATAAAAATAAACTACGTAAAAAGATTGCGTACATGCAATATAATTTTGCAGTGTTAAATAATTCCAGTGCCGTTAGAAAGACATTCTTCGATTCCAAACTGACAGAGTCTTTCACCAGATTGCCCGGTAGCTATAACCAATGCCGTAGATAAGAGTTTCATCGTCAACTTTCAATTGAACATCAACTACTCTTATAACTTATTGCTTGGTTTTTAATAAAAAAATAACTGCGTAAAAAGAATGCACACTCGCAATATAAATTTGTGAAAAAATAAAAATAATAATTATGAAAAATTATAAATCCAATTTAAAAGGAACATTGTATTGAGGTTAATACTCAATACTTATGAAAAAAAATAAACCATTAAGGCAAAAATTTGGATTCAGTGAAAATGGACTCATTGACTTTCCAAAGAAAATTTCCGGAACACAGATTTCAAGATTGATGTATGGAAATGAAATGGGTTGCTCCTACTGTTTTCCACATGGTTATGAAGTAGTGAATGCAAAGTATACAAAGTTCCAGAGAAACTGGAAGAAATACAGAAAAACCCAATGGAAAAATTAAATCAGGTGCCGTTTTGGAGTCATACTTCGAGTTAAGTCTTCAGATGTAGGTTCAATTCCTGCCATTCCTGTTGTAAACGGAATGTAGCTCAAAGATAGAGCAGAAGAAAAAGAAAAGATTCCGCCGTTTTGCCCTGATACTATAAAAAAGAGTGTCGTAGAGAAGACTTACTTCGGTATAATATTGGTTCGACTCCATAACAGATCTCGAAAGAGTTTTGTCAAAGTCTTTTCGAACTTAGCCTCTTTTTTATTAAAACGAATACCAATAAAAAATATAGTCAAGTGTCGTCTTAGAATCATACTTCGAGATTGAGTAAACATTGGGTCGCAGGTTCGAATCCTGCCTTTTTCCTCGAAAAGGAGAGGTAGCTCAGCGGGTACAGCAAATGCACGGAAGATTCTCAAAATATTACCTTGATCTGTAAAAGAGTGCCGTAGAAAAGGCCTGCTTCGGTTTAATTTGGTTCGACTCCAAAAGGTCATGAAAACGATCTTGTATAAGTCTTTTCAAATCTTGCCTCTTTTTATTTTAAAATGAATAACCATGAATATACCAAGTAATCTGACTGATTTTTTATACTGGATCAAAGAGCGCACAGAAAAACTGTGGTCTGTAGATGATGAAAATTGTCCCAAAGGATTTTATAGTGCCAAATGGCAAGGGCTTTCTGAAGAGCAGATTGATCAGGTTGAAAGAAAATATGAAGTTAGCTTTACTCCAGAACACCGAGAATTTCTAAAGATTCTTCATGCGATTGATAAAAAGGAAATTGTTGAATACGAAGACGAAGGAGAAATGATTGCAGAAGAATGTACTTTCTTTTATAACTGGCTTGAAAATGAGGCGGAAATTATCCGTCACATAAGATTTATTTATAAAAGTATGTGGAATGATGTTAACAGTGTAAATCATGTTTGGTTGAAATCATGGGGATTAAAACCGAAATCTTTAGAAAGGAAAAAAGAAATCTTTGATGAATGGTTTTCAAAGCTTCCTCAATTACTGCCAGTCAGAAATTCATCATGTGTGGTAAACAGTAAAAATTTAAAATGGAATCCTGTAGTAAGTATTAGTGGTTCAGATGTTATCATCGTAGGATGGGATTTCAGAACTTACCTTTTATATGAGTTAAGAGAGCATCTTGACATTTATATTAATGTTTTTGATGAGGAGGATCAAATGTTTTATCCGGAACTTATTGATGAGGTACAAAAAATATTCAATGAAAACTATAAATATGATGAAGCCAAAGACATTCCTTATCTGAAAGAAATGATTCTTTACTGGTCTTCCGGATGGAGCGGGTTTGGTTTAAACTATTATCCGGATAATGCCAGAATTCATCCTATTGTTAAAACATATATAGCTGAAGAAGAAAAATAAAATAAACAAGTGCCGTAGAAAAATGTTACTTCGCTCATCACGACGGGGTCACGGGTTCGAATCCCGTCTCTTCCACAGCAAAAAAACACGATTAATATAGGAAGAGTAGCTCAGTTGGTTAGAGCACGACTGCATTATTCGTCTGTCGCCTTGTTTTTTTATATCGGAAGCCGGAAGTGGAACGTTGAAAGATCTCTTTGTATCATAATTTTCTATAAAGTCCGAATATGTTCAGACTTTAGTTCTTTCTTCTTTCCACTCCCAGCTTCTTTATATGACCATTTTGAAGTGTCGTCAGGAAAAATACATCGGCCATAATGACGGGAGGAATAGCGAAGCCGGTCACTCCGGCAAGGTTATCCGGTTAGACTCCGGTAAACGACATCCCGATTTTTTCCTTATTTGATTACCTTTAAAAAATGCCGGTGAATTATTTACCGGCATTTTTCATTGTATCTTCAAGCTCTTCTTCAAACATGAGTTTCCATTTTGAAAGTGTAGTTCTGCTTATTTTGTATTTTCTCGACATATAACTTGTAGAATGACCATGCTTTTTCTGGTATTGCAGCAATTTGAGCATAGTCTGCCTGTCGTATGTTTTGAGTTTCTGATTTTCTCTGGACTGCTTGAATAGCTTTTCATTGAATTTAAGTACATCTTCACTGGTGTGAAGTTTTTCAAGAAGTTCTTTAATTTTAGGATCTTTTAATTTGTCGGGATATTCTATCCTGAGCATATCCAGATAAATTTTTTTGTAATTGGGGCGCATGTCTTTGGGGTTTACCTGTTTGCATTGTCACTCTTCTGAAGCCATCTGTGCAGTGTGCTTTTAGGAATGGAATATTCTTTAATTACTTCGCTTTGGGTCATTTCACCGGAAAGAATTCTTTTCATAATAAAATCTTTGATTTCCTGTGTGTAAATATTTTTTCTGAAATAAGGCGTTTTTTCGGATTTCTGCTGGCTTTTGTTGATCGCAGAAGGAGGAGCATATAAAATCAAATGTGAACTGTACAGTCTGAAAAAATCATATTCCAATAATTTGCTCCATCTTAAAAGAAGATCCGTATCCATCGATCTGCTGTCATACATCATTTCTATAACTTCCTCATCTTTACCTAAGAATTTGCAGATTCTCTCAATCGTTATTTCACTTTCATCAACCCTTTCCTTAATGAATTTACCAATATGGATTTCTTTGTATAACATTTTTATTGAATATTATTCTTTTGATTAAATTTTTATATCAAAAAAACGATAATAATTGATATATATTATTTTATATGGTGGAAATAGTTCACCTAAGTTTGAAATCGTTGCATAAAAAGGATTACGATTTGAAAATAGCAGACTGTTTTAATTAAGATCAGTTTTAAAAAGATTCGTTGTCTTTCCAAATATCCTATAGCAGACAGATGCATTTACCTTAATATACCTGTGATATATTCTTTATTTCAATGGTTTTTCCTTTTCTTCTCTTTCAAACTTCCTTCCTGCCATTTGTGTAAAATAATATATAACCTATTAAGGTTTTTACAATTCTATGAGTGAAAGCTGTAGACAATTTGATAAACAGCTTTTTACGCGTTGAATTTTAGTTAGTACCAAATAATTGCTTATTCGTTTTCAAATGTAAACAAAAATAAGGAGTAAAAACAATCGAAAATATAAAAATCATGCTTTATCTATTAATTTTAATTAAAATTAACATATTATACGAACTAATGTGTGAATTATTCAGAGCGTAGTGTTTCATCAAAAGACAAAAAGAAAAAATTGCATTCCATTCTGACAGTGCATACCTTTGCATATCAATGAAAAATACTTTAAGTTTATTCGATTTTTCGAAAAAAATCAATTACAAAAATGAGCTTCTGGCCGGCTTTACGGTAGCAATGACAATGATTCCTGAATCTCTTTCATTTGCTATTCTTGCCGGGTTATCTCCGCTTACCGGACTGTATGCTGCCTGTATGATGGGGTTGGTTACGGCAGTTCTGGGAGGACGTCCCGGAATGGTTTCAGGAGGAGCAGGAGCGACTATCGTTGTATTGATTGCCCTGATCAAATCTCATGGAGTGGAATACCTCTTTGCCACAGTTGCATTAGCAGGTGTGTTGCAGATGCTGGTAGGAATTTTTAAGCTTGGAAAGTTTGTGAGACTGATTCCGCAGCCGGTTATGTATGGGTTCCTGAACGGATTGGCCATTATTATTTTCATGGCACAGGTAGAGCAGTTTAAAGTTACAGACAGCAGTGGAGCTGTAAGCTGGCTGCAGGGAATGCCCTTATATATCATGGCTGGTTTAACTGCTATGACCATTGCTATCGTTTATTTTTTTCCAAAAATTACAAAAGTTGTTCCCGCTTCTCTCGTTGCAATTATCATTGTATTTGCCATAGTTCTTGGTTTTAATATCCCAACAAAAACAGTAGCAGATATTGCCCATATCAGCGGAAATCTTCCAGGTTTCCATATCCCTCAGATTCCTTTTTCTTTGCAAACATTACAGATTATTTTTCCATATGCCCTGATTATGGCAGGAGTAGGTCTTATTGAATCTCTTCTGACCTTATCAATGGTAGACGAGATTACCAATACTAAAGGAAATACCAATAGAGAATCTGTCGCACAGGGACTGGCTAATATTACCAATGGTTTCTTTGGAGGGATGGGTGGCTGTGCTATGGTAGCGCAGACTCTGGTCAATCTTAATGCAGGCTCCAGGGCAAGATTATCAGGAATTATCGCATCTCTGCTTATTTTGGTCATCATACTGGTGGGAGCACCTGTGATAGAGAAAATTCCTATGGCAGCTTTGGTTGGGGTCATGATGATGGTGGCCATCAGTACTTTTCAATGGGTGTCTATCCGGATTGCGAATAAAATGCCGAAGTCAGATATCTTTGTAGGAGTTACTGTAGCATTGATCACGGTGATTTTACATAACCTGGCTTTGGCGGTTTTGGTTGGAGTGATCATTTCAGCATTGGTTTTTGCATGGGATAATGCCAAAAGGATCAGAGCAAAAAAATATGTTGATGAAAACGGAGTAAAATTTTATGAAATATATGGGCCCCTGTTTTTTGGTTCAGTAACGGCATTTACAGATAAATTTGATCCTATACATGATCCGGAACAGGTCGTCGTTGATTTTAAGGAAAGCCGGATTGTAGATATGAGTGCGATAGAAGCCTTAGACAAGCTGTCCAAAAGATACAAGCAGCAAAATAAAACACTGTACTTGCGCCACCTCAGTGAAGACTGCAGAAAAATACTTAAAAATGCAGAAGCAGTAATAGAAGTTAATATTCAGGAAGATCCGACGTATAAGGTGATGCCGGAAAAATAGAAAGGAAGGCAATGAGTAATTTGCTTTGCAAGCGAATAGTGAATTTTTGCAGAATAGAAATTGACAAGCGTAGCGAATTGACGATTGACGATTCATAATACACATACCATAACCAGACAAGGACTGTAAGAAAAAAATCTACAGTCCTTGCTTGTTTAGGTTATTAATGTATTGGCGATGAAATCAGGTACTAAAGAATAGTGCGATAATTTCATGCTGATAGAAGCTCTTCCGCTTGTCAGTGTTCTCAGGTCAGAAATGTACCCGAACGTTGAAGCTAAAGGAACTTCCGCTGCAAAAATCTTTCTTCCTGATCTTTCGTCAATAGAAGTGATAATTCCTCTTCTTCTGTTGATATCCGCAGTAACAGCACCTGTGTATTCCTCAATACTCTGGATCTCTACCTGCATGATAGGTTCCATCAGTTTGGGGCTGCATCCCTTTGCTGCTGTTTTGAACCCTTCTCTTGCCGCAATTTCAAAATCAAGTGCCGCAGAGTCCTGAGCATGGAAAGAACCATCCAGCAGAGTAATCTTCATGTTTTCTAAAGGATATCCTTTCAATGGCCCGTATTCCATAGCTTCTCTGAATCCTTTTTCAACAGAAGGGATGAATTCAGTCGGAATAACTCCGCCTTTGATCATATTAATGAACTCTAACCTGTGTTCATTGCCATTTCCCGGTCCGATTTCAAAAGTGATATCAGCGAACTGACCACTTCCTCCGTTTTGTTTGGATAGCTTTTCTCTGTGAACTTTGGTTTCTGTTAAGATCTCACGGTAAGAAACTTTAGGTTTCCCCTGATTGATCTCAATGCCCTGATTCAGACGGATTTTCTCCAATGTTACCTCCAAATGAAGTTCTCCGAGCCCGCTTAATAAAGTTTCTCCGGTCTGAGGATCTCTTTCAACAACCAGAGAAGGATCTTCTTCCTGAATCTTGGCCAGTACCAAACCGAAAGATTTTTCATCTCCATTGGTTTTAGGCTCAATGGCAACTCTGATCACAGGAGTCGGAATCGTGATTGCTTCCAGAAGTACCGGCTTTTCAGGAGAAGATAAGGAATCTCCGGTTTTGGCATCCTTTATTCCTGTTAAAGCAACAATATCTCCTGCCTTAGCTTCATCCATGGATAACGTTTTATCCGACTGCATCTGTAAAATTCTCGAAATCCTGTAGCTTTCGCCTGTCCTTACATTCAGTATTGTATCTCCGGATTTGATCAATCCGGAATATACACGAAGCATTGCCAGTCTTCCCATATGTTTATCAATCACCACCTTGAAAACAAGTCCTGAAAAAGCAGCCGCTTCATTTCTTTCTAATGTAACGGATTCTTCTGTATAAGGATCTTTTCCCTGCAGGTCAGCCAGTTGATCAGGAGCCGGAAGATAAGCTGCAACAGCGTCAAGAAGAGGCTGGATTCCCTTATTCTTAAAAGCGGAACCACATAAAACAGGAACCGCTGATCCTGATCTGCAGACTCTTTGAATGGCTTCTGAGATCATTTCAGAAGTGGCTTTTTGTTCTGCATCCATAAAGATCTCAAAGAATTTCTCATCATTTTCTGCCAGAGTTTCCATTAACTTTATTCTGTATTCATCAGCTTCAGCAATATAATGACCGGGAATTTCCTTTTCTACAATGATTTCCCCGTTTTCATCGGTCCAGTATAATGCTTTCATTTTGACCAGATCAATTACACCTTCAAAGTCATTTTCAGCTCCAATCGGAATCTGAAGTGCCATAGGAACAGCATTCAGTTTGGTTCTTATATCATTGAGAACAGCAAAGAAATCTGCTCCGATTCTGTCCATTTTATTGATGAAACATATTTTGGATGTTCCGTGTTTTTCAGCCTGGAACCAAACATTCTCAGTCTGAGGCTGAACTCCTGAAGAAGCACAGAAAACTGCGACAACGCTGTCCAGGACGCGTAGAGAACGTTCCACTTCTACGGCGAAGTCAATGTGTCCCGGAGTATCAATAATGTTGATGTTATAAACTTTATTGTCTTTTTTCCATTGGGTAGAAACTGCCGCTGATGAAATGGTAATCCCTCTGTTTCTTTCCTGGATGTCTTTATCCATAGTCGTATTTCCGTCATCTACATTACCTATTTTGTGAATGAGTCCCGTGTAATACAAAAGCCTTTCAGATAATGTTGTTTTTCCTGCATCTACATGTGCTATAATCCCTATGTTTCGTGTGTTATATTTCATTTTGTTTGATTTAAATTGTTGATTTTTAGATTTGTGTTTAGAAAAGATCCTCAGAAAAAAGATCACAAAATACCTTCCGGCTTCATAAAGCCGGCAAAACATTTTTGTATTTTGTAACAATGAAAAATTTTCAGAGATCTTAACAAATAACACAAATTCTTTGAATTGTTAAAGTCTGAAATAAGGGCAGCAAAAAAGACCTATCCGAATAGACAGGTCTTTATTATATTTTTAGGTATAAAAGATCTATAGAACTATTCAGATAAATATTCAGTGCTGCCAAAGAACACAGCTCTGACAGGATTGCTTAACGTTATAATATTTATCATTTTTGTTGACATTATTGATTTTTAATCGGTTGCGAAATTATAATTTTTTTTTTTGATTTTCAAAGTATTTTTGAAAATATTTTTGCGAAAGGATATTAAACGGTTCAGAATATTCTTCTGTGAAAGTGTCAGATTCGTCAATTTTCATAAAAATATCTTAAAACACACGACGGACATAATGCTTTTATGATAAATATTTTATCTTTGGGAAGAATAGTATCGTAAACACTTTTTGATGATTAGAAAATTTTAAATCTTTTTCAAGAAGCTAAATAAAAACTTTTAACTTAAAATCTATTGAAAACAGATATCGACATTCATAACCACTGTCATTTTTCCTTTGACCTGTGGCTCACCTTAATCAAATCTCATCCTGAATTTAAAGCGAAAAGAGTTGAGCTGTTCTCCTCATTTTTTAATGTAGATAAACCTATAGAGGAGGTTGCGAAAACCGTAAAATATTATGATGATCTTTGCAATACTATTAATGAGGTGACAGGTGGGAATATTGATACTTTTGAAATTTATCTGATGATTCTCGGGGCTTTGAATATAGATGTGAAATCGTTGAATAAACAAAAACTTAATGAGTTTTACAGGAAAAGTGAAGAATTGTTTCTGGAATACAGTCCGGTTGTGATTTTCGAGAATATTCATGATATTTTTGAGGATATCAAAAATCAGGGAAAAACAATTAATGTTCTGAGTAACACAGGATTTATCAAGGGAGAGACCATGAGAAAATTCCTGATTCATGAAAACCTGGATCAGTATATTGATTTCCACATTTATTCTGATGAAATTAACTGTTCCAAACCTAATCCGCTTATTTTTCAGGCGGTGAAGAATCATATTAAAGATCAGGATTTGCCACTGCATCAGGTTCTTCATATCGGAGACAATCCGATCGCCGATTATCAGGGAGCAAAAGACTTCGGTTTCAGCGCATATTTACTTAAACACTAAAAATAAACATGAATAAAAGATACAGCTTACACCACATTCATTCCGCAGATGAGTTTAGTTTCTCACCGGCGGAATACAGCTATTTCAAGTATGGCGATAAGTCGTATGCTGAAAAATTTGCAAGAGAATTATTCGACGGATTTATTTCCGAAAATGAAGTGCTTTTAGAGACCGACAAAGAAATTGTAGTGCTTCCAAGCCCGTATATGGCTATTCCTACGGCGTCCAACTTTTTGTGCTTTTACTTTAAAAAACATCTGGATTTTTATCTGTTCCAGAAAGGAAAAAAATCCAGTATTTTATCTAAAATCAATCGTAACCATACGTATATCACAGATTATGGGAATCTTAATTTTGAAGATCGTAAGAATCTGATTGCCAATGATACTTATTATATTGATAAAGATTTTTTAAGAGGAAAACTTTGTATTTTTATAGACGATATAAAAATTACAGGAAGCCATGAATACACAGTGAACAGAATTCTGAATGAATATAAGGTGGAGGCAGACTTTATGTTCCTGTACTATGCAGAACTGATGAATTTTGAACTTGATCCTAAGATTGAAAATTTTTTTAATTACTACGCGGTAAGTAATGTTAACCATGTTGCAGAAGTGATGAACAAAGAAAGCTTTCAGTTCAATACGAGGATTGTAAAATATATTTTAGGCCTGGATTCAAGTAATTTTGATTATCTTACGTCTCAAGTAAAAAAAGAACAGATGGATCTGCTTTTGGAGCTGGCCATCAGCAACAATTATCATTTAATAAAAGAATATAAAAACAACATCAATACTTTAACACAAACGGAATTATATTATGGCTATTAACTTACAAAAAGGACAAAGAGAAAATATTAACGCACCTAAATTTACTGTAGGTTTAGGATGGGATATCAATAATACTTCTACAGGAACTGCTTTCGACCTTGATGCTTCTTTATTTTTGCTTGGTGAAGACAAAAAATTAGTTTCAGACAATCATTTCATTTTCTATAATAACCTTGAGTCTCCGGATAAATCAGTAATCCACACAGGAGATAACCTTACCGGAGAAGGAGCTGGAGATGATGAACAGATTAAAATTGATCTTACAAAAATTGATAACGCGATCAAGGAAATTACAGTAGTAGTAACAATTCACGAAGCAGATTCCAGAAAACAGAACTTTGGACAGGTGAGAAATTCTTTTATCAGAATTTTCAATACAGATACGAATGAAGAAATCTTAAAATATGAATTGGATGAAGATTTTTCAATCGAAACCGCAGTAGAATTCGGAAGAATCTACAACAGAAACGGAGAATGGAAATTTGAGGCTGTAGGGGCAGGACAGAGAGAAGGCCTTGAGAAATTTGTATCAATTTATCAGAAGTAATCATGGATAATCAGGAAAATCAACCCATAGATCCGCTAGGATCAATAGAACCTCTTAAAACCTTTGAACCTACACCAATGGTTCCTCCAGCTCCGGCTCAGCCTGTTCAGAATGCGGCGCCGGGAGTTCTTGTGGACAGAGAGGGAAATGTAAACCTGACTCAGCTGCAGTCAGAAGAACGTCAGAAATATGAAGTTCTTGCGAACTCCATTGACGAAGCCAATCCGGGTTCCATTGTGAATTTCGGGGCGGAACTTCAGAAAACGCTAACAAACCAGAGTGACAGTTTCCTGGGAAATGTAAGAAGATCAAATTCCGGAGAAGTAGGAGGGCTTATCAATGATCTTTTGGTAGAGCTTAATTATGTGGATGTAGATGAACTTAACGGAAATAAAGTGAAAAGCTTCCTGAGCAAATTGCCATTCATGAAAAAGGTGATGACTCAGGTGGAAAATTTATTTGCAAAATATGACAAGATCATCAACAATATCGAGCAGATTTCTTATAAGGTAAATGCAGGGATCATTACTTCTACAAAAGATAATGCCGTGCTTCAGACTATTTTTGAAAGCAATGTGAATTCTATCAAGCAGATTGAAGAGCTTGTCATTGCCGGTAATATCAGAATGGAAAGAGCCGCAGGTGAACTTGCTGTAATGGAGGCTAACTCTCAGAACTATCAGGATTATCAGATTGCTGATAAGAGAGATTTCATTGCAAGATTAGACAGAAGAATGGCTGACCTTAAAGTAGTGCGCGTGATCATGATGCAGTCACTTCCGCAGATCAGGCTGGTACAGAATAACAACGTTTCTATTGCTGAAAAAGCACAGACAATTCTTACCACTACACTTCCTGTCTGGAAAAACCAGCTTTCTCTTGCTGTAGCGATGTACAGACAGCAGCAGAATATTGAAATCCAGCAGAAAGTATCTTCCACTACAGAAGAAATCTTAAGAAAGAATGCGGAACGTCTTGGTCAGAATTCAGTGAATGTTGCCAGAGCAAACGAGCAGACTATCGTTTCTGTGGAAACATTGAAAGAAACTACATCGATGCTTATCAATACACTGAATGAAGTGAAACAGATCCAAAAACAGGGAGCTGATAACAGAAGAAAACTGGATCAGGATCTTCAGACATTGGAGCATGAACTTAAAGCAAATGTCAGAGGTTAATTTATAGATTACTAAGGTGGGGGATGATGCAGCAACCATATTGTCGCAAAGCAAAAGAAGATTAACAAAGCTTAAGCTTCTCGCAAACTTTTTTGAACATATTGACATTATATCAATTTATATCAAAACAGATATTATCCACAATCTGTTCCAGGAGAATACGGCTTTGGATTATAATAAACTGGAACTTTTCCACCTGCAGTATACTGACAGCCTCATAGAGCTTCTTACCAAAATTAAAAAACAGAAGGAAAATGATATGCTGGCTGTCATTAATGAAATTGACGTCAACAACAAATATATTTCAGGTTTTGAAGAAAGGCGGGTAGACAGTTTTCAAACCGACAGGAAAATGTACAGCGGAGTATTTTCCCAACATCTGAAAACTTTATATAAGGATCTTACAGAAGATCGCTTTACTGCCAATTGGGATCATGTACTGTACTTTCATAAAAAATATGCCCAGGAATTTTACAGGACAGAGGCAGACGAAGCGTTGCTGAAACCCGATTCTTTCCCTGCATATCAGTATAAAGATTATTCCATTGAAAGGAAACTGTTGGGAAGACTTAATATACAGGGATTTAAAGTCCGTTTTGTATGTGGTTACCTGATCGGAACCCATGATTATGAGCTTTTCAGGATCTTTCAGTCTGATGATTATTTTATTTTCAGTGTGGATGGAAAGAAATTGTATCTTTTCGATAAAGAACTGGATAAGCTGGATATTTCTGAAAATCAGTCTAATCAGAGTTCCATTATTGATCAGCTGAGAAATAAAAATGAACAGCTGGAACACAGTATGAACGAAAGAAAACGTACCCTGCCCAAAGAGGTAGAAGCTGTTTTGAAAGATTATATCAGAAACCTGGAAAATATAGACATTATGAGCAAAATATTTGACTTTGACGAAGAAACAAATATTCTGCGGGCAATGCTTAATTTAAATTTGAATAATAACTAAAGATAAAATAGTAAATAACAACTAAACATAAAAAGATGGCTATCAACTTACAAAAAGGTCAGAGAATCAACCTTAAAAAAGAAAATGGAGCTGAACTTTCCCAGGCTTGCGTAGGAATCAACTGGGGAGCAATTGAAAAGAAAGGATTTTTCGGAACTAAAAAAGAAGCAGTAGACTTAGATGGAAGCTGTATTTTATATGATTCAAACAAAAACGTTACTGAAGTAATCTATTTTGGAAATCTTAAATCAAAAAACGGATCTGTAAGACACAGTGGAGATGACCTTACCGGAGATGTAGACGGGGATGACGGATTAGATAATGAAGTGATTACAGTAGACTTCAGTAAACTGGAACCCAATGTGGAACATGTGGCGATGGTACTGAACAGCTACAGAGGTCAGGATTTCGGAACCATTCCTTTTGCTTCTATCCGTATCTATGAAGGAACACCTACCAATGTGAGAGAAGTTTTTGCAAAATATGATATTGCGAATGATGCTTCTTTCAAAGGACATGTTGCCATGGTAATGGGAGTTTTTTATAAGAGAAACGGAGAATGGAAATTCAATGCTATCGGAGATCCTACAGCAGACAGAAAGCTGGAGCAAACGATCCAGACGGTACAGATGAATTACTTATAGTCAGTTGTCAATCAGAAAGTCAATAAAATAGCAATATTTGTACATTGTACATCTATTGCTTTTATCATATAATAACATAACTCAAGTGGAAAAACATCAAAGTATTTTAGAACTGCACCCTGGTCTGGTGTGGGGATTTGCGGTAACGGTCGTTATCATGCTGCTCCTGGACTTAGGGGTATTTAACAAAAAAAGCCATGAAGTGTCTTCCAAAGAAGCGACGATCTGGTCAATCGTGTGGATCTCACTTTCAATGGTGTTTTCAGGGGTCGTTTACTGGGTATTCAATACCGATGGAAGTCCTGAAAGCCATGCTTTGGCAGTAGAGAAATTTACACAGTATCAGGCGGCTTACTGGATTGAAAAAGCACTCTCTGTGGATAACTTATTTGTATTTATTCTGGTTTTCGGGTTTTTCAAAGTCCCTAAATACCTCCATCATAAGGTTCTTTTCTGGGGAATTATCGGAGCATTAATCTTCAGAGCTATATTTATCTTTGCGGGTGTAGGATTAATCAATCTGACTTATCTTCCTGAAATGAATATCTTCGGAGAGGCTGTGAAAATCAATGTTGTCATGACATTGTTCGGGTTGTTCCTTGTATATGCAGGGATCAAATCATGGGGTGATGGTGACGATGATGACGATGAAGATTATAGCAATACAGCAGGAGCAAGGCTGATCAAGAGTTTCTGGAAAGTTTCCGATAACTATGATGGAGATAAATTCTTCACCATTCAGAACGGAATCAAAATGGCAACTCCTCTTTTAGTAGTAGTGGGTGTTATTGAATTTACAGACGTTCTTTTCGCGGTAGATTCTATTCCTGCGATATTTGCGATCTCCAATGACCCGTTTATCCTTTATACATCAAATATCTTTGCTATTTTAGGATTAAGATCATTATATTTCCTGCTAGCGAATTTTATTCACATGTTCAGCAAACTTCCATACGGATTGGCGATTATCCTTTCGTTTATTGGTGTTAAAATGCTGATTGCACCGTGGATCCATATTCCGTCTCCGGTTTCATTGGGAATCGTAGGAGGTGTACTGGTGATCTCTGTTCTTTTATCTATCATTTTCCCTGAAAAGGAAGAAGAAAAGAAAAAAGAACTGGAAGAAAAATAATTACATTTAAAATAAAATAAAAGCCTCCGGAATATAATTCCGGAGGTTTTTTGTTTGTTGTTGGAAAAAAGCAAAAGCGCTAAAGATTAATATTAATATTAATAGTGTTTTTAAGGCGCAAGAAAATCAAAGATTTTCAGCAATGTTGAATTTTAAAACGAGGAGAATTGAAACTTCAGAGATTTTCGGCAAGGAGCTTTATAAATTATTTATATTATTCATAAGCATATTGTTAACAGTGTTAAATTTTATCGGAGATAAAATCCTTGCGTCCTTAATATGCTTTACCAATAAAAAATCTAGCGTCTTTGCGTTTTTCCAAATCAAAAAAATATTTTCAAAATAAAACAGACAGATCAGTCTGTTCATTATTTTTTTTCATATATTTGTTCCATAAAAGAAAGCAATATGAAATCTCCAAAAGAAAGAATCATAGAAACCACCTTTCAATTGTTTACCAGACAAGGATATAATTCCACCGGAATTAACCAGATTATTTCTGAGGCAGAAGTTGCCAGAGCCAGCTTTTACCAGTATTTTAAATCCAAAGAAGATTTGTGTGTAGAATTTCTGAAGGTGAGAAATGAATATTGGTTCAAGGAACTCAATAGCTTTTTAGAAAAAGAAAAAGATTCAAAATCTAAAATTATCAAAACTTTCGATTTCTTAGTCTATATGAACGGGAAAGAAAACTTCAGAGGCTGTAGCTTTTTGAATATTCTATCGGAGATACCAATGGATAATACTAAGATTTTGAGTGTTATTCAATCCCATAAAGCAGATCTCAGAAACTTCTTTTCAGAATTGGTGAGTGATGATGAACTTTCTGATCATATCTATATGCTTTTTGAAAGCAGCATCATAGAAAGCCAGCTTTTCAAATCCAATGAATTAATTGAAAAATCAAAAAAATTAGTTACCAATTTAATACAATAAGTTATGGAACAGAAACATCCGCTTCCGCCTTTCACTCTTGAAACGGCACTGGAAAAAATCCAACTGGCAGAAGATGCCTGGAACAGTCAGGATCCTGAAAAGGTTTCCAAAGCATATACCATCAACAGTGAATGGAGAAACAGAGATTCATTTGTAAATGGGAGAGAGGAAATAGCAGTATTTCTTCAAAAAAAATGGGAAAGAGAACTTAATTATAAGCTTAAGAAAGAATATTGGGCACATACAGATAACCGTATTGCCGTTCGTTTTGAATATGAGTACCAGACTAAGGAAGGAAACTGGTTCAGGGCATACGGAAACGAAAACTGGGAGTTTGATGAAAATGGATTGATGGCTAAGAGATATGCAAGCATCAATGATCTGGCTATAAAAGAAGAAGACCGGAAGTTTAGATAAAATAGAGCGAGCTGTCTCAAAAGTGTCATTCTGAGCACAGACTGAAAGTCTGAGAATGCAGTTGATAAATGTAGTGAAGAATCTCAAGTATTTATTAATGAGATTCTTCCTTCGTCAGAAATCTAAGATTCTGCGTAGTCAATGGTATAGACCAAATTATTTGATTTTTCAGACAGCCTATTTTATTTGAATAAACCTTTATCGCTTCATTCAAAAATTCATCACTTATCATTATTTTAACTGTTTTTCCCATGCAGTAACTTATTAATTTTCCTCCTTGTCTGGACAGATACTCTGTAAGCTTCATCGCGCAGTTTCTGTATTTTTCCTACCGGCTGAAAAAATATTTTACTTTCAAATGGATTGAATGAAAGAAGCTCAGTTGTGCAATCACGGGAGTCTAACAGGGAATCTTTATTTATTCTTACCTCACCAATTTTGATAAATGGAGCATTTTTCCATTCAACATTCAGTTTGTTGATAGGTTGATCTTTAAGGTTATAACAAATCTGTATCAAAACATCCGCAGTAAAATCCTGTGCCTGCAGATAATTTTGCAGTGAATCTTTCATTTTTTGTTTTCTGCCGGTGTTTTTATCAACAGATTGAGGGCATAATTTTATTTTAATCATCTGATCTCCCAGGCGGTATGCTCCTATTGAATAGTAATCAAACGAAAGAATAAAGTCATTTCTTTTCCTGAAAAGTCTGATCGTGTGACGGATCATGTCACCCGTTAATAATGACGGAATCATTTTGATCACTTGAAAAAGCAACGGAAACAGGCTGCTCCATTTTTTTATATAAAATTTATTAACAGCAGTAAACAGCTTTAAAAAAGTGGAAACAGAATTGACAGGAAATAATGGAAAATTGACCAATGGATAATTAGCAAGCAGTAATCCTTTTTCGTCCCTGATCTGCACTGCAAAACCGTAAGCAGGAATATCTTTTTTTGAATTTTGAATTTTGAGCTGAGCATTGGAAAATCTTATGATCAGGTCAAACTTGTCTTTATCAAAAAAAGGTTGAAGAGATTCTGGGATATCAGGTTCAATCCATAATGTACCCTCTGCTGCCGCATAGGTTTTAGCATGAGCGTTCCTGGTAGCATAATTGACGTCACTGATGGAAGAGGACTGTTCAACAAAATCCGCTATTGTTTTTTTATTGATTGCCAGAAGCTTTTTTTCCTCTTCATTCAGTTCATCAAACTTCTTATTATATTTTAATGGATTTGGCATTTAGTTTTTAAATCCAATTATAACGCCAAGTTTCGGAATCTGTGTTAAGAATATATTACAATTATTTGAATTCTTGAGTAAGACAGAGGCTGGAAGCTGGATGTTGCAACTTACTAAACCTGCTATTTTATAAATTAATATGTTAAATTTTTGATTATTAGCTGTTTAGTTATTTTAGGTTATGAATGAATATTTAAAAGCAGGATGCAATATCATAATGTTTTGATTCTGGATTTTCATCTTCACGCCATCTCCCAACACTAAAAAGCCTTATCTTTGTAAAAAATTATCATATGGGAGTAGCAGATATGTTATTTAAACGTAAAAAAGAATTGGCAGAAAAGAACCTGAAAGATGGTAAAGAATATATGGAAGAGTACGGTAAAAGAGAAAGCGTTGTGCAGTTACCAAGCGGCTTGCAGTATGAAATCATCACAGAGGGTGACGGCCCAAAGCCAGGACCGAAATCTACGGTAAAATGCCATTACCACGGAACAACTATTTCCGGAAAAGTATTCGACAGTTCTGTAAAAAGAGGAACCCCTGCATCTTTCCCTTTAAACAGGGTGATTTCAGGATGGACGGAAGCTCTTCAGTTGATGCCTGTCGGAAGTAAGTGGAGACTGATTATCCCTCCGCATCTGGCGTATGGAGATCAGGAAATCAGCAAGGAGATCGGGCCAAACAGTACACTTGTTTTTGAAGTTGAATTGCTGGATATTAAATAATCCTTCTTAAAAATACATTAAAAATTTACCTGATTTCAGGTAAATTTTTTTATTTGTATTATATTCGTATGGATGAATTGTAAATGAGGAAGAATCAAGAAATGAACTTACAATACATCCGGCAACACAAAATATGACTGCATGAAAAAACTTTTTTACCTTTTTGCTATTGCGGGCTTACTGGTATCCTGTGTTTCTAAAAAGAATCAGGCTATTCAGCAGAATATTCTTACCCTGAAAGACAGCTATTGTAAGGCGCCTTTTAAATACAATTATAACAATAAGCTTCCATCTTATAACTCAGATTCCATTTTAACAGCCAATAAAGATCTCAAAGGGATGTTTACCGATCAGAGTATATTAATTTTAAATGCACTCAATAATCTGGATGATGTTCATCAAATTATAGAGCTTAAAAAAGATTCTTCCCTGACCTCACAGGTGAAGATATTACAGCTTAAAACAAAAATCAACAGCAGGATTACCATTGCTCTGACAGAGCTTGATGCTGTGGCTGCAGAATTCGACTGTGAGGGAGAAAGGGTGGCACAGATCGGAAATTATGTGGATAATCTGAATTCCTCGAGAAATAATAAGCTGATTTTGTATTCTATCATTGCCGGAGCAGCTTCTTCTATTGCCGGAGGAATTGTAAAAAGCGATGGATGGGATAATGCAATAGGAATTGGTGGAGGTATCTTGGGGGCAGGTTTTGGTTTGGCGACCCTTAACCCCAAAGGAAAAAAAGTGGAGTTCATCCACCAGAGAAACCTTTTAAGAGACATCTGGAAAGAAAAACTGGAGTCTCCCAACTTTCCTCCTTTTATCTGGTATATGTATACCGAGAAAAAATTTTCCAACAGGGAAGAACATTCCATCATCGGAAATATGAAGATGAGATGGCTCCACTATCAGTTTGATGACAATAAAGAAGTGGCAGATAAGTCGGTGATTTTCAGTGATGGGGGATATTACAGGGCAGATGATCTTCATAACCGTGCAGCCATGCTTAATCAGATGCAGTCGGCCACACGTACCATCAATCAGAACATTAATTATCTGCTGCTGGATCTGGATAAATTAATCCTTTAAGAAAAATTTAACTGTAATAAATTTTGTTACATTTAAAAAATGCTTATCTTTGCCATGTAATTACAATGAACAATACAAGATTTGCTACGGCAGTACATATAATGACATTACTGGCAAAGAGTCCTCAGGAGTGGCTCACTTCTGACTGGATAGCCGGTAGTATCAATGTGAATCCGGTGATTATCCGAAAGGAGATCAGCGTATTGAGAGAAGCAGGTCTTATTATCAGCAGACAGGGAAAAGAAGGAGGAAGTCAGCTTGCAAAAAATGCTGATACGGTCACAATTTCTGAGATCTATAAGGCAGTAAAAAATACAGAAGTATTAGGAAAGAAAAATCAGAATCCCAATCCGGCGTGCAGTGTAGGAAAGGAGATCAACAATCATTTAAATACATTATTTCAGGAAACAGATCAATTGGTTATCAATTTTTTAGGAGACAAGTCATTACAGGAATTCACTGACCAGTTTGAATAAAAATTTTTTAACCTTAAATGTAACAAAAATTATTACAATTTAATTTAAAAATAAAACATTATGAAAAAAGTAGCAGTAATCGGTGCAACCGGTTTTGTAGGAACACACGTAGTAACAGAGTTAGCAGACAGAGGATATGCAGTGGAGGCACTGGTAAGAGATGCATCGAAGGTGAAAGCACAGGAAAATGTAACCGCTAAAAGTGTTGATGTAAATAATGTAGATGAGCTAGCGGAAGCATTAAAAGGAAGTGATGCGGTCATCAGTACATTCAATGCCGGATGGACAAACCCTAATCTTTACAATGATTTCTTAAACGGTTCTGAAAACATTGAAAAAGCAGTAGAAAAGTCAGGGGTGAAAAGACTGATTGTAGTAGGAGGAGCAGGAAGCCTTTACACACCGGATCATGTACAGATCGTAGATACTCCGGACTTCCCTGAAGCTTACAAGCCCGGTGCAACAGCAGCAAGAGATTACTTAAACAAAATCAAAGAAAATAACTCTTTGGATTGGACATTCTTCAGCCCTGCTATAGAAATGAACCAGGCGAATGTAGGAGAAAGAACAGGAAAATACAGAACTTCACTGGAAACTCCGGTATTTGATGAAAACGGAAGAAGCCGACTGTCTGTAGAAGATGTAGCGGTAGTTCTAGTAGATGAACTGGAGCAGAACAATCACATCCGTGAACGTTTTACCGCAGCTTACTAACATAAACATAAAAGAACAGAAATGATACAAAAGAAATTATGGTCGGTGTTGGCACTGCTGGGCTTTATCAGTATATTGGCCGGAAATCTGAAAGTAAAAGTATATAATCCAGGGAGCAAAGCTATTTTCCCAATTACTTCCACCATTATTTATGGGGATAAAGATGCCATTTTGATAGATGCTCAGTTCCAGAAGCAATATGCAGAACAGCTGGTTAAAGAAATAAAAGCAACAGGAAAGAACCTGAAAACGGTTTTCATTTCTCATAGTGATCCGGATTTTTATTTTGGATTGGATGTTATAAAGAAGGCTTTCCCCAATGTTAAAATTATTTCAACCGCACAGACTGCCTACCTGATATCAGCCTCAAAAGATGATAAAATGGGAGTATGGAAACCGCAGCTGAAGGCAGATGCTCCGTCAGAAATTATAGTTCCTGAGGCAGCTGCTTCAATTCCTGATCTTGAAGGAAATAAAATTGAGATCAGACAGAATCCGGAAGATCCGGCACATAGTTTTCTTTGGATTCCTTCCATTAGAACCATTGCAGGTGGTATTTCAGTTTCTGTAGACTCACATCTCTGGATGGCTGACACTCAGAATGTGAAAGCAATTGATCAGTGGATAGGGCAGATTGACGCCATGAAGGCATTGAATCCGGCGCAGGTGATTCCTTCCCATTTTGCAAAGCTATCAACAACTCCGCAGTCTCTTGATTTTGTGAAAAGCTATTTGGAAAATTATAGAAAGGCAGTGACAGAGAATAAAACTTTATCCTCCATTGTAGATTTTATGGTTAAGAAATATCCTGATCTGCCGGGAAAAGAAGAACTGGAGATGGGAGTGAAGGTTTTCCTTAAGGAAATGGATTGGGATTTAAAATCACCATATCCGGCAATTGGCCGCAAGGTTGAGGTGGATTTTGGAGCGGTAAAATTTGTTCTTGATTTTAAAGATAATAAAATAATGACCTTTACCGGAACAGCCGGAAATTCAAAAAACAGTACAGATACTGTAGAATATACGGCTGTTGAAGTAGCGAAAAATGTTTTTATGATCTATTGGCATGAGCCGCATCTTGGCTTCAATGTAACCCATATCCAGGATTATAATAAAAATATAGTGTATTCAAATATTGCAGGTCCTGATGGTACATTTACCCATCCGAAAGGAACTCTTAAAATTTTGAAATAATGATAAGAATCAAAAGTACATGTAAATTTTTGCATGTACTTTTTGTTATATTTGATTTGCAGAAAATCATTCTTTTAAAAAGAGAAGAGGATCTGTAGCTTATTTTTTTAAATCAAATAATAACTCATGAAATTAATTAAAATTCTGCCTTTTCTATTGTTGTCCTTATTTTTATTCAGCTGTGGTAAACTGGCGACTACATCCGAAGATAAAAAATCTGTTGACGAAGTTCTTAAGTTTTACGGAGGCTATGTTGAAACCATGAAAGGAGTGCAAACGCTGAATGGGACATCCAGTGATTTTTTTGAAGTACAGATTAAAGACAGTAAACTGATCAATAATCAACCACAAAGAGCAATATCCAATGCTGCCAATATTGCATTTATCGTTTTTCAGAATCAAAAACCTGGAGCATATGATGTTGTCAAAACAAAATTACTTTTAGCTGACGGGGCCAGTTTTACAAAATCATTCACTCAAAAAGAGCTGCAGGAAGTAAAAGATATATATCCGGAAATTGATAAAATCAATTCATTTTTGATTAATAAAGATGACAACGGAATTCTTGAGATGTTTGAACCAAAATTTAAGCCTAAAAAAGAAATCGTCAAAGAGACAATTTCAAGAATGGATTCTCAATTAGGCCCAATTAAAAAAATACAGTTTCAGGGATTTGAATTTCTGGATAATCCCAATCTGGGACAGATGATCTTAATAAGAGAAGTAAGTCAAAGAGATAAGGTTTTCCCTTTTATCAATATAGCATTCGACAGAAAGACAAAAAAACTGTTGAATATTGAATTCCCGTAAAAACAGATCTCCAGGATTAAAATAAAAAGGCTGTTCTATGTGAACAGCCTTTCTTTTTATAGATTCATAAACAATTTCGGGTTTACCGGAGTATTGTTTTTGTGTACTTCATAATGAAGATGAGGTCCTGTAGAACGTCCGGAATTTCCGGATTTGGCAATCACCTGACCTACCTTTACTTTATCGTTCACTTTAGATATAAGTTCGGATAAATGCCCATATAACGTCGCCAGCCCGTTTCCGTGAGAAACAATCACACAGTTTCCATAGCCGCCTTTCTGTCCTGAGAAAATAACGGTTCCGGCAGCGGCAGCTCTAACATCAGATCCATAGGCAACAGCAATGTCCAGTCCTTTATGAAACTGCATCTGATCAGCTTCAGCAGGTGGATTATTTTTTTCAGCAACACCCGTTTTGACTGTAGCCGTTCCGGCTGCCGTTTTTGTTGTTGCAGGAGCAGAGGAGGTTGCTACAGGGGCAGCTTTTGGGGTAACCATCACCTTCACTTCTCTCTTATTTCCATAGCTGTCCGTAAGTTCAATGGTTTTTTCAACAGGTTCTGCTTTTGCTTCAGGCTTTGGTGCTGCAGCAACGGTGGATTTTGCTTCTGTTGGTATATTTGTTTTAACTGATGCAAAAACAGTTTTGAATGGAATAGGATTTTTTCTCACTCCAAAATTAGAGGAAATATATCCGTCTGTAGGCATGCCTAACGGTACCTGCATCAGCTTTTTCTGAAGATCCATCAGATACTGGCTGTACCGGTTGGCTTGTTTGGAAAGATAAATGGAATTCGAAATACTGTCCTGGCTAAGCATCATCAGCTTTTCACTCGGAACGTCTTTAGATTTCAGGAAGGAGTTGAGCTGGGCAACGGTCTGATCCACCAGAGTAAGATCAGTTTTCATTTTTAAATAATCTACACTGTCTTTTTCAGTGTTTATTTTTACAAGGTTGACTTCGTAGGTTTTGTCATCTCTTTCAGAAAAGAGCTTCGCAATGAATACACCCTGTGCAAAAACTACTAGTAAAAGTCCCCCCAGGAGAATGTTTACGTTCTTCTTGCTGTTTAGAAATTTTTTCATATTTCTTCTCTTAGTAAATTTAAAACGGTTTTGAAGCTGCAAATTTAATTAAAAATAGTCTTTGTGGGTTATTTTTAATTAAAATTCACTTTTTTCTGTATTTAACGTTTAAATAGCTATTTAATTGCGCAGGTATGTTAATTTTTTCAGAAAATGGCTTTTATCATAGTTTCAAAGCCTCCTTTACGTCTTTGTTTTAATATCTTTGCAGTTCACATTCCAATTATGGCTAAAAAGAAAATTATTTCAGAATCTTCGAATCCAAAAAAGAATAAAAAGGATATTTCTGTAGGAGTTGTAGGAAGCGGAAGTTTTGCAACCGCTATCGTAAAAATGCTTGTTGAAAACTGTAAAGTAGTACACTGGTGTGTCAGAAATGAATTTGTAAAAGGAGCTATTGAGCTTCGGGGGCATAATCCGACTTATCTTACCGCCGCACATTTCAATCTTAAAAGTTTAAAACTGACAACGGACATTAATGAACTGGTTTCTGCCTGTGATGTTATTGTTCTGGCAACGCCATCTATCTATCTTTCTGATACGCTGGAGAAGATGACCTGTGATTATTCAGATAAGATTTTTATCTCCGCAATTAAAGGTATTATCCCTAAAGTCAACAATGTGGTGGCCCATTATCTTCGTGATGAATTTAAAATCGGTTTCAGGAATCAGGCAGTGATTGCAGGTCCCTGTCATGCGGAAGAGGTTGCTATGGAAAGACTTTCTTATCTTACCATTGCAGCAGTGGAAGATGAAACTGCCGAAAAGCTTGAAGGAATTTTCAGTTCAGACTTTATTAAAGTACATACAAGCAAAGATATTTTAGGAAACGAATACAGTGCTATTCTTAAGAATATTTTTGCGATCGGAGCGGGTATAGCAAGTGGTTTAGGCTATGGGGATAACTTTACAGCTGTTTTTGTTTCCAATGCGATCCGTGAAATGGAAACCTTCCTGGAAGCCATCTACGAAGCACCCAGAGATGTGAATGAAAGCGCTTACCTTGGTGATCTCCTGGTAACAGCCTATTCGCTTTTCTCAAGAAACAGAAACCTGGGAAATCTTATCGGTAAAGGATATACTGTGAAATCAGCCATTCAGTCTATGAATATGGTGGCAGAGGGATACTATGCTGCCGATTCTATTTATAAAACAGCAAAACAGAAAAATCTTAAGCTGCCGATTATCGATACAGTCTATGCTATCCTTTATGAAGGTAAAAATGCTGAAAAACAATTTAAAAAGCTGACAGCAAAACTGAATTAAAAAAACAGGACCTTAGAATTAAAGTCCCGTTAACTGTAAATAATTGAACTTAAGCATTCTTATGCTTAAGTTTTTTTATTGGCTCATCTTGGTAATGACAAGTGTTAGTGATGATCTTACGTTCAGATTGCTGGCTGTAAAGCCGTTTCCTGTATCAAATTCAAATTTCTGTCGAATGGTAGTTGGAGAAGTCAATGTTAAAAAATAACTTCCCTGAAAGAATGTAAAAGAACTTGACAGCTGGCACATTCTGTTGGTTTCCGTAATAGCTGTGCTGGTAGCAGAATTTATCAGATAAGAGCGTGTACAGGTAAAATTTTGACCAAGATATTGGGTATTGGCTGTTCCGTTATTGTTATTGGCGTTGCTGGAGTCTACAGAATACCGTACAATATAAGTTCCTGCCGGTAATGTTATGGTAGAATTGTCCGTGCCCAGGGAAGCTCCTGTAATTTTATTGGACGTTACGGCAAAGTTTCCTAAGGTATTATTGGTGCTTCCGGTAGGGATCAGGATCCCCGGGCTAATAAGAAGAGACATTGCCTGCGGTTCAGAACCGGAAACAATAAGACGTTGCCATTGATTTCTGATCCATATATAATATCCTTTCGGAAAAGCAGAAGCCCCTCCGCTGTTGTAAATAATGAGCCCATCTGCTGGGTTTGCTACAGGAGTTGAAGTGCTGTTCAGGACCAGAAGGTCATATTGCGGAAAAAGAACTCCTTTGTTGGATGAGTTGATGTCCAGTACACTGCTGGCATTCGGGGTGTTTGTGTTGATACCAACCTGAGCATTCGTGAGAATACTGAAAAGTACCATACAACTGATATAAATTGATGTTTTCATTGTGCAATTGATTATTGATTAAGGGCTGATCTCTGAATGTCAACTTTGGCATTGGTAATGATAATCTCACCGTTATTGGGAGTTGTTCCGCCGGCTCCATTCTGATAAGTACCTCCTGCATCATGTGCAATGGCGGGAACTAAAAGGATAGGGGATACCGAAGTCGTTACAAAAGAAAAACTCATATTCAGGGTATGGGTTTTATTGCTGGCAATCGATTGGCTATTGATACTGATTGTTTTGCCATACTGTGTTCCGCTTACAGGGTCTATAAGTTTGACAAGATACTGGTGTAAATGAACGGAAGTCCCTCCGATTCCTGCTGTTGCACTTTCAAGAGCCGTTCTGATATTCAGGCAGACATTTACGAGGTAGCCGCTGTTCCCTGGCAGAGTAATGACTCCTGTAGAAGTATTGTATAGAGCTCCGATATCATTAGACACCACAGTAAAAGCAGCGTCATTGAAATTCTTGTATATACCATTATTGAAACCTCCTAATACAGCATAATCAGAGGTACGCTGAAGCATCATGTAACTTACCAGATTATAAGTATCAGACAACTGGGTCCACCTGCTGTTTTTCCAGATGTAAAGACCAGGACTTATAGAATTACCTTTATTATATACAACCAGTCCTTCTGCCGGATTATTTACCGGTGAGGTATTACTAAGAATATCTACAATATCTACTCTTGGAAGAAGTACTCCCTTATTGGTTGTAGAGGCCACATCCAGAACAGCCGAACTGTTCACTGTGGATTTTCCAATCGCAACTTGTGCATATGTGATCTGTACTATAATCAATAATAGCAGAATATAACTTTTTTTCATGTGTGAATTTTTTTTAAAGCTGAGAGATTTTAATATAAGATCCATTGGCAATGATATTCACCAGATCGTAGAATGTGCTGTTCTGCATTCTTCCAAGATTGAGTCTTAGACCTCCGATAATATTGGCATTGACATTGGGAGGAACAGTATAATAATAGGACCATGTGGCAAGATGGTTGGTATTAATCTTAGAAACAATAGGGACTTCTTTCCTTGTTGCACTTCCTCCGGTAAATGTATTAGTGGTATTATTATAGGTATCACTGATGAAGTCTATAAAATATCCCATCAGGTAATAAGAACTTCCTGAAAGTGGGGCTGTTCCACCCTGTCCGGCGGGGTTTTCCTGAGGTGAATTTAGATTCAGATTGACTTCTACAAGATAATTTCCCTGTGGAAGGATCAGTGAATAGCCTCCTGAAACCGTGTTTGGAACCACTTTAAAACCACTGATGTTTGACACCCCGGAAATCGCCGGAGGATTTACAATCAGAACATTGCTGGCGCCCGCTACAGCATTGTCCAGAGCAGACAAAGATCCTGTAAAATCAAGATAGGCAACTTTTGGTGTATTTTGGGCATCAATTGTGCTTTGCCAAGTGCTTGTGGTGCCATTGAAAAAATGCAGGGCTTTGTTATTACTGTTAGTTCCGCCATTAAATCCAATCAGTCCATTGGCAGGAGAGGCAACAGGGGTGGTGGTGCTGTTCAGATTGGCAATATTCAGATTAGGAAATAACAAGCCTTTATTCCCTCCTGAAACTGTTACCGAAGGAGATGTTGTATAGCCACTGCCTCCGTTATTGACGGTGATACCCGTAACCTGACCGTTGGAAATAACCGCTGTAGCACGTGCTTTTGAACCACCGTTTACAACAGCTCCTCCGCCATAAAAATTGATTGTTGGAGGTGAGGTATATCCACTGCCTCCGTTAGTGATGGTAATACCGGTAACTGCTCCCCCTGAAATGGTAGCTGTGGCTGTGGCCGGGATTCCATTGAAGTTCTCAATGTGTAGAATAGCACTCGGGTCCGGGGTGGACGTGTTGATTCCTACACTTCCGCTTTGGGCAAACGCCACTGTTGCGAACAGTGTGCTCACGAAATTAATAATTTTCATCTTTAGTATGTTTACGAAATAATTAATTAAATACCTGTGGAATATGTATTAATTTAATTGAAAGTTACATAGAAAAAACTATTATTTTATATGTATTGTATAGAAATTTATCTATAAAATTACATATTTGTCAATTAAAAGTGATTTTTGATGTTGTTTATATAATTGTTTTTCACTTTTTGTTGATAAAGTATAGTTGCGTAAAAGGTTATGATGGCTGTATTTATTATAGTGAACTTAAATAAACTTAAAATTTTTGTTAAATAAGCGGCTGTGAAAATAGCTTAATTATTTACCATCCAGTGAATTAAAAAATATAAAATTTAACTATTTCCTTAAAAATAATTTTTACATTATCAATCATTTCAATGATGCTTTATTGAAATTTTCCATTGTTTTTTGTTGTGTACTTAAGAACTATTTTCAAAGCGAAAAATAACGTGTTAAAATCGTTAAACGCGTTCCGCTTTTTAAAACTTTTCCCGAAATTTGAAGTAAAATTTAAAAATTATGTCACAATCGCTTACAAGCAGAACACCGAAACCTAAATACGACGTTGTACTGATAGGCGGCGGAATTATGAGTGCCACTTTAGCAACGCTGCTTCATGAATTTGATCCCCATCTTGAAATCGCAATTTTTGAAAGACTGGGAAGGTTTGCCAAAGAAAGTACTGCAGCATGGAACAACGCCGGAACAGGGCACTCCGCTTTTTGTGAGCTCAATTATACTCCCGAAAAACCTGACGGATCTATTGATATTACCAAAGCAGAAAGCATCGCAGAACAGTTTGAAATTTCAAAACAATTCTGGGCTTATCTGATTACCAAAGGATATATCCATCAGCCAAAAGAATTTATCAATTCATGCCCTCATATGAGCCTGGTATTTGGAGAAAGAGATGCAGAATATCTTAAAAAACGCCATGATAAGATGGCAGAATCTGTTCTTTTCTCAGGAATGGAATTTTCTACAGATCATGATACACTGAGAGAATGGATTCCATTGGTAATGAGCAAAAGAAACCAGTCTGAAGTAATGGCTGCTACGAAGATGGATATGGGGACGGATGTAAACTTTGGGACGCTGACCCGAAAAATGGGACGACACCTGCTGGAAGATTCCAATGTAGAGGTTTTCTTATACCATGAAGTAAAGGATATCGATGCAAGAGAAAATGGGAAATGGGAAATGAAAGTAAAAGACAGAATCAACAGCCACAAACAGGAAGTAGTTGCTGATTTTGTATTCATTGGTGCCGGAGGATATGCGCTTCCATTGCTGGACAGTTCAGATATTAAAGAAAGTGAAGGATACGGTGGTTTTCCGGTTTCCGGACAGTGGCTGGTAAGTCATAATCAGGAATTGGTAGAAAAGCACCAGGCTAAAGTGTATACTCAAGCCACGGTGGATGCTCCTCCAATGTCTGTTCCACACCTTGATCTAAGGATTATTGACGGGAAAAAAGCTCTTCTTTTCGGACCTTTTGCAGGGTTCTCAACCAAATTCCTAAAGGAAGGAAGTTATCTGGATCTTCCTGAAAGTGTAAACACCAAAAATTTAAGATCGCTTTTCGGAGCCTGGTGGCATAATATTCCTCTGACAAAATATCTTATCCAGCAGGTAGCAATGACAAAGTCTCAGAGAATGCAGCACTTGAGAGAGTTTATTAAAGATGCCAAAGAAGAAGACTGGGAACTGAAAGTAGCAGGACAGAGAGTTCAGATTATTAAAAAAGATGAAAAAGAAGGAGGTAAGCTGGAATTCGGAACAGAAGTGGTGGTGAATAAAAACGGAACAATTGCTTCTCTGTTGGGTGCTTCACCAGGTGCTTCTACAGCAGTATATGCTATGCTGAACGTACTGGAAAAATGCTACCCGGAAAAACTTCATGGTGAATGGAAAGAGAAGCTGCTTGAGATGGTTCCTTCTTATGGACAAAAACTCGCAGAAAATCCTGAACTGACCAATACAGTAAGAAATTATACAAAAGAAAAATTAGAATTAGAATATTAACATCAGTCATGAGCAATGAGTAGTAGCTTCTATTACTCATTGCTCATTATTCATACTTATAAAAGGTGGAAGAAGTAATTGTAAAACCAGTCATTGCAAAGGAAATCCTGGAATCTCTTCAGGCGAAAACAGAAGAGGAGAGGCAGGTTATTGTACACTGTTGTTTCCCGGCATCTCCGTTTTTGGGCAACTTGATCAGGATCTGGCACTCGACCTATCTTTTTGATAATCAGTCTGAGCATAGAAGCAAACTGATCCACGCGGAAAATATTTCAATTTCCCCATACTGGACACCGGTTCCTTTTATGAAAGATTTTTGGTTCACCTTAATATTTTCCGGACTTCCAAAAGATTGCAAAAGTTTTGATCTGAAGGAAGTTATTCCTGAAGAAGGAGGCTTTTTTGTAGAATCAATCAAAAGAAATTCTTCTGACGTTTATCGCGTAAAAATTTCAGAATCCTATTAATATGAAAGCAAGGGAAGAAAAGCTGGAACAGATTATTCAGTGGGCTGAAAGCAATCCTGACATCCGTGCTGTTCTCCTGACCAGCTCATTGGTAAATCCTTACGCTCCCGTAGATGATTTCAGTGATCTTGATATAGAGCTTGTTTTTGAAAACAGAACACCTTATGAATCAGATAATGAATGGATTAGTCTTTTTGGAGATCCTATTTCTATGATTGAAGAAGAGGATCATGTTTTTGATGGAAGACATGCCATGAAAATGGTTTTGTATAAAGACCATGTAAAAGTTGATTTTAAGCTCTATCAGGTAACAGAATTTACTGAAGATGCCAATGAAGAAGAGCTTTCTGAAGATTGGGATGTAGGTTATAAAGTTTTGATAGATAAAGACGGTCTGACTAAAAATATGAAACCTCCGACGTACCAGTCAATCATGATACAGAAACCAACTGAGGAAAAATTTCAGCAGCTGCTGAATGACTTCTGGTGGGATACTACTTATGTAGCAAAATGTCTGAAACGCGGAGATATTTTTTATGCCAAATTTATGTCCGAAAATGTTCTGCGGACAGATTATCTTGTTCCTTTGACAGAATGGTATATTGCTGGAAACCATGACTGGAAAGATATAACAACCAATAAACATGGAAGACTTTTCAAAAAATATTTATCCCCGGAACTATGGAATAGTGTAGAAGCTACTTTTTCAGGAAATCATATTGAAGACAACTGGACAGCATTGTTTGCCTTTGCTGATCTGGTACATCAACTGGGAATTTCTTTGGCAGAGAAACTTGATTTTACCTATCCTGTAAAGCTGGAAGCTGATACCAGAAATTATCTTACTGAAATAAGAGCTATATCTTAACTTCAGGCAAACTCATTTTGTCTGATGAGGTTTTCGATACAGTATTCTGCAATAGCAGTAATAGTGACAAAAGGATTGACACCAATTGTTCCCGGGATTAATGATCCGTCCAGAACATATAAGTTTTCATGATTCTTAAGCTTTCCATATTCATTGGTGGCTTCCCCAAGAACGCATCCTCCAAGAGGATGATAACAGATATCTGCCCCAAAACCATTGTTGAAAAGTAAGTGACTTCTGGTGCCTCCATTCGCTTTATTCATCTTACGGACAAAATATTGGGCATTTTCTTTCATTTTGATGGTATTGCTCTCATCCCAATTCAGTGTAAGAGACCGGCTGGCCTTATTGTAAGAAACATCTCCTTTTTTATCAACTCTATTGATCAGCAGATACAAAGCTGTTGCTACATCCATTCCCATAGGTAAAGGAGCTATTTCCGTGAAAAAGGGATGTTCGGGATCATCCCAGTTGTCAATTCCTCCCACAGGAATGGTGGATTGCTTGGCTCCTGTACCACCTGATAAAGGTTTTACCCAGTTTCTTCCTGTCATGAAATTTCCATTGTTTCCCCAGTTTTTGCCAACCTTTTCATGAATGGGAAAACCATTTTCGGCATTGGATTGCAACAGAATCTGTAATGTTCCCATAGTTCCTGCGGAAAGAATCAGCTTTTTACAGTTGAAAACCTTATCTGCAGTCAAAATTCCCGCAGTATCGGTCTGCTGAACATTTATGGTATAGCTTTTATCATCATTAAGCTGTATTGTTTGAACATGATGAAGGTCAAGAATTTCCAGATTTCCGCTTTGAAGAGCTTTTCTCAGATAGGTTTTATCTAAACTGTTTTTCCCATGATTATTTCCATAGATCACTTCCGTATTAAGAGCAGAACGGGGAACCTCATTTCTGAATTCCTTTTCCATATATTTAAAATCATACACGTTCGGAACTCTCATTGTTTTAAAACCAGCTTTGTGGGCCTCTTCTTCACCTACCCGCGTGAATTGATAATAAGGACAGTCTTTCAGAAACTGTTCATCAATGACATTTACTTTCAACTCATTTCTTACCAGAGGAAAGTAGTGGCTGTAAAATTTTTCTGCATCAAGCTCTGGAAAAACCTCTCTGAAATAACTTTCTTTGGGGGTAACCGCCATTCCTCCGTTCACCAGAGAACCACCGCCAACACCTCTCCCTACCCAGATATCGATATGATCAAAATCCAGACGGTCCAGCGTTCCTGTAAAAGGAGTCAAAGAAAAAATATTCATAAAAGGAGCAATGCTTTTCTTTTTCAGCCATGCAGCGCTTTTTCCCGGTTTCAATAAGTTGGAAAACGGAATTCCTGCCTTTTCCCAATTAAGCCCCATTTCAAGCATCACAACTTTTTTCCCTGCTTCACAAAGGCGTAAGGCAGACACAGCTCCTCCATAGCCACTCCCAATGATCACGATCGGAACATCAATGTTTTCTTTTACCAGATTATTTTTTCTTCCGGTTGCACGTAATAATCCGGATTGGAGAAAGTAAAAGCCGGATATGGCTAAGGTGCTGGTCTTAATGAATTTTTTTCTGTCCATAAGCTTTGTTTTTCAAAAAGTATGCTAGATCTACAGGCCCTTATTGTATTTAAAACAGATTATATTTTTTATTACAATTTTAACTTTTGTTGTCATGAAAATTCATAGCTTTACTTATAATTTTTACTCATGAAAAAATATATAGTACTCTTTTTACTTCTTCCGTTATGGGCTTTTTCTCAGAAAATGGTTTCAAAGGAAGAGAAAGAGGTACAGAAATTTCAGAAAGAGCTGAATGCTGAGTATCTCAATCCAAAAGAGACACCTTTAAGAGGAGATAATTTTAAAAATTTTAAAGGCCATCCGTTCTTTCCTTTTGATGCCAAATACAGAGTAACTGCAAAATTTGTTAAATCAAAAGATACAAAGCCTTTTGAACTTCCTACCTCTTCGGGAAAAACAAAACCCTATCAGGAATATGGTAAAGCAACATTTACGCTGGATGATAAACCGTACACCGTAACACTATACCAGAGTCTGGCTTTGATCAAACAGGATAAATACAAAGACTATCTTTTTCTTCCTTTCCGTGATGCAACCAATGAGAAAGAAACCTATGGAGGCGGAAAATATATGGATCTAAAAATCCCGAAAGGAAATACCATTATATTGGATTTTAACCAGTCTTATCATCCTTTCTGTGCCTATAATGCTTATGATTACAATTGTCCTGTTGTTCCCGAGGAAAATAAACTTCCCGTGGAAATCCGTGCAGGAGTAATGTATGAAGATATCTACCATCACTAATATTTATGATACATTTAGAGTTTTTTAAACCAGAAGATCTTTCCGGGGTCTGCTATGCATTGGATGAAAACCAGATGAAGTTCACTGCAACTGCTCAGCAGGCTTTACAGAGTATCAGCGAACGGGATGATAATGATGCATTTCCGGTAACTATATTTGAAAATAATGAGCCGGCCGGTTTTTTTGTTATTGATTTCGGGAAAGATAAATTTGAGCTTACAGATAATGAAAACTCGGCATTACTACGTTCCTTATCTGTGAACCCGCAAATGCAGGGAAAAGGAATTGGAAAGGCAGCAATGCTGAAAGTAGATGATTTTATAAGAGACCGTTTCAATACCTGCGATGAAATTGTACTTGCCGTAAATCAGAAAAATGATTCCGCTTATCATATTTATCTGCAGGCAGGATATGTTTATGATGGTAAAACAAGAATCGGAAGAAGCGGACCTCAGTACCTGATGCATAAAAAACTTTAATAAAATTTTAAAATCTTTATTTTTTATCTGCTGATATCTTTCCATAACTTTGAGTAACATCAAATTATAAAACATGGAAATATCACTTCAAAATCAGGTAGCTGTAGTTACAGGAGCATCCAGCGGAATTGGTTCAGGAATCGCAAAGTCATTGGCTGCTGCAGGTGCGGCAGTCATTGTCAATCATTCATCAGAAAGATCTTTGGAAGAAGCTCAAGCGGTATTGAAAGAAATAACTGATGCAGGCGGAAAAGGAATGACTTACCAGTGTGATGTTTCCAAAGAAGATCAGGTGGTCAGAATGTTTCAGGATGTAGTTTCAGAATATCATACGGTAGATATCCTGATCAATAATGCAGGGATTCAAAAGGATGCAAAATTTACCGAAATGACGATGGATCAGTGGAATGCTGTCATTGGGGTAAATCTGACGGGACAGTTCTTGTGTGCAAGAGAAGCTATTAAAGAGTTTCTTCGACGGGGAATAGATCCTTCACGTTCTGTTGCCTGCGGAAAGATCATCCATATCAGCTCTGTACATGAAATTATCCCATGGGCCGGACATGCTAATTATGCCTCCAGTAAAGGAGCTATCCGAATGCTGATGCAAACTTTAGCTCAGGAATATGGCGCAGACAAAATCCGGGTCAACTCTATCTGTCCGGGAGCAATACAGACTCCTATTAATAAAAACGCCTGGGATACCCCTGAAGCCCTTAATTCTCTTCTTACTCTCATTCCTTATAACAGGATAGGACAGCCTCAGGATATAGGAAACTTAGCCGCGTTCCTTGCCAGCGATCTCGCGGATTATATTACCGGAACCAGTATTTTCATTGATGGCGGTATGACTACATTTGAAAGTTTTTCTACAGGAGGGTAATGCAGTTTAAAGTTTTGAGATTATTCGTAGAACTTGAAACAAAATTAAATATTACTCATTACTCATTATTTATTACTCATAATTATTGCTTATGTCAGAAAAACAGAGAATTTCAGATATCTCATGGAAAAAATGGGGACCTTATGTAAGTAACCGTGAATGGGGACTTGTCCGTGAAGATTATAGTGAAAACGGAGATGCCTGGAATTATACCAATCATGATACAGCAGAAGCCAAAACATACCGTTGGGGAGAGGAAGGAATATGTGGGATCTGCGATGATCTTCAGAAACTTGTATTTTCTGCCGGATTCTGGAATAAAAAAGACAAAATGGTAAAAGAACGGTTCTTCGGGCTTACCAATGGTCAGGGGAATCACGGTGAAGATGTTAAGGAGTATTTTTATTACCTGGATTCTACCCCTACTCATTCCTATATGAAGATGCTGTATAAGTATCCTCAGAATACTTTTCCTTATGAAGATCTGATCAAAGTAAATGCAGGAAGAGGAAAAGACGAACCAGAATATGAGCTGATTGATACAGGAATTTTTGATAATAATGAATATTTTGACATCTTTATTGAGTATGCAAAAGAAAGTCAGAATGATATCCTGGCCAGGATAACAGTTGTTAATAAATCTGAAAAAGAAGCTTCCCTTGTTATATTACCAACGGTCTGGTTCCGGAATACCTGGAAGTGGGGCTATGATGACTACAGACCTCATCTGCAAGCCGAAGATGCAGACCGTATTCAAGTGAATCACCGGGATATTGAGATTAAGAACGTGTATGCAAAGCAGTCTTTAAAGACTTTGTTTTGTGATAATGAAACCAATAACGAAAGACTCTATCAGTCTTCCAATGATTCGGAATATTGTAAGGATGGAATCAATAATTTTGTGATGACGGGAAATTCCCAGTCAGTGAATACACAGAATATAGGAACTAAAGCATCTTTTTTTATTGATGAAGATTTTAAATCCGGAGAATCCAAAACTTTTGAATTCAGATTTTCAGACAAAGATCTACGTGAACCGTTCAGTGATTTTGATATAATTTTTGAGCAAAGGCAAAAAGAAGCAGATGACTTCTATGCAGAAATCCAGAAAGGGATTTCTTCCGAAGATGAAAGATTAATACAAAGGCAGGCATTTGCAGGGATGTTGTGGAACAAAATGTATTACCATTACAATGTTGAAAAATGGCTCAAAGGGGATCCGGGAGAAATGCGCCCTCCAAAATCCAGAGAAAAAATAAGAAATTACGATTGGAAACATCTTAACAATGAACATATTATTTCCATGCCTGATAAATGGGAATATCCCTGGTATGCCACCTGGGATCTTGCCTTTCATACGATCAGTTTTTCTCTGGTAGATCCTGATTTTGCCAAGCATCAGCTGAAGCTTTTCCTGTTTGAATGGTATATGCATCCCAACGGACAGCTTCCTGCCTACGAGTGGGATTTCAGTGATGTGAATCCTCCTGTACATGCATGGGCTGTTTTCAGGGTATTTAAGATTGATGAGTATTTAAAGAACAAACCAGATCTTGAATTTCTGGAAAGTGCCTTCCAGAAATTGCTGATGAATTTTACATGGTGGGTTAACAAAAAGGATAGTAATGGTAATAATATCTTCGAGGGGGGATTTTTAGGACTTGATAATATAGGGGTTTTTGACAGAAACGCTGTTCTGCCCAATGGTGAACAGCTTGAACAATCAGATGGGACGAGCTGGATGGCAATGTTTGCTCTGAATATGATGCGGATTGCACTTGAACTGGCACTCTATAATACTGTATACGAGGAAATGGCAATGAAGTTTTTCGAACATTTCCTGGCCATTGCCCACTCATTAGATAATATGGGAGATGAAAATTTCAGTTTGTGGGATGAGGAAGATGAATTTTTTTATGACGCTATTACTTCTGGTGACGGAACCCATATGTACCTGAGACTGCGTACAATTGTAGGACTGATCCCCATGTTTGCCGTTGAGGTCATAGATGATGAAATGATTGAGAATCTTCCCAATTTTAAGAAAAGAATGAAGTGGGTACTGGAAAATAAACCCGAACTGGCTTCTCTCGTTTCAAGATGGGAGGTTAAGGGCCAGGATTCTAAACACCTTTTATCCCTGCTTCGAGGGCACCGTTTAAAAAGGCTTTTGCACAGAATGCTGAATCCGGATGAATTTTTAAGCGATTATGGAGTAAGAGCTTTATCAAAAGAATATGAAGATCATCCTTACACTTTAACTTTGAATGGGACGGATTATAATGTAAAATATACTCCTGCAGAAAGTGACAGTGGATTGTTTGGTGGAAACAGCAACTGGCGTGGGCCGGTATGGTTTCCTATTAATTTCCTTATTATTGATAGTCTTCAGCGTTTTTTCTTCTATTACAGCCCTGATTTTTTGGTGGAATATCCCACTGGAAGTGGAAATTATTCGAACCTGGATCAGATTGCTGACTCTTTGAATCAAAGACTTACCAAAATCTTTTTAAAAGATGAAAACGGAAAACGACCGGTTCATGGTCAATATGAGAGATTTCAGACCGATCCGGATTTTAAAGACTATATCCTGTTCTATGAATATTTTCATGGAGATAACGGTCGTGGAGTAGGAGCTTCCCATCAGACAGGCTGGACAGGGCTCATTGCCAAAATCCTGCAGCCCCGGTTTTCAAAAAAAGAAATGGCAGAATCTGAAACCCAAATGCCGGATGATCTTGATAAAACAAAGGGAAAGTAAAAGACAATTCTTTTATGGCTAATTGAATTTATTCAAAAATCTGCTGTATAATTTCCAGAGAAGCCGGTGTTTTGAAATCGGTAATATGATAATGATAATATATTAAAATACTATCAAGAAAATCCTTTCTAAGAGAAGAACGGACTTTTGTTGCATAAAAATCATCGGCATAAAGAGCTTCCTTCCATAATGTGGAGATTTCCTCATTGAACAGCTGGTGGCTTATTTGTAGAGAAAATGTGCCGGTTTCAGGGTCTAAAAAAGATCCTTCACCCATTAACGGAGCAACTCCCTGAATTTTTAAAACATCAAGTAAGAAAAGCAGATGGGCCTGATAATTTTTATGGGTCAGCTGATTGATAAAGGTATCTATACAGGAATAGATTGCCATATTCTTGTTTTCATATTTAAGAACATGGCTTAAAAAATCAGAAATAAAAAAGATGATAGTGTTTATCTTTACGTCTGTGTAGATATCATTATTTTTTACCAGTTCAAATCGGGAAACAGACGATATGCTGTTGCCTCTGGACGGATGTACAGAAAAGCTAAGCTGATTCAATGGCTGCAAGAGGGCTTTTTTCTTATTTTTCTTGGAATAAATTCCTTTTAAAAAATAGCTCTGAAAACCTTCTTCTTCTGTAAAACAATGCAATACTGCATCATTTTCTCCGTATTTTATAAATGAGAGTAAAAAACCGTTCTGTAAATTCATTAATTGACTACTCCTATTTTGGCTGTAGCTTTATCAGAGCCATCTTCATTCGTCATCAGTACAAAATAAATTCCTGATGCTACTCTTATTCCTTTCTGATTATTAAGATCCCATTCGTAATAACCTCCTCTGGCTACTGCCGAATGCACTACATTTCCAGCAGCATCTACGATCCTTATATTGGTTTTTTCTGCAAGCCCTTTGATCGTAACTTTTCCTTTAAAATTTGAATAAACTACTGGGTTAGGGTACACTACCACATCTCCAAAGTTGGATGTCACATCTGCAACATCACCCTGATATGTCACAATACCATTGTAAGTTACAAAATATACCTTGCCGGTTTTGTTATCAATCTTTATATCAGTAACAGTATTTGTAGGAAGAGGTGAATTTTCCCTGGTAAAATGCTTTATTGTTTTCTGTCCATCGGAAGAAAGGTAGTATACACCACCCCCATCCACAGAGACCCACTTTTGATCTCCTCCGTCTACAGCAATCTGAAGAATTGCTGATTCTCTGAAAAGTTCTTCCCCCAGACCGTTTTGCTCTATGACAATAGGCTCCATTGCAGGGTGAGAATTTTTGATTTCAGATGAAGCATTGGGCATTACTCTTAAACCACTATTGGTGCCTATCCAGGCATCTCCTGACTTGTCGAATGTTACAGATAATGCTCCACTTGAACTTCCTGGAAGTCCGTTTGTTTCCGCGAGAATATAGTCTGTATCATCGGAAAGATTGGTGGCATTTTTGTAGTCATATACCCAAAAATTATTGGATCTTGGCAGTGGGGTCCATAGCATATTTTCATGGAAAACAGTTTTCTGGATCCCGTCACTGGCGAGCACTATTTTCTTGATAATAAAATCATCAGCGGCTTTATCATAGATTCCCATGGAAGGGTTACCATCATTAAATCCAAAAGAGACAAAGAAATTGCTCTGGGAATCCCCTGCAAAACCTACAGGACGTCTGTAGTAGGGCTGTGCACCAAGGTTATAGTATTTTACCAATTCAAAGTCTTTGCTTGTCGCATTATATTTCATTCTGTAGACCCCATTATCAAACATGGTATAGTTGGCAAAAAATACCTCATTATTGGTGAATGGACTTATTGTAGCATCTAATACGTTGATTTGCTTCGGGTTATTAATGAAAAACGAAGGGTAGATCCATTCTGTACCATTGAAATAATAGAAGCCAGGTTTCTTAGGGTTAATGGCAGGTTCATTATAGTTATTTGCTCTTGCTCCGGTAGAAACAAGCATCTGATTATTGTCAAACAGATTAATGTTATAAGCTATATTGAAATAAGGACCTGAAGGCTTATAGGTGTTATTGTTTTCATCTTTTATCCCGGATAATACCGTTCCTCCTAAAATTTTACCGCCAGCGGTAGTAGCTGTATTGCATTCTTCCCCAAGGCTTATTGAATTTTGTGAAACTCCGTTCAGACCGTAAGTATACACTCTGTTGTCAGTCACTACAATACTGTTGGAAGTAACAACAACGTCCCGGATATTTCCAAAGCTGGTAGGTAACTGTGTCGGAGTGCCATTATTATAAATATATGCCGCTGTAGCATTTGAGAAAACAAGTTCAGATTCTGAGTCAATATGTTTGAAAGCTCCGGGAACTTCTGTAGTCCAGGTAGAATATACCGGGAAGGTAGTGTTCATTTGATGGCTTTTTAATCCGGTATTGGTTACAGAATATACTTTATTCCCCAATATGGTTGCTTCATTGCTTGCTTCATATATTCCTCCATTCAGAAAGAACGCAGAATCTCCGAACTCTTTATTGTTCAGATTAAATAAAGAAAGGCCATAGCCTACAGAAACGACAGCCTGATCTCCGGTTATGGAAATATGATTAACTTTTTTATCTCCGTTGTAGCCCGTTGCAATAGGGATATCAACAATATATTTGATTTCCTGCGGAGTGATAACGTCCATAGATCCGTCTTGATAACCTATAAGCCCGATTTTGGTTTGGGGATTATAATCAAAAGCTGTAATTCCGATGTTGTGAAGACCATTTGCTTTGGATAGTTTCGTAATTTCTCCTGTCGCCATTGTATAATAGAATATTCCGTTTTCTGTGGCTGCAATGATTTTTCCATTGTCTTCTTTCATGGCCAAGACATTATTGTAGGAAAACAGATCTGCCCATTTTTTTGATGAAATGACCTGTGCTTTTGTCAACTGCAGAGATGCTAAAATACCAAGAGAAATTAGAGAGAGTTTTTTCATATTATGCGATTATGCTGCTGTCTATTGCCTGATTGTTCCAGGAAATATGCTGTACGTTTTTGTTGATATCAAAATAAAAATCTATTCTACCCAAAAGAAGTCCTGCCCATCCAACCTGGTTCACAAGTACATTTTTGCCCTGTCTGTTAGTAAAAGATTGAGGTTCCGGTAAGAATGTATGAGTATGGCCTCCCAGAATAATATCAATATTTTCTGTATTGGCTGCTAAAATTTTATCACTTATTTTATTCGGTTCTTCTTTATAATCGTAACCGATGTGTGAAAGACAAATCACAAGATCACATTTCTGATCTTTTTTCAGGAAGTCTGAATAATGTTGTGCTACATCAATCGGATTGGAATAAATGGTTTCTCCATACTGTTTTTTGCCTACAAGACCATCCAGCTGAATGCCAACCCCGAAAATTCCTACTTTGATTCCATTCTTGCTGAAGATCTGATATGGAGAAGTTTTCCCGTCAAGAACCGTATTTTTAAAATCATAATTGGAACAGATAAAAGGAAATTTCGCATTAGGAAGTACCTTTAAAAATCCGTCGAGACCATTATCAAAATCATGATTTCCCATTGTAGAGGCATCATATTTCATCATGGACATTAATTTGAATTCCAGCTCTCCTCCAAAGAAATTGAAATAAGGAGTTCCCTGAAAAATATCTCCGGAATCAAGAAGAAGCACATTGTTTTCCTGGCTTCTGATTTGCTGGATTAAGCTTGCCCTTCTTGCAAAACCTCCCTGATTGGGGTTTTTTGTATAGCCTGAGTCAAAAGGTTCAATTCTGCTGTGCTGGTCATTGGTATGAAGAATGGTCAGTTTATTTGCGGATTTTACATTGAGCATTTTTAAATCTTCCGCCATCATCATATTGGGAGCTAAAGCCATTGCTAAAGATCCGCCTCCTATTGCTTTTAAAAAACTTTTTCTATCCATTATTTCTTCCCGATAAAATTTAAACGAACATCCGAATTGGGTACAACTTCAGGAGATTTTTTAAAGTAATCAATAAATAGATCTCTCATTTTAATTCCGGTTGAAATTGATTCTCCTTTGGCAAAAAATTTCATATTGTCTCCCCCCAGTGCAAGGTAGTCTGAAGTGGCAATATAATAATCTTTAGCCGGATCTACTGTTTTTCCGTCGACTAAAGATTTGATGATCTGTCCGTTCTTTGTTTCAATGTATAAATGAGAAACAGGATTGTTGACCTGCGTTTTTGCATAATACTCAAAGAGTTCCTGTAGATCTGTTCCTTTCATTTTTACAATGACCACTTCGTTTTCGAAAGGCATTACTTCAAATATATTTTTAAGCAAAATATCTCCCTTTCCGATTGTAGTACGGATTCCTCCGATATTGATCAGTGCAGCATCTACATTTTGCTTACGATGAGTTTTCATCCATTCATTACCTCCTTCAAATGTATAGTCAGCTAAAAGATTTCCCAGGTTGCTATTGTCACCCTGCTTGGTAAGATCTACATTGGTATGAGAGATCTTCTGATTCATTTCTTTATCCAGTTTCTGTTTATAAGGCTCAATAAATTTTACAACTTCCTCATCATTCTTTAGCTCATTATTAATAGAAATATTTTTCTGGGTCTTTACATTCACAAGCTGAGGCGCAGAAGCCGTTTTGCATGCAGTAATGGACACCAGGGCAATTCCTAATAATAAGAATTTATTTTTCATAATATCTTTTAGTATATGCAAATATAACTATATGTATAATAAAACATTATTATTTATTATAAATTCTTACCGTAAATGATTAAATTTGGCAAAAATAATTCTAACAGATGAGCATTTTAAAAGGAGTAGGTGTTGCATTGGTAACGCCCTTTAATGAAGATTTATCCGTTGACTTCGACAGTTTAACAAAACTTGTTGAATACAATATCGAAAACGGAACCAATTATTTGGTGGTATTGGGAACTACGGCAGAAGCCGCAACGCTTTCTGCAGAGGAGAAGAAACAGGTAATTGAGCATATCATTAAGGTGAATAATAAACGTCTTCCTTTGGTTTTAGGAATTGGCGGCAACAATACTCTTGAAGTCAAGAAAGAGATTGAAGGAGCAGATCTTTCTGCATTTGAAGCAGTACTTTCAGTATCTCCATATTACAATAAACCTAATCAGGAAGGGCTTTATCAACACTATAAAGCTTTGGCTTCCACAGGGAAAAATATTATTATTTATAATGTTCCTTCAAGAACGGGGCAGAATATAGAATCAGATACAACCCTTCGTCTTGCAAAAGAATTTCCTAATTTGTTTTTAATCAAAGAAGCTGCCCCAAACATTTTGCAGTATTTTGATATTCTGAGAAAAAAGCCTGAAGGGTTTTCTTTAGTTTCCGGAGACGATGAATATACATTACCGGTAACTTTAGCAGGAGGAGACGGGGTGATTTCTGTAATCGGACAGGCCTATCCTAAGGAATTCTCTACAATGGTACAGCTGGCTTTCGATGGAAAAGTAAAAGAAGCTTACGATATTCACAACAAGCTGGTAGACATTACCCGTTTGATTTTTGCAGAAGGAAATCCTTGCGGTATTAAAGTAATACTGGCTGAAAAAGGAATCATTAAAAACCATCTGAGACTTCCTTTGGTAAAAGCATCAGAAGGGCTTCACGCAAAGATTAAAGCTGAAATGGCAAACATTTAATAAGAGCAGGCAAAATGAATTTGGGTCGTGTATTAAAATTCACCAGCCATTATTGAACAATATAAATAAAGAGTGAAAAGTTTAGGCTTTTCACTTTTTTTAATCATCATAATATTAACAGATCATGAAATTAAGACAGGCAACAGCAGCAGATATTCCATTAATTCAGGATCTTGCGCAAAGATCATGGGAAAATGCTTATGCAGACATTCTTTCGAAGGAACAAATGGAATTTATGCTCTCTGAAATGTATTCTGAAGCAGAAATTCTTAATCATCTCCAAAATCCTCATTATCATTATTATCTTATTCAGGATGAAAATAATGATTCCTATGAAGGGTTTATCGGCTATGAGCATCATTATGAAGAAAAAACAACCAAACTTCACCGCATTTATCTGATTCCTGAGAGTAAAGGAAAAGGGTTTGGAAAAGGCGCGCTTCAGTTCCTGAATGAGAGGGTTTTTGAAAGCGGGAACAACAGAATTATTTTGAACGTTAATAAATACAATGCTGCCAGAAACTTCTATGAGTCTCAAGGTTACAGAGTATATGACGAAGGTGTTTTTGATATCGGAAACGGATTTGTAATGGATGATTATCTGATGGAATTCCTAATTCACCCATGATTGACTTAAAATTTTGTAACTTTATCCTGTAATTCTATAACAGGTGACTTCTTTTTTTGAGCCATCTTTGTTTCAGAACCAAATCACTTATAACAATACATTCATATGCTTGGTTTTGAGCTGATTCAGCTTTTTATCAGTATATTTTTTTCATCCTTAGTGTTTAAATTCCTGTATTCAATAATACAGGAGTTTTTTCGTCTCTATATCAAAATAAAAAAATATCTTTCTATTTCACTTTTAAATGAAATAAATTATTATATTTACTAAATAAATTGGCTTTATATATACTAATAGGATGAAAATGTATGTCAAATTTGATTTCAATGCCCTTTGTAAGAAGGTATTGGACGAGAAACTAAAAGAACACGGACTGAAGTACAGATTACTGAACTTCGGTGAGGTGGAATTCTATGAACCTCTTACACAGGAACAACACTCCCTTTTTAAAAAAAATCTTGAAGACTATGGGATCGAGATCATAGAAAGCCAAAAGACCGCTCTTGTACAGAAAATAAAAGATGCTATCGTAGAACTTGTCTTCTCAGAAGAGATCATACCGGTAAAAGCATCGATCTATATTTCTGAGAGACTGAATCATAGCTATGGGTATCTTTCCAATCTGTTTTCAGAACTTGCCTACACCTCCATAGAGAATTTTATTATTATGCAAAAAATAGAACATGCTAAGGAGCTGATCATTAGAAACAAACAAAGTCTTACAGAAATTGCCCATAAGCTGAACTACTCCAGTGTAGCCCATTTGAGTACCCAGTTCAAAAACACAACGGGAATTACTCCGTCCCAGTTTCAAAAGATCATTGGAAAACGGAGGAAGGTACAGAGTACAGCAATAAATCATAAAATGCAGTATGAATAAAGAATTTTTGAATGTAATAGTAGCAGACAACGATGAAAACACCTTGATTTTTTTTAAGAATATTTTGAAAGAGTTGAAAATCTCTATAAAAGTTCAATGTTTCACTAACGGGAAAGACCTGATGAGATACCTGAATAATGATGATGCCGTAGTGCCTGAACTTGTTTTCATTAAATATACAATCCCCGGAAAAGAAAGTATGGAATGCCTTGAAGAAATTGAATCGAACCCAAAATTCAATAATATGGTAACCGTTATTTTTTCGGAAGCGATTCCGGAAAATGAAGTTGAAGATATTTTTGTAAAAGGGGCTAATATTTATATGAAAAAACCAGAGTGTTTTGAGAAACTTAAAAAGGTGCTTACGGATATTATTACTATCAATTGGCAATATCATACTTCAGGATTAAATATAGATAATTTTATTATGAAAGTATGATGGATAAAGGAATTGTTAATTTAATATTAAGGATTTTAAAATCGTATTTAATGCATACTATTCACAAATAAGTGAAAATTTTATAACTAATAATTAAAATAATATAAAAAGGATCTGAATTAATATACTGACATTTGTAAAAGTAATCTCAGACACAAATTTCATTATATAGAAGAAGATACAGATGAATGAAAAGTAATTGTTTCTAAAGAACAAAAAAAATTATATAAATAACGATGTTAGTTAACAAAATGAATTATAATAATTTTCCAATTTTAAAGCACAGAAGATCTTTAAACAAAACGGTACAATCATGAAAACTCAATAGTAGTTGGAGGTATTTTTATTCGTTTCATTCCCTCATCTCCATCGAAACACAGTTAGTTTTTATAATAAGCAAGTTGGAAAAAAATAATTCATTTTGTTTTTTATAATTTATTTTAATAGTTATGGCTTTATCTCATAACATATTATTATATAAATATTTTCACACCACATCACAAAATATTAAGTGTAAACTATTAAAATAAATTTTTAGAGAAACAAAAAGTAATTTCTTCTAAATAACAGTTTTATAAGGGGGCCGCAGAAAATTTTTTTCTGCGGTTTTTTTATGATATTTTGCTCCACTTATTTTTTCCTCTGTAATATCTGATATAATAATTCTTAATAATCAGATTATCAGGTCTGGAAAGCATAGGATCTGCTTCCAGAATTTTTTCTACCGTATTTTTTGTTGTTTTAATGATGGCTGAATCATTGATAAGATCCAGTTTTTTAAAATCGACCACTCCGCTTTGCTGCGTACCCAGAATATCTCCTGGACCCCGAAGCTGCATATCCACTTCAGAAATTTTAAAGCCATCGTTGGTTTCTGTCATTGTTTTGATACGGGTTCTGCTTTCCTTGGATAACTTATCAGAAGTCATCAGGATACAGTAACTCTGTTCAGCTCCTCTTCCCACGCGGCCTCTCAGCTGGTGAAGCTGTGACAGCCCAAACCTTTCGGAACTTTCAATGACCATTACTGAAGCATTGGGAACATTTACGCCCACTTCAATTACGGTGGTTGCCACCATAATCTCTGCTTTCCCGGAGGCAAAATAGGCCATGGCAGCATCTTTTTCATCCGGTTTCATTTTTCCATGAAGCATGGTTACATTGTATTCTGAGAAATAATCCATGACGTGTTCTAAACCTTCCATCAGGTTTTTATAATCTAACGTTTCAGATTCTTCAATAAGTGGATATACAAAATAAACCTGCCGCCCTTTTTTAATTTCATCTTTACAGAAATTATAGACATACAGTCTGTCTTTTTCACGTCTATGAGCGGTAATAATGGGTTTTCTTCCCACTGGCATTTCATCAATTACGGAAACATCCAGATCAGAATAAAAACTCATTGCCAGAGTCCTTGGAATGGGGGTGGCGGTCATGACCAGAATATGTGGGGGAATTTTATTTTTAGCCCAAAGCTTAGCCCGTTGGGCAACCCCAAATCTATGCTGCTCATCAATAATTGCCAATCCCAGATTTTTAAATTTAACCTTATCTTCTAAAACGGCATGGGTTCCCACTAGAATAGAAAGGATCCCGTTTTCCAGTTCCTCATGGATAATTCTTCTTTCGGCTGCTTTGGTAGAACCTGTCAGAAGACGGATATTGATTCCTGTTTTTTCTAACAATTCTTTGATTCCGTTGTAATGCTGTTGGGCAAGAATTTCTGTTGGAGCCATCAGGCAGCTCTGAAAACCGTTGTCCATCGCAATAAGCATGGTAAGAAGTGCTACCATTGTCTTTCCTGATCCTACATCGCCCTGTAAAAGCCTGTTCATCTGGATTGGCCTTTTCATATCCATACGGATCTCCTTTAATACTCTTTTTTGGGCATTGGTAAGGTCAAAAGGAAGATGATTTTCATAAAAATCATTGAAATGATCACCAATTATTGGAAAAGGATTACCATGTGATTGGGTTTTATGGTGGAGTTTCTTTAAGCCATATCCTAACTGAAAGAAAAATGACTCTTCAAATTTCAGCCGGTAATCAGCCTTATCAAAATGTTCTGCATCCTTCGGAAAGTGAACATTCAGAAAAGCATGCTGCCTTGACATGAACTTAAAAGTTTTCATCAGATAATCCGGAAAATTCTCTTCAATGAGGCTTGGGATCTCTTTGCAGATATTTCTTAAGGCATTCTGAAAAAACCTTTGATTTAACCCTCTTTTGGTGAGTTTTTCAGAACTCGGATATATAGGTTTCAGACGGGTATCTCCCTCTTTTTTTTCTTCAGCTTCTATTTCCGGATGCGGCATGGAAAACTGGCGGTTGAAAACATTGATCTTTCCAAAAATATAAACCTCTTTATTTACAGGCAGCTGTTCTTTCAGCCATTTTGAATACTGAAACCATACAAGATCCATACTGCCTGTTTCATCATTGAACTTTGCAGATAATCTTTTGGTTTTGCCGGTTTGGATTTCCTGTACCTGGGTGATTTTCCCTTTCAGCTGTATTTCCTGATTGCTTTCTTCCTGAAGCTGGGAAATTTTATAAATTTTACTTTTGTCAAGGTAGCGGATAGGGTAGAAATTCAGCATATCTTCTACAGTAGATAAGCCCAACACATTTTTAATGAGTTTGGCTCTTTCCGGACCTATTCCTTTTACATATTCTATGGAAGTTTCTAAAGTCATTTTGCGTTTGAGATCTGGTTCAACATGTCCAGATCAGTATGAAAAAACAAAGGTCCGAATTTCGGTAAAATAAAAAAGACTTCCAAAAAAATTGAAAGTCTGTATGGTGAATTTTTAGAATTGAATCCGGAAATCGGGACTTAAACCCTAAATTAATCTTTAATTTTAGATTTGAACTTTTTCTGGTAATCCTCCCACTGTTCTCTGGTTTTAATCTTTTTGAACAGATCTTTGGAGATCAGTTCCAGATAAGGCTCCAGTTCTTTGGCTGATAATTCTCCCTGAAGAATGGTGATAGGATCTCCCTTTTCATCCAGGAATACTGTACTTGGAACAGCACCTACATTCATATACTGTGTAAATTCATGCAAAGAATTTCTTCCTTTTTTGTGTTCAGTATCAGGGTTGGAAAATGTTCTTCCAAAGATTTCAATACTCTTTTTTTCTTCAGCATTGAATTTTACCGGATAGTAATTCTCATTCAGATTCTGAGCGATTACGGAATGTCCGTAAGTCTTTTTATCCATAATCTTGCAGGGACCACACCAGTCTGCATAAAAATCAATAAGTATTTTTTTGGGATTTTCTTTTTGAGCTTTCAAGGCTTCCTCAATGGTCATCCACTTTACCTGGGCAAAGCTGAAATTTAATAGAAGTAAGAGAACTATGCTTAAAATTTTCTTCATATTGTGATATTTAGGTAAAAATAAGCATAATTACTTATTTTCTATTTTACATCCTGCATTAATTTTTTCACGTACGGAGATATCAAAATTAATACCACTCCGGCAATTACCGCATACAATCCCAATTGTTTATATCCATCAGTATAAGTGATCAAAGCATCATAGTTACTGGAACCTTCTTTTGATGTTGCAAGACTGGCACCGATAATCCCTGCAACATATTGTCCATACGCTGAAGCAAGAAACCACATTCCCATCATCATTCCCTGAAGATTTTTGGTAGAAAGCTTTGTCATAATGGATAATCCGATAGGAGAGAGGCATAATTCCCCCAGAGTAATGATTAATAATGCCAGAGTAAAGAAGTTCAAAGAAGTAATTCCCTGAAGATCTGCAAATAAGCGGGTGGCAAATAAAACATAGTACCCCAGTCCCAGGAAAATAAATCCTAATCCGAATTTAATAATCGTATTGGGTTCAATTTTTCTTTTATTCATCCAGATCCAAAGAAGTCCGATCAATGGAGCAAGGAAGATAATAAAGAAGGCTCCTCCTGAATTATTAACCCCATTGGGGTCTAATCCGAAAAGGTCTTTGTTCAGGTTTTTAGCTGCGAAAATACTTAATGATCCACCGCTTTGCTCATAAATTCCCCAGAATATGATGGAAAAAATAATGAAGACTAAAGCTGCCCAAAGCTTTTTACGTTCAGAAGTGGTGACTTTAGACATTTCATAGAATAAATAGATTAAAGTTAATGGCCCGATCGTCCACATAAAATAATCTGTATATTCTGTCTTCGCTACCATGGTCATAATGACAGGAACAAAAACTAACGATAAAACATATACCCCATACTCTTTCCATTTTGGAATAGGAGCAGTTTTCGTTTCTGCTAAAGGATGCCCTGGCTGTAAACCGATAGTACCCAACGTTCTTTGTGTAAAAACAAAGTTAATTAAGCTTACTACCATTACTATTGAAGCTAACCCGAAAGCAATATGCCATCTCATTTCTTCTGCAATAATATTACTTAGAAATTCTCCTTTACCAATAGCAATACATAAATAACCACCCAGCAATGCTCCAAGATTAATTCCCGCATAGAAAAGAGAAAATCCGGCATCAGCTCTTGAGTCATTAGGTTTATAAAGCTGTCCAACCATAGATGAAATGTTTGGTTTGAAGAAACCTGTACCTACTACGGTGAATGCTATTCCTAAGAAAAAGAATTTGTGGGGATCCGTAGCAAGAATTAAACTTCCTACAATCATCAGAAGGCCTCCCCAGAAAAGGGATTTTCTGAATCCTAAAATTTTATCGGCAAAAAGACCACCTACAAAAGTAAAGGCATACACAAAAGCCTGGGTGGCACCATATTGAAGATTGGCTTCTTTTTCATGGAAATTAAGCTGAGAGATCATAAAAAAGACCAGCATTCCACGCATTCCGTAGAAACAGAAACGTTCCCACATTTCAGAGAAAAACAGGCTCCAGATCTGTCTGGGATATTTTCCTTTGAAATTTTGTATTTCATCTAAAGTTAAGCTCATAATGATATATGATTAAGTTCTAATTAAGGGTTTTTATTGTCCTGATCCAGTTCAAAACGGATTCTGTCCTGGTCAATAATTTGTTTTAATTCTTCTTCTTTTGGGAGGTACAGCAGGTATTTGCTGGTAAATAAATTGTTTTTATCATTTTGAGTGGGAAAAATCTGTAATGGGACCCGCTCAATTGTTGAGACAATGTGTCAACAATTGGAAATGCTGTGTAAAATTTCCGCATATTAGATAAGTTTGTATAATCAAACCCCTTCCCGAACTCCAAAGTGAGTTTTTCAGAAAGCTTTTTCAGCGTATATTTTCCATATTCTGCCCGTTCTTTTCCTTGTTGTTCATCTTCAACAATAAGTTTTCCAATCTGCCAGTAAGTGAGCAGTAGCGTAGAATTCGCTATCCGAAACACTTTTTCGCGCGACTGTCTAATGATTTCCTTTACGGATTGGAATAAAGAATCTTCGGAAATTTCCATCATACGAAAATAAAAAAAACCTCTGACTTGGCAGAGGCTTTATCATATTTTGTTGATACAATTAGTTTACACCGTGCATCATTTTCTTTAAGATCGGTGAAATTAAACCTAAAATCACAGAAGCAATACCACAAAGTACTACGAATACCATAAAGAATTCAAATAGATTATGGATTTCAAATCCTACAAAAGTAGGGTTGTGTAACGGAAGCTGAGCTTTATCGAAAGCCGCTACCTGATCAGCAGTCAGCGTTACTTTTTTATCTAAAACATCCTGTAGATTAACTCCTAATTCTTCCGCTTTCTTGAACTTGTCACCAGTGGCAGGGATAAGCGCTCCTAGAGAACCCGCTAATGCATAACCAGCAGCGTTAGAAATAAAGAAAACACCATACAGTAATGAAGCAAATCTTTTTGGAGCAAGTTTACCAACCAATGATAAACCAATCGGAGAAAGACAAAGCTCACCACATGTCTGGATGAAATAAAGTAACATTAACCATTTGATTGCCAATAAACCTGAGTTTCCTAGGTCTTTTACATTATGGGCAATAATAAAATAGGAAAGGGCGATCAATGCTAATCCCATCGCTTGTTTGAATGGAGATACAGGCTCTTTTCCTTTAGCTCTTAATTTATCCCAGATTAAACTGAAAGGAACTGCCAAAATAACAACGAAGATTCCGTTAAAGATCTGAACCATTGAAGGCGGCATATTCCATCCTAAAATGTTTCTGTCGGTTTGGTTATCTGCAATAAACGTTAATGAAGATCCTGCCTGTTCGAATGCAGCCCAGAAGAAAATAATAAAGAATGATACAATATAGATTACCCATATTCTCTGTCTTTCCACCTTATTTTCAGCAGAAGACATAATTAAGAAGGCAAGAGAAATACCGGCTGAATAAATGAATGGATAAATGATTCCTTTGATCAGCTGTCCCATTTCTACGGAATTGAACCCAAACTCACCCACAAGAAGATATCTGAAAAGGAAAAATAAAACAACAAATATTCCTCCTGTGATCCCTAAAGCCTGACCTGAGAACTTAGCTGTTTGGGTTTCTCCTTCTTCGAAATCAGCACTTGTATTGTTTTTTGGTAATCCTCCGATAGGTCTTCCCTCCGGAGTTACTACATATTTGTTTTTAAGGATAAAGAATGTTACCGTTCCGATTACCATCGCGATAGAAGCGGCCAAGAATCCCCATTTGAAAGCGAAGATATCTCTTACTCCTGTTGCTGCATCTTTTACATCTCCTACATATGGACAGATGAACTGACCAAGGAAAGCCCCGATGTTGATTCCCATATAGAAAATGGTAAAAGCAGAATCCAGTTTAGATTTTTCCTGTTTTGGATAAAGGCTTCCCACCATTGAGGAAATATTCGGTTTGAAGAATCCGTTACCAAAAATGATCACGAATAATGCAAGCCACATGATAAGTTTGGCACTGCCAATATCCGCTGAGAAAGTAGAGGCACTGATGAATAATAAGAACTGACCAATAGCCATTAACGATCCACCAATGATAATAGCGTATCTGTTTCCGATATATTTATCAGCAATAAATCCTCCCAAAAGAGGTGTTAAATAACATAAAGCCAGGAATCCACCATAGATGATCGCTGCATCAGCTTCTTTTATTAATAAGGAATTTACCATGAAGAGCGTCAAAAGTGCTCTCATCCCATAAAAGTTGAAACGCTCCCACATTTCTGTTCCGAAAAGAACCCATAATCCTTTAGGATGTCTGGAATTCTTATTCTCTACAAATTCATCCGGTTTCGGACTCAATGCTTCAATATTATCCATTTCTATTGTTAATTTTTGTTAAGACTGACAAATATAGTTTATTTTGGGTTTTTGGCAAGGTTTTAATTTTATTTTTAAATAAAAAAGCTGCGGAACTACTCCGCAGCTTGCTAATCGTTATAATATCAAATGATTAATGCCCTTTTTCCTTCATAATCTTATTCAGTCTTTTTAACATGGAAAGACCTAAAAGTGTCGCAAATATTAACAATGCGAAGTTAACAAGGAAATAATTGGTCTTGTTTTCATAATTGTACCATGTACTGGCCAGAATTCCTGAAAGCTTGTTTCCAACAGAGTTAGCCAGGAAGAAACCTCCCATCATCAAAGCGGTAATTCTTGCAGGAGAAAGCTTGGATACGAAGGAAAGTCCCATTGGAGAAAGGCAGAGCTCACCTACAGTAATAACTCCGTAGCTGGCAACCAGCCACAAAGGAGAAACCTTTACAGCACCGTTGTCTCCGGCCATTACTGCCAAAACCATCACCAGACAGGAAAGTCCGGAAATAAACAGCCCTAAAACAATTTTGGTAGGCGTTAAAGGTTCTTTTCCCTTTCTTCTCAGCAATGCCCAGAATCCTACAACAACTGGCGTCAAAGCAATGACCCAGAACGGATTGATGGACTGGAACAATTCCGTATTATATAAATAAACTTTATTTTCAGGATTTTTCTCAAGAGCAGAACGCTGTTCAGGAGATATGTTTTTAAAATAAACATCTTTTCCCATTTCCTTTTTAGTCTCTCCGTTATCATCTTTCTGGGAACGGAACTGATTATCATAAACAGGAGTTTCTTTGTCTTCATAACTCTTCCCATCTACCATATAAATACCTTCCAATGGCTTTTCAAGGGAAGCAGGAACACTTCTGTCCGTATAATAATTGGCCCATCTTGTTAACGCTGTACCGTTTTGTTTGAAAACCGCCCAGAAGAACATACTGATCAGAAATACGGAAAGTAATGCGCCGATAGAGGCTTTCTCATCAGGTTTAGCTTTAAAGTAAAGGGAAGCATAGAAATAAATAACAGGAATACATGCAAAAATAAAGGCATCCGTACTGTCACTTCCAAAAATATTGTCAGGAATAAACCAGCCTATTGCTCCGGCAATGATCGCAGGAACAAATACTTTGATCAGAATTTCTGAAAGCTTGGTGTCACCTTCCTGTACAGGCTTCATCTGTGCTGCGTGGATATAATGCTTTCTTCCTACTGTAAATATAACCATCCCGATAAGCATTCCTACTCCGGCAGTGATAAAAGCTTCACCCCAACCGAATTTATTACGCATGAAAGCCGCAATAATGTTACAGATAAATGCCCCGATATTGATTCCCATATAGAAAATATTATACCCGGAATCTTTGTTGGCTTTATAAGGTTCTTCAGAATAAAGATTTCCTAATAACGTTGAAATAGTAGGCTTAAAGAAACCATTTCCGATAATAATTAAAGCGAGAGAGGTATAAAACAAAGGTAAATCCTTAAAAACACCCATTCCTATATATCCTGCAGCCATTAAAAAGCCACCGAGATAAATAGATTTAATATACCCTAAAACCCTGTCTGCCAGGAATCCTCCGATAAATGGAGTCAGATAAGTTAAGGCAATATAAGTTCCGAAAATGTCATCAGCAGTTTTATCCGGAAGTCCAAGTCCGCCTTTCATACCCGTAGGCTCAATAACATACAGAACAAAGATTCCAAGAATCAGGTAGTACCCGAAACGCTCCCACATTTCTGTAAAAAAGAGATAGGGCAGCCCTTTAGGATGTTTAGTCTTCATATAATCAATTTTCAAATTTCCCAAAAATAGGTTTTTAATTTTAATTGATAAAATAAATAATACCGTCGCAAATGATTAATGAAATAAATAAAAGAATCCCCTCTGCAGTGAGGGGATTCTTTTATTTAGATTTTTTAGGAGCCATTGGAGGAGGTGGAGAAGTCATGATTTCTACCACATCTGTTCCTCTTTTTTCAGCTTTTACAATACCATTTACAAAATTTTCCATTTCATTTTTATTGGCTTCAAACTGATTGGCATAGGTATGAGTGGATACGCTACAGTAACCGCCGCTGGTAAGGTAGAGGTTGGCGATATATTCAAAGTCCAGCCCCTTGACATTGGCACTGTATTCAACATGAAGCACTTTAATTCCGTTAACAGTTCTGTATTCAGACTTTTTTAATTTAAAATAATCTGAATTTCTCTGGATAATGGGAATCAGAATATCCTTCAAATTCTTTAGGGTCTGAACCGGCATGATTTCACTGCCAAATAATGCATATACCGTAGAGTTTGAAAGATTGTTAAATGCATATTCAAGAAAGGTGCTGCTTTCAGGAGCTTTTACGATTTTCCATTTTTTAGGATTATAATAAAATCCTCCATCAACGTTTTTACTTTTTACAATGAAGGTAGACTCTTTTGTTTTTTCAAATAATTCATCATTGGTCGTAATCGTTTCGAGAGTTTTTTCGTCACTTTCGTTTACAAATTTCCATGTTTTATTCTCTAAAAGAACTACTTCTTTTCCATCCTCTGTTAATGCTTTTATCTGAGACCTAACAGAAAAGGATAATAAAATACATGCTGATAAAATAATTTTTTTCATTGCGGATATTATAAATTATTCAAAATGAAATCCGTCATTTTCTGATAGAGCTGTGGTCTTGTCTGTCCACCATAAATTCCGTGGTTTTTATCAGGATAAGCCATGAAATCAAACTGTTTTTTATTTTGAATCAAAGCTTCAGAAAACTCCATAGAATTCTGGAAGTGAACATTGTCATCAGCCGTTCCGTGGATTAATAAGAACTTTCCTTTCAAAAGGTTAGAATATTCTGTAGGAGAGTTTTTATCATATCCATCAGGGTTTTCCTGAGGAGTTCTCATGAATCTTTCTGTGTACACAGAATCATAATATCTCCAGTTGGTTACCGGTGCAACAGCAATTCCCATCTTGAAAACATCTGCCCCTTTTGTCATGGCCAGGCTGGTCATATACCCACCAAAGCTCCATCCGAACATTCCTATTCTGCTTTTATCAATATAAGATTGGTTTCCAAACCACTTTGCTGCAGTGATCTGATCTTCAATCTCGTATTTTCCTAAGTTCATATAGGTTACTTTCTTGTATTTTGCTCCTTTGTAACCGGTTCCACGCCCGTCCACACAAGCGACAATATATCCTTTTTGCACAAGATGGTTGAACCACATAGCATTTCCGTTATCCCATGAGTTTGCTACCTGCTGAGATCCCGGTCCGGAGTATTGGAACATAAATAACGGATATTTTTTATTCGGGTCAAAATTTTTAGGCTTCATGATCCAGGCATTCATCTGATCGCCAACAGCATTCGGAATGGTGATGAATTCTTTTTCAACAAAATTATCTGCTTTTAACTTCTGTAGCTGATCATTGTTGTTCTGAAGTTCTTTCACCGCTTTTCCGTTACCATCTTTTAAAACATAAGTATATGGTCTTGCAGCGGTAGAAGAAGTTTCAATGAAATAGTTGTAGTTCTTGCTGAAATTGGCAGAATTGTTTCCTTCCGCATTGGAAATCAGCTGAGCTTTTCCGTTTTCGATATTTACTTTGGAAACAACCTTATTGATACTTCCTTTTTCAGTGGTCTGAACGTAGATTTCTTTAGATTTTGGATTAAATCCATAATAATCGGTTACTTCCCAATTCCCTTTGGTAACCTGTTTTTTCAGCTTGCCGTCTTTATCATACCAGTAAAGGTGTCGGTTTCCGTCTCTTTCAGAAGCCCAAAGGAAAGAATCATCTTCAAGGAATTCCAGCGTAGGACTGTCCGTGTCAATCCATTTGTCATCTGTTTCAGTAAATAATTTCTGAACAGCACCAGTTTTGGTGTTTACTTTTAAGATATCTGAAGCATTCTGGATTCTCTCGGAAGTAATTAAAACAATTTCATCAGGCTTTGCTGTCTGGAATACATTCGGGATGTAATAGTTTTTAAAAGAACCTAGGTTTAACTGCATTGTTTTTCCGCTGTCAAGGCGGTATAACTGTGCTGAAACTACAGAGTTTTTCTCTCCGGCCTTCGGATATTTATAGCGCATTTCAGCCGGATAAAGGGTTTTTCCATAAATTGGAATATAAATTTCCGGAACCTGGCTTTCATCAGACTTTACAAATACGATCGCATCAGAATTCTTTGTCCATTCATATTGTCTTGCATGTCCGAATTCCTCTTCATATACCCAATCTGCCAAACCATTCAGGATTGAATTCTTTTTACCGTCAGTAGTAATCTGTGTGATTTTTCCAGAAGTAAGATCCTGATAGAAAAGATTATTTTCAGAAATAAAGGCCACTTTTGTAGCATCAGGTGAAAATGTGGGTTCCTGAACCGGTTTTCCTTCATTCAGACTGATTATTTTTCCGGACTTTAAATCTTTAACATCGAATTTTCCCAGAAAAGAATGTCTGTAAATAGGCTGACTCCCCACCTGTAAAAGGATTTTAGATTCATCATCAGAAAAGATATAGCTTTCAAACTTTCCGTCTACAAGATTTCCTTCCTTTTGTGAAGTTTTGTAAGAATATTTTGCAATTCCTGATGGTTCGATAACAAGATAGTTTTCTCCGTTTTTCATGGAAGTAATCCCCGCAATGCCTTTTCCGCGGTAATATCCAGAATATATTTTATCTAAAGTGATTTCCTGTGCAGACAGATTTTGAAATACAGCCGCTACAGTAAGAGTTAAAAGTAGTTTTTTCATTTCTAATTAGTAATGGATTTCAAAGATAATGATTTTATTAAAATGTGTAAAAAAGCTTTTCAAATACGCTTTTTGGCAAAAAAATTGAATATCATTATCTATAATCAAATCAAATAATAATTATGGAAACGAATGCATACAACCAGAAACTCAACCGTTATGTATTAAACGACCGGATTGTTTACACAGGTTTTTCCAGTTTTAAGGACGCTGAAGAATGTGCTCATAAAAAAGGAGGAACATTGGTGGAAGTCGTATTCAGAGACGGAAATGATAATCCCGAAATTACTGATGAAGCGGGTTTGATAGAAAAAAAACTTCATTACTATGTGTATGCAGGCGATGAATATAAATTTATCCATTCTTCAGATCCGGGGTTCAGAAAATATGCGGATGAACTGCAGAAAATCAAAGCCAAACAACAGCAGTCTCCGCCGGATGAAAGATATTTTGCCAATTTTGAAATTGAAAATGCGGAAGACCCGATCATTGTGATTAAAAATGACCATTTTGAATCGGTAACATCGAGAGAGCGTTCAAAATATTTGAAACATGCCTGCGTTTATGAATTAGGGGTATCCCTGCCAAAATCTTAAAAAAAAATATCATGAGCAAGACTAAATATTCAGAAAAAGCTCAGGACAAAGTAGGAAAAGTGATGCACGAATTCAAGGAAGGAAAACTGAAGTCTTCTTCCGGAAAGAAAGTGACAAGCAGAAAACAAGCCGTAGCTATCGGTATTTCTGAAGCGAGAGAAAAAGGCCTTAAAGTGCCTGCCAAGAAAAAAAGTAAATAAACTTAATAAAAATGCCCGGAAAACTTCCAGGCATTTTTGTTGAAGAGCAAAAATGGCAAGTGTGCCTATTCGCTTTTTATTATTTCGATTCGTTATAAAGCACTCTGTAATATTCATCCGCCATCCTGTCACTGTTAAAGTGATCCTTAACATCATTCATAGCATTGTATTGGATTTTTCTCCACTCATCGGGACGATCGTAGTAAGTAGGAAGTATTTCGTTTTCAAGGATTTCATATAATTGGTTTAAATCATAATTATCCTGTTCATAGATACTCATGTTCAGGTAATCTGCTTTAGGGACTACAAAAGAGTTTTCCTTATGTTTGGCAAATTCCGGGATCCAGCCGTCATCTGTGGATAAGTTCACAGATCCGTTCATTGCGGCCGTCATCCCTGAGGTTCCGGATGCTTCCCTTGGAACCCGTGGGTTGTTAAGCCACACATCAGATCCTTGTTTTAAAGATTTACTTAAAGAAAGCTCATATCCTGTAAGGACAGCCATGTTTTTATGATTTTTGCTTTCTTCAACTAATGTATTGAAAGTAGAAATGGCAGAGTAATCCATTGGGTAAGGTTTTCCTGCCCAGATAATCTGTACCGGATATTTAGGATGGTTCAGCAGTCTGTAAAATCTTTCTTTATCATGTAAAAGAAGTTCTGCACGCTTATACCCTGCAAATCTTCTGGCCCATACAATGGTAAAAATATTAGGGTTAAATAAATTTCCTGTTTGATCTGCAACAATGCTGAACAGTTTTTTCTTTAAATATTTTTTGCGGAAGTCGAAAACAGTGGCATCATTTTCATCCTTTGCGTTATATAAAGGTTTGTCTGCCCAATATTTAAATTCCTGAGCATTGGTGATAGAAGTTATTTCGCAGATGCCGGGATATTTACTCCACAGGGCTCTTGAAACTACACCATGAAGCTGAGAAACCCCATTGGCCATTCTTGCCATTCTTAATGCACAAAGAGAATGGTTGAAGCGGTCATCATCAGAGCCCTCAATTTTTTTTACTTCTTCCATGCTGTAGCCTGAAAAATAGGACATGTCATAGCATAATCTGAAGCTGTGCTTTTCATTACCTGCTTCTTCAGGAGTATGGGTTGTGAAAACGAGTTTTTCTTTCACTTTATTAAGGTCCCCGTTGTATTTTTTCAGAAGATAAAAGGCGGCCGGAAGTCCATGAGCTTCATTAAGGTGGTAAACCTCTCTTTCAATATTCATTTCATCCAGTAACTTGGCACCACCTTTTCCTAATAAAATATATTGGGCAAGCTTTGTAGATTCATTGGCATCGTACAGCTTATGGCAGATCGTTTTGGAAACATGATCATTTTCCGGAACATCTGTAGAAAGGAAAAACATGGGTGCTGTATTGAAAATTTCAGGATCAAGGTACCATACTTTTACCCAGACCGGAGCACTGTGGATCTCGATTTGGAATTTGATTCCGGTGTCTTCAAGGAAGCTGTACATTTTCCTTGTCCATACGGGCTGTAAAGTCTGATCGTGATTTCTGGCCTGGTCATAATAGCCGAATTTCCATAAAATTCCGATTCCGATAAGATCTTGTTTCAGGTTATAAGCACTTCTCATGTGAGATCCTGCAAGAAAGCCAAGTCCGCCCGAATATATTTTCAGTACTTGCTCAAGAGCAAATTCCATCGAGAAATAGACTGTTTTTTTGGAATATTGAGGATTGATATTGTAAGGTATTCTGAAATTCCTGAAATCCATAAATGTGGGTTTGTGTTTAAAAAAACAAAGGTATTAATTATGAAAATAAACTTTACATTAATTAATAGATAAATTATTTTTAAAACAAAGCATTGAATTGTTTTTTTACTTATCTTTAAGTGTGTAAATTTTTGATTATCAAAAACTTTTAATGATGAAAGCCAATGGCTGCATGTGTTTCTTTAATTAAATAAAAAAATCACACATGAAAAAGACGTTTTCTGATGAAGATCTGATCAAGAATCTGAGTTTATATTACCTGAACAGGCATTTGAAAAAAAAGCCCATAGAGAAGTATCACCGTACCATAGACGAATCTCCGCTTCATGACCGTGAAAAGTACAGAAAAAAATCTGAGATTCTTCTTCTCAACTCTTTTATGCATCATTTCCCCGAAGTCAAATTTGAAAACCTTACCTGCGAGAGTCCGGACTTTATCGCAAAACTTAACGACAAAAAAATTGGAATAGAACTGACTGAAGTAATCAATCATCTGGAAATGAAGAAAGTGGAAAGTACTTTGAATAAGATGTTCCGTCAGGCAGAAATATTATTAGAACAGGAAGACACTACGAAATATCGTGGTGTTTATTTTTTAGAATTCCACCCAGAAACTAAATTTGATAATCTGGAAGTGCAGCAGGAAAATATCATCAATATTTACAAAAGCATTAAAAGAAATAAACCCGTTGGCTGTGTAAAAAGTGTAAGAAAGTCTTTCCACCGGAGAAATGTTTTTATTACCCATGAATACAGTATGAATCTGTTTGATGAATTGTGCTCTGAAAAGATTCTGGAACTTATTGAAAAGAAGAATGAAAAATTTCCTTATTACGATACATCTGTAGACGAGTGCTGGCTGGTTATTGTTTCTGATATGAATTCTATTGCCTCAAGGTATACTTTTATTCAGGATAAAGAGCATCTGAAAGAAGTGAAAAGTCCTTTTCATAAAATATTTCACCTTGAAAATCTGTGTGGAAATATCACAAGCATAAAGTAGTGTTTTTCGTTTGGTTATTTTGTGTTTTAATTTTGAATAATATGAATAATTCTAAATTATTTGATGTTTTAATTTAAAATAGTTTAAAATTATTTAGTTTTTATTGTTTGTAATTAAATTATGGGTATATTTGATGTGCATTGAGTATCAATGTGATGTATAGCTAGTGTAACCATAAAAACATGTAATCTATGAGAAAACTTCTACTATTTGTATTTTTAAGCCTCTCTCATACTTTCTATGCTCAGGCGGATTGTGCCACTGCACTTTCAGTTTGTGGAAACTCAAATATCACTTATAGTCCAACGGGATATGGTAATATAAAAGAATTGGTCAACTCGGGAAGTTGTATAGACTTTACCGGGGAACATAATTCAATTTGGTATAAAATTACTATTGCTACAGGAGGAACCCTCACTTTCGATCTGGTACCGAATAATCCGGATGCCGATTATGACTGGGCTATTTTTGGTCCTAATGTGACCTGCGGTACTTTGGGTTCACCCATACGTTGTAACGCGGCGACGGTTATAGGGCCTGGTCCTGCTACAGGATTGAATATGACAAGTACTCTTTTAAGTGCTGCAGGAGGTTCTCTGACTCCTTATTGCAAATATCTTGATGTTTTGCCAGGGCAGACCTATTATTTATTTATTGATAACTGGGTGAGCAGTACCAGTTCTACCACAGCTCCGTTTTCTTTGACATGGGGCGGAACTGCAACGCTGGCTTCACCATTTACAGATCCCAATATTCAGACTCAGCCATTTAATCCTCCCGGAATTCCGGCAGCCAATCCTGCTGATCCAAGAGAAGTTGTAATTTGCTCTGCTACTGCTTTATTTGATTTTTCTACACTATCTTCCGGAATTCTCAACGGAAATCAAAACTTTGGAGTAAGTTATCATCTGAGTCAGAATGAGGCCTTAACAGGGAATAATCCTATCACAGCTCCTATCACAGTCAATACAACAACAGTTTACTATTACAGTATCAATTATACTGATCCCACCAATGCCGCCAATCCGCTTAATAAATGTAAGCAGGTCGGAACATTTAAATTTAAAAATGGCTCTATTACGGCTAAGAATGCAATATTGACCGAGTGTAACAATAATAATGCAGGTACCGCTTTATTTGATTTAACAACAGCGGATGTCATTTCAAACCCAAATGTTATTAAAAAATATTATCACACGATGGCTGATCTCAATGCCGGGACCAATGAAATAACCAACCCAATGGCATTTGTGTCTGCAGAGGGAATCATCTATGTGAAAGTAATCTCGGAATTCGGCTGTACCGCAGTGGCACAGATTACCCTGAAATTCTACCCGGTTGTAGTAGTCAATGAAGCGACCCTGAGGTCATGCTTTATAGAATCCAATCCGTCAACAGCCTCTTTCAATCTTGTTAATGCTTCGGTAACAGGGCAGACTAATCCTACAAAAAAATATTATCCATCATTGACAGATGCTGTCAGTCAGACAAATGAGATTCTGAATGCCAATAACTATATTGCACCTAATGGATTTGTATATGTAAGAGTTTCTGATGCCCAGGGATGTTATAATATAGCAAAGATCACTTTAGCGGTTATTCCACCGGTATATTCTGATAAGCTTAAAGATGTGACTATCTGTGCGGAAGACCAGACAATACTGGATGCTGGACCTGGATTTAAGAGTTATGAGTGGAGTACTGGAGCGACTACACAGACCATCAAAGCAGGGATAGGAGTATATTGGGTAAAGCTTAAAACAGGAGAATGTATCACGACACAGACTGTAAAAGTGTTCCCTTCAGAGCAGCCGGTGGTTTCCGGTATTGATATTTCGAATAATACAATCACGGTATCTGTAATTGGAGGAACACCTGCCTACAAGTATTCAATAGATAATATCATCTGGCAGGATTCCAATGTTTTCAATAACCTTTCAAGAGGAGACCATAAAGTATATGTAAAAGATGCTTATGACTGTGATCCTATAGAAATCGGAATCGTTGTGCCTAATCTGATCAATGTAATTACCCCTAATGCAGACGGAATAAATGATGTGATCGATTATTCCGCACTGGCCAACAAACAAAACCTGATCATGAATATTTTTGACCGGTACGGAAATAAGATCTTCCAGGCAGACAGGTCAAATGGTTATAAATGGGATGGTACCCAGGGCGGAAGAAGAGTCCCTACAGGAACCTACTGGTATTCTATCACATGGAATGAAAATGATAAAAAGAATACAGCAATTAAATACACAGGCTGGGTTCTGGTGAAAAACAGGGAATAATAAATAAAACATATAGATAAAACCACTTCAAACGAAGTGGTTTTTATTTTAAATTAGATATCAAAATAGAAAGAATGAAAGACCTGTTTGTAAAACGCTTTGAATACTATAAATCGCTTGGTGATAAAACCTTTGATCAGCTTACGGAGGAGCAGCTGTTCTGGCAGTATAATGATGAAAGTAATTCTATTGCCATAATAGTAAAGCATATTGCTGGAAATATGCTTTCAAGATGGACCAATTTCCTTACAGAAGATGGAGAAAAATCTTCTCGTAACCGTGATGACGAATTTGTCAACTCTTTTACAACTAAAGAGGAAGTCCTTGAGTATTGGGAAAAAGGCTGGATCTGTTTTTTTAATGCTCTTGACAAAATAAATGATGAGAATCTTTATTCAACAATATATATCAGGGGAGAAGCCCATTCTGTGATAGATGCGGTTATGCGTCAATTGGCTCATTATCCTTATCACATCGGGCAGATCGTGTATATTGCTAAAATGATAAAAAATGAAGACTGGAATACACTTTCTATAGCCAGAAACCGTTCTCAGGAGTTTAATACAGAAATGAAAACCAGATTTTCAAACCCGGATCAGGAAATCAATTCATCACCTGTCTGTTTTCAAAACAGTCCCGAAGTGAGGGGCGAATATAAACAATAGATTGAATCAATCTTGCATTCTTATTAAAATTACTATCTTTGCACCCATAAAATTCAGGAGTAACAAATGTCTACTTTTCACAGAACTGCCGCGTTTCATACACTGGGCTGCAAATTAAACTTTGCAGAAACATCTACTATTGCCCGTCAATTAACAGATGCAGGTTATGAGAAGGTAAGTTTTGATGAAAAAGCGAATGTGTATGTTATCAATACATGTTCTGTGACAGAAAATGCTGACCGTGAATGTAAACTTCACGTAAAAAGAGCAATGAAAGCCAATCCGGAAGGACTGGTAGTAATTGTTGGATGCTATGCACAGCTGAAACCCGAAGAAATTTCACAGATTGAAGGTGTTGATCTTGTTTTGGGAGCAAAAGAAAAATTCAATATTCTGAGTTATCTTGACGATTTGGAGAAATCTGAAAATGAAGGAGTAGTTCATTCATGTGAAATTGAAGAAACCGATTTTTTTATCGGAAGTTATTCTATTGGAGACAGAACCAGAGCTTTCCTGAAAGTACAGGATGGCTGCGACTATAAATGTACCTACTGTACCATTCCATTGGCTAGAGGAATTTCACGTTCTGATACCATAGAAAATGTACTCAGAAATGCCACGGAGATCGCTGCAAAAGACATCAAAGAAATTGTTCTTACCGGTGTAAATATCGGTGATTACGGTAAAGGAGAGTTTGGAAATAAAAGACACGAGCATACTTTTCTTGATCTTATTTCAGAGCTGGATAAAGTAGATGGAATAGAAAGAATTCGCATATCTTCTATTGAACCCAACCTTTTAAAAGATGAAAGTATTGAACTGGTTTCTAAAAGCAGAAGCTTCGTTCCTCATTTTCACATTCCTTTACAGTCCGGAAGTGATGAGCTCCTGAAAAAAATGAAGCGTCGTTACCTGACTAAACTTTATAATGACAGAGTGAACAAGATCCGCGAGGTAATGCCTGATGCGGCTATCGGTGTCGATGTTATTGTAGGATTCCCGGGAGAAACAGAGGAAAGATTTATGGAAACGTATAATTTCCTTAATGAGCTTCCTATTACTTACCTTCACGTATTTACCTATTCTGAAAGAGAAAATACTGAAGCTGCTGCAATGGATGGAGTAGTTCCTATAGCAGAAAGGAAAAAGCGTAATAAAATGTTGAGAATTCTTTCTGAGAAGAAGAAAATGGCATTTTACCAGACGCAACTTGGAAAGACACTTCCTGTTCTTTGGGAGCACGAAAATAAAGATGGGAAAATGTTTGGCTTCACAGAAAATTATGTGAGAGTTCAGAAAGACTTTGATCCTGCATCCGTAAATCAAATTGAATTTCTGAATTTAGAAAAAATCCTGTCAGATGGCACGGTTTCTGTGCAATCTTCTTACCAAAATTTTTTAGCAAAAGCATAGGCTCTTTGCAAAAATTCTACTAAATTTATTTTTAAACTTTAAATACTACATTCATGAGAGATAAGTTTTTATCTTGGGGAATCGTATTGGTAGTTGCTACATGGATTATAGCAATACTGATCAGAGCGCATTATTGGATACCAACGCTGTTATCCGCAATTTATGCATTGGGTGTTTACAATGCGTACCAATCGAAACATGCTATTTTGCGAAACTTTCCTGTATTAGGATATTTCCGGTATTTTTTCGAGAGTATTTCACCTGAAATGCAACAATACTTCATTGAAAGGGAGACAGACGGGAAACCGTTTCCAAGAAACCAGCGTTCTGCAGTATACAGACGTGCAAAAAATTTAAGTGATACAGTAGCTTTCGGAACACAGCTGGAAGTGAACCACAGGAAATATGAAGGAATCAAGCACTCTATTTACGCAAAGTCACCATCAGAAGAACTTCCGAGAGTGTGGGTAGGAGGTGAGCAGTGTACACAGCCTTACCATGCTTCTTTATTCAATATCTCTGCTATGAGTTTCGGAGCGTTGAGTGACAGAGCACAGATTTCTCTGAACAGAGGAGCAAAAAAAGGAAACTTTTATCATAACACCGGAGAAGGAGGAATTTCACCTTACCATATGGAAGGAGGAGATCTGTGCTGGCAGATTGGAACAGGATATTTTGGATGCCGTGACGACGAGGGAAAATTCAATCCTGAATTATTTACCAAATATGCTACCCTTCCGAATGTAAAAATGATTGAAATCAAATTGTCACAGGGAGCAAAACCGGGGCATGGGGGTGTCCTTCCAGGGGTGAAAAATACTCCGGAAATTGCAGCGATCCGCCACGTAACACCGGGAATGACCGTTATTTCGCCACCATCACATACAGCTTTCTCCGATGCTGCCGGGCTGTTGAGGTTTGTACAGCAATTGAGGGATCTTTCCGGAGGAAAGCCGGTTGGCTTTAAACTTTGTATCGGAGATACTAGAGAATTTGAAGATATCTGTGTACAAATGAATGTCCTGAAGATTTATCCGGACTTTATCACCATAGACGGAGCGGAAGGAGGAACAGGTGCCGCGCCACCGGAATTCTCGGATGGAGTAGGGATGCCATTAGAACCCGCTTTGATTTTTGTAAACAGAACGCTTAATAATTATAATGTAAGAAGCAAATTAAGAGTAATTGCCAGCGGCAAGGTGCTTACGAGTCTTGATATCCTGAGAGCAGTGGCCATGGGAGCTGATATGTGTAACAATGCAAGAGGGTTTATGTTCTCTTTAGGATGTATTCAGGCATTGAGATGTAATTCAAACAACTGTCCTACAGGAGTAGCAACGCAGGATAAGATGCTTATTAAAGGACTTGATGTGACAGATAAAGCAGAAAGAGTATATCACTTCCATAAAAACACACTGCATACTTGTAATGAGCTGATTGCAGCAGCAGGAAGAAATTCTTATGAAGAGGTAGATGCCACTATGTTCATGAGAGGAGATGAGTTTGATCACCTTGCAGATCTATATTTCCCGGATATCTTAGGGAATGTAAAGCAGAAAGCAAGATCGTAATTCTGTAGAATACTGATATAAATAAACCCCGCAATCATTGTTGCGGGGTTATTATTTTATTTAAACTTAATATTATTTATGGTCTGTCTGCTCTTCCGTATACCTGGAAGTTGAAAACAAAAGTCTTATTTCTAAGTGAAACAGAACTGTAGCCTGTATAATATGGATCTCTTGCAAAAGCAGCTCTTGAAGGAACAATAATTACTCCCTGTAGATTATAAGGTGATCCGCTGGAATAATCTTTAAATGCTGTAAACTTCTGCATAGCTTCATTAAATCCTTCAATTGTATAATAACTTGGTTGTTTTGCAGCGTCAGTTGTTGCGTTTGCTATCAATGGATCCTTCTTGCCTTCCACATTAGAAATATAATAAAATTTAGGATCAATTATAGGAATACCACTTCCGTTGATTGTGTTTACAAAGGATGTCGAAGAAGTAAATGAAGACTGTCCGTCTGTATTAATTGCAAGATAAGTGGTAGCTTTCATCATTAAGGTAAGGATGTCATTATTTTTAATGACCTGATCAGCACCTGGATTTACAGGCTGAGCTCCGTTTCTGATGATATAGATGGTTCCTGAAGGAAGCGTTACAGGATTCAGTTCAGATAGTTTTTTCTCATTATCATCTGTAGTATCCGTAGAACTGAATGCTTTTATATTACCTTGTGCGTCAAGATAGTTTTCATCCATGAATTTCTTAATGGCCTGATCATCATAGCTGTTTTGTGTTGCAATGTCTTCCGGCTCTACATAGGTGTCAATCGAATCATCTTTTTTACATGCAGAAAAACACAAAGATCCTGCAAGGATATATAAAAATATTTTTTTCATTTCAAAAAACTTTAATTACTTTACAAATAATATAACGGCAAAAGTATAAAAAATTATGAGAATAGATAAATTTTTATGGAGCATTCGTTTTTATAAGACGAGAAGTATTGCAGCAGAGGAGATTAAAAAGAACAGAGTTTCTATAGGAACGTCTGCCGTAAAGTCATCTAAGGAGGTAAAAGAGGGGGATACGATTAAAATCCGTAAGAATCAGATTGATTATAAAATAAAGGTAATTCAGATTCCTAAAAGCAGGATAGGAGCCAAACTGGTACCGCTTCATATCCAGGATGTGACTGATAAAGAACAATATGAATTGCTGAAACTTCGTAAGATGTCACAAGACTATTACCGAAATAAAGGAGAGGGAAGGCCTACTAAAAAAGACAGAAGAGAAATGGATGAATATGTAGGAAATGATATCGACTCAGACTTTACAGACTGGGATGATTTCTTTGGAGAGGCAGATGGTGAATCGGATGATGAAGATTAAATAAAAAATAAAAGCTCTAGAGATAGAGCTTTTCTATTATTTCGTTAACAATATCTTCTGGTTCCCGGGAATCTGTTCCCACGGTAAACTGAGCCTTACTGTAAAATTGATTCCTTTCAAATAAATGCTTGGCGATGAATTCCGGCAGGTCTTCATCAGATATGTTGGCAATCAATGGCCTTTTTTCTTTCTGTTTTGAAAGTCTTTCAACTAATGTTCCCACAGAGCTTCTTAGAAACACACTTTGGGAGTTATGATTGATGATCTCCATATTGTTATAATATACAGGAGTTCCTCCGCCGAGGCTTAAAACCACATTCTCTTCTGATGCCAATATCTCTTCCAGAGCCTCTCTTTCCAGCTTTCTAAAGTAAATCTCCCCCTTCTTTTCGAAAATTTCAGGAATGGTTAATTTATTTCTTCTGGAAATCTCTTTATCGAGGTCAATTAATTTAAAATTGATTTTTTCGCTTAATATTTTGGAAATGTGAGATTTGCCACTTCCCATGTATCCGATCAATGAAATTACCATGAATTTTTTTTAAACAAATTTGCGAAAAAGTTTTGAGATAAAGAAAAAAGTCATATCTTTGCACCACTTAAAACAAGGGACATTACTTAAATGAAAGCTTGTTATAATAAGTGGCCGACTCGGTAGCTCAGCTGGTAGAGCAATACACTTTTAATGTATGGGTCCTGGGTTCGAATCCCAGCCGGGTCACTAGCAATAAAAATTACTTGATTTGTGATTTTATTGCCTGCGTGGTGAAATTGGTAGACACGCCATCTTGAGGGGGTGGTTTCCTAAGGATGTGCTGGTTCGAGTCCAGTCGCAGGCACTGCAAAGAAAATTTATAATTAATATTGAAATTTATTTCATTTAATTGTGGCCGACTCGGTAGCTCAGCTGGTAGAGCAATACACTTTTAATGTATGGGTCCTGGGTTCGAATCCCAGCCGGGTCACAAGTTTACTGAAAAGTAAATTTTTTTCATATTAATATTTTGTGATTTGGTGTTTCAAAGGCTTCCTACAGGAGGCCTTTGATTTTTGTATCAATGCTGAAAATAAGACTATAAGAATTATCCTAAATAAAAATGCTCTGACGACTACTGTCAGAGCATTTGTTTTTTTAGTATATTATATATTAATCCAGATGCATATTGTCAATTAATCTTACACCATCTACAACAACTACGATAAATGCTCTGAAATTTCTGTCCTTATAGAAGAAATCTGTTTCCTGCAGTGTCTTTTCATCCGCTATCAGGAAGTATTCGAGTTTCATTCCCTGCTGGTCATCGAAAATATCAGTTACTCTTTGCTTGATTTCTGGTATAGTAACGGTTCTGAACCAGTCGTTTACTTTTTTTAAAGTCTCATAGATAACTTTTGAAGCTTCTTTACGGTCTTCATGAAGTCTTTGGTTTCTTGAACTTAATGCTAATCCGTTTTCTGCTCTGTAAATAGGAACTCCGGTTATTTTAACAGGGAGATGTTTTTTCTCTACCATTTTTTTAATAATGGCAAGCTGCTGGAAATCTTTTTCACCAAAATAAGCATGGTCTGGCTGTACCTGTCTGAAAAGTTCTTCTACAACGGTTCCTACTCCGTCGAAATGTCCGGGTCTTGATTTTCCTTCCATCTCATTTTCCAAACCATCAAAATCATAATGCTGACTTTCTGTTTTTTCAGGGTAAATATCTGCAACTTCAGGAATGTATACAGCATCTACAAGCCCTGAATTCTGCAGAATAAGAATGTCCCTGTTAATATCTCTTGGATATTTTTCAAGATCTTCAGGATTATTGAACTGGGTTGGATTTACAAAAATTGAAGAAATGACAAGATCATTTTCTTTTCTTGCCTCTTCATACAGAGAAAGATGGCCTTTGTGTAAGGCTCCCATAGTAGGAGCAAAGCCAATTTTTTTTCCCATTTCCTTCTGTCTTTCAATGAAATCCTGAAGGACCTTCCTGTTTTTTATAACTTCCATAGTTTATTTTAATACTATTTCAAAAATACTAAAAATATCGCATAATAATATGGGGTTTTAATAAATTGGAAAAGGTAATTTTCGTAAAAAAATGTTAATTAAAATAATGTTGGATGTTTTTTTGTAATTTTGCACATTAAAGCATTTTTACAAAAATTAGATAGAAAGTTTATGCCGAATCAAAAAATACTGTACATTACTACAGAGATGTATCCATATCAGGAAGACACAAATATGGCTGCAGTGGTAAACAAAATGGCACTTAAGATGCACCAAGAAGGCAATGATGTAAGAGTTTTTATGCCAAGATTTGGACAAATAAGTGAGAGAAAGTTCCAGCTTCATGAAGTAATCCGTCTTTCAGGGATGAATATTATTATCAATGACCTGGATCAGCCTCTGATCATTAAAGTAGCGTCGCTTCCGGGGGAAAGACTTCAGGTTTACTTTATTGACAATGAAGAATACTTCAAAAGAAAGCAATATTATTTCGATGATGAAGGAAACCCTTTCGAAGACAATGACGAAAGAGCTATATTCTTTGCCAGAGGAGTTATTGAAACCATTAAAAAGCTAAACTGGGTACCCGATGTTATCCACTTGAACGGATGGATGTCTTCTTTCGTTCCAATTTATCTTAAAACTTATTACGAATCAGATACTTATTTCAAAGACGCAAAAATTGTACTTTCTCTTTACAATGAGAAAGATGCAGACCTGGATAAAAAAATAGATGAAAAACTTCAGTTTGATAATATTTCAGGATTAAAAGCGTTAGATAACCCAACTATTAAAAGTTTTGTTATCGAAAGTATGAACTATGTGGATGCCGTTGTGAAAGGGGATGAGTTCCTTGATGAAGACCTGGATAAGGCTTTCAATGAAACTGCTACCCAAAAGTCGGAATATCTGGACATAGATTCTATAAATCAACTTTATTAAAAACACATTTTTAATGACTCATAATCTTAAAAGGACCTTCGCCATACTTTTACTGGCGATTTTCGGAAGTACAATCCTTTATAACTGTGAACCTGATCCGGATTCTTTGGGCGAGCAGTTGTTCAATAATGATGCAGCGCAAGGAAATGAAGTTTCATATGACGTTATTGCGTACAACTATAATAATAATGACTCAATCAGAAGTGATGCGTCAAGATTAATTAACGGATTGAATGAAAGCGGTACCGCTTTAACTGTAGGAGTTCTTGGTGCTTTTACTGAAAATCAGTTCGGGATGCAGAGGGCATCTTATGTTACTCAGTTAAGAATGCCGGTAGATAATTTCGACTTTAACGGCGCCAATCCAAAAGTAGACTCTGTGGTTCTTGTCGTGAGACCACCTGCAAATACCACAACGAATACTTATTTTTTTGAAAGTGATTCATTAAAGACCAATACATTTGATAAAAGTGATTTTCCTGTAGATGGAGTGGCTACGGCTGTTTCGATTGAGAAAAAAACTTATCCTGTTCGTAAATACGGTAAAATTGGAGGTGCTTCAAAATCAATGAAAATCAATGTACATGAAGTAACTACATTCTTAGATACCAATGATGATAGTTTCAAACGTTCCAATAAGACTTTAAGTACTGGCGAACTGCTAGGATCAGGAGTATTTGATGGCAATGTCAGCTCTTTATCTATTACGAAAAAATCCGATAACTCGGTTGTGTTTACAGGAAATCTTGGATTCAGAATAAAATTGAGCAATACAGACTTTTTCCAGACTCATATTCTTGATAAAAAGGGAAAGCCTGAACTTCAGGATGCAGCTAACTTTATCAGGTATTTTAAAGGAATAAAAATTTCTGTGGATGAAACAGACAGATACCTGTATCAGTTCTCTCCTAATGATCTGGAACTTATCATGTATTATAAATATGATAAAACGGATAACGGAACTACAACAAGACCGCAGACAACACTTAAATTCAACCTTGGAGCTCCTAATGCTCACCTGGGCCTATACGAATATGAAAGAGCAGGAACTTCAGTTGCAGGTGCGCTGGCATCAAGCAAGCCTTCTGAAGGTGACGCGAGACTTTTTGTTCAGGGAATGGGAGGTCCTTCTGTTGCTGTTAAAATTAAGGATGAGACGATTGCCCAGCTTAGAGATATTTACAACAAAGATAAAGCAGGTATTCTGAGTGCTAAGATCAGAATATATGTAGACCCTGCCAGCTGGAAAAATACTGGATCTACAGAAGACCGTAGATTTATCCTTCTTACAAACCCATTGGCAAATACTACAATTGATTACTCTAAACTGGCATTTACATCAGATTTACTGAACGGTCTTGGATTGTATTATTATAATAAAAGTAAAGACAATAAGCCTGAATATTATGATTTTATAGTTACCAAGGCATTAAAGGATATTGTTGAACAAAAAACAGAAAAAGACTCAAGTGGAAATGATCAGCCAGTAGTGAATAAGCTATTATATATCAGTGCAGGATCATTTGCTGCCAATGCTACCGGTACCCTTTTGGGAGTTCGTAATACAACAAGAGCATTTGATATGAACAGAATTATTCTTACGGGAACGGATAAAACAAATGAAAACAGGGTACAGTTAAAAGTGACGTACGCTACAAAAAAATAGAACACAATAAAACACTAGACAAAATAATATGTGCGGAATAGTAGGATATACAGGTTTTCAAGACGCTTACGAAATTGTAATTAACGGTCTTAGAAGATTGGAATATAGAGGGTATGACAGTGCCGGAATTGTTTTAGAAAGTCCAGATAATAAGCTGGAAGTTGAAAAGACAAAAGGTAAAGTTGAGGATTTGGTGAATATTTCGAAAGAACTGAAAGGGAAGTCTAAAATTGGAATGGGGCATACCCGATGGGCTACCCACGGTGTTCCAAGTGACAGAAACTCCCATCCGCATCTGTCAAATAACGGAAAGATCGCAATTGTACATAATGGTATTATCGAAAACTATGATACCATTAAAACCATGCTTACTGAAAAAGGCTTTACCTTCAAATCAGAAACAGATACGGAAGTATTGGTAAATCTTATCCAGTATTTTATGGATCTTAATTCTGATACTGATTTCCCGACAGCAGTAAGATATGCACTGAACGAGGTGTATGGAGCCTATGCGATCACTGTACTTCACGAAGATTATCCTGGAGTATTGGTGGTAGGAAGACTGGGATCTCCTCTGGCAATCGGGATCGGAGATAAAGAATATTTTATTGCATCTGATGCTTCTCCTTTTGTGGAATTTACAAAAGAGGCTATTTATCTAGAAGAAGGGCATATGGCAACCATTTCGCTTGAAAGTGGGGTTGATATCAGAACCATCAATGAAAATTCTAAGATTGAGCCAGAAATTCAGGAACTTAAGCTAAGCCTTGAGCAGATTGAAAAAGGAGGATACGAGCATTTTATGCTTAAAGAAATCTTCGAACAGCCAAAATCTGTACATGATACCATGAGAGGTAGACTTCTTGTAGATGAAGGGATTATCAAAATGGCAGGAATCTGGGATCACGTAGAGAAATTTAAAAATGCCAACAGAATTATCATCATTGCCTGTGGAACTTCGTGGCATGCCGGTCTTATCGGAGAGTATCTGATAGAGGAATATGCAAGAATCCCTGTAGAAGTAGAATATGCGTCAGAGTTCAGATACAGAAATCCGATTATTACAGATAAAGATGTGGTAATTGCTATCTCTCAATCTGGAGAGACGGCTGATACAATGGCTGCTTTAAAACTGGCAAAAGAAAAAGGAGCATTTATATATGGTATATGTAATGTTGTTGATTCTTCAATCGCAAGAATTACAGATGCTGGTTCATATACGCATGCAGGTCCTGAAATTGGGGTTGCTTCTACAAAAGCATTTACTGCGCAGCTTACTATCCTTACATTAATTGCATTTAAATTAGGGAAACACAACGGAAATTTAGGAAATGCTGAATTTATGAGCTTAATTTCTGAGCTTGATGCTATTCCTAAGAAAATTGAAGAAGTGTTGAATACGACTCATGAGCTTACCCAGAATATTGCAAAAGATTTCGTGTCAGCAACGAACTTCCTTTATCTTGGAAGAGGATACAATTATCCTGCAGCCTTGGAAGGTGCATTAAAATTAAAAGAAATCTCTTATATCCATGCAGAAGGATATCCGGCTGCGGAAATGAAGCATGGTCCGATTGCCCTGATCGATGAGAATATGCCAATTGTAATTATAGCTCCTAAAAAGGGCCACTATGATAAAATTGTAAGTAATGTTCAGGAAATTAAGGCGAGAAAAGGAAAAATTATCGCTGTTGTGAACAAAGGAGACCGTCAGGTGAGCGAAATGGCAGATTATGTTATCGAAATCCCTGAAACTTCAGAATGTTTCTCTCCTATCGTTGCTTCCGTGCCTCTGCAACTGCTTGCTTACTACATTGCAGTATACAGAGGAGCCAACGTAGATCAACCGAGAAACCTTGCAAAATCCGTAACCGTGGAATAAAAAGTTGTTGTAAATAAAATAAATTTAGATTTCTTCCGTTATTTCAAAAAAAATCTTAAAAGTTTCTTAAAAAAATTATATATTTACGGCTTAATTATAAAAATTAACATGAAAAGGATATTTCTTTTATTATTGTCTGCGTCGGTAGCATCGGTATCTTGTTCAGGTGGTGGCAGCTCTTCTGTAGGGAAGCCAGGAACAAAAGGAGAATTGATACCAAGAGAAAAAACTAAATCATTTGTTGCGGAAAGACCATACGGAATGGTCGCTATTCCTGCAGGTTCATTTGTGGCTGGTTTAGCAGACCAGGATCCAACACATACACCTGAAAAAGCATCATTGAAGACGGTTACTGTTTCTTCTTTCTTCATGGATGAAGCAGAAACTACCAATGCGGAGTACAGAGTATTTATCAATTATGTAAGAGACTCTATCGCGAGAACTTTACTTGCTGAAGCTGCCGGAGAAGGCGGTGATGAAGGCGGACGTAGAGGAGCAAGCATAGGAGATTATGCATACCTTGCTAAAAAAGAAGAAAACTTAACACCTTATCAAGAATATATGGAAGGCCAGGGAGGCCGAGAAGATGGAGGATATGATGCCAGCAAAAGATTAGATTGGAAAATTCCTTTACACTGGAGCACATCAAAATATCCGGATGTAGAATACGCAGAGGTTTTAGAATCTATGTATCTGCCTACTTCTTCAAGAATTGGAAACGAAAGAATTTTAGATGTAAGCAAGCTTAAATATACTTACCGTTGGGGAGATATGGATGCTGCAGTTGCTGATAACGAAAGAGGAGCTAATTACCTGAGAAGCGAAAGTATTGCGATCTATCCTGATACTACCGTTTGGGTAAAAGATTTCCACTTTGCTTACAATGAGCCATTGTTTGAACAGTATTTCTGGCACAAGGCTTACAAAGACTATCCTGTTGTTGGGGTTACCTGGGATCAGGCAAGGGCTTATTGTAACTTCAGATCTAAATTGAAAACAGATTACAACGAAAGTTTAAAAAGAAAAAAACAAAGACCATTAGAGTTCCGTCTTCCAACAGAAACCGAATGGGAATATGCTGCAAGAGGCGGAATGCAAAATGCTACTTATCCTTGGGGAGGTCCATATTTAATGGACGACAGAGGTTGCTACCTTGCCAACTTCAAACCTAAGAGAGGTAACTACATGGAAGACGAGAAAAAGGGTACTTATACATATACAGCTCCAGTTAAGAAATTTAAGAAAAATGGGTTTGGGTTATTTGATATGGCTGGAAACGTTTCTGAGTGGACATCATCTTCATATAACAACTCTTCATACGGATTCTCTTCTACACTCAATCCTTCTACTAAAGATAAAAAGGATACTAAGAAGTCTGTAAGAGGTGGATCTTGGAAGGATATAGGATCTGCACTAATGACAGGTGCCAGAGACTGGGAAAGAAAAGATTCAGCGAGAAGTTATATCGGATTCAGAACAGTTCAGGATATTCCTGAAGCAGCAGTTAAGCCAAGAAGAATTAACAGATAACTAACCAGACAATTTTTCAATAACAATTTTATTTAACATTAAAAAAACTAACTCAATATGTTTAAGACTAAAGATGCTTGGATGAATTTCTTTTATTCATTCGGTGCTGCAATTGTAATTCTTGGAGCTTGGCTTAAAATTACTCACATTACACTGGGACCCATCAACGGGAATATGGCTCTTACAGTAGGGCTTATTACTGAAGCGATTATCTTTATTATTTTCGCATTTGACCCACCAAAAACTGAGGAGTCTTATGCCTGGGAAAATGTTTATCCTGAATTATTAGATAAACATGCCAATCCAAACCCTTTACACTCAAACGTTACTACTAAAAATACAAGTGCTCAGTTTGCTGAACTGGAAAACTCCCTTTCCAGCAAATTGGATAAAATGCTTGAAGATGCAAGATTAGATGTTCAGTTATTTGAAAGATTAAGAACAGGAATTGATAAATTTTCAAACTCTGTTGATCAGATCAATCAAACCGTTGACGTATCTGCTTCCACTCATAAATATAACGATCAGCTAAATAAAGCAGCTCAGCATATGGAAAGCATGAACGCACTTTATGCGATGCAATTGGAAAGCGGTAAAAAGCAATCTGAATTTGCCAACAAATATGTAGCAGATATGCAGAAATCTGCAGAGCAATCTGAGAAATTCAACCAAGAGTTACAAGGTTTAACAACTAATCTTAATAATTTAAACAGAGTTTATGGTGGTATGTTAACTGCTATGAAGTCTTAATTCCTAACCATTTCTAAATTTAACTACTTAATCAAAAAACAAAGAAAAGAGAATGGCACAAGGAAAACAGACCCCTCGTCAGAAGATGATCAACCTGATGTATTTGGTGTTCATCGCGATGATGGCCCTAAATATTGATGCAGAAATCATCAGATCATACTATGACTCTACCAGAGCATTGAATGAGACAAGAACTCTAACAGAAAAGAAAAACGAAAAGATCTTTGAAAGAACCCTGGAAGCTAAAGCTCAACAGGTTCCCGATACCTATGCACAGCCTTGGGCACAATACAAAGTATTGAAATCTAAGATTGATGTGTTGGTAAATTCTGCTCAGGATGTCAAAAATTTATTAAAGAAACAATCTGAGTTTCATGATAAAGATCCTAAAACAGGAAAAGATATTGATGTAAGCGAGAATTTTGCTGCATTGAATAATAATGAAGCAACTACTGAATATTTCTTTAAGGAAGGAGATGAAAATACACCTTCAAAGAATGCATTAGATCTGAAAGCTAAAATTGATGATGTAAGAAACTATATCAATGCAACTTTTGGAAATAATCCTCAACTTAAAGATTTAGTGGAAAGAGCTAATAAGTCTCTAATTGCAGAATATCCTAAAGGAACATCTCCAAATGAAAAGACTTGGTTCCAAAATAAATTTTATCATCAGCCGCTAATTGCTGCAATATCTAATTTGGAAATTATCCAAAATGATGCCAGAAATGTACAGTCTGATGCATTGGCCCTATTACTTCAGGAAAAAGTAGATGCGAACATCAAGTTCTCAAGCTATGAGCCTATTGTTTCAGGTCCGGTAGATATCCAGGCTGGAAAACAGGCTGAAGTAAAAGTAATGCTGGGTACCTACTCCAACAGCAATAAGATCAGTATTTCTGGTGTTAGCAGAGTAGAAAACGGTAAAGGTATTATGCAGATTTCAGGTTCTGGAATTGGTGAACATAAATTAGGTGGTACCATTACATTGACAGATGCTTCCGGTAAGCCGCAAAGCTTCCCTTGGACGCATACTTATAATGTCATTGCAGGACCAAGAGAAGTAAAACTTGAGAAAGGATTATTGCTTTCTGCTGATAAAATGAATGTAATGTATAGAGGACTTGAGAACCCTGTTTCAGGATCAATCTTAGGGGCTGATAATTCTAAACTTTCATTATCTGCTGCAGGAGCTACTGTGAAGAGTACAGGTCAGGGTAAATGGGATGTAACACCTACTACAGGAAATGTGGTTAAGTTGACATTATCAGGTACGGATCCATATGGTAAGACAGTTTCTCAGGTATTTGAATACAGAATTAAGAATATCCCTAGACCTCAGGGTCAGATCAGAGGTAAAGCAGTAAACTTTATGCCGGCAGGTTCTATACCTAACCAGATTGTTTCAGCAACTTTACCAGATTTTGATTTCCCTGTTTCATTCACTGTAAACAGCTTCATTATCAAGCTGCCAGGAAAAGCAGGTACTCTGATTCAGGGTAGCTCATTATCAGGGGCAGAGGGTATGCTTAGAAATCTTAGACCTGGTGATGTAGTTCAGATCTATGATATTCAGGCGACTGCTACAGGACTTGGAAACCAGAAGCTTAAGGAAATTTCACCTGTAATTATTAATGTTCAATAAGGTTAATTTGTAAAATCATATTATGAAAAAATATATTAGCACCCTTTTAGTTTTAGTTTCGGGATTTGCTTTTTCCCAGACTATTCTGAATGCTGCTTCTCCTGAAGAATTTAGACAGATGAGAGCTGAATCTATGAGAAAAGCAGGGGATACTGTTATCAGCAATAAAGTAAAACCTCTTGAATATGGTTTCGTTGATGAGAAGGATATTTACAAAAGTATGTTTGTTTGGGAAATCATTGATATGAATGATAAGATCAACCAGCCATTCTACTATGATAACCCGGATGGTCTTCTTTCAACTTCTACAAGATCTTTATATCAGTTATTACTAGATGGAGCTCTTAAAGGTGACATCAAGGAAGTTTATGATGACGAAAACTTTGTTACAAGACTTACTCCGGAAGCCATTCAGAAAAGATTGGAAAGTGTAAGATTAGATGAAGAGGCGATCGATATCCTTAACTCAGGAAGAACTCTTACAGAAGACGAAAAGAAAAGATTAACCGATATCATCAGAACCACTACTGATAAAGTAAAAGTTCTTAAAGTAATGGGTATGTGGTTTATCGATAAAAGAGATGGTCAAATGAAATACAGACCTCTTGGTATCGCAGCCATGGGTCCAGATCCTACATCTGTAGGGAGAATTGGTCCTGATGGGCAGCCTTTAGCAGGAGCTGATGAATTGATCGACTTATTCTGGATCTACTATCCAAGTGCAAGAGATATTTTGGCAAACAATTATGTTTTTAATAGAAAAAACTCTTCTGCTGACTTATCTTTTGATGATATCATCAATGCAAGAAGATTCTCTTCTATTATCTATAAATCTTCTGCCGGTTTAGGAGACGGTACCATCAAAGACTATATCCCTAAAAATGCTGATGAGCAGCTGGAAGAAAGTGATAGAATCAAAGCACAGATTCTGGAAATGGAAAATGATATGTGGAATTACTAGATTTCACTTGATATTTATACAAAACCTGAGTATTTTTACTCAGGTTTTTTTATTATGAGAAATGTAGATTATATTATTGTAGGAGACGGGTATGCAGGGCTTTTTCTGGCTCATCAGCTTATTAAACATCATAAATCTTTTGTGATCTTTTCTGAAGGAAGAAAAAGTGCTTCTCAGGTTTCAGCGGGGATTATCAATCCTGTTGTTCTGAAAAAATTTACCACCTTCTGGAAAGCACAGAAACAAATAGATTTTCTGAAGGAAAGTCTTCAGGAAATACAATCCTATACCGGAGAAAACTATCTTATTAATGCTCCTATTCACAGAATTTTTCATGATGAGAATGAACAGAATCTATGGTTAAAGAAATCCGGAAATGAAGAGCTTAAAAATTTTCTTGATCAGAATTTTGATCGCTTAAATGGGGTAAAAAATGATTTTCTATCCGGAAAGGTAAATCAGTCTGCCAGGCTTAATGTTAATGGATTTTTCATTGGTTTATTCGATTATTTTGAAAAAAATGATCATTTGGTAAAAGAAAAATTTGATTACACAAAATTGAATCCATCCGAAGCCACTTATAAGGATTTTAATTTCAAACATCTTATTTTCTGTGAAGGAATGGGAGTAAAGGAGAATCCTTATTTTTCTGAAATAATGGTGAACCCCAACAAAGGCCACCATATAAAAGTAAAACTCTCTCAACCGATTCCTGAAAATATAACCATTAAGAAGAAACATTTCTTATTCCCAACCGGAAACGGGCTTTACTTTTATGGAGGAACTTACGACAGAGAGCAGCTTCATCATCACATTGATGAATCAGCAGTCACACAATTGGTCAATGGACTTTCTGAGTTTTATCCTTACGATTTCGAAGTGAAGGAAGTGCATTTTGGCTTCAGACCTACGGTAAAAGACAGGAGACCGATTATTGGCAGACACACCATATTCAGTAACCTGTATGTTTTTAATGGATTGGGAGCTCGCGGTATTCTCAATGGATGCTATTTTGCAAGAGATCTGTTCCGTTTTATGGAAGAAGGTATTCCTTTGCATGAAGAAGTTTCACTGAATAGATTTCAATAAGGTATTAAGGCAAATATAGTAAAGCTGAAAATTTATGAATGAAAATGTACTAGGTATAGTAGCCGGAGTTCTTACTTCCGTATCCATGATTCCACAACTTGTAAAGGTAATCAGAGAGAAGAATGTTGAAGATATTTCTTTACTTATGCTTTTAGTCCTTATTTCGGGGCTGTCTTTGTGGGTGTGGTATGGTTTTAAAAAAGACGAGCTGCCCATTATCTTGTCAAATTCATTTGCTGTTCTGGTCAATATCAGTCTTCTGATCTGCTATATAATGTACAGCAGGAGAAAATAGCACTACCCATATATAAAATACGCCCCGTGATCACGAGGCGTATTGTATTTTTATTTAAGTGAGATTCAATTACTGAAGAACAAATTTGGCTAGAGGAGCCATTCTGGCTTTGTTCAAAGTAAGGGTATTTCCATTGACAGAGTAATTGTCCGCTGCAAGGATCGCTTTTGTAAACTGGTTTTCAATATCAAGATCTTCACAAGCCATCATGGTAGACATTCCCTGATTGAATTTAATTCTCATAACCTCAGGTTTAATTTCGAATGTACCACCTAAACCGTTACATCCGGCATGACCTGAATACCTCATCTCATTCATATCAAGTTTGAAATAAGGATTGTTTTTAGGATTTTTCAGTTCAATAGGCTTCCCGTTCAGTTCAGTAAGCTTCCATGTTTTTCCTGTAATATCAGCAGTTGCTTTTTGAGCATTCTGTGTTTTGCAGGAAACAACCAAAAATGTTGCGATAACAAGTGCCGATAGATAATAATATAAACTTTTCATAATGCTTATTTTTTTAATATGAATGCTTTTCTCTATGCTAATACGATGCCATTTTTGCAGGCCCGGACTCTTTTTTTGCCTGTTTAAGATGGAACAGGACCATGTCCACGTTCTTTTTAAGGAAAGTTATATTCCCTTTAATATCAGAGTATTGATACTCTTCATTGGAGGCTGTATATTCAGGTAAAGCATCACTTTTTTTAAGGTCAAAAGTTTTACCGTTTAAATGAATTGTAGCGGTATTTTTGGTGTTGTTGATTGTGACTTCTATTTTTTCTCCATAACTGTCAACATACACATTTTTCGAAATGTCGTCTTTGTTTTCAGGAGCAGCAGCTGTAATGGTTTCGGCTTCTTTTCCGGGATGTTTACACGCTGTTAAGGAAAGAATGGTCAATCCCAAAAGGATCGGAGTTAATAATTTTTTCATAGTGATAAGTGATTTTAAAGTGTTTCATGAATTACAATATTAATGCTATATAAATTTACGAATATTTTTAATAAATATGTGTTAATTTTGCATAAACTAACAGTAATTTTAAATTTATCTTAATTTATCTCACTGCTTATTGAAGCACAATTCAGAAAACGGAAAGTAATATTTATTGTGGAAAACTTAGTGCAGGAGCTGTTAATATGGGAATTTTAACGGACTTATTATCAGTGTAATAATATAATTTTCTTTTATTTCTCATTTGTTGTGTAAATTTTCGGCAAAAATAATTCAAAAAGAAGAGAATGACAATAAGGGAATGTTAATAATATAAAATTATGACAAAGTTTAGCTCTCTGCTTTTTTCTGTACTTTCGCCAAAAAAAATTACAAATAACAATCTTAGGCTATTTAAAATGTTCAAAAAATGACCACCCGATGAGCCATTTTTTTTGCAATTCATAAAATAGCTTAATTTTTTAAAAATCCGAATCTTTACAAGTCGGAATTGTAATTGTCTAAAATACCCTTGAACAGTAGAAAAATTTAATATTTTTCATGCGTTTAAATTCAGGTATTTTAAAGGAGAGTTAAATTTTGTTAATCTACTATGATAATATCATAAACAGGGTGTACATTTGCAACTTCAAAATGAGAAACTTTATAGTATACTTTTTAACGGGTCTTTTTCTGCTCTTTGTAGTGGAAAGCAGACTCAACGTTAAAACTCTTCGAAATGACTACAATGGTCATGTTTCTCATCATATGCCCAAACGGGCCAACCGCCTTAACCAGACATTTGAAAAGCTATCTGTTCAGCAGATGGCAGATCATGTAGATAACTCCACATTGGAACTGGCTGAGAATGATTTCCAGCTCTCTGATGTATGGCAGGCTATTGTTGTTTTGGCCGGAGTTTTCAGCCTGATCTATATTTTTGGATTAAAAAACAACAAAAGATTTAAGCCAGATATTCATGGCTTTGTTCTTGGTTTTGCTACAAAAAGATTCATTCTTATCCGTTCTATCAGAATTTAAAATTTTGACATCTGTTCTTTTCTGCCTGATTTCAGGTAGAAATACTTTGCGTTGTGCTTGTTGGTAATTCATCACATCGTTCCCCCTTTTATTACCGTTTTATTTCTATTAAAACATTAACGATTTATATAAACTCTAGAATTATGATAAAAAGAGTTGCTTCGGGAATTGCGTTGAGTGCCCTTCTGTTGGCAGTTGGCTGCAATAAGAAAAAAGAAGAAAAAGAAGAAGTTACCGTCTATCCGGTGACAACCCCAGTAGTAATGGATACTGTAATCAACAAAGAATACGTAGCCCAGATTCAATCTGTAAAAAACATTGAAGTGCGGGCGCAGGAGAAAGGTTTTCTCGAAAAAATCTTTGTAGATGAAGGCCAGTATGTACATGCGGGACAGACATTGTTCCGAATCATGCCTAAACTGTATCAGGCAGAATTATTAAAAGCAAAAGCAGAGGTAGAACAGGCTTCTATCGAGCTTAAAAATGCAAGCACTCTGGCAGGAAACAATATCGTTTCCAAGAATGAAAGAGCAATGGCAAAAGCCAAGCTTGATGCTGCCAATGCAGAAATGAAACTCGCTCAGATCCACCTTTCATTTACCGATATCAAAGCACCGTTCTCCGGTATTATCAACAGAATTCCATTAAAGCTGGGAAGCCTTGTTGATGAAGGCGATTTACTGACTTCCTTATCAGACAACACAGGTATTTATACATATTTTAATGTATCAGAACCGGAATACCTGAGCTATCAGACCCATGCTGCGGACAGAGGAAGTAATCAGGTATCCCTGATCACGGCTAACGGAGAAATGTATACACAGAAAGGAGAAATCCAGACTATTGAAGGAGAATTTGATAACGAAACAGGAAATATTGCGTTCCGTGCCAAATTCCCTAATCCTGACAAACTTTTAAGAAACGGAGAAACCGGTAAAGTACAGATGTCAATGCCTGTTCATAATGCGCTGATTATTCCACAAAAAGCAACGTATGAAATTCAGGATCAGAAATATGTATTTGTTATTGACAAAAACGGAGTGGCAAAGTCCCGAAATATCAAAGTAGCATACGAACTTCCGGACCTTTATGTGGTAGGCTCAGGAATCTCAAAAGGAGATCAGATCCTTCTGGAAGGAGTTCAGAAAGTAAAGGATGATCAAAAGCTGAAAACAAAGTTCCAGGATCCTAAGAAAGTTCTTCAGTCATTGAAATTAAAAGCAGAGTAGTGGTCTCTAAAATGAAGCAGTATGTTTAAAAAATTCATTCGCAGACCAGTTCTGTCCATAGTAATCTCATTGATTATTGTATTTATGGGGATATTGTCATTGGTAAAACTTCCGGTGACACAGTTTCCATCCATTTCTCCGCCTAAAGTAAATATTACCGCAGAATATCCCGGGGCAAACAACGAATTGTTGATCAAATCCGTAGTAATCCCTTTAGAAAGAGGGCTAAACGGAGTTCCCGGTATGAAATATATGACCTCAGATGCAGGAAATGACGGGGAAGCATCCATCCAGGTGGTATTTGACCTGGGAACAGATCCCAATGTAGCAGCAGTAAACGTTCAGAACCGTGTATCTTCAGTAGTGAATAAACTTCCTCCTCTGGTAGTACGTGAAGGGGTAAAGATCACCCGTGAAGAACCTAACATGTTGATGTATATTAACCTGTATAGTGATGATCCTAAAGCTGACCAGAAATTTCTTTTCAACTATGCAGATATTAATATAATGTCTGAGTTGAGAAGGGTAAGCGGTGTTGGTTTTGCCGATATCCTCGGAACCCGTGAATACGCAATGCGTATCTGGCTTAAACCGGATAGGTTAACGGCTTATAACATTTCAGCTGATGAAGTAATGGAATCTCTGAATGAGCAGAGTTTGGAGGCTTCTCCTGGTAAAACGGGAGAAAGCTCAGGAAAACGTTCTCAGTCTTTTGAATATGTATTAAAGTATCCGGGACGTTATAATAATGAAAAAGATTACGGAAATATCATTCTGAAAGCAAAACCGAACGGGGAGTCTGTAAGGCTGAAAGATGTGGCCGATATTGAGTTCGGAAGTTCCATGTATGATATTTATTCCACACTGAACGGAAAACCTTCTGCAGCGATTACGGTAAAACAGTCATACGGATCGAATGCAAGTGACGTTATTAAAAACGTAAAAGCATTGATGAAGGACCTTGAGAAAAATAACTTTCCTAAAGGGATGCATTATGAGATCAGTTATGACGTTTCCAGATTCCTGGATGCCTCTATGGAAAAAGTAATTCATACGTTGTTTGAGGCCTTCATTTTGGTTGCAATTGTGGTATTCCTATTCCTCGGAGACTGGCGTTCAACTTTGATTCCGGCACTAGCCGTTCCGGTTTCTCTGGTGGGAACATTTGCAGTAATGTCTGCCTTTGGAATTACCCTGAATATGATTTCCCTCTTTGCTTTGGTAATGGCGATCGGGGTCGTGGTAGATGACGCGATTGTGGTCATTGAAGCTGTTCACGCTAAAATGGAAGAAAAGCACCTTTCCCCATTGAAGGCAACAGAAGAGGCCATGCATGAGATCAGTGGAGCGATTATCGCCATCACACTGGTAATGGCATCTGTATTCATTCCGATTGCCTTTATGTCCGGACCGGTTGGGGTATTTTATCGTCAGTTTTCCATTACAATGGCTTCGTCCATTATCCTGTCAGGGGTTGTGGCACTTACTTTGACACCGGCTTTATGTGCTTTGATCTTAAGAAATAATCATGGAAAAGCTAAGAAGAAAACTCCGGTTACTATCTTCCTGGATAAATTCAATAACCTGTTTACAAAAGGAGCAGGAAGATATGAGAAGATGCTGAATAAAACAGTTACGAAAAAGACCATAACATTACCACTGTTATTAGCTTTCTGTGCCTGTACATTCTTCCTGAGCAACTCTTTGCCGTCAGGATTTATTCCGGCAGAAGATCAGGGGATGATCTATGCCATTATTCAGACACCTCCGGGGTCTACATTAGAAAGAACCAACCAGATTGCCAGAGAACTTCTAAGGGAATCTGAAGACATTGACGGAGTGCAGTCTGTTTCCTCTCTTGCTGGGTATGAGATTTTGACCGAAGGTACAGGATCCAACTCAGGAACCTGTCTGATCAACCTTAAAAACTGGGAAGAACGTAAGGAATCTGCTGCTGAAATCATTGAAAAGCTTGAGGAAAAAGCCAAAAATATTCCGGGAGCCAATATTGAATTCTTCCAGCCGCCTTCCGTACCGGGATATGGAGCTGCAGGAGGTTTTGAGCTTCGTTTGCTGGATAAGGCAGGAAGCGGTGATTATCATAAAATGGAACAGGTAAGTAACGACTTTGTGAAAGAGCTTAAAAAGCGTCCGGAGCTTGGATCAGCATTTACTTTCTATTCTGCAAGTTTCCCACAATATATGCTTAGAATAGACAATGATCTGGCAGAGCAAAAAGGAGTGACCATTGAAAAGGCAATGGATAACTTATCCACATTGATCGGGTCCAACTATGAGACGAGTTTCATCCGTTTCGACAGACCCTATAAAGTGATTGTTCAGGCCGGACCACAATACCGGGCTTTACCGACAGATCTGTTGAAACTGTATGTTAAAAATGATAAAGACCAGATGGTTCCTTATTCAGACTTCATGAGACTTGAAAAAGTGTATGGACTGTCTGAAATGACAAGACATAATATGTATAATTCTGCGCAGGTAAGTGGAACACCTGCTCCTGGATACAGTAGTGGTCAGGCGATCAAAGCAATTCAGGAAGTTGCGGATAAAACACTTCCAAGAGGTTTTGGTATCGACTGGGCAGGGATTTCCAAAGATGAAGTAAGCCGTGGAAATGAGGCGGTATTTATTTTCCTGGTGTGTTTAGGATTCGTTTATCTGATCCTTTCTGCCCAGTATGAAAGCTTTATTCTTCCGTTACCGGTTATTTTATCTCTTCCGGTAGGTATTTTCGGAGCCTTTTTATGTTTAAAACTTTTAGGTTTGGAAAACAATATCTACGCACAGGTGGCCATGGTCATGCTGATCGGGCTTCTGGGGAAAAATGCGGTGCTAATTGTTGAATTTGCCGTACAGAAGAAGGCTGAGGAAGGAATTCCTGTAGCACAGGCTGCCATTGAAGGAGCTGCCATCCGTTTCCGTCCTATCCTGATGACCTCGTTTGCCTTCATTGCCGGATTGATTCCATTGGTGGTTGCGACAGGGCCGGGAGCAGTTGGTAACAGAACAATTGGTACTGCAGCAGCAGGAGGGATGTTGATCGGAACCATTTTCGGATTGATGATCATCCCGGGATTATATTACATCTTCGGAACCATTGCAGACAAGTCCAGACTGGCAAGATATGAAGAAGAGAATCCTTTAACAGAACAAACTGAACCTTATGAACATGATGGAAAATTCGAAGACTAAAAATATAATCACCGCCATTGCCTTATCACTTGTACTTGCAAGTTGTAAGGCGCCCATGGCGACTGTCATAAAAGACGAGGTAAAAGAAAATATTCCTCAGAACTTTAATCAGGAAGAACAGCAGGATGCGAATAACAATAGCGGAACAACTCCATGGAGACAGTTCTTTACCGATCCAAATCTGGTAACGCTTATTGAAACAGCTTTAAAAAATAACCAGGAACTGTTGATCACTCTTCAGGAGATTGAGATTGCTAAAAGTGGTGTTTTAGCTAAAAAAGGAAGATTGAGCCCAACCGTTTCTGCGGGAATAGGAGCCGGACTGAAAAAATCAGGTCGTTACACCAGCGAAGGCGCCGGGGATGCTACTACAGAGATTGAACCGGGAAAAGAAATGCCGGATCCGCTGGGTAATTTTGAAGCAGGATTAAATGCAAGCTGGGAGATTGATATCTGGAAAAAACTCAGAACTGAAAAAGAATCTGCAGTGGCTCATTATCTTTCTACAGTAGAAGGTAAAAACTTTGTTTTATCTAATCTTATTGAAGAAGTTGCAGATAATTATTATGAATTATTAGCGCTTGATAACCAACTGGATATTATACAGCAGTATATCAAGCTTCAGCAAAGGGCGTTGGAAATTTCCAAAATTCAGAAAGAAGCAGCAGCGGCAACAGAACTGGCAGTGAAGAAATTTGAAGCAGAACTGGCGAAATCCAAAGCGACAGAATATACCATCCGTCAGCAAATCACGGAGAAGGAAAATGAAATCAATGCTTTGTTGGGACGGTATCCACAACCGATTGTAAGAACGAAGGAAAACTTTATGTCTATCATTCCTCAAACGGTATATACCGGGATTCCGTCACAGCTTTTGGCGAACCGTCCTGATATCAAGCAGGCAGAGCTGGAATTAAAGGCTTCAAAGCTGGATGTGGAAGCAGCAAGAAAAGAATTTTATCCTTCTCTGGAAATTTCAGCAACATTAGGTCTGGAAGCTTTCAAACCTTCCTATCTCGTTAAAATGCCCGAATCTATTGCGTACAATCTTGCGGGTGAACTGGCAGGTCCGCTGATTAATAAAAGTGCGATAAAAGCCAATTTCCAGACAGCAGATGCAAAGCAGATCCAGGCATTGTACGAATATGACAAAACCATTCTGAATGCTTATCTGGATGTTGCCAATCTGATGTCAAAGGTTAAAAATATTGATCAGTATTATCAGTTAAAGTCTCAGGAAACGAAAGCTCTTGACCAGTCTATTGATATCGCCAATCAGTTGTTCCGGAATTCCAGAGCAGATTATCTTGAAGTTCTTCTGAACCAAAGGGATGCACTGGATGCTAAAATGGAACTTATTGAGGCAAAACAGAAACAGCTCAGTACAGTAGTCGACATCTATAAAAGTTTAGGTGGAGGCTGGAAATAAAACATCATAATTCTATCAATAAACAGTTAATGTTTTTTGGAAGGGTCAATTCTTTTGAGTTGGCCTTTTTTATTTTTATACGACACGTTCTGTCGCTTCAAAGAAATATTTTTGTATTACATCAGGATCATATGTGTACAGATATGTTAAAAAACGTTAAATTTGTAAAGTTTTATAACATAGTCAAATTATGGCTAAAAAAACAATAACTATGAAATTTTTATTCAATTATATTCATTCGGAGGATATTCTTCAGTTACTTTTAAAATATTCAAAATCAATTTAATATGTACAAATAGGAGTTTAAATGTATACACATTGAAATACAATATTTTTTGCCTTAAAAGAATATTATTTTGAATAGTTTTGAAATATTTTTACACTATAAAGATCTCTGATTCTTAGCATATTATAAGAGAATTGGATTTTAACCATGATCTGTCACTATAAACAATGTTAACTTAAAAAACACGGGAATGAAAAAAATCTATCTCGGAGCGCTCACCTTATGCGCTTATCTGGGCACATCAGCCCAGGAAGTGATATGGCAGAAAGACATCAGATCCTCTACCCAGGATTTCTTAAGCCAGATCACCACAACCATCGATCAGCAATACCTAATTACAGGAAGTTCGATACAGTCAGGAAGCGGAAAGCTGGAGGCTGGAAGTAAGCAGAACAACGGTTACGATTTTCATCTGGTCAAGCTGAACCAGCAGGGAGAAGAAGTCTGGGAAAAATATTTCTCAGGACCAAATCATGATTATCTGTCAGCCACTGTTACCACACAGGATGGCGGATTTCTTTTAGCAGGCACTTCTTATTCAGGGAAAGGGCTGGATAAAAAAGAGGATTCCAAAGGAGGATCTGATATCTGGCTCATCAGGATCAATGAATTTGGGGACGAATTATGGCAGAAGACCTTAGGCAGTTCTTCAGATGAAGAAGCCAGAGCGGTTATCCAGACTACCGATTTGGGATTCTTTGTGGCCGGAAATGTACAGAGCGCTGCAAAAGGCTACGGTTCCAAGGATGTCTTCATCACAAAACTGGACAAAGATGGAAAAGAACTTTCACAGCTTATTTTAGGTGGAAAAGGATTGGATGAGGTGGAGAAGATGATTCCAACAAAAGACGGAGGAGCTTTACTTGGAATGTATTCAAGAAGTTCAGCTGTACAAAGTCCTCAAAATACATCCGACACCCGACATCTGACAACGTTACAAAAACAAAGCGACAACTTCGGCGAAGGCGATTACTGGATCGTAAAGCTGGATAAAAACGGAAAAGTGGAATGGGAAAAGAACTTCGGAGGGAAAGATGATGATCATTTGAGAACCCTTGCATTAACCTCAACCGGATTCATTATCGGTGGAGAATCCAGATCAGAAAGATCAGGAAATAAAGCGGTAGGACTGGAAGAAGGAACAGACCTATGGTTAATTTCTTTAAATGACAGAGGCGATGAACAGTGGCAGAAGTCTTACAATTTCAAAAACCGTGATATTCTAATGGGAATGAGTGTTCTTCACTCTGCAGATGACACATCTTCCAAAGGAATCTTATTGGGTGGCTATACCCAGGCAGAAGGAAGAATACAGACCGATGATGAAACCTTCTGGATATTATACCTTGACCAGAATGGAAATGAGCAGTGGAGAAAACATGTAAAGGGAGAATCCAGAAAGAAAGAAGAGAGACTTTCTGATTTAAAGCTGAACAAAGACGGATCAATTATTCTAGCAGGAACCAGTGCAGAAGAGCTTGGAAAAGAAAACTGGAAGATCGTGAAACTGGGAGACAAACAGGTTGACCAGTTAATTGAGAAATACGATATCAAAATCTATCCGAATCCAGTGTCTGATTATGCATATGTAGAAATCGGTTTCGATTTCAAGGATGCAGATATTCTTTTGTATGACATGAGCGGAAGACAGCTTCAGAGTATTAAAACTAAGAACAAAGTGACAAAGATCAATACGCAGGCACTTGTACAAGGAGCTTATTTGGTGACCATTAAAACTGATAGCAACAAAACGGCGAATGCTAAATTAATTAAGAAATAAACATGATGAAAAAAGTACTATTACTATTTATTTTAATCTATGGATTGGGAAAGGCTCAGATAGAACGAAATTTCGGTAGTACACCAGTTCCGGTGCCTTCAGCCTCTTCTTTTACCTCTTATTCCAATACCCCTGTTTCTTTAGCGACAGGCGTACCGGAAATATCCATCCCCTTGCTTACTTTACCTACCAGCAATAAGAATCTTAGTATTCCTTTTGGATTGAGTAATCATGTATACAATGTGGGGTTAAAAAAGCCTGCTGGTGAAGCAGGATTGGGCTGGTCACTTTCAAAGGTCGGAATTATTTCCAGGGTAATCAACAGTGATGTGGATGAAAAGTATGATAATGCCTCAAAACCCGATTATAAGAAGAATGCCTTTGATGATGTGTATCACTACTATCTGCCGGGAAGTTCCGGGAAGTTTAAGTTTGTAAGGGATACGATCAACAATACCTTTACACTTAACAATATCTCAGGAAATAATGTTAAAATAGAATTTACCAGGACTGCCAATACAGCAACCCTTATCCTGGAATCATTCAAACTGACGGATGATAAAGGATTCAAATATATATACGACAATTACAGTATAGCTTCGAGGGACAGCTATAAAACCAATTACAGATCTGCGTTTTATCTGAGCAGAATTCTGGATGAAAATAATGTTGAAATTGTAAGTCTTGTGTATCAGAAAGACACCAGATATAGCGGAACATTTGTAAAATATCAGACTTGCAACCTGACAACAGTTACAAGTATCTTTGGAAAAATCGCTTTTGAAAATATGTATGAACCTTATTGGGAAGATCACGGAAACAGTGATCCCAATAAAATACAAAGTATTTCTCTGATGGATAATTCAGGAAGGCAGGTGTCTAAATATAAATTTGAATATTCCACAATTAACAATAATCAGGCAGAAGAAAAAAGAATCCTGTCAAACCTGTACCAAGTTGATAAAGACCAGAATACAATCGGAAGTTATTCTTTTCAATATGAAAGTTCAAGTGTCTCTCCTTCACAAATGATCGGAGCCCTGGCGGAAATGAAACTGCCAGAAGGAGGTCGTATCAGATATCAATATGATGCCAATGAAGTCTACACTGCTGTCAGCTACCCCGGAGCTGATAATTATTCAATTAAATATCCTGAAATACAGAGATATGTTTATGATAATGTGTTTTTTGATACCAATATCAGCCGTATCTATACTTTTCAGGTAGATGAGCCGAGGGCTATTTTTATTGGAAAAGATGATTATGTATTCTATAAAGACCAGTATCATCTCGGTATTCATGATGATCCTGATACTTATAATTACAAGATCACCTATGTTATTAAAAAAGGAGGAACAGTGATCACCAGTAGTGAAATGCCGAAATATTTATTGACACCAGGAACTTATACAATAGAAGTGAATACTGGTTTTGGAAATGGCGGCTTTAATATTGGGAAAATCCAGACGGATCCACCACCTTACAGAAATGCTAAAACAGTGGCTACAGGAGCCAGAATAAGAAGGATAGAATATTATGATGATAATACCCTGAAAAAAAGCATTAACTATGAATATAATGCGTTTGACAATGCCATGAATTCAAGTGGGGACTACTTTACACTGGAAACCTGCCAGTCCCAGGAATATGATTATCTGAATTCGGTTATCTTATATAACAATGTAAAAGAAATATATGGAGATTCTAATAATCTTGGATATACCCAATATTACTTCAAAACTCCAAAAGATTTTACGGGAAATGGGACAAGGCCTCATTATAATATCGTTTCAGGAGGATTACTGTATAAGAAAGAAATCTATAATAATCAGAACCAATTGGTTTCAAATGAAAATACAGACTATGTACTCACTGAAATCAATAATACACCAGAATACACCCTATGTGACGGAACAACAAGCAAATCATCCTGGACACAGTCTGCAAAGACAACTTCAAAAACATTTTTCAGCGATGGGTCAGCATTGGAAAACACTTCTGAAGTGACTTACAGCCCTGTTAATTTTGAGCCTGTTTATACAAAGGTTACAGCTCCGGACGGAACAGTAACCGAAAAAAATATCAAATACTCTTCTGAACTTAATAATACCAAACTGGTAAATGCCCGTATCCTTTCTTCTCCTTTAGCAACAGAAGTAAAAATAAACGGGAAATTAGTCAGTAAAGCAGAAACCAAATATGATAATCCGGCATCGCTTCAGGTAACCTCTGTGAATTCATATGAAATGCAGAACCAGTCAGCACAGACGAAAGTAATTTTCAGTAATTATGACAGCTATGGAAATCCCGTGGAAACCAAAACGCCTAAAGGGATTCCAACCGCTGTTGTATATGGATATAACAATACCCAGCCTATTGCAAAAATTGAGGGAGCTTCCTATGCTCAGATTATTTCACTGCCTGCCGTACAGAATGCAGTAACAGCCTCCAATTCTGCAACCCCGGAAAATGAAGGAGCTCTGAAAACGGCTCTTGAAAACCTGCGGACCAGCAGTGCAGTGAAAGACTTCAATGTCACTACCTATACCTGGGATATCTTCACAGGGATGACTTCTGTAACCGCCCCTAACGGAGCAAAAGAAATGTATACCTACGATAAAGCCGGAAGGCTTGAAAAGGTAGTGGACCAGGACGGTAAAACACTGAAAATATATCAATATCACTATAAACAATAAGAACAAATGATCATGAAAAGAATATTAACAACAGTGAGCTTAGGGTTGGCATTGTTTATAGATGCCCAGACACTGAGCCCGGCTGAAAATTATATATACAGCAAAACATGCCTGGATGAAACCTGTACCAAAAAAAGTGAAACGGTGCAGTATGCAGATGGATTCGGAAGAAATAAACAGGTAATTTCTATTGGAGCGACTCCTTCCGGAAAGGATATTGTTCAGCATATAGAATATGACAATTATGACAGACAGGTAAAAAGTTTTCTTCCTGTTCCCCAGTCCGGATCACAGGGCGGAGCTATTTATTCCGCTCCGCTTGCCAATGCCAATGCGGTGTATGGGTCAGAGAAAATATATTCCGAAAAAATATTTCAGAATGATATCTCCGGACGGATAAAACAGGTGATTCCCGCAGGGAATGCATGGGCTGCCCACCCTTTGCAGCTTGCCGTTTCCGGAAATGCTTCCGGAGATCAGGTCAGAAAAATAACTGTGGTCACCTCATGGGTGAACAATGCCACTTCTTATACACTGAGCTACAACCCTGATTATGCTCCCAATCAGCTTTCAAAGAACATCGCAACAGATGGAGATGGCAATACGACCACTGAGTTTACAAACGGCTCCGGTAAAACCGTATTGGTAAGGAAAAATGACGGGACAAAACCCATAGATACATATTATCTCTATGATGAGTTCGGAAACCTCGCCTATGTCATACCTCCGCTGGCATCTGCCGGGATGTCTGCTTCAGCCCCCCTTACCACTGCTATGCTGGATAACCTGTGTTATCAATATCATTATGATTCCCAGGGAAGACAGGTAGAGAAAAAGCTTCCCGGTAAAGGCTGGGAATACATCATCTATGATCAGCAGGACAGGGTAATTATGACACAGGATGCTAAACTGAGAACCGTAAACAATACTTTTTCTGCGAAAGGATGGATGTTTACCAAGTATGATAAATGGGGAAGAGTGCTGTATTCTGGTTTTTTTCCGAGCGAAGATTCACGGGGCATGCTGCAGAATAATATCAACAATGTGACGGTAAATGCTGAAAATAATGAATCAAGGAGCGATACTTCATTTACCGCAAACGGAATGCAGGTTTTCTATACTCAGAATGCTTTTCCAAGCGGGAATATTACCATATTAAGTATCAATTATTATGATACCTATCCCGCTTACAGTTTTAATCCTGCCTTTCCAGCAGCCATATTGGGACAAAATGTAATTACTGATCTAACTTCTGTCAGTACAAAAGGGTTACTTACCCTTAGTCTTATCAAAAATATCGAGGATAATAACTGGACTAAAAGCTTTGCTTATTATAATACCAAAGGCATGGCTATCGGTGCTTATTCTGTCAATCATCTTGGCGGCTACACAAAAACAGAGACAGAATTTGATTTTGCAGGCGTTGTGAAACAAACCAGGGTATACCATAAAAGAGTCAGTGCCGATACAGAGAAAACCATCAGCCAGGTTTATGAATATGACAGTAAAAACCGCCTGAAAAAGAAATGGCACCAGGTAGGCAGCCAGCCACAGGAACTGCTGGCGGAAAATACGTATAATGAACTCTCACAGATCAGCAACAAAAAGGTAGGAAACAACCTGCAAAGTATAGATTATGCCTATGATATCCGGGGCAAGCTCACCAAACTGAACGATCCGGCTCAACTAGGGACAAAGCTGTTTGGATTTGAGCTGAAATATACCACCCCCCAGAATACCGCCAATTCCCCGGCAAAATATAACGGGAATATAACGGAAGTAACCTGGAAAACTTCTACGGATAATGTATTAAGGCAGTATAATTACCAATATGATGCTTTAAACAGGCTAAAGAAAGGAATTTATTCTGAACCTAATGCTTCTGCTCCTCAAAATGGGTTTTATAATGAAACCGTGGAATATGATTCCGGAAGCAATATCACTTCGCTTAAGAGAAATACAGGAATGTCAGGAATGGCTGCCCTTATGGATGACCTTACCTACAATTATACAGGGAACAGGTTAAATTCTGTCACTGATACTTCCACCAACTATGATGGGTATCCTGATGGATCAGGAAATATAATCTCTTATGATGATAATGGCAATATGACCGATCATAAGGACAAAGGGGTCTTGCAGATTGATTATAACTTCCTGAACCTCCCGTATTATATCAAATTTGATAAGGGATTACAGACACGTACAGGGATTATTAATGAAAATACAATCTATACGTATCGTGCAGATGGAACGAAAGTAAGGAAAGTCTATAACTACACTCCCTTCAATCCCTTTGGTACTGCTACAGAACTTACATCCAATATTACAGAATACCTGGATGGTTTTCAATACGAAACCACAACAAGTAAAAAAGGAACAGAATCTCCTGTTTTAAAATTTGTTCCCACTTCGGAAGGGTATTATAATTTTGAAAATAATAAGTATATTTACAGCTATACCGATCATCTGGGAAATGTACGCCTCAGCTATTTTAAAAATGCCGGCGGCAGCGCAGAAGCTCTTGAAGAAAACAACTACTATCCTTTTGGGTTAAAACATTTGGGATATAATACGATAGGATTCAACCCATCGTATAATTACCAGTACAATGGTAAAGAATTACAAAAAGAAACCGGCTGGAATGATTATGGCGCCAGGATGTACATGGCTGAGATTGGACGATGGGGCGTTATTGATCCATTGGCTGAAACATCAAGAAGATTTTCACCTTATGCCTATGCCTTAAATAACCCTGTAAGCTTTATCGATCCTGATGGAAGAAAAGCCGTCCCTGTTCCTTACGAAGGGATGGAGAACCATTTGGTAGTAGGTTCATATATGTGGCAGATGGCTGGTGGCAGCTTCAATCCTCACCAGAAAATTCCTAATGGAAGCGGTGGTACTTCTGCTGATTTTGGTGGGTTTGGATATACCGGAACCGGAACCACTTTTGGACAGACACAGGCCTATGCAGATCTGATGCAATCTTTACAAAATGGTGCAGATTTCTCCCTCAAAACCAACAACGGCTATATGAGCTGGTGGACAGGAGGAGCTGTGGGAGATGCTACAACAGCTCAGGAGATGGTGGGCCATATGTTAAAGCTCGCTGGAGATGGTTTATTAGGACTTACGAATGATATAGAAAGTGCAAGTCATTCTTTAATGAAATATCAAACTGAAGATTTTTTTAAAGACACTGAAAAGCATTTAAATGGACAATTAGGAAATGCTAATATGATAATAGATGAGTATAATAAATTATCTAACATAAACAAAATAAACGCTTCAACGTTTCTTTCAGCAGTTAGTGGTATTAGAGCAGGAAAGATTTTAAGATCAACCGAAGGATTTATGAAATCTGTAGGTAAAATATCTAAAAGATTAGGCTATGTTGGTACAGCATTAACTGCTGGGGTAACATTATATGAATTTGGAACTGATACTTGGGATGCCCATTCAATTGTAAATCTTGGTCTATTAGGTGCAACAGCTGTTGCTACATTTGCCACAGCTCCTGTTATAGTTGCAGCAGCTCCTGCCATCCTTGCAGGTATTGCAATTTATGGAGTAGCAGACTATATGTTTGGAGTAAGTGATCAGTTAGATAAGAGCATTGGTAGAAAATCTACAATTTGGTATCCGTAAATAAATTAAATGAAGAAATATAAATTTAAAAATTTTTCAATAAAAAGACTGATATTGCTTATGTCTTTTGCTTTTGTTTTAGTAATATCATTAACTATACTAACTTCTATTTATTATAATCCAAGGATTTTTCCTGCGATTGTACTTTTTGCATTATCAGCTTTAAGTTTTATGTTAATTAAAAATAATTGTACATTTACATATAATATAATTTTGGATAATGATTATATTTTTTTTAACAATAAAAAAATTGATATAATAGATATTCGTAATTATAATTTTAGTGAAACTGAAACATTTTATGGATGTAGATTAGTCTTTAAGTCTTATAAAATTTTTTTGAATATTCCTAAAAAAGATAGTGGAAATTATTTAGATTTTAAAGAAGATTTAATTGAAATTATTACTATGCAGAATAAAAAAAAGAGTAATGATTCGATTGTTGAATACAATTGGTATAGTACTAAATCAGCTAAGATTTATGGTTATATAATGATTGGAATAATGTTAACATGGCTAATGTTAATGGTAATGTTTCCTAATAAATTGAATATATCAAATTTAGGATTATTCTTAATTGTTTCAGTAGGTCTTTCACCAATCTTATTGAAGATTTTTGGAAATAGTAAATCTGTATAAAAACTTATAGTATTAATAATATTCCAAAATTTTGATAACTAATTAGGAGCATTGGATTTCAATGCTCCTAATTTTTGAATATAACTTGAAAATGCCGGCGGCAGCGCAGAAGCTCTTGAAGAAAACAACTACTATCCTTTTGGGTTAAAACATTTGGGATACAATACGATAGGATTCAACCCATCGTATAATTACCAGTACAATGGTAAAGAATTACAAAAGGAAACCGGCTGGAATGACTACGGAGCCAGAATGTATATGTCTGATATCGGACGATGGGGCGTTATTGATCCATTGGCTGAAACATCAAGAAGATTTTCACCTTATGCCTATGCCTTAAATAATCCGGTAAGCTTTATCGATCCTGATGGAAGAAAAGCCGTCCCTGTTCCTTACGAAGGGATGGAGAACCATTTGGTAGTAGGTTCGTATATGTGGCAGATGGCTGGTGGCAGCTTCAATCCTCACCAGAAAATTCCTAATGGAAGCGGTGGTACTTCTGCTGATTTTGGTGGGTTTGGATATACTGAAAGTGAGCCATCCTCCGGAGGATTATCGTTTACAAGTCTGGAGGCAATTACCTTTGCCCAATCATATTTTGGTGGTGGTGGAAATATTGGGGCCTTGTTCTCTATGGTTGAGCAATTAAAGAAAGCAGGTTGGAGTGATCCTATTAATAAAAAAGCAAATTTCAAAGATTGGATGCAATTAGTTGATAAGGTTCCTTCTTTAGCAGATATTTATAAATATTTTACTAAAGAGACTCCCATAGAATTTCAAAAAGGTGGAACAGATGCTCCAGGACAGCTTTTAAGTTCTACCAATATAATTGCTCTTAATATGACGAAAATTGATAATATTTTACATTTATCATTTACGTTGGGTCACGAAATGCTCCATCTATATGATTCATATTTTGTGAATCGTTCATTACGAGATTATTTCGGAAATGGAACTGTAGGTACGAGTGCTATATTATTATATAATGAATATAGATCTTATCGTTGGATGGATAGTTTAGGATATAAAACAAAAAGTGGAAATGAATTGAATATTCTTAATATTATTAAGTTTGGATATGCTGATAAACTTAATAGTAGGAATAGTGATTTAGGAACACAAGCTTATAATTTATTTTTAGAAAAATATAAATTGTTAGATTCTATTTATAAAATACCATAAAATATGAAATATCTTCTTGTATTATTTTTGGCAATAATCAATGTTAAATCTCAATTATTATTAAATATTAAATCGTTAGATACTGATAATAATAGTAAGATAATTGTGATGGAAATATATAATAATTCGAATATTACGTGTTCAATCCCTATAGATACTGTAAGTTTTAAACCATTTGGCAAACAATATAATGCAGGTAACTTTAGACCTTTAATTGAACTGAAACGTAAAAATAAGTCTGTAAATTATGAAACTGGATTAATAGAATTAGATGAAACACAGATTGATCTTGCTAATAAAAGAAATCAGCTTACATATTTAGAAAGTAAGGAAGGAATAATTAAAATTAAGCCAAAAGAAAAACTGGTAATTCCAATCAAATTTAATCCTTTTCAATTTAATGTAGAAAATGGTAAATATGATAGTTTTAATATTATAAGCAATCAAGATTATACTATTACTGTCTATCTTACTAATTGTGGTTCTAATTCGCCAACTCATAATAAAGAGAAAATTAATTATACGATAAAAAGTAATCCTATTAGAATTAAGTGGAATTTAAAAAATACTAAGTATATTAAATGGTGATTTTTTCAATTAGCTAGGCTTTGTAAATAGATGAAATCCCAATGCGTCACTGTATTAATTATATTTTAATAAGGTAGCCCTTGCAATAGCAGGGGTTTGCTATTGAAGCACGTGAAATAAAATATAATAACCGTAAATAAAATAATAATGATTCACAACGTACTAAAAATATTTCAAATCATCTTTGTATTTTCAATATTTGGACAATTTAAAGCTCAAATTAAAATCAATTGGAATTTAGATTCTCAAAAAAAAAATGCTAATATTACTCTATATAATGAAAGTAAAGAAAATATTATAATACCAATTGATACGACATCATTGCAACCATATTATAGTGATAATGAAGACTTCCCCTTTTTCAAACTGTTGTTAGTCCCTTATGAATACCATCTAGCCCCTTATCTATTGAGATTGGGAGGAAATGAATTGAATAACCGTATTTTCCACTCAATCGGTTTCATGCATTAAAACAATCTGTATCATAATATTTTAATTCTTAACTTTGTCATTATCAACAATAATCAAAACAAATATGTCAATCACCAACGAAGATCAGATGCTTGGAATGCAAAAAGTAAGCGAAGCTGTCGCCTACACTTTGAAAAAGATGATAGCGTATGCTGAACCTGGCATGACCACAAAATATCTTGATGAGTATGGAGCAGGAATACTGGAAAATTTCGGGGCAAAATCGGCACCTTACCTAACGTATGGATTTCCGGGTTGGACGTGTATCAGTGTGGACAATGAATTCTGCCATGGTATTCCTACAGATCAAAGGATTTTGAAGGAAGGCGATCTGATCAATATTGATGTTTCTGCAGAGCTGGATGGATATTGGGCCGATAATGGAGGATCATTTGTCATCGGAAAAGATATTCACGGACATCAGAAACTGGTGGAGGCATCCAAAGATATTCTGAGAAAGGCGATCAGCAATATAAAAGGTGGTGTAAGAATAGCAGACATAGGACATTTAATGGAAACCGAAGCGAAAAAAAGAGGTCTTAAAGTCATTAAGAATCTTGCAGGTCACGGAGTAGGAAGAAGCCTGCATGAGCAGCCTGATGAATTGCTGAACTACAGAAACCGCTATGATTCCAGGCGTTTTAAGAAAAACTCTGTGGTGGCTATTGAAACATTTATCTCCACCGATTCCAATATTGCGGTAGAATTAAAAGACGGATGGACCATGGTAGGCAATAAAGGCGGTTATATGGCCCAGCACGAGCATACCATTGTAATTACCGACGGAAAACCTATCATCTTAACCGAAATGAATAAAATCCTGAATTAAAGAAACCACAACGATAAGAACGATCATAATTATTTTTTAGGCGCAAGATTTTATCATAATTCCCCTGCTGAAAATCTTTGATTTCTTGCGCCTTAAATATACATCAGGATAAAATCCTTTAGCGCCTTTGCGTTAAAAACAGAATACTATAAAGCTCCAAAGCTTCATCCAATCAACTTGTTGATTCCTTCTTTGCTCCTTATATTCAGCATTAACAATAAAAAACTTTGCTTTTACAATAACACCCGCTTTTAAGGCATTTCAGTGACAGAATTAAAATCTTTCAAAATACTTTCATAATCCGCTGTAAAACCATTCTCCATAGTCCCTTCAATACGATAAGCTTCTACATCAGTAATTCCCGTATAATTTCTGAAAACATCTTTGATATAGGCAGAAACATAATCCGGAGCACCTTCTGCACTCCTGCCTCCGGAAGCAACTGCTAGATATACTTTTTTACCTTTAAATTGTCCTACGCGGTTCCACTGTTCATCAAAAACATAAGTGACTCCCGCCCGGATCAGCTGGTCCAGCCATGCTTTTAAAGGGGTGGAAATTCCCAGATTAAACATTGGTGTTCCAATAACAATAATATCTGCTTCACGCACTTCATCCACAACCCTGTTGGCGTATGAGAGAAGATGCTTACTCTGTTCATCATATAACTCCGGATGCTTATAAAATTCATGAATGGACACTTCATCTGCATATGGAGGAGCATCCTTCACCAGATCCCTTACAGTGATCGTATTGATATTGCCTTGTTGTAACAGTTTTTCCAGAATGGCTGAGCTTAGCTGGTTACTGTAAGACAGTTCTCCTCTTGCGCTGGAAATAATGTGCAGTATATTCTTCATTTTTTATTCTTTATTCTTTATTCTGATGACGAATAAGTTTCCATTGAGGGGACATATCTTTTGCCTTTTATCAGATTAAAACTGTAAAGAGTGTATTCCATGAGTTTGTCGATTGAAAAAGTCCGGCTTTAAATTGTCGGGCACTGAATACTTTGCTATATTTATAAAATCAAATCACTTCACAAACTATCTGCTATGAAAAAATTTCTTTTAATCCTTTTGGGAATCATTGTCATTCTGGCTGCTGTTGTATTAATAAAAACTTACACTTATCCTTTTAAAAAAAATAATATCGGGGCAGGCGAAGGCTGGAAGCCGATAAAAAATGACTCAGCAGTAATGCGGTTGTCGGGAGGAATAAAGGTTCCAACCGTTTCTACGGGTAGTTTGGGTGAATTCAATTACGCACCATTCGATCAGTTTAAAACCTATTTAAAAACCTCCTATCCATTAGTGTATCAGAATACCGAAAATGTCGAGGTTAACCAATATGGATTGGTGTTCAGGCTTAAAGGAAGCAATCCTGCTTTGGAACCGATTTTATTTCTTTCCCATATGGATGTTGTGCCACCCGGGGATGCAGATATCAAAAATAACGAAGAAAATGTATTCCGTCCGGATGACAAACCGCTTGATCCCGTTTCAAAAGTAGCGGAGGACTGGGATTTTGCCCCTTTTTCAGGAGCGGTTGCCAATGGAAGAATCTACGGCAGGGGAGCGATAGACATGAAAGGAATGCTGTTCTCCTTAATGGAATCTATGAATTCTATGATTAAAAACAGACAGATTCCTCAACGTGATATTTATCTGGCTTTCGGTTTTGATGAAGAAGTTGGCGGACAGAAAGGAGCTGTTCAGATTGCTGATTATTTTAAGAAAAAAGGCTTGAAGTTCGATGCTGTTTATGATGAGGGAGGATTAATTATGAGAAAAGGAAATGTAGCAGGAATTGATACTGACGTTGCCGTTGTAGGGTGTGCCGAAAAAGGATTTCTTTCGGCAAAAATCAAAGTAAAAGGACTTGGCGGACATTCCTCTATGCCTCCTATGGAAAGTGCTATCGGGAAAGCAGCTGTTATCATGCAGCGTCTGGAAGATCATCAGATGAAGCCTGTTATCACACCTTTAATCAAAGAGTTTTTTAATAATATTGGTGGTGAGATGCCTTTTGCCACAAGAATGGCTCTGGCCAATCAATGGCTTTTAAAACCTGTATTGATTTCACAGCTCACCAAAAACAATACAACCAATGCGTTGGTAAGAACAACCACAGCATTAACGATGATGAAGGGAAGTGACGGAACCAATGTGCTTTCTCCTGAAGTGGAATTTGTGGTTAATTTCAGACTGCTTCCCGGAAATTCGGTGAAAGATGTGAAAGATCATATTGCGAAAGCCACTGAAGGTTTTGATGTTGAAGTAGAAGAAATTGATAACACCAGGGAAGCTTCCAATATTTCTCCAACCAATACAAAAGCTTTTAAAATAATAGAAGCAGGAGTGAAGGAAATTCATCCCGGAGCAATTGTTACCCCATATCTTACCATGGCGGGAACAGATGCGGGGAAATACGAAATCGTAAGTAAAAACGTCTACCGTTTCATGCCGATCAAGATCAACAGTGCCGAACAGCAAAGCATTCACAGCACGAATGAATATCTCAGCATTGAAAACTATCTGAAAATGATCCACTACTTTGAGTACATTATGAAGAATTATGATAAGTAATTCGGGGTACGGGATCTAGGGATAATGCATACTATTAAATGCAGAGTTAGCGGAGTTTTCTATACCATCTTATTATTTTTTTCGATCGTAAAGGCGTTCCACTCAGCAAAGAAAAAGTATGTCTCTCTGCTAAATGAAATGCCTTTGCGAACAAATAAGCTATGTATATTAATAAACTTTGCGAACATCAGCGTTAATAATTATTGAGGATTGACTTTGCGAAACAAAAATTGATCTTTGACCAAAAAATCTTTCACAAAAAATATATTGCGTCAAGTTTTGTCGCATTACAGATATAGCTTTGTCATATCAAAATTACAGAGCTATGGAATTGCCATTTTACTTAAACTTTAACGACTTTGAACGTAATTATTACGATAACCTTGAAAAATGGTTTGAAGAATATCATAACACCAGCGAAACAGATTATCTGAATGCGCTTGCTGAACTTTACAGTCCTTACGTCTATTACAATTTTGCTGAAGACAGGTTAAAGCCGGATGCCTCCATTGAAGTGAAAGACTGTTTTTTTCCTTATCATGAAAAAATAGGAATCTCTTTCTGTATTGATTGTGAAAACGGAATCCAGCCAGCCAATAAGATACACCAGGTATTTGAATTTAAAAATATTTCCATGATGGAATATGCCCAGCATATTCTGGATAAGATCAATAAGTTTTGTTCCAAAAATCCTCAGGCTCTTGATGGCAGCAAGAATATTCAGGATTATCTTAATAACTATGCTGTTGTTACCTCAGTAGATGGGGTGGGATATTGTATCAGCTATAACCGCCATCAGAAAGCAATACCTTTTTTGAAAGCGTACTTACCCTACTATGGTCAGACAGTCAATATGGCGGTGTACAGGGATTTTCTTTTTTCCATTGTACAGATTGCAGAATTTATTGACCAGAAACTAAAAACTGTACATGCTTTTAAGGATACAATTTATGCCCGTTCTAAAGCTGAAGCAAAATTTAATGTGCAGATGAGCCGTGAATATCTGAAGCTTTGCAACTAAATTATACACCAAACATTCATACTTAATTATATTGCGGAAAAACTTATGTTTTTCAAACAAAAATCCCAGTCAGTGATGATTGGGATTTTGTTTGTAAAAATGAGAATTTTTTTACTGTCTCTTTCTGTAAGGAATATTCCAGATCAGATCAGCTGCCAGATAATGAACGCCTCCATGATGAATGCTTCTGCTGCCTCGGATCAGATCATCCATATACCCTAAATCTACCGTAAAAGGAGAGTTTGGAATGGTCAATATATAGTAAGCTGCAATCCGCATTTCACGATACCCGAACGGGGTCCACTCCGAATCCGCGTCATTGAGGTGGCTTATGGAAAAAAGAGCTTCTGCGCTTAGTGCCAGCTTCTGATTGTTTTTTGGAGATAAGTTATATGTTAATTGGCTTTTAATACGGGTTCTTAGCTGAAAATCTTCCTCTGCTTTATGAAAGTCTGCATCAAAAAACTTCCTGAATTCCTGCCTTATCACATTTTTCAGTTTCCATCTTTTTCCAAGATCAAATGTGTATGCATATCTTCCGTAAATCCTGAATTCCTGTTCTGTGTATTCTTTATCATAAGGAGCTGTACTTTCATACTGTGGCTGGCGTCGGTAACTTAAAGCATAGCTATACTGCTGGTGAGGGGCAAAGGAATGATACACTTCATGATTTAAAACAATGATGGCCTGCTTCGAAAACAGATTATGATGATCCGGGCTGCTTTTTCTCCCTATGGCAACATAGCTCAAAGCCTGTTTTTTCCCCAGAGAGTCCAGTTGCTGCTTTATACCAAAGGCACCCCAGAATGCATTGTTGGCATCTCCTAACCCTGGTGGGCTGATCTGTGCTTTGATGGTGGTTCCTATGCACCCCAATACAATTAATACTGCAAAAATTTTCTTCATGCTCAATAATGTGGATAGCTGTTTTACGGCTAATTTTAAATGACTGCGAAACCATAAGATGGAAAAGAATACCGCTGATACGCAGAGAGAATACTTTATTGTCGTAAAATTATTGGCTTTGTTCATAAAATGTTTATTCAAAATCTTTTAATACTGTTTAAAATCAAGACAAAATAAACATCTGATTTAGGATAGAATTAGGAACAGGAGCTTTTAAAAACCTTTTCTTATTTTCATAATTAATAAAATTGTGGATAACATGTGGATAATTTATTAACAACATGTGGAAAAGTCAGCTTACCATTCTTTATTGAAGGCTGGATAACGATTAAGCCCCTGTTTTAGTGGGTGTTTCTAAAATTGCCAGAACCTGGATTCTATAGATTTTAAAATTTATTTAGAATAATTCAAATTAATATTGTGGGAGAATTTATGATTCCGTTATTTTGCACCTTTATTTATAATCACTTTAAATAAGGCTGAAAAAATGATGCAATCCAATGAATGTATGTCTGCTGAAGGACATATGGCTCATTCCGTGGGAACGAAGCAAAATGATATTTCAATACAGAAACCACAGTGGTCAAAGCCATTTTTTATTTTTTTATTCTCTCTGATAGGGTTAATGACAATACATGCTCAGAATTTACAGGGTGGGATCTCGGGAAAAGTAAATATGGTAGATGGGCAGCCGTTGAGGGCAATATCTGTTTCGTTGCCGGAAGCAAATCGCCAGACCCTTACAGATGATGAAGGATATTATCATTTTGCCAATCTGAATGCCGGTTCATATACCCTAAAGCTACAGATTCTTGGAACCAAAGAAGTTCGCCTTCCGGTGGAGGTAAAAGCTGGGGAAACAACCACACTGGATTATCAGCTGACCAAAGAAAATATTCAGGCTATACAGGAAGTGGTCATTATGAAAAACATAAACCGTTTTTCGAAAAAAGAAAGTGGTTTTGTAGCCAGACTGCCCTTGAAAAATTTAGAAAATCCGCAGGTATACAATACGGTTACCAAGGAATTATTTCAGGAACAGGTTGCTGTAGATCTGGGAAGCATTTCCAAAAATGTACCGGGAGCCGGAGTTCCTATGATTGCCAATCAGGGAAGGGTGACATTCCGTTCAAGAGGATTTGAGACAGAACCTAACGCCAGAAATGGAGTAGCAGGGGCTGCGTTTTCAGTAATAGATCCTGTAAACCTTGAACGTATAGAAGCTATTAAAGGACCTTCAGCTACTTTATTCGGAAAGAGTGTGGCCAGCAGTTACGGAGGAGTATACAACAGGGTGACCAAAAAGCCTTACAATGATTTTGGTGGTGAAGCAGGGTATGTAGGAGGAAGCTGGAATTACAACAGGCTGACAGTAGATGTCAATACACCGGTGAACAAAGACAGAACTGCTCTTTTCCGTCTTAACGCCGCAGGCACCTTTGAAAAGAGTTTCCAGGATCTTGGGTTTACCAATTCTCTGGCGATTGCGCCGAGCTTTTCCTATCAGATTAATGACCGCATGTCCCTTCTGTTAGATGTGGAATTCAACCAGGCAAAAGGAACATCGGTTGTCCGCTTCAATCCATATACAGGAAGTAATAAAATTCAGTCCATTGCGGATATGAAATTTCCTTACTATAAAAAATTTCTGGGTGATGACCTGGCTTATGAAACACAGATGCTGAACATTTTTGCGCAGATGAATTATAAAGTCTCAGAAAACTGGACGTCTCAGACGATATTATCACGGGCACGATCTACAATCAACGGATATATTTCAGCCATCAATGGGAAGACAGATTCTACGGCAAGTGCTCAGGTTATGGTGGGAACGACTTCATTTATTGCAACCAATATTCAGCAGAACTTTATCGGAGATTTCCGTATCGGACGTTTCAGAAACAGAATGGTAGTTGGATTGGACTTTTATAACAATTCCAATCATTTTGACCGTTATCATACCAACACCAAAGTATTTAATTTTGTCCATCCGTCACCGGACTTCAGAGTCAACAGCAATATAATCGATGCGCTTACTGCTACTTCTGCTTTCAGAAAGGAAAATAATAGTGACAATACCTATGCTGCCTATGTTTCTGATGTCTTTAATATTACAGACCAGCTGATGGTAATGGCCAGTTTGAGGGTAGACCGGTTTCAGTTTAAAGGAGTTTATGATATTACGACGGGAGAAATCAAAGGAGGCCTGAGCAACAGTGGAACGCAATCCGGGCCTTATGGGCAGACCGCTTTTTCACCTAAAATGGGCATCGTTTATGAAGTATTGAAAAATAAACTTTCTCTGTTTGGGAACTATATGAATGGTTTTAATAACGTAAGTGGAACAGATATCAACGGCAATATCTTCAAGCCTGAATATGCCAATCAGCTGGAATTTGGGGTAAAAGCAGATGTTTTCAACCACAGACTTGTAGGTACTTTAAGCTATTACAATATACGGGTGGATAATATTTTAAGAACCAATCCGGATGATATTAATTATTCCATACAGGATGGGACACAGGTAAGCAAAGGAATAGAGGCTGAGCTGACGGCCAACCCGTTTGACGGATTCAATGTTGTGGCCGGATATGCGTATAATGACAGTAAATATACCAATGCCAACCCTTCGGTCAATGGTTTAAGGCCTGCATTGTCCGGTCCTGCCAATATGTTCAACTTCTGGATCAGTTACCGTATTCCTCAAGGAAAATTAAAAGGTCTGGGAATAGGTGGCGGCGGAAATATGGGATCCTCTTCATATCAGACCAATACACAAACAGCTAAAGTGATTATTCCGTCTTACAAAATGTTTGATCTAGGTATTTTCTACGATCAGCCAAAATATAGAGTAGGACTGAAATTTGACAATATTACCAACGAAAAAGCATGGTCTGTGCGTTTGACTCCACAGGCTCCATCACGTTTTCTTGGAAGCGTTTCCTTGAAATTCTAAATAAGGTTGAATAGTTGATATAAAAGTCCCGGATCTCTGAATCCGGGACTTTTATATTATAAAGATTTTCTAAGTTTCCTTAATTCCTCCAGAGACAGTAATTATTACGGTACCTTATCTTTGTGTAAGGGGTTCCCTGAAATACTCCGGAAGTATTCTCCTGCCAATCCTGTCTGATTACATAAAGCCCTCGCATAGTAGGTTTAAAGAAAGCTTTATGATTCTCATTTACCGGAATATTCTTTTCCCAGTTTTCAGGGTTAAAGATCCTAAGCATTGTTCCTTTCTCTGCAGGTTTCATATTGCGGTAAGGAAAAATGGTATAAACGCCGTTTTTTTCAGAAAGCCGTATATCCATCAATGGAAGTGGTGGATTGTTATTAGATGGGATTCCCACCTGATAAGCTCCGCACATAAAATCAATGGGCCTTACATTTTCCTGCGGATTTTGAGACCTTACCAGAACGGGTTGCTGGTCATTCATTCCTAAAATTCTATAAGTTCCTTCCTGGTCTGGAGTAAAAGTTCCTTCCCAATGATCTCCTTTAGGCTGTAATTCGATTTTTAATTTTTCACCTCTGGCATTAAAAAGAAAAAAAATAAAATCTTTGATCCTCTGAAATTCGGGTCCAGTGGTCCGGTGACGCTCACTAAGGTCATCAATAAAACCATAACATACCTGAATATTTACAGGATCTTTTAATTTTCCTGATCCGTGAATTTCCATCCAATAGGCACTGGCTTTTGCAGATTGGGGCAATAGAAAAAATGCTGAAAGTAACAGCAATGAGAATGCTGTCTTTAGGGTATACATATTTGATTGAATCGTATTTTGGTAGCAAATTTAGTGAAAAATGAAATTCTGAAATTATTGTACCGATAGGATTTTCAAATCGAGGTTGTTTTAACTTTTATAATCATTATTTTAACCACAAATCGAAGATTCGACGAAGTCAAAAGGCACAAAAGTTTTAAGCACTTAAGTTTTTTCAGAATCAAACCTTATGCGTAATAAATACTCCTAAGTTTTACGAAATCTTTTCTGCGGGATTATTTTAAACTTACTGAAGTGAACTCAAGTGTTTTAAATAAAACCTTCTGTGACTTTTGTGGTTGGGTAAAGCTTAAATAACCTTATCATTAATAATGACAAAAAGAAATGCTTTTAAACAGTGAATAGCCACAATATGCTGCATATTGTGGCTATTTGGCTATAGACTGTTTATTTATATTAGTTCTGTCTTACTCCGCACATGGCGTCCCATGTTGTCCAGAAATGGGCGTTGATCGCTCCAACAGGAGGATGCGTGCTGTCAGCAACGATGCCTACCATAGAAGCACAGTTGGAATTACATCCTATTTCATTATTACTTCCTGTCTGAGGCGGAATCTGACGCCATGTACCCGTAGATCCGCTTAACAATTCCACTTTGATATCAAAGATCCCTGAAAGATTAGGGGTCTGAATTTGTTTGGTAGGGTTTTCACTAGAGATAAAGTCGCTCCAGTCTCCCTGTGAAAAGGTTACACGCCATGTAGAGATCATTCTGGAAGTTTCATTTTGTGGTGAAAGGTATACCCAGAACTGTGCTCCGTTTCCCAGGACTAACTGACCTGAAGAATTCGCATTTACACTTGTTGATGTCATGATTAGGTTGTTTTTAGTGATTAGATTGTACTTCAAAGTAACGGAGAACAAAGAAGAAATTGTAGCGTAGAAACTACCAATTATTATACTGAGTAGAAATACCTATAGGTTAATAATCAAAAAATTCAGTTCATAAAAAATCCTGTGCTAATCATTAGCACAGGATTTAGTTTCTTGCAGAAAGGAAGGGATTCGAACCCTCGATACAGTTACCCGTATACTACCTTTCCAGGGTAGCTCCTTCAACCACTCGGACACCTTTCTTTTTGAGATTGCAAAAATAGTGTATTTTCTGGAATATCCAAATTATTATTGCAATTTAATCTGTAATTTCTCCACAAAGGCTTCTGGTGAAATTATCCGCAAAGCTTCCGGTATAGCTTGGATTATCTATAAGGTGCATGGCTTTGGTAATAGCCGTTTCCGCAGTCATATCTCTTCCGCTGATGGCGCCAATTCTTGAAAAAACATTGCTGTTTTCATACTTTCCAAATGAGATACCTCCTGAAATACATTGGCTTACCACCACAATCTCAGTTCCGTTGTTTCTGATTTCCTGAAGTGTTTCCTGTGTTTTTTCACTGCTGAAAATTGTTCCTGAACCGAACACCTGAAGAATCAGAACCTTCATTTTAGGGATTTCTCTGAAATGGCTCAAATGCATACCAGGGAAAATTCTCCAGAATAAAATATCTTCGGAAATATGCTCATCAACATGAAATTCTACTGTAGGGTCACAGCGGAATAAGTTGTCTTTGATAATATTCAAATGAACTCCTGACTGCCCAAGAATTGGGTAATTCGGACTTGCGTACGCATCAAAATATTCTGCAGAATATTTCAATGTTCTGTTTCCTCTTAACAATTTGTACTCAAAGTAAATGGCAACCTCCTGAATAACCGCCTCATCATTTTCATAGAGGCTGGCATAATAAAGGCTGGTCAGCAGATTTTCTTTGGCATCTGTTCTCAGGTCACCAATCGGAAGCTGAGAACCGGTCATGATCACCGGTTTTCTTAACCCTTTTAGCATGAAACTCAGTGCTGAAGCCGTGTAAGACATGGTGTCGGTTCCGTGAAGGATCAGGAAGCCGTCATAATCATTATAATTTTTGTGAATATAATTGGCGATAACCCTCCATTCTTCAGGCCCCATATCCGAAGAGTCTAGCGGTTTGGCGAAAGGATGAACAAAGACTTCACATTCCATGAGCCTCATTTCAGGCATCTTTTCAAATATATTACCAAAATCAAAGGCACGGAGACTTCCGGTTTCGTAATCTTTTTCCATTCCGATGGTTCCACCGGTATAGATGAGCAGGACTTTTCGCTTCATGTACTAATTTTAATTAAGAATTGGAGCCCGATTAGGGTTCATAGGCCAAAATTACGTTAATTTGCAAAGATTTGAAAATGGATGAAACGCTTATCGTGAAATTTTATAAAAATAAAATGGAAATTGTTGACGTTTTATGGGGCTAATGAAAAAAAAATAACTAAATGCGGATGAGTGATTTAGCGCAAACTTTTGAATATTTAAAACAGTTTTTGACCGAAGAAAGACTGGCTAAAATTGAACATTTCTCCAAAGAAAGTTCAGACTTTGTGCTTCCGGTAGTGGAAGATGTCTATCAGTTTAGAAATGCAGCGGCAATTGTACGCTCTGTAGAAGCTTGCGGTTTTCATAAAGTGGTGGCCTTACAGGAAGAATATAGTTTTGAGCCTAATCTTCGCGTAACAAAAGGAGCAGATACATGGGTTGAAGTTGAAAAACTTCCCCGGAATATGGAATCTTTTCAGAATATTAAAGACAGAGGATACAAAATAGTGGCTGTTTCACTGGAGAATAATGCTAAAATGCTTCCTGAATATGAAGTAACAGAACCTATTGCTTTGGTTTTTGGAACTGAAATGGAAGGTGTTTCTCAGGAGATTTTAGATTTTGCGGATGAAACGCTGGCGATTCCGATGTATGGCTTTACAAGAAGCTTCAATGTTTCTGTTGCGGCTTCAATCTGTATGTATGAATTGAAACAGAAACTGATAAAATCTGATATCGACTATAAATTGAATGAAGATAAACTTTTAAGGATGAAAATCCTTTGGGCAGTGAATTCAATCAGAAGCGGACAGCAGATTTTTGAAAAATATCTGAAAGAAAATAATGTTGACTGGAAATAATTAATAAACAAAAAGAGAAAGTTGAGCAACCTTCTCTTTTTGTTTATATCATAGTATAATAATTCCATGCTGCCACAAAAACGCCAGCTGTTTCCGTTCTCAGTCTTTGATTCCCAAGTGATACAGCTCTTACCTTATTTTCTGCTAAAAATGCAATCTCCTTTTCAGAAAAATCACCTTCCGGACCTATTAAAAATGTAAGCTTTTCCATCTTAGGAATATTTTTCAGAGCAATTCTTTCCAGGTCTTCATGGCAATGGGCTACAAAAGTATGTTCCGGATCAATACTTTTCAGGAAATCCTGAATTTTAATTAAATCATTGATAACCGGAAAATGAAATCTTAAGCTTTGCTTTGATGCAGCAACAGCTTGTTTCCTGATTTTATCGATATTGACGTTTTTACGTTCTGTTTTCTCAGTCTGCAGGATCGTAATCTCAGAAATGCCCATTTCCACAGCTTTTTCCACAAAGAATTCGATCCTGTCAATATTTTTGGTAGGAGCAATGGCAATATGAAGCCTGGGGTTGAATTCAGGCATATTTTCTTTGATCTCTGAAATTTCAATACCAGCTTTCTTCCCTTCTATAATGAGTTTTCCGGAAGCCAGCTTTCCTTTGCCGTCTGTCACATGAATATCCTCTCCATCCTTCATCCGAAGAACTTTCACGATATGCTGCTGCTCTTCATCGTTGATTGTTACTTTATTTCCGTTGATTTCTCCGTAGAATAGTTTCATCTTATTTTTTTTAAGAGCCATGAAGTGGCGCAATACTTAGCAAAGACTACAGGTCTTTGTTTGAATTAATGTTTGTTTACCTGAGCTCTGAAAGAGCGAAATATTAATCCCAGACATATCTTTCATCAAATTCCATATCATAATTTCTAAGAAACATTAAAAACTCTTCCTTGAAATTTTTGATTGTATGATGTTGTTTTTGATTGCTGATGTATGCCTATTTATCTCTGTTTCAAAGGGCTTAAAACCCTTTGCTTTTTACGTCACCACTTCGTGGCTCCGCATCCTTATAAATCATATTTTGCCGTTGCCGTTGTTCTGAGATCTGTAAATTCTCCTCTTTCAAATTTCAGCTTTGCTACCATAGCGATCATAGCAGCATTATCTGTAGTATATTCAAATTTCGGAATATAGATATTCCAGCCCAGTTTTTCTTTATTGTCTTCCATGGCTTTTCTCAAGGCAGAATTGGCAGAAACACCTCCTGCGATAGCAACTTCATTTACGTTGAGATCTTTGGCTGCTTTTTCAAGCTTATTCATCAGAATCTCAATAATGGATTTCTGAACGGAAGCGCAGAGGTCATTAAGATTTTCCTTAATGAAATCAGGATTCTTTCTGACCTCTTTCTGGATGAAATACAATACAGAAGTTTTAATTCCACTGAAAGAATAATCATAATTTTCCAGCTTGGGTTTATTGAATTTAAAAGCATCAGGATTCCCTTCTTTGGCCAGTCTGTCAATGATAGGTCCGGCCGGATAATCAAGGTCAAAGATTTTTCCTATTTTGTCAAAGGCTTCTCCTGCGGCATCATCGATGGTTTTTCCAATAATGTCCATATCGAAATAGTCTTTTACCAGCACAATCATGGTATGTCCGCCACTTACTGTAAGACATAGGAAAGGAAAGGCAGGCGGCACAGGATTTGCATCCTCGATGAAATGGGCCAGAATGTGGGCTTGAAGGTGATTTACTTCAATTAACGGAACATTGAGGCTCATAGCCAGAGACTTAGCAAATGATGTTCCTACAAGAAGAGATCCTAAAAGTCCGGGTCCGCGTGTAAATCCTATAGCTGAGATTGCATTTTGTTGTATATTTGCTTTAGAAAAAGATTTTTCAACAACGGGGATAATATTTTGCTGATGGGCACGTGAAGCCAGTTCCGGAACAACACCACCATATTCTTTGTGGATGGCCTGGTTCGCGGCAATGTTTGAAAGAATAGAATTTCCCTTGATGATAGCTGCTGAGGTGTCGTCGCAGGACGATTCAATACCTAAAATTATAGAGTCGCTCATAATAATGGCAAAGTTAGAGAATAATAACGAGAATGAGAATAAAAAATCAGTAGCTGAAAACTTAGGTGATCAGGTACAAAAGACTGTCGAAAATGTAGAGGAGAAAGTTCGGGAGACAGTGAAAGAAGCATCTGAGCTTGCTTCAGATGCCATACATCATCCTGTGGAAACGGCTGAAGAGTTTGGGAAGCAGGCCATGAAAGACGTTACCAGCTATACCTGGTGGGCAAAGCTTCTTTTGATTCTCTTTTGGCTGGGAATTGTTCTTGTTGGGGGAGTTCTTATTGCCATTAATCTTCCGGTGACAAAGCAATGGGCGGCTGATCAGGCGCTGAAACTTGTTAATAACGATTTCAAATCTGACTTTTCTACGGAAAGTGTAGATGTGAATTACTTCGGAGATGTTACCATAAAAGGTTTAAAAGTAAAAGATTATAAAGGCTTTAATTTTATTACAGCCCGTGAGTTTCGTGCTGATTCAGACTGGATATCTCTTGCTGTGAATGCCATTTCCGGAAACAGCAATTCCTTAAGTTTTAACTCTCTCGCTCTTGTTAATGCCGATGTAAAAGTAATTACTTATAAGGGTGACAGCATTTCTAATTTTGTAAGATTTGTAGAACTTTTTGATAACGGGAAGAAAAGAGATCCGAAAAAACCTCCTTTTCAGCTGAATTCCAGGATACAGATTATTGATTCCAAAGTTTCTATTGTTAATCAAAATTCTTCAGGAGAACATGGCAAATGGCTTACAGCAACAAAATTCAACTTAAAAGCGCCTAATGTAAAAGTCAACGGTCCGAATGTTTCGGCGTTAATCAATAATATGTCATTTGTCACTTCAAGATGGGGGAAAGACCATATTGTAGATACTTTTTCAACAGAACTTTCCTTAACGAAGCAGTTTTTGTCATTAAAAGATCTTACGCTGAATACAGATCATACTTTACTTCAGGGTGATATTAAATTTAATCTTCATGACGGATCGTGGGCAGATTTTGCAGATAAAGTACGCTGGGATATGAATATCAAGCAGGGAAGCCAGTTAAGCGGTTACGATATCAGCTATTTTGTGACGAACTGGGATAATATTAAGCCGTTCAATCTTTCAGGAACAATGACCGGGCCTTTAAATAAGTTCCATCTGGAAAACTTCCTGATCAGAAATCCCGATGTTAATATTGCCACGAAAACAATGAAGGTGGACCATTTACTGAAAGGACATTTTGCAATCGAAACGAAGGATCTTTCCACAGATTTTACCTACAAAGATTTAAAAGCAATGATGCCTTCATTTATTTCCAAAAAGATGAAGAATTTTGCTGATGATTTCGGGAAGTTAAAGTATAACGGAACAGCAAAAGTAAATCCGGACCAGATCTATGTGGATAGCGGAAACCTGATGACAGGAATCGGACAGGCGAAAATCTCCAGACTTACTTTGACAGGTTACAGCACGGCTATGCCAAAATATTCAGGTTATCTTGACGTGAAAGACCTTAATACCTCTGTGATTACCAAGAATAAAACAGTGGGTTTAATTTCGGGTAAATTTGATCTTAACGGGCAAAGCTTTGATGTTAATACCATGCGTCTGACCACAAAATCTCAGATTGCAAGTGTTGAAATTATGGATAAAACGATCAATAATCTTTATCTGGACGGATTGTTGGATCATAAAAAATACAATGGACTCATTACTGTAAATGATGAGCAGGCAAAAGCTACCATCAAAGGATTAATAGACTTCAGTACATCAAGGATTGCAATGGATGTCAATGCTGATGTCACTTATCTGAATATGAACTACTTTACCAATAAACCGGGGAGTCAGGTGGTAAGCGGACAGGTTGAAGGGAAAATGGCAATGTCTTCCATTAACGACCTCACTTTAGATGTTAATGCCAATAATCTTCACTTTGCTTCTGCCACTCAAAAATATAATATTCCGAACGCCAAGTTAAAAACATTTGTAGAAGGAGGGTCCCGTGTAATAGATGTAGATGCGCCAGGTGCTGCTACCGGTAAAATATCCGGGAAATACAGCCTGGCAGATCTTGCCGGAATGGTAGAAAACGGAGTCGGAAAAATTTTGGTAGGACCCCCTCCGAGAAAATTATACCGTGGACAGAATTTTGCCCTTAAGTTTGATGTTCAGCAGGGATTAATCAACTACTTCTTGCCTGACCTGAGGTTACCACAGGGAGCGGTGGTGGAAGGGGAATATGACGGAAATTCAAATAATCTGATCCTGAATCTTGATGCAGCTTCTTTAAAATATATCATGACAAAGGAAGAAGAAATTACAGATGCTGATAAAGCACTTGCTGCTTCTAATCCTGATTATAAAGTGAACGACAGGAAGAATGTCAACAGGGACAGTGCTATGGTGGATAGTGTTAAGATCAGAATTAATACCGCAGATCTTAATCAGCAGTTGTATGCCAAGATCAATAGAGTGATCTATAATAAAAATGTCATTAAAGATTTCGAGCTTAAAGGAAATAATGAGAATGGGAATACGTTGCATCTGGCGACCGTATTTAAGCATGGAAGTCCTGATGATGAGATTAATGAAAAACTTAAGGAATATGCCATCAATGTTGACCAGTCTACAGATGCCGCGGGTGATTATGTATTCAGGTTTGAACCTACTGAAGTAAAATTTAATGAAGTTACCTGGGCTATAGATACAAGTCCTGAACTGAATCATTCCATTACGTACAGAAAGAAGACAGGGGATTTTGATATCAGGAATCTGCGCGTTTATTCTGACAAGAGTGCTCTGTTTATTAAAGAAGCGCAGTTTAAATCAGCAAAAGATTTTTACGTAGATGCAGATATCAATGATTTTGCTGTAGAAAAACTGCTGGAAATGCAGTCAGGAGGGAATACCATGGATATAAAGGGTCTTGCCAACGGAAGTGTTAAGATCAAAATGGATAAAAGCACCCTTCAGCCTTTGGTAGATCTCAATATTGATGATATTAAGATGAATGGTAATGATATGGGAGATATTTCTATTGCTGCTACCAATGGTTTTTCACTGAATATCTATGATATTGATGTAAAAGTGCATTCTGCAGGAGTGTTGGGAAATAACAGTCTTAATCTGACAGGAACTGTTAACAATAATACGTCTTCTCCTATTATCGACCTTACCGCAGAAATGCGTGATTTTGATCTGTCATTTACACAGCAGTTTGTGCAGACTATTTTCGGAAATCTTCGTGGAAAAGCTACGGGAGATCTGAAAATCAATGGAAAGCTTAACAACCTTGACTATAGCGGTGATATTGCTCTGAAAGATTTTGGATTAAAACTTTTGTTTACAGGAGTAGATTATTCATTTGATGATACTGTAATCCAGCTGTCGAAAGGACTTGCTATCCTCAACAATATTGAGGTTCATGACGGAAGAACCAATTCTAAGGGGAATATTTCCGGGGCAATCCAGTTTGAAACACTTTCATCAATGGGGGTATCTCTGGTAATGAGAGCTGACAATCTTCTGATGCTTAATACCACACAGAAAGATTCTGACCTGTTTTGGGGAAGAGTTTACGGGCAGGGAGACCTGTATGTGGATGGACCGGTTTCGGGGCTAAGTATAACAACTCCTAACATGAAGGCGCTTAACGGAAGTACTTTTACCTTCAATTCCGGCTCTACGTCCAATGTTGAAGAATTTAAAATGCTGAGGTTCCTTAAAGAAGGAAAAGACGGTCTGATCACACTCGAGGAAAAGAAAAAAACAGGAGCCAATATGAATATTGATTTCAACCTGGCTGTAGACAAAGGAACTACTGTCAACGTACTGGTAGGAGATGATGTAGGAAATATTACGGTAAAAGGCTCTGCTGATCCGTTGAGGTTCCATATGAACAGGCAGGGGAATATTGCCATGAGTGGTACTTATAAAGTAGATAACGGAACATTCGTTTCTAAGGCCATTCTTAACAAAACATTCCAGATTGAAAGAAACAGCAGTATCAGATGGGATGGTGATGCAATGAAACCCGCATTAGATATTAACGCCAACTACATAAGAATGGTTTCCAATGCCGGAGAGTATCTTAGTATGGGAAAACTGCAGCCTATCAGTATCCTGCTTCAGGCCCATATAACCCAGTCGCTGGTGGATCCTCAGATTGATCTTAACGTAACTGCCATGGATGTGTCCAGCCAGGTAAGGGAAACGCTCGCCGCAAAGATGAGCCAGGAGGGAGAGAAGGTCCTTCAGTTTGGATCTGTCCTGCTGTTGAGTACTTTTAATGTCTCCAATACCGGTGGGGTGGATGTGAATGTAGGGAATGTAGCGGAGTCTTCAGGGTATAATATGCTTCTGAAACAGTTGGGATCTGTTCTTAATACCATGAGTAATGAATTCCAGATCGACCTTAACTATGTAAAAGGTGATCAGAATTCAAACTTCGGAGACAGGGCTAATGCAGGGGTGAGTGTTGCTGTTTCTCCAAGGGTTAATATTAAGACCGGTTTGGGTATTCCTTTATCAAAAACAGATGGTGCACAAAACAATTACCTTTCTACGGAAGGTTCAGTTGAGTATGACCTGTCTAAAAAGAATGACGGTTCATTGGTCATCCGTGCTTATTCCAAGCCTACCAACATCGGAATGGTGAGTACAAACGGTTCTACTAATCAAGCGTATGGAGGAGGGGTTGTGTGGAGTAAAAGCTTCAATTCTTTGTTTAAAAAGAAGAAAAAAGACAAAAAAAGTTCAGATGCAAAAGGTGAAATAAAAACAGATTCTATAAAATCGCAAGGTAAATAATTAGAATATTTTAATGATTTTTATCATCTGTGTTAATTATTGTTAATATTTGATATATATTTTTTAGTTAAATTATTTTTCGTAAATTTGCAAAAAATACATAGATTTTTTAAAAAAATTGTAATTTAACTAATATGAACTATCAACTGGACGAAATAGACAAGAAGATTCTTGATTTCTTAGTAGAAAACACAAGAATGCCTTTTACTGAAATTGCAAAGCAGATGGATGTTTCTGCTGGAACAATTCACGTAAGAGTGAAAAAGATGGAAGATGCAGGTATTATTTTGGGATCATCTCTTAATATCGATTATGGTAAGCTGGATTATCACTTTACAGCTTTCATAGGTATCCTTTTGACAAAGTCAAACCGTACTCAGGAAGTATTGAAAGAGTTGTCAACTATTCCTAACGTAATCGAAGCTAGCGTAATTTCCGGAAAATATAATATTTTCTGTAAAGTAAGAGCTAAAAATACCGATGACGCTAAAAGAATTATCTATCAGATCGATGACATTCAGGACGTAATGAGAACTGAAAGTATGATTTCTATGGAAGAATTCTTAAGTGACAAAAACAGACTGATCAACGCGATCTCTGTTTAATCAAATTTTAAACGAATAATTATAAAAGAACTTATGAAATTACTCATAAGTTCTTTATTTTTGCAGGTATGGAAGAGTACAGCTATTTTGACGAAGACCCAAAGAAAGGATGGGGATTCATACTGGCATTTGCTGCCTTGATGTTGTTTACTATAATGGGACTTGGAATAGATGTGGATGAGTATCTGCAGCATGAATACCTGGAGATTCCTAGGTGGTACTTCTATATTATTTTTTCCATTGACGTACTGATGATGATTGGGCTGGTGCTGATGTTCTTTTACAGAAAAGTGGGAATAGTTATGTTTCCGGCTTTACTGGTACTGCATTTCTTTATGCACAATTATTATCTTTCTACATTCCTGTATACGGATGTTACCAATCTTTTCCTGTTTACAGGATTCGGAATGCTGGCTATTATTCCGAAATGGAAATTTTTTAAATAAGGCAAGGCTTAGGCATTGGCAATAAGATAATAAAACCGCTTTTAAATTCTATTTAAAAGCGGTTTTTGAATAATAAGAGGGATGAGAAAAATACTATTTAAGCTCAAGCGAATGGAAAATCTGTTGTTTTAAAGGATTCTCTAACCAGTCTTCCCATACACCTGAATAGGGATTATAACCACATTTAAGGGGTTTTGATACATCCAGACCTTCCTTGTTTTTTTCGGCATTCTCGGTATATGCCCTGCAGTCTGTGCAGACATACCGGAACTCACAGTCTTTACAGGTCTCTATGCTGTCTTTGGTAAGGTTCCAGTATTGTTTGAAACCAGGCTGAAATAAGGCTGCTTCAAGGCTTTGATTTTGGATATTCCCATAGCTTTCATTCATCAGAGGACAGTTTCTGATGTTGCCATGTCTGTCAATACCTATCTTTTTATACAGGCAGGAATTGTGATTCATCGCTTCCAGTATTTTTGGAAGGTTCGTGTTGAAATATTTCAGATCCACTTTTCCACAGGCAGATAGTTTCAGGTCATCTTTCAGAAAATTCAGCGAAAATCTGTATTCATCTTTAGCTTTGAAAGGAGGGTTCGAGCAATTGTAGAAAATGAGACTGTATATTCTGACTGTATTTTTGTGAAGAGCCTGTATAAAAGATAGATTGGTTTCCTGATGAAATGGTGAAAAGACTTCTATTCCTGACAGCACTGAGGTTTTAAAAGTATCATCAATTTCTATGAATTCATTTATTGTTAAAGGTTTTAAACTATAAATCACCAGATGTTTAATGCCAAGGTTTTCTACAGAAGGTTTTATTTTTTTCAGCAGCTCTATATCTTCCATTTCGATAAAGAGATTTGTTATAGCACTGGGCTCATGATATTCATAAGAAAGAGGAGGAAAGTTCCTGTCCCAATCGTTTTCAGTAATAAATCCATATTCTTTTTCCAGCAGAAGATTAATATATTCCTGAACAATTGACCTGGATTCTTCATCATAATCTTGCAGTATGTCTTCAAGAGAATGTTTTTTAATTTCTTCTATCAGTTCGTACAATTCCAAGGGATATAATTCCGATACATTTCTCTGTAGATCTGAAATAAGAATTCTGGTGGCTCCTTTTGTGATCAGAATTGTTGAAAAAAGATTAAAGTATTTCATAGTAATCTTGTCAGAAATTTATAAGGATTAAGTTTAGCATAAGAATCCGTAAAATATTTTTCACAAGGAATGGTAATGCTAAAATGCTTTTTCTCACGACTTTTACTTTTTACAACGTCAATATATTTAAATGTGAGAGGAAGTGTATGTTTTTCTTTGCTAGTAAAATCTCTTTTCATAAATAATCAGCTATTTCTTTTTCCAATAAATAATTACATATTAATGATATTCCCAAAAACTGGCCTACAGGATTGATTTCTAAAAAATAATATTTACCATCATTTTTAATGAAATCAAGAGAACCGGAATTAAGATCTAATGACTTCATTAGCTGATGTATTTTTTGTTCAATATTTTTCGGAAGATTATAAGGAACTTTTCTATTTGGTTTTTCATCATTGTATCTCCTAAAGTCAATTTTAGTCTGGTTATCATTTTGCGAAAAGATGGCTGTAGACCAGACTTTACCATTTAAATAAAAGCTTCTTATCTCGAAATCTTTTTCAATTTTTTCCTGAAAGAAAGTGATAAAAAAATTTTCGTCTTCATTTTCTTGAACAATTGTTGTATACATCATACCACTGGAATCTTTGAGTATGTTTTCCATTCGCGGATTTCCACCAATGGTTTTGATGATTGTTTTATTTAAAGTAACATCATCTGTGGTGTCAGCCAGAAAATAAGACGGAACATCTAATCCAACTTTTTGAGCCGCTTCAAGCACGAGAAGTTTATTGATATCACTATTGCTTTGTTTATTAATATGTTTTTTTGACTCTAAAACCTTTATTATATAATCTTCCAACCAGTGTTGATATTCATTCATATTAAGATTAATTGCTTCATTTTTATAATGCAGGCGGTTAAACTTCAATCCACCTCTTCTATACCATATACTAGTAATTTCATCAATAAAAAAACAATTTCTCGGGCTTTCTAGATAAATCCGTTTTTCTTGGATTTTAATATCAAAAATTTCATCTTCATGTACCCGGATAAAGCTTTTATCCAATTTTAGTAGCCATTTAATGACTTCTGTAGTCGTTATTTCGTTATTTTGAGAAATGATCAGTATCAATTTTTCTTTTTTATTTTTTTGAAGAAATCTTTTGTAATCAACTGAGCATGCTTTAAGCTTGGCAGCCCTATGCTTTTGCGATTACGATTGACGGTTGCGGAGTCTTTTATATTTTCATATCCTTGATAAACGCCATAAGTATAAGGTACTTTATGGTGTAAATTATTTCTATCTATCATAGCTGCGTAGTCTCGTGGGGGACATTCACCGGATTTTACATACTCTAATACTTTTATTTTCAAATATGAGTAATACTCTTCATAATCGGCCATATGAAGTAACATGGGGCCGGAGGGCATAAAAAAATCACCATTCCATAAACCTATTTTTTGCAGGTCTGGAAATCCATAGTTCTCAAACATCCACCTAAGAAGTTCAGCATTCTTTTTATCATTTTTATTGATATCTGCATAATTTGAATCAATACGACTGTCTTGATCACGTTTAAACGCGACTGTAAAAGAATCTACAAGTTTTTGATTAAGTCTTTTTTTCCATTCTTCAACTTTCAATTCCATTTCTTGTCTGTCAATACCATATTTTTGATAGAGTTGTATAAAGCTAGTATCTTGCTTTTTATATTTCCAATTAGGTGCAACTAACGGAATAAGCTTGTAAAGACTTTTCTTTCCTCCGAAATTTTTGTGATGTTGATCTGCAAGCTTTATATAATTTTCATATTCTTCTCTCCGTTCCTGGTTTTTAGGAGGATATTGTCTGAATATTTTTTTGTACTGCTTGATCGTCAATATTGTATCCTTTTGAAAACGAAATATACTGTCGATTTCATTGATCTTATTATAATAGGTTATATAGTTTAAATTTTTGCTCTTACAGCTTGTAAGAGCAAAAATTATGGCTATTAAAGCAAATGAAGTATAGTTCCAAATATCTTTTTTCATAAATTCTCTAACGAATATGATCTGATAGAAAAAGATAGAGGGATACCCCTCTATCTGTATTAATATTAATTAATGCTGGTATCTATTTTCAAAGTGCTGATACGAACACCATCTTTCCATGTCTCTTTATCATAACATGTAGAACCACAATCTGTTTCTACATATTTATAATCATCTCCACCTAAAATAGATTTTAGATCTTTTCTTTGTAATTTTTTGTTTTCTGTAGAAGAGAAGCCACCCTTCATTCCATTTAATTTTTTCATTGTGATAAAATTTTTGTGTTGTGTAAAATCATTTGTGTCATACAAACCCTGACATTTGGGTTGAATAATTCTCATATTTATCATGTACTGTACACATACATTTTAAAGCTGAAGAATATATTTCATCAACGTTGATGCTTCCAAATCTATAAAATATTAGATCACTTTGATGGGATAAAATTTGCAAATGATTTGTTTTTTTTATGTACACAAATACAAATTTTAATATAAAATATAATTGAGTATTGGTGAAATATTTATAATTAAAAAAAATATAAACTAAACTTATACAAGCGAATAAAAAAAATAAAATATACCAATAAAGTACTGTGTATTATTTTCTATTGTACAATAATGCAAAAAGTAAAAAATAAAAGCAGAAGATGAACCATCTGGTTGTAAGAAATTTTTGGTCTGCTGATAATAGAGGCTGTAAAAGAGCAGAAATATTTACTCAGAAAATATTCCTCTAAAAAAAGTATCTAAAGCTGTATTTTCATTCAGTCCGAACTTTTTTTTCAAACGATATTTAGTCATTCTTACACTTTTCGGTTCCACATTGAGAAGGTTGGCAATTTGTTTGGTATCCATTCCAAGATAAATATAGGCGCAGTATTTCAGGTCCAGTGCAGTGAGCTTCAGTTTTGCCTTATCATCGATGTTTTTAAAGAAATCCGGATGAAGTTCCTGAATGGTGAATCTGATCTTTTCAAAATCATTATCCACTCGGTTTTCTCCCTTTACCACCTGATGAATATTAATATCAGCGTCAGAAAGCTGAGTCTGAAGTCGCTGAAGGACTTTATTCTTATGCAGGAGATGCAGATGACTGGCCAGTACTTCGCTTTGAAGCTTTTGCTGTTGAAGTGTAAGAAGCTCCTGCTCAGCTTTTAATCTTGCCTGTTCTTCTTCCTGCAGTTTGATCTGCATTTCTGCCTCATGTTTTTCAGTATCAAGTTTATTTTCTCTTTCAATAGAATATTTCAGTTTAAAATGATAAGAACGGAACATAAAAAATGCACCAGCCAATCCAATAATCCCCAGAATAATGTATAATAGTTTCTCTCTTTTTAGACGGTCTGTTTTTTCTGTAAGAATCTGAAGTTCAGATTCTTTTTTCCGGGACTGATATTGTGCTTCCAGCCTTTTGGCAGTTTCTGCCTGCCCTTCATCAAACAGCAGATTGCTGTATTCCGTTACTTTTGATTCATACTCAAATGCTTTCTGATAATTTTTTTGCTTTGCATACAGCTTGGCAAGATCTTTCACTACGTTGATCATGACATGGTAATAAACCGGCTGCTGAGTAAGAAGAATCTGTTCTGCTTTCAGAAGATAATGCTCAGATAAAGCATCATTCTGATCCCGTGAAGCAAGGTTACTTAAAACTCCCAGCGCCCCTGCCTGAATTCCCTGGTTAAGGGTCGTGTGCCGGGTAAGCGTTAAAATTTCGTTGGCATTATTCTGAATATCCTCACGGATTGCAGGAGTCATGACAGGATAGTTTAAATAATAATTGATAAGATTAAGCAATGCCATGGCATGTACATGGGATGAAACGCGGCCAGGGAATTTATAATATAAAGAAACAGCTTTTTTACAAGTTTGTATTACAGGTTCAAGGTCTTTTAGATTTCCTGTTTTTTCATGAAGAAAAGAATAGCATACGGCAAGGGCAGAATAGGCTGAGCTCAGCATATTCTTATTTCCTGATTTTTCGGAAAGTTCAATTGCTTTTTTTGCATATTTGGTGGCATTTTCAGCATCATTCCATTCTGTATAGATTGCATAGAGAAGATAATTCAGCTTTGCCTTCAGAAGAATTTCTGAAGGCTGCCTTTCAACAAGCGGAAGGAGTTTCTGTACCTGCCTGATTGTATTTTCAGTTTCCCCCAAAGCATTGATATAATAAATATTCAGATAACCGGCATATAATAAAGCTGTTTTATCATTGCTTTTTTGAACAACTAAGTTCGCAGCGTCAATAATGCCAGGAATCTTATCATATTCAGACTGATTGAGCTTAATAATGCCCTGCTGAGTAAGAGCCTTTACTTCTTCAGCATTGTTTTTTTCTCTTCTGGCAAGCTGCAGCTGTAGCTGAATATATTTTTCGGCTGTACTATACTGATCACTAACCCTGTAATATTCTGTAAGCTCATTGTATGCCCTGAATTTTTGTTCAATAGAAATATCATCTCCTCTCAATTGGTTTTTGAGGCTGTCAATAAATGTATTCTGTGCTTGGTATAGGGTGCAGATAAAAAGTAGACAAAATAAAAATGAGTACTTCAGTTTCATAGGGGTGAAAGTACAAAAATTGTAGACACCTGTCAATTTTCCCTATGAAAAAATAAAAACAGGTTATTTATTTAAGTATTTGTTAATGAATTGTTTATTTGTTTGTGTAGTCGTTTTGTAGTCACCTGAAATCTGAGTTGAAGATATTTTGTAGCTACAGAAAAGAAGCTGTACATATTTTTCTGTGGCAATTTTACAACAGATAAAAAATCAGAAATATTCACTTAAATTTTTACATTATGGACAATAAAACATTATCAATTGTATCTTACATCACTCTGTTCGGGTGGCTTATTTCCTTTGTTATCGGAAAAGAAAAATCAAACGGTTTTTTAAAATACCATCTGAAACAATCTTTGGGACTGATCTTTTTTTCAATTGTATTATCTGTCATTCTCAATATTATATTGATGGTGACCAAAATCGGAATTTTAGGAATATTTGGCATTATTCCTTTGGTGCTGATGATTATAGGAATTATCAATGCGGCCAATAATGTTGAAAAACCTTTACCATTAATCGGGAAAATGTTTGAAGATAAATTCTCTTTTATCGGATAGGATTCGAAGATTTTGAGAAAATACCTATTTAACATTTAATATAGAATAATGAAAAAACCATTAATCATCGCTGGAGTGCTTCTTTTTAGTTTTTCTGTTATATCATGTGATAAACTAGAAAAAGTTAAAGCAAAACTATCTCAGAATGATACCAGCCAGGTAAATCCTTTCAGTGTTAATTCCGGGGATACCAACAGAGATATTATTTCTTTTAATAACAAAGTCGTGAAAATGGATGATGAGCAGTCAGATTTTATCAAAGATTTTCAGAGTATATTGATACAGATGGAAGACTATGTAAAAAATGCTGATGCAAATCCACAGTTTTCTGGTGTAGTGCCTATTTTTACCCCTTCAGTGATGATGTATACCCGTCAGGAATTAAAGGCTCCGGATGTATTGGGAAAAGATTTTCAGGCACTTGTTGATAAGATGAAGGATACAATGATCCAACTGGAATCATTGAAAAAGGAACTGGACACTTATAAACAGGCAGAGGACTGGAAAGATGATAAAGGAAAAAAGGTTGCTGAAATTAATGAAAAGGCAATAAAACTTATCAAGGAAAACCGGACCGCAGCCAATGATTTATTTATCCGGCTTTCCCCCAAAGCAAATAAGGCCGAAATAGAGGTGCTTAAAGATCATCCGCTTAAGACACAGATCATCCAATCCAGAGAGATCATGGAGCTGACTCAGAAGATTATTGATGATTCTTATGATGTAACGGATATGAATGCTTATCAAAACAAGTTTTCACAGCAGTATCTGCAAATGGAAAAATTGTACAATAGAAATATCAGCGAAAAGATTCCGTCTTCAGAGAAGCAGAAGGAAAGCAGCTATCAGGCATTTAATAATTCTGTTAATGATTTTCTGGGTAAAATGAGGATTGTACAACGAAGCCTGAATGAAGGTAATCAGGAACTGAACCGTAATCTTGATAATCTGGAAAGAGAAGCAGGATATGTTCTTGACCGTTATAACACTTTTGTAGATTGACTGATGAGCCATTACAATCTTATCGTATGAAAAAAACATTAGGAGTTATCCTTATTATTATAAGTTTCTGCCTGATAGTAGTCATTAAAATAGGACCATCCAGAGAAACTTCGTGGTTATTCAGATATGGAGAGTTGCCTCCGATGCTAATTGGAGCAGCTGTTTTGATTCCCGGATGGCTCATGTATAATAAAAACAGATAGCTATAATCATGAAACTGGCTATACCTTTATAAAATATAATGTGCTGATTTGACAGGATAAAGGTATTTTTAACGCCCGTTTTAAAAAAGAAAAGAAGTATGGATTTTGAAATTTTGAAACAACAGATTGAAGAAGCTGCTAAAAAAGCTTTTTTAGAAGTGTACGAAAAGCATGGAGCAGAAGAAATTTACTGTTTTGCATTGTACAGTGATGAAGGAGCAATGACTGTATGCCCGGCAGCCAATACGATGAAAGTAATGGAAGATGTAGATGAAGATGATGCTCTTTATTATAAGTATGAGCCGGCAGAGTGGACCTATGAAATGGAAGGGGCTGATAAAGAATTCAATGATATCTGCACTCAATTGAGAGCAGAACTTAACAAACATGATGACGATGATCAATGGTTTGAAGGTTTTCAGACTCAGTTATTCTCCACCTGCATTGAAGTGCTGGAGAAACTTAAAAATGAAAACTTTTTCACAAAGATCACAGGCAAAGATATATTTCTGATTTTCACTGTTTCAGATTATGAGTTTGAAAAAAAAGATCTGAAAGATCTTATTATCAGACTTAATGACAATAAATACAAAAGTGAATATCTGAACTGGATGGCTACCTGGGGCAATTAAAAGTATGATGAATTAAAAAAACACTTTAAATATATACATATGAAGCCCGATAAAATAATTGTCTCAGAAGCCTCTTTTAAAAGTAATGATCCTTATGATATTATTAACTCCAATATTTCTGTTGTAAATCTTTTACATGAAGAAGGAATGGAAGAAGAGAATATGTTTGAAGATTCAATTACCAGTTACTATATTGATTACTATGTCAGTCAATATAAAAACGGAAATTTTTCTCAGTTTGTCTGGAATTCAGGCTGGTCAGCAGAATTAAACAGAATTATCAAAGAAGGATTAAACAAAATCAATGCACAAAAACATCTTGAATTGTTTATGGAACAATCTTCAAAAGTTGAATATCTGAAAGAAGGTGAACTGAAGAACTTTTTGGAAAGCGAATATTTCGGACCCAACAATACAAGAGACTATTTGAATAACGATTCATTTTACCTGCTGGAAGAAAATCTGGCAGAGCTTCACTCTCAGTGGCTGAAAAGTCATCCTGACCTTAGGGTTTTGTCTATCGATGAAATGTTTTCAGAAATGGAAAAATGGTTAGGAAAGAAAATTAAGAGATAAAATTAATTACTAAAACAAATTACATTAATTATGAATAACTATCAATTTTATAAACAAGAAGGGAACCAATATATTTTTAAAAACCAGCCGGTATTTGTATCGGTACTCTGTATTATTTTTCTCATCATCGCAGGATTGATTTTTAACAGTGTAAGAACCGGAAGCTATATTATCATTGCTGTGGTAGCTCTTATTTTAGTCAATTTCTTTACTAAGAAATTTATCATTGATTTGGACCGAAAAACGATTACTGGAAAACACTCCATTTTTGTTCCGGTAAGAACCTATCCCATAGAGAATTTCAGAAATTTTCATGTTTTGGCCACAAAATATATGGGCTTTATCACTACAAATGTAATGCTGTCTATGTACTTTGAAGTAGATGGTAAGGAGAAACAGCTTACGATTGGCCAGGCCCTTACCCAGAAAGGGATACAGAAAATGGTCAACGAAACAGAAGATATAATGAATGTTAATAATCCTTAGAATGGATATCAGAGACCGCTATAAGTTTGAAGAAAACGGAAGTGAAATAATTTTGATGCCCAATTATAGTTTCCTGCGTGCTTTGTTATGGTGGCTGGTATTGGGTATGATTGCTCTTCCTGTCATTTTGTATTATTTCATGGATAAAATGTCTGGTGACCAGTTTAAAATTGCAATGGGATTATGGAGTGTGTATATGATCTACTTTCTGTTTGATCTTCTTTTCAGAGTTCCCGTGAAATATATCTTTGATAAATCGGAACAGTGCATTTACAGAAAAGTGTTATTTTCCAGAAAGCTCATGAATTTTGATGAGATGACCTATTTTGTGAATGATGAAAGAGGCGGTTATTATTATTCAATCGGAAAAAAAAGAAGTCAGTTTGTGAAAAACTACAGAATCAGCAATTATTTTTCAGGGTCAAAAGCTTCGGAAAGGAGAGAAGATGAATACATCAAAGAAATCTTATGTCCCATTCTGATTGCTGTAGGAATTCCCTTGAATCAGGAAGAGCAATAATAAGCAGGGTAAAACTAATACGATGAAGGATGGAGGTGTAACCATTCCTCTCCTCCGGTGGAGTGGCGAAAATTCAAAGAATTTTTGACGGGGTGGTTTATACATCATAAAAACAGATTTTCACAAATCTACCAACAAAAAATCCGGCGGTTTCGGAGAAACCGCCGGATTTCGTTTATATAAAACAGCTGATATTAAGCTAAAATTCTCTTTACAGCTTCTTTCACTGCAGCAGCATCTATTTTATACTTTTTCATCAGTTCTGCAGGTGTTGCAGATTCTCCGAAAGTATCATTCACTGCTACGAATTCCTGTCTTGTTGGTCTTCTTCTTGCAAGCATACCGGCAACAGATTCACCTAGACCACCAAGGAAGTTGTGTTCCTCAGCCGTTACAATTTTACCTGTCTTTTCAACAGACTTTAAAATGATCTCTTCATCAAGAGGTTTGATGGTGTGGATGTTGATAACCTCACAGGAAATTCCTTCTTTCTCAAGTTCATCAGCAGCAACAAGAGATTCCCATACAAGGTGTCCTGTTGCAACAATGGTTACATCAGTACCTTCCTGAAGCATGATTCCTTTTCCGATTTCAAAAGGCATATCTTCAGGGATGAATACAGGAACTACTGGTCTTCCGAATCTTAAATATACAGGACCTTCAAAATCTGCAATTGCCAATGTAGCCGCTTTGGTCTGGTTGTAATCACAAGTATTGATCACTGTCATCCCAGGAAGCATCTTCATCATACCGATATCTTCAAGAACCTGGTGGGTAGCCCCGTCTTCTCCTAAAGTAAGACCTGCGTGAGATGCACAGATTTTTACATTTTTGTCAGAATAAGCGATGGACTGACGGATCTGGTCATATACCCTTGAGGTAGAGAAGTTAGCAAAAGTTCCTGTGAACGGAATTTTTCCTGTAATGCTAAGACCTGCTGCAATTCCTATCATGTTAGCTTCCGCAATTCCTATCTGAAAGAATCTTTCAGGAGCCTTTTCAATGAATTTCTCCATTTTCAAAGAACCGATAAGGTCAGCACAAAGTGCTACTACATTAGGATTTTTGTCAGCGAGTTCTGCTAATCCTGCTCCGAATCCTGAACGTGTATCCTTTTTTTCTGTATATGTATATTTCATTTTTATTGTATTAATCGAGATGTTAAGATATTAGTAATCAGCCGGAGCTTCTAGGTACAATTGCTTGAATGCTGTGTCTAACTGCTCATCATTAGGGGCTTTACCATGCCATGCATGAGATCCCATCATATAATCTACTCCATAACCCATTTCTGTATGAAGAAGGATGGCTACAGGCTTCCCTTTACCAGTTTCTGTTTTTGCTTTCTCAAGGATTGCAATTACCGCTTCAAGATCATTACCATTCTTTTCTTCTAAAACAATCCATCCGAATGCCTCCAGTTTAGCATGAAGATCTCCCAGGCTTAATACATCATCTGTATCTCCGTCAATCTGACGTCCGTTATAATCAATAGTAGAAATGATATTGTCTACTTTTTTAGCAGCAGCATACATCAAGGCTTCCCAAACCTGACCTTCCTGAAGCTCACCATCTCCGTGAAGAGAGTAAACAATAGACTGATCACCATCTAATTTTTTACCCTGCGCTACTCCAAGCGCTACAGAAAGTCCCTGTCCCAGAGAACCTGAAGCAATTCTAACTCCCGGAAGTCCTTCATGTGTGGTAGGGTGTCCCTGTAATCTTGAATCCAATTTTCTGAAAGTACTCAGCTCTGCCACCGGGAAGAACCCGAATCTTGCCAAAGTAGAGTAGAATACCGGGGAAATATGTCCGTTTGATAGATAAAAATGGTCCTCATTTTTGCCTTCCATAGTGAAAGGAAGTTTATAGTTCATTACCTTTCCATAAAGGGCTGTGAAGAATTCTGTACAGCCTAAGCTCCCACCTGGGTGCCCTGAATTTACAGCATGAACCATTCTTAAAATGTCTCTTCTGATCTGCGTAGTAAGAGTTTTTAACTCCTCAATACTTTTACTCATTATATCTGATTTATTTGTATGCGAATTTACAATTTTTTACCGGAAATGTCCGGAATCCGAATGTAAAAACCCGGATTTGTAAGATTTATTTAATGCTCCGCTTTAGCAGCCTTCATTGAGGTAAACGGAAATTTCAGTAACAATATTATTAACAAACTTAAAGCTTAGAAGCGTTCCCGCTTGGCTGTCTTCAATATTGAAATAACCGGAATCTTTAACCGGTTTGTCCTTTTCCCAATCCGGACGTACACTGAAGTTGGGGTAATTTTTGTAGGCATTGATAAGATCCTCCCGGGTATTTCCAACTCCAATTCCGCTTTTGGTCTTAAATTTTTTACTCGTTGTTGTCATATAAGTGATAGAAGGAACACTTGGGTTGGCTTCATTGATGTAATTGTCAAAAAGATCAATCTGGATAGTTTCACCCTGATATTTTACCATATTTTTCTTTTCTCCGTTTGAATTCACCAATTTTATACCTGCTATTTTTTCAGCTTCAGCCTTTGGCATAAATACTTTAAATGGTCCGATTCTTAAGGTCGATACTTCAAAGTTTTCCTGAGCATTCATAAACCCAAATGTTAATGCGAAAATGAAAATTGAGATCATTTTTTTCATGGTTTTTAATTTTTGTTTTTAATCCTGGCTTCAAAGATAATTAAAAAGCAAAAGTCTATAAAATCAGTTGCTTTTAATGAAGAAAAAAATAAAAATATTGTATGAAGTGAAATGCTTTATACCAACCGGATCGTTTGTTTTTTTACAAATTAACAGCAACTTTTTGAATTTTCATAAATGATAATTAGATTAATTTAACTAATTTTATAATTCCAGACTATTAGAATTATAATCCTTTAACTAATTGTTTTTTAGTTTTTGGCCTTATTGTTTGAATTAATATAAATTACACACCATTATATATGAAAATTAAACAATTATTTTATTTGGGGATATTTGTAATATCCGTTTCCTTGAGTAAGGCTCAGGATTTTTTTACAGTGATCAGCGAAAGGTCTATTAAGGCAGATCCTAAAAACCGAACTGTACAACCGGAAAAATCACTGACATATACCTTAGATGTGGCCGGGATGAAAAGCTATTTTAATTCCGTTCCGGAACTGAAAGACAGTGACCGTAAAGACAATGCGCCTATCATTGTACTGCCAATGCCGGATGGTACAAAAGCAAAATTCAGAATCTGGAAGTCTTCTGTGATGGCTCCGGGATTGGCCAATCAGTTTCCTCAGATTGTTACCCTTACCGGGCAGGGAATTGATGATAAGTATGCTACCATAAAACTGGATTTTACCGAGCTTGGATTCCATGCGCAGATAAAATCCGTAGTCACTGGTGATATTTATATTGATCCTTATGCCAAAATGGACGTGAATAATTATATCATTTACAGAAAAAGTGATTTAATTGATAAAAATCCCAGAACCTGTGGAGTAAAAGATGAGGATGATTCTCCATTAGGAAAAAAAAACGCTCAAAAAACCGTAAGTCCAAGCGTAGGAACTCAAATTAGAGTTTTCAGACTGGCAGTCGCCTGTACGGGTGAATATGCGGTAGCAGCAACTGGTTCAGCTACTCCTACTGTTGCACAGACACTTTCGGCCATTGTAACCTCTGTAAACAGAGTCAATGGAGTTTATGAGCAGGAGGTAGCATCTAGACTGGTATTAGTAGCTAATGAAGCTAATGTAGTTTTTACAAATGCAGCTACAGATCCATTTAATGGAAATAATAATGCCAATACGCTAATCAATGAAAGCCAGACTCAAATTGATTTACTGATTGGAAATGCCAATTATGATATCGGGCACACCTTCAGTACCGGTGGTGGTGGATTAGCAGGATTAGGTGTCATCTGTAACAGTACCAATAAAGGAAGAGGAATCACGGGTTCGCCAAATCCAGTGGGTGATCCTTATGATATTGATTATGTTGCCCATGAAGTAGGGCATCAGTTTGGAGGGCCACATACCTTTAATGCAACTACAGGAAGCTGTGGCGGTGGAAATCGCAGCGCAGCCAATGCTGTAGAGCCTGGAAGTGGAATTACAATTATGGCTTACGCAGGAATTTGCGGTAGTGTAAATAACCTGGCAGCCAACAGTATTCCTACTTTCCATACCAAATCATATCAGTCTATTACGACAAAAGTTCAGTCAACAACATGTCAGGTGACTATTCCTTCCAATAATTTTGCTCCTACTGTAAATGCTGGTGGGGATTATACAATTCCTTTAGACACTCCCTTCAGATTAGAAGGATCTGCTTCAGATATTGATAACAATCCACTTACTTACAGTTGGGAACAGAATGATGTAGGGCCTGCAGGTGACTGGAATGCCCCTACAGGAAATGCTCCTCTGTTCAGATCATACGTACCGGTAACAGTTCCTTACAGATACTTTCCAAAACTTACAGATGTAATCAATGGTACTGTTTCTAAAGGTGAAGTTAAGCCAACTTATGCCAGAACGATGGAGTTCAGATTAACTGTAAGGGATAACAATGCAGGTTGTGCAGGAGTTGCTAACGATGATGCTATTATTACTGTTGATGGCAATTCAGGACCATTTACTGTAACAGCACCTATCACAGCAGTAAACTGGGCAGGGAACTCTACCCAGACCATAACATGGAATGTTGCCAATACAACTGCATTTCCGGTGAATGCCGCCACTGTCAATATTTATCTTTCAACAGACGGAGGTCTTACTTATCCTACACTGATCTTGGGTTCCACACCGAACGATGGTTCTGAGACGGTTACTATTCCTAACATAAATACGACACAGGCAAGAATTATGGTAGCAGCAGAGACAAACGTTTTCTATAATATCAACCCTGTTAATTTTACCATTACCCAGACATTGGGAGTGAATGAAACTACAGGAAATAAAGATGTGTTTGCAGTATATCCTAATCCAAGCAAAGGACTTCTGAATATTAAATTTACCAGCTCAAATGAAGTGTATGATATTACCGTATATGACGTAAGTGGAAAATTGGTATTCAGCCAGGCTAATAATAAACTGAGTCATGATAAAACGGGTACATTTGACTTATCTCACCTGATTAAAGGTGACTATCTGATCAAGGTTAAATCTAAAAATATAGATAAAACAATTAAGTGGATTAAAGAATAATCCATTTGACCATAAATATAAAAAAGGCTGTTTTCGCAATTGAAAACAGCCTTTTTATGTTTTTTACGATTGAATTAAACGACTCTTAAATGTTGTCTGTCTTTTACCAGCCACAACCCAATAAAGGTTAATAATCCATTGAGAACAATCAGCTCCACCCCAATTCTGTAATCTGTGTAAGTTGTTACAGCCAGATTGATCAAATACGTCAGTACAGGAGCTAAGATCGTTACGGTAAGAATAGAATATTTCCTTGAAATCTTAAATTTGGTGAAAATTCCAAAGGCAAAAAGTCCTAAAAGCGGTCCATAAGTATACCCTGCAATTTCCATAATCAGATAAACAATAGACTTGTCATTCATTGCTTTGAAAACCATAATCAGAATAAAGAAAACAACAGTGAACGTTAAATGCACTTTCATACGAAGGCGTTTCTTCTCTTTTTCAGTTTTGGTTTTATCCTCGTTAAGGTTTAATAGATCTACGCAGTATGAGCTTGTTACAGCTGTTAAAGCTCCGTCAGCAGAAGGGAATAATGCTGAGATTAATCCGATAATGAAAATGACGGAAATAGCCATCGGGAAGTATCCCTGAAGAGATAGAGCTGGAAAAAGATCATCCCCCATTATATTTTTAATATTTCCTGTTGCATCTTTAAATCCGAAAATATTCGTCACCGTTTCAGATTTCAGGGTTCCATATTCAGCACCATGCTGGATAGCGAAAAGATACAGTAATCCTCCAAGGAATAAGAAGGCAAGGTTGACCAAAAGAAGTGTTCCTGCAAACGTAAGCATGTTTTTCTTGGAGTTCTTAAGATTATCCACAGAAATATTTTTCTGCATCATCTCCTGATCCAGTCCGGTCATGGCAATCGTAATAAAAATTCCTCCCAGAATTGTTTTCAGGAAAAAGGTTTTGGAATTAGGATCAAAATTGATGAAATGAGTATAGTTTTTCTGCTCCAGAATCGTGTATGCTTCACCAAAAGATAAATTAAGGTTTGATAAAATATAAGTGATACATGCCACAAGACTGATGATCATAAAAGAGGTCTGCAGCGTATCCGTAATCACAATCGTTTTTACCCCACCTTCAAAAGTATACAGAAGTACCATCAGCAAAAGAACAAGTGAAGTTACCCAGAACGGAACTCCCAATCCTTCAAGTAAAAATATCTGTAGAACGTTTACCACGAGATATAATCTTGCTGTAGCACCAATTGCTCTTGAAATAATAAAAAAGATCGAGCCTATTTTATGAGCTTCCACGTTGAATCTTTTTCCAAGGTAGGTGTAAATTGAAGTCAGATTCATTTTATAATAAAGCGGCAGGAGTATGGCTGCAACGATAAAATATCCTATGAAAAATCCGATGACCATCATGTAGTATTCAAAACCTCCGTAGATATATTCGGAGCCGGTCATTTTTCCGACAGTTCCCGGAACTGAAATAAAAGTAACGCCACTTAAGCTGGTTCCGATCATTCCGAATGCTACGAGCCACCATTTACTCTTTTTGTTACCGATAAAAAATGACTGGTTATCAGAGTTGCGGCTGGTGAAATAAGAAATCACCAAAAGACCAATAAAATAGACGAAAACAAATAGCAAAAGGATAGTTCCTGGATTCATGCCTGATTTTTAAATTTTAGCAAATATATAAAAAAGATCAGTCGTGAATCGTGAATTTAGTTCAGACACAATTTTTACGGGAGAAACTCGTATTAAAAATAAAAATAACGGCATAAAAAACCTTCCAGATCTATTCTGGAAGGTTTGTATTGTAAGGGTGGAAACAGTGGTTAATTCACTAAAACATCCTGAAGTTCCTCACTTTTCTGGAAACTTGCCTTTGCGAAAGGGCAAAGAGGAATAATCTTTTTCCCGTTCTTTCTGGCAAAATCTACTGCTGCCAGAAGCATTTCCTTGCCTACACCTTTTCCGTTGTAGGCTTCTTCCACCTCAGTGTGGTCTATAATAAATCTTTCTTCTCCCGCCCAGGTATACGTCATCATTCCTGCACGTCTTCCGTCTATGAAAGCTTCAAAACTTCCGTGTTTTTCGTCGTTGTTTTGTTTTACATCGATCATACTATGAGAATTTGGTTAATATTTCTATGTCGTTGGTTAAGATTTTATGAACAGGGCATGCGTCTGCAATGGTGTGCAGCCTTTTTCTCTGTTCATCATCCAGAATACCTTCAAAGCTGATGTCTCTTTTGAAGACGGCTCTTTTTGTTAAAGGGAAATTTTCAAGCTCTACTTCTACATTGATATTTTCCACATCCCATTCCTTTCTTTCGATATACATTCTCAATGTAGCTGCTGTACAGCTTGCCAGTGACGTTGCCAAAATTTCCAGAGGATTGAAGCCTTTATTCTGCCCGCCTTTATCAATCGGCTCATCAGTAATAATCTGATTTTCGCCGGCTGTTACTTCTGTATAATATTTTGTTTTTCCTAAACTTGCTTTTACTGTTACTGCCATTATTTTTCTGTGTTGAATTTATAACTTAATGCACCGGAAGGGCATTGGTCTATCTGCTTTCTAAGTTCTTCCGGGCTTGCATTTTCCGCTTTTATCCAGGGTCTTTCTTTGGGATTGTAGACTTTCGGAAGTAATTTTACACATACAGCCGAGTGGATACACTTTTGGGGCTGCCAGATGACAGTGATGTCGCCGTTGGGATATTCGTGTGTTTCCATATTAATTTTCTTTTAATGATTTTTCGATTCTTCTGTCCGGAATCAGCCATATGAGAGCCACGATATAATAAAAACCTATGGCAATATAAGGATAAAAAAATGAAGTGGCGATTCCCAGGACATAAAATACAATGGAGATATATTCTTTATATTTTGAATGAATGGCCTCTTTCAGCTTTGAATCTTCCCCTTCACAGCGGATGATCACATTTTCCAGAATCGTATAAGCAATTGCTGACATAATGAGCCCGATACCATAGACCGCAACAGGATTTTTTGCAAAACCTGTAGTTCCGATCCATTCTGTAGCAACAGGCATCAGGGAGAGCCAGAACAACAGATAAAGATTGGCCCAAAGGATGCTGCCATTTACTTTTTTTACGGTCTGGAACAAATGATGATGGTTGTTCCAGTAGATCCCTACATAAATAAAACTGAAGATATAAGCCAGAAACTTAGGAAGGAGAGGTTTGAGACTGGCCCAGTTATTTCCTTCCGGTACTTTCAGTTCAAGTACCATAATGGTGATGATAATAGCAAGGACACCGTCACTGAAAGCCTCCAGTCTTCCCTTAGTCATTCGTTTTTATCTGATTTTTAAAATTCTGTATTTTACCTTTCAGATCATTCAGCATTTCCGGATTGATGACTCCGCTTTCAAGATCAAAGTTTTCATAGAATTTTGGTAATGAAAAAGTGTCTTTAATATCTGCCGCAAACTGAGGAAAAAAGGTTTTCGCAGTATTCATTACATTTCCGCCGCCATACCCTCCGGGGGAGGTACTCATCAGAAGCATTGGTTTGTTCTGGAATACTTTTACGTTAATCCTTGAAGCCCAGTCAAAAACATTTTTAAAAGCTGCGCTGTAAGAGCGGTTATGCTCCGCAAGAGAACAGATAATCACATCGCATTCCTCAATAGCTTTTAAAAACTGATGTGCCTGATCAGGAAAACCTTTCTTTTCAAGATCTACAGAAAAAACGGGCATGGTGAAATCGTTGAGGTCAATCAGATTGATCTCTTCATCCTGAAAATCTTTCAGAACAAATTTTACCAGCTCCCTGTTGATAGATGTGGAAGATGTACTTCCTGCAAATGCTAATATTTTCATGGTCGTAAATCGAACTGAAGTTATTTTCTGTTTAGAATAGCCTTAGGAAGCGGAACATACTCATTTTCGTCGCCTGGAACTAGAGGAAATGCCTCGTGATTCTGGTCATTCCAGTTTACTTTTGCCTGATCGATCAATTCCTTATCAGAGTTAACAAAATTCCAGAATATAAAGCGCTCTTCATCGAAGGGTTCGCCACCAAAAAGATAAACTGTTCCGTTTTCGCTCATATCAAACTCGCAAAGTTTGGTGTCTTTAGCGATCATCAGCTGTTTTGAACCATAAGAGTTTCCGTCTGTAGTCACTGTTCCGTCCAGAACATACATGGCAGCTTCTCCGTAAAGATCTTTTCCGATGCTGATTTTCTTTGCTTCTTTTGTTTTGATTTCAAGGAAAAATAATTTGCTGTGTACCGGAACGGGAGATGTTCTTCCGAATGCTTCACCGGCAATTAATTTATATTGAATGCCGTCTTCCTCCCAAACCGGGATATCATCTGCTTCAATATGATGAAAGGTAGGTTCAGACTGCTCGAGATGCTTGGGAAGCCCTACCCAGATCTGAAAACCGTGAAGTCTTTTATCACTGTGTCTTAAATATTCAGGCGTTCTTTCGGAGTGGACAACTCCTTTTCCGGCAGTCATCCAGTTTACGGCACCCGGTTTTATTTCAATAGCACTTCCGATGCTGTCTCTGTGGAAAATAGAACCTTCCAGCAGATAAGTTAACGTAGATAAACCGATATGTGGATGTGGAGGAACATCAAGATTCTGGTAATCTTTTAATTCTGAAGGTCCCATATGATCAATAAAAACAAAAGGTCCGACCGCTCTTTTTTCACGGAAAGGAAGAAGCCTTCCTACTAGGAAATTTCCGATATCAGCTGCTTTTTCTTCAATGATAAGTCCAATATTTGACATAATAATGTGATACTTTTTAAATGTTGTTTTTAATAAATTGAGTGTTTATGGAGACTAAAGTTTGTTAAATCCTTCAAATCTCTCATCTACGATACGCTTCCATTCAGGATGTTTTCTGATAAAGGCAAAAACATAAGGGCAGAACGGAAGAAGCTTTTTCCCGCTTTCTTCAATATAATGAAGTGTTTTTTCCACTACTGCTGCGGCTGCACCTGTTCCTGCCAGTTCAGGATCTGCTTCAGTATGTATTAAAGAGATCTGGTGCATTGTTTCCCGATAATCAATGAATGCATAGTGTCCGCTTACTTCTATTTCAAATCTTTTTTCTGCTTTTACAAGAGGTATATTTTCAAATTCAGGTTTCATAATATTTATGCTAGAGGTGTCACGTTTCCTGTAAAACAGGAAATGGTTTATTATAACAATTAAACCTTACAGGTTTCCAAAACCTGTAAGGTTTGCCATCATATAAAGTTAATAAAAAAGGAATAATTAAAGATTACGAAAAATTTAATTCTTTTAATCTTCCAGGTATCCGAATTTGCCGGTATTAAAATCTTCAAAAGCCTGCATGATTTCCTCTCTGGAATTCATGACAAAAGGGCCGTGGGGATAAATCGGTTCGTTGATAGGCTCACCACTGATGATCAGAACAACAGTGTCTTCTTTTGCTTTAATGCTGAATGTTTCACCTTCATTTTTAAACAGGACAAAATGATCTTGTTTCACTGTTTCCTCACCATTCATAATAACGCTCCCCTCAATCACCAAAGCTGCAGTATTGAAATGGGCAGGGAAGCTAAAATCAGCTTTTCCTCCCGCTTTAAGTTTGGCATTCATCATGTGAACTGGTGTAAAGGTACTGGCAGGTCCTTTATGACCGGCATATTCTCCGGCAATGATCTCTACAAAACCATTTTCACCAAGATCAACCCTTTCCATTTTAGAGTTTTCAATGGCCTGATATTTTGGACAGCTCATTTTGTCTTTCGCCGGAAGATTCACCCAAAGCTGAACCATCTGAAAGATTCCTCCTTCTTTTGCCCATTCCGTTTCATGATATTCTTTATGTAAAACCCCTTTGGCGGCAGTCATCCACTGAACATCACCTTCTCCGATAACACCGCCACCGCCGGCACTGTCATGGTGTTCTACTTTTCCGCTATATGCTATCGTTACGGTTTCAAAACCTCTGTGCGGATGAACTCCAACTCCTCTTGGTCTGTCTGATCCGTTGAAATGAAATTTTGAATTGTAATCCAGCATGATAAATGGGTCCATTCTTTTCATATCCAATCCAGGTACGCCCGGAATGAAGTTATGAACCCTGAATCCATCACCTACAAAGTGTGCAGGTTTTGGAGATACTACGATTTCTATTTTTTTAGTTGCCATCACATTGTTGATTTGTGTAAACAAAATTACCATAGTTATAAGTGAGAGGCATTGACCTGTGTTAAGTTCGTAGAGAGCTAAAGAGTGAAAGGTAAGTGGTCGGAATTAGAATCTTCTCTATTTAATCCTCCTTCGATTTCATATTCTTCCCATCTGAAATATGCAGTCTTCTGAATACCAGCCCTGATAAAATCGTTAATATACCTACAGTGAGAAACGTGAGACGGAATGCATTATGGATTTCTCCTTTGACAAGATCTGTATTCTCAAAAAGTTTTAAAACAATCAGTCCGAAGGCAATTCCGAAACCAATCGCTAATTGCTGATTGACGGAGAGTAAAGAGTTTCCGCTGCTGGTCTGGAAGTTCCGAAGGTCAGCAATAGAAATAGTATTCATGGAAGTGAACTGGATAGAGTTGAAAAAACCTAATATCGCTATGATAGGAACAAACCAGTACAGAGAGGTGTGGATATCAGGAATGGCAAGAAGACATATCAGGGTTCCGATGATGAACGTATTCACCATTAAAGTCTGACGGTAGCCATACTTATCCAGAATTTTAATGACATATGATTTCCCGAAGATAGCAGTTAAAGCCATAGGGGCAATGATCCAGCCTGAAGTTACAGCAGACTGTTTATAGGCAATCTGAATCATCAACGGGAGTAATAGAGGAACAGAGCTGATCCCTAATCTGGTGGCAAGGTTTCCCACAATACCTACCCGGAAAGTTCTTACCTGAAAAAGGTTTAAAGGGAAAATAGGATTTCCTCCTTTTTTTGCATGTTTGTAATAATAATACAGGAACAGGAATCCCATAATAAATACAAGCAAGACAGGGGTAATATTCTGGATATCTCCAAAAAGTTCCAGTGATACAGAAAGCAGGAGTGAGGCTGCTGCGAAGATTAGGAAGCCTTTTAAATCAAAATCAACATCATCAGATTTATAGTCAGGCATGAATTTCAATCCTAGAAGAATTCCCAGAATACCAATCGGGATATTAATAAGAAATATCCAGTGCCATGAAAGGTAATCTACCATATAACCTCCAACCAAAGGACCAAGTACGGGCCCGATAAGGGCAGGAATGATCGCAAAGTTCATGGCTTTGAGAAGCTCATTTTTATCAAAGGTTTTAATAAGCGCCAGCTTTCCGACCGGGGTCATCAGACTTCCTCCGACTCCCTGAATAACCCTTGAAATTACTAAATGCGTAAGATTCTGAGACATGGAACAGAACAAAGAACCCAGACTGAATAATATTAAAGAAAATATAAACACTTTTTTTGTTCCAAACCTGTCTGCAAGAAATCCGCTGGCAGGCATAAAAACTGCCAGAGTCAGAACGTAGCTGATGATAGCATTCTGCATATTGAGCGGAGACTCATTCAGATCTTTTGCAATAGCGGGCAGGGAAGTATTAAGGATTGTAGAATCCAGCATTTGCATAAAAATGGCAGTGGCCAGAATTAAGGGTAGTATTTTCTTTACGGATGTCTGTTGTGTATTTGTTTGTGTCATTTTTTACAGGCTGGATAGTTCAAAAACTTCCAGACTTTTTTTGTTGAAGAAACTGCCTGCTTTAAGCAGTTAAATCTTTAGATAAAGAAATCCATATAAAATTAAAAAAGTCCTGTGAAATTTCACAGGACTTTTTGATTTATTTTCTGGGTTTTTCTACTCCTTTCCATTCATCACCGGCTTTTCTGTACTGGCTTAAAGTGAAAGTTTTGAAATCCTTTGTTTTGTATTCGATATTATCCGTATTCTGCTCAAACGGCATGATATAATAGTATTCGATATCCGTTTTGTCAGACTTGTTTCCTTTTTTTACAGAAGGAACATATTTTGAAAATTTGTAACTGGGAAGGTATTGTTTTAATCTGGTGTAGAAAGCTTTATCTTCTTTTTCGCTAGGAATGATATCGACAATGTTCAGATCATCTTTTTTCTTGTCAATCCAAAGATAATACGTTTTTTCTTCTCCTATATTTCTGTTGAATGAGTTGAATGCAAATAACTCTTTCGGTACAAGTTCCTTGATTTTTTCCGGGTCAACCTTAGTATAATACTGGCCTTTTGAAGGATCTACATAGGTTTCAAGGTTGTACATTAAAACAGAATTGTTTTCAAAATTCTTGTTTTTAAAATATTGATTCAATGATAATTCTGCTGTGGCTCTCAATTCTTTACCTCTGGCATCCAGTTTTTTTGTTGGGTTCTGAGGGTTTACATATTTTACAAACTCGTATAAAACAACAGGTTTTATGTCTTTAAGGTGAGGGTAAGTTTTCAGTTGCTCTGCCTTTACAAGCCAATAATATTGTTGGTAGTAGTCATCTTTATCTGCGTCTTTCACACTCTTGTAAGCTAAAGCAAGCTTCTTTGAATTCAGATATTTGCCATATTTTCCCTGTCCAAAAGCAAAAGTTATGGCTAATAAAGCAAACAAAACAGTAAGGTTTCTTCTCATTTTTTTATAATTGATATTTTCGTTTTCCAAATATAATTATTTATTAGATATTATTTTGGATTGTGAGTTAAATTATGCTATATTATTATGGTTAATTCAAGAAAAAATCCTGTATTGCTACAGGATTGATAAATTATAACTGAGGGAGTTATAGGTTTGAATAAAAAAATATACATTTCAATAGCTAACTAATACTATTGAACAGTTGAAATAAGCGCTATAGTCGCAAGGTTTATATTTCATTTTGTATATTTCGTTCGCAAGGGCACTTTGTTCAGCCAGGATATCAGTTGATCTATTGCTGAGTGAAACGCCCTGGCGATCGTTCTTGGATATTAGACAATAGCTTAGCGTACTCTGCGTTAAAATATCCCGAAACCCGCAATAAATTGGCAAGTGCAGTGGATTGACTAGTGAATATTCATCAATATACCACTTTAATACGAAGTTTCATGCACTTTCACCGCTCTTCCACTAGGATCATTCATTTTTTTGAAAGCTTCATCCCATTCCAGTGCAATAGGAGTGGAACAGGCTACTGATGGAACAGATGGTACTGTAGCCGCAGCTGTCTCACTTGGGAAATGTTCTTCAAAAATAGTTCTGTATCTGTACTCTTCTTTGTTTTGTGGGGTGTTCAGCGGGAATCTGAATCTTGCATTGGCCATCATTTCATCTGTTACTTCTTTTTCAGCGACTTCTTTTAAAGTATCGATCCATGAATATCCGACACCGTCAGAGAACTGCTCTTTCTGTCTCCAGACAATAGAATCAGGAAGGATGTCTTCAAAAGCTTTTCTCAATACCCATTTTTCAATTTTCCCTTCGGCTGCATTGATCATTTTATCTTTTGGGTTAAGAGTCATGGCAACATCCATGAATTCCTTATCAAGGAAAGGTACCCTGCCTTCAATTCCCCAGCTCATGAGCGCTTTATTGGCTCTTAAACAGTCGTAAAGGTGAAGTTTGTTCAGTTTTCTCACTGTTTCATCATGAAATTCCCTTGCGTTGGGCGCTTTGTGGAAATATAAATAACCACCGAATAATTCATCAGAACCTTCTCCTGAAAGAACCATTTTAATTCCCATAGATTTGATCACCCTTGCCAGAAGATACATCGGAGTGGATGCTCTGATGGTTGTCACATCGTAGGTTTCCAGGTGATAAATCACATCACGTACAGCATCTAACCCTTCCTGCACCGTAAAGTTAACCTCATGGTGAACAGATCCTATATGTTCTGCAGCTTTTTGGGCAGCTGCCAGATCAGGAGAACCTACAAGGCCTACTGCAAAACTGTGAAGTCTCGGATACCAGGCTTCCTGTGTGTCACCACTTTCAATTCTCTGGCGTGCAAATTTTGCTGTGATGGCTGAAATAACAGAGGAGTCTAAACCTCCGGAAAGAAGAACCCCGTAAGGAACATCACTCATCAGTTGTCTGTGAACAGCATCTTCAAGACCCTTTCTCAGTTTTTCAATATCAGTTTCATTGTCCTTTACATGGTCAAAACTTTCCCAGTCTCTTTTGTACCATTGCTGAAGTTCGGCGCCGTCTTTGCTGTATACGAAATGTCCCGGTAAAAATGTTTCAATCTTTTTACAGATTCCTTCAAGAGCTTTCAATTCAGAAGCTACATAGTAGTTTCCGTTTTTGTCCCAACCCTGATACAGCGGACAGATTCCCATATGGTCACGGGCAATCAGATAAACGTCATTTTCAGTGTCATATAATGCAAATGCAAAAATCCCGTTCAGTTTTTCAACGAAATTTTTTCCGTATTTTTTGTAAAGAGCCAGGATTACCTCACAGTCAGACTGAGTCTGAAATTCATAATCAGGAAACTCTTCTTTTAATGCTCTATGGTTGTAGATTTCACCATTTACGGCTAATACTACTTTTCCGTCTTTCGTAAATAAAGGTTGTTTTCCGGAGGTAGGATCTACGATGGCAAGTCTTTCATGAGAGAAAACTACTTTTTCGTCCTGAAAAACTCCACTCCAATCCGGTCCTCTGTGACGGATTTTCTTTGACATTTCCAATACCTGAGGTCTTAATATATCAGTTTTCTGCTTGGCGTCAAATAAACATACAATTCCACACATAATTTTATTATTATTTATGAAACAAAAGTAAAGGTGATGTTTATAAATAACAATAAAAAATATTTAAAAACGAAAATTTTTAACTAGATTGTTTTAAATAGTTAAAAATTTTAACTATTTATTGAAATTGACATGCTTTTGATTAATTTTTTTCACTTGAGTAGGATTGAGGTAATCTCTATACGAAATAAAAATGACATATTTATTAATATATGGTAATTTATTATATGAATTTTACCCCTTACTTTGTGGCTCGAAATAATTTTTTTTCATCATTTGTGTTTTTACCTTCTTGCAATTCTCATGCAAGAAGGTTTTGTTTTTATTGGACTCCAAGTAACGTACCCGAAACATTCCATGAACTGAAGCTTGTTCCTTCAGTAGGTCCCTGTGGGATTTTTATCTGAATAATATGTTTTCCTGCTTTTAAGTCTCCCAGGGGAATGAAGTTAGGGTTGGTGACTGTTCCCGGGCACCAGTTTGATCTGCTTAGATCTGATGATGAAAGCCCGTCCTGAAAATTTCCTGAAGCCGGATTGTATAAACGGTAAGAGCCGCAGTCTGTTCTCCAGGGAACAAATGAGAATACCGGATTTCCATCCACAAAGACAGAATTGACCTTAGGGACAAACTCGTCTCCGTTTTCCCAACCTCCGTGTCCCGTAGTGGTATATCTTAGCTGTACGTTTTTCAGGTCTTTATCTAAAGTGAAATTGACGAGAAGACCTTTATCCTGACTGAACATAGTAGAATAGTCCTGTCCGGCCATTTCCATAATGTTTAAAGTGTTGAATAACGGTATGGCCACATTGTTTTTATTAACAGTCTGATCGCTTTTATGGATCGTAATGTCAAGGCTTACTTTATGTCCTCCTTTATCATAGTTGCCGATAAATGTTCCTACCCAAAGTTCTTTTCCTGATAAGGCCGGTTTCAGATCTGTAATATCCTGCCGGTAAGGATTGATGGTCTGCCAGGTTTTTCCTTTAAGCTGAATATGATTGAACTTCTGAATTCCAAACGCTGTAAAGAATCTCATCATTTCCAGAGCGGGGATGTAGTGGTCTGTAGCGTTTACCCCGTAATATTGTTTACCGTTTCCATTTTCATAAGTAGGGAGTGTTTTTACTCCATTTTCCAATCCATCAAAAAAAGATTTTTCTTTGTCCTGTGGAATGATGAATACAGTTCCGGTTCTGTCATAAGCATCTCCGTTGGATTGTTGCTTCAGTTCTACAAAAATGTTTTCTCCCTCAGTGATAACAGGGAATTTTATTTTTTTCAGAATAACCGTTCCGTTGGCGTATCTTTTTATCTGGTCATCTGATCTGGAGGCATCAGAAAAATTGATGGTTTCGTTGTCGAAAACATTCAGGGTAGTAAATCTGCTTTTCCAAAGCAGGTCTTTATATCCTAACTGATCTGTAGCCTGTATACTTCCTTTCAGAATATTTTCAATCCCAGTATTTTTGATTTTTTTGACAGATCCTGCTGTCATTAAAGAATTTTTGTTTCTTTCCACTTCCAGAACCAGTCCTAAATTCTGTCCTAAAACAGAAGGTCCTCCTTTTAGCTTCAGATCATTCGTGTACCAGATTTCAATGGTATTTGAATTGACCTTTGTAACTGCTTTTTTACAGTTATATCCTAAGATCTTTTTCGTTTCATGAGTAGGTTCAAAATCCTGTTTTCCTACTGATTCAGCATCTGATGTAGAAATGACTGATCCAGGTTTTAAAAAAGCATAAGAAAAAATAGTGTTGGATGGCTTTTCTACCTTAGTGATTTCATAAGGGTAGCTGCTTTTTTGTTCTTTGATGGAGCTGTTGAGAATGAGATTTTCTTTTTCATTGACCCAGACTATTGTTGAGGGTTGATCCGTTATTGTTTTTCCGTTATAAGAACTGATGTACTGGATTTCATAGGTCTGTGCGGAAAACAGACAATATAAAAAAACAGCCAGAAAATTGAAAACAATTCTTGTATTCATAAATAAATGAGTTTGCAGCAAAGGTATTCTAAACTTTTAACAGCATCAATACGGTTTTAATCTAAACAGTTAGTAGACAATATGCTTTAAATGTTACAAAAATTGTTACATTTTTTCAGAAAATTAATACAATATTGAGTTTGAAATAAATTAATCCACCTTACGTTCAATTAAAAAACAATACCATTGAAAAAGTTAATTCTCTTTTTTATATTTCTTGTATTATCAAACTTTGTAGAAGCACATAAACCTAAAGTAAGAATAGGAAACTTCGGAAATATAAAAACTTATTTTACATCAGGGTTTAATTTTAATCCCAAAACGATTGAGTCAGAAGAGCTAAAAATGCAGGTTGTTGGAAGGTTATCTAAGCTTATCGCTGAAAAATTAGGATGTTCTGATACGATTATGATTGAAAGAAAAACTTACTATTCTCATGATGTTAATCAAAAGCTTTTTATTTTGGAAAACAATAACTCTCAATATAAATTGGCATTTTTAGATGATGGTGTTATATTGAAAAGTAATAATAATGGTTTAGCTGTGAGGATTTTAAGTGGAAATATAAATGTGGTCGACGTTTTGAAACTTGTTGAGTATTCTATTCTGAATCGGAAGAAACTTAATCAAAAGTATATTCCTGCAGATTACTATTATGGAGAAGCAAAGCTGACAATATCTGTTAATTCTGAGAATTTTATTAGAAAGATCTGTAAAGCACAATCGAAATTAGTGGATGAAGTTATTAATAACAATATTGAATTATTGAATAACGGATTTTTAAGAACTAAAATTTCATGGAAAAACGGGAAATTTATGTTTGGAATTGATAATAGCTCTCCAACAGGTAGTAATTATCCGGAATTTGTAATGAATGATTTTGAAATTGAAGATTTCAAATACTATGTGGATTCTGCTTACTCAGATTTCTTTCTGATTTTTCATACTCCCAATATATTTACCTACTTTGATGGTGATAGTGAATGCATATCAGATAAGATAGAAGTTGAAGAAAGCTCATGGTATCCTTTTCAGGTTTCAAGGGATAACTTTCAGGATAAAATAATTTTATTTGATAATAAAAGCTATTTCTATGTTTATAATTTCAAAAAAAAACTACTCCAGAAAATAGAGTAGTTTTATGTATTGTTTATTGAATTTAGATTAAGAAACTCTCTCAATCAGGGCCATATAAAATCCGTCATATCCTTCGCTAGGCATCACCTTTTCATCTTTAATCATTTTAAATCCAGGATTATTTTTGATGAATTCTTCTACCTGCAGATTATTTTCGGAAGGAAGGATAGAACAGGTGGCATATACCATTTTTCCTCCTTTTTTCAGCATCCTGGAATAATCCTGAAGGATCTGCTGCTGTTCCTTTTTAATTCTGTCAATAAAGTCCTGATCAATCTTCCACTTACTGTCCGGATTTCTTTTCAATACACCAAGACCTGAACATGGCGCATCAATCAGAAGTCTGTCTGCTTTTTCATGAAGACGTTTGATCACTTTGTTGTCAGAGATCATACGGGTTTCAATATTGTGGGCTCCGGCTCTCTTGGCACGGCGTTTCAGTTCGGCAAGCTTCCATTCGAAGATATCTAATGCCACGATCTGTCCTTTATTTTTCATTAATGCCGCCAGGTGAAGTGTTTTCCCCCCTGCACCGGCACAGGCATCCACCACTCTTTGTCCTTCTTTTACATCAAGGAAATAGCCAATCTTCTGTGAAGATGCATCCTGAACTTCAAATAATCCTTCTTTGAAAGCTGTAGTAAGGAAAACGTTTTTCTTTTCTTCCAGCTGTACAGCATCAGGATAGCCGTTAACAGGAAAAGAGACAACACCCTCATCAGAAAGATCAGAAATAAGTTCCTTAGTTGTTGTTCTTAAAGAATTAGCCCTTAAAACAGTAGGAGCCTGTTCGTTCAAAGCGGTCATTTCTTTTTCCCAGTTGGCACCCAGCTCTTTTTCAAGGGTTTCAGCCAGCCAGTCGGGAATAGAATGTTCTATTGCTTTTGTAGGAACCGTATTTTTTTTAAGTTTGGTAAGAATATCAGCAATTTTGATTCCGTCAAATTCTTCAAATTTTTTATAATTGGTTTTACTCCAAAGTAAATATGCAATAATCAGTTTGTAGATATTGTTGGGTTTTACGCCTTCTCCCATATAATATTCAAGGCGTTTTTTCCAACGGATAATATTGTAGAAAATTTCAGAAACAACAGCTCTGTCCTGGCTTCCCCATTTTTTGTTAGCTTTCAAAAGTCTTTCAATAACTTTATCGGCATATTTGTTTTTTTCAAAAAATGTCTCCTGTAAGGCATCGTGAATTCCGATCGCCAAGTTTCTGTGAATAAGTTCCATAAGTTTGCTTCGCTGTTTGAATCTGCAAAAATACGACTTTTAATTGAGAGTTTAGAATTTGGGGTGGGAGAGTTGATGAAGGATAGCGAATTCTGAATGGTCAATCCGTTTTTCGGATAAATTTTTATATCAAATATGTTTATATTTTTATTGGTTTACCATTGCCTTCACTCTATGAAGAATTAACCTGTGTTTTTGCTTAATGAAAAATATTTGCCAGCAAAATATACACTGTTCATTATTATACTTTACTTTCTTTGCGTCTGGTTTATTTAATTCGCATTAATTCACCAAGCGGTGTTAAATAAAGATGCGCTTATTGTCTACTATACTGAGCTTTACCTCTTGACTTCAACCTTTAAAAAGCCCTACCTTTGCAAAAAAATTAAAATATGAGTGATACGGTACTTTGTCCGAAATGCAGCTCTGAGTTTACCTACCCAAGCGATAATATGATGGTATGTTCTCAGTGTTTTTACGAATGGAACCCTGAAGAAGCTGCTTCTGAGGTTGCCAGTGAAGGAAAAATATTGGATTCCAACGGAAATGAACTTCAGGATGGAGATTCTGTAGTTGTGGTAAAAGATCTTCCTGTAAAAGGGGCACCCAAACCGGTAAAAGCGGGCACTAAAGTGAAAAATATCCGTTTAAGACCGGGAAGCGATCACAATATCGACTGTAAAATTGATGGTTTTGGAGCGATGGCTCTTAAATCTGAATTTGTAAAGAAAGCATAAGATCAAGGCTGCTTGTATGGCTTAAAAATAAAGAAAAGGAAAAAATTGGACAGTGTAATCTTTCATAAGACTTAATTGCAAAACTGCTAATGTCCGTCCGGAAGGCAGAAAGAGAATTAACCAAAGATTTCCTTATGCTGTAGAAATACAAATGTAAGAAAAAGTTTTATAAACAGCTTCTTATGTTTGTATTTTTTTTATTGATAAGTGTAAGTAAATGTATGAGTTAAGGGTGGGGTAACGGGATGGCAAAACAGCGAAATGCTCTTTTACGATTTAGCGTTTTCTCTTAAATAAATGAAATATTTATTGTTCCCGATATTTTCTCATCAGTATAAACAACCAGTTCTTTTGATTTTACTCTCAGCTTGTTCCAATAGTAGTTTCCTGCAAATCTGCTTTCCAGAACTTCTGCTTCGAAACCTGTTTCAGTAATTTTTATTTCTTTAGGATAATAAGAAAATTTTGAAAGTTGGAACTCTGCGGCTTCTGTTTCGCTGAAAATGTTTACTTCCCCAAATAATTTAGCCACATAAGAATTATAAGGATGTCTGTAGGTTTCTTCAGGGCTGTCATTCTGAATAAGTCTTCCATCCTGGAGGATAACGATCTGATCCAGCCATGGCATAATATCCTGAAGTTCATGGGTAGAAATAATCAGAGATACCCCATGCTGTTTTACGTATCTGAAAAGTCTTTCTCTGAGCTCAATTTTTCTCGGAAAATCCAGATTACTGAAAGGCTCATCCAGAATCAGAAGTTGAGGAAGAACAGACAGGGCCCTGGCAATGGCTACTCTTTGCTGTTGTCCACCGCTAAGGTATTTGGGAAGTACATTGGCAAATTCCTGAAGTCCCACTACCTCAAGAAGCTCTGTTACAGTTTCTTTTTTTTGTTTTAAATTGATATTTGAAATAAATTTTCCCACATTTTCAGCTACTGTAGCGTAAGGCATGAGGTCAAAATTCTGAGCTACAAATTTCATTTCTGCTTCTCCGGGAACAAGATTTCCTTTCGGACCTAACAGTCGTGTTCCGTTAAAAATGATCTCTCCGCTTTCCCAGTCCAGCAGCCCATAGATCAGACTGAGAAGGGTAGATTTTCCACATCCGCTTTCTCCTGCAAGAGCAATGATCCTGTCAGCTTCAAACCTCAGGTTAAGGTTCTGAAACAGGGGATTTTCTTTGTTGTGAGAGAAAAATAAATTGTTTATTTCTAATAGCATATTACAAATGTAAGGTTTTTATGAAAACATAATTTTTTTTATTATATTAGCGGAACTAATAAAAATAAATCAAAAATGAGAAAAAAACTGTTTTCATTAGCTATTCCTGCATTATTTGTTGCTGTTGTAACGGTTTCTTGTAAAAAAGACAAACCGCTTACCAGTGAAAGTAATGAAGTGACGACTACTAAAGAAGGGAGCCAGTTCACATTGGATACGCTAAACAGTAAGGTTGAATGGAAGGGATATAAAGTATTTAAATCTGAAAATACAAGTCATTTTGGAACCATCAGATTTGAAAGCGGAGATGTGACGGTGAAAGACGGAAAACTGGAAAGCGGAAAATTCGTTGCTGATATGAATTCCTTAACTTCTGTGGATTTGAAAGACAGTCCGGAAGATTTAGGAAAATTAAACGGTCACCTGAAGAGTGGTGATTTCTTTGAAGTTGAAAAGTTTCCGACAGCTTCTTACGAAATTACAAAAGTAACTCCCGCTACAGAAGGTGATTATAATACTCTTTTGGATGGTAATTTGACGATTAAAGGAATTACCAAGCCTGTTCAGTTTAAGGCTAATGTTTCCGTGAAAAACGGGGAGGTGAGTGTAGCTACTGAACCGAAAGATATCAAAAGAGAAGAGTTTGGCGTGAAGTTCCAGGCTCCTGCTGAAAACGGTGTGATTAAAGATGAGGTGACTCTTCAGATCAGCGTTAAAGCTTTAGAAAAGAAATAATTTTTTTATTTAAGTGAAATAAGTGATTGAAGTCTGCCTCCCGAAAAAGAGGCAGATTTTTTTATGACGGACTTATTATTCAACTTAAAAATCGTATTTTTGCAAAACATTTTGAAAGGGTAAAACAATGATAGAAAAGATAGAAGAACTACTGATCGAAGTAAATGGCTTCAATGCCACCTCTAAGGAAGAGATCGAGAACTTCCGAATCAAGTATAATGGTAAAAAAGGGGTTCTGAATGATTTTTTTGAAAAATTTAAAGAAGTTCCTAATGACCAGAAGAAAGAATTCGGGCAGAAGATCAATACTTTAAAACAGGCAGTTGCTGTAAAACTGGAGGATTTGAAAAATGCTTCAGCTTCTTCTGTCGTGGTAGAAAAAGAAGATCTTACAAGACCCGCTTTTCCATTGGATCTGGGTTCCAGACATCCGATCAATCTGGTAAAAAACAGAATTATAGAAATCTTCAAATCTATCGGGTTTGCTGTAGCAGACGGTCCTGAGATTGAAGATGACTGGCATAACTTTACAGCGCTTAATCTCCCGGAATACCACCCGGCAAGAGATATGCAGGATACTTTCTTCATTGAGCAGAATCCGGATATTCTTTTAAGAACACATACTTCTTCTGTACAGACCCGTTTTATGGAAGAAAACCAACCGCCAATCAGGATTTTATCTCCGGGGAGAGTATTCAGAAATGAAGCGATTTCTTCACGTTCTCACTGTATTTTCCACCAGATTGAGGGGCTATATATTGATGAGAATGTGAGTTTTGCAGATTTAAAGCAAACCATTCAGTTTTTTACCACTGAGCTTTTCGGGAAATCTAAAATCAGAATGAGACCTTCATTCTTCCCATTCACTGAGCCAAGTGCTGAAATTGATGTGTATTGGGGATTAAACTCTGAAACGGATTACAGAATCACGAAAGGAACTGGGTGGCTGGAAATCATGGGATGTGGAATGGTAGATCCTGCCGTACTGAAAAATGTAAATATTGATGCTGAGAAATATTCAGGATATGCATTCGGAATGGGAATTGAAAGAATTACGATGCTGCTTTACCAGATGAGTGACATCAGAATGTTCTTTGAAAATGATATCAGAACACTGGAACAGTTCAAAACACTATAAAAAATCAAACCTCCGGAGCTCCGGAGGTTTTTTGTTTTTAATTACTGACCTAAGAAACAAAACGTAACTAAAAACTGATCTTATTGAAAAATTTACACGTGTCTGTTTCTTATGCTTATACTTCGGTTCGAATACACTAAGTATCTCAGTGAAGTATTGACATGCCGCAGTTCTTTGACTGCCTCTATAATAAAGACAATCCATATTAAGAATATATTACATGAAAATAAAAAAGTCTGTAAAATTTTACAGACCTGATATTTAAAAATCGGTGATAATTACTTACTGAAATTTAGAGGATATTTCACATTTTTATAGTCGTCAATGCTTGCTTTCAGTGCGCCTACTGCAAGTTCCGCTTTCAAAAGCATAGGAAGATGATTGGCATCATTGGAAACCCACATGGTTACTCCTTCTTTATCTTTAAATACCCTTCCGCTTTTTACAGATGGAATAATCTTTAAACAGTTGATCGTCCCGAATTTAGTCTTTAAATTTTCTGTTCCTGTTACTTTCAGCTGAAAAGGAAACATCTCATCATCAATCCAAACGTTCATATTGATGACGGTTCCCACTTTCAATTCGTCCGGGCTTTTACTTCTTAAATAATAAAAGCATGAAAGCATATCCTGTACACCTTTTACTGATTTTAAAACCTTCGAACCGTTGGCGGGTGTTTTTTTATCAGTTAGAATTAAAGTATTGTTATCGTGATTAAAAACCGTTTCAAGATGCTGACGATAGCTTCCTTCGCGGACATTTCTTACATAGAAACTCGGTAATCCTGTTTGCATATTGATGAAGCTTTCATATAAATCTTCTACTTTGAAGAATGCCTTTACTGCGCCGGTCGTCTGCCCTGTACCTTTTACATACAGATGGGGTACGCCTTTGTAGTTGGTCTGTTTGGTAGTCAGGTTTGCTGTTCCCGCATTCAGAAAGCCGTAATGAATTCTAAGAGTGATCGATTCGCCGTCTGCGATATTATCAATCTGGGCTGAGCCTAAAAAGAATATAAATACTGCAAAAAGGTTTAAAATTTTCTTCATAACAAGACATTTACAAAAACATTGCCAAATTTAAAATCCTAAATGATTGATATTTGACAAATCTCAGGTTTTTATTTAGAATCAATTAAATATGCTTCGCATTAAAATTAGTAAATTTGCAGCTACATGTATAATTAAATTATCTTAAATATTATGATAACCACTGATATATTGATCATAGGTGCGGGGCCTACAGGACTTTTTGCAGTTTTTGAAGCTGGTTTATTAAAAATGAAGTGCCATATTATTGATGCACTTCCACAGCCGGGAGGGCAACTGGCAGAACTTTATCCTAAAAAACCTATCTTCGATATCCCTGGTTATCCTTCAGTAAATGCTGGAGAATTGGTGGATAATTTGATGGAACAGATCAAGCAGTTCCAGCCTGGTTTTACTTTAGGGGAGACAGCTGTTTCTTATACAAAGATTGATGATGAGTGGTTTGAAGTGATCACAAACAAAGGTACTGTCCACAGATGTAAAGCGATTGCTATTGCAGGAGGATTGGGAACTTTTGAGCCGAGAAAACCCACTTTCGACAATATAGCTGATTATGAAGAAAAAGGTCTTGAATATTTCGTTAAAGAACCAGAACACTTCAGAAACAAAAAAGTAGTTATTGCGGGAGGTGGCGATTCTGCCCTTGACTGGAGTATTTTCCTTTCCAATGTAGCCAGCGAAGTGACTTTGATCCACAGAAGAAATGAGTTCAGAGGAGCTTTGGATTCTGTAGAAAAAGTTCAGGACCTGAAAAATCAGGGAAAAATTAAATTAATTACTCCTGCTGAAGTTACCGGTATTAAAGGTGACGGAAAAGTAGAAGCAATCACCGTAGAAGTGGATGGGCAGGAAGCTTACGATATTGAAACAGATTATTTTATTCCTTTATTCGGATTGACACCAAAATTAGGAGAAATCGGAAACTGGGGATTAAATATTGAAAAGAATGCTATTGTTGTCAACAATGCCCTTGATTATCAGACCAACATTGATGGTATTTATGCTATCGGAGATATCAATACGTATCCTGGAAAACTGAAGCTGATCCTTTGTGGGTTCCACGAAGCTACTTTGATGTGCCAGAGTGTTTATAACAGGCTAAATCCCGGTAAAAAATTCGTATTAAAATATACAACGGTAAGTGGTGTTGACGGATTTGACGGAAGCCGTAAAGAAGCAGAGAAAGCTGTTGTTAAAAAAATTGACTAATTTTGCAGAATTATGTCAGATATTAATATTAAAATTACCGACAGAGAAGGGGTAACCCACGATGTCGTAGCTCCTACGGATATGTCCATGAACTTAATGGAAATTATCCGTTCCTATGAATTGGCGGAAGAAGGTACTATTGGGGTATGCGGAGGAATGGCGATGTGTGCTTCATGCCAGGTTTATGTAATCAATGATCCTGGTCTGGAACCGATGGGAGATGAAGAAGATGCTATGTTGGCTGAAGCTTTCCATGTGAAAGACAACAGCAGATTAGGCTGCCAGCTGCATATTGCAGATGAAATGGAGGGGCTTGAAGTGGAGATTGCTCCTTATCCTTAGAAAATATTTTTTAATCTTAATAAAGAAACCCGCCCGAGTTATTCGGACGGGTTTTTTCTTTATACCTCATCTTTGCTGATCACTTTCCAGACTGTAGGAGCCTGATAATTTCTCATTTTTTCCAGCAGATCATCAATTGAATTACTGAGGAGTACCATATCACTGTTGATTTGTTTTAAAAATCCTTTGTCCACCATGGTCTGAATAAGTTGAATCAGGTCATCATAAAATCCGTCAATGTTCAGAATTCCGATAGGTTTTTGATGAAGTCCCAGCTGTGCCCATGTGATCATCTCGAAAAACTCTTCCAACGTACCATAGCCACCGGGAAGAACGATAACCCCGTCACAGAGTTCGTTCATTTTGGTTTTTCTTTCATGCATGGTTTCCACGATGATAAGTTCGGTCAGGTTTTTATGGGCAATTTCTTTGGTTTGCAAAAACTGGGGAAGAACTCCTATTACCTTGCCATTTTCACTTAAAGCTCCATTGGCTACCGTTCCCATCAAGCCGGTTTCTGAGCCGCCATAAACCAGTTGTATATTTTGTTTTGCTAAGGTTTGCCCCAACAGGAATGTCTGTTCTTCATATATTTTATCTGCGCCAAAACTTGATCCGCAGAATACGGTGATACTTTTCATTGTATAAAATTTATTTTACGTTTAGATGCCTGGGAAGGCTCAGTATGACACTGCTGAAAATTTATCTCTAAAAAAGCTGTTAGTATTAGAGAAGTGATGCTGAGCTTGTCGAAGCATATTTATTTCAATTAAAAACTAAAAATATCCAAAATCATAAGACTCTGGATATTCAATATAGTAATTTTAATGTTCTATTTCTGAGGAATATTTGCTAAAATATCCTTTAGGAAACTCCAGAATTTCTGGGCTGAAGGAATATTGGCTCTTTCATCAGGAGAGTGTGCCCCTCTGATGGTTGGTCCAAAGCTTACCATTTCCATTTCAGGATAGTTGGCACCGATGATTCCGCATTCAAGACCTGCGTGGCAAGCTACCACATGAGGTTTTTCACTGAATTTTTCCGTGTAAAGTTTCTCCATCAACTGTACAATCTCTGAACCTGGTTTTGGTTTCCATCCAGGGTAAGAGCCACTGAATTCAACATTCATTCCGGCCAGTTCTGCAACAGATTTCAATTGTTCTGCCACTGAATATTTGGAAGAATCTACAGAAGATCTCGTAAGATTTAAGATTTTAAGTTCTCCACCTTTAAGTTCTACTCTTGCCACGTTGTTGGAAGCTTCTACAAGATCTTTAACGTCCGGGCTCATTCTGTAAACTCCGTTGTGAAGTGCTTTTAAGGTAAGGATCACTTTTTTAGAATCTTCTTCAGAAATAGCTTTGTCAGAAGATGTGGAGTTCTCAATATTGATTTGAATTCCCGGTTCTACTGATGCAAACTCTTCTAAAATATCTTTTTTAAGAGCAGTCGCATTTTCGATAAACTCCTGAGCGTTTCTCACCGAAATAACGGCAACACCCTCTCTTGGGATAGCATTTCTCAGGCCTCCGCTGTCGATAGAGATCAGTTCAATATTCTGGTTTTCCAATCCGGTATAAAGAAGCCTTCCTAAAATAATATTGGCATTTCCGAAACCTTTATGGATATCCATTCCGGAGTGTCCTCCCTGAAGACCTTTTACTTCAATTCTTGCAATTTGACCTTTTGAAGCTTCTGCAGCATAAGTTTGAGTGATGGTTACATCTACACCTCCTGCACAGCCGATATCAATTTCATCATCCTCTTCTGTGTCAAGGTTCAATAGAATTTGTCCTGTCAGTTGCCCTGGCTTTAATCCTAAAGCTCCTGTCATTCCTGTCTCTTCATCAATGGTAAAAAGAGCTTCTAATGCAGGGTGTGGAATATCTGAGCTTTCAAGAACAGACATAATGGTTGCTACTCCCAGGCCGTTATCAGCACCTAAAGTAGTTCCTTTAGCCTTTACCCAGTCACCGTCGATTTCCATTTTGATTCCTTCTGTTTCAAAATCGAAATTGACATCATTGTTTTTCTGACAAACCATATCAAGGTGCGACTGAAGCACAACAGATTTACGGTTTTCCATTCCTGCCGTGGCAGGTTTTTTAATAATAACGTTTCCTACTTCATCTACCGTAGTTTCCAGCCCTAAATTCTCACCGAATTCTTTGATGAAAGCTATTACTTTTTCCTCCTTTTTCGAAGGTCTTGGAACAGCATTTAATTTGGAGAAATTTTTCCAGATAATCTGCGGTTCTATATTCGATAATTCCATTGAAATTTATTTTTCTCAAATTTACAAAATAAAAAATGCTTCTGTAGGATACAGAAGCACTTTTGTATGCATTTGGAGACGAAATAGCAAAACGGCAAATGTGCTGATCTGTTTTTTTACACTATTACCTTTTTGCGAGTGGGTTTTTTCGCTGTTATTAACATCCACACTCTCCGTAGATCGGAGTGGTGAAAGTGGTACCGTCTGGTTTCTCAATAGTCAGAGTACCTTCAAACAACAAAGCTTCTTCGCCTTTTATTTTTTTTCCTTTTACAGAAATCTTATAATCATCATTTTCTATTTCTTTGGTAAGCAGTTCGTCTACTTCCATATCGCTTGATGAGATAAGATTCAGAGCCAGTCTTTTACCGTCAAGCTTCATATAAGCTGTCTTCCCGGCATCATCTGCATAGATGTATCTTTCATTTTCAAAATCGGTTTTGCTCACAGCAAAATAACAGGAACATTCTTTGATTTCTTTTGGAAACGGAATTGTCCCTACCAGGATATTTCCGGAAGAAGGTCCAGTGGAAGCAGAGTCTTTAGCAACGTGTAAAGAATCAGCTGGTGCAGCGCCAGGAATGGTTTCTTTTTCCTTTTTACAGGCTACCAGTAAAAATGCAGAAAATAAAATGATTAAATATTTCATGTGTTTGTGGTTTTATAACGGGTTTATCCTCTTGCTCTTTCAAGAAGGGTCATCATAAGTAAAGAAAGGATTACCAGACTTTCTTCCTCATCATCAATGTCGATCAGTCTGTCCAGCTGGAATCTTCTTCCAAAGAATGAAGGCATTTTTTTCAGTTTAAAATAAGCTTTACCATCAATACCGGTTACAGTGTAAGACGGATTGAGGAAATAGCCGGTGAACATTCCGATAATAGGAATTTCTCCTACAAAGCTGTCCCAGAATCTTACCCATGCACTGTCTTCCTGGATTTTAAACTTGGGCTGATCGTGTGCATCCAGGATATCATAGCTTGCTTTCCATAGGGAACGCATCCCTTTTCTTGCCAGTCTGCCGAAGTTTTTATTGTCAATAAGATCATTCAAAGAATAGGAAGCATTGAAATCAATCCATTGGTTGGCTCTTATTCTGAAAAGCTCTTTAGACTTACTCTCATCATTGAAAACGATAACATCTTCTTTCAACTTAAACATTTTCTGACGGACATATGCCACATAATTTCCGTTTTTGTCAGTAATGTTGAAGTCACTTGCTAAAGTAGTGATTTTGAATTTGAAATCCAGAGGATAATTAAGATTGTTAAGTACCATGTCAGTTTATTTTTTTCATATTTAATTTAAGCCGCAAATATAGAGGTTTTTTTAGAGTTCTCAGATAGGGGAGAAATATAAAATATCATAATGAGACATTGTTTTGGAAATGTTTTTTGTTTAAAAAAAACGCTATGCTCGCAAGGTTGATATTTATTTTTATTTATTTCGATCGCAAAGGCACTTCGTTCAGCCAGGATATCAGATTTGTCTATTGCTGAGTGAAACGCCCCCGCGATCGTTTTTAAGAATTTAAAAAAAATCTTAGCGAACACTGCGTTAAAATTTATTTATGTTGTATGAAAATTCACATGCAAAGCGAATCGACGATTTATGATACACTGTAAATTATCAACTTTAATCCTTATTTTTGTACCTATGGATTACCCTAGTAAAGTATTGGCAAAAGCAGTAGATGAGATTTCGGGATTGCCTGGGATTGGAAGAAAAACGGCTTTGAGGTTAGCACTCCATTTGTTGAAGCAGCCCAATTCCAGAGCTGTAAGTCTTGGAAACTCCCTGATCAATCTTGTCAATGAAATAAAATACTGTAAGGAATGTCATAATTTTTCAGATTTTGACGTCTGCGAAATATGCAGCAATGAAAAAAGAAACGGAGAGTTGATCTGTATAGTGGAAGATGTACGTGATGTAATTGCTATTGAAAATACAGGAAAATACACCGGAAAATACTTGATCCTTGGCGGAAAAATCTCTCCAATGGAAGGAGTGGGGCCCGGCCAGCTGAATATTCCCAGCATTGAAAAGAAACTGAATGAAGGGAATGTGAAGGAGTTTATTTTTGCATTAAGTGCGACGATGGAAGGAGATACAACGGCTTATTATATTTACAAGAAATTTAAAAATTTCAATGTGAATTTTTCGAGCATTGCAAGAGGGATTTCAGTGGGAGACGAATTGGAATATGCCGATGAGATTTCTTTAGGAAGATCTATTATCAACAGGCTGCCATACAACGAAAAGGATTAATATGAAGCTGTCTGTTATCATCGTCAACTATAATGTTACTCAATTGCTCAGAAGCTGTCTCCTGTCACTTCAGAAATACATCCGGGAGATAGAATATGAAGTCGTTGTCATCGATAATGCTTCTACAGACGCTTCATGGCAAGAGCTTGTTACTGAGTTTCCAAACATACACTTTATTGCTTCCGAAACAAATGGCGGTTTTTCAAAAGCCAACAATCAGGCCATCCAAACGGCAAAAGGGGAATATATTTTACTTTTGAATCCAGATACCGAGTTTGAAGGCTTTTATATGAAAGAACTTCTGGATTTTGCAGATGCTCAGCCTTTATTCGGATGTCTGGGAGTGAGAATGCATGATGCGGAAGGAAGATTTCTGCCTGAAAGCAAGCGCTCAGTGCCGGATATGATCAATTCATTTGAAAAGCTCTTTACCAGTTTTAAAAAGAATAGCTCAAAATCCTATTACAGAAATGATATAGGCGAAAATGCAGTTGCTGAAGTAGAAGTGATCACAGGAGCTTTTTTATTGGCTAAAAAGGATGTCTATGAAAAAATAGGTGGTCTGGATGAAGCTTATTTTATGTATGGTGAAGATATTGATCTTTGCTATACCTTTTTAAGAAACGGATATAAAAATTTCTATTATGGAGAAGCTTCAATTCTTCACCACAAAGGGGAAAGTACAGTTAAAGATGAAGTTTATCTCAAGAGATTCTATGGGGCTATGCAGATCTTTATTGATAAATATTATAAACAATCAAAACCTGTACAGTATTCTTTTTTGAAAGCAGGTTTAAAGCTCAGGCATCAGCTTGAAAAGATTAAATTAAAATAAAAAAGCAACTCCATGGAGTTGCTTTTGTTTTATATAAGATGATATTCTTCTTATTTTGCCGGTGCAGGAGTCTGTGCCGGAGTAGTTGTGGAAGAAGCCGGAGCTGACTGTTTTGTAGGTGCTTCTTTCTTCGCTGGCTGCTGTTGGGTAGGAAGTGCCTGAGAAGGCTTACCTGTAATAACAACGCTTAAAAGGATAAGAACAATGATAGTCCCGCCCAGAGTCCATGTTGCTTTTTCCATGAAATCATTGGTTCTCTGTACTCCAAACTGTGCAGATGACGCACCTCCGAAAGTACTGGAAAGGCCTCCTCCTTTTGGATTTTGTGCCATAACAATAATTACCAATAAGACACTGGCAATCATAACAAGAACCATCAATAGTGTAAATATAGTATCCATTAATTCTGATATCTTTTTGAATGGGCAAATTTAATCTTTTTTTACTGAATGACAAAAAAAGATGCCGTCAAATATTGATAAAAATAAAAACGGCAACAATTGTTGCCGTTTTTTATATAAAAATAAGGTGTTTTTATTTGAAATCAGCATCTTTAGCCTGATTGATCTGATAAGACTGTACAGCAAGGTTGATATCCATACCTCCCATATTCTGGATGATGGTAAACGGAAGTTTTACTCCGGAAACCTCTTTGTAATCTGCATAGCTTGTAGGGATGGATCCTCCCTCTCCGGTTTTTACTTCACCAGTCTTAAGACCTGTTTTTACGCTGTAATAGTAGGTGTCCTTGGCTCCTTTCACAACATAAGAGTCTTCGTTATTATACTTTTCAATTCCTGCCAGTTTAAACTCTGGATTCTTAGCAAAAGTAAGTTCCGGGAAAAGTTCAGGATCTGCCATTTCAGCTTTCTGCTTTTCATTAAGAGGCATTTTTCTTCCCTGAGCTTCCATATATCCGTCTTTACCGTCAAAAATGATTTTCTGTACAGTATTTCCCATCATTTTCATATCCATGGCCATTTTTCCGCCTTTAGCCTGGATCAGTTTCATGGTCATATCCATTCCCTGAACTTTGGTAGAGGCATCTGTCGTAATAGAAACCACTTTCTGAACAGCGGTAAGCCCTCCGATTGCATTGATGTATTTATCAGCTACAGAACCAATGGTAACATTTGCATCTACTTTCTGCGCAGCAGGTTTAGCGACCGGATTGGCATCTTTATCAAAATATTTTACAGGATAACCTAATTTTTCCAGTCCTTCAGAAATGTCGGAGGCTTTACCTGCTATGAAAATTCTGCTCTGGTTGGGTAAAATAGTTGCTTTTACAGCATTGGCAACATCTGCCGCCGTTACTTTATCAATAGACTTTAAGTAATTGGTATAGAAATCAGCCGGTAAATCCTGAACCTTTTGATTTAAAGCAAATCTTGCGATAGTAGCTGGCTGTTCCAAAGACATGATGAAAGATCCTTTCAGCTTAGCTTTAGCATTTTCCAGTTCTTCCGGTTTTACTGTAGAAATAGCGTTAAGCTCATTCATGAATTCTTTAACAGCTTTGTCTGTAACTTCATTTCTTACGCTTGCACTTGCAGAGAATTGTGGAGAATACTTGCTGGCAACCATACTAGAATAAGCACCATAAGTGAATCCGTTTTTCTCACGAAGATTCATGAAAAGTCTTGCTTCACCACCACCTCCAAGAATGTAGTTGGCGATTGTTGCAGGAAAGTAATTAGCATCCTTCATTTTCAGGGTATTCAGGTTGTTTAAGGAAACAACAGACTGTACTGCAGAAGGAACATCTACTACGTTGATTTCTGTTTTAGCAACATTAGAAGCCGGTTCTAGTGGGGTAACAGGTGTATTTGCTTTTTTCCAGCCACTGAAAGCTTTCTCAATCAAAGGTTTTACCTGATCAAACTTTACATCTCCCACGATGACTAAATAAGCATTGTCCGGTGCGTAGTATTTTTTGTATGTATTTTGTACGTCAGCAAGCTGGATTTTGTTGATTGATTCAATGGTTTCAAATTCACCTCTTGACGTATTTTTTCCATACATCAAAGCATTGGAAACTCTTGAAGCAATAGAAGAAGCGTTTTTTTCTTCAGATTTTAATCCTTCGATAGCTCTTTCCTTAGAACTTTGAATTTCTTCCGCAGAGAATTTCGGATTGATAATCGCATCAGCCATTAAGTTTAATACTTCAGGGAAATATTTTGAAAGTGAGTTGGCAGAAGCACCCCCTGAAGAGAAATTAAGATTGGCACCAAGATAGTCCACCTTTTTATTGAAATCATCTTTGCTGATGTTGGTTGTTCCATTTTCGAACTGTTCAGCCATAATTTCGCTTACACCGGTTACAGCACCTTCATTGTATGGAGGTCTGTCCATAGAAAGACTTGCGTTTACTCTTGGCAGTTTGTTGTTCTCAACTACCATTACTGTAAGCCCGTTGCTTAGCTGGAAGGTTTTGGGTTTCGCGATGTTGATTGCAGGAGTAGGTCCCGGTTTCGGCATTGCATTAAGATCTATTTTTTGTGCTGAAACCATTCCTGTAAAGAAAAACGCTGCAGCTATATATGTTAATTGCTTTTTCATTTGTAAAAATTTAATTTTTAATAATCATAGGGTAGCCTGAAATTTGAAATGGTTACTTTTTCTCAGGCACGTAGTTAATGATTACTCTTTGGTTGGAATTAAGATACTTTTTAGCCGCATTTTGAAGATCCTGTCTGGTGATAGATCTGTAAATGTCGATTTCTTTGTTGATCAGGTTCGTGTCACCCATCAATACGTGGTTGGTTGCCAATGAAGCCGCTATTCCCTGAATGCTCGAATTGGCATTTACAAACTGGTTTTCGTATTGGTTTTGAAGTTTTTGATAATCTTCCTCAGAAATTAAAGTCGTCTGAAGTTTTTTGATTTCCGCATCAATGTCCGTCTGTAAAGCCTGCTTGGTAGTTTGCCCCATCGGAATGGCAAAGAATGCGAAGATACTGTAATCCTCAAGACCCTGGTTGAAAGCCGCTACTTGAAGTGCTTTTTTGTCCTGATCTACTAATTTTTTATATAAAACTGAAGACTTTCCACTGCTTAAATAAGAAGAAAGCATATCTAAAACATAAGCATCTTTTTCTTTATTAGCCGGAGTTCTGTACGCGAAAATATAAGCAGGAAGCTGGATGTTCGGGTCAGTAGCGGTTACTTCTTTTTCCTGAGTGATAGGAGTTTCTTTCGGGAAATCTTTTGGATAAAGTGTTCCTTTTGGAATTCCCCCGTAATAGGTTTCGATCCATTTCTTAGTCTGCTCAGGTTTGATATCTCCTGCAACGACCAAAGTAGCATTATTCGGAACGTAATATTTTTTGTAGAATGCCTGGAACTCTTCCAGCTTTGCTGAGTTCAGATCTTCCATAGAACCGATCGTTGGCCAGTTGTATGGGTGATTGGTAAATAAATTTTTCTGAATAGTGGTGAAAAGGTTTCCATAAGGCTGGTTATCCATTCTTAATCTTTTCTCTTCTTTTACGACCTCTCTTTGGGTATCCACACCAATCTGGTTGATTACTGCATGACGCATCCTTTCGGCTTCCATCCAAAGTCCAAGCTGTTCGTTATTGGAAGGGAATGTTTCATAATAATAAGTTCTGTCATTGGTGGTGTTGGCGTTGTTCTGCCCTCCGTTTGAAGAAACGATTTTAAACCAGTCTCCTCTCTTGATATTAGGAGTTCCTTCAAATAAAAGGTGTTCAAAGAAGTGAGCAAAACCTGTTCTGCCTTTTACTTCATCTTTTGCACCTACATGGTACATTACACCTGTGGTTACAACCGGTGCTGAGTTATCCTGATGAAGGATTACATGGAGACCATTGGGAAGGTCATACTCTTCGAATTTGATTTGCTGTGCATTCAGCATTAGCCCGAAGAAAGCTACGGCAGCTGCAGAAAGAAGTCGCTTTTTCATAAAATTTAGAAATTGTTTATCAATTAGTATGAAAAGTGAATTAAATGTTACAGAATGTATAGAAATATATGGTGGAAGAACGGAAATGTTAGAAAATAATAACTGTTTTTTTAATCAGCTTATATTTTAACGTAAGGTTCGCTGAGAAATTTTATGATTTTTAAGTTACGATCGCAAAGGCGTTTCACTCAGCAATAGTTGAAAGTTGATATCCTGGCTGAACGAAGTGCCCTTGCGAACAAAAGATATGGTATAAAATTAATCATTAACCTTGCGAACAGTAGCGTTTAATTTAGAATTACATTTAATGTACACAGTACTTAGCATCCAAAACTGAATACTTCAAATTCCTAACTTCTCTATGAAAGTTTGAATTCTCCTCTGAATACCTTAATTTTGTGTTCCCAAAATCTTTTGCTGTATGGACTATTTGAAAGGACTCAACGAATCACAATATGAAGCCGTTACCTCTTTACAGGGACCTCTGATGGTGCTTGCCGGGGCAGGTTCCGGAAAAACGCGGGTACTTACCATGCGTATTGCCCATTTAATACATAATGGGATAGACCCTTTCAATATTCTGGCCCTTACCTTTACCAATAAAGCGGCCCGTGAGATGAAAGACCGTATCGCAAAAGTAGTAGGGGAAAGCAATGCAAGAAGTCTCTGGATGGGAACTTTTCACTCTGTTTTTGCAAGGATTTTAAGGATTGAAGCTCATTATCTTGGATATCCTTCCAACTTTACGATTTATGATCAGCAGGATGCTCTGAACGTGATCAAAAAAGTGCTGAAGGATATGAATATCGATGCTGATCTTTATAAACCTAAAAAAGTTCAGGCAAGAATTTCAACGTACAAAAATAATCTGATTACAGTAAAAGCTTATTTCAACAATCCGGAGCTGATGGAAGCTGATGAAAAAGCAAATATGAAATTCATCGGACAGATTTACCAGAGATATGTTGAGCAATGTTTCAGAAACGGATCCATGGATTTTGATGATCTTCTTCTGAAAACCAATGAATTATTAACCCGTTTCCCAGAAGTACTGGCGAAATATCAGGACAGGTTCAGGTACATCATGGTGGATGAGTACCAGGATACGAACCACTCCCAGTATCTTATTGTAAAAGCTTTGGCTTCAAAATTTGAGAATATCTGTGTCGTAGGGGATGATGCTCAGTCTATCTATTCTTTCCGTGGAGCCAATATTTATAATATCTTAAACTTTAAAAAAGATTATCCTGATGCCAAAACGGTATCGCTGGAGCAGAATTACCGTTCTACACAGAATATTGTAAATGCTGCCAATGTAGTCATTGCAAAAAACCTGCAGCAGTTTAAGAAAAACGTATTCAGTGATAATGAAGAAGGGGACAAGATCAAAATATACCGTTCTCTTTCCGATGCTGATGAAGCCAATTTTGTTGCCGGAAATATCTGGGAACTTCGTAACCGTGACCAGAGAAAATACAGCGATTTTGCCATTTTATACAGAACCAACTCTCAGACGCGTGCTTTTGAAGATGCACTGAGACGTAAAAATATTCCATACAAAGTATATGGAGGACTTTCTTTCTATCAAAGGAAAGAAGTAAAAGACCTTATCGGGTATCTTCGTCTTCTGATCAATGAAAATGATTCTGAAGCATTGATGAGGATTATCAATTATCCGGCGAGAGGGATCGGAGAAACGACACAGAATAAGCTGATCGTTTTTGCAGATGCCCACAATATTGCAGTTTCAAAAGTACTGGATAATCTTCCTATGTATGCACCACAGTTAGGGCTTAACAATGGAGTTTTAAACAAACTGAACGACTTCTGGTCCATGATCAAGGCCTTCCAGGTACTATTGAAAACAGAAACAGCTTACAGCGTTGCTATGGAAGTAGCAAAACGAAGCGGTTTAATCAAGTTTTTAAAAGATGATCAGACGCCTGAAGGAATTTCCAGAGTAGAAAACGTTCAGGAATTGATGAACTCTATGCAGGGATTCATTGAAGAACAAATGCAGCTTGAAGACGGTGATCCGAGTCTTTCCAATTTCCTTGAAAATATTGCCCTTTCTGCAGATACTCAGGATAAAGAGCTGGAGGATGATATGGTTTCACTGATGACCATTCACCTTTCAAAAGGACTGGAATTCCCGGTGGTTCATCTGGTTGGTCTTGAAGAAAACTTGTTCCCGAGCTTTATGAGTTCGGCTACCAGGGAAGACCTGGAAGAAGAGAGAAGATTATTCTATGTAGCCCTGACAAGAGCTGAAAAGCAAGCCTTCTTCTCCTATGCTGTTTCCCGTTTCCAATGGGGGAAAATCACCGATGCGGAACCTTCAAGATTCTTAAGTGAAATTGATGATGAATATATTGAGTTCCTTAATCCTGCTATGGAAAAGAGGTTTATCAATAATTCAGGGGTAAAGTCCAATATTTTTGATGAACATCCTTCTGAAATGAGATCTTTTAAAAAGGTTGAAAAGAAAACCATTGACAGAGGTGATACTTCGAAACCAGCACCGGAAGTAAGAAAACTGAAACCTGTAAGCACAGCTAAAATTATCAATCCAAGCGGAGCCTCGTCTCAGGATATTGAAGTAGGAGATAAGGTGAGACACGACCGTTTCGGTATTGGAGAAGTCACTTTCCTGGACGGAACAGATCCACAGAATATCAAAGCAAAAGTAGTTTTCATGCATGAAGGAGAGAAAAACCTGATCCTGAAATATGCAAAACTGACTAAGATTTAATTTCAAAATAAAAATATAAAGACAACGGATTCAATTATTGGATCCGTTGTCTTTATTTAAACGCGAAGTTTACAGAGTTTCTATTTGAACTGTTTCATTTTTTCGTTCACAATGTCGTTTCACTTAGCTAAGACAAATCCTCTGCTGAACAAAGTGCCGTTGCGGCCGAAATAATAACCGATAAGTGCAATATTTTTTATGAATATTTCCTTAATTTATCTTAACTTTAAGTGAGGGATAGACAGAAACGATAACAATTTTTTACAAAAACAAAGTCTATTGTTTTTGTAGACTAATAAATAAATTTTACATTTGCACCCTGTAAAAACATAAATGTTATCAAATTCTAAACTATGAATAATAAGAAAACTATTCTTTCGGCCTCTGTTTTATTTTTCCTCGGCGTATTTACTTACGGACAGGAAAAAGACAGTATAAAAACAAATAAAGACAGCATAAAGACCAATAATGTAGAAGAAGTAGTAGTATTGGGTTCAAGGGCCGGAGCCAGGTCTAAAACCGACAGCCCGGTTCCTGTAGATGTATTCAATGTGAAGGAGTCTTCCATAATCCTTCCACAGACCAATATTGGACAAATACTCAATGCTGTGGCACCTTCCTTTACTTCCACGATTCAGACCAATTCTGATGGTACGGACCATCTGGATCCTGCTCAGCTGAGAGGTCTGGGACCGGATCAGGTTTTGGTGCTGGTGAATGGAAAAAGAAGACATACTTCAGCATTGGTGAATGTGAACGGAACACCGGGAAGAGGTACGGTGGGTACTGACCTTAATGCTATTCCGTCTTTTGCCTTAAACAGGATAGAGGTATTGAGAGATGGAGCCGCAGCTCAATACGGATCTGATGCGATTGCCGGTGTTATTAACCTGGATCTGAAAAGAGATACGGGTAAACTGACAGGTCAGATCAGCTATGGTGGTAATCTTACCCCTACGGCCAATGACCATACCGGAGATTTTGACGGTCAGAATATTCAGCTGGATTTGAACTATGGAAATAAAATCGGGACCAAAGGTGGATTCTTTAATATTACCTGGTCTTCACAATTCAGAAATCCTACATACCGAGCGGGTACTGAAAGTGGAAAAATCTATAATGCTTATAATGCCATAGAGCAGCGTGCTTTGAATGATGGAGTCAATTTATCTTCTCTTTTTACCAATATAAATAATACTCCCAATTCACAGCAAATTATTAATTATGTACACCAGTATGCTCAGGGGGTAAACTACTTTAGTGCAGCTCAACTCTCTGATATACAAAATGCAAATACATTCAAAGACATTACTGACGCCTCAGGGAATGTTCTTCAGAAAGGACTTTGGTCTTTACTCAGTGCTGATGTAACAGATCAGGAATTGAGCTACAGAGGACAGACCAGAAAAGATTTTAATATGCAGGTTGGGCAGTCTAAACTGAATAATCATCAGTTTTTTGTGAATGCTGAGATCCCTGTCAGTGACAACTGGAAAGTGTATACTTTTGGTGGATACAGCTTAAGACACGGAACTTCCGGTGGATTTTACAGAAGACCAAGAGAAAGCAGAACCTTTACAGGATTATATCCTAACGGTTACCTTCCACAGATCAGAACGGACATTCAGGATGTTTCATTGGCTGCAGGAATTAAGGGGAAATGGGATGGCTGGAATATTGACTTCAGTAATACTTTCGGACAAAACTCTTTTACATACAACATCGGAAATACAGGAAACACCTCAATGCGCTTTGCTTCACCCAATGAATTCAATGCAGGTGGTTTAAGGTTTTCTCAGAATACCATCAATTTAGATTTCTCTAAAAAATATGATGTATGGGAAGGGATTAACGTGGCCTTCGGAGGAGAGCACCGTTATGAAAACTTTAAAATTAACCAGGGAGAAGAAGCTTCCTATCAGACCTATGACCAGTTTGGAAATATCTGGAACGGAGATCCAAGCCAGAGAGCCACAGACTTTTTTGGACAACCCTTGCCGGGAGGTTCTCAGGTATTCAACGGATTCAGGCCTGAAAATGCAGTGAATAAAAACAGACAGTCATTAGCAGCTTATGCAGATATTGAATTTAATTTTACCAACTGGCTATTGGTAGATGCAGCGGCGAGATATGAAAACTATTCTGATTTCGGATCAACATTCAATTATAAATTGGCCTCAAGGATCAAAGTCGCTCCTGATTTCAATGTGAGATTTGCTGGTTCTACAGGATTCAGAGCGCCATCCATCCACCAGATTTATTATAATGTAACCTCTACACTGTTTACCAATAATCAACTATTGGAAGTAGGGACTTTCAGTAATGATTCTCAGCTGGCACAACAGCTGAATATGCCAAAGCTGAAGCAGGAGACTTCAAAATCTGCCAGTGTCGGATTTACCTACAGAATTCCGTCAGCAGGGCTTAGTTTCACAGCAGACGGTTATTTTACAAGAATTGATAACCGTATCATTCTTACGGACCAGTTCCTAAGAAAGGACGTGCCTTCTGATGCACAAAAAGAATATGATAAATTAAATGTAAACGGCGCCCAGTTCTTTACCAACGCGATTGATACAGAAACAAAAGGAGTAGATGTTGTGATTTCACACAATCTAAGATTCTCTGGATTTAAATTGGATAACAACTTTGCTATTAATCTTAATAAAACCAAACAGGTAGGAACGGTTCACTCATCAGGATTGTTGCAGTCTCCGGCACTTGAAAAGATTTATTTCTCTGAAAAATCGAGAGTGTATCTGGAAGAAGCTGTACCTAGAGTAAAAGCAAGTCTTTCCCATACTCTTTCATGGAAGAATGCCAGCTTCTATCTGAGAAATACCTATTTCGGAAAAGTAACAGGTGCTGATGTTATTGATGTAAACGGAGACGGAATTATTGATTTTAACGAACATCAGCAGATCGGAGATAAAATCATTACCGATATCTCTGCTGCCTATCAGTTTACCAAAAATGTAGGATTAACTTTGGGGGTCAATAACCTGTTTGATATTTATCCAACGAAAAACCTTCCCGCTTCTACAAATAATGATCAGTTTGTTTATTCACGTTCCACTTCTCAGTTTGGACAGAACGGAAGATATGTTTTTGCAAGACTTAATTTCAATTTTTAATATAATAACAGATAATGCTTATAAAAAAACAGTTCAGAATTTCTGAACTGTTTTTCTTTTTATTTAATGTGAATCTTATCTTTCCACAAGCTCCTTCACAGGTTCCCCATAATGATCAATCTCTGTCTTATTGATCTGAAGGAGCTGATACCATTTCCTGAAAGCTCCGATAAAAACAATAAGCATCAGAACCATTGCCGTTACCGCTAAAGCTGCCAGTAAATATTGTCCTTTGGGAATATAAATGGCTGTCACCTGAATGTAACCGGCCCAAAATGTAATCCCTGCCATAAAAACTCCGGGAACAGCAGAACATAAGGCATATTTTCCTCTGTTCATCCTGATCAGCATCGTTGTACAGACAATCAGTCCACAGGCAGCCAATAGCTGATTACTGATTCCAAATAAGGGCCAGATGCTGTTGACATTTCCTGTATACACAAGATATCCCCAGGCAAAAGTGAAAAGAAGGCTGCTGATAATGATTCCGGGAATCCAGTTTTTATCATTGAATTTTGGAACCACAGAACCCAGCATTTCCTGTAAAAAGAAACGTCCCACCCGCGTTCCTGCATCAATCGCTGTAAGAATAAAGACCGCTTCAAACATGATGGCGAAATTATACCAATAGGCTGTCAGCTGATCCATATATGGGATTTTATTGAAAATATGAGCCATTCCCACAGCCAGAGATACGGCACCTCCTGTTCTTCCATAGAGATCAATACCTATTTTCTGTGAGTAATAATCAATATCTACTCCGTGCAGTGAAGGATGTGCAGCAAGGAAAGAGTCATAAGCTTCTTTAGGAGTATTGATTGCAAAATAATCGCCGGGCATCAGTGTACAGGCTGCAATAAGTGCCATTAATGCAACAAATCCCTCCACGAGCATAGCTCCATATCCTACGAAAAGGATTTCTCTTTCTTTATTGAGCATTTTAGGAGTTGTTCCCGTAGCAATCACTGCATGGAATCCCGAAATCGCTCCACAGGCAATTACAATAAAAATAAAAGGAAGTACCGGGCCGCCAATAATAGGACCACCACCATTAACAAAAGCTGTAATGGCAGGCATCTGTATGGTAGGGTGAATAACAATTACACCGATCGCCAGCATAATAATGGTTCCAATCTTTAAATAAGTCGAAAGATAATCCCTTGGAACCAAAAGAAGCCATACCGGTAATACAGAAGCAATAAAACCATACAGAGGAATCGCTATAGAAATTGTTTTAATATCCCATGAAAATAAATTATTCATTGTAGGGTTCTGCATCAGACTGTGTCCGCTGATAATTCCTGCCACCAGAAGAATGCCTCCAAGAATACTCGCAAACAGGACACTGTTCTTTTTGTAACGCATAATCAGGCCCATAATGATCGCAATAGGCATGGTAATGATTACTGTGAAAAGAGACCATGAAGCTTCGTGCATTGCATTGATACAGGCTAATGATAATCCTGCGAGTGTAAGAATAAGAATGAAAAGAATAGCAAATCCTGCAACAGTTCCCGTTGCTTTTCCGATTTCTTTGGAAGCAATGGTAGCAAGGCTCTGCCCTTTATGCCTCACAGAAGCAAAGAGTACAATCATATCATGCACACCACCACCCAGCACACATCCGATCAGGATCCATAATGCACCGGGAAGGTATCCGAACTGTGCCGCGAGAACAGGCCCTACCAATGGCCCGGCAGCAGCAATGGCCGCAAAATGATGTCCGAAAAGCACATTTTTGTTGGTAGCGACATAATCTTTCCCGTCTGCAAACTCGACAGCCGGGGTCATATTCTGATCGTTTAAACGGAGAACTTTATTGGCAATAAAAATACCATAGAACCGGTAAGCAATTGCGAAAATAAGAACAGACACAAATATGAGAGTAAGCGCATTGATATTGTTTAGTGAATCCATATTGCTTGTTTTTATTAGTGAATGATTAAATTATTATTGTTTTTATTGTCAATAGTTTAATCATTAGCCAAGGTAATTAATTCTTAAATAAAAAATACCAATATGTATATCAATCTAGCATATTTATTATTTGTCGTTGTTTATTGTGTTGATATGTAGTGATTTAATTGTTTTTTCGTAGTTTTATGTATATTATTTCTTCTGGGAAAGAATAAAGTCTACCATTTGATCTGTTATCTTATCAAGATAACCCTTGTCTGTAGTCCCAAAGCCATGGACTCCACCTTCAACCACAATTAAAGAGTTTTGAATTTTTACTCTGTTTAATTTTCTGTGAAGCTTTTTGGATTGACTCAAAGGAACAATTTTGTCATTATTTCCCTGAACAATTAAAGTAGGAACACCACCTGATACGAAATTAACCGGGGATATCGTCTTAAGATAATCTATTGCCCTGTCCTGATCTTTTCTGATATCATATCCGGAAATCCCTTTCACCAGATTTTCCTGTAACCCGACAATTTTTTTGGACATTAGTCCAATCATTCCTACCGGGATTGTCCCTAATCTTGTATGGAAAAGTTTGTTGAGGTCTGCAGGGCCATAATGATCAATTACATAATTTACCTTAGCAGAATAGGATGAAAGCTCAGGATTACCCAAATAAGTATTGTCTGGTGTATAAGCTGCCATCAGAGAAAGGTGAGCTCCCGCTGAAGCTCCGAAAAGGCCGATGTTACTGGTATCAAAATGATATTTTTCTGCATTTTTTCTGACCCATCTTACAGCGTCTTTGGTATCTTCCAAAGGCAAAGGAAAATGAGTGCTGTCATTTAAAAGCGTATAGTTGATACTGATCACCGCATATTGTTTGCCTATGAGTTTTTTTATAGTCGTTTCAAGATAGTTATCGGCATTAACTACTTTGTCGCCTTCTATCCATCCGCCTCCATGAACGTAGATCAATACCGGAAGTTTTTCATCAGTACTGTTCTTAGGAGTATAGAGATCAAGGGCGAGAGGTTGGCTCTTTCTGTTGGTTTTGTAAACAATATTCTCAGAAACTGTTGCTATTTCAGGAAGTAATGTGCTTTTTACAGCAGGAGCTTTAGTTGGTCTTAATGGTAGGTCTTGTGAAAAAAATAAACTGGAAAAACTTAAAAATGAAATAAAAAACAGGTTTGTGAAAAACCTGTAAATTGATATGTTGTTTATTGATAAATTCATATTAAATTTTTTAAGGATGCTTTATTTTACTAACTCCTCAAAAAGCTTACCAAAAGTAGCATCCAGATCTTTGGATTTTCCCGGATGAGGGCGGGAGGTCTGAACAACAGCACTCCTTACAGCCGTCAGCCATCGGAAACGTTCCGGGATATCAAGCAGCGCAATAGGACCGCCATCTTTATCACCATTCGCAATTTTCTGAAAGCTTTCCAGATTATGGATGATATCGTCATAATCAAGCTTGCTGTGCATCAGCTTAAATTTATCCGGACACAAATAAAACTCTACCCTGATGAACTTTTCTTTTTTAGAAAACATCACCAGTCCGATATTGAAAAATTCTTCTCTTTCAACTTTAGGTACCAGGCGTATTACCGCATATTCATATATTTTATCCTCTTGCATTTTTAGCTTCGTTTACAAAGATTTGAGAATTTTCCAATCTGGTTTTCAAAAACTGAAAATAGATTTCACGAATTTCATCCGGTGTTTCGTCAGCATCATTCCATTGCAGCCAGTCCTCAGGAATCATATTGACAATTTCCCTGAATAATGTTTCGTTCAGAACTTCATGAGCAAACCTGTCTGCTTCATCAAGCATTTTTGCTTTGGGAAGAAGCACATGGTCTTTCACATATTTGAAAGGTGTTCTTGCTGCTGCATCAAAATTCTGCCATGAATGATGAAAGTAGAACGAAGCACCATTATCAATGATCCAGAGTTCTTTATGCCACATCAGCATATTTGTATTTTTAAAAGTACGGTCAATGTTGGTGATAAATGCATCCAGCCATACAATTTTTGAAGCCAGCAGCGGATCCACACTTACTCCGGGATCATAGGTGATAGAACCGGAAAGATAATGCAGTCCAAGATTCAGACCTTCGGAAAATTTCAGCAGATCCTGGATTTCTTCATCGGCTTCTGTTCTGCCGAAATCAGCATCAAGATTGACAAAAACAAGCTCAGGAATTTTAAGCCCTAAAGCTTCGGTAATCTTACCCCCTAAAAGTTCGGATATCAGCATTTTAACTCCATGGCCTGCACCACGGAATTTTAATACATATTTGAAATCATCATCAGCTTCTGCCAGAGCCGGAAGAGATCCTCCTTCTCTCAGGGGCAGAATGTAACGCATCACGGTTACCGTTCTTAAATTCTGCATGAGGCAAAAATAAGGCTATTTTTATAAACTTTAACCTGACTTTAAATAAAAGAAATAAGGAATTGAAGATTTTAAAACAGAGTTTTTTTCATAAATTTCCATTTTAAATGGAAAGAAAAATTTGTTTTATGAATCTGATTACCGAAAATAATATATACCTGGAAAATAAAGAAACAAGAGGTTTTCTTGCAGATGCTTTTTATCAGGATACCGTGCAGAAGCTTCCTTTAGTGATATTTGTTCACGGATATAAAGGCTATAAAGATTGGGGAGCCTGGAGTCTGATGGCTGAAAAGTTTGCGAAATCCGGATTTTTCTTTGTGAAATTTAATTTTTCACATAACGGAACGACAACAGATGATCCACTGAATTTTGGAGATCTTGAGGCTTTTGGCCATAATAATTATTCTAAAGAATTATCTGACCTTAGTGTGGTAATCGATCACTTCAGTAAAGATCCGCATGTGGACGAAGAAAAAATAGTTCTTATAGGACACAGCAGGGGAGGAGGGATTTCCATTATTAAAACATCCGAAGATGAAAGAATCAACGGTTTGATTACATTGGCGAGTGTAGATACATTAGACCGTTTTCCTAAAGGAGAATCTTTTGAAAGCTGGAAAAATAATGGCGTATATTATGCGCTGAACGGGCGTACCAGACAGGAAATGCCGCATTATTATCAGTTTTATGAGGATTATGAAAAGGATATTCACCGTTTTGATGTGGAAAGGGCTACAGAAATGGCCAAAGCCCACTTGCTGATTATTCATGGAACAGAGGATGAAGCAGTAGAAGTAAAACAGGCTGAGCATCTACATCTTCTTCACCCGAATTCCGAACTTTTTCTGGTTGAAAATGCCAACCATACTTTCGGAGCAAAAGAACCATGGACAGAAAATGATTTACCCAAAGATCTGAATACTGTAACCGAAAAATGTATTGATTTTATCAAAGAAAAATTGAAATAAAACATTTAAAAACACGTTATTATAAATGAACCACCATATCAGTATCATTATGAAAAAAATTATTGCAGGCGCATTTGCACTTTCACTATGTCTTGTTTCGTGTAAAAAAGAAACAAAAACAGAATCTTCTGTAAGCACTACAGATACTCTTACTACGGCGATGCCTCCAGACACTGTCTCAACTCCAAAAAATGATTCTGTTGCATCACCATCTCCCTCTGCTCCGGCTCCTGATAATATTATCACCAAGAATGTGGGTAAATATCCACATGATATTAAATTCTTTGAAGATAAGGGGATATCAGAAAGACTGAAAAAACTGGCAGGATCCCAATACGATGAAATGGTGAAGAATTTCAATGTGGAAGGTCCTATTGCATCAGAGAATGGAATTTATAAACTGACAGGCTGTAAGCAGCACGACTGCCCGGGATATGCTACAAGCATTTATTATGATGCCAAAAATGATAATCTGAATGTTTCTATTGATAAAAATGGCAAGATAACAGACTTTGCTGAAAAAGGAAAAATTACTGTTTCTGAATCGTTGAAAGCAAAATAAGAAAGGGAGCTGGAAGACAGAAGCTGGGGTAATGGCATTCCAACATCTATTGAAATCAAAAATAGTTATAAAAACTGTAAGTTACTTAAGTTTTTATAAACTTCCAGCCTCTAACTTCCATTATAAAATAAAAGAAGCCTGAAATTTCAGGCTTCTTTTATTTTATTTAATGGTCAAAACGGTCCATGCTTCTTCAACTTTACTTTCCAGAAGTAATCTCTGGGCATCAAGGTGAATGTTTTCATCAGCATGAAATTCTCCGGCAGGTAATATTTCGGTATTGGCGAGCATTCCAAGGTCGTTTCCTGTAAATACTTTGCTGTATTTTATGGCATCCGGGAGCTGATCAAAACCGATTCCTTTTGTTACCAAAGGTTTTGGTACTTCAAAGAGACTGCTCTCATTGCTTCTCGAATACCAGTTACTGCCTAAACGGGCTACCATATCCAGTTTTTTCTGATCCAGATTTCCGGCTTCGTTCAGGTATTCTTCCCTGATATGAATTTTCAGAACTTCACAGATGACAAGGTTTCCTGCGCCACCCTGATCACCTAATGGTTTTACCTCTAACACTTTACATTCAAAATTAACAGGACACTCTTCTATCAGTCTAGGCTGTACAAGGTCTGCATCTTTCATCGTAAGACCGGATTTGATAAATTCATTGACTCCGGTTTCATATTCTGTAGAGGCTAAAGATATCTGCTGTACAATCGGGAAATTCACTGTTCCTATTACTACTTCAGGCACTTCAAGAACGTTTTCCAGTGTATGCTTAGTGGTATTGTCACGTACTCTTCTCGATGGTGAAAAAATCAGAACCGGAGGAACTGTACTGAACATATTAAAAAAACTGAATGGAGATAAGTTACTGTTACCGTCTTTGTCCACAGTAGAAGCCAGTGCAATCGGGCGCGGTGAAACGGCTGTCTGCATAATGGTCTGTAGCTGTACAGAGGTTATCTCTGAGGGGATTACTGTTTTCATGTTTTTGGTTTTAACACTTAATTTAACTTAAGTATTCAAATGATATTAAAAAGGTGCTTCGACTCCGCTTAGCATGACACTTCTAATATTAACTGTTTAACAGCATATCTCTAGCAGTGTCATACACTAAACCTTATAGGTTTTGAAAACCTATAAGGTTTAATAGTTATTGTGCAAAGTTAAAATTTAAATAAAAATTAAAGTGTCGGAATAAGTTTACCTGAAACTTCCCCGAAGCCTACTCTCACACCATCTTTTTCAGCCCATGCTTTCATGGTAACCGTATCATTGTCTTCAATGAATTTTCTCTCTTCTCCGTTGCTTAATGATAAAGGATTTTGGCCTCTCCATGTAAGCTCAAGCATAGAACCGAAAGATTTCGGATCACTTCCGGAAATAGTTCCGCTCGCATACATGTCACCTACTTCTACGTTACAACCGTTTACGGTGTGGTGTGCAAGTTGTTGGGTCATATTCCAGTACATATGTTTGTAGTTGCTTTCGCAGATCAGGTTTTGCTCGCCGTTTTCTGGCTGGATGTATACTTCAAGATTGATATCGTAGTTTTTATCACCCTCAAATTTTAAATAGTCTAAAACTTCAGGATCCTGTACAGGAGAAGCTGTTCTGAATGGTTCCAGAGCTTCAAGGGTAACCACCCATGGAGAAATGGATGAACCGAAATTTTTAGCAAGGAATGGCCCCAGCGGAACATATTCCCATGATTGGATATCTCTTGCAGACCAATCGTTAAAAATGACCATTCCGAAGATAGCATCTTCTGCGTCTTTGGTAGAAATACTTTCTCCCATCTCCGTATTTTTATTGATGATAAATGCCATTTCCAGTTCGAAATCCAGCTGCTTGCATGGTCCAAAAACGGGTTTATCTGTATCAGCAGGTTTCATCTGACCTTTCGGACGGTTGATTTCTGTTCCGGAAACAACAATTGAGGATGCTCTTCCGTGGTAACCTACCGGTAAATGTTTCCAGTTAGGTAATAAAGCATTGGCCGGATCACGGAACATTTTTCCAACATTGGTAGCGTGTTCAATACTGCTATAGAAATCTGTGTAGTTAGGAATATGAACAGGCATCATCATTTTTACTTTATCCAGATCATAGAATGCTTCTTCAATCGTTTTCTGGTCTTTTGATAAAGTTGACCCTTCCTGCAATAGAGCCTGGATTCTGGTACGAACGGCGTTGGTAACCGGTTTACCCAGTTCGATAAATTCGTTGATGGTATATGCTTCAAAAACATTATCGTCCAATCCTTCGATATCTTCGAAATAGCCAAGATCATACAAGGTAGCCAGATCAATGACCTGATCTCCGATTCTTGTACAGCATCCGATGTATTCTTTATTAAAAACTGCGACTCCGAAAGGAATATTGTGTATAGAAAAATCCGAATTTGAGGAATAGTCTACAAATGATTTCATAAGTTTAGATTTTAGTTAGATTAAATATCATCCGGAGTATTCCCCGGAACATTTATTTTGTCTTTTTTGAGTAAGAGGCTTCGTCTATCCATCTGTCTCTGGTATTGACATCGATGAGGTACAGGATATTATCCTGCTGGGTCAGCAATAACGTCTTGGTGACTGGCATTGGGATTTTTTTATTCTCAAGCATATCTGCTCTTAAAGAAATAATATTTTTTTTCCTGATGATATCACCTGTGAAAACATTGGAGCTGCTTTCTCCTGTTGCTTTATCATCAAAAACTTCTACATAAGTGGCATTATTTCCTTTGATAATAATAAAGTCCCTTTCTGTATGATCGGTTTCATCTTTAATGAAGACGAATTTTTTGCTGTCAATATTTACATTTTCAAGATGCTGATTGATGCCTTTTCTTTGTTCAAGTCGGTTGAGAATTTCGTTCAGTGTTCCGTATTGAGCTTTAAGCCCTAATGCTCCCAGAAGGAAAATTCCAATTAAAAGTTTTCTCATATACTGTGTTTTATAAAAAAGTTTTGCCAGAATACTATATTCTGACAAAACCTATATTGTAAATGTAAATTAAAGATTACCTCTTCTTTCCTGCTCTCTTTCTAATGCTTCGAATAAAGCTTTGAAGTTTCCGGCACCAAAACTCTGTGCGCCGTGTCTTTCAATAATTTCGAAGAATAGAGTAGGACGGTCTTCTACAGGCTTCGTAAAGATCTGTAATAAATAGCCTTCTTCATCATGATCAATAAGTATACCTAACTCCTGAAGTTTTTTAAGATCTTCATCAATATGGCCTACTCTTTCAGGAACCATGTCATAATAAGCTTCAGGTGGAGCAGAAAGGAACTCAACACCACGTTTTTTCAGTTCGGTTACAGTGTGGATAATATCCTTTGTAGCAACAGCGATGTGCTGTACACCTTCACCTTCATAGAAATCAAGGTATTCTTCTACCTGAGATTTCTTTTTACCTTCTGCCGGCTCATTGATCGGGAATTTAGCATATCCGTTTCCGTTTGACATTACTTTAGACATCAATGCAGAATACTCTGTGTTGATCTGTTTATCATCAAAAGAAAGGATATTTACAAATCCCATTACTTTTTCATACCATTCTACTGTCGGGATCATTCTGTTCCAGTCAACATTTCCTACACAGTGGTCTACGTATAACAAGCCTGCTTCTTCAGGGTTATAATCACTTTCCCATTTTTCGTAACCAGGCATGAAAGCTCCATTATAATTTTTTCTTTCTACAAACATATGAACGGTTTCTCCATAAGTGTAGATTCCGGACATTCTTACCTCACCATGCTCATCAGTTAACGTTACAGGCTCTAAATATGGTTTTCCGCCTCTTTTAGTTGTTTCTTCGAAAGCTGCATAGGCGTCATCTACCCAAAGTGCCAAAATTTTTACTCCGTCACCATGTTTTTTTACGTGTTCACTGATAGGAGAATCAGACTTAAGTCCTGTTGTTAATACCAATCTGATTTTTCCCTGTTGAAGCACATAAGATGCACGGTCTCTTACTCCTGTTTCAGGACCGGCATAAGCTACAGACTGAAAACCGAAAGCGGTTTTGTAATAATGGGCAGCCTGTTTTGCATTTCCTACATAAAACTCAATATAATCTGTACCGTTAATCGGCAAGAAATTTTCTGCTTGAGCTATTTTCTCGGCAAATGTAAGTGTTGACATATTTTCTCTTTTACTTTTATTTTATTGGTATGCAAATTACAAAAAACTTGGACATTGCGAAAATATTACTTCGGATTCATTGAAGATATTTAACATAATGTTAAAGAAAAGTTTACTTAAGTATATTTAAGTTTCTTACGTTTAAAATCGTCTACCTACATTTGTTATACAAAATACAAGTGAGAAAAAATATTTCGAAACATGAAAGCCGTAGATACTCTCTGCGGCTTTCTTATTTTAGATGGTTTCTATTTTTCTGTTAAGCATTCCGGCATCGGGATTATAATTGTCCCAGATTTTCCAGGAGTCATTTACTTTCCGTATAAAGTAGATCTGGGTACTCAGCTGATTTACAAAATGCTCTTCTCCGGTTTCTCCTACTTTGAACAACAGGTTCCAGAATTCCTGGGATTCCAGGATTTTCTTATCCGGTTCATCAGTAACGACATGAATGTCAAAAACTTCGTAGTTGGATCTGTTGTTTTTAGTTACCAGATGAAAATCTTTATCACACAATTCTTTGCTAAATTGTGAAACCCGTTCTAAAAATGGAGAATCATCAAAAACCAGTTCTTTAAACAGGCTGGTGTTATGATCAGGAAACTGCTTGCAGAACTCAAAAGCGGTAGCACAATAGTCGTAAACCATCTGTATAATGGATGAAATTTCATCAGTTTCCCGGTTGTCATCTTCTTTTTTATGTTTGATCGTCAGTATGTAATCATTGAGATCTTTATATCCTAAGAAAATACATATTTTATCCAATGTTTTTAAAAACCTGAGATCACTATGGGTTTTATCCTGATAATCATTTTCAAAGAAACGCTGCAGAGTGACATGGGAAATGGTATTTCCGATTTCGAATTTTTTCCCTCCCTTCAGTTCTTCTGCTTCCGAGAGTTCATCTTTAATAATTTCGGAAAGAATAATATAATGGCTTCTCTTCCACTCATTCACATTCCCCAAAACAGAATTTCTTACTTTCGAATGCTTTACAACTTCTTCTCGTATCGAATTATATATAGTTTTCAATTTCCTTGTTTTTGAAAGAATTTTATCAAAAATACTGCCAAAATATTAGCACTTTTTTTATGATTTTATACATTCAGGCGTAATGTTTTATGTTTTTAGATACAAAAACAGCCTGAAATTCTTTGATTTGACTGTCACTGTTTGAATCTTTCAAAGGCAGCTCTTTCCAGCATTTCCCTGTCATCCGGATGGGCGATGCTGATAAGTTCCTGTGCTCTCTGACGAAGATTTTTTCCGTATAAATATGCCGTTCCGTATTCTGTAACTACATAATGAATGTGTCCTCTTGTTGTTACCACCCCGGCTCCCTGTTTCAGGAAAGGAACAATTCTGGAAATCCCCTTTTTGGTTCTCGCAGTGATTGCAATAATGGGTTTTCCGTCGTCACTTAAAGCGGCACCACGCATGAAATCCATTTGTCCTCCGATTCCACTGTACTGCAGTGTTCCGATAGAGTCGGCGCAAACCTGTCCTGTAAGGTCTATTTCAATGGCAGAATTAATGGCCACCATTTTTTTGTTTCTCATAATATTAATCGGAAAATTGACCTCACTTACATCTCTGAAAGCAAATACGGTGTTGTCGTCCACATAATCGTAGAGTTTCCTGGTTCCGAAGCAGAAACTTGTAATGGTTTTATTATCGTTGTAACCTTTGTATTTGTTGTTAATCACATCATTCTGGATTAAGTCGATAACACCATCACTCAACATTTCTGTATGAATTCCGAGGTCTTTATGATTGGTAAGACATTTCAGCACTGCATCAGGAATAGTTCCGATACCCATCTGAAGAGTAGATCTGTCTTCAATGAGTTCAGCAACATTTTTTCCGACCAGCATTTCTTCAGGACCCACTTTTGAGCCGTAATCTACCGTAGGAAGTTCTTCCTCATGCCAGACCAGTTTATGAATTCTGCTGATATGGATCATTCCGTCCCCATGTGTTCTCGGCATTCTCGGATTGACAGTAGCCACAATGATTTTTGCTGTATCTACTGCTGCTCTTGCAATATCTACAGAGGTGCCCAATGTACAAAAGCCGTGTCTGTCCGGTGGAGAAACGGTAACCAGAGCTACGTCCAGCGGTAAAATATTTTTTCTGAATAAAATAGGAATTTCACTTAAGAATACTGGTACAAAGTCTCCTCTGTCGGAATTTACGGCATCACGTACAGGAGTGGAAACAAACAAAGAATTGATAAAAAAACTGTTTTTGTATTCTGGTTTTGCAACTTCCACATTCCCCTGTTGGGTAATAGAAACCATCTCCACATTTTGCAGTCTGCCAGCTTGTCTTGCCAGTTCATCGATCAGGTAGTTAGGAGTACAGGCGCTACCGTGAAAAAAGACACGGTTTCCGCTTTTTACCGTATATATTGCTTCTTCTGCGCTGATGTAATTATTCATATTTTATCTTTTTAACAGGGTGTCAATCGTGTTTCTCACTTCATAAAATACCTCTCTTATTTCAAAGATAATCTTTATAATAATATCCTTTTCAAATATTTTAAAGTTATTGAAAAGACTTTTATCATCTTGTAAAAAACAAATAAATAGTGAAAGGTTAGGATTTAATTTTTTTGATATTTAGTGATTTGTTTGCTTTTTTTTATAGTGGGGCATTAATTAGACTTAGTTCGGAATAAGAAGAATAGAAATAGAATTTGGGATTAAAAGTTATTGCTTTAATCAGTTGAAGCTTTTAGCCTGATCGTATTTGCTTATTAAAAAAAAGCCGTCATTCAACTTGAAGAAAGTAAATGACGGTCTATTATTTTTAACTTTACTTAAACCTGACTCAGTTTAATTAGAATAAAATATTTTTTAAGAATCTGATAATTTATACAAAAGTTATATTCATCGCTTACAGTAGTTTTTGATAAGCTAATTTATTAATGCGACGATTATACTTTTAGCATCATATTATAGACCATAAAGTCTTTTACATACACATACTGTATGAGATGAATTTTCTGGATTAGCACAAAAATCTTCGGGAATTGCTTCTACAAATTGATTCATAAGTTGTAAACAAACAACGCGGGTAGGATTATCTCCTCCTTTTACATTTTTTAACTCGTTTCTCTTCATTTTTTTAAGATTTTTCATAGATAATTGTATTTAGTTTTTTCCTACTCATATAGCTTTTCGGATTACGCTTTTTAAAATCTTTTAAATATAAAAATTAATTCCGATATATATGGTTCATTCTAAAAAAAGCCGTCATTCACTCGAAGAAAGTAAATGACGGCCAGTTATTTTTTAATTTTTCTTAAAACTAATCTCAGGTTAATTAGAAATTTCAACCGATTTTTTCTGTTTCATACTTCCTGTTTCAGAAAATCTCAGATGCCAGCTGAAAGATTCTTCCAGCAGGTGAGGTGTATGTCCCCCTCTTTCGCAGGCTCTGTCGAAATAGGACTGGAGTTCTTCTTTATAATCAGGATGAACACAATTGTCAATAATTTTCTGGGCTCTTTCTCTAGGAGCCAGTCCTCTTAAGTCTGCCAATCCGATATCCGTTACCAGAATATCAACGTCATGTTCTGTATGATCTGTATGAGAAACCATGGGAAGGACATGCGAAATGTTGTTGCCTTTTGATGCGGCCTGAGTCACGAAAATACTTAGATAGGCATTTCTCGCAAAGTCTCCGGAGCCTCCGATTCCATTCATGATTTTTGTTCCTCCGATATGGGTAGAATTCACATTTCCATAGATGTCGAACTCAATAGCTGTATTGATTGCGATAACTCCCAATCTTCTGATCAGTCCCGGTGTATTGGAAATATTCTGAGGTCTTAAAACGAATTTGTCTTTATATTTTGAAAGATTTCCTAAAACTCTTTCATAGCATTCCTGAGAAACGGTAATGGACGATGCCGAAGCAAAGCTCAGTTTACCGGAATCGATCAGATCAAAAGTACTGTCCTGAAGTACCTCGGAAAACATGGTCAGATCATAAAAGTTACTGTCTTTGAAACCTGTCAGAACAGCATTGGCTACTTTACCGATACCGGCCTGAAGGGGAAGTAAGCGGTCTGTAAGGCGACCCAAAAGAACTTCGTTTTCAAAGAATGCAAGAAGGTGTTTAGCAATGGCTGTTGTTTTTTCGTCTGGTTCTGCAATATCTGCCGGGCTGTCTTTACGGTTAGTAAAAACAATGGCTTCAATTTTATTGGGGTCAACGGGAATGCTTTTTCTTCCGATTTTATTCCAAGGAGCTACAATTGGGATAACATTTCTGTAAGGATAATCTTCTGCCTGGTAAATGTCATGGATTCCATAGACTTCTTCCGGAACTTCTGTATTGATTTCAATAATGACTTTTTTTGCCAAAGCTGCAAAGGTTACCGAATTTCCTACAGAAGTGGTAGGAACAATGCTTCCGTCTCTTTCAATATAGGCAGCTTCAATAATGGCTACATCTATGTTTTGGAGGTTTTTGGTGTGAAGAAGCTCAGCACTTTCACTTAAATGCTGATCAATGAAGAGAATTTCTCCGTTGTTGATTTTGTTTCTTAGGATAGGATCTACCTGGAAGGGCATTCTTTTTTTCAGGACATTGGCTTCTGCCAGTTTCCCGTCTGTACCGTGCCCCAGTGAAGCTCCGGTCATTAGGGTGATCTTGAGATCTTCTGTTTTTCCTCTTTCCGCCAATGCCGGCAAAATAGCTTTGCTGTCACCTGCTTTTGTAAAACCGCTGGACCCGATGGTCATGCCGTCTTTAATCATTTTTACAGCGTTTTCAGCTGTTGTTACCTTTTGGTGTAGACTTTCTAATCTGATTCTTTCTAACATGTAATATTGATTTTGTTTTAAACCACCATTACTTAGGATGCGTCATGAAAAATAATGATGGCTAATATGGTAACCATACCTTACAAATTTACGAAAAAAGACGCTTTAAATAAAGGATTTAAAGCGTCTTTTGTATGTATTCAGTAATACTTTTTCGATTAAAAGAAAAGTATTTTAATGTTTTATTCCAGCCATGAAGTTTTATAAGATGGATCTTCTACTTTCAAAGCTTCTTCAGTAATTTTTAAAGGGCGGAAAGGGTCTACCATTACAGCATATTCTTCCGTGAATTTTTTACCGATACTTCTTTCCATAGCACCAGGGTGTGGTCCGTGTACAATGCCTCCCGGGTGAAGGGTAAAATCCATGAGATCAATATGGTTACGGCTCATGAAATCACCTTCCGTATAGAACAATACTTCATCAGAATCAATATTGGAGTGGTTATAAGGAGCAGGAATTGCCTGTGGATGGTAGTCATACATTCTTGCACAGAATGAGCAGACTACGAAATTGTGTCCTTCAAAATTCTGGTGAACCGGTGGCGGTTGGTGAATTCTTCCGGTAATCGGTTCGAAGTTTTTAATATTGAATTTATAAGGATAAAAATAGCCATCCCAGCCCACTACATCAAACGGGTGTGTTGCGTAGATGAAATCTGTAATCTGGTTTTCTTTTTTTACTTTGATCAGGAATTCTCCTTTTTCATCGATCGGTTCTTTGAAAGCTGGAGCGATAATATCTCTTTCGCAGAATGGAGAATGTTCCAGAAGCTGCCCGAATTCATTTCTGTATCTTTTCGGAGTGTAAATAGGAGAGTGGCTTTCTAAGACAAAAAATACGGTATCATCAGACTTCAGCTCCACCTGATAGATCGTTCCTCTCGGAATAATAAGATAATCTCCCGTTACGAACTCAAGATCTCCTACAAATGTTTTCAAAATTCCGGTTCCGTTATGAACGTATAAAAGCTCATCACATTCTGCATTTTTGTAGAAATAATCCATCGATTTTCTCGGCTTTGCCAATCCCATTTTCAGGTCGCTGTTCATCAAAAGGATCTTTCGGCTGTCCATAAAGTCGTCCTCAGGTGTGACATTCATTCCCTTAAACATTCTTGGAGTGATGTTTTTTTCCACAGCGATTTTAGGAGTGACATCTTTCGGCTCACCGATAGATTTGATCTGCGTAGGGCGGTGGATATGATATAGCAGAGAAGAAATACCATGGAAGCCTTCCGTACCGAAAAGCTGCTCATAGTAAAATTTATCTTCCGGAGACTTAAAGATCGTATGCCTTTTTGGTGGGATATTTCCCGATTGATGATATCTCATTTTACTTTCATATGTAGTTTCTCAAATTTAATCATTTTTCATGAATTGGATGAATCTATATTTTTCAGTCAAAGTTTTGTATTTGAAAAATAATTGTTAGATTTGTCTAACAATTTTAATTTCATGAAGCGAATATTATTTTCTGTCATTTTTTTATCAACTTATTGTTTTGCGCAGGAGACCGACAGCTTGAGTTTACAGCAGACTAAAATCCAGGATTCAGTGAAAGTGAGGAAGAAGGAATTTAAGACAAGTAACATCGAAGATGTAGTGGTGACCGGTACTATAAAACCCATGAGCAGATCCAAAAGTCCCGTGGCAGTGGAGATCTACAGTCAGAAATTTTTTCAGAAAAATCCGACTCCCAGTATTTTCGAGGCTATTGCAATGGTGAACGGGGTAAAACCTCAGCTGAACTGTTCTGTGTGCAATACAGGAGATATTCATATCAACGGACTGGAAGGACCTTATACGATGATCCTGATTGACGGAATGCCGATTGTAAGTTCACTTTCCACTGTTTATGGACTGAGCGGAATCCCTAATAGCTTGGTGGATAGAATAGAAGTGGTAAAAGGCCCGGCGTCTTCCATTTACGGTTCTGAAGCCATGGGAGGAGTGATTAATATTATCACTAAAAATGCTTTGACCGCTCCCAAGCTGAGTGTAGATCTGATGACCAGCACATGGAGTGAGAATAATCTGGATCTTTCTACGAAGTTTAATGTGGGCAAGAATGCAGCTTCATTATTAAGTTTGAATTATTTCAGTTTTCAGGAAAGGATAGATCAGAATAAAGATAATTTTACGGATGCTACACTGCAAAGCAGGATTTCGGTTTTCAACAAATGGAATTTTAAAAGAAAAGAAAACAGACAGGCCAGTTTTGCGATGAGATATCTGTATGAAGACCGTTTTGGGGGAGAAATGCAGTGGAACAAATCTTTCCGTGGAAGCGATGAAGTGTATGGAGAAAGTATTTATACCAACAGAGCAGAGGTTTTCGGGTTGTACGAATGGCCGATGAAGGAACATATTGTTACCCAGTTTTCTTACAATTATCATGATCAGAATTCATTTTATGGTACCAATCCGTTCAATGCGACACAAAAGGTAGCTTTTGTGCAAACCTATTGGGACAGAAGTTTTGGTAAGCATGATATCACTGCCGGACTTACTTTCAAAAGAACTTATTATGATGATAATACACCAGGAACATTGGCTGCAGACGGTATCACGAATGCGCCGATGAAATCTCCGATCTGGGGTGCGTTTATCCAGGACCAGTGGGAGATCAATGAAAAAAATACCATACTGCTCGGATACAGATATGATTATGATAAAGTGCATCATTCCGTACACTCACCGAGATTTGCATGGAAATTCAATCCTAATCCATATCATACCTTACGTTTCAACTTTGGAACCGGTTTCAGGGTGGTGAATCTGTTTACGGAAGATCATGCAGCGCTTACAGGCTCAAGGGAGGTTGTGGTAAAATCGGACCTGAAACCGGAAAGATCTGTCAACGGAAATCTGAATTATATCTGGAAAATTCCGTTAGGAAACCGTTTGCTGAATCTTGATGCTTCCGCATTCTATACGTATTTCAGCAATAAAATCGTAGGTGATTTTGATTCTGATCCTGATAAAATCATTTATGACAATCTTCACGGATACGGAATTTCAAGGGGCGCTTCTCTGAATGTGGATTTTAGTTTTCAGTTTCCTTTGAGTGTTAATCTGGGAGTGACCTATCTGGATGTGTATCATAAATTTGATAATGAAAATCAAAAGACACAACAGCTGCATGCCCCGAAGTGGAGTGGTACTTATAGCCTGACCTACAAGTTTGCGAATAATCTGACCATTGATTTTACAGGACAGTTTTACGGACCAATGCGGCTTCCTGTTCTGGTAAATGACTTCCGTCCGGAATATTCACCATTTTATTCTCTGGCTAATATTCAGGTGTCTAAGAGCTTTAAATCAGGATTTGAGGTGTATTGCGGAATGAAAAACCTGTTCAATTTCAGACCTAAAGATCCTCTGATGAGACCATTTGACCCATTTGATAAACATGTTGATGATCCCATCAATAATCCTAATCATTATACTTTTGATACGGCATATGGCTATGCACCGATGCAGGGAATAAGAGGTTTCCTGGGAGTAAAATATACTTTGAAATGAAAAAATTGGCTTTATTTTTAATGTTAGTGCCCTGTTTTTATCTGTCTCAGATGAAGACAGGCACTTTTTCTGATCTTGAGGTTTTGCAGAAAGTAAATCCGAAGCCGGTGGTTATTCACCTTTATACGGATTGGTGTGTGGTCTGTAAAATTGAAACTTTCCGTTTGAATAAAGATAAAGAGCTGGTTAATATAATGAATGAACATTTTTATTTTATCAATTTCGAGGCAGAAAAGACGAAGGATAGAATTCATTTTCAGAATCAGGAGTTTGAATATCTGCAGAATGGAAATTCGGGAATTCATAAGCTGGCGCTGGCTTTGTCAAAAAATAAAAATCAGCCTGTGTATCCTTTGTGGGTATTTCTGGATAAGCATCAGAATCTGGTGTATTATCAGGAAGGGCAGATGACGCCTGAAAAAATGAAGCAGAAACTGTTGGAAATTTCTGCTTTATAAATTGGAAGGTTTTTGTTGGAAAACGCAAAGTTGTTGTTATTTCCCGCAGATTATACAGATAACGCAGATGTTTGAGTAAAAAAATCTGCAAAATTTGCTTTATCTGTGTGAGTTAAGGTTTCTGAATTTTGTTGGAAAACGCGAAGGCGCAAGTTTTTTCTTTGGTGATATTTTTAAGTCGCAAAGATTTTATCTGCGATAAAATTGTATATTCCTAATACTATATGGATTAATCTTTGCTGAAAATCTTTGATTTTCTTGCGCCATAAAACAACTTATTGTTTATTTTTTCTTTGCGACTTTGCGTTTTCCCAACTTTAAAAGTCTTTTTTATTTCCCACAAATTACAAAGATTCCATAGATTTTTTTCTTTAACGAATTTTAAAATGAGTAAGAACTATTCCAATCTTTAAATTTTTAAATCATTAAATCTTTCAATTATTCTAACTGACCACTTGCATCGATCAGCACAGCCAGCTGAATACAAGGTTCATCAGAACGGTTGCTCCATGCATGATCCGTTCCTCTCTGGATAACGATGTCGCCAGGTTTCAAAAGAGTTTCTCCTTCTTCCATGATGAGGTAAAGTTCGCCGGAAAGAATAATGATATAATCCAGTGTTGGCGTTTGATGCATCATCGGATGAGGTTCGTTCTTTTTCCATTCTACGCCTAAATCTTTATCTGGCGGAACCACCACATATCTGAAATAAGTGCCATTTTTAGGCGTTTGCGGAAATCCTGTGTTAGGAATTCTGGTTTCAAAATTCAGGCTTGCCGGCATTGTCTGAGTATTCCATACATCCGAAATGATAAGTCCTGGGAAATGTTCCACCGCGTTTTCTACTTGCTGATCCTCTATAATAACGGATTTTCCGTCTTTTATTCCTGTTACGATCCGTCTTGGTATTTTGTTCATAGATTAATGTTTCATGATTAGTTTGTGACCCTGGGTCTGGTTATTTTTTAGAATGGAATGTGCCTGCATAACAGTATCCAAAGAAAGGTTTCCAACTATTTTATATTGTGGAGGGGGAATTGTTTCATTCTCGATAAGTTTCTTTATTTCAAATAAGCTGTTTTTATAGTAATCATATTTTTTGATCTTCCCATAAGCATAATTGGAGATATTCATAATCATAGTTCCTTTATTGAACAGGGCTTCATGAGCATCTTTAGTGACTAAAGCGGTCACATCTACATAGGTTCCGTTAATTTTCAAAACCTCTGCGGTCACTTCAGACATATAGTTTCCCACCAGATCAATTCCATATTCGAAAGGTTGATCATTATTGGCTTTTAGAATATTACTGATTAGATTTTCTTCTTTATAGTTGATGATCTGATGATTTTTCAATCCCAGATTGAGAAGAATCTGTCTGTTTTCCTCGCTGCCAACCGTGGCTGTGATCTGTTGGATATTATGTGCTAATAAAATTTTGATCAGAAATGAACCGACTCCTCCGGTTGCTCCTGTTACTAAAACTGTATTTTCGGAGTTTAATTTCAAACGGTTAAAGATCTGTAAAGAAGTAAGCCCTGCTGAAGGAATGGCAGCCGCCTGCTCAAACGAAATATTGTTTGGTTTAAAAGAAACAATGGCCTCGGGAACGCTTATGTACTCTGCATAAGTACCGTTACTTCCCATAGAACCGCTTCCACAATAGACTTCGTCTCCAATATTGAATGCTGTAACCTCTGAACCTATATCAACTACAATTCCGGATAATTCTCTTCCTAATATCGGGGAACTGATCAGTTTTCGTTCCAGTTCATTTTCCAGCATCTGATAATCGATGGGATTGAAACCACTTGCTTTAATATGGATTAAAACTTCATTGCTTTTGGGTTTTGGCTGCTCTACCAGTGCGTTTTCCAGTGTTCCGTTCTTATTTAAAATAACTGCTTTCATTATTGTTAATTTGATACACAAATGTAAAAAGGGAATAGTTTATATTTGCTACTAGTTAACCAATGGTAACTAGTTACCTTCATGAAACTATTATGGCAAAAATTATTGAAAACGGTATCGAAAGAGAAGCAAGCTGTACAGAAGAACTGTTTGCAATGCGTGACAGTCTGGATGTTTTGGGAGGAAAATGGAAACTGATGATTTTACGGTATCTGACGAACAGACCGGATCAGATGATTCATTTTAAAAAGCTGGAACGCAGTATTGAAGGGATCTCTGCAAAAATGCTGAGCAAAGAATTAAAAGAGCTGGAAGCCAATCTCCTGATCACAAGAACCATTCAGGATACAAAACCTATTACGGTAACCTATGCTGTCACAGAATATGGAAAATCTGTATTTCCGGTAACAGAAACATTAGTCAATTGGGGAATCCTTCATCGTGAGAAAATCAAAGAATCAATGAGTTCTTCTGCATAATAAATCAAAAAAAATCCTCAGGCTCATATAGAGCTGAGGATTTTAAATAATACCAAATTGTTTATTAATTTTTGTTTAACCAAGACTGTATCAGTTCCGGGTGATCTTTCACCCATTCTTTGGCAGTGGCTTCTTTGTTTTTACTCTGTTCCATTTTCATTAAAAGATCAGACATGTTCTCATCATCAAAATGAAGTTTTGAAAAGAATATGGCCAGCTCCGGATGATCTTTCGCAAAGCTTTTCCTTGAATAAGTCTTAATCTGTTCCGCTTCACCATAAATCTTCTTGGGATCATCAAGAAACTTAAGCTTCATTTTTCCAAACATCCAATGAGGCTGCCATCCCGTTACCACAATCCATTGTTTGCGCTGTATGGCATTCTGTAACTCGGTGATCATGGCAATGGTAGAGGAGTTGATCTGCTGATAATCCAGTTTATAATCTATGATTGCTTTGTCTGTTCCGGTGGTTAATCCGGCTCCTTTTTCAATGCCTATGATTCTACGATTAAATTGATCTTTATGCTGATTGAGCTCTTCAATAGAGTTCACAGGAACATATTCCGGAACCACCAATCCTATACGGCCGTTGTCGTAATTGGTTCCAAGATGAGTCAGTCCCGGAAATTTAGCGAGCTTTTTTGCGTGAGTATATGGAAGCCAGACTCCCATGAAAAGGTCTGTATCTTCATTATTCATCGAAGCCAGGATCATATCTGTAGAGGCTTTTTGAATAATAACGTGATATCCCTGTTCATCCAGAATGGCTTTAGCAAGGTGTGTCATCGCAACATCTTCCGCCCAGCCATCTACCATTCCGATGGTGATATATTTAGAGTTTTTTATATTTTCACACGAACTTAATGCTGTAAATAGTAACATTAAAACGGGTAAAAACAGATATTTTAATTGTTTCATCTTATTGCTTTTTCTTTACAAATCCCTGGGTAATACGGTCCAGGATAATGGCTAAAATCACAACGGATAAACCACTTTCAAATCCTAACCCGATATCCAGATTATTAATTCCTTCCAGTACTTTCTCTCCCAAACCACCTGCAGCAATCATTCCTGCAATCACAACCATGGATAAGGATAATAATATCGTTTGATTGATCCCTGTTAAAATCGTTTTCATGGCTAAAGGAAGCTCTACTTTAAACAGAATTTGTCGGTTGGTTGCTCCAAAGGCTCTGGCTGCTTCTACAATATCTTTTGGAACAGCCTCAATTCCTAATGCCGTTAACCTTACTGCAGGCGGCATCGCAAAAATAATCGTTGCAAAAGCACCGGGTACTTTTCCGATACTGAAAAACAGCACCGCAGGAATCAGGTAGACAAAGGCTGGCATAGTCTGCATCAGATCCAGTAAAGGACGGATGATTTTGTCTGCTATTTTGCTTTTAGCGGCCAGAATTCCCAAAGGGATAGAAAGGATAAGGGCTGTAATAGTGGAAACAAAGATCAGTGCCAGCGTTTCCATAGTTTCTTTCCATAATCCCATTAAAAATATTAAGCTTAGTCCGGCTGCAGTTACCACAGCGATAGCTTTTCCGGCTTTCCACAGTGCCAAAAGGGTAAAGAAGAGAATAATTACATAAAAAGGTGTGTTTGTTAATACCCATTCAATCCCCATGATAGAGGCATTTCCTAAGTGTTTTATGACATCGAATACAGGTTTTCCGTTTTCTGTGAGCCAATTGATTGCAGTTTCTACATATTGACCTATATCTATAGTTTTATTCATCTTATTGGTTGTTTGCGATTTCTTTTAATTCAATAATTTCTTCTTCGTTAAACTTTGTGGCTTCTATGACCAGAGATAACTGGGTCACAAGACCTAAAAATTTATTGTCTTCATCAATCACGGCAATGGACGATTTATTTTCTGAGATCAGTGGTAACATTTCTTCAACAGTCACTTCAGGATACACTGAAGGAACATTACTGTTGATAATTGATTCTACTGTTGGTTCTTTCTTTTTGGCAATGCGTACGACATCGTTAAGAGTAACAAATCCAAGAAATTTATTCTGAAAATCTACGACAGGTAAGTTTTCCAGGCCTGTAGCCCTCATTTTTCTTAAAGCTCCTTCCGGACCGTCTTTTCTGAAGCGTACTACCGTTGCTTTGTCGAACATTAGAGATCTGGCAGTGATAATTGTTTTACGGTCTACTTTTTCCACGAATGCTTTCACATAATCGCTTGCTGGGTTGGTTAAAATTTCTTCCGCTGTTCCTATCTGTTCTATGACTCCATCTTTCATGATGACGATACGGTCTCCGATTTTAATGGCCTCATCCAGATCATGGGTAATGAAGACGATGGTTTTCTGTAAGGTATTCTGCAGTTCAAGCATCTGATCCTGCATTTCAGATTTGATCAATGGGTCAAGTGCAGAAAAGGCTTCGTCCATAAGCAGTACTTCAGGATCATTGGCCAAAGCTCTTGCTAACCCTACTCTCTGTTGCATTCCTCCTGAAAGTTGTGAAGGGTATTGGTTTTCAAAACCGGTTAATCCTACGATATCCAGTGCTTTCTGTGCCTTTTTATCGCGTGAAGCTTTATCTTCTCCTCTTATTTCCAGCCCAAAACCGGCATTGTCTAGAATCGTATGATGGGGGAGCAATCCGAATTTCTGGAATACCATGCTCATTTCCGTTCTTCTTACTTCCAGCAGTTCTTTGTTGTTTTTGCTGGTGATATCATCGTCATTGATGTATACTTTTCCGGAAGTGGGTTCATTCAGTCTGTTCAAACAGCGCAGTAAAGTAGATTTTCCACTTCCTGACAATCCCATGATGACAAAGAATTCTCCTTCATAGATTTCAAAACTTGCTTTGTTGATTCCTATGGTACAACCCGTTTTTTCAAGAATTTCCTTTTTGGAAAAACCTTTGTCCAGAAGTTCTTGTGCCTTTTCTTTGTTTTTACCAAAGATGATGGTCAGGTCTTCCACTTTAAGTTTTACTTTTCTAGTGTTTTCATTTTTTTCCATATTCAGAATTTTTCAATTAATAATTTGATATAAAAATTGTACATCAATTCATTATATCCATTTAGCTTTAGTTGTTCTGGTGATGACGATAGGATAAAATAATTTGCTAAGCCATTAGTGATAAAAGCTTTAAACAAAAAAATAACAGCATAAAGACCTGATGGCCTTATGTTTATTTTAAATATTTCAATAGATTATACTCTAGAAAAAGAGTGTATTATGTAAAAAGAAACTGATCTTTTACATAGATTCTACAATTAAATTACGGATGAGGTAATTAAAGATATGTGTACTGAACAACTTGAATGGCTACATTTCATCAAAATGCTTGCCAGCATCAAAAAACTGTATATCAATTTCTGATGACGGTGCAAATTTACGAATTTTATATTAAATGGATTTTTATGGCTGTAATTTGTTGGTTTTCAGTGTTGTTTTAAATCAGGTGTTTCACGGCATTTTTTCTCTTATCATTTAAGTTAAGAGAATATTGATGTGAGAAGAAACTTTGACGATAAACTCGTAAGGCTTATTTCAATAAAACGGCAATAATAGCAAGGATGGCAGGTAAAGCCTGAACGAAAAAAATTTTTTTAGTGGCAGAAATTGCTCCGTAGATTCCGGCAACGGCTACACATCCTAAAAAGAATAGCGCTACATTGGTCTGCCATTGCGGATCTTTAATCAGAAACGACCAGATCAGTCCGGCAGCCAGAAAACCATTGTAAAGCCCCTGATTGGCAGCGAGTCCTTTGGTTGGCTTAAACATTTCTGCAGGCAGAGCCGCTTTAAAAACTTCTTTTCCTTTGGTTTCCCATGCGAACATTTCCATCCAAAGAATATAAAGGTGTTCCAGTGCAACAACAGCGATCAGAATTTTAGCAACGATTTCCATGATTCAATATTTTCTCATTGTAAAACTAAAAAAATAAAGTTAAGTTTGAGTATTAATTCTTACAATGGACTCATTCAAATCGCATTTAAGCAAATTTATTACTGTAACTGACGAGGAATATACTTCTATTGTGTCCTTTTTTCAGATTCTTGATGTGAAAAAGAAACAGAATCTTGTGTTGGAAGGAGAGATCTGCCGGACGATGTATTTTGTGGTGAAAGGATGTCTGAGAAAGTTCTTCATCAACGAGAAAGGAGTGGAACAAACTACAGAATTTGCCATTGAGAACTGGTGGATAACGGATACATTTGCTTACGAAAGACAGATTCCAACAGATTTTTCTATACAGGCGGTAGAGCATTCTTCTATTTTGGTGATTGATCTGGAACGTCAGGAAGAATTATTAAAAAAACATCCTGTAATGGAAAGGTATTTCCGGATGATCTATCAAAGAGCTTATGCTGCTTCAGAAAGAAGAATCCGTTATTTGTATGAAATGTCCAGAGAAGAGCTTTATATGCATTTCAGCACATTATATCCTTGGTTTATCCAGAGAATTCCACAATATTTAATTGCTTCCTTTTTGAATCTTACTCCGGAATATCTGAGTGAAATCAGAGCAAAATTACGATCTTAAACCAGTTTAAGATTTTTACGGATCAGAAACCGGAAATTTGTCATGTGATTAAAAGCTAATGCAATGACAGATCAAAAAAATCAATTTCCGCAACTTTTTTTAAGACTGGCTCTTGCCGTAACGATGCTTTCTGCGGTGGCAGACCGGTTCGGATGGTGGAGCAAAGAAAATTCGTCATGGGGAAACATGGAGCGTTTTAAAGAATATACAAGAACGTTGACATTTTTCCTTCCGGAAGCTTTAAGTACGGTTTCAGCGTATGCCGCTACTTTTTTAGAAATTCTTTTTCCTTTGATGCTGATTTTTGGATTTAAAACAAAAATTGCGGCCTACGGAAGCTGTAGCTTATTGTTGGTTTTTGCCATATCCATGACCATTGCATCAGGACCCAAAGCCCCGCTGAACTATTCTGTTTGGGTGGGAAGTGCTGCTGCGCTTTTACTGGCAGTACAACAACATTATTCTTTAAGTATAGATCAATTAACCAAAAAATAATACATATTATGAGCGCAAGATTGAATATTGCAACAGTAGATTCAGCAGCATATAAAGCAATGCTGGGATTGGAAGGATATTTACAAACTATTTCTTTGACACCCATTCAGAAGGAGCTGATTAAGATTAGAGCTTCACAGATCAATAAATGTGCTTTCTGTCTTGATATGCACACCAAAGATGCCATCAAATACGGAGAAAATCCTCAAAGAATCTTTATTCTGAACGGATGGACAGAAGCCAAAGAGTTTTTCACCGAGGAAGAGCAGGCATTGCTGGCCATGACAGAAGAAATTACTCTGATCAGCGACAAGGGATTAACTGAAGAAACCTATCAGAAAGCAAAATCTTTCTTTGATGATAACCAGATTGCCCAGATCATTATGGCGATCATAACCATCAATGCCTGGAACAGAATTGCAGTAAGTACCCATCTTCCGATTGCAAAATAGTGAAGTCGGGAAGATGGGTGATGGAGGATGGAAGTTGATGAAGACTGCATCATCTACGGATGTTTACTTTATTTTAAGAAACGGCCTTTCAAATTTTTTGAAAGGCCGTTTTGATGCAAGATGCAAAGTGACAGTGTAACAGGGTTCAGGTATTAATTCTAAAAATAAATTCTAAGGTTAATTTTATTTTTTAAACCGGAATTACATTGTCTCTCCGTTTCTCAGATTATATTTTTAATATTTACATTAATAAATAGCCACAGGATTTACATTCACCTGGGTAGAGCCAACATATAAAGGCTGTCCCAGCACGAATAAAAATTCCCAGATTTTTTGTTTCACCAACGGACGACTGTCTATCAGTTCCAGGTTATAGATTCCTTTTTTGGCCAGCATAAACTGATTGATAGGGAATTCTTCTTTACTTTTTGGGTTAGGATAGACTTCAGAAGCCCAGGTGTCACCGCCAAAAGCTACGATACCCTGATCGGCTAGCCATTTTGCAGCGTCCATTCCGATTCCCGGTTCAGTTTCCAGGAATTGCTGGTTGTTTTTACCAATCAATTCAAGCCATCCGGTATTAAACAGTATAATATCGCCTTTTCTCAGGGTAAGCCCCTGCTTCTTTAAAACAGATTGGATGTCTTCCACCGTAAATTCTGTTCCTCCCGGTACAATTGATTTTCCATAATGGGCAGTCATATCAAGAATTACACCGCGGGTAACGAAAGGAGGAACTTTTTCAACACCCAGTTTTTTCACTCCTTCTACGGTTACAAAGTCTGTTGCTTTATTTCCGTTATAGTATGTGTTGTCAATTCCGATGTGCCCGATTCCGTTAAGCTGGGTTCCCACTCCGGTCCATCCGTTCACCAGTTCATCATTGAAGGTAAATTTATTCGGTCCTATGCTTTTTCCTCCCTGTTCTCCGGGCTGGATATTGTATAAATTGAAACTTCTGTGTCTGAAAGCAGGAAGATTTTTGTCAATAGGAATTGCAAGTGCTAATGTTTTACCTTGTTTTACAAGTCCCAGAGCCTGTTTTACAACTTCAGGAGTCAACAAATTGGCGGCTCCTATTTCATCTTTTGAGCCATAAGCAGAAGGATACCATGATTGGTCTTCGGGGTTAACGAGGGTCTGAGCATTTAATGAAATGCTGTTTATAGTCAATAGTGTCGCTAACCCGAACACTTTGATCAGATTATTTTTCATTTTTATAAGGATTGAGGTTTAAGAAGGGAAGCTGGAAGCTGGGAGAGGGAAATTCTATTAGTGTATTGATAATTAGGTGGTTTCTATGCACTTTTCTGCATGTAACAAAGAGATTCCTCCTTCGTCGGAATGACAGTTGGAGTTCAATCGTAAACCAATCTATTGGTTATCCGACATCAATAACTTCCTTCTTCCAGCCTCTTTCTTCCAGCTTTATATTATATCTCGCTTAAAGCCGAATTGATAAACTTCAGTTCTTCCTGTGAAAGGTCAATAGACATTGCCTTTGCATTTTCAATAGCCTGCTGTGCATTTCTTGCTCCTGCCAATACAACGGTAATGGCTGGTTGTAAAGTTGTCCATCTTAAAACAAGCTGAGAAAGGCTGGCTCCTTTTTCCTGAGCAATAGGTTCAATTTTTTCTAAGAAAGTTTTTACTTTATTCAAATCAAACTGAGAGAAATATCCGTTTCTGTGGTCATTATCTTTCAATTGGGTTTCTTTGAAATATTTACCGGTTAAAAGACCTCTTTCCATCGGACTGTACACGATAATTCCTGAATTGTTTTCCAAAGAATAAGGAACAAGATCATTTTCAATAGCACGGTTCAGCATACTGTAAGAAACCTGGTTGCTGGCAAGCTTTAAGGTTCTGTTAGCTTCTTCCATTTGAGCCACGCTGTAATTGCTTACCCCTGCGGCACGGATTTTTCCCTGCTGGATCAATAGTTCCATAGCTTCCATTGTTTCGCAGATAGGTGTAGTACTGTCCGGCCAGTGAAGCTGTAAAAGATCGATATAATCTGTCCCTAATCTTTTTAAACTCTCTTCAACTTCCTTGATGATGTTTTCTTTAGAAGCTAATTTGTACACCGGAAGAACTTGTCCTTCATCTTCTGCATCAAAGAAAAATTCTCCCTTACCATTATTGCTTCCGTCCCATACCAATCCGAATTTTGTTAAAAGCTGGATTTTTGAACGATCTTTTCCTTTGATAGCCTCACCTATCATTTCTTCGCTCAATCCGAAACCGTAGAATGGTGCAGTATCGATAGATGTTACACCATGATCCAATGATGCGTGAATGGAGTTGATAGAATCCTGTTTTTCATTACCTCCCCACATATTTCCGCCGATTGCAAATGCTCCGTGTGTGATTGTTGATAATTCTAAATCAGTGTTTCCTAATTTTCTGTATTCCATTTTGTTTTAATTGTTATGTGTAAACCACCCCGTCAAAAATTCTTTGAATTTTCGCCACCCCTCCACTGGAGGGGAATTCTCACCGTTTCAATGTTGACACTTTTAAGAACTTTTTCGATATAAAAAGACTTTAAATATTCTTCTCTGTATTCTGATTAGAAACTTCTTTTTATTTAAGTGTCTGAAACTTTTGTGACTTTTGTGGTTAAAAATTATTTGTTATTTAATTCCTTTAAAATTGCTTCTCCAACACTCTTTGCAGACTGTGGATTCTGTCCTGTGATCACTCTCTGATCCGTTACCACATGATTCTGCCAAAGCCCTGATTTTTCAAATTTTGCTCCTCTTTCTTTCAGCTTATCTTCCAGTAAGAAAGGAACAACATTCGTTAATTTTACTTCAGACTCCTCTTCATTGGTAAAAGCATTGATTTTCTTGCCGTCTACAAGATATTTTCCATTATTCAGTTTGATATTCACCAAACCTGCGGGACCATGACATACTCCGGCTACAATACCGCCGTTTTCATAAATTTTGGAAGCAATGTCTGCCAGTTCTATATTATCTGCAAAATCCCACATCGCACCATGCCCTCCGGCATAAAAAATGGTTGAATATTCCTTAGGATCGACCTGTGACGGCGTCATAGAATGGTCAATTTTGTTTTTATATTCCTTGTTCTCCCAGAATTCTTTGTTGACAGGATCTTTCAAATCGAAACCGTCTACCGGAGGAGTTCCGCCTTGTGGACTTACAAAGTCTATTTCATATCCTGCCTTGTGAAGGACTTCCCATGGGTGGGAGACTTCACCCAGATAATATCCTGTATCTTCGCCAGTGCTGCCTTTTTTATCATGACTGGTTACGACAAATAAAATTTTCTTTTTCATATTTTTTGATTTTTTGGTTTGTGCCTGAACGAATCCTATTGTAAAGACTGCCAGCATTAAGAACGCTAATTTTTTCATGATTAAATAATATGGGTAGTATAAATCTGTGGTTTCTCCTGAAGCTTTTCTTCAACCAAAGCTCCGAAAGCCTGGATGTAAGGCTGCTGATTATGCTGAGCCAGTCCTTCCTCGCTTTTCCAGATTTCGTAGAAAACAAATTCATTTTTGTTTTCAATTCCCTGGTGTAAGCTGTAAAGTTCACAAGCTTCTTCTTTTCTCGTTTCTTTTACCATATTTTGAAGAACTTCCAGTACTTCGGCCTGATGTTCTTCTTTTGATTTTATAATCGCTGTGAGATGAATTTTCATATTTAAATAAAATTTTCAATTGAATTATAGACCGGGTTCCATCCCAGTTCTGTTTTGGCTTTACCTGCACTGCATATACTGTTGGATGCAAATCCGAAATAGCCGCCCGCAGGACCAAAATTGTCAACAGCATCCTGTACGCTTAAAGATCTGGCAGGTTCCAGATGATATTTTTTGCTGATAATTTCCGCAATGTTTCTTAAAGATGAGGCTCCGTTTTCTGCATAATAAATGGAACCTTCTTTTGCTTTTTCCAAGGCCAGCACATAAAGATCTGCCAAATCTTCAATATGTAAATTGGACCAGATATTTTCACCTTCGCCAAAATATACACCATGTCCTTTTTTCTGTGAGAAATCAATCAGAGCAGGGATCTGGATGCTGTCTTTTTTTATTCCCAGGCCTTCTCCATACACCATGGTAGGAACAATAACGATACTTCTTATCTTCTTTTGAACCGATTGAAGTACATGATTATTGATAAGTACTCTTGATGCCATTTCCAGTCTTGGAGTCAAAGGGAAATCTTCTGTATAAACAAAATCACTTTTTTTTCCATTTTCTTTACCTCCAAAAATCGCAGATCCTGAAGTAAAGATAAATGTTTTATGACTTCCCTCCAGAGCTTTGATCAGGTTATCTACAGCATAGGCATCGTCTGCAGAGTCTGCATTGTGAATGACTGCTTCAACATCGGCAACGGCTGCTTTTATAAGATTTTCATTGTGGATATTCCCGACAATTGTCTTGATTCCCAATGATTCAAGCTCCTGTACATGAGCTTTGTTACGAACGAGTCCTGTCACTTCATAATTTCTGTCAAGCATTTTTTTTGCGATAGTTCCGCCAATATAGCCGGTAATACCTGTGATCAGTACTTTTTTCATGATACCAATTCTGGTTTTAATTCTTTTTCAAAAACATTTCTCACATGCTCTCTGTAAAGCTTCATATCGCGTTCTATATTAGCATTTTTCTCTACATCGTGGAAGTGGAAGCTTTCCATTTTTTCCATAGAAACAAAAGCATTCATTCTGTGGAAACCAAATAACGGACCTTCATCCACGCTTTTTTCATTAAAGAACTCTCCTGGAAGCGTGAAAGCAGTTGCTGGAGCGTTCCAGCTTGTAGTCAGCATATATTTTCTGCCACCAAGCATTCCTCCTGTTCCATAGTTGATTTCTGGATTTTCAGCTTTTCTTCCGTCACTCATATAAATTCCTTTGGCATGACCTGCAGTGAATACTTCGTCAATATATTTTTTCAATCCGTTCGGAAGCTGGAACCACCAGATCGGAGTGTGGTAAATAATATAATCTGCCCATACAAACTTCTTCACTTCTTCGTCTTTATCATAATTTTCACTTACATTAGTGATCTTTATTTCCACATTATCAAATTCTTTAAGAGCTGCTATTGTATTTTCTGCGATGGTCTGATTATATTTTCCTCCGGAATGTCCGAAATTCTGTCCTCCGTTGATAATTAGTACTTTTTTCATTTTTTATGATTGTTTAAATTTTACTCTGCAAAGTTAGATCAGATGTTTGTATAATAAAAATAATATAAATTATATGAAATTATTATTAAAATTATAGTTTGTTGAATTTAAGATTGAGAGTGGATGGTGAATGGTCAATAGCGAATAGTCAATTCGCTTTGCTTGTGAATTTTTGTGTATATACCAGTTCACTATTGACTTTTCGAAGCAAAAATTGACAATTTACTTTTTCTCATTTCATGGTAAAATGTCATATTATATCTGAACTGGAATTCTTTTCTGTCGTGTAAATTTGTCTAACAAATTGAAGGACAATGATACAGATAGCGATTTTTAGTGATGTGCATGGAAATCTGCCTGCATTAGAAGCAGTGTTGAAAGATATAGAGCAAAGAGGAATTGGGCAGAAGTTCTGTCTTGGAGACCTTGTAGATTTTGCACCCTGGGGAAATGAAGTGATCGAAAAAATAAGAAGCCTGAACATTCCCTGTCTTATGGGAAATCATGATGAAAGAATAGCCTTTGATATTCCTGTAATTCCTTTGTCTAAACATTCAGAAGAAGAGACTGAGGCCCGGTTCATTGCCATAGACCATTCTAAAAAACATATTACAGAACAGAATAAAAAATTTCTTGCTGAACTTCCTTTTCATTTAAAATTAAATTATAAAACAGGTAAAAAACACTGGAACATTCAGTTGGCTCATTCCAGTCTGGAAAGCAATGATACCTATCTGTATGAATCAGAAAATGATAAGGTTTTTAGGTTGATGCTGGGAAGTGCAGATGCTGATCTGATCGTGATGGGGCATACCCATCTGTCATTTAAAAAACAGTTTGAAAATAATACATGGGCTGTCAATTGTGGTTCTGTAGGCCGTTCCAAAGAGGAGAATAGACTGGCTTCTTATTTGGTATTGACTTTGGACGAAGAAAAAATCACGCCTGAAATTGTACAATTATCTTATCCGATTGATGAAACCGTCCGTCAGATAAGGGAAAGCGGCATTCCCGATTATTATGCATCATTTCTGAAGAATGAAAAAGTATCAATATTATAATTATTTTGTAAATTTACTTCAGAATATTAATAATTAAGTCATGGTTAATTTAGAATGGTATCGCACTTTTAAAGCGATCTATAAAACCGGGACACTGACAGGCGCAGCAGATGCTTTATTCATTTCGCAGCCGGGAGTTAGTCTTCATTTAAGCTCTTTGGAAGCTTATGTAGGGTATAAACTGTTCGACAGAACCGGTAGAAAAATGATTCCTACGGAACGCGGAAAAGTATTATTTAATGCAGTTACCGAACCACTTGCCAAACTGGAGGAAGTGGAGAAAAATTTTCAGAAATCCACAGAAAAACTTACGCCCACCATTAGCGTGGGAATGTGTTTTGAGACCTTCCAGACTACCCTGGAACAGTATGTTTCTTCACTGCCTTTTAACCTGATCATCAATTTTGGAGAATATCCCGAAATGCTGGATCAGCTGGATAAAGGAATTCTGGATCTTATCATCACCCCGAAAAAAGGATCTTCACCCAATATAGAACATGAAGCATTCTCTTCCGAGCAGATCATTCTGGTAGGAGGGAAAGATGTAGATACTGTGGCTTTCAATAAAGTTTTAAAAACAAAAGATGCCGAGCAGATAGAGGAATGGCTGAAGAACGAAAAATGGTATGGAACTACAGGAGATATGGAACATCTTTTCCAGTTCTGGACCTTGAATTTTGGCCATAAACCGAATTTCCGGCCCAATTATATCGTTCCTAATCTGAATTCAATCATCCGTTGCCTGAAAGGAGGAACAGGATTAGCCGTAGTTCCTGATTTTCTATGCAAAAACGACATCGAAAGCGGTGATGTGAAACTGATCTGGGAAGGAAAGAAAAAGCTGGAAAATACCTTGTATTTCGGATGCCGTAAAAAAACGAATTATCAATCCGAAATAGAACATATTAAAGGGTTATTCCGGCAGGTGATGGGTAAGTAAAATCATATCCCGCATCTGTAAACCGTTTTCATAAATGGGAAATGGATAATTTTCAATAAAGAAATCTTTCCGGATTCCGGTTTTTATGAAACCGTTTTTCTCATAAAATCTGATCTGTTGGAAGCCGGTGTCCGATGTTCCAACAGTCAGTGTTTTATAATGATTTTCTCTGGCAATTTCCTTGGCCTTCTTCATCAGAATGCTTCCGATTCCTTTGCTTCTGTAGCTTTCAATCACAGCAATATTTTTAATTTCTATTTCTGTATCACTGGTTTTGAATAATGCCATCACAGCAATATCTTCTGTGTCGTCATGTAAAAGATAGATGTCAGATTTGAAAATATACTGATCAATGGCTTCTTTGGTTTCATCAGCAAGAAGGAGCAAGTGATAGGGGATTTCCGAATCAGAATATAATGGATTGAATGATAAGTTTTCCATTTACAGGCTCATATGAATAAGTGGATAATCTTTTCCGGAACCATCTTTTTCTGACCTTCCAATCTTTTTGAAACCCATTTTTTCGTAAAAACCAATGGCCTGAGGATTCTGTTCATTAACATCCACTTTGGTGAGGCCGGTCTTCTCTTTCATAAACTGATAAAGTGCTTTGCCATAACCTTTTCCACGGGTATTATTATGAATGAAAAGCATTTCCAGGTTGCCTTCTGCCACTGAAGCAAATCCTTTAGCCTCATTATCTTCAGTAATTAAATAAACTTCCAGATTAGGAAGATAATCTCTTGGAATGGCTTCTTTAAAATAATTGAAATCTTCTTCAGAAAGAAAATCGTGAGTGGCTTTTACTGCTGATTCCCATATTTCCATAATTCTTGGATAATCTTCTGCATGAGCCAGCCTGATATGTTGTGACATAATTTTTTGAATTTGAACAAAAATAGAGAAAATTGAGGAGGAATGCTAGCAGGAGTGAAGATTTAAGGATGGAAGATGGGGCTAGAAGTTAGAAAAAGTAGCATGATAAGTTTTATAGTCTGTTATCATTCCTCTTACTTAAAGGGGTGGATTTTTGAAAAGCAAAAAGACGGGGTAGTTTAAAAAAGTAATACAAGAGCAGTCTATTACCTTAAAACAGTAAAATTGGTAGACAGAATTCCCGATTTTTTGTTGCAAATTTGTTTATTCCTTTATATTAATCATTAAAATAAAGACTTATGCAAAAGAAAACCTATGCAGGACAACCTGTGGTAACATTAAATAACGGAGTGGATATTCCGGCTTTAGGCTTTGGAGTTTGGCAGATGGACGATCTGAAAGAATGTGAAAATGCAGTCATAAAAGCTATTCAGACAGGATACAGAATGATAGATACTGCTGCTATCTATCAGAATGAGACTGCAGTAGGGGCTGCCGTAAAAAACAGTGGTATAGACAGAGATGAACTGTTTATCACATCAAAAGTATGGGTTCAGGATCATGGATATGAAAAGGCTAAAAGTGCTTTCCAGAGAACATTAAACAGACTGCAGATGGATTATCTTGATATGTATCTTATCCACTGGCCATATGGGGATTTTCTGGGAACATGGAAAGCTTTGGAGGAATTATATCAGGAGGGAAAAATCAAAGCCATTGGGGTATGTAATTTTACTGTGGAGAAACTGGAAGAACTGAAAGCGAATTCAACTGTTTTACCGGTAATTAATCAAATTGAACTGCATCCTGTATTTCAGCAAAAAGAATTACAGGTGTATGACAGAGAAAATAATATCATAACACAGCCTTGGAGCCCGCTTGGGAACGGTAATGCCAATCTTTTAAGCAATCCTGACCTTAAAGCAATTGCTGAAAAATATGGTAAAACGGTTGCACAGGTTATTCTCAGATGGCATTTACAGGAAGGATTTGTGGTGATTCCAAAATCTGTGACCCCGTCAAGAATTGAAGAAAACTTTAATGTATTTGATTTTGAACTGACAGAAGAAGAAATGAATGTAGTCCGTTCATTGGATACTGGGAAAAGATTATTCTTTGATCCTAAAGATCCTGAATGGGAACAAAAAATGTTAAATTCCGTAGCGGATATTTAATAAAGAATATAAATTAATCATATTCCCACAGCTCTCACAAATTCACAGATTACAATCTGTATTTTCCGTGAAAGCTTTGGGAATTGTATTTTTCATTAAATGTGAAGAATATTATTTACTGTTGAAAATGAGGTATTCCTATTTTTTGTACCTTTTTAATTAAAATAATTCTTATGTTTTGGCCAGATACAATCCGTAAAAAACTAGGGATACAATACCCTGTTATTCAGGCTCCGATGTTTGGAGTAAGCACAGTACAGATGGCTGCAGCAGCGGCTAAAGCAGGCTGTCTGGGATCACTGGCACTGGCAGATCTTTCCGCAGATCAGTGTGCTGAACTGGTCAGGAAAATGAAGGAACTGACAGACAGACCTTTTTCAGCTAATATATTTACCCATCACATTCCTGAAGTGACGGATGGTTTAAAAGAAAAGTATATTAAAACCAAACAGTTTATCCAGCAGCTGGCCAGAAAAAATGATATTGAAGTAGATCTTCCGGAACTTGAAACAATCAGTTTAAAAACTTATCATGAGCAGGTGGATGCCATCATTGAAGAAAACTGTAAAATTTTAAGCTTTACATTCGGAAATCTGGATGTTCAGAGTATTCAGAAATTAAAAGAAAACGGAGTTACCCTTATCGGAACCTGTACGTCTGTGAATGAAGCTTTGCAGCTTGAAAAATCAGGTATTGATATCATTTGTGTTCAGGGAATAGAAGCAGGAGGCCACAGAGGAAGTTTTGACGCGGAGCACATTCCGCAGATAGGAGGGTTGTCTCTGCTGTCTCAGGTATATGACCATGTCAATGTCCCTTTGGTCTATGCAGGAGGAATCTATCATGCAAAGACTTTAAAGGCTGTTAAAGATTTGGGCGCAAAGGGATTCCAGGTGGGTAATCTTTTATTGGCATCGCAGGAGAGTGCTTTGCAGCCTTTTGAAAAGGAAAGACTGAAAAAAGTAATAGAAGAAGAAATTGTTTTAACGAAGAGCTTTTCCGGACGATATGCCAGAGGAATAAAAAATCAATTTATAGAAACGGTTGAAAACTCAGAATATATTTTACCCTATCCTTATCAGAACAAGCTGACCAATGCCTTACGCAAAGCAGCAAAATCCTTGCAAAATCCAGAGTTTGTAGGAATCTGGGTTGGACAGTCTATTCACCGGTATAGTGAACTTTCCACAGAAGAAATTCTGAAAGGTTTAATCAGGCAGTGTGAAAAATACAGGTAATAAATAAAAAAGCTTCAGATCATACTTCTGAAGCTTTTTGTTTATTTTGTTAAATCAAGACCACCGAAATTTCCGGAACTCATCATCAGGTAAACACCATCTGTTTTATCCAGCGTATTCCAGTAGGCATGAAGATCTTCAGCATTGGTAAAAACCTTTAAATTCTCATTCCTAAATTTTTCTTTGATAAATTCAGGAGAAATAGGCTCCATTCTTTTGATCTTTAAAGCCTCTTCAGAGTAGAAGACAACAGTTTCATCCAGACCATCCATAGCATGGTCATACTGTTCAAGGAAAGCCGGATTTAAGCTTGAATAGGTATGCAGTTCAAGAAATCCATATTTCTTATCTTTCTTAAACTGTTCGGTAAATGCTTTTACTGCAGCCTTTACCTTACTTGGAGCATGGGCAAAGTCTTTGTAAAGTATTCCTTTATCTTCTCTTTCCACTTTTTCCAGACGTTTGGAGGCTCCTTTGAAGCTCATGATAGCCTCATAGAAATCTTCATCCATAATGCCAAGCTGCTGGCAGATATGTCTTGCTCCTTCAAGGTTTAACAGGTTATGCGCTCCAAAAACAGACAGCGGGACATCTCCCATTTCCGTTTTTAGATATACCTTACCATTACTGATTTCGTATTCAGGAGTTTTATAAGGAATTTTTCTGAAATAATTTTCTGCATTTTCCACCACTTTTACTACTTCCGCATCTTCTTCATTGTATACAAGAACACCTCCTGCAGTAATGCTTGCTACAAATTTTCTGAACTGTTCAATATAATCGTCAAATGTTTTGAATACATTGATATGGTCCCATGCAATCCCACTCATTAAAGCAATATTCGGCTGGTACAGTAAAAACTTTGAACGAAGATCAATAGGAGAGGAAAGATATTCGTCACCCTCCAGCACCATGAAATCATTATCCTGGGTAAGCTTTACCATACAGTCAAAACCTTCAAGCTGGGCACCTACCATGAAATCCACTTCTTTCTGGTGAAAATTCAATACATGAAGGATTATTGAGGTAATCGTTGTTTTACCATGTGATCCTGCAATGACAACCCTGGTTTTATTTTTAGACTGTTCGTAAAGAAATTCCGGATAAGAATATATTTTCAGACCCAGTTCCTTTGCTCTTGCCAGCTCAGGATTATCCTGGTGGGCATGCATCCCAAGAATAACAGCATCGATATCCGGGGTAATCTTTTCCGGGAACCAGCCCATTTCCTGAGGCAGAATTCCTTTCTTTTCCAGTCTGGATTTTGAAGGCTCAAAAATGGCATCATCAGAACCTGTCACCTGATATCCTTTATCTTTTAATGCGATTGCAAGATTATGCATGGCACTTCCGCCAATGGCAATGAAATGGGTTTTCAATTGTATTTACTGTTTTTTAACATTAGTATTAATGATCTGCTGGAAAGCCTCCAGAATGTTATTCCAGTTGGTCTGGTAATTCGGGATGATCATGCTTGCATCCGTTTTACTGCCTTCATTAGGGCCTTTTCTGACATTGATGGAAGTTGAAATATTGTCGTACAATTTTTTACGGTCTTCCTGTATTCTTCTGAAATTGTTCTGAGAAAGAACCTGGTCCAGTTTCTTTAAATCTTCATCAGAAATTTTAAAATCCTGTTTATATTTCTTTCCCTGTCCTTCAAAAGAATAATGTACATTATTACCTTTTATAAGCAGATTTTCATAAATGGGAGCAAAGCCACCGCTTTTCGAATAGCTGATGTCAAAATCCGAATATACTTTCTGGCTGTTGCATGAAACTAATACTATGATTGCGAATAATATTCCAAGTATTTTGTTCATAATTTTAATTTACTTTAATTATTTGAGTCCTTTTGTTCTAATTTTTTAGCTTTAAGTTCTTCATCATAACTGTGTAATAAATTGAAATCTTCTGTCTGCTCAATAGCAGTCATGATTTTCAATAGAATTTCCGGTGCTTTTTCATTGTCATAATCAATATCCAAAGGGGCTTTGAATTCCATCGTAGGCTTTACACCGGTTACCTTTACGCGGAGTCCTTTTTTATCAAAAGCTCTTCTAAATCCGTTTATTTTGATCGGAATGACAATCGGGCGCTGATTTTTTACCAGTTTGGCAGTTCCTCTTCGCCCCTGGGCAAAAGCTGAAGTGGTTCCCTGAGGGAATGTGGCTACCCATCCATTATCTAATGCCTTCATGATATTGTCTACCTCACTCATATCAACCATTCTGTTAACATTTTTACCTTCTGATCTCCATGTTCTTTTTACGGTAACAGCTCCTGCTATTTTAAAGATTTTAGGGAGAATCCCTTTATTCATCGTTTCTTCAGCTGCTACATAATAAAAATCAATCTTTGGATTCAGCAGATAAATCGGGTTTTTAATGGTATTTAAATATCCGTTATTAACAGCGCAGAAAGCGTGGTACATGGCTGCTACATCTGCAAAATAAGTCTGATGATTAGACACAAACAATACATTGGAATCCGGAAGATCCACAAGATGTTCTGTGCCGGTAATCTTCAGTTTATTAAAGCCATTGAACCTTCTGTAGGATACAATACCTAAAATAAAAATAATAAACCTTTTCAAAAAATAAGGTGTTCCGAATGCATCGGTGAAAATATTTTTCTTCGCCATCTCTCAATTAAACACGGTAGTGCAAAGTTACATTTTTTTCAGCAACTGGCTGAATTCGCTTAATATCATTGCTGTAGCCCCCCAGATAATATACCCGTTGAAATTAATGACAGGAACTTCATGTCCGCCTGCACTTGGCAGAGCCATAATTTCGGGAGTATCTGAAAGGTTCAGAAAAGAGGTGATGGGAAATTCTATAGTTTCCACGGCTTCCGTCTGCTGAAGAACGAAGGCAGGATTTTTTTTAGTATAGGAAATATAAGGGTATACATAAAAATTGCTGGGCGGGATATAAATAGGAGACATTTCTCTGATGATCCTTACATAATGTTTGTCTATTCCGATCTCTTCAGAGGTCTCCCGAACTGCTGTCTCGGCAAAATCCCTGTCCATTTCCTCACGTTTTCCACCAGGTAATGATATCTGCCCGCTGTGTCTGTCGTGCTCGTTAATGGTTCTTTGAATCAATGGAAAATACCATTCGTTGTCTTTAAGGTATAAAACGATGTTGACGGCTGCAAATTTGGGATTTTTTGCCAATACCTCATCGTAAGTAAAAACAGGACGGTAGGGAGGAGAGAAGACTCCATGTGCATGTTCACCGGGAAGTTCCACGCTTTTTATTTTTCTCAATAAATCTTTTCCAAAATTTTCCATAGCTCAAATTTAGCAATATATCTTGAAGTAATAAGGGCCTTAACATTAATTAACCATAGAAAGAAAATGGTTTTTAAAAGTTTTTCATGGATTAATTATTTAATGTTGTAGGCTTATGCTTTACCGGAAAATTAACCGAGTTGGCAATGAAACAATATTGATTAGCTTTATGATGAAGCTGTTCTGCTTTTTCTATCATTGATTCTTCTGCAACGGTTACCCTTGGGTACAGTGTCACTTCTGTAAAATGGCCGCTCCCACTGGCTGTTTCAGTCATAATACCTGTAGCCTCATCGGTATAATCGGTAACAATAATGCCTGCCTCAGAGCAGAAGTGAAGATACCATAACATATGACAGGAGGAAAGTGAGGATAAAAACAGTTCTTCAGGATTATATTGGGTTCTGTCGCCCCGGAATGCCGGATCAGATGAGCCTTCAATAACTGTTTTATTCTCCGCTGAAATGGTGTGGCTTCTTTCATAGGCTCTGTAACCACTTGTTCCTGTTCCCAGATTTCCTGTCCATTGGATGGTGATTTTGTAATGGTGATTTTTCATATTTTAAAGATAAAAGATAAAAGATAAAAGATAAAAGATAAAAGATAAAAGATAAAAGATAAAAGATAAAAGATAAAAGATAAAAGATAAAAGATCTTGTCGTTAAAATTCAATAGGGGTGGGCTTTATCCCTGTCTGTATATATAAACATCCATTGGCTTTATCCCAAACTAAATTATACATCATATTCTATACTTATCAATGCAAAATAAAAAACCTCCAGTAGAACTGAAGGTTTGAATTTTGTCTTAATTAGAAAATTCTATCAATTCTTCTTTTTTGGAATTGTAGATCTTATATTCTAAATATTTAAAAGAATCCCTTGGAACAATGGTTACCCATTTTTTGTATTTCATAAACCATTTCATCTGGATACTTTTGATGCCTTTTGTAAGGTAGGCTTCCACAAACGGGTGTACATGCAGATAAATTTTTCCTTTCTCTTTCTGCAGGATGTTTCTTAAAGTTTCACCCATTCTTTCCACGATTACAATAGGAGCTACGATTTCTCCGTCTTTGTTCGGGTTTTCTTCTTTGGTATCGATCTGCTTTTCCGGACGGTTTCTTTGTCTGGTGATCTGGATCAGACCAAATTTACTTGGAGGAAGTATTTTGTGGCGGGCTTTGTCGCGCTTCATTTCCTCTTTGAGATGCTCGTAAAGATCTCTTCTGTGATCAGAATTCGGCATGTCTATGAAATCGATGACGATGATTCCTCCCATATCGCGGAGGCGAAGTTGTCTTGCGATCTCAGTAGCAGCCATTTTGTTCACTTTCAGTGCGTGCTCTTTATTGACAGCAGTTCCGGTAGTGATATTATTTCCGGAGTTGACGTCAACGACGTGAAGTGCCTCTGTGTGTTCAATAACAAGATAGGCTCCTTTGGAACTTGGAATGTTTACGTGCTTTCCAAAGCTCTGTTTAAGCTGTTTTTCAACATTGTAATATTCCAGAAGAGGAATATGGGAATCATAAAACTGGACAATATTTTTCTTTTCAGGAGCAATGACTTCAATGTAATTTTTCATTTCGTTCACCATCTGTTCATCATCACAGATGATATTGACGAAGTCCTGGTTAAAATTGTCTCTTAAAATAGCTGAAGCTTTGTCTTCTTCGCTTAAAACTTTAGACGGAACTTTATTTTTCTGGATATTTTTAAAAGTGCTTTCCCATTTCTGAACCAGCTGGTTCATATCATTATGAAGGTCTGCTACTTTTTTTCCTTCTGCTACCGTTCTGATAATAACTCCGAATCCTTCAGGTTTTATACTGTCAATAAGAGTTCTCAGTCTTTCTTTTTCCTCAGAGCTTCTGATTTTTTTGGAAATGGAAACTTTATTGTCAAATGGAATTAAAACCAGGAAGCGTCCTGTTAATGAAATCTGGGTAGAAATTCTTGGACCTTTTGTAGATATAGGTTCTTTAGTGATTTGTAACAGAACCAGATCATCTTTGGCGATTACTTTATCTACCGTTCCGTTTTTGTCTATTTCGGGTTGTATCTCGAAATTCTTTAAGCTCGAAGTGCTTTGTTTTTTAGAAATAGTATCTTTTAAAAACTTTCTGTATGTAAGATACTGAGGCCCCAGATCCTGATAATGCAGGAATGCATCCTTATCATATCCGATATTGACGAATGCCGCATTCAGATTGGGTGCCAGTTTTTTTACTTTTCCTATAAACAGATCTCCAACTATAAAATCGCTTTTGTCTTCTTGCTCATGAAGTTCACATAGTCTTCCGTCTTCCAGCAGTGCAATCTTTGTAAGATCATCTTCATGCGAAACTATTAGTTCTTTCTTCATTTTTTAATAAGATAAAATTGTTAAGATTATAGGAATTGGATGTTTTTCTCGATTAATTCATCTATTAAATATAAGGATTTTGAACGAAAATCATTATATGTTTATTAAAATAATATTTGAAACCCTCCGTGTTCCGCGGAATCTTATAGTTGCAAACAAAAATATAGTTAGTGAACTTTATAAATTTAAATCCACCAACTATATTATTATATTGTAAATCTCGAGAAAAAGAGATTATTTTTTCTTATGTCTGTTTGCTCTTCTTCTTTTCTTTCTTTTGTGAGTTGCAACCTTGTGTCTTTTTCTTTTCTTTCCGCTTGGCATAATTTTAATTTTTTAGTAACTAGTTAATATTCAGTTAATGTTCTTATTTTACTGCAACTTTAGTTTTTACTTTCTCAACAAAAGATTTTGAAGGTTTGAAAGCAGGAATGTTATGAGCAGGAATCTCAATTGCAGTATTTTTAGAAATATTTCTTCCTGTTTTAGCAGCTCTTGTTTTAATGATAAAAGATCCAAACCCTCTTAGATAAACGTTATCCCCATTATACATAGAAGTTCTGATCTCCTGCATAAAAGCTTCTACAACTTTCTGTGTTTCATTCTTTTCTGTTCCCAACTTATTTGAGATGGTGTTTACCAATTCTGCCTTTGTCATTTCCTTATTTTAATTTTAAATTTTAGGTGTGCAAATTTAGTTAAAAAAATTGAATACTAGCAAATTAGTGGCAAAATATTTTTATTCAAAACGTTAGACTTTTCATGTACATGTTATATTAAGGCTGGGTGGTGATTATTTAACAATAAAATAATATAGCAGAATAATGGGGTGGAAATCTGATGAACAAAATTTAATAAACCCCGGCCATAACAGCTTTTGAAAAGTTTTATCATTTTCAATGGCAGATGCGTAATGGGTTGATTACTAATGTTTTTGATTCGGATTTTTAAATTATAAAAGACGAGATAAAAATTTTTATAAACTGGAATTATAATATCCGTTTTCCACACAGAAGCGTATAAGGTGAAGCTTGGTCTTCAGTCCCAGCTTTTCTGTAAGACGGTTGATGTAGGTATCAATAGTTCTGGTACTCAGATTGAGTTTTTCTGCAATTTCCTTGTTGCTGAATCCCTCATAGCAGAATCTCATCAGCTGTATCTCAGCCGGTGAAAGCTCTTCTTGTCCTTTCTTCTGCCTGTCCATGTATTCCTGTACAGCGAGCGGCTGCTGCTCCCATTCTTTTGAATAAGCCTGGTAATCAAAGCCTTCAGAAGCAATACTTCCTTTAATGATATCTTTTATGATGGTGCTTTTTTTCTGACAGTAGTATATATTAGGGATCTTTGAAAGAATTTCGGCCATATCTTCCTGATAAGTGCCCGAATACGTAATGATAGGGGTTTCTGTATTGTTTTTTCTGATATATTTGATTGCTTCAATTCCGCTTAATACCGGCATAAACAGTTCAATAATGAAAACATCTTCCTGCCTTCTGTAGATTCTGTTTACCAGCTCATGTCCATTGTTACAGTCATTCAGAAGCATATAGAAAGGATTTTCCATAAGCGTTTTGATCATTATTTTCTTGAAATAAAAATCACTGTCAGCAATAGAAAAACGTACGGTATTGGATAATATTTTGCTCATTCCTAATATCGATTTGGCGAATGATATTTAAAATTCAGAGGTCTAATTTATGAAAAACTTATCAAAGGGAAAATTAATATTAATTTAATCAGGGTTTTCACGAAACAGGCTTGGGGAAATTACGTATTGTGCATAAAATTTTTTTTTTATATTTTCACAGGCCAAACAAATCGCAAATTATGTCTTCTAACAGGGAAAAAAAATTGAACAAATCTGACGTAAGAATGGGCATTTGGAAGTTTATTCTGTCATTTGTTGTTTTGTCGGTTGTATCTTTTGCTTGTCTATTTCTCTTCTTTAAGAGTTATGATATACAGCGGGAAGGGATTAGCCGGGAAGCTGAAGCATACAAAGAACTGATGCTTCGGAGTGATGTTCTGAAAGATCACATTGATGATATTTATGACAAAATGAACCAGCTTAGTATCAATAAGGTGGAAAACGAAGTATTTCTCAGAACCAGCATTATGGATAAAGTGAGGGATGCTAAAAATATTATGGGTAAGGACAGTGCTCAGAGTTTTAAGCATTATGCTGTACTGATGAAGCAGATTGTACCTATGATGACTTTAAAAGCTAAAATCATTGAAGTAGAGTATCAGAAGAAAACCGTTTTAAGGGACCTTGACGAATGCATGGGCAAAATCAAAGTAACCAACAACGAACTTAGAAAAGACCCTACAAGAAATTTCACCGGAAGTAAAAGAAGAAGATAAAAGAGAAAGATATGCAAGGACAAATCACATTATCAAAGAAGGAAAGGCATTATCAGTTTTTTTATTTAATACTGATGCTTATAACCGCTATGTTGTTTCTGGGAGTGATCTTTTTAAAGGGTTTTCAATCTCCCTTTTCTGATGAAGATGTAAGAGGTATTCAGAATCTTGAGCAGAAAGCAGAATTTGAACGGCACCAGAAAATTGTTCTTCCCATCATGGACAGTACCTATACCATGATTACAAAACTTACCGATGACGGGCCACAGCCTTTTGTGGAAAATAATATTCAGCTTGGAGTGAACGACCTTAACAGCTATTTCAATGGCACTGACGTTGTCGATATCCGGAAAGATGCTTATCCACAGATTGCCAAATTCTATAAAATGTATTTTGATGACAAAAAAGTCATTTCGACAACTTCTGAAGATATTAAAATTTTCCAGAAGCAGGTAGATGAATGCCGAATCGGGTTTAAAGATAAGCAGAATAAGCTTTATCAGCGTGAGCAGGATCTGAAAGCAAGAATGCAGTAAGCAATAAATACTAGGAACTATAAATAAAACACATCACAATTACTAACTATGAATTATTTTCAAAAGAACAAGAAAAACATTATTATCGGTGTTATTGCAACTTTGCTGATCGCAGCTTTGGTTGCTTTGTGGCTGCAGAAAAAAGTAATCCATTCAGCCGATGATATTGTTGGGGTGGTTTATCCGTCTTCACTGGCGGTAGGAGATACACTTTTATTCGAGGACAAAACCCAGTTTGCCAAAACCAAGAGATGGAATTTCGGAGATGGGACAACTTCAGATAAAAACAGCGGTATTCACTTCTACAATAAACCGGGATATTATCAGGTAAGCTTGATCGTTGACAATAAGTATACGAAATCTTTTCCTGTAATGGTAAGTGCAAGAAGCGTTCAGAAACCAAAAGATACTGCCAAGATAAGTACTACGATTGAGGCTCCGGCGCAGGCTATGCAAAATGAAAATGTACCTTTCCGTGCTATTTCTGAAGCCAAACATTTCGCCTGGAAATTCGGAGAGACAGGAAATACAGATGCCAAGGATAAGTTTACCATCTATTCTTATAAAAAACCTGGAGATTATCTGGTAACATTATACACTGAAGAAAGCCAGGATCCTGTTTACCACCGTATTAAGATTCTTCCGGCTTATGATGCTCTTGCGGAAGATGAAGTTTCAGTAGAAGATTCTTATGCAAAAGTAGATAATGATTTCAAATACCACCTGCAGCAGATCGCCAACGGAAACAGCTTCAATATGCACTATAATTATCTGTTGAAAACTTATCTGTGTAATAACGAGAATACGGTTGTTAAAGTAAATGACAGCAAAGTCAATAACTTCTATATGTACTGTGCAGGTCTTCAGTTTGACAAGAATACGGTGATCCAGACAGTGAAAGTCAATCTGGATGATACACAGAACTGTGTAACTAAAGTAGATATCAACCAAAGCAAATAATTTCGTCCGGTCTTACGGATGTACCAATCATAAAAAGATTAAATAGGATGAAAAATAAATTTCCTCTAGCAGCATATTATATAGGGTTATCAGTATTATTGACGGGTTGCCAGGTAACACTGCCGTCAAAGAAAACCCCGGAACCATCGCAGTATGGACAGGTGGATACTTCTCCTGTCGTTAATGGTTATCCTAAAAAGTCTGTTCCATGGATTGTCATTTCAGACAGATCCAGAAATACGGCTTATCTGGATAAAGATGATGAGAAATCTTACAAAGAAGTAAAATTCCTTGAGCCTTTAATGGTTCTGAAACATAGGGACGGAATGGTAAAAGTAGCAGAGTATGTTCCTGATGCTTTAATGAAGAAAGTTTCGTCAAAATCAGTTAAAACATACGGTTGGATCCCGGAGTCAGATCTTCTTCTCTGGAACAATGCCCTTAAAAGCGAAAAAACAGGTTATCCGGTAAGGGTTGCTGTAGTACCTAATAACAGCGAAGTCATCAGAAATGCTGAAAGGTATTATAAAAATGACTCCATTATGGTGTTTAACTCACCAAGTCTTATCGAAACGGCCAACGTAAAAATTCCTAACGGACAGATTGTATATGTATACAAGATGGCTGAGAATAACAAACGTTTTTTAGTAGGTAAAAAGCCTTCTGTTGATATGGACAGTATCAGCAAAGGACTTTACGGATGGGTGAGCTCCAATGTTATTTCTACGTGGGGAGAGCGCTCTGCTATCAAGCTTAAAAATACAACAGGAATCAATGATTCAGCTCTGGGAATTCATGAAGGCCATCCTGGTGCTTCTGCATCAGATGCAACAAATAAAACAGCAGTTCTTCTTACTGAGGTAAACAAAAGAACACCGCTGGAAAATATTTTCCCTGTAAACCTCCCACTGGAAGAAACACCAACTCCTGACTCTAAAACAAAATATTTTACCAATATTTTGGATTACAGCAAGAACTTTGTTTCCAATGTATTGGGAGAGCCTATTCGCTTTGACAGATACAGAGAGATCACTGACCGGGATAAAAATATCAATATTGTTTTTGCATTGGATGTAAGTGCTGCCAATGCACCTTATGCACCTATCGTAAAATCATTATTACAGGATCTTCAGCTTAGATTTGAAAAGCCATCCTACTTTAATAATGTTAAATATGGAGTGGTTTTATATAAAAATAACCCTTGCGGAAATAATATTTCTGTGTCTAACTTAAGTTCAGACTATACTAAAATCACAACATTTATTGACGATAAAACAAATGAAATGAACTGCGCAAGCAATAGTGGGTATCAACCGGTAGGAGAAGCTCTTACTGCTGCAGGAAACCTTCTTTCAAATGTTCCTGATGAAACCAATATTGTCGTGACTGTAGGAACTTCTGCAAGCCAAAGCGGAAATATGTACAGTGTAATCAGTTCGCTGACTCAGGCACAGGCAAGACTGATCATGTTCCAGACAAGCGCAAGATCTTCAGATAACTACAATGATTTTGTACTGATGGCTGAAAATGTGGTTACCAATACAGCCAAAAATATTGCTGAGCTTAAAAAGCAAAAGATCATCAACCAATACGATGTCCTTACTAAAAATAATTTCAGTCTGGTAGAAGGTGATGAAGGGTTCTTTTCTCTTGCTTATCCTAAGCAGAGTATGTCACAGGGGTTCGTTATATTCCCTAAAAAAGGAGATATCACAACACCCGGCTTCCTGAAAAAATCTGTTGACAGCCTTATTGCACAGGTTACTTTGGATAACCAGACTATTGACAAATCACTCAATGAATATTTCCATTCATCTGTAGGGGCAGGAAGAACAGATGTTGATCTGAAGTATAAATACCTTTATCCCGGACTTACCAATCCTGTTTCTGCAGGCATTGCTGCACAGCTGATCAACTATGGAAGCCCATTCCTTGTGAAAGGGTATATTCCAAAAGAGCTGAAAGACTTTACTCCGGGAATAGAAAAAGGAATTCTTATTTCTGAATCAGAATATGATAATCTTAAAGCTTTCTACACAGAAGTATACAGAAATACGCAGGCTGATCGAGCAGACTTTAATCAGGCAAGAGCCATTAAAGAATATGTTAAACTGCTTAAGAAATATAATCCGACCATTAAATTCTTAGATAAGGGAGCTCTTTATGAACTGCCGATGTCTTATGCAATCGGAATGAGTACCGGATTTGATCTTTCCGAAGAAGAACTGATGGCTAAATATAAACTGAAAGGCTGGAAAAAATCCAAAGTGGTTCCTAATGAGACTGTAAAGAATTATTTCTACCACTATAAAAATCTGGCAGACAGAATGCTGGCCAACAGAAACAATCCGGCTGTAAAAATTCAGCAGAACGGACAGACATTCTATTGGCTTAATGAATATTTTACCCCATCAAGAATTCCGACGGAACAGCCGGAATACACGAAGCATTAGGAAAATCATTTTCATTATATCAAAGCAGGAGTATACACTTCTGCTTTTTTTGTGATGTAAAAGAATAATAAGCTGCACCTCTGTACACATTCATATTCAATCGTCAAACCTTTTTTCGAAAAGTGATATGGATACTTTTAAAAAAAATTAAAGATAACTTATAGTACATAATTCACCTCCGATTTTCAGATTGATTTCCCTTTTGAGTGCAAAATTATTTTTTATCCTGAAAATGAGATATATTCCAAAATGCTTTATTGAAGGGTGTTATATAAATGGATATAAATCTATTGTCGTAGAATTACGACAAGAAGTCGTAGAACTACTACAATTTTTCAGATTTATAATGAAAAGTTTTTTTAGGAAGAAAAGAGCTTCTATATTTGCTGTACAATCACTGAGTCACAAAATATTATTAACGATTAAAATTTGCAATCATGGCAGAAAGAAATTCAAGAGGAATCTTAAAATTCAACAACGGTGAAGGGCAAAAGCTGCTAAAGATGAACTACAGTGTATCCAGATCTACAGATGTATCGGGACGTGTAGCATCAGACCCTTCTAACGCATTAATCAAAGTAACGGTAGAAGCTACTGAAAAATCAGATATTCTTGAAAGTTTGTTAAACGGTAAATACAAACCGACAGTAGGAGAAATCACCTTCAATAAATCCCATGAAGAAGGAACCCTGATTACTTTGAAATGGGAAAATGGATATGTCATCCAGCACCAGGTGGATTTCGACGCAGTAGACAGCAACAGTATGCTGATCAGCTTTGTAATAAGTGCTGAAACCATTGATTATGGTGATTCTCAGTATAACGGTCTATGGCCAGGCAACTAATATTTACACACATTATCAACATTCATAAAGAAAAAGACTGTCCCTAAATAAGACGGTCTTTTTTGACTGATGAAAATTGATGAAAAACTTTTATTCTGCAACAGATGTGCATAATTCTGTTAAGTAAATATTGTGATCTTTCAGTTTGAATGTTGTCCGCTTCTGAGATATTTTATTTTGATAGAAAATATGATGTTTTTGAAGATATAATATACTTTCTCTAAGCCTGAATCTTTCATTGAGTTTAAGATCCAGGCCTTTTTTCAAAACCAATTTAATTGAAAAATTATATGGGCTGGCAGAATCTTCAGCAGTGCTTTTCTCAGCCTACTTCAATGAGTTAGTCTGATTAAAAGCTGTCCTGGAGCGGTAATATGTCACAAAATTCAATGATCAGCATTGAGTTGGGTAACAAAAAAATACAGTTGTTACTTCTCTAATTGAAGAATTAGCTATCTTTATATCATTTAGAATAAAATAGTTAATTTTAACTACCTGAAAAGATAAATTTTGATTTTCTGGTTATAAGGAATAAAAATTAGATCAAACCATCAAATCTGAGACACATTAAAAGCAAAACGCAAATATATTAATATAAGAAAATTATAAATGGGAGTACTAGTAACCAACGAAACAGTAAAGCAACTATTTCATATTGCTCAGTCGATAGCGAAGGAAAATTATAATGGAACGTATGGAGGCCCGCATATCCTGCAGGCTTTAATGCATAAAGATATCGGACTCAATGAATTCCTGAAAAGTATAGATAAAGATCCCGGATACTTCTACGAATGGGCAGACGTCCGTATCGAAGAATATCCCAAAACCAGTCATCTTCCGGATGAAGTAGGTCAGGATGATGCGGTGGATACCCTTATTGAAGAAGCTGATGATATCCGTTTAAAATTAGGACTGGATGAGATTACGCCAATCTGTATTCTTACCGCTATTGTAAAGCCGCAGGTGGTATTCTCTCTTCAACAGTTAAAATCCCTTCCTTTGAGAGAACATGAGATCTTCAATCTGTATAGGAAAGATACTCCGTTTACTGTTTCTGAAGATGGAGATTTCTCATCATTATTTTCAAATGGATCAGACCATTCAGATTCTTCCTTTCCTTCCATTAAAAGCTACTGTGTAGACAGAACGGCACAGGCAAGAAAAGGAGAGATTGAAAATATCATCGGCAGAGATAAAGAACTCAGAATGCTGGTGGAGATCCTTTGCCGCAGAAGTAAGCCGAATGTGATCATTATCGGTGAGCCGGGAGTTGGTAAAACAGCCTTGGTAGAAGGTTTTGCTACTGAAATTATCAAAGGAAATGTTCCGGAAATGCTTAAAAACGGTACCCTTTTAGAACTGGATACCGGAGCATTACTGGCCGGAACCTCTTATAAAGGAGAAATTGAAGACCGTCTTAAAAAAGTAATCAATGAATGTAAGAAAATTGAAAAAGCTATTCTTTTTATTGATGAAATTCATACCCTTTTAGATCCGAAAGGAAGCATCGGAAATGTAGCCAATCTCCTTAAGCCTGAGCTTGCCAGAGGTGAAATTACAGTAATCGGAGCGACAACACAGGAAGAATACAGAAAAATTATAGAACCAGAACAGGCTTTTAACCGTCGTTTTGAAGTTTTAACCGTTCATGAACCGGATGAAAAAACCTGCGTAAAAATGATTGATGTTCTTCTTGAAGGCTACAAAAAACACCACGGCATTGAAGTGGAAAAAACAGCCCTTCCTGAGTGTGTACGTCTGGCAAAAAGATATGCGAAAGGTAAAAAATTACCAGATGCTGCTATTGACTTGTTAGACAGAACAATGGCTGCGATCAAAATGCTTGATGAACTGTCAGAAAAAGAACTCAACAGTTGGAAAGAAAGCTATGATACTATCCTAAAAGAAGAATATGCTGACAGCAAAGATAAAGCAGATGAACTGATCTGGACATACAATCTGTTAAGAGATAAAATAAGCCCGATTCTTTGGGGATCACTAAGCGAGCAGCCATCAATTGACAACTCTATGCCGGTAGATCAGATCCAGAAGATTATTGAAGATACTTATGCTGAACTCCTGCAGCATGCAGCGAAGAAAAGAGAAAAAGTAGACAGGCTGGAACTGGCGGCTGTAATGGCTGCAAAGACCAATATTCCTATCGGGAAGATCCAGGCTCAGGAAAAAGAGAAGCTTCTGAACATGGAATCCCTTCTGTTGAATCGAGTCGTAGGGCAGGATCATGCTTTAAAAATCCTTTCCGATGCCATCGTTGAAAACCGAAGCGGACTGAATAAACCGGGGCAGCCTATCGGATCTTTCTTCCTTCTGGGACCTACAGGAACCGGTAAAACAGAGTTGGCCAAATCAATGGCAGAATTGCTTTTCAACGATGAAAAGGCAATGGTGCGTTTTGATATGTCAGAATTTAAAGAAGAACATTCTGCTGCACTGCTATACGGAGCACCTCCGGGATATGTAGGATATGAAGAAGGAGGTATGCTGGTGAATAAGATCAGGCAACAGCCTTATACCGTTGTTTTATTTGATGAAATTGAAAAAGCCCATCACTCTGTTTTTGATGTATTTCTTCAGATTATGGATGAGGGTAAAGTTCATGATAAATTAGGTAAAGAAGGGGATTTCAGCAACGCGCTGATCCTGTTTACCTCCAATATCGGAAGTGAGGAAATTGTAAAACAGTTTGAAGAAGGGAAAATTCCAGAATCATCTTCACTGATGCAGATCATGTCCAATTCAGGACGTTTCAGACCTGAATTTCTGGCAAGAATTACAGAGATTATTCCTTTTGCTCCGATCACGGAATCCATTGCTGAAAGAATATTTAATATTCAGCTGAAATCACTTCATGCTTCATTGACAAGGTTGGGAATCGCTTTAAAAATAAGTGATGAAGCTGTAAGAAACCTTGCATTGGGAGGATTCAGCAGCAAATATGGGGCAAGACAGATTTCAGGAGTAATCCGTGCACAGCTTGCCAGGCCTATCTCTAAAATGATTGTCAGGGAAGAAGTGAAGTCCGGGCAGACCATTCATGTAGACTGGAATAAAGAAGAAGAAAAACTAAGTTGGAAAGTAGATTAATTATAAGGCAAAAGAGTAAATTTGTGAACCCGCTTTTTTACCTTAAATACTATTAAAATGAAAACCATTGTCAGAAATATCTTTACAGGTTTACTGTTATTGGGTACAGCTGTTTTTGTAAACGGACAGTTTCTTGCTGCTTCTGATACGTCAGAAAACAGCGTGAAAAAATATCAGGGAATCATTAAAGCCAATAAAGATCTGGTAGAATTTATTGAGCAGTTACTTCGTCAGAAAGGCCTTCCCAAGCATTTGAGAAACCTGGCTCTGATTGAATCTCATTTTGACAGAAATATTACGTCAGGAGCCGGAGCTGTGGGGATCTGGCAGTTTATGACTGCCCATGCCAATCAGTACGGACTTACAGAGCAGGGGCGTACTGATATTTATAAAAGTACAAAAACTGCGGCTGTTTCTTTAAGTAACCTGTATAAAAAGTATAATAATTGGGTAACTGTGGTTGCAGCGTATAACTGTGGTGAAGGAAACATAGCCAAAGCAATGGAAGCTGCCGGTTCTTCCCAATACCATGAGTTTTATAAGTATCTTCCCGCAGAAACGATTAATCATGTCAAGAAATACCTGAATGCATGTTATGCTACGGGAGAGCTTGAGAGTGTATTGAATAACTATAACTCTTCAAGAATCAATAAAATTTTCTTTGAGGATGGAAACAGAAAAGTTATTCAGCCTGCTCTTTCAGAGACCGAAATCAATGCCGGATTCAACCTGAAAATTGTTGCTGATGAACTGAATGTAGATGTTGATAGAATCCTGGCCTGGAATCCCGGTATAATGGATGAGCTTCAGAAAAAAGGAGAAAGTACATTCTATCTTCCGGTTGATCTCATGCCTGATTTTCTGCTGAGAAAAAATAAAATATTGGTTCGCTCCATAAAAGAAGGAGGAAAGATTCAGCAATAAGATAATATATAATAAAAAATAATGAATGGCAATCAGTTTTACTGGTTGCCATTCTCTTAATAATCAATAAAAGCAGAGATTGTTGTGAAAAAAAGACTGATTTTTATTCTCTTAATCCCCCCTGTTCTGGTTTTCTGCTCATACAGTTTACATTATAGCTGATGGGATGAAAGATAAAGGAGAGAAGGCAGACTTAGCTGTGGTTCTTGGAAATAAGGTAAATGGGATGGGACATTATCAGAGAGATTGCGGGCCAGGCTTGATCAGAGCGTTGTGTTGTACAACTCAGGTCGCGTAAAGAAGATTCTTGTAAGCGGAGGATTGGGTAAAGAGGGGTATTGGGAGGGCGATAAAATGAAAGAATTCCTGGAGATCAAACATAGTCCGAAAGAAAATATTATTGTTGATAATAAAGGCAATAATACTGAAATGACAGTAGAAAATACCATCAGGATATGTGACAGCCTCCATTTCAGAAATGTTATTTCCGTTTCACAATATTACCATCAGACAAGAATTAAAAAACTTTTCATGGACCGTCATTTTTACACCGTAGAAAGCTCAAGTCCGAATTACTTTGAAATAAGAGATTTTTACTCTGTTTTCAGAGAAGTGATTGCCTATTATTGGAATCAATAATTGATTAAAATGATTCTGATTTACTATTAATAAAGTCTCAATATTTCTCAGTGATGTGGAAAATTATAGAATTTACCAATAGTTTTTACTACATATAAATCTTTTGTCCATCATGTTTTTAGCAGATGCTTAAATCTATTGTCGTAGAATTACGACAAGAAATCGTAGAATTACGACACTTTTTCAGATTTATATTAAAAAGTTTTTTTAGGGAGAAAAGAGCTTCTATATTTGCTGTACAATCACCGAATCACAAAATATTAACGATCAAAATTTACTAATCATGGCAGAAAGAAATTCAAGAGGAATCTTAAAATTCAACAATGGTGAAGGACAGAAGCTGTTAAAACTGAACTACAGCGTGTCCAGATCTACAGACGTATCAGGACGTGTAGCATCAGATCCTTCTAACGCATTAATCAAAGTAACAGTAGAAGCTACTGAAAAGTCAGACATCCTTGAAAGCTTGTTAAACGGTAAATACAAGCCGACAGTAGGAGAAATTACCTTCAACAAATCCCATGAAGAAGGAACGCTGATCACTTTGAAGTGGGAAAACGGATATGTAATCCAGCACGAAATAGACTTCGATGCCGTAGACAGCAACAGTATGCTGATCAGCTTTGTAGTAAGTGCTGAAACCATTGATTATGGTGACTCTCAGTACCGTGGACTATGGCCTTCAGTAGGTAAATAAGCCTATTCATCATCTTAGTAAAAATAAAATTGGTACAGAACAGCGGACAAGAGACGCTGTTCTGTTTTTTTGGGATTATACTTCCATAACGATTCCGGATATAGTATATCTCTTTATGGTGTAATAATATATGTTTTATTTTTGCTTTTAATGTGTTTGTTATGAGGTGTTTATATTGTGTTTTAAGTCTGTTGTCGTAGAATTACGACATCAAATCGTAGAATTACTACACTTTTTCATATTTCTGTTCAAATGCTTTTTTTTCAAAAACAGGGGTTCTATCTTTGTTATATAATTATTGAATCACAAAATATTATTAACGATTAAAATTTACAATCATGGCAGAAAGAAATTCAAGAGGAATCTTAAAATTCAACAATGGTGAAGGACAGAAGCTGTTAAAACTGAACTACAGCGTGTCCAGATCTACAGACGTATCAGGACGTGTAGCATCAGACCCTTCCAATGCATTAATCAAAGTAACAGTAGAAGCTACTGAAAAGTCAGACATCCTTGAAAGCTTGTTAAACGGTAAATACAAGCCGACAGTAGGAGAAATCACCTTCAATAAATCCCATGAAGAAGGAACCCTGATTACTTTGAAATGGGAAAACGGATATGTAATCCAGCACGAAATAGACTTCGATGCCGTAGACAGCAACAGTATGCTGATCAGCTTTGTAGTAAGTGCTGAAACCATTGATTATGGTGACTCTCAGTACCGTGGACTATGGCCTTCGGCAAGCATGTAATCCAATACAGCTCAGAAAAAATGAACAGCATGCCCAAGGCATGCTGTTCATTTTTTTATCAGTAATTAATAGCCATGGATAAAAACAAATAAAATGTTCAGACAAATTTTTAATTCATTTGCTATTTTCTTACAGCATAGAGCAGTTTCACTTTATGTAAAGAACATTTAATGGGAAAATGCCTGTAATATTGTGGGTATGATATTATTACAATGTGATATATAAATAAGAAAATGTAAGCCAACCCCGTTCTGCAAACTATCAACTTTTAGTCCTATTTTCATATATTTGTTCATTATAGATAATATGGACGCAACACAAGATAAAAGGCTGTTTCTCATCGATGCCTATGCGATGATTTTCAGAGGATATTACGCATTGATCAGGAATCCGAGACTTACCAGCAAAGGACTGGATACTTCTGCTATTTTTGGCTTTACCAATTCTTTGATCGAACTGATCAGGAGAGAAAAACCCACTCATCTGGCAGTTGTTTTTGACGTAGGACAGGCGAGTGTAAGAACAGATGATTTCTCAGATTATAAAGCCAACAGAAGTGAAACACCCGAAGCGATCAAAATTGCTGTTCCATATATTCACAGAATTCTGGAAGCAATGCATATTCCAATTCTTGGGGTAGAAGGATATGAAGCTGATGACGTGATAGGGACCATTGCCTGCAAAGCAGAAAAAGAAGGATATACTACTTTTATGGTGACTCCGGATAAAGATTTTGCCCAGCTGGTTACTGATAAAATTAAAATTTATAAGCCGGGCCTGAAAGGAGGGGATATCGAGATTCTCGGAGTAGAAGAAGTAAAGGCGAAATATGAGATCGAAGACCCTAAACAGGTTATAGATTTCCTTGCTATGATGGGAGATGCAGTAGATAATATTCCCGGACTGGAAGGAGTAGGGGAAAAAACGGCGATGAAATTCCTGAAGGAATTCGGAAGTATTGAAAATTTACTGGCAAATACTGATAAGCTGAAAGGAAAACTGAAAGAAAAAGTGGAAGCTTCTGCTGAACGTGGTATTCTGTCTAAAAAACTGGCCACCATTATCTGTGATGCTCCTGTAGAATTTCATCAGGAACAGTATGACCTTGAAACTCCGGATTTTGAAAAAGTAAAAGAAGTCTTTGATGAAATAGAATTTAGAAGGCTGTACGAAAATCTTTACAGAGCTTTTGCACCTGCAGCAGCAGAAACTGTTGTGGTAAGTGAGGTAGAAGTAAAGCAGACACCGGCAGGAACAGAAGTGAAAGGACAGGTAATGCAGCTTGACCTTTTCGCTAATTTTGAAGAACTTGAACAGGCTACTTCTACAAAGTCTACCATTGAGCAGAATGACCACCTTTATCAGTTCATCAACAACCCAAAAGCGCAGAAAAAACTGGTTGATAACCTGCTTCAGCAAAAAGTAGTTTGCTTTGATACAGAAACAACTTCTTTGAATGAGTTGGAAGCAGAACTGGTGGGAATGAGCTTTTCCTATAAAAAAGGATTAGCATATTATATTCCTCTCTCTGATGACAGGGCAGAAGTTTTGCAGACACTGGAGATCTTCAGACCTTTTTTTGAGAAAGAAGACCTGCTGAAAGTAGCGCACAATCTCAAATTCGATTATAAAGTTTTAAAACAATACGATATCACTGTGAAAGGGGCCATGTTTGATACCATGATTGCTCACTACCTGCTGAATCCGGATGGAAGACACGGGATGGATTATCTTTCGGAAGTTTACCTGAACTACAAACCGGTCTCTATTGAAACCATTATTGGAAAGAAAGGAAAAAAACAAGGCAGTTTCAGAGATGCAGATCTCAGAACCCAGACCGATTATGCCGCAGAAGATGCAGATGTAACATTTCAGTTGTACGAACTTTTTGCACCACAGCTTAAAAAAGAAAATCTGGAAGAGCTTTTCTACAATATTGAAATGCCTTTGATGGAAGTGTTGGCAAAAATGGAACTGGCCGGTATTTCTCTGGATGAAAAATGGCTTGCCCAGGAAAGCGTTGACCTTGAAAATGACCTGAAAGAATTAGAAACCAAAATTTTTGAACTTTCAGGAGAAGAGTTCAACATGAACTCTCCAAAGCAGCTGGGAGAAATCCTGTTTGAAAAAATGCAGCTGGATCCAAAAGCGAAGAAAACAAAAACCGGGCAATATGCAACCTCAGAAGATGTTCTTCAGAAGCTGTCTTCCAAACATGAAATCATCAAACATATTCTGGAATACAGAACCTATCAGAAATTAAAATCAACCTATGTGGATGCTTTACCTTCACAGATTGATAAAGATGATAACAGGGTACATACCAACTTTTCACAGACAACAGCCGCTACAGGCCGTTTGGCGAGTGTAAACCCGAACCTGCAGAATATTCCGATCAGAACTCTAAGGGGACAGCAGATCCGTGGAGCTTTTGTATCAGGGGAAGGAAAAAAGATCATCTCTGCTGACTATTCCCAGATTGAACTTCGTCTGATTGCTGAAATCTCAGGGGAGGAAAATATGATCAAAGCTTTCCAGGACGGAGAGGATATCCACGCTTCTACCGCTGCAAAACTTTTTAAAATTCCATTGGCAGAAGTTTCCAAAACCCAGAGAAGTCAGGCTAAAACCGTCAATTTTGGAATCATCTACGGACAGGGAGCTTTTGCTTTGGCAGAACAGACCGGATTATCCCGTACAGAAGCCAAGCAGATGATCGAGGCATACTTCGAGACCTATCCGAAACTGAAGGAGTATATGGCAGAACAGGTGAGTAAAGCTCGTCAGTTAGGCTATGTAGAAACTATATTAGGAAGAAAACGTCATTTGAAAGATATCAATTCCAACAATTTCGTGGTGAGAGGCCATGCTGAAAGAAATGCAGTAAACGCACCGGTTCAGGGAAGTGCTGCAGATATTGTAAAAATTGCTATGATTAAAATTGACAGAGAGTTAGAAGAGCAGCAACTTAAAACAAAGATGCTTCTCCAGGTTCATGACGAATTATTATTTGAAGCTCCTATTGATGAAATTGAGCCTGCTTCCCAACTGATCAGAACAGAAATGGAAAGTGCTTTAAAAACACAGGTTCCGTTACTGGTGGAGATCGGAGTAGGGGATAACTGGTTAGAAGCACATTAATAATAAAATACTGCAAAATTATACCTCAGAAAAAGACTTCCACCTTCAGGCGGAAGTCTTTTTCTGTATTTATTTATTATTTTCAACAGAATTATAAGTATTGGTAACTATGTTTTCAGGAGAAATATTTTCAAATAAAAATCGTTCTTTTTTGATCTGAAAAGTCTCAACCGTTGCCGGCATCTCCTCTTCCATGGTGTTGACTGTTTCCAGTCTGATTTTCCCTTTTATCGGTTCATAGACAAATGAGGAATGAGAGCCTGCTCCCATATTATAAGTTTCAATATAAGTGAGAACCAGGCTGTTGTCATTCATATATTTGAATTGACTGAACTGATTGCCATAGGGCCCGATATCATATAGATTGATATATAATGTTCCTTTCTCAATACTGACGTCTTCCGGATCATGCATTTTATAGCCTGAATCATTGTATTCGGCGGGGAGTACTTTTTTTGAAGTTTTAAATAAACGGTAGGTTTTGTCAGGATTTTTTAAAAGGACAATCATGGTTCTCTGCGCTAAACTATCATCTTTTTTTCTGAGAACCAGTACTTTGTCTGAAAGACCGTCCTGATTAAGGTCACCTTCTGTTTCATATTGGATTTCATGCCCGTTGGAAACAAAATCGGAGACTTGTTTACCTGTTTTTGACAGTTCCTGATTTCTTTGTATACTGCTTTGCGCTGAATCTTTTTTCATCACGGGTGAAGACCCTTTCGGTGCATCAGCTTTACTTTTATCGCATGAATAAACTATAAAAGAAGAAAGAAGAAAAATTAAAATGATTTTTTTCAATGGTGTTTGTTTTTTGAAGATACAAATCTAACTTTTATTTCCCGATAATGTAAAATTAAAATACATAGGCAACCAAGAAGAATAACCGGAAAAAATGAGCTTAATACTGTATAATGAAGCTCAGAATTAAAATCATAAGTGCTCCATGAAGATTCCCTGTCTACAAATAACGAATAGTTCACAAACAGCCATACGAAGATCAGTAATAAGAATTCAATACATGCCTTCAGAAATACCTTTTTCATAAAGAAAAGCAAACAAAAAAACACTGAAAATAAAATACCGGCTATCACTGCCATATATATCACATCTTCAAAAAAACTACACTCCATGCAGCCACTCGATATATGATCTGAAAGAGCTCCCATAGACCAGTAAATCTGTACACATGTCATGATGGAAATAATAATAAGACTGAAAGAAAATTTCTTCAGAAATGTGTAGAACCGATGAGGTCTGGATTGTTTCATGATGCCTAAAAATATTATTTTATCATTCTGATTATAGCCAAATCATCTGTTGGTTTTACCCCATACTGATGTTCCAGTTGCTTAAGTTTTCTGTTTAGCATTTCTTCTGTATCACTATTTTGATGATCAATCATTAAATATTCAGTAAAATTGATCTTTTCATCGGAATCAGTCTTTTTGATTTTTAAAAAGCTGGAAATACCGTCAGTTGCAATGGAGACATCATTCATACCATCAAAAAATATTTTCTGAGACTGGGCGGAATACCAGTCTTCAAAGTTTTCATGAAGATGATAAGCCAGATAATCAGGTTTATTATTACGGTCAAATTCTGTTATATTTCCATTGATGCAGACAACTCCATCGCCAACTGCTAATACCAATCCTTCGTCTGCTGTGATGTCATAGACTAAGAGGATAAGGGTGGCTAATAGCTCCTTTTCATCCAGCATCAGATGATTTTTAACAAATTTAAGTTCTTCAAATAAACCTTTTACAATTTCTTTGAGTTCTTCGTCTAAATTCTGTTTATCTTTATCATATAAGGCTTTGTAGCCCATCTCAATAATAATTTTACGCAAAATTTTACCAGTGAGTGTCGAAGCAAAATGGCTGTCCATAGCTGTTGAACATCCATCCATAACAGCACATACAATCTTTTCTGAACCGATTTTTTTGATAAGAAGATCATCTTCGCAATGATTAATATGGTAATCTCCGATTTGTAGGGTAGAATATACATTCATCGGGTGCTAAAATAGTTCTATTTTAAGATATAATTGCAGGTATTACTTTATACAATCAATTTCCTTCTGCATCCTGTTTTCCCAGCCTTTACCGTTTCTTCTTTCAAGATAAGGTTTTACTTTTTCTGAGTATTTCTTTTGTGCTTCAATATCGATGGGGTCAATGATACAACCGGTGTTTGTATAAGTTACACCGTATTTCTTTTGGATATCTGCAATTTTGTTACTTACTTTCTCATACTGAGAATCAATCGAGAGACCTCCTGCATAGAGTATTATAACTTTGTCATTTTTTATATCCTTTTCAGCATGAAGAGCATACTCCTTTTCTTTTTTTGAAAGCTCTTTTTTAGTTTTTATAAATTCATTTCCGGCTGAAATGGTGAAAAAAAGAATAACGATAGTATTGATGATAGGATAAATTCTTAAAAATTTACCTTTAAAATCTGAGGCTTTAAGTGGCAGACTGCTCAAAAGGTAAGTGACAATTGCGGTAACAGCCAATATAACAGGAAAATATTCAAAACCTGATTCTTGTATAGAATGCCGGAAGTTGAATTGTATAGGATAATTAATAAAGTAATAGCCGGAGACATATACCGTAGCCAACAGTAAGATAATAATGAAATTGATGATGATAAGATGTCTTTTCATTGCGTCTGTTTATCACTAAATCATCACTTTCTATGCCATTCTTAATCTTTTATCAATAACAAGTAACTGCATTGATGATGAAGCCACTTGTTATCAACGGAGATTTCTCTGATATTAAATATCGTACTCTATTTCGCCAACATAATGCAGGGAAAAATCATCATTTTCTACAGAAACAGGATTAGGAATCACAAATCTTGTGGCGAAAATAATAGCGTTTACAGGGGTGTCCAGACTTAATTCATTCAGTTTTCTTTCCAGGATCGGAAGCCATTGGTCAGCGTAAGAATATTCTGCAAACTTATCATACAGGCTAAGACTTTCGTCCTCAAAGCCATATTCTATAAAATCATCATCAAACCATTTGATGTTCTGTGACTCTGCAAACTTGGAAACATACTGATCATCAGTTTCTTCCTCTATATAATAATTTTCATCTTCTTCTACAAAACTGTAAAAATCTTCTTCATTCTTGAAATACCCTAACCAGAAGTGTGAAATTTCTTTATCCATAATATTATTTTTATTCTAATCTTTTTGATCGTTTACTTATATCAGCTTTTTCAAATCGTGAAAGCTTCTTTGTCGGAAAAATACAGCTTTCATATCTCCTGTACCTGCCTTCTTCATTTAAGCTGTAATATTACGAAAGTTTTCAGTCAAATAAAATCTTCCTGGCCAATGATCATCTCACAGGTGAATTTTTTGTTGTAATTTTATTCTACATTTAAATTTTAAAAAATGGATTTTCTTCAGGACCATTACGTTGTTAAAAATGAATTGCTGCTGATTCTCATTTCTGTCATTTTAGGATTGTTTATTGGGGCCGAACGTGAATACCGTAATAAGTCTGCCGGTCTCAGAACTTTTATCCTGGTGTGTTTTGGTGCCTGTCTGTTTACTATACTTTCTATAAAAATCGGAGTTGCCAATCCTGACCGGCTTGCTGCCAATATCATCACCGGAATCGGGTTTCTCGGAGCAGGGGTTATTTTTAAAGGAGATAATAAAATTGAAGGAATCACGACAGCAACAACCATTTGGGCAACAGCTTCCATAGGAATGGCGGTTGGTTCCGGATATATCTATATTGCTATGCTCGGAACTGCTTTGGTACTGATCGTTCTGAGCGCTCTAACCTATCTTCAGAATTTTATTGATAATTATAATAAAGTAAGGGAATATAGAATTGCGGTGACCAGCTCAGAAGATATCCAATACTGTGAACATATCTTTAAAGAACATCATCTAAATTATCTGATGCTCAAGCAGCAGTATTCGCAGGAAAGTTTTACTGTTATCTGGAGGCTTACGGGTAAAAACACCCATCATGAAGAAGTGATCAGACGTCTTGTGGATGACCCGAAAATTACAGCCTATCAGTTTTAAAAAATTTATGGTCAAAAAAATAAAGGCCGAAGCCTTTACTTTTATTTTTTCTTAAATTTATAAAGATCCTTGTTCGGACCATCGATTTCTTTTCCTTCCATATCCAGCTGGATCAGAACATTTTCACCCACCTTATATTTGTAGTTGGCAGATTTTCCTTTTAAAGTAATGATGCTTCCTGCTGCATCCCATGCAAAAGATCCTTTATCCTGATTCTTTGAATTTCTGTCAAGATATTCTTCCGTAATGCTGAATGTTTTATCATTGTTCAATGTCAAAGAAGTCTTGATTCCCGGGCAGTCAGCACATGGAACAGTGGCTTCATAGGTACCCGCCCAGTCCAGTGCATTTTCAGAAGTGTCTCCTGCCGCCGTAGGCGTCGCTTTTGTGATACTGTCTGTCGCTGCTGGTTGAACAGCAGTAGCTGAATCTGCAGTAGTGGTGGTCTCAGTGGTTTCTTTTTTAGCACATGAAGCAAGAAACAGAGTTGATACTAATCCCAACATGAGCATTTTGTTTTTCATCATAATAATAAATTTAAGTATGTTTTTAATAATAAAGTTACTTCCAATAAACAAAAACTGAGCCAGAGAGAGGGTGGAAGGTTAATGTTTAAAGTTTAAAGTTTAAAGTTTAATGTTGCTGGCTGATAGTTGTCAATATACGGTTCGGGTTTACTGTATAGATCATTAAATGAATTTTCTGTTTTCCCTTCATTAATACATTTTACTTTTTAGATTTTACAAAAAGCCACTCTTAACAACTTTTCCACCTGTTTTATAAAGCCTATTCTTATTTTTCTTCGTAAATTCGGGCAAAATTTTTATTATGACAAAAAAGATACTTTTATCTGTATTTCTTTTGCCGGCTGCAATGGCATTTGCACAACAATATGGAGGAATGTGGATTCCTACTGAGCTGAATGAAAAGGAAATGAAGGATTTGGGAATGAAGATTTCTGCAAAAGATATTTTCAACCCTCAGAAACCAAGCATTAAGGATGCAGTAGTACAGTTTAATGGTGGATGTACTGCAGAAATTATTTCACCTAAAGGACTGCTGTTAACCAACCATCACTGTGGTTATGGTCAGATTCAGGCACATTCAACGGTTCAGAATGATCTTCTTTCCAATGGATTCTGGGCAAAAAATACAGAAGGAGAACTTCCCAATCCGGGAGTAAAAGTAGATTTTATTGTAGATATAAAAGAAGTTACTGATCAGATTTTGGAAGGTACAGACAATCTTACAGAACCGGAACTTACCAAAAAGATCAACAACAATATTGAGGTATATAAAAACGCTCAGAAAATTGAATCCTATCAGTCGATCATGGTAAAACCTATGTATTATGGCAACAAATACTATGCTTACACGATCGAAACTTATAAAGACATCCGTCTTGTAGGAGCTCCGCCTCAGAGTATCGGAAAATTCGGAAGTGATACGGACAACTGGGTTTGGCCGAGACATACCGGAGATTTCTCTATGTTCAGAATCTATGCAGACAAGAACAACAGACCCGCGGAATATTCTAAAGACAATGTTCCTTATGTCCCTAAGCACTACCTACCGGTTTCTATAAAAGATAAAAACGAAAACGATTTTACTTTTGTATTCGGATTCCCGGGAAGAACGACAGAATATCTTCCTGCTATTGGAGTAGAGAAGATCATGAAAGAAATTGATCCTGCAAAAATTGCTGTACGGGATGTTGCCTTAAAAACATTGGACGAAAAAATGCGTGTTGATAATGAAACACGTATTAAATATGCTTCAAAATATGCTTCGGTAGCGAACTACTGGAAAAAATGGATTGGCGAGGTAGAAGGATTGAAAAAATCCAATGCTGTAGAAAAGAAAGTAATGTATGAGGGTTCTTTGGTCTCTAAAAATCCCGATATTAAAAATACTTTGGACCAGTTGAATAAGCTGTACAATGATCAGGCACCTTATGCATTAAACAATGCTTACTATACAGAAGTGATCAAAAATGCAGAGACGTTGAAACTCGCCGGTGACTATTATGACTTTGTAGCTGCTGTAGAAGCAGGCAGAATGGATGAAAAGGAGCTAGCAAAGGTAAAAACAAAATTAACCTCCTTCTATAAAGACTACAGTGCAGAGCTTGATGCTAAAGTAACAGCAAAGCTTTTGGCTTTATATGCCAATAAAACGGCTTCACAGTTTTTACCAGCAGGATTCAGTAAATATAAAGATGAGAATGCCAATATTCCTGTCGTAGAAGATATGTCCAAAAATTCTGTTATCACAGGAAGAACTGCTGTCAACGGGGCAGCACTGACAGCAGATATTGATAAAGCATTTTCTAATCAGGATAAATTGATCAAAACATTAAAGAAAGATCCTATTTATCAGCTGTACGTTTCTATGAAAGAAACATATATGAAAACTGCGGATCCTCAGTATACTTCAATGCAGGCGAAAATAGATGCTTTACAGAAAAAGTTCATGGCTCAGCAGATGCAGACGGATAAAGACAGAAAATTCTTCCCGGATGCCAACTCAACACTTCGTGTAACCTATGGTAAAGTAAAAGGATCTACACCAAGAGATGCAGTTTCTTACGGATACCAGACCCACCTTGCAGGAGTAATGGAAAAATATGTTCCTGGAGATTATGAATTTGATGTCCCAAATAAACTTATAGATCTTTACAACAAAAAGGATTTCGGAATCTATAAAGATAAAACCGGTGATGTCCCTGTAGGATTTACAGCCACCAACCATACCACAGGAGGAAACTCGGGAAGCCCGGCTCTTGATGCCAACGGAAACCTTGTCGGACTGAACTTCGACAGACAGTGGGAAGGAACCATGAGTGATATCAACTATGACCCGCGTTTCAGCAGAAACATTATGGTAGATACCAAATATATCCTTTTCATCATTGACAAGTTTGCTGATTCAAAGTGGCTTATTGATGAAATGAAAATTATAAAATAATTTTTAAAAGTTATACCTTTAAGAATCTGTTTGAATTGAGTTTTGAATAGATTCTTTTTTATTTTAAATAAGATGAAAGACAGGATCATCAATGTAATGGCAGCCTTCGAATCTGAGAATATCGGAAAATCTTTTCCGCTGGATTACTGTCTGCCGCTTTATCACAGTGTCTCAGATAAAGAGCTTCCTCATTTAAAACATGTGATCCGCTACAAGAATATCCAACAGTTTGAAGAAGACCTGGATCATTTTTCAAAGAATTTTCAGTTTGTAAGCTGGCAGGAATTCAAAGATTGTATGTCGGGAAATTTTAAACCTGCTAAAAAGATCGCTTTGCTTACTTTTGATGACGGTTTCAGAGAGTTTTATGAGGTAGCCGCTCCCATCTTGGAACGTAAAGGAATTTATGCCTGTAATTTTATTAATCCTGCTTTCATTGATAATAAAGAGATGATGTTCCGGTGTAAGGCAAGTCTGCTTGCAGATGCTGTTGGGAAAATAAAAACCATAGATCCCGAAGTTTATTTTATCTTATCGCTTAAAAATACAGACAGACACGTTTTACAGAAGAAAATTTTAACAATCAATTATCAGGAAAAAGAGATCCTGGACCGGCTAGCAGGCAAACTTGAAGTGGATTTTAAAGCCTACTCCAGAGAATATAAACCTTATTTGAGCACCGAAGAACTAAAACAACTTACAAGTAAAGGTTTCGGAATCTCATCGCATAGTTGGGATCACCCAAAATACGGAGATTTATCTTTAAAAGAACAAATGGAAACAACGGATAAAACTTTTGCCTATTTAAAAGAAAATAGTTTCTTATACGAAAGTTTTGCATTTCCGTTCACTGATTTTGAAGTAGGAAAAGATTTTTTTGATGAACTTTATAAAAATGAAGAAATCTACTGCAGCTTCGGATGTGCTGGTATAAAGCTTGACAGTGTGAAGAAAAACTTTCAAAGAATCCCAATGGAAATGGGAGAGAGTGGAGCGCAGATATTGAGAAAAGAAATTGCTTATTTCAGACTGAAAAAATGGATGAATAAAAATACGATTGTGAGAAAATGATAGTGCTGAAAACATATAACAGAAAAGAACTGGAAGATTTTATATCCTCCGGAACTTATCAGCAATATGATTTTCTTCCTGTCACAAAGCATCGGGCGCTGTCTCATATCCGGAATCCCAAAGCATCTGATGAAGATACGCTTCTTATTCTGGCTTTTTATGAAGAAAAACTGATTGGTTATGTCGGATGTTTTCCGGATAATTTTAATATTGATGGACAAGAAATCCGCTATGTCTGGCTCAGTACATTATATGCGGATCCGGAATACAGAAAAAAAAGACCTGCGAAAGCTCTGTTGAAAAAAGCTTTTGAAGAGTACGATGGGAAAATCGCCATTACAGAATTTACCAAAGAAGCAGAAGCACTTTACAATATTATGGGAGTATTTGAGTATGTCTTTCCTAAAGAAGGAAAGCGTTATTATTTCAGAACAGATGCTGCTAAAATGATTCCCGAAAAAAAACCGGGAACGCAATCTCTGAAGCCACTTTTAAAAATTCTGGATGTTGCAACCAATGGACTGATCTCAATAAAAAATCTTTCCACACAGAAACCGGATTTCAAATATGAAATGCTTGATAGAATCGATCAGGAAAGTGCTGTTTTCATTAATGGATTTCCTAACAAGCGTAATGCAGATGAGATTAACATCTTTATAGACAATCCCTGGGTGCTGGAGGGCAAAAAAGATGACCAATACTTTTTTTCGAGTTTTGCCGGGACATTTAAATACTTCTGGATTAAAATCTTTGATCAAACCAATAAACTTACATCTTGTTTTCTGTTGCAGCTCCGTGATGACTATCTTAAAATACCTTATCTTTTTACGGATAGTAATTCAGATAAGGTTGTCCGTTTTTTAAATTACTTCATCATTACCCATAAAGTGAAAGGCTTTACCTCTTATCAAACCGGATTAAACAAAGCGATACAAAACTCAAAAGTATTTTCCCATATCTACGAGCGTGATTTCAGAAGAGAATATCTTTTCCATAAGAACCTTTTGGCATTATTACCCGATAATTTTAACCCAAACTATCAGGATGGCGACGGAGATTGTATGATGACGTAAGTAGAATAAGGAATTATCACATATCAATTATCGATCATCATTTATAAAAAAAACAAACGCCTGATAATACTACCAGGCGTTTGTTTTTTTAATGTCCGAAAATATCTTTCAGACTTACTTCTTTGAATGTTCCCATTTTGTTGACGGCTTCCATATCCAGATTTTCTTTTTTCCCGATAATGGCTGTATTAAACTGCACCGGTTTGATTTCTGTGTGATAGAAATGTTTGATATCTTCAAATTTCAGGCTTTGGATCTGCTCATAAATATCCTTTCTGAAATCATGATAAATATTAAGCTTTCTCAATCTTAAAGTGTTGAAAAATATATTGTTTCGGGTAACTCTTGTTGAAGCAATCTGTTTCAGGGCTGCATTCTTTGCATTTTCAAACTGAATAGGTACTTCAGGAAGTTCTGTCATCAGTTCATTCAGGGTATCCACCGCAATCATCAGTTTGTCCGGTTGGGTTCCGATATAAGTAGTAACGTAGTCAGGATGGTTAAGCTCAGAATTTGCTGCATAGGAAACATATGCTGAATAGGCGAGACTTTTACTTTCACGGATCTCCTGGAACACAATCGAAGACAATCCTCTTCCGAAATATTCATTAAATACATTGATCTTTCCAAAATGATTAGGATTCACCTCATTTCCTTTCCCGATCTTACTCATTTCCATCTGAACCATATCATAATTGATGAAATTGACGTTTCCTCCTGTTGCAGGTTCAGGATATTCCTTGGCATCAGGGATCTGAAGACTTTCAGGTTCTACATACCTTCCGATATATTTCTTGAAATTTTCAAAGTCTTTACCATAGAAAAATACCTGGTAAGGATATTTGAAAAGCTTTTTCATTCTGTTGGTAAATATTTCCGCTGAACTGTTTTCAAGTTCTTCTTTGGAGATAACGTCTGTAAAACGGGAATGGCTTCCCAGTTTGGTATAATTATTTAAAGCCGTTATAATACGGTTTTTATCCTTCTTTACTGCCTGGCGGTTTTCCAGTACTGTTCCAACAAACTGCCTGTAGATTTCCTGATCAGGTTTTACATGATACATCCAGTGCTGCAGAAGAGCAATTCCTTTTTCTATATTCTCCTCCAGCCCGCTTAAAGAGATGGTCAGTTGGTCATTGGTTGTTTTAAAATCATTACTGATTCCTATTTTGAAAAATTCCTTTTTTAAATCTTCAGGCGAAAGTGTATCCGTTCCCAGATATTGAAGAAGCTGGGTAGAAATTCCCAGATCTCTGTCATGATCACTTCCCAAAGGAAAAATAAAATGCAGCTGAGCAATATCGTTGTATTTGTTCTTTACAAAACTCAGTTTTTTTCCGTCAAGCTGATCTGTGAGAATTTCTTTTTGATAATCAATAAATTCAGGTTTGATATCCTCCGTTTTATCAGCTAGAATCTCTCTTAAAAATTCAGACTGAATATCACGGTTAATTTTAACAGGGGTGATTCCTGGATTTTCAACCCTGATCAATTTGTCGTTGACTCCTTTTTCTTTATTGATCACAACATAGTTTTCCCGGAAAAAATCGTTAGCAAAATTCACCACATCTTCTTTGGTAAATGCTGCATATTCATCCATTTCATTCAGTTCTTCTTCCCATGTTCTGCCCTTTATATAAGTATCATAGAGATTGGTAGCCAGTCCTTCAGCCGTTTCAAGTCCTTTCATTCTCTGAAGTTTGAAATCATTGATGATAGACGGCAGTATCCAATCGGGAAAGTCTCCTTTCTTGATCAGTTCAATTTCATCCAGTACCATATTCTTTGCTTCCTCCAGCGTTTGTGTTTCCTTAGGAACTGCAACGATAGAAAAATATCCATACTGCCTTAAGCCTACTGAAAAGGCTTGTGCCCAAAGCATTTTCTGAGTCTGATTAATATGTAGATCCAATAGTCCTGCCTCCCCTCTGTTGCTGAGAATATTGGCGACTACATCAGCCAGCATAGCCTCTCTCGTTCCATAGCTGTCCGTTCTCCATGCCAGCTGAGTGCGTGGAGTAGTGGGGCTTTTTACCGTTCTGGTTACCACTTCTGTAATAGGACTTTCAATGACAGGGGTCTTTTTAGGGAGTTCTTTATAAGGCAGGGGCCCAAAATATTGGTCGATCAGTTGAATCGTCTTTTCAAAATCAAGATCTCCAACCAATACCATTGCATAATTATTAGGAACATAATATTCATCAAAATACTTGTGAATAGCCTTCATAGAAGGGTTTTTTAAATGTTCAGGCCTTCCCAGCGTTGTCTGCTGTCCATTAGGGTGGGTAGGGAAAAGAGCATCCATCAGTTCATAGCTTACAAGTCTTGTGTCATTGTCCTGTGCTCTGTTGAATTCTTCGTATACCGACTCCAGCTCAGTATGGAAAAGGCGAAGGACAATTTCAGAGAACCTTTCCTTTTCTATTTTCAGCCATTTCTCAAGCTCGTTGTTCGGAATATTGTTTTTATAAACCGTTTCATCAAACCAGGTGTGAGCATTTGTTCCGCTTGCTCCCAGAGAAGAAATTGCCTTGTCATACTCATTGGCAATGGCATACTGACTGGCTTCCTGAGAAATTTCATCAATCTTTTTATAGATTTCCTTTTTCTTTTCAGGATCCTGTTCTGCCTTGTGGTCTTCATACAGTGCTGAGATCTGATCAAGAAGTTCTTTTTCCTTTTCCCAGTTCTGGGTTCCGATTTTGGAAGTCCCTTTAAACATCATATGCTCAAGATAATGAGCCAGGCCTGTGTTATCAGCCGGATCATTATTACTTCCTGTTCTTACCGGAATAAAGGTTTGTATTCTCGGAGCATCAAAATTCTGAGCAAGAAAAACCTTTAATCCATTCTTCAAAGTATAGATTCTGACGTTATTTTCGTCGTTTGTTACTGTAATATATTCGTAATGGTTTTTATCTGTGTGAACCGTTTCCTTATATTTTCTGTCTGTCATATATAAAACTCATTTCATTCCTTAGCAACCGGAATGCACTACAAATGTAAGGAATCAAAAAAAATGTCAGCTGCTTTTTATCATTATTACATCTATTGTTATAGTTGAAAAGGTGAATCATTCTACAGAAACGGTTTTCCAATCCTGCATACACTCATATATCTATACTACATTTATATATGGCATCACTACAATTTCATCCATCCAACTCTCAAGCCCTCATACTCTCAGACTCTCCAACATTTTCAGGAGCTTTCTCCTGCTATTCATTCCTACTCCTCGCGCCTGTGCTCTCCGGTGCTCAAGCCCACCACTTTCAAACTTTTGCTGCGGGGTATCCATTTCTATCAGGGCTAGGGGGGAATTATGAATTATGAATTATGAATTATGAATGATGAATGATGATTTTCGGGTTTCGGGTTATAGAGTTGCGAGTTTCGGGCTGCCGGGTAGAAAAGGAACATCAGTATTGCGTTTTCAATATTTCCGATTTCTATAGAAAATGATTAATATACAAACATACCTCCATTTTCCTTGTATCATTTCGCAGGAACCTAGACTTATTTATTAGAGACTTAAAGATTATAAGCCATTAGTATTAGCCGTGTCCTGCTGAGCTGAGTCGAAGCATTGTAATTACGATAAATCATATTTCTGCTATTTTAATTTATATGGAAGAGCTTTGTCCAGACTCCTACGGATTGACAGTGCTGTCCGGGATGTATAAAAGGAATGATAGTAAAGCAGAGACTATACTTATCTTATATTATAGCCAAAAGATTAAGAAAGGAGTGAATAAGGTATTAGCCAGAAAGACGAAGCCCCAAAAGAAAAAAGAATATTTCAAGAAAGATATCTACTATTATATATATGTACCTTTCATTACTCATGAAAAACCCCTATCACGCTCAAACTCTCAAACTCTCATACCCTCCCACCCAATACCCTAAACAAATGTTTAAAATTTTTCTTCCTTATTTTCAGTGGTTTAGGGTTTAATATTACGAAACGGCAAAATTTATGTTCAATAAACTTGTTTTGCGTTATGAGAAGTTGCTATCTTTGCCCCACTGAAAACGAGAGTAGATCAGTAGCGCAGGAGAGCCTTTAGATGGGCAAAAACATTATTACTTCAAAAAAGAAACAGGCGAAAAAAAACTTTAAACTTTTTTTAAAAAAGAGTTGCGAGATAAAAAAGAGTTTGTATCTTTGCAGTCCCAATTAAGGGAGCGCAGGAGTAGGATGATTAAGGGTTAGTAAAGGAATTAAGGTTACTTAAAAAACTTTAAAATTTTCTTTAGAAACATTTGGTCATTAAGAAATAAAGTTTTACTTTTGCACTCGCAAATACGGAGCGACACTGACAGATAGATTGCCTCGTAAAAAGCGAAAGATATAAAGATCATTGACATACAATATAACAACCAAGTAAGGAAAAACTAAAGCGTTAAAAACTTTGAGTGAGTCAGACAAACATACAATGGAGAGTTTGATCCTGGCTCAGGATGAACGCTAGCGGGAGGCCTAACACATGCAAGCCGAGCGGTAGAGATCTTTCGGGATCTTGAGAGCGGCGTACGGGTGCGGAACACGTGTGCAACCTGCCTTTATCAGGGGGATAGCCTTTCGAAAGGAAGATTAATACCCCATAATATATTTGTCGGCATCGATGGATATTGAAAACTCCGGTGGATAGAGATGGGCACGCGCAAGATTAGATAGTTGGTGAGGTAACGGCTCACCAAGTCTGCGATCTTTAGGGGGCCTGAGAGGGTGATCCCCCACACTGGTACTGAGACACGGACCAGACTCCTACGGGAGGCAGCAGTGAGGAATATTGGACAATGGGTGCGAGCCTGATCCAGCCATCCCGCGTGAAGGACGACGGCCCTATGGGTTGTAAACTTCTTTTGTATAGGGATAAACCTAGATACGTGTATCTAGCTGAAGGTACTATACGAATAAGCACCGGCTAACTCCGTGCCAGCAGCCGCGGTAATACGGAGGGTGCAAGCGTTATCCGGATTTATTGGGTTTAAAGGGTCCGTAGGCGGATCTGTAAGTCAGTGGTGAAATCTCACAGCTTAACTGTGAAACTGCCATTGATACTGCAGGTCTTGAGTGTTGTTGAAGTAGCTGGAATAAGTAGTGTAGCGGTGAAATGCATAGATATTACTTAGAACACCAATTGCGAAGGCAGGTTACTAAGCAACAACTGACGCTGATGGACGAAAGCGTGGGGAGCGAACAGGATTAGATACCCTGGTAGTCCACGCCGTAAACGATGCTAACTCGTTTTTGGAGCGCAAGCTTCAGAGACTAAGCGAAAGTGATAAGTTAGCCACCTGGGGAGTACGAACGCAAGTTTGAAACTCAAAGGAATTGACGGGGGCCCGCACAAGCGGTGGATTATGTGGTTTAATTCGATGATACGCGAGGAACCTTACCAAGGCTTAAATGGGAAATGACAGGCTTAGAAATAGGCTTTTCTTCGGACATTTTTCAAGGTGCTGCATGGTTGTCGTCAGCTCGTGCCGTGAGGTGTTAGGTTAAGTCCTGCAACGAGCGCAACCCCTGTCACTAGTTGCCATCATTAAGTTGGGGACTCTAGTGAGACTGCCTACGCAAGTAGAGAGGAAGGTGGGGATGACGTCAAATCATCACGGCCCTTACGCCTTGGGCCACACACGTAATACAATGGCCGGTACAGAGGGCAGCTACACTGCGAAGTGATGCAAATCTCGAAAGCCGGTCTCAGTTCGGATTGGAGTCTGCAACTCGACTCTATGAAGCTGGAATCGCTAGTAATCGCGCATCAGCCATGGCGCGGTGAATACGTTCCCGGGCCTTGTACACACCGCCCGTCAAGCCATGGAAGTCTGGGGTACCTGAAGTCGGTGACCGTAACAGGAGCTGCCTAGGGTAAAACAGGTAACTAGGGCTAAGTCGTAACAAGGTAGCCGTACCGGAAGGTGCGGCTGGAACATCTCATTTTAGAGCGTCTTTGGACGTTAAACAAAATCAGTATCGTAAGATACATAATACTTACTTAAAGTATAGCTTTAGTTTTTTGTTTGGTTGATTTGTAAGTAAAAAGGTAAAAGTAAAAAGAGCCAGGTAATTGGATCATTTAAAACTACTCATTACCCATTACTTATAAATATATTAAAAATAAAACCCACTAGAAATTAGTAAAGGGATAGAGAGACAAGAGATTATAGAATTTGAAATTTGAATTTCGAGATTTAAAGTTTAGGATATCAAATATCAAATAATGAATCTCAAATCTAACAGAGTCTCGTAGCTCAGCTGGTTAGAGCGCTACACTGATAATGTAGAGGTCGGCAGTTCGAGCCTGCCCGAGACTACTAATTAAGTGATTTGAAATTGGATATTTGAAATTTGAAATTCGTTATGTATGAATATCAAATCACAAACTTGAAATCTCAAATCAACCTAGAGGGGGAATTAGCTCAGCTGGCTAGAGCGCCTGCCTTGCACGCAGGAGGTCAAGGGTTCGACTCCCTTATTCTCCACAGTTTTGGAATACTGATTTAAAAGTTACGGATGGAGCCAACAACAACATCTGTTCATCAGTAGGAAAAGAAGACATTAAGATCATTGACATTAACGGTAAAGACATCACAAAGAGAAAACCGAGCGCATAAAGCGCTTGAGTAACCAATAGGAAAGAAATCGTTAAGGGCGTATGGCGGATGCCTAGGCTTTCAGAGGCGACGAAGGACGTGGTAAGCTGCGAAAAGCTGCGGGGATTGGCACACACGAATTGATCCGCAGATATCCGAATGGGGCAACCCGGCATGTTGAAGACATGTCACCTCGTAAGAGGAGCAAACCCGGAGAACTGAAACATCTAAGTACCCGGAGGAAAAGAAATCGAAGAGATTCCGTAAGTAGTGGCGAGCGAAAGCGGATTAGCCCAAAAGTCTATTTATGTTTAGAGGAATGTTCTGGAAAGAACAATCATAGAAGGTGATAATCCTGTACTCGAAAGGCATAATTAGATGATAAATGAGTAGGGCGGGACACGTGAAATCCTGTCTGAATATGGGGGGACCATCCTCCAAGGCTAAATACTCCTGAAAGACCGATAGTGAACAAGTACTGTGAAGGAAAGGTGAAAAGCACTTCGAATAGAAGGGTGAAATAGAACCTGAAACCGTACGCCTACAAGCGGTCGGAGCAGCATAAAGCTGTGACGGCGTGCCTTTTGCATAATGAGCCTACGAGTTAATTTTACTAGCGAGGTTAAGGTATTAAGTACCGGAGCCGAAGCGAAAGCGAGTCTGAATAGGGCGCTGAGTTAGTAGGATTAGACGCGAAACCTTGTGATCTACCCATGGGCAGGTTGAAGCTCTGGTAACACAGAGTGGAGGACCGAACCGGTTGACGTTGAAAAGTCTTCGGATGACCTGTGGGTAGGGGTGAAAGGCCAATCAAACTGGGAGATAGCTCGTACTCTCCGAAATGCATTTAGGTGCAGCGTCGATGTTAAGTTTATTAGAGGTAGAGCTACTGATTGGATGCGGGGGTTTCACCGCCTACCAATTCCTGACAAACTCCGAATGCTAATAAATGTTCGTCGGCAGTGAGGGCATGGGTGCTAAGGTCCATGTCCGAGAGGGAAAGAACCCAGACCAACAGCTAAGGTCCCCAAATATATGTTAAGTTGAAACAACGCGGTTGGACTGCATTGACAGCTAGGATGTTGGCTTGGAAGCAGCCATTCATTTAAAGAGTGCGTAACAGCTCACTAGTCGAGCGGTCCGGCATGGATAATAATCGGGCATAAACATATTACCGAAGCTATGGATTTGTATTTATACATCTGGTAGGAGAGCATTCTATTTGCGCCGAAGCAGTACTGTGAGGTATTGTGGAGCGGATAGAAAAGAAAATGTAGGCATAAGTAACGATAAAGCAGGCGAGAAACCTGCTCACCGAAAGACCAAGGCTTCCTCAGCCATGCTAATCAGCTGAGGGTTAGTCGGGACCTAACGCGAACCCGAGAGGGGTAGTGGATGGACACAGGGTTAATATTCCCTGACTTGCTCACACTAAAAGGGGACGGTTGGATGTATCTGCTGGAGACTGACGGAATAGTCAAGGCCTAGCCTTCGGGCGAAGCTGCTGTAGAGTAATCTGATCCAAGAAAAGCCGAAGTGAAGCAACCCGTACCAAAACCGACACAGGTGGTCGAGGAGAGAATCCTAAGGTGCTCGAGTGAGTCGTGGCTAAGGAACTAGGCAAAATAGTCTCGTAACTTCGGAAGAAGAGACGCCATCAGCAATGGTGGCCGCAGTGAAGAGGCCCAGGCGACTGTTTATCAAAAACACAGGACTCTGCTAAATCGAAAGATGCTGTATAGGGTCTGACACCTGCCCGGTGCTGGAAGGTTAAGGAAGGTGCTTAGCGTAAGCGAAGGCATTGACTGAAGCCCCAGTAAACGGCGGCCGTAACTATAACGGTCCTAAGGTAGCGAAATTCCTTGTCGGGTAAGTTCCGACCTGCACGAATGGTGTAACGATCTGGGCACTGTCTCAGCCACGAGCTCGGTGAAATTGTAGTATCGGTGAAGATGCCGATTACCCGCAATGGGACGAAAAGACCCTGTGAACCTTTACTATAACTTCGTATTGACTTTGAGTAAGTAATGTGTAGGATAGGTGGGAGGCTTTGAAGCAGGCACGCTAGTGTTTGTGGAGCCGTCGTTGAAATACCACCCTTTACTTACTTGGAGCCTAACTTCTTTCAGAAGGACATTGCGTGGTGGGTAGTTTGACTGGGGTGGTCGCCTCCAAAAAGAGTAACGGAGGCTTTCAAAGGTACCCTCAGCACGCTTGGTAACCGTGCGTAGAGTGTAATGGCATAAGGGTGCTTGACTGTGAGACCTACAAGTCGATCAGGTGCGAAAGCAGGACATAGTGATCCGGTGGTTCCGTATGGAAGGGCCATCGCTCATAGGATAAAAGGTACTCCGGGGATAACAGGCTAGTCTCCCCCAAGAGCTCACATCGACGGGGAGGTTCGGCACCTCGATGTCGGCTCGTCACATCCTGGGGCTGGAGAAGGTCCCAAGGGTTGGGCTGTTCGCCCATTAAAGTGGCACGCGAGCTGGGTTCAGAACGTCGTGAGACAGTTCGGTCTCTATCTATTGCGGGCGTTAGATGTTTGAGAGGGCTTGATTCTAGTACGAGAGGACCGAATTGAACAAACCTCTGGTGTATCAGTTGTACCGCCAGGTGCACCGCTGAGTAGCTACGTTTGGAAGAGATAAGCACTGAAAGCATATAAGTGCGAAACTCGCCTCAAGATGAGACATCTTTTAAGGGTCGTTGTAGATGACGACGTTGATAGGCTACAGGTGTAAAGACAGTAATGTCATAGCCGAGTAGTACTAATTACCCGTAGATTTATAGCCTATGGTTGCTATATCAAATTTATAAAAAATGACAAGTACTTTATGCGCAGTAAAGGTTTTGTCTTTGTGAAAGTTTTTATCGCTTAAAACTTGTAAAATGTAATATGTACAAAGTATAATGTAACGACATTGTAGATGATACAACTGACATTTTACAATATATACCTTCTTTAGGGTGGTTTTAGCGGTGGGGCTCACCTGTTCCCATTCCGAACACAGAAGTTAAGCCCACCAGCGCCGATGGTACTGCTAACGCGGGAGAGTAGGCCGCCGCCAGTTTTTATTTTATTTTTAAAAATCCTTTATCGTCATGATAAAGGATTTTTTTTTGCTGTATACACAAACCAAAATATCAGCAATGAGTAATCGGTAATGAGTAATAGCCAGTAAAGGATCAGTAATGGGCAATGATTGTTCCTGCTGCTTCTATACCAGAGCTGATACATCACTTATTACTTATCATTGATAGCACACACTCCCTTGTCACTCCGTAGGAGTCTAAACAATCCATTTTAAATTCTATCATCAAGTATTCACTTAAGTTTTGTCTATTAGTATTCCTTTGAATCCTTAAGATTCTAATCAGTGTGGCTGGATTCCTACGGAATGACATAGTTGGGGATATATTAGATCTTAGAAACTCACAATTTAAAATTGATCACTCCTAACCAACTCAGGCTGTACAATTCATCACTCATAATTTATAATTCATAATTATCGTTCATCATTCGTCCCTAGCCCCGATAGGAATGGTTACCCCGCAGCAGGAGGTGGAAGCACTGGGATTAGCAAGGAAAATAAGCCCTGGCGCGAGGAGTAGGAATGGATAGCGGGATGATGCTCCTGAACGTTAAAGGCTGACCAGCTAACTATTTCCTTGTATAACCCTGTTTTACTCAAATAATTTCAATAAGTTTGTAGTGGTTTTCTAAAATAATAATAATGTCAGGAAACATTCTGATCATCGATGATGAGATCAAACTCCTTAAACTATTAGGGATGATCCTTTCCCAGGAAAATTTTAATGTAAAAGAGGCTTCTACCGCACGTTCGGCAATGACGATGCTGGAGCAATATGAATTTGATGTTGTTCTGAGTGATGTCCGCCTGCCTGATGCTTTTGGAGTAGATCTGGTAAAGTCTGTTAAAAGCAAATATCCACAGCTTGAGATTATTTTGATGACGGCATTCGGTAATATTACGGATGCCGTACAGGCCATGAAGAACGGTGCTTATGATTATCTGGTAAAGGGGGATGATAATGAGAAAATCATCCCATTGGTCTATAAGGCGCTGGATAAAGTAAAAGATAATAAATCAAGAGTTGTTCAGCAGACTGGAACAAAAGGATTTCATCAGATCATAGGGAAATCGCCTTTAATTTTACAGGCCAAGAAACTGGCTGAAAAAGTAGCTCTTACAGATGCTGCTGTACTTCTTACAGGAGAAACCGGGACGGGAAAAGAAGTCTTTGCGAGTGCTATTCATGAGGGAAGTGACCGGAAGAAAAACAGTTTTGTAGCAATCAACTGTTCAGCATTCAGTAAAGAAATTCTGGAGAGTGAGCTTTTTGGACACAAGCAAGGTGCTTTTACCGGTGCTTTGAAAGATAAAAAAGGGCTGATAGAAGAAGCTGACGGAGGAACTTTATTTCTGGATGAAATTGGCGAAATGCCTATAGAGTTACAGGCAAAATTACTCAGGGTGTTGGAGACCAGAGAATTTATCAAAATGGGGGAAACCAAAGTTTCCAAATCGGATTTCAGATTGATTGCTGCAACCAACAGGGATCTGGAAGATGAAATAAAGCAGGGAAATTTCAGAGAAGATCTTTATTTCAGATTGAATGTCTTTGAGATCACGCTTCCTCCATTAAGAGAAAGAAAAGAAGATCTGAAAGCCATTGCCCAGTATTTTATAGATGTTTTTTCACATAAACTGCATCTGGTAACAGTTCAGGTAAATCCTGATTATTATAAAGCTCTTGAACGAAACGACTGGAAAGGGAATATCCGTGAGTTGAGAAACGCTGTGGAGCGTAGCTTGATTTTAATGGATAACAGTATTCTTGATGCTGACAGCCTTCCCCATTATTCCGAAAAAACAGTTCCTGAAAGTGACTCATTAAGTATCAGATCACTGGAAAAAATACATATCCAAAAAGTACTACAGTATACAAAAGGAAACAAAGCGGAAGCAGCCCGTTTATTGGAGATCGGTATTGCCACACTGTACCGTAAGCTTGAAGAATACGGATTAAAATAATCCTTTATCATTTTAATAAAGAGCCTATCATTTTGATAGGCTTTTCTGTTTTTATAGAATGCTTGGTTTTGTTTTAATGTTTTGTTATTCAATGTTTTAAATGTTTATTTTTCAAAATGGACTTTCTTTTGGCATATAGTCTCTGAATAAAATATTTAAAAATGACAATTTCAAGAAAAACGTTTAAAAAACGGGAGCATTCGACTTTTAGTCTGCTGATTGTATCGTACGTATTGTTGACTCTTTTAACCCTAATGATTAAGATATGATGCTGATAAGTTTAATTCTGCTTTTTGCAGTGTTGTTTTGGCTTTTGTATAAATCAGTTGAATTTTTTGATAGAATATAAATTATGTGGAGTTTATTTTTCCTCTCAATACTTGCCTTTGTGTATATCTGTTATGTTTTAATAAAACCTGAAAAATTTTAACCCGTCATGAATACAGAAATATTAGGCATAATAGCAATGTTTGCTGTTACATTAGTTATCGGAATATTTTTAGGGAAATACATTGCTAATGTTTATGGATACAAAAAGACTTTTCTCGATCCGGTTTTTGAACCTGTTGAAAAGTTAATCTATAAAATCTCGGGTATTAATCCCAACCGTCAGATGAACTGGAAACAGAATATGTATGCCATGCTGACGATTAATCTGGTTTGGTTCATCATTGGTTTTCTTCTTCTTTTGAATCAGGTATGGCTTCCTTTAAATCCCGACGGGAATCCGAATATGTCGCCCGATCTGGCTTTTAATACAACCATTTCATTCTTAGTGAACTGTAATTTACAGCACTATTCGGGAGAAACAGGAGTAAGTTATCTGAGCCAGCTTTATCTGATGTTTTTACAGTTTGTCACAGCTGCAACGGGAATGGCAGCTATGGCTGTTCTTTTCAAAGCTTTTAAAGAAAAGACAAGCACTGAACTTGGGAACTTCTACGATTTCTTTACAAAATCGATGATTAGAATTCTGGTTCCGATCAGTGTGATTGTTGCGTTAATTCTTTCTATCAACGGAAGTCCGATGACTTTTGAAGGGAAAGATCATATGATAACACTGGAAGGTCAGAAGGCTGATGTTTCCAGAGGTCCTGTGTCTGCATTTGTTGCCATCAAGCACTTAGGAACCAATGGAGGCGGTTTTTTTGGAGCCAACTCAGCGCATCCGCTTGAAAATCCTAATTATATGACCAATATGACAGAGATGGTCACTCAGATGATCATTCCGTTTGCATTGGTATTTGCATTGGGTTTTTATCTGAATAAAAGAAAGCTTTCATGGGTAATTTTTACAGTCATGACCGTCGGTTTTCTGGCGCTTACCATTCCGAATATTGTGAATGAAACGGGAGGAAATCCTCTGATTACACAAATGGGAGCAGATAATAGCCTGGGAGCGATGGAAGGTAAGGAAATCCGTTTCGGAAGTGCAGCATCCGGATACTGGAGTATCGCCACTACTGTAATTTCTACAGGTTCTGTCAATGCGATGCACGATAGTACTATGCCGCTTTCAGGGATGAATGAACTTCTTGCAATGATGATCAACTGTTTCTACGGAGGCTGTGGAGTTGGAATCCTGAATTATTTCATCTTTATCATTCTTGCTGTATTTATCAGTGGTCTGATGGTAGGACGAACCCCTGAATTTATGGGGAAAAAGATCGAAGCGAAAGAAATGAAGATCGCAATGATCGTGGCATTATTCCATCCTTTTCTAATTCTTGCAGGAACAGCTTTAACAGCCTATTTACCGGAATTCGGAGCAAAAACATTGAATAATCCGGGATTCCATGGGTTCAGCGAAATGCTGTACGAGTTTACTTCTTCTGCAGCCAATAACGGATCCGGATTTGAAGGACTTGGAGACAATACACCATGGTGGAATATCTCCACAGGAATTGTGCTGCTTCTCTCAAGATTTATCCCGATTATAGGACCGGTAGCCATCGCAGGATTATTGGCGCAGAAAAAATACATCCCTGAAAGTTCAGGAACCCTGAAAACAGATACAGCTACTTTCGGATTCATGACCCTGGCGGTGATTTTACTGATTGCAGCGCTGTCTTTCTTCCCTGCATTGACCTTAGGTCCTATTGCGGAACAGATTCAGTATTTCTCAAAATAAATGTGAACATTAAAAATTACAATCAATATTCAACCATTAAGAATGCTGAAGAGTTTGAGGAAGCTAGTCTGACACTTACTGAAACGTTCACTTATATTATCCATCTCTACCCTTATTATTTGGTATGCCTTGATGGTGAGTATTGATTTACAATGATATAAACTCTTTCAAAAAAATGAAAAATCAGTCACAAACATTGTTTCAAAGAGATTTGGTTAACGAGGCAATAAAACAGTCTTTCGTGAAGCTGAATCCGAAAATTATGTTTAAAAACCCGGTCATGTTCCTGGTGGAGATCGGAACCATTGTCATGTTTATCGTAAGCATGTTCAGCCTTACTGGTGATAAATCGCAGGGAAGCTTTTCCTATAACTTTTTAGTATTTATTATTTTATTTTTCACCGTTCTGTTTGCCAATTTTGCAGAAGCTATTGCAGAAGCAAGAGGAAAAGCGCAGGCTGATACTCTCAGGAAAACAAGGGAGGAAACTCCAGCCAAATTAGTGGTTGATAACAAGTCTGGTTTTCAGGTAGAAACCGTTTTAAAAATGTCTGCAGAAATGACATTGGGCGACATTTTTCTTTGCGAGGCCGGAGATCAGATCCCGATGGATGGAGAGATCATTGAGGGACTAGCTACCATTGATGAATCTGCCATTACCGGAGAAAGTGCACCAGTAATCCGTGAAGCAGGGGGAGACAAAAGCTCTGTAACAGGAGGTACAAAAGTTCTGTCAGACAGAATTAAAGTAAAAGTAACTACAAAACCCGGAGAATCCTTTCTAGATAAAATGATTGCCCTTGTAGAAGGAGCATCAAGACAGAAAACGCCAAACGAAATCGCATTAACCATACTTTTAGCAGGATTCACGCTTACATTTATTATTGTTACCCTCACTTTAAAGCCTTTTGCAGACTATGCACAGACTCCGATTACTATAGCGGCATTTATATCTCTTTTCGTTTGTCTTATTCCGACAACCATCGGCGGTCTGCTTTCTGCAATCGGAATTGCGGGGATGGACAGAGCATTGAGAGCGAATGTGATTACCAAAAGTGGTAAAGCAGTAGAAACAGCTGGTGATATTGATGTACTGCTGTTAGATAAAACCGGAACAATCACGATAGGAAACCGTAAGGCGACCCAATTTCATCCTGCCAATGGAATTCAGATTGAAGAATTCATTAAAGCTTCTGCATTAAGTTCTGTAGCGGATGAAACACCGGAAGGAAAATCTATTATTGAACTGAGTGCTTTGAAACCGGAAGATTTGCTGGTTGCTAATCCTACCTATATTGACTTTACTGCAGAAACAAGAACTTCAGGAATTGATTTTGACGAAACAAGAATCCGTAAAGGAGCTTACGATACGATAAAAAAACTGACTGAAAAAGCCGGGAATATCTTCCCGCAGGAAACCCAGGATGCGGTGACCAAAATTTCTGAAAACGGAGGAACTCCTCTGGTTGTAGCCGTTAATGAAAAAGTATGGGGAGTTATTGAGCTTCAGGATATCATCAAAACAGGAATCCAGGAGCGCTTCCAGAGACTGAGAAAGATGGGGGTAAAAACGGTAATGGTAACCGGAGACAATCCTCTGACCGCAAAGTTCATTGCAGAAAAAGCAGGTGTAGATGACTTTATTGCTGAAGCTAAACCGGAAGACAAGATGAATTACATCAAAAAGGAACAGCAGGAAGGTAAGCTCGTAGCCATGATGGGTGACGGTACCAATGATGCCCCGGCACTGGCACAAGCTGATGTAGGGGTTGCAATGAACAGTGGAACGCAGGCTGCAAAAGAAGCCGGTAATATGGTAGACCTTGATAATGATCCGACAAAGCTGATCGAAATCGTGGAAATTGGAAAACAGCTGCTGATGACAAGAGGAACACTGACGACTTTCAGTATTGCAAACGACGTAGCAAAATATTTCGCCATTATTCCTGCACTCTTTATCACTTTTATTCCATCCCTTCAGAAACTGAATATTATGAATCTTCACAGTCCGGAAACTGCCATATTATCAGCAGTTATTTTTAACGCGGTGATTATTCCGTTCCTGATTCCGCTGGCACTGAAAGGAGTAGCTTATAAGCCAATCGGAGCAAGTGCATTGTTAAGAAGAAACCTTTTGATCTATGGACTGGGCGGGGTCATTGTTCCATTCATAGGAATCAAAATTATTGATCTGGTAATCAGTTTATTTTATTAAAATTTTAAAAATGAAAAATCATATTGTTTCAGCATTCAGATTAACGCTTGTAATGCTGGTGGTTACAGGAATTTATCTGACAGTTGTCTATGCAGGTTCTAAAATACTTCCTAATAAAGGAAACGGAGAAGTTATTTATGATAAAGGACAGAAGTTCTATGCCAATATCGGACAGGAATTCAAATCTGAAAAATATTTTCACGGCCGTCCTTCCTCTGTCAATTATAACGCAGCAGGAAGTGGAGGAAGCAACAAAGGGCCAAGCAATAAAGAATATCTGGAGGTTGTACAGAAAAGAATTGATACTTTGAAAATGGATAATCCTGAAATGGGGAATACCAAAGTCCCTGTAGAGCTTGTTACAGCAAGTGGAAGCGGGCTTGATCCGGATATTTCTGAAGAAGGAGCATTGTATCAGGCAAAGAGAATTGCGAAAGTGAGAAACCTTTCCGAAGAGCAGATCAGAAATTTAATTAATACTCAGACTGAAAAGCCGTTGTTAGGACTTTTCGGACCATCAAAAGTAAATGTTCTGAAACTTAATATTGCTTTGGATCAGTTAAAATAAATTCATCAAAAAATTTCTTTTCAAGATTCAAACAAAGAATAAAAGAGAAATTCAGCTAAAACGAATTCTGTGTTCTGGAATTCTGAATTGTAAGCTGTAAAAGATCAAATCAAAACAGCCCTTATTTTTAATCTAAAAATTACAGACCACGGAATTCATTTGTTAATATCAGGGGGAATAACAGTACCACATTACTCAATTAATACATTATTATCAATATTTATATAATGAAATCAAAAACTTTTCAGGCAGCATTTTTTCTTGGACTGAGTACCTTAAGTTTTATCAATGCTCAGGAAATAAAAAAAGACTCGGTAATTGCACAGCCTAAAGATTCTTTAGTAACAAAAACAGATTCTAAAATTCCTTTTGACGGCTATGACCTTACATGGATTAATGGCCAGAACCGGCAGACAGACTTTCCTTTAACTTTAAAAGATAAAAATGGAGAAACTATACTCACGGGAGTAACTTATGTGGATGCTTACTATAATTATGATTTTAATCGTCCGAAGGATAATACCCACACGATTTCTGCAGCAATAGGCCGTTCTAATGAAGTCACAATAAATATGGCCAGTATCGGACTGGAAACCAATTATAAAAATGTAATAGGCCGTTTATGGCTGCAGTTTGGCCAGATGGGATCTATTGTTCAGGATCTTGACGGAACTTTGAATCACGGGAAAAATACCAGTGGAAACAATTTAAAATACATTCGTGAAGCCGCTGCAGGATATCATTTCAATGTGATGCATGGATTGAATGTGGAAGCAGGTATTTTTATGAGTTATATTGGTCTGGAAAGTTATGTTTTGGGAGAAAACTGGAACTATCAGAGAAGCTTAGTCTGCGATTTTACGCCTTTCTATTTCCAGGGAGCAAGAATTCAGGCATACCCATCCAAAAAATTCAAAACAGAGATTTGGGTTCTGAACGGATGGCAGACTTATAATTCATGGAACACAGGTTTAGGATTGGGGGTTTCCAATTATTATCGTCCTAATGAAAACTTACAACTTGTTGCAAACTTTTATCTTAACGGACAGGACACCAGAAATAATCCCGGAGTACGAAGATTTCACCATGACCACAGTATTGTAGCCAGATACTATAAAAACAAAGACAGTGACGGGCTGTCACAAGCTGCCTTCAGTATCAATAATCATTACGGATTTCAGAGCGGAGGAGGAGTGAAAGCTAAAGACAACTATATGATCGGTACTTCTGTAGCCAACAGACTTTGGTTTCATCAAAATAAAATTGCTTTGACTTTAAGAGCCGATGCGGTTTCCAACCCGGGAGCTTATCTGGCGTTTACTCCTTCTCCTGTTGCCAACAATGACTTTAATGATGCCATTGCAGCCGGAGAAAAACTAAAAATGTTTCAGGGAACAGCAACGGTGGATATTATGCCCAATCAATTCGTTACCTTTAGATTAGAATATGGATTCAGAAAAAGCAACATACCTTATTTCGCAGGAAGAGAGGGAACTACCAGCCCGGATGGGTGGATAGATACTCCGGTAGAATCCTGGAGACAGGATCTGAGAAAGTCTGACAGCAGATTTACACTTGCCGTAATGTTCAGATTATAACGAGACTATTGACGAAATAATGATTGAAACTATGAAAAAATATATTGTTGCCGGGATATTATCAGGGATATTTTTTCCAAAAGCCCAAACTGCGGATTCTTTACAGCAGAATCCTAAAATAAAGTTTTCTGCGTATGCAGAACTTTTTTATACCTACGATTTCAATGAACCGGGCAATCATATGCGCCAGAGTTTTCTATACTCATATAACAGGCACAATGAAGTAAATCTTAACTTAGGTCTGGTGAAGGCATCTTATGAAAATGAGCGTCTCCGTGCCAATCTGGCTTTAATGGCCGGAACTTATGCCCAGGATAACATGGCTGCAGAACAGAACGCTTTGCGCTATATCAATGAAGCCAATATTGGAATTAAAATTTCCAAAAATAAAAACGTATGGATTGATGCAGGTATTATGCCTTCTCATATTGGCTGGGAAAGCGCTGTCGGAAAAGACAATTTTAACCTGACCAGAAGTCTGGCTGCTGAAAATTCCCCCTATTTCGAAACCGGTGCTAAGATCTCTTATACCTCGGATAGCGGGAAATGGTTTTTAAGCGGCTTGGTATTGAATGGCTGGCAGCGTATTGCAAAAGCTGAGGGCAATCAGAGTATTTCTTTCGGGCATCAGATCATTTATAAGCCGACCGATAAAATTATCCTGAACAGCAGTTCATTTATCGGTAATGATAAAGCAAAAGAAGACAAAAGAATGCGGTATTTCCATGATCTTCATGGGATTTTTCAGGTAACTGAACAGCTTTCTGCTATTTTAGGTTTTGATATCGGTGCAGAGCAGAAATCAAAAGGAAGTCAGCAGTATAATATATGGTACAGTCCGAATGTTCAGATGAAATATCAGTTGGACAGCAAATGGGCACTGGCAGGAAGGCTGGAATATTACAATGATAAGAATGGTGTCATTATTAATACCGGAACTCCTAATGGATTTCAGACCTTCGGGTACTCTCTCAATGTAGACTATGCGATCTATAAAAATGTGGTTTTCCGTACGGAAGCAAGGGGCTTTACTGCTAAAGACGCCATTTTTGCAAAAAATGATGAATTTAAAAAAGGAAATTTCTTTATATCATCAAGTTTAGCAGTTTGGTTTTAAAAACGAATTTAGCTACAGGAAAAGTGCTTAAAGTAAAATTAAAAAGAATAAAATCAATGTCATCAGCAAAAGATTTTTTAGAACTGATCCAAAAGTCCCGCAAAGGAAAATTCAAAATTTATATCGGGATGAGTGCAGGCGTAGGAAAGACGTTCCGTATGCTTCAGGAAGCACATTCCCTTTTGCGAAATGGCATTGATGTAAAGATTGGGTACATTGAAACTCATGGACGGGAAGAAACCGAAGCTTTGGAGGAGGGTCTTCCTCAAATTGAAAGGAAATCAGTCTTTTATAAAGGAAAGAACCTTGAGGAAATGGATCTTCAGGCCATTATCAACGAACATCCTGAAGTCGTATTAGTGGATGAACTTGCCCATACCAACGTAGAAGGTTCCAAGAATAAAAAAAGATGGCAGGATGTGCTGGAAATTCTTGATAACGGAATCAACGTCATCAGTGCCATGAATATCCAGCACATCGAAAGCCTGAATGAAGAAGTAAAAAAAATCACGGGAGTGGAAGTAACAGAACGGGTTCCGGATAAGATACTGGCACTGGCAGATGAAGTGGTGAATATTGACCTTACCGCAGATGAGCTGCTCACCCGTTTAAAGGAAGGGAAAATCTATAAGAAAGAAAAAATTCAGACAGCACTGAGTAACTTTTTCCAGAGCGGGCATATTCTGCAGCTTCGTGAATTAGCTTTAAAAGAAGTAGCCACCCATGTGGAAAGAAAGGTGGAAACAGAGATTAAAACTGAAAATTTTAAACCCATAAAATTCCTGGCCTGTATCAGCAGTAACGAAAAAATTGCCAAAACAATTATCCGTAAAACAGCAAGGTTAGCAAGTTATTATAACAGCCCGTGGACGGTTTTATACGTGCAGAAACCCTCAGAAAATCCTGAAAAAATTGCGCTGGATAAGCAGCGGTATTTGATTAATAATTTTAATTTAGCACAGGAATTAGGTGCCAAAGTAGTCCGCATCAAGGAAAGCAGCGTTCATAACGGAATTCTGGAATATGTGATAGCCCATAATATTACAACAGTGTGTATTGGGAAACCTCATGCCAGGTTCTGGCATCGGCTCTTGGGATACAGCTGGATCTATACCCTGATGAACAGACTGAATGAAAGACAGATAGATATTATTATTTTATCTTAAAAAGTAATGAAACTTAAAACGAAACTTACCTTAGGCGTTGGCCTTTTATTCCTGCTGATCGTTCTGCTTTCAGTGATAGGTTCTGTATATATCAATAAATTAAAATCTGATACTGAAAAAATTCTTACTGCCAATTACAACAGTCTGGAGTTTTCCAAGAATATGCTGCTTGCCCTTGATCATATCAGCACGGACAGTACTGTTGCAATAGCAGATTTTCAGAAAAATAATAAACTTCAGGAAAAAAATCTTACAGAATTTGGAGAAAAAGAAGCCACGCAGAATCTGAACCTTCATTTCGACAGCTATCTGAAAGCTCCGGATATCCAAAAAGAAAAGCTGATACGGGAAGATCTGGCCAAGATTATGTCTTTGAATATGAAAGGGATTGAACGAAAGAGTGATATTGCCATCATTACAGCAGAAAATGCCACTTTCTGGATCGTAAGCTTAGGAACTGTTTGTTTTCTGATCGCTTTTATATTACTTTTCAATTTACCCCAAACCATTGCAGAGCCCATTAATCAGCTTACCTTCAGTATTAAACAGATTGCCGATAAAAACTATAGTGAAAGGGTTCATTTCAAAGGAAGTGAAGAATTTAACAGCCTTGCCGATTCGTTCAACAGTATGGCAGAGAAACTTCAGGAGTACGAAAGCAGTACACTTTCAAAACAGTTGATGGATAAAAAACGGATCGAAACGCTGGTCAATAACATGCATGATGCAGTTATTGGGTTGGATGAAAATCATTTTATCTATATGATCAATGATGAAGCTTTGAAAATCACCAATCTTCACAAAGAAGAAATTATCGGAAAAACGGCTCATGAAGTGGCTGTTAATAATGATCTGATGCGTGAACTATTGAAAAATATAGATCATCCGGTAAAAGATCCGATTAAAATTGTCCGCGATAACAAGGAAAACTATTTTGAACAGGATATTATTCCCATCAATATTGTAAAAACAGGCGAAAAAGAGAAAAAATATATCGGAAAGGTAATCTTACTGAGAAATATTACCCCTTTCAAAGAACTGGATTTTGCCAAAACCAATTTTATTGCAACCATATCCCATGAACTGAAAACACCGATCTCAGCTATCAAGATGGGAGTTCAGCTTCTTGGAAACCAAAAGTTCGGAGAACTGAATGAGCAGCAGCAGGAATTGTTGAAGAGCATCAATGAAGACGGGCAGCGCTTACTGGATATTACAGGCGAGCTGCTTAACCTTTCCCAGGTAGAATCCGGAAATATCAGACTGACTGTTGAAAAATGCTCCCCAAAAGAAATCGTACAGACTGCTGTAAAGAACGTTGAAAAGCTTGCAGAGCAGAAAAACATTTCCATCAGTACGGAATATCTTCTAGAAGACAGCGATGCTGTGACAGCTGATTTTGATAAAACGGTCTGGGTAATGAATAATTTCCTGACTAATGCGGTAAAGCATTCTTTTCAGGACGAAAGTATTAAGATTGTAGTTGAGAAACTGGATTCTTTCATTCAGTTCAGCATCATTGATACCGGAAGCGGAATTGATGAAAAATACCACCGACAGATCTTTGACCGCTATTTTCAGGTTCCCGGCGAGCATCAGAATGGTACGGGGCTTGGATTAGCAATTTCAAAGAATTTTATTGAGAAACAACATGGAGAAATAGGAGTGAAGAGTTCTCTGAATAACGGAAGTACGTTTTATTTCAGACTGCCGGTTTCATAAGGGTTATTGTTATATCTTTGAATAAGAAAATATTTGATTTTTCTTATTTAAAAATTTGTAATTCTATCCTTTTAAATTCATGGATCCTTTTTTCTATTTGCCATTGGCAGGTGTAGTATTTTTTATCATTTCAAGAATTTTCTTTTATAGCCAGAAAAATAAAATTATCGAAAAATATAAACAGCCGGATGCGGTAGTTTTTAAAAATATCCATGGCACCATTGTTTCAGTCACTAAAGGAAGTCTTAGCTATAGTAAAAAAATTGGATGGTACAGTTTTGAAATTTTCATGAATCAGAATTCTATGTTTTTGTTTCCTAAAGATTTTTACATTGTTCCCGGTAAGTGTATCAATCTGAGATTTGGATCAGATCGAAGAAATACAAGAAACCCGGAAGTTCTGAGAGAGTTTCATATCCATGATAATTATGTGGAACTGATTCTTTATCCTGACTGGATGCCCAATACAAAACGCACAATTTCTTTGGAAGGATTAAACAAGGAAGAAATTTTACTGTTCCGGAAAGTGTTGCTTAAAGAAGCATAAACCGTTATTCTTATATTTGTGATAAAAATAACAATGAGAAAAACTTTAGGGCTCTTATTATTTTCAGTTGTATTGAGTATTCAGGTTTCTGCTCAGACATTCACATTAGAACAGCTTAAAGGTTTCAACAAACTGACAATGGATGAGTTTAAAAAGGAAATGAAGCAGCTGAAGTTCAGATTTTATGACAGAACTGAGGGCTTAGGCTTTCTTTTAACCGAATACGAAGCCCCGGACTACACCTCAAAAATAGGGAAGTTTGAATATAAAGAAGAAAAATCAGAAGACAGGATTGAATTTGAGTTTAAAGAGAAGAAAGAATATGATCAGTATCTTAAACTGATATTGGCAACCGGGTATAAAGAAACAGGGAAAGGAAAGATCATTACCAAAGAACCTTACATAGATTACTACAGGAATAAAGAACATATCAGGATGATTCTGTCAAAATCAGGAGAAAATGCTTCATATACTATTATTATTTTTAAGTAAATAAATTTTTCTAAATTTGATCTTAAATCACATAAGATGAATACTTCAGATTTAAAAATTGATTTAATTAACAGAATTACCCAATTAAAAGAAGCCCGAATTATTGAAGAAATTCAAAAGATTCTGGATTTTGAATTGGACCAGAATGAATATATTCTTACTACCGAGCAAAAAGAAAGAGTTGCTGAAGGAAGAGAAGAATATAAGAATAAAGCATATCTTACGGAAGATCAGGCCAATCAGGATATAGAAGAATGGCTAAAAGAAAAGTAATTTGGACCGTTAAAGCCAATAAAGAAAGAAAAGAAATTCTTGAATATTGGATGCTAAGAAATAAAACTAGAACTTTCAGTATAAAACTCAATAGGCTGATCCTGTATAATATCGGGTTATTAGCCGATCACCCTACAATAGGAAGAAAAACAGATATTGAAAAGGTACGGGTAAAAATAGTAAGAGATTATCTGATATTTTATGAATTTTCAAATTCTGAGTTAATCATACTTTCTGTTTGAGATGGAAGGAGAGAGGATAAAAAGTGAGAAATTATTTAATTCGACTCATTTCTATAATAATAAAAGACCATTGAATTATTTCAATGGTCTTTTCTGAAAATATTTTAAAATTTTATTATTTCTCAATCAGATCCAGAAACTGCTGCTCATCCAGAATCGTAATTGTCCCAATATCCTGGGCTTTTTTCAGCTTGCTTCCTGCTTTTTCACCTACTACAAGATAGTTGAGGTTTTTCGAAACGGCAGAAATATTTTTTCCACCATGCTTTTCTACCATTTCTTCAGCAGATTCTCTGGTAAATAATGATAATTTTCCGGTGAACAGGAAAGTTTTTCCTTCCAGAACATTGGATAGAACCTCATTGGTACTTTCTCCTTTTTCAAGCTGTACTCCGTAAGATTTCAATCGCTCGATCATCAGGATGTTTTCAGAATTCTGGAAGAAATCAACGATGCTTACTGCAATTTTAGTCCCGATATCTTCTACCTGGCAAAGTTCTTCAATGGTAGCGTTTTTTAATTCCTCAATCGTTGGAAAATTTTTCACCAGTTTTTTGGCAACCGTTTCCCCTACATGCTTAATTCCGATTCCGTACAAAACTTTCTCGAAAGGAACTTCTTTGGATTTTTCAATTCCAGTGATGATGTTCTGGGCAGATTTTTCCGCCATTCTTTCCAGCGGAAGAAGCTGTTCTTTCGTTAAAACATAGAAATCAGCCGGATTTTCAATCAGTCTCTCCCTATACAGCTGTTCAATTGTTTCACTTCCCAGATTGTCAATATTCAATGCTTTTCTGGAAACGTAATGGATCATTCTTCCTACGACCTGTGGCGGACAGTGAAGTTCGTTCGGACAGAAATGAATGGCCTGATCTTCAATTTTTACCAGCTCAGTACCGCATTCAGGGCAGTGTTTGATATATTCAATTTCTTTGCTTTCTTCCGTTCTTTTATCCGTGTTTACCCCTACAATTTTCGGAATAATTTCACCTCCTTTTTCTACGTACACGAAATCATGTTCATGAAGATCCAGCTTTTTAATGATATCTTCATTATGAAGGGATGCCCTTTTTACGATCGTTCCGGCCAGTAAAACAGGTTTAAGGTTGGCAACAGGAGTAATAGCACCCGTTCTTCCCACCTGATAAGACACACTCTGAAGTTCTGTCTCTACTTTTTCCGCTTTGAATTTATATGCCATTGCCCAACGCGGAGATTTGGCCGTATAGCCAAGCTGTCTCTGCTGTTGCAGTGAATTCACTTTTAAAACAATTCCGTCAATTTCAAATGGCAGATTATGGCGTTCGGTATCCCAGAAAGTAATAAATTCCTGTACCTCAGCCATGGTTTTACATAATTTGGCCTGCTGAGAGGTTTTGAAGCCCCAGCTCTGCGCTTTCTGAAGCAGTTCCCAATGGCTTTCAGCAGGAACTTCATCAGAAATAAACTGATACAGTACAGAAGAAAGTCCACGCTTTCTTACCTCAGCGCTGTCCTGCATTTTCAGGCTTCCGCTGGCTGTATTTCTCGGATTCATGAAGGGGTCAAGACCTTCTTCTTCACGAAGTTTATTGATTTTGTCAAAGTTTTTTCGGGTCAGATAAATTTCTCCACGCATGAAAAACTGAGCAGGAAAATCACCCTTTAAAGTCAGAGGAATATCTGAAATGGTACGTACATTCGGGGTAATTTCATCTCCCTGGAAACCATCACCACGGGTCACAGCCTGTGAAAGCTTACCGTTTTCATAAAGAATAGAAATGGAAGCACCATCATACTTCAGTTCTGCAACGAATTCTACCGGATCGTCAATGGTTTTGATGATTCTCTTTTCCCAGTCTTCCAGATCGTCAAAATCGTAGGAATTGTCCAGAGAATACATCCTGAATTTATGCTGAATCGTAGGGAAAACCTTGGTAACACCACCACCTACCCGTACTGTAGGGGAATTTTCGTCATAAAACTCGGGATATTTAGCTTCCAGATCCTGTAGTTCCTGCAGAAGCATGTCGAACTCATAATCCGTAATCGTTGGAGTATCAAATTGGTAATAGTTTTCGTTATGCTGGTGAAGCTCTTTGCGGAGCTGCTCTATCTTTTGTTGAATGTTTTCAGACATTGCTTTTCTATCTTTTGAGCAAAAATAACTAAAGTAATTCGCATTTAAAAAATAACAGAATAAAATAGTACAGGAAAATTAAAAATCCGTAACATGCTTTAACATGCTGATTTTGCACGCTATAAAACAAGTGTTTAAAGTAATTTAACATAACGTTCTGATTTAATTAAAAAAATGTTAAAGCTTTCTTAAACACCTGCCCCTTAAAGTCAAAATACCTTTGCACATCTGATTAAAAGAAACCTCAAAATGATCTATCATCATGAAAATCAAAGAGGTTTCCGGGCGAATATCAAAAAATTAATAATATAGATCTTCGGAAGAAATGAAAAAAGTAAAGATTGTACTGGGATTATTGTTTTTAGGGCTTGGAACCATGGCTTATGCACAGACCACACAGGCTTCTATTGTAGGGAAAGTTACCGGACCGGGAAGCACGGCTCAGGAAAAAGTGAAAGTAACGATCGTGAATGAGTCTACAGGATTCAGAACGGAAACGGAAACGAACTCAAAAGGGGAGTATATTTTTAAAGAAATACCTCTTGGTGGGCCTTACACAGTCATTGTGAACGATGATAAAAAAGAAGGGTACAATGTGAATTTTGGTGATCAGGTTACTGTCAATATGGATCTTGGAAATGAGAAGCATATTGAAGAAGTAAAGATTACAGGGAACCTTAAAAACAAGATCGGAAACCTGGGAGCGGCCACCGCTATTTCTGCTAAAAATATCAGCATACTCCCCGTAAACGGTCGAAATTTTGCCAATCTTGCTGAACTATCACCACTGAGCGGTAAAGGTGGAAACCTTTCCGGACAGCTGGGGTCTTCTACCAACTTTACAATTGATGGGATGACAGCCAAAAATCCTACTTCTGCCGGAGCTACTACCAGCCGAAGCGGTGCCCCTTTCTCAATCTCTATTGAAGCGGTACGTGAATTTAAAATCACAACCAACCAATATGATGTTACTTTGGGAAGAAGCGGAGGTGGAACAGTAAGTGCTGTTACCAAATCAGGGACCAATAAATTTTCAGGAAGTGCCTGGGAATATTTAAGAACCAACTGGCTTTCCAGCCCATATGATATCAGAGGAAACAAAAGAGATAATGATTTCTCTACTTCCCAGTTCGGATTTTCATTGGGAGGTCCAATCATTAAAAACAAATTGCATTTCTTCGTTGCATGGGACCATCAGTTGGATTCAAGACCATTGGTCATTGCTGATATCAAGTCTCCGGATGACGAAAAAAGATTCAATACAACAACACAGACACTTAACCAGTTTCTGGATATTGCCAGAGCAAAATATGGGGTAGGAAACACCCCGCAATTCGGAACATTTGATAAAGTGAGAAACTCCGATGCTGCATTCTTACGTCTTGACTGGCAGATCAATGAAAAGCATTTATTAACACTCAGAAATAACTTTACCTACGACCTTAATAAAAACGGATTGGGTGATAATACCAATATCAACTTCTTTGAATCTTACGGAAATGACAAAAACCTTGATAACAGCTTGTTGTTAACATTAAGATCAAACCTTCAGCCTAATCTGACCAATGAATTGAAGGCACAATATCTTTACACTTTCCAGGACAGTTACCAGAACAGCCAATTAGGAAAACCGGTTCCGAGAGCTATTGTGGAAGGAGTATCATCAAGCGTGGGGTCAACTAATATTCAGATCGGAGGACACCGTTTTGCTCAGGAAAGCTTCAGAAATAATGTATTTCAGGTAGTCGATAATTTGTATTACAATACAGATAAGGTAAAATATACTTTCGGGGCCGACCTTATGTATACAATGGCAAAATCTGTATACGGAAGTGAGGTGAACGGGAGATTCCATTTTCAGGGGATGAGTAACTTTGACGCGATGACACCTTACAGATTCTACAGAGAAGTTCCTTTGATGGCAGATCCATCCGTAAGATCCAATATCTGGAATATCGGAGTATATGGTCAGTTCCAGACGAAAATAGCAAAAGGGCTTGATTTGATGGCCGGTCTAAGATTAGACTACGGTGGTTATCCGAAAGCAGAATTCAACCAGAAACTGTTTGACGAAATGGGAATCAGAACGGATAACAAAATCAAATCATTTGTCATTCAGCCAAGATTCCAGTTTGACTGGAATATCAATGAAGGGAATAAAGACTTCCTGAAGTTCGGTGCCGGAATTTTCTCTTCCGATATCAACAATTATATGATCATCAACAACCTTGTATTTGATGGTAGACACCTTGCTACAGTAGATGTAAATCCTACAGCGATTGGTCTTACTCCTGATTTTAACAGTTACAGGAATGACTATAATTCTGTTCCGTCTCTTTCCCAGTATCAGATTCCAACAATTAACTATACCGGTAAAGATGCGAAAATCCCGATCGTTTATAAAGCGAATATTTCTTATACCCATTTCTTCAATGAAAGATTCAGAGCAGGAATTGCAGGTTATATGGCTTTAGGTAGAAATAATTACTATTACTACGACAGAAACATGGTAGCCAATCCGTTCTTTACCTTAGCTAATGAAGATGGAAGAGGAGTCTTTATTCCTACAAGTGCCATTACCAATAACTCCAATAACAGTGTGAGTTTTGACTGGAAAGCAGGAAGAATCAATAAAAATTTCGGAAGGGTACTGGAATTGGTAAGCGATGGTAAAGTAAACCAGTTCTCATTCGTCATTGATACAAGTTACCGTTACTGGAAAGATGGAGAAATTACAGCAAGTTACACCTGGTCTGATATCAAAGACAATACTTCTTACAACGGAAACGTAGCGAACTCTGCAACGTTGTCTACCATGATCCAGAGTGATCCGAGAGATTTAAGAATGACCTATTCTGACAACCAGTTCCGTAATAAAGTGGTTATCTATGGTAACTCACCTACCATTGCCGGATTTACAGTAGGAATCAGATATTCAGGAATCGGAGGAACCCGCTTCTCTGCAACCACAGGAGGAAATATCAACGGAGATTTTGTAGATTCCAATGACCTCGCTTTTATCTTCCCGAATCTCACGAAAGCTATCCTGGATGATCCACAGGTAGGTCAGGCTCTGAAAGATTATATTAATGAATATAACGGGAAAATCGCAGAACGTAACGGAGGTAAGAATGGTTTCTACGGTGTTTGGGATGTGCGGGTAGCCAAGAAAATTAAATTTGATAAGGTCGGAGCTTTTGAGCTTTCTGTAGATATCTTCAATGTGGCAAATCTGCTTAATAAAGAATGGGGAGTAAACAAATCATACGGAAATACTTCTTTGTATAAAGTAACCAAGTTCAATAAGGATACGATGCAGTATGAATACACCAAAAACGTAAGTGGAGGTGGTTTGGTTCCTCTGACAGGAAATCCTTACCAGATCCAGATCGGTGCGAAGTACACCTTCTAACATCTTTTTGAACCACAGAAGACATAAAAGAAATTGAAACAGCCACTGTTCTTAAAAATCGTTGATGTCTCTGTGGTTTCCATTTTTTAATAACTACCTTTATCCGGAAGTTTCAGAACTTTGTTTTAATAATCTAAATTATATTATGAAAAATTTTATCTTAGGGTTAGCAGTTTTAAGTACAGTTATGATGAAAGCACAAACCCAGATCATTGCCCATAGAGGATATTTCCAGACACAACCTCCTACAACGGAGAACTCACTTCAGTCATTGGAGAATGCCCAGAAATTAAAAGTATATGGGTCTGAATTTGATGTAAGAATGACTAAAGACGGCGTATTGGTGATCAATCATGATGAGCATCATGGTAATTTGGAGATTTCAGACGCAACTTTCAAAGAATTGGAAGCTGTGAAATTGTCCAATGGAGAAAGCTTCCCCACTTTAAAAGATTATTTAAAACAGGGAAAAAAAGATAAATCGTTGAAGTTAATTGTAGAGATCAAACCCGCGAAGACTCCGGAAATTGAAAATGAAATCACTCAAAAGACGATCAAAATGATCAAAGATATGAAGCTGGAATCTCAGAGTGAATTTATTTCTTTCAGCCTGAATATCTGTAAGGAAATCAAAAAATTGGCTCCTGCGTTTAAAGTACAGTATCTGAACGGAGAATTGTCTCCTGAGCAGATCAAAAAAGAAGGATTGGACGGTATGGACTATCACTACAGTGTTTTCCAGAAAAATCCTACCTGGATTGCTGAAGCCAATGCATTAGGATTGATCACCAATGCATGGACCGTTAACGATGTTGCCGTATATCATGAATTGAAGAAACAGGGAATCGGGTTTGTAACCACTAACATCCCTGAGCAGTTGAAGAATAAATAATAATTGAATATCCTTCACAAATAGTACAGCTGAAGAACAACATATTCCCCTCCTCTGGAGGGATGTCAAAAATTCTTTGAATTTTTGACGGGGTGGTCACAACTTCCCAACACAACCATCAACAATTTAAACAGTCTGCCTCTTTTAAGGAGCAGACTGTTTCTTTTTTAGACCTAAGTACCTAATTTTAGTGATAACAGGAAAATAGAGTTTATTGATTTTGATTTATTTTATTGTAAATCAATTTATTGTGTATTTTGTGTGGTATTATCCCAAGCCAAGACAATAAAGATACACAAATACGATTGTAGAATGATATTAAAAAAACTTAATTAATTAAATATCTGTTAATTAGCTGTTTAACTAGTATTATTAAGACTGGATTAATATATGGTTTAATAAATTTTTAAGAAACGTTAAAATTGTGTTAAGATCATCCTTGTAATGTCGTTTTAATTTTGCGCAAACAAAAAGGAAATGCGTAAAGAGACACAAAAACTGTTGGTTTTGTCGCTGTTAGGATTTGTCAGCGTCAATCTTACAGCGCAGCAGAAAGCTAAAAAAGACACCGTTAAAGGACTTGACGAAGTAGTGGTTACTGCTTTGGGAATCAAAAGACATGACAGGGCTTTAGGATATGTTGCTGAGAAAGTAGAAGCCAAAACATTTGAAGAAACTCAGAATAACAACTGGGCACAGTCAATGGAAGGGAAAGTGGCAGGTCTTAAAATCCAGACTGCCGGAGCAGGGCCACTGGGAACTTCCAGAATTACTTTGAGAGGAGAAAAATCCATTATGATGGATCATAACTTTGCGCTGATTGTAGTGGATGGGGTGCCATTAAGCAATTCCACCACAGGTTCCGGTACAGCTGCTTATGGAGCGGGTTCCGGCGGCGATGTTCCCATTGATCTTGGAAACGGACTGAACAGCATCAATCCCGATGATATTGAATCCGTAACGGTACTGAAAGGAGCTTCTGCAGCCGCATTATACGGATCACGGGCAGCCAACGGAGCATTGATGATCACAACCAAATCCGGTAAAACAAAAAACGGAAAACTGAGAGTCACTTTTAATTCTTCCTCAAGCTTTGATTCTGTATTAAAATGGCCGGACTGGCAGTACGAATATGGGCAGGGAACACTGGCCGTAAATAGCGCAGGAGATTTTTATTATTCCTACGGTCTTTCTCCGGACGGACCAAGTACAGGCGGCACAAGTAGTGCTTTCGGACCTAAATTTGCCGGACAGTATTATTTCCAATATGACCCTAATGTAATGGGACAAAGTAAGGAAAGACAATTGTGGAGACCTTATGAAAACAATATCAAAGGATTCTGGAGAACAGGCTCTAACTATTCAAACAGTATTTCAGCAGAAAGCTCCAATGAAAAAACAAGCTTCAGAACTTCACTTACTTACCTTAATAATGAATGGATGATGCCGAATACAGGCTTTGACAGATTTAATTTTGCCTTATCCTTTGCCCATCAGCTTACCCAAAAATTAAAAATCTCAACAAAATTTGCTTATAACACTACTACCAGTGATAATCTTCCTGCAACGGGATATAACAATCAGTCGATTTCTTATTTCATGATTTTCCAAAATCCGAATGTAGACCTTGAATGGTATAAACCTATCTGGAAACCCGGACAGGAACAGGTTGATCAGATCCATCCGTTCAGCTCTTATATTGATAACCCTTACATGATTGCTTATGAAATGCTGAACGGGGTAAGAAAGAAAACCATTACAGGAAATATCACAGCAGATTATCAGTTGAATAAAAATTTCAGCTTAATGCTGAGGTCAGGTATTGAGATCCTGAATGAAAAAAGAACCACCAAAAGGCCATGGAGCTCTGCCAACTACCTGAAAGGTTTCTACAGAGAACAGTTTATCAAAAATCAGGAATATAACAATGACCTGTTATTTTCCTACAAAGCAGATTGGAATAAACTCAGTATTTCTGCATCCGTAGGAGGAAGCATCCGTTACAATGAATACGTACTGAATGACTATCAGGCCATCGGATTGAAAACAGCAGGTGAGTACAACCTTACCAATGCGCTTTCTATTCCGGTTAAATATCCGTCACCAAGAGATAAACATGTAGACAGTGTGTACGGGTTGCTTACTCTGGGATATGACAATAAAATATTTGTGGATGTTACCGGAAGAAACGACTGGAGTTCCACACTTCCGAAGCAGAACAGATCTTTCTTTTATCCGTCAGTAAGTACCAGCTTTATTTTATCAGATATTTTCAATCTGAAAAGTAATAACCTGAATGTATGGAAACTGAGGGGCTCCTGGGCAAAAGTAGGGATAGACAGTGATCCTTATCTTCTGGATAACTATTATTCAGCAAGCAACATAACGGGAAGTGTAGTAGCACCTACAACATTTAATAATCCTTCCCTTAAACCTGAAAAAAATACGAATATAGAAGCCGGTATGGATTTCGGTCTTTTCAAAAACAGGCTGAACCTTAATTTTACGGCATATCAAAATGTCAGTGAAAACCAGATTATCCCGGTATCCCTGCCTTACGAAAGCGGATACGCCAGAAGGATAATCAATGCAGGAGAGATCCGAAACAGAGGTCTTGAGCTTTCAGCGGATATCCTGGCTGTAAAAGGTAAAAACTTCTCCTGGAAAGTTGGTGGAAACTGGTCTACCAACGAAAACAGAGTGATGACATTACCTGAAGGATTTGACGGGATTGTTTCCAATGTAGGGGATGTCGTCTTCTATAAAATGGAAGTGGGAGGCTCACTGGGAGATATGTACGGATTTAAATTACTAAGAACTCCGGACGGAAAAGTAATCTACGGTGAAAACGGACTTCCGGCAAGACCTGCAGATATTGAAAAAGTAGGAAATGCATTCCCGAAATGGAGAGCAGGTCTTCAGAATGATTTCAGAATTAAAAACTTTACGATCAGTTTCTCATTTGACGGTCAGTATGGTGGTATTGCTTATTCTCAGTCACATCATAAAATGTCTGAACAAGGTAAGCTGAAATCCACTCTTCCGGGAAGAGATAATCCTGGTGGGATAATTGTCGGAGATGGCGTTGTTCAGAATCCGGACGGAACTTTCAGCCCGAATACAAAAGGAGTACTGGTATCTTCTTATTATGGAGATTACTATAGGAGAGCCAATGTAGAAACCAACAGCTTCAGTACAGATTTTATTAAGCTGAGAGACGCAAGAATTGCCTATTCCTTCCCCAAAGAGACCATAAAATCTATCGGTCTGGATGATCTTACGATTGCCATTTTCGGAAAGAACTTATGGATGTGGACCAAGTTCCCGATGTTTGACCCCGAAGTGGCTACGCTGGATAATGCAACCATCACTCCCGGAGTGGAGATGGGACAGCTTCCAACAGCAAGAACAGTCGGTTTTCAGCTAAATCTTAAATTCTAAAATCTTTAAAAATGAAAAAAATAATCATAAATCTGACACTGGCAGTTTCTGTTTTCATGCTTCAATCCTGCGACAGAACTTTCGAGGAGTTCAATACAGATACCAGTAAGGTCAAAGACCCTTCGGTAGGAAGTCTGCTTGCTCCTATCCAATATGAAATGGGATGTTACGGGTATAACAGAGCAGACGATTTCACTTTTGATATTATGCAGATTGCTTTAGACTTTCCGAACGAAGGAAATACCTACAGCAGATATTATATGGATGAAAAAAGTGGAAACGGATACTGGAATACTTCTTACAGATGGCTTAAACAGGTAAGTGATCTCAGAAAATATGCAGCTAAAGAGCAAAATAATAATTACCTGGCCATTTCTATGGTTCTGAATGCATGGATCGCATCCAATCTTACAGATGCCTTCGGAGATATACCTTTATCTGAAGCTGTGAGGGTTGAAGAAAATATTCTGAGACCAAAATATGATAAGCAGAAAGATATCTACATCCAGCTGTTAAACGACCTGAAAACAGCCAATTCGCTATTCAATGCAACACAGGCATTAGCAGAAACCGATTTATTTTACAATGCAAATACAAACAGCCAGACAGGTATTTTAGGATGGAAAAAATTTTGTAACTCTCTTTCGTTAAGATTACTGACCAGAATTCTGAACAGAAACGGAGAAGTGAATGTATACGAAAGAATTCAGGAAATTGTCAATAATCCGGCTCAGTATCCCATTTTTCAGAATAATACAGACAGTGCAGTACTTCCGCTTTCGGGAATCTCTCCCTACTTGCCACCCATAGCCCGTCCACAGGATTTTACAGCGTACAGATCCGCAGGAGAATTCTTTGTGAATGCGATGAAAGATAATAACGATCCAAGGTTGAGTATGTTTTTTACAAAAGCCAAAGCAACATCAGGGGAAGATCTTGGCTATAAAGGAGCTCCGTCAGGGTATGCCCTGGGAACAGCTTTCAATTACCAGCCTTCCAATCTTAACCAGAACCTGGCTAAAGCTCCTTTAAAGATTTTAATTATGACGTATTCTGAAGTTCAGTTTATTCTGGCAGAATTGGTCAACAGAGGAATTATCGCAGGAAATCAGCAAACTTACTACGAAACAGGAGTGAAATCTATCATCGAGCAATGGGGAGCAACAGTTCCCGCCAATTACTTCAGTAACCCTAAAGTAGCCTATGATGGTTCTCTGGAAAAAATTATGCTTCAGAAATACATTTCCCTGTTTTTTGTTGATCATCAGCAGTGGTATGAGTACAGACGTACAAAACTGCCGGTATTGCCCAATAACGGAGGACTTCAGAACGGAGGTCAGATGCCTGTAAGATTTATGTATCCTACCACTACAAAAGTGATGAATACCGATAACTACAATGCTGCTGTACAGTCTATGGGAGGTGATAATATCAACGTGAAAATGTGGTGGAATAAATAATCAGGGATTGAAAGATTAAAAATAATTTAAAAATTAAAAAAATGAGTATCAGTATAAAATTTTTAATGCCTTGCATGCTAATTTCAGCAATGGCGTTCTCACAAACTTCTGTTTCCGGATATGTATACGAAGACAGCAATAAAAATCAAAAGAAAGAAAACCGCGAAAAAGGAATAGAAGGAGTAGCAGTTTCAAACGGGGTTCAGGTGGTTCTTACCGATAAAAACGGAAGATACAGTCTTCCGGTTCAGGAAGATCAGACTATTTTTGTGATCAAGCCATCAGGGTATCAGACTGCTTTAAACGCAAACAATCTTCCACAATTCTATTATCACCATAAACCCAAAGGTTCTCCTGCAGATTTTAAATACAAAGGAGTCGCTCCTACAGGAGAACTTCCCAAAGAACTGAACTTCCCGCTTTATCAGCAAAAAGAAGATAAAACCTTTGATATTCTTGTTTTCGGAGATCCGCAGCCTTACACTGAAAAAGAGCTGGATTATTTCAAACGGGGAATTGTAAACGAAGTGAAGAATACCAGGAAAAATGCAGTATTGGGGATAAGTCTTGGAGATCTGGTAGGAGACAACCTAAGCCTTCAGAAACCTTATGCAGACGTTATGAAAGAAGTAGGATTGCCCTGGTACAATGTGATGGGAAATCATGACATGAACTATGATGCAAAAGAAGACCGTCTTTCCGATGAAACGTTTGAATCTAATTTTGGTCCGGCCAATTATTCCTTCAATTATGGTAATGTACACTTTATCATTCTGGATGATATTCTTTATCCGGATCCGAGAGATGGTAAAGGATATTGGGGAGGATTCCGTGATGACCAGCTTCAGTTTATTGAAAACGACCTGAAACTGGTCGATAAAAATAAACTGATCGTCATCTCTTTCCATATTCCTTTAGAACATAATAATGAAGACAGTTTCAGAAATGCGGACCGTCAGAAATTATTTGATTTTCTGAATCCTTTCCAGAATGTATTGTTGCTGTCAGCACATACCCACATCCAGCAGCAGATTTTCTACGGCAAAAAAGCAGGATGGAATGGGATCAAAGAATTACACGAATATAACGTAGGAACCACTTGTGGCGACTGGTATTCAGGAACACCGGATGATGCAGGACTTCCTACTTCAACGATGAGAGACGGAACGGCAAAAGGATATTCTTTTATCAGTTTTACAGACAATCAGTATAAAGTAAAATACAAAACAGCCGGAAAGCCGGATGATTATCAGATTAAATTATATGTTCCCAAAGTGATCCCTGCATCAAGAACTTCTGCAAAAGTATTGGCCAATTTCTTTATGGGAAGTAAGAAAGATAGGGTGGTATACAGAATAGACGGCGGAAAATGGGAAGAAATGGAGTACGATGAAACTATCGATCCGAATTTTGCGCTTTCCGTTTTCAAATGGGATACCACAGAGAAAATTTTTCCAGGAAGAAGACCTTCCAATCCTGAAATGTCAAAGCACATCTGGGAAGCCGATTTTCCTAAAAAACTATCATTGGGAAAACATAAAGTTGAGGTAAAGGCTGTTGATATGTATGGAAATGAATTCTCTGCTTCAGAAGAGTTTGAAGTGCAGAATCCGGTTCAGATTCCTTAAGCTTTTTATTTTTTTTACTATACCTTTTTTAGATTTTGAAACCGGTTCTCATGAGCCGGTTTTAATTTTAATCTGAAACTCATGAAAACCACAAAAAAAAATTAGTATTTTGAACATTTGAAAGCTGTAAATGGCTTTTTATATTTAGAGTTTATAACTTAAAAAACGTAGGTGTTTAAAAACCTTCTGTGACTTTTGTGGTTGAATAAAATATAAGTTAAATCCATGTTTTCACTGCTTCGTAAAAATGTTCTTTCGTAACTTTGTGTCAAGAAAAGTATATTACTATGAATATAAACGGAAAAAATGCCATCGTAACAGGTGGCGGAAGAGGATTAGGTAAAGCTGTAGCATTAGCTCTGGCGAATGAAGGAGTAAACGTTGCCATTACAGGAAGAAATGAGGAAAACCTTAAAATGACGGTTGAAGAAATCAAAAAATCAGGAGTAAACTCAGCATACGCCGTATTTTCTGTAGACAATGAAATTCAGGTAAAAGCTGGAATAGAATCTTTAGCAGAACAATTGGGAGGAATTGACATACTGATCAATAATGCAGGTATCGGAGACTTCGGAAGCATTGAAGAAATGCCTTCCGAAACATGGGAGCAAGTGATTAAAACCAATCTTTTCGGAGTGTACTATGCAGCCAAAGCAGCTCACCCATTCATGAAAGCTAAAGGTGAGGGAGATATCGTTAACGTAGCCTCTACAGCAGGTTTGAAAGGCGGACCAAATATGTCTGCATACGCCGCTTCAAAAGCAGCAGTAGTATCTTTATCACAATCGATGATGGCAGAATGGAGAAAACAGAACATCCGTGTGATCACTCTGACTCCAAGTACCATTGCTTCTGATATGAGCATCCAGGGAGGACTTACAGACGGAAATCCTGATAAAGTATTACAGCCGGAAGATTTTGCAGAATGGGTAAGAGATATCCTGAAAATGAACAGAAGAGCGCTGATCGCGAATGGTTCCATTTTTTCTACAAATCCTTAAAAATTAAAATTCAAAGTTCAGGGTTTAAAGTTGTGAAAAGGATTTTTCCTTCCTGAATAACAAAATTCAATAGGAGCGGGCTTTAGCCCGCTTTATTTTTACAGTTTATTGTATGGCTTTAGCCAAAACTTAGAATTTTTAGTCTTTCAAAAAACAATCCTAAAATTTATTTTCAAGTTTTTTATAGGTTTTGGCTAAAGCCAATGGTATTGTATTGATTTTGAAGACAGGCTAAAGCCCGCCTCTATTGAATATGATCATCTATCTGTATCATCCGTGGGAAAAATTACGCAATAAACTTTCCCATCGCATTTATTCAATAAGATTAGCTTTCATTCATTCAAAAAAATATAAAAATCCCTGGTTTCAGCCAAAAGTTACTCCATCATTTTTTTAACCGTAATAACATTAGTATTTTTGCAGCAAATTAGTCACATGCAAAATTATTTAGAATTCAATTTCAAAATTTCTCCATTACAACCCTGGAATGAGATTTTAATGGCAGAGCTTATAGAAATAGGTTTTGACAGCTTTACAGAAGAAATTGACGGAATTTTAGGATATATCCAGACAGATTTGTTTAACGAAGATCAGCTGAAGGCTCTTCCGATCTTTGAAAATGAAAACGTAAAAATCGAATATTCCTTCGAGGAAATGCCAAATATCAACTGGAACGAAGAATGGGAAAAGAATTTCTCTCCTATCAATATCGATGATAAAGTATTGATCAGAGCAGAGTTTCATGAATCTGTACAGGGAATGCATGAAATTATTATCCAGCCTAAAATGTCTTTCGGAACGGGACATCATCCTACCACCCACCTGATGATCCAGCAGATGATGGATATTGATTTCCATGGTAAAAAAGTATTGGATATGGGATGCGGAACTTCTGTATTGGCCATTTATGCAAAACAGCAGGGAGCGGGAGATACAAAAGCCATTGATATTGATGAATGGTCAGTGGAAAACTCAAAAGAAAATGCAGTAAGAAATAATGTAGAACTGGATATTGAACAGGGAACTGCTGAAAACTTAGGAAACGATAACTATGATATTATTCTGGCGAATATCAATAGAAATATCCTTATTTCAGATATCCCGGCTTATGTTTCAGTTTTGAATGCCGGAGGGAAATTATTGCTTTCAGGATTATGTTTCTTTGATGTAGATGACATTCTGGAAGTATGTAAAGAAAATGGGCTTGAACTGAAAAAACAACTGCAGCGTGAAGAGTGGGTAAGTCTTCTGCTTGAAAAATAAGACACAAAAACAAAATACCAATATGAAAACTTTATGGACAGCTTTATTGTTACTGATGCTGCAGTTTTTTGCCGCTCAGGAAAATGAAGCTTATGCAGATGGAATCTTTGGCTTCGAAGAAAATAAAACACAGAAGATCTTTACAGATTGGACCCGCGTGAGATCAGATCCCGGAGTGAATGCTCAGATTGTAGACTCACTTCAGACCAATCAGCAGATTATGATTGTTAAAAAAGAAGCAGCAATTCTTAAATTAGGAGAAAGAGCCGCGAACTGGTATAAAATATCTTATCAGAAAGGTGAGAATACCTTGGAAGGATACGTCTGGGGCGGTAACCTTTGTGTAGGATACCGTAACAAAAACGGATATGATTTCCTTTTCGGACTTTCCAAAACCATTGACAGAAAGAACAAAGAATTTAATGAGACTGAAAAGCAGAACATTGCCGGAATCAAAGTAATGGAAGGAAATATACTTATTGATGAGGTGTATTTTGATACCGGAAAAGGTGAGGAGCTTAGCTCTGGATCTTTCAATATAGAAAGCAACCACAAATTGCAAAATGTTGAATTCACTCTTAAAGCCGGAGTTTCTGGTGAAGCTTGTGGAATTGCCGGCTATGATCAGTATGTTCTTTTTAAAGATAAAAAACTGATTGCTCTTCCACAGTTAATGAATGCTGGTGATGCCGGTGCTTTTTATCACAGTGAGGAATTTGTTTTTCCGAATGATAAAGGAGGGATTCCCAATGCATTTATTTTAAAAGTTGAAGATATGGAAGTAGATGATAAAGACAGGGAAAAGAAAAAATACTCTTCCAAAACCTATCTCTGGAACGGAAGTTCTTATAAACTGAAGTAATCCAACTTATTCTTAATATATAAACCGCTGTAAGGACAGCGGTTTTCTTTTTTAAGAGAATTAAATGTAATATAAAATAGGATTGGAACAAGCCAATCCTATCCAAACATGATTAAGTGTATAGTTGAGCCATTAATGGCTGCAGGGAATCAAAGTGCACAAAAAGATTTTTATTGATTCTTAACCAATGTTTTACATACTAATTAAGCTAACTCAATGACCTCTCGGTTACGTTGATAATATAAAAGTAGTATGTACTGTTCTTTCAATAAGTAAAATTTGTGCTGACCCGGCAAAATAAACAGTTGAAACGGTATTTTAAACCAATGAAATGATAAAGGTGTGATCTGCTTTTTCGTTATTCAAAAATTAAGAGTACCGTACCTGTGATGATCAATAGTGCTCCTATCGCTGTCTTCAGTGTGAGCGACTCTCCGAGAAATAAAACAGAAAGTACAATAGTCAATGCTACGCTTAATTTATCTACCGGAGCAACCTGGGTCACCTTTCCGATTTGAAGGGCCTTAAAATAAAATATCCATGAAAGCCCTGTTGCCACTCCGGAAATGGCAATGTAGATAAGATTATGCCTGGAAAGTGCCGGGATCCCTTTGTATTCACTCCGTGCAAAAACAATTCCCCAGGCGACCAGTAAAATAATAACACTTCTTATGGCCGTTGCCAGATTGGAGTTGACGCCAGTGATTCCAACCTTAGCAAAAATAGCAGTCAGTGAAGCAAAAAAAGCTGAAAGAATTGCATATACCCACCACATATTTTTAAAGTTTTAAAAATTATTATCTGTATTATTGGTAAGCCACTCCATTCTCTAATGATTGTTTTCGTATTGCTTACTTAAAGATAATCATAATAAGCAATAAAATGATTGTATTGTTTCTTATTTATTTCACCCAGTCACTTAGAGTGATAACATCGGCTTGTCTGGGGAAAATTTTATTCATCAGTACGCTGTGGACCTCTTCGTCACCATCTTTACAGCAATCACCAATTACAGTAAGCTGATAATCCTTATCTGCAGCCTCTCTTATTGTAGATAAAACAACTCCGCTTGTTGATACACCTGTTAATATCAGATGTTGAATGTCCAGTCCACGCAGAACAACTTCAAGGTCACTTCCTGTAAAGGCACTGAATCTTTTTTTAGCAATAACAATATCATGTTCTTCAGGAGTAAGTTCCGGATGGATTGTTGCCCATTCTTTCATGTCAATATCTGCCATGCGGGGCTTTATAGCCGAAAAGGCTTTATTGTTCTCACTGATCTCCGGCATTCCCTGTCTGAAGCTTACGGTGATGTAAATAACGGGAATCTGATGGTTTTTTGCGGCTTTAATAGCCTCTTTAATGTTAGATACCAATTCTTGTGTATCAGGTAAGTTACTTAATATTGATGACTGCATATCCATCACCAATAGGGCTGTTTTTTCCATTGTATTATATTTTATTGATAAATTGTTCTTCAGATTCTTCTAACAACTCCTCGTTGACTGCTTTTGTTTTATTCTTTTTAAATAATAAATTCCAAAATACGGCAGCAATTACAATTCCTGCAATTCCTTCCAGCAATAAAGTTCTGGGAGCACCTATTCTTTCTGAAACAAACCCGATCAGTACACTTCCCAAAGGCAGCATTCCGAATATAGCGGTTAGCAGGATACTTATTGCTCTTGAACGCATTTCTGGGATGACCTCAGATTGCACAATAATATTACAGGTGGTAAATTGTGCGACTCCTCCCAATCCTGTTAGCGCAGCAAAGAACATAGACCAGTAAAAGTTTGTGGTATATGAAAAAAGGATCAGTCCGATACTCAGGATAATTGTACTCAGGATAAGGATATTCCTCATGGACGCTCCTTTTTTTAACGAAGCCAGAAACACTGTTCCCAGAACGGCCCCGATACCAATGAAACTTGAGATATAGCCGAACGTTTTAGCATCACCTTGAAAAATCTCCTTTGCATAAACCGGAATTAAAGTGTCATAAGGTAAGATCAGTAATCCTGTAATACTCAGCATAATGATCACCAGACTGATGGAAGGTTCTTTTTTAAGATACCTGAAGCCTTCTGCCAGTTCTGTAAAAGTTCCTTTTTGGGTCGGCTTTTTCGGAATGATGGTTATCTTCATCAGGGAAATGGAAACCATTACTGCTGCAAAGCTGGCAGCATTGATCAGAAAACATGCTCCAGCTCCGAATTTCTGAAGGATAATTCCCGATAGGGCAGGACCTGCTAATTTTGCGATACTCGCCATTGCCGCACTCAGTGAAAGCGCGCTCGGAAGATCTTCATCATCTGTTACCACTTCATTGATCATTGCCTGTCGTGCCGGAACATCATAAGCATTAATGATGCCCAGAAAGACACTTAATATAATAAAACTCCAGATATTCTGGTGTCCGGTCATTACCAGAAACGCCAGCAGAGATGCCTGAATCAATGATAGAATCTGGGTGATCTGTATAATTTTGTACCGGTTATAACGGTCTGCTGCCACCCCTCCGAAAGCTGAAAATAAAAAAGACGGAAACTGCTCCGCAAAAATGGTCAGCCCCAGCATAAATGCAGACTGCGTCATACTGTATACAACCCATACTACTGCTGTACGCTGCATCCATGTTCCAAACTGCGATACAGAACGTCCAAAAAAGTACAACGTATAATTCGTACTTCTGAACGCCCGGAATGTACTGATGTTACTTAATTTGTTCATGTGTTGAAATAAACTTTTTGACACATTGTGTTAAAGTGTCAAAATTTAAATAAAAAATTTTAACTTATATGTTTAATAACCATTGATGTCAGAGTGGTTACTGTAGTATTTAAATTTTCAAAACTGCTTTTTAAACCCATTTCACGCCTTATACCTCTGATACTGCTCTGCAGAATAAAAATAATGGTTTCCTGTTCTTCAGGAGAGACTGCCGGGATTTCACGGCTGCTGATACTTATTGAAAATAAATTGAGCAAAAGGCTTCTCTCTGCCTCCATCATTCGGTTGTGGGCATCGGTAATGTGCTTTGATTTTTCTTCATTATCCATTCCTGCTTCTATAGCTCTGAAGAATGAAGATCTTTCTTCTGATGTTTTAATTTTAGAAAGGCAAAACTCCTCAATTTTTCCTTCGAATGTGTTTCTTTTCTTCATGTTGGCATCAATCTCTGAAATAACTTCCCTGATCAGATTGGCCAGAACAGCCTGGAAAACTTCCTCACGGTTTTTATAATAATAGTAAATGGACGTTCTGCTTTTGCCAACCGCTTTGGAAATATCATCCATCGTTACTTTCTTCAAACCATACTTCAGATACAGTCCTGAAGCGGTTTCCAGGATTTGCTGCGAAAGTTGATCTTGTTCGGTTTGAGATGACATTGTCTGAAATATGGATACAAAAATACAACATTTTGACAAAAAAACAAATTTTGTCAAAATGTTATGTTGCTATAAGAATTAATCTCTATGTCTGGTTTCTAAGGATTGGCTTTTACAGCATTATACATCATAGAATCTTTCTGTTGATTGGTATAATCGTATTTGTAATGATAAAATGATGATTCCCAGTCGCCGTATCCTACGTTTGGTATGATAATAAATCTTTTACCAAAATCATCAGCGGAGCTCTTCACGGCGGCTGAACGTTCAGCTTCTGATTTATTATCAAACAGGCTGGAGAAGTCAGCCAGATTGTCACCTAACAGTAAAACAATATTATAATTTTTAGCAATGTCCTGTCTCCGGTTCTCTTTACTGCTTTCTTTGGTACGAAGAATGAGATTGGAGTCATTTTGAAGAGGAAAATTGTATTTTTTCAGATTCTTTAATGTACCTGCACGTTCCTGCTCTTTACGGTTAGTAACATAAAAAACCTGAATACCTTTGCCTGCTGCATACTGATAAAATTCCTGAGAACCTGTAAGAGGGGTAGCATTGCCTTTCGCTGTCCATTCTTCCCATGTTGCCTGATCATATCCTTTGCCTGTTTTTGAGCGTTCAACAGCGTAATACGAATTGTCCAGGAAAGTCTCATCAATATCTGAAACAATAGCCAGGGGTTTTTCCGATTTCATTGCCAGAGCTTCGTCCAGGCGAAGTTTTGCAATATTATATGCCTGAAGGCATAGCGCCTCATATTCTGCTGCCCGCTGCTGATAAAATGCACCATAAATTTTTCCGTGAACTCCGAGATTTTGATAAGGTGTATCCTGGATGGCATTTTTTGAAACTGGTGTCGCCGTTTTACATGATGTCATCAGTGTAAATAAGCTGCCTGCAATAATAAAGGTGAGATTTTTCATTGAAATAAAATAGTAAACAAATTTATGACAATTTGATTTTTAGGGCAAATATTTTCTGATTGTGGGTAAATACAAAAAAGACTCACTGTTTCCAGTAAGTCTTTATGTGAGCGCGAAAGGATTCGAACCTTTGACCGTCCCGATTAAGATCGGGATGATCTATTTTTTTTGGATCATTCTCAAAAGCTGGGGGAATATTGCATTTGAATCATTTTTCTTTGCTATTAAAAAATGACCTGTCAGTTCAATAAAAAGTATAGTATAAAGTAAAAAAGACTCACTGTTTCCAGTAAGTCTTTTTAAGTGAGCGCGAAAGGATTCGAACCTTTGACCGTCTGCTTAGAAGGCAGATGCTCTATCCAGCTGAGCTACGCACCCTTAATGTTTTTTAAGTCGGGGCGGCAGGATTCGAACCTGCGACCTCCTGGTCCCAAACCAGGCGCGATGACCGGACTACGCTACGCCCCGAGGGTGTCATCAGTAACGAATTTTACTTCGTTTTTGCGGTTGCAAAGGTACAATACTTTTTGGAATAAAAAAATAAAATGAAGAATAATTTTTAATTAATTTTTCAAGAAAACTTTTTTACTACCTTTACCGGGTTAATAACCATTGACTTATCCTGTTTTAAAAATGAGGAAAAATTTTTCATTTTTTTTCTCCTTTTTTCATTCTTGGATTTTAAAACTGTTTGTTCATGGTGGTTTGTATTAAAATTATGAAAATGGAAAAAGAGGATTTCTATACAATTTATATTCCCGCACTGGAAAAAGCATTTCAGAATGATTCCATCAATTTGGGATTTTACGTTAAATCTCCGGAAGACTATCTTGATGATGAAGTCGCAAGTCAGATTGATCAATATCTCAAGGAACATGAAGATGAATTTCTTGAAAAAACAGCCTGTTATTTTGATGCAAAATCCCATGGTTTTCCTTCTGTTTAAGGGATTGTTATCGATTGGTAAAAATCTTTAAAACTATTACAAGCCATCCATAAGTATTTTAATCTATGAAATTGCGGTCAAAAACTACTCTTTTGCTGGATTGTATTTTCTTATTTCCTGTAATCAGAGATTTTCAAGTTCTTATGGCTATGATCATAATTTTTAAGGGTGAATTCTTTGATTGCTAGTGTATATTATTTTTATTAAAATCCGTTAAAAATTTATTAATTAAAAATTTGTGGTATGTATTTGTTTCGTAAATTTGCAAAATACTAATACCATATACTAAAACTATGAAAAAATCAACCCTATCCATCTTTTCTTCTCACTCCATTTCTGGATTGTAAAGATGGTTCTCTTTTTTCAGGTTAATTTTTATTCAAAAACTTTAGTTGGCTCTGCTGACTCTCAATGTAGTAAAAACTATCTAACATGCATAAAATTTTGTATTCCAGAGCATTCGCGATAATTTGCTTATCGTGTTCTGTTTCTGTTTATTCCCAGTTAGTAGGCTCTGATGCCCTGCTATGGGAAAAAAGTAATCCAACACTCCGTGAAGCGATGAAATGTAAAGATGAAAATCTCCTCAATTTTCATTGTGGTATCAAAGATAAATTATTCAGGAAATATATTAAATACAGTAAAAATAAGAGTCATACTCTTACAGCTGTTCATCGGTCAAAAGAAGATGAGCTGATCTGGGAAGATACAGAGAAAAAGATCTCTTTAGGTAACAGCAGCTATAGAACGGGGAAAGAAAAAAGTATCGAAATCAGAAAGAGACCCAGTATTTTTTCCTTTTTAGGAGTGGCAGAGCCTGACCATAAAAAATCAGATAGCCTGAAAATTAAATTTGAAGATCAGAATCTTTACGAGATGATATTTCTGCCAAGAAAAGCAAAGTCTTCAGATCTTAATAAAATTCACTCTTATCTTTCTCTCAAATATGGAATTTCACTGGAAAAAGGAAAATATTACAGCAGCGATGGAAAAGTGATCTGGGATCCGGAGAAGCATAAAGAATTTAAATATAAACCTACCGGATTAGGGAGGGACAATGGGAATGAACTGTATCAAAAACAGTCTTCCAACCAGGCAGATTTGTTTTTAACAATTGGTAAAAACGCTATTGAAAGAACGAATGTTGAAAATCAGGCAGTTTTCGATAATAATCAGTTTGTAATCTGGTCTGATGATAATAAAGAATTATCGTTGAAAAATGACGGGAATTTCGATATCCTTCAGAAAAACTGGGAAATAAACTTTATAGGAAATAAGGTTCCCACAAAAGATTATACAATAAGGATTTTGAAGGAAACAGTAAATCCTGACTCTTTACCTATTGCTTACTGGATGTTTTTGAAAAAGCCTGATGGCGGTATTCAGAAAATTCAGGGTACCGAAGCTGAAAAGTATATTGTTTTTAATAAAGTTGATTTTCTGAATGAATTTGATAGTGGTGATAGTGCTCATTTTACCTTTGCGGTTAGCCCTCTGAAAACCCCTAAAACAGAAAATTCAGGTCAAAATCAAAATTCAGGTCCTGGATTACCAGGAAACAGCAACGATTTATCGTTGAATCTGACCAAAATTAATCTCTATCCCAACCCCGTTAAAAAAGGACAGACATTTACGGTTACTTTTCCTCCTATGGAAGGACTTGGGATTTCCATTTATGATGGAGCGGGAAGACTTGTGAAGCTTGATAATATAGACCGGAAATCTACCCATTACACAGGGCAGCTGGATGTTCAGAGTGCTTATATTATCAATCTTATCCAGGATAAAAAAATTATAAAAACGTTCAAATTAATCGTTGATTAAAACTATATCATGAAAATAAATGCGGATCAATTTCCTGTTACCAGGAAATCACTTCTGTTAGTAGGTTTCTTTGGCTGTATGTTTGTTTTTGCAAGCTTTACCAGAGATGACAGACAGAAGGTACGGGAATTCAAAGAAGAGTTCCTCAGTAAATGGACTCATAAAACAGTTGATTTACCTGGTCAAAATGTAAAAGAAAATTCTCAACTATTATCACCATCAGAAAAATTTTCCAGGAAGAATCTTCTGGAAGGAGAACCTTCTGTATTTGCTGATTCAGAAAAAGGAAAAGAGAAATATTCTGAATTAACAAATGATGCTAAGAGCAGTATCAATAATTTTTATCCTTCGATAGAAAAAGAAGGAACAATTGGAACTTTCACTGACCAGGAGGAAGATGAAGTTTCTGATAACTTTTTCACGATAGATATTCCTGCTGTGAAGGAAAATACAGTAGCTTATCTGGAATATGACTTATTTGGTCTGGCTTCTCATGAGTCTGTATCCAGATCTATCAATCACAATATTGCTATAGGAGGAGGAATTATCGTTCCGAGTGCGAAATGGAGCCATCAGAAAGAAGCCCTGAATTCAGAGCTTATTAAAGCGGGTTCCAATTCTATATTATTTACTTCACCTGCTGCAGGTGTGAAATATAAAGTGAAAAATTTACGTCTGGTTTTTGAGAAAGATGAAAAAACAGGTACTGGTCCTATAGTAAGCTCTATGCTTTCTGACGACCAGCTATACGTAAAAGGAAATGCAGGATCTTTGGCAGATGTGATAGTAAATAATGAAATTGTTACTGTAAAGAAAGGCGAATTTGAAAAAGTAATCAGACTTTCTGAAAAAGATAAAACGGATGGTTCTTTCTCTGTTATGGCAGGAGGGATATCCAATACCTTTAAAATTCCGGCTTCCACAAAAGCCTTTAAAGTAGTTGATCATAATTATGCAAAACCTAAAGGAATTGAAATTTCAAAAGATAAGGAATTTAGCATAAGCTATGAAAATATGAATTTTTCTATAGAAAAAGGAGCATCCGAATCTGCTTATATTGAAGTTCTTAAATTAAGAGAAAAAGATATTCCGGCAGTCTCTCATGGACTTAAAAATGTAACCCTGAATAATGCTGCTTACAGATTTTCTGTAGTATCAGGGAAGCTGGAGAAAAAGGCCAGGATTACGATTCCTTATGATACGAAAAGACTAGGGTTGTCTTCTCCGAAAGATATTAAAATCTTTCATTTTGATTATACTAAAAGGCAATGGGTTGCTGACAAGTCGGTTGTTGATGAAAAAAATAAGACAGTAATGGTAGAAGGAGATGGAGACCATGATTATATCAACGGAATTATTTCCGCTCCGGAATCTCCTCAGACGACAGCCTTTTCACCTACAAGTATCAGCGGATTGAAAGCAGCTGATCCAATGGCAGGCATGCAGCTGATGAATGCCCCTACGGCAACTCAGAAAGGGGATGCCAACATGAATTATCCTATTAAAGTTCCGGCAGGACTGGGAGGATTACAGCCTTCTTTAGCGATAGGATACAACAGTGGTGCCGGTAACGGATGGATGGGTGAAGGATGGGATCTTCAGGGATTATCTGCGATTACAGTCGATACAAGATGGGGAACGCCTATGTTTGGAGGAGAAGAAACTGAACTTTACACCTTGGATGGTGAAATGCTTGTTTATCCTGGCGGCTACCTGCCTCACAGGCATAATAATGTAAGTGAAACCTCTACGGATATTACAACTGCAAGACAACCGAGAAATGCAACAGGAAAAAAACAGTTTTATCTTAGAAAGAATCATGACTTTACCCTTATAGAAAGAGAGGGAAATAGTATAGGTACTTATTCATGGACGGTTACTTCTACCAATGGTACTAAAAGCTATTATGGCGGAAGTGATAATTCTGTTATAAAAAATAGCGAAGGCCAGATTGTTCATTGGGCATTGAGAATGATAGAAGATACCCACGGCAATAGAATGCTTTTTACCTATCAGAATAATACGAATGTTAATATTGGTGCCGGAAATAATGCTAATGGAGGAACTTATTTTCATATTCAAAAAATAACCTATGGTAAAAATCAGGACTATAGTGTCAATTTTGTTACTGAAAATAGTGTAAGCAGAAAGGATATTAATATTAATGCCAAACAAGGAGTAAAAAGGGTGGAACCTTATCTTTTGAATAGTATTGATATCAGTTATAAGACCCAAAAAATCCGTAGTTATAAATCGGAATATGAAGAGGGACAGTTCTCAAAAACAAGATTAAGAAGACTATATATTCAAGGGTATACTATTAAAGACCCTGCTTCGCTTCCAATTGTTGATGATTATGTTTTTGAATATTATAATGAAATCGAAAACAATCAGATTTTTGGCCCGGATAATACGATTCAGGTTAGCAATGGAGTGAGCAGCCCTTATGGCAGCATTATTGGAAATATGCTGAAGCCTTCAAAAATTAATGGGAATATTTCCACTGAGAGTGGTCTGAATTTCAGAGCGGCGGCAGGGTTGAATTTTTTCTATTCATCCAATGATGCTTACGGTCATCTTATGTTTGGTTTCCCTTTTGGATATTCAACGGCTGAAGCTAAAAATGTGCAGCAGCTTATCGACTTTAATGGAGATGGTATACAGGATATGATCTATAGAACATCTTCCGGTCTTACATATAGTGAAGGTAAATTAGATATATATGGCAAATTATCTTTTCTGCCAGCTAAACCAATTTTGAATTATAACAGTAATTTTTCTTTTACTGAGACAAAAACCAATAATTCAGGATGGGATATGGGTGCAATTGTATATAGCAAGTCTTCTATTACCTCCACTTCAAAAGGAATTACTTCCACTTATCTGATTGACGCCAACTCTGACGGGTTAGTAGATATTGTAAATGACGGTAAGGTTTGGTTTAATAAATATAATCAGGGAGGAAATCCTGAAATGACTCAACATTCAGAGTATACAGAGAATATGGTGGTTAAGGTCAAACCTATAGCACCTCCTCTTATTCCACCTCCAGGGCCTAAAGTTCCACCTATTGTAGAGCCTGAATACCCTCCAACTCCTATTGCTGATGTAGTAAAAGTATGGATTGCTTCACAGGACGGATACATTACTATTAATGATAATGTGAGTATAAGTGGTACAGATCCTTTAAACCCTGTCACTGTTCTAAAACCAACTGATAAGGCATACTATTCTGTTGAAATAGCAAACCCTGATTATGTGCCAGGTGGTACCCAGCCTAATAATTTCTATCATGCCAGGGTCTTTTTAACACAGCTTAATCCTAATAATCTGTCAGAGTCTTTCACTATTTCGAAATATAATGATTATTATTCTCAGATTATTAATGTACCTGCAGGAAATACTCAATATAATGTACATGGTGCCATTAATAATCCAAACAGATTATTTGTGAAAAGTGGGGATAAGGTATATATAAGGCTTCACAAGAATTCGGAAGACAATCTGCAAATAGACTCTAATCCAACGGTTACTTATATTGATCCTGCCACCGGGCTGGCATTGAGAGGAAGAAACATGGAGCAGGATCAGTTTCGATTGAATAATGGAAGTTATGGAAACAACTTTTTCCTGAATAATCTTATAGCACCTATATATCTTGATGCTAACGGAGCGGCAAACATTGTCGTTTCCAGTGTTGATTTTCCCTCTTCTACGGATGATTTTACCTTTAAGGTGATCAAGGAAAATGCAATTACCGGTGCTGTTACTGTTTTGCACTCTGAAAATTATGCTCAAAGCGATTCACCATTCAGCACACAGGAATATATTGGTTCAATATCTGTAAATGCAAGTGAACCGGTTTATTTGAAGTTTATTGTAGAATCAGATTCATATACAAATTTCCTTACTAACAACTGGAAAAATTCAATTTCTGTAGGGTATAATGCAACTACATCCACAAATGGAAATATCAGTATGAATTTTAAGCCTGCAGCTCAATATCCTTCATTTGCAGTCACTAAACTTAAGGAGAGGCTTGACATCAGGTTGACACCAACAAATCCTCCGGTTACCGGAATTCATGAATTTGGGGTTCAGATTAATAAGGATATAGCGAATGCTACTACCCTGGGAACAGGAAGTTTTTATTATGTGATCAAAAAGCAAGGCCATGTTCTTGCCAAGAGAAAAGTATCCATTACAGCAGCACAAGGTACTGCGCCCACTTTGGTGGAAGAGAACATGTTTACAGGGCAGCCTGTTCCAGGAATAGATCCGGCTACGATTTATACAGGGAGCTTAACGCAGCCTACCTTTGATTTAGGATTTAGTGTGCAGGTTTATTGTCAGACAGGTGCTGAATATGCTTTATTTAACAAATACTCAGAATATTTTCAAGGGAAACCTTTTAATATTTATTATGATACTACCAGCTTGTTGACTACTGTGTGGCCTACTTCAGTAAATACAGCAATGTATAATACAAAATCGGCTATTTATAATAACTGGGGTCAATTTTTATACAAACCGAACAATTTCGTAGATTATAGCTATGGAACACCTATTGAAGCTGAAGCATTCACTGGGGATGTTGCTTTGCAGAATACGTATTCTGCTTGCCAGGGATTAACAGGACAAGCGTTGACAGATTGCGTGGCAACAAACGGTAATTCAACGTGCCAGGGGTTAACCGGGCAGGCTCTGACAGATTGTGTGGCGTTAAATGGTAATCCTAATCCTGGAAATAATACGGTATCTCAGTATGTCTATCCTATGAAACCGTTTTCAGAATGGATTATTAAACCTCGTCCTCTACCAATGGTTAGAGTTGACAAGTGGATAGGTACAGGAGGTAAACAACAGTATTCAACGGCTTCTTCTTTCAGGGATCATGAAGAAATAAATTATTTTTCAAGTCCTATTCCGAACCCGCCGGCAATTTCGCCGACCACACTTGTGAATGGAGCTCTTTCATTGGATACGACAATGAAAGCAATCAGCAAAAAGCAAAGCAGCCGATCCAGGAATACAACCAATGGATTAAGTGTGGGAACTGTAAGTGCAGGAAATTCCGAAACTTTACCACTGAAAGATGGTAGTATTGAAACCCAGACATTTTCTGATATGAATGGAGACGGATATCCTGACATGGTATATCCTGAATCTATACAATACACAAATTCTGTGGGAAGCTTGAATGATATTAAGCTTGTGGCAACTGGGGATTTTCCTACAAATACATACAGTTATTTAAAGGTTAATTCTTTAGGCTTTTCTTTTAATGTATTTTCAGCCAGCGGAAGAATTAAAGTAAATGGCTCCAATGGGAATGACTCCCATGCCAATAATTCAATGCCCTGGTCAGTTGGAGTAACGGCCGGCGCCGGAGTCAACGATTATTTTAATTCATATGATTCGGGAAGATCGTTTTGGACGGATGTTAATGGTGATGGATTGCCAGATAGAATTATTGATTATAGTACAGTAATGTTTAATCTTGGGAACAGTTTATCTGAGCCTACTACTTATCAGAATATGATTCCTTACCGTTCCCGCCCTATAGGAGGCTTAAACTTTTCCATAGGAGGAGGTCTGGGGTCTTTTGCCAATCTAAGTGCATTAAGCAGTTTTGGTTTTGGAATCAGTGCCAGCGCCGGAGGATCAGGGTCTAAAGGAACGGCAGAAGTAGCGTATGAAGATATTAATGGTGACGGATTGATTGATATTCTTGAAGTGGATAATAATAATCAGTCTGCCAAAGTACGTTATAATCTGGGTAATAAATTTGATAATGCAGTTCCATTGCTTAAATCAACAGGAAAAGTTGATTTTACAGAAGAAACAGGTTCTTATAATGGTTATGTATCTTTTGGAGGAAATCTGATGCTGAATTTTGGGCCTATTCCAATTATTCCACCTGCAATTCTGGTTATTTTCATAAAAGCAGGTGCAGGAGCTACAGCCAATCTGGGAATCAATGTTTCTGAAACCAAGAAGGCTTTCAGAGATATGAACGGAGATGGTTTCCCGGATCTGGTAGTAGATACGAACGATGGTTTCATTGTTAACTATTCATTAATCGGAAAAACAAATAAACTTAAAACAGTTACTCATGCTGTAACAAAAGGACAGTATGCCGTAAATTATAAATTTACACAGCCGAATTATCAGGATCCTCACGCTAAGCTGGTGGTGGATGAAGTAAAAATTTTGAACCCTGATGTATTCAGTACCAACTATACTCAGTCGGATGCAGCGAAAGATATTGTAACGAAATATACATTTGAAAAATCTAAATACGACAGAAGAGAAAGAGACAACTTTGGATTTGAAAAAGTAACACGTGAAGAAATCAATATCGATGGAAATCCTTACCGTAGAACAGAGGATACGTATTATAACACAAGTTATTTCTTAAATGGATTAATTAAAGAAAGTAAAACCCTTTCGGGAAATGATGAGTTAATTTCCAAAGTGATCTATAACTATCGTTTATATAAATTTAAAGATAATACAACCAAAATAGACCCTAATTACTTAACCGAAAGTTTTGATACCGGGGGAACAGAAGGTAGAAAAATGGCTACTGTTTTGTTGAATACAAAGATCAATACGAGATTTGAAAATGGCGGGCAAATAGAAACTACGGAAAAAATGGAGTATGATTATAATACCGGATTGATTTCAAATTATATCTATACCAGCCCTACCAATTCCTATAAATCTGTCATCACTTATTGGACAGGTCTGAATAAGAATATGATCGCAGTACCAAAAGAGATCAATGTATATGACGGAACAGGTTCTACTCTTCTAAGGAAGAGAAAAACCCAGGATGTAAATGTTAATACAGGAGATATAGGAAAATACATTGTATTTGATGGTTCTCAGGATATCATAACAGATTATACTTATGAACCTTCCGGTAATGTTAAAACTGTAACTTATCCGCCTGATGAATCACAGAACAGATATTCTATATCCTACGAATATGATGATGAAACTGGTAAGTATGTAATCAGGACAACAGATGCCTTTGGATATATTTCCTTTGGTCAGTACAGTCCTTATTTGGATGTATTAACAAAAAGTACAGATATAACAGGAAATGTAATACAATATGGGTATGATGACTATGGAAGGCCTGTATCTATCATTGAACCTTATAGTCCTGCAAGTGTTTCTACAATAACCCACTCTTATTATTTTGATCATTATGGCATGCCAAGTTCGAATCAGAATATTAAAATATTCCGTGCCAGAACTTCACATTATGATGCAGACCATCCGAATAACCTGATTAATACAGATTCTTACTCAGACTTCATGGGAAGAGTAATACAGGTGAAGAAAGATATTGATGTAAGTGGTGTGGAAAAAAGATCTGTTTCAGGAAGAGCTGTATTTGATGTGTTTGGAAGAACAATAGAGCAATATCATCCGGTACAGGAAGATCAGATGACAGATAATCTTAACCTGTCAATTGCTCAGAATGTCGTAAGAAATACTTATGATCATTCAGACAGGATTAACAGTATGAAGGATGAAGATGGGGTGATGAAGAATCTTACCTATCAGATTGAAGGAAGCCTGCTTAAAACTACAGAAGAATTTGATGTTATGAAGACGGAAACCTTCACCAATGCAGAAGGACAGGTTGTTGAGAAAATAAATTATCTGAATAGTGACCCGCTGTCTACAAAATTTGAATATAATACAATAGGTGAACTGCTTAACGTAACTGACCCGCAGGGTATAAAGACAACTTATAAGTATAACCTTGCCGGAAGAAGAACAGAAATGGTACATCCTGATAAAGGACGTACAACTTATGTATATGATGCTGCGGGACATCTTACCTGGTTTGGAACCCCGAACCTTGCGAATGATCCTACGATACAGACCCATCAGATCCATTATAAATATGATAAGAACAGACTTACCGATATTGAACTTCCTAACCTTCCGAGTGGCTCAGTAAATCCTAATAACGTTCATTACGATTATATGCCTGCCAATTCAGGAAATAATTCAGGAAGGATTACAACGAAAACAGACGGTACAGGATATACTACTTATAATTATGGTAAGCTGGGTGAAGTAATATCGGAAACCCGCAGAATATTTGGTTACAATATTCCGACTATGGAATTCAAAACGGATTATGTCTATGACAGCTGGAACCGTCTTAAAAAGCTGACCTATCCGGATGGAGAACAGCTTACTTACAGTTATGACCTGGGAGGAAATCTTAAAACGGTAACCAACGGAAGTTATAATTATATTCAGAATATCAGATATGACCTTTATGAGCAGAGAACAGCAGCCAACTATGGAAATGGAACAAGAACAGATTATTCATACATTGCTACCAACAGAAGGTTAAATCACTTTGGATTATGGAGCAATTCCAATGCATTTTTATCCAACAGCTATGAATATGATAAGAGAGGAAATATTATCCGTCTTGCCAATGATGTAGGAGTAACTCCGAACCAAATGGGAGGAACCTATGCTTTCAAATACGGATACGATACCTTAAACAGATTGATTGGTACGGAAAGTGATATGGGTCTTAATGATAAGGGGGGAACTCCTACAACACCCAATACTTCTCCATATGCACAAAGTAACTCACATTTTGAGCTTAGAAAGGTAACATATAACGAAAGTGGAGGAATCGTATTGAAGGAGCAGGTGCATCAGATCGACCAGCAGCCGAACCCATTGAATACATACTCGAATAACTATAAGTATATTCCGGAAACTCATAAAGTGAAGACGATTATTGATGGTAATATCAGTGGTACGCAGCAACTTTTCGAATATGATGATAATGGGAATACCATTAAACATGTTGATGAATTTGGTGCCAAGCAGATGTTCTGGGATGAGCAGGATCGTCTGAAAGCATTTTACAGTGACGACTCCGGAGTATACCAGTATTATGCATACGACGACAAAGGAGAAAGAACGATAAAATACAACCTTCATGGAAGCTCTCAGCTGTATCAGAACGGAGAGTTGGTAGATCCGGGTAGCTTAAGCTTAACTGATTATACTCTGTATCCTAATCCATATGTAACGGTATCCTTAAACGGACAGTATACCAAACATTATTTTGAAGGATCAACCCGCTTTGCCAGCAGGGTGATGGATGGAGGCAATATTTTTATTCCATTGAATCTCAGAACATCGGATCAGGGAACAGCAATGAAAGAGCCTGATCCTTCTGTTGACTTTAAAACATACCTTGAAAAAGCAGGAGTAGGAGATATTTCCTTAGCAGAGCTGAATACTTTAAATGGGCCAACCAGCCAGTTAGGATTATACTATTTACATAATGATCACCTAGGAACGGCAACATTTGTTACCAATTCCAGTGCTCAGAGTACACAGTTTTTCTTAAATTTACCATTCGGAGAGACAATGCTGGAGCAGCGAACAGGAGTATATGATAACCCATATAAGTTCAATGCAAAAGAACTGGATAGAGAAACAGGGCTGTATTATTATGGAGCGAGATATTATAACCCGAGAGCAAGTATTTGGTATGGTGTGGATCCATTAGCGGTTTACAATCCAGCGATGGAGACTCAGTTTTATGGGGATGGGCAACATAATGGAGGAGTATATTTCTGGGGAAATCTAAATCCTTATATTTATACTTATCAGAATCCTATTGTGTATGTTGATCCTAATGGTAAACAATCATGGGCAGGAGCGTTAATGGGAGTTCCTAATAATCAACAAAATGGTGTTATTCAAGGAATAAATCAGGTACACTCAAAAGGTGTGATTGTAGGAGGTTTTATTGGCGCAGGTATTTTAGATGCTTATATTACTAAGGGATGGGCAACCCGAGCCATGCTTGCTTATACTGCAGGGGAAGCATATCATAGTGCTGAAATGCAGTCTTATTGGAGAGATAGAGGAAATGAAGCAGCGGCCCATAAATATGAAGCAGAAGGGGCAGAGGCTACTAAAGAATTGTTTATTTTTGGTGGAGTATCTGCTGTAGGTAGTATTGCTAAAAATTTATTCATAAAAACTCTTTGTTTTGTAAAAGGAACCTTAGTCTATACTTCAGATGGTTTAAAACCTATAGAAGACATTAAGATTGGTGAGATGGTGTGGTCTTATAATGAAATCGAAAAGCAAAATGAGTTAAAGACAGTTCTTTCACTTTCACGTAATACTACCAAGCAATTATTAGAATTATCTATTAATAAATCTAAAATTGTATGTACACCAGAGCATCCTTTTTATATTAAAGGAAATTGGGTGCATGCTAAAGATCTAAAAAAAGGAGATCTAGTTTTTAATGATAAGGGGCACTTAATAGAAGTAGATGATATTAAAATTATAGACAAGATCGAGAATGTTTATAATTTAGAGATTGAAGGAAATCATAATTATTTTGTTTCAGAAAATAAAATTCTTGTACATAATAATGATTGTGGATTTCTTGCTACCAATAATAAATATATAAATAAGGAAATTTCTGAGGTAACAGCAGGTCGTGGTATTCCAAGAATAGATGAAGCAACAGGTCAACCAAAAATATTTGAAAATAGAAGGAATACTAAAAATGAAAGAAAGTGGGCTGGTGCAGTAGAGTATAATGTTCGAGATCAACCTTCAGGAGATAACCTGAGAATATTAGAAAAAACAAATTCAGACGGTACGAAAAAGTATGGATATACTACGAATCATTACAAAGATATACATGATTTTAAAACAAAATAATTAATTACATGCTTATTAATGTACAAATTAGAAAGGACAACGTAAAAATATTAGAAGCATTTAATATTAGAATGAGTTCAATTAAGAACAAGTTTTCGAAAAAATTTATTCTTACAAATTGTGTTTATTACGAAAATGATATAGAGCAAATTTTTATTGATTTTGATTTTGTGTACTTTGCCATTGAGATTATAAACAAATACAATGAAAAACAAATATTATATACATTTAATTTTAGGATTGAAGACTTCAATATTAATCAAGGAAATGTCCAATTATTAGGGATTCCCATTATTGATTTTGATGCAAAGGATTATGATCAAAATGTGGTGGACTTTTTTATGAAATGGGGAAATGGGGAAATAATTTCTTTTTTAGATTTAAACGCTGAATGTAAAAATTCATATAATTATTCATGTTTAATGTGGAGTGGTGTTCCAAGTAAACTGAATAAAACTTTTTATGAAATTAATTTAGAATTAGTAAAATCAAACGCCGATTTTTATAATGTTGTTGGAAGTTCCTTTTTTGGAGATAGGGGGTATATTGGACATGATTCATATTCTTTTCAGGACTCTTTTAATAATATTATTAGAAATTCAGAACAAAAAATTACAATAGCCTTAAAAAAATATTTGGATATTAAGTTTCAAGACAAGTCATATATAGATAAAATTATAAAAAAAGAATATGATAATATACAGTTTGAAATAATATCGTGAAATTATTTGAATAATTTTGATACTACCATGCACAAAGTCTTACGACTTTGATGAAAGAATCCAATAACTTAATTCAATATTATGGAACCTCGCAAAAAGCGAGGTTTTTTTATTTGTAATAATGACTAATCCCTATATTTGCCCCATGAAACGATTAATGCTGCTGTACGTACTTTTCCCTGTATTCCTTTTTTCACAGACGACCGGAAAAGTGATCAAAATTTCAGACGGAGATACCATTACTTTACTGTTAAAAGGCAACCAGCAAAAAAAGCTGAGGTTGGCTGAAGTCGATTGTCCGGAAAATGGGCAGGCGTTTGGTAAAAATGCAAAACAGTTTACTTCTGCTCAGGTATTTGGGAAAACCGTAAGCTTTGTTGAAACGACTACGGACCGTTATGGAAGATCCATTGCAAAAGTGTACTATGATGATGGGAAATACCTTTCCAAAGAGCTTATCAAAGCAGGATTGGGATGGTGGTATTTTTCTTATTCCAAAGATGCCTCTTTGGGAAAGCTGCAGGAAACTGCACAGCAGGAAAAAATAGGACTTTGGCAGGATAGTAATGCCATTGCTCCGTGGGACTACCGTAAAATGAAACGGGAACTTAGAAATACTAAGAAAATCGAAGCTGCTAAGAACGCAACAAAAACAAAAGAAGCAGTGTAAATCTTTGGCCAAAGAAGTTTGAGAATAGAAACAAGTAATGGTTAATAACTCTTTATTGATAGGTCCAATAGTAACTTCCATCCTCAGGCTCCCATCTTCCATCCTTAAAAAACAATCTGCAACATTATTCTCACAAATTATAACAGAAACTTTTAAGTGATAACCCTGAATGACGCCCTAAAAATGAGTATTATTGTAAGAAAATTAATTCTGCAAAAAATATGGGGCATTGGGAAATCTTTTTCTTTTTTTTAATCATCGCTTTCATTTATTCTTCTGTGGGATTTGGAGGAGGATCCAGTTACCTTGCTGTTCTGGCAATGTACAGTCTTCCTTATCAGGAAATACGGTTAACAGCACTTATCTGTAATGTTATTGTAGTAATAGGAGGAGTATTTATTTACATCAGAAATAAGCAGATTGATTGGAAGAAAATACTGCCGCTTACCCTTGTAAGTGTTCCCATGGCATATGTGGGAGCTGTTTTGAAAATAAGTCAGGAAACTTTTTTCCTGATATTGGGAGCCACCTTAATCATGGCTGCACTGTTGCTGTGGATAAAGACAGAAGCAAAAAATGAAGAAAATCCTTCAGAATATACAAAAGCTTCACTTTTCAAAAACGGATTTTTAGGAGGAGGAATCGGGTTTTTATCAGGATTGGTAGGCATTGGCGGCGGAATTTTTCTTTCCCCACTGTTAAACCTTATGAAATGGGATACCCCACGAAAAATTGCAGCGGCGTCAAGTGTTTTCATATTGGTAAATTCAATATCAGGAATCTTTGGGCAGTTATCCAAACTGTCTGCAGATATGGATTATTTCAGAATCCTGAGTTTGTGTTTTGCTGTGCTCATTGGCGGACAGATTGGTTCCAGGATGTCCCTGAAATGGAATCCTCTGGTCATTAAAAGAATGACGGCTGTTCTGGTTCTGGTAGCCGGAATAAACGTTTTAATAAAATATTGGTAATAAGCTACATTTAAAAATGATACTTAAAATACTGGCATTCGGAATAACGAAAGATATTTTCGGAACTTCAGAAAAAGAAATAGAAATACATGAAGGAGCGAGCGTTAAAACACTCAAGGAACTTCTGGAAAAAGACTTTCCGGAACTGAAAAGATTGAAATCCTATTTTATTGCCGTTGACGATGAATATGCAGAGGATGATCAGATCATAACAGAATCTAACGAAATAGCAATAATCCCTCCGGTAAGCGGCGGATAACAGATATGATTGATATAAAAATAACAGAACAAATCCTGGATCTTACGGCTTGCTTTGCCCTTGCTTCCGACCCTGTATGCGGAGGAATAGCATCATTTGTAGGAACCGTACGAAATCATACCAAAGGTAAACCTGTTACCCGTCTGGAATATGAATGCTATCAATCTATGGCCGTGAAGGAAATACAGAAAATAGCCGATAAAGCCATTGCTTTATTTTCAGTGAAGAATATTGTTGTTCACCACCGCACGGGAGTCTTGTTTCCCGGTGATGCTGCCGTGATCATTGTGGTAAGTGACGGGCATAGAAATGCGGTTTTCGATGCCTGCAGCTTTATGATTGAAAATATAAAAAAGACCGTTCCTATCTGGAAAAAAGAAATTTTTGAAGATGGTGAAGAGTGGGTTTCAGCACACCCATAATTTTAGGAATAAAATTTTGTACCTTTACTAGGCCAGTCATTATATCATGAAAGCAAATCTGTTGTCAAATAAATCTGTAAAGCAGATAGAAATCATCAAAGTCAGGGAAAACAGCGGTTTTCCTTATACAGATGATATCTCTGTAGAAGAACCTTTAGAGATCAGGGTTTCTTACAGTGCCGAAGGTAAAAAAGAGTCCAAAAATATTTCTGTAACTATGCGGACTCCCGGAAATGATGCAGAACTTGCTGCAGGATTTTTATTCACAGAAGGAATTATTTCCGGCCGTGAACAGATTAAAAGCATATATTCTCCGCAGGCAGAATGTTCGAGGAACAGCGAAAATGTTGTCATTGTCGAGCTTACAGAAGGATTTGTTCCTGAGCTAATGAAGGCAGACCGGAATTTTTATACTACTTCCAGCTGTGGTGTATGCGGAAAAGGCTCTATAGAATCTATAAGAACAGTAAGTACTTTACACAACCATACAAAAGAAAACACAGAAGTTTCCCTGGAGACTCTTTATCAGCTGTCCGAAAAATTGCAGTCATTCCAGAATAATTTCAGTGCTACAGGCGGTATACATGCTTCCGGGATCTTTGATATGGAAGGAAACCTTCTGGCACTGCGCGAAGATGTGGGAAGACATAACGCCCTGGACAAACTCATAGGTCATGCATTATCTGCTGGACTGCTTCCTTTGAACAATAAAATTTTGCTACTGAGTGGAAGAGTCAGCTTCGAACTTATTCAGAAAGCTGCGATGGCAGGAATTTCCATTGTTGCGGCAATAGGCGCACCCTCAAGCCTTGCGGTGGATCTGGCCAAAGAATTTGATATTACTTTACTGGGCTTTCTCCGGGACAACCGTTTTAATATTTACCATTCCGGCAGCCATTTTAACATTGAAAATCTATTATGAAAATAAGAATTAAAGATAACACAGTCAGATTTCGTCTTACCCAGTCCGAAGTGGCAAAATTGGGGGAAGACGGCATCATTTCAAGCTTCACAGAATTTGTAGACCGTCCGTTTATATATGCTATTGAAAGAACAGAAGAGGCAGAGCTTTCGGCAGCTTTCATCGAGAACAGAATGGTTCTGAAGATGCCTGAAACAATGATAAACGAGTGGATTACCACAGACAGAGTCGGTTTTGAAGGGCAGTCCGGAAAAATTAAACTCTTAATTGAAAAAGACTTTGTATGCATTGATAATACATTGGAAGACCAAAGCGACAACTATCCCAACCCGAACCTGAAATGCTAATTTTTTCATTTTTTTAAACCTGGAAATCATGGAAAACAAAAATGTATTCAATAAAAAAGAAAAGGGCAGCAGATTACCTTCTGCTGAGCCACCTTATAAACTGCTGGATCTGAAGCTGAAACCACCGAAAGCCTGGGCAGCGGGTGTTCCTGCAGTGATTCATTCATTGGATCAGTTGGTGCTTAATGCCTCCGTTCTTCGCGGAGGAAGAGCCCTTTTCAGTATGAATCAGTTTGATGGGTTCGATTGTCCGAGCTGTGCATGGCCAGACCCGGATGACGAACGTTCCAGATTAGGTGAATATTGTGAAAACGGAGCAAAGGCCCTGGCAGAAGAAGCCACCTCAAAAAAGATCGGAGCAGAGTTTTTCAGAGAAAATTCGGTGTATGATTTAGCAAAGCTGACAGATTTTGAAATCAGCCAGTTGGGAAGACTGGCAGAGCCCATGTATTTGCCGAAAGGAGGAACACATTATCAGCCGATAAGCTGGGATGATGCCTTTATAAAAATTTCTGAAAAACTAAATGCATTAGATTCGCCTGATGAAGCTATTTTTTATACATCAGGAAGAACAAGTAATGAGGCAACATGGGTATACCAGTTATTTGCCCGTGAATTCGGGACCAATAATTTTCCGGACTGTTCCAATATGTGCCACGAAACTTCCGGTTATGCTCTTTCCAGAAGCATAGGCATTGGGAAAGGAACCGTAAAGCTGGAAGACTTTTACGATACAGATCTTATCATCATCATAGGACAGAATCCTGGAACCAATTCTCCGAGAATGCTTTCTGCATTAACTAAGGGAAAGAAAAACGGCGCAAAAATTATGGCTGTCAATCCGCTTCCTGAAGCCGGATTAAAAGGTTTCAGAAACCCTCAGGAAGTGCGTGCTTTGCTCAATAAGCCTTATGAACTGTCGGATCTGTATCTTCCTGTTAAGATCAATGGGGATATGGCGCTTTTAAAAGCACTGCAAATTCTCGTACTGGAAGAAGAAGCCAAAAACCCGGGGAAAGTTCTTGACCAGGATTTTATAACGAATAAGACCGCCGGCTTCAATGAATTGGTTGAAGAATTAAAAAGATATGACCTCAATTTCTTATCGGAAGAATGTGGCATTCCTGTTGAGAATCTAAGAGAAGCTGCACAGATGATTGCCTCCAGAAAAAGGATGATCATTTGTTGGGGAATGGGAATCACGCAGCAGCACAACGGGGTGGAAATGATTTATAATATTGTGAATCTCCTGCTGATGAAAGGAAGCATAGGAATCCAGGGTGGGGGAGCGTGTCCTGTTCGGGGTCACAGTAATGTGCAGGGGAACAGAACACTGCTTATTAACCATCATCCTACAACAGAACAATTGGACAGGCTGCAGAAGTACTATGGCTTTGAGGTACCCAGAAAAGGAGGATATGATGTGGTCAATGCGCTTAAAGCAATGCATGAAGGCAAAGTGAAATTCATGTTCTGTATGGGAGGTAATTTCCTTTCTGCCGCACCGGATACAACTTTTACGGCAGAAGCCATGCGCAAGCTGGAAATGTCTGCGATTGTTTCTGTAAAATTAAACCGAAACCACCTTATTCATGGAAAAGAAGCTTTGATCTTACCGGTAATCTCCAGAAGTGAAAAAGATATGGTAAACGGTGAACTTCAACACGTAAGTACGGAAAATTCAATGGGGGTTATAGAATGGTCAAGAGGGGTTCTCGAACCTATTTCAAAACACCTGATCAATGAAACTCACGTAGCCTGCAGAATGGCAAAAGCGGTTTTAGGAGAACGTTCCGTAGTGGATTGGGATAAATTTATCAACAGTTATGATGCCGTTCGTCATGATATTGAACAATGCATTCCCGGATTTGAAAACTATAACGAAAGGGTAGTACAGAAAGGAGGCTTCTATCTTCCGAACGGACCAAGAGACGGGAAATTCAACAGTGAATTTTACCCTGGAAAAGCGGCTTTCAATATAACTGCTGTACCGGATAATTCGCTTGCGGAGGACGAATACCTGATGGGAACTACCAGAACGCATGACCAGTTCAATACCGTTGTTTATGGCTTGAATGACCGCTACCGTGGGATTTTCAATGAAAGAAGGGTGGTGATGATGAACGAAAAAGATATTGAAAAGGCAGGTCTGAAAGAAGGCGACCATGTAGATCTTTTCAATTATGATGATGGAATTGAAAGGATAGCACCGCTTTTTATTGTCGTAAAATATCCTATTCCTCAGAAAAGTACCATGACCTATTTCCCGGAAACCAATGTACTGGTATCTATCAATAACGTGGTGAACGGTGCCAATATGCCGGCTTCCAAATATGTCCGTATCAAAATCCGAAAGCACAGTCCCGAAATTTTTAAAAAAATTGATGATCATATAACGGCTGCAGCAGGAACCAGTCGCGAATAATCTTAAAAATAAAACTTAAAAACAACTTAATCATGAAGCACCTGTTTTTTGTGGCTATATTTTCTTTTTGTGGGCTGGCATCAGCGCAGACAGGTTTCAAATTAAAGGTTTCCGGTGAAGTGGCCCACCCTATGGAGCTAAGCTTATCTGACCTTTCAAAAATGTCCCGAAAAGAAGCGGTTCTTAAGGATAAAGAAGGCCATTCACATATTTTTACAGGAGTTCCAATCATGGAAATTTTGGACAAAGCAGGAGTTCCATCCGGAAAAGCGCTTCATGGAGCAGAAAATTTTTCGAAATATGTTCTGATAAAATGTTCTGACGGTTATCAGGTCTTATTCTCACTGGCAGAGCTTGATGCTTCTATCCAGGATAAAAACGTTATTGTTGCTGATACTGCAGACGGAAAACCTTTATTGCCGGAAAAAGGTCCTTTACGGATCATTGCTGAGGGAGAAAAGAAACCTGCCCGCAGTAGCTACCAGGTTACAGAGCTGTTCATCGGATCCGTAAAAAAATAATTACAAAAAAATGATCATAAGAAAAAAGGAACACTGGTTCAGAATGCTTTTTGTGTGGCATGGTTCTGTTTTACCCGCCTTGCTTCCCCGTTTGGGATTGCTTTTAATTCTTTCTTTACTGGTAACCTATTTTCATGGAATCATTCTTTCTTTTAAAGTTCCGTTAAATCCGGCACCCCTTACACTGTTTGGGTTTGTACTAGCTTTATTTTTGGGCTTCAGGAACAATGCCAGCTACGATAGGTTTTGGGAAGGCCGAAAACTATGGGGAGCTCTGCTGAATACTTCCAGAGCTCTTACCCGCCAGGCCATCACGCTGAAAAATACAAAAGATGGTCAGGCTTCAGTTCATAATTTTGTGCAGCTGCTTGGCGCCTTTGTTTATGCACTGAAACATCAGCTGAGAGGAACGGATGCCTATAAAGATCTAAGATCCAGGCTTAATGACGATCAGCTGAAACTAGTTACTGCATCAAAATATAAGCCCGCTGTTATGATGCGCCTGCTTGCAGAATGGGTGCAGAAGTCAAAAGATGAAGGTTCCCTGGATTCCATCCAGCAGGCCCGTTTTGATGAAAATTTGGATAAGCTTTCTGATATTCTTGGAGGGTGTGAAAGAATTATTTCAACTCCCATTCCGTACAGTTACAGAGTTTTACTGCACCGTACGGTATATATTTATTGCTTTCTGCTACCTTTTGGACTCGTAGATTCGCTCGGATGGTTTACACCACTTATTGTGGTATTTGTAGCGTATACATTTGTTGCGTTTGAAGCAATAGCTGATGAAATTGAGGAACCGTTTGGAACAGATGCGAATGATCTGGCTCTGAACAGCATGTGTGTGATGATTGATGAAACCATTCATGAAATGGTGGGGGAGCATATTGCTGTTTCTCCGAAAAAGGCTCAGAATATTATTGATTAGTGTTTAAAAAAAGTGATTGTTGTTTATAATTCTGTTCTTTGAATGCCGCCTTTTAAAGAATACACGTTCTTCTCAGGAAAGATGCTCTTGATTTTTCTCACCGCTTCAGCACTGCGTTTTCCGGATAAGCAATACATTACAATAGATTTCGAACAATCCGAAATATAATCTGAATGGTTCTGTAGCTCATCTACAGCTATATTGATTCCTCCGATATTGAATTCTTCATGCTCTTTGGATGTACGGACATCTATGATTTCAAAAAGATCTTTTTCCTGCATCAGCTGCTCAAACGTAATCGTTTCAACAGTCTGAGGTAATCCTGTAATCTGCACAGAAGTTTTTCTTAATTTAATGATCTGTGTTTTACCGTCCAGCACATTCATCATCCAGAGTTTTCCTGCCAGTGAATCTTCAGGGTTTATAAAATATTTTATGGCTTCATTAGCCTGCATGCATCCGACAATTCCCGCCAGTGTAGGCAGTACACCCCCTTCTCTGCAGTTGGGAACCTGTGATTCTTCCGCATTCGGGAAAACATCACGGTAATTGGGAGAAGCAGTACCGTCTTTCTGTATGACATTCCAGATGCTTACCTGTCCTTCATATTGATAAATGGCACCATATACCAAAGGTTTTTCTGTTAATACACAAGCGTCATTCAGCAGACATTTTGTTTCAAAATTATCTGTTCCTTCGATAATTAAATCAAATTCAGAAATCAGATCCATTACATTGTCAGAGGTTACCCGGAAATTGAACGGAATGATTTTTACTGCTGGATTTTGCTGCTGTAACTTTTTAGCAGCAACATCAACTTTTGATTTTCCGATATCTTCCGGAGCATATAATATCTGGCGGTGAAGGTTGCTTTCAGAAATGATATCATTATCAGCAAGACCAATCGTTCCTATCCCTGAAGAAGCAAGATACTGTGCCGAAGGACAGCCAAGCCCTCCCATGCCTATGATCAGGACTTTAGCATTGTTGAGGAGTTCCTGGGAGGAAACCCCAAATCCTGGTAAAGCCATCTGGCAATGATAACGTTCAAGCGGGTTACTCATCTGTTTCTGTTTTCAATTACATCTGTTTTCTTAAAATTTCCTGGGCTTTTTCCCTATCTTCGGGAGTATTCACATTCATTAAAGAATCCGGGTTGCCTGGTTTCAGGATTAAGGTATCACTATTGATCAGCACTTTCCTTGGACATGTAATTCCTGATCCTAAAAAATTAAGGAGTAAAGGGTAGCTTTTGGGCTCCCAAATCGTAATTAATGGTTCTGGTAAACCATCAAAAGGACTTTCGTAAGTGGTGGCTGTTTTTTCTATATTTCGGTTTTCAATTAAAAATTCTAACGATTTTTCATCCAATAGAGGTAAATCACAGGCAACGACCAGCCATGCTTTATCTCTCTGGGATCGCAATGCTGAAAGTATGCCGCCGAAAGGTCCCATATTCAGAAAAGTATCAGTAAGGACATTGTAATTTGGATCAAAATTTTCCAGCTGATCCTGTCTGCAGGAAATAAAAACCTCGTTACAAAACGGAGCTAAAAGATCAGCCGCATAATACCGCTGCTCTTTGCCATGCCAGTTAATTTTATCTTTAGGATTTCCCATGCGCTGGCTTTTCCCTCCCGCCAGTACCAGCCCGTTTAATTTCGGAACATCAGTCTCTTTTGAAATCATTTTTTCCTCCGGATTTTTCGATGAGCTGTATTTCTTTGATTACGATGTCATGACTCATTGCTTTGCACATATCATATATGGTAAGTGCAGCAACTGATGCCCCTGTCAATGCTTCCATTTCGATGCCCGTTTTAGCTTCAATCTCAGCAGTACAATAGATTTCAATTTCATTTTGAGCGTTGATTTCAATATCTATTTCACAGTTATCCATACCGATAGGATGACAGAGAGGAATCAGGTCTCCTGTTTTTTTTGCTGCCATTATCCCCGCAATGATGGCGGTTTGGAAAACAGAGCCTTTTTTAGTTTTAAAGTCATCTTTTTGAAGCGCTTCCAGAATATGTTCAGGAAGTGTCACAGTGGCTTTGGCAGTTGCTTTCCGGTGGGTAACCTTTTTACTGCCTACATTCACCATACCTGGCTGTTCTTTTTTATTAAGATGTGAAAAATTTGTCATGAATACATTAAAAATTATATTTCCATATTTTATAGACTTTCCCTTTCTTAAACACAGTTTTTTCCGGAGGAAGTTCTATGAATGCATTGGTTTCCGCAAGATGGGAAAAATCTCCGGAACCATTGGTATCGACTGATTCTGCAATTAATTGTCCTGCTGGATTCACACTGAGTTTTACCTGGGCAAAATATTGTAATGAAAAAGGAAAATCAATATCATTTTGTAAAACGGCATACTGTGGATTTTCCGGGATTTCCAGAGATTTTTCCAGCCAGGGAATAAAATACCGGTGCAGGCACATGAATACGGAAACCGGGTTTCCGGGGAATGCAAAAACCAATTTTCCGTTTTGGCTTTTTCCAAACCAGAACGGCTTTCCCGGTCTTTGCTTTATTTTATGAAAGAGCTTTTCTATTCCCAGCTCTTCACAGGCTTTGGGCAGGTAATCGAATTTTCCCATAGAAACCCCGCCGCTCATCAGTAGAATATCATAATTGTCGATACATTGGGACAATTCCTTTTTTATGAGTTCAAAATCATCATTCCAATGCAGCCGGTCAGCACTGATCCTGTATTTTTCCAGAACAGACTGTATGGTAATTCCGTTGGAACGCCTCAGCTGAAATGGAGTAGGAGTATTTTCAGGCGGAACCATTTCATCCCCGGTGGAAATAATGGCTACCCTGGGAAGTTTTTTCACAGTCAGAAATGTTTTCCCCACTGATGCGGCAATTCCGAGAATAGACGGAGTGATGGCCTGATTGGCTTTTACCAATATTTCTCCGGCTTTTTTATCCCTTCCTTTAAGATGAATATTCTGTCCTTTTTTAACATCAATTTGGATGCTTGCTACATTGTTGTTGATCAAAATATCTTCATAGCGGATAACAGTATCCATTGAAGAATGCAATGCCGCTCCGGTCATAATTTCTATGCATTCGTTTTCATCATCAATAGAAAGCGGAGCCTCTCCCGCTGCCTGTACGGTTTTGATGGTAAAGTCACGCATTCCTTTTTCGTAGGATTTAAAACTGATCGCAACTCCATCTACCGTAGGTCTCTCAAAAGGGGGTAAATCACGATCTGCCAGAATATGTTCTGCTAAAATCCTTCCTGAGGCATTTTCATAGAAAATTTCTTCTGTTCCGAAATCTCTGACCTGAGAAAAGATGATTTCTTCTGCCTGCTGTACACTGATCATTTCCATAATTAACCTCCTATTGTTGCCATTGACTGATGTATTTGTGATGGGTTTAAACTCTGTTTCTGAGCTTCCCAGCCGTCTTTCGGTTTTTGGTGTATACTGTCGATAATGATATTTTTCAGCGCTTCATCTGTTTTTCCCATACGGATTTCATCTTTCAGGTTGATACCGGATCCTTCATACAAACAGGTTCTTAGAATACCGGAAGGAGTGATTCTTATCCTGTTGCAGTCTCCACAAAATGAACGGGTATATGCTGCAATGATTCCTATACTTCCTGTAAATCCAGGAATTTTATAATTATATGACGTTGAACTTTTAGGATCCTCTGTCTTCTGTATTTCAGGGAAATATTCTTTTATATGGTTATAAATTTGTGTGAAATTCCACTTCAGGGAAATATCAGTTTCACTTCCGTTAAAAGGCATTTCCTCAATAAAACGGACATCTATCGGAAGATTTTTTGTAAGCATTACTAAAGGAATAATATCCTCAGTATTTTCCCCTTCCATCACCACGGTATTGATTTTTACTTTTATGTTATTCTGTAATAAACCATTTAAAGTTTTCATGACTTTATCCAAACTATTTCTCCGGGTAATTTTGAAAAAACGATCTCTGTCCAGCGTATCAAGACTTAGATTGACAGATTGTATTCCGCATTTTTTAAGTTGTGGAATGTATTGTTCGGTAAGTAGGCCATTAGTGGTTATGCTAAGGTCAGTAAGCCCGGCTAATTGTGATATATTTTGGATAAGCTCAATACTGTTTTTTCGGACGAAAGGTTCTCCTCCTGTTATCCTGATTTTATCAACGCCCATTTCTGTAAATACCGAACAGATTCTGAGCATTTCCTCATCAGTCATCAGTTCATTTTGCTTAATCCAGGGAAGACCGTTTTCCGGCATACAATAGGTACACCGGAGGTTACACCGGTCTACAATAGCAAGCCGGAGATAGTTTATGCTCCTTCCAAATTTATCTGTCAACATTTAAATAGAATAAGTCTTATTACAAATATACTGAATGTTTCTCTTCGAAATGGGAAATTCTCTATTGGCAGATAATAGACAATATTTATTTCACAATTCCGGATATTGATCTCTATTCATATTGAATTTAACTAACTTTATGCGATAGTAAAATATAAAATGCAGGGACAGGGTAATTCAAAAATATTGGAAAGTCAGACTAAAAAAGATATCGATGTAATTTATCAGGATGAAATAAGTTCTTCCGAGCTCAACCGTTTTCCTGATAATTCTTTCACAATCATTATTTTGGACGAATGTAAGGAAGGTAACTGTACGACGGATATTGGAACATATGCCTTAAATTCCCGGCAGTTATTTGTTCATCTTCCCAAAAGGAAATATATATGGAATCTGCCTTTACAGGCGAGTGGCAGAAGACTGATCATTAATGATTCTATTCTTGAAACATTTTCTCCTACTTTAAAACATACTTTCTCACCTCACAGTACCTACGAAATGATTCCGTCAAACGGAGAAGCTTATGAAAAATTCAGTATGGAATTTGATGCCATCCGCAAAGAAATACATTCAGAAATTGTATTCCCGGAACTTATTAATGCAAGAGTGAGACTCTTGGCACTGATGATTAACCTTTGGATAGAGCAGGTGTATGGAAAGTCTGCATTGAATGATCACAATAATCCTGTTTTCCGTTTCCATGAGCTTGTCGAAACCTATTATAAAACACAAAAAGGGGTGGCCTTTTACGCTGAAGAGCTATGTATTACGCCCAATTATCTCGGCGTTCTTTGTAGAAAGCAATATAAAATATCTCCATTGGAGTTTATAAGACAAAGGGTATTATTGGAAGCCAAAAAATTATTACACAGTTCAGATAAATCAATTAAAGAAATAGCCTTTGAGCTTGGATTTAATAATTTCTCTCACTTTTCATATTTTTTCAGATCGCAGACCGGCTGGACCCCCAAGAACTATAGAATGACGATGGGAAAAAGTTAGGTTTAATAAAAATATAAACAATGATAAACATCACAGAATTCAAAGAAAACTTAAATCTTAAAGAAATTCCCGCTGAGTTGGAAAAATTAATTTATTTTCAGAACACTATTTCCTCCTTTGAAAACTATTCCCAGGGGTTTGGGATTTTAATAGATAAGAAAAACGGATTGAAAAGCTGGAGTACGGATGAAAGTTTTCTCGATAAACTTTTCCCTTTTGCTCAGGCAAATGGTTCTGGCTCCTTTTATGCAATCTGGAATGATGGAACTGGCAAGCCATTGGAACTGATGCCAGTTGTTGTTTTTGGGGACGAAGGAGGTGTTCATGTCGTGGCTGAAAACCTCTTACAATTGCTGCATCTTCTCAGCTATGATACAGAAATTTCTGTAGATTTTGATACAGCTTATTTCTATAAAGATGATGAAGATGACGAAAGCGAAGACCGGATGGAATACATAAAGTGGCTGAAGGAGACGTTTCACTTAAACCCGATCGAAGAACCTGATGATCTGATTAAAACGGCTCAGGAAAAATATAAAGCTCCTTTTGATCAATGGATAGGACAATATATTACTGAATATTAATCAACATTGACTACAAATTAATGATTTTAGGAATTCAATATGTAAAGTAGGGTCAAAGTGCGCGTCTATCTTAAATAGCCGCGCTGCATTGAGCTGCAAATTTCTCAAATTTCCGATCTTTATTTCTCAAAACCGGTCCGTGACCGAAGCAGATGATGGAAGGATTCAGCTTTGCCAGCTTCTGGAGTGATTGGATATTGCGTTGCTGATCCGAGGTGAATATGTTGGGCGGAAGGTGCAGGCCGGTTGTTGTTGTGAGCAGGTTCATATTGGTAGCGGCATCCCCGATTATCAGTACACCATCCCGCTCGCGGAATAAAGAAATATGACCTGCTGAATGTCCGGGCGTCTCTATTACCCGAAAGTTTCCTATACTATCATTTTCAACGATTGTCTGATCGACTTTATGTCCCTGTCCTGCCCAGTATTTTTGCTGAAGTTTTGCAATCCAATGTTGGGGAGTTGGATAGTCGTTGGTTACCATCCCCGTTTCGGTCCTGAAAACTTCGTTGGGATGGCAGAGTAATGGGATAGAGAATTCAGCACAGATCTGATCGCTGCAGCCCTGATGGTCGGCATGCGCATGGGTCAGTATGTGTTGGTAAACAGGAGCTTTTCCGATAGCTTTCTTTATCGTGGTATATGAGCTCCGAATTCCGGAGTCTACCAATACACCTTCGATAATATAACAGTTGATACTGTTTCGTGGCATCAGTGGAATCTGAAAGACTTCGGGAGCAATTTGACGTAACATAATTTTTTTTGTGCAAATCTACCTCACTGATCAGAGTTGCATAAGGACATTTGTCCTATAAGTTGGGTTTATGGATTTGTCCTTTCGCGCGTGTAAGCGATCGCTGGGTGATGCCCAGATACGATGCCAGATCTTGTGTGGTTATGCGCTTGACGAGTATCGGTTCGTTAGACAGGATATGAAGATATTTATCTACGGATGATCTGTTGTTGTAATTCAGCAGATAACGTTCCTTTTGGTTGTACTCCTGTTCCATCACAGATTTTATAACTCTGTTCCAGCCGGTTACCTGATCAAGCAGATGCAGATAGTCCGGGTGACTGATTCTATAGATTACGCTATTTTCTATAGTTCTGATATTCCTTTTGGATTTTTCCTGGGCAACAAACTCTGGAAATGAGGTGGCAAATTCATTTTCAAACTTGAAGCAGGTTATATTTTCCTTTCCTTCTTTGTCAAGACCATATGCTTTTACAGCGCCGCTGGCAATAAATCCAATATGGCGACAGGGTTCATCCTCACGAATAAAAAAATCACCTTTTTTTAAGTGGGTTGGTTTGAAGAACTGCACGGAAAAGTTGATTTCCTCAGCTGATAGTCCTCCTGTTGTGGATAGATAATTTTTAAATACGTCAGTCATTTCACAATCTTTTCGTTCTTATTTTCTTTCTGTGGATTATATACCCATTTCAGTATCCAAATCTAATAATTATTGTACATTCAAACTAACAGTTATTGTATATTCATAAAAGGAAGATGATTCCATTTTTGAGACCAGCCCAGAAATGTAAAAATATATAGCAAAAATACATGAGAACTAAAATAAACAAAAAACCTCACAATAAAAATTGTGAGGTTTTTTGTGAGCGCGAAAGGATTCGAACCTTTGACCGTCCCGATTACAAATCGGGATGCTCTATCTTTGTTGTATGTACGAGTTTCTGAATTCTTGATTTGCTTTTCCATGCTTTAATTTCTCTTTCCCTTTTATATGCTGAAGACTTGGAAACTAAAGTTTCAAAATAGACCACTTTCCAGTCTTTTGTTTTTGATGTAAAACCTTTATGATCCGATAAATGTTTTCTTAATCTTTCTTGTAAAGATTCCGAGGAATGTCCGACGTAGAATTTATCTAAAGTTTTAGAATAAAGTATATAGCAAAAATACATGAGAATTAAAATAAACAAAAAACCTCACAATAAAAATTGTGAGGTTTTTTGTGAGCGCGAAAGGATTCGAACCTTTGACCGTCTGCTTAGAAGGCAGATGCTCTATCCAGCTGAGCTACGCACCCTTAAAAGTTGATTCCCGCTTAGTCAATAAGCACATTAAAAAGTCGGGGCGGCAGGATTCGAACCTGCGACCTCCTGGTCCCAAACCAGGCGCGATGACCGGACTACGCTACGCCCCGAATATATAGAAGAGCGGAGGGTAAGGGATTCGAACCCTTGCGACACTTTCGCGTCGACAGTTTAGCAAACTGCTCCGTTAACCACTCCGGCAACCCTCCTTTTTGTTTATTTTTTAATGATCGTTGTTCCGTTATTGCGAGTGCAAATATAGAACAGATTTCTTTATTTACCAAATAAAATTCAAGAAAATTTTGTGTATTTTTGAGGTAATAAATCATCCAAAAACCAAACTGATGCGTAAAACATTATATATCATCGGATTAAGCACATTTGTTTTTTCATGTACTTCACAGCAAAATGTGAAAAAAAATACATACAAGCCGAAAAGCCCGGTAACACAAGCGAAACCAACAGTTCAGACGACACCTCCGGTTCCTCCTAAACCAAAAGTGGTATCTGATCATGGAGTTGACTTTTTTACTACCAATATAGCAGACCCAACCAAAAATGATAATACGGCAAGTTATGGCTCTATTGTCTCTGCAAAACCGATCGGATATAAAGTAGTAAAGACTTATTTTCCGGCAGTAGCCCAAAATTTCAGACAGCGTTACTTAATATTACACTATACAGCCCTTCCGGACGACAAATCGATTACAGTTCTTACCCAGCAGTCGGTAAGCGCGCATTACCTGGTAAACAATACAGGAGATAACGAGATTTACCAGCTGGTGGATGAAAACAAACGAGCGTATCATGCGGGAGTAAGCGCCTGGAGAAATGACAAAAACCTTAATGATACCTCCATCGGTATTGAAATTGTAAATACAGGGTATACTACAGATGCTGCGGGCAAAAGAACGTTTGCTCCTTTCAGTGATGATCAGGTAAAAAAAGTAGCCGCATTGGTTAAAGATATTGTGACACGATATCAGATTCAGCCTACCAATGTATTGGCTCACGCAGATATTGCTCCTACCAGAAAACAGGATCCGGGGCCGATGTTTCCGTGGAAGAAGCTATATGACGAATACCAGGTCGGAATGTGGTATGATGAAGCAGCTAAACAAACCTATCTTGAACAGGCTCAGGCCGATATTACGGCAAGATATAATGATTCAAGCTTTATTTTCCTGATTCAGACAGCATTGCAGAAATTCGGATATGGATTGGATCTCAGCGGAAAATGGGATGATGCTACCAAAAAAACAATTGAAGCATTCCAGTACCATTTCCGTCCTCAGAATTATGACGGCATCATGGATGCCGAAACATGGGCGATACTGCAGGCTTTAAATCAAAAATATCCAGTAAAATAATTCAAACTAAAACGCATCGGTTAGATGCGTTTTTGCTATCTTTAAACCATCAAAAACAGTAAAATATCTGTAATGGAAAATTTCAGAAAAGAAAGTGATCTGTTAGGCGAACTGAATGTGCCTTTAGATGCTTATTATGGGGTTCAGACACAAAGAGCTATCAACAATTTTAAAATTTCAGGACAGCTTTTGTCTTCTTATCCGGAGTTCATCAAAGGGTTGGCTTTTGTAAAAAAAGCAGCGGCAAAAACCAATTATGAATTAGGCCTTTTAGACGAAAACCTGTATTTCAAGATAGCAGAAGCATGTGACGAAATTGTAGAAGGGAAATATCATGACCAGTTTCCGGTAGATATGATTCAGGGTGGGGCAGGAACTTCCATCAATATGAATGCCAATGAGGTAATTGCCAATATCGTGTTGGAAAAATTAGGAAAAAGCAAAGGAGAATATGAATTCTGTTCACCGAATGACCATATCAACCTTTCCCAGTCAACCAATGATGCTTATCCTACCGCTATTAAGATGGGACTGCTGCAGATGAACATAGGATTGGTAGAGAAGCTTGAAAAAATCATAGAGGCTTTCCGGGCCAAAGGACAGGAGTTTCATGACGTGATCAAAATGGGACGTACACAACTTCAGGATGCTGTTCCAATGACACTGGGGCAGGAATTTGAAGCATATGCAGCCACGTTGGAAGAAGATATTTCCAAACTGAATAACAATGCCAGTCTTTTTGTGGAAGTAAACATGGGCGCAACAGCTATCGGGACAGGATTGAATGCTCCGGTAGGGTATGCTACTCTTTGTGCTAAAAACTTAGCCCAGATTACAGGATTTCCCATTGTTTCAGCACCGGATTTAGTGGAAGCTACTCCTGATACAGGATCGTATGTGATCTATTCTTCAGCAACGAAACGTCTGGCTGTTAAACTGTCCAAAATCTGTAATGATTTAAGATTACTTTCATCAGGGCCGAGAGCCGGTCTTTTTGAAATCAACCTTCCTCCAATGCAGCCGGGATCTTCCATTATGCCGGGGAAAGTAAACCCAGTTATTCCGGAAGTGGTCAATCAGGTCTGCTTTAAAGTATTCGGAAACGATCTTACTGTGACTTTTGCCGCTGAAGCAGGGCAATTACAGCTGAATGTAATGGAACCGGTACTTTCTCATGCCATCATGGAAAATATCAACTTCCTTTGCAACGCTTTGGATACCCTTCGTGAGAAATGTGTGGTTGGAATTACAGCCAATAAAGAAGTTTGCCTGAATATGGTAAAACACAGCATTGGTATCGTAACGGCACTTAACCCTTATATTGGGTACAAACAGTCTACACAGATTGCAAAAGAAGCATTGGAAACCGGAAAGAGTGTTTACAACCTTGTTCTTGAAAAAGGAATTCTTTCTCAGGAAAAACTGGACGAAATACTGGATCCGAAAAATATGCTGAAACCGCATAACAAATAAATTCTAAAAACAATGAATGATCAATGATAAGTGATATGCTAAAAAGCTTCTTGTCATTGATCATTAATCATTAATTACTTATAATTCCCGTGAGGTTTTTAATCATAATTCCTGCCCATAACGAAGAGGAGAACCTCCCATTTACTCTTGATTCTTTACAACAGCAAAGCATTAAAGATTTTAGGGTAGTGGTGGTAAATGATGGTTCTACAGACAAAACACCTGACGTCATCAGGAAATACATAGAGGCAGATTCACGCTTTGAAACCGTTACCCTTCAGAAATCAGAACATCAGCCGGGCTCAAAAGTGGTTCATGCTTTTAAAAAAGGTCTTCAGTCCCAATCTATGGATGATTTTGATATTATCTGTAAATTTGACGCCGATATCATCTTACCGGAAAATTATCTGGAAACCATAGAAACGGCTTTTGCCAATAATCCGGAATATGGTTTGGCAGGTGGACTTCTGTACGTTGAAAAAGACGGAAAATGGGTATATGAAGGGAATTCCAATAAGCATCATGTAAGAGGTCCCATGAAAGCTTATCGTAAAGAATGTTTTATGCAGATCGGAGGATTAAGGGAAACACTGGGCTGGGATAATATTGATTCCATATTGCTTGAAAATCTGGGCTGGAAGGAAGTTGTTTTACCTGAACTCCATGTAAAGCTGATCAAAGTAAAAGGAGCTGATTACACAATACGTCCTGCCGATTATTACGGAAGATATTTTTATTTCCTGGGGCTGAACAGATTTCTTGCATATATTGCCTCTTCAAAAGAAGCGATGAAAAGCAAGTCTGTCGGTTTTTTCTTCGACATTGTTAAGTCTTATGAAGGCTGCAGATCAGAGAAACTGGAATTGAAAATTACAAAAGAAGAACAGACAGCTGTAAATGATCAACGCTGGAAAATGCTGAAGAAGAAATGGCTGAAGATGTAAGAAGTATAAATCCAGAAATTGTAGAAGGCTTCATGAATCATTATTGGAAAATTCAATAGGAACGGGCTTTAGCCCGTTTAATCAAAAAAATAAAAAATCCATCGGCTTTAGCCGAAACTTAAGAATGTAACTCCCATCGTGAAAAAAATAGCTTACATAGAAATAGATACCCACGCAGAAATTGCCAAGGCTTTCATAGATATTATGAAATACTCTCAGGAGTTTTCAGTAGACTATTATTTTTCGAAAAGAATTAAAGATCAGATTAATCATAGTGATGAGCCTGTATTTTTATCGGACAGTTCTATGATTCTGGATCAGTTAAAAGGTAAAGATTATGATCTAGTTGTTATTGGAACAGTTCACCGTTATTTTAATACATTTTTAGCGATAACAAAAAAGTATAATACAGCAGTCATTTCCCATAACCTTAATTTTATCAAAGCATCAAAATTTGATCTGATAGAAAGCATTTTCAAAGGAGACGTTGTTTTCAGATTAAAACTGTGGCTGAAAGAAGGGCTATTCTACAAAACCAAGGTATACCACACTTCCAGATCTCTTTTGGTATTGGATGAAGCTTTAATCTCAGAAAAGTATCAGTTTCTACCGCTATTTTATACGAGGGATTTTGACAAAACAAAAAATGAAAATCTCATTGTACTTATTCCCGGCGGAGTTTCTCAAAAAAGAAGGGATTATGACTATATTTTCAAAACTATTCAGAATCTGAAGACAGATAAACTTTGCAGGTTTGTTTTTCTTGGAAAAGCAAGCGGGCATGAATTAAAACAACTGGAATATCTGTCCAAAAAACTGCCTGGAAACATTGAAATTACCTATTTTTCTGAAAGGGTTTTATCTGAAGATTTTGAAAGATGGATGCAGAAAGCAGATATTCTATGGTGTCCTATTCAGCAGAATACAGAATTTTTCAGTATCAAAGAAACGTATGGAAAAACTAAAATGACAGGAAACCTGGGTGATGCCATAACATATGGAAAATTAGCCGTTTTTCCCGCAGATTATCTTTCGAAACTCGATTTTATCATTTCTGAAAAAGGAAATGTTATTGAAGAGCTGGAAACACTTAAAAATACCAGTTTTGATTTTCAGAAAAACTACAGTAAAAAAGGAGTCTTGGAAAATCTGGAAAGTACTTTGAATAAAATTATTCAATGACAGTTATGCTGTTTTTGATACTGCTTTTTTCGAAAATCTGTCAAATATTTTTTTTGAGATTCCACACGCAAGAAATACCCATAAAATTGCCTGAATATTGCTCGTTAGAAAGGTTACTGAAAATATAACAGAAAAAGTTATCGTTGTAAATAACAGATCTGAGGTGAACTTTTTTCTTTCCGTTATACTCATTTCAAAAGAATAGTCTTTATGTTTTACAGTGGCAAGCCAATAGAGGATGTAAATAGTAAGACCGGCAAGAATATGATTCAGTAAAAAGATTCTGAATGCTAAGATGACTACATGGATATTATCCACACTTTCCGCAAAAAAAGCAGTAGTAAAAGGAAAGAAGATAATGGGCAGCATCATGGCCATATTGGCGATTACAATTTGTTTATTGTAATTATGAATATGCTTGAACAGGAAATGATGACGCATCCAATACGTTACAATCAGGAAAAAGCTCAATAGAAGGGCAAGCAGATTGTATTTGAGTTCCACGAGCTGCTCCCACACACTGTCAAAAGAGCTTTCTTTAGTCACATGGGGGATTTTAAATTCTATGATAAGAAGGGTGATGGCAATAGCAAAGATGGCATCGCTGAAAAAGGCCAGACGTTCTACCTGGAAGTCATGTTTTGGGTGCTTATTGTGATCAGTGTTTTCTTGCAGTTTCTCAGTCATAGCATGGTATTTCAAATATGTACAGTCAATCGGTTGATTTGTGTGCATAATTGCTGCTAATGTAGTATTTTTTTTATTTAATCTTAAAAATACTTTTAATGAACGTGATATTCAGATAATCTTCAACAGGAAATATTTTTGTGAAGTAATTTCCAATATAAATCAGCAGTAATACAACTGCCGGTTTGTAAACAAGATTAAGCAGATTGCTGTTAAAGTTCGGGAGAACAATAGCGACTGTGATCGCCAGGGTGCAGATGATAGAGACAAAAATCATTTCAATGCTTAATGGCGAAACCTTAAATACAATATAATTGAAAATGATTTTCACAACATTGTAGATGGTAAGGGAAATGGCTGTAGATAAAGCAATTCCAATCAGTTTCAGGTCTGTATTTTTAATGAAATAATAGTTCAGCCCGATCGTAAGTCCGGCCAGTAAAAGCATGACCAGGATGTTGAACCTGTAATATTTTGAAAGTGAAATAATGTTTCCATTGAATCCGGTGGCAAGATCGATCAATACCGCAGAGCCCCAGATCCAAACTACTGGTTCATATTCTCTGAGCATGGTTCCGTTCTTGGGCATAAATTGCGTCAGATACGGGAATCCCACCATAATACATGAGAATAAAACAGCACCGAGGAAGTACAGCGTTAAAGATGTTTTTTTATGGAATCTGTCCAGTTCCACCATATCTCCATCTGCCAGTGTTTTATTAATGATAGGTGCAGAAATATTGAATAATCCAAGTTGTGGAATAGAAATTAATGAGATCAGTGCATATAAAACAGAGTAAATACCTACTTCTTCCATTCCCATAAATTCCCCGATCATAAAACTGTTGATGGCCAGGTAATTTCCGAAAGTCCCAAGAAATCCGAAGAAACTGTAATTGAAAAACTCTTTCCAGAAATTATTCTTCTTAAAATAATCTGTATTAAAATCCAGCTGAATCTTTTCAAGCTTATTGGTGTAATAAATGTAACCCAAAAGCATCAAAAAGAAAATTCCAAAAAAGAAAGCAAACGCAATTTTTTGTGATATTGCCGCATTGATATTCTGGGATAAAGCAAAGAAAAACAGACAGAATGCTCCAAGATTGGCTATTTTCGGAAACAGATTATCGAAAATATTGGAAACTACAATTCTCTTATAATTGGAAGTGTATTTATTAAAAATAGCACAAAATGAAAGGATTAAGATCAGCGGAAGAATCATTTCTTTGATTTTCCATGCCTCTGAATGTCTGAACTTCGGATAAAAATAAGGAAGTAAGAAAAATACCACTGTGAAAATAAGAAAATTGATAAAAACAGTAAGCAGTGATAGTGACAGCATATTCTGCTTTTTGCCATCTCTTTCCACGGTGTGAAAAAACTTTACATTCGAATAGGAGATACCCAATACAACAAAGGGAACCAGCATTTCTGCGGTAGGAAGAATGTAGCGCAGTTTTCCATAAAATTCAAAATCATTCGGAAATATGAATATTGCGGAAACGGTGCCCAGCAAAAAACCAATATAACCGATAATGGAATATTTGAAGCCTTGTCTCGCTACTACACTCATAAAGTTGTTTTAAATGTTTTTAGGTATAAAAATAATATTGTTGATGTACTGAGTTTTATTTTTTTCGTCGTTTGTATTTTGTGTTATAATATCTTCTGTAAGATTTTCCAGCGTAAAGCTGTCTCTGTTCAGGTATTTGGCTTCGTATCCCCAGTTTATTACTTCGGATATTTCATTCCAGATAGGTGTGTCGTGGTGTCTTTGTTCCATTTCGACCATTAAAGTCGGCTGAAATCGTCTGATGGTTTCTCTCGCCCCGGACAATGTTTTTATTTCGTTTCCTTCTACGTCTATTTTGATGAAATCAAGTCTGTTGAAATGTTCCAGTGCAGCCCATTCGTCCAGCTTGATAACCTTTACTCTCTCCGTATAGCTTTTCTCTTCCCCTTTTTCTTTATAAGAAGTGTTTAAAGTACCGCGTGAAGCAATCGTTTTTCCATTAATAACAGGTACTTTGAACTCTGCAATTCTGTTTTCATCTGAAAGCGCCAGAGGAAGGATGTGCATTGCCGGAAACAGCCTTTTCAGTCTTCGGTAAAGTTTCTTATTGGGCTCAAAACCATAAATGTTTTCATGATCCAGTGTGTTTTCCAGCTGATACAGGAAGGTTCCCACATTGGCACCAATGTCTAATATCACTGCATTTTTAGAAAGATATTCTTTAATCCATACCAGTTCCGGTTCTACATTACGCTCCGAAAAATTATTTTTACTAAGATTATTTAAAGTTTTAAAATATCTTTTTTTGTAGAAATTCGGACTTATATATTGTAGTTTCTCTGCGATTTTTTGGTATAAAGACATCGTAAGCTTTTTGACGAACAGCAAAGATAAGCAAAAATGTAAAACTTTTCTTAAAAAATGTTAATTATAATAGCTTGATTTTCAGGATGGAATTTTAAAATTTGTTTTTATAAGCTGCTGGATTTTAATAGGTTTTTGATTTGTCGCAAAGGCACCTGCATCCTTCGAATATCTTTTTTAAAATATTCTTACAGAGAAACAATTCAACCGGAATGCACTCAATGATCTGTAAAAAAATGAATTATCTGCGATGAAAAAATAAAGCCGTCTAAAGAAAAGGAGTATTCAGAAAGTCATTGAAGGGTTTCATCAGTTTGAAAACTTGGGTCATATTTTTCACTGCATTTTTATCCAGTACCTCTTCGTCTTTCAGAGAATATATCACAATAAAATTCTTAAGCTTCAGATATTCACCCATGGGATCTTCTTTTTCGAAACCCTGTGGGATTTTTTTCAGTTTGTCTTCCTGGTCAAGCTCTGGAAAATGTTTTTTGAAATCTTTATTGTTGAGGATTTTAAGGAAATCGTCTCCATACAGCGAAATTTCTTTACGTACCTCTTTCAGAACAGAGGATTCAGGCATATAAATTCCTCCTGCCAGAAAGGATTTTCCGGGCTCCATATGAAGGTAATAGCCTCCTTTCTGATTTCCTTTACCCATTCCCAGAGAAGCTCCGAAATTGGTTTTGTAAGGTGATTTGTCTTTTGAGAAACGGGTATCCCTGTAGATTCTGAACAATGCTTTTTTACTGTCAATCTTAGCAAGATCTTCATCAAAACCGGACATTTCTTTAATCAGTTCATCTAAAAACGAAACTACATTCTGCTGGGATTCTGTGTACAGGTTTTTGTTCTCGTTAAACCATTCGCGGTTGTTATTTTTATTTAACTTTTTTAAAAAATCAAATGTTTTGGAAGAAATGCTTGCAGACATATTGTGTAAGGTGTTTTTCGTTATTAAGTGAGATTCAAAACATCTTCTAAGCCCCGAATTCCGAATTTTCGTACCTCGAATCGAAATCTCAAAGGCTCGAATCTCACAACTCAAATGTACAAAAACTATTCATATCTTAGAGCCTCAATAGGGTCAAGTTTTGAAGCTTTCAATGCAGGATAATACCCGAAAAATACTCCTGTCACGGCACAGACGATAAATGAAATTATAATGGACGATTCAGTAATAAATGTGGGCCATGACAGGAAAAATGTAACGAGTTCCGAAGACAGTATCCCTAAAAGTACGCCAAGAATTCCGCCGGTAATACTGATCAATATTGCTTCAATAAGGAATTGGTATAGAATATCTTTTCCTCTTGCTCCAATAGACATTCGCAGCCCGATTTCTTTGGTTCTTTCCGTTACTGATACATACATAATATTCATAATTCCGATTCCCCCCACAACAAGAGAAATCCCTGCAATCGCTGACAAAAGTACAGTCAGAAGCTGGCTGGTAGAACTCATGGTAGAAATGAGCTCTGCCTGGGTTCTTACACTGAAATCATCATTGCTCCCATCAACAGGCAGTTTATGCTGTTTTCTCAGGATCTCAGATACCTGGTCTGTAGCCTGCTGCGAAGTATTTTCATTGGATGAGGCTGCATAAATGGTCTGAACATAGGTGATTCCCAAAAACCTTCTCTGGACCGTATTGAAGGGGGCTATGATCACATCGTCCTGATCCTGTCCGAATGCATTAGAACCTTTTGGAGCGAGGATTCCGATGACTTTCATAGGAACTTTGTTAAATCTTATGATACTTCCTACAGCATCTTCACCATTGGGAAATAAATTGCTGTAAACGGTTTGTCCTAAAAGGCAGACTTTATTGGATGAGGTGACGTCTTTCTTGGTGAAAAGATTTCCCTCGGAAATACCCCAGTCCCGGATGTTAAAATATTCTTCATTCACTCCCTGTAATTGTGTTGGCCAGTTATTAGGTCCATTGATAGACTGTCCGTTGGTCTGTACGGCAGGAGAGACATACGAAACATCTGGAGCTCCTTTTGAAATGGCATCCGCATCCTGAGGTCTCAGCGTCTGTAATCCTGAAGCTCCTATTCTGGCTCCTCCGGAAACATTCACATTACTGGAGGGCCGGATGGTGATCATATTGGATCCCATAGAAGAAAGCTGATCGCTGATGCTTTTTTTGGAACCTTCCCCAATGGCGGTCATGGCAATCACTGAGGCCACCCCTATAATAATGCCGAGCATGGTTAAAAAAGCACGAAGCTTATTCCGTAAAAGGGCTTTCCATGCAATTCTGAAAAGGTTTGAAAGGTTCATGGCAACAAATTTTCAGGTTGAAATTATTTATAATCATCATTTACCGGGAGGTTTTCCAAAGCCTCTTTGGCAGATTTTATATTGTCGTTCTTAATATCCTTGATCACTTTTCCATCACGGAGGGTCACTGTTCTGCTGCTAAAGGTGGCAATATCGGGTTCGTGCGTTACAAAAACAATGGTTCGTCCCTGCTTGTGCAAATCCTGCATTAAAGCCATAATTTCATAAGAGGTTCTGGTGTCCAGGTTTCCGGTGGCTTCATCCGCAAGAATCATTACAGGTTCATTAACCAGTGCTCTGGCGATTGCTACTCTTTGCTGCTGACCTCCGGACATCTGATTGGGAAGGTGGTCAATCCTGCTTTCAAGTTTTACCGCTGTTAAAGCCTGTATAGCCCTTTTGTGACGTTCTTCGGTAGATATTTTGGAATTGTAGAGAAGAGGCAGTTCTACATTTTCTTTTGCGGTTGTCCTTGGAAGGAGATTGTAAGCCTGAAAGACAAAACCGATTTTCTGATTTCTGAGAACAGCCAGCTCATCACGGTCAAGATTTTTAATATTAACACCATCCAGAATATAATCGCCGCCGGATGGCTTATCCAGACAGCCGATAATATTAAGCAGAGTAGATTTTCCGGAACCACTGCTTCCCATAATGGTCACAAATTCACCTTTCTCTACGGTAAATGTGACACCTTTAAGGGCATGAACGATTTCTTCACCCATCCTGAATTCTCTTTTCAGATCTGTGATCTCCAGAATTTTTTCTGCCATGACTTTTGTTTTAGGTTTGCCGGTTGTTTGGGTTTGAGCGGAATCCCCGAACTTTATTATCTAGGTCCGCCGCCACCGCCGCCGCTGTTTCTGTTATTATTTCCACCACCTCTTCTCTGAGGCATAAACGGGCTTTTTGTCTGTCCGCCGGAGGATTTTTTTGACAGTACTTTATAGCCGGTAATGATATTGTCATTTTTATTCAATCCTGATATCACCTGTATTTCGGTATCATTATCCATCCCTGTTTTTATTTTTTTTCTTGAAATGGTGCTGTCCTGGGCAATAATCCAGACGGCGGCTTCATTTTTCTTTTCGCCACCTTTGTTATTATTCTGTTTCTTCCATTGTCCTTTCTCATGTTTTTTACCGTTGGCAAATGGAGAATTTACTTTGTATTTCCGGATGATCAGACTGTCTGGCCTGAAGCTTGTTGCAGCCACTGGAATTTTCATCACATTGTCTAAAACCTGTGTGTAGATCGTAATGTTGGCTGTCATTCCCGGCTTCAGTTTTAAGCTGGAATTATCTGCATTGATGATGGTGGTATAATTCACCACATTTGACGAAACGGTGGGATGGAGACGTACTTCGGAAACTTCACCGTCAAAAGTTTCATCCGGAAAAGCATCCACTGTAAATGTTGCTTTCTGACCTACCTTTACATTCCCGATATCCGCTTCATCTACAGAGGCCCGTACCCTCATTTTGGTAAGATCCTTGGCAATACTGAACAGGGTAGGAGTGCTGAAGCTTGAAGCTACGGTCTGTCCCTCACTTACATTTCTGTTGAGAACAGTTCCGTCGATCGGAGAATAGATATTAGTCAGCGACAGGTTTTTATTGGCAGTAGAAAGCTGTGCGGTTACAGCGCCTACCTGTGCTTTTGCTGCATTGTACTGATTCGTGGCATTATCATAGTCCGCCTTGCTGATTGCTCCAACTTTATAGAGCTGCGACTGCCTGTTGATATTGATTTCGTTATAAGCAAGATTACTTTTTGCATTTTGCAGGTTAGCTTCGATCTGTTCTGACTGAAACTGCAGCAGATCGGGATCTAAAGTGGCCAGTAATTGTCCCTTTTTGACCGTAGAATTGAAATCCACGTAAATATTTTTGATGATCCCTGATACCTGGGTACCTACTGCAACAGTATCTACAGGCTGAATTGTTCCGGTAGCAGTAATGGAATTGGATATGTTTCCCATTTCAGGTTTTACGGTCTCAAGCTGGATCTTTATTTCTTTTTCTCTGATGAAGAAAAACCAGACTGCACCTATTGCAATGATGCCGCCCACAACCCAGTACAACCATTTTTTATTCTTTGTGTTCATAGCTTACTTTAGATTTATAGGGTTACCTGCGTAAAAATCGTAGATCTGTTGGTTAAGGACTGCAGTGTATTTGGCCTGCAGATAATTCTGAACAGATTGTATATAAAGCAGTCTCTGCTGTTGAAGCTGTACATAATCTATGCTTCCTATTTTCATCTGAGCGTTGACTATATCATAACTTTGCTTACTGATATCCATCTGCTTAAAGGCAGAGTCATATTGAGACAGTGCATTCTGAAGATTGATATAAGACTGCTCTATCTGCTGATTAAGAACTGTTTTGGTATTCAGTAAATCAAGATTGGCCTGTTTGATGGCAATTTTTGATTTCTCAATCTGTGTTTTATAAATTCTGTTGTTGTAAATCGGGATGCCAAGGCTTAAGCCGATAGGCATGTAGAAATTGTTTCCCAGCTGATTAAAATAATTTCCGTTTCCGTTAGAGTAATTGGTGGAAATATTTCCTGTCAGACTCAATGTAGGCTGAATGGAGGCTCTGGCCATTTTCAGATTTGTATTGGAATTTTCTACGTTCAGTTCTCCATATTTTACTTCAGGACGTTGATCTTGTGCGAGGTTCTGTACATCCTGCAGAGGCTTCAGCTGGTCGTCAACCATAATGCTGTCGGGTTTTACAATCTGAAAATCATAATCCGAAGGAAGCTGCAGGATTTGTTTTAGATTAACAGTATTGGTCCGAAGATTATTTTGGGCTGCGGTGAGGTTATATTGATCCTGGGCTACCTGTGACTGTATCTGCAGATAATTTAATTTAGAAAGACTTCCTGCTTTGTATAACTGGTCACCCTGTTTTAATTGAGTTTGTGTCGTTTTCAGGACATTTTCAAGAGAAATAATATTTTCCTGGTTCATCAGGATATTCAGGTAAGCCTGGGCAATGGTAAGAGTAATGCTGTTTTGTGCTTCCTGTACCGAAAGGTCAGCCATCTGTACCAGGAGATTTTTTGAAGTTTCGTTGTTTTTGATATAGTTGGCGTGATAAAGGGTCATTGAAGAATTGGCTCCTATGCTTTGAGCCTGCGCACCGGTCATATGAAGGCCGTCACTTCCGTTGAGGGCAAAAAGCCCTTGTGAAATAGCTCCGCTTAAGTTGGGATATTTTGCTTCTTTTGCCTGAAGAAGATCCTGTTGGGCTGAATTTTTTGAGAGCCTTAGAGAGTTGATAGAAATATTATTTGCCTTTGCGTATTCAATGCAGTTTTCCAATGTCCAGGCAGACGGATAATGGGGTGTCTGGGCAAATATTTCAATGGCTATGCATGAGAATATCAAAAAGAAAAATTTGCTTTTCATGGCTTTGTTTTTGAAAATTCATAAATAACACAGAAAAAATCAATCCAATTTAATAAAAAAAAATAATGTTTAACAACTTTTTAACCCACGGCATGTTTTTTTAGATTTAATTTTCCAAAAATTAAAAATATATTAAAAGATTCTGAATTTAAGTTTGTATATTTAAAACTTTGTTCAAAAACAAATCAAATATTTATTGTATCTTTGCAAAAATTTTAAAATAGTTAATGAATTTATTTACGGAAACCAATTTAAGTCCTGATATTCTTAAGGCAATTGGCGAACTGGGTTACGAAAGCCCAACAGAAATCCAAAAACAGACTATCCCTTTTATTCTTTCAGATATTCGCGATTTGATCGCACTTGCGCAGACAGGGACAGGCAAAACAGCAGCGTTTTCGCTTCCGATTTTGGATATGATTGACGATACGAGTCGCAAAATCCAATTATTGGTGCTTTGTCCGACACGGGAATTATGTCTTCAGATTTCTAAAGACATAAAGAATTACTCTAAATACATGAAAGACATCAAGACAACTGCGGTTTATGGTGGAAGTAGTATTGTAGAGCAGATGAGATCTTTGAAGGATAAGCCACAAATTATTGTGGGAACTCCGGGAAGAGTAATTGATCTTATCAACAGAAAAGCGTTAGACTTTTCTGCTATTCATTGGTTAGTATTAGACGAAGCTGATGAAATGCTTTCTATGGGATTCAAGGATGAATTGGAAACCATTCTAAGCGAAACTCCGGAAACGAAACAGACTTTCTTATTCTCTGCAACGATGAATAAAGAAGTGGAAAGAATTTCCAAAAATTACCTTACAAAACCTCACCGTATTTCTGTAGGTTCTATCAATGAAGTGAAGAAGAACATTACTCACGAATACTATGTGGTAGGGTACCGTCAGAAAAAAGAAGCATTGAAAAGATTAATTGATGCCAACCCTAACCAGTACTCTATTATCTTCTGCAGAACGAGAATGGAAACTCAGGAGGTTGCTGATTTCTTAATGCAGAACGGATATGCAGCTGATGCTCTTCATGGTGATCTTTCTCAGGCGCAGAGAGATACGGTAATGAAGAAATTCAGATTGAAAAACATTGATATTCTTGTAGCGACAGACGTGGCAGCAAGAGGATTGGATGTAAACTCTCTGACTCACGTTATTCACTTCTCTTTACCGGATGATCCTGAAGTATTCGTTCACAGAAGCGGAAGAACAGGTAGAGCCGGAAAAGACGGTATTTCTATGGCTTTAATTAAGCCTGAAGAAAGCAGAAAACTGAAACAGATCAAATCTTCAACAAAAATTGAAATCCACGAAAGATTTATTCCTACAGGTGATGATATTATCAAAGCTCAGGTAGGAGGTGTATTCGAAAAATTGTTGACAGAACACGAAGATCTTTTCGAATTTGATGACAGTTTAATCCCGGATCTGAGCAACTTTACAAAAGAAGAACTGGTACACCAGCTTCTGCAGTTCCAGCTGAAAGATCTTGCTTTATACTACAAAGACAAGCATGACCTTGTTGAGCAGAAATTAAGCAGCAGAGATGATGACTACTCAAGAAGAGATCGCGGACGTGACAGAGACAGAGATAGGGGTCGTGACAGAGACCGTGGAAGAGACAGGGACCGTGGTGGAAAGCCAAGAAGAAAAGATGAAAACATGGTAAGATTCTTCTTCAACCTTGGTAAAAAAGACCACCTGAAGAAACTTGACGTTTTAGATATTATCAATAAAGCTACTGCTGGCGGAAAAAGCAAGAAGAGAGCTGAAATCGGTGATATTGAAATCTTAGAGAAATTCTCTTTCTTCGAAGTTGAAAAATCGTTCAAAGACAATGTGTTGAGCAATATTCAATCGATGAAATTCAAAGGAAAAGATATGAGAGCTGAAGTAGCAAACTAATCTCTTTCCAAACCATACAAAACCGGCATTAATGCCGGTTTTTTTATTTGATAATCAGTTGTTAAGCGAATGTTAACAAAACTTAATGTTAGATAGTTTCAGGTACAATCCTTTTTTAAGAAATTTGCACACGAATTATAAATACTAAAAAATGGGAATTGGTAATATTTTCCACGCTTTTCAACCAAAAGATAAAATCTTCTTTGTACTTTTCGAAAAAGTAACTGAAAATCTAGTTGCAATGTCAGAAGAATTCAACACAGGAATCAAGGATTTCGATCTTAATGACGATTCAATGTTGAAAAAAATGAGTGACTTCGAACACAAGAATGATGAACTTACTCACGAAATTTTCGTAGAATTAGGGAAAAACTTCATTACTCCTTTTGACCGTGAGGATATCCACACATTGGCAACAGGATTGGATGATATTGCTGATTATATCTACGCTTCCACAAAATATATTTTCCTTTACAAATCACCTGAGATGAAGGCTTATTCAGACTTCTCCCTATTGATCCACAAAGCATGTCTTGAAATTCAGAATGCTATGAAAAACCTTAAAGGGTTCAAAAACATGGAACAGGTGAAAGAAGCTTGTATTAAGGTGAACTCTATTGAGAATATTGCGGACGATCTGCTATCCAATTCAATGGTAGAATTATTTGAAACCAATGATGCGATCAACATTATTAAAGTTTCATCAGTACTGAACTACCTTGAAGTTGTAACGGATAAAGCAGAAGATGTTGCCAATACGATTGAGAACATCATGATTAAATACGCCTAATACATAGCAAAAAATGGAATTTCCGATTTTACTGATAGTTATTATTGCGCTGGCCCTGATCTTCGATTATATCAATGGTTTCCATGATGCGGCCAACTCAATTGCAACTATAGTTTCTACAAAAGTTTTAACTCCATTCCAGGCTGTACTTTGGGCGGCACTTTGGAACTTTGCAGCGTTCTTCATTGCTGCTTATATTATTGGAGAATTCAAAATTGGTAATACAATTGCCAAAACAGTTAACGAGAATTTTATCACCCTTGAAGTTATATTTTCCGGTCTTGTGGCAGCGATTGCCTGGAACCTGCTGACATGGTGGTTCGGAATTCCTTCGTCGTCGTCACATACGCTGATCGGAGGTTTCCTGGGAGCCGCTCTTATGCATGCTTTCATGATGGATTATCATGCTGTGGCAGCAGCGCAGCCGGATCTTGGAACATGGGGCACAATAAAAGAAGCTTTTCACCAGGTAACGCATCAGAGCGTGGTGAAATTTGATAAAGTAATTCCTATCTTCCTGTTCATTTTCATGGCACCGATCATAGGGATGATCATCTCCGTTATCATTACACTGATTATCATACATCTTTATAAAAGATCAAACCCACACAAAGCAGATCAGTCTTTCAAAAGACTGCAGTTGGCTTCTTCAGCTTTATTCAGCTTAGGACACGGTTTGAATGATGCTCAGAAAGTAATGGGGATCATCGGGGCAGCAGTGATTTATTATCACGTTAATATGCTTCAGGATGTACAGTATCTGAATATTCCTTCTGCAGAACGTTTTGACTATTTTGCTCAGCATTATATCTGGGTTCCTCTGGTTTCGTTCCTTGCTATTGGTTTAGGGACAATGAGTGGTGGTTGGAAGATCATTAAAACAATGGGTACCAAAATCACTAAAGTGACTTCATTAGAAGGAGTAAGTGCAGAAACAGCAGGTGCTATCACCTTATTCATCACAGACCACTTCGGTATTCCTGTATCTACAACCCATACCATTACAGGTTCTATCATCGGGGTAGGATTGACAAAAAGAGTTTCAGCAGTAAGATGGGGAATCACCGTAAGCCTTCTTTGGGCTTGGGTATTAACAATTCCAATCTCTGCCATTGTAGCAGGAATTACCTACCTAGTGGTAACTTTCTTATCCTAATATATAACTCATATCAACATATAAACTTTGTCCATTTGGACAAAGTTTTTTGTTTTATAAAGCCTCGAAAAATCGTATTTTTGTTCAAATTATAAGATTTTATGGAATTTTTAGACAGATACCAGCAGATTGTTGCAGACGCCATCGCGAAATATACTTTTAAAGACAAGCCTGCGGAGTTATATGAACCGATGAACTACATTATTTCCCATGGTGGAAAACGTCTTCGCCCGATTATGGTGCTTATGGCATGTGATATGTTCGGCGGTGATCTTAAACAGGCAATCAAACCTGCATTGGCCATCGAGTTTTTCCATAATTTCACGCTGATCCATGATGATATTATGGATGAAGCTCCTTTAAGAAGAAATAAACCTACCATTCATACCCTGCATGGTCTTAATGTAGGAATCCTTTCCGGAGATGGACTGATGCTTAAAGCATATAAGTTCTTTGAAGATCTTGAACCTGAAATTTTCAAAGCATGCATCAGAATATTTACTCATACAGGGCTTCTGTTGTGTGAAGGACAACAGTATGATATCAATTTTGAGACTCAGGAAGATGTGACTTTCGATGATTACATCAGAATGATTACTTATAAAACAGGGGTTCTGAGTGCTTCTTCATTTGAGATTGGTGCCCTGATTGCAAAAGCTGACTTTAAAGACGCCAAAGCAATTTTCAACTTTGGAAAACATATCGGGATTGCATTCCAGATTATGGATGATTATCTTGATGTATTCGGAGATCAGGCACAGTTTGGAAAAAAACATGCCGGAGATATTTACGAAAACAAGAAAACCGTTTTATACCTGTTAGCAAGAGAACATGCAACAGATGAAGAAAGAAAAGAACTGGATTACTGGTATTCTAAAAAAACTGAAAATGTAGATAAGGTCTATGGAGTTGAGAAGATTTTCAGAAGAACAAAAGTAGATGAAAAAGCGTTACGTCTGATCGAAAAGCATAATGAAATAGGACAGAGCTATCTTCAGAAAATAGATGTACCGGAAGAAAAGAAAAAACCTTTTATCGAACTGGCAAATTATTTGTTGAGAAGAGAAAGTTAATATAGGTAGCAGAGGATAGGTGGCAGGTAGCAGCAATTTACCTGCAACCTATTTCCTGCAACCTAACCCCTATACAATGAAATTCAGGACAGAAGTTGATATCACCGAATCAGATAAAAAGATTGAGATTGAAGATAAAATATTTTCGATAGGTTCATGTTTTGCCTCTGAGATGACAGATTTATTGCAAGACGGGCAGCTTCAGACACTCAATAATCCTTTTGGAACCATTTTCAATCCTTTTTCTATCAATAATGCAGTTAACAGACTACATGATTCTGCATTTTATGAAGAAGAGGAATTGATTACTTACAATGACGAATATATTTCTCTGGATCATCACACCAGTTTTGATACCCGGTATATTCATCAGACTTTAGATAAAATTAATAAGGCTATTGAAGAAGGAAATGCCTTTCTGCAGGAAGCCGACTGGATTATTATCACTTATGGTTCTTCATTTATTTATGAGTTCCTGCCCAAAAATAAACTGGTGGCCAACTGTCACAAAATTCCCCAAAAGTTTTTTGAGAAAAGACTCCTTAGCCATCAGGAACTGACAAACTCTATTTATCAGACGATTCTGGATCTTAAAGATATTTGTAAAGAAGGGGTTCAGATTCTGTTTACCGTTTCACCCGTAAGACATACAAAAGATGGGATGGTAGAAAACCAGTTGAGCAAGTCCAAACTGATTACAGCAATTCACGAATCGATTTCGATGTTCGAAGACTGCCATTATCTGCCGGTCTATGAAATCTTAATGGATGATCTCCGTGACTACCGTTTTTACAAAGAAGATATGATTCATCCCAGTACACAGGCCGTCAATTATATTTTTGAGAAGTTCGGAAAATCTTATTTTTCAGAAGAAACTCAGAATTTTATCAAAGAAAACTTTAAGATTGTCAAGGCGCTGGAACATAAAACCTGTGATAAGAAAGACCCAAAATTTATAGAATTCAGAGAAAAACTGGATCAGAGAATAGAAAATCAACGTAAAAAAGTAAAACATAAAATATTCTAGATGCCTGACTTTACCCAAATTGACTATCTTAAAGACGGAAATGAAAGGCAGCGAAAAGCTTATGAAATTCTTACAAAGCATCATTTTTTTGAAAAATTAAAAGCTTATTCGCCCATTTTAGCAGGAACTGTTCCTATTGAAATAGACATAGAAGGAAGTGATCTGGATATTATTTTTGAGGTAGATCTAAGATTTGAAGAAGACTTTCTGGATGATTTGATGTTCAGCAGATTTATTCCTCACGACGTGGAAACGAAAGTTGAATATCCTATCATAAACGGTGAAAAATGCATTACATTAAATTTCATGCTGGATGAATTTCCCATAGAGATTTTCGGACAGAATAAACCGACAACTGAGCAGAATGCATACCTTCATATGATTGCTGAACACAAAATATTACAGGAAAAGGGAGAAGAATTCAAACAAAAAATAATAGAATTGAAAAAACAGGGTATAAAAACAGAACCGGCTTTCGGAATGTTGCTGGGACTTGAAAATCCTTATGAAGATCTGTTGAAATTTAAATAAAATGATTGATACACATACACATCTATACGCAGAAGAATTCGATGAAGACCGAAAAGGAGCTATCCAGAGAGCTTTAGATAAAGGAATTACAGAATTTTACCTTCCTGCCATTGACTCTGAATCCCATGAAAAAATGTTGCAGCTGGAAACGGAATATCCGGGACAGATTTTTTCAATGATGGGTCTGCATCCTTGTTATGTAAAACCGGAATCTTGGGAGAAAGAACTTGAAATTGTGAAAAACTATCTTGATCAGAGACATTTTCCTGCAATAGGAGAAATTGGAATTGATCTCTACTGGGATAAAACAACTTTGGATATTCAGGTGAAAGCTTTTGAACAGCAGATCGACTGGGCAATAGAAAAAGACCTTCCTATTGTTATTCATACAAGAGAAAGCTTTGACGAGACATTCGAAGTGCTGGAAAGAAAAAAACATCCAAGACTGAGAGGGATCTTCCACTGTTTTTCAGGAAATGTTGAACAGGCACAGCATGCTATTGATCTTAATTTCATTTTAGGCATCGGTGGAGTAGTAACTTTTAAAAACGGAAAAATAGATCAGTTTCTGAACGATGTTCCACTGGACAAGATTGTTCTGGAAACAGATTCTCCTTATCTGGCTCCGGTTCCGCACAGGGGGAAAAGAAACGAAAGTTCTTATCTTGATCTGGTAGCCGGAAAACTGGTGAATATCTATGGAAAAGACTTTTCGGAAATAGACCGCATTACCACAGAGAATGCAAAGAAGCTTTTTAAGTAGTACAATTTTAATTACAAGATAAATGAAACCCCTTTCCAACATTGAAAAGGGGTTTGCTTTTATTTCTTTCTGGTGAAATTTTTATTTTTAGGTTTTTTAAATCCTACTGAAGCCGTTGGTGAAGGCTTTTTACGATTTTTATTTGACCTTGAATTAGTATTGCTGTTTCCTGCTTTAGGTTTTTCACCACCGGCAGGCATAGGTTTGTTATTCGAATCTCTTTTTTGAGCAACCAGATCATCCGTATGGAAAGGATGGTCTTTGATCACAGGAATTTTCTTCCCGATCAGCTTTTCTGTGTTCTTTAAGTTTAGAAGATCAAGCCCGTCGACAAAAGAAATAGAGGTTCCTTCGGCTCCGGCTCTTCCTGTTCTTCCGATACGGTGTACATAGGTTTCCGAAACATCGGAAAGCTCAAAATTGATCACAAATTTCAATTCGTCAATGTCAATTCCTCTTGCTGCAATATCTGTGGCAACAAGAATTCTTGTTTTTCCGGATTTAAAGTTGTTTAAAGCATTTTGTCTTGCATTCTGAGATTTATTACCATGAATGGCCTCTGCAGAAATGTTATCTTTCTGAAGCTTTCTTGCAATTTTATCCGCCCCGTGTTTTGTTCGTGAAAATACCAGTACCGAGTCTGAAATATCATTTTCAAGAATGTGGGTCAATAAGTTCAGTTTATTTTCCTTTTCAACAAAATACACCGACTGTTTGATGGTGTCTGCCGTAGAAGATACCGGAGTTACTTCTACTTTTACAGGATTATTCAGGATGGAATTGGCCAGCTTTTGAATCTCACCGGGCATCGTTGCCGAAAAGAATAAAGTCTGTCTCTTTTGAGGTAAAAGCTTAATGATTCTTTTTACATCATGTACAAAACCCATATCCAGCATTCTGTCTGCTTCGTCCAGAACAAAGATCTCAAGATTTTTCAGACTGATGATTCCCTGCGCAATGAAGTCAAGAAGTCTTCCTGGTGTGGCAACCAGAATATCAACGCCCTTTTTAAGAGCAGCTTCCTGGTTTCCTTGTTTTACACCTCCGAAAATAACCAGTTGTTTTAATGGAAGGTATTTACCATAGGCATTAATGTTTTCCTCGATCTGAATAGCCAGTTCTCTGGTGGGAGTAAGGATTAATGCTTTTATATGTTTATTGGGGATTTTATTTTTGGATAAATTCTGTAAGATAGGAATAGAAAAAGCAGCTGTTTTACCAGTTCCTGTCTGTGCGCAGCCTAAAAAGTCTCTGCCATCTAAGATATCAGGAATAGATCTTTCCTGAATAGGGGTTGGAGTAGTGTAACCCTGCTCCTGGATTGCTTTTGCAATAGGTTCTATTAAGTTTAAGTCTGTAAAATTCAAATGAATTATTTTAAAATTTAAATAAAAATTCCTTCAGTCTGAAAGAATTACATTCTGCAAAGGTAGTTTAAAAAAAATTAAGATATATTTAAGTGTTTTATGTCTTTAGTGAAAATATAACTGACCTGTAAAATTTAAATGGCTGCTCATACCTGGGCAGCCGTTTTATTGAGATAAAAATCTGGAATTTATTTGAATCTATATCCTACACCAGCCTGTAAAAATCCGATTTTTGTGGGAACGGTATTTTCTTTGTTGGTTTCAAAGAAGTTGAAGTGGTACCGGGCATCCACAAAAAATTTCTCATTAATCTTATATTCCGTACCCAGAAAAGGGAAAAAGTTCAATGTTTTAGAGCCTTCAGAGTTGGTAGTGACCTCACCGTTAAAAATAGTGTCTGTTTTTATCTTGGATGATATATTAATTCCTATATTCATTCCTACAGAAGCAGAAAGATTTGGAATTAAATAATACTTCAGTGAAATGGGAACCTGTATCTGATTGAGTTTATATTCAAATTTCATATCTCCCATGTTGACAATTTCGTTGCCTATCAACTGAACTCCGGGATAGATCTCCTTACCACCCAGTTGTGTGTATAATACTTCAGCCTGTAAGCCAAACTTAGAGGACAAAGGCTGCTCGGCCAGAATACCAGCGTAGAAATAAGATTTTGAATCGAGCTGTGTGTTAAAGAATTTCATGCTGGATAAGGTATATCCTCCTTTTACTCCAAAACTCATCGATTCGGAAGTTTTTTGTGCATTACTTATTGTTGATAAAACAAATGCCAGAGCTAAAAAAATGTTCTTTTTCATGTTTTTTTGAATGGTTAATAGTTCTGTAAAATAATAATTCCTCCCAGAAGAAGGAATTATTATGACAAAGATAGTTTAAATATTTTTATAAGGCTTATTTCACCTTAGTCCATTGCTGGTTTTTTCTTAGATTCTCAAAAAACTTATAGACTTCCGAAAGCTTCTCACTTCCGCGTTTTCCATAATCTTCTACATTTTTTGAAGTTCCGTCAGCAAATTTGATTCTTAAATAAGAGGTTGGAAGATCCGTAATATTGTGTTCTCCGTATTTATCATTTAAACCTTTTACATTAAGCCCATCCAGCAAACTGATTAATTGATTATAATCTTCTTCTTTGATGGTTCCTTTAAAAGTGCCTTCACGTGGCTTGGAAAATTCATCCTTTGAAGGCTTGTCATTAAAATTAAAATGTTCTGCCTCAAAAACAGCAGTTCTGTCCGGATTAATTGTCATTTTAAAAACAGGGCAGAATCCAAAACATGGAGTCGCTTCATATTCAATGGTAGAATATTTGGAATTTACTTTCTGAGAAGTGTTACAGGAAAATAAAAAGATCAATGCACAAAGGCCTAGTAAATATTTCATAGCTTTTCAATTTCAAAGGGTCACGTCAATAATTGTTCCAAAAGATAAAATGTTTTTTTGTTTTTATGTTAAATATAAAGGGATAAATCTGTTAAGTTGATTTCAATAAGAGCAATTTTATAAATAAAAACAGCCTCAGAGAAATCTGAGGCTGTTTTTTTATGATGCAGTTACTATAAAAGTAATTCAATGTACAATTTTATCCGTGCAATTGTTTCCAGATGGCATCTTTCAGTTCCATAAGACCTTCACCGGTAACTCCCGAGAAGAACAAAGGCTGTCTGTTCTCAGGAAATTCTGCTGCAATTTCTTTTTTCAGTTCATCATCCAGAAGATCGGATTTTGAAACAGAAATGATGAAATCTTTATCAAGTAATTCAGGATTGTATTCTTTTAATTCATTCTCAAGAATTTTAAACTCTTGGAAATGATTTTCGGAATCAGCCGGAATTAAGAACAATAGGATAGAGTTTCTTTCAATATGTCTCAGGAATCTGTGTCCCAAGCCTTTTCCTTCAGCTGCTCCTTCAATAATCCCCGGAATATCAGCCATTACAAATGATTTGTAATTTCTGTAATCTACAATTCCAAGGTTAGGAGTCAATGTGGTAAAAGCGTAGTTGGCAATTTTGGGTTTTGCCGCAGAAACAGATGCCAGAAGTGTAGATTTTCCGGCATTCGGAAATCCAACCAGCCCTACGTCAGCCAAAATTTTAAGCTCGAAAACGATATAACCTTCTTCTCCCGGAAGACCTGGCTGTGCATATCTCGGGGTCTGATTGGTTGAAGATTTGAAGTGCTCATTTCCCAAACCTCCTTTACCACCATGCATCAGAATGATTTCCTGTCCGTCTTCTAAAATTTCACCGATAATTTCGCCTTCTTCATTTTTGGCAATAGTTCCTACCGGAACTTCAATATAAACATCAGCTCCGAAAGCTCCCGTAAGCTGGTTTTTTCCTCCGTTTTCACCACGTTCAGCTTTTACGTGACGGGTGTATCGAAGGGGAAGCAAAGTCCATTCGTTGGCATTTCCTTTCATGATGATGTGACCTCCACGACCTCCGTCGCCACCGTCAGGACCACCTTTAGGAATATACTTTTCACGGCGAAGGTGGGCAGAACCAGCACCTCCGTGTCCGCTTTTACAATGGATCTTTACGTAATCTACAAAGTTAGACATATAGTTTGTGTTGCGGGTTGCGGGATGAAAATTCGAATCCCGTACTCATTCCCGATTATTTAATTTTTTCTACCTCAGCGAAAAGTTTTTGGGAAATCTCATCAATTTCACCAACACCGTTTACCTCTACATATTTACCCTGCTGCTTATAAAGCTCGGCAACTTCTGCTGTTTTGGTATAATATTCTTTAATTCTGTTTTCGATGATCTCTACATTGCTGTCGTCTGATCTTCCGCTGGTTTCTCCTCTTTTCAGAAGTCTTTCCACCAAAATTTTGTCCTCTACGACCAATGAAAGGCAGATGTCAATCTTGTCATTCAGTACTTCTTTAACGATTTTTTCCAAAGCTTCTGTCTGAGCAGTTGTTCTTGGGTATCCGTCAAAGATAAAACCATTGGTATCCGTAGGTTTTTTGATCTCATCGATCAGCATATCTGTTGTTACCTGATCCGGAACCAATTCACCCTTATCGATGTATGATTTAGCCAGTTTTCCAAGTTCAGTGTCGTTTTTCATGTTGTATCTGAAAAGATCACCTGTTGAAACCTGTTTTAAATTGAATTTTTCGATCAGATTCTGGGCTTGCGTTCCTTTTCCACTTCCTGGAGGGCCGAACAGAACAATGTTTATCATAATGTTGATTCGCTTCCGGCAATTGGCATTTTGCTTTCAGCTTTTTTAAGTTATTATTAAATTTATTTCTTTATATAATTTTAAGCTAAAAGCTACCAGCTAATAGCCAACAGCACTTTAATGGTTGATTTGTCCTTCTTCCAGCTGATACAGATTCGGCAGGTTTCTTCCTAATTCATCATAATCAAGTCCGTATCCAAGTACAAATTTGTTTGGAATTTCTTTCCCGATATAATCCAGTTTGAAATCTTTTTTATAAACTTCGGGCTTCAGTAGGAAACTTGCCAGTTTTACAGATTTAGGGCGTTGTGTTTCTTTAAAATATTTGAAAAGACTTTCAACCGTATTTCCTGTATCAACGATGTCTTCTACAAGAATGATGTGACGGTCTTTCACATCTTTAGTCAGTTCCATTTTCTGATAAACAATCCCTGTAGACTCAGTTCCTACATAAGAACTCATTTGAATGAAGGCAATCTCGCATTCCCCCGGGTAATATTTCAAAAGATCTGAGAAGAACATAATTACCCCATTTAAAACACCAATGAAAACAGGAACTTCATCCTTGTAATCTTCATAAATTCTTAACGCTGTCTCTTTTACAATCTCCTGAATTTCGGCATCCTTTAAATAAGGAACGAAAGTTTTGTCGTGAACTTTAATGCTTTCCATAAAATTTTTAGTAGGAGGCAAAGTTACGGATTTTAGATTTTTCAATAAAATCTTTTTGTGTTTAATCCGGTATTTGTGCTATCTTTGTTCTTTCAAAACCCAAAAATACAGAGATGTAGGATATAATTTCTTTCCGATTTGATCAGACGATAACTATTATGTTATTGGTGTTTAACTATTATTAAGAAAGAAATCATGATTTTACTGCAAAATATATCCTTTGGGTTTCCGGGAGGAAATCTTCTATTCAATCATATCAATTTAACAATACAGTCTCATACCAAATCTGCCCTGGTAGGGAGTAACGGTATGGGAAAATCAACCCTGCTGAAAATGATGGCGGGCGAAATTCAACCTTTGGATGGGCATATTAACATTCAGGGTGATATTTTTTATGTGCCCCAGATGTTCGGGAATTTCAATCATCTCACCATTGCTGAATGTCTGAAAATAGATCAGAAGCTGTATGCTCTTGAAAAAATCACCGGCGGAGAGGTGGATGAAATTTATTTTGAAATACTCAATGATGACTGGGATATTGAAGAACGGTGTCAGCATGCTCTGGAATATTGGCAACTCGATCATTTTGAACTAACACAAAAGCTGGAGGGCCTGAGCGGTGGGCAGAAAACCAAAGTCTTTCTCGCCGGAATCCAGATCAATCAGCCTGATATGATCATTCTGGATGAACCCACCAATCACCTGGATCATGATGGAAGAAAGCTGTTGTATGATCTTATTGACAAAACAGATGCAACCGTCGTTATCGTAAGCCACGACCGTACCTTACTCAATCTTGTTGATACCATTTTCGAATTAAGCAATCAGGGAATAGCAGCCTATGGAGGAAATTATGACTTTTACGCAGAGCAGAAAGAAGTGGAGGAAGAAGCTTTACATAATGATATCCATGCTAAAGAACGAGCATTGAAAAAAGCAAAAGAAAAAGAGCGGGAAACATTGGAGCGAAAACAAAAGCTGGATGCCAGAGGGAAAGGGAAACAGGAAAAATCCGGAGTGGCGAGGATTATGATGAATACGCTCCGGAATAATGCTGAGAAAAATTCTTCCAAATTAAAATCTGTCCATGCTGAGAAAATCAGCGGCATTTCAGACGAATTAAGAGGACTTCGTTCATCAGTAAGAAATGCCGATCAGATGAAAGTTAATTTTAATGATTCTAACCTTCATTCAGGAAAGATCCTTGTTATCGCTGAAAGTATAAATTTCAGCTACCAAAAGGAAGAGCTCTGGAAAGAAAGCCTTAATCTTGAGATCCGGAGTGGAGACAGAATCTCGATTAAAGGAGACAATGGATCAGGAAAAACCACACTGATAAAACTTCTGCTGGGAAAAATTGAACCTTCTGAAGGAAAAATAAGCAGAGCGGAATTCAACAGTATTTATATTGATCAGGAATACTCTTTGATTCATAATGATTCAATGCTGTATGATTTTGTCCAGAATTTCAATGACAACGCCATGCAGGAGTCTGAAGTGAAAACATTACTCTCCAGATTTTTATTTGGAAAAGATACCTGGGATAAGAAATGCGGTATGCTGAGCGGGGGAGAGCGTTTAAGATTACTTCTCTGTGGGCTGTCTATCAGCAATAAAGCTCCGGATATGATCATTCTTGATGAACCCACCAATAACCTCGATCTTCAGAATGTAGAAATTCTTACCAATTCCATTAAAGACTACCATGGAACTTTATTAGTGATTTCACATGATGAAGTCTTTCTGGAAGAGATTGGTATAGACAGGGAATTATCGCTTAACTAATGATTGTATTTACAATTTGTACAGAATTAATATCAATAGAGGCGGGCTTTAGCTGTCTATCAATAGATTAGAAATCCTTCGGCTTTAGCCAAAACTTATCATAAAAATCCCGGCTGACTATAACCGGGATTTTGCTTTTTATTTTTCTCTTTTCCTGTTGATTGCATCCAGAACCATATCCATCTTTTGTTGTAGTTCATAATCCCCTGAAATTTCAATGAAAGGAATATTCATCTCAGACAGCCATTCCAGATGAGCCTTTAAAGTCCTGGTGGCAATCCCGGTATTGTAATCATAATCTTTAGCCCAATCTATGAATTCCTGATATTTTTGAGCTTTTTCCGGATGAGTGAAAATTTCATCACCATATCTTTCATATTCCCTTTTTTTCAATCTTTCCATTCGTATTTCAGGAGGAAGATAGAGAAATACAATCAGATCAAATACCGGAAATACATTTTCACCCCAATGAATGATTGAACCTCCGAAAATCCAGTTTTCAGTGGTATGAAGTTTATCCGAAACAAAGGTGTTCCTTATTTCAGGATTCTGTTTTTCTGTAAAAGGAATTTCAGTTTTAAGCCAGAAAAAATCATCACTGTCGAAGTATTCTATATTGAGTTTTTCAGACAATGCTTTTCCTAGAGTGGTAACGCCGGAACCTGAAGCTCCGAAAATATGGAGCCTCATGATTTTGTTATAATCCAGTTATAAATCCCGTTCAGTACCTCTTCCCGTATTTCCTCATTCAGAATCTCATGGCGCATTTCCGGATAGATCTTTACATCTACATGCTGAAAACCATCAGCTTTTAAGTTGTTGGCCGTATGCATTACGCCTTTTCCAAAATCACCGATCGGGTCATTCTGCCCGCTTACCAATAAAAATGGAAATGATTTCGGAATGGAAGATGCCCAGTTTCTGGCGGTAGCTTTTTTATAGATGGTAAACAAGGTATAAAAAGCATTATGGGTGAACGGAATTCCACAGAGTTCATCCTGTTCAAAAGCTTTTCTGTTGTTGCGATTTACACTTAACCAGCTGGTATCACTGAAATCTTTGTCCTTTTTAAAATGTTTGTTATTGACACTCGTAAAAACAGAATTCAAAAAAGTACGGTGACGAGGAGCGATAGCTGTGGCTAATGACAAATAACCTCTCAATATATCGATTCCCAGTAAAGGTCCGCCGGTTCCTGTAATGATAGCTCCGGAAAATTTACTGCTTGCTTTTTGAAGAAGACATCGTGTTATAAAAGATCCCATAGAATGTCCCAGAATAAAATGGGGAATGTTTGGAAACTGTTCTGCAAGGTGATCAGCCATCATTTCGGTATCGGCAACAAGCCTTTCATCCGGTTTTTCAAGCTGAAAGAAGCCAATGTCTTTTTTCTCTTTTACAGATTTTCCATGTCCCAGATGATCATAAGTCAATACGGCAATTCCATGAGCAGCAAAATATTCTGCAATCTCTGCATATCTTCCGCTGTGTTCCTGCATGCCGTGAACAATGAGTAGAGTGGCTTTGGTTGTTTCCGGGGAAAAAAGAGTGTAGAAAAGCTGGGAGTTACTGTTTATTTTTGATGGGATGCAGGCTGATGTTTGGAATAATGGCATAGGAACTTGTTTAGGTGTTGATCAAAGATATGAAATAAGTAAAAAATTATCTTTATCAAACTTTGATGATCTTGAATGATCAGTTCTTGGATGAGCTATGAGAAAAGTTTTATATATTATTTAGAATGGTAAACTATCTTCCTCATTTTTTTTTGACAAACTAGAAATTTTCATTAGTCCTTCAACAATTTCTTCAAATCTTTTAGTTGTAAATACTTTTTCAAGTATTGTCTTTAACTTGCTTTCAGTGTCAAGAATGATAGGTTCATAAAATTTTGCTTTCAATTCTAGGGCTATCCCTCTCTCTAATAGTAATGAACAAGGGTATAATGTTGCATCAAATGATAATTCAAATACGTCAAATTTGTAACTTTTCATAAATTTACTGTGAAGAATTAAATCATATTGAAAACTATAAGGATCTTGATTTCTCATTTTTTCAACACTAGACTTTTCAAATAGAGATAAATTTAGTAATCCACCAGTAGCTTTATTAAAGCCTTGAATAGTTTCATCTACCACCTCTATTGGTGTCTTTTTAGTTTCTAAACTAAAGTTTTTCCATTCCATTTTTTATATATTTTTTATAATTGAAATTCATATTTTATAGGAAGATGATCAGAATGTATGATTTTGTTTAATGTTAGGTCAAAAATATTAAATTCTGTTGTTTGTAAAACTGTATTTATTTGTTCATTATTTATTCTTTTGAGTAATTTATGGCTAATAATAACTTGATCTAAATAATGATGATCAATTACATCAAAAACAGTATTAGATGGTCTCGTTTTTCTAAATGTCCCAGGAAAATTGATATTTGTATATAATTTCCATGTAGGATTGTAATATATATGATTTTCTTGGCCTCTAAATACTTTAATGGCACTAAAATTAGTCGTATTAGTAGCAGAAAGGCCATCGTAATTTACGATTGGAGATTCAAATGGATTAACATTAAAATCACCGATAAGTAATATACTTTTTTGTTCTGAATTTCCAATATGATTTTCAAATTGAAACTTAAATTCCGATAAATTATGTTTTAGTGCATCTAAACCATAGTTAAGCTGTGAAGGCATGTGGACAGATATAATATGTATATCTATTGATTTGATATAAATTGCTGAATAATCAGTATGTTGTAATGATAAATCAATATCTACTATTTCTTTTTTTTTAATAATTAAAATTTTATCACAGCCAGGATTTAAAAAATGTTCATAATTAGTTAAATTTAATTCAGAAATGTAAGGATTTAGTTCATTATAATTGAATTCTGCGAGAAATAAGAAGTCTGGAGATTCATCATTTAAAATGCTCGTAATTATTCTGAAATTATTTATTTTTTTTGTATTCCAAAATATTAATTTCATAGTTTAATTGATATTATAGTTTTAAAATGTTAGGGTTATCAGGTTATTCAGATTATATCTAAATTCTAACTTACAAATAATCTTTTAAATTTATCTAATTTATTTAAAAATGGTTATAAACTTTTTATCTCCCAAAAATAAAATCCATCACAAATTTGCTCACCCAATTTTTTAAAAGTAATTTTGCACGAATCTAAAAACAAAAGTAAAATATGTCAACTTATGTAGTTGTAGGTCTTCAGTACGGAGATGAAGGCAAAGGAAAAATCACGGATGTTTTATCAGCAAAATCGGACTATGTAGTACGTTTCCAGGGTGGAGACAACGCTGGTCACACGGTTTATGTGGGTGATGAGAAATTCGTTCTACACCTTCTTCCTTCAGGAGTTCTTCAATGCAAAGGGAAATGTATCATTGCGAACGGAGTAGTGGTAAACCCTAAGTCTTTCATTAAAGAAGTAGGTCAGATCGAGAGCAAGGGCTTGAGGACAGATCATATCTTTATCAGCAGAAGAGCGCATGTGATCATGCCTTACCACATCCTTTTGGATACTTACCGTGAAGAGGAGCACGGAGGAACTCAGATCGGAACTACCAAAAAAGGAATCGGACCTTGTTATGAAGATAAAATTGCAAGAGTCGGGATCAGAATGGTGGATCTTTTAAATCCAGAAATTTTAAGAGATAAAATCGAGAAAAACTTAAAAGTAAAGAATTCTCTTTTTGAAAAATATTACGGAAAACCGGCTTTAGATGTTGAAGAAATCTACAACGAATATTTAGCTATCGGAAAGCAGCTTCAGGACAGAATCGTTGATACTGAATTAGAACTGAACGAAGCAATCAGAGACGGCAAAAACGTTTTATTCGAAGGAGCACAGGCTTTAATGCTTGATATCGACTTCGGAACTTATCCGTATGTAACTTCATCATCTCCATCTACAGGTGGTGTTTGTTCAGGAGCAGGAGTTCCGCCAACGTCACTTCAAAACCTGATCGGTGTAGCAAAAGCATACTGCACAAGAGTTGGAAACGGACCTTTCCCTTCTGAACTGGATAACGAACTGGGTGAAAAAATCAGACAGATCGGTGGTGAATTCGGAGCAACGACAGGAAGACCAAGGAGAACAGGCTGGTTAGACCTTGTTTCTTTAAAGCATGCCTGTATGATCAACGGTATCAATAATCTTGTGATCACTAAGCTTGACGTTCTTACAGGAATTGAGAATCTGAAAGTAGTAACCCATTACAAAACTGAAGACGGAAAAATCATCGATTATTTTACTTCTTCAACAGAAAAACTATACAACTACGAACCAATTTACCAGGATTTACCAGGTTGGAGCGAAGATATTACTAAAGCAAGAAGCTATGATGAACTTCCTGACACTGCTCAGAAATACATCGAGTTTATTGAAAAATACTTAGGAATCAATGTTTATTTAGTTTCTGTAGGTCCTGAAAGAAGTCAGAACATCATCAGAAAAGAATTATTCTAATATTCGTAAAGATAAAAATAACAGAGAGATCATCATGGGATGGTCTCTTTTTTTGTTTTAAAAAAAACTTTTTCAATTTTTAATCAATCCTTATCAAGGTTCAAAACCTTGACAAGGATAGGCAGCCCTTTATTCAAGCAATAATCCCAATTTTGAATTTTTGCATACTTTTGCTTTAAGACAAAGTGTACAAAAGAGAAATTATGGAAGAGAATAAAATACCCCAGCGTTTTCTGGATAATATTGTGATCAGTTTGTATCTTACCATTGCTTATGCTGTTTTATTTATAGTATATTTAGGGCTACCATTCCGTCTAAGTTCAAATTTTTTACTGATCCTTTTTATTGTCTGCAGTTTGCTTTTTAGTACGGGCGGAATCTATTTTGCTGCAAAAAGCTTTTTGAAAACAAAGATCAGTTCAGTTATTCTCATTGTTATTAATGCGCTGGGATTATTAGTACCGTTTACTCTTATTCTACTGCTTTTATAATTTCTTTACTAAGCTTGTACTCTGTTATTTGTGTTTCTTTATTTGTATGAAAAATGGTAGTGCTTTTCTTGATAAACTTTCTATTTATAAATGTTAAAATTTAAACTTTATCATAAAATTTTCTAATATTATGTTGTTTTGATAAAATTTTGGCAGATGTTTTGATATTGAAACAGTACTTATCGATAAGAACAATAAAACTAATAATCAAAATTTTTAACAGTTTAAATAGTAGTAGTGATGAAACAACATAACCAAAACCAGGAATTTCGGTTTAACGAAGTCCTGTTCGAGCACCGCAATAAAGACTATGGTGCCTATGTATTAAGAAACGAATCAGATAGAATATTAACCAAAGCGCTTTTTGTAGGGATAAGTTTATTAGCAGCTGTGTCTTTAACACCGCTTGTGATTTCAGCATTTAAAACGGAAGGGAAACAAGTGTTAACAGATGGAGTAGAGATTGAGTTTACCCCAATTACACCAGACGATCCGGTTGCTCCTCCGGTAAAAATTACTCCGGTAAAGCCTGAAACAGCTCCCAATACAAAGACGTTTGACAGTACGGTGCCTACGCCATCAAGTACAGCTCAGGATAATGTGAAAAATGATCCGATTCCTGATGATGCGGTAGCAGGTTTTAAAGACAATTTTAAAGGAGAACCTGTGGTGCCTAATACACCTAATGTTCCAACAGTAACAGTAGGAACAGGGCCTGTAATCACGACACCTCCACCTGTGATTGCTGATCCGGTGGATAAAACAAAAATTGCTGAAGCAGGAGAACTTGGCGTAGAAGCCAGTTATCCGGGAGGAATAGACTCCTTCAGAAATAAAGTAATGAACAGCTTCGACGGTTCAGGATTTGAATCAGAAGATGTGGTAAAAACGACAGTTACCTTTATTGTAGAAATGGACGGAACCATCTCAGGGGTAAAAGCTAACGGAACCAACGCCGATTTTAACAATGAGGCAATGAGAACTATTAAAACAATTTCCAGTAAAGGAAAATGGATTCCCGCCAAAAACAAAAAAGGAGAATACGTAAGAAGTTATTTCAAATTTCCAATCTCAATGAAATTTGATAATTAATACGGAAAAGTAAATTTCAAATAGTTATCCACAAAGATTTTTTTTTGTGGATAATTTTTTTTATCGTTAAATTGCTTATTAACAATATTTTAACTCAATTTTGATTTTCTCCACTCACCGAGAGCAAAGAAAAAAGTGTATTTTTGAATCTTAAAGTTCTAATAATGGCAAAAATCATAGGTATTGCTAATCAAAAAGGAGGTGTTGGTAAAACTACCACCGCTGTAAATTTGGCAGCAGCATTAGGAGTATTGGAAAAAAGAATATTAATCATTGATGCTGACCCTCAGGCGAATGCAACATCCGGTCTGGGTGTTGAAGATGTTCAGTATTCTACATATAATCTACTGGAGCACAGTGCGGATACGAGGGTTTGTATCAAAAGGACAGCGACTCCGAATCTGGATATTATTCCGTCACACATCGACCTGGTAGCTGCAGAAATCGAATTGGTAGACAAGGAAGACCGTGAGTATATGCTGAAAAAAGCATTGGCCAGTGTGAGAGATGATTATGACTATATCATTATCGACTGTGCACCGAGTTTAGGTCTTATTACAGTAAACGCCCTTACTGCGGCAGATTCTGTAATTATTCCGATCCAATGCGAATACTTTGCATTAGAGGGGCTTGGAAAGCTTTTGAATACCGTTAAAAACGTTCAGAAGATCCATAATAAAGATCTTGGAATAGAAGGTCTTCTTCTTACCATGTATGACAGCCGTCTTAGATTATCCAATCAGGTAGTGGAAGAAGTAAATTTACACTTCCCGGAGATGGTTTTTGAAACCATTATCAGCAGAAATGTAAGATTGAGTGAAGCACCAAGTTTCGGGGAAAGTATCCTGAATTATGATGCAGAAAGTAAGGGAGCTGTTCAGTATATTCAGTTAGCTGAAGAGGTTCTTTTAAAGAATGAAAACTTAATAAAGAATTAAATTAATAATAAATGGGCAATAAGTGAATGCCGGTCATTCACTTCTCAAACATCATTTATCAATTATATCTATGAAGGACAAAAAAAGAGCTATGGGACGCGGCCTGGGTGCCATTTTAAGTGCAGAATCCAAAGCAACGATCAATTCAGCTACTGATGAAGGAGCAGATAAGTTTGTGGGAAATATTGTAGAAGTTGCGCTTGAAGATATCTATCCGAACCCGACGCAGCCGAGAACTTATTTTGATGAAAAAGCATTAAATGAACTTGCACAGTCTATTAAAAATTTAGGAGTGATCCAGCCGATTACCCTGAGAAAAGACGGTGAAAAGTTTGAAATCATTTCCGGGGAAAGACGTTACAGAGCAACTAAAATTGCCGGGTTAACGACTATTCCTGCCTATATCCGTTTAGTCAACGATCAGGAACTTCTTGAGATGGCTCTTGTTGAAAACATTCAGAGAGAAGACCTGGATGCTATCGAAATCGCCCTGACTTATCACAGGCTTCTTGAAGAGATCGGTCTTACTCAGGAAACGCTGAGCCAGAGAGTAGGAAAGGATAGAAGTACCATTACCAACTCTATCAGATTATTAAGACTGAATCCGGATATCCAGAATGCGATCAGAAGCGGTGAAATTTCTGCAGGACACGGAAGAGCTATTATCAGTCTTGAAAGTGAAGAAGATCAGCAGGTTCTGTTTGATCTTATTATCAAAGAAAAATTAAATGTTCGTCAGGCAGAGCAGGCAGCTGCTGCATTGAAGAACCCGAAGTCTCCTGCTGCTAAAAAAGCAAAAGTGGAGCTTTCCAATAATTATAAAAAAGCCCAGAAGACCATTGCTGATATCTTAGATGTAAAAGTAGAGATCAAAGCTTCTGGAAATGGTAAAAAAGGTAAAATTGTTCTGGACTTCAAAAATGAAGAAGAGCTGGAATATATTTTATCCCATATTAAATAAATGAAGAAAATATTTTTCACATTTTTCTTGTGTATCGCTGCACTGGCTTATTCACAAGTAAAACCTATCGATACGGTTCGGATGCAGACTCCTCCGAAAGAGGAGCCACGTGTGGTAAAGCCAGGCAAAACAGAAGCAAAAATCATTGAAGATCTTGAAAAAGCTAATGGACCTACCGCAAAAACCATAAAGCTGAATCCTACCAGAGCAGGATTGTATTCTGCTGTTTTACCTGGATTGGGACAGTTTTATAATAAAAAATACTGGAAAATTCCTATTGTTTGGGGAGCTGTAGGAGCAGGAGTAGGTATTGCCGTATGGAATGATAATCAGTACAAAAAATACCGTGAATATTATGTGGCTAAACTGAACGGTACTCCCAATGAATTTGTAGACAGCCATCCGTGGTTAGACAAAAGAGCTTTGGGAAATGCACAGGACAGAGCCAAAAGACAAAGGGATTATGCTATCGCCATTACAGGATTGATCTATATTCTGAATATTGTAGACGCTGTAGTAGATGCACACCTTTACGAAAGCCGCCATGATCCGGATTTGGTTTTTAAGCCATCGGTTATTCAGGATCAGTATGGTTATAGTGCTCCGAAAACAGGATTCAGTTTAAGTTATAGATTTTAAAATACAATATATCTGCAGGAAAATCATATTTTGAATGCAGGATTAAAAATTAAAAAGATTATATGAAAATAGCATTAGTTGGTTACGGTAAAATGGGTAAGATCATTGATGAGATTGCACAGAAGAGAGGTCATGAAGTAGTAGCCCGTCTGAAGGAAACTCCAACTGCTGAAAATCTTAATAATCCGGATGTCGTTATTGAGTTCTCATTGCCGGAAGTGGCGTTTGAAAATATCAAAGCTTGTCTTGAAAACAAAATACCTGTAATCTGCGGAACGACGGGTTGGCTTGAGAAAAAAGCTGAAATAGAAAAACTGGCTGTCGAAAATGATACCGCATTTTTATATGGCTCCAACTTCAGTTTAGGAGTGAATTTATTTTTTGCTCTGAACGAAAAGCTTGCGGATCTGATGAAAAACGTAGATGAATACTCCTGCCAGCTGGAAGAAATTCACCACATCCATAAAAAAGATGCACCAAGTGGAACAGCAATCTCCATCGCAGAAGGAATTATCCAGAACAATCCGAAATTCGACGCCTGGAAACTGGAAGAAACAGAAGGCAAACAGCTTGGAATTTTTGCAGTACGTGAAGATGAGGTTCCGGGAACCCACAGTGTGTATTACAGAAGCGAAGTTGATGAAATTGAGATCAAACATACTGCTTTTAACAGGAACGGTTTTGCACTGGGAGCTGTAGTGGCTGCTGAGTGGATTAAAGATAAAAAAGGAAACTTCGGAATGAAAGATGTTTTGGGACTTTAATTTGTAACAAATTCTGTAAATTGCAGACCAATAATACAGAAAATGATGAATAGTGAATTGTAAACAGCGTCCTGCTTTTATCATTTATTACTCATCATTTTATCATTTATATCATAAGAATAGGCACAAAAATTTATGAATTATTTTTTAACTTATACAGTATATGTCCTCATACTATCCGTATTGATGGGGATTTCATCTTGGAAACTGTTCAAGAAAATGGGGTATAACCCTTTATTCGCTTTTATCCCTTTCTACAATTATTTCATTATTCTGAAGGAAACAAAGCATCCGAAATGGTGGGCAATTCTATCATATCTTCCGATTGTAGGACCCATCATGATGTCTGTTTTTCACCTTTACTTGGTGAAAAAATTTGGGAAGACACTTTTCAAGGACCAGATTCTTACGGTGATCCTGCCGTTTATTTATATGGCAGTGATCAACTATTCTAAAGATGTAGAGTTAGAAGATGAAAATGCAGATAATCTTTTCCTTACTGATGAGGAAAAAAATGATAAAAAGAAAGATACATTCGTCGGTTCAATTACCTTTGCAGTAGTTTTTGCAACGATCATTCACGTTTTTGTAACCCAGCCATTCGGTATTCCTACAGGGTCTATGGAGAGAACATTATTGGTGGGGGACTTCCTTTTTGTTAATAAATGGAGCTACGGATACAGACTTCCAATGCGCCCGGTAGCAATTCCTTTCCTGCAGGGAACCATTATGGATACAGGACAGAAAGGGAATCCGAAAGATGATCCGAAATCTTATGTAGATGCTGTAAAGCTTCCTTATACAAGAATTTTACAATTCAATAAACCGCAGAAAAATGATGTGGTGGTTTTCAATTATCCTCAGGATTCTGTACATACCGCCATTGACAGAAAAGATCCATACGTAAAAAGATGTGTGGCTACTGCAGGAGACACTTTCGAAATGAGAGCCGGAAGACTTTTCGTTAACGGAAAGCCTGAAACGGTTTTGGGTGACCAGGAAGTACAGCACAGATATATCGTAACTACAGATGCGCAATTAGATATCCCTACCTTATATAAAGCCTATGGATTTTTGCCGGTTCAGGAAGTACAGCAGAACAGCGGAGGTTACCTTTATGGGTTTCAGGGCTTAACGGATAAAACGGCTAAAGAAATCAAAGAACTTCCTCATGTGATTGATATGAAGGAGGAAATTTCGCCAAAAGGAGAAGCAGCAGTATATTACAGAGATGAGGCTAAAACTAAAATTGATACAACCCAGTCTATCTTCCCGATCAACAAACCTTGGAATCAGGATTGGTATGGTCCGGTTAGAATTCCTAAAAAGGGAGATGTTGTAGCTATTAACCAGGAAACCCTTCCAATGTACCAGTGGATTATCTCTGAATATGAGCACAACAGTCTGGAGAAAAAGAACGGAAAAATCTTCATCAACGGCAAAGAAGCGAATCAATATACGATTCAACAGGATTATTATATGATGATCGGGGATAACAGGGATGCTTCGTTAGATGCCAGATTCTTTGGTTTCGTTCCGGAAGAAAATATTGTTGGAAAACCCATGTTTACATGGATGAGCTTACAGGGAGCATTTGCAGACAACAGTTCTACCTATCAGGCACCATTCAAAATCCGTTGGGAAAGAATGTTCAAAGCAACCAATACAGGAGAAGCCAATAAAACTTCATACTGGTGGATTGCAGCAATGATTCTGATCCTGTTCTTCGGATGGGAGTATTTTGTGAAATTATTCAGAAAGAAAAAAACTGAAGACGACTAATAGAAAAAATTAAACTTAAAATAGAATGAAGTATTTGAAAAAATACTTCATTTTTGCATTATGAATATGACGAATGTATTATTGCCGGCATTTTATATGCCCCCAATCTCATGGTTCTCAGTGTTTTTAAACCCTGAGAATGAAATTGTATTTGAACAGTTTGAAAATTTCCCGAAGCAGACTTACAGAAACAGAGCCAATATCTATGGTGCCAACGGAAAATTGTCATTAATAATTCCTATCCATCATAACGGAAAAAGAGAATTTAAAGATATTGAAATTTCTTACCGTGAAGACTGGAGAACCCTTCACTGGAAATCAATAAAAACGGCTTACCAGAGTTCTCCTTATTTTGAATATTATGAGGATAAGTTCAGGAAAATATTTGATCTTAAAGAAAAATTTCTTCTCGATTTTAACCTTAAAGGGATAGAAGTGATCCAACAGATACTGAAAACGGAAAAGGCACACTCTTTGAATGAAGAATATATCAAAAATCCTGAAAATATCAACTTTAGGGAAAAGTTCTCGGCAAAGCTTCCCTCAGAATTTGAAATGGAAGAATATTATCAGACCTTTTCGGATAAATTCGGATTTTTGAAAGACCTGTCGGTTCTTGACCTTATTTGTAATAAAGGCCCGGAATCGCTGGTATATATAAAAAATATAAAACAACAATATTAGCATACAATCGCTGTTGATGACATTTTCAGTATAGCACAGATGAAGGCGGCGGTTGGCGTATATCTTAAAAATTAAATATCAACATATGAAAAAGGTATTATTAGCTGCAGTTTTTTTAGCAGGTTTTAGTTTCTCTTTTGCACAGGAATCTAAATCGAAAAGCATTGATCCAAATGAAGACAAAGATCTGATGACCTGGTATCATAAAGATTTTGCAACTTCAAAAGTATATGGAATAAATACGGCAAACGCTTATAAATATTTAGAATCCAAAGGATTGAAGCCTAAAACTGTAGTAGTGGGAGTGTTAGACAGTGGTGTACAGGTAGATCACCCCGGGTTGGTAAAAAACCTGTGGTCTAACCCCAATGAAATTCCTGGAAATGGCAAAGATGATGATGGAAACGGATATATCGATGATGTACATGGTTGGAACTTCATAGGAGGTAAAAATGGTGATATTGATATCGATAATATGGAGGTGACAAGAGTTGTGGCCAAATACAAACCCATTTTTGAAGGAGATGATTCCACAAAGAATAAAGCCAATCAGGCCAAAATGAAGGATGAGTTTGACATGTACATGAAGGCTAAGGATATGTTCAATAAAAAAAGTATTGAGGCTCAACAGAACTTCAGAACCTATTCTATGCTTAATGAGCTGATTCCTAATATGGTAAAATTGTTGGGAGGTAAGCCGGTAACTGCTGAAACGATTGCAGCTATTAAAGCGCCGACTGATCAGAGAGATGCCATAGCATTGGATTTCTTAGGTCAGATTTCACAAAGTCCTGAATTCAAGGGAAAATCAGCCGCTGAATTTGAAAAAAAGATGAAGGAGGAAATGAAAGAAGCAATTGATCATTTTGCTCCCGCAGCAAAACAGTACGATCTATCCTATGATCCAAGAAAAGAAATAGTAGGAGACAACTATGACGACTATTCTGAAAGGATTTATGGTAATAATCATTATGAAGGACCGGATGCAGAGCACGGAACCCATGTAGCAGGAATCATAGCAGGTCTTCCGCAAGGAAAAGAAGTTCAGTATGGAGTGGCTTCCAGAGTAGCCAAGATCATGTCCGTACGAACAGTTCCGAATGGAGATGAAAGAGATAAAGATGTTGCCAATGCCATCAGGTATGCTGTTGATAACGGAGCAAAAGTACTGAATATGAGCTTCGGTAAACCTGTTTCACCAGGCAAGAATGTGGTGTGGGATGCTTTTAAATATGCCGAAGATAAAGGCGTTCTTCTGGTAAAAGCCGCAGGTAACGAAAATGAAGATGTGGCAGAACACCTTGCATATCCTACCAACTTCAAAAATGTTAATGACGAAAAACCATTTGTAAGCAATGTTCTTGTGGTAGGGGCAAGCACCAATAAAAACAGTGCTTTGAGAGCAGATTTCTCCAACTATAATAAAAAGATGGTGAATGTTTTCGCTCCGGGAGAAGAAATTTATTCTACTGTTCCTAAAAATGAATACAAATACCTTCAGGGGACTTCCATGGCCTCTCCGGTGGTCGCTGGAGCAGCAGCCGTTCTATTGGCTTATATGCCGGAACTGAAGCCTTACCAGATCATTGAGGCTCTCGTGAAAAGTAGCAATCCAAGTACTGCCAACGGATTTGCAGATCAATCACAGGCTGGAGGAGTTATCGACCTGAAAAAAGCTGCAGAATATGCCTATAACAATTTCTATAAAGGTAAGCCGGCAGGTACAGTAAAGCCTTCGAAATCCATAAAAAAGGCTGTTAAAAAATAATTTATCTTCCTCTGTTTAAGAAGAAACCATAAAAAGTCCGAATTTTTTTCGGACTTTTTATTTTTTATTTTAAATTTTGGCACGGTTTTTTGTAACTTTATAGTAACAAAATAATAAACAACAAAATGAAAAAGTTACTACTTGCAGGGATGTTGGGAACATCACTTTTTGCAGTTTCGTGTTCCTCTGTTAATAAGGCAGCTACATCTCAAAATCAAAGAGCAGATTTCCTGAAAATGAAAGGAGACTGGCAGATTGTAAGCATAGATTATGATAAAGGTTATAAAATTAAGCCTTTTGATGAAGGTGCAGATGCGCAGTGCTTCGTAGGAAGTCACTGGAGACTGATTCCTAATAACTGGACAGGAGCGTATACTTTAAATGGAGGTGGAAATTGCCCGGCAATTACACAACCTATCAAATTTGAAGTAAAAGACGGTAATACGTTTATGTTTAAAAAAATTGCTGAAGGTACAAAAGCAAAACAAAATACAGTAGGGTACAGCCTTACCCTGATCAATCAGACAACAGATCAGTTTTCGCTTGAGCAGGATGTTCCGTTTGAAGGGGGTAATGTAAAAGTAGTTTACAACTTCCAGAGAGCAGGAATGAAATAATTTATCAACATAAAAGATCAAAAAAAATGAAATTTACAAAAACATACGTAGGAGCTCTTTTCTTGTCATCAGCATTATTATTGACAAGCTGTGAAGCCGTTCAGAATTCAAACCATCAGCAGAGAGGTACAGCAGTAGGTGTAGCTTCAGGAGCAGTGCTTGGTGGTATCCTTGGTAATAATGTAGGTAAAGGTGGAAACGGTGCTATCGGAGCTGTATTAGGCGGTATTATCGGTGGTGTTGCAGGTAACGTTATCGGGAACAAAATGGATAAACAGGCAAGAGATATTAAAGAAACTTTGCCAGGTGCTCAGGTAGAAAGAGTAGGAGATGGTATTAAAGTAACCATGAATGAAAGCATTGTTAACTTTGCGTTTGACTCCTCAAACCTTACTTCTGTGGCACAGGGGAACCTTGATAAATTAGCTAAAGTATTAAGTGATAATCCGGATACAAATATCAATATCTATGGGTATACAGATAGCGTAGGTAAAGATGCTTATAACTTGGCCCTTTCTCAAAGAAGAGCTGATGCCGTGAAAGCCTATTTAGTGAAAAGTGGAATTGCTGGTAACAGAATGTTTACTAAAGGAGAAGGTAAAAATATGCCGGTTGCAAGCAATGATACAGATGAAGGAAGAGCTAAAAACAGAAGAGTAGAGTTTGCTATTACTGCCAATGAAAAAATGATTAATGATGCCAAACAAGGGCAATAGTTAATTTAATATATAAATATTTTCGTAAAAGACCGCTCCGGCGGTTTTTTTTGTATTTTTATGCTAGCAATTTTGAATTTATTATTTTTGTATTTGAAATAACATAAATGAAGAAATATTTAAAGCTGCTCCGTGTGGAGCAATGGGTGAAAAACCTTTTTGTATTTGTCCCTCTGTTTTTCTCAGGTAATATTACCAACGTAGATCTGCTTGTTAAGAGCATTTTCGCATTTTTGATATTTTCCCTTGCGGCAAGTGTTGTGTATATCCTGAATGATTATAATGATATTGAAGCAGACAGAAAGCACCCCGAAAAAAGAAGAAGACCGCTGGCCAGCGGAGCTATTTCAAAATCAAAAGCTATAGGAATTCTTATTGGTCTTGCCATTACTGATATCAGTCTTGTCTTTTTTACACAAATTTATTTTCATGAACCGCTCTGGAAGTTTGCAACTATTATAGGTTTTTACGTAATAATGAATTTAGCCTATACATTCAGGCTCAAGCATGTGCCTATTATTGATATTTTCATTATTGCCATAGGATTTGTATTGCGGGTGCTGGCTGGTGGTTATATTACCGGGATCAGTATTTCACAATGGGCTATTCTGTTAACATTTGTGCTGGCACTGGTACTTGCGATCGGGAAAAGAAGGGGAGAGCTTATCAATGCACAAGTTTCAGGAAAGACAAGAAGGGCGCTGGACGGATATAATGTTCAGTTTGCTGATATCGCATTATCCATTTCTATTACGCTGGCAATTGTATGCTATCTGATGTTTACACTATCTCCCGAAGTCCAGGAAAGATTCCATGAACGGGTTTTCTATACGGTTATTTTTGTAGTATTTGCTTTGTTGAGATATCTTCAGCAGACACTGGTCTACAACAGAACAGAATCCCCTACAAAAATTGTTTACAGAGACCGTTATATACAGGTTACATTACTGCTTTGGGTTGCTGCATTTTTAATTCAAATTTATTTTAAGAAATGAAGCCGAATTTCACACAGAAAGTTACCAACTGGGGAAATTTCCCGGTAGTGGAAAAAGAAATGAGATCTGAGGACAGTTTCAAAAAGATAAAGGAATTTGTACTCAGTCACAACGAAGTTATTGCCAGAGGAAATGGACGCTGCTATGGAGATGCTTCCTTGGGAGAGTCTATTTTTTCAACAAAAAAATTAAATAAATTCATCAGTTTTGACCGTTTAAACGGAATCATAGAATGTGAATCCGGTGTGCTGCTTTCAGATGTTCTGGAAATAGCTGTACCACAGGGGTACTTTCTTTATGTTACTCCCGGGACAAAATTTGTGTCAGTAGGAGGTGCTATAGCTTCTGATGTTCATGGAAAAAATCATCATACAGAAGGATGCTTTTCAGAATATGTGATTGAGTTTAAGCTGATGACTGAGAATGGAGAAATTATCACCTGTTCCCGAGAGGAAAATGAGGAGAAGTTTTGGGCTACGATTGGAGGAATGGGGCTTACAGGAATTATTCTGACGGCCAGATTCAAGCTTAAGAATATAGAATCTGCATACATCCGCCAGGAAAGTATTAAAGCTGAAAATCTTGACGAAATATTTAAACTTTTTGATGAAAGTGAAAACTGGACTTATACTGTTGCCTGGATCGACTGTCTTCAGAAAGGGAAAAATATAGGAAGAAGTATTCTCATGAGGGGAGAACATGCTTTCCACCATGAACTTCCCCAAAGCTTTTTGAAAACACCTTTAAGGTTGAAGAAAAAACTGCGTCCCGGTGTTCCTTTTTATTTTCCGGGATTCGTGCTGAACGCCCTTACGGTAAAAATATTCAACTGGTTGTACTATAAAAAGCAATCTAAAAAGGAGGTGAAAAATTTTATCGATTATGAGACATTTTTCTATCCTTTGGATGCGATTAATGATTGGAATAAGATCTATGGAAAATCCGGCTTTGTACAGTATCAGATGGTGATTCCTAAAGAAGAAGGAAAAGAAGGAATGAAAAGAATACTCGAGGCAATATCCAAAAGTGGAAACGGGTCATTTTTAGCAGTTTTAAAACTTTTTGGAAAAAACAATCCCCAGGCCTATAACTCATTCCCGATGGAAGGATACACGCTGGCTCTGGATTTTAAAGTGAATTCAAAGCTTAAAAAACTGATAGATCAGCTTGATGCCATTGTTCAGGAATTCGGAGGAAGAATTTACCTTACCAAAGACAGCATGAGCAGGTCATCGCTTACCAATTACCTGAAAAATATTCAAAACCCTAAATTTGTGTCTTTACAGCACAAAAGAATTATAAACAATAACTCATAATGATAGTCCTGGGAAGCACATCTGAAGTAGCACAGGCTTTTGTGGAAAAAGCACTTCAGGAAGGAGAAAAGTTTGAAAAAATCTATCTTTTTACCTCAAATAAAGAAACTACGGAGCGTTTTGCAAGGCACATTGATGTAAAGTTTCTGCAGCAGGCAGAAGTAATTGAGCTGGACCTGACGAAAGAAATAGATTATAATAGATTTGATAATATCAATTCAAATGTATTATTTTGTGCCGTTGGATATTTAGGAGAAGGAACAGAAGAGGGATTGTATGATAACAGGAATACGGAGCGTATCATCGATATTAATTATTCAAAACTGGTTCCTGTAATGAATTATTTTGCCCATAAGTTTGAAAACAGGAGGTCAGGAATAATCATCGGTCTTTCCTCCGTAGCAGGAGACAGAGGAAGACAGAGTAATTTTATCTATGGAAGCGCGAAGGCTGCTTTTACAGCTTATCTGAGTGGTCTTAGAAACTATCTTTTTGATAAAAAAGTGCATGTCCTGACTATAAAGCCGGGATTTATGGCTACCAAAATGACTGAAGGCCTGCCTCTGAACCCCAAGCTGACTGCAACCCCCAAACAGGCAGCAGCCTGTATTTATAAAGCTTTCAAAAAAGAGCGTAATGTGGCATATGTTTTGCCGGTTTGGAGTTTTATTATGTTGATTATCAGAAATGTGCCTGAGTTTATATTCAAAAAATTAAAGCTTTAAGAAAATGAAAAAATTGTATTGTTTTGATTTTGATGGGACCCTTACCTATAAAGATACGATGTTTATGTATCTCAAATTTTACGATTCTACAAAATACCGTATACAATTTTTAAAACATGTACCTCTGTTTATTTTATTGAAGCTGAAACTTGCTGAAACTGAAAAGGTGAAAAAAAGTTTTATCGGTTCTATTTTGAAAGGACAGACACAGGAGAAGATCGAACTGAAGTCCAGACAGTTCTTTGAATTACATTATCCTAAAATTGTGAGGGAAAATGCATTAGACTTTATAAAAAATATCGATAGGAATAATACACAGAGTTTATTGGTCACCGCTTCATTGGATATCTGGGTGAAACCTTTTGCCGAAGAACTGAAAATGGAGCTTGTTTCTACACGGGCAGAGTTTAAGAACGGGATTTTCACAGGAAATTTTGTAGGCAAAAACTGTAATGGAAAAGAAAAACTGATAAGAATAAAAGAAGAAATCAATGATTCTAAGTACGATAAAATTATTGCATTTGGAGATACTTCCGGAGATCGGCCAATGTTGAAATGGGCAAATGAGGGACATTACCAATTTTTTCATTAATTTTGGGAGATAAAATTGTAGAAAATGAAAAGCTTGTTAATTGCATCTGCACTAACCTTTATGAGCTGTGCAAGCACATTGCCTCAGAAGACTGCTGACAGCCAGCAGGGTGCAGAACTTATTGTTTCCCAGTCACAGGGAGGTACAGAACAGGCTGGTTTTAGGATTATTAAAGAAGAAACAGATTTTCGCAATACAATTAAAGGCAGCTTTGGCATTATAGGTCCGGGAGGAGATGAGTCTTATATCAAATACCCGCAATTTCCTAAAAATAAAAAAGTCGTTTTGTACAACCTGGGAACCTTCAGATCAGGAAGCCATCAAATTGAAGAGATCAAAAGCATATCATTGAAAAATAATATTTTATATGTAGAAGTTCCAGCTGGAGAACCTTCCGGTGGAATGGAAATTCAGGTGATCTCCAATCCATGGTTTATTTTTACTGTTCCCGCAGATTACCAGTTTACCTCCGTAGAATTAAAATATTCAAAATAATAATGAATAAAGTATATTTAGATAATGCCGCAACCACTCCGCTTGCAGAAGAAGTTATAGATGCAATGGTTGGTACTATGAAGATGAATTTCGGAAATCCGTCTTCAACGCACAGCTTTGGACAGGAAGCAAAAATCCTTATTGAAAATGTAAGAAGACAGGTTGCAGACTATCTTCATGTAACTCCAGCTGAAATCATTTTCACTTCCTGTGGAACCGAATCTAACAATATGATCATCAAGTCTTCGGTAGAACATCTTGGAGTAGAAAGGATCATTAGCTCTCCTCTGGAACATAAGTGTGTTTCTGAAAGTATTCTGGATATGAAAAACAGAAAAGGAGTGGAAGTAAACTATATCCGCCCGAACGAAAAAGGAGATATCGATCTGAATAAATTAGAAGAGCTTTTAAAAGCTTCAGATAAAAAAACACTGGTAAGCTTAATGCACGCCAATAATGAAATAGGAAACATTCTTAACCTTAAGAAAGTTGCCCTGCTGTGCAAAGAGTATCAGGTTCTTTTCCATTCGGATACCGTGCAGACAATGGCTCATATGAATCTTGATTTCTCTGATATTCCAGTGGATTTTGCATCCTGTAGTGCCCATAAGTTTCATGGACCGAAAGGGGCAGGGTTTGCGTTTATCAGAAAAGCAACAGGTCTTAAAGGAATTATCACCGGAGGACCTCAGGAGAGAAGTCTCAGAGCCGGTACAGAAAATGTTTGCGGTATTGTAGGGCTTGGCAAAGCATTAGAGCTTTCTCTCAATCATATGGAGGAGTATACCAACCATATGCAGGATATCAAAGATTATGCAATTGAAAGACTTTCTGCAGAAATAGAAGGGATTAAATTTAACGGAAGAAGTGCTGAAAAGGAAAATAGTCTTTATACGGTATTAAGTGCACTATTACCTTATAAAAATCCATTAATAGGACTTCAGCTGGATATGAAAGGGATTGCAATTTCCCAGGGAAGTGCATGCTCATCTGGAGCTTCAAAACCTTCAATGGTAATGATGATGGTGCTTTCTGAAGACGAAATGGATCACTGTACGCCATTACGTATTTCTTTCAGCCATATGACGACCAAATCAGAGATCGATGCATTGGTAAATGCCCTGAAAGAAATTTCAAGCGATTATACTATAGAAAAAACTAATGTTGAGCATAGATAGGCTTGTGCTTTAAAAATCGTAATTTTGAATATCCAAAAGGATTAAAAAGAAAATAATATTAATTAAAATAAAAGAAACAAAAATGGCTTTAGAAATTACAGACAGCTCATTTCAGGATACGGTTTTAAAATCAGACAAACCGGTATTAGTAGACTTCTGGGCAGTATGGTGTGGACCTTGTAGAACTTTAGGTCCGATCATCGAAGAAGTAGCATCAGATTTTGAAGGAAAAGCAGTAGTTGGAAAAGTGGATGTAGACAACAATCAGGAAATCTCTATGCAGTATGGTATCAGAAATATTCCTACAGTTCTTATCTTTAAGAATGGAGAGGTAGTGGACAAATTAGTAGGTGTGGCCCCAAAAGAGGTAATCGCTGAGAAATTAAGCGCACACTTATAAAAAAAATAAGTTTGATAATGAATGTCTTCCATGATTGGGAGACATTTTTTTTGAAAATAATTTGCAGGGAATGAAAAAAGATGTAATTTTGCAACCACGAAAAAGAAACGAAGTTCTTTAACAAAATTTGATCCGGTAGTTCAGTTGGTTAGAATGCCGCCCTGTCACGGCGGAGGTCGCGGGTTCGAGTCCCGTCCGGATCGCAGAAGTTTTCTCAATTTCTTTTTAAAAAATTGATCCGGTAGTTCAGCTGGTTAGAATGCCGCCCTGTCACGGCGGAGGTCGCGGGTTCGAGTCCCGTCCGGATCGCAGAAGTTTTCTCAATTTCTTTTTAAAAAATTGATCCGGTAGTTCAGCTGGTTAGAATGCCGCCCTGTCACGGCGGAGGTCGCGGGTTCGAGTCCCGTCCGGATCGCAGAAGTTTTCTCAATTTCTTTTTAAAAAATTGATCCGGTAGTTCAGCTGGTTAGAATGCCGCCCTGTCACGGCGGAGGTCGCGGGTTCGAGTCCCGTCCGGATCGCAAAAAGTCTTCTAGAAATAGAAGATTTTTTTTGTTTTATATGGACTGAAGAGAAGGTGGATGAAAAGTATTTCCTGAGGTGGCTCGATATTTTGTTTTTCAAATTTTGTTTTCAAAATAACCTGACATTGGAACTTGGTATTTTGAATGAAAATTAATAGGTCGTATTAAAAATATTAATAATAATTACTACCTTAGTTTAATAAAACCACCAATTATTGAATTAATGAAAATGATATTTTTAAGATTGTTGTATATAGGGAAAATTGTAAAATCAAGAAGTTGAGAAATATGTTCAGCTGGTGGGGTCTTCTTGTTGATATTTCAGTTGTTTTTTTCTGTTTTAATTTTATGCTTTTTCCTGAATAGTGTGAATTTAATTGTATTGGGAATCAAAATGGGAAAATATTTTCGGGGATAGTTGTTCCTGCTATGTTTATATTCCGGTTCAAAACAGAAATAGAAACTATAAAATACTTTGCTTGTTTTGATTTTTTAAATCAGATATTTTTCAGGTATTGCTTTTATGGCATTAGATTTTATAAGGGTTTGCATTGGATACTGTTTATTTACACCTTGTTCTTTTCTTTGTTTTTCTGATGTTCTTTTCAGAATGGCAACCAGACAATTTTTTTTAAGAAGAAATCCGAGAGAATAATCCATTGTGAGGAAATGACAAGATTATGGATTGATTGATGGAGTTGAAGTTTTCAAATTGTAAAAAATATTTAATTATAGTATTAAATTTATAAGCAATTATAGAATATCTGAAAATGAAGTATATAATTAAAATTAAAGAATGAAATAAATAAAAAAATATAATATTAAAATAATAATTTTGCCGTTTTGTTTTTAAACGGAATGAAAATTGCTAGAGAAAGAATTGATCTTAACATGGGGAATTAAAATACGCTTCACATAAATAAATTTTCTGATAGATATGGAAAAATAGGGTTAATTAAATTTCCTTATAATATTGGAGCCACATAAAGGATTTAAGACAAATAACACATCACAAGTAGATAAGAATAATACATATGAATAAAACTATTATTGCATATATAGTACTGTTATCGGCTACTCTATTATCGTGCAGGCCGAAACAGAATATGGTATATATGTCAAAACATAATATGGAAGAGGAGGTTGCAAAGGCAAAGTTTCAGGGTTTACACATTCAGGAAGGAGATGTTCTTCTGATTCTTGTATCTGCCCTTGATGAAATTGCTGTAAAACCTTTCAACCTTAATACTGTAAATAAGGTAGGAAGTGAAAGCGGTACAGGAATCAATCAGTATGTACAACCAAGTGAATATCTGGTGAATGAAGAAGGATATATTTCTTTTCCGGTTTTAGGAAATGTGTATACGAAAGGAATGACGCAGGTGCAGCTAAAACAGGAACTTGAATCCCGTCTTAAGAGATATCTTACAGATCCGTTAGTAACCATTACTCTGAAAAATTTCAATGTAAGCATTTTAGGTGAAGTAAAAAGCCCAGGGCAGAAAGAAAGTGTTTCCCAGAAAATTAACATCTTTCAGGCATTAGGTCTTGCTGGTGATATGACAGATTTTGGAGACCGTACCAATGTGAAACTTATCCGTACAGGAGATGATGGGACTGATCAGATTGTTAATGTCGACCTTACCAGATCTGATATTGTAAGTTCGCCATACTATTATATGAAACAGAATGACATATTATATGTACAGCCGGATAAAAATAAACAAGTCCAGGCCAACTCGAATCCGAACAGGGCTCTTACATTCCAGATTATTGGTGCATTATTAACAGCAGGTACACTTATTATTGCTTTAACTCGAAAATAAAATATGCAGAAGATAGAATTTCAAGACAAGGAGGAAAGTTTGAATCTAAGAAAAGTTATCTCTCAATACCTATATAAATGGCCATGGTTTATTACTTCTGTTTTAGTTTTTGTGATAGCAGCTTACATTTATTTGAGATATAGTGTACCCCAATACGAATCAACAACTGTCCTTAAATTTGATAAAAAACAAAGTAATCTTGCCACTGCTCTCTCTGATCTAGAAAATCTTGGTATGGGTTTAGGTAATTCTGATGAACTGAAAAGCGAAGGAGCCGTTGTTACCTCACGACCTATACTGATGGAAGTTGTAAAGAATCTTAATCTCAATGTAGAATATTTTAATACAGGAGAAATAAAAGATTCACAACTCTTCAACAAAATTCCTGTTGTTGCAAAAGTATTGTCTTATAATAAAGAAAATTTTAAATCTTCTCAGTATACAATGAAAGATTTAAAAGGAGATCAATTTGTGCTTCAGGGTGAAAAAAAAGAGATCATTAAAGGGAGGTTTAATACTCCTCTAAATTTGGATTTTGGAACCGTAGTATTTCAGCGAAATCCTGATATTCTTTTTAAATCAGAGTATAAAATTATTTTTTGGAATCCTATTGAGAAAGTAAAAAAATTAGAAAAAAAGATAGAGGTAAATTTATCGGATGAAAAATCCATGCTAATGGAGATCAATCTGATAGGATCTCTTCCTGAAAAATCAGAGGCTATTCTTAATGAAGTGACCAGACAATATAATCTGGATGGTCAGAGAGATAAGAATTTACAGGCTCAGAATACCCAGGAGTTCATTGATAAAAGATTGGAAGTGATCACTAAAGATCTTTCGGGGGTGGAAAATCAAAAAGAAGATTTCCAGAACCGTAATCGCATTGTAGATCTTCAGGCACAGGCTGAGCTAGCTCTCCAAAATACAAGTGATAACACTAAAGTCCTTCTTCAACAGCAAGCTCAATTGGATCTTTTAAATTCTCTTTCGGGAGAGGCTTCAAAAAGCAATAACCAGCTTATGCCATCCAATCTTGGACTGAATCCTTCACTGGAACAAACAATTTCTCAGTATAATTCATTGATTATTAGTAGAAATAAAACGCTTAAACAGGCTACTAACGAAAATCCTGCTGTTATAGAAATGAATAAGGAAATAGCTTCTTTAAAGGAAGTTATCCGTGATAATATTCGTGAGCAGAAACAAACTGTACAGACAAGTATTTCTCAGTTGCAGAACCAGATCAATACTAACAATAGTATGATTGAAAAAGTTCCTGGACAGTCTAAAGTTTATAGGGGAATTGAACGTCAACAAAACCTTAAAGAACAGTTATTTTTATTTCTGCTTCAAAAAAGGGAAGAAAATGCAATAAATCTATCAGTCAATGTACCTAAAGCAAAAATTGTAAACCCAGCATTTACAGAGGATATACCTGTATCTCCTAAAAAAGATATTATCTTTTTGGGGGCTTTATTGATTGGTGTATTATTTCCTTTTGCTGTTTTTTATTTTGTTTTCATGCTGGATGATAAGATTTACACAAGAGATAATATTAAAGAACGCTCAGATTTGGGTATCTTGGTAGACATACCATCACTTAATGATAATGAAAATCATTTGATTCAGAAAAACGACTTTTCGGAGTTGGCAGAAGCCTTCAGAGTATTGGTTTCCAATTTGAAATTTGTATTACCGGCTAAAAACTCAGCCAAAGTTATTATGGTAACTTCTTCTATAAAAGGAGAAGGAAAAACTCTAGTATCTGTGAATCTCGCTCTTACGATTGCCAATAAAAATGCGAGGGCTCTTTTGATTGGATCAGATATCCGTAATCCACAGATTCAGAGATATGACAGTGAGCCTGTGAAAAGAAAAGGTCTTACAGAGTTTTTATATGATGAATCGATAAAAGTAGAAGAACTTGTTCATACTTCAACAACCAACCATTCATGCGACGTTATCTATGCCGGAGCTATTCCTCCAAATCCTCAGGAACTTCTTTCCAACGGACGTTATCAACAGCTTATTGAGCAGATGTCATCCCGGTATACTTATATTATTATTGATTCTGCACCATTGATGCTGGTTTCCGATACGTTAAGTATTGCAGATACAGCAGATGCAACATTATATGTGGTAAGGTCTGGAGTATCAAAAAATATACTGATAGATTTCGCCAACGATCTGGTGAAAGATTCAAAACTTTCCAACGTATCCTTTGTGATAAATGATGTTTCAAGACGTGCAGGTGGATATGGATACAACTATAGCTATGGGTATGGTTACGGCCAGACTAAAGAAAAGAAAAGTTGGTGGAGTAAAATTTTCAAATCATAATAATGAATAAAATTTTAATTACAGGTGGAGCGGGTTTTATCGGCTCTAACTTAACAGAGTATTTTTTAAATAAAGGCTATTATGTAGTATGCTTGGACAATTTTGCAACCGGGCACCGACATAATATCGAACCTTTCCTTGAAAATCCAAACTATAAGCTCATTGAAGGAGATGTCCGTGATTTGGAAGTTTGTCAGAAGGCAGTAGAGAATGTAGATTATATTCTACATCAGGCTGCACTCGGATCTGTACCAAGATCTATTAAGGATCCTATTACAAGTAACGATGTGAATGTATCAGGATTTCTGAATATGCTGGTTGCAGCCCGTGATGCTAACGTAAAACGTTTTGTATATGCTGCTTCATCTTCTACTTACGGAGACTCTGAGTCACTACCTAAAGTAGAGGAGGTGATCGGAAAACCATTATCACCTTATGCCATTACCAAATATGTAAATGAATTATATGCTGATGTGTTTGGGAAAACTTATGGAATGAAATGTATCGGCCTGAGATACTTCAATGTATTTGGGCGCAGACAGGATCCGAACGGAGCTTATGCCGCAGTAATTCCTTTGTTTGTAAAGCAGTTAATCAATCACGAATCTCCTACAATAAACGGAACGGGAGATTATTCACGTGATTTTACATACATCGACAATGTTATCCAGATGAATGAGCTGGCTATGCTTACTGAAACTCCTGAAGCAGTGAATACTGTTTATAATACAGCAGTAGGAGACCGTACAACGCTGAATGATCTGGTAGGATATCTTAAAAAGTATTTAAGTGAATTCGATGAAAGAATTGCTGATGTGGATATTATATATGGTCCGAATCGTGTAGGAGATATTCCTCATTCATTGGCCTCCGTTGAAAAAGCAAAAAAATTATTAGGCTACCAGCCAAGCCATACGATAGAAAAAGGATTAAAAGAAGCTATCAGCTGGTATTGGGAAAATTTAAAATAAAAAAACAAGTTTAAATCGATTCTTGTGGAAAAACAATATAAAATTGCTGTAATAGGATTAGGCTATGTGGGTCTGCCTTTAGCACGATTATTTGCAACTCAATATCCGGTTGTAGGTTTCGATATCAATCAGAAAAGGATTGAAGAATTAAATACGGGGACTGATAGTACCCTGGAAGTGGAAAACGATGTGCTAAAAGCAGTCTTAAAACACCAGAGTCCTTTTAATCAGCCTGCTGAAAATGGATTGTACTGCTCAGCAGACATGAATGATATCAAGGAGGCAAACATCTATATCGTGACAGTTCCCACTCCTGTTGACAAGCATAACCGTCCCGATCTGACTCCATTATATAAATCTTCAGAAACTGTAGGTAAAGTATTATCGGAAGGGGATATTGTCATCTATGAATCTACGGTATATCCGGGAGCTACAGAAGAAGAATGTATTCCTGTTCTGGAAAAAGTTTCAGGACTCAAATTCAATCGGGATTTCTATGCGGGATACTCACCGGAAAGAATCAATCCAGGTGATAAGGAGCACACAGTAGAAAAAATTCTGAAAGTTACATCAGGTTCTACACCGGAAATTGGGAAAGTGGTGGATACTTTATATAAATCTGTAATTGTAGCTGGAACGCATCTGGCTCCAACGATCAAAATTGCAGAAGCGGCTAAAGTCATTGAAAACTCACAGAGAGATATCAATATTGCTTTTGTCAATGAGCTGGCAAAAATTTTCAACCTTTTAGAAATTGATACACATGCTGTATTGGAAGCAGCAGGAACTAAATGGAATTTTTTACCATTCAAACCAGGCTTGGTTGGCGGACACTGTATTGGAGTAGATCCATATTATCTGGCTCAGAAAGCCCAGGAAAATGGCTATCATCCTGAAATCATCCTGGCTGGGCGTCGTCTTAATGATTCCATGGGACAGTATGTGGCCTCCCAGTTAGTAAAAACGATGATCAAGAAGAAGATTTCAATTAATGGTGCCAGAATATTGAACCTGGGAATAACGTTCAAAGAGAATTGTCCGGATGTTCGTAATACCAAAGCGGTAGATGTTATTCAGGCGCTTGAAGATTATTCTTTACATGTGACTACCTTTGATCCTTGGGCAAAGCCTGAAGAAGTAAAACATGAATATGAGTTAGAGGTTGTGAATGAGATTCCACAAGAAAAATTTGATGCAATTATCCTTACTGTTGCGCATAAACAATTCCTTGATCTTGATTTGAAAAATATTTTAAAAGAAGGCGGAATCATTTATGACGTAAAAGGGATCTTAGAAGAAAGTGATTCAAGATTATAAATAAATATGAACTAAAATAAATATTTATTTATATAATAATGAATAGTAAGATTTTAATAAAGAGTACTTTAATATATACAATTGGTAATTTTGGATCTAAGATTTTATCTTTTCTATTAATTCCTATTTATTCCTACTATCTTTCCAGAAAAGAATTGGGGGAGTATGATTTAGTGCTAACAAGTGTCAATTTATTGGTGCCTTTCGTGTCTTTGCAGATGAATGAGGCAATTTATCGTTGGTTTCTGGATAAAGAAAATGAAAAGGAAAATTATATTAATAATGTATTTAAGCAATGTAGTATCTTATTACTGATTTCTTTTATCAGCTTTGAATTACTGCTCTATTTGGCTGGGATTTTCTATCATATTCCTTACCAGAAAGAATTATCATTACTAATTATAAGTTCATGTTTATTGCCTTTTTTTCAACAGATATTAAGAGGATTAGGATTAACGAGATACTATTCATTTATAGGAATTATTAATAGTCTGTTTATATTTTCTTTTAGTTTACTTTTCTTACTGACGAACATATTTCATGATAAAGTGCAAGGTATTTTTTATGCGCTTTTTGTCAGTAATTTTATTGCAATTTTATTAATGTTATTTAAAGTAAGCTTTCTGTTTAATAAATATGTGAGTATAAAGATCAACTATTCATTACAAAAACAGATTTTATTTTATTCTCTTCCATTAATATTAAATTCAATAAGCTGGTGGGTTATCAATGCATCAGATAGATATATTATTTTAAAGTTTTTAACAATAGAAGATAATGGCATTTATGCAGTTTCTGCTAGGTTGCCTGCTATTCTGACTATTTTTAATACAGTCTTTATGCTAGCCTGGCAGGATATGGCAATTTCTGGAAACGATCCTAATAATCCATTTTTTTCAAAGCTATTTAATAAATATATTTCTATAAATATTGGTTTATCAACCATTTTAATAGCAGCTACTCCATTAATCACGGAAGTCTTATTTGATGTGAAATTTTATGAATCCTGGAAATATGCTACTGTTCTGTATATTGGCTCCTGTTTTTCGTCGATTTCGGGTTTTTTAGGTGCTATTTATTTGAAAACCAAATCAACGAAGGGGATTTTTATTACAAGTATAATAGGGGCATTGGTAAATGTATTTATTTCCATATCTTTTATTAAATATATAGGTCTTTATGCGCCTGCTTTAGGTACATTCGTCAGCTTCTTTGTAATGTTTGTTATAAGATACAGACAGACTGCTGAGATTTTGAAATTGAATATGAATGTTAAGTCCTTCATTATACAATTATTACTGGTTTTTAGTGTAATTATGTTACTATATATCAATAGCAGCCACTTAATTTCAATATCATTAACAGTATTATCTCTATTCCTTTTCGGTTATTTTAATAAAGATATTTTAATAAAGATCTTTAATAAATTAAATTCTTAAAAAAATAAATATGAATTCCAATAAAGAAAATATAAGACAATTAAAAAATATAATATCTGATCAGCTTATTCCACTCATTAACAGTGATTTTATTCTATTGGATATACCTAATCACAGAAATATTGGAGATTCTTTAATTTGGAAAGGAGAAGTAGAATTTTTTAAAACATTAAAGTATAAATGTATTGGGCAGTATAACAGATATACTTTCAAAAAAAGGGATATTAAATCTGAGAAAATAATTATTCTACTACACGGAGGAGGGAATTTCGGCGATATTTACGAATCGAGCCAAAGTTTTAAAAGATATATCATTGAAAACTTTCCAAATAACAGGATTATTGTTTTGCCTCAAACAGTACATTACAATAATGAAGCTAATTTGAAAAGAGATTTTGCTATTTTCAATAAGCATCATGATCTATATGTTTTTGTAAGAGATCAAGTTTCTTATAATATTTTAAAAACTAATTTTAATGAAGAAAAGTTAAAATTGGCTCCTGATATGGCTTTCTTTTTAGACTTTGACTCTGATATAAGAATGAGTTCTCTCGAAACCAGAAAAAATCTGTATTTGAACAGAACTGATGCAGAAGCAAGTAAAGGTTCTTTTCAAAATGTTATTGAAGGTGAATATGATATAAAAGACTGGCCTACTTATAACTCTTCGTCGAAAAGAATGAATACTATTACCAATTATGTAGAAGCTTTAGACGGAAAACTTTCAAAAGTCATAAAGTATTTACCTGCATCTTCTTTAATAATTGATAATGCCTATGGATTTAAAAAGAAGAATGGAATGGATTTGCACATCAATCGCGGCAAAGAGTTTATAAATCAATATCATAAAGTTTATACAACTCGTTTACATGGTTTAATACTTAGTATCTTATTAGATAAAGAGGTTGTCATCTTAGATAATGTTTATGGAAAAAGTAAAAACTTCTATGATGCATGGCTAAAAAATTTTAATAATGTTAAACTTTATGTAAAGAATGAGTCCTAAAATTTCGGTAATTTTACCTGCATATAATGCTGAACAGTATCTTAGAACAGCAGTAGACAGTATACTTGAACAAAGTTTTAAAGACTTTGAATTGTTGGTTATCAATGATGGCTCTACAGATTCTACAAAAGAAATCATATTAAGCTATAATGATAAAAGGATAAGATACATTGAAAATGAAAAGAATTTAGGATTAATAGATACTTTGAATAAAGGAATCTTATTATCACAAGGTGAATATATTGCCAGGATGGATGCAGATGATATATGCCATTTATCCCGTTTTCAGATCCAAATAGATTTTATGGAAAAGAATCCGGAATATATTATATGCAGTTCATCCAGAAAGGAATTTGTTCACTCTGTTTCTCATTATCATCTTAGTGTACTTCCTGTTGATGATATATCAATTAGAATACATTCAATTTTTAGCACTCCTTTTACCCACCCGGCAGTAATGTTCAGGTCAGGCATTGTTAAAGAAAATAACATTTTTTTTGAAAAGGATTATAAGTATGCTGAAGATTACCAATTGTGGATCAAAATACTGCAATATGGTAAAGGGTATAATTTTAAGATGCCATTGTTGTATTATAGAGATACACCCAATAGCCAAACCAATATTGGAGCTGGTCAGATAGAACAGAGAAAAAAAACGATATCTAATATTCAGCAACTTGCTTTACAGCAGCAGAATATTATTTTAGATCAAAAAGAATTAGATTTTATTTATATTTTATCTTTGTCAGATAAGATCAGAAGCGTCAATTTTGAAGATTTTTCAGTAGATTTTATTCATTCTTTTTTTAAAAAGCTGCGTTTAAAATTAAAAATAAATTATCCAGATAATAAATTCAATGTTAATTGTGTTTTAGGTAAAAGATATCTTAAAATTTTATTATTTAACTTAAAAAGGTTGCCATTTACTTATTTAGTGAAGTTGACATTTAGTAAATTGGTTTTTTTTGGAATATATGAATTGATAAATGAGAAGATTAGAAGCTAATAATATTCTTAGACATGGAATGAACGTGTTTATATATATCCTTTTTGTCTATAATATATCGTTTGTTTTTTTGCCATCTATCCTTAGAACCAGAGTGCTTCTTGGGCTTCTTGGGCTTGCTTTTTTTATGAGCCAAACCAAATTAGCAATCCCTAAATCTTTTAGCCACATAATACTTTTATGCTTCGCATCAATATTACTGATAGTGCTTACAACAGTCATTAATAGTTACTTTGATCCACGTTTTATTGGAAATACGATACAAAATATTCTTTATTTATTTGGTGCATATTACTTGGTAATCCGTGTGAACATAAATAGAATGTATGCATTAAAATTGATTGTTTTAGCAATTTTTTTGCATAATTTTTTAGCTCTATTGATGTTTCTAAATCCTAGCTTGTTAGAGATTATTACTTCTATACAATCTACTGGAGATAAATTTGAATATGCGTTAGGAAATGCAGTGAAATTTGGTACCAGATTTATTGGGATAGGTGCTGGAACATTTTTTTCAGGAGGTATTATTTCGTCCATTGGAATGCTAACTGGAGCATATATAATTGATTCTTTAAAAAAAGGTAAATTGGTGTGGATATTACTATACATTTTTATTTGTATTACTGGTATTTATATTGCAAGAGTAGCTTTTTTGGGAATCCTTTTATCTTTGGCATATCTGGTTGTTAGCTATATTTTAAAAAAGAATTATAGTAATTTACCTAAGATTTTTATTTATTCAACTGTATTTGGGATAATTGCTTTTACCTATTTATTGACAAATTTAGATACTTTGATGGCTTCAAATTCTTTTCGTCACTCTTTTGAAGTATTTATAAACCTATTTTCATCTGGAGAATTAAAAACAAACTCTACTGAAGGAGTAAAAGCTATGTTGATCTTTCCTTCTGAACTTAAAAGTATATTGATAGGGGATGGACAGTTTTATTATGAGAATGGATCTTTTTATATGCATACAGATATAGGTTATTCAAGACTTGTTTACTATTATGGGATTTTTGGTATAATGATTTATTTTTCATTACATTTTTATATTCTAAGGTATAATTTAAAGAGATTTAAAAATGATAAAAGTTTTAAACTTTTGCTATGGGCATTAACTGTTTTATTAATAATTGGAAATTTCAAAGGCCTTTTAGATATCAATTGGATAATATTTATTTTTTATTGGTTGGCATTGTATAAAATTAAAATAGAAAATGAAAATTTATCATATAATAAATAGTTTAAGATTTGGCGGTGCTGAACGCTTGGTAGTCGACTTATGTACCGAATTAGCTGAGATAGGTTTAGACGAAATACATTTGTTATTATTAGATGATATTGATACATCTTTAAAAAAAGAAGTAGAAGATAATGGTAAAATAAAAATTGAAGTAATTCCTTCAAAAAGTCTATACGACATTCGGATCCCATTTTTTATAAATAAGGTAACTGCAGATGCAGATATTATTCATTTGCATTTATTTCCTACATTATATTGGGGAATATTCAATAAACTTTTATTTTTCAGAAAACAAAAAATAATTTTTACTGAGCACAGTACTGAAAATAACAGAAGATCTAAGTGGTATCTGAAAAATATAGAAAAGTTTATTTACTCCCAATTAAATTTTATTATTTGTATTTCTGAATCCACAAAAAAAAATCTTATTCAGCATTTAGGGAAAGGATTTAAAGCAAAGACAAAGGTGATAAATAATGGAGTCAATCTTAGTAGATTTTATAACTCAGATACCTACTCCCGAACCAAATTTAATTTTTCTGATGAAGATTTCTTATTAATACAGGTTGCGAGTTTTAGAGCAGCTAAAGATCAGCCTACTTTAATCAGAGCACTCACATTATTGCCTCCTCATGTAAAAGCAATATTTGTAGGAGATGGGCCAGAATTAGAAAACTGTAAAGAGCTCGTTAAAAAAAAGGGCTTAGAAAGTAGAACACTTTTTTTGGGTAACCAGTCCAATGTGGCAGAGCTCATAAAGATGAGTGATGTTGTGGTTGTGTCTTCTCATTATGAAGGTTTTGGTATTGTAGCAGTAGAAGGTATGGCGTGTCAAAAACCTGTGGTTGCCTCAAATGTACCAGGTCTTTCAGAAGTAGTTGCAGAGTATGGAATATTATTTGATAGTGGAAAAGAGGATGATTTAGCAGAAGTGATTAATACATTGAATAAAAATGATTTTTTTTATAAAAAAATATCTGAAAAATGTTACGAAAGATCAGATATTTTTTCTATTAAAGAAATAGCAAATCAATACAGAAAAATATATATATTATGATAAAAACAATTAAATCATTTTTTTACATAATCTTTCTATTTTCAATCAATTTATCCTGTGCACAGGACAAGTTTACATATAGAGATGTACCAGATTCTTTTGTGAAAACAATGGATGTGTCCTCATCAATGAATCTTCTTAAAAATAAAGCATTTAAAGTTACTGACATTCTTCCTGCAAATTACAAGAAAGATGCTTCAGAGGACTACACAGTGTATATTCAAAAGGCAATAGATGAGAATGAAATTGTATTATTACCCAATTTCCCTGTTTTAGTAAACGATAAAGGAATAAAACTGAACAATAATTCAATTTTATTATTTGATAATAGTTCTCAACTTAAGTTGAAAGCAACTGATAAAGGAGGATATACCATTATAAATATTAATAATAAAAAAAATGTAAGCATTTACAATGCAAAAATTGTAGGTGATAGAAATGAACATTTAGGAACAAATGGGGAATGGGGAATGGGTATCAGCATAAATGATGCTGTTGATGTTAAAATATACAATGCTGTTGTTAAGAATTGTTGGGGGGATGGAATTTATGTTGGTGGTAAGAATTTCTCAAGTAATGTATCTATTATTGGAGGCCTTATTGATAATAATAGGAGAAATGGAATTTCAGTTATTGGAGGAGATAATATACTGTTACAAAGTTTAGTGATTTCTAATTCAAATGGGGCCAATCCTCAGACGGGTATTGATCTTGAACCTAATACTCAGCAGAATAAAAAGCTGAATGTTGCATTAAAATCAGTAACAACTTTTAATAATAAGTTGAATGGATTATCTTTTTATTTAGATAATTTTAAAGATAACGAAGTTGCTAATAATGTCCAAATTTCGATTGATAATTATAAAGATCTATATTCTACAAATGGAATATCTTATTCTAATAGAAAATCACAAATAAAAAAATCATTAAATGGCAATATAATTCTTAATAATATTGATTTAAAATATAATGCGAAACCTTTTAGATATTTATATAATAATTCATCCTTAGATAATATTAATTTAAAAATAAATGATTTTAAATCTGATAATAAAGATAACGCGGGAATAGTAACAGAATTACAACAATTTTCTAGACAAAAGATAAAATATAATCAATAATTCTTTCCATTTTATAAATAGCAAATTATAATATAAAAACTGCAAAATATAAAAATGCATTTTCATAAATAATATTAATTTTTCCCCAAAATGTGATTATGGAAAGGTTTTTGCTAAAGTAAATATCATAGAAAAATGCACGAAAGGTGAGATGGAAATTATCAATGTTTTATCAATCATTTAAAAATGTGATACAATTAATATGAGACTAGAAAAATAAAAAAATAGTCTATAATAAATAACAATTCTATTTCTCTTGTGATGTTAATTAAGTTTCATCAATTATTAGAATTATTTAGATACTATATAAAAATAGCTGGCAAAAGTTCGATGGTTATAAACAATTTGCCATTGCCATAAAAAGCTATTACATTCAAAAAACACAATAGAAAACGGGAAAATTTATGATTTTCCAGAATAGTAATGATACTATGTTAATCTATAATTATTTCTGCTTGGAACAATTTAAAGGTTAACATTAGTTCAAAATATTGCTTTATCTCACTTAAAATCACAAATTTGTGATTTTAAGTGGAATGAGTAAAAAATAACACTACACAAAATATTTAGGAAAAAAATTATTATTTAGTTCTAGGTTAATAGAAATAAACAATAAAATATAACAGAAGTTGAAAGCTAAATTAATACGGATTACGACTGTACCACTTTCCTTAAAAATTCTATTGAAGGGGCAGCACCGGTTTATGTCAGAACATTTTGATGTGATAGGAGTTTCTTCGCCTGGCAAAGAACTGGAAGAGGTTAAAAATGATGAAGAAATAGATGTAGTTGCGATTGATATGTCCCGCAAGATTACACCTATTAAAGATATCAAATCTTTATGGAATACTTATAAGCTTTTAAAAAAGGAAAAACCACAAATTGTTCATACTCATACACCTAAAGCTGGAATTGTAGGGATGCTTGCTGCAAGAATGGCTGGTGTACCTCATAGATTGCATACTGTAGCGGGTTTACCACTAATGGAGGTGACAGGTGTAAAACGTCAGGTTTTAGACTTTGTAGAAAAATTAACATATGCTTCTGCTACCAAAGTATATCCCAACTCAAAAGGACTGTCTGATTATATCATAAAGCATAAATATACAGATAGGTATAAGCTGAAAGTAATCGGAAATGGTTCTTCAAACGGAATAGATACTTCATTCTTTTCACCCCAACAAGTTTCAGAAGATCAGAAAATTCTTCTGAAAAAAGAATTAAAAATAGAAGACTCTGATTTTGTCTTTGTCTTTGTGGGACGCTTGGTGGGGGACAAAGGAATTAATGAACTGATAAAAGCTTTTTCTGCTTTAAATAAAGAAGAAGGTAAACATTCAAAATTATTACTGGTGGGTCCCCTGGAACAGGAGCTGGATCCGCTATCTCCGGATACATTAAAGGAAATTGAAACTAATCCGGATATCATCTCTGTAGGATTTCAAAAAGATGTACGTCCTTATTTCGCGATTTCTGGTGCACTGGTCTTTCCTAGTTACCGGGAAGGATTTCCCAATGTAGTGATGCAGGCCGGAGCAATGGAGCTGCCTAGTATCGTTTCTGATATCAACGGATGCAATGAAATTATCGTAGAAAATCAGAATGGAGTAATTGTTCCGGTAAAAGATAGTGAAAGGCTCAAAGAAGAAATGGAGAAAATGATATCAGACAGAGACTATTATGAATCATTAAAAATGAATTCCCGGCCAATGATTGAAAACCGATTCGAGCAATCTGTGATCTGGAATGCTATATTAAGTGAATACAACAAATTGATTAAAGAGAGAGAATATCGTGTATAAGTTTTTTTTGAAACGGGTTCTGGATTTTTTGATAGCGTTAATCGCGTTAATCATACTGGCACCCATTTTTATCATTGTAATGGTCTTATTGTACTTTGCCAATCAGGGTAAACCTTTTTTTGTTCAGGCAAGACCGGGATTGAATGAGAAGATATTCAATATCATCAAGTTTAAGACTATGAATGATAAAAAAGACACACAGGGCAATTATCTGCCGGATTCGGAACGCTTAACTCCGGTTGGAAGTTTTATACGCCGGACTTCCTTGGATGAGCTTCCACAATTGATCAATGTACTGAAAGGAGATATGGCAATTATAGGGCCACGCCCCCTTTTGCCTCAGTACCTGTCTTTATATAGCGAAACTCAGAAACGCAGGCATACCATACGCCCCGGGATTACAGGTTGGGCACAGGTGAACGGAAGAAATGCAATTTCCTGGACAAAGAAATTTGAACTGGATGTATGGTATGTAGACAATCTGTCTTTCGCAATAGATTGTAAGGTTGTCCTTCTTACGATAAAAAAAGTAATAATAAGAGAAGGAATAAACCAGGTAGAGCAAGCTACAGTAGAAGCTTTTAAAGGAAATAATTAATTAAAAATCTAGACAAAGCATGTATTTATACGGAGCAAGTGGTCATGGTAAGGTAGTGGCTGAAGTGGCTGAAGAGAATGGTTTTAGTATTGAGGCTTTTATTGATGAAAATTTGATGAAAGATAAGGTATTAAACTATCCTGTTCTTAACGAAATTCCGCCACATGGTATTGATGTCATTATTTCTATAGGGAATAACAGGGTAAGGAAAAGAATAGTGGAACAGGAAGAACAATTCAATTATGTTACACTTTTCCATCCTAAGGCAATTATATCCAAAAGAGTAAAGATAGGGGAAGGGACTATTGTGATGCCCGGAGCAACTATTAATGCATTAGTAAGAATAGGGAAACACAGTATCATCAATACAAATTCTTCCATTGATCATGATTGTACCCTTGAGGATTTTGTACATATCTCTCCAAATGCTGCGCTGGGAGGGAATGTATATGTGGGAGAAGGAACCCATATAGGAATAGGAGCCAGTGTAATACAGGGGATAACAATCGGAAAATGGTGTACTATTGGTGCCGGAGCGGTTATTATCAGTGATATACCGGATGGCTGCACTGTAGTAGGTAATCCCGGAAGAATAATAAAAAGTAGAAGTTTAAAAATTTAGAATATTAAGAATATGAAATCAAGAGTATGGTTGTCCTCCCCCCATATGGGAGGAAATGAATTAAAGTATATCAATGAAGCGTTTGACGCCAATTGGATAGCACCTTTAGGCCCCAATGTTGACGGTTTTGAAAAGGATCTGGAAAAATTCTTAAATGAAAAAGTAAAGGTAGCTGCACTTTCGTCAGGAACTGCTGCTTTACATTTGGCGTTAGTGGAATGCAATGTAGGTTATGGTGATGAAGTAATATGTCAGTCTATGACGTTTTCGGCTTCTGCCAATCCTATTGTTTATCTGGGAGCTACTCCCGTGTTTATAGATTCTGAAATAGATACCTGGAACATGTGTCCGGTAGCTTTGCAGGAGGCAATAGAGGATAGAATTGCAAAAGGTAAAAAACCGAAAGCTATTATTGTTGTCAATCTCTACGGAATGCCGGCAAAAATGGATGAAATTTTATCAATTGCCAGAGAATATAACATTCCCTTAATTGAAGATGCTGCAGAATCATTAGGCTCTCAATATAAAGGAAGGGCGTGTGGTACTTTTGGACGCTTTGGTATTTTATCATTCAATGGTAATAAAATAATTACAACCTCAGGAGGAGGAGCTTTGGTATGCCACTCCCAGATAGATAAAGACAAAGTTGTATTTCTTTCTACACAGGCCAGAGATGAAGCTCCGCATTATCAGCATTCACATATCGGATATAATTACAGAATGAGTAATATCAGTGCCGGTATTGGTAGAGGACAGATGGAAGTTCTGAGAGACAGAGTAGAAGGCCGCAGAAAAATGCACGATTTCTATTCTGAAATTTGTAAAAAAATAGAGGGGGTTGAGTTACTTTCAGAACCAAACTCTGATTTTTATAGTAATCATTGGTTATCTGTTATTACAATAGACGGAACAAAATCATCAAAATCCCGTGAAGATTTGCGACTGGCATTTTTAGAAGACAATATCGAATCCAGACCTATCTGGAAGCCTATGCATTTACAGCCTGTATTTGAAGATGCACCATACTATGGTGGAAAAGTAGCAGAAACCCTTTTCGAAAATAGCTTATGCCTGCCTTCCGGATCTAATTTGTCTGATGATGAGAGAGACAGAATTGAAAAAGTTATGATAGAGGTATTTCCCAGTAAGAAAGAACATCCGGTTTTAGGATAATTTTATCTTAGTATAGATAATAATAAAAGTGATTATCTGTAATAATTGGTATGGAAATTCATCATCTTAAAATTAGATTAAAATAAATACTTTTAAAGTAACAGGAATGTTGATTTTGTGTGTGTTTTTATAAGTTAACTTTCTTTTATTGAAAAAGGTATTAAAAGTAATTTTATCTAATTTTATATTTGAAAATATGTATGTTACAATAGCTTAAAAAGGCAATGTATTTTTTGAAAAAAATAAAAAACTATATTTTGCCAATTAAAAACAATACTTTTAATTGATCCGGTAGTTCAGTTGGTTAGAATGCCGCCCTGTCACGGCGGAGGTCGCGGGTTCGAGTCCCGTCCGGATCGCAAAAAGCCTTCTGAAAATAGAAGACTTTTTGTGTCCATTGTCCCGTCCTTAAATAACTTGACAGTTAATCAACATGATATTATCTGCATGAAAAATTTAAAGGATTATTAAGATAATCTTTCCCTTGAGGAGGCTGTATGAAGTAAGGTGTTCCATACGTGTTTCCGGGACGGAAAAAATCGGTGGAGATGATCTGGGAACCACTGCTGAATGCTGCTTCAGATCTGGTGAAATCATTGGTTTTTGCTTCATAGGTTTCAATATCTGATCTGGTTCTTACCATGTAGCCTTGCTTTACCAGATCCTGTATCTCTTTTTGCCTTACTATAGCATTATCTCTTAATATAAAGCCTGCGAAAGAATCATCAGGTTCACTGTTCAGAAACATCACTCTTTCCTTTAAAGAACCATCAATCAGATAAGGATTATTTTTAGAAGACAAAGTGCCTGCACTACCGGGAAGCAGCATAAAAATAAATTTTCCTTTACTGTCATTAAGCTTTGGCCAGTTGTTGTGGGTAACAGCTTCTTTCAGGGTTTTGTATTTGCCCTGAACTTCTTTTGGAGTGATAATTTTATCTTTTCCCAGATATTTTACAATCTCTCCATCCAGTTCATCATAAGCTTTTTTATCAAAAGGAAGAACTTTTGTACTGTTTTCAAAAAATGGGAAACCGGAGTCTTTGGCTTCGATCATCATAAAAACCGGCGTGTGTCCGGGATGTTGGTCAGACCATGTTTTCAGAGCTGTAAGGGCATCTTTTAAAGTAGGATAATGGGTTCTGAAGTCAATATCTGCAATATGGAGTACTTTAAAACCTGGCTGATCAAGTCCTTTTGTATTAAAAGGAGCGAGGTCAGTAACTCCTTTAGCCTTTAAAATCTCATATGTTGCCGGGCGGCTGAATCTGTTGCCTTCCGGATCATAATAGACATCTATTTCCAACCCTCTCAGGTTAGCGTTGAGCTGTTCTGTAAAATCAGGATGGTTGTAATTCAGACCTTCTTTCAGATCCATTCCATAAGGGTGATATTCTTTAAATTTAGCTTTTTGCTCTTCCGACATACTGCTGCTGTATTTCTGCATCATCCCATTGATGATTGGGGTTACCAGATCCAGTACTCTGGGGTCTGCCGGCTGGGCATAAGAATTATGGGTTCCTACAACCTGCAACTGGTTGATTCTTACATTCTGGCATTTATCCTGTGCCTGTACCAGTGCTGTCATACAAAATGCAGCTCCATAAATATACTTTGTCATATGAATAAAATTTTTTTGATTAAAAATTAAAGTTGAATCCCAGCTGTCCGCGTATTCCTGAGTAAGAAATATTTTCTACACGGTCTTTTGTACCCATATAATAGCGGTTGGGTTCATTAAAAATATTGTTCAGTTCTATAAACAGTCGTACTTTCCTGGTAAGGCTGTAAGAAGTGGAAAGGTCTACAGTAAAGTTTTTATCAAAATACTGATAATGGTCTGCACCCGCAGCAGCTCTGATTTCGCTTACATAGTTTCCTTTATAATTTCCGGCTAAACGGATCATTAGCTTACTCGTTTCATAGAAGAGGATGGTATTGAAAATATGTTTGGCCTGATTGGGAATCGTTGTAGACATGGTTCCTGTCTGCTGGCCGTTTTCATAGACCGGCATATTCATTTTGGAGGAGATATACGTATAGTTTCCTTCAAAGCCAATGTTTTTCAAAAAGCCAGGTAGGTTTTCAAAACGCTTGGATATCCCGAACTCAAAACCAAAAAGCTTTGCTCCTTCCAGGTTTTTAGGAGCTGTGAATGTATAGGTTCTTCCTGCAAGATCTACCACAGATTGGTCTTTGTAGATAAGATTGGTAATATCTTTATAAAATACTCCTGCAGTTATCAGATCCAGCTTTCCGAAGTAGTTCTCAAACATAAGATCAAAATTATTTGAAAATGTAGGATCAAGTTTAGTGTTTCCCTGGGTGATGGTATTGCTAATGTCGTTGACAATGGTTCCTGGGTTGAGGTCATTGAAATCAGGTCTTGCAAAAGAGCGGGTATAAGCCAGTCTCAGGATGCGGTCACTGCTGATATTCCATTTCATATTGACCATAGGCAGGACTACATTGTACGTTTTTGTGTCTTTAATATCTTCCGTTTTATTGTTTTTATCAGAGACTACTTTTTTACCCCAGAAAGTAACGTCATTATATTCATTTCTGAATCCTCCCAATACCTGTAGCTGCTCTGAAATCTTCCATGTTCCCATCAGGTAAGCCGCCCATACATTTTCAGTACCTCTGTAGGAGCTGGTAATATTGGAGTTGCTGTCTTTACTGCTTACCTGCATCAATCCTAAATTATTTTGTGTAGCAGGATTGTACATCTGATCGATTTGTCCGTTAGTGATCTGATCAATGATTACAGCATTATAGGGATGATCCAAAGGATTCATGAAACCTCCTTTATATGGGAAATTCTCACGCTCAAGCTGATTCAGGTAAGTAACCGGAGCTCCGGGAATTCCTAATGCTGATTTAGGCATCCAAACAAGCAGGGAGCTGTTTACAACTTTGTTTTTATTATTGTACTTTGTTCCGAATTTTAGCTCAAAATTATCTGCAGGTTTATATTTAATATCAATTTGCCCTCTGAGATCTGTCTCACTGTTACGGTTCTGACTCAGAATAATCTGATTCAGTTTGAGTTTATCTGCTGTAATCTGCTGCTGGTTGTAGGGCAAGGTATATCTCCCCATATCACCAGTACCGTCAGGAGCATCCATCGCCATATACTTCCTTCCGTCGGAAGACAGATTTCCATAAGTCATTGGCTGTACAAAATTAACCATAGGGTAACCTCTTTCAGAGGGATCAAGATTATCCGGCGAGTTGAATTTAAATTCAGAACGTGCTTTTGACATCGACCAATCTACCTGCATACGTTGTCCTATCTGGTGATTACCACCCAGCTGCATAGAATATAGATCAGTAAGATAATCCGCGTGGCGGGCCTGAAGCAGTACATTTTTATTATCAAAGTTAAAATAGGTTTCCCTTACAGACTGACCGTCTTTATATTGGCTGTAGAGAGCTTTCCCGTATAATTTATTCCGGCTGTCGATCTCATAATCCAATCCTAAATTGAATCCCAATGTTCTCCGGTTTGCCAGATAATCCCGAAGCTGAAGCTGGTTGATAGAATAAGAAGCTGTTTTATCTTTCAGTCCATAGTTATAAATATTTCTCATCTGGTCTATAGCTGTAGAACGTTCCCAGATTACTGCCGAGGTAATGAACTTCAGTTTATCTGTAATTTTATTTCCATAAACGACAGAAGTATTATAAGTTGGTGACTTAGACATGTTGACGTAGCCTGAGGCCATACTTATTGCCAAAGTCTCTTTATTGGGGGAGGTTTTTGTGATAAAATCCACATTTCCGCCAATGGCGTCTCCATCAAGATCGGGTGTGAGAGCTTTAGACAAGCGTACATTCTGAATAAGTTCCGAAGGAAAGATATCCATCTGTACGCCGCGGTTGGCATTATCACCGCTGGCACTTGGCATTCTGTTTCCATTAAGAGTAGAAGCTGTCCATTGTATAGGTGTCCCCCTTACTGCTACAAAACGGCCTTCACCCATGTCTCTTTCAATAGATACTCCCTGCATTCGCTGTACGGCATCAGCAGCATTACGGTCTGGCAGTTTCCCGATGGCATCGGTAGAAAGTACCTCTGTAATGGTGTTGGAATTTTTTTTCATGGTAATTGCCCTTGCCTGTGATGCCTTGTATACACTGGTAACCACTACCTCCTGAAGATTGTTTTCCTTAAATTTAGCTCCGAATTTAATCAATCCGAGATTCACTTCCTTTTTATCTGTTACAGTGAAAGGAATATAAACACTGTCATACCCTTTATATTCCACAACAAGTTTATAACTGCCGTCATAAACATTATTAAGAACAAAGGAACCATCAGTATCGGAAGTTACCTTCTGTCCGCTGTTTTCAATATAAACCAGGGCATTGGGAAGATTTCCCTGGCTGTCTACTACTGTTCCGTGAACGGTAGTTTGTGCAAAGGCCAAAGGCCCAAGAAGAAAAAATGCTGCTTTTGTTAGAAAAAGTCTTTCTCGTGACATCCTTATAAAGTTTGATGCAAAGATGTCGGCTCCTGCAAAAGTTTTGGTTCATTTAAATTTTATCCAACTGTTTCTCTTGAGTTCGAGATGAACTGAATTGTAAATCAGTAAGTTGCTAATATTAAATAATTGTAACTAATGAACAAGCTGAGAAGGAAGACAGTCAAATTCCTTTTTAAAATATTTATAAAAAGTAGATTTTGATTTAAAGCCACATTGAAATGCAAGATCTGTTACACTGGCTGAAGGATCTTCAAGCAGAATCTGCTTGAAATGCTGAATACGGCTTCTATTGGTGTATTCATGGAAATTGGAACGAAGATGTTTATTAAAAGTGATGCTTAAATCCGCTTTGCTTATCCTCAAATGGCTGGCAAGCTGGTCTAGCGTAAATTCCTCATCCAGATATTCATGACTCTCCTTATAGAAGGATATGATAGCAGTTTGTACAGCATCAAAGTCTATTTTTGAAAGGTCTTTATACTGATAGGTTTCTTTAGGTACGGATAGATGTGATGTGTTTTGCTGTTCCTGGAGCTTATGTTGGTATGTTAAAATATAAACGTACAAAATCCACCCAAACTGGAAAAGAAACAGAAGGCTGTAGATTTTCTGATAAATCAACGTATCCCATCCCAACTGGTAAACCATCCAGAAAGCTAAAACTCCCGATAATACATAGTAAACCAGGTAACGGAAATTACCGGCAGCAGGATGAGTAATATTTTTTCGGTATTTTGTCAGTAAATAAATACATAAAAGAAGACAGGCAAGCCAGTAGTAACTGTAATAAACAAAATAAGATTTATATGAACTGATGGCAAGGTCTGCCCATGAAAGATCAAGCATTTTGGCTGTAATAGCAATAGCATGATGAATAACCACCAGTGTCAGAGGAAGAATCAGGTATTTAAGCTTATCGCTCCATTTTGCATGAATTAAATAGGTAGTGATGTACAGAAAAATAAGACCTTTGAAAACACGAAGGCTTCCCGGAATTTCATACAGAACAGATTCATAACCGAATTTTTGAATAATGAAATATTCATATCCCATATCCAGGGTGACAATTCCAATATACAATAACAGCATATTCAATACAGACTCCCTGTTTTTGATAAGAGAAATGAGCAGAGTAAGAGTAATAAGTGCCTGTAGTACAACTACCATGATAATGTATAACATGAGAACTGATATTTTGTCAAAATTATTGATAATATGGGCACAGCATCTTTAACAAATTATTAAATATTGGCTTAAAATGTGTAGGCGATCAAGGAGTAAATTCTGATCAGTTTTTTAGAGATTTCCGGTTTTGTATATTGATTGGTTATTCTTATTTTAGCTAATAATCCTCATTTACAGAGAGAAAGCCTCCGTTTTTTTACGATATTTTTAACAATCTCTTTTATGATTCAATTTTAGGTCTGATATTTGTACTGGGTAGCCAAACTAAATGGCCGATTTATTTATGAAAAACATATCTGTGAAAAAATCCTTTCTTTATGCATGTTTGTGCGCTGTTTTCCTTGTTTCCTGTAAAAAAGAAATAGAAAAAATAAGCGATACTTTTAAAGATACTGTATCTGCTTCTGAAGCTCAGGAAGCAGAAAAAGATTCTCTAAAGAAAGATTCTGTTCCTGTAGTCAAGAAAGAATCTGTTCCGCCTGTAATGCAGGAGAATGGTTTTTATAATGCTTTTGTTCTTCCGAAAGATAAAAAAATGCGGGATTCTGTTTATGCAGCATTCAGTAAAAAGTATAGCGTTGAGGAGCGTACAGCTATTTTAGCTTTAAACAGACTGGACTCTAAAAGTAAGTGGAATTCCGATACATTGGTGGTTCCTGCCAAAATAGATACAACATTGATGTCATACTCACCATTTCCAATGCAGCTGGATGTATTGAATGGAGTGAAAAAGTTTGTCATCTTTTCATACCCTATACAGGCTTTTGCTGTATATTCCGACGGAAGTCTCGTGAGATGGGGACCTACAAGTATGGGGAAAAAAGCAGCTCAGACAACAAGAGGGCTTACGTTTGCCAACTGGAAAAAGAAACTGGCAATATCCACTGTGAGTAGTGAATGGAAACTTCCTTATAATTTTAATATTCACAATATAGGAGGAATCGGATGGCATGAATATACTCTGCCGGGATATCCTGCTTCACATTCCTGTCTGCGTTTGCTGAGGAAAGATGCCCAGTGGCTGTATTCTTATGCAGATACATGGATTCTGAATCCTGGTGGGGCTACTACCAAAGCAAGGGGTACTGCAGTAATGGTATTTGGAGATTATAACTGGGGAGGAAGAAAACCATGGAGAAAGCTTCTGGATGATCCTAATGCCAACAATATATCTGTTGAAGAACTGACAAAACTTTTGGAGCCTGAGGTTCCGAAAATGCTGAAGGAACAAAGCAATAGAGAAAAAGTAGCCGACTCTATCAAAACGGCAAAAGCAATGACTGCTCCTGTACAGAATGAGAAACCTTTGGAACCGCAGTCTAATTGATTTTCTTTTCAAACTGTAAAGTAGATTCTTCAGCAAACTTTCTCAGCTTAAGCATTTCTGCTTTTCCTTTGTGCTGCCCGAATCTTGCAGCGATATAAGTAAGAAGTATAAAAAATAACATAGCAAAAGAAGCGCTCAGTGCCCAGGGGTATTCAGCGCTTTTTATTTGTTTTTCCACATAATACATGGTAAAGAAGGTCATCCAGAGAATAGAAAAGGTAAAATAAAGAAACATGAAGAATGTCCACACCGCAGAACTTGGTCCGAATATTCCCCGTATTACCGTATCTTCATCTTCAATTTCTACCCGTAATGCAAGACGGGGTTTCCAGTAATTATCTTCTTCCGTTGCGACCCAGATGGTAGCAACTTCTTTATTGATATTGCCTGAAAATTCATCTTTATGTTCTGACATATATTTTTTCAGATTTTCAGCATACTCTTCTTTGGTAAGATGAGTAAACATTTTAAATCTCGGGCGGGTTCTTATTCTGTCTAAGGTTGTTTCTTCAGTTTTCATAATATTATTCTTGATAAGGGATCGGGTCTTCAAGGGCGAAGCGAAATGTCAGTTCTTCATTTTTTCTTCTAATGACCATGGTAATATTTCGACCTTCATTGGATTTCATTAATTCTACGATCTTTTCCAAGGTCATATCAGACGTTTTTTCTCCGTTGATGCTGAGTACTTTATCATCCTTTTTCAGGCCTGCTTCATAAGCAGGGGAATCTTTTCTTACCCCGGAAATAGAAAATATAGGTTTTAAGCTGAATTTATACTGAAACGAATCTTTGTAAACCTCAGCAGATACCATAGCAGATTTTTGGGTTTCAATTTTTACCCTGTCTTCCTGCCATTCCAGTCCATCCTGTCTGAAATCAAGCCCACTCATATTGAAATGAAAAGGATCATCAAAAAATCTGTTTTTTCTGAGGTATAACTTTTGATTGGTATAATCAAAAATAACTGTAAACCGACGCATAATTTCATTTCCTACAGATCCTTTTCTGTTTTCTACTAGATTAACATGCTGAATGGAAAATTCATCCGGCATAGCGGTAAGAGGTTTCTCAAATTTAAAATTTCCAAGATAAAAATTGTGAATTCGGCTTCTTTTTCCATAAATATCTCCATTGAATCCACGTCCCAGAAAGTCATCAATATTGGGTCTGTTATAAACAAAATTTTTAATCAGGGTAGGAAAGAGCCATATCGCATCACTGTTGCCAAGATCAATCATTAGTTTTGAGTCTTTCTTTTCATTGGTCATTTCTACATCTGCATGCAGATAGGGCTTATCTTTTTCAATAGTGATAGCAAATTCTTCAAATCTTTTGGTCTTCTTTTTCAGAAGATCAGCATTTTCATAGATTGTTATTTTTTTTGATGAGTAATCTATAGAGACGGGATGATCTTTAAAAAAATGATATCCAATGACACCGTTTACAGGAATTCCTACATGGGATGAAATATTGAATTCCTCATCAAGAATAATATAGATAGACATAGAAGTATTAATAATTTCTTCTCCTATTTTACCTGTATTACGTTCAGACTTTAAACCGTCAATACTTACGCTGCCTCCAAGCCCTGAGAATTTCATTTTCTCAACGTTACTCAGCTTAATTTCCTTGTTTTCCAGGCTGAAAAGAATAGTTTCAGAAACCCCTGTGTCCAGCAGAAAGGTAAGCTCGGCACCATTCACATTAATGGGGATAAAGATCAGGTTATTGATGAACTTAAAAGGAATAACTGCTTTTTTAGTATTAATCAATTCAAAAGAGTTCTGGGCATTTATAAAAATGCTTAGAAATAATACCAGTAAAAGCAATTTAAATTTCATTTACTGAATTTAGTGAAATTATCAATATAATAATAAAAAAACATCCCAAAAGCTGGAATGTTCATATCTATTGCAATAAAGCAGTGTAAAATGTTTTTTTGGATAAATCTGTTTACTTGGAGAAAAATTCCATCAGATCCATATAATTCTTCTGATTGACACCATGTCCACTCATATATTCCCTGAAAGAAAAATAGCAGCTGAGGTCATAAAGGAGATCTGCGGCTTTTCTCCCCCATTCAAGTGGAATTACTGCATCATCAGTTCCATGTGAAATGAAGAAATGAAGTCCTTCCAATTTCTTTTTATCCTTTACAATCCCGTCAAGAATTTTATCCTCAGGATAACTGCTAAGGCAGGCAACACGATTGAAAAGCTCCGGATGTTTTAAGGCTAAAGCATAGCACAATATTCCTCCCTGGCTGAATCCGCACAGATGAGCTTTGCTTTCCATCAGACCATAGTGGTTGATGATCTTTAATATATTTTCCAAAACGGCATTGAGAGATTCTTTTGCCTGTGAAACATTAATAAAATTTTCAGGATCATTGAAGTTAATATCATACCATGAATATCCTTCAAACTGAGTATCACGTGGAGCTCTGAAGCTGACAATGATCCAGTCATTGGGAAGGGTTTCCCTGAAGCTGAAAAGATCCTGCTCATTGCTGCCGTAGCCATGAAGCATAAAAAGAATAGGGGTATTAGGGGTAATATTTTCCGGCTCTCTTACTAGATAATCTAAATTCATACAGCAAATATAATTAAATTACACTCAGAATCTTAACTTTTATTACTCGTACAATGAACTTCAGCCGTATGATGACTGATGTGTAAAGATTGATTCTTTGGGCTGTATTTTTGAATTTTAAAATGGTTTTGTATTTTTTATTGATTTGATATTATTTGGAAATCTTTATTGGAAAATTTTCATAAAAGTTATTTTTATATTAATAAAAAACTTATATTTGAAACATTAAAAAATCTATTTGGAGAAATGAAGCAATTTTACAATTCAAAAAGTTTACTTAGACTTTCTTTTTTATTCGTTTTATTATTTTCTGTGATTACTGTTGTCAGTTCTTGTAAAAAAGATGACGATGAGGAATTTCAGGATCACGTAGTTCAATTTGAAGTGAAGACAACCTCAGGTGGGAGCATCATTAGTGTTGTTACCCAGGTAGGTACCACTCAGAATACGATATACAATACTCCGCAGTCACCTATAACTTCACCATGGACAAGTGGAGAATTCTTTGTGAACTCCAGTCAGGCACAGCTGAACCTTGATGCTAATGCTTCAATGCCGGATGATAATTCTGAATTGACAATCAATCTTTATATTGATGGAGAGGTTGTAAGAACCGTAAAGAAGAAAGGGAAGGGAGTATTGGTTGCTTCTATTGATTACAGCTTTCTGGAACCATAAATTATTTTAATGTTTATATATAAAAACCGCTTTTGAAGCGGTTTTTTTATTCTTCAATCATGCGCTGCTGAATAGCTCTGTTGATAAGTTCAGTTGAATTCTTTGCCTGAAATTTCTGAAGAAGATTCTTTCGGTGGGTATCTACAGTGAGAGGGCTTAAAAACAGCTCTTCAGCAATTACACTGCTCGTTTTTCCCTGAGCTACCATCTGCAGGATCTGCTTTTCCCTTTTTGTCAGTCTTGGAATAGGAAGATCATTTTGAGATGGGCGGCTGATAATCTGCTTGGTCTCATTACAAAAAACAATATCACCGGAAAGAGCTCCTCTTATGCATACCACAAGCTCGTCAATAGAAGTGTTCTTAAGAAGATAACCGCTGGCACCGTTTTGTATAGACTGCATGATAATGCTTCGCTCAGACCGGTTACTGAACATAATGACTGAAGTATGAGGGGATATTTTTTTTATATCTCTACACAGTTCTGTTCCGTTCGCATCCGGTAAAGTGATATCCAGAAGAACAATATCTGTCATTTGTGAACGGATAAAGCTGAGGGTTTCTGCGCCGGATGCAAAACTTCCTGCTACATTAAAAAAAGACTGGCTGTTCAGCATCATTCTCAGTCCTTCAATGACGATGGGATGATCGTCTACGATGACAATATTTATTTTTTCATTCTCCATTGGTGTTGAGTTCTATATTAATTGTTGTTCCCTGATGATCAGAATTGATCTCCATTTTTCCTTTCAGGTAATTGACCCTGTTCTTCAGGTTGCGGAGTCCCATACTTTGGGAGGTATTTTCTATGTTTTTATCGAACCCTTTTCCGTTATCTTCAATAGTGATCAGAATGTTTTCTCCGGATTGGGAGCATTGTAGTAAAATATTGGTTGCCTCTGCATGTTTTACAGCATTGGCCAACAGTTCCTGTATAATCCTGTAAATATTAAGCTGGATATTCAAAGGTAATGTTTTATCAATGCTGATAGCCTGAAAATCAATCTCAAGGTTTTTTCTGCTGTAAAATTCACATAAGTCATGCAATGCGGTTTCCAAGCCAAAATTAAGCAGTGATTCCGGCATAAGGTTTCTGGCTACATGCCGGAGTTCACTTACAGAGTTGTCCAGCTGGCCCAGAATCTTATAAAATTCCTGATCTTTTTCGGGGTTCAGATGATTGGAAGACCATGTAGAAAAGTTGATCTTCACTCCTGCAAGCATTCCGCCAAGGCCATCATGAAGGTCTCTGGCAACACGCTCTCTTTCTCTTTCCTCACCCTCAAGAATGGCCTTTGTAAGCGATAGTTCTTCCTTTTGTTTAATATCTTCTATTCTCTGCTGAAGATTGATCTCTTTCTGTTCAGACAACGTTTTATTCTTTCTGTAAATGACGAATAAGAAGATTAAAAGGCTCAAAAACAGAAGCAGAATCAGGCTAAGAACCCACAGATAAGAGTTTTTTTGGTTGACTTCCATCTGTTTCTGATTCCTCTCAGCGTTCAGGAAAGCTATTCTTTTCTCTTTTTCAGAGGTGTTGAACCTGGTTTCAAGTTTATTGATCTCCAGTTTTATATTTTCAGCATTCAGGCTGTCATTTAATTTTGAATATTTTTTCTCCCATGATAAGGCATCGTCAAGATTTCCCATAATCTCATTGATACTTGAAAGGTGACTATAAATGGTTTTCCGGTTGTTCAGATCCTGGGCAAGTGTTTTTTCTGCCAGAATTTCTTCCAGAAGGTTCTTGGCTTCAGCATATCTTTTCAGCTTTTTAAAAATGTCATATTTATGAAAGTAAAACATCTGCATCTGCAGTTTCTGATGAAATTTTTTAGCATAAAATAACCCTTTTTCAATAGTCTGCAGGGCTGCTTCATGTTGTTGAACGCCAATGAAATATAATGCTCTGTTATAATAATAAAAAGTATTGGAAGAAGAGTCTGGATAAGGACGTACCATATTTCCTGCCTTATCCAGAAATTGTTTTCCCATACTGCATTTTGCCTGGTAACAATAATTACTGCTTGTATTAAGATAGGCATAGAATAGTTCAGTAGAGTTAGGCTCTTTTCTTTCAAGAATCTGAAGGGCTTTTTCATTATATCTGCCTGCTTTTTCAAACTCAGCGTTATACGTAAACATCAGAGCGAGCTGAGCATACAGGAATCCTAATACCTTGCCTTCACCATACTTTTCAGCAGTAGGAATACTTTTTTCAAGCATGGTTTTGATCAGAAAAGGATATCCTTCTTTATTTTTCTGTAAAATTCCATAACTATACCAGCATAAAGCGAGATAGAGAGCTGCTTTTTGACCTTTAAGCTTAGATAGTGCACTAATGGCTTTCTGAAATGATATCGAGGCCTTTTCTTTGTTCAGATCCTGTTCATATTGTCCTTCGTAATAATAATAGACGGCTTCTGTGAAGAGATCTGTCCCTCCAAACTTTTTACCATTTTCCAGGTATTTTTTGCTTGCAATGGTATCTATGCTTTTATAATAGCTCGACAGCAGAAAATAAGCATTAGCTTTAGTTATATTGTTGGGATCATTATTCACAGAAAGCTTCAGGCTGTCAATATATTTCTTTTCATTGAGCGGAAATAGTCCCTGGGCCTGTAATGTAACCTGGATTAGAATATAGAGAAGACATAATGATCTCTTCATTGTTTTGATTTTCAGTGTTAGTTTGCAGGTCAATTTTTTATTAAACGTGAAGATAATTAAAAATTTACGACAGAAAAATACCTAAAAATCAGTAGAAAAAAATACTTTTTTTTAAGGGTTGTATCCTGTTATGCTGACCAATAGTTTTGCAGGCAGACAATAACAAAAAAATAAACTATTAAGAATGAAAAAGAGAATCATAATACTGGGAATAATCTTCCTTTTCGGGAGTATACATGCTCAGAGAATACAGAAAGGAGAAGCACAGATCAATGTGGATATAGGAGTAGCCAACGGATGGGGGCTGCCTGTTTCTGTGGGGGTAGATTACGCAATACATAATGATATTACAGTGGGAATAGAGGGGAGTTATGCCTCCGAAAAATATTCAGGGGATATTAAAGGAAGCTGGTTGGGCATAGGAGCCAACGGGAATTATCATTTTAATACCTTACTTAAGATTCCGAACAAATGGGACGTATATGCCGGAGCTACTTTAGCCTACAATTCATTTTCTTATAAATATAACGGATCAGATTTCGATTATTTTGATGGCAAATCTTCAGGAGTAGGCTTTGCAGGTCAGATCGGGGGCAGGTATTTTTTTACTCAAAACCTTGCAGTGCATGTGGAATTGGGTGGAGGAACAGTCGCTTCAGGAGGAAAGGCAGGACTTACCTATAAATTTTAATAAACCGGACAATACAATTATTTTCAATATCAATCAGTTTTTTCATAGCTCTTATACAATGTCAGAAATGGCAGTAAGTTTTTAAAAATGGTAACTTTCTCAACTGAGCCGTGAAATTTTTTCGCGGCTTTTGTATAAGCTGTTAAACAAAAAAGACTGTGTAAAAACAGTCTTTTTTTATAAATAATGAGAGATGTATCTATTGAGCTTTTACAATAAAGTAGCTTTTTTTACCTTTTTGCAACAATAAAAATTTACCGTCGATAAGGTCAGTTGCATTGGCTGTAAATGTATCATTTACTTTTTGTTTGTTTACAGAGATCGCATTTCCTTTAATCTCTCTTTGAGCTTCACTTTTTGATTTCAAGAAACCTGATTTTTCAGAAAGAAGATCAACAATACTTACTCCTAAAACATCTGCTTTTGCAATTTCTTTCTGTGGAACCCCGTCAAAAACTTCAAGGAAAGTTTCCTCATCAAGGCTTACCAGATCTTCAGCCGTAGAACGCCCGAAAAGAATTTCTGAAGCTTTCAGTGCTTTTTCATACTCTTCTCTTCCATGTACCCAAACCGTTACTTCTTCTGCAAGTTTTTTCTGCAGTTTTCTTTCATGGGCAGCAGTTCTGTGTTCTTCAATTAAAGCTTCAATTTCCTCTTTTCCTAAGAATGTGTAGAATTTAATGAATCTTTCAGCATCTTCATCAGTAGCATTCAGCCAGAACTGGTAGAATTTATAAGGAGAGGTCTTCTTTTTATCCAGCCAGTAATTTTCCCCACTTTCAGACTTTCCGAATTTGGAGCCATCAGCTTTTGTGATCAAAGGAACCGTTAATGCAAATGCTTCACCCTGAGCTTTTCTACGGATCAGTTCTGTTCCTGTTGTGATATTTCCCCACTGATCAGAACCTCCCATCTGCAGTTTTACATTATTGTTCTGGTATAGATGAAGGAAATCATACCCCTGGATGAGCTGGTAAGTGAATTCTGTAAAACTCATTCCGTCTGCACCGCCTTCTCCTGAGAATCTTTTCTTTACAGAATCTTTAGCCATCATATAATTGACAGTGATATTCTTCCCGATATTTTTAGCAAAATCAAGGAAAGAAATATTCTTCATCCAGTCGTAGTTGTTAACCAGCTCTGCTTTGTTTGGCTCGTTTCCTTCAAAATTTAAGAATTTTGAAAGCTGGTTCTTTAAACAGTCAACATAATGTAAAAGGGTTTCCTCATCCAGAAGATTTCGCTCTGCTGATTTTCCTGACGGATCTCCGATCATTCCTGTAGCACCTCCTACCAAAGCAATAGGCTTATGGCCATGCTGCTGGAAGTGAGCTAAGATTTTTATCTGGATAAGACTTCCGATATGTAAAGAATCGGCAGTAGGATCAAAACCAATATATGCAGTAGTTACCTCTTTATTCAGTTGTTCATCGGTTCCAGGCATCATATCGGCAAAAAGACCACGCCATTTCAGTTCTTCTATAAAGGAATTCATTGATTTTTAACTTTAAAATTTTAAGATGCAAAGATAATAAATTCAGAAGTATTAAGGGGAAAAAAGCAAAACAGCAAAAGGGCAAAAATGCAAAAAAGATTAATGGTAAAATTGTGAAGCGATTTTTTGTAGTTACATTGGAACAATGCAAATATTATACAATAAGTGATTAATCTGCTATTTTGCTGTTTTGCCTTTTAGCCTTTTTACCACTTTACCCTTCCCATCCTTTGTTTTTCACCCCAAATACTCTATATTTGTTAGTAATGAACGACGAACAGCTATTCCTGCTCATCCAGAAGGCCAAAGATAAAGACCAGAAGGCCCAGACTAAACTCATTAATATTTTTTGGGTGGACGTTTTCTCATTTGTGATGAAGAAGGTGAAAGACGAAAATGATGCCGATGAAATTACTGTCAATGTTTTTTCAAAAGTACTTTCGAAACTGGATATGTTTGATCCTCATTTTCAGTTTAAAACCTGGGTGCTGACTATTGCCCAGAATACCGTAATTGATTTCTGGAGAAAAAAGAACCGTGACACTGAAGATGCTGTTGAAAACCTTGATGAGGTTAAAAATCAATATGCAAAATCTCCGGAAGAACTTCTGATTTCCGAAGAAGAACAGAAGAAAATCATCAAAACTATAGAGTCCCTGGATGCCAACTATCAGGATATTATTAAGCTGAGGTTTTTTGAAGAAAAAAGCATCAAAGAAATTGCTGAAGAATTGGGGATTTCCGTTGCCAATACCAAAGTAAGGGTAATGCGTGCTAAAAAAGTCCTAGCCGAACTGTTGAAAAATAACGAATTTGATGATCATTAAAAGAATATTGTTCAATAGGAAAGTGCTTTATTGAAGCATCCATTTTCACCGCTTTAATTTAAAAATAAACTTCCTCTTTCGTTTTCGGAAGAATTATTTTTTGCTGTTTTTCCTGATTTCTGTTTTGAAGATTAAGCTTGAGTCCTTTTTTAATATAGGTCTCCTTTAAAGATTTACCATATTCATCCTTGTTTTCCACTTCCTTCGAATAGTTCAGCTGTCCTGTAGAAAGGTTAAAATCCACATCTTTCCAATAATCACCGGGTCTTCCTGAGGTAGAGGATGTTCCTATTAATTCGAAATGTCCGTTCTGAAATCGGTATTTATCTGTTACATCCCATTTCCAGCTGCTTCCTCCATTTTGGGAAATGATCAGGATTCCTTTTTCAATTTTGGTTTCTCCATAAGGATCTCCCATCATACCTCCGGCTCTGCTTTCCATAACAGCATTTCTGGATTTTTCAAGAATAGTCCATTTTCCGTTTACTTTTTTCAGAATCTGAATTTCACGGATGTTTCCCATATCCGTAGTATCCTTTGTATTATAAACAATTACTTTTTCAGGAATTTTGTCACCATCAAGATCTCCGTCTACCGTCTCAAGAACCGTGGAGCCTGCCGGCTGTAGCTGTTCCTGAGCAAAACAGAATACTCCGCATGCCACGAATAAAAGAAAGAATATTTTTCTCATAAGAATATTTTGAAGCCGTAAATATACAAATGAAATTTGAATGATCAGTTTCATCAATATCTCCGGTTGATGGTTTCCATTAAAAATTCCTTAACTTTGAACTTCAATTTTAGAAATGGAAAATTCAGTTCAAGACACTACCGTTCAAAAACCAAAATGGATCCGCGTAAAACTTCCTACCGGAAAGAATTACAGAGAGCTGAGAACTTTGGTTGATAAATATAAATTAAATACCATTTGCCAAAGCGGAAGCTGCCCGAACATGGGAGAATGCTGGGGAGAAGGTACAGCTACTTTCATGATTTTAGGAAATATCTGTACAAGAAGCTGCGGATTCTGTGGTGTAAAAACAGGAAAACCACTTGATGTCAACTGGGATGAACCAGAAAAAGTGGCAAGATCCATCAAACTGATGAAGATTAAACATGCTGTTCTTACTTCTGTAGACCGTGATGATCTGAAAGATATGGGATCTATTCTTTGGGGAGAAACAGTGAATGCTGTAAGAAGAATTTCTCCGGGAACGACAATGGAAACATTGATTCCCGACTTCCAGGGGATCACAAAACACCTTGACAGACTGGTAGAAGTTGCTCCCGAAGTGATTTCCCACAATATGGAAACGGTAAAACGGCTTACCCGAGAAGTGAGAATTCAGGCAAAGTATGAAAGAAGCCTTGAAGTATTAAGATACCTGAAAGAAGCCGGACAAAGAAGAACGAAAACAGGAGTAATGCTTGGATTAGGTGAAACCAAAGATGAGGTATTCCAGACAATTGAAGACATCAGAAATGCCAATGTAGACGTTATTACACTTGGTCAATATCTGCAGCCTACTAAAAAACACCTTCCTGTAAAGAAATTTATTACACCGGAAGAGTTTGATGAATTTGGAGATTTTGCTAGAAGCTTAGGTTTCAGACACGTTGAAAGTTCTCCTCTTGTAAGAAGTTCTTACCACGCAGAAAAACATATTCATTAAAATACAGGCCGTTCAGCAATGAACGGTTTTTTGTTTTTAGGGATTAGGTAGCAGATGGTATGGATAAGGGGTACGGATTGAAGGGCTAATCTTTTTATGGGGTAAAACTTCCAAATATTTTCCGCCGGGCTGGTTAAAATATAGCATCTCATTAAGCACATCTCAACAGGATCAGATTTCAGTTTGCTTTAAACATTATATAATCAATCAGCTTTAGCCTGAACCTACTTATTGCACACGTTTTCCCTCGTAATAGGAGCAATCTTTCCATTGATTTCAATAGGTCTGAAATGTTTCTTCTTGAATTCAGAAGGAGTTTCCCCGGTATGCTGTTTGAACAGTTTATTAAAATAAGAAAGGCTTTCAAAACCTACCTGAAAACAGACTTCTGTTACAGACTGATCTTTCAGCAGGAATATTTTAGCCTGATTGATCCTGTAGTTGTTGACAAAATCAGTGAATGTCATGTTGGTCTGCTTTTTAAAATAACGGCAGAAAGCAGGAGTGCTGAGACTCACTATTTGTGCAATCTCATTGACATTAGGTTTTCTGTCGTAGTTTTCATGGATATAATCATAGATGGTTCCCATTCTGATTTTATCGTTCAGGAACCATTTGATTCTGGTGTCTTCCTTATTGAGCTCTTTTACTTCGGTAGAAGTGGCAAGGATCTGTAAAATTTCAATCAGTCCAACCAGGGATTCGAAAGAGCTTTTGTCTTTAATGATCTGTAGCTTTTCAACTACAATATTTTTAGTGTTTCCGGAAAATGATAATCCAAGATAAGAACGTTCTAAAAGGGTTTTAATATTTTCAAATTCAGGTACAGGAAGGATGATATCCTGAAGAAAACTCTCCCGCAGCTGCAAAACGAGCTGTTTACATTCAGTCTGAATACCATAATCAAAATTGAGATGAGGAACATTGGAGCCAATCAGCAGAAGGTCACTGTCTGCAAAGCCGGAAATATTTTTTCCAACATGCCGGATTCCGTTTACTGCTTCTACATACACCAGCTCAATTTCAGGATGATAATGCCAGAAAAAACAGTTTTTCAAAGAAGGAGCAAATACTTTGAATGATTTTCCTTTTTCAAATTCAATAATTTCTTTCTGTATTTTCATATTGTCCTGATTTGATTGTTTCTGGATTTAAAATTAAATAAAAAGGTTAATATGGAGCAAATTTTTATCATTCAAAGAGAAGTTAAATTGAAACTTTCTGTCGAATTTTGCACTTTCAAAACAGACACGATCAGGTGATTACAAAAAATAATTCAGAAAAAGATTAGATACAATGAAGATTGATAAAAGAATAATACCTCTGGCAATCGGAGGTTTAGGGATAGGAACTACGGAATTTACCGTCATGGGATTGTTGCCGGATATTGCAAAAACACTGCAGATTACGATCCCGCAGGCGGGGCATCTAATTTCTGCCTATGCCATGGGGGTGGTTATAGGAGCGCCTATTCTGATTGGGTATTCTGTAAAATTTCCACCTAAAAAGGTCCTGATGGCTTTTATGATCCTTTTCACACTGTTTAATGCTCTTTCTGCGATAGCTCCGGGATACAACAGCATGTTGGTTATACGATTTCTGTCCGGGCTTCCTCACGGGGCATTCTTCGGAGTAGGAACCGTAGTAGCTTCTAGAATGGCAGGAAAAGGAAAAGAAGCTTTTTATATATCCATGATGTTTACAGGGCTTACGGTCGCCAATCTGGCAATGGTTCCTCTGGTTACCTATATCGGGCACACCTTCCACTGGAGACTGTACTTTGCTATTGTGGCAGTCATTGGCCTTTTTGCTATTTTCTTTTTGAAACTATGGCTTCCGAATCTGGAATCCAATCAGAATACCCATTTCATGGAAGAACTGAAATTCCTTAAAAATAAGCAGTCGTGGCTGGTTCTTGCCATTACAGCGATCGGATTTGGGGGGCTTTTCACATGGTTAAGTTATATTACTCCTTTGATGACCGTTGTTGCAGGCATAAAAAGCAGCCAGATGGCCTATGTCATGGTTCTTGCCGGCGCTGGTATGGTGGTAGGAAATCTGGTTGGAGGTGTAGTTTCAGATAAATTGGGCCCTGAAAAGACGTGCGCACTTCTGATCTTCCTGATGATGATTTCTCTTGGAGGAGTTTTCTTCCTGGCAGAATATAAAAATATTGCTTTGGTACTGACATTTATGTGTGGCGCCTTATCAATGTCTATTGCACCACCTATCAATATTATGATGATGAAAGCTGCTCCAAAAAGTGAAATGATGGCTGCTGCTTTTATGCAGGCTGGTTTTAATATTGCTAATGCAATGGGAGCTTTTTTTGGCGGAATTCCTTTAGAATATGGTTATTCATTCAATTATCCATCGTTGGTAGGAGTGGGGATGACTTTTATAGGATTGGCTATCAGCGTAAGATATATGTATCTGTACGGATCACAGACTCAAAGTGATGAGGAAGAAGTTGTTGCAGATTGTGTAACATGTGATAAATAAGGATATAATTTTTATTGGTGAAATCAAAAAAAGAACCTGTTTCAGAGAGAAACAGGTTCTTTTGTATAAATAAGTTTTTTATGCCTCTACCTCATCTCCGTTTTTACACCAGTAGAGGGCATTATATAAATTTTCTTTGGGGAAAGATTTAAACTCTCCCGGCATCAGAACACTGAAAATACTGGTAAAATCACGTATACCTTCTTTATCAGTAACAATGGCTGAACGATTCCAGTTGGTGAGATTTTTTAATCCCAATAGCAGATCTTCAAGCCATGCACCCATGGTAAAATTATCCAGATCGGTATCCAAATACAATAAATAATTCAGCTCACCGAACTGCTCTACCTTTTCTTTTACGCGCGGAATTACCAGTTTTTCAAAATCCTCTTTTGTTACTTCTCCCGTAGCATTGAATGCTGCAACATTCTCCGGGGCTTCTGGAATAATTGTTATCATAATAAATATTTTATGGTGTTTGAGTTTAAAAGAACAACAATAATTACACCATAATTTAATGAAAATTTGTTAAAAAAGGTATAAATATTGTTACTTTCAGTGTAAAATATTAATATGAATCTCAAATCAAATGAACCTTTTTGGCTTTTAAAAAACGGGTTGCTAGCATCTTATCCTTCTTTAAAATCAAATGAATCATGCGATGTGCTTATTGTGGGGGGCGGTATTACGGGTAGCCTGATTGCCCACCAGATGATGAAAGACGGCTATAATACAATTGTTATTGATAAACGTGAACTTTGCAACGGAAGCACTTCTGCTACTACCTCAATGCTCCAGTATGAAATAGATGTTCCACTGTATGAGCTCATAGAAAAAATAGGGGAAAAAGGTGCTGCCTTAAGTTATAAAGCCTGCAGTGATGCAATTGATTCAATAGAAAAATTAACAAAACTGATACGTTCTGATGCAGGATTTAAACGTAAAAAATCGTTGTATTATGCTTCAAAAAAGAAAGATGCAGAATGGCTGAAAAAAGAATTTGAAGCCAGGAAAAATGCAGGGTTTGATGTAAAGTGGTTATCTGCAGATAAGGTGCTGGAACAATTTGGATTTGAAAATACGTTCGGAGGGATCCTATCAAAACAGGGTGCTAGTATTGATGCTTTTCGGTTTGCCCATGAACTTTTTATACATAATGTAAAGAAAGGATTAAAAATCTTCGATAAAACTGAAATGGCAGCGGTAGAATATCATAAAGGTTTTAATCTTGTTACCGTAGAAAGCGGATTTCAGATCAAAGCAAAAAAGATCATTTACTGTATAGGCTATGAAAGTAAGAATCTTATTCAGGAAAATTTTGTTAACCTGAAAAGCACTTATGCTGTTGTTTCTGAAATTGATAAAGATAAATTTAAAAATATTGACAGTACATTAGTGTGGAATACTGATGATCCTTATCTCTATATGCGGACTACAGATGACGGAAGACTTCTGATGGGTGGGGAAGACGAAGATTTTTATAATGCTGAGAAACGCGATGCAATTTTGGATAAAAAAGAGAAAAGGATTATAAAGAACTTAAAGAGAATAAAGCCTGATTATCAGTTTTATCCTGATTTTGTGTGGGCTGGGACTTTCGGAGAAACGAAAGACGGCTTACCTTATATCAGCGAACATGAAAAATTCAAAAACTCTTATTTTGTCCTGGGCTTCGGGGGAAACGGAATTACTTTTTCAGTAACGGGCATGGAGATGGCTTCTTTATTTATGAAAAATAAAAAGCATCCATTATCAAGGTATTTTAAATTTGGAAGATGATGTTTTTACCATAAAAGCGTGCAAAAGTTTAAAAAAACAGGCAGCCTTTTTGAGACTGCCCGTTCAACTACAAACTATACCCATTCTTTTTTGCCAGCTCAAGAATGGAATTCTCAATGGCTTTTCCAAGATCATCAGAATCATCTGTTCCCCTTTTTTTCATTTCTCCGTCAATGTAACTCTGACGTTTTTGTGAAAGGTCCTCAATTTCTTTCTGTATTTTTTCCCGCGCTGCTGCCTTTGCCGTGATTGCTTTTTGAATTTCCTCCTTGCTTTTTCCTTTCAGTTCAGCAGGAAGTTCACTCTCTTTAACACTGGCAATAAAGCCGGCATCTTTTTCAGCTTTATCTACCAGATCCCAGTGATCATTTTTATAAGCGTTCTTTTTTGATTTGGCAACTGCTCTTTCCACCAGGTTGGATGCTGACTGCATTTCTGCATTTTTATCCTGCGTAATCTGCTTAAGTCTGTACTCTGAGCCATGATTTCCATAATAGATATAAGTGTCATTCAGTTTGGCATTGCATTCAGAAATTCTGATATCATAAGGCGTTTCAATATACATCACTTTTCTGTCGCTGTCGATATTGAAATATTTTCCACCTCCCAACGACGCTCCGTTTTGCCAGAAAGTCTGGATCCCTTCTTCCCGGCTTCCGCAGAAAATGGTGTTGGTATAAATATTTTTGCCCTTTGCTTTTGAAACCACATCTTTATAATTTATTTTTCCCTGATCAAATGCTTCATTTCCCGCAATATAAATCAGTTTCATACTTTTCTCATTGCTGTCCCAGTTCAGGTTGGCAGAGGCGTCTCGGATCACCGCACCGCAATATTCACTGCCACCATTGGTTCTTAAAGCAAATAATTTTTCAGAAATAAGATCAAGATCCTGGGTAAGAGGAGCTACCTGACGGATATAGTTTTCATCACGGATTCCGTCGTTGCCATATTCGTACAGGGCAATTTCAATCTGGGGCGCATTACCGTTATACTTCAGAGTGGTCAGCGTATTCACAATATTCCAAAGTCTGGATTTTGCCTGATCAATCAGTCCGTCCATACTGTTGGAAGTATCCAGTAAAAGTGCGACCTGAATTTTATTATCTTTTACAGCTGTGTTTACCGGAATCAATGAATTTTTTTGTGCCAATAAACTATTATCAGTATTACTATTTACAGAGCGGTTGTTCTGAATATTACCGGAGCTTAAAAAAGCGGTACCTGCTGCAAGTGCTAAGATTTTTAAAGTTGTCATATTGTTATTTTTTTATGGGTTATTTATTGTAATTAGGAAATAGCGTTTTTGGGTCTGTTATTTTGAATTCCTGAAGTAAAATTATTCCTGTTTAACGATGAAAACGGGGAAACTTGGTGAAGTGGCGGTTTGACTTGGTGAGTTTGTGGCAGGCAGAAAATAAAAACAGCTCCCGAAGGAACTGTCTTTTTTAATTTGTTATTTTAAAGGATTTCGTATTTTGTTTTGATGCTGTATTTCAGCTTGATATTTTCAATATTCTCAAAGGAGAAATCTATCGGAGCATCAGCCATTTCCATTTGGATATTGCTTGTTCTTGCTTTATAAGCCACAGGCATGATCATATCGCTGGTGTAATCTTCTATCTCTACAATTTCAATAGCATTCCCTGTCTTTTTACCCATGCTTTCCAGTAAATAGTCTGCTTTCTCTTTAGCTGCTTTTAATGCATTGATTTTTACTGCTTTTCTGAAATCTGCAATTTTGGTATTCTTCACTTCAGCGATATTCAGGCTGCTTACCCATTTCTGATTCAGGTCTTCAAAGATTTTGCTGAGATTTGATTTTGTGCTGGCTTTAAACTGATAGTTCTTAGAAAACTTAGCTGTTTTAGAATAGATATTCTGATACATTGATTTGAACTTGATATCCTCGTTCTTCACGCCTGCATTTTTTAAGATATCAAATAACTTTTTTTCGTTATCTGCCAGATCATTTTTGTTATCTGCTTTTATTCCGATACTGAAGATGATTTCATCCGGTTCTACTTCCATTTCGGCAACGCCTGTTACTTCAATTGCATTTTTCTTTACTTCCTGAGCATTTACAAAGCTTCCAAGGGTTAAAATTCCGATTAATAAAAAATGTTTCAATTTCATAATTTCCTGTTTTTAAATTTTTAATTCTGATGTAAAATTACACAGATGAGAAACCGGAAACCGGGAGACTTGGTGAAATAGAGCTTTCACTTGGTGGGCTTTCAAAAATGATTACTTCTCTTTATTTTTTTTCAGGTCATACTTTACATTAAGGTTCATTATGTACTGTATTCCCACTTCAGGATCAGCATTATGGATTACCTCATCAAAACCTGTATAATCTGTTCCGTCATAATAGAAGGTCTTTGATTTCCTTTCTTCTTTTTTTATATACCTGCTGTCAGATTGATAGGTAACATAGGCACTTTCATAAGCGGTATAATTCTGATACTGGCTTTTGGGAAAAATATAAGTAAAACCTGATGTAGCTGTGGGGCTTCCGATGATTTCTTTTTTAAACAGGTTAAAATAGTTTTCTTTCTTTTTCTCGAAAACTTTATAAGCCTCTTTGAGGAGATCTTCCTGGATGTGATCAATATCACTGTTGATATAATCTACTTTAATAACATCATAAATCTGGAAGTCCGAAGCCTCAGAGATCAGTTTTTCTATCATGGAATGTTTGTTTACTGTAATAATGACATTTTTCTTTGTTTCAAATCCCTCCATTTTCTGGACAACTGTCTGTGAGTCTTTATTGATATTGTAATCATAGATTTTGGTCTGTGAAATAAAATCCACAAAAATATCATCGCTTTTGACTCCCATTGAGGATAGCCTTTTGATAAAACCGTTGATTCTCCTGTTGATATTTTCAATGGCAATTTTTGGGGTTTCAGCTTCCTCATTCAGTCCTAAGGTCAGTTTATACCGGTCGGCAGTTTTGTTCATTAATACTTTCACATTCACAACCAGAGTAGAATCGGTAGCGAAATAACTATTGGTATTGTTGAACTCAGGGAGGGTTTTGGATAGGGAATTGTCGTAGTTATTTTTGTCTCTGTAGATTTGGTTGCCTCCGACCTGTGCTTTTGAAAGACTTAAAAAAGAAGTCATAATGAGAAAAAATGTAAATGTTAGCTTTTTCATGATTTTAAATTTGAATTATTTTGTTCCAAACTTAGCGTTACCGTCACGTTATCAAATACTAAACTTGGTGAAAGGTAAACTTCACTTGGTGAATAGTTTTTGAGCAGACTATATATATCTATATCTTTGTTTTATGAAAATGCTTACACTCTTTACGCTCTTTTTACTGTTACTTTGGGGAAATACACTTTTCTCCCAAACCACCAATAACAGCAGTACGGCTGTGGAAGAGGTACAGGTAGAAACGAAGAAGCTTAAAAAAGCAATGGATACTAAAAATGAACCTGCCCAGGCAGATTCTTATTATAATATTGGTGAAACATTTTTTAACAGCGGAAACTTCCCGAAAAGCGAAGAGTACTACACCAAAGCCAAAAAGCTATATGAAAAGCTCAATGATAAACCCAATATTGAAAAAGCAACCAGAAGATTAGCCCAGTCACAGGAAAAACAGAATAAAATAACACCAGCCATAAGCAATTACAGCATGGCAGCACAGGTAAGCTACAGTGAAAGAAGTAAGGCCGTCAATTCTAATGATGTGGCAAGACTTTCTTCGCCTACACCCGAACTGAAAACAGAAGCCATTCAGAATAACATCAATCTGAGTAAAAAAGAAAATGAACAGGGTTATCTTGCGGAAAGCTACAGTCAGTTAGCCGATGTCAACCTGAAGCAGAAAGATGTTTCCAGTGCCGAAGAAAACCTTAATACCGCATATAAAATTTCGAAGAGAGAAGCACCCCAGCAGGCATTGGCCATCAACCAGAAGCTGGCCGATCTCTATGTAGAAAACAAAAACTTTGAAAAGGCTATTGAAGCCAAAAAGAAAGTACTGAAAGAAGATTTTGTAAAAGAAAATTCACAGGAAAAAGTCAATCAGATCCAGGAACTGGCAGATATCTATATTAAGAAAAATGATCCGAAGGAAGCAGTAGGTCTTCTGAAAAATGCGTATGTGATTGCTCTGGATAAAGGTCATACGCTGGAAGCGCAGAGAAGTGTAAAAAAACTGGACAGCCTTTATGCAATCTCAGGAAATGTGGATGCTTCAGTTCAGCTGTATAGAGACTTTTTGGGGAAACTTCCGAATCTCGTTTCCAAAGACCGAAGTCTGGTTGACAATAAAGTTCTTGAAGATACAGAACAGCGCATCTCACAGCTGGAAAAAGAAAAAGAGCTTAAAGATGAACTGATCAGAAAGAAAAATGTCTTTAACTACAGTCTGATTGGAACTCTTATTCTGTTGACGGGATTGATTATTTTTATTTTCAGAACACTGAAAAAGGTTCAGACGAAAAATAAAAAAATTGCCCTTCAGTCGCTCCGCAGAGAGATGAATCCACATTTTATCTTTAACAGTTTAAATAGTGTCAATCACTTTATCGCAACCAATAATGAACTGGAAGCCAATCAGTATCTGACAAAATTTTCTAAACTGATGCGGGGTGTGATGGAAAATTCAACAGAAGATTTTATTCCTTTTCAACAAGAACTGGATCTTCTTCAGAATTATCTTACCTTGGAAAAAACCCGCTTTACAGATAAATTCGATTATGAAATTGAAGTAGATGAAAGTCTGAATATGCAAAACCTTCAGATTCCGGGAATGTTGATACAGCCTTTTCTTGAGAATGCGGTCTGGCACGGCCTCCGCTACAGAATGGATAAAGGTTTTTTAAAATTAAACTTTGAGAAAAGTGACTCATATCTGAAAATCCTTATCGAAGACAACGGAATAGGCATCGAAGAAAGTAAAAAGCAGAAAACCCAGCATCAGAAAACCAGGGAGGGCAGAGGAATGAAAAACACGCTGGAAAGAATCCAGCTTCTGAATGATTTATATAAAAAAAGTATCACCTGCTCTGTAAAAGATAAGGAAAATAATAATGGTGTTTTGGTTATTATAAAGTTTAATCTGTTTTAGTGAGAATTAGGGTTTTTTATATGGAAATGATTTATCTAATTCGATAGGATTATAATTTTTAAGAATATATTCCTGCTCTTCTTTAATGAGACCAGTTAATTCTTCAGGTTTGTATTTTACTCCGTTATATTCAAAGGAAGATATTTTATTATTAATAAATTCTTGTCTGATATCATTTAAAGGATTATTAAAATATTCGATAGCTTTTTTTATAACGGTTTTTTCGTTTGTAGGGATGGGTTTATCTCCATACCTTACTTCCAGAATATTGGAGGTGTCGTAGGTCGCCGGAAGATTTGTACTTTTTACCAGCTTAAAGATAAAATTGTCTTCAGTATCGTTAATTTCCATGATCAGCCCCGGAAGCCCCTGAAATTTATAAGGACCTTGATTGAAAGGAATATCTTTTGTAAACCACGCCACCCAGTGACGTCCACCATATTTTGTTACTGCCTTTTGTAAACTCAGACCGTCCTGTTGTTTAGTTTCTTTTTCCAGGCTCCACTGCATTTTATCTTCTGTGGGATAGGAATAAATATTATCTCCAATCAATACATAATTTATATTTTTATCAGAATCTTTTTTTCTGCTAACAGGTATTTGTGAAGTCCAGGTCCTATCCTGCGATTTATGCAGTTGATTTAAGGAATCTTTTTCCAAAAATTTATAATCATAGTATTTTATATCATCAGGATTCACATCCAGAACCATTAATTGCTTTTTGTAATTTGCAGCACCTGCTTCAGGTCTATATTTTAATTCATAAATGTATCTGTGAGTCTGAGAATTTGTTAAAATAGCCGTTAAGATAAATATTATAGATAAGATTTTCATATTTCAGTTTACTTGATATATTTTTTATACAAAGAAGAAAAATTATTTTGAATGTATTTCAATTCGTAGCGAGCAGGAATTGCTTCAGTTCCTGATAGGTTGATAAAACCATAACTTCCGGATATATTTTTTACCATTGCGAGATCATTGGAATACTCTCCGAATTTATTAATTTTTGAATAAACAGGCTGAACAATAATATTTCCGCTTTTGTCTATGATACCATAGGTTCCGGAAATAGTTTTAGTAAGTCTCCAGTTTTTATTTATTCTACTGAGATCTTCTCTTTTGGATAGTTTTACCTGCGAAAAAGTAAGACAGGATATCATAATACAGATCGGGATAAAAAGTTTTAGCTTCATATTATTTCTTTTTTAAGTAGATAATTGTAATTGATTGGATACAAGTTTTGAGTATTCAGACTGTTTGTACAATAGTTCTTCGTGAGTTCCTGTTTCTACAATTTCACCATTTTTCAGTACAATGATCTGATCTGCACTTTTGATGGTGCTGAGTCTGTGCGCTATAATCACTGAAGTTCTGTCTTTAAGATAGGTATTCAGATTGCAAATAATTTTCTTTTCATTAATGGAATCCAGAGAAGAAGTAGCCTCATCAAAAAATATAAAATCAGGGTCTTTATAAATTGCTCTGGCAATCAGGAGCCTTTGCTTTTCACCTCCGCTCAGGGCAACTCCGATTTCACCTATTTTAGTGTAATGCTTCATTGGCAAACTCTCTACTTTCTCATATAATTCCGCTATTTTAAGGGCGAGACTAAGTTTTTCCATATCAGGGTTTTCTGAAGACATTGCTATATTTTCAAGAATTGAGCCACTGAATATATATCCTTCCTGAAGGATTGCCCCGCACATTTGTCTCCAGTCTTTAATATTAATCTCCTGTATGCTGTTATTTCCAATATAGATTCTTCCATCTGTTGGATAATAGAAACCTAATAATAATTTAAGCAGAGTTGATTTTCCGCTTCCGCTTTCTCCTACAATAGCTGTAGTCGTATTTTTTTTAATGACAAGATTGATGTTTTTAAGTACTTCCTGGTCTGCATTTATGTCATATTTAAAGTTTACCTCTTTTAATGTAATTTGATTGACAGATTCTATATTACTATATTTCCCGGTCTCCTTTGTCTCATTTTCTTTGTTGTAAATATCGGTGAGCCTGTCATGAGCCAGCTTAGTATTTTGAAAGTTCTGAGTATAATCTGTAAGCTGCTGAAGAGGAGCAGAAAGCTGTCCCAGTACATAACTGATCATCATCATCAGACCTAATGTTATCTGTGATTCAATAACAAGATAGGAAGTATAGCCTATAAGGGTAATATCTCTTATTTTTGATATGAATAGATGCCCGTCATTCATGTAAAAATTAATATATGCCAGTCTTGTTTTCAATGTTTTTAGTTTGTTTTCAGAATTCATCCAATTGGAAAGTCTGGATTTTTCTGCACTGTTAATCTTTATATCAGTGATCCCCATAATCAACTCATAAATCGTATTCCGATTGGCTGATTCCAGAGCAAACAGGGAGTAATCAATCTGCTTTTTCTTTTTAAAGAAAAGAAGTATATAAGAAAAAGAAATAATACTGAACAGTACAAATACCAGGAATATTTTATAATTCTGATAGATCAGTAAACATGAAAATACAATTATATTCAGAATACTGGTAGCTACTCCTATCAAACTGTAAGTGATGAAATAATTTATTTTGTGCTGATCACTCAATCCTTCTATCAGGTCAGATTTGAACTTTGAATCATGATAACTTATCGGGAGCTTCAGGATCTTTAAAAAGTAAAGTTTATTGAAATCAATATTCAGTTCGAGGCTTATTTTTGTGTTGATTACTTCTGAAAGACTTTGGGACAGCAAAAAACTGACTGCAAATATGAACTGAAGTAACAATAACTTTAATACAATATGCATATCTTTTGATAATATTCCTTTGTCAATATTTTCTTTCAATAAGATTGGCATTGCCCAATTGGCAACTAAAGTGATCAATGTCAGGAGAACTGAAAAATAAAATTTTTTCCTGTTTTTTTTAAGTATCTTTTTTACGTTAGCTATAATTGGGCTTTTTTGTTTTTCTTCTTTATCGGTAACTAATTCTATACTTTTAAAATCTTCCGAAGGTTCAAAAACAACAGCAATACCAGATGAGCCGTTCAGCCATTTTTCTCTGAAAGAGTCTAAAGAAAGGCTTACTTTTCCGAAGCCGGGATCTATAATATCAATATTTTTTTTTCCTATATTTTCAAGAATAATGAAATGCCCATGCTTCAAATATAAAATAGAAGGCAGAGGCATTTCATAAATATCATCTAAAGTAATGTTTACGGTCGCACAGTTAAATCCGTTTTTTTTTAAAAACAGTCTCAGATCTTTGATTGATATGCCAAGTTTTGAAACCGTCAGATTTTTTTTAATTTCTCTTAAAGTATATTTTTTTCCGTAAAATGCACAAATCATCTGAAGACATGCAGGGCCGCAGTCATTAGCTTCAAGTTGATGTACAAATTTGATTTTACGCTTCATGAAAAAACAGTTTTTCCAGACGATTCATGATTACTTCGTCTTTTTTATCATTATCATAGCCCATCTGACATTTATCAAGCCCTTTTGCTTCTAAATTTATTTGATGGCATCCTCCTCCGCATAAAGGAAGTATTCTACAGTTTTGACATGCTTTAGATTGTATTTTTAAAGTTTCCCATGTAAGGATTTTCTCATTCCATTCAATTTCTCCTTCCTCATTCAGTTCTCCGTATTTGTTTTCTTTTGTAAAGTCTCTGGCCGTACACTTGTATACATCGCCATTATAGTTGATAACAGCTTCGTTTTTTTTGTCGGCATAACAAGGGTTAGCAAGACCCTCTAAGAGTTCTGTTTCTTCACCTGCAGGTATTAGATTATGTTTCTGATAAAGCTCCATTACTTCCTTTACTTTTTCATCAATATTATTCACTTCAATATCCTGCCAAACCTGATGGAAACTGATGCTTAGATATTGTCTGTCTTCTTCACTGATATCAATGAGATCATCTACTATCAATTTTGTTGAGTCAATATTTTCGGCAGTATAATTAATCCTTATAAGGACACTTATCTTTTCTTTGATTAGTGTTTTTATAGAAGAAATAATTTTATCATAAGAACCTTCTTCTTTTTGAGCAACTCTTACCTTATTATGTTCCTCCCTTCCACCATCAAGAGTGATCTGGAAAAATTTATTATCATTCTCATAAGTAAGATGGTTTACCATTTTGTCATTCAGGAGATAGGCATTGGTGGTAAAAGAAATTGTGAAATTGATATTCGGATAATTCTCATATTGGGTCCTGTAGTGATTAATTATAGGTTCTGTTACTTTGCTATAATACATCAGAGGTTCTCCACCAAAAAATGAAAGATCAAATGAGTTGAGATTTTTATTATTTTCAAGAGTTTTATCTATAAATTTCATAATCCTGTTGACGCCTTCATTGCTCATCTTTGAACCTACAATGTGAGATTCATAGCAGTACCAGCATTTGAAATTGCAGTTCATCGTTGGATTAATAATGAGACGATAAGTCTTGTCAGAGTAATCCACTTCTTTGCTTCTTTTAATGACTTCCTGAAGCTCATCTAAATTTTGATCGACAATGGCATTAATATCAAGCAGATTCTGATATATGGAAGGGTGGTTTTTTTCCAAATCCACAGGAGTAAGCTTAAAGTATTCTTCTAAATTTCTTTTAATGACAATACATTTATCCTCTTTTGAGTTATATAATGCTGAAATATTATCACTTAATGGTATGATTGAGTTGTATTTACTGAACTTATACATAATTTTTATATTATTGTTGAGTTAATATGATGCATTTTTTTGGGTATTAAATGCGTTAATATACTATGGGAAAGTATGTGTACTATCAGGGAGAATTATAAATGATTTGATTATAATTCTTTCTTAAAATGATGTCTTCATTGTTCAAAATCCACGTCAATATCTATTAAAACGGAATATTCGTTTTTATCTGGCATATTATTTTTTAATGTTAGAAAATTCCTATAGATGGAGAGAGTACTGTACATTTTCTTCCATTACTGGAATTGTCACAGTTTCCGTTGGAACATCGGGAGTTGTTGAGAGATCCCTGGCATGCAGAACTTCCATTGACACATTGATCACCATTAATGACTATTTCACCGGCCATGTGATCCTCACTGACTTTGGATAAAAAAAGAGATTCGTTATTTTCCGAAATCATCTTTTTCTCAATCATTTTGAGAAATTTAGATTTTTCCATGTTAAATTTGATTTTTCGGTATTAGTATTAGAAAATAAGAATTACTATAATAAATATTTAAGTTTAAAAGTTATTTAAAATAGATTGATTATGATGGGGATATTACTGTACACTTTCTTCCATTAATAGAATTATCACAGCTACCATTGGAACATCTTGAATCATTAATGGATCCATTACATGCAGAACTTCCGTTTACGCATCTGCTGTCATTAACACCGATAAGGCCTCCGTACTGTTGTTCAGAAAAATTTGTTAAAATTAATGATTCCTCATTGTTGTTTACCATATTGTTTTCTAGTTTCTCGATAAAGTTTAAAAATTTTGTCTTTTTCATAGTAATTGTTTTTGAATGTTAGTATTATAGTAATTCTTATGAACTAAATTAATAAAAAAAATATTAATCACTTATCAGAGTATTAATTTATAATGATTTTAAATAACAAATAATACCAGATTGTATGATTAATTAAATATTCCTAATTTGCATCTGCAATCTGTTACCTTCCACCTAATATCTGTTCAAATGAAAATAAAAGCTGTCATTGTTGACGATGAAATTATAGCAAGAGACGTTTTAAGTAGCTATCTTACCAAATACTGTCCGCAGGTGGAAATCCTTGGCGAAGCTGAAAATATTAAAGAAGCTGTCCCGTTAATCACCGAAAAACACCCCCAATTGGTATTTCTGGATGTAGAAATGCCTTTTGGAAATGCCTTTGATGTTCTGGAAGCAACTAAAGAATTGTCTTATGAAACCATTTTCATTACCGCATTTTCACAATATTCATTACAGGCTTTGAACAAATCGGCAAGTTATTATATTTTAAAACCTATTGATATTCAGGAATTGATTCTGGCAGTCAATAAAGTAGCTGAAAGTCTGGAGAAAAAAGAAGAACTTAACCGAAACAAGATCCTTCTTGAAAATCTTAAATTAAAACCTGAAAAACAGCAGCTGATCCTGCCAACCCTGCAGGGATTTGATGTTGTAAAGACAGAAGATATCGTCAGGCTTCAGGCAGATGGCAATTTTACCCAGGTATATCTTACAGATGGCTCAAAGAAGATGGTGTGCCGGTTTTTGAAACATTTTGATGACCTTCTGGAAAGTCCGTTTGTGAGGGTACATCGTTCCCATATTATTAACACAGGATTTGTAAAATCATATCATAAAAGCGGGACAGTAATGTTGTCTGATGATACTGAAATAGAGGTTTCGGGAAGCTTTAAAGATAATTTCCTGAAAGTATTTTCATAGAATTTGTGGGTCTTTAACAGACCAAAGGCATTATTTTTGACGTTTTATAGTAACCACCAAAATATTCCTGTCATGAAAACCATTCATAAAATTATTCTTCCCGTTTCATTGGGAGCTCTGGGACTTATCGTATTCAATTCATATTCAGTAAGAATTCCCAGGGGGGCATCTGCTGTAAAGAATTTTGATCTTAAAAAATATCTTGGCAGGTGGTATGAGATTGCCCGTTTTGATTACAGGTTCGAAAAAAATATGGATAATGTGACCGCAGAATATACAGAGAATCCGGATGGAACCGTTCAGGTAAGAAACAAAGGCTATGATTACATTAAAAAAGTATGGAATGAATCCATTGGAGAAGCAAAATTTGTAAAAGACCCAACAGAAGCCCGGTTGAAAGTTTCATTTTTTAAACCGATCTGGGCCGGTTACAATGTTATAGATATTGATGAAGACTATCAATATGCCCTGGTAGCAGGAAGCAGTTTAAAATATTTATGGATTCTTTCCCGTACAACCAATATCCCTGAAAGCATCCGCCAGCGTTTCCTTCAGAAAGCCAAGAAAATCGGCTATGATACAGATAAACTGATCTGGGTGAAGCATAATCAATAGGGAGTAGTAAGCAAATTACAGAAGGGCAAAATCGTAAAAAGGCAGATAAAGTATTTTGTTTTACGGTTTTGCCCTTTTGCTTTTTAGCTGTTAATATATTCTTTCCATTCTTCAAAACGATGGTCAATAACCTGTTTCATCAGATCATAGTTTTCGTAGGTATCTTCGATATGATAGAATGTTTCATATTCATAATCGTTTTCTTCTGCTTTGGCATCAAAAAGATTCACGTAATCGTCAGCAAATGAGCTGTATCTGTTTCCAAAATCAGTGTCATCAGCATAATAATCCTTTGCAAAAAGATTTCCCAGCTCATTCAGGTCATATTCAGAAAATTTCCCGTCACAGGAATCCATGATGAATTCTGCCCCTGTGATTTCTCTTCTTTTTACCTTTTCTATTTCCTCTGATGCGTCTTCTTTCAGTTCATCAGAAACCAGATCGTTATGAATACACCAGTTCAGAAACATTCCTGTGTGTGTAGCTCCGTTTTTCTGAGGAAGCCCTTCAGGAAAATCACCGCCATAATGCCATGAAGCATCATCATATTTAGACATAATTATTATTGTAGTTTTAGATAATTCCGTCAAAAATAGAAAAAATCAATTTATATTGCTGCTGACATATAATTTTCCGTCATTTGCATAGAATTTTTTTCAACAGAAAATATATGGAAAAAGCTGTTCTGATTACTATTGGTGATGAAATCCTTTCCGGAAACACGGTAGATACCAATTCTAATTTTATTGCCACGGAACTTAAAAATATAGGAATAAAAGTTATTCAGATTCTTACGATCTCAGACGAAATTGAAACCATTAAAGATGCATTGAAAACTGCCTTTGAAACTGGCGATTTAGTCATTACGACAGGAGGGCTTGGACCAACCAGAGATGACAAGACCAAAAAGGCTTTGGCTGAATATTTCGATGATGAAATTGCGCTGGATGAGGTGACGTTCAACCACCTTAAAAACTATATGGAAAGAAGGGGACGGTCAGAAATTCTCGAAAGAAACAGGGAGCAGGCTTTTGTTCCTACCAAATCCATCGTTTTTCAAAACCATTACGGAACCGCGCCATGCATGATGATGGAACAGGACGGAAAACTGTGCTACAGCCTTCCGGGGGTTCCTTACGAGGTAAAGCCGCTTATAAAGGATCAGATCATTCCTTATCTGCAGAAAAGATTCAGGCTTCATTATATTCATACAAGGATTGTTTCCGTGGTTGGAATTCCTGAGAGCATTCTCGCCGATACCATTGAAGACTGGGAACTGGCGCTACCTGAAAATATAGCACTGTCTTATCTCCCCGTAGGAACCCGTGTAAAGCTTCGTCTTACAGCTTCCGGGGAGAATGAAGAATTGCTGAAACAACAGACAGAAGAAGAAATCCAGAAATTGCTTCCTTTGGTAGAAGGACATGTCATTGCGGTGTCTGAGGATAAAATTGAAAATATTCTGGCAGAGATGCTCACGGAAAGAAATCTGACAATTTCTACTGCAGAAAGCTGTACAGGAGGAGAGCTTGCCAAAATGATCGCTTCAGTATCCGGCAGTTCAAAATATTTCCTGGGTGGGATGATAGCTTATGCTACAGAAAAAAAGATAAAAATTTTAAATGTTTCCAGAGAAACAGTAGACCAATTTACAGTGGTCAGCGAGCAGGTAGCCAGGGAAATGGCAAAAGGCTGTCAGGAATTGTTTCAAACCCATATTTCTCTTTCCACAACCGGCGTTGCCGGACCGGGAAAAGGAGAAGACGGAAAAGATATAGGAACAGTGTATTACACCATAAGGGTCAAAGATCATGAGGTAACATCCAAACTGTATATGCCTCATCTGGAAAGAGTGGACTTTATGAATTTTGTTTCCCAAAAAGTGATTCAGGATCTGGTGAGCCTACTTGTAAACGGTTAAATGAACATCCTTCTTTTTAATTTTTTTTTAATTAATTTTAATATAGTTTTTCACACTTTTTGAAAACCATTCATTAAAATTTTAAAATCGTGGAAAATTCCAAACAGATTTTTCAGACCAACAGCAAAAAACGCTGGAAAAGTGTACAGTGGGGAAGCCGTATTTTTATCTTTGTAGGAATACTGCTTCTGCTTGCTTTGGGACTGATGATGACCCTGGACAGAAGTCCTAAAATCCCTTTTAAAGAGGATTATAAAGCTGTTATTACAGCCAATAAACCTTACCTTCAGGAGAATAAAATCTCCAAAGAATATAAAGGTTTCAGAAACTTTATTTCTGAAAAAAACATTCATACCAATCTTGATAAAATTGAGAAGGCAAGAGCAGAAAGATATAAGAATCAGAACCGGAACTGGACTCAGTTTCCGGGAGGAATCAGGTCTGCATTTTATGTGGCATGGGATCCTCAGTCTCTTATGTCCCTGAAACGAAATATCAGACACGTCAATCTTGTTTTTCCGGAATGGTTTTTCATTGACCCCAAAACAGGTGATCTGAAAACCAATGTAGACCCGGAAGGCTACAAAGTGATCAAAAGAACAGGAGTGGCTGCTATGCCGATGCTCAGTAACAACTTCGACAGAGAATTCCGTTCAGAAGGACTGGTAAAAGTTCTTAATGATCCGCACAAAAGAACACAACTGATTCAAAAGATTACCCAGCAGTGTAAAAAATACCATTTCAAAGGAATCAATATTGACTTTGAGGATATGAACCTGAATTCTGATGAAAATCTGATCGCTTTTATGAAAGAGCTTTCAGAAACCTTCAAAAAGAATCAGCTGCTGGTGACAATGGATATCATGACAGATAATGATGATTACAGCATCCCAAGACTGAATCCTTATGTAGATTATTTTGTTCTGATGGCTTATGATGAATATTCTGCAGGAAGTGACGCCGGTCCGGTATCTTCCCAAAAATGGATCGAAGAACAGACCGGTAAAATTGTAAAACAAACCGCTCCGCAAAAAATCATCCTGGGATTGGGGGCTTATGGTTATGACTGGAGTTCCAATACGGATGACAATACCTCTGTAACCTATATGCAGGCCATTACAAAGGCCAGTGCCAGTAAAGCGGTTATTGACTTTAATGACAATACATTCAATTTAAATTATTCTTACACAGATTCTAAAAATTTAACCCACACTGTATTTTTCAACGATGCAGCTTCTATTTTCAATACTATGCGTTTCTCCTCAGAATATCCGTTGGCAGGAACTGCGCTGTGGAGGCTGGGAAGTGAGGACAGCAGAGTATGGAATTTCTATGATAAGGATCTTACGTTTGCCGGACTTTCCAGACTGAATTTGAAAACGCTGGAAAATGTAAAGGGACAAACCATGGTGGATTATATAGGAGATGGAGAAGTACTGGATGTTCTGAATACCCCTCACGACGGAAAAATTGCACTTGAAATTGATCCGAAAGAGAAAATTATCACAGACGAAAATTATATTACCTATCCAAGCTCTTACGAAGTAAAAAAATATGGAAGTGCTCCTCAGAAAGAGCTTGTTCTTACTTTTGATGACGGCCCGGATGAAACATATACACCACAGGTATTGGATGTATTGTCCAAATATCATGTTCCGGCAGCATTCTTCCTGGTAGGATTAAATGCAGAAAAGAATCTTCCTCTGGTTAAAAGAATTTACCGTGAAGGCCACGAGATCGGAAACCATACATTTACCCATGAAAACGTGGCAAAAGTAAGCCCGGAAAGGGCGTTGCTTGAAATGAAACTTACCCGTCTGCTGATAGAGTGTGTGACAGGGCACAGTACAATTTTGTTCAGAGCCCCATACAATGCAGACTCTGAACCCACCACTTCCGAGGAGATCATTCCGGTGGCTTTGGCCAGACAGCAAAACTATCTGGATATTGGGGAAAACATAGACCCTGAAGACTGGCAGCCGGGAATAAAGGCAGATGAAATTGTAAAACGTGTCATGGCAGGTATCAAACAGGAAAGAGGGAATATCATTCTTCTTCACGATGCAGGCGGGGATACCAGAGAAGAAACAGTAAAAGCTTTAAAAATTCTGATTCCGACCCTTCAGAAGCAAGGATATCATTTTACCAATCTTACCAGTATTCTGCATAAAAGCAGAAATGAACTGATGCCTGAAGTTCCTAAAACAAAATCATATTACATTATGCAGCTCAATCTTGTGCTGGCTACTGTGATCTATGGAATAAGCCATTTTCTGGTAGCATTATTTACCATTTTTATTGTGCTGGGACTGATCAGATTATTACTCATGGCATATTGGGCTTTTAAAGAAAGAAAAAAAGAAAAAAAATTAGGTGGATTTCCGGTTCTTGAATCCTATCCGAAAGTTTCCATTATCGTACCTGCCTATAATGAGGAAGTCAATATTGTTTCGTCTCTGCAAAATTTGTTGAAGCAGACGTACCCGAATTTTAATATCATTATGGTAGATGACGGAAGTAAAGATTCTACTTATGAAAAAGCAAAAGCAGCATTTCCTGATCATCCGAAACTGAAAATCCTTACCAAAGGAAACGGCGGGAAAGCTACTGCCCTGAACTTCGGAATTTCGCAGACGGATGCAGAATATGTAGTGTGTATTGATGCAGATACCAAACTGCAGCAGGATGCCGTAAAATATCTTATTGCAAGGTTTTTAAATTCAAATCCTGAAGAAAAAATTGCCGCTGTTGCAGGAAATGTGAAAGTAGGAAACGCTGTAAACTGGCTTACGAAATGGCAGTCTATAGAATATACTACGAGTCAGAACTTTGACAGACTGGCGTATGCTCACATTAATGCCATTACCGTAATTCCGGGGGCCATCGGTGCATTTAAAAGATCTGTAATTATTGAAGCAGGAGGCTATTCATCTGATACCCTGGCAGAGGACTGTGATATTACGGTGAAAATACTGAAAGCAGGATATACGGTGGCAAACGAAAACAGAGCCATTGCAGTGACTGAAGCTCCGGAAACTGTAAAACAGTTTTTAAAACAACGCTTCCGCTGGACCTATGGTATCATGCAGATGTTCTGGAAACAAAGACAGACTTTCCTGAATTCTAAATATAAAGGATTGGGACTTTGGGCAATGCCGAATATTTTATTATTCCAGTACATTATACCGTTTTTTTCGCCACTGGCAGATGTGATTATGTTCTTTGGAATTCTGTCCGGAAACGGAGACAAAATATTCAGTTATTATTTGATCTTCCTTTTGGTGGATGCTTCTTTAGCTTTGATTGCATTCATTATACAGCGGGAAAAGTTAATCAATCTCCTGTATATTATTCCTCAGAGGTTCGGATACAGATGGCTGATGTATATTGTGCTGTTTAAGAGTTTAAGAAAAGCCCTGAAAGGAGAAATGCAGTCCTGGGGATTCCTGAAAAGAACCGGGAATGTAAAAGAGATCGTGACTTCTTAGATAAAGCTGGAGGATGGAAGCTGGACGTTATTGTAGAGATGGTATTACCATTCCTTATGATTTTCATAACTTCCAGCTTCCAACTTATTTATTTAAATTTGTTTTTCCGAAAAGTAACAAATTCGAAATAAATAATACATATTCTATAAATTGTTATCATAATGAAAAAAATAACGCTTTCTTTGTTTTTAATAGCAGGGATCTGTACTCAGACTACGATGAGCGCACAAGCTAAAACTGCTAAAGTAGCAGTGAACAACACAGACAAAGGTTTAGACCTTAGCCTGATGGACACTTCAGTACGTCCTCAGGATGACTTTTACAACTATGTGAGTGGAACATGGATGAAAACAGCCAAAATTCCATCGGATAAACCAACGTGGGGAAGCTTTAACAAACTGGCTGAGGATACGGATAACAATTCCATGACCATCCTGAACTCCCTTCTGAAAGATAAATTTGCAGATGGAAGTGAAGGTAAAAAGATCCAGGATCTTTATGCTACTTATATGAACATGCAGAAGAGAAATGCAGATGGAATCAAACCTATCCAGGAAAACCTGAATAAAATTGATGCCATTAAAAATATGGCTGACCTTCAGAACTACCTGGTATCTGTAACAAAAGACGGAGAGAATGTTTTGTACGGATGGGGTGTTGATGCGGATCTTAAAGATTCTAAAATGAATGCTGTTTACTTAGGAAATGCTTCATTGGGTCTGGGAAGAGATTACTATCAGAAAGTAAATGAGAAAAATACAGAAGCTATTGCTGAATATCAGAAATATGTAGCTTCAATGTTAAAAGAATTAGGATATAAAAATGCTGATGAAGCAGCAAAAAGTATCGTTAATTACGAAAAAAGCATTGCCAATACTTACCTTACAAACGAACAGAGCCGAGATAATACCCTTCAGTACAACCCTCAGACAATGGCTGAACTTTCCAGTCTTGTTAAAGGTGTAGATATCCCGGGGTATCTTAAAAAAGTTGGTGTAAATACAGACAGAGTAATCATCGGTGAATTAGGATACTACAAAAACTTTGATAAACTGGTAAATGCTCAGAATCTTTCTGTTATAAAAGATTATCTGAAATTCCACATGATCAACGGAAGTGCTGCTTACTTAAGTGAAAACTTAGGAAATATGAGATTTGCTTTCTATGGTAAATACCTTAGAGGGCAGCAGGAACAAAGAGCTCTTAACAAAAGAGGCTATGAGCTGATCAACGGTTCTTTAGGAGAGGCTTTCGGTAAATTATATGTTGAGAAATATTTCCCTGCTGAAGCAAAAGCTCAGATGGTAGAATTGATCGACTATCTGAAGAAAAGCTTTGCCGTTCATATCAATAACTTAGCATGGATGTCTTCTACTACTAAAGAAAAAGCAATGCAGAAGCTGAACAAGTTTACCGTAAAAGTTGCTTATCCTGATAAATGGAAAGATTATTCAAAATTAAATATCATTTCTGAAGCTAAAGGAGGAAGCCTTTACAAGAATCTTCAGAATATTGCTGAATGGCAGTATAACAAAGATCTGGCTAAGATAGGTAAGCCGGTTGATAAAACAGAATGGGGAATGACACCACAAACTGTTAATGCTTATTACAACCCGGTGAACAACGAGATTGTATTCCCTGCAGCTATTCTTCAGCCGCCATTTTTCAATCCTAAAGCTGATGCTGCAGTGAACTTTGGAGGTATCGGTGCGGTTATCGGACACGAAATGAGCCACGGATTTGATGATTCAGGAGCACAGTTCGATGCAGACGGTAATCTTGTAGACTGGTGGACTCCGGAAGATAAGGCTAATTTTGAAAAAGCAACAAAAGCGCTTGCTTCTCAATATGATAAATATGAGCCGGTAAAAGGAACTTTTGTGAATGGTACTTTCACAAACGGTGAAAATATCGCTGACTTAGGAGGGGTAAATATCGCTTACGATGCCCTTCAGATGTATTTAAAAGATAAGGGAAATCCAGGTAAAATCAGTGGATTTACCCAGGATCAGAGATTCTTCCTGAGCTGGGCAACAGTCTGGAGAACATTATCAAGTGAGAAATATATGATCAACCAGGTGAAAACTGACCCGCACTCTCCGGGATATTTCAGAAGTTTTGGTCCGCTGATCAACGTTGATGCCTTCTACAAAGCTTTCGACGTGAAAAAAGGAGATAAATTATACAAAGCTCCTGAAGACAGAATCAAAATCTGGTAACAATAATAACCGCTCAGCAATGGGCGGTTTTGTTTTTTTTAGAGGTAGCAGGTGATAGATGATAGGTAGCAGATTTTAGGGATTAGGGAAAATAGGTAATAAGTAAAAAGTAATAGGGATTGTGAGACGAATCGAAGGGATAATAGTTATAATAACGTCTTCCATCATTCCCCTCCCTTGGAGGGGTGGCAAAAATTCAAAGAATTTTTTGACGGGGTGGTCCACCCAATAGCACCAAACATTAAACTATGAACTTTAAACCTTAAACTTTTAATCTAAATCTAAATCTCCAATTTTCACCCATATATAAATATCATTCATTACATATCATTAAAGTTTGTATATTTGAGAAGTTTGTGTAAAATCAAAAATTATCTTTAATGAAAAAGCTAAATATTGGAATACTTGCCCTTTCAGGCATTGTATTTCTTAATTCGTGTGGTGCAGCAAAGACTGCAAAGACAGAGAATAAAACCGAAGCTACAGTGACCATAGCTGAGCCGGTAAAAGAAGAAGCAAAAGAGGAGGGGATTAATTTGTCATACATGGATACAAGTGTCCGTCCGCAGGATGACTTTTTTAGCTATGTGAATGGAAACTGGGTGAAAACGACTCAGATTCCTTCCGATAAAGCAAACTGGGGATCTTTCAATGCTTTGAGAGAAAATGTGGATGATGCTTCATTGGATATCCTGAATAAAATTCTTACAGAAACCTATCCAGCCGGATCAGAAGGGCAGAAAATTCAGAATCTGTATGCTTCTTTTATGGATACCAATAAGAGAAATACAGAAGGTCTTACACCTATCAAAGCGGATCTTGCCAAAGTAGATGCCATTAAAAATCTTAATGATCTTCAGAAATACCTTTTAGAGGCTACGAGGTTAGGAGATAATTCCTTCTACGGATGGAGGGTAGGCGCTGATATGAAGAATTCCAATATGAATGCGGTGTATCTTGGTGGTCCGGATTTGGGCCTGGGAAGAGATTACTATCAGAAAGTAAATGATGCCAATACTAAAACACTGGCAGAATATCAGATGTATGTCGGGAAGCTATTCGGAGTATTGGGATACAAAAATAATACCCAGGCGGCGCAGAATGTAGTGGACTTTGAAAAACAGCTTGCGAATTATTTGCTGACGCTTGAGCAGAACAGAGATGCCAATTTAAGATATAATCCTAAAAACGTATCAGAGTTATCAGGTGTGGTTAAAAATGTAGATCTGGCAAAATACCTGAAAGATGCAGGCGTAAATACAGATAGGGTGATCATCGGAGAGCTGAAGTACTACCAGAATATGGATCAGTTTATTACACAGAAAAACCTTCCTTTGCTGAAAGACTATCTGAAATATCATATTATTAATGGAAATGCGAGCAATCTGAATGACAGCTTAGAGCAGATCAGATTCGATTTCTATGCTAAATATTTACAGGGACAAAAAGAACAGCGTCCAATGAACAAAAGAGGGCTTACTCTTGTGAATGGTGTTCTTGGTGAAGCTTTCGGAAAACTGTATGTAGACAAATACTTTACTCCTGAGGCCAAAAAGCAGATGGAAACGTATATTGATTATCTTTTAAAATCATTCAAAACACATATTGCGAATATAGACTGGATGTCTCCTGAAACTAAGGTAAAAGCTCAGGAAAAATTATCCAAGTTTACTGTGAAAATCGCATATCCTGATAAATGGAAAGATTATACCCAACTGAAGGTGGAATCTCCAAAAGATGGTGCTACGCTTTATTCTAACCTTCAGAATGTAGCAGCATGGCAGTATCAGAGAAGTCTGGATAAAGTAGGAAAACCGGTTGACAAAACAGAATGGGGAATGTCTCCACAAACTGTAAACGCTTACTATAGCGGATCAAACAATGAAATTGTATTCCCGGCAGCTATTCTTCAGCCACCTTTCTATAACCCTAAAGCAGATGCAGCCGTGAACTTTGGTGGTATCGGAGCTGTTATCGGTCACGAGATTTCTCATGGATTTGATGACAGTGGTTCCCGTTTCGATGGGGATGGTAACCTGAATAACTGGTGGACAGATGCTGACCGTAAGAACTTTGATGCAAAAGTGGGGCAGCTGGCAGCGCAGTACAGTGCTTATGAACCCGTAAAGGGCAGCTTCGTGAACGGTAAATTTACAAGTGGTGAAAACATCGGTGACTTAGGAGGGGTAGCAGTAGCTTATGATGCACTTCAGATGTATTTAAAAGATAAAGGAAATCCTGGAAAAATCAGTGGCTTCACTCAGGATCAGAGATTCTTTATGAGCTGGGCAACCGTTTGGAGAACTAAAGCGACTGATCAGTATATGATCAACCAGGTGAAAACAGATCCACACTCTCCGGGAATGTTCAGAGCTTTCGGTCCTTTGGTAAATCAGGACTCATTCATCAAAGCATTTGATATCAAACCGGGAGACAAAATGTATAAAGCTCCTCAGGACAGAATAAAAATCTGGTAATTTTACCTGAAATTGTTAGAAAAGAAAAATCCATCTCTTATTGTTTGAGATGGATTTTCTTTTCTTAATATTCTCTCTTGTAATTCCTTAGTACAAATTTTATTCCGGTTTCCATAATGTCACCCATGGTTTTACAGTATTTGAAATTGACATCATAAGTAAGTTTCTGCAAGGCCGTTCTTAATTCTATAACATTGGTTTCCGGTGCAATATTGTCTTTTTTCATAATAGAAATCAGTTCATCAAATCTGTTTTTACTGCTGGTTACTCTTTTTACGATCTGTGAACGGACTTCCTTACGGTATTGTTCTATAGAGCTGGGTTTCAGTTTTTCCAGAACCATATTGACCATTTGATTGTTTTCTTTGAAATACTGAGGAAGGTAGACTTTCAGATTTCCTTCATAAGTCTGCTGATCAAAATCAATGGGGCGAATTCTGTAAATCACCTGGTCAAAATCATGTATTGGAATAACAACATAATTGTAAGAGCGCATGTCACCCAGGAGCCCAATGAGACAGCGCTCATTGAACTTTACAAATTCCTTGGAAATCTGTGCTTTTTCCAGTTCCGTACAATTGGGCAGGTGCTTTTGAATAAAAACATCTCCGGGAATTCCTAAAATATGCTCTTCAATCAATGTATTTTTATACACCAGAAAGTTGATTCTGTTGGGAGAAAGCAGATCTTCAAGCTCCAGTCCGAATATCCGGGAGGCATCCGCCTGTTTAATATAAAAATACGTATAATTATCATTAAGTATATTTCTCACCCGGATCCGAAACGGTTTAGAGTTTCCGAAGGTACAGAAATCAATGGTATCCACTTTCAGATATGGTAAGGTAGCAATATCTCCATCAGAATGAAGGAGAGTATAAATTTTATTGAGATTAGCTTCTATTTCTTTAAACTCATATTCAGAATATAATACCCCAAGCCACAAAGTATCCTTGCCATCTTTATCCAGGATACTCACACTGTCGCTGAACCTCAGGAGGTCTTCATACAGGAACCTGATCTTGGTCGTTCTGTTATATTTTTCCAGATATTGATGTAATGCTTCTGAAACTGGAAATATGGGTTTTCTGAATGCTATTTTTACATCTTTCATGACGCTGTTCGCTTTGTTTAAATATAATGAATATTTTTTGTAACGTCTGAGGAATTCTTATTTTAAAGTTCATTTGATACTTTTGTATAAAAGCGAAGGAAACAAAATTTTTATTTTATTTTTTCTTGGAAGATTTTATTTATTTTTTCATAGCTTAGTGACATCGTAATGTGATGATTTTATGTCAGATAAATGGTAGTAAATTTTGATGACTCAAGAAAAATCTTAGTAAAATTTTGTATGTTACAGTTTTTTTTTAAATTTAAACATTGGATTGGTAATTTATTTGATTCGTATGTAAATTATTCAAAGACAGATCCAAACCAAAATAGTAAATCTCAAAATAACAATAATATGGCAATGTTTAATTATGGTGTTGGCGGAAACGAGGTAAAAGTAGACGCTAATGAAGCTATCCAGGAAATCCAGGAAAATAAATCACTGATAGTAAGCCAGCTTACAACAGAAGAGTCTTATACCCCTGAAGTCATAACAGGATTAAAAACAGTGGAAGATGTTTTCAAACATTTCCAGCCTTCAGTATCGGTACAGCACGAGACAGAAGATGGGGGAATAGTAGAAGAGGAATTCCGTTTTCAAAATCTTGGAGACTTTACCCCTAAAAGCCTTACTCAGAAGTCAGATTATCTGCAGCAGCTGAGCATGGAACAGGAGCAGTACAATAAAATTGTACGTCAGCTGAAAACTAACAAAATTCTACGAAACATGCTGGAGAACGATCAGACCAGAGCAGCGTTCATAGAAGTATTGAAAGAAGTGGCACAAGAACTTGAAAAATAATTAAAGACTTACATTGAATCATGGATAGCAAATTACAGGCACAGGAAAGCCAGCAGCAGGGGCAGCAGCAACATGCAGGACAGCCGAAAGGCAACCCGCTTGCAGAGCTCAATAAAATGGGAGGATTTGGCTTTGTTGAATCCGTCGTAGACGGTATTGCCAATATGAACCCAACAAGAAAGGCAAGAAAAGAAATCTTCCTGAACGATAGCAATAAAGCAGACGAAAGAAAAGAGCTTCTTCAGAAGATCAATCTTTGGGTAAGCCTTTTAGAGGGTAAAGAATCAGCTGATAAAATGGCAGAAACGTGCAAAAACAAAGCACAGCAGGCCGATCAGAATCTGAAGAAAAACTTAAAAAGCACACTGGATGCTGTTCGTATGCTGGAAACCAACTACAGAACAGTAGCGCAATTCTACAAAAATACAGAATTGGATAAAGTGGATAACGTAAGTATCGTAAATGCCAGCCTTGAGCAGGTTTCCGATCTGGATAATCCCCTGTTCATCGATGCCATTTCTGAAGAATTTAAAAACTACTACGACCGTCTTGACCTTAGAGACAACTATTCAATCCTGGCAATACCGGGATATTTAGGATCCAATAAGGTCATTGAGAAATGGGCAAAGATCTGTAACGAAAACAAAGTAATGATGGTTACAGACTTCGCCAACCTTGACAAACCGGATGATGTGGTAGATTTATTTCACTCTGCAAACCTTACAGGAGGAGAACTCCACAGAAGTAATGTTATTATGACATGTAACTGGCTGGTAGGACGTGGTAAAGCAGAAGAAGTAGGAGAAGAAGAAAATGTAGAACTTCCACCTTCCACTTCGTTAGCCGGAAAAATCCACAAAACTCTGATGTCTCAGGTAGCTGCAGGTAAAAAACATGGTAACATCAACGAAGTAGACGCTGTAAAATTCGAGTTGAAGAAAAGTGAAATTTCTCAGCTGGAAAAAATGGGTCTTGTACCAATGGTCAACGAATATGGAAAAATTATGGCTTTCTCTGCAAAGACCTTATTTACAGGAGACAATATTGGTCTTCAGACCTATTCTGTAGTTCGTGTATTCGACTATGTAACCAAGGTATTGCTTGACTTCCTGAACAGAAGAGCTTTCGAAAACTGGAATGCAAAAAACGAAGACGATTTGAGAAGGCAGATTGTAACCTTCCTTGATAGCATCAAAGGACCGGACAAACTGATCGAAAAATTTAAAATTGTTCGTTTCGAGCAGGACAGAGTCAATAAAGACAGAGTATGGCTGGATATCCGTATGACACCTTATTTCCCTACAAAAAGTTTTGTTATTAAACTTGACGGACATAAAGGAGATGATGGTAACGAATGGGATGCAGAATATGCTCAGGAGTAAAATAAATATACTTTAAATAATAAAAACCGATGCAATTTTACATCGGTTTTTTTTCAACCAACATCTATGAAATTGAATATGAATAAGAAACTTATCATTGGCTTACCCACTCTGCTGATGGTACTTTTGATGAGTTGCGAAAAAAAATACCAAAGCCCGGGGCATTACGAAAATGATCTTTTTGCAGACGAACACCAGGAAGGAAAAGCATATATCATGAATAAAGATGAATGCTTTGATGGCAGTGAACTCGTTATTTCCAGTTCAGAGGTAAAGCTGGCCGACAGCTCCAAAGGACGTGGGAAATCATTCTTTCTTTATAAAGTAAAATCAGGAAAAGTATTGAAGACGGTGAGAGATTCTACGGTCGAAATGCCCATGCTGTTTTTATCCCAGTATAAACTCAAGATAAAAAGCAGTGATTCTATGTATGTTTATTTGAAAAAACTGGAAGGGTACCGCTTTTTAAAGAAGGACAGAAACCTTAATTATCAGTGGTTAAAAGCAGCTCCTGTATATACTGTGAAAGCTGATAAATAAATTTTATCTTTGCAGATGTTACATAGACTTGCAGTATATAGCTATGCAGCTGCTGTTTAATAAATGAATAACAGTTGCGGTGTCATGCTGAACGGAGTCGAAGTATCTTATAAAAAAGCAAAACAAAAATTTTTGGAGAAGGATAAAAGAAATTCAGACTTTCTACACGTTGGTAACAAACTTCTGGAATGGTATAGGAATAATGCGAGAGATCTGCCTTTCAGACAGACAAAGGATCCTTATAAGATCTGGATCTGCGAAATTGTATTTCAGCAGACAAGGATCAGTCAGGGACTGAACCATTATAATAATTTTATTAAAAGATTTCCTGATGTAAAAACGTTGGCAGGAGCGGAAGAAAATGAAGTTTTACTTTACTGGAAAGGATTGGGTTATTATTCAAGAGCGATCAATATCCATAAAGCTGCCCAACAGATCATGAATGATTATCAGGGAGTTTTTCCTCACCAGTATGAAGAAATTTTAAAATTGAAAGGAGTAGGGAAATATACAGCTGCTGCTGTTTCAAGTATATGCTTCAATGGAAGAATACCCGCTGTTGACGGAAATTTTTACCGGGTGCTGAGCCGTATTTTTGCGGATGATTTTGATATTTCGAATTCAAGGGCGTTTACCTATTTTTCTGAGCTGGCAACTTTAGTTATGCCTGATAATGTGGGAGATTTTAATCAGGCGATGATGGATTTAGGTTCAGAGATCTGCAAGCCCAAAAATCCATTGTGTGGAGAATGTCCTCTTAATGAAGACTGTCTGGCATTTTCCCTGCAGAAGATCTCAGATTATCCCGTAAAAACAAAAAAAGTAAAAGCAGAAGATCTTGCTCTGACCTATTATTTTGTTCACAGAAACGGACAGTTTCTGATCCGTCAGAGAGCAGATGATTTTATCTGGAAGAAATTGTTTGAATTTCCTACCGCTATTCCTGTTGATATGGAGCCATTTATTACCGGCTCAAAAACGGTTACCCATAAGCTGACTCATAAGAATTTAAGCATTGAAATATTGAATGTTGAGGTCATTTCAGAAAAGATATGGAATAATTTTATCGCTGAAAATCAATACCAGATTACAGATATTGAGGGCTCTCATGAAAAATCGTTTCCAAAGCCTCTGGAAAATTACATTCAAAACGCTCTGAAAGACTGAAATTTGTCTTCCGAAATCTGAAATCTAATTTGTACTTTTGCAAAATGATTAAAAAAGTCATTTTTATTTTTGTATCGCTGCTTTTAATTTCATGCGGAAAAGACCCTTCACCAAAACCTTATGGAGAACTGCGTCTTGAATACCCTGCCCCGAAATACCAAAAGTTTGAAAACGGTTGCGCCTATTCCTTTGAATATTCGGACTTTGCTTCGCTCGCACCAGCCAAAAAACCTTGCTGGTTCTATCTGAATTATCCGAAAATGAAGGCTAAGCTTTTTATTACCTATTATCCGATACAGAATGACTTTGATGCTCATATCAAGGAAGCTGAAAAAATGGTGTATGAACATACCATTAAAGCCAGTTCTATAGATACCAAATCCTTCGAATATCCTGAAAAGAAAGTATATGGGAACTTCTATGAACTGAAAGGACAGAGCGCTTCCAATCTTCAGTTTTACATTACAGACAGTACGAAACACTTCGTGACTGCTTATTTATACTTTAATACGAGACCGAAACCGGACTCTCTTGCCCCTGCAGTAAACTATATCAAAAATGATATGAAACATCTGCTGGACACTTTTGAATGGAAAAAATAATTATTTTTAATATACATTGAAAAATATATGAAACTTTTAGTTGTAGGAAGTGTTGCATTTGATGCAATTGAAACACCATTTGGTAAAACGGACAAAATTTTAGGAGGTGCAGCCACTTATATCGGAATCACTTCATCAATTTTAGGCGTTAAATCCGGAATTGTTTCTGTAGTAGGAGGAGACTTTCCACAGGAACATCTTGATATGTTCACAGACAGAGATGTCAATATCGAAGGAATTGAAATTGTAAAAGAAGGAAAAACGTTCTTCTGGTCCGGAAAATACCACAATGACCTGAATACAAGAGATACTTTGGCTACAGAAGTAAATGTGCTGGAAAATTTTGACCCGAAAATCCCTGATTCAATGCAGGATGCCGAAATTTTATTACTTGGAAACCTACACCCGGGAGTTCAGTTATCAGTACTGGAAAAAATGAACAACCGTCCTAAGCTGGTTATCCTTGATACGATGAATTTCTGGATGGACAGCGCATGGGATATCTTAATGGATATGATTGCAAAAACAGATGTCATTACCATCAATGATGAGGAGGCAAGACAGCTTTCAGGAGAATATTCTCTGGTAAAAGCTGCTAAAAAGATCCATACAATGGGTCCTGAATACGTAATCATCAAAAAAGGAGAACACGGAGCTTTACTTTTCCATGATAATAAAGTATTTGCTATTCCTGCTCTTCCGTTAGAAGATGTTTTTGATCCGACAGGGGCTGGTGATACATTTGCAGGAGGATTTGCAGCTTATCTTGCCAAAAAAGGAAAAATCGATTTTGATACGATGAAGTCTGCTCTTATTGTTGGATCTGCAATGGCTTCATTCACTGTAGAGAAATTCGGTACAGAAAGAATAGAGGAAGTAAACGAAGCAGATATGTTCAGTAGATTGAGACAATTCAAAGAATTGACGACTTTTGATGTTGAACTGCAGTAAATAAGTCTTTTTAAGAAATATTTATAATAAAAAATTGAGTGAAATTCGTTAAGAATTCTAAATTTGCAACTTGTTAAAATAGTAAAATGACAAATAAACTAAAAATCACTTTTCTTCTTGGGATTTTCATCATGATATTCTCTTCAAATATGATGAAAGCCCAGCTTAAACCAGGAGATTTAGTGGATGGTATTGCAGCTGTTATCGGGGATGAGATTGTTTTGGAATCTGATGTAATCGAGCAGATGAATTATGGGAAACAACAGGGAGCTGCCAACACAGATAAATGTGAGTTCCTGGAAAACCTGATCAGCAATAAGCTTCTTGTATATGAAGCAAAAAAAGATACCTTAATTGAAAACCGTTCTGCAGCAATCAAAGAACAGGCTAACGCTAAATACCGTCAGTTGCTTTCTCAATTTCCGGACGAAAAAACATTGCTGGCCGCTTATAAGTTCAGAAATGCTTATGAGATGAAAAATGCCATCGAAAAGATAGATACTGACCAGTATTATGGGCAGGCAAAATATCAGAGAGTTACTGATAAAGCTGATGTAACTCCCAATGAGGTAACTGATTTCTACAATATGTATAAAACACAGCTGCCACAGATAAAAGATGAGGTTACTTTGGCTCAGATTATGATCTATCCTACCTTAACGGAAGCCCATAAGCAAGATCTTATCAACAGATTGAAAAAGATCAAACAGGATATTCTGGGAGGGGAAACGTTTGAAAGCCAGGCCAGAATTTATTCTGAAGATGAAGGATCAGCTGCTAACGGCGGTTTATATAAAAATATCAACAAAGGCCAGATGGTTAAACCATTTGAAGCCGCTGCACTGAATCTTCAGGAAAATGAAATTTCAGATCCTATTGAATCTGAATTCGGATTCCATATTATTCAGTTACTGAAAAGATCAGGTAAGGTATATGATGCCAGACATATCCTGTTGAAAGCTACTCCTACTGATGAGGAGATCAAAACTGCAAAAGCAAAATTAGACAGTATCAGAGGACTTATCTTGAATGGTAAAATAACATTTAAAGATGCTGCTTTCAAATTCTCAGATGATAAAAGAACAAAATTCAATGCAGGGGTAATTCCCGGAGCGGATGGTTCTGATAAAATTGAAAGAGAAAGTATCCCGGGAACAATCAGCTACGAGTTAGCCGGATTGAACAAAGGAGATATTACGACTGCTTTTGAAGATGAGGAGAACAGAAGAAAGACGATCAAAATCATCAAAATTGAAGATGTGATCCCTTCTCACCAGATTACACTGGAAACAGATTTCAGCAGAATCAAACAGATGGCGCTGAATAAAAAGAAAAGTGAAATGGTTGAAAAGTTTGTCAATTCTAAGTTGCCAACCACTTTTATTTCTATAGACGGACGTTACGACAGCTGTAACTTCAAATCTAACTGGAAGAAAGAATCAATCAAAAAATAAAATAAAAAACCTTCGGATTTTCTGAAGGTTTTTTTATTGATATATTTATAAAAAATAAGGGTATGGATGATAATTTTTATCTTGACAGGTTTCACTTGGCAGCATCCGGAATTTCTGAAGAAATACTGAATACATATGGACTGAAATTATCCATTGATACCATTTTAGAATCTGTTGTACTAAAAGTTTATAAACCTGAATGGTCTGGAACCCCACAATCACCTTTAAATGCTAAAGGGCGTATTTTCTTTTCAGTCTGGGTAAATGACAAGACAATTCGTGAGGAAAAGATTTTTTATAATATCCATGCTTTGAAATTAAGAATGCTGAAAGCTTACAAAATATCCAGCAGAGATTTTGCTCAAAATTTCAGAAAAGAGTTTTCAATTCATCAAAGTGAATGGCCAAATGTAAGCGTAGATTATGGGCCGCTGACATTATTGGAAGGTTGGACAGAACTCAATACAGATACTATAGAACAGAATATCCATGAGCTTGTTCAAAAATTTTTGAAAATAAGCCCGATTATTGATAACCTTTTAGATCAGTATTCAAAATAATTATATCGTTTTCCGTATATTTTTAATCAATAGAAGGTTCTGGAAATCGTTGTTTTTAGTATTTTTACGCATGAGCAATTTTATAGATTTCAGCGCTGCTAAAAAACTTCATGATATGGAGGCAACTCAAAATAGAATTTCAACCCTTTTTAATATTAAATATCCGATTATACAGGCAGGAATGATCTGGCACTCCGGATGGAGACTTGCTTCTGCGGTTTCCAACTGTGGAGGATTGGGTATCATCGGAGCAGGAAGTATGTATCCTGATATCCTCAGAGAAAATATTCAGAAATGTAAACAGGCCACAGATAAACCTTTCGGAGTCAATGTACCTATGCTGTATCCCAATATTGAGGAAATTATTCAGATTATCCTTGAAGAAGGAGTGAAGATCGTTTTTACATCAGCCGGTAACCCGAAAACCTATACAGAAACTCTTCAGAAAGCAGGCATAAAAGTAGCCCATGTCGTTTCCTCTACCAAATTTGCTGTAAAATGCGAAGATGCAGGAGTAGATGCCATCGTAGCAGAAGGTTTCGAAGCGGGAGGTCATAATGGAAGGGATGAAACAACCACATTCTGTCTTATTCCAAATGTGAAGAAACACATTTCTAAACCATTAATTGCTGCAGGCGGAATTGCATTAGGTTCACAAATTAAAGCTGCCATGATTCTTGGAGCAGATGGTGTACAGATCGGTTCCCGTTTTGCTGCCACTACAGAAGCCAGCGCCCATGAAAACTGGAAAAAGAAAATCACAGAACTGCAGGAAGGAGATACCCATCTTACATTGAAAGAACTGGCACCGGTAAGAATGGTTAAAAATAAATTCTTTAATGAACTGGAAGAAATTTACCAAAGTGGAAGAAACAAAGACGCTTTGATCGCTTCATTGGGAAGAGCCAGGGCCAAAAAGGGAATGTTTGAAGGTGACATGGAAGACGGAGAGCTGGAAATAGGTCAGGTGTCTGCTTTGATTGATGAAATTCTTCCGGTGGAAGCCGTATTCAATCATTTGCTCAAAGAATTTGAAGAAACCAAAATACCTGCTTTTTAAGTATAATTTTACTCAATGGAAGGAAGAATAATTGATGTAAAGGGAAACAAATTATATATAGAACATTATAATCCGTTTGAGGGCAGACCAACCATTGTTTTTCTGCATGATTCACTCGGTTCAGTACAGCTTTGGAGAGACTTTCCTGCCAGATTATCCGAAATCACGCAATGCAATATTCTTGCCTATGACCGTTTAGGATATGGGAAATCAACCCCCATGCCTACTCATGAAAGACCGGTGAATTATATGGAATTAGAAGCTCATGTACTGAATGAACTCTTGCTTGAAATTGAACCTGATATTGAGGATGTTATTTTATTTGGACATAGCGATGGAGGAACAATCGCTCTGATTATGGCAGCTGTTTATCCGGAATGGGTAAGAGCCGTTATTTGTGAAGCCGGACATATCTTTGTGGAAGACATAACGTTGAAAGGTGTTTATGACGCATGGGAAGCCTATAAGACAACTAATCTTGCAGAGCGTTTACAAAAGTACCACGGAGATAAAGTAGAAATGCTTTTCAAAGCCTGGACAGAAACATGGACCCGCGATGATTACAGAAGCTGGAATATTGAATACCTTTTGAAACATATTACCTGTCCATTGTTATTTATCCAGGGAGAAGCTGATGAATACGGTACCTTGAATCAGGTTGAAAAAACCGTATCTCAGGTCAGTGGGAGTGCAGAAAAATATATTATTCCTGAAATAGGGCATACCCCTCATAAAGAAGTCCCTGAGCTTATATTGGAGAAAGCAACAGAATTTATCAGTAAATTTTTTTAATACAGAATTACCTGTAACAATATTTATAAGACATCTTGTAATCCAGGGTGTCTTTTTCAATGGGAAAACTTAAAGATTTACTGTTGAATTAAAGTACCTGAAGTTCAGTAGCAAGATTTTTCTTTGCCTGAGTTTCATATTTTTCCTTAAAATACTCTGTTTTAAAGATACTTTCAAGCTCCAGAAAATGCTTCAGAACTTTTTTTCGTCCCGGCTTATACAGGAAATCCGGATAAATGGAATACTCTTTTCTGATATTCTGAGTGTATTCCAGATAGGTGTTAAAATCTTTACCCAGAACAGAAAGATCAGTATCCAGAAGATAATTGGTATCTGCATGATCAGATCGTAGATGAGTTTTTGTAGCGCGGATCTGCTCAGAGATTATTGAAATTTTACCCTGACTGACGTGAAGTTCGGTAAGCCTTTTTTCAGCTTTGTCAGCACTTTTTTCTTCATTCGTTTTGGAAGTGGCATCGTAGATAATGTCATGGTAAAATACAGAGAAAGAGACTGTGGTAAAATCTGAGATCTTGCTTTTTACTGCTTCAAGTTCCACCAGCATATTTTCAAGATGAAGAAGATTATGGTAGTGTCTGCCTTTTTCGGAATATCTGGTTTCAATCTCCTTCCACAGGTCACCGATAAGGTGCTGATTTCCTGTAAACGGAGAGCAAAGCTGTTCAAATTGATTTTTCAGATTCATAGAAGTAAAGTATAAAAAAAGGAACTTTTAAAAAGTTCCCTGATTTGCTTCCAGAACAGCCTTCAGCTCGGCCCAGCCTCCACCGTTATAACCGTCCTTTAATCCTTGAGTATTAAGATAATCCAAAGCTTTTCCACTTCTGTTTCCACTTCTGCAGAATAAGATTACCGGTTTTTCAATCGATAGAATTTCATCTTGTCTATCTTCTACTTCACCCAGAGGAATATTCTTAGCACCGTCTATATTACCGTCCATTTCAAGCTCCATTGGCTCACGAACGTCGATCAATTCATAGTTTCCGGATTGTATTACTTCTATTAAAGACATAGTTGTTTGTTTTAAAATCAGAAACGAAATTACGCAAATTTTTTTTGAAAAAAATCCTAATTAAAACATAAATTTTTCAGAAAATAAGAGATAGCAAGCCGATTGTAAGTTGAACTTCGGTATCAATGATCAGATTGATAAAATAATCTTAATTTTGCAGTGTGAAATTAATGAATGCCGGTGCCGAAAAATATTCCCAACTGATAAAATCCAAGGCAAAAAGTTTTGGATTCCAGAGTTGTGGCATTTCCAAAGCAGATTTTCTTGAAGAAGATGCTCCCCATCTTGAAAAATGGCTGAAGAACAATTATAACGGCGAAATGAAATACATGGAAAATCATTTCGATAAAAGGCTGGATCCACGTCTTTTGGTAGAAGGTTCCAAATCTGTGATTTCACTTTCCTACAATTACTTTCCTGAGGAGAAGCTTTCGGTTCTGGAGAATTATAAAATTTCAAAATATGCTTATGCAGAAGATTACCATGAAGTCATCAAAGAAATTCTGCGTGAGATGGTAGCGGAGCTGCAGGAAGAAATAGGAGAATTCGGGTTCCGGGTTTTTGTAGATTCTGCACCGGTAATGGAGCGGAGCTGGGCCAGAAAATCAGGAATCGGCTGGGTAGGGAAAAATGCTAACCTCATTACCAGGCAGAATGGATCTTTTTACTTTCTGGCAGAAATTATCTGTGATCTTGAACTCATTCCGGATCATGCCACTACTGATCATTGCGGAACCTGCAGGAAATGTATTGATGCCTGTCCCACAGATGCTATTGTTTCTGAAAAAATCATTGATGGCAGCCGATGTATTTCTTATGCAACGATAGAGCTCAAAAATGAAATTCCGGATTATTTTAAAGATAAAATGGAAGACTGGATGTTCGGTTGTGATATCTGCCAGGATGTCTGTCCCTGGAACCGTTTTGCAGCACCTAATAAACAGAGCCGTTTTCAGCCCAACGAAGCGTTGAAAAATTTTAAAAAAGGAGAATGGAAGGAACTTACCCAGGAAATCTTCTCTGAAATCTTCAGAAAATCTCCCGTGAAACGTACCAAATTTGCAGGACTCAAGAGAAATATTGAGTTTTTACAGAAATCTTCTGACTGATTTTCCCTGAACTTTCGGTGACAATCCCTCTTTTGGAATTTTTTGAAGTTCCAAACAAAAGCTGATAACCGACCATTCCTTAAATTTTCCGCTTTAAGGAGGTAAAGATTTATACCAATAATTTTCTTGAAAACCCTTTCCTATAAAGAAAAATTGATTTTCAGGAGATCATAATCTCACCGAAAATCAACGTTTTTTCTGTATTCTTTTAGGAGCTGTTTTTACTCTTATTTTAAATCTTTTTTGGGATTTGGTATTTTTACGCATATTTGTGAATATTTCGTAAATAAATATAGCCATTTTTTCGATTAAAACAAATACTTTTACCAAAAATTAAAGATTAAATTTTATTAAAAAAACATGACTGTGAAAACAATACTGATATACCTTCTGAAAGTGGTAGGAATTATTTTGGGAATTGTTATTATCTATATAATTCTTGCATTACTCATTCCATATATTCCTGTTTCAGCTAAAAATGACGGCCAGAAGAAAGAAATCCCGATCTATATTTATACCAATGGAGTGCATACAGATATAGTAATGCCTGTAAAAAACGATCTTCAGGATTGGAGCAGAATCATCCCTTTTGCCAATACAAAATCAAAAAAGACAGATTATCAGTACATCGGAATAGGATGGGGAGACAAAGGTTTTTACCTTGATACTCCTACCTGGGCTGACCTTAAGTTTTCTACCGCAGTGAAAGCCGCATTCTGGTTAAGTGATTCTGCCATGCACTGTACCTATTACAATACGATGAAAGAAGGGAAGGACTGTAAAATGATCATGATCAGCAGGAGTCAGTATCAGAATCTGGTAAAATTTGTGGAAGACAAATTTGACAGAGATCAGAACGGGAATTTTATTCTGATCCCTACAAATGCTGTATATAGCGATAACGATGCTTTCTATGATGCCAAAGGTACATACAGCTTTCTTTATACCTGCAATACCTGGTCTAATAATGCTTTAAAAGCGGCAGGACAGAAGGCTGCACTTTGGACACCTTCAGACTTTGGAATCTTTCAACACTATAAATAATTCATGAAGAGAATTTATCTGCTTTTCATTCTTCTCTGCATAAGTTCATGTTCACAGGATAGAAAGGACAATATAACAAGAGCAGTAGAAAGATCTGTTGTTGCTGAAAACAAACCGGAAGCTGATCTTTCCAGATTAAAAATAAAAGCAAAAGAAGCTTTGGAGTTCTGTACTTCAAAGAACCTCAACCGTGATTTCTGTATTCTTATTGATATGAGCCTCCATTCCGGAGTTAACCGTTTTTTTGTCTGGGATTTTAAAAACAATAAGATTTCTAAAAAATATCTGGTAGGTCATGGCTGTGGCTTCAATTCATGGAGTAAGGATGATTCTAAAGCCAATCCGGAATTCAGCAACGAAGACGGAAGTCATCTTTCCTCTTTAGGGAAATATAAACTGGAAGGAAGAGGCTACAGCGAATGGGGAATTAATATAAAATACCTGATGCATGGTCTTGAGGAGACCAACAGTAATGCGTTGAAAAGGTTTATTGTCTTTCATTCCTGGAATCTGATGAGTGATGAAGAAGTATTTCCCAAAGGTTCACCGGAAGGCTGGGGCTGCCCAACTGTTTCCAATAAAGCGATGAGAGAAATTGATCCGATGATTCAGAAATCGGGAAAACCCGTGTTGATGTGGATCTATCATTAAATTTTTGTCTTAGATTTGTTCCACAATAATCCTGTCAATTGATTCCATTTTATGAAACATAGGCTTTTCCGTGAGCAACAGCTCACCTGTGATATAGAAACCGCATGGAAATTCTTTTCCTCAGCCAACAATCTTTCAGAGATCACTCCAAAAGACATGGGCTTTATTGTATTGACGAAAATGGAAGATGATGAAATCTATAAAGGAATGCTCATCGATTATTATATTTCGCCCTTATTCGGGATCAAGATGAAATGGCAGACTGAGATCACCCACGTAGATTTTAAGAAAAGTTTCATAGATTTTCAGAAAAAAGGTCCCTACAAACTGTGGAACCACCATCATGAATTTATTCCTAATGAAGAAGGCGTTTTGATGAGAGATACTATAGATTATGAACTTCCTATGGGTTTTTTAGGTGAAATTGCCCATCGCCTTTTCGTCAGAAAGAAGCTGGAATATATCTTTGATTATCGTTTCAGGGTTCTCAGCAAATTGTTCTAACTATTCAATTTTAATCATTCAATAGAAACGGGCTTTAGCCCGTTTAAAAATGATAACCAAAATTCCATTGGCTTTAGCCAAAACTTAAGTTAGGCTCCTTCGGAATAACAGACTGCTAAGTTTATGCGTGTATTTGTCATTCCGGAGAATCTAAATTCCAATAATTAGAATAATCAACTATTGTTTAAGTTTTTTTAACAGTTCTGTGACTGGATTTTCCCACAAAAATCTCTATTTTTGCAGCACTATCGTTTTTACTGAAAAACTAAAGTATTCTGATTGACATGGCAGGTCTGAGGTCATTTTTCTTATTTTATATCATACTGGTTTTTTCCCTTTTCAATTCGAATTGGGCAGAAAAATCGTTGCAGAATATTCCTCACGTTCCTCCTGTAACAAACATTCACGTTCTGGATGTTTATGAAGAAGCAGATATGAACACGCATGCGCTGCCTGCTGCTTCAAAAATTGTAAAACACTCAGTCAGAAAAAATGATTCTGCAGTGGCAGACTTTTCAGGAATAGTAAAAGTTATTCCTAAAATTAGCCTTCCGGAAATTGCCGTTTCCATTATTTGCGGAGTTAAATCTTTTCTCCATCTCCTCCAGCTGTACTAAGTTTAAGTTTCTGAAAACCCAATCACTTTTAACGGAAATCTTATAACTTAAACATTTAAAAATGTATTGTAAAAACGTAATAATTTGCATTCTTGCAACATTATTCGCTGTGTCATGCAGTAAAGACAAGAAAAAAAACAGTCAGAAAGAAAAAGAAGTCCCCGTACTGGAAATCAAAGAAAAGGATACACTGGTGAATAACCAGTTTGTTACTGATATTCAGGCTAAAAAGAATGTTGAGATGCGTTCCAGAATAGGAGGCATTATACAGCATATCTATGTCAATGAGGGACAGTTTGTCCATCAGGGCCAGGCTTTATTTAAAATCAGTGATGCTGAACTGCAGATGGAACTTCTGAAAGCGAATGCCGCATTAAAGCAGACCGAAGCAGATGTTCGTATTGCAGAAGTTGAACTGAAGCAGATCCAGAGTCTTCATGCTAAAAAATTTGTGGCCAATAACGAGCTGGAAATGGTGAAGGCAAAACTTTCCTCTGCGAAGGCAAAACATGCTTTTGCTGATGCTGAAAAGAGAACCGTCCTTCAGAAAATAAGCTTTACAAAGATCACGGCACCTTTTGATGGAGTGATTGACGTGATTCCTCATAAAGATGGAAGCTTAGTGGAAAACGGAACCCTGTTGACCACTCTTTCCCAATTGAACGAAGTATATGCCTATTTTTCCATTCCTGAAAACCAGTACTTTGAGCTTTTAGCCAATGATAAAATCGGTAATCATCAGAAGATTGAACTGACGCTTCCCAATGGAGTTAATTACCAGTTCAACGGAGCTTTAAAAACAGCCGAAGGTGAAATTGACAGAGCTACGGGTTCTATCCGCTATAAGGTCCTTTTCCCGAATCCGGACCGTCTGATCAAGCACGGTACTTCCGGAAAGCTTATTATTTCCGAACAGCAGAATAATGCGATCCTAATTCCACAGAAATCTACCTTCTCCATTCAGGATAAGACCTATGTTTTTGTAGTGGATAAGCAGAATAAAGTGAAAATGACCAGCATTAAGATCGGAACTACCCTTAGAGATTCCTATATGGTAGAAAGCGGTCTTAAAAAAGGAGATTTAATCATTTATGAAGGAACCCAGTCTTTGAAAGATGGTGATATCATCAAAATCAAAAAGAAGTATTAACCTTTCATAATCTTTAAACCAATTGACTATGGTAGAAATGTTTATAAGACGAAAGGTTCTTTCGTTGGTGATTTCCATATTATTTGTACTGCTGGGAGTCATGGCGCTGCTGAAAATGCCCATCACTCAATTCCCGGATATCGTACCGCCTTCAGTAACCGTTACAGCAAAATATACAGGAGCGAACGCTGAAGTGTCTGCCAATGCAGTGGCACTGCCTTTGGAAAGGGCAATTAACGGGGTACCTGGGATGACCTATATGTCTACAGTAACTTCTAATGACGGGCTTACCCTTATCCAGGTTTTCTTTGAAGTGGGAACAGATCCTGATGTTGCAGCGGTAAATGTACAGAACAGGGTAACCACTATTCTTGATGAACTTCCTGAAGAGGTGATCAGGGCTGGAGTGACTACTGAAAAAGAGGTCAACAGCATGCTGATGTACCTTAATATCACCAGTACGGATCCCAGTCAGGATGAGCAGTTCATCTATAACTTTACAGATATTAATGTCCTTCAGGAGCTGAAACGTATTGAAGGGGTAGGACGTGCCGAAATCATGGGACAGAAAGAATATTCAATGAGAGTATGGCTGGATCCGCAGAAAATGGCAGCCTACAATATTTCTGCAGATGAAGTCATCACTTCCCTGCAAAAGCAGAATATTTCCGCAGCACCCGGAAAAGTGGGTGAAACGTCAGGTAAAACCTCAAGCCAGCTTCAGTATGTAATCAAATATAAAGGAAAGTTTTTTGAGCCTAAACAATATGAAGAAGTTCCCATCAGGTCTGATGTGGATGGAACCATTTTAAAGCTTAAAGATATTGCCAAAGTGGAGTTCGGAGCAATGAATTATGGTATGGTTTCCAAAACGGACGGAAGACCTTCGGCATCCATTATGATGAAGCAGCGTCCAGGCTCCAATGCCTCTGAAGTTATTGAAAGTGTAAAGGCTAAAATGGAGGAATTGAAAGTCACATCCTTTCCTCCGGGAATGGAATATAACATGGCGTATGATGTTTCCAGATTCCTTGATGCTTCCATCAGTGCGGTACTGACAACTCTTATCGAAGCCTTTATTCTGGTGGGAGTTGTGGTATTTATCTTTCTTCAGGACTGGCGTTCCACACTGATTCCTGTACTGGCTGTTCCGGTGGCGTTGGTAGGAACTTTTGCATTCATGGATATGCTTGATTTCTCTGTCAATCTCTTGACACTGTTTGCATTGGTTCTCGCGATCGGAATTGTGGTTGACAACGCAATTGTCGTCGTAGAAGCTGTCCACGTTAAAATGGAGGAGGGAATGAATGCGATGGATGCAACCATCAGTGCCACCAAAGAAATTGCAGGAGCTGTAGTGGCCATCACGATTGTAATGTCTGCTGTATTTATTCCTGTGGCGTTCCTAGATGGGCCTGTTGGAGTATTTTATCGTCAGTTTTCATTAACATTGGCTATCAGTATTGTGATTTCAGGAGTGAACGCACTGACACTTACTCCTGCGCTTTGTGCAATTATTTTAAAACCTCATGATCCTAATAAAAAGAAAACCATCATCGACAGGGCTTTCCAAAGTTTCAATACAGGCTTTGAAAGACTGACGAATGGTTATGTCGGTATTTTATCAAAATTTGCTACAAGAACTACAGTGACTTTCGGACTGTTATTTTTATTCATCGGACTGACTTTTGTGACCAGCAAGTTCCTGCCTACCGGATTTATTCCGATGGAAGACCAGGGAATGGTATATGTAAGTGTAACCACACCACAGGGAGCAACGGTAGAAAGAACAGAAAAGGTATTGGATGAAGTGACTGTTATTGCCAAAAAGATTAATGGAGTAGAAAACGTGACTACACTTGCAGGCTATAGCATCGTAACAGAGATTGCAGGCTCATCTTACGGAATGGCGATGATCAACCTTAAAGACTGGAAAGAAAGAAATATTTCAGTGAATGATCTGATCGCAGAGCTTTCCGAAAAAACGAAAAGCATTGCAGATGCCCAGATTGAGATCTTTGCACCACCCACCGTTCCCGGATTCGGAAATACCAGTGGTTTTGAATTGCGTTTGCTGGACAGAACCGGAGGAACCATTGAAAATACAGATAAGATCACCAAGGATTTTGTTAAAAAACTCAATGAAGCGCCCGAACTGCAGAACAGTTTTACCAGTTTTGATGCTACTTTCCCGCAATACATGATCAATGTAGATTATGATATGGCAGCGAAGAAAGGTGTGTCAGTAGACAACGCGATGTCAACACTACAAACCATGCTGGGATCATATTACGCTACGAATTTTATCCGTTTCAGCCAGATGTATAAAGTGATGGTGCAGGCAAGTCCTGAGCACAGAGATACCCCTGAAAGCATTCTGAATTTATATTTAAAAAATGACAAGGGCGAAATGGTCCCTTTCTCAACTTTCATCACCATTGAGAAGGTGTACGGCCCTGAAGTACTTACAAGGTACAATATGTATATGTCTGCCATGATCAACGGTGAACCTGCAGACGGTTACAGCTCCGGAGATGCCATTGCAGCGGTAGAACGTGTAGCCAAAGAAACATTACCGAGAGGATTTGATATCGAATGGTCAGGGATGACAAGAGAAGAGATCCTATCAGGAAACCAGACCGTTTATATCTTCGCGATCTGTCTTTTATTCGTATATCTTTTACTGGCTGCACAGTACGAAAGCTTCCTTCTTCCGATGCCGGTATTATTAAGTCTGCCGACAGGAATTTTCGGGTCTTACATCGCATTGGTGGCAACAGGGCTGGATAATAATATCTATGCACAGGTAGCATTGGTCATGCTGATCGGGCTTTTAGCTAAAAATGCTATCCTGATCGTGGAGTTTGCCGTGGCAAGAAATAAGCAGGGATTTGATATTATTCCTGCAGCGATTGAAGGGGCAAGACAACGTTTAAGACCGATTTTAATGACTTCTTTTGCATTCGTGGCGGGACTTATTCCACTATGTTTGGCATCCGGAGCCGGAGCCATCGGTAACCGCTCTATTGGTACAGCTGCTGCCGGAGGAATGCTGATCGGAACCATCTTCGGACTGGTTGTGATTCCGGGACTTTATATATTCTTTGCAAAACTTGAAAATAAAAAGAAAAATGAAAAGATCAAATCATAGAAATATATGGTATGGAATGGTGTGGCTGTGCCTGGTTTCATGTGCCGTTCCTAAAGTAACAGAACTGAAAAAGACGCAGGAATTACCCAATGAAATCATCCAAAATGATAAAAATAAATCTTCGGATGAATTCCAGCAGATCAATCTTAAGGCTTACTTTACAGATCCGCATCTGCTTGAGCTTTTTGATAAAGTAGTTCAGGCTAATCCTGATTTCCAGATTGCCCAGCAGAGAGTGGAGATCGCCAACAGTTTTCTTCAGCGCTCAAAGATGGACCTGTTGCCTTCCCTTGAAGTTGGAGTAGACGTTTCCGGTAACCGATACGGGAAATATACGATGGAAGGCGTTGGAAACTATGACACCAATCTTTCGCCCAATATTACGGAAGATCAGAAAATCAACCGGGATTTTACGCCTAATTACTGGCTGGGAGCAAGAAGCAGCTGGGAAATAGATGCCTGGGGGAAACTCAAAAATAAAAAAATTGCTGCCCAGAAGAAATACCTGGCTTCCACAGAAGGGTTGCGATTATTACAGGTAGAGCTTTTCACTGATATTGCCAACCTTTACTATCAGCTGGTGGCTTTGGACAATCGCCTTGCCATTTATCAGAAGAACTATAATCTTCAGCAAAGAGCTTTTGAAATTGTTTTAGCACAGCGTGAAGTGGGAAAAGCTACGGAACTGGCAGTGCAGCAGTTCAAGGCACAGAATAACAACTGGCTTGCAGAGATAGAACATATCAGAGTAGAAATCGTTACGGTAGAACAGGCAATCACAACATTGACGGGAAGCTATGGCGGAGAGGTGAAACGGGGGAAAATACTGATGCCTACCAATATGGATGTCCTGAATAAAACCATAAACGTAGAAAATGTTATTCATTCCAGACCGGATGTGGCGGCCAATTACTATGTTTTAGAAGCTTCTCATGCTGATGCGAAGGCGGCAAGAGCTGCTTTTTACCCTAAGATCGATCTGGGAGCAGGCTTCGGACTGAATTCTTTTTCTGTGGGAACGTTTTTTAAACCAGGTTCACTGGCCGGGCAGCTGTTGGGTGGGCTGATGGTTCCTGTTTTCAATAAAGGGCAGCTGAAATACGAATTTAAGGTAGCCAGCAAAGAGCAGGAAATTGCTTTTTTAAACTATCAGAAAAGTATTACGACAGCTTTTAATGAATTGCAAGCTATTTTGAAACAAACTAAAATCTATGAACGTGTCTTGAAACTGAAATCAGAAGAAGTGGCTTTTCTGGACCGTGGAGTTGAAGTTTCCAATGATCTTTATCTGACAGGCTACGCGAATTATTTTGAACTGATTAACTCTCAGAAGAGTAAATTAACCGCTGAATTGGATTTATTACAGTTTCAGCATCAGAATACCAGAAATAACGTCCTGCTGTTTAAAGCATTGGGCGGGAAACTGGATTGATTTTACTTTTTACGATGAAGGAAGCTGTCTTTTCAGGCAGCTTCTTTTTTCACTCTATTCTGGATTCCCGTATTCGTAGTTAAAATCATTCCATTCCTGGATACTGCACCCGTTTTTATAACTTAAATTTTTATATGTACAGAAAAGAGACTGTCCCAAGGGCAGTCTCTTTGTATATGGTTTAAAAATGGATCTGCTTCTACTGCAGAAACATTTTATAAGTACCTATTATTTAACAAGCTGAATTTCAACAGCAGAAAATCCTTTAGGAGATTTCTCTTTTTCGAAAGATACTTTGTTCCCTTTCTTTACCGGCTCTGCACAGTTGTTGTTGTGGAAGAAGATATTTTCTTTGGAATTATCTTCCGTAATGAAACCATATCCTTTTTCACTCAGGAAAGTAACAATTCCTGTTTTTCTTGGATCTTCTTCAACGATAGGTGCAGCACCCAACTGAATATCATCAAGGTTTACTTCCTGTCTTTGTTCAGGGGGAGTAGAAGTTAATCTTCCGAATTCATCTACGTACATGAATACGTCTTCCATGTCCTTCCCTTTGTTATTGTTCGTTTTACGTTCTTCGCGTCTTAGCGCCTTTTCTTTTTGCTTTTGAATTTTTTTCTTGAAATTTTCCTTTTTAGAAAAAGAATCTGCCATAAATTATTTTTAGTATTTAGTTTCTATAAATTAATTGGTTCAATCTGGCCCGCATGAGACCTATAAAGCCTGCCGATGTTTCCTGTCTTGGGTAATCCCAATCATACAGAGCTTTAAAATTCTGACGAGTATTGTTCTTGATAGAAGAATAAAAGTTAAAAAATATGGCTGCTCAAAAAGCAAGGACTGAATAAAAATATTCTGGTCGTTACAGAAAACAAAGTAAAGACTTTGGTTATAATGTACAAATATACAACAAATAAAATGAATAATCCTGTTTTAAATAATTGATTATCAGAAATGGTTTTACCTGATGTTTTATATTCTGAGGGCAACACCATAATGAAGTCAGGACTCATCATAAAAAAATCCCCAGAAACCTGAGGATTATAAAAAAATATATTAAAAATGAAGTGGTGGTGCGTGATACGGGAGGAAGGTATCAAATGTTATGCCTAAAATGGATAGCTGTTTGGGAATTATACTAAAGTGTTTAAATAAAAAAGAGAGACTCAAGCCGTATCTGACTGGTAAATAACATTCTATTAAAAAAGTATTGTTTACATAAAAATAGCAAATGTTTTTTCTGTAGAGGATTGATAAAATGAAATTTCCGAAAATTTCACCATGTTGAGACCGCTTTTATTATCCATCTTTGTCTCATTAACATTTAAAATAAAAACAATGTCAACACAAAATGTAAAAGGAAAAGTTGTTTTAATTGCGGGAGGCGGTAAAAACTTAGGAGGGTTATTAAGCAGAGATTTTGCAGCAAAAGGTGCTAAACTGGCCATCCATTACAACAGTGAAAGCTCAAAAGCAGAAAGTGAAAAGACGCTGGCTGAGGTACAGGCACTGGGAGCAGAAGCATTTTTATTCCAGGGAGATCTTACCAAGGTAGACCATATCACAAAATTTTTTGATGAAACAGTTTCCCGCTTCGGAGGAATTGATATTGCGATCAATACCGTAGGAATGGTCCTGAAAAAACCATTTTCAGAAACTACAGAAGCAGAATATGATACGATGTTCAATGTCAATTCAAAATCAGCCTACTTCTTTTTACAGGAAGCTGGTAAAAAACTGAATGATCACGGAAAAATCTGTACGATTGTTACCTCATTGCTGGCAGCTTACACCGGACTGTATTCCACCTATGCAGGGGCAAAAGCACCGGTAGAGCATTTTACAAGAGCAGCTTCCAAAGAATTTGGAGGCAGAGGAATTTCTGTAACCGCAGTAGCACCTGGTCCAATGGATACTCCTTTCTTCTATGGGCAGGAAACCGATGATGCCGTAGCCTATCATAAATCAGCATCAGCATTGGGAGGTTTGACAGATATTAAAGATATAGCTCCGCTGGTAGAATTTCTGGTAACAGATGGATGGTGGATCACCGGGCAGACCATCTTTGCCAACGGTGGCTACACAACAAGATAATCTATGGTAAATCCATTAAAAGAAACTCACTGAAAACAGCTTTCAGTGAGTTTTTATTGTAAAAAACAGAAGATTAAGTGGTTTTGATCTTTCCTTTCTCCAATATACTTTTGATGATAAAGAATAATCCGAGAAGAACAAATGGAATACTCAGAAGCTGTCCCATATTCAGGCTCATTCCGTGTTCAAATTCCACCTGGTCTACTTTGATGAATTCAATCAGAATTCTCATAATGAAGATCAGCAGAATGCTGATTCCGAAATAAAATCCTTTTCCGATAGTAAAGATGTTTTTCTTATAAATAAAGTACACAGCAAGAAAAATGATAAAATAAGAGATCGACTCATAAAGCTGTGCAGGATGCCTCGGAAGATTATCTACCTGACGGAAAATAAAGGCCCATGGAACATTGGCAGGAGTTCCTATAATCTCAGAATTCATAAGATTGGCAAGCCTTATAAAAGTTCCACCCAACGGAAGTACGATCGCTATAGCATCCAAAACAGTCATAAACGGGATAGAAAATTTTCTTGCATAGATAAGAAGCATGATCACCAGACCTATACCGCCGCCATGACTGGCAAGACCTGCAAATCCTGTAAAATGGTAGCTCCCGTCCGGTCCTCTCTGAATCGGTAAAAATACTTCAAGCGGATGGTGGGAGTAATAATCAAAATCATAAAAAAGGCAGTGTCCCAGTCTTGCTCCCACCAGAATTCCTATCAGTGCATAAGAGAATAAAGCTTCATGGGCCTGTGCACTGAGGCCTTCCTTTTTATAGATACGTTTTAAGATATTCAGGCTTAGAACAAGTCCTGCAAGAAATAGCAATCCGTAATATTTGATGGGAAGCCCTAAGATATTGACGATTTCGGGATTGATATCCCAGTTGATATATAATAAATTCATTGCTGCAAAGATAGGGAAATAGGATTTTTCGGGAAGAATGGTGCAGATCGGAAGTTCTATGATCTGAGTCATAAAGTGTTAGGTGTATATTGGCTATATTTGAAACTATACACACCACAAAATTTAATAGTATAAAATTCATTGTATCATTCATGGTACCTGCCGGTCTCTTTGTCCAGATTTTACAGGATTCGGCAATTTATACTTACAATGGACCGTTCGGTGTATGATCCGGATTCTAAAATCCGGGATTATTTAAGATATCAATAAGAAATTAAAAACAGGGATCAAGATTCACTAACCCATAATAATACTGTTATGGAGCATGGAGCAAAAGGATGGCTTGTTTTTTATAAATTTAAAAAATAACAGTTATGATTAAGCATATTTTAGACAGATGGCCGGATTGGCAGACCTATTTTAAGCGAAGTACCTTTTTGGGAATTGCAGGGCTTGCCATATTTTTTATCAGAAATGCACAGAATAAAGACATAAAAGCACTTCAGTATAAACTTAATGAATTGATTGAAGCAGGCAAAGATACAGAAAGGATAAAAGAAACAGAAAAGCTGACAGAAAATGAGCCGGATCAGCTTCATAACTTTTATAAAGATACAGAAAAACAGCGCAGAGAAAAAAATATACCGGATAATGACCGGCCGGAAAATCAGCAAATGCCCTATCATAGGTATAAATAGATTATCTTACACATTATTCCTTGCTAGTTCATTCTTTACTGTACTTTTATAATGTTGAGATTGCTTAAAGTATTATAATCATTATTTAACCACAAAAAGCACAGAAGTTTTTCAGCGCCAAGCCTTATGCGTAATACGCATCGCTAAGTTTTGTAAAAACCTTTGATTTTCATCTTATGTGAACTTTTCTGCGGTATCGTTTTAAACTTACTTAAGTGAACTCAAGTGTTTTAAAATGAAGCCTTTTGTGACCTTTTTGGCTGGGATAATTTTAAACAACTTTGATATTAATATTCAGAGATCAGTCTTTGATCAAAGAATAATATATTTATCCATAATAATGATACTTAATTTAAAATGATTCTTGATGAAACATTTGGTAACTTTAGCCTACCACCAAAATAAAAGTTATGCATCATCAGCTGGAGAAACATTATGTAAACAGGGTAGGCTGGCTTCGGGCGGCGGTATTGGGAGCGAACGACGGACTGTTGTCTACAACAAGTATTGTCATCGGGGTTGCAGCCGCAGAGCCGGAACGTCATATTATTATTCTTGCTGCGCTGGCAGGGATGATTGCCGGGGCAATGTCTATGGCAGCAGGGGAATATGTTTCCGTAAGTTCACAGGAAGATACGGAAAAAGCAGACCTGATTCGTGAGCAGATTGAGCTTGAACAGATGCCGGAAATAGAACTCAGAGAATTGGCTAAAGTCTATGAAAAAAGGGGCTGTACAAAAGAAACAGCAATGCAGGTAGCAATCGAACTTACAGAACATGATGCATTGGGAGCCCATGCCCGTGACGAATTAGGAATAAACGAAATAACACAAGCCAAACCTTTACAGGCGGCAATGGCATCTTTCAGTTCATTTGCTGTGGGAGCTTTATTGCCGTTTACCGTCTCTCTATTGGCTCCCCTTAAGCAAATGGTATACTTCCAATATGGGTTTGCCATTATATTTCTGATGCTTTTAGGAGCAATTTCTGCCAAAGCCGGAGGTTCCAATATTAAAATAGCTGTATTGAGAATCTGTTTCTGGGGAACTGTTGCCATGGGAATCACTGCACTGGTAGGACATATTTTCGGAGTTAATGTTGCCTGAAAACTAGTCTGACTGTATATAAAAAAAGAGTCTTCTTTCCACTGGTTTATCAGTTTGTATTTCTGCTTTATGGTGAATAATCTTCTGATTTACAATTGATATGTTGCCTAACGGGTGTTAGTCGTAAAAGTACGACACTTTTTCATATTTGTGTCTGAATTGTATTTTATTTCGTTCAATACTTCTAAATTTGGTGATATAACAACATCAGATCACAAAATATTAACGATTAAAATTTACAATCATGGCAGAAAGAAATTCAAGAGGAATCTTAAAATTCAACAACGGTGAAGGACAAAAATTATTAAAACTCAATTACAGCGTATCAAGAGCTACAGACGTATCCGGACGTGTAGCATCAGATCCTTCCAATGCATTGATCAAAATTACAGTAGAAGCTACTGAGAAGTCGGATATCCTTGAAAGTTTACTGAATGGTAAATATAAGCCGACTGTAGGAGAAGTTACTTTTAACAAATCTCACGAAGAAGGAACTTTAACAACATTAAAATGGACAAACGGTTATGTTATCCAGCATGAAGTAGATTTCGATGCAGTAGATGAAAACAGTATGTACATCAGTTTTGTAGTAAGTGCAGAGCAAATTGATCTTGGAAATTCTTCTTACAACGGAGGATGGCCTTCGTCTCAAGGATAGAATTAATGATCACATCAATATAAAAACAGAATAGTACATCAGGATACTGTTCTGTTTTTTTGTCAATATTCACCTGTAAAAATAACGACTACACTAAGATTTAGAAAAAATAAAGCTGATACTGTGAATTTTATATGGTGAAAAATTTATAATTTTATGAAAAATGTAATTTATTTTTAGATTTTTCTGAAATAAAAAACGTACCAAACACTTATATAATATGAATAAAAATATCTCGAATTCTGAAAAGATTTCAGAGAATCATATTCCTGGAATCAACCGCGTAGTGAAACTGGATATTGTGATTGAAGGCAAAGTCATCAAACACTTCAAGCATTTCCGTTTACAGCAGAGCGTGAAAAGTCACCACTATTTCGAACTCACTTTAGCTCACGATACTTTAGATGGAGTACAGAATCATGATCTGGAAGAAGCCCAGCAGTTTTTAGGAAAACGATTAACCGTTGTTTTTAAATATAAAGATGTGGAAGGAAGCCCGGAAAGGACTTTTGTAGGAGTCATCACCAAAGTAGGATTCAGTCAGGAAAATCACAGTCTGGGAAATATTGTGCTGAAAGGATACAGCCCAACCATTTTACTGGATGCTGCCCCACATAATCAAAGCTTTGGCGGGGATAAACCCGTAAATATGGGTATCATTGCTGAAGAAGTTATAAAGCAGGGAATAGAAAGCAGTAAGTTTGATGTGAAGATCAATGCAAAGGCATCCTCTCAGATCCTTTACAGCGCCCAGTATAATGAAACCCATTATAATTATCTCTGCAGAATGGCAGAAGCCTATGGAGAACAGTTCTATTATGACGGGGAGATACTGCATTTCGGTAATATGCCGCCCCAGAACAAATCTCTGGAGTTGATATATGGAAGCAATGTTTCCGATGTGAATGTAGAGCTGAAAGCGGTACACATCAAGCCTCAGTTTTACGGCTATAATAGCAGTTCCAACGCTAAATTGATTTCCGGAGAAACGCCTATAAAACATGTAGGTAACCTTGCCCAGACTGCCTATAAAAAAAATGAAGGAATATTCAAAACACCTTCTTTGCAGGTTGCTCCTATAAAAGCAGCCACTGATATGGATGTTGTTATTTCCCAGACGAGTCTGGCCGGCAGCAAAGCCGTAGAGGTATTTACCGTCTCCGGAGGAACTACGATTCCTTTTTTATATCCCGGATGTGTTGCTGATATCAATATGCGGAAAACCGACACCAATAAAACAGCTTATTTCACCAAACTGATGATGACGGAAGTGATTCATGAGGTAGATACTCTTGGACATTATAAAGGAAGATTTGAGGCCATCGCTTCAGACACAGGATATATGCCAACACCGGAATTTACTATGCCTATTGCACAGCCGCAGATTGCCACTGTAATATCCAATACTGATCCGCTGGGGCAGGGAAGAGTTACTGTGAGGTTCGACTGGCAGCTGCATGATACAACCAATTTTATCAGAATGATGGCTCCAGATGCCGGCGGCACAGATCAGATCACTCAAAACAGGGGGTATGTGGCCATACCGGAAGTGGGAGATCAGGTGATGGTAGGTTTCGTTCACAATCACCCGGACCGCCCTTTTGTAATGGGTGGGATGTTTCATGGAGGTACTGCTCTCGGAGGCGGGGCAGATAATCATTTGAAATCAATACAGACCAGAAGCGGAATCCGGATTTTAATGAATGATGCTGAAGGAAGTGTCAATATTATAGACCCGAGCGGGAATAATTATTTCATGGATGGGAAAGGTAATATTGTAGTAACTGCTCCTAAAAATATGACATTCAATGCAGGAGAAGACCTCAATATTAATGTAGGAAAGGATATGAAAACAAGTGTTGGTAACGACAATGCTGTTAATATCATTAACAATCATAAGTTTACCTCTAAAAACTACAAGCAGACCGTTAACGAAAATAAAACGATTAATGTGACTGGTGATTTAAAGGAAACAACGTCTACAACTACACACAAAGCAAAAAATGGTGATATTTTACTGCAGAGTTCAGGGGTCGCCAAAATGCTGGGGAAAATAGATGCTAAAGTGAACAAAGGATAATATGTTAAAAAAATCGTTGATCTCTTTCTTTTCATCTTTGCTGGCAGTAGTGGTGCTTGTCATTATTGAATTAAGTTTTATAGATATGACACAGTTTCGAAATGGAGATTATGCATGGGTTGCCCTATGGATGATTTTGGCATTTTTTCCGGTACTGTTTGCACTGCCGTTCTTTCTGACCTCTATCAATAAGAAAAATGAAATAGGAGACTTTGTTTTGTACTGTTTTTACTCTTTTGGAATATGCTTTATTACAATATCATTGATTTTAATAATTATTCTTCCTTTAATGGCATAAAAATAACTGCCACTAAACTATTTTTAAGGTTGTAAGATGTTTATAATGAATAAAATAATAAAATACCTGCTAAGCTTTTTATTTTTCATCCAGATCTCGTGTCAGGAAAAAAAAGAAGATCAAAAAACTAAGACTATGACAAAATATGAATGGACAGAAGGGACTTCAGCTCCCTTAGGTTATCCTATGGAAGTATACAAAGGAGGAATAGAATGTGAAGGAGGAGAATGGGTAGGCTTAGGCTTTGGTATTGTGCCTGGCAGTAATGCCTGGGGCTCAATCAATCATGGAATGGATAATGGCTTTAAAAGTCTTCCGGCCCGACTGGATTTCGTCTGGATGTCTTACATGGAAAACCAGTTTTACCAGTTAGATACGGATATTGATACAGAAAAAATAAGAAAATATTTTAGCCAGGGATTTGAAATAAAAGGAGCGAGTGGAAAAGTACAACATTTAAACTATAATCTTATTTCAGTTGGTATGGCACCGGGAGGTGTAGTGGTTGTTTGGGTGGCCGGAGTTGGGTGGCAAAAAGAAATAGGAAGATATCTGGGGAAAAAAATAACTATTCCGGAATCTGAAATTGCTAAACTGGATAGTCATGAAAATCGGTTTTGGCGAAAGGATTATTTGGATATGGTACATACAAGGGAACAGATTATTCCCAAAAAAATACAGGAAGAAAATAGAGGAAAACCCATACCATTGGGCCTGTGGGACGTTTATAGGACAAGGTTTAGTTGGAAAGTCATTTTTGAACTTCCGGAAAGCTCAAAATTGAACCCCTTGAGAGATGTTGGAATATCAATGATAAACGGAGAATGGGAACAATTTGATGCCGCAAAAAATCCTTTGTCGGACTATGTTTTGAGAGCAATTCCCAGTTCAATTTCAATGTCAGTATTAGATAAAGATAATAACAGATATGGGGCAGGATGTAATTTGGATGAAAAATCCAGCTTTGAGGCTTTTAACAAAGTTTTTGGTGATGATCCCAAAAGTACCAAAGCCGAATTGGTTATAAAAGTGAACGAAGCATTTAGCTTTTTTACGGTAAAACTAAAAGGGGAAAATGGTAAAGAAGCTTTTATTAAGACAGATAGTTTAGAAATGTTTAAATCGAAAAAGAAAAATTAAGAAGTTTCAAAATTTAAGATTATGGGAAAAACATTTGTGTACAATACAGGAAATAATACACCACCAATTGACGAACTGCATTTGGAGATAGGTGTTTTCTTTGATGGAACTTTGAATAATCTTAAAAATACTGAGCTCCGTCAAAAATATAAAGATGGCAAAAATAAAATTGAAAGCACCGATTCTGATGAAGTAGTTGCAAAAAAAGAAGAAGCTATAGAAGCTACTACTAAGCAACAGGAAAAAGAATATGATAATTTAGATCATAAAAAAAATCCGGATGCAGGATCTGAGTATGATCAGTATCTTAAAGCGATTCACAGAAGCCGCTTAGATAAAATGGGGGTTGACAACAGTTTTAGTAATGACTTTACCAATGTTGCCAGGTTATACAAGTGTTGTGAGCAGAACACTTATGCCATTTATATAGAGGGTATTGGAACGTTGGATAACCGTAGGGATGTAGATGACGGTTTCCAATACGGATCGGGTATAACAGGGGTAAGAGGAAAGGTAAGAAAAGGATGTGAAAAGCTGGCAGATAGAATTAAAGTCATCATTAGAAATAGTTTAAATGCGGATAAACAATTTACAAAAATATATATTGATACCTTCGGTTTCAGCCGTGGAGCTGCAGCCGCAAGGAATTTTGCCTATGAGATCAACGGAAAGAAAAGAGCCAAAGATGTGGAGATCAGAAAATCAAGAAAAGTGGTTGGCTATACCCAGTTCAATTCTCCTGAAGGCCCGGTGATGGTTCCTGAATATGGTGATATCTGGCTGGATAAAGATGATACTGAAGTAGACCCTCAGTTTATCATAGATGGTAAACTGCCGAAATTTGGTTTTCTTGGATATTACCTTTTGAGCAAAGATATTCTGACAAAAGAAGAACTGGAAGATTTAGAGCTGGATGTCCGTTTTATCGGGGTATATGATACCGTTTCATCATATGAAGAATATGGCGATATGGGAGGAATGAGACGTGTAGGATGGGAAGGAATGAAGCATTCTGTTTTGGGTCCCAAATATAATTTTGGAGATGATGTGGAGCAGTTACAGTTATTGAATCCCGGATCTTACTTTAAAGCAGTTCATTTTACAGCAGAAAATGAACATCGTGAAAATTTTTCGTTAACAAGGTTCCCGGGCAGTATTGAAAAAGAATTTCCAGGAGTTCATTGTGACATTGGTGGTGCTTATGAAAGCGGAAAAGAAACGGTAGATGAAATAGAAACATCCAATCATAAGCCGGTGTGGTTCCTCAATAAGCGCAGACAGCAACTGATTGATGAACATTGGTTTAATAAAGATCAGATAGAAATTAATAACAGTTTCCTGAATGTTTTAACGATGGGGGCTGTATACCGGAAGATTACCGGAATCCGCTTTCTGAGAAAAGAATACAGCTATATTCCTTTGCAGTTTATGGAAGAACTTGGAAAAAACCTGTATGATCACCAGTTGAACATAAAAACAGAAACCACCTATTCTATAGAGCACGATAATTGCCTGAGTCAGGCAAGAGATATTTTACATCATTATGTCTTTGACGGCGGGGAAAAATGGAATTTTAAACCGGATGAAGTAGTTGAAAAAGAAAGACAGGAAAGAGCGAGGGAAAGATTAGAAAATCCGGAGCCGGCACAGGAGCCAATACCTGATGAAGTAGTAGATAAAGACGGTAATATAATTAAAACAAAGACTCTGCAGGAGGTGGTGGTTACGGCTTATCACCCTCAGACATTGTTGAGAATTATGCGTAATAAATACCTTCATTGGTCGGCAAACAGGGACTGGATGGGTATGGATCCCAATAATGATTACCAAAGAAGAATATACCCTTAATGATGATTACTGTATTGGAAAATCTTCATCAGAAAACCTACAGGCTGGAAACAATCGTAACGGAGCAGCGGAATCCTGTTTATGCGGTCACCAAAAGCTATGCCCGGCAGATTGAGATCTATTATCTTGGAAAGGCCAGGGAAGAGTACCTGTTTCAGATTCTGGTGGTTGACTTCGATTTTTCGGATAACGATACGGCTATGGGAAGATTTATAAAAAAGATCAGTTATCTGTTTGACGAACTGGAATGCAGGGTTGATCATGAAGGCAATCTTACAGCAGTAGATAACCTGCTTTTTCTTCGGCTGAGATGGGGGAAATTGCAGGCTGAATTATCAAAAAACCATAAAGGGGAAGCCATAGATAGCTATTTCAGTCAGATCAGCAGCCTATTGGAAGATGAAAGCCGACTGATTGATTTTTTGACAGAATATAATATGTTTGGATTGCTCTTCAACGGTTTGCTGCGATCATTTGACACCCCAAGAAAAAGAATCTCTCCGGAAGGATTTACAGAAATCATGACACCTGAAAGAGATGGAGAGAAAATGATTTTAAAAATCTCTGCCCAAAATCTGGAACAGACGGGGATTGATGATTTCAGAGGAATATTTATCTGCAAAGGAAAACACTATGAAGAAGGTTTTGTAGAAATAAAAAAACAGAATTCTCACTTAAAACATTCATTATTATGGATAGGCTAAAGAACGAAGGAGAAGGCAATACTCCGGAAACCCAGAATCAGAATACGGCACAGGATAACGACAAAGTAAAGGCTGATAATAAGCAGAAGATGGATGACAAACGAGCCGAAAATGATGAAAAAGACAAAAAAGATGAAGGTTTATTATTGGCAATAGATGGGGCAAGAATAAAATTCAATGCCCATTTGGGAAAGTTTAAAGTATTGAATAATGTGCCGACAACACAAGATAAGCTTACAGGAACTGTCGTAGAAAAGCAAATACCCAATTTTATCTTTGATGATGGTTTTCAGATGATTTCCCTCACAGAATGGCAGGATTTTGGAACTGCAAAAGTGCAGGAAAACTTCGTGCTGCTAAAAAAATCTACTTTACCAGGAGTAGGAAAAATGCCAGGAAATATACCACCTGAATCAGGGAAAATAGAATTTGTAACCTCCGGACAGGTAAATGCTCCGGAAAAAATTGACCCGAAGGGAGCACCGGTACCGGAAGAGAAGGATGATAAAAAGTGTTATTGTGACAAAGAATTTACAGAAGATGATATAAAATCTTTCTATAAATCTAAGAAATTATTTACTGCAAAAAATTGTCCTTTACCTGAGGGAATGAAAACATATAAGGCTTTTACAGATGCTCTGAATAAAGCAATGAAGGATAATAATATAAATACATGTCTTAGAAAAGCTCATTTTCTAGCTCAGATTGAAACAGAGTCTGATAGGCTGAATACAACTATGGAATATGCCTCAGGATGGGATTATGATCATTCTACTCATCAGGAAGGGTATGACAGCTTTAAACCTTACGCTAATTATAAGAAAGATAAAAAGTTAAGCGCAGAACTTAATAAAAAATTTAATGCTCAGCAAATTAAACAAATCCAAAGAGCTTATAATAGATATAATGAATGTATAAAGCACGGGCATAATGTTAAAGGTTATGGACCAAAATATAAAGGAAAAGGATTGATACAACTAACATGGAAAGATACTTACGAAAAGTATTTTAAACATATTGGTAAAAAAGACTTAATTGATACACCAGAGGTTGTTGCAAATGATTTAACCTATACTTGTGATTCAGCAGCTTGGTTCTGGGATGATAGACAGCTTGGAGGTTATGCAGATAAATATGATCTTATTTTTATTTCTGTTAGAATAAATGGAGGTTTAAATGGCTTTGATCATAGGAAAAGTAATGTGAAATCCATTATTAAATTAATGAAAATAGAGCAGGATTGTAAAACAAATAAATTAAAATCAATAGGTACATATAAATATGAAACAAGCGATATTAAAAACCTCAAATGGGGTAAAAATAATAAGGCTAAAATTGAGAAACTTGATGATTAAACCATTTATATTTTTTATTTTTTTCACTTCCCACTTTGTCTTTTCTCAGGATATTGTAGGCAATTATTCACCTGTAGAATCAAAATGTAAACTAAATTTAAAAATAAATGATGATAATTCTTTTACTTTTAATGTTGGAAAAGTAAAAAAAAATAAAGGATTTTTAAAGGTTTCTAAAGAAAGCAATGTAACTTATCTTGATTTTACAGATGGTATATCAGGTATGTATGCAAATGACACAATTTCTATACAAAATTCTGGTAATTCAATGAATAAGTATACACATTTTAAAGAATGTAATGAAATGTACATCCATTTGGTCAAAAAAAGTTATTTCGATAATTTATACTCATTATTGTCTTGTCAGAAAAATCTTTCAGATTTTGTTGTTTCTTGTAAATTATCTGATATTAAGAAAATGATTATTGAAGTTCCAATAAAAGATAATAATATAGATCAATATAATAATCTTGCATATTATTTAGCTAAAACTAAAAACGGAAATCAGTTTGCTATCATTATATTAAAAGAAATAATTCAAAAATATCCCCATAGAACTGTTGCTTATTTAAACTTGGCAGATAGTTTTTGGATTGCTGGGGAAAAAGAGGAAGCAAGTCTTAATTATGAACAATACCTTTCTTTAATGAAATCCCAAAAAAATAATTCAAGAAAGATTCCACAATACGTTTTGGAAAGAGTGAAATAATGAATAAAAATCTAATAATATTTTTATTACTAATTAATTATATAGCCTATTCACAGACGAAAAAGGACTTGCCACTTATTTCTATTACAAAAGGTTGCCAATTAGGGTTTAATGAGTATAATAAAGAATTCAATATGTATCAAGAACCTTTTATTCTGAAAAGTGGTAAAAAGTATAAAATAAAAGGTTATGATAATGCAAATTATTCCGGAGGACAAATTTTAAGTATTTCTCCAAATAAAAGATTTATAGTAATGGATTATATTTCTAAGGGATATGTAGAAGACGGAACCAACAAAACATTATACGAGAATTATTTATGTGTTATTGTCGATGTTCTGAACAGAAAAGTAGTGATGGAACTACAAACAGACTGTGGAGGAAAATGGAATAAAAAAAATAGATGGGTTAATGAAGGTAAAGTAATATTTTGATAAAATTCTATTTGTATCAGTGGCGACAGAAGAGATGCTTTTGATAGAACTGTTAAAATATTTAAAGATGATAAATAAAATTTCTTTATTACTTCTGCTTTCGGTGGTAAGTTGTCATTCCCAAACGTCTAAAGTAGAGTCTTTATTAAAATCAAATGAAGTTGTAGCTCAGCTCCATAATGATTTTAATAATGATGGAACTCGTGATGATTTATATGTTTTAACATTGAAGAATGTTAAAGAGCCTGAGGAACTTACTCCAAGAAAGCTAATTATTGTTTTTAAGAATAAAAATAATGCGGAATTATCTACTTATGAAAATAATATGATTTTTCCATGTAAAGAATGCAGTGGTAAACCTGATATGAATATTGGCAATTTAAAGTTTGAAAATAATTTACTTTGTTATACAACTTGCATTGCTCCTGTTGATTCGGATAAATATTCTGTTATTGATTTTACATTAAAATTTTCAAACAATAGTTTTAATCTTTATAATTACAAAGAAAGTTATTTTTCGGTTGAAGCAGATAATGATGCCGCAATACAATTAGAGGCTGCTGATTTTTCTAAGACAAAATTTAGCTATTATGATTGGGTTGCAAACAAAAGCTGGTTAGATTATGTTATTATTTCATCCAGAAACATTACTAAAATAAATGATTTTGCTTTGAACCTTGAAAATATAAACCCTGGAGTATCGGTTAATGTATTACAAAAAGTCATTCAAAAATATCCTGATCGGGTAGTAGCCTATCTTAATATTGCAAACAGTTATTGGAACATAGGAAAAAAAGAGAAAGCTGTAGAAAATTATAAAACATACCTTTCTTTAATGAAATCTCAAAAAAAAGATATTAATAAAGTACCGAAATATGTGGAAGAAAGAATAAAATGATAAAATACTTATTCAATATATAATAAACACAAATGCCACAGAAAACATAACATGCATAAGTTTCATTTTTATGACTATAAAAATAGAATCAACAGTTGTTATCCTGAATATTCAGTTTCTTTTATGCGTAAAGAAATTGAGAAATTTATTGCACCAATATAGGAAGAGATTGATACAATAATAAGATTATATGCTTATCAAAAAAGTTAAAGCAATCTATCTGCTGATTTTTATATTAATGGGGATTAAAATGAAAAAGTAAAATTTTTTCTATATTAAACAATGAAAAAGTTAGCATATATATTATTCATTTTTACGGTGTTTTATACAAATGCCTGTGCACAGGCATCTAAATCATATAGTATTACCCATATTGTTAATAAAACTATTGACAAGGGAGAATATGTTGATGATAAAAGGATTGATAAAAAGGACAAGATAACTACAAGCCATCTTATTTACTTATTAAGTCCAAAAAAAGACAGCGTTGCATTTTACAGATTTACAGATGCGAAGTTATCAGAAAAGAAGGTGCCGGATTTATATACCCTGACAAAAAGAGAAAATATCCTTTTGTTAACTTCTAAGAATGAAAGCTATACCAACCAGCTTAAAATTGTGTTCAATGATAAAGATATGTCTGTTTTAGTCGGAGATAAAGATGTATTTTATTTAGACAGCCCTTATTATACCTATTTACAGAAAAATGTAGGCAAGGATTTAAACATTCCCGATCTTATTGATTTTTTGGAAGATTTCCTCACAGGATATAATCTTGATGATTTAAAATATATTTCATCATATGAAAAATATAAACATAAGGACTTTAAGATACTAAAGGGATATATGGAGTCTTACAGGACCCAGGCGAGTGATTATCTTGATAAATGGAATCTTAAATTCTTATATAATGATGCCGGTATACAGAAATATATGTTAAAAGAGTCTACAGAAGGAGATCAGGAAATAGAAAAAAAAATAATTTCAGCTGATAAAGGTTTTTTTACATATGCCAAACATGTCAATATAGAAAGCAGGCTTATTACGGATAGCAAAATTCTTATACATCCTGATAAAAATATCTATGACGAAAAAGTAACTTCATTGCAGACAGGATTAGGAAAAGAAACCCGATATGAAATTAAACAGATTTCTTATAAAACATTTCCAACCAAGGTATTTAGATTAAATTCAGCGAGTATTGCTAAAATAATTTCATCAAAATAAAGTATTTCTAAGATGTTTAAGGGTTAAAGATATTCAGGATGATAAATTATCTCAACATATTATGTATTTTTTTGTTTAGCTTTACTTCATATGCTCAAGAGGTCTCTATTTTAAAAGATTCGGTCTGTACTTCTAAGGAATGCTTCGAGTTGCAGGAGTTAAAAATAGGAACTAAGAATATCGGAATTTATAAGAAAATTCAAAAAAGCTATGATCTTTTTAACGGTACTTTTTTCGACAGTGCAGAGAGAAGACTGAACGCGAAAAAAGATACTTTAAAAAACTTAATTTCAACAAATTCACTGCGTGATAACCAATATGGATTTGAAAATTATAAAATTTATCTGAATAAAAACGGATTGCTTAATGTATCAGTACATATACAGTCTTATGGTTCCCCATGGGAAGATACAGTCTATTATTTCTTTGACGAAATGAATGATACCGAAGTTGGAGAAAACCTGTTCATCAATAAAAAAATGCTTTTGCAGGTATGTCGTAAAAAATTAAAATCAGATAAAAGTATATCATTTCCAATAAACAATCTCAATCAATATAAAATAAATGCAAATACATCAGGAAACATCACAGGAATAAACTTTATTTTTTACGATGAGAAGAATAGAACGAATAGTGGCTATCCTGAGTATTCAATTTCTTTTACATGGAAAGAAATTAAGAGGTTTATTGCACCACAGTATAAGGAAAGGTTGATAAAATATTAATATATAATGAGTGTTAAAACAATTAAGTTGGCTTATCTGGTAATTTTTATATTAATTGGAATTGTTACTAATGCTCAAGAAATAAAAATTTGGAATAAAGCTTTAAATACTAATATTATAATTCATCAGCAAGTACGAGAAGATAGTGTCTACTTATCAATCGAAAAGAAAGAGAATAAATGGTTGGGTAAAAATTTAAATATAAAAACAGTTAATTATTGGAACAATGCCCCGATAGAAGTTACCGCTGATTGTTGTAAAAAGAATTTTTTGATTATCAATAGAACTTTTTTAGGAAATAATATTGTTGGAGATAGACTTTATTTTAAAAGAAATAAAGATAAATATTATTTCAAGATTCTTAAGGAATTTGCACAAAAAGGGAATGATAGAAAATGATATAGAATGTTATCTGTTGCACAAATGAAAAATCAAAATTATTTCCATGTTAAAAATGAAAAAAATAATAGCATCACTTTTTTGTTTATTTTTCTTGAGTTTTGTTTCGGCTCAAGTCAATTATTATGACTTGGATCGTGATCATTTAGCCGATACGGTTGTGTTGGAAAAAGGGCTCTTAACTGTTCATTTTGGAAATAAAACCTCGGATAGCTTTGAATTGCCAGAAATAATGACTTTAATAAATACAACAATCAGGTATACCAATCCCTATGAAATTTCAGTATATTATACTGGTGATAAAGTACTCTATGGTACCATAAATATCTTTTATAAAAACGATTGGATTATAAAAAATATGAATTTTTATAATCCTTGTCAGGAATGTAAAGACCAAAACTTTAAAATCTCAACTAAAAATATCAATCTTCCTCTGCAAGATGTGGATCCTGAAATTCTTGAAGTTGATTCAAAGGGATTTAAATCATTAACTTTTTTTGATGATAAAGGAATATTAACCCCTTATAAAGAACTCAAAAAGCTATATACAGATTTGTTTAACTATCCCCTATTAGCAGACCGTTTTAATAAAACAACAATATCTGAATTAAAAAAGAAATTTGTATTATCACAATCTAATTTAGATTGCTATAATAATGTAGCATATATACTTTCAGAAAATGGAAAGCAGCAAGTTGGAATTGAGCTTTTGCAGCAGATTATTGAGAAATTTCCTGCCAGGACTGTAGCCTATTTAAATCTGGCAGATAGCTATTGGGGCATTGGAAATAAAGAGTCAGCGATCCTAAACTATAGAAAGTACCTTGCCTTGATGAAAAGCCAAAAGAAAGATTTTAATAAGGTTCCAAAGTATGTGGAAGAAAGAATAAAATGATCAAATCAATCTCTATATTATTTGTATTGGTTCCATACCTCTTGTTTTCTCAAAGTATTTCAGGAAGTTATTTCTCTGCTGGTTCTAAATGCAAAATTTCCCTGAAAATTGATGCGATGAATCATTTTGTTTTCAGTAGTAAAAAAGATAAGAAAATACAAGGGACTGTAAAAGTTGTTAAAGAAAATGAAGTGACCTATCTTGACTTCAGGGATGATATTGGAGGAGTATTTTCAAATGATACAATTTCGATTCAGAATTCCGGCAATTCTGGGAATCTATATCTGCATTTTAAAGCATGTGATGAAAAATATATTCACTTATTTAAGAAAGATTTCCGTGAAATTAAAAAGCGATAATTCATAAAAATTTACAATAAATAGGTAAATTATACTTTTAAAAGTGTATTTTACATCATAAATTCAAGTAAATGAAGAATATTTTTATTGTTTTTCTTGTAATGGCTGTTCATACTGCCGTTGGGGCTCAGAAAGGGAATTATGTTTATTTTATGAAAACCTGGAATTTCATACAATACTATCACCCTGATGTAGCCAGCGGAAAAAAAGATGCTGACAGTCTGTTCTTAGCAACTGTAGGAAAAATAAATGAAAAGACAGATGAAAATACAATTATTACCTTTTTATCGCAAAACCTCACTCACCAGTTTCCAGAATTAACGGTTACTGATAACCCGAAAGATGTACTGGCTGTTAATCAGGATTTCAAATGGTTTCAGAAAAATAAAAGAATCAGTCCTGAAAATAAGCAATTATTGAATGATATTCATAATCATAGATTTATTGCTGAGCCTGGAAATAAAGATAAATTATCTGAAAAGAAAACTCCTGAATTTAAAAAAGATGAAAACCTGCCTTTAGCTTATCGTATGCTGGCATTGGCAAAATTACAGGGTACTATCGATTATCTCTACCCTCACAAATACCTGATGGATAAAAAAGCTGAGATGTATTTTTCAGATTGGGTAGAACAGGCTGTTCGCTGTACTTCAAGAAAAGATTTTGAAATCATTCTGACAAAAGTGGTTGCTGCCATGGAAGATACTCATTCTTTCAAATTTTATAATGAGCTGAATGAGAAGAATGAAATTTTCCACAGATTATATTTTCCTCCCTTCGATTATGTGATAAAGGATAATTATATATTGATCACCGAGCTTCTTTTACCTGAGATCTGTTCCAAAGCGAATATTCATGTTGGGGATCAGATTACAGAAGTCAACGGTCAGAGTGTCCGTGAGATTATTAAGCAAAAGAAAGAGCTGCTCTCCGCTTCCAATCCGGAAACACTTTTGTACATGATGTCAGATTTTCAGAGAAACCTGATCTGGCCGGATGATCAGCCCCGTAAAGATTTAAAGATACAGTCAAAGGATCATAAAACCTATCATGCGGATACGGAATTTGTTAATTTTACAGACAAACAGCAGCGAGCTGTCGTAACGGAATATATCCAGAATAAAACCCGCCGGCGTCAGCATTATAAAATAGATCATCAGGATATCGCCTATTTTAAAATTAATGATGTTTTCTCCCTTATGAATAATATACCGGATGAAAAACTTGATGATCATATGGATGCAGTTTTCAAAGATGCTTCATCGAAAAAGGCTATAGTCTTTGATATGCGGGGATATCCTGACTGGGGAGGATTTGTGTTTCATTATGTTTATAAATACTTTTCACCTGTAGAAAATCATTTTGGAAAATATTATAAGCCCAATATCAAAAATATCGGGACTTATATTCCTATCAGCTATAAAGAATTCGGGACCTATTATCCTGATCTCAAAAACAAAACCATCCATCCTTACAAAGGGAAAGTTTTTTTGATCGTCAATCCTGAAACTTTAAGTATGAGCGAATGGAATGCCATGAATCTTCAGAATGTCTTTCCTCAGGCCAAAACCATTGGGCAGAGAACAGCCGGTGCTGACGGTGACATCAGCATAATAAAACTCCCCGGAAATTATACCCTTGAATTTACAGGAAACGGTATTTTCTATTATGATAATACGCAGACTCAAAAAGTAGGAGTAAAGATTGATGAATATATTAAGTATTCTGACGATGATATGATCAAGAAAAAAGATCTGGAACTTGAAAGGGTTTTAAAAGGACTGAATTAGTTGTTATGACAGAATGATACTCTCTATTTTCCTTTTCTATATTACTGAACTTTTTGAAGTATGATGTATGGATTATAATAACTTTTAATCAATTATTTTGACGGCTGTCTCTCTTGAGCTCCCTTTCTACCTCATCAACTTCAGGTAAAGGAAGAAGATAACTGTCGCTGATATACTGAAGAATATTTTTATCGGTTTTATTATTGACTTTTCTGATAAAAAGCTGATTGCCGGATTTCAGCGATTTAATAAAGTCATAACTATACTGTTCTTTGTTAAAAAAAACTTTTTCAATAATAGCTCTTTTATCATCATTTACAATAATATCACTGAAGGCCGTATTCATGAGAACAGTCTGAAAGAATGACTCGGCAGGCAAAAGCGTATGAAGATAATAATCTTCAAAATCCATGACCCTCTTGTTATTGGTCATAAATACACAGGTTTCCCGGGTAAAAATCAGCCACTTTCCGCCAATATAGGGGATAACCCCCATAAATTCTCTTTTATAAATGAGGGAAGATACTTTATGTGTCAGTTCCGTAAAATGATTTTGTATTCTTTGAAGCGTATCTGGTCTGTAAAACTTCTGATCGTAATAAAAAAGGTAGTTTCTTCCATTATTGGCCGTAAGGAATTGGCGTATAATATTTTGTGATTTGAGGGGATAGTCTTCACCGCTTAAATTAATGAAATAATCCCATTCCAGACTTACATTCAGCAGATATTCCATCGCATTGAGCTCAGCCTGGATCATACTGAATCCTCCGGAAACAATATTCATGCTTTCCAGCAGATATACATTGGGAAAATGTACCAAATACAGCTGTATTTCTTCTGTCATTTCTGCATTGGCCTTTCTGTCAATATGAATAAGATAAAATTGATCTCTGGTATATATTTTCTGAAACATGTCTTTGAATACCTCAGGTTTATGATGGATCATAATAAAATACGCAATTCTTATATGGGAAGCGGAAGAGGTATTTAAAGTCTGAGGCTGGGGTTGTGTTATCGTCGCTGAGGTTTGCATTGAGAATGGATTTAAAAATCATCCGCACTATGCAAACAATTTAGTTGTGTGCGAAAGCTACGAATATATTTTTGATAATCAGTGAATTAAATTGGATTTTATTAGTTTAATTTATTGTAGCTTTGCAGTGCATTTATAAAACAGGTTTCTGCCTTTGCTACTCTGTAATAGTTTAAAATCACATTTTTTCTTTCAGTTTTTGCTTTTTCAGCTGCCCTATTATCAATCTAGTTTCGAATAATAAGAATTGGTGTTTTAAAGGTTCTTTTTATTTTAGAATGATACGTTATTGCAGGCTTATCAGTATTATTTTATCATAAATATATATTGTAAAAGTTAAGCAAATTAGAATGATGAATAGAAAAGAAAATTCTTATTTGTTTATCCTCAACAATACCCCAATTCAAATTCTGTAAAACGGATTTGTTTATAAAATACCGGGATTCCCGAGTTTATGATGAATTTTAAAAACTTAAATTTAATCAATCCGATTATCCGTGCCGTAACAGAAGCAGGATATTCAAAACCTACTGAAATACAGAGTACTGCAATACCCCATATTCTTGCCGGAAAAGATATTATAGGTTGTGCTCAAACCGGTACCGGGAAGACGGCTGCGTTTGCTATGCCTATCCTGCAGCTCTTAAAAAGATATACTCCTGAACATAAAGAAATAAGAACTTTAATCCTTACCCCAACCCGTGAGCTGGCTGTACAGATTGAAGAGAATTTTGCCATTTACAGCAAATATTTACCATTGTCACAGCTCTCAATTTTTGGCGGGGTTTCTATTGGAAGTCAACTTGCCGCATTGAGAAAAAGAGTGGATATTCTGATCGCAACACCGGGCAGATTACTGGATCTAGTGAACCAAAGACATATTGATCTCTCCAAAATTGAAATATTTGTTCTGGATGAAGCAGACAGAATGCTTGATATGGGATTTGTGAACGATGTGAAAAAAGTTCTGAACCTTATTCCTCAGAAAAGACAGACGCTGTTTTTTTCTGCCACAATGCCTGGCAGTATCAGGAAATTCGCAGACTCTATCCTCAGGAATCCTGTGGAAGTTTTTGTGAATCCTGTTTCTTCAACATCCAAAAGTATCCGGCAGTCTGTATATTTTGTAGAAAAAGAAGATAAGACCGGTCTTTTGATTGATATCTTACAAAATGAAAATATGAGACGGTCATTGGTTTTTACCCGTACCAAACATGTTGCCAATAAATTGGTTCAGCAGTTGGAAAAGGTAGGAATCTTTGCAGCTGCGATCCATGGGAATAAATCGCAGACGGCAAGACAGAATGCTCTTGATGACTTTAAAAGCAGCAAAATTAAAGTATTGGTAGCAACAGATATTGCCGCAAGAGGGATTGATATAGATGACCTTCCTCATGTAGTCAATTACGAACTTCCCAATATTCCCGAAACCTATGTTCACAGGATCGGAAGAACAGGCAGAGCAGGAGCGCAGGGAACGGCCATTTCATTTTGCGATTCGGATGAACGTCCGGATCTGAAAAATATTCAGAAGCTGATAGGATTTACCATGCCTGTCAGATTATTTCAAAAATAGAACCTGTAAAGTTTACAGATTTTAATACATATAATTTTTAATAATAATTACAATGCAACAAGGCACAGTAAAATTTTTCAATGAAGCAAAAGGCTTCGGATTTATTTCTCCTGCAGACGGGAGTAAAGATATATTTGTACATTCTTCAGGATTAGACACCCGTGTAATCCGTGAAAACGATAAAGTCGTTTTCAATGTACAAAAGAGTGAAAAGGGGTTGAACGCGATTAACGTAAAGTTGGCATAGCTGAACCTCAGATACATCAGTAATAAATAATTTTCAGTATCATATTTTTTTTTACAATGCAGAATCCATAAACCTCTGGGTCTGGATATATTGTTTGAAAGAACATTAATGTAAGTTAGATTACTTTTTATTTTCCATGATGTTCATAAACCTCTCGCTTTGGTGAGAGGTTTTAAAGGGTTTAAAAAAATGGAATAAATACCTTACTGATCTGCGATCGAAAGAGAGATTCCTAAGCGGGAAAATTGGTTTTTAGAATCGTTGATTATATCAAAATAATAGCATCCACGAAAAATCTAATGGTCGGAAGACCAGAAAATATTATGACCATCATCAATAATTTTAATGAATATAAGTCTTTCGAGGGCCAAATGATCGGTACTTCCGAATGGCATTTAATAGACCAGGATCAGATCAACCGGTTTGCGGAAGCCACTTTAGATTATCAGTGGATTCATACAGATAAACTGAGAGCTGAGAATGAGAGCCCTTTTAAGTCTACCATAGCCCATGGCTATCTTTTACTGTCGTTAATTCCTTATCTCTGGAAGCAGATCGCTGATGTGAGAAATGTTAAAATGGAAATTAATTACGGGATCGAAAATTTCAAATTTGGGCAGGCAGTTCCGGTAGATCATGAGGTGAAGCTGCAGGCCACAATCAGGTCTGTAACTAATCTTAAAGGAACCGTAAAAGTAATTGTCCAGGCAAAATTGCTGATTAAGAATCAATTGAAGGCCGCTTATACAGGAGATGTGATCTTTCTCTATCATTTTTTATGATGAGGTACATGAAATAAAAGGAATCCAGATAGGGGGAGGCATAATTCAGTCAGATATATACCTGAACTGATGCACATCTTTAAATAATCACATAATTTTTTGCCTCATGAATGGCTTCAATATCATTTTAATTTAGAAAAAATTGACCACCCCCCCCTAAAAATCAAAATCCTCTGAAATCAAAATGATTTCAGAGGATTTTTTGTGCCTGGGACCGAAGATATATCGAAAATTTGACGGATGATTTGGAAAGAATTTCAGGAATTCTAAAATAAGTAATTAGGCTTATATAAGGTAAAAATTCACCAAAGGTTTGATATAAAATAATAAGTTTTTTCTGTTTCAAATTATGAGTAAAGTGGAGAGCAGTTTCATGATTTTAATTAATAAATGTAAAAAATACATTTAAAAATAATATCTTTATAAGCTGTTATTGAAGCAGATGAAATTTGCTTTGGCTAAGATAATTTGTGTATTAAAGAAGTATCCTACAACATATAGCTAATTCATCTAAGAGTAAAAATGTATTATACTAAGTAAACATAATGTTCAGAATTTATCATATGATAGCTGCTTGTATGCTCTGTCTCTCACTTTTTACCTTGATTTCTGCCCAGCAAACTTCTGGAATTATGGCAAGCCTCATTTCAGGTGATAACGGTTTTCCGTTGGTGTCAAAAGAAGGAAAAGCTGCAGATTTATGGTATGACAAATCCGAAAATGTTGCCGTGGTTCGCGCTGCAAAAGACTTACAGTCGGACATTCAGAAAGTGACCGGAAAATTACCTAATCTTTTCACCTCAGAAACTTCCGGTGAATTTGAAGTAATCATCGGAACAGTTGGAACCAGTAAGAAGATTGATCAACTGATTACCTCAAAAAAAATCAAAGCGGCTGATTTGAAGGGAAAGTGGGAGAGTTTTGTCATTACAACCGTGGAAAATCCAAAATCTAAAAAACAGCTCGTCATTGCAGGAAGTGACAGACGGGGAACGATTTATGGAATTTATGAAATTTCAAAACAGCTTGGCGTTTCGCCTTGGCATTGGTGGAATGATGTTCCTTTTCAGAAACGTCCTTCAGCATATGTAGTTCCGGGATATTTTGCTTCAGGCGAACCGAAAGTGAAATATCGTGGAATTTTTATTAATGATGAAGAACCTGCTTTTGGAACCTGGGCAAGAACGAAATTCGGAGGCATCAACAGTAAAATGTATGCACATGTGTTTGAACTTCTGCTTCGTCTCAGAGCCAATTATCTTTGGCCAGCAATGTGGGGGAAAGCCTTTAATGAAGACGATCCGCTCAACCCTAAAGTAGCCGATGAATATGGAATCGTCATGGGAACTTCCCACCACGAACCAATGATGAGAGCCCAGAAAGAATGGGGCAATCACCGCAAAGAATACGGAAATGGAGAATGGAATTATCACACTAATAAAAACGCCCTTTTGAAATTCTGGGAAGACGGATTCAATCGTAATAAAAATTATGACAATCTTGTAACAATGGGAATGCGAGGCGATGGAGACGAACCGATGACCAATCTGGGAAGTGCCGAAGCCAACTTTAAGCAATTGGAGCAGATAATGACTGATCAAAGAAAAGTTATTGAAAAAGTAACAGGAAAACCTGTTAAAAAAACACCTCAGCTTTGGGCTTTATACAGTGAGGTTTTGGAATATTACGATCAGGGAATGAAAGTTCCAGATGATGTCATTATTTTGCTTTGCGACGACAATTGGGGTAATGTGCGACGGCTTCCTGAGCTGAAATCCAAAAAACATCCAGGCGGTTACGGAATGTACTATCACGTCGATTTGCACGGTGCCCCGAGAGCCTATCAATGGTTGAATATGACGCAGATTCCACATATGTGGGAACAGTTGCAGTTAACGTACAGTTACGGAGTTGATAAAATATGGATTCTGAACGTTGGAGACTTGAAACCGAATGAATATCCGATGGATTTCTTCCTGAATATGGCATGGAATCCCACTTCTTTTACACAGGACAATCTTGAAAATTATTCGGTGAAGTTTGCAGAAGAACATTTTGAAAAGACCAGTGCAAAAGAAATTGCAGAAATCATTAATCTTTACTGTAAATACAATTCAAGAGTTTCGGCAGAAATGCTGAACGACAAAACCTACAATCTTCAAAGTGGTGAATTTTTGCAGGTAAGAGATGCTTATTTATCTTTGGAAACAAGAGCTTTGAGACAATTCATCAATTTAGATGAGGCTTACAGAGATACCTACAAACAGATTGTTCTGCATCCCATTCGTGCAATGGCGAATCTTTACGATATGTATTACGCAGTTGCGATGAATCATAAACTGGCTGAAGAAAAAGATTTGAAAGCCAATTATTGGGCAGATTATGCCAATGAGTGTTTTGCCAGAGATACAGAATATACCAAAGATTATAACCTCAATATTTCCAGTGGAAAATGGAATCATATGATGGACCAGATCCACATCGGATACAAATCCTGGGAGGAACCGAAAGGAGGAAACATCAAGCCGTCCGTTTACAGAGTCAAGAGAGAAGAAGCAAAAACAGGCGGATATATTTTTGAAGAAAAAAATGGTGTGGTTGCAATAGAAGCAGAACATTTCTATGAAAACAGAGCCTCATCAAAAACAAAATGGACAGTAATTCCTGATTTGGGAAGAACACTTTCCAGGATTGCACTGATGCCTTACACCGAAAAAACGGATGGAACTTCCATTGCATATCAATTCAAATTAAAAGATAAACCTTTCAGCGTAAAAGTCCATTTATTCTTTGATTCTACACTTCCGTTCAAAAAAGGCGGTCACAGCATCAAAGCTTATTTAGATAAGAATGCGACAAAAACCATCGACATCAATCAGGATTTGACCTGGGCGAATAATTATTCCAAAATGTACCCGGCAGCCGCCGCAAGATTGGTAGAAAAAGTAGAAATCTTCACGCTTCCTGCCAATCAAAACGGAAATTACACGTTGACAATTGAACCCTTAGACCCGGGAATTGTCCTGTACAAAGTGGTAATTGATAACGATGGTTATGAAGAAACTTACTTGAAGATGGATGAAAGTCCTTATAAAAGATAAATATTCAAAATATGAAAAATTTTAAAAATATTCTGTTATCATTTTTATTTATTCTTACTTCAAATATGAATTTTGCTCAGGAAAAACCAAAAGTTTCAGCTAAAAGAGAATTTCGATACACCAATCCGATTACCAGAGATACTGCCATTTCTATGCGAGACCATTTCATCATTAAGGTTGATGATGTATGGTATTGCGTGGGAACTTCCAATCCTGTTTGGGAAGGCAAAAATCCCGGTGTCCGAATGTTGGTTTCAAAAGATATGGTGAATTGGAAACAGCACTCTTTTTTGATTGATGCTAAGAAACTTCCCAAAGATTGTCCTTATAACGGTCGTTTCTGGGCTCCAGAAATTCATTTCATTAAAGGAAAATATTACTTGATTGTAAACAGCGGAAAGGTAACCAAAGAAGATCCGAAAGGAATGGCGACGCACAACATTTGGCTGTTCTCAGCAGATAAAGTTACGGGTCCATACAAACTGTTGAATGGTCCGCTTACTCCACAATATAATAACGATGCCACTTTGTTCGAAGATGAGGACGGACAGGTCTACCTGTATTGTAGCGGAAATGGATTGTTTCAGGCTAAAATCGATTTAAAAACAGGAAAGTTAACCACGCCTATTCAAAAATTCCTGGATAAAAAACAACCAGGCTGGCCAGAATGGATGGTTGGTGGAATCGAAGGTCCCTTCGTTACTAAAAAAGAAGGATTGTATTTTATGTTTTTTTCCACTTGGACAAGAGGTTATGAAGTTGGTTTGCTGAAATCAAAATCACCTTTAGGACCCTGGAAACTCGCTTCACCTGAACCGATTTTCGGAACCCGCAAAAAAGGCTACAGACAGCAAATGGCAAAAGACGGTGGTTATGAAAATTTGCAGTTTACCGATACCGAAGACCCTTATCAGGAAACCGGCCACAACGCATTATTTATTGGTCCGGATGGAAACTTATGGAATTCCTGCCACTATTTTATGTATGAAAAACGACCGTATCCTTACAGCCAGACCTTCGAACCTTGGGAACTGGGTCCACAAATGGGAATCGAGCCGGTGCATTACAAAGACGGAAGGTTTTTTATTGACGGGCCTACGTGGACGGAACAGGTTATTAAATATTAATTAAATATCATTTTCCTTTTGTTGAAACTTGTATATTCTGATACTTTCACCATTACCATGAAATATAATATTGTTATGTCCTTAATAATTCATATTCAGCAAAATATTCGATAATCATTATCAATAATTCATTCCGATTCAGCTCAGTGTAACCATTTGAAAGATAAAATCATTCGAACTATGTCCTTTCAAAAACCAGACATTGTCCTGAGGTTTTTAAAGATTTCCTGATTCTTTTTCTACTCATAAGTAGGTTACAATGTTTTTTATAACTGGTTTGCAGTTTTTCATGCTCTAGCTGCCCAATTATACATTTCTGTAAAATGTATACAACAACCGTGGATTTGTATTATCTCCCTCAATACTGTTCTTGTCATCTTTGCATCAGTAAGTTGAAGCAAAAGAATATATCATTATAAACCAATTTTTAACCATTAAATTTTTAAGCAATGAAAACACTAAAAATCTTATTCGTATTGATGCTGACTTTTGCCGGCAGAACTTTTGCACAGGACAAAGCGGATGCCATATTGGGAAAATGGGAGTCTGACAAAAAAGATGTGAAGATGGAAATCTTTAGACAAGGCGACAAATATTATAGCAGATATCTTTGGGGCAACCAGATTGTTGAGAAAGATGGGGTGACCTCTAAAAAAGACACCAAAAACCCGGATGTAAAACTCCGCTCGAGAGATTTGATAGGAATGACAAGCCTCACAGGGCTTACATGGGATGGAGAAGAGTATGTAGACGGAAAGATATACAATGCACCAAGTGGAGACACTTACAAGTGTAAAGCCTGGATAAAAGACGGAAAGATGAACCTTCGTGGCTTTATGGGGGTATCATTGCTTGGAAAGACAGCTACATTCCATAGGATCAAGTAAAAATTTAAAAATTAATTCAAATTATGGAATCGTCATTGGTAGAATGGAGCCGTGATGATAGATGGTATGAGAGGAAAGGATTTTTAAAAAAATATTTCTTTTTATAATAATAGAACCTTACAGACTTTTTAGTTTGTGAGGTTTTATTATTTAATTTTTGATCAAAATGAAAGGAATTTCTACAAAAGGGCATAATGGATTTGTATACAACAATAGTGGATTTGTCTTATCAGGTGATCTTAATAAATCGGAACTTTGTACCAATAAAAATGAATACTATGAGTAAAGTAGCATTAGTAACAGGAGCTTCTTCCGGAATGGGGGAGATTACAGCCGTTTTATTAAGTCAAAAGGGATATAAGGTGTATGGCGCTGCCAGAAGAACAGATAAAATGAAATCTCTGGAAGCGAAAGGTGTTTCGGTAATTTCACTTGACCTGACCAAAGACGAGAGCATTGTCGATTGTGTCAATACGATACTTCAGAAAGAAGGTAAAATCGATATCCTCATCAATAATGCAGGCTACGGTTCTTATGGAGCTGTGGAAGATGTCTCTATTGAAGAAGCAAAAAGACAGTTCGAGGTCAATATATTTGGTTTGGCACGTCTTACCCAGTTGATTCTTCCTTCAATGAGAAAGCAGCATTTTGGTCGCATTGTCAATATTTCATCTATTGGCGGGAAAATCTATACGCCTTACGGAGCCTGGTATCACGCCACAAAACATGCTTTGGAAGGCTGGTCAGACTGTCTGAGAATCGAGACCAAACCTTTCGGGATTGATGTGGTGATCGTAGAACCGGGCGGAATCAAGACTGAATGGGGAAGCATTGCAGCAGATAACCTGAAGAAAACATCAGGGAGCGGAGCGTATGCGGCAGGCGCTAATAAAACCGCTGATAATACGAAGCAAATGTACACTTCCGGGAAAAACCTTTCTGAGCCCGAATTGCTGGCTAAAGAAATTGTGAAGGCAGCAACAGTGGCAAAACCTAAAACCCGCTATGCCAAAGGATATTTCGCAGGTCCTGTATTATGGATGCGTAAATATTTCAGTGACAGGATGTTTGATAGTATAATTACAAAAATGGCTTAGGCCGTTTCTGCTTCCCGAGTTGTTTGTATTTTGTTTAAATTTAAAAAGGAGAATGATGAAAGCCATTCTGATAGGAGTTTCCGGAGCTAATGGTAAGGTCTACAGGTAAATGCCCTTGCCGACCTGATGCTGGATTATGCATTAAATCCTGCAGAACGCTTAGATATACTGGAATCCTGCAGCATTTTGGACGAAGTACAGTTAATAAAAATATAAAAAATCATATTATGGAATTGATACAACATACCATCAGCTGGATAAAAGGCGAATTGTTTGAAGCCAAACTCATCATAGCTTTCGGCATTATAACAATTATAGCTGGTTTTCTTTTTTGGAAAATAGGGACCACGACTAATGCAAAGGCACTGTTCATCCCCTTGCTCGTTGCAGGGGCAATTTATTCTGCTATTGGTGGCGGGATGTTATATTCCAATCCGAAACGTATGGTAGAGCTGCCACAAATCTATCAGAAAGATAAGGTGGAATTTGCGAAACTGGAAAAAAAGCGGGTAGATGATTTTCAATATGGATACAAAGTTTCTAAAATTGTGGCAACTGTCTTTTTCTTGGCTACTCTTCTGATATTCTGGACCACCAAAAATCCTACTTGGCTGAGCATGGGTATTGTGCTGACTTATTTTGCACTGTCCGGTCTTGTTGTAGATTATTTTTCACAGGAAAGGGCAGATATTTATTACAAAGCCATTTTGGCTGAAATACAATCATGAAAATTATACAGGAATGACAACAATCGATAAAATAAACCAATTCTGGCAACCGGCGTAATGGGCGTGAACTGGTTTTCCATACGGCATCACCTTTTATTGCAAGAGTAGAAGCTCCTGTTTTGTCGGTGCTTCAACAGCACAAGCCTTATTTTTTATCGTTTAAATCATTAAATTATTTGTTTTATGCAACCTATTATTCATATAAAAAGTATTTCTGAAATCAATAAATTTGTAAAAGGAGTTACGAAACATCCGCTGGTCGCAGTTATCGACTTTAGTAAAGTAGATGAGATGATTGAAGAAGATGTACGTGTAAGCTGTGACTTTTATTCCATCATGTTTAAAAATTACTGTGCCAATAATCTGCGTTATGGCAGACAATCTTATGATTTTCAGGACGGAAGTCTGATCTGTATAGGACCAAGGCAGGTTCTCACAATGGACAGCGAGATTGATAATAAAGAAGATATGATGGGCTGGGGCTTATTTTTTCATCCGGATTTGGTTAGGGGGACCTCTTTGGGCGCGAAAATGAAAGAATATACATTCTTTTCTTATGAATCTTCTGAAGCTCTTCATCTCTCTGATAAAGAAAAGACAACATTATTCGACTGCATACAGAAAATACAGAATGAGCTGGAAGAGAATATCGACAACTACAGCCAGAGCCTCATCGTATCCAATATAGAGGTTCTTCTGAATTATTGTACGAGATATTATGGAAGACAGTTCATTACAAGAAAAATTTCCAATCGTGATATCGTCTCGCAGGTCGAGAGTATTTTGCAGGATTATTTCAACTCTGATACGATCAGGGAGCAAGGACTTCCAACGGTAAGTTATCTGGCAGAAAAAATCAACCTGTCACCCAATTATCTGAGCGACCTTCTCAAAAAGGAAACCGGGATGAATGCTAAAGACCAAATCCATTATTTTCTGGTAGAAGAAGCGAAGAATATCTTACTGGGTAGTGACAAAAGCATCAGCGAAATTGCTTACCAGTTGGGATTTGAGTATCCACAATATTTCAGCAAGTTATTCAAACAGAAAACGGGTAATACACCACAGGAATATCGTAATTTAAATTAAAAACTCTTCTATTATTAGATATATAGGCAATAATATATCTGTTATGAAAATTAACTTAATAACTAAGTCAATTTTTTTATTAACAGCTGTTTAGAATTTGAAAATAATATTTTTTATTTAAAAAGATGATTATTGATTAAAGTTTAAGTCAACCACCCTTTTGATCACCCCTAAAAATCAAAATCCTCTGAAAATCAAATGATTTCAGAGGATTTAATGTACCCAGGACCGGGATCGAACCGGTACTCCTAAGAACTGGTGTTTGAGACCAGCGCGTCTACCAATTCCGCCACCTGGGCTTGATGTTGAATTCAAACATGATGTTTGTTTCAAATTGGTGTGCAAATATAGGAACTTTTTTCAATGTTCAAAAGCTTTTTATAGAATTTTTTTAAAAATTAAGCTCCAAACCATCGTAGGCAAGGTGTATTCCGTCCGGAAGCTGCTTATCTTCAACATCATGCAGCCCCAGATGATGACTGATGTGTGTTAAAAATAATTGTTTCGGTTTTAGTTCTTCAAACAGCTTAATAACATCAGGAAGGATAAAATGGGCAGGATGAGGATCAAATTTTCTGATGCAGTTTAGGATCAGAATATCCAGGTCCTTCAGTTTTTCCTTTTCCGTGTCGGAAATAAACCCGGCATCTGTGATGTAAGCCAGATTTTTAAATTTATATCCAAAAACAGTAATTTTATAGTGAATCACCTCTACAGGAGTGATTTCCGTATCCAGTACCTCAAAAGGTTTATTTTCAATTTCGTGAAGTTCAAAAGCGGGTGCTCCGGGATACCTTACATCGGCAAAAGCATAAGGAAACCTGTTTTTTATTTCGTGAGCCACTCTGGAATAGCAGTAGAGCGGAACATCTTTTCCGCTTTTAAAAATCAGTGGACGCATATCATCCAGCCCGATTACATGGTCATTATGTTCATGCGTAATCAGCGCGATGTCCACGGTATGTTCATGATTGGTAAGCATTTGCTGCCTGAAATCCGGACCGCAGTCGATCAGTATTTTTTTATTTTCCTCTGTAGTTACCATCACGGAAGAGCGCAAACGTTTGTCTTTGGGATTTTCGGAAGTACACACTTCACATGTACAGCCTATAACGGGCACACCTTGAGAAGTACCGGTTCCTAAAAATTTCAACTTCATTTTGTTTTGAGGTTGGTTTAATTTTGGTAAATTTACAAAAAATTTCATGTCCTAATGTATCAGAAACTAACTCCTAAACAAAAAGCATTAACAATTAATCTAGATCCTACTATTTATGGTACTTTCGCGGAAATTGGAGCAGGGCAGGAGACTGTTCGCCACTTTTTTAGAGCAGGGGGAGCTTCGGGTACGATTGCTAAGGCAATGTCTGCTTATGACAAAGATTTTAGTGATGCTATCTACGGAAAAGAGGTAAAAAACAGGTACGTTACCCAGAACAGACTTCGCAAAATGCTTCGGTATGAAGTCGCTTTGATTGAAGAGAGAATCTCAAGAGATAATAATCCGGATAGAAAATTCTTTTCTTACGCCAATACGGTAACCACCATCAACTTTGATAAGACTGTAAAAGGCCACGGCTGGGTAGGAATCCGTTTTCAGACCAAAGAAAATGAGGACTACAATGAGATCGTGATTCACGTAAAATTCAAAGAAAATGATGCTACCCTTCAGCAGGAAACCTTAGGAAACCTGGGGGTAAATCTTATTTTTGGAGCCTTCCATTATTATGATAATCCGAGAACTTTAGTAGAATCTCTGTATGACGATATTGCAAAAGATAATCTTGAGATTGATATGATCGATTTCAGCGGACCTGCTTTTGCGTATGTTGATAACAGGCTGATGTCTCTTCAGCTGGTAAAGAATGGAATGACCGATGCAGTGATCTTTAATTCTGAAGGAAACAATATGCTTCCGGCAGATGTGCTGTACAAGAAAAATATTTTCGCGGTAAGAGGAAGTTTCAGGCCGGTAACAAAAGTAAACATTGATATGCTTAAAAACGGTATGGATATGTTTTTCAAAGATGCGACCTGTACCCATGAAGAAACTGAGGTGCTTATTGAAATTACCATTTCCAACCTGAGGGCAGACGGAGATATTGATGAAAGAGACTTCCTGGATAGAGTAGATATTTTGGGTAAACTCGGATACACAGTTATTATTTCAAACTTCTCCGAATATTACAGGCTGATCGATTATTTTGCATCCTATACAAGCGGAGATATCGGAGTGGCCATGGGAGTAAATAACATGCTGATGGTATTCGATGAGAAATATTATAAAAACCTTTCGGGAGGAATTCTTGAAGCGTTTGGTAAGTTTTTCAGAAACGGAATGAGAGTATATCTGTACCCTTATAAAGATCCGGAAACACATCAGCTGCTGGATTCTTCCAACCTGAAAGTAGAAGAAAACCTGAAAGAGCTGTACAAATATTTCAAACATAACAACCGTATTGTAGATATTACAAACTATAATCCGGAGTTCCTTGAAATTTACTCCAGAGAAATACTGAGAAAGATAGCATGCTGTGTGAAAGGCTGGGAAACTCAGGTGCCGGAGGGCGTAGCAGAAATGATTAAAGAGCGTGGAATGTTCGGATATAAAGAAGAGCTTTCCTTAAAACAATTCTCTTAAAATATATATACAATGTCAGAATTAAAGAAAAGACTTTCCTCTATTCTTGAAAGTCCTAAACATAATACAGAAGAAAAGCTTGAAAAAGTATGTCACCTGTTGGATCAGGAGATTTCCTATTTCAACTGGACAGGGTTCTATTTCAAAAACGGAGATAAGGATGAACTGATTTTAGGCCCTTACGTAGGAGCACCGACTGATCATACCATTATTCCTTACGGAAAAGGAATTTGCGGTCAGGTTGCAGTTTCCAATGAAACTTTCGTAGTTCCGGATGTACATGAAGAAAGCAATTATTTAAGCTGTTCTATCGATACAAAAGCTGAAATCGTAGTTCCTATCTTTAAGGATGGAAAAAATATCGGTCAGATCGATATTGATTCCCATACCATTGATCCTTTTACCAATGAAGATCGTGAATTATTGGAATGGCTTTGTAATGAAGTTTCTAAGATTTTGTAATTGAATTCCAATACGAATATAAAAAAACTCCGGCTCCCAATCCGGAGTTTTTTTATGGATTGTTGGTTGTGATCACAAACATAATCAGGGGCTCGTCTCCTGTATTTTCGATGGAATGATATCCGACTGAGCTGATTGCAGTAATATCTCCTTTCTGAAGAATTTTCTTCCGTACCGGTCCTTCTGTTCCGGTTCTTTCACGGTACTCTCCGGTCCCATGAACAACCACATACAATTCCTGCTCATTTCTAATGTTATGGGTATGAAATCCGGATTCATCCCCTCTATTCAGTAAAACCATATAAGCGGCCAGACGGTTATTGGCCAGGTCCTGTTGGTCAAACATCTGTATCATATATACCGTTCCTTTGCCGCCATACATATTTTCACGTTTGTCCACCCGCGTAATGGTTCTTTCTTCTTTTTCGAATGCCATTACATAAAGATGAATGTATTTTGACACTTCCTGTATAACATGGTCAAATTCTGCTCCTTGAGATAATATAACGGTATCAGACATGGATTAAATATTTAAAGTTTAGAGTTTTGGGTTTAAAGTTGACAGAGAAAAACTAGCTTTGCTGCACCTGTTGAATCTCAGCTAGGAATCCTTTAAAATACTGTTCACATTTTGCAATATGAGTTCCATACCATGAAAAGGCCTCTCCGTCTACGATCATGATCTTTTTATCCGGATAAAAAAGCTTCAGCTCTTCAATATGCTTCTCTTTAAATGGAAAAGGTTCGGAAGAAAGCATGATCACATCAGCATCTGCAAGATCTTCAGTAGTAATCTGAGGATAGCGGGTTGTATTGCTGAAAATATTTTCAAAGCCAATTTCTGATAAAATCCTGTGAATAAAGGTATCCGAACCAACCGTCATGTATGGATTCTTCCAGATCAGATAAGCGGCTCTGACAGGATTTTCAAGTTTTGTCTGGTTCAGGATATCATAAATTTTAAGATTGAAAAGCTGGGCTCTTTCCTCCTTCCCAAAAAGCTTTCCCAGATTTTTAAGAAGATAATAGTTGTCTTCAATGGTGTCAATATTGGTCACCATTACCTTAAAATCATCCATCAGAGCTTCTACCTGGTCTTTTACATTTTCTTCCTTATTGGCAATAATAAGGTCCGGCTGCAACGTTCTGATTTTTTCAATATTGATATTTTTTGTTCCGCCGATTACGGATACATTTTTTATTTTATCCTGAGGGTGAATGCAGAATTTTGTTCTTCCTACAACTTCATTTTCGGTCAGTCCAAGGTCAAATAAAGCCTCTGTAATAGAAGGGACGAGTGAAACGATTTTCATATTGGCATGTTAGATGATGCCTAAAATTACAAAAGTTTTCCGGTTAAGAAAAGCCCGGCTACAGTAAAATAGATGATAAGTCCCGTAACATCCACCAGGGTTGCTACAAATGGAGCAGAAGAGGTGGCAGGGTCAAGTTTTAGTTTCTTTAAAACAAACGGGATCATAGAACCTGATAATGTTCCCCACAATACAATGGCAATCAGGGAAACAGAAACACTTAATCCTACATATACCCAGTATTGGCCATAGTCGAAGAGACCAATCTGCTGCCAGAGCATGATTCGTATAAATCCGATTACTCCTAAAATAGCCCCCAGACATAATCCGGAAATAATTTCCTTTCTCATGACATACCACCAGTCTTTCAGATTGATTTCCTGAAGCGCCATAGCACGGATAATCAGTGTTGCTGCCTGCGATCCGGAATTTCCTCCACTGGAAATAATTAACGGAACAAATAAGGCCAGAACAACGGCTTTCTCAATTTCTTTATCAAAATAGCCCATTGCAGAAGCCGTCAGCATTTCAGAAACGAAAAGAATGATCAGCCAGGTTGCCCTTTTCTTGATCATTTCAGTCCATGATGTCTGGGTATAGGGAAGATCCAGTGCTTCCAATCCCCCGAACTTCTGGATATCTTCTGTATTCTGCTGCTCAATCTGATCGAGAATGTCGTCAATCGTTACAATTCCCACGAGAACACCGGCCTCGGTAATAATCGGAAGAGCACCACGGTCATACTTTTCAAAGTAGGTTACCGCATCCTCTTTGGAGGTGGTAGTGGTAATCGCTACAAAATGATTGTCTGTGATATCAGAAACCAATGTATCTTCTTCTTCCAGCAGTAATGTTCCGATAGCAAGGTCATCAATTAACCGGTTTCTTTCGTCCACCACGTACAGATAGTTCATCGTTTCCACTCTTTTTCCTACCTTTTTGATCTGCTGAAGACATCTCTTTACCGTCCATTCCTTACGGATCTGGATATAATAAGGAGTCATCAGACGGGCAATAGAATCCGAGTTGTAACCAAGAAGCTTTAAAGCAATTCTTCTTTCCTGTGGGTTAAGATGATTGATAGAATACTTGATAAGCTCATCCGGAAAATCTTCGAAGAGAGCGGTCCTGTCATCCGGCGTCATTGCATTCAGGATTTCGGAAACTTCATCGCTTCCGATACTCCTGATGGTATCTTCTTGAAAATCAGGATCAAGATGTGAAAAAACTTCTGCTTTGTATTCTTTCGGAACTTTCAGGAACGCGAGCAGCCTCTCATCAGCAGGAAGTTCACTGAGAGTTTCGGCAATATCGGCAGGGTTGAAGATAAGTTCGTCTCTAGAATTCAAAACGTGAAATTTTTTGGATATGCAAAAATAATTCAAATTTTTAAGACTGCGCAATAAAGTGGCAAAATTAAGGATTAATTAAACTTTAATGCTTTATATAAAAACAAAAAACACCCGCCGGAGCAGGTGTTCAAAAAATTAAATTTTAAAATTCCAATATTTTTTTAAATTGGTCCACATTCTGAAGTAGGAATGAAGGTGCAGACACTGTTTGTACAGCAATTGTAAGGTCCGCAGTCCGAATCATCACCACATTTTTTTATGGCGCCTCCGTGTATTCCCTTTTGTTCCTGTCTGTTGAGTCTTTTGAGATTTGAGTTTTTCATAAAGATAGGGTGTTTTAAATTAAGGCTCTATCATACAGTCATGATCCAGGCATTCTCCGTTACAGCAATATCCAACGGAGCAAGGTCTTGTTATGCTGCATCTGAACGGTCCGATACCGCCATTGATTTTTTTTGCAGCACTCCTGCTGAGTTTTTTCAGGTTTTTCATATAGTTTAGATTTAATGTTACACTAAAATAATAAATATTTCTATATTATTCCTTTGCGTGTGAAAATATTTTATTATAAATAAATATTTCGTTTATGTTTTAAATAAGAGACACCTGCATTCGCAGGTGTCTGTAATGATCATATGTATTACTCCAGAGGACATGGATTTAAAACGCATGTGTTATGGCAGCATGATCCGCCCGGACATTCGTAATGTTCTGTACATCTTTTGAAAGGCCCGCTGCCTTTGATTCCCTTTTGTGCCTGTCTGCTGATCTTTTTTAAATTTTTCATGGGATTTAATTTTAAGTGAGTATTAAATTTTATTCAAGACAAATGAATGGTGAACAGACACCAAAACAGCACCATCCTACAGTGCATGGATTACTTTCACTGCATCTTTCAATCGAGCCTCCATTGATTTGCTTTGATTTCTCTCGGCTGAGTTTCTTTAAATTTTTCATAAGATTTTGGTTTTAATGTTGAATTAAAATAGCAAAAAATATTTAATAATTCCTTATTTGGTGAAAATATTTAATTGTTAATCAATAATTTATAGTATGTTTTAAATGAAAAGCACTTATTCGTAAGTACGGATAAGCGCTTTATGTAATGTTAAAATATTTATAATTCAGGAAGAAATACTTTATAAAAAATATAAATGAAAATAAATGATGAATTAATTAAATATATACGTTGATCTCTACAGCAAAAAATTCATCATTGATTTGCGATGCAAATTGACCATTCACCGTAAAAGTCCTTTAAACCTTAAAGTTCTGCTTCTGTTGGTTTCAGTTTTCTCAGTTTTTTAATAATTCCTTTTATAGCTCCTTCTGTTCCGATCTTAACTGAGTTGACGGTAGATCCCAGCAAGCGCATATTTTTTCTGTAGGTATCATGATCTGTTTCAGTCACCAGATTGCCGTCAGCACCAAATAATTTCATGCTTACCACTACCTGATTGGAAAAAACATATTTGCCAAAACCTACTTTGAAATACCTCACTTTGGAAACAATGGCAAAATCTGCATCATTGTTGGTGCAGTAATCCACGATGGTCTGTTTGTCAATGCTGTCAAAAGGAACCTGAACTTCAGCACGGAGCATTTTATTTTTTCTGCCGCTGAAATTATCAGTAACAGCATCAAAGAAAGCATTGTTGGTAGGGTCTTTTATTTCATCAATATCAGGCTCAACCTCAGGATTGAAGTAGAGAACTTTTCTTATTTTATCATCAGCATTTTTCTGGGCTTTTACTGAAGTAAAGCCTATGAATAAAAAACTAGCGACCGCTGTAAAGAGTATAATTTTTTTCATTTGTAATTCGAATGCAAAATTACTGCCTTTTCGTTGGATTGTATATAATTTATTAAGAAATTTTTAACATTTTTTTCTATCAAATTTGATTCATGAAATCAATAATGTTTGCAGAATCAAAAAATAGTCGTAATTTTGCACCCGTTACATAATAATCATTAAACAATATTGGAATGTACTTAACAACAGACAAAAAGCAGGAAATTTTCGCAAAACACGGAAAATCTGCACAAGACACAGGAAGTGCTGAAGGACAAATTGCACTTTTCACTTTCAGAATCAACCACCTTTCTGCTCACTTAAAGAGCAATCACAAAGATTTCAACACTGAAAAATCTTTGGTTAAATTGGTAGGTAAAAGAAAAAGATTACTAGATTACCTTAAAAATAAAGATATCGCAAGATACAGAGCGATCATCGCTGAACTAGGTTTAAGAAAATAATCTATAAAGATTTTCAAAAACAAAAAGCAACTTCGAAAGAGGTTGCTTTTTTGTTTTAAGCATCAGTCATATCATTATTCTAACAGAAAAAATCAATATTTTATTTGTGCGCAGTATGGTTGCGTACTTTGTTTTTTACTTTGCATTATCAAAACAGGAATTATAATTCCAGTAAAAAGTAATACGATGAAAGTACGTTTTAAAAACCAAAAGCAAGCGGCTCTTTCCCATTTTTTTAAGGAGGAACATAGAGTAATTATTAAAGAGAAAACCCTGCAGGGATATTACTGCTATACTCTTTTTAATGAAAACCTGCATGAGATAACAGTGAATGATGATCAAGTGGAAATTACAGATCATGATATATCTGATATGATACAGAGAAATGATCTTGGGTATGGAAGAGAATTTTATATTAATCGGTTTCTAATAGAATTATTACCGTTGCAACCAGGACAATTCATAAATACACAATCTCTTTGGGTCGCAGGTAAGCTTCTAAGGTATTTTGAAAAATATAATTATGAAATTCCGGATTCTTACAAAGACAGAGTACTGAATGAGAAGTATAAAATGCATCTTATCGAGGGTTTTCTGATGGCTATAAACCCTTATATGGAAAGGAAATTTATGGGTGGAAACTATTTTGAAGGTTTTGAGTTTTATAAAGGTAAGCCCATCCCGGAAATACAGCTTGAGAATGATGAAAGCCTTAATGAAATTAATCTTGCAGACTATAAAAACCTTTTGAAAACCTTTATTGAAAAGTCTCTGAATGATACCTATGATAATGAGGCGCACTCTAAAAACTTTGCAAGTACCCTGTTTGTTTTGATAGACTCTTTATTCGTTTATGATATTACCCGTATTTTTTCTTATAAAACGTTCTATAATGATTGTTTTGTTATAGAATATCAGAATGAATATTACTATCTGAATCAGTTCTGGTGGGGATAAATCTAATGGAAAACATTCTCCTCTTCCGGAGGGGTGGCAAAAATTCAAAGAATTTTTGACGGGTGGTTAGCGCTCTGAATGAGTACTTATTCCGTCTTTTTCCCGATTTTCCCTAAATGTGTATGTTGAAAACTATCCGGATATTTTAGTCCATATCCCAATATTCTATCAAAAGCAGAGTGTGAAAATAAAATAGCTCCAGCCATCTGTAAATAGGGAAGTGATAAGATTATTCCTACAAGATAAACTGCGACAGCCACGCCAAAATGATGAAACAGGTTGTAGCAAAATGCTCCTGCTTTATTATTAACAGTATATCCCAGCATAGAAATATCAGGAGCAAGGAATAGTCCTGCAAACCACCACCAGGAATATCCTGTCTGAGCAAAACCATATATTCCTAATACAAGAAAGGCTGCGTATTCAAGCTTTAACTGTGCTTTCATAATAATTGTGTTGATACATATGATAAGTTGTTTTTTATGACGAAAAGTTACATTTCAGGATTTGGAAAAAAAGAAAGCGGAATACTTTGAAATATTCCGCTTTGTATATTTTTTTAATTGATTTTAATGTCCGGATTTAGCTTCAGCAGCTTCTACATGACCAAGATATTTGGTGCAGTACGCTCCAAAAATAAGAATGACCAGATAGCAGAATACAGGAATAATAAATGAATGCTGCACTCCAAACTGATCTGCAAGGTATCCCTGGAATATAGGAACAATAGCCCCTCCTAAAATAGCCATTACCACTAGTGATGATCCCTGGCTGGTATACTTACCCAGTCCTGAAATAGCCAGCGTATAAATATTGGAAAACATAATAGAGTTGAAGATTCCGATACCTAAAATACTGTACATGGCCAGCTCACCATGATTCACCATAGCAGAAATCAATAACGCAACATTCACCGCAGCAAAGATGGATAGTGTTCTTGCCGGAGCTGCTTTACCCACGAAAAAGGCAATGAAATTAAGAACAATGAATACCAGGAAAAAGCTGATCTGAGAGAAGGTAAGGTTAACAATACTGAAGATCACAAGGAAGACTGCAGCTGCTGCCCCCAGCATATAAACAGCTTTTTTGCTTTGGCTTATTGATTGGTTTAAAGATATCGCTCCCAGAAAACGTCCGATCATCGCTCCACCCCAATAGAGGGAAAGATAGTTTTTACTGATGATTTCATTAAAGCCCATAATCTGTGGCTGTTCCAGGAAACTGATGATAAAACTACCCACCGCTACTTCTCCGCCCACATAGCAGAACATTGCAAATACCCCGAATTTCAGATGGCTGAACTCAAGAGCTCCCCAGCCTTTCACCACTTCCTCTTCACCCATCTGGAATGACGGAAGCTTAACCCTTGAAATCAACAGGGCAACCAGTAAAAGGATTCCTGCGAAAATGAGATAAGGAATTCTTGTGGCTACCGCACTGAAAGATCCATCCGGAGAAGAGAAAAACTCAAATATAAGATGGCCTCCAAGCACCGGTGCAATGGTGGTTCCGAATGCATTGAATGCCTGGGTCATATTCAGCCGGCTGGAAGCGGATTCTTCACTTCCCAGAAGGGAAACATAAGCGTTGGCAGTAATCTGCAGCACCGTGAAGCCCAGTCCTAAAATAAATAAAGCCCCCAAAAACAGCGGATAATAGGAAAAAGTAGCCGCCGGATAAAAGAGGATACAGCCCAATGCCGCCAGGAAAATCCCGAACAGGATCCCTTTTTTATAACCTAATTTATTGATAGGGTCTCCTTTGGTAATGGAGATCATAAAATAAATCAGCGATCCGATAAAGTACGCTCCAAAGAAACAGAACTGTACCAGCATGGACTCGAAAAAGGTAAGATTGAAAAGTTGCTTCAGATAGGGGATCAGGATATCATTCATACAGGTGATGAATCCCCACATAAAAAACAGCAGGGTAATGGTAATCAACGGAACCGTATAATTCCTGCTTTGTAATTGTACTTCTTTATTAGTCATAAACATGTATTTATCTGTATAAGGAAAAGTCCTTAACTTTTTGCCTACAGCATTGTATTTGGTGAAGTAAGGCAAATATAGGGATCAGCCTATAGGTTTGCAATAATTTTAATATTTTTTAGAAAGAAACAGATACTTCTTTCCAGATTATAGTATTATTTTCATTTTTTGAGACAATAATACAAAAACAGCGGGATTTTTCAATACATTATCTTCATAAAAACGCTTTTTTACTTTCATATATTACGAATAAGCTGTCGAGGATGGTATAAAATTTAAAAAAAATCATCCACTGATACCCAATTTTTTGTATTTTAAGAACCTATTTATGCAATCGAAAAATTTAATATATCATTATTATATAGTACCTTTGCAGACGAAAATTTAAAGAGTTTAAATATTAATCATACTCAATACGGAGTATAAAGAAGCAAATTTATGAGTATACCTCAAGCGTTTACAGAAACGATTACCCTTGCAGACGGCAGGGAGATCACTATCGAAACGGGAAAGCTGGCTAAGCAGGCTGACGGATCTGTAGTGGTGAAATGTGGCGGAACAATGCTTTTAGCAACTGTTGTAGCCAACAAAGAAGCCAATCCTGGTGTAGACTTTTTACCATTAACGGTAGATTACAGAGAAAAGTTTTATGCAGGTGGAAGAATTCCTGGAAATTTCTTCCGTAGAGAAGCAAAACCATCTGATGATGAAGTGCTTACCATGAGATTGGTAGACAGAGTATTGCGTCCTCTTTTCCCTGAAGATTTCCACGCGGAAGTACAGGTGATGATTTCACTGATTTCTTACGATAAAGAAGTAATGCCTGAAGCATTGGCAGGTTTGGCTGCTTCTGCAGCTATTGCAATTACAGATATCCCTTTCAATGGACCTATGTCTGAAGCAAGAGTAGTAAGAGTTGACGGAGAATTATCTGTTAACCCAAGCTATGAAAATTTATTAAAATCAGATATTGACATTATGGTTGGAGCTACTAAGGACTCCATCGTAATGGTAGAAGGAGAAATGAAGGAGATTTCTGAGCAGGAAATGCTTGAAGCGATCAACTTCGCTCATGCTGAGATCAAAAAACAGATCGAAGCTCAGGAAAGATTAGCTGAAAAAGTAGGAAAAGCTTTCCCTAAGAGAGAATACAGCCACGAAGAACACGATGAGGAAATTCGTGAAAAAGTATGGAAAGAGTGCTATGATAAAGTATATGAAGTAGCAAAAACGCCATCCAATAAAGAAGAAAGAGGAGAAAAATTCAAAGCGGTTCTTGAAGAGTTTTTAGCTCAGTATGCTGAAAACGAAGAAGAGTTGGCAAGAGTAACTCCTTTCGTTAAAGTATACTACCATGATGTAGAAAAAGAAGCGATGCGTCAGATGATCCTTGAAGACAATATCCGTCTTGATGGCCGTGATCCTCAGACGATCCGTCCGATCTGGTCAGAAATTGATTACCTTCCGGGAGCTCACGGTTCTGCAGTATTTACAAGAGGGGAAACTCAGTCTTTGACTGCTGTAACCCTGGGTTCTGTAAAAGATGCCAACATGATCGACAGCGTAATCACGCAGCACGACGAAAGATTCTTCCTGCATTATAACTTCCCTCCATTCTCAACAGGTGAAGCAAGACCTTTAAGAGGTACTTCAAGAAGAGAAGTAGGACACGGAAACTTAGCTCAGAGAGCTTTAACAGCAGTAATTCCGGCAGAAAATCCATACACAATCAGAATTGTTTCCGATATCCTGGAATCTAACGGTTCTTCTTCAATGGCAACTGTCTGTGCAGGTACATTGGCATTGATGGATGCAGGGGTTCAGATCACAAAACCTGTTTCAGGAATTGCAATGGGTCTGATCACTGATAAAAAGTCAGGTAAATTTACGGTACTTTCTGATATCTTGGGAGATGAGGATCACCTTGGAGATATGGACTTCAAAGTAACAGGTACTGCAGACGGTATCACAGCTTGTCAGATGGATATCAAAATCCAGGGACTTTCTATGGATATCATGGAAAAAGCTCTGATGCAGGCTAAAGACGGAAGATTACACATCCTGAACAAAATCACGGAAACAATTTCCCAGCCAAGAGCAGACGTGAAGCCTCACGCTCCGAAAATGGTGGTAATGGAGATTCCAAAAGATTTCATCGGTGCTGTAATCGGGCCTGGTGGAAAAATTATCCAACAGTTACAGAAAGATACAGATACTGTTATTGCAATTGAGGAAATCGGAGAAATCGGACGTATCGAGATTGCCGGAACAGACAGAGAAAAGATCAATGCAGCGATTGCTAAGATCAATGAAATTACTTTCGTACCGGTAGTAGGCGAAGTTTACAAAGGTAAAGTAGTAAAAGTAATGGACTTTGGTGCATTCGTAGCCATTGCTAAAGGAACGGAAGGACTTCTTCACATTTCTGAAATTGAATGGGCTCGTCTTGACAAAGTTCCATATGCAGAAGGTGATGAGGTAGAAGTGAAGTTCATGGGATATGATGACCGTAAGAAAATGAAGCTTTCCCGCAAAGTGCTTTTACCAAGACCTCCGAAGCCGGAAGGAAAACCAAGAAACGAAGGACAGGGCAGACCGGAAGGACAAAGAAGACCTGAAGGACAGAAGCCGCAGGGTGAGAGACCACAAAGCGAAAAGCCTGTGGAAAATCAGACTCCTTCTAACGAAGCATAATAAGATTCATTCTTAAACATAAAAAATCCCTCAAAACTGAGGGATTTTTGCTTTTATATGATAGCGAAATACAACATATCTATTTTGTTACAGTCCCTGAAAAATTCAGAAAAATTAGAATCCGTCAATTGGTTCCTTTGGATTAGCTTTTACTGATGTGGTTTTAGGGTCAGATGTAAAAGTGATATTGTCTGTGGTTTTGAATAATCTGTCAATATGTTTTCTGATAGAAGCATCAGGTGCAACTTTATAAAATTCACGGATGAGGTCCAATGAAGTGGGTTTCTTTGGATATTGGTTGTTATTGAGAAAATTTTTTAAAGCTGCATTCACATGGTCTTCACCAATCAGATTGCTCAACTGTACCATGGCAATCGCACCTTTAGAATAAGAGATGTGAGGAGCATTTCCTGTAGCTTTATAAACAGGAACATCTTCAGATAATCCTTTTTCGCTGTCGTAGATCTGTTGGTGTACTTTAATCCTGTCCATCATTTTTTCTTTACCGTGCATCTTTTTATAGAGCATCATTTCCGTATACATAGCAAGGGTTTCGGTAAGCATTACAGAACCTTTTCTGTCGTCAGGGTCAATCCGGCTGTTGCCCCACCAGAGGTGGGAAAGCTCATGTCCGGCCAGTTCATTGATGACATCCTGCTTCTTATCTGCCCCAATATTGGCATGAAAAACCATATCTTCCGGCATAAAGATCACAGAAGGGTAGGCGGTAGCAGCAAAGCCTCTGGTAAAAGAAGAAATCTCTGCAAAACTGATGGTTTTAAAAGGATAACGCTCAAAATTCTGCTGACAGTAATCTAAGGTAAGCTTAGCATTTTCAAGAAGGTGGCAGACGTTTTCAGAATGTTTTTGATGATAAAAGATATTAACCATTATACCTTTATAGTTTACACTTTTTACTTTATATTCTGCAGAAGAAACGGCAAATCTGAAAGGAATCTGATCTGCTTTATATTCGAAATAATTGCGCCCGGATTTTACCCATTTCCTGATCAGATCTCCGGTGCCTATAGCTGTTTGATTTCCTTCAGTTGAAACAATCATGTTGAGGTTGATAAAATCCCTTTTTATAATCTCAGGAGCTTCCGGTTCCTTCAGTCCGGTGAGTTTTCCCAGATTGAACTGTTCCCGCTGCTTTTCATCCTGAAGTTCATCATCCTTTTGGTACCCGACAGTAGGATAATACCTGCTGATCCTCATGAAAGATCCGTTTTCGATAACAGCATTGAAAGACTGGTGACCATTCACAGCAAACCATTGATATGACTGTACAAAATTAAGGGAAGCTGTTTTACCCGGCAGCAGAGGCTGTTTTAATGAAACTTCCGTAATGTTTTTATGAATCTCTGTTCTTTCATTTCCTGATGTCATTGCTGCTGATTCAAGTTGTAAATCATCATTAAAATTGATGAGGATCTTATTAATGGGTTGATTGGTTTGATTTTTAAGTATATATTTCCCGGTAATCTGATAAGCATTTTTCGAAGGATATAGCTTAATTTCTGTGGTAATATCAGTGATATCAGGCTGTGGGATATTTTCATATTTCCGGTAGTTCTTTTCATATTCTACAGAGCTTAAGATAATCTGCTGTTCATCTTTAGGAACATACCCTTTCATAAAGAATATTCCGGCAACGATCCCTGAAATCAGCAGGAAGATAGTGAAAACAAAAACAGGAACACGTACTTTTTTACTCTTTATGCTCCTGTTGAAAACCCATAAAACGCTGATAATTCCTGTTCCGAACAAAAGCCTTTGTGCAAAAGCTTTTTTATAAATTCCATACCCGTTAAAATCACTGTAAGTCCCTTTGAAATCTGAAAATATCCTGAAAAGAGGGTAGGAGATGACTTTCCCGGAAACAGGGCCCGACAATACGAAAACAGCAAGAATGGAGATTCCTAATACTATAAATTTATTGGGGGTCCTGTCATTAATCAGCAGGATCAATCCGGAAAATAAGATCAAAGGGAAAGTATTGAAAAGAACAACGCCGAGATAGGCATTCCAGTCGATATGAAAATACAGATAAGCCGCCTGGAAAACAATTCCCTGAACGATTAAAATTCCGGTAAAGAAGAACAGCAACAGGCTGATCGAAACAAAATGCCCTGTTAACCTGTTTTTTGAAAAGAAAGTACTGCTTTCAATCAGATAGAATCCGGAAGATGGGCTTCTCCAGAACATATCATTGAGAAAATAAACAGAAATCAGAAGCCCAAGCATATGAAAATTCTCTGAGATGGTTGTTGCCATCAGTCCGGAACTTGCATACTTCTGCGGAAGGCGGATCCCTTTTTCAATTTCAGCATACATTTCCATTCCGACGAAGAATAATAGCAGAATGGAAATTGCGGGAACAGCAATGCTTTTGAAAAGATAGGTAAGATCTGTTTTTACGAAAGAGAATACAGACCGGAATGAGCTCCGCCAGTTAAAGTTTGGTATAACAGCAGAATATTCCGATGTATGCATTTCAGAGAATGACTGAAGGGTTCCCCGTGTTTTTACTTTCCCTCCTGATGCATTGGAGAAAGAAAATAATGTAAGAGACAGAAATAAAAAACCAAATGAGAGCAGGAAAAATAAGATCCTGTTGAACAGAAGATAAGCTGTAAAAGGGACCATCTGAACATTTTTCTGACTGGCTGTCAGGTCACGGGCCTGCATGAAATAAGCGGATAGTCCAAACGGATCGATCAAAGCTGAAAACTGTTGTGTTTCCAATGACTGAGGTAGACTTCCTGCCATAAACGGAGAATTGGAAAACAGTAAAATGATCATATATAACACATATAGAAGCAGTCCTCCAACTACAACCAATAGCTTTTTCTTTACTGTAAATGAAATAAGGAACAGAAAGCTGCAGACAAAGAAACTGTTGATCAGCCCGAAAATCAATAACGGGTAGAAGTAATATAAAATATTAAAATGATCCTGCATTTCACTTCCTGTACGCATCAGCTGGCCCAGGAGAAAGCCTGTCATTAAGAAAGTGAAACTCAGTAAGGTCTGAAGAAAATAAGCGAAGAATTTCCCTTTCAGATAAGTGAATTTTGAAAAAGGAAACGAAAACAGAATGCTTTCAAACTTGGAATCCTGGTCTTTGAATAACAGCTGTAAGGCATAAACAGTAGCAAAAAAAATAACGGCAAGACTCAGCATTCCGGTCATAAATCCGATGGTGTAAGGTGAGTTCAGATAAATTCCTTCTCCTGCTGAAAGGTTGAACTGACTGCCACAAAAAATCCCCAGGCTTATTAAAAGTAAAGTCACAAGATAGGTGAGCCAGTGCTTGGAAGAGCGTCCGGCTTCGAATAAAAATATAGTGTTCATGATTAAGGTTTTTGAGTGAGGGTATGGAAATAAACGTGTTCCAGCAAAGGGGTTACCGGGCTGAAGTTTTTCGGAGGTTCTTCAGAAAATATGGTGATATGAAGCTCTCTTTCCAGCAACTGACTGCTGATGATTTCATAATTGGACCCATAAGTTTCCAGTTCGCTTTTGTGGATGGGTTTTGACCAGATTTTGTTTTCCAGTTCAGCGATCAATGTTCCCGGATTTCCTTTTCTGAGAATCTGTCCATGGTTCATTACCGCCATTTCTGAGCATAGGTTTCTGACGTCTTCAACCAGGTGGGTAGACAGTATAACGATCACCTCTTGGCTGATATCATTCAGCAATGTATTGAAACGGTTGCGTTCTTCGGGATCCAGACCTGCAGTAGGTTCATCTACAATGATAATCTTAGGATCACCTAACAGGGCCTGTGCCACACCGAAGCGCTGCTTCATTCCACCTGAAAAGGTATGGACCTCTTTTTTGGCAAAATCAGAAAGATTGACTTTTTCAAGCAGACTCAGAATCTGATTTTTTCGTTGATGTTTATCGCTAATACCTTTCAATACAGCTATATGTTCCAGCAGATCATAGGCCGAAACTTTGGGATACACCCCAAAATCCTGCGGAAGAAATCCCAGATTCTGTTTGATATAATCGGGGTTTTTAGCGATGTCTGTTTCATTGAAAAGTAGTGTTCCAGAGGTGGGTTTCTGAAGCCCGACAATGGTTTTCATCAGAGAAGATTTTCCGGCTCCGTTCGGACCAAGCAGCCCGAACATTCCGTTTTTGATATTTAGTGAAATGTCCTTAATGGCCTGGAAACCATTTTTATACGTGAGGCTAAGGTTGTTGATGGTTAATGTGTTCATAATGTTGTGTTTGGGGAATAGAAGGACAGGCGGCCTTTCGGCAGCTGATTGAGAAGTTAGAAGTTAGAAGTTAGAAGTTAGAAGTTAGTGACTGGGTCTGGAAGATGGAGTTTAGATGTTGCTGGTTGCTGGATGCTGCAAGTTAAAAGTTGGCTGCTGGAAGGTTCACCTACCATATTCAAACGCTCTCACTCTCAAACTCTCCCACACTAAAACCCTCAAGCCCTCTCACTTCTCAAACCCAACAACTATTCTTTAAATTCAAGAATATCTCCCGGCTGGCATTCCAGGATTTTACAGATCGCTTCAAGAGTATCAAAACGGACGCCTTTGGCCTTACCGGTTTTTAGGATAGAAAGGTTGACGGGTGTGATACCCAGTTTTTCTGCCAATTCTTTACTCTGCATTTTTCGCTTGGCAAGCATCACATCTAAGTTGACTATAATTGGCATGTTAAATAAATAGATCTTGTTCGTTTTGCAAATGTAGCCCTTGCTTAAAGATATTGGCAAGAAACAGACAGAAAATTCCAAGCATAAAGTGAATAAACACCAGTCCCCAGATGATACTTTCTACTTCCACAAAGAAACTCGCGATAATCACCAGCGGAAGCGGAATGAAAATATTATACAGGTAAAATCTCGTCAGCTGCCGTATATTATCCTGGGTAAAAAGCTTCTGCTGAAAAAATACTTTGAAAACCCTGGCGGCCAACCAGAAAAAGATTCCATATGTGATAAGTACAGACAGAAATGAAAAGATGATATACGGATAGCTGTTGTCAATATTCAGGAAAGGTTTTTCTGTCAACGGATAATTGATATGAAGGTATTTCCCGTCTCCATAAGGCGTAACAGAAAATTCTGTCATAAGGCAGATCAGAGAGTAGAGCACAATGATTAGATATCCCGCTGATACTACAGAGCAGATATAAAATAAAATCCTTGCAATAATTTTGGTCTGGTTCATGATATGAATAGTAATTGATATTGCAAATGTATAATTAATTATCGTAAAACAATAATTAATTTAAATAAAATTTATATTTTCAAATTAAAATCAATGACTAAAACGGAAGAAATAACGTGATCATCACTGTTTTTTATTAATTTTAAATAACAAAAATTAAAATCATGGCTTACAGTACTGAACTTGCGGACCGGGTACGTGAACGGCTTTCCCTGGAAAATAATATGGAGATTGAAGAAAAGAAAATGTTCAGCGGACTGTCTTTTCTGGTGAACGGGAAGATGTGTATCAACATCAGTCATGAAAATCTGATGTGCCGCTATGATCCGGAACTGGAAGATGAGGTTGCAGAGAAAAAGGGTTTTCTGCCGATGATTATGAAAGGAAAGCAGCTCAGAGGATATTGTTACGTAGAACCTTCAGGTTTCCAAAAGCCTGATGATTTTGAATATTGGGTCAGAATCTGTCTTGATTATAATCCGGTGGCAAAGGCGTCTAAGAAGTGAGTTTTCGGGTTTGAGAGTGAGAGGGGTTGAGGGTTTTAGTGTGGAGCGTTTGAGAGTTTGAGAGTGGGAGCATTGGCAATTCAACAGTCCCACCATTCATAACTTATCATTTATAATTCATCATTATTATTGTACAGTTTTTCTCTGATCTGAATTAATATTTTTGTTGTTTTTTCCAGATCCGGAGAGTCAGGCAGAGTGGAAGTGGAATAATGATTTTCTATAGATTGTATCAGGTTTTCTGCTTTTTGCATGACGTTTTCATACGGCTGATTACCTGCTTTGATATCTAGCAGTTCATCGCGGTTTTCTACACGGATATTCAGCGAACCGGTTTTAAAAATCTGTTCGCAGGATTGAAGCAAGCGGATGGTGTGCATCATATTCTTGCTGTCGTAATTCTGCCCGTGAGTCTGATTGACATTATAACGGTCTTCATTACGCTCAGCAACCCATTTCCAGTATTCCCTGTAATCTTTACAATACACAGAATAGGCATCCAGATTGCAATACAGATATGCAACCGGTTTTTCATCTTTAGGAACAGAGGATACAGAAACCTGATTGGCTTCTTCATTCTGTATAACTCCTTTATATCCCAATGTTCCCGATTCATCATAAAATAAAGCATACATTCCCTTGGTATGATCAATTTTTATCAATCCGCATTTTTCCTGTGAGAGACCACCATCATCCAGCCATTTTTTCAAGGGTACAGAACCTTGTCCTTCCAAAATAAAACAGAAGTCCAGGATCGATTTTCTTCCTTTATCAATCGGGTTTACAATCTTTTTATTGAGACCTTTTGCCTTTTTGATCTGCGAAACAGCGTAACCTGCAAAGGTATCTTTGCATAGTTTGGATAGAAAATCTTCTGTTTTCAATAAATCCATCAACGGATGCTTGTACAGAATACAATCTTTCGGACTCGCCAGAATTTCCAGAATATTAGGATTGTTTTTCTGAAGCAGTTCTATAAACCTCCCGATTTCATAATACGTGATATCATTCGTTTCATTGGAAATCTGCGGAATATAGTTCAGGCCAAAGAAATCTTCCTTCGGCAAATAATATACCCCACGGATATCCGTATCAGAATTCTCCGTTGCCAGCCCGAAAGCTCTACTTCCGGAAATGGCTTCGAAGAGGAGGAGGTTTTTGTTTTTTAGGTCTTGAATGGTCATTTTAAATCTTAAGATTCCTCAGCATTCTTTCGTAATATATAAAAATAATGTTCTTATCTGGTTCCTTTTCGTTTAAATTTTAAACCATATAAATATAAATCTGGAATATGGTATCTTTTGTCTTCATTGTTAGTTTTAGTTTTTGAATACGCTTTATATTCCTTTAAAACTCCAATATCAGATAATTTTACAATAATTTCGTTTGGATTTTCTTTGAGTTTTTCTAATGCATTTTCTAAATCTTTTTCATTCATTGGACTTCTACCATCAGGAACTGTGTTATACAAGTTATCAAATACATTTTCTAATTCAGGATATTCCTCTCTTAGTTCTTGAACTTGTGCGGGTGAAACATTTTCTTCTAATGCTTTTTCAATATTTTTAGATCTAATTAATCTATCTTTTGGATTATCTTTTTCTTGGGATTCTAAATTTGAACTTTCACTAAACAATTTGATTAAAGTTCTTGGATGTATTTTGTTATTTGTATCTTCTATATGAATTCTGATCCAGTTATATGGGTATGCTTTATTATTACCACCCATATTTTTCCCAAATATCTGATCTAAAATTAGAGTATGTTCTTCCAAACTGGTTAGATTTGGAATACTTCCCAAAATATCATCTTCATCGAATTTAGCTTTAAAATCAGTAAATAAAATAGAGTCTTTATTTTGTTCGTAGATTCTTTTCCAAACTACATTTAAAAGTTGATCATATTCCCATTCAATTTTCTGTGAATAATTCAGGATTTTTACTTTATCTGTAACATCTTTAACTTCTCTTGTAAATATATCATTTCTTAAGAAAATTTTTGATTTTAAGTTACTTAAACGGTTAATATTTTCGTAGTAGAAACTTACCAACGCACTAACCATTTTACCTCTAACATCATTTTCTACCGGCAATCCTGCATCTAAATGATCGTAAACAATAATGGAAAATTGATTTTTAATTTGCAAACGACTATTTACTTCGTATAATATTTGCATTAGTTTTTCTCCAATATTTTCTTCTTTTGCTATACTCTTTAGATTAATTACCGAAGAAACTCTTATATTTTCGATTATTTCATTATAGTCATCTTGTTTTAAAAAATCTTCATCTAAAATTCTAATTAATAAAATAATCCAATAATTTCTAAATTCTGTAAGTGTAAAATCTTTTAAAGATTCAAAATTAGTTTTATCAGGGAAGTTTGTATTATCCTTTTCAAAACCAATTATCCATTTTGTATTTTCGACTTCTTGGGAACTAATATTACAATATTTAGCTAAAGCCTCAGCATATTTTTGATGAGATAAAACTGAAAATAAAGCTGTTTTACCAACGCCCTTTTCCCCTAAAATTAAAAATTTGTCTTTTTCAAAAATATATTTGTAATCTTTTCTAGGATAAAATTTAAGTTTTAAATCTTTCTCACCAACAAATTCATTTTCGGAAGTTCCTGTTTGAATGTCGATAATTGAATTTAATAAATCCTTATTTGTAGCAGCCGAAATTTGGCTTTGTTCAACTTCTTCTTTTGAATTATTAACGATTAAATTTACAATTTCCTGATAAGGATTTCCAGAAAAGTCAATTAGACTTGATAGTTTTTTATTACTATTTAATAATAAGGCATTCTGGTTATAAGGAATATTAATTGGATAATGATCTGCTGTTTCATCATTTTGAGATGGAAAATTTTCTTTATCATAAAAATGATATATAAAAATTTCGTAACTTTTCTCAACAAAAAATCCAATTTCTTCTTCCCTTAGCTTATCATCTACTGGTACAGGAGAGTTTACTAAATAAAATTTAATTTCTTGTTCATTTAATTTTTTTAGCTCGGGTAAAATACTTTCCAATCCAAACATATTTTGTTGATTCCCATAAAATAAAAGGAAAATATTCTGAGCATATCGATTAAAAACTAATCCACCAACATCATTTATTCCTGTTCGCGTATCAATTAAAATATGATCCGGTTTCAATTTATTTTCCATTGCTTGGAGAAACACATCAGGTGCGTAATCATTTCCAAACCCAAATCGAATATTGGCTTTTGAAAGTTTGCTAATATAACTATTGGAACTTTCACTATTGGTCGCAATTGCAGGAATAATTAACAATTCTCCTCCATTACTTCCGACTAAAGCTTGTTCATTTATTCTAAAATAGTAATCATCTAGATTAATTTCATTTAAATTTCTTTTATGAAATTCATAATCAATTAAGAAATCGACAAACCCATTTACTGCCAATAATTCTTCAGCATTATCACTCCGATTAGCAAAAACTGAAGCCAGTCCTGGTGCTTCTAAATCGAAATCAACTATCATTACTTTTTTACCTTGTCTAGCTAATAATAAAGCAGATAGTACAGTTGCAGTAGTTCTACCGACTCCTCCTTTAAATGAATAAAATGAAGTGACGGGAGTCTTTAATTGAAATTTCTCATTAATATACCAATTGGTATTTTCAATATGTCGATCAGAAAAGTAAATATTATTAGTACCTTCTACAAGTTCACTCGTATTCTCTAAGTCATGTAAAATAAAAGAATCTTCCTCATAAGATATTTTTTCAATTGTATCTACAGAATTTTGAAATTCTTTAAAAATTTCTTCTTTAAAAGTTTCTATTTCGTTATTTGAAATGATATAAATTGCATATCTTGAATAAATGTTTCTTATTAAATAACATTTTTCAAAAAGATATTTTTTACTCTTTCTAAAATATTATTTTTTATGCTGTTAAAATTGTTCATTTGTTAATTTTTTTAGAGTAGTGTGTATCCATTGACTTTCATTTGTGTTAAAGTTTGCATTGCAATATAAATCTCATTTTGATAATCTTGAGCATTTTGCGGAGACCATTGATTCGATATATTTGAGTATCTTTTATTTGGATGCCATTTAGTCATTCCTTTTGAAATTTTTTCAAAGTCTATTTTTAAATCTTTAATATATGATGAACAACTCGAATGGGAAAAAATGTATTGAAACTCTTTGTTCATTAATTTTAAATCATGTCCAAATTCTTTTAATTCATCTGAATTAAAATTGTATGAGACTCCGATAATTATTTTAGCGTAACATTCAATTACATATCCTGCAAGGTAACAAGAATTATGATTGTCATGATTATCAAATAATATTTTTGAAGATTTTTGCATTCTCTTAGCTGTATCATAGTAGTTATCCATTTTTTTAGTTTTTACAAAGTTAGAATTCTTTTAATTTTTCGAAACATTATTTTTTATAAATTTCCAATTCTAAAATATCTCAATAACCCCTTCAAAAACTATGTGTAATTCTCACTAATTGCAAATTTCTATTCCATTAACACATAATCTACCTTTTTAATAACTGGGGTAGTCTGAGATACTTCTTTGATTATGGTTTTAAAAAACAATCAATTTTTAATGCAGCTTTTCACAATCACTTCTAAGACCTTTTCTGCATCACAGGCATACAACCCGGAACACCATGCAGGATTTGCTTCAATTAAAGCCCAACCTTTTCCTTTAATAATCCCGAAATCCAGAACGATTGCTTTTGGAAGCGTTTCAGCATATTGTGTAATAAACCTGCCGAAAAAGTCAAACAAATCTTTTTGTTCCGGTTCAGAAAGCGGGTTGGTGTCGAAAGCATCATTTCTCCAATAAGAAGAATAAGTTTTAATTTCATTATTCAAAACAAAACATCTAACCTCAAGTTCCCATTCCACTACTTCTGCAGTGAAAATCATACTTTCCATATCAAGTGTTTCAAAGCCTTTGATATTTGTAACTTTATCGAAAACTCCTGCTTTAAAGCTTTTAAAATCTGAACATTTGATGAAAATATTTTCTTCATATACGAAATCTTTCAGTTTTCCGTAAGAAATTTTTCTTTTTGTAAATTCTTCTGAAATTTTTGAGAGCCAATTATCATCGGGTTTTGTCAAAGTCAGATCGCATTGTTCTGCAACAATTTCTGCATAAATATCTTCACCGTACACTGCAATCACATCCTGACGAAATTCTTCAGGAACACTCCATTTTGCATTAAACCGACTCAATTCGTAGGATGAATTGAGCGATGCTTTTTTCAGATTATTGCTATCCTCCGTATACATAGGAGAAAGTGCGATTATATTTTTCATCAGTATTTTAATTTTTACGTAAAATAAGCTTTTATTCTTTTATTTTAATATCTCCCTAAAAACCCTTTCCATCTCCCCTTTATCTGCCTTTCCTCCAGATAAACCTTTTGATTTTTCCTCATTTTCAGCAACTGTTTTCTCCAGAAATTCAAAAAGTTCCCAATCGTTCGGATGGTAATAAGATTCTCCTTTGGTTGTTTTTAAGGCAACAAGTTTTTCTATTTTCCGTCTGGTTGCATCACCTGTCAAAACAAGCAGATCACTGAACAAGACAGGAGGAACCGTTCCTTTTTCTATGATCCATTTTCCTGTTAATGTGGTTCGTAAACAATAAAAATAACTTTTTAACTTGACTTCATCATGTCTGCAGGCTTCCAGATATTTCTTGCTCATACTCAGATAATGATAAGAAACCGCTACCGGAGAAAAGCAGACATCTGCCAAAGGCCTGAACAGTTCTACAAATTTTTCATCTGCTTTATACACGATGGGAGAGTAGAACCAGCTCAGTAAAGCCGCGTTCGATTTCAGCAAAAGATGAAATGTCTTTCGTAGATCCCATCCGGAGCCGTCCAGATCATCTTCTGTCATAAATTCTATCGTTTCATCTTTATCCCATGGAGAAAGGTACCAGTCTTTTTTATGCCGGTATATAAAACGGATATCATAATCACTGTCAGGAGATGCAAAACCCCAGGCTCTGCTCCCTGATTCTACGGCCAAAAGGACTTCTACACCTTTTGCAGCCTCAACTTCTTTTATTTTTTCAAGTATTTTGGGTGTCATTGCTTTTGATTTATAGTGCAAAGTAAAAGATGAAGTGCGCAATGTTCTTGCGTTGGTTTTTGTTGCGAGATCAGGAATTCGGGTTTGAGAGTAGGAGAGTAGGAGAGTAGGAGAGTAGGAGAGTGTTTGAGAGAGTTATAAGGTCGGAGAGTTTGAAATTGAGAGATATTTAACTTCCAGCCCCAGCTTCCGGCTTCTAGCTTATAAAAATTCCAGACAAACCATACAAAATCCTCTCTATTTCACTAATATTGCATTTTTCCATTTAACATAACTATAAACACTCATGTTATCATCAGAATTACAGCATAAAATTGATTTTAAAACAAAGCCGTTAGGGGCATTAGGACATTTGGAACATATTGCCCACAAAATAGGAATGGTTCAGAAGACGACTTCACCAAAGTTAATAAACCCTCATATGGTAGTTTTTGCTGCTGATCATGGGATTGCCACAGCAGGGGTAAGTGCCTATCCACAGGAGGTCACCTATCAGATGGTAATGAATTTCTTAGGAGGAGGTGCCGCCATCAATGTTTTTTGCAGGCAGCATGATATTGCAATCAAAATTGTAGATGCTGGAGTCAATTTCGATTTTCCGGTAGGATTGGATCTGGTGGATAAAAAGGTAAGGAAATCCAGCCGTAATATCCTGGAAGAACCGGCGATGACGCCCGAAGAATTTCAACAGGCCCTTAAAAATGGAAAATCTGTGGTGTCTGAGATCGCTAAAAGAGGCTGCAATATCATTGGTTTCGGTGAAATGGGAATCGGGAATACTTCCGCTTCTTCTTTGATGATGAGCAAACTCTTTGATATTCCGGTCACCCATTGTATCGGTCGCGGAACCGGATTGAATGATCATCAGCTGCAGAATAAGATCCACATCTTAATGGAAGCGGTTGAAAAATATCCATCCGAAATGACCGAAGATGAAATTGCCCAAACTTTTGGCGGATTGGAAATTGTACAGATGATCGGAGCCATAGAAGAAGCATATCACCATAATATGCTGGTCATGGTAGATGGGTTTATCGCTACGGTAGCGGTAGCCACCGTCTGGAAAAAGAATCCTGAAGTATTGAATAACTGTATCTTCTGCCATGTAAGCAATGAAAATGCCCATCCTCAGCTGCTGGGACTGATGAGGGAACAGGCTATTCTCAACCTGAATCTGCGTCTGGGAGAAGGAACGGGTTGTGCACTGGCCTATCCGATTATTCAAAGCGCTGTTAATTTCCTGAATGAAATGTCCAGCTTTGAAGATGCACATATTTCCAATAAATCATCTTAACTTCATACAATAAGAAAGGGGCAATGAAGCCCCTTTTTATCTTAAATCAAATACAGTTAATAAGTGTGCTCAACATCTTTACCTGTAAACATCATTCTTACAGGTTTATTTTGAATAGCATCCTCATTGAATTTATAGGTATTGAATATCTGCATTGTAGGAATATACCTGTATAAACCATCATCTACAAGATACAGCTTTCCGGTATTGGTGTTTCGTACCAGTTGTGTTCCTGAAGTGATGTCAGGACCTCTTTCCCCGGTGTAATCTTCTATATTTACCTTAAAAACCAAATAGGCTTTGCCCTGAACAGCAAACAGATTATTGATCACGGCAAAAGATTCAATACGTCTCAGCGTACTCTCAAATACGATGTAAAGGTTTCCTGTCGCATTATCCTGGAAAAACTGTCCGTCACGAACCCTATACGCTTTAGGTTCTGAATCTTTCAGGTAGAAAGCGACTCCTTCATATTCATAGCCGTCTTTTCCGTCTCCCAGCTCATTTTTGTCTCTGGTATAAAAGTGCGTCTTTTTATCACCATTGAAATATCTGTAAATAGGAAAACTTCCCGGCTCATCACCATTATAGCTGGTACCGAGATTTCTTTTCTCCCAGTTACTTTGTCCCACTAATTCATTAGGATTGGTCGTTAATACCAGATCATTGGTTCCTGTGTGAAACCATCTTGTAATGACAGGACCGGGCCCGTCTGCAGAACCTAATAATCTTTCCTGAAAGTAATAGTCCAGTCCTGGATAGGATTTAGGAAGTTCGGATGGTAATGGAGAGGTATTGTACAGGTGCTTTTTGGTCAGATTACTGTAGAAACCGTAAATAGGATTCGTTAAATAAAAAGATTTTGACCAGATTCCTGCGGGGGGAGGAGTTGGAGTGTCCGGAGTATCTCTGAAACCTCCTTTTGCTAGCTTGATATTACCGGATGCATTTAAAGCCTGTGCTTCATTTACATTTTCCAGCTCATCACCGGGAGCTGAACAGCTTACGACGGATATAAGACATAATCCAACGAAATACGCTTTTTTCATTTGTTCTTTTTTCATGGTTATTAATGGAGCAAAAGTAAAAAATATGCTTAATGTAAAAGGTAAATCTTAAGGTGATAAGATTCATGTTTCTAACTTTTTTAATCGATCTCTTTACCATTGTTAAAAGCTTTCCTAATTTTACGAAAACTGATAAATCCAGTTTTTATATTAAAAATAAAGATGAAAGTACTCAAGAATGAACTGATTTACTTTGCCACGGCACTGATGTTTTTCACGAGAATTCCGGTTCCGTTTGAGGTTCCGTATTCCAGTGAGATTATGAATAGATCTCAGAAGTATTTCGCATGGGTCGGGCTTTTGGTAGGGTTGATCAACGCAGCAGTGCTTTATCTTTCTACAGTGCTGTTTAACCTGGAAATAGGGATCGTGTTAATGATGATCGCTGGTGTTTTGCTGACAGGAGCGTTTCATGAGGATGGTTTTACAGATATGTGTGACAGCTTCGGAGGCGGATACGGAAAAGAAAAAATCCTGACCATTATGAAGGACAGCCGGGTAGGAGCGTATGGAACTATTGGGATTATCCTGCTTTTTGCTTTGAAGTTTTACAGTATTCAGGCTTTGGGGATGGCTGATCCGGTGGGGATTTTATGCATTGTTGTTTTAGGGCATACCGTGAGCCGGTTTATTTCGGGGACTATGATCTATACCCATCAATATGTTACGGATATTGATGTCAGTAAATCAAAACCTCTGGCCCATAAACCCTTGGATGGAATGGCTTTGCTCGTAGGATTTATTAGTGTTTTAATTGCTTTTGCCCTGTTTCCGGATTGGAGGTTGATCTTCGCTTTTGCGTTGGCTTATGCAGGTAAAATATACATGGGCTGGTATTTTAAAAAGCATATCGGAGGCTACACAGGAGATTGTCTGGGGTCGGTGCAGCAGGTTTGTGAAGTTTTATTTTATTTAGGAACAATCATCGTATGGAAATACATGTAATCCGTCATACTGCTGTAGACAATCCGGAAAACCGGTGTTATGGTTTTGCTGAAATGCCTTTACGTGAAGATTTCACTGAAGATTTTAAAATGTTGAACCTTGATGATAATTATGATGTAATTATTTCAAGTCCTTCTCAACGCTGCCGTCTTTTAGCTGATTTTTTTAAGCTTGATTATCAAACAGATGAAAGACTTCGCGAATTGAATTTCGGGAACTGGGAGCTGAAAAAATGGACAGATATTCCGGAAGAAGAAATCAATCCGTGGTACAGTGATTTTATCAGAGTAAAAACCTCCGGCGGTGAAAATCTTCTTGACATGCAGACCCGCATCCTCAGCTTCTGGAATGAGCTGACTGAGAAAAGAGATACCAATAAAGTCCTTATCATCACCCATGCAGGAGTCATTCGTCTGATCCTTCAGGCGGTGCTTCAGTTTCCTCTGGAGAATATGTTCAGTATTCAGATTGATTATGGAAAGAAAATGATCATTAATTTAAATGAAGGAATATTTTCAGTTAAAAAGATGAATGTATAGCAGTGACCAATATCCCAGCTGAAGACGTAAAAATTCCTCTCTCCCGGAGGAGTGGAGAAAATTCAAAGAATTTTTGACGGGGTGGTTTTCAGCGTTTACCGGCAGAATTTCACAAAAAACGCCACCCGATACCATCAGATGACGTCATGGAATTTATTTAAAAATTCTGATAAAACTATCTTTTTCCAGGCTTTCCAGTGAGAAATCAAAATCAGCTTCCGCTTTTTCTGTGGTGATCTCAGCGCCTAGCTCTTTTACAAGTTCATTGAAAGACATTGCTTCATACCATTGTTGGTATAATGCAGTTGTGGCCATCGTAGAAACCTGATTATTTCCTGAAACATGAGAATGACCTGCTCCGAAATTCAATAGTACAAAACATTGTTTTTCGTTCTTTGTCACCAGCATTCCCAAAATCATTTGCTTCTGGACAGAATTACATCTGGCTTCAGCAAACAGATTATTAGGATTCATCATATAGTCGTAGGAAATCTTGTCTCCTTTTCCGATGATGATTTTATATCCCGAATCCGCATTTCCGCTGAAAACGTTGTTCATCACAAGTGTTGGTGCACAGTGTCCTTTATTGGCGTAAAGATATTCAACCGCACCATTTGGAGCAGAAGTCATATCTCCGGAGTACATCAGCTGTCCGTCACCATGATTATAAGCGGCATTCCAGCCTATTTTTCCGGCGATATTCAGTCCTGAAAGGTCAAGGTCACGAGCTCCCCACTGATCTTCCCAATAAACCCCTACAGCCAGTCTTTCAGCATAAAAACGGGTTCCGGTAGGAATATTTCCAACAAACATTTTTTCTGAAGTTGGTAATGCAAATTCTACATTCTCAGGGAAATAAAATTTCTTTCCGGATAGGTTTTCGTACTTCAGTTTCAGATAATCCATGATAAAATCATAGTTGAACTGATTCGCATAAGTTTCCTTCCCTTTTTTAGTCCATGATTTTCCGTTTCTCACTCTGTAGACAAAGGTATCCTGCCCATATATTCTTGAATGGCATGCTGACAATGCTTTGAACAGTGCAAACGGTGTCGCATTTTCCAGCCAATGCCAGTCGCTGTTTTCCAGCAATGTATTGGTAGCATCATTCAACGGATTTGAGATCAGTGGTTTATGATGCACTTTAGACAGTTTTGATATTTTATTGATGGCTTTCGGAGCTCTGTTTTTATAAGCAAGGAATAATGGTTTAAATCGGTTAAAGATTTCTGCCATTTTTTCCAGTCCGAAGCTTTCAAACAAATAGGTTGGATTGAATTTACTCTGTTTGATCAGATTAATTAAGTCATCGTTTTTGATCAAAAGCGTCGTATTGGTTGTTTTATAAATAATATAACGGAAAAATTCAACCGGATTTTCAGGATAAATAGCATACAGATCGGCTATTTTTATAATGGCTTCCTTATTTCTGATATTTTCTTTTCCTGTAAAATCATATTCCAGTTCGTTATGCAGGATATCAAGCAAGTCATCTATGGTTTCTTCCTTTAAAGCCATTCCTGATCTTAAAAGAGAAAGACATTTTTCCTGCATTTCTTCCACAGTATACGCTTTGATGACTTTAAAAACCATCTTCATATCCGGGACATTCAGTATTTCAGCAGGAATATAAATTTCGTTCTGAAAATCACTTCCATAGGTTGAAACATAATGAGTGATCTGTTCAATTAATAAATCATATCTGGAGGTATTCTTTATTTTCTCCCATGATTTATGGAAGGTTTTGTTCAGGTCATTTCCGTTCAGTTTTTCCCTGGCATAGAAGGATATGATTTTATTTTTTGCCCAAACAGCATTAGGTTCAATGATAAAACCGTCATTGGAAATAAATGGTTTTGCACTCGATTCTTTAGCCAGTACCGCATTGAATAATTGTAGTGTTTTCATTGTTTTAAGTTTAAAAAATAAGTGAGGAGTAGATTCATTAAAAGTGAAGGGTATAGGAACTCCTTTTACCTATAGTTTATAAAAAGCGGGGAGTAATTTATCCAAAAATATAGGAACTCCCTGTGCCTTATAATGGGTTAAAAAGGCGGAAAGTAATTTTAATCTTATAGGAACTTTCTTTGCCTTAAATTTTTTAACCAATGAAAATGAATAGGTTAATATAAGCATTTTCATTGTAATGAGGAGCAGACAGGACTCGAACCTGTGACCCACAATCTTGGTGATTTATAGGAACTTTATCTGCCTGCATCGAAAAGTAATTTTGTTGCTCTAACCATCTGAGCTACTGCCCCTGCCGTTATAAAAAAAGTTTTCATGAACCTTACAGGCTTTTATACCTGCAAGGTTGGTTATTAGTTTTTGAAAACCTGTAAGGTTTTATATTAGATTAAAAATTATGCTTTTCTGAATTTCTTCTTTTTCTTCCATGGTGCATTTTTCTGCACATCTCCGGCCATGATACATCCGTAAGGCATCACTTCATCCAATACTTCACACAGTCCGTATTCTTCAATCTGTGCTCTTACATTCTTTGCGCTTTTATAAGCGCTTGGAAGCTCAGAAATATCAATTTCATTGGAATAGAAACGGATATCCAGCCCTGCTGTTTCCTCATTGAAGATTTCCTCAGTTGTTTTATGAGCCAGAGATTTTTTATGCTGGCTTCTGCTGAAGTTTCTTCCTGCTCCATGCGGGGCAAAACCTAAGTTTCTTTCGTTGGTTGTTCCCTGAACGATCAGTACCGGCTCAGACATATTCAACGGGATCAGTCTTGGCCCTGTAATATCAGGCATGAACTTATCATCCAGCGGAGTGGCTCCTTTTGCATGATAAAACAGGTCTCCGTCTTTGAAAACGAAGTTATGTTCATTCCAATACCTGTTCTCCTTTTCCATTTCAAGCTTGCTCAGCACAGCATCATGAAGAGAGGTATGATTTTCTTTGGTCCATTGTCTGATTAGCTGAAGGGCTTCCCAATAGGATTTACCTTCTTGTGTATCATAAGGAATCCATGCGTTTTCTTTTAATGTTTCAGGAGAAATTTCCTGTCTGAAACTGTTGGCAACCTTCATTCCCTTATCATATAATGCTGCTCCAGGAGCTCTTGACCCGTGATGTGTTACCATCATGGTATTTCCTGTATTTTTAGAAATTCCAACGAAAAGGAAGTGGTTTCCGTCTCCCTGGGTTCCCATATGAGAACGGGCAATGCTGATCAGTTTTTCATCATTTAAGAATTCATTTTCTCTGAAGGCTTCCATCAGTTCCTGTGACATCGGCATCTGTTCTCCTCTTGGTCTTCCTCCATATCCGAAGTGCGTTACAGAATGCGCAGCATCCAGAACATCTTTAGGATTGGCTTTTCCAAAATCTGTCAGCATCACAGAACAGCAGATATCAGCACTATGGAATCCCGGGTGAATGGCATTTTGGGCAACCACCACACCTCCTACCGGAATCTGGCCTTCTGGACCAGTAGGGCAGGCATCCGGCATTAAAGCTCCTCCGATCAGTGTAGGGGTCTTCATCAGAACTTTCATTGTTCTGATTACTTTTTCTACATTATCATTTTCACTTTCATGTTCTGCACGTATATTGATCATAAAATCTTTAGCTGTTTCATGAAGCGGAATAAGATCCGGCTGTCTGAACTGCACCAGATATTCTGCAATCTGCTGATCATCCAGGTGATTCTCATTGATATAGCTAATGGCATCTTTAAACCATTTTGCAGGTCTATATCCTAATTCGATTAAATGATTTCCATTAAATTCCATTGTTGTTTCATTTTGATGATGCAAAGTAATACCTTTATTGCGCAATAGTTTTGCGTAGGTAAAGAAATTTTAATTATTTTTACAAAAATTCTAAAAAGAGCAGACCAGCCAATGTGAAAAATCTGCCTGAAATAAATATAAAATAATAAACCCCGATATCTATGATACTATTAGAACAATTGAAACATTTCCCTGAAACCATTCAGTTCAGTGATGTTATAGCCTATATTGACGAACATTATGAGTTTACCCCTACTGCTTTTAAAAATGGAGATACGACCAATCAGGCAGGGCAGAACAATGGTTCATGTAAACTGTTCAGCTTTGCCAGCATTCATGATCTGACAAAAGAAGAAACCCTTTCGCTTTTTGGTGAATTCTACAGGGATGATGTTTTGAAAAACCCGCAGGGAGATGATCACCAGAATATCCGTAACTTTATAAAATTCGGCTGGGAAGGGATTACCTTTGACGAAAATGCTCTGAAAGAGAAATAACCAGAGTAAAAGTGGGTAAAAAGGTGAAACCTCAAAACGGTTATCATCTTTATGTCAGCTAAAGTTATGAGTAACAGTTAATAAACGATCAATATACAAGCAGATCTGCCATTTCGCTTTTTTGCAAAAAAATACCACCATGTCATCTAATAAAAACGCCCTGATCCGCTACAAAACATTAGATAAATGTCTTAAAAACAAATACAGGAAATATACCCTGGAAGATCTCATTGATGAATGTTCAGAAGCATTGTTTGAATTCGAGGGAAAAGAATCCTATGTAAGTAAGCGTACGGTTCAGCTTGACCTGCAGAATATGCGGAGTGAAAAATTCGGTTATGAGGCTCCTATTGAAGTTTACGAAAGAAAATACTACCGTTACAGCGATCCTGAATACAGCATTCATAACATCTCTGTGAACGAAAGTGATCTGAAGGCTATGAATAATGCGGTTCAGATATTAAAACAGTTCAAGGACTTTTCCATGTTCAAAGAGATGAATGGGGTGATTCAGAAGCTGGAAGACTCCATTCATTCCACCAGTCAGAAATCTATTATTCATCTGGATAAGAATGAGCAGCTGAAGGGATTGGAGCATATTGATATTCTGTACGAAAGCATTATAAATAAAAAGGTATTGAAGATTCTTTACAAGAGCTTTACCGCAAGAGAATCCAATACATACACTGTGCACCCGCAGCTGCTGAAGGAGTTTAACAACCGTTGGTTTCTCATCTGCCTTTATAAGCAGAAAATGTATAATCTTGCACTGGACAGAATGGAACGTATTGAAACAGATGATATCCTGCCGTTTATTGATAAAGAGCTGGATGGAGATGAATATTTTAAAGATATTGTAGGTGTTACGGTCTCAGAAGGAATTGTTCCCAGAAATGTAATTTTTTGGGTAGATTCAGGAAATGCTCCGTATGTGAAAACCAAACCGCTGCATAAAAGTCAGGAGATTATCAGGGAAGATCATGAAGGAACTTTATTTAAAATCTGTGTTCAGATCAATTTTGAACTGGAAAGGTTACTGCTAGGATTTGGAGACTCTCTCGTAGTACATAAACCTCAGAAATTAAGGCGGAAAATGGAAGAAAAGTTCAACGCCGGAAGTAAAAATTATCAGAATCTGGTTGTTCCTGAAGAAAATTAAAACACTTTAAAACAGCTTCTCAAAGGACTCTGCACAAGATCATCTATTGCCATATATTATCTTGGCTTGGAAATTGCATTATTGATAATCACAAAATTAAATGTATGAAATCAAGAATATTTAAAGCATTAATTGCAATCATAGCACCCATAGCGATAGAATATATTGTTAAAAAAATATCTGAGAAACTTGATAAAAAAGAAGATCAGAAAGAAAAAGAACCAAAGCAGATTACAGCTTAAACGTAAAGTAGTTACAATTTAAAATTATTGAAAAAGAGACTGTTATAATATATACGGTCTCTTTTTTTGTTGATGAAGATGGATAGCCACCCCGTCAAAAATTCTTGAATTTTCGCCATCCCTTCAGAGGAGGGGAATTTTCACGTCTTCAGTTGGAATTTTGGTCAGATTGTATTTTTTTAATTATTTTTTCTGATAACTAAGGCCGGATTCCTACGGAATGACGAACTGTGTGGGTTGGCTATCATTCCCATTGTTTCATTCCGCAGGAATCTAAACAATACTATTATCATTTGAAAAATCGGAGATTTAAAAAAAAACTTAAGTGTACTTCTTCAGCGTTTAGAAATATCCCAAATAACTTAAGTGTTAAAAACTTTTGTGACTTTTGCGGTTTCCCTACACAAAATCATAAATTCCATCTTTCCATCCCAACACTTTGGAAGAATCGGCTTTAAGCCAGTTTTTAAGGATCGTAGCATATACTTTTCTGAAATCTTCTTTGTAGATCAGATCCCCTTCATTCAGATTCTGTAAATCAGGAAGGGCATTCAGCAATCCCTTTCTTTTTAGATTGCCACTGATAAAGAACATTTGATTGGCTGTTCCATGATCTGTTCCATTGCTCGCATTCTGGGCTACACGACGGCCAAATTCTGAAAAGGTCATCAGCAGGATATTATTAAAAAGTCCGTTGCTTTTCATATCGGCAACAAATGATTTTACAGCCTCATTGATGTCATCGAACAGTTTTTTCTGTCTTTCATTCTGATTGACATGGGTATCAAAACTTCCTACAGAAAGATAATAAACCTGAGTATTGATATCGGATTTTATTAAAGAAGCTACTGTTTTAAAGTCTTTTCCCAGTTGAGAATTGGGATAAATCTGCTCTGTTTTTTTGGCCTTGCTTTTTTCAAAAATATAATCAGCATTATTGATGGTGGAACCTAAAGTCTGATAAAGGTAAGACACGGTTTCATCATCATGATGATGGTCATAAAGCGACTTGAAATATTTTTCCTGGCTGGTTTGATACAGTCTTTTAGGATCTTTAAAAGCAAATGCTTTGTTATTTTCTCCTTTTAAAGCAAGACTTAGCATATCATCCACCTCCAGTGCCTGAGTAGGGTGGTCGCAGCGATAGCATTCTTCATCCAGAAATCGACCCAGCCAGCCTGTTTCCAGGAACTGATCGCTTCTGCTTGCCGACTGCCAGATATCCATACTCCGGAAATGGGATTTGTCCGGGTTAGGATATCCTACATTGTTCATCACAGAAAGCTCTCCGTTGTCAAAAAGTTCTTTAAAATAAGAGAGAGACGGATTAATCCCTGCTTCATCTGTTAATGGCATAGAATCCTGGATAGCCAGCGTTTTCCTTTCCCGGAAATAAATATCATTTTTAGCAGGAATAATAGTATTCAACCCATCATTTCCACCTGTAAACTGAAGAACTACCAGGATATTCTGACTGGGGTTCAAAGCTTCATCCAGGGTCATGGCTTTTAAGAAATTAGGCATCAGCATAGAAGCGGTAGCCAGTGAACTTATCTTAAGGAATTCTCTTCTTTTGATTAACATAATTTTGTTTTTAAGGTATAGGTGATAGGTTGTAACCTGAAATCTTCTGCCTACATTAACTGATATTCCGGGGTAGACATCAGGTTGATGACATTCATTTTGATACTCCTGTCAGAAAAATTATTTACTGAACTCATATCAAGGCTTCGCGTATTCTGGAGAATATAATCTTCACAATTCCTGTTGGCAAAAAGTTTTTCGATGCGATCCCAGTCGATCGTAATATTGGGATTTTTAAAACTTTTGTTCAAGGCATTTTCACGGGATTTCATTCCCATATCGATATCATCATCCTGTCGGGGGCTGTATTCCAGAGGCCGGAGGCCGGACCATATCTGTGGAACCTGGAGTCGCAGCATCAGTGTAGAACTGTCAATCCATGATTTTCCATTGGGCCATCCTGCTACATTGGGTGGATAAAGCAGCATCTGTCCTAATAATTTCTGGTAAACGATGAGGTTTTCCGGATTCTGAATATGCATCGGAAGGATCCGCATGATACCTGCCATCAGCTCCACAGGAGATTTTATCCGGTTGCCGATATTCTTCTGATCATAGAACCATGTACTGGAAAATATCTCAGTCATGAGTTTTTTGATATCATATCCGGAATTGTAGAAATTTGTACTGAGCCTGCTGACAATCTCCTGGTCTGCTTTTTCATTGACGAAGAATTTATAAATCTTTGCCGTAATAAACTGTGCGGTAGCTTTCTGTTCCAGAATAATGTCTAAAATATCATTTCCATTGAAGTTTCCTGTTTTTCCTAAAAAAGATTTGGTGCCTTCATCGTGGAGATTTTTTCTTTCTTTAAAGTTACCCTCCTTGTCATAGCTCCATCCTGTAAAGGCTCTGGCACCTTCTCTGACATCTTTTTCGGTATAGTTACCTCTTCCCATGGTAAAAAGTTCCATGACTTCTCTGGCAAAATTTTCATTGGGATGATCTTTTTTATTCTGCTGATTATTCAGAAAATTCAGCATGGCAGGCGATTGGCTTACTTCGAAAAGCAACTCTTTAAAATTTCCCAGCGCATTTTTTCTGATGGTATTTAAAAGCTGCCTGTTGAATTTTGGATTGACGACTCTTGAGGCAAAATGTCCATGCCAGAAAAACGCCATCTTTTCTCTCATCTGTTCTTTACTGTTGACGATAGTATTCAGAAAATTCAGATTCAGCTCATTGTTTTGTTCCCTGTTGATCCGCTGCATTTCTTTTTTCATTTCGGCAGAAGCTGTACTGTTCATGTAATCAGCTGCAGAAACCGGATCAGGAGTATCATAAGTAACCTCTTTGAAGCTGTCTTCTTTAAATAATTCATTCATCAATGTTTTGGTGTTCTTATTTTTCAGATCATCAATTTGATTAATACCAACGCCAAAACCTGCCCGCCAAAGAAGATGCTTGTTTTTTTGTAATGAATCAGCTATCATGGGAGAATTTATTTTTTTGATGTATTTCAAAGAAGAAGGTTAAAATAGAAACGGGTTAAGGATTGTTAATATTGTTGAGAGGGCTGGAAACAGGAGGCAAGAAGCAGGAAGTTTTGGATAGAAATAGGATTGATTTTATGGAGGTATATTTTTTCCAGCTTCCTTTTTCATCCTTTAATTCACTTTTTGAGATTATTTTTTGATAATTTTTGTTAAACAAACATTTAAATTTTGTTAAAAATAAATCATTGATATTCATTTGTTTATGATTTGTTTGTGTGTTAAAATCAAAGTGATATCCTTGCTTGGCATGATTTTTACATCCTTTTGTTTAGTAAAATTTAAAAATTAGAGTTATGAAAATGTTTAAACAAGCAATAGTACTGGCTGGTATTTTAACAGCAGGTATAGCAAGTGCCCAAAGTGCTCAGATGAATAATATGATCAAAGTAGGTGCAAATGTTGGTTTAGCAGTTCCCTCAGATAATCTTTCCGCTGCAGTAGGAGTAGATGTATCTTACCAAAACCTGATTACACCGGGATTTGGACTAGGTATCGCATCAGGATATACTCACTATTTTGGAAAAGACAATAACGGATATAAAAATAATGATGTAGGGGTAATTCCTGTAGCGGCTTTAATCAGAATTTATCCGAAACAGACCGGGTTTTATTTCGGAACAGACTTAGGATATGGTTTCTTAGTTGGAGATAAAGCAGTTGCATCAAATACCGGTGTTGAAAGAGCAGACGGAGGGTTTTACCTTAAACCGGAGATCGGATACCACAACAGAGACTGGAATTTCTTCGTGCAATACCAAAAGGTTTTTGTAGGAACAAAAGGAGATTTGCCTGGTCAGGACTATAATGTGGGAAATATCGGAGTAGGATTCGGTTACAATATTCCATTAGGAAAGTAGTTAGATTTAATATATAAACAATTATTAACCAAAACCTTTTCACGAAAGTGGAAAGGTTTTTTTGTTCTGTGCAGGATTTACAAAAACAATTATTATATTTGGTAAAATTTGAGGTTATGATTCTGAATCCAAAATTTCCACTTTATTTACCAGGAGTAGAGAACAGTAATAATGATCATGTTTCTATCATCGGGGCAAGTCTCCGTGAAGACATAACAATCTTAGGCTATTTCGTTTCCGGGAACGGAGGTCTTGAGATAAAAGTAGAAAATACATATGCAACCCAGGAATACTCTTCTTTTTCAGATATTTTGAAAAAGTTTGTTCAGGACAATCAGTTGCAAAATGTAAAACGTCTGGGAATGGCTGTGCCGGGACCTGTATTAGACGGAAAGAGTACCCCTGCAAGATTGGGCTGGCATTTAGATGTTGCTGAATATGCCCGTGATTTCGGCTTTGAGAAAGTAGACATACTGAATGACCTTGAAGCATCTGCTTACGGAATGGCTCTGCTGCAAGATAATGATCTTGAGGCAATCTATACCGGCGGACACCTTGAGAAAGGAAATGTAGCTGTGCTTGCTCCCGGAAACGGATTGGGTGAAGCCGGATATTTCTTTGACGGAAAATACCTGAGACCTTTTGCAACAGAAGGAGGACACTCGGAGTTTTCACCAAGAACCAATGTAGAAGTTGAATTTTACCAGTTCCTGAATAATATCTATGGTATTGTAAGCTGGGAAAATGTACTTTCCAAATCAGGATTATTCAATATTTACCGATTCCTGAGAGATGTGAAAAGACATCCTGAGCCGGAATGGTTAGGAGAACGTCTTGCACAGGGAAATTTCGTGGAGGAATTATATAAAGCAGCTACTGAGGACAATGTCCTGATCTGCAGAATTGCTTTAGATACCTTCCTTGAGTTTCTGGCAAGAGAGGCGAACAACCTTACATTAAAATTGAAAGCCACCGGAGGGCTGCTGATTGCCGGAGATATTCCTCAGATCGTAAGAGAATATATTGACAAGGCTAAATTCTACGAAAAGTTCAAGATCAGTGATAAAATGGAGGAGATGCTTAGAAGTACTCCAATCTATCTGGTCAAGCAAAATCACACAGCATTAAATGGTATAGCGCTTTATACGGCTTACTACCAGCTATAAAATAAAACTCCGGATATCCGGAGTTTTTTTATGAGATGATATTATTCATGAAAATAATAAATTTTATTGATATACATCAATGGAATCTATGAAAGAAGATGCTACCTTTGTACCGTTAAATAAGTAAACAACTCTATTCAATGAAAAAAATATTTTTATTAGCAGTTTTAGCTGGTGGCTTAGCATTTGGACAGTCAAAAAAAGTAGTAGCGTCTGATGTACACTGGTGGGGATACAAAGTGGCAAAATCTGAGGCCAGCTCTCACGATGGTACTGTAAAAGTAAAATCTGGTGATATGGTAATGAAAGGAAACCAATTGGTAGGCGGGAGCTTCGTATTGGATATGACTTCTATCAGTTCTACGGACCTTACAGGAGAATATCAGCAGAAATTAAACGGACACCTTAAGAATGGTGACTTTTTTGAAGTTGAAAAATTCCCTACTGCAACCTTCAAAATTACAGGAGTAAAGAAAAATAATGATAAAATCTACAATTCTCTTGTAACAGGAAACCTTACGGTGAAAGGAAAAACAAACCCTATTTCTTTCCCTGCCAAGATTTCTTACAGCAAAGGAGTGGTAAGTTTAGTATCAAACAAATTCTCTTTCGACAGACAGAAATTTGATGTAGCTTATAAGTCTACGATGCAGGATGTTTTTGTGAAAGATGATATCGATATGCTTGTAAAAGTAACTGCTCAGTAAATTAATCAAAAAAAGATTGTTAAAAGTGTAGAAGTTCTACACTTTTTTTTATTTTTGTTGAATTGTAAATAAAAAAGAATGAAAAGATTACTATTGTTTGCTATGGTGTGCGCAAGTATATCATTTGTTTCTGCCCAAAAGAAATTTGATAAGGTTTCAAAAGTGACTTCATCAGAGATCAGATGGTGGGGGTATAAGGTGGTAAAAACCCAGGAAACTTCCCATTCAGGAACCGTAAAGTTAAAAAGCGGAAAATTCAACTTTGACCATACAGTTCTTGTAGACGGAGAGTTTGTAATAGATATGAGGAGTCTGATGGCAGGAGATGTTTCAGATGAAGATCAGATCAAGCTTACAAATGATCTGAAAAGCTCCAACTTCTTTGAAGTAAAAAAATTCCCTATTGCAAAATTCCATTTGACTAAAATTATTCCATTAGCAAACAGTGAATACAATTCTACCGTATATGGTGATCTTACCCTTAAAGGAGTGAGAAAAACAATCTCTTTCCCTGCAAATGTATATGTTACCCAGTTTACCACATCTATTGAATCTGCCAAATTCTCTCTGAACAGAAGAGACTTTAAAGTATTCTATCAGTCTTCACTGAAAGATTATTTTATCAAGAATGAAATGGATATTCAGTTTAAAGTTTCTACAGAAATGCTGGATAATGAAAACAGGGTTCCAAAAAAGAAAAAATAAGATATATTTTTATTGATACAGAAAGCAGTTCATGAGAACTGCTTTTTTTAGCTCTGTTCCTGTATTTTTTATAAATTAGTGGTATGAAAATTTATATTGTGAGCGGTCTGGGAGCAGACTTTAAGGTCCTTGAAAGAATAGAGTTTCCCAAACACTGTGAACTGATTTTTATAGACTGGCTTATCCCTGAAAAAAATGAACCTTTTGATGCTTATGTTAAAAGAATGGCGGAGAAAGTAGATGATTCAGAGCCATTCTGTCTTCTGGGATATTCTTTTGGAGGAATTATTGTCCAGGAAATCAATCAGCTGAAACCTGCTGAGAAGGTCGTTATTCTCGGAAGTATAAAATCTGACAAAGAAAAATCCAGATTTATAAAGACAGGTGAGGTTACCAAAATACCAAGAATATTACCTGTAGGATTATTCAATGATAAGGCAGCCAATGTATACGCTGTTATCAGGAAGCTTTTTGATCCGAAAAATCCAAAGCTTCTGCAGTATTTTAAAGTAAGAGATCCTTATTACCTCAAATGGTCGGTAGAAAAAGTTTCTGAATGGAAGTTTGAAGAAAATCCCCAGGTGATTCAGATATTAGGGGATAAAGACATTGTTTTTCCGATCCGTTATTCGAATCCGGATTATGTGGTGAAGGGAGGAACCCATCTTTTTCCGGCAACAAAATCCAAAGAAGTTTCTAAAATACTGAAGGAGGTGTTTTGTGAAAATTAAATATATTGTTTATTAAATAGTATTTTTTTATAGGGGTATTGTTTTAAAAAGGTGGTTTTTATAAAATTTATGTTTAAATTTGATAGGGTTAAATATAAATTTTATGAAAGTAGGATTAAAATGGATCGTTTCATTTTCTGTCATTACACTTGTAGCAATCGGAGGTTTATTCTGGAATCCGGTTGCAGATATTCCTGATACAGGAGAATTTTTAAGCGAAGATAAAATTGTAGGGGCCGATGTTGCCTGGATTCTGGCTGCGGCAGGACTTGTCCTGTTGATGACCCCCGGACTGTCCTTCTTTTATGGAGGAATGGTTGGCAGGAAAAACGTGATTTCAACCATGCTGCAGAGCTTTATTGCTTTAGGTGTTATCTCTTTGGTATGGGTGGTCGTAGGTTTCTCTTTATCTTTTGGAAATTCACTGGGAATTACCATTGGCGGAAAACATTATGGTATTATCGGAAATCCATTAAGTTACCCGTTTTTCTGTGGAGTGGGGGATCTGCCGCATAAAATAATGGCTCCCACTATTCCTTTTATTCTCTTTGCCCTGTTTCAGATGAAATTTGCAGTGATTACTCCTGCCATTATTACAGGATCTTTTGCAGAGAGGGTACGTTTTATTTCTTATTTATTATTCATCGTTCTTTTCAGTATTTTTATTTATACACCGCTTTGTCATATGGTATGGCATCCTGATGGCCTTTTGAATAAATATTTCGGAGTGAAAGATTTTGCCGGTGGAACAGTCGTGCATATGAGCGCAGGTTTTGCAGCGCTTGCAGGTGCTTTGGTGGTTGGAAACAGGAAAAATCCACATCATGAGCCTTCCAATATTCCTTATGTACTTCTTGGTACAGGAATGCTCTGGTTCGGATGGTTCGGATTTAATGCTGGTTCCGCATTGAGTGCTTCCGCTTCGGCAGCGACAGCTTTTGGGACAACTACTATTGCTTCTGCTTCAGCGATGATGACATGGATTTTTTTCGACAGAATCAATGGGAGAAGTGTTTCGGCTTTGGGAGCCTGTATCGGGGCTGTAGTAGGGCTGGTGGCAATTACTCCCGGATGTGGTTTTGTAAGCATTCAGGAAAGCCTTTTTATAGGATTTATCTCTGCAATAGTTTCTAACGTAATGGTGAATTGGAAACCTTTAAAGAAAATAGATGATACACTGGATGTTTTTGCCTGTCATGGAGTAGGAGGGATTATGGGAATGATTCTTACTGCTGTTTTTGCCCGTGGTGAAAATGCAAGTCTGCTTCATGGGGGGCTTGATGTTTTTCTTCATCATATGGCTGCTTTGGTTCTGGTTTCCGTTTTTACATTTTTTGGCTCATTGCTTTTATATAAAATTACAGATTCAATAATCACATTAAGAGTATCTGAAGAGTCTGAAAATAAAGGGCTTGATCTCTCCCAGCATGAGGAATGTCTGCAATAGTTTTTATATTCTGATCAGATCTCTGTTTTCATTAAAGATTTGAAGATTGATTTTAGGATTTATCATGTATCTTTGTTTTTGAGGAAAATGACGAATCATTTATGGAATCAATATCGGTTTTTGAAATTATTAAAGTAGGAATAGGCCCTTCCAGTTCGCATACCATGGGGCCTTGGAATGCAGCTGCTGCATTTATCAGGATTATAAAAAGAGAAAGATCAATCGAAGAAGTGAAAGAGGTTTTTCTTGAGTTTTTTGGCTCACTCGCAAAAACGGGGATTGGGCACGGAACTGATATTGCAGGAATGCTCGGGCTGAACGGCGAAGATTTTAAAACAATCAATACTTCAAAAATTGATGAGAAAATAGACTATATTAAAAGCACTCAAACAATCAATCTGGGGGGCGAGAAGGTTATCCCATTTATTTATGGCCATCATTTGGTTTTAAATATGAAAAAAAGCCTTGATTTTCACCCGAACGGAATGATCTTCAGAGCTGTTTTTGAGGATGGAACTGAGCTTGTGCAGGATTTTTATTCTGTGGGAGGCGGTTTCATTGCCAGTCAGGAAAAGAATTCTATCCAAAAGCAGTGTGTACGTACCCTGTATCCTTGTCATAAAGCTTCTGATATCGCAAAATACTGTGAGAAGCTTGGGCTTCATAAAATGTCAGATCTGATTCTGATCAATGAAGAAAGCTGGAGAACTCAGGAAGAAACAAAACAAGAGGCACTTTACATCTGGCAGCAGATCAAAGAATGTATTTACAAAGGAGTTAATAAGGAAGGGGTTCTTCCGGGTGGGCTGAATGTTTCCCGAAGGGCCGCCGGAATCAACAGAAAGCTTCTGGGTGATAAAATCTATAAAAATAAAGACGAATGGTTCCAGCAGGTGGTAGATGCTGAAGAGAACTTTACGAATATCAATAAATGGATTGCCTGCTTTGCGCTGGCTGTGAATGAAGAGAATGCAAGTTTCGGAAGGATTATAACCGCTCCTACCAACGGAGCAAGCGGTGTTATTCCGGCAGTATTGATGTATGCTCAGGCTTTTACCCCGTTCACCAGTGAAGATGATATTGTAAGATTCCTGCTTGTGGCGGGAGAAATCGGAACATTATTCAAGAAAAATGCAACGATCTCTGCAGCAATGGGAGGATGTCAGGCAGAAATCGGAGTGTCTTCCGCAATGGCCGCTGCCGGACTTACAGAGATCCTCGGCGGAAGTGTAGGACAGGTTTTGATGGCGGCAGAAATTGCCATGGAACATCATCTTGGATTAACTTGCGACCCAATCAAAGGGCTGGTTCAGATTCCGTGTATTGAAAGAAATACAATGGGTGCCATGAAAGCTATTACGGCAGCCAATATTGCACTGGAAAGTGATCCTACCAAAGCAAGGGTAACATTGGATGAGGTGATTCAGACGATGTGGGAGACAGCCCAGTCTATGAGTGACCGCTTTAAAGAAACTTCCGAAGGCGGACTGGCAATTGCAGTAAACGTTCCGGAATGTTAATGAAAATAATTCCCATTTACAATACAAAACAAAACCCTTAGACATTACTGTTTAAGGGTTTCTTAATAAAATAAAAGTAAAAACCGTTGGGCTTTCAGTATCGTAATATAACTTATCTTAAAATTCCTCTGATTCTGTTGGCATTGGTAATCAGTTCTTCAAGGTATTCATAGTTTTCTTTTTCAAGGGCAGATTTGAATTTTCTGAGCTGGGTAATATGCTCGTTCAATACATCCAGCACATTTTCTTTGTTTTGTTTAAAAATAGGAACCCACATTTCCGGATGTGACTTTGCAAGACGTACGGTACTCGAGAAACCGGAACTGGCCAGCTGAAAAATGGTTTCCTCCTCCCGTTCTTTTTCCAGTACAGTATTGGCAAGAGCATACGACGTAATGTGGGAGATATGGGAAATATAAGCTGTGTGTACATCATGATCTTCTGCATTCATGTAGATCATATGCATGTCAAGGGCATTAACCAGCTGTTCAACAGTATTCAATGCATCTTCTGCAGATTCTTCTTTGTTGCAGATTACGCCTGCTTTTCCTGAGAAACTTTCTGCGACTGCGGACTTCGGACCGTTGTTTTCTGTTCCCCACATCGGGTGGAATGCGACAAATCTTGAACGTTTCGGATGGTTTTTTACGGCATTTACAATTCCGGCTTTGGTAGAACCTGCATCCATAACAGTTTGCTGATCAGACACGAGGTCTAGAACAGCGGGTAATAGTTTTCTGGCCGCATCTACAGGAATGGCAAGAATAATAAGGTCAGAGTTTTTGATTCCCTCTTCCAGATCTGCACCCGCATCAATGATTTTAAGATCCAATGCGTCACTGATATGCTGTGTATTGTTATCTATCCCGTAGATGAAGCTGGCGATGTTTTTCTCTCTTAATTTCAGAGCCATCGAACCACCGATCAATCCCACTCCAATAATACTTATTTTCATCTTTTTAAATTTTTTAAATAAAAAAACCTCGTCCTTAGGACGAGGTTTTAAATTATATTCATAAGAATCCCTATCCCAGAGCTGAGGTAAAAATTCTATAATAATATGTTCCGTTGTTAAAATTCATGCAGCAAAGGTAAAAATATTTTTTAAATGAAATGAAATTTCTTTTCTAAATTATAAAGTTGTTTAAACTTTACCAATCACAAAAGTCTCAAAAGGTTTTATTTTAGAACACTTGAGTTCACTTAAGCAGGTTTAAAATGATCCTGCAGAAAAGTTCACATAAGATAAAAATCAAAGATTTTCACAAAACTTAAGGCTAGGTACTGAAAAAACTTAAGTGTTTAAAACTTTTTTATGTTTTGATGCTTCTGTACTTGTTTATAAGTTAATTTAGCTGTTCATTTAAATCTGTAAAAAACACTCATGAAGAATAGATTTTTATATGGAATTTTTACCGTATTGATTGGTATCAGTACCGGATATGCCCAAAACCTCAATCATCAGTCTTCAGTTTTTTTTACCACCAAAAGAAAAGATACAGGGGAGATTAAGAAGAGGATCGAAGAGCAGGGTATCATTGCTTTTAAGTCCTTGGAAGACCGTTTGAAGCCTATACGGGCCAATTTTAAAAGAATTAATTCCTATGCAAAATGGAGTTCTGTAAAAAAGAAAACTATTGAAGGAGAAACGGCTGAAGGGGGAGAAGCAGTATTTTATTATGCAGATAAAAAGCTGGAAAAAGTGATCGCCAGATATTATGGAGAAACAGGGCAGATCCTTATGGAGTATTATCTGCTGAATGGACAGCTGTCTTTTGTTCTGGAGAAAGAATACAGGTATAACCGTCCCTTTTTCTATGATGCTAAAGCTATGAAAGATCATAATGATACGGAAGCCTTTGATCTCAATAAGTCAGAGGTTATTACAACCAGAAATTACTTTGAAAATGGAAACATCATTATGATCAATAATACGACAGGACGTGGATTCAATATCAGTGCTGATTATACGTCTGAACAGGAGAAAAACTTAACAGAGAGTTTCAAAAAGCTTATGAAACTGGCAGAATAATGTCTGTTATTTCTGTTGATCAGCCTTGATAATATGGAGTCTTTCTTCAACTTCGTTGATCCTTTTGAGCCAATAGTTGATGCCTTCCTGATTGGTTACCGTTTCTTTAAAAGCATTACGGTTAACAGCCCATAGATGTGAACTGTTTTTTTGATAATCCAGTTCCCGGTCTTTTTTTGTTTCTGGTTCAATACGGTACCTCCAGAACACCAGAGATCTCATATATTCTGAACGTACCTTTTCCAGATAGTCAATAATAGCTTTCCGGTCCTGAGGAATATATCCCGGTCCTGAACATCCACATGAATGGAAAGTGATCCCGACTGTATACAAATCCCGGATATGGGCCCATTGTTTGTCATCATTTTTTGCCGGTGATTTAAAATCTAATCCCATATTGGCCATCAGATTTCCACACTCGGGACATTTGGCTTCTACTGATATCTGGGCGTCCCTGTCCACATCTTTCAGGATACGGCGTTTGAATGTTTTCTGGCAGTTGAAACAGGCATAATGACCTTTGTAAACCATCATGGCATATCGGCACATATTATAATCTTAATCTTTGGTTAAAAGTTATTTTTATTTGTTTTCCTCCTCATTAAAATTAATTCCCATAAAGCTGCCGGCACTTCGCGGATCGTAGGCCGACCATACATTTCCCCAGGGAAAGATAAAGGTCCGGCTTGGGTAAGGTTTTTTCTGTTTTTGGGTGGGAAGTCTGTCCAGAATCTGAGATAGAAAAGTGTTGTTCCGATGGAAGACTTTCATTTCTTTCTCTTCTGTCCATTCATTCCAGTCTTTTGCATCGCCATTTTCCCATGTGTTCATCTGGATAATGTCCAGCTGATCTCCGAAAAAGCACAGACTGAAAGATACCTGGTACCCCTGTATTTCTATACTCTTAAAATAGTACCAAAAATACCCGGTTTTTACATCCTGTATACTATGGTATTTTTCTTTATAAAAATCAGACTGTTCCAGCTGATCAAGACTCATTCCCTTATAAAGTCTGGTAGTAAAGGATTCCAGCTCTATAACTCCATTTTCACTGTTAATCAGCATGTCCCAAAAAATTGAAGCTATAAATATACCCGTTTTTTCTTTACAGACAACGAATAATATTTACAGCTTCCGGTAGAAATAGAAATATCGGTGTGTTATTGTATTATGGATTTGATATTATTAAGGTGGATGGAATATCAGAGAGCCAAAGACTTTTAGTATCGATCAGGTTTTTCCAGCTTTTACTGCTGATCAGCATCAGGTCCTGAGCATTCAGAAATTCTTTCTCAATCTTTTTTTCATTGTAGAGGGTGATATGATTAGGAGCCACCTGTTCTATACTTCTGATCAGCTCTTTCACCTCGATATTATTTCTGATCTGGCCTGCAGCATCCAGAATGATAATCTGAGAATTATTGTTATTGATCAGTCTTTTTGCATACTCCAGAAGATAAAAATCACTCAGGTTAAAGATCGGAACAAATACTTTGTCTGCCGCGTTAAAATCTTTTTCCACCAAAACTCCCACGGGAATATTGGTTTTGTCAAGGATCTGAAGGGTAAAGTCGTCAAAAGGAGAGTTGTTGAATATATTTCCTTTACCTTTTACCGTATTCAAAAGTTTTTCAGGATTAATGATTTTGGTTGTAAAGCCCAATAATCTCCCCAATAAACTCCCTTCATACATGGACTTTCCGAGCATGATCAGCAGAAGGTCATAATGTCCCTTATTGGTAATGCTGGTAAGGTCACTTTCAATATCAGTAGAAGCTTTGAAGAGAGTAGTCACTTCAAGATTCAGTTCCTGCGACGTTTCAATCACATTCTGAAACTGGGAATCTTCATATTCATTGATATCATAAGCGTGCATTTCATCTACAGGGGCAATATTCATGGCAGTGATGCTTTTATTACCATTCATTTTATGGGTAAAATTGTGCGCCAGTTTCAATAAGGTGCTGCCGGATTCCGGCTTGTCAAAAGAAAGGAGTACCCGGTATTTTGAATCGTTTTCATGAATCTTTTCATCCGGATCTTTTTTAGATTTAAAAAGGAAGTTGATGAAATCCAGCGCAGGCCCTGTCATGAATGTTGTAAATAATGCCATGATCACAAGCATTGCGAATATCTCCGGGCTTAGAACTCCAAGGTCATATCCGATGTTCAGTACGATAAGCTCCATAAGGCCTCTTGTATTCATCAGAGCTCCGATGGTTAAACTTTCTTTCCAGCTAATACCGACAAATCTTGCTGTGAGTGCACTTCCCGCAAACTTTCCGAGAACGGCGGTCAGAATAATAAATCCTGCTGTCATCCACAGATGGCTGTCATTAAGCAGGCCAATCTGGGTACGAAGTCCCGTGAATACAAAGAATAATGGCAGCAGCAGTACCAACGCCACATCCTCAACTTTGTCAATAAATAGTGTACGGAATTTGGCATTCTCCGGCATAATAGCTCCTGCCATAAAAGCACCGAACAATGCATGAATACCAATTACTTCAGTAGCATAGGCAGATAAGATCAGGGTTAGGAAGAAAATGGCTACCATAGGTTTGCTGATGGTATTTTTGCCTGCCTGAAGATCGCCAATCCTTTTAAGGAAAGGCCTGACAATTTTAATCATTAAAAACACATAGGCAATTGCCATGATGATCACATAGATAGAGCTGGCGAAAGAGCCTGCTTTTACAATCGCAATGACTGCCGCAAGAATACACCATGCAGTAATGTCATCGGCCGCGGCACAGGTAATAACAATAGTTCCCAGTTTGGTTTTCTGAAGATTTCTTTCCTGTACAATTCTTGCCAATACCGGGAATGCAGTAATGCTCATAGAAATGGCTATGAATAAAGCAAAGGAAGTGAATTGAATGCCATCCGGGGCAAATTCCTGATACACAAAATAGGAAAGTCCTATTCCCAATGCAAAAGGGATAATGATACTGGCGTGGCTGATCACAACAGCATCATGCGCTTTTTTTCTTAATACGCTCAGATCCAGCTCCATTCCGACGATGTACATGAAGAGTATAAGGCCTATCTGGCTCAGAAACTGAAGGTTACCTAAAGATTCTTTTGGGAAAAGAAATGCTGAAAATTCAGGAAAATACATTCCGACAAGTGATGGCCCCAGTACAATCCCGGCAATCATTTCTCCGATTACCGTCGGCTGTTTTATTTTCATACAAATCCATCCGAAAAGTCTTGCTGTCATAATAATAGTGACGATCTGTGCCAGTAATAATGCAAGCGGATGGTGAAGATTGGTTTTAAAGGATTCCAGGAAATTTTCCCAGGTAGAGCCGCTGCTGGTGTTAGCAACGATATTTTCTTTTACTTCCAGCGTCTGTCCTTCGATGATGAAATAATACATCAGGGTAGAAAAGACAGCGATAGTAGTAACGTAGAAAATTAAATTTTTGTATTTCCCCAAATTCATGATTCCAATTTTGATGCAAAGTTGAAAAGAATATAGTTATGTTAAATACTCTTTTTTTTTAAATGTAATGAATGTTCTAAAAAATGTAATAAAATCTATCTGAATGAATAACCCAATCCGAAACCTATTTTCCAGCTGCCATTCTGATCTGCTGTTTTGGCATTATAATAAGCCGGAATCTGAACTGCGATTTTTTTGTAGACCATAGTGAGACCAGCTCCTAAAGTAGGCATAATAAGACTGTTTCTGGTGCCGGAAGAGTGGTCTTCTTTTATTCTCAGTGAAGGAAGCATTCCGAGCAAAAATTTCAGATTTTTATGGGTAAGACTTACATTCGGACCTGTAAAATTGATAAAAGCACCATGGTCCACATATCCGGCTGTTGCTACTCCATCAAAAAATGAAGCCTTAACTTTTGACTGAGTTTCCTGGGAAAAATACAATCCGGATATGAGGAGTCCCGCAACATAGAAAAAATTTTTCATTATACAATCAATTAATTCTGTGCAAAAATAAATGGATTGTAAGTTGAAAAAGAGGAGTTGTAATAAAGCACAGATATTCTGTAATGAAACCGGAAAGATCTGGAAGAGGTTTATTTTCCGAATAGCTCCATCAGAGAATTTTTATAGGCATCTCCGATCTGTAGTTTCAGAAAAGTATGATCTTCCGAAGGGATCGTTGTAATGATTTCGTTGGTTGAAAATACTTTAATGGAAGAAAGGGCGATGATCTCTTTTTTGTTGACCTGTGCGAAATCTTTAGACGGAAGCATTTCCAGAAGATTTTTAAAATTTAAATTTTTTAGAACAATGGTTGTTCCGTCACTGAGAATGATATCTTTATCTCTGCTGTCTATTTCTGAGGTTTTGATATAAGAAATCTGTTCAGTAAATATGACGGTTTTTCCGATATTGGTATTCCACTCAATAAAAGCCTTTTTAGGACTGTTTTCCACCAGTTCTTTTGCTTTTTCAAATGCCTGGATCAGTCTTTCTTTTTTGATAGGCTTTCTTACATAATCTACTACATTCAGATCGAAAGCTTCTGCTGCATATTCTTTATAGGCGGTTGTAAAGATGATTTTTTTTGAGCCTGAAATAATTTCAGCTACCTGAAGGCCTGTCATTCCGGGCATTTCAATATCCAGAATACACAGATTGCAGTCGATGCTGTCTATTTCATTCAGAAAAACTTTAGGATCATTGAATGCTTTTACCACTTCTACATTATCGATCTGCTCACATAGAAGTTTTAAATAACTGATGGCCAGTAATTCATCATCCAGAATAACGCATTTTATCATAGAATTCTCCTAAATTGATTTTTAATTCTGCTGTAAAGATCCCGTTCTTTGAGCTTCTTTCCAGCTGGTAGTACGTACTGTAGATCATCTTAAGCCTCTGATCAAAAGACTGGCTTCCAAAACCGCTTTTTTCTTTTTCCAGAATATTTTTTAAAGAAGCTTTATTGCTTACTTTCATAGTGAATATGCCGTTTTCAAGCTCCAAATAAATAGAAATGAAAGAGTCCTGGGCCAGGAAATCTGTATGTTTGAAGGCATTTTCAATAAGATCTACAGAGATCAGCGGAGCAAATACCTTTTCTTCATACAAAGCATCCGACTTATTAATCCTTGATTTAATTCTGAAGTCAAAAAGAGGATTGATCTTGATTTTATTAATTTCAATGAGGCTTAAAGCAAAATTGAGCTCCTCTTTAGGGCTGACATACTTGTTATTGCTCTCATATAAAATATAATCCAGTACATTGGCCAGCTTATCCAGTGACATATAGGTCTGATAGGCATGTGACTGAACTGAATTAAGGATGTTTTTAAACAGATGCGGATTCAGTTTTGTGCCGATATGTTCCAGGCGTACCTCGTTCAGGCGCTGTTCAATAAGTTTGTTGGTTTCTGATAGTTTGATATTTCTCTGTTTCAGCTTCTGATGTTGGCTGAAAAGATAAATACTGGTGGTCAGAAACAGGAAAATGGCAAAAACCCCGATGAATATCAGATAATCATGAATCATGTAGTAGTTGCCTTCCATAACGTATAGTTCTTGAAAACTATTTAATTTTCTTAAGACTGCTTACCGTCACATTTTCTTCACATTTTTCAAAGGTGATCTCATAAGACGGATTTTTTTCAGGATAGGTTAAAAGATAATCCGGACAAGGTTTTTTCTGTGCATGACTGCGGTCAAAATCCACTTTTCCATTGGTAATGATGCTGTCTTTTATAAATTTCTCATCAATCTTATAGGTGGTCATTGCATTTTTAGCTTCTTCAGAATAGTTGAACTCCTTAGAAAGTGTTTCAGCAATGACACGGCTGTTAGGTAAATAACCGCTGCAGCTTGCCCCTTTTTTGTTTAAAATAAAAAATACGATTAAAAGCCCCGGAATGAAGCCTATTGCATAAAATTTCAGTTTCTTCATTAGAAAATTAAAAGATTGATATCGTGATATGTAAGTCCGAAACGGTCGCAGATGATCTTCTTGGTATGTCTTCCTTTGTACATATATAAGCTCTGTTTCATTTCATTTTTGCGGATCAGCATGTTTTCAAAGCCGCCCTCTTCATCATAATTTAAAATATAGGAAAGGAAGAAATTCGAGATAGCCTTGGTGGTGGTTCTCGGCATTCTTGAAGTAAGGTTTGGAAGCCCACAGTGGATCACACCATGTTTGATGATATAAGGATCTTCCATCGTAGTAAGTTCTGAAGTCTCAATTACTTTACCGTTGTCTATGGTGATATCGATAATGACACTGCCTTTTTTCATTTTCATGACCATATCTTCAGTAACGATAGGGGTCATGTTTAATCTTGGAAGTGCACCGATTACTACATCAGCACGTCTCAGGCTTTTGCTGAGTTCCTTGGGATCAATAATCGAGGTTGGTACACGGCTGTCAACAATGGTGTGCAGTCTTCTCAGCTTTGATAAAGAATTGTCAAAAACTTTCACACTGGCTCCTAAACCGATGGCAGCTTTGGTGGCAAATTCTCCTACGATTCCCGCTCCAAGGATAACGACTTCAGTAGGTCTTACCCCTGTAATTCCTCCAAGCATTAAACCGTTTGATAAGGCTAATAATTCAGAAGCGTATAGAATAGAAACGGTTCCTGCAATTTCTCCTACCAGTCTTACCAGAGCCAGCTGCTTATATTCATCAACGATAAATTCGAAAGCGATGGCGTTTATTTTTTTCTCTGCAAGCTTTAAGAAATACTCCTTATCTCTGAGGTTGATCTGAAGTGCTGAGACCAGATACGTATTAGGTTTCATATACTCAATTTCCTCTTCTGTAGGAGGATTGATCTTCAGGATAAGATCCTGTCCGAAAGCTTCTTTAGGATCATTGGTGATCCTTGCTCCGGATTCAGAGTATTGTAAATCTGTAAAAAATGAACCTTGTCCGGCCCCTGATTCGATAATGATCTCATGGCCGTGCTCTACCAACACCTGTACGGCGTCAGGAGTGATGCAGGTTCTCCTTTCGTTGAGACAGGTTTCTTTAGGAATTCCAATACTGAACTGTTTTCCTTTTTTTATAACCTCCAATTTTTCCTCTTTCGGCATTAATTCTTCTTCTGTGAAAGGAGTAAAAATATTTGTACTCATCCTTAAATTAAATTATGTCTTACAGATTGTTTTTTTACACTCAATTAATGAGCAAAGATACATAATATTTAATCGAATGAAATTTCTCTGTTTTCACCCGTATTCACAATGCTCATTGTGTGATAGTTGAGCCCGTAAAGCTCTTCCTCATACACTTCCGGCCATTCGATGATGCATAAAAAAGAATTGTCCAGGTATTCTTCAATGCCAATATCATAGACTTCTTCAATGTTTTTCAGACGGTAAAGATCAAAATGATACACTTTTCCCTTTTCTGTATTGTATTCATTAACAATAGAGTAAGTAGGGGAGTTCACTTCGTCCCCGCTTCCCATTTTTTTGAGCAGAAACTGTGTGAATGTTGTTTTTCCGGCTCCGAGATTTCCTTTTAATAAAAGAATAGGATGTTTCAATTCAGGAATGATGCTGTCAACAACTTCCTGCCAGTCTTCGATTTTATTGATAGTGTAATTCATTATCTCTTTAAATTTTCAGAATATAAGTTGTAAAAATGTTCAGTTCTGTTTTTTGCTCTTTCAGAATTTCTGTAACGGTTGTTTTTAACTGGATTTTCGTATAAAGCTAATATTTCAGCGATTTCTATTGGTTTCAAGTCTTTCATTTCTTTATTAAATAATGATTTTGAAACATTTTCAATCCCTTTTCTATTTTCTAAAAAGTCAAAATTACGGAAATTAAAATTCAGGCAATCTTTCTGGCTGTAAGAATGTTCAATATATCTGGCTATAAGAAATTGATCGAAAGATGATTTATTTTGATACTCTAATCTAGGAAAAATGTTAGAGGCCATCTGATTACAGGGACATTCTTTTTTTTGAGAATTTGGATTTATGATAGCATTTCCAAGAAAAATCCAGGAATTTTGGAATAAAGAATTTGGATAAACGGTATTATAAAAGGTATTGAAATTTTCTGGTAGTTTATTACTGCTTCTAACAGACCATGTAATTAATCTTTTATCAGTTGTATTTAAAATATAACTTCCACCTAATTCTAAATATAAGACGAATAAAAATACAATGATAATTATAAATAACAAGATTTTTTTTAGATACTTCATAAGATAAATCATTGTTCAAAAATAATCAATGAATATGATTTATAAATAAAATCTTAGCATAATCAAAAATTTAACCTCTACCTTCTTGTATCTAAAATTTCTATAAAAAATACTTAATTTTACAGCATGATTTCCAAACAGACCATTGATAAAATATTCTCCACGATCCGCGTTGAAGAGATTGTGGGTGAATATGTGCAGTTGAAAAGAGCAGGGTCTAACTACAAAGGACTCAGTCCGTTTCACGATGAAAAAACGCCCAGTTTTGTAGTTTCTGCCAGTAAGCAGATCTGGAAAGATTTCTCTACAGGAAAAGGGGGGACTGCCATCTCTTTCCTGATGGAAATTGAAAATTTTACTTATCCTGAAGCACTTCGCCACGCTGCAAAAAAATACGGAATTGAAATTGAGGAAGATCAGCGTGAAATTTCTGAAGAAGCAAAAAATGCCCAGACAGAAAAAGATCTGCTGTATAAAATCCATGAGGTTGCCAATACTTATTTTCAGGAGATCCTTTGGGATGATCAGGAGGGCAGAAGCATAGGTCTTTCTTATTTCAAAGAAAGGGAATTGAGAGATGATATCATTAAAAAATTCCAGCTCGGATATTCCCCCGAGAAAAAAAATGCTTTCACCGCCTACGCACTGGAAAAAGGATATACCAAAGAAATTCTTGAGAAATCAGGGCTTTCTATCTTCCCGGAAAATACCCCTGCAGGGGTAGACCGTTTTAGGGAAAGGGTCATTTTCCCGATTCACAGTTTTTCAGGTAGAGTGCTGGGTTTTGGAGCAAGGATTCTTAAGAATAATGTCAAAACTGCAAAATATCTCAATTCACCGGAAACCGAGATCTATCATAAATCCAATGTTCTTTATGGATTAAATCAGAGTAAGCAGGCCATATCAAGAAAAAATGCCTGTCTCCTGGTGGAAGGATATATGGATGTGATTTCACTTCATATGTCCGGAATTGAAAATGTGGTGGCAAGTTCCGGAACGTCCTTAACAACGGAACAGATTAAACTCATTAAGAGGCTTACGGAAAACGTAACGATTCTTTTTGATGGAGATAACGCCGGGATCAAAGCGAGTTTCCGAAGTATTGATATGCTATTAACGGAAGGAATGAACATCCGTGTTTTGCTTTTCCCTGACGGAGATGACCCAGATTCATTTGCCAGAAAACATCCGCAGGAATACGTTGAAAAGTATATCGAAAACGAAGCGATGGATTTCATCGACTTTAAAGCAGAAATTCTGTTAAAAGATATAGGAAACGATCCTATCAAAAAGGCTGAGGCGATAAGGGATATTGTAAAATCGGTATCTTTTGTTCAGAATGCTCTGAAAAGAGAGGTTTACCTGAAAGAGGTTTCCAATAAATTCGGACTTTCCGAGCAGAGTCTTTTCAATGAATTAGGTGTTCAGAAACAGATCACCCAAAATCAGACCCACCATGTTCAGCAGCAGAAGGAAAAAGCAGCTCCAAAGATGGAGATTGTTCCTCTGGATCAGGAAAAAGAAGATCCCTTTCTGTACGATGTGCTATTCATGGAAAACAAGCTTGTGGATCATATGCTGATGTTCGGAGACATTATCCTGAAAAGGAGAAATGACCAGAATGAAGAATACCAGATTACGGTAATTGAAGAAATTCTTCATCATTTTGAAGAGGAGCAGTATCAGTTTTTAGTTAAAGAAAATGAGATTATTATCAATCAGGTGAAAGAGGGAATTCAAAAAGATGAGCTGAGAAGTGGAAACTTTTTTGTATCTTTTATGGATGAAGAGATTACCACGAAGGTAGTAGATGCTCTGATCCCGCTTGATGAGCTTGAAAACTGGGCTTCCAGAAATATTTACCCTCCCAATTATGGAGATAAAGTGGCAGATCAGATTAAGGGAGATATTTTATTGCATAAATACAGATACATTGATTATCTGATCAAAGAAACGGCTAAGGCGCTTGATCAGTACAGCAATACAGATGAAGTGAAGTATTATGAGCTGATCAAAAAAATCACTTTACTGAAGCAGGCTTCCATCCGGTTGAGCAATATCATCGAATATTCCCCGATCAAAGGGATTTATGTAGATAGGAAGAGATAAACCGAAGTCAGATTTTTGGGTATTCTGTGACAAAAAGTCCTATAAAATTTTAGGAATAAATATTGTAATTTAAACTTCGAGAATATTTAAAAATAATACATAATAGAAATATGGACATTAAAAAAGAATTCAGAGACTTCTCTGTAAAACATTTAGGAAACAACGGTTTGGTAACCGATCAGTATATGGGAATGTATGGCCCAACGAATCTTACTCCGTACATCATGGAAGAAAGAAGATTAAACGTTGCTCAAATGGACGTTTTCTCCCGTCTGATGATGGACAGAATTATCTTCCTTGGAACAGGTATTGATGATCAGGTAGCCAATATCGTTACGGCACAGCTTTTATTTCTGGAAAGTGCTGATCCTTCAAAGGACATCCAGATCTACATCAACTCTCCTGGCGGGAGTGTTTATGCAGGTTTAGGTATTTATGACACAATGCAGATCATTAAGCCGGATGTTGCAACAATCTGTACAGGGATGGCTGCTTCTATGGGAGCTGTCTTGCTGGTTGCCGGAGAAAAAGGAAAACGTTCTGCGCTTAAGCATTCAAGAGTAATGATTCACCAACCTTCAGGAGGAGCTCAGGGAGTTGCTTCTGACATGGAGATCAACCTGAGAGAGATGTTGAAATTGAAGCAGGAGCTTTATGAGATCATCGCTCATCACTCAGGACAAACTTATGAGTGGGTGGAAAAATCTTCTGACAGAGACTATTGGATGACTTCTGAAGAAGCTAAAGGCTATGGAATGGTAGATGAAGTTTTACAAAGATCTACAGAGAAAAAATAATTGATGGTAACATCATCAGAAAACCGCACCCATCTGGTGCGGTTTTTTGTTGGATTTATATTTTAATCACTCATTTTAAATTATTTATCACATGTTTATATTCCTACGGAATGACACAATTTGAATGATGGTTTATTCATGCAGTTTGTTATTCCGCGGGAATCCAGTCATAATGATCCAAGAATTAGCTGCGAGAGAAAAATTACAATCCTGACTAAAATTCAAACTGAAAACGTAAAGATTCCCCTCCGCTGGAGGGGTGGCAAAAATTCAAAGAATTTTTGCCGGGGTGGTTTTAACAGTATATTTTACCTATATCCTCACAAAAAAAGCGCCTCATGGCGCTTTCTCTATTTCTTAACAATCTTATGTATTGTCGTATTTTCAGCTGTTTTAATCTCCACAAAATAAACTCCCGTGTTTAAAGAATGAATATCAATCTTAGTAATCTGAGAAGTCATTATTTTTTGTCCTGTCACAGAGTAAATATTCACTTCTTTCAGTTTCTCAGCCGTTTCAATCTGAATGAAATCACTTGCCGGATTTGGATAAATATTGAATTTTTTCTTGGTCACAGAAGAAATTCCTAAAGTCAGCTGTGCCTCGGTGGGGGTAAATGGTCTTCTTTGCCCGAAACTTAATCCAAACCAGTCATTGTTACTCAGTTGAATCTGAGAAAGATTGGCTTTTGTTTGCCAGCTTGATAGATCTTTTCCTTTATATAACTTCCAGCTGTCTGATCCGGAAGTATTTCCAGTAAATGAATTCAATGTTAAATTAGTAATCTGATTATTCGCTGATGCAAAATTGAAATAGGAAGCTTGAGACTGGATCAGTTGTAACGCCTGTTCAGCAGTTATGCTTCCGTTATATTTAATTCCAAAAACAAAAGAATTGGCATTTCCGTTGGCATTATCAGTTCCGAAATCAATAACGACAAGACTTTTATTAGTTCCGCTTCCTACCCAGTTTGTAACCTGCGAGGGAACAAACCAAGCAGAACTGTAGGCTGCAACTGGTGGGGAAGGCATTGTAGGAGGGGAAAAACTATAAGAAGCTCCATACCATCTTCCGTCCACTAAAAGATCATTGTTCACACCATTATTGAATGCCATAGTTGATGGAGTGTTTCCTGACCAGGTTGACCAATAGTCGTCAAGTCCGGGAGTATGATGATTGTAATTTAAACTGTACAGAAATCCGGATGGTATTTCAATTTCCATTTTAGGTTCTGCAGCGGCAATAGCAGTAATCATGTCTTCCATGGTTAAGCCATTTCCGTCAAAACGGTATCCCCAAGCATAAGAATTTGGGGTGCTGTCATCATTAAAGTCTGCAATGAAATATGCTTTTTTAGAACCGGTTCCTACCCAAAATTTAATGTCGTTTTCTGTGAATTGGGCCGACAATACCTGCATGCAAAGCAGTAAGAAAAAAAGATAGATTTTTCTCATGATATAATTAATTTAAAGTTTTATTCCCGAAACTTATCTTCAGAGCAGAACTAATTCTTTCTCTGAATCTAGTGTTTTAAGGCAGGTCTCCTGGCTCACATCTTACAACTTCCTTCCCGGATTTTCAGATCCAGTGGTTTTTGTGCAGTAAGTTTAAACAGTTTACAGTTGCGGGTACAGCTCAAGATTTGAATATTATTCTCACTTGATTCCCTATTAATGAACATTGTTCAGCCTTAAAACGCTGCAAATATATCATATAAATTGATAAGTCCGTTTTGTGAATTATTTTCCTTTAAAAAAATGATTTTCAAATTGATTAATAATTTGGTTGGATTGTTGGTTTTTCATTTTAAATAGATTCTTTTCTTATTTATCTTCAATGTATTCTGTCTGTTCAATTGTTAAAAAACAATTATCATTGCATTTAAGATCAGTTTACAATCAAATCCTATTTTCGCAGCCATAAAATAGCATATGAAAAAATTACTATGTTCTGTGGGTATACTGGCTGTATTGGCTTCATGTAAAAGTGATGACGATACCACAATGGTTAATCAGGATATTAATTATTCCAAGCTGCCTCAGGAATTTCCATTTACAAAGCTGGCCACGATAAACGGAGTAGATGTTATCAATGGCGGATTTGGTTCAGGAGCAGCCGCCCATCCTACAAGAAAAGGTGAGTTTTATGTCATTACAGACAGAGGTCCTAATACTGATTTCCAGAACGGGAAAAAATTCCTTGCACCTAATTTTACGCCTACCATTATGCATTTTAAAATTAATGCTGACGGGAATGTAGAGGTAATCAAATATATTAAACTTAAAAATCCATCCGGGCAGCTTATTACAGGATTACCAAACCCTGTAGGAATGGGAAGTACCGGAGAAATAGCCTATGATGCTTCCGGAAATGTTTTAGGGACAGATCAATATGGATTAGACAGTGAAAGTATTGTAGCAGCAGCAGATGGTACATTTTGGGTTTCTGATGAATATGGTCCTCATATCGTGCATTATAGTGCTGACGGAGTGGAGATGGAAAGAATAAGCCCGGTAGGTGTAAATACCGGACCAAGAAAGTTACCTGCCGTTTTAGCAAAAAGGAGAGCCAATAGAGGCATGGAAGGACTTTGTATTACTCCGGATGGAAGAACACTGGTAGGAACCATACAGTCGATGATGCATGTACCCAGCAAAGCATTGGCAACCAATACTACTTTAACGAGAATCGTAACTTTCGATATTATAACAGGGCAGACCAAGCAGTTTTTATACAAGCAGGAGGGGGGAGCTTCTGATTCAGTATGTGATATTACCGCACTAAGTAATAACGAGTTCCTGGTGATCGAAAGAGATGGAAATTTCGGCTCTCAGGGAGGAATCAAAAAAGTATACAGAATCAATCTGAGCAATGCTACCGACGTAAATGGACCTGATATTAATGCCGTGGACGGAATGAAAGTGAATGGTAAAGCTTTGGAACAATGTTCATGGGATGAAATTACAAATGCCGGAATCAAAGCCGTTACCAAAACATTAGCGGTAGATCTGGTGGCAAAGCTGGGATACGAACATGATAAGTTTGAAGGAATCGTTTATCTGGGAAATAATAAGCTGGCAGTTTTCAACGATGATGACTTTGGGGTAGTGGATGATGGAAACGGAAATCCCAAAGCCAAAATTTTACCTAAAACCGGTAAAGTAGACAAAGGAACTATGTACGTAGTCGATATTCAATAATTAGATTTTTTTAACGAAAAAGCGGCGGAATCTTTGATTCCGCCGCTTTTTATTGGATAATATATCAATCCTTTATATTAATTAAAAGCTTCAATAATCTTAGAGAAATCCTCTAATTTCAAAGCAGCTCCTCCGATAAGACCTCCGTCGATATCCGGCTGAGAGAAAATTTCTTTAGCATTGTCAGGTTTTACAGAACCTCCGTAAAGGATTGAAACCTCGTCAGCAACTTCCTGTCCGTATTTTGAAGCGATAATGTTTCTGATATGAGCGTGGATTTCCTGAGCCTGCTCAGGGCTTGCTGTTTCTCCCGTTCCGATCGCCCAAACCGGTTCATAAGCAATCACCACTTTTTTGATCTCTTCTGCAGAAAGTGTAAAAAGAGCTACTTCAGTCTGGTTTTTTACAACTTCAAGGTGTTGTCCTGCTTTTCTCTGTTCAAGCGTTTCTCCGTTACAATAAACAGGAATAAGACCTTTATCAAGAGCTAATTTGATTTTTCTGTTACAGTGAGAATCTGTTTCTCCATGGTATTGTCTTCTTTCAGAATGCCCGATTAGTGATCCGGTTGCATCAATAGATTCCAGCATATCTGCAGAAATTTCACCAGTATAGGCGCCGCTTTCATGCTCGCTCATATCCTGAGAAAATACTCCGATTTCATCCTTTTCAAAAACGTCTTTTGCCATCATCAAATACAATGCAGGGGGAGCAATCCAAACCTCACAGTTCGTAGCATTGTTGTTTTTATAGCTTAGTAACTGAATCATTAATTGTTGTGCATCAATTACATTTTTGTTCATTTTCCAGTTTCCTGCAACTATTTTTCTTCTCATAAGATTTAAATATAGATTTATTTATTTTTTAATTTTTCTTTTTTGGATAATCTGCGAGGCATACTACTTAGTAATCCCTTCCAGTTTAAACATGAAAGCATATACCAAAGCCAAATCCTTCAGATAATCAAACCTTCCGGAAGCGCCACCATGGCCATATTCCATATCTGTTTTTAATAACAGTACATTTTTGTCCGTTTTCATATCTCTTAGCTTGGCAACCCATTTCGCTGGTTCAAAATACTGTACCTGAGAATCGTGTAATCCTGTTGTTACCAAAAGATTCGGATAGCTTTTCTTCTCTATATTTTCATACGGAGAATAAGATTTCATATAGAAATAAGCTTCTTTATTATTCGGGTTCCCCCATTCGTCATATTCATTGGTCGTTAGTGGAATACTTGTATCAAGCATGGTGTTCACTACATCTACGAACGGAACCTGAGAGATCACTCCATTCCATAAGTTAGGACTCATATTGATGACCGCTCCCATTAACAGTCCTCCTGCGCTTCCTCCCTGAGCATACAGATGCTTGGGTGAGGTATATTTTTCTTTAACCAGATATTCTCCGGCATCGATGAAATCTGTAAATGTGTTTTTCTTTTTCATCATTTTACCGTCTTCATACCACTGTCTTCCCATTTCCTGACCGCCACGGATGTGAGCGATAGCCATTGCAAAACCTCTGTCCAAGAGACTTAGCCTGTTACTGTTAAAAGTGGCATCTGTAGAACTGCCGTAAGATCCATAAGCATATAATAATAAGGGATGGTTACCGTCTTTCTTAAATCCTTTTTTATAAACTATTGAAACCGGGATCTGAGTTCCGTCTTTGGCCGTAGCAAAAAGTCTTTCTGTGATATAATTTTCTTTGTTATATCCTCCTAAAACTTCCTGCTGCTTCAGCAGAATTCTTTTTCCGGTTTTTAAATCCTGTTCATATTGAGAATTTGGGGTGATCATGGAAGTATATCCAAAACGGAAATTATCCGTATTGTATTCCGGGTTTCCTGATGAATAAACCGTGTAAACAGGTTCATCAAATTTCAGAAATTCTTTTTTACCCGTTTTTCTGTCGTAAACAACCAATTGTGAAAGCCCGTTTTGCCTTTCGCCGAAAACCAGAAAATTTTTAAATACACTTACACTTTCCATCAGAACATCATTTCTGTGAGGAATAAAATCTTTCCAGTTTTCAACTCCTGTTTTATCTATAGGAGTTTCTACAATTTTGAAATTCAGGGCGTCCTTGTTGGTTTTGATCAGGAATTTATCTTCCAATGGAGTAACGGTATATAAGACGTTCTTCATTCTTGGCTGGAAAACCCTGAATGTTCCATTTGGATTGTCCGCATCCAGGTATCTTGTTTCGGAGGAAGTTGTTGCCCCTGAGTAAATCAGGAGAAATTTTTCATTCTTGGATTTGTATACGGAAATGTAATTTGTTTTATCTTTTTCCTCATACACTGTAGCATCCTTACCGGGATCCGTTCCAAGAATATGTTTTTTTATTTTTTCAGATAAAAGGGTTACAGGATTATTCTCTGTATAAAAAATGGTTTTGTTGTCGTTGGCCCATTCTGCTGACCCACCTGTATTTTTTATACCAAGGTCTGTAATATTTCCGGTGGTAAGATCCTTCAGAAATAATGAATACTGCCTTCTGGAAATATTGTCTACACCAAATATCATCTTGGTATTATCAGGGCTGATACTGAAGCCTGAAGCTGCATAATAAGGATGGCCTTCCGCCATTTTATCAACATCCAGAAGAAACTCTTCCGGAGCAGTAAGACTGCCTTTTTTTCTGCAGTATTTAAAATACTGTTTTCCAGTTTCCGTACGGCTGTAATAATAATACCCCTTTTTAAAAACCGGTACAGATTCGTCTTTTTCCTTTATCCTCGCTTTCATTTCCTGGAAAAGCTTTTCTCTGAAGGGTTCCGTATCCTTCATCATGCCTTCCCAATAGGTATTTTCTGCCTTTAGATAATTAACGACTTTCGTGGAGTCTTTTCCTTTTTTAAAATAATCGATCATCCAGTAATAAGGATCATTGACCTTATCGCCATGGATTTCTCTGATATGTTCCTGCTTTTCTGCAACAGGAGCTTTCATGTCCGGAAATTTCTGAGATTGAAATGTTGATGCACTCATTAATAACAGTCCTAGGTAAATTCTTTTCATGGTTTTTATTTTTTGATGGGTTATAATCCCCAAAGATTTTTCAGCAGAACGTAGAACGTATGTTCTTCTTCAGTTACTTTGTTATCTGCTTTGATCAGAGATTTTGCAAACTGAACAAATTTCACACGTTCGTCTTCCGTAGAATCTTCATGGAAACATCTTGCATGGAATTCAAAATGATCTTTCCATTCTTCCGGCTGTAAAAGAGCCAGCGTTTCCAATTCGTTGTCAAGATTCATTCTGAAAGGAAATTCATCTGCCAGATATTGCTGCACCAGCATTCCTTCCTCAGGAGCAAACTCTCCGTCTACAGAAGAAAGGATCATTAATAAGTGGTAACCGGCAATTGATTTATTTGATTTTTGCATGTGCTTTTATGTTTAAGTTTAGTGTTTAAATTTGATAATTGATTGATAATTGATCCAAGATTAGCTCTCTTCAAAAAGATCATTTATAATTCATCATTCATCATTTATAATTAGTTAACGTAGTCTTTGGCAGGCTGTTTGTCTACAATTTTTCCGTTTTCAAGGATCAGTACAAATGGGTTGCTTCTTGCTATCGTTTTGATGGCAGTTCCATCCATCAGGACATTTTTGATGGTCTTGAAAGTATTGGGCTCAGTGGAAACTCCATAGATAAGAGCTCCTTTCTGTGCCTTTACTTTTGCCTCTACTTTCTGCAGCAGATCAGCAGAAACCTCTTTTGGATGATAAGAGAACACCAGAACAGCTTTTGGTGCATTAACGATCTCATTCGTAACCTCCATTCCGGTAGGATCTTCAATTTTGAATTTCACAATTTCAGACTTATAACCTTCTTTCACCAGTACTGATTCATTTTTTCCATCTTCAATTTTCCAGGGAGAACCTTCTGCCCAGTATTCTGTTTTTTTGATATAATCATCCTGGTTTACTTTTACAACCTGTCCTGTTTTCTGGTTTTTCAGAGAGTAAAATGTCTTATATTCAGAAGGGTTTTTCTCAATTTTTGCTTTTTCTCCTTTAATGTCTGTCCCGATTTTATAATCCCGGAAGTCAATGATCGGTTCATGCATAATTCCCTGCGCCATTACATAAATCATACCCAGTGAAAAAACGGCTAAAAGAATGTATTTAAATGTATTGGAGGATTCTTTCTGAGTAATTCCATAAGCATCTTTTTTGCGGAATTCTTTTCTGTACAGAATGAATAAGATAATCAGTCCCACAAGAAGCACAACATCTTTAAGGAAGCTTTGCCAAGGAGTGAATTTAATGGCATCCCCAAAGCATCCACAGTCTGTTACGACATTAAAATAGGCAGAATAAAATGTAAGAAATCCAAAGAAAATGCAAAGGGCAATTAATACGGATAAGGTAAATTTAAGCTTTAATTTAAGCAGCAGCATAAATCCCAGGAAAAGTTCCAGTATCACCACTATAACGGAAAACAGCAGAGCAAACTTTTCTAAAAACGGCATATTGAAAACAGCAGGAGAAAAATATTCTTCCATTTTGAAAGAAAAACCTACAAGATCCACGGCTTTCACAAAGCCTGAAAGGATAAAGATAACAGCAATAATAAAGCGTAATAAACCTTTAAGCATATTAAATAATTTTGGGTTCGAATTGATTTTCTTTTTCTGAGAACTTGATCAGGCAGAAAACCGCATAATTCAGCATATCAAAATAGTTGGCATCAAGTCCTTCTGACACAATTGTTTTTCCCTGGTTGTCCTCAATCTGTTTGGTTCTTAAGACTTTCTGATAAATAAGATCCGTGATGGAAGAGATCCTCATATCTCTCCATGCCTCACCGTAATCATGATTTTTTCTTTCCATCAAAGCCTTAGCTTCATTGGCATATTTATCATACAGACCTAAAATTTCTTCTTTATTTTCATTAAAATCATTGGAAAACCCTTTTTCCAGCTGAATAAGTCCAATGATAGAGTAGTTGACAATTGCGATAAACTCATCTTCCTCACTCTCGTCCACCATTTTTTTATCAGTCATCTGCAGCGTACGGATTCTATTGACTTTAATATAAATCTGATCTGTAATGGAACTGGGTCTCAACACCCTCCATGCTGCTCCGTAATCCTGTAATTTTTTACTGAAAAGATCACGGCAAAGACTGATAACTTTCCCGAATTGTACTGATGTTTTTAGCATAAATTTTCTTAATCTTCCAAATATACGAATTCGGTTTCAGATTTTTGAATTTGAAGAGCTGAGTTTGTGAGTAAGAAAGTTTGAGTTTGTGAGCGTTTGAATTTTTTAGAGTTTCGGGATTCGAATTGTTGGGTTTAGAATTTTAGAGTAAGAGGGTTTTAGGGGTAGAGAATGGGAGTGTTTGAAAATATAAGAGTCTAATTTATAACTCATAATTCATAATTTCCAGACTCTTTTTCATCTTAAAAACTCATAAATCACTAATTTTGCAGTACAAAAATCATTTATCAATCATCATCCAACTCATGCTTTCCAATTCTCCAACACTCCAGCCCTCCAACGCTCCCATCCACTCAATCAACTGCAATGGCCGTTTAGTACAATTGGATACACCAAAGATCATGGGAATTCTCAATCTGACACCGGATTCTTTCTCTGATGGCGGTAAATTCAATAATGAAAAGTCAGCGTTGAAGCATGCCGGAAAACTGTTACAGGACGGGGCTGAAATACTGGATGTCGGACCACAGTCTACACGCCCCAATGCGGAATTTTTAAGTGCTGAAGAAGAAATAAACAGGATTGGAAATATCATTTCTCTGATTAAAAAAGAATTCCCGCAAGCATTGATTTCGCTGGATACTTTTTATGCAGAAACGGTGAAGTTCGGCTTTAATGAAGGAATTGATCTGATCAATGATATTTCCGGAGGTCAGTACGATGCTGAAATGTTTGAAACAGCAGCTCATACAAAGCTTCCCTATATCCTGATGCATGTAAACCCTTCCTACAAAACCATGCATGATAAAACCGGATTTGAAGATATTACGCTGGAAGTTAACCGGTATTTTTCCCGAAAAGCAAAAGAACTTTTAGAAAAAGGAGTAAATGATATCATTCTTGATCCCGGTTTTGGCTTCGGAAAAACAGTAGAAGACCAGATGAAAATGATTCACGAGGTTGATTATCTCGGATTTGAAAGGTTTCCTTTATTGATAGGTATTTCCAGAAAGTCATTTATTTATAAACCTCTTGGTAAATTACCTTTGGATATTAATGAAGAAACACAGAAACTTCATATGAAAGTGCTGGAACAGGGAGCAAAGATTTTAAGAGTTCATGATGTGGCTGAAACTAAGGAAACACTGACCCAATTTTTACGAAAAAAATAAAAAGTGTAAAAAAAGCTTGTGAGTAATTAAAAAGTTTATACATTTGCAGTATGAATTTTAAGAATCAGAAAAATATTATTGTCATTTCTATTATTGCTGTTGTCATTAACAACAGTACGGAAACGGCATTTTAAATAGATTTTAATTTAAATTATATATAGGCCGTTTCATATTTGAAACGGCTTTTTTGTTTTAATTTTTATAAAGTACAAAATATGTATCAGTTATTATCAGTAATTATTATCGTCATTATTATTCCCTTGCGTCTGTGAGAAGGAAGATGTATGACTGTACATATATTAAGCCCTCTCACAACGTGAGAGGGCTTTTTTTATTCCATTTGTTAATTTTTTTTAAATCTCTATAACATGTATTACAACGATGACACGACCATCTATTTTGACGGAAAATTTATGAAAGCGAAAGAGGGCGGAACAGATCTTTACGGGCAATCCCTTCACTATGGCTATTCGGTTTTTGAAGGAATTAAATCTTACAATACAGATCATGGAACCAGAATTTTCAAAGCAAAAGAACATTATGAAAGGCTGAAAAGATCAGCAGAACTGATGTACATTCCCTTCGATTATTCTGTAGATCAGCTTACAGATCTTACCTATGAGCTTCTGGAACGTAATGGCTTTACTGATGCCTATATCCGCCCTTTGGTCACGTGCTCCCCCAATATGTCACTTTCAAAAGGACAGAAATCTTATCTGTCACTTCTTGCCTGGGAATGGAATAACGGATATCTGGCAGATAAAATGAAAATTATGACCTCTCCTTTTCAGCGTCCGAATCCTAAAGCTTTCAAGGTTGAAGCAAAAGTAGGAGGACATTATGTAAACTCAATATTGGCCTGTCAGGATGCCAAAGATAAGGGGTATGATGAGGCGCTGGTTTTGGATGAAAACGGAAACGTTGCCGAAAGTTCAGGAGCTAATGTTTTCTATGAAAAAGATGGAGTTTTGTATACGCCGGCTAAAGGAAGCATCCTTCCGGGAATCACAAGACAAACTGTTATGGAGATTTGTAATGAGCTTGATATTCCTGTAAAAGAAACATTCTTTAAACCAGAGGAAATGCGTGGTGCCGATGCCGGTTTTTTCTGTGGTACAGCAGCAGAAATCGTTGCTCTTGACTCACTTGATGACGTTCCTTTTACCAAAGATTGGAAAGATACAGCTAGCGGGAAGGTACAGGAGGCATATTTGAAATTGGTAAGAGTTCTGTCATTGTAAATTTTTGTAATTTAAATATTTGATTATTAGTTAAATAAGTCTGTTTTTCAAACAATTGAATATTGTAGTTTTAGTGAAAATGAAAATGAAAAGAATATTACAAAATGTAGTTTTGGATAAAAATTTAGTAAAAAACTTCATCTTAAATAGATAAAAAGAACAGGAAAAGTAGCAGAAATATGTTAAATAAATATTCAAAAACATTCACGCAGAACAGTGAACAGCCCGCCGCCAGAGCTATGTTGTACGGGATAGGATTTACAGAAGAAGATATGCACAAGGCACAGGTTGGAATTGCCAGTATGGGTTATGACGGGAATACCTGTAATATGCATTTGAATGATCTGGCTCAGGTTGTAAAAAAAGGAACATGGGAACATGGATTAGCCGGATTGATTTTTAACACCATTGGAGTAAGTGACGGAATGAGCAACGGAACAGATGGAATGCGCTATTCTCTGGTAAGCCGTGATGTGATTGCAGACAGTATCGAGGCGATCTGTGGCGCACAGTATTACGACGGGCTGATCGCATTGCCGGGCTGTGATAAAAATATGCCGGGAACTGTTATTGCCATGGGAAGACTGGACAGACCATCCATTATGGTATATGGAGGAACTATTGCACCCGGCTGTTACAAAGGTGAAGCATTAAATATAGTTTCTGCTTTTGAAGCTTTAGGAAAAAAGATTGCAGGAGAAATCACTGAGGAAGATTTTGACGGTGTGGTGAAGAACTCCTGTCCCGGAGCCGGGGCATGTGGCGGAATGTATACTGCCAATACCATGGCCTCTGCGATAGAAGCACTGGGAATGAGTCTTCCGTATTCCTCTTCCAACCCTGCTTTAAGTAAAGAAAAAAAAGAAGAATGCCTTGAAGCAGGAAAATACCTGAAAGTATTATTGGAAAAAGATATTAAGCCTTCTGATATCATGACCCGCAAAGCATTTGAAAACGCCCTTCGTCTTATTGTTATTCTGGGGGGAAGCACGAATGCCGTTCTGCATTTTATAGCAATGGCGAAAAGTGTCGGGGTATCTCTTACCCAGGATGATTTCCAGAAGATGAGTGATCAGACCCCGGTATTGGCAGACCTCAAGCCGAGTGGAAAATACCTGATGCAGGATCTCCATGAGCACGGAGGAACTCCTGCAGTGATGAAATATTTGCTGGAGCAGGGTCTCCTACATGGGGACTGTCTTACTGTTACCGGAAAAACCGTCGCCGAGAATCTTCAGGATGTTCCGGGATTGAATTTCAATACACAGAAAATTATAAAACCACTTTCAGAACCTGTAAAAGCTACCGGGCATCTGAGAATATTATATGGTAATCTTGCCGAAAAAGGAAGCGTTGCTAAAATTACAGGAAAGGAAGGAGAACGTTTCGTAGGAAAAGCCCGGGTATTTGATGGTGAAAAAAATCTGATCAGAGGAATCCAGGATGGAACGGTACAGCATGGTGACGTTATTGTCATCCGCCATGAAGGTCCGAAAGGAGCTCCCGGAATGCCGGAAATGCTGAAACCTACAAGTGCACTGATTGGCGCAGGCCTCGGAAGCAGCGTAGCTCTGATTACAGATGGAAGGTTTAGTGGAGGGACTCATGGTTTTGTAGTAGGACATATCACACCGGAAGCCCATGAAGGAGGTCTGATAGCCTTTGTAAATGATGATGACCTGATTGAGATAGATGCGGTAAACAACACTATACAGCTCAAAGTTTCAGAAGAAGAAATAGAAAGAAGAAAAAAAGGATGGCAAAAGCCTCCTCTTAAAGTACAGAAAGGATTGCTTTATAAATATGCATTAACAGTATCATCAGCCGCAGAAGGTTGTGTAACGGACGAAATCACTCAATAAAAGTATATGGAAAACCCGAACTTATCAACAGCAACACAACTTACCGGAAGCCGGATTATTCTTGAGGCATTTCTTCATGAAGGGGTAAAAACTATTTTCGGATATCCTGGAGGGGCTATTATTCCTATTTATGATGCACTTTATGATTATCAGGAAGCGTTGAAACACATCTTGGTACGTCATGAACAGGCTGCGGTACATGCAGCACAGGGACTGGCAAGAGTATCGGGAAAGGTCGGTGTTGTACTGGCCACCAGCGGTCCCGGAGCTACCAATCTTGTTACAGGATTAGCCGATGCCCTGCTGGATAACACTCCTCTGGTTTGTATTACAGGGCAGGTTTTTGACCATCTTCTGGGAACCGACGCCTTTCAGGAAATCGATGTGATGAACATCACAAGCCCGGTCACCAAATGGAATTATCAGGTGACCGATGCCAATGAGCTTCCTGAAGTATTGGCAAAAGCATTTTATATTGCAAAGTCGGGGCGTCCTGGACCAGTACTGATAGATGTTACCAAAAATGCCCAGCTGCAGTCTGTTGATTATACAGGATATTTCCCATGCCATTCGTTGAGAAGCTATAAGCCGGATCCGGATCCCAGTATTGAAAATATTGAAAAAGCAGCAATGCTCATCAATAATGCAGCCAGGCCATTTATTATCGCCGGACAGGGGATTATGCTTGGAAAAGCTGAAAAAGAATTTTTAGAATTTGCTGAGAAATCAGGGATTCCTGTGGCATGGACGGTTTTAGGAATGAGTGCTATTCCTACCGATCATCATCAGGCTGTTGGGATGGTAGGAATGCATGGAAATTATGGACCGAATATACTAACCAATGAATGTGATGTTTTGATTGCTGTCGGAATGCGTTTTGACGACCGTGTGACTGGAAGATTAGATCAGTACGCAAAACAGGCAAAAATCATTCATCTGGATATTGATAAAGCAGAAATCAATAAAAATGTAAAAGCTGATGTTCCGGTTCTGGGAAACTGCAAGCATACACTTCCTCTTCTTACAGAAAGGATTACCCACAGAGAACATCTTGACTGGCATGAAAAATTTAAAAAATGCTATGAAGTTGAACATCTCAATCTGATCAGCAGGGAGCTTTATCCTGAACAGGGAGAGATTACCATGGGGGAGGTGATCAGATACCTTAATGAGATGACAGAAGGAGAGGCAGTAATTGTAACAGATGTAGGGCAGCATCAGATGGCAACATGCCGTTACTCTCATTTCAGACATTCCCGAACCAATGTCACCAGCGGAGGGCTGGGAACGATGGGGTTCTGTCTTCCCGCCGCGATAGGAGCATCCTACGCAGAGACTGGCAGACCTGTTATTGCAGTAATGGGTGATGGTGGTGCACAGATGAATATTCAGGAGCTTGGAACTATTATGCAATATCACCCGGAGGTGAAAATCTTAATTCTAAATAACTGTTACCTGGGAATGGTGAGACAGTGGCAGGAATTGTTTCACGAAGAAAGGTATTCTTCAGTAGATATTCAGAGCCCTGATTTTGTTCAGGTAGCAAAAGGATATAATATCCCGGGAAATAGAGTCTCCGAAAGAGAAGATCTGAAATGGGCACTCCGCGAGATGCTGGATCACAACGGAGCTTTTCTTCTTGAGGTCATGACGGGAAAAGAACATAATGTATTTCCAATGATCCCGCAGGGGAAAAGTGTTTCAGAAATCGTATTAAATAATAACGCTTAAAAAATATAAAAATGAAAACAGATCATAAAGAATATACCATTACTGCGTATACAGAAGACTATTTAGGATTGATCAACAGAATTAATGCTATTTTTTCAAGAAGGAGAATTGCTATGGTGACTTTCAATGTAGGGCCTTCCGAAATAGAAAAAGTGAAAAAGTTTGTCATTGTGATCCGAGAAACAGAAGATTCTGTACAGAAGATCAGCAGACAGATGGAGAAACAAATAGACGTTCTGGAGGTACATTATCACAGAAACCCATATCTGACGGCGGTAGAATATGCCAGCTAAATACAACAATTAATCATTATAATCAATAACAAAAAATATATAAAATGGCAAAATTGAATTTTGGAGGAGTAGAGGAGAATGTAGTGACAAGAGAAGAGTTCCCGTTAGAAAAAGCTCAGGAAGTATTAAAGGATGAAGTTGTAGCAGTGATAGGATATGGAGTACAGGGACCCGGCCAGGCTTTGAATCAGAAAGATAACGGAATTAAGGTTATTGTAGGGCAGAGGAAAAACTCCAAATCATGGGATAAAGCAGTAGCAGACGGATTTGTTCCGGGTGAAACCTTATTTGAAATTGAAGAGGCATTAGAAAAAGGAACGATTATCTGCTATCTTCTGAGTGATGCAGCTCAGATTGAGTACTGGCCTAAAGTAAAACAGCATCTTACCCCTGGGAAAGCGTTATATTTTTCTCATGGTTTCGGAATTACATTCAGCGAGCGTACAGGAATTGTTCCTCCAGCCGATGTAGATGTATTTCTGGTTGCACCAAAAGGTTCAGGGACATCATTAAGAAGAATGTTTCTTCAGAACAGAGGTTTGAACAGCAGTTTTGCCGTATATCAGGATGCTACAGGAAAAGCCAGAGAAAGAGTCACAGCATTAGGTATTGCAATAGGAAGTGGATATCTGTTTGAAACCGACTTTAAAAAAGAAGTATACAGTGATCTTGCAGGAGAACGTGGTACATTGATGGGAGCTGTACAGGGAATTTTTGCTGCTCAGTATGATGTGCTAAGAAAAAATGGACACAGTCCTTCTGAAGCGTTTAATGAAACTGTTGAAGAACTTACTCAGTCATTAATGCCATTGGTGGCAGAAAACGGAATGGACTGGATGTATGCCAATTGCAGTACAACCGCTCAGAGAGGTGCTTTAGATTGGTGGAAACGTTTCAGAGATGCTACTTCGCCATTATTTGAGGAACTCTATGACAACGTTGCCAAAGGAAATGAAGCACAGCGTTCAATTGACAGCAACAGCAAGCCGGATTATCGTGAGAAATTGGAAGCAGAACTTACTGAGCTGAGAGAAAGCGAAATGTGGAAAGCTGGTAAGACCGTACGAAGTCTGAGACCCGAAAACAATTAATAAGGAAACGGATGATGAAAGAGGAAACAGACTCCTCCGTTTTAGAGCATGTTTATAAAGCGGAGGAACGATTAAAAAATGTAGTGGTAAAAACACCTTTGGCCGTCAATAATAACCTGTCTGCCATCTATGATGCTAATATCAGCTTTAAAAGAGAAGATCTGCAAAGGGTTAGATCCTATAAAATCAGAGGAGCATACAATAAAATGGCAACCATGTCACAGGAAGAACTATCCAAAGGAGTGGTTTGTGCCAGTGCCGGAAATCATGCGCAGGGGGTTGCTTTTGCATGCCATACAATGAAGGTGAAGGGAACAATTTTCATGCCCTTGCCAACGCCCGGACAAAAACTTGAACAGGTAAAAATGTTCGGTGGAGAATATATAGATGTTATTCTTTTCGGAGATACTTTTGATGCAGCAAAAGACGCTGCGATGAGGTTTTGCAAAGATCATAACAGTGTGTTTATTCATCCTTTTGATGATCCGGCTATTATTGAAGGACAGGCAACAACGGCACTCGAGATTCTGGAACAGGCAGAAGGTATTGTTGATTATCTTTTTGTCCCAATTGGCGGAGGCGGTCTGGCAGCAGGCATCTGCACTGTCTTTCAGCATCTGTCTCCGCAAACAAAAATCATAGGTGTAGAACCCTCCGCAGCAGCAAGCATGAAAAAAGCACTGGAAAAAGGGGCACCTGTTCTTCTTGAAAAGATCAGCCGTTTTGTGGATGGGGCAGCTGTACAGCAGGTAGGGAATCTCACTTTTGAACGCTGTAAAAACAGACTGTATGATATGGCTTTAGTAGATGAGGGGCTTGTCTGTGAAACCATACTGTCATTATACAATAAAGATGCTATTGTGGTAGAGCCGGCCGGAGCACTTTCAGTAGCAGCATTGGACAAGTATAAAGAAGAGATACAGGGTAAAAATGTAGTGTGTATTATCAGCGGAAGCAACAATGATATCACCCGTATGGAAGAAATCAAGGAAAAAGCACTGCTGTATGCGGGATTAAAACATTATTTCCTGGTCAGATTTCCGCAGCGTCCCGGAGCATTGAAAACTTTTGTAATGGATGTACTGGGACCGGATGATGATATTACCTATTTTGAGTATACCCAAAAAAATTCAAAAGAAAAAGGAATTGCAGTGGTGGGAATTGCTCTGAAACAGAACAAAGATTTTCCCCCTTTGATGAGTAAGATGAAGGAATATGATTTTTTTGTCAACTATCTTAACAATGATCCTTCGCTGATGAATTTGCTTATTTAAAATCATATTCAATATTAAATTATTTCGTTTTCAAACCGATTCTAAAAACACAATGATGAAAACAAAAAGCTTCACAATATCTGTGAAGCTTTTGTTATTTATCTTTCCAATGAAAAATTCGGAATTACTTTTGGCCGTTCATTTTCATTAGCAACATTCCAGGATGTTCTGTACATCCATTCGGTCATTTTATAAAGTTTCTTGTAATTGATATTTTCAGATTCATCCTGTGGGGTGTGGTACTGATCATGCAGCACACTGGTGAAAAATATTGCGGGAATCCCAATCTTAGCATACGGAAGGTGGTCACTTCTGAAATAAAAATATTCAGCATGGCTCGGTGAATCCCAATCCTTCAGGTATTTGAATTTCGTACTTTCATTATTGGCTTCTTCAGCCATTTTTACAAGCTCTTCAGAATTTTTATGAGGAGCATTTCCCCCTAATAAAGCCGCCTCATTATTATCATTTCTCCCGATCATATCTCCGTTCAGAACGGCTACAATATTCTCTTTCGGGACAACGGGGTGGGCTGCATGCCATCTGGAACCCAGTAATCCGCGTTCTTCAGCGCCATGGAAAACAAAAAGTATGCTTCTTTTTGCCGGCTGCTTCTTATATGCTCTGGCCATCGCCAACATAGCAACACAGGTACTTGCATTATCATCAGCACCATTATAGATGGTGTCGTTTTTTACCGGATGCCTGATTCCGTCATGATCCTGGTGTCCGCTTACCAATACATATTCGTTTTTAAGAACAGGATCTGTGCCTTCTATTTTTCCGATAATATTAACGGATGGATATTTGTAGGTTTCAGTGATCAGGTTCAGAGAAGCTTTAGGGTTGTTTTTTACCCAGCCGGCATTTTCCCTTTTGATCCATAAAACAGGAATGTTATTGGTGATTTTCTCTCTTAATCCTTCCACCCCGTAGCTTCCTCTTGTCATTTGAGGCAGTACCTCCACCCAGCTTTGTTCAGAGAGGTCATCGGTAACGAAAATGATTGCCTTAGCTCCCAATTCAGCCGCTTTATTGTAATATTTATTTCTTACAAATCCCGGATATCTCCTTACAAAAAGGGTCATGTCTTTCGATATATTTTTGTCAGAAGCATTGACGGCAAGAATCTTCCCTTTGATATTCAGTTTGGCAAGATCACCGGGCTCTGCATTTCCTGCGTACACTATTTCTGCATCTACAGAAGCATTTACGGGTTCAGCAACAAGGAAATCTTTCCATAGCTTAAGACTGGTATCGCCAATTTTCAGGCTGCTTTGCGGGATAACCTGATGTCTGTACATGTCAAAAAACTGGAAAAAAGTTCCATGATCTCCGGCGGGTTTCATTCCTGCTTCTTTAGCTTTGTCAGCAAGCCACATGGAGACTTTTAATTCATCCAGCGTTCCGGCTTCACGACCCCAGAACTGGTCTGCTGCAAGCTGGTACATATCGGTTCTAAGATCAGATTCTTTAATGGCGGACACCAAAGGTTTTTTATAGTTCTGAGCACTTCCAAGGCTAAACAGGAAAAAGCTTAACAGAGAAAAAACATAATTCTTATTCATAGTAACACTTAATTAAAGTTAGCCAACTTCTCTGAAAACTGTTTTGAAAATTCTTTTCTGTCTTCTTCCAGTTTTTCCTGTGTAGAAGGTAAAATATAATTAAAAAGGATTTTGTCTTCATGATCCAAAAAGATAATTTCCTTCTCATTTCCATCGATCATCTGCGAGAAAATTTCCCACATTGGAGTGTCTTTTAATTTTAATAATTCAAAAAACTGTTCTGCTTTGATTTCGATTTTCTGCATGTTCTTTTTATATATTGTCGTTGAATATTTCTGGATTCTTATTCAAAAATAAAGATTTTGCCTTTCCTGTCCGATTAAAATTCAAGAAACTTCAGCTTAAACTGAATTGCAAAATTTTCTTTGAAATTAGGAGTTGCATAATAGCCTACTCTGTAGAATAATCCCAGATTAAAATAACTGGAAAGGAAATTGTTCCATTCTACACCAACTTCCTGATACAGGTGATCCAGCTTTCTGAACTTAAACTGGTGGTATTCCGGATGTTTCATATCTCCGATTGTTCCTCGCAGGACAAAATCAAAGCTGGAAATATTGTGTCCGAAACTTTTCAGATACCATGGGAGTTTGTGCGTAAAGTAGTACGCTACGAATCTGTCATTATAGTATTTTCCACCTTCCAGCGTTGCAAACCCGAGGTAAGAAGTAAGGTTAAAGTTAAAGTCTTTACCCGGAGAGGCAAGCCCGTTCATCGTAAAGTTTTTCCAGATAGGTGCACCGCCCAGAACAAGACCTCCGTACAATCTGAAACCTGTAGTCCCGATAGGTGTTTTGAAATTGTGAACAAACAAGGCATCAAAACGGGAATAATTAAAATCTCCCTGCAACAGTTTGTAGCTCTGCTCATAATTAAAATATAGCTCAGGATACTTCTGATCGATCAGAGATTTTCCCTGAGGAGTCATTATATTAGTTGAATTCGGAGAATATTTCAGTGTAAACAGGGTATTGAAATTTCTGTACGAAGTTCCCCTGTCTCTGAATTGATAGTCAAATTCAGCTTCTTCTGTGTTTCTTCTTACGGCAAGGGCAACCGTTAGACCGTTTGTGACATCGTTCAGATAAGATAATGACATTCCTTTAAAGTGAAAATACCTGTCATTATTCAGGTTATTCCCGAAATTCATCATTCTCATCTTGAAATTCCAGAGTTTCCGGTTGAATTCTCCGGAAGCTGTCACATCATCATATACTTCAAATCTGAAAAATGAATTTTTTTCCAGGGTGGTTTTCATATCAAGCCCCATTCCGTACTTCCATTTTCTGTCTTTCACCCCATATGCAAAGTAATAGTCTGGTGAAAAATAAGGATTGAAGTTTTCGTTCAGCTTAGCTTTTAAACCTAATCTGAAACCTTCATAGGAGTTATAATTGACAATTTCATCTACAGCAAAGTCTACAGAACCTACTCTGATCTGTCCGTTCAGTAATCCGGATAATATCTGAGCTTTGCGGTCTATTTTATATTTTTTACCTAAGCTGTCAATGGTTTTATAGGTATTTTGTTCCCTTTCAGTAAGAGGATCTGTCCTGTATTGATCCAGAGAATGTCCGTCAATATTTTTTACTGAGAAAGTGTAGCCTTTGAAATCCTTAGCATCTTCTTCAATAGGTGATTCGAAATCAAAATATTTTGAAGTAAGGAAAGCATAGGTTCCGAAGCTTTTTTTATCTTTCTTATCGTCGTCAGCATGTACTTTGTCATCCATGGCCATTTTACCCATTTTAAGCTTGGCTTTTTCGTGGGCAAGGAACCATTTATTATTGTAGAATACCCAGGTACTGGTGATAATTCCTTCGTTTTTGTTTTTACTGAAGTTTTCGATTTTCTTGATTCCGTAAGTTTCGGTATCTACATAGATAGCACCATTATATTTCCGCTTTCTGTCCGGTTTTTTGTAATTGACTTCACGGAAGCGGATCACGAAATTTTTCCTGCCATCCAGGGTAACGGTATCCGAGAGGAAAAATCTGTAAAGCCCTCTGTTCTCCGGTTTTACCTGTTCAGGAACCACATCCCTGTTGCTCTGCTGGAGAGCGATCATTTCATAAATAGGCTGTTTCAGCCCGGAAATTCTGTTGTCCAGAATATTGATCTTTTCGCCATACTTTTTGGAGTATAAAAACTCCTGAGCCCTTTCCCAGAGAAAGAGTTTGCTTTTTGAAAATATTTTTCTTGCAGTAATGTTGTTCAGAGAGTCCTTTTCTCTTTTTTTCTTGAAAATATTTAAATCGTTGAAATACTGATTAAACTGAGAAATACTGTCCTCATCAATATCGAGGGATATTTTTTCATAGGATTTGTAGGAATAGGATCCTAAACTTTTTGGCGAATTTTCTTTAAAAAGCTTATTTACTTTTTTAAGGATTTCCAAAGCTCTGGGATCACTTTTGTCCTCAATCACCACGGCCTCAATATTGGTGGTTTTTAATGTTTTCTTAAGCAGGGAAACTTCCATACTGCTCTCTACGGTAACGCTTTCTTTCTGATAAGACTCTGCTTCAACATCAATATTTTTACATCCCGTTTTAAATTCCAGAATGCCCTGTTCATTGGTATATCCGATAACGCTATTGTCACAGGATATCTTAGCTTTAAAGACAGGTTTTTGACTGGCGTCATCCACAACCTTAATTTTTGTTTGTGAATACCCCAAAAAGCTGAGTATAAAAAATAATAACAGTAAACCCCTTTTCATGTAAAAAAACTAGGTCAAAATTAATAATATTTATTGTGGTAGAAAAGTTTTTAACAGAGTATAACATTGATTTAATCTAATGTTTTTATGGATTTTGCACAGATATAATTCAATAATGAGTTCAATCAGATCTTCTTTCTGTTTTTTCTGAAATTTACCAATAAAAAAACTCCCGGAGTAGTAATAATCAGGAGTTTTAATTGTAATCCGCTTAATCGTTTTATTTATCGTCCAAAGCTTTCAAAAACTCAATGATATCATCAGTTTCCTGTTCAGTGAGCTGCAGCGGTGCATCAGAAAGGGTCTGGTTCTCTATTTTAAATCCCAAACCTTTTCCACCACCTTTGTTATAGAAAATCATAACATCTTTCAACGTTTTATAACCGCCATTGTGCATATAAGGTGCCGTTTTATTGATATTTCTAAGAGTTGGTGTTTTGAATGAATGCTGTAATGAAGCAACTGTTTCATGAAACTTTCCCCGTCCCAGGTCTGTGTCAAATGCTTTATTCTCTCCGTTCATTGCTGCCCCTAGAACTTCCTGTTCCGTTTTTTTGAAATTCGGAGGAACTGTTCCATTGAATAAAGGAAGAAAATGGCATATGGCACACTGGGCTTTTCCAACAAAAAGATTAAACCCCCGTTTTTGGCTGTCCGTCATTGACGATTTATTTCCCCTCATGTATTCATCAAAACCAGAATTGAACTTTGCCAGAGAACGGATATAGGTGGCCAGTACATTCTGCAATTGCCAGACCTCCGTTTTTTGAGAGCCATATATCTTTTTGAATGCTGCCTGGTAGTTTTTATCCTGATTGATCCTGGCAAGAATAATATTCAGATCACCATGCATTTCTTCTTTATTGGAGATTACATCTGAGCTCTGTCCTTCCAGATCATCCTTTCTCATGTCCCAAAACTGACCATGCTGGTATCCGGCATAGTTGAGGGATGGTGTGTTGCGGGGCAGTTTGGAGTTTTCAAGAGACATGGATCTGGCAAGTCCGTCAGTAAATGCTTTTTCCGGAATATGACATGTGGCACAGCTTCGGTTATTATTGTTGGATAGAATTTTATCATTGAAAAGCTGGTGTCCGAGGGCAGCCTTTTCTTCAGAATAGGCATATTCTTTTCCAGGGGTAAAGGCATTGGGATTAAATGCGTTTTTGGCAAAGAAAGTAGCTGCATTTTTGTTTAAAGCTGTGGTTACTTCAACATCAGGAATTTCCTCCTGATTTTTAAAATCAAGCATCAGAGATGTTATTTTGTTCAGATGATCCGGAATAAAATTGACATAATCAAATGTATTTTTATCCGTGTTTTTTTTCAGAAATTCAATAGCTGAGTTGATTTCCGTTATGATACTTTTTAAAGATTTGTCCTTTGACCGGCTTGTGGAAATTTGTTCAAGCGTTTCTTTGACTCCCTGAAGGGAAGAAGACATTTCCTGTAAAAATGTTCCGGAAACAGGGGTGTCAAAACCTGAAATTCCCAGGCTTGAAATTCTGAACGTTTCCTGCCTTAACGCATCAAAAACCTGATCTTTACTAACGGTAATTACCTGAAAGTTGGTGTCTATGGTATTGCTCTTATTGATGAGCTTGTTGAGCATTCTGATCACTTCCTCCTGATTGCTTTTGTTATAAGGATACAACAGCTCTTCCAGAACCTGAAGTCCTTCAGGCTCTATTTCGGTATGCTCATCCATTTCGATCTCAGGAAGGGCAGGTCCATTGATAAACCTCGCAGAGTGGGGGAGGAAATACTCTACAGCCCATTCCATTTTTTTGTAGGTTTTTCTGATGCCCTGAAATTTTTGCTGAAGAAGTTTTTCCCCAGAATCTTTGGAAACAAGGGTTTTCAGTTCATTGATTTGTTTTTCAAAATCAGTGTTGGTTTTAATGATTCTGTTTTTTACAGAACCAAGATCTTCATATACCGGCTGCTGTTTATCATTTTTACAATATGAAAGAATGAATAGTGCTGCTGCGGAGTATAAAAAGAGAAGTATCGGGTATTTTGAAAGTCTATTCATAAGTATGAAAAGTATCAACAGATATTTTCTATTGATACTTTAATTGAATTTGATATGAAGAATTTGAAACTATTTTTCTACGTTTCTGATGATCACAATCTGTCCGCCCTCCTTATTGGTATTGATTCCGGAACCGTCAGGATTTTTGAATTTATCCAGTTGCCATGTATGAGAATGGATATTGACAGAGAATGTATTCGGAACTCCGATGATGTCTGAAATATCAACCATTGCCCCGAATTCCCATGAACCGAACTTCTGAAGATCCCCGGACTGGTTGTAAGCAGTCTGCCATGCAGAATCATTTCTGTTGTGCTTCATATTCAGCCATGGCTTATATTGTTTGGTCGCGATATTCAGCTGCCAGATATAAGAATCGTGATTGGCGTTTTTATAGTAAGAATCTCCGTCTTCCTGGATGTACACAAAGTTTTCAGTAACACATAAGTTGTCAGGATTGATAAGATTATTTCCCGGATTAGAGTCTCCTTCTGCTACCACTTCTAATTTTCCTGTCAGCATATTATTGGAGTTCAGAACAAGTTTGTACACTCTTCCCCACATCGTTAATCCTGCTTTTGGGTTGACACCGTCAGACGATTCTCCTGTTGCCGTAAAGTAAATTTCTCTTCCTTTTCCTGCTCCTTTTCTGTAATCTACATCTTCCACTCTTGAAAAACGGATTGCGTTATTATCAATATTTTTCTGGTTGATCTGAGCTCCTGTAAGGTTTTTAGCGTTAGGGATTTCAACAAACTCCACATCATAGCTATTTCCTTTTGTCATGTCCGTTTCTGTATAGTTGCTGTTTGTTCTCCTTAAAGAATACAGCTTACCGTTATCCAGATCTCCCTGTGTATCGGCTACATACATGATCAGCTGTCCTGCAGACTGGTGAGAAGAAGAATAAGACTGATCTTCACCAATAATGATATAAGTTTTTCCGTTAGAAACATCCTTAGGAAGCGGAACTGCATTTTCCATAGAAGCTTTTCCCAAAGCAGGTTTTACTCTTGTTTTATCTGATGCCTGAGATACCGGTGCCAAAGGATTCAGAGCGTGAACCATACTTTCCTCACCTGATTCGCCTGCCGTAAGAAACGCACTGAAACCGTGAATCTCAGGAGTTGCTAATGTGGCGGAGCATAACCTAGTCATTCCTCCGGTTCCGTTCAATATATATTCTCCTTTTACAGGTTTAAAAGTTTTGTCTAAATACACTCTGGATACTGACTGTTTGATTTCATGGTTAGTGATCATCAGATAACCGTCAGAATTGGGGTCTTTCATAAGTCCCATCCCATCCGGCTGGCCTCCGAAAACGAAATCAGGAGAACCTGGAAGAACATCAGAACTGGAGATCAGGGTAGTAATATTTAAATTTTCAAAACCAGGCATTCCAAAAACGAAAGCGGGTTCTTTAGAAAAATTTTCAATTTTGATTTTGTCGTTGGAAGGGGTATTCGAATCCCCGTTATTATCATCGTTGCAACCTTGAAATACAAGGGCAGCAAACAATAATACTCCCATAGTTTTGTTAATTTTCATAATTCTTTTTTTTGAAATTTCGATTATGGCAAAACTAATGGTCTGGTGTTAACTGAGTTTTAAGAAGATAAAACAAATAGTTTAAGATTAGGTGATGATTTGTTAAGATAAGGTCAATAATTAGAACGGATATAAATAGAGAAACTTTGCTGAAAATATTCGTAATAAGAATACTATATTATAACGCAGTGTACGCAAAGTTTTTATTTCCTGCTTTTCTCGTTCGCAAAGGCATTCCATTTAGCAAAAAACGCAATCATTTCATAGCTGAGTGTAACGTCTTTACGAACGGAAATATTTATGATAGCATGAGAATTTCTTGTGATCTTAGCGTTAAATAAAAGATAATAGTTAAAACAAAAACAGGCTGTCTCAAAATGAAACAGCCTATTCTAAAATTTATAATAGGTATGCTATTCTTAAATATTCAAAGCTTTTTGGTAAGCGTTTTCTAACCCTTCAAGGTTTTTACCCCCTGCTGTTGCAAAACCTGGGTTTCCACCACCACCACCTTGGATTTCTTTGGCAAGATCCTTTACAATAGCGCCAGCCTGATAATCTGCAGCCAGATCATCAGAAACCCCAACGGTAATCATCGGTTTTCCGTCTGCATCCGAAAGAATAATCGTTACTGAAGCTGGGATTTCTCTCTTCAGCTGGAATACGATGTCTTTTACAGAACCGGCATCCAGGGAAGTTTTCTTTACAAGAAGCTGCTTGTTGCCTTTCTGCTCATAAGCATTCTTCCATTCTCCGATTTCTCCTTTTGCTTTTTCCTTTTTAAGGGCATCTACCTCAGCTTTCAATGACGTATTTTCTTCGATCAGTTTCTCGATAGACCTTACTACATCTTTAGACTTCAATAATTGAGAAAGTTCAATGATCTGTTTTTCAAGATTTTTGAAATATTCTTCAGATTTATCTCCTGAAATCGCCTCAATTCTTCTGATTCCCGCAGCAGCAGAACCTTCGGAAGTGATCTTGAAATGACCGATTTCGCTGGTGTTTTTTACGTGAGTTCCTCCGCAAAGTTCTTTTGAACTTCCAAACTGGATCATTCTCACATGATCACCATATTTTTCACCAAATAAAGCCATGGCACCTCTATCCAGAGCTTCCTGAATCGGAATACTTCTGAATTCCTGTAACGCAATGCTTTCTTTGATCTTTTGGTTTACTTTATCTTCAATCAATGCCAGTTCTTCTTCAGTCATTTTGTTGAAATGAGAGAAGTCGAAACGCAGATAATCAGGCCCTACGTAAGAACCTTTCTGCTCCACGTGAGTTCCCAGAACATCTCTTAAAGCCTCATGCAGAAGGTGGGTGACAGAGTGGTTAGCCTGAGAATTTTTTCTTTCAGAAGCGTTTACTTTAGCATAGAAAAGAGCACCTGCATCTTTTGGAAGACCATTGATTAAGGATATAATCAATCCATTTTCTTTTTTAGTTTCCAACACCTCAAAGCTTTCAACAGCATTCTGAAGAACACCTTTGTCTCCAACCTGACCTCCTCCTTCTGGATAGAAAGGAGAACTGCTTAATACCACCTGGTAAAATTCTCCGTCTTTATTTTCTACTTTTCTGTATCTCGTAATATAGGTTTCAGATTCAGTCTGATCATAACCCACAAAGTTTTCTTCTCTTTCCTCTAAAGTAACCCAGTCATACACTTTCTGAGCAGAATCCGCTTTTGAACGAAGTTTTTGTTTCTCCATTTCGGCTTTGAAACCTGCTTCATCAATGGTTAACCCTTTTTCTTCTGCAATAATTCTTGTCAGATCATCAGGGAATCCATAAGTATCATACAGCTCAAATACTTCTTCACTTGGTAATACTTTAAGGTTATCAGCAATGGTCTGCTGAATCAGCTTTTCAACTCTGATCAGACCGTTCTCAATGGTTTTTAAGAATGAATCTTCTTCACTTTTAATCACTTCAGCAACCAGTTTACCCTGCTTTTCGATTTCCGGGAAGAAAGATCCCATTTGTTCCTGAAGAACGGCCACAAGCTTGTAAAGGAAAGGTTCTTTCATATCCAGGAATCGGTAAGAATAAGAAATTCCTCTTCTTAAAATTCTTCTGATTACATAACCTGCTCCTCCGTTGGAAGGCAGCTGCCCGTCAGCGATAGCAAAAGAAACCGCTCTGATGTGGTCTACCACAACACGGATGGCAATATCTTTTTCATTTTCTAAAATTCCGGTGTATTTTTTACCAGAAAGCTCCTCAACTTTAGAAATAAGCGGAGTAAAAACATCGGTATCATAGTTGGAAGACTTCCCCTGAAGTGCCATACAAAGACGTTCGAAGCCCATTCCCGTATCTACGTGCTGAGCAGGAAGCTTTTCTAAAGATTTATCTGCTTTTCTGTTGAATTCCATGAAAACCAGGTTCCATACTTCCACGACCTGCGGGTGATCCTGGTTCACAAGGGAAATTCCCGGAACGGCTGCTTTTTCTTCAGGTGTTCTCAGGTCAATATGGATTTCTGAACACGGTCCGCACGGTCCGCTTTCACCCATTTCCCAGAAATTATCTTTTTTATTTCCATTGATGATTCTGTCTTCTGAAATATGGGACTTCCAGAAATCATAAGCATCCTGGTCCCTGTCCAGATTTTCAGAAGCATCACCCTCAAAAATCGTTACATATAAATTTTCTTTTGGAATTCCGTATACTTCAGTCAGTAATTCCCAGGCAAAAGCAATAGCCTCTTTTTTGAAGTAATCCCCGAAAGACCAGTTTCCCAACATTTCAAACATGGTATGGTGGTAAGTATCTCTCCCCACATCATCCAGGTCATTGTGCTTCCCGGAAACTCTCAGACACTTCTGTGTATCGGCAATTCTCGGGGCGGTAGGCGTTTTGTAGCCAAGGAAAAAATCCTTGAACTGTGTCATTCCGGAATTGGAAAACATAAGGGTAGGGTCGTCTTTCAGCACAATAGGAGCTGAAGGAACGATTAAATGCTCCTTACTTTTAAAATAGTCTAAAAATTTTTGACGTATCTCTTGTGATGTCATAGTATTGCTTTTGCTTTTTTAAATATCAAATTTTTGATAAGTTGCAAATTTAAGATTTTTAAGCGATTTGTAATAATTTTATACTATGTTTTGAATGGTGAAGAGTTGGGCTAACGGATGTATCGTAAACCTTATAGGTTTTTAAAACCTATAAGGTTTGTGGCAATAACAATCAATAATAATCTAATTTTGGAATATCCGTTTAACTTACTACCTTCGTTGTGATCTGAGAAAAGACAGAAATCCTTCCTATGACAAAAGATGAAGAATTGAAAAACTGGATAGAGCAATATTCAGGGCCGCTTTTGAAGCGGGCGCTGTATGTGCTTTCGAATAAAGAAGATGCACAGGATGTAGTTCAGGAAGTTTTTCTTGCGGCCTACTCAGCCTATGATTCTTTCGAAGGGAAAAGTCAGGCATCGACCTGGCTGATGGCAATCCTGAACAGGAAAGTGGCAGATTTTTACCGGAAAAAATATAAATCAGAACCGAATATAAGACTTGATCATTTCTTTGATGAAACAGGTTCATGGAAACATAATGATGTTCTGAATGACTGGAATGTATCCGGTGAAGGCGATGAACTTTTAGACAATGCAGATTTTAATAAAACCTTGGAGGAATGTATTGAAGAATTACCCTCCAGATGGAAGATCCTGCTGAAAATGTATTATATCGAAGAAAAAAAAGCACCGGAAGTAAGTCAGGAATTGAATGTTTCCACGACTAATCTTTGGAAGATTTTGCAACGAAGCCGGATGCAGCTCAGAGAATGTCTGGAGTTTAACTGGTTTTCAAAATCATAAGGAATAATGATAAAAAGAATACTACATATACTATTTTTACCATGCAGTGAAGCTACTTTACTGATGGAAAAAAGGAATGCCCAATCCATTTCTCCCAGAGAAAACAGGATGCTTAGCATGCACCTGATGATCTGCAAATGGTGCAGGATGTACAGTGAAAAGCTGGCTCTTCTGGATAAAGTTTTTAAAAAGACTTTTTCTGAGAAAGAGAAAGAAATAAATGAGTCTGAAATTCAGGACTTTAAAAATAAAATGATCGATAAGTTAAATTTCTGATAAAAATTCTGTCAGGATTTTAAAAAGCCTCCGACTATACTTCTGAAAACAATAGAGTATTCAATTAAAATCTTAAAATATGGTCGGAACAGTACAGGAATCTAAAAATCAATTAGCCCGAATCGGGTATTACATTTCACTTTTCGGAGCAGCGCTTATTTTGCTGTGGATTGGTATTTTCAAATTTACCCCTACAGAAGCAGCAGCAATAAAACCTTTGGTAGAAAACCATTTCTTAACTTTTTTCGTATATAAAATTATAAGCGTCCAGGCAGTGTCAAATCTTATCGGAGCGATAGAAATTATCATTGCATTACTCCTGATATTTAGTGCGAAATTTGCTGTACTGAAGAAGTACGCAGGAATAGGAATGATTGTAACTTTTCTGGTGACATTAAGCTATTTATTTACCACACCGGGAGTTTGGAAAATAGTGGATGGAGTGCCTGTGACGGATTTCTTTATTTTAAAAGACCTTATGTTTTTAGGATTTGGAGTCATGATCGTTCAAAATAATAAGTAATGAATAAAAAGGTAAAAATGAAAAATATATTAATAGTACTCGGAATCATTCTGGGTATCGCAGTATTTGCTGCAGGATCCGGGCTTTTCAAAAAAAACAAGCCTAATGTAGTGGAAATAAAAAAAGAAAATGAGAAAATTATGGATAACAAAAACGTTAGAGAGATTTATTTTGCAGGTGGATGTTTCTGGGGAACAGAACATTTTTTTCAACAGATTCGTGGGGTTGTAGGAACAGAAGTGGGGTATGCCAATGGAAATACCCAAAATCCTACTTATGAAGAGGTCGTAAGTCATACAACAGGTTTTGCAGAAACCGTAAAGGTAAAATATGATCCTGAACAGGTAGACCTGAAACTGTTGATTGATCTGTATTTCAAAACCATTGATCCTACTAGTAAGGATCAGCAGGGTAATGACAGAGGAAACCAGTACAGAACAGGAATTTATTTCACAGATAAAACAGACGAAGCCACTGTAAAAGGTGAAGTTCAGAAACTGGCCAAAAATTATAGCAAACCGATATTGGTAGAAACTATTCCGTTGAAAAACTTCTACAGAGCAGAAGATTATCATCAGGATTATCTGGACAAAAATCCTGGCGGGTACTGCCACATTGAACCGGGACTTTTTGAAATGGCTAAAAAAGCCAATCCTCTTCCAAAACCAGCTTATCAAAAACAGGATAAAAAAGTTTTAAAGGAGAAACTGACCGCTGAACAATATAATGTTACTCAGGAAAACGGTACAGAAAGACCTTTCCAGAATGAATACTGGAACGAAACCCGAGAAGGAATTTATGTAGATATTACCACAGGAGAGCCTTTATTTGTGTCTACAGATAAATTTGAATCCGGATGTGGATGGCCAAGTTTTTCAAAACCGATTACAAAAAGTTTAATTGACGAAAAAATGGATCGTTCCCACGGGATGACAAGAGTAGAGGTAAGAAGTAAAACCGGCGACGCCCACTTAGGACACGTCTTCACAGACGGACCGGAAGATAAAGGAGGACTTCGTTACTGTATTAACAGTGCTTCGCTGAAATTTATTCCAAAAGCAGAAATGGAAAGTAAAGGATACGGAAAATATCTTCCGTTGTTAGATAAAAAGTAATGTGAAAGGAAGGCTGCCAATGGCAGCCTTTTTATTTTGAATTAATGATGTAATTGAAATCTTTCTTTGATGCTGAACATGGACATATTCAGAAATATAAGAAACCCGAAAATAATGTAGGAAGTTTCTTTGGAAGCGGTTGTAAACAGGTTAAAGATCTGCCCATAGCGGGTATATTCAAAAGCATTCATAGTTTCTGCTGGCCCCCAATCTATAGTATCATTACAAAGTAAACATTCATATTCAGGATATTGCACCGTAGGATCAATATAGCTATAAACCGCAAAAATATGTCCTGTTTTCTCCAGGTCAACGGCATATTGTTCTTGTTTGGCGATTGCCAGATCATTCAAAACAGAGACAAAATCACCATAGCTATTATTTTGATCTAAAATAAACTCAATACCAGACTCTTTCTCATTTCTTTCCTGAAGCTTTTTCAGTTCAGAAACATATGATTTTGAATTTTCTTTAGCAGTACCAGGGGCTATTTTTATTTTTTTGTAATTCCAGTTTCTGTAAGTTTCAAAACTTTCAAATGTATTTTTACTCCCTTTTCTTTCTTTGGCAGGAAGTCCAATATCTATGACAGAAACGTTAATATCTTCAGACTTTTGGCTTCCATAATACCAGAATAAAACAGGAATCAGCAAGGCGCTGATTAATCCTGGGAAGTAGTATATTTTTTTCATGGTTAGTTTTTGACAGTACTGAATGAAAATTTTAAGCCAAAAAAAGTGATCCGAAAACGAACCACTTAAAAAATAATCTTTAAATATTGTAATTTTTAAATCTTTAAATTCAAGATATTACCATCTACCAATCCCTTTTTCTCAGAATCCAGTACGAACCGAATATAAAAATAGCACACCACACCAGACAGGCGATAAGACTTTCCGTAGGGTAGTGGAACTCATATTTTAAGCCCATCATTTTAGCCATATTTAATCTCATCATTGGGTTAGGAATAAGGCTTGACATGCTTTCCAGCGGTAAAAGATGCGAGATAAAAAAATCATTCTGAAGAACCTCATTTCTTTGGGGGCCCTGCATTCCCTTTACTTTTGAATACGTTTCAAAAGCGGTTAAAATTCCTTCGCCAATCCAGAAAACGAAAAGGGCAAGAAAAACAAAAATAGATTTTCTCAGTAAAATTGAAAGGAACATTAAGAAGCAGAAGAAAGTAAATAGCTTTACCAGATAATTTCCAATGAAGAAAATCTCAGCCAAAACTTTTGTAGATTCTGTCGTATTAGAGTATTGATACCCCAGAAATAGAGTAATTCCCAATACGATTGCTGTTGAGACAATAGTGAAAATACTTATTGTCAATAGTTTTGAGGTGATAAATTCTTTTCTGCTCAATCCATCAATCGTATTCTGCTTGAACATTCTGTTACTGAACTCCTGTGAAATGGAGAAGACAATAATCAGCCCCAGGAAAATTTTCAGTAAGGCAACAATCCAGGTGGTGAAATTCCAGATTTCCGGGAAATTATAAATCCCTTGTTCTTTTAAGTTTACGGTTCCCCCAAAAACATCAAAGTCAACCAGTCCGATGAAAAGTAAGGCGATAAGAATGGCGAAATAAAGTATGGTGAAAACCTTAAACGGTTGGTAGTTCAGGTTTTTGTAATATTCCAGTTTTAATAATTTGATCATGACTAATTGGTGTTTTTTACAAGTTCAAGGAATTGAGATTCAAGGGACAGTTTTTTCTTGGTCAGATGGGAAAGATAAATCCCTTTTTCTGCCAGTTTCTGATTCATTGCGGAAGCTGAAATTGAAGCATCATCACGAATCTGAGCTTTGATAAGGTCACCGTCCTGATTGATGGAGGAAAACCATTGAAGCTCATTTAAAGCATTTAAAAGTATTGTATTGTTATCTGCTTTCAGTTCAAAATAGCCATTATTGGAAGTCATTTCGTCCACCCGTCCACAGTAAATGGAATTTCCTTCTTTCAATACAATCACATGACTGCAGATTTTTTCAATTTCATCCAGAAGGTGGCTTGCAATAATAATGGTGATTCCTTGTTTGGCAATATCACTGATAATTTCTCTGATCTGTATGATTCCTTCAGGATCCAGCCCGTTGGTAGGTTCATCTAAAATCAATACTTCGGGGTTGTTCAGCATAGCAGAAGCAATGGCAAGGCGCTGTTTCATGCCTAAAGAAAAAGTTTTGAAAGCATCCGTTCTTCTTTCATACAGATTAACCGTTTTCAAAACTTCATCAATCCTTGAATAAGGCGCATTTTTAATTTCTGCAACAATCTTAAGGTTGGTTTCTGCGCTTAAATAAGGGTAAAAGTTAGGCTGTTCAATAATAGCTCCTATCTTTTTTAAAGTGTCCGGATCAGTTCCTTTCTTACCAAACCAGAACCAGTCTCCGCTGGTGGGGTTAATGGTTGAAAGCAGCATCCCGAAAGTAGTGGATTTCCCGCTTCCATTAGGTCCCAGAAGCCCATAAACATTACCTCTTTCGACGTCAAAAGAAATATTGTTGACTACAACTCTCTTGAATTTTTTCGTCAAATTTTTTACTGATAAAATCTTTTCCATGTAATTTGTTTTACATAGTAGTAGTCTATGTAAATTAGAGAATGTTACAGAATTATCATAAATCAATATTAATTTATAGGTAAATACATTAAATTTGATAGAATTAATCAACAGTTATGAAGCTAATTGAACTGGCAGAAGAATTACATGTTTCTGCAGAAGCCATCAAACAGTTTATTCAGGATTTTGATCTTGAACTGGTAGACTGTATAAGCACTAATTTTGAAGTAAAAAAGGATTTTGAAAAATTCGCCCGCGAAAATATCGATTTTTTAAGGCTCTATGAAAAAGATCTTGATAAAAATAAAACGCTGGAACAGATTGCTGAAGTCATCAAACAGCCCAAAGATAAGGTAGAAAAGGTGATCAAAGACAATAATCTCAATATCTTCGACAACGGTTTTTTCAAATCTTCCGTATCAAGTTATGGAATTGATAACAAACTGGGAGGAAACTATCAGTTTGTGTATGACTATTTCGGACATAAAACCAGTCTGCAGCAAAGGGATTTCATAGGATACAGAGATCTGTTTTTTTATACCTCCAGCGTTTTGGAACCTTTCCTTAATCCACAGCAGATCAAAGACTGGGGAATCAACAAGCCTGCAGGCATTATTCTGTACGGGCCTCCCGGGAGCGGTAAGATATTCTGGGCCAACAAGATTGCTGAAATCATCGGATATCAGTTTAAAGAAGTTAAAAAACACTACCTGGGAACATCATTGATTGATGGAAATGAAATCAATTTCAGTGATTTCCTGCTGAGCATGATGAAGGAAAATAAAATGCTGCTTTTCCTGGATGACTTTGATGAAATTATGATGCAGCGAAGAGCAGAAACGGATATTGCTTCCTGTAATCTGGAAGCCCAGGAGCTTATTCTGCATTACATCAGCAAATTTGAAAAAGAAGGAGTTCTGATGATAGGCTCAGCTAATTCTGTAGCAGAAATTGATGAAGAAATTCTTGCTCCCGGAAGATTTGACGTGCTGATCCCTATTTTTCCTCCTAATGCCTCTGAACGTTCAGAAATTATTCTTTACGCAATGACCAGGGGACTTGAAGAAGACTCTTTGCTCTACAAAATTCTTAAAAACAACAAAGCAGATAAAGTTCCTTTCTGGCATGACATCTCTTCAAAAATGAAGGCCTTCAGCAATACCATGCTGATCGATTTTACCCAAAGCTTAAAGAAAAGAATTAAAAACCTTTACCAGAAAACCAGAAACGAAAAACTGAAGATCGACCAGAATCTTTTAAACGGAGCTTTAAGAGATGCAGGGTCTAAGCTTACTGAAGAATATCTTGATCAGGTAGCAAGATTCCTGGCTGATGTTATTATCAATAATTTTGATGACTTTCAGTTCAGAATTCAGGCATTGAAAAATGAACTGGAGACTTACAGAGTAGTGGAAGAACCACAAAGAGCCATCGGGTTTCAGCATAATGATGGGGGAGATAAAGGGTAATTGTTCAACGTTTAAAGACTGAGAGGTTTAAAGTTTAAAGTTTAAGGTTTAAAAAATTATGAACAGCATCTGGGAACTGGACACTTTCTACAGAAAAAGGGATATTATCATCATAGGTGCCGGATTTTCGGGGCTGTGGACTGCTATATCTGTCAAAGAAAAGTATCCGGATAAATCTGTTTTAATTATTGAAAGGAGTACCATTCCATTAGGAGCCTCAACAAGAAATGCAGGGTTTGCCTGCTTTGGAAGCCTTACTGAAGTGATTGCAGATTCGCAGACAATGGGTTGGGAAAAAACATTGCGTCTCGTTAAAATGAGATTTGACGGCCTTCAGAAAATCCGACATTATTTTAAAAATGATGAAATTGATTTTGAACTTACAGGAGGCTATGAAATTGTAAATAATGAAGAGCCTTTATCTCATATCGCTATTGTTAATGAAAAGCTGAAAGCAATAACCGGCCTGGATAAAACATACAGTCTGAAAAAGGATAAAATACAGGAATTCGGACTTGGAAAATCTGAATTTCTCATCGAAAACCCTTGTGAAGGAAGTCTGCATTCAGGAAAACTGTTACAGAATTTGCTGGAAAAGTGTCATGAACTGAAAATTGAATTTTTATTCGGAACAGAAGTTAGTAAAGTTGAAGAAAGAACAGGAGATATTGAGGTTCATCTCTCGGATCATCTTTCCGTAAAAGCGGATAAAATGATTTATTGTACCAATGCTTTCACTTCAAAGTTTCTGGAAAAAGAAAATATCGTTCCAGCCCGTGGACAGGTCCTTTTGACAGAGCCTATAGACGGATTAAAACTAAAAGGAACCTTTCATTATGATGAAGGTTACTATTATTTCAGGAACTTGGGAAACAGAATATTACTGGGGGGCGGGAGAAATCAGGATTTTAAAACCGAAGAAACCATAGCTTTTGAAACGACAGAATTTCTGCAGGATCATCTGGAAAACTTTTTAAGCGAAGTTATTCTTCCTCATAATGACTTTAAAATTGCACTCCGCTGGTCAGGAATAATGGCAATGGGCCTGGAAAAAACACCCATTGTAAAACAGATTTCGGAAAGACAGTTTTGTGCAGTAAGACTTTCAGGAATGGGAGTGGCTCTGGCTCCAAAAATTGGGGAGGAGATAGCAAAAATGATTTAGATACAAATGAAATATTTACCTTTTGAACGTATTACCTACAGGACAAATTTGTCTGAACAGGAAGTTTTTACAAGACTTTCAGGTTTTGTAGAACCTAAAAAATTTGGTTTTGGAAGAAATTATACAAAAGACTATGAAGGATCTGTAAATAATGACAGCTTTGAAATAAGCAGAGTTATTCAGTATAGAAATTCTTTTCTTCCCCAAATAAGCGGAATTATTCAAAAAAATAACTACGGGACAGAAATAGAGGTGACCATGAAGTTACATGTATTTGTACTTGTATTTTTACTATTCTGGTGCTCCATTGCAGTAGGGATATTCATTATGATCGGTTCAACAGAGAAAAAAATGTCTGTAGAATTTTTCATGCCTCTGCTGATGTTACTTTTTGTTTATATCTTAACAATGGCAGGCTTCAAAACAGAAAGTAAAAAATCAAAAGAATACCTTAGAAGAAGCTTTGAAGCTGAAATAACAAAGGAGTAATCAATGACTGTTATTTTCCCACCAGCTAAAAATTTCCGATGCCACTTCTTCGGAATCGAACTCAGACTTATAAAGGCCATAAGAAACACATAACTCAGTTTCTATAACTTTTTCAAGCTTATCTTGATCCGTTCCTTTTTCCAATTGTTGAAAAAGCTTTTCAGTTAGATGATCAAAACTGCTTTTGGAAAGTCCGGGCATTAAATTCATTGAAATAATAAGCTTTTTTAACCTAGCAATGTTTCCATTGCGCTCGTTAATCAAATCATTGATATTCATTCAAATCTTTTTTAAGCATAAATATAAAGTAAAAATACACTTCTCTTCCTAAATTAAATTCTAAACCTTAATCAAATCCAAAACCAGGAACTTTAAACTCAAAACGCTCCACTCTAAAAGAATTCCTTATTTTTGCAAAAAGAAAAATTCGTGATTAACAACGACCAGATAAAAGAAGTTCAATCCAGAATTGAAGATTTACACAGATATCTTCAGATTGAGAAAAAGAAGATTGAAATTGCCAATGATGACGAAAAAACTGCGGCTCCGGAATTTTGGGACAATCCAAAAACGGCTGAAGCATTTTTAAAACAGCTCCGTTCCAAAAAAAAATGGGTAGAAAGCTATGATGAGATCCAGACACAGTTTGAAGACCTGCAGGTGTTAGCTGATTTTGCCAAAGAAGATCCGGATTCGGAAAAGGAACTGGATGAAACATTTCCGCAATTGGTAGAAAAAATTGAAGACCTTGAATTCAAAAATATGCTTTCCAATGAAGGGGATGAGCTTTCTGCAGTCCTTCAGATCACTGCCGGAGCAGGAGGGACAGAAAGTTGTGACTGGGCATCTATGCTGATGAGGATGTATACCATGTGGGCAGAAAAGCAGGGTTATAAAATCCGCGAACTGAACTTTCAGGAAGGGGATGTAGCAGGAGTGAAAACCGTAACACTGGAGATTGAAGGGGAATATGCTTTCGGATATCTGAAAGGAGAAAACGGAGTACACAGACTGGTAAGAATCTCTCCTTTTGACAGTAATGCAAAACGTCATACAAGCTTTGTTTCGGTATATGTATATCCTTTGGTAGATGATACCATTGAGATCAATATCAACCCGGCTGATATCAGCTTTGAAACCATGAGAGCTTCCGGAGCAGGAGGGCAGAATGTCAACAAGGTAGAAACAGCTGTACGTCTTCGTCACGCACCAACCGGTATTATTATCGAAAACTCAGAATCCCGTTCCCAGCTTCAGAATAAAGAAAAAGCCATGCAACTCTTACGTTCAAGACTTTACGAAATGGAACTGGAAGAACGTATGAAAGCCAGAAATGAGATTGAAGCCAACAAGATGAAGATCGAGTGGGGAAGCCAGATCAGAAATTACGTAATGCATCCTTACAAGCTGGTAAAAGATGTACGATCAGGTCATGAAACTTCAGATGTGGATGCTGTCATGAACGGGAATATCACCCCTTTTCTGAAAGCATTCTTAATGGCCGATGGAACGGCTGTTTCCGATGATGATCTCGACTTATAAAATTCGTTTTTGAATTTTAGTTAAAATCTTATAATTAATTTTTGTTTCAGACATTTTAGGCTTACTTTTGTTGTTCATCGATATTTATGGAAGATTTCAATAGCTGGAAGGATTTATTAAACCCTGAGTTTTATATTAAAATGGGAGGGTTTTGGCTTATTTTATTCATTGTTTTTGCTGAAACAGGTCTTTTTGTAGGGTTTTTCCTGCCTGGAGATTCACTTTTATTCGTTTCAGGAATTTATGCCGTTGAAATCATCAAAGAGACTTTTGGATCTACAGGGAGTGATTTCCTGGATACTACACTTCTGGCTTCAGGTGTGGCACTGGCTGCTGTGATTGGAAATGAAGTAGGATATTATTTCGGAAGAAAAGCGGGTCCTGCTTTATATAAAAGACCGGATTCAATGCTTTTCAAAAAGAAATATCTTTATCAGGCACATGATTTCTTTGAGAAACACGGTGCTCTTGCCATTATCATGGCAAGATTTTTACCGGTTGTAAGAACGTTTACGCCAATTGTAGCTGGTATCGTGAAGATGGATAAAAAAGAGTTTTTAAGAGATAATATTATCGGAGCTGTGCTATGGTCTTTCATTCTGATCTTTGCAGGACATTATCTTGATAAATTGTTTTTGGAACAGTTTGGAATCAACTTAAAAGAAAAACTGGAATATATCATTATTGTCATTGTACTGGTAACAACTCTTCCGGTAATCATCAAGTTTGTTTTCGGAAAAAAGGAGGATTTATCCAAATACGAAGATCAGGACTTTGAATAAATAAAGAATTCAATTAAAATTATAGAGCCGTCTCAATCATGAGATGGCTTTTTTTGTGTGTATAAATATTTTTTATCACGCAAAGCTCGCAAGGTTATTATCATGATCCGTTACTTTTCGTTCGCAGAGTCGCTTCACTTAGCTAAGTACTATACCTTGCTAAACGAAGTGTCTTTGCGATCGATAGAATATAAGCTTTAAAATTGCTTTGCGGACATAGCATTTTTTAGATACATCTACCAGATAAAATTTTTTATACCGGATATGTAAAAGATTCTTATGGACGAATTGTTTAAAAAGCAGTTTATTTATTGGATTAAATTGATAACTATTTTTTAATCCATTCCAGGATATTAGGATAAATAATACTGTCTCTTTTTCTTTTGCTGAAGAACCTTGGGGCATGTCCGGCTCCTTTCATGAAAACGAACTTGTGTGGAACATTCATGTGGGTAAGCGCTGAATCCATGGCTATTCCCTGATGCTGATTGACCAGCACATCGTTGTTTCCCTGAAATAACAGCGTAGGGACATTGGTGATATTCGCAATAGGACTGGCTTCCTTAAAGGCTTCAGAAATATTTTTGCGGTCAAATTTGGTGCCTACTACTTTCTGAATAGTAGGAGAGGTGTATTTTGAATAAAAAGATTTAAGATATTCTGAACTGAAAAAATCGGTTGGCCCACTTAGTGAAATGATTTTTTTAATCTGTTCAGGATGTTGGTATCCATAAAGAAGAGCCAGATGTCCGCCGGCACTTTCCCCCAGAAGGATATAATTGTTGGGCTGAAGTTCCGCTTTGTCTGCCAGTGAGTTAAATTTTTCAATCACCAGACCAATATCTTCAAGCTGTTGTTTATAAGTGATTTTTTTCTTTGTAGAAACCAATCTATAGTTCATATTGATGCTTGGGATCCTGTTTTCAAAAAGCATTTTCTGAATTTGGATCATATGTTCTTTTTTACCTAATGTCCAGGCTCCGCCATGAACAATAAGCACTACAGGGGAATCTTCAGCATAATCTTTGGGAAGAAAGACATCCATTTTCTGTCTTTTGTGCTCGCCGTATTGCAAGTTATAAATCTTCTGCTGACCACCCGGACCTACCCAGACTCTGAATTTTGTATTGCAGGACTGCAGCATAAAACCAATGCATCCCATAGCGAAAAAATGATACCTCAGAATAAGTTTTTTCATTAATTAAATTTACTGAAAATTCATTGATTATTTCATGATCAATGATCGATTAAAGTCTTTCTGCTGTTTTTGATGAAAGCCCTTTTTTGATGGTTATAATGTCCTTTTCTCCCTTTTTGACAGTAAAGGAAATCTCACTGTCATCATCCTGCAGGAAAAATGCATCCTCCTTTTCAGGCAGCATTTTTACTTTAGGATCATTATTGTTCTGAATAAAAAGCTGACCGTTTTCGTAAAGAATATGAATAATACTGTTATCAGGAAGGCCATAATTACCTGCATATCTTTGTAGTAGATCAGGATTTAATATTATTTCTTTCTTTGGCTCCGGAAGCGTGTAAGGCTGTCCTAAAATAGCAGCTAAAATAGTATTCCCTGCTTTCTCCAGTTTTTTACTCGTGATATTGTTGAGAAGGATAATACACAGATCATCATTAGGGAGCATGGCAAAATAACTTGTGGAACCTTCTATATTTCCACCATGGTTGATCAGCTTTTTTCCGTAAAGATCATCAATGAACCAACCGTATCCATAACCGCTTAGATATGGGGTTGTCGCTTTCATAAATGATTCTTTGGAAACTATTTTATAATCTCTCAATCCTTTATAATAATTATACAGGTCTTCAGCGGTACTGTAGATCTGTCCTGCAGGGCCGGTCAATGTAGAATTCCAGACTTCGGTTTTTTCCTGTTTTGTTTTTGAAATATAAGAATAAGGAACTGTTTTATACGGACTTTTCAGAGCCATATAGTTAAAGCCGGTATGAGTCATCTTTAAAGGATTTAAGATGATTTTCCTTACTGCATTTTCATAAGAAAGTCCAGTCAGTTTTTCAATGATAAGACCCAATAAAATATATCCTGAGTTGGTATAGGAAAACTGAGTACCGGGTTCGAAATCCAGGGGTTCATTCTTAAAAAAAGAAAGTTCTTTATCTTTATCAATGATCTTTCCGGTATGAAGAAGGCTGAAATATTCTTTATTGCGTAATACTTCATAAATTCCGGAGGTGTGGGTAAGGAGATGCTCAACGGTAATTTCTTTTCCTCTGGGATAATCAGCAATAAATTTTGATATAGGATCTTTAAAAGACAGCTTTCCCTCTTCACTGAGCTTTACAATAATTAAAGCGGTGAAAGATTTGGTTAAAGAAGCAATCTGATAAACACTTGTGTTCTGATTGGGAATCTTTTTTTCTGCATCCTGCCAGCCATATGATTTTTCAAAAATATTTTTATGCTGATAATGGATGAAGGCAGTTCCATTAAACTTATTAATTGCAGCATATGCCTTTATAATGCCATCTATTTCTTCTTTTTTCTTATCCTGATTAATATTGGCGATATCTGGTTGTGTCTGTGCTTTTAAAGCAGGACAGAATATACTGAAGAAGAACAGATATCCTAAAGTTAAAATATGAAATTGATGTCGCATAATATGATATTTAAAAACGGTTAAAAGTAAGCAGATTTTCTGTTATGTTAATACAATTCTGTGTCTGTAAGAAGCTGAACCCTTAATGGGAAGAAACCCCGGCGGTTGTTTGAGGAAATTATAGGTTTTCAGCATAGCGATGCAAAGAATTATTGTATCTCGGTAAATGTTTTGATATGGCTTTCAGGGCAATGGATAGTGCTTCTTTGTGTTCTCCTGCTGAAGAAAGAGAAAGTGCTAAAAAAGAATCTACCGCATCATCCAGCTCGTCAGAATAATTGGCTTTTTCTTCTCTTAAAATACGGATGCTTTCTTCTGTTTTTCCATTATTTCTTAAGGTACTTGCCAGCTGAATCCTTGCTCTCCTTCTTCGTAAACCGGTTAGTCCCTTATCCAATGCAGATCTGTACAGAGGTTCCGCTTCCTTTTCATGTCCGGTGGAGTCAAAAGCACAGGCTCTTTCAAAATCAGCAATAGCCTGGTGATCCGGATCTGTAAGTAATTCTACATGATTTTTAATTTGATGAATAAATGCTTCACGGGTTATTGTTCCCAGTTTTAGCCATATACTTTGTAATTGGGTTTCCCAGTTTTCATCCATCGGATAGATTTTAAACAAAGATATAAAATATTGAAAGCTAAGCACTACTTAATCAATCTTATCATTTTCAAAATTATTGTCAGTTTATGAATCTAAAAACGGAATTAAATATTTAATTTTGCTGAACTTAACAAAGATTAAAAAAATATTAAAATATGGCATCAGGCTTTTTTGCAATTTTAGACGATATTGCAGCATTGATGGATGATGTAGCGGTTACCAGTAAGGTTGCTACACAAAAGACAGCAGGGATTTTAGGAGATGATCTGGCTGTAAATGCAGAAAAAGCCACTGGCTTTCTTTCTTCAAGGGAAATTCCGGTTTTATGGGCAATTACAAAAGGTTCTTTTATCAACAAACTGATCATTCTACCTATCGTTTTTTTACTCAATTGGCTGTATGCTCCGGCTATTAATTATGTATTGATCCTTGGAGGATTCTATCTTGCTTTTGAAGGGGTTGAAAAAATAATAGAATTTCTTTTTCACCGTGACAAAAAGGGACATGAAGTTATAGAAGAAATTGCAGAAGACAAAAAAAGTTCTGAAGAAATAGAAAAAGAGAAAGTGAAATCGGCAATTACAACAGATTTTATTTTATCAATTGAGATCGTTATTATTGCTTTAGGAACTGTACTGGAAGAAAGCCATCCTTTCATTACGCAGATTTTAGTAACGAGCCTGGTGGCATTTATGGCTACTGTTGGAGTGTATGGAATTGTAGCTTTGATCGTAAGAATGGATGATGCAGGGTTTAAATTAATAAAAAAAAGTCATGATAAAGGTTTTTTCGGAAAGCTTGGCCATCTATTAGTGAAGGCTTTACCTATTGTTATTAAAATATTAGGAGTAGTCGGAACAATTGCTTTAATAATGGTTGCTGGTGGAATTTTTCTGCACAGGATTGAATTTTTCCATGGCATATTTCCAACTTGGCCGGATGTTTTGAAGGAGCTTACGCTTGGAATTGCTGGCGGATTGGGAGCCTTTGCAGTATTTACGTTAGGAAAGAAGGCATATTCCCTGGCTACCCGTAAATAGTTCCTCTAAAAAATTAAGCTTATGTTAGTCCATGAATGAATTTACTCTGTTAAGGGTAAGTCTGGTATTTGTTTTCTTAACAAAAAAATAAAATATCTGCTGTAGTTATAATAAAGTTATTTTATTTTCAACCCTTTTATATAGGCTAATTTAATGATATCAGCTCCATGAAACTCAGAATAATTGAGATCAATATCATTCTCAGATTTTAATTTCTCATACAACTTGAGAATATTTCCTTTGTAGGGGCAATTATGTACAAAATTGTTTAAAAAGATTCCAGCAGTCTCTTTTTCAGAAAAACAGAGCAGAAATTCTAAAGGAGAAATGGAATCTTCTGTCCATAGATTAAATTTTGTCCCATTGTTCTTTAAAAAATCGATGGCATTTTCTTTAGAACTGAAAATTTCAAAAATAGAGAATATGTATTGTTTTATGCTTTCTGTAATTTCAATAATTGAGTTTTTATAAGATAAACCGGCTAAATTCCATTCTTTCCATTTATTATAGGGAGTTAAATAACCAATCTGATTCCCATAGATCAATCCTTGCGAATATTCATTTTTTCTCTGTTCAATTTGCCATTTTTTTAATATTTTAGAATATATATTGATATGGGGAAGTATCTGAATAGATGAAGAATCATTCCTGAAACTTGACTGAAAATAAATCTCAAAAGAGATATCTTTATCCATCGAAATTTTCTTAAGCCTTTGGCCTTTTTCAAGTGTTTTGAAGCCCTCAAGCTGAGCAGCAATTTCGTTGCAGGCATTTAAAAATACTATTCTGGTATCCATTTTTCTTACGGTAAATTTGATCAGTGTAATTTAAAACCAAATATAAAAAAATAAGAAGTCATAGAAAGATGAAACCAGGCAATTACAGAAAAAGGATTCCCTTAAGAATCCTTTTTTATATTTTTAGTTGAATAAATCTTTTACTTTATCAAAAAAAGTTTTTTCCTTTCCGGATGGCTCTGCAACCATTTCTCCGCTGGACATCTGCTTTTCAAAGAAGTCTTTCTGTTCTTTGGTAAGTTTCTGTGGTGTCCATACATTGATGTGAATAAACATATCTCCTTTTCCGTAGCTGTCAATACTTGGAAGTCCCTTTCCTGCCAATCTTAAGATCTTTCCGGACTGTGTTCCCGGATCAACAGTAATTTTTACTTTTCCGCCTACTGTAGGGATTTCCTTTTTGGTTCCCAAAGCAGCTTCAGCAAATGAAACGTAAAGCTCCTGGTGAAGATTGTCTCCTTCTCTCTTGATAGTTTGGTCTACTTCCTCTTCAATGATTACCAATAAATCCCCCGGAGTTCCTCCGAACGGCGCATCATTTCCTTTTCCTCTTACATTAAGCTGAATACCGTCTCTTGCCCCTGCAGGAATGTTGATTGTAATTTCCTCCTCATCTTTAACAAGCCCCTGTGCGTTGGCACCCGCAGGAATTTTATCGGCGACTTTACCGATTCCCTGGCAGGTACTGCAGGTAGTCTGCGTCTGCATCTGGCCAAACATCGTATTCATTACTTTCAGCTGAACACCGGAACCGTTACAGGTTGGACATGTTTTTGAAGTAGCGCCTTCCGCCATCTTCATTTTTTTCACTTTAATGGTTTTCTGAGTTCCGTTGACCATTTCTTCAAGATTCAGCTTGATTCTGATTCTTAAATTGGAACCCTTCACCTGCTGGCGGCCGCCACCACCTCCAAATCCTCCGAAACCGCCTCCGAAAATATCTCCAAACTGGCTGAAAATATCTTCCATATTCATTCCGCCTCCGAAGCCTCCGCCTCCGAAACCTCCATTTCCGCCCATTCCGGCATGGCCGAACTGGTCATATCTGGCGCGCTTCTGATCATCGCTAAGAACTTCATAAGCTTCAGCAGCTTCTTTAAATTTTTCTTCAGCCTCTTTATCTCCTGGATTTTTATCCGGGTGATATTTGATGGCCATTTTACGGTATGCTTTTTTTATTTCGTCGCCTGATGCAGATTTGCTGATCTCAAGAACCTCGTAATAATCTCTTTTTGACATGACAATTTTATAATTGATTATTGATAAATGATAAAAGATACATTAAAGCTAATAAGTGAAATATTCATCAATTATCACTCATCATTTATCATTTATGAATTTTAATTTCCTGTTACTACTTTTGCAAAACGGATTACTTTATCATTTAAAGTATATCCTGTTTCAATAACGTCTACGATTTTTCCTTTCAAATCTTCCGATGGAGCAGGAATCTGGGTAATCGCTTCATGGAAATCAACATCAAAGCTATCACCAGCCTTTACTTCCATTGTTTTTAAGCCTTTTTCGGTAAGTTTATTCTTGAATTTCTGATAGATCAGTTCAACACCCTGCAGATCAGCCGGATTTCCGTTTTTAGCAATTTCTTTCAGTGCTCTTTCAAAATCATCTAAAACGCCTAACATTGAAACCATCATTTCCTGATTGGCATACTGGAAGAATTCCATCTTCTCCTTAGTCGTTCTTTTTTTATAATTTTCGAATTCAGCATACAATCTGATGTAACGGTCTTTTTCTTCTGCCAAAAGTTCTTCCGGAGAAGGTGCAGCTGTCACATTGTCCTGAGAAGTTGCGTCATTCTGAACATTGTTTTCTTCCTGATTATTGATGCTTTCTTCGTTAATATCCTGGTTTTCCATAATTCAATATTTATTTACAGATTGTTTGACAAAGAGCCTGCCAAATCTAAAATCAGGACATTAAGGCAGAAAAATGGTGAGCAGGTGAGCGGAGCGATGAATAGGGAATATGTCAATTGGCTTCGCCTGTGAATTTATAAGAGTGTGTATAAAAATTGATTTTACAAAGTAAAAACTGACCATTGACCATTCACTTTAGCTATGAAAACTGAGCATCACTTTTTATTTTCCTGTAAATGTCTGATACAAAAGATACAGATTTAATACAATAATGATCATGGAAATAATCCATACACAGATTTTCAGGAAAGGTTTATTGACAAACTCACCCATTTTGGCTTTGTCATTGGTAAACATCACCAGCGGAACAACAGCAAAACTCAACTGCATGGAAAGAATTACCTGACTTAAAACCAATAATTCAGTGGTTCCCTGCTCTCCGTAAAGAATAGCAACAATAAGCGCCGGAATGACAGCAATAAGCCTTGTGATTAATCTTCTCAGCCAAGGTTTTAATCTGATATTCAGAAATCCTTCCATGACGATCTGTCCCGCAAGTGTCCCTGTCAGTGTAGAGTTTTGTCCGGAAGCCAGTAATGCAATTGCAAACGCAATACTTGCCATGGAAGCTCCCAAGATAGGGGTGAGCATTTTGTAGGCGTCATGAATATCAGCCACATGTTCATTCCCGGTAGTATGGAATGTAGCTGCTGCCAGAATAAGTATTGCGGCATTGATGAAGAAAGCCAGCATCAGTGAAACCGTACTGTCTATGGTGGCAAACTTAATGGCTTCTTTTTTTCCTTTGGTATCACGGGTATAATCTCTGGTTTGCACAATACTGCTGTGCAGATACAGGTTGTGGGGCATTACGGTAGCTCCTAAAATCCCGATCGCAATATAAAGCATAGCAGGATTCTGAATAATTTCTTTTTGTGGGACCAACCCTCCCAGAATTTCATTGAATGCTGGTTTGGAAATTACAATTTCATACACAAAACAAGCCAGAATGATGAATATAAGCCCCCCTACAATACTCTCAATCCATCGGAAACCTTTAGCCTGAAGCAAAAGGATAATTAATACATCCACTGTTGTGATGACAATACCCCAGGTGAGAGGGATATGAAACAACAGGTTTAAAGCAATCGCTGAGCCGATGACTTCCGCGAGATCGCAGGCAGCAATGGCAATTTCACAGAATAGCCAAAGTATAAAATTGGTGGTTGGACTGAAGTGGTCCCTGCAGGCCTGTGCAAGATCTCTTTCCGCAACAACTCCGAGTTTCACAGATAAGTGCTGTAAAACCATCGCAAAAATATTGGAAATAAGAATAACCGAAAGGAGTGTATATCCAAACTGGGCTCCTCCTGCAATATCCGTTGCCCAGTTTCCCGGATCCATATAGCCTACTGCAATCATCAGTCCTGGTCCTGCAAAGGCAAGATATTTTCTCCAGAAAGTTGCATTTTTGGGTACTTTGATCGATGAATAAACCTCTGATAAGGAATGATTGGTTTTATCTTTTCGCCAGGCGCTTTTTATATTGAAATTCATAAATGTTAGAAATGACTAACAAATTTAATTAAATAAATGTAAATAGAAAAATCACTGCATGAAAAAATCCCGGGAAATCATTCCCGGGATCTAATTTTTATTGAGTCTAAAGATTATTTGGCAAATCTTACAGACATTTTTCTGTCAGCAGCTCTTTCCGCATCAGAAGCTTTAGCGTCTACTTTAGCAAATTGGCTTCCGTATCCGTCAGCAGCAATTACCTGAGCCCCAACTCCTGCTTTGCCTAGAGCAGCCTTGATAAATTCAGCTCTGGCTTTTGATAATTTTACGTTTGAAGCTTCGTTTCCGGTTTTATCTGTATAACCTCCGATTTTGATTTTCGCTTCAGGGAAAGCTTTAAGGATAGCTACCAGGTTATCCAGCTGGCCTTGTGAACCTGCTTCAAGTTCAGTAGAGCTTCCCATTTTGAAATTAACGTGATCGAAATCGTACCATTTATTTTTCAACGCAGCGTCATCAGCAGCATTTTTATACCCTCCGGATTTCAGGAAAGTAATCATCTGATCTTCCATTCCGCCTTTGTACCCCTTTAACATTACTCCGTTAAGATCAATGTTTTCATCTGTTTTTGCAGTTGTCGGGGCAGGGGTTGCTGTTCCCGTTCCTGTTGCAGCAGCGGTATCAGTAGTTGAACCAGTTGCGGCTGAATCAGATGTAGCAGTAGTTGTTGTAGTTGTCTGCTTTTTCTCACACTGTTTCCATAAGAAATAAGCAGCTGCTATCAATAATAAAAGCGGAAGCAACCATTTCCAGATTGAACCTCCGCCTTGATTATTATTGTTGTTATTTTCAAATCTTTCTCTCACTTCTCTTGCTCCTTCTGCAACATTTTCTCTTGCTGTAGCAACCCCTTCTGCAATATTATCTTTAGCAGTGGATGTTACTGAAGAAACTGTTTCTTTTGCCTGGCCAAACCAGTTTTCAGCTCCTAATCCAAAGGAAGCTAAAGAAAGACCTGCGGGCAATAGAGAAGAAATAATGCCTTTCTGATCATTCAGTAAGCTGGAAATACCTGAAGCACCCAAATTATTGTCTGCTGCGTATTTTCCAACAGTGCCTACTGTAGCTCCAGTCACCAGGTTTAATAAAGAACCTGCAGTGGTGTTACTCACTCCTGAAAAACTGGCAATGGAATTTACCAATGCACCTACCTTATCTCCAAAAATTGAAGACAGCAGGTTTGAAATAATAGAATTATTAGACGAACCGCCCAATAAGTTTCCTAAAATTCCGCTTGAAGATGCTTGTGTAATTGCATCCACAACGCCAGGCTTATCTGCATTATTGGCCAATCCACCTACTACCGCAGGTAACAATCCGCCAATTGCTTTAGAAATACCGGATTCACTTTCTCCAAACTGCGATGCAGCTTGTGAAACCAGAGCGGGACCTAATTGTCCTTTAATTAAATCAATGACATTTAAAGACATAATAATAAATTTTTTTGATTAATGTTGAGATAAATTTAAACAAAAATCCGTCCAAATGTCACTTTTTTTTGAATATTTCTTTGAAAATTAATGCTTTTTTTTTAAATCATTAAAATTATTAATAAGCTTTTGCGAATAACACACGTCTCTTAGACGGTTTTCCGGAGATCAATGAAATTCCTTCTTCTACATCATCATCCAAAGGAATACATCTGATGGTTGCCTTTGTTTCATCTTTAATCTGTTCCTCTTCCTCAGCAGTACCATCCCAATGAGCATAGATGAAACCACCTTTCTCTTCAAGAACTTTTTTGAATTCTTCATAAGTATCCACTTTTGTGATATTATTTTTTCTGAATTCAAATGCTTTATTGTAAATATCCTGCTGAATGGTTTTCAATAGATCTTCAATATATGAATCCAATCCTTCAATAGAACGAACTTCTTTAGTCAGGTTATCCCTTCTTGCGATTTCCACAGATTTATTCTCCAGATCTCTTGGTCCCATGGCAATTCTTACAGGTACCCCTTTCAATTCATATTCTGCAAATTTCCATCCTGGTTTGTTTTGAGTGTCGTTATCAAATTTCACAGAAATTCCTTTTGCTCTCAGTTTAGCCTGAATATCCAAAGCGACTTCACTGATCTGCTCCAGCTGCTCTTCCCCTTTGAAGATAGGTACAATCACTACCTGGATTGGGGCAAGAGTAGGAGGCAGTACCAATCCGAAATCATCAGAATGCGTCATAATCAAAGCTCCCATCAGTCGGGTTGATGTTCCCCATGAAGTAGCCCATGCATGCTCAATTTTGCCTTCTTTATTGGTGAATTTTACGTCAAATGCTTTTGCGAAATTCTGACCCAAGAAGTGTGAAGTTCCGGCCTGTAAAGCCTTTCCATCCTGCATTAAAGCTTCTATGCAATACGTTTCATCAGCTCCTGCAAATCTCTCAGAAGGAGTTTTTAATCCTTGAATAACTGGGATCGCCATAAAGTTTTCTGCAAAATCAGCATATACTTTATTCATTTTTTCTGCTTCTTCAACTGCTTCATCTTTTGTAGCGTGAGCAGTGTGCCCTTCCTGCCATAAGAACTCTGCTGTTCTTAAGAAAAGACGTGTTCTCATTTCCCAGCGAACCACATTAGCCCATTGGTTGATCAATATCGGTAAGTCTCTGTAAGACTGGATCCAGTTTTTATATGTATTCCAGATAATTGCTTCTGAAGTAGGACGAACGATAAGTTCCTCTTCCAGTTTTGCATCCGGATCTACAATCAGTTTGGATGGGTTGTCCGGATCGGTTTTTAACCTGTAGTGGGTAACAACAGCGCATTCTTTTGCAAAACCTTCTGCATTTTTTTCCTCTGCCTCAAACAAGCTCTTGGGCACAAAAAGCGGGAAGTATGCGTTAACGTGACCTGTTTCTTTGAATTTTTTATCCATTTCATCACGCATTTTTTCCCAGATTGCATAGCCGTACGGTTTGATCACCATACATCCGCGCACACCTGAATTTTCAGCTAAATCAGCTTTTACAACCAACTCATTATACCATTTGCTGTAATCTTCGCTTCTTGAGGTTAATTTTGCCATTATTTTTTTAAATTTTTTTAACTTTTGTACATTATTGTTATCTAAAAATAAAAATCTATTTTTGATAGATTTTTCTACCGGTGTTTTGGTACATTTTTGGTACAGATTGCAAATATAATTTAAATTAAAAATTTTTACGTTATCATGAAAAGAAATATACATAAAAATTTGCTTGATCTGCTAAGATCCAAAGGGATTCTGGCTGTGTCAGGTGGATTATTGCTTGTGTCTTGTGGTGCTCAGATGGGAGGGTATAGCGAGACAGACGGGGTGTATTACGACCCCAATAAGGATACGCTACCTGAAGGAGTTATCATCAATGATAGCGGAAACAGAGTAGGAGAATATTATGACTACTATCAGGATTCCAATGTTATTCAAAATGCAGAAGCGAATTCCAGAGAGCAGCAGAACAGATATAATGACTGGAGTAATACAAATACCAACTGGAATTCCAATGCAACGGATTCTGATTGGGGAATCTATGCCGGATCCCAGACCAACTATTATGACAACTCATGGGGATGGGGATCTCCTTGGGGCTGGTATGGCGGTTATAGCCCATATTGGGGCTGGAACCGTGGCTGGGGCTGGGGTGCAAACCTATCCTGGGGTTGGGGCGGATCATTCGGATGGGGCTGGGGAGGCTCTTTCGGATGGGGAAGTCCATATTGGGGCTATTCTCCTTATTGGGGAGGCTATTATGATCCATTCTGGGGAGGTTATTATGGAAGTCCATACTGGGGCTACGGAGGTGGCTACTGGGGTGGAGGTTACTACAACAGACCTGTCTACAGAAGAAGCGGTGTGAGTGGCGGTGGATTCCAGAATACTGGTGTCGCCAACGCAGTATACAGAACGAATACCAATAATTCAGGTTTCAGAAACAGTAACGGAAATGGCGGTTTCAGGAATACCAATAACGGAGGCTTCAGAGATGCAAACTCAAATGGTGGTTTCAGGAATAGTAATCGAGGTTTCAGAGATGGGAATTCAGGCGGTTTCAGAAACAGCAACTCAGGTGGCTTCAGAAATTCACAATCCAATGGAGGATTCCGTAATTCGGCACCACAAACAAGACCTAACTATAATTATCAGCAATCACAGCCAAGATATAATAACAGCAATGGAGGTTTCAGATCTAATGATTCAGGAGGCTTCAGATCCAGCGGAGGCTTCAATGGCGGCGGAGGCGGCTTCAGAGGTGGTTCCAGCGGCGGAGGCGGAATGAGATCCGGCGGCGGAGGCAGAGGTGGCTTCAGATAATTTTCAAACTAATAAACTATTTAAAAATAATGTTAAAAAAATCTTTAGTAATAATGAGTATTTCTGCTGCATTTTATGCGCAGGCTCAGGATGTTTCTGTGATAAGAAATACCGTGGATGTTTACTCAAATACTCCTATGGTGGGATCGGCTAAGTTTAATGCAATGGCTGGAGCTAATGGTGCGCTTGGTGGGGATGCAAACTCATTGCTTACCAACCCGGCAGGTTTAGGGGTAGCTATTTCAGGAGAGGTTTCAGGAACTTTATCTATTTTAGGAAATAAAAACAGCAGTTCCTGGGCAGGATCTACAATAGATTATAGTAAAACAAAAGGTGATCTTGGTAATGCAGGAGGGATTATTGCATTTCCTCTCATGACAGAAACGGCATGGAAGTTTATTAATATTGGTATCAATTTTTCCAATCAGCAGCTGGATAATGTTATTCAGTCACCGGGTAATAATAATATCGTGTATGCTTTTGATAAAGATGATATCACTAAAGATGCTTCTTTGGCAGGGCATATGTATGAAAGATATGGTAACCTGTCTAAAATGAGCTTTGGGGTTGGGGCGAATTATAATCATAATTTATATTTAGGAGCAGGCTTCAATTTCTTTAATGCTTCTATTGATCAATATGATACTTTATTTTACCGTAACCTTACCAATAATTCTACAGAGGCATTCAGTAAGCAGGATACTCCTTATTCAGAACGATCTTCAGGTTTTTCTGCTTCATTAGGGGTAATTGGAAAGCTAAGTCCGAATTTCAGAGTGGGAGCGTCTCTTGAAACTCCTACATTCTGGTCAATAGACAGAAATTATTATTTCTATAACGATGCTACTTACGGGGATGATATAGGAGCTGAAAACAGAAAATTTACTTCACCGCTTAAAGCAACTGTGAGTGCGGCTTTTGTAGCAAGTAAAAATTTCTCATTGAACGTAGATTATACACTGGGACTTACAAAACCTGATTATAAAGTATATGGAGGTGCAGAAAGGGAATTGAATGATTTCTTTAAGGAGAACTACAAGAATCTTTCTGAAGTAAGAGTAGGAGCTGAGTACAGAGTACAGCAGTTCAGATTGAGAGGAGGATATTCTTATCAGTCCAGTCCTTTTGATGCGCTTACCATCAGCAGATTTAATGATGCGGGAGCCGTAGGAGATCAGTCTTACAGCAACCTGATGCTGAGTGACAGAAATACACTTTCATTGGGTATCGGATATGACTTCAAATCGTTCTATGTAGATGCATCTTATCAGAATATTTCATCAAAATATACCAATCCTTTTATGAGAGGCTATATGGGTGATAATTTTGATTCATCTTACTATTCTTCGAGTAAAATCTTTGAAAGTGATTCGTATGCAGTAAGTGATGTAAAAAGTAACAGAAATAATTTCTTCCTTACTGTAGGATGGAAGTTCTAAGCTTTGATAACTAAGAATATATGATAAAAAAAAGTTCCGGATTCCGGAACTTTTTTATTTTTATTTAATGAGAATGAACGTCAGCAGGATGCTGGTGAAAAACATGCATCATCAATGCAAGTGAAACTCCTAAGACAACCAGCCCGATCTTTACCCAGTCTATATTATGATTTTTATTGCTTTCAAAAATAATAACAGATGAAATATGCAGGAAAATCCCACCTACGACAGCCAGGAAATAAGGCTGAAGATCCGGATTGAAATAATTTCCTAATAACATTCCCATGGGAGACGCCAGAGCAAATAAGGCTACAATAAGAATGGAAGGGTAAGATGAAGAAGCTTTTGATTCTCCTTTCCTGTTAAATAAAAATGCTCCTAAAATAAATGAAATCGGAAGATTGTGAAATACAATCCCCCAAAGATAAGGAGAAAGTTCATGTTTTTCATTGGCAAGAGGAATTCCTTCAATAAAGGCATGAATAAATAATCCCACCATTAAAGCAACAGGGAGGATATTATGCTCACTGTGATGATGGAAGTGTCCATGTTCAAAACCCTTGGTAAGAGCTTCCAGAATCATCTGGAGCAGAACTCCTGCGATCACAAATATCCCAAGGCTACTGCTTCCGGAAGAGGTATAAACCTGCGGAAAGACTTCATTGAGACAGATCGTAATTAAAAAACCGGCACTTAATATCAGAAGATTTTTGGCCAGTTTTTCTTTTTTACCAAAGTGCTTTCCCAGAAATACTCCTGTAATTACACTTAAAATCAGTAAAAGTACTGTTGTCATTATTTTTTCTTAAATAAATTGATGCAACGCGGGGAATTTTCTTTTTTAAATTCATTCAGCTGATAATCCCCCCAGATTTTTATTCTTTCAAAGCCGCATTCAGATGCATAGGCATGGATGGCTTCCAAGGTGTGAAGTTTTACTTTTTCAAAGAAATGAAAAGGCTTGCCATCTGCTTCAAAACGGATATCTTTGATGATATGTCTGCCTTCGATCTTTTTCAGGATCCTGAATTCGATATCACCACGGGTAATGGTAGTTTCAGGGACTAAGGTACTTCTTACAAACTCTTCATTCAGATAATCCAGTACAAAATATCCTCCGGGTTTCAATACATTGTAAACGGATTGAAACACTTTTTTATCATCGCTTTCATTATCAAAATACCCGAAACTTGTAAATAAGTTGAATACTGCATCCATCGGATCTGCATCAATCGGGTTTCTCATATCATGAACTTCAAAAATCAAAGTTTGATTTTCATACTGTTTGTCAGATTCAATACTTTGTCTTGAAAGGTCAAGACCCAGAACGTCATACCCTAATTTATTAAGGAAAACAGAGTGTCTTCCCTTACCACAGGCAAGATCTATGATTTTCGACTGAGGCGGAAGCTGAAGGTCCGCAGTAAGCTTTGTGATGAAGTTTTCAGCTTCAGTATAGTCTCTGTTGCTATAAAGCAAATGATAATAAGGGGTATCAAACCAAGATTCAAACCATTCCATAATGCAAAAATAACTAAATTTGTGCGGTTAAAAGCAAAGTATTTTACAACATTAAAAGATTGAAAAATTCAATTGGACAAGAAGTTGGATGGCTAATCTTTTAATTTTTAAAGCTTTAAATCTTTTAATTCATACGTATGGATACAGAAAATATAAAAATACAGATAAAAACTTTCTTCGGACTGGAACAGATTCTGGCAGAAGAAATCAAAAAATTAGGGGGAAGAAATGTTGAAATCAAAAACAGAGCAGTAAATTGCGAAGGAGATCTTGGTTTTCTTTATAAAATCAATTACTCTGCGAGAACGGCATTGAAGATTCTGGTGCCCATCCATGAGTTTAAAGCCTTCAACCAGCATCAGTTTTATGACAGATTATTTAAATTCGACTGGGAAAATTTCATGGATGTTGATCAGTCGTTCTCTATCGATGCAACGGTAAATTCTGAAACCTTCAAACATTCTCAGTTTGTGACCTTAAAAATGAAGGATGCGATCGTGGATTATTTTCAGGAAAAATTCAAAAGGCGTCCTAATGTAGAAACGAGAAATCCGGATATCAAATTCCATCTTCATATTGACCGGGAACTGGTGATGATTTCTATGGACTCTTCAGGTGATCCCCTGTTTAAAAGAGGGTACAGAAGAGAGCAGGGAGAAGCGCCTATCAATGAGGTTTTGGCAAGCGGAATGCTTCAGCTGGCAGGCTGGGACGGAAAAGGTAATTTCCTTGATCCGATGTGCGGTTCAGGAACATTGTTGATTGAAGCAGCAATGATTGCGATGGACCTTCCAGCTCAGATTTTCAGAAAGAGATTCGGGTTCCAGAACTGGAATAACTATGATGCAGACTTGTTTGCTAAAATTAAAGAATTCAGAATTAACAGAATCAGACAGTTTGACGGGAAAATTGTTGGGTATGATATTGATGCCAGAATGCTGAATGCCGCAAGAATGAATGTGGAAGCTGCGGAAATGGAAGATGTTATTGAAATTAAAAAGCAGAATTTCTTTGATTCCAAAAAAGAGCTTTTCCCATTACTAATGGTATTCAATCCACCATATGATGAAAGAATTTCCATCAATGACGATGATTTTTATAAAAAAATAGGAGACACCTTTAAAACAAATTATCCGAATACATTGGCATGGCTTATCTCTTCAGATCTTGAAGCGGTGAAGAAAATCGGTTTACGTCCTTCAAGAAAGATCAAACTTTTCAACGGAAAGCTGGAAACAAGATTTTTACAATACGAAATGTACGAAGGGACGAAAAAAATACATAAATTAGAAGATAATAAGTCATAAACTCTGAGATTAAAATGTCCTGGAATTTTTTAGATGTATTTGATATAATTTTGGATGTATTCAGCCTGCTTGGTTCTGGATCAAAACCGTCACAATCAGAACCTAAAAGAAAGGCTCTAAACCATAATGTGATATCTCAAAAGAAGGAGGTAAAAGATCCGGGCAGTTCACAGAAAAAATAACTGTAGTAAATAATATGTTTAATTAAAATAATAAGAATAGGCTGTACTCATGAGGCACAGCCTATTTTGTTTTATCGTACCAGTGAAAGCGCAAAACCCATATTGTTTTTTAAAAGTGTGTGAATGTTGTATTCCTAATGTCCGGTTTTTCTCTGTACATCAGCAGAATAGTAAAAATCTTTCAGCCGTTCTTTGGTAAGATACATTACTACAGCCTTATGCAGAAGTCTGTCCTTAGAATAATTGATGATCATAGCAAGATGATTCCGGCTGTTCATTTTGTTTAAAATGTCAAATAACCTTGCTCAGAATTTCACTGGTAAAATGCATACAGTGAGAAGGATAGAATGTAACTTCGTTAATTTCTCTGAATAAGCTGTTAAACTGTTTGTAGGTTGTCCTGCGAATAAGTAATTTTGAAAAATTTTCAATTTGAAGCCTACTATTTCCATTGTTGTTGCCATTTATAACCGAAAAGATGAACTTTTTGAGCTGTTGACTTCACTTACCCTGCAGACGGATAAGGAGTTTGAGATTATTATTGTAGATGATGGTTCTCTGATCGATCTGAAACCTACCATTAAAAATTTTGAACAAGGGTTAGATATTAAATATTTCAGAAAAAATAATTCAGGACCGGGACTTACGAGAAACTATGGCGCAGCAAGAGCAGCCAACGAATGGCTGGTATTTGTTGACAGTGATGTCATTGTTGAAAAAGATTATATTGAACATATTAAAAATGATATCCTGACTATTCCATGTGATGCGTTTGGAGGGGCAGATAAAGCACATAAAGGATTTAATCTGATGCAGAAAGCTATCTCCTATTCTATGACTTCAGTATTTACAACAGGAGGAATCAGAGGCAGCAAGAAAGCAGTTTCAAAATTTCAGCCCCGAAGCTTTAATATGGGAGTGAAAAAAGCGGTTTTTGAAAAGGTGGGCGGATTTTCCGAAATGAGAATAGGTGAGGACCCGGATCTTTCGATGACGCTTTGGGAAAATGGCTTTACCACTACTTTTTTTGATGATATTGCTGTATATCATAAGCGTAGGGTTGATTTTGGAAAATTCTCCAAACAGGTTTACCAGTTTGGCTGTGCAAGGCCAATTCTTAATCAGAGACACCCGAACTATGTGAAAATTTCCTTTGCGTTTCCTACTTTATTTTTGTTAGGATATGTGATGGGTTTTCTGGAGTATTTTATTATGCATAGAGGGATTATTCTGGCTTTCTACGGTTTGTATACTTTCTTGGTGTTGTTTCACGCTTTAATATTGACTAAAAATATAAGTATAGCCGGCATGGCGGTCATTTCCACTTATATTCAGATGTTTTCTTATGGATATGGATTCCTGAAATCCTGGATACTGCTGAATGTTTTCAGAATGAAGCCTGAGGATGCTTTTCCGCATCATTATTATAAGAAATAACATAATTGTCTGCAAAAAATATCAATAGGAATGGGCTTTAGCCCATTTATCAAATAAATAAAATCTTCCAACGGCTTTAGCCAAAACCTATAAGAGATTATACTTAACGTTTGTTATTCCAAATCTAACAGGTGGATTGATAAATAAGAAAAAAGGCTGTTTCAATTGAAACAGCCTTTTTACAATAAATTTAGGATATGGAAATGTTTTCATGGTGATTGAGAACTCCTACTTTCAGCATACACTCCTTCATCTTTTGGTAAGTTCTTTTGATATCGTGGTCGAGACCGATTGAGAACCTGATCAATCCATCAGAAATACCTATGGAAGCTCTTTCTTCTTCAGGTATTTCAGATGAGGTAGATTTTCCTGAGCATGAGAATAAGGTTTTATAGAACCCTAAGCTTACGGCAAGATAACCCAGATTTTCTGTCTGCATCAGCTCCATCAGTTCATTGGCTTTTTCTGTAGTTCCGGCATCCAGAGTCAATAAACCTCCGTATCCGTATTCTTCATGAATCATGCTTTTCATTAATTCATGGTTTTTATGGGATGGCAGTCCTGGATAAGATATCTTTAAACCGTCTTTTTCGAATCTTTCAGCAAGATACATAGCATTGTGGCTATGCTGTTTGATTCTGATGTGTAATGTTCTCAGGTTTTTTAAGATGCTTGAGGATCTTAAGCTGTCCATAGTTGGCCCAAGAAGCATACATGCTCCGGAATTCACATTTTTTGTATCATCAATAAATGCCTGACTGGCACAGTATACACCACCTACCGTATCACTGCTTCCGTTGATAAACTTCGTTAAACTGTGAATCACAATATCAGCTCCGAATAAAGTCGGAGAGATGGAAAGGGGAGAGAAGGTATTGTCTACAATCAGTTTCAGATTATATTTTTTACAGATTTCCGAAAGTTTCCTAAGATCTGCCACTTCAAGAAGCGGATTGCTCACACTTTCACAATAGATAACTTTCGTATTGGGCGTAATTGCTTTTTCTATAGATTCAAAATTATTGATATCAACAAAAGTCGTTGAAACATTGAACTGGGGAAAGAAGTTTTTAAGAAAGGCATAAGTACCTCCGTAGATGGTTCTGCTTGAAATAATATGGTCTCCACTTTTACATACCTGCATCAGCACTGAAGTAATAGCTCCCATTCCGGATGCGGTAACGTTGGCAGATTCTGTGTTTTCCATCTTGGCAAGAGCCTGAGCCAGGTAAAGGTTCATTGGTGATGAATGTCTGGAATACAGATAGCATCCTTCAGCATTCCCCTCGAAAGTATCAAACATGGTCTTTGCAGAAAGGAATGTATAGGTAGAGCTGTCAGAAATAGAAGGATTGACTCCTCCGAATTCTCCAAAATACTGAAGATCCTGTATTTCATTAGCTGCGTTAAAGTTTTCCATAAATACTGTTTTTATTTTATGGTTCCAATTTGCATTAATTTCTTAATTATTACAATATAAATTTGAATTTGTAGAATATAAAACTGTAAAATATTGTTTATTTAGAAAAAATATTTAGTATCTTCGGAATTATTAAATTTTTACCAAAAAAACATCTATGGAACTTGACGAAACTGACAAGAAACTCCTGTTTTTTCTGCAGGAAGACTGTAAACAAACTACCAAAGAACTGTCCGGTAAGCTTGGATTGTCTGTTACAGCAATTTATGAGCGTGTAAAAAAGCTTGAAAATGCAGGCGTTATTTCAAAATATGTGGCCTTGCTGGACAAAAGTAAAGTTAAGAAAAATTTTATTGTGCTGTGCCATGTAAAATTAAGTCAGCATAAAAAAGAATTTGTATTACAGTTCGAAAAAGAGGTAATGGACCTTCAGGAAGTTACAGAATGCTTTCACGTAAGCGGAGATTACGATTATATTCTTAAAATAGGAGTGAAAGATATTGAAGACTACCGCAGCTTTATGCTGACGAAACTTACAACGCTTCAACATATCGCAAGTACACACAGTTCATTTATGATTTCCGAGGTTAAAAATACTACGGCAATCGTATTATAGATTAGTTACCTGTATTATCTGCAATAGTTTTATAAATCAGCTTTCGTTATTTTATCAATGAAGTAATGAAGTCTTTTAATATCAGTTCTTCCTTTGTTTTGATCGTTCAAAAAGCAGGTGGTCACAATAACCATTTTTAAATCGGGAATGATGCAGATGAGCTGTCCGCCATAACCTGTTGCCACGAAAGCCTGATGTCCGTTGGTTTTTCTTCGCCACCAGTAATAACCGTATCCATTGGCATCCGGCATGACATCCCATGAATCCAATTTTACCTGTTCAGCTGTAGATTCCTGAATCCATTTCTGGGAAACAACCTGTCTGCCACCAAGTTTTCCGTTGTTCAGAATCATCAGGCCAAACTTCATCATATCTTCCGGTTTCATAAACATTTCCGAACCTCCGATATTCCTGTTCATGGAATCGGTATCCCATCGGGGAATATTGATCTTTAGTGGCCTGAAAAGATTTTCTGCAGCGAATTGTTTCAGGTTGGTTTTTACAATTTTTGCCAGAGCAACTCCAAAAAGATGGGTTTCGCCACTATTATAATTGAATACAGTTCCGGGATATTCTTCAAAAGGAAGATCCAGCACAAACTTTACAGGATCACCGGAAAAAGACATCGCTGTTGAGATTTTTGAGTTTTCAACCCAGTCAAAGCCTCCCTGCATCGTCATGAGATTTTTTAATGTTAATGTATTTCTTATTGAATCGTGAAGTACTTTTCCTTCAATATTGGAAATATTTTTAAAATTACTTCTTGAAATATTGTATTCAGGAAGGATTTTTAATACCGGAGTGTTGAGGTTGGGAAGCAGGTTTTTGTCTTTTGCAATTCCCGCAAGAATGGAGACAATACTTTTGGTAACAGATTTTATACTGAAAATGGTTTCTTTATGGGCTGTATGAAAATACTTCTCATAAACAACCTTATCATTTTGGGAAACAATGAAAGATCCAAGAGAAGGAATGCTGTCGTTGATTTCTTTGGTGAATTGGTCTGTGAATTCTTTTGGTAATTCTTTATTGAAGGCTGCCTGTGACTTCATGTCACAACAGAACAGGGTAAGACACAGCGTTGTCAAAATCTGCAGTACGTGCTTGGATCTCATTATTTACAAAAAAGAAGGAATACATTGTTAGTGGATGAAAAAGGAAAAGTTAAAATCTGTCTGAAACCGAACATAAGCTCAATTTTGGACAGATTTTAGCTGATGTTTTCAATTCCCTAAATTATGAAATAACAATGAAATTTGAAATATATTTTAACGTTTTTTTGTCGATTTTCGAATCTGTAATTTTTTCAAGAAAGAAAGGAAAAATTAAACTAAAACTCCGTTTTTGGAAGAAATAGGATCGGGAAGTTCTGTTTCGCCGTCCATCTGAAGAAGGTCTATCTCAATCGTTCTGCAGATGGAAAGCATAGGGACGTCAAACATTAGTCCTGCAAAAGGATTCTCAGAATAATCTCCTACCAGCTCCATAATGATATAAATCCATCCGATGATGATACAAAAAGGGATGGAGGTCCAAATTCCCCAATCACCCAATTTTGCAAACTCGTTCACTAATCCGAGTGGAAGAAGCATGATAAACAGGATATTAAAAACAAAAGCTGTACTGGCAAACTGTCTTGGAGAAGGAAATTTTTTGATTCTTTCTGCCTGTCCCTGGAAATTATAAAATTCATTCAAACTGTTTTGTAACTGAGTCTGGTTGAAATCTGTGATGGCATTCATGTTTTTCAGTTGATTGATATCTTTTGCCTGTTGGGCGATGAGATAGGTCGCAAAATTTTTATAATCATTTTTCAGATCATATTCTTCCTCCGAAAGATACTTATGCAGGAAAATAGGAGCTCTTCCATAATCGGGAAAGCCAGCTTTAATCAGTCTGTTTCGTCTCAGGTTGATATTCCCGAATTTATTGTTTTCTGTGCTGATATGCTCCCATTCCGTAGGAACCAGAAGCTGTTCACGGAAAGTATATAACCATGCAATATGGCGGTAAACAATTTTTCTTTTACGGTCTTCAAGATCAAAAACACCAATTTCTTCATTTTTGGTATCGAAAGCATACACCATAGAGGCAAAGGAACGGCTGGAATTCACAATTCCGCCCCAGATTTTTCTGGCTTCCCAAAGTCTGTCATAGGCCTGGTTGTTTTTGAAACCGACAAGAAATGCTTCAGCAGTACCAATCAGGGCTACAGGTACCCAGGGAATTGTCATCCATTCCCAGTTGAAGAAATAGAAAAGAACAGCGATTAAGGTACACCAGATCGAAATAAGAATAAGATGGAACCCTGATAAATTGAGAACCTGTTTATAATTGACGTATTTGGTTGTGATCATAAAGATGTATGAAATTATTGGTGTGCATATAAACAAAATGGATACCAAAATAAGGGATCTATTCTGTTTATTAAAATTAATAAAAAAACCTCTGATTTTTCAGAGGTTTCAATTATTTAATATTTCAGCATTTCTTCAATTTTGAGACTCAGCTTTTCGGCGTTCGGAAGCATTTCTTTTTCCAGTACAAGATTGATAGGTACCGCAGGAACATCCAGAGAACCCATTGTTTCTACAGGAGCATCAAGATACTTGAAGCAGTTTTTAGAAATACGGTGTGCAAATGCTTCTGCAAAAGAGTTGTTAAGTTGCTCTTCCGTGAGAACGATACATTTTCCGTGAGCTTTTACTCTTTCAAAAACAAGTTCTTCATCAAGAGGGATTAATGTTCTTAAGTCGATCACTTCCACTCTTCCGTTAAAATTCTTAGCAGCTTCTTTAGCCCAGTAAACTCCCATACCATAAGTTACCACTAATAAAGTTCTGCCTTTTTCAGTTTCATCTTTATCAGCTTCAATGATGATTTTACCTTTTCCGAACGGAAGAACATAGTCTTCAGCCGGTTCTATTGTTTTAGCATCTTCAGTTCCAGGAACTTTGCTCCAGTATAATCCTTTGTGCTCAAGCATTACTACAGGGTTGGGATCATAGTAAGCAGCTTTTAATAAACCTTTAAAATCAGCAGCATTACTTGGATAGGCTATTTTGATTCCTTTGATATTGGAAAGGATACTTTCAACACTTCCACTGTGGTAAGGTCCACCTCCTCCATAGGCTCCGATAGGAACACGGATGATATTGCTTACGGGAAATTTTCCGCCACTTAAATAGCTGGATTTTGAGATCTCGGTGATTAATTGGTTGATCCCCGGATAAATATAGTCTGCAAACTGAACCTCAACGATTGGTTTCAATCCAACAGCGCTCATACCAGCAGTAGATCCAATGATATAAGCTTCCTGGATGGCTGTATTGAATACTCGCTTGCTTCCAAATTTTTTACCTAATGTAACAGTTTCACGGAAAACTCCACCGATTCTTTCTCCTACATCCTGTCCGTAAAGAAGAGCTTCAGGGTGTTTCCACATCAGTTCCTGTATGGCGTGAATGGCAGCATCTACCATTACAATTTTTTCTCCGTTGGCAGGTTCACGAGTACCTGTTTCCTCTGTGATAGGAGTAGGAGCAAAAACATGCTGCATTACAGTTTCCGGCTTCGGGTCTTCAGCATTTTTAGCTCTTTCAAAAGCTTCTTCAGCTTCAAGACGTGCCTTTTTAGTGATTTGTTTTAAAAGATCTTCGTCAACCCCGGTTTCCAGTAAATGTTTTCTAAGGATTTCTCCCGGATCTTTGGCTCTGTGTTTTGTTAAATCTTCTTCGTCTCTATAGAATTCTCTTCTTACACCTGAAGTATGGTGTCCTATCAGTACTGTTTTTGCACAGACCACCAAAGGTTTTCTTTCTGTTCTTACAAAGTCGACAGCTTTTTTCATAGCTTCGAAACTTTCCACGAAATCAGTTCCGTCTACCCTCATTCTGCTTAGTCCTGTAAATCCTGCTACAAAATCATAGGCATCACAGGTTCTTGCTTCATCTTTCGTTACTGAAATTCCCCATTCGTTATCCTGAACCAGAAAAATAATGGGAAGCTGATGTAATGCTGCAAACTGTAAAGCTTCACTCACTTCACCTTCTGTAACAGAATTGTCTCCAAGGCTGCATATTACAACAGGATTATTCTCAAAATTCTGAAGATTGAAATCCTGGATATACTTAATTCCCTGTGCTACCCCTGTAGTAGGAATGGTCTGCATTCCGGTAGCGGAACTCTGATGAATGATCTTGGGTTTGTTTTCATCTCTGCTTGACGGATGAGAGTAATAAGATCTTCCTCCCGAAAAAGGATCATCAGCTTTAGCCAATAATTGAAGCATTAATTGGTAAGGTTCAAAACCAATTCCTAAAAGAATGCTTTCGTCTCTGTAATAAGGAGAAACCCAGTCTTCTTTTTTGAGCTGATAAGCGGTTGCAAGCTGGATGGCTTCATGCCCTCTTGAGGTGCTATGAACGTATTTACAGACATTTCTGTTTTCTTCGTAAATATCGGCCATTGCTTTGGCCAGCATCATATGATTATATGCTTTGAGTAATATATCCTGAGAAACTTTTTCGTGAAGTGCATTTTCCATAGGAAGCAAATATACATAAAAAAACAAAATACTAACAACTGTTAGTATTTTGTATAAAATCTTTGTAGATATAGGTTATTCCTTGATCACTTTTTTAGAAATAACATCTTTGCCTGTTTTTACTTCAATGATGTAAATTCCTTTTGTGTAAGCTGATAAATCTATAGGTTCTTTATCATTGTTAATGATTCCGCTTTGTAATTTTTTGCCGGTAAGATCATACACATTGAAAGTAGACTTTTTAGGCGCTTTCAATACATTGGTGATGTCTTTTACAACCGTTGGAGCTATTGATATTCCATCTGATGATAGTCCGGCTTCTTTAGTGCCCAGTAATTCTGTAAATCCGGTTACAATAACAGAATAGTTTTGAGGAGCATTACCTCCTGAATTATTTTTCAATATACCTTTGTTGGTAATCTCTATTTTATAAGTTCTTCCGGCAACGGGAGCATCAATAACAACCTGTTCCACATTATCAACAGTATTGTCTCCTTTTGTAGCAGGAGTCATAGGATTATTGGCATCCAGTTTCCAGGGATAATAAACAGTATTTGTAGTGGTATCAGTAATTTTCAGATCCAGATCATTAATCAGCTTAGAGCTTCTGTTGTTGTAAATATTGCTCCATTGATTGGTGAAATTTGTAAATTCAGGATCTACCCAGGAAATAGTCGCTTTTAACGGTTCTGAACCTGATGCTTTTACCATTTTTACATTGGCAACCCCACTGTTTAATATTTCATTATTAAAGATAATACTGTTGTTTGCTTTTCCCACAAGAAGCTCAGCTCCTTTTTTGGCATCAATAAAACCCCATCCGAATTGAGGATCAGGACCTGTATTTCCGGCTTCTTTCGCTGAATGTACCATCAGGGTTTTGGCTGATGCTGCATTTAATAAACTCCCGGCAAATAATTGTTTGTTGATCTGGGTCCAAAGCCCTATAATACCTGTTACAACCGGAGCGGAATAAGAAGTACCATCTCCGATGTCGATTTTACTGCCTCCTGTGGCATTATTGTCGGTCCAGGCACTGGCAACACTTGTTCCTACTGCTGTAATGTCCGGCTTGATACCACCGTCATCTCTTGGTCCTGCACTGCTGTAGCTTGAATGAATAACATCTGAAGAAGAAGTATACCTTCCGTCATTTGCTGTAATTCTGTCTGCAGCTGCCACTACAATGATATTTTTTCCAAGAGAACCAATTCCTATACAGTCATACCCCTGTGCACAGTTGCTTGGAGGAAGCGTATCTGTAGCTGCGAATTCTACTAAGTTTCCTGTATTGTCTGTGTAATATTTTTTATAGGTACTTGTATCTGCACTAGGGCCTTCGCCGAATGAGTTTCCTGCAGATTTTACAATAATGTATGATGGGTTATTGTATACGATCTGATCGTAATCACGGTCATTGGTATGGTAAGTACCCTGAGCATCAAAAGAGGTACCGGGACTGACAAAAGCTCCATTCCAAACCCAAGCCGGTTCATTATTAATCAGCTGGGGGTCTGCCCATCCCTGATTACTTCCGTAAGAATGGTTGGAAATATTAGGCTGGGCTTTAATGATTTTTTGAAATACAGTGCTTTGTACAGTTTCACCGTCCAGTATAGAAGTTCCAAAAGCGTAAGCATCTATTGTAGAGTTGGGGGCAATACCTTTGAAATTAACCTGTCTTGTTGTTCCATTGGTAAATGTTACGGTATAAGGGTAATCTTTTGCTCCTATAAAGCTGGAAACAGCTGTTGCGTGATCTCCGTAATTGACAGTGCTGCTTTCTTTATTGGTTATTCTGTTAGGAAAATTGTTGAAAAAAACGTGACCGGCAAACACTCTTGCTACACCTGAGGAAGTACTGCCGTCAAAAATGGTAAATTTAATACCGTCTCCATTGAAAGAACCTGTTAATCCTGTAATAGTGCCTCCCTGTAAAAAATCGGAATTGGAATTTTTTATCTGGTCACCATCATGTGCCTGAAAGAAATAAGGTTTGTCATCAGGTAAAAACCCTGCCAGAGTAGCTTTCTGTAATTCAATCTGCTTTACAACTTCAGGGCTTCTTTCAGAACCAAATCGCTTAGATACATAAGCATCAAATTTGCTATTGTTCTCTATTCTTTGCCGTTCAAATTGTCTGTTTAATTCTTCATTGTTTTGCGCATTTATTAACGCAACAGTTAAAGTACTGAGTAAAAGTAATTGTTTCTTCATTTTAGGTAGTAAATTGTTAAAAGTACGGAGATTCAAATTTATGTTAATATTTTAATTATTAGTATGTTTTAGAGTATAACTCTAATTTTTTAAGCTAATTTTAATTTTTCATTTTTTTTGTTAATTTTTTTTTACAATGATGTTGCTTTCTTTATTTTTTTTTGAATGTTATTGATTGTTTTAATCATCGTTATAAAACAATATTTGAAAAAAATGGAGTAACTTTACATTCTCTTTTTTATAAAAAAGTTAGAAAATTATATGTATTTAATTTTTGACACAGAAACAACCGGTTTACCAAAAAATTTCAATGCTCCGCTTTCAGATTCTGATAACTGGCCGAGAATGGTCCAGATTGCATGGCAGCTGCATGATGATGATGGGAATTTAATTGAAAATCAGGATTATATAATAAAGCCTGAAGGGTATGATATTCCCTTCAATGCAGCAAGAATTCACGGAATTACAACAAAGATTGCCAATGAAGAAGGTCGTGATCTTCAGGAGATTTTAGAAGAATTTTCTAAAGTTCTGGAAAGAGTAAGGGTTGTTTCAGGACATAATGTGGAATTCGACTACAATATTGTAGGTGCGGAATTTTACAGGAAGAACCTTAAAGATAATCTGCAGGAGAAACCGAAAGCAGATACCATGATATTGGGAACTGACTTCTGTCAGCTTGGAGGAGGTCGCGGAGGAAGATTTAAACCCCCGAAACTTGAAGAGCTTTATGAAAAGCTTTACGGGAACAAATTTGATGAAGCCCACAATGCTGCTGCCGACGTAAATGCAACAGCCCGTGCTTTCTTTGAAATGGTGAGAATTGGGGTAGTTCCCGCAGAAACCTTAAAGATCTCTGAGGATCAGCTTGCTTATTTCAAAAGTCTTTATCCGGATCCGATCAAACCTTTTAATATTGTTATCAGAAGGCAGGTCGCTGATTTTCATAATAAGAAAAAACAACAGGATTTTGGAAGCATTGACGAAATTGATTTAGGTAAATATTTCAATTTTGATAACCACAGTGTTTTCTCCACTCTTACGGCTACTTCCAGTATCAATGATCTGATTAAGAAAGCTTCTGATGAAAATTTTCCTGCCGTGGGAATGGTGGATCTTGGAAATATGATGGGGGCTTTTAAGTTTGTTTCAGCGGTAGAAGGAGCTAACGGTGACAGAGCTAAAAAACACAAAGAATACCTGGCTAAAAAACAGGAGGCAGAAGAAAACGGAACCGAATTTAATGAAGAGGAACCTGCTTCTGAACCGCTTATTCCTGTAGTGGGCTGTGAATTTTATATTTCAGACCGTTATGAACAAAAGCAGTTTACCAAAGATGATCCTGACAGGAGAACACAGGTAGTCCTTTTGGCAAAAGACTTTAACGGGTATAAAAACCTGGCAAAGCTTTCCAGTATTGGTTTCCTTAAAGGGTTCTATTTTGGAGTTCCAAGGGTGAGCCGTGAGCTGATTGCCCAATATAAAGAAGGGGTGATTGCTCTGACTTCGGGGATTATGGGAGATATTCCTGATGCAATCTTAAATACCGGTGAACAGAAAGGAGAGGAACTTTTCAAATGGTGGAAAGATACTTTTGAAGATGATTTTTATGTACAGATTCAGAATCACAAACTGCCTGAAGAAGAGCATTTGAATGAGGTGCTGTTATATCTGGCGGATAAATATAATGTTAAAATCTTAGCGCAGAACGAGACTTTTTATACCAATAAAGATGACGCTAATATTCAGGATATCGTAAGCTGTATCAAAGATGGAGAAAAGCTGACAACACCTATAGGGAAGGGATTTGGTAAAAGAAGAGGTCTTGCGACAGGTGAGTATTACATTAAAAATTCTGATGAAATAAAAGAGGCTTTTTTAGCATATCCTGATGCTTTTGATGCCTATGAGGAGTTTACAGCGAAATTTAAACCCTATACCTTAAAAAGAGACGTACTCCTTCCTAAGTTTGATATTCCCGAAGAATTTATCCATGCAGAAGATGAGGTAGACGGAGGGAAAAGAGGGGAGATGGCTTATTTGACCCATCTTACCTATGAAGGAGCAAAAAACAGATATGGAGCAGAAGGGATTACCGATGAAATTAAAGAGCGTCTTGACTTTGAGCTTGAAGTAATTGCCAATACCGGTTATCCAGGATACTTCCTAATTGTACAGGATTTCTGTAACGAAGCCCGTAAAATGGGCGTCTGGGTTGGACCTGGGAGAGGTTCTGCTGCAGGATCTGCCGTGGCTTACTGTATTGGAATTACCAATGTAGACCCTATTAAATATGATCTCCTTTTTGAGAGATTCCTGAATCCGGAAAGGGTATCCATGCCCGATATTGATATTGACTTTGATGATGAAGGAAGGGACAGGGTTATCAAATGGGTAATAGAAAAATACGGACAAAGTCAGGTAGCGCAGATTATTACTTATTCTGTACTCGGAGGGAAGTCTGCCATTAAAGATGCCGGAAGGGTATTGGATGTTCCAATTCCCGATACTAATAATATTGCCAAGCTGATTCCTTCCACACCAGGGATGAACATAGCAAAAGCTCTGGCGAAATATGATAAATTGAAACCGGAAGAACAGATGCTTGTCGATGAAATGAGATATGTTCTGGACAGTCCGGATGATTCAAGACACGGGGTTTTGGCCAGTGCTAAAAAGATGGAAGGCTGTATCAGGAATACAGGAATTCATGCCTGTGGAGTAATCATTACACCGGAAGATGTAAGTAACCTGGTTCCGGTGACTATTGCCGCAAAAGATGCCGACATCCTCGTATCTCAGTTTGATAACTCAGTGGCAGAAAGTGCAGGTCTTCTGAAGATGGACTTTTTGGGACTAAGGACACTGACCATTATCAAAGATGCTTTAAAACTGGTGAAGGCAAGGCATGGAGTTGATATTGATCCGGATCTTATCCCTCTTGACGATACCAAAACATATCAGCTATTTAAAGAAGGAAGAACAGTCGGGATTTTCCAGTATGAAAGTCCGGGGATGCAAAAATACATGAGGGAACTTAAACCAACGGTTTTTGCTGACCTTATTGCCATGAATGCCTTATACCGCCCAGGACCAATTAAATATATTCCAAACTTTATCAACAGAAAGCATGGAATTGAAGAAATCGTTTATGACTTACCGGAAACAGAAGAATATTTAAAAGAAACATACGGGATTACAGTTTATCAGGAACAGGTAATGCTTTTGTCACAGAAGTTGGCCAATTTTACCAAAGGTGAAGCCGATACGCTTAGAAAGGCAATGGGTAAAAAGCAGATCGATGTTCTTAATAAAATGTACCCGAAATTCATTGAAGGAGGTCGGAAAAACAATCTGAATGAAGAGAGGCTGGAGAAGATCTGGAATGACTGGAAAGCTTTTGCTGAATATGCCTTCAACAAATCTCACTCAACATGTTATGCCTTTATTGCATACCAGACTGCATTTTTAAAAGCAAATTATCCTGCAGAATATATGGCGAGTGTAATGAGTAATAACATTAACAATACAGATTCAATTACCATGTTCATGGAGGATTGTAAAAGTATGGGTGTGGATGTATTAGGTCCTGATGTGAATGAATCTCAATATAAATTCTCAGTAAACGAAAAAGGACAGATCCGCTTTGGGCTGGGAGCGATTAAGGGAATCGGGGAAGGTCCGAGTGAAGCGATTACAAGGGAAAGAGAAAACGGAAGGTTTAAGAACATCTATGATTTCTTTGAGAGAATATTACCTTCCCAGATGAATAAAAGGGTAGCGGAGAGTTTGGTACTTGCCGGTGCTTTTGATGAATTGGATTCTTTCCACAGAGGTCAGTATTTTGACATTGACATGGCAGGAAAGACAAACCTTGAAAGACTGATCAGGTATGGACAGAGTTTCCAGGAAAGTAAAAACGAGATGGAGCACTCCTTATTTGCAGACTTTGCAGAAGAAGTTCAGATTGAGCAGCCTAAACTTGCACCATGTCCAGAATGGCCAAACATGCATAAGCTCAATAAAGAAAAAGAGATTATCGGTTTCTATCTTTCTGCACATCCGCTGGATGAATTTAAATATCAGTTTCAGTTTATGCAGGGGCAGCTTTCCAAGAAGGCAGTTCTGGAGAAAGATGTGGAAGAGAAGATCGTGACAGATGAAACTCCGGTTCTTGAGCAGGACTCCCAGGATGAAACTGTTGATTTAAGTGAGATTGTTTCTGATGATTTGTCAGTGGGAGAGGAGGAAGTCATTGAAGAAGTGACCAAAAAAGCAGAACCAAAAGGAAACTTTCTGTTCCTGAATCTCGATGAGGTAGATGCTTATAAAGAGCAGGCTTTTGCCAACAAACAGGAGGAATTGTTTGAGGAAAAAAAGAAAGACTGGAAAACCCTGCAGAAAGAAAGAGAAAACGGAGGCGGCGGAAAAGAATATACAGTGGCTGGCCTGATTACAGAATACAGGGTTCAGGACGGTTTCAGAAGTGGCGAAAAAGTAGCTTTTGTTACGCTTGAAGATTATTCCGGATCATATTCATTCAGGTTGGGAGACCGGGATTATATGAGGTTGAAGGAAAAGCTTGAGGTTCAGAGATTTGTTATTTTTAAGATAAAATTTGCTCAGGTAAAGGACGGAAGAGTATTTGTCAATGTCGTTGACGTTATAGAGCTTCAGGAGGCATTCGAGAGATTTGCAAAAAGCATATCGCTTGTTATGGATGTTATGGATGTAAGACCGGAAGATCTTGATTTTTTCAGAACAGTTCTGGATCGGAATAAAGGAAATCAGAAGCTGAAGTTCTTTATTAAAAACCTTGAAGATGATTCTCACATTGAAGTGCAGTCTATGAAACATTCGGTAGATCTGAATGGAGATCTGATTAAAGAAATTCAGTTATTAAATAAATATGAGTTCTATTTGAATTAGAATATAAAAATACTGATTAAAAAAGAGTGGCTTAGGTTACTCTTTTTTTTGTTTACATATTAAGAATATAGATGAAAAATTTTAAATATGTTTTTATGTTAAATAGAAAAATTTTCTGAAGTCTATTTTAATTATATACTATAGTAAATGTCTGATTTTCATTGTTTTAATATTTTTCAATAGATTGCGAATTATCTGTTAATTTTAAATAAACGTTTGATTTTATCTCATTTTTAGGTTGTTTTTATTTGTTTTTATTTAATATTTTATGATAATTTTTAATATTATGGTTAAATTATCAATTAATATTTATACATTTACCGCCCTAACTTTTATTATTTACTATTTATGAAGAAAATTTTACTCACGTGCCTGACAGCATTCTACTACTGCGTGTCTGCACAGGTTGGTCCGCCTCAGCTCACCACTCCCAATACGAATAACGGATATGGCTTTGCCCAGTCTACCGGAACGTATACACCATTGTCTGCAAACAGAACAATATGGCAGTCCGGAGCTACAATAGGAACTGATCTGGTATCGGGAGCTATTCCCTTGCCAAGCCCTTTTACTTACAATAATCAGAAGTATACTTCTGTTTATATCAGTAATAATGGTTTTATTACATTTGGAATTCCTGCATCCAGCACAACTTACACGGGATTATCCTCCGATATTTCACCGACTACTTATGATGGTGCTTTTGCAGGTTTTGCAGCCAATCTTCGCCATGCTAATACCGCTACATCTGAAATTGCCTATGAAACAGTCGGTTCAAAATTTATTGTACAGTTTACAGATGTACAAGGTAATTCGGCTTCTTCAGCACAGCTTCTTAATTTCCAGATTCAATTAGATCTTAATGCCAAAACAATTGCTATTGTTTATGGAAACTGTGTTTCAGGAACTTCAACCCTTACTGGACAGGTAGGGATCAGAGGATCAGAGAGTTCTGATGTAAATAACTTAACAGGAACAAACTGGACTTCTCTTGCGGTAGGAAGTTCAAACAGCTCTACAGCGACTTTAGGAACTACAAACGGAACAACGGTTCCTGCCTCCGGATTGACATTTACTTATACACCGGGAGCATGGCAGACGCCGCCTGCAACCTATGCAGCATTACCTTTCATGGAAAGTTTCAGTACGTGGGCAGACGGTAACTCCACTTTAGACCTGCCGAATGCCAGTTATTGGAGAACATGGCCGGCGAGAGGAGACAATTCCTGGAGACAGAGTGATATTGCGACAACAGGATTTACTTCTGCTTCAGGTTGGTCTAGTTCCAGTGGATCTTCTACTGTTTCTGCCCCTGCAGTAACTCCTGCAGCCCGTTTCCACTCTTACAACTGTCAGTATGCTTCCGGATATATGGACTTGTATGTCAATCTATCTTCGGGTTCAGGTACCAGATATTTAAGTTTTGATTATATCAATCCTTCAGGAACTGATGTCTTGAAAATTCAGCTTTCCACTGACGGCGGGAATACATTTGCAGATGTAGGTTCTGCATTAGGCGTTGCTGCATCATGGACATCTAATTTTATAGACTTAGGGTCGTCCAGTCCGACTGCAATCGTAAGATTCTTAGCCAAAGGGGATAACGGAAGTGATGATATCTATGTGGATAATGTTAAAATCTCAGCCATTACAATTCCTGAGTGTACGGTAATTACTACACCTGCCAATGCGGCTACAGGAGTTGCTGTAACACCAAATATCAAATGGAATCCTACAGCTGGAGCAACTTCTTATAAGTTAAGTCTGGGAACTACTCCGGGAGGAACAAATGTGATGAACGCAGTAGATGTAGGAAATGTGGTTACTTACACGCTTCCGGCTGCAAATCAATTATTATATAATACTACCTATTATGCAACTGTACAGCCTTCCAACAGTAACGGAACTGCCAGCGCATGTAACCCGGTATCATTTACCACTAAAAATATTGGCTGTCCTTCCGTTACTGCACCTGCATCAGCGGCATCAGGAGTTTCTGTAACTCCTACAATCACTTGGGGAGCTGTAACAGATGCAACCGGGTATAAACTGTCTATCGGTACTACGACTGGCGGAACTGATATCATGAATAATGTTGATTTAGGAAACGTGACAACCTATACACTTTCTAACCCATTAGCCTATTCAACAAAATACTATTATACAGTTAACGCTTATACACCAACAAGTAATTCTGCTTCTTGTACAGAGCGCAATTTTACAACAGTTTGTACTTCAGAAAATGCGCCGACGGCGTTGCAAGGCTTTACTGCATTCACTCCAATGTGCTGGTCAGTGGCTAAAGGAGATGTTACCGCATCATCTACTCTGACTTATGGGTCGAGCAAATGGGCTGCCGAGGCAGGATTTGCAAATGCAGGATCTAATGCGGCTGTAAGAATCAATCTGTATGGAACCAATACCGGAGACTGGTTGATTTCTCAGCCCATTAACCTTGGTTCTACTCCAGGAATGTTTAGAATGAAATATAAAATGGCTGTTACCAGTTATTTAGGAACTGTTTCTCAAACAACTCTGGGAACCCATCAGGTGAGAATTATTGTCTCTACAGATGGCGGTACTACATGGAGTAATACGAATGTAATAAAAACATATACAGGAGCAGGAACATATTCTAATACGAGCCAAACAGAAGTAATCAACCTTACAGGATATTCAGGAAATGTTAAAATTGCTTTTGTTGCAACTACAAGTTCCAATACCCCGGACATTGATTTCCACGTTGATGACTTTGTGGTAGAGGCTATACCAACATGTCAGGAACCCGCTTCTCCTGTTGTAGCCAATCCTACAGTTTCCACTGCAGATCTATCCTGGACGGCACCATCTACCACACCGGCCAACGGATACGAATATTATTACAGTACAAGCAGTACACCACCTGCTGTTAATGCACAGGCTAGTGGATCAAGCAGCACAACTTCAGCTCCTTTATCAGGACTGGCTTCAAGCAGTACATATTATGTTTGGGTAAGATCCGTTTGTAGTGCAGGAGATAAGAGTCCTTGGGTAGGGCCAGCTGTTTTCAATACAGTTTGTGGTACTGTATCAGCTCCGTTCTCTCAAAACTTTGATGCAGGGATTTCTCCTAATTGCTGGAGTAATGTAAATCCTACGGCAACGACAACGGATGCCAATCTTTTCTGGAAGTTCACAGGATCAGCAGACTATGGGGCAAATACCGCTAACAATGGAAAAGCAGCGGGTACTTATGCTTGGGTAGATGCAAGTTCACCATACAGTGGAGCAGGTGTCAATACGGTACAGTTAGTTACTCCTCCTATCAATCTGACAGGGTTGACAGCTCCTTTCGTTTCTTTTGACTGGTTTAAAAATCATTCTACTTCTACTAGTACTACAGTTTCTCCGTCTACTTATGACAACAATAAACTTACTGTAGAAGTGAATAATGGAAATGGATGGGTAACTATCTTTAGTGATAATTCGAACTTAAACCAATGGAGAACTGTTGGTGTTCCTTTGGCAGCTTCTTATATCGGCGCCACTATTCAGGTTAGATTTACTGTTGATAAAAATGTGAGTGGTAACGGATATTTCTATGATGATGTCCTTTTAGATAATGTGGAAGTAAAACAGAACCCTAATCTGGCAACTTCTGAAACTTCTGTAAAAGATAATACAATCAAGGTATACCCGAATCCGTTTACTGATTCTTTAACAATCTCTGATATATCTAAAGTACAGTCTGTTTCTGTTGTTGATGTTGCAGGAAGACTTGTGAAAACTATAGAAGCTCCTGCTTCAGTACTTCAGTTAAGAGATCTGAAAGAAGGGATATATCTTGTGGTTCTGAATATGAAAGATGGATCTAAACAAACCGTTAAAGCCATTAAAAGATAAATAATTTCTAAATAAAATATCATAAGGAGACTGCTCAGTGGAGCAGTCTCTTTTTATATCCCTTATTTTTTATTTTTTAATATAAAGTTTGAATCGTTATGATATAATTAAAAAAATATTTTTTTTATTGTTGATTTTCACTAGATTTGAATAACTAATAATGTGTTTTATGAAAAATATTTTACTCGTTGGTTTTTTAATGACCGGCCTTTTATCCTCCGCGCAAACTTACTGTACGCCTGCGTTTGCGAGTGGATGTAATGGAGGTGATATGATCGACACCTTTATGATTCCGACAGCCGGATTTGGACATCAGAATACAGGCTGTTCTGCTAATGCATATGGAGATTATACATCTATGACCATTAACATGAGCGCAGGACTGAGCTATGACTTTAGTGTAAAGCATGACTACAGCAATCAGAATGTGCGTATCTGGATAGATTTTAATAATGATGGTACTTTTGATGATGCGGCTCCTGAGCTGGTGGCTTCTGCAAGTAGCGCCTCTGTAGGAGGTGTCAGTATGACTTCCGGACAGATAACCATTCCGTCAACAGTAACTCCGGGTACCTACAGAATGAGAGTGGGAGACAGGTATTCCAGTCAACCTATTCCCTGCAATACAGATGGCTATGGCGAAGCTCATGATTATACCGTGGTCATTGGATCGGCTCCAACCTGTTTGGCTCCTTCTGCTTTAACGGTATCTGCTGTTACAGCTAATTCAGCGCAGATAGCATGGACAGCACCATCTTCAGCGCCAGGAGTTGGCTATGAATATTATTATTCAATTTCCAGTACCTATCCTACTGCTGCTACAGTCGCTTCAGGGTCAAGTACTGGATTAAGTACCAACTTGCCTTCACTTACACCGGCAACTACGTATTATGTATGGGTACGCTCTGTATGTAGTGCATCTGATAAGAGTGCATGGTCTCAGATGGCTACATTTATGACATCCTGTGTTGCTGTAGGAGTACCATATACATTGGATTTTGAAAGCATTACGGCACCTGACCTTCCTAATTGTACCTCAGTAGTCAATGATGGGGCAGGAAATATGTGGGAGACCGGAAATCTTGATGCTCAGGGATTTACAGGGAATGTTCTTGAATATTCTTATGATTATGCCAATAACGCCGATACCTGGTTTTTCACCAATGGTATTAATCTTACTGCCGGGGTTACGTACAGAATCAAATATAAATATGCCAATGCAGAAGGATTTGTATATGCTGAAAAGCTAAAAGTGGCCTACGGAACCTCTGCTACAGGAGCAGGTATGACCAATACATTAGCGGATCATCCGAATGTTGTCATCAGTTCGGCAACCAGTAATTTTGTGAATTTTACACCAACTGCCACAGGCGTATATTATTTTGGGTTCCAGGCATACTCTGATGCTAATATGAACAAACTTTATGTAGATGATATTAATATCGATGTAGCACCTTCTTGTAGTGAACCTACTGCAGTAACAGCTTCGAACGTTGCAGCAAATGGAGCTACGGTTTCCTGGACTGCGGCGACTCCTGTGCCGGCAAATGGTTATGATATTTATTACAGTACAGCCAATACAGCACCTACAGCAACAACTACCCCTAACGTTACGGGAATTACAGCAACTACCTATAATATTCCTAGTTTAACTCCTGCCACTGTATATTACGTATGGGTAAGATCTGCTTGTAGTGCTGCCAGTAAAAGTGCATGGAGTACTATGGCAACATTTACCACTCTTTGTACAAGCATTGGATTACCTTATACTCTTGATTTTGAAAATGTTTCTGTTCCGGCTCTTCCTGGCTGTACAGCAGCAGTAAATGCAGGATCAGGGAATAATTGGGAAACAGTGGATCCTCCAACAGATAGTCAGGGATTCACAACCAATGTATTAAGATATCATTATAATTCTGCAAATCCTGCTAATGCATGGTTCTTTACCCAGGGATTGAATTTAACAGCAGGAGTACAGTATACAATTACTTATAAGTATGGTAACAATTCATCAACTTATGTGGAAAAATTAAAAGTAGCATATGGAACTTCCCCTACTGTAGCAGCTATGACGGGGTCTATCGCTGATTATCCTTCGATCAATGATGAAACAGCTCATACAGAATCTGTAACATTTACTGTTCCTGCAACTGGTGTATACTTCTTTGGATTTAATGCATATTCAGATGCTGACCAGTATAATCTGTATGTAGATGATATAAGTGTTACAAATGCAAACCTGGCAACAGCTGAAGTGGCAGTAAATAAAAATGGAATTAAAGTATATCCAAATCCGTTTACGGATGTATTGAATATCTCAGATGTTAAAAATGTGAAAACAGTATTTGTGACAGATGCAACAGGAAGACTGGTGAAAACTATTTCCAATCCTGAATCTGTAATCCATTTAAGAGATTTGATGCAGGGGGTTTATTTGGTAACTATTGAAATGAAGGATGGAACTAAACAGACCATTAAGGCTATTAAAAAGTAATTTATCATTTAAATAAAAAGAGAAAGACGGTTCAGTGATGATCCGTCTTTTTTAATACAGCTATTGATTTCAAAATAAATACAATAAAAAAGATGGGCAAAAATATGTACTCATCTTTTTATTGTATCCTACGATTATCATTTATTGGGTACCGGCTGTATATCGCCTTTGTTCATAAGATCAAAAACAGTAGGGAAGAACATGACTAATATAAAGTAGATGATGATCATCAGTGCTACGAGGGCAAAAAGGATGATCACTAAACTATTCGGTTTGTTTTTCTTTTTAGGTTCCATGATTTTGTGGTATTTGGTGAATAAATTTTACTTATATCAAGTATTAAGCTAATTTCTTGCCACATTTCTTGCAATACCTTGCATCATCATCAATGTCGTCATTACCACAGCGTTCACATACCAGTTCCAGGTTTTGTCTTTTGTTCCTCATTTCTGCTGTCACAATACCGGTGGGAACAGCAATAATGGAATAACCGGCTAGCATCAGTACAACCGCAAAAAACTTTCCTAAAGGGGTGATAGGAGAGACGTCACCATATCCTACAGTGGTTACAGTAACAACTGCCCAGTAGATAGATTGGGGGATCGTTTCAAACCCTTGTCTGCCTCCTTCTACCATAAACATAAGCGAGCCTACAATGACAGAGAAAATAATCAGGAACAAAAGGAATATGTAGATTTTTCTTGAACTGTTTTTTAAAGCTCTTACAATCAGGTAACCATCATTCATAAAATCCAGCAGATTGAAGATTCTGAATATTCTCAGCATTCTCAGCATTCTGAAAATCAGGAAATACTTAGTGACAGGAAAGAAAAAGCTGAGATAAAAAGGAACAAGCGCCAGAAAATCTATAATCCCGAAAAAACTGAAAACATAACTGCGTTTATTTTTTACCACAGCAATCCGCATAGAGTATTCCAGGGTGAAGAAAATCGAGATCACCCATTCAAGGATCAGAAAAGTATAATGGAATCTTTTATCGAGCTTAGGCACACTTTCCATCATGATAATAGCTGTACTTATAAGAATTAAGGACAATAATATGATATCGAAGAGTTTTCCAAGCTTTGTATCGGAGCGATAAATTATCCGGTAAAGGTATCTTTTCCAAAGTTTGTCCTCAGGAATAAGATTATGTTCTCTTTCCATTTCTATAGGGTTATTTCACGGCGAAGTTAATAATTTCTATGATGTATAGAGTAAATATATGACTGTTAAAAGATTCCTGCAAATGTTAAAGGAAAATCTATCATCAAAAAGTGAATTATTATCAATTAATTTACTGGTTTTCAATACATTGTATTTATCAAAATACGAATAAAAAATGACATATAAAAATTTATTTTTTAACATTTTTTTATTCCAAGTTTGTAATTTTATTCTACAAAAGCTTTATATCATGAGAAAAATTTTAACCTTGTCTATACTGTTTTTAATAAGCAGTTTTATGTATGCTCAGGTTGGGATTAATACTTCAACACCTAATGGTGCTGCAGTACTGGATATAGTTTCCAACCAGAAAGGGATTCTTATCCCACGTCTCACCGATACAGACAGGAATACGTACCTGGCTGATAATGATGCTTCCACAGTACCGCCTGCAGGTGTTGCGAATGCTAACCTTACTGCAGGAACTCTTATTTTTAATACGACAACGAATAACTTCCAGTATTGGGACGGTACCCTCTGGAGACAGCTTTTTGTTCCCACATCTTCTCAGGCTGGTAACGACGGTGTCGTTAAAATAAATTCTGGAAACGCAAATGTAAAACCCTCATTCAGTTTAAGTGCAGCAGGAAGCGGCTATGGTGCAAGACAGCAGGTGCTGTATGCCACACCGCTGGTCTTTGCTCCAAGTCCTACAACAAGCTGGCCGGAAACCACAGTTCCATTTCCGGGAGTAACAAGCAACATCTATATTTCTGCTACCGGTAAATGGAGGGAAAATGAAATTAACGGGCAGGTTCATGTCTGGAGGGTAATCGCTACTATTACTCCGGGGTCCAACTCTTCAGGATCAATAAAAGCTACATTTAAAAATCCTGATTCCGGTTTTGAAATTAACTCGATCCAGTTGGTTCCAAGCGGTTCAAGTGGAACGGGTAATATTCTTACATTTTATTTCTATACCATTGCAGACCCTGCGAGTCTTGACCCGGGAAAAGGATATCAGCTTTTTATGGAATCAGATATAAACTGCAGTGTGGTAGTAGAATCCTTTACCAGAGTATCACTTTTCAAAGATTAACAGCCTTTTTTATTCTTTTTAATATCATGAAACCGGTTGATGAAACCGGTTTTTTTATTGCATCAGAAATTTTTCCGGATCTTTAGTAAAATTAATATCTTCGCTGTAACTGAAAATATAAACCAATGAAGCTAAAAACTGTTATTGCAAAGATTGAAGAAGAAATAAGTATCAGACAGGCCGAAGATTTTGATAATGTAGGATTACTGTGTGGGGTTTATGACCGTGATGTATCAGGAATTCTGGTATGTCATGATGCATTGGAAAATGTAGTGGATGAGGCAGTGGCGAGAAACTGTAATCTGATCGTATGTTTCCATCCTATTATATTTTCCGGATTAAAATCTTTAACAGGAAAAAACTATGTAGAAAGAGCTGTTTTAAAAGCTATCGAAAATAAAGTGGCTGTCTATGCTATACATACCGCGTTCGATAATGACTTCTTTGGGGTAAATTACGGGATATGCAGACAGTTGGGACTCAAGAACATGAAAATTCTTCAGCCGAAGGAAAATAACTTGAAGCAGCTGACAGTTTTTGTTCCAAAAGAATATTCAGAAAAGGTAAAAGAAGCTATGTTTTCAGCCGGAGCAGGAAACATCGGATTCTATAATGAATGCAGTTTTACAGTGAACGGAAACGGAACATTCAGACCTGTAGAAGGTTCAAATCCGTTTTCCGGGCAGCAGGGGATCCGTGAAAATGCAGATGAAGATATGATCTCTGTAATTTTTGAAGGCTTTAAACAGGGGCAGATTGTAGGGGCAATGAAAGCAGCTCATCCTTACGAAGAAGTAGCGCACCAGATATACAGTCTGGATAATAAAAACCATCATGCCGGACTGGGAATGTATGGGGACCTGGAAGAAGAAATGGACGAAAAAGATTTTCTTGGTTTTGTAAAAGAAAAGTTTGGCCTTGAAGTCATAAAACATTCGGCTTTCAATAATAAAAAAATCAAAAGAGTAGGGGTTCTGGGAGGCTCAGGGGCCAGTGGGATACGATCTGCAGCGGCTAAGAAATGTGATGCTTATCTTACAGGAGATCTTAAATACCACGACTATTTTCTAGCAGAGTCTAAAATGCTGATCTGTGATATAGGACATTATGAATCAGAACAATTTGTTACTCAACAATTATTTGAAATTTTATCACAAAAATTTAGTACATTTGCAATTTCAAAATCTATTGAAAAAACAAACCCAGTAAATTATTTCATTTAAATATGGCAAAAACCAACGATATTTCAGTTGAAGAAAAATTAAGAGCTTTATACGATTTACAGATCATTGATTCAAGATTGGATGAAATCCGAAATACTAGAGGAGAATTGCCAATTGAAGTTGAAGATCTTGAAATCGAGATTGAAGGTCTTGAAAAAAGAGCTGAAAAATTTCATGCTGATATCAAAGATCAGGACGATCAGATCAAAACGAAGCATGAAGTGATTAACCATGCTAAAACTTTAATTGAGAAATACAAATCTCAACAGGATAATGTAAGAAACAATAAAGAGTTTGAAGCGCTAGGAAAGGAAATAGAATTCCAGGATCTGGAAATTCAGCTTGCTGAAAAAAGAATTAAAGAATTCGGAGCTAAAATTGCTCACAAAAACGAAACTTTAGCTGAACTGAACGCAAAGATCGACGATTTGAAAAGCCACCTGAAATTCAAGAAAGAAGAATTGGATGGTCTGATCTCCGAAACGCAGAAAGAAGAAGAATATCTTCTGGAGCAGTCTAAAGAATTCGCTGGTAAAATCGACGAAAGATTACTGGCTTCTTACAACAGAATCAGAACAAACTCTATCAACGGTCTTGCTGTAGTAGGATTGGAAAGAGGAGCTCCGAAAGGATCTTTCTTTACTATCCCTCCTCAGAAACAAATGGAAATTGCTCAGAGAAAGAAAATCATCATTGATGAGCACTCTGGAAAAATCCTTGTTGATGATGAATTGGTAATGGAAGAAAACGAAAAAATGAAGTCTGTAATTAAATTCTAATTATTGATTTTAAAGCATATAAAAGCTGTTTCAGAAATTGAAACAGCTTTTTTTGTGTATTCAACGGGCTTTACCCGTTGAAACAAAAAATCAGATCTTCAATTGGCTTTAGCCAAAAACTATAAAAAAAACCGCCTCAAATGAAGCGGTTGATAAGTATTTAATCCTGATGATCATACATTTTATTATACAAAGCAATAAATTTCTCTTTTACCGCTTTTCTTTTCAGTTTTAAGGTTGGGGTAAGCAACCCGCTTTCAATACTCCACACTTCAGGGGTTAGCTCAATTTTTTTGATTTTCTCCCAGTTTCCAAGGTGCTCATTGATGCCTTCAATTTCCTTTTCAATCCTTTGCTTCAGTTCAGGACTTTTTGCAATCTCTTCCGGTGTGGATCCGATATTCAGGTTGTTTCTCATCGCCCAGCTTTTTGCAAATTCAAAATCAGGCTGCACCAGAGCACACGGCATTTTTTCACCATCACCTACCACCATGATCTGCTCGATGAATTTAGATGCCTTTGCTAGGTTTTCAATGGTCTGAGGTGCAATATATTTCCCACCCGATGTCTTGAACATTTCTTTCTTACGGTCAGTGATCTGTAAAAATCCGTCACTGTCGATATGCCCAATATCTCCAGTTTTGAAGAAACCATCTTCTGTGAAGGCTTCTTTGGTCATTTCCTCATTCTGGAAATATCCTTTGAACACAGATGGACCTTTTACGGTAATTTCCCCGTCTTCCTGTATTTTTACCTTTAAATTATCCAATGGAATCCCTACAGTTCCCACTTTCATCTTTTCAAAGCTGTTTACAGAAATTACCGGTGAGGTTTCCGTTAAGCCATAACCTTCCAAAATAGGGATTCCAGCATTCTGGAACATTAAGTTAAGCCTTGTAGACAACGCTGCGGATCCTGAAACCAAAGTCACGATTTCACCGCCTAAACCTTCTCTCCATTTGGAGAATACCAATTTATCTGCAATAATTTCCTGAAGTCCGGATGGCTTGGAAATGGTTTTCTTTTTACTGATTAGGTTCAGTGCCCAGAAGAAGATTTTTGATTTCAATCCTCCGGCAGAAGATCCTGTGTTGTAAATTTTATCATATACTTTTTCTACCAGCCTTGGTACTACAGTCATATAATGAGGCTTCACTTCTTTTACGTTTTCGCCCATTTTCTCGATACTTTCCGCGAAATAGAGAGAAAAACCGTTGTACTGATAAAGGTAGAACAGCATTCTTTCAAAAATATGACAGATAGGAAGGAAACTTAAAGCTCTGGCTTCCTTGTAATCAAAACTTCTCTTCTTCGGAATTCTTGGAATGGCCCCCAATATGTTTGAAACAATATTATTATGGGTAAGCATTACTCCTTTAGGTCTTCCGGTGGTTCCGGAAGTATAAATGATCGTCGCCAGATCCTCCGTATTGATCGCGTTGGAAAGGTCATCCACTTCAATTTGGGTAGATTCATCCTTACCCAGATCCAGGATCTCTCTCCAGTTGGCTGCGCCACTGATGTTATCAAAAGTAAAGATCCCCTGTAAGCTCGGGATGTTGTGCTTTACTTTCATTACTTTATTCAACAATTCCTTATCAGAAACAAAACAGTACTGAATTTCGGCATTGTTGAAGATAAATTCATAATCTTCCGGGGAAATACTTGGATACACCGGTACTGAAACGACCCCGATCTGTGAAAGCCCAAAGTCCATAATCGCCCACTCTGTGCGGGAATTGGTAGTGATCAAAGCGATCTTGTCTCCCGGTTTTATGCCCAGCTTCAATAATCCTCTGGATATCTTATTTCCCTCATTAATAAACTCCTGTGTAGAAGTTTTTTTCCATTCACCATGATATTTCGTTACAAACATATCCGTTTTAGGATATTTTTCTAAAGCGTAGTGCGGAATATCGAATAATCTCTTGATCGTCATGATTTTTTACGTAATTTATAAAGAAATTTAAATATAAGCATTTTTTTTAATTGAAAACATCTGAATGAAATAATTAGGAATTAGTTAAATGCTTGCCATAATACTTGACATCAAAAATCCGTCTGGAGTGCGTAAAATGGCGATTGAAATATCATATCATGGATGAATGATACATGCATCAGACCGTTTTATTTATTTTCTTTTATCTGAAGAGATTCCCGATGGGAAACAGAGATAAAGGGATTCCTGTTTTTAATTCTCAAAATACCTCTTAAACTCCCTTTTCTGTGCCCTTTTCCGGGTTTTAATTTAATTTTTTCAGATTTGCTTAAAAAGTGTAAATTTACGGCTATCTAATTATTTTTTTTATGGACTTTAATTTATCGGAAGAACAGCTGATGATTCAGCAGGCAGCAAGAGACTTTGCACAGAACGAACTTTTACCTGGAGTGATTGAAAGAGACCGTGACCAGAAATTCCCTGCTGAACAGGTGAAGAAAATGGGAGAAATGGGACTTTTAGGAATGATGGTAGATCCAAAATACGGCGGTGCAGGTATGGACAGTGTTTCTTACGTGCTTGCTATGGAGGAAATTGCAAAAGTGGATGCTTCTGCAGCTGTTGTAATGTCTGTAAACAACTCATTGGTTTGTGCCGGTCTTGAAAAATTTGCATCTGAAGAACAAAAAGTAAAATATCTTACTCCTCTGGCTAGCGGACAGGTAATCGGAGCATTTGCCTTATCTGAGCCTGAAGCAGGTTCTGACGCGACGTCTCAGAAAACTACTGCTGAGGATAAAGGAGATTACTATCTTTTAAACGGGATCAAAAACTGGATTACCAATGGAGGTACAGCTACTTATTATATCGTAATTGCACAGACAGATCCTGAGAAAAAACATAAAGGAATCAATGCTTTCATCGTAGAAAGAGGATGGGAAGGCTTTGAAGTGGGATTAAAAGAAGACAAATTGGGAATCAGAGGAAGTGATACCCACTCTCTGATCTTCAATAACGTAAAAGTTCCGAAAGAAAACAGAATCGGTGCTGACGGATTTGGATTCAACTTTGCAATGGCGGTACTGAACGGAGGAAGAATCGGTATTGCTTCCCAGGCTTTGGGTATTGCTTCAGGAGCTTATGAATTGGCATTGAAATATGCTAAAACAAGAAAAGCTTTCAAAACTGAAATTATCAACCACCAGGCGATAGCATTCAAACTGGCTGATATGGCAACTCAAATCACTGCGGCAAGAATGCTTTGCTTTAAAGCAGCTTGTGAAAAAGATGCAGGAAAAGATATTTCTGAAAGCGGGGCTATGGCAAAATTATATGCTTCTCAGGTAGCAATGGATACGACAATTGAAGCAGTACAGATCCACGGTGGATATGGATATGTAAAAGAATACCACGTAGAAAGATTAATGAGAGATGCGAAAATCACTCAGATCTATGAAGGAACTTCTGAAATCCAGAAAATCGTGATCTCAAGAAGCATCGCAAAATAACATTTATAAATAAACACACTACTATGAAAAAATCTTTGTGGATCACCCTCGGTGCCGTACTGCTGTTACTGGGAGTATTTGTATGGTATAAGTATTACTTCGTTTTCGGAGAAGGAGTAAAATCCGGATACCTGAATTATGCCATGAAAAAAGGATATATTTTCAAAACCTATGAAGGAAAACTGATTCAGGAAGGTTTTGGAAGAGGAAAAACAGGAACAATTACAAGCTATGAGTTTGAATTTTCTGTAGATGACCCTGAAGTTTTCAAACAGCTGGAAACCAACAGCGGTAAAACCTTCGACCTGCATTATAAGGAGTACAACGGTGCCCTTCCGTGGAGAGGAAACACAAAGTTTATCGTGGATAAAGTAGTGAATATGAAATAAAAATAAATAAGGCTCTCAATCTGAGGGCCTTATTTTTACACCAAATCACAAAATATTAATATATGAAATAAAAATTTCCGTTTTCAATTTTGAACTTCGTCTGATTGCGACTGTTCAATTTTTTTATAAAGATAAATATAAGAACTGATTTGAAATTCTAAATGCGATTAAAAAAATATTAAAAATTCTGTCACAAGTATAGACTTAAAATCTAGTGAGAGTCGTTATTTGGAATGTTTTTGTTTCTCTTTTTGAAAAAGTAATATCCAATACCTGCAATCAGGAATATTGGCCATAAGGGAAGGATAAACAGGAAAATAGCAGTAATCACATCCCAGCCTGATTCAATAGCAGCCAGTGATTTCCCGCCGAAAGTAGTAGGTTCTTTTTCTACCCTGGCTTTATCGCTGATGCTGACATTGATCGTACAGATTGTATTATCTGTGTAGCTGTGCCCGGAAACCTGAATATCTTTAGTGTCAATATCCCCTGCATTGCTGCTGATGGCATTCATTAATCCGTCGAAGTACTGAATAGGAACTCTGATATCAAGACTGTATACTTTTTGATCTTCTCCATGCAGACTTGCAGATTCCACATAAGAAAGATTTTCACTTTTGATGTAGCCATTATTTTTATTGGCTTCTTCTCTGATGATTTCCTTCACCGTTTCTGCATTCTCCGCTTTTATAGACAGATAGCCTGATTTCACCATTTTATCTTTGGAAATATTCAGCTCATAGCTGTTGTTTGTAGGCTTTTCTTTATAAATGATTTTGGTTTCTTTAATAACTTTTGGTGCCGGAGTTTTTACTGTTATTTTTTCAGATTTCCTTTCTGCAGAATCCTTTTTTTCTATTTTTGATTCCAGTTTTGTGGTGGCAATTTTATCAGATAAGGAATCTACCATTTTGGAGGTGTTGTCTATCTTTTGCTGGATGTCATTTTTAGTATTCTCAAAATCTTTTATTTTAATACTGGCAGAATCCATGATCTGGTCTGCTGTTTTACTGGCGTTATCAATAGTTTCCGTGGCAACAGTCGCGGCACTGTCTGCAGAATGGATGGCTTCGTTTATTTTATCCTGTGTAGTATCTGCTTTTTTACACATAATGGAAGTGCTTGCTACAGCAGCCAGTAATATGAACTTTTTCATAAGATTAATTTTTTTGATGAAGTAAAATTAGAAGGGAAGTTCTTGTAAAGATTGTAAATGAAATGTATTATGCCGGTAAAGTAGTAACTCTTATATTTTCAGGGTTTTGTATCTGTTTTACAAAAGATTTACAAAGCGTTTTTCTGAGTTTTAATGGGTGATAAAAAGATTTATACTTCGTAAAGAAGCATTTGGTAACAGGATTTTATTACTTATGGATTTGGACCCTACGGAATGACAAACAGAACGCTGAATTTATCCATACATTTTGTTTTCTCGCCAAATATTAGTTGAAATCTAAAATTCCCATCCTTCGGAAGGGGGCGAAAATTCAGAGAATTTTTGACGGGGTGGTTTTGAAAAATACGTTATAAAAAAATCCGCAGAAATTTTCTGGACTGCCCCCAAAAAGTTAGACACTTTTTAGGGGCATTTTTTTATGTATAGAAAAGAAAAATTTAGCGTTGCTTTCAAGTTAGAATGTATTAATCTTCACAAAAATTCTCATTGTTCAATTAAATCTATAGCAACAGAGAAAGGATTTAATGAAAGCAATCTGCGCAAGTGGATTGGTTTTTATAACAAGTACGGAATCTCGGGACTATACCCTCGAAAAAACATGAGTTATTCCGTGAATTTCAAATTTAAAGTTCTAAAAACCATCGAAACAGAACATATCTCACAAAGGGAAGCATGTATCCGATTTAATATTGCAGCTCAGTCTACCGTGTTGAATTGGCAAAGGGATTACGAAAAAAGTGGTATTTTAGGGTTAAAGAACACCCCCAAAGGAAGACCCGTCATTATGAGTGATTACAAACGTAAAAAAAGAAAGTCTGATAAGCCATTGACCAGAGAAGAAGAACTTTTATTGGAAAACGAAAGGCTTCGAGCTGAAATTGATTTTCTAAAAAAGTTAGACGCCTTAACTCTCAAAAAGAACAAGCAGAGGCCATCGAAGGATTAAGGCGAAAATATGATCTGTCACTTCTGTTGGATTGTACAGGTATGGCCAGAAGCAGTTTTTATTACCATCAGAAAGCTCTTGACAAAAAAGATAAATATGGAGAAATAAAAACTTTGATAAAACAAATTTATCATAGGCATAGAGGTCGGTTTGGATACCGTCGTATTACTTTGATTATGAAACAACAAGAAATTGTAATTAATCATAAAACGGTATTAAGACTGATGAAGTCCCTGGGATTGAAAAGTATAGTTAGGGTTAAAAAATACAGATCCTACCGGGGAGAGCAAGGCAGGATAGCACCCAATATTCTGGAGAGAAACTTTAAGGCAGATCAGCCAAACAGAAAATGGGCCACTGATGTGACAGAATTTAACGTTTCGGGCAGTAAATTGTATCTTTCGCCAATAATTGACCTTTACAATGGCGAGATTATCAGTTACGATCTCTCAGAAAGGCCTGCCTTTGCGCAGGTTGTGAATATGCTCAAAAAAGGATTCAGAAAAATTAAAAATACTGAAAACCTCATTATACACTCTGATCAAGGCTGGCAATATCAGATGAAAGCCTATCAGCACCTGTTAAAAGAAAAAGGCATTATCCAAAGTATGTCCCGCAAAGGAAACTGTCTGGATAATGCAGTAATAGAAAACTTCTTTGGAACTTTAAAATCTGAAATGTTCTATACTAAGAAATTTAAAACCATTGATGAGCTCAAAAAAGAAATAAAGAAGTATATCAATTATTACAATAACGACAGGATAAGACTTAATCTAAAAGGAAAGAGTCCGGTACAGTACCGAACTCTTTCATATAATAATATTGTTTAATTTTGTCTAAACTTTTGGGTGCAGTCTATTCCTGCGGATCTTTATCTTAATTCGCCTTTTCGCGATTCTGTCTTTTTATTTCAGCTTAGTTTTCTCTGAACTCACTGATGAAGTGTAATTTCACATTCGGGAATTTTTCCTGCGTCATGTGGATCGTGAAAGAAGAATCAGCAAGGAATACCAGTTGGTTGTATTTATCTCTTGCCAGGAATCTTTGTTTCAGTCTTGCAAATTCTTTAAACTCTTCAGATTTCTCATCAGCTTCTACCCAGCATGCTTTATGCATGGATAGGTGTTCATAAGTACATTTTGCACCGTATTCATGTTCCAAACGGTACTGAATAACCTCGTACTGAAGTGCTCCCACTGTTCCGATGATCTTTCTGCCGTTCATTTCAAGGGTAAACAGCTGGGCAACACCTTCGTCCATCAGCTGATCAATACCTTTTGCCAATTGCTTGGCTTTTAACGGATCGCTGTTGTTGATATAACGGAAATGCTCAGGTGAGAAGCTTGGAATGCCTTTGAAATTTAATTTTTCTCCGCCAGTCAGTGTATCTCCGATTCTGAAACTTCCCGTATCATGTAAACCTACAATATCACCAGGGAAACTTTCTTCCACCACTTCTTTTTTGTCTGCAAAGAATGCGTTAGGAGAGGAAAATTTCATTTTTTTACCTTCTCTTACCAGCAGATAGTTCTCGTTTCTTTTGAAAGTCCCGGAAACAATCTTTACAAAGGCAAGTCTGTCTCTGTGTTTAGGATCCATATTTGCGTGGATTTTGAAAACGAATCCGGTGAAGGTATTTTCCTCAGGTTTTACCAGGCGGGTATCACTTTCTTTTGGCTGCGGCATCGGAGCGATGTCAATGAAGGCATCCAATAATTCGCGTACACCAAAGTTATTTAAAGCTGAACCGAAGAATACGGGCTGAAGATCCCCCCTCATATAATCCTCACGGTTGAACTCCGGATATACTGATTGGATAAGGTCAAGTTCTTCTCTTAAGGTATTTGCTGCTTTTTCACCAATTACTTCATCAATGGATGAATCATGAATATCATCAAACTTAATAGAATCTCCAACCTTCTGTTTTTTCTCTTCCAGGAATAACTGAATGTTATTTTCCCAGATGTTGTAAATTCCCTGGAAGTCACTTCCCATACCGATTGGCAGTGAAAGTGGACAAACCGTCAATCCCAGTTTTTGTTCTACTTCGTCTAACAGATCGAAGGCATCTTTACCTTCGCGGTCCAGTTTATTGATGAAAACCAGCATTGGAATGTTTCTCATCCTACAAACCTGCACCAGTTTTTCAGTTTGTTCCTCAACCCCTTTTGCAACGTCAATCACAACGATTACGGAATCTACAGCAGTTAATGTTCTGTAGGTATCCTCAGCAAAGTCTTTGTGACCCGGGGTATCAAGAATATTGATTTTGTGGTCTCTATATTCAAAAGCCAGTACGGAAGTTGCCACGGAGATCCCTCTCTGTCTTTCGATTTCCATAAAGTCGGAGGTAGCTCCTTTTTTTATTTTGTTGGATTTTACCGCACCTGCTTCCTGAATAGCACCCCCGAAAAGAAGTAACTTTTCTGTAAGGGTTGTTTTTCCGGCATCCGGGTGGGAAATGATCCCGAAGGTCTTTCTTTTTTGTATTTCTTTGATTAAGTCTGACATATCGTATTTTGAAGTTGCAAAAATCGTGATTTTTTACGAGGTTTTCAAATTTAAATTAAGACAATATTCATTAGGCAGAAGAATAGAAAGATAGCTGCGCTTGAGAATAAAAAATATAACTCTGAACTATCTGTGATTGGCTTTGCTTCAATTTTATTAATCAAACAAACATTTTCATTAGCAGTATAACAACATAAACCAATCCGGCTGCAGCCAATATAAAAACTGCAGCCATGATGTATTCAAATATTCCAAATTCAGTTTTCTGAGGTTCTGAAGTAAGATTGTACTGTTCAATTGTCTGTGGAGTTATTCTCAGATCAGGACGAAAGTGCTGAATACCCAGCAGAAACTGCCGATACAGATCATATTGATTACTTAGAATCACCAGCTCAAAATTGAAATCTACAGTTGCTGGTAAAATTTTTCCTGCTTTATTTTTCAGATAGATTCGTAATGTTGTCTTGCCATATTTTATAGTCTGCGTGTTACAGACCTGTACATCACCGGATGAATTTTGAGCAGACTGAAGGTCTTTATATAAAATAGTTTCAATGATGGTATTCCGGTTATTATAGAATGTTACTCCTTTTTCATCCACCATGGCTTTTCGGATCTTTTGCTTTTTTCTGTGGGTTAAAGCCATTATCAAAACTATGCAGCAAAACATAAGGAGAAGCTGGGTAATAAAAAGCGTGAAAAAAATACCGGGATCATTTTCTAAGTATTGTCTGAAATTATTGCAAAAAAAACTGAAAACGGTCCCGGTTACTATAATAATCAGAATAACAGCTATCCAGATAAGCCCCATTAAAAAATAAGTAACGGGCTTATTGATTTTGGATTCTATAGCGTGGAATTTTTCTGTCATATCAGTGTGGATTTTCAGATAATAAAAAAACAAACCCGAGTATAAGCACTGTAACCATAAGAGCTGCCAGAATTAAAAGCCAGCCTCCCAAAGAAACCCCTTTGCTGTTTACCTTCCATGTTTCTGTATTTATAGAATAGGTACGGAAAACAAGAGGATCCACCTTTAGGTCAGGCCGAAAAGTAACAATTCCATGAAGGAAATGAGTGTACAGAGCAGATTTATTTTTGACCACCTTCAGGGGAAGATTCATATCAATGCGTCTTGCAGCCACTTCTTTGTGCTCTGATAGTGCTGTAATTTCCAGTAAAGGAGCCATACCTGATCCCACCGGGCTGACTGTGTAAATATCAAAATTCTGTTTTGAAGGCCGCAGATCTGTATAGAGTATCTGATCTGTAATTTCATTTTTTGTGTTATAAAATAAAAGCCCGGTTCCGTCAACGACAATTTTATGCACTTGTTTTTCTCTTTTGATAATATAATAGCGAATAACAGGAATCAGAATCAGCAATGAAAACCCCCAGCCAAAGAGTACCGGATAAATCATTGTTTCAAATCCTCTTTTATAAATTCCATAAGCAGGTCCTACCAGGAAAAGAATTGTGAAAGGAATCAATATGACAGAGAAAAGTATATACAGAATAATGGTCATCAATCTGTTTGTTGTAGATTCAATCTTCTGGAACGGATTTTCTGTATTCATTTTGTGATGTTGATGGATAAAGGGACGAAAATAAGAAAATCCTTTTTTAGTTGCCTGTAGCAGTCAAAAAAATTATCTTTGTTTCTGATAAACTTTTACAGAGAAAGGATGGAAAATAGCAAATACCCAAAGTTTACCTTCACATGGATTGGCGGTGTGGTTTTGGTCGTTGGATTAGTCGTGGGAACAATGGCTGTTTCTTTATTCAGTACTTTTTGGAAAGTTGTTTTCAGGGAAAATATTGAACTGAAAGACTGGTTTATGATGGTAGCGAATTCTGTAGGATTTCTTACAGCAATTGCCTTTTTTGATTTTTTCATTGTAAGGCGTACTACACAAAAGAAGCTTAATTTCAATTTGTCATCAGTTAATTTTTCTACCTATCTCCTGATTTTTCCAATGATGGCAGGGATGATGTTTATTTCTGAGTTTGTTGCGGCCCAGATCCCTACTTCAGGACCTTTTTTCGGAGATTTTTATGAGTATTTTACTCAGTTGATGAGCCAGCTGACCGACAATCCGGTTGTTATGATCATGATGACAGTCATTATGGCTCCGATTTTTGAGGAGATTATCTTCAGAGGTATTATTCAGAAAGGATTGATCAATAAAGGAGTGAAACCCTGGAAAGCGATCTTATATGCCTCCATTATTTTTGGAGTCGTTCACGGGAACCCCTGGCAGTTCATCAGTGCAGTAATGCTGGGCTGTGTGCTGGGATTGGTATATTATAAAACAAAATCTTTACTGATACCGATGCTTTTGCATGCTTTTAATAACTTAACCCTGTCACTATTGGTGCTGTACGGTAAAGATGAAAGTTTTGCAAAAGTTCTTCATATTTCGGAATGGCTGGTTCTGGCCGTAGGAATTGTACTTTTCTCTTTATTTTATTATTTATTTATGAAAAAATATAAAGTACATTATGCTGAAATGTAATACACCGGGCTAAAAAGTAAAATTGAAAATGAAAATAGAAATGGAATTATTAGTAGCAACGCACAACGAACATAAAAAAGAAGAAATCCAGCAGATCCTTGGAAAAGACTGTGTGGTAAAAAGTCTTACGGACTATAATATTCACGAAGAAATTGTGGAAGATGGAGACTCTTTCCATGCCAATGCACTTATCAAAGCAAAATACTGTTTTGAAAAGACAGGGATTCCAAGTTTAGGAGATGACAGCGGTCTGGTCGTAGAATCTTTGGATGGCAGACCTGGAATTTTTTCTGCCCGTTATGCCGGAGATCATGACTTTGCCAAAAACATTGAAAAAGTATTGGAGGAAATGCAGGGGATTGAAAACAGAAAGGCTTATTTTATAACAGTTTTGTGTTATTATGATGAAAACGGTGCCCAATATTTTGAAGGCAGAGTGCACGGAAATTTACTGACAGAAAATAAGGGCTTTAAAGGATTCGGGTATGATCCTATTTTTGTTCCTGAAGGATATGAAAGAACCTTTGCAGAAATGGACCCTGCAGACAAAAATAAAATCAGTCACCGTAAACAGGCGTTAGACTTATTGATGGATTTTTTAAAAGTGACTGATTAAGTTTAAGTATCAGCGTTCAATACCCATTTAGTTTTTCTGTTGTACATTTGCTGTAATAAATTATTGATTTGAGTACTTATTTAACAATATTAGGCTTTAATTCAGCTATTCCAACGATCAATACATCACCCACGGCCCAGCTGCTGGAAATGGAGGAGAGACTCTTTCTGATTGATTGTGGAGAAGGTACACAGGTGCAGCTGAGAAAAGCAAAAGCAAGATTTTCAAAAATCAATCATATTTTTATTTCCCATCTTCACGGGGATCACTGTTTTGGTCTGCCGGGGCTTATTGCTTCTTTCCGCCTTTTAGGAAGAGAAAATCCGTTGCATGTGTATGGGCCCAAAGGAATTAAGAAGATGCTGGAAACCATTTTTCAGATTACAGAAACCCATCGTGGTTTTGAAGTGGTTTATCATGAACTGGATAAAGATTATTCTGAAAAAATATATGAGGACAACAGGATAGAAGTGTATACCATTCCTTTGGATCACAGGATTTACTGTAATGGTTACCTTTTTAAAGAAAAGCCGAAAGACAGACATCTTAATATGAAGGAGATCGCCAAGTACAGTGAAATTGAAACCTGTGATTATCACAATATCAAGGCAGGGAAGGATTTTGTACTGAGCGATGGGTATGTTCTTAAAAATGAAATTCTGACTGTTGATCCGGCTCCGTCGGTATCTTATGCATTTTGCAGTGATACCCGTTACCTTGAAAGTGTCATTCCGATCATAAAAAATGCAACGGTTTTGTATCACGAATCTACATTTTTACACGATCTGAAAGAAATGGCTGATTATACGGGACATACGACAGCATTGGAAGCGGCTACTATTGCTCAGAAAGCACAGGTGGGAAAACTTATTCTAGGGCACTTTTCCAATAGATATGGGGATCTGACAGTGTTTACCGATGAAGCCAGAGAAATTTTCCCCAATACATTTTTACCGAAAGCGTTGGAAAGTGTTAAGATTTAAAATGAGTATGCTGAAATTTGAAGAATTAAGAGATTTTCTTAACGAAAAAGCAGATCAGTACAATGCTCCTGATTTTATTGAAAATGACCCGATACAGATTCCGCATCGTTTTTCTTTAAAACAGGACATTGAGATAGCAGGGTTTCTGGCCGCTACAATTTCCTGGGGAAACAGAAAATCAATCATTAATTCTGCTGATAAAATGCTTGATATCATGGGGAACTCCCCGTATGATTTTGTGATGAATTATTCGGAAAAAAATCTGGAAGATATTCAGGATAAAAGCATTCACAGGACTTTTAACGGACAGGATTTCTCCTATTTTATCAGACAGTTCAACAGAGTTTACAGAGAAAATGAAAGTCTTGAAAATCTCTTTGAAGTAAAAAAATCAGAGAATAATTTTCTCCATGCCATCGAAAGATTCAGAAGTGAGTTTCTGGGAACAGAAAAGCACAGAAGTCATAAACATATCAGTTCACCTTACAAAAATTCTTCTGCTAAAAGGATTATTATGTTTTTAAGGTGGATGGTGCGCAAAGATAAACGCGGAGTAGACTTTGGAATCTGGGAAAATACAGATCAGAAAAACCTTTCTATTCCTTTGGATGTGCATACCGGAAATATCTCCAGAAAATTAGGATTGGTTTCCCGTACCCAGAATGATTGGAAAACCGTGGAGGAACTGGATATTGCCATCAGAAAATTTGATGGAAAAGACCCTGCAAAATATGATTTTGCCCTGTTTGGATTAGGAGTAACCAAAGAACTGTTGTAAAAAATATAAAGGATGAAAAAATATAACGAAAAAACAGAAGTTCTTGAAAAAATAGCGGACAGTATTACCTCATGGATAGGATCTATCCAGTCTTTGGTTGTACATACTCTGCTTTTTCTTACTTCGTTTTTACTTCCGATGCTGAATATTGTTGATTTTGATAAGATGCTTCTGATTCTTACTACAGTACTTTCTCTGGAAGCTATTTATCTGGCTATCTTTATCCAGATGTCTGTGAATAAAAGCCACGAAAAAATTGAAGATATTCAGGAGGATATTGAGGATATTCAGGAAGATATAGAGGAAATCAGTGAGGATATTGAAGAGATCAGCGAAGACATTGAGGAGATCAATGAAGATATTGAGGATATCCAGGAAGATATAGAGGAAATCAGTGAAGATATCGAAGAGATCAATGAAGAAGAGGAAGAGGAAGATCATAATGAGAGAGCAAAAAATGTAATGCTGAAAAGTAATGTGAGCTCTAACAAAAATGAAATAAAAGCCTTAAAAGATATTATTTCCCAGCTTCAGAATGAGATTGATCAACTGAAAAAAGACAATGAATAAATAAAAATACTAACAATACAATAGAACAGGTCAATATGATTGATCTGTTTTTTTTATGCATGAATTTTTCAGTTAAATAATTTGCGGAAAATGTAACAATAAGAAAAAAATGTTATAAATCTGAAGGGTTATTTATAAAATAGTAGCGTTAAAGGCTGATCTGATAATATTATTTTTGCTACATTTGAACAAATGAAAACAAAATGTTAATTTATAGACTAAAAAACTATTTTTTCCTTTTTTCTTTTTTATTGATTTCTGTTTCTGTATTTTCTCAAACGAGACCTGTCAGAAAATCTGAAAGAATAAAACCTTCTGCTGCCAGTCTTAGGGCAGGGGCATTCATAGATGTGAATGTACCTCCTTACACCCCTTCAAACTACACTCCCGAGCAGTTGGTAAAGAATATTCTGATCAACGGAGGAACCAACTGTACAACCGCTAATGTGACCAATGTTACGGTTTCTCCCAATCATGATGTGACCAACAGTAACCGATTCTGGGGATACTTTCATAAAGGAACAACCAATTTTCCTTTTACGGATGGGATTGTCCTGACTACAGGATATGCTTCTGAAGCAGGTAATAGCTATGTGTCTGCTGTTGGACAATCAGTAGGAACAGGAAGTGATGCAGATCTTGTAGCAGCTACAGGAGCCAATGTTAGCTTAACAGATGCAGTTGCTCTTGAATTTGATTTTGTACCTAACTCTAACCAGGTAAAATTTAATTATATATTCGCTTCCGATGAATATACTTCAAATTATCCATGTCTCGGTTATTCTGATGCTTTCGCACTGTTGCTGAAGAAAGTGGGAGATCCCACTTATACCAACCTTGCGGTATTACCTGGAACTGCGGGGCCTGTAAGTGCAACCAACATTGTTCCTGCGGGAAACGGATTCAGTTGCGGACCTATCAATGCAGCTTATTTTGGAGGATTAGCAAACCCGCATGTGCTTATTAATTATTTCGGAAGAACAACCCCATTAACGGCTGTGGCAGATGTAATTCCGGGACAGACTTATCATTTTAAAATGGTATTGGCTGATGCAAAGGATTCTACCCATGACTCGGCAGTCTTCCTGGAAGGAGGTTCTTTTGATGTAGGAATTAAAATTGTAGATGATGCCGGAGTGGTACTGCCTGGTACGATCAATATGTGTGACAATACACCCAAACAGCTTAAAGCTCAGGTAGCCCCGATTCCTGGAATGACCTATCAGTGGTATAAGGACGGCGTAGCAATCTCGGGGGCAACCAATGCTGTTTATGTAGCAACCCAGCCAGGGGTATATACTGTAAAAGTAATGGTTCCGGGGAACCAGTGTCCTAGTGAAGCAACCATTACAATTATCGGAGGAACAAGCCCTACCGTACAGAATGCTGAACTCAAACTCTGTACAACACCTACATTGACTACCTTTAACCTGGAAACGGCAAAACCGCTCATCAGTACAACGCAGGGAGCTGTATTCCGTTTCTATGCGAATCAGGCTGATGCGCAGGCACAAAACAACAGTTATATCACCAATTTGACCAGCTATACAGGGACTGATGGACAAATATTATATGTATTGGTTTCCAACGGGGCATTCTGCAGTAGAATTGCAACGTTAACTTTAAGAAAGGAAGAAACTCCAACCGCTTTACTGACAGCACCAAGATTAAAAATCTGTGCCGGTGAATCTGTATTGTTAACTGCATCTGGCGGAGTAACCTACCAATGGAGTGATTCTGCAGCTGCTACAGGAGGAATAAGAACAGTAAGCCCTACTCAGACAACAACCTATACTGTGTATGCAATCGGGGCACAGGGATGTAAATCTCTTCAACCGGCACGTATTACCATCGAAGTAGTACCGGCCATTGTTTCAAACCTGAAAGGCGGCCATATCTGCCAGGGAGATAAGATTATTCTGGATGCAGGTTCAGGACCCGGATATACCTATCAGTGGAGTACCGGTGAAACAAGTCAAAGTATTACAGTAGGTACTCCGGGAGAGTATTCGGTAATGATCAGTAACGGTGTCTGTTCAAAAGAGTTTAAGACCCAGGTTATTAAAGCTGTAATTCCGGAAGTGACAAAAGTGGATTATAACGAGTCAGGAACAATGATCCTTACAGCAAGTAATCCGAGTAACGGTATTCTGGAATATTCAGTAGATAATGGGGTTACATGGCAGGCATCCAATATATTCAATAATGTTCCTAAAAATAAAGTCATCTCAATCCGGGTAAGAGTTAAATTTACAAGCTGTGTAGGCTTTCTTGAATTCTTTACGTTTGTTATGAAAAACGTGATTACTCCAAATGGAGATAACATCAATGATGTTATTGACTTTAGCGGAGTTGTTAACTATAAAGACTTCAGCGGACAGGTTTTCGACAGATACGGAAGAGAAGTCTTCAAAGCCGAGAAGATAAGACCATATTGGGACGGATATTTCCAGGGCAAGAAGCTTCCTACTTCAACGTATTGGTATCAGGTAACCTTTGAAGATCCTGCGAGTAAAGAACTTACTGTGAAAACAGGATGGATATTGCTTAAAAATATAGAATAATTAAACGATAACTGAAAGACTGGCTATTTTGTCAGTCTTTTTTTATTATTTTAAAATAAACAGAGTTGATATTCTAACATAAATAAATTTGCGTTAGTAATAATGTAAATTGTGTTAACTTGAATTTCAATCAAAAAAAATAGTATTTTTGTTTAAAATAATATAAAATGTTAAATAGGAGGAGAGGAAATTTATTTTTAGCACTATTTTTAACTTGTATCGTAAACTTTGTTTTGGCTCAAAATAAAGGCAGGGTGGAAATTGCTGCAAAACCTAAAGCAGCTTCTTTGAGAGCCGGTGTTTTTATCGATGTAAATGCACCCAGTTATCCGGAATCCGGATATCCTATAGCTCAGCTGGTAAAAGATGTTCTTATATCAGGAGGAACCTGTACCAACTCAAGTGTAAGTAATGTGACCGTTTCTCCGAATCTACCTGCTACCAATCAGAACCGTAGCTGGGGATATTTTAATAAAGCCAACACCAACTTCCCCTTCAGTAAAGGAATTATTCTGTCTACAGGATATGCTGCTAAAGCAGGAAATGTTTTCCAGGGAACTTTAAGTGATGATCTGGGAACAGGTGGAGATGTAGATCTGGCAAATGCCTTGGGAATCGGAAACAACAACCTCACCAATGCTACCTCTATAGAGTTTGACTTTGTAGCAGCCTCCACTGAAATTACATTCAGATATCTGTTTGCCTCAAAAGAATATCAGCAAAATTTCCCGTGTACCATTACGGATGGCTTTGCTTTACTGTTAAAAAAAGCAACTGACCCTACTTATACCAACCTTGCAGTGCTTCCAGCAGGAGCAGGTCCCGTAAGTGTTACCAATATTCACCCGCAATATCAAAACTGCGGACCTAAGAATGAAGCGTATTACGGAGGAACCAATACAGCTCAGATCGAAACCAATTTTAATGGCCGGACTATTCCTCTGACTGCACATGCAACGGTAATTCCCGGGGAAACGTATCATTTTAAAATTGTACTTGCAGACTACCAGGATCCTAATTTCGATTCTGCTGTATTTCTGGAAGCAGGATCATTTGATATAGGAGTAAAAATTCTTGATCCGGCAGGAGTACAGCTTCCTGCATCTGTGAATATGTGTGACAATACACCACAGACTTTTACTGCTTCTGTTCAGGGACCTAATATAACATATCAGTGGTATTCAGGAACCAATCCGATTCCCGGGGCTACCAGTGCAAGTTACACAGCAACCGCGCCGGGTGTATATACTGTTAAGGTTTTTATCCAGGGAAACAGCTGTCCCGGTGAAGCTACAATTACAGTTGTAGGCGGAACGTCTCCTACAGTACAGAATGCTACTTTAACGGCCTGTTATACCGCAGGAAATGCAACCTTTAATTTAACTTCAGCACAGGCCTTGATAAGTACGACTCCCGGTGCTGTATTTTCATACTACGCTATACTGGCAGATGCTAATGCTGGAAATGCAAATACAATTCCTAATCCTACAGCCTATCCAAGCGCAGGTGGGACGGTATATGTAAGAGTAGCCAACGGTTTCTGTGCAAAGGTAGCAGAGCTTCAACTGATAAAAGCTCCACAAATGATACCTACGATTGCACCTCCGGCAGTTTTAACCTGTGCCAACTCCCAGACTACTCTGGATGCATCAGCTTCAGTGTATCCTGCAGGTGCTACCTTTAACTGGACAACTACAGGAGGAAATATTGTTTCAGGCGGAACAACCTTAAATCCTGTTATTAACGCTCCAGGAACCTATACTTTAACTATAACAAAAGTGTATCAGCCAGGTAATATCAGCTGTACAGCTGTGGGTACTGTCACCGTTACCGGGAACAGTGCTCCGCCGGTTACCGGGCTTACTTCAAATAAAATAAAAATCTGTAAGGGGGATTCTGTAACCCTTACCGCTTCAGGAGGAGTTACCTATAACTGGGGGAATGGCCTTACCGGAAATGGAAACACACAGGTGGTTTCACCTACCGTTACAACCACTTATACGGTAACAGCAGTGGGGGCTAATGGCTGTGTATCTCAAAATCCTGCCACTATAACAATTGAAGTGTCTGAACCTTTTACAGCGCAGAATGCAACATTACATAAGTGTTATCAACCGGGGCTGACTTATAACCTTACAGAAGCACAGCCTCAGATCACCAGTACAGCAGGAGTTACTTTTACTTACTATGTCAATCAGGCCGATGCCAATGCTGCTAACGGAAACTTTATTGTAACACCTACGGCATATACGCCGCCGGGAGGAAGCCAGACGATTTATGTACTGGTAAGCAATGGAGGCTGCAGCTATGTTGTATCTTTGCAATTATTAAGTACAGCTCAGACTACACTTACAATTGCTGCACCACAAACAGTTACCTGTGCAGCTCCTCAGATTACAATTAATGCTTCGGCATCTGTAGTGCCTGCAGGTTCTACTATTACCTGGACAACAACCGGGGGAACCATCGTTTCGGGAGGTAATACGCTTACCCCTGTTGTAAGTGCCGGAGGGACATATACGCTGACAGTTACCAATGTATCACAGCCCGGAAACTTAAGCTGTACATTTACCTCAACTGTAACGGTACAGGAAGATAAAGTTCAGCCAGTTGCTGCACTTGTTTCTTCACAACCCCGTATCTGCGTGGGGGAATCCGTAACATTAACAGCCTCCGGAGGGGTAACCTATAATTGGGGCAATGGTCTTACCGGAAACGGAAGTACGCAGGTTGTTTCACCTACAACAACTACAGTATATACGGTTTTTGCTGTGGGGGCTAACGGATGTGTTTCTGCAACGCCGGCAAGTGTTACTGTACAGGTTGGCCCGCCAATAGCAGGGCTTACTGCCTCCAAGTTTAAAATCTGTGAAGGGGAATCTGTAACATTAACAGCTTCCGGAGGGATAACGTATAGCTGGGGGAATGGCCTTACCGGAAACGGGAATACCCAGGTGGTTACTCCTACAGTAACTACAGAGTATTCAGTATATGCTTTGGGAGGAAACGGATGTAGTTCTGTAAACCCTGCCAAAGTTACCGTTGAAGTAGTTCCTGCCATTGTTTCTACATTAAAAGATGTATTTGTATGTGCCGGAGATAAAGGAACGCTGGATGCAGGTGCAGGACCTAATTACACTTATTTGTGGAGTACAGGAGCAACGACTCAGACCATAACGACTAACCTTCCCGGGACTTATTCGGTGACCATAAGTAACGGAGTCTGTTCCAAAACGTTCACAGCCCAACTGATCAATCCTGATTTACCGCAGTTTACGAATATTGTTTATGATAATCATATTCTTACCCTTACAGCAAGTAATCCTACAGGAGGTGTTTTGGAATACTCTATAGACGGAGGGCTGACATGGCAGACATCCAATATATTTACAGGTGTTCTGAATAATACCATGTATTCTGTGATGGTAAGGGTGCAGGGAGCTAAATGTGGTACTTCACTGGACTATTTTACATTCGTTATCAGCAATGCTATTACCCCTAATATGGATGGTATCAATGATACGATTGACTTCACAGGAATCAGCGGATACAAAGATTTTGCAGCTTCTATCTTTGACAGGTACGGGGCAGAAGTATTCAAAGCAGGAAAGGGTGATGTAATATGGAGAGGCTCTTTAAAAGGAATCAATCTTCCTACAGGGACTTATTGGTACAGGGTACAGTGGGAAAATCCGGCCAGTAAAAAAATGGAACAGCGTTCCGGATGGATTCTTCTGAAAAACAGAAATTAAAATATTCTTAAAATTAAATAAACAACGAAATCTTTCAGTACTGAAAGATTTCGTTGTTTATGATCATAGATGTTATCGCATTTTGTGAATTATCTGAAAAAGGTGAAGAATATGTTAAAACAATTTGTAACAGGATGCTACCACATCATTTAAGGGCTGTATGGATAGGGATTGATTAATGAAAATTTACGCTAAGAGGTTCTTATTTTGTTTTTTTGCTGTAAAAAATACAAATATGTGTATGAGATATTTAAAAAAAAATTAAATTTGTTGAAACAAAAATATTATGAGAAGATATCTACCGCTTTGTTTATTTTTTTTGGTCATCTCGACTTTTTTATTTTCCCAGACCCCGTTACCCAGAAAGAGTGTAAAGGAAGCCAGTACGGCACTGTCAAGAAGAGCAGGCGCTTTTATTGATGTAAATGCCCCGCAATATATTGAAAGTACTTACACTATTGATAAAATAGTAAAAGATGTACTGATTTCATCCGGGACCAATACGTGTCTGACACCTAATGTAACCAATGTGAAGATTACCCCGAACCATGCCGCAAGTAATGCAGACAGAGCATGGGGATATTTTCATAAAGCAACAACCAATTTCCCTTTTAAGGATGGTCTTATTCTTTCCACGGGATATGCAAGAAAGGCAGGGAACGGTCTTGAAGCCAATACTCTTAGTGATGTTAATGGTGGAGGTTCTGATCCCGATCTTGCACAGGTTATCGGAGTAGTGGAGAACAGACTGAATGATGCTGTTCTTCTGGAATTTGATTTCGTGCCTACGACAAGTCAGATTAAATTTAATTATCTGATCGCGTCTGAAGAATACACCGGTTCATTCCCTTGTACATTTGCTGATGCTTTTGCTATATTATTGAGACCTACTTCCGGTGGGCCTTATGTGAATATGGCTGTACTTCCCGGCGGTGCAGGACCGGTAAGTATTACGAATATTCACCCCGCAATCGGATCCAGCTGTGGTGCCGTAAACGAACAGTATTTTGGTGGTTACAATACTGCGAATATTGAAACGAATTTTAACGGGAGAACAATTCCATTGACAGCTACAGCCACGGTAGTAGCAGGACAGGAGTATCACTTCAAAATGGTTATTGCCGATTACAGTGACCATAGCTATGACTCTGCTGTATTCCTTGAAGGGGGATCTTTCAATATCGGGGTAGATCTTTTAGATTCTTCCGGGACAAAATTACCTTCAGATATCAATGTCTGTGATAATGTACCGCAGGTAATCACCGCTTCTGTAAGTGATCCTAACCTTGTTTATCAGTGGTATTATAACGGAGCACCTGTTCCTAATGCCACTACCAATACGATTACGGCAGTGCAGCCAGGTACCTATACGATTGAAGTAAGTGTTCCGGGGAACCCGTGTCCGGGAAAAGCTACCATTCAGATTCATGGTGGGACAACACCTCAGGCTCAGGATGCCACTTTGTTGCTGTGTAGCACGCCGGATATTACCACTTTTGATTTAAGCACCATTACATCTACTATTAGCCCGACGCCGGGAGCTATTTTTAAATTCTATGAAAATCAGGCGGATGCAATTGCACAAAATGGAAACTATATTCAGACTCCGTTAAACTATAATGGTAATGACGGCCAAATCCTGTATGTACTTGTTTCCAATGGAGCATTTTGTAGTAAGATTGTAGAGTTGAAATTACTGAAAGAGGTAACACCGACGGCCGCAGTAAAATCTTCCAGAATAAAAATATGTCCGGGAGAATCTGTAACTCTTACCGCTGACGGAGGAGCTACCTATCTGTGGAGTAATTTTATGGGAACTGGTGATACGCAGACGGTTACTTTATATCAGACCACCACATTTACAGTATACGCCATTGGACCGAAAGGTTGTAAATCTCTGAATCCGGCAACTATAAGAATCGAAGTTACTCCGGAAATCACTTCGCCGTTAAAAGATGTTGAAATGTGTGTAGGTGACATCGTAACTCTTGATGCAGGAGCAGGACAAGGATTTAAATACCTTTGGAGTACAGGGGCAACGACTCAGAAAATTGATGTAGACCAATGGGGGATCTATTCTGTAGAAGTTGACAATGGTATCTGTAAGAAAGTTTTTGAGGCTAAAGTGATGGGGGCTGCAACTCCTTTTGTTACCGCTTTGAACTATGAAAGTATCAAAAAAACAGTAACAATCACTGCAGAGAATCCTCCGATGAACAATACACCAAGTACTTTGGAATATTCTCTGGATAACGGAATAACCTGGCAGTCTTCAAACGTATTTACCAATCTTTTAGATAATACAAACTATACTGTTTTAGTAAGAAGAGTAGGTACGCACTGTGTGGGATCTCTTGAATTCTTTACATTGCAGATCAACAACATCATTACACCAAATCAGGACGGAGTTAACGATGTATTAGACCTTAAAGCTCTTGGAGACTTTAAAAACTTTACGGGTTCTGTGTATGACAGATACGGAGTGGAGATGTTCAGATTCTCAAAAGAAAATCCTGTGTGGGACGGAACAGTAGGGGGTAAGAGACTTCCTACAGCAACATACTGGTATAAGTTCAATTTTGAATATCCAAAATCAAAAGCTCAGATGAACTGGTCAGGATGGATCATGTTGAAAAACAGAAATTAAAATTGATAATGTAATATAAAAGAAAGCCTTTCGAATTTATTTGAAAGGCTTTCTGTTTTTAACGAGTAATTATTGCATTCAATCCAATAAAAAAGTTCCTTTATCAGGAACTTTTATCATAATTGTTTTATTGATTTTCTTTCCAGAGATTTGCGAAGTGTATAAAATCTGTAACACTAAGTTCTTCCGCTCTCTTATCTAAAAATTCATGCCCTTTTAAAGCTTCAGGAATGTTCAATACTTTCAAGGCATTGGAAAGCTTTTTTCTCCTTTGATTGAACCCTGCTTTTACAATCAGCTTAAAAAGGACTTCATTACCTGCTAGACCTTCCTTAGGGTTTCTTGTAAGGCGGATGACTCCGGATTTTACTTTTGGCGGCGGGTTGAAAACATTCTCATGTACCGTGAACATATAGGATACATCATAATAGGCCTGTATCAGAACAGAAAGAATTCCATAATCTTTAGTTCTCGGCACAGCAGCTGTTCTTTCCGCCACTTCTTTCTGGAACATTCCTACCATTTCTGGGATCAGTTCATAATGATCTACAATCTGAAACAGAATCTGAGATGAAATATTATAGGGGAAATTACCAATGATGGCGATCTGATCGTCTTTGATAAAGTTGAAATCCTGCTTCAGGAAATCTCCCACAAAAGTTTCTTCAGTAACCTTTGTATAATTATTTTTCAGGTATTCGATAGATTCCGTATCGATTTCTGCAAGATAAATGTTCTGATCTTTTTCAAGAAGATATTTGGTAAGAACTCCCATTCCCGGGCCAACTTCCATAATATTATTATAGTTCTCAAAACTAAGGCCTTCTACAATTTTCCTTGCGATATTTTCATCTGTCAGGAAGTGCTGTCCCAGATGTTTTTTTGCTTTTACACTCAAAGTTTTTTATGATTTTATTAACAATGATTTTCTTTATTTCGTCCCAAATTTCGGAAGTTTTTTTCTATTTTAGCCAAAAATTTTAATATTAATGGCTAAATCTGTAGATGAATTTAATAAGAAAAGGCTTCGGTCCAGCAATATTACAGTAGTGATAAGTATTGCCTTAGTGTTATTTTTGTTAGGATTAATGGGGCTTATTCTGATTAATGCCCAGAAGTATTCTGACTATATCAAAGAACAGCTGGTGGTGAACGCCTATTTTGATGAAAACTATGACGCTAAAGATTCTGTAAAAATTGCAAAACTTGAGGAAGAAACTTTTAAAAAGGTACAGTTATTAGCTCCTGTAAAAAAAGCAACCTATATTTCAAGAGACATGGCTGCAAAAGAAGCCAAGAAGAGCATGGGGATTGACAGTGATGCCCTGTTTGAAGAAAATATATTCCCTTCCTCCATTGAAGTTGCTTTAAAACCGGAATTCGTAGATCCTGCTAAAATTGATGAAGCCATTAAAGAGATCAAATCTGTTCCGGGAATTATCGATGTGAAAAATGACAGCACTTTAATGGTAGATGTTTATAATAACCTGAGCAGAATCTTAAAATGGATCTTTGGATTTTCAATTCTGTTCCTGGTATTAGCGGTTGTATTGATCAACAATTCTATCCGTCTGAAGATATTTTCAAAGAGATTTATTATTAAAACCATGCAGTTGGTGGGAGCGAAAAGAAGATTTATCCTTAAACCTTTCATTATAGAAGCTATTATTTTAGGAGCTATCGGTTCTGTAATTGGCCTTCTTGCTTTAGGAGGGATATGGTATTACTTTACAAACCAGATCGGTTCTGCTTTTGTGCAGGATACCAACCAGTATTTCTGGCTGGTGATTCTGGTACTGGGAGTAGGGATTTTTATTTCTGTCTTAAGTACAATTTTCGCTACATGGAGATTCTTAAAATCAAACGTTGACGATTTATATTACTCTTAATCATGAGCAAAAAAACAAATAAATTTTCCGCTTCAGACTTTGGACGTGAAGCAGAAGTGCCGCAGGAAAACACTTTCTATTTCGGGCAGCAGAATTTCAAATGGATGCTGATAGGTTTGGCATTTATTGTAGTAGGATTTCTACTGATGATGGGGCCTGATGCCAATACGGTAGATGGAAAATTTGATCCTAACTCATGGAATGACGGTATCTTTTCTATCAGAAGAATCAGAATAGCACCTCTGTTTGTTGTTATTGGCTTTGTCATAGAAGTATATGCCATCTTAAAAAGAAAATAAACAAAATAATTTTATTTAAGGATTAAAAAATTTAAGAATTGAAACAGGTGAGCCTATGTGCTGATTTTTTTAATTCTTAAATCTTTTAATCTTTTTAATTTTTAAAAGAATATGGATTTAATCAAAGCAATTATTATTGCCATTGTAGAAGGACTGACAGAATATCTTCCGATTTCTTCTACAGCACATATGGGATTCACAGCGAATCTTATGGGGTTGGAAGAAACAGAATTTTTAAAAATGTTTCAGGTGTCTATTCAGTTTGGGGCCATTTTATCTGTGGTCGTGGCATACTGGAAAAAGTTTTTTGACCTGAACAATATCCAGTTCTATTTCAAACTTGCTTTTGCTGTGGTTCCGGCTTTGGTATTGGGGTATTTATTTGATGATAAAATTGAAGCCGTTCTTGGAAATCAGATTGCTATTTCTTCGGTATTGGTCCTAGGGGGTGTCGTTTTGCTGTTTGCAGATCAATGGTTCAAGAATCCTAAAATTGATGACGAAAAAGGAATTACCATAAAAAAAGCCATTACTATTGGTTTCTGGCAGTGCCTTGCAATGATGCCAGGAACGAGCCGTAGTGCCGCATCTATTATTGGTGGGATGACACAGGGACTTACCAGAAAAGCTGCTGCAGAATTTTCTTTCTTTCTTGCAGTCCCTACAATGCTGGCGGTAACGGTATACTCAGTTTTTGTTAAAACATGGGGGAAAGAAACTCCAAATCCACAGAAAGGCTATGAAATGATCATGGCTTCACAGGATCATATTATGATTTTTGTAATCGGAAATATAGTAGCATTTATCGTAGCTCTTATTGCGATCAAGGCATTTATCGGAGTACTGAACAAATATGGATTTAAACCTTGGGGCTGGTACCGTATTTTTGTAGGAGTTGCCCTGTTAATTTATTTTTATTTCTTTAAATAAGAAATTATACTATACTATTCATGACTGCTGAAGAACTGAAATCAGGATACATTTTTTTATTGGATAAGCCTTTGGACTGGACTTCCTTCCAGGCTGTCAATAAAATGAAATATAAGCTTAAAAGAGAATTTGATCTTCCTAAAAAATTTAAAATAGGACACGCAGGAACCCTGGATCCCAGAGCAACCGGCCTTTTGATTGTCTGCTGTGGTAAATTTACAAAGAAAATTCCTGAGATCCAGGACGCTCCCAAGGAATACTGGACTGAAATCAAGCTTGGTGTACAAACGGAATCCTACGATACAGAAAAACCTGAAATTCTTCAGCAGGATATTTCTCATATTACGGAAGAACAGGTAAAAGACGTTCTGGGAAAATTTGTAGGAGAAATCGAACAGAAGCCCCCCGTATATTCAGCCATTAAAATTGATGGTGAAAGAGCATACAATCTTGCAAGAGCAGGGGAAGAAGTGGAAATGAAGGCAAGAAAAACCACCATTCATTATATGAAAGATATTAGAATAGATTTTCCTCTTGTAAGTTTTATCGTAGGCTGTTCAAAAGGAACGTATATCAGAAGTCTGGCTCATGATATCGGACAGGAACTGGGAGTGGGCGCTTATCTGACACAGTTAAGGCGTACCAAGATTGGTGATTATGCGGTTGAAGATGCTACAGATCAGTTCCTGAATAACGATTACAGATTCGAAAGCCTATGAAAATAAAATTATCCTTTTTCTTATTGATCGCGTTTTTTATCAACACCTTTTCTCAGGAAACAGAAACAGGAAAATCAAAAATGGATTTTTATTTTAATCCTTCGCTTAATGTAGGGTTTAATATCAATAAGAAGAATCAGACCAGCAATTCGCAGTATATTGAGAAAAGATCATTACTGGGAAATCTGACTTATGGGATCACTGCTATAGGAGGATATAATTTTCTTCCTAACTTTGCACTGGGAACAGGATTGAAGTATAGCTTTATTCAGGATAATTACCATCTGATCTATTGGGTTATCCAGCCAAAGATTATTTTTTCTCCCGGAGACCGACCATTTTATATTGATATTAACTATGGAAAGCAGCTTAATCATTCTGCAATTTCAGATACAGAATTCTGGGGAGCCAGACTGGGAATGCAGGTTTCCTATTCAAAAAGGTTAAGTCAGGAAGGAGGAATTGTTTTTGAATCACATAAACTTAAAGAAGGAGCTGATGGTTTTTTTATAGGCTTAAGCTATGGAATTACTATTTTCAGCAATAAAAATTATACCGGTTACGGAATAGACTAATGGAAAAGACGCGTATCAATAAATATTTATCAGAAGTAGGGTACTGCTCAAGAAGGGCGGCAGATAAGCTTCTGGAAGAAGGAAGAATCAAAATAAACGGTAAAATTCCTGAATTGGGTACAAAAGTTTCAGATGAAGATCTTGTAGAAGTAGACGGAAAGCCAATCAGAGAACCTCAGGAAAAACCTGTATACATTGTTTTTAATAAACCGGTAGGAATTGTCTGTACTACGGATACAAAGCGTGAAAGAAATAATATTGTAGACTACATCAACCACCCGAAAAGAATTTTTCCTATCGGCAGACTGGATAAACCCAGTGAAGGACTTATCCTTCTGACGAGCGATGGTGATATAGTCAATAAGATTCTGAGAGCCCGTAATAACCACGAAAAGGAATATCTTGTCCGCGTAGATAAACCGATTACTCCAAAGTTCCTTGAAAAAATGAGAAATGGGGTTCCAATTCTTGATACGGTGACCAGAAAATGTGAAGTTGAGAAGATTGACGAAATGAATTTCAGAATTATTCTTACCCAGGGGCTCAACAGACAGATCCGAAGAATGTGTGAATATCTCGGATATGAAGTCAAAAAACTGAAACGGATCCGTATCATGAATATTAAGCTCGATCTCCCGATCGGAAAATGGAGAGATCTGACCGATGAGGAGCTTCATACCTTAAATTCTTTGCTCGCTGATTCCAGCAAAACCTTTGACTAAAATTTTTAATTTTTAATTTCATCTTTTCAGGTAATAGAACCTGAAACTTATTTCTTTATCTATTATTAATAATTTTTCACATATTGGTGTAATATATTTTATTTTTCACTGAAAATATTTTATATTTATGATACTAACAACCATAATCAGAAATCATGAAATTAAAATTTAATTCAGTTCCCTTTCTTGCTATTTTGGCACTTTTTACAAGTTGCCTAAATGAGAACCATAATCCCGACCATCCCCATGATACGTCGTTTTACATTGATTACAGAAGTTTAAAAGGAGCATCAGACGGAATGGCCGTTATTGAACTGGATCCCGAAGCCCCGAATTTCGGAAATATCAGCAGCAGACTTGAATTGGGTATTGGTGTATTGCCCCATCATATCTATTACAATCAGAATGCAAAAAAGATGTTCACCACCGCTTTGGGAGGCAGCTATCTTTATGAAATAAAAACAGGAAAAGATCAAAACGGACAACCTCAATTAATAAGTGCAACTCCCATTGATACGGGAGAGAATACGGTAGGTGAAAATTTATTTTTTACGAATGACGGAAGATACTTCATGACCTTTATGGGTGGGGCAGGCGGTCCGAAAGACGGCAGTGTAGGGGTTTTTAATGCGAATAATAATCAGCTTGTCAAAACGATTAAATCTCCCATTCAGGCCAATTCCAACAAGTTTATCATGTATCCGCATGGTATTTCAGTGAACGAGGAAAAAGGATTGGTGATGGTAACCTCCACCATCCACCCGGATCTTACCACCGGGATGGGTAATACCTGTACATTATTAGACCTTAATACCTATGAAATAAAGGAAACCTATCAGGTAGCAGATTCACCAACGGATTTATCTGCTCCCGTCGAAGTTTTACTGCTGCGTGGGAAATTTCCGCAGTATGCACTTGCTACAACAATGCTTGGTGGTGACATCTGGATGGCTCCCTACAATACTACGACCAAAAAATACGATGCTTTTACCAAAATCTTTGACGGAAGTACAAAAGGATTAGGGTGGGCCCTTGAAATGTATATTGACGATTCCAACAAGCTGTATGTAAGTTTTGCAGACCCTGGAAAAGTACTTGTTTTTGATATCAGCAATCTTCCCCAGTTAAAGCTTTTGAAGACTTTTGAAGCTGATAGAGGTGCACACCATATGGCCTTCTTTAAAACGAAATCAGGAAAAGAGGTGGTTGCTGTACAGAACAACTTATTGGATCTTCCCAATCTAAACTCGGGAACCATCAGCGTCATTGATATTAATACAGGAAAAAAGCTGGGGACAGTGGATTTACGCAATCAATACGGAATCCTGCTGGAATCAATTGAAGGCACTAATGGTCCCAGCAGTTATATGCATCACTAAAATTTAAAATAGAGTTTTAAATGATCAAGAGACATTCTCAAACGCCAAATTATTTGACTTTTGAGAATGTTTCTTTTTATTTTATGTACAATCTCATTTTTTCTTCGTACTCGGGTTTCAACTTTAAAAATTTCCATATTTTTTTATCATCAGGATAACTGATTCTGTAGAAAATAATTTTGTCCGCAGAATATTTAAAGTAGGGATGGTTTTTAAGCCATTCCTCGGGAGCATCCACTAATGAATACCTGGGAACATCTGTGGCGTTCAGAGGGGCTATTGAAATCAGTTTTTGAACAAGATCCTGATCAATATGATAAGTCGTTAAGATTTGCTGTTTGTTGACAAAACCTCCCAGCTTCTTTCTGAAACCAATGATTGAACCGGCACTTCTTTCATCCAGTCCGAATTCTGTAAGCTGTTTGAACGTAATGACATTAAGATCTGTTTTTGAAAAATCCGTTTTTTCCTGCTGCCGTTCCTGAAGTTTAATATAAGGTTTTATTTCCTGGAATTTTTCAGCAGAAATCACAAAACATTTCTGAAGATCATCTATGCTTTTAAAACTTCCCCGTAAATTCCGGTCCCGGTAATTGATGATGATAACAGCCTGTTTTTCTGAGAATCCAAGTGCTTTCCAGCCTTCTGTATCCAACTGATTGGGATCAAAATAATGATATTGAATCGTTGTTTTAGGAGTGTTCTTTGCTGAATTTCTAAAATTTTCGGGGGTCTTTGCAGGCAATAAAAGATAAGGTTCAATTTTGCTGTAATTTTCCGGTGAAATAATAAAACATTCTTTAAATTTTTCTTTACTGATGAAACTTCCGCCCAGGTAATTTTTATATTTTAAAATAGCCGCTGCCTGTTTTTCACTGAAACCCATTTTGATCCAGTCGTTTACAGAAAACTGATCAGGATTGAAAGCTCCTGAAATCGTAATTTTTTTCTTTTTAAAAACATCAGTCTCCTTTGGATGATCTCCTCCCGTTCTTTTAGGAAGTAGAATGAAAGAGGCCAGTTCACTGAATTTCTCCTGGGAAATGGCATAACATTTTTTAAGCTGCTCTTTTGAAGTGAATTTCCCACCTATAATATCCTTATACTTAAGAATGGTGATGCTTTGTTTCTCTGAAAATCCGAGTTTCTGCCATTGCTCCTTACTCAGTACATTGGGATCAAAATCTGAAAGGCTGACAGGTACTGAAGCATCTGCAATGAATGTAACTTCAGGGAAAGGTTCTTTTTCCCTGCTCGTATATTTCTGATAGGCAAGCAAAACAGTCAGCAACGTGGACATAAAAGCCAATTTCTGGTAATAGTTTTTTCTCATCATCCAGTAAACATATTCATAAAAACAAAGCATTGCAATAGTTAGGCATGAAATGGTTAAATATTGAATAGGGAAAGTGCTTTATTGTTTAAAAGATAATGAAAATAGCGAACTTTTGTGTGATAATTTCATGAATATCATGATTGAATTTTCTATGAGTTTTTGTTTTTATACGACAAGTATTTGTTGCTTTGCAGATGGGATATAATTTTTTTTGACAAAACTTTATTTAACATCAGTCTCTAAACATCTTTTATAGAGTTTCTTAAGTAAGGATGAGGAGGAATAACTCTCAATTTAAAAGAAAATTTCATGTTTGATAAAATTTCTAAAATCTTTTATTTGGTTCTCCCTTATAATATCCGTTAACAAGATCGTCTGTATGGGGCATAGCTAATATATAACCCGGTTTTATTACCATGTTTTTGAACGGGCAATTAAGGGGGCATCCGGAAGCTTATGAATAGCAAAGTCCGTAAACAAAAAATCCACTGCAAATTTAGACTGCAGCGGATTTTTTATATTTTATCCTATTTATTCACTATCTCTTTCTCCCAAAGATTCTTTCAGCTTGATTAATTCAGCTTTTACAAATTCCAGACGGTCAATGAGGGTAATGGTTTCGGAGATTTTACTGTTGGTGGTGAGGGCGATACGGGCTCCGTCAAGGGTATATCCTTTCTCTTTTACCAGATGGTAGATCATCTGAAGATTTTTGATGTCTTCAGGAGTGAAATACCGGTTCCCTTTTCTGTTTTTTTTAGGCTTGATAATAGGGAATTCCTGTTCCCAGTAACGTATTAATGAAGTGTTTACATCGAATGCTTTAGCCACTTCTCCTATAGAATAATACAGTTTATCAGGTAAATTTATTTTCATTTTACGACTCCTAAAGTTCAAAGATAAAAATTTTTTAAAGTTTTATCCAAAATATATGATAAAAAGTGCTGTATGACTTTTGTTGCGTAAGATCAATGTATTTTATTCATAAATAAGTGACAAAAGGTTAAATGAGTCTGATTTTTTTTAATATCTTAGTGAGACTCAAACCATTAATGATATGAAATATTATTTCTTTATTTTCTCACTGATGCTTCCTTTTTTAGGATATTCACAGTGGACAAGAACTGAGCTCAGGTCTCAGAAAGTTAAAAAATCACAGGAAAAACTTGAATTTTCCGGGCTTTATGCTTTGAATACTGATCAGCTAAGACAGACATTGAAGAATGCCCCGGTCCGTTTTTCAAATGAAAAAGGAGTGGTTATTTCACTCCCTGCCGCCAGCGGAAAGCTGGAAAGATTCCAGGTCTGGGAATACTCCAATATGGCCCCTGAATTACAGGCGAAGTTTCCTGATATCAGGTCTTATGTAGGAACAGGACTGGAAGATCCTTCTGCATATGTAAGATTCAGTCTTTCTCCTGTTGGTTTTTCTTCTATGATCACCCGGTCGGGAATTTCTGAGTTTATTGAACCCTATACTGAAGACAGGACGGTATATGCTGTTTTTGATTCCAATGCAAGAAGAGGGCAGGACAAAGAACCTTTTGAGTGCGCTACCCCCAATAAACCAGAAATCAAAAATTCTGAAAAAAAAAGCGGTGCGGTCAATAAAAAGGTAGCAGGTTTTAATATTTTCAGACTTGCTATTACCTGTACAGCAGAATATGCAGAATATCACCTTACAGCAGCAGGAACACCCGCAACTGCAACCGAGGCACAGAAAAAGGCCGTTGTACTGGCAGCAATGAATGCTACTTTAACACGTCTGAACGGTGTTTTTGAAAAAGACCTTTCCCTTCATTTTAATCTGGTTGCCAATAATGATGCTGTCATTTTTGTAGACTCCGCTTCACCTTCTTATCCTTATACAGCATCGGATGAACAAAACCAGGCCGGTCAGACAACAATTACCAATCTCATTGGAGCAGCCAATTATGACATGGGGCATATTTTTGACCGTGAGGACGGTAACGGATATGCACCGGGAGATATCTGTGATGATGCGACTAAGGCAATGGGATGGACAGCCAGTAATTTTCCGGAAGGCGATAATTTTGATATCGATTATGTAGCTCACGAAATGGGACATCAGCTGGGAGCTAACCATACATTCAGCTACAGCACTGCATCGGGGAATCTTGCTTCACTGGTGGAGCCGGGAAGCGGTTCTACCATTATGGCATACACAGGAATTACCAGCAACTATGATGTGCAGTTTAATTCCAATGATTATTTTCATGGATTTAGCGTACAGGAAATTAAAGACAGAATAAACAGTGTCGCCTGTGGTACAAATACACCTTTTGCGGATCCCGCACCATCCATAAATGCAGGTGCGGATTATGTGATCCCAAAATCTACAGCATTTGTACTTAAAGGAACGTCAACAGATCCCAATACAGCATCTTATACCTATACCTGGGAACAGATGGATTCAGGGTCATCTCAGACAGGAAACAATTCTATCCCATATCTTAACAAACCAAGTGGTCCTACATTCAGATCTGTGGTTCCGGTAGGTACACCTGTAAGATATTTCCCTGACTTTAATAAAGTGTTAGCCGGTGTTCTTACCACGAAATGGGAAACGGTTTCAGGAGTGGGCAGGAGTCTTAATTTTGCCCTGACTGTAAGAAATAACAGCATTACGGCACCTCAAACCAGTAAGGATGCAATGATGATTACAGTAAACAATGCTTCCGGTCCTTTTAAAGTCACTGCACCTGCATTCGGACAGTCTGCTGCTTCAGGATCAGCAGTAAATGTAACATGGGATGTGGCCAATACAACACAGGCTCCTGTAAGTACAGCGAATGTAAATATTAAACTGTCTACAGACGGAGGACAGACATTTACTACGATTGCTGCCAATACGCCTAACGACGGAAATGAGCAGGTTACCATTCCGACCGGATCTACGGCTACCAATGCCTATATTATGGTGGAAGCTGTAGGAAATATCTACTATGCGGTAAGCCCCAGCTTTGTTATTGATTATACAGTACAGGGAGAAAGCTGTACGACCTATACATACGGAGGGCCTGCAGTTCCTATTACCGATGGTCCCGGAGGAGCAGCTGCTATTGCATCTCCAAAGGTGTCAGCTCCTTTAATGGTAAACAATCCTGGGATTATTACTAAAATTAAAGTGACTCCTTCTGTTACCCATACCTATGTGAGTGATGTTTCACTGGGAATAGAAGGCCCTATGGGAACATCTGCCCTGATCTGGAACAGACAGTGTGGTTCCCAGGATAATATAACGGCTACGTTCAGTGATACCGGAAATACTGTTGTTTGTGCCACTCCAATTCAGGGAGAAGCCAAATCTAATGAATCATTGGGAATTTTTGTAGGACACCCAGCGCAGGGACAGTGGAAATTATTTGCTTCGGATAATTATACGGGAGATACCGGAACAATTAACGGATGGACGCTTCAGGTATGTACCCGCCAGACACAGTCATTAGGAATTAAAGAAACCAATTCTCCACTGGCAGATGACATTAAAATTTACCCTAATCCAAGTGATGGCAATTTCTTTGTCAAATCTCAGAATATTAAAGGAGAGGTGAAAATAAATATGTTTGATTCAAGTGGCAGACTGATCTATACTTCAGCATATAAGAGTGAAGGAAATACAACAAAAGAATTCAATGTAAATGTACCCAAAGGAGTTTATGTGATCAGCATCAATTCTTCAAAAGGAACATATAACAGCAAACTTATTATAAAATAACATACAATAGTTATAACAGATAAAGAGGATCGGTCTTGACCGGTCCTTTTTTTATTTAAATTTGTCATTTGTTATTAAGGCATGATGAATCCAATCTCAGTTCTTCATATTGATCTTTTCCAGGCTGGTAAAAATACTTCAGATTTTTACTTTAATACAATGAAGAATCATCTGGTGGTAGGGCATCGTCACATAGAAAAACCTCACAGGCATGATTTCTATGCAGCGGTTCTTTTTACCAAAGGAACAGGAGTTCATGAAATCGACTTTCAGAGGTATGAGGTTTCTGAAGGAAGCCTTTTTTTTCTGTCCCCGGGGCAGATTCACAGCTGGGAGCTTTCAGAAGATATTGATGGCTATATTGTCTTCTGTTCTCAGGAATTCTATGAAATGCATTATGTGAATCAGAAACTCAGAAATTTTCCCTTTTTCGGCTCTGTATCTTTTCCAAGAAAACTTCAGCTGGATGCTCATGAGCTGAAGAAAAATATTAATCTGTTCCAGGAACTGGGAGAAGAGCATCAGGCTAAAAATGTCATGAAAGAAGGGCTGATTCTGTCTCTGATGTCTCAGATTTTTATCAATGCTACAAGGTTATTTTCAAAAAAATTTGATACACAGGCTTCTGCTGCCGGACTTTCTTACTTTAAACATTATCAGGAATTTGAAAATCTGATTGAGCAGGAATTTGCAAAACAAAAATCAATTACTTATTACGCTTCCTTATTGGGGTTATCCGCCAAACATCTGAACAGGATCGTACAGACGGTTGTTCAGAAAACAGCTACCGAGGTGATTACTGAAAGAGTAGTGCTGGAAGCCAAAAGAATGCTGATGTATCTGGATGAAAGCCTTGTGGAAATAGCCTTCAGGCTGGGATACGAAGAGTATTCTTACTTTGTAAGGGTATTCCGGAAAACTTCCGGAATGACTCCTACTCAGTTTATGAGGAAATATAAGGCTTAATGAGTTTAAAACAAAAGGTTTAAATTTGGGGGAAATTAGGGAAATCTCAACTCCTTTCCCTAATCTCTACAGCCTATTACCTATAAAGCTAACTTAAATGGCCCTTCAAAAGTGGTTTCAAACGAATCGATCAGCTTCCCATTTTCATCAAACACGCCAATCACCATATTTTGTTTGGAGAATTTAATTTCTTTTTCAGGAAAAGAGATGTTAATATTCCCTTTCAGGATCTGGTCTCCTTTTAATATAATTTTTTCAGAACCGAAATAAGTGATCTCTGCATTAGCTGGGGTAATAACTTTAATGGTAAGGATTTTCTTTTCATTAGATTTGTTCAGAAGGGTATAAATAAAGGTATTGGTGATTTTACCATTTTTAACGAAAAAAGTAGAACCTGCCGGTTTGATGAATTTGGCTTCCATAGAACCACGGTCATACATTAAAAAACCAAGGAATCCGATCAGTAAAGCCAGAATTACAGTGGTTGCCTTCATTCTAGGGGTAAATCTGAATTTTTCCTGGTTTTCTATTTCAGCCTCTGTAGCATAACGTACCAGCCCTTTAGGCAGACCTACTTTTTCCATTACTTCATCACAGGCATCGATACAGGCTGTACAGTTTACACATTCGAGCTGCTGTCCGTTTCTGATGTCAATTCCTGTAGGGCATACTACAACACACTGGTTGCAGTCAATACAATCTCCTTTTCCTGCTGCTTTTCTGTCTTCATTGTTTCTCCACTTTGCACGGCCTTCCCCTCTTTTAAAATCATAATATACATTGATGGTCTGTTTATCAATCAGTACACCCTGAAGTCTTCCGTAAGGACAGACCAGTGTACATACCTGCTCACGGAGCCATGCAAAAACAAAATAAAATGTCATTGTAAAGAATATCATGGCTGTAAACTTCAGTGAGTTTTCAGCAGGACCTTCACCCATAATACGGAAAACCTCTTCGTATCCTACAATATACATGAACATGAAGTGGGAAATAACCAGAGAAATCAAAAGGAAAACAGACCATTTCGTCACTCTTTTACGGATTTTTTCTGCATCCCATTCCTGTCTGTCGAGTTTCATCTGTTTATTTCTGTCTCCCTCGATCCAGTATTCAATCTTACGGAAAACCATTTCCATAAAAAGCGTTTGCGGACACAGCCAGCCACAGAATATTCTTCCGAAAACCACGGTAAAGAGCATGACAAAAATGACAGAAGTCACCGCTCCCAGCGCAAGGATAAAAAAGTCCTGCAAGTAGAAGGGCTGGCCGAGAATAAAGAATTTTCTGTCGATGACATTGATGAGCAGAAAAGGATTATTGTTGATCTTTACAAATGGCAACCCGAAGAACAAGGCAAGAAGAATATAACTGGTGTAATTCCTGTAGTTGGTATATTTTCCTTTAGGTTTTCTGGGAAAAATCCACTTTCTTTTTCCGGTTTCATCCATGGTTCCCACTGAATTTCTGAAATCTTCGTTGTCAATTTCCAAAGACTTGATATTGTTGGACTCTGCGCTCATTGTTGTATGCTCTAAAAGTATTTTGGTACAATTTTCATCTGAATTCATCCCTTTTTTCAAAGAACATTCTCATGAAAAAATGATTGATCCATTACTGCAAAGCTCCGTATTATATTCTTTGACTACTAATAGGATCTACTTCAAAAATAGGACAATTAGGACATTTTTCGATTGCGATTTTTATTGTACCGAGATGAGAAAATATTTTGAAACCTCTGGAGCATATTGTAAATTGCAGATTTAAAAATGAAGAATGAAGAATATCTTTAAAACAGGCATGATTGGTTTGGTTTTGGTATTGATAAACTGTCAATCAGTAAATTATAGTAAAATGTTTTATGAAGGAGTACAGCCGGAAATGGTTTCCGACAAGTTCAGTTTCACAGAAGGACCATCAGCAGACCAGGAAGGAAATGTTTACTTTACCGATCAACCTAACGATAAAATCTACTATTGGGATTGGAAAACCAACCGGATCATCGAATTTTTAGATAAAACAGGAAGGGCAAACGGAACACACTTCGATAAAAACGGATATTTGATCACCTGTTCAGACGATCAGGGAGAAATCTGGAAAATTTCAAAGGATAAAAAAGTAGAAGTTCTGCTTAAAGGCTTTGAAGGAAAAAGACTGAACGGACCCAATGATGTCTGGAATGATGAATTTGGAGGTATGTACTTTACAGATCCCCTGTACGAAAGAGATTATTGGGTAAATTTTAAACAGGAACTGCCGCACAAAAGCCTTTACTACAGAAATAAGGAGGGAAAAGTAATCAAATTAGATACCTTCACGCAGCCCAATGGAATTGTAGGAAGCGAAAAACTGAAGAAATTATATATTTCTGATATTGATGCCGGAAAAACCTATGTGTATGATATTTTGGGTGAAGGAAAACTATCCGGAAAAAAATTGTTCTGTGAGATGGGGTCAGACGGAATGGAACTGGATAAGCATGGAAACCTTTATTTAACAGGCAATGGAGTACATGTTTTTAACCGTTCAGGAAAGAAGATTTACCATATTCTGATCCCTGAAAAATGGACATCCAATGTCACTTTCGGCGGAAAAAATAATGATATTCTTTTCATTACTGCTTCTAAGTCTGTTTATACTTTTCCAACCAGAGTAAGAGGAATAAAATAATAATTAAAATGTCATTGCGAGAAGCGAAGTGACGAAGCAATCCAGCCTTTCGCAATGACTTGTTTTTATCCGAACTGAAATCAGCTTTTTAATAGGCTACCTCCATTTTTACTTTCTTTCCTTTCAGTTTTTCGTTCTGAAGTTTTCTTAAAAGTGCATTGACTTTATTTCTGGAAACCGCAACGTAGGAAGTAGTATCTTTTACTTCAATAATCCCTACATCTTCTTTTTGAAGTTCTCCTTTTTTAAGCAAGTAGCCTACAATATCCACTTTGTTGACTTTATCCTTTTTTCCGGCACTGATGTAAACCGTCTGGAAAGGTGTTTTGTGTGGAACTTTGGTAAATCCGGCAACACTTTCTTCCGGAGTATTGTTTTTAATGAATGGGAAATTTTCCTCTTCAGTCATGATCAGATATACAAAGCCTTTGGCATTCATTCTTGCCGTACGTCCGTTTCGGTGGATAAAGGCATCTTCTTTAGGAGGCAGCTGATAATGAACAATAGATTCTACTTCGGGAATGTCAAGTCCGCGGGCAGCAAGGTCTGTTGTGATAAGGATCCTTGCAGAATCATTTCTGAATTTCAGAAGGGCCCGCTCTCTTTCATCCTGCTCCATCCCTCCATGAAAAGTTTCCCTGTCGATTCCCATCTGATGAAGAAGCTCAGAAATCCTGTCTACGGCATCACGGTGGTTACAGAAGATCAGTGTTCTTTTGTTTCCTATTTTACAAACGAGGTTGAATAAGGTATCCAGCTTTTCTTCCGGAATGGTCATTACTTTTCTCAGCTGAAGATCCGGTTTTACATCATTTTCTTTAAGGAAGCTGATGGTTTTCTCATCTTTTAACCCTGTAAATGCAGGAATCTCATCCATTGCTGTTGCAGAGGTTAAAACTCTTTGTGAAAGTCCTTTTAAAGAATGACAGATAAACTCCATATCATCATGGAATCCCAATTCCAAAGCCTTGTCAAATTCGTCAAGAACTAATGTCTTAACGGTCTTTGGATCAAAATTGTTATTTCTTACATGATAAGTAACCCTTCCCGGAGTTCCGATTAACACAGCCGGGGCTTCAATGAGGTTATTGACTTCAATCTTTTTATCATGTCCACCATAACAAACAGAAACCTTAAAATCAGTTCCCATTGATTTGAAAACCTGCTCAATCTGCAATGCCAGCTCTCTGGCAGGAACCAGTATCAATGCCTGAACGCCCTGAACATTTTTTTTCAGATTTCTGAGAACAGGAAATAAAAAAGCAAGGGTTTTACCTGATCCGGTAGGAGAGAGCAAAACAATATCTGTATTGTTTTCAGATGCCTTATAAGTGGATTTCTGCATCTGATTCATATCCTGAATCTGCAGTTTCTGATAGATTGATTGTAGTTCCATGCTGCAAAGGTAGTGATTTTTGGAGTTTGAGGTGGTTGAGAGTTTGGGGATGGGAGAGTTTTCAGGAATAGGTGGGCACCCATAGAAATTGTGATTTTTGTACCATAGCAACTGATGATTCACTTGCAGGAGCGAAATTCACTATTGACGTTTTACGGGAAACCATAATTTTAAACCAAAGACCGATCGTAGATTTGATCCAATAAAATGAATGCCATGAAACTCTATCAAACTCTTGAAAAACAGATTAAGAAAGAACCTAATTACGTTTCTGACAACGGGGAAATAAAAAAATGGGTGGTCCTGAATAAAGCTCAAAACTTTGATGAAGAACTGATCGGTTTACTGTTGGAAGACTCCGACTTGAAAGAAAAATTCTTTATAAAGGTAAAAGATGTCTGGGTATTTAAACAAAACCTTTTCATTCAGTTCCTTGAGCAGAAAAACTATCTGAATGACAGCTATACTCAATTTAAAAATAAAGTAGGATTAACTATTGACGGAAAACATTTGAAACAGCGCAATGAAGTCTCACTGGTATGGCCGTTTAAAGACTGTGTTCTCGAGGGCGGACAAAGCCGTGAAGAAGATAAAAGAGAAGAAATTTTCTTCAATGAAGTGCTGGCACAGGATGAAATTACTGAGTTATTGGACCCAAAAGTCCTGACGAATGCCAAACGGTTTGATAAAGATGGAGAACATCATTTTGACCAATTCAATAGAGATGAAAATGGTACTATTACTGATAATTTGATCATTAAAGGAAATAATCTACTTTCATTACATTCTCTGAAAAAAGAATTTGCCGGGAAAGTGAAGCTGATTTATATAGATCCGCCGTATAATACAGGAAATGATAGTTTTCAATACAATGATAGGTTTAATCATTCTTCTTGGTTAACTTTTATGAAGAATAGATTGGATATTGCAAAAAGTCTACTTACAGACGATGGGAGTATATTAGTTCAAGCCGATTGGAATGAAATACATTACTTAAAAGTCTTATTAGATTCTGTTTTTAATAGAGAAAATTTTAGGAATGAAATAATTTGGGCATATCACGGACCAGGGTCTCCTAAAATGAAACAATATAACAGAAAACATGATAATATTTTATGGTATTCAAAATCTACCTCTGACTGGATTTTTAATGGAGATGATGTTCGTATGTCATCCGAAGTACATGTTGGTGGTTTTAATAATGAAATGAATGCAAATGTAAGCAGTGAATATACAGATAGAGGAAAAATTCCTGAAGATTGGTGGGAAATGGGAAGAGATAAAGAGGAATTTGTAGAGGAGATGTCTAATCTCTATGATGAATATGAAAGAATTAAAAATAAAAACTGGTGGAAAATGGCTGTTGCAGCAAGGATTAGAATTGATGGTAAAAAACGTTCAGGTTATTTAACTGAAAAACCCTATAAACTTATAGAAAGATTTATTAAAGCTCACACAAATAAAAACGATATCATACTAGACTTTTTTGCAGGTAGTGGAACGACAGGTTTTGTTTCGAATTATTTGGAACGACAATTTATTCTGGTTGAGCAACTTGAAAATACACATGAAATTATTAAAGATAGATTTAAAGGAATAAATTATACTTACCTCGAACTCAAAAAATACAATCAAACCTTTATAGAAAAAATAGAAGAAGCAAAAGATGAAAAAATACTTCTTCAGATTTGGGAAGAGATGAAAGCGAAATCTTTTCTTAATTATAATGTAGATATTCAGAAACAGGAGCAGCATATTGAAGACTTCAAAACATTGAGCCTGCAGGAACAGAAGCAGCATCTTTGCGAGCTTCTCGACAAAAATCAGCTCTATGTTAACCTATCTTCTCTTAAGGATGAGAACTTTGCATGTACACCGGAAGAACAAAAAGTAACACAGGCATTTTATCAACTTAAACCCTAAACAGATGATATTTTTACACGAAATATTCAATAATCCGTTTGCCCGTAAGGCCCTGGCGGAAGTTCCCCTACCCAATGGAATCACTGACAATCTGAAATTTGGAATTCGTCCCTATCAGGAAGAAGCTTTCAGACGTTATTTGTATATGGAACAGGAAGATTTTGACGGTAAGCCCAGAAAACCTGTGCACCTCCTTTATAATATGGCAACAGGAAGCGGGAAGACGATGGTAATGGGAGGCCTGATGCTTCACCTTTATGAAAAAGGATACCGTAACTTTCTGTTTTTTGTCAACAGCAATAATATTATTCAGAAAACGAAGGATAACTTTCTTAATCCTCAGACTTCCAAATATTTATTTCGGGATAAAATAGTCATTGATGGCAGAGAAGTTTTTTTTAAACAAATCGATAATTTTGATGAATCCGATCATGAAAACATCAATATTAAATTTACCACCATCCAGCAGCTCCATATCGATTTAAACAATACTAAAGAAAACAGTGTCACCTATGAAGATTTTCAGGATAAGAAGATCGTCCTTATGGCAGATGAAGCGCATCATCTGAACAGCGGCACAAAAAACGGGAATCTGTTTGGAAGCTGGGAAGAAACCGTTCTGGAGATTCTGCATCAGAATTTTGAAAATATTCTCCTTGAATTTACAGCAACCTTAGATTATGAAAGCCGGGAAATTGCAGAGAAATATAAAGATAAAGTCATTTATAAATATGATCTCGCCCAGTTCAGAACGGATAAATTTTCCAAAGAGATTAATCTTGTCCGTTCCATGTATGATGAAGAGGAAAGAATCATTCAGGCATTGATTCTTAATCTGTACCGTCAGGAACTCGCCATTATGCATCATATTAATCTGAAACCTGTTATTCTTTTCAAAGCCAAGAAAACGATTAAAGAATCAGAACAGAATAAAGAAAACTTTCATAAGCTGATCAGTGACTTCTCTGAAACAATGGTAGATAAGATCAGGAAGACATCTACAGTTACTATTATTCAAAAGGCTTTTGAATTTTTTGAAGCCAGAAATATTTCAATAACGGATATTGTAAAACGGATACAGACTCATTTCAGAGAAGAAAACTGCCTGAGTGCCAATAATGACCTGGAAGCAGAGAAAAACCAGATCTTACTCAATACACTGGAAGAGGAAAACAACCCGATTCGTGCTGTATTTGCGGTACAGAAGCTTAATGAAGGCTGGGATGTTCTCAACTTATTTGATATTGTGAGATTATATGAAGACCGGGATGGGAAGGATGGTAATCCGGGAAAAACAACACTTTCCGAAGCCCAGCTTATCGGTCGTGGAGCAAGATATTATCCTTTTGCAGTGGAAGAGGGAGAAGATAAGTTTGTGCGGAAATATGATGATGAAATTTCAAACGATCTGAAAATTTTAGAAGAGCTGTATTACCACACCAAAGAAGACAGCCGTTACATTTCAGAACTTAAAAAAGCCCTTGTCGACTCCGGAATATACGAAGATGAGGCCAATCTTGAAATCAAACAGTTAAAATTAAAGCCTGTATTTAAAACCACAGAATTATACAAAAATGGAGTTGTGTTTTCCAACAGTAAAATACCCAAAAGTTTTACTCATATAAAGTCTTTTAAAGATCTGGGAATTAGTAAACCTAAGTTCAGTCATCAGCTTTCTTCCGGCGTTGGGAAAACTTCCAATGTATTTTTTGAATTGGAAAAACCGGTTTCTTCTGATGAAGGTATAAAATCTGAAGGCGTCAGAATTAAGGATATTCAGAAACATGTAGTAAGATACGCTTTAAGCCGCAATCCTTTTTTTTACTTTGATAATCTTTCGCGTTATTTCCCCAATATAACGTCCATCCGGGAGTTTATAGAAGATGAGAAGTATCTGGGTGGAATGGAAATCATATTCTACGGAATCCAAAGCCGTCTTCAGGAGATTTCACATTTCGATTATCTTCAGGCATTGAACAGGCTGCTGCAAAATATAGAAATGGATATTAAACACAACATTCCGGACTATGAAGGGTCATCATTCCAGGCGCAACCTATCCGACAGGTATTCAGGGATAAAGAAATCAGGGTTAAAAAAGGCAGTATAAAAGCAGATGGGCAGGAGAATGTGGTTTCGGAAGAATCCTGGTATGCTTATAATGCCAATTATGGGACCAATGAGGAAAAAAGGTTTGTTGAATTATTTTCCAGACGCTTCCGGGGATTAAATCAAAAATTTCAGAACATTCATCTGATCCGTAATGAAAGAGAAATTAAGATATTTGATAAGGCAGGACGTGCTTTTGAGCCTGATTTTATCCTGTTTTGCAGCAAAAAAAATGATAAACAGCTGAGTTATCAGGTTTTTATAGAGCCAAAAGGAGCTCATTTAATTGATTATGACAGATGGAAAGATGACTTTTTGAGAGAAATGGGAGATGAAAAGAAAACCATTACCATTCATACAAATGAATATTTAATAACTGCTGTCCCGTTTTATAACCATGAAAATGAAAGAGACTTCGAAATAGCTTTAGAAAAAACGCTTACAGGCTAATCTCCTTATAACCTCCTCTTTCTCTTTAAATTTTTAAATCCTTCCGTATTCTAATCAATCTTTCTGATATCCAGTTGTTTATAAGGAAAATCTGAAACGGAAAAACTGTTGTTTATCTTAAATAAAATCCTTATCTTTGCACCCACTTTTTGTGGTAAAGGTCTGAGAAAGTAAAATATTAAATATTAATAACTTCCGTATTTTTCAATCACATTGATTAAGACCGTTGAAAGAGAAGGAATACAAATTTTTTTAGAATTATGTCAAAAGAGACAAATTCAGCTGAATTATTATTAAACCAAAACGTAGCACCTGAACAATTTGACTGGGATTCTTTCGAATCTGGTCTTGATGCTGATGCTAGAAAAGAGAAAAGCGATTTAGAAGAAATCTACAACGGATCATTAAACAATCTGGACGATAATGACGTTCTGGTTGGTAAAGTTGTAAGATTAACAGATAAAGAAGCTATCGTAGACATCAACTTCAAGTCTGAAGGTGTTATTTCTCTTAACGAATTCCGTTACAACCAAGGCCTTAAAGTAGGTGATGAGGTAGAAGTAATGGTTGACAAGAGAGAAGACAAAACTGGTCAGTTACAATTATCTCACAGAAAAGCTAGAACACTTAAAGCTTGGGATAAAGTAAACGAACTTCACGAAACTGGTGAAATCGTTAACGGTTTTGTTAAGTCTAGAACTAAAGGTGGTATGATCGTTGACGTTCACGGAATCGAAGCATTCTTACCTGGTTCTCAAATTGACGTTAAGCCAATTAAAGATTACGATCAGTTCGTAGGAAAAACTATGGAGTTCAAAGTTGTGAAAATCAACCCTGAGTTCAAAAACGTAGTAGTTTCTCACAAAGCATTGATCGAAGCAGATATCGAAGGTCAGAAAAAAGAAATCATCGCTCAGCTTGAAAAAGGTCAGGTTCTTGAAGGTACTGTTAAGAACATCACTTCTTACGGTGTATTCATCGACTTAGGTGGTGTAGATGGATTGATCCACATTACAGACCTTTCTTGGTCTAGAGTGAACCACCCATCTGAAATCCTTGAGGACGGACAGACTGTGAAAGTGGTTATCCTTGATTTCGATGATGAGAAAACAAGAATCCAGTTAGGTATGAAGCAATTAGAAGCTCATCCTTGGGATGCTCTTTCTGCTGACTTGAAAGTTGGAGACAAAGTAAAAGGAAAAGTAGTAGTTCTTGCTGACTATGGTGCATTCGTAGAAATCGCTCCAGGTGTTGAAGGATTAATCCACGTTTCTGAAATGTCTTGGTCTACTCACTTAAGATCTGCCGGAGATTTTGTAAAAGTAGGTGATGAAGTGGAAGCTGAAGTATTAACTTTAGATAGAGAAGAAAGAAAAATTTCTCTTGGTATCAAGCAATTGTCTAAAGATCCATGGGAAAATATCGAAGCTAAGTATCCTGTAGGATCTCAGCATGTAGGAACTGTAAGAAACTTCACTAACTTTGGTGTATTCGTAGAGTTAGAAGAAGGTATCGACGGGTTGATCTACATCTCTGATCTTTCTTGGACTAAGAAAATCAAGCACCCATCTGAGTTCTGCGCAGTAGGTGATAAATTAGACGTTGTAGTTCTTGAATTAGATATTCAGGCTAGAAGATTATCTCTAGGTCACAAGCAATTGACTGAAAACCCATGGGATAAGTTCGAAACTAAATATGCTGAAGGAACGATCCACGCTGGTAAAGCAGTAGAAGTTCATGATAAAGGAGCTTCTGTTCAATTCGAAGATGCTGAGGTTGAAGCTTTCTGTCCTTCAAGATTATTAGAGAAAGAAGATGGATCTAAAATCAAAAAAGGTGAAGAAGCTGAATTCAAAGTAATCGAATTCAACAAAGAATTCAAGAGAGTAGTAGTATCTCACACAGGTATCTTCAGAGATGAAGAGAAGAAAAACGTAAAAGAAGCTTCTTCTAGAAACGTAACTTCTTCTTCTAACAACGAAGAAAGATCTACTCTTGGAGACATCGATGCATTAGCAGAGTTGAAAAGAAAAATGGAAGAAGGTAAATAATCTTTGAACCATTGATCAATATACAGCCGCTCATTTGAGCGGCTTTTTTTATGAGTATTATAATAAAAGAGAAGCAGCGTTTTTAAACATTAAAAATGCATTATTTTTTTTACTGTCATATTCTATAAGACACTTTTTGGAGTCAATTCATTCGATTTAAGAATTTTAAATGTTTATTAAATAAGGTTTTATAGATGATTATAATTTTAAAAATCTTCATTATGTGAATTATAAATTTCTCTTTGAAAGATATATAGTAATAAAAATATTTTATTGTTGAATTTTGCGTAAAAAAAATAATATTTATTTGTTAAATATTTGTAGATTAGCGCCTTTAATAATGGATATGAAAAACAAAGCTCTACCTCTTTTGTTTGCGGTATTTTCTGCATTTCCTGCAATACTGTTCGGACAAGATAATGAAAAATTGATTAAAGATTATATTTCTCAAAATAAAATAAGGGAATATAAAAAGTCCGGCCTTAATAATATTATTGTCGATAATGTAGATCCTTCAAAATCTCTGAATGGTAATGTTGTGAAATTTTTACAGACCTATAATGGTTTACCGGTATACAGCGCTGTAGGAACAGCATTGATTAAGGACAGTAAAATTGTTTACTATACAGATAACTTTATTAAAGATTATACTGCATCTACATCAGGTACAGCGGCTATTAACAAATCAATGGCTCTTCAAAAAATTGCAGAAGAACTGAAGAATCCTGATATTGCGAATTTTACCATTCTTGCCTATCTTGAGAAAACTCAGAAGAAAGCAACAGCAGCCAATCAAAGACTTGTGTATACGAACGACGATAATGGAAATTTACGTCTGGCGTATGAATTTACTTTAATGGAACCAAAATCTCCGAATTACTGGAATATTTTGGTAGATGCCAATAATGGAAATATCCTGTTAAAAAATAACCTGACGCTGTCTTGTAATTTTCACCATGATGCATATGGATCAGATGCTGATTATAGTCATGCCAATCATTTTGAAAATACATTAATAGGACCTCAGAATAATGTAGCAGAGAATAACGCTCCATTGCTTTTACCGGATAATGCATCATATAATGTATTTCCATTACCTATTGAAGCGCCTACTTTTGGTTCAAGATCAATCATTACTAACCCCTGGATTCTGAGTGCTTCCCCTGAAGGATGGCATTCTGACGGAATTAATCATTATACCATAACGAGAGGAAATAACGTTTTTGCCTATGAAGATGTAGCAGGAACAGCTTTAACAGCTCCTAACTATCTTACAGGGACTCCCGCAGAAGGAGGAGCAACAAGAAACTTTGATTTCCCTTTTAATATCAATGAATCTCCTGTAAACAACAGAAATGCTGCTATTACCAACTTATTTTATCTGAATAACAGAATTCATGATGTTTTCTACAAGTTTGGATTTACAGAAACTGCCAGAAATTTCCAGCAGAACAATTTTGGTAATGGACCTGTAGGGGGAGATGATGATTCTGTATATGCAGAAGCTCAGGATGGAAGCGGATTAAATAATGCAAATTTCTCTTCGCCAATGGACGGTTACAATGGGAAAATGCAGATGTACCTTTGGTCTCCGGTAGGAAGAGTGTTTTATTATAATGCTCCTACTGCTGCTGTTTCCCGTACACCAGGAGCCGGAACTGCACAGTTTGGAAATCCGCTACCTATGAACGGAATAACTGGGGACATAACACTTTCATCAGTGTTGGATGGCTGTACAGCGTTGCCGGCAAGTTCATTGGTTAATAAAATAGGACTGGTTGAGAGAGGAACATGTGCTTTTGCTGTTAAAGTAAAAAATCTTCAGGATGCCGGAGCTAAAGCAGCTATTGTATATAACAATGTAGCGAATGGCTCTACTATAGGAAATATGGCGGGTAACGATCCGACAATTACAATTCCTTCCGTATTGATAACCAATACAGAGGGAGAATATATTAAAACTCAGCTTGCAGCAAGTACAACCGTAAATGTTACCCTAAAAGGAAATATGACTCCGGATGGCAGCTTTGATAACGGAATCGTAACCCATGAATATGGTCACGGAATATCAAACAGGATGACAGGTACCGGATACAACTGTCTGAATTCAGGCGTGAGTAAAGAACAAATGGGAGAAGGCTGGTCTGATTTCTTTGCTCTGATGTTGACCAATAAAGCCGGTGACAATGCTACTGTAGCAAGAGGTACAGGTACTTATGCTTTGGGACAGGCGATAACAGGTGCTGGTATCAGACCAGCAAAATATTCTACAAACCTTTCTGTTAATGGATTTACTTACGGAAATACCAATGGAATGGAATACAATAACGGATCAGCAATAGTGCCGGATGTACACTCTATTGGTTTCGTTTGGGCAACCATGTTATGGGACCTTCACTGGAAATATGTTGAAAAATATGGGTATGCTTCAGATGTATTATCAACCACTCCAAATGGAAGTACAAAAGTTTTACAGCTGGTAACTGATGCTTTGAAATTACAGGGATGTAATCCAAGCTTTATTGATGGAAGAAATGCAATATTGGCTGCAGAATTAGCTACCACACAGGGACAGGATAAATGTATGATCTGGGGCGTTTTTGCAAGAAGAGGTCTTGGAGTGAATGCATCTGCAGGAGTTAAAAATAATATCAATGATCAGGTTCAGGACTTCAATGTACCGGAAGAATGTCTGCTGGCTACCCATGAAGTAAATGCTGATAAGAATAAAAATATCTCTATCTATCCAAACCCTGCTAAAGACGAATTTTATATTAACTTCCCAAGCAATACCCTTGGAAAAGTGAGTGTAGAACTTTATGATATGTCTGGTAAGCTGGTTTCTTCAGAAGATAAGATTTCACCGGATGCCAAGAAAGCAATCTCTACAAGCAATCTTGTCAACGGAACTTATATGGTTAAAATAAAAGGACTTGGTTTCGAAGCAGCTTCGAAAGTAATGGTTAAAAAATAATTTACTTTTATATTCATTTCAGAATCGCCACAAGCTTGCTTGTGGCGATTTTATTTATCCGTTACCGCAGCACTTTACTATCATTTAATTTATATATCGTACCTTTGCAGGCTGTTAAAAAAATTATGAAGAAGAAAAATATACTAAAAGGTGTTTTATTTGTAGGGATTGGAGCTAGTATATACGGTATGTTGGCCACTTTTGTGAAAATGGCTTACCATGATGGTTTTACAACCTCAGAAGTAACTACTTCCCAATTCGTATTAGGTTTGACAGGACTTCTGATCCTTAATTTTATTCAGACCCTAACCTCGAAGCAGAAATTATCGGCGCCAAGTTCTAAAGAAGTCAGAATGTTGCTGCTTGCGGGAACTTCCCTTGGAGGAACGAGTCTGTTCTATTATATTGCAGTTCAATACATCAATGTTTCCATTGCTATTGTATTGCTGATGCAGTCGGTTTGGTTCAGTGTGGTCGTGGAAAGTGTCCTTACCCGGAAACTGCCCAATGCAAGAAAAGTAATTTCTGTGATTATTGTATTGCTGGGAACCGTTCTGGCAACCAATCTTATAAACATGGAGATAAAACTGGACTGGCATGGAGTCTTCTGGGGCTTGATGGCTGCTGCTTCTTATACATTAACGATGTTTACTTCCAATACGCTGGCAACTCATCTTCCGGTTTTCAAAAAGAGTATCATTATGCTGGCTGGAGGTTCTGTAGTGGTTTTTGCATTTTTATTCTTTGCCCAGATAGGACCAATGTATTTCGATGGGTTAAAATCATTATACCTGAATTTTACAGAAAATACAGAACATATTCACCCGTTCAACTATTCAATTTTCCTGACATACGGCTTTGTTCTGGCTCTTTTTGGGACCATCATTCCGCCGGTTTTATTCAATATCGGTTTCCCGAATGCAGGATTAGGGTTGGGAAGTATTGTTTCATCTCTTGAGCTTCCGGTTTCTGTAACGATGGCTTTTGTTTTATTGGGAGAAAAAGTATTTTTCATCCAATGGGTAGGGATTGCCCTGATTCTTTTTGCTATTGTTTTGATGAATTTACCTTCAAAAAAGGAAAAAGAAGTTTCAATGGCAGAAGTGTCTTAAAAATATTTAACTAAAAATAACAGTTGAAACCGTTCCCGTTGGAGCGGTTTTTTTTAATTTTAATCTTTAAAATAAAGCTTCATGAAATATTTCAGAAATATAATCGCCATTTTCACAGTAACGATGTCCGGTTTTATGTTTTCGCAGGTAAGACCTCTGGATGCAATGTTATCTGATTATCAATATCCCTATGAAGTACATTTTCTCAATTTCAAGTCTCAGGGAGAAGACCTGAAAATGGCTTATATGGATGTACAGCCACAAAAACCAAATGGAAAAGTAATCATGCTTCTCCATGGAAAAAACTTTAATGGAGCTTATTGGGAAAGAACAGCTAAAGACCTTTCTGCTAAAGGATTCAGAGTAATTATTCCTGATCAGATAGGATTTGGAAAGTCTTCAAAGCCCCATGCATACCAGTTTTCTTTTTCACAATTGGCAGAAAATACGAAGGCTGTTCTGGATGAACTGAAAATTGATAAAACCATAGTACTGGGACATTCAATGGGAGGAATGGTGGCGACCAGATTTACATTGCTGTATCCGGAGAAAGTACAGAAACTGATTCTTGAAAATCCAATCGGGCTCGAAGATTATAAAACTTTCGCAGCGTATCAGACTATTGATCAGGCCTACCAGTCAGAGCTTAAAAACACAGCGGAAACTTATAAGAATTATCAGCTGAAATTCTATTATGATAATAAATGGAAAGAAGAATATCAACCCTGGCTTGACCTGATTGCGGGTTGGACTCTTCATAAAGATTATCCTCAGGTAGCATGGGATGCTGCACTTACTTCGGATATGATTTACAACCAGCCGGTATGCTATGAATTTAAGAATATCAAAGTTCCTACATTGCTTATTATCGGAACTAGAGACAGAACTGCAATAGGAAAGGACAGAGCTCCTAAAGAACTTCAACCTCAAATGGGACAGTATCAGGAACTGGGAAAGAAAACCCAACGCGAAATTGCAGGCTCAAAACTCGTGGAGATCGATAATGTAGGACATCTTCCTCATATAGAAGTATATCCGAAATTTTTTGAAGTACTGTATAGTTTTATCCAATAAATATTTGAAACATTAAGTTTTTATAAATGATTAAAAACTTGATGTTTCAAAATTAATTTTATTTGTTCTTAAAGAATAATAAGGTACAAACAGCAATTCCTGAAAATAATACACAGGAAATTCCCAGATTTTGTATAAAACCAATACCTATCAATCCTGCACCTATCATTATATAATAGATCAATCCCAGTAAAGCACCTGCACTTCCTGTTTCACTTTTATAATTCATCAGTGCTGTACTCAGAATATTCGGAATAACGATGCTGAAGGCCATCACAATGAAAAAATAAGGGATTAAAAAACAGATTCCTGTATCCATGAGAACCCATACAGATATTGAAGCTGTAAATGCCGCAAATGTACCCGCTTTCACTAAATATTCAGGCTGTATATTCTTTAATAATAGAAGCCTGTTGAGCTGTGCTCCGGCAAATGTACCTCCAGCCAGAATGATACTGCTGTATCCGAAAGCATAAGAAGAATAATGATATTCTTTAAATATAAACGGAGCGAGTGAATAGTATGAAAACAGCAGGACATTAAAACTCATGATCAGTAGGCAGCGCTTGAGAATTTCCGGATCGTGAAGCATACGTTTCAATAACCGGGTCAAATTCTTTATGTTAACAGCCTTTTTTGAGTGATGGGTTTCAGAAACTTTCTGTTTTGAAAGGATAAAAAAAAGGATGCCTAAAAGACATAATGTAATAAAAATTCCCTGATATCCGTTAGAAGAAGCTAATATTGAACCGGTAATCATTCCTATTACCGGACTGACAGATAAACCAATCCCGATCCAGGAAAATACTTTGCTGATATGATCTTTGTCAAAGGTATCCCTTAAAATGGTCTGGGTTACGATGGAACCCACGGCAATTCCGAATGCGGAAATAATCCTGGCGCTCAGAAAGAGCATAAAGTCAGGAGCAGAAATAGCTGCCAGAGTTCCGATTACATAGGTGATAAGACCGTATTCCAGTGATTTTTTCCTTCCGATTCTGTCGCATTGTACACCCCAAAACGCTACTCCCAAGGCAAATGCTATAAAATATAAACTGATGGTCAGGGTAGCCGATTCTTCACTGACTCCAAACTGTTCCTCTACTTTTGGCAAAACAGGACTGTAAATGGTTTCTACAAACTGTGGAAGCATAACAAGCAAAGTCAGCAGCCAGATAGGATTTGTTTTTTTCATTTTTTTCCTGCAAAGTTTCCAAAAAATCAATGTATATTTATAATGATATAAAAACAAAAAATATCAAAAATAGGACATGGCTGTACTGAAACAACATGAAGACTTTGATGCAGACTCAATTCATGAACAAATCATCGGCATAGCTTCTGATATGGTAATGCATGATTCCGGATTTCATCTTCATACAACGAAAGCTCAGCTTTTGTATGCGCCATCAGGCTGTATGACCGTGACTACTTCTGACAGGCAGCTAATTCTTCCCCCGTTCAGAATGCTTTGGATTCCTGCCAACGAACTTCACCGCGTGAATTTCCGGAATATTGTGGCTTACAGATCAATCTATTTTGATGACAGCTATTCCGGAAAATATATGAAATCCGGACTGAAAGTTCTTCATGTAAATCCCCTGTTAAAAGAAATCATAGAAAGAATCTGTTTTTGGGAATGGTCAGATTTAGGACAGGATCAGACGAATCTTTTAAAAGTATTCTGGGATGAATTGAGTAAAGCTCCGGAGGAAAAGCTGGAGCTTAAAATGCCTGGAAATAGACGTTTTATGAAAATATCTGAAGAATGGACGTTACGGAAATCAATACCGCCAATGCTGAAAGATCTTGCAGAAAGAACCGGAGCAGTAGAGAAAACAATCAGCCGTATTTTTAAAAAAGAAACCGGATTGTCTTATCAGGAATGGAGACAGCAATGGCGGCTTCAGCGGTCGATTGAGCTTTTGGTAGAAGGCAATTCAATAGGGGAGGTGTCACATATTCTGGACTTTTCATCAGACAGCGCTTTTATTGAATTTTTCAAAAAATATAGAGGCTCAACACCTTTGCAATATCTGATGAGGCATGAATAGTCTTTTTGGACAGCTGATAATAGTACGATTGTGAACCCTGTCAAGGTTTTAAACCTTGACAGGGTTAGTGTCATACAATATTTCTTGTCCTATGAAAAGCTTGATTCATAGTAAATTTCATAAAATTGTATTACCTAATACAGTAATTTTATGAAAACAATGAATACAGATCACGTTGGTAGCTACACCCATATAATTGAGGCCAATACTACAACAGATAGAGTATATCAGGCTTTGACCAATGAAATTCCTCTTTGGTGGACTGAAGTGTTTGAAGGGGCATCTTCACAGATTGGCAGTGTCTTCACCATAAGATTTGGAGATCAGATTCACAAAACAATGCGGGTAAAGGAATTGATTGCCAATACAGAAGTTGTCTGGTTGGTTGAAGACTCATTGATTGCCCTTCCTGAATTAAAAAATCAGAGAGAATGGATCGGAACAACAATTGTCTGGGAAATTGAGCAAAATAATAATATGACCAAGCTAAAGCTTACCCACATCGGCCTGAATCCGGATATTGAATGCTATGAAATCTGTTCCGGCGGATGGCAGCAATTCCTTGGCAGTTTAAAAAAGTTTCTGGAAACAGGACACGGAACTCCATATAAAAAATAAGGAAATGCCTCAATAAAAAAGAGACTGTTTATAAGTAAACAGCCTCTTTTTGTATTTATTGTTGTCTGAATTATTTCTTCTTGTAAGCAGCGTCTTTGATTCTTGCTTTTTTACCTCTAAGGTCTCTGAAGTAGTAAATTCTAGCTCTTCTAACTCTACCTCTTCTGTCAACTTCGATCTTCTGAAGTGCAGGCATGTTGATAGGGAATACTCTTTCTACCCCTACATCACCACTCATTTTTCTGATAGTGAAAGTTTTTGTAGAACCAGTACCTCTTAATTGGATAACTGTTCCTTTGAAGAACTGAGTTCTTGTTTTTTGTCCTTCTTTAATTTCGTAATACACAGTAATGGTATCACCTGCTTTGAATTCAGGGAATTCTTTTTTCGCAATGTACTTGTCTTGTACGTACTTTAATAAATCCATTATTAATAAAATAAAATGTTAAAGCTAAGCAACTTACACGTTTTTCGTCAGAGGTTGAATAACAGGTTGCAAATGTACAAAATAGTTTTCAAATATGCCAAATAATTTATGTGCTAAAAACTATAATTTTTCCTTCCCGATTTTGTTCAAAATTTAACGGTTTCTTTAAAATACCATCGGTCAGAGTTTATATATGAACTCTACTTTTGCCCGAAATAAAAATCACAACAAAGATTTTTAAATGACTCATTTACCATTCGAAATTCTATATGTTATTTTAAAACGAAAACGATTATGAAACATTATTTCTTCTTTTTTTGTTTCGCGGTCCAGATGGCTTTCGGGCAGGTTTTGTTTCCTTATTTACAAAATCCCACTCCGAATTCTATGATCGTCAACTGGAAAACTTCTTCCAATAATGAAACAACAGTGATCTACGGGGATTCTCCTACAAATCTGAACGTGACGGTAACCGGAACCACCAATATCTTTTCAGATACGGGATACAACAATAACTACTATTATCATACGGCAAAGATTGCCAATCTTCAGCCGAATACGAAGTATTATTATAAGATAAAAACAGGAACCAGCGAGTCTGCTGTTTATAATTTCAGAACACTTCCCATGCCAGGACAGGCCGCAACGTCCAATGGAAAGATTCGTTTTCTTATCATGGGAGACAACCAGATCAAAGCAGAGCCAAGATATGATACGCTTACGCTGAATGCCTATAAAAAATTAAAAGAAAAGTTCGGAGCGACTTCAGATCCGTCAGATAATATTGCCCTTACTTTTATGGTGGGAGACCAGGTGGATGTGGGAACACTGGATCACTATGAGAATGTTCACTTTAAAAAGAATATCAAATTATCTCCTTACCTACCCATTCAGACAACAGTAGGAAATCATGAAACCTATGGTTCTTTAGGAATGAACTCTTATTATGCCCACTTTTATATTGACGAAATCAAATATAAGAATATAAGTTCCGGAAATGAGAATTACTATGCTCAGCAGGCCGGGAACGTTTTATTTGTAAGTTTAAGTTCCGAGCATACAGGATCAGCACAGCAGACCTGGCTTCAGCAGATCTTAACCGCAGCTAATGATGATCCGACTGTAGACTGGATTATTTCTTTAAGCCACAGACCTTATCAGGCTGAGCAGTATGTAGGAGATATCTCTACATGGGTAAGAGAAAATGCGGTGCCGCTTCTGGTAACTTCTAACAAATATCTGATGCACGTTGGAGCTCACCATCATTTATACCACAGAGGTCAGCTTAAAAATACTCCAAACTATCAGATTATTTCCGGGGGAACAGCCTGGGATCAGTATTGGGGAATGTCCAATGAACAGGATTTTGACGATGTTCAGAAAACGTTGACAGACTGGACATACCAGATCGTGGAAGTAGATGTTCCAACCGGAAAGGTAGATGTTGAATGTTATTCTATCGGTGGGGTGTACAATAAGAAAAACAATGTACTGGTAGATTCTTTCCACAGGTATAAAAATCAGCCTAAGCCGGCGAAACCATTGATTACAAACAATTTTTCAGGTCCGATTACTTTACCTTTAACATTGAATGGAAGTGCGTTTTCTTCTTCCAACGGAGAGCTGTTGAATACAACTCAGTTCCTGATCAGTAAAGCTTCGAATTTTTCTGTAATTGAAAAAGAATTTTACCGAGACTTTGAAAACTGGTTCGGAAAAGACGGAAACGGAACTCCGGATAAAACCAAAAATCTGAATGATGGTGTAGACATCACAAAAGCAACATTGGCAGCGAATTCTATTCCGAACGGGATTTATTATGTAAAAACACGTTACAGGGACAGAAACCTGGAGTGGAGTGACTGGAGTGATGTGAAACAGTTCGAAATTACAGGGAGCGTGGTGTCAAACCCAACCTTTACTTTAAATAAAACAGAATATGCCCAGAACGAACCGATTACAGCGACTTTCACAGGAGGGCCGGGAAATCAGCAGGATTGGGTAGGAATCTATAAGAAAGGACAAACTCCGGCAACAACAACTTCACAAGGATATATTTATACGAACGGACAGACAGCTGGAACCGTAACTTTCAATAATGGTCTTCCGAATAAAGGCCAGTATTTTGCAGGATTCTTCGCCAATGGTGGTTATACAGAAATCACTCCAAGAAAAAACTTCTACGTAGGACCGAAGGTACAGCTGCAGACTACTGCTGATACTTATCCTGTAGGAGGAACTGTTACTATTAATTTTACAAACGGTCCCAACTTACAGAAAGACTGGATTGGAATTTATAAAATGGGACAGACTCCGGGAACTACAGTCTCTATCAAATGGAGCTATGTGACTACAGCGTCAGGAACACTGAATTTCACAGGACTTCCAAAGGGTTATTATTATGCTCAGTATCTATTGGAAGACGGATATAACGGAATCGGGGAAAAGGTATTTTTTAAAGTAGGGGATATCGTTACAGATCTTTGGATCAACAAACCAGTGTATACTTTAGGAGAAAATATTACGGCTTCATGGACGGATTCTCCGGGAATTATCAAAGACTGGTTAGGAATCTATCCTCAAAGTGTTCAGATACCGGATGATAATTTTGTTTCGTATACTTATTTTGACGGTGTCACCCAGGGAACAAAAACGATCCAGGGAACAGCAGTACCTGCAACCCCAGGGAATTACTACATGGTAATGTTTACCAATGATTCCTACACAGAAGTTTCAAACAGAGTGCAGTTTCAGGTAGCTTCACCCACTTTAGGAACTGAAGAAACAAGAAGCACAGAGAAAAATGTAGTCTTGTATCCAAACCCAACCAAACCGGGACAGCCTACTTTTATTAAAAGTGATTACCCGATTGAGAAAATTGAATTGATCTCAGCTTCAGGAGAACTGCTTTATGTATCAAAAAATATCAATAACCAGCGTTTTTCTCTTGTGAACGAAAATCTTCCTGCGGGCGTTTATTTTGTAAAAGTACACGGAAGAAAACTGTTTACTTTAAAGCTGATTATTCAGTAAGGTAAACTAAAACACTATTATAGCGAAGAGACTGTCAGAAATGATAGTCTCTTTTTATATCAATAAAAAATATAATTTCCCATAATCATCTGTGAAAATCTGCGTCATCTGTGGGCAAAACAAACCACAAAAGTCGCAAAAGTTTTTAAACACTTAAAGTTAATGAAGAGGGGACTCTTGCATCGATAAGTTCACATAGATTTATAAAAATCTACGTCATTTTTGGGCAAATAATAAAAAGCGGTTCCAAAAAAATGAAACCGCCTTTGATATTATAGTGGTGATAATTAGTCGAACTGATAGTAAAGATCATCCTCACTTAGCAGCGTCTGGTTTTCAGTGGAAGCATTTTCATCCTGAGCATCGGCCAGTGTCTTCGTTTCCTGAATAAGCTTTCCATCCGTATTATAAAGTTTTAAAAGAACCCATTTTCCGTTACGTTCAAGTTCTTTGGCGCCATCTAATATTTTTAGTCTGATTTTTCCGGATTGAATAACACCAGCTTTTACAGAAGACTTATTGGCTGGCTTCCCCTTTACATATTGTGTAATTTGTGCTGTGAAGGAATAGTCTTCCCCGTCTTCACTGGCAGGTTGTGAAAAAGTATACAGAACAGTACCTTTTCTGTCATAAACAGTTGTTTCATAGCTTGTTTGCTTAGCATTCATCTTTTTCTCATAATTCAGTGTATGATCTTCAAAAAAGCTTTTGATATTTGTAATAATACCACCCTTATAAACTGTTTCATTAAAACCTTCATAAGATGAACCATTATAAGGAATACCATCTTTATACATTAACGTTGATTTCAATGTTCCGTCAGGAGCATAATATTTAATTTCCTGGGTGATGTCATCTTTTAAAAACTTTTCATAGGATAATTTTCCGTTTTCATCAAAAAGCTTACTGGTCACAATCGAGCCTTTTTCATAAATATCTATCGACGAAATCTGTGAATAAGAAATCTGGTAATCTTCACCATCTGTTGGGTTGTAAATATCGCTTTCCTTATCATACTGATAGATAAGATGTCCTATTTTTTTACCTGATTCATCATAAGTGGTTTTATAGCCATCTTTCTTATTCATTTTCTGTTCCTGTAAAACCTTTCCGCTTTTGCTATAGGATACACCTTCCTTTACACTGCCGTCCTTTCTGTATTTCTCTATCTTGGAAATCCTCATCGGGTTGGAATAATAATCAACGACCATATTTTCACCCGGACCGGTGGTGCCGCTTCCCAGATATTTCCCCTTATCCCCATAATATTTTGTTTCAGTATTGTAGTCCTTACCGGTAATGGTTTCACTTCTGATACCCTTAATGTCATCATCATAAACTGTTGTTTTGACAGGTATCGAGTTTTCATAATCAACCAGGATATTAAAATCAACTCCTTCTTCAGCATCTTTATAAGTGAACATCTTTCCTGAAAAATTCCCGTCAGCTTTATATATCACATCTTCTGTCAGTCTGCCTGCTTCGTCATAAGACTGTGAAGCACCAATCTGTTTACCGTCAGAATAAGTTACCATACTCATAACTTTTCCTTCAGGGGTATACCATGTCACTTTGCCATCAAAAACTTCACTGCCGGGAGTGGTATCAGAAGCCAGGCCTTCCATCTGAAGTTTTCCGTTTTTATAAAAGTCCCGGATAAGGGTAAGTTTTCCTTTAGCAATTGTTTCACGGTAATATTCCATTTTATCCTGAGTGGTTTTTTCCCAGTTTTCATCGAAATAAGTTTTCTCCTGTGCGCATACATTGATGCTGAGTACCAGTGCAAGTAATGCTGAGGTAAATAATTTTTTCATGTTTTTATGTAAGCTTAATATTTAATATGATTAATGTAACGATTGATATAAGAAGATCTTTGTATAGATCACAAGAAGTGAAAAGGCAATAGCTGCCTGTCATAAAATAATTTCTACATTAAAATTGTGTTTAAAAAATGATATTCCAGAATAACAAATATGCTGTATTTCTGATTTTAAAGCCCCAAAGATAAATCAAATGGATGAAAAATGCTATAAAAAATGAACAGATCTGTTCATTTTTACTGGTAAGAATTTGATTACCATTGTTTTATATGGTGGAAAAACAGTGTGGAACTTCAAAGGCTTTTCCATTCATCAGATATACAGGAAAATTTATTAAATTTAGCCAACAGAAAAATCTAATATTTCATGATAGATAAAAGAGTAAAAAACGCAAAGGAAGCCATCGAAGGAATTAAAGATGGAATGACACTGATGCTTGGCGGATTCGGACTTTGCGGTATCCCGGAAAACTCAATCAATGCTTTGGTAGAAAGCGATGTGAAAGATCTGACCTGTATTTCAAACAATGCGGGAGTAGATGATTTCGGATTAGGATTACTGCTTCACAAAAGACAGATTAAGAAAATGATCTCCTCTTATGTAGGAGAAAATGCTGAATTTGAAAGACAGATGCTTTCCGGGGAACTGGATGTAGAACTTACTCCACAGGGAACTTTAGCTGAGAAGTGCAGAGCTGCTCAGGCGGGGATTCCTGCTTTTTACACCCCTGCAGGTTACGGGACTGAAGTGGCAGAAGGAAAAGAAGTAAAAGAATTCAAAGGAAAACCTCATATCCTTGAGCATGCTTACGATGCAGACTTTTCTATCGTAAAAGCATGGAAAGGAGATCATGCAGGAAACCTTATTTTCAAAGGCTCTGCGAGAAACTTCAACCATCCGATGGCGGGTGCTGCAAAGATTACTATTGCTGAAGTAGAAGAACTGGTAGAACCGGGGCAATTAGACCCCAATGAAATTCATATTCCGGGAATCATGGTTCAGCGAATTTTCCAGGGAGAAAAATTTGAAAAAAGAATCGAGCAGAGAACAGTAAGACCTAAAGAATAAGCTTAAATAATAAAATAAAAAGCGCTGAAAACAGTTTCAGCGCTTTTTTTATGCCTGGGAAGTAAGCGTTTTTCTTTCTCCGATCTGTTGTCTCCACATGGCGTAGTAAAGTCCTTTTTCAGCAATCAGGTGATCATGGGAGCCTGTTTCTACGATCTGTCCGCGTTCCAGAACATAGATTTTGTCTGCATGCATGATGGTACTTAGACGGTGTGCAATAAGGACGGTAATTTGTTCTCTTTCTTTGGAAATGTCTTTTATGGTAGACGTAATTTCCTCTTCAGTGATACTGTCCAGTGCAGATGTGGCTTCGTCAAAGATCAAAAGATGAGGTTTTCTTAAAAGAGCCCTTGCGATAGCAATTCTTTGTTTTTCACCGCCACTCAGCTTCAGACCGCCTTCACCGATAACGGTTTCAATGCCTTTTTCTGCTCTTTCCAGCAACGCCGTACAGCTCGATTTCTGCAAAGCAATTGCCAGTTCTTCTTCAGAAGCTGAAGGATTAACAAAAAGAAGGTTTTCTTTAATGGTTCCTGCAAATAATTGGGTATCCTGGGTTACAAAACCAATCTGGTTTCTCAGTTCATCAAAATCAAATTCTTTTCCATTAATTCCATTATAAAAGATATTTCCTTCCTGAGGTCTGTACAGCCCAACCAGTAATTTGACAAGGGTACTTTTTCCGGAGCCGCTTGGTCCTACAAATGCAATAGTTTCTCCGTTTTTGACATCAAAGGATATATTATTCAGAGCTTTGTACTGGGCTGACTGATGTTTGAAAGAAACATGCTTGAATTCCAGTTCTTCAATGGCACCGATCTGTTTTGGGTGAAGTGGTTTTTCTTCCACTTCCTTTTTCATTAAACGGTCAAAATTCTGAAGAGAAGCCTCTGCCTCACGGTAAGAAATAATGATATTTCCAATCTCTTGCATAGGCCCAAAAATAAAGAAACCATAAAACATGAGAGACAGATACTGACCCGGAGTCACAATGTTTTTGAAAATTAAATACAATAAGGTCAGCGTAATCATCTGTTGAAGAAAATTGACCATTGTTCCCTGGATAAAACTCAAAGAACGGATGCTTTTCACCTTTCTCAGTTCAAGACCAAGGATTTTATAGGTATTGTTATTTAAACGGATTACTTCCTGGCTGGTTAATCCTAAACTTTTAACAATCTCGATGTTTCTTAAACTTTCTGTAGTACTTCCAGCTAAAGCTGTGGTTTCAGTCACAATATTTTTCTGGATGACTTTTATTCTTTTGCTCAGTAAATTCGTAACAATGGCAATAAAGAAAATTCCGCAGATATAAACCGGCATAATAGACCAGTGTAAGCGGATCGCATATACGGAAACAAAAATAATGCTCACCAGAATTCCGAAGAAGATATTGATGAAATTCGTAATGAATTTTACGGTATCTTCTCTTACTTTCGTTAAAATTGAAAGTGTTTCTCCACTTCTCTGATCCTCAAATTCCTGATAAGGCAGGGCCATAGAATGTTTTAAACCATCTGTAAATATTTTTGCTCCGAATTTTTGTGTAATAACGCTTACCACATAATCCTGAAAAGCCTTGGCAATTCTACTTACCATTGCTGTTCCGATCAGAAGCCCCAGGAAATAAAAAGCACCATGATATGCGGAGCTTCCATATAAATATTCATTCAGGTTTCTGGGTAGCAGTTTTTCCTTATCAAAAAAATTAGGGTGCGTAACCAGCTGATCCAGGATGTTTCCTGTAATAGCCGGTGCAAATAAAGAAAAAACCTGATTAATAGTAGCCAGAAACAAAGAAATGATAATCAGCCACTGATAAGGTTTAAGATATCTAAAAAGTATTTTCATTCTGTTAAAATAATGAAGCAAAATTACAGATATTATTTTAACTAACAGTGTTAATTATTGAATACAACAAAGGCCTTTTGTATTCAAGTGAAAATAATTAAATTGCAGTCTAAGTTTTTATTATGCTTACAAAAGAACAAATTGCCAAAAGAATTTCAAAAGAACTGAAAGATCGTTATTATGTAAACCTGGGAATTGGAATTCCTACTTTGGTTGCCAACTATGTTCCGGAAGGTATTTCCGTAGAATTCCAGAGTGAGAACGGAGTGTTGGGGATGGGGCCTTTCCCTTTCGAAGGAGAAGAAGATGCTGATATCATCAATGCCGGAAAACAGACTATCACTATATTAGAAGGAGGTTCTTTTTTTGATTCCGCATTCAGTTTCGGGATGATCCGTGGTCAGAAAGTAGACCTTACCATCCTTGGAGCTATGGAGGTTTCAGAGAACGGAGATATTGCCAACTGGAAAATTCCGGGAAAGATGGTGAAAGGAATGGGAGGTGCCATGGATCTTGTAGCTTCTGCTGAAAATATTATTGTTGCGATGATGCATGTAAATAAAGCAGGAGAAAGCAAAATCCTTAAGAAATGTACACTTCCTTTGACAGGAGTAAACTGTGTGAAAAAAGTGGTCACTGAGTTAGCTGTTCTGGATGTAACCCCGGCAGGGTTCAAACTGGTGGAAAGAGCACCGGGTGTCTCAGTAGAAGATATTGTTAAAGCGACAGAAGCAGATCTGATCATTGAAGGAGAAATTCCTGAAATGCAGTTTTAATCTGTTTAAAAATAAAAAAGTTTCGGCCTCACAAAGTGAGGCCGAAACTTTTTATAAATCTTAAGAAATAAACGACATAGGAGATCGGAGCGTTAAAAAAATAAATGCTTTGAGCGTTAAGAAAATTCTTGTGTCCGAAGCGCGAGACCAATTCAGAAACGATAAAGAAATAATGAATTCGCGCAAGTTTAGAATTTTTAGAGAACAGCATTTATTTTTAGCGGAGAGGTCCAGGTCTTGAATTTTTGTTTCTTTTGTTTCAAGACAAAAGAAAGTAGATAACAAAAACATAGCTTTTGTTCATTTATACTCAGACCAATAGTGCTATGATAACTTTAAAATGACATAGGAAATCGTAGCGTGAAAAAAATAAATCCTGTGAACGTTAAGAAAATTCTTGTGTCCGAAGCGCGAGACCAATTCAGAACCGATAAAGAAATAATGAATTCGCGCAAGTTTAGAATTTTTAGAGAACAGCATTTATTTTTAGCGGAGAGATCCAGGTCTTGAACTTTTGTTTCTTTTGTTTCTTTTGTTTCAGGACAAAAGAAATTAGATAACAAAAACATTGCTTTTGTTCATTTATACTCAGACCAATAGTTCTATGATAACTTTAAAATGACATAGGAAATCGTAGCGTGAAGAAAATAACTCCTGTGAACGTTAAGAAAATTCTATTGTCCGAAGCGCGAGAGAAATTCAGAACCGATAAAGAAATGATGCTATCGCGCAAGTTTAGAATTTTTAGAGAACAGGATTTATTTTTAGCGGAGAGGTCCAGGTCTTGAATTTTTGTTTCTTTTGTTTTAAGACAAAAGAAAGTAGATGACAAAAACATAGCTTTTGTTCATTTATACTCAGACCAATAGTGCTATGATAACTTTAAAATGACATCGGAACTCATAGCGTTAAGAGAATAACTCCTGTGAACGTCAAGAAAATTCTATTGTCCGAAGCGCGAGACACAAATTAGAACCGATAAAGAAATGATGCTATCGCTCAAGTTTAGAATTTTTAGAGAACAGGATTTATTTTTAGCGGAGAGGTCCCAGGTCTTGAATTTTTGTTTCTTTTGTTTCAGGACAAAAGAAATTAAACCCAACAAAAAAGCTGCCTCATCATGCAGCTTCTATATTTAGTCTAATATTATCTTATTTATTTCCCATCCTGTGCCCCAAAAACTTTCTGCAGAATACTTGTCGTTCTCATAGCAGGTGTATTTCTGATTCCGCTTTCCTTATCTGCCACCATTTTGAACACTCCGTTAATGGTTTCTGTAGTAACATACTCGTTAAGATCTGTTGTTAAAGACTGTCCTGTAAAGGTATTATATTTTGAAATCAGATTTTTCCAAAGCGTATCAGCCCCTACTTTTCCTAACGAAGCTTTTACTTTAGGCTGAAAAGCATTGAAAAGCTGAGTCTGGGTCTTTCCCTGAAGGTAATTTGTTGCTGCATTATTACTGCCTAACAGAATATTTTTGGCATCTGTAATGGTCATAGAAGTGATCGCATTGGTGAAAATGGGTGCAGCTTCCGTTACGGCATCTTCAGCGGCTCTGTTCAATAACTTTACCCCTTCATCAGCAAGACTTCCCATTCCAATGGATCGTAAGGTTGTATCAATTTTTCTTAACTTTTCAGGCATTAAGATTTTTACTGCTTCGTTTTTGAAAAAACCGTCAGTTACCGCCAGTTTTTTAACTCCATCAGTTACCCCCATGCTTAAAGCCTCTTTCAATCCCGAAGAGATTTGCGTGGAAGTAAGGTTACCAAGATTGGCAGATGAATGATTAGACTGCCCTGTAGTGGTGGTGGAAGTTGCTGTACCATTATTTTTTACAGGAACATTAAGGTCTACACCTGTTTTGTCTTTTACAGCTGATTTTATGATATCTAAAATCTGTGCCTGTGCTGACATTGAAAATAATAATCCGGCTGCCAGAAAAATGTTTTTTTTCATCGTATTTTTTTTACAAATTTAAACCTTTTAATTTTTTAAGTTGTCAAATTTGATCAAAAAACAAACCATAATACACAGAATATAATAGAACAATTTCTATGTACATGGCATAACAACTGTAAGTCGTCCATTTCACAGGGGTCCAAACAATGTAAGATGCTGAATTTTGTTTCTAAAAAGGCTCCGGAGTTTTGAAAAATAATTATCTTAGCTAAAACCTTAATCCCATCCAATGATACGGACGCTTTTAGTATTTTTCATTTTGATTTCGAACCTAATTTTGGCCCAAAATAGATTGAATTTAATTCCTTATCCTCAAAAACTTGAACTTCAGCAGGGAGAATTTGTAATTCCGGAAACACTGCTGTTAAGCAGTAATCTGCCAAAAGAAGAGACTGAATATTTTAAAAACCGTTTAAGCTCTCAGTTTAAATTCAAAGATATGCAGAAAGGGGAAGGGATTCATTTGGTATACGCTACGCCTTCATTGCCCTCAGCAGGAAATGAACAGAAAAAAGAATACTATTCCATAGAAATTTCTCCGAAGCAGATTCATATAAAATCTTACACCAGACAAGGCTATTTCCTTGCGCTGCAGACTTTGATTCAGATTTTCGAACAATACAAAGAAACTAAGAAAATTCCTGCTTTAAAAATTGAGGATCAGCCAAAATTCGCATGGAGAGGAATGCATCTGGATGTGTGCCGTCATTTTTTTACAGTGGATGAGGTGAAGCAGTATATCGACTATCTGGCGATGTATAAACTGAACACTTTCCACTGGCATTTAACGGATGATCAGGGATGGAGGATTGAAATCAAAAAATATCCGAAGCTTACTCAGATTGGTTCAAAACGTAAGGAATCCATGATCGGTGCTTACGTTGACAACACATTTGATGGTACGCCTTACGGGCCTTATTTTTATACTCAGGAACAGATAAAAGAGGTGGTAAAATATGCTCAGGACAGGCATATTACTGTTGTTCCGGAAATAGAAATGCCCGGACATGCCTTGGCAGCGCTGTCCGCATATCCTGAACTGGCATGTACAAAAGGCCCTTTTGAAGTGGCTACAAAATGGGGCGTCTTTGATGATGTTTTCTGCCCGAAAGATGAAACATTTACTTTTCTGGAAAATGTTTTGGACGAGGTCATCAAATTATTTCCATCACAATACATCCATATCGGTGGTGACGAGTGTCCGAAAACACGATGGAAAGAATGTGCACACTGCCAGGAATTGATTAAGAAGAACAATTTGAAAGATGAACATGGCTTACAGAGCTACTTTATTCATCGGATTGAAAAATATGTCAACAGCAAAGGCCGGAAAATTATCGGTTGGGACGAAATCTTAGAAGGGGGATTAGCCCCAAATGCTGCGGTAATGAGCTGGACTGGAGTAAACGGAGGTATTGAAGCTGCAAAATCAAAGCATTTTGCTGTAATGACACCGGGAGCTTACTGCTATTTTGACCACTATCAGGGAGATCCGCAGTCGGAGCCTAATGCGTTTGGAGGTTTTACACCTTTGGAAAAAGTATATTCTTACAATCCTGTTCCTTCCGAACTGAATGCAGAGCAGGCCAAATATATCTTGGGAGTTCAGGCTAACCTATGGACAGAATATATTTTGGATTTTAAACATGTGCAGTACATGATCTTTCCAAGATTAATGGCGCTTTCTGAAGTGGGATGGGGAACATCGGATTCTAAAAACTATAAAGAATTTGAAAACAGAGTGATCAGCCATTTCAAAATTCTGGATGAAATGAAAGTGAACTATGCAAGAAGCATCTATAACATTACCGGAAAAGTAATTCCTTCCAATAACGGAATTGCTTATGAGCTGTCAACTTCACAGAATGAGAATGGCATCAGATATACTTTGGATGGGATAATTCCCTCTATCAATTCTAAAACCTATCAGAATGCAGTTCAGATTCCTAATTCTTTAACCCTTAAGTCTGCTTATTTCGAAGAGGGGCAGCTGAAGAGTGCTGTATCTACGCAGGAATTTACTGTTTCAAAAACAACAGGAAAAAAAATAACTCTTGAGCAGCAACCAAGTGAAAATTATTCTTTTGGAGGCGCTTTTACTCTGGTAGACGGTATTATTGGAAACGTAAAACAGCTGGGAAAAACATGGCTGGGTTTTCAGGGAAAAGACGTGGTGGCAACCATAGATTTTGGGCAGAAAACAGCTTTTTCAGAAGTTTATTTCAATACTCTTGAAAATAAAGGAAGCTGGATTCACCTTGCAAAGTCCGCAAAGATTTTTGTTTCTGATGATAACAGGAATTTTAAACTGATCAAAGAAATCGGTGTATCGGAAATTCAGGCTGCCCATGGCAAAATCAAAGTAAATGTAGGATCACAGAATGCAAAATATCTTAAGGTAAGTATTGAAAATGCAGGAATTATCCCGGCAGGAAATCCCGGAGCAGATTCCAAAGCATGGTTGTTTGTTGATGAAATTGGTGTAAATTAGAATAAAAAATGCAGAACAATACCATACTTTCTTCCGAATTTTCATCATCACCGGATCTGGTAGAAAAGCTGTATCAGTATGGTACAACAAAAAATTACCATGAAGGAGATATTATTTTAGATGAAAATGCCTCCATCCGTTCCATTCCTATTGTGATGAAAGGAATGCTGAAAGTCATCAGAACAGAAGAAGACGGACGTGAAATTTTACTGTACTATATCAAAGCTGGAGAGAGCTGTATTATGTCTTTTCTGGGTGGAATGCACAATGAAAAAAGTATTGTAAGAGCTGAGATCGAAGAAGATGCTGAAATTCTTTTCTTACCACTGGATAAGGTGTCTTTATTCATCAAAGAACATCCCGAATGGCTGGATTATATCTTCAGGCTGTATCATAAACGATTTGAAGAGCTTTTGGATATTATCAATGCTATTGCCTTTAAAAAAGTAGACGAAAGGCTGCTGAATCTTTTGCAGAAAAAGTCAGAGCTTACCCGTTCAGAAACCATTCATACCACCCATGAGCAGCTGGCCAATGAGCTTGGAACCGCAAGAGTAGTCGTATCCAGACTCCTCAAACAGCTGGAAGAAGATGGGAAACTAAAACTCGGAAGAAATAAAATTACCCTTCTGAAATCCCTTCATTAATAAATCCCATTTCAATTTACTAATACGTAGACCATTCCCCTCCTCCGGAGGGGTTGCAAAAATTCATAGAATTTTTGACGGGGTGGTTAACCTGTCATTGCGGACCAAAGGTGAAGCAATCTCCTTATGTAACAAAAGTAGCTGTAGCCCTCCTCCCGCTTTCCCATTTTTGCATCATAATTATTTGAATTGTAAAATGGAAATTATAGGATATACAGCAGCCGTTTTTATCGGCATTTCTCTCGGTTTAATAGGAGGTGGAGGAAGTATCCTCACCGTTCCTGTCCTCGTTTATCTTTTTGGTATCGACGCCTTTATAGCAACAGAATATTCTCTTTTTGTAGTAGGGATAAGCAGCCTTGTTGGGTCGGTGTCATATTTTAAAAAAGGATTGATCAACTTTAAAATTGCAATGGTCTTTGGAGTTCCTTCCATAGTTTCTATTTTTCTGACCAGAACGTACCTTCTTCCCTTGATTCCTGAGGAAATATTCAGAATACAGCACTTTACCATGACCAGAAATATTTTTTTACTGCTGATTTTTGCTGGTTTAATGATTCTGGCTTCTTATAAAATGATAAGAAAAAATACTTCAGAACATAAAACCGATAAGAATAATGTTTTCCAGGCAGCAGGACAGGGTTCAATAGTAGGTGTTTTAACTGGGTTGGTGGGAGCTGGAGGAGGATTTATGATCATTCCTGCACTGGTCAATCTGCTGAAAATCCCTATGAAAATTGCGATAGGAACTTCTCTGGTCATTATCTCCCTGAATTCTTTGATTGGATTCTTTTCTTCTGTCAATCATATGAAAATAGATTGGAAACTGTTGATTTCGATTACAGTCATTGCCATAGCAGGAATAGTCATAGGTTCTCAATTATCAAAAAAGATTGACGGTAAAAAACTGAAACCGGCATTCGGTTGGTTTATCCTGATTATGGGTATTTATATTATTACGAAAGAAATTTTCCTTTAATGCTCTTATGTAACAAAAGTAGCTGTGGAGGCAAAAAGAAAGCAGGAAATTTGTACCAGATAACAAAATCAAAAAATAAATACAATGAAAATAGAACAGATTTATACAGGTTGCCTGGCACAGGGAGCTTATTACATCACCTCAGCCGGAGAAGCTGCTATTATTGACCCTTTAAGAGAAACTCAGCCTTATATCAACAGACTGAAAGAAGATGAAGTAGAATTGAAATATATTTTTGAAACCCATTTTCACGCAGATTTCGTCAGCGGACATCTTGATTTAAGCCATAAAACAGGTACCCCAATTGTCTATGGACCAACGGCCAATCCTGATTTTGAGGCCATTATTGCAGAGGATGAACAAATATTTGAAATTGGAAACATCAAAATTAAGGTTCTTCATACACCGGGACACACCCTTGAAAGTTCATGCTATCTGCTGATTGATGAAAATGGAGCTGAGAAAGTACTCTTCAGTGGTGATACGTTATTCCTTGGGGATGTAGGACGTCCGGACCTGGCACAGAAAGGAGCGGATATGACTCAGGAGGACTTAGCTGGCCTTTTATACGATAGTCTGTACAATAAGATTTTACCTTTAGATGACGAGATTATTGTCTACCCAGCTCACGGAGCCGGTTCGGCCTGCGGTAAAAATATGCAGAAAGAGACTGTGGATACATTAGGAAACCAAAAAAGAACCAATTATGCTTTACGCCAAAAAAACCGGGAGAGCTTTATTAAAGAAGTTACATACGGACTTTTGCCGCCACCTGCTTATTTCGGGATGAATGTCATGATGAACAAAAAAGGATACAGCAGTTTTGATAAAATTCTTTCACAAGGGTTACATGCCATGGATTCACAACAGTTTGAGGAAATTGCTGAAGCTTCAGGAGCTTTAATCTTAGATGTAAGAAATAACAGAACATTTGCCGGAGGTTTTATCCCGCAATCCATCAACATAGGGTTGGATGGTGATTTTGCCCCATGGGTAGGCGCTTTAATTGCTGATGTGAACCAGCCTATTCTGCTGGTAACTGAAAAAGGATCTGAAGAAGAGGCTGTAACCCGGTTGAGCAGAGTAGGGTTCGACAATATTTTAGGATTTTTGGAAGGAGGTTTTGAAGCATGGCAAAAGAGTGGAAAAGAAACAGACTTGGTCAATCGTATCTCTGCTGAGCAGTTTGAAGCTGAAATAAAAGAGGGAGAAGTAAAGATCATCGATATAAGAAGAGAAAGCGAGTACAATGCGGAACATATTCATGAAGCTTACAGCAAACCTTTGGCCTATATCAATGAATGGATTCGTAATTTAGATCCTGCGGAACATTTCTACATGCACTGTGGAAGCGGCTACAGAAGTACTATGGCAGCAAGCATCCTTCAGGCAAGAGGATACAGGAATTTTACAGAAATTGAAGGAGGCTTCAAAGCTATTGCAGCAACAGATGTTCCCAAAAGTGACTTTGTCTGTCAGACTAAAATTTTAAATACATTAAATTAAAAAATAAAAAATGCTGGAAATGATAAAAGAACCGTGGCCGTGGTATATTGCCGGCCCGCTGATCGGACTTACCGTACCTGCCTTACTGATTATGGGTAATAAATCCTTTGGTATAAGCTCTTCACTGAGACATATCTGTGCAGCCTGCATACCTGCCAGTGTGAATTTCTTCAAATATGACTGGAAAAAGGAAGTATGGAATTTATTTTTTGTACTGGGAATCTTCTTCGGAGGGATGATTGCTGCCCATTTTTTGGCTAATCCCAATGAAATAACGGTAAATCCTGAACTGAAAGCAGAATTGGCCGGCTACGGAATTACAGATTACAGCAATATGGTTCCCGAACAGCTTATGAATTTTGAAAATCTGCTGACAATAAGAGGATTTATAACAATGGTTGCAGGAGGATTTTTGGTAGGTTTCGGAACAAGATATGCGGGAGGATGTACCAGCGGACATGCTATTATGGGGCTTTCCAATCTGCAGTGGCCTTCTTTGGTGGCAACAATATGTTTTATGATCGGAGGATTTTTAATGGCGAATATCATCCTGCCTTTCATCCTTTCACTGTAAGTATAATGTAATAAAGAAATTTATATCATGATAAAAGAAAAAGAACAGAACATACGTCATCAGGATGCTGTCTGTATAAACGAAAGCATTCCTACACATCCATGGTATCACAACCTGAAGTATCTTGCAGCAGGGATTATTTTTGGGATTATTTTCGTAAAAGCAGAAGTGATCAGCTGGTTCAGAATACAGGAAATGTTCCGTCTGCAGTCTTTCCATATGTACGGAATCATTGGAAGTGCTGTATTGGTAGGAATGATCTCAGTATGGCTGATCAAAAAATTGAATATAAAAACAGTATATGGAGAACCTATCAGAATTGCCCCTAAAAAGTTTAATAAAGGCCAGATTTATGGCGGGCTGATCTTTGGTTTCGGCTGGGCTATTACCGGAGCATGTCCAGGACCACTGTTCGCCCAAATCGGAACAGGAGCTTTAGCAGTATCCGTTACTTTGTTGAGTGCTATTGCCGGAACATGGGTATATGGATATTTCAGAGATAAATTACCTCATTGAAAGAAGAAACTCCAGGTATTCAGAATAAAATAATAGTATCTATCTTAGATTAAAAGAGGATTTAAATTAACAAAAGGCTGCAGATCTTTATTCTGCAGTCTTTTTACTTTTCTACCAGCTGGAAAATTGTTAATTTGTAGGCCTAATAAACCTATATGCAAAGTAGACGAAACTTTATAAAAAAAACCGCAGCTGCTTCCCTTGTGCTGGCTGTAAATCCTTTGGATCTTATTGCAAAAGAGCTCCCGGAAAATACGAAAGCCGTAAACAAACCGATTGTTCTTTCTACCTGGAATTTTGGACTGAAAGCCAACGAAGAAGCATGGACGATACTTGGGAAAGGTGGAAAAGCTTTGGATGCGGTTGAAAAAGGAGTTCGCATCGTAGAATTGGACCCCAAAGAAAGAAGTGTGGGGTATGGCGGCCGGCCGGACAGAGATGGAAGAGTTACCCTGGATGCCTGTATCATGGATGAAAATTATAATATAGGCTCTGTTGCATGTCTTGAACATGTTAAAAATCCTATTTCCGTTGCCAGAGCGGTAATGGAAAAAACACCCCATGTGATGCTGGTAGGTGACGGGGCATTACAGTTTGCCCTTTCGCAGGGTTTTAAAAAAGAAAATCTCCTTACTCCGGAATCTGAAAAAGAATGGAAAGAATGGTTAAAAACCAGTCAGTATAAACCTATTGCTAATATTGAAAACCATGATACTATAGGAATGATCGCTTTGGATGCACAGGGAAACCTTTCCGGAGCCTGTACAACCAGTGGAATGGCTTTTAAAATGCATGGCAGAGTAGGAGATTCTCCGATTATCGGAGCGGGTTTGTTTGTAGACAATGAAGTGGGAGCTGCAACCGCAACCGGTCATGGGGAAGAAGTCATAAGGACGGTAGGAACCCATCTTGTGGTTGAGCTGATGAGACAAGGCAGAAATCCACAGGAAGCCTGTAAAGAAGCAGTAGACAGAATCGTAAAAATCAATCAGAGAAGAAACAAAAATCTGAAAGATATTCAGGTGGGCTTTATTGCCATCAATAAACAGGGAGAATATGGTTCTTACTGTATTCAGGATGGATTCAATTTTGCGGTGTATGATCAGAAAGGCAACCGTCTTGAAAAACCTGAATTTGCTTTGAAATAAATTCATTAGGAATGAGCTTTAGCCCATTTAAACCAATAAAAATACCCATTGGCTTTAGCCAAAACATAAAATAAATATGAAAAGAACGATTATCGCTTCTCTACTTCTGATCATGTCATGCAAAGAAGAAAAGAAGGAGGTTAAAACAGATGCCAGACCCCAGCAAACAGAAGAGAAAGTAGTTTTAAATAATGAAGCCAATGAAGCGGAAGATGCTAAGAAATGGTTGGAAAAGAGTATTGTAAATTACTTTAAAGCTGATATCGGAAGTGAAGAAAAGAATATGCAGCAGATCACTACAAAAGACTATTTTGAGTATAAAACGGATGCCATGAATGTAGATCTCGATGTTGAGGGTAGTCTCACTGATAAAGAATTTCAGGATAAATGGAAATCCAAATTTGATATAAGTAAAGCAGGTGTTGGAGCGGGCTTCCTGATTACAGCACAGGATTGGGATAAAATTGAAGTTGAAAGCTGTGATTTAAAACGCTCCTCAAAAGATGAATATCTCTTCAATGTGGTACTGACAGATAAGAATTTTAAGGCAGAATACCCGTCAGTAATAAAAGTAGTAAAAGAAAACGGTTCTTTTCTGATTGCAGATGTATGGCAGGACGAACCGAAATAAAATTAAACCTATACAATAATGTCAAAAATAGAAATAGCGTGTTTTAATCCTGAATCAGCAATGATTGCTTTTGAGAACGGAGCAGACAGAATAGAATTTTGTGACGGACTCAGTGAAGGGGGAACCACTCCGGATTTCGAAACCATGAAAAAGCTTCGTGAAAGAATTACTATCCCGATTTTTGTGATGATCCGTCCCAGAGGAGGTGACTTTACTTATTCTGATTCAGAGTTTGAACAGATGAAAAATGATTTGGTTCATTTGAAATCTTTACAGGCAGACGGTTTTGTATTCGGTATTCTGGATGAAAATGATGAGGTGAATATTGAACAGAATAAAGCTTTAGTAGAATTAGCGGCACCGCTTCCATGTACTTTCCACCGTGCTTTTGACCGTGCTGCAAACCTGGAAGAGTCGTTAGAAAAAGTAATTGAATGTGGTTTTACAACCATTCTTACCTCCGGCCAGAAACCCAATGTGGGAGAAGGAAAAGAGAATCTCAAAAAACTGGTTGAGCTTTCCAACGGAAGAATAGAAATCCTTGTAGGAGGAGGACTTCGTTCGTCTAATATTGAAGAAATAAGAGCGATTACCAAAGCAGGTTATTTCCATTCTTCAGCGATTACTGATGGCGGTGCTTTTGCAAACCCGGCTGAAGTGGTTGCGTTGAAGAGTAAGTAATGCGGGTTATATACACTTATTTTGTCATTCCAGACGCAGCAGGAATCTAAATTCTTATGGTAGAGATTCCTTCTTACCTCGGAATGACAAAATCACTGGTATGGTAACAATACAAAACAAATTTATTGATGAATAGAACGATTCTTTTTGCTTTCCTTTTTATGCAGAATATCCTTTCAGCACAGTTTTTACAAAGAAATTTATCTTCTGAAGACTGGCAGTTCAAAAATGCAAAAGATCAAAACTGGCTTCCTGCGAAAGTTCCGGGAACAGTTCACCTGGATTTGATGGATAATAAGATTATTCCGGATCCTTATAAAGATGAAAACGAAAAGAAAGTACAGTGGATAGAAAATGAAAACTGGGATTATCAGACCGTATTTACTGTTTCTTCCCAGGAATTAAAACATGATAATATTGATCTGGTTTTTAACGGACTGGATACCTTTTCTGAAATCTATCTTAACGGTAACCTGTTAAAGAAAACAGACAATATGTTCAGGAAATGGAGTATTCCGGTGAAAGAGTATCTGAAATCAGATAAGAATATATTACAGGTCAGGTTTACATCTTCGGTAAATGCCGGAAAAGAACTGGCAAAGCAAGTTCCTTTTACCATGCCCGAATCACCAAGAAGTTTTGTAAGAAAAGCACAATATCAGTTTGGCTGGGATTGGGGACCAAGATTGGTTACGGCAGGAATCTGGAAGGATGTTCAGTTGGAATTCTGGAATAATGCTAAAATTATCACTGTTAAGGATATTCAGAACAGATCGGCTAAAACTGCTGATCATTTACATTTTGACGTAGAGATTTATGCTCAAAATGCTGGTGACTATACATTGGATCTTAATTCCATTCATCAGAAAATAACATTAAAAAAAGGAATCAATACAATTACAATTCCTTATGATACGAGTGGGATGAAGCTTTGGCAGCCTAATGGACGCGGTGATGCCAATCTTTATGATTTTGAAGTGAAGCTTTCAAAAGGTCAGAAAAATATTGATCGTAAAAATGTAAGAATAGGATTAAGAACTGTAGAATTAGTACAGGAAAAAGACGAAAAAGGAAAATCTTTCTATTTTAAAGTGAACGGACAGCCGTTGTATATTAAAGGAACCAACTGGATTCCGGGAGACAGTTTTTCACCCAGAATGACCAAAGAAAAATACCGGAAACTGATCAAAGATACCAAAGACGCGAATATGAATATGATCCGTGTCTGGGGAGGAGGTATTTATGAAGACGATGAATTTTACAAAGCCTGTGATGAAAATGGTATCCTGGTCTGGCAGGATTTTATGTTTGCAGGAAGTTTTTATCCGGCAGATGAAGCATTTTTAAACAATGTAAAGGAAGAAGTAAAAGATCAGGTCACCAGACTGCAAAATCATCCATCCATTGCTTTGTGGTGTGGAAATAACGAAATTGATGAAGCGATTGTCAATTGGGGATATCAGAAGCAGTTCAACTATTCAAAAAATGACTCTCTTCAGGTTTGGAAAGACTATAAAAAGTTGTTTCACAACGTCATTCCCAAGGCACTGGCAGAAAACCTGAAGTCAGATAAGAATATATATTGGCCAAGTTCGCCATCTATCGGTTGGGGACATAAGGAAAGCCTTACCGAAGGAGATTCTCACTATTGGGGCGTTTGGTGGGGAGAGCAGCCATTTGAAATTTATAACGAAAAAGTAGGACGTTTTATGTCTGAATATGGTTTTCAGGGAACACCAACCCTTGAAACTACCAAATCCATGTTTTCAGGTACTCCGGATTTAAATCTGCAAAATTCAACCATCAAAGCACATGAAAAACACGCCAGAGGTTGGGATATCATCAATGAATATCTGAAACGAGATTATAAAATTCCAACAGATTTTGTACAGTATAATTATGTATCACAATTGCTGCAGGCAAGAGGAATGCAGATTGCCATTGAAGCTCACCGCCGTGCAAAACCTTACAATATGGGAACATTATACTGGCAGCTCAACGATTGTTGGCCGGTTGTTTCGTGGTCTTCCATTGATTATTCAGGAAACTGGAAAGCTTTCCATTATCAGGCAAAAAGAAGTTTTGAGCCAGTGTTGGTATCAGTAGCTGAAACAGAAAAAAATTATGACATCTATCTTATAAGCGATCTGCTGAAACAACTGAAAACAGATATACAATTTGAACTGATGGATTTCACAGGGAAAATACTTTGGAAAGCCAGTCAGTCAGGTCTTGTCAATGCTGATGTAAGTGAGAAAATTCGTAGTATCAGTAAGACAGAATGGGCTCAGTTTGATTTATCTAAAGCTGTTTTAAAGATCAGGTCTGAAAAAGATACAAAATTTGAAAAGCTGTTCTTTTTTAACAAACCTAAAGATATAAAACTTTCAAAGCCCGAGATCAAAATCAGAAAAATATCACCTGCTGAAATTGAAATTTCAACAGATGTCCTGGCAAAAGATATTTATCTGATAGGTGATGCTCATTTTAGTGATAATTTTTTTGACCTGCTTCCCGGAACTTCAAAAAGGATTACCCTTTCAAAGCCTTTGGAAAATGTTGAGGTAATGAGCCTTTGGGATGTGATGAAGAATTAAAATCTATATTGAAAAATTATTTCAAGCAGTTAAACCCGTGTCAAGGTTCAAAACCTTGACACGGGTTGTTAATTTCCGGCAGGTAGATCTCCAAACCTATAAGGTTTAAAGCAGCAAAGGTTCATTAGAAATTCTACTCAAAAAAATATAAATTTTACCTTTCCAACTCAAAAATCAGCCGTAAATTTGCCTCATATTTTATTACAGTTATGGTAAATTTTGTTCTGATTGCAGTGTGCATCATTGCAGGAATGGTATTCAAAGCAACAAAATCTATCCACCCCGATGCTCACAAGGGTATCAATACCTGGATTCTTTATCTTGCTCTTCCGGCAGTGTCGTTTAAATACCTGCCAAAAGTAAAATGGACAACAGAGATGCTGTTTCCAATTGCAGCCACATTTTTAATTGCAGTGTTCTGCTTTTTCTTTATGATGTTTTACAGTAAGAGCAGGGGGTATTCAAGGCGCTCCAGAAGCACTTTAGAATTGGCAAGCGGTTACAGCAATACATCATTTATAGGATTTCCGTTGATCAGTGCCTTTTATGGAGAAGGGCTTCTGAGTATTGCGATTATCTGTGACCAGACGATGTTCTTTGCCCTTTCTACATTGGGAATTATTGCAGCAGTAAAAGGAGGAAGTAAATCAGGAAAGGTAAGTGCTGTTTTTATTTTAAAGAGACTCATTACATTCCCACCGCTAATTGGCTGCATTTCTGCTTTGGTTCTGTCTCAATTTATTGATTTTACTTTTGCAGAACCGTTCTTTGATAAACTGGCAGCTACAGTAAGTCCATTAGCTTTGTTTTCAGTCGGGTTGCAGTTGAAATTCAACGGATGGAAAAAACTGGTCCCGCAGATGTCCATGTCTATGCTTTACAAACTTATTGTGGCCCCTGCTGTTGTTTTAGGAATGGCTTTATTACTGGGAATAAAAGGGAATGTGGCAAAAATTACCGTATTTGAAGCTGCCATGCCGACACTTGTAACCTCAAGCATTATCGCAGAACAGTTCAGGCTGAATACCAAACTCACCAACCTGATTATTGGATTCAGTATTATTGTAGGTTTTTTTACTTCTGCATTCTGGTATCAGATCACGGAACTGCTTTTTTAGTGATTCATGAATCCTTTCTTCGATCCTTTCTGAATTTGTGTTGTTCTTTTATCAGCACACTTTGTCATTCCATAGGAATACATTTGCTGAGTAAAACGCCCTTGCGAACGAATTGAAAACTATTCATAGTATCTTTGTGAGCATTGCGTTATAATATAAGTTTTGGCTAAAGCCAATTGAAATTTTAATTTTTATCAAACGGACTAAAGTCCGTTCCTATTGAATTATTATTGATTTTTTTTCGCAAATTTCTGTGGAATGACAGAATGATACCTGAGAATGAGGGTTTAAATGTCTATTAAACGAAGACGAAAGAATCTCCACAAACTTGCAGTTCTCTCAGGAAAAATCTAATTTTACATTTTAAATATTTCCCTTGCAGTACGCTCAAATTGTTTTACCACTGAATTTAAAAGGATCTTTTACCTACAAGGTTCCTGAAGAACTGATATCTGAAATCCAGCCTGGAATGCGTGTTCTGGTACCGTTTGGCGGGAAGAAAATCTATACGGGAATTGTATTTGAACTTCACGATAATGCACCGGAAAACTTTGTTGCGAAGGAGATGATCAGTATGCTGGACGATAAGCCAATTCTTCCTCAGGAGCAGATTGATTTCTGGAACTGGCTTTCAGAATACTATTTGTGCAATCTCGGAGAAATTTACAGGTTTTCATTTCCCTCTTCATTAAAGCTCGAAAGTGAAACGTATTTAAAATTGAAACCGGGAGCGGTCATTGATTTTGAAAATCTGGATGTCAATGAAATGTACCTGGTCCAGGCACTCGAAGTCCGACAGCTGATCAATCTGACGGATATTGAAGCTTTCATTCCTAAAAAGGATATCATCAGAACGATCAATTCACTTATTGATCTTCAGTATATTGAAATTGATGAGAAAATTGCTGAAAAATATAAAGCGAAAGAAGTTGCTTATGTAAGAATTAATGATGAGGTTCTGGTCAATCAGAATCTTACAGAAATCCTTTTAAAACTGAACAGAGCACAAAAGCAGAAAGATCTTTTTCTGCTTATTCTGGAAAAGCAGACTGAAAAGCCGGATGTTCCAATAAAAAAATCTGAACTCTTTGAAGACGGGTATTTTGGAAGTTCTCACTTTAAACCTTTAGCAGATAAAGGCCTGGTGGAGGAGTACTATATGCAGAAAGACAGAATTGAGAGTTATGAAGGGGAAATAGAAGAGCTTGAAGAACTTTCAGAACAGCAGAAAACAGCCAAATCTGAGATCGATGAAGCTTTCGAGGAAGGAAAGAATGTCCTGCTTCACGGTATTACTTCATCAGGAAAAACTCATATCTATTTAGAGAAAATTGAAGAATGTATCCGTGACGGAAAAAATGTTCTGTTTTTGCTTCCTGAAATTTCTCTGACCAAACAGATTACCCAAAGATTAGAGAAAAAGTATGGTAAACAGCTCGGTTTCTATCATCAGAAACTTACTGATTTTGAAAGAGTGGAAGTTTGGAGAAGAATCAGGCAGAATGATATCCGTATTTTGGTAGGAACCCGTAATGCTTTGTTTTTACCTTATCAGAATCTTGGACTTATTGTCGTAGATGAAGAACATGATTCGGCATACAGGCCAAGGGAAGTGTCTCCTTATTTTAATGCTAAAGATGCCTCTCTGGTGTTAGGCAGACTGTATAAAGCGGGAGTTATTCTGGGATCTGCCACCCCTTCTGTTGAAAGCTACTACAGTGCCAGAAAAGATAAAATGAAATATGTTTTCCTGAATGAAAGATTTGGGAACGTGAATCTGCCGGAATATGAACTGATCAATTTCAAGGAAGCTCAGGAATCTAAAAAGGTTTCAGGAAATTTCTCTCTGAAGCTTATTGATGAGATTAAAAAAACAGTAGATGAAAAAAAACAGGCCATTGTTCTGCACAACCGGCGTGGTTATTCCAATGTAATAGAATGTGAGAGCTGTGGCTATGTAAATTACTGTTCCAACTGTGATGTGGTCATGACCTATCACAAAGCGGCTAATGAAATGAAGTGCCACTATTGTGGGCAAAGAGCTTCAAAACCCAAAAGCTGCCCGAAGTGCAATTCTGAAAAGCTGAATGAAAGGGGAGTTGGAGTAGAGCAGATTCATGAGGAAGTTTCCAAGCTGTTCCCTGAGAATGAGGTTGACAGAATGGATGTAGATTCTATGCGTAAGAAATTTGCCTACGAAAAGCTGTATGAAAAGATTGAAGAGGGAGAAACGGACATCATCGTAGGAACTCAGATGATTTCCAAAGGACTGGATTTTGATCATATTGAACTTGTTGCAATTCCCAAAGCGGACTCCCTGTTGTATGTTCAGGATTTCAGGGCAGAGGAAAGAGCTTATCAGCTGATCACACAGGTTTCGGGAAGAGCCGGAAGAGTTTCCGGTAGAGGGAAAATCTTTATTCAGACCTTTAACCCTGATCATTCTGTATTTCAGCTGATCAAAATGAATAACCCTGCGAAGATCTATAAATATATACTTACAGAGCGTCAGAAATTCCACTATCCGCCATTTACCAAACTGATTATGATTGAAATGAAACACAGAAGAGAGGATAAAGCAGACCGTGCTTCTCAGTTTCTGGGTTCTATTCTCAGAAAATATCTTCCGGAAGATTGTGTTTTAGGTCCTGAAAGAGCTCAGATTGCAAAGCTGAATAATTTGTATCAGTTCCAGATTATGCTTAAGCTTCCCAGAGGGAAAAACTATGAGAGATTCAAAAGTATGGTTTTGATAAGTTTGAAAGAATTTGATGAAATCACTGCATATCAAAGCATTAAAAAAGATGTTTTTGTAGATTTTTAACAATTTTTAACAAACTTTACACTCTTTTATAAGACACTGGTGGTCCGTTATATAACAATAATTTCTACTTTTGGACGTTGATTAAGTGTTTGGCTTTTTTATTGAATGATTTAACCTGTCATTTTTTATAGAGTCAAAACCTATAGAACAAAAAGAAGATAGATGGTAAATTTCAGAAAATATATTTCAAGTGCGGCGGTGTTGGCTTCTGGTCTTTTCCTGGCTCAATCTACCGTTTCTACCGTTCTTTATTCTCAGAATTATGACAACCAGAAAAGCAGCTTAAATCTGCCTTCACCCGTTAGTTCGGTAGTGGAGAAGACTGTTTTGTCAGCAAAAGAACTTGTAGACATTAATGTAAACACAATGATGGCGGATCCTGTGCTGAAAAATGCAACCTGGGGATTCGTTGTGTACGATCCGAAAACGAAGAAAGTTATCTCTTCGTATAATGAAAATACTCCTTTAGTACCTGCTTCTACTACCAAATTACTGACAACGGAAACAGCTTTAAACCTGTTAGGTGAAAACTACCGTTGGATGACTCAGCTGGAATATTCAGGCACTATAGATGAAAACGGAGTTTTAAATGGAAATCTTTATGTCATAGGCAGTGGTGACCCTTCTTTAGGAACAAACAAAGCGGGCGCATCCTCTTACAGAGACATTATTTCCGATTTCGTAGCAGGAGTTTCAAGAGAGGGAATCAAAAAGGTAAATGGTGATATTATCATTCAGACAGCGCTTTTCAAAGGCAATATTTCAATGCTTCCGGAAAATGTTGTATGGCTTGAGAACAATAATTATTATCTGCCTGCAGGAACAACTCAGGGAATTAACCCGGCGAACGAAAAACTGATCGTTAAAAAAGGAGGTTTCTCTGCAGAAAAGAAATTTTTCTATGTTTCCCCTTACGCTCATCAGATGGTATATGCAGAAAAGTATGACGGAAACGGTGTGCTGACAACCAAACTTCCTGACGCTCCTGCTTATCTTGCCAATTCTTTCAGAACAACACTGGTAAAAAGCGGAATTCCTGTTACCGGAAAAGTAACTCCAAAAATGACAGATGCAGCACCGGAAAACAGAAAAATGCTTTCAGCTTATAAGTCCCCTACATTAAACGATATTATTTATTACACCAATCAGCACAGTGATAATTCATTGGCCGAGGCCCTGTTGAGAACAGTAGGATATCAGAAAATGGGTGATCAGACTTCGGAATCAGGAAGAATTGTTGTGACAAACCACTTAAGAGAGGCAGGTTTTGATATGAATGGTCTTAGTTATATTGATGGAAGCGGACTTTCAAGAAGTAATAATGTAACGCCAATTTCCCAGGTAAAATTTCTGACGTCTCTGATGGATCAGAAATATTATAATGCTTATCTGACATCTTTACCAGTCGGCGGACAATCAGGAACCTTGAAAAGAATGTTTAATTTGGGAGGTAACGGACAGGTTTTTGCAAAAACCGGAACGTTGAATAAAGTAAAAACACTGGCTGGATATCTTAAGACAAATTCCGGAAGAACTCTGGTTTTCTCTTTAATGGTAAACAATTATGCCGGGTCAGTAGATATGGTGAAGAAAAGAATGGAAAAAATTCTTGAACCCGCATTAGATCTTTAAAAATATTTTATTTTATATATTATAACAGCCTTTTAATCATTGATTAAAAGGTTTTTTTTATATTTGATTAAATATTTCTAAGCATGACAAAATTGTACCTTTTGGTGTTGGGATTTTTATTTTCTCAGCAGTTCTATAGCCAGAAGCATGAGCAAAATACTAATATGAAAGGATTGATCGAAAAAGAGAAAAAATCTTTCACTCAGAAAATGAATATCGGGAACACCAATCCCAATACTCTGAATTACGATTTACAATACCAGAGAATGGATGTCAGCCTGGATCCTGCAGTGTATAATATTTCCGGTTCGGTAACTTCACATTTCAAACCTACGCAGAGTATGGGAAGTATTTATTTTGATCTTTCCAATTCATTAACGGTTTCTCAGGTGAAATACCATGGCACCAATATCACAAGTTTTCAACAGCTTCCTTCACAAGAACTGAAGATTGATTTTCCAGCGTCTATTCCTGCCAATACACTGGATTCCCTTACTATTTATTATGCAGGAGCTCCTTCTACAGGTAATGATGCTTTCAAAACAGCTTTTCAGAGCGGAACTCCTGTGCTTTCTACTTTAAATGAGCCTTACGGTGCGCAGGATTGGTTTCCTACCAAGCAGAGTTTGAATGATAAAATTGAAAGATTTGATTTTAAAATTACCACTCCATCCAATTACAGTGTAGCAGCCAATGGAAAGCTGATGTCTGAAACTTTTCCCACGGGAAATACCAAACTTACTTTCTGGAGAACAATGTATCCTACACCGGCCTACCTGATCGCCCTTTCGATCACCAATTTTGTGAAACTTACTGATACTATTGGAAATCCTCCTTTCCCTTTTATCAATTATATTTATCCGTCCACGAACTCAAATGCTACCAGTGTAGCCAATATTAACTGGACAAAGCAGGTGATGAATACTTTTGAAACCTATTTTGGAACTTATCCTTTCCGTAATGAAAAGTATGGGCATATGGAATTTATGTATGGAGGAGGAATGGAGCATCAGACCATGTCTTCCATGGGGGGCTGGAGCAAGCAGCTTATTGCCCACGAGCTTACCCATCAGTGGTTTGGTGACAAAGTAACCTGTGGTGCATGGAATGATATCTGGCTGAATGAAGGCTTTGCAACATTTGGAGAACATGTTGCCAATGAAAAACTATTGATGAGCAATACAGAATTTCTGAATTACTTACAGGGGCAGTCCAATTATATAACATCAAGCACAACCGGAAGCGTTTATGTACCGGATAATGGGCTTTCCAGCATCAACAGAATATTTGACAGCAGATTGTCCTATTCAAAAGGAGGTTATGTGTTGAGAATGCTGAAATGGATTTTGGGAGATGCAACTTTTTATCAGGCACTCAAGGATTATCATGCCAGACCGAATCTTGCTTATAGCTATGCACGTACAGCAGATTTCAATACTTCTTTACAGCAGTCAACGGGAACAGACTTTACAGAGTTTTTCAATGACTGGATATATGGAGAGGGATATCCTACTTATACTATAAAATGGATGCAGAGCGGTAATCAGGCTTTATTTAAAGTTTCACAGACACAAAGCAGTCCTACAGTAAGCTTTTTCGAAATGCCTTTACCGGTTAAAGTGACAGGAACTTCAGGGCAGACAGCTTATCTGGTTCTTAATAATACCTCCAATAATCAATACTTTCTTCAATCGGTAACATTCCCGATCGCCAGTGTTCAGTTTAATTACGAATACCAGATTATTGAAAAAAACTCAACCGTCACTCAGGATAATACGCTAAGTGTTTCATCGGTTGAGAAGGAAAGCTTTGGTTTATATCCGAATCCTGCAAAAAATGAAATTTATCTGAAAGGAATTAACAGAACTGTAGATTTCACAATCCATGCTATAGACGGTAAACTGGTAGGAAAAGGAACGTATCAGCCAGGTAAATCGATTGGAATTGCAGAATTGGTTCCGGGAGCCTATTTCATTACGGTTGATGAAAAAAATATTAAGTTTATTAAGCATTAAATGACGGGAAGTAAACTATGAAGGGTTACTTTCTGGATTTATTTAAATAGAATATAATATAATAAATAGTATAATTAAATATACAAATAGGTATTTGCAGAGAAACTGGCGGTAGCTATTTAAGGATTGACTTAGCCAATATTTAAAATTCAATATTGGAAAATATATTGAAGTAATTATTACCTTAATACATTAAAACGCCTTCCAAAATGAAAGGCGTTTTGTGTTTTTTTGTACAATAAGATTTTCCATGAATGAATATGATATAAACTATTTGGTTTGGTCTTCCCATTCAAAGTTTTTTTCAACTCCCATCCGGATTGTTGCTATTTTTCCAGTGCTTCCGCTAACCTTGCTATTACTTAAATAGTTGGTAGTGGCATTATCTTTAAGCATTATATAATCTTTCATATTTGCTTTAGCAAAGCCAGGAAAATCAGGATTATAATCTACTTTTGAGCGATCATCAAGGTCAATTTTTACAGCTTTCCATAAATCAAAATCTTTTCCGTCAACTCTGACATCTAAAATTGCACCAGGCAGCCCAAAAAACTTAAACGGACCAACAGAATAAGGAATTTCTTTTGTAAAATAAGCCGTTATAGAAGAACCTCGAAAATTAGCAGTTGCTTTTGTACATTCGTAACCAAGAATTTTTCTAGTAGATTCCTTTTCAATTTTCCAGTTTATTTGGGGAACTTTATCATATACAAAATAGTAATCCTCTGCATTATCTCTAACAAATGATGTGAAAAAGAAATTTCTATCTTTTGTTGCCTTATCAATAGTAGAAATAAAATAAAAATCTTGAGTTTTTTTATTTTTATTAAAGCTAGGATCAGTCCACATAATATTACCATCTTGTTTTGATATAACCTTTGTACCATTAGTGTAAAGGTCCTCATACACATTGGCTATTGGAGATCTGACATTAAGATATTGTATATGGATCTGTTTTTGTGCTGATATGCTTCCAAAAAATAAAAGAGAAAAGAAGAAAAGAAATTTGTTCATTTTAAATTCTTTGATAATTCATAAGAGTTAATTAATATCGTTGCTTAGCCCTTGCGGCTTAACATTATATCCCTTTTCTCTTAAATCGGCAATTACTCCAGCCTGATAAGCCATACAGGCGTTTAATGTAGGTTGGTCTGATGAGTTATAATATGTTACCATAACTCCGCATAATTGAAATGCGACTTTAGCGACTTTTTTTTCAACTTTGGCTTCCACTTTACCGTTTGCACTCATAAGCCCAGCAACGCATATAGTTGCTAATAAAATTGCTTTTTTCATTGTAGTTTTCTTTAGAAATTAGTTTTTAATTGAATTGATCAAATCAAAAAGATAAAATAAATTCAATATACTGGAAAATATTTTTTTATGTTAAATTAATCAAATATCAACTGAATCTGAATAATTTTCAGATTTGAAAGCTTCTTTGTTTTCTGGCAGCTCTGGCTCCTCTCTGTCTGGCCAGCCTGACTTTATAGGAAAACCACCTTTCTTTGAATATTTTACGCATCAGATTGTCAAAATGTCTGGTGATCACAAGATTTTTAAAACCACGCCATTTTTCGAGAGAACTTGAAGGAAGTGCTCTCACTGATATTGAATATCCTTCTGTATCATATTGAATATAATGCCACCATCCGGAAGGAATATAAAGCGTTTCACCGGGATGAATAATAGCTTCATAGCCATTTAAGTAGAGCAGAGCCGGATACTTTCTGTAATCTGGATTTTTAATTTGAGCCAGACTATGGAAATTGTAGGGCAGTTTATACATGAAATCAGACTGCTCCCAAGGAAAGAGCCAAATTCTTTTGACTCCCTTGAATTGTGTGATAAAAACGTGCGACATGTCAATGTCAATATGATTTCTGGTTACAGAGCCCTCTCCTCCGAAAAACATAAAAGGAAGCCATTTCAGTATTTTACCATTTGTCACATCATTGTAGATAATATCGTTTTTAAGCTCAGGCTTTATTTTTAACAGATTAAATAAAAAAAGTCTGTGTTCGGTTGGAGCTGACTGGATCAGGTCAAGATACTCTGAAAATGTAGATTGTGCTATAGGATCACTTGCCACTCTGTCCAGGGAATCCAACTCGCTGCCATAAATATTGACCATATGATCACCGGCAATTTCTTTAAAATAGCTGTAATTCCATTTTTTAAAGGCTGGGCTTTCCGGATGTACAAAATCTTCAATAATAATTGGAATTCTCGGCTTCATGTGGTTATTAATAAAGGTCTCTGAACTTATTTTCTTTATTTTTTGTACCGGCTTTAATCTCATATATTCAAATTTTAAGCAAATATAAATATTATCCTACTAAATTAGTAGACTAATAATGTTAAAACTGAAAGTCAAATTGTTTTTTTAGAATTAAACGCATAAAAGGTTTTATTTTACTGCCTTTTTAGTAAATTAGCACATCTAAAAAATTACTAAAATGATCTCTGAAAAATACCTTCAACATTTACAGAATGAACTTCAGAATATTGAGAATGACGGACTTTACAAAAGGGAAAGAATCATCACTTCTCAACAAAGTGCAGAAATAGAGGCTAACGGAAAAAAGCTGTTAAACTTCTGTGCGAATAATTATCTGGGATTATCCAATCATCCGGAAGTGATGAAAGCTTCTCAGGATATGATTCAGTCTCATGGATATGGAATGTCATCTGTACGTTTTATTTGTGGAACACAGGATATTCACAAAGAACTGGAGAAGAAAATAGCAGATTTCTTGGGTCTAGAAGATACAATCCTTTATGCGGCAGCATTTGATGCCAACGGAGGTGTTTTTGAACCTTTATTTACAGAAGAGGATGCTATTATTTCAGATGAATTGAATCATGCATCAATCATTGATGGTGTTCGTCTTTGTAAGGCTGCGAGATACAGATATAAAAACAATAACATGGAGGATCTGGAAGCTCAGCTGATAGCTGCTTCTGAAAAGAACCACCGTTTTAAAATCATCGTAACAGACGGAGTATTCTCAATGGACGGAATTGTTGCAGATCTGAAAGGAGTTTGTGACCTTGCCGATAAATATGATGCATTGGTCATGGTAGATGATTCTCATGCAACAGGTTTCATTGGAAAAACCGGCCGCGGAACTCATGAAGCCAATGAAGTAATGGGTAGAGTAGATATCATCACTTCTACCTTAGGAAAAGCTCTGGGAGGAGCTTTGGGCGGATTTACATCTGGTAAGAAAGAGATCATCGATATGCTGAGACAACGCTCAAGACCATATTTGTTCTCAAACTCTTTAGCACCTGGAATCGTAGGAGCTGCTTTGAAAGTATTAGATATGATTACTGATGATACTTCCCTTCGCGATAAAGTAATGGAAAATGCAGAGTACTTCAGAACAGAAATGAAAGCAAAAGGCTTTGATATTCCTGAAGGAGATGCTGCTATTGTTCCGGTAATGCTTTATGATGCACCGCTTTCTCAGAAAATGGCTGAAAAGCTTATGGATGAGGGAATCTATGTGATCGGTTTCTTCTATCCTGTGGTACCGAAAGGAAAAGCGAGAATCAGAGTACAACTGTCTGCTGCCCATACCAAAGAACACCTGGATAAAGCGATTGCTGCTTTTGAAAAAGTGGGAAGAGAATTAGGAGTCATCTCTTAATCATTGAATGGGTCACAACAATGAAAATATAGTGTTCGGCTCGGGGCAGCTTTGCTGCCCGAGCCGAACTGTTTTTTTATATAAATCCGTTTTTGATTGGATTTTCCTGATCAAAAGAAATTTATTTTTAACAATTATATAATAAGCTTATCTTTGCTGTTAATTTTTTCTGAATGCTTTATACAATAATCAAAGCGCTGCACATTATCTTCATGGTAAGCTATTTTGCGGGGATTTTTTATCTCGTAAGGATTTTCGTTTACTACAAAGACACTGATGAATTTCCTGAAGAAAAAAAGAAAATTCTGAGAGAGCAGTATACCTTTATGGCCAGAAGACTGTGGAATATTATCACTGTTCCTGCAGGGGTAATCATGGCGGTATGTGGGCTGGTTATGATCTTTTTAAATCCGGGACTGATGAAAATGGGGTGGTTTCATTTGAAACTTACCTTCCTTATCGGACTGGCGGTCTACCATTACTGGTGCTGGAAAAAAGTCCTTCAGCTAAAGCTATTATACGGAAATACCCTGCCTATTGCCAATATCAAATTGAGACAGGCAAATGAGATTGCAACCTTCATTCTGTTTCTGGTGGTATTTACAGTTATTCTAAAATCTATGGTGATCGAATACTGGTGGCAATTAATTACAGGATTTTTCGTTCTTGTATTGCTGATCATGATGACGGTAAAACTGGTTAATAAAAATAAAAAAAACAAATAATTGTGGAGTAGGACGTATATCTGAATACATCATCCTTTCTATATCTTACAAAAAACTATGATTGCAATTTTAAAGAAAGAACTTTGGAGTTACTTTGGAAACTGGAGTGCATGGGTGATCATTGCTGCTTTCAGTTTGATCGCAACCCTTTTCCTGTTCTTTTTCGACAACGATTCTAATATTTTTGAGATCGGAATGGCCTCACTGCAGAGCTATTTTGTACTGGTTCCATGGCTGTTGATGTTTATCATCCCGGCTCTTTCCATGAAAACATTTGCAGAAGAACAGCAGACCGGAACATTAAACTGGCTTTTTTCACAGCCTTTAAAGGTTTCAGAACTGGTCACTGGAAAATTCCTTTCCGTATGGATTGTCGGAATTTTATGCCTTATCCCTTCATTAATTTACCTCTATACAGTATATGTGCTGGGAGTTCCTGCAGGAAACATTGACCTTGGAATGACCTTCGGAAGCTATCTTGGGCTTATCATGTTAATTGCAGCTTTTTCAGCAGTGGGAATCTTAGCTTCTTCATTATCTCAGAACCAGATTATGGCTTATTTATTGGGCGTTTTCATGTGCTTTATCATGTATTTTGGAATCGAACAGCTGGCAAGTTATAAACTATTGGGAGGAGCAGATTTTATCCTTCAGAATATTGGCTTTTATCAGCATTTTTTAGGTTTCACAAGAGGTCTTATTGATTGTAAAGATGTAGCTTATTTTATCCTTATCATTGGAGCTTCATTAGTATTGTCCAATCATTTTATTAACAAAAAGAAGTAGAATCATGAAGAAGATCAATGCTAAATCCCCCCTTGGAATTTTCTTAATTGCAATTGTTCCTTTGGTTATTATCCTGACCTATTCGGGAATAAGGTTAGATTTAACGAAAGAAAAAAGATATACACTTTCTGATAACACCATCAAAGTGCTGGAGTCTGTAAAAAAGCCCCTGACTGTTGAAGTGTATCTAGAAGGAGATTTTCCGGCAAGTTTCAAGCAGCTTCAGAGTGAAACGAAATTCATGCTGGAAGAGTTCAGAAAAATTAATCCGAAGATTGATTTTAAATTCATCGATCCGATCAAAACAAAAATGTCCCAGGATACCCTGATGGCTATGGGAATGCAGCCATCTATCCTTCCCGATGTAAAGGATGGAAAGATCTCGCAGATCACGCTTTTCCCTTATGCTGTGATCAAATATGGGAATGATGGAGTTTCTATACCGTTGGTAGTACAGCAGGCAGGAATTGATGCTGATCAGCAGCTGACAAAATCTATTGAAGGATTGGAATATAATCTTGTGTCCAATATCAAAAATATCGCGGCCACGAAGAAAAAGAAAATCGGAATTTTGGTGAACCATGATGAATTGGATGCTGATGAATTTCAGGGGTTTGTACAGCTGGCAATGGAAAATTATGATGTAGGACCAATTATTCCTGAAAACCAGACTGAGCTTTCACTGGCAGATGTTCCGTTACTGAAGCAGATGAGTGCCCTGGTGATCGCAAAACCCAGAAAAGCTTTTACAGATAATGAAAAAGTAATTCTTGACCAGTACATTATGAACGGTGGAAAGACACTTTGGATGATTGATGCAGTAAATGCTGAAATGGATACCTTAACGAGATCCAAAAAAGTAATGCCTTTCCCGGTTGATATCAATATGACCGACTTCTTTTTTAACTACGGCGTAAGGATTAATCCTGCTTTGGTAAAGGATGTTAAAAAGTTTGCATTATTAAGACTGGTGACAGGGGAAGTGGGTGGAAATCCTCAGTACACAAGCTTACCATGGCCTTATTATCCACTTGGAATTGCGGAAAATAATAATCCCATCACCAAAAATATCAACCCTGTGAAATTTGAATTTCCGACCTCCATCGATACATTGGGAGGAAGAAAGAATATCAAAACAAAAGTTCTTTTCGAATCCAGTGAAAGAACACTGCTGAAGCAGGTCCCAAATTATGTGGATCTGAAAGAAATCGCCAGTGTAGACAGTCTTGGCCAAATGGAAAAGCCAAGTACTCCGAAGATCTTTGCCGTAGCTTTGGAAGGAAAATTCAATTCTGCGTATGCATCGAGAATTGAAAGAAAAGCTTATCCCGGATTTAAAACCACAAGTCCTGAAAATAAAATGATCGTTATTGCTGACGGAGATGTAGGAAGAAATAAAGTAATTAAAGGAAAACCGCTTCCATTAGGAGTAGATCTTTTGACGAATGAACAGTTTGGAAACGAACAGTTCCTCAGAAATGCTTTGGATTATCTATTGGATGACAGCAATCTGATGGAGCTTAGAAATAGGAATATTGAAGAAAGACTTCTTGACAGGCAAAGAATTACTGAAGAAAAATCCACCTGGCAGTGGCTGAACTTACTGCTTCCGCTGGTGATTATCGGTCTTATCGGAGGATTGTTCTTCTGGTTAAGGAAAAAGAAATTTGGATAAAAAAATAAAACTGTCGGAAAAATCTTCCGGCAGTTTTTGTTAATATTAAACCTTTTCTTATCGGAATTAATTCAGCTTAATGCTCCTGATGAATAGCTTAATCACCAGAAGGAGGAAGTGGGTCGGCAGAATTTTTTTGTAATCACCTTCCTCTGATCTTACCTTATTTCCTTTATACGTAGTTTTTCCTATAAGTATTTCTTTTTGATCAGGCTGTACAAAATATGGGAAAACAGAATATGGCGTCCAATTACTTTTGCCTGATCAAAAAGTTGAGTTTACTTCGAGTAATAATTTTTTAAGGTAAGTATTTATAAAAGTAGAGGTTATTTCTGATAAGCTTGTTTTGGAAGTAATGTGGCGGTTTTATAATAGCTGATATCAGTGGATATACGTTCCTGAAGGTCCTGGAAAGTGTCATAGTCATATTGGGTCCAGTTTTCTTCATTTTCAGGATCAGAGGTCTTGTCTATAGCCAGTTCCAGTTTTCCGTCTTCCTGATAGCTGCATTCTATTGCTGCATATTTTTCACCATTTTCATCATGGGTATACCAGCATTTTATTGTTCTTTCAAGTTGGGGTTTGTGGGTTTCATTATCAATGACCTGGGAGCAGATGAAGTTTTCAGGGTCGTCCGTATGGAAAACGGTTTTGGAAATTAAGGGAAGGTCATCTACGGATAAGGAATACAGTTTATTGGTAGAAATAATAAAGCTGTCAGTGGTTTCTTTTTTTTCGATATCAAAAAAATCTGATTTTTCTTTAAGATAATCGACTACTTGTGTTTCGTCTTCATCTTCACTTAAAAAATAATTGATGTTGTAAACACTGTCTTCATTGATAAATTCAATTTCTTTTAAAAAATCAGAATCTTCCTCATAATAATACAGATGATATTCGTTCAGCTTCGCAGCATTACTTTTGGAAATGATCTCTCCAAAAATGTTTTTGTACACTTTTCTCATTTTTAATCATGTTAGTTTAGTTTCATCTATTAGTTAAGTGGTATTGCAAAGATAAGTTTTCTTTTTATCTTAATCCGAAACAAAAAGTAGTATTTATTTCGTAAGTATTTTATATATCCTTTATAAAATCCTCATATTCATAGTAAAACCTTTCAAAACCGTCCATTTTGTCCACAAAGAATTCAAAAATTTCCTGCCATGTATTTTTATTAAAAATGGAAACTTGATGTTTTTCTACCCATATTCTGCTGATAATCTTGCCATTCTCAAGAGTGAAATATTCTTCTTTCTGAAAATCTCCAACGAAATCCCTTAAAATATCCTCCAGAGACCAGATCTTTTCATAGTACGCATTTCTGAAGATTTCATCTTTCATTTCGATATCCAGAGAAACTTCTGCTTTCTTATTATCGGCAGAGAATTTAAATGCCATATCTTTAATCTTAGTGTCATAAAGAATCCATTTTCTGGGAAATGATTTTCCGAAAGCTGTCCAAAATTCTTTTTTTAGTTGTTGTGCCTCTTGTTTACTGAACATATGGCAAACATAATGATTTAATGGGAGAAAGGCAAAAATGTGGTATTGAAAACCGTAAAATTACGGATATACAGAACAACCAAAATCGTATGAAAAAATCATGAAACCACAGTCTGTCTTTTCAGTGGCCTGTCTTTCTCCTTATTTACGATTTCTATTTTCTGTCTTTTTTCAAATGTTAAACAATTTTCTTATTTTTGCTGTAATGCTTTCAAAAAAATCTCAATATGCGTTTAAGGCGCTTTCATATCTTGTAGAAAAAAGAAATGAAGGCCCGATTCTTATTTCTGAAATAGCGGAACATAAAAAGATTCCTTTAAAGTTTTTGGAAAATATCCTTCTTGAGCTGAAAAAAGCGGAAATCCTTGACAGTAAAAAAGGAAAGGGTGGAGGATACTTTTTTAAAGAAAATCCTGAAAATGTGAAACTGGCAAAAATTATTCGTCTGGTAAACGGACCTATTGCCATGCTTCCCTGTGTAAGTCTGAATTTCTATGAAAAATGTGAAGACTGTAATGAAGATCACTGCGGACTTCATGATGTGCTGATAGAGGTTCGGGATGCTTCACTGAATATTCTGGAAAGTAAAACTTTAATGGATCTGGTCGACTGATCGGGTCCTTTTTTTTGAATTAATAGTCTACTTATTTTGTAGAATAAATATTTTTATCAGATATTTGCACTACTTCAAATGAATAAATTATGATTTCAAAAGAAGAGAAAGACCAATCACAAAATCTTAACTCACCTCTTGCAACAGTACAACCTGTATATATACACGGGAAAAAAATTATGCATCTAAGGACAGGAAGCAGGCAATGGCTAAATGTTCTTTTTGTCACTCATACTGATAGTGAAAGACTATGGACTAAAACTGTTTTGTGATATGGTGATTTCAAGAAAAATTCAGGTAAGACTTAATGTCCTTGTTGTAACGGTTGCAATTATATCCGTTGCTGTTTTTTCAATGTATGAACTGGGGTATCTGGAAGAGCTGCAGAACATTCTGGCAAAAGACAATTATATTTTTTACTGGATGCTTCTGGTAGGAGTTTTTGCTGAAATTGTTGCCGGATCTATGGGAATGGGTTATGGGGTGATCTGTACTACGACATTGATGTTACTGAATATTCCGCCGCATATTGTCAGTGCAAGTATTCACTCAGCAGAAAGTTTTACCACAGCAGCAGGAAGCCTCAGTCATATTAAACTGAAAAATGTAAGTAAAAGTCTGGTCAAAAAACTGGCAATTCCAGCTGTTATCGGAGCTATCATCGGAGCAGTATGCCTCACTTATCTTGGTGAATATTATGCGAAGATTACCAAAACATTGATTGCTTTTTATACATTATATCTCGGATACCAGATTCTTTCTAATGCATTTAAAGAAAAACAGAGTAAAGCTTTAAAAAGAAAAACCAATCTGATCAGACTGGGGGTGATTGGTGGCTTTATAGATTCTTTTGCAGGAGGAGGCTGGGGACCTTTGGTGACCGGAACACTGATTAAAAATGCATTTACTCCAAGATTTGCGGTAGGCAGCTCTACCGTAGCCAAATTTATCCTTACCATTACTGCTGCCGTTACTTTCTTTTTTACTCTGGGAATTCAGCACTGGAATATTATTCTCGGTCTTTTGATCGGGGGGATTGTTACCGCTCCTTTCTCTGCAATGCTTACCGCTAAGCTTCCCGTGAAGAAAATGTTTGTGATTATCGGGACTTTGGTGATTGTAATGAGTTCTATAACTATTTATAAATCAGTTTTTAATTAAAAATTATGTTTGGTGTGGAAAAATAAAGGGTTTAAAAAGATATTTGATTTTGAAAATATTTTACTTTTACATCACTAAATATTAGAACATGAATTTACATATCATCGCACTTTTTAAGTTTAATGAAAATTATCTGATGGATGCTGTAGAGCTTTTTCAGAAGCTTGTGAAAGAAACAAGAAAAGAAGAAGGCTGCCTGCAGTATGATCTTATTGAAGATAAAGATAATAAAGGAACTTTTTTCCTGATCGAGCTTTGGGAAAGCGTTGATCACCACAACAGGCATAACGGCCAGGATCACCTGTTAGATTTCCGTCAAGATGCTTCCAAAATCATGGAAAGCTCAGCACAGGTTTATAAAGGATTTAAAATATATTAATACTGAAGATTTAGAGATTTAAGAATCTAAAAACTTAAAGATTTTCTCAATTTCAATAAAAAGTAAAAGGCGGTTTCAACAATCTGAAACCGCCTTTTTATTAGAAAAAATAGAAAGTATTAAAATAAATATTTATTGTATGATAAGCTTTTTCGTCTCCGAATAGCCACCATAAGTAATTTTGACAAGATAATTTCCTGAAGGAAGTGTTGAAAGGTTCAGTTCCTGCTTATAGAATCCTGCCTGATTGGTAAGTTCTGCAGAATATACTTTTTTTCCGGTAAGATCATAAACTTCTGCATTTCCTTTGTTACCTGTCTTTTCTTTAACATCAAAAAGAACCGTCACTTTTTTATCGGCTGCTGCCGGATTAGGATATATACCGAAAGAAGCCTTTTTTCCGATTTCAGTAATGCCCAATGTCTCAGTAATCTTTTTGTATTTGAAATACATATTTCCCGTTGTAGCCCCACCGTTTGCAGTGAAGTACATTCTGTAGTAGTCGTTTCCTTTTTTGACATAGTACACCACATCATTTTTTACGGTTCCGATCCCTTTCCATGAATGTCCCACAGTCGTAATCGCTGATGAGAAACTTGCATTGGCGGGAACTGTATAAGCCACTGTTTCCTGTGTTTCAGGCTGTACCATTGCTACTTTAACGTTCGGATTCTGAATGGCACCGGAAAGTGGATACATCTGTACCCCCATATAGAAGGTATAATATTTGGTAAATACGAAGTCCCAGGCAGATCTGGAAGGTTCCATATCAGGAACTTTAGCCCCGGTATCAAAAGAAAAATAATTGAAATAAGTATCATCTGTTCCGTTGGCGATGGTTCTTGTTTCTGTAGGTCCCCATGATGTGCCGTTCCATTTTGAATATCTGAAAGTATATCCTGCAAATGCATCTTCAATAGCAAATTTAACATAGGCTCCGGAAGCATACTTTAAAACAAAAATAGCTTTGCCCTGAATGTGATGGTTCACGGGGTTGTAAACTCCCCATCCAGTCGAAGGAATATTAGGGTTGGAGGATATCACAGGACCCTGTTCGAAGGCACCCTGGCTCCAGTCAGTCGTCTGATCAGGATTGTAAAGTGGAGCTCCCCATGAAGATTCGTTGCTGATGCTGATATTATCCCAATCTGCTAAATTGGTTGAAGCTGCGAATACTTCAATATCTTTTGCATCATTGATCCTGGATCCGAATGCATAGTTTGAATTTCTATAAAAAGCAATATCCCACGTATTGGCTGGCTGAGAAACCATATTACCATCTGCAAGGTTCACAAATACGCGGTTCTGATACCCACTTCCCATTGTCATATTTACCTGCGTGTATCCCAATGCATCAGTCTGTGCCAAAACAGTCTGCTGAACAGACATTGCCAGTACTGAAGCCAATAATAGTTTTGTTTTCATAATTTATTTTTAAATTCCTTATTTAGAATGGTTCCACAAAAATATATATTTATTTTTAATAAGTCTAAATAAAAACATGATTTTTGTCGTGTTTCAATATTTGTTATGATGATGAACAGGAAAAACCGCTATAAAAAAGCCGGCAGGAATAACCCTGCCGGCTTTAAAAAGATAGAATAGTCTGATTAACCTTATCTCTTGATGAATTTTGTCTGAATTGTTTTTCCCTCAGAGGTTTCAATGTTCATATAATATACTCCGGTTTTAAGAGTGCTGATTCCAAATCGGTGTCCGTCTGGTCTTCCTTCTGCAATTTTTTGGCCTGAAGAAGAATAAATACGGATATTTTTAAGATCTTTTTTTGAAATGAATTCCAATGCGGTCTGATCAGAGTTTAATGCAAATCTTAAGTTTTCTGTCGCTTTATTGTTGTCATGTACTCCTAAAGAAGCGGTGGTGTTATATACGACGTTGTCAATTTGTAAAGCAGTGTGAGCTATTGTCGGAGTGAATTTGAAAACAATGTAAGTAGCAGCAGATGCCGGCACAGGAATGGAATAAGTTTGTACCGTTTCACTGGTCAGAGAAATAGGATTGCTTATAGATACGAAAGTCGTCATATCTGCAGGGTTTGATGCAAGCCCCACTTCCAGGGTTCCGTTACCGTTGGTCCCTGTGCTTTTTGCAGCGGCAAAAGATAAGGTCTTGTTACCTGTAGGGGCCACAATTTGTGGAGTGATAAGATACGATGGAGCAGTTGAATTATTTCCGGAATAGGCCTGTACCACTTTATTCGCTGTACTGGTGACGATCATCAATGGAGCAGGTGGAAAAGGCATTGGATTGGGAGCTAAGACTGCTGACCATCCGCTTTGGGGAAAGGTGTTGTTTCCTGCGGTAAAGTTGTCAAAGTTTTCATCAATAGTATTCAGCTGTGCATTCATACCGATTGCTGTGAACATTAAACCTCCAATAAGTAATCTTAATTTCATAATTTTTATTTTTATTTAGAATTATTCCACAAAAATATACATTTATTTTTAATGAGTCTAAATAAAGTTTTATATTTGCTGAAAATTTTTCTCAATAGTTATGAAGAAGAAAGTGATTACCGTTTTGTCACTGTCCATTACTTTTTGGATGAATGCACAACAAAAAGATTCTTTGAATAAAAATAATATTGACGAAGTTGTCATAACAGGTCAGTATATGCAGCAGTCTATCAATAAATCAATATACAAAGTAGAAGTAATTGATGCGCAGCAAATCAAAAATATGGCGGTAACCAATGTTGCTGAGGTTTTAAATCAAAATCTGAATATTTTAATAGAGCCCAATAGAGGTTCCGGGAATTCCAATGCCAATATTATGGGATTGAGCGGAGCTTATACTAAAATTCTGATTGATAATATTCCTGTTGTAAGTGATGAAGGGATGGGTAATCTGGTGGATCTTACTAAGATTAACGTTAATAATATTGAACGTATTGAAGTGGTAAAAGGATCCATGGGAGTTGAATATGGTAATAATGCTGTAGCAGGTGTCATTAATATCATCACAAAGAAAAGCTATGGTAAAAAAGTTTCGATTCTGGCTTCTTTACAGGAAGAAACTGTCAATAAGGATTATGACTGGTTTAAAAAAGGAAACGGCCGTCATATACAGTCATTGAATATAGGATATAAAATCAATGATAAATGGTCTGTCTCTGCAGATATTAACCATAATGATTTTCAGGGATATAAAGGAGATCTTCAGGGGTATAAATACTTTAATGAAAGCAATGACGGTTTACGCGGGTATGACTGGCAACCCAAAGATCAGATTACAACCAACGGAGTAATACGCTACAATAAAAACAATACAAGTTTTTACTATAAAATGAATTTTCTGTCTGAGAAAATCAATTACTACAATCCGTTGGTAAATGAACTTTATCTGGGAGGAGGCAACAGAACATATACAACACAAGATATCGACTATAATACAAAAAGATGGATTCATCAATTCAATATCCAGACTAAAATAGGAAGAATCAATTATAATGGGGATTTCTCTTATCAGACTCAGGAAAGAAAGTCGCAACATTATATGTACGATGTACCGGGCAGGAAGGAATTGTCAAGAGATGAAAACCTGACTTTCTATCAATCAGATGTACTTTATTCCAGAGGAATGTTCAGTAATTTTTTGAACAGTGAAAAAATCAATTTTCAGTTAGGATATGAGTTGGACAGGACAAAAGGTTTTGCCAGTGCCAGTACATTTGAGAGTAATAATAACGGAAAGGATATCGAACGCACAATATTCAATTATGCCAATTTCTTATCTGCTGAATGGAATATTAACAATTGGTTTTCCCTGCGTCCGGGTATAAGACTGGCTTTAAGTGATAAATTTGACTCTCAGTATAATTATTCAACGACTTTGAGGTTTAAAACTACCGAAAAATCTGATATCCGTTTGGTATTTGGTTCTGCAAACAGATTCCCTACTTATGATGAATTATACACCTTTGTGGTAGATAATAACCACGATATCAGAGGAAATGAAAACCTGAAGCCTGAGACAGGATATTCCGCCTCTTTATTCTGGGATTATGCCATGACCAATTCAAATGACTGGAAGTTTAATTTCAGTGCTTCCGGGATGTTTTTAGATGTAAAAAACAGAATTGAAAGTGTCATTGTCAATAACAGTCCTTTACAAATCACGTATTTAAATGTTGATAATTATAAATCTGTATTGTTTGGAGGGGGAATCAATGTAAGAAAAGGTGATCTTTCTTTAAATGCAGGCGTTTCAGTGTTAGGTATTTCTCAGGTTCTTAATACCGGAAATATTGTTTCTCCGGATGATTATAATTTTTATGCTGAAGCTAATCTGGCAGCTAATTATACGCTGCCTTATACGAAAACGTTATTTGCTCTTTATTACAAATATACAGGGTCACAGAAACGCTATACACATCAGACAAACCTGCAGGACCCGAAAGATCCGGGACAATATGTGCTTGGAGAAATTGGGGATTATCATATGATGAACTTCACGGTAAGCCAGCCTTTCTTTAAAAATCATTTTGAAATCAGCGCAGGGATAAAAAATATTTTTGACGTAACCTCAGTCAGAAATACAATACAGGCGGGCAACAGCCATAATGCTGCTGCGAACCAACAGAATCTGTTCTATGGCAGAAGCTATTTTGCCAGATTAAATTATAATTTTTAAAGGATTAGAAATGAAAAAAATAGTATTCATTCTTTTAATAGGAAGCTCTTTTATATCTCAGTCATGCATTAATGATAATGATGATGCCATTATGGTAGCCCCGTCTGATGGAGCTGTTGTTAATCCAAATGTGGGAGGTGCAACTCAGCCCAATCAGGTTTGGATCGATTTAGGGACCAATACGGAAGCCGTCACTACAAGAACAGATTGGGATTTTGCATTTTATACAGGAAATTCTTTTAAAGTAGTTTTGAATTCTTCTATTATGATGGCTGCAGGCAAAATACCTAATGCAACCCATATAGACCTGGTAACAGATGCAAGCGTTGCAGCATTGAAAGATGAAATTCAGGTTGCAAACTTCAATCCTGCCAACGAGACTTATATCGATGATGTAAAAGGTAACTTTCCTTCAGGATATACAGCTATCGACGAAATTAAGGCTAATGATTCCGAAAATGCAGTTTACCTGGTGAATATGGGAAAAAAGATCTTTACAGGGAACGTTCCTTCAGGATCTGTTACTACAGGAGGGGACAGCAGAGGATGGATGAAAGTACAGGTGGTGAGAGCCGGAGCCAGCTATAAAATAAAATATGCTGAGCTTAATGCAACAGACCATAAAGAATTAATCATAACCAAAAACACTTCCTATAACTATAATTTTGTCAGTCTGGGCAAAAATAGTGAAGTAACGATACAGCCGGAAAAGAAGAAATGGGACCTGTGTTTCACTGTATTTACCAATTTGATTACAGGTGCTGGAAGTTATATCTATGCTGATTTCGTTCTTACGAATAACGTCGGCGGAGTAGGCGCTTATGAAGTGAAAGTAACTTCAGGATCAGGTGTGGAAGCTTATAATAACTTTAAAGCTTCAGATGTCGATCCTTCAAAGTTTGTCTATAATGATCAGAGAGCAATTGGAGGAAACTGGAGAAATCCGGTGGGTACCAATGGGCTTGAAGTATATGGCGACCGATTCTATATTATCAAAGATGCTGAAGGATATTACTTTAAATTGAGATTTACAAGATTAACCAGCACATCAGGAGAGCGCGGAAGACCTCAATTTGAATACAAACCTCTATAAATAAAATAATCAAATAATAGTATATCATGAAAAAATTCATTCTTGCAGCTTCTGTTCTTGTCGCAGTGTATTCTTGCAAAAAAACAGAAGGAGCCACAAAAGAAAATACAACAGAAGTTGCCTCTGAAATACCAAAAACAAACAATAAAATAGTAACATTAAGCGGAGGAATCACAGAAATCGTATCTGCTTTAGGCCATGAAAAAGAAATCGTAGGAACGGATGTTACCAGTACATATCCGGCAAGCTTGAAAGCAACGGCCAAAGATCTTGGACATGTAAGATCAATGACCATTGAGCCGATCATGGCTGTCAATCCTACTTTGATTCTTGCATCTGATAAAGATATCAATCCTGAATTATTAGGGAAAATCAAATCTTCAGGAATTAAAACTGAAATTTTCAAGCAGGAGTACACCGTTGAAGGAACTAAAAAACTGATTGAGGCCGTAGCAAAAGCTGTCGGGAATACATATTACCAGAAATTAACCGATAAGATTGATACGGATTTGAAACAGGTGCAACCTATTGCTAAAAAGCCAAAAGTATTGTTCATATATGCCAGAGGAAATATGCTGATGGTTAGCGGTAAAAATACGCCAATGGCCTCATTGATCACCCTTGCAGGCGGAGAAAATGCCGTAACCGATTTTGAAGATTTTAAACCATTGACGCCGGAAGCCGTTGTAAAAGCTAATCCTGATGTATTGTTCTTCTTTGAAACTGGCCTTCAGGGAGCAGGAGGGAATGAAGGTGCCCTTAAAATGCCGGGAGTATCACAAACCAATGCCGGTAAAAATAAGAAGATCATCGCAATGGACGGAGGTTTAGTATCAGGTTTCGGACCGAGACTGGGAGAAGCAGCAGTAGCATTAAACAAACTTTTAATTGAAAACACAAAGTAAACTATACTTTTATCTTATTATAAGTGCAGTACTGCTTGCCATTATAGCAGTGCTGTCACTTAACATCGGAGTATATGATTTCGGAGAGAGTTCTGCGTTCACAATACTGTGGAAATATATAAAAGGAGACCCGGGCCTGTCTTTAAGTGATCAATATGTGATCTGGGATGTAAGGGCTGCCAGGATCGTTATGGCCATTTTAATAGGAGGTATGCTTTCTGTTTCGGGAACCAGCCTTCAGGGACTTTTTAAGAATCCGCTGGCGACAGGGGATTTAATAGGACTTACATCAGGAGCGACTCTGCTGGCGGCCATTGCAATTGTTTTGGGAGGACATTTTAAAGAATATCTCCCTGAAGCCGTACAGTTCTCGCTGGTAGGAATCTCGGCGTTTGTAGGATCTTTTTTATCCATGATGCTGGTCTATAAAATTTCGACAAGCGGAGGAAAGACCAATGTAGTCATGATGCTGCTTACCGGGGTGGCAATAACAGCAATCGGTTTCTCTATTACAGGATTTCTGATTTATATCTCAAAAGATGAGCAGCTTAGAGATTTAACCTTTTGGAATCTGGGAAGCCTGGCTGCCGCCACATGGACGAAGAATATTATCCTGGCCGTTGTAATGACCATAGCTTACATCATTTTATTACCCAAAGGAAAAGCTCTGAATGCTATGATGCTGGGTGAAAAAGATGCACAGCATCTGGGAATCAATGTGGAAAAACTGAAAAAGCAGATCATTATTACCGTTGCTTTAATGGTGGGAACCTGTGTCGCATTCTCAGGAACAATTGGTTTTGTGGGGCTTATTGTACCTTATATTTTAAGACTTTTATTCAAATCCAATAATACTTTTATCCTGCCTTTATCAGCAATGTGTGGAAGTATTCTGCTGCTTACAGCAGACACTTTCAGCAGAAGTATTGTAGCTCCGTCTGAACTTCCGATCGGGATTCTGACAGCGCTGATGGGAGGTCCTATTTTTATTGCTATTTTGGTTAAATTTAAAAAATCACTGTAATGATCAAGGCACACCAGATTAATTATAAACATAAAGAATTCCGTATTCTGGATGGGATAGATGTCTCCCTGGAATATGGCGAATTTTTAGCCATTGTAGGTCCTAACGGAGCAGGAAAGTCAAGTCTTTTGAGTGTTTTGGCAGATGAAGTGAAATCCGGGAAGCAGAAAGTATTATTTAAGAATAAACCTATTCAGGAATGGAAGGTGAAAGAGCTTTCAAAACATAAAGCAAAATTTTCACAACATAACAGCAATGATATTCCGCTTGAAGTAAAGGATGTGGTGATGATGGGAAGGTATCCTTATTTTGATGCCCAGCCCGGAAGAGAAGACCTTGAAGCCATGAACAGTATGCTTTATGAAACTGATATTTTTCATCTGAAAGACAGGGATTATAATTCTTTATCCGGAGGAGAGAAACAACGGGTACACCTGTCAAGAGTAATGGCCCAGTTACAGAATGAAATTGCCCATAAACTGATTTTTCTGGATGAACCGCTGAATAATTTAGACATCAGACATCAGTATAAAGCATTGGAAATCATTAAAAATTTTACAAAAAAAGCCAACAGTGCCATTGTTGTTTTGCATGATCTGAATCTCGCGGCCCAGTTTGCAGATAAGATTTTATTGATGAAATCAGGAAGAGTTTCCGCATATGGAACCCCACAGGAAGTTTTTACAGCTGAAAATATCAGTAAAGCCTACAACTTTCCGTGTACCATCTGCGGACACCCTATTACCAATAACCCAATGATCATTTTTGGATAACCATGGAAAAAGAAGAACTCAAAATCCTGGCGCAGAATCTTGCCAATCCACAGGGAGAAAAAGGAATCGAGATTGGCGAAATGATGAATGCCACTAACATCAGCATGACGTTAGAAAGTATTAAAAAACTAGTGATAGAAGATGACCAGCATATCCTTGAAATAGGACACGGAAATGCCGGACATCTGAAAAGTATAATGAATCTTGCCCAAAACCTCAGGTATACAGGGATTGATATTTCTGAGACCATGCATCATGAAGCCCAAAAACTCAATAAAGAATTTGAAAGTCAGGCAGATTTTGTATGGTATGAAGGAAAGAAACTTCCTTTTCAGGACAGAACTTTCGATAAAATATTTACAGTCAATACCGTGTATTTCTGGGAAAATCCGGAAGCATTTTTAAATGAGATTTACAGGGTTTTAAAAGATGAAGGAACGTTTGTTCTTACGTTCGGACAAAGAGAGTTCATGGAAAAACTGCCATTCACAGAATACGATTTCACTTTGTACAGCAACGGTGAAATGGAAGAACTGATCTCTAAAAGCCATTTTAAAAGAATGAAAATTTCTGAAAAAGAAGAAGAAATAAAAAGTAAAACAGGAAACGAAACCATACGAAGAATGTATACAATTTTAACCATAAAAAAATAAAATAATGAGCACATTAGTTAATGATTTAAAGGAAAAATGGGAAGCTCTGAAGGTGGAAAATCCACATATCAGAATAAGAAATGCAGCTGCACAGTTAGACGTAAGTGAAGCGGAATTATTAGTGACCGGCATAGGTGAAGGTGTAACAGTGCTGAACCCTGATTTCCAGGGAATCCTTACGGAAGCCGGGCAGCTTGGAAAAGTCATGGCGCTTACCCGTAACGATGAGTGTGTTCATGAAAGAAAAGGAACCTATCTGAATGGTGATTTCAGCAGTCCACATGCACAGCTTTTTGTGGGGGAAGATATCGATCTAAGAATCTTCCTTAACCATTGGAAATTTGCTTTTGCAGTAGTGGAAGGAGATAAGAAAAGCCTTCAGTTTTTCGGAAAAGATGGATTAGCACTTCATAAGATTTATCTGACTAAAGACAGTAATGAAAATGCTTTTGATGCTATCGTTGAAAAATACAAGTCAGAAGATCAGAACCAGCCATTCGTTTTTGAAGCAGTAGCGCCTAAGCAGGCAGAAAAAGCAGATTCAGAAATTGATGTGGAAGGTTTCAAAAAGGCATGGACAGAACTGAAAGACACCCATGATTTCTTCATGATGACCAGAAAATACGGAGTAAGCAGAACTCAGGCATTAAGATTGGCTCCGGAAGGATTTGCCAGAAAAATTGATAATGCTAAAGTGGTCAACGTCCTTGAAGATGCTTCCGAAACCAACACTCCAATCATGATTTTTGTTGGAAACAGAGGAATTATTCAGATCCACACAGGAAATGTAAAGAAAACACTTTGGCATCAGCAATGGTTCAATGTAATGGATCCTGATTTTAACCTGCACCTTGATGTAACGAAGATCGCAGAAGCCTGGATTGTTAAAAAACCAACTGAAGATGGGGAAGTGACGGCTATCGAGGTATTCAACAGTGAAGGAGACTTTATCGTTCAGTTCTTTGGAAAAAGAAAACCGGGAATCCCAGAGCTGCAGGAATGGAAAGACCTTGTAGCAGCATTAGAGAAATAATAATTAGATGATTTGAATGAGACCGTTTTGTTTGTAAGATTCAAAGCGGTCTTTTTTATGGCAAATGATCTGCAAGTGCCGGAATATTTGTGTAATTTGTGATTAAAATATTAAAAAATAAAATGAAAAATATTTTCATAGCAATATTGATGGCCGGTTTCTGTTCATTGAAGGCACAGGACTTTAAGGCATATCAGTTTTATGATAAAAAAGGGAAGGAGATCAAGACAGATAAACTGGTGAGAGAACTGGCAGGCTATGACATCGTCTTTTTTGGTGAAAATCATAACAGCTCCATCAACCACTGGCTTCAGCTTAAAATTACAGAAGCTCTGTTTGCAAAAAAGAACGGTCAGCTTATATTAGGGGCTGAGATGTTTGAAAGAGACAATCAGTCTCAGCTGGATCAGTATCTAAGTGGAAAATTTGATGCCAGAACATTTAAAGATTCTGCCCGTTTATGGAATAACTATGCGACAGATTACAAACCTTTGGTGGATTTTGCCAAAAATAAAAAGCTGAAGTTTATCGCCACGAATATTCCAAGAAGATATGCTTCCCAAACTGCCAAAGAAGGGCTTGAATCCCTGAATAAATTAAGCGAAAAAGAGAAAACCTATATTGCGCAGCTGCCCATCAATGTTACATTGGATACTCCTGGATATCCTGAAATGAAAAAAATGATGGGTGATCATGCGGAAGGTACAAAAGTGATGAATTTTATCTCAGCTCAGGCTACAAAAGACGCCACAATGGCGGAATCTATCCTGAAGAATTTTCATTCAGGAAAAACATTTATCCATTATAACGGAAACTATCACAGCAAAGAATTCGGAGGAATCTATTGGTATATCAAACAGAAAAACCCTGATCTGAAAATGGCGGTCATCTCTGTTTTTGAATCTGATGATCCAGAACTGAAAGTGCCTTCCAAAGAGTATATCCCGACAGACTTCAATCTGATAATCCCAGGAGATATGACAAAGACTTTTTAAACTTTCAACAGTTAGACTGAAAAATATTCAATAGGAACGGGCTTTAGCCCGTTTATTTTTTACACCAGATTCCATTGGCTTTAGCCTAAACCATAATTATTGAATACTGTTTCATCATTTTTATTCTACAATTTTTACCTTTGTTATACATTTAAAAAAACATGAAGAAACTTTCCGTACTGCTGATCTTTTTTATTGGATTTTTCAACGCCCAGAAACTTACTTCCCATGAGCTTTCTATCATTAATCAGGGAGATGTGAATGCCGCTTTACCAATCTATCAGACTACTGATTCCAATCAGCATAAAACATTGCTGAGCATTTCTTCAGAAGCAGATCCTCTTGATCCGAATACGGCTGTTCTGGTAAAAAGAATGAAAGAATCTCTGCTGTCCACAGATGGCGGAGTAGGAATTGCTGCTCCTCAGGTGGGAATCAACAGAAAGATTATTTGGGTACAGCGTTTTGATAAAGAAGGAACCCCGTTGGAATACTTTATCAACCCGGTGATTGTTTGGCGTTCCGATCTGCAGAATCTTGGCCCTGAAGGTGATCTTTCCATTCCTGATTTCAGAGATCAGTTCTACAGAAGCAAAGTCATCCAACTGGAATATGTGGATCTGAAAGGACAGAAATATTCGGAAATTGTAGAGGGTTTCACTGCAGTTATTTTTCAGCATGAAATTGACCACCTTTTCGGAATTCTGATTTCCGATAAAAAGGAAAAAGAAAAAAACGATTCTTATAAAAAGGTAGATGCCTATCAGAAAAGTGACGTAAATAAAGACAGGAGGTAATGATGAATGATGAATTATAAGTGATGAGTTATGAATGCTGAATGATGAGAAAGTTGTTGTAAGGTTAAGTATATTTCTGTTTTCTATCCATATTTTATAATAAAATCTTCTCCATCTTCATAACCTGCGGGATACACATAGGTAATTACCCCGATATCTGATTGTAAAACTTCTTTTAGCTTATTGAAGTACATATCTCTTTTCTCTTCCGTAGTGTCCATTGTTAGGCTCATAATAAGCCTGTCATCATCTGTAATATTGGCGCCCACCATTATTTTTTCTGGATTATCATGGTATTTATTCCAGTAAAAAGTTTGGTCAATGGCCGGGTTTTCGATGAAATAACCAATCATTTCGTCCTCTGTTTTAAAAATATAATCTTTGTCGTGCCTTGGGAAAGTATAATTGAGATTTAATTTTTCATATACGGGAAGAAATGTATTCAACACCAAATCGATAGTCTTTCTTGATTTTCGCCCTGCATACACCTGGCAAACAATATCTATAATGATTTCCATTACGTAAAAATATTCAATAATGATGAATTATAAATGATATTCTTAAGCATTATATAGTATACATAAAATTATCCTCAATCATCTGCGTCATCAGCGTACTCTGTGGGAAAATAAAAAAATAAAAAGGAGCTGTTTCCATGGAAACAGCTCCTTTCGTTATAACTATGCTTAAAAAATTGGATCAATTGTTGTTGGTCACAGAAAGCTTTACTTCCATATTGTTTCTTGTCGCATTGGAATATGGACAGATCTGGTGTGCTTTTTCTGTCAGAGCCTGTGCTTCTTCAATAGAAACACCAGGAATATTGACATTCAGTTCTGCTGCCAGTCCGAAACCGCCATTCTCAAGCTGTCCTATGCTTACCTGAGCTGTTACTGTTGTTTCTCCTGTTTTCACTTTAGAAAGACTGATCACTCTGTTCAGAGCACTGTCGAAACATGAAGAATATCCGGCTGCAAAAAGCATTTCAGGATTGGCAAAATCATCATTGGCACCTCCTAAAGCTTTCGGCATTCTTACATCAAGATCCAATACTCCGTTTTCACTCTTTACATGTCCGTTTCTTCCTCCTTTGGCAGTTACCTGGGTTGTATATAACGTTTTCATTTATTTTTCTATTTTGTTTAATATTTTAAGTACCACATCTTTAAGATGCAGCAGCTCTTCCGGCTGTATTCCCAGTTTTTTCTGAATTTTTCCCGGAATTTCACAAGCCTTCTGCTGAAGCTGTTTCCCGGCTTCGTCTAAAAATACTTCGACCACTCTTTCGTCCTCTTTTTTTCTTTTTCGGATAATAAACCCTTTAGACTCCAGTCTTTTAAGGAGAGGGGTTAAAGTACCGCTGTCCAGAAAAAGCTTTTCACCGATATGGCTTACGGTAAGCCCGTCTCCATCCCATAAGATCATCATCACAAGATACTGTGGGTAGGTAATGTCCAATTCATCAAGAAAAGGACGATAAAGCCCGGTAATCTCTTTGGCAATGACATACAGCGGAAAGCAGATCTGGTTTTCTAATTTGGGTGTTTTTGGATTTTCCATAATTTTGAGTACGAAAGATTTGATGAATTATTATTTTTTTATGATAAATTCATCCATTGGAATTCTGACTTTTTTCATGGTAGAAAGCCAGTCATTAGCTTCATCACGGTATCCGAGATATAAAAGACTTACGCTTTTTAATCCCAGTTCTCTCAATCCCAGTACTTCATCTACAATCTCATTGCTGAAGCCTTCTGCCGGTGTACTGTCGATTTTAAGTTCTGCAGCCTGGGCAAGAGCAATTCCTAATGCAATATAAGTCTGGCGTGCAGTGTGTGCAAAGTGCTCTTCGGGAGTCTGTGCACCGTATATTTCTTTGATTTTATCAGTATAGCTTCCGAAACGTCCTCTTGGAAGATCTCTTACGTCAGTATGATAATCGTAAACTTTGTCAATTTTTTCATTAGAATAACTGTCCCATGCAGCAAAAACCAAAACGTGAGAAGAATCTCTCATTACTTCAGGGTTTAAAGCTCCGGCTACCATTTTTTCTTTGAGCTCCTGGCTTTCCACTACAATAACCCGGAAAGGCTGTAATCCTGATGAAGTAGGAGCCAGTCTTGCTGCTTCTAAAATAGTGTTAAGGTCTTCCTGTGAAACTTTTTTGGTTGGATCGTAAGCTTTTACAGCATGTCTCCAGTTTAGATTTTCTATTAATGACATTTTTCTTTTTGTTTTTAAATTAAACTGCTTTTTATTTATCAGTTCAGTTTTTACATTGAACTCAATTGACTGTACAAATATAAGACCAATTAAATTGTACACAATTTAATTTTGAAAGATTTTATTGATGGTAATTATTGATAAACTTTAAAATGGTAAAAGAGCGAAACGGTAAATTGCATTATTCACTTTCCAATCAATTCCACACGATTCGGATTTTATGAAACAATCACTATTCCAATCTTTGCCATAGAATTTTAAACTAAAAACAATGCAGAGATTTAAAAACAAAACTGCCTTAATTACAGGTGGAACGAATGGAATGGGGTTGGCTACAGCTCAGAAATTCATTGAGGAAGGAGGAACGGTGATTATTACAGGAAGGAGTGAAGAAACTGTCAATATTGCTTTGGAAAGCCTTGGAAAAAATGCTTCCGGAATCGTTTCCAATGCTGGAAATGTAAAAGATCTGATGGGCCTTCAGCAGGAAGTCAGAAAATATACAGAACATATTGATCTGGTTTTTGCCAATGCAGGCTACGGAAAGTTTGCTCCTGTAGACTATGTGGATGAAAATCAGTTTGATGAACTCTTCAATGTGCTGGTAAAAGGTCCGTTTTTTACAGTACAGCAAATGTTGCCATTAATGAAAAATGGAAGTTCCGTTATTTTCAATACTTCAGTAGCCACCGATATTGCTATGCCTAATTTTTCGGTGTATTCTGCGGCCAAGTCTGCAGTACAGTCATTCATCAAAACTTTTGCAGTAGAGCTTACAGAGCGCGGCATCCGTGTCAATGGAGTAAGTCCCGGACATATTAAAACCAATATTTTTAATAATACAGGTCTGAGTGGAGAACAGATTGAGAATGCAATCGATGATATTATTCCTACCATCCCGTTTAAAAGGCAGGGGGAACCCTCAGAAATAGCCAATGTAGTGCTGTTTCTGGCTTCGGAGGAAGCTTCATACATTCACGGTGCTGAAATAAAAGTAGATGCCGGTATTTCCGTAATCAGATGATCCTGGTTATTTGATCTCATTAATTTCTTTGATGATATTGGTTTTATTTTCAATACCTATATCATAAGCCTTACTTTTTTTCAAGCTTTGGGTTGCCTTTTCCATAAGAGTTTTATAATCCGGTGATTTTTTTGAAAGATAAAATACCTGAGCACTGATTCCGATGGCAACGCGTACGACTTCATTAGGTTTGTCCGGATCTTCGGTGATATCTGAAATAGTGGCATTATGATACCATGTTAAGTTTTGCGAACCGGAATTACCCGAACAGGATATAATCATAATAAGAAGTAATAATAGTTGTGACCAGGCTTTCATAATGAAAAGTATTAAGTAAAAATGCTCCTGCAATGTACCAAAATAATTGCAGGAGCTTTATATAAGTCAGTTAAAATCCACAGCTTGCTACACTAGGTGCAGGGGAAGGGGAACACCCTGAAAGGGATGAGAATATATTCAATACACAATTGGTATTGACATAGTTGTTATCATACAGTAATGAACCTGACGGGCTTCTGTAGTAGACATTTCCTGCTGTATTGGCATAAGAAGATACAGACGCAGATCCACAGCTGGTGTTGGTACATGCAGCTCTCCATGCAGAATCAGTTACAGGACCGCTGGAGAATAATGATGGATCTATAATTCTCTTTTCAACGACTCCTGAAGCATTTTTGAAACTTACCAGAATCGCTACATGGTATACCCATGATACGCAGCATGTTCCAGTAGATGCCCTCAGATTACCATACACGAACTGCTTTTCACAGTCGTAGCCCGCATTCAACAGTATCTGTCTCATTTTATGAGCTCTTGCATAGCATCCGTCAACAGGATATCTGAACGTGATGCATGGGGAAGATGCCGTAGAAGTCCCGCAAGCCTGATTCTTAATCTGGGCAAACAGACTGTTCAGTGTCGCCAGATTAGGAATAACACTGACTGCTTTGTTGCTTTCGCCCCTTTCTTCTTTATTGAATACAGATTTGAAATATCGGATATCTTCATCAGTCGCTCTGTCCACCTTTGCAATTTCATTTGTGTTGGCTTTCAGGAAAATATGAACAGGAGTTTCGCTCTCAACCGCCTGTCTGATCATTGAAATATAGGCTGCATTTTCTTTACTGTCTTTGATTTGGTATGGCTGGGCAGTAACCATAAAAGAGATTTTAAATTTTCCATCTTCTTTTTCAATCCCTACCGGGACAGTTTTGCCGAAATCTTTCATAGCGATCTCATTAGATTCCTTGGCGACAAGATTCGGATCCTGGTTGGCATTTGAATCCGAACAGGCATTGAATGACAGGATAGTCACGAATGCCATCATGGATAACAGAAATTTTTTCATAGTTTTTATATTTTGGTGTTTAGTTTTAGCGAACTTTCAAATTAAAATAGTTCACTTATTTGTGATATTAAAATTAATAAAATTTAAAACATATGCAAGATTTTTTTCAAAAAATATTATTCTGCTGTATTTTGATTGTATAATATTGAAAACAATTAAAAAACTAATGATTTTGATAGGAGATTCAGAGAAAGTAAGAATTTTTAAATTGTGAAATTTGTTATTTAACGGTCCGGATTTCTAGGGAATGGACAAAGCGAGTAAAGATATATACTAAAAACACCCTTATTTTAGGGATCAATTATCCATTCATTTTGTCCATTCCGTAGGAATCTAAGCTATGTAATATGGATTAAACTAGAAAACCAGTTTCAATTATTGAAACTGGTTTTCTTATATCTTAATAAAATGTTCTGATTATTTATAAATTAATTCTGCCTGGAAAACATCTGCGAAATGTTTCCTGATCTTTGCTTTCAGTTCTTCCATTTCTTCGGGGGTGAGTTCTCTTTCAAGCTCTCTTTTTAAGGAAGTAACCTGTTTATCTTTGATTCCGCATGGAATAATATATTCAAAATAACGCATGTCTGTATTCACATTCAATGCAAAACCGTGAAGGGTTACCCATCGGGATGCTTTCACTCCCATCGCACACATTTTTCTCGCATAAGGTTTTCCCACATCCAGCCAGACACCCGTTTCTCCCGGCGAGCGTTCACCTTTAATACCATATTCGGCAATGGTTCTGATGATCACTTCTTCCAGATTCCTCATATATAAATGAATATCTGTGAAAAAGTTTTCCAGATCAAGAATAGGGTAGCCCACAACCTGTCCGTAGCCGTGATACGTAATATCTCCACCACGGTTTACCTTTACAAAAGTGGCATCTATTTCTTTCAGTTTGTCAATGCCGGCAAGCATATTTTCTTCGTGCCCGCTCTTTCCCAACGTATAAACGTGTGGATGCTCTACAAAAAGAAGGTGGTTGGGAGTAATACTATGCTTTTCTGCAGGAAGATCCCTGTTTTTGATTTTGGTATCAATGATGTTTTTCATCAGTTGCTCCTGGTAATCCCAGGCCGGCTGATATTCTCTGATGCCTAAATCTTCAAATTCTACTGCTTTATTCTGATTTGTATTCATTTCAATTTTTGATATACAAATTTAGTGAATTTTACCCTTTTATGGAATGGATAAAATCTATGGCACTCTTCTTCCAGTCTTTATTCTGAAGCAGGATATTGACAAAGGCTGTCCCGATAATCCCGCCATCTGCTTTTTCTGTTACATTTTCAAAATCTTTTTTTGACTTAATCCCAAATCCGATCATTACAGGGTTTTTAAGCGGAAGAGATGCTATTCTGGAAAGGTAAGATTCATTTTTTACAACGGCATTCTCTTTTCCGGTGGTAGAAGAAGAGCTTACTGCATAAAGGAAACCTGAACTTAAAGAATCCAGATAGATCATCCTTTCATCAGAAGTCTCCGGAGTTACCAGAAAGGTGAAATTAAGATGATACTGTTTTAAAATATGCTGGTAATTTTTCTCAAACTCAATAGGAGGAAGATCCGGAAGAATCAACCCTGAAACACCGCTTTCTGCACATGCAGCACAGAACTTTTCAAATCCGAAACTCAATACCGGATTAATGTAGCCCATCAGGATAACCGGAATTCTGATTTCATTTTTGATGGCTTTCAATTGTGACAATAGTTTTTCAATGGTCATTCCGTTTTGTAAAGCCAGTTCGTGGGCTTTCTGAATCACAGGTCCGTCAGCTACAGGATCAGAATAAGGCATTCCGATCTCGATCATATCTGCTCCGGAATCCTGAATCAGTTTTATGATATCAGCGGTATCTTCCAGTTGTGGAATTCCTGCTGTGAAGTATATATTTAGTTTTTTCATTTTTTATTGTATTAAAGTATAATGTACAAAGTATAATGTATAATGTATAATGTATAATGTATAATGTATAATGTATAATGTATAATGTACAAAGTATAAAGTACAATGTACAAAGTATAAAGTACAATGTATAAAGTATAGTGTACCAGATACAATGTATAAAGTAGGCATTAAAGTCAGCGGAGAAAATACATTGTACATTTTACATCCGACATTTTACAGATTCTTAAGATACGTTTCCATATCCTTATCTCCACGGCCACTCAGACAAATAACAACAATATCATTTTCATTAAATTTCTTCTTGTCTAAAACTGCCAAAGCGTGAGAACTTTCCAGTGCCGGAATAATTCCTTCCAGCCTGGTCAGTTCAAAAGCACATTTTAAGGCTTCGTTATCATTAATGCTAAAGAATTCAGCTCTTTTTTCTTTGAATAAATGCGCATGGAAAGGTCCTATTCCTGGATAATCCAGTCCTGCGGAAATTGAATGCGGTTCAATAACCTGTCCGTCTTCCGTCTGCATCACAAGGCTTTTGCTTCCGTGAAGCACACCAAGCGTTCCTAAAAAAGTTGTGGCAGCAGATTTTCCGGAATCTACTCCCAGTCCTCCTGCTTCCGCAGCAATAATTTTTACTTCCTTTTCTTCTACAAAATGATAGAAAGTCCCGGCAGCATTACTCCCTCCACCTACACAGGCAATCACATAATCAGGATTTTCTCTTCCGATCTTTTCCTTAAGCTGTTCTCTGATTTCTTTTGAAATGATACTCTGGAATCTTGCCACAAGATCCGGGAACGGGTGGGGGCCAACCACACTTCCAATCACATAATGAGTGGTTACAGGATTGTTGATCCAGTCTCTCAGGGCTTCGTTCACTGCATCTTTCAGGGTTTTTGAACCTGAAGTGGCAGCGACAACTTCGGCTCCCAGCATTTTCATTCTTGCGACATTCGGGGCCTGTCTCTGGATGTCAATTTCTCCCATATAAATGATGCATTCCAAACCTAATAAAGCACAGGCTGTCGCAGTGGCAACACCATGCTGTCCGGCTCCGGTTTCAGCAATAATTCTTGTTTTTCCGAGACGTTTTGCCAGAAGTACCTGTCCCAGAGCGTTATTGATTTTATGAGCTCCGGTATGGTTGAGGTCTTCACGCTTCAGATAGATCTGAGTATTGTATTTTTGGCTCAGGTTTTTAGCAAAATATAGTGGTGTAGCGCGGCCTACATAATTTGTAAGCAAATCCTGATATTCAGCCTGAAAATCTTCGGATTCTATAATCTGAAGGTAATTCTTTTGTAATTCTTCTATATTCGGATAGAGCATTTCGGGGATAAAAGCTCCTCCAAATTCTCCATAATATCCGTGCTCATCGGGGTTTTTATAATTCATTTTTTATTCTTTAGTTATTAAGTAAGCATTGTTTTGAGAACTAAGCTGGTTGAGCAGTTCTTTTCTTTCCTGTGTTGTATGAAAAATCAGGATATCATCATCTTCAGAATTCACCCATTCCGAGCCGATACTTTCTTTGATCATCTTGGCTTTGTCATGGAGAATTTCTATATCACATTTTTCATAAAAAGGACGCAGATCTGAATGACAGAAACCTATTGCCTCCAGATTTCTTTGTACAGCATTTTCTTTGAAATGACGAACCAACGCTGCTCCATATCCTTTCTTTTTATGAGCGGAAACAAGTCCTACTACCTCCGCAAAGGAATATTCATTATCTGCTATTTTTAAGGTAAAATCAAAATTCACCCGCATAACCGCCAGTACATTTTCATCCGCATCCAGCAGGAAATGAAATTCCGAATCTTTGAAAAAAGTAATAAAATAGGCAGATTTCATGGCGTTCCATGCAGAAATATCCCATAGCTGCAAAATATGTTCTATTTCTTTTTCCTTTAAATCTCTGGTTTCTTTGATCTGATATTTCATGGATTTAAACTATTAATAAATGTAAGATGGTAATCATATTGTTGTTTGGTGATCAGTTTTTTATAATATAACAACTCAATTTTGTGTAGTAAATCTATTAAGGTTGCTTTATCTATTTTTGACTGATACATTGTGATGGCAATTTCGAGATTATCAATCAGATAGTAAGAATCAGAATCGTCGTAAAGTAAAAATATTTTAGCATAAATTAATCCTAAATCATACTTTATCACTGATCTGACATGGTTTTCTAAAAACTTATCCGAAATAATAACCAGATAATAGCTGTTCCACAGGCTGATTCTTTCAAAAAAATACTGGATATCATTTTCTTCAAAATCTTTAATAATACTTATAAATTCGGACAATAATCCACCAACTTCCCAGTGTTCGATATTGCTGTCGTTCTCCGTAACAAAGTGGTACAGGTTCTGGATTTTTTCATTTCCGAATTTAGGCGGAAACAGTGTTTTATAAAATGTTTTTTTTAGCAAATGTATGTTCATCACTGTGTTTTTTAATTATCTATTCTGCTGATACAGGTTTTTAAATTCTTTTATCCTTTCAATATCTTTATTACCAGGCTCTGTTTCAAATTTTGAGTTAATATCCAAAGCAAAAGGCTGTTGTTTTAATGTTGTAATATTCCCCATGTTTTCTTCTGAAATACCACCACTTAAAAAGTAGGGAAGAGGAATTGTAAATTCATTCAGAATATTCCAGTCGAATTGTGTTCCCGTTCCGCCAAAGGCTTTGCTGTCGGTATCAAAAAGATAATAGGTGACAGGTTGCAGGTTGCAGATTCTCTGTTGAAAATTAAAAGCTTTCGTTATTTTAATTTTATTTTCAACTGCATTGTTTCCTATTCTGATGACTTTAATAATGCCGACTTCCGGATTCAGCTTTTGTCTTAGTTCAACAATAAAATCATCACTTTCATCGCCGTGAAGCTGAACAAAATTCAATCCTGCTTTTTGAGCAGTGTTTAGAATACGACCTATATCTTCATTCACAAAGACACCTGTTTTTCCATGATGATCAATGGCTGAAATCTCTTCCAGACTCAGATGATTCAAAACATATCTCGGTGATTTTTCATAAAAGATAAAGCCGAGGAAGTTGATATTCATAGAAATCAACTCCTGAATCTGATGAGGTTTTGTAAGACCGCAGACTTTGAGCTGAGAGGGCAGGTTTAAAATTGGAGGCTGGAGGTTCATAGTTGATTTTTATTTTAAATTTGAGAAGAAAATTCTTCAAAAGCTTTAGCCGGACTTGTATTTTTCATAAAATATTCACCCATCAGGAAGCCGTCAAATCCTTTTTCTTTTAAAAATTGAAAATCTTCCAGACTGTAAATGCCGCTTTCTGCAACCGACAAAACGCCTTTTGGAAGCTGGTTTTTCAGCTGAACAGAATGCTGCAGATCTACTTTAAAATCTTTAAGATTCCTGTTATTGATCCCAACTAAGTCGATTTTTGAATTGAAGTGTTTCAGTTCATCGTCGGTATGAATTTCCAGCAAAACCTCCATTTTCAGTTCGTGGGCTAAGTCTGTAAATTCCTGAACCTGAGCTGGTGAAAGGCAAGATGCGATCAGTAGTACAACATCAGCACCAATACTTTTAGCTTCATAAAACTGGTACTCATCAATCATGAAATCTTTACGCAGAATCGGTATGTTGATGTCATTTCTTACACTGAGAACATCATTTAAATTTCCTCCGAAAAAATCATGATCAGTGAGGATAGAAATTCCACTGGCTCCAAATTTTTCATAAGCAGAAACAACTTCTAAAGGCTCAACATTATTGTTGATAATTCCTTTTGATGGCGACTGTCTCTTAAACTCAGCGATAATTCCACTTTTATTTTTGATGGATTCTTTCAGTGAATATGTTGGCCTTCCAAAAAAAGCTGCGTCTTTTAATCGGTCAAGGGAAATGCGTAATTTTGCTGCAGCAACTTCCTCTTTTTTTCGTTCAATAATTTTATCCAGTATAGTCATTTTGTGTGTCTGTAATGTGGTCAATAGTGAATTTTGCTTTGCAAGTGAATGGTGAATCTTAATGGATCAGAAGATTAAAACTATTCAATGCTTTTCCGCTCAGCAGGCTTTCCTGGGCTAACAGCAGGCAGTCATCATAGGTCCCGAATTTATGGGTGTTGTAAAGTGCTGTTGATGCATTGGCAAGGATTACAGAGTTCTGCTGTTCCGTACCTTTTCCCTCCAAAATATTCATAAATATTTTTGCTGTCTCCTGGATAGAGTTTCCTGCTTTAATATCTTCCAGCGTTACAGGATTGAAGCCTAAGTCTTCAGCAGAATAGATTTCCTCACCGTTTTTGGTAATGATCTTGCTGTCGCCGGTAAGGCTTATCTCATCATACCCATCCAGTCCATGCACCAGAACAAAGTCACGTTCCTCTTTTTGCAGAAGATACTGGTAAATTCTGGCAATTTCAAGATTATATACTCCGATCATTGAATATTTAGGTTTTGCAGGATTCACTAACGGACCCAGCAGATTAAAAAATGTTCTTAATCCCAGAGATTTTCTCAACAACCCCACGGACTGCAGCGCAGGATGGAAGTATGGAGCATGCAAAAAGCAGATGTTGGCTCTTTCAAGATCTTCATTCAATTGTTCCGAGCTGTTTTTAAACAGATATCCCAGTTCCTCCAGAACATTAGATGAACCTGTAGTGGTGGACGCACCGTAGTTCCCGTGTTTCGTTACCTTTTGCCCGGTTCCGGCCACCACAAAGCTGGCCAGTGTGGAGATATTAATAGTGTCTTTTCCATCACCCCCGGTTCCTACAATATCAATGGCGTCATCAGCATTGATATGTACAGGCACAGCCATTTGTAATAGAGCTTCTCTGAAACCTTCCAGTTCTTTCAGGGTAATATTTCTCATCAGGAAAACACTGATGAATGCTGTTACCTCTGCGGCATTGAATTTATTCTGTGCAATCTCGATCATGGTAGCTTTAGCTTCTGATTTTGACAGCGTATTATGGTTAAACAGGTATTGCAGGATTTCTTTCATTTGAGGGGTTTTTATTGTTGTTGAGGGAATTTCCAAGGTTTTCATGACAGCAGGAAGTTTTTAATAATGACTTCTCCTTCCGGCGTTAAAATACTTTCAGGGTGAAACTGTACTCCATGTACATCATAGGTTTTGTGCTGCAAAGCCATGATCATTCCGTCCTTATCTACAGCTGTTATTTCCAGTTCTTCCGGGAAACCTTCCGGATTGACTGCCCAGCTGTGATATCTTCCTACTTCCAGCCCTGACTGCAAATCTTTGAAAAGTTTGGTATCTTCTTTTACCAGTTCAGTGGTTGTAGCCACTCCATGAAAGATTTCAGACAGGTTGATCAGGCTTCCTCCGAATGCTTCAGCGATGGCCTGCTGCCCGAGGCATACCCCAAAGATGCTTTTTGTAGGTGCATATTCTTTAATAAGGTCTAACAAAATACCTGCTTCTTCAGGAATTCCGGGGCCGGGAGAAAGAATGATTTTGTCATATTTTCCAATCTCTTCCAGAGTAATTTCATCATTTCTTACCACGTCCACTCTCTGATCCAGAATTCTTTCAATAATCTGGACAAGGTTATAGGTAAAACTGTCATAGTTATCGAAAACGAGAACTTTAAAGGGAGGCTGTTGGGTGTTAATATTGTTGTTCATTGCTTTTTTCTTGTTGGTTTGTTGTGGGTTGCTGGGATTGGAACTTATTTTTCGACTATTTTTTCTGCTTTTTCTACTGCTTTTTTGAGTGCATTCAGTTTGTTGTTAACCTCCTGCAGTTCATTTTCCGGGACCGACTTTGCCACAAGCCCGGCACCAGCCTGATAAAAAAGTGTATTGTTTTTGCTTAAGAAAGTTCTGATCATGATAGCCTGGTTGCAGGTTCCGTTCAATCCTATAATTCCGATACAGCCGCCGTAATACCCACGGGAATCTTTCTCATATTGATTGATCAGCTGAAGTGCTTTATGCTTCGGTGCGCCACTTAATGTTCCCTGAGGAAAAGTGGCAGACACCATTTCAAGAGGATTAATGTCTTCAGACACATCTGCAGTCACTTCACTCACCATGTGAATTACATGAGAGAACAGCTGGATTTCTTTAAGTTTGGTCACCGTTACATTTTTCCCAAGCTTTCCAAGATCATTTCTTGCAAGATCTACCAGCATGGTATGTTCTGCATTTTCTTTGGGATCTGCCTTTAAAACTTCAATCGCTTGAAGGTCAGCTTCAAAATTCCCTGTTCTTTTTGATGTTCCGGCAATCGGATGGATGATGGCTTTATTGTTTTTAATGATTAACTGACTTTCAGGGCTGGAACCGAATAATTTATAATTTCCGTAATCAAAATAGAAGAGGTAAGGGGAAGGGTTAATATTTCTCAAAGCACGGTAAACATTGAATTCATCTCCTTTGAATTTCTGTTCAAATCGTCTGCTTAGAACCAATTGAAAAACATCTCCGCGCATACAATGTTTCTGGGCTGTTTTTACCAGTTCAATATATTCTTCATCTGTAATATTGGAGGTTTCCTCACTTGTTTTCTCGAAAGGATAAACAGGAGTATTCTGATTTTTAATAAGGTTTTCCAAAAGGTGAAGCTCAGATTTTACACCATCAATAAAATTCTCGATAAGATACATCTCATCATTGAAATGATTGATAGCAATCACATATTGGTATAATCTGTATCTCAGAACAGGAATTTCAACTTCTTTGCTTTGTGCTTTAAGGCTTATGTTTTCAAAAAACTGTACGGCTTCAAAGCTTGTATACCCAAAAAGGCTCTGAGCGGTCTGCTCTATTGCGTCATGGGTAGGTTCACATTTGAAAATATTGCGGAAATCTTCAAAAATATCTGTGATATTTCGTTCCATAATAAACTGTTTTACAGGAGCAGATGCAGGAAGTTTAATTTCGTATTCGCTGAGGTTTTTTACTTCAATTCCGGCAATAGCATTCACTGCAATAAAGGAAAAGTTATTATCAATACTTTTTGAATCTGAACTTTCCAGAAGAATCGTATCACGGAATTTATCCCTGATCTTGAGGTAAATATTCATGGGAGTATGAAGGTCTCCCAGTGTTTTTTTCGAAACAGTTTTTATTGTAATTGTGTCTTTGAACATCTTGTTGCTTTATTTTTTGTAAGGTTAAAGAATAAAAAAAGGCTTCAACGGTATCCGTCAAAGCCTATATATTGTTTATTTGATTTATTTCTGCTGTATGATTAACAACATGACAATACTTCCAGACCCGACGAAGAGTTTGAAAGCCACCACCAAATATTGTTGTTCATTTTAAACATGGGACAAATGTAGAAATTTTTTTAATACGAAGAGTAAAAAATATCAGAAAATAAAAAAACTTAACATAAGAATGCCCTATTTAAGCTGTTTGAGCTCCTGTCGCAATTCCTCGATTTTCTTATTGTAATTTTCATCATCATAGTCTTTTACATAATTTTCAAGGGCATCAATATATTCTTTAATGAATTCCTTATTCGTTCTGTCTGCCTCGTATTTTGTTTTTGCAGAGTTGACAGGAGCCAGTTTTTCATTTTGTAGTAAAATTTTTCCTTCTCTGGATTGGTCATAAAGGATGACGATATTTTTTTCATATCCCGGAATGTATTTTACAGGTATGTCCTTTTCACTAGGGATTCTGATTGAATTTCTGATAGGATAGATGGCTGCAGTAGTAGTGGAGAAAAAAGTAGTGGTATATTTTCCGTCCTGCTTTTTCACAATGGCTTCGTAATCATGAATGTACATGTCATTCAGAGTAGAATTTGTTTCTACATCAGAGGTGATAATAGCTGTGCTTTCAACACCATATTTGTTTAAAAACCATGCATTCAGGAATTGTCCTCCGAATCCGTTCAATATTGTCAGAGGAATGATAGGAATTAAAAGCCAGGCTTTTTTAGTCAGGTATGAAAGCCCTCCAAAGAATACCAGCAGTAGGATCACAGTATAAAAACCATGATGACTGATGAAAAACAGAATTTTTGAAATTAAAACCATGGATTAAAGATAACTATAATAATCTTTTATTTAAACGCTGAGATCACAAAGATGTTATTAAATAACTGTTAAAACGATTGCAAGGGCGTTTCACTCAGCAAAAGACGTTGTCATTAGCTAAACAAAGTGCCCTTGCGAACCAAAAATAGAGTTTTATGATAATTACTTTGTGAACATAGCGTTTGAACTATTTATTGTACCGGTTCGGACAAAGGAATGTCAGGCGTTCCACTGTAGAAAACAATCAGGGTTGCTCCCTGGTCGCCGGTTTTGCCTCTGTGGCCGGTATTGACCATTTCAGGAAGTACCTGGCCTTTTCTTACCCATTGTGTTTTACCGTCTTCTTTTCTCTCAATCTGGATTTCGCCTTTTTCCACATATGCTGCATTAATGACCGGATGTTTATGCCAGTTCAGAGCAGAATTGGGAGGTACGGCAATTTTAAGAACCGAGATTTCCGGCTGTGACGATGGATAGGCAGGATACGTCGTTCCGTCCCAGGATTTTGTTGTTTTTAAAAGCGTTACCGATTCAATTTTATCGGAATACTCTGATTGCGGTTCATTTGAAGAGTTATCACATGAAATGAAGAGGGAAGAAAGTACAGTAAAGAAAACTGTACCCAATACATTTTTTTTAATCATACTTTTTAAATTAATAGATTGGTGTTTGGTTCGGATGATCCGATATACAAAATTAAGAACCCTGTTTAAATATCTCTTATGTTTGAATTATTTTTTTCACTCTGATCTTAAAAAATATTCCTTAAAGAAAACATTTGTCATAAGTTTAAAAGTTTATTTTTTATATTTTTGCTTCCAAATTAGAAAAAAATGAAAAAAGTATTAGCAATCGCATTTATCGGAGGTTTATTATTAGCAAGCTGCTCAAAAAAGGTAGATCACTCTTTACAGGATAGCAACACAATGCTTGAAGAGCCGGAAGCAACTACTGTTGTTGATTCAACTGCTAAAACTGCTGCTCCAGCTGCTGCAACTCCGGCTGCACCTGCACCTGAAGCTGCTAAAACAGATTCTACAGCGAAGAAATAATGAAAAAAATACTTTTGGCAGGAATGTTAGGTCTAATGATCGTTTCCTGTTCTAAAAAAGAAAATACAGCAGAAGTGGCAGCTTCTTCTGAAACGTCTACTGTTTCAGAACCGGCAAAATCTAATCTTTCCGGTGATCAGATCATCGAAACATTGGACTGCTCAGGATGCCACTCTGTTCATGAGAGAATGATAGGACCTTCTTATCAGGAAATTGCAGGTAAATACTCAGAAAAGGATACCGAGCTGCTTGCTTCCAAAATTATAGAAGGCGGAAGTGGAGTATGGGGAAGCGTGCCTATGGCTGCCCATCCACAGGTATCTAAAGAAGATGCAAAAAAAATGGTGGAATATATTTTGAGTCAGAAGAAATAAAATATGTCCGCTGAAAAATCCAGTCTGCACACAAGAAACCTGCATCGTAATCCCTATGATTTTGATCAGCTTATTTCTTGTGTGCCGGAACTGAAACACTATGTTTTCGTTAATGCTTATCAGACGGTAACCATTAATTTCAGCATTCCAAAAGCAGTCAAACTGCTCAATAAAGCTTTACTCTTACATTTTTATCATATTAAAGGCTGGGATATTCCAGACACCAATCTTTGTCCACCCATTCCGGGAAGGGCAGATTATATACATTATATTGCTGATCTTTTAGCTGAACAGCATAATAGAATTCCCACAGGCAATTCTGTAAAAGGATTAGACATAGGAACGGGCGCAAATCTCGTGTATCCTTTAATCAGCCACAGATCTTATGGATGGACGATGTTGGGATCAGATATCAATCAGGATTCTTTAAAAAATGCTCAACATATTTTAGATCAGAACCCCGATCTGGCTTCCGTTATTCAATTGAAAAGTCAGCCTGATGCAGACCATATCTTTGTCAATATTATAAAGTCTGAGGACAGATTAACTTTTACCATGTGCAATCCTCCTTTTCATGATTCTGAGGAGTCTGCCATGAAAGGAAATATCAGAAAAACGAAAAATCTTCATCAATCAAAGAAAGTCAAACCCCTTCTTAACTTTAGCGGTCAGCAGTCTGAACTGTGGTGTGAAGGTGGTGAATTGGCATTTATTAAAAAAATGATTCATGAAAGTGCATTATTTTCAACACAGGTGCTTTGGTTTACATGCCTGGTTTCTAAAAAAGACAATCTCAATAAACTGACTGGCTTTTTAAAGAAGGTAAAAGCTGTAGAAGTGAAAACCATCGATATGGCCCAGGGACAAAAAATAAGCAGAATACTTGCCTGGACATTTATTCCTCAAAAAGACAGAAAAAGCTGGTTTATTTAAAATTCAAAGTCCAAGGTTCAAAGTTTAAGGTTATAGCACAATCATTCAAATCTGTAATCTTGCATTTCTAAACACGTATCCCGAACCCAATACCCCGCATCTTTACCACTTTTTAAAATTTCTTAAAAAAGCCATTGACGGTCAAGTCAAAAATGCCTAAATTTGTACGCTTTTAGAAAAATAAGAAATGCAATTATCAGAACAAGAAATCATTAGAAGAGAAAAGCTGAACAAGCTTACTGAAATGGGGATTAATGCGTTCCCTGCGGATGAGTATACAATTACAGATACTACAGAATCTATAAAACAGGATTTTTCTGAAAGTAAACAGGTAAAGATCGCTGGTAGATTGATGTCCCGCAGAATTCAGGGGAAAGCTTCTTTCGCAGAATTGCAGGATTCTAAAGGAAAAATCCAGGTTTATTTCAACAGAGATGAGATCTGTCCGGGTGAAGATAAAGAACTTTATAATGAAGTATACAAGCACCTTTTGGATATCGGTGATATTATCGGTATCGAAGGAGAATTGTTTACCACGCAGGTAGGAGAGAAGACTGTTTTAGTGAAAAACTTTACGCTTCTTACAAAAGCTTTACGTCCTCTTCCTCAGGCTAAAACTGACGAAAACGGAGTGGTACACGATGGCTTTACAGATCCTGAATTAAGATACAGACAGCGTTATGTAGATTTAACGGTAAATCCGCAGGTAAAAGAAATTTTTGTGAAGAGAACAAAATTGTTCAATGCCATGAGAACTTTCTTTAATGATGCAGGATACTTTGAAGTAGAAACTCCTATTTTACAGTCAATTCCTGGTGGAGCAGCTGCAAAACCGTTTATCACGCACCACAATGCGCTGGATATTCCATTATATTTAAGAATTGCCAACGAATTATATCTGAAAAGACTGATCGTAGGAGGTTTTGACGGAGTATATGAGTTCTCTAAAAACTTCAGAAACGAAGGAATGGACAGAACCCACAACCCGGAATTTACCGCTATGGAAATCTATGTGGCTTACAAAGATTACAACTGGATGATGGATTTCACTGAGAAATTATTGGAATTCTGCGCGATCCAGGTAAATGGTACTACAAAAGCTACCTTTGGGGAACATCAAGTTGATTTCAAAGCGCCTTACCCAAGAGTTTCGATGACAGAAGCAATCCTGAAATTTACAGGTTTTGATATTACTGGAAAAACTGAGCAGGAATTATATGATTTTGCTAAGTCTATTGGTATTGAAGTGAATGAGACAATGGGTAAAGGAAAACTGATTGATGAGATTTTTGGTGAAAAATGTGAAGGAAACTTCATCCAGCCGACTTTCATTACAGATTATCCGATCGAAATGTCTCCATTAACAAAGAAACACAGAAGCAAAGAAGGCTTAACAGAGCGTTTTGAATTAATGGTGTGCGGTAAAGAAATCGCAAACGCTTATTCAGAGCTTAATGATCCTATCGATCAGAGAGAGCGTTTTGAAGCACAGATGGCATTGTCTGAAAGAGGAGACGATGAAGCGATGTTTATCGATCAGGACTTCTTAAGAGCATTGGAATACGGTATGCCGCCAACTTCAGGATTAGGAATCGGAATGGACAGATTGATTATGTTCTTAACAAATAATGCCTCTATCCAGGAAGTATTATTCTTCCCTCAGATGAGACCGGAAAAAGCTGCTCCGCAGATTGAATTGGGAGAAGATGAAAAAGTAATTCTGGAAATCCTTAATTCTCAGGAAGAGCCTATGGCTTTGGCGCAAGTAAAAGAAAGAAGCCAGTTATCCGGTAAAAAATGGGACAAAGCTTCCAAAACTCTGACGAAGAACAATATTGTGAAAGTAGAGAAGATTGACGAAAATCTTTTGATGAAACTGGCTTAAGATTTCGCGGAAAATATAAAAAGAAAAGGTACAGCACTATGCTGTACCTTTTTCTTTTTTCCAGCGGTAATTCCTGAAAGTAATCCAATAATTGTCCGGTGTTAGACTTAATAAAAAAAATACTTTATTTTATTATTTAATATTTATGTTTTTGTTTAATTATTAATATTATGTTTATTTATTGTCTTATTTTTTTAAAACAAAACTACTCTTTTAGTGTTTTTTGATAAAATAAATGCAATTTAAATTCTTTAAGATTGTTCTTTTTATTACATTTGATATGAAAATGAACATGTAGATGAATACACACAAAAAAAATCCAGATAATTTTGCAAAACATCAGGGGCTTTATGAGCCTGAATTTGAATTTGATTCCTGCGGAGTTGGTTTTGTAGCGAATATTAAAGGAGTAAAAAGTTATAAGATTGTAAGTGATGCTATTACCATGCTGGAGAACATGGAGCATCGTGGTGCTACCGGATATGAAAGTAATACCGGGGATGGTGCAGGGATACAAATCCAGATCCCCCATGAGCTTTTATATGATGAGGCATTAAACGTCGGAATAGATTTACCGGAATCTGGATATTACGGTGTTGGAATGTTATTTTTTTCTCAGAATAATTTTATTCGGGAAGAATGTAAAGAGGTCATTGCACAGTCTGCAGAAAAGTTACATCTTAAAATATTAGGATATCGGCCTGTTCCGGTGAGTAATATTGATCTTGGAGATTTGGCAAAGAGTGTAGAACCAGTGATGGAGATGCTTTTTATTGAGCGTCCTTTTGATGTGGATACAGAAAAAGATTTTGAGAGAAAGCTGTTTATTTTTAAGAATTATATTTCTCATCAGATGACCAGTATTACAAATAATGATCCTATTGGGTTTTATGTAGCTTCTTTCTCCTGTAAAAAGCTTATTTATAAAGGTCAATTGAGAAGTATTCAGGTTCGGAATTATTTTAAAGACCTTACCAATCCTAAAATTCGTTCTGCATTTGGAATGGTACACTCCCGTTTTGCCACCAATACTTCACCTACATGGAGCCTGGCACAGCCATTCAGGTTTTTAGCGCATAATGGTGAAATCAATACTTTAGGGGGAAATCTTAATTGGTTGAGATCTTCTGAAAAAATGTTCCAAAGTCCATTTTTTACCCCTCAGGAAATGGATATGCTTCTCCCTTTAACAAAACCAGGCCAATCAGATTCTTCATATCTCGATAATATGGTAGAGCTGCTGTACCATTCGGGACGGTCGCTTCCTCATACAATGATGATGCTGATACCTGAAGCATGGGATGGACATGAGCAGATGGAGCATTACAAAAAAGATTTCTATGAGTTTCATGCTTGCTTGATGGAGCCCTGGGACGGGCCAGCTTCCATTTCCTTTACAGATGGCGATATAATAGGAGCTACTCTGGATAGAAACGGGCTTCGTCCCTCACGATATTGTATTACATCGGATGATTTGGTCATTATGGCATCCGAATCAGGAGCATTATCTGTAGATCCCCAAAAAATAATTAGAAGGGGGCATCTTCAGCCGGGTAAAATGTTTCTTGTAGACATGAAAAAAGGAGCAATCATCAGTGACGATGAATTAAAAAAAGAAATATGTATCTCAAAACCCTACCGTGAATGGTTGGACAGTATGAGGATTAATATCACCGAATTACCCAACCCTAAAATCCGGTTCAATAAACTTCAGACAGAAGATATTTTTAAGTATCAGAAGGCATTCGGATATTCCAGAGAAGATCTGGATGGAGTGATTAAAGAAATGGCGTCTCACGGTAAAGAACCAATTGGGTCAATGGGGTTTGATGCTCCTTTAGCTGTATTGAGTGAGAAGCCACAGCACTTGAGCTCATATTTCAAACAGTTATTTGCCCAGGTAACCAATCCACCGATAGATCCTATAAGGGAAAAACTGGTCATGTCTTTGACTACGATTATAGGAGGAAATGGTAATCTTTTAGAAGAGGATAAAAACTTTGCACATTCTATAAGACTGGACAACCCTATTATTAATAATAATCAGCTTGAAAAATTAAGAAGTGTTGATACAGGTAGATTTCAAGCCAAAACGATTTATACTTATTTTAATGCAAGAGGAAAAGAAGGTGAACTAAAAAAAGCGATCGACAGGATTTGCAGGTATGCGGTAGATGCAGTAGATGATGGATTTGAAGTAATTATACTTTCGGATCGGTCACTGGATTCTCAGCATGCATCTATTCCTTCATTACTGGCATGTTCGGCAGTACACCATCATTTGATCAGGAAAGGCATCCGTAGAAAGATCGGTTTGGTAATGGAGGTTGGAGATGTTTGGGAGGTTCATCATTTTGCAACGTTATTAGGATTTGGAGCAACGGCAATTAATCCTTATCTGGCATTGGCAAGTATCAGACAAATGTTTGATGATGGGGAATTTGAAGAAGAAGATTTACTAAGGCTAAAAGATAATTATAAAAAAGCAATAGGAGATGGGCTTTTAAAGATATTTTCTAAAATGGGAGTTTCCACTTTGCAATCTTATCATGGAGCACAAATTTTTGAAATTATAGGGTTGAATAAACTTGTGGTCAATACATGCTTTACAGGAGCTGTTTCCAGAATTGAAGGTATTGGATTTGATGAAATTGCGAAGGAAGCTTTGATAAAACATCAGGATGCATTCAGGGAAGATATGGAAAACTCATTACTGGATACAGGAGGTATTTACCGGTGGAGAAGTAATAATGAATATCATCAGTTTAATCCACAGTCCATTCACTTACTTCAGCAGTCTGCCTGGAACAATGACTATGGCATTTTTAAAAAATATTCAAGACTTGTCAATCAGCAAATGGGTAAAGCCTCTCTATTGAGGGGATTACTGGAATTCAAAAATGACAGAGAGCCCATTTCATTGGAAGAAGTTGAGCCTATAGAAAACATAATGAAACGTTTCGCAACAGGAGCAATGTCTTTTGGGTCTATTTCGTGGGAGGCACATACCACATTGGCAATTGCAATGAATAGGATAGGGGCAAAAAGTAATACAGGAGAAGGAGGAGAGGATGAAGCCAGGTATACACCTGACAAGAATGGAGATAACCTGCGTTCTTCCATTAAACAGGTTGCTTCCGGAAGATTTGGGGTTACTGCCAGATACCTTGCAGAAGCAGATGAAATCCAAATAAAGATGGCTCAGGGTGCTAAGCCAGGAGAGGGGGGGCAATTATCGGGGGATAAGGTGGATTCGTGGATTGGTAAAACGAGACACTCGACACCTGGCGTTGGACTGATTTCTCCACCGCCGCATCATGATATTTATTCTATTGAAGATTTAGCTCAGCTTATCTTTGATTTAAAAAATGCTAATCGTCATGCCCGGTTATCGGTGAAGTTAGTTTCAAAAGCAGGAGTAGGAACTATAGCTTCTGGGGTTGCAAAGGCAAAAGCAGATCATATTCTGATTTCGGGATATGATGGAGGTACGGGCGCATCACCTTTAGGCTCAATCCGTCATACCGGATTGCCTTGGGAGCTTGGATTGGCTGAAACTCATCAGACTCTGATTAAAAATAAACTGAGACAAAGAGTTACTCTGCAGGTTGATGGGCAGATGAAAACAGGACGCGATTTGGCTATAGCTACTTTGTTAGGGGCAGAAGAGTGGGGAATTGCTACTTCTGCGCTCATTGTTGAAGGCTGTATACTGATGAGGAAATGTCATTTGAATACTTGTCCTGTAGGAATTGCCACTCAAAAGGAAGAATTAAGAAAAAAATTCAAGGGAAAAGCTGAGTACCTGGTGAATTATTTTAAATTTCTTGCGATGGAAGTTCGTGAGATTATGGCTAATTTAGGTTTCAGAACCATTGATGAAATGGTAGGGCAGTCTCAATGTCTTGAAAGAAAAACAAATATTACCTTCTGGAAACATCAAAGGATAGACCTAAGCAGGATTCTTTATAAAATAGAAACTGATTTGCCGGTAATTAAATCTGAGGAACAGGATGTGGGTCTGGATCATTCCATTTCCTGGAAAATGGTTGAAGCGGCTCAATACGCCCTTCAAAATAATACATACATGGAAGCAGAATTTGATATAAAAAATACGGATCGTACAGTTGGTACTATTCTTTCCCATGAATTAACCAAAATTTATAAGTCTGAGGGAATGAATGAACATTCATTACTATTTAATTTTAAAGGAACCGCAGGGCAAAGCTTTGGAGCATTTTGTAATAAAGGGATGACTATGCGTCTGGAAGGAGATGCTAATGACTATTTAGGGAAAGGGCTTTCAGGTGCTCAGTTGATTATTTTTCCGCATAAAGAGGCTATTATCCGTGCCAGTGAAAATAGTATTGTTGGAAATGTTGCTTTATATGGAGCCACTTCTGGAAAGGTATTTATCAGTGGTATAGCAGGAGAGCGTTTTGCCGTTCGGAATTCCGGAGCTACTGCAGTTGTGGAAGGAATTGGTGATCATGGATGTGAATATATGACTGGAGGGAAAGTTATTGTCCTGGGAGGAGTCGGAAGAAATTTTGGCGCAGGAATGAGCGGAGGTATTGCTTATGTATGGGATGTAAATAAAAACTTAGAATATCATTTTAATCCTGATATGGCGGATTTGGAATCTATTACAGAGGATGATAAAGAATCGATTTTTAATCTGATCAGGGAACATTTTGAAAATACAGGAAGCACATTGGCAGAATATATAATAAGTGATTGGGATAACAGCTGTAAGCATTTTACGAAAGTGTATCCGAGAGAATATAAGAAAGTGATTGAAAACCAGATAAATGATATTATGTAATGGGGAAGATAGATGGATTTTTATTATATGAGAGGGAACTTCCTTCTAAACTGGATGTTGAAAAGAGACTTAAGGATTATAAAGAATTTATTCAGAAGCCTTCTGATCAGCAGTTGAATTGTCAATCGGCAAGATGTATGGACTGCGGAGTTCCTTTTTGCCAGAGTGGTTGCCCTTTGGGAAATCTCATTCCTGAGTTTAATGAAGCCGTATATAAAAAACAATGGCAAAAAGCCTATCAGATTTTAATATCTACAAATAATTTTCCTGAGTTTACCGGAAGAATTTGTCCTGCTCCCTGCGAAAGTGCATGTGTGTTGGGAATTAACGATAAGGCGGTTACCATTGAGGAAATAGAAAAGAATATTATAGAAATAGCTTTCGAGAAAGGCTTTGCTAAGCCAAGAATTCCCAAGCTGAAAACAGATAAAAAGGTTGCGGTAGTAGGTTCCGGACCTGCCGGATTGGCGGCAGCATATCAATTGAACCAGATGGGGTATAGTACTACAGTTTTTGAAAGAGATCCTGAAATAGGAGGATTATTAAGGTTTGGAATACCGGATTTTAAACTGGACAAAAATATTGTAGAACGCAGAGTTCAATGGATGAAAGAAGAAGGGGTTGAATTTTGTACTGGAATTAACGTTGGTGTCAATTATGCTGTAGAAGAATTGAACCGTAATTTTGATGCAATTGTATTGGCAACAGGAAGTACTGTTCCCAAAGATCTGATCATTCCCAACCGGGATGCAAAAGGTATTTATTTCGCTATGGATTTTCTTAAACAAAGTAATAAAAAAGTAAGTGGGATTTCTTTTGAAGAAGAAGAAATTAATACGAAAGGAAAAAAAGTAGTGGTCATAGGAGGTGGAGATACAGGGTCCGATTGTATAGGAACTTCTAACCGTCAGGGAGCAGAAGTTGTATATCAGATTTATTATAAACCTATGCAGCCAACAGAACGGGATGAAACGATGCCATGGCCCAGTTATCCTGCTCTACTGCAGATTACTTCCTCCCATGAGGAGGGGTGTGATCGTATGTGGTCTGTGAATTCAAAAGAATTTGTGAAAGATGAACATGGAAACCTAAAAGGAATTCGCCTGGTGGAAGCAGAATGGACTAAAGATTCTGATGAAGGAAAATGGAACTTATATACTGAAAAACCAGCATCTGAATTTGTACTCGAATGCGATATTATTTTTATTGCCTTAGGATATACGCATGTTGAGCATAAAGGGCTGGTTGAAGCATTAGATATTCACCTGGATCCAAAAGGGAACTTAATCGGAAATAATAAAGAATATAAAACCAATCAGGATAAAATTTTCACCTGTGGTGATGCCCGAAAAGGACAAAGTCTTGTAGTATGGGCTATTGCGGAAGGCAGACAATGCGCAGATAAAATTGATGAGTTTTTTAAAAATAAATCATGAAATAATCTGAATCCTGATTAGGTTATTTAAGAAAATTAGATGGGCAGCTGAAAGTAGGAAGTAGATAATTTTATACAGCTTCGAGCCTTTGATCCCGAATTTATTTTCTGTAATGGCCAAATGAGGCATCAGACAAAATTGATAAAGAATTAAAAATAGAAGGTACAGAGTTATTCTGTACCTTTTTCTTTTTTCCATTTCCGGAGCTGTATTCTAAAATTTTTAAAAGGAGCAACTGTGTTGATATGTATCCATTTCCATACAGGCCATTTAGCGGGCGTTGTTGCCCATTTCCTTTGCTCAGGTTCAAACAGGATTTTGTCATCAAGGCTTTCAATCCATTTTATAATTTCATCGACTTGCTTTTGTAAGAGATCTCTTTGTTCTGCCAGACTATAGGAGCTATATTGCTCATAGAAAGACTGATATAATCCTTTTAAATTATTCCATTTATATTCAGGGGTAGGTGTTTTCACTTCCTTTCCTTTCTTTTCATCAGCTTCCCACTGTAGGAGCAGTTGGGTCCAGCCAATCTGATAGGCTATATTCTGGGCTGGTGTTTTATCAACCCCTACTTTTAGCCAATCTTTTTCCTTTTCTTTAATATCATCGAATTCCTTGTTGTAGAGAAGGAACCTTTTTTTTATTTCTTCAATAAGTTCAGTTTTGTCTTTATAACCTTTCATAGTATTATTTTCTAAGCTTACTGAAAGAAGCCATCAAATAAAATAAAAACGGCAGAATAAATAATGATCCCAGCATCAATGCCCAGCCTAATGCAGCAATAGTTTTAGGCGGTGCCATATGCTGTAACAATGAAAGATGCTGTCCGTTACCTAACAGTATAATATCCGGATTATGCTGATAGGTAGCGGCCACAAGAATCATCACCATCTGAAAGCCTGCAAGAGCTCTCACCGGAAGTAATTTTTGGGTATTCAGTGCTCTTAAAATAAGCAGTAAAGCAACAGTAGCAAAAGCAATAGCCATAATTCCCAAAGGCTTTGAAAATATCCACATCAAAAGAGGAATATCTGAAAGGTAAGCAGTAGCAAATACCAGAATTCCTGTAATCACAACAAATATCATCGTCTGTTTTGATTTTCTTATCATTAATAGCAATTCTTCTTTCCCACGGGTTTCTCTTAATGAAAAAATAGATGCAAGATAAGCACACAACGCTACAGTAAAAAGTCCTACAGACACTCCAAACCAGTTAAGCCAGCTGTAAACATACAAATCAAGAAAACCTGTCGCATCAGGATTAATAGAGTGGGAAACTGTTGCAGCTGCAATTAACCCCAAAAAGAAGGGAGTTAAAAGGCTCGCATAATAAAATATCTGCGTATATAAAACCTGCCAGTTGTCCTTTACTGCGTCATAATGCCTGAACGTAAAAGCTGTTCCTCTTGCAATAATTCCTAAAAGCATTAAGACTAAAGGAATGTGAAGATAAGTAGACATAGTGGTATAAATCTCCGGAAAGCCAACAAAAAGGATAACGATGGCAATAATCAGCCACATGTGATTGGCTTCCCAAACAGGAGCAATAGATTCATACATAATCTCATGGGTTTTATGGCGGGCTTTTTTATTGGTGAACATTTCTACAATACCTGCTCCAAAGTCAGCTCCTCCCAGAATAATATAAAGACAAATGGATAGCCAGAGAAAGCCTATTACAATGTAAATCATGATTTTTTGTTTTTATCGTTAAACTGAGAATCGGTAGGGTCATAAAGTTTTGGTACCATCTGAATCTGCCTTTTTAAAAGGAAAATCAGAATCAGTGATAAGGATACAAAAATTGCGGTGAAGAAATAGAATGAATATTGTATTCCCGGCATCGGGGTTACAGCATCTACAGTTCTCATAATGCCATAAATAATCCATGGCTGTCTTCCGACTTCAGTTACGGTCCATCCCGCCTCCAGCGCAATGTAACCAAAAGGCGTTGCGATGAGGAAGGTTTTTAACAGCCAGTTTTTACTCAGCCATTCTTTTCTGAAGAAGAAGGCATACAAATAAACAGCTCCGATAACAATCATAACCACACCAAAGAAGATCATAATCTGAAAAGCATAATGAACAACTGCAATCGGAGGCCACTCATCTTTCGGGAAATCCTTAAGACCTTTTACTTCGGCATTGAAATCATTGCTTACCAGAAAGCTTAAAACTTTTGGGATTTTCACGGCATATTTCACTTCTTCATTTTTCTCGTCAGGAATTCCTCCAATCACGAATGAAGCTCCTTTTTCAGTTTCAAAATGCGCCTCCATAGCCGCAAGCTTGATCGGTTGTCTTTCTGCAACGGATTTGGCTGCAACATCACCACTCAAAGGCGCACCAAACGCTCCAATCAGGGCAAAACCCACCGCAATTCTAAACGCTTTGGTGTGAAACTCAATATTCCTTTTCCGCATGATCATAAAAGCATGAACTCCGGCTACGGCAAAACCTGTTGCACAAAATGCAGCAACCGTCATGTGAAGCGCCTGAGGAAACCAGGCATCATTGAACATTGCTTTGATCGGATCAATATTTAAGTATTGTCCGTTGATATAATCAAAACCTGTCGGGGAATTCATCCATGAGTTGGCTGCTACCACCAGAATTCCGGAAGCAAGCCCGCTTAGCCCCACAAGAAATCCGCAGAACCAGTGGAACCATTTATTAAACCTTTCCCATCCATATAAAAAGAACCCGATTGCAATGGCTTCAATAAAGAAGGCTGTCCCTTCCAAAGAAAAAGGCATTCCGAAAATAGGACCAGCATGTTTCATAAAACCGGGCCATAAAAGTCCAAGCTCAAAAGAAAGCATTGTTCCGGAAACGGCACCTGTAGCAAAAAGAATAGCTACTCCTTTGCTCCATGCTTTTGTGAGTCCTTTATATACTTCATTATTGGTCTTTAGATATTTCCAATGGGCAAAAGCCATCAGGAAAGGCATCACCATACCCACACAGGAGAATATGATATGAAAGCCCAGTGAAAGTGCCATCTGAGCACGCGCTGCTATAAAATCATCCATAATATCAACTTTTCAGTAAATAAATTTACGCATAAATTATTGATGTTGAATATGATTTACAACAGTTGATATTTCACCAATACACTTTAATTTTGATTCTTTTATTGACTTGTTTTCCTTTATGTTTTTACTAAGAATACTCTCCATTTTTTTGACACTTTTTAACTTTCATACCTCGAAAAAAATCACGATATTTGTAAGTCTTTGCACTGAGCAGGATTTTTAATATTTTATATGAGTCAAAAACAATATACAGCTAGTAGTATTCAGGCATTGGAAGGAATGGAGCACGTTCGTATGCGTCCTTCAATGTACATTGGTGATGTAGGAGTCCGCGGACTTCACCATTTGGTTTATGAAGTAGTAGATAACTCTATTGACGAAGCTTTGGCAGGGTACTGCGATACGATCTTCGTTAGCATCAAGGAAGGAAACGGAATTGAAGTAAGTGATAACGGTAGAGGTATCCCGGTTGATTTTCACGAAAAAGAACAGAAATCAGCCCTTGAGGTTGTAATGACTAAAATCGGGGCCGGAGGTAAGTTCGATAAAGATTCTTATAAGGTTTCGGGTGGTCTTCACGGGGTTGGAGTTTCGTGTGTGAATGCACTTTCCAATGAGATGATCACTACAGTTTACAGAGATGGAAACGTTTACCAGCAGATTTATTCCAGAGGAAAAGCACAGACAGGTGTTGAAGAGATCGGTCACAGTGAAAAAAGGGGGACCAAGCAGTTTTTCCAGCCGGATGATACTATATTTACAGAATTAGTTTACAACTACGATACATTAGCAAGCCGTTTAAGAGAGCTTTCTTACCTAAATAAAGGAATTACCATCACCCTTACCGATGAAAGAGAAAAATTGGAAGACGGATCTTTCCGTTCAGAAGTTTTTCACTCTGAAGGAGGGTTGAAAGAATTCGTTGCCTATATTGATGGTAACCGTGAATCTATTATGGAGCACGTGATCTTTATGGAAGGAGAAAGAGATGATATCCCTGTAGAAGTAGCAATGCGTTACAATACTTCTTTCAACGAAAATCTTCACTCTTATGTAAACAATATCAACACTCATGAGGGAGGAACTCACTTAGCAGGTTTCAGACGTGCTTTGACGAGAACTCTTAAGAAGTATGCTGATGATTTAGGGATTCCACAGAAAGAAAAAGTAGAGGTTACAGGAGATGACTTCCGTGAGGGATTAACAGCTGTAGTTTCTGTAAAGGTAATGGAACCGCAGTTTGAAGGACAGACGAAAACAAAATTAGGAAACTCTGAGGTTTCGGGAGCTGTAGATAAAATTGTAGGGGAAATGCTTACCAATTTCCTTGAAGAAAACCCTACTGAAGCAAAGCAGATCGTGCAGAAGGTTGTGTTGGCTGCAAAAGCAAGACAGGCTGCTAAGAAAGCCCGTGAAATGGTTCAGAGAAAATCTCCGATGGGAGGTTCCGGTCTTCCGGGAAAACTTTCTGACTGTTCTTCAAAAGATCCGGCAGAATCTGAGATCTTCCTTGTAGAGGGAGATTCCGCAGGGGGTACTGCCAAGCAGGGAAGAGACAGACACTTCCAGGCAATTCTTCCATTGAGAGGTAAAATCCTTAACGTAGAAAAATCTATGCTTCACAAAGTATATGATAACGAAGAAATCAGAAATATCTATACAGCTCTTGGAGTTTCCGTAGGAACTGAGGAAGACAGCAAAGCATTGAACTTATCAAAATTGAGATACCATAAAATCGTTATCATGACCGATGCTGATATCGACGGATCTCACATTTCTACACTGATTCTTACTTTCTTCTTCAGATATATGAAAGAACTTATTGAGAACGGATATATCTATATTGCTCAACCACCTTTATATTTATTAAAGAAAGGAAACAAAAAAGTATATGCCTATAACGAAAAAGAACGTGAAGAGTTTACTTTAGACATGGCTCCGGACGGTAAAGGTGTAGAGGTACAGCGTTACAAAGGTCTTGGAGAAATGAACCCTGAGCAGCTTTGGGAAACCACTCTTAATCCGGAACACAGAATTCTGAAGCAGGTGACCATTGATAATGCAGTGGAAGCAGACAGTATTTTCTCAATGCTGATGGGAGATGAGGTTCCGCCAAGAAGAGAGTTTATCGAGAAAAATGCAAAATATGCAAAAATTGATGCATAAACATTTTTAAAATATATAAAAAAAGCTTCTAATTATTTAGAAGCTTTTTTTATATTTGGACAAACCAAAAAAACAAATAATATGCTAACTCTTTTACAAACAGATCCTTATAATGGAACAGATGCAGTGTCTGGTGCAGCCGCTGCAGGTTTAGGGATCGGAACGTTATTCTTCGGATTACTTTGCTATATATTCTATGGATATTGCATGTACAGGATTTTCCAGAAGGCAGGAAGACAAGATGCCTGGGCTGCTTTTGTACCTATTTATAATACAATTGTATTACTGGAAATCGTGAAAAAACCAATTTGGTGGATCATTCTTTTCTTTATTCCTTTGGTGAATATCTATGCATGTTGGGTTGTTTATGACAGGCTTGCCAAAGGCTTTGCCAAAGAAACTCCTCTTTATACGATTCTGATTCTTATTTTCGGATTTATTTTCATTCCTGTATTAGGTCTTGGAAGTGATCAATACGATAGTAAACGTATTCCAAATGATCAATAGAATAAGAAATAAAAAATTAACAGGCCTCAGCAATGAGGTCTTTTTTTATGGATAATGCATTGTACATGATCTGTAGAATTAATTGTACTCCTGTTTCATATTAATTCTACATGTTTTGAATTATAGGAATCGTAAATTATTCTAAATTTGAAAAGCAGACAATATGAAGTTTATCCCTTCATGCTGCAGAATATATATTCTTCTCCCAATATAGAATGAGTATAAATATTCTGCTTTAACTTTTCAGAAATTACTCATGAAAAGTTGATAATGTGTTCATAGCCTTATAGGTACATTTAAACAGTACTTTTTAAGTATTAGGTTAAGGGCTTCACCTGGTTGAAGCCTTTTATATTTTTTTTAACAGTTATTAAGATTTTCTTATTTTTGCATAATCTTAATAACTATGATGAAAATATTAGTCCTTGGGGCTTTATCTACCGCCTCATTATATTTTGCACAGAGCTATCCTGCTTCTGCAATTCCGGAGAATTTAAAGAAAAACGCTGATGTCGTTATACGAAAGGATTTTACAACCGTTCAGATCAATAAAATTGATGAAATAAGATACCAGTATAATACAGTAACCACGGTTCTGAATAAAGACGGAAACGAACAGGCCGCTGCTTATATTCCTTATGATAAATCAAAAAGTATTTCCAATATAAAGGTTACGATTTACGATGAAGCAGGTAAAAAAATAAAGAGCTTCTCAAAATCGGATTTTAAAGATTTTGCCAATAACCCTCAGGGAGTTTTTTATTCAGATAACAGGATTCTGGTATTTTCCTATACACCGGTTCAGTATCCTTATACTGTTGATTTTTCTTATGAAAGTGAAGATAAGAATACAATCTTCATCCAGGATTTTGTCCCTTTCCATTCTATTAAAATGTCTTTGGAAGAGGCGCAATTTAAAATTATCAACACATCAGGAATTGAGCTGCGTACCAAGATATACCCTTCAAAATATAATTATGCCTCTGTTGTTGAAAGCGGAAGTGGAAACGACAAAACATATTCATACAAAAATGTACCTGCAATAGAGGATGCTTTTATGATTCCACAGCCTGTTAAAATATTACCTTCGGTAAACTTTGCCCTTACAAAATTTAATCTGGCAGGAAAACAGGGCACTTTAAATAACTGGACGGATTTCGGAACCTGGTATTATAAAGATCTTGTAGAGCCGGTTTCAGTATCTACTCCTGCTATTAAAGCTGAAGTTGCATCTTTACAATTACAGGGATCTGTAGAAGAGAAAGTAAAGAAAATTTATCAGTATATGCAGAATAAAACGAGATATATTGCTGTTGGTCTGGGAATCGGGGGCTGGCTTCCCATGCAGCCGGATGAAGTTCATAAAAAAGGATATGGAGACTGTAAAGCCCTGACAAATTATATGAAAATCCTGCTGAATGAAGCCGGAATCCCATCGAAGTATTGTGTGATCAACTCCAGTTCTTCACAGGTTTCATTTGATCCTGAGTTTCCATCCATGGGTGGAAATCACGCTATTCTGATGGTTCCTACTGAAAATGGAAATATCTGGCTTGAAAATACTTCCCAACAAATCGCATTTAATCATTTAAGTTACAGTACAACTGATAGAAATGCACTTGCAGTAACTTCGAAAGGGATAGAGCTCATTAATACACCGGTGTATAAAGCTGAACAGAACAAAGAAAAACAGATATTGAGAGTTAACCTTAATGAGGATAACAGTATGATGGGGACCGGTAATTTTTCCTACACGGGAAATCAGTATGATTACAATTTGAGGTTGGCCAATCTTGATCCTAAAGAAAAGAATGATGCCATAAAAGAAAGATTTGGTGTTTTAAACTTTGAAAAAGTTGAAATGAAGAACTTTAATAATGACAGAGATCATGCTGTTATTACGTATGACCTTGATTTTAAGACTAATAATTTTTCAAAAAAAGCAGGAAACAGTCTTTTGTTCAGGTCTGTTCCTATTTTTTCAGATGTGGTTTATAAAACAGATGAAAACCGTGAACTTCCTTTTGAAGTGAATATGTCTTTTGAAGATGAATATGAAATTGCTTTTGTTCTTCCTTTGGGGTATAAAGTTGATGAAACTCCCGATAACTCATCCATCACTTCTGAATTCGGGTCTTATAAGATGAGCTTTGTCAAAAGTGATGGTCAGGTAAAAGTGATCAGAAAAATGCAGATTAATAAAGGATTATATCCAAAAGAAAAGTACAACGATTACATCAGTTTCAGAAAGAAGATTCTGAATATGGACAATTCGAAAATTTTAATAACAAAAATATAACCATGAAAAAAATAATAGTATTGCTTCTTTGCTCTGCCAATACAATACTGCTCAATGCTCAGAAGAAATATGAATTTCTGAATCCGCCTAAATTTAATGAGGCCGATCTGTCTAAAGCAAAGTCTTCATTAGATGAAAATGCTCCTGCTGAAATTTTGTACAAATCTGCTTATTTTATGGTAGATGCCACTACAGGAAATATGCATAAAAAATACTTTTACAGAGTTAAAATTTATGATAAAGATAAATCTGAGGATTGGCTAAATCTGGAAATTCCTATTTATAATATCGGTGCGAATAGAGAATCCTTAAATAAATTCAAAGCTTTCACTTACAATCTCGAAAATGGAAATGTAGTTCCTTTAAAAGTAGAAAAAAGTTCTCAATATAGAAGTAAAGAAGATAAATATGTTACTTTGACAAAATTTGCCTTTCCCGGTGTAAAAAACGGATCTGTATTAGAATATCAGTATGAAATAATCTCACCCTTTCTGTTTATTGTCCCAGAAGTATTGATAGAATCAGATACCCCCTCTCTGAACACTGAGTATGTTTTTGATGCACCAATCAATATGTCTTATAATGTAAACTATACTGGAGAAATTAGCCCTAAATACAGAGAAATGGATGAGCGAAACATCTATGGTTCTCAATATAAAACCTTTAGGTTTGCTTATGAAAATATAAAAGGCTTTAAAACTGAAAAATTTGTGAGAAATGACAGAAATTTCAGGACCAAAATAAGTGCAGAGTTGCACTCTACTCATTTTGGTCAGTTAAAACTGTATTCATCATCCTGGGATCAAATCGCTAAAAGACTTTATGAAAATGAAGATTTTGGTGAACAGCTTAAAAAAACAAAATTGGCTAAAGAAAATTTACCTGCTGGAGTTTTGGGAATGAAAACAGATATTGAAAAAGCCAACGCTATTTTTTCTTATGTCCAGAAAACATTTACATGGAATAAAGATAAAGGAATTTATACGCAAGACGGGATTAAGAAGCTTTTAGAAACTAAAACCGGAAATGCCGCAGAAATTAATCTTTTTTTAGTTATGATGCTTCGTGAAGTTGGTCTTAAAGCGGATCCATTGGTTATTTCCACAGTAGAAAACGGACTCATTAATCTGGTGTCACCTAATATATCCAATATGAATTTTGTGTTGGCTGCTATCAATTTGAATAATCAGTTGCATATCTATGACGCCACTTCCAGACAGTCTTCATTGGATGAAATTCCTCTTAAAAACTGGAATCAATATGGACTTCTGGTAACTAAAGAAAAAGCACTGCAGATTCAGATGACCAATATAAAATCAAGCAACACCTACCTTACTGCAAATGCAAAAATCAATGATGACGGAAGTATTTCCGGAACCTATTCAGACAAAGATACCGGTGCTTATGCTATGTATGCTAAAGACAGCTATGATGATAATGCAGAGAAATATAAAAAACAGTATAAAGAAAACTTCTCAATGGATTTCACCGATATCAACTCAAAAGTATTGGAAACTGGTGAATTTGAAAGCAGTATGAAGTTTTCTTCAACAAATCTTATTGATAGGGTAGGAAAAAAAATGATTATCAATCCGATGTTGTTTCTAAGTAAAAATTCCAATGAATTTGATCAGACTGAAGTCAGAAAATATCCTATCGATTTTGGATCGCCTATCACCAAAGTGAAAAAAGTAACTCTTGAAATCCCTGAAGGATATGTTGTTGAGGAAATGCCTAAAGCTAAAAAGATTACCACAGACGATAAAGAAATAGAATATAGTTACTATGTAGAGCAAAAAGGAAATAAGCTGGAAGTTACTACTACAATTAAAGTTAACAGTTCAGATTATCCGAAAGAATATTATCCTGCATTTAAACAGATTTGGGGAGTAGCTTCAAAATGTGAAAACCAGGTAATCAGCCTTGTTAAGAAGTAATTTTTTAACATGATTTAAATAAAAAATAAAAAAAATCAAAAACCATTCATCTTTTGAATGGTTTTTGTATTTATTATCAAAAAATGTAATTATGAAAAATACGATTGCTGTTATAGCATTATCTTCTTTCCTTGCAGTTACTGCCTGTAAGAAAAATGAAACGGCAGCACAAGAAGAAAAAACAGAAAGCAAAGCTTCAGAAGAATTTGTGGTAGACTCTGTAAAGGTCAATGATTCTACAAAAATTACAGACTCTTTAAAGGTAAGCTACACATCAAAGCTGTTGGTTTTTCCTACCTTAAAAGATAAAAAACTGCTGGACAGCATCTATTTCCAGAATGAAAAAATTAAAGATTTTTCCAAAGCCGGACTTCAGGCTTATCTTGATAAAGAAAAGAATGATTACTTCAATTCGATAAAAAAAGATAATAACGACTGGCTTTCAGATGTGACCTATGCGCAGAACTGGTATTCAAGCTCACATATGAATCTGATTTCTAATAAAAATGGTTATATGCATATCCAATATGTAGGAAGCGGATATGAAGGAGGAGCCCATGACAACTACGGATTTTCAGAAAGAGTTTTTGATCTTAAAAACAACCGAAAATTAGAGTTGAAAGATATTACCTCAATGCCTAAAAATAAGATTGAAGCTATTCTGATGAAAAATATTGATAAAATGAATAGTGGCACAATGGATGGTGACGGAGAAGTTAAGAATTCGGAAATGCTTTTAGTAGATAAAATCCCGGCTTCCGATAATTTCTATTTTGACGATAAAAATCTTTATTTTCATTACAGTCCATATGAAATTGCCGCTTTTGCTGCGGGAGATATTACAGTTCCGGTTTCATGGGAAGATCTTAAGGGGACTTTAAATGCAGAATTTAAAGATAGAATGAAAATTAAATAAATTAATGCTTCCAGTTCTGGAAGCATTTTTTAATTTTGTGGTAATGGAAAAAGTCGCTTTTATTATCAATCCTTTTTCGGCTAAAAAAAACTATCAGCCGTTTTTGAACGAACTTAAAACAAAGGTTAATAACCCATTGTATTATGTGTCAGAATCTATTCCCGGAACAGATGAATTCATTCAGACTTATTTCAAAGAAGTGGATATCTTTGTGGCAATAGGAGGGGACGGAACGATTTCCACAGTAGCCAAAAACTTAATCAATACAGAAAAAATTCTGGCTATTTTTCCAGCTGGATCAGGGAACGGCTTTTCCAATGAAACACAATTCAGTAAAAATCTGGATGAACTTTTAGGAAAAATAGAAGCAAAAAAATCCAGAAAGATTGATACATTTACGGTCAATGACAGGCTTTCTATCAACGTCTCAGGAACAGGATTTGATGGGAAAGTAGTCAAGGAATTTGAGAAAACAAGCCGTGGATTTAAAAATTATATTAAAGTTTCCCTGAAGACCTTCTTCAATTACAAACCCATCAAAGTGAAATTTTTTGATGAGGAGTATCAAAAGTATAATGGCAGATATCTGATGATGAATATCGCCAATACCCGTCAGTTTGGCAATAATGCTTATATTGCACCAAAGGCCAGTAAAAGTGACGGATTGGTTGATATGGTATTGGTTAAGAAATTTCCATTGACCTACTCAGCACTTTTTGCTTTCAGAATGTTTACCAAAAGGCTGAAAGATGATGAGTATGTCACGTATCTTCCGGTCTCTGAAATATCTTTTAAAGTCAATACCAAAAACTGGCATCTGGACGGTGAATTCAATAAAATCAAATCACCAGTTCACGTTAAAGTACAGCCTTCAAGTTTGAATATTCTGGTTTAAAGTTATAGGTTGCTGATGTAGCTGTTCTGGAAAACTTAATATTGCACTGTAAAAATTCAGGAACAAGAATCAGATTTTCAGGTTAAAAGTAGAGATTAAAAATCTGAATAGTTGTTTCAATGCGAAACAGTTATCTTTAATCCATAATCCCTGCAACCTAAAATCTGTCACCTGCGATCTGTTTATACTTCAAGCTTTTTCTCAACTTCATGAGGATGATCCAGGCAATAATGAAACTGATCCTTGTCAAGTTGCTTTTCCCAATTGGCTACCACTATTGTTGCCACAGAATTTCCAATAACGTTTGTTAAGGCTCTGCATTCACTCATAAATTTATCAATTCCAAGAATTAAGGTCATTCCGGCAATCGGAATTTCTGGAACTACCGCCAGTGTTGCAGCAAGAGTAACAAATCCTGCGCCTGTAACACCTGCTGCTCCTTTTGAGCTCAACATTGCTACCAAAAGCAGCATCAGTTGCTTTTCAATAGGAAGATGAATATTTAATGCCTGTGCAATGAATAAAGAGGCTAAGGTCATATAAATATTGGTCCCATCAAGATTAAAAGAGTATCCGGTAGGAACAACCAGACCTACAATAGCTTTTGAACAGCCTGCTTTTTCTAGTTTTTCCATGATTCCCGGAAGGGCAGATTCAGACGAGCTGGTTCCAAGAACAAGGAGAAGCTCTTCTTTAAGGTAGAAAAGAAGCTTGAAAATATTAAACCCATTATACCACGCTACTGCTCCCAATACCAGAATTACAAAAAGGATGGATGTAATATAAAATGTACCGACAAGAAATATAAGATTCAATACAGAATGCAGTCCATATTTACCAATTGTAAAAGCCATCGCTCCAAAAGCTCCTATCGGGGCAAGTTTCATGAGCATATGTACAATCTTAAATATTGGTGTAGATAAGTCCTGCAGAAAATCTGTTACTTTCTGACTCTTTTCCTTGGTAAGTACCAGAGCAACGCCCATTAAAATGGCGACGAGAAGTACCTGAAGAATGTTATCACCCACCAAAGGACTGAATAATGTCTCGGGAATAATATTCATGATAAAACCCGTAAGTGTTGATTCATGGGCTTTCGCCTGATATTGCGAAACATCACCTGAAAGAGTGGCTGGATCAATATTCAAACCATGGCCAGGCTGTAAAATATTTCCGACAAATAAACCGATAATAAGCGCAAGAGTAGAGAATGTGAAAAAATAAAGCATTGCCTTTATTGCAATTCTTCCTACCTTTTTTAAGTCGGTCATATGGGCGATTCCTAAAGTAAGGGTAATAAAGATAACCGGGGCGATAATCATTTTTACCAGTTTGATGAATCCATCTCCCAGCGGTTTCATCTTTTCTCCTAATTCAGGATAGAATTTTCCAAGAAGAATACCTGCAATAATGGCGATAATCACTTGAAAATAAATCTGATTGTATATTTTTTTTGCTTTCAAAGAACAGTCGTTTTGTTTTTTTAAGGGCGAAAATTAAGAAATTTATCTGAAAACATGACAAAAGTCATTGAAAAGAATCTTTACTGCCACTTTTACAGGAAATATAAAAACTTCGGCTTCATTCTGCAGATTTTACTCTGCCAGGAATGAAGCCGAAGCGTAATGTAATAATATCTTAAGGTCAGTTATTCTATGGCAACAGAATCATCTCCACGGCCGTCTGCTACTGCATGAATATTTCCGTTTTCATCAAGAACGATCATTTCTGTCTTTCCGATATATTTTGTTTTTTCTATGATATAATTTTTACTTTTCAATTCAGAAATTGTGCTTTCAGGGAAGTTGTTTTCTACAGTTATGGTTTCCGGAAGCCACTGATGGTGAAACTTCGGTGCATTTACTGATATATTGGCATTCAGTTTAAAATCTACAACATTCACAATTGACTGGTATACCGACGTAGGAATTGTTGTTCCTCCGGGGGTTCCCACAACCATATAGGGCTTTCCGTTCTTAAGAATAATGGTTGGAGTCATGGAAGAAAGCATTCTTTTATTAGGCTGTATGGAATTGGCTTCTCCGCCCACTGCTCCAAACATATTAGGGACTCCTGGTTTAATAGAGAAATCATCCATTTCATTATTTAAAAAGAATCCGGCTCCGGAAACTAAAACTTTACTTCCGTAGTATCCGTTAAGAGTTGTAGTTACTGAAGCAGCATTTCCATCCTTATCCAATACAGAGATATGAGTGGTCTGCATTGATTCTTTAGGCTGTTCTATGATCTTGCCAACTTCTGCGCTTGGAGTTGCTTTATCAAAACTAAAACTTTTCCATCTGCCTTTCAGGTATTCATCAGAGATCAGATAAGAGGTTTTGTCCTGAATAAAATCAGGGTCTCCCATATATTCAGCTCGGTCCGCATAGGCTCTTCTTTCCGCTTCTGCCATGATCTGAACAGCCTTTGTCGAGTTCTGCTGATACTTTTCAAGGTTTTCAAAACTTGCCATTCTAAGCATCTGGGCAAGAAGAACTCCGCCGCTTGATGGTAAGGGCATGGTGACAACATCATTTCCTTTATAGTCAAATTCAAGAGCTTTTCTTTCTGCAACTTTGTAGTTTTTAAGATCTTCCAGGGTGATAATTCCGTTGCCTCTTTTCATTTCAGCCACCAGAAGCTCAGCTGTTTTCCCTTCATAAAAACCTTTTGCGCCTAATTTTTGGATTCGTTTTAAAGTCTCGGCCAGGTCTTTTTGGATTAAAAGATCTCCGGCTTTCCATGGAGTATCTTTTACAAAAATGATGGAAGATTTATTGTGCTTCTGAAATTTTTCTCTTTGGTTATTCAGCATTTCTGCTTCTTTGTCCGTGATGGCAAAACCTTTTTCTGCAAGATCAATGGCGGGCTGGATAATCTTTTCCATAGGCAGCTTACAATACTTCAGCGTGGCAAAAAATCCTGCCACACTTCCCGGAATTCCTACTGCCAGCCTTCCGTTTTGAGAAAGGTCAGTATCTGCTTTTCCTTTTTTATCGATATACATATCCCTGGAGGCTTTTTTCGGAGCTGTTTCTCTGTAATCCAGCGTGAATTTTTCACCATTACTCTTTACTCCTACTAAAAATCCGCCACCACCAATATTGCCGGCCTGTGGATAGACAACGGCAAGGGCATACTGTGTTGCCGTAACAGCGTCATAGGCATTTCCACCCATCTTTAAGATTTTGGCTCCCGCTTCACTGGCCAGTGGATGTGCAGAGACGACGACTCCTTTATTTTTTACCTGTACTTCTTTGATAATATTAATATCTGTGAATTGAGCCAAGCTGAGCTGAGCTGCCAACAGCATCGAAGCAATTAAAATCTTCTTCATATGATTGTTTTTTCTTGAAACAAAATTATTGAATTTTCAGTGAATCACAGCCTGATGATCATTGCATTTGGTTTTTTCTTTCATTGAGATTATCTGATTGAAGATGAAGATGGTTATCAGAGAAATGTTTTTAAATACACCTTTTTTATTATGGTTGACATGTTTTTTTTACTTTTGTACAATTCTAAAAAAAATCTGAAAATGGAATCCTATACGGAAAGAATACTGATTACAGGTGCCCTTGGACAAATTGGTACCGAACTAACAAACAGACTTGTTGAAATCCACGGAGCAGAAAACGTTGTTGCTTCAGGACTGGACAGATGGCAGGAAGGGATTACTTCTGCCGGACATTATGAAAGAATGGATGTCACCAATACACAATTGGTAAGACAGGTGATCAAAGATTATGATATCACCACAGTGTATCACCTTGCTTCGCTTTTATCCGGAACTTCGGAAAAGCAGCCTATTTTTGCCTGGAAACTTAATCTTGAGCCACTCCTTCATTTTTGTGAAATGGCGAAAGAAGGACTCCTTAAAAAGATCTTCTGGCCAAGTTCAATCGCTGTATTCGGAAAAGGAATTCCAAAGCATGATGTGGGGCAGGATGTAGTGTTGAATCCGACAACTGTTTACGGGATTTCTAAGATGGCGGGGGAGAAATGGTGCGAATACTATTTCGATAAATATGGAGTAGATGTAAGAAGTATCAGGTATCCGGGATTGATTTCATGGAAGACTCCTGCAGGAGGTGGAACTACCGACTATGCCGTTGAGATTTTCTACAAAGCAATCGAAGAGGGAAAATATACAAGTTTTATTTCTGAGAATACAGGAATGCCGATGTTATATATGGATGATGCCATCAATGCCACCTTGAAATTGATGGAAGCACCAAAAGAAAGTTTAACGGTTCGTTCTTCTTACAATCTGGGTGGAATGTCATTTACCCCAAAAGAACTGGCTGAAGAAATCAAGAAAGAAATTACGGATTTTACGATCGATTATAACCCGGATTTCAGACAGGCTATTGCAGATTCCTGGCCGGCTTCTATTGATGATTCAGTAGCTAAAAAAGACTGGGGGCTGACGTATGACTTCGGGATTTCTGAAATGACAAAAGATATGATCAAGAATCTGAAAGTAAAATTAGCTAAGAATTAATAATGTGAAGTAATACTTTAAATAAAAATGTTTTTAACATCTGATTTTTAAGGTATTAAAATATTTATATAAAATTTAATTTAAATGGTATTGTTGACGTTTAACATCACTTGTATTGAAGCTGAAGTAAAAAAAGGCTTCCGGATTGCCGATGAAGAGCGATTGAAAATCATAGAAAATAATACCAAAGCAATTCTTAGAATTTTAGATATTCATGATATCAAATCAAGTTTTTTTGTAGAGATTTCTCTTACTGAAAAACTTCAGAATTTAATAAAAGCAATTTCATCCAAAGGGCATGAAATTGCTTTTTATAATAAAGGTTCAAATCCTGAAGAAATTGAAAATGCCAAAAAGAATATTCAGGATCTGCTGGAAAAACAGATCAGGGGAATCCGCCAGAAAGATATGAAAGTTCCACAGGATATTTTGAAGCTGATGGAGTTTAATTATGTTTCTAATATTGATAATGCCAATATTCTTTTTCCATTCAAAAGACTCAAAAGAGATACGGAAATTACAGAAGAAGACGGGCTGAGTATTGTGCCAGAGAGTATCTCTCCTTACAGTCAGCTTCCCTATAATGATTTTGTGTTCCAGATCCTGCCGATGAAATATTATCAGAATATGGTGCTGGAAACTTTGCAGAATGAAGAGTTTGTATTGATCTACCTGAATGCATGGCAGTTTACGGACTTCAAGCAATACCGTTTTGATATTCCTTTTTACCGGAGCTTATTTTCGGGCAAAAAAATGGAGGACAAATTAGATGCCCTCCTTACTTTTCTCAATGAAAGGGAAATGGCTACTTCCCGTATGAAAGATTATATATTTTAGGTGATAGGTTGCAAATATCAGGTGCCAGGTTGTAGGGATTAGGTAAAGGGTTTAAGGTTTGATGTTTGATGTTTGATGTTTGATGTTGTGTGTAGCACGTAACCCGGAATAAACTAACTCGCAACCAAACAACCAGCAACCAATAACCTGTATCCGAGCCCTGCATCTCTAGCTCAATTCAAAAAGCGTAATCTCAGGCAATACACCCACTCTTCCCGGATATCCCAATACTCCGAATCCTCTGTTGACATACAGGAGTTTTCCTTCGCTTTCATATAGGTCGGCCCATTTTGGGTATTTGTATTGGACTGGCGACCATTTCACGTTTTTAAGATCCAGACCAAACTGCATTCCATGGGTATGCCCTGAAAGGGTTAAATGAATGTTTGCAGGGTGTTTTTTTACCACATAATCAAAGTGAGTGGGGTCATGGCTCATCAGGATCTTCGTGGCAGATTCCGGTACATCCTTTAAAGCGTCATCGATTTTTCCGAATTGTGGAAATGGTTTCAATCCCCAGTTCTCAACACCTAGAATATAGAGTTTTTCACCGTTTTTTTCAATAACTCTGTGCTCGTTTCTCAGCATGTCAAATCCAGCCTGTTTTTCATAGCCAATCAGTGTGTCGAGGTTTTCCTTTTTGGCAGCAGGTGATTCCCAGGTTACATAATCCCCATAATCGTGATTGCCTAAGACCGCAAACTTGCCATCTTTAGCCTTGATTTTAGAAAACAGAGGAATAAACGGTTTGAATTCATCGGCAACATTATTCACCATATCTCCGGTAAACAGGACCAGATCAGGTTTCTGTTCATTGATCAGCTCAATAGCATGCTCTAATTTGCCGGGATCAGAGAAACTTCCGCTATGAACATCGGAAATCTGGATGATTTTATAGCCTTTGAAGCTTTTCGGAAGATTGGCAAAGTTTACTCTTACCCTTCTGACTTTATGTCTGTACTTTCCAAACGTGATTCCGTCTATGAAAAGAGCAGAAAGAACCCCGCTCATTCCTAATCCGACAAGACTCAGGAATTTTCGTCTTTCCGGGAAGAAGTTTTCTGAAGGTTGGGAAAAACCTATCAGATAGCCTCCGATTCTGATGATGTCATCAATCAATAAAAACAGGACCACGAAAATTTTCGGAAGGATAAAAATCAAAAATAATGAAATCATGATCTGGGCCCTTACCATGCTTCTGTCTGATCTTTGGTAATGGGTGACTTCATAAGCAAAGATTCCATACACGGCTAATGATATAATCCAATATCCGATTTTGATCCACGGGTTGTCAGTAAGTGTTCTGACGGCCTGATAAATATATACTTCCAAAAACAGGAAGATTCCGGCGATAATTAAAAAATTCTTTTGCATGTCTGATCAAAAAAAGCACAAAGAATAACTTCCCTGTGCTTTATATTTTTGTTTATTAAATATTATTAAGGAAATCTGTAAACGATAGCATTGATATTCATTCCGGCACCTACCGAAGTCATCACAATGTTACCTTTTTCTTTAAACGATTGACCCTCCATTTTTCCTTTAATTATTAAGTCATACATGGTAGGAATCGTTGCTACAGAAGTGTTTCCGAAATCCTGGATCGTCATAGGAGAGATGGCATGATCGTATTCTTTCACATCATAAAGCTTGTGAAGTCTTTCAATCATTGCATAATCCATTTTAGCATTTGCCTGGTGAATTAAGATTTTGTCTATATCTTCAATAGAAAGACCGGCATCGGTAATGGTATCCTTGATGGCAACCGGTACATTTTTCAGAGCGTATTCATAGATTTTTCTTCCTAACATTCTTACATACAGACGTCTCTGGTCAACTTCTTTATTGATGGAAGGAGCGTTTTCAAGATAGTTCAGTTCCGGACCATTGTCACAGATGGTATTGTGAGCGATAATTCCCACATTTTCTTCATCTGTTGCTTTTACGACTACAGCTCCTGCGCCGTCAGCAAAGATCATTCTGTTTCTGTCATGCGGATCTGTTACACGGCTTAAGGTTTCACCTCCTATGACCAGAATCGTTTTGGCTACCTTGGCTTTGATCAGGTTATCTGCCAGAATCATGGCTTCTACCCATCCAGGGCATCCGAAAAGCATATCGTAGGTTACGCACTTTCTGTTTTTGATTCCCAGTTTGTTCTTCACTCTCGCTGCCATGGTAGGCATAAAATCAGCATATCCGTGTTCAGTAACCTCCCCGAAATTGCTTGCGTAAATAATATAATCCAGATCCTCACCGTCTACTTTTGCATCTTCAAGAGCAATTTTTGCAGCTTCATAACCGATTTGTGAGTTGGAAAGATGATCCTCAATGAATCTCCTGTTTTCGATTTCTGTAATCTCTACAAATTTCGCAATGGTTTCTTCCACAGGCTTTTCAATCTTTACTCCGTCTTCAGTGTAGAACTCAGAATTCATGAAGTAATCTCTACCAATAACTCTGTTCGGAATATAACATCCAGAGCCAATAATGATCGTATTCGGCATTCGTTTATATGATTTTTTTAAAGTTGCAAAGTTAATAATTAATATTAATAACGGAGAATTAAAAATATTATTAAATTTGCAAAAATTGTACTTTACAATCTATGAAAAACAACTCATCCTTAAAAGGCTTACTTATTGCAGCTGTGGCGTTTATCGTTGCCTTTGGGATCTACTTCCTTTTTTTAGCCAAGAAGAATTATTATGTTGTAGATAATCCTACCCCGAACACTTATTATTTCAAGATCAATAACGGATCTGAAGGAATTATATCTGCGGGGCAGTATGTGCATGTGGATCTGAATAAAGGGAAAAACTCTATTCAGGTTTTTGATCAGAATAAAAAAATGCTTTATGATTCAGCATTTGAAGTGAATAAACTTCGTGGTCTGATCAATATTACACACCAGGATTACTATATCAATGATCAGTATTACGGGTACAACCTTAAAAAAGATTCATTACTGGCAGCCCTTGATAAAACGGTTATTGACGGAAAAGATTATTACGGAGGAGCGAAACGCTTCAATAAGCTTTATACAGAAGATTTTTATTACAATGTAGATGAGGACTATGATCAATTGATCAAAAATATCCAGAAAGTGGAATCAAGATCCAAAATCTTCAGAAAGCAGGATTACCTAAATTATTACAAAGAATATTACAAGTTTTAAGTTTTGACAAAAGATATCACCAAAGTTACTCCCTACAATTCAGAGGCTACAAAAAAAAGCCAGGTAGAGGATATGTTCGACAACATCGCACCGAAGTATGACCTTCTGAACCATGTTCTATCCATGAAAATTGACGTTTTATGGAGAAATAAACTGGTAAAATGGATGAAAAATGATAATCCGCAGGAAGTACTGGATGTGGCTACAGGAACGGGAGATCTTGCAATTACCATTGAAAAAGGAACCGGTTCCAAAGTAGTTGGATTAGATTTATCACAACAAATGCTGAATGTTGGCGTTATTAAAATAAAAAAACTTAAATTAGACGGCAAAATTTCCATGCAAAAAGGAGATGCTGAAAATTTACCCTTCGAGGACAATAGATTTGATGCTGTTTCCGTTGCATTTGGAGTTAGGAATTTTGAAAACCTTACCAAAGGTTTGGCAGAGTTAAGAAGAGTAGTTAAAGATAACAAGAGTGTTTATATACTGGAGTTTTCAAAGGTTGAGGGTTTCATGGGACCATTTTATATGTTTTATTTCAAAAATATATTACCTGCAATAGGCAGACTGGTTTCCAAGGATAATAGGGCATATACATACCTTCCGGATTCTGTAAATGCTTTTCCTTTCGGGGAGAAGATGAAGCAAATTCTTTTAGATACGGGATTTAAGAAAGTTGAATATAAAAAATTAAGTTTAGGTATAGCCACAATTTATAAAGCAACAAAGTAACCTATGAATAAATTTCTATTAAAAGCACTGGTTTTAACCTCAGTAAATGTTGCCGTTTTTGCAAACGCGCAATTCAGAACCCGAAACAGAATGGATAAGTTGGAGGATTTCGACGAACAGAAATTCAGTTGGGGGTTTTATTTGAACGGGAACAGACTGGATTACCGCATTGTTTTGCATCCGAAATACGGGATGAATGATAATGAAAACCTTGTTACCTCTAAGGAAAGTTATAGTTTCGGTGCCGGGCTTATTGCAAAATGGAGACTGAATGACTATCTTGATGTAAGAATAGAGCCAGGTTTACAGTTTGCACAAAGACAGTTGACTTTTAATACTCAATCCAATGATATTTATGCAGGCGGATCTTTGACCAACGATCCCTTTATGCCATTCCCTTTACAGGAAAAGGATAAAGTAAGAGAAATTAAATCTACTTTGATTGATATTCCGGTACTTTTGGAACTTCACGGACAAAGATGGTACAACTCAAGACCCTATGTTGCAGCAGGGGTGAACTATGTAGTAAACCTTCAGTCTAATGCAACTTCTACAGATGATAACATGCAGGGGATTTTCAGATCTACCACCCACAATTTTGCATGGTCTGCAGAAATGGGAATTCAGTTTTATTTCAACAAATTCAAACTGACTCCCGCTATCAGAGGAACATTCTTCATGAACAACGAAAAAGTGGCTGATAATGCCACTACACCTCCTTACTGGTCTTCTGCTATTTCTACATTGCAGACAAGAGCCGTAATGTTTGTTCTGAAATTTGAATAAAAAAAATTATTAAAAATACATAGGAGGTGCATCAGTACCTCCTTTTTTGTTAGTATATCAAAATATAGAGCGTTTTATTTTTGTTAGTGTTATTATTTTTTTATTTTTGCTTTTAGTTAGAATATACAAACCTGAAATGCTTCAAGATTTAGAAAACAATTTTTCAGAACTAGAGAGAAAGATTTCGACTCTGCAGAAGAACTATAAAAATCTTACGGAAAATTTAAAAGAATTAAGTATTGAGCATGAAGAACTGAAGAAGAAATATGATGAGGAAAGAAGAAAAAATCAGGTATTAGCAGAAGAACAAAAAAATATAAAACTTTATTCAGCAATATCAGGAAATCCTGAACACAATAGGTTAATGAAAAACCATATCAACAGATTGGTGAAAGAGATTGATTTCTGTATTGCTCAGCTTCAAAACAGTGGATTATAATGGAGATAAGGAGAATTACCGTCAACATTGCAGGAAGAGTGTATCCGCTGAACGTACCGGCAGCAGAGGAAGAAACTTTGCGTAAAGTAGGGAAGCAGATCGAGAATATGATTAAAGATTTTGAACAGAACTTCGATGTAAGAGATAAACAGGATGCTTTGGCAATGTGTGCCCTTAAACTTGGGACCAATGCAGAAGTGGTTTCTCTTAACTACGAGAAAAATATTAATTCTACCAACGAAAGATTAACGCAGATTAATCAGTCGTTGAATGAAATCGGGAAATAGATTTTTTTTCCTGAAAAATTACTGCCTACAATAATTCTAACACATTAAAGGTAAACTCAACGCTAAACAATTACCGAACAAATGTCCATTGAATGGCGTGCCGGACTTCCGGATTACAGACAGTGGAAATCAGTTCAAATCGTGTTGATTAGGAGTTTACTCTCAATCTCTGGATTATTGTAGGCTTTTTTATTTAGATATGAATACAATTAAAACTCAATATATATTATGATAGAAGTTATAGTCGGTGTTGTTTGTTTGGTAATCGGGGCTGCCGTGGGAATGTTCTTTTCCAGAAGTTCTCTGAATACTAAAGCAAAATTCATCATAGATGATGCTAAGAAAAATGCCGAAAACCTTATAGAAAAAGCTAATGTACAGGCTGAATCCATAAAGAAAGAAAAAAACCTTCAGGCAAAGGAAAAATTCCTGGAGCTGAAATCACAGCATGATGCAGATATTCAGTCCCGTGAAAAGAAAATGCAGGAGGTTGAGAAAAGAATCAAAGACAAGGAACACAAACTGAATGACGAGCTTAGCAAGACTGGAAAACTTGAAAAAGATTTAGACAAGCAGATTGCAGACTACGCTAAGAAGAATGAAATTCTGGAAAGAAAACAGCAGGAATTGGATATTGCAACAACTAAGAAAGTAGAAATACTTGAGAAAATCTCCAACTATACGGCTGAAGAAGCTAAAGCAGAATTGGTAGAAACCATGAGAGCTGAGGCGAAAACAAGAGCACAGGCACATGTTCAGAGCATCATGGAAGAAGCTCAGATGAATGCCAAAAATGAAGCGAGAAAAATCGTTATTCAGACGATTCAGAGAATCGGAACCGAGCAGGCTATTGAAAATTCAGTATCCGTGTTCAACATCGAGTCTGATGAGGTAAAAGGTAGAATTATCGGTAGAGAGGGTAGAAATATCCGTGCTTTGGAAGCGGTAACAGGAGTAGAGATCATCGTTGATGATACACCGGAAGCGATCCTTCTTTCTTGTTTCGACCCGGTAAGAAGAGAAATTGCAAGACTGTCCCTTCACAGATTGGTAACTGATGGTAGAATTCACCCGGCAAGAATCGAAGAGGTTGTTGAAAAAACAAGAAAGCAGATCGAGGAGGAAATCATTGAAGTAGGTAAAAGAACAATCATTGATCTAGGTATCCACGGATTACACCCTGAGCTGATCAAAATCGTAGGTAGAATGAAATACCGTTCTTCTTACGGACAAAATTTACTGCAGCACTCAAGAGAAGTAGCCAACATCGCTGCGACTATGGCTGCTGAATTAGGATTAAATGTAAAATTAGCAAAAAGAGCAGGTCTTTTACATGATATCGGTAAAGTTCCTGAGCAGGAATCAGAATTACCACACGCATTGTTAGGAATGCAGTGGGCTGAGAAATATGGTGAAAATCCGGAAGTTGTTAACGCAATCGGAGCGCACCACGACGAAATTGAAATGAAATCATTATTATCACCAATCATCCAGGTTGCCGATGCCATTTCAGGAGCAAGACCGGGAGCTAGAAGACAGGTATTGGAGTCTTACATCCAGAGATTGAAAGATCTTGAATCTGCAGCATTAAGCTTCGATGGAGTATCCAGTGCCTATGCGATCCAGGCGGGTAGAGAACTGAGAGTAATGGTAGAGAGCGGAAAAGTAAATGATGAAGTAGCTTCTCAGCTTTCTTATGATATTTCTGAGAAGATTCAGAATGAACTGACGTATCCTGGCCAGGTAAAAGTAACCGTAATCAGGGAAACGAGAGCTGTAAATATTGCCAGATAATAATCAGAAAAAGATATTTAATAAAAACCTTTCAAGAAATTGAAAGGTTTTTTATTTTTATCAAAACTTAAAAATGCAAGAATTGTCCTTGTCTTCAAAACTGAAGTACATTTTTTCTATTCCCGTTATCATTTCTGCCCTTGGCTATTTTGTAGATATTTATGACCTCCTTTTATTTGGAATTGTCAGAATACCCAGTTTAAAAGCATTGGGCCTCAATCCGGATGCGGACGGAACCTTTATTCTGAACTGCCAGATGGTAGGGCTTCTTCTCGGAGGTGTTTTCTGGGGAATCTTCGGAGACAAAAAAGGAAGACTTTCCGTACTTTTCGGGTCTATTCTGGTATACTCTTTAGCCAATATTGCCTGTGGTTTTCTGCCTTATTTCCCAAAAGAGCATTTAGTGTACCAATATGCCGGTTTGAGGTTCATTGCTGGTATTGGGCTTGCCGGGGAGCTTGGAGCAGGAATTACGCTGGTTTCTGAAAGTCTGCCGAAGAATTTGAGAGCGATAGGAACCTCAGTTGTTGCCGGGTTTGGATTAATGGGAGCTGTAGTAGCTCAGCTTACAGTAGAACTTGCTGGTGGATGGAACATTTCTTATATTATCGGTGGAGTAATGGGCATCCTGTTATTACTGTTGAGAATCAGCGTATCTGAGTCCGGAATTTACAAGAATATTGAACATAAAAACGTCTCCAAAGGGAATTTTCTTTCTTTTTTCACGAATAAAGATCGCTTGATACGATACTTAAAATGTATTGCGGTAGGATTACCCACGTGGTATTGTATAGGGATTCTGGCGGTTTTAGCCAATCAGTTTGCCCCAGAAATGGGAATAAAGGATATCAACCCCGGAAAAGCAATTATGTGGGCTTATATAGGTATTTCTGCAGGGGATCTGCTGAGCGGTTTTATCTCTCATGCTCTAAAATCCCGTAAAATGGCGATCGTTTACATGCTGATCTTTACACTGATCGGAGTAGTCATCATGCTGTTTGGAAATACTGATACAGAAATGAAATATTATCTGTTTTGTGTATGGCTTGGCTTTGGAACAGGATATTGGGCTATGTTTGTGACACTGGCAGCAGAACAGTTTGGAACCAATATCAGAAATACAGCGACCACAACTGTTCCGAATATGGTAAGAGGGCTTGTACCGGTCATGATTCTGGCTTTTGATTCCCTGAAAGGTCATTTTCCGGTGGTGGAAAGTGCTGCAATAGTAGGAGCAGTGGTTTTTGGGCTGGCGTTTTATTCCTCGCTTACCATTTCTGAAACCCATAACAGAGACCTTGAATTTACAGAGTAATTCAAACTGTTTAAAAAATGAAAATAAAGGATTACTTATTTTGAATATAATAATTACGTTAGAATCAATAAATTATTAATTTTTATACTAATTTTTGTTGCGTGTAATTAATATTTGTTTAACTTTGGAAAGTAACTAAAAACTATATTGTTTAATCAAACTAAATCTCATGAACATTATGAAAAATGCTAAAAAACTAAGAAAGCAGGACCTTAAAAATATCGCAGGAGGAGTAAGCGGAAATCCTGATCTGTCTCTTTGCGGATGCAGCTGCTCAGGAGCCGTAACAGGTCCATGGTATTGCGTACAGTACATCGGTTGTCCACAGGTTTATACTTGTGGTGAGTCAGCCATATAAAGAAAATTATTTCAGTATGAAATAAACATTTCCACATTTAATATGCAGGACCCTTTTGATTTCAAAAGGGTCCTGCTCTTTTAACGGATGATATAAAGAAGGCTTCCGATACTTATGATAACCCAAAGAAGCACTGCCGCTGACAAAGGTTTTAATCCTATTGATTTCAGAGTCCGAAGGGAAAGGGTTGAACCAATAAAAAACAGAGTAAGATTCAATCCGGATTTAGCTAAAACAGTTATTGAAGTACTGAAACGGTCAAAAAAGGGGAAATATGTATTCAAAATAATAGCTGCAATAAAATAACCGATGAACCATGGAATCTTTATTTTTGAACCTTTACTTTTAAAAATGAACATGGTTATCAATGAAACAGGGATGATCCATAAGGCACGGGCCAATTTCACTGTGGTGGCTATTTTCAGAGCCTCATCCCCATATTTACTGGCGGCACCCACTACAGAGCTTGTATCATGAATTCCCACTGCGCACCAAAGCCCGAACTGCTGCTGTGTAAGATTCAACAGATGTCCTATGGCAGGATATACAAATAACGCAACAGAATTTAAGGTAAATATGATAGCCAGTGCAAGGGAAATCTGTTTCGTATTGGGTTTGATGATAGGGGAGATTGCGGCAATTGCACTCCCGCCACAGATAGCAGTTCCTGCGGATAGCAGGTAAGATAAAGGTCTTTCCAGTTTGAATATTTTTCCCAGAAAATATCCCAAGACCATTACAGTAACAATACTTACAACAGTCAGTATCAAACCTGTTTTTCCAGCTTGAAGCGCTTCATCGAGCTTCAGTCCGAATCCAAGACCTACAATCGAAATCTGCAGCAGCACATGAATATATTGGTGAAGATGTTTCTCAAATGGGTTTCCGATGAGAACAGCCAGGATAAATCCCAAAGCCAGTGCTATTGGTGAAGATATAAATGGTGTCAGGCATACAACAGCCAAAACGATAAAAAATATTTTCCGGGTCATTTCATGCTGAATGAAATTTTTCATAATGCGAATTTTTAAAATCTGCACCAAAATTCCGGAATAAAGTATAACAATATAAATCGTATTTTGTTATATTGGATAACTAAAAGTTATAGTAAAATGTAAAATGTGAAATGTGAAATGTGAAATGTATTTCTGATAATCAACCGCAGCAGTCAATCATTAATACTTTTTACATTAATACTTTGTACATCAAATATCTTACTCTGCAAATCTCAGGAAAAGTTTGATCAGTTCAGACTGTTCTCCTTTAGGAAGAATAAAATGAAAATCCCTCTCAATACTAAAGTTCTTAATGTCAATAACAGTAAGGATATTATTTTTCAATTCATTCAGTATAGTACTGATGGAAAGAAATGCCATACATTCCGAATGAAGAAGATAATTTTTAATACTCTCACTGCTTCCAAGCTGTATAATGGTATTCAATTCATTGAGATTGATTTCTTTCTCTTTAAGCCGGTTTTGTATGAACTCAAGGGTTCCGGATCCCTGTTCTCTGAAGATCAGATCCAGATTATAGAGATCTTTTAAATGTAAGGTTTTATGGGCAAGGGGATGATCAGATTTGGCTGCCAAAACAATTTCATCCGGCCTGAAAGTCGTATATTCAAAATAAGAAGACTGTGATTCTCCTTCGATAATACCGAGATCAATTTTCTCTTCTTTTAAAAGGGTTGAAATAGCTTCCGTATTACCTGTAAGAAGCTCAATCTTAATATCTTTATAATAAGCATTGAATTTGGCTAAAATTTCAGGTAAAATATACTGCGCAACCGTTGTGCTCGCCCCGATAATCAGTTTTCCTTTATGTTGCTGATTAATCTGGCTGATCTCGAATTCCATGTCACGGTAGATATTTCTTATCTTTTCAGCATGCTCATACAAAATCTTTCCGCTTTGGGTCAGCTGAATAGAAGTTCCTTTACGGTCAAATAACTTGGCACCTACCTGGGTTTCAATTTCTTTAATATGCTTGGTAACAGCAGGCTGTGAAATGTGAAGCTCTTCTGAAGCCTTAGTGAAACTTAACCGGGAAGCTACCGTATGGAAAACTTTTAATCTGTAATCGAACATGGGGTAAAATTACGGATTATAGTTGGAAATGGGAAGCGGAGTGAGTTTGAGGATGAGAGAGCCTGAGAGTAGATGGATTTAATGGGGTAAGGTTTCAGGATTCGAGAGTAGGGATTAGTGGTTATTCGCTTCAAAATTTAAAGGCTATAAGCAGACGATTAAGAACCAGCATTAAAAAACAACCAGCATCCCGCAATAACTGATATCTCGCACCTCATTGCTAGCAACCCGCACCTCGAAACCCGAAACCCTTTATAAAAAATCCGAAATTGACCGATCCTGCTGGCTTTCGTATCTTCTGTTTTTTGCCTCTCCGATTTTCTGCTTTGTATAGATACTGTTGTGACCGGAAAGAAGGTAAGATACAATACAGGCAATAGCTACATATACACCACATTCTGCTCCGAACAATTCAATTCCCATCAGCATACAGGCTAAAGGAGTATTGGTAGCTCCTGCAAATACGGCGACAAATCCCATTCCCGCCAATAGTCCGAAAGGTAAAGGAATGAACAGTGACAAAGCACTTCCTAATGTAGCTCCGATAAAGAACAAGGGAGTAACTTCTCCACCTTTGAATCCAGCTGAAAGCGTAACAATAGTAAAGATCATTTTTAAAGCAAAATCATGTAGCGGAAGCTGCTTTTCAAAAGATTCTACAATTACAGGAACCCCTAAACCGATATATCTGGAGGTGCCCATTGCCAAAACTGCTATCGCGATAATAATTCCTCCCACCACCGGACGAAGCGGAGGATATTTAATTTTTGACTTGAAAACAGAACCCATCCAATGAATGATTTTACTGAAAGCTGCAGCACAGATTCCAAAAACTATTCCTGCAAGAATGCTGTATAGAATTGGCAGAAACTCAGGTTTTGGGATGAAATCAATGTGGTAATGAGTATGTTTTACATTCCAGAGAACGGTCACCAGGTCAGCGAGAATGGCCGAAGCAAATGCAGGAAAAATAGCATTGTAACGGATCCTTCCGATCAGAAAAACTTCAAGACCGAAAACAGCACCTGCAAGAGGAGTCCCGAAGACAGAGCCAAATCCTGCAGCAATCGCAGCAATAATCAGTGTCTTTCTTTCATTTCTGTCGAGCTTAAAAGGTTTAGTAAGCTGATCGGCTATAGCACCCGCCATTTGGAGAGCTGTTCCTTCACGGCCTGCAGAACCTCCAAAAAAATGAGTGACAATTGTTCCAAGATACACAAAAGGAGCCATTTTAAAAGGAATTATTTCCTTGGGCTCATGAATGGTATCAATCAACAGGTTATTTCCTGCTTCCACATCTTTCCCGAAGTAATGATAAAGAAGTCCTATCAGGAATCCAGCCACCGGAAGCAATGCAATCAGCCAGAGATGATTTTCCCTGAAATTGGTTGCCCACTCCAAAGATTGAAGAAAACCAGCAGAAGCTGTCCCCACTAAACCTCCAATAATGATACTGATACACAGCCATTTTAAAATATAGGGAATAGCCGGAAATTTTCTGAAGAAAAAATAGGTATGAAAAACTGCTTTTTTGCCTAGTGTTCTTTGACTTTTTGACATAATAATCCTGATTAGTTATTTGTTAATAATCTTTTAATCAGGCGTCATCAGCTTTTGTAAAGCGGTTGGGGAAGGAAGAACACCATTTCCTTTTGATGTTACAAATATATAAAATAAAAGATAAAAGATAAAAGATAAAAGATAAAAGATAAAAGATAAAAGATAAAAGATAAAAGATAAAAGATAAAAGATGTTCCTTTAAATACCTGAATTCAATAGAGGTGGGCTTTAGCCCGCCTAAATAAATTGAACACTTTCCACCAGCTTTAGCCCAAACTTAAAAATAACCATAGTTTTAATATACCGGATAATGCATTGCCTTATCGATTTCAACCGGGTTATTATATTTTCTGATGACCTCCTGCATGCTTTTGATCTGGGTATTCAGTTCATCCACATTATGGATTTCTTTCCCATTGATGTTAATTTTAAGATCATTATTGGATTTACTGAAGTTATTTCTTTCAAAAGCAAAAGGGTCATTGTAAAACTCCATGATCAGCTTATACTTCTGCTTTTCATTGATGGGAATAGCTTTATTCCCAAAATTAGATTCTACAAAGTTATCGGTAGGGTGTACTTCCGGGAGCTTCTGACTTTTAATAAGATGATAAATGAAGTTATTTTTTGTATCAGAAAGTTCAAAAATTAAACCAGGCAAACCACGGAATTTAAAAGGTCCTTCATTAAAAGGTATATCCTTGCAGAACCAGGCTGTCCATGCTCTTCCTCCGAATCGGGTAGTGGCTTTCTGTAAAGTATAGTTTTCTGCTTTTCTGGTTTCATTGGAAATCGTCCAGTTGATTTTATCTGTGGTTTTAAAAGAGTAATATCCGTTTTTGATATTGATAAAGTTTTCATTATCAAAAGAATTGATTTTTCTTTTCACTATCTGACCCGACATATCAGTATAATCTGAATTCATCCCGAATTTTTTATTCAAAGAATCTGTTGTAATCAGGTTTCTCCCGTAAAATTTAACCTCTTTGGGTGTAATGTCAAGAATCATGTTCAGATTTTCATAAGTGATTTCAGTAGAATCCATTTTATATTGCAGTTCATAAATAAACCGATGGGTCTGAGCATGACATAAAGCCGTCATAAGCAATGCTATTAAGGTAAAGGTGCTTTTCATATATGTGATTGGTCGTTTTTTGTTACTGGTTTCTCAAAACTTTAAACCTTAAACTTTAAATCTCATAATCCCGCATCTCGAAATCCGTATCTACAAAAAAGGTTTCATCTCATCCTCAATCTGCGTTCTCAGCTCCATCAGACGTTTGGCATACATTTCAAGCTGTTTTTCTTCCTCTGTTTCCGGTGTCCATTTAGGTACAGGAAGCTTTTTACCATTTTCATCTACTGCAACAAAAACGATGATACAGTGGGTTTTCTTTTCAAAATTGGGTTGTTTCAGGTTTCTTGAAAAGACATTGATGGCGATATGCATGCTTGAAGTCCCGGTATAGATCACCTGAGCATCTACTTTTACGACTTCTCCGATTTTGATAGGATCATAAAAACGGATTCCGCCTACATATACGGTAACGGAATAATTACCACTCCACGTGGTAGCACATGCATAACCGGCCTGGTCAATCCATTTCATCACACTTCCTCCATGTACATTTCCTCCGTAATTAACATCTGAAGGTTCCGAAATAAACTGAAAAGTAATAGGCTTGTTCTGCATCTTTATAAAATTTGAATAAAGTTATTTAATAATTTCCAAAGTTTTAGATTAAATCCTACTTTTGAAAGACGAAACTTTCAATGAAAGGGAATTTTAACCAATAACAGATTTAGAAAACGTAATGAAGAAAGTATTTTATCTCAACACCTGTGATACCTGCAGAAAAATTTTAGCCCAATTTGATCTTACAGGGTGGGAACTCCGCGAAATTAAGAAAGAGCCGGTCACAAAAGAAGAATTGGCGGAAATGCATAAAAAAACAAAATCATACGAAGCATTATTCAGTAAAAAATCTACACAGATCAAACTGAGAGGTCTGGATGTAAAATCTCTGACGGAAAAAGATTTTAAAGAATTGCTGCTGGATCATTATACCTTCTTAAAAAGACCAGTTTTTATGACAGACAAAGAGATTTTTGTAGGGAATGACAAGAAAAATGTAGAAGAACTGCAGAGATTCTTTGGGGTAAACGAATAAATAACTTTAAAGAGAACCTGTCCGGCTTAATGATTTTTTATTATTGTGCCGGATTTTTTATACCCGCCAGGTTTTATAATTTTTATTTAAGTATTTGATTGTTAGTTGTTTTTTGAATGGTTGTATTTGGGATTACCAAAAATGTACAATATGAGAACAAACTTTTCAAAAACAAAAAAGCTTAACAGATCAGAACTGAAAGAAGTTAACGGAGGGATTGCTTCTTTACCTGTCTGCAGTATTTTATGTGGACCTGCCGGAGGGGTAATTTCCAATACACCGGGAGTAGGAGATGTCTGTACCTCTGACAGAAAGACCTGCTGCATCTGCTATTGAACCAAAAAAAGAGGCTGTGAAGAAATCACAGCCTCTTTTTATATTGTGAACAGGTTATACAAAAGGAGCTTTTACCACTTTTGCAGGAATGTTCTTGTTTCTTACCTGAATAAAAATCTCAGATCCTAATTTGAAATGAGGTTTGTCTACATAAGCAAGGCCTAAACCAATTTTTTTCATTGGAGACTGTGTTCCTGAAGTTACTTTTCCGATCACGTTTCCTTCAGCATCCACTACAGGATAATCATGTCTTGGAACTCCTTTGTCTGTCAATTCGAAACCAACTAATTTTCTGGTAACTCCTTCCTCTTTCTGTTTTGCGAAAACATCCTTAGAAACGAAGTCTTTATCAAACTTAGTGATCCACCCTAAACCAGCTTCAATCGGAGAAGTCGTATCATCGATGTCATTTCCGTACAGGCAGAATCCTTTTTCTAATCTTAACGTATCTCTGGCAGCCAATCCGCAAGGAATGATTCCCTCTTCTTTACCAGCTTCCATCACAGCATCCCAAAGTTTTTCCGCACTTTCATTTTTGAAATAAATCTCAAAACCTCCGCTTCCTGTATATCCCGTGTTTGAGATAATTACATCATTTACTCCTGCTACACTTCCTACTGTGAAATGATAGTAAGGGATTTCCGAAAGATTTACTTCAGTAAGCTTTTGAAGAATCTCAGTAGCTTTAGGACCCTGAACTGCCAATAAAGACATTTCATCAGAAGCATTGGTCATTTTAGCCCCGAAAGTATTGTATTTTGAAATATGATTCCAGTCTTTGTCAATGTTGGAAGCGTTTACAACTACGAAATATTTGTCATCTTCCATTTTATAAACGATAAGGTCATCCACAATTCCTCCGTTTTCGTTGGGAAGGCAAGAATACTGAGCTTTTCCATTTTCAAGTGCATCTACATTATTGGTCGTTACCAATTGTAAAAGATCTTTTGAACCCGGTCCTTCGATGAAAAACTGTCCCATGTGGGAAACATCAAATAATCCTGCTTTTTCTCTTACGGCAAAGTGCTCTTCTGTAACCCCTGAATATTGAACAGGCATTTCAAAACCTGCAAACGGAACTATTTTAGCCCCTAAAGAAACGTGTTTGTCATATAAAGCCGTTTTGTTCATAATTTACTTTTTTAAATTTAATTGTTATTCTAAAAATATTTTTCCTTTAACCTCTGCATATTTGTCTGAAATGGTATAAAGTAATAGCTTTTCTGTATTGTTTTTGATAGTGAAAGCGATATTGGAATCTATCTTCTTTTCTTCCACTAATCCTCCTGATAAACTATAGAACGTGATAGTGAAACTTTCCTTTTTAGGAGAAATGACTTTAAAGGTATGATCGGATTTTGAAAAATAAAGCTGAACAGATTTTTTCTTTTTTTGCTGTTCCTGAGTTTCCAAAAAAAAGTGTACACAAGATTTTCCATTCACATCTTCAAAGCAATCGAGCATGTTTCCTATTTCCCAGTTGTAGGCTATTATAGGACTTTCGAGAAGACCTGTATTAGAGCCGATGCCTTCATATATTACATTATCCTGTCCAAAAGATGGGTTGAATCTTTTTACATTCGTTTGCCCAAAAACATTTCCATAATCAATACTATTGATGGTCGCTGTTGGCACTCCATTGTTGATGTCAAAATGAGAAATGTCAATAACATCATTTACTTGTACGGAAAAATCATATAAAAGATATTCGGTACCGGTTCCGAGTTGGTTTTTGTACACCTTCTTCTGTGCCGTGTCTTCTCTTAAAAGAGCAACTAAATACCCTTTGCTGGTTAAAGGATACGTATACAGGTTATCATTACATGATCTTTTAGGGTAGACCAAGGCTTTACAGTAGATTTTTTTATAACTGGCGCCATTCACAAGGCTGTCACCATTTATTTGATAGATAAAAGAGTTGTGAGGAGAGGGGTTGCCACAAGGTCCGTTTGATGAATGGAAACTTGTATACCATTTATTGCCGTCTTGTAATAATGGTTTATAAGTCTGGGAAAATAAAAGATTAAAGCTGACTAAAAAAAATACAAGTAAAGATGCTTTCATGGTATGATGAGTTTTTATAAATGCTCTTTATATTCTTTTAATATGATTTTAAACCACTCCGTGAAGCTCTCAGGAGTGTCTTTTATTTCCTGGTCCAAATTTTCCATGGTGACAAAACGAACTTCTGAAACTTCATCAGGATTCAAGTGAAATTCATCATTATAATCACCGGTAAAAACATAATCCAGCTCATGTTCCCAAAGACCGCCGCCAACATCTGCTTTATAAATAAAATTGAATTTTTCTGAAAGTTCTGCCTCAATTCCCAGTTCTTCCCTCAGTCTGCGTACAGCTCCTGCATGATAAGTTTCCCCTTTTCGTGGGTGTGAACATACCGCATTGGTCCATTGATTAGGAGAATGATACTTTCCTGAAGCTCTTTTCTGAAGAAGCATTTCCCCTTTACTGTTGAATAGAAATACAGAAAATGCACGATGTAACAGGCCGTTGATGTGAGCCTGCTGTTTTTCCATCAGTCCTAAAACTTCATCCTGGGGATTTACTAAAACGACAAATTCTTCCATTCCTACAAATGTAAGGGTAATAAATGTATTTTGGAAATTTTTAGATAAACATCATGTTTTTTGTAATAACGGTAATGAAGTAAAGATGATAGAGGAAATTTACAGGTAAATCTGTCAATTCACTGATTGGTTTTCTTTATATCTTCGGTTTTCTTTGCTTAAAAAGAAAATTCAAAACGAAAAATATTAACCATTTGCTATAAAATGATGAATAAAATATTGATATTATTCTTTAAATAATAATTTTTGTAGTAAAATTTTAACTTAAACTAAGATTAATGTGCCTTATAGTTGTAAAAACGCTAACTTTGCTACTTAATATTTAGTAATGGAATTAGAATACATTGAACACATTAGTCCTATTCTAAAGGATGGAATAAAAAATTACTTAATAGATATTGACGGAACCATTACTGATGACGTTCCCAATGAAGAACCGGAAAGAATGGTGACCTGCGAACCATATCCTGATGCACTGGAAACGATCAACAGATGGTATGACGAAGGACATCAGATCTGCTTTTTTACGTCAAGAACCGAAAATCTGAAACAAATTACCATAGACTGGCTGGATAAGCATGGCTTCAAATACCACAGCGTGCTTTGCGGAAAACCAAGAGGAGGAAATTATCACTGGATAGATAACCACCTGGTAAGAGCTACAAGGTACAAGGGAAGATTTACGGATCTGGTAGAAAAACAAGTGACCATTGAAGTATTCAAAGAAGACGGCGAATAAAAATATAATTCAAAGATTTAAAAATTAAATGCGAAGCAGTTCCATTAATTTTTAAATCTTTCATTTTTTAATATACTTGATATTTTATGAAAGTTTTAGCAAACGACGGCCTGGATCAATCAGGAATTGATGCATTGACAGAAAAAGGCTTTGAGGTTATTACTACAAAAGTTCCACAGGAGTTTTTGGTAGATTATATTAATGAGCACAAAATCCGAACCCTGCTGGTGAGGAGTGCTACACAGGTAAGAAAAGATATTATTGACGGATGCCCGTCCATCGACATTATTGGAAGAGGAGGAGTAGGGATGGATAATATCGATGTAGACTATGCAAGGGAAAAAGGAATCCATGTGATCAACACTCCTTCTGCTTCTTCAGAATCAGTGGCAGAACTTGTTTTTGCCCATTTATTTTCAGGAGCAAGATTTCTTCAGGACTCTAATAGAAAAATGCCTGTAGTAGGAGATACTGAGTTTGCTTCTCTTAAAAAAGCATATGCCCCGGGAATCGAACTGAGAGGAAAAACTATCGGTATTGTCGGGATGGGAAGAATTGGTCAGGAAGTGGCAAGAATTGCTTTAGGACTTGGGATGAGAGTGGTGGCTGCTGATAACAATGTAGGGAGAGCAAGCATTAAAGTGAAGTTTTACAACAACCAGTTTATCAACGTTGATATAGAAACAGAACCGTTACAGGACGTTTTGAAACATTCAGATTTTATAACCCTGCATGTTCCGGCTCAGAAAGACGGATATATGATTGGACAGAATGAATTTGAAATCATGAAAGACGGAGTGGCAATTGTAAACTGTTCCAGAGGTGGAGTTATCGATGAAACGGCTTTGATTCAGGCATTAGATTCAGGTAAAGTAAGATTTGCCGGGTTAGATGTTTTCATTAATGAGCCAACACCTTCCAAAGAAATCCTTACTCACTCTAAGATTTCTCTTACTCCTCATACCGGAGCTTCTACTCTTGAAGCACAGGATAGAATCGGACTTTCCCTGGCTGAGCAGATTTCAAGTATCTTACAGATTCAATAATTTGAAATAGATTATAAATAAAAAGCACCTCGGTTTACTAACCGAGGTGCTTTTTTATGTTAAAACTGTTGTTATAGACTAGATATTTCTGCTCTTCAATAAATCTCTGATTTCTGTCAATAATTTTTGATCTTCTGTAGGGCCTGCGGGAGCCGGAGCTTCTTTTTTGTTCACTTTATTCGCCAATTTGATGATCCAGAAAAGAACCATCGCAATACAAAGGAAACTGATTACTGCTGAAAGGAAATTTCCGTAAGCAACTCCATTCCAGGTAAGCTTTGCAATGTTTTCTGCGCCAGCTGCTTTCAGTGCCGGGTTTAATATCAGAGGCGTGATTACATCTTCTACCAAAGACGAAACAATTTTACCAAATGCTGCCCCAATGATCACCCCGACAGCAAGATCGAGAACATTACCTTTAAAGGCAAACTCTTTAAATTCTTTTACAAATCCCATAATTTATATTTTTTTAATTAGTATATACACAAAAATATGATTAAAAAATGTAAAAAACACTACATTTTATAGTTTTTATTCCCAAAATATTGAATTTTATGATGATTTCATGTCATTCGTTTTAATGAATATTTTAACATTCTACAGATACTTTAATTCATTAATGATGACTCCTTATTTTTATTAATAACCGTAATATCATAATGAAAAATCTTTTGTAATTTGCTTAAAAGTTTGATTGGTCTATGAAAATTTTTACCGCAGAACAGATACGCAGCTGGGATCAGTTTACCATTTCTCATGAGCCGGTTTCTTCTATCCAGCTGATGGAAAGAGCTTCAATGGCTGTGGCCCACTGGATTTCAGAACATTGTAAAAACCATAAAAAGCTGGCTGTATTTTGTGGCAATGGGAATAATGGAGGAGATGGGTTGGCTGTGGCCAGGATACTTTATCTGAAAGGTTTTGATATAGATGTATTTATAAGCGATTCCAAAAGGAAGCTTTCAGAAGATGCTTCTGTTAATCTTAAAAGGCTTCGTGATTTGTCAGGAATTTCGGTCAGAAAATTTGATCCTGATGAACACTATAGTTTTGATGATAAAACCATCATTGTAGATGCGCTTTTTGGGACGGGATTATCCAGGCCGCTGGAAGGAGAATATAAAAAGCTTGTAGAGCAGCTGAATAGTAAAAAAAATACTAAAATATCCATTGATATTCCTTCCGGGTTGTCTGCAGATGAAATGTTTGATAATAATCCTGTCATTATGAAAGCTGATTATACCCTGACTTTTCAATGCTGGAAACGGACTTTTCTTCATCCTGAAACAGGAAAATATACCGGAAAGGTGGAAGTACTGAATATTGATTTAAATAAAGCGTACGCTGATACAACTGATACTGCATATTCTGTAATTGATGATCAGCTGATAGAACCGATATTTATTCCGAGGCAGGAATTTTCCCACAAAGGAAGCTATGGTAAGGCGATCATTGCAGGGGGAAGTTATGGGAAAATAGGAGCTGCGGTGCTGGCTGTAAAATCAGCCTTGAAAACCGGAGCTGGATTAACCTTTGCTCTGGCACCGGAATGCGGTTATGAGATTTTACAGACTTCATGTCCTGAGGCAATGTTTATAAAAGGAGGTGAGAAGTTCATATTTAATTTTGAGATTGAAGATGATTTAATCTGTGGCATAGGTCCCGGGTTGGGTACTCATCAGGAAACAGAAAAAAACTTTCTGAGCTTTTTGAAAAGCCATACATGGCCATTAATCCTGGATGCAGATGCTTTGAACATTATTTCAAAAGGTCCGGAAAATCTGAAATTAATTCCCAAAAGGTCAATCATTACACCTCATCCAAAAGAATTTGAAAGACTTTTCGGAAGTACTGCTGATTCTTTCAAAAGGCTTGAACGGGCAAGGGCAGAAGCAAAAAAACTGGATATATATATTGTATTAAAAGACCATCATACCCAGATTATTACACCAGAAGGAAATGTATTTTACAATATAACCGGAAATGCTGGGCTCGCCAAAGGAGGAAGCGGAGATATTCTTACCGGAATTCTGACTTCACTTTTAGCCCAGAAATATTCTGAGGAACATACCTGCATTCTTGGGGTATGGCTGCATGGCAGAGCTGCGGAAATCGCTTCAGAAAAGCATTCAAAAGAATCTATGTTGCCCACTGATGTTATTGATGCGTTTGGAAGTGTTTTTGAAGAGCTGAACAAGAAAATCACAAAGAATCTGTAAGAGCCACCGAAGAAAAAGTAAAGCTGTAAAATAATTTTTAAAGATATTAAAAAGGCAAATCTGTATTTCTACAAATTTGCCTTTTTTCTATTTAGTTTTACTTATCAGCTTATTCCGGCTTTGCATTTTCTTCCGGTGTGATTTTAAATTTCTTGGAAACAATCATAATCACAACTCCTGCGATCATAAAAGGAATTGAAAGAACCTGACCTGTATTCAGGCCGCCAATCTGGATGAACTCATCTCCCTGCGGCTCTTTAAGGAATTCCACAAAGAACCTGATGGCCCAAAGAATGATAAAAAACAAACCGAATAACCAGCCTTGCTGGTATTTTTTATCTGTTTTTCTGTAAAGAATCCATAATAAAATGAAAAGAAGCACATATCCTACAGCTTCAAATAACTGGCTTGGATAGCGCGGAACGGTAAGCCCATATTCACTGCTTTGTTGTGGAAAAAGCAAAGCAAACGGAGAATTGGGATCAGCCGGTTTACCAACGATTTCAGAGTTGAAAAAGTTTCCCATTCTTACAAAAGCACCTCCTAAAGCTACTACGATACCTAATCTGTCATATACCCAGAAAGGATTTTTTTTGATGATTTTAAATGAGTAATATAATGTAGTAAAAATCAAAGCAATAGTAGCACCGTGGCTTGCCAAACCTGAGAATCCTGTAAATTTTAAACCGTTTTTTGTACTGATCGGTAAAAATACACTCCAGAAATCCTCCTTAAATAATTCCGGCTGATAAAAGATAACGTGTCCTAATCTTGCTCCCAGAATGGTACCAATCAATGTCCACGTGAACAGAGGTTCCAGGTATTTTTGGTTAACGTTGTCAATCTTAAAGATTCTTGTCATTAAGACATATCCGAATCCAAATGCAAAAACAAACATCAAACTATAAAAGTGAAGGGTGAAAGATCCGATATGAATTCCTTTTGAAGGATCCCATATTTTGAACGGGGTTTTAAGTTCTACTTTATCAGAATCAGTAATAGGCTTTACAGATTTTACTGCATATTTGAATTTTGAAATATTATCCCTGGTAACAGTAGTATCAATAAGCTTAAAGTCTTTATCGAAAAACTGATATTTTGAATCTTTATACTTGGCTAAAGTTGAAGCACCATAATTGTAATATTGAGGTTCAAAATTAGATTCATTTAGGATGACAACAAAAGATTGGTTTTTATCCGATTCCCTGTCAGGAAAAGCAGTAAGGTCTCCCATCTCCGTGGTAGAATAGATTTTTACAGGAATATTGTTTCCGCTGATATCTAAAGTTCCGTCAGATAAACCTCCAGGGTATTCCTGTGCAAAGAGGCATTGTGTAACCAATGCAAACAGCACAAAGTAAATTCTGAAAAAAAAAGTATTCATTTTTCTATTGATTTAATAGTTTGATTATTGACATTTATGTTTTGGGGGAACAGGATCATAGCCGCTCCCTCCCCATGGATGACATCGTAAAATTCTTTTAAATCCCATCCAGAAGCCTTTAAAGATACCGTGTACCTGAAGTGATTCTACCATATAATGAGAACAGGTGGGTTCGTAGCGGCAATTTTTGGGAAGTAAAGGCGAGATGAACCATTGGTAAAATTTGATCAAAATTACCAGTGGAAATGTAATGATTTTATTGAATGTAAGTTTCAAAACAATGCAAAAATAGGGTAAAAAAATGAAAATTAGTTTAATTTTGTTATAAGTTTCGGAGATTAAAAACCCGGAACATTGATCTTAAAAAAATAGAATTACTTTGAATCAAAATATCCCATTAGCTGAAAAATTAAGACCTAAAACCCTGAACGATGTATTGGGGCAGGAGCACCTTACCGGCGATAAAGGAACTATCCGAAAAATGATTGAAAACAATACCCTGAATTCTCTGATATTCTGGGGGCCTCCGGGAACCGGGAAAACTACGCTGGCTGAAATTATTTCAGAACAGTCAGGGAGGAAGTTCTATAAGCTTTCTGCGGTTTCTTCCGGGGTGAAAGATGTCCGTGATGTGATTGAAGATGCCAAGAAGCAGAATCTGTTCTCCGGAAAATCCCCTATTTTATTTATTGATGAGATTCACAGGTTTAATAAGTCACAGCAGGACTCATTACTGCATGCGGTAGAAAAAGGCTGGATTGTTTTAATAGGAGCCACTACAGAGAATCCAAGTTTTGAAGTCGTTTCTGCATTGCTTTCAAGAAGTCAGGTATATGTTTTAAAAGCATTAAGCTATGAAAAACTGGAAGAACTGATCGATATTGCTTCGGAAAGATACAATAAAGATGAGGGGACTGACTTTAAAATCCTGGAAAAAGAAGCTTTCATTCAGTATTCGGGAGGTGATGCGAGAAAGCTGATCAATTCTGTGGAATTGGTCTTGAACCAATACAAAAATTCAAAGACAACAGAAATTCTTAATTCAGACGTTCTTGAAGTTCTTCAGGAGACCATGGCGCTGTATGATAAAAACGGGGAACAGCATTATGATATTATTTCGGCCTTTATCAAATCTATGCGGGGGGGAGATCCTAACGGAGCAGTTTACTGGCTGGCCAGGATGATTGCCGGGGGAGAAGATATCAAGTTTATTGCCCGGAGAATGCTTATTCTTGCGGCTGAAGACGTGGGATTGGCTAACCCGAATGCACTGGTGGTTGCGAACAATTGTTTTCAGGCGATTAATGTGATTGGGAATCCTGAAGCCAGGATTATTTTAAGTGAAACTGCGGTATACCTTGCTGTTTCCCCTAAAAGTAATTCTGCTTATATGGCGATTAACGAAGCATTGGCCCTGGTGAAACAGACCGGAAATCTGCCTGTACCGCTGCATTTGAGGAATGCCCCTACAAAGCTGATGAAAGATCTTGATTATGGAAAAGACTATAAATATGCCCATTCTTATGAGGGTAACTTTGTAGAACAGGATTTTCTTCCCGAGGAAATCAGGAATGTAAAACTGTATGAGCCGGGGAATAATTCTACGGAGAAGAAAATCTACGAAGAACTCAGGAAAAAATGGAACAATAAGTATTAAAATAAAAAGGATGCTGTTTTAGAGCATCCTTTTTTTATAGTATTGAATTATTCAGTTGTGTAGATGAACAATGTTTTTTTACCATTATAATCTTTTACTTCTGTTTTTTTCTTGATCTGCGGATAGATTAATGTGCTGGTATCTGTAAATTCATATCCTTCAATAAATACAGGATTATCGGCCGGGATATTATATTGTACATTGATTTCAGATAATGCCATTCTGTCAAAAACATTTTCGCCGTTTTTGAACTTATATTCAGTCACGCCTTTTGTAAAAACAGAACTGTATTTTTTTAAGCTTTGAGGAAGGCTTGATGGAGTATTGTAAACTTTTGAAACCTGCAATAGATTCTTTCTTGTATTGAACAATTCTACCGTCCCAATAACGTTGTCAGCCACTGCAAACTTCACCGCCAGATTTTTTTGCTGCGCAAATAAAGTGGCCGAAGATAATATTAAAAAAGAATAGAGTATTTTTTTCATAATCAGAATATGTAACTGTTAAAAACGTGATAAATATAGTTATTTTTTACAAAATGTGAACGTAATCTTAAATTGTTTTACATTTTATTTATAAATAAAAAGATTTATCCTGATGGATGGTCTGCAGCTTCTTCATTTTTGTCTTTTTTGTCCATCATATCTCTGATCAGGTTTTTCAGCCGCTGAAAAGCAAAAGAACTTAATAATAAAATGATTCCAAGTACGATGAAAGCGCTGATCCTTGAAATATTGTCCATTTGCCATACGTCATAACCGTAAAGTTTTAATACCATCAAACCGACAAGCGTAAAACCAATCTTGTGGTATTCCCGGATATTCTTTTTGAGGCCTGTATAAATAAAAATGCTGGCAAGTATTGTCCATATGATAGGAAGATAAAGAATATTGAAATGCTTATCAGCTTCATAAGATTGGGGAATATTATTCGAGATCATCAGTACATAGGTGTGATGCAATTCGCAGCTTGTAAAAATGATAAGTGTTAAAGAAAGAAGCCAGTAAGAGATTTCGCGCTTGTGAAATTCTGAAGACGGAATAATTTTGAAGCATACATAGGTAAAAGGAATCCACTGAAGAAGATGAAGCAGATAAAAACCTGGAGCCAGTTTTTTTGATAAAATTGCTGTCACTACTGATGGAGTAGGAACGGCTATGGTAATAATGATGAGAATGAAAAGAAGGTAAATCAATATATTCTGGATATCATTTCTGATGTTCAGTGGCTTTCTGAGAAGCAATAAGATGAAAATATAAAAGATACTGAATAACAATCCTACGCTGGTGATTGCTGCCCAGTGCATTTCCGAAATATGATAGGTAATCTCAAGAAGAAAAGTAATATAAATAACGCCATAACTTATCACAGTGCTAAGGTCTTCAAAAAAATTGAGGTCTTTATTTTGTGATTCTTTCTCGGTATTCCTTAATAAATATAAATTGATTATTATGGAAACAATGGTAAATGAGCTGGTGATAAACGGAGAATTGAATATAATGGCTAAATCTTTTGTACCAAAATAGGCTGTCCATGTTACAAGTTGGGCAGTTATCACCAATGGAAAAAGGATATAAAAGAAGATTCTGAAAATCTTATGACCGGTTTTTTTCCAGATGAAAAGAAGAAGGGTTGTTTCTATCGCCCAGATACTGGTGATAAGGTGTGTTTTGAACTGAATTGCAACAGCTGCTGTTATAAGGCTGGTAACCAACCCTGCAAATACAGAATAAGCGATTCCAAAATCCTTTTTTCCATATTCTCTAAAAAACAGAACAGCATTTACTGCTGCAAAGACAAGTGGGAAAATAATTGGTGGTTCATATTTTAGTGTGTTAAAAGTATAGATCAGTCCCAAAATACTCGAAAAATTAGTAAGAACGAGTATAGCAATATCAGAGGAGGAAAGTGCTTTTTTCCTGATATAATCATGTAATGCAAAAATGTAGAAAACAGCATAACTGATCATATAAAAAGTAATATTTAAGAGTTCCGGACTTTTATGGGTCCAATAGAAAAGATAACAGGTTGTAAAAATATAAGCTGTCCATCCGACACTTTTCCAATGCTGAAGGAATGATGCTGCCAGCATTCCGATATTTAAAAGGGTAAGATAAATAAAAAGGAAAAGGTAATTGCTGTGGCCGTTACTGATCATCAAAGGCGCAGTGAATCCTCCTATTAATGAAAATATGATTAATACCTGACTTTTATAGTAATAAGATAGAACAATAGATACTGCCGTTATTAAAACAGTTGTGGCAAATGCTGTATTCTGTGTAAACAGGTGGTATTCACGGAAGGCAATGGTAGCTGTGAAGTAAAGAACAGCGATTCCACCTCCTGTTATAATGGATGAGAAAGTTGTGTAATTTTTTCTGATAAAATACCCTATGATGATGATTCCGGCTCCCGTACAAAAGCCAATTCCTGCTCTTGCAGCTTCTCCGATCCAGTTTTTATCAATGGCATATTTTACAAAATATCCGATTCCCAGAACGAGAGTGAAAATACCAATAATGGTGAGGACATTTTGTTTTAAAAAGTCAAAAACGGGAGTCAGCCGGTCCTTGTCGGCTGGCGTTGGAATTTCTTCATTGTGCTGTATATTTTTATTGGTCTGCTGAGGCTCTGCCTGCTGCTGTATAAAAGTTTTTTCTGTCGGGGTTTTCTTTTGAACTGTCTCAGACTCATCACCAGCCCTGCTGATCTTATCATTAAGATCTGAGATCTCCTTTTCAAGCCTTCTGATTTTAGTATTCAGATTGTTGAAAATGATGAAGATGACAATGAATATTATGACAGCAATGAGTTCATTCATTTCATAGTTTTTATCAAATATAAAGAAATGTTTGATAAGCTATTTAAAAATTAACCCATCACTGTATAGATGATGGGCTAAATGGTATAGATAACTAACAATATGTTTTTCTAGTTGGATACTTTGTAAATGTAGAATGATGTAGTACTTGTTGATAATAATGTTAAGCTAATACCGGGATCAATAAATCCAAAGTTTACTCTATCACCTGCCTGGAAGGAGTATAGCCCATTAATATAACTGTCCGAGATCGTTAAACTAGCCACTAAAAGATTGACACCACTGAAGAGACGGGAGTCTATTAATGCGGTGACACCAGCTCCGGCTCCTCTTGTTCTGGTGATTCCAATACCAGTACCACTACTTAATAAAGAAGCTTGAAGCCCTGTTCCAAAACGGAATGAATATGCTATTGCATATACTCCGTCTGAAGGTATTGTATAAGCTGAAGTAGTATCATTGAATAAAGCTGCACTCCCTATGGTTCTTTCAGCTGCTAGAAAATTAACAGGTTTGAAATCTCCCAATACACCTACGGAAAGGAGACTGATGCCAGTACTTTTTTTTGCAGAATATACGGTAGGATTAGTTCCTGATGCGGCTATTAATAGTGCAGGATCAATTGAAGATACTTCTGAGCTGCCGGTATTGATACCAAGCACCTGGTAGCCACTTAATGCAGGGGCTGCAGGGGTAGTACGGATCTTTGTATTTCCGTTAACATCTAAAGTTGCAGAAGGGGTTGGTGTATTAATACCAACTTGTGAGAATAAAGGTAGGGTTGCACATGCCAACAATAAGCTGTAAAGTTTAGTTTTCATGATCAAGATTTTTAATTAGTTGCTAAGCAAATATACAACAAAAATTATACCCTGCATTGTGAAATCTATAATTTTTACATTAATATGATGTAATATATTTAAACATATGTTTATATTTTGTGTGATTTTATCACATAATTAATTTACGACTTATTATAATTATTTTTTAATTAATTGCTTGTTTATAAGGGTTTTAAGAAAATATAATTCTCCCTTAGTGGTGGGTTATTTTAACAGCTGATCAAAGAGGGTAACAAGTAAATATTTTAACAGTCACAATTTTATTTTTTTGGCTTTTGTAAGGTCATAAAAAAGAAAAACACTGCCATGGAGGCAGTGTTTTAAAGGATTTATTGCGTTTTTTCTTAGCTTTCCAGAAGGAATTCCTGATAATTTCCAAGAAAATCAACATTTGCTTTGATTGATTCAAGCTCTTTAAGAGCATTTCCATGCAAGACGTCCTCCCAGGGACCTGCCACATTAATAAAGAAAAAGTAATTTCCCAAGCCGGTCTTTAATGTTCTGGATTCAATTTTGCTGAGGTTCATTTTTCTCCATGCAAAAACAGATAATACCTGATGCAGCCCGCCCGGGTGATCTTCTGGAAGAGTAATCAGCATTCCTGATTTTTCTCCTAAAGATTCAAGACGATCATTCTTATAGGTATTCTGGTGCTTGGAAATAATAATGAACCGGGTATGGTTCTGTTCAAAATCCTGAATATTACGGTTAATAATTTTCAGACCATATAAATTAGCTGCAAATTGGTTGGCTACCGCAGCGATGGAAGTGTCCGGGTTTTCTGAAACAAATTTAGCCGCAGCGGCAGTAGAAGAAAAGTCCTGTTTTGGAATTTCTTTATAATGACTGTCCAGAAAATGAAAGCTCTGTGCAAGAGCCTGCGGATGTGAATAGATTCTTTCAATATTTTCAACCGAATTTTTCGGATGAATCATCAGGTGATGGGCGATGGGCATTACTGCTTCTGCCTCAATTTTAATAGAAGGGGTCTTGTATAAATAATCCAGCGTCATCGAAACTGTTCCCTCAATAGAGTTTTCCAGTGGTACAACTGCTTTTACCGCCTCTCCATTTTCAACAGCATTAAAACAATCCAGAATACTGGCTTGTGGTAATAACTCTTCATCAGGAAAAAGCTGAGCGGCAGCAAGCTGGGTAAAACTGGCATGAGGCCCCAAAAATGCAATCTTCATAATACTATAATATAAAGGATGAATAAAATAAAGGTACAAAGGTGCGAATTAATTCATAAACAGAGTGTGTGTTGTGACTTTGTTTTGTTGCTGGTTATTTTTGTTTCTTGTTTCCCGACTTTAAATTTAGAACCATAAACCTTAAACTCTCGAATCCTCAAACTCTCAAACTCAGAACCCCTGCTGTCTATTCCTTCCAGTTCTTCTCAATCATTTGCATCAGGAAATCCGGACACTTGATTACTTTGTTGGTTTTTGCATCCAGAAAGAATAGAGTAGTGGATGCTTCTGTTATTTTAATATGCTCCTCATTGTAAATTTCATATTCAAACTCAATCCTTACTCCCGGAATTTTTTTGACACAGGTGTGAATTTCTAATTTTTGATCATACAAAGCCGGCCGGATATATTTAATTTTATACTCTGAAACAGGAAGCCAAATTCCTTGGTTTTCAATTTCATCGTATGAAATTCCTATGCTTCTGAAGAGCTCCACTCTGCCTACTTCGAAGTACTCAGCATAGTTGCCGTAGTATACGTATTTCATAGGGTCTGTTTCTGCGTAACGTACTCGTATTGAGTGTGTTGTGTGTATCATTTTTGGCGTTAAATTATACATACAAATATATTTTTAAATAATCAATAGCTGCAATATTTTTTTTTAAAAAGAAAAAATTGGACCTTTGTCTTCCTTCTAAAAACAGTACAAACAAAGAATAATCAGGGCATAAAAA